>NZ_JBNJMN010000001.1:0-4800000 GCF_050936535.1 Nonomuraea sp. CA-218870 | reverse complement strand
CCAGCTCCCGCGCCCCGTCCACCGCCGCCGCCAGCGACCGGGGCGTCTCGCCCAGGCCGCCCAGCAGCGCGCGGGCCCGCCGGCCGAACCCGGCGGGGGCGGCCGGCAGCGTCTCCGCGACCGCCAGCGCGCCCTTCTCGTTGAGGCACCACCGCCGCTCGGCCGCGAACAGCGCCTGGACCAGCACGCCGACCGCCCGCGACAGGCAGAGGGAGATGTAGAGCGTGTCCGCCCTGCCCACCGCCTTGCCCGCCACCTCCACCAGGAACCCGGCCTCCCAGGCCGCCGCCATGAGCGACTCGCGCAGCCGTTCCGGGTACACCGCCGTCTCCTCCCGCAGCCGTGCCAGCTCCCCGTGCGGGTCGGCGAGTATCCTGCCGAGCGCCACCTCGCCCGCGTAGCACGGCGACCAGAACCCCAGCGGATGCCCCATCTGGACGCCCACCTCGTAGCGGCCCTCCCGGCAGTCCGCCCACACCCGCCGCACACGGTCGACGTCGCGCAGGATCCAGTCCACCGCCGCGCCGCCGGCCTCCAGCCACGCCCCGCCGTTCACCCACGGCCCCCACCCGCCGGGCCCGGCCACCTCGACCCCCGGCCCGGCGAGCTCGCCCAGCGCCTCCACGTCGAGCGGCTCCCGGTAGTAGACGCCCAGGTCCCAGTCGGAGTCCGGCCGGTGCTCCCCGCGCGCCCTGCTCCCGCCGAGCAGCACCCCCACCACGCCCGGCACCTCCGCCAGCCGCCGCGCCATGTCCGCCACGATGGCCTCCACCGCCCGCCTCCCCCCGCGCTTCAAGATCACAACCGGCGTCATCCTACGTCCACACCGCGCGCCGCACGCCGGGAACGGGGCGCGCGGTTTCGCCCGGGGGTGACAGATCACCGGGCGGGCGGCACACTGCTGTCATGCGCAGCCGGACCACGAAGGTGCTGTCGGCACTGCTCCTCCTCGTGTCGGCGGCCGCGTGCTCGGGGGAGCGGGAGCCGGCGCGTTCCGTACGGGAGAGCCCGGTGTTACGGCAGACCCAGGAGCAGGTCGAACGGACGGCGGGCAGCCTGCGCCGGCTCGACGACCTGCCGATGTACGCGATGACCTACCACGGCGACTACGACGCCGAGGCGCCGCTGACCGACGAGGAACTCGCCCGCCCCGACAGCGCCTGGGCGTGCTCCCTGTTCGCCAGAGGGCCGGAGTCCGCCGACGGCGCCGAGTTCGCCCGCAACTTCGACTGGGACCCGAACGCGGCGATGGTGGTGCACAGCGACGCTCCCGGCGCGTACGCCTCGATCTCCGTCTCCGACGTCTCGTACGTGCTCGACGGCGGCGGCCCGGACCTGAAGGACCCCCAGCACCGGCGCAGGCTCGGCCACGCCGTGCTGCTGCCGTTCGACGGCATGAACGAGAAGGGGCTGGCCGTCGGCCTGGCCCAGACGCCCGACGCCGAGCTGCCCGCCAGGACGCCGGGCCGCGCGCTGATGGGCACCACCCGCATCATCCGGCTGATGCTCGACCGCGCCGCCACCGTGGACGAGGCGATCGCGCTGATGCGCCGCTACGACGTCGAGTTCACCGGCGGGCCGCAGGTGCACTACCTGATCGCCGACCGGACCGGCCGGGCCGTGGTCGCCGAGTACGGCGGCGGCAGGCTGCACGTCATCGACGACCGGATCCTCACCAACATCACCATGGCCGACACCGAACCGGCCGACCGGCTGTCCGACGCCCGCTACAGCGCCCTGGCCAAGGGCATCGGCACCGGCGCCGACGCCCTCGACCTGCTGCGCCGGGTGGCGCAGGCGCACACCCGCTGGTCGATCGTCTACGACCTGGACGACCTCACCGCCCGGCTGGTCACCGGGAAGCGCTGGAGCCGGGTCCACAAGCTGACGATCAGCTCGCCTGGCTGACCGTCGACATGTTGAAGTCCGGCACCCGTACCGCGGGCATGACGGTGCGGGTGAAGTAGTCGCTCCACTCGCGCGGCAGCGTCTGCTGCGACCGGCCCACCTCGCTGAGCCGGCCGAGCAGGTCGACCGGGCTCTCGTTGAACCGGAAGTTGTTCACCTCGCCCACCACCTCGCCGTGCTCGACGAGATAGACGCCGTCGCGGGTGAGCCCGGTCAGCAGCAGCGTCTGCGGGTCGACCTCGCGGATGTACCACAGGCAGGTCACCAGCAGCCCGTGGCGGGTGGAGGCGATCATCTCCTCCAGCGAGCGGCCGTCACCGGGCCCCCGCATGATCAGGTTGTCGATGGCGGGCGTGACCGGCAGCCCGCTCAGCTCGGCCGAGTAGCGGGTCTGCAGCAGCGACTCCAGCCGCCCCTCGCGGATCCAGTCGGTCGCCGTCAGCGGCAGCCCGTTGTCGAACACCGAGCTCTGCCGGCTGGAGGCGTGCGCCGTCACGAACGGCGCGCAGGCGACGCCGTCAGCCGACGGGTCGCTGGAGAGCGTCACGGGCATCGAGGCGAGCCGCTCGCCCACCCGGGTGCCGCCGCCCGGCTTGGCGAACACCGAACGGCCGTCGACGGCGTCCCTGGCGCCCGCGGACCAGAACAGGTAGACCATGAGGTCGGCCACCGCCGCCGGCGGCAGCAGCGTCTCGTAGCGGCCCGCGGGCAGGTCGACCCGCGTCTTGGCCCAGTCGAGCCGCCGCGCCAGCCCGGCGTCGAGGGCGGCCACGTCGACGTCGGTGAAGTCGTGGGTGGACACGCCGGCCCACGCCGAGCGCTTCAGGTCGGCGGACTTGGCGTTGAGCTGCAGCCGGCCGGTCGGCTGGTCGTGGCGCAGCCGCAGGCCCGTCGACGTGCCGAGGAAGGTCGAGGTGAGAGTGTGCTCGGCGAACCCGTACAGCCTCCTGCCGCCCGACTCGGCGGCCGAGAACGCCTCGCCGAGCGCGGGCGCGAAGCCCTCGAACACCCCGATGCCGGTGGGCGGCACCGGCTCGTCCCAGGACGCGCTCGCGGGCACCCCGGACACCAGCTCGCGGGCGTCCTCGGCGGGCTGCGCGGCGCGGGCCGCCGCGTCGGCGGCGGCCACCACGTCGGCGAGCTGGTCAGGGCGCACGGCGGAGCGCGACACCACGCCCACCCCCCGCCCGCTCATCGAGATCACGGTGAGACGGGTGGAGTGCGCCACCCCGTTGGTGGTCAGGGTGTTGCCCGCGAACCGCAGGTTGGCCGACGAGTGGTCGTCGGCCAGCACCACGCAGGCGTCGGCCGCGGAGAGCGCGAGCGCCCGTTCCACCATCTCCTGGGGAGTCGTCACTTTCCGCCCTCCTGAACGGTGTTGAGGATCCGGACGTCGCGGAACAGCGCCGACGGGCAGCCGTGGCTGACCGGCGCCACCTGCCCCGGCTGGCCCTTCCCGCAGTTGAACGCGCCGCCCAGCACGTAGGTGCCGGGGCCGCCGACGGCCTCCATCGACTGCCAGAAGTCGGTCGTGGTGGCCTGGTAGGCGAAGTCGCGGACCTGCCCGGCGAGCTTGCCGTGGGAGATCCGGTACGCGCGCTGCCCGGTGAACTGGAAGTTGTAGCGCTGCATGTCGATGGACCAGCTCTTGTCGCCGACGATGTAGAGGCCGCGTTCGACGCCGGCGATCAGCTCGTCCGTGGCCGGGCCGTCCTGGGCCGGCTGGAGCGACACGTTGGCCATCCGCTGGATCGGCGTGTGGCCCGGCGAGTCGGCGAACGCGCACCCGTTGGACCGGCCGAAGCCCTTCATCATCGCCATCCGCCGGTCGAGCTGGTAGCCGACCAGGACACCGTCGCGGACGATGTCGAAGGTCTGGCCCCGCACCCCCTCGTCGTCGTAGCCGACCGTGGCCAGGCCGTGCTCGACCGTGCGGTCGCCGGTGACGTTCATCAGCGGCGAGCCGTACACCAGCTCGCCGAGCTGGTCGAAGGTGGCGAAGCTGGTGCCGGCGTAGGCGGCCTCGTAGCCCAGCGCCCGGTCGAGCTCGGTGGCGTGGCCGATCGACTCGTGGATGGTCAGCCACAGGTTGGACGGGTCGATCACGAGGTCGTAGTCGCCGGCCTCGATCGACGGCGCGGCGAGCTTCTCCTCCAGATGCAGCGGCAGCGCGGCCAGCTCGGCCTGCCAGTCCCACTCCGTGCCGGTCAGGTACTCGTAGCCGCGCCCCACGGGCGGCGCGATCGTCGACATGTCGTCGAACCCGGACCGCGACGCCTTCATCGCGTTCAGGCTCGGATGGACGCGCACCCGCTGCTGCGTGGTCGTCGTGCCGGCCGTGTCGGCGTAGAACTTCTGCTCCTTGACCTGCAACAGCCGGGCCGAGACGTGGTCGGCGCCCTTGAGCAGCCCCGCCGACCAGTCGGCCAGCAGCGCCACCTTGTCGGCCTGCGCCACGTCGAACGGGTCGACCTCGTAGGACGACACCCACGTGGCGTCGTGCACCGGCTCCGGGGCCAGCTCGACCGGCTCGCGGTTGATCGGCGCGCTCACCTCCGCCACCCGCACCGCCTGCTCGGCCACCCGGGCCGCCGCCTCCGGGGTGAGGTCGACGCCGGCGGCGAAGCCCCACGTGCCGTCCTTGACGACACGGACGGCGTAGCCCAGGTCGTCGGCGTCGGCGGCGCCTTCGAGCCGGGCGTCGTAGAGGCTGAGCGTCTCGGCGCGGACGCGTTCCAGCCGGAAGTCGGCGTGCTCGGCGCCCAGGTCGCGGGCACGCTGCAGCGCGGCGTCCGCGAGCCGCCGCAGCGGGAGCGCGAGGAAGTCGGAGTCGATCTGGCGCATGTCCACGATCCTAACCCTGTGATCTTGTGTCACCCGGATAAGCGGGTACCGGCCGGTAGCAGATAGCGTCAGGTGTCATGGCTCGCTCTGTACTCGTCACCGGGGGCAATCGCGGCATAGGCCTCGCGATCGCCCGTGAACTCGCCGCCGCCGGCGACGCCGTCGCCGTCACCTACCGTTCCGGAGAACCGCCGGAAGGGCTCTTCGGGGTCAGGTGCGACGTGACCAGCATGGCCGACGTCGAGGCCGCCTTCGACAAGGTCGAGGCGGAGCAGGGCCCGGTCGAGGTCCTCGTCTCCAACGCCGGCATCACCAAGGACACCCTGCTGGCGATGATGAAGGAGGAGACCTTCACCGACGTCGTCGACGCCAACCTCACCGGCGCCTACCGCGTCACCAAGCGGGCGATCCGGCCCATGATGCGGCTCAAGCGCGGCCGCATCGTCCTCATCTCCTCCGTGATCGGCCTGCTCGGCCAGGCCGGCCAGGCCAACTACGCCGCCTCCAAGGCCGGGCTGATCGGCTTCGCCCGCTCCCTGGCCCGCGAGTACGGTTCGCGCGGCATCACGGTCAACGTGGTCTCGCCCGGGTTCGTGGCCACCGACATGACGGCCGAGCTCGACACCGAGGCGATCGTGAAGAACATCCCTCTGGGGCGTCAGGCGACTCCCGCGGAGGTGGCGCGCGTCGTCCGCTTCCTGGCGAGCGACGACGCCTCCTACATCACCGGGGCCGTGATCCCCGTCGACGGCGGTCTGGGAATGGGGCACTGACGTGGGCATACTCGAAGGCAAGCGGATCCTGGTCACGGGCGTGCTGACCGACGCCTCCATCGCGTTCTCGGTCGCCAAGCTGGCGCAGGAGGAGGGCGCGACCGTGGTGCTCACCGGCTTCGGCCGGCTGAGCCTGGTCGAGCGGATCGCCAAGCGGCTGCCCGCGCCCGCCCCCGTGCTGGAGCTCGACGTGCAGGACACCGACCAGCTCGACACGCTGGCCGACCGGGTGGGCGAGCACGTCGACGGCCTCGACGGGGTGGTCCACTCCATCGGCTTCGCCCCGCAGTCGGCGCTCGGCGGCAACTTCCTCAACACCGCGTGGGAGGACGTCGCCACGGCCCTGCACGTGTCCACCTACTCCTACAAGTCGCTCGCGGTGGCCTGCCTGCCGCTGATGAAGGAGGGCGGCGGCGCGGTCGTCGGCCTCGACTTCGACGCCAGCAAGGCCTGGCCGGTCTACGACTGGATGGGCGTGGCCAAGGCCGGTCTGGAGTCGTGCAACCGCTACCTCGCCCGCGACCTGGGCAAGCACGGCATCCGCGTCAACCTCGTGGCCGCCGGGCCGCTGCGCACCATGGCGGCCAAGTCGATCCCGGGCTTCAAGGAGTTCGAGGAGAGCTGGCCCGACCGGGCGCCGCTCGGCTGGGACCTGGCCGACACGGTGCCGGCCGCCCGCGCCTGCGTGGCGCTCATGTCCGACTGGTTCCCGGCCACCACCGGCGAGATCGTGCACGTCGACGGCGGCGTCCACGCGATCGGCGGCTGACCTCAGGCGAGCCGGTGGCGTCCCGCCGGCTCGAACGGCATCGAGTCGTGCGGCTCGCTGCGGCGCCTGCGCTGCTGGACCACCCGGCTGGCCAGGATCGCCGTGGCGAGCAGCACCACGGTCAGCGTGGTGCCCAGCACGTCGGAGGCCGGCGCGACCGGCCGCACCACCGGCTCGCGTCCCATCGGCAGGGGCAGCTCCTCGGTGAACGGGTTGGGCCACAGCAGGTCGATGCGGAGGTCCTCCGGGTCGGCCGCGGGCTCCTCGGCGACCGGCTCCTCGCTGCCGTCGATGGAGTGCGTCTCACGGGCCGGCGGCTGCGTCGGCCAGGTCGTGGGCACCGCCTCGGCGTCCTCCTCGGGCTCGCGGCGGCGTTCCTCGCGCTCGGGCTCGGCCGTCTCACGGTCGTCGGCCCGCGGGCTCGGGGGCGTCGTCTCCCGCGGCGCGTCCTCGTCCGCTTCCTCGTCCGCTTCCTCGTCCGCGTCGTCGCAGGCCAGCGGCAGGCACACGTCGGCGAGCGGCTCGGGCAGCAGGGTCTTCTTCGGCTTGGTGGAGGGCGTGGAGCGGGCCGACGGCTCGCCGGACGGGGCGGCCTTCGCGGTCGGCACGGCCTCGCCGACGGTGCCGAGGACCTTGTCGGTGGTCTTGTCCAGGCCGTCGGTGAGGGGCTCGGTGACTCCGCCGGTCAGCTTGTCGACGGTGCCGGTGACGGCGCCCACGACGTCGCACAGGCCGTCGGTCACCCCCGAGAGCAGGCCGCCCCCGCCGCGCTCGCAGTCGGCCGCCTGGGCTCCCTGGGCCCCCTGGGCGGCCGCGGGGACCGCGGCGATGGGAAGCGCCACGATCGACACCGCGAGGATCCCAGCCGAGATAGCGGTTCTGCTCACCATCCGTCCCCTCCCGCGTGGCTTCCGAGGAAAAGCCTGAAGGGTAAGTGCAGACGGCGCAGCGCTTTTCTCAGTAAAGTTGCGATTCGGTATCGACTAGTGATACGCGAATTGAGCTCTCGTTCGTTACTCGGGGGACGAGACGTCATCCAGGGCCTCTCGGATCTCGATCGGGAGCTCCAGGTCTTCGGCGAGCAGCGTGCCCTTCAACTGGGTGAGCGTACGCGCCCCGACGATCGCCGAGGCGATGCCCGGCTGGTCGCGGACCCATGACAGCGCGACCGCCGTGGGCGAGACGCCGAGCCCTTCGGCGGCGGTCACGACGGACTCGACCACGCTGCGGCACCGGTCGTCGAGGTACGGGCGGACGAAGTCGGAGAAGTGCGGCGTGGCCGCCCGCGAGTCGGCTGGGATGCCGGTGCGGTACTTGCCGGTCAGCACCCCGCGGCCGAGCGGCGACCAGGCGAGCACGCCGACGTCCAGATGGTGGGCGGCCGGCATCAGCTCGCGCTCGGCGTCGCGGGCCAGCAGGGAGTACTCGGTCTGCACCGAGATGATCGGCGCCCGGCCGGGGATCATCCGCTGCGTCACCGAGGCCGCGGCGAGCTGCCAGCCCGTGTAGTCGCACACGCCCGCGTACAGCGCCCGGCCGGAGGAGACGATGGCGTCGAGCGCGGCCAGCGTCTCGTCGAGCGGCACCTCGGGGTCGTAGGTGTGGAGCTGCCACAGGTCGACGTGGTCGACGCCGAGCCGGCTCAGCGAGTCGTCCACGGCGGCGATCAGGTGGCGCCGGGAGGCGTCGCGCGACCGGCGGCCCATCGGCGTCACCACCGCCTTGGTCGAGATCACCAGCTCGCCGCGCGGCACCTGGTCGCGCAGCAGGCGGCCGAGCACCCGCTCGGCGTCGCCGCCGGTGTAGACGTCGGCCGTGTCGACGAGGGTGCCGCCCGCGTCGAGGAACATCCCGAGCTGAGCCGCCGCGTCGTCGGCGTCGGTGTCACGCCCCCACGTCATCGTGCCGAGGCCCAGACGGGACACCGACAGGCCGCTGCGGCCGACATAGCGCTGCTCCATGATCCCGCCAGATTACCGCTCAGGGGGGTCGAACGCCGAGACGGCGGCCTGCGACACTTGGGTGGATGACCACGCTGCTTCTGGCCCGCCACGGGCTGACCGACCTGACGGGGCCGGTGCTGGCCGGCCGCACCCCCGGCGTCCACCTCAGCGACGCGGGCCGGGCGCAGGCCGCCGCGCTGGCGCGGCGGATCGCCGGCGTCCGGCTCGACGCGGTCGTCTCCAGCCCTCTGGAGCGCTGCCGGGAGACCGCCGAGGCCGTCGCCGAGGGCCGCGGCCTGGCGGTGCGGACCGACGACCGGCTGCTGGAGTGCGACTACGGCGACTGGACCGGGCGGGAGCTGAAGGAGCTCGCCAAGGATCCGCTCTGGCCGGTGGTGCAGACGCACCCGAGCGCGGCGGCGTTCCCCGGCGGTGAGGCGATGGCGGTGATGCAGCACCGCGCGGTGGCCGCGATCCGCGACTGGAACCACCGGCTGGGGGAGAAGGCTGTCTACCTCGCCTGCAGCCACGGAGACGTGATCAAGGCGATCGTCGCCGACGCGCTGGGGCTGCACCTCGATCAGTTCCAGCGCATAACCGCTGATCCCGCCGCCCTCACCGTCATTCGCTATGCCCCCTTGCGTCCCTTTGTTCTCAGGATTAACGATATGGGGGAATTGCGGCTCCCCGAGGATTCGGAGGAGAAAGACGGGGGAGAAAACTCCACCGGGAGCGATGCCGCCGTCGGCGGCGGGCCCGGGACCACGTAAGGTCAGGCTATGCCGGTCTTCGACTACGACCCGCCAGAGAGGTTCGTGGCGGGCGCCCTCGGGCAGCCGGGCGCGCGCGCCTTCTTTCTGCAGGCCAGGGCCGAGGGCAGACTGACCACCGTAGCTCTGGAGAAACTGCAGGTCGCGGCGCTGGCGGGCAGGCTCGAAGAACTGCTCGACGAGGTGCTGCGGCGCAGCGGCGGCACCGCCCACGTGCCGGCGGTCGCCCCCGCCGACCTGACCGACGAGGAGCCGCTCGACGTCCCGGTGTCGGAGGACTTCCGGGTCGGCACGATGGCCCTGGCGTGGGACCCCGACACGTCCCAGGTGGTCATCGAGGCGCAGGAGATCGTCGACGAGGAGGACCTCGACGCGCCCGAGCCCGCGGTGCTGCGGGTGCGGATCAGCGCCGGCGCCGCCCGGGCCTTCACCCGGCGGGCGCTGGAGATCGTCGCGGCGGGCCGCCCGCCGTGCCCGCTCTGCGGGCAGCCGCTCGACGCCGAGGGGCACGTGTGCGTACGTCTCAACGGCTACCGCGGAGGTGAGGCGGCTTCATGACCGCTCCGGAGAGCGAGCCCGCCGTCAAGGCCGCCCTCCCCTCGGCCATGGACGAGGAGGAGACGCTCAAGCTGCTCCGTGGCGGCCGCCTGGAGATGGCCGGACGTCTCGTCGAAGCCACCAACATGACCCTCTACTGCACGGTCCGGCTGGGGGAGCGCGCGGCGGCGTGCGTCTACAAGCCGGTACGCGGCGAGCGCCCGCTGTGGGACTTCCCCGACGGCACGCTCGCCGCCCGTGAGGTCGCCGCCTACGAGGTCTCGCAGGCCACCGGCTGGCACATCGTGCCGCCCACGGTCTACCGCGAGGGGCCGTTCGGGCCCGGCATGTGCCAGCTGTGGATCGACACCGAGCGTGAGGTCGACCTGATGCGGCTGGTCCGCAGCCGCAACCCGGTGGTGCGCCGGATGGCGGTCTTCGACGCGGTGGTCAACAACGCCGACCGCAAGGGCGGCCACCTGCTGCCGCTGCCGACCGGTCACGTCTACGGGGTCGACCACGGCGTCTGCTTCGCCGTGGAGGACAAGCTCCGCACCGTCCTGTGGCAGTGGCGGGGCAAGCCGCTGTCACGTGAGGCGGTGGGCGTGCTGGCCAAGCTGGAGCGGGAGCTGGACTCCGGTTCTCTCGGCCGCCGGCTGCGCGAGCTGCTGACCACGGCCGAGGTGGAGGCGACCTGGAAGCGCGTGCGGCGGCTGCTCGACACCGGCATCCACCCGTACCCCTTCGAGGGCTGGCCTGCCGTCCCCTGGCCACCCATCTGAGCCGGTTTTGTACGCTTTGCCGCATGTGCACGGTGATCGTGAGAACGGGGCGGCCCCTCACCTTGATGGGCATCAGGGACGAGTTCGCCGACCGCCCATGGGAAGGCCCGGCCGAACACTGGCCCGGCCATCCCGGCGTCGTCGGCGGGCGCGACCTCAAGGCGGGCGGCACCTGGCTCGCGGTCGACCCGGCGGCCCGGCGCGCCGCCGCCCTGCTGAACGGGCGCGGCACCCCCGCGCCCGAGACCCGCAAGGTCTCCCGCGGCGACCTGCCGCTGCGGGCCGTCACCTCAGGCGAGCTGCCCGGCATCGACCTGACCTGCTATGACCCGTTCCATCTGGTGCTCGCCGACCCGGCCGGGGCCCGGCTGTTCAGCTGGGACGGGCACAGCCTGGAGACCACCGACCTGCCCGGCGGCACCAGCGTGATCGTCAACACCGGCCTCGACCCGGACCACGAGCGCGTCACCGCCAACCTGCCGAGGTTCGCCGGCGACGCCGACTGGCGCGAACCCCTCCGCGACCCGCCCTCGGACGCGCCCGAGGCGCTGATCGTCCGGCACGAGCTGCCCGACGGCCGCGTCTTCGCCACCCTCAGCGTCACCCTGCTGACCCTCGCGCCGGACGGCGTGACGTACGAGTTCACCGACATGACCGCTGATCAGCACCGATAGGCTCGATGACATGAAATCGTGGTCCGCCCCCAACGTTCCCACGCTCCCCGGCGCGAGCGTCCCGCTGCGGCTCTACGACACCGCGTCCCGGGAGGTCCGGCAGACCGATCCCGGGCCGACCGCGAGGATGTACGTCTGCGGCATCACCCCCTACGACGCCACCCACCTCGGCCACGCCAACACCTACCTCGCCTTCGACCTCGTCGGCCGCATGTGGCGCGACGCCGGTCACCAGGTGCACTACACGCAGAACGCCACCGACGTCGACGATCCACTGCTGGAGCGGGCCGAGCAGACCGGCGTCGACTGGCAGACCCTGGCCGAGCGGGAGATCGAGCTGTTCCGCACCGACATGGAGGCGCTGCGCGTCCTGCCGCCCCGCGAGTACGTCGCCGTCACCGAGGTCGTCGGCCGGGTCGCCGAGCTCATCGGCGAGCTGGCCGGCCGGGGCGTCACCTACTCGCTCGACGGCGACGTCTACTTCGACGCCGCCGCCGCGCCCCACTACGGCCAGGTCTCCGGCTACTCCCGCGAACGCATGCTGGAGCTGTTCGCCGAGCGGGGCGGCGACCCGGAGCGCCCCGGCAAGCGCGACCCCCTCGACTGGCTGCTGTGGCGGGCCGAGCGGCCGGGCGAGCCCGCCTGGGACTCCCCGCTGGGCCGCGGCAGGCCCGGCTGGCACGTCGAGTGCACCGCGATCGCGCTGGACCACCTCGGCCCCGGCTTCGACGTCGCGGGCGGCGGCTCCGACCTGATCTTCCCGCACCACGAGTGCGGCGCCTCGGAGGGCTTCGCCGCCGCCGGCCGGTGGCCGTTCGCCCGGTTCTACACCCACGCCGGCATGGTCGGCCTGGACGGCGAGAAGATGTCCAAGTCGCGGGGCAACCTGGTGTTCGTCTCCAAGCTGCGGGCCGAGCACGACCCCATGGCGGTCCGGCTCGTCCTGCTCGGCAGGCACTACCGCGACGACTGGGCCTACACCCCCGCTCTGCTCGCCGAGGCCGAGGCCAGGCTGGAGCGCTGGCGCGCCGCCGTGGCCGGCCCCGCGGGGCCGCCCGCGGAAGAGCTGCTCGCCGAGGTCCGCGAGCGGCTCGCCGACGACCTCGACGCCCCCGGCGCCGTGGCCGCCGTCGACCGGTGGGCCGAGAAGGCGCTCGCTCAGGACGCGGCCGGGCGGGGGAGCGACCCGTCGGCGCCGGCCCTGGTGCGCGACCTGGCCGACGCCCTCCTCGGCGTGCGGCTGCAGGGCTCCTAGGCCGTCACCCGGGCCGCCGGCCGAAACCCCTTCAGCTCGGCGGCGAACCACTCGATGGTGCGCCGCAGCCCTTCGCCGGCCGGCACCGCCGCCGTCCAGCCGAGCTTCTCGGCGGCCAGCGTGGTGTCCGGCCGGCGCACCTCCGGGTCGTCCTGCGGCCGCTCGACGAACTCGATCGGCGACGACGACCCGGTCAGCTCCTTGATCGTCACGGCCAGGTCGAGCATGGTCACCTCGTCCGGGTTGCCGAGGTTCACCGGCCCGTCGAAGTCGCTGTCGGCCATGGCCAGCACGCCCGACACGGTGTCGTCCACGTAGCAGATCGAGCGGGTCTGCGAGCCGTCGCCGGTGACGGTGATCGGCTCGCCGGTCAGCGCCTGGCGGATGAACGTCGGGATCGCGCGGCCGTCGAACGGCCGCATGCGCGGCCCGTACGTGTTGAAGATCCGCACGATGCCGGTGTCGGTGCCGCGCGAGTTGCGGTAGGCCGTGGTCAGCGACTCGGCGAAGCGCTTGGCCTCGTCGTAGACGCTGCGCGGGCCGACCGGGTTGACGTTCCCCCAGTACGTCTCGCGCTGCGGGTGCTCCAGCGGGTCGCCGTACACCTCACTGGTGGAGGCCAGGACGAACCTGGCGCCCTTCTCCCGCGCCAGCCCGAGCGCGTGCAGCGTGCCGACGCTGCCGACGCGCAGCGTCTCGATCGGGTAGCGCAGGTAGTCGGCCGGCGAGGCGGCCGAGGCGAAGTGCAGCACCAGGTCCACCTGACCGGGCACGTGCACGTAACCGGTCAGGTCGCACTCGACGATGCGGAACGACGGCCGGTCGACCAGATGCTCGACGTTGCGCGGCCCGCCGGTCAGGAAGCTGTCCATGCACACCACGTCAGCCCCCCGATCCAGCAGCCGCTCACACAGGTGGGAGCCGAGGAACCCGGCTCCTCCGGTGACCAGCGCCCTCATGACGTGACCTCCATCGCGGCGTCGACGACTTCTGATACCTCGATCTCGAGCAGCCCCGGGTCCGGCTTGTCGCCGTGCGGGTCGCCCTGGTGGCCGGTCCACAGCGCGACGTGCCGCCACCCCGGCGGCGGACCCCACTGCATCGGCGAGACCGGCCCGAACAGCACCACCGACGGCACGCAGAACGCGGTCGCCAGGTGGCCCACGCCGGTGTCGCCGCACACCACCAGGCGCGCCCTGCTCACCAGCTCGATCAGGCCGGCCAGGTCGGTGCGGCCGGCGAGCACCCGGTCCGCCGGCAGCCCGGCCAGCTCGGCCACCTTCCTGGCCAGGCCGACCTCCTCGGAGCTGCCGGTGACGACCACGTCGTCCAGCAGGGCCGCCACCTTCGCGAACCGCTCCGGCGGCCAGCGCCTGGCCGGGTAGGCGGCCCCGGGATGCACGATCGCCGGCCCCGTGCGGTCCGAGACGCCGAGCGTCAGGTCCTGCGGGTCGGCCGGGATGCCGTGCCACTCCAGCAGGTCGCACCAGCGCCGCACCTCGTGCACGTCGTCCTGCCAGGGCGGGCCGACCTCGTAGCTGATCAGCCGTCCGGGCTCGGTACGGCGCAGCGCCTCGATGCTCTGCGGGCCGCGGCCGTGCAGGTTGACCGCGATGTCCGGCCGTTCGAACGGCACCGGGCCGGGCCCGCGCACGTCGATCTGGTCGTCCACCGCGCAGGTGAGCGGCAGCAACGGCCCGAGATAGGCCGGGGTGGCGAGCGTGATCCGGTGCTCCGGGTGGGCCTGGCGCAGCGCGCGCAGCGCGGGGACGGCCGTGAGCAGGTCGCCCAGCCCCAGCCCGCGCAGCGCCAGGAGTTCTAGGGCCATGACGTCTCCGTGTCGGGGCAGACGACGAGTTCCCTGATCTCGCAGCCGACCGGCCGGCCCAGCGCGAAGACCACGGCCTGGGCGACGTCGGCGGGGTCGTTCAGCCCCGCCTCCGGGCCCGGCTTGTACTGTTCGGGCCGGCCGTCGAAGAAGGCGGTCCGCATGCCGCCGGGCACCAGCAGGGTGACCCCCACCTCGCCGCGCAGCTCGACCGCCAGCGCCCGGGTCAGCCCCACCACGCCGAACTTCGACGCGCTGTAGGCCGAGGCGTCGCTGAGCGGGCGCAGCCCGAGCGTGGACGCGCAGGTGACGATCCGCCCGCGCGACCTCTTCAGATACGGGAGCGCGGCCCGCACGACGGAGGCGGTGCCCAGCAGGTTGACCTTGATGACCTGCTCCCAGTCGTCGGCGGGCACGTCCTCCAGCCGCCCGCACCGGTCGATGCCGGCCGCGGTGACGATCGCGTCCAGGCCGCCGGCGCGCTCGGCCAGCTCGGTGACGGCGCGCTCGGCCTGCTCCCGGTCGGCCAGGTCGGCGGTGACGTGCTCGAAGCGCTGGTCGGGCCGGCGCACGTCGACGACCAGCGCCCGCCAGCCTTCCTTCTCGACCGCTTCCGCGGTGGCCAGGCCGAGGCCGGAAGCGCCTCCGGTGATCAATACGTTCATCGGATCTCCCTGATCAGATTGGTGGTCGAACGTCCCGGCAGCAGGTCCAGCACCACGGTCTCGGCGCCGATGCCGGCCAGGATCTCGGATTCGGGCAGCGTGCCGCCCTCGTAGTCGCCGCCCTTCACCCACACGTCGGGGCGGAGCAGCTCGATCGCGTGGACCGGGGTGCTCTCCTCGAACACCAGCACCGCGTCCACGCAGCTCAGCGCGCGCAGGACCTCGACCCGGTCGGTCACGTCCACGATCGGACGCGACGGGCCCTTGAGCCTGCGCACGGACGCGTCGGAGTTGACGCACACGACGAGCGCGTCGCCGAGCGCGCGGGCCCGCCGCAGCAGGCTGACGTGCCCGGCGTGCAGCAGGTCGAAGCAGCCGCCGGTGGCGATCAGCCGCCCGCCGCGTGCCCGGGTCAGCTCGGCCACCTCGGCCGCGGTGCGCGGCCGGTCGCCCAGTTCCTGTTCCCGTACGCGGAGCGCGGCCGCGCCGCCGCCGGCGACGAACCGTGAGGCCGCGCCGACGCCGATGGTGACCGCCCGCGTCACGTCGGCCCCGGCCCGCAGCGCGAGCGCCGCCGCGCCGGCCAGCCGGTCGCCCGCGCCGCACGTGTCCTGGCCGCTCGCCAGGACCGGTGCGGGGATCTTGAGCAGGGTGCCGTCGGCCAGCGCCAGCGACGCGCCCGCGGTGCCCCGGGTGACGGTGACCGCCTCGGCCTTCAGCTCCTCCCGGATGGCGCGGGCGGCGCGGTCGGCGCCGGGGAACCCTCCCGGGCACAGCCGCCTGGCCTCGGCCTCGCTGGGGGTGATGAGCGTGCATCCCTCGGGCGGCCTGCCGCCTCTCGGGTGCGGGTCCCACACGACGGGCGCCGAGCAGCCGCGCAGCAGCTCCCGCGCCACCGCTCCGACGCCCCGCCCGTAGTCGGCCACCAGCACCGCCCCCGCCGCCGCGACCACCTCCACGGCCCGCGCGTAACCCCCGGCCGCGCCCGCTCCCGTGCCCGCTCCCGTCCTTGCGCCCGCTCCCGTGCCCGCTCCCGCCCTTGCGCCCGCTCCCGTGCTCGCTCCCGCCCTTGCGCCCGCTCCCGTGCTCGCTCCCGTGCCCGCGCCCGCCTCTGTGCCCGTGTCTGCTCCTGTGCCCGTGTCTGCTCCTGTGACTGCGCCCGGTCCTGCGACCGCGCTCGCGGCCGGCCGTGCGGTCTCGCCGTGCGGGACGGTCGCGACGCCGTCGCCGGTGTCCAGGCGCAGGAGTGTCTGGCCTCCCGCCCGCACGCGGGTCTTGCGTACGGTCCCGCCCCGCAGCGGCAGCCGTACCAGCTCCACCTCCGCCGACAGCAGCCCGCACAGGCGGCGCCCCGCCGGGTCGTCGCCGATCGCGGTGATCAGCACCACGTCGGCGCCCTCCCGCGCGGCGAGCAGAGCCGCCAGCCCCGCGCCCCCGGGCCGGGCATGCTCGGCGGCCACGTCGACCACGGGCACCGGCGCGTCCGGGCACAGCCGCTCGGCCTCGCCCTCGACGTCCACGTCGAGAAACGTGTCGCCGATCACGACGAGCGGGCCGGCAGTCTCGTCCGGCCGCCCCGGGACCTCCCCGTCCGTGCCGGGACGGCTCACAGGGCCTCCTCCACCGCGTCGCACAGCATGTGGATCAGCGCCAGGTGGACCTCCTGCACCGTGGACGTCTCGTCCGCCGGCACGGCCACGACGTCGTCGCACAGGTCGGCGAGCGGGTTCGGCGCGGGTCCGGTGAGCGCCCACGACAGGATGCCGCGCTCCTGGGCGGCCCGCGCCGCGGCCAGCACGTTGGCGCTGCCGCCGCTGGTCGACAGGCAGATCAGCACGTCACCCGGCCGGCCGTGCGCCTGCACCTGGCGGGCGTAGACCTCCTCGGCGCCGAAGTCGTTGGCGATCGCGGTGAGTGAAGAGGTGTCGGCGTGCAGCGGGATCGCCGCGTACGCGGGCCGGTCGGCCCTGAACCTGCCGACCAGCTCGGCCGTCAGGTGCTGGGCCTCGGCGGCCGACCCGCCGTTGCCGCAGGCGAGCAGCCTGCCGCCGGCCGTGAGCACGCCGCCCAGCTTGCCGCCCCAGGCGCGGATCGTGACGGCGTGGTCGTCGACCCTGCTCAGGGCCGTGCGGAGCTTTTCCAGGTGCGCGTCCATCGTCATCCCCCCAGTGCGGCGAGCCGGGTCGGCTGCCCGTCGATCACCTGCGTGTAGACGGCCTCGGTCTGTTCGGCGACGCGCGGCCAGCCGTACCGTTCGCGGGCGCGGCGGGCGCCGGCCCTGCTCATCTCGCGGCGTCTGGCCGGGTCGTCGAGGACTTCCCGCAGCACTCTGGCGAGCGCTCGCGGCCTGCGCGGCGGCACCAGCAGCCCGCAGCCGGCCACCGTGTCCAGGTGGCCGCCGACCGCCGACGCCACGACGGGCAGGCCGCACGCCATCGCCTCCACCGGCACCAGTCCGAACGGCTCGTACCAGGGCACGGTGACCAGCACGTCGGCCGCGCGCATCAGCGCCGGGACCCGCTCGCGGGGCACGCTGCCGATCACGTGCACCCGGTCCTGGAGCCCGTAGCCGCGCGCCAGCTCGCGCAGCCGCACCGCCTCCTCGTCGCCGGCCCGCCCGCCGGCCACCACCAGCTCGGCGCCGGGCAGCCGGCGCAGCGCGGCGATCACCGTGTCGACGCCCTTGCGCGGCACCATCCGGCCGATGCTCAGGATCATCGGCCCGTCCGTGCGCGGGGCCACGGGCCCGTCGGGGCGGAACCGGTCGAGATCGACGCCGCACGGGACGACCGAGATCCGCTGCTCGGGCACGCCCATGGCGACGAGTTCCTCTACCTCGTCGCCGCAGGTCGCCAGCACCGCGTCGGAGCGGCGGCCGATCTCGCGCTCGGTGGCCCGCCGGTGGGCGGGGCTGGTGTCGGCCTCGCCCTGCCAGCGCCGCTTCACGGTGCCGAGCGCGTGGAACGTCTGCACCACGGGGACGCGCCCGGCCGCCCGCAGCGCCGCCTGCCCGCTCATCCAGAAGTGCGCGTGGATCACGTCGGGGGAGCGCAGCGCCCAGTCGGCGGCCAGCCGCTCGGTGAACTCCGGCATGTACGGCGGAAGCTCGTCCTTGGGCACCGGCGCCGCGGGGCCCGCCGGCACGTACGCGACGGTGACGCCGGGGGAGACCCGCACCGACCTCGGCTGGCTCGGATGGGAGCGCCGGGTGTGCACGACCACCGAGTGGCCGCGCGCGGCCAGCGCCGTGGCCAGGGACGCCACGTACACGTTCTGGCCGCCGGCGTCGACGCCGCCGATGGCGGCGAGAGGGTCGGCGTGTTCCGAGACGAGATCGATCTTCACTGCGTCAGCTCCCTCACTGCCTTGACCACCTGCTCACTGGCTATCTGCGACAGGCACGGGTGCCCGGGCACCGGGCAGGTGCGCGCCCTGCTGCCACGACAGGGCGCGTCCTGGTCACCGAGCAGCACCGTGGGCACGCCGTACGGGGCCCACCGCTCGGCGGGAACGACGGGGGCGAACAGGCTGACCACCGGGGTGCCGACGGCCGCGGCCAGGTGGGCCGGGCCGGTGTTGCCGGCCACGAGCACCCCGGCACGCTCCAGTACGGCGGCAAGTTCGGCGAACGAGGTCCTGCCACCGAGGTCCACGGCGTCGTCGCCGGCGACGAAGGCGGTGAGATCGCGTTCCTTGCCGGTCACCACGATCCGATGCCCGTCGTGGGCCAGGTCCCGCACGGTCCGGCGGTGCCTTTCCGCGGGCCAGGTCCTGGCCGGGGCCGAGGTCCCCGGGTGCACCACGACATACGTGCCTTTGCCGGCCACGCCGCCGGCAGCGAGCATTTGCCCTATTTCTGGGCTGATATCCGGAAGTGGCTGGCGAACTGCGAGTTTGCCGTCGTCGCCGGGCGGGAGCTCGAACCCGGCGGCGCGGGCCAGCGCCAGCATCCGCTCCGCCTCCGGCACGTCGAGGCTCTCGTCGACCCGGTGGCGCACGTCCAGCAGCGAGCCGGGGTAGTCCTCGCTGATGGCGGAGATCCGCCGTACCCCGGCCAGCCTGAGCAGCAGGGCCAGCGGCAGCGCCGACTGGTGGAACGAGGTCAGGATGAGCGCCTCGTCGCAGCCGCGCGCCTGCCGGACGAGCGCGTCGACGGCGGCGCCGTCCACGGGCGGCGGCTCGCTCAGGATCCACGGGGCCCGCCACTCCACCACCCGGTCCACCCCGGGCAGCAGTTCGGCGGCGGCGCTGCCGGCGGGGCCGGCGAGGAACACGACCTCGCCCGCCCGCGCGCGCACGGCCCGCACGGCCGGGCCGGACAGCAGCACGTCCCCGGCATCGTCGAGCCGCGCCACGAGCACCCGCGGACCGCTCATCGCCGCACCTCCCATTCCCCCCTGAGCCGGTGCCAGCAGGCCGCCGGTGGGATCAGCAGGCTGGTGACGACCATGCGCGCCGTCTCGGCGGGCGTGCGCGGCCCCGGCCGCACCCGCGCCCAGGCGAACTCCGCCGTCATGAGCGCCCACCCCGCGGCCGCCCATCCGGCTCCGCGCCGGGGCCAGGCCGCAAGGCATGGTCCCCGTACGGGAACCCGGCCGCGGCGCGCTCCGCCGGAGGCCAGCACGCTGGCCGTGCCCAGGGCGAGCGCGGCGGCGGCGCAGGCCGTCGTGACGGCGTGGCGGCGCAGGCGGCCGCGGGCGCCGATCGCCGCGCGCCACCCGGGCCCGTGCAGGCGCCGCATCCGCGCGTCGTCGGCGTTGCCGCGCTGGAACCGGACGCTGGCCCAGAAGCCGTCGTCGCGCACCGGATGCACGGTCACCCGCGCGCCCTTGACCAGCCGGTAGCCGGTCCGCAGCAGGCGCAGGGCCAGGTCGGCGTCCTCGCGGTAGGCGCGCGGGAAGCGCTCGTCGAACCCCCCGACCCGCTCCAGCGCCGAGAGGCGGAAGGCCATGTCGGCCGTGGGCCAGTCGGCGCCGGCCAGCCCGGCGGTGTGCCGCTCGCCGTCGGTGGGCCGGCGCCCGGCGGGCAGCGGCACCACGATCCGGCCCTGGCTGCCCGCCACGTCCTCCGGCAGGTCCGCCAGGTCCTCGCGGACCGCGTCCACCCAGCCGGGCGAGGGCACCACGTCGTCGTCCAGGAACGCCACCCACGGCGTGTCCGCCGCCCGCCATCCGGCGTTGCGCGCCGCCGCGGGCCCGCGACCGCCCGAGCGCACGACCCGTACCCCGGCCGGCACCTCCAGCGGCTCGGCGGCGCCGCGCCGGTCGTCGGCGACCACCACGGGGACGCCCGTCAGCGCGGCCAGCGTGGCGCGCAGGCTGGGCCGTCCGATCGTGGGGATCACCACCGTGATCACGAGGCGAACACCTCCCCGCGCCGGATCAGGTACGGCCCCAGGGCCAGCACCTCCACCGGGGCGGAGCCGAAGCACTCCAGCGCGTCGCGCGGGTCGTCCACCATGGGCCGCCCGGCGGTGTTGAGGCTCGTGTTGACCAGGACGGGCAGCCCGGTCCTGGCCTCGAACTCGGCCAGCACCCGCGCCATCAGCGGCTCGGCGGCGGGGGAGACGGTCTGGATCCTGGCGGTCCCGTCGACGTGCACCACGGCGGGCAGGCGCTCGCGCCAGCCGGGGCGCACGTCGTGCACGAACAGCATGTACGGCGAAGGCACCGGCCCCCGGGCGAAGACGTCGGCGGCCCGGTCCTCCAGCACCATGGGCGCGATCGGCCGGAACTGCTCGCGTCCCTTGACGTCGTTGAGCCGTTCGGTGTTGGCCGCGTGCCCCGGGTGGGCCAGCAGCGAGCGGTGGCCCAGCGCCCGCGGCCCGTACTCCGACCGTCCCTGGAACCAGGCGACGATCCGGTCGGCGGCCAGCTCGGCGGCCACCGCCCCCGCCAGGTCCGTCGGCCGCGTGTACGGGACGCGCGCCACGTCCAGCCACGCCCCCAGCTCCTCGTCGGTGAAGCCGCGCCCGAGCGCGGCGGTGCCCATCGGCGCGGCCGGCTCCCCGTACGCCTGCGCCAGGTGGAGCGCGCCGCCCAGCGCCGTGCCGGAGTCTCCGGCGGCCGGCTGCACCCACACCTCATCGAACGGCCCCTCGGCGAGCAGCCGGGTGTTGGCCACGCAGTTCAGCGCCACCCCGCCGGCCAGGGCCAGCCGCCGCTCGCCGGTCCGCTCGTGCAGCCACCGGGCCAGGTCGAGCAGCACCTCTTCGAGCCGGGCCTGCACGCTGGCCGCCAGGTCGGCGTGGTCGTCCGTCCACGGCTCGCCCTTGCGCAGCGCCTTGGCGTAGCCGCTCCACTCGATCGGCGTGACGTGGAAGCCGCCGTCATCGGTCGCGTAGACGAGGTCGCGCAGCTCCTCCAGGAACCGGGGCCGGCCGTAGGAGGCGAGCGCCATGACCTTGTACTCGTCGCTGGAGCGCAGGAAGCCCAGGTGCTCGGTCACGTCCTCGTACATCAGCCCGAGCGAGTGCGGCAGCCGCTGCGCGGCCAGCACCTCCAGCTCGCCGCCGGTGTAGCGGCCGGCCAGGTGGGAGACGTCCTCGCCGCGGCCGTCGCACACCAGCACCGCGCAGTCGCGCCAGGGCGAGGCCAGGCCCGCCGAGGCCGCGTGCGCGATGTGGTGCGGCACGTAGCGCACCTTGGCCGGGTCCAGCCCGGGCAGCGCGGTGGACAGGAACAGCGGGGCGCGGACCGCGTACCGGGTGCGCAGGTCCTCCCAGTCGCCGTCCGGGCGCTGCTCGACCAGGGCGGGGTCGTAGGAGTAGGCCACCGCGTCGATGTCCTCGGGCCCGATGCCCGCCTCCCGCAGGCACCAGGCGGCCGCCTGCTCCGGAAGTTCCCACGCGGAGAACGGGAGCGGGCGCTTGCCGTGCTTGCGCCGGCTGAACCGTTCCTCCTCCGCGGCGGCGACCACCTTGCCGTCCACGATCAGGGCCGCGGCGGGGTCGTGGAAGATCGCGTTGATGCCGAGAAATCTCATCGGTTCCCTTCCTGCGAGACACGAGAACCGCTACCGAGAGAAGCGCTTCTCAAACACCCCCGCCTCCTCTATATGGGGAAATACCCCCGCTTAGCCCGCATTGGTCACGCTAAGTAGTTGTTTGCCGGATGGGGGTCCGGGTAGCAGTCGGCCACGCGACGGAGGTGGATGGTGTTCGAACAACGACGTCCCGGGGCCGTGCTCTTCGACAGGGACGGAACGCTGATCAGGGATGTCCCGTACAACGGCGACCCCGCCCGGGTCCAGCCCATGCCGGGCGCGCTGGAGGCGTTGAGCAGGCTGCGCAGGGCCGACCTGCCGGTAGCGGTGGTGACCAATCAGTCGGGCGTGGCGAAAGGGCTGATCACCGCGGACGAGATGGAGCAGGTCAACGCCCGCGTGGAGGAACTGCTTGGGCCGTTCGACGCGTGGGCGATCTGCGTGCACGACGACATCGACGGCTGCACCTGCCGCAAACCCGCGCCCGGCCTGCTCATCAGGGCCGCGGCGGTGCTGGACGTCAGCCCGCGCGAGTGCGTCATGGTCGGCGACATCGGCCGCGACATGGAGGCGGCCAGGGCGGCGGGCGCGCGGGGCATCCTCGTGCCGACCGAGCAGACCTTGCGCGCGGAGATCGAGCAGGCCCCGGAGCTCGCCGACGACCTCCTCGACGTGGCCGAACGGCTGCTGCGCGAGGTGGACGCCGCGCCGGCCCCCGTCGCCGTGGGCGGCTCGGCCTGGTCACGCGCGCTCGGCTGGAGCCGTTGGTGAGGATCCTCCTCTGGCACGTCCACGGCTCGTGGACCACCTCGTTCGTGCACGGCCACCACGACTACGTGCTGCCGCTCGTGCCCGGGCGCGGTCTCGACGGCAGGGGACGGGCCGAGACCTACCCGTGGCCGGCCCGCGCCCGTGAGGTGCCGTGGGACCGCCTGCGCGACGAGCCGATCGACGTGGTCGTCTACCAGCGCCCGCACGAGCTCGACCTGGCCCGCGAGTGGCTCGGCCGCGACCTGCCCGGCGTCTACGTCGAGCACAACACCCCCGCCGGCGACGTGCCGCGCACCCGCCACCCGCTGGCCGGCCGCTCCGACCTCACGCTCGTTCACGTCACCCACTTCAACGAGCTGTTCTGGGACAACGGCCGGGCGCCCACCCGGGTCATCGAGCACGGCGTCGTGGACCCCGGCCACCTCTACACCGGCGAACTGCCCCGGGCCGGCGTCGTGGTCAACGAGCCCGTCCGGCGCACCCGCGTGGCCGGCACCGACCTGCTGCCGCGCTTCGCCGCGAAGGTCCCGCTCGACCTGTTCGGCATGAAGGTCGAAGGTCTGCCGTACGGGACGTACGAGGACCTGCCGCAGGCCCGCATGCACGCCGAGCTGGCCAGGCGGCGGGTCTACCTGCATCCGTACCGGTGGACGTCGCTCGGGCTGGCCCTCATCGAGGCGATGACCCTGGGCATGCCCGTGGTCGCCCTGGCCACCACGGAAGCCGTCGAGGCGGTGCCGCCGGAGGCGGGCGTCCTCTCCACCCGGGTGGAGACGCTGGCAGGGGCGCTGGAGGAGTTCGCGGCGGACCCGGAGCGGGCCGCCCAGACCGGGAAGGCCGCGCGGGCCGCGGCCCTGGCGCGCTACGGGCTCGGCAGGTTCCTGGAGGACTGGGACCGCCTGCTTGAAGAGGTATGACCCGAAATGCCCTGGGTAGGCGCCATGGGCATGATGATGCTCGACTGGTCACGCAGGGCCGCCTGCTCCGACCTGGACCCTGAGCTGTTCTTCCCGATCTCGCTCCAGGGCCCGGGCCAGTCACAGGTGGAACGCGCCAAGTCCATATGCCGGACCTGTCCCGTACGGGAGCCATGCCTCGACTACGCGATCAGCAGCGGCCAGACGCACGGCGTCTGGGGCGGCACCGATCCCGACCAGCGGCGCGCGCTCATCCCGAGGTCAGCGCCGCGGCCAGAAACCGTCCCCGCTCGTCCGCTGACAGGTGGTCGCTGAACAGCACCCCGTCCAGATGATCGGACTCGTGCTGCAGCACCCGCGCCAGCACGCCCAGAGCCCGCACAGTGACGGGCTTGCCGAACATGTCGCGCCCGCGCGCCGTGACCATGAAGGCGCGCTCCAGCGGCCACCACACGCCCGGCGCCGACAGACACGCCTCGTCCGCCGTGATCCGCCGCTCCGACAGCTCCAGCCGCGGATTGACCAGATGGCCGGACGCGCCCTCGTAGGCGTAGACGAGCACCCGCAGCGGCACCCCCACCTGGGGAGCGGCCAGTCCCGCCCGCCCGGCGCCCGCGCGCAGGGTCAGCGTCATCGACTTCACCAACCGGCGCAGCTCCTTGTCGAAATCCCGCACCGGCTCGGCCACCGACCGCAGCACCGGATCGTCGAACGCCCTGATCGGCAGCACCGTCACCCGCAACCCCCCGCATGATCGCGTCGCACATCGACGGCGTTCCCGCCCGCGCCGGCCGCCAATCCCCCTGAGTGCCGCTTGTAGCACAGCGGTAACAGAAGGGACCCAGCGAGGAAACCCCTGGAACCCACCATGAAGGGGTGATCTCACTTCCGGTTCACGTGCCTGTGATGTCCGGCCGGGTGCTCGGGGCCCGGCCGGACCTCCCCGACCCACGACGAGGTTCTCGCATGAGTGCGCCAACCATCAGTGCGCCAGCCATCGGCGACGTCACCACGTCGCCGGAGATCTCACCGGAGACCGCGCCGGACGCGCTGGCGGGGTTCACGATCGGCGTCACCGCCACCCGGCGGCGCGAGGAGTTCGGCGCGCTGCTCGAACGGCGCGGCGCCCGCGTGCTCAGCGCCCCGGCGATCAGGCTCGTCCCGCTCGCCGAGGACGCCGACCTGCTCGCGGCGACCCGGCAGAGCCTCGAACGGCCCGTCGACGACGTGGTCGTCACCACCGGAGTAGGTTTCCGCGGCTGGATGGCCGCCGCCGAGGGCTGGGGCCTGTCCGCCGAACTGGGCGACCACCTCGCCCGCGCGCGCCTGCTCACCCGCGGGCCCAAGGCCAGGGGAGCGGTCCGCGCCGCCGGGCTCAACGACCACTGGACCCCCGCCACCGAATCCTGCGCCGAGGTCAAGGACTACCTGCTCGCCCAGGACCTGCGCGGCCGCCGCATCGCCGTCCAGCAGCACGGCGAGCCGCTCACCGACTTCATCGCCGCGCTGCGCGAGGCGGGCGCCGAGGTGATCGAGATCCCCGTCTACCGGTGGCTGCCGTACCGCGACCCGTCGCCGCTGCGCCGCCTGATCACCCAGACCATCGCCGGCTCGGTCGACGCGGTCGCCTTCACCAGCGCGCCCGCCGTGCACGCCATGCTCAACGCCGCCAGGGCCGAAGGCGTCGAGGCCGCGCTGCTGGCCGCGTTCGGCGGACGCGTCGTGGCCGCCTGCGTCGGCCCGGTCACCGCGGGCCCGCTCACCGACCGCGGCGTGCCCACGCTCCAGCCCGACAGGGCCCGGCTGGGCGCGCTCGCCCGCGTCCTGGCCCGCCACCTGCCCGCCGAGTCCGTGTCCCGGCTGGAGGCGGCCGGCCACCAGCTGGAGATCCGCGGCCACGCCGTGGTCGTCGACGGCGAGCTGCGCCCGCTGCCGCCCGCCCCGATGGCCGTGCTCAAACGCCTGGCCGACAAGCCCGGCCACGTCGTCTCCCGCGCCGAACTGCGCACCGTCCTGCCCGGCAGCACCGCGAGAGACTCGGCCGAGCACGCCGTCGAGATGGCCATCACCCGCCTGCGCCGCGCCCTCGGCCCCGCCGGGATCGTCGAGACCGTGGTCAAGCGCGGCTACCGGCTGGCCTGCCGGTACGAGGGCGTCCAGTGACCCCGACGCTCGTACTGGCCGCCCACGGCACCCGCAGCGAGGAGGGGCGGCGCACCCTGTCAGCGCTGGCCCGCGCCGTCCGCGCGGCCCGCCCCCGCCACCGGGTCGAGCTGACCTACCTGGAGATCAGCCCTCCGCTGCTGCGCGACGTGCTGCCGCGCGTGCCCGGACCGGTGGTCGTCGTCCCCCTGCTGCTGGCGGGCGGCTACCACGTGCACGTCGACCTGCCCGCCGTGCTCGCCGAACACCGGCCCGACGCCCTGGTCGCCCGGCAGCTCGGCCCGCACCGGCTGCTCACCGGCGCGCTCGCCCGCCGCCTGGACCGGGCCGGCCTGCGCGCCACGGACGCGGTCGTGCTGGGCGCGGCCGGGTCCTCCGACCCCGCCGCCCTGGCCGACGTGCGCGCCGCCGCCCACCGGCTCGCCGTCCGCCTGTCCCGCCCCGTCACCGCCGCTTTCGTCTCGGCCGGCGAGCCGGGGCTCGCCGAGACCATGGAACGGCTGCGGTCAGGCCCAGCGGCCCGGGTGGCGCTCGCCTCCTACCTGCTGGCGCCCGGCTTCTTCCACTCCCGCCTGGCCGCCGCCGGCGCCGACCTCGTCAGCGCGCCGCTCGGCGCCGACGCCGACGTCGCCGCCCTGGCCTGGCACCGCTACGACCAGACCCTGCGCCACCGCGCCCTCACGCGGACAGCCGTCTGACCGGGGTTCCCCGCCGCGGGCCGGCTCGACCCGGCGCGGGCACGGACGCCTCTACCCGTCGCGGGCACGGACGCCCGGCGTCCTGACGGGTCAGGCGCGTTCCGGGCGGAATCGCCCTGAGCGGCCCCATGCGGGCCGCCGGGGCGGTCAGGTGTCGGTGTCGCGGTCGCGACGCCTGAGGTAACGCTCGAACTCGGCCGCGATCGCGTCGCCGCTCGCCTCCGGCAGCTCCGCCGCGTCCTTGCGCTCCTCGAGCTCCTTGACGTACTCGGCCACCTCGCTGTCCTGCGAGGCCAGCTCGTCGACGCCGTGCTCCCACGCGCGGGCCTCCTCGTCGAGGTCTCCCAGCGGCATCGGGATCTCCAGCACGTCCTCCAGCCGGCGCAGCAGCGCGAGCGTGGCCTTCGGGTTGGGCGGCTGGGCCACGTAGTGGGGCACCGACGCCCACAGCGTGACGGCGCTCAGGCCCGCGCGGCCGAACGCGTGCTGCAGCACGCCGACGATGCCCGTCGGGCCCTCGTAGCGGCTCAGCTCCAGGTTGATCGAGCGCGCCAGGCCCTCATCGGTGGCCGAGCCGAGGATCGGCACCGGCCGGGTGTGGGGCGAGTCGTTGAGCAGCGCGCCCAGCATGACGGCCTGCTCGACGCCCAGCTCGCGGCAGACGTCGATGATGTCGGCGCAGAACGACCGCCAGCGCATGTTGGGCTCGATCCCGCGCAGCAGCACCACGTCACGCTCAAGGCCGGGCGGACGGGCGCGCAGCAGCCTCGTCGTCGGCCAGATGATCGACCGGGTCAGCCCGTCGCCCATCTCCACGACCGGGCGGGTGACCTGGAAGTCGTAGTAGTCGTCAGGGTCCAGCTCGGCCAGCGGCTCGGCCTTCCAGGCGGACTCGAGATGGGCGATCACACCGCTCGACGCCTCGCCCGCGTCGTTCCAGCCCTCGAACGCGGCAATGAGCACCGGGTCCACGAGCTCGGGAAGCCCTTCGAGCTCGATCACGTGTCGCCTCCTGTCTGCACCATCGCGCTAAGCCTATGCGGTGAGGAGGTACTCCTGTCACGTGGTAAGCGCGATCAGTGGTATCCGTCGTACCGCCTGTCGTGGAAGACCAGGCCGGACGCCGTGACGGCGGGGTCGCGGGCGGGGCCGCGGGCGGGGCGGGCCGCACGGCGGCGCGGATCTCGGTTCGGCACAGCCGATAGGCTGTGGTCCATGAGCGTCGCCCAGACATTCCGAGAAGTGCTGTCCCAGCGTGTGATCGTCGCCGACGGCGCCATGGGCACGATGCTCCAGGCCCACGACCCCACCCTCGACGACTTCGAAGGTCACGAGGGCTGCAACGAGGTGCTCAACGTCACGCGGCCGGACATCGTCGAGGGCGTCCACGACGCCTACTTCGCCGTGGGCGTCGACTGCGTCGAGACCAACACCTTCGGCGCCAACCTCGCCGCGCTCGGCGAGTACGACATCGGCGACCGGGTCTACGAATACTCCGAGGCCGGCGCCAGGATCGCCAGGCGGCGCGCCGACCACTGGTCGACGCCCGACCATCCCCGGTTCGTGCTCGGCTCGATGGGCCCCGGCACCAAGCTGCCCACGCTCGGTCACCTGCCGTTCGCCACCCTGCGCGACGCCTACCGCGACAACGCGGCGGGCCTGGTCGCCGGCGGCGCCGACGCGCTGATCATCGAGACCTGCCAGGACCTGCTCCAGGTCAAGGCCGCCGTGCTGGGTGCGAAGCGGGCCGTCGAGGCGGCCGGGCGCGACGTGCCGATCATCGCCCAGGTGACGATCGAGACCAACGGCGCCATGCTGCTCGGCTCCGAGATCGGCGCCGCGCTGACGGCGATCGAGCCGCTCGGCGTCGACGTGATCGGCCTCAACTGCGCCACCGGCCCCGCCGAGATGAGCGAGCACCTGCGCTACCTCGCGCGCCACTCGCGGCTGCGGCTGTCGTGCATGCCCAACGCCGGCCTGCCCGTGCTCACCTCCGACGGCGCCTACTACCCGCTGAGCGCCGAGGAGCTGACCGCCGCCCACGACGCCTTCACCCGCGACTACGGCCTGTCCCTCGTCGGCGGCTGCTGCGGCACCACCCCCGAGCACCTGCGCCAGGTGGTCGAGCGGGTGCGGGGCCGTCAGGTCGCCCCCCGCCGCCCGCACCCCGAGCCCGGCGCCTCCTCGCTCTACCAGACGGTCCCGTTCCGCCAGGACACCTCGTTCCTGGCCGTCGGCGAGCGCTGCAACACCAACGGCTCCAAGGCCTTCCGCGAGGCCATGCTGGCGGGACGCTGGGACGACTGCGTCGAGATGGCCCGCGACCAGGCCCGCGGCGGCGCCCACATGCTCGACCTGTGCGTCGACTACGTCGGCCGCGACGGCGTGGCCGACATGAAGGAGCTGGCGTTCCGGCTGGCCACCGCCTCCACCCTGCCGATCATGCTCGACTCGACCGAGCCCGAGGTGCTCCGCGCCGGGCTGGAGATGCTCGGCGGCCGCGCCGCCGTCAACTCCGTCAACTACGAGGACGGCGACGGCCCCGACTCCCGCTTCCAGAAGATCATGCGGCTGGTGCGGGAGCACGGCGCCGCCGTGGTGGCGCTCACCATCGACGAGGAGGGCCAGGCCCGCACCGCCGAGCACAAGGTGGGCGTGGCCTGCCGCCTGATCGACGACCTGACCGGCAACTGGGGCATGCGGGTCGAGGACATCATCGTCGACTGCCTCACCTTCCCCATCGCCACCGGCCAGGAGGAGACCAGGCGCGACGGCCTGGAGACCATCGAGGCCATCCGCGAGCTCAAGCGGCGCCACCCCGGCGTGCAGACCACGCTCGGCGTCTCCAACATCAGCTTCGGCCTCAACCCCGCCGCCCGCATGGTGCTCAACTCGGTGTTCCTGAACGAGTGCGTCAACGCCGGGCTCGACTCCGCCATCGTGCACGCCTCCAAGATCCTGCCCATGGCCCGCATCCCCGACGAGCAGCGCCAGGTAGCCCTCGACATGGTCTACGACCGGCGGCGCGAGGGCTACGACCCGCTGCAGCGGTTCATGGACCTGTTCGAGGGGGTCGACGCCGCGGCGATGCGCGCCGGCAAGGCCGAGGAGCTGGCCGCGCTGCCGCTCTGGGAGCGGCTCAAGCGCCGGATCATCGACGGCGAGCGCAAGGGCCTGGAGGCCGACCTCGAGGAGGCGCTGGCCCAGCGGCCCGCCCTGGAGATCATCAACGACGTGCTGCTCGACGGCATGAAGACGGTCGGCGAGCTGTTCGGGTCCGGCCAGATGCAGCTGCCGTTCGTGCTGCAGTCGGCCGAGGTGATGAAGGCCGCCGTCGCCCACCTGGAGCCGCACATGGAGCGGGTCGAGGGAGAGACGAAGGGCCGCATCGTGCTGGCCACGGTCAAGGGCGACGTGCACGACATCGGCAAGAACCTCGTCGACATCATCCTGTCCAACAACGGCTACGAGGTCGTCAACCTCGGCATCAAGCAGCCGGTCTCGGCCATCCTGGAAGCCGCCGACGAGCAGAAGGCCGACGTCATCGGCATGTCCGGCCTGCTGGTCAAGTCGACCGTGGTAATGAAGGAGAACCTCGAGGAGCTCAACTCCAGGGGCCTGGCCAAGCGCTACCCGGTGATGCTCGGCGGCGCCGCGCTCACCCGCGCCTACGTCGAGCAGGACCTGGCCGAGCTGTTCGAGGGCGAGGTCCGCTACGCCCGCGACGCCTTCGAGGGCCTGCGCCTGATGGACGCGATCATGGCCGTCAAGCGCGGGGTGGCCGGCGCCGAGCTGCCGCCGCTGCGCCGGCGCCAGGTCAAGACCGGCGCCCGGCTGAGCCGTACCCCCGTCGAGGAGCTGCCGGCCCGTTCCGACGTGGCCGCCGACAACCCGGTGCCGGCGCCGCCGTTCCACGGCGACCGCATCGTCAAGGGCATCCCGCTGGCCGACTACGCGGCCTTCCTCGACGAGCGGGCGCTCTTCCTCGGCCAGTGGGGGCTCAAGCCGACCAGGGGCGGCGACGGTCCCGGCTACGAGGAGCTGGTCGAGTCCGAGGGCCGGCCGAGGCTGCGCATGTGGCTGGAGCGGCTGCAGACCGAGGGCCTGCTGGAGGCCGCCGTCGTCTACGGCTACTTCCCGTGCGTCAGCGACGGCGACTCGCTGATCATCCTCGACGAGTCGGGCGGGGAGCGCACCCGCTTCACGTTCCCGCGCCAGCGCCGCGACCGCCACCTGTGCCTGTCCGACTTCTTCCGGAGCAAGGACTCGGGGGAGACCGACGTGGTGGGTCTCCAGGTCGTCACCATGGGCGGCAAGATCTCCGAAGCCACGGCCGAGCTGTTCGCCAAGGACGCCTACCGCGACTACCTGGAGCTCCACGGCCTTTCGGTGCAGCTCACCGAGGCGCTGGCCGAATACTGGCACGCCCGGGTCCGCTCGGAGTGGCGCATCGGCGGCGACGAGTCGCTCGACGACATGCTGAAGGTCAACATCCAGGGCTGCCGCTACTCGTTCGGCTATCCTGCCTGCCCCAACCTCGAGGACCAGGTGCAGCTCTTCCAGCTGCTCGACCCGGAGCGGATCGGCGTCACCCTGTCGGAGGAGTTCCAGCTCCATCCGGAGCAGGCGACCTCCGCCCTCGTCGCCCACCATCCCGAGGCCAAGTACTTCAACGTCTGACGGCCTCAGGAGGGGTACGGGGTGGAAGCGGTCTTCTTCGACATGGACGGTCTCCTGGTCGACACCGAGCGGGTGTGGCTGGAGGTCGAGACCGAGGTGATGGGCAGGCTCGGCACCAACTGGACTCCCGAGCACCAGGCCCACCTGGTCGGCGGCTCCATGGAGCGCACGGTCGACTACATGCTGGGCGTCTCGGAGTCGCCGGTGCCCGCGTGGACGGTGCGCGAGTGGATGGTGACCGGCATGGTGGCCCGCCTGGCGGGCGGGGTGCGGATCATGCCGGGCGCCGCCGAGCTGCTCGACGCGCTGCGGGACGAGGGGGTGCCGGTAGCGCTGGTGACGTCGTCGCTGCTGGAGATCGCCGACGCGGTGCTCAAGCACGTGGGCCGCGAGCGTTTCGACGTCGTCGTCACCGCCGACGACGTCGTCCGCACCAAGCCCGACCCGGAGCCCTACCTGACGGCGGCCGACCTGGTGAAGGCGGAGCCGGTGCGCTGCGTCGTGCTGGAGGACTCGCCCAACGGGGTGGCGGCGGCGACGGCGGCGGGGTGCGCCGTGGTGGCGGTGCCGAGCCTGCTGCCGGTGGAGCCGGCGCCGGGCCGCCTGGTGGTCCCCTCGCTCACGGAGGTCACGCCGGCCCGCCTGCGCGCCCTCCTGCCTTCCTGATCCGTCTCCCGCGCTCCCGGCCGCACGGCCTGACGCAGGCATCCGCGGTCCCGCCGTTTAACGCCGCACTCCCGGTGCAGAGGGCATGCCGGAGATGATCGCGGAGAGAGGCGGTTCGCGTGGCGGACGGGGACGGCAGGCCCGAGTTGTGCCAGGTGGTGCTCGACTGCACCGACGCCAGGGCCCTGGCGGAGTTCTACCGGGCCCTGCTGGGGCTGGTCTACCGGCCCGGTGACGAGCCTCCCGAGGCGGGGGCCGACGACGAGCGGGGCCGCGACTGGCTGGTCCTGCGAACCCCGGGCGGCGCTTCGTGGCTGGCCTTCCAGCAGGTGGACGAGCTGCCCGAGGCGACCTGGCCAGGCGGACCGGTGCCCCAGCAGCTGCACCTGGACCTGACCGTGAGGTCGGTCGGGGAGCTGCGCGCCGCGCACGAGCGGGTGCTGCGCCTCGGCGGACGGCTGCTGCTGGACCGCATCGAGGACGAGGAGGAGCCGCTGCGCGTCTACGCCGACCCGGCGGGACACCCCTTCTGCGTCTTCGTCTCCACGCGCGCGGCGTCGGGGGCGGACGGAGTCGACCCTTAGGGGGCCGCTGGTTCTCCCGGAGGAGGGGCGGGGCGGGTATCACGTGCCAGGATGGAGAGAAAAGGCACATACGGAGGGGTGACCCGCATGGGTTTCGAACAGATCGCCTGGTTCCCGCTTTGCATCGGCCTGACCATCGCGGGGCTGGTGATGAGCTTCCTGGCGTTCCGGCGCCGGGGCGCGGCCTCCGGGTTCCGGGTGCTGGCGTGGGCGCTGCTGCCGCTGGCCGCGTACTTGACCGACGCGCTGCGGGCGCTGTGGACCATCGGCTCCACCGTCGTCGGGTTCGTGGCGAACCTGGTGTTCAACCCGCTGGTGTGGGCGGGGGTGGCCGTGGCCGGCCTGTCGGTGGTGCTGTTCGTCGTCTCCGGCGTGCTGCGCGGCAGGAAGCTCCGCAAGACCGGTGGCGCCGGGAGCACGGGCGACGCCGTGAGCGCCGGCGGGGCGGCGAAGGCGAAGCCCGCCCCCGCGTCCGAGGGCGGCCGGCCGCAGGCGTCCGCCCGGCCCGCCGTGGAGAAGAAGAAGGCCCCGAAAGGCGAAGACGACTTCTCGGACATCGAGGACCTTCTCCGGCGTCGCGGCATCAGCTAGATCCCGGTATGTCACGGATCTGAGACGCAACCAGGACTGGTCGTGCACATTCCCACCAAGATCGATACGAATGCGTTTCGCGTCAATCACAGTTGAGCCACATAGCGGCCTGAGGGGCTAGTCAGCGCAGTTCAGGCCATACATCCTGCCTCCTGAAGGTCGCGACCAAGCGGTCTTTACGACGAAACTCCAGACAACGTCGTCTGAACAATCAGGGGGCTATCCGGCATGACCGCACCGCTCGACGTTTCCGGTGCCTCGGCGCAGGTGCCGCCAGAGGCCACGCTCGCCGGAGCGGGCAGAGCCGTCCAGGGCCGGTCTCTCACCCGGATCGCCTGGATGCGGCTGAGGCGCGACAAGGTCGCGCTCAGCGGCGGCATCGTCGTGATCTTCTTGATCCTGGTGGCGATCTTCGCGACGCCGATCATCAGCCTGTTCGGCCACGACCCGCTGGAGTTCCACCAGGACGCGATCGACCCCAACACCCTGCTGCCCCTGGGCGACTTCGGCGGGATGAGCGCCGAGTACCCGCTCGGCGTCGAGCCGGTCAACGGTCGCGACATCTTCAGCCGCATCGTCGCCGGGGCCGGCATCTCACTGCTGATCGGCTTCCTGGCCACGATGGTGTCGGTGCTCATCGGCACGGTCATGGGCGTCATCGCCGGCTACTTCGGCGGCTGGGTCGACCAGATCATCGGCCGGATCATGGACGTGTTCCTGGCCTTCCCGCTGCTCGTCTTCGCCATCGCGCTGGTCGGCGTGATGCCGAACGAGGGCTTCGGGCTGGAGGGCAACGGGCTCCGCATCGCGATGCTGATCTTCATCATCGGCTTCTTCAGCTGGCCCAGCATCGGGCGCATCGTCCGCGGCCAGACGCTGTCGCTGCGCGAGCGCGAGTTCGTCGACGCCGCCAGGAGCCTGGGCGCCCGCAACGGCTACATCCTGTTCCGTGAGATCCTGCCCAACCTGATGGCCCCGATCCTGGTCTACGCGACCCTGCTCATCCCGGCCAACATCCTCTTCGAGGCCGCGCTGTCTTTCCTCGGCGTCGGCGTCAACCCGCCCACTCCCACCTGGGGCGGCATGCTCTCCGAAGCCGTGCGGTTCTACACCCTGCCGCACTTCGTGATCTTCCCGGGTCTGGCGATCTTCATCACCGTCCTGGCGTTCAACCTGTTCGGCGACGGACTGAGGGACGCCTTCGACCCGCGGGCGCACTGACCTTCGCCCACGCTCCATCCCCATCTCCACTAACAAGGGGTATCAATGAGAAGGAAATCCGCACTGGCAGCGGCCGCGACAGCGGCGCTCGCCCTAGTGCTCTCCGCCTGCGGCGGCGGAGGGGGCGGTACGCAGCAGCAGCCGGCCCAGTCGGCCTCCGGCGGCGCCGCGCAACCCGTGGCCGATGCCGCCCTGACCGGGGTCTACAACCCTTCGACCAAGAAGGGCGGTACCCTCAAGGCCGCGCACTCCGGCGACTGGGATAGCCTCGACCCGGCCGACACCTACTACGGCTACTCGTTCAACTTCGGCCGGCTCTACTGGCGGACGCTGACGATGTACAAGCCGGGCCCCGGCCCCGAGGGCAACACCGTCATCCCCGACCTCGCCGAGGGACTCGGCGAGCCGAGCTCTGACGGCAAGAGCTGGACGTACAAGATCAAGCAGGGCGTCAAGTTCGAGGACGGCACCCCGATCACGTCCAAGGACGTCGCCTACGCGGTCGCGCGCTCCTTCGACAAGGAGACCTTCCCGCACGGCCCGTCGTACCTCAACGAGCTGCTCGACTGGCCGAAGGACTACAAGGGCGTCTACAAGGCCCCGGACGCCGACTACAGCTCCGCCATCGAGACCCCCGACGACCAGACGATCGTCTTCAAGCTGAAGAAGCCGTTCGCGTCGATGGACTACGTCGTCCAGATGCCGATGACGGCCCCGGTTCCCAAGGACAAGGACACCGGCGCCAAGTACCGGGAGAAGGTCGTCTCCTCCGGTCCGTACAAGTTCGAGAGCAACGAGATCGGCAAGCGCTTCGCCCTGGTCCGCAACGACCAGTGGGACCCGGCGACCGACCCGAACCGGCCCGCGCTGCCCGACCGCATCGAGGTCCAGCTCAACGTCAACGCCGACGACCTCGACAACCAGCTCATCTCCGGTGACATCCACCTGGACATCCCGGGCACCGGTCTGCAGCCCGCCGCCCTCGGCAAGGTCCTCCCGGACCCGGCGCTGAAGGCGCGCACGGACAACCCGATCATCCCGCGGCTCTGGTTCGTCTCCGTGATCCCGGAGGCCCCGCCGCTGGACAACGTCGAGTGCCGTAAGGCCGTCATGTGGGCCGCCGACCGCGTCGCCAACCAGACCGCCTACGGAGGCCCCGTCGCCGGTGGCGACATCGCGACCAACGTCATGCCGCCGCCCATCGTCGGCCAGGAGAAGTTCGACCTCTACCAGACCGCTGAGAACAAGGGCGACGTGGAGAAGGCCAAGCAGGCCCTGGCCGCCTGTGGCCACCCGGACGGCTTCGAGACCACGATGACCTACCGCGCCGAGCGCCCGCGTGAGAAGGCGCTGGCCGAGGCGATGCAGCAGGCCCTGGCCAAGGTCAACATCAAGCTCACGCTGAAGGGCTTCCCGGCCTCCAGCTACTTCTCCGACTACGCCGGCAACGTCGAGTACCAGAAGAAGAACAAGATCGGCCTGGCCGGTCACGGCTGGGGCTCCGACTGGCCCGACGGTTACGGCTTCATGCAGGCCATCGTGGACAGCCGCACCATCCGCGACGCCGGTAACTACAACCTCAGCGTCAAGAGCGACAAGGTCGACGGCCTGATCGACCAGGCCTCGGGCGAGCTCGACGCGACGGCCCGCGGCAAGCTGTGGGTCGACGTCGACAAGGCCGTCATGGAGGACGCCTCGATCCTGCCGGTGGTCTGGGCCAAGGCCCTGCTCCTGCGCGGCGAGGGCGTGACGAACATCGCCTACAACGAGGGCCAGAGCATGTACGACTACATCCTGCTCGGCGTCGAGTAGCAGGCGAGGCACGGGGATCTAGCGAAGGCAGGTGAAGGCAGGGATGGCCTGCCCGGCGACGGGCAGGCCATCCGGCCGCCAGCGGTGCTCACATACATCATCAGACGATTCATCGGCGCGATCGCCATGTTGATCGTTATCAGCATGGTCACCTTCGGCATCTTCTTCGTGGTGCCGCAGTGGGCCGGGTCCAGCCCGGAGGCGCTGGCCTCGCGCTACGTCGGCCGCGCGGCCACGGAAGAGACGGTGGCCCTGGTCGCCGAGCGGCTGGGCTTCAACGATCCCGTGATCGTGCAGTACGGCCGGTTCGTCAAGGGCATCTTCGTCGGCGCCGAGTACGACTACGGCGCGGGCGTGGAGCAGTGCCCGGCGCCCTGCTTCGGCTACTCCTTCATCTCCGGCCAGCCCGTCTGGCCGGACCTGCTCGACCGGATGCCGGTGACGTTCTCCCTCGCCATCGGCGCCGCCTTCCTCTGGGTGATCGGCGGCGTCCTCGTCGGCGTCGTCTCCGCGCTGCGCCGCGGCACCCTGTTCGACCGCCTGTCCATGGGCACCGCCCTGGCCGGCGTGTCGCTGCCCATCTTCTTCACCGGCATGGTCACGCTGGTCGTCTTCTCCTACGGCCTCGGCTGGACACCACCGGGCGGCTCGTGGACCGACTTCACCGTCAATCCGGGGGAGTGGGCCTACAACCTGCTGTTGCCGTGGATCACGCTGGCGTTCCTGTTCGCCGCCACCTACGCGCGGCTGACCCGGGCGGGCATGCTGGAGACCATGGGTGAGGACTACATCCGCACCGCCAGGGCCAAGGGCCTGCGCGAGCGGGACGTGGTGGTCAAACACGGCCTGAGAGCCGCGCTGACCCCGATCCTGACCCTCTTCGGCATCGACTTCGGCCTGCTGATCGGTGGCGCCGTCCTCACCGAGACCACCTATACTCTGCCCGGCCTCGGCCAGTTCGCCATCCTGGCCATCAGAAACCAGGACCTGCCGCAGGTCATGGGAGTCGTCCTGTTCGCGGCCTGCTTCGTGGTCATCGCGAGCCTGGTCGTCGACCTGCTGTACGCCTGGGTCGACCCGAGGGTGAGGTTGTCGTGAGCTTCCTTGACGTCAAGGACCTGAAGATCCATTTCCCGACGGACGACGGCCTCGTCCGCTCCGTCGACGGCCTGACCTTCTCCCTCGAACGCGGCCGCACGCTCGGCATCGTCGGCGAGTCCGGCTCCGGCAAGAGCGTGACCAGCCTCGGCATCCTCGGCCTGCACAAGGGCGGCCGGGCGCGGATCTCCGGCGAGATCTGGCTCGACGGCGAGGAACTCGTCTCCATGCCCGCCGAGCAGGTACGCGGCCTGCGGGGCAAGAAGATGGCGATGATCTTCCAGGATCCGCTGTCGTCGATGCACCCGTACTACACGGTCGGCCACCAGATCGTCGAGGCCTACCGGATCCACCACGACGTCAGCAAGCAGGTCGCCCGCAAGCACGCCGTCGACCTGCTCGGCCGCGTCGGCATCCCGGAGCCGACCAGGCGCGTCGACAGCTACCCGCATGAGTTCTCCGGCGGCATGCGCCAGCGCGCGATGATCGCCATGGCGCTCTCCTGCGACCCCGAGCTGCTCATCGCCGACGAGCCGACCACCGCGCTCGACGTGACCGTGCAGGCGCAGATCCTCGACCTGATGCGGGACCTGCAGCGCGAGTTCAACTCCGCGCTCATCATCATCACCCACGACCTCGGCGTGGTGGCCGAGCTGTCCGACGACATCCTCGTCATGTACGCGGGCAAGTGCGTCGAGTACGGCACGGCCGACGACATCTTCTACCGTCCCGAACACCCTTACACCTGGGGGCTGCTCGGCTCGATGCCCCGGCTCGACCGCGAGCCGACCGACCGGCTGCTGCCGATCAAGGGCTCCCCGCCGTCCCTCATCAACGTGCCGCCGGGCTGCGCCTTCCACCCGCGCTGCCCGTACGCCGAGCGCACCGAGGGACGCGCCTCCGCCGAGGTCCCGGACCTGGCCCCGACCGAACGCGGCCACCTGGTGCGCTGTCACATGCCCAGGGCCGAACGGCGGGAGCTGTGGGAGAACGAGATCAAGCCAGTCCTGGAGACCCAGTGAGCGAGAACGAGCCGCTTCTTTCCGTGCACAACATGGAGAAGCACTTCCCCGTCACGGCGGGCCTGTTCAAAAGGCAGGTCGGCGCCGTCAAGGCGGTCGACGGGATCAGTTTCGACGTGTTCCAGGGTGAGACCCTCGGCCTGGTGGGGGAGTCCGGCTGCGGCAAGTCCACCACCGGCCGCCTGGTCACCCGCCTGCTGGAGCCGACCGCCGGCAAGGTGGTCTTCGAGGGGCGCGACATCACGCACCTGAGCCAGGGCAAGCTCCGGCCGCTCCGCCGCGACATGCAGATGATCTTCCAGGACCCGTACTCGTCGCTCAACCCCCGGCACACGGTCGGCGCCATCGTCGGCGCCCCGTTCCGCATCCAGGGCGTCAAGACCGAGCAGGGCGTCAAGAAGGCCGTCCAGGACATCCTGGAGCTGGTCGGCCTCAACCCCGAGCACTACAACCGCTACCCGCACGAGTTCTCCGGCGGCCAGCGTCAGCGCATCGGCATCGCCCGCACGCTCGCGCTCAAGCCGAAGCTCATCATCGCCGACGAGCCCGTCTCCGCCCTCGACGTGTCGATCCAGGCCCAGGTCGTCAACCTGCTGGAGGACCTGCAGCGCGAGCTGGACCTCACCTACGTGGTCATCGCCCACGACCTGTCGGTGGTGCGGCACATCAGCGACCGGGTCGCGGTCATGTACCTCGGCAAGATCGTCGAGGTCGCCGACCGCAAGAGCCTCTACAGCGCTCCCATGCACCCCTACACCAACGCGCTGCTGTCGGCGGTTCCGGTGCCGGACCCGAAGGCGCGCAAGGAACGCGAGCGCATCCGCCTCACCGGCGACGTGCCCAGCCCGCTCAACCCGCCGCCCGCCTGCCGCTTCCACACCCGCTGCTGGAAGGCGCAGGAGATCTGCAAGCAGGTGGAGCCGCCGCTGGAGGAGCGGGCCGACGGCCACCGCGTGGCCTGCCACTTCCCGGAGAACGCCCCCGCCGCGGCCACCTCGGCCGCCGACGACGCGCAGGTCTGACCGCCGCCCCGGGCGCCCGCTACGACAGGGCGCCCGGTGTGATCAGCCCGGTCTCGTAGGCCAGCACCACCGCCTGGACGCGGTCGCGCAGCCCGAGCTTGGTGAGCACGTTGCCGACGTGCGTCTTGACGGTCGTCTCGCTGACCACCAGCTTGGCCGCGATCTCCGCGTTGGACATGCCCTTGGCGATCAGCCTCAGCACCTCCAGCTCCCGCTCGGTCAGCCGGTCCAGCCGCGCGGGCGCAGGCTGCTCGTGGGCCGACGGCAGCCGGGCCGCGAACCGGTCGAGCAGCCTGCGGGTGACGCTCGGCGCCACGATCGCGTCGCCCGCCGCCACCACCCGGATCGCCTGGACCAGCTCGTCCGGCGGCACGTCCTTCAGCAGGAACCCCGACGCCCCCGACCGCAGCGCCTCCACGATGTACTCGTCGAGGTCGAACGTGGTCAGCACGAGCACCTTCGGCACGTGCGCCGACGGGGTCGCCCGGGGCGCGTCGCGCACGATCCGCCGGGTCGCCTCGATGCCGTCGACCCCCGGCATGCGGATGTCCATCAGCACCACGTCCGGCAGCAGCGCTCTCGTCTGCTCCTGCGCGGCCTTGCCGTCGCCCGCCTGCCCCACCACCGTGATGTCGGGCTCTGCCTCCAGGATCAGGCGGAAACCGGTGCGGAGCAGCGGCTGGTCGTCCACCAGCAGCACTCTGATCGTCATGATCCGTCCTTCAGGGGGAACTTCGCCCGCACCTCGAAACCGCCCTCCGGTCTCGGGCCGATGTTCAGAATTCCACCACAGAGCGCCACCCGCTCGCGAATCCCGACCAGGCCGTGGCCCGGCTCCTCCGCCTGGGCGGCGCCCGCGCGCCCGTCGTCCAGCACCCGGACGTCCAGCTCCCACCGCCGATGGCGCACCGTCACCACCGCCCGCGCGCCCGGCCCGGCGTGGCGCAGGCTGTTGGTCAGCGCCTCCTGGACCGTGCGGTAGGCGGCCAGTTCCACCCCCGCCGGCAGCCCGACCGCCTCGCCCCGCACCGCCAGCCGCGTCGGCAGCCCCGCCTCCGTCATCTGCTCCACCAGCGCCGGCAGGTCACGCACCCCCGGCTGCGGCCCGAGCTCCACGCCCGCGTCGGTGCGGAGCACGCCCACGATGTCGCGCATCTCCGACATCGCCAGCCGGCCCGTGTGCTCGATCGCGGTCAGCGCCTCCCGAGCGCTGTCGGGGTCCTTCTCCAGCACCTTGCGCGCCGCCGCCGCCTGCACCGTCATCACCGACACGTGATGCGCCACCACGTCGTGCAGCTCCCGCGCGATCCTGGAGCGCTCCTCGGCCCGCGCCGCCCGGGTGTCGGCCGCGTGCGCCCGCTCCAGCCGCGCCGCCCGGTCCTTCAGCTCCTCCAGATAGGCGCGGCGCAGCCGCAGGCTCCGGCCCGTGCCCCAGACGGCCACCAGCACCGCGGCCGTCATCAGCTGGTCGCTCCAGTGGGTCGTGCGGACCGGCCCGGCGGCCGACCCCACCGCGTAGACCGCCAGCGACACCAGCAGGCCGCACAGCGCCGCCGCCAGCCCCCGGTTGGACGCCACCGAATAGAGCATCACCAGCACCGCCGCGCCGCCCAGCCCGTAGCCGTAGCCGAGGGACGCCAGCAGCGTCTCGGGCGCCAGGCTCGCGCAGAGCCCCGCCAGCGGCCAGCGCCGACGGCCCGCCACCGGCACGCACGCCACCAGCACCAGGGACGCGCCCAGCGCGTCGGGGCCGCGCAGCCCCTCGACCACCAGGCCCTGCGCCTCCAGCCGGCCGACGTCCTGGGTCAGGAACAGCGCCAGCGACAGCGCGGCCACCAGCACCGCCAGGACCGAGTCATGGAACGTCGTTCGGTCTGCGCGCACCGCTTCACTGTAGGCCCAGGTGAGCCGGGGGAACCTCCTCCTCCAGGAGGAGAAGGCGGCTACAGCTCGTCGGTGGCCGCGCGCCGGCGGCGGCGCACCGTGTCGCCCGGCTGCCGGTCGGGCACCGGCGGGGGAGCGCCGCCGAACTCCGGGCAGAGCGCCTGGTGATCGCACCAGTCGCACAACCGGCTGCGCCGCGCCCGCCACTCGCCCGTGTCGAGCGCCCGCTCGATCGCCTGCCACAGCGCCTTCACCTTGCGCTCGGTGGCCAGCAGGTCGGCCTCGTCCGGCGCGTACCGCAGCACCTCGCCCCGCCCGCCCAGATAGACCAGCTGCAGCAGCCGCGGCACCTCACGGCGCAGCCGCCACAGCACCAGCGCGTAGAACTTCATCTGGAACAACGCCTTGGCCTCGAAGTCCGGCCCCGGCGCGCTGCCCGTCTTGTAGTCGACCACCCGGACCTCGCCGGTCGGCGCCACGTCCAGCCGGTCGACGTAACCCCGCAGCATCAGCCCGCCGTCGAGCACCGCCTCCACGTAGAGCTCCCGCTCGGCCGGCTCCAGCCGGGTCGGGTCCTCCAGCGTGAAGTAGCGCTCCAGCATCTCGCGCGCCTGGGCCAGCCACGCCGCCTGCTCCTCGGGGCCGGCGAACATCTCCGCCAGCTGCGGGTCCTCCTCCAGCAGCCGCCGCCACTGCGGCTCCAGCAGCTCCAACGCGGCGCGCACGGAACGCTCCGGCGCCGGCAGGTCGTAGAGCCGCTCCAGCACCGCGTGCACGACCGTGCCGCGCACCGCGGCCTGCGAGGGCTTCTCCGGCAGTTGGTCGACGACCCGGAACCGGTAGAGCAGCGGACAGGTCATGAAGTCGCCCGCCCGGGACGGGGAGAGGGCTCCGATGATCACCGGCTCGGTCAACGTCATGACCCGCACTCTAGGACACCTCCCCGACACAATAGGGCCCCGCGCGTCCTGGATCACCCGATCCTGCGCGTAGCATCAAGGCAGGCGCGGCCTGCTCGGGCGGGCGGGCGGCGTGCGGACGGCGTGCGGAAGTCAAGGAGTGCGGTGAGCGAGCAGAGCCCGCGACAGGAGTTCTCCGGATTTCGGATGGGAAAGCCGTTCGGCATCCCGGTCTACGTGTCGTGGACGTGGTTCATCGTCGCGGCCTTCATCACCTGGCTGTTCGGCGAGACCTTCGGACTCATGCTGCCGGGGATCAGCAGCGCCGCCGCCTACGGCGTGGCGTTCGCCTTCGCGGTGCTGCTGTACGTGTCGGTGCTGCTGCACGAGCTGGCCCACAGCGTCCTGGCCAAGTGGTACGGGCTGCCCGTGCGCCGCATCACCCTCTACCTGCTCGGCGGCGTCTCCGAGATCGAGAAGGAGCCGCCCACCCCAGGCAAGGAGTTCATGGTCGCCGCCGCCGGGCCCGCGCTCTCCCTCGGCCTGGCCGGGATCGGCTGGCTCGCCGACGTCTTCCTGGTCACCGGCGACGGCGTCCCGCAGGTGCTCATCTGGCAGCTGTGGGTGGCCAACCTCATCGTCGGCATCTTCAACCTGCTGCCCGGCCTGCCGCTCGACGGCGGCCGGATGCTCCGCGCCGGCGTGTGGAAGCTCGCCCGCAACCCCGGCACCGGCACCGTCGCGGCCGCCTGGGGCGGGCGGATCCTGGCGGTCCTGCTCGTCGCCGCCCCGTTCGGGCTGGCGACGGCCACCGGGCAGGAGATCGACTTCCTCGACCTCGTCTGGCCGATCGTGCTGGCCTCCTTCATCTGGATGGGCGCCTCCCAGTCACTGCGCGTGGCCCGCATCCGCGCCCGCATCCCCCAGGTCAACGCCCGCACCCTCGCGCGCAGGGCGATCCCCGTCACGGCCGAGACGCCGCTCGCCGAGGCGCTGCGCCGGGCGGCCGAGGAGCACGCCGGCGCTCTGGTCGTGGTCGACCACGAGGGCCGCCCGCTCGCCATCGTCAACGAGTCGGCGGTGCAGGCCACGCCCGAGCACCGCCGCCCCTGGGTCAACGTCGGCGCCATGGCCAAGTCGCTGGAGCCGTCCATGGTCCTGGCGGCCGACCTGGTCGGCGAGCCGCTCATCGACGCCATGCGCGACGCCCCCGCGGGCGAGTACCTCCTCGTCGAGCGGGGCGGTGAGATCTACGGCGTGCTGTCCACCGCCGACGTCAACCGGGTCTTCGCCGGCGTCTGATTTGTCCCACTCGAATATGCGGCCGGCCGCCACTAGTGTCGTTCTCGGTGATCTAGCCGGCCCGGCGATTCGAAGCCAGGACCTCCGGCCCGATAGTGTGCTGTTTGGCCAAACTTGCACAGTTGACGGGTTTATCGCGATCCCCGGTTCACCGAATCGAGACGCGAGGCGGTCCCGCCGTCTGGGTATGCGTATGGCTGGTGGCCAGCACGGTGATGCGCGCACCACGGCATCGCCTGCTTCCGGGAAGGACAGTTGAGTGACCGAGCGCAGCACGGTCATGTGGGAGGACTCATGACGGACCAGGGCTTCGGGACGGTGCGGCCGCTTCCCGGCAACGGGCTCGTCGCGTACGAGGGCGGCTTGCTGCTGGTGTGCGACGTCGACGAGGCCTCCGGCACCCGCCTGATCGACGCGCTGCGCCAGACGGCCGCCTCGGGAGGCGACGGCAGGGCGCTCGCGCGCCGCGCCGCCCAGGTGCTCGCCGCCACCATGACCGGCGACCCCGGCACCTGCGCCGTCGCCGGACGCGTCGGCGACGGCGTGGCCGTCCTGGTCAGCGGGGCCGCCTCCGCCCTCGTCACCGGCCCCGCCGGCGACATCCGGCTGTCCGGCAGCGACTCGCTCACCTGGGCCGACCGGCTCATCGGCGGCCCGGTCGACCGGGTCGAGCTGACCCTGCCCGGCGCCGGCCGCCCCCACCCCGCCGTCCACTTCGAGGGCGGCGTCGTCCACGGCGGCGGCATCGTCGGCGAGCTCACCTCCCGGGGCCCGGCCCGGAGCGGCGCCCACTCCAGGCCGCTCACCAGCGAGATGCCCAACACGGCCCTCCACTTCGAGCCCGACCTGATGCCCCGCCAGGAGCCGCCCGCGCCCGCCCAGGCGCTTCCCTACCCGATGTCGGGCGCCGACCAGCAGCAGCCCGCCCCGCAGCCGCCGTCCGGTCCCCAGCCGTATTCGGGCTCCCAGCCGTACTCCGGCCCGCAGCCGCACTCCGGCCCGCAGGCGGGGCCGCCGGTCGCCGACCATCCTCCCGCGCGGCCCGAGCCGGCGCCGTTCCCCTCCTACGACGAGCCCGCGCACGCCGCGCCGCCGCAGGCCGGCAACGGCACCACGCCGGAGTACGAGCAGCAGCCCGCCCCCGTCGGCCCGCCGCCGCAGGAGCACTACGACCCGGGCCCGCCCCTGATGGGCCCGCCGCAGGACGCCCATCTGCCCATGGGCCCGGCGCCGCAGCACGAGCAGCAGCCCGCGCCCGTCCAGGAGCAGGCCGACCACGGCGACCGGCCGCTGGTCTACGGCGTCGACTGCAAGAACGACCACTTCAACGACCCGCGCGCGCCCTACTGCGCGGTGTGCGGCATCGCGCTCGTGCAGCGCTCCCTCGTCCCCTACAAGGGGCCCCGCCCCTCGCTCGGCGTCCTCGTCCTCGACGACGGCACCGCCCTGCCGCTGGAGGCCGACTATCTGCTGGGCCGCGACCCCGAGCGGGCCCCCGAGGTCGCCGGCGGCAGCGCCCGCCCGGCCAAGGTGACCAGCCCCGACGGCTCGGTCTCGCGCCGCCACCTGCGCGTGGCGCTCGACGGCTGGGACGTCAACCTGGTCGACCTCGGCTCGGTCAACGGCACCCAGATCCAGCCGCCGGGCGACCCGAACTTCTACGACATCCCGCCGAACGAGCCCGTCACCATCGCCCCGGGCACCACCGTCCGAGTCGGCGTCTCCCGTACCCTCCGCTTCGAGGCCCACCGGAGCTGATCCCAGGAGGGCGGGTGCTCGGCTGAGGCGGCGCCCGGCCGGGGACGGGCGGGCCGCGTCCCCGGGCCTGACGTCAGGACGAAGCCGGTCCCGCCGGGCGCAGCCGCAGCCAGGAGATCTCGTCGCTGCGGCGCCCGCCGGGCCGCGGGAAGAACTCCGGCCGCACGCCCTCGCGCGCGAACCCGCAACGTTCAAGCACCACCTGCGAGGCCGTGTTGGCCGCGTCGGTGCCCGCCACCAGCCGGTGCAGCGAGGTGTGCGCGAACACCCAGTCGGACAGCAGCCGCACCGCCCGCGTCATCAGCCCCCTGCCCCGGAACTCCGGCAGCAGCGAGTAACCGATCATGCCCTCGCCGAAGTCCGGCATGCTGTGCAGGAGCTGCAGGTGACCGGCGAACGACCCGTCCGGGTCCCGCACCGTCAGCTCGATCCGCCGCCCCGTCAGCCACAGGTAGCCCGTGACCCGGCAGCGCCGCACGACGTCCTCGGGCGAGTTCTCCGGCAGGACGCCGAACCGGGCGACGCCGGGATCGCTGAGCAGCCGGTGGAAGTCGCCGGCGTCCGCGACGGACAGCGAGGTCAGCCGCACCACCCCGTCGCCCAGCTCGCCGTGCTCGAAGCCGCCCTCGAAGAACGGCAGCGCCTGCTCCACCGGCTCGCCGCCGTCACGGGCGAGCCGGGCGAACGACACCAGGTCCGTCCGCCGGCCGTCGCGCAGCGCCTTCGCGTCGCGCCGGCGCCCCTCCTCGGTGAACCCGGCGCGGAGGGCCGCCCGCAGCGCGGGGAGGTCCTCCACCTCCGCCTCCAGTTCGACCCGCTCCACCCCGTGGTCGAGCAGCCACTCGGTCAGCCCGCGCGCCACCGTGGCGGCCACGCCGCGCCCGCGCGCCCACGGGGCCACCATGAGGTCGATCTCCGTCGTCCCGTACGCGGTGAGCGGCCGCACGCCGGCCGAGCCGGCGTAGCGCCCGTCCTCGATGATCGCGAACTCCGCGCCGCCCGACTCCCAGACGGTCTTGGCGCGGCGCACGTACGCGTGCGCGTCCTCCAGGGTGTACGGGGACGGCAGCAACGGCAGGCGACTGGCGGTCGACGGATCGTCGCAGGCGGCCCGTATCTCGGGCGCGTCCGCCTCCACCGGCGGGCGCAGCACGAGGGGACCGACGGCGATCACTTCACGCGGGAGCATCCCCCATAGATATCGCGCGTCAGGACCGGCCCGAAAGCCCTATAACCTTGCCGCCATGGGTTTCCGCAGGCATGGGCCGTTCCGGGCCGGGGATCAGGTGCAGCTCACCGACCCCAAGAACAAGCGCCACACGATCACGCTCAAGGAGGACGGCGTCTTCCACACCCACAAGGGCGCCATCCCGCACAGCGAGCTGATCGGGCAGCCCGAGGGCTCGGTCGTGCGTTCCTCCGGCGGCACCCAGTACCTCGCCTTCCGTCACCTGCTGCAGGACTACACGCTCGCCATGCCGCGCGGCGCCGCCGTGATCTACCCGAAGGACGCCTCGATGATCGTCGGCATGGCCGACGTCTTCCCGGGCGCGCGGGTGATCGAGGCGGGCGTCGGCTCCGGCGCCCTGACCTGCTTCCTGCTGCGCGCGGTCGGCCCGGAAGGGCACGTGACCTCCTACGAGCGCCGCCAGGAGTTCGCCGACGTGGCCGCCAAGAACGTGGAGAAGTTCTACGGCGGCCCGATGGACGACAACTGGCGTCTGGTCGTCGGAGACCTCGTCTCGTCGATCGACGAGTCCGACGTCGACCGGGTGATCCTCGACATGCTGGCCCCGTGGGAGTGCGTCGACGCCGCCGCCAAGGCGCTCACGCCCGGCGGCGTCATCTGCTGTTATGTCGCGACCACGACCCAGTTGTCCAAAACGGTCGAGGCCATTCGCGATCACGGGAGTTTCACCGAGCCTCACGCGTGGGAGACCCTGGTTCGCGACTGGCATGTCGAAGGGCTCGCGGTGCGGCCCGATCACCGGATGATCGGCCACACCGGGTTCCTGGTCATCGCCAGGCGCATGGCCGACGGCGTGACCCCGCCGCCGCGCCGCCGGAGACCGAAGGGAACCACCGAAGAACTATGACAATTTGGCCACGAGGCTGCGCCGATGCGTGACACGGGAACAGATGACCGTGTTCATATGCTGGGAGTATTAAACGCCCCATTGGGGATTATTCGCCGAACACTTATTGTCACTGTACGAACACTGCCCGGCCAGGTTACGGAGGGGCCCGAGATAGGTAAGGTCCTAAGTAGTCGCCCTCGACTGGGAAGGAGGTGACGGGCGTGGCAGCTCGCGATGATGCTGAGGCTCGAGCCGCGCAGCGCGAACGGGAGGTCGCTGATCTTTCAACACAGGTCTCCTTCCTCCAAGAGGAGATCACCGCGCTGAGGCGGAAGCTGGCGGAGTCACCCCGTCAGGCCAGGGTCCTCGAAGAGCGTCTCCATGAGGTGCAGGCGAACCTCGCGGCCGTGACCGGCCAGAACGAACGCCTGGTGGCAACCCTCAAGGAAGCCCGGGACCAGATCGTCGCCCTCAAGGAAGAAGTCGACCGGCTGGCGCAGCCGCCGTCCGGTTTCGGCACCTTCCTGGAGGCCCGAGAGGACGGGACGATCGAGGTGTTCACCGGCGGCCGCAAGCTGCGGGTGAACGTCAGCCCGTCCGTCGACGTCGACTCGCTCAGGCGTGGCCAGGAGGTCATGCTCAACGAGGCGCTCAACGTGGTCGAGGCGCTCGGCTACGAAGAGGTCGGCGAGATCGTGATGCTCAAGGAGCTCCTCGACGAGGGCCGGCGCGCCCTGGTCATCTCGCACGCCGACGAGGAGCGCGTGGTCCGCCTGGCCGACTCGCTGGTCGACCAGCCCATCAGGGCCGGCGACTCGCTCCTGCTCGAACCGCGCTCGGGCTACGTGTACGAGCGCATTCCCAAGTCCGAAGTCGAAGAGCTCGTCCTGGAAGAAGTGCCCGACATCTCCTACCACGAGATCGGCGGCCTCTCCCGGCAGATCGAGCAGATCAGGGACGCCATCGAGCTTCCCTACCTGCACTCCGACCTGTTCCGCGAGCACCAGCTCCGTCCGCCTAAGGGTGTGCTGCTCTACGGCCCGCCCGGCTGCGGCAAGACGCTCATCGCCAAGGCCGTCGCCAACTCGCTGGCCAAGCAGGTCGCCGAGCGCACCGGCCAGGAGGGCAAGAGCTTCTTCCTCAACATCAAGGGCCCGGAGCTGCTCAACAAGTACGTCGGCGAGACCGAGCGGCACATCCGCCTGGTCTTCCAGCGCGCCCGTGAGAAGGCCTCCGAGGGCACCCCGGTGATCGTGTTCTTCGACGAGATGGACTCGATCTTCCGTACCCGTGGCTCCGGCGTGTCGTCCGACGTCGAGAACACCATCGTGCCCCAGCTGCTGTCGGAGATCGACGGCGTCGAGGGCCTGGAGAACGTCATCGTCATCGGCGCCTCCAACCGCGAGGACATGATCGACCCGGCGATCCTGCGGCCCGGCCGCCTGGACGTCAAGATCAAGATCGAGCGGCCGGACGCCGAGGCGGCCAAGGACATCTTCTCCAAGTACCTCGTCCCGGACCTTCCGCTCCACCCCGAGGATCTGGCCGAGCACGGCGGCTCCCGTGAGGCCACCATCCAAGGCATGATCCAGAGCGTCGTGGAGCGCATGTACACCGAGAGCGAGGAGAACCGCTTCCTCGAGGTCACCTACGCCAACGGTGACAAGGAAGTCCTCTACTTCAAGGACTTCAACTCCGGCGCGATGATCCAGAACATCGTCGACCGGGGCAAGAAAATGGCCATCAAGCAGTTCCTGGAGAGCAACCAGAAGGGCCTGCGGGTGCAGCACCTGCTCACGGCCTGCGTCGACGAGTTCTCCGAGAACGAGGACCTGCCCAACACCACCAACCCCGACGACTGGGCCCGCATCTCCGGCAAGAAGGGCGAGCGGATCGTCTACATCCGTACGCTCGTCTCCGGAAAGCAGGGCGCCGAAGCCGGCCGGTCCATCGACACCGTCGCCAACACCGGCCAGTACCTGTAGATCGACGACCAGGAGCCGCCGCGCCGGGACACCGGCCGGCGGCTCCTGCCGTGGGAAGCCGCCGTCACCGTTCCTGGGGGACTGTCGTCACTTCATGTGCTTCTCAAGGAAGCGTCCCCGACGCGGCGATGATCAGGGCGCCCGCCTGGCGGACGGCCCGTGCGAGGCCCGCGTCGGAGCCCGGCGGGCCGGAGGCGAGGACCGCGTAGGCGAGCGGGCCCAGCAGGCCGACGTCCGTCCGTACGCCGTCGTCGGTGCCGGTCTTGTTGGCCAGCCGGCGGCCCTCGGGATCGTGCCAGGCGAAGGCGGGCACCAGGCCGTGATCGGTGTTGGCGAGCATCCACCCGCGCATCAGCGCCTGCCACCCCGCCGGGGCGGCGACGAGCGCCGCCAGGCCCGCCAGCTCCCTCGCCGTGCCCAGGGCGAAGACCGGCGGGTGCTCGGGACCGCGCGGCTCCCGGATCCGGTCCAGCAGGCGGGTGCGGGCCAGGCCGAGCGCGGCGCCGGCCGCGTTGACCCGGTCCAGGCCGACGCGGCGCAGCAGCGCGTTCGTCGCGGTGTTGTCGCTCACCGCCGCCGTGAGCAGAGCCAGGTCGCCGATCGTCCACGTCCGCGCGGACAGCCCCGTCAGCAGCCCGGACCCGCCGCAGTAGTCGTCGTCGTGCAGGGCCACCGGCTCGTCCGGGTCCAGGGTGCCGCCGTCGACGCTCATCGCCACCTCGGCCAGCAGCAGCAGCTTTCCGACGCTGGCCAGCGGCAGCTCCTCGTCTTCCCGCAGGGCCAGCGCCCCGAGCGCGGCGCCCGTCCCGCCGTCCCCGTCGGGGTGGCGAGGGGACTCCACCGAGCCGCACGGCATCCCGCCATCCGGGGCCTGGCGGTTCGCTCCAGAACCGGACGGCGCGGGGCCGAGCGCGTGCGGTACTCGGCCGTACGGGACGGGACCGGAAGGCGCGGGACCGAGGGGGACGGTGGTGGGCGGGGCCTGGCCGTACGGGACGGGACCGGGTGGGGCGGTGATGTGCGGGGCCTGTTCGCACGGGAGGGGAGTGGGTGGGGTGAGGGGGCGGACGGACACGGCGAGGGTGCCGGGGCAGGCGGCCGCGATGCGTTGCAGCGCCTCGGCGACCCCGCTCCCGTCACCCGCCTCCACGGCCGACGCCGCCGCCCGCAGGAGGTCCGCCGCGGACTCGCCTGACGGGCGGTCGTGTGAGGTCACGGGACGATGATCCTTCCGATGGCGCGCGAGGTGTGACCTCATTGTCGCGGACGGCCGCCCCGGCCTCCCCACCAGGCGAGGGGGCGGCGGAGCGATCAGCTTGGATCTGCCCGCGATCCGGACGGGGCGAGTGCCGCGCACAGGCGCCCGCCCGCCTCAGCGTGCGCCCACGAAACCACCCTGGATGCGCGGGCCGAGGAGGGGCGCGGTCCCTTTCCTGCCCGCCGCCGCCGGTGACGCTTGGCGAGCCCATCTCCTCGTTCTGTGACGAAAGTGAAAGAAGGGAACCGAAGTGATCACTGTGACGTCCAAGATCTCGTGCAACGCAGTACCCGGCCCAAACACGCTCTCGGGGACGGCCGGCTGGCCGAGCTCGACCTCCTGCGCTTCATCGCCGCGCTGGCCGTGCTGGCCTTCCACTACCTCGTCGCCTACGCCTCCGTCTGGGGCGAGCGGCCCGCCGAGCTGTTCCCCGCCCTCGCCCCCATCGCCGGGCTGGGCATCCTCGGCGTGGAGCTGTTCTTCATCATCAGCGGCTTCGTCATCCTCATGACGATCTGGGGGCGGGGTGTCGGCTCCTTCGCCCGCTCCCGGCTGGTCAGGCTCTATCCCGCCTACTGGCTCAGCCTCCTCGCCGTGGTGGGCGTCTACGGCCTCACCAGTGCGAAGGCGCTCGACCCCAAGCTCTCCGCCGGGGACTATCTGGTCAACGCCACGATGTTCCAGCGGCTGTTCAAGATCGGCGACGCGTCCGGCGTCTACTGGTCGCTCTGGGCCGAACTCCGCTTCTACCTGCTCATCACCATCCTGGTCGTGGTCGGCGTCACCTACGGCCGCGTCCTGGTCTTCTGCGGCGTCTGGCTCGTCGCCGCGCTCGGCGCCGAACTCCTCGGCGACCCGGTGCTCAACGAGATCCTCATGCCCCGGTACGCGCCCTACTTCGTCGCCGGCATGGCCCTCTACCTCATCCACAAGCACGGCAGCGCCTGGCTGCCCTGGATCTACGTCGCGGCCTCGTACGGGATGTCCCTGTACGCGGCGCTGGAACGTGTGCACGGCCGGATCGAGCTCGCCGGGTTCAAGGCCATGCCGGTCACCGACCTCAGCGTGATCGTCACCGTCACGCTGATCTTCCTCGTCATGGCGCTGGTCGCGCTGGGGCTGCTCCGCATGCGCGCCCGGCCGGTCCTCACCGCGCTCGGCGCGACCACGTACCCGCTCTACCTGTTCCATTCCGTCATCGCCGTGCTGCTCATCCCGCCGCTCACCGCCGAGCTGCCGCCGTGGGCCACCGCCACCCTCACCACCGTCGCCGCGCTGGCGGTGTCGTACGCGGTCTACGCCCTCGCCGAACGTCCCATCCAGCGCATACTCAAGCCCCGCCGGAGGTCGCCCGGCGTGGCGGCGCCCGTGGTACAGGCGGAAAAGACGTCGGTGCCATAACTCTGTGACCCTGGGGCACTGTGAAGGGCATAGGCTCGGGCATATAAACGGCGGATAGACAGATCCGGACGAACAGAGGGTGCGCATGACGGTGCGTCGGGTGATGGGCATCGAGACCGAGTACGGCATCTCCGTACCCGGTCAGCCAGGCGCCAACGCGATGGTGACCTCTTCACAGGTGGTCAACGCGTACCTGGCCGCGTCCGCGGCCAAGGCGCGCAGGGCGCGGTGGGACTTCGAGGAGGAGAACCCGCTGCGCGACGCGCGGGGGTTCGACCTCGCCCGAGAGGTCGCCGACCCCAGCCAGCTGACCGATGAGGACCTCGGCCTCGCCAACGTCATCCTCACCAACGGCGCCCGGCTCTACGTCGACCACGCCCACCCTGAGTACTCGACGCCGGAGTGCACCAACCCGCGCGCCGCCGTCATCTGGGACAAGGCCGGCGAGCGGGTCATGTACGACGCCGCGCAGCGGGCCGGCGCCATCCCGGCCAACGCGCCGATCCAGCTCTACAAGAACAACACCGACGCCAAGGGCGCCAGCTACGGCTGCCACGAGAACTACCTCATGCGGCGCGCCACGCCGTTCGCCGACATCGTCCGCCACCTCACCCCGTTCTTCGTCTCCCGGCAGGTCGTCGTCGGCGCCGGGAAGGTCGGCATCGGCCAGGACTCGCGCGGCGAGGGCTTCCAGATCAGCCAGCGGGCCGACTTCTTCGAGGTCGAGGTGGGCCTGGAGACGACGCTCAAGCGGCCGATCATCAACACGCGGGACGAGCCGCACGCCGACCCGGAGAAGTACCGGCGGCTGCACGTCATCATCGGCGACGCCAACATGTCGGAGATTTCGACATACCTGAAGCTGGGATCGACCGCGCTCGTCCTCGCCATGATCGAAGACGGCTTCCTCACCCGGGATCTCACGATCGAGAACCCCGTCCAGGCGCTGCGCGCCGTCTCCCACGACCCTTCCTGCCGCTACGAGATCCCGATGCGCGACGGCCGCAAGCTCACCGCGGTCCAGCTCCAGATGGAATACCTGGAGCAGGCGCGCAAGTACGTCGAGGAGCGCGAGACGGCCCAGGACGAGATGAACAAGGACGTCCTGGACCGCTGGGAGTCCGTGCTCACCCGCCTGGCCGAGGACCCGATGCAGCTGTCCAGGGAGCTCGACTGGGTCGCCAAGCTGGAGCTCCTGGAGGGCTACCGCAGCCGTGACGGCCTGGCCTGGTCCCACCCCAGGCTCCAGCTCGTCGACCTGCAGTACTCCGACATCCGGCCCGACCGGGGCCTCTACAACCGGCTCGTGGCCCGCGGCCGGGTGCAGCGCCTGGTCAGCGAGGAGGAGGTCCAGCGAGCGGTGGAGCACCCGCCCGCCGACACCCGCGCCTACTTCCGCGGCCGTTGCCTGCGGCAGTACAGCGAGGCCGTCGCCGCCGCCTCCTGGGACTCCGTCATCTTCGACATCCCCGGCAGGGAGTCGCTCCAGCGCGTCCCCACCTTGGAGCCGCTGCGCGGCACCAAGGCCCACGTCGGCGAGCTGTTCGACCGCTGCCGCACCGCGGCCGACCTGGTCGCCGCCCTCACCGGCGGCGAGTAGCCGGGCGGCGGGCTACACCAGCCCGACGCCCAGCGTCAGCGTTCCCACCGCGAGCGAGGCGCCGCCGAGGAACGTCAGGTAGATGAGCTTGTTCGGCTTGGTGTCGCCGGGGCGCACCACCGACAGGAAGAATCCCAGCGGCATCAGGATCGGCGCCGCCACGATCGACAGGCGCACCAGCCCCTTCACCGGGTCCGACAGCGCCGCCTGGTCCACGTACAGCATCGCCACCAGGCTGAAGAGCACCAGGACGCCCGCGTGCGCGTGCCCGGCCCGCCACAGACCGCGTCGCACCGGGTTGTCCAGATAGCCGGGAACGTTCCGCATCAGGAACCGCAGCAGCGTGACCCCGCCGAAGGCGATCGTGGGAACCGTGATGAGCAGCACGCCTGCCGTGCTGAGCGAAGCGGGGGACATCTCAGAACCTCCTGTGTCATCGGTGCTCCTATTATTGGATAGTGGCACTATCCAGTCAAGCGGGTAAGGTCAGGGAACGATCGGCGCGAATTGTCGTGCCGTTCGGGGAAGATATGGGCTGAGAGGCAAGTCCCCCGACATGGAGGTAGGGCATGGCTACGAAGGACACCGGCGGGCAGAAGCAGGCCGGTCGGCGCGAGTCCGAGGTCGAGGAGACCGAGGCTTCGGCGGCGCCGGACGTCCAGGAGCGCCAGGAGAAGCTCACGGACGACGTCGACGCGATTCTGGACGAGATCGACGAAGTCCTCGAAGAGAACGCCGAGGAATTCGTCCGCTCGTACGTGCAAAAGGGCGGCGAGTAGCAGCGACGGACACCGACGAGGGGTGACGAAGGGGCGAACGCCGGAGAGCCCGAGCGGGACGACCCGACGGCGCGCCATCGCCCGTGCCGCCCGCGAGCGATGCGCGCGAACCGAACCGAGGACCATGGCAGCCGACACGACCACCTGCTGAACACCGCGACGACATCCACCGGCGACGACATCCACCGGCGACGACATCCACCGGCGACGACATCCACCGACGACCGACACCGGGGAAGACCGACACCGGGGACGACTTCGAGCGCACGCCCGCCCGCGGCGGCGGGCGGTGCGCCGTCCGCCGGCCATCGCCGACGTACGGACCGGGCTCGGGCGCCCGCGTCCGGCCCACGACCCTTCATCTCATCCCATGACGAGGGCCAGGCCGCTCCGGCTGCAGTCCGCCGGAGCGGCCTGGCCGCGCGGGGTTCAGGCGGGCATCTGGTAGGCGGCGCCGACGCCGAGGAGGCGTACGGGACGGTCCAGTTCGAAGCGGGCGAGGGCGTCCAGCGCGGCGCCCGTGACGGCGCCGGGATCGGTCGTGGGGGAGGGAAGCGTCGTCTGGCGGGTCCTGGTGAGGAACGGGGTGAAGCGCACCTTGACCGTGACCCGGACGATGGCGCGGCCGGCTTCCACGGCGTCGGCGGTGACGTGGCCGGCGAGCCGGGTGACCTGATCGGCGATCTCGGCGGGATCGGTGAGATCCTCACGGAAGGTGGTCTCGCGGCTGTGGCCGCGCGGGATCCACGGGGCGGTGACGACCTCGGCCTCGCCCCGGCCGAGTGCGAGATAACGCAGCCACGGGCCGTTCGTGGGGCCGAACCTGGCGGCCAGCTCCCCGGGGTCGGCGGCGGCGAGCTCGGCGACGGTGCGCAGCCCCAGGCCGGCGAGCTTCCTGGCGGTCTTGGCGCCGATGCCCCAGAGCGCGTCGGTGGGCCGGTGGTGCATCTGCTCGGCCCAGGTGTCGCCGGTGAGGCGGTGGACCCCGGCCGGTTTGGCGAACCCTGACGCCAGCTTGGCCTGGTGCTTGTTGTCGCCGATGCCGATGGAGCAGGACAGCTCGGTACGCTCGCGCACGGCTCGCTGGATGGCCAGGGCGAACGCCTCCGGGTCGTCGGTGCGGGCGCCGAGGAAGGCTTCGTCCCAGCCCCAGACCTCGACGTCGGCGGGGAACTCGCGCAGGACGGCCATGACACGGGCGGAGGCCGCCTCGTAGGCGGGCGGGTCGCTCGGCAGGAAGACGGCGTCGGGGCAGCGCCGCAGAGCGGTGCGCAGCGGCATGCCGGAGTGGACGCCGCGGGCGCGGGCCTCGTAGGTGGCGGTGGCCGCGACGGTGCGCGAGCGGGTGGGGTCGCCGTCGCCGCCGACGACCACCGGCAGGCCGCGCAGCTCCGGGTGGCGCAGCAGCTCGACGGCGGCGATGAACTGGTCGAGGTCGACGTGCAGGACCCAGGTCCTCATGCGTCCAGTATCCGTCCGCGGACCTGGCACGGACGGCCCGCCCCGGCCGCGCGGCCCGGACGGGTGCCGCTGACGCGGGCGTCGCGGGGCGTGAAGAAACGATCTGATGACCGGTTCGCCCTGAGCTGATCGTGGGAAGTGCAGACAGCGACACAACACCAGTAGGGTCGGCTCAGGAACACTGAACTTGGGGAGGGAGTCGCGTGGCTAAGAGGGATCTGCCCGCCGGCTTGATGAGCCAGCTTTTCCAGAACACCGGAAGTTCCTCGTTCACCGATTTCGTGGGGGCGTACGCGCCCGAGTTGCTGCCCCGCAGAGACGAGGTGCTGGCCACGCCGATCGGCGACCAGGTTCCGCACGCGACCACGATCGTGGCGGCCACGTTCGCCGGCGGGGTGGTGATGGCCGGCGACCGGCGCGCCACGTCCGGCAACATCATTTCCCAGCGTGACGTGGAGAAGGTGTTCCGCACTGACGACTATTCCTGCATGGGCATCGCCGGCACCGCCTCGACCGGCCTCGAGATGGCCCGGCTCTACCGGGTGGAGCTGGAGCACTACGAGAAGCTCGAAGGCCGCACGATGTCGGTCAGGGGCAAGGCCAACCGCCTGGCGACCATGATCCGCGGCAACTTGGCGATGGCGATGCAGGGGCTGGTGGTGGTGCCGTTGTTCGCCGCCTACGACCCCGACCGCGACGAGGGGCGGATCTTCAGCTACGACGTCGCGGGCGGGCCCTACGAGCGTGAGCGGTTCGACGCGATCGGCTCGGGCTCGATCTTCGCGCGGGGCGCGTTGAAGAAGCTCTACCGCGAGGGCGCGTCGGCCGACGACATCACGATGGCGCTCATCCAGGCGCTGTACGACGCCGCCGACGACGACTCGGCGACCGGCGGTCCCGACGTGACGCGGAAGATCTTCCCGATCGTGTCGGTCATCGACGCCGACGGTTTCCGCCGGCTGACCGACGAGCAGGTGTCGGAGTACGTGAGCCAGATGCTCGACGCGCGCCTGATCGCTCCCGACGGCCCCATCGCCCCGCTGCGCTAGAAAGGACCCTCACCCGTGTCCATGCCTTTCGGATATGCGTCCCCAGAGCAGATCATGCGGGACAAGGCGGACTACGCGCGCAAGGGGATCGCGCGGGGCCGTTCCGTCGTCGTGCTGCAGTACGTGGACGGCATCCTGTTCGTGGCCCCCAACCCGTCGCGGGCGCTGCACAAGATCAGTGAGATCTACGACCGCATCGGGTTCGCCGCGGTGGGCCGCTACAACGAGTTCGAGGAGCTGCGGCTCGGCGGCATCCGCTACGCCGACATCAACGGCTACTCCTACGACCGCTCCGACGTGACCGGCCGCGGCCTGGCCAACCTGTACGCCTCCAACCTGGGCCGCATCTTCACCGAGTCGATCAAGTCGCTGGAGGTGGAGGTCGTGGTCGCCGAGGTGGGCGACGAGCCCGACGGCGACGCGATCTACCGCCTGACGTTCGACGGCTCGGTCTTCGACGAGCACGGCTTCGCGGCGATGGGCGGCCAGGCCGACGCGGTGCTGGGCCGGCTGAAGGAGCGCTACCGCGAGTCGATGTCGCTGTCCGAAGCCCTGGAGGTGGCGCTCGCCGCGCTGACCGAGCCGGGCGGGGAGCGGCCGCCGGTGGAGCAGCTGGAGGTCGCGGTGCTCGACCGCAACCGCGAGCACCGCAAGTTCAAGCGGCTGATCGGCGCCCGGCTCGACCGGCTGCTGGCCGCGTCGGCGGCCCCGCCCGCCGCGGACGAGCCCGAGGCGGAGTCCCCGGCCGAGCCGCCCGCCAAGGACACCGGCGAGAAGCCGCCGCCCACGGGCCCCGACGGCCCGGTCGACGACGGATCGTCGCCGCTGTGACGGCATAGCCGCATGCGGTCCCGGTGTGAGATGGATCACACCGGGACCCGCCAACCGCCGTGACCGATCGGCCATCTCACGTTCCGTGAACACGATGATCCGCGGCCTGGCCGCCGGTGGTGCCGCCGCCCTGCTCCTGACGTCCTCGGTGGCGGCCGAGGCCGCCCCGCTCCCGCGCCACAAGGCGCCGAAGGTCTTCGGCACGACCTTCCAGGCCGACCCGGGGCACGACTTCACCCGGTCGCCGCATCCGCGCCGCGACGGCGTCCTGCGCGGCTGGATCACCCACGTGCGCGGCGACGGCGTCGCCGAGTACGAACCCATCAGGTGGAGGAAGGGCAAGGTCACCGAGGGCCGCTTCGTCGGCCCGCCGGAGGGCGACGTGCGGGTCTACGCCTCGCCCATCGCGAAGGACGTGGTGTTCCTGTCGGCGCTCGGCTGCGGTCAGCGGATGACCGCCGTGACCGCCGACCGCCGCACCGGCCTGGGCGACCGGCGGTGCCCGCGCGCCGACCTCGTCGAACGGGCCCGCGACGGAGAGCGGCCGGCGCTCATCACCGTCCGCAAGGGCAGGATCGTCAAGGTTCAGGAGATCTTCACGCCCTGACGCCGGAAAACACCGGGCGGGGATCTCTCCCGCTCGCCCATCGGTGGGCATAGTGTGAGGTGATGGATCGTCGCATCTTCGGGCTGGAGAACGAGTACGGCGTGACCTGCACGTTCCGGGGCCAGCGCAGGCTGTCCCCCGACGAGGTCGCGCGCTACCTGTTCCGGCGGGTCGTGTCCTGGGGCCGATCGAGCAACGTCTTCCTCCGCAACGGCGCACGCCTCTACCTCGACGTAGGCAGCCATCCTGAATACGCAACCCCCGAGTGTGACAACGTCATCGAGCTGGTCACCCACGACAAGGCGGGTGAGCGGATCCTGGAGGGCCTTCTGGTCGACGCCGAGAAACGGCTGCGCGAAGAGGGCATCGCGGGAGACATCTATCTCTTCAAGAACAACACCGACTCGGCCGGCAACTCGTACGGCTGCCACGAGAACTACCTGGTGGGCCGGCACGGCGAGTTCGGCCGGCTGGCCGACGTGCTCATCCCGTTCCTGGTGACGCGGCAGATCATCTGCGGCGCAGGCAAGGTCCTGCAGACGCCGCGCGGCGCCGTCTACTGCGTCTCGCAGCGGGCCGAGCACATCTGGGAGGGCGTCTCCTCGGCCACGACCCGGTCGCGGCCGATCATCAACACGCGCGACGAGCCGCACGCCGACGCCGAGCGGTTCCGCCGCCTGCACGTCATCGTCGGCGACTCCAACATGAGCGAGACCACGATGCTGCTCAAGGTCGGCGCCACCGACCTGGTGCTGCGCATGATCGAGGCCGGCACGGTGATGCGCGACCTGACCCTGGAGAACCCGATCAGGGCCATCCGGGAGGTGTCGCACGACATGACCGGACGGCGGAGGGTGCGGCTGGCCAACGGGCGCGAGGCGTCCAGCCTGGAGATCCAGCAGGAGTACCTCTCCAAGGCGAAGGACTTTGTCGACCGGCGCGGCGGCGACGCCGTCGCCCACCAGGTGCTGGAGCTGTGGGAGCGCACGCTGCGCGCGGTCGAGACCGGCGACCTCGACCTGGTGTCGCGGGAGATCGACTGGGTGACGAAGTACCAGCTGATCGAGCGCTACCGCAAGAAGTACGACCTGCCGCTGTCGTCGCCCCGGGTGGCGCAGCTCGACCTCGCCTACCACGACGTCCACCGCAAGCGCGGCCTCTACTACCTGCTGCAGAAGCGCGGCTCGGTGGAGCGGGTGGCGTCCGACCTGAAGATCTTCGAGGCGAAGTCGGTGCCGCCGCAGACCACCAGGGCGCGGCTGCGCGGCGAGTTCATCCGCAAGGCGCAGGAGAAGCGCCGCGACTTCACCGTCGACTGGGTGCACCTCAAGCTCAACGACCAGGCCCAGCGGACGGTGCTGTGCAAGGACCCGTTCCGCAGCGTCGACGAGAGGGTGGACAAACTGATCGCGGGCATGTGAGCGGGACGGCTTGACAGCATGGGTTTACCTCCGGCCTACCCGGCTTCGGGTAGGGTGACGCGAATCTGACCGTCTGTTCCGAGGGAAACCCATGCGCCGCGCTCTGGCCGCTCTGGCCGCCGTGCCTTTGCTCTTCTCCGCCGCCGCGTGCGGCTCCGAAACGGCTTCGATCCAGGACGGGTCCGCGGGGGTGAAGGTCGCCGGCCAGGTGGGCGCCAAGCCCACGGTGACCTTCCCCACCGGCGATCCCGCCACCAAGTCGTCGTACAAGGTCCTGGAGGCCGGCACCGGCCCGGCGGTCAAGACGGGCGACCAGCTCATCGTCAACCTGTCCGTCTGGAACTGGGACGGCAAGGGCAACGCCCTCCAGGGTTCCACGTACGACACGAAGACGCCGGAGACGCTGCCGGTGAACGAGCAGCTCCCGCAGCTGCTGCGCGACGGCTTCACCCAGCTCAAGCACGGCGGCCGCCTGCTGGCGGTCATGGCCAGCGACCTCACCACCCCGGCGGCGGGGCAGACCGCGCCGGCGGAGCCGACCAAGGTGTTCGTCATGGACGTGGTCGGCACCCAGCCCAAGGCCGCCTCCGGCCAGGAGACCGGCGAGACCCTCAAGGGCGTCAAGGTGGACAACCCCGGCGGCGACCAGGCGCCCACGCTCACCACGAAGACCTCCGACAAGCCGTCCAAGGAACTGGTGGTCAAGACCCTCATCAAGGGCGAGGGCGCGCCGGTCAAGGGCGACCAGACGCTGACCGTCCACTACACCGGCAAGATCTGGGGCACCGACAAGGAGTTCGACTCCAGCTGGGGCCGCGGCGAGCCGGCCTCGTTCCCGCTGGCCCAGGTCATCAAGGGCTGGCAGCAGGGCCTGGAGGGCGTGCCGGTGGGCAGCCGCGTGGTGATGAGCATCCCGCCGGACCTCGGCTACGGCGACCAGGAGCAGCAGGGCATCCCGGCGAAGAGCACGCTGGTGTTCGTGGTGGACGTCCTCTCGGCGGCCTGACGCGGGACCTCTGACGGCGCACCACGGGCGTGCCTCCCGGCGACGGGAGGCACGCCCGCCGCGTTCAACGGGCCGCGCCCCAGTGGTCACCCGCACGAAGCAGCTCACGCCCCGCAACGCCGCCCGCGCAGGGAGGTCACCCGGTTGCCCACCTCACCCCTCCGGCCCGCACGCCGCAACTTACCGAGCCTTGACCTCGGCGAGGCGGTGACCGCCGGTACGGCTCCCTCCGCCCCACCCACCTCCCGCGGCATCCCCGTACGAGCTGAAACGCGGACCGCGAACCCCCGCTCGATCCCGGAGCGCTCCCGGAGAGGCGGGTGGCGGACGGGACTTCGGTGGAGGGAGTCCTCGGGGCCGCAGGGACGTCGTGGGCTGCGGGGAGGTCCGCGCAGGCCACTTCGCGGACTGGGCCGTGCCGTGGTGCTCGCGTCCATGGCCCTGGTGACGGCGTGCACGGGTGCCGAACCGCGCGAGGCCGGACCCCGGGTGACGGGACCTTTCGGGGCACGGCCCACGATCACCTTCCCGGCCGGTGCGCCGCCCGCCGAACTGCGGGTGGCGGAGCCCACCGCCGGTCGCGGCGCGCCGCTGGAGGAGGGCGGCGTGGCCGTCGTCCAGTACACCGTTCACCTGTGGGACGGCCGGGAGAACCGGCTCGTCGCGTCGACCTTCAACCGCGGCACCCCGGAGGCGCTCCCGCTGGGCGGACTGCACCCGGGCCTCGACGCCGCGCTCCGTGGCCGCCGGGCGGGCAGCCGGGTGACCGCCGCCATCCCTCTGCCGGACGGAACTTCAGGAACCGCCGAGGGAGAACGCCCTCCTGACCCCGTTGCCGGGCCGGCAGCGCCCGGCACCCGAGCGGACGCCGTCCACCACGCGAGCACGGCCGACGCGGAAGATCGCCGCACACCGCCCCTCCCTGGAAGCCGGACGACGACCCACCCGGCAGCAGGCGACCGCCAACCGCCCCGCAGCCCCACGAACGGCGATGACCATGCGGGCGGGGACGGGCGTACGGGACAAGGGGTCGGGGGCGGGTTCGCGGGCGCGGGATGGCGTGGGGGAGCGGGGCGGGTGGATCTGTTCTATGTGGTCGACGTTCTGGGGGCGCATCCGGGGCGGGCCGCCGTCGAGGCGGGCGCGGGGGTCGTGGCCGGGGTGCGGGTCGGGGGCGGGGCGGCGCCCGCGCTGGTGATCCCGGACGGGGAGCCGCCGGGCGGGTTGACCGCCGAGGTGCTGGCGCGCGGTGCCGGGCGAGCGGCCGAGGCCGGGCGGCTGCTCGTGGTGCAGTACGCGGGCGCCACCTGGAGTGACCGCCGGGTCTTCGCCTCCACCTGGGAGCGCGGCCGCCCCGAGGCCGTCACCATCGGGGACGGAAGCCTCGTGACCGGCTGGAACCGGGCGCTGATGGGCGTCCCCGCGGGGAGCCGGGTGGCGATGGTGGTGCCGCCCGGTGACGCGTACGGAGACGCCGGAACCGGCGGGAGCACGCGGATCGCGCCGGGTGAGACGCTCGTGTACGTGGTGGACGTGCTCGCCGTCTACTGAAGTGCCACCCGCGCGTCCATGTGCGATCCCGTGCCGGGACGGGCGCCCTGGGGTGCGGGTTCCCGCACTCACGCGCGTCCGGAAGAGGCGGCGAACCGTCCTAGACTCCGGCTGTGAGCGACGACGACCTCGATGCCCTCGGCCTGCTGCACGATCCCGTACGGCGGAGCCTGTACGAGGCGGTGGCCGGTCGCGGCGGTGAGGTGGGCAGGCAGGAGGCGGCGGAGGCCGCCGGGGTCTCGCGCACCCTCGCCGGGCACCACCTCGACAAGCTCGTCGAGGCCGGGCTGCTGGAGAGCGGGTTCCGGCAGCCGGAGCGGAAGGGGCCCGGCAGCGGCCGGCCCGCCAAGGTCTACCGCAGGGCCGCGGGTGAGCGGTCGGTGAGCCTGCCGCCTCGCGACTACGCCACGCTCGCCTCGGTGCTCGCCGACGTGGTGGAGGGGCTCGGCGCCGAGGAGCGGGCCGAGCGGGCCGCCCGCGTGGCGGGTGAGCGGCTGGGCCGGGGCGGCGGCGGCCGGCCGGTGGAGGAGGTGCTGCGCGAGCGCGGTTACGAGCCGTACGCCGACGGCGACGCGGGCCTGCGGATGCGCAACTGCCCGTTCCACGTGCTCTCGCGTGAGCAGCCGCTGCTCGTCTGCTCCATGAACCTGGCGCTGTGCCAGGGGCTGCTCGAAGGGCTGGGCGAGGACCCGGGCCGGGCCAGGCTGGATCCGAGACCCGGGGAGTGCTGCGTCGCGCTTTCTAAAACAAATGAAGATTGACATAGAAGGGTGAGGGATGGTTCGCTGAGCGTCATGCATCTCGCCCAGCTCAACATCGCCCACCTGCGCGCGCCCGTCGACTCGGCCGAGCTCGCCGAGTTCGTCGCCCTGCTGGAGCCGATCAACGCGCTCGCCGACCGCTCTCCGGGGTTCGTGTGGCGGCTCAAGGAGAGTGAGACCGACCCCACCGCGACCCTGACGCACGCCTACGGCGACCACCTGCTGGTCAACTTCTCGGTGTGGGAGGACCTCGACGCGCTGTGGAACTACGTCTACCGCAGCGGCCATCTGGAGGTGCTGCGCCGCCGCCGGGAGTGGTTCCGCCGCCTGGCGGAGCCGTCCACGGTGATGTGGTGGGTGCCCGACGGCGTCATCCCGACGCTCGCGGAGGCGATGGCGCGGCTGGAACGCCTCAAGGCCGAAGGTCCCGGCCCCGAGGCGTTCACGTTCAGGGACGCCTACCCCAGCAGCGAGGCCGCCAGCCTGCCCGCCGCCGCGGACGCCAGGAAGTAGGGCAGGTCCTCCTCCAGCCCCCGGCCCATGGTCGACAGCCGCACCGGTGAGCCGCGCAGCGCCTCGTGCAGGCCGTCGACCTCGACCGGCACCAGCTCGTGCCGGACGGCCAGCAGCTCGGCCTGGTCGCGCACCCGCCGGCCGAACTCGCCCGGCAGCATCGGCACCGGCACCCGGGCGCGGACCAGCGCCACCCTGCCGTAGGCGGTCAGCGAGTGGTGGGAGATCCCGTAATGCCGCTCGCGCCGGTCGCCCTCACTGACCCGCAGCGCCGCGACCGGCCGCCCCAGCAGCACCGAGGCGGCGTTGACCGCCTCGCCCGCCGACACCCCCGAGAACCCCCACCGGGTGCCCGAGCCCAGGTTGCCCGGCCCCTGCGCGACGACGGCCACGTCCGCGCCCAGCACGTGGCGGGCCGCCAGCAGGCCCGTGTGGGTGGTGACCGCCTCCACGTCCCCGCCGAACGCCTGGCCGACCGTGACCGTCCCGGCCAGCCAGCCCTGCTGCCGCAGCGTCGCCGCCGACATCGAGAACCACGCCGGCAGCGCCCCGCCGTCGAGCATCACGTACGCGACCCGCACCGAACGGCCCGCGGCCGCGTACAGCCCGCACAGGATCGGCGCCAGCGCCGAGTGCAGGTCGGCCACCACCACCGGCATCCCGTCGACCGAGTCGGCCTCGCGCAGCGCCTCGTGGTAGGGCGAGCCCTGCTCGTCCGCGCCCAGCACCGTGGCCTGCGACGGCGTGTAGCGGGCCTTCACCAGGTGACCGGGGCCTTGAGGATCTTCCGGCAAACGGTTCGGCACGGCCACCACCATGGCGTAACCTCCCGTACCGAGACCCATCGCGAGTGCCGTCGTGTTGAGCAGCACCTCGTCGCCGGGCTCGGGGCGGCCCACCAGAGACGGGTAGGCCAGCGCCCGGCACGGCACGCCAGGCTCCGAGCCGGGCGGGCCGTCCCCCTCGGGGACGGCGACATCCAGTTCCATCGCTCCCGGCCACTCGCGCCGGATCCGTATGACCTCGCCCTTGCGCCATCTGATCACGGGGGCAGGGTAGCGTCGTTGGAGGAGGAGTGAGCGGATGTCGCGCCGGAAGACCGAGCGGTTGCTGAATCTGGTGATCTGTCTGCTCGCCACCCGCCGTCCGCTGCCGGCCGAGCAGATCAGGCACGCCGTGCCAGGTTACGACCGCGACAGCGACGAGGCGTTCCAGCGGATGTTCGAGCGCGACAAGAACGAGCTGCGCGAGATCGGCATCCCCATCGACGTGGTGCGCGACCCGTGGGAGGACGAGCCGGGCTACCGCATCGAGCGGCAGTCCTACGAGCTGCCCGAGATCACGCTCGAACCCGACGAGGCCGCCGTGCTCGGCATGGCCGCCCAGGTGTGGCAGCGCGCGAGCCTGGCCGAGGCCGCCTCGGGGGCGCTGCTGAAGCTGCGCGCGGGCGGCGTTCACACCGACGACGCGCTCGGCGTCGGCGGCGGCCTCGGGGGAGGAGCGCTGGAGCTGCGCGTCGACACCCGCGACCCGGCCTTCCCCGCCCTGTGGCAGGCGGTGCGCGACCGGAAGGCGGTCAGGTTCGACTACCGCGGCGCCGGCAGCGAGAACGTGCACACCCGCACCGTCGAGCCGTGGGGCGTGGTGAGCCGCCGCGGCCGGTGGTACGTCGCGGGCTACGACCGGGACCGCGAGGCGCCGCGCGCCTTCCGGCTCAGCCGCATCACCGGCCCCGTCGCCACCCTCGGCAAGCCGGGCTCCGTCCAGGTGCCCGAGGGCGTCGACCTGCGGGCCATGGTGGCCTTCCCGGACGAGCCCGCCAGCGAGCGCGTCGCGGTGGTGCGCGTCCGCCGCGGCGCCTGCGAGGGGCTGCGCCAGCTGGCCAGGACCGTCCGGCCGGGCGGCGACGGCTGGGACGAGGCCGAGCTGCCCTTCACCGACCCCGAACGGCTGGCCGGATGGATGGCCAGCCTCGGCTCCGACGTCGAGGTGGCCGGGCCGCCCGACGCGCGCGAGGCCGTCATCCGCCGACTGAAGGGGGCGCTGGCGTGAGCGGATCCGCCGACCGGCTGCCGAGGCTGCTGGCTCTGGTGCCCTACCTGATGTCCCATCCGGGGGCCCAGGTGGGCGAGGTGGCCGAGGTGTTCGGGCTGACCGAGAAACAGCTCATCGACGACCTGCAGCTGGTGTGGATGTGCGGGCTGCCCGGCCACACCCCCGGCGACCTCATCGACGTGTCCTGGGACGGCGGCGAGATCCTCATCGACAACGCCGACACCATCGCCAGGCCGCTGCGGCTCGGCATCGACGAGGCCAGCGCGCTGCTGGTGGCGCTGCGCATGCTCGCCGCGACCCCGGAGCTGGCCGAGGTGCGGGGGGACGCGCTGCCGCGCGTGGTGGCCAAGCTGGAGCGGGCCGCAGGCGAGGGCGCCGCCGCCGTCAGCAGCCAGGTGGCCGTCGACGTGGACGCCGCCCCGGACGCGCTGCCCCGGGTGCGCGAGGCGCTGAACTCCCGGCGGCGGCTGTCGCTGCGCTACTACGTGCCGGGCCGCGACGAGGTCACCCCGCGCGAGGTCGACCCGATGCGGATCGTCGTCGCCGACGGCCGCACCTACCTGGAGTGCTGGTGCTACCGCGCCGAGGCGATGCGGCTGTTCAGGCTCGACCGGATGCTCGGCGTCGAGGTGCTCGACGAGCCCGCGAACCCGCCCGCCGAGGCCGAGCCGATCGACGTGGCCCAGGGCGTGTTCCGGCCCTCGCCCGCCGACCCGCTGGTGGAGCTGGAGGTGACCGCCGCCGGGCGGTGGGTCGCCGAGTACTACCCGTGCGAGCAGGTGACCGAGCTGGGCGAGGGGCGGCTGCGGATCTCGCTGCGCGCCCGCGACGACGACTGGATACTCAAACTGGCGCTGCGGCTCGGCGACACCGGCCGGGTCGTCTCGCCGCCCCGGACGGCCGAACGGGTGCGCGAGGAGGCGGAGCGGGCCCTGGAGCTGTACGCTCGCCAGGCATGACGTGGATCCTGGTGTCGATCGGGCTGGGTGTGGCCGGGGTGGCCGTCCTGGGGGTCGCGGCGGCCCGGGTCACCGCCGCGGCGACCGAGCTCAACAGCACCATTACTCATGTCCGCCATCAATTCCATCGCAAAGAGGACGCCGGGGGATGAGGCAGAGCCCTTGGCAGCGTACGATCGTGGGGAAAGACCGCACCTCGCTCTCACCATGAAGGACGTCACATGAACTTGGGAGCTCCGGAGATCATCCTGATCCTGGTCGCCTTGGTCCTCCTCTTCGGCGCCAAGAAGCTGCCGGACCTCGCCCGTGGCGTCGGCCGGTCCCTGCGCATCTTCAAGGCCGAGACCAGCAAGCTCAACGATGACGACGACGACAAGGCGACCGTGGTGCAGGCCCAGCCGCAGGCTCAGCCGGCGCCCCCGCCGCAGCTGCACGCCGCGCCCGCGCCGGAGCCGTCGGCCGAGGAGCAGGCCCGCAAGCTGGAGGAGCAGGCCGCGCGCCTGCGCGCCGCGGCGCAGGCCGACAAGCGTCCCTGATCACCGTCCCCTAGTCCCCAGGACTCATCGATGGCGCTGCTGAAACGGTCACGGCCCAAGCCGGAGCGCGACTCCGAGGGCCGGATGCCGCTCATGGACCATCTCCGTGAGCTGCGCAACCGCCTGCTGATCGCGCTGGCGGCCGTCGCGGTGGGCGTGATGCTCGGCTGGATCGTGTCCGGGCCGGTGTGGGAGGTGCTCAAGGAGCCCTACTGCTCCACGACGCAGTCACACCAGCTCACCGGCGAGTGCAGCCTGACCTACAACGGCATCTTCTCGTCGTTCTTCATCACGCTGAAGATCTCGCTGATGGTGGGCCTGGTGCTGGCGTCGCCGGTCTGGCTCTACCAGATCTGGGCGTTCGTCACGCCCGCGCTCTATCGCGCCGAGAAGCGCTACACGATGACCTTCCTGGGGCTGGCCGTGCCCCTGTTCGCCGTGGGCGCGGCGCTGTCCTACCTCATCATGGACACCGCGCTGGGCTTCCTGCTCGGCTTCAGCCTCGAAGGCACGGTCGCGACCATCGCGATCGACCAGTATCTCGACTACGTCCTGATCATGCTGCTGATCTTCGGGGTGTCGTTCGAGCTGCCGCTGCTGCTGGTGTTCCTCAACCTCATCGGGGTGCTGCCGCACGCCACGGTCGCCAAGCACCGGCGGCTGGTCATCTTCCTGATGTTCGTCTTCGGCGCGGTCGTCACCCCCGGCGGCGACCCGATCACCATGATGGCCCTGGCCGCGCCGATGATCGTGCTGTTCGCGGCGGCGGAGCTGTTCATGTACCTGCGCGAGAAGCGGCAGCCGGCCAGCGAGTTCGATCACCTGTCCGACGACGAGGCCTCGCCGCTCGGCCCCGACCCCGCCGACAAGACGCTGGAAGAGGATTCCGGAACCGCCCGGTAGGCGGTAGGTTCCGGAGGCGTGGCCCCCCATCTCGCCCTGCTGGTCAACCCCACCGCGCGCGGCGGAAGGACGCTCCGCCTGCTGGAGCCCGTCGCCCGCAGGCTGCGCGCCGGCGGCGCCGAGCTGTCGGTGATCGTCGGCGACGACGCCGCCGACGCGCTCGACCGGGCCTGCCTCGCGGTCGCCGAGCGGCCCGACGCGCTCGTCGCCTTCGGCGGAGACGGCCTGGTCCACCTCGCCGTGCAGGCCGTGACCGGCACCGACGTGCCGCTCGGCATCATCCCGGCGGGCACCGGCAACGACATCGCGGCCGCCCTCGGCGTCCCGAGCAAGGACCCGATCGCCGCCGCCGGGGCGATCCTGCGGATGCGGACGCGATCAGTGGACGTCGGCCGGATCAGCACCGACGCCGGCGAGGAGCTGTTCGCCGGGGTGGTGTGCTGCGGGTTCGACTCGCGGGTGAACGAGCGCGCCAACCGGCTGACCTGGCCGTCCGGCACGGCCCGCTACCTGCTGGCCACCGCGCAGGAGCTGCGCTCCTTCGAGCCGATCCCGTTCCGGGTCACGCTCGACGACGGCGAGCCGTACGAGCGGGAGGCGATGCTCGTGGCCGTGGGCAACACCTGCTCCTACGGGGCGGGGATGCGGGTGTGCCCGGACGCGGTGCCCGACGACGGGCTGCTGGACGTGATGATGGTGGAGGCGGTGGGCAAGGCCGAGTTCCTGCGCGTGTTCCCCAGCGTCTACCGGGGCACCCACGTGGGCCACCGGGCCGTCACCGTCCGCCGGGCCAGGAGCGTGCGGCTGGAGGCGCCCGGCGTGGTGGCCTACGCCGACGGCGAACGGATCGGGCCCGGGCCGGTCACCTGCGAGGTGCGGCCGGGGGCGCTGACCGTCCTCACCTGAGCCGTACTTTGTAAAGGCGGTCGGCCGGAGGCGATCACCGCGAGGGCTGACCGGAATGGCGGTTTCGGTAGGCTGGCGACTATGACAACGCCAGCGGAACGCTACGCGGCCTTCCGTCAGAAATACTCGGGAGACGCCCCCGCTCTGCGGTCGTTCCGGAGTCTGTACGAGTTCGAGCTCGACGACTTCCAGATCGACGCCTGCCGGGCGCTGGAGGCGGGCGACGGCGTGCTGGTGGCGGCCCCGACCGGGTCGGGCAAGACGGTCGTCGGCGAGTTCGCCGTCCACCTGGCCCTGGAACAGGGCCGCAAGTGCTTCTACACCACCCCGATCAAGGCGTTGTCCAACCAGAAGTACAACGACCTGGTCAAACGGTACGGCACCGCCAAGGTCGGCCTGCTGACCGGCGACAACAGCATCAACGGCGAGGCGCCCATCGTCGTCATGACGACCGAGGTGCTGCGCAACATGCTCTACGCCGGGTCGGCCACGCTGGCCGGGCTCGGCTTCGCCGTCATGGACGAGGTCCACTACCTGGCCGACCGGTTCCGCGGCGCGGTCTGGGAAGAGGTCATCATCCACCTGCCGGAGTCGGTCCGGCTGGTGGCGCTGTCGGCGACGGTCAGCAACGCCGAGGAGTTCGGCGAGTGGCTCGGCGAGGTGCGCGGCGACACCACCGTGATCGTCGACGAGCACCGCCCGGTTCCGCTGTGGCAGCACATGATGGTCGGCAACCGGATCTACGACCTGTTCCTGCCCGACGACGACGTGCCGCGCATCAACCCGACGCTGATGCGGGTCACCCGCGACGCCGAGCGGCTGCTGGCCGGCCGCCGCGGGCGCGGCTACGGCCGGCCGCCGCGGGGCAGGCCGGCCGACCGGGCGCAGGTGATCGAGAAGCTCGACGCCGAGGGCCTGCTGCCCGCGATCACCTTCATCTTCTCCCGCGCCGGCTGCCAGGCGGCCGTCCAGCAGTGCCTGTACGCGGGCATCCGGCTGACGACCGAGCGGGAGCGCCACGAGATCCGCCAGCTGGTCGACGAGCGCACCGCCCACCTGCCCGACGAGGACCTGGCCGTGCTGGGCTACCTGGAGTGGCGCGACTGCCTGGAGCGGGGGCTGGCGGCCCACCACGCGGGCATGCTCCCGGCGTTCAAGGAGGTCGTGGAGGAGCTGTTCACCCGCGGCCTGGTCAAGGCGGTGTTCGCGACCGAGACGCTGGCCCTGGGCATCAACATGCCGGCCCGCAGCGTGGTCATCGAGAAGCTCGACAAGTGGAACGGCGAGACCCACGCCGACCTCACCCCCGGCGAGTACACCCAGCTCACCGGCCGGGCCGGGCGGCGCGGCATCGACGTCGAGGGCCACGCCGTGGTGCTGTGGCAGCCGTCCATGGACCCGCTGTCGGTGGCGGGCCTGGCCGGCACCCGCACCTACCCGCTGCGCTCCAGCTTCCAGCCCTCGTACAACATGGCGGTCAACCTCGTCGGCCAGTTCGGGCGGGAGCGGGCCAGGGCGCTGCTGGAGGAGTCGTTCGCGCAGTTCCAGGCTGACCGGGCGGTCGTCGGGCTGGCCAAGCAGCTGCGCAAGCAGGAGGAGGCGCTGGAGGGCTACCAGGAGGCGATGACCTGCCACCTGGGCGACTTCGGCGAGTACGCGACGCTGCGCAGGCGGCTGTCCGACCGGGAGGCCGACCTGGCCCGCCAGCGCGGCGCGGCCCGGCGCGCGGCGGCGGTGCGCTCGCTGGAGGCGCTGCAGCCCGGCGACGTGATCCGGGTGCCCGGCGGGCGGCGGGCCGGGCTGGCGATCGTGCTCGACCCCGGCCGCAACCCGCGCAACCGGTCGGCGGCGACAGGGCCGACGCCGCTGGTGCTCACCATCGGCAAGCAGGTCAAGCGCCTCGACCCGGCCGACTTCCCGGTCCCGGTCGAGCCGCTGGAGAAGGTCCGCATCCCGAAGAACTTCAACGGCCGCTCGCCGAAGGAGCGGGCCGACCTGGTCTCCACCCTGCTCGCCAAGCTCGGCGACCGCGACCTGGGCAAGCCGCTCAGGGCGCGCGACCACGCGATGGAGGACGAGGAGGTCAACGACCTGCGCAGGCGCATCCGCCAGCATCCCTGCCACGGCTGCGACGAGCGGGAGGACCACGCCCGCTGGGCCGAGCGCTACCACAAGCTGCTGCGCGAGACCCAGGGGCTGCGCCGGCGCGTGGAGGGCCGCTCCCACGTCATCTCGCGTACCTTCGACCGCATCTGCACGGTGCTGGGGCAGCTCGGCTACCTCGACGGCGAGCACGTCACCGACGAGGGCCGCCGCCTGGGCCGCCTCTACACCGAGCTCGACCTGCTGACCGCGGAGTGCCTGCGCAGCGGCCTGTGGGAGGAGCTCGACCCGGCCGAGCTGGCGGCGTGCGTGTCGGCGCTGGTGTTCGAGTCGCGCCAGTCCGACGATGCCCGCCGGCCCAAGATCCCCGCCGGGCGGGCGCAGGACGCGCTGACGGCCATGACCCGGCTGTGGGGCGAGCTGGAGGGCATCGAGGCCGACCACGGACTGTCCACCATCCGCGAGCCCGACCTGGGGTTCGCGTGGGCGGCGTTCCGGTGGACGAAGGGCCACAGCCTCGACGCGGTGCTGATGGACGGCGTCAACGGCGGCGAGCTGGCCGCCGGCGACTTCGTGCGCTGGATCAAGCAGCTGATGGACCTGCTGGGCCAGCTCGGCGACGCGGCCCCGCCCGGCAGCGCGATCAAGCAGACCGCGACGAAGGCCGTCGACGGGATGCGCCGGGGCGTGGTGGCCTACTCGTCGCTCGTGTGAGCCCCTTTCTCCGGGGCGTGCTCCGGGGCGTGCTCCGGGGCGTGCTCAGGGGAAGGTGAAGCGGACCTCGCGGGTGGCCGGCTCGGCGGCCACCAGCCGTACGGCCACCTGTTCGCCCAGCGGCAGCGCGCCGTCGCAGCGCGCGATCACGGCCGGCTCGGTCAGTTGCACCAGCCCGCCGCGCTCGTCCGCGTCGACCACCGTGGCGGCGAACTCCTGGCCGATGCGGTCGCGCAGCACGTACGCCTCGGCCAGGTCGACGCAGGCCCGCTCGGCCGCGCCCGCCCGCCGGCCGGAGGCCGCCATCAGCTCGGGCAGCTCGGGCAGCGCCCGGCGCACGTCCGACGGCACCGGCTCGCCCGCGGCGATCGCCAGGCACACCTCGCTCGCGTACCGGTCGGCCAGCCGCCGCAGCGGGGCGGTCACGTGCGCGTACGGGGCCGCGACCGCCGCGTGCTCGGCCAGCTTCGGCGGCGCCCCGTCGAAGGCCGCGTACCCGGCGCCGCGCAGCAGCACCCGCGCCTCGTGCAGGAACGCCGCGTGCCGGGGCAGCTTGGCGTCCAGGTCGTGCACCACCGCCCCGTAACCGGCGCCGTCGGGCCACGGCACCTCCAGGGCCTGCGCCACCCGGCGCACCCGGTCGAGGTCGGCGGGGCGCGGCGCCGGCAGCACCCGCAGGAGCCCGATCTCGGCCTCCAGCATCAGCTGCGCCGCCGCCATCCCGGCCAGCAGCGACAGCTGGGCGTTCCACGCCTCGGCGGGCAGCGGCAGCCGGTAGGCCAGCCGGTAACCGCCGTCGTCCGGCACCAGCTGCTGCTCCGGGGTCGGCAGCGTCACCCCGCCGCGCTCGCGCTCCAGCGCCAGCCGCAGCCTGCCGATCTCGGCCAGCAGGGCGATCGGGCCGTCGGCGGTGCCGGTCTCGACCGCCGCCTGGACGTAGTCGTAGTCGAGCCGTTCGCGGCTGCGCACCCGCGCCCGCAGCACGTCCGCACCCACCGTGCGGCCGTCGCCGTCGAGGTCGATCCGCCAGAGCACGGCCGGCCGTTCCGCGCCCGGCAGCAGGCTGGCCGCGCCCTCCGACAGCACGGGCGGGTGCAGCGGCACGTTGCCGTCGGGGAGGTAGACGGTCGCGCCCCTGCCCCGGGCCTCGGCGTCGATCACACCGTCAGGGCGGACGAACGCGCCCACGTCCGCGATCGCGTACCAGACCCGGTAGCCGCCGCGCAGCCGCTCCAGGTGGAACGCCTGGTCCAGGTCCATCGAACCGGGCGGGTCCAGGGTGACGAACGGCAGCTCCGTCAGGTCCTCGCCGCCCGGCCGCGGCACCCGCGCCACCCAGGCGGCCTCCTCGGCCACCTTGGCGGGGAAGGCGTCCGGGAGCTTCAGCTCGCGCCGGATCCGGCCGAACCCGTCCTCGAGGCGGGCGGGCACCCCGGCCGGAACCCTGATCATGGTCGTCGACACGGGGTCAATCTATCGGGCCGGACGACTCGGGCGTTCTACGTATTCGATGCGGATTCGGACAGCATGGGATTCGGACGGCATGGGGCGGCTAACGCTTCAGCGCGTCCAGCAGCCTGTTGAGCGGGCCGTCGAGCCCGTAGCGGTCGGCCAGCTCCACCAGCGTCTCGGGGTCGCGCGGCTTGGCCGGCAGCGTCAGGTCGGCGTCGGGCAGCGGCGCGTCGTGTGCCACCTTGACCACCACCGGCGCGACCTCCAGGTAGTCGCGGGCGGCGGCCAGCTTGGTGCGGGCGCCCGCCGGGAACCCCTCCGCGCCGCCGCCGTCGAGCGCCTCCAGGAGCGCCTCCAGCGAGCCGAACCTGGTGATCAGCGCCGCCGCCGTCTTCTCGCCCACGCCCGGCACCCCCGGCAGGCCGTCGCTCGGGTCGCCGCGCAGCGTCGCGAAGTCGGCGTAGCCGCGGCCCGGGATGCCGTACTTGGCGCTCACCCACGCCTCGTCGACCAGCTGCAGGTTGCGCAGCCCGCGCGCGGTGTAGAGGACCCGCACCGGGCGGGCGTCGTCGACGAGCTGGAACAGGTCACGGTCGCCGGTCACGATGTCGACCGCGCCCCGCGCCCGGTGCGCGAGCGTGCCGATGACGTCGTCGGCCTCGTAGCCGGGCGACTCCAGCCGGGCGATGCCGACCGCGTCGAGCACCCGCTCGATCACCGCGATCTGCGGCACCAGCGTCTCCGGCACCTCCTCGGCGTCGCCCTGGGCCACCCGGTGGGCCTTGTACGAAGGCAGCGCCGCCACCCGGAAGGCGGGCCGCCAGTCGGCGTCCATGGTCGCCGCCAGCTCGGTGGGGGAGTGGCCGCGCACCAGTGTGGCGGTCATGTCGATCAGCCCCCGCACCGCGTTCACCGGCATCCCGTCGGGTGCGGTGATCGTCTCCGGGATGCCGTGGAAGGCGCGGAAATAGAGCGAGGGGGTGTCCAGAAGCATCAGCACGTGCCCAGTATGCCCACCGCGAGCAGACACGCGTCGTCCTCCGGGTTCGGCCCGCCGATGTCCTCCAGCAGGCGGTCCAGGCCCTCGTCCAGATCGCGGCCCGGCAGCTTGCACGCCGCCGTCATCACCAGGTCCAGGCCCTCGTCGATGTCACGGGTGCGCCGCTCCACCAGCCCGTCGGTGAACATCAGCACCAGGTCGCCGCTCCGCAGCCGGGTCTCGGCCAGCCGGTACGGCACGTCGCCGGTGGCGCCGAGCAGGATGCCGCGGGGCGGGGCGAGCCTGCTGGCCACGCCGTCGCGCACCAGCACCGGCGCCAGGTTGCCGGCCTGAGCCCAGGTGAACACCCGGGTGACCGCGTCCAGATGGCCGACGACCGCGGTCGCCGTGGTGTCGGCGAGACGGTGCAGCACCAGGTCGTTCAGCCAGGACAGCAGCCGGTTCGGCGGCTCGCCCGTCATCGTCAGCCCGATGAGCGCGTGCCGGAGCTGGGCCATGTGCGCGATCGCGGGCAGGCCGTGGCCGGACACGTCGCCGATGGCCAGCAGCGCCCGCCCGTCCGGCAGCGCCGCCGCCTCGAACCAGTCGCCGCCCAGGCTCGCCGTCTTCTCCGCCGGCACGTACCGGACCGCGATCCTGGTGTGCGGCAGGTCCAGACAGCCGGCCGGCTCGGGCAGGATGGCCTCGCGCAACGCGAGCATCACGTGCCGCTCCTCGGCGGCCTGCACCCGCGCCTCCAGCAGCTGGCGGCGCGACTCCGACATGATCCGCTCGGCGCGGCGGCGGCCGCTGATGTCCTGGATCACGCCGTGCACGCCGGTCGGCCCGCCGGGCGCCATCAGCGGCTCCAGCACCACGCGCAGGTTGCGCACGTCGCCGGCGGCCCGCCGGATGCGGAACTCGGCCTGGACCGACTCCACGCCCTGCGTCACCGTCCACAGCAGCTCGTCCAGGGCCGCGAGGTCGTCGGGCTCCACGTAGCCGGCCAGGGCCGCCAGCGGCAGCGGGCCCTCCGCCGGGTCCCTGCCGAAGATGGCGTACACCTGCTCGGACCAGACGATGCCGCCGGTGCGCAGGTTCCACTCCGCCCAGCCCATGTTGCCCAGCCGCTGGGCGTGCGCGAGCCGGGAGGCGAGCAGCTCGGAGTACCCGTCGAGCATGCTCATCGGACCTCCGGCAGCGCGGGAACAGGACAATTGGCATCACAGTACGTGATGGCTCGTGTGCGTCGTGTACCGGGGGTCTGAGGCGTGGTGAGAGCTTTTCGCGGATTTTAGGCGAGTAGATTGAGCCCTGTGATGACGTACTCAAACTTGTATCCCGTGTCCCGCCTGGCCGCCGTGCGCGAGGCCACGGCCAAGGCCGGTGTCGACGCCCTGCTGCTGACGCCCGGCCCCGACCTGCGCTACGTGAGCGGCTACGACGCCAAGCCGCTGGAGCGGCTGACCTGCCTGGTGGTGCCCGCAGCGGCCGACCCGTTCATGATGGTGCCCAGGCTGGAGCTGCCCGCCGCGCAGGCGTCACCCGCCTCACGGCTGGGCCTGGACTTCGTGGCATGGGACGAGACCGACGACCCGTACCTGATCGCCGCGGACCGGCTCGGGCCGGTCGGCAAGGTCGGCGTGGCCGACCGCATGTGGGCGATGGCGTCGCTGCGCTTCCGCGACGTGCTGCCGGACACCGAGCAGGTCCTGGCCGGAAGCGTGCTGCGCGAGCTGCGGATGCGCAAGTCGCCCGCCGAGGTGGCCGCCCTGCGCGAGGCCGGCGAGGCGATCGACGAGGTGCACCGGCAGGTGCCCGGCCTCCTGCGGGCCGGCCGCACCGAGCGCGAGGTGGCGCGCGACATCGCCGAGGCCATCCTCGCCACCGGCCACGCCACCGTCGACTTCACCATCGTCGCCTCCGGCCCCAACGGCGCCAGCCCGCACCACGACGTGTCCGACCGGGTCATCCAGCCCGGCGAGCCCGTCGTCGTCGACATCGGCGGCCAGATGCCGAGCGGCTACTGCTCCGACTCCACCCGCACCTACTGCGTGGGCGAGCCGCCGGCCGAGTTCGCCGCCTACTACGAGGTGCTGCGCCGCGCCCAGGACGCCGCCTGCGCGGCCGTACGCCCCGGCGTGTCGTGCGAGTCGGTCGACGCCGCCGCCCGCGACATCATCACCGAGGCCGGCTACGGCGACCACTTCATCCACCGCACCGGCCACGGCATCGGCGTCGAGGGCCACGAGGACCCGTACATCGTCGCCGGCAACGGCGAGCCGCTGGAGCCGGGTTTCGCCTTCTCCGTCGAGCCCGGCATCTACCTGCCGGGAGCCCACGGGGCGCGGATCGAGGACATCGTGGTGTGCACCGAGTCCGGCGTCGACCGGCTCAACGTCACCACCAGGGAGCTGGTCGTCGTGTGACCCGCTCCCCGCGACGGCGAGCCGGGGAATGTCGGAGCTGATCGCTAGCGTCCGTGCCATGCCCGTCGCCGTTCCGGCGCGTCGTGCGCCCGGGGCGCCCCCTGCGCGGGCATGACCATGCGGAGGTGCTCAGGTGAACCCGTGGCGGGAGGTCGTCGGCCGCATCGAGGACGGCACGCTCGACGAGCTGGTGGCGTTCCTCCACTCGCTCAGCGACCTCGGCAGGCGGGCCGTCGCCGTGCAGCTGCCCGGCTACGTGGCCGAGGTGCGGCGCGAGGGCGTGGAGGGCCGCTGGTGGCTCCAGGACCGGGCCGCCAGGCTGCGCGCCGCCGGCGCCGCCTGCCTGAGCGGCGCGGCGCAGGTCGCCGACTGGCTCGACCGCCAGGACCTGCGCCAGGTGCGCGACCCCCGGACCGACGCCGTGCGCCTGATGTCCCTGCTCTCCCGCCGCACCGGCGAATGGCGCGCCGACCTGGCCGTGCGCCTGGTCGAAGGGCTGCGGCCGGTGCGGCGGCGCCGCTTCGACGAGCGGGTGCCCAACTGGGAGCTGGCCGCCGCGCTGGTGGAGGCCACGGGCGTCGAGCCGCCGGACAACGACGCGTTCGCCGAGGGCTGGGCGTGGCGGCTGGCGACCGCCGTCTGGATGACGCAGGACCCGCCGCCGCCGCACGACGTCGTGGTGCCTCGCCTGTTCCAGGCGGCGGGGGTGGCCGCCGCGCTCAACTGGAGCGAGACCCGCAACCACGGCGTCTCCGCGGCGGCGCGCCTGGCGGACATGGCCGGCGACGGGCTGGTCAAGCGGCAGACACTCGTCGACGGCTGTGCCGGCCGGTTCATGGCCGGGGGCGCGGCCGATGAGGTCGCGCCGTTCATGACGCTCTGGAGCCGCCTGGCCGTGGACGTGACCGAGATCCCGGTGCTCGACTTCGTCCGGGTGCTGCCGTCGGCGTCCCCGGCCCTGGCCGGGCTGCTGGCCGGGGAGCTGCGCCGGGCCGACGAGGCCGGGCTCGTGGACGACGAGCTGTTCGGCGAGGCGGTGGGGGCGCTGGCCTTCCGCCGGGAGAAGAAGAACGTCGCCGCGGCCCTGTCCTGGATCGGCGCCCGCACCACGCCCGCCCGCGCCCCCGCCGCGCTCCACGCCCTGTCCACCGTGTTCACCGAGGAGTCGCCGGCGCTCCGCGACCGCGCCGTCCGCCTGGCCATCGCCCTCGCCACCACCCTCGCCACCACCCTCGCCGCCACCCTCGCCCCTCTGGCACTCACCCGGCCGGCCGGACCCGGTCCTGCGCCGAAGACAGGCCAGGACACGGACGAGGCGGACGGGACCCGTCCTGCGGGGAGGTGCGGGCAGGACGTGGACGGCACCCGACTCGCCGGGAGGAAGGGGCAGGACGTGGCCGAAGCGGTGGAGGCGGTGCGTGAGGCGGCGGGCGGGCTGCCCGGCCCGTGGCGCGAGCGGCTGGGCGCAGTCATCGGCCCGATCCCGGCGCCGGAGCAGGCGACGCCCGTTCCTCCCGCGCTGGTGCCCGCCACCCTCCCCCCGCTGCCCGCGCCCATCACCACCCCTTGGGAGCTCGCGCACGAGCTGGGGGCCATGAGCCGGCAGGTCGAGCTCCAGCAGGCCGAGCGGATCCTCGCCGCGCTCGTCACGCTGGCCCACCGCGACCGCGACGCGCTGGCCGACGCCCTGCGGCCCTGGCATCGGGCGCTGGCCGAGGAGCATCCGCACCTGCCGGCCGGCCTCGGGGTGGAGTCGCGCGCCCGGCTGGTCCGGTGCGCGCTCGCGGTGGTCGCGCCCGGGCACGAAGGGGTTCCGGAAGACGAGCTCGACCGTCTCGCCCGCGACTACCCGCACCCCCTGCAGCGGTTCGTGGCCCGCCGGCTGGACGAGGTGCTGAAGCTGCTGGAGTCGGGCGGGAGCGTGCCCGTGCTGCTGGCCACCCCCACCGAGCCCACCGGACACCTCGACCCGGTGACGTTGCTGGAACGCATGGAGCTGCTGGGCGCCGAGCCGCTCGACGCCGACTTCCACCAGGCCCTGCTGCGCCTGCCCCGGCGGGTGGACCCCGCGCTCGCCGGGCGCGCCGACCGGCTCGGCTCCGCGGCGGGGCGGACCCTGGCGGACTGGCTGCGCGGCGGCGCGCCCGACCCCGAGGTGACCTGCCGCGTGCGGGAGACGCCTCTCCCGCACGGCTTCGCGCACGTCGAGACGGACTGCCGGATCACCCCGCCGCGCGACGTCCCGCCGCCGATCGCCGAGCTGTGGACCGCGTACGACGGACCCCGCTACCTGACCTACCCCCACACCATGGCGTGGTGGCCCGCGCTGATGCCGTCGCACCGCGAGGTCGTCGCCGCCCACGTGACCCACTTCCTCTACCAGGGCGTCATCCGCCGGAGCGGCGAGACGGCCCTCGCGGCGGCCATCGCGCACGGCGACGGGCCCACCGGCGACGCCGTCGCGGCCGTCGTCGCCGCCGGACTCGGCCACCACCACGCGGAGCGGCGTGGTCACGCCGTCGAGGCGGTCCTCACGCTGGCCGCCCGGGGCGACCTGCCGGCCGCCGCCCTCGGCCGGCTCATGGCGCGGTTCGTCGCCGCGGGCGCGGCCAAGCTGGGCGCCCTCACCAGGTCGCTGGAGCACGCCGCGAACGCCGGCGCGTACACCGAGGTCTGGGACGTCCTGGCGGAGGCGGTGCCGGCGCTGCTGCCCGCGCCGGGCGAGCGGCCCCGCGCCGGCTTGGCGGGCCTGCTGGCGGTCGCGGCCGAGACGGCGGCGTACGCGCGGACGGCCGGGCCGCTGCCGCCCCTCGCCCCGGCGGGCGGACGGCCAGGGGCCGCGCCGCTGGCCGAGCTGGCGGCCCGCAAGGGAGGCAGCCGGGTGGTGGAGGAGGCCGGCCGGCTCCTGACCCTCGTCCGCGACCCGGACTGACTGCCGGCGGCGCGGGGCGGCGGTTCAGAGCCACCCGCTCCTGCGCAGCAGCCGGAAGACGACGAACGCGGCGACGGCCATGAGACCCAGGATGAGCGGGTAGCCGAACGGCCAGTGCAGCTCGGGCATGTGGTCGAAGTTCATCCCGTAGATCCCGGCGATCATGGTCGGCACGGCGATGAGCGCCGCCCACGACGAGATCTTGCGCATGTCGGCGTTCTGCTGCATGGCGACCTTGTTCTGCTCGCGGGTCACCAGCGCCAGGTGGGCGTTCAGTGCGCTGGTGAGGAGCTCGTTGTGCTCGTCGATCCGGGTGTCCACCCGCAGCAGATGGTCGAGCACGTCGCGGAACTGCTCCCGGATGCCGGCGCACAGCTCCACCCGGCCCTTGACGATCTCGTCGAGCACCGGCACCAGCGGATCCTGCGCGGTGCGGAACTCCAGCACCTCCCGCTTCAGCGAGTAGATGTCGGCGGTCACGTCACCCAGCTCGCCGCCGAAGACCCGGCGCTCCAGGGCGGTGAGGTCGGCCTCGATCTCGTGGGAGATGCGCCAGTACGAGTCCACGACGTCGTCGCAGATGGCGTAGAAGACACCGGCGGGACCGGCGTCGAGCAGGGCGGGGTCGTTCTCCAGGCGGCGGCGCACTCCGGCCAGCGGGGCCGCCTGGCCGTGCCGGACACTGATCACGAAGTCGGCGCCGAGGAACAGGTTGATCTCGCCGACCTCGACGTCCGAGGTCTCCTCGACGTACAGCAGAGGCTTGAGCACCACGAACAGGGTGTCGTCGTAACGTTCGAGCTTGGGCCGCTGATGGGCGTGGATCGCGTCCTCGACCGCCAGCGGGTTGAGCTCCACCTCGCTGGTGATCAGGTCGAACTCCTCCTGGGTGGGCTCGTGCAGGCCTATCCACAGGAAGCAGCCGCCCCTGGCGCGGGCACGGCCGAAGGCGTCGCTGATGTCGCCGCCGATGGTCTCGCGCACGCCGTCGTGGTAGATCGCCTTGTCCACAATCACATCCGGCATTGTCGCCCATGCGGCGGTTCCGGCGACCGGCGGGCGCCCGCGCGGCCGGGGCCGCCGGAAAATCCGCAGCGATTCAAGGGTGTATCAAATCCGCTCTCGTCCCCTCTGGGTAAGGCGAGGGAGGGAGAAGGTCATGTTCGTCGGCAGGGAGGCGGAGCTCGCGAGGCTACGGGCCGAGCTGTGCCTGGCGGCGGCCGGACCGGCGCGCAGAGCGGTGATCGAAGGGCCGGAGGGCATCGGCAAGACGGCGCTCATCCGGCACGCGCTCGCCGGCGCCTCCGGGGTGCGGACCGTCTCCGCGAGCGGCGACGCCGGCGAACGGCACCTCAGGTACGGCGTGGCCCGCCGGCTGCTGCCCGACCTGGCGGCGGACGACCCGTGGACCGCCGGCCAGGCCCTGTGCGAGACGATCCGGCGCGCGCAGGCCGCCGGGCCCGTGGTCGTGGTGGTGGACGACGCGCAGTGGGCCGACCGGCCGTCGCTGCGCGCGCTCTGCTACGCCGTGCGGCGCCTGGGCGGGGAGCGGGTGCTGGTGCTGGCCGCCTGCCGCGACGCCGACGATCCGTGGCTGCCGACCGGGCTGCGGCGGCTGCTGACCGGCGACGGCGCCTGCCGGATCTCCCTCCAGGGACTGTCGGTCGCGGAACTGGCCAGGTTGCCCGTACGGGAGCCCGAAGGCGCGATCGGGAGCGCGGGACGGCCGCGGGGGAGCTCGGGACACCCGGGCGAGGCGGCCGTCCCGAGGCGGCGGCTCCGGGGGGGTGTGGGGAGCGCGGAGCCGTCGCCTGAGGGGGTGCGCGCCCTCGCCGCGTCCCCCGAACTCACGCCACTGGACAGAGAGCGCACGGAGGCGGCACCGGGGGAGTCGGCACCGAGGGAGACGGCGCCGGGGGAGACGGTGCCGGGGGAGGCGTTGTCCGAGCCGGCCGCGGCGCGGCTTCGTGCGCACACGCTGGGGAACCCGCTGCACGCCCGCGCGGTGCTCGCCGCCGTCCCGGTCTCGGCGCTCGCCGATCCCGGGGTGCGGCTGCCCGCCCCTGTCACGTACGTGCACACGTTCACCCGGCGACTGCGGTCCTGCGGTCCGTCGGCGCGGGCGCTCATCGGAGCCTGCGCGGTCCTGGGGGAGGACTGCACGCTGCACGAAGCGGCGACGGTGGCGCGGGCGATAGCCGAACCCCGTGCGGGCGGCCCGGAGCACGACAGGCCGGAGCGTGAGGGGCCGGAACGTGATGGGCCGGGGCGCGACAGGCCGGAACGTGGCGGGCCGGGGCGCGACAGGCCGGAACGTGGCGGGCCGGGGCGCGACAGGCCGGAGGGGGATGGGCCAGGTGTGAGTCCGGAGCTGGACGCGCTGGAGGAGGCCGTGGCCGCCGGGGTGCTGATCGAGGAGCCCGGCCGGGTGATCAGGTTCCGCGAGCCGCTGGGACGGGCCGCCGCCTACGACGCGCTCGGCGCCGGGACCCGGGCGCGGCTGCACCTGGCGGCGGCGCGGACCGTCGGCGACACCGGGACGGACCTGCGGCACCGGGCCGCCGCGGCGGCGGGCCCCGACGAAGGACTGGCCGAGGAGCTGGCCCGGTACGCGGCCAAGGAGGCGCAGCACGGGCTGTGGCGGGAGGCGGCCGCGCATCTGGGGCTGGCGGCCGAGCTGACGCACTCCGCCGGGCGGCGCGACGAGTTGCGCACGGCGGCTCTGGAGCACGTGCTGGTCGGCGGTGACGTCGTCCGCGCCGCCCAGCTGGCCGCCGTGCCGAACACCGACCCGCGCCCGGTGCGCCGTTACGTGCTCGGCAGGCTCGCCCTGGCCGAGGGCCGCCTGGAGGATGCCGGGCGGCTGCTGGAGGAGGCCTGGTCCCACCGGGAGGCCCCGTACGCGGCCGACGTCGCCGAGAGGCTCGCCTGGCTGCGCCTGCTCGGCGACGACAGGCCGGAGGCGGTCCGGTGGGCGCGGGTGGCGCTCGCCCAGCCGATCCAGAGTCCCGCGGCGCGCCCGTACGACGTCCTGGCGCTGGCCGGGGCCCCGTGCCCGCAGGCGCCGGCGGGGAGCCTCGCCGAGGCGGTGCTGCTGCTGCGCGAGGACGCCGTCGGCCGGGCCCGTGAGGTGCTCGACCGGGCGGCCGAACGCCTGGCCGAGGCCGGGCTGCCCTGCCACCGGCTGCTCGCGGTCGCGCTGCTGGCCGTGGCCGAGTATCGCGACGGGCGCTGGGACGACGCCGTCGAGCGGGCCGAGCGCGCCGTGGGCGAGGCCGCAGGGCTGGGCCAGCGGTGGCTGCTGCCGTGCCTGGAGGTGGTGTGCGTGGCGCCGCTGGCCGCCCGGGGCGAGCACGACCGGGCGCTGGCGCACGCGGCGGCGGCGCGCGCGGAGGCCAGGCGCCAGCGCAGCGTGCTGGGCCAGACGCAGGCGGACCTGGCGATGGCCGCGCTCGGCGCGGGGGCGGCGCCGCCGTCCGCCGGCGACGCGTTCGTGCCCGACCCGCGCCCGCACCTCATCGAGACGCTTGTGGCGGAGGGCGCGCTGGCGGAGGCCGAGGCCGTGCTCGGCGGGCTGGCCGACACCGGCGACGGGTCGCGGGCGCGCGCCCAGCGGGCCAGGCTGGAAGGGCTGCTGCTGGCCGCCAGGAACGTTCCATCCACGGCCGAGGAGCGTTTCCTGGCCGCGCTGGAGCTGGCGGGCGGCGGGGAGTCCGCCATCGAGGAGGCGCGAGTCCTCCTCGACCTGGGCCGGTTGCTGCGGCGTACCGGGAGGAGGAGGGCGGCGGCGGAGCGGCTGCAGGCCGCGCGGGCGGTCTTCGCGGGGCTGGGGGCCGGGCCCATGGTCGCGTGGTGCGCGCAGGAGCTGCGGGCGTGCGGGCTGGAGCCCGCGGTGACGGCGCGGCTGGGGCTGACGCCTCAGGAGTTCAGCACCGCGACGCTGGTGGCCGACGGGCTGACCAACCGGCAGATCGCCCGTCAGCTGCTGATCAGCGTCAAGACGGTCGAATACCACATCGGGAAGATCTATACCAAGCTCGGCATCGGCTCCAGGGTGGCGCTGGCAGCCAGGCTGGCCGATTACGGAGAGAGCTCATGACCACACCCAGGGCGGGAGCCGGGCCTCCCGGAGGATGACACCCGGCCGCGCCGGAGGAGGGGACCGGCGCGGCCGGCCACGAGCAGCGTGGCGGCGGGAACGGCGATGGAGAACCAAGGGTCCTGGCGACATCACCGGGAACGTCCGCCACGCGCGGCCGGGTGCGCGCCCCGCGCGCACCCGGCCATCCCCACCGCCCGCCTCGGCGATCCGTCCAAGTGCCGGCCGGGTGCCGACCGTGAGTCCTCGGCGGGTCCGCGGTGATCGGCCGGGTGTGGGCGAGGTCGCGTCAGACGCGGATCCACGAGGTCACCACCGGGCCGCCCGAGGGCGGGACCACCCGCAGCCGGAGCGGCCCCGGCGTCAGGGCGTCGGCCGAGAAGCGGCCCAGCCCGTCGGAGCGCACCCGCTGCTCGCCGTCGCGGCGCTGCACGCGGATGTCGGTCGCCACCGACGGGGTCAGCCGGCCCATCAGGCGCCGCCCCGCCACCTCCAGCTCCACCTCCACCTCCGCCGTACGGAAGGTGAGCAGCCGGGGCGCCCCGGGCCCGCGGACCCGCGTCGCCGCCCGCTCGTCCCACGAGTCGAAGGCGAGCAGCGCCAGCTCGGCGTCGAGGGTGCGGAGGGTGAACGCCCGCATGGCGTCCTCCAGCAGTTCCGGCGGCACCGGGTCGAGCAGGCTCGCGATCGCGCGCAGCTCGTTCTCGAGAGCGAAGTCGTCATCCATGTCGTTCACCTGGAACCCCCGTCTCGTCCTCGTCGCTCCACCAGCACGCCGAGCCGCTTCAGGCAGCGTCCCCGCATGGGTCCGATGCTGCCCACCGCGATGCCCAGGCCGGCGGAGATCTCCTGGTAGGTGGGCCTCGGCGAGGCGATGAGGGCGCGCAGCAGGAGCCGGCAGCGCTCCGACAGCTCCTGGAAGGCGTCCCAGACCTCGCGGGCCCGCTGGGCCTCGGCGACCTCCTCCTCGGCTTCGAGCAGCAGCAGCTCGGGCGAGCGCTCGTCCACGTCGAACCCGATCAGCGCGATGTCGCTGACGGGGACGGCCCGGCCGCTGGTGCGGATCACGCGCAGCGCCTCGTTCCTGGCGGTGGCGGCCAGCCACGCGCCGGCCTTCTCGGGGTCGCGGATCCTGGTGAGGTGCTCCGCGAAGCGGAACCAGGTGGTCTGCGCGACGTCCTGGGCGTCGGCCGCGACCGGCAGGTGGGCGCGCGCGACCGCCCACACCAGGCCGCTGAAGCGCTGGTAGAGCTCCCTCCAGGCGTCGGCGTCGCCGTCGGCGGCTGCTTTGACGAGGGCTGAGGTCTCATCCAGCGCGGTGTCGTCCACGGTGTCGTCCACGGTCCTTTTCAGTCCTGAGGCGGAAAGCTCATGATATTTCGTGAGCCGCTCCAGGACAGGAGAACGTCGCGTCACCGCAGGTAACCGCTGAGGTCCGGCACGGACAGCCGGCCGGCCACCAGCTGTGCCGCCGCCTGCCGCGAGGAGATGCCCGCCTCCGACATCCGGGCCGCGATCAGCCCGGCCACGATCGGCGTGGCGAAGGACGTGCCGCTCCACTGCGCGAGACCGGTGAACGTGGCCGTGTCGCCCGCCTTCATCGGCCCCACGCAGGTGCAGCCGGAGTACAGCGGGGTGTCGGCGTGCCGGCAGGACGTGCAGTGCGGGTAGCCGTAGGTGTACTGGCCGGAGGCGAAGGCGTTCACCAGCCGCTCGCCCGGCGCGTACACGGTCACCCAGGGGCCGTGGTTGCTGAAGCACGCCCGGCCCTGGCCGTCCTCGCGCAGCGCGCCCACCGAGATCACCAGGTCGCCGGAGGCGTTCACCGGCTCCCCGGCGTACGCGGCCGGCCAGAACGGGTCGGTGCCGCCGTCGTTGCCCGCGGCCGCGACCAGCACCGTCTCCGGGTGCAGGGTCAGCTCGGCCATGAAGTCGGCCAGGCCGAGCAGTGCCGCCGCGTCGCGGCTCCTGGTGCCGGCCGACAGCGACAGGATGTCCGGCCACCCGTGGGCGGCGAGTGTGTCGCGGATGGCCAGGCCCAGCTCGTCCTCCGGCACCGCGCCCGCGTACGGGAACGTCCGGTGGACCTGGACGTCCGCGGCCGGCGCGGTGCAGCGCACCACCCCGGCGACGAACGTGCCGTGCCCGGTGTACGGGCCGATCACGCCGTCGGTGACCTCGTCGGTGACGTCGCCGCCGACGGCCGGGATGGCCGGGTCGCCCGAACCGGCGGCCAGCCACTGGTGGTCGAGGTAGCCGGGCACCAGCCCGGTGTCGAGCACCGTCACCCGCACCCCGGCCCCGGCGTCGCGGGCGGCGCGCGGCGGGCGCAGCGGCCCCGAGGCCGGGACGGGCTCGTCGCCGGGGCACAGGTTGACGCCCGCCACGGTGACCAGGTGGACCGGGGTGGCGCGCACCCGGCGGCCGGCGAGCGTGTCGGCGACCATCCGCGCGCCCCGGTCGCCGACGTACAGGCGGCGCACCGACACCCGGCCCGCGTCCCGCTCCGGCGGCCACACCACCTGCGGGTCGGCCTCGCCCGGCACCAGGTCCATGACCATGTTGGCGGCCCGGTCCAGGTCCTGGGCGGGGACCAGCACGTGCCCGTCGAGCTCGGCGTAGGCGGGCTCGACCAGGGAGCCGGGCGCTGCGCCCTCCGGTCCCGCGACGGCGCGCACGCCGTCGGGCAGGGCGGCGTTCACCATCTCCAGCTGCGCCCAGAAGCGGGCGTCGCCACCCGGATCCGGTGTCGTCATCGTCGGTTCCTCCCGGGAGTCCGCGTCGGCCGGTGAGAAGCCCGCCCGCCGGCCCGCCGGGCGGGGTTCCCATGCTTATGAGCGCCGGGGTCCGCGGCTGATACATCGCGGGGGCCCGCGTGGACGCGGCCGGGGGCCGGCTCTACGATCGATGCGTGTCTGGGGCCCGCGAACCCGGCGATCCGCATGACGTGCTCGCCATGGTGTTCGCGCGCCCGAAGGAGGCGCTGCGCGCGGCCAGGGCCATCCTCGCGGGCGGGCGCGGCCCGTACGACTCCTCGATCGCCCGGCAGGCGATCGGCATCCTGCACCGCGAGTTCGGCGACCTGGAGGCGGCGATCGCCGAGCTGCGGCAGGCCGTGCGGCTGGCCCGCCGGTCCGGCTCGCCCGACCGGGAGGCCGACGTGCTGGCCACCCTCGGCATCGCGCTCGTGCACCGCGGCCGCACCCGCTCGGGGCTGTCGGCGCTGGACTCGGCCGTGGGCCGGGCCACCGGCACCACCCGCGCCCGCGTGCTGTTCCGGCGGGCCGGCGCCCGCTGGATCCTGGGCCGCCACCGCGAGGCGCTCGACGACCTCGGCGTGGCGGCGCCCGCGCTGCGCCGGGCCGGTGACACCGTGTGGGCCGCGCGGGCGCTGAGCCTGCGCGGGCACGTGCAGCTCGCGCTCGGCGGCGTCCAGGACGCCGACGCCGACTTCAGCGTCGCGCAGCGCATGTTCGCCACCACCATGCAGGAGCACGACTCGGTGGTCGCCATCCAGAACCGGGGCGTCGCAGCCTTCGTGGCCGGCGACCTGCCCACCGCGCTCGCCCTGCTCGACGAGGCCGACCAGGGGTTCAGGCGGCTCGGCACGCCGATGCCCGACCTGGTCGCCGACCAGTGCGCGGTCATGCTCGCCGCCGGGCTCGCCCGCGAGGCGCTGGAGCAGGCCGACGCCGGGCTGCGGCTGATCGCCCGGCTGCGCGGCCAGGCCACCCGGCGGGCCGAGCTGCTGCTGCTCGCCGCCAGGGCCGCGCTGCTCGCCGCCGACCCGGGGACCGCCCGGGAGCGGGCCGCCGAGGCCAGGGCGCTGTTCGCCGGGCAGCGGCGCGGCTGGTGGGCCGAGCACGCCCGGCTCATCCTCGTGCAGGCCGGGCCGGCCGAAGGGCCGACGCCGCGGCTGCTCGCCGACGCCCGCCGCCTCGCCGGCCGGCTGGAGGAGCTGGGCTCGCCCGACGCCTGGCAGGCCCACCTGCTGGCCGGCCGCGCCGCGCTGGAGCTGGGCCGGGCCGCCGTGGCCGACCGTCACCTGGCGGCCGCCGCGCGGGCCAGGCACGGCGGCCCCGCCACCGCGCGGGCGGGCGGCTGGCTCGCCGAGGCGCTGCGGGCCGAGGCGGCCGGGCAGCCGCGCCGGTTGCTGCGCGCCTGCCGGGCCGGGCTGGCGCTGATCGAGGAACACCGGCTCACGTTCGGTTCGTCGGAGCTGCGGGCGCTCGTCTCCGCCCAGGGCGTCGAGCTGGTCAAGCTCGCGCTGCGCCACCTGCACCGCGCCGGGCGCAGCCGCGAGCTGCTCGCCTGGACCGAGCGGTGGCGGGCCACCGCGCTCGCCGTGCCGCCCATGCCGCCGCCCGAGGACCACGAGCTGCTCGGCCGGCTGGCCGCGCTGCGCCGCCTGGACCAGCTGCTGGACGGGGCCAGGTCGGGCGGCGCCGCCTCCGCCGGCCGCCTCGAACGCGAACGCGCCGCGCTGGAGGCCCGGGTGCGCGCCGAGACGCTGCGCCTGCGCGGGCCCGGCTGGCGCGAGGAGAACGGGTTCGACTGCCGTCGGGTGCTGGAGGCGCTCGGCCCCGGCGGACGGCTGGCGGAGCTGGTGCTCATCGACGGCACCCTGCACGTGCTGCTGTGCGGCGACGGCCGGGTGCGGCGGTACGCCGTCGGGCCGGCCGACCGGGCGGTGGCCGAGACGGAGTTCGCCCGGTCCCGGCTGCGCCGTCTCGCCTACGAGCCGCGGCCCGACCCGCTGGAGCTGGCCGCGCTGGGCCGGCGGCTGGAGGAGGTCGTGCTCGGGCCGGTCGCCGCGCTGCTGGCCGGCGGGCCGTGCGTGGTCGTGCCGCCCAGCGTGCTGCACGCCGCGCCGTGGGGGCTGCTGCCGTCGCTGCGGCGCACCGCCTTCAGCGTCGCGCCGTCGGCCGCCGCCTGGCTGCGCGCCCGCTCCTCCGCGCCGCCTTCCGGCCGCCGCGTCGTGCTCGTCGGCGGCCCGGACGTGCCCCACGCCAAGGCCGAGGTACGGGCCATCGAGGAGCTGTACGAGGCCCGCGACCTCACCGTGCTCGACGAGGGGGCCGCCACCGCGCAGGCGGTGCTGTCGGCCATCGACGGCTGCCGGCTCGCCCACCTGGCCGCCCACGGCACCTTCCGCGCCGACAGCCCGATGTTCTCCGCGCTCCACCTCGACGACGGCCGGCTCACCGGCTACGACCTCGAACGCCTGCGCCGCGCCCCCTACCGGCTCGTCCTGTCCAGCTGCGACTCCGCCCAGATGGCCGCCGTCGGCGCCGACGAGCTGCTCGGCCTGGCCACCGCGCTGCTCCATCTGGGCACCGCCGGCATCGTGGCCAGCGTGGTGCCGGTCAACGACGAGACCGTGGTCCCGCTCATGGTCAGGTTGCACGCCGGGCTCAGCGGCGGGCTCGGCCTGGCCGAGGCGCTGCGGCGGGCCAGGGGCGACGACGTGTCGTTCATCGCGATCGGAGCCTGACCGCCAGGGTGGTGTCCCTTGATCGGACGCTCGTGATCATGTGACAATTCGCTCACACAGCGATATCTGCGGGTATATGGGGGTAATCGCCGATGATCCGCATGCCGGCCGAGCGGCCATGAGGCTGCCCGGCGAGCTGGACGAGGCGTTCGAGCTCGGCCGGACGTGCGCGCTGGCCGCCGAGTGCGACCGGGACCTGCGACGCTGTGCCCAGATGTACGGCGGGCTGTTCCCGGGGGCGGCTTTCGGGCCGGAGCTGTATGCGGCGCTGTCGCTGGCGAGCGCGTTCGGCGCGCCGTGGGCCACCGCCGACCGGCTCAAGGTGGTCAACAGGGCCGCCCTGTGGGTGCGCGCCCTGGACCGGCTTGTCGATCACACCGCCACCACCCGCGAGCAGGTCAACCAGCTGATCCGCGACTGCCTGGAGGTCGCCGACGGCGCCCCGCCCCGCACGGCGGTCACCCGCTTCCTGGCCGACCTGCGCGACGAGCTGGCCACCGTCAAGGAGTTCGCCGACCTGCACTGGCTCTGGCGCGACCAGCTCGGCAGGACCCTGGCGGGGATGGCCAGGGCGTGGGTGTGGCGCGACAGCGCGGCCGAGGTCTCGCTCGACCGCTACGTCGGCAACGCCGACAGCCACGGCAGCTGCTTCGTCGACCTGTCCCACCTCATCTACGCCGGCGACGCGTGGGCCAGGGAGCACCTGGAGGAGCTGCGGCCGGTCTGCGAGCAGGTGCAGCGCTACCTCCACCTGCTCGGCGACCTCGCCTCGTACCGCAGGGACCTGAGCTGGGGCGGGCTCAACGTGCTGCTGCTCGGGGTGGCCAGGGCGGAGGTCAACGAGGCCATGGCGGGTCTCGCCCGCGAGGCGGGCGAGCGGATCCGCGGGGTGGGCGAGCCCAGCCCGCGGACGGCCACCTACCTGTGGCGACAAATCGGCTTTACCACTGGTTATCACAATATTTCAGCTCATCTGCCGGCGAAGTAGCGAAGCGCTACGAAATCCTGACAAGCAGGTTTACTAGCACTCGATATCGGAGCCATCCGGAGAGGCTGAAGACGACAAAAGTGACATATTGATTTCAGCGAGGCATGGGCACTTGAGTGAGGTTTGCAGCATTGCTAGGGTGAATCGATGCCGGGCACGTGGACTTCTTGACTCACCTTGACACAGCGTTGACCGGAAGGGCTGTGGTGAGCCGGCGGGTGCGGCGCGGGCCATGGAAGGACCTACAGGCGGTGCTGGATGGACTTCGGGCGTTCTGATCCCTGGCGGATGCCCATCCCGATCAAGATCGTGATCGCCGGAGGCTTCGGCGCGGGCAAGACCACCATGGTCGGCGCGGTGTCTGAGACCAGGACCGTGCGCACCGAGGAGATGCTCACCCACGCCGGCGCCGGCGTCGACGACCTGACCGGCGTCGAGACCAAGCCCACCACCACCGTGGCGATGGACTTCGGCCGCATCACCATCGGCGGCGAATACACGCTCTACCTCTTCGGCACCCCCGGGCAGGAGCGGTTCCTGTTCGTCTGGGACGAGCTGGCGGTGGGCGCGCTCGGCGCCGTCGTGCTGGCCGACACCCGGCGCCTGGCCGACTGCTTCCCGGCCGTCGACTACTTCGAGAAACGCGAGCAGCCCTTCGTGGTGGCGCTCAACTGCTTCGACGGCGCCCGGCCCTTCACCATCGGCGAGGTCCGCCAGGCGCTCGGCCTCGACCCCGGGGTGCCGATCGTGCGCTGCGACGCCCGCCGCCGCGACTCCGGCAGGGACGTCCTGATCGCCCTCGTCGAGCACGCGATGCGCAAGGGCGCCTCCCCGGTCGGGACGATGTCGTGAGCGCGACCGGCTACCTTTGACCGATGGAGGAGATCGACCGCCGGATCGTCGCGCTGCTGGCCAGCGACGGCCGGATGAGCTTCACCGACCTGGCCAGGGAGACCGGGCTGTCCGTCTCGGCCGTGCACCAGCGGGTGCGCCGCCTGGAGAAGCGCGGCGTGGTGCGCGGCTACGCCGCGATCGTCGACCACGACGCGATCGGGCTGCCGCTCACCGCGTTCATCTCGATCAAACCGATCGACCCCGCGGCGCCCGACGACGCCCCGGAGCGGCTGGCCCACCTCAGCGCCATCGAGGCGTGTCACAGCGTCGCCGGTGACGAGAGCTACATCCTCAAGGTGCGCGTCGCGTCCCCCGTGGCGCTGGAGGAGCTGCTGCAGCAGATCCGGGCCGCGGCCAACGTCTCCACCCGTACTACGGTGGTGCTGAGCACGCCGTACGAGCATCGCGCCCCGGACGTGACGCAGGCCGGCGAGGGCGCCGGCGCGGGCTGAGCGCCCGCCCGCGTAGATCATGCAGCCGTCGTCCCACTGGAGCACCACATGACCAAGAGCACCGCCGCCCCGGCCACGCGCGCCGAGACGCGCGCGGAGCTGAGCCGGGTCCCCTACGACCTGCTGGTCATCGGCGGCGGCATCCTGGGCACGTCCGTCACCTGGATGGCGGCCCAGGCGGGGCTGCGGGTCGCCATGGTCGACGCGGGCGACTTCGCCGGCGCCACCTCCAGCGCGTCCTCCAAACTCGTCCACGGCGGCCTGCGCTACCTCCAGACCGGCAACGTCAAGCTCGTCGCCGAGAACCACCGCGAGCGCAGGGCGCTGGCCGGCGACATCGCGCCCCACCTGGTCAAGCCGCTCACCTTCGTCGTCCCGATCTACCGGGGCGGCCCCCACGGCGCGGCCAAGCTGGGCGCGGGCGTGTTCCTCTACTCCGCGCTGTCGGTGTTCGGCGACGGTGTCGGCAAGGTCATCACCCCGCAGCAGGCCCAGGCCAGAGTGCCCGCGCTCAAGACGGACGGGCTGCGCGCCGCCGCCGTCTACGGCGACCACCAGATGAACGACAGCCGCGTCGCCGTGATGACCGTGCGCGCCGCCGTCGACGCCGGCGCGACCGTGCTCAACCACGCCGAGGTCGTCGGCCTGCGCAAGACCGGGGCCACCGTCACCGGCGCCGAGCTGCGCGACCGGCTCGACGGCGGCGAGTTCGGCGTGTCGGCGCGACTCGTGCTCAACGCCACCGGCCCGTGGGTCGACCACCTGCGCCGCATGGAGGACCCCGCCGCCGAGCCGAGCATCCGCCTGTCCAAGGGCGCCCACGTGGTGCTGCGCCGCCACGAACCGTGGAAGGCGGCGCTGACGATCCCGATCGACAAGTACCGCGTCTCCTTCGCCATCCCCTGGGAGGACCACCTCCTGCTCGGCACGACCGACGAGCCCTACGAGGGCGACCCCGCCGACGTACGCCCCACGGAGGCCGACGTCACGCAGATCCTCGACGAGGCCGGCCACGCCGTGCTCGACTCCCAGCTGCGCCGCGAGGACCTCACCTACTCCTTCGCCGGTCTGCGCGTCCTCCCCGGCGGCCCCGGCCGGGTGGCCGCGGCCAAGCGCGAGACCGTGCTCACCCGCGGCACCGGCGGCATGCTCTCGGTCGCGGGCGGCAAATGGACCACCTACCGCCACATCGGCCGCGTAGTGCTCGACACGCTCGCCCACCTGCCCGGCCGGCCGCTCGGCGACGACCTGGCCGACATCCTGCCGGCGGTGCCGCTGCCGGGGCTGGCCAGCCCCGACGCGGTGGCCATGCGGCTGTGGACCGAGCGCGACCCAGGCGCCCGCATGGACCCGCTGGTGGCCCGCCACCTCGCCTCCCACTACGGCTCGATCGCCTTCGACCTGGCCCGGCTCATCCGCGACGATCCGGCCCTGGGCGAGCGCATCCACCCCGGCGGCCCCGACATCTGGGCGCAGGTGGTCTACGCCCGCGACCGCGAGTGGGCGGTCACGGTCGACGACGTGGTCCGTCGCCGTACCACGCTCACCGTGCGCGGCCTCGACACGCCGGACGTGCGCGAGCGGGTCGCCGGCGTCCTCACCGGCTGACTCCCGCCCGACTCCCGTCCGACTCCCCGCCGCCGCTCACCCCTCACGCAAGGACGCCGCGGTGAGCCGGCGCACCGCCTCCGCGTACGGCGGATCGAACCAGTAGTCGGCGTGCCCGCGCGTCACCGGCAGCGGATCGCCCGGCTCCGGCCTGGCCGGGTCCCAGCAGAAAAGGTCGACCGCCGACAGCGCCTCGCGCGGCCCGAACGGATCGACCCGCTCGAAGACGGGCCCGCCGATCGGATCGCTCAGCCGGTACAGGTTGAACCACGGCACCGCCCGGCGCACCGCGTCCAGCGCCTCGGGCCCGAAGTACGCGGGGAAGTACGCCGCGTACAGCCGCCGCAGCGGCGAGCCGTGCGTGAGCAGCCGCACCCGCCCGCGCACCGCCGGATCGAGCTGCAGCACCACCGAGGCGCCGATGACGCTGCCCTGGCTGTGCCCGGAGATCAGCACCAGGTCGGCCTCGTCCGCGGTCAGCCGGCGGATCCGGGCGATCAGCTCGGGCAGCACCCGCTCGGTGTAGCACGGCGGGCTGAGCGGGTGGACGGCACGCGGCCAGAACGTGGCCACGTCCCACAGGATCCCGACGGTGCGGCGCAGCCCCGGATCGCTGTACGCGCGCCGTCCGAGCAGCACCAGCCCGGCGAGGGAGGCGGCCATCGCCCAGCTGCCGACGGTCGCGAGCAGCCCGGCCGGCCCGCCCACCGGGTCGAGCAGCCGGAACTGGTAGAAGACCGTCACCGCCGCGAATCCGGCCAGCCCGATCCCGGTCAGCAGCCCCAGGGCCTGCCCCGCCCGGTCGGTCAGCCCCGCCAGCGCCCACGTGCGGGCCACCTCGCCGCTGTGCCGTCCGTAGTGTGGCTCCAGCCTGGGGGCCAGCCGGGCAGCGTCGGACCTGCTCGCGTTCCACAGCACCAGCCCGGCCGCCACCAGGCCCGCGACCAGGACCGGCACCAGCGCCGCCGTCCACCACACCGGTTCGTCCAGGAACAGCCTGCGGCCCGCGGGACCGCCCGCGCCCGGCGAGGCCGGCACCCCGAAGAACGACGCCGTCCAGAACATCACGCCCAGCCCGAGCGCGTTCGCGACGGCCGCGGCCACCAGCAGCGCGAACCAGCTCGCCAGCCCGCCCATCGCCCGCGGCCCCGTCTTCCGGTCGAGCCCGGCCAGTCCCCAGGTGCCCGCCAGCATGAACGCCACCAGCGCCAGCGTCAGCACGAACTGGACCGTACCCGCGCCCACTCCCGGCAACTGGCGCGAGGCGGGCGCGCCCGGCAGCCCGGCCGCCGCCGCGATGAGCGTGACGGCCGGCACCACCACGCCCGCCGCGCCCAGCGCCGAGCAGATCCGGCCGAGCAGCGCGCCGCCCGGGTCGCCGGCGCCAGGATCCACCCGCCGCGCCACCCCCGGCGCGGCCACCAGCAGGGCGGCGGCCACCAGCAGCACCGCGTTCGCTACCGTCAGGACCAGCCCGGGCCCCGACCGGGTGAACGGAGCCGCCACCGACAGCCCGATCCATCCCAGGGCGAACGCCACGTGCGCCGCCCGCAGCCGCCGCACCGGCTCCTCGCCGTGCCACAGCCGCGGCCGGGCCAGCAGCGGGGCCGGCCCGCCGAACCCGCCGGGCTCCATCGCCGTCCGTTCGTCGCGCTTCCACGTCCGCCGCCCGGCCGCCCACAGCACCACCACCAGCGCGAGCGGCACCAGCGCGGTCACGGCCAGCCGCCGCGAGGGGTCGTCGCCCCACAGCTCGCCCATCCACCGCACCCAGCCGGGCGCGGTCTCGCCCGCGCACGCCCGGCCCGCGGCGGTGCACTGCCAGCCGATCAGGTCCACGCTCGCCCGCGTGACGGTCGCCACCAGCGTGCCGGTCAGCAGCAGCGCGAACAGCCGCTGCGCCGCCTCCACGGCCCGCCGCAGCCGCCGCCCGCCCACCGGCCTGGGCAGCATGAAGTACGCCAGATTGGCCAGCGCGAACGGCAGGAGCAGCAGCCACATCGCGATCGTCCGGCCGCCGGAGGTGAGCCCGGCCCACGCGTACGCCTCGCGACGGCGCTCGCCGGGCACGTCCGCGTCCTGCGTCTCCGGCCGCCCGGCGGGCCACCAGCGCCGGAAGAACCCCGTGGTCCCGTCGCCCGCGACCAGCCGGGGATGCGGATGGTTGAGCATCTCCGCGGGCGGCGTGCCGGCCACGCCGTGCACCCGCAACTCCGTCAGACCGCCCGTGCCGGTGTCCAGGAACCCGTCCATGACCGCAGCATGATGAGGGCGCGGCGGCCACGCCAGGCGAAGGGCTACTCTGTCACGCCCACGCCACTGTCAAACGCGGGCAAAGCGGACATCCTGTCGGGTGCTCTGCCGGGTGCCCTGCCGGGTGCCCTGTCCGGCCTGGTGGCCGCCGTCGCGCCCGTCGAGTCGAGCACCTCGTCCCGCACCGTGGCCAGCGCCAGGTCGAGCGCCCCCACCAGCACCGCGTTGCCCGCCACCCGCGACAGCCGCACCCGCGGCCCGGCGATGGTCAGCGCGTGCAGCTCCTCCTCGACCAGCCGCCGCAGCGGCTCCCCGCCCGCCAGCGGCACCGCGCCGGTCAGCACGATCAGCGGCGGGTCCATGACCGAGGTGATCGCCGCCAGCCCCACCGCCAGCCGCGCCGCCACCTCACGCAACGCCGCCGCACTCCCGCCCACCGCCCCGGCGCCCGCGCTCGTACCCGACGGGGGAGGCAGGCGTGGGGCCGCTGCCCGCGCCTGCAGGGTCGCGTTCGTGATGGCCTCGCGCAGGTTAGCGCCCCGGACGCCGTGGCGGCGCAGGATCTCCAGCACCGCCGCGCCGCCGGACAGCGCCTGGAAGCCGTGGTCGGCGTACGGGCCGCTCTCGCGGGCGGTGGGCGCGCCCGGCGCCGGCATGTAGCCGACCTCGCCCGCGCCGCCCGTCGCGCCCCGGTGCAGCCGGCCGCCCAGCACGATCGCGGCGCCGATGCCCGTGCCGGCCCACAGCAGCACGAAGTCCGGCGTGCCCGCCGCGGCCCCGTGGGCGCGTTCGGCCAGGGCCACCAGGTTGACGTTGTTCTCCACCGACACCGGCACTCCCAGACCCCTGGACAGCGTGCCCACCAGGTCGTCGAGGTGCCAGCCCGGCATGTCCTCCGCGGTCGCGTACCCCAGCCGTCCCGTGGCGGGGTCGACCGCGGCCTGTACCCCGATCACCACGTGACGGGGCGGCGCGGGCGGCCGCGCCCCCGCCAGCGCGGCGCGCAGCCGGCCGACGAGGTCGCCGCCGGCGGGTTCCAGCGCGTACTCGCCGACCACAGTCCCCGTCAGGTCCGCCACCCGCGCCTCGATCCTGGCCGAGGTGACGTCCAGCGCGGCCGCGTACCCCGCCGCCGGGTTGATCCGGTACACCTCCGCCGTGCGGCCCGGCAGCCCTTCACGCACCCCGTCCAGGACCACCAGCCCCGCCCGGCGCAGGCGGGCCAGCAGCTGCGACGCGGTCGGCTTGGACAGACCGGTCAGCGAGCCCAGTTCCGGGCGGGTGAGCGGGCCGCGTTCGAGGAACAGCCGCAGGGCCGCGCGATCGTTGATGGCGCGTAGCAGACTGGGGGTGCCCGGTACGGGACCGCTCACGTGTCATCCTCCACCGCAAGGGTTAGGAAACTTTCCTAACTGACGGTGACCGTAAAGAGCGCGGGCGGTCCGGTCAAGAGCCGTGCCGGAAGCCGTGACCCGTAGGCGGGAAAGGCTCGTGCGAAAAGAAAGCGGTAAGGGCAAAACCATGATGGGCAAAAGAGAGGAGGGCGCTGCAACAGGCATGCTAATGTCGTCGTTTGTCGCAACAACAAACAGAATGGCCCGGAGCGTCCCATTAATCACAATAATGGTCTGGCGGCAACCCGTCAATCGGAACTCGCCAGGGAGCAAGCGTACGTCACCCGCCTCTACGAGCGGCTGGACGAGCTGCGCGAGCGCACCCAGCACCGGCTGAAGGAGGTGCTGGCCAGCGGCGCCGTCGGCACCATGCAGAACAGGTCGGAGCGCGACACGTTCGCCGACATGTACGCCTCCCGCCTGGCCCGGCTGTGGGCGGTGGAGCGCGGCCTGGTCTTCGGCCGGCTCGACCACGCCGAGGAGGGCCGGCTCTACATCGGCAAGCTGGGCATGACCGACGACGAGCAGGAACGGCTGCTCATCGACTGGCGGGCCCCTGTCGCGCAGCCGTTCTACCGCGCCACCCCGGCCGCGCCGATGGGCCTGACCCGGCGGCGCCATCTGCAGACCCGCGGCCGCACGGTGGTCGGCGTCGACGACGACCTGCTCGACTTCGACGCACTCACCGACGACGACCGGGCCACGCTGAACGGCGAGGCCGCCCTGCTGGCCGCGCTGGGCGAGCGGCGCACGGGGCGGATGCGCGACATCGTGGCCACCATCCAGGCCGAGCAGGACAAGGTGATCCGGTCCGACCTGAACGGGGTGCTCGTCGTCCAGGGCGGCCCCGGCACCGGCAAGACCGTCGTCGCCCTGCACCGCGCCGCCTACCTGCTCTACACGCACCGGGAGCGGCTGGAGCGCCGCGGCGTGCTCATCCTCGGCCCCAACCTCACCTTCCTGCGCTACATCGAGCAGGTGCTGCCCTCGCTCGGCGAGACCGACGTGCTGCTGTCGGCCGTCGGCGAGCTGTACCCCGGCCTGACCGCCACCGCACGGGAACGGCCCGAGGTGGCCGCGGTCAAGGGCGACCTGCGGATGGCCGAGGTGATCGCCAGGGCGGTGCGCGACCGTCAGCGCGTCCCGCGCAAGCCCGTCGAGCTGCGGCTCGGCCGCTACACCCTCACCATGGACCGCAAGATGCTGGAGTCGGCCGCCGCCAAGGCCGCCCGCTCCCGCCGGCCGCACAACCAGGCCCGCGCCGTGTTCGTCCGCTCCCTGCTCAACGCGCTGGCCCGGCAGGCCGCCAGACAGATCGGCAAGGGCCTGATCGACGACGAAGAGCTGGCCGACCTGCGCGAGGAGCTGCGCACCGAACCGGTCGTGCGGTCCGCGCTCAACCGGCTCTGGCCCTATCTCACGCCGCAGCGGCTGCTGCTCGGCCTGTACGGGTCGCCGGACCGGTTGGGTTACGCCGCCTCCGTCCTGACGGCCGAGGAGCGGGCCCTGCTGCGGCGCGACGGGGCGCGCGGCGGCGAGTGGACGGAGTCCGACGTGCCGCTGCTGGACGAGGCGGCCGAGCTGCTCGGCGAGATCGACGAGCAGGTGCTGCGGGCCAGCGCGCTGGCCGCAGAGGAGGAGCTGGCCGCGGCCCGGCAGGCGGAGGAGCACGAGCGCGAGGCCGAGCTCGCCTACGCGCGCGAGGTGCTGGAGCTGACCGGGCTGTCCGACGTCATGGAGGCCGAGCGGCTGGCCGAGCGGCAGCGGGGCGACGGCCCCCGTCTCACCACCGCCGAACGCGCCGCCGCCGACCGCGCCTGGGCCTACGGGCACGTCATCGTGGACGAGGCGCAGGAGCTGTCGCCGATGGCCTGGCGGGCGCTCATGCGGCGCGTTCCCAGCCGGTCCATGACGATCGTCGGCGACATCGCCCAGACCGGCTCGGCCGCCGGGGCACGCTCGTGGGCGGAGGTGCTCGACCCGTACGTCGCGGGGCGGTGGCGGCAGGAGCGGCTGACCGTCAACTACCGCACGCCGGTGGAGCTGATGGAGGTGGCCGCCCGGGTGCTCGCCACCATCGACCCCGGCCTGGAGCCGCCCCGGTCGGTGCGTGACAGCGGGGCGAGCCCGTGGGCCGCGCCGATGGCCGAGCTGCCCCGGATCGTCGCGGAGGAGGTCGCCGCGGGCGGCAAGGTCGCCGTGGTGGGGCCCGACGCGCTGCTCGCGTCGCTGGGGGAGACGCTGGAGGGCGCCGTGGTCGTCACGCCGGGGGCCGGGCGCGGCCGGGGCGCCGAGGCGCTCGACGCGCCCGTCGCGGTGCTCGGGGTGACCGACGCCAAAGGGCTGGAGTTCGACTCGGTGGTCGTGGTGGAGCCGGAGCTGATCTGCGCGCAGTCGCCGCGCGGCGTCAGCGACCTGTACGTGGCGCTCACGCGGGCCACGCAGCGGCTGGGCGTGGTGCATGATCGCCCGCTAAGCGATGCTTTGCGCGACTTGCCGCGGCGCTCCGGCAGTGCCGCCCCGGTGCCTGCTCAGCCGGGCAATGGCCGCCCACCTGGGAAAACTTGATGTTTCTGCTGATCGGGACACGGTTGACATCTGAGGCTGAGTCGGTAGTTTGCTGCGCAGTCCAGCACGGGACTTGGCCGGTTGGCCGTCTCTGACATCGCCGGATCCTGCGTCCGTGACGGAGCGTGACTCCGTCCACACAGCCAGGTGCAGGGCCGTCGGTCCGTCGAGTCGGGGCACCCCAGCCGGGCGGGGGGTTGGACCCGGGACGGGCCCGGGAGCCCAGTAGACAACGGAATTTCGCGCTCGCCGCCGACGAGACGGATCCGGTCCGAAGGGTTTCCGGGCCCTCTTCCCGTTCCCGTGCGCCGGGCTCGCCAGTGCGCCGGGTGGTCCCGTACCTCGCGGGATCACCCTGTCGCCGCGCCCGGCATGACCGCAGAGCGCCGCGGGGACGGTAGCGTTTCGCTTGAAGGTGTGCGGATCGCGAGGAGACCCTCAGTGGTGCAGGAGAAGACGGGCCCGCGGGCCGGCCCCGCGTCTCCCGGCGACGGGAGCGGCCCGCCCGTACCCTCATCCGGCCCGGCCGCCTCGGGAACTCCTCCCGCCACCTCCGCGCAGAGCTCCGAGCCTGCCCTGACCGTCCCGGCCTCCCCGCACGACCCCCCGGACCCCGGCGCGAGCCCTGACGCCGCCGGTGGGGCCGTCGGAGGCCCGCGGGAGGCCATCCGTGACGGCGGCGGGGACGCCGGGGAGCCTCCGGCCGGCGACAGGTCGCCGGGACGCGGGGGACGGCCGGCGGGGGAGTCGCGGCGGGTGCTCGCCGGACGGGTGGCCGCGGCCGCCGCCGGTGGGGTGCTGCTCTATCTGGCGTTCCCGCCGCTCGGCTGGTGGCCGTGCGCGCCGGCCGGGCTGGCGCTGATCGCCGCCTCGCTGTACGGGACGCGGCCCAGGAGGGCGGCCTGGCTCGGCTACGTGGCCGCGGCCGTGTTCCTCACGCCCACGGTGGCGTGGGTGCGCACGATCGGCGTCGACGTGTGGGTCATGCTGGTCGCCGTCGAGAGCCTGTTCTACGCGGCCATGGCCGCCATGGTCGCGCCGGTCTTCCGGCTGCGCCTGTGGCCGGTGTGGTTCGGCGCGCTCTGGGTGGCGATGGAGTGGGCGCGCGGGCTGGTGCCGATCGGCGGGTTCCCGTGGGCGCGGGTGGCCTTCAGCCAGGGCGAGTCGTCGTTCACCCCGTACGCCGCCCTGGGCGGCGCGCCGCTGGTGTCGTTCGCCGTGGCCGTGTGCGGCGCCCTGCTGGCGCACGCGCTGGTCGTACGGCCGGGCAGGGGCCTGCTGCGCGCGGTGCCGGTCGCGCTGGCCGTCGCCGTCCCCGTCGTCGCCCTGGCGGTGCCCAGGCCGCAGGACGAGGGCCGCACCGTCAACGTCGGCATCGTGCAGGGCAGCGTGCCGGGGCGCGGCATGAACATCTTCGGCGACGAGCGCGCCGTCGTGCTGCGGAACCACTCCGAGGAGACCAAGCGCCTGGCCCGGCGGGTCCGCGCCGGCGAGCTGCCCGCGCCCGACCTGGTGGCGCTGCCGGAGAACTCCACCGACATCGACCCCTACACCGACGCGTCCGCCCACGCCGTGATCCACGACTCGGTGCGCGACGTCGGCGTGCCGACCCTGGTCGGCGCGGTGGTGGCGATCGGCGACGACAGCCGCGCCACCCGCAGCCTGGTGTGGGACCCCGAGACCGGCCCCGGCGACTACTACGACAAGCGCAACCTGGTGCCGTTCGGCGAGTACACCCCGTTCAAGGACCTGGTGATGGCCCTGTTCGAGCGGGCCAAGCTGGTCGGCAGGCAGTCCGTCCCCGGCACCGAGCCGGGCGACCTGAGGCTGGGCCCGGTCACCGTCGGGGCGGTCAACTGCTACGAGGTCGCCTACGACACCACCGTGCGCGACACCGTGCGGGCCGGGGGGACGCCGCTGGTCGTGCAGACCAACAACGCCTCCTACGCCCTGTCCAACCTGCCCTACCAGCAGCTGGCGATGTCCCAGCTGCGGGCGGTCGAGCACAACCGGGCGGTCGTGACGGCGGCCACGACCGGGATCTCGGCCTATGTCGCGCCGGACGGTAAGGTCTCGTGGCAGACCCGGGAACTCGTCGCCGACAGCACCGTCGTGACGGTGCCGGTACGCACCGGACAGACGATCGCCACGAGGGTCGGGGCGGCCCCCGAGTGGGCAGTGATGATGTTGGGAGCGGCGGCCACCGTCGTCGCCGCCCGGCGCCGGCGCCGGGCCGACCGGATGATGGGGGACGACTGACGATGGAGACGCTCGGCCGGGTGCTGGTCATCGTCCCGACGTACAACGAGCGGGACAACCTGCCGAGGATCACCGAGCGGCTGCGGGCCGCGCTGCCCGAGGCCGACCTGCTGGTGGCCGACGACAGCAGCCCCGACGGCACCGGCGAGATCGCTGACGAGCTGGCCGCCCGGGACGACCAGGTGCGCGTCCTGCACCGTCCCGCCAAGCAGGGGCTCGGCGCCGCCTACATCGCCGGGTTCCGGTGGGGGCTGGGTGAGGGCTACGACGTGCTGGTGGAGATGGACGCCGACGGCTCGCACCAGCCGGAGGAGCTGCACAAGCTGCTGACGGCGCTGTCCGACGGGGCCGACCTGGCGATCGGGTCGCGTTACGTGCCGGGCGGCAAGGTGAAGAACTGGCCGGCCTCGCGCGAGTTCCTGTCACGGGGCGCCAACCTCTACACGCGGATCATGCTGGGCCTGCCGGTGCGCGACGCCACGGCCGGCTTCCGCGCCTACCGCGCGGGCACGCTGGAGAAGATCGGGCTGGCCGACGTGGAGTCGCAGGGCTACTGCTTCCAGGTCGACCTGACCCTGCGCACCTGCCGCCACGGGCTGCGGGTCGCCGAGGTGCCGATCACGTTCGTGGAGCGCACGGTCGGCACGAGCAAGATGAGCGGCCGCGTGATGGCCGAGGCGTTCTGGCGGATCTTCCAGTGGGGGGTCGCCGGGCTGCCGGCGCGGCTGCGCGGCCGGAGGTCCTGACCGGCGGAACGCGGCGGCGGTTTCGGGCGTTGTCCTATCTGGACGTGTCCTTCGATGTGCACAGAACGAGGCGACGATGCGGCTCCTGCTTTTCCTGGCCTTTCTGGTGGTTCCCCTCCTGGAGGTGTGGCTGCTGATCCAGGTCGGTTCGGTGATCGGCGGCTGGCAGACCGTCGGGCTGCTGGTGGCGGCCGGGCTGCTCGGCTCGTGGCTGGTGCGGCGCGAGGGACGCCGGGCCTGGCGCAACCTGCAGGAGTCGGTGCGCACCGGGCTCATGCCGGAGCGTGAGCTGGCCGACGCGGCGCTGGTGCTGGTGGGCGGCGTGCTGCTGGTGACGCCCGGCTTCTTCAGCGACGTGGTGGGCCTGGTCTGCGTCCTGCCGCTCACCCGGCCGTTGATGCGGCGGCTCGGCTGGTGGTTCTTCGACCGGCGGGTCAAGCGGATGGCGGCGGCTTCCCCGTACGCCCATCTCTACCCGCCCCAGGCGGGCCCGGTGCGGGCGGGCGGCCCGGTGGGCGGCGAGCCGCGCGGGAAGGTCGTGCACGGCGAGGTCATCCGCGAGGACTAGCGGCGACGCCCGGGCCCGGGTCTTCGGCGCACAGCGAAACGCACAGCGAAACGCACAGCGAAACCCCCGGGCCGGCGGCCCGGGGGTTCACCGTGAGAGGGTGTCAGGCGCTCTTGCGGCGTTGGGCCCGCAGGACCGCCAGCCGCTCGTTGAGCACCTCTTCCAGATCTTCGATGGACCGCCGCTCAAGGAGCATGTCCCAGTGCGTCCGCGGCGGCTTGGTCTTCTTCGACTCCGGCTGCTCGCCGTCGTCCCGCACCGCGGTGACGCCGCACATGCGGCACTCCCACGTCGCGGGGATCTCGGCCTCGGCGGCAAGCGGAACCTCGAAGCGATGCCCCTTGGGGCAGGTGTAGGACACCTCCTGGCGTGGGGCCAGATCCGTGTTACGGTCGTTCTCGTAGCTGGTTGCCCCGAGCCGGGTGCCACGAAGCGCGCGCTCGCCCATGTTTGAATGCCTCCTACAGGGCCCCCATGCGTGGGGGGTCTGTCTCCCACGGTGTCTAACGCTTGGTACCGTGATGGGATTCCCACCCGCGAGGTGATCCAATCGCGCAACCGCCGAGGAGTTCGGGCGCCGGGCGCGCACGCTAGAGGTTCGACGGCACCTCGTTGCCCGCCGCGCGGATCGCCTTGGGCAGGTTGACCAGCGCGAGCAGCACGAACCCGAGCACGAAGAAGATGACCATCGACATGATGGCGATGCGGAAGCTGTTGGTGAGCTGCAGCGCGATCGTCACCGTCAGCGAGCCGATGAACGCCGAGCCCTTGTCGCTGATCTGCAGCAGGCTGAAGTACTCGGCCTCCTTGCCCTTCGGGATCACCTGGGAGAACAGCGAGCGTGACAGCGCCTGCGTGCCGCCGAGCACGATCGCGATGGCGAAGGCCATGAGGTAGAACTGCACGGCCTGCCCCTCTCCGACGAACAGCGCCATCACCACGATCACCGTCCACACCACGATGCTGGCCAGGACCGTGCGCTTGGTGCCGAACCGCTGAGCCAGGCGGCTCAGCAGCAGCGCCCCGAAGAACGCCACGAACTGGACCATGAGGATCGCGGTGATCTGCACCGTGCGGTCCAGCTTGAGCGCCTCGGAGGCGAAGGCGGCGCTGTTGCCGATGACCGTCTGGATGCCGTCGTTGTAGACCAGGTAGGCCACCAGGAACAGCAGCGTCAGCGGGTAGCGGCGCAGCTCCCTCAGCGTACGCCAGAGCTGGCGGAAGCTGCCGCCGACCGACCCCAGCGCGGTGCCCTCGTGCGCGGGCACCGGCCGGTTGCGCAGCCGCAGCAGCGGCACGATCGTGAACGTCGCCCACCACAGCCCGGCCGACATCATCGCGATCCGCACCGCCTCGCCCTCGGTCAGCCCCAGGCCCTCGTGGCCGGAGAAGAGCGCGAGGTTGAGCGCCAGCAGCAGCCCGCCGCCCAGGTAGCCGATCGCCCAGCCCTGCGACGACACCCGGTCGCGCTCGTCGGGCGTGGAGATCTGCGGCAGGAACGAGTCGTAGACGACGATGGAGGCGCCGTAGCCGAGGTTGGCGAGGATGAAGAGCCAGCCGCCGAGCAGGTAGCGGTCGCCCTCGACGAAGAACAGGCCCATCGCGGCCAGCGCGCCGGCGTAGGCGAACCCGCCGAGCATCTCGCGCTTGCGGCCGGTGTGGTCGGCCAGCGCGCCCACCATCGGCAGGATCACGATCTGCAGCAGCACCGCCACGGTCGTGATCAGCCCGAAGAACGCGGCCGGCCGGATGTCCATGCCGTACACGTCCACGTAGCCCAGGCCCGGGTTCTGGACGGTGAGCCGGTCGAAGTCGCGCGCGCAGGCGCCGGCGTCGAGCCGGGGGAAGTCCTTGCCGCAGGCCGCGGTCTTGGCGACCTCGATGATGTACGGGCCGAGGAAGACGGAGATGATCGTGGTGTAGAAGGCCGAGTTGGCCCAGTCGTAGACGTACCAGCCTCGCTGCTCGCGCCGGCGCGAGGCCGGCGACTCGGCGGAGGGGTCGGACGCCGCGGGGGGTGCGGGTACGGACATGGTGTCGAGTCGCTCCTAGGCGGCCATGCGGCCGGGATGCCACTGGCCGCGCCGCTCCAGGACGCCGCGCAGCCCGGTGATGTTGTCGGTCATGATGCCGTCGACGCCCAGGTCGAGCAGGCGCTCCATCTGCAGGGTGTCGTTGATGGTCCACACGTGCACCTGCATGCCGATCGCGTGCGCCGTCCGCACCAGGCGTTGGGTGGTGACCCGCAGCCCGCGGAAGCCGACCGGCACCTGCGCGCACGGGATCGCCGCGCGCTTGAGCCGGGCCAGCAGGCGGCCGTAGCCGGAGGTGGTGGCGGCGGCCCGGAGCGCGGCCACGCCGCGCGGCCCGAGCGCCGAGCACACCTCCCGGCCGAGCGCCGCCCTGGCCAGCACCAGCCGTTCGTCGGAGAACGAGGTGAGGCAGATCCGGTCGTAGGAGTTCGTCCGCCGGACCACCTCGGCCAGCGGAGCGATCGCCGCCGGCTCCTTGACGTCGATGTTGAACCGGATCTCCGGCCACGAGCCCAGCAGGTCCTCCAGCAGCGGGATGCGGTGGACGCCGCCGATGCGGGCGTGCTTGACCGCCCGGTAGGGCAGTTCGGAGACGCGGCCCCGCCGGTCGGTGACCCGGTCCAGCGTGTGGTCGTGGAAGGCGAGCAGCACGCCGTCGGAGGTGGCGTGCGCGTCGGTCTCCAGGTGGGTGTAGCCGAGCCGCACGGCCCGCTCGAACGCCTCGAAGGAGTTCTCCGCTCCTTCGAGCGCCCCGCCCCGGTGGGCGAAGGCGAGCGGGCCCGGGTGGTCGAGATAGGCGAATCGGCGGCTGAGCACGATCTGCAGTATGCCTTCCACGCGTGAACGGTGGGGTTACGAATCGGGGAGATTCTGCCATTCCTGGCGGCGGGCCTCGGCGAGCGCGATGGCGGCGGCGACCGCCACGTTGACCGACCCGACCCGCCCCACCTGCGGGATGTAGCAGACGCCGTCGGCGGCGTCGAGCAGGGCGGGGGAGCAGCCGTGGTCCTCGCTGCCGACCACCAGGCACACGTCGCGGCCCAGCGCCGCCCGGTGCAGCGGCACCGCCTCGGCGGTCAGCTCGACCGCCATCACGGTGAAGCCGTCCTCCCGCGCGGCCTTGACCGCGTCCGCGGCGGGCACCGGGTCGTGCCAGGTGACCAGCCGTTCGGTGCCGAGCGCGGTCTTGCCGGCCTTCGGGTTGGTGGGCGGGGTGGCGTTGCCGGCCAGCCAGATCTGGTCCACGCCGAACGCGGCGGCGGTACGGAAGATCGAGCCGACGTTGAACGGGCCGGTGACCGACTCCAGGATCAGCGCCAGGCGGTTGGTGGTGTTCCTGCGCCAGGTGCGGTTGAGCCGCTTGACGTCGGTGGGGCGCAGCTGCCTTCTCATCTTTCGACCCTCAGTACGCGGTAGGAGGCCCTGGAGGCCTCGCGGGAGGCTCGCCAGCCCTGCTCGCCGAGCCAGCGCTGCAGGGAGTCGGAGCCGAGGTGCTTCTGGACGACCAGGTAGGCGGCGCCGCCGGGGGCCAGCCGCGTCAGCCACCTGGTGAGCATGTCGTGCAGGGCCGCCTTGCCGATCCGGATGGCGGGGTTGGACCAGATCGCCTGGAACGTCACGTCCTCGGGGACCTCGTCCACATGCACGGACCTTACTTTGTCAAGGCCCGCGGCCTGGGCGTTGCGTGCCGTCAGCTCCACCGCGCGGCGGTTGACGTCGACGGCCCATACGGTCGCCCCGGGCGCGCGGGAGGCCATCGTCAGCGCGATCGGGCCGTAGCCGCAGCCGAGATCGAGCAGGTCGCCGCGCGGGGGCGGCGGCGGGACCGTCTCCAGCAGGATCTTCGTGCCGAGATCGACCCGCTCGGGGGAGAACACCCCGCTGTCGGTCTCCAGCCGCAGATGGAGGTCGGGCAGGACGAGGTCGGCCTGACGCGGCCTGCTCGCGGCTCCCGGACGTTCGGCGAAGTAGTGCCCCACAACGGGAAACGTTACGGGATCCGGGTGCCGAACAAGACCGCCGCGCCTCCCACCAGCAGCCCGGCGAGGAGGGCGGCCAGGATGAACAGCTGCGTGATCTCCTGGTCGACCAGTTTGTAGCCGAGCGAGGTGCCGATCTGCTCGTAGACCTCGCGCAGCTCGCTCCCGGACTCGGCGGTGTAGGCGCGGCCGCTGGTGCCGTCGGACAGCGCCTGCAGGGTCTGCTTGTTGACCGGGACGTTCACCGGGCGGCCGTCGATGGAGACGGTCCCGTCGGGTGTGCCGTAGGCGATCGTGGAGACGGGCACGTGGGCCTGCTGGGCGGCGTCGGTGGCCTCGCGGACCGAGCGGCCGGAGGTGTTGTCGCCGTCGGACAGCAGCACGATCGCCGACGGCGGCGGGTCGCTGGTGGCGTCCTGGTCGAAGGAGCGGACCGCGTCGAGGGAGTTGAAGACGGCCTCGCCGATGGCGGTGCCGGGCCGGGTGGACAGGTGGCCGATGGCGGTCACCACGGCCTGGTGGTCGGTGGTGGGGGAGATGACCACGTTGGCGGAGCGGGCGAAGGCCACCACGCCCACGTTGAACCGGTCGGGCAGTTCCTGGACGAACGCCTGGGCGGCGCTCTTGGCCGCGGAGATGCGGTTGGGCTCGACGTCGTGGGCGTCCATGGACAGGGACACGTCCAGCGCGATCATGATGGTGGCGCGGTCGCGCGGGACCCGGACCTCGCCGGCCGGCCGGGCGGCGCCGATGACCAGCAGCGACATCATGACGAGGAAGAGCACGGGCGGCACGTGGCGGCGCCAGCCGGGGCCGGCGGGCGCGACCAGGTCGAGCAGCGCCAGGTTGGTGAAGCGCACGGTGTAGCGGCGCCGGGCGAACTGCGCGGCCACGTATCCGGCGACCAGGAGCAGCACCAGGACGAACAGCCACAGCCAGGCGGGCGACAGGAACGTCAAGGGGTCACCTTCCGGTGTGCCAGATGGCTCATGCGCCGCTGGCGCAGGACGAACTGCGCGATGTCGAACACCCAGTCACGGTCGGTGCGCAGCACCAGATGGGCGACGCCGGCCCGGCGCAGCGCGAGGCGGGTGCCCTGCCGCTGGAGCGCGGCGGCCTCCGCGTACGCGTCGCGGATTTTCGGGGAAAGGTGCACTTCGCGTACCTTCCCGGTCTCCGGATCGGCGAACGCGACGCGGCCGACATCGGGCAGCTCCAGCTCGCGCGGGTCGATCACCTCGACGGCCAGCACCTGGTGGCGGGCCGACAGGCGGCGCAGCGGGCGCTCCCACGGCCGTTCGGCCTCGGGGTCGAGGGTGGGGGCGGCCTCCAGGAAGTCGGAGACGACCACCCGCATGCCGCGCCGCCTGCGGGTGGCCGCCAGCACGTCGATGCTCTCGGCGAGGTCGGGCGGGTCGGCCACGACCTGGCCGCGCGGGGCGTCCATGAGCGCGCTGAGCAGCCCGTACAGGGCGGGCCTGCCGGTGCGGGCGGGCATGCGGTGGATGTGCTCGTCATGGATGACGAGCGCGCCGAACCGGTCGCCCATCCGGCTGGACAGGAACCCGATGGCGCCGACCGCGGCGACGACCAGGTCGCGTTTGTCGGTGTCGGCCGTGCCGAAGTCCATGCTGGGCGACAGGTCGGCCAGCGCCCACGTCTCCAGCTCGCGGTCGGCGACCAGGTCCCGCACGTGCGGGACGGTCGTGCGGGCGGTGACGTTCCAGTCCATGCGCCGCACGTCGTCCTCGCCGGGCACGTAGACGCGGCTGTCGCCGGCCTCGCTGCCGGTGCCGGGCAGCAGCCCCTGGTGGGCGCCGTGCAGCAGCCCGTCGAGCCGTCTGGTCACGGTCAGCTCCAGGCGGCGCAGGGCCTGCTCGGCGGTGGTCATGAGGCGCTCAACGGTTCTGGTTCCAGACGACCAGAGGCGGCGGCACGGCGTGCAGGATCTGGCGGATGACCTCCTCCGGGTCGACGCCGTCGGCGAGGGCGTCGAAGGTGAGCATGAGCCGGTGCGACATGACGTCCACGGCCACGTCGCGCACGTCGTCGGGCAGCAGGTAGTCGCGGCCGCGCAGCACGGCCAGCGCGCGCCCGGCGGACACCAGGCCGAGCGTGGCGCGCGGGCTGACGCCGATCTCGATGGTGTCGACCAGGTCGGGCAGGCCGTAGTCGGCGGGGGCGCGGGTGGCCATGACGAGCCGTACGACGTAGTCGGCGACGAGCTGGTGGACCGAGACGTTCTCGGCGGTCTGCTGCAGGGCGATCAGCCGCTCGGGGTCCAGCACCCGCGAGGCCGAGGGCGGGGTGACGCTCATGCGCTGGAGGATCTGCAGCTCCTCGTGCGCGCTCGGGTGCGTCACACGTACCCGGAACAGGAAGCGGTCGCGCTGCACCTCGGGCAGCGGATAGACGCCCTCGGACTCGATCGGGTTCTGGGTGGCCAGGACGACGAACGGCCGGGGCAGCGGGTGGGTGACGCCGGCCAGCGTGACCTGACGTTCGGCCATGACCTCCAGCAGCGCCGACTGGACCTTCGCGGGAGCGCGGTTGATCTCGTCGGCGAGCAGGAAGTTGACGAACACCGGCCCGAGCTCGACGTCGAACTTCTCGGTGGACGGGTGATAGACGCGGGTGCCGACGATGTCGCTCGGCACCAGGTCGGGCGTGAACTGGATGCGGGCGAACGTGCCGCCCACCACGGTGGCCAGGGTGGACGCGGCGAGGGTCTTGGCGACGCCGGGGACGCCTTCCAGCAGGCAGTGGCCGCGCGCCAGCAGCGCAACGACCAGCCTCTCGACCATGTGTTCCTGCCCGACGATGACACGCCGGACCTCGTCGAGGGCCTGACGCAGCACCTCCGCGTCCGTTCCGTCCGGCAGCTCTTCGGCGACGCTCATGACGCTATTCCACCAAAGGTGCCGCAAACCTGCACGACGCCACGTCTGTGCTTTCATGGCAGATGTGGCCAGTCCGCTTCAGTACGGAGACCCACCGCGGCTCGGGCCGTACGTGGTGCAGGCGCGCCTGCACACCGCTCCGGCCGGTTTCGTGTACCTGGGACAGGGGCCCGACGGCCGCGCCGTGTCGCTGGCCCTGCTGACCAGAGGCGCGGCGTTCGACCCCGCGGCGCGCGACCGGTTCGTCACCGCGATCAAGGAAGCGGCCCCGGACCAGGAGCGGGCGGGCGTGCTCGGCTGGTTCACGCGCGGCGGCAGGCCCCGCGCGGCGGTGCTGGACGACCTGCCGCCGGTGCTGGCGATCAACACCGGCCGGGCGCCGTGGGTGGCGGTCCCGTACGCGGCGGGCCGGCCGGGGGCCGAGCGGTTCCTCGACCCGGTGATGGTGGGCGGGACCCTCATCGGTCAGGCGCACGGCCCGGACTTCGTCCCGTACTGGCTGACCGACCGCGCTCCGGCGCTGGCGCCGCCGGTCAGGCCGCGGCCGCTGACCGAGACGCGCAAGCGGGTGCTGATGGCGGCGCTGGCGCTGCTGTTGCTGCTGATGCTGATCACGGCGTTCCTGCTGCTGATGCTGCTGGGCCGCTCCGGCAGCGGCCCGCTGCCGCAGCCGCTGCCGCCGACGCAGTTCCTGCCGACCCCGCCGCCGACTCCGGCCTCGCCCGAGCCGCAGGAGCCGACCCCGTCGCCCTCGCCCTCGCCGTCGCGGAGCGGCGAGGAGACGCCCGGCCGCTCGCCCGGCGGCGACTCCTCCGGCGACCCGCAGCTCTGACCCTCCCCGGGTTCACCTTCCGGCCCTATGAGCGGGCGGATCGCGCGCGGCCGGTCAGCCGGGCGCGACGAAGCCGGACTCGTAGGCGGCGATGACCGCCTGCGTGCGGTCGCGGGCGCCGAGCTTGGTGAGCACGTTGCCCACGTGGGTCTTGACCGTCTCGGTGCTGACCACCAGCTCGGCGGCGATCTCGCCGTTGGACAGGCCCCTGGCCATGAGCCGCAGCACGTCGCCCTCGCGCCCGGTCAGCCGGTCGACGCCCGCCACCCGGGCCGCCGGCCGGCGCGCGGCGAGCGCGCGGATGGCCGCCGGGAACAGCAGCGACTCGCCGGACGCCACCAGCTTCACCGCGCGGACCAGCTCCTCCGGCCTGGCCCGCTTCAGCAGGAAACCGTCGGCGCCGGCGCGCAGGGCGTCGTAGACGTGGTCGTCGTTCTCGAACGTGGTCACCACCAGGACCTTGGGCGGATCCTCCAGGGCGACCAGGCGGCGGGTGGCCTCGATGCCGTCCAGGGCGGGCATGCGCACGTCCATGAGCACCACGTCGGGCCGCTCGCGGCGCACCACCGGCAGCACCGCGGCCCCGTCGGCGGCCTCGCCGACCACGGCCAGGCCGGGCTCGGAGTCGATGATGATCCGCAGCCCGGTCCTGACGAGGTCCTCGTCGTCGGCCAGCACGACCCTGATCGTCATGGCTCCGACCGTAGCGGCAGCCGGGCCGCCACCCGCCAGCCGCCCGCGCCCGGCCCCGCGACGACCTCGCCGCCGAGCAGCCCGGCCCGCTCCCGCATCCCGCCCAGGCCCCTGCCCCCGCCTTCCCGCTCCCGCGTCCCGCCCGGGCCCGCCCCTCCGCCGGCCCGCGCCTCGCCCGCCGGGCCCCGCCGCCCGTCCCGGCCCGCCCGGCCCGCCCGGTCCGTGCTCTCGTCCGGTCCGTCGCCACGGTCGTCCCCGGCGCCGGTCCGGTTGGTGATCAGGAGGTCGAGGGCGCCGTCGCGGACGTGGGCCGACAGATGGATCGGGCCGCGGCCGTGCTTGACGGCGTTGGTCAGCGCCTCCTGGACGATCCGGTAGGCCTCCCGGGAGACCGGGGCGGGCACGGCCGACAGGTCGCCCACGTCGCGCCGTACCTCGGCCCCGGTGGAGCGCGCCAGCGTGTCGAGCTCGGCCAGGGTGGCCCCGCCCGCACGCTCACCGCCGTCCGCGCGCAGGACTCCGAGTGCGTGGTCCAGGTCCTCCAGGGCGGCGCGGGCCGACCGTTCGATCGCCTCCAGCGCCGTCCTGGCCGTGCCGGGGTCGCGGTCGAGGACCCGGCCCGCGGCGGCGGCCTGGATCGTGACCACGCTGAGCGCGTGACCCACCGAGTCGTGCAGCTCACGGGCCAGCCGGTTGCGCCGCGCCAGGTCACGGGCGCGCGCCTCGGCCGCGGCCAGCCGCTCGGCCGGGGTGGGGCCGAGCAGGACCGGGGCGAGCCGGGCCAGCAGCGCGCCGGACCCGGCCGCCAGCGCCACGAGCACCACGAGCATGGCCAGCCCCGCCGCGGGCCAGCCGATCGCGCTCCAGCCCGGTTCGACGCGCCCGCCGAACAGGTCGCTCGCGCCGGTGAACGGCAGCGCCGCCGTCACCGCCGTGAACGGCACGATCGCGAGCGTGCAGCCGCTGACGACGCCCCCGACCGCCAGGTGCAGGGTGTACCAGGCCGAGGTGCGCCGGCGTTCCTGCCAGGAGCGCCGGCCCTCGTGCGGGACGGCGGTGACGGCGGCGCCGAGCAGGCTCTGCGCCGCGTTCACCTCCAGCGCGCGCACCGGCAGGAACAGGCCGGTGAGCGCCACGATAGGCAGCACCGCGGCGAACACGCCGAGCTCCACCGGCAGCAGCAGCAGCGGCGTCGCCGCCTCCCGCCGCACCCAGCCGACGACCAGCACCCCGGCCATCATGTACGGCATCAGCAGCGCCCCGCCGAGGATCAGGCACGTCCACCGCCGCGCCAGGAGCCGGTTCCATCGCACATCGGCGATTGTATGTCGAGCTTTATTCGCTCTCGGAGGAATGCGCTTTCAGAGAAATGCGCCGCCAGCGAAAAGAATCCATTCCGGGGCCAGTCGACGTCTAACGTCGTCGGTGCAACGGGTACGAGTCAGAAAGGCGACGTCCATGACGGAGAACGCGCGCACGCACTGGCCTGACCAGCTCAGTCAGCGCCTCCTGAAAGAACGCATCCTCGTTCTCGGCCAGGAAGTCGACGACGACATATGCAACCGGCTGTGCGGTGAGTTGCTTTTGCTGGCGGCCGAGGACCCGAAACGCGACATCACGCTCTACATCAATTCGCCGGGCGGTTCCGTGCAGGCCGGCCTGGCGTTGTACGACATGATGCAGTTCGTGCCGTGCGACGTGGCGACCGTCGCGATGGGGTTCGCCGCCTCCATGGGACAGGTGCTGCTGTGCGCCGGCGCCCCCGGCAAGCGCTACGCCCTGCCCAACGCCCGCGTCGTGATGCACCAGCCGCTCGGCGGCATCGGCGGCTCGGCGGCCGACATCCAGATCCAGGCCGAGAACATGCTCTACACCAAGCGGCGGATGGCGGAGATCATCGCCCACCACACCGGCCAGCCGCTGGAGCGCATCCAGGCCGACTCCGACCGCGACCGGTGGTACACCGCGCGGGAGGCGCTGGAGTACGGGTTCGTCGACCACATCGCCGAAGGGATGAACTGACATGAGCGGGCGCTACGTGCTGCCGTCCTTCACCGAGCGCACCTCGTACGGCATCAAGGAGATGAACCCGTACAACAAGCTCTTCGAGGACCGGGTGATCTTCCTCGGCACCCCGATCGACGACACCGCGGCCAACGACGTGATGGCCCAGCTGCTCACGCTCGAGTCGATCGACCCCGACCAGGACATCAATCTCTACATCAACTCGCCGGGCGGCTCGTTCACCGCGATGACCGCCATCTACGACACGATGCAGTTCGTCCGGCCGGAGATCCACACCGTGTGCGTCGGCGAGGCCGCGTCGGCGGCGGCGGTGCTGCTGGCGGCGGGCACGCCCGGCAAGCGGGCCGCGCTGCCGCACGCCCGGGTCCTGCTCCACCAGCCGGCCACCGAGGGCGGCCGCGGCCAGTCGAGCGACCTGGAGATCCACGCCAGGGAGATCCTGCGGATGCGCGACCAGCAGGAGGAGATCCTGTCCCGCCACACCGGGCGCACCCCGCTGGAGATCAGGCGCGACATCGAGCGCGACCGCATCTTCACCGCCGAGCAGGCGCGCTCGTACCAGCTGATCGACGACATCTACGCCTCCCGCAAGCGCTCCCTGGTCCCCGCCCGCTGACCCGCCCGCTGATTCACCCCCTGATTCACCCGCCGGCCCGCGGGCGGCACGAGCCGCGGGCGCCCGGTCGATGGGCTTCCGGGCGCCCGCTCCCCGCCGCGGCGGGAGCCCGGAGCGAGAGCCGCGAGCGTTTGCCGCCTGCGGTGTGATGGGTGATGATCGGGCGATGGGCAGGTCGGTTCTGGTGACCGGGGGAGCCCGCGGCATAGGGCTGGCCGTGGCGCGCGAGCTGGCCGCCGCGGGAGACGCCGTCACCGTCACCCACCGCGGCGGGGACCCGCCCGGCGACCTGACCGCGGTGCCGTGCGACGTGACCCGGGAGGACGACGTGCGGGCGGCCTTCCTGCGGGTCGCGCGCACCCAGGGCCCGGTGGAGGTGCTGGTCGCCAACGCCGGCGTCACCCGGCACGGGCCGCTCGCCCTCACCGGCGACGACAGCGCCGGCGTCGTCGCCGACACCAACCTCGGCGGCGTCATCCGGGTCGCCCGGTACGCGGTGCGCGGCATGATGCGGATGCGGCGCGGGCGGATCGTGCTCATGTCGTCGGCGGCGGCCTGGCGGGGGATGGCGGGGCAGGCGGTGTACGCCGCGACCAAGGCGGGCCTGGTCGGGTTCGGCCGCTCGCTGGCCCGCGAGGTGGCGCCGCTGGGCGTCACCGTCAACATCGTCGCGCCCGGGTTCATCGACGCCGGCATGACCGCCGCCATGCCCGCCGCCCAGCGGGACGAGGCGCTCGCGGCCGTGCCGCTGGGCCGCTACGGCACCGCCGAGGAGGTGGCGAAGGTGGTGCGGTTCCTGGCCGGCGAGGACGCCTCCTACCTCACGGGGGCGGTCATCCCGGTCGACGGCGGCTTCGGCATGGGCCACTGACGCGGGCCGGTGACCCCTACCCCGGTCGCGGTAGGGGTTGGTCGGTGACCATGGCGTGAGTATGTTCCGTACGTGAACGCGCCTGACCGAACGGCTGTGCGGAAAGGGGAAGCCGTGCGCGTCGTGATCGCCACCCAAGCCGAGCGCTCCCACTTCCACTCCCTCGTGCCGCTGGCCTGGGCGCTGAGCACCGCCGGGCACGAGGTCCGCGTCGCGAGCCACGCCGACCTGATGGACGCCGTCGCCGGTGCCGGGCTGACCGGGGTCCGGGTCGGGTCCAGCAGCGTCATGCGGCACGTCATGCGCCGTGCCGTCGCCTCCGCGCCCGAGTTCGACCTGTCCCGCCCCGACGAGATGAGCGGCGAGGAGCTGGCCCGCTGGAACGAGCGGGTGGTGCCGTGGTGGTGGCGGGTGGTCAACGACCCGATCGTGGCCGACCTGGTGGCCTTCTGCCGGTGGTGGCGGCCGCAGCTGGTGATCTGGGAGCCGGTCACGTTCGCCGGCCCGATCGCCGCCCAGGCGTGCGGCGCGGCGCACGGCAGGCTGCTGTGGAGCGTGGACGTGTACGCCCGGCTGCGCGGCCGCTTCCTGGACGGCGGGCCGGTGGCCGACCCGCTGGCGGAGTGGCTGGGCCGTCGCGCCGGCGCCTATGGGCTGCGCTTCTCCGAGGAGCTGACGCACGGGCAGTTCACGCTGGACCACATGCCCGCCTCGCTGCGGATGGACGGCCGGCCCCCGGCGGAGCGCGTGCCCGTGCGCTACGTGCCGTACAACGGCCGGGCCGTGGTGCCCGCCTGGGTGCACGCCCGGCGCGAGCGGCCGCGGGTGTGCGTGTCGCTGGGCAACACCGCGCACGAGAAGTTCGGCGGCTACGCGGTGTCCGTGGGGGAGCTGCTGGAGGCGCTCGGCGACCTGGACGTGGAGGTCGTGGCCACGCTGCCCGCCAAGGAGCAGGCGAGGCTGGGGCGGGTGCCGGGCAACGTGCGGCTGGTGGAGTTCGTGCCGCTGCACGCGCTGGCGCCCACCTGCGCGGCGATGATCGTGCAAGGGGGTGGCGGCACCGTCTGCACGGCGCTGTTCTACGGCGTGCCGCTGCTCGTCGTGCCGCACCCGCACGTGTTCGACCAGCCGCTGTTCGGGCGCAGGCTCACCGAGCTGGGCGCCGGGCTGACCCTGCCACCGGACCAGGTCAGCCCGCAGGGCGTCCGGCGCATGCTGACGCGGCTGCTGTCCGAGCCGGGCTTCGGCGGGCGGACCCGGCGGATCCGCGAGGAGATGGTCGCGCTTCCCGCGCCCGCACGCGTCGTACCGGAACTCGAACAGCGTGCCCGGGCCGCGATCGCCGCATAGGACCGGCGCATGTGGAGCCGCGGGAGAAAGGACCACCGAGGGTGAGCGTCTGGCGAGAGAGCGTCCGGCAAGAGAGCGTCCGGCAAGAGAGCGTCCGGCAAGAGAGCGTCCGGCAAGAGAACGAACGCGGCGGCGAACTGCGCGAGCGCATCCTCCAGACGGTGCGGGAGCACTTCCGCGAGACCCGGCCGCCCGGGGAGTTCGTCCCCGGGGTGACGCCCATCCTGTCGTCGGGGGCGGTCCTGGACGAGGACGACCAGGTCGCGCTCATCGAGGCGGCGCTGGACCTGCGCATCGCCGCGGGCCCGTACACGCTGCGGTTCGAGCAGCGCTTCGCGCGGCTGCTCAAGCGGCGCAAGGCGCACGTGACGAACTCGGGGTCGTCGGCCAACCTGCTCGCCCTGACCGCGCTCACCCAGCGGGAGCTGGGCGAGGCGCGCCTGCGGCCCGGCGACGAGGTGATCACCGCCGCGCCCGGCTTCCCCACGACGGTGAGTCCCATCCTGCAGAACGGGCTGGTGCCGGTCTTCGTTGACGTCGAGCTCGGCACCTACAACACCACGGCCGACCTGGTGGCGGCGGCCATCGGCCCCCGCACCCGGGCGATCATGATCGCGCACGCCATCGGCAACCCGTTCCCCGCCGCCGAGATCGCCGCGCTGGCGAAGGAGCACGGCCTGTGGCTGGTCGAGGACAACTGCGACGCGGTGGGCTCGCTGCACCACGGCCGGCTCACCGGGACCTTCGGCGACCTCGCGACGGTGAGCTTCTACCCGGCCCACCACCTGACCATGGGCGAGGGCGGCTGCGTGCTGACCGACAGCCCCAAGCTGGCCAGGATCGTGGAGTCGCTGCGTGACTGGGGCCGCGACTGCTGGTGCGAGCCGGGCGAGAGCAACACCTGCAAGAAGCGCTTCGACCAGCAGTTCGGCAGGCTCCCGCACGGCTACGACCACAAGTACACCTTCAGCAGGATCGGCTACAACCTGAAGAACACCGATCTGCAGGCCGCGCTCGGCGGCTCGCAGCTGGCCAAGCTGGAGGAGTTCGGGCAGGCCAGGCGGCGCAACTGGCAGCGGATGCGTGACGGGCTGGACGGGGTGCCGCACCTCATCCTGCCCGTGCCCACCGAGGGCAGCGACCCGAGCTGGTTCGGCTTCGTGCTCACCGTCGACCCGGACGCGCCGTTCGGGCGGCACGAGCTGATCGCGTTCCTGGAGGATCGCCGCATCGCCACGCGGCTGCTGTTCGGCGGCAACCTGGAGCGCCAGCCGGCCTACCTGGACCAGCGGTTCCGGGTCAGCGGGGAGCTGACCAACAGCGACATCATCACCGAGCGGACGTTCTGGACCGGCGTGTACCCCGGCATCACCCCGGAGATGATCGACTACGTGGTGAGTTCGATCAAGGAGTTCGTCGCCGCGCACGGCTCCTGACGCGGCGCGTACGCGGCCACCGCCCAGCGGGCCCGGTCATCGGGCCCGGTCATCGGGCCCGGTCATCGGGCACGGTCATCGGGCACGGTCATCGGGCACGGTCATCGGGCCCGGTGCTTGGCCGTGAGCTCCTCGATCTCCGTGACGACGTCGTTGGGCGCGGGCATGGCCCGGATCTCGGCGCTCACCCGTTCCGCGCCGAGCCGGTAGGCCGGCTCGCGCAGCAGCGCCGCCACCCGCTCGGCCACCTGTCCGGCGCCCGTGAGCGCCGCGCCGGCCCCGCCGGCGGTCACCGCGCGGGCCAGCAGCGGCGAGTCCGGGTCGGCGACCGGGACGACCAGCTGCGGCACCCCGTACAGCAGCGCGGTGCAGACCATGCCGGGGTCGCCGTAGTTGACCATGGCTGCGCAGGAGGGCGCGAGCTGGTGCGCGGGCACGCTGTCGGTCACCCGCACGTTGCCCGGCAGCGCGGGCAGCTCGTCCTCGGCGGCGTCCGCGGCCGTGACGACCACCTCGACGTCCAGGCCGGCGAGCGCCTCCAGCAGCGCCTGCGGCGGCGCCGGCGACGCGGCCGCCTCCGCCTCGGCCGAGCCGAGGCAGACCGCCACGCGCGGACGCTCCGGCTCCTCGCGCAGCCACGCGGGCAGGATGGCGCGGCCGCTGTAGGGCACGTAGCGGACGGGCACGCGGGTCAGCGAGCCCCTGCGGGGGAGTGCCAGCGAGGCGGGGAAGCAGTCGACGGTGAAGTGGCCGCGCGTCAGCTCCTCGGAGAACTCCTGGCCGTGGGCGGCGGCACGGGACCCGAGCCAGCGGCCCAGCAGGTCCTCCTGTCCCGGCTCGTCCCGCTCGGCCATCAGTTCGAGGAAGCGGTCGCGCAGGCGGGCGAACACGTCCACGCTCCACACCACGCGGGCGTGCGCCGCTCCGCACGCCTGGGCGGCGATCGGGGCCGCGTACGTGCCCTGCTCCCACAGCACCAGGTCGGGCCGCCACTCCTGGCAGAAGGCGGTCAGGTCGGCGAGCATCGGCTCGTTGATGACCTTCCACCAGCCCGGCACGGCCCGCCGGTACCACTGCCGCAGGTCGTCCCACGACAGTTCCTCAGGGAGCTGAGAGGCGTTCTCGGACTCGTCCGCCCCGCCGGCCAGGCCGGTCATCGACTTCTTGAAGTAGCGGGTGAGGTTGTCCCTGCCGAGCGGGACCATCGTCAGACCGGTGTCGGCGACGAGGTCGGTCGCGTCCGGCTGGCCGGCGACCCACACCTCGTGCCCGGCCGTCCGAAGGGCCCACCCGAGCGGGGCCATGCCGTAGCAGCTTTCGTTCCGGCCCTGGAAGGCGATGAGAACGCGCACCCTCTTTCCCCTCATTTCCGGCCGACCACGGCCCGGCGGCCGCGTTGGAGCACGACGGGATCTTAAGCGGGAGAATGCGGGCCACCAACCCCTACGGGCGCCCCCTACACGCGCCGGGAATATGCTGACCGGGGGGTTGAAGCCAAGTGGCGCACGGCATATTGATTTCTGTATGTTCGGCCCGGATGACGGTTCACGCATCGAGGAAGCCAGTGAACGTACGAACGAAAAGCCCACCGCTGCGATTTGGCGTCCTGGGGTGTGCTGACATTGCCTGGAAGAGAACTCTTCCGGCGCTGCGGCAGCTATCCGGAGTGGAACTCGTCGCGGTGGCGAGCCGAGACCGTGCGAAAGCGAAGCGATTCTGCGCCGAATTCGGCGGCGTGCCCGTCACGGGATACGCGGGGCTGCTGGAGATGCCGGAGGTGGACGCCGTGTACGTGGCGTTGCCGGCGGCGCTGCACCACCCGTGGGCGCTGCGCGCCCTGGAGGCCGGCAAGCACGTGATGGTGGAGAAGCCGCTGGCCACGCGGCTCGCACAGACCCGCGAGATGGTGGAGCAGGCGCTCGATCGGGGCCTTTGGCTCACGGAGAACTTCTCCTTCCTGCACCATCCGCTGCACGCCCGGGTGCGGTCCCTGCTCGACGGCGGGGCGGTCGGCGAGCCGCTGGTGTTCACCAGCGCCTTCGGCATCCCGCCCAGGTGGGGTGACGACATCCGCTACCGGGCCGATCTGGGCGGCGGCGCGCTGCTCGACGTCGGCACGTACCCGCTGCGCGCCGCGCAGGCCTTCCTCGACGCCGAGCTGGACCTGCTCGGTTCCGTCCTGCGGATCGACAGGGAGCGGCAGATCGACCTCGGCGGCAGCGCCCTGCTCTGCTCGGCCGACGGGGTGTCGGTGGAGCTGACGTTCAGCTTCCAGTCCTCCTACCGGTCCACCTACGCGATGTGGGGGACCGAGGGCAGGCTGACGGTGGAGCGCGGCTTCTCCCTGCCCGGCGACATGACGGCGAGGATCCGCGTGGAACGCCAGGGCCGGGCCGAGGAGATCGCGGTGCCGCCGTGCGACCAGTTCGCGGCGGCCATCCGGGCCTTCGCCGGCGCGGTGCGCGACCACGAGGACTTCAAGGCGCACAGCAGGGACCTGCTGCGCCAGGCGGAGCTGGTGGAGGCGATCAGCGGCCGGGCGCACCGGGTGACGGTCTCCCCTCTGGCGGCGGCCGATCCGCGGAATTCGGGTGGGTGAAGGGGAGCATGCATCGGACACGGCTCGGACGTACCGCCCTGGAGGTGAGCCGGCTCTGCCTCGGCACGCTGAACCTCGGGGTGAACACCACCAAAGAGGACGCCTTCGGGCTCCTGGACCGGGCCCTCGACGAGGGCGTCAACTACCTGGACACCGCCAACCACTACGGCTGGCAGGTGTACCGCGGCATGACCGAGGACCTCCTCGGCGAATGGTTCTCCCAGGGCGGCGGGCGGCGCGAGAAGGCGGTGCTCGCCACCAAGGTCTACAACCCCATGAGCGACTGGCCCAACGACAGCGGCCTGTCGGCCAGGCACATCATCGCCTCCTGCGAGGACTCCCTGCGCAGGCTGCGGACGGACTGGATCGACGTGCTGCAGATGCACCACGTGGACAGGAACGCCCCGTGGGAGGAGATCTGGCAGGCGATGGAGGTCCTCACGTTCCAGGGCAAGATCAGGTACGTGGGCTCGTCCAACTTCGCGGGCTGGCACCTGGCGGCCGCGCAGGAGTCCGCCAGGCAGCGCAACCGGCTCGGGCTGGTGTCCGAGCAGTGCCTGTACAACCTGGTGACGCGGCACGTCGAGATGGAGCTGATCCCGGCCGCGGTGGCCTACGGCATCGGCGTGTTCGCCTGGTCGCCGCTGCACGGCGGGCTGCTCGGCGGGGTGCTGCGCAAGCTGGAGGAGGGCAGCGCGGTCAAGTCGGGGCGCGGCCGGGCCATGGTGGTGCTGGACCGGCACCGGGAGATGATCGCGCGCTACGAGAAGCTCTGCGACGAGGCCGGGCTGCATCCCGCCGAGCTGGGCCTGGCCTGGGTGCTCGCCCGGCCCGGCGTCAGCGGCGTGGTGATCGGGCCGCGCACCGTCGGCCATCTCCTGGGCGCCAAGCGGGCCCTGGAGCTGGAGCTCGACCCGGACCTGTTGAAAGAGCTGGACGCCATGTTCCCGCCGGTCGGCAACGGAGGGCCGGCACCCGAGGCGTGGGCCTGGTGACACCGGCCCTCGGTGGAGTGTGCCCATGAAGGGGATCGTTCTCGCGGGTGGCACCGGTTCGCGGCTGGCGCCCATGACCAGCGTCGTGTGCAAGCAGCTGCTGCCGGTGTACGACAAACCGATGATCTACTATCCGATCTCGGTGCTCATGCAGGCCGGCATCACCGACCTGCTGATCATCTCGACGCCCGCGGCCCTGCCGCTGATCTGCGAGCTGCTGGGCGACGGCTCACGGCTCGGGCTCAGCGTGTCCTACGCCGAGCAGGAGGAGCCGCGCGGCATCGCCGACGCGTTCCTGGTGGGCGAGAAGTACCTGAGCGACAGCCCGGCGGCGCTCGTCCTGGGCGACAACCTGTTCGCCGGCGACGAGCTGCCCGCGCTGCTCTGGGGCGCCCGCCGGACGGTGGAGTCGGGCGCGGCGGGCGCGGTCCTGTTCGGCCGCGAGGTGAGCGATCCGCGGCGGTACGCGGTCGCCGCGTTCGACGCCCGCGGAGCCGTCACGGACCTGGTGGAGAAACCCGCCGACCCGCCGTCCGCCTGCGCGGTCACCGGCGTCTACTTCTACGACGCCGACGTGGTCGAGATGGCCAGGCGGGTGCGGCCGTCCGCGCGCGGCGAGCTGGAGATCACCGACCTGAACCGGCTCTACCTGGAGCGGGGCGACGTCCAGTTGGTGGGCCTGGGCGAGGGATGCGTCTGGCACGACATGGGCACGCCCGCCTCCCTCCTGGAGGCCGGTCATCTGGTGCGCGCCTGGGGCGAGCGCGGCACCCGGGTGGGCTGCCTGGAGGAGATAGCGCTGCGCATGGGTTTCATCGACGCCGACACGTGCGCGGCGGCGGGCCTGCGCATGAAAAGCTCGCCGTACGGCCGCCACCTGCTGGAGTTCGCCACCCAATGGGCCGGATGAGGGCCTGTCCCGCTGGCGGGACAACCACCGGACGGAAAATGCTTAATGGCATTCACGGCCGCCGTCGGCGGGCAATTGCCGGTGCCCGGTGAACGGGCTAGATTCGGGGCGCCCGATGATATTCCGCCGTTTTCGAAACGGAGGTCCGCGTTGTCATTCACCGAGATGACTCCAGAGGAGTCGCTGACCGCTGCTTTCGACGGCTCGGATATAGCGGATAAACCGTGGACGGTGCGCTGGGACACCTGCGCGGAGGATATCGAGGAATTGGTCCGCGCGGTCGTTCCGGACACCGTCGACCTGCGCACGTCCGGCAGCACCGGCGCCGCCGCCGTCTGGCGCCGCACCCGCGAGCAGCTGTGGGCGGAGGCCGGCCTGCTCGCCGGCCTGCTGGAGGCCGAGCGGCCGGAGGCGGTCCTGGCCTTCGCGCCGCCCCGGCACGTCTACGGCGCGCTGGCCACCGTGCTCATGCCGGCCCGGATGCGCGTCCCCGTCTGGTACCGGCCGGGCGCCTTCGGCGGGCTGCCCGACCCGGCGGAGGCGCGGCGGTGGGGCGTCGTCGCCATCCCGTCGGTGTTCCCGGTGCTGCGCAGCCGCATGGCGTGGGTGCGCGCGGCGGAGCGGGTGGCAGTCCTGCACAGCACTGCCACGTTGCCTTCCACCGCGGCCCGCTTCCAGGCCGAGGCCGGGCCTGAGCTGGTCACGCTGGTGGAGGTGTTCGGCTCCACCGAGTCCGGCGGGGTGGCCTCCCGGCGCTGGGCGCCGGACAACCCGCCGTGGACCTTGCTCGACGACGTGTCCTTCGCCCACGACGACGGCGCCCCCCATGACGGCGGTGCGGACGGCGAGGTGCCGCTCGCGGTGCGCAGCGGGCGCCTCGCCGCGCGTCCCGGAGAGCCCGCCCCCCAGGTGTGGCGGCTCGACGACTACATCGAGCCGCTGGACGAGCGGCGCTTCCGGTTCCGGGGCCGGCGCAACCGGCTGCTGAAGGTGAACGGCCGCCGGGTGAACCTGGACGAGGTCGAGGAGCGGCTGCGCGCCCGCCTGCGCTGCGCCGACCTGGCCTGCCTGCCGGTCACCGACGGCGTCACGGGCGAGCACTTCGAGGTGCTGCTCGTCCCAGGGCCCGGCCGGTCCGCCGCCGGGATCGGGCTGGAGAGCGCGGTGGCGGAGCTGGACATCCGGCCCCGGGACGTACGGGTGGTGGAGCGGATCGAGCGGTCCGAGACCGGCAAGCTGCGGCAGATCCAGCAGGCATCGAGCGAGAGGTGAGACGATGACGGCCGTTACCGACCTGCACTCAGGAAGCCGGCTATCCGACCTGGTGCGCGGGGTGACGGGGGAGGCGCGGCTGCCGGCGCTGACCGAGCAGGACATCGGCCGGATGCGCGCGAGCACGGAGATCCTGGCGAAGGCGCTGGCAGGCGAGCAGCCGGTCTACGGCGTCACCCGCGGCTTCGGGCCGCTGGTCGCCTACGCCGCCGCGGACGACGGCGAGGACCAGGGCGCCGGGCTGATCGCCCACCTGGGCACCGCGCAGGGCGAGCCGCTGCCCCCGGAGGTGTGCAGGCTGGTCGTCTGGCTGCGCCTCAACAGCATGCGCCAGGGCTACTCGGCGGTCTCGCCGGAGTTCCTGAACCGGCTGATCGACATCTGGAACGGCGGCTTCGTCCCCGCCATCCCCCGGCACGGCACGGTCAGCGCGAGCGGCGACCTGCAGCCGCTGGCCCACGCGGCCCTGGCGCACACCGGCCACGGCGAGGCGTGGACGACCGGGCCCGACGGCGCGTGGACCCTGCGCCCGGCCGCGCTCGCCCTGGCCGCGGCCGGGGCCGAGAGCGTGTCGTGGCCCGCCAGGGAGGCGCTGTCGTTCGTCAACGGCACCAGCGTCAGCCTGGCCATGACCATCACCAACCACGTGTCGCTGCGGCGGCTGGTCCGGGTGGAGGCCGTGCTCAGCGCGCGGATGGCCGGCCTGCTCGGCGCCAATCCCGAGGCCTACCAGGAGGGCATCGGCCGGGTGCGCGGTCAGCTCGGCCAGCTCACGGTCGCGCGCTGGATCAGGGAGGACCTGCCGTCAGGTCTCAGCCGCGACGTGTCGCGGCCCCTGCAGGAGCCCTACAGCCTGCGCTGCGTCCCCCAGGTGCTGGGAGCGGTGCTCGACCAGCTCGCCGGGCTGGAGGAGATCCTGCTGCGGGAGGCCACGGGCTGCACCGACAACCCCATCTGCTACGAGGGCGAGGTGCTGCACGGCGGCAACTTCCACGCGATGCCCGTGGGACTCAGCTCCGACCAGCTCGGCCTGTGCCTGCAGCAGGTGGCCTACCTGGCCGACCGGCAGCTCGCGCTGCTCTGCGACCCGGCGGGCAACGGCGGCCTGCCGCCCATGCTGACGCCGCGGCCGGGCGCCGGCAGCGGGCTGGCCGGCGTGCAGCTGAGCGCCACCTCGTTCGTCTCGCGCATCCGGCAGCTCGTCTATCCGGCCTCGCTGACCGCCCTGCCGACGAACGGCGGCAACCAGGACCACGTGCCCATGGCGCTCAACGGCGCGAACGCGGTGGCGGAGGCGGCCGAGCTGGCCTGGCTGGTCGCCGGGTCGCTGGCGGTCGGGCTCACCCAGTACGCCCACCTGACCGACCGCCCGGCGGACCTGACCGGGCTGTGGGGGGAGCTGGCCGCGGTCTCGCCCCCGCTGGACCGGGACCGCCCGCTGGCCGGCGAGGTGCGGGCCGCCCGCGACCTGCTCCTGTCCCACGCCGAGTCGCTGGACTGAACCGTACCGGCGCGGCGAAGGGCCGGGCGGTCTCCCGCCCGGCCCCCGTGTCGGCGGTGGGTCACGGTCGCGCGGACAGGTCCTCCTGCGCCGCGCAGAGCATCGCCGCGATGCTCGCCACGTCCTTGAAGGCGGTGGCGTCGACGCGCTCGAACGGCACGTGCGCGCCGAACTCCATGGTGATGTGGTTGAGCAGGATCGCCGTGTTGAGCGATGTGAGGATGCCCCACTCCAGCAGCGGGGTGTCCGGCCGCAGCTCTCCCTGGGGGTCCCCGGACAGGAACCTCTCCTTCAGGAACGCCAGCAGTCGCTCGGTGACGTCGGTCTCGGTCAGTGGAGCGGTCACGTGTTCTCTCCTCGGCTGGGCTCACCTGGCGAGGTCGAGCAGGGCGAACCTGTCGACCTTGCCGTTACGGGACTGGGGCAGCGTGTCGACGAAGAAGATCTCGTCGGGGATCATGTACGTGGGCAGCCGCGCGGCGACGTGACGCTTGAGCGCCAGCGGACCGGCGCCGCCGCCCGTCACGGTGACGAAGGCCGCCAGCCGGGCCTCCATGCCGTCGCCGAGGACGGCCACGGCCGCCTGCGCCACCGCCGGGTGCGTGCCGAGGACCGCCTCGACCTCGCCCAGCTCGATCCGGTGGCCCCGCACCTTGACCCGGAAGTCGCGCCGGCCCATGTAGTCGAAGGAGCCGTCCGGCAGGACCCGGACGAAGTCCCCGGTGCGGTAGGCCCCGGTGTGCCGCTCCTTGCGCCAGTAGCCGAGCATGACGGTGGGCCCGTCCACGAGCAGTTCCCCCTCCTCGCCCGGACCGGCGACCGAGCCGTCGGCGCGTTCGGCCCACGCCTTGTCGCCGCAGCAGGCCCGGCCGATGGGCGGGGGCCGGTCGCGGGCGAGATCGTCCGGCGTCACCTCGTGGAAGGCGCACACGTTCGTCTCGGTCGGACCGTACAGGTTGAGCAGCCGCGCCGTGGTCCAGCCGGCCAGCTCGCGCAGCCGGGCGATGGGGAACGGCTCCCCGGCGAACAGGATCGCGCGCAGCGCGGGCGGCGGCGGCCCGTCCAGCAGCCCGCCGTCGCGCATCATGTGGATGAGCGCCGACGGCACCGAGTACCAGACGCTCACCCGCTCGCGACGCAGGAACTCCACCAGCTGGCGGGGCGCGTAGCTCAGCTCCTGCGGGATCAGGGTCACCGCGGCGCCGGTCGCGAACGCCGCGTACAGGTCGAGCACCGACAGGTCGAAGGTGAAGGGGGCGTGGTTGGCGAACCGGTCCTCCGGGCCCGCCCCCAGCTCGCGCACCGCCCAGTCCACGAACGCGCGCGCGTTGCGGTGGCTGATGGTCACGCCCTTCGGCGCCCCCGTGGAGCCGGAGGTGTAGAGGATGTACGCGCAGTCGTCCGGCGCCGACGGATGGTCGGGGCCCGGCCCTTCGACGGTGTCGTACGGGGCCTCCAGGTCCAGGCAGGCGACCGTCTGGCCCAGCTCCCCGCGCAGCGAGGCGAGCAGCGGCCCCTCGGCGCAGGCGGCCCGCGCCGAGCAGTCGTGCACGATCTTCAGGATGCGCGGCAGCGGCGTCCGGTCGTCCGCGGGCACGTAGACGGCGCCGAGCCGGAGCACGGCCTGCATGGCCACGACCGCGCGGGGCGACTTCGGCGCCCAGATGAGCACCCGGTCTCCCGGTCCGACGCCGCGCCCGGCCAGCGTACGGGCCAGCGCGGCGGCCCGCCTGTCCAGCTCGGCGTACGACAGCGCGCCCAGCGGCCCGTCCACCGCCGGACGGCCGGGGTGGCGCGCGGCCGAGTCCATGACCAGTCGGTGCAAGCTCATAGCCCGGCCTCTCTCGCGATGATCTCCCGCTGGATCTCCGTCGTACCGGAGAAGATCGTGCTGGGGACGGCGTCCCTCAGGTGCCGCTCGGCCTCGCCGGAGAGGTAGCCCGCCGCGCCGGACAGGTGGACGGCGTCCAGGCTGTTGGCCACGACCGCCTCGGACACGGCCACCTTCGACAGGGCCACCGCCGCCGTGCTCTCCGCCCGCCCCCGGTCGATCAGCCAGCACGCGCGGTACAGCAGCAGCCGGGCGGACTCCAGGCGCTGGCGCATGACGGCCAGGCGGTGGGAGACGGCCTGGAAGTCCGCCAGTCTCCGCCCGAACTGGCGCCGTCCGGCCGCGCGCCTGCCGGCCTCCCGCAGCTGGCGCTCCATCAGCCCCAGGTAGACGCCGAAGAGGCAGCCCCGTTCCCACGCCATCGAGCGCTGGAACACCAGCCCGCCCTGGCCCTCACCGCCCAGCCGGTGGTCCGCCGGGACCCGGCAGCCGTCGAACTCGACCCAGCTCGCCTGGCACCCGTCCAGTCCCAGCTTCTCGTACGGCTCGCCGACCCGGACACCGGGCAGCCCGCGCGGCACCGCGAACGCCGAGAGCCCGAGGAAGCCCGCCCGAGGGTCGGTGACGGCGTAGGTGACGAACACGTCCGCGATCGGCCCGTTGCTCACGAACGACTTGCGGCCCTCCAGCACGTAGGCGTCGCCGTCGCGGGTGGCCCGGGCGGCGATGGCGGCGATGTCCGAGCCGGCCCCCTCCTCGGTCATGGCGTTGCCCGCGATCAGCCGGCCCTGCGCCATCCCGGTCAGCAGCGAGGCGCGCACCTCGCCGCCGGCGAAGTCGCGGATCGGCACCCCGCAGGCGAGCAGGTGGGCGGCCACCCCGAAGGCGAGCCCGGTGTCGGGGCAGGCCCGCCCGAACGCCTCCAGGCAGTGGGCCGTGTCGAGGGCGCCCAGTGCGCCGCCGCCGTACTCGCGGGGCAGGCACAGCCCGGTGAGGCCGAGCTCGGCGGGCAGCCGCCACGCCTCCCGCCCTCCGGGCCGGGCTCCCTCCCATCGCGGGGCGGAGGCCAGCACGTCGTCGTGGCGGCGCCGCTGGGCCGCGTCGAAGTCGAAGTCCATCCCGAACGCCTCCGGTCAGCCGGGCTGCGGCACGGACAGGATCTTCACGACCGCGCAGGAGATCGAGCCGCCGGAGCCGACGCTGCCCATCACCACGTGGTCACCGGGCTTCAGCACGCCGGTGGACAGCAGGTGGTGCAGCGACAGCACCGGGTCGCCGGCGCCCGTGTGGCCGATCGTCCTGCCGTAGTCCCACGTGGACTTCTCCATGGGCAGCCGGAGCACGTCCATCCAGCGGCGCTCGATCGACTCCGGCGCCAGGTTGGTGAACACGGCCCGGGTGATGTCGCCGTACCGGATACCCGCCTCGGACATCAGCCGGTTCACCAGCTTGAGCATGTGCATGTGGGCGGTGAGCCAGCTCTGCCGCAGCGCGCTCTCGTTCGCGGCCTGCTCGTTGAACCGGCGCTCGCGCGCCTTGAAGTCGAGGAAGGCGCCCGTCGTCGGGCCGGGCGGGTAGAGCGGCTCGCCCGCGCGGTGCTCCTGCTCCAGCTCCGGGACGCTCACCGTGCCCATCGCGAGGACCTGCGCGAACCCGGCGCGCGTGCTGAGCACCAGCGCGGCGGCGGCGTCGCCGAACACGAAGGGGGCCGAGCGCCACCGGTCGACGAGCGGCGTGCCGAAGTTGTCGGCGGCCACCAGCATCGCGTCCCCGCGGTCGGGGAAGCCCCGCAGGTAGCCGGCCGCGAGCTCCATCGCGTAGAAGACGCCGTTGCAGCCCTGCCGCACCTCCAGCGCGAGCGCCCGGCCGCCGAGCAGGTAGTGCTGCAGGTAGTACTGCGGGTACCAGCCGTCCGGGCCCTGGTGCCAGACGTCGGTGTAGAGCAGGAGCCCGATGTCGCCGGGATCGTGGCCGCGCAGCGCGTCCTTGGCGGCGGCCAGGGCCATGTCGGGGGCGGACACCTCGCCGGCCACCGCCGCGCCCGTCATGCCGTGCGCCCGCGCCTCCTCCGCCGTGCACAGCCCGCGCTCGACGGCGGACTCCACCGTTTCGATTTCCGGCACGAAAACGCCGATGCCGCTTATAAATAGACTCTGGCCAGGCACGGCAATGCCCTCTCCATTCGCGGGCGACGGTTGTGGTAGCCGAATATCGTGCTGAGCCAGGAGCATAGGGCGGCCCCGGCCGTCCTGACAAGGAATCCCCGGCATTAGCGGATCGCCTTCACCTCGCTATTGTCGGGGCATCCGCCCTGTTCAGGCGAGTGAGCGGGGAGAGTGAGTGTCTCGCCAGCGAGACATCCCGGCGTCTTCCCGCGTCCGCGAATCGAACAATGCGGTTTGACAACGACCGGACCTTGGATTTCCCCTGTTGAGCAGAGAATTGCCGGTGCGCTTTGATTCACAATGGAGGACGGGCGCGTGCAGTCAGATTTCGATGTGGCCGTGATCGGAGGCGGGCCCGCCGGCTCCACGGCCGCCGCCTACCTCGCGATGGCGGGCCTTGACGTGGCGCTTTTCGAAAGCGAGATCTTCCCGCGGCCGCACGTGGGCGAGTCCTTCGTGCCGGCCACCACGCCCGTGCTGCTGGAGACCGGGGCCATGGAGGAGGTCGACGCCGCGGGCTTCCCCAAGAAGTACGGGGCCGCCTGGACGGCCGCCTACGACCTGCGCGTCCCGAGCAACGGGTTCGCCGGCATCAGCCACCGGCTCACCGCCGAGGTCCAGTTCGTGGAGCGGGACCAGCCCGGCGTCGACCGCGACTACACCTTCCACGTCGACCGGGGCAAGTTCGACCTGATCCTGCTGAAGAACGCCGAGGCGAAGGGCGCTCACGTCTTCTCGGGCGTGCGCGTGCTCAAGGTGGACCTCGACGACCCCGAGCAGGTCACGCTCACCTGCCGGATGGGCGGCAAGGAGGTCGGCTTCACCGCCGGCATGGTGGTCGACGCCTCCGGCCGCGGCACCCTCATCGGCCGCCAGCGCAAGCTGAAGGTCAGCGATCCGGTGTTCGACCAGTACGCGGTGCACACCTGGGTCGAGGGCCTGGACCGCGAGAAGCTCGCCACCCAGCCGGAGGAGGCCGACTACATCTTCGTCCACTGGCTCCCGGTGCGGGACTCGTGGATCTGGCAGATCCCCATCACCGAGACCGTCACCAGCGTCGGCGTGGTCACCCAGAAGCGGCGGATCCGGGAGTTCGGCGGCAGCAGCGAGGAGTTCTTCTGGCACATGGCCGAGAGCCGGCCGGAGTTGCTGGAGGTGCTGAAGGGCGCGCGGCGGGTGCGGCCGTTCAAGACCGAGGGCGACTACAGCTACGCCATGGAGCAGATCTGCGGTGACCGGTTCGTCCTCATCGGCGACGCCGCGAGGTTCGTCGACCCGATCTTCTCCAGCGGCGTGAGCGTCGCGCTCAACAGCGCGCGCCTGGCCTGCAAGGACATCATCGCCGCGCACCGGGCCGGCGAGGGCTACGGCAAGGAGCGGTTCGCCGCGTACGAGGCGAAGCTGCGCCGGGCGGTGAGCTACTGGTACGAGTTCATCACGATCTTCTACCGCCTGAACGTGCTCTTCACCGCGTTCGTCAAGGACCCCCGCTACCGCATCGACGTGCTCAGGATGCTGCAGGGCGACGTCTACGACGGCGAGGAGCCCAGGGCGCTGACCCTGATGCGCGAGGTACTCAAGTCGGTCGAGAACGACCCCTCGCACGTCTGGCACCCCTTCCTCGGCTCCCTGCGCGCCCCCACCGCCATGCCGCAGTTCTGACCCGTTGTGCCCAGGTTTCTCCTGCTTGTGTAGAAAGGCTTAGGAAGATCATGACCATGTACGTCTGGGGTTACCTGCACGAATACGCCGACGAGCGCGAGGACATCCTCGACGCCGTGGAGACCGTGTTCAGCTCCGGCCAGCTGGTGTGGGGGCCGCACACGGAACGGTTCGAGCGGGCCTTCGCCGACTACCACCAGGTGCCGCACTGCGTGGCGGTCGACAACGGCACGAACGCGATCGTGGTCGCCCTCCGTGCCCTCGGCGTGGGACCCGGCGACGAGGTCGTCACCGTGTCCAACACCGCCGCGCCCACCGTGCTGGCGATCAACGCGGTCGGCGCCGTGCCCGTCTTCGTGGACATCGACCCCGGCACCTACCTCATGGACGTCGGCCAGGTCCCGGCCGTGCTCACCGAACGCACCCGCTGCATCCTGCCCGTCCACCTGTACGGGCAGTGCGTGGACCTGGAGCCGCTGGAGCGGCTGGCCGCCGAGCACGACCTGGCGCTGCTGGAGGACTGCGCGCAGGCGCACGGCGCGCGCCAGGCCGGACGCATGGCCGGCACCGTCGGCCACGCCGGCGCCTTCTCCTTCTACCCCACCAAGGTGCTCGGCGCGTACGGGCACGCCGGCGGCACCATCACCGGCGACGACGAGGTGGCCGACAGCATGCGCCGGCTCCGCTACTACGGCATGGACGCCGAGCGCTACTACGTCAAGGAGACCCCCGCCCACAACGCCCGGATGGACGAGGTGCACGCCGAGATCCTGCGGCGCAAGCTGACCCGGCTGGACGCCTACATCGCCGGCCGCCGGGCCGTCGCCGAGCGCTACACCGAGGCCCTGGCGGACACCGAACTGGTGCTGCCCGTCACCGCGCCAGGCAACGAGCACGTCTACTACGTCTACGTCGTCCGTCACCCGGAGCGCGACCGCATCATCGAGGGGATGAAGCGGCACGACATCCACCTGAACATCAGCTACCCCTGGCCGGTGCACACGATGGAGGGTTTCGCCCACCTCGGCTACAAGACCGGCGACCTGCCGGTCACCGAGAGGCTCGCCGACGAGATCTTCTCGCTGCCGATGTACCCGTCGCTGTCGCCGTCGGACCAGGAAAGAGTCGTGGACGCGCTGAAGAGCACGCTGGCCGCGCTGTGACCGCTCTCTCCGCCGACCCTTCCTCCGCCGCCCCGCTCCCCGCCGCCCCGGTCCCGGCCGCCCCGCCGGCCGGCGCGTTCACCCTGTCGGCCCTGCGGCCGGACGGCGGGGTGCTGTCCACCGACGCCTTCCACCGCTGGTGGCGGGGCCGGCTGGACAGGCCCGGCTTCGAGGTGACCCGGATCCCGTTCGACGAGCTGGAAGGGTGGGCCTTCGACCCGGAGTCCGGCAACCTGCGCCACCACAGCGGCCGCTTCTTCAGCATCGAGGGCTTCGAGCTGTCCACCGACGGCTCCTCCCGCCACTGCCAGCCGATCATCAACCAGCCGGAGATCGGCATCCTCGGCATCCTCGTCAAGGAGTTCGACGGGGTCCTGCACTGCCTCATGCAGGCCAAGTTCGAGCCGGGCAACGTCAACACCTGGCAGCTCTCGCCGACCGTGCAGGCGACCCGGAGCAACTACACCCGGGTGCACAAGGGCGACGACACCCCGTACGTCCAGTACTTCCGCGAGGCGCACCGCCACCGCGTGCTCGTGGACGTGCTGCAGTCGGAGCAGGGGGCGTGGTTCTGGCGCAAGCGCAACCGGAACATCGTCATCCAGGTCGAGGAGGACGTGGAGCCGCACGAGGACTACTGCTGGGTGACCCTCGGCCAGGTCCGGCGGATGTTCCCCGTCGACAACTTCGTGAACATGGACGCCCGCACCGTCCTGTCGTGCATGCCCTTCCACGGGCCGGGCGCGCCGGCGGCCGGCGACGCGTTCTCCGAGGCGCTGGCGCGCTCGTACGGGGCGGCCGACCCGTCCAGCGGGGCGCTGCGCTCGCCGGGAGAGCTCGTGAGCTGGCTGACCGAGGCCAAGTGCCGCTGCGAGTGGAAGAGCCGGCTGATCCCGCTCAAGAGCATCGCCCGGTGGTCCAGGACCGACGACGAACTGGTGGACCAGGCCCTGCAGGGCTTCAGCATCATCGCCGTGCGGGTCGCCGCGGACAACCGCGAGGTCAAGTGGTGGACCCAGCCGCTGCTGGCCACCAGGACGACCGGGGTGGCGGTGTTCCTGGCCAGGCCCATCGACGGGGTGCTGCACTTCCTGGTGCGCGCGCAGCCCGAGCCGGGGCTGCTGGACCTGGTGGAGATGGCGCCCAGCGTGCACATGGTCTCGGGCCTGGACACGCTCGGCGCCCATACCGACCACCCGCTCGTCCTGGAGCGGGCGCTCGGCGGCGAGGGGGTGCGCTTCGACTCCCTGATGTCGGAGGAAGGCGGCCGGTTCTACCACGCGCAGACCCGCTACAAGATCGTCGAAGTGGGGGAGGACTTCCCCGTCGACGTGCCGTGGGACTACTGCTGGGTGACCGCCCGGCAGCTCATGGACCTGCTCGGGCACGGCCACTACCTGAACATCGAGGCGCGCAGCCTGGTTGCCTGCGTGCACAGCCTGTGGTGAGAGGGCGCCGGGCATGCGCGTCCTGATCGCCAGCGAGGCCGAGCGCACGCACTTCCTGTCCCTGGTGCCCCTGGCCTGGGCGCTGCGCACGGCCGGCCACGAGGTACGGGTCGCCGGCCATCCGGCGCTGGCCCCCGCCGTCACCGGCGCCGGGCTCACCGCCGTCCCGCTGGGCCGCGACCACGTCTTCGGCCGGGTCATCCGGCGCGTCGGCCACACCAGCGACGAGGACCTGGCGCTGCCCGTCATCCACCCGGAGATCGGGTTCGACGACCTGCGGCAGTGGTACCGCCGCGTGGTGCCGTGGTGGTGGCGCGCGGTCAACGAGCCGCTGATGGCCGACCTGGTGGCGTTCTGCCGCCACTGGCGGCCGGACCTGGTGATCTGGGAGCAGGTCACGTACGCGGCGGCCATCGCGGCGCGGGCGTGCGGCGCCGCGCACGCCCGCATGCTGTGGGGCGTCGACCTGCTCACCTGGCTGCGGCGCCGCTACCTGAGCCACCAGCCCCGCGAGGACCCGCTGGCCGAATGGCTGGCGGCCCGCGCCCGCGCGTTCGGATGCCCCTTCGAGGAGGAGATGACGTCCGGACAATTCACGATCGGGTACGCTCCCGCCGCCCTGGAGCCGGAGCTGGACCCGCCCCTCGACCGCGTGGGCATGCGCTTCGTGGCCTACAACGGCCGGGCCGTGGTGCCCGCCTGGCTGCGCGAGCCGGTGACGCGGCCGCGTGTCTGCCTGAGCCTCGGGACCACGGCCGTGGAGCGGATGGGCCGCTACTCCGTGGACGTGGCCGATCTGCTGGACGCCCTGGCCGACCTCGACGTCGAGGTGGTGGCCACGCTGGCCGACGGCGAACGGGCCAGGCTCCGGTCCGTCCCCGGCAACGTGCGCCTGGTCGGGTACACCCCGCTGCACGCGCTGCTGCCCACCTGCTCGGCGATGATCGGCTGGGGCGGCGCGGGGACCGTCTTCACCGGGATGTACTACGGGGTGCCGCAGCTCGTCCTGTCCCACGCGTACATGTTCGACCCGCCGCTGTACGGCCGGCTGCTGGCCGAGCGCGGCGCGGGCCTGACGATCGCGGACAGGCGGATGACGCCCGGAGGCGTGCGCGAGGCCGTGCGGTCGCTGGTCGAGGAGCCGGGGTTCCGGCACGAGGCCGGTCGGCTGCGCGCCGAGATGCTCGCCATGCCCGCCCCCAACCAGGTCGTCCCGGCGCTGGAGGAGCGCGTCGCCGTCCTGCGCGGGTGAGGGCGCGTACGCAGGGCGTCTAGATCTTGTTTAGGGCTCGTCTAGATCAGAAGCCGCAATGAGTGAGAAATCTTGTGGACCCCGCACAACGGGGGACCCGGAAGCCACCTAGCCAGAACACTGTGAGGTGTAGATGCCGGACGGAGTAGATCGCCGGACGCGCACGGCAGACCGTGCGCCGCTCGGAGCCACCCGCCGGGGGACGAACGAGACGCGAGCCAACGGGGACGGACAGGACGCACAGACGCCGACTCTCCACAACGGCCAGAACGGCCGGCCATCGCCTTACGGACGCGCCATAACGCGGCGCACCAGCCTGTCGCTGCCTCCCGGCCTGCCGCTGTCCGAATGGCGGCATCTGGGACGGCAGATGTACCTGATCGCCGATTCGTCGGCCTGGTGGCTGGGGGACTGGCTCATCTACGGGCAGACACACTATCCCGACCGCTACAAGCGGGCCATCACCGAGACCTCGCTCGACTACCAGACCCTGCGCAACTACGCCTGGATCGCCAGGAAGTTCCCGCAGAGCCGGCGCCGGGCCAAGCTCAGCTTCCAGCACCACGCGGAGGTGGCCGGGCTGCCGCAGGAGGAGCAGGACACCTGGCTCACCCGGGCCGAACTCGGCGGCTGGTCGCGCAACGAGCTGCGCGGCAGGATCAGGGCCAGCCGCAACGGCGAGCTCGCGGGCAAGGACGTCTCCCTCGTCCGCATGGACGTCGTCGCCGAGCGCAAGGAGCGCTGGCAGAAGGCCGCCGAGGCGGCCGAGCTGGAGCTGCAGGCGTGGATCGTGGCCACCCTGGACAGCGCCGCCATGGAGGCCATCGACGAGGGCGACCAGCCGTAGCCGGGTGACCCGCCAGGACAGGAGAGGACCGTGCAGCGATCGGACGCCCGTCCCGCGCCGCCGGCCGGAGGGGACCTCGCCTCCGCCACGTGGGAATCCTCCCACGCGGCGGAGGCGGCGCTCCCGTGGCCAGGCCACGTCCTGGCGGCGCAGCCCGCGTCCGCGGCGGAGGCGCTCACCCCGGTCGCCGGTCTGGTCCCGGTGATGGCCTGGCTCGGGCACGCCGCGCTCATCCTTGCGGTGGTGCTGCTGGCCGCCCAGGCCGGGCGGTGGCTGGCCCGGCTGCTGCGCCAGCCCGAAGTCATCGGAGAGATCGTCCTCGGCATGGTGTGCGGCCCGGCGCTGCTGGCGCTCGCCGGTCCCGACCTCGCGCAGGCGCTGCTGCCCCCGCAGGTGCTCGCCGTCATCCGCGCGGTCGGCCACGTCGGGCTGATCCTCTTCCTGGTCGCCGTGGTCCACGAGCTGCGCTCGGCCGCCGTCCGGGTGAGTGGCCGCACGGTGACGTGGACCGCCATCGGGGCCACCGTCGTGCCGCTCGCCGCCGGCGGCGTCCTGGCCGCGTACGTCCTGCTCGCGGCGGACCCGGCGGTGCGGGGCGGCGCGCCCGCCGCCCCGCTGGCCGTCTTCCTGCTCGCCGCCCTCACCGTCACCGCGGTGCCCGTGCTCGCCAGGATCCTGGCCGACAAGGCGGCGGTCGGCACCGGGATCGGCCAGATCTCCATGACCGTCGCCATGATCGTCGACGCCTGCGCGTGGCTGCTGGTCGCCCTCGCCGTCGGCCTGATGAACGGCGGGCCGGGCAGCCTGCCCCGGTTCGCCCTGCTGCTCGCCGCCGGCCTGGCCGTGACGGCGCTGGCCCGGCGGCTGCTCGCCGCCGCCCGGGTCACCGCGGCCGTCACCCGCCGCCCCCGGGCGGCCTCGGTCGTCGTCGCGGTGGCCGCGCTCACCGCCGCCGGCGTCATGGACACCTTCGGATTCGCTGACATCTTCGGCGCGGTGTTCATCGGGTTGGCGATTCCTGTAAAGATCGGAGCATGGTCACAGACCGTCGGGACGGTCGCTCGGGTCGGCCACAGGCTGGTTCCGGTCTACTTCGTGGTGGCGGGCATCGCCGTGTTCGCCGCCGGGCTCGGCTCGGCCGGCTGGACGCTGATCGCCCTCTGCGTGGCCCTCGGCATCGCGGGCAAGGTCGGCGGCGGCTACGCCGGCGCGAGGATGGGCGGCGCCTCGCGCCACGACAGCCTGCTGCTCGGTGTCCTGCTCAACACCCGGGGCCTGACGGAGCTGGTGGTCCTTCAGGCGGGCTTCGCCGCCGGGATCCTCAGCCCCGCGCTGTACGCGGCCCTCGTGGTGATGGCCCTGGTGACCACCGGGCTGACCGGCCCGGCGTACACCCTGCTCACCCGGCGTCACCCCGTCGCGCACCCCGTCGCGCACCCTGCGCCGCGCGACGTGCCGCCCGCGGCGCCGGAAGGGGAGACCTCCCGGGCCAGGGGGTGACTCGATGCCGAATTGCGAAAGGCCCGCGTTGGGGCGCCCCGGCATTTTGTGACTTGTGGCATATATTCTTACTTGCAGGTGTCATCGCGTGCACGCTGAACGTTGAGCAGTCAGGACGGTCCAGGTGCGAGTGCGAGCGTTAGGTCCGATTCGCGTTTCGATTTCCGATTTCGACATCGAGTTGGGATCGCCACTGCAGCGAAGCCTGTTCGCGGTTCTGGCCATGAACGCCGATCGGGTGGTGAGCAAGCAGTACCTCATCGAGGCGCTCTGGGGTCTCACGACCCCTCCCACCGTGGAGAGCAGCATCTACACCTACGTCGCGCGGCTGCGTCAGCTGCTGGAGCCGCAGCGCCCGCGCAGGGCGCCGTCCCGGTTCCTCATGCTGAGCAGCTCCGGCTACCGGCTCGCGCTGGAGCCCTGCAAGGTGGACGCGCTGGCGTTCATCCGGGCCGTGTGCCAGGCCAGGGCGCGCATGGACGCCGGTGATCTGCGCGGAGCGCTGGAGTGGTACGACGGCGCCATGGACCTGTGGCAGGGGCCGACGCCGCTCGCCGACGCGGTGGGCCCCTACGTCGAGGCGGAGCGGGCGCGCCTCGTCGAAATCCACTTCACCGCCGTGGAGGACCGGCTCGGCCTCCTCATCGGCCTCGGCCGGCCCGCCGAGGCCATCGGGGAGCTCGCCGCCCTGGCCGTGAAGTACCCCCTGCGCGAACGGATCCGGCTGCTGCTCATGATCGCCCACCACCGCACCGGCCGCTCGGCGGAGGCGCTGGCGGAGTTCCGCGACCTGCGGCAGCGGCTGGTCGGCGAGCTCGGCCTCGAGCCCGGCGAGGAGTTGCAGCGCTACCACATGCAGATCCTGCAGGGCGAGCTCGGCCCCCTGCCAGCCTCCGTGGTCCCCGCCCTGCGCTGACCCACGGCGGCGACCCTCACCCGCCTGGGCTCAGCAGGCGGTGGCGGCGGTCCTGGAGTTCCCCGTGGCGCCGGCGCAGCGTCTCGTGACGGCCGCGCAGCTCCTCCATCATGCCGCGCGTCCACTCCACCACGGAGTCGACCGCCTTGCGCGTCTCCATGACGCGGCGGTGCCGGCGGGCGTCGATCGCCATGTGGTTGAAGAACACCTCGGCGAAGGGCGCCTCGACGTCCGGCAGCCGCGGGTTCGCGGTGATGCCGAGGTCGGCCAGCTCGCGGGCGAAGGCGTCGAGGGCGCGCTGGGCCCGCCAGGCGGCCTCGTCGGCCTTGCCCAGCTCCCCGTGCTTGATGAACCCGGCGACGGTGTTCTGGCTGATGAGGTCGAAGGTGGAGGCGCCGCGGGCCCGGCCCAGAGCGGCCGTGACCGCCTCCAGCGCCTCCAGGCTCCTGCGCCCCTCCGCCAGCGCCTCCTCGGTCTCGCGCAATTCGGCGCCGGCGCCGGCCAGGTCGTCGGTGAGCGGGACGAGCTCGGCCATCACCCGGGGATCGCCGCTCTCGCGCAGCAGCCGCTCCTTGCGGTCCAGCGCCGCGGCCAGGTCGGCGGGGGCCGAGGCGAGCTCGTCCAGCTCGGCCGTCAGCGCGTCCAGGTCGGCGCGCAGCCATTCCAGCCGGCTGCGCGCCGACTCGGCCTGCCGTCCGGCCGCCTCGGCGGCCAGCCGCTCGCGCGCCAGCTTCTCCTCCTTGCCGCCGGTCAGCGTGGCCAGGAACGCGGCGAACGAGGTGCCCTCCAGCCGGGCCACGTCCGAGCGCGCGGCCTCGCGCTCGTCCTCCAGACCGGCGAGCCGGGCCTCGGCCTCGTCGATCTCGGTGGTCAGCGCCTGCCGCCGCCGGGCGAGCCGCTCGTTCCGGTGCGCCCGCTCGGCGTGCCGGCGGATGTCCTCGTCCACGGGGTCGGTGCCCATGTTCCCTCCTAGCTCCGGGCGTTGGTCCGGTCGGGGTCAGACGGGTTTGAGCCGCAGCAGCATCTCCGGCCCGCGCTCCGTCAGCCGCTCGTACGCGATCTTCCCGAGCAGCCACGCCCCCAGCCATCCGGTGCCGACGCCCGCCACGATGCCCGCTCCCCACTGGATCACCGGCGAGTCGAGCGTCATGCCGAGCGCCACCACGCCCGCCGTGGGCGCCAGGCAGGCCGTCTGGGCGAGCAGCATCAGCCGCCGGACCGGCGGGGCGAGTGACTTGCCGGTGCCCGGCACGGGGTTGTCCAGCCCGACGGGGTAGGGCGCGATGACCGAGAACAGGACCACGAGCCCCGAGCCGATGCCGATCATGGCGGGCAGCAGCGCCACCGCGTACGGGATGGCGATCTCGGCGTCCGGACCGGTGGCGGGGATGACCACGGCGGAGACGGCCACGCCGATCGGCGCGAAGACCGCCATCCAGCCGAGCTGCCGGCCGCGCACCTCGGCGCGCTCCGTGCCGGGCGTGGTGAGCGTCAGCCAGTAGGCGCTGCCGTCGAACCCGAAGAGGTTGGCCGCCTCGCTGCACGCCACCGACAGGGCCAGCACCCCGGCCAGCGGCATGAAGTACGGCCACAGGAAGCCGCCCACGAGCCCGTAGCCGATCCCGGCCGCCACGGTGACCACCACGATGATGCGCATCTCGTAGTCGCGCAGCCAGGTCCGGATCGCCCGCACCGACGAGGCGCCCGCCGGGGTGGCCGCGAGCGGGCGGGCGGCCCGGTCGCCTGGCCCGGTGCGGCGCGCCCGCCGGGCGGGCGCGACCGCGATCAGCCGCCTGCGCAGCAGGGCCGTCCACGCGGCCAGCAGCACGGCGTCGAGCGCGACCAGCCCCGCCAGGGCCGGCAGCGCCAGCGCCCAGTCGCCGTCGCCCGCGGCGCGCACGGCCGCCACGCCCCAGCCGGACGGCAGGCCGAGCAGCCACGACACCGGCACCTCGGGCATCTCGCCGCGGGCGAGCATGGTCACCAGATCCCAGAGCGGCCGTGCCAGCGCCAGGGCGGCGACGATGCCGCCCGCCACGAGCACGCTGACGACCATCACCAGGATGTCCATGCCCAGGCGTGAGCGCAGGACCGCGCCGAGGCCGTCGATCACCACCCGGGCCAGCAGCAGCGCCATGAACGCGTGCGCCAGCGCGGCCGGCACCGCCACCGCGACCGCGACGGGCCCGTACGCGCCCGCCATCGGCACCAGCGTGGCGAAGGCGAGCAGCGTGACCAGCGCCGGGATGCTCACCGCCGAACCGGCCAGCAGCGCAGCGGCCAGCCGCCGCGCGGGCACCGGCGCCATCCTGAAGTACTCGGGCCGCAGCGTCTCGTCGGTCCCGCCGCCGAAGAACGGGGCCACCAGCCAGCCCGCCGTCCAGATCGCGAACGCCAGCGCGGCCAGCTGCGGCTGGTCCGGCCAGGTGGTGGCCAGCCGCACGGTGGCCAGCAGGCCCAGCACCCCGAGCAGCGCGCCGAGGAGCATGCGGAAGCCGCGCAGCCCGGTCATCTGGTTCCTGATGAGGGCGAGCTTCATCCGGATCAGGACACCAGCCACGCCAGCCCCTCCTCGCCGCTGGTGCGCCCGCCGACCAGCTCGACGAACGCCTCGTCGAGGCTCTGCGCGCCGCGTACCTCCTCCAGGGGGCCCGAGGCCACCACCCGTCCGGAGGCGATCACCGCGACGTGGTCGCACATCGACTCCACCAGCGGCATCACGTGGCTGGACAGGATGACCGAGCCGCCGCCGGCGGTGAAGCGGCGCAGGATCACCCGGATCGTGTGGGCCGCGACCGGGTCGACCGACTCGAACGGCTCGTCCAGCACCAGCAGCTTGGGCGCGTGCAGCATCGCCGTGGCGAGGGCGAGCTTCTTGCGCATGCCCGTCGAGTAGTCGACCACCAGCGTGCGCCCCGCGTCGTCGAGCTCCAGCACCGTCAGCAGCTCCTCGGTGCGCTGGGCGACGGTCTCGCGGTCCAGCCCCCACATCGGGCCGAGGTAGTGGAGCACCTCCCTGCCGCTGAGCCGCAGGGGCAGGTGCAGGCCGTCGGGCAGCACGCCCAGCAGGGACTTGGCCTTGACCGGGTCGGTCCACACGTCGTGGCCGAACACCCGGGCCGAGCCGCCGTCGGGCCGCAGCAGCCCCACGGCCATGGACAGCGTGGTGGTCTTGCCGGCGCCGTTCGGGCCGACGAGGCCGAAGAGCGAGCCGCTCGGCACCGTGAGGAAGACGTCGTCGGCCGCGACGGTCTCGGCGAAGACCTTGCGCAGGCCGAGGACCTCGAGCGCGGGCGTGTCCGGTCGGGGGGCGGGGTCTGGCACGGGAGCGCCCTTTCTGGCGTCAGGAGTCTCGGCGGTTGAACAGGAGCGCGGCGGGGATGAGCATCGCCAGTGCCCACGCGCTCAGGGTCAGGAACCCCGACATCGGGGTGACCCCGACGTCCGGCACGGCCGGGTCGGGATAGAGCATGACGGCGCTGCTGGTGTTGGGCATGTACTTGATGACGTTCTTCTGGAACCACTCCGGCAGGAACCCGCTGAACAGGATCGGCAGGAAGTAGATGCCGAACGTGACGCCGATCGCGGCGGAGCTCTGCCGCGCCAGGAAGCCCACGCCGAGGGCGATGACGCCGGTCATGCAGATGAGCAGCCCTCCCCGCAGCAGTGCCACGAGCACCCCATCGGCGCCGATCGTGGTCTCCACGCCGCGGGTGGCGTAGACGGCCTGGCCGACGAAGAACGAGCCGAAGCTCATGACCAGCCCGGCGGCCAGGGCGAGCGCGGCCGTGATGATCACCTTGGCGAGCAGCAGCCGGGTGCGGTCCGGCACCGCGATCAGGGTGCCGCGGATCGAGCCGGTGGTGTATTCGGCGCTGATCACCAGGATGCTGAACACCATGATGGCGATCTGGCCGAAGAACAGCCCGATCAGCGAACCGGAGACCGGCTCGAAGCCCTCCGCCCGGTCCTCCCAGGTCGACATCGTGGCCCAGGCGATCAGCCCGCTCAGCGCGACGCTGACCACGACGGCCGCGATGAGCAGGGCGTACGTCGAGCGGACGGAACGGATCTTCACCCATTCGGCGCGCACCACCCCGGAGAGCCGGAGGGGCGTGGTCACATCACGCCGGACCTTGTCGTCGGTGGCGGGCACGGTCATCGGTCTCCTTCGCTCCTGGCGCGGTACTCGACGCTCTGCCTGGTCAACGTCAGGAACGCCTCCTCCAGAGAGGCGTGCTGGGGCGCCACCTCGTGCAGGCGCAGCCCGTGCTCGGCGGCCAGATCGCTGATCCGCTCGACGGTCATGCCGGTGACGTGGAGGGCCTGGCCGGACTCGGCGACGGTGGCGCCGGCCGCCTCCAGGACCTCCTTGACGCGGGCGGGCTCCGGCCCGCGCACGCGCACGTACCCGGTGGAGGCCCGCTCGATGAACTCCTCCGTCGTGGTGTCGGCGATCAGCTCGCCGCGGCCGATGACGATGAGCCGCTCCGCGGTCTGGCTCATCTCGCTGAGCAGGTGGCTGGAGACGAACACGGTGCGGCCCCGCGCCGCGAGGTCCTTCATCAGCGAGCGCACCCAGTGGATGCCCTCCGGGTCGAGCCCGTTGACCGGCTCGTCGAACAGCAGCACCTCCGGATCTCCGAGGAGCGCGCCCGCGATGCCCAGCCGCTGGCTCATGCCCAGGGAGAAGCCGCCCGTCCGCCTGCGCGCCACGCCGCCCAGCCCGACCTGCTCGATCACCTCGTCCACCCGGCGGCGGGGGATGCCGTTGCCGAGGGCCAGGGAGAGCAGGTGGTTGTAGGCGGTGCGGCCAGGGTGGACGGCCTTGGCGTCGAGCATGCTGCCGACCGTGTGCAGCGGGGCGCCGAGCCGGCGGTAGGGCTTGCCGCCGATGGTGGCGGCGCCGGAGGTCGGGCGGTCCAGCCCGAGAATCAGCCGCATGGTGGTGGTCTTGCCCGCGCCGTTAGGTCCGAGAAAGCCGGTCACCACTCCCGGCCGGACTTCGAACGATAAATCGTTCACGGCGCGCGTCGGCCCGTAGGTTTTGGTGAGCCCGGAGACTTCTATCATGCGCGGCCTTTCGCACGGGGAAGTACGCAGTGTCTATGATGCCGAACGTATCCGACGAATGCGCGCCGTGCGCGATCTTTCCTCGGCCGTTGTCAAATCCGTTGTCAAGGACCTGACGCGAGGGCGCGCCCGATTATCGCCGCGCCCGCCTCATTAGGCGACGGCATGGTGCGCATCTCATCACGGAGCCGGCCCGCCGCGCGACGGAAATCCGGCTCCTCGACCAGACGCCGCACCGTTTCCCGGATGACGCCGGGCTCCGCCTCGTGGGCGGGCAGCGTCAGCGACCCGCCGCCGCCCGCGAGCCGTCTGGCGGTGAGCGGCGTGTCGAACCAGCTCGGCACGACCAGTTGAGGGACGCCGTGGTAAGCGGCGGTGTTGACCGTTCCCCAGCCCCCATGATTGATCACCGCCGCACAGGTTGGCAACAGCACGCCGAGAGGGGCGAACGCGCGCGCCTGCGCGTTGGCGGGCAGCGGCCGCGCGTCGGCGGGGTCGCGCGGGCCCAGCACCACCACCTCCACGTCGAGATCGGCCAGCGCGTCCAGGACGTCCCCGGCCGGCACCGCGAACGTGCCGTGCCGTTCGTGGCTCGAGACCCCCCAGCTCAGGCAGACACGCGGGCGCTCCGGCGGCCGGCGCAGCCAGTCCGGGACGACGGCGCGGCCGTTGTAGGGCACGTAGCGCAGCCGCACCCGCTCCAGCGGGGGATCGACCTCGACCTGCATGGAGGGCGGGATGCAGTCGATCGTGAACTGCCCGCTCGTCAGCTCCTCACGGAACTCCATCCCGTACGCCCTCGCGCGGGCGCCCAGCCACGCGGCGAGCGGGTCCTCGCGCTCGGCCGGGGGCCGCCCGGCGATGAGGCGCAGGGCGTGCGCCCGCATCCGCCCGAAGATGTCGGCGCCCCACGGCATGCGGGCGTGCGCCGCGCCGCAGGCCCGGGCGGCCAGGGCGCCCGCGTAGCTGATGGCGCCCCAGATGACCAGCCGCGGCCGCCAGGCGCGGCAGAAGGCGACCAGGTCGTCCACCATCGGATCGTTGATCAGCCGCCACCACCAGGGCACCACCCTGCGGTAGCCGTCGCGCACGTACTCCCAGCCGACGTCGGCCAGGGGGTCGGCGGCCCTGCCGAACGGCGGCTGCGGGCTGGTGAGCCGGCCGAACAGGTCGTAGGAGCGCATCAGCCGCCAGTGGCTGTGGTCGGCGCCGACCGGGACGGCGTCCAGCCCCGCCGCCGTGACGACGTCCGCCAGGGCGGGCTGGCTCGCCACCCGCACCTCGTGCCCGGCCGTGCGCAGCGCCCAGGCCAGCGGCGTCATGCCGAGGAAGTGCGTCTTCTCCGCGTGGGTCACGATCAGGACGCGCATCAGCGGCCCCGCTGTCCCGCCACGAGCTCTTCCAGGTCGACGGCCAGCTCGTTCGGCGTGCGCATGGCGAGCATCTCCTCGCGCAGGCGCATGGCGTTCTCCTCGAACGACGACTCGGCCAGCAGGCGGGCGAGCGCGTCCCGTACCGCGGAAGGCGTCACCTGGCCGCTGGGGATCGACAGCCCCGCCCCCTGCCCGGCCAGGGCCTTGGCCAGCAGCGGCGCGTCCAGATGGTCGACGGGCAGCACGAGCTGCGGCACGCCGTAGGCGAGGCCGGTGCAGACGGTGCCCGGCCCGCCATGGTTGATCATGGCGGTGGAGGTGGCGGCCAGGGCGTGCAGCGGGACGAAGCCGACCAGGCGCGCGTTGCCGGGCACCCGGCCGAGCTTGGCCTGCTCCGGCTCCGGGATCGTGGCGGTCACCTCGACGTCCAGGTCCTCCAGCGCCTCCAGCAGCTCGGCCACCGGCACCGCGTAGCCCCCCAGCCGTTCGGTGGCCGAGGTGCCGAGGCTCAGGCACACCCGCGGCCGGGCCGGCGGCTCGCGCAGCCAGCCGGGCAGCACCGCGCGGCCGTTGTAGGGGATGTAGCGCAGGGAGAGGCAGCGCTGGTCGAGGGGCGGCCCCAGGCGCAGCGAGGGCGGCAGATGGTCGATGGTGAAGTGGCCGGTCACCATCTCCTCGCGGAACGTCCCGCCGTGGGCGGCGGCGCGTGCGCCGAGCCACTGCATGAGCACGTCCTCGCGCTCGTCGGGCGGCTGCACGCGCATCAGCGTGAGGTAGCGGTGGCGCATCTGGGCGAAGATGTCCAGGCTCCACAGCAGCCGGCCGTGGACGGCGCCGCACGCGTCGGCGGCGATGGCGGCGGCGAACGTGCCCGGCTCCCAGATCACCAGGTCGGGCCGCCACCACCGGCAGAAGTCGGTCAGCTCGCCGATCATGGGCTCGTTGATCACCTTCCACCACCAGGAGACGACCTCGCGGAACCCCCACCGCAGCTGCTCCCACGTGTGCTCCGGCGGCCACCGGTCGCCGATGTCGAGGAAGCCGTCGGCCTCCTCCTGGCCGAGGAGCCTGGCGAGCTGGTGGCGCCGGTAGAGGGAGTGGTCCCTGCCGACCGAGACGGTGGTCAGCCCTGTGCCCGCGAAGAACGCGGCGGACTCGGGCTGCGTGGCGACCCGGACCTCGTGCCCGGCGGTCGATAACGCCCAAGCCATCGGGACCATTCCCAGAAAATGCGTCTTCTCCGAGTAGGTCGCAATGAGAACCCGCACTCCACGCCCTTTCCACGAGACGTACAGGGATGCCAGCATAACTCTGTCCGGATAGGACGCACCCCTTCATCGAACCCCTATCAGCACATTATGGCGTGAGATAGTCGCCTGCTATTAGCCTCACTCGTGACGGCTGCGGAAAGGGGTTGACCGTGCGAATCCTCATTGCCACTTTCGCGGAGCGGACGCATTTCATAGGAATGGTGCCGCTCGCCTGGGCGCTGCGCGCGGCGGGTCATGAGGTACGGGTCGCCAGCCAGCCCGCGCTGACCGGAGTCGTGGCCGAGACCGGGCTGACCGCCGTCCCCGTCGGCAGGGACCACCTGCTCACCGCGATCCTCGGCTCGGCCAGGCGGCTCGGAGCCGCCGGCCCCGCCTTCGACCTGGCGGCCGATCCGGAGGAGCTGGACTGGGACCGGCTCCGCAAGGGTTACGCCGAGACGCTGGTCCCGCTCTGGTGGAAGCCGATCAACGAGCCCATGATCGCCGAGCTGACCGAGTTCTGCCAGTGGTGGCGGCCGGACCTGGTGCTGTGGGAGCCGCTCACCTACGCCGGCGCCCTCGCCGCCGAGGCCTGCGGCGCCCTGCACGCCCGGGTGCCGTTCGCGCTCGACCTCACCGCCCGGCTGCGCGCGCGCTGGCTGCGCCTGGTCGCCGAGGACCCGTCCCGGTCGGCCGAGGACCCGCTGGCCCGCTGGCTCGGCGCGCGGGCGGCGGCCCGCGGCGTGGAGTTCTCCGAGGCCCTGACGCTCGGCCGCTTCACGATCGACGCGATGCCGCCGTCGGTGCGGCCCGGCTCCTACCCGGAGCAGGAGCGCCTGGCGATGCGGTTCGTGGACTACAACGGCCGGGCGGTGCTCCCCGGCTGGCTGCGCCGCGAGCCCGAGCGCCCCCGCGTCTGCCTGACCCTCGGGACCACCGCCTCCGAGCGCACCGGCGGCTACGCGGTGCCGATCCCGCGCCTGCTGGAGGCGCTGGCCGAGGTGGACGTGGAGGTCGTGCTCCCCCTCCCGGAGCCGGAGCGAGCGGCGCTCGGCGCCGTGCCGGGCAACGTGCGCATGACCGGGTTCGTCCCACTGCACGCCCTCGCGCCCACCTGCGCCGCCCTCATCAACCACGGCGGCGCCAGCACGGTCTGCACGGGACTGCTGTACGGGGTGCCGCAGCTGCTCGTCACCGACCACTACTTCGACGAGCCCCTGTGGGGCGAGCGGCTGACCGGGCTGGGCGCCGGGCTGGCCCTGCGCCCGGACGAGGCGACCCCGCAGGCGGTCCGCGACGGGCTCGGCCGGCTGCTCGGCGAGCCGGGCTTCCGGGATGCCGCCGCGCGGATCGGCGCCGAGATGCGGGCCATGCCCGCCCCCACCGAGGTGGCGGCGGAGCTGGCCCGCCGGGTGGCGGAGCACCGGTCCTGACCGCGCCCCCGGCTTACGTGGTCCGGCTTACGTGGTCCGGCTTACGTGGTCCGGCTTACGTGGTCCGGCTTACGTGGTCCGGCTTACGTGGTCCGGCTTACGCGTCGTCCGGCTTACGTGTCCGCCTGGGCGAGGCTCTCCCCGGTGTTCTCCTTGGCCCGGATGAAGCCGGCCACCATGTCCGCGAGCTCCTCGAAGGTCTCACCGGTGAACGACGGCATCTCCTCCAGCAGCTGCACGTCGTAGATCTCCTCCAGCGAGAGGATGAGCTGGACGACGGAGAACGAGTCGAGGTCCCGCATCCCGGACGGCTCCGGCAGCTCGGCCTCGGGCTCGCTCGCCGTGAACATCATGATGGTCATCGCCTGGACCTTGATCTGGGTCACCAGCTCGTCTCGGTCGACATCGGGCGCCACGACGGTCTCCTCTCCAGGAATTCACTGATCGAACGGACCGCGCCGGAGCCGGGTGAGCAGCTTGGTGCCGAATTTCTCCCACGGCGCCCGGTGGATGCTGAAGACCTTAAACTCGCACGGCAATTCCTGTCGATCAGGCGGAGCGGCCTCCTCGCTGATTATCGCGGGCAGGCTGAAGTTCTTCGCCCGGGCCGCCGCGACGGGAAATCTGACCAGCCGCGCGGGCCACGAGGCGAACGCGTGGTCCAGCAGCAGCATGGTCGTTTCCAGGCCCATTCCGTGCGGTGTCGCCCCGGCGTCCAGCAGCAGATTCGCCTGAATGGCGGCCGCCGGGTCCGCCCCGCTCAGGCACGCCAGGCCGACGTCGGCGCCGATATCCGGGCGGCGCACCGTGAATCGCGTGAGAATATCGCCGGCCGCGGCCGGCAACGTTCCCAGGAAAACCGCCACGTCGTCGCCGTCCGCCGCGACGCGGGACGCGGCCACGCGTATCCCGGCCGCGTCCGGGGCCGGGCGCATCTCGGTGAGTTCGATTCTTCGGCTGGAAACAGGTGAGGTCGGCATGTCCACTCCCGGAAACGACGTCCTGCGATACTCCGACTCATCAGAGCAGAAGGCCGCGCGCCCGTACAGCCGCCGCCGTCAGGACGAACATCGAGCCCGGCCGAGCCGCGACGACGCCCCGGTCCGCTGTCTCGCCAGCGAGACAGGAACGGCATGAAGAGCGCCGCGCGGAAGCGCTGCGTATCATTTCCGGGCATCGGCTGAAGCGATATCCCAGGGAGACGTCGTTGGCTTTGGCGGGGCGTACGGAAGAGTTGACGCGGCTGCACGAGTTACTCGACGAGGCCGTCCGCGGAGCGGGCAACGCGGTCACGATCAGGGGCATCGTCGGATGCGGGAAGACGGCGCTCCTGCACGAGTTCGCCGCCCGCGCCGCCGCCCGCGGGATCGCGGTGCTGACCGCCTCCGCGTCACCCGCGGAGCAGGCCCTGCCGCTGGGCGTGCTGGGCCAGCTCTTCACCGGCGTCTCCGGGATCTCGGTGACTTCCGGGGGGTCCGGGGACGACGATCCGGCCGCGCCCGTGCGGCGGCTGCTCGACCGCGCCATGGCCGCCGTGCGCTCCGAGACCCCCGGCGACGCCGTCGAGCAGGCCCGGATCATGCGCGAGCTCTGGCTCACCCTCTACGCGAGATCGCAGGACCGGCCGCTGCTGATCGGCGTCGACGACGCGCAGCACGCCGACGAGGCCTCCCTGCGCTACCTGCTGTACTTCGTGCGCCGGCTGAGCGGCGCCCGCATCCAGCTCGTGTTCACCGAGTGGGACCACCCCCGCCGCATCCACCCCGTGACCGACCTCGACCTGCTGCGCCAGCACCACTGCCACCGGCTGCGCCTGGCCCCGCTCACCGGCGACCTGGTGGCCGCGGTCGCCGCGGCGCAGCTGCCCCTCCCGGACGCCGAGCGGCTCACTCCCGTGCTGCACGAGCTGAGCGGCGGCAACCCGCTCCTGGTGACGGCCCTGATCGAGGACGCCAGGCGCGGGCAGACCCCGCCGGGCGAGGCGTACCGGATGGCGGTCCTCACCTGCCTGCACCGGGGCGAGCCGGCCGGGCTGCGGGTCGCGCGCGCGGTCGCGGCTCTCGACGTCCCCGGCGGCGCGACCGGCGGCGCGTCCGGCGGTGGGCCCGGCGGTGGGCCCGGGCCCGCGTCCGAGATCCAGGAACTCGTCCACCAGCTCGCCGGCGTCGACCCCGCCTCGGCCGACCACTGTCTCGACGTGCTCAACGCCACCGGCGTGCTGCGGGCCGGCCGGTTCCGCCATCCGGCGGCACGTCAGGCCGTGCTCGCCGACCTGGACCCGGAGGACCGCGCCCGGCTGCGGGCCGAGGCCGCCGCGTCGTTGTACGCGCGCGGCGCGGCCAAGGCCGTCGTCGCCGAGCACCTGGTAGCGGCCGGCACGACGGGCGGCCGGTGGGGCGTCGACGTCCTGGTCGAGGCCGCCGAGCAGGCGCTGCTCGGCGACGACCCCGGCCCGGCGCTCGACTGCCTGCGGCTGGCCGCCCGCGAGTGCGCCGACGGCCGCCGCCGCGCCGACATCACCATGAGCCTGGTGCACGCCGAGTGGCGCACCAACCCGGGCGCCGTCGAACGGCACACGCCGGCCCTGATCACCGCCCTGCACCGCGGCCACCTGCGCCCCGCCGACGCGCACACCGTCATCAGGCAGCTCTTCTGGCAGGGGCACTACGACCACGCGCTGAGCGTGCTGCCCTGGCTGGGCGTGGACGCAGGCGGCGACTCGGCGGAGCAGGTCGAGCGGCGGATCACCGACCACTGGCTCGCCTGCTTCTTCCCGCCGTTCGCCACCGGCAGGGACGCGCACGGCCCGCTCCCCGTCGCGCAGGGCCCGGGCAAGGCGCGGGCGGTGGCCGCCATGTTCGCGGTGCTGACCCGCAGGCCCGGCAAGGAGGCGGCGCACGCCGCCGAGCAGTACCTGCAGAGCACCCGGCTCGGCGACGACTCCCTGCAGGCGATCCAGTCGGCGCTGGTGGCGCTCCTGTACGCCGACACCGCGCGGGCCGCCTTCTGGTGCGACAGCGCGATCGAGGAGGCCGGAGAGCGTCGCGCCCCTTCCTGGCGGGCGGTCCTCCAGGCCGTGCGCTCGGAGATCGCCATCCGGCAGGGCGACCTGCCCGCCGCGCTGCGCAGCGCCACCGCGGCCCTTGCCGGGATGCCGCGGCAGAGCTGGGGCGTGACCGTCGGCACGCCGCTGTCCGGCCTGGTGCTCGCCGCCACCCGGATGGGCGCGCACGACACCGCCGCGGCCGAGGTGCGCAGGCCCCTGCCCGACAGCATCTTCCAGTCCCGTTTCGGCCTGCAGGTGCTGGACGCGCGCGGACACCACTTCCTGGCCACCGGCCGCGAGCGCGCCGCGCTGCGGGATTTCCTGCGCTGCGGCGAGCTGGCCACCCGGTGGGGCGTGGATCTGCCGACCTATCCCCAGTGGCGGCTCGGCGCCGCCGCCGCCGCGCGGGCGCTCGGCGACCAGCGGCGGGCCTGGGAGCTGGTCAGGGCGCAGCTCGCCGGCCCGGCCGCCGACGAGGTGTGGGCGCGCGGCGCGACCTTGCGGGCGCAGGCCGCGCTGAGCAGGCCGCAGCACCGGCCGGCGCTGCTGCGCGAGTCCGTCGCCCTGCTGCAGGACACCGGCGACCGGTACGAGCTGGCGCTGGCGCTGGCCGACCTGAGCGAGACGCACCGCGCGCTGGGCGAGCCGTCACGGGCGCAGATGTTCCGCGACGGGGCCCTGTCCCTGGCCGAGGCGTGCGGCGCGGCCCCGCTGGTGGCCCGCCTGGAGCCGGGCCGGGCCGGCAGCCGGGCCGGCAGCCGGGCCAGCAGCCGGGCCAGCAGCCGGGACGGTGCGGCGGCCGCCCGCGGGCGCGCCGGCGCCGACGGCGCGCGGGCCGGGCTGAGCGACGCCGAGTACCGGGTGGCCTCGCTCGCCGCCGTCGGCTACATGAACAGGGAGATCGCCGACGAGCTGCGCATCACGGTGAGCACGGTCGAGCAGCACCTCACCCGCGCGTACCGGAAACTCCAGGTGCCGGGGCGGGCGGGGCTGGCCGGGCGGCTTCCCTCCGCCACGTACCGCCGCCACACCGCCGCCTGCGCGCGGCCCGCCCCCCGGGCGTAGCCGGGGCGGTACGGGGTCAGCCGGCGTGGCCCTGCCGGAGCCGCTCCTTCTTCAGGCCCTCCCACCAGCTCCGGTTCTCGGTGTACCAGCGCACCGTGTCCGCCAGGCCCTCCGAGAAGGGGATCTCCGGCCGGTACCCCAGCTCGGCGGCGATCTTGGAGTGGTCCACCGAGTACCGCCGGTCGTGCCCCTTGCGGTCCTCGACGTGCTCCACCATCGACCAGTCGGCCCCCAGCAGCCGCAGGAGCCGGTCGGTGACCTCGCGGTTGGTCAGCTCGGTGCCGCTGCCGATGTTGTACACCTCGCCCGGCCGGCCCTTGGCGGCCGCCAGCGCGACGCCGAGGCAGTGGTCGTCGACGTGCACCCACTCCCGCACGCACATCCCGTCCCCGTACAGCGGCACCTTCTCCCCGCTGAGCAGGTTCGTCACGAACAGCGGGATGAGCTTCTCGGGGAACTGGAACGGCCCGTAGTTGTTGGAGCAGCGCGTGGTCACGACGGGAAGGCCGTGCGTGCGGTGGTAGCCGCGCGCCAGGACGTCGCCGGCCGCCTTGGACGCGGCGTACGGCGAGTTCGGCAGCAGCGGCGAGTCCTCGTCCCACGATCCGGCGCCGATGCTCCCGTACACCTCGTCGGTCGAGACCAGCACGACCTTCTCCGTGCCGCACCTCAGAGCCGCCTCCAGCAGCGCGTGGGTGCCCAGCACGTTGGTCCGCACGAAGTCGGCGCAGTTGGCGATCGAGCGGTCCACGTGGGTCTCGGCGGCGCAGTGCACCACGAGCGAGACGTCGGACATGAGGTCGAGCAGCAGCCCCATGTCGCACACGTCGCCGTACACGAACGTCACCCGGGACTCCCGGCCCTCGGCCGCCGCGGCCAGGCTCTCCCTGGTGCCCGCGTACGTCAGCTTGTCGAGGACCACGAAGTGCGGATCGTCCAGCCATGGATATGCGCCGGCTAAAGTCCGGCGGACGAAATTCGAACCGATGAATCCGGCGGCACCGGTCACCAGAATACGCATGAAAGCTCACCTTGTGATTACCGTGGCCTGCTCTGGGACAGCAGGATAAGATGATTTGACGGAAGACCGGCAACCCCTATACAACGGCGTTCCCGGTTCGCTCCCGCGGCGGCCGGCCGAGAAAGGGTGGTGGCGCCGAAAGATGTATATCCGCGAGCTGGCGGAAACGTACGACGACATTTATCAGGCGCGCGGCCGGGATTACGCGGCCGAGGCCGCGCGGGTGGCCGAGGTGATCCGCGAGCGCAACCCCGGCGCCGCCACTCTGCTCGACGCCCCCTGCGGGACCGGCGCGCATCTGCGGCACTTCGCCGAGAGGTTCGCGCACGTCGAGGGCGTGGAGCTGTCCCCGGACATGCGCAGGGTCGCCGCGCGCCGGCTGCCGGGAGTGACGATCAGCGCGGGCGACCTGCGCGGCTTCTCGCTGGGCCGCGCGTTCGACGCCGTCACCTGCCTGTTCGCCATCTCCCACATGGCCTGCCAGAGCGAGCTGGAGGCCGCGATCGGCTGCCTGGCCGGGCATCTGGCGCCGGGCGGCGTCCTGGTGGTGGAGCCCTGGTGGCAGCCTGACGGCTACGCCGCCGGGCACGTGGCCGGCGACCTGGTCGACGGGCCGCGCACGGTGGCCCGGGTGTCCCACTCCGTCCGCGAGGGCCGCCGGGTGCACACCGAGGTGCACTGCCTCGTGGCCGATTCCGAGACAGGGGTCAGGCACGCCAGTGAGACGTTCTCGCTGACGTTGTTCAGCGACGCCGAGTACACCGCGGCTTTCGCGGCGGCGGGACTCGGCTGCGAGCGCGTGACGGGCGCCGGCGGAAACAGCCGGCTGCTCGTCGGATCGCCCGGCTGAGAACGCCGGAAACGCCCGCGCCCGGCGCGGGACCCGTCATCGGCCGGGCCGGTGATTTTCGCCCTGATTTCCCGGCGGTCGCGCCCCCGGCCGCCCGCGCGACAGGAAAAGGAGTCATCGTCATGTCGCATCCCGGAGTCTGCCGGATGTGCGCGGGAAGCGTGCGCGAGTTCTTCGATTTCGGCCGTCAGCCGCTGTCCGACGCGTTCCGCGAGCCGGACGATCCGCGTGCGGAGTTCTTCTACCGGCTCGCCGTCGGCAGGTGCGAGACGTGCACGATGGTGCAGCTCCTGGAGGAGGTCCCGCGCGAGCGCATGTTCCACCAGGACTACCCGTACCTGTCGTCCGGCTCGACGGTCATGCGGGCGCACTTCGAGGGCGTCGCGGAGCGTTTCCTGTCGACCGAGCTGACCGGCCCCGACCCGTTCATCGTCGAGGTCGGCTGCAACGACGGCGTCATGCTGGAGTCCATCGCCAAGGCGGGAGTGCGCCACCTCGGCGTCGAGCCGTCCGGCGGCACCGCCGACCTGGCCGCCGCCAAGGGCGTCCAGGTGCGCAAGGTGTTCTTCGAGGAGGCCACGGCCCTCGACATCCTGCGCGACCATGGCCGCGCGGACGTGATCTACATGGCCAACACGTTCTGCCACATCCCGTACGTCGAGTCGGTGTTCCGCGGCGTGTCCGCGCTGCTCACCGACGGCGGCGTGTTCGTGTTCGAGGACCCGTACCTCGGCGACATCGTCGAGCGGGTCTCCTTCGACCAGATCTACGACGAGCACTTCTACTACTTCACCGCCCTGTCGGTGCGGCGGATGGCGCACCGTTTCGGGTTCGAGCTGGTCGACGTGGAGCCGCTGCCCACGCACGGCGGCGAGATCCGCTACACGCTCACCCGCGCGGGCGCCAGGACCCCCTCGCCCGCCGTGGACCGGCTGCTCGAACGCGAACGCGAGACGGGACTCGCCGAGCCGGAGACGCTGCTGCGCCTCGCCGCCGGGGTGGAGCGGATCCGCGACGAGCTGACCGGCCTGCTGCGCGGGCTCCGCGAGCAGGGCAAGCGGGTGGTCGGGTACGGCGCCACCGCCAAGAGCGCCACGGTGACCAACTACTGCGGGATCGGCCCGGACCTGGTCGAGTTCGTCTGCGACACCTCGCCCACCAAGCAGGGCAGGCTCACGCCCGGCGCCCACCTGCCGGTGCGGCCGCCGGAGGCGTTCGCCGCCCCGTACCCCGACTACGCCCTGCTGTTCGCCTGGAACCACGCCGACGAGATCATGGCCAAGGAGCGGGCGTTCCGCGAGGCCGGCGGCAAGTGGATCCTGTACGTCCCCGAGGTGCGCGTTCTCTGAGGGAGTCCCGGATGAGGGTCCTGATCGTCACGCACGCCGAGCGCAGTCACTTCCTCGGCATGGTCCCCCTGGCGTGGGCGCTGGTCACGGCCGGCCACGACGTCAGGGTCGCCAGCCAGCCCGAGCTGGCCCCGGTGATCGCCGCGGCCGGCCTGCCCGCCGTGCCGGTCGGCAGGGAGCACAGCTTCTGGCGGGTGCTGAACACCTTCTCCGCCTTCGACCCGCTGGCCGACCGGCTGCCCCTGTTCGGCCGGGCCGACCGGCCGGACGAGGAGTTCGGCTGGGAGGAGCTGAAGGACGGCTACCGGCGGGTGGTGCCCTGGTGGTGGCGGGTGCTCAACGACCCCATGGTCGCCGACCTCACCGCCTTCTGCCTGCACTGGCGGCCCGACCTGGTCATCTGGGACCCGACCACGTACGCGGCCCCGATCGCGGCGCGCGCGGCCGGCGCCGCGCACGCCCGCCACATGTGGGGAGTGGACGTGCTGGCCCGGGTACGGGCCGTCTTCCTGCGCCGCCGGGACGAGGCGGGGGGCGGCCCCGCCGACGACGCGCTGGCGGGCTGGCTGTCCCGGCGGGCCGCCGCGCACGGCGTGGAGTTCACCGAGGAGCTGGTGACCGGCCAGTTCACCATCGACTACGTGCCCCCGTCGCTGCGGCTGCCCGGCGGCCCGCCGCTGACGCGGGTGCCGATGCGGTACGTGCCCCACAACGGCAGGAGCGTGCTGCCCGCCTGGCTGCGGGAGCCGCCGGAGCGGCCCCGGGTGTGCCTGTGCCTGGGGCTGTCGGCGGCCGAGCGGTCCGGCGGCTACGCGGTGTCCATGGCCGAGGTGGTGGAGGCGGTCTCCGCGCTGGACGTGGAGGTCGTCGCCCTGGTGTCCCCGGCGGCGGGGGAGCGGCTCGTGACCGTGCCGGGCAACGTGCGGGTGGTGCCGTTCGCGCCGCTGCACCAGCTGCTGCCGACGTGCGCCGCGGTGGTGGACCACGGCGGGTCGGCCACGGTGCTCAACACGCTGGCGCACGCGGTGCCGCAGCTCGTCGTGGCCAGGCCGACGTTCTGCGAGCCGGTGATCGGGCGCCGGGTGACGGCCGCCGGCGCGGGGCTCGACCTGCCCAGCGAGGAGGCCACCGGCGAACTGGTGCGCGACGCCGTCCGCCGCCTGCTGGCCGAGCCGGGCTTCGCCGGGGCGAGCGCGCGGGTGCGGGCCGAGATGGTGGCCATGCCGAGCCCGAACGCGGTCGTGGCGGAGCTGGAGGAGCAGGTGGAGCGCCACCGCGCCGTCAGCGCGTGAGCAGGCTCTCCACGGCGTCGGCGGCGGCCGGTGAGCCGCCGCAGCCGCGGGTCTCCGCGCCGCGCCTGCGCAGCTCGTCCCGGATGCCCGCGTCGGCCATGACCGCCCGCGCGGTCTCCCGCAGCCGCGCCGGCGTCACCTCCGCGGGCGCCAGCTTGACCCCCAGCCCCAGCTCGGCGATCCGGTCCGAGTTCGCCTCCTGCTCGGCCATCTGCGGCAGCGCGATCGAGGGCACCTCGTGCCGCAGCGCCTCCAGCGTGGTGCCCATGCCGCCGTGCGAGACGAGCAGGTCGGCGTGCGCGAGCACGTCGCCCAGCCGGGGCAGGAAGGTGTGCACCTCGACGTTGCGCGGCGTGGGCACGGGCACCGCCCCCGGCTTCGCGCCGGCCACCACCACGTGCCAGGAGGGGTCGTCCAGCGCCTCCAGGCAGGTGCGGAACACCGACTCGCTCTGATAGATGGTGCCCAGCGTGAGCAGGACGACCTTGGACGCCGAGGCGGGCCGGACCCACCCGCCCTCCCGCGCGTGGTTGTCGTAGCAGGGCCCGACGAAGTGGTAGCTGTCGTCGAACGTGTCCCCGGCGTAGTGGAAGAACTTCGGGATCATGACGAGCCGCATCCGCGCGCACGACCCGTAGGTGAAGTCACGCAGATCCACCTCGATCCCCTGCTGTTTGAGCCAGGACGCCAGCCGCGCGATGCTGAGCAGGAAGCGGGGGTTGACCGGGCTGAACCGGGTGTACTTCTGGTTCATCGCCCACTTGTCGTTGCTGGCGAACACCGGCCACAGCTCCACGATCGGCACGTCCCACCTCAGGCCGAGCGCCCGCCCCCACCACGCCATGGCGCCGTCGACCAGCACCAGGTCGGGCTCGTCGCCGGCGAACCGGTCCAGGAGGACCGGGTAGACGGCCTTCGTCTCGGTCACGAGCAGCGAGAGCATGGTGACGAACTGCCTGCCGCGCAGGTTCGGCAGCTTCTTCGGGCCGGAGACCTGCCACGTCGACAGGTACTCGACGTAGTCGGCGCCGGTCTCCTTGATCTGCTCCGCGTACGTGGTCGTGCCGGGGTAGCTCACCCGGTGACCGCGGCGCACGAGTTCCTTGACGACACCGTGACAGGGATTGACGTGGCCGGCGGCGGGCGGGTTGAACACTGCGATGTGCGCCATGGGGAGCCTTCCCTGTCAGGGGTTCATGTTGTCCGGCAGGTCCAGCCACCACGGATGCCGCCTGGCCCACTCCACCGTGGCGCGCAGGCCGTCACGCAGGCCGGTCGTGGCCCGCCAGCCCAGGATCGCGTGGATCTTCGAGGTGTCCGGGATGCGCTTCTGCAGGTCCTGGTAGCTGTTGCCGTATCGGGTGTTGGTGTCCAGCTGCTCGGTCGGCTCCCGCAGGCCGGCCAGGTCCGCGATGTGCTCGACGACCTGCCCGATGGTCACCTCCTGGGTGGCGCCGACGTTGAACGCCTCGCCGTCGGACTTCTCGCTCGCCCCGATCGCGGCCGTCGCCTCGACCGCGTCGTCGATGAAGGTGAAACTGCGCGTCTGGTGCCCGCCGTCGTAGACGACGGGCGGGATGCCACGCAGCGCCCGGTGGATGCTCCGGCTGACCAGGAAGGCGGGCCGCTGCCACGGCCCGTACAGGTTGAAGTAGCGGATGATCGAGGCGCGCAGCCCGCGCTGGTGGACGTAGCCGAACGTGACGTGCTCGGCGAGCGCCTTGCTCGTGGAGTAGCACCACCGATTGGTCGCCGTGCTGCCGGCCACGCGGTCGTCGTCCTCCGCCCACGGCACGGCCGGGTTCTTGCCGAACACCTCGCTGCTGCTGGCGAAGACCACCTTCGCGCCGGCCCGCTCGGACGCCTGGAGGAGGTTGACGGTGCCGTGGAAGTTGATGTCGATCACGTCCAGCGGCCGGTGCAGGTAGTACTGGACGCCGACCAGGGCGGCCAGATGGTAGACCACGTCCACGTCCGGCGTGATCGCGCGCGCCAGGGCGGACTCGTCCCGGATGTCCCCCGTGACGTGCCTCACCCCCTCCGGCAGGCACCGCCGCCCGGCGCTCACGCGCCCGGTGTCGAAGACGGTCACCTCGTCGCCCCTGCCGAGGAGACACCGCACGAGGTGTCCGCCGACGAAGCCTGATCCACCTGTTACGACGACACGGGCCATGCTCTACCGTCCTATTCCGCGGTACAGGAATCCCAGCTCCTGAAGCCTGGTGATGGTGCTCCTGGGCAGGTAGGCCCGCCCGTCCACGATCAGGCACGAACGCGCGACGCGCTCGCGCAGCAGGCCGAGGTCGATCGCCGAGAACTCGTCGTGCCAGGCCAGCAGCGCCAGGCAGTCGGCGTCGCCGATCGCGTCGTCCAGCGACGGCGCCGGCGGCGTCCCGAACACCGCGGCCACCTCGCCGTCGTCCGCCAGCGGGTCGAACAGCGTCACCTCGGCCCCGGCCGCGCGCAGCGCCCGCACCACCGGCAGCACCGGGGTCGCCCGCAGGTCCCCGGTGTTGTTCTTGAACGCGACGCCCAGCACCGCGACCTTGAACCGGTCCCGGCCGGGGGAGCGCCTGGCCAGCTCGTCCAGGATCAGCCCGGCGGTGTAGGCCGGCATGGCGTCGTTGACCTCGCGTGCGGTCGGGACGGTGCGCAGCTCGACGCCGTTCGCGCGGGCCGCCCTGGCGATCATCCACGGGTCCTTGGTGAGGCACGAGCCGCCCACGCCGACGCTCGGGAGCAGGATGTTGACGTTGCCGCTGCCCTTCGGGATCGAGTTGGCCGCCGCGATCACCTCCAGCACGTCGACGTCGATCGTCGCGCAGTAGCGGGCCAGCTCGTTGGCCAGCGCGATGTTGTGGTCCAGCCACCAGTTGTCGGCCAGTTTGACCGTCTCGGCGGCCTCCAGGCTGGAGCAGCGGATCACCTCCACGCCGAGACTGCCGCGCCAGAAGCGCTCGGCGGCGGCGGCGTCCGCCGGCCCCAGCCCGCCCACCACCACGGGGAGGGTCTGCAGCTCCGCGAGCGCCGAGCCCTCGGACAGCCTCTCCGGGCAGAACGCGACCGCCACGTCCTCGCCGCAGACCAGGCCACCCTGCTCCAGCAGCGGGATCACCAGGTCACGGGTGGTGCCGGGCGGCACGGTGCTCTTGAACACCAGCAGCTGCCCCGGCCGGACGCGCCGGCCCAGCTCCTCGCACGCGGCGCGGAGCTGCGTCTCGGCGAACGCGCCCGTCTCGTCGATGGGGGTGCCCACGGTGACGATGACGGTGCCGGCCGAGCCGACGGCGTCGTAGCCGGTGGTCACCGTCAGCCTGCCGGAGGCGATGCCCTTGGCCATCAGCTCCGGCAGCCCGGGCTCGCGGATGCGGCAGTGACCGTCGTTGAAGTCCCGGATCAGGCCGGGGTCGGTGTCGACGCCGACGACCTCCGCGCCGGCGAGCCACAGGGACGCCGCGATGCAGGAGCCGACGTACCCCAGGCCGACGACGCACACCCGGGTATCCAGCCGGTCGGACGGAGAAGACATACGCCCTCCAGGTCAGGCCTGTCACGGGAAGGAGGCGGCTCAGGCGGGAGCGCGGCGCGCGGCCGGCGCGCGCGGCCGGTCACGGACCAGCCGCTCCACCGCGTGCGCGCAGAACTGGTCCCACTCCTCGCGGTAGATGGCGAAGACGTGGACGTCCCAATGCTGACCGGAGAAGTACTGGTGACCGGACAGTATCCCTTCCTTGTGGGACACCTTGAGGTCGCCGCCGATGGCCGAAAGGCTCGCCTCCGTGGTCTGGAAATATACCTTCCTGACGTTCCACATGGCGAACGCGTAGTTAATCATCAGCAAGGACGCCTCGGCACCCACCCCGTTCGCCGAGTTCTCCGGGCTCATATAAATGCCGCCCTCGACGTGATGCCCTGCGGGGCTCATTCCGTGCAGGCTGCAGAATCCCAGGAAGTCGCCCCCCGGTGTTTCCACGAGAAACGACGCGGTGACGCCCCGGCCGAACGCCGAGACGAAATCGTCAGGGCTCGGCAGCGTGTTCAGGCCGAGGCCCAGCAGTAACTCGTAGAGTTTGATGCTGTCCCGGGCGCCGGCCGGTCGCAGCCGGATTCTCCTCGATTGCAGGTGCGGGAAGATCCTCATCGCGTTTCCTGTTCCGGGAAGCTGCTCAACGTGACGCCCGTGCGTTCCCACGTGTCCCGGTCCACCGAGTGGACGTGCAGGTCCCAGAAACGGCCCTGCTGATAAACATGGTCGCGCAGCAACGCCTCTTCACAGAAGAGCTTGGCCTGTTCGCCGGTCAATCCCAGCGCGTCGAATTCCGCCGAGGTGGCCTCATAGCAGACCTTTTTCAGGTCCCACATGGCGAAGGCGTAGTTGACGCCCAGCATCGCGATTTCCGCGCCGGCGCCGGTGCCCGCGTGCGCGACGTCCAGGTGGACGTCGAGGTGCACTCTGCGGGCCGCGGTGTCCCTGTCGCGCAGCGAGACGAACGCCACCGGATCGCCGTCCGCCGTCTCCGCGATGAACTGCGCCTTCCCGCCCCGGCCGAACTGCGCGAGGAACGCGTCGAGTGTGGGCGGGGCGCCGACGCCGGCGTGCAGGAGCAGGTCGTAGGCGCGTGGCCCGTCGCCCGTCCGGACCGGCGTGATCCGGACCGACGCCGATTTCAGATGCGGAAAGAGCACAAGGAATCCACCCCTTTTAAGCGGCGTTCAGGGAAGCGGAAAGTATCAGACCGCGACCCGGCCGTTCAAGGTCACTCGATTCGGGGAAATAGCGCCCGCCGGACGGCGGGCCGCCAATGCGTTCACGCCTGTCCCGCCAGCGAGACACGCGGACGCACCCCTACGACCCCTATGGCCGTCCGTCCGTTCGGCGGGACGACCCCTATCGGCGCTCCGCGAAACCGGCCGGCGATAAACTCCGGCCCGGTGGAAACCGCAGGTAAATCGGTGTCCATGGAATATCCGGCGACGAATCCTTTGGCGTGCGGGGCCGCCCCGGCTATGCTCCGGCTCATGCCAACGACACCTCCCGTGGAATCAGAGACCAGAACGAACGGGACAGGAGCGGGGCTGCGCCAGGTTTTCCCTGAGGGCGACATCTATCTGGTGACCGATGACGCCGATCTCGCAGCCTATGGAACGGAGAAAGGGCATAAGGCGGCCCTGCTGGAGGACGTCGCCGGGCTGCCCGAGAAGAGCAACTGCGTGGTCCTTCTGCAACACAACCTGGTGAGCCGCGACATCCGCCGGAAGTTCCGCGGAATGGGCGCGCTCGTGGTCCCGATCCGGGCGTTCGAGGGCACCCCCGAGCTCGCCCGCTACACCCTGGACAAGGTGATCGAGACCGACTACGGCAAGGCGTGCGAGCTGAACCGCTACTGGACGCGCAGCATCGAGCGGGAGAGCGGCGACATCGTCTTCGACGCCGGCCTGGGTCCAGGGGCGCCCGGCGACGGGGACGACCGGCCCAGGACCCACCTGGTGTGCCGCCTGGCCGACAAGCTCAGCGCCAACACCTGGCTCACCCCCGAGATCACGGTGGACAAGTGGGTCAGCGTCGGCGCCTACTGCGAACTGTCCATCACCGCCCCCTCCACCGCCGACTGGACGGGCGCGTTCAGCCTGGACGGCACCGCTGTCTGCGCCGGCGTCCTGGTGGCGCAGGACTCCCGCTGCACCGACGACGGCGAGGCCCGCATCCAGCAGGCGCGGGCCCTGCGCGACGAGATGGCGGCCTGCGGGGAGCCCGTGGTGCTGCGCCTCAAGGAGGGGGTCCTCACATCGTGTACCGCTGGTGACCAGGACTTCACCGAACGGGTCAAGCAGGCGACGAACCCCAAGTACGACCTGCACGCCCTCGAACTCGGCATCGGGACGAACCTGGAACTCATGCCCCGGGTCGACTGGCGACTCAATTCCCAGATGAACGAGGGCGCGGGTCCGGTGCACATCGGTTTCGGTGAAGGAATCACCGGCGCGCACATGGATTTCATCGTTGCGGAAGGAGGTCATGAGTTCAGCAAGGCCGGTTAGTCTCGATCCATCGGTATTTCTTCGAAAGGCAGAGAAATGCGCGACCTTACGGTGCACGACCAGTCCTGGTCCCTCGACAAGGACGACCGGGCCGTTGACTACACCAACCCGTTCGACGCCAGCGACCCCGTGACCGCGGCGTCGGTCAGCTACACCTACGCCAGCTGAGCAACAGCAGCTCACGTGCGTAGGATGAGCGTCCGGAGTCGCGGCTCCTGTGCTCGGCTCTGAGCGCGGGGGTGCGGTCCGCCAGGCCCGCGGGGCCCGGGGGCCGCACCCTCCCATGGCCCAGCCCGAGAGGAATCCGGCGTGAATTCGAACGGCACGGCCGCCATTTCCGTACGCGGCCTCACGAAACATTACGATGACGTCGAGGCGGTGCGCGGCATCGATTTCGACGTGGCGCCGGGCGAAGTCTTCGGATTTCTCGGCCCGAACGGCGCGGGGAAATCGACCACCATCAGCATGCTGTGCACGCTCACCGCGCCGACGGCGGGCACCGCCCGCATCCACGGCTGCGACGTGGTGACCCAGGGCAGCGCCGTGCGCCGCAACATCGGCGTGGTCTTCCAGGACTCCACCATCGACCGCTACCTGACGGGGGAGCAGAACCTGCGGTTCCAGGCGTCCCTCTACGGCATGTCGAAGCAGGAGGGCGCGCGGCGCATCAAGGACCTGCTGGACCTGGTGGGCCTGTGGGAGCGCCGGTCCAGCCTGACCGACACCTACTCCGGCGGGATGAAGAGACGCCTGGAGATCGCCCGCGGCCTGCTGCACTCGCCGCGCGTGCTGTTCCTCGACGAGCCGACGGTCGGGCTCGACCCGCAGACCCGCAAGGCCATCTGGAACTACCTCAGGGAGCTGCGCGAGGCCGAGGACATCACGGTCTTCATGACCACGCACTACATGGAGGAGGCCGAGCACTGCGACCGCATCGCGATCATGGACCATGGCGTCGTCATCGCGCTCGACACCCCGGCCGCGCTGAAGGCCGGCGTGGGCGAGGACCGGATCCACATCCACACCGGCGACGGCGAGACGGTCGTCGCGGCACTGCGCGAGCGGTTCGGCATCAAGGCGGAGGTGCACGACGACGTGGTCACCTTCAGCGTCCCCGACGGGGAGGTCTTCATCCCGCAGCTGTTCGCCGGCGGCGGGCTGCCGATCGACTCGGTGCAGATGGCCAGACCCTCGCTCGACGACGTGTTCATCAAGCGCACCGGGTTCTCCCTGCGTGACGCCGAGTCCTCGGGACGGCCGGCCGGCGACGCCAGGCTGCGCGCGATGGGAAGGCGATGACCGTGACGACGACACCGGTGGTCCGCACACCGCCGCAGGGTCTCCTGCACGAGCTCGGCGTGGTCGCCACCGTCATCCAGCGCGAGCTGATCCGGTTCGTCTACGACGTGGGACGCGCCGTGGCGACGCTCTTCCAGTCCGTCATCTGGCTGCTCGTGATCGGGGCGGGCGTGGGATCGCTGCTGCCCGGCCTGCCCGAGGGCGCCGACCTCAAGACCGCCGTCTTCCCCGGGATCATCGCCATGACGGTGATCCTCACCGCGATGTTCTCGGCCTCGTCCATCGTGTGGGACCGCGAGTGGGGGTTCGTCCGGATCATGCTGGTCGCGCCGGTGAGCCGCACCTCGATCGTGGTCGGCAAGGTGCTCGCCGGGAGCCTGCTGGCCACGGGCCAGGGAGCCGTCCTCATCGCCCTCTCAGGGCTGGTGGGCGTTCCGTACGACCCCGCGATGATCGCCCAGATGCTGGGGGTGATGCTGCTGACGGCCTTCAGCGTGGCCTCGTTCGGGGTGGCGGTGGCCGCCAGGATCAAGACGCTCGACTCCTTCCTCGGCATCGCCCAGCTCGTGATCATGCCGATGGTGTTCCTCTCCGGGGCGCTCTTCCCGGTCGGGCAGCTCACCGGCTGGTTCGCCGCCGTCACCGTGTTCAACCCGATCGCCTACGCCGTCGACCCGATGCGCCAGATCGTCTTCGGGTACGTGGACGCGCCCGCCGAGGTGGCCGAGCGGCTCAACCCCGGGGTGTCCTGGAACGGCTGGGAGGTCCCGGTGGCGCTGGAACTGCTCATGGTGGGCGTGGCCGGCGTCGCCTTCCTCCTGATCGCCGTGGCCCGGATCCGCAAGGTCGAGTGACCCCCGTGCTCGGCCGGCGCGTGCTCGGCCGGCCCGTGCTCGGCCGGTTTGTGCTCGGCCGGTCCGCGCTCAGTCCGGGCGCGGCATCGCGATCGCGGTCAGCGCCAGGCCGTCCGCGACCGTCCAGCGCCCCTCCAGGCGCCGCGGCCCCGGGCCGGTGAGCCGGGCGGTGAACCGGCCCGCGGGGTCGAAGACCACCTCCGCGTCGAGGAACCCCAGCCGGCGGCCCGTCATCGGGAAGCACGCCTTGTAGACGGACTCCTTCGCGGAGAACAGCAGCCGTCCCGGGTGGGGGACCGCCAGCCTCTCCAGACCCTCGATCTCGGCGGGGGCGGCGATCCTGGACAGCACGCCCTGAGGCACGGGCAGGCACGGCTCGGCGTCGACGCCGATGATCGTCCCGTCGCGGGCCGCGGCGGCGGCCGTGTAGCCCGGGCAGTGCGTGATGCTGCCGGTCACGCCCGGCGGCCAGACCGGCGCGCCCTGCGCACCCCGGGGGATCGGCCCGGCCGGCACCCCGAGCAGCCGCAGCGCCTCCGCGGCGCAGGCCCGCCCGGCCGCGAACGCCCGCCGCCGCGCCGGCGTCGCCCCGGCCATCGCCGCCACCCTCACCCCGGCCACCACCACGTCCCCGCCGGTCCCGCCGGTCCCGTCAGTCCCGCAGTTCACCCCGGTCACGCTCGGGAAGCGGCCGGATCCCGGTCGCGTCCGTTCATCACCACCGGTCAGCGAGGCCGCCGCGGTCACTGTCGCGTCCGGTGGCTCGCCGAGCAGTTCGGCGCAGGCGACCCAGGACGGGAGCATGGCCCGCAGCCGCGGCATCGCCACCTCGCTCTCCTCGCCCACCGAGGCTCTCCTCGCCCACCGAGGCTCTCCTCGCCCACCGGGCCGGACGGGCTTCCGTCAGGCTCGGCGTCCCGCGTCTCGTCGTGGGACCAGGATCGCAAGTTCCACCGGGGGATCGCTACGCTTGCGGGGGTCTGTCGGGGTTCGGGGAGAAGTGGCGTGCCGCTGGAGCAGGTCCTGATGTTGCTGGTGGCCGCCGCCGGAGCGGGCTGGGTGGACGCCGTCGTGGGCGGCGGCGGGCTGCTGCAACTCCCCGCCCTGATGATGGCCGGCGTGGCGCCGGTCGAGGCGATGGCGACGAACAAGTTCTCCTCCGTTTTCGGCACCGCGTCCGCCGCCGTCACGTACACGCGCACCACCAAGGTGGACCGGCCGGTCGCGCTGCCCGCGGCGGGGCTGGCGGTGCTCAGCGCGGCGCTCGGCGCGTCGGCCGCGGCGGCGATCTCGGCCGAGGTGCTGCGGCCCGTGGTCATGGTGGTCCTGCTGGGTGTCGCGGCGTTCGTCACGTTGCGCCCCGCCATGGGCGCCGTCCCCCGCCCGCACCTGCGTACCCGGGCCCGGGTGGTGGCGGCGGTGCTGACGGCGGGGGTGGGCGTCGCCTTCTACGACGGCATCATGGGCCCCGGTACGGGCACGTTCCTGATCATCGCGTTCACCGTCCTGCTCGGCCTGGACTTCGTCTCCGCCTCGGCCTCGGCGAAGATCATCAACACCGGCACCAACGTGGGCGCCCTGCTGTTGTTCGCGTGGCAGGGGCACGTGCTGTGGGCGCTGGGGCTGGGCATGGCCGCCTGCAACATCGCCGGCGCGCAGTTCGGGGCCCGGATGGCGATCAGGCGCGGCACCGGGTTCGTCCGAGTCGTCCTGCTGTGCGTCGTGGCGGCGATGGTGACCAGACTCGCCTGGCAGCAGTTCGGGTGACGGTGAGCCCGCCCTGGACGGTCGCCTGCGCCGTGCAACAGCTGATCCCCTCACCCCGTCTAAGTCGGGATGAATGACGATGAAGGGCTGTTCGAGCGGTTCGTGGCCGATCGGGCCGACGCGCTGCTCGGCTACGGCTATGTGCTGACTGGCAACCCGCACGACGCGGCCGATCTCGTCCAGGAGGCCCTGGTGCGGTTACGCGGCCGATGGCACCGGGTGCGGGCCAAACACGGTCCGGAGAGCTACGTCCGGACCACGATGACCCGCCTGCATGTCAACACCTGGCGCCGGCGCGGGCGCGAGCACGTCACCGCGACCCCGCCCGACCGCCCCTACGTGGACGTCCCGTACGAGGGCTCCCCGCTCTGGGACGCGCTCGGAAAGCTCCCGCCCCGCCAGCGCGCGGTGCTCGTGCTGCGCTACTACGAGCAGTTGCCCGACGCGGAGATCGCGACAGTGCTGGGCGTCTCCCGGGGGACCGTGCGCGGCCAGGCCGCCCGGGCCCTGACCAAGCTCCGCGACGACCTGCCCGCCATCACCGAGAACCTGGGGACCTTCCTGTGACGAGCGACCCTGCGACGAGCGATCTGGAGAAAGCCCTGACGGCCGAGTTCGCGCGGGCGGGGCGGCACGCGCCGCGTGCCGCCCCGGGATTCCTCGAACGCGTCGAGACCCGGCACCGGCCACGCCGCCGGGTCGTCGCCGCCCTGGCGGCGGCCGGCGTCGTCGTCCTGTCAGCGGGCGGCGCGGTCGCCGTCGACGCGCTATCAGGAATCCGCGAACCGGCGGCGAACGTCACCCCCGGCCCGGCCGCCACGCGCCGGCCGGCGCGGGACTTCCCGCCCCTCGACAAGGTGTGGGAAAAGGCGGTGCACACCGTGCCCGTCAAGCTCCCGGACGGGAGGCCGCTCGAGCCGGAACTGTTCCTGGACGAGCGCACCCTGCTGGCCAGGACGCTCAAGGGCGGCCGCGCCGACCGGATGGACGGGCTGTGGGCGTATGACGTCACCGCGCGCACCGCCAGGCGACTGGTCCGCGTCACCTGGCCCCGGGGGACCACGGTCACGTCGTCCTTCATCGCCCACGGGGAGGGACACCTGGCCTGGTGGACCGTGCACAAGCGGCGGGGCCAAGTGATCGTGGACATCTGGGCGGCGCCGAGCTCGGGCGGCGCCCAGCGCCGGGTCACCTCGTTCGAGGGACTGCCAGGCTGGGGCGGCATCGACATGGTGATCGCCGGCGGTCACGCCGTCTGGAGCCCCTGGGGTGGAAAGGGGGTCTACCGGGCGCCGCTGTCCGGCGGGAAACCGCAGCCGGTGCCCGGCGCCGCCCGGTTCTTCCTGCTCGCGTGGCCGTGGGCAGCGAGCGCGGGCCCGGAGCCGCAGCGCGCCGCACGCCGTGTCGAGCTGCTCGACCTGCGCACCGGCGCGCGCAGGCAAGCCGCCGTGCCGGCCGGCCACAGCTGCTCGGTCACCTGGTGCGTGGGCTTCGAAACGGCGACGCGCCGCGACGGCACCGGACGGCGGAACCTGCCCGGGTGGCCCATGCTGAGAACGCCCGCACTCGACCGGTTCCTCGTGGCCTACCCGCGAGACGGCGAGCAGGTGGTCGTGAACCTCAAGGCCATCAAGTGAGGTGCGGGCGGCGGTGCGCCGTCGGCCTCGCGGCCCATGAACGTCCAGGGGCACGCGGCGCCGGGCCACAATGGAGGCATGCGTGCCAGCCGCCTGCTCTCCCTCCTCATGCTGCTGCAGACGCGCGGCCGGATGACCGCGCCGGAGCTGGCCGAGGAGCTGGAGGTGTCGGTCCGCACGGTCTACCGCGACGTGGAGGCGCTGTCGGCGGCCGGCGTGCCGGTCTACGCCGACCGCGGCCCGGCGGGGGGTTATCAGCTGCTCGACGGCTACCGCACCCGGCTCAACGGGCTGACCGCCGAGGAGGCGTCGTCGCTGTTCCTGGCCGCGCTGCCGGGCCCCGCCGCCGAGCTGGGCATGGCGGAGCTGGCCGCCAACGCCGAGCTGAAGGTGCTGGCCGCGCTCCCGCCCGAGCCGCGCTCGCACGCCGCCCAGATGCGCGAGCGGTTCCTGCTCGACGTGCCCGGCTGGTACCGGGGGGCCGACGAGGTGCCCCACCTCAGCGAGGTGGCCGAGGCGGTGTGGGACCGGCGGCCGCTCCGGATGACCTACCGGCGCTGGGGCAAGCAGGTGGTCGAGCGGCTCGTCCACCCGTACGGGCTCGTGCTCAAGGGCGGGTCGTGGTACCTGGTCGCCGCCCCGCCCGGCGAGAGCCCGCGCACCTACCGGGTGGCTCGCGTCCTCACGCTCGCCACCGAACCCGGCCATTTCGACCGGCCCGAGGGGTTCGAGCTGGCCGCGTTCTGGCGGGCGTACGCGGCCGAGTTCCGCGAGCGGATGTACACCGCGACCGCCGAGATCAGGCTCGCCCCCGGCATGGCGGACCTGCTCGCCTACACGATGGGGCAGGAGGTGGTGGAGGGCGCGCTGGCCGGGGCCGCCGAGCCCGACGCCGAGGGCTGGCGGACGCTCACCCTCCCCATCGAGTCGATCACCCACGCCCGCTGGCTGCTGCTGCGCATGGGCGCGGGCGTGGAGGTGCTCGGCCCGCCCGAGCTGCGCGCCCTCATGATCGAGGCGGTGGCGGAGCTGCGGAAAATGTATGAGTGATCCGGGCCCGTTCCTGAAACGATGCCCGGCATGTATCTTTTGGCATTCGTCGGCGCGTGTGTCCTGGTGGCGATGGTCCCCGGAGTCAGCACCGCCGTCATCCTCAGGCAGACCATCCGCTCCGGGCGCGGCTCCGGCCTGGCGGCCACGCTGGGCAACGAGACCGGGATCCTGCTGTGGGGGCTGGCCGCCGCGTTCGGCCTGTCGGCGCTGTTGCTGGCCTCGCAGCTCGCCTACGACGTCATGCGGGTCACCGGCGCGGTCATCCTGGTCCTGATGGGCGCGCAGGCGCTGTGGCAGGCCCGCAAGGGAGCCGCCCGCACCGCTCGCCCCTTGCCGGGGGCCCCGGCCGACCGCCACGGCCGCGCCTACCTGGCCGGGCTGGCCACGTGCGCGGCCAACCCGAAGGCGGCCGTGTTCGCGATGTCGTTCCTGCCGCAGTTCGTGCCGCAGGGCGCGAACGTGCCGCTCACCCTGGTCACGCTCGCCGTCGTCTGGGTGCTGGTCGACGTGCTCTGGTACGGGGCGCTGATCTGGGCGGTGGCCAAGGCCGGCGACCTGCTAGGCCGGCCCTCGGTCAAGCGGCGGCTGGAGCAGGTGTCCGGCGCCGTCCTCGTCGCGCTCGGCATGCGGCTCGCCCTGGAGGGACGATGACGATCCGGTACGAGAGCGCGGGCGCGGGCGAGCCGGTGGTGCTGCTGCCGTCGACCGCCGCCGACGCCGGCATGTGGGACGGCCAGTGGGACGCGCTCGCGGCGCGCTTCCGGGTGATCAGGGTGGACTACCGGGGGTTCGGGCGCACGCCGTACGAGGCGGACGGGCCCTACAGCGACGACGGCGACGTGGCCGAGGTGCTGGCCGGGCTCGGCGTCGGACGGGCCACGCTGGTCGGGTCCTCGTACGGGTGCGCGGTCGCGCTGCGGCTGGCCCGCCTGGCCTCCCGGCTGGTGCTCATGAACCCCGGCTCCGAGCTGCCCAAGACCGGCGACGTGCGGGCGTTCGGGGCGGAGGAGGACCGGCTGCTGGAGGCCGGCGACGTCGAGGGCGCCGCGGAGCTGAACGCCCGCACCTGGCTCGGCCCGGCCGCGGACGAGGCGACCCGGCGGCGGGTGGCGGCGATGCAGCGGCACGCGTTCGGCATGCAGCTGGCCGCCGATCCCGAGCCCGTCCAGTTCGCCCCGGCCTACGACCTGGACGCGGTCCGGGTGCCCGTCCTGATCGTCGCGGGCGCGCACGACCTGCCGTACTTCCGCGAGAGCGCCCGCCATCTGGCCGGCCGGCTGGCGGACGCCGAGCTGGTCGAGCTGGAGTGGGCCGGCCATCTGCCCGCCCTGGAACGGCCTGAGGAGGTCACCCGGCTGCTGCTGGACTACCTTTAGAGCATGGCGGACGATCTGGCCGAGCTGGTGCGGCAGGCCCAGGACGACGACCCGCTCCTGGCGCTGCAGGCCACCGCGGCGCTGCGCCGCGAGCTGGAGCGGGTGGAGGCCGTCCAGGTGCGGCGGGCCCGGGTGGCCGGGCTGGCCTGGGCGCAGATCGCGAACGCGATCGGCGTCACCAAGCAGGCGGTGCACAAGAAGTACGGCAAACGCTAGCCCCGCCCGCCGTCGCGGTGTTCCCCTGATCGGCTACGGCTTGCGGCCCACGCCCGCGTAGTAGACGGCCTCGCGGTCGGCGTAGCGCGTCTCCGGCGCGGGCCGCCAGCGCGGCAGCGCCACCACGCCCGGCTCCAGCAGCTCCAGCCCGTCGAAGAGGCCGGTCAGCTCCTCATGCGTGCGCAGCGTCATCGGGGAGCCGCCGCTCTCGTTCCAGCTGCGTACCCCCTCCTCCAGCTGCTTGCCGACCAGGCCGTGGGAGATGGCCAGGTGGCTGCCGGAGGCCATCGGCTCCATCAGCCGCTGGATGATCTCCTTGGGCCGGTCGTCGTCGGTCAGGAAGTCCACCACGCCGAGCAGCATCAGCCCGATCGGCTGGGAGAAGTCCAGATACTCGCCCGCGGCGGCGATGATCTTGTCAGGGTCGCGCAGGTCGCTGTCGATGAACCAGGTGTCGCCCTGCCCCGAGGCGCGCAGCAGCGCCCGCGCGTGGGCCAGCACCACGGGGTCGTTGTCCACGTAGACGACCTTGCAGTCGGCCGAGACGGACTGGGCGACCTGGTGGGTGTTGTCGGCCGTGGGGATCCCGGTGCCGATGTCGAGGAACTGCCGGACCCCCGCCTCCGCGGCCATGTAGCGCACCGCGCGGCCCAGGAACTCGCGGTTCGTCTTGGCCAGGATGGGCAGCTCGGGGACCGCCTGGAGGATCTGCGCGCTCACGACGCGGTCGACCTCGTAGTTGTCCTTGCCGCCCAGCCACAGATCGTAGATCCGGGCCGGACTCGGGATCTCGGTGTTCACGCGGCTCAGCGGATCGTCGGTCATGGTGGTGCCTTCCGGGGAGAAGCTGTACGCGACAGGGCCTTACGCGACAGAGCCTAACGTGAGGAAGATCCCAAGTCTCGATCCTGCTGTTCCGGATTCGCTGGACGCCGTGCCCGATGGCCGGTGCGGAACCGAGAACGCCGGGACCTCAGTGTCGAGGTCCCGGCGCCGGCCGGTCAGCCGATCGTGATCAGCCCGTAGCCGCCGTCGTACCGGTGGTAGATCAGCCGGCCGCGGCCGGTCTCCTCGTCGGCGAAGAACTCGAACGCCCGCCCGCCGGCCTCCAGGCGGTCCACTGCCTCGGCGGTGGTCAGCCGGGGCGCCGGGCCGGGATCGACCGCGAGCGGCACCATCACCTCGCCCAGCGCCTCCGGCCGCGGCTCCACCTGGGCCAGCCGGTAACCTTCGCCGTCCCGGTACAGGACGCTGTCCTGGCCGCTGCCGGCCTCGACGAACAGGTAGAAGTCGAAGTCCAGCTGTTCCATGTCGAAGGCGGCCTCCTCCGGGGTGGCGCGGTAGTCGCCCAGCGTCTTGTGCCGGACGATCTCCTCGGCCTCCGGCTCACGCCGCGGACGCGGCAGGACCGGCAGGGAGTGCTCCCGCTCCGGCCGGTGGCGCCCGCGCAGCTCCTCCCAGTGCCTGGCGGTGCGCCGCAACCGGGTGCGCACCCGGTCCTCCAGCAGATCGAGTGTCTGGTACATGGAGGGGCCGGCGGCCTGGGCACGGATGAGGCGCCCGTTGACGTCGAGGTTGGCCTGTGCCGTGTACGGTCGCTTCGCGTCGGGGTTGTCCGGTGCGGTCAGCTTGATCCGCGCGTACAGCACGGGCTCGTGGGCCAGGCGGACCAGCGCGGCGACGGCCTGCCGGGCGTGCTCCACGGCTCCCTGGCGGACCGGGCCGCGTGTCTCGACGCGAACGTCGGTGGGATCTATGGCGACCGGGGCGTTCCGGCGTCTCATGTCGTGCCTCCTTCTGCCGTTCCCTGCGATCACAGCCAATCGCTGAACCGCAGGTCACGGGTAGAGGAGAAAGACCATCGGAAAGGGACCTTAAGCCCTACGCGCCCCCCGGACCGGCGCGGACCATGGAACCGGGGCCGTACCTCCGGAGCGCGCGGTCAGGCCGCGGGGGCCTGGTGGTAGACCGAGTGCCACACCTCGTTGCGGATCCGGGAGAACTCCGGCGACAGCCGCATCTCCTCGGTGCGCGGGTACGGCAGGTCCACGTCGATGATCCGGTGGATGCGGCCCGGCCGGGCGGCCATCACGATGACCCGGTTGGCCAGATAGACCGCCTCGTCCACGTCGTGCGTGATGAACATGACCGTGCGCCGCTCCCGGCTCCACGTCTCCAGCAGCTGGTCCTGCAGCTGCACGCGGGTCAGCGCGTCCAGCGCGCCGAACGGCTCGTCCATGAGCAGCACCTGCGGGCCGACCGCGTACGCGCGGGCGATGGCGCAGCGCTGCTTCATGCCGCCCGACAGCGTCTTGGGCAGGGCGTCGGCGAAGTCCGTCAGCCCCACCAGGTCGATCGCGCGCTGAGCCCGCCGGCGCCGCTCCTCGGCGGAGATCGCCTGGAGCTTGAGCCCGAACTCGACGTTCTTGCGCACGGTCAGCCAGGGGAACAGCGCGTACTGCTGGAAGATCACCCCACGGTCCGGTCCCGGGCCGGTGACCGGCGCGCCGTCCAGGAGGATGCGGCCGGTCCCCGGTTCGACCAGGCCCGCCGCCATGCCCATGAGCGTGCTCTTGCCGCATCCCGACGGGCCCACGACGGTGACGAACTCGCGGTCGGCGATGTCGAGGTCCACCCGGTCCAGGGCGAGGAAGTTCCCGCCCTTGAGCTCGAACGTCTTCGACACGCCCTGGAAAGAGATCTTGGAAGTCATCGGCGCTCCTGCCATCCGGTGAATCGGCGCTCGGCCAGCAGCAGCAGCCGGTCCATGATCAGGCCGAGCACGCCGATGCTGATCAGCCCCACGAAGATCGTGGGCAGGTCGTAGTAGAGCTGCGCCTGCTGCATCCGGTAGCCCAGCCCCTCCTGGGCGGCGATCAGCTCGGCCGCCACCAGCGTGCCCCAGGCCGCGCCCAGGCCGACCCGCATGCCCACGATGATGAACGGCGTCGAGGCGGGCACCACGACCTTCATGAAGATCGTCCGGTCGGAGGCGCCGAGCACCCTGGCCGCGTTGATGAGCGTCTTGTCCACGTCCAGCACGCCCTGGAACGTCGAGACCACGCTGGACAGGAACGCCGCCAGGAAGATGACGAACACCTTCGGCGTCTCACCGATGCCCATGAGCAGGATGGCCAGCGGGATGATCGCCAGGGGCGGGATCGTACGGAAGAACTGCACGTACGGCTCGATCAGGGCGCGCGCGGTCGCGTACCAGCCCATCAGGAAGCCGATCGGGACGGCGAGCACGGTGCCCAGCGCGAAGCCGGTGAACACCCGGCGCAGGCTGGCCAGCATGTCGTCGACCAGGGTGCCGTCGGCGATCAGCTCGGCGCCGCGCGCGGCCACCTCCACGGGGCCGACCAGCCCGGTGATGCCGGAGACCGACAGCGCCGTCCACGCGCCCAGGCCCGCCAGGACCGCGACCACGTTCAGGACGAGGGTGCGGCCGGGCCGCCGGAGCTGCCTGCGAGGGGACGGGGGAGGGTCGGTCACGCTCACGGCGCTCATGTTCTGGGGTCCTTCATGGCTCAGGGGAGATCCTCTCCGGTGGCACGCCGGCCCGGGGTGTCAATGCTTCGTCGTGGTTCATGGAATCGCCGGGCGGAGATGGGCGGGAATGGACGGCTCCTCGTGCAGCAGGAGCGCGATCGCGCCCATGGCCGAGGCGTTCACGCCGAGGTCGGCCTGGGTGACCTCGATCTGGCGGGGCGAGCGGGGCAGCGCCTGCCCGGAGATCGCGTCCCGGATGGGATCCAGGACCAGGCTGCCCAGCGCCGCCAGCTCGCCCCCGACCACGACCAATGCCGGGTCGAGCTGGGTGACCGTGCCGGCCAGCACCCGGCCCAGGTCGGCCGCCGCCTCGGCGACGACCGCGCACACCGCGGGCACCCGGTCCTGGGCGGCGGTGACCAGCGCGTCCAGGTTCGCCAGCGGCACCCCCCGGGCGGCGCAGGCGTCCAGCAGGCGCTGCCCGCCGATGCGTCCCTCCAGGCAGCCCCGGCCGCCGCAGTGGCAGGGCGGGCCGGCGGGGTCGAGCGAGACGTGCCCCAGTTCGCCGCCCGCGCCGTGCGCGCCGCGCAGCAGCCGCCCGCCGGACAGGAACCCGCCGCCCACGCCGACCGACCAGCGCACGTACACCATGTCGCGCACCGGCCTGGCCACCCCCCAGGTGGCCTCGGCCAGCGCGGCCAGCCTGGCGTTGTTGTCCACCGCCACCCGGACGCCGAACTCCTCGGCCACCCGCAGCACGAGCGGCAGGTAGCGCGCGGGCACCCGGGCCGCCCCCGGACCCGGTTCGCCGGACGCCGGGGAGGCCGGCGTTGTCCGGCCCGTCGCCGCGCCCGGCCCGGTCAGGGTGACGGCGGGGACGTGCTCGTCCACCACCCCGACCAGCCCGAGCCCGACGGCCTCCAGCGCGCCCAGGCCGACCCCGCGCTCCGCCGCGACCTCGCGGACCAGCCGCACCGCCGCCTCCGCCTGCTCCAGCGGGCCGGTGCCCTCCGGCAGGCCGGCCGAGGCGGTGGCCACGACCTGGTGCGCGGCGTTCGCGACGGCCAGCCGCACCCGCCCGCGCCCCAGGTCGAGGCCGAGGAGCAGGCCGGCGGCCGGGTTGAGTGAGACCAGGGTGGCCGGTCTGCCGCGGCCGCGCGGCTCGGCCGGCGCCGCCTCGGTCTCGATCACCGCGCCGCGTTCCATGAGGTCGGAGACGATGGCGAACAGCGTCGTGCGGGACAGCCCGGTGCGCTCGGTGAGCTGGGCGCGGCTCAGCGCACCCGCCGAGCGCAGCGCGGACAGCACGGCGTCCTCGTGCACCCGGCGCAGCCGCTGCAGCGCGTCAGTGGGGGTCGACATGGCACCATGATGGTGGGCGGCGGATCTCTGTCATCTGCTCGGGAGTGATCAGCTCGCGCCCGCGGACGCGTACAGGTCGGCGGTGAAGTACGTCGCGGGGTCGGGCGACTCGGGCAGCTTGCCCATGGTGACGAAGATGTCGGCCAGGCCCTTGTACCATCCGGCGGCCGAGCCGTCCTGGGCGAGCTTCCTCAGCTCCGCCGACGGCAGGATCTTCGTCACCGACGACGCGCCCTTGAACTGCTCGGCGGGCGCCTTCAGGAACGTGGCCGTCAGCGTCTCCGCCTCGGCCGTGTTGCCGGCCACCCAGTCGTTGCCTTCCTGCAGGACCCGCAGCACCTTGGTGACGGTCGCCGCGTCCTCGGCCACCAGCTCGTTGCGGGCCACGAAGGAGCTGGGGAAGCTCAGCTCGGGGTAGTAGTCCTCGCTCTTGGTGAGCTCCACCAGGTCGGGCACGTTCTTCTTGATGGTGTCGATCAGCGGGTACCAGATGGCCGCGGCGTCGATCTGCTTGCCGCTGAAGGCGGTGACGACCGTGCTCGGGTCCATGTTGACCTTCTGCACGTCCTTGCCGGTCAGCCCGGCCTTCTTCAGCGCGAGTTCGAGGATCATGTCGCCGGACGTGCCCTCGGGCACGCCGATCTTCTTGCCCTTGAGGTCGGCGACCGAGGAGATGCCGGACCCGGGATGGACGATCACGCGGTCGGCCATGCCGAGCATGTTCGGCGCGATGATCTTGGCTTTGCCGCTGGCCGGCAGCCAGGTGGCGCCGGAGCCGATGTAGCCGAAGTCGATGTCGCCCGAGCCGAGCGCCTGGATCTGCAGCGGGCCGTTGGTGAACACCTTCAGCTCGGGCTCCAGCCCGTGCTTGGCCCACAGTCCGTGCTTGTCGGCCGCGGCGAGCACGGCCGCGCCGGAGAAGTCGGCGATGTAGCCGAAGCGCACCTTGGCGGGCTCGGCGCCGCCTTCCCCCGAGGAGGAGGGGGAGGACGAGCCGCACGCGGTCACGGGCAGCAGGATGGCCAGGGCCGCGAGCGCGGTGGCCAGGATGCGAGGACGCCTCATCGGGGAGGTCCTTTCTGGTTCGGGTGGGTGACGGTCCGGGTGGGTGACGGGTGGCCTCAGGCCACTTCGTCCGCGACGCCGTCCACGTCGGGGGCACGGCCCTCGCCGATGTCGGCCATGTAGCTCATCCAGCTGTACGCGGGATCGCCGCGGCGCAGCAGTTCGCGGTAGAGCCGCACGGTCAGGTCGCGCCGGACCGCCGCGTAGGCGGGCACGGCGTAGACGTTGCGCAGCTCGTGCGGGTCGTGGTCCAGGTCGTACAGCTCGTGCACGCCTTCGGGGTTGAACACCAGCTTGTGGCGGTGGTCCCGGATCATGCGCTGGGAGTAGGGGAAGTGGTGGCCGTGGAACTCGGCGACCACCGCGTCACGGCCCTCGGCCGGCTCGCCGTCGATGAGCGGCAGCAGGCTCCGGCCGTCGCACGGCTCCTGCGGCGGCAGCCCGGCCAGGTCGAGGATCGTGGGGTTGAGGTCGATCAGCGTGGCGAAGGCGTCCACGGTCCGCGCCGGGGCCCCCGGCACCCGGACGATGCCGGGGATGCGGTAGATGTCCTCGTACATGGCCGGGCCCTTGTCGTTGAGCCGGTGCGCGCCGGTGAACTCGCCGTGGTCGGCCGTGAAGATCACCGCCGTGTCGTCCCACACCGCCAGCTCGCGCAGCGCGGCCAGCAGGCGGCCGACCTGGGCGTCGATCATCGACACGTAACCCCAGTAGGCGGCGATCAGCTTGCGCCAGGCGTCGGCGTCGAAGTGGTCGGCCGCCCAGTACTCCGAGTAGCGGCGCTGCACCTCCGGCTTGCCGTCGAACGTCTCGGCCATGGACGCGGGCAGCGGCACCCGCTCCGGGTCGTACAGGTCGTAGTACTCGTCCGGGATCAGATAGGGCAGGTGCGGCCCGTACCAGTGGCAGGACAGCACGAACGGCCTGCCCGAGCGGTGGAAGTCGCGGGCGTAGCGCTCCAGCAGCTCCAGCGTCCGGTCGGTGAGGAAGGACTCCACCGTGGCCTCGGCGGGCTGCTTGAGCCGTCCGGCGATCAGGTGGCCGCGGCCGGTGCCGTTGGCGGCCCTGCCGAAGACGGGGTGTTCCACCGCGAACGGGGGATGGCCGTGCTCCTTCAGCCAGCTCTCGTAGGAGGGGTGGTGGAAGGGGTTCAGCGCGCCGGGCAGGTGCTCGCCGTCCATGCCGTAGAACTCGGGGCCGCGCTCGCGGCCGATGTGCCACTTGCCGACGTGGCCGAGGTTGTGGCCGGCGGCCAGCAGCGGCTCGGACATGACCGGGTGCCCGGCGGCGACCTCGTCGCGCGCGCCGCCGTTGCGCTCGGGGTTGACCAGCAGGCCGTGCCGGAACGGGTGCAGGCCGGTGAAGAGGGAGGCCCGCGCCGGGGTGCAGATCGCGGTCGGCGTGTAGAACCGGTCGAACCGCGTGCCCTCTGCCGCGAGGCCGTCCAGCGCGGGGGTGCGCACCTCCGGGTTGCCGTAGCAGCCGAGGGTGTCCACCCGATGCTGGTCGGTCATCAGGAACAGGACGTTGCGTGGACTGGTCACTCGCGCTCCGATCGCCATTTTTTCCTGGGCGTTTACATTAAAGGCGGCACGGCTGAGGCGCAAGAGGGTTGACCTGCGAATCTGCCCACTTTTATTTCCGTGGTCTTGACCTAAATCCGACCTCCGGCCCGGTTCGCCCGGCGGGCACGCCGAAGGACGGCCGTCGCGCGCCGCGGAAGCCGCGGCGGGCTAGAGCGACAGACCGGTGGGGAAGCGGCAGTCGCCGGAGCGGCAGTCGGCCAGGCATCGCGCGGCGAGGTCGCGGGCCCGGGCCAGCTCGGCGATCCTGGCTTCGAGGCGCTCCACCACCGCCTCCAGGCGCCACCGTTCGCTCGCGCACGTCGCGTCGCCCGCGTCGTGGGAGCGCAGGGCGCCGGCCACCTCGTCCAGCGTGAAGCCCAGCTCCCGCAGCGCCTTGGCCGTGCGGATCCTGGACACCGCCGACTCGTCGAACTCCCGGTAGCCGGACGGCCTGCGGCCCGCCTCGGGCAGCACCCCGCGTCGCTCGTAGAAGCGCACCGTGTCCACGCTGACCCCGGCCGCGCGCGCCACCTCGCCGATCTTCATGTCGCCCTCCCTTGACTCTGGACCGAAGTCCAGACTTTACGTTCAGGAGGTGACGGAAGGAGAGCACACCATGGACATCCCACCGATCGTGTGCGACATGAGCGCCGCCCGGGACACTCCCGGGCAGCGCCTGGCCGAGTACGGACGGCTGTTCGGCCGGGCGCTCACCGCCCGCGAGCGGACCGCCGGCGGAGTCCGGTTCCGGTTCCGCGCCGCTGACGGGCCGGCCGCCGACGGGCTGGAGGAATGGGTACGGGATCTCGCCGCCCGGGAGAAGGCGTGCTGCGCGTTCTTCTCCTTCGAGGTCACGGCGTCGGACGGCGAGGTCGTCTGGGACCTGACCGTCCCCGCCGACGACATGGCCGAGGCGATCCTGGAGGAGTTCTTCCTGTTGCCGGAGACCGCCGCGGCGGGCCCGGACGAGCCGCTGCGGCGGCTGGAGGACCGGGGACTCCGGTTCGCCTGACAGGGGTCAGACCGGGCGGCCCAGGGTGCGGAGCTGGTCGGGGGTCAGCGCCGAGACGTTCTGGTCGATGGGCGAGTCGGAGTACTGGTGGATGGTCCAGGACTTCCAGTCCGCCGGCGGGGTGATCTGCCCCTTGGGCTTGCCGTAGTGGGCGACCCAGAGCGGGTAGTCGGCGAGCCCCGCGCCGTAGGTGTCGGCGAAGTGCCAGCCGCTGTAGAACATCGGCTTGACCCCGGTCTTGGCCTCCACGTGGGACAGCCACGCCTTGGCCCAGGCGTTCACCTCGGCGACGGACCGGCCGTTGGTCGTCTCCAGGTCGAGCACCAGCAGGTCACCGGGCTTGCCGGGCTGGGAGTTCACCACCGACAGGAAGTGCTCGGCCTCGGCGATGGGATTGTTGCGCGGGTGCCCGTAGTGGTACGCACCCCGCACGATGCCCTTCTTGTCGAGTTCCGCCCAGTGCCGGGCGAAGGTGTGGTCGCGGAAGCTCGTGCCCTCGGTGGCCTTGATGATGCCGAACTCGGCCGGGCTGCTCGCCCAGTCGTGGTCGGGCTGGTAGTTGGACACGTCCTGGCCGTACGTGAGCGCGGCGGCCTGCTGCGGCGCGGCGGCCGGATTCGGGTCGACGGGGGAGGCGACCTGGCCGGTGGTGGCGGCGATGGCGCTGCCGGTCACGCCGGCGAGGGCCGTGGTGCCCGCCACCAGCGCGCCGGCGAGGGCGTACGCGAGGCGGGCGCCGGGACGGTAGGTCAGAACTGCGGCAAGCCTGGGCTTGGGCATGAGGGGAACGACTCCTTGCTTCCATGCCGCCTACCGGGTTAGCTGACGGGTTCGGGGTTGGAAGTCCCCTACGAACGGTGGCGTCCGATTCACCCCAGGAGATTGGGTCCCCGGCTCCGCGGGACGCGGATTAGGCGGCCGTGCGCTGCCCTGGCGCGAGAGGGATACCGCCAGGACGGCGCACGGTCCGGTCCATCGACGCGGCGACGGGTACACCGCGCATATGCGCAAGGTATATATGCGGACAAAAATACTGCAACTATGACATATCCGGTTTTACCTGGTTCACCCGGGGTTCCCGCTCCTGGATCCCCTGCCAGGCAAGGGAATCCGAACCCCGGGTAAAATCTGCGGCCCGGCCGGCTCCGTACCCCCGGAAAGCCCTCGAAAGCGTCCAGGGCCGCGTCCCTCACGGCGCCGCGAACGTGCCCTGCCTGCGCACCGTGTGCCAGCGCAACCGCACCCCCAGCAGCGCGGTCGCCACCGACTGGAACACCACCAGATAGATGAGCTGCCGATAGACCACCTGCTGCAGCGGCAGCGCCCACAGCGCCGACACCCGCTCCCCGTCCAGGCGCAGCGCGTACCAGCCGGCGGCGGCCTGCACCGCCACGAACCCGGCCCACAGCGCCACCGCGGGCAGCGGGTCGCCGACGGCCATGTGGTAGACGGCCATCAGGTCGACCACCGGCGCCAGCAACGGCAGCAGCACGTGGAACAGCGACAGGTAGCCCAGGCAGCGGCGGCCGAACGGACCCGGCTCGGCCAGCGCGCGGCGGTGCTTCCACATCGCCTGCATCGTGCCGTAGCACCAGCGGTAGCGCTGCCGCCAGAGCTGGCGCAGCGTCCCGGGCGCCTCCGTCCAGGCGATCGCCCTTTCCTCGTACACCATCCGCCAGCCCGCCCGGCACAGCGCCATCGTCAGGTCCGTGTCCTCGGCCAGCGTGTCGGTGCTCACCCCGCCGACCGTGGCCAGCGCTTCGCGCCGGAACGCGCCGATCGCCCCCGGCACCGTCGGCATGCAGTCGAGCAGCTCGAACGCCCGCCGGTCCAGGTTGAAGCCGATCACGTACTCGACGTGCTGCCAGCGGCCGATGAGCCCGCGCCGGTTGCCGACCTTGGTGTTGCCGCTCACCGCGCCCACGCGCGGGTCGGCGAGCCCGCGCACCAGATGTCCGATCGTGCCGGGCTCGAACACCGTGTCGCCGTCGACCATGACGAGGACGTCGTGGCGCGCGTGCCGGATGCCGGTGTTGAGCGCGACCGCCTTGCCGCCGTTCGGCTGCCTGATCACCCGTACGCCCGGCAGCCGGGCCGCGGCGACGGCCTCGGCGGTGCGGTCGGTGGAGCCGTCGTCCACCACCAGCACCTCCACCGGGCCGGGGTACGCGGTCGCCACGAGCGAGCGCACGGTCGCCGCGATCCCCGCCTCCTCGTTGTAGGCGGGCACGATCACGCTCACCCCCGGCGGGCGGTCCCAGCCTCCGGCCCGTTCCGGGTCGCGCGCGCGGCGGGCGTGCACCCGGGCCAGCGCCACCAGGAGCACCAGCCGGGCCAGCGTCAGCGCCCCGGTGACGAGCAGCACCCACCACAGCGCGGTCGTGAACGCGCCGGCCCCGCGCTGCGCCAGGCCGAGCGCGGTGCCGGCGATCCACGCCGTCTGCCCGGCCGGCCGGTGTGCCGACGGCATGCCGAGCGCGGACGTCAGCGTCTCGGCGCGGTAGCCGGCCCGGTGCAGTTCGCCGAGCAGCCGGTCGACGGCCTCGACCGTCTGGGCGCGGTCGCCGCCGGAGTCGTGCAGCATCACCACCGCGCCGCGCCCCCCGGCCGGAAGCGCGGCCCTGACGATGTGGGACGTGCCCGGCCTGAGCCAGTCCTGGGTGTCGAGGTCGGTCAGCGCGACCAGGTAGCCCTCGCGGCCGAGCGTCTCGAGGCTGTCCCACTGCCCGACGGTGATGGTGTCCGGGGTCGAGGAGTACGGGGGACGGGCCAGCGTCGTCTGCAGGCCCGTGGCTCCGGCCAGCGCCTTCTGCGTGAGGCTCATCTCCAGCTCGGCCCGCCAGGTGGGGATGGTGGCCAGGTCGGGATGGGTGTAGGTGTGGTTGCCGAGTTCGTGACCCTCGGCGACGATCCGGCGGGTCAGCTCGGGATGGGCGGCGATCCGCGAGCCGACCGCGAAGAACGTCGCCTTGGCCCCGTGCGCCTTCAGCACGTCGAGCAGTCGCGGCGTCCACACGGGATCGGGCCCGTCGTCGAACGTCAGCGCCACCGTGCGGGGCTTCAGCCGGGCGCTGGACGGCTCGTCGCCGGTCAGGTTGAGCACCGGGCCGCCCCGGCGCAGCGGCTCCAGCCAGGCCGCCGGGTCGCCGCCCTTGGGCGCGGGCCCCGTCTCGCCGGAGACGTTCTTGACGAAGCCGTCGAGCACCAGCGCGCACCCCACCAGCGCCATCCCGGTGAGCAGCATCAGCCAGTGACCCGAGGGCTCGCCGGCCCGCCGCCGCGCCCGTCTCCTGACCTCATGACCGCCTGCCCGCGCAGGCCGGCGGGCCGCGCCGGGGCGGGGACGGCGCCGGCGTCGCCGGGTGAGGGTCACGCCGGTGCGCCGGAAGCGATGGCGGCCTGGCCCGGCGAAGGCGGCCCGGAGGGTTCGGGGGCCTCGGCCGGCTCGGACTCGCGGGGCGGCCCGAGGTCACGGGTCACACTGGGCTCCGGCTCCGGCGCTCCCCGCGTCTCGCGCCCGGTCGCCGGTGCCGTCTCCCGCGGCTCGGGCGTGCGCGACGGCCGCGCGGACGTGGTGGCGGGCGGGGCCGACCGGCGCGTCGGGCGCGTACGGGAGGGCGCGGCCGACGCGCGAGGGCCGGGCTCCCGCCGGGACGCGGACCGGGACGGCGCCCGCGGGGTCCTGGACGCGGCGGAGGACGGTTCGCGCCCGGCGGCGGCGTCGTCGAAGATCGTGGCGGACGGGTTCGCAGGCCATCCGGGCCAGCCGTCGTCCGACAGCGGCGTGTCCGCGAGCACCGCGCCCACGAGCGTCGCCGTCATCGTGAGGGCGAGCACGCTGAGCAGGACCGCACCCGCCGTGAACCACCTCCTCCGCCGGCCGCTGTGGTCGACGAAGACCGCGCCGTCAGGGCGCGCGGGTTCTTCTCGGAGAGAAGCAAGGGGGGTCATATAGCCTGCTTTAGGGAGGAATCGGGCATAAGCGTAGCTGATTTCCGCAGGTCCACGTGCTGCCGGCTCCTCGCCCGAACCCGTGTTCGTCAAGAGAGCGGCAGGAGTCCCGCTCGCGGGTCGTCGCGTCGCGGCCGCCGCCCGGCCACGCATCCCTGACAGGATGCGGTCATGACGACACCGCCCCTGAGCCCGGATGAGCTGCTCACCACCACCCGCAGCGTCCGCAAGCGCCTCGACCTGAGCCGTCCCGTGCCGCTGGACCTCGTACGCGAGTGCCTGGAGATCGCCCTCCAGGCGCCCAGCGGCGGCAACAGCCAGGGCTGGCACTGGGTCGTCGTGACCGACCCCGATCTGCGCGCCAGGATCGGCGAGTACTACGGGCGCGCCACCCGCTCCTATCTCGCGTCCAAGGCGTCCGCCGGGAACCTGTTCCAGGACGACCCGGACCGGGCGGCGACGCAGCGGCGCGTCTCCGACAGCGCCGCCCATCTGGGCGAACACATGGGGGAGGTGCCGGTGCTGGTGATCCCGTGCATCGAGCTGCCCGGCGGCCGGTTGCCCGAGGGGAGTCAGGCGGGGCTGTGGGGGTCGCTGCTCCCGGCCGCGTGGAGCTACATGCTCGCGGCGCGGGCGCGCGGTCTCGGCACCGCCTGGACGACGCTCCATCTGGCGTACGAGGCCGAGGTGGCCGAGCTGCTCGGCCTGCCGGCCGGGGTCCGGCAGGGCGTCCTCATCCCGACCGCCTACTACACCGGCGACACCTTCAAACCGGCCCCCCGGGTGCCGCTCGACCGGGTGCTCCACCTCGACGGCTGGACCTGAGCGAGTTTCAACCTTATTTTCCTACCAAATGTGTGGGATAATGGCCGGGTGAGCCTGGACAAGACCCGTCCTCAGAGCGCCCGAGCCGACTCGCCGCTGAGCGCCGCCATCCTGGCCGGGCGGTGGATCCGATCCGCCGCCGTGGACGGCGGGCAGGGCAGGCACTGGCTGGCCAACCCCGACCCGCGCGGCAGGTCGGCGGTCACCGCCGAGCCGTCCTCGCTCTACTCGGGCGCGGCCGGCATCGTGCTGTTCTTCCTGGAGCTGGCCGCCGCCACCGGCCACGAGGCGTACCTGGAGGACGCCCGGGCCGGGGCGCGCCGGCTCGCCGCCACCTGGCGCGAGCAGCGCGACCTCACGCTGTACCACGGGCTGGCCGGCACGATGGTGGCGCTCATGGAGGCCGGGTGGGCGCTCGGGGACGAGCTGTTCGAGGTGGAGGCGGCGGCCATCGCCGACCACCTCGTCAGCAAGGGCCGCGCGGCGGGCGACGGCGTGGCCTGGTCCCGCGAGCCGGCCCAGCGCGGCGACGGCGGCATCGTCCTGGCCCTGCTGCGCGCCGCCGCCCACTTCGGCGCGCCCGCCTACGAGGAGGCCGCCGTCGAGGCCGGGCTGCGCATCGCCGCCCTGCCCGTGCCCGGCCACCGGTTCGGCGAGTGCGCCGACCTGCCGCTGGACGCGGTCACGCCCGGCTTCCTGGCCGGCACCGCCGGCACCGCCTTCCTGCTCGCCCGGCTGTACGGGGTGACGGGGGAGCAGGTCTTCCTGCGGGCCGCGCGGCGCGGCGCCGGCTTCGTCCGTGAACTGAGCGTCGTGACCGGCAGCTGCGCGGTCGTCCCGCACCACGTGCCGCAGGCCAGGCGGCTGCACTATCTCGGTTTCTGCTCGGGGTCGGCGGGCGTGGCCAGGATGTTCTACGAGCTGCACCGGGTGGGCGGCGACCCGGGCGACCTGGAGTGGGTGGAGCGGCTCGCGGCCGGCATCGTGGGCAGCGGCGCTCCCCGCCGGCGCACCGACGGCTACTGGAACGTGGCCTGCCAGTGCTGCGGCACCGCGGGCCTGCTGGAGCTCTTCACCGGGCTGTGGGCCGCGACCGGGCGGCGCGCGCACCTGACCTTCGCCCGCTCGCTCGCCGACGACCTGATCGGCCGGGCCACCGACCACGACGGCCGGGGCTACCGCTGGTACCAGGCGTACCGGCGGCTGCGGCCGGGCGAGGTGACGGCCGACACCGGTTACCTGGTCGGCGCGGCCGGCATCGGGGCGGCGCTGCTCCATCTGGACGCCGCGGAGCACGCGCGCCGCGTCATCCTCCTGCCCGACAACCCGTTCCCCGCCATCCCGGTGCCGCCGCACGCGCTCGGCTGAGCCGGCGCGTCCAGCCCGCCCGACCGGCCCGACCGGCCCGCCTGTCCAGCGAAAGGAGTCAGCCATGCCCGCATCACGCGTGTCAGACAGGAACGGAGTCATGATCACCCCGAGCGAGCCCGAGTATCCCGGCGACGTCCACTGGTACGACCTCCCGGACGACGAGGCCGAACTCGAGGAGACCCCCGCACCGGTGAGCCGGTTGCGGCGCTTCATCCCTTTCATTCCCTGATCCTCCGGAGGATCGCATGAGCCTCGTCGTCCTGGTCGGCAACCCCCGTGAAGCCTCCCGTACCCGTGCCGCCGCGGTCGAGGCCGCCGGGGCCGTGGGGGAGCGGATCGGGGTGCCGCCGCCGTACGACGTCGTCGACCTGGCCGGTCTCGCGCCGCACCTGCTGTCGCCCGTCCGTTCGCCCGGCGTGGAGTCGGCGCTGGAGCGGGTCGCCGGGGCGAGCGTGCTGGTGGTGGCGAGCCCCACCTACAAGGGCACCTACACCGGCCTGCTCAAGGTGTTCCTGGACCGGCTGCCGCCCCGGGCGCTGGCCGGCACGACGGCGCTGCCGCTGCTGATGATGGGTGACCCGGCGCACTCGCCGGCGGTGGAGGTGCATCTGCGGCCGTTGCTGGTGGAGCTCGGCGCCCTGGTGCCCACCCCCGGCCTGGCCCTGCTGGAGTCCCAGCTCCCGGAGCTGACGGAGGTGCTGGCGGCCTGGGCTGACCGGGTCGCGCCCCAGGCCGGTATCCCTTCCGAGAAAGTAGGGATAGAAGGCTTGACGCCTCCTCCCGCCTGAATCATCATTAACCCTACAAGTTAAGTAGGATAAATCGGAAAGGGTCGATCGTGCGAGCACTCCTCCTGCTCGGGCTGGTGGGTTTCGCGGCCCAGCTCGTCGACGGAAGCCTGGGCATGGCCTACGGCGTCACCTCAACCACGCTCCTCCTGGCGATCGGCACCAACCCGGCCGCGGCCTCGGCCACCGTGCACCTGGCCGAGATCGGCACCACCCTGGCCTCGGGCTTCTCCCACTGGCGCTTCGGGAACGTCGACTGGAAGGTCGTCGGCAAGATCGGTGTGCCGGGCGCGATCGGCGCCTTCGCCGGCGCGACGTTCCTGTCCAGCCTGTCGACCGAGGTCGCCGCCCCGGTCATGTCGCTGATCCTGCTGACGCTGGGCGTCTACATCCTGATCAGGTTCACCGCCTTCGGCCTGCCGCGCGGCAACCTGGGCAAGCCGCTGCGCAAGCGCTTCCTGACCCCGCTGGGCCTGTTCGCCGGCTTCGTGGACTCGACGGGCGGCGGCGGCTGGGGCCCGGTGGGCACCCCCGCCATCCTGGCCAGCGGCCGGCTGGCGCCGCGCAAGGTGATCGGGTCGATCGACGCCTCGGAGTTCCTGGTGGCCATCGCGGCCAGCGTCGGCTTCTTCGTCGGCCTCGGCTCGGAGAACATCGACTTCTCCTGGGTGGCCGTGCTGCTGATCGGCGGCGTGATCGCCGCCCCGATCGCCGCGTGGCTGGTGCGCCACATCCCGCCGCGCATCCTCGGCTCGGCCGTGGGCGGCCTCATCATCCTGACCAACGTGCGCACGCTGCTGCGCAGCGACTGGATCGACGCCCCCGGCGGCGTGCAGACCGTCGCGTACCTGACCATCGCCCTCATCTGGGCCGCCGCGATCGGCTACTCGGTGCGCGAGTACCGCAAGCACAAGGCCCAGGAGTCGGTGGAGGCGTACGAGGAAGAGCTGCGCAAGCAGGAGCCCACCACCTCCGCCTGACGCGCCCGACGTGCCCGACGTCCCCCGGACCGCCTGAAGGCCCGGCCCCCCGACCAGGGGCGCCGGGCCTTTTCCGACCATCACGGGAACCCATGAGAATCTCCGCACGCACCCAGTACGCCCTCGCCGCCATGCTCGCCCTCGCGGAGGCCGACGGCCCGGTGCACGCCGAGCGGGTGGCCGACTCGCAGGAGATCCCCCGCAGGTTCTGCGACAACATCCTGCTCCAGCTGCGCCGCGCCGGGCTCCTGAACAGCCAGCGCGGGCCGGACGGCGGCTACTGGCTGGCCCGTCCCGCCGCCGAGATCTCCCTGGCCGACGTCATCCGCGTGACCGAGGGAGTCGAGCAGGCCACGCGCAGGTTCCCCCGGGCCGCCGCGCCCCTGGACGCGATCTGGGAGCGGCTGCGCGACCACGAGCACACCCTGCTCAGCGAGGTCACGCTCGCGGACGTCATGTCCCGGTCGGCGTCCTCCTAGCTCCATCCGCCCCCGCCCTCCGGGCACCGCCGAGGCTATTTCATAGTTTTCTGGTAGGTTATACTAGGTTTCGTTCTCGTTCCGCTCCTGAAGGGCGTTCCCCCATGTCACCATCCAGACTGCGATCCACCGCCGTGGCCGGCGCCGCCATGCTCGCCGTCGTGGGGCTGCTCGGCGCCTGTGGCGGTGCGGGCCCCGCCGGGGCGGCGCAGGCCGCCGGGCAGCCGGTCTACGGCGGCACCCTCACCTACCTGGAGCACCAGCCGCCGACCTGCCTCTACCTGCCGGCCGCCGGGTTCTATCCCAACGGCGGCATCCTCAACCAGATCACCGACAAGCTCACCTGGCAGAACCCCGAGACCCTCGAGATCGAACCGTGGATCGCCACCCGGTGGGAGATCGACGAGGACGCCACCACCTACACCTTCCACCTGCGCGACGGGGTGACCTTCAGCGACGGCACCCCGCTCGACGCCGAGGCCGTCGCGGCCAACTTCGACGTGTACGGACGCGGCGACGACAAGCTCAAGCTGCCGGTCGCCGAGTTCGTCAACAACTACGAGCGCAGCGAGGTCGTCGACCGGCTGACCGTCAGGTTCCACTTCGACAAGCCCTCGCCCGGCTTCCTGCAGGGCACCTCCGTCATCGGCGCCGGCCTGGTCTCCAAGAAGACGATCTCGCTGCCGTACGAGGAGCAGTGCCGGCTCAAGAACATCGTCGGCTCCGGCCCCTTCACCGTGAAGCACCAGATCGTCGACAAGGAGGTGCACCTGGCCGCCCGTGAGGACTACGCCTGGGCGCCGCCCTCGTCCGAGCACCAGGGCCGGGCGTACCTGGACGAAATCAAGATCATCGTGACGCCGGAGGACAACGTGCGGGTCGGCGCCCTCACCTCCGGGCAGGCCGACTTCGTGCGCTACGTGCAGGCCTACGACGAGGAGACCGTCAAGAGCGCCGGCTTCACGATCTACGCCGAGCCCACCAGAGGCGTCAACAACGGCCTCTACCTGCGGCCGGGCAACAGCATCCTGAAGGACCCGGACGTCCGCAGGGCGCTGCTGGCGGGCACGGACGCCAAGGAGGTCGTGGAGACCCTGTTCACGCCCAGCTACCCGGTCGCCACCTCGGTGCTCAGCCACCTCGCCCAGGGGTACGTGAACCTGTCCGGCCGGCTCGCCCACGACCCCGGCAAGGCCGGCGCGCTGCTCGACAAGGCCGGCTGGACCCGCGGCGCCGACGGCGTCCGGGAGAAGGACGGCCGCGAGCTGCGGCTCGGCGTGTTCGTCGCCGGCCCGCAGCCGCTGTCGAAGCAGACGCTGGAGCTGATCGGCCAGCAGTGGGCCAAGCTCGGCGTCGAGCTGGAGATCCGCCCCGCCGACGCCGGGACCCAGGCCGTGGACATCAAGGACGCCGAGAAGACGCCCCTGCAGCACTCCATGGTGGGCCGCGCCGACCAGGACGTGATCAAGAGCCACTTCCACAGCGAGAACCGCGACGCCATCCTGTCCGAGGACGAGAAGCTGGACCGCCTGCTGGAGGAGCAGTCGGCCGAGCCCGACCCCGCCAAGCGCAACGCCAAGGTCGCCGAGATCCAGCGCTACCTGGTCGACCAGGCCTACGCCATCCCCCTGTTCGAGGAGCCGCAGGTCTACGGCGGAGCCCCGCACGTGCACGGGATCGCCTTCGAGGCCGTGGCCAGGCCCTGGTTCTACTCCACCTGGAAGTCGGGCGCGAACTAGCGATGGCGCGTTACGTCCTGTTCAGGGCCGGGCAGGCGGTCCTCGTGCTGTGGGCGGCCTTCACCGCCGCGTACGTCCTGCTCCAGCTGCTGCCCGGCGACTCCGTACTGATCAAGTTCCAGAACCCCGAGCTGGGGCTGTCGCCGCAGCAGATCGCCGAGATCCGCGCCCACTACGACGCCGGACGGTCGGCCGCGGCGGCCTACCTCGACACGCTGTCCGGGTTCCTGCGCGGCAGCTTCGGCTACTCGATCGACACCGGCACGCCGGTGGTCGACCGGCTCGCCGAGGCGCTGCCGGAGACGGCCAGGCTCGCCTCGGCCGCGTTCGGGCTCGCCGTGCTCATGGCCGTGGTCCTGGCGTTCGCGGCCGCCTCCAGCCGGACCTCGTGGATCAGGGGCGCGCTGCTGTCGATGCCGTCGGTGTTCGTGTCCGTGCCGGTGTTCTGGCTGGGCATCCTGCTCATCCAGGTCTTCTCGTTCCGGCTCGGCCTGGTCCCCGTCATCGGCGGCAGCACGACCCAGCAGCTCATCCTGCCCGTGCTGACCCTCGCCGTGCCCATCTCGGCGCCCATCGCGCAGGTGCTGGCCCGCGCCATCGACCAGGTCCGGGCGCAGCCGTTCGTGCCCGTGGTGGCGGCCAAGGGCGCGTCGCGGCGGTGGATCCTGTGGCGGCACGTGGCGCGCAACGCGACGCTGCCCACGCTCACCATGGCCGGGCTCGTCCTCGGCGAGCTCATCGCGGGCTCCGTCGTCACCGAGACGGTGTTCGGCCGCAACGGCATCGGCCGGCTCACCGAGCAGGCCGTCAACGCGCAGGACACGCCGGTGATGCTCGCCGTCGTGGTGCTCGCCGCCACCGTGTTCGTCCTGGTCAACCTGATCGTGGACCTCCTCTACCCGGTGCTCGACCCGCGGCTGAAGGCGGCGTCGTGAAGCGGATCGCCCCAGGGCTCGCCGCCGCCTGGCTGGTGATCGCCGTCGCGCTGCTCTGGGCCGTCGTGCCCGGCCTGTTCACCGCCCACGACCCGATCGCGGGGGTGCCGGCGGAGAAGCTGCTGCCGCCGGGCGGCTCGCACCTGTTCGGCACCGACCCGGTGGGCCGCGACCTGTTCGCCCGCGTGGTCCACGGCTCCGTCCACTCCCTGTCGGGCGCGTTCACCGCCGTCGCGGTCGGCCTGCTGCTGGGCACCACGCTCGGGGTGCTGGCCGGATCGGCCGGCGGGCTGCTCGACGACGCCGTCATGCGGCTGGTCGACGTGCTGCTGGCGGTGCCGGGCCTGCTCCTGGCGCTCACGGTGATCATCCTGCTCGGGCCCGGGACGGTCAACGTCGCCATCGCCGTCGGCACAGGCTCGGTCGCGGCCTTCGCCCGGCTCGCCCGTTCCGAGGTGGTACGGGTGCGCCGCACCGACTACGTGGAGGCCGCGTTCGGCAGCGGCGGCCGCTACCCGGCGGTGCTGTGGCGGCACGTGCTGCCCAACTCACTCGGGCCGGTCGTCGCCCTGGCCGCGCTCCAGTCCGGCCTGGCCATCCTGGCCATCTCCACGCTCGGCTTCCTCGGCTACGGCGCGGAGCCGCCCACGCCCGAATGGGGGCTGCTCATCGCGGAAGGGCGCAACTACCTGGCGACGTCGTGGTGGCTGACCACGCTGCCGGGGACCGTCGTGGTCGCCGTCGTGCTCGCCGTCGGCCGGATCAGCCGCTCGATCGGGAAGGACACCCCATGAGCCTGCTCGACGTCCGCGACCTCGCGGTCTCCTACGACGGACGGCCCGCCGTGGAGGGCGTCTCGTTCATCGTCGGCCCGGGCGAGGTCGTCGCCCTCGTCGGCGAGTCCGGCTCCGGCAAGTCGACCACCGCGCACGCCGTCATCGGCCTGCTGCCCGGCAACGCGACCGTCGACGGCGGGCGGATCCTGTTCGGCGACGCCGACCTGACCACCTGGTCCGCCCGGCGGATGGAGGCGCTGCGCGGCGCCCGGATCGGCCTGGTGCCGCAGGACCCGTCCAACTCGCTGAACCCGGTCAAGACCATCGGCGCCCAGGTCGGCGAGGTCATGCGCATCCACCGGCGGGGCGACCGGCGCGACATCCGGCGGCGGGTCATCGACCTGCTCACCCGCGTCGGCCTGCCCGACCCCGAGGCGCGGGCCCGCCAGTACCCGCACCAGCTGTCCGGCGGCATGCGCCAGCGGGTGCTCATCGCCATCGCCATCGCCCTGCGGCCCAGCCTCGTCATCGCCGACGAGCCGACCAGCGCGCTCGACGTCACCGTGCAGCGGCGCATCCTCGACCTCATCGACGACCTGCGCGCCGAGTACGGCACCGCCGTGCTGCTGGTCACCCACGACCTCGGCGTGGCCGCCTCCCGCTCCGACCGGCTCGTCGTCATGAGGGCCGGCCGGATCGAGGAGCGGGGCCCGACGACCGCCGTCCTCGCCGCCCCCGAGGCGGCCTACACCCAGAGGCTGCTGCGGGACGCGCCCGCGCTGTCCGTACGCGAGTACCGGCAGCCCGCAGAGCCCGCGGCCGAACCCGCGATCGTGGCCCGCGACCTCGTCAAGGAGTTCCGGCTCGGCCGCCGCCCGTTCCGCGCCGTGGACGGCGTCTCCTTCGAGGTGCCGCGCGGCACCACGCACGCGCTGGTGGGGGAGTCCGGCTCCGGCAAGACCACGACCGCGCGGATGGTGGTCCGGTTCGCCGAGCCCACCTCCGGCACGGTGACCGTCCCCGGGGCCGGCGAAGGCCGCCGGTTCCGCCGGCACGTGCAGCTCGTCCACCAGAACCCGTACGGCTCGCTCGACCCGCGCCAGTCCGTGGCCGAGATCGTCGCCGAGCCGCTGCGCAACTTCCGGCTCGGCGACCGCGCGGCCCGCGCCGCCCGGGTCGCCGACCTGCTCGACCGGGTGGCGCTGCCGCGCGACCTGGCCGGGCGCAGACCCCGCGAGCTCTCCGGAGGCCAGCGCCAGCGGGTGGCGATCGCCCGCGCGCTGGCCGTCGAACCCGAGGTGCTCGTGCTCGACGAGGCCGTCTCCGCCCTCGACGTCACCGTGCAGGCCCAGATCCTCGACCTGCTCGAACAGCTCCAGCGCGACCTGGGGCTGACCTACCTGTTCATCTCGCACGACCTCGCCGTCGTGCGGCAGATCTCGCACACCGTCTCCGTCATGAGCGAAGGACGCATCGTGGAATCAGGCACCGCCCGGCAGGTCTTCACCGGCCCGCGCCACCCGTACACCCGAGAACTGCTCGCCGCGATCCCGGAGCCGGTGCGATGAGGCTCGGATTCTTCACCCGGCTGCTCGACGACGCGCCGCCGCACGAGCGTTACCGGCTCGCCGCCGAGCAGATCCGGCACGCCGAGGCCGCCGGGTTCGACACCGCCTGGGTCGCCCAGCACCACTTCGACGGCGACGAGGGCGGGCTGCCCGCGCCCCTGGTGTTCCTCGCGCACGTGGCGGCCACGACCGGCCGCATCCGGCTCGGCACCGGCATCATCACGCTGCCGCTCGAACACCCGCTGCGGGTCGCCGAGGACGCCGCCGTGCTCGACCTCCTGACGGGCGGCCGGCTGGAGGTCGGGGTGGGCAGCGGCGGCACGCCGTCGTCGTTCCCGCCGTTCGGCCGCGACAGCGCCGACCGCGCGTCCCTCTACGCCGACCATCTGGCCGTGCTCCTGGCCGCCTGGTCCGGCGCCGACCTGGGCGGCGGCAAGCGGCTCCACCCGCCGGCGCCGCGACTGCCCGGGGCGGTGTGGGAGGCGACCTTCTCCGCCGCCGGCGGCGCCCGCGCCGGTCGCGCCGGCCACGGCCTCATGCTGTCGCGCACCCAGCCCAGACCCGCCGACCGGCCGCAGGCGACGCTCGCGGAGATCCAGCGGCCCATCGTCGACGCCTACCTGGACAGCCTGCCGCCCGGCGCCGCCCCACGGATCATGGCGTCCCGGACCGCGTTCGTGGCCGACAGCAGGAGCGAGGCGCTGCGCTGGGCCGAACGCGGGCTCGGCCGCGGCAGGCTGCCGTTCGAGCTGCCCGGCGACGACCTCGGCACCCGGATCGCCGCGTTCGACGTGCACGTCGGCACCCCGCAGGACGTCGTCGAGAGCCTGCGCGCCGACCCGACGCTCGACCGCGCCACCGACCTGGTCCTGCAGGTCCACTCCGTCGACCCGCCGCACCCCCTCATCCTCCGCTCGATCGAGCTGCTCGCGACCGAGGTCGCGCCCGCGCTCGGCTGGACCCCCGCCAAGGAAGCGAGCCCCGCATGACCCAGACGCCACGCTCCGGAACCGGGCCGCACCCGCCCGCCGACGTCATCGACCAGCTGGCGGGGATAGACCCCGGCTCGCCGCTCGACCGGCTCCGCCGCCGCCGGCCCGCCACCCGCGAGCACGCCCAGCGCAGCTTCGACGCGCTGTTCGCGCCGGGCCCCGAGGCCGAGGTCCCGATCGTCGAACGCGACGCCGTCGCCGCCTTCGTCGCCACGCTGCACCGCGACGACCCGGCCACCCGCTTCTACACCGACCGGCTGGCCGGGCCCGCGCCCCGGCTGCTGGAGGCGGTGCGGTCCGAGGCCGCGGCCGGCCTCACCACCGGGCCGTACGAGGCGCGTCCCGAGCCCTCGGCCGGTGACGCCGAGGTGACCCGCTACCGGGTGCGCGACCCCGACGCGCTGGGCGTCCGGCTCACCGCCGCGTTCGAGCACGCCCACCTGCTCGTGTTCCGGCCGGGCGAGGCGAGCAGGGACGCGCTCGCCGCGCTGGCCAAGGCCGGCTGGAGCGACACCGGCATCGTCACGCTCGCGCAGCTGGTCGCCTTCCTCAGCTTCCAGATCCGGGTGGCGGCCGGACTGCGGCTGCTCGGCCGTACGGGGGTGGCGGCATGAGCGCCACGACACCGAGCGAGCGTACGGCGGGCGGCACGGGCGTCGCGAGGCCCGGTGAGCGTACGGCGGGGAGCACGGGCGGGTTCACGATGGACCGGCTCGGCTGGGCACCGTGGCTGACGCCGCTGGCGGCGGATGAGCTGACCGAGGAGCACCACGAGGCGCTGGTCGATCGGGCGCGCGCCGCGTCACCGTACTTCCTGCTGCTCGCCCGCGACCCCGGCATCCTGAAGGCGCGCATGCACACCGACAACGACATCTTCCACAACTCCGGCGGAGGGCTGCCACGCGCCGAGCGCGAGCTGGCGGCCACCGCCACCTCGCGTCGCAACGGATGCGTCTTCTGCGCGTCGGTGCACGCCCGGTTCGCCGCCCACTACGCCAAGCGCCCGGACGACGTGCTCCGGCTGCTGGAGGAGGGCGTGCACGCGTCCCAGGACGACAGGTGGCGGGCGATCATCGACGCCTCGGCGGCGATCGCGGCCACCCCCGGCGAGCTAGGCGAGGCCCACGTCGAGGCGCTCCGCGCGGCCGGCCTCGACGACCTGGCGATCAGCGACGTCATCCACGCCGCCGCGTTCTTCAACTGGGCCAACCGGCTCATGCTCTCGCTCGGCGAACCCGTCCAGGAGGACTCATGACACTCGACCACCTCGTCTACGCGGTGCCGGACCTGCGCGCGGGCGTCGCCGCCTTCGCCGCGCGCACCGGCGTCGAGCCCGTGGCGGGAGGCAGCCACCCGGGAGGCACCGCCAACCACCTCGTCGGCCTCGGGCCCGGCTCCTACCTGGAGATCATCGGCCCCGACCCGGACCAGCCCGGCGCGAGGCCGCGGGCGTTCGGCCTGGAGACGCTGCGCGAGCCGCGCCTGGTCGCGTGGGCGATCAGGCCCGGCGACCTCGACGAGACGGTCCGGCAGGCGCGCGAGCACGGCTACGACCCGGGCGACGTCCACCCGTTGTCCCGGCGCACGCCCGACGGTCTTCTGCTGGAGTGGCGGCTCACCCGGCGGGACGACCCGGCCGCGGTCAGGCCGGTGCCGTTCCTCATCGACTGGGGCGACACCCCGCACCCGTCGGACTCCGGTCTGCCCCAGCTGACACTGGAGTCCCTGACCGCCTCCCACCCCGACCCCGGCGCGCTCCGCCGCGATCTGTCGGCGGTCGGCGCCCGGCTCGACGTGACCGAGGACCGCGACCCCGCGTTGCGCGCCGTCCTCGCCACCCCGAACGGCCCCCTCACCCTCACCTGACCACCCCAGCCCCACTCCGCGCCACCGGACCCGGCATCGGAACGAGAGAGCATGAGCACCCTTCGCGAGTACCTGTCCCAGAAGCGCGCCGCCCTGCTGGCCCGCCGCGCCGCCCCTTCCGGCGGTCCGGTGGCCCTGCACGCCCACGTCACGGCCGAGGGCCGCAGCGGGGTACGGCGCATCCGCATCCGCGACCACCGGATCATCAGTGACAGCGGCCCCGACTTCGCCGGCTACGACCTCGGCCCCGGCTCACCGGAGCTGCAGGCGGGCGTGCTGGGCAGCTGCGTCACGCACATCTTCCTGATCAAGGCCGCCGAGCTGGAGGTGCCGCTGGACGCCCTGGAGGTGGACGTGCGGGCCGAGTACGACCCCAGGGCCCAGCAGCCCGGCCAGAGCGACGTCCCGGTCCATCCGTACGGCTTCCGCTACGAGGTGCTGATCGACTCGCCCGCCTCCGACGAGGAGCTGGACCGGCTGCACGCCGAGGTGGAGCGGGTCTGCCCGATCCTCAACCTGCTCCGGTCTCCCCAGCAGATCAGCGGCTCGATCGTGCGGTCACAGCCGGCGGCGGCCTGACCGATGCGGCGGGGGCCGGGCGCGCACCCGGCCCACGACGCCTGTCCCTCCGCCTGGGCAGGAGGGACAGTCCGGCTCTTGACAAACGGTTGTTATATCGATTCAATCCGGGCATGTCACCCCCCATGCGCCGCTTACTGGCGGCCGCCTCGGCGGCCCTGCTCTCCCTGACCCTCGCCGCCCCGCCCGCCCAGGCGGGAGGCGGCGGTCACGGCCGCTCCGGCGGCGTCCAGCTCGAACGCCTGGACCGCGGGCTCGTCGCGGTCCCGACCGGCCAGGGGGTGTTCCTGAGCTGGCGGTTGCTCGGCGACGAGGTCACCGGGCACGGCCCAGGAGGCATGACCGGCACCGACTTCCGCGTCCACCGCGACGGCCGGCCGATCGCCACGGTGACCGACAGCACCAACTATCTGGACCGCGCCGGCACCCCCACCTCCTCCTACCGGATCGCCCCGATCGTCAAAGGGCGGGAGGGGAGACGCGGCCCCGCCGTGACGCCCTGGGTTGAATCGTTTCACGATCTTCCGCTCAGAAAGCCCGCCGACGGCGTCACCCCGGCCGGCGAGGCGTACACCTACTCCGCCAACGACCTGAGCGTCGGCGACGTCGACGGGGACGGGCAGTACGAGTACGTCGTCAAGTGGGACCCGTCCAACTCCAAGGACGTCTCCCAGCGGGGCTACACCGGCAACGCCTACCTCGACGCCTACGAGCTCGACGGCACCCCGCTGTGGCGGCTCGACCTGGGCGTCAACATCCGCGCGGGGGCCCACTACACCCAGTTCCTGGTCTACGACTTCGACGGCGACGGCCGTGCCGAGACCATGCTCAAGACGGCCCCTGGCACCAAGATCACCCGCTACGGGCGGGACGGCCGCGTGCTGTCCGAGCGCCACGTCACGATGCCCGCCCGGGACGTCCGGGCCGGGTACTCGCACGCCGACGACTACCGCAAGAGCGCCGCCGGCTACTTCGAGCACCTCGTCGGGATGTTCCGCGGCTGGCACGCGCACCCCGAGGTGGTGGCCGGACGCTGGCCCGCCACGCTGGAGCAGGCGTTCGGGATCGAGCCCCGGCACGACTACCCGCTCTCCCGCGAGGCCGCCACCGATCTGGCGACCTACTTCGTGGACGTGTACGCCCCGGCCCGCAGCGGCAACAACCGGTTGCGGGAGTTCGAGGGCTACATCCTCACCGGCCCCGAATACCTCACGGTGCTCGACGGCGCCACCGGCCGTGAGCTGCAGACCATCCCGTACAAGCCCGGCCGCGGCGACGACGGCCTGCTGTGGGGCGACTACGCGATGGCCAGGATCGAGCCGGGCAACCGCGTCGACCGGTTCCTGTCGGCCGTCGCCTACCTCGACGGCGAGCGCCCGTCGGCGGTCTTCGCCCGCGGCTACTACACCCGCTCCACACTGGTCGCCTACGACTGGAACGGCAGACGGCTGGAAGAGGTCTGGTACGCCGACAGCGGCCACGTGCCGATGGCCAACCCGTTCAACGCCTCCCCGCACGGCGTCGACGGCACCGACCCGGAGTACGCCACCCTCACCACGCAGGGCTTCCACTCCCTGAGCGCCGCCGACGTGGACGGCGACGGCAAGCAGGAGATCGTGTACGGCGCCGCGACCATCGACGACGACGGCGACCTGCTCTACTCCTCCTTCGCCGAAGGCCCGCCCGGCAGCGCCGTGCCCGGCCAGAACGTCCGGCTCGGCCACGGCGACGCCATGCACGTCGCCGACCTCGACCCGGACCGCGACGGCCTGGAGATCTGGACGGTGCACGAGGGCGGCCGGTGGGCCCCGTACGGCTGGGCCATGCGCGCCGCCGCCACCGGCGAGGTGCTGTTCGGCGGCTACAGCGGCGTCGACACCGGCCGCGGCATGACCGGCGACGTCGACCCCGCCGTCCGCGGCCTGGAGGCGTGGTCGTCCATGCCGCCCGACCAGACCGTCGACGCCGGCCTCTGGTCGGCCCGCGGCGACCACCTGGGCAGGAACGTGCCCGGCACCAACATGAGCATCCGCTGGGCGGCCGACATGACGACCCAGGTGGTCAACGGCACCGCCACCACCGTGCTGCAGACGCCGACCGTCGACGACTGGAAGCGCGGCACCCTGCTCACCGCCGACGGCACGCTCACCAACAACTGGACCAAGGGCAACCCCGGCCTGGTCGCCGACGTGCTCGGCGACTGGCGCGAGGAACTCCTGGTGCGCACCGCCGACAGCACCGCCGTACGGATCTACCTGAGCACCGAGGTCACCGACCGCAAGCTGTACACGCTGATGCACGACCCGCAGTACCGCGCCGAGATCGCGCGCCAGCAGACCACCTACAACCAGCCCGCCTACCCGAGCTTCTACCTCGCCTCGGACCTGGACTGGTCGAAGGTGCCGATCCCGCGCATCCGCGCGCCGCGCCGGTAACGGCCCGCCTCCGGCCGCGTGCCCGTCACCACCGGGCGGGCACGCGGCTACAGCTTCAGTTCGAGCTGGATCCAGTAGACGCTGTTGATGTGCTGGGAGAAGTCCGCGACGATCTCCGCCGCGTACGCGTCCGAACCGCGGAGCCGGACCTGGAGCGGGCGTCCCTCGTGGGCCGCCGAGATACGGTAACGGGCGATGGGCACGTCCAGCAGGCCCGACCCGTCCGGGGTGCGGGCCGCCCGCCGGGTGATGACCTCTCCCGGCGAGCCGTCCAGCAGGGGGCTCTGCGGGGTGAGCGTGAGCTCGACCCCTTCGTCCTGGAGGAAGGTCTCGGGGTCGCCCGGGTCGGTGCCGTCCAGATAGAACAGGACCGATCCGCCGTAGTGGCCCAGGCCGTCGGGTTTGGCGCCGGTGAGCTTCCAGGTGAAGTTCCGGATCGCCCCCTCCGGGCCGGCGAACGGGCTGTCGTCCTCGGGCCGCAACTCGACCTCGTACGCGACGCCGTCGCGCTCGACGTTGAACGAGGCCGTCGCGTGGAACGTGGCCGCGACGTCCGTCTCGACCCGGTAGTGGCCGTCGACGTCCGTCGTCACGATGAGGTTGCTGTTGTACAGCAACTGGTTGTCGGCGACCACCTGGGCGCCCGCGACCGGCCTGCCGGCGCTGCTCACGACCCTGCCCTTGAGCACGCCCCGCTCGACGCCCACGCCGCTCTCCTCCCGTTCCGCGACGATCCCGGACGGGCCCACGGCGCGGGTGTCCTCGGCCATCGCGCCCATGGGCGGCATCACGCAGCCGCTCAGGCAGGCCAGCAGCGCGCCCACCGGCGCCAGTCGTCTCATGACGGGCCATCGTAGATCAGCTGACTTGCAACCGGCTTGGATCCCAGCGGAGCCGTTCAGGCCAGCAGGCGGACGACCGACGTGAACACCCCCGGCAGGCCCCGGGCCGCCGGCACCACCAGCCGCGCCGTGCCGGGCCGCCGCGCCACCTGCACCAGCGCGCCCGTCAGCAGCCGGTGGGTGCGCGACAGCCGCCGCCACGCGGGCTCGTACTCCTCGGGCCGGTCCTCGGCCAGGCAGCGCGCCAGGATCTCCGCCGAGCGCACCGCCAGCGACACGCCCTCGCCGGTGAGCGCGTCCACGTACCCGGCCGCGTCGCCCACCAGCAGGACCCGTCCGGCGCGCCGCGCCCGCGCCCGCTGGCGGAACGGCCCGGCGCCGCGCACCGGCGTCACGGCGGGCCCGCGCAGCCGCTCCGCCAGAGCGCCGAACCCCGCCAGGTGCTCGGCGTACGTGCGCCGCACGGAGCTGAGGATCGCCACGCCCACCAGGTCGTCGCCCACCGGCGTGACGTACGCCTCGCCCCGGCCCGACCAGTGCACCTCCACGAAGTCGGTCCACGGCGCCACCCGGTAGTGGCGCCGCAGCCCGTACCGGCGCACGCCGCCCGGGGGCGCGTCGAGGCCGAGTGAGCGGCGCAGCGGAGAGTGCAGCCCGTCGGCGGCCACGAGCCAGCGCGCCCGCAGCCCGGCGGCCTCGACCCCGTCGCGGTCCTGGACGGCGCGGGAGATCCGGCCGGTGAGGGTCTTCACGCCGAGGGCGGCGGCCCGCCGGGCGAGCGCGTCGTGCAGGGCGACGCGCCGCGCGCCCAGCCCCGCGGCCCGGCCGAACGTGGCGCGCGCCGCGTGCCGCTCGTCGAGGTAGTGGATGCCGCGCAGCGGCCGCCCCGGGACGGTCACGCCCATCGCGGCCAGCGCCGCCACGCCGCCCGGCATGATGCCCTCGCCGCACGCCTTGTCGACCGGGCCGGGGCGCGGCTCGACGACCACCGCCCGCATGCCGAGCAGCGCCGCGTGGATGGCCGTCGCCAGACCGGCGGGACCGCCGCCGGCGACCAGCACGTCGATCACGTGGCGGGCCGCCCGGCCAGGGCCAGGGCCGCGTTCTCGCTGCGCAGGCGCACCGTCAGCAGCGCCGCGTTCAGCACGGTGAACACCAGCGCCGTCACCCACGCCGTGTGCACCAGCGGCAGCGCGAACCCCTCCACGACCACCGCCACGTAGTTCGGGTGGCGCAGCCAGGTCAGCCGGTACGGGCCGCGCGTCACCAGCGGCAGCCCCGGCACCACGATCACCTTGGTGTTCCAGCGCGGCCCGAGCGCGGTGATGCACCACCAGCGCAGGCCCTGCGCGGCCAGTACGAGGGCGAGCATCGGCCAGCCGAGCTCGGGCAGGAACGGCCGCCCGGCCAGCCACACCTCCAGCGGCGCCCCGGCCAGCAGCGCGGTGTGCAGCAGCACCATCCAGGGGTAGTGGCCGCGGCCGCTCTCCACGCCGCCGCGCGCCATGCTCCAGGCGGCGTTGCGCTTGGAGACGACCAGTTCGGCCAGCCGCTCCAGGCCGACCAGGACGATGAGGACCAAATACCAGATCATGGGATCACCAGCGCAGGAGGACGAGTTCGGAACAGAAACCGGGGCCCATGGCGATGAGCATCCCCCAGGTGCCGGGCTCCGGCCGCCGTGTGGCGAGCGTCTCGCCCAGCACGTGCAGCACCGACGCCGACGACAGGTTGCCGTGGGCCGCCAGCGAGCGCCAGGTGACGTCGAGCGCGCCGGCCGGCAGGCCGAGCGTCTCCGACACGGCCTCCAGCACCTTCGGGCCGCCGGGATGGCACACCCAGGCGGACACCTCGCCGGCGCTCACCCCGTGGTCGGACAGGAAGGCGTGCACGTCGTCGGCCAGGTAGCGGCGCACCACCTCGGGGACGCCCGCGTCCAGCACCACCCGCAGGCCGTCGCCCCCCACCTGCCAGCCCATGACATGCTCGGAGCCCGGGTACAGATGGCTGCGGCTGGCCACCACCGTCGGGCCGCTCACCGGCCGGCCGGCCCCGCAGGCGACGACGGCCGCGGCGCCGTCCCCGAACAGCGCGCTGGCGACCAGCCCGGCGGGCGAGCCGTCGCCGCGCTGCACGGTGAGCGAGCACAGCTCCACCGACAGCAGCACCGCCACGTGGTCGGGCCAGCCGCGCAGGTAGTCGTGCAGCCTGGCCACGCCTGCCGCGCCGGCCACGCAGCCCAGGCCGAACACCGGCAACCTTTTGACGTCGGGCCGCAGCCCGAGCGCGCCCGCCAGCCGGGCGTCGATCGACGGCACGGCGATGCCGGTGACCGAGGTGAACATGATCATGTCGACGTCCGCCGGGGCCAGGCCGGCGCCGTCCAGGGCGGCGCGGACGCTCTCCAGCCCGAGCTCGACCGCCGCCGTCACGTACGCGTCGTTGGCGGCGCCGAAACCGTCCAGCTTCTCGTACTCCTCGATCGGCAGGGCCAGGTTGCGGTGGTCGACGCGGGCGCTGCGGTGCAGCCGGTCGAGCAGCCGGCGGTCGGCGTTCTCGGGAAGGCAGACGCGGGCCGCCATGTCGGTCAGCTCGGCCTGGGGGTATCGATGCGAGGGAAACGCGCAGCGAACTGCGGCGATATGGGTCATGGAGGGCTCCCCTGGGCGGGCGGCCGAAAACTCTCGTCGATGGCACGGTTCCCCTCAGGTTGATCGGCTAAGCCAGGAGAGGTCGCCTTCCCCGACGATCGGCTGGTCAACCCGGTGCAATTCGCCCGCCGAGATTCGCGGAACCGCTCCCCGTGAGGCGTCGCCGGGAGCGCGAGTAGCATCGGGGCTGTGACGGAGGGCGGGCGCCGGATGATCGCCGGGCTGGCGCGGGGCTGCCACCCCGGCCCGACCGTGGCGGTCACGGCTCTGGTCACCGCGCTGGCGGCGGCCGCCGGGCGCGGCGCGGGCGGGTGCCTGCTCGTGGGCCTCGCGGTGCTGGCGGGCCAGCTGTCGATCGGCTGGTGCAACGACGCGGCCGACGCCGGGCGCGACGCGGCCGCGGGGCGCTCGGACAAGCCGGCGGTGGACGGCACCATCACGCCGCGCGCCCTCTGGGTCGCCGCGGCGGTGGCGCTGGCCTGCTGCGTGCCGCTCTCGTTCGCCTCGGGTCCGCTCGCCGGGGCCGCGCATCTCACCGGGGTGCTCGCGGCGTGGGCGTACGACCTGGGAGTGAAGGCGACCGCGCTGTCGTGGGCGCCGTACGCGGTGGGGTTCGGGGTGCTGCCCGCCTTCGTGACGCTGGGGCTGCCGGGGGAGCCGTGGCCCGCCTGGTGGGCGACCGCGGCGGCCGCCCTGCTGGGGGTGGGCGCTCACCTGGCCAACGTGCTGCCTGACCTGGCGGACGACCTGGCGACCGGCGTGCGCGGCTGGCCGCAGCGGCTCGGCGCGGCCCGTCTGCGCGCGCTGCTGCCGCTCCCGCTCCTCGCCGCCACCTGCCTGCTCGCCTTCGGCCCCGCCCTCACGGCCCCGCCCGGCCCGGCCGCCATGAACCCGGCCGTCCCGGCCGTCCCCGGCCTCGCCGGTACGAGCCCGACGGCCTGGATCGCGCTGGCCACGGCCGCCGCGCTCACCTCGGCCGGGCTCGTGGCGGCGCGCCGGCACCCGCGCGCGCCGTTCCTGGCCGCCATCGCCGTGGCGGGCGTCGACGTCGCGCTCCTGCTGGCCGAAGGCGCCTCCCTCACGCCCTGACGGCGGCCCGCCCCCGGCCCGCCCCCGGCCCGCGGCACCGCACGCCCTCACCGGCGTCGCAGGCCCTCGCGCAGCCAGCGCGCGGCCACCGCGTACGCGAGCGGGACCGGCACCGTCCCCGCCCCCAGCCCCACCTCCACCAGCAGGTCGAAGACCTCCTTGCGGTGGGCGGCGGTGGCGATGGCGGCGTCGATGAACCCCGGTGACTGCGCCAGCCGGGCCAGCACGTCGGTCGTGCGGAGGTGCCGCCCGAGCGCCCGGCGCAGGGCGTCCCGGTAGGCGGGCAGGGGAGCGCCGGGCGCGACGGCGGCGGCCTCGCCCGCCAGCCGCCCCGACAGCAGCGCGTAGTAGATCCCCTCGCCGGTCAGCGGGTTGATCAGCCCCGCCGCGTCCCCCGCCAGCAGCACCGGCCCGGCGCCGGGCACCGGCCGGCCCGTGGACAGCGGCAGGTGGTGGGCGCGCAGGTCGCGGGCGGGGCGGTCGGGCAGCAGCTCCGCCAGCCTGCCGTGCAGCACCTGCCGCCCCGGCAGCCCGGTCGCGCGCAGCCGCGGCAGCAACATCCCGAACCCGACGTTCGCGGTGCCGTCGCCGATCGGGAACGACCACGCGTAGGCGGGCCAGCCGGCCCGCTGCATGGCGATGAGCTGCACGTCGTCGTCCTCCGGCACGTCCGCGTACCCGCGCACGGCGATGGCGGTGTGCCGCTCGGGTGAGGCCGGCAGCCCGATCAGCCGCCGCACCGCGGAGTTGGCTCCGTCGGCCGCGATGACGACCCGAGCCCGGATGCGGCCGTCGACCACGGCCACCGGCCCCGCCCCCGTCACTTCCCTGACCCGGTGCAGGCGCACCTCGGCGCCCGCCGCCCGGGCCGCCTCCACCAGCCGGGCGTCGAACACCAGGCGCGGCACCACGTGGTTGGGCCGCGCGGCGGTCGCCGACACCCGCATCCCGCCGGGGGAGACCACGGTGAGGCGGGGCGTGGGCCGGTAGTCGTCGATCAGCCCCGGCACGCCCAGCCGCGCCAGCTCGTCACGCCCGTGGGCCGCGATGCCGTCGCCGCACGCCTTGTCGCGGGGGAAGCCCGCCTTGTCCAGCACCAGCACCCGGATGCCTGGCCGCCGCCGCAGGGCGCCGAGCGCCGCCGCACAGCCGGCGGGCCCGGCGCCCACGACCACGAGATCCCACATGCCCTCCATGAGAGGACTTGTGCCCCGGTCAGGGACTCAGGTCACTTGCCGAAGCCGGCCGTCAGGCCGCTCAGCAACTGGCGGCGGCCCACCACGTACAGGATCAGGATCGGCAGCGTGGTCAGCATCACCGAGGCGAGCACCGCGGGCACGTTCACGCTGTACTCCCCCTGGAACGACCAGAGCGCCAGCGGCAGCGTCCGCTTGTCCGGGCTCTGCGTCAGGATCACCGGCAGCAGGAACCCGTTCCAGATCTGCAGCGCGTTGTAGATCGACACCGTCACCACGGCCGGCCGGGTCAGCGGGAAGGCCAGGCGCCAGAGCGTGGTCTGCTCGCTCGCCCCGTCGAGCCGCATGGACTCGAACAGCTCCTTCGGCACGTCCCGGATGAAGTTGGCCAGGACCAGCACCGACAGGGGGATCGCGAACGCGATCGAGGGCAGGATGAGCGCCAGCAGGCTGTCGTACAGCTTGAGCCTGATGATGATCAGGTAGATCGGGATGACCGTCGCCTGGAGCGGGATGGCGAGGCCCATGAGGAACAACCAGTTCACGGACTTGAGGAACCGGTTCTCGCTGGCCCGCACGATCGCGTACGCGGCCATGAAGGAGAACAGCACCGCCGGGACCACCGAGCCGATGGCGACGATCAGGCTGTTGACGAAGTACAGCGGGAAGTCGGACTCGATGACCAGCCGGTAGTTGTCGAGGGTCGGCTCGACCGGCGGCGCCATCGGGTTCGACAGGTAGTAGGTGCTCTGCGACTTGAAGCTGGTGATGACCACCCAGTAGATCGGCACGATCACGATCGCGAGCCAGATCCACGAGATCGTGCCGCCGAGCCAGTTCTTGCTCTCGCGCGGGGTGGTCCTGCGGCGGCGCCCGGAGTGACCCGTCGCGGTCCTTCCGGGCTTGTCGGTCAGCGTCGTGGCCATGTCAGGCCCCCTCAAGCTGGCTGGCGCTGGCGTCACGGCCGCCGAGCCTGCGCAGGAACAGCGCGAGGGCCAGGCCGACGAGGACGAGGATGACGGCGATGGCGCTGGCCGGGCCCATGAGGTTGGCCTGGTAGCCCCGCTTGTACATGTCGAGCGCGAGCACGCGGGTGGCGTCGCCCGGTCCGCCCGCCGTCAGCACGAAGATCAGGTCGAACAGCGTGAGCGAGCCGACCACCATCAGGGTGGAGGACGTGATGATCGTGTACTTGAGCTGGGGCAGGGTGATGCTGAAGAACTTCCGCACCCGGCCCGCGCCGTCCAGCTCCGCGGCCTCGTACATGGAGCGCGGGATCTGCCGCACCCCGCCCTGGTAGAGCAGCGAGTGGAACGGGATGAACTGCCACGACACGATGAAGATCACGACCCCCACGGCGAGCGTGCCGTCGCCGAGCCAGTCCTGCGTGAGGAAGTCCAGGCCGAGGCCGGCGCCGAGACCGAAGTTCGGGTCGAGCAGCGCCTTGTACGTGATCGCGATGGCGGCCGAGCTGAGCAGCAGCGGGATGAAGTAGAGCACCGCGAGCAGGGTGCGGTAACGCTGCCGGCCGGCCAGGAAGACCCCGATGAGGATGCTGGCCGGCGTCTGGACCAGCCACGACAGGGCCATGATCAGGAACGTCACCCACAGGGCGTGCGGCAGCCCGGGATCGCTCAGTACCGCGCTCCAGCTCGACAGCCCGCTGAAGGTGATGTTCTGGCTGAGCCCGTCCCACGTGGTGAAGCTCAGCGCCAGCACCCCGAGCAGGGGGATCACGCCGAAGGCGACGAAGACGAGCAGGGCGGGGACCGCCAGCCACGCGAGGGCGCCGCTGCCGCGCACACGCGTGGCGGCAGACGGCCTCCCTCTGGGTGGAACGGTGACCATCGTGCTCACTTGCCGATGACCGCGTTCATGTTGGTGGCGAACTCCTGCGGCCCGATCGACAGCTGGAACAGCTTGGCGATGTTGTCGAGCAGCACCTCGGCGGCGGTCGGGCTGAGCGCCTGGTCCCAGGACTGCTGGAAGACCTTGGCGTTGTTGGCGATGCCGACGACGAAGTTGAGGAACTCGGCGTCCTCGGAGTTGGTGAAGAACTTCTCCGAGCCCTTGATCACGGGAACCGCGCCGGTGCTCACCCACTCCTCGGCCGACTTGTCGCTGATGAGCTCGGTGGAGAAGAACTTCTTGGCGATCTCCTTCTGCTCGGGCGTCGCCTTGGCGGAGATCGACATGTACTGGCCGGGGTTGCCGACGGTGTTGCCGGGGTCGCCCTTGCCGCCGTCGATGGGCGGGAAGTTCATGAAGCCGAGGTTACCGCCGGAGACGAAGTCGCCGCCGTCCTGCTTCATGCCGCCGTAGGTCCAGCCGCCGTGGAGCATCATCGCGGCCTTGCCGGTGTAGAGCAGCGCCTGGTCGGCGTTGGAGTCGGCGGTGATCGAGGAGAAGCCCTTGATGAACCCGTCCGCCTTGATCAGGTCCTGCATCTTGGTCAGGGCGTCGATGGCGACGGGGTTGGACCAGGCGTCCTTCTCCGCGTCGAACACGGCCTGGAACACCTCGGGGCCGCCCATGCGGTCGAAGAGGAACTCCAGCCACATCATGTTGGTCCAGCGCGACTGCCCGCCCAGCGAGAACGGCGCGATGCCCTTGGCGTTGAACTTGGGCACCAGGTCCATGATGTCGCCCCACGACTGGGGCGGCTCGGCGCCGATCTTGTCGAAGGCCCGCTTGTCGTAGTAGAGGACGATCGGCTGCATCGTCTCGCACGGCATCGCGTAGACCTTGCCGTCGACCGTCGCGGCGCCGAAGGACGAGGGGAACAGCTTGTCCTTGACGGCCGCGTTCTCGTCGAACCACGAGGTGAGGTCCTCGACCTGGCCCGCCTGCACGTAGCTGCGCAGGCCGCCGCCACCCCAGCCCCAGATGATGGTGGGGGCCTCGCCGGCGCCGATCGCGGTCTTGATCTTCGTCTTGAACGCGTCGTTCTGGAAGGTGGTGAACTCGAGCTGGCCGTTGGGGTTGGCCTGGTTGAACCGCTCGGCGGTGCGCCTGCGCACGCCTTCCTGCGGCTCGGTCGACAAGAACCAGTAGCTGGCCTTGGCGCCGCCGCCGCCACCGCTGCTGCTGCCGCCTCCGGGGGTGCCGGGGCCGGAGGTGCCGCAGGCGGCGAGCGCGGCCCCCAGGGGCAGGCCCATCGACATGGTGAGGAAGGTGCGGCGAGACGTTGTCCTGGACTCCACGCTGATCTCCGTACTCGAACGCCGGGGGGATGGGGCCGCGGCTCCAACAGTGTCGAAACATTTTCGAAACGACCGCGTGGCACGCCAATCTAGATTTCGGCCGCAGGGGTGTCAACCTCTCTCAGCACGAAATCGCCTCTCGGCAAGAGCGACACCTGTGAGATACGCTCGCACGGGCGCCACGCTGGGTGATCTGGAGTCGAGAGCGCTCCCACGACACCCGGGCGCGCGACCTCCGAAATGTTTCGAAACTTTGCGGCAAGAGCCGCCTCTAAGGAGACCTCAATGACGGCTCTAGATCGGACGGCGGCGGGCGAGGCCCTCCGCGCCTGGCGGGATCCCGCGCTTCCAGCGGCGGAGCGGGTGGAAGCCCTGCTTGCGGAGATGACCGTGGAAGAGAAGGTGGCCCAGCTCGGCAGCCGCTGGGAGGGCAACACCATGGGCGAGCCCGTGCACGCCCCCGACCCTGACCGCGGTGGGGGCGACGAGGCGGGCACCGCCAACGTGGCCCCGCTGCAGGACGCGTTCGCCGCGGCCAACACCTCGCCTTTCCGTGAGGCGGTCCGGCTCGGCATCGGCCACCTGACGAGGGTGCACGGCAGCCGCCCGGTGACGCCCGCCGAGGGCGCCTCCGAGGTCGTCCGGTTGCAGCGGGAGGTGGTCGAGCAGTCCAGGCTCGGCATCCCGGCGCTGGTCCACGAGGAGTGCCTGACCGGTTTCACCACCTACGGGGCGACCGTCTACCCCGCCGCCATCGCCTGGGCCGCCACGTTCGACCCCGAGCTGGTGGCGCGGATGGGCGCCGCGATCGCGCGTGACATGCGCGCCGTCGGCGTCCACCAGGGCCTCGCGCCGGTGCTGGACGTGGTGCGCGACTACCGGTGGGGCCGGGTCGAGGAGACGATGGGCGAGGACCCGTACCTCGTCTCGATGATCGGCTCGGCGTACGTGCGCGGCCTGGAGGGCGAGGGCGTCATCGCCACGCTCAAGCACTTCGCCGGCTACTCCGCCTCGCGGGCGGCCCGCAACCACGGGCCGGTGCCCATGGGCCGGCGCGAGCTGATGGACATGATCCTGCCGCCGTTCGAGACCGCCATCGCGCTGGGCGGCGCCCGGTCGGTGATGAACTCCTACTCCGACGTCGACGGCGTCCCCGTGGCCACCGACCCGTGGCTGCTCACCGAGGTGCTCCGCGACGACTGGGGCTTCACCGGCACCGTCGTCTCCGACTACTGGTCGATCCCGTTCCTGGCCACCATGCACCTCGTGGCCGCCGACGCCGGCGAGGCCGGCGTGCAGGCGCTCACCGCCGGCCTCGACGTCGAGCTGCCCGACACGCTCGGCTTCGGCCAGCACCTGGCCGAGCGGGTGCGCCGCGGCGAACTGCCCGAGGAGCTGATCGACCGGGCGGTCCGCCGCCTGCTCACCCAGAAGGCGGAGCTCGGGCTGCTCGACGCCGACTGGACGCCCGAATCGTCGGTGGCCGGCGCCGCCGCCGTCGAGCTGGACTCGCAGGCCAATCGGGAGCTGGCCCGCGAACTGGCCGAGCGGTCCGTCGTCCTGCTCGACGCCGGCAGCGCGCTGCCCATGCTGGGCGAGGGCCGCACCGCCCCGCGCCGGATCGCCGTGGTCGGGCCGTGCGCCGACGACCCGCGCACGTTCATGGGCTGCTACGCCTTCCCCAACCACGTGCTGCCCCGCTACCCCGGCCTCGGGCTCGGCGTCGAGGCGCCGAGCGTGCTCGCCGCGCTCCGCGCCGAGCTGCCCGACGCCGAGATCTCCTACGAACGCGGCTGCGACGTGCGCGAGGACGACCGCTCCGGGTTCGCCGCCGCGGCCGCCGCCGCCCGCGAGGCCGACCTGTGCGTGGTCGTCGTCGGCGACCTGGCCGGCATGTTCGGCCAGGGCACCTCCGGCGAGGGCTGCGACGCCGACGACCTGCGCCTGCCCGGCGTCCAGGAGGACCTGGTCACCGAGCTGGCCGCCACCGGCACGCCGGTCGTCGTGGTCGTGGTCTCCGGCCGCCCGTACGCGCTCGGCGAGATCCACCCCAGGGCCGCCGGGCTCGTCCAGGCGTTCATGCCGGGCGAGCAGGGCGGCGGCGCCGTCGCCGGCGTCCTGTCCGGCCGCGTCCAGCCCGGCGGCAGGCTGCCGGTGCAGATCCCGCGCACGCCCGGCGGCCAGCCGCACACCTACCTCCAGCCGCCGCTCGGCGCCGACAGCGACGGCATCAGCAACCTCGACCCGACCCCGCTCTTCCCCTTCGGGTACGGGACCTCGTACACCTCCTTCGAGCTCGGCGAGTTCCGGATCAGCGACACCGAGGTGCCCACCGACGGCGAGTTCACCGTCTCGGTCCGGGTCCGCAACACCGGCCCGCGCGCCGGCGACGAGGTCGTCCAGCTCTACCTGCACGACGTGCTCGCCCAGGTCACCCGGCCGGTGCGGCAGCTCGCCGGGTTCGCCAGGGTCCGGCTGGAGCCGGGCGAGGCCGCCGACGTGCGCTTCCTGGTGCACGCCGACCGCACCGCCTTCACCGGCCGCGACCTGGAGCGGATCGTCGAGCCCGGCGACCTCGAGGTGCTCGTCGGCACCTCCGCCCGGGACCTGCCGTGCGCCGGCGCCGTCCGGCTCACCGGGCCGGTGCGGGCCGTCGGCCACGACCGGCGGTTGTTCACACCGGTGGACGTGCACCCGGCGGCGGAGCGGCAGTAGCCGTGCCGGCCAAGCGCGCCACGCTGGCCACCATCGCGGCCGCCGCCGGCGTGTCGGTCGCGACCGTCTCGAAGGTGCTCAACGGCCGCAGCGACGTCGCCCCGGCGACCCGCTCCCTCGTGCTGTCGGCGCTGCGGCAGCACGACTACGTGCCCCCGCCGCCCCGCCGCGCCGAGGCGGCGGGCACCGTCGAGCTGCAGTTCGACGCCGACCTGAACGCGTACTCCAATGAGATCATCCAGGGTGCGGTGCGGGCCGGCGGCGAGCTCGGCGTGTCGGTCGTGATCAGCATCCGCAGGGGCTGCGAACGCACCAGCAAGTGGGCCAGGGATCTGGTGGCGACCGGCCGGCGCGCGCTGGTCGCCGTCACCAGCGAGCTGACCGCCGACCAGCTCGCCGCGCTGGCCGAGGCCGGCCTGCCCCTGGTGGTGATCGACCCGCTCAACCTGCCGCGCACCCGCGTGACCAGCGTGGGGTCGACCAACTTCGCGGGCGGGCTGGCCGCCACCCAGCACCTGCTCTCCCTCGGCCACCGGCGCATCGCCTACCTGGGCGGTCCCGCCACGGCGGCGTGCAACCAGGCGCGGCTGCACGGATACCGCGCCGCCATGGAGGCCGAGGGCGCGGTGGTGCGCCAGGAGTACATCCAGCACCGCAGGTTCCGCTACGGCGACGGCGTGGCGGCGGGGGAGTGCTTCCTGGGGCTGCCGGAGCCGCCGACCGCCGTCTTCGCCGGCTGCGACGAGACCGCGTTCGGCGTGATGGAGGCCGCGCGGGCGCGGGGGCTGCGCGTCCCGGAGGACCTCAGCGTGGTGGGGTTCGACGACACGCAGATCGCCCGGATGGCCTCGCCGCCGCTGACCACCGTCCGCCAGCCGCTGCGGGAGATGGGCGGCGTCGCCCTGCGGCGGGCGCTGCGGCTGGCCGCCGGTGAGCGCATCGACTCGCACCACATCGAGCTCGCCACCGAACTCGTGGTGCGCGGCTCGACCGCCCCGGTCGCCGGCCCCTGACGAAAACGGAGGTGCTGTTGACGGAGGGGCCGCTGACGGAAGGCCGGCGCACCATACCTCTGTAATAGGGGCAAAGTGCCTTATTTCCGGACAAGGGCTGCCGCGCCTACCGTGGCAGCACCCCCCATCGTCCGAGGAGACACGATGCCCCGACCCCTCCGTCTCGCGCTCTCTCTAGTCCTCACCCTGGCCTTCCTGCTGGCCACCGCACCGGCGCAGGCCACCGCCCTGGTCAGGGTCCTGCGGTACGACGCCAGCCGGGCCGCGGAGTTCCGCGGCGCGGTCGACCAGGCCGCGCAGATCTGGAACGCCAGCGTCGTGAACGTCCGGCTGGTCGCGGGCACGCCCGCCGACTTCGTCGTCGTCGCCGACGACGGCTGGCCCCGCGCCATGCCCACCAGCCTCGGCCGGGGCCGGATCTGGATGGGCCGGCAGGCGGTGGACCAGGGCTACCACCCGGTCCGCATCGCCGCTCACGAGATCGGCCACATCCTCGGCCTGCCCGACCGGCGCACCGGCCGCTGCACCGACCTCATGTCCGGCTCCAGCGCCCCGGTGAGCTGCACCAACGCCTACCCGAGCGCGGCCGAGCGGGCCGAGGTGGACGGCAACTTCGCGGGCAGCGCCCCGCTGGCGGAGTTCGGCAGGCTGTACGTGGACAGCTGACGATCATCCCTAGACTGGTGGCGTCTCGACGGTCCGACCCCGAGGAGCAGACGACGTGACGCCACCGATGCGGCTTGCGCCGGTGATCCAGCCCTACGCGTGGGGGTCGCCGACCGCCTTCCCCGAGTTGTTCGGGACCCCCGCGACCGGTGAACCGCAGGCGGAGATGTGGATGGGCGCCCACCCGTCGGCGCCGTCCACGGCCGGCGGCGTCCCGCTCACCGAGCTGATCGCCCGCGACCCGGAGGGCATGACCGGGGCGTCCGGTCCCGGCCTGCCCTACCTGCTCAAGGTGCTGGCGGTGGCTGGCCCGCTCTCGCTGCAGGTGCACCCGTCGGCGGAGCGGGCGCGGGCCGGCTTCGCCCGCGAGGAGGCCGCCGGGGTGCCGGCCGACGACCCGGCGCGCACCTACCACGACCCGTTCCCCAAGCCGGAGATGGTCTGCGCGCTCACGCCCTTCCACGGGCTGTGCGGCTTCCGCGCGCCGGACGAGGCCGCCGGCCTGCTGGAAAGCCTGGGCGTGACCGAGACGGCCGGCTGGGTGGAGACCCTGCGCGCCGGCCCGGCCGCCGAGGCGCTGCGCGAGGTGTTCCAGGACATGCTCGGCGACGCCGCGAAGACGGCCCGGCAGGCGGTCGAGCGGGCCCTGGCCGGCCGCGCCGGCCGCGCCGGCCGCGCCGGCGCGGCCGGCGCGGGTGGCGAGCTCGCGGTGTACGCGGACCTGGCGCGGGCCTGCCCGGACGATCCGGGCGTGACCGCCGCGCTCCTGCTCAACCACGTGCGGCTCGGCCCCGGCGAGGCGGTGTTCCTGGGCGCGGGGGTGCCGCACGCCTATCTGGGCGGCGTCGCGGTCGAGATCATGGGCAACTCCGACAACGTCCTGCGCTGCGGCCTGACCACCAAGCACCGCGACGTGCCGGAGCTGATGCGGGTCGTCGACTTCACGCCGTCGCCGCCGCACCATGTCCTGCCCGCCGGTGCCGGCGGGTGGCACGGCTACCACCCGCCGGTCGCCCAGTTCGCCCTGGTCCGCCACGAACTGGGCGAGGGGGCCGCGCACACCGTTCCGGGCGGGGTGCCGCAGATCCTGCTCTGCGCGAGCGGCCGCGTGGCCGCGGGCGGGCTCGCCCTGGGTCCCGGCGAGTCGGCGTTCGTGCCCGCGAGCGTCCCGGAGCTGCGGCTCGCGGGGGCGGCGACCGTCTTTCGCGCCCTGCCCGGCTGACCTCTTGCCTTCTCGCCAGGCCGGAGTTAACCTGTAAATGCAGTTGGAGGTTAGCCAATACCCAGCGAGGAGGTTCAGACATGCTCCTGACGACCGTCGACCCGTTCCTGCAGGAGTTCGACCGGCAGTTCGACCGGCTCACCCGTCAGGCCTTCACCGCCGGCGGGACCGTCATGCCGATGGACGGCGTACGCCGCGACGACGACGTGGTGCTCCGCTTCGACCTGCCGGGCGTCGACCCCGGCTCCATCGAGGTCACCGTCGACCGGGGTGTGCTCACCGTCAGCGCCCGCCGCGAGGAGGAGACCGGCGAGAACGAGCGCCACTTCGTCCGCGAGCGCCCCATGGGCACGTTCACCCGGCGGATCTATCTGTCGGAGCACCTCGACAGCGACAGGATCGACGCCGCCTACGCGGACGGCATCCTGACCGTGCGGATCCCCGTCCTGGAGCGCGCCAAGCCGCGCAAGATCGAGATCCAGCGCGCCGACGTCAAGGCGATCAGGTCTTGACGCCGAGTGCGGGGGCGGTCAGCCGCCCCCGCACCGCCCCGCCACGGAAGGAGGCCGCGATGCCCGAGCTGCCGATCGACGACGAGCAGGCCCCGCTCTACACGCTCGGGCAGGTGGCCGACATGCTGCGGGTCCAGCAGGCGTTCCTGCGCCGCCTGGACCAGCACGACGTCATCAGCCCCCAGCGCTCCCCGGGCGGCCAGCGGCGCTACTCCCGCCGCGACATCCTCGTCGTGCGGCACGTCACCCGGATGGCCGACGAGGGGATGACGCTGGTGGCCATCCGGCGCATCCTGGAGCTGGAGGACGAGCTCAAACGGCTCAAGGAGGAGCTGCGGGAGGCGCGCGGGCGTCTGGAGGAGCCGAACGGCCCCGCCGCCTGACGGGCGGCGGGGCCGCGCCGTCTCAGACCGCGGCCAGGTGCGCCAGCACCGCGTCTTCCGGCCACAGCGCCGGGACCCCGATGCCCGAGACGGCCAGCGCCCGGCCGGTGAGCACGTGGTCGCCGGTCAGCCAGGCCGGCTCGCCCTCCCGCGGACGCGAGCGCGCCGGCGTCAGCGGGCGTACGCGGTAGGAGACGTCCGGATCGAGCCCCGGCAGCCGCAGCAGGCCCGGCGGCCAGGTGACCGGCCGCTCCAGCAGGGCGATGGCGAAGATCGCCTCGGAGCGGTCACCCGCCACCACGCCGTGCGCCTGGAACCCCTCGGGCGCGTCGTCCACGCGCACCGCCGTCCCGCCGTGCAGCAGCGCCCGATGCCGCTTGTGCAGCGCGATCCAGCCGGCCACCTCCACCAGCTCCGCCTCATCCAGCGCGGTGAGATCCCACTCCAGCCCGAAATGGCCGAAGAACGCCGTCACCGCGCGGAACGGCAGCGCGTGCACCCGGCCCGTCGTGTGCGAACGCGGCGCGCCCACATGGCTGCCGACCAGCTCGGGCGGTAGCAGCTGCGCGGTCCAGCGCATGATCTGCTGCCGTTCCAGCGGGTCGATGCAGTCGCTGGCCCACACCCGGTCGGTGTGCTCCAGGATGCCCAGATCGACCCGGCCGCCGCCGGACGAGCAGGACTCGATCTCCAGCCCCGGCCGCGCCGCCCGGATCTCGGCCAGCAGCCGGTAGAGGGCGTGCGTCTGCTCGTGCACCGCGGCCCTGCCGGTCGCCGCCCAGCCCGCGTCGACCAGGTCGCGGTTGTGGTCCCACTTGACGTAGTCGATGGCGTACTCGCCGATCAGGGTCAGCAGCCGTTCCCTGACGTAGGCGTACGCGTCCGGATGCGCGATGTTCAGCACCTGCTGATGGCGGGCGGCCGGCGGCAGCCGGTCACCGGCGCCCATGATCCAGTCGGGGTGCGCCCGGGCCAGGTCGGAGTCCGGGCTGACCATCTCCGGCTCGAACCAGAGCCCGAACTGCATGCCGTGACCGCGTACCCGTTCCACCAGCGGCCCGAGCCCGTCCGGCCACACCTGCGGGTCGACGTACCAGTCGCCGAGCCCCGCCCGGTCGTGGCGGCGACCCGGGAACCAGCCGTCGTCCAGCACGAACCGCTCCACCCCGGCCCTGGCCGCCCGGTCGGCCAGCTCCAGCAGCCGATCCAGGTCGTGGTCGAAGTACACGGCCTCCCACGTGTTGAGCACCACCGGCCGCGGCGTCCGCGGGTGGGACGGGCGGGCCCGCAGGAACCCGTGGAAGCGGTGCGCGGCCTCGTCCAGCCCGCGCCCGTACGCGGCGTACACCCACGGCCCCCGGTAGGAGTCGCCGGTGGCGAGCGTGACCTCGCCCGGCAGCAGCAGCTCACCGCCGCCCAGGTGGGTGCGGCCGGTGTGGACCCGCTCGGCGTAGGCGCGATGGTTGCCGCTGAAGGCGACGTGCACGCCCCACACCTCGCCGCGCCCGAACCCGGCGTCCGGCGTGGCGGCGAACAGCACGGTCGCGGCGTCGGCGCCGGTGCGGCCGTGGCGCCCCTCGCGCACGTGCGCGCCGACGGTGATCGGCCGCCGCTGCGGGACGCGCTCCTTCGACCAGCGCCCGGCCTGGTCCAGCAGCTCGGTCGCGACGCCGGGCACCGGCAGCGCCAGGTGCAGCGCCTCCAGCGTGTACGGGACGTCGTGGTCGTTGCGCAGCCCGGCGCGGGCGCGCAGCAGCCCCGACGGGTGCAGCTCGACCGTCAGCGACAGCGTGAGCCGCGCCCGCGGGTCGGCCGCCTCCGCGGTGAGCGCCCGCACCCCGCCGTCCTCCCGGAGCCCGTACGTGACGGCCGTGAAGGCGGGCGACCAGTCGCGCCCGGCGTGGTGCCCGCTCAGCCCGGGCAGCCCGGTCCAGCCGGTGCGCGCCTCCGGCACCAGACCGGTGCGTACCGGGACGTCGGCGGTCAGGTCGCGCCGGGGACGCAGCGAGGCGGCCAGCGCGGCCAGCGCCCGGTCGTCGAGCGGGCCCAGGTCGGGCCCCCAGTGCAGGATCGCGGGCAGCGCGTCGGAGGGGCATTCGATCACCACGGAGACCCCGCGGGAGCGGAAGTGGTGGACGGCGGGCTCCATCATCGCCTCCCGGAGAGGCCGTCGCACCCGGGCGGCGGGAAGGTCGCGGGCGGGAGGGCCGTCAAGGCTGGAACGTGCCCTGACCTGTCAGGTCCGCGCATCAGAGAACTCCGTTCGTCGCGCATCAGAGGTACGGCGCCGCCTTCATGATCGCCTGACTAGCGGGCCGCGCCCACCCCTCGCGGGCGGGGTGTGCGTGACGTGCCGCGGCCCCGTTCCGGGCGCTGAGGAGCGTGACCCGCGCCGGGGCCGACGCTCCCGGACGCTGACCGTGACGCGCCGGGATCAGGAGTAGCGGCGCAGCAGCAGCATGGCCGCGTCGTCCGGCAGCGGGCCGCCGACGTGCTCGATCAGGTCGGCCCGCAGCGCGTCGAGAGCCTCCTGCGGGTCGTCGGCCCGCAGCAGGTCGGTCCGGTCCGCCAGCGGGTAGAAGGCACCGCCGGGGTCGCGCGCCTCGATCACCCCGTCGGTGAACAGCAGGATCTGGTCGCCCTCGCCGAACGCCACCCGGTGCGGCTTGGGCCGGCCCTCCGCCAGCGCCGCCAGCCCCAGCGGCAGGCTCTCCTCCGGCGGCTCGACCGGGAAGAGCTTGCCGTCGGCGCGGATGAGCAGCGGCGCGGGATGCCCGAAGTTGAGCAGGGAGATCTCGTCCTCGTGCACCTGGGCCAGGATCGCCGTCACGAACGTCTCCCCGCTCAGATGGCGGCCCAGGCTGGCCTCCAGCCGCTCGCCCACCTCGTTCAGCTCGCTCATGTCGTACGCGGCCTCGCGGAAGGCGCCCAGCACCCACGCGGCCGTCTCCACCGCGGTCAGGCCCTTGCCCTGCACGTCGCCGATCAGCAACCGCACCCCGTGAGGCGTGGTGACCACCTCGTACAGGTCACCGCCGATCTGCGCCTCCGCCGCCGCCGACGTGTAGGACAGCGCGATCCGCAGGTCGGCGGTCCGGCGCGGCACCGGCCGCAGCAGCACCCGCTGGGCGGCCTCGGCCACCAGGCGCACGTCGGCCAGCTCCCGCTCGCGGCGCAGCCGCAACCTGCTCACGATCATGCTGGCCGCGGTGACGCCGGCGACCGTGGCCAGGGTGATGTTGTGCTGACGGGTCAGCAGCACGCCCTGGTACTGCGCCAGCGGCACGCACAGCGCCAGCGCGGCCACGCCCACGAACGCGGTCCTGCGGACGCTGCCGTAGACCGAGGCGAACGTCGGGCCGAGCGTGAGCAGCGGCAGGAAGCCGAGGTCGGGACCGGCCAGCAGGTCGGTCACCGAGACCGCCAGCAGGACGGCGAACGGCAGGGCGCGCAGCACGACCTGCGACCTCACCGGAGACCTCCGTCCGGTGGCCGCGCAGTGTCGACTCGCGCTCCCAGCACTTTCCTCCCCGACCGTGCATGATCTTCCCGGCCATGGAAGCATCAACGGTGCGACGAGACAAGCTTGACCGGACACCGGCGATTACCTGGCCACTTGGTTCCCATCGTAAGGCTTCCCGGCCGCGCGCCCCGGCAAGGGCGCGCGGCGAACGCTTCCCGGGCCTGGGTTCAGCGGGCCTCGTGACGCTGGCGGCAGGGGACGCAGTGCCGGGTCAGCGGCCTGATCTTCAGCCGCTCGAACGGGACGGCGGTGCCGCAGTCCACGCAACTGCCGTAGCTGCCGTCCGCCAGCCGCTCCAGGCTGTCGCGGATCTCGCCGATGGCCCGCTCGGTGGCGGCCAGGTCGGCCAGGACGCTCTGCTTGGAGCCGTCGTCCGCGCCGTCGCCCCCCTCCACCAGGGCCCGGAGCTCGTCCAGCCTCGACGAGCGCCACATGAGCTGGCTCCGCAGGTTCTCGGTGATGGTCTGGGTCTGGATCTCGCTGAGCCTGACGTGCTCGTCGTGCTGGGTCATGGATACGTCCTTGGAAGAAAGAAGAGAACTGCGTACGAGAGGGAGAGACGGCGTGGTCAGGCCGTCGGCGGGGCGGCCAGCGCCGCCATCGGCGGCAGGCACAGCCGCGCCAGCCCGCGCACGGTGGCGTGCGCCGGGTCGGTGGCGAGGCTCACCGTCAGGCCGAGCCGCGAACACAGGCGTCCGGCCAGCCCGGCGTGCGCGGCGCCGCCGCCGGTGAGCGTCAGCCCGCGCTCACGCGCGGCGGGCCGCGACCGGGCCGGCAGCCGTCGCAGGAGCTCGGCCGCCAGGTCGGTGATCCGGTCCTGAACGTGCCCCGGCAGCACACCGTGGCCGCCGTCGGGCAGTTGCACCGCGACGGCGTCGGTGATCGCGGCGTCGCTGATGACCACCGCCTCGACGATGCCCGCGCCGACGTCCACCAGGAGCCGCGGGCGGGGGTCGGTGACGTCCAGGCCGCTGCCGAGCGCCGCGGCCAGCGGCTCCTCCACCGCGGTCACCGGACAGCCGGCGGCCCGCGCCACGATCCCGGTGACCGTGGCCCGCTCGGCGGGCGACGCGCTCACGGGAACACCCACCACCACCAGACGGAACACACCCCCGCCACCGCCGGACATCACGCCACCCGGCAGTGCGCAGTCGGACATCGCGCAGTCGGACATCGCGCCGTCGGACATCGCGCCGTCGGACATCGCGCCGTCGGACATCGCGCCGTCGGACATCGCGCCGGCAGGTAGTGCGCCGGCAGGCAGTGCGCCGGGCCCGTGGTCGGGGAGCACGTCTCCCGGCGCGCCGCCGAGCACCCGGCTCACCAGCCGGGAGCAGGCGGCGGCGTCGGCGACCAGACCGTGCCTGATCGGCCGGGGGCAGCCGGGAACGGCCGAAGGCTCGTCGACGATCGTCCGACGCCCCGGCCCGGCCAGGCGGATCCGGGCGGTGCCGAGATCGACCGCGGCCCTGCCGTCCAGCCAGGGCACGCGGCCGTTCGCGGTCACGGCCCGTTCCCCGCCTCGATCCCCCGCCCTTGTCCCGGCGGGACGGCCGCCTCGGGCCGGCCTCCGCCGGAGGCTCGTACCAGGGCGGTGCGCGGCGCCGGGATCTCCCCGGCCTGCCCGCACTCGGGGCAGAGCTGCTCGTGGGGGACGCGGCGCAGCACCCCGTACGGGATGAAGGCGCCGCAGCGCAGGCAGGTGCCGTACAGGCCGCGATCCATCCGCGCCAGCGCCGACTCGACGGCGGCGCTCTGCCGTGAGGCGAGCGCGGTCAGCGTCGCGGAGCCCGCGGCCACGGCGGCCGCCAGGTCGGCGCGGGCGGCGGCGCGCCGCTCCTCCAGCAGGCCGCGCAGCTCCTCGAGCCGCGTCAGGTGCTGGTCGTAGTCCTGCATGAGTGTCTGCAACGAAGCCATGAGGTGTCGCTCCTTGCCTGAGAGATCCGGCCGTGAGCCGGGGAGGCCCCGCGCCGCGACGGCGCGAGGGAGGAGGATCTCTAGGCGAGCGGCGGGCTGCGCGAGCCGGCCGCGCGATGGCCCGGCTGCTGAGGGCCGAGGATGGCGGCCGAACCCGCCTCGGGCCAGGCCCGGGCGGACCTGGCGGGCGCCGCCTCGACGTGCTGGCGCGCCGGCCACAGGCGGGGCAGGTGCTCGGCCCTGACCTGCTCGTGCGGGAGCGTGGACACCGTGGTCACCTCGGACCCGGGCGTCATCACGCCGACCGTCTGGGAGCGCTGGTGCACGGGACCGGCGCCGGCCCAGCGAGGCGTGGATGCGATCATGACCAGGGCGAACAGCAGCAGGCCCACCACCGCGAAGAACGGGGTGGAGCCACGCGTGATGCTCCGGGTCGCCATGAGGCCGACCATAGCTCACTTTCCTGGCGGAAGCACCGGCCCGAGCCTCCTGATCAGGGGTGGCCCCGCCAAGTTCTGGGCGGGGGGCGGGAACGAGCCGTGAAAGGACGGCTCGTGACGGTTCGCGGGCAGGCTACGGTGAGAGAGGATCACACCATCACCTCGGCGACGCCGCCAAGCCGCCGCCGGGCCATCGCCGACACCGCCGCGACCTCGTCGCGGCGCGGGATCGCGACACCAAGAGATCGCGACAGCAGGAGGTCGCGACACCAGGGAGGAGGAGCCGTGCGCGCCAAGGTGCCCGCCGCGCTGCTCCTCGTGCTGTCGTGGTTCCTGCCCGCCACCGGGCACGCGCAACTCCTCCACGCCGTCACCGCGCACGCGGCGGCCGAGCAGACCCATCAGGGCGGTCACCACCCGGGCGCGCGCAAGTCGCCGCTCCCGCCGTCGACCGCCCAGGCCCTGACGTTCTCCCACGAGACGACCGGCGGCACGGCCCTGCTCCCGCCCGGCGTGCCGCGCCCGGCGCTGCCCCCGGCCGGCGCCGTCCGCGCGCCGGGCGGCGCGGGCTTCGCCGCCGCCGGGCACGAGACCACCCCCGCTCGCGCGCCACCGTCCTCCACGGCGCTCTGAGAAGACCTGATCCGTCTCTTTCCCCAGCCGTGGAGGCTTTCCATGTCACGTGCGCCGCTCTGGCGTGCTCTGGCGGCGTTCGCCGTCATCGCGACCTCTTTGGTCCTCGCGTTCACCATGACTCCGCGCCTCGGACTCGACCTGCGCGGCGGTACCCAGCTCGTGTTCGAGACGCGTGACTCGCCGACGGTCAAGGCCGACTCCGAGGCGACCGACCGCGCCCTGGACGTGCTCCGCCGGCGGGCGGACGCGCTCGGGGTCGTCGACCCCACCCTGGTCCGGTCCGGCGAGCGGCGCATCATCGTCGAGCTGCCCGGCGTGCTCGACCCCCAGCAGGCCGCCGACACCATCGGCAAGACCGCCCAGCTGTCCTTCCACGCCGTGAAGGGCGTGGCCGAGGAGGGCAGCGAGGACGCCAAGGACGCGGTGCGCGACGAGAGCGGGCAGCTCCTCAAGCTCGGCCCGTCCGCCATCAGCGGCGACGGCGTGCGCGACGCCGGCGAGCGCAGCGACCCCCAGCAGGGGCCGGGCTGGTGGGTGAGCGTGGAGTTCCGCGACGCCGGCGCCTGGCAGAAGCTCACCGGCGAGGTCGCCTGCTTCCCGGCGGGCGATCCGCAGCGGCGGCTCGCGATCGTGCTCGACAACGAGATCATCTCCTCGCCGCAGCTCGACCCGTCCATCGCGTGCCGGGCCGGCATCCCCGGCGGCGGCACCGACATCACCGGTGACTTCACCCTCGAAGAGGCCCGCGAGCTGGCCGTGCTGATCAAGGGCGGCGCGCTGCCCGTGCCGCTGGAGATGGTCGAGCAGCGCACCGTCGGCCCCACCCTGGGCTCCGACGCCATCGAGGCCAGCGCCAAGGCGGCCGTGGTCGGCCTGATCCTCACCACGCTGTTCATCGTCGTCATCTACCGGCTGGTCGGCCTGCTCGCCGCGCTCGCGCTGGCCTGCTACGGGCTGATCTCGTACGCGGCGCTGGTGGCGATGGGGGCCACGCTGACCTTGCCCGGCCTGGCCGGCTTCGTGCTGGCCATCGGCATGGCGGTGGACGCCAACGTGCTCGTCTTCGAACGCGCCAGGGAGGAGTACGCCGGAGCGCCCAAACGGGGCCTGCGCCAGGCGCTGGACCGGGGCTTCAAGAACGCCTGGAGCGCCATCGCCGACTCCAACATCACCACTCTGATCGCCGCCGGTCTGCTGTTCTGGCTGGCGTCCGGGCCGGTCAAGGGCTTCGGCGTGACGCTCGGCATCGGCGTGCTGGCCTCGCTCGTGTCGGCCATGCTCATCACCCGCGTGCTGACCTCGCTGGTCATCGACCGGGTGAGCCCGCGCGTGTCCGGCCTCGGCTCCGTCGGCCGGGTCCGGACCTGGCTGACCCGGCGCGACCCGCAGGTCATGGCCCGCAGGAAGCTCTGGCTGGTCCTGGCCGGCGCGCTGACCGTGGTCGCGCTGGCCGGACTGTTCGCCCGCGGGCTGAACTTCGGCGTCGAGTTCACCGGCGGCCGGCTGGTCGAGTTCGCCACGTCCCGCCCGGTCGCGGCCGAGACGGCCCGGCAGGCCGTCTCGTCGGCGGGCTTCCCCACCGCGGTGGTGCAGGCGTCCGGAGAGGACGTCTCCGTACGGGCGAGCGGCCTGGAGATCGCCGACGTCAACCGGATCCAGCAGGCGCTGGCCGAGGTGGGCGGCGACGTCACCAAGAGCCGCGACGAGTTCATCGGGCCCAGCCTCGGCGAGGAACTGCGCCGCAACGCGCTGATCGCGCTCGGCGTGGCCATCGCGGCCCAGCTCGCCTACCTGGCGTTCCGGTTCCGCTGGACGTTCGGCACGGCCGCGGTCTCCGCGCTGGTCGTGGACGTGTCGGTGGTGATCGGGCTGTTCGCCTGGCTGGGCAAGCCGATCGACGGCGTGTTCCTGGCCGCGATGCTCACCGTCGTCGGCTACTCGGTCAACGACAAGGTGGTGGTGTTCGACCGGGTCAGGGAGCTGTGGGCCATCCATCGCAAGGATCCCCTGGCCAAGTCGGTGAACGGGGCGATCCTGCAGACGATGCCACGGACCATCAACACCGGTCTGGGCGCGCTGTTCATCCTGATGGCGCTGGCGGTGTTCGGCGGCGACACGCTGCGCGACTTCGCCATCGCCCTGGTGACCGGCATCCTCGTGGGAACGCTGTCGTCGTCGTTCGTCGCCGGGCCGCTGGCCATCACGCTCGACCGGTTCGACAGGCAGCCGCCGCCCGAGCCGCCGCAGCCCCGGGTCAGGCGGGCCCGGGAGGGCACGGGCGCCGTCCTGTGACGGGATAGCGCCTCCCGGGAGGCGCCGCCGCGACCCCCGGCCGGGTCGGCCCTGCTCAGCGGGCATGACCTGGCCGGGGGTCGCGTTTGCCGATGTTTGGCGCCGCCTTGGACCGGCCGGACGTGGTGACCGCGAATAATGGCCAGCAACCACGAAAGGCGAAATAGGGGGCGAAAGGCGATGAGCGGCCCTCGTGAGGTCCATGACGCGTTGAGCGGGCTGCTGCGGGAAGGCCAGCAGGCCACGCTGGAGGAGCTGCCGCTCCTGGCCTCCCGGCACGCCCCGCGCGTCGGCGTACGGCAGTGCCTGATCTATCTCACCGACCTGCAGCAGACCACGCTGCGGCTGCTCGCCCAGCACGACGGGCCGGCCGGCCACGCCGGCGCTCCGGACGACGTCGCCGAGGACAAGCCGCCCGACGAGCTGCGCATCGACGTCACCTTCGCCGGCCGCGCCTTCCAGGAAGTGCGCATCCTGCGCAAGCCCGCCGAGAGCGGCATGGAGTGCTGGTGGGTGCCGCTGTGCAACGGCGCCGAGCGGCTGGGCGTGCTGCGCGTCCTGGTGGAGGCGCCGGACAGCGCGGCGGAGGACGACGTGGTCGCCCTGGCCGGGCTGCTGGCGCTCCTGGTCGCCGGCAAGCGCTCCTTCAGCGACTCCTACACCCACCTGGTGCGCTCGCGGCGGATGAACGTCGCCGCCGAGATGCTCTGGCACCTGCTGCCGCCGCTCACCTTCTCCAACACCGAGGTGACGATCGCCGGCGTGCTGGAACCGGCCTACGAGGTCGGCGGCGACGCCTTCGACTACGCGCTCGGGGACGGCGACGTCCACCTGGCCATCTTCGACGCGATGGGCCACGACGTGGCCGCCGGGCTGGCCGCCAACCTGGTCATGGCCGCCAGCCGCAACCTGCGCCGCCAGGGCGCCGACCTGGCCGAGGCGAGCGAGGCGATCGAGAACCTGATGCTGCGCGAGTTCGGGGAGACGGCCCGGTTCGTCACGGCCGTCATGGCCGACTTCGACCTGCGCACCGGAATCCTGTCGTGGGTGAACCGCGGCCACCACCCGCCGGTGCTCATCAGGGGCGGCCGCTGGATCACCACGCTGGAGTGCCCGCCGACGCCGCCGCTCGGGCTCGGACTGGAACTCCCGGTGGACATCTGCCACGAACAGCTCGAACCGGGCGACCGGCTGCTCCTCTACACCGACGGCATCATCGAGGCGGGCCGCCACCGCGGCGAGGAGTTCGGGATCGTACGGTTCGTCGACTTCATCGTCCGTCACTCCTGCGCCGACCTGCCGGTGCCCGAGACGCTGCGCCGGCTCATCAAGGACGTCATGGACCACCATGACGGCTGTCTCCAGGACGACGCGACGGTGTTGCTGACCGAATGGCACGGCCGCGCAGTCTGAGCCGCCCTGTTCGAGCCGCCCTGTTCGAGTCCGCCCTGTTTGAGCCGCCCTGTTTGAGTGCGTGCCGCCGTGGCAGCGGAGGTGCCGTGGTCCGCCGTACGGAGGAGACATGGCACGACGCCGGTCATCAGCGCCGCCATCGGCGCAGCTCACCGGTGTGAACGGAAGGCCCGGGGGCAGCGGTGCGGGGATGAGGCTGCACGAGGTGTCGTCCTGGCGGGAGCTGGACGACGCGATCTGCGAGGCCAGCAGGCCGCGCGGAACCGGCCACGCGCATTCGCCGCTGGTCTTCCGCGGACTGGCCCGCAGCACGTACTCGCACGTGTCGAGCCTGTCGCGGCTGCGCGGCGACTACGCCGCGCTGGAGCCGCACCTGGTGCGCAACTTCCGAAAGTACGCCTGCCGCGCCACGCCGGGGGAGACCGTGTGGGACTGGCTGGCGCTCGGCCAGCACCACGGGCTGCCCACCCGGCTGCTGGACTGGACGTTCTCGCCGCTGGTGGCGCTGCACTTCGCGACCGCGTCCTGGCCGGAGGACGACGGGGCGCTGCTGGCCGTCGACTGCGAGAGGGCGCACCGGCTGCTGCCCGGCCCGCTCCGCGAGGAGCTGGACCGGGAGGGGGCGCTGGTGTTCAGCACCGAGATGCTCGCGCGGGCGGCCCACGACCTGGAGGGGTTCGGCCGGCTGGGCGGGGACCGGCCGTTCCTGGCGTTCTTCGAGCCGCCGTCGCTGGACGAGCGGGTGGTCAACCAGTCGTCGGTGCTGTCGGCGACCTCGTCCCCCGCCTACCAGGTGCAGGAGTGGCTGGCCGCGCATCCGGGGCTGTGGCGGGGCTGGCTGATCCCGGCCCGGATCAAGTCGGAGATCAGGGAACGGCTGGACCAGGCCGGCATCACCGAGCGGGTGCTGCTGCCGGGACTGGACGGGCTGGCGGCCTGGCTGCGCCGCTACTACACGCCGGGAGAGGTCGGCCGCGGCGCCGGTGAGGACGACGGCAGCACGATGGCCGGCGGCTCCGGGCGGCAGGAGGAGGGCTGGATGGGCGCTTAAGGCCCGGCCGCCCTCGCGGCCTCCGCGATCAGCGCGGCCGTCATGCCGCCGTGCTGGAGCGGGAACGTGTGCGCGCCCGGGACCGTCACCGACCGGCCGCCGGGGGCGGTGATGGCCAGCCCGTCGGCCCACGCCTTCGGGCACATGCGGTCGCGGGCGCCCCGGACGACCAGCACCGGGCAGGAGATCTTGCCGATCAGGTATTCCGGCGCGTCGGCCTGCGCCGTGCGGACGCACCGCAACACCGCGGCCGGTCCGCCGCGCAGGAAGTACGGGACCGTGGCGGACAGCACGCTCGGCGACTCCCGCACGACCGTGCGCAGGAAGGGCAGCGCCGCCCGCGGCAGCGTCCGCTGGCGCGGCGGGAACGTCGGCCCGAGCAGCACGAGCGCCCGCACCCGCGCCGGGTGCGCGGCGGCGGCCCGCAGCGCGGCCTGGGCGCCGCTGGAGTGGCCGGCGAGGATCACGGGGCCCTCGGGCACCGTCTCCAGCCAGGCGCCCACCACCGCGGCGATGGCGGGCACCTCGGCCGGGCACGGCCGCGGCGGCCGGTGCCCGAACCCCGGCACGTCCAGCAGGAACGCGCGCGCCCACGAGGCGCAGCCGGCCAGCGTGTCCTTCATGTAGCCGACCGCGCCCAGGCCGGGCAGCAGCACGACCGTCTCGCCGCCGTGCCCCGCCTCCAGGCTGCGCACCCGGCGGCCGCCTGCGACGTCCCAGCGCTCACGCACCCGCAATCCGCTCACGAGCGACGCCCTACCTTTGTGCGACGCGCCCAAACCCGAGGGGGTTTCTCCATCACCCGGGTGCGCATTCCCCGGTGAAATGGTCATGATAATGACAGGGAAATAAACCCGCCCGCTTCTCCCGCATTCTTACAGCGTCTGTTGAAACCAGGACGCGCCGGTGTCATGAAGTCCGCCCTGGCCGGACCGGGCAGGGGTTCCGGTCCCGGGATAACGCGGTCGCTCACCTGGTCACGGTGGTTACGGCCGATATGTGGCGAATGTCGGCGTGTCTTGACAGGTCCCTATTCAGGTCACCCTGGAGAGGCGTGTGATCACGCAGGAGGCGGCCGCCCGGCCCCCGTCCGTAGTGCCGGGCGGGCGCCGCTCTGACGAAAAATCGCATCGGCCGGGAATTCTTGTCACGAGCTGAACGGCTGGAGGGGCGCAGCTCGCGACGGACGGTCCGCAGCGGGCGGGCGGAGACGCGCCGGCGACCACATAGCGGGACGATCACGACTAGAGCCTCCCTGAGCGGGATAATTCAGACATAAAGCCCAGAAGTCCCAGGATTCGGTCCGCCGTATCGGAGTTTCGGTCACATTCGGTCGTCAAGGTGCGCCATTATCATCCTGCGACCGTCTCGGCAAGAGTTCTCTGGGTCTCATTTCTGTCGCGCTGACGGAAGATGCCGCGGTAATGGCGGCGTTGACGCGGCCAACCCAACCTGGATATAAGAGTTCTTGCCGCGCCACCGCGCTGCATCGCACGAAATGAAGTGACGCTTGGTACTAATTCCCCATTTGCTCAGTTTGTTCCGTGATATTTGTCGAGGAGCGCCGTAACATGGCGATTGACGGCCTGTGCGTTGAGCGACGAATCCGCCACCCTTCGACAACCTTCACGGCTCGCCGGGGAGGTGCTGGACCATCACCGGCCTGACGGCGGCGCAACCCGCTTCCCACACCCTGGACTCTCCCATCGCCCGCACCCTGTTCTGCCTGCCCTACGCCGGAGGAGGGGCGAGCTCCTACCGCGGCCTGCTGCGCGAGCTCGACGGCCTCACGGTGACCCCCATCCAGCTCCCCGGCCGCGAGAACCGCATCGCCGAGCCGCCCGCCTTCACCATCGGCGAGATCGCCGACGAGATCGAGCCCGCCACCGGCGAACCGTACGCGCTGTACGGGCACAGCATGGGCGCGCGGCTCTCCTTCGAAGTGGCGCGCGAGCTGCGCCGGCGCGGCCTGCCGCCGCCCGCGCGGCTGTACGTCGGCGGCGGGCACCCGCCGCACCGCAAGGTTCCCCTCGCCGCCACCGCGGACCTGCCGGACGAGACGTTCATCGACCAGCTCGTCCGCCGCGCCGGCGCGCTGCCGGAGCTCAAGCACGAGCCCGAGCTGCGCGAGCTGCTCCTGCCCGTGCTGCGCGCCGACTTCGCCTGGATCAAGCGCTACCGGTACGAGCCGGAACCGCCCCTCGACACCCCGATCGTCGCCTTCACCGGCCTGGACGACGGCGAGGTGGGCGTCCCGGACCTGCTCGGCTGGGCCCGCCACACCACGGCCGGCTTCCGCCTGCGCACCCTCGCCGGCGGCCACCTGTTCGTCAAGGACCGGCCGGCCGACGTGGCGGCCCTCATCGCCGCCGACCTCGCCGGCACCCACCTCCTCCCGGCCTCCGACGAGATCCACCTCTGGCTGTCCACCATCCCCCCGGACGCCGAGGACCCTGAGGCGGCGCGGGTGCTGTCCGCCTACGGGCGCGACCCGGACGGCGGGCTCACCGCGGTGAGCTGCCGGGCCGGCGACCTCGCCCTCACCGCCGTGACCCGGGGCCTGGCCGCGGGCGCGGCGCTCGCCCGGCCCCGGCGGCGCGACGGGGGGAACGGCCGTCCCGGCGGCGCGTCCCCGGACTTCGCCGAGCACGACGACCCGGCGAAGTGGCTGAGCCCCTGGGAACGCGAGCAGGTCGAGGACGCCGCGGAGGAAGACCGCCGGTGGCTCGAACTGCGGGCCGTCACGGCCAAACGGGCGCTGGTCGCCGCGACCGGGGCCGCCCCGGAGTCCGTCGAGTTCCCCGACCTCGCCGACCCCGCCCCGTGGCGGGCCGCCGGCGAGCTGTCCAGCTGGCTGATCGTCCACCTGGCCGTGCCCACCGCCCGAGGTGAGGCGCCGGCCGCCGTGGCCGTGCCGCACGACCAGGTGCGGCTGAGATTCGACACGCTGCCCGACAGGGCCGGATGACGGAGCGACAGGTGACTATCGGGGCGCTTCTGCATGAACTCGTCACGGCCCAGGCCGCCCGCACGCCCGACGCGCCGGCGGTGCGGCAGTGGGACACGAGCCTCACCTACCGCGGCCTCACCGCGGCGGCCGGGGCGCTGGCGCACCGGCTGAAGGAGCTGGGCGCCGGGCCTGAGACGCGGGTCGGCGTCTGCGGCCGGCGCACGCCCGACCTGCTGGTGTCGGTGCTGGGCGTGCTGATGTCCGGCGCCGCGTACGTCCCGCTGGACCCCTCACACCCGCGCAGGCGGCTGGAGACGGTCATCGACGACGCCGGGATCACCGTGGTCGTCGCCGACCAGGCGGGCCGCCGCGTCCTCGGCGACCTGCCCGTCCGCCTCGTCGCCCCCGCCCAGGGCGAGCTCCCGCCCCCCGAACCCGCGGCGACCGTCCCCGGCGCGGCGGCGTACGTCCTCTACACCTCCGGGTCCACCGGACGGCCCAAGGGGGTCGTGGTCAGCCACGCCTCGGCGGTGGCGTTCGCGACCATGGCGGGGGAGTACTTCGGGCTGGACGCCTCGTGCCGCTCCATCGGGTTCGCGGCGCTCGGGTTCGACGTGTCCGTGCTCGACATCTTCGCGCCGCTCGCCCGCGGCGGATGCGTCATGTTCATCCCCGACGACGACCGGGTGGACCCGGTACGGCTGCAGCGGTTCCTGGAACGGCACCAGGTCACCTGGGGCACGATCCCGCCCGCGCTGCTGCCGCTGCTCGACCCTGACCGGCTGCCGTCGCTGCGCGACCTGCTCACCGCCGGCGAGCCCGCCGGGCCCGAGCAGGTGGCGCGGTGGTCGCGGCCGGGTCGCAGACGGTTCCACAACTGGTACGGGCCGACCGAGACGACCGTGTGCGTGGTCGGCACCGAGCTGGACGGCGCCTGGGACCGGCCGCTGCCCATCGGGCACGCGCTGCCGGGCTGCGACGCGTACATCCTCGATGACCAGCTGCGGCCGGTCCCGCCCGGCACGCCGGGGGAGCTGTGCATCGGCGGGCCGCAGCTGGCCCGCGGCTACCTGCACCGGCCGGGCCTGACGGCCGACAGGTTCGCGCCCGACCCGTACGGGAGGCCGGGCGCGCGGCTGTACCGGACCGGCGACCAGGTGGTGCTCGACGAGCGGGGCCGGATCGGGTTCATCGGCCGGCTGGACCGGCAGGTGAAGGTCCAGGGCCAGCGGGTCGAGATCGGCGAGATCGAGACCGTGCTGCGCGCCCACCCCGAGATCCGGCAGGCCGTCGTGGACGCGGGCACCGGGGCGGCCGGCCTGACGGAGCTGGTCGCCTACCTGACCCCGGAGGAAGCCCCGGTCCTGGACCAGGTGCGGGCGCACTGCCTGGAGAGCATGCCCGCCTACATGGTCCCGACCCGGGTGCTGCGCCTGCCGGCGCTGCCGCTGACCCCGGCGGGCAAGGTCGACCTGGCGGCCCTGCGGGCCCTGCGCGGCCGGCGCTCCGCCGAGCCCTCCCTCACCGGCCGGGGCGAACCGGCGGCCGATGCCGCGCCGGGCGGGAGCGCGGCCCCCGGCGAGGACGCCCACGCGACCGCCGCCGGACCTCCCGTCCCCGGCCAGGCCGCGCAGGACGGAGTCTCCGGCCGGGACCCGCAGGCGGCCGGCGACGGTGAGCTGGTGCGGGCCGTGGCCGCGTTCTGGGCCGACGCGTTCGGGAGCGCGCCGCCCCCGGCGGACGCCGACTTCTTCGCCTGCGGCGGCCACTCGCTGCTGGCCATGCGGCTGACCGCGCTGCTGCGCACCGGGCTGGGCCGGGAACTGGCCGTCGAGGACGTGCTCGCCGGCCGGACCGTGGCCGGGATCGCGCGCCGCGCCGCCACGGCGCCCGCGCTGCGCGAGGAGCCGCCGGGCGAGGGACCGGCGCGGCTGTCGCCGGTGCAGCGCCGGATGTGGTTCGTCGAACGGCTGGCCCCCGGCACCCCCGCGCACAACATCGCCATGGCCCAGCGGCTGACCGGGCCGCTGGACGTCGCGGCGCTGGGCCGCGCCCTGGCCTCGGTGGCCGAGCGGCACGAGGTGCTGCGCTGGCGGGTGCCGCAGACGGGCGGCGTCCCGTCCGTGGCGGTCACGCCGCCCGGTCCGGTGCCGCTGCCCGTCGAGGACGTGACCGCCGACGCTTTGCGCGAACGGCTCCAGGCAGAGGCCAGGCTGCCGTTCGACCTGGCCGAAGGCCCGCTGTGGCGGGCCCGCCTGCTCCGGCTCGCCGCCGGCGAGCACGTGCTCGCCATCACCGCACACCACCTGGTGTTCGACGGCTGGTCGCAGCAGGTGCTGTACGACGACGTCTCGCGGGCGTACCGGCAGGAGGCGCCGCCGCCGCTGCGCGCCACCTACGGCGGGTACGTCGGCTGGCTGGCGGCCCGCGACGGCGAGGCGGACCTGGCGTGGTGGAGTGAGCACCTCGACGGCGCGCCCACGGTGCTCGACCTGCCGCGCGACCATCCGCGCCCGCCCGTGCAGACGTTCGACGGTGAGTCCGTCACCGGCGAGACGGAGGCCGGGGTCGCCGCCGCCGTGCGGGAGCTGGCCGCGCGGCTCGGCTGCACCCCGTACGCGGTGCTGCTGGCCGCCTACGGGCTGGTGCTGCGGCGGCTGTCCGGCCAGCCTGACCTGATCGTCGGCACCCCGGTGGCCGACCGGCGCGACCCGGTGCTCGATCCGCTGGCAGGGTGCCTGGTGCAGGTGCTGCCGGTGCGGCTGCGGGTGGAGGACGACGCGCCGTTCGCCGCGCACGTGACCCGCTGCCAGGAGTCGCTGTCGGGCGCGCTGGCGCACCTGGACGTGCGGCTGGAGCGGCTGGTGGACCGGCTCGGGCCGGGCCGCGACCTGTCGCGCAACCCGCTCGTGCAGGTGCTGTTCAACATGTACGACTTCACCGAGCCGAGGCTGGACCTGCCCGGCGTGACGGCGGAGCCGCTGCCTCCGGGGCTGCCCGGCGCGCTGTTCGACCTGACCCTGTACGTGGGGGAACGGGACGGGCGGTACGTGCTGCAGGCCGTCTACAACCCGCGGCTCTTCCGCCACGAGCGGATCGACGCCCTGCTGAACGGCTACCTGCGGCTGCTCGCCGACCTGACGGCCCGCCCGGACCGCCCGGTACGCGAGCCCGGCCTGCGCCCCCTGCCCGCGACCACGCCGCGCCCCGTGGGCCCCGACGGGCGTGAGGCGGACGGGCGTGAGGCGGACGGCGCGGCCCGGCTGCCGGACGGGCAGGCGGCGCTGCCCGGCTGGGCGGGGCCCGGGGTGGTGGAGCGGGTGCTGGCGCGGGCGGCCGACGAGCCCGGCCGGGTCGCGGTCAGGGGCGAGGACGGCGATCTGACGTACGCGGAGCTGGCCCGGCTGGCCGGGGCGGCGGGCGGGGCCGTGACGGCGGGGGAGACGGTGGCGATCCTCGCCGAGCGCACCCGCGAGCTGCCCGCCCTGATGCTGGGCGTGCTCGGGGCGGGGGCGCGCTGGGCGGTGCTGGACACGGCGCTGCCGCCGGCCCGGCTCGCCGCGCAGGCGCGCGCCGCCGGCGCCACCCGCCTGCTGACCTGCCCCGGCGTCGAGGTGCCCGCCGACCTGGCCTGGCTCGACCCCGTGCAGCTCGACCCGGTGCAGCTCCATCCGGTGGAGGACGGCCCGGTGGAGGACGGCCCGGTGGAGGACGGCCCGGTGGAGGGCGCGTCCGGCGCCCGGCTCGCCCACACCTCGCCCGGATCCGCCTGGATCAGGGACCCGGACGAGCGCGGCTACCTGGCGTTCACCTCGGGCAGCACCGGACAGCCCAAACCCGTCCGCGCGCCGGAGCGGCCCCTGGCCCGCTTCCTCGACTGGTATCCCCGCGCCTACGGGCTCACCGGCGACGACCGGTTCGCGCTGCTGGCCGGGCTGGCGCACGACCCGCTGCTGCGGGACGCGTTCACCCCGCTGGTGCTCGGCGCGACCCTGCACGTGCCCGCGCCGGACCGGGTGCGCGACCCGGCCCGGCTGGCCGGGTGGCTGCGCGAGCGCCGGATCACCGTCGCGCACCTCACCCCCCAGCTCGCCGCGCTCATCGCCGCCGCCGGGGTGGAACTCGCCGACCTGCGGCTGGTGCTGTTCGGCGGCGACCGGCTCACCCACGCCGACGCCGCCCGCCTGCGCCGCACCGCCCCGAACGCCCGACTGGTCAACACCTACGGCACCACCGAGACCCCGCAGGCGCAGGCCCTGTACGAGATCGCCGGCCCGGCGGACCACGGCGACCCGGTCCCCGTCGGTCACGGCGTGGACGGCGCCGAACTGCTCGTGCTCGACGCGGCCGGCGCGCCCGCCGCCGTCGGCGAACTGGGCGAGGTCGTGGTCAGGAGCCGCCGCCTGGCGCAGGCGTACCTGGACGAGACGCTCACGCGGGAGCGGTTCGCCCGCGAGCCGGACGGCGAGACGGCCCGCTACCGCACCGGCGACCTCGGCCGCTACGACCCGGACGGCCGCGTCGTGATCGCCGGCCGCGCCGACGGCCAGGTGAAGATCCGCGGCTACCGGGTGGAGCTCGGCGAGGTCGAGGCCGCGCTGCTCGCCCACCCGGGCGTGCGCGCCGCCGCCGCCACGGTCGCCGAACGGCCCGGCGGGCGGGTGCTGCACGCCTACGCCGTCCCGGACGGCCCGGCCGCGGGGACGGGGGAGCTGCGCCGCCACCTGGCCGCGAGCCTGCCCGGTTACGCGCAGCCCGCCGAACTCGTCCTGCTGCCCGCGCTGCCGCTCACCCCGAACGGCAAGGTGGACCGCGCCCGGCTGCCCGCCCCGCCGCCCCGCCCCGCGCCGGCAGGCGGCGACGAGCCCGCCACCAGCACCGAACGGCTGGTCGCCGGCGTCTGGCGCGAGGTGCTCGGCCTGCCGGCCGTCTCCGCGTCCGCCAACTTCTTCGAGATCGGCGGGCACTCGCTCGCCACCGCGCAGGTCCAGGCCCGGCTCGCCGCCGCGCTCGGCCGCGAGGTGCCGATCGTCGACCTCTTCCGCTTCCCCACCGTCCGGGCTCTGGCCGCGCATCTCGACGGCGAGCGCGGCCCGGCCGGCTGGGACCGCGCCGCCCGGCGGGTCGCCGCGCGGCGGGCCCGACCCTCACTTCACCGGTCGCAGCAGATCAGACAGGAGAGCACCGAATGAGCCACGAAGAAGGAAACGGGGTCGAACCCATCGCGGTCGTCGGGCTGGCCTGCCGGCTGCCGGGCGCCGAGGACGTGCCGTCGTTCTGGCGCAACCTCGTGGAGGGCGTGGAATCGGTGAAGTTCCACACCCGCGCCGAGCAGGAGGCGCTGGGCGTGCCCGACTACCTGCTCGACGATCCCATGTTCGTCCCCGCCGCCTCCGTCGCCGACGACTACGGCGCGCTCGACGCCGCCTTCTTCGGCATGTCGCCGCGCGAGGCGGAGCTGCGCGACCCGCAGCAGCGCATGTTCCTGGAGCTGGCCCACACCGCGCTGGAGGACGCCGGCTACGACCCGGCCCGCTACCCGGGCGAGATCGGCGTGTACGGGGCCATCGGCTCCGACGAGTACCAGTGGCTGTACGTGCGGCCCAACACCGAGGTGTTCGCCTCCGTCGGCAACCTGGCCGTCTACACCGGCAACCACCCCGACTACCTGGCCACGCTCGTGTCGTACAAGCTCGACCTGCGCGGCCCCTCGCTCACCCTGCACACCGCCTGCTCCTCCTCCCTGGTGGCGCTGCACGTGGCGTGCGAGGCGCTGCGCGCCGGCGAGTGCGACATGGCGCTGACCGGCGGCGCGTCGCTGGAGCTGCCCGCCGAGTGGGGCTACCTGTACCACCAGGACGGCATCTACGCGCCCGACGGGCACTGCCGGGCCTTCGACGCCTCCGCGCAGGGCACCATCTGGGGCGGCGGAGGCGGCATGGCCGTGCTCAAGCGGCTGTCCGACGCGATCGCCGACGGCGACCACATCCGCGCCGTCGTCATCGGCAACGCGATCAACAACGACGGCGCCACCAAGGTCGGCTTCTCGGCGCCCAGCGCCGAGGGCCAGGCCGCGGCGATCTCGCAGGCGCTCGGCCTCGCCCAGATCGACCCGCGGACCGTCAGCTACGTCGAGGCGCACGGCACCGGCACCGCGCTCGGCGACCCGATCGAGGTCTCCGCCCTGGCGGGCGTCCTCGGCGCCGCGTCGGAGGAGACCGGCTGGTGCGGCATCGGCTCGGTCAAGACCAACATCGGTCACCTCGGCCCGGCCGCGGGCATCGCCGGGTTCATCAAGACGGTGCTCTCGCTGGAGAACGGCCTGATCCCGCCCTCCCTGAACTACGAGCGGCCCAACCCGCGCATCGACTTCGACCGCGGCCCGTTCCGGGTCAACGCCAGCCTGACCAAGTGGGAGACGAACGGCCACCCCCGCCGCGCCGGCGTCAGCTCCTTCGGCATCGGCGGCACCAACGCGCACGTCGTCGTCGAGCAGGCGCCGCCCTCCCCGCTGCCGACCGCCCGGCCGCGCCCCGCCCACCTGCTGCAGCTGTCGGCGCGTACCCCGGCCGCGCTGGACGCCGCCGTGCGGCGGCTGGCCGACCACCTGGAGGACCGGGAGATCTCGCTCGCCGACGTCGCCCACACGCTGCGCACCGGGCGCAGGCAGCACGCGCACCGGGCGGCGGTCGTCGCCGCCGACCCGGCCGACGCGGTCGCGGCCCTGCGCGAGTCGCGCCGCGTGATGCGGGCCAAGGCGGGCACCCCGCGCGTGGCCTGGCTGTTCTCCGGCCAGGGCGCCCAGTACGCGGGCATGGGCGCGGGCCTCTACCGCACCGAGCCGGCCTTCGCCGCCGCCGTGGACGAGTGCGCCGAACTGCTGCGCGAGGAGCTCGGCTTGGACCTGCGCACGCTGCTGTTCCCCGCCGACGACGAGCGGGAGGCCGCCGACGAGCGGCTGCGCCAGACGGCGCTGGCCCAGCCCGCGCTGTTCACCGTCGAATGGGCGCTGGCGAGCCTGTGGCGCTCGTGGGGGATCGAACCGGCCGCCATGATCGGCCACAGCATCGGCGAGTACGCGGCCGCCGCCGTCGCCGGCGTCTTCACCCTGCCGGACGCGCTGCGGCTGGTCGCCACCCGGGGCCGGCTCATGCAGTCCATGCCGCCCGGCTCGATGCTGGCCGTGCGCCAGGACCACGAGGAGGTCCGCCGCACCCTGCCGGACGGGCTCTCCATCGCCACCATCAACGGCCCCGGCACCTGCGTCGTCGCCGGCCCCGCCGAACTGGTCGAACGGTACGCCGCCACCCTCGACGAGGCCGAGGTCCAGCACACGGCGCTGCGCACCTCGCACGCCTTCCACTCGGCGATGATGGACCCGATCCTCGGCGACTTCCACGACGCCGTCGCCGCCGTGGCCCGCAACGCGCCCGCCGTGCCGTTCCTGTCGAACGTCACCGGCGACTGGATCACCCCCGAGCAGGCCACCGACCCCGCCTACTGGACCCGGCACCTGCGCGAGGCCGTCCGCTTCGGCGACTGCGTGGCCACGCTCGTCGCCGACGGCGAGTGGCGGCTGCTGGAGTGCGGGCCGGGCCGCCAGCTGGCCGGCCTGGCCAGGACGCAGCTGCCCCGCACCGCGCCGGCCCCGCTGCACAGCCTGCCCGGCCCCGCCGAGACCAAGGCCGACCTGGAGGTCCTGTACGCGGCCGCGGGCGCGCTGTGGACCGCCGGCGCGCCGCTCGACGCCGGCGCGATCACCGAGCCCGCCCGCCGCGTCCCGCTGCCGGCCTACCCGTACGAGCGCACCCACCACTGGGTTCCGACCGCGATCGACCCCGAGCTGATCTACCCCCGGCCGAAGCGGACCGGCGCGCTGCCGCAGGAGGAACGGTTCTCCGTGCCCGCCTGGCGGCAGGCCCCCGTCGCCGCCGCCGCGGCGGACTCGCTCGCCGGCGTCCGCTGCCTGGTGTTCGCCGGCCCCGCCGCCGAGCCGCTCCTCGCCGCCCTGCGCGCCGCCGGCGCCGACACCGTCCGGGTGACGCCCGGCGACGCGTACGGGGTGGCCGCCGACGGAACCGTCACCCTCAGGCCCGCCGCGCGCGAGGACTACGAGGCGCTGCTGGCGCACACCGGCGTCCCGGCCAGGATCGTGCACGCCTGGCCCCTCGACGGCGACCCTGCCGCCTCGGCCGAAGCCGCGAACTCCGCCCAGGACCTCGGCTTCTTCAGCCTCCTGTGCCTCGTGCAGGCGCTCGCCCAGGCCGACCGCGACGGCGGCGTCCACCTCGACATCGTCACCGCCGGCACCCAGGGCGTCGTCGGCGGCGACGTCACCAGGCCCGAGCACGCCACCGTCACCGGTTTCACCGGCGTCGTGCCGCTCGAGGCGCGCTGGCTGACGGCCCGCCACCTCGATCTGGAGGAGGGCGCCTACGACCCGGCCGCCGTGCTCGCCGAACTGGCCGCCGAGCCGGTCGAGCCGCCCGAGGGCGAGCCGCCGTCGCCGGTCGCGCTGCGCGCCGGCCGCCGCTGGCTGCGCGGCTACACCCAGGTCCCGGTCCCGGAGCAGGCCGACCCGCTGCGCCGGAACGGCGTGTACGTCATCACCGGCGGGCTCGGCGGCATCGGACTCACCCTCGCCGAGGACCTGGCCGAGCGCGCCCAGGCCCGGCTCGTGCTGCTCGGCCGGTCCGGGCTGCCGCCCCGCGAGGAATGGGACACCCTCGACGACGCGCCCGACCGGGTCCGCCGCGCCGTCGCCGCCGTGCGCCGCATGGAGCGGGCCGGGGCCGAGGTGGTCGTGCTGGCCGCCGACGCCGCCGACCCCGAGGCGCTGCGCCGCGCCAGGACCGAGGCGTTGGACCGGTTCGGCCGCGTCGACGGCGTCGTGCACGCCGCCGGCGTCCCCGGCGGCGGCATGGCCGAGGTCAAGGAGCGGGAGGCGGCCGAGGCCGTCATGGCCCCGAAGATCGCCGGCACGCTGGCGGTGCGCGAGGTCTTCGGCGACCTGCCGCTCGACTTCATCCTGCTGTGCTCCTCCGTCACCGCCGTGGCCGGCGGGTTCGGCCAGGTCGACTACTGCGGCGCCAACGCCTTCATGGACGCCTGCGCGCACGCCTGGCCCGGCCGGGTCGTCTCGGTCAACTGGGGCGCCTGGCTGGAGGTCGGCATGGCCGCGGAGGTGGCCGCGCCGGCCGCGTTCCGTGCGCTGCAGCGCGGCGACCGCGTCACCAGGGTCGACCACCCGGTCATCGCCCACCGGCACGAGAGCGCCGGCCGCAGGCCCTGGTACGCGGCCACGCTCTCCCCGGCCACGCACTGGCTGCTCGACGAGCACCGGGTCGCGGGCGTGCCGGTCATGCCCGGCACCGGCTACCTGGAGACGGCCCGCGCCGCGTTCGAGGCCGCGGTCCCCGCCCCCGGGCCTGGGCACGCGATCGAGCTGCGCGACGTCGCGTTCGTCACGCCGCTGTCCGTCGCCGACGGCGCCACCGCGGAACTGCGGGTGCTGATCACCCCGGCGGGCGACGGCGTGGAGTTCGAGATCGTCACCGTGACGGGCGGCGAGAGCACCCAGCACGCCCGAGGCTCGGCCGCCTGGGTCGCCGCCGAACCTCCGCAGTCCGACCTGCCGGGGGCCCGGCAGAGGTGCGCCTACGGCGGCGACGACGGGCCGAGCCCGTTCGCCTCCGCCTCCGGCCTGGTCACCTTCGGCCCCCGCTGGAACAGCCTGCGCTCGGTCCGGCAGGGCGGCGACGAACAGCTCGCCCGCCTGGAGGCCGGCTCCGACGTGGCCGCCGACCTGGCCGAGCTGCCGCTGCACCCGGCGCTGCTGGACGAGGCGACCGCGTTCATCTCGGTCTCCGGCACCCACAGCTACCTGCCGCTCGGCTACGGCCGCGTCACCGTGCACGCGCCGCTCCCGGCCCGTGTGTGGAGCCATGCCCGGCTGCGCGACACCGGCGGCGGCGAGGTCATCGCCGCCGACCTCACCCTGTACGACGACGCGGGCGAGGCGGTGGTCACCATCACCGACTTCGTGCTGCGGCGCATCGACAGGGAGGCCGTCACCCGCACCGTCGGCGAGGGCGCCCGGCGGCAGGCCGAGGAGGTCACCGTCGACGAGGAGTCGGCGGCCGCCGGCCAGGCGCTCGACGTGGACGGCACCAAGCGCGGCATCAGCCCGGCCGAAGGCGCCGAGGCGTTCCGCCGCGTGCTCGCCGCCCGTCTCGGCCCGCAGGTCGTGGTCAACGCCACCGACCTGCCCGAGTACGTGGCCGGCGTGCGCGAGCTGACCCAGGACACGGTCGCGGGAGAGCTGGACGCGGCCGCCGCGGCGGGCGGCGCCGAGGCGCTCCCGGACGACCACGTCGCCCCGCGCAACGAGCTGGAGAGCACGCTCGCCGGCCTGTGGGGCGAGGTGCTCGGCGCCCGCCAGGTCAGCGTCGAGCAGGACTTCTTCGAACTGGGCGGCAACTCCCTGGTCGCGGTCCAGCTGATCGCGCTCATCAGGAAGAAGCTCGGGGTCCGGCTGCCCATGCGCAGCCTCTTCCAGGTGCCGACCGTGGCCGGGATGGCCGCGCTCGTGGAGGAGCTGCGCGGCAAGCAGCAGGCCCCCGGCACCACCGGCACCACCGCCGCCACCACCATCAGCAGGCTCCCCCGGACGGAAAGGCACTGACATGCGGGACGGCCAGTACAAGGTCGTGATCAACGACGAGGAGCAGTACTCGATCTGGTTCGCCGACCGCCCCGTGCCCGAGGGCTGGCGGGAGAGCGGGTTCGAGGGTGCCAAGCAGAGCTGCCTCGACCACATCGAGCAGGTCTGGACCGACATGCGCCCGCGCAGCCTGCGCGAGGCCCTGCGCGAGAGTTAGGAGGGAACCGGCTTGACCGGCACCTACGTCTTCCCCGCCTCGTACGCGCAGGAACGCCTGTGGTTCCTGGCCAGGCTCGACCCGGACGTGCCCGCCCACCACGTCAACGCGGTGATCGAGCTGTCCGGGCCGAGCGACCCGGAGCGGTGCCTGGCGGCGCTGCGCCGGGTGGTCGCCAGGCACGAGACGCTGCGCACCTCGCTGACGGTCGAGGACGGCGACCTGGTCCAGGTCGTCCAGGTGGACCTGCCGGTCACGCTGCCCTGCACGGACCTGCGCGGCCTGCCGCCCGAGCGCGCCGAGGACGAGTTCCGCGCGCTCGCGGCGGCCGAGGCCCGCAGGCCGTTCGCGCTGGACCGGCCGCCGCTGTGGCGGGCGCGGCTGGTCCGCATGCGCGACGACCTGCACCGCATCGTGCTGATCGTGCACCACGCGGTGTTCGACGCCCGCTCGGCCGTCATCCTCGTCCGCGAGCTGGAGGAGGTGCACGACGCGCTCGGCGAGGGCCGCGAGCCGGTCCTGCCCGAGCTGCCCATCCAGTACGCCGACTACGCCGCCTGGCAGCGCGAGCACCTGGCCGGCGGCGTCCTGGAGGCCCAGCTCGGCTACTGGCGCGAACGGCTGGCCGGGCTGCCCGGCGACACCGGGCTGCCCACCGACCGGCCGCGCCCGGCCACCCGCGGCCACGCCGGCGCCGAGTACGCCTGCGCCCTGCCCGCGGACCTCGCCGGCGCGCTGGAGGAGCTGGCGCGCCGGCGCGGCGCCACCCTGTTCATGGTGCTGCTGGCCGGGTTCAAGGCGCTGCTCGCCCGGTGGGGCGGCGGGGACGACATCGTGGCCGGCACGCCGGTGGCCGGCCGGGACCTGCCCGAGTTCGAGCCGGTCATCGGCATGTTCGTGAACACGCTGGTGCTGCGCACCGACCTGTCCGGCGACCCGTCCTTCGACGAGCTGCTGGACCGGGTGCGCGGCACCGTGCTGGAGGCGCTGGACCACGCCGACGTGCCGTTCGACCGGCTGGTGGAGGCGCTGCGGCCGGCCCGCGACCCCAGCCGCACCCCCCTGTACCAGGTCGGCTTCAACCTGCTGCCGATGGAGTCGCGCGGCCAGTTCCCCAACGGCACCGCCCAGCAGGACCTCGGCCTCGACGTGGTCAGGACCGCCTCCGGCGCGAGCCTCTACTTCGAGTACAGCACCGAGCTGTACGACGCCGGCACGGTCGAGCGGCTGGCCGAGGCGTACCGGCTGGTCCTGGAGGCCGCCGTCGCCGACCCGGCCGTCCGCCTGTCGCGGCTGCCGCTGATGACCCCCGAGCGGGAACGGGAGGTGCTGACCGCCTGGAACGCCACCGCGGCGCCGTACCCGGAGCGGGCGCTGCACGAGCTGGTCGCCGAGCAGGCCGCCCGCACCCCCGACGCGGTCGCCGTCCGCGACCTGGGCGGCGGCGGCCTCACCTACGCCGAGCTGGACGAACGCGCCGGCGCGCTGGCCGGGCGGCTGGCGGCGGCCGGGGTGGGCGCCGGCACGTGTGTGGCGCTGTGCCTGCCGCGCGACCCCGGCCTGATCGTGGCGCTGCTGGCGGTGCTGCGGGCCGGCGGGCACTACCTGCCGCTGGACCCGGCCTACCCCGCCGAGCGGCTGACCTACCTCCTGTCCGACTCCGGCGCGGGCCTGCTCATCACGGACTCGCGGCTGGCCGCGGACCTCCCCGGCGGCCTGCCGCGCACGCTCCTGCTCGACCGGCCGGCCGAGGACGCGCCGCCCCCGCCGCCGGTACGGGTCAGCCCCGACGACCTGGCCTACCTCATCTACACCTCCGGCTCGACCGGCCGCCCTAAGGGCGTCGAGGTGCCCCACCGCGGGGTCGTCAACCTGGTCACCGACGTGGTGCGCCGGCTCGGCGGCGGCAGCGCGCTGCTCATGACGTCGCTGTCCTTCGACATCGCCGCGCTGGAGATCTTCACGCCGCTGCTGTCCGGCGGCACCCTCGTCGTCGCCCCCGACGACGCCTCCCGCGTGCCCCGGGAGGCCGGGCGCGCGGCCGAGGGGGTGGACCTGGTCCAGCTCACCCCGTCGGTGGCCGGCCTGATCGCCGACCACCTGCCGCCCGGCCTGCCGCGCGCCATCCTCGGCGGCGAGCCGCTGCCCGTCGACCTGGCGGCGCGGCTGCTCAAGGTGACCGGGGAGCTGTGGAACTTCTACGGGCCCACCGAGACCACCATCTGGTCGACCGCCTACCGCGTGCCGGCCGACGTCGCCACCATGCTCATCGGCCGGCCGGTGGCGAACACGTCGGCGTATGTGGTGGATGAGGGGTTGTGTCCGGTGCCGGTGGGGGTGCCGGGTGAGCTGGTTCTGGGTGGGGTGGGGGTGACGCGGGGTTATCACGGGCGTGCGGGGTTGACGGCTGAGCGTTTCGTGCCGGATCCGTTCGGTGGTGGGGGGCGGTTGTACCGGACGGGTGATCTGGTGCGGTGGCGTGGTTCGGGGGAGCTGGAGTATCTGGGGCGGCTTGATGATCAGGTGAAGGTGCGGGGGGTGCGGGTCGAGCCGGATGAGGTGGCGGTGGTGCTGGGGGAGCATCCGGTGGTGTCTCGTGCGGTGGTGGTGGTGCGTGATGACGCGCCGGGTGGGCGGGGGTTGGTGGCGTATGTCCAGTCTGGGGGTGAGCTGGATGTGGGGGGTGTGCGGTCGTTTCTGCGGGGGCGGTTGCCGGAGGCGATGGTGCCGGTGGCGTTCGTGCCGGTGGAGGGGTTCCCGGTGTTGCCGAGCGGGAAGCTGGACCGTAAGGCGCTGCCGCCGCCCCGGCCCGACGCCGTCCCCGACTACGTCGCCCCGCGCACCCCCATCGAGGAGGCGCTGGCCGCCATCTGGGCCGACCTGCTCGGCCGGGACCGCGTCGGGGTCGCCGACGACTTCTTCGCCCTCGGCGGCCACTCCCTGCTGGTGGTCCGCCTCATCGCCCGGATCTCCGCGGACCTGGGCGTGGAACTGCCGCTGCGCCGCTGCTTCGACGCCACCACCGTCGAGCAACAGGCCCTGGCCGTACTCGAACACGCCCTCGAACACGAGGCCGACCTGCTTGAGGAGGAGCGGTGAGCGAAGGCATCCGCGACCGCCTGGCCGCACTCAGCCCCGACCAGCGGGCCGCGCTCGAAGCCCGTCTCCTCGGCCGCCGCGCGAAAACGGCGCCCGGCCCGGCGATCCCGCACACCGACCCCTCGCTGGGCGCGCCGCTGACCGAGGCGCAGCGGCGGTTCTGGGTCGTCGACCAGCTCGACCCCGGCAACCCCGCCTACACCCTGTCGTGGGCGTACCGCATCGAGGGCGAGCTGGACGCCGCCGCGCTCGCGGCCGCGTTCGACGCGCTCGTGGACCGCCACCCCGTCCTCGGGTACGTGGTCACGCTGCGCGACGGCGAGCCCTGGCAGACGCCGGGACCGGTCAGGCCCGCGCTCACCGTCGAGGACCTGACCCCGGCCGAGGCGGACCGGGCGGCGCTCGCCGAGGCCCGGTTCCGTTTCGACCTCGCCGCCGGCCCGCTCACCAGGGCGCGCCTGCTGCGGGTCGGCGAGCGGGAGCACCGGCTCGTCCTGACCCTCCACCACCTGCTGGCCGACCGCTGGTCGGTGGCGATCCTGCTGCGCGACCTGCTGGCGCTGCACGCCGGCGACCCGCTGCCCGCCGCGCCGGCCTCCTACGCCGCCTACGCCACCTGGCAGCGGGCCCGGCCCGCCGCCAGGGAGGCCGACCTGGCCCACTGGCGCGAGACGCTCGCCGGGCTGCCCGACGTGCTCGACCTGCCCGCCGACCGCCCCCGGCCGCCCGTACGCGACAACGCCGGCCGCAGGCTGCTGTTCGACCTGGACCGGGATACCGCCGACGGGGTGCGCGCGCTGGCCGCCGGCCGCCGGGCGACCCCGTTCATGGTGCTGGCCGCCGCCCTCCAGGCGCTGCTGGCCCGCTACACCGGGCAGACCGACATCCCGATCGGCACGCCCGTCTCCGCCCGCCCCGACCCGTCGCTGGACCACACCGTCGGACTGTTCCTCAACACCGTGGTGCTGCGCGGCGACCTGTCCGGCGACCCCGCCTTCGCCGACCTGGTGGAGCGCACCCGAGAGCGGGCGCTGGGCGCGTTCGAGCACGCGGCCCTGCCGTTCGAGACCCTGGTGGAGGACCTGTCGGCGGGCCGCGACCTGTCCAGGAACCCGCTGTTCCAGGTCATGCTCGCCTACCAGAACACCCCGGCCCTGCCCGGCGGCGCGCGCGGCCTGCGCCTGGAACGCCTCGACGTGCGCCCCGGCACGGCCATGTTCGACCTGGACCTCATCGTCGAGGAACGCCCCGACGGCCGGCTGCTGTGCGTCCTGGACTACCCGACGGACCTGTTCGACGACGACCGGATGACCCGGCTGGCGGGCCACCTGCGCACTCTGCTCGCCGCCGCCGTCGCCGACCCCGGACTGCGGCTGTCGGAGCTGCCGCTCATGGCCGCCGACGAGCGGGAGCGCACCCTGGCCGCCGGGCAGGGGCCGGCGCTGCCGTACCCCGGACGCGGCGTGCACGAGCTCGTCGCCGAGCAGGCCGCCCGCACCCCGGACGCGACGGCCGTGGCGGACGTCCACGGCGGCGGCCTCACCTACGCCGAGCTGGAGGCGAAGGCGGCCCGCCTGGCCGCGCGGCTGCGCCGGCTCGGCGTCGGCCCCGAGACCCGCGTGGGCGTCTGCCTGCCCCGCACCCCCGACCTGGTCGCCGCCCTGCTGGGCGTGCTCAAGGCCGGCGGCTGCTACGTCCCGCTCGACCCCGGCTACCCGCCGGACCGGATCGCCCAGATCCTCGACGACTCGGGGGCCGCGTTCGCCGTCACGACCGGCGCGCTCCAGGCCCGCCTGCCCGGCCACCCCGGCCGCCTCCTCCTGGAGGACCTGCCCGCCGACGGTGAGCTCTTCGCCACGGGCGCGCATCCGGACCAGGCCGCCTACCTGATCTACACCTCCGGCTCGACGGGCCGGGCCAAGGGCGTCGTGGTGCCCCACCGCGGCCTGGCCGGCCTGCTGGAGCACGTCCGCGAACGGCCCGGCCCGGCCGCGGGCGAGCGCTACCTGTTCCTCACGTCGGTGTCCTTCGACATCGCCATGATCGAGATCTTCGGGCCGCTGGTCACCGGAGGCACCGTCGTGGTGGCCGCCACCGGCGAGATCGAACACGTGCACCGGCTCGTCAAGGACGGCGACCTGCACACCGTCCAGGCCACCCCGTCGATGCTGGAGAGCCTGCTGCCCGCGCTCGCCGCCCGCGTCCCCCGGGTGGTCTCCACCGGAGAGGCACTGCCCGCCGGGCTCGCCGTCCGGCTGCGCGAGGTGACGGACGAGCTGTGGGACCTGTACGGGCCGACGGAGACCACCGTGTGGTCCACCGGCCACCTGGTCACGGGAGACATGCGCGGCTCCATCGGCCGGCCGGTGGCGAACACGTCGGCGTATGTGGTGGATGAGGGGTTGTGTCCGGTGCCGGTGGGGGTGCCGGGTGAGCTGGTTCTGGGTGGGGTGGGGGTGACGCGGGGTTATCACGGGCGTGCGGGGTTGACGGCTGAGCGTTTCGTGCCGGATCCGTTCGGTGGTGGGGGGCGGTTGTACCGGACGGGTGATCTGGTGCGGTGGCGTGGTTCGGGGGAGCTGGAGTATCTGGGGCGGCTTGATGATCAGGTGAAGGTGCGGGGGGTGCGGGTCGAGCCGGATGAGGTGGCGGTGGTGCTGGGGGAGCATCCGGTGGTGTCTCGTGCGGTGGTGGTGGTGCGTGATGACGCGCCGGGTGGGCGGGGGTTGGTGGCGTATGTCCAGTCTGGGGGTGAGCTGGATGTGGGGGGTGTGCGGTCGTTTCTGCGGGGGCGGTTGCCGGAGGCGATGGTGCCGGTGGCGTTCGTGCCGGTGGAGGGGTTCCCGGTGTTGCCGAGCGGGAAGCTGGACCGTAAGGCGCTGCCGCCGCCCCGGCCCGACGCCGTCCCGGACTCCGTCCCCCCGCGCACGCCGCAGGAGCACGCCCTGCACGCCGTCTGGACCGACCTGCTCGGCCGCGACGGGATCGGCGTGGACGACGACTTCTTCGCCCTCGGCGGCCACTCCCTGCTGGCGATGCGGCTCGTGGTGCGGATGCGCGAGGAGCTCGGGGCGCGGGTGACGCTGCGGCGCTGCTTCGAGACGCCGACGATCGCCGGGCTCGCCCCGCTGCTGACCTCGGCGACGGCCGCGCCCATCCCGGCCGCCGAAGAGCCGGTGCGGCCGTCGCACGCCCAGGCCCGGCTCTGGTTCCTGGACCGGCTCGACCCCGGCAACCCCGCCTACAACGTCGCCTGGGGCGAACGCCTGACCGGGCCGCTCGAGGTGGAGGCGCTGGCCGCCGCCTTCGACGACCTGGTGGACCGGCACGACGCCCTGCGCCTGGTCATCGCCGAACTCGACGGCGAGCCCCGGCTCCAGGAGGGCGCCCGCAGGCCGCGCCTGGCCGTCCGATCCCTGTCACCGGACGCGCCGGACGACGCCGCCGTGATCGGGCGCGCGGAGGCTCGCCACCGGTTCGATCTCGCGCAGGGGCCGCTGGCCCGCGCCGTGCTCGTCCGGCACGGCCCCGACCGGCACGACCTGTTCCTGACCCTGCACCACGTGGTCGCCGACCGGTGGAGCCTGTCGATCCTGATCCGCGACCTCATGGAGCTCTACCGCGCCCGCGTCTCCGGCGGCCCGCCGGACCTGCCCGCCCTCCCCGCCCGCTTCCGCGACTTCGCCGCCTGGCACCGCGGCCGGGCCGAGGAGCCCACGGACGATCTCGCGTACTGGAAGGACACGCTCGACGGCCTGCCCGCCACCCTGGACCTGCCCGCCGACCGGCAGCGGCACGGCCTGCCCGGCATGGCCGGGCGGCGGCTGACGTTCGGCGTCGACGCGCAGACCGTCGCCGCGGTGCGCGCGTTCGCGGCGGAGCACCGGGCCACGCCGTTCATGGTGCTGCTGGCCGCCCTGCAGGCGGTGCTGGCCCGCTACACCGGCCGCGACGACATCCCGATCGGCACGCCGGTGTCCGGGCGCGCCCATCCGGACGTCGAGGAGCTGGCCGGGCTGTTCCTCAACACGCTGGTGCTGCGCGGCGACCTGTCCGGCGACCCCGGGTTCGCGGAGCTGGTGCGGCGCACCAGGGAACGGGTGCTGGACGCCCACGATCACGCCGGGCTGCCGTTCGAGGTGCTCGTGGGCGAGCTGGCCGAGGAGCGCGACCTGACCCGCAACCCGCTGTTCCAGGTGATGCTCGCCTACCAGAACGTGCCGCCCGCCCCGCCGGAGGCTGCCGGGGTGCGGCTGCGCACCCTCGACGTCGACCCCGGCGTCACCCAGGCGGACCTGCACCTGGTGATCGAGGAGTCCGGCGACGGGCTGACCGGCGTGCTCCACTACGCCACCGACGTGTTCGACCACGACCGGATGGAGCGCTTCGCCGACCACTTCCGCGCCTTCCTCGCCCGTGCCGTCACCGCCCCCGACCGGCCGGTGGCGGACGTGCCGCTGCTCACCCCCGGCGAGCTGGAGACGGTCCTGCGGGCCAACGACACCGCCACCCCGTACCCCGGCGCGACGCTCGCCGGGCTGCTGGCGGAGCAGGCGGCGCGCACCCCGGACGCGCCCGCGCTGCGCTGGAAGGGCGAGTGGATCACCTACGAGCGCTTCACCGCGCGGGTGAACCGGCTGGCCGGGACGCTGCGCCGGCTCGGCGCCGGGCCGGACCGCGTGGTCGGCGTGTGCCTGGAGCGCGGGCCCGGCCTGGTGGTGGCCGTGCACGCGGTGATCGCCGCCGGGGCCGCGTACCTGCCGCTGGAGCCCGACCACCCGGCGGCGCGGCTCGCCGGCATGACGGCCGACGCCGGCGCCCGGCTGGTCATCACCCGCCCCTCCCACACGGACCTCTTACCCGACGACGTCACTCCCGTCCTCCTGGCCCCCGACACCCTGGAACCCCCCGACTCCGACGCTCCGGACTCGAACGCGCCCGCCTCCGGCCCGCTCGGGCCGAACGCGGGAGGCGGGGCCGGTGAGGTGGACGCGCCGCCGGTCCACATCCATCCGGACGCGCTCGCGTACGTGATCTTCACGTCGGGCTCGACGGGCCGGCCCAAGGGCGTGGGCGTCTCGCACCGGGCCATCGTGAACCGGCTGCGCTGGATGCAGGACGCCTTCCCGCTGACCGGCGAGGACCGGGTGGCGTTCAAGACGCCGTTCTCGTTCGACGTGTCGGTGTGGGAGCTGTTCTGGCCGCTGATCACCGGAGCCGGCCTGGTCGTCGCCGAACCGGGCCGGCACGCCGACCCCGGCTACCTGGCGGACCTGTTCCGCGACGGGGACGTCAGCACCGTCCACTTCGTCCCGTCCATGCTCGACGCCTACCTCGACGAGCCCGTCCTGCCGCCGCTGCGGCGGGTCGTCTGCTCCGGCGAGGCGCTGCCGCCCGAGCTGGCCGCGCGCTTCCACGAACGGCTGCCGGGGACCGAGCTGCACAACCTGTACGGGCCGACGGAGGCGGCCGTGGACGTCACCTGGCACGCCTGCCGGCCGGGCGAGGGCGTGATCCCCATCGGCCGGCCCGTCCCCAACACCCGCCTGGAGATCCTCGACGACCGGATGAACCGGGTGCCCGCCGGAGTCCCCGGCACGCTGTGGATCGGCGGCGTCCAGCTCGCCCGCGGCTACGCCGGCCGGCCGGCGCTGACCGCCGAACGGTTCGTGCCCGACCCGCACGGCCCGCCCGGCGGCAGGCTGTACGACACCGGCGACCTGGCCCGGTGGCGGCCCGACGGCGAGATCGAGTACCTGGGCCGCGCCGACCACCAGGTGAAGATCCGCGGCATGCGGGTGGAGCTGGGCGAGATCGAGGCGGCGCTGTCGGCGCTGCCCGGCGTCCGCGCCGCCGCAGCGCGGACCGTCGCCGACGGGGCCGGGCTGCGCCTGGCCGGATACGTGGTGCCGGAGCCGGGCGAGCCCGATCCGCGGCGCTGGGACGCCCTGCTGCGCGAACGGCTGCCGGGCCATCTGGTGCCGGCCAGCCTGACCCTCCTGGACGCGCTGCCGCTCAACCGCAGCGGCAAGCTCGACCGCAACGCCCTGCCCGACCCGTCGGCCCCCGAGCCGGCCGTGCACGCCGAACCGGAGGGCGAGGCCGAGCTGGCCGTCGCCGCCGCCTGGCGGGGAGTGCTCGGCCTGGCGCGGGTGTCGGCGCACGACAACTTCTTCGCCGTCGGCGGCGACTCCATCCGCAGTCTCAAGGTGGTCGCCCGGCTGCGCGAGGCCGGTTACACGGTCCGGCTGGAGCAGCTGTTCCTGCACCAGACGGTCAGGGAACTGGCCGCCCGGCTGGAGCCCGCCGAGGCCACCGCCGAACCGCCGCAGGCCGCGGCGCCGTTCGGCCTGCTCGATCCCGAGGACCTGGCACGGATGCTGGAAGGCGAGGCGCGATGACTGTCACGACGGGGGCCGCCCGGGGCCTGGAGGACGCCTACCCCCTGGCCGCTCTGCAGGCCGGGATGCTCTACCACAGCGCCTACGAGCCGGGCGCCGCCACCTACCACGACCTGACGACGATCACGCTGCGCGGCCGGTTCGACCGCGAGGCGTTCGAGGCCGCGCTGGCCGAGGTGACCGCCCGGCACCCGGTGCTGCGCACCTCGGTCGACATGACGGGGTTCAGCGAGCCGCTGCAGTTCGTGCACCGATCGGCCGCGCTGCCGTTCGCCGTCACCGACCTGTCCGGCGCCCCGGACGCCGAGGCGCGGGTGGCGAGCTGGGCCGAGGAGGAGAAGCGGCACCCGTTCGACTGGACGCGGCCGCCGCTGGCCCGCGCGCACGTCCACCTCATGCCCGGCGGGCTGTTCGCGTTCAGCCTGAGCTTCCACCACGCCATCCTCGACGGGTGGAGCGTCGCCACGCTGGTCACCGAGCTGTTCCGCCGCTACCACGCCCGCCTGAAGGGCGAGCCGCTGCCGGTGACCGCGCCCGCCGCGGCCTTCCGCGACCTCGTGGCCCGCGAACGCGCCGCCGTCGGCTGCGCGCAGACCCGCGACTTCTGGCAGGCGCAGGTGGACGGCGCCCCGGACACCCGGCTGCCCCGCCTGCCCGGCCACGGCGGCGTCGAGGGCGTCGGGGGCGGCGAGGGCGTCGAGGGCGTCGAGGGCGTCGAGGTGCTGCGGCTGCCGCTGGAGGCCGCCCTGCTGGACCGGGTCACCGAGCTGGCCCGCGAGCTGGCCGTCCCGGCGCGCACCGTCATGCTGGCCGCCCACCTGCGGGTGATGGCGCTGCTGACCGGCGAGGACGAGGTGATGACCGGCCTGGTCACGCACAGCCGGCCGGAGAGCGAGGCGGGCGAGGAGGTGCTCGGCCTGTTCCTCAACACGGTGCCGCTGCGCCTCGACACCGCCGCCGCCACCTGGGGCGAGCTGGTGCGGCGGGTGTTCGACGCGGAGGTGGCGCTGCTGCCGCACCGGCAGTTCCCGCTGTTCGAGATCCAGCGGCTGTCGGGCCGCTCGCCGATGCTGGACGTCCTGTTCGACTACCGCGACTTCCACGTCTACCGCGGCCTGCCCGGCACCGAGATCGTCGGCCAGGAGTTCTTCGAGCAGACGGACCTGCCCTTCACCGCGGCGTTCACCCGCTCGCGCGAGCACGGCGGGTTCGACCTGGTCATCACCTACGACCGCGCCCAGTTCGGCGCCGGCCAGATCGCCCGGATCGGCGAGCACTACCTGACGGCCCTGCGCCAGGCCACCGGAAACGCCGGGGACGCCTCCGGGGACGCCGATCCGCGCCCGGTGGAGGCGTTCCTGGCGGCGGACTCCGAGGAGATCGGCCGGTGGAACGCCACCGCGCGGCCGTACCCGGACACGACGCTGCCGGAGCTGTTCGCCGCGCAGGCCGCCCGCACCCCCACCGCGCCCGCCGTCTGCTACGACGGGACCTGGATCACCTACCGCGAGCTGGCCGCCCGCGCCCGCGCCGTCACCGCCCGGCTGGCCGCCGCCGGCACCCGGCCGGGCGACGTGGTCGGCGTGCACCTCGATCGCGGCCCCGGCCTGCTGCCGGCGCTGCTCGGCGTCCTCGGCGCGGGCGCCGCCTACCTGCCGCTGGAGCCCGGCCTGCCGGAGGAACGGCTGGCCCACATGATCGAGGACGCGCGGGCGCGGGTCGTCCTGTCCGACGGCGACGCCGCCGGCCTGCCCGCCGAGGTCGTGCTGTCCCTGGACGGCGCCGCCGAGGAGGACGCGCCGCCGGTCGAGGTCCATCCGGACGCGCTCGCGTACGTGATCTTCACGTCGGGCTCGACGGGCCGGCCCAAGGGCGTGGGCGTCTCCCACCGGGCCGTCGTCAACAGGCTGCTGTGGATGCAGGACGCCTTCCCGATCGGCGGCGAGGACCGGGTGCTGCACAAGACGCCGCTGTCGTTCGACGTGTCGGTGTGGGAGCTGTTCTGGCCGCTGATCACCGGCGCCGGCATGGTCGTCGCCGAGCCGGGCGCCCACCGTGACAGCGCCCGGCTGGCCGCCCTGGCCGCCGAGCACCGCGTCGGCGTGGCGCACTTCGTGCCGTCGATGCTGGAGGTGTTCCTGGACGAGCCCGTCCTGCCGCCGCTGCGGCGGGTCGTCTGCTCCGGCGAGGCGCTGCCGCCCGAGCTGGCCGCGCGCTTCCACGAGCGGCTGCCGGAGACGGAGCTGCACAACCTGTACGGGCCGACGGAGGCGGCCGTGGACGTCACCTGGCACGCCTGCGCCCCCGGCGAGAGCGTGATCCCCATCGGCCGGCCCGTGGCCAACACCTACCTGGAGGTGCTCGACCCCGCCGGCCGCCGGGTGCCGGTGGGCACGCCGGGCGAGCTGTGCCTGGGCGGCGTCCAGCTCGCCCGCGGCTACGCCGGCCGGCCCGCGCTGACCGCCGAGCGGTTCGTGCCCGACCCGTACGGACCGCCCGGCGCCCGCCTGTACCGCACCGGCGACGTGGCCCGCTGGCTGCCCTCCGGCGAGGTGCAGTACCTGGGCCGCACCGACTTCCAGGTGAAGATCCGCGGCCAGCGGGTCGAGCTCGGCGAGATCGAGTCGCTGCTGTCCGCCCACCCGGCGGTCCGCGCCGCCGTGGTGGCGCTGCGCGGCGAGCGGCTCGTCGGCTACGTCGTCCCGCACGAGCCCGGCCCGGCCGGCCCCGTCTCGGACGACGACCTGGCCGCCGCGCTGCGCCGCAACCTGCCCGACCACATGATCCCGTCGGCGTGGGTGCGGCTGGCCGAACTGCCCGTCACCACCAGCGGCAAGCTCGACCGGGCCGCGCTGCCCGAGCCGGGAGAGGCCGCCCGGCCCCCGTACCTGCCGCCGCGCGACCCGTTCGAGGCCCGGATCGCCACCGCCTGGGAGGAGACGCTCGGCGTGGACGCCATCGGCGTGCACGACGACTTCTTCGCCCTCGGCGGCCACTCACTGCTGGCGCTGCGGCTGACCATGCGGCTGCGCAAGGAGCTGGGCCGCGAGGTGCCGCTGTCGGCGGTGCTCACCGCCCCGACCGTGGCGCTGCTGGCCGCCGAGCTGCGCCGTCCGCAGGACAACGACGGCCTGCCCGAACGGATCGTGCCGCTGCGGCCCTCCGGCGACCGCATCCCGATCTTCCTGTTCCACGCGCTGGGCGGCCAGGTGTTCCGCTACCTGCCGCTCACCCGCCACCTCGGCGCCGACCAGCCCGTGTACGCCGTGCAGGCGGCCGGGCTCGCGCCGGGCGAGGAACCGCACAAGACGCTCGAGGAGATGGTCGACGACTACACCGAGCACCTGCTGCGGGTCCGCCCGACCGGCCCGTACGTGCTCGGCGGCTACTGTATCGGCGGCAACATCGCCCTGGAGGTCGCCCGGCGGCTGCGCGAGCGCGGCGAGCGGGTGCCGCTGGTGGTGCTGTTCTACTCCGACGCCGACGAGCCGGTGCTGCGCGCCTCGCTGGAGGACGACGCCGTCCTGCTCACCCACGCCCTGGCCGGCGGCAAGGTCCAGGTCGACCTGAGCGAGCTGCACCGGATGGACGCCGACGAGCGGCTGCTGGCGGTCGTCGACGCCGCCGCCCGCGCCGACACGCTCCAGCCCGACGCGGCCGACCTGCGCCAGGCCCGCCGCTTCGTCACCGTCTTCCGCGCCAACGCGCACGCCGTCGGCTACTACCGGCACGCCCCCTACGACGGCGACGTGCTGCTGTACTCCCCCGCCCGGGAAGGCGTGCCGCCCGACGACATGGGCTGGCGCGACGTGGTGACCGGGCGGCTGCGCATCTCGCCCATCCACGGGGAGCGCTTCACCGTCATGTACGAACCCCGGGTCGCCCGTGCGGCCGCCGAGGTAAGGAGCAGCATCGACAATGGCCTCACCGACGACTGACCGCGCCGACAGTTTGTGGCGCAATCCCGACTTCCTGAAACTGTGGGCGGGGGAGAGCCTCTCCCTGATCGGCTCGCAGGTGACGGTGCTGGCCATGCCCATCGTCGCCTACCTGCTGCTGAACGCCTCCGTCGCCGAGATGGGCGTGCTCGGCGCGCTGGCCCGCCTGCCCATGGTGCTGTTCTTCGTCGTCGGCGTCTGGGTGGACCGGATGCGGCGCCGTCCCGTGCTCATCTGGAGCGACGTGGTGCGGGCCGGCATGCTCGCGACGGTGCCGCTGCTGTTCGTCATGGACATGCTGACGCTCTGGTGGCTGTACGTGGTCGTGCTCGTCATGGGCGTGGCCGGGGTGCTGTTCGAGATCGCCTACCGGTCGTACCTGCCGGTGCTGGTGGCCCCCGAGCACCTCGGTGACGGCAACAGCAAGCTGCAGCTCAGCGACTCGGTGTCCAAGGCGGTCGGGCCCAGCCTGGCCGGGCTGCTGCTGGCGGCCCGCTCGGCGCCGCTGATCATCCTGGTCGACGCCATCAGCTACGTCGCCTCGGCGCTGTGCCTGATCTTCATCCGCAAGAAGGAGGACCCGCCCCCGCCGGACAGCGGCGGCACCATGATCGCGGCGATCCGGGCCGGGTTCGGGTTCGTCATGAGCCAGCCGCTCATCCGGCCGCTGGCCATCGCCAGCGCCGTCTACTCCTTCTTCGACATCGGCATCCTGCAGACCCTCTACATCCCGTACGTGATCGACGTGGTGGACGTGCCGGCCGCGGTGGTCGGCGGCGTGCTGGCGGTCGGCGGGATCGGCGCGATCGCCGGGGCGTGGCTGTCGGTGCGGATGATGAAGAGGTTCGGGCCGGGGCCGACCATGTTCTGGTCCACGGTGATCGGCAACAGCGCGCTCATCCTGGTGCCGCTGGCCGGCGGGCCGATGTGGCTGGCGCTGGCCATGCTGGGGCTGGCGCAGCTGCTGATGGGCCTGTGCACGCAGATCTTCGTGGTCAACAACATCACCGTGCTGCAGTCGGCCGCGCCGCGTGAGCTGGTCGGCCGGGTGATCGCGACGATCTGGGCGATGGGGCTGGTGCCGGCCCCGCTGGGCGCGCTGGTGGCCGGGCTGCTCGGGGAGGCGTTCGGGATGCGGCCGGTGGTGCTGGCCGCGGCGCTGATCGGGGCGCTGGTGCCGATGGTGGTGCTGTGGAGGTCGCCGATCCCGAAGATGCGCGAGCTGCCCACCGCGCCGGTCACGAGCTGACCCCACCGGCGGCCGGGGCCCCCGGCCGCCGCTGAACCCCTTTCAGGCGTTCAGCTCGGCCAGCCAGGCGAGCTGTTCCAGCCGGTCGTCCACGGTGGGCGCGTTCAGGCCGACGATCAGCCTGGTCGCGCCCGCCTTGCGGTAGGCGGCCAGGCGCTCGCGCACCCGCTCAGGGGTGCCGCACAGCGTCAGCGCGTCCACCAGGTCGTCGGGCAGTTCCTCCACGGCCGCGCCGAGGTCGCCGTCGAAGTAGGCGTCCTGCACCCGGCTCGCCGAGTCGCCGAACCCCAGCCGGTGCGCCAGCCGGTTGTAGAAGTTGACCCCGCGCGTGCCCATCCCGCCCAGGTACAGCGCGAGCATGGGCCGCACCATGTCGCGGGCGTAGTCGGCGTCGTCGTCGACCATGGCCATCACCATGGGCGAGACCTCGACGCGGGAGGCGTCGCGCCCGGCGCGGGCCGCCCCTGCCCGCACGTGCTCCAGGGTCTCGGCCAGGTGCTCGGGCGGGAAGTGGATGGGCAGCCAGCCGTCGGCGATCTCCCCGGCCAGCCCGGCGGCCTTGGGCCCCATGGCGGCCAGGTGGATCGGCAGCGGGCGCTGCACCGGCGCCGCCTGCAGGGTCAGCTCCTTGCCGCGGCTGTCGGGCAGCGGCAGCGTGATCTCCGGGCCGTCGTGCCGTACGGGACGGCCGTCGAGCGCGGTGCGCACCACGGCCACGTAGTCGCGCAGGTGGGCCAGGGGCCGCTCGTAGCGGTGGCCGTGCCAGCCCTCGGCCACCTGCGGCCCGGAGGCGCCGAGCCCGAGCAGGAACCGGCCGCCGGACAGGCGGTCGACGGTGGCCGCGGCCATGGCGGCGGCGATGGCCGTCCGCCCGGTCACCTGGATCACCCCGGTGCCCAGGCGGATCCGCTCCGTTCCCGCCGCCAGCCAGGCCAGCGTGGTGACCGGATCCACCCCGTACCCCTCCGACGCCCACACCGAGTCGTAGCCGAGCCGCTCGGCCTCCCGCACCAGCTGGAGCTGGGCCTCGTGGGTGGCCGCCACCGGCCCGAGGGTGCCGATGCTGAATCCGAGTCGCACAGCCGCCTCCACATCCTGTCGATCTTGTCCCCACCTTCTCCCAAATCGCCGGTCGGCGCCACATTTTCGGGAGAATGCGCCGGGTGTACGGGACAGGGCCGGAACTACTGATCTACTTTGTAAAGGCGCCGGGCCGTCAGTGCACGGAGAAACCGCCGTCGACGAAGAGCATGTGGCCGGTGACGAACGCGGCCGCGTCGCTCGCCAGGAACACCGCGGCGCCGGCGAAGTCCGCGGGCACGCCGTTGCGGCCGGCCATGTGGCGGGCGGCCATCTGCTCGACGCGGCCGGGGATGGCCTGGGCGGGCTCGGTGAGCGGGGTGAGGACGAATCCGGGGATGATCGTGTTGACCGACACGCCCCGGCCGGACCACGCCTCCGCCTGGGAGCGGGTGAGCCCGGCGAGCGCGGCCTTGGCGGCGCCGTAGACGCCGCTGTCGCCGAAGGCGCGCACGCTCTGCTGGGAGCCGATGTTGATGACGCGCCCCCAGCCCCGGCCGGCCATGAGCGGCCCGAAGTGCTGCCCGAGAAGGTAGGGGGCGGTCAGGTTGACCGCGATGGTCTGCGCGTAGTCGTCCTCGGTCAGCTCGGCCATGGGCTTGCGGATGTTGTTGGCGGCGTCGTTGACCAGGATGTCGATGTGGCCGGCCTGCTCGCACACGCGGCGCACGGCCTCGCGGTCGCCGAGGTCGGCGGCGATCGTGCCCGCGGTGACGCCGTGCCCGCGCAGCCGGTCGGCGGCCCGGTCGAGCCCGGCCCGGCCGCGGGCGACGATGACGACCTCGGCCCCGGCGCGGCCGAGCGCCTCGGCGATGGCGTAGCCGATGCCGGAGCTGCCGCCGGTGACCAGCGCGCGCCGCCCGGCGAGGGAGAACAGGCTGTGCAGGTAGTCAGGCATGATCGGCAAGCTAGCACGCGGGCGCGGAAGGCCGATCGCCGGGAGATGGGTCGCCGGGAGAGATTGCCGCGCACGCGGGCGCGGCGTACGCTTGATCGCTCCACAACAAGCGTTTCTCACAACTCAACCGATAGGATTATACCACGCTATGGCTAATCGTCAAGATGCTCTCGCCGAAGCCCTTGACACCGAACAGCGGGTCGTGTCGGGACTCTACGACCGGCTCGACGCGGCCCGCGAACGGGCTGCGTCGGCCCTGCGGGCGGTGCACGGCCGCGGCGGCGCCACCCGCCAGGCCATGGTCGAGCGCGAGGCGCTGGCCGGCGAGCACGCCCGCCGCCTGGCGCGGCTGAACGCCGTGGAGCGCGGGCTGTGCTTCGGCCGCGTCGACGACCGCGGCGGTGAGACCGTCTACGTCGGCAGGGTCGGCCTGCGCGACGAGGAGGGCACGTCCGTGCTCGTCGACTGGCGGGCCCCGGCCGCGCGCCCCTTCTACGTGGCCACCGCCACCGACCCGGGCACCCTGGTGCGCCGCCGCCATCTGCACCTGCGGGGCCGTACGGTGACCGGGCTGGACGACGAGGTGTTCGACCTGGAGGGGATGAGCGACGGCGAGCGCCGCGCGCTGGTGGGGGAGGCGGCGCTGCTGGCCGCGCTGCGCCGGGGGCGGACGGGCCGGATGGGCGACGTGGTGGCCACCATCCAGACCGAGCAGGACCGGGTGATCCGCGCCTCGCTGCAGGGCGCGCTGGTGGTCCAGGGCGGGCCGGGCACCGGCAAGACGGTGGCGGCGCTGCACCGTGCCGCCTACCTGCTCTACACCCACCGCGACACGCTGGAACGGCGCGGCGTGCTGGTGGTGGGCCCGAACGCGATGTTCCTGCGCTACATCGGCCAGGTGCTGCCGTCGCTGGGGGAGACGCAGGTGGTGATGGCGACGCTCGGCGAGCTGTTCCCCGGGGTGCGCGCCGTGGCCGCCGACCCGCCGGCGGTCGCGGTCGTCAAGGGCGACCCGCGGATGGCCGGCCTGGTGGCCGCCGCGGTGCGCGACCGCCAGCGGGTCCCGGACGGCGAGTTGGTGGTGGAGCTGGACGGCCTGCGGCTGCGGGTGCCGCACGAGACGTGCGCCGGGCTCCGGGCGCGGGCGCGCGCGGTGCGGCTGCCGCACAACATGGCGCGCAAGCTGTACGTGACGGAGATGCTCAAGGAGCTGGCCAGGGCCGAGGCCCGCGCCCTCGAGGAGGGGCTGCGCCTGGCGGAGATGGACCTGGACCCCGGTGAGCGGGAGCTGGCCGGGCCGCTGAACCTGGAGGACGACCTGGACGAGCTCGACCTGGCGGTGGCGGCGGAGCGGCTGTGGGCGCAGCCGGAGGTGCGCGAGGCGATCGACGGGCTGTGGCCGGACCTGACGCCGCAACGGCTGGTCGGCGAGCTGCTGGCCTCCCCCGAGACGCTGGAGTCGCTGTCCCCGCCCGGCCTGGACTGGCGGGCGCTGGTGCGGCCGGCCGGCGCCGGGTGGACGGTCGGTGACGTGCCGCTGCTCGACGAGGCGGCGGAGCTGCTGGGCGAGGACGACTCGGCGGTGCGGGCGGCCGGCCGCCGCGCCGAGACCGACCGGGAGTCCGGCCGGCTGTTCGCGCGGGAGGTGCTGCAGACCACCGGGGTGCTGGAGGAGGGCGTCTTCCAGCGGGACGACGAGCTGGCCGAGCGGCACGCCGACACCGGGGCCGAGCTGACCACGGCCGACCGGGCGGCGGCGGACCGCACATGGGCGTACGGGCACGTGATCGTGGACGAGGCGCAGGAGCTGTCGGCGATGGCGTGGCGGCTGGTGATGCGCCGGGTGCCGGCCAAGTCGCTCACGGTGGTCGGCGACATCGCGCAGACCGGCTCGGCGGCCGGGGCCCGCTCGTGGGGCGAGGTGCTCGATCCGTACCTGGAGGGCCGCTGGCGCGAGGAGCGGCTGGAGGTGAACTACCGGACCCCGGCCGAGATCATGGAGGTGGCGGCGGACGTGCTGGCGGCGATCGACCCGTCGCTGACGCCGCCGCGCTCGGTGCGGGAGGGCGGGGCGCCGCCGAGGGCGGTGCGCGCGGGCCTGGCGGAGCTGCCGGAGCTGGTCCGGGCCGAGCTGGCGGCGGTCGGCGAGGGCCGGGTGGGCGTGCTGGTCCCGGACGCGGCGCACGCCCCGGCGGCGGCGCTCTTCCCGGGCCAGGACCTGGACGCGCCGGTGGCGGTGCTGACCGTGACGCAGGCCAAGGGGCTGGAGTTCGACGCGGTGATCGTGCTCGATCCCGCGGCGATCCTGGCCCAGTCGCCCCGGGGGGCGCAGGACCTGTACGTGGCGATCACGCGGGCGACGCGGCGGTTGACGGTCGCCTGCGAGGGCCCGCCGCCGCCCCCGCTGTCCCGCCTGACGATGGAATCTACTTTGTAAAGGCGGCGGGCCGGTGACCACGACGCTCGCCCGTACGGGCGGAAACCCCGCTACGACGCCTCATGCGGCTGGGCGGCGGCCTCGTGCAGGCGGACGGTGACGTGGTGCAGGCAGCGGAGCGTCTCGGTGTCGAGGTGACTCATGATCCGCCGGTACTGCCGCAGGCCGGCGTCGTTGATCTCCTCGAGGAGGGTGTGCCCGGCGGGGGTGAGCTCGACCCGGCGCACCCGCCGGTCCTGGGGGTCCTCGTGCCGGCTGACCAGGCCGTGGGCGACCAGGCGGTCGACCAGGCCGGTGACGGTGCCGAGGGTGACGCCGAGGTTGTGGGCGAGGTCCTGGCCGGTGGCCGAGCCGTTGGCGGCGACGAGCATGATGACCTTGAGCTGGCGCATGGTGAGATTGGACGCGAACAGCGGCGACTGGTGTCGGGCGAGGGCCCGGCCGATGTCGCGCTGGATCTCGATGATCTGGTGGATCAGGTCGTCGCGTTCGTCGTTCACGTGCACCTCTCGCTTCCTGAGAAGGTTATCAGGAACGTCGCATGAGGTTAAATATTCGTTCAAGGCGAAGTGTTAGTCTGGGGCCGACATCTTGAAGGGAACGACTCCATGACCGCATTCGCCCGGTTGAGCCTGGCCAACCGCAGTCTTGTGATCTTGATGGCGGTCGTGCTCAGCGCCTTCGGCCTGTTCACGATCCCGCAGCTGAAGCAGCAGTTGCTGCCGTCGCTGAGCTTTCCCGGCGCCTTCGTGGTGGCGGCCTATCCGGGCGCGTCGCCCGACATCGTCGAGGAGCAGGTCACCGAGCCGCTGGAGGACTCCTTCCAGGGGCTGGCGGACATGGAGTCGATGACCTCGACGTCGAAGGAGGGCCTGGCCCAGATCCAGGTCGCCTTCACGTACGGCACCGACGTGGAAGCGGCGGTCAGCCGGATGCAGCAGGCGGTCAACCGGGTCCGCCCCCAGCTGCCGGGGACGGTCGATCCGCAGGTGGTGGCGGGCAGCACCGACGACATCCCGGTGCTGGTGCTGGCCGTGGGCGACGGCGGCGACCCGAGGGAGATGGCCGACAAGCTGACCGGCATCGTGCTGCCGGAGCTGCGGGCGATCGACGGGGTGCGCGAGGCGCAGCTGACCGGCACCCGCGACGAGGTGGTGACGATCACGCCGGATCTCGGGAAGATGGCGCTGGCCGGGGTGTCGGCGGCGCAGATCCCCGAGGCGCTGCGCGCCAACGGCACGCCGATCCCGGCCGGCTCGGTCGTGGAGGACGGCACGTCGCTGACCGTCCAGGTCGGCACGCGGGTCGACTCGCTCAAGGACATCGAGAACCTCTACCTCGCCCCCGCCCAGCCCTCCGCGGGCCAGCCGCAGACGGGCCAGCCGCAGACGGGCCGGCCCCAGACCGGTCAGGCCCAGACCGGTCAGGCTCAGACCGGTCAGCCCCAGACCGGTCAGCCGCAGAACCCGCAGCAGACCGTCCAGCAGAGCGCGCCGAAGCCGGTCAGGCTCGGTGACGTGGCCACCGTGGAGCGCGGCCTGGCCGACGCCACCACGATCACCCGCACCGACGGCAACACCAGCCTGGGCGTGTCGGTCACCATGGTGCCCGACGGCAACGCGGTCGCGATCTCCCACGCCGTGCAGGACAAGCTGGGCGACCTGAACCGCGCGCTCGGCGACGGCTCCGACACCGCGATCAGCGTCGTCTTCGACCAGGCCCCGTACGTGGAGGAGTCGATCGCGAGCCTCACCACCGAGGGCATCCTCGGCCTGATCTTCGCGGTGCTGGTCATCCTGGTGTTCCTGCTGTCGGTGCGCTCCACGCTGGTGACCGCGGTGTCGATCCCGCTGTCGGTGGTCATCGCGCTGCTGGCGCTGTGGCTCGGCGACTACTCGCTCAACATGCTCACGCTCGGCGCGCTGACGATCGCGATCGGCCGCGTGGTGGACGACTCGATCGTGGTGCTGGAGAACATCAAGCGCCATCTCGGCTACGGCGAGGCCAAACGGGCGGCGATCCTGACGGGCGTGCGCGAGGTGGCCGGCGCGGTCACGGCGTCGACGCTGACCACGGTGGCGGTGTTCGCGCCGATCGCGATCGTGGGCGGCATGGTGGGCGAGCTGTTCGCACCGTTCGCGATCACGGTGACGGTGGCGCTGCTGGCCTCGCTGGTGGTGTCGCTGACCGTGGTGCCGGTGCTGGCCTACTGGTTCCTCAAGGCGCCGAGGCTGACGCCGGCGGAGGCCGAGGAGCAGCGGCGCAAGGCCGAGGCGGCGGAGCTGCGCTCGCCGCTGCAGCGGGCCTACCTGCCGGTGCTGCGCTTCGCCACCCGCTTCAAGGTGGTGACGCTGCTGATCGGGGTGGCGGTGTTCGCGGCCACGATGGGCATGGCGGGCAGCCTGCAGACCAACTTCCTGGACTCCACCGGCCAGGACACGATCGCGATGAGCCAGCGGATGCCGGCGGGCACCGACCTGAAGACCACCGACGAGGCCGCCGCCAAGGTCGAGGACGTGCTGGACCAGGTCGACGCGGTCGAGTCGTACCAGGTGAACGTGGGCGGCGGGAACGCCATGATGGGCGGCACCGGCGGCGGCACCGACCGCGCCTCCTACTCGATCACCATCAAGGACGGCAGCGACACCCCGGCGGTGGAGCAGGAGCTGCGCGACCGGATGGCCAAGGTCTCGGGCATCGGCGAGGTGACGGTGGGCGGCGCCTCAGCCGCCGGGTTCTCCACCGACAGCGTCGAGGTGATCGTGCGCGCCCCCGACCCGGACGCGCTGCGCTCGGCCGCCGACGCGGTGGCCGGCGCGATGGGCCAGGTGGCGGGCCTGCGGGACGTGGCCTCCAACCTGGAGACGAGCGCGCCGCGCATCGAGGTGCGGGTCGACCGGGAGAAGGCCGCGGCGCGCGGCCTGAGCGAGGCGCAGATCGGGCAGACGGTGGCGCAGGCGTTCCGCGGCGCGCCGCTGGGCGAGCTCACGCTCGACGGCCGCCCGAGCGACCTGGTGCTGCGCGCCGGCGAGGCGCCCGACGACGTCAAGGCGGTGCGCGACCTGCGGCTGCCGACGGCGTCAGGGCTGGTGAAGCTGTCGTCGGTGGCCGAGGTCGAACGGGTCGACGGCCCGACCCAGATCACCCGGATCGACGGCGAGCGCTCGGCCACGGTCTCGGCCAAGGCCACGGCCGCCGACCTGGGCAGCGTCACCCAGGAGCTGACCCGCGAGCTGGACGCGCTGAGCCTGTCCGCGGGCGCCGCCTACGAGATCGGCGGCGCGTCGGCCGACCAGGAGGAGGCCTTCGCCGACCTGGGGCTGGCGATGCTGGCGGCGATCGCCATCGTTTTCATGATCATGGTGGCGACGTTCCGGAGCTTCGTCCAGCCGCTGATCCTGCTGGTGTCGATCCCGTTCGCGGCGACCGGCGCGGTGGGGCTGCTCGTGGCCACGGACACCGCGATGGGCGTGCCGGCGCTGATCGGCATGCTGATGCTCATCGGCATCGTGGTGACGAACGCGATCGTGCTGATCGACCTGATCAACCAGTACCGCGAGCAGGGCATGGGCGTCGTGGAGGCGGTCATCGAGGGCGGACGCAGGCGGCTGCGCCCGATCCTCATGACGGCGGTGGCGACGATCTGCGCGCTGATGCCGATGGCGCTGGGCGTGACGGGTCACGGCGGGTTCATCTCGCAGCCGCTGGCGATCGTGGTGATCGGCGGGCTGATCAGCTCGACGCTGCTGACGCTGGTGCTGGTGCCGACGCTGTACACCATGGTCGAGCGGGCCAAGGAGCGCATGCGGCGCACCCCGGCCGCGCCGCGCCCCGAGACGAAGGTGCTGGAGACGGCCGCCCCCTGAGCGGCCTTCCGCACGGTCGCCCGTGGCCCCTCCTGGGAGCGGCCACGGGCGACAGTGCGGAGCCCGGCGGTCAGGCCGGCTCCGGCGGCCGCCCGGGGTTCCCGCACGCGTGTCGTCACCCCTGCCGTGCCGCCCGGCCACCTGGACATACACTTGTCCAACGTGACTTCCAAGCCGCGCATCCCCGACGTCCTGGCCGCCCGATACGCCTCCGCCGAGCTGGCCCGCCTGTGGTCCCCCGAGCACAAGGTGATCGCCGAGCGGCGGCTGTGGCTGGCGGTGCTGCGCGCGCAGGCGGAGCTGGGCGTGGCGGTGCCCGACGCCGCGATCGGCGACTACGAGAAGGTCCTCGACCAGGTCGACCTGGACTCGATCGCGGCGCGCGAGCGGGTGAGCCGCCACGACGTCAAGGCCCGTATCGAGGAGTTCAACGCGCTGGCCGGGCACGAGCAGGTCCACAAGGGCATGACCTCGCGCGACCTGACCGAGAACGTCGAACAGCTGCAGATCCGCGACAGCCTGCTGCTGGTCCGCGACCGGGTGGTGGCGCTGCTCGCGCGCCTGGCCGGGCTCGCCGCCCGCTACGACTCGACCGTGCTGGCCGGCCGCTCGCACAACGTCGCCGCCCAGGCCACCACCCTCGGCAAGCGTTTCGCCGGCGCCGCCGACGAGCTGCTGGTCGCCTACCGGCGGCTGGACGAGCTGATCGCCCGCTACCCGCTGCGCGGCGTCAAGGGACCGGTGGGCACCGCCCAGGACATGCTCGACCTGCTCGGCGGCGACCACGCCAAGCTGGACGCGCTGGAGGAGCGCGTCTCGGCCCACCTCGGCTTCGAGCGCCGGCTGACCAGCGTCGGCCAGGTCTACCCGCGCTCGCTCGACTTCGAGGTCGTCACCGCGCTCGTCCAGCTCGCCGCCGCCCCGTCCTCGCTGGCCAGGACGATCCGGCTGATGGCCGGCCACGAACTGGTCACCGAGGGCTTCAAGGAGGGCCAGGTCGGCTCGTCGGCGATGCCCCACAAGATGAACACCCGTTCCTGCGAGCGGGTCAACGGCCTGGCCGTGGTGCTGCGCGGCTACGCCTCCATGGTGGGGGAGCTGGCCGGCGACCAGTGGAACGAGGGTGACGTGTCCTGCTCGGTGGTGCGCCGGGTGGCGCTGCCTGATGCGTTCTTCGCCTTCGACGGGCTGGTGGAGACCATGCTGACGGTGCTGGACGAGTTCGGCGCCTTCCCCGCGGTGATCTCCGCCGAGCTGGGCCGCTACCTGCCGTTCCTGGCCACGACCAAGATGCTCATGGCGGCGGTCCGCGCCGGGATGGGCCGCGAGCGGGCGCACGAGCTGATCAAGGAGCATGCGGTGGCGGCGGCCCTGGCGATGCGCCAGAGCGGCGCGGCCAACGAGCTGCTCGACCGGCTTGCCGGGGACGAGCGGTTCCCGCTGGGCCGGGCGGAGCTGGAGGCGCTGCTGGCCGACCGGGTGTCGTTCACCGGTGCCGCCGCCGACCAGGTGCGGTCGGTCGTCGAGCAGGTGGGCCGCGTGGTGGCCGAGCATCCCGGCGCGGCCGCGTACCGCCCGGCCGCGATTCTGTGACCCGCGGGTTCGTGACCCGCGGGTTCGTGATCGGCGGGTTCGTGATCGGCGAGGTCGGTGACCGGTGAGGATCCACGAACTGGTCTCGCTCGACGGGCTGCGGGCCGCGTGCGGTGACGACGACCTGGTGGTCTGGAACGCCCAGGACCTCGGTATGCCCCGGCTTCCGCCGGGTTTCCCGCCCCGGCCGGGCCCGGCTCGGGCGTGGGCGGCGGGCGGCGCTGTCGTGGCCGCGGCGCCCATGGTGTCGCGGCGCGACCGGCTGGCGGTGTGGGGGGAGGCGGCCGACGCGGCCGACCTGGTCCGGCACGCGCTGGCCGAGCTGGGGCCGTCCTACCGGCCGTGGGGCGAGCGGGAGCTGATGGCGCAGGTGACGGCGAAGGTGGACGGGCTGGAGGTGGCGGGCGCCTTCTCCTGGATGACCCTGCCCGCCGGGGCGGACCCGCTCGCCGCGCTTCCCGGTCCGGCCCGTGCCGGTGAGGTGAGTGCCGGTGCCGCCCTTGCCGGTCCGGCCCGTGCCGGTGGGGTGGAGGCCGGGGAGGTGGGCTGGCTGGGCGCGGCGGCCGCGGGGGAGGTGGCCGCGCTGCTGGCGGCGGACGCGCCCGACTCCTACGCGCGGCCCGCCGACCCGGGGGTGCGCCGGTGGGCGGGGCTGTGGGTGGACGGGGTGCTGGCGTCGGTGGCGGCCGACGCGTGGCCTTCCCCGTCGGCGGGGCTGCTGGCGGGGGTGGCGACCAGGGCCGCGTTCCGGGGGAGGGGGCTGGCCGAGCGGGTGTGCCGGTGGGTGTCGGCGGAGCTGGTGGCGTCGTACGGGCGGGCGGCGCTGATGGTGGACGACGACAACGCCGCGGCCATCGCTGTTTACCGGCGCATCGGGTATCGGCTGCGGCCGGTGCTGGTCTCGTCCGTGAGCCAATAAATCTACATTGTAAAGGCGAAGGGTCTGGATACTCAAATCCGTTGAAGCCCCCGAAAAGACCGCCGACCGGGACGGGCTCCGGCGAAGCGGGTGATGAGCGGCCCCGCCACTGCCAGCAGCAGCACGTAGGTGGCCACCAGAGGCGCCAGGACGGGATGCTGGGGTCCGGCCAGCCCGACGATGACGATGGAGAACTCTCCCCGGGCGATCAGCGCGGCGCCCGCGCGCAGCCGGCCGCGCGGGCCCACCCCGTCGCGGGAGGCGGCGTACCGGCCGGTGAGCATCTTGGCCGGCCCGGTGACGAGGGCCAGCGCCAGCGCGGCCGGCAGCACGGGCAGCATGCCCGCCGGCGCCACGGAAAGGCCGATGACCAGGAAGAACACCGCGGCGAACAGGTCACGCAGCGGTTCGATGACGGCGCGGGCCCGTTCGGCGATCTGCCCGGTGAGGGTCAGGCCGACCAGGAAGGCGCCCACCGCCGCCGAGGCGTGCACGTACTCGGCGAGCGCCGCCACGACCATGGTGAGCCCGAGCATGCGCAGCATGAGCTGCTCGTTGTCCGGGTGCTCCACGAGCCGGCCGATGTGGTGTCCCCACCGGGAGGAGACGGTGAAGGCGGCCAGTACCGCGCCGACCGCGACCAGCGCCCCCGTCGTGGCCTGCCACCAGCTGCCGCCGGAGGCCAGCACGGCCAGCACCGGCAGGTAGGCGGCCATCGCGAAGTCCTCCAGCACGAGCACCGACAGCACCGACGGGGTCTCCCGGTTGCCCAGCCGCCGCAGGTCGCCCAGCAGCCGGGCGATGATCCCGGAGGAGGAGATGAAGGTGGCGCCGGCCAGCGCCAGGACGCCGACGCCGTCGAGGCCGAGCCACCAGCCCGCCACGGCGCCGGGGACGGCGTTGAGCAGGTCCACGCCGGCGGAGGGCAGGTGGTGGCGCATGCTCGTGCCGAACTCCGCGGTGGAGAACTCCAGGCCCAGGGCCAGCAGCAGCAGCACGATCCCGATGGAGGCCCCGGCCTGGAGGAACTGCCCGGCGGTGGCGACGTGCGGCACGCCCGCCGCGCCGAACGCCAGCCCGGCCAGCAGGTAGAGCGGGATCGGCGGGAGGGTGGCGCGGCGCGCCAGGGTGCCCAGAACGCTGAGGGCGATCAGGACGAGGCCCAGCTCCAGCAGGAGCGCGAGCGAGACGTGCACCCGCTCAGCCCCTGATGATCCGTTTGGCGCCGTCGATGCCTTCCGGGGTACCGACCACGATCAGCACGTCCGCGGCCTGCAGCACCTCGCCGGGGCCGGGGGAGGCGATCACGTCCGGGCCGCGGACGATCGCCACGATCGAGGCGCCGGTGCGGGTGCGCACGCGTGTGTGCCCGAGCGGGCCGCCGGCGTACGGCGAGGCCGGGGTGACCCTCACCGGCGCGGAGCTCAGTCCGGGCAGTTCCCGGGTCAGGTCGGCGAACCGCTCGGCGATCCGCGGCGCGCCGAAGATCTGGGCCAGCGCCTCGGCCTCGTCCTCGTTCAGCCGGAACAGGGGCCTGCCCTCGTCCGGGTCGTCGCCGCCGTAGCCGACCACCTCGAACTCGCCCGTACGGCGGGCCACCACGCCGATCCGGTCGCCCGCCCGCGTGGTGAACTCATACCGCAGTCCCACCCCCGGCAGCAGCACCTCGTTCACGTCCATGCGGCCATCATCGCCGCAGGCAGGCGCCCTCTGTGGGATGTCGCCGCGGCGCCCTGGCGCCTCTCCATGGGCGCCGGCCGTCCGTGACGGGGGGCGGCGGGGGTTAATTCGGATGAGGTTGCCGGGAACGTCAGGCACAGTGGACGGCGTGATGTCCGATTTCATGCCTGGTATCGAGTTGTCCCGCGCCTTCTACGGTGAGGTCGTGGCGCCGTTGGTCGCCGGTGTCCCGCACAGTGCCGCGCTGATCGGTCCTGGGTCGGAGGTGCTGGCGTTCGACACGAGCCGTTCGGCCGACCACGACTGGGGGCCGCGGGTGCTGGTGTTCGTCCCGGCGGGGCTGGTGGCGGAGGCGGAGGCGCGAGTGGCGGCCGGGCTGCCGGAGCGGTTCCGGGGCCATCCGACGGTCTTCGACTATCGGGGGGAGCGGCGGCCGGGGGTGGTGGTGACGGAGCTGGAGGTGTGGCTGACGGGCCGGCTCGGGTTCGATCCGCGGCGCGGGGTGACGCTGGTGGACTGGTTGTCGGCGCCGTGGCAGCGGCTGGCGGAGGTGACCCGGGGGGAGGTGTTCCACGACGGGCTGCCGTCCCCGGTGGGCGGGCTGGAGGCGGCGCGGCGGGCGCTGCGCTGGTATCCGCAGGACGTGTGGCGGTACGTCCTGGCCTGTCAGTGGTGGCGGATCGCCGAGGAGGAGGCGTTCGTGGGCCGGTGCGGCGAGGTGGGGGACGAGCTGGGGTCGGCGGTGGAGGGGGCGCGGCTGGTGCGGGAGGTGATGCGGCTGGCGTTGCTGCTGCGGCGGCGTTACCCGCCGTACGCCAAATGGCTGGGCAGCGCGCTGACGCGGCTGCCGGGTTCGGCGGAGCTGGGGGAGGCGCTGGGGGCGGCGCTGGCCGCCCGCTCGTGGCGGGAGAGGCAGGAAGGGCTGTCGGCGGCGTATCGGAGGCTGGCCGCGTTGCAGAACCGGGTGGGGCTGGCGGTGCGGCTGGACGAGGGGGTTCGGGGGTTCCATGACCGGCCGTTCGAGGTGATCGGCGGAGAGCGGTTCGCGCGGGCGCTGCTGCGGGAGGTGTCGGATCCGCTGGTGCGGGGGCTGCCGGTGGCGGGGTGTGTGGATCAGTTGTCGGATTCGACCGATCTGCTGATGTCGCCGCCCCGGGCGCGCGCGGCGACGGTCGCCGCGCTGGGCCTGGCGGGCTCGTCCTGTGACGGCCTGGTGGCCTGACCCGTACCGGGTGACGCGTACCGGGTGACGCGTGGGTGCGTCAGCCGGGCTGGTGGGCGCGGCGGGCGGCCTCGATGACGCGGGTGAGGGACTGGTGCAGGTCCTGCAGTTCGTCGAGGCTCATGCCGAGGCGGGCGACGATGGCCGGGGGGATCTTCTCGGCTTCGCCGCGCAGCCGGCGGCCTTCGGCGGTGAGGGTGACGCGCAGGGCGCGCTCGTCGGCGCTGCTGCGCTCGCGGTGGATGTAGCCGAGGCCCTGCAGCCGTTTGAGCAGGGGGGACAGGGTGCCGGCGTCGAGCTGGAGCAGCTCGCCGAGCTCCTTGACCGACAGGGGCTCGTGCTGCCACAGGGCGAGCATGGCGAGATACTGCGGATGGGTCAGGCCCAGGGGCTGCAGCAGCGGCCGGTAGAGGCCGATCACGCCGCGGGAGGCGATGCTGAGCGCGAAGCACACCTGCCGGTCGAGGGCGAGGAGGTCTGTCGCCTCCGTCACAGGCTTCACGTGTGCCCACCTCCGGCTGCCCCTGGTAGATTGGTTTGTGCACTAACTATTAGTGTACAAGCAGCTGCCGCGCAAAGTGGGGATGCCACGTGTTTTACCGCAAGTCGCTGGAGGAGCGCATCGCCGAGCGCCAGGCCAAGCTCCGTCCGCTGAAGGAGGGCAAGCACTTCGAGCACGGGCCGGCCAAGTTCGTGTTCGTCGCCCTCATCGTCGTGGTGGTGCTCATGCACTTCGTCGGCCTGGCGATCGTCATGCGCTTCTACTGATCGGCGAGCAGGTCGGCGGCCAGCCGTTCGGCCCGGGCGCGGCAGGCCGCCAGGGTGGCGGCGTCGCCGGGGCAGGTGAGGACGAGCCGGGTGCCGTGACCGGTGCCTTCGCCCAGTTCCCAGCGGACGGCGCCGCCGCCGGTCTCGTACTCGAGGAGCTTGCCCGGTTCGGCGCGGGTGACCGGCCCGGCGGGTGTCCCGGCGATGCCGAACGGCGCCGGGGGCGGCGACCCGGCCCGCGCGCGGTCGCCGCCGAGGACCCGCCAGACGTCGGCGGCGGTACGGGTGAGCTGGCGTTCGAGCCGGACCGTGGCTCCGGCCAGCTCACCGGGGACCATCCCGAGGATGGCCATGTAGTCCTCGTGCAGCCGCGCCATGTCGCCGGGTGCGGGCAGCGGGCGCTCGTCGAGGAGGGCCGCGAGGGCTGCCGTGCAGGTGTGCCAGCCGGCGGCGAAGCTGGCCGCGCCGAACCGGTCGCCGAAGACGTGGGTGAGGGTCAGCAGGCTGCCGTCGCCGTCGGGCCGGATCTCCCAGCGCAGCTCGTCGTCGCCCCAGGTGTGGGCGAACAGCCGGGGCGGGTCCAGCTCCAGCACCCGCCCGGCGGGGCCGGAGCCGTAGTGGACGCGGTCGCCGTCGATGGTCAGCTCGTCCGGGAACCACTGCCTGAGGTGTTCCGGCTCGGTGACGGCCCGCCACACCTTCTCGGCCGGGTGCGGCAGGCGGCGGCGCAGCACCAGCTGGGCGCGGCCGTCGGGGCGGATCAGCAGGTGGTCGTTCACTCGTCCTCCAGGGGGTGGGCCGGCGCCCGGTCGTCGGGCATGGCGTCCAGGTGCCGCTCCAGCCGGTCGAGCCCGGCGGTCCACAGGGCGCGGTAGGGAGCGAGCCAGGCGTCGATCTCGGCGAGCGGCTGAGGGCTCAGCTCGTACCAGCGGCGCTGGGCGTCCTTGCGCACGGTGACGAGCCCCGCCTCGCGCAGCACCTTCAGGTGCTTGGAGGTGCCGGGCTGGGACAGGCCGAGCTCGGCGGTGAGCTCTCCGACCAGCCGCGGCCGTTCCAGGAGCAGGTCGAGGATCCGCCGCCGGGCCGGCTCGGCGAGTACGTCGAAACGCATGCCCTCAACATAGCCGACTGGTTATATGCCCGCAACGGCATCAAAAAGTCAGTCAATAAATCTACATTGTAAAGCTCGTGGGTTTGGACACCCCGTCCACTCCCAAAACGGCAACCCTCAACAGCGACGACCGAGCGCCGGGGGCATGCTGAGGGTGTGGATGATGATCTGCTGCCGATCGGGCGGTTCGCGCGGCTGGGCCGGTTGAGTGTGAAGCAGCTGCGGCGTTATGACGAGCTGGGACTTTTGCGGCCGGCGTGGGTGGATCCGGTGACGGGTTACCGCTATTACCGGGCGTCGCAGGCGCGGGTGGCGCTGGCGATCGGGTTGCTGCGGTCGCTGGATGTGCCGTTGCCGGTGGTGGGGCGGGTGCTGGCGGGGGAGCGGGAGGTGCTGGCCGGGGTGCGGGACGGGCTGGAGGCGGAGCTGGCGCGGCGGCGTCGGACGCTGGCGTCGCTGGAGCGGGTGCTGGAGCGGGGGTTGCCGGCGCCGGAGGTGTCGGTGGTGGCGGAGCCGGCACGGCGGGTGGTGGTGACGCGGGAGGTGGCGGACGGGCCTGAGGGGATCGGGCGGGCGACGTCGGCGGCGGTGGCGCGGCTGATGACGGTGCCGGACGCCGGGCCGGGGGCGGTGTGGCTGGCGGGGGTTTTTCCGGTCGACCTGGATGAGGGGATGGCGGTGTCGGTGGCGCGGCGGGTGCCGGAGGAGTGGTGCGACGAGGCGGGCTTACGGGCGGGCTTGCCGGCGGGGGTTGGGGTGGAGGTGCTGGCGGGCGGGGTGTTCGCGGCCGCCCGGCATGTGGGTCCCTACGATCAGATCCCGCTGACGGTGAGCGGGGTGCTGGCGTGGTGCGGTGAGCGGCGGCTGGCGGCGTCGCAGGTGCGTGAGGTGTACGTGTCGGATCCCGCGGTGACGTCGCCGGATCGGCTGGTGACCGATGTGCTGGTGCGGTTCGACGAGCCGGTCAGGGGGCGGTGAGGATGAGGGGGCCGTCGTCGGTGATGGCGATGGTGTGCTCGGCGTGGGCGGCGCGGCTGCCGTCGGTGGTGCGCAGGGTCCAGCCGTCGGAGGCGACGCGGTAGCCGGCGGGGCTTCGGCTGAGCATGGGTTCGATGGCGAGGGTCATGCCGGGGCGGAGGATCATGCCGCGTCCGGGGCGGCCGCGGTTGGGGACGTGGGGGTCTTCGTGCATGTGGCGGCCGATGCCGTGGCCGCCGAAGTCGGAGGCGACGGCGTCGGTGCAGTGGTCGCGGGCGGCGACGGTCTGGATGGCGTGGCCGATGTCCCCGATGCGGTTTCCGGGCAGGGCGGCGGCGATGCCGGCGGCGAGGGCCTGGCGGGTGGTGTCGATGAGGTGGCGGTCGGCGGGGTGGGTGGTGCCGACGGTGAAGCTGATGGCGGAGTCGCCGGCCCAGCCGTCGAGGTAGACGCCGCAGTCGATGCTGACGAGGTCGCCGTCGCGCAGGCGGCTGCGGCCGGGGATGCCGTGGACGATGGCGTCGTTGACGGAGACGCAGATGACGGCGGGGTAGGGGGTGGGGGCGAAGCCGGGCTGGTAGCCGGTGAAGGCGGAGGTGGCGTGGGCTTCGGCGATGGTGGTGGCGGCGAGGTCGTCGAGTTCGGCGATGGGGGTGCCGGGGGTGGCGTGGGCGGCGACGGCTTGGAGGGTGCGGGCGACGACGCGGCCTGCTTCGCGCATGGCTTGGAGTTCGCCGGTGGTCTTGATCTCTACCATGGCGATAACTATACCGGTATTTCTATTGGGTTAGACTGGCGGCATGGTCCGACCCCCGCTGACCCCGGAAGAACGCCTGCGCGGCGAGCACCTCGGCCTGCTCCTGCGCGAGGCCAGAGCCGGCCGCAGCATCGCCGAGGTCGCCGCCGCCGCCGGCATGTCCGCCGAAACCCTCCGCAAGATCGAAACCGGCCGGATCGCAACCCCCGCCTTCTTCACCATCGCCGCCCTGGCCGACGTGCTCGGCGTCTCCCTGGACCGCCTCGCCGTCCGCACCACCCCGGCCGTCCCCACCTGACCTCCCACGGCAGACCTTTTCGGACAGGGCCGCGCGCGTCTCAGCCGGAAGAGGGCCGCTTGAGCAGCGGATGGGCGCGCATCGCCACCTCCAGCTCACCCGGCAGCTCGTCGCGGTAGCGGCCCAGCGTCGACAGGTCACTGTGGCCGAGCACCCGCCGCACCGCGTCCATGTCGACCGCGTCGGCCAGCAGATGCGTCGCCGTCGTGTGGCGCAGCCCGTGAGGGGTGACCGTGCGGCGCCGCTCCGGGTCCACCTGCCGCTGCACCCGGTCGATCACCGCCTGCACGTCACCGCGCGCCAGCCGCCGGCCACGCCACGACAGCAGCAGCGCCTTGTCCGCCGACTCCGGCCGCCCCCGCTCCAGATAGGCCTGCAGCACCCGCGCCACGTCCGCAGGCAACGGCACGTCCCGCGTCCGCCCGCCCTTGCCGAAGATCCGCCAGTAGCGGACGCCGTCGTTGGTGAAGAAATCCTCGACGTTGGCCCGTACCAGCTCCGACACGCGCGGCCCCAGCGTCGCCAGCAGCAGCACGATCAGCCCGTCACGCAGCTCCGTGCGCTGGTCGCGGCGGCCCCGCGCGGGGGGCCGCTGCTCGCCGAGCCGGCGCGCCGCACCCACCAGCCCCTGCGCCTGCTCGCGGGTCAGCGCCCGCCGCTCCGGCCGCAGCCCGCCCCGCTCGCGGGCGGTGATCGTCGCCACCGTCATCGGGTTGACCTGCACCCAGCCGGCGAGCGTCGCATGCTTGAACAACGCCGAGATCGACCGGCGGAACCGCGCCTGCGACGACGCCGACTGCCCGCCCCCCTCACGGCCGCCCCCCTCACGCCCGGCCGCCGGCCGGCGGCCGTCGGGCTTGCGGGCGAAGGCCAGCAGCACCGCGTCGACGTCCTCACCCGTCAGGTCGTCGAGCACCCGGCCGGGCCCCGCCAGCTCGACCAGGGTGGCGACGTCGCGCGCGTAGACCTCCGCGGTGGCCGCCGACAGCGCGCCCGTCGACACCCGGGCCCGCACCAGCTCCACGTAGCGGTCCGCCGCCTCCGCCACCGACACCCGGTCGAGCTCCGCAGGCCGCACCCCTCACCCCTCCCGCCAAGATCCAGCAGGAGGAAACGGTAGCGGCCCGCACCGACACTTTCAGATGTCGCGGAACGTCTCGATCCGCGCCCCCAGCGCGTTCAGCCGCTCCGCCAGGTCCTCGTACCCCCGGTTGATCACGTACACGTTGCGCAGCACCGACGTGCCCTCCGCCGCCATCATCGCCAGCAGCACCACCACCGCCGGGCGCAGCGCGGGCGGGCACATCATCTCCGCCGACCGCCACCGCGTCGGCCCTCCCACCAGCACCCGGTGCGGGTCGAGCAGCTTGACCGAGGCGCCCAGCCGGGTCAGCTCCGTCAGGTAGATCGCCCGGTTGTCGTACACCCAGTCGTGGATGAGCGTCGACCCCTCCGCCGAGGCGGCGATCGCCGCGAAGAACGGCACGTTGTCGATGTTCAGGCCGGGGAACGGCATCGGGTGGATCTTGTCGATGGGGGAGATGAGCTTCGACGGCCGCACCGTCAGGTCGACCAGGCGGGTGCGGCCGTTGGCCGCCGCGTACTCCTCGCCCCGGTCGTGGTCGAGTCCCATCTCCTCCAGGACCGCCAGCTCGATCTCCAGGAACTCCACCGGCACCCGGCAGATCGTCAGCTCCGAGGAGGTGACGACCGCCGCGGCCAGCAGGCTCATCGCCTCCACCGGGTCCTCCGACGGCGAATAGTCGACGTCGCGGTCGATGTGCGGCACGCCGTGCACCGTCAGGGTGGTCGTGCCGACGCCCTCGACGCGGACGCCGAGCTCCTCCAGGAAGAAGCACAGGTCCTGCACCATGTAGTTGGAGGAGGCGTTGCGGATCACCGTCACGCCGTCGTGACGCGCCGCGGCCAGCAGCGCGTTCTCCGTCACCGTGTCGCCCCGCTCGGTCAGCACGATCGCCCGCTTCGGCGACACCTCCCGGTCGACCTCGGCGTGGTAGAAGCCGCCGGTCGCGGTGATGTGCAGGCCGAAGTGCTGCAGCGCCGACATGTGCGGCTGGACCGTGCGCGTGCCGAGGTCGCACCCTCCCGCGTACGGGATGCGGAACACGTCGGTGCGGTGCATCAGCGGACCCAGGAACATGATCACGCTGCGGGTGCGGCGCGCCGCGTCGGTGTCCATCGACTCCAGCTCCAGCCGGGCCGGCGGCACGATCTCCAGGTCGTTGCCCTCGTTGATCCACCGGGCGCGCACCCCGATCGAGGCGAGCACCTCCAGGATCCGGTAGACCTCCTCGATCCGCGCCACCTTGCGCAGGATCGTCCGCCCCGAGTTCAGCAGCGTCGCGCACAGCAGCGCCACGCACGCGTTCTTCGACGTCTTGACCTCGATGCTGCCCGACAGGCGGCGCCCGCCCACGACCCGCAGGTGCATGGGGCCCGCGTAGCCCAGGGAGACGATCTCGCTGTCGAGCGCCTCGCCGATGCGGGCGATCATCTCAAGGCTGATGTTCTGGTTGCCGCGCTCGATCCGGTTGATCGCGCTCTGGCTGGTCGCCAGCGCGTCCGCGAGCTGGAGCTGCGTCCATCCGCGGTGCTGCCGCGCATCCCGGATCAGCCGGCCGATCCGCACAAGATAGTCATCTGCCACAACAACCCAACCTATCTCACATATGAGATGCATTCGCATCGGGTCGGGGCGACGCGCCGGACAACTCCCGGTGCCCCTCCCGGTGCACCGCCAGCCTTGAGGGCGTACGAGCAGGCCGACGCCCGTGCACCAGCGCCCGCCGGGCCGCCCCGAACCCCCGCCGGTCACCGAACACGTCACAGCTCAACTCCGCCAGCTCCTCCACCCGGTACGCCTCCAACGGCTTACGCCGCTCATCCGCCTCCCACGCCTCCCGCTTGACCGCCAGCAACCGCGCATACCCCGCACTGGCCGCCAGCTTCCCGGCGTACTCCAGCACCACCCGCTCGAACTCCTGCCGCGACCCCGGCACCACCCGATCCGCCAGCCCCAGCTCCACCGCCTCCTCCGCACCCACCGGCAACCCCCTGCGCAGCAGCCGCCGCGCCTGCTCGGCCCCCACCCGGCGCGGCAGCGCATACGACCACAACCCCCCGCCGGACAACCCCAGCGCGCGATAGTGCGGATTCAGCACCACCCCCGACCGGACCATCACCCGATCACCTCCCAGCGCCAGCATCACCCCGCCCGCCCCCGCGTCACCGCCCACCGACGTCACCACCAGCTGCCCCGTACAGGCCAGCACCTCACGGCAGACCCGCCCGAACGCGTCCAGATTCCGCCACGCCTCCAGCTCCGGATGCCGCGCCGCCTCGATCACGTTCAGATGGATCCCGCGCGAGAACACCTCCCCGCCCCGCACCACCAGCACCCGCGTATCCTGCTCCACCGCGTACCGCAGCACCGAAGCCAGCCGCCGGCACTGACCCGTCGACATCACCCCGTCATAGAAGTCGAAACCCACCACCCCGACCCCCTCACCCCGGTCATAGGTGACCTCGCCGTAGCCCGGCCGCTCCGGCACCCCCTCCAGCCGCTCACCGAGCACCATCGCCGCCGGCAGCTTCACCGCCCCCGGCTCCTCGGCCCGCAACTGCCCCACCCACACCGTGCCGTCACCGGTGTGCACCAGCACCGCGCCCTCCCGCCGGCCCGCCACCTCACCCGGCGTCCCCGGCAGCGCCGGCCCCCGATGGGCGTCGAACACCCGCACCCGCAGCCCGCACAGCTCCGCCCCGCCGCCCGGCTCCCCGTCGGCCGCGCGCACCCGCCGCACCACCGACTCCGCCGGCTCCCGCCACGACAGCTCGCCCACCCCCACGCGGGGCCCCGCCGCCACCGCCGGCCGCGGGGGAGCGGGCGGCACGAACGCCGGGTCCGCCGCCCTGGCCGCCACCTCCAGCGCCAGCTCCGCGGCCGCCTCCGCCACCGGCCCGTTGTACAGCGCCGACTTGCGCGGCGGCTCCTGCGGCATCGGGAACATCCGGTACGCCCACACCGGCGCGCCATCCACCTCCCGCCCGCCCTGCACCGCGCTCACCCCCCACTCGCGCTCCCCGCCGGCGATCGCCCGATCCAGCGGCGCCGGGCCGCGGTCACCGGGCGGCCCCGGATGGATGACGACCGCGCGCACACCCCGCCACGGCGGCACCGGCGCCCGCTCCGACAGGCACGGGCAGATCACCAGGTCCGGCTTGGCCAGCTCGACGGCCTCGAGCAACAGCCGCTCCGACAGCGCCAGCTCCACGCTGACCTCGTGCCCCGCCCGCCGCAACGCCAGCCAGGTCCGCTGGGCCACGGCGTCGAAGGAGGAGCAGACAAGCAGGATGCGCACAGGCAGATCTTCCTCACCGGGGCTCGCGCCTGCCGGAGGGTCACGACGGCCCCGTCCGGCCCGTACAGGCAAGCATGCTGACACGATCCGGCAAACGTCGGTGACACAACGCGGCAAAACCGGCAACATCCGCTGCCATCCGTACGGAACAGTCCGGATTCTCCCGGCACCCACTCCCGCCCCATGGTAGGCACAAGCACACACACCCGACACCCACCAAGCAGGCACCCATGATCCGCGTCCTGACCTGGAACGTATGGTGGCGATTCGGCCCCTGGCAAGCCCGCGCCGACGCCATCGCCACCACCCTCGCCACCCTCGACTGCCACCTCATCGGCCTCCAGGAAGTCTGGGCCGACCACCACCACAACCTCGCCGCCCAACTCGCCGACCACCTCGGCATGCACTGGACCTGGACCCCCTCCGACCGCCCCCACCGCTGGCACCGCCGCCTCCCCGGCACCACAGCCGACGTCGGCAACGCCATCCTCAGCACCTGGCCGATCCTCGACCACGCCACCCTGCGACTCCCCGCCACAGGCGGCCGCGACGACGGCCACCAAGCCCTCCACGCCCTCGTCGACGCCCCCGCACACCCCATCGCCTTCTTCACCACCCACCTCAACTCCGCCCCGCACGAATCCGCCGTCCGCTACGCCCAGGTCGCAGCCCTCGCCCAGTTCGTCGCCGACCACCGCCACCACACCGCCTTCCCCGCCATCCTCACCGGCGACTACAACGCCCTGCCCGACTCCGACGAGATGCGACTCCTCGGCGGCTACAGAACCGCCCCCGCCGTCCCCGGCCAGACCCTCCTCGACGCCTGGGAATACGCCCACCCCGACACCCCCGCCGCCACCTGGGACCCCGCCAACCCCTACGCCGCCCGGACCCACGAACCACCCGCACGCATCGACTACATCCACCTCACCCCACCCGGCCCCGGCGGCCTCTGACACGTCCGCTCCGTACGCCGCGCCGGCGACCGCCCCGTCAACGGCGTATGGCCGTCCGACCACGCCGCCGTCCTCGCCGACCTGGCCACCCAGGCGGACCAGCCCTCCTGAAACCCGCACCCGGACGCCCACCGCCGTGGGGGCCTGTGATCGGTGGTGACCCGGCGCCGCCACCGATCACCTGCCGGAGCCGAAGACCGTACGGTCCCCTCGACAGGGGTGCGCACTCCTACGGACCATGACCGTTCGAACACGTATGGTCGCGGCGGGTGACGATCGCCCGTCGTGCCCCTGTGCGGGGGGCCATCGGTCCGCGGCCCAGAGCGCGGGAGGCACCATGACTCCCATCCAGGTGAACGGGAAGATGAGCCTCGCGCACCGGTCAGGGGAGGGGGAGGCGCCTGTCCGGCAGGGCGGACAGATGCGAGGAACAACGCGCGGCGCCGGCAGAGGGTCCCTGAGGGTGGGGGTGCGGATGCGTGATGGCGGTCCGAAGGTCCTGGGCGTGCCCCAGCCTGGTGCGGCGGAATGCTTCGGTACGCGGATGCTCTGATACCAGACAGAATCCAGCTTCTGTCTGGTATCAGACTGTTTGTCCGGGTTAGAGGCGGTTGACGAGGCGAGTGGCGGCCCGGTTGCTCATGCCGGTCTCGCCGCGGACGAAGAAGACCGCCTCCTGGATCTGGCCCAGCGCCTTGAGCTCGCGGGCCTGATCGATGACGTCCTGCCGAGGCGAGGGCCGGTTGCGGGGCGCCTTGGTGAGGCGGACGGCCAGGATGATCAGGTAGATGATCGCGACGGTGACGACGAAGGTCAGCGCGATCAGACCTCCGGTGGAGATGGCCAGGCTCGGCATGTATTGATCGTACGTAAAGGGATCGTCTGGCGGGAGTCAGGCGCGCGGTGAACTGTGTGGCGTGTTTCTCGCCGTTGCGGGGTTTGGGGGCGGTGAGAGGGCTGGTGTGCTGGTCGGGGCGGCTCTGTCTAGTTGCTCGATAATGAACATTATGTCAAGTAGAGCGAGAACCGCTCGTCCCCCGTCGCCGGGCGGGGCTCGTTATCGGGGTATGACGAGGGTGACGGGGGCGTTTTCGGGGGGCTGTGATGGATCAGGGCAAGGTGAACGCGTTCTTGGAACGGTCGGTGGCCGATCTGGCGGCGACCGATGCGGCGGGTTCGGTCGTGGTGGGTCATCGGCTGGGTCTGTATCGCGCGCTCGCGCGGGGTCCGGTGACGCCGGCGGAGTTCGCCGGGCGTACGGGGTGTCATGTGCGTTATCTGACCGAGTGGCTGCGGGGTCAGGCGGCCGGTGGTTATGTCGGTTTCGATGCGTCGAGTGGGCGGTTCTTCCTGAGTGAGGAGCAGGCGTTCTGTCTTGCGGATCCGGAGGGGCCGAATGTGCCGGCGGCTTTTCTGGTGGCTTTGGGGATGTTGCGGGCGGAGCCGCGGATCACGGAGGCGTTCCGTACGGGTGCGGGTGTGGGCTGGCATGAGCATGAGGAGGATGTGTTCGTCGGGTGTGACGCTTTTTTCCGGCCGGGGTATGCCGCTTCGCTGGTTCCGGAGTGGATTCCGGCGTTGGAGGGGGTGGAGGCGAAGCTGGTGGCGGGGGCTCGGGTGGCTGATGTGGGGTGTGGTCTGGGGTCGTCGTCGATGTTGCTGGCGGAGGCGTTTCCGCGTTCGTCGGTGGTGGGTTTCGACTATCACGAGCAGTCGATCGCGTTGGCTCGGGAGCGGGCCGCTGAGCGGGGGCTGGGTGGCCGGGTGGTGTTCGAGGTGGCGTCGGCGCAGTCTTTCGCGGGTGAGGGTTTTGATCTGGTGACGATGTTCGATTGCCTGCATGACATGGGTGATCCGGTGGGGGCGGCTCGGCGGGTGTGGGAGGCGTTGGCTCCGGACGGTACGTGGTTGCTGGTGGAGCCGTTGGCCTCTGATCGGGTGGAGGAGAATTTCACTCCGGTGGGGCGGTTGTATTACAGCGCTTCGACGTTCTTGTGTGTGCCGAGTGGGTTGTCGCAGCCGGGTGGGTGTGCGTTGGGGGCTCAGGCGGGTGAGGCGGCGATTCGGGGGGTGTTGGCGGATGCGGGGTTCACGCGGTTCCGGCGGGCGGCGGAGACGGCGTTCAATGTGGTGTTCGAGGTGCGGCGGTGAGCCGGTTGGGGTGTGGGTGCGTATCTGTGGGTGGGGGGCTTCTCCCCCGGTCAGATTTGCCGGTTTTGGTGGGGTCAGATATTACTTATGTGAGATGTGTTACGTCACCGTCGGTGATGTCATGATGGCTTTGCGTTTTTACCGGCTTGTGATGTGATCGTGTGGTTGCCGGTGTCGCCGCTGGTCGGCGGGGCCGCCGGGCGGGTGGGGCTCCTCTCCCCCGCCGGGCGCGGGTGGCGCCGCCGGATGCGGGGCGTGGTTGACAGGGCCGTTGACTTGTCGTTGATTCCTCGTCCTTCGGCGGGTGTGGCCTTTAGGGTGGACTTCTGCTATCGCGCCGCGAGAGGAGCAGCACGTGGGGAACGAGTCCGTGTTATGTCCGGTGTGCCAGGGGGTTCTTCCCGCTGACGGGCGCGAGGCGTATACGCCGCTGCGTGGGCGGTTGATCCTGACGAACGGCTATTGCGCGGGCGGCTGTGCCGAGCGGCGTGCCGCGCATGTGGAGCAGATGCGGCAGCGGATGCCGCAGGGTGTGCCGCAGCAGGCGGGTCAGCCGATGCCGGGTGATCCGATGGCGCGGCGCCTGCAGGTGGCTCCGGTGGGGCCGGGGGTTCCGCGCTGATCGTGTGGTGAGGAGTGCCGCCGGTTCCCGTGCCGGCGGTGGTGTGTGACGGCGGGTCCATGGGTCCGCGCCGGGCTGTTGCCCGCGCGGACGGTGGGCTCGCCGTTTCGTCGTTGGCGGGGTCTTCGTTTCGGGGGTCAGGGCGGGTAGGGGCGGGTGCGGGTGACGGCGGTGGTGGGGAGCGGCCCGTACAGGTGGGGGTAGCCGTTCTCGTGGCGGATGTCGAGTCCGGTGGGGTCGATGTCGAGGATGAGGAGCGGCTGGGTGAGGTGGCTGTAGTAGGTGGCGTGGACGGTGTGGAGCTGGTCCAGGTCGTGGCTGCAGTGGATGAAGCCTTCCTGGTCGAGGGTGCGGCCGAGGGTGGAGATGCGGTACTCCCCCGTGTGCTGGGCGTCGGTCCAGTCGGTGGCGAGGGCGAGGTGGTGGATCATGGGGTCCATTCGTGGTCGAGCATCGCGTAGATGAGCTCTGAGGTCCATTCGCCTTTGACGTGTTCGTTGTCGATGAGGTGGGCTTCGCGGCGCATGCCGAGTTTTTCCAGGACGCGGGCGCTGGCGGTGTTGCGGGCGTCGAGGCGGCCGGTGAGGCGGTGGAGGTGGAGGCCGTCGAAGCCGAGGCGGAGCATTTCGCGGGCGGCTTCGGTGGCGTAGCCGTGGCCGTGGTGGTCGGGGTGCAGGACGTAGCCGATCTCGCCTTGGCGGTGGGTGGCGCTGGTCCAGATGAGCAGGCAGTTGCCGATGAGGGTGCCGGTGTCGCGGCGGATGATGGCGAGGTCGATGGCGTCGCCTTCGGCCTGGAGGGCGGTGCGGCCGGTCTTCTTGTCGAGGAAGGTGCGTACGGCGTCGCGGTCGCGGGGTTCCCAGTAGAGGTAGCGGGCGACGTCGGTGCGGGATTCGTAGGCGTGCAGGGCGTCGAGGTCGTCGGTGGTGAAGGGGCGCAGGGTGAGGCGGGGGGTGGTGATGGGGTATCGGGGTTTGAGCACGGGAGCAGTTTAGGGGGGTTGCGGGCGGGAGTTCAGCCGGGTTTCCGGGTGAGGGTGGTCAGGGCGGTGGTGAGGAGGGCTCGGGTGTGGTCGAGGGGGTGTTGTTCGACGACGTGTTCGAGCCAGAGGGCGGAGATGGCGGTATAGAGGAGGCGAGGGCGGGGGTCGTCGGCGGGCAGGTGGAGGGTGTCGGTGATGATGCTGACGCAGCCGTCGGTCCAGTGGCGGGCGATGTCCTGCAGGTGGGGGTGGCGGCCGGCGTGGACGTAGAGCTCCCACAGGGCGAGCTGGCGGTTGCGGTCGGCGTGGTGGATCTGGTCGGCGAGTTCGGGGAGGCCGTGCTGGGTGATCCAGTGGCGCAGGGTGTCGAGTTCGGTGTGGACGAGGTGCTGGAAGGCTTCGGTGAGGAGCTGGTCGCGGCTGGTGAAGTAGTAGGTGGTGGCGGCGAGCGGGAGTCCGGCGCGGCGGGCGACGTTGCGGTGGGTGACGGCGTTGAAGCCGCCTTCGGTGAGGAGGGTGACGGCGGTGGTGAGGAGGTGGGCGCGGCGGCGGCGGCCGCGTTCCTGGCGGGTCATGGGGTGGCGGCGAGGTTGAGGACGACGACGCCGCCGATAATGAGGAGGATGCCGCCGATTTTGAGCGGGGTGAGGGTTTCGCCCATGAAGGCGGCGCCGATGAGGGCGATGGCGGCGGTGCCGGCGCCGGCCCAGACGGCGTAGGCGGTGCCCATGTCGAGGTGGAGTTTGAGTGCCTGGGCGAGGAGGGCGAAGGAGGCGAGGTAGCCGATGGCGGTGGTGATGGTCCAGCCGGGGTGGGTGAAGCCGTCGCTGAGTTTGAGTGCGGAGGTGGCGGTGACCTCGCAGGCGATGGCGAGGGTGAGCAGGAGCCAGGCCATGGGTGTTCTCCCCGGAAGTGGTACGGGTGTTCAAGTTTATCGGGGGTGGCGGTGGTGGCGGGTGACAGGGTGTTCGCCGTTCGGGTTGAAAACGGTGTCGAATGCGTGTTCCACTTGGGTGGTGGGTTGGGACGCGCGGCCTCTGGTGGAGGCGGCCGGTGAGCGGCCGCTGATCGAGCGGCGTGCCGTGCTGCGCGGGGGTTTCTACGAGACGCAGGCGCGGGTGGTGATCGAGCGGGTGCCGCCGGTCGTGGGGATCGCGCAGCGGTGGGCGGTGTCGCCTTATCGCGGGTGCGTTCATGCCTGTCTGGGGTGTGGCGCCCGGGCGGGTCATCGGCGGCTGGGGCTGGACGCGGGGCGTGATTTCGACACGCGGATCGTGGTGAAGCCGAACGCGGTGGCGCGGTTGCGGGCGGAGCTGGCGCGGTGGGGTGGTGAGCCGCTGGCGGTGGGGGTGAGCGGTGACTGTTATCAGCCGGCGGAGGAGACGTACCGGTTGATGCCGGGGATCGTGACGGCGCTGGCGGAGGCGGGGGTGCCGGCGACGGTCTACACGCGTAGTCCGCTGGTGTTGCGGGACGCGGCGTTGCTGGCGGAGTCCGGGGTGCGGGTGGCGGTGTCGATCGCGTTCGTGGACGAGCGGATCCGGCGGGCGGTGGAGCCGGGCGCGGTGGGGGCGCAGGCGCGGCTGGAGCTGGTGGCGTCGCTGGTGGAGGCGGGGGTGGACTGCCGGGTGCTGATGGCGCCGGTGCTGCCGTTGCTGAGTGACGGCTCCGATCAGCTGGCGGCGACGGTGCGGCGGATCGGGCAGGCGGGGGCGCGGGCGGTGGAGCCGGTGGTGTTGCGGCTGCCCGCGGGCACGCGGTCGTGGTTCGGGGCGTGGCTGGGTGAGGCGCATCCGGGGCTGGTGGCCCGTTATGAGGAGCTGTACGGGCGTGACGGGTTGCCCTCTCCCGCTTATGAGGAGCGGATCGTGGGGCAGATCGCGCAGTTGTGCCGGGTGTACGGGATGCGGTGCGGTCCGGGTGAGCCGGAGGCGCGGGAGCCGAGGTTCGGGCAGCTGTCGCTGGTGTGACCGCTCCCCCGCGCCGGGCGGCCGGTCAGCGGGGAGGGCTCAGCTCCGGTCCTTCAGGGCGCTGCCCTTCTTCCACTGGTTGAACGACATCTGCCAGAAGCCCCAGCCGTTGTTCCATTCGAGTTCGCGGTCGGTGCCGGTGATCTCGACGATGTCGCCGCGCTGGAAGTTGTCGTAGAACCATCTGGCCTGGTCGGGGCGGGCGTTGATGCAGCCGTGGCTGACGTTCTGGCGGCCTTGGGCCCAGACGTTGTTCTTGGCGTGGACGTACTCGCCGCTGTTGGAGATGCGGACGGCGTGGTCGACGATGACGTCGTAGTAGCCGGGGTCGCCCTTCTCGCGTCCGGGGGAGATCATGCGGACGGGGTTGGCGCGCTCCATGGTGAGGTGGACGCCGCTGGTGGTGGTGTATTCGCGGGTGGTGGCCTTGCCGGCGCTGATGGCCATGGTCTGCACGCGCTTGCCGTTGCGGTAGACGTACATCATGTGCTTGTTGACGTCGACCTTGCTGACGACCTTGTCGCCGATGGTGATGTCGTAGTCGTAGTTCTTCATGCCCCACAGGTCTTTGCCGGCCTTGACGCCGTCGAGGGCGGCGTTGAAGGTGACGGTCTGGTTGGGGGCCCAGTACTTGGCGGGGCGGTAGATGGCGTAGGAGTCGTCGATCCAGCGCCAGGCGCCGTCGGCGGGCTTTTCGGCCTCGACCTTCAGGGCGCGTTCGACGGCGGCCTTGTCGGCGACGGGCTGGTTGAACCTGACCATGATCGGCATGCCGATGCCGACCTTCTCGCCCTTGATGTTGGGGGTGACGTCGGTGATCTGCAGGACGCGCTCGGGTTTGCGGGTGGTGAAGGCGCTGGTGGCGGTGGCGGTGCCGGCGGTGGCCGAGACGTTGTAGCCGGTGGCGGGCTTGAGCGGGGTCTTGGAGACCCATTTGGTGCGCTCGGTGTTGAAGGTGCCTTCGATCTGGCCGTCGTCGCCTTCGACGGTGACCTCGTCGAGTGCGCCGCCTTCGGCGGTGACGACGATCCGCTTGCCGGGGTTGACCTTGGCGCTGCCCTCGGCGGGGGTGATGGTGAGGGTGGGGGGTTCGGGGGTGGCGGAGGTGGTGGCGTCGGACGCGCCGGGGCCGGTGCCGGCGGGCGCGGAGCATGACGCGGTCAGGGTCGCGGCGGCGAGCAGGGCGACGCCTGTGGCGGTCTTCCTCCAAGGTGTGGTGATGGTCAACGGAACCTCTCCCCAGTTACGTGCGACGCACTAAAAGACCCTAATGCTCCTGCCTGTATGACGGGAATTGGTTTGGGAGAGTTCAGTCACATTTCGATCACTTTTGGTGGGTGAGGCGCAGGTCAGCGGGGCGGCGCGGCCGGGAAAACCGGTGACGGGGTCATGGCGTGCGGGTGAGCCGGTGGGTGAGGCCGGTGTGGCGGCGGCCGGCGCCGCGGGTGCGGACCGCCTGGGCCAGGGCGCGGCGGGAGCCGACGATGACGACGAGCTTCTTGGCGCGGGTGATGGCGGTGTAGAGGAGGTTGCGCTGCAGCATCATCCAGGCGCTGGTGGCCAGCGGGATGACGACGGCGGGGTACTCGCTGCCCTGGGAGCGGTGGATGGACACGGCGTAGGCGTGCGCGAGCTCGTCGAGTTCGTCGAAGGCGTACTCGACGCTCTCGTCCTCGTCGGTCAGGACGGTCAGGGCGTGGTCGTCGGGGCGGATGTCGGCGACGACGCCGACGGTGCCGTTGAACACGCCGGCGGCGCCCTTGTCGTAGTTGTTGCGCAGCTGGGTGACCTTGTCGCCGACGCGGAAGACACGGCCGCCGTGGCGGCGTTCGGGCAGGCCGTCGCGGGCCGGGGTGAGCGCTTCCTGCAGGGCGGCGTTGAGCGCGCCCGCGCCGGCCGCGCCGCGGTGCATCGGGGCCAGGACCTGCACGTCGCGGCGCGGGTCGAGACCGAAGCGGCGCGGGATGCGGCGGGCGGCCACGTCGACGGCCAGGGCGGCGATCTCGTCGGGCTCCTCGCACGGGAACAGGAAGAAGTCGTCCAGTCCCGCCAGCTGGGGCTGCAGGCCGGAGTTGACGCGGTGGGCGTTGACGACGACGCCGGACTCGGCCGCCTGCCGGAAGACCTGCGTGAGCCGTACGCGGGGGATGTCGGCGGCGGCGAGCAGGTCCTTGAGCACCTCGCCGGCGCCGACGGACGGCAGCTGGTCGACGTCGCCGACGAACAGCAGGTGGGCGCCGGGGGCGACGGCCTTGACGAGCCGGTTGGCCAGCAGCACGTCGAGCATGGACGCCTCGTCGACGACGACGAGGTCGGCGTCGAGGGGGTTGTCGCGGTCGAAGACGGCGTCGCCGCCGGGGCGCAGCTGCAGCAGCCGGTGGACGGTGGTGGCCTCGTGGCCGGTCAGCTCGGACAGGCGTTTGGCGGCGCGGCCGGTGGGGGCGGCCAGGATGACCTTGGCGCGTTTGGCGCGGGCGAGGGTGACGATGGAGCGGACGGTGAAGCTCTTGCCGCAGCCGGGGCCGCCGGTCAGCACCGCCACCTTGTGGGTGAGCGCCAGGCGGACGGCCTGGCGCTGCTCGCCGGCCAGGTCGGCGCCGGTGCGTTCGCGCAGCCACGACTCCACCTTGGCCCAGTCGACGTCGGCGAACGCCTTGAGCCGGTCGTGGCCGTGGTGGAGCAGGGTGAGCAGGGAGCCGGCCAGGGACTGCTCGGCGCGGTGGAACGGCGGCAGGTAGACGGCCGGGACCTCGTTGTCGCCGGCGGGCACCTGCTCGCGGACCACGCCCTCGGCGGCGGCCAGTTCGTCGAGGCAGGAGGCGGTGAGCGGGGCGGGCACCTCCAGGATCTTGACGGCGTCGGCGACGAGGTTGGGGGCGGGCAGGTAGCAGTGGCCGTCGTCGGCGGCCTCGGACAGGGTGTAGCGCAGGCCGGCCTTGACGCGTTCGGGGCTGTCGTGCGGGATGCCGACGGCCTGGGCGATGGTGTCGGCGGTCTTGAAGCCGATCCCCCACACGTCGTCGGCCAGCCGGTACGGCTGCGTGCGGACGACCTCGACGCTGCGCTCGCCGTACTGCTTGAAGATGCGCACCGCGATGGAGGTGGACACGCCGACGCCCTGGAGGAACACCATCACCTCTTTGATGATCTTCTGTTCTTCCCAGGCGTCGGCGATCATGCGGGTGCGTTTGGGGCCGAGGCCGGGCACCTCGGCCAGGCGGGCGGGTTCCTTCTCGATGACGTCGAGGGTGTCGGTGCCGAAGTGGTCGACGATCCGTTCGGCCATCTTGGGGCCGATGCCCTTGATGAGGCCGGAGCCGAGGTAACGGCGGATGCCCTGGACGGTGGCGGGCAGGACGGTGGTGTAGGAGCGGACCTCGAACTGGCGGCCGTAGCGGGGGTGGGAGGTCCAGCGGCCGGTCAGCCGGAGCGACTCCCCCACCTGGGCGCCGAGCAGCGGGCCGACGACGGTGAGCAGCTCGGAGCCGGAGCGGCCGGTGGTCACGCGGGCGATGGTGTAGCCGCTGTCCTCGTCCGCGTAGGTGATGCGTTCCAGGACGGCGTCGAGCGACGAAAAGGGTGGACCGTCCGCGCCGGGCTTCACACCAGACCCCTCTCCCGCCTGTCTTTCCGTGGCAAGGGTAGAGCAGCATGGGCCCGCCACCGAGCCGGCATGGCAAAGGGGGGCGCCGGCTCGTGGATGTCCGCGCGGGCGGCGGTCGCGATCGGGCAATGGTCCGGCGGGCCGCACTGGACACGAAGGGTAACTGTATCGATACTCTTCGCATTCGTTCCGTTCCCTGATCTCGCACCGTTCCGGCCGGCGCCGCGCCGGCCGGTCGTCATGCCTGTCGGGGACCAAGACAAGGAGAAACCGTGCGGTCCAAGAAGTCCCTGCTCGTTTCCCTCGCCGCCCTGGCCACGGCGGGCTGCGTGACGGCCGCTGTCGTCGCGCTGCAGACGTCCACGCCGGCCGAGGCCGGCACCGGCCGTTCGGCGCTGCCGCCCGGCTACCAGCTCGTCACCCTGCCCAACGCCAACGTGCCGAACTTCCAGCGCCGCACGCTGTACTGCCCGGGCTCCAAGCGCGTCCTCGGCGGCGGCGCGGAGGCGCAGGGCAACGGCGCCATCCTGGTGGGGTCGTTCCCCACCGACGACGGACGCGGCTGGATCGCCCTGGGCCGCCAGATCGGCTACAACAGCGTCGGCATCAGCGTCTTCGCCATCTGCGCTGACTGACCGGCCCCTGCCGTCACCGGCCCCGTCCGTGCGGCGGGGCCGGTGCCTGCCGCGTATCCCCCGGCCACGGGACAAGACGAGGCGGCGGCAGGGTGGATCGCGACCGGCCGCGGGGTATGCCAAGGACACGTTCACCCCCTCGGGCGCGGCTGCCGCCTGACGTCCGATCGACGACGAGGAGGAACCGTGGCACTGACCGCCATGTGGACCCACGGCAACGCGGTGATCCCCGAAACGCCCGACCTCCTTCTCCAGTGCACCCGGTTCGGTTTCGGCACGCAGGTGAAGCTGAAGAGGGGCACCCAGCAGTGGTTTCACGTGCCGATGCCCACCCCCGTCATCCTCGCCGGGGTCCGCCCCCGGCTGAAGCGGATCTTCATCCTGGGCAACTCGGACGTCAGCAGCTGCATCCGGCGGGTGCACATCTTCGACAACACCAACCGGATCGAGGACCGCGGAGTGCTCATCTGCGGCAACAAGCTCTCCATCACGCCGGACAACACGATCACGATGAACCATGGCGTTTCCTTCGGGCTGGGCATCACGATGTTCATCGACTCGTCGTCCTTCGAAGCGTCGTACTTCTTCGCGGGATTCGGCTCCGACTGGGAGTGATCCCGTTCCTCCGAGAGCGCCGGGCCCGGCACCGGGGGGCGGGTGGTAGCGTCTCTTGCGGCTGCCCGCCGTGGGTCTCCCCCGCAGGCACGCCCCGGACGAGCGCGTCGTACCCGGCACGACAAGACGACGTGGACCACAGGTCGGTTCTCTCGGAGGTGTGTCGTCATGGCGTGGATCGTGCTCGTCGTCTCGGGTCTGCTGGAAGCGGTGTGGGCGGCGGCGCTGGCCGCCTCGCAGGGCCTGTCGCGGCTGCGTCCCAGCCTGCTGTTCGTGGCCGCGCTGGCCGCGAGCATGGCGGGGCTGGGGTACGCGCTGCGGTCGATCCCGGTCGGCACCGGCTACGCGGTGTGGGTGGGCATCGGCGCCGTCTGCACCGCGGTGTACGGGATGGTCTTCCTCGGTGAGGCCGCCACGACCGCCCGGCTGGTGTGCCTGGCGCTGATCGTGGGCGGGGTCGTGGGGCTGAAGGTCGTGCACTGATGGGCGTGCGCTGAAGGTCGTGCGCTGAAGGGCCGGCGGCCGGGGGACACTGGAGCCCGAGGGTCGGGCCGCGAAGCGCGGGAGGTGGGTGGCTTGGCCGGGCGCGGGCTGGGCGTCATCGTGGCGGCGCTCCTCAGCGTGACGGTAGCGGCCGCGGGCTGCTCGGCGCGGCCCCCGGCGCCGGTCACCTCGGCCACCTCGGCCACCCCGCCTGCCGCGCCCACCGGCACGCCCACCGGCACGCCCACAGCGGTCGCGGCGCCGGACGGTTGCGACGGCGGCGGGCCCCGGCTGAAGGAGGGGCGGCACACGATCGAGTTCGCCGGGATGAAGCGGGAGTTCCTGCTGGCGCTGCCCGACGGCGACGGCCCGCACCCCGTGCTGCTCAACCTGCACGGGCTCGGCTCCAACGCCCGCGAGCAGGCCGCCTACAGCCGGCTGCCGCGCGCGGGCGCGGCGCGCGGCTACGTCGTGGCGACCCCGCAGGTGGCCGAGGACCGGCTCGCCTGGACGCTGCCGCGCGGGTTCGGCCCCGACGACACCGGGTTCCTGGGGGCGCTGCTGGACCGGCTGGAGCAGCGCCTGTGCGTGGACCGGCGGCGCGCGTTCGCGGCCGGGCTGTCGTACGGGGGCGGGATGGCCGCGGCGCTGGCGTGCGGGCTGCGCGGGCGGCTGGCCGGGGTGGCCGTCGTCGCCGGGCTGAGCCTGGTACGGCCGTGCCAGGACCCGCCGCCGGTCACGCTGGTCGCCTTCCACGGCACCGCCGACCGGGCCGTGCCGTACCGGGGCGGGCATCCGCTGCGTGACGCCACCGGCGACCTGCGCAAGCTCGCCGACCTGGTGACGTTGCCGCCGGTGCGGCGCAGCGCCGAGGAGTGGGCGGCCGCGCTCGGCTGCCCGGAGCCCGAGGTCAGCTCCCCCGTACGGTCGGTGCGGCTGCGCGCCTGGGACGGGTGCGAGCGGGGGGCGGCCGTGCGGCTCTACACGATCGACGGCGGCGGTCACACGTGGCCCGGCCCGATCGAGGTGCCCCGGCTGGGCGTCACCGCGCGGGGGCTGGACGCGACCGCGCTCATCCTGGACGCCTTCGACGCCGCGGAGCCCCGCTGATCCGCGAGGTAGGCGGGGATGACGGGGTTCGTGAGATCGTTGGGGTTTCGGGGGAACGCCTACCCTGGTGCCCATGACGCTGGTGGGACAGGTGACGGCTCGTGCGCTGATGCGCCGCCTGGCCGTCGAGCAGAACGGATCGCGTGTTCCCTCGATCGTGGCGGCGATCGTCCGCGACGGGCGGATCGTGTGGCAGGCCGGGCGCGGCCGTACGACGGGGCCGGCCGGGCCGGACGCCTCCCGGGTCGCCGAGGGGGGCGAGCCGACGCCGGCGACGCAGTACCGGCTCGGGTCGATCACCAAGAGCATGGTGGCCGTGGTGGTGATGCGGCTGCGTGACGAGGGGCTGCTCGACCTGGCCGACCCGGTGGGCAGGCATGTGCCGGAGGCGCGGGCCGGGGAGGCCACGATCGCGCAGCTGCTGTCGCACACGGGCGGGCTGACGGCCGAGCCGCCGACGGACTGGTGGGAGCGCACGCCGGGGGTGCCGGCGGGCGAGCTGCTGGGCCGGCTCGGGCCGGGCGAGGTCAAGCACCGGCCGGGACGCCGCTACCACTACTCCAACGCGGGGTACGCGCTGCTGGGCGAGGTGGTCGCCCGGGTGCGGAAGGCGCCGTGGCTGGAGGCGGTGCGGGCCGAGGTGCTGGAGCCGCTCGGGATGCGGGACACCACGGCGCGGCCGAGGCCGCCGCACGCCACCGGTTACGCCGTGCACCCGTACGCCGACGTGCTGCTGACCGAGCCCGAGCACGACCACGCAGCGATGGCGCCGGCCGGGCAGCTGTGGTCGACGGCCGGTGATCTGGCGCGGTGGGCGTCGTTCGTGGCCGGTGACACCGGCGGCGTGCTGGAGGCGGGCACGCTGGCCGAGATGCGCGAGCCGGCCACGGTCGACGACGGCGACGCCTGGACCGGCGGTTACGGGCTGGGGCTGCAGCTGGCCCGCCATCAGGGCCGCCGACTGGCCGGTCACACGGGGTCGATGCCGGGGTTCCTGGCCACCGTGTGGGCCGATCCGGCGGAGGCGACGGGGGCGCTGTTCCTGGCCAACACCACCTCCGGGGTGGGGCGGACGTTGCTGTTCGACCTGCTGGCGATCCTGGACGAGCACGAGCCGCGGCTGCCACGCGAGTGGGCGCCGCAGGCCGCCGACCCCGGGCTGCTGGCGCTGACCGGGCTGTGGCACTGGGGGCCGGCGCCGTTCACGCTGCGGCTGCTGCCCGATCGCGGGCTGTCGCTGGCGCCGGTGTCCGGCGGCGGGCGGGCGTCGCGGTTCGTGCCGCGCGAGGACGGTACGTGGCTGGGGCTGGACGGCTACTACGCGGGCGAGACGCTGCGGGTGGCGGCGGATCATCTGGATCTCAACTCGTTCGTCTTCACCCGCGAGCCGTACGATCCGCGGGCGCCGATCCCGGGAGGCGCGGGGGAATGGCACACCCCCAATGCTTGACGTCATACGTCAAGTACTTGCTATGGTTCGTCAAGTAGTGCGGGAGGCGACATGACCCACGATGGACACGGCCAGGAACACAGGGACGAACACGACGCGCTCGAAGGGGACATCCTCCGGCTGGTCGGCAGCAGGCTGCTCGACCCGCTGGAGATCCTCCTCGGCGACGGCAGCGGCAGCGGTGACGGCGACGGCGACGGCGACGGCGGCGGCGCGGCCGGGGCTCTGGAGGAGCTGCGCGCAAGGGCCCGGCACGACGCCGCCACCTGGGCGGCCGACCTGCTCGGCCCCGACCGGTCACGCGCCGTCCACACCGGCGCGCGGCTGATCGCGGTCCTGTACCCGGGCGACGCCGCCTTCGACCCGCCGCCCGAATGGTGGCGCACCCCCCTGGGCCGGGCGATCGCCCGGCGCGTCGGCCATCCCTCCGCCGACCGCGTCCCGTACGCGGTCGCCGGGGCGATGCTCGGCATCACCCGCCAGGGCGTGCACGACCTGGTGCGCAGAGGAAAGCTCCGGCCGCACCCGGACGGCGGCGTCACCACGCGCTCGGTCCGCGAACGACTCGACCCCGGAGGGGTGCATGGAGACCATCCTTGACGGCGACATCCCGATCGCCGTCCACGACCACGGCGGCGACGGCCCGCCGTTGCTGCTGCTGCACGGAGCGGGCGGCAGCCTGCTCGCCTGGGCGCCGGTCGTCGCCCACCTGACCGGGGTGCGGCCGGTCGCGGTCGACCTGCGCGGCCACGGCCGCTCCGGCGACGGGCCGTGGACGTGGAAGGCCGTCCTGGACGACCTGGACCACGTCGTCGCCGCGCTCGGACTGCGCGAGCCCGCCGTCGCCGGGCACAGCCTCGGCGGCATGCTGGCCGGCCTGTGGGCCGAGCGCCACCCCGCCTGCCCGGCCGCCGTCAGCCTCGACGGCCACCGCGCCGCCGAGACCCACCCCGCCAACTACGCCGGCCTCGACCCCGAACAGGTGGACCGCGGCCTGGCCGTGCTGCACGAGCTGTTCACCCAGCAGGTCGCCATGATGGCCCGGCCGATGACCGCCGGGCAGGCCGAGGAGTTCCTGGAAGGGCAGCGCGCCTTCGCCGCCGCCCAGGACGTCGACCCCGAGACGTGGGTGCGGTCGCTGCGCCGCAACCTGCGCCCCCACGACGGCGGGTTCCTGCTGCGGCCAGGCCCCGGCGTCACCGGCGCGCTGCGCGAGCTGCCGGAGCTCGCCGACGCGCTGCCCGTCTTCCGCCGCCTCACCGTCCCGTTCCTCATCGTCAACGCCACCCGCAACCCGCCCGTCCCGCCGCCGCTGGTCCCGCTGATGGACGCCTACCGGGCCGGGCTGCGCCGCGACCTCGCCGCCCTGGCCGCCGAGCGTCCCGCCGTCGAGGTACGGGAGATCGACGCCGGGCACGGCATGGTCGCCGAACGGCCGGCTGAGGTCGCCGCCCTGATCAGCGCGTTCGTGCGCCGCCACACCGAGGCCGCCTGACCCGCGGCCCTCAGCCCGGGCCCGACAGCCCGGCGGCCAGTTCGGCGGCCAGTTCGGCGGCCAGTTCGGCGGCCGGGCCCGGAGGCAGCGTGCCGTGCAGCAGCTCCACCCGGTGCACCAGCCGCGGCGCCAGCACCGCGACCCCGCTCAGGCCCGGCACCCCGGCCGCGGCGGAGGCGGGCAGCAGCGTCAGGCCGTGCCCCGCCGCCACCAGGTTCACCACCGCGCGCACGTCCTGGCCCGTGTACGTCAGCGCGGGCCGGAACCCGTCACCGGCCAGCTCCCGCAGCCGCTCCACCGGGCACAGCGGCGTCTGCAGCCAGCGCGCGTCCACCAGGTCCGCCAGCCGCAGCCCCGGCCGCCCCGCCAGCGGGTGACCCGCCGGCAACGCCACCACCAGCGGCTCCTCCCCCACCCCGGCCCGGGTCAGCGGACCCACGTCCGGCATCCGCAGCGGGTCGCTCGGCGCCGCGATCCCGTCGGCCAGCCCCAGCTCCGCCTGCCCGCCCGCCACCAGGTCGGCCACCTGCGCCGCCGGGCAGGCGCGTACCCGCACCGTCAGCCGCGGCTGGGCCGCCCGCGCCCGCGCCAGCCGCCGGGCCACGACCGCGTTCAACGCGGCCGGGGCGGCCGCCAGCGTCAGCCGGTAGGCCGGCGCCGCCGCCGTGCGCCGCACGTCGGCCCGCGCCGCCTGGATGCGCAGCAGCAGCGGGCCGGCGTGTTCCAGCAGCCGCAGCCCCGCCTCCGTCGGCTCCACCGGGCGGCGCCGCAGCAGCGTCAGCCCCAGGTCCGCCTCCAGCGCCGCGACCTGCTGCGAGACCGCCGACTGGGTGTAGCCGAGCTCGTCGGCCGCGGCCGAGAACGAGCCGAGCCTGGCCACCGTCACGAACGTGCGCAGCACATGAGGATCCATCAGCAACGCTTATAGCAGATGCACAGATCATCGTTGGCGGTGAACGCCCATCCGGCTCCACGATGGGGGGCATGAACATCGCCCTGGTCGCCGACCGCTCCCCAGGCGTGCGCGCCCACACCCGGATCCCTCTGCTCATCGACGCGCTGCGCGAACGTGACGGGATCGCGCTCGACCCGTACTGGATCCCCACCACCGAGGCCGCCGCCCCCGGCGGACTCGACGGCTTCGACGGCATCTGGGTGCTGCCCGGCAGCCCCTACCGCAGCGAGGACGGCGCCGTGGCCGCCGCCCGCACCGCGCGCACGCGCGGCATCCCGTTCCTGGGCACCTGCGGCGGCTTCCAGCACCTGCTGCTGGAGTACGCGCGCGGCGTGTGCGGACTGGACGTCGCCCACCAGGAGAACACCCCCGGCGCCGCCGACTTCCTGCTCACGGCGCTGAGCTGCTCCCTGGCCGGGCACGAGGGCGAGATCCGCCTGACGCCCGGCAGCCTCATCGAGCAGATCATGGGCGCCACGGTCACCGTCGAGGCCTACAACTGCTCCTACGGGCTGAACGAGACGTACAAGCGGTCACTGGAGGCGTCGGGGCTGGTGTTCTCCGGTCACGCCACCGACGGAGAGGTACGGGTCGCCGAGCTTCCGGGGCACCCGTTCTTCGTCGGGACGCTGTTCCAGCCGGAACTCGCCGGGGACGGCAGCCGCGCCCACCCGCTCATCGCCGCCTTCGCCGCCGCCGTCGCCCGCCACGCCGTCGCCCGCCACGCCGCCTCCCGCACCCCGGCCGCATGAGCCGGTCCTGAACCGGCGCGGCCGGGGTGCGGGGGCCCCGGCCGCGCCGCGACAAGAGCCCGCGACAAGAGCCCGGGACGGAAGCCGGGACGGCGGGACGGCGGGACGGCGGTCAGAGGAGCCGGGCCAGGCGGCGCAGTGACAGCCGGGCCGCCGCGTTGACCACCGGCCGGGCCAGCGGCCACAGCAGCCACCCCACCGGCCCCAGCGGCGGGCGCAGCCGCTCGGCCCAGATCACCCGGCTGCCGCCCGCGCACTCCTGCACCCGGATCACCCCGTCGCCGCGCACCACCCGGCCCAGGTGCCGCATCACCACCAGGTGCGGCGGCTCCCAGCGGCTGATCGTCATCACGTCGAGGAACCCCAGCGGCCACACCCCGGTGTAGGCCTCCACCCGCTCGCCGACCTGCCGCGCCGAGGTCAGCACCATCCACTCGCGGTGCCGCGGCCAGTCGGTCACCAGCGCGAACACCCGCTCCGGCGGCGCCGGCACCCGCACCTGCGCCGCCGCGTACACGTGACCCGTCACCTCGCCGACCTCCTCTCACCAAGCCTGCCGCCGTGGACGCCCCCGGGTCTTCCCCGCCTGCCCGCCCCGAACCACCGCGCCCGGCCCGCAACGGGGTGCTGGTAAGAAATGTGTCATGAACCCCAAACGGCGTTGATCTTGCAGCTCATCGACCCGTAACCGCCGGGGGGTAGACGTCAGGTACGGCGGGCTGTCCGATCTCGGCGTCGCCGGGCGGCGCGGATCTCGGCGTCGGCGACTTTGTCGTCCAGCAGCGCGTATAGCTGGGTGGTTTCGGTGGAGGCGTAGCCGCGGTCGTCGAGCAGCACGGTGCGGAGGCGGCCGCCCTTGCCGTGGATGCGGACGTGTTCGTCGTCCAGGCGCAGGTCGAGGTCCTCGACGTACAGTCCGCAGACCTCCGAGGCACGAGCGCCGCAGACGTAGGCGGTCTCGAACAGCAGCCTGTCCCGCAGCCGGTCCAGCGGCAGGTTCTTGGGCACCTTGACGGTGTCGATGCGGTCCATCGGGTTGGCCTGCAGGAGGTCGTGGCGGACGGCCCACTTGGTGAAGGAGGCGACGGCGGCGCGTTTGCGCTTGCGGCTGGCCTGTGACAGGTCGGCGAGCTCGGCCAGGTAGGCGCGGACCGGCGCGGCGGTCAGCTCGGCGAGTTCTTCGCCGTGGTGGGCGGCGAAGGCGATCAGGTCGCCGCGGTAGGCGCGCCGGGTGTGCGCCGACTTCCCGGCGTTGGCCAGGTCGGTGAGGAAGTCGTCGAGATGGCGGGCGAGCGGGTGAGAGCTGCCGAACTGCTCGGCGATGACCGGATCCACCGTGCCGACTTCCACCATCCGCCGGGTTGCCAGATAACCGGGAACCGAAGCGTTCGCGCCGGACGGCGGTTGCCCGGCTCGAGCCCAGCCCGCAGTGGCCATATTGCCTGATAACAACAGTTATGAGGCAATCCGCTGGGCGGGGTGGCCGCAGGAGCGCCCGCCTGCCGATTGCGGTGAATGTGCAACCATGGTTACTGTAACTCTGGTTACTGAGAAGTTGGGCATGGTGGAGGGGCGATGACAGGCACGGCCGGGCAATGGGTGCTGTTGGCGTATCGCATTCCGCGTCAGCCATCGACGTTGCGGATCACGATCTGGCGCAAGCTGGACCGGCTCGGGGTAGCGCGGCTGGGCGACGGCCTGGTCGCACTGCCCGCCGACGCCCGGACCCGGGAGCAGATCGACTGGATCGCCGAGGAGATCGGCGAGATGGGCGGCAGCTCCACCGTGTGGTTGGCCGCCGCCGGCAGCGCCGCCCAGGAGAAGGCGATCGCCACCGAGATGCGCACCGCGCGGGCAGCGGAATACCGGGCGGTGCTCGAGCAGGCCGAGGCGGCGGCCCGGGCCCGGCCGGGCGAGCGCAGCCGCACAGTCAAGCGGCTGCAGGCTGAGCTGCGCAGGATCAGCCGGCGCGACTACTTCCCGCCCGCCGAGCGTGAGGCCGCGCAGCGCGCGGTGCGGGCGCTGGCCGACACCGGATCCGACACCGATACGGACACCGGCGTTGGTGCCAGAGCGAGCGAGGTCACGCGATGAGGTGGGCCACGCGCGCCGGCGCGCACATCGACCGGGCGGCATGCGCCTGGCTGATCCGGCGGCACCTCGACCCCGAGCCGGAGTTCGTGTTCGTCGACGACCCAGCGGCGGTGCCGGCCGACGCGACGCCGTTCGACATGCGCGGAGCCGAGCTGTCCCATCACGACGGTGACTGCAGCTTCGAGACCATCCTGCGCCGCTACGAGCTCAACGACCCGGTGCTGTGGAAGCTGGCCGAGATCGTGCACGAGGCCGACATCGACGACGAGCGCTTCGACGCCCCCGAGGCGCCGGGAGTGGATGTGATCCTGCGCGGACTGTCCATGATCTGCGACGACGAGCGCGTGCTGGAGATCACCGGGCCGCTCTTCGATGGGCTGTACGAGTTCCACCGGCGGGCCCTGCTGCTGGGGCGGGAACTGGCATGACCCGTGCGGTCGGCTTCCTGCTACCCCTCGGCCTGGCGCTGCCGTTCGTGATCGCCAGGGCCGCCAAGACCGCCTACGACCTGACCCTGTGGCGGATCCTCCGATCCGTTCGCCTGCCTGCCCCGCCCCCTGGAAGGCCGTCATGACGATCGAAGCAACCCCTGATGTGATCCCGTTCCGCCAAGCTGTGCGGGCCTGGTTCCTGATCTCGCTGCAGACCTTCGGCGGCCCGGCCGGGCAGATCGCCGTCATGCAGCGCACCCTGGTGGAGGAGAAACGCTGGATCGGCCAGCAGCGCTTCAACCACGCGCTCAACTACTGCATGCTGCTGCCCGGCCCCGAGGCCCAGCAACTGGCCATCTACGTCGGCTGGCTGCTCAACGGCACCCGTGGCGGACTGGTGGCTGGGACGCTGTTCGTGCTACCCGGCATGCTGGCCCTGCTGGTGTTGTCGGCGGTCTACCTCCTGTGGCAGGACACCACGGTGGTGACCGCGCTGTTCGCCGGGATCGCCCCGGCCGTGCTTGCGATCGTCGCCCAGGCCGTCATCCGGGTCGCCAAGCGCTCACTCACCCACCCCTTCTTCGTCGCCCTGGCCGTGGCCGCCTTCGCCGCGCTCGCGCTGTTCGCCGTGCCGTTCCCGATCGTGGTCGCCGCCGCGGCGCTCGCCGGATGGCTGGTCCACCGGCTGGCCCCGCACGTCTTCAAAGCGGGCAACGGGCACGGCGGCGACGGCGGGCCGGCGCCGCTGATCCCGGACGACGCCCTGCACCACGCCCCGCCCAGTTGGCGGTCGGCGGCCAAGATCCTGGCCATCGGGCTGGGCGCCTGGTGGCTGCCGGTCGCCGCGGTGGCGCTCCTGCTCGGCACCGACAGCGTGTTCACCACCCAAGGCCTGTTCTTCTCCGGCACCGCGCTGGTCACCTTCGGCGGCGCCTACGCCGTGCTGGCCTTCGTCGCCCAGCGGGCCGTCGATGTCTACGGCTGGCTGACCCCAGGAGAGATGGTCCGCGGACTCGCGCTGGCCGAGTCCACGCCGGGGCCGCTGATCATGGTAGTGCAGTTCGTCGCGTTCCTCGGCGCCTACCGCGACCCCGGCGCCCTCACGCCATGGGCCGGTGCGCTGCTGGGGGCGCTGCTGACCACCTGGGTCACGTTCGTGCCGTGCTTCCTGTTCATCTTCCTCGGCGCCCCCTTCGTCGAGAAGCTGCGCCACAACACCGCCATCAGCGCCGCACTCACCGGCATCACCGCCTCGGTCGTCGGCGTCATCGCCAACCTGGCCCTCTACTTCGCCGAGCACACCCTGTTCGGGCAGACCTTCGCCTGGGCCTGGGGTCCGTTCACCGTGCAGGTCCCCGAGCTCGGCACGCTCAACCCTGTCGCCCTGGCCATCACGGCGGCGGCGCTGGTCATGACGTTCGTGCTGAAGTGGCCGATGCTGCGCATCCTCGGCATCTGCGCGCTGCTCGGCATCGGCACGGTGCTCCTGCCCAGGTAGCGGCCACCAGCGCCGCGCCGGTCCCGCCCGGTCCGGCCCGCAGGGGAAGAGCCACGGGATCTGGACTACTGCGGTTCGTGCTGCTGGGCGGCATCCTCGCCGCCGCTCAGCGGCAGACGCTTGGCCACATCCAGCCGCACCTCGCCGTAGGGCTCGACGTGCTGCCAGAACAGCGGGGTCAGCCCGCGCCGGTCGGCCGGTTTGAGCAGCTCAGCGCCCCCGGGGTCGGCCAGGACGTCCTGCGACATCAGAGTGTTGATGTACACGAGCGCGGCCTGCAGGATGCGCAGGCACAACACGCTCATCTCCAGCTCCTCGCGCCGGTTGGTGGCGATGTCACCGCCCTTGCCGTAGAAGATGACCGAGTTCGCTCCGTTGGAGGACTCCACCACCGGGAGGCGATCCGCACCGACCAGGCGACCTCCGCGTTGTGCAGGGCCGAGGCCACGATCCGGGAGATCCGACCAGGCGCCGGCGGTTCGATCCGTTCCTCGCGCAGATGCTTGAGCAGTTCCTCCCGGACCCGTTCAGGCCGTCGCTCGGCGTGTGCGACCTCCCCGGCCGGCCACACCGCCAGCTTCGCCGCGTCCTCGGTCGTGCAGGTGCGAAAGCCCAGGCGCGTGCGGATCTGATGGCGGTGGTACTCGATCGTGGAGCCGGACCACTCGTAGAAGCCGAACTCCGAGGAACGCCGTTTGGGGCTCATGACATGTTTCTTACCGAAACCCGTAACCGGCCGACTGCGGGCCGGAGCCGCTAACCCAGCCAGCGGCCCTCACGCATGAGCACCCGGCCCGCCAGCTCGTCCTCCTCCCGCCACGCCCGCACCCAGACCGGCCGGATCCGGAAGTACAGGTACGGGGAGGAGAGCGAGCGCGGGTCGAAGCCGGTCTTGACGGCGAACGCGTCACCCGTCGCCTCCGGCAGGTCCCGCGGCCGGACCGGCTGGGCCGTGCCCTGGATGAGCACCACGTCGCGCGTCAGCCCCACCCCGACGCGGACCCGGTCGTCGGCCAGCAGGTTGCGCGCCGTCGGCGCCGCCTCCGCCGTGGAGATCAGCAGCGTCTCCCCGTCCCACAGGAACGACAGCGGCACCATGCACGGCCCCGCGCCGTCCGGCCCGGCCGTGGCCACCCAGGCGTCCACGTCGTTCTCGAGCCGGGCCAGGGTGTCCTTCTTGCGTTCGGCCAACGTACGGGTCATCCAGGACGCCTTTCTCCTACGGGGATGCGGACGGTCCGCGGTGGCATGTCTACCACGGCGCGGGGAGGCGGGCGGTCAGGCGCCGAGCAGCCGCCGCAGCCAGCTCACCCGCGCCCGCTTGGCGGCCACCGACAGCGCCGCGTCCGGCACCAGCAGGTCGAAGCTGTGGAACCCGCCCGGCCACACGTGCAGCTCCGCCTGCCCGCCCGCCTGCCAGATGCGTGAGGCGTAGGCGACGTCCTCGTCGCGGAACGTCTCCGCCGACCCGACGTCGATGAACGCCGGCGGCAGCCCCGACAGGTCCTCGGCCCGCGCCGGGGCCGCGTACGGCGACACCTCCGGCCCGCCGCGCGCCTCACCCAGCAGCGCCGTCCAGCCGGTCTCGTTCGCCGTCCGGTCCCACACCCCCAGCCCGGCCATCTGCGCCGCCGACACGGTGGCGCCCCGGTCGTCGAGCATCGGGCACATCAGCAGCTGCCCGGCCAGCGCCGGCCCGCCGCGGTCGCGGGCCATCAGCGCCAGCGCCGCCGCCAGGCCGCCGCCCGCGCTCAGCCCCGCCACCACCAGCCGGTCCGGGTCGGCGCCCAGGTCGGCGGCGTTCTTGGCGGTCCAGGTCAGCCCCGCGTAGCAGTCCTCGACCGGGATCGGATGCGGATGCTCGGGCGCCAGCCGGTACTCCACCGACACGACCACCAGCCGCAGCTCCTGCGCCCAGTCGAGCACCTCCGGCAGGCCCATCCGGTTGTCGCCGATGACCATGCCGCCGCCGTGGGCGTAGAAGACCGCCCCGGCCGGGCCGGGCGCGCCGGACGGCCGGCACACCAGCAGCGGGACGTCGCCCGCCGGCCCCGGCGCCGACAGTTCCTCCAGCTCGAAGGCGCCGTCGCGGCTGAGCTCCTCGTTCGTGGGCGGCTCCATGCCCGGGACCGGCTGCCGCAGCCGGGGGATCATGTCCGGGGTGATCGCCGGGGGCAGGACCTCGGTCAGGACGTCCAGCACCGGGCCCAGCTCGGGATCGAACGGGGGCGGTGCCGGCGGTGAGGCGTCGGTGCTCACGTGAACCTCCTCGGGTCGGTCAGACCCATCGTGCGCCACCGCGGCCCGCGGGGCGAGAGGCCGACCGGGCGGCCCGCGCGTCCCCGTACCTGATCCCCGCGGGCAGCGGCCCGCTACCGGCCCGCTACCGGCCCACGTAGGCGCGCAGGTGGCGGGCCGTCAGCGAGTCGCCCGAGGCCACCAGCTCGGCCGGCGTGCCGGCGAACACCACCCGGCCGCCGTCGTGACCCGCGCCCGGCCCCAGGTCCACGATCCAGTCGGCGTGCGCCATCACCGCCTGGTGATGCTCGATCACGATCACCGTGTTGCCGTCGTCGACCAGCCGGTCCAGCAGGCCCAGCAGGTGGTCGACGTCGGCCAGGTGCAGCCCGGTGGTCGGCTCGTCCAGGACGTAGGTGGAACCGTTCCTGGCCATGTGCACCGCCAGCTTCAGGCGCTGACGCTCGCCGCCCGACAGCGTGGTGAGCGGCTGCCCCAGCCCCAGATAGCCCAGCCCGACCGCCGACAGCCGCTCCAGGATCACCCGGGCCGCCCGTTCGGTGAAGAACTCCGACGCCTCGGCCACCGGCATCTGCAGCACCTCGCTGATGTTCCTGCCGCGCAGCGTGTAGGCCAGCACCTGCGGCGTGAACCGCCTGCCCTCGCAGTCCTCGCACACCGTCGCCACCCCGGCCATCATCGCCAGGTCGGTGTAGATCAGGCCGATGCCCTTGCAGGCCGGGCAGGCGCCCTCGGAGTTGGCCGAGAACAGGGCCGGCTTGACCCCGTTCGCCTTCGCGAACGCCGCCCGGATCGGGTCGAGCAGACCCGTGTACGTGGCCGGGTTGCTCCTCCGCGACCCGCGGATCGGCGTCTGGTCGGCCACCACCACCCCTTCGCGGCCGGCGACGTAGCCGTGGATGAGCGAGCTCTTGCCCGACCCCGCCACCCCGGTGACGACGGTCAGCACCCCGAGCGGCAGGTCGGCGTCGACGTCGCGCAGGTTGTGCAGCGTGGCGCCGCGGATCGGCAGCCACCCGGACGGCTCGCGTACCTTCTCCCGCAGCGTCACCCGGTGGTCCAGGTAGCGGCCGGTGAGGGTGCCGGAGTCGCGCAGCCCTTTGAGGTCGCCGGCGTAGCAGAGCCTGCCGCCCTGCGCGCCGGCGCCCGGCCCCAGGTCGGCCACGAAGTCGGCGATGGCGATCATCTCCGGCTTGTGCTCCACCACCAGCACGGTGTTGCCCTTGTCCCGCAGCTTGATCAGCAGTTCGTTCATCCGCTGGATGTCGTGCGGGTGCAGTCCGGCGGTCGGCTCGTCGAAGACGTACGTGGCGTCGCTCAGGCTGGAGTGGAGGTGGCGCACCATCTTGACCCGCTGGGCCTCGCCGCCCGACAGGGTGCCCGACTCGCGGTCCAGGCTCAGGTAGCCCAGCCCGATCTCCACCAGCCCGTCGAGGGTGGCCCGCAGGTTGTCCAGCGCCGGGCCGACGGACGCGTCCGCGATGCCGCCCAGGAAGGCGGCCAGGTCGTTGATCTGCATGGCCGAGCACTCGGCGATGTTCAGCCCGTCGATCCGCGCCGAGCGGGCCGCCTCGTTGAGGCGGGTGCCGTCGCACGCCGCGCAGCGCACCAGCTTGACCGCCCGGTCGGCGAACGCGCGCGTCTGCCCCTTCATCGACTCGCGGTCCTTGCCCAGGTACTGCCTGCGCACCCGCACCACGAGACCCTCGTAGGTGAGGGTGCTCGTGCCGATCTTCAGCTTCGTGGCCGGCTTGTGCAGGAAGTCCTCCCACTGCTGCGGGGTGAAGTCCTTCAGCTTGACCGCCGGGTCGTACAGCCCCGAGTTCGCCATCACCTGCCAGTACCAGGAGTCCACCGGGAAGCCCGGCGCCTTGATCGCGCCCTCGTTCAGCGACAGCTCCCGGTCCACCAGCTCGTCCACGTCGATGTCGGTGATCTGGCCCAGCCCTTCGCACGCGGGGCACATGCCCTGTGGGGTGTTGAAGCTGAAGGCGTAGGCGGGGCCGACGTGCGGGGTGCCGATCCGGCTGAACACCAGCCGCAGCATCGTGTACGCGTCGGTCGCGGTGCCGACCGTCGAACGGGCGTTGGCCCCCATCCGCTCCTGATCGACGATGATCGCCGCGCTCAGGTTGTGCAGCGCGTCCACGTCCGGGCGGTTCAGCGGCGGCATGAACCCCTGGATGAACGCCGTGTACGTCTCATTGATCAGCCGCCGCGACTCCGCGGCGATGGTGTCGAAGACCAGCGACGACTTGCCGGAGCCGGACACCCCGGTGAACACGCTCAGCCGCCGTTTGGGGATGTCGAGGGAGATCCCGGACAGGTTGTTCTCCCTGGCGCCGCGCACCTGGATGTGGTCGTGGCCGTCAGCGGCGCGGTGATCACTCGTACGAAGATCGTCGGCGATAGTCATGGCATCAAGTCTGTCATTGAACTATCCGCCGAAAGGTTGGGCGGCCTTCACCAGGGCGGGACGCCGCTAACCTTAAAGTCGGACATAGCCCCTGAGGTGGAAGGCGGCCCCGGTGCGACCGATCGACCTGGCCCGGCTCGCGGGCCTGTCCACGCAGCAGATCCGGCACTACGCCGACTCCGGCATCCTGCCGCCCACCCCGCGCACCCCGGCCGGCTACCGCCGCTTCGACGCCCGTCACCGGCAGGCGCTGCTCACCTACCGGGCGCTGGCCGCCGGCCACGGCTGGCACGCCGCCCGCACGATCATGCAGGCCGTGCACGCCGGTGACGTGCCCCGCGCGCTCGCCCTCGTCGACGCCGGCCACGCCGGGCTGCACCGCGAGCGGACGGCCCTGGAGTCGGCCGGCCGGGCGCTGGAGGCGACCGCGCAGGCGCCGCTGGAGGCGGGCGGGCCCGGCGCCTCCGGCCGGCAGCCCCTGCGCATCGGCGCGCTCGCCCGCCACCTGGGGGTGCGGACCTCGGCTTTGCGCGTGTGGGAGGCGGCGGGGCTGCTGGCGCCGCGCCGCGAACCCGGCACCGGCTACCGCCTCTACGGCCCGGCCGACGTCCGCGACGCCCGTATGATCTTCATGTTGCGGCAGGCCCGCCACTCCTTCGAGGAGATCAGGCCCGTCCTGGAGGGCCTGCGCCGCACCGGCAGCAGCGAGGCTCTGCGCGCGGCCATCGCCCGCCGCCACCGGGAGCTGGCCGGCCACACCGCCGCCCTGCTGGCCGGCGCCGCGCACCTGCACGACTACCTGGGCGGCGGCTGTCCGGGCGACGGCCCGGACCAGGCCCTCGCCGGTCAGAGCCCCGCGGGTCAGGGCTCCTGAGGGTCAGACCTTCGGGGAGGAGACTCTTGGCGAGGAGACCCTTGGGGAGGAGTTCAGGCTCTCGTGTAGGTCAGGTCCAGCACGCCGGTGCCTGACGTCGCGGACCTGGTCAGCGTGAGCGGGATGTGCCCGGCGCCCTCCTCGAACAGCCGCCGCCCGGTGCCGAGGACCACAGGGTCCATCAGCAGGTGCAGCTCGTCCAGCAGGCCCTCGCGCAGCAGCGTCACCACCAGTGAGGGGCTGCCGCTCATGCCGATGTCGCCGCCGGGCTCCTCCTTGAGCGCGGCCACCTGGTCCAGGGTGATGACGGTGGTGTTCTGCCAGGCGGGGTCGGCGAGGGTGGAGGACACCACGTACTTGGTCCGCCCGTTCATCAGGGCGGCCAGCGGGTCTTCCGGATCCTGCTGAGGCCAGTGGGGGGCGAACTCCTCGTAGGTGCGCCGGCCCAGCAGCATGACCTCGGTGCGCCGCAGCAGGGACAAGACGGACCGCTCCACGTCCTGGTCGAGGTACGGGAAGTGCCACTTCTCGGGCGCCTCCACGACGCCGTCGAGGGTGATGAACAGGCCGGCGATGATCTTCCGCATCGTTGACTCCTCGTTGTCGGGGTGGGTCCACCGTCCCACCGACAAATAAATTTGTCAAGCAGCGCCGCAGGTCACCCCGTACGGTGAGATATCGAGAAAAATCAGGACCCGAGGAAGCGGAGGATCGCCAGCACCCGCCGGCTGTAACCCGTGATGTGCGCCAGGCCGAGCTTGTCGAACAGCGCGTTCACGTGCTTCTCCACCGCGCTGCGCGACACGTGCAGCGCCTGCGCGATCGAGGCGTTCGTCAGCCCCTGCGCCATCAGCTCCAGCACTTCGCGCTCGCGCGGCGTCAGCCGGGCCAGCGGATCCACCTGACTGGTGCGGGCCAGCAGCTGGCGCACCACCTCGGGATCGAACGCCGCTCCCCCCGCGCCCACCCGGTCCAGCGCGTCCAGGAAGTCCGCCACCTGCGCCACCCGGTCCTTCAGCAGGTAGCCCAGGCCCGACACGTCCGAGCTCATCAGCTCCGTCGCGTACCGCTTCTCCACGTACTGCGACAGCACCAGCACCTTCACCTCCGGCAGGCGGCGCCTGATCTCCAGGGCCGCGCGCAGCCCCTCGTCGGTGTGCGTGGGCGGCATCCGCACGTCCACCACCACCGCGTCCGGCCGCCGCGCCGCCACGGCCGCCACCAGCGCCTCGCCGTCGCCCACGGCCGCCAGGACCTCGTGGCCCTCCTCCAGCAGCAGCCGCACCAGCCCCTCGCGCAGCAGCGTGGAGTCCTCCGCCAGGATCACCCGCACGGCAGCTCGGCCCTGACCACCGTCGGCCCGCCCGCCGGGCTGTCCACCTCGAACGCCCCGTCCAGCGCCGCCACCCGGCGCCGCAGCCCCGACAGCCCGCCGCCGGACAGGCTCGCCCCGCCCGCGCCGTCGTCGCGCACCCGCACCATGAGCACCGGCCCCTCCCGTCTCACCCCGACCTCGACCAGGCCCGCGCCCGCGTGCTTGTTGGCGTTCGTCACGGCCTCGCACACCACGAAGTAGGCCGCCGTCTCCACCGCCGACGGCGGCCGCTCGGCCAGCTCGCACGCCACGGTGACCGGCACGGCCGACCGTTCGGCCACCCCGGCCAGCGCCTCGCCCAGCCCGAGCGCGTCCAGGCCGCTCGGGTACACCCGCCAGGCCACCTCGCGCAGCTCGGCCACCGCCCGCCGCGCCTCCAGGTGCGCCTGGTCCATCAGCTCAGGGTGGCCGCGCCGGGCGCGGCCGATCAGCATCGACAGCGCCACCAGTCGCTGCTGCAACCCGTCGTGCAGGTCACGCTCGATCCGGCGCCGCTCGGAGTCGACCGCCGCCACGATCCCGGCCCGGCTCTCCGACAGCTCGGCGATCCGGCGTTCCAGCTCCTCGGCGCGGTCGCGCCTGAGCATCCGGCGGGCCAGCCCGCGCTCCAGCACGTGCACGCCCGCGATGCCCGACAGCACCAGGAACAGCAGGACGAGCCCCGCCACGGCGATGTACGCCACGATCGGCGCCGTCGGCGCCATCCCGTCGAACGTCTCCCCCGCCGCCCACACCGCCGCCAGCCGCACCCCTGTACCGGCTCCGACGGCGAGCAGCAGCACCACCACGCCGCCGAGCACGCCGACGGGCACCCGCGCGGCCAGGTAGCGCACCGCCGGCGCGCCGCCGGGGACGGCCGGCGCGTCCAGCTCCGCCTCCAGGCCCAGCCGCCGCACCTCCAGCGCCGCCAGCCGCCCGGCCGCGCTTTCGGCCCGCCCGCCCCTCAGGAACGGCAGCGCCACCAGCAGGAGGACGAGCTCCACCAGCGCGGTGACGGCGCCGAGCACGACCGCGAGCAGGACCCGCGCGCCCTCAGCGGCGAAGCGCATGGCGCCCCTTGCGCCGCTCGCCCAGCCGTACCACCACGAAGACCGCCACCGCCAGCAGGACCAGGCCGAGCACCACCTTGGAGGCCACGCCCATGTACGTCTCGACCAGATGCCAGGACTCGCCCAGGTAGTAGCCGGCCAGCACGAAGATGGTGTTCCAGATGGCGCTGCCGGCCGCCGTGAGCAGCGTGAACTGCAGCATCGGCATCCGCTCCACCCCGGCGGGCACCGAGATCAGGCTGCGAAAGATCGGGATGAACCGTCCGAAGAACACCGTCGCCTTGCCGTGCTTGACGAACCACGCCTCGGTCTTCTCGATGTCGGAGACCTTCACCAGCGGCATCTTCGACGCGATCGCCAGCACCCGCTCACGGCCGAGCAGCGCCCCCACCCAGTAGAGCGCCAGCGCGCCCACGATCGAGCCGGCCGTGGTCCAGATCAGAGCGTCGACCAGGCCCAGTTCGCCCTGGCTGGCGGTGAAGCCCGCCAGCGGCAGGATCACCTCGCTCGGGATCGGCGGGAACAGGTTCTCCAACGCGATCGCCACGCCGGCTCCCGGGGCGCCCAGGAGCTCCATCAACTGCACAACCCAATCAACCATGCGCCAAGCGTACGGAAGATCGGGTGTCCTCGGTGATGAGGCGGGCCTCTCTCTTGGGGTGTGGCAAACCACACCCCGTCGTACCGTACACTGTACGGTTGTGGCAGTCGGACATGATTCGGTACGTAACGCGGTCGTCTACGAGCCGGGGGACCCGCCCAGGGCCGGGCGGCTGATCTTCCTGGACCCGGCGGGCGAGGACACCGTCACCGTCGCCGAGCCCGGCGGCGACGGCATCACGACCCGGCGGAGCGCCGCCACCCGGATCCCCGTCACCGAAGCCGTCGCCACCCTGGCCAAAGCCCGCGCCGACGCCTCGGCCCACCCGGCGGCCCGCTTCTGGGGCGCGGCGGCGCTGGTGGCGCTCCAGCTGGTCACCCGCGGCCGCGTCCGCCCCACCGTGACGGCGTCCGGGCACGACGCCTGGCGCGCCGGCCCCTTCGACGCCGCCGACGTCCAGCGCATCCGCGAACTCGCCGCCGCCATGCCCGGCTCCGCCCGCGCCGTCCCCCTTCCCGACCACAGCCCCGACCCTGCATCGGAGGCCTGGCCCGGCGGCGGGGAGCCGGTGCTGGCCGACGCCGAGACGCTGGTGCGGGCCTTCCTCGACGCCGTGGCCGACGGCATGCCGCGTTCGCCCGGCGCCGTCAAGGCGACCGGCCACGCCGCGTTCGCCGCCCTGCGCCCCGTCAAGGTGCCCCGGCTGCGCCACTGGGCCGACGAGGTCTCCGCCGGGCTCGACGCCGGAGTGCGGGTGTCGCTGCGGATCGAGGCCGACGACGTCACCGGCGGCGACTTCCGCGCCGTGGTGCAGGTGCACAGCCTGTCCGGCCCGTCGCTCGTGGTGGACGCCGCCGACCTGTGGCAGGGCCGCGACCCTGGGTTCGGCGGCCGGGCCAGGATCGAGACGACCATCGGGCTGCGCCGCGCCGCCCGCGCCTGGCCCCGGCTGGAGACGCTGCTCGACAGCGCCGTGCCCGACGAACTGCCGCTCACCGACGAGGACGTCGCCGACCTGCTGTCCGGGGCCGCCGACCGGCTCGCCGCCGCCGGGGTCGAGGTCCACTGGCCGCGCGCCCTCGTCCGCGGCCTGACCGCCAGAGCCGTGCTCGGCGGCCCGAAGCCGTCCGACCTGCCGTCGTTCCTCGGCGGCCGCCACCTGGTCGCCTTCGACTGGCAGCTCGCCCTCGGCGGCGAACCCCTCACCGCCGCCGAGATGGACCGGCTGGCCGAGGCCCACCGCCCCGTCGTACGGCTGCGCGACCAGTGGGTGCTCATCGGCCCCGACCTGGCGCGCAAGGCACGCCGGCGCGAGCTCAAGCCGCTGACCGGCCTGGACGCGCTCGCCGCCACGCTCACCGGCACCGTCGAGGCCGACGGCGAGCAGGTGCCCGTCGAACCCGGCGCGTGGCTGCGCGAGCTGCGCGAGCGGCTGAGCGAACCGGAGGACCTCGCCCCGCCGCCCGGCCTGGCCGCCACCCTGCGCGACTACCAGCTCCAGGGCCTGCGCTGGCTGGCCCGGATGACCTCGCTCGGGCTCGGCGCCTGCCTGGCCGACGACATGGGCCTGGGCAAGACCATCACGCTCATCGCCCTGCACCTGCACCGCGGCACGGGCCCGACGCTCGTCGTCTGCCCGGCCTCGCTGCTGGGCAACTGGGAGCGGGAGATCACCAAGTTCGCCCCCGGCGTCCCGGTGACCCGCTTCCACGGCTCCGCCCGCACCCTGGCCGGCCACGGGTTCGTGCTCACCACGTACGCCACCATGCGGCTCGACGCCGCCCGGCTGGCCGAGCACCCGTGGGACCTGGTCGTCGCCGACGAGGCCCAGCACGTCAAGAACCCGGCCTCCGGCACCGCCAAGGCGCTGCGCGACATCCCCGCCGCCGCCCGCGTCGCGCTCACCGGCACCCCCGTCGAGAACAACCTGTCCGACCTGTGGGCCGTCCTCGACTGGGCCACCCCCGGGCTGCTCGGCCCGCTGCCCCGCTTCCGCGCCCGCTGGGCCAGGCCGATCGAGTCCGGCGACACCGCGACGGCCGAGCGGCTGTCGGCGCTGGTGCGGCCGTTCCTGCTGCGCCGCCGCAAGTCCGACCCCGGCATCGCGCCCGAACTGCCGCCCAAGACCGAGACCGACCGCCCGGTGCCCCTCACCACCGAACAGGCCGGCCTGTACGAGGCGGTGGTGCGCGAGCTGATGACCCAGATCGAGAGCGCCCGCGGCATGGCCAGGCGCGGCCTCGTCGTCAAACTGCTCACCGGGCTCAAACAGATCTGCAACCACCCCGCCCAGTACCTGCACGAGAGCGCGCCCCGGCTCGCCGGCCGCTCCGGCAAGCTCGAACTGCTCGACGAACTGCTCGACACCATCGTCGCCGAGGACGGCGCGGCGCTCGTCTTCACCCAGTACGTGGCCATGGCCCGGCTGATCGACACCCACCTGTCCGCCCGGGGCGTGCCCACCCAGCTGCTGCACGGCGGCACCCCCGTCGCCCGCCGCGAGGAGATGGTGCGCCGCTTCCAGGACGGCCGGGCCCCGGTGTTCCTGCTGTCGCTCAAGGCCGCCGGCACCGGGCTCAACCTCACCCGCGCCGACCACGTCATCCACTACGACCGCTGGTGGAACCCCGCCGTCGAGGACCAGGCCACCGACCGGGCCCACCGCATCGGCCAGACCAGGCCCGTGCAGGTGCACCGGCTGATCACCGAAGGCACGATCGAGGACCGGATCGCCCGGATGCTCGCCGCCAAGCGCTCACTCGCCGACGCCGTCCTGGCCTCCGGCGAGGCCGCGCTCACCGAGCTGACCGACGCCGAACTGGCCGCACTCGTGGAGCTGAGATGACCGCCGCCCGCGGCTTTCCCGCCTTCCCCCGCCGGCGCGCCGGCGCCCGCTTCGCCACCACCTGGTGGGGAGGCGCCTGGCTCCAGGCACTGGAGGACACCTCCCTCGACCAGACGCTCCTGCAGCAGGGCCGCGCCTACGCCAAGTCCGGGCAGCTCGGCCCGATCACGGTCAGCCCCGGCCGGCTGGCCGCCGTCGCCGAGCACGAGCACGACGCCGTCGTACGGGTCGAACAGCTCTCCGACGCCGCGTGGGACCGCTTCCTCGACCAGGTCGCGGCCAAGGCCGGGCACATCGCCGCCCTGCTCGACCGCGACATGCCGCACGACCTGGTGCGGGCCGCCGAAGCGGCCGGCGTGCCGCTGCTGCCCGGGGTCGGCGACCTGGAACCGGAGTGCTCCTGCCCCGACTGGGCCTGCCGGCACACCGCCGCCCTGTGCTACCAGGCCTCATGGCTGCTCGACGCGGACCCGTTCGTCCTGCTGCTGCTGCGCGGCCGCGGCGAGCGCGAGCTGATCGAGGCGCTGCGCCTGCGCGACGCCCCGCCCGCGCCGAGGCCCGCGCGGGCCGGCGCGCCCGCGCGCGAGGCCTTCGCGCGCGGGGTGCCGCCGCTGCCCGAGCCGCCCCCGCTGGACGTCGCCTACACGCCGCTCGGGCTGGAGCCCGCGCCCGGCGTGGACGTGGCCGCGCTGGAACTGCTGGCCGCCTCCGCCGCCTCCCGGGCGCGCGACCTGCTCACCCGCGGCCACCTGCCCGTCCTGACCGAACACCAGGACCTGGTACGCCTGAGCGCCGCGTTCGGCCTCGACCTCGGCCTCGACGCCGAGGCGGCCGCCTGGCGGCACGGCGGCGCCGCCGGGCTGGAGGCGCTGGAGACGGCCTGGACCCCCGCCCGGCAGGACCTGGCCAGAGCCCGCGCCATGCTGGAAACGGCGCTGGAAACGGCGCTGGAAACGGTCGGGGAGGGCGAGCCGCCCGCCGAGGTGGAGACGGCCCGCAACCGGTGGACCATCGGCGACCTCCAGCTCAGGTACGGCAGGGACGGCCGGTGGTACCCGTTCGAACGGCGCGGCGACGCCTGGTGGCCCGCGGGCCCGCCCGAACGCGACCCGGCCGCGCTGCTCGGCTGAACGTCAGGGCAGGGTGAGCTGCCAGGAGACGCCGAACCGGTCGGCCACCCAGGCGAACTTGGCGCTGAAACCGTACGCGCCGAGCGGCATCATCACCCCGCCCTGCTCCGACAGCACCGGGTAGAGCCGGTCGATCTCCTCCTCCGACTCGCACTCCACGTACAGCGACAGCGACGGGGTGAAGGTGAAGGCGTGCGACACGAAGCTGTCGTTGCAGAAGAACTCCTGGCCGCAGACGCGGAGGTGGGCGAGCTGGACGGTGCCCTCCGGTCCCGGCTCGCCGGGGCCGTAGCGGGTGACGGAGAGCAGCTCCGCGTCGCCGAACACCGTCAGGTAGAAGTCGATGGCCTCCTGCGCCCTGCCCTCGAACATGAGGAACGGCGTGATCTGCTTGGGCATCGCGTCACTCCGCGGGGGGTGCGTAGAAGGCGGTGGTCGCGGCCGTGACGGCGGCGGCGTGCTCGTCGGTGGCGCCTGACGCCCGCAGCGCCTCGCCCCAGGCCCGGCTGCTGCGGGTGATGTACTCGCGGCCCTCGGCGGTCTCGTGGAAGTGCTGCTCGTCCACCTTCTCGCCGCCGGTCAGGTGCAGGGCCAGGCCGAGCAGGCCGAGGTCCCAGCCGACGCCGACCGCGCCGGGGCCGTACAGGTCCCAGAACTCGGGCGCCACGACGGCCTCGTGGCGCAGCTCGAACCGGGTGCGGTCGCCGTCGGCCGACATGTGCACCTCCACGTGGGAAGCCGGGCCCTCGCCCATCACCCACGACACTCTGAGCAGGCGCGGCGGCTCGCAGGCCAGGATCTCCCCGCCCGCGTTGCCCTGCAGCTGGAAGTGGCCGCCGAGCCGCAGGTCGCCGGTGACGGGCATGAACCAGCGGCCGATGCGCTCGGCGCTGGTGCAGGCGTCCCAGAGGTCCTCCACCACGGTGTCATAGTGGCGGACGAGCTGGACGACCTTGGTCTCGCCGCTGTCGCGCACCTCGCGATGGGTGCGGGTGATCTCATCGATGATGTCCACCGGAGTCAGCTTTCTGTCGGATTCGGGTCGCGGGCACGGCGCTCCCGCTTGCCGCGGGCGATCTCCACGGCCAGCGCGTCGAGGCGCTGGTCCCAGAAGCCGCGGAAGCGGTCCAGCCACTGGTCGACCTCGCGCAGCGGCTCGGGGTCCACGACGTAGAACCGCCGGGTCCCCTCGGCGCGCACGGTGGCGAAGCCGTTGTCGCGCAGCACCTTGAGGTGTTGCGAGACCGCGGGCTGGGAGATGCCGTGCTCGCGCTGGATGACGGCGGTGACCTCACCGGAGCTCAGCTCGCCGTCGGCGAGCAGCTCCAGGATCCGGCGCCGGACCGGGTCACCGAGGACGTCGAACGCGTGCACGAATCCGAGTGTTTCAGGTGGCGCTTATATAAGTCAAGCCGAATATATCGGGCACTCTCCGGCTCGGGCCGGCGGCGGTGGACGGGTCCACCGCCGCCGGCCGCCGTCAGCGCCGCCCGGAGCGGAATCTGTCCAGGAACCTCCTGGCCTTGTGCTGATTACGCGGGTCGCGGGCCATCCGCTTGGCCGATTCGACCGCCTGCCTGCCTTTGGGGCTGCGCATGTACGCGCGCACCCGGTCCATGAGCGTTGCCATGGCCGCTCCCTACCCCGGACGGCCGCGTGAACGCCTCACGCGGGCCCTCGTCGAAGGCGCCGGTCACGGCTTGACGCCGTAGTGCAGGTAGACCACGCCGTTGCCGAAGCGCCGCTCGTCCAGCAGCTCCAGATCCGCGCGCACGCCGTCGGGGAAGAACCGGGTGCCGCCGCCGACGACGGCCGGCCCGACGAACACCTGGTACTCGTCGACCAGCCCGGCCGCGATCGCCTGCGCCGCCAGGTTCGGCCCGTCGACGGACAGGTCGCGGTCGGACTCGGCCTTGAGCCTGCGCACCGACTCCGGGTCGAACGACCGCTCGATCCTGGTCCGCCTGCTGGACACCTCCTCCAGCGTCGCCGAATAGACGATCTTGTCGGCGGCCTGCCAGACCTCCGCGCACTCCAGGATGAACGGCGGCTGGTCCGGCAGCGTGTGCGCGGTCTCCCAGAAGACCATCGTCTCGTACATCCGGCGGCCGTAGAGGTAGGTGCCGATCGACCGCATGTGCTCGTTGATGAACGTGTGCGACTCCTCTTCCGGCGCGCCCCAGCCATAGCCGCCGTTCTCGTCGCTCACGTAGCCGTCCAGCGAGGTGATCATCGAGTAGATCAGCCTGCCCATCGCGGGCCTCCCGTCCATCCGGCACTTTCCCGGGGCAGACCTCGGGCCGCGCGCGAACTCATCGGCGTCAGGCCGGGCGGGTGGCGATCACCACGGTGGCGTCCCAGCCGGAGGAGTGGGTCACCCGCGGCCACAGCCCGTACCGGGCGATCGCCTCGACGGCGTGCGACGCCTGGCGCTCACTCGTCTCGAAGAGCAGCCGGCCGCCAGGCGCCAGCCAGCGGCCCGCGCCCGCGGCCACCCGGCGCAGCACCTCCAGCCCGTCCCGGCCGCCGTCCAGGGCGACCCGGGCCTCGTGCAGCCGGGCCTCGACGGGCAGCAGCGGGATCTCCCCGGTCGGCACGTACGGGACGTTGGCCAGCAGCACGTCCACCCGGCCGCGCAGCCCCGCGGGCAGCGGATCGTACAGATCCCCCTCGTACACCCCGGCCCCGGGCAGGTTGCGGCGGGCGCAGGCGACGGCGGCCGGGTCGATGTCGGCGGCGTGCAGCTCCACCTCCTCCAGCGCCGCCACCAGCGCGGCGCCGAGCGCGCCCGACCCACAGCACAGGTCCACCACGACCGCCGCCCGGCGCGGCGCGACCGCGATCGCCTGCTCGGCCAGGAACTCGGTGCGCGGACGCGGCACGAACACGCCCGGATCCACCAGGACGCGCAGGCCCCGGAAGCGGGCCCAGCCCAGGACGTGCTCCAGCGGCTCGCCGGCGGCCCGGCGCTCCACCAGGCGGGCGAGCGCGCCGGGATCGCGGGCGGCCTCCGCCAGCAGACGGGCCTCCTCCTCGGCGAAGACGCAGCCCGCGGCGCGGAGCCGGGAGACGATGAAGGAAAAAGACATGAGCGCCTTTCGAGATGCCACGGGCGCTCTCCCCGGCCGGCTAGGCCGGGCGGACGTCGTGAGGTGAGAGCACCCGGCCGGTACGTGCGGGAATCGGTCTCACCTCCTCGGTCGTCGCTGGGATGGCGACACTAGCCGAGCGGTCCGCCGGCCCGCAAACGCCCCGCCGTGGGTTTGACAGCCCGCACCGGCCGGGCGTTCAATGATCGGCAGGTCGCGTGACGCCGCACGGGTGGACGGCGGTGGCATGGAGGCCGCGAAGCAAGGGGACGATGCCATGACGACTTCACATGGACGCGCCTGACCCTCGACGCGCCTGCGCGCCGTCCCCGCTTCCCCTGTTCTCCGTAGCTCCGCCAGCTATGCGCTTCGCGTGGTCGGCGTGCGGGCTTTCCTTACCTTTTAGGAGAAAGCACCCGCATGACCTTGGACTTCAACCAGCACGTCATCGACCAGTTCCGGGCCGGTCAGGGCCGGGTCGGGCCGCCCTTCGAGAACGCCCGCCTGCTCCTGCTGACCACCACCGGCGCCAGGACCGGCGACCGGCACACCACGCCGCTCGGCTACCTGCTGGACGAGGAGCCCGACCGGCTGTACGTCATCCCCTCGGCCGGCGGCTCGCCGCGCCACCCCGCCTGGTTCCACAACCTCCGCAAGAACCCGCTGGTCACCGTCGAGACCGGCGCGTTCACGTACGAGGCGCGGGCCCGCGTCCTGCAAGGCCGGGAACGCGAGCGGATCTTCGCCCGCGCCGTCGAGTCCGACCCCGGATGGCAGCGGTACGAGGACGCCTCCGGCCGCACCCTGCCCGTGGTCGCGCTGGAGTCCGAAGGGCCGCCCGCCCCCGGCCCCGCCCGGCCCGGCGACGCGCTCAAGCTCATCCACGACGCCATGCGCCGGGAGCTGGCCATCGTCCGCCGGGAGGTCGCCGAGTCCGGCGGCACCCTCGGCGCGCAGCTGCGCGTCAACTGCCTGGCCGTCTGCCAGGGGCTGGGCCACCACCACCGGATGGAGGACGCCCACCTGTTCCCGCGCGTCGGCGAGCAGTACCCGGAGCTCGCCGACGTCATGGCCCGGCTGCGCCGTGAACACGAGGAGATCGCCCGGCTCCTGGAGGAGCTGCGACGGCTGCTCGGCGCCGAGCACGCCGAGCACGCCGAGCACGCCGACCGGGCCGCGGTGCCGGCGGAGGTCGACCGGCTGACCGCGCAGGTGGAGGCGCATCTGGATTACGAGGAGGAGAACCTCATCCCGCTCCTGAACGCGGCGGCGCCCTGACCGTACGGGCGCATCCCCTCAGCGGGCGGACGCCTCGACCCGCACCCGGTCGCTCTCGCCGTCGGACAGGAACGACGCCAGCGCGCCCGCCTCCTCGGCCACGGCGGCGCGTTCGGCCCTGGACCAGCGGCGCAGCGGGGTGACCCGCACGGCGCCCGCCTCGGCGGTCCACGTCGCCGACACCCTGCCGTCGACCAGCACGACGCGCGCCCCCGCGACCGACAGGCCGCGGTGGGCCGCGTCGATGATCCGGCTCCGGTCGTGGTAGCCGAGGATCGCGTTGTCGAACGCCGGTAAGAACCGCACCGGGGCGGGCGTGCCGGGGTCGGGCCGCGGCGCGCCGGGCAGGTCCAGCAGCTCCCGGCCCCGCTCGTCGCGGAAGGAGACCAGCTCCGGGCGGACCGCGGACACCGCCGCCGGCAGCCCGGTCAGGCCGCACCAGGCGCGCAGGTCCGCCGTGGCGGCCGGGCCGAAGGCGGCGAGGTAACGCCGCACCAGCTCCTCGCCCACCCGATCGCGGTCGCCGGCGGCCGGCGGGTCGGGGTCGCGGCCCAGCCAGGAGGAGAACGTGACGGTGCGCACGCCCGCCCTCGTCCGCCACAGGCCGCGCGGCGGCAGCTGGACCACCGGCACGAGTGCGGCCAGGAGCATCTCGCCCAGCGGCCGCGGCCCCACGCCGGGCCAGCGGCCGGCCAGCGCCCGCGCGACCTCGGCCATCGTGCGCGGCTCGCCGTCCGCCAGCAGCGCGCGCCCCACCGCGGCGAGCTCGTCCAGGTCCACCCCGGCGAACTCGGCGCGGTAAGTCCCCAGCACGCGCCCGCGCAGCATGTCGTCATGCCGCGCCCGCCAGGCCAGCGCGTCGGCCGCGCTGACCAGGTGGACGGTACGGCGCATGAGGTGGACCCGCACCACCTGCCGGCCGAGCAGCAGGTCCGAGAGCGCCGCCGGGTCGAAGCCGCGCACCCGCGACCAGAGCCCGACGAACGGTTCCTGCGGCTCCTGCGCCTGCAGCCCGCACAGGTGCGTGACGGCGTCGAGGACCGGCAGACCGGCGTGGCCGAGCAGCAGCTGCCGGGCGAGGGTCGCGCGGTTCAGCGCCCGGGCGTCCAGCACGGTCACCGGGCACCCGCCCCGGCGTGACGGCCGGCCGGTCGCGTGCTCATCGTCGTCCTTCTGGGGTGTCGTCCGGCGGTCATCGGTCGTGGCCGCTCGCCACGTCCACGACCCAGGTGACCCCGAAACGGTCCGTGAGCATCCCGTAGAGCGCCGACCACGGCGCCGGCGCCAGCGGCCGCGCGACGGCCGCGCCCGCCGACAGCCTCTCCCAGTACGCGGTCACCTCCTGCGGGGTCTGGCCGCGCAGGGAGACGAAGAACGCGTTCTCGCCCCGGTTCCACGGCAGCCGCGCGGGCACGTCGTAGGCCATCACGTGGAAGCCGTCGCCGGAGACCACCTGGCCCCACATCACCTGGCCGGCCTCGCCTGGGCCCGGCAGGGCCCCGGCGTCCGCATAGGTCACCACGGCGAGGTCACCGCCGAAAACCGACCGGTAGAACTCCAGCGCCGCGCGGGCCTCTCCCCGGAAGTTCAGATGCGTGACGGACTTGACGGACATAGTGGTCTCCTGAATGTCGATCATCACCTGCTCGGACGAGGACCACACTCGCAGCAGCAGAGGTCAGGTTCTGGCCGCTACCGCGGGCACCATGGGAATCATGCCGAAGACCTCAGCGCGGCTGCTGGCGCTGCTCTCCCTGCTGCAGGCCCGCCGCGACTGGCCGGGGGCGCTGCTGGCCCGGCGGCTCGACGTCAGCCCGCGCACCGTGCGCCGCGACGTCGACCGCCTGCGCGAGCTCGGCTACCCCATCGTGGCCGTCAAGGGCCCCGACGGCGGCTACCGGCTCGACGCCGGCAAGGACCTGCCCCCGCTGCTGTTCGACGACGAGCAGGCGGTCGCGCTGGCCATCGCCCTCCAGATCGCCACCATCAGCGGCGCCGGCATCGAGGAGGCCGCGGCCCGCGCGCTGACCACCGTCCGGCAGGTCATGCCCGCGCGGCTGCGCCACCGCGTCGACACCCTCCAGATCACCGCCGTCGAACGGCCCGCCCCCCAGGTCGACAGCCGCGTGCTCCTGGCGCTCAGCGCCGCCGTCCACGCCCACGAGGTGCTGCGCTTCGACTACGCTTCCGCGCCCGCCGCCTCGTCCGCCGCCGGCGACGGGCCGCCGCGCCGGGTGGAGCCGCACCACCTGGTCACCTGGGGCGGGCGCTGGTATCTGGTCGCCTGGGACCTCGGCCGCCGTGACTGGCGGATCTTCCGCGCCGACCGGATCACCCCGCGCACCCCGGCGGGACCCCGCTTCACCCCGCGTGAGCTGCCCGGCGGCGACGTGGCCGCGTACGTGACCAGCCGCTTCCGGGGCTCGGGCTCCGGCGACTGGCCCTGCCGCGGCGAGGTGATCCTCGGCCTGCCCGCCGCCGACGTGTCCCGCTACGTCCGCGACGGCGTCGTCGAGGAACTCGGCCCGGACCGCTGCCGGCTCGTCCTCGGATCGTGGTCATGGCCGGGCCTGGCCGCCGATCTTGGCCGCTTCGACGCCCCCATCGAGGTCGTCGGCCCGCCCGAGCTCAAGGACGCCTTCGCCCGCCTGGCCCGCCGCTTCGCCGCCGCCGCGACCGAAACAGCGACCGGCACAGCGACCGGCACAGCGTGAACGACGGGCCTCGACGGCCGGTGACGGGTCAGGCGGGGAAGCGCTCGACCCAGCGACGCTGCCAGGGCGTCTCGACGGCGCGCGGGTGGTAGTGGGCGCGGGCCCAGGCGACGGCCTCCTTGGCGGGCGTGCCGGCCAGGACGGCCAGGCAGGCGATGACGGTGCCGGTGCGGCCCACGCCGCCGCCGCAGGCCACCTCCACCCGCTCGCCCGTACGCGCCCGCTCCGACACCTCGCGGATCAGGCGGACCGCCTGCTCGCGGTCGCGCGGCAGCAGGAAGTCCGGCCAGTCGATCCACGCGTGCGGCCAGGTCAGCTCCGGCTCGTGACGGCCGCGCAACCGGCCGCCTCCCAGGTAGAGGCCCCGGTCGGGGGCCACGCCCGCCGGGGCCGGATTCCTGAGGCCGCGGCCGCGCACCCAGCCGCCGTCGGGCAGCCGGATCGCGCCGGTCAGTCGAGTGTCCGTCATGCGCTCATTGTTCTGCGGGAAGATCCACCGCGACGGCGACTTCGCCTCTGGCGTACGGGCCGCGGCGCCCGGGTTCAGGACGGGATCGCGATCAGCTCACAGCCCTGCGGACGAGGGTCCTGATCGTCTCCTCGCCGGCTTCGGTCAGCTCCGCCAGGGCGAACGACGTCGGCCACAGGCCCTCGTCCTCGTCGAGGTTCGCCACCGGGTTGAAGCCGAACGTCGAATAGCGCTGCGCGTCCGCCTGCCCGCTGCGGAAGAAGCACACCACCTTCCCGGCCCTGGCATAGGCGGGCTGGCCGTAGAACAGCTTCGGCGCCAGCTCAGGAGCGGCGGCCAGGACGATCGCGTGCACGCGCTCGGCCAGCGCGCGGTCCGGCTGCGGCATCTGGGCGATCTTCTCGAGCACGTCCCGCTCATCGGCCGCCGCCTTGTCCTTGCCCCGGCGGGAGCCGGTCCTCAGCTCCGCCGCGCGCTGCTTGACGGCGGCTCGCTCCGCCTCGGACAACCCGTCCTCGGGGGACGCGCCCTGCTGGTCTTCTTCGCGGGCCTTCGACGCGGCACTCATCGACGCACTGCTCCTCTCACTGATGAACTCACTGGTGAACGTGGTCGTCACGCTATGTCAGGGCACGGGCCGGCCGCTTCTCGATTCCTGATCGATCACACGCGCCGGAGCGCGCCGCGTACCGATGAGTTCCGGACCGCCCGGCGGTCACTTCATGACGATCCGTTTCACCCTTGGCAGAGGAGCAGGACATGGTCATCGTCGCGGGACACATCGTCGTCGACCCGCACCGGCGCGAGCGCTACCTCGCCGGCTGCGCGAGCGTGGTCGAGCTGGCACGCCGCACGCCCGGCTGTCTCGACTTCGTCATCAGCGCGGACCTGGTGGACGCCGGCCGGGTCAACATCTTCGAACGCTGGGATTCGCGTACGGCCGTCGAGGCGTTCCGGGGTAGCGGCCCCGACGACGCACAGCAGGACGCGATACTCGCGGCCTCGGTGGCGGAGTACGACATCGCGGACCTGCGCTCGCTGACCTGACGACCGCGCGGGGGCGTGCGGGCACCTCGCCGTTCGCGAGCTGGGCGTCACGCTGTCACGCCGGACCTGATCAACGTTCAGGTACTCCCCTTCCACGGTGACCACGCGGCAGGGAGTGTACGGCCCGGCCCCACGCGTCAGCTTTGGTTGATGCTCAAGCGGTCGTCAACCTAGGATGACGCCGTGGAGGGCGGCCGCGTCGCACCTCGACCGGTGTGGGCGGGCGCGTTCCCTCTGCGCCGAGCCCGCGCCTACGTCGAGCGAGGCTGGACGGGTGCTCGCCTCGGGGCAGGACACTCTCGCGCTGATGACCGAGTTTCTGGCGCGCCGGCGTCGGACAGGCCGAGGTGCTGCGGGCCCTGACCGAGGCCGACGAGCCCTGACCGCCCGAGCCGGACGGGCAGGGCAACACATCCCGGTCAGGAGGAGTGGCCGAGCTGGGCGGAGAGACGGGCGGCCGACTCCACCACGAATCGCGCCTGTTCGGGCAGGCGGGGCTCGAACCGGCTGCTCGGCCCGGAGACGCTCACCGCGGCTATCACCAGGCCGTCGTGGTCGAAGACGGGGGCGGCGATCGAGGCCGCGCCGTCGAGGCGTTCGCCGAGCGAGCTGGCGTAGCCGCGCCGCCTGATCGCCGCCAGCTCGGCCCGGAGCGCGCCCGGGTCGATGATCGTCCTGTCGGTGAGGGCGGCGAGCCGGTGCCTGGACAGGTAGCCGTCGATCTCCTCCTCGCGCAGGAACGCCAGGATGGCCTTGGAGGAGCCGCCCGCGTGCAGCGGGTAGGGGATGCCGAGCGAGACCTCCATGCGCAGGTCGTGGTCGGGCACGACCTGCTCGACGTAGAGGCGGGTGTCGCCGCGCCGCACCGACAGGGTGGCGGTCTCCCCTGACTGGCCTGACAGCCGGCGCAGTTCGGGACCGGCCATGGCGCGCAGGTCGGTGCGGGCGAGGTAGGCGCGGCCGAGCGCGATGGCGGCGTGGCCGAGCGAGTAGCGCCGGGTGACGGGGTCGACGGCGATGAGGTCGCGGTTGCGCAGCGCGGTGAGGATGCGGTGGACGGCGGCCTTGGTCAGGTCGAGTTCGGTGGCGATCTCGGTCACCCCGAGATCGGGCCGGGTGCTCCGGCCGAACAGCAGCAGCACGTCCATCGCACGCTCCACCGCGGCGATGGACCGGCTCTGATTCTCCGACTCCGCCTGGACGTGCACCTGACCCCCTCGTTGCTCGTGGACGCGACCAGTCTATTTCCCTTGGGGAAACAGCGTCACGTTGACATGAAAATGGGCGTTCGTTACCTTCAGCGTGACGCTGTTTCCATCAATGGAACAGGGAGACCGGTGACCGCAAGCGGCGAATCCTTCCGAGCGGCCATGGCGCAGTGGCCGAGCGGCGTGGTGATCGTGACCACCGGAACCGAGGGCGCCTGGCACGGCATGACCGCCAGCTCCTTCACGAGCGTGAGCCTGGACCCGCCGATGGTCCTGGTCTGCCTGGCCCACGGCACCAGGACGCACCGGCTGATCGCCGAGCACGGGTTCTTCGCCGTCAGCGTGCTCGGCAAGGACCAGGTCGCGATCGGGCGCAGGTTCGCCGGCCAGGAACCCGCCGCGGACAGGTTCGCCGGCGGCAGCTGGATCCCCGCCGGGACCGGCGCGCCGGTGCTCGCCGACGCCGTCGCCTGGCTCGACTGCCGGGTTGCGCACGCGTACCCGGGAGGAGATCACACGATCTTCGTCGGCGAGGTCGCCGAGGCCGCCACCCCGCGCCGGGTGGCGCCGGTGCTGTTCCACTCGCGCGCCTGGGGCCAGCTCGCCGACCCGCTGCCCGACCGCATCGGCGTGGCCGACACCGGGCTGCTCGCCGTGCTGCGCGCCCGCGGCTTCACCGGGGCCCGGCTGGCCGGCATCGCCCGCGCGCTGCGCGCCGCGGGCAGCAGGGTGCGCCTGTTCGACCCGCACGGCGCCGACCCGTACGGGGAACCGCCGCCGCCCCAGGACCTCGACCCCGCCACCGCCTCCGCCCTGATCACCGAACCCGCCCAGGTGCGGGCCGTGGCCGCGGCGGGGGCCGGAGTGGCCGAATTCACCGCCGGCCTCACCTCCGGGCTCACCGCGGGGTTCACCGCGGGTATCGCCTCCAGGCCCGGGCAGGCCGCCCGCATCCTGGAGGCGGCCGGACGCGCCGGACTGACCGCGGTCGGGCACATCCCCGAGGCGTTCGCCCGGGACCGCGCCGACCACGTCGTGGCGACCGTCGCCCGGCTGGCCGAACTCGGCTGCGACGAGATCGGCCTGGAGGAAGGCGCCGTCGCCGCCACCCCGGTCCACGTCCGCGGCCTGCTGCAGGACGCCGCGGCCGCCGCCGGGACGGCCACCGTCCGCGTCGCGCTGCGCGAACGCCACGGCATCGGCCTGGTCAACGCGCTGGTGGCGATGAAGAGCGGGGTGCGGCACTTCGACACCACGCTGGGCGGCGTCGACGGCGCCCTGCCCGCGGAAGACGTGCTCTTCCTGGCCGGACAGCTCGACGTGGACACCGCCGTCGACCGGTCGGTGCTGATCGCCAGCGCCGCCGAGCTGGAGAGCACCTGGGGATCCGTGCTCCCCGGACGCACCTACCGATTCGCGAACTGAAGGGGAGAACGTGACCGACAGACTGACCGGTGAGCGGCTCGTCGACGACATGACCGAGGCCGAGCGCGACCGCGCCCGGCGCGTCGAGGCCGTGCTGCCCGAGCTGCGCGCCGCCGCGGTCAAGGCCGACCAGGAGGGCAGTTTCCCGATCGGGCACGTGGCGCTGCTGCGGCAGGCCGGGCTGCTCGGCCTCGTGGTGCCGCGCGAGTACGGCGGGCTCGGCGGCACGCTGCGCGACCTCGCCGCCGCGACGTTCGCCATGGGCACCGCCTGCCCGTCCACCGCCCTGGCCTTCTTCTTCCACAACACCAGCGCCTCCCGCGGCCTGCTGCCGCTGGAGGCGATCGAGGCCGGCCTGTTCGACGACGACGAGATCCCGGCCGTACGGGCCTTCGCCGAGAAGGTGCTGACCAGGATGGCCTCCGGCGTCTGGCTGGCCAACTTCGCCTCCGAGTCGGTCAAGAGCTCCACCGCCAACATCGCCATCGCCACCACCGCCCGCCGCACCGAGGGCGGCTGGCTCCTGGACGGGGAGAAGTCGTTCGGCTGCGCCACCGGCGTCGCCGACTACTACCTGACCACGGCCAAGCTCGACGGCTACGACACCGCCGAGGGCCTGGTCACCTTCTTCGTGCCGCGCGAGGCGGCGGGCGTCTCCTCCCGGGCGCCGTGGGACGGGCTCGGCATGCGGGCCACCGCCAACGACGGCATCCGGCTGGACCAGGTGTTCATCCCCGAGGACGAGGCGCTGACCGTCCCCGGCGCGTTCACCCGGATGCTGCAGATGAGCCGCGGCAGCTTCGTCGGCAACCAGCTGGCCATCTCCGCCGCGTACACCGGCTGCGCGCAGAACGTCTACGACGTCACCATCGAGCAGCTCACCCGCAAGACGTTCGCCGACACCGGCCGGCCCATCGCCTCCTCGCCCATGCACCAGCAGATCATCGGCGAGATGACCGTCCAGCTGGAGACCGCCTACCTGTGGCTGCGCCGTCAGCTCCTGCTGGAGACCTCCGAACCGCCGCTGCGGCCCAAGCAGGAGGTCTTCCGCCAGTGGCGGATGGGCAAGGGGTCGGTCACCGAGTCGTGCTTCCAGGTGGCGCTCGGCGCGTTCAAGGCCTCGGGCACCTCCGGCGCGTCGATGTCCAGCACGGCCGGGCGGGCGCTGCGCGACCTGGCGATGGGACTGGTGATGACGTTCCCCGCCGAGCGCGGCCGGCTGGAGGTCGCCCAGCTGGTGACCCAGGCCAGGGAGAACGCGCTGTTCGCCGCCGTGGAGAAGCCATGATCACACCGCCGGACACCGCCGACCTCGTCGACGGCGGCTGGGCCCGCTGCACCGAGGACCTCGGCTTCGACCTGGAGAACCCGGCCACCGGCGAGCCGGTCGCCCGCGCGCTCGGCTCCTCCCCCGCGCGGGTCGAGGCGGCGCTCGCGGCCGCCGACCGGGCGGCCGCCGCCTGGGCCGGCACCCCGGCCGAACGGCGCGCCACACTGCTCGACACCGCCGCCGAGCGGCTGCGCGGACGGGTCGACGAGATCACCGCCCTGGAGTCCTTCGCCACCGGCGTGCCGATCGGCCAGACCCGCGCGCTCGGGCTCATCGTGCACGGCGCGTTCGCGCTGGCCGCCGCCCAGATCAGCGCCGGGCTGCTGCGCGCCGACCGCGACGGGGTCGAGGTGCACCACCTGCCCTGGGGCCCGGCCCTGTGCCTGGTGCCGTGGAACGCGCCCGCCCCGATGGCCGCGCACAAGACTGCCAGCGCGCTGGCGGCCGGCTGCCCCGTCGTGCTCAAGGTCAGCGAGTACGCCCCGTACGGCACCCAGGCGCTGGCCGAGGTCCTCGGCGAGGTGCTGCCGCCCGGCGTCTTCCAGCTCGTCATGGGCGACGCCCGCACCGGGGCCCGGCTGGCCGGGGACCCGAGGATCCGCGCCGTCTCCTTCACCGGCGGCCTGGCCGGCGGGCGGGCCGTCGCCGCCGCCTGCGCCGGCGCGCTCCGTCCCGCCCAGCTGGAACTGGGCGGCAACAACCCGCTCGTGGTGCTGCCCGACGCCGGCGCCGGCGCCGCCGCCCGGGCCGCCGCCGAGCTGCTCACCTCGCTCAACGGCCAGTGGTGCCGGGCGCTCGGCCGGCTCATCGTGCCCCGCCCGCGCCTGGCCGAGCTGGTGGCGGCCCTCGGCGAACGGCTCGCCGCGCTGCGCGCCGGCGACCCGCTCGACCCGGGCACCGAGTACGGGCCGCTGGTCCACTCCGCCCATCTGGCACGGGTACGGGCCGCGACGGCCAGGGCCGGCGGCCAGGCGACCGCGTACGGCGATATGCCGGGCCGGGGCAGCTATCTGGCGCCCACGCTCATCACCGGAGCCGACCTGGCCGACGAGATCTTCGGACCGGTCGCCGCCGTGGTGCCCTACGACACCGAGGAGGAGGCGGTGGCGTTGGCGAACGCGACCCCGTACGGGCTCGAAGGCTACGTCTTCGGCGCCGACGAGGAGCGGGCGCTGGCCGTGGCCCGGCGGGTGCGCGCCGGCGAGGTCAAGGTGAACGGGTCGAGCGTGATGAGTCTCCACCTGTTCACGCCGCGTCCGGCGTGGGGGCTGTCCGGGCTGGTGGACGAGGGGACGGCGGAGACGATCCGGTTCTTCACCGGCACCCGGGTGGTCGGCGTCGAGCGGGCGCCGTGAAGCGCGCGCTGGTCGCCGGGGCCGGGCCGGTGGGGCTCACGGCGGCGCTCACCCTGGCCCGCGGCGGCGTGCCGGTGACCGTCCTGGAGGCGGGGCCGGAGCTGGCCGCCGAGTCCCGGGCCTCCACCTTCCACCCGCCGACGCTGGAGATGCTGGACGGACTCGGCGTGCTGCCGGAGCTGATGGCGCGCGGCCTGATCGCCCGTACCTTCCAGTACCGGGACCGGCGCGGGGGCCCCGTCGCCACCCTGGACATGGCCGTGCTCGCCGACGACACGCCCCACCCGTACCGGGTGCAGTGCGAGCAGAGCAAGCTCACCCCCATCCTGATGGAGCACCTGCTGCGGCACGGCGGCGAGGTGGTGTTCGGCGCGGCGGTCCGCGAGGTGCTGCCGCAGGCCGGAGGCGTGCTGGTGACCACCGAGGCCGGCGCGCGGTTCACCGGCGACCGGCTGGTCGCCGCCGACGGCGCCCACTCGGCGGTGCGGCGCTCGCTCGGCGTCCCCTTCGAGGGCATCACCTATCCCGAGCGTTTCCTGGTCGCCTCCACCGAGGAGGACCTGGACACCCTGCTGCCGGGCATCGCGCCGATCAACTACGTCTTCGACCCCGAGGAGTGGCTGGTCCTGCTGCGCACGCCCGACCACTGGCGGGTGCTGCTGCCCACGCCCGAGGACACCCCCGACGGGGCCGAGCTCGCCCGGCTGGCCGGGCGGCTGCGGGCCGTCGCCGACCCCGGGCGTGACTGGAAGGTCACGCACGCCTCGCTGTACCGGGTGCACCAGCGGGTGGCCGCCCGCTTCCGGGACGGACCGGTCCTGCTGGCGGGGGACGCGGCGCACGTCAACAACCCGCTCGGCGGCCTGGGCATGAACAGCGGCATCCACGACGCCGTGCTGCTCGCTGCCGCGCTGCTGTCCGGCGACGAGGCCGCGGTGGACGAGGCGGCCGGGCGCAGGCGGCGGGTGGCGCTCGATCACGTCCGCGCGATCAGCCACGGCAACTGGGAGAAGCTGCGCTCGGCCGACCCCGCCGCCCACCACGCCGAGCTGCGCGCCCTGGCCGCCGACCCGCGGGCCGCCCGGGCGCACCTGCTGCGCGCCTGCCTGATCACGTCCCTGAGGTGACGCCCGGCCGGCACGGCCGCCGGGCGGCCGGGAAAGGAAGACCTGATGGAACTGATCAGCCGGGAGAACCCCGCCCGGATCACCGAGATCGTGGGCCGGGTGCCCGCCACCGGCGCGGACGGCGTGGACGCGGCGGTGCGCCGGGCCGGACGGGCCCAGCGGGAATGGGCGGCCCGGCCGATCGGCGACCGGATCGCCGTCCTGCGACAGGCCGGCGAGACCGTCACCGGCCGGGCCGGGGAGCTGGCCGGGCTGCTGGCGCGCGAGTCCGGCAAGCCGCTGGCCGACTGCCGGGGCGAGATCTCGTTCGCGCTGACCTACCTGCGCTGGGTGTGCGACCACGCGCCCCGGGTGCTGGCCCCCGCCGAGATCGACGACGCCGCCGGCCGGCTGGTGGTGCGGCGCGCGCCGTACGGGGTGGTGGCGTGCCTCACGCCGTGGAACGCCCCCGTCATCCTGGCCATGGTCAAGCTGGCGCCCGCGCTGGCGGCCGGGAACACGGTGGTGCTGAAGCCGTCGCCGCTGGCGCCGCTGGCGGTCGGCGAGGTTGCCGCGGCGCTGCCGGGTGTGGAGGTCGTGCACGGCGGCGCGCCGGCCGGGCGGGCGCTGGTCACCCATCCTCTGATCCGCAAGGTGGCCTTCACCGGCGGCGACAGGGCCGGGCGGGAGATCGCGGCGGCGGCCGGCGCGATGCTCACGCCGTCGGTGATGGAGCTCGGCGGCAACGACCCCGCCCTGTTCCTGCCGGACTTCGCGCTCACCGACGATGACTACGAGCGGCTGGTCATGGCGTCGTTCGCGACCAGCGGGCAGGTGTGCATGGCCGCCAAACGGCTGTACGTGCCGCGTGCCCGGCTGGCGGAGTTCACCGAGGCGTACCGGGCGGCGGCCGAGCGGGTGCTGGTGGTCGGCGATCCGCTGGCGGCCGGGGTCACGATGGGGCCGGTCATCTCCGCCCCGGCCGCCGACCGCGTCCGGGGGCTGGTGGCGGGGTCGGTCGCCCGTGGCGGTACGGCGGTGCCGCTCGGTCGCGCGCACGGCGACCTCGAATCCGGATATTTCGTGACCCCGACTCTCGTCACCGGGCTCGACGACGACGCGCCCCTGGTCGCCGAGGAGCAGTTCGGCCCGGCCGTGCCGCTGCTGCCGTACGACACCGAGGAGGAGGCGCTGGCCAGGGCCAACGCCGGAGAGCTGGGGCTGGCCGCCTCGGTCTGGTCGGCCGACGAGGACCGCGCCTTCGCCCTGGCCACCCGCCTGGAGGCCGGCTTCGTCTTCGTCAACACCCACAACCGCACCGGCATGTCGCTCCGCGCGCCCTTCGGCGGTGTCAAACGCAGCGGCTACGGCCGGGAGTACGGCGAGGAGGGGCTGTTGGAGTACGTCCAGAGCGCGGTCGCGCACGCCCCCGCGGCCTTCCGCGGAGGCGGAGACGGCATGCCCGCCACGGCCTACCCCGCCTGACCGGGGTCTCGGCCTTCCTGGCCGAGCAGGGCGCCGGCCAGGCGCCAGGGGCGCCCGTCCACCAGGTCGGTGCCCCGGGAGACGTGGCGGTTGACCGCCTGCTCCGGGCGGACCACGGCGTGCACGACCTCGTCGGAGTTCTTCACCGCGGTCACCTCCGGGTGGCTGATGCGGCCGGTGAAGGGCCCTTCCCAGGCGGTCCAGAGGGTGAAGTCCCGGGGCGCGGCCAGGATGAGCCCCGCCACCCCGTCGGGGCCGTCCTGGCCGGCCACCACCACGTTGAGACGGTTCTCCGCGGCCCTTTCGAGCAGGCCCAGCCGCAGCTCCCACGGCTCCCTGGCGGTGTACGGGACCGCGACCACGTCGGCGTCGGCCAGCGCCGCGAGGCGGAACTCCTCCGGATGCCGCGCGTCCTCCCCCGCGATGACCGCCAGGCGCCCCCAGGGCAACGGGTGTATCGGGCAGGTCCCGGGGCCGGGGGCCAGCACGCCCGAGCCGTCCACCAGCGCTCCGGCGCCGGTGACGACATGCGCGGGGGTGTCCCGTACGGCCGCCGAGACCTCCTCCGCCGTCAGCGGGGAGCCCTCGGGCAGGACGATGAGGGCGGCGCCGTCGGCGGCGGCGCGGCGGACGGCGGGGACGCCGGCGCGGACCACCGCGACCTGGAGGGACGGCACGCCCGGCGGGGCGGTGCGGCCGCGCGGGGGCCGGGCGATGGCGGCGTAGCGGACGGGGCGGCGGGTGGCCAGGAGCCGCGCGCGGTCGGCGTCGGCGGCGGCGGGATCGACGTCGGCCACCACGACCGCCTCGCCGGTGCGGGGTGCCCGCGCCACGACGGTCCCGTCCGGGGCGACGATCTGGCTCTCGCCTGCGCCGTGCAGCCACTCGACCGGCACCTTCAGCCCTGCGCCGACCTCGGCCAGCCGGTCGGCGGGGATGAGCGGGCCGACCTTGTTGGCGGCGACCACCCAGACCTTGTTCTCGGCGGCGCGGACCGGGACGTGCAGCGACGCTTCGTCGGTGGCGAACGAGTTCAGGCTGTTGAGCAGCAGTTGCGCGCCGCGCAGGGCCAGCCCCCGGGTGACCTCGCTGATCACGCCTTCCATGCAGGCGTACAGGCCGACGCGGCCGACGGCGGTGCCTATCACGGGCCCGGCCGTGGTCGCGGGGTCGAGGTGGTCGTTCTCGGCGCCCATGAGGATCTGCTTGTCCGCCTCGCCCAGCAGCTCGCCGTCCGGGCCGTACAGCAGGGAGGCGCCGGTGGTGCGGCCGTCGTCGCGGGCGAGCGTGACGCCGATCTTGATGTGCGCGCGGTGCGCGCGGGCGCGGCCGGCGATCGCGGTGAGGAAGGGGTCGCCGTGGCGGCAGGCCATCGTGCGGGCGTGCTCGCGGCCCTCGTACCAGGACAGATGGTTGCAGAACTCGGGTAACACGATCAGTTCGGCGCCCCGGCCCGCGGCCGTGTCGATCATGCGCAGGCTGGTGGCGAGGTTGGCGGCGACGTCCTGGCCGGTCTCGAACTGAACCGCGGCGACCCGCACCACAGCGCCTCCTGTTACATCTAGAGAAACAGCGTTTCCATCGCTTACACTCTCGCACAACAGAGCCGGATGTCCAGAGGAGCCGCTCGTGCTGACCCATGTCGTGCTGATGAAGTTCACCGACCCCGCCGACGCGCCGGAGGCCAAGAAGCTGCTCGAAGGGCTGGCCGGCCGGGTGCCGCAGATCAGGGAACTCTCCGCGCACCTGGACGTGGTGCGCTCGCCCGTCTCCTACGACCTGTGCCTGGTCACCCGGCACGAGTCCGCCGAGGAGCTGCGCGGCTACCAGGAACACCCCGAGCACCTGGAGGTGGCCGGCTGGCTGCGTCCCCGGCTGGAGGCTCGGGCGGTGGTCGACCACGAGGGGTAGCGCGGCCTCCTGGACACGGGTCACGGTTTCGGGAGATCCTGGATGGAAACACTGTTTCTTTATTGGTGACAGACTGGGGAAGAAGTCGTGAAGGAACCGCTTCGGCTCGTCCGCGCGCCGGCCGCCGGCGACCGGGCCCGGCCGGAGGCGTCATGATCCGGTCCCTGTGGTGGGCCGCGGAGACGGGCGGCAGCCCGCCGTTCGGCACCGCGCATCTCAAGGTCCACTACCCGGCCGCCGCCGAGGGCGACCGGCTGACCGGCGCGTTCCCGCCCGAGGGCGGGCCGTACCCGGTCGTGCTGTTCCTGTCCGGGATCAACGTCGGGCAGGACGCCTACCGCTGGCTGGCCATCGAGATCGCCCGCGCCGGATTCGTGTGCGTGACGTTCGACCGGGTGGGCGAGCTGTTCGGCGGTCAGTACGGCCTCACCCCCGGCGTCGACCTGGAGGCCGCCTCCCCCGCGCACTACGGCACCCGCCCGACCTGCCCCGCCATCGGCGGCGTCCTGGCCTCGCTGGCCCGGATCGACCTGCTCGAAGGCGCGCTCGACCTCGACCGGGTGGCCATCGGCGGACACTCCGCCGGCGGCACCGTGGCGATGCAGTCGGCCAGGTTCTTCCCCGGCGTCAAGGCCGTCTTCTCCTACGGCGCCCACACCATGGTCGCCACCATGCTGGGCTGGCCCGCCGGCACCGTCCTGCCCGCCCAGGCCGACTGCCCGGTGCTGCTGTCCGTCGGCACCCGCGACGGCGTCATCCAGGGCAGCGCCGACCGCTACGGCCAGGACGAGCGGGCCCCCGACCCGGTCACCCGGACCTTCGAGGAGGCCCTCGGCGACGGCGAGCACCTCCTGGCCCTCTTCGAGGGCGCCAACCACTTCCTGATCGCCGACCCGGTGGACCCGACGGCCGCACGCGCCTTCCTGGACCTGCCGGCCACCGCCCAGCCCCGGCCCGAACTGGCCCGGCTGGTCACCGCGTTCCTCCGTACCCATCTGCACGACGATCCGGAGGCACGGGCCGTCCTGTCCGGCCTGCCCATAAGGAGGAAGCATGCTTAAGAACTTCTGGTACGCGATCGAGTTCAGCCACGTCGTGGAGCACCGGCCGCGCAAGGTCACCTGCCTCGGGCAGGACTTCGTGATCTGGCGGCGGCGGAACGGCTCGGTGGCCTGCCTGTCCGACCTGTGCGTGCACCGGGGCGGGGCCCTGTCGCTGGGCACGCTGACCGAGGACCGCATCGCCTGCCCGTACCACGGCTGGGAGTACGAGTCGGACGGCACCTGCGTGAAGATCCCGGCGAACCCGCCCGGCCGCGGCATCCCGAAGAAGGCCCGGGTCGACGCCTACCCGATCGTCGAGAAGTACGGCCTGGTCTGGGCCTACCTGGGCGACCTGCCTGAGGACAAACGCCCGCCGATCCCGCACATGGCCGAGCACGACGACCCCTCCTTCCGCGCCGTCTACTGGCAGACCGTCGTCGAGGCGAACTACGAGCGGGCGATGGAGAACGTCGTGGACGCGGCGCACACCCCGTTCGTGCACGGCACCGCCTTCGGCAACCCCGACAAGCCGGAGATCCCGGACTACGAGGTGACGCAGGGCGAGTGGCACGCGGAGGCCGACATCCTGCTCAATCCGCCGGCGCCCAAGGGCCTGTGGGGCATGCTGTCCCCCAAGCGCCTCGACCCCGTCGTCGTCACCAACGGCTGGTACCTGCCGAACGTGGTCAAACTGCACGTCCGGCTCCCGTTCGGCGACCTGATCCTGTACGACCACAACATCCCCCTGTCGCAGAACCGCACCCTGGTCAAGCTCGTCGGCTACCGCAACTTCTTCCCCGGCAAGTGGGCCGACGGCAACGCGCTCAAGCGGATCAGGCGGATCTTCGAGCAGGACCGGAAGGTGGTGGAGGCGCAGCGGCCCGAACTGCTGCCCTTCGACCTGGCCGCCGAGCTGCACCTGCGCAGCGACGCGCTGCAGATCGCCTACCGGCGGCGCCGCCAGGAGCTCGTCGAGCAGGGCTGGTTCCTGGACGACGACGACATCGTGGTGGGCGACGTGCCGCGCCGCGAGGCCACCGTCATCGCCTCGCCGGCCCGCCGTGACAATCCCGAACTCGCCCGCGCGTGGGTGCACAAGACCCGAGGAGACGACCATGAGCCTGCCCGAAGCGCTGAGTGAGCGCACCCTGGAGCGGCTGAGCGCCGCCCTGGACCTGAGGCCGGCCGACGACGTGCCGCTGACCTCGCCGATGTCCCCCGACCCGGTCGGCCGGCTGCGCGTGCTGCGTCCGGAGGGCGCGGACGGGCCGGTCGGCAAGGCCGTCTCGGTCAGCCTCGTGGTCCCGCAGATCGGGCTCGACAGCCACATGATCTTCGTGTTCACCCGGCCCGGCTCGGCGGTTCCGCACTTCACGCTGGACGCGGTGGCCGCCGCCGAGTTCCACGCCATGCACCTGGACCTCATCCCCCGCGCCGAACTGGCCGTCAACCTGGAGTACCTGGACGCCTGCTTCCTGCCGCTCACCGACCCGCTGGAGCGGGCCTGGCGGCTCGACGGGCTCTCCCCCGCCGCCATCGGACCCAGGCAGCGGGCCATGATGTCGCCCTGGATGCTGGTGTGCCGCGCCACCGACGACGCCTTCGCCGCGCTCGGCCCGACCGTGGACGCCTACCTCGACCACTGGCTGACACTCGTGGGCGGCGGCGTCCCCGAGCCCGCCGGCGACCTGGCCGGACGCGACCGCGTCTGCCGGGCCAACCTCTTCTCCCCCGACGTGGACCCCGTCTGGCACCAGGTGACCAGGCTGATCGGCGCCGGCCAGTCGGAGACCGTGCGGAAGGAACTGCTGAAGTGACCGAGCCCAGCGAGTGGCAGCGGCGCATCGAGGGCGAATGGACCGGGCGGCCGTCCCTGTTCGACCACACCGGGACGTGGCTGGGCTTCGAGGACATCCGCCGCTCCTCGGTCAGCGAGGGCGGCGTGACCACGTACTACATGGACGGCGGGCTGGAGGGCGGCGGCCCGCTGGCGGGCCGGTTCCGGCTGGGCGCCCCGTTCGCGTTCGGGGTGGTCGACTCCGACGCCAGCCGGATCTACACGGGCCCCGACTTCTACGGCACCGGCCAGCCGTACGGGTCCTTCGTCGACGCGCACTACTACGGGCCGGGCTGGCAGGTGGACCTCAACACCTGGAACCAGGTCATCGGTGACACGCAGGTCTACTCCTCGATGCTGTACCAGGGGCCCGCGGTCGTCGGCTGCTTCAACGGCCTCTACACCCGCGACCCGGCCAAGGCCGCCGACTGGCTCGCCGCCGAGACGAGGAACGGGCCGGTCCCGTACATCCTGCCGACCAAGACCGGCGGCGCGTTCGCCGGCCCGTGCGAGCTGTTCGGCGCCGACCAGAAGCCCATCGGCACGGTCGGCCTGCGGATCGAGCTGGAGCCGCTCGACCTGCTGCGGACCCGGCAGCGCGTCACCTGGTCCGGCGCGCTGGAGCGCGCGTACACGGTGGACGTGCGGCGCGACGGGACCCGTTCCTTCTACGAGGGGCCGGACGCGTGGGGCAACGCCCAGGCGTTCGGCCGGGCCAACTACCCCGGCGTCCACTTCGCCGACGTGTGGAAGCTCAAGGGCCGGGAGTTCATGCTCGACGCCTCGCCCGGCATGCGCTCGGGCACCGAGCTGGCGGTGGTCTACGAGCTGTTCGAGGGCGGCGCGCTCGCCGCGGTGATGCACGGGGTGCTGACGTGGTCATCGTCGTGACCGGCGGCAGCCGCGGCATCGGGCAGGGCCTGGTCAGGGAGTTCCTGGCGCGCGGCCACCAGGTGGTGACCTGCGGCAGCACCCGGGCGCCCGAGGACGGCCTGGGCGTCATCGCCGACGTCACCGACCGGGCCCAGGTGCGCGAGCTGTGGGACACGGCCGTCGCCGAATACGGCCGGGTGGACATCTGGATCAACAACGCCGGCATCACACACGGCCGGGCGCCGCTGTGGGAACTGCCCGAGGAGGAGACCCGCGCGGTCGTCGGCGTCAACCTCACCGGCGTGGTCAACGGCTGCGCGGTCGCGCTGGCGGGCATGACCGCCCAGGGCCACGGCCATGTCTGGAACATGGAGGGACTGGGCAGCGACGGCCGGGCCGTGCCGGGACTCTCGGTGTACGGGGCCACCAAGCGGGCGCTGACCTACCTCACCAAGGCCCTGGCCAAGGAGGTGCCCGCCGGGGTCTCGGTCGGGCTGCTCAGCCCCGGCATGGTCGTCACCGACCTGCTCGTCCGCGACCTGAACCCGAAGTCGCGCAAGGTCTTCGACATCCTGGCCGACCGGGTCGAGACCGTGACCCCGTGGCTGGCCGAGCAGGCGCTCGCCCGTACCCGGAACGGCGCGCACGTCCGCTGGCTGACCGGCCGCAAGGTCGCGGCCCGGTTCGCCGTCGCCCCCTTCACCAAGAGAAAGGTCCTGCCGTGACCGACGCACTCGGCTGGCGACGCAAGTTCGGCGTGATCGCGCCCTCCACGAACACCATCGTGGAGCCGGACTTCTACGCGATGACGGTGCCCGGCGTGACCGCGCACTTCAGCCGGATCCACATCAGGGACCAGAACATGGCCGGCGACGAGGGCATGGAGCGGCTGCTCGGCCAGATCCGCGACGAGCTCGGCGCGGCCTGCGAACGGGTGATGACCTGCGAGCCCGACTACATGGTCATGGGCATGTCCGCCGAGACCTTCTGGGGCGGCGTCGAGGGCAACCGGCAGTTCGTCGAGCAGATCCACGGACTCACCGGACTGCGGGTGGCCACCGGCGCGGAGGCCTGCGAGCGGGCGCTGAAGCTCTACGGCGCCCGCCGCATCGGCGTCGTCACCCCGTACCAGCCGGTGGGCGACGCGAACGTGGTCCGCTTCTTCTCCGAGATCGGCTTCGAGGTCACCGCGATCAAGGGCCTGAAGTGCCCCACGGCCGTGTCGATCGCGCACGTGGGCGAGGCCGAGCTGCGCGACGCCCTGGTCGAGGTGAACTCCGCCGACGTGGACGTGCTGGTGCAGTGCGGCACGAACCTGTCGATGGTGCGGCTGGCCGACGAGGCAGAGCGCTGGCTGCGCAAGCCGGTCATCGCGATCAACGCCGCCACCTGGTGGATGGCCCTGCGCGACAACGGCATCGAGGACAAGGTGTACGGCGCGGGCTCGCTCCTGCGCGATCACTGAAAGGCCCGGAGAGCGGCCTTCCTGTCGTCCTCCAGGCTCGCCCTGCCCCGGAACGCCGGCAGCGCGCCGGCCAGCAACGGGACGGCGAGGATCGCGTACGCCCAGCGCAGCGATCCGGTGGCGTCGGAGAAGGCGCCGACCAGCAGCGGTCCCGCCGATCCCGCCAGGGAGATCAGGAACTGCAGCAGCGCGAACCCGAGCCCCCGCCGCGCGGCGGGCACCACGTCGGCGGCCGCCGCCGTCAGGTTGGGGATCGCCACCAGGAACCCGCCCGAGGCGACAGCCAGGCAGAGCAGCTGCACGGGCAGCACCAGCAGCAGGGCGACACCCGTCAGGGCGAGCGCCCCGACGAGCAGCCCCCAGGCGCCGACGGTCACCCGCCAGCCCGGCCTGACCAGGTGCCCCCTGTCGCCGAGCCGGGCGCCGAGCACGCTGCCGGCGACCATGCCGAGCAGTCCGACACCGCCGGCCAGCCCGGAGGCGGAGCCGACGGACAGGTCGAAGGTGCGCTGGTAGAAGGTGGGCAGCCAGAACATCAGCCCGCCCAGCCCGAAGAAGACGGTGCCGAGCCCGAAGGCGATGGCGCGCAGGGTCCTGATCCGCAGCAGCTCGCGCATCTCGGCCAGGACCGGGCCGCGGCGTTCCGGCGCGGCGGCGGGCTCCGCCTGCCTGCCGGTCCTGAGCATCTCGATCCGGTCGCCGGTGCCCCGCTCGGGCTCGCGCAGGGTCAGGCAGAGCAGGGCGATCACCATGCCCGGCACCGCCACGAGGAAGAACATGGTCCGCCAGCCGTACGCCTCCGCCAGCGCGCCGCCGGCGACGATGCCGACGGGCGGCCCGGCGAAGTAGCCGAACCGCTCCAGCGAGAACGCCCGGGTCCGGCTGCCGCCGGGGAAGTAGTCGGCCAGCAGGCTGGAGGCCGCCGGGTTGTAGAGCAGCCCCGTGCCGCCGAGCAGCACCCGCACGGCGAACAGCATCGCGTACGAGGTCACCAGCCCGCTGCCGAGGGTCAGCAGTGACCAGACGGCCACCACCAGGAACAGGGTCCAGGTCCTGCGGCCGTGGTCGGCCAGCCGCCCGGCGGGGATCAGCAGGATGACGCCGGCCAGCGCGGCGGAGGTCGCGATGGCGCCGCCCGCCGTGTCGCCGAACCCGAGATCCCGCTGGATGCCGGCCAGCGCCCCCGCCATCAGGTTGTACTCCACCCGGTCGACGAAGGCGATCAGCGCGACGCAGATCGCGGGCCACCATCCGAACGGCGCCGCCGCGTCCAGGCGCACCCGCCGGGGGGCCCTGCCCGCGACGGGGATCTCGACGTAGTCGTCAGCGCCCGCCATGCGCACATCGTTATGGAAACACTGTTTCCCGTCAATGGATCTCGTGTCTTACTTGGAAACGACGTTCCCCAATGGGAGTTGCCATGGAATACCCCCTCTCCCTCGCCCTCGTCGACTTCCTGCCGGTCATCGCCATGGCCGTCGGGGTCGCGCTGCTCGTCCCCTACGCCCGTCACCCGGCCGTGGCCGCGGGCGGCTGGCTCACCGTGCTGGGCGGCGGGCTCAAGGCCGTCTGGAAACTGGTCATGGCGATCCGCGGGCCGGACCTCGTGTGGCTGGCCGAGGCCCAGTTCTTCCTGCTCGGCACCGGGTTCACGCTGATGGCCTGGGCGCTGCTGGCGACCGGATCCGCCCGGCGGCCGCCGGCGTGGGCGTTCGCCGGCTTCGCCCTGCTGGGCATCGCCGCCGCGATCGCGGTCCGCGACACCTGGCCGATGCTGATCGTGACCACCGTCTCGGCCACCCTCGTGGGCATCCGGCTGCTGCTGCTGTCCCGCCGGGCCGGCGCTGCCGCCGCGGTCTACCTGTTCGGGTTCAACCTTCTCGGCACGTACGTGATGGGCCTGCTGGCCTCGCGGCCCGAGCAGACGATCGCCCTGCAGTGGGCGGAGGAGATCCTCAACACGCTGAACTGGTCGGCCTTCGCCCTGGGGGTCTGGCTCCTGACGCGGGCGAAGGCTCCCGCGTACGAAGACGCCGTCGACTGACGGTCCACGCAGATGGAGGTGCACGTGGAGTCGCTGATGCGGCCCATCCGCGGGCCGGTCCTGCTGTCCGTGCTGGGCACGTGGCTCCAGGCCCTGGCCACGACCGCGCTGCTGCTGTTCACCGGCAACGCGATCGGCCAGATCGCCGCGGGCGGTCCGCCCGACGGCGGCGTCGTCACCGGGCTGGCCGTCGCGGCCGTCGCAAGGGCGCTGTCCGCCGCCTGGGTGCCGGCGATCACCGTCAGGGCCGGCGGGCGGCTGGAGCTCGACCTGCGCGACCGGGTCTACCGCCACCTGCTCCGGCTCGGCGCCCCGCTGCGTTCCAGCGAGCAGACCGGCCGCCTGGTCTCCACCGGCACCGAGGCCGTCGAGCTCGTCGCCACCTACTACGCCACCTTCCTCGGCCCGATCCTCGCCTCGATGACCGTGCCGATCCTCGTGCTGGCCGCCATCGCGATCTTCGTCGACCCGTGGACCGCGCTCGTCCTGGCCGTCGCGGTCCCGGCCATCCCGCTCACCGTCGGCGTCTTCCAGCGGGCCTTCGCCAGGGTCAGCGACGGCTACCGTGACACCGCCAACCGGCTGGCCGCCCGCTTCCTGGACGCCCTGCAGGGCCTGACCACGCTCAAGCTCTTCAACCAGGGCACCGCGCACGGCCGGACCCTGGCCAAGGCCTCGGAAGACCTGCGCCAGGCGATCATGCGGCTGCTGGCCGGCAACCAGGTCATCCTCTTCGTGATCGACACCGTCTTCTCGCTGGGGATGATCACCGCGGCGACCGTCCTGGCGATGATCCGCTTCCGCGACGGCGCGATCGGCCCGGGCGAGGCCGTCGCCCTGGTGCTGCTGGCCACCCAGCTCGTCGAGCCGCTGGACAAGGTCGGCCAGTTCTTCTACGTCGGCATGAGCGGCATGGCCGCCGCCAAGGAGATCAGGAACCTGCTGGCCGAGCGGCCCTCGGTCACCGACGCCGACGCCGGGCACCCGGCAGGGACCACCTCCGAGGTGACCTTCGACGCGGTCGGCTTCGGCTACCTGGCGGACACCCCGGTGCTGCGCGAGGTGAGCTTCACCATCGCGCCCGGCGAGAAACTGGCGCTGGTCGGGCCCTCGGGATCGGGCAAGAGCACCGTCGCCGCCCTGCTCCAGCGCAACCTGGACCCCGGCGAGGGCACGATCCGCGTCGGCGGTCACGACGTGACCGCGGTGCCCGCCGCCTGGGTGCGCGAGCAGATCAGCGTCGTCGCCCAGACGACCTACCTGTTCACCGGCACGCTCAGGGACAACCTCAAGGTCGCCGCGCCCGACGCCGATGACGACCGGTTGCGCGAGGCGCTCGCCGTGGCCGACCTCGACCTGGACCTCGACACGCCGGTGGGCGAGCGCGGCCTGACCCTTTCCGGCGGTCAGGCGCAGCGCGTGTCGATCGCGCGGGCCGCGCTGAAGGACGCACCCATCCTGGTCCTCGACGAGCCGACCTCCAACGTGGACCTGGAGTCCGAGGCCGCGATCCTGGCCGCGCTGGACCGGCTCACCGCCGGGCGGACCGTGCTGGTGATCGCGCACCGGCTGTCCACCGTCCGCGACGCCGACCGGATCGCGGTCCTGGAGGACGGCGCCGTCACCGAGCAGGGCACGCACGAGGAACTGATGACGGGCGAAGGCCACTACGCCAGGGCGGTGAGGTCACGATGACCAGGTTCCAGATCAGCCGGCGGCTGCTGGCCTTCGGCCGTCCGCTCCTGGTCCCGCTCGCCGTCTCGGTCCTCTTCCGCGTGCTGCAGCAGAGCCTGGGCATCGCCCTGTACGGCGTGGGCGCCTGGGGCGTGGTCAGGGTCGTGTCCGGCGAGCCGGAGGTGATCGGCGAGATCGCCGTGGCCATGGTCGTCATGGCCTTCGCCAAGGGCCTGTTCCGCTACGTCGAGCAGTACTCGGGGCACTTCGTCGCCTTCAAGCTGCTCTCCCTGCTGCGCGACGACTTCTACGCGCGGATCGAGCCGCAGGCGCCCGCCGGCACCGAGGGCGGCCGCTCCGGCGACCTGCTCGCCCGCGTGATGAAGGACATCGACCGCATCGAGGTGTTCTACGCCCACACCATCGCGCCCGCGCTGGCCGCCGCCGTCGTGCCGGTGATCTCCCTGACCGTGCTGGGGACGGTCTTCAGCCCGGTGGTGGCGCTCGTGCTCGCGCCGTTCCTGATCGGGGTGGGCATCGGGGTCCCGTGGCTGAGCCACCGCGCCGCCGCCACCGCCGCCACCGAGCTGCGCCGCTCGCGCGGCGAGGTCTCCCAGCACCTCACCGACGGCGTCCAGGGCATCAGGGAGGTGCTCGCCTTCGGGTACGGGCCGCGCCGCCTGGCGGAGCTGAGCGCGCTCGGCGGCGCAGGCGTGTCGGCCGTCGGCAGGCTCGGCCGCCTGATCGCGCTGCGCCGGGGCCTCAACGAGCTGCTCGTCGCCGCCGGGATGATCGCGGTCCTGTTCACCGGTTACGCCCAGGGCCTGGGCTGGCAGGACATCGCGATCACCGTCGCGATCGGCCTGGCGGCCTTCGGGCCGGTGCTGGGCGTGGAGGAGTTCGTCGCCGACCTGGAGCAGGCGTTCGCCGCCGCCCGCCGCCTCTGGGAGATCACCGACCGGCCGCCTCTGGTCGTCGACCCCGGATCCCCCGAGGCCCGGCCCGCCGGCCGGTCGATCGCCTTCGAGTCGGTGACCTTCACCTACCCGGGCGGGCCGGCTCCCGCGCTGCGGGACGTCTCCTTCACCGTCCCCGAGGGCGAGCGGTACGCCGTCGTGGGCGCGTCGGGCTCGGGCAAGTCCACGCTGGTCTCGCTCCTGCTCCGGTTCTGGGATCCGGACTCCGGCAGGGTGCGCGTCGGCGGCGTCCCGGTCGACCGGCTCGGCCTCGGCGACCTGCGCGACCTGGTGGCCGTCGTCGGCCAGCGGACCTACCTGTTCAACGACACTGTGGCCGCCAACCTGAGGCTCGCCCGGCCGGCCGCCACGCAGGAGGAGTTGGAGGCCGCCTGCCGCCGGGCCGCCCTGCACGACACGATCACGGCGATGCCCGAGGGCTACGACACCGTGATCGGCGAGATGGGCGAGCGGCTGTCCGGTGGCCAGCGGCAGCGGCTGGCGATCGCCCGCGCCCTGCTGAAGGACGCCCCGATCATCGTCCTGGACGAGGCGACCTCCGAGCTCGACACGCACACGGAGGCCGAGATCCAGCGGCAGATCGACGACCTGGCCGAGGGCAGGACCCTCCTGGTCATCGCGCACCGCCTGGCCACGGTGACCGACGCCGGCCGCATCCTCGTACTGGACCGCGGTCGCCTGGTGGAGCAGGGCACCCACGAGGAGCTCCTGGCCCGCCAGGACGCCTACGCCCGCCTGTACGCGCGCCAGGCCGACGACCTGGACCGGGCGACCGGATGACGATTGTATGCATCCAATCCATATATCGCGCTTTATAGCCTAATATGTGGATTTTTTGCATACATGTTGGTATCCAGGAAGCATGTATCCCCCCGAAGTGAACCTCGTCGAAGTCGGCCCCAGGGACGGGCTCCAGAACGAGTCCGTCCTGGTGGGCACCGACGACAAGGTCGCCTACATCGAGGCCCTGGCCGACGCCGGCCTGACCCGCATCGAGGCGGTCAGCTTCGTCCACCCCCGCCTGGTCCCCCAGATGGCCGACGCCGAGCAGGTGATGGCCCGGGTGCCCCGGCGCGACGGGCTCAGCTACATCGGCCTGATCGTCAACGAGCGCGGCCTGGACCGGGCCCTGGACGCAGGCGTCGACGAGGTCAACGTCACCGTGGTCGCCACCGAGACCTTCTCCCAGCGCAACCAGGGCATGACCATCGCGGCCGCGCTCGGCTCCTTCGCCGCCATCTCCGCCCGCGCGCGGGCCGCCGGGCTGCCGGTCACCGCGACGGTCGGCGCCTCGTTCGGCTGCCCCTTCGAGGGCGAGGTGTCGCCGGACCACGTCGCCGCGATGGTCCGGCGCTGCGCCGAGGCGGGCGCCGACGAGATCGCGCTGGCCGACACGATCGGCGTCGGCGTGCCCGCCGACGTGCGCCGCCTCACCGAGGCGGTGCGCGCGGTCACGGACCTGCCGCTGCGCTTCCACTTCCACAACACCCGCAACACCGGGTACGCCAACGCGCTGGCCGCCGTCGAGGCCGGGGCGAGCGCCCTGGACGCCAGCAGCGGCGGAATCGGCGGCTGCCCGTTCGCCCCGGCCGCCACCGGCAACATCGCCACCGAGGACCTGGCCTACGCGCTGCGCCGATCGCACATCCGTACCGGAGTCGACCTGGAACAGCTGACCACGGCCGCGGCGTACATCGGCGAGCGGCTGGGCGCGCCGGTGCCCGCCCTGCTCGGCCGCGCGGGCGACTTCCCGTCCGTCGATCACTGATCAGCGATCCGGCCGCCGCTCGCTCGCCGGAAGAGACGGCACTGATCGATGACCGGCAAGCCCTGAAGGGGCAGTGCCGCCTTCTCGGAAGACAGGGACGGCTACCTGTCCGCGATAGCCTTGCCGGCGCTGATGATTCCCGTCAGCGCCGCTCTTACGTCGTGCAGTTCGGCGATTCGGGTGTCGATGCGCCGCTGTTCCCGCTCGAATTCGGCGATGAGGTCCTCGCAGCCAGGCGCGAGGAACTCTCCCTCGTCGACCATGCAGGGCAGGATCTCGCTGACCATGTCGCTGTTGAGGCCCGCCGCGAGCAGGATCCGGATGCGGCGCACCGTTTCGACGTGTTCTTCGGTGTAGACGCGGTATCCGCCAGCCGTTCGCCCGGGGACCAACAGCCCTTTCTCCTCGTAATAGCGCAACGCGCGAGGGCTCACTCCCGCGCGCCGTGCCAGAGCACCGATCCGCACCCGTCGCTGCCTCTCCGTCTTGACCTTCACGTCAACGTGAACCTTTAGCGTAACGGGGATGCGCCGGGAACCCCGGCGTCCTCGAACGACGGGAGAACATGACAGTGACTCAGCAGTTCTCGCCTGCACCGGTGGCCGTGCTGGGGATGGGACCCATGGGACGAGCCATCGCCGCGGCGTTCCTCGCCGCGGGTCACCCGACCACGGTGTGGAACCGGACCGCCGGTAAGGCCGACGAGCTTCTCGCCCGCGGGGCCGTCCAGGCCGACAGCCCGCTGGCCGCGCTCGACGCCGCCGAGGTGGTCATCGTCTGCGTCATCGACGCGAACGCGGTGGACGTCATCCTCGACCGGGCGCTGGCGGAGTCGGGCCGGTCACGGCTGCCCGCCGCCACACTGGTGAATCTCACGTCCGACGGGCCGGGGCGCACACGCGAACTGGCCGCCAGGGCAGGCGACTTGGGCGTGCGCTACCTCGATGGCTCGATCATGACTCCGGCGGCGGCCATCGGTACGCCGGCGACCCGCATCCTCTACAGCGGGCCCGCTGTCCTCTTCGACCGCCACCGCCGCACGCTGGCGGCACTGGGCGGCGCGGCGGTGCATCTCGGGGACGACCCCGGCAGGGCGGCGAGCTTCGACGTCGCCCTGCTGAACCTGTTCTGGACCTCGATCGCCGGTCTGATGCACTCCTTCGCGCTCGCGGCGCGGCAGAACGTGCCGGCCACCGCGCTCGCGCCGCACGCCCAGCAGATGGCGGAACTGGTCGCCAACCTGCTGCCCGGACTCGCGTCCGACATCGACGCCGGGCGTTTCTCCGGGACGGAATCGGCCTCGCTTACCTCGGTCGCCACGAGCCTGGACCACATCGTTCACGCGTTGGAGGAGGCCGGGATCTCCCCGGCCGTAACCCAGGCCGCCAAGAACGCCGTCGACGCCGCGGTGTCGGCCGGCCACGGAGGCGACTCCGCCGCCCGCCTCGCCGAGTTCCTCAATCGCGGCCACACGGACAGCATTCCGCAGGCAGGCGGCGCACCGTTCTTCCCGCCCTCCTCAGCCGACCGGAAAGAGCCCAGGTGAGCCGCAAAGAGGTCACCACGGACCCAGTACACCTCGATGCGGTCCATGCTGATCACGGTGCTCCCCGAGATGGGGCAGTTCGCGCCCTCGTCCGGAGAGTACGTTCCGGTGACCCTGGACGGATCCCTGCCCACGGAGTGCCGAAGGACGAGTCAACAGGTTGGGAGATGGCGCCTTCCACTGCGCCGCCTGCCGGATCGTGTCGGTGAGGACTCCCCACGATGCGGCAGGCGGCGAGTTCTAGTTGCGCATGCTGACCGAGATCAAGGTGTCAGCGGCGGGATACCGGCTTTGACGGACCGCTGAAGCGGATGCCGAAGCGGTCAGGAATCGAGAAGCGCGGCCCGCCGAGCCGCACCTAGCGTTACCCGCGTGAACAGCACCCCCACTGCGGATTCCTCCCGCCCCAGAAGTCACGCCATGGCCCTCACCCTCGACGTCGTCACCCTCGGGGCGCCCGACGTGCCCGCCGCGCGCAGGTTCTACAGCACCGCACTCTCTCCCGCCGTCGCCGACGACGATGACTCGGTGAACCTCGACCTGCACGGGACGGGGCGGCTCACCCTGTCCGCGGCCGAGGGGCTCGCCGCGGAACCGGTGGCGGCGGGGTTCCGCGGCTACGTGCTGACCTGCGTCGTCAACCAGCCCACCGAGGTCAGGACCCTGATGGACGCCGCCGTCCGGGGCGGCGCGGAGGTTCTCAAACCCGCGAAGAAGGCCCTCTTCGGTTCGTTCTCCGGGGCGTTCCGGGCGCCGGACGGCGCCATCTGGAAGCTGGCGGCGGCCACCGGCAAGGACACCGGCCCCGCGGCGGAGAGCCCGGTCCCGACCGAGACCACCCTCATTCTCGGCGTCGCCGCGCCGAAGGCGTCGAAGGCCTTCTACGAGGCCCTGGGCATGTCGGTCGACCGCGACTACGGCAGCAAGTACGTCGACTTCCACCCCGCCAAGGCGGCGGCCAGGCTGTGCCTGATGGAACGCGGAGTCCTGGCCAGGGACGCGGGCACGACGAGGGACGGCGGCGGCTTCCCCTCAATGATCCTCACCCACACGGCCGGGTCCCGGGAAGAGGTCGATGCCCTCCTGGCGTCGGCGGCCGCCGCCGGAGGAAGGATCACCGTCGCCGCCGCGCAGACGACCCAGGGATATTCCGGCTCCTTCACCGACCCGGACGGCTTCTGGTGGCGGGTGACGCACTGACCCCCGAGGACTGTGCCCGGTTCAGGCGTCAGAGCCGCCGCAGCACCTCCTCCTCGTCCCAGACCTCGCCGTACTTGGCCTGGATGTCGAAGAGGTTCGCCTCGTGCGGGCCCGGGTCGCGGTCGCCGACCGCCTGCCGGACCACCACCGGGACGAAGCCGTGCTGCACCGCGTCGACCGCGCTGGCCCGGATGCACCCGCTGGTGGACACGCCCGCGATGAGCAGCGTGTCCACCCGCAGCGCGGTCAGCGTGGAGGCGAGCGTGGTGCCGAAGAACGCGCTGGCGTACTGCTTGACGATCACCACCTCGCCGTCGGCGGGCGCCACCTCCGGCATCAGCTCGCCCAGCGGCCCCGCAAGGTGCCGCAGCGGCGGCACCTTGCGGTAGAACAGCCCGCCGTCGAGCCCGCCCGCGCCGAACGCGACCCGGGTGTGGACCACCGGCAGGCCGGCCGCGCGGGCCGCCGACAGCACCCGGGCGGCGCTGTCCAGGCAGTCCCGCGACCCCATGTAGAGGTCCGCGCCGGGCTCGAAGTAGGCCCGCATCAGGTCGACGAGGATGAGCGCGGGACGCTCCCCGAACGGGAGCGTCCCGTCGAACGGGTTCACGCCCTGGCCGGGGGCCGGGGAGCGGGCAGGCCGGTCTCCTCCTCGCACCTGGCCAGGATCTCCGCCATCGGCGGGCCCATGTCGAAGACCTTCGGCTCCGGCCTCGTGCGTTCGAGCTCGGCCCGCAGGTCACGGGTGGCCGCCTCGTCCACCGTGCCGTCGGCCGCGCAGACCACGCCGTAGCTGCGGGCGCCCTGCGCCGTCAGCAGGCCGCGCCGCACCTCCAGCCCGACCAGGGCGGGGTCGCGCGCCAGCGGGTCACCCCAGCCGCCGCCGCCCCAGGTGACGAAGTGCAGCACGTCGCCCGGCGAGACCGGCACGTCGTGGACCTTGCTCGGCAGGATCTCCCTGCCGCCGTCCGCCCGCTCGATCCACTTGCGGCCGCGCGCGCCCGGCTCGCCGCCGTTGACGCCCCACGGGTAGGTCAGCCAGCGGTCGTCGTGGATGGCGATGGTGCCCGGCTTCAGGAACCGGTACGCCACGTCCACGCCGTTGCCGCCCCGGTGCAGGCCCGCTCCCCCGCTGTCGGCGACGGTCTCCCAGCGTTCGATGCGCAGCGGGTAGTACGACTCCAGGAACTCGCACGGGATGTTGGTGAACGACGGCCACAGCGAGTGGCCGTCGGGGCCGTCGCCGATCGGCCTGCCCGGGATGCCGCCGAAGCCGATGGAGTAGAGCTGGAAGCCGTCGCCCGCGTACATGAAGTGGGGTGAGGAGGAGAAGCCGGCCGCGTTCAGCAGGTCGGGCGTCTTCTGCCCGAGCAGGCCGCCGAACAGGTCGAAGATCCGGCCGATGCCGTGGTTGCGGGCGTTGAGCGCGGCGGGATACTCCGGCTTCCAGAAGCTCTTGTCCGGGATGCGCACGTCGATCAGCGGGTAGAAGCCGTCGTTCCAGAGGATCTGCGGGTCGGCCACCGTGATGAGGTAGATCCCGAAGAACATCCGGGCGAGGTTCTCGTTCAGGTAGTAGTTGATCGGCCCCTCGGACTGCGCGGAGCTGCCGGTGAAGTCGAGCAGCACCTTGTCGCCCGTGCGGGTCAGCGACAGCACCAGCTCGTACGGGCCGTTGCCGACGCCGTCGTCGCAGATGTAGTCCTTGAACGTGAGCGTCTCGCCGTCCTCGAACAGGGTGGTGAGCAGCGTCCGCATCGCGTCGTGGTTGCGCTGGAGCAGCGCCCGCAGGGCCGAGGTGTAGGTGTCGGCGCCGAAGCGGGCGCACAGCTCCTGGATGCGGCGCCCGGCGGTGCGGCAGGCGGCCACGATGCCGTTGAGGTCGGCCCGGTTCCAGTCGGGCCGGCGCACCTGGTTGAGGATGATGCGCAGCGCGTCCTCGTTCAGCACGCCCTTGGAGTAGAGCTTGAAGGGCGGGATGACCACGCCCTCCTCGAAGATCGTGCGCGCGTCGGTCGGCATCGAGCAGGCGGTCTTGCCGCCGACGTCCGACATGTGGCCGAACATCGACGCCCAGCCGACCACCCGGCCGTCCACGTACACCGGCATGACGACCAGCCAGTCGTTGGCGTGGCTGATCGCGCCGTCGCAGGAGTACGGGTCGGAGGTGAGCAGCACGTCGCCCTCCTCCACCGTCCCGTCGAACCGGTCGAGCAGGGCCGGGATGGACAGGCCGAACTGGCCGGCGACCATCCGCCCCTCGGCGTCGGCGATGAGCGGGAACTCGTCGTGCTGCTCGCGGATGCCCGGCGACAGCGCGGTGCGGAAGAGCACCTCGTCCATCTCGTAGCGGGCGTTGCGCAGCGCGTTCTCGATGATGTCGAGCGTGACGGGGTCGACCTCGGCCTCGGCCAGAGGTGCCGTCGCGGTCTGGATGATCTGGGCCATCATGCCTCCAGTGGCCGGATGAGCAGGCTGCCGCTCTCGTGCACCTCGGCCACGTGGCCGGGCAGGACGAGCGTGGTGGAGTCCATCTCGGTGACGATCGCGGGCCCTTCGACCAGGTTGCCCGCGAGCAGGGCGGCGCGGTCGTAGACCGAGGCCTCCGCCCAGCCGCCGTCGATCCAGACCTCGTGCTTGCCGACGGGCTCGGCCTCGGGTCCTCCGTGCGCGAGCCGGACCGGCTGGACGTCGGGGCGCGGCCCGCTCACCGAGGCGCGGGCGCTGACGATCTCGTGCTCGTTGCTCAGCAGGAACGAGAACAGCCGCTCGTGCTCGGCGTCGAACGCCTTGCCCAGCGCCTCCAGCCCGGTGTCCAGGCCGAGGTCGATCGGGATCTCGAAGCCCTGGCCGTGGTAGCGCACGTCGACCTGGTACGTGACGGTCTGGTCGGCGCGGCCCACCCCCTCGGCCTCCAGGGTGGCGGCGGCCCGCTCGGCCAGCTCGGCCAGCATCTGCCTCAGCTCGTCGTCGGTCAGCTGGGAGAAGCGCTTGATGCTGGTCCTGGCCGCCTCGTCGCGCAGGCACGTGGTGGCGTCGCCGTACGCGCACAGCACGCCGGGCGACGGCGGGATGATGACCGGCCAGGACCCGGTCAGCCGGCCGAGCGCGTTGGCGTGCAGCGGCCCGGCCCCGCCGAAGGCGACCAGCGCGAAGTCGCGCGGGTCGAAGCCCTGCTGGACGGAGACGAGGCGCAGCGCGCCGAACATGTTCTCGTTGACGATGTCGACGATGCCCTGGGCGGCGGCCTCCACCGTCAGCCCCATCGCCTCGGCGACCTGCCGCACGGCCTCGCGGGACCGTTCCCGGTCCAGCGTGATCTCGCCGCCGGCCAGCCGCGACGGCAGGTAGCCCAGCACCACGTTGGCGTCGGTGACGGTGGGCTCCGTGCCGCCCTTGCCGTAGGCGGCCGGTCCGGGCTCCGCGCCCGCCGACTGCGGGCCGACGCGCAGCGCCCGGGTCAGCGCGGGTACGTGCGCGATCGAGCCGCCGCCCGCGCCGACGGTCCGCACGTCCACCGAGGCCGAGCGTACGGTGAGGTCGCCCACCTTGGTCTCGCGGCCGACCCGCGGCCGGGCGTCCTGGACGAGCGCCACGTCGGTGGAGGTGCCGCCCATGTCGAAGGTGAGGAAGTCGGTGTACCCGGCCTGCTCGGCCACCCAGGTGGCGCCCGCGACCCCGCCGGCCGGGCCGGACAGCAGCATGTTGACCGGCGCCGCCTTGGCGTTCGCGCGGGAGGCCAGGCCGCCGTCGCTGCGCAGCACGTACAGGTCGAGGCCCAGGTTGTCCAGGTAGGTGGCGACCCTCGGCTGGACGTAGGCGTTGGCGACCGTGGTGACGGTCCGCTCGTACTCGCGCAGCTCGGGCAGCACCTGGGAGGAGATCGAGACGGGCACGCCCGGCAGCTCCTCGGCCGCCAGTTCGGCGACGCGGCGCTCGTGGCCGTCGAAGGCGAAGGAGTTGATCAGCGAGACGGCCAGCGCCTCGACGCCGCGCAGCGACCGCAGCTTGGCCCGCAGGTCGTCCTCGTCCAGCGGCGTCACCACCGAGCCGTCGGCGGCGACCCGCTCGACGGCCTCCACGGTGTCCTCCAGGGCGGCGAGCGGCTCCGGCTTGGGCCAGATGATCCAGCCCGCCAGGCCGCCGGGGACGAACGAGCGGGCGATCTGCAGCACCTGGCGGAAGCCCGCCGTGGTGACGAGGCCGACCCTGGCGCCCTTGCCCTCCAGGATGGCGTTCGTGGCGACGGTGGTGCCGTGCAGGATCTCCCCGATCTCGTCCGGGGAGACGCCCGCCACCGCGCACGCCTTCTCGACGCCGGCCAGGACGCCGATCGACTGGTCATGGGGAGTGGACGGAGTCTTGGCGCGGAAGGTCTGCCCTGACTCCTGATCGATGAGAAGGATGTCGGTGAACGTCCCTCCGACGTCCACCCCGAGCCGGTAGCGCATGGGGGGTTCCTCGCTTCTAGATGATTCCGGCCGTGGAGAGGCCGGCGATCTCCTCAGGGGAGAGTCCGAGCAGGCCGCCGTAGACCTCCTCGTTGTGCTGGCCGAGCGCGGGCCCCGCGCTGCGCACCCGGCCGGGAGTGCCGGACAGCTTCGGCACCACGTTCTGCATGGCCACCTCGCCGAAGTCCGGGTGCGGCACGTTGACGATGGCCTCACGGGCGGCGAAGTGCGGGTCGGCGAACATGTCCTTGGCCGTGTAGATCCGCCCGGCCGGCACGCCGCCGTCGTGCAGCAGCCGCAGCAGCTCGTCGGCCGCGTGGCCGGCGGTCCAGGCGGCGATGATCCCGTCCAGCTCGTCCATGTTCTCGCCGCGGGCGCCGTGGGTGGCGTACCGCTCGTCGCCGGCCAGCTCCTCGGCGCCCATGACCTGGGCCAGCCGGGCGAAGACGCTGTCCTGGTTGGCGGCGATGAGGATCGCGTCGCCGTCCCGGGTGGGGTAGACGTTGCTGGGCGAGACGTTCGGCAGCACGGGGCCGGTGCGCTCGCGCTGGTAGCCGGCCTGCTGCCACTCGGGCAGCAGCGACTCCATCATGGCCAGCACCGCCTCGTAGATCGCCGAGTCGACCACCTGGCCGCGGCCGCTGCGCTGCCGCTCGTGCAGCGCCACCAGCGTGCCGACGCAGGCGTGGGTGGCGGCCAGCGAGTCGCCGATCGAGATCCCGGCCCGCGACGGCGGCAGGCTGGGGTCGCCGGTGACGTAACGGATGCCGCCCATGGCCTCGCCGATCGACCCGTAGCCCGCGCGCGGCGCGTACGGGCCGGTCTGCCCGAACCCGGTCACCCGGGTGATCACCAGCCGGGGGTTGATCGCGTGCAGCTCGTCCGGCGACATGCCCCAGCGCTCCAGCGTGCCGGGCCGGAAGTTCTCCAGCAGCACGTCCGCCTCGGCCACCAGCTTCCTGACCAGGTCCTGGCCCTGCCGGGTGCGCAGGTCGCAGGTGACCGACTTCTTGTTGCGCGCCACGACCGGCCACCACAGCGACTTGCCGTGCGGCTTCTCCCGGCCCCACTGCCGCATCGGGTCGCCGCGGCCGGGATCCTCCACCTTGATCACTTCCGCGCCGAAGTCGCCGAGCAGCTGCCCGGAGAAGGGTCCGGCCAGCAACTGGCCGAGCTCGATGACCCGTACGTCGTCCAACGGGAGATGTGTCATGCCTTCTTCCTCGGTCCGAGCAGGGAGGCGCGGGCCGAGAACAGGTGCGCTCGCATGACCGCCTCCGCCCATTCGGGGTCCCCGGCCTTGACGGCCGCCGCGATCTCGATGTGGTGGTTGACGCTGCGCCGCATGGCCTCCTCGTCGAAGGCGCCGTAGGTGCGCAGCAGGATGGGTGAGTGGATCAGGGCGCTGATCGACTGGGCGAGGATGGCGCTGCCGCCCAGGCGCACGAGCTCCTGGTGGAACTCGGTGTTGAGCCGGTAGACCGCGTCCAGCTCGCGCCGGTCGGCGTGCTCGCCGAGCGACACGGCGACCGCGTGCAGCCGTGCCACGTCCTCGTCGGTGGCGGTCGCGGCGGCCTGCCTGGCGGCCAGCCCTTCGATCCTGGCCCGCAGCTCGAAGATCGTCTCCAGGTCCGCCGCCGGATACTCGACGACTCTGGCGCCCTTGTTGGCGGTGACCTCGACCAGGCCCTCGGACTGCAGGTGGCGCAGCGCCTCGCGGACGGGGGTGCGGCTCACCTGGAGCAGCTGGGCGAGCTCGACCTCGCCCAGCCGGTCGCCGGGCGCGTAGCGGCCGCCGAGTATCAGGGCCCTGAGATCATCAATGACGGACATGCATACATCCTCACGCCGAATGCCCCGATTATGGGCATACCGGGACCTGAGGACAAGGTTTTTGCATACATCTCCCGGGGTTCCGGTCGTTCAGCCGACGGCGAGGAAGGCGGCGAGGTCGGCGGCGATCTCCTCGGGGTGCTCGCCGCCGAGCGCGTGCGAGGCGTCCGGGTAGACCTTCACCGTGCCGTTCCCGAGCACGCGCCCGGCGACCTCGCGGGAGACGCCGGGGTCGTGCATCACGGACTTCCCGGCCAGGATCGCCAGCACCGGCATCGTCAGGCCGCCCAGTTTCCCCTCCTCGATGAGCGAGGGCTGCCGCAGCTTGAGCGTGTAGGCGCGCATCCCGGACTCGATCAGGTCCGCCACCGGCACGTCCTCCACGGGAGCGCCGCCGGCGGTGTAGGAGTTGAACGAGTCGCGCCAGGACTTCGGCAGCCACGGCACGGAGGCGGGGATGGCGCGGATCGCGGTGCCGGCCGGGATGGCGGAGAACGTGTAGACCGGGTCGAGCAGCGTCAGCGTGGCGACGCGCCCCGGCCGGTGGACGGCGAGGTTGGCGGCCGTCCACCCGCCGATGGACAGCCCGACCAGGTGGAAGGAATCCTCCGGCAGCCGCGCGAGCACCTGGTCGAGCCAGGCCGCCTGGTCCGCGTCGGAGGTGATCGGCGCGTCCTGCACGCTCTTGCCCGGCTCGCCCAGCAGATCGACGGTGTAGACGTCACCGATCCTGAGCAGGTGCGGCAGGTTGCCGGCCCACACCGGGGACGCGGACGCCCTGCCGGGCAGCAGCACCAGCGGCCCGGCCCCGCCGGGGGCGCCCGCATACCGGTAGACCCGCACGAACCCGAAGTCGGTCCGCACGTCGATCGTCTCGGCGGCCCGCGGCAGGTCCGCCATCGCCCGGTCGTAGGCGGCCATGTACTCCGCGCGGTCGGCCGCGCTGTTCCAGTGGCCCACCGGTGACGGCTGACGCAGCAGGAAGGCCACGGCGACCACCAGCACGGCGGCGACGCCGCCCGTGACCTTCAGCGCCCGGCGGCGGCGCGGGACGGCCGGGCCGCCGGGGTGGACGTCCTCCATGAGTGCCCTCCTCTGAACATCGGTCAGATTTTTGACCGTATGGTCAGAGGATACGCGACACGATACCGTCGTGCCCATGGCAGCAAGGCGAACGACGCCGGGAGCTGAGGACAGGCCGCTCAGCTTCATCGAGCAGACGCGGCGTGCCCAGCTCATCGAGGTCACGATCCGGCTGGTGGCCGAGCACGGCTACGCCGCCGCCTCGCTGGCACGGATCGCCCAGGCCGCGGGCATCACCAAGGGTGCGGTGCTCTACCACTTCGCCTCCAAGGACGCGGTCGTGGCGGCGGCCCACGCGCAGGTGCTGGACGCGCTGGTGGCCGACGTCGGGGCGGCCGTCGAGGCCGTGCCCGCCGATCAGGCTCCGGCCGCGTACGTGCGACGGATGATCGGGCACCTGGCCGAGCGCCCCGACCACGCCCGGCTGATCGTCGAGGCGATGCTCCACCACGGCCGCCCCGCGCCGGAAGCCCGCTGGAAGCCGCTGGCCGCCCTGCTGCGGGACGCCCGCGAGGCCCGGGACCTGGGCCCCGGGCCCGATCCGCGCACCCTCGCGCTCATCACCGGCGGGGCGATCGACGCCATCGTCGGCGAGCACCTGCGGGACGCCGCCTATGACGCCGGGGCGGCGGCCGAGTCGCTCATCGAGATGGTCGAGGCCGCCGCCTTCGGCTGAGCGGGCGGCCGGGACCGTCAGCCTCCCGCCCGCTCCCCGCCCGCCAGGCGCTGGAGCTGTCCGGCGTGCACCTGGCTCACCCACTCCCAGCCTGGCGCGGCCGACGGGCCGATGCGCGGGTCGCTGAAGGGAAGGCCGTCACGCAGGGCGAGCACGTACGCCCGATCCCGCTCGATCCGCGCCCGCGCCTCGCCGGCTCCGCCGACGGACCCGTGGCCGGGCACGACCACGTCGACGCCGTCCGCCACGCCCTCCAGCAGTCGCAGCGCGGAGAGGTAGTCCCCGATCGGGTCGGCGGCGTCCAGGTCGAGCATCGGGACCAGGACATCGGAGAGCATGTCGCCGGCGACGAGAACCCCGCGGTCCTCGACGAACAGCGCCGCGTGGCCCGGAGCGTGCGCCTGGTGCTCGATGATCCGGACCTCCGGGCCGTCCCACGGCACCCGCGTCGTCCCGGCGGGCAGGCCGTCGATGAGCCCGAGCAGGTCCAGCGGGACCTGCCCGGCGATCTCCGTGTCGAGCAGGTGATCGGCGATGCGGTCCTTGGCGTCCGGGTCGGACAGCTGATCACGGACGGCGGCGGCGCAGCGGGCCGTGCCGTGCCGGGGGGCCTCGCCGAGCCGGGGATGCCAGAGCAGGTGGTCCCAGTCCGGATGCGTCGAGAAGCCCGCCACCACGGTCCGCCCCGAACCGGACAGGTCGTCGGCGAGACAGGCCAGCTCGTGGTCCTGCACCCCGGGATCGATGAGCAGCACGCCGGCCCGGCCGTGCACGACCACGGCGTTGCTCCGGACGAACGCGCTCTCGTGGACCAGCACACCCTGCGCGACCTGTCTCAGCACGGGCTCGTCTCCTTCCCGGCCGTGGTCCGTGGCTCGGTGTCGTTCACGCGTCGCCTCCTGCGATCCGCTTGCGGTCGATGCCGTGGTCGAAGAGAGCCGGCTCCCCTGGACCGCGGCAGGTCCACTGAGCCTGGCAGGAATTGGTACACGCCGGTAAGGTCCGACTTCGTGGACCGATCGAGGACCAATTCGGGGCCGGCCGAGGACCTGCTCATCGAACTGGACCGGGAGGCGGGGGTGCCCCTGCACCGGCAGATCGAGTCGTCCATCCGCACCGGCATCCGGGCCGGCCGGCTGCGATCGGGCACGTCGCTGCCGCCCACCCGCACCCTCGCGGCCGGGCTCGGGGTGTCCCGCGGGGTGGTCGTGGAGGCCTATCAGCAGCTCGTGGCCGAGGGCTACCTCACCAGCCGGTCGGGCGGATACACCCGGGTCGCCGCGCCCGCGCCGCCCGCCGCCGGGGCGGGCTCGGCTCCGACGGCGCGGCCACCCGTGCGCAGCACCGGTTCCGGGGCGGGCTTCAGGATCGACTTCGGGTACGGGCGCACCGACGTGTCGCGGTTCCCCCGGGCCGCCTGGCTGCGCTCGGTCCGGGCCGTGCTCACCGCCACGCCCAACGACCGGTTCGCCTACCTCGACGGCCGGGGCGTCCCGGAAGTGCGTGAGGCCCTGTGCGACTACCTCAACCGGGTCCGCGGCACCTCGTCCGTCCCGGACGCCATGGTGATCTGCAACGGCTACGGGCAGGGCATCTCGCTGCTGATCCAGGTGCTCGCCCGGCGCGGCGCGAGAAGGATCGCCCTGGAGGATCCGTCGTCCGACGACGACGCCCGGGTGCTGGCCCGCGCCGCCGGTCTGGACGTGGTCGGCGTCCCGGTGGGCCCGGACGGCGTCCGGGTCGACGCGCTCCACCGGACCGACGCCGACGCGATCGTGCTCACCCCGTCGCACCAGTGGCCCACCGGGGCGGTGCTGTCGGCCGCGGCGAGGGCCGAGGTGATCGCCTGGGCCGAGCGCCGCGGCGCGATCGTGATCGAGGACGACTACGACGCCGAGTACCGCTACGACCGGTCGCCGGTGGGCGCCATGCAGGGCCTGGCGCCCGATCACGTCGTCTACTGCGGCACGGCCAGCAAGACGCTCGCGCCCGGGCTGCGGCTCGGCTGGATGGTCGTGCCTGCCCGCCTGGCCGCCGACGTCGCCGACGCCAAGATGCTCGCCGACCGCGGCTCGCCGGTCATCGACCAGCTCGCGTTCGCCGACTTCCTCGCGCGCGGCGAGTTCGACCGCCACCTGCGCCGGATGCGTCCGGTGTACCGCCGCCGCCGCGACGCGCTGCTGCACGCCCTGCGCACCCACCTGCCCGATCTGGAACCGGCCGGGGTCGCCGCCGGGCAGCACGTGGTCGCCTGGCTCCCGCCCGGCCTCGACGAGGCGGCGGTGGTGACGGCCGCCGCCCGGCACGGGCTCGGCATCCACGGCGTCGGCCCGTACCGGATCGCCTCCGCCGGGCCGGGCGGCCTCATCTTCGGCTACGCCGTCCTCGGCGAGAGCGCCATCGCCGAGGGGGTCGCGCTGCTGGCCAGGGCCATCAGGGAGGTACGGGGGCGCTGACCGGCGCGTCAGCGTGCCGGGCGGATGTTCTGGTTCAGGTGGAAGACGTTGGCCGGGTCGTAGGCGGTCTTCACCGCGGTCAACCTGGCCAGCTTCGCGGGCGAGAAGGCCCGCCGCATCCCACCCCGCCCGTCGGCCAGTTCGTCGGCCGTCAGCGAGTTGACGTACACCCCGCTCGCGTACGGTTCGAGCGACGCGCCGGCGGCGCGGGCGGCGGCCATCCTGGCCTCGTCCTCGGCCGGGTCGGTCCAGCGGGCGCCGGCGCCGAACTCGAACATCGTGCCGCGGTGGCTGAACGCCGTGTCCGCGTCCGGGATCTCGGCGATCGCGCCGCCGTGCGCCTGCAGGCCGACGGCCGGCAGGCGCGGGCTCGCGCTCAGGTCGGCGGCGCCGCGCAGCAGGAACGCCTCGATCGCCGCGGTGGGGAATCGCCCCAGGTAGTGGGCCTTGGCGTAGCGGCGGTAGGCGTGGCCGCCCGTGGAGTCCTCGCGTCGCTGGAGTTCCAGGTAGGACGGGGTGGTGACGCGCGTGGCGACGGGACGCCCGAGCGCCCGCATCGCGGGGAGCAGCCGGCGGCCCTCGTCCGGGTCGCCGACCCACACGAACCCCAGCGTGGCGATCGGCCCGGCGGGACCGCCGGCGACGCCGGCGGTGAACGTCGCCTGCCGGGGCGCGACGGCGTTCAGGTCGCGCCAGCCCTCGATGACCGGCACGGCGTCCTCGGCGCGGAAGTCGAACTCGGCGACCAGCGTCCGCGTGCCGGTGCGGTGCAACTGGAAGGCGAACTCGGTGACGACGCCGAAGTTGCCGCCGCCGCCGCGCAGGGCCCAGAACAGGTCGGGGTGCTCGGCGCGGTTCGCGGTCACGACCTCCCCTTCGGCGGTGACCAGCGTGCAGGAGACGACGTTGTCGCAGGTCAGGCCGTACTGGCGGGCCAGCCAGCCCATGCCGCCGCCGAGCGTGAGCCCGCCGACGCCGGTGTGCGAGACGTTGCCCGCGGTGGTGGCCAGGCCGTACGCCTGGGAGGCCCGGTCCAGCGCGCCGAGCAGCGCGCCGCCCTGCACCCGGGCCCGGCGGCGGGCCGGGTCGACCCGCACCCCGCCCATGGGCGTCAGGTCGATCATGAGCCCGTCGTCGGGAACGGCGAAGCCCGCCGCGTTGTGGCCGCCGCAGCGCACCCCGATCTCCAGGTCCAGTTCCCGGGCCAGCCGCACGGCGGCGACCACGTCGGCGACGCCCGACGCGCGGACGATCATGCGCGGACGCCGGTCGATCATGGCGTTCCAGACGGTACGGGCGGTGTCGTAGCCGGCGTCGCCGGGGGTGAGGAGCCGGCCGTCGAAGCGGGTCGTCGTCATGCCCCTCAGCCTGGCGGGAATCGGTACCCGGGATAAGGGCCGATTCGGGCACCGACCTGAGGACCGATTCGGAGCCGGGGACGCAGGGCGGTCCCGGGACGCCACACTGGAGGGCCGGACGCCGGGGCGAGCACGGCGGCCGTCCGGGCCCGGTCCGGCTGTCGATCCGGGCGGCGGCCGTTCGTCTGAGAGGTGAGAGAGAGGATTGAGACGATGAAGCAGTACCTGCTGAGCATCTACGAGCCCGACGGCGACCCGCCGCCGCCCGAGCTCCTCGACCCCATCCTGAAGAGGCTGGACACGCTCAACGAGGAGATGCGGGCGTCCGGCGCGTGGATGTTCGGGATCGGCCTGCACCCGCCGTCCACCGCCACCGTGCTGCTGGCCCAGGACGGCGACGTCCTCATGACCGACGGCCCGTACACCGAGGGCAAGGAGCACCTCGGCGGTTTCACCGTCGTCCAGGCGCCGGACCTGGACGCGGCGCTCGACTGGGGCCGCCGGCTGGCCGAGGTCGTCGGCCTGCCGATCGAGGTGCGCCCGATCATCTGATGGACATCGAGCGCGTCTTCACCGAGGAGTACGGCCGGGCGGTGGCCGTGCTCACCCGCGTGTTCGGCGACATCGACGTGGCGGAGGAGGCGGTCCAGGACGCGTTCGCCGTCGCGGTCCGGCGGTGGCCCGAGGACGGGCCGCCGCCTTCCCCCGCCGGCTGGATCATCACCACCGCGCGCAACCGCGCCATCGACCGGCTGCGCCGCGAGGCCGCCCGCGCCGGCAAGCACGCCCAGGCCGCCCTGCTGCATGCCCGCGACGAACCCATCGAGGAGGGGCCCGTGCGCGACGACCGGCTACGCCTGATCTTCACCTGCTGCCATCCGGCGCTGTCCAGGGCCGCGCAGGTGGCGCTGACCCTCCGGCTGCTCGGCGGCCTCGACACCGCCCAGATCGCCCGCGCCTTCCTGGTGCCGGAGAAGACCATGGCGCAGCGGCTGGTGCGCGCCAAGGGCAAGATCCGTGACGCGCGCATCCCGTACCGGGTCCCGCGCGAGGCGGACCTGCCCGCCAGGACGCGGTCGGTGCTGGCCGTCATCTACCTGATCTTCAACGAGGGGTACGTGGCGGGCTCCGGCGAGCGTCTGGTGCGCGCGGAGCTGTGCGCGGAGGCGATCCGGCTGGGACGGCTGCTGGTGGAGCTGATGCCGGACGAGCCGGAGGCGCTCGGGCTGCTGGCGCTCATGCTGCTGCTGGAGTCGCGCCGCCCGGCCCGCACCACCCCCGACGGCCGGCTGGTCCGGCTCGCCGACCAGGACCGGCGGCTGTGGGACGAGGACCTGGCCGAGGAGGGCCGGGAGCTGGTGCGCCGCTGCCTGCGCCGTGACAGCCCGGGGCCGTACCAGATCCAGGCGGCGATCAACGCCGTGCACAGCGAGCCGCCGACCGACTGGGCGCAGGTGGTGGCGCTGTACGACCTGCTGATGGCCGTCGCGCCCAGCCCGGTGGCGGCGCTCAACCGCGCCGTCGCCGTCGCCGAGGTGTCGGGCCCGGCGCGGGCGCTCGACCTGGTCGACGCCCTCGACCTGGCTCCCTACTACCTCTTCCACGCTGTACGCGCCGACCTGCTCCGACGGCTCGGCCGGGTGGAGGAGGCGGCTCAGGCGTACGAGGAGGCGATCGCCCGCACCGGGAACGAGGCGGAACGGGCGTTCCTCAACGAATCCCGCGCGTCGCTCACTCCGTGAGCCATTGCGGAACGGAATGTTCCTCAACGGCTCCTAGTGTCGTTCCTACCGACGACAAAGGGAGCAGCACATGTTGCGTGGACTCGCGAACATCAGCTACTGGGCCGACGACCTGGAGGCGGCCAAGCGGTGGTACACCGAACTCCTCGGCGTCGAGCCGTACTTCCACCGCAACGGCCCCGACGGCCGGCTCGGCTACACCGAGTTCCGCGTCGGCGACCACCAGGACGAGATCGGCCTCATCGACGCCGCCTGGAGGCCGCACGGCCCGGAGCGCGGCGGCGTGGTCGCGTACTGGCACGTCGACGACGTGCGGGCGGCCTACGAGCGGCTGCTGGCGCTGGGGGCCGAGAAGCACCAGGGGATCGTCGAGCGGGGTGAGGGATTCGTGACGGCGTCGGTGGTCGACCCGTTCGGCAACATCATCGGGGTGATGTACAACCCGCACTACGTGGAGGTCGTCGGCTACTGATGCCGCCCGGGGAGGCGGACGACCGTGACGAAGAACTCGTCGATCTGCCGTATCACGGCCATGAACTGGCTCAGATCGACGGGTTTGGTCACGTAGGCGTTCGCGAACAGCTTGTAGCTGCGCAGGATGTCCTCCTCGGCGGAGGACGTGGTGAGCACCACCACCGGGATGGCGCGCAGCTCCGGATCGCTCTTGATCTTCTCCAGGACCTGCCGGCCGTCGTACTTCGGCAGGTTGAGATCCAGCAGGATGAGGTCGGGGCGCGGCTTGCCGACGTGCTCGCCCCGCTGGTAGAGGAAGTCGAGCGCCTCCAGTCCGTCGCGGACGACGTGGAGGTTGTTGCCGATCTTGTTGTCCTCGAACGCCTCCCGCGTGATGAGCTCGTCGCCGGGGTCGTCCTCGACGAGAAGCACTTCAATGGGCTGTCCGGTGGGGCTCATACGCGGGGTCCTTCTGAGCTGGCTGTGGCGGCCGCGAAACGGGCCTCCGACGAAAGCGTGTCAGAACGAAGCGTAAAGCAGATCCTGGTCCCCTCGCCCTCGTACGTGGTGTCCAGCCAGATGCGGCCGCCGTGGTTCTCCACGATTTTCTTGCACATCGCCAGGCCGATGCCGGTGCCGCCGTAGGCCTCGCGGTTGTGCAGACGTTGGAAGATGACGAAGATCTTGTCGGCGAACTCGGCGTTCACGCCGATGCCGTTGTCGGTGACGCAGAAGCGCCACTCGTCGTCCTCCACCTGCTCGCACCCGATCCGGATGACCGGCGGCCGCTCCGGGTGGCGGAACTTGACGGCGTTGCCGATGAGGTTCTGCCACAGCATGGTCAGCAGCATCGGGTCGCCGGTGATCTGCGGCAGGTTGTCCGGACCCTCGACCGTCGCGCCCGACTCGTCGAGCCTGGCGGACAGGTTGTCCAGCGCCTTGTCCAGCTTGAGCCGCAGGTTGACGGGCCTGCGCGCGTCGTACAGCCGGCCCACCCGCGAGTAGCTCAGCAGGTCGTTGATCAGGCCCTGCATACGGGTGGCACCGTCGACGGCGAAGTGGATGTACTGCCGGCCCCGGTCGTCGAGCACGTCCACGTACCGCTTCTCCAGCAGCTGGCAGAACGTGGCGATCTTACGCAGCGGCTCCTGGAGGTCGTGCGAGGCGACGTACGCGAACTGCTCCAGCTCGGCGTTGGAGCGGCGCAACTCGACCGCCTGGGCGTCGAGGTCGGCCGCCTGCTGGCCGAGCGTCGCCTCGTGGTCGCGGGACACCTCCAGCGCGGCCAGGATCTTGCTGCGCATCTCGTCCACGTCCAGCGCGACCTCACGGATGTCGGACGGGCCGTGGGCCGGGATCGGGTGGTCGAAGTTGCCCTCGGCGACCTCCCGCGAGGCCATCCGCAGCTCGTCCAGCGGCTGGACCACGGCACGACGCAGCAGCACGGCCATCGACAGACCGGCCACCAGGAACATCACCACCATCGCGATGAACATCCAGTCGCGCAGCCGCTGGGCCGCCACGAGCTGGTCGCGCGCCTCCTGACGCGACTGCGTGAGGCTGTCGTTCAGGGTGCCGAGCAGCACCCGGATCCGGTCGAACTCCGGCTGCCCCACTTCCATCTCCGCCGTGGTGATCGGCCGCTCGGCCTGCCGTTCCGCCATGAGCGGCTCGGCGTAGTCGCGCCGCCAGCCGGCGGCGGCCTGCCGGATCTCGTGGAGCTGGGCCAGCAGCTTCGGCTGGTCGCCGACGAGCTCCTCAATGCGCTCGTACAGCCGCCGCTCGTCGGCGACGCCGCTCTCGTACGGTTCGAGCAGCTCCCGGTTGCCGGTCAGGAGGAAGCCCCGCACGCCCGTCTCCTGGTCCAGCAGCGAGCCCTGGAGCTCGGCCGCCTCGATCTTGGCCGGGGAGATGCGGTCGACCAGGTCGCCCGCGAGATGGGTGGTGCGCTCCAGCATCACGGCGCCGACCACGCCGAAGATCATGACCACCACGGTGATCGCCGCGAGCATCAGCAGGAACCACTGATGAACCGTCAGCCGCCGCCAGCCCGTGTCGGACACGGAACGGTCGATCACGCCGTCTCCTTCCAGCGCAGGTGGACCACCGCGACGTCGTCGGCGGAGGCGTCGGCGGCGGTGGCCGCCTCGGTGCCGGCGATCAGCGCGTCCACGAAGTCCTCGCCATACAGGTGGGCGTGCTCGCGCGCGACGTGGAGCAGGCCCTCCTCGCCCAGCATCCGCATGCCCGCGCCGGGCAGGCGGCGCTCGAACAGCCCGTCGGTGAACAGCGTCAGCCCGCCGCCCGCGGGCAGCTCCAGCGAACTCTGCTCCCAGTCCGACTCCAGCGGGAGCCCGAGCGCCGGGCCCTGCCCCGGCTCCGCCCAGGTGACCGCGTCGCCGGAGTGGACCAGCAGGCCGGGATGTCCGGCCCGCCACACCCGCACCGTGCGCTGGTCGGGCTCCAGCGCGAGCGTCGACATGGTCACGAAGATCTCGTCACCGCCGCGTTCGGCCCGCAGCACCCGCTCCAGCTGGCGGAGCAGGGCCGTGCCGGTCACGCCGCTGAGCACGAGCGTGCGCCAGGCGATGCGCAGGCAGACGCCGAGCGCGGCCTCGTCGGGGCCGTGGCCGCACACGTCGCCGATCATGGCGTGCACGACCTTGTCGTCGTCCTCCACCACGTCGAAGAAGTCGCCGCCGAGCGTGCCCGACGTGCGGCTGGCGCGATAGCGGGTGACCACCTCGATCGGCATCTGCTGCAGCAGCGGCGTGGGCAGCAGCCCGCGCTCCAGGCGGGCGTTCTCCTCGGCGCGGATGCGTTCGGCGTGCAGCGCCACGGACGCCTGCTCGGCCTGCTTGCGCTGCATCGCGTAGCGGAGCGTGCGGCCGAGCCACTCGGCCTCGACGCGCCCTTTGACCAGATAGTCCTGGGCGCCCGCGGTGACCGCGGCCAGCCCCGCCTGCTCCTCCGCCAGCCCGGTCAGCACCACGACCGCCGCGTCGCCGCTCGCCTCCCGCATCGCCGCCAGCGCCGACAGGTCGCGCGCGTCGGGCAGGCCCAGGTCCAGCAGCACGCACTGGGCTCGCAGCCGCGCCAGCAGCTGCCTCGCCTCGTCGAGCGACCTGGCCCACTCCAGGCGCACCGCCAGGCCACTGTCCTCGAGCAGCTCCCGCACGATGAACGCGTCCTGGGGGTCGTCCTCGACGAGGAGCACCAACGGCGGGTCGGGTTGATCCGCAGCGATCATTCCGGCACCGCCACCCTTTCCAGACAGCGCCGAGCGGCTGTCGTCCCTCTTCTGGTTGACGGACAGTGCCCGGACCGCGGCTCGCCACACGCGGAACCCGGGCCCATCCGGTAACGATCTGGACTCAGCATATGGGCTCAACCTACCTGCAAACCGCAGTAGGGAAGGCCGTTGATCACGGTGCTAGCTTGGGCGCCCAGTGCCGATACCGGGCCGGAGAGGAGAGGGCCGTGCTCGCTCTGCGTTGCCATGACACCAGCGATCTGACGACGGGGCTGACCGTGGAGGAGATCCCCGAACCGGCGCCGGGACCCGGCCAGGTGCTGGTGCAGGTCCAGGCGGCGTCGGTGGAGTTCGTCGACACCCTGATCGCCAGAGGCGGCTACCAGGTCGCCCTGCCCGTTCCGTTCACGCCCGGGTTCAACGCCGCCGGCGTGGTCCGCGAGGTGGGGCCGGGGGTCACCCGGTTCGGCGTCGGCGACCGGGTGCACGGAATGGTCCCCGGCGCGTTCGCCGAACGCGCCCTCGCCGGCGAGGGGCAGCTGCGGCCCACCCCCGCCGGGCTGAGCGCCGACCTGGCGTGCCTGACGGGCACCACCTACCGCACCGCCTACGACGCTCTCGTCTCCACAGCGCGGCTGCGGCCCGGCGAGGACCTGGTGATCCTGGGCGCCTCCGGAGCGGTGGGCAGCGCCGCCATCACCATCGGCAAGGCGCTCGGCGCCCGGGTGGTCGCCTGCGCCTCCACCCCGGGGAAGCTGGAGTTCTGCCGCGCCCTGGGCGCCGACGAGCTGGTCGAGTACACCCGGCCCGATCTGAAGCAGACGCTCAAGGACGTGTGCGGCGGCAGCGCCGACGTCGTGCTCGACCTGGTCGGCGGCGACTTCTCCGAACCCGCCCTGCGGGCCGTCGGCTACGGCGGCAGGTTCGTGGTCGTCGGCTTCGCCGCGGGGTCGATCCCCCGGGTCCCGCTCAACCTCGTGCTGCTCAAGGGCTCGACCATCACCGGGTACGAGATCGGCGACTTCGAGCGTCACCACCCCGGCCAGGCGCGGGCGAACCGCGACGAGCTGGAGGCCATGTTCGTCGACGGCCGGGTCAGACCGCCGATCACCGGCCGCTACCCGCTGCGGGACGCGGCGGCGGCGATGCTCCTCGTCGCCGGGCGCGACAAGTACGGCATGACGATCCTGGAGATGGCCGTGCCGGGCCCGTCCGCCTGACGGGGACGTGATCCGGCAGCGCGTCCTCGCGTGGGAGGCACGGTGACCTAGGTCGGCCCGGTGTGCGGGGCGTCGCCGGGTGTGAGCGTGGGCCACCGGTCCGCGGCCCACTCCGGCCAGCCCGGCCACCCCGGCGGCGGACCGGGGATGTCGCCGCCGGCGAGTTCGGCCGCGTCCGGTGCCTGGAACCGCTTCCGCCATGTGTCCAGGTCCGCCTCGCTCATCGGGAACGTCGTGTGCGGTGCGGTCGCCTGGCGGTGGGCGATCCTGGCACGCTGGACGGCCTCGCCGACGGGCAGGTAGACGACGTGGCAGGCCGCCCCGGCCGACGCCGCCAGCCAGCGCAGCGCCGAGCGTTTCTCGCGGCTCCAGAGCCCGAAGTCGAGCACCACGCCGGTGCCCAGGCGCAGCGCCCGCAGGGCCAGTGCGATGAGGCGCCCTTCCAGGAGGTCGCGCTTGCCGTCGGGCTGCGACCCGTCGAACAGGGAGATCATCCACTCGTCCGGGGTCAGCCGCAGCGCGCGGTGCGCCGTGGCCAGCTCTTCGGCCCGGGTGGTCTTTCCGGCGCCGGGGAGCCCGACCATCAGGAACAGCCTGGCGGGTTCCGGCCGTACGTCATGGTCCGGTTCGCCGGCGACGGCGGGCTTGGACACGCGGGGAAAAGAGTCTTGGCGCGTTGCGGGGAACTGCTGCGACATGGACTGGTCTCCGGATCACGCGGGACGATCCGGCAGCACGGCGAGACACGCCACGGGGCTGCCGGCGGGACACTGATCCGGCGGTACACCGTGGCGCCGGCCCCAAGCGGGGGCTGGCCACGAGGCCGCGCTTCCGGGCGGCCGTGATACCGCCGCTAAGCGGCGGCGCGAATGTTCATGGCGGCGAAGCAACCCATGCCGCCACCGTAACCGATACCACCGACCCCCCTCCCGCACGGCCCCGCGACCGCCCTGTACGAGGAGGCACCCGAAGCCGCCGAGGCCCGGCGAACCCGTCAGCCCTGAGCCGGGCACGACTCCGGCTCAGGGTCCCGTCCGGCGAGCCGGGCGTCGCTCCGGCTCAGCGTCTCGTCGAGCCGGGCGCGGACCAGGGTGAGCGCGTCGTCCGCCGAGCCGTCGCGGCCCCGCGCGTACGCGGCCTCGTACCGCCCCACGCCCATGGCGGTGCGGAGTTCGGGCGCCAGGCGTACGAGGTCGTGGTCGAGTGCCTCAAGGGCGCCGATCAGAGCGTGGGCGGCGCCGAGCAGCTCCGCCGCCTCCGCCTCGCGGCCCAGGGACGCCAGAAGGCGGGTCAGGTGGGCGGCGGCGATGGCGGCCAGCGAAGAATCTCCCGCGCCGGCGTCGAAGGCCCGGGCCAGGCGCCGCGCGGCTTGGGCCGGGTCGTGGCGGTCCATGGCGAGCCGGGCCCGCGCGCAGGCGAGCGTGACGGCCAGGACCGGGTCCTCGGGCGGCCGGAGGTGCGCTTCGGCCTGCTCGTAGTGCGCCTGCGCGGCCGCCTGGTCGCCGTCGCGGCGGGCCAGGTCGCCCAGCGTCACACGGACGTGGACCTGCAGGCCGGCGGGAGCTCCCGGGAGCGCGGCCAGCGTCTCGAGCTCGGCGCGGGCCGTCGCGGTGTCGCCCGCGCGGGCGCGGGCCTCGGCCAGCCACACCCGCGGGGACGCGGCCTCGTCGGACGGGTCCAGTTCGCGCAGCAGCCGCACCGCCTCCTCCAGCGCGGCCGCCGCCTCCGCGTACGCGCCGCCGTTGGTCCGCACGTCGGCCAGCGACGTCAGCGCCCACGCCAGCCCGGCCCGCTCCCCCGTGGCGCGGAACCCGGCGACGGCCACCTCCAGGTCGTGGCCCATGCCTGCGGCGTCGCCGGCGTTCCCCCGCAGCAGGGCCCTGACCAGCCGCAGGGTGGCCCGGATCCAGGCGTCGGGATGGGCGAGCCCCCGCTCGATCGCCGGCAGCGCCGCCGCCGCGTCGCCGCTCGCGGCGGCCAGGACCGGCTCGACCAGGACGGCGAGCGGATGCTCCGGCGCCTCCAGCGGCGCCGAACGGCGGACGCGGGCGGCGGCCCGCGCGTCCATCTCCAGGCCCGCCCACGTGGTGGCCGCCAGCAGGTGGAGTGCGGCCACCACGGCCCTCGTCTCGGCGGGGGCGCGGCCGGGGGTGTCCAGAGCCAGGCGGGTCCAGGACTCCATGGCCGCCCGGTCGCCCCGTACCAGCCAGAACGTCCCCAGCGCCAGGCAGAGCCGCAGCGCCGCCGTGGCGTCGCCCGTTTCGTGGGCGAAGCGGAGCGCGGCGAGCAGGTTGTCGCGCTCCGCGGCCAGCCGGGTGATCCACCGGAGCTGCCCGGCCTCGCGCAGCTCCGGCTCGGCGCGGGCGGCCAGGCCGGAGAAGTGGGCGGCGTGGGCGGCGCGCACCCGGGTGAGCTCACCGTGCCCGATCAGCTCGCGCAGCCCGTACTCCCTGATCGTCTCCAGCATCCGGTAGCGCTCGCCGTCGAAGCGCAGCAGCGACCGGTCGGCGAGTGCCGCGAGCAGGTCCGGGCGGGCGGCGGCGACCGCTTCCGCGCTCTCCACGGTGATCCCGCCGGGGAAGGCCGCCAGCCTGCGGGCCAGCCGCCGCTCGTCGTCCTCCAGCAGGTCCCACGTCCAGGCGACGACCGCGCGCAGCGTGCGGTGACGCGGCTCGGCCGCCCGGCTGACCCCCGAGAGCAGGGCGAACCGGTCGTCAAGCCGGGTCGCCAGCTCCTCCAGCGGGAACGAGCGGAGCCGGGCCGCGGCCAGCTCGATCGCCAGCGGGAGGCCGTCGAGCCTGCGGCACACCTCCTCGACCAGGTCCGGGTCGCGCACCGTGAACCCGGCGCGGGCGGCCGCCGCCCGCTCGGCGAACAGCCGCGCGGCCGCGTCCGGCGCGAGCGGCGGCACCTGCAGCACCGTCTCCCCCGGCACGCCCAGCGGCTCCCTGCCGGTGGCGAGCACGCGCAGGCCGGGAGCGCGGCTCAGCAGGTGGGTGACGACGCGGGCCGCCTCGCCCGCCACCCGTTCGCAGCCGTCGAGCACCAGCAGCGCGTCGGGCAGCGCCTCGGCCACCCGGTCGAGCAGCCGTCCCCCGCCCGTCGCCGTCTCGCGCACCCCGGCCACCCGCGCCACGGCGGCGGCGACTCCGGCAGTGCTTTCCCGGCCGGACGGCCCGTGCGCGGCCTCGCCCAGCGGCGACAGCTCCACCAGCCAGGCCGCCGGGGCACGGCCGGCGACGTCGAGCGCCAGGCGGGTCTTGCCGACGCCGCCCGGCCCGGTGAGCGTCACCAGCCGCCCGGCCCGCAGCGCCTCGGCCGCCGCCGCCACGTCGTCCGCCCGCCCCACCAGGGGCGTGAGCGCCGCCGGGAGGTTGCCGGCGCGCGGCCGCGCCTCCTCGCGCAACAGCTCCAGATGGATCTCCCGCAGCTCCGGCCCGGGATCGGCGCCCAGTTCGGCGGCCAGCAGCCTGCGCGCGTCCTCGTACGCGGCCAGCGCCTCGGCCCGCCTGCCCTGCGCGTGCAGAGCCCTGATGAGCAGCCCGCGCAGCCGTTCCCGCAGCGGGTGCGCCGCCGCGAGGGCTTCCAGCTCGGCGACCAATCCTTCGGTCCGCCCGCCGGCCAGGGCCGCCTGCGCCTGGTCCTCGCGGGCCGACAACCGCAGCTCCTCCAGCCGCCGCCGCACCGGCTCCGGCACCTCGCCCGGCAGGTCGCCCCGCCACAGTGCGAGCGCCTCCGACAGCAACCGCAGCGCCGCCTCGGGCCGGTCGCGGGCCAGGGCCCGCCGTCCCTCGCCGGCCAGCCGCTCGAACCGGCGGGCGTCCACCGCGTCGGGCTCGACGTCCAGCCGGTAACCGCCGTCGGCCGAGACCAGCCGCCCGCCGGGCAGTGCCCGCCGCAGCCGGGACACCAGCGAGTGCAGCGCGTTGACCGGGTCGCCCGGCGCCCCGTCGGGCCAGAGCGCCTCCGCCAGCGCCTCCGCCGTCACCGTCCGCCCGGCGTCGAGCGCGAGCCGGGCCAGCAGGGCGCGCAGCCGCGCCCCGCCGACGGGCAGCCGCTCCCCGTCGGCCACGACCTCCACCGGCCCCAGAACGCGCACCCGCATGCCCTCCAACGTAGGCGCTCTGGCGTCCGCCCGGCGTTCGGGGAAGGATGTCGCGCGAACGTGTCCGGACCCGGGCAGGCGGCTCCGACGTCTCCGGTGAGAGCATCGAGAGAAGGAGAAGGCCGTGAAGTACATGATCATGCTGTACGGGTCGCAGCGGGACTACGACGTGCTGACGGGCAGGGCCGTCGACGGCCGGGCCGCCTGGACTCCGGAGGAGATCGGCGCCCTGCACGCGTTCATGGAGAAGTGGAACGACGCCCTGGTCGAGTCCGGCGAGTTCGTCGACGCCCAGGGACTCGACACCCCGGTCCACACCCGTCGCGTGCGGCTGCGGAACGGGGTGCCGGTCGTCACCGACGGCCCGTACGCCGAGACGCAGGAGGTCCTGGCCGGCTACACGATCGTGGAGTGCGACAGCTTCGACCGCGCGACGGAGCTCGCCGCCCGGCTGGCCGGCACCCCGCACCCCGAGCACGCCAGGCCGGACTCCGAGTGGTACGTGGACGTGCGGCCCATCCACGGCGGCGTGGACGAGATCGAGTGACCGGACCCGGCGGCGAGGGCCTGCTGCGTGAGCTGGCGCCGCAGGTCCTCGGCGCGCTCGTGCGCCGTTACGGACACTTCGACGCGGCCGAGGACGCCGTCCAGGAGGCGCTGCTGGCCGCGGCCGTGCAGTGGCCGAAGGACGGGGTCCCCGGCCACCCGCGCGGCTGGCTCATCACCGTGGCCTCGCGCCGGCTCACCGACCTGCTCCGCGCCGAGCAGGCGCGGCAGCGGCGGGAGGACGCCGTGGCCCGCGGGAGGCTGCCCGAGGAGTGGCTGGCCCCGCCGGCCGACCGGCCGCCGCGCGCCGCGGACGACACGCTCGTGCTGCTGTTCATGTGCTGCCATCCGTCGCTGCCGCCCGCCTCGCAGATCGCGCTGACCCTGCGCGCGGTGGGCGGCCTGCGCACGGCGGAGATCGCCCGGGCGTTCCTGGTGCCGGAGCCGACCATGACCAGGCGCATCTCCCGGGCCAAGCAGCGCATCAAGGACAGCGGCGTCCCGTTCGGCCTGCCGCCGGACGCCGAACGGGCCGGGCGGCTGCGGACGGTGCTGCACGTGCTCTACCTGATCTTCAACGAGGGGTACGCGAGCACGTCGGGGCCCCTGCTGCGGCGGGACGAGCTGTCGGCGGAGGCGATCCGGCTGACCCGCCTGGTGCGCCGGCAGGTGCCCGGCGATCCGGAGGTCACCGGGCTGCTGGCGCTCATGCTGCTCACCGACGCCCGCCGCCCGGCCCGTACCTCTCCTGACGGGGAGCTGGTCCCGATGGCCGAACAGGACCGCGGCCGGTGGGACGCGGCGCTGATCGCCGAGGGCGTCGCGCTCGTCGGCGAGGCGCTGCCGCGCGGCCCGACCGGCCCGTATCAGCTCCAGGCGGCGATCGCCGCCGTGCACGACGAGGCGCCCAGCGCCGCCGAGACCGACTGGCCGCAGATCGCGGCCCTGTACGAGGTGCTGCTGCGGGTGTCCGACACCCCGGTCGTCCGGCTGAACCACGCCGTGGCCGTGGCCATGACCCGAGGGCCGGAGGAAGGACTGCGGCTGCTCGACGGGCCGGCCGCCGACGACCGCATCGCCGGCGACCACCGCACGCACGCCGTCCGCGCCCATCTGCTGGAGATGGCGGGCGCGCGGGAGGCGGCGCGCACGGCGTACGAGGAGGCCGCCCGCCGCGCCGGGAGCCTGCCCCAGCAGCGCTACCTCAACGGCCGCGCGGCCCGGCTCGCGTAAGGGATGGCACGGAGGTCGTTCGACGAATCCGTGTCGGCGACCCGAACCGGGCCGCGGCGATGACTTTCGCGGTGAGCTCGCCTCTGTATCGGTATGAGCGCATCGTGCCAGTCACAGTCCACAGCGGTGGTCACAGGAGCGGGTCGCGGCTTCGGATCGGCGATCGCCGCCGCGCTGATCGACCAAGGCCACCAGGTCGTCGGCGTCGCGCGCACCGCCGCGGCGTTGGCGGACGTACGCCGGCGATCGGGTGCCGCGTTCGTCCCGGTGGTCGCCGACGCGACCGACCCGGAGACCGCCCGCACCCTGATCGAGCAGCACCAACCGACGCGGCTCGTGCTCAACGCGGGCGCGACACCCGTCATCGGCCCGGTACACGAACAGTCCTGGGAATCGTTCAGCCGCAACTGGCAGGTCGACACCCAGCACGCTTTCCATTGGATCCGCGCGGCACTGCGCCACCCGCTGACGCCAGGCAGCCTGGTGGTGGCGATATCCAGCGGGGCCGCCCTGAGCGGCTCACCGCTCAGCGGCGGATACTCGGGCGCGAAGGCGATGATCCGATTTCTCGCCGGTTACGCCGCCGATGAATCTCGCCGCGCCCAGCTCGGCATCGGCTTCGTCACCGTGCTGCCGCAGCTGACACCCGCCACCGAACTCGGCGCCGCCGGGGTCGCCGCATATGCCCAGCGGCAGGGGATCGACACCGACGCGTTCGCGGCGGCACTGCGACCGCTTCTCACGCCGGCCGTCGTCGGCGCCGAGATCGCGCGGCTGTGCCGGGACACCGACCGCCAGGAGGAGCACCGGGTGTACCGGCTCACCGGCCACGGGCTTCACGCGATGGCGTGAACAACCAGGAGGGGAAGGTCATGTTGCTGGAGAACAAGAATGTCGTCGTCTACGGCGCGAGCGGCTCGGTCGGCAGTGCGGTGGCCCACGGTTTCGCCCGCGAAGGTGCCAGGGTGTTCCTGACCGGGCGAAATCTCGACATCATCGACACGGTCGCGAAGAAGATCTCCGCTGCGGGTGGAGCGGTCGAGACCGCCGTGGTGGACGCCGGGGACGAGAGATCCGTGATCGAGCACCTGGACGCGGTCGTCGCCGACGTCGGCGGCATCGACGTGTCGTTCGACGCGATCGGGATCTCACCCGTGGGATTGCAGGGGACACCGCTCGCCGAACTGCCGGTCGAGAATTTCCTGCGCCCGGTCACCACCTATGCCCGGGCTCATTTCATCACCGCGAAGTCCCCATCGTCGACTGACCCCGACGAGTCCCGGCCGCCGAAACGGCGGCCGGGCATCCCACCCACCCCAGAATCGGCGGATCATCCACATCATGAGTGAAGCCAAGGCAGCCGACGACAAGGATTTCGGAAGGCTGAGCGAATCCTTCCGGCGTGAGCTGCTCGCCTACTGCTACCGCATGCTCGGCTCGGTCCACGAGGCCGAAGAGGTGGTGCAGGACGTCTACCTCGACGCCTGGCGTGCCTACGACGCGTTCGAGGGACGGTCGTCGCTGCGTACCTGGCTGTACCGTATCGCGACCCGGGCGTGTTTCAAGGCGCTGGAAAAACGTGGACGCAGGCCTCTGCCCGCGGATCTCGGCGCCCCCCAGACAGACCTGGACGCGGCGCTCGGCGCACACGTTCGGGAGGTGCCGTGGCTCCAGCCGATACCCGACTTCCTGTTCACCAAGGCACCGGCCGATCCGGCGACGGTCGTGGTCGAACGACAGACTGTGCGGCTCGCGCTGGTGGGAGCGCTCCAGCGGCTGCCGCCGCGACAGCGGGCCGTGCTGATTCTCCGCGACGTGCTCCAATGGCGTACCGCCGAGGTTGCGCGACTGCTGGAGACGACGACAGCGGCGGTCAACAGCGCGCTCCAGCGCGCCCGAGCCCAGGTTCCGCTCAGCCAGGACGACCTGACCGAACCCGCCGAGCCACGACAGCGGGCCCTGCTCGACCGGTACGTCACCGCCTTCGAGACCGCGGACGTCGATCAACTCGTCTCGGTGTTGACCGAGGACGCCAGATGGGAGATGCCGCCGATCGCGACCTGGTTCGAAGGCCGCGACACCATCCTCGCCTTCCTGGCCGAACAGCTGCGAGTGATCGGACCGGCCGCGCTCGTCCCCACCTCCGCCAACGGACAACCCGCCTTCGCGGTGTACGCCCTCGGCCATGACGGCGCACAACACCCACATGCGCTACACGTACTGACGCTCACGACCGAGGGCGTCTGCCGGGTCGTCGCGTTCCAGGGCTCCGGGCTGTTTCCCCTGTTCGGGCTCTGACATGGCCAACGGCGGGTCCGAACCGGTGGCACGTCCGCTTAGCAATTGCGAAGGTGCGCAATTAGTGAGATAGCATTGCCGTCAAGCGACGACAAGGGGTGGGACGTTGAGCGGGCCTTTCGCCACCGCCATCAGCAAGACCGCCATCAGCAAGCGAGCCCGGGCGGCGCGGGACGAGGAGGTGGCCCCGTGACCTCGGTGCCGTTGTACGAGGCCAAGGCCGAGCTCTTCCGCCTGCTCGGCCATCCCGTGCGGATCCGCGTCCTGGAGCTGCTGCAGGAGCGGCCCATGCCGGTGCGCGACCTGCTGGCCGCCATCGAGGTCGAGCCGACCGGGCTCTCGCAGCACCTGGCCGTGCTGCGCCGCTCCGGCATGGTGACCGCCCAGCGCGACGGCTCCACCGTCGTCTACTCCCTGGCCGGCGGTGACGTGGCCGATCTGCTGCGCGCGGCCCGCAAGCTGCTGACCCAGATGCTGACCGGGCAGCACGAGTTGCTGAGCGAGCTGTTGCGGGCGGAGACCAACCCCCGGTGAACCGTCTGCTCTCCTCGGGCCGGGCCCGCGTGCGCTCCCTCCTGCCGGTCCGGGCCGACCTGGCCGCGATGACCCGCCGCCCGCGCCGCGACCTGCTCGCGGGGCTCACCGTCGCGATCGTGGCGCTGCCGCTGGCGCTCGGCTTCGGCATCTCCTCGGGCATGGGCGCCGAGGCGGGGCTGGCCACCGCGGTGGTCGCCGGCGCGCTCGCGGCCGTGTTCGGCGGCTCCGGCCTGCAGGTGTCCGGGCCTACCGGGGCGATGACCGTGGTGCTGGTGCCGATCATGGCCCAGCACGGCGCCTCCGGCGTGCTGACCGTCGGCGTGCTGGCCGGCGTCCTGCTCATCGCGCTGGCGCTGGCGCGGGCCGGGAAGTACATGGCGCTGGTGCCGGCCCCCGTGGTCGAGGGCTTCACCATCGGCATCGCCTGCGTGATCGCCCTCCAGCAGGTGCCCGCCGCGCTGGGCGTGCCGACGCCGGAAGGCGAGAAGGTCGTCGTCGTGGCCTGGACGGCCGTGCTGGACTTCGCCGCCCGCCCGCAGTGGTGGGCGGTGGGCATCGCGCTGGCCGTCGCCGCGATCATGCTCCTCGGGGCGCGCCGGTGGCCGACGGTGCCGTTCTCGCTGCTGGCCGTGGTCGCCGCGACCGTCGCCGTCGCGCTGGCCGACCTGCCGGTGGCCCGGATCGGCGAGCTGCCCGCCGGGCTGCCGGCGCCGTCTCTGGGCTTCCTCGACCCTGCCGCGCTGACCTCGCTGATCGCCCCGGCGGTCGCGGTCGCCGCGCTGGCCGGGCTGGAGTCCCTGCTGTCGGCGGCCGTGGCCGACGGCATGAGCGTCAACCACAAGCACGACCCCGACCGGGAGCTGTTCGGGCAGGGTCTGGCCAACCTGGCCGCGCCGCTCTTCGGCGGCGTCCCGGCCACCGGCGCCATCGCGCGCACGGCGGTGAACGTCCGCTCCGGCGCCTCCTCCCGGCTGGCGTCGCTGGCGCATGCCGGCATCCTCGCCGTGATCGTCTACTCGGCCGCCGGTCTGGTGGCGAAGATCCCGCTGGCCGCGCTGGCGGGGGTGCTGCTGGCCACGGCGGTCCGGATGGTCGAGGTCGGCTCCGTCAGGGCGATGGTCCGCTCGACCCGCGGCGACGCGGCGGTGCTGGTGCTCACCGCGATCGCCACGCTGGTGCTCGACCTGGTCCAGGCCGTCGTGCTCGGCCTGCTCGTGGCGGGCGCGCTGGCGTTGCGGGCGATCGCGCGCCACGTGCGCCTGGACGCGATGCCGATCCACGACGACCTGCCCGGCGACCACACCGACCAGGAGCTGGCGCTGCTGTCGGAGCACATCGTCGCCTACCGGCTGGACGGGCCGCTGTTCTTCGCCGCCGCGCACCGCTTCCTGCTGGAGCTGTCGGAGGTGGCCCACGTGTCGGTGGTGATCCTGCGCATGTCCCGCGTCACCACCATCGACGCCAGCGGCGCGCTCGTCCTCGGCGACGCCGTCGCGCGGCTGCGGCATCGCGGCATCACCGTGTACGTCTCCGGCCTCAAGGACGGTCATCACAAGCCGCTGCGGGCACTGGGCGTGATCCAGCGGCTGGCCGACGAGGGCCGGGTGTTCGCCACGACCCCTGAGGCCATCGCCGCCGCCCGCGACCATCTCCACCGTGAGGGCCTGGTCCCCGCCGCCCGCTGAAGCCGGCCTTTCACCCGGAATCGACTGATCCCCGAGAGTCACTCGATCCTGAGTCTGTGGCTCGCTATCGTGAGGTGAACCGTGTGCCTCCTGAGGCAGGTGTTCCGGCGTGGTCCCGTGAGGCCTGACCGTCCCGGCGCACGGCTCAGGAGGCCAGCGCATGGCCGAACGAACTGACGGCAGCGAGATGCGAGACGGCCGAGGTGACGGATCGTACGGTTGAGCCTGGTACGGCCAGGGACGGGCATGCCACGGCCGGCACCGGCGTGAGCGGCATCCCTCGGCCGGCCCCGCGGGCATGGGCGGCGACCCATGGGATTTGACGGATGTGTCGTACCGGAGGCGCTGCGGCCGTACGTCGACTGGGTCACCGGGATGGCCTGGCCGGAGGGCGATCCCGAGAAGTGCTTCCGGATCGCCGACGCCTGCGTGGCGGCGGCGCATCGGCTGACGGCCGACACCGGCGCGGCGGACCTGGTCACTGCCGGCCTGGTCGGCGACAGGTGGGACGGAGCGGCGCAGCAGGCGTTCGCCGCACGCGTGCGGGTGAGGGTGGGCGGCCGGCGCGCCGACCTGGTCGAGACGCTCATCGAGACGGCCGTCGCGTACAACGGGGTGGGCGTGACGATTCAGTACGCCCAACGCATGATCACATTCATCGTGATCACGCTGCTGGCGACCCTGCCGCTGCTGATCCTGAACGCGCCGTGGATGCTCAGGTCGTATCTGCAGGTCGCCAGGATGAGTGCGCTGCAGATCGCCAGGATGACCCTGACCCTGGTCGGCTTCTTCGCCGCGTTCGGCGGTGGCCTGGATTGGCTGACGCAGTACTCGCAGGTCCGGGGAGGGCGCAGGGACGGGATCGACCGCGAGCAACTGCTGCTGGCCGTACGGGACGGAGCCATCAACGGGGCGTTGACCGGCCTGCTCGGAGGGGCGCTGGGCCGGCTGGCCACGCCGGCGTTACGGGCCGGGATAGCGCGTGAGGAGGCCGTCTTCCGTGAGAAGATGCTGGCCCTGCTGACGCGGACGGCGCCCGGCCAGGCGCTCCAGTACGGCGTCGCCGGGTCGGCCACCACGGCCGTCAGCCTGACGCTCGACGGCCGGCCCCTGGACTGGCGGCTGATCCTGACCAGCGGCACTTCCGCGGCCCTGGGCGCGGACGGCCAGCACCTGGCCACCCCCGGCCTGACCGGCTCGCCACCCGGCCGGGGGACGGCCCTCGCCGGCACCGCCGATCCGGACGGCGCCGTCCCGGGACGGACCTCCGAGCCGCCGGGGCCGGTCGATCAGTCGCCCAGCCGCACCGGACCCGGCCAGGCCCGTCCGGAACCGCCGCCCCCGGCCGCGGCCCCGGAGGCCGGCTTACGGCCGGACGGCCGGTTCCCGCCCCCCGCGACGGACCCCGCGGCGCGGCCCTCGAGTCTCACTGGGACGGCGCGCCCGGCGTCCGCCGAGACGAGCGGCGGCGCGCCGGTGGTCAGACCCCCAGAAGGGGGCGGGCCAGAGGCGGCGCGAGGCGGGACCGGCCCCGAACCCTCGCCGCCGGTGCGCAGGCCACGCGGTGACGTCGTCGCCGACCACCGGCCCCGCAGGGCTCTCGTCCTGGCGAGGCCACCGTCACCCGGCCGGCCCGGCCGGAACCCATGTCCCCCGGCACGAGACCCGCGTCCGCCGGCGATGCGGGAGCCGTGACCCCCGACGGGGGCTCCGCCAGGCGGCCCGGCGACATCAGCGTGATCAATCAGCGGACCCCCGCCGACACCCCTCCTGCCGCCGCCGGAGCCCGGCCGCACGACGGCGCGCATCCCACCGATCACGGCGTGACGTCCGCCGCCCGGGATGCCGTCTCCCCGCCACCGGCGCAGGCCGATCCCCGCACGACTTCCGCCGCGGCGCACCTGAGGGATGATCCCGCCCAGCCGTCCGCTCCCGGCCACGGTGACCGCGCCCAGGGCGCGAACGAACCTCGCCCGCATCTCGCGGATCAGGCCACCCGACCCGGCCTGCGCGACCAGGGGGAGCACGCGGGCGGTCACCGGGTGGCCGAGGCGTTCGGCACCAGGCCGCCCGCCGAGCCGTACGGGCCGCCCAGAACAGCGCCCGACGGGCCGCACAAGCCCCCGGCCGAACGCGGGCCGAGCCCGGACTTCGAGGCGTGGCGTCAAGGGGACAGCCAGGCGCAACGGGATGAGACCGTGGCCGTCGCCCAGGCGCGGTGGGGTGGCGACGACCCGCAGGCGAGCGCGGCGTTGAAGCTGGCGTACGAGGTGGCGCGCGACTACCCCGCTCCCCTGCTCGTCAAGGTCGCGCAGGACATGTTGACGGATCTGCGGGCGGAGGTGGCGGCGGATCTCGGACAGCAGCGGCACACCAAGATCGTCTTTCTCGGGCGTGACGGGCACACGCTGGCCCTCGGCGTGCGGGCGCTGGATCCGGAGTTCTTCGCCGCGTACTGCACGGAGGCGGTCATCTCCCGGGCGGTCGCGGAGGCGGCGGTGCGAGATCGAGAGCTGTACAGCGGTGAGTCCTTCCCCCAGCTCGAAGGGTTCAGGTACCGGAGAGCCGAGTTCGACCCGGCGGTGATCGAGGGCGCGGCACGGCGACTGTCGCGTTACCTGCTCGAACAGGACATCCCCATCAAGTCGGCCAGGGCCGTGATCACGATCGTCGACACGGGCTACCGGGGCAGTGTGCAGGAGATGCTGGCCGCCATCCACCCGCTGAGGTCCTTCCGGGGGCGCCTGGCCTTCTACGGAGAAAGCGCCAACGACCCGCATCCCGGGTCGAAGATGGGCTATGTCATGCAGTATTCGAAGGAGAAGAACCCGGAGCCCTTCGCCGACGACATCCAGTACTTCACGATGTACTTCGTCGAAAGCACGCTTCACGGGCGGTTCACGAGCCCGCCGCTGCTCGACGAGACAGGACCGGTACAACGGTTGCAGCGGTTCGAGCCCGACCCGTTGAGCGGGCTGAACCCGGTGCGGGTCTCGGAGCGCTTCCGCGACCCGGTGACCCGCGAGATCGCACAGGATGTCGGCCTCACCGCCCTCAGGCACTACGCCGAGCGGATCGCGCTGATGATGGAGAGAGACGAGGACTGGCGCGGCGAGCTCGACCGCGGCATCGAGCGCTATCGGTCCCAGGTGCGGTCCTGGGTGCTCGGGCTCGGTCCGGATCCGCGGTTCGCAGAAGTCGCCGACGCCTTCGTCATGAGAGACGACGCGCAGGTGATCCGCATGCTGGCCGAGGCCGTCGAGCGCGCCCAGCTCCCTCCCGCAGAGGCGACGGCGCTGTGGCGGGCCTTCGACCGGCTCCCGAGCGTCGAGGCGAAGCGGGAGTTCTACGAGCGGTTCGTGGGGTGACCACGTACTGGACCACGGTCCGGGAGGCACGCGATCATGAGGTGTGCTCACATCGTTCTGGTATGCCAATCCCGCCGCCCGCCGCTGGAGCTGCCCGCCCCCGTCGGACCGGGCCCGGGAGTTCCACGCGTCCCTGCCCGGCTACTCCCCCACCCCCCTGACGGAACTGCCCACCCTGGCCGGGGAGCTCGGGGTGCGCCGGGTGCTGGTCAAGGACGAGTCGGCGCGGCTGGGGCTGCCGGCGTTCAAGGCTCTGGGGGCGTCCTGGGCGATCCACCGCATCCTGGAACGGCATGAAGGGCCGCTGACCCTGGTCACCGCCACCGACGGCAACCACGGGCGGGCGGTCGCCCGGATGGCGCGGCTGCTCGGGCAGCGGGCGCGGGTGTTCACCCCAGGCGGCGTGCACCCGGAGGCCGTGGCCGCCATCGCCGCGGAAGGCGCCGACGTGACCGAGGTGGGCGGCAGCTACGACGAGGCGGTGAAGCGGGCCGCGTCGGCCGCCGAGGAGCCGGGCGCGGTGCTGGTGCAGGACACCGCCTGGGAGGGGTACGAGGAGACGCCCGGCTGGATCGTGGAGGGGTACGGGACGCTCTTCGCGGAGCTGGACGAGCAGCTCGGCGAGGCTCCCGGGCTGGTGGTGGTGCCGGCCGGCGTGGGCTCCCTGGCCCAGGCGGCGGTGGCCCACTACCGCGCGCGGAGCGGCACCGCCGTCATGATCGTGGAGCCGGAGGCCGCGGCGTGCGTGCTCGCCGGTCTGCTGGAGGGCCGGCCGGCGCGGATCGGCACCGGCGACACCATCATGGCGGGGCTCAACTGCGGCACCCCCTCCAGCCTGGCCTGGCCGTACCTGCGTGACGGGCTGGACGCGGCGGTCGCCGTCGGGGACGCCGACAGCGCCCGCGCGGCCAGGGAGCTGCTGGCCCTGGGCGTCGACGCGGGTCCGTGCGGCGCCGCCTCCCTCGCGGGGGCCAGGGCCGCCCTGACCTCGGCCGCGCGGCGCCCGTCGCTCGGCGTGCCGAGCGACTCGGCGGTGGTGCTGCTCAACACCGAGGGCACCGCCGCGAACCCGGCGCTCCGCCCCGGCGGGTAGATTCGCCCACCGGAGCAGGACCGCGCCTTTCAGCGGGCTCTCAGACAGGGGCGGTAACAAGTAGCGTCATGAACGCGAAGGTGCTGGTCGTCGACCGCCCGGCGGTTGCGGCAGCGCGGCGACAGCCCCATGGTGCTGTTCCTGACCGCCAAGGACGCGGTGTCCGACCGGATCGCCGGGCTCAGCGCGGGCGGCGACGACTACGTCACCAAGCCGTTCAGCCTGGAAGAGGTGGTGCTGCGGGTCCGGGCCATCCTGCGCCGGGTCCGCCCGCCGGAGGACCGCGCCGAGATCGACTCCGAGGCCGAGAGGCTGCGCACCCTCCTGACCGAACGCGCCCGGGCGCTGAGCACCCACGAGGTGATCACCGGCTGAGCTCGGCGTTTCCCGCGATGAGGGCTTCCAAGGCCTCACGTCCATCCCGGCAGGCGTGCTCGGCCTGGCCGAGCGCGTCATGCGCGCGGACGAGACCGTCGCGCGTCCGCGCGCCCTCCGGCGCGGAAGGGCCGGCCCACTCGGACCAGGCGACCTCGGCCGTACCACGGGCGATGGCCGCCATCCTCTCCCGTTCCGCGCTGTCCAGGCCCAGTGCCTCGCCCAGCAGCCGTAACGACGTGCTGCGGGCGCGCGGCAGTCCATCCCTCTCCAACCGCCGGACGGTTCGGACGCTGAGCCCGGACCGCTCGGCCACGTCCTCCTGAGTGAGTAAGGCGCGTTCCCGCAGGCGCCGCAGCAGCGCCCCCGTCGCCCGCCGGTCCTCCCGCGTCCCTCCTGGCATGTCGTCCCCCGTCCTCCGTCCCTGATCCGGCCGGCCCGGCGGTGGCGCCCTGAGGGCCGCGTGCTTCCTGCGCACAACTCTCCCCAACCGGCCGGGCGCGCACATCCGCTGCCTGGCCGACCTCGAAGTACGCCACTCGACGTAGTCCGGGGTCGATACACCGGAACGCCCCCGTACTTCAGGACTACCGGCGAATGGGCTCTCCAGAGGGACGCAGGTCAGGGGCGGTGGTCCCTAGGTTCGCCTCATGGCATCCCTGCTGGCCCTCGTCCATCGGATCGACGACGCCACCCCGCCGGACCGCGACCGCGCTCTCGACGGGCTGCGCGCGCTGGCGATCGCCGGCGTCGTGCTGGGCCACTGGCTGGTGACCGCGCTGGTGGCCACCGGTCACACGGTGCGCTCCGGCAGCCCGCTGCGGGCGGTGCCGGAGCTGGCTCCGGTGTCCTGGGTGTTCCAGACGCTGGCGGTGTTCTTCCTGGTGGGCGGGCTGGTGAACGCCCGGCGCAGCGGTCCGTACGGCGCGTGGGTGAGGGCGCGGATGGCGCGGCTGACCCGGCCGGTGGCCGCGCTCGCGGCGGTGTGGGCGGTGGCCGCGGGCGCGATGTTCGTGTCGGGAGCGGAACTGGAGACGGTGCGCACGCTGGGCGGGCTGGTGGTGTCGCCGCTGTGGTTCCTGCTGGTGTTCGCGCTGCTGACGGCCGCCACGCCGCTGCTGTCCCGGCTGCACCCGGCGTGGCCGCCGGTCGCGGTCGCCTGCGTCGATCTCGTCCGGCACGGGCTGGGCGGACCGTCCTGGGTGGGCTGGGCGAACGTGGTGGCCGGCTGGCTGGTGCCGTACTGCCTGGGCCTGGCCTGGGGCCGGCGCGGCCTGCCGCGCGACTCCACCGGGTGGGCCCTGCTGGCCGGGGGCGGGCTGGCGGCGATCGGGCTGGTGGCGTGGGGCGGGTACCCGGCCGCCATGGTGGGGGTGCCGGGCGCGCCGATGTCGAATCTCGATCCGCCGACGCTCGCCGCCGTCGCCTTCGGCCTCGCCCAGTGCGGCGCGGCGGCGCTGCTGGCCGGGCCGCTGCGGCGGCTGCTGGCCAGGCCCGTCATGTGGGCGGCGGTGGCGGCGGTCAACCTGTCGGCGATGACCGTCTTCCTCTGGCACCAGACCGCGATGATCGCCGTGACCGTCGCCGGCCTGCGGGCCGGCGGTCACCTGCCCGGCCTGCACACCGTTCCCGATGGGCTCGGCTGGGTGGCGGCTCGGCTGGCCTGGCTGCCGGTGTTCGCGGTCGTGCTCGCCCTGTGCTGCCTGCTCTTCCGTACGTACGAGCGATCTCCCGCAGGAGGGCCTCGGAGGAGGATCGGACCGGATTGTGGCGCTAGTAATTGACGGTCCGGCCCGCCGAGGCGGCGCTCAGCGCGGGACTGCCCAGTCCGGCGCTGCGGCTGCGAACAGCGGAAACCGAGCAGGTGCCGCGCCGTTTCATGAAGGGCAACGGCCCCAAGCACCCGGTCTACCTGGCCCTGGAGGAACTCGGCCGGGTCGTGCGCACGATCTTCGCCTGCGACTATCTACGGACGAGCAGCTACGCCGGGAGATCAACAGCGGCAGGTCGTGGAGAACTGGAACAGCGCCAACGACAAGATCTTCTACGGGCGCGAAGGCGTGCTGACCGGGGCCGACCGCGAGCACGCCGAGGTGCCCATGCTCACCTTGCACCCGCTGCAGTCGGCATTGGTGTTCATTAGTACCCAGTTCCTTCAGGCCGTTCTGCGAGATCCACAGTGGGCCGGCAAGCTCACCGAGGAGGACCGGCGAGCCCTCAGCCCGCTGTTCTGGGCTCACGTGAACCCCTACGGCCGGTTCCGGCTGGACATGGACACCCGGCTCGACTTCACTACGGTCTGAACGGGCTTTCAGGCCGACGGGAGAGGGCCCAAGTCGTGGATGATCCCGGCCAGAGCCCGGATGGGCTCGCTCTCCGCCTCGCTGCGCCACACCAGCGCGTACGGCAGCGGCTCCAGATCCGTGACCGGCAGGTAGGCGATGTCCGGCCGTGCCCAGTAGCGGGCGACGTGGGCGGGGAAGAGCCCGACGAGCCCGTCCATGCCGGCGAGGGTCATGGCCTCTTCCGCGTCCCGCACCACGGGGCCGCGTTCGATCTGACGTCCGCGCCGGGCGAGGCGCGGGGCGTAGGCGTCATACCAGTAGCCGGGGCCGGTGTCGGCGTGCGGGTGCTGGAAGTCGGAGATCGTCTCCAGCGAGACCGACGCGCGCCCGACGAGCTGGTGGTCGGCGGCGACGGCCAGCACGCGCTGCTCAGCGAACACGACCGGCCCCACGGTGAGGTCGGGTTCGTCGACGGGCAGCCAGCTCACCAGGACGTCGATGTCCCCGCGCCGCAGCGCGGGAAAGGCTTCGCCCAGCTGTGCCTTGTGGATGCGCAACTTCCATCGCGGGTGGCGGAGGCGGAAGACGTCCCAGTAGGGGCGTAGGTCGTAGGCGTTGAGGGGGAGCATGCCGTACGCGCAGCGTGCCGGTGATGCCCTGACCGGCGAGCTGGGCGCGTTCCACACTCTCCCTTCAGCCCCGCATACAGCGGACGCGGGTCGTCCCGGAGCTGACGGCCCCACCTGGGTCAACCGGACCGTGCGGTTGTTGCGCTCGAACAGCGCAGCGCCGACCTGCCGTTCCTGCTTCTGGATCGCCTGGGTGACCCGGGCGGGCGACAGGCACAGCCGGGCGGCGGTCCGGCCGAAGTGCAGTTCCTCGGCCAAGGCCAGGAAGATCTCGATGTCCCGCAGTTCCACACCTGACCTGCTCCGTCCACTCCCACTGAAGGTGATCGCTCAGGGTTTGTCATTGTTCCGGGCGTTCACGGTACTCGATCCTCAATTCGTAGGATTCGCCGCTGGTCGAGGGAGCACGTGGATGGACGTCGTTGTGTACGGTGCCGGCGTCGCCGGGGCCGCCCTGGCGTGCTGGCTGCGCCAGCACGGGTTCACCCCGACGGTGGTGGAGCGCGCGGGCGGCTACGCGACAGGGCTGCGCGGTAGGTGCTGGACGTGCTGGACCGGATGGCCCTGCTGGACCAGATCCGAGCACTGAACCTGCGCCTGGGCGGCGCGGCGATGGAGGACGAGGGCGCCCTGCCGGTGGCGATCCGCCCCACCGACGTCGAGATCCTCAGGGACGACCTGGCCGGCCTGCTGTACCAGGCCACCCGGCGGGAGGTCGAGTACGTCTTCGACGACTCGGTCGCCGCTGGAGCAGGCCGACGCCGGCGCCGACCAGTTCTTCCTGGGCCCACCTCCGGAGAAGGAGCTCGGCCGCACGACGGTGGCCCGCCCCCACCTCGTACGGCTCAGGAACTACGCTCCCGGCTTCGCCGGGGAGCGGCCGTCACCTGGCCGGGCTGCCCGCTGACAGGCCCCTCCGCGAGAGGAACGCACGAACGCCGGATCGGAAGGAACCGGCGGACCATTCATGACGACAAGGACAAGATCACGACAATTAGCAGAAACAGCCTGTCCGAGCAGGGACTACGCAGGCTGCGTGAGGTCCTGACTAGGCACGTGGTATCGGGGAGGATCCCCGGCCTCGTCGCCCTGGTGAGCCACGGCGAGGAGACCCACGTCGAGGCGATCGGGACGATGCGGCACGACGGTGGCGCGCCGATGCGCCGGGACACGATCTTCCGGATGGCGTCCACGTCGAAGCCCGTCTTGATCGCGGCGGCGATGGCGCTGCTGATGGGGCTGTAGTCGAAGAAGCCGCCGTGGTACTGGTATTCCTCTTCATTGAGGTAGGCCTGGTATTCGTCGCTGTCCATGAGGCAGCCCGGCGATCGAGCCGCGCCAGTCCACCTCGAAGATGGCGCCGGCCCCGGTTTCTCCGAGGTCCCAGTCCAGATGCCTCACACGTCATTAGTAACCGGTCAGGCATGAAGCGGAAGACGAGCCGCTCAGGGGAGTTTCGCCCTGCGCGGGCGCTTTCATCAGTCAGCAGGCCACCCGCGTCACTCAACGACGGAGCTGGGTGCGTGACTGGGCGGCTCGGCGTCGTCACGGGCGTGACGCATCAGGACCCGACGGCCGCTTCGCCCGCTGCAGGAACCGATCCGGTAACCGCGCTGGTCGACGCCTGCCGGCACTTCGCCACCCACATCGACCTGCTGGCCGATCAACTCGGCGCCGCGCGGCTGAGCGCCGACGACATCGAACACGTCACCGACGCCGTGCACGGGGTTTTCGACGCCGCCGGGCTGGCGGCCGGGCTGACCATTGGCTTGCAACGGCACGCGATCGAGGAACAGTGCGTGCACTACACCCCGCTCACCGACGCTGAGTGGGCCCCTCTGGCCGAAGGCGCCAACATGCGCAACACCTTCTACGGATGCGGGCTTCGGCCCGGCCACGCCGGCCCGCACGTAGCGCATGTCCAGGCATTGGCCGCCCCCCCAGCCAGACAATCCCACGGCGGTTCGCAGATGTCATCGGGGCGACGGCCGGTGTCAATGGCCAGCTCAACGGCGACGCGGACCTCGCGGCTGGTCCTGGCCAGCTCCTCGAACCGCGGCAGGTGTTCGCAGGGCTGCCGCATGATCTCCGGTGGAAGTTCTCGGCCGGGTTCGTCGTCCTCGGGTTCCTGCGGGACGTCGCTGCTCAAGAGCACGAAGTCGTCGGGCAGGCCGGCGGCGGCCTGCCAGGGCGGGTCAGCCCGAGGATGCGGACGCGGGCCAGCATCCGCTTGAGTTGGCGGACGATCCGAGCCCGCGCTTTGTGGGTGAGCTTGTCGTTCGCCTCCTGGTAGGCGAGCCCGGTGCAGGTAGCTCTCGATGTCGGCGCGGCCGAGCTGGCCGCCCTCGGAGGCGCGCGAGCTGCTAACCAGCCAGGTCGCAACCGCCACCGACCTAGCCGGCGTGCTGCGCTGGCGCATCGGCCGGGCCCTGGCCAAGCTACGCCGCGCCGCCCGGCACGCCGCTCCAGCTGCCGGTCGAGCACGACGGTGCCCGGCACGCCGCGCTCCTGGGGACCAACGCCGAGCGCAGCGCCGCCAACGCCGGCCGCCGCGCCGAGCTCGTGCGCCAGGCCCGGGCCATCGCCGAGCGCGCCGGTGGCTCGGCCCGGTCCCACCGCCCCGTGACGCCGCCGCTGCAGGAACGGCTGACCGTCCTGCTGGCCAGCAGGACGGCTCCACCGCAGGGGGCACAGCAGACATCCCGGGCGCGGCGGGCCCGATAGCGGATGTCAGGTGACACGCGATCTGGCCGCGTGCCAACCGAAGTGGCCAGAGAGTTGGCCAGTGACAGGTGAACTGGCCAACGCGAGGTCAGGAGCCGTCGTCCTCGTCTTCTTCCTTCTCCGGATCGAACGGTTCCAGAGGGCGGGCGCCGAGCACGTACCTGGCCGGCACGCGTGGCAGGCACGCCTGCACACCGGCGAGTTCCTCCCGGTCGATCGACCAGTCCATGGTCGCCGGCCCTCCGCCCAGGAGGATTGCCTCCATGAAGTCGTTCCAGCGTCCGTACGAGCTGAGCAAGACCATCTCGCTCGGCACATCCAGGTCCAAGACGACGTAACGGGCGTACTCCTCGTCGGTCTCCGGGCAGAGGAGGAGCTCGGCCGTCACGGCTACCGCATTGTCACGGGTATCCGGACCGAGCCACGCCCACACCGGCGGGCGGCCCCGGCAGTCGAGGCCGCGCCTGGCCATCTCCGCCACCATCCCTTCGTAGACCGGCCGATACGATGAGACCAGCAGGCGGGCCCAGTCACCGACCAGTTCGCTGTCGGTCTCGAGCAAGTCGAGGACCGCCCGGTGCTGCACCGTCCACAATCGCACCGGGCGATTGTGGCAAAGACAGCACAGTACGATCCACGCAATTAACCTAAGGGAGCGGCTGCGGCGGTTCAGCACGCCGAGCAGCGTCAGGCATGGCAACCGCTACCTCTGCCGGAAAATGGCCACTTTAGATGACACGGCCACCCCGCAGTCCGTGACAGGTGAACTGGCCAACACGAGGTCACGCCATGATCAATGGCCAGATTGGATGTCACCTGACAGCGGACTTGCGTCGTGGAGATGCCTCCCGCAGCCGCCGCGACGCTATTCGCCGCGCGCCAGCGGCCGCCGCTGCCCCGCGCCTGCGCGCCGCTCTGGAAGCCGCCTGTCGTTTCAGTGGGTACGGCGGGGACTGTACGGTTTACTGGACACGCCCCGTCACCCCCACCGAAAGTGGGCCAGAGCCGAAAACCGTACAGTCCCGATCATCGCGAGTGAGCCAGCGGCAGTTGATGTGAGTGGCGGTGACGCGAACTCGCGACCTCAATGCGGGAGCCCGGCTTTCCCGGGGCTGTGCCCCGGGAAAGCCGGGCGGGGCGGCGATCGGGCAGGATCGCCGCCCCGATATCGCCGGCAGTTCAGAGGATCCTGATCCCCTGGATGCGGACCCCGCCGGGATGGTTCGGCCAGGTGAACACGGTCCACTTCGGGATCGGCTGAGCCGGCTGCCACCTTCCGTCCCCGTACCACTGAACGCGGTTGTTACCGGTCGAGATCCGGGTGACCCACCAGATGTTCAGGGCGTACATGTCCTCTCCGGCGTTGGCGTAACAGTAGTCGACTGACGAGCTGCTGGTTGCGTGGATTGTGGCGCGCACGAGGTCGGTCCGGTCGCCGCACGGGACCTCATCGATCGCGTACGCCGCCGTCGGGAGGACGACGGCAAGTGAGGCCGTCACCGCGACGGACGCCAGAGTGGCCAGGGCCGCGCGCTTGGCGATGCGTTTCATGGACTTCTCCTTTGCAGGTGAGATTCATGCGGTGGAAATGGAGCCGGACTATCCGCAGACTTGACCAAGGGCGGGACGCCGCCTTGCCAGAAGGCGGTGTCGGTCATGCCGGGGTTGACGAGCGTGACGCCGACGCCGCGGCTGGTGGCGTACATCCGCAGGTTCTCGGCCATGCCGGTGACGGCCCAGTTGGTGGCGGAGTAGACGTTGGCGGGGCTGTTCTTCAGGCCGGCGACGCTGCCGATGAGCACCAGCCGCCCGCCCGTGGTCTCGAGGTGAGTCAGGGCGGCGTTGGTCAGCGGGGCGGGGCCGAGGACGTTGGTGAGGACCATGGGCGCCCACAGTTCCGGGTCGCCGTCGGCGATGGTGCGTGGGTGGTCGGCGGGGACGAAGCCGACGTTGGCCACCGCGGGTGCAGGGCGCCGAAGTGTGCCACGGTGCGGGTCACGGCGGCTTGGGTGGCCGGCCAGTCGGCGGCGGCGGCGATGATGCCGAGCAGCCGGTCGGGGTGGCCGGTCTCGTCGAGGAAGGACTTGAGTTTGGTCTCGTCGCGGCCGGTGACGGCCACGCGGTGGCCGCGGTCGAGGAGCAATCGTGCGGTGTGGGCGCCGATGCCGCTGGTCGCGCCGGTGATCAGTACGATCCTGCCGGTCATGGTCATACTCCCGGGTGCTGGAGGTCCTGGTGGTGCATCACAGGAGGGCGTCGACGGAGATGGGCGGCCCGATCACCACTACAGAAGCTGGTCGGACAGGTTCCGTCTCCGTGTCGCAGGTCGCGTTCGATTCGCTGATCCCAGGAAACCCGCCTGGCCGGGCGCGAGACAGAGCGCATTTATAGGGGGATAAGCTCAACCCCCTTACCGTCGGCGCCTGCGCGAACCCTGCGGTTACCGTGGGAGCATGGACGACCGGCCCGACAACCGCGACCAGATCCGGGATTTCCTCGCCATCCGGCGCGCGAAGCTCACTCCGGAGCAGGTCGGGCTGTCCACCGGCGGTCGGCGCCGGGTCCCCGGGCTGCGCCGCGAGGAGGTCGCGGTGCTGGCCGGTGTGAGCACCGAGTGGTACACCCGGCTGGAGAAGGGCCACATCAGCGGCGTATCGGAAGAGGTACTCGACGCGGTCGCCCAGGCCCTTCGCCTGGACCAGGACGAACGCACCTACTTGTTCGATCTGGCCCAGGCCGCCCGGCCCGCCCGCCGCGCACCTTCGCGCCGCAAGGACGTCCAGGTCCCCCCGCGCGTCCAGTGGCTGCTGGACTCCATGTCGATGTCGGCGGCGTTCGTACGCAACGGCCGCCAGGACATCGTCGCCCACAATGCGCTGGCTCGGGCCCTGCTCGCGCCGGTCTTCGACAGCCCTGCCACCACACGGCACGGCCGCGCGAACCTCGCCCGCTACGTCTTCCTCGACCCGGGCTCCCAGCGGTTCTTCGCCGACTGGGACGCGGCCACCGCCATCAGCGCCGCGCTGCTGCGCGCCGAGGCCGGACGCGAGCCCCACGACCGGGCGCTACGCGACCTCGTCGGCGAGCTGTCCACGCTCAGCACCGCGTTTCGCCGCCAGTGGGCCGCCCACGATGTGCGCATCCGCCACGCTGGTGGCAAGCGGCTGTGGCACCCGCAGGTCGGCGACCTGGAGCTGACCTACCAGTCCCTTGACCTGCCCATCTCCAGCCGGACAGTGTACGACCTCACCATCTACACCACGGAACCGGGCAGCACCTCCGAAGAGCGGCTCAAGCTTCTTATCAGCCTGGCAGCCACCCAGCCGGCACACCCCACCAGCCAGCCGCGTTGAAGCGCGCCGACTTGCTCACGGCCTGCAGCTCGGGCACCTATAGCTACGGCGACCCGCTGCGCTGACCGGGCCCCGCGGACAGGTATCGAACCCGCCGGACACCTCCCGGGCCGCCCTGCGGGGAAGGAACCTGTCTGCTGCCGCTCGATGTAGGCCCCGCCGCTTGGCGATCAGCTTGCGGTCGGCGTCGTCCAGGAAGAACAGCTTCTCCAACGTTAACCCGGCACGGCCCACCCCACTACCGCGGATTCTTCGTTCCGATGCTGCTCGACCCCCGCGACCGAACAGCCTCTCCTGGACGACGGCCTTATGGCCGCTTAACATCTACACTCCTAAAGTACTAGGAGATTAGATGAATGGAGATTCTGTTGATCGAGTTCTACCTCGACAGCCGGTCCGGCGTCTCGCCGTACCTGCAGCTGGTCCAGCAGGTCCGGCACGCGCTGCGGCTGGGTCTGCTGCACGAGGGTGACCAGCTGCCGACGGTCAAGGACGTGGTGGCGGGGCTGGCGATCAACCCCAACACGGTGCTGAAGGCCTACCGGGAGCTGGAGCACGAGGGCCTCGTGGCCGCCCGTCCGGGAGTCGGCACGTTCGTGACCAGGACGCTGGCCGGCGCCTCGCTGACCGCGCACGGCCCGCTCCGCCAGGACCTGCGGCGCTGGCTGGCCAGGGCCCGCAAGGCCGGGCTCGACGACGAGAGCATCGAGGCCCTGTTCATGACCACCTTTCGGACCGCCTCACAGGAGGACATAGCGTGACCTCTGTCTTGCAGGCCCAGGCACTGGGCAAGAAGTACGGCAGACGCTGGGCGCTGCGCGAGTGCACCGTCGACATCCCGGCCGGGCACGTGGTCGGCCTGGTGGGGCCGAACGGGGCGGGCAAGACCACGCTGCTGAAGCTGGCCGGCGGCCAGCTCGAACCGACGGCGGGCGGCATCACCGTGCTGGGCGGCCGCCCAGCCGCCGGCCCGGCGCAGCTGGCCAGGGTCGGGTTCGTCGCCCAGGACACCCCTGTCTACGCCGGGCTGACCGTCGCCGAGCACCTGCGCTTAGGCGCCCGGCTCAACCCGCGCTGGGACGACGTCCTCGCGCGGGATCGGATCGCGCGGCTCGGCCTCGCCTCCGATCAGCGCGCGGGCAGGCTGTCCGGCGGCCAGCGCGCCCAGCTCGCCCTCACCCTGGGCCTGGCCAAGCGGCCCGAGCTGCTGATCCTGGACGAGCCGGTGGCCTCGCTCGACCCGCTGGCCCGCCGCGAGTTCCTGCAAGGGCTGATGGAGGCCACCGTCGAGCACGCGTTCAGCGTGGTGCTCTCTTCCCACCTGGTCTCCGACCTGGAACGGATCTGCGACTTCCTGATCGTGCTCGTCGACTCGCGCGTGCAGGTCGCGGGTGAGGTCGAACGGCTGCTCGCCTGCCATCACCGGCTGAGCGGCCCGCGCCGCGATCCCGACCGGCTCCCCGCCGGCCAGCAGGTGATCTCCGCGCGCCACACCGACCGGCAGAGCACGTACGTGATCCGTACCGACGCCCCGATCCACGACCCCGCCTGGACGGTCAGCCGGCTCAGCCTGGAGGACCTCGTCCTGGCCTACATGGACAAGCACATCGCCGAGGACCGGCGCGTCGCCCTGGAGGTGCGGTGATGATCTGGCTCACCTGGCGCCAGTTCCGCGGCTCGGCCGTGATGACAGCCGCCGCCCTCGCCGTCCTCGCCGTCGCCCTGGGCCTGACCGGGCCCGGACTGGCGTCCAGCTACTCCGCCGGTGTCGCCGACTGCGTCCAGGACAACACCTGCGGCCGTTTCTACGACCGCTTCTTCGACGACCACCAGCTCCCGTTCATCGGCCTGACCCTCGTCGTGCTGCTCCTGCCGGCCCTCGTCGGGCTCTTCTGGGGAGCGCCGTTGATCACCCGCGAACTGGAGGCGGGCACGCACCTGCTGGTGTGGAACCAGAGCATCACCCGCCGCCGCTGGCTGGCCGTCAAGCTCGCGCTCGTCGGCCTGGCCGCCGTCGCCGCCGCCTGCCTGTGCGGCCTCGCGGTGACCTGGTGGTCCGGCCCCCTGGACAAGTCGGCCGTGCCGGAATTCGCCCTGATGGCTCCGCTGGTGTTCGGGGCGCGCGGCATCGCCCCCATGGGGTACGCGGCCTTCGCCTTCGTCCTCGGCGTGACCGTGGGCATGCTGGTGCGCCGCATGCTGCCCGCCATGGCCCTCACCCTGGCGCTGTTCGCCGTGGTCCAGCTCGCCATGCCGCTGCTCGTCCGGCCGCACCTGATGCCCTCGGTCACCTCGACGTTCGAGCTGGGCGAGGCGAACGTCGACGGCATCGGCGTGGACCGGGACGAGGGCCAGACCGTGCACATCGTGTTGGAGCAGGCCGTACCCGGTCACCCCGGCGCCTGGGTCCTGTCCAGCGAGCTCGTCGACCCGTCGGGCCGCGCGATCGGCGGCGACGGCCAGCCCGGCGGGATCACGATGTCCACCACGTCGGGGCCCTGCGCGCCGTCGGGCGGCATGGAGATGTGCCTGGCCGAGGTCAACCGGCTCGGCTACCGGCAGCAGGCCGCCTACCAGCCTCTCGACCGCTTCTGGCCCTTCCAGTGGATCGAGACCGGCATCTACGCCGCGCTCACCGCCTGCCTCACCTGGTTCTGCTTCTGGTGGATCAGAAGGCGCGTGTCATGACCGCCGTCAGGGCCGCGGCCGCCGGGGTCGCCCTCCTCCTGGCGACGGCCTGCACCGTACCGGAGCCGCCGCGCGGCCACGCGGGCACGCCGGGCGGCACGGTCTGCGCGCGACCGCAGAACATCCCGGGACCGGAGAAGGCCACCACGATCGACGTCGTCGAGCAGGCGTACTTCTGCATCCTCGGCACCTACTACGGCGGCGCCACCATGGACGCCCGCTCGCTGCTGATCGCCGGGTTCGCCGCCCTGACGCGCGAGCTGGACCGCGAGGGCCGCGACCTGCCCGGCGCGACCATGCCCGCGCTGACCGGCGACCGGAAGGCCGACTGGGCCGCCTTCGAGACCGTCTACCGGCGGATCGCCGCCCAGGTCCCGGACCTGGGCGACAGGCCGGCCGTGGTGACCCTGGAGGCCATGGTCGCGTCCCTCGGCGACAACCACGCCCGCTGGGCGCACGACGTCGAGCGGCACCCCGACCACTACGACGGTGACGGCTACGGCCTGGGTCTGGCGGCGAGCGTCCATGATGCGCAGGTGAACGGCGAGCCCGGCACCGCCCTGCCCCCGCTGTTCGTCACCGCCGTGGAGGGCGGCGCGGCGCGGGCCGCCGGGCTGCGCCCCGGCGACGTCATCGAGTCGATCAACGGGTCGGTTCCCTTCCTCGACGGGAAGGCCACCGCGGTGATCTCCGCGCTCTACCCGCGATACCCGCAGGCCCGCCCGGTCCGGCTGCGGCTGCTGCGGCAGAGCACCGGCCGCCGCTGGAGCGTCACGCTCGAACCCGGCCTCTACCAACGGGACCTGGCCACCCTGCAGGCGGTGCGCTCGAAGCTGCTGGACGGCGACGTCGCCTACGTGCGCATGCGCGGATTCAGCTCCGACGCCGCGAACAGGGTCTTCAAGGCGGTCTCCCGGCTGCGGGCCGGCCGTCCCCTGTCCGGCGTGGTGCTCGACCTGCGCGGCAACGGCGGCGGCAGCCCCGTCGAGGCGACCCGGCTGGTGAGCGCCTTCGCTCACGGCAAGGTCACCGCCCACCTGTGCACCGTGCGCGGCGTCTGCGAGACCCTGCGGACCGACGACACCGTCGAGCTCATCGGCCTGCCGCTGGTGGTGCTCACCGACCGCGGCTGCGCCTCGGCCTGCGAGCACTTCACCTCCGCGATCAAGGACCTGGGAGCCGGCCGGCTGGTCGGCACGAGGACCGCAGGGGTCATCTCCGGCCCGGCGCAGCCGTACCTGCTCGCCGACAACACTCTGCTGTCCTTCCCCGCCAGACACCACCTGGGCCCCGACCGCGAGGTGATCGACCGCATCGGCGTGCCGCCCGACCACCACGTGCCCCTGACCCCCGAGGACGCGGCCGACGGGCGCGACCCCGCCCTGGCCAAGGCCCTGACCTTGCTGCGGAAGTGAAGGGACCCCCGAATGAGACACCTCCTGGCGGTCGCCGCGAGCCTGGCCATCCTCGCCTCGGCCGCCTGCTCCGCTCCCACGCCGCCCCGCTCCGCCGGCGTGTCGCCCACGCCGACCGGCCCCGCTGTCCTGCCCGCGCCCACCGGCGCCCATCACGTCGGCACCACCGTCCTGCACCTGAAGGACACCTCCCGCCCCGACCCCTGGGACCTCGACGCCGACGCCAGGGAGCTGAAGGTCACCGTGTGGTACCCGACCGAACAGCGGGAGGGTGAGCGGGCGCCGTACATGACAGCACAGGAGTCGGAGCTCTTCCTCAAGGGATCGAGAATCGCCGGCGTGCCGTACGACACCCTCAGCGAGACCCGCACCCACGCCGTCAGGGACGCCGAGCCCGCGGGGCGGAAGCTGCCGCTGGTGGTGCTGTCCCCCGGCTTCACCAAGCCGCTGAGCACGCTCACGTCGCTGGCCGAGGAGCTGGCCAGCCGAGGGTACGTGGTCGCCGGGATCGACCACACCCACGAGAGCCACGTCACGACCCTGACCGGCGGCCGGGTCGCGGAGTGCCTGGCGTGCGACAGCGACACCGACCCCGGCTTCGGCGCGGGGGTGGTCCAGGGGCGGGCGGCCGACGTCTCCTTCGTGCTCGACCGGTTGCCGTCGCAGTGGGACGGCGCACACCTGATCGACCGCTCCAGGATCGCGATGGCGGGCCAGTCGATCGGCGGGGCGAGCACGGTGGCGGCCATGGTGCGGGATCCCCGGGTACGCGCCGGCATCGACCTGGACGGCACCACCTACGCCCGGATCCCCAAGAGCGGCCTCTCGCGGCCGTTCCTGTTCGTCGGCTCGCCGGAGCACGTCCCCGGCGGGCGGGACACGACGTGGGAGCGCGACTGGAAGCTGCTGACCGGGTGGAAGCGCTGGATCGTCATGACCGGCGCCGACCACCAGTCCTTCACCGACCTCCCGCTGCTGGCGGACGCCCTCGGCATCGGACCGCCCGGCAGCGCCCTGCCGGCGGCGCGCGCCTCGGAACTCACCCGCACGTACGTGGCGGCCTTCCTCGACCAGCACCTGAAAGGGCGACGGCAGCCCGTGCTGGACGGGCCGTCGTCACGCTATCCCGAGGTCGAGCACTGCGCCCCCGGCGGCGAGGCCTGTTCACCCTGATCGCCCGCCGCAGGAAGACCGCAGAGGTGTTCAGGCTCGGCGATCGGGCTGCCGGAAGGCTGCGATCAGGAGCGTTGGCCGGGCTGGTTCACGATCACGGCTTCCAGCTGCGCGGTCAGGCTCACCGTGCCTGTCTTGAAGGTCTCCTTACTGCCGTCGGCGCGCTCGTACGTCCGGTCCCGCAGCCGCGTCGAGTTGGTGCCCAGATACCGGAAGGTCCGCGGGTCCAGGACGAGTGATCGCCGTGCCCCGTCGTCGTCGAGGCTGAAGGCCACGCCTCGCCGTCCGTCGGCCACGGGCACGTCCTCGGTCATGGTCATGCCTTTGATCGTGGGCAGCGCACGGAAGAGCGCGGCCCGTACCTCAGGGGCGAGCCACTGCTCGGAGATGAGCTGGTTGATCTCCATGAAGAGCATCACCGGCGGGACGTGGCCCTTCAGCTCCTGCGGCCCCCGGCGGTCCTCGTCGAGGATGGCCGCCTTGATCCTGGCGATCACCCGGGCCGGGCTGACAGGAGCTTCGGCAAGGTCAGCCGGGTTGATGACCGCGCTGCCCTGGAACATCAGCTTGCCGCCCTGGTACCAGGCCGACTGCTTGCCGTCCACGCTGGTCCACCGTTCCCAGGTGGCGCGCCGGTCCCGGTCGACGTCGGCTTCGATGCCGGCCAGCCGCAGTTCCCTGGTGTAGAGCCACTGAGCGGGGCCCGGCGCGGGCGTCGGGTCGTTCTCGGCCGCGCCGGCGGCACGCTCGCCGAGGTCGGCCACGCCGGCCACCGGCGCCATGTCGGGCTGGTCCCTGAGCGTCACGACGGTCCCGCCGACGACCAGGGCCAGAGCCGCCGCCACCGCGATCCGCCGGCCGAACCTTCTCGCCCCGGAAGCGGCCGGCTTGCGCACGGCCTCCGGTTCGTGGATCACTGTCATCAGCCGCGCCTTGGCAGCAGTCGCGGCGTTGTCCGTCATCGCCGGGGTGTTCCGGCGAAACTCCTTCAGCTCGTTCACTACAGTTCCTCATCCCCTAGCACGTTCCTGGCCTTCTTCCGCGCCCGGTGCAGCCGTGACCGCACGGTCCCCACAGAGATGTCCAGCGCCCGCGCCACTTCCTCGTACGACATGTCCTCCCACGCCACCAGCAGCAGCACGTCCCGATGCCCACGGGGCAGCGACGCCAGCGCCCCCGCCAGCTCACGCTCCCTGCCCCGCGCCGCCACCCGGCGCGCCACGGTGTCGTCCAGTGCCTCCGGCAGAGGGTCCACTCCGGTGCGGCTCAGCGCCCGCAGCAGCCGTTCCTCCTGCCGCCGATGTCTGGCGATCAACGTGGTGGCGATCCCGTACAACCAAGGCCTGGCCAGCGCGAACGACGTGTCATACGTCCCACGCCTGCGGAAGGCCGCCAGGAACGTCTCGGCCACGATGTCGTCGGCGGCCTGCGTGCCGAGCCGCCGAGCCGCGTACAGATGGATCTGCTGGGCGTAGCGGTCGAACAGCGCCGCGAACTGCTCTGGGTCGTGCGCCGAACGACGGATCAGTTCTCCGTCGTCGATCTCGACCGTCTCAGCACTCAACGCCTCTCCTTCGTGAGTCGGTATCTCACCGTGCTGTCTCCCGAAGGGCGTCAACGAGTTCCCCAAAGCCTTGACACGGAGGAAATGCGATGCCGCCGCCCGCCGGCGGCGCGGCCGCGTGGTGGACCGCACCGCCGGCGAGGTCGGATCACGCGACGGCGGTCCCCTCAAGCTCGACCATCAGGCCGGGGATCGCCAGCCGCGTCACCCCGAGCATCGTGGTGGGCGGCGCCACCCCGGCGGCGCCCAGCCGCGACGCCAGCACGCCGTAGTGCTCGAAAAGGCGATCCACGTCGGTGGTGTAGACGTTGAGCCGGACCAGATCGGCGAGGGACATGCCGGCCTCGCCGAGCACCGCCTCCAGGTTGTCGAGGCTCAGCGCCAGCTGCGCCGCCATGTCATCGGCGTGCAGAGGCTTGCCGTCGCCGCTCATCGCGGTCTGCCCGGCGCAGAAGAGGGTCCGGGTGTGCCCGGAGACGATCTCCCCCTGGTGGTATCCCAGCTCCACCGACCAGGTCCACGGGTTGACCGCCGTTCGCTTCATCGCCACATCAGCTCCGTTCGTTTCGTCGTGACCTCACCCGGCTCGGGTGAAGCCGCCTTGATCAGCATCCCGGCGAATCACGACATCCTTTGTCGTGTATGTCGTTAGAGTTCTCGCATGCGCGCTGACCGGCTGGTCTCGCTGGTGCTGCTGCTCCGCCGGCACGGCCGGCTGTCCGCGACCGCGCTGGCCCGCGAGCTCGAGGTGTCCACCCGTACCGTGCTGCGCGACATCGAGGCGCTGTCCGCGGCCGGCGTCCCGGTCTACGCCGAGCGCGGCCGGCACGGGGGCTTCGCGTTGCTGCCCGGTTTCCGGACCGAGCTCACCGGGCTGAACCACGACGAGGCCCTCGCCCTGCTGGTCGCCGGATCGCGGCGCGGCGCGCAGGCGTTCGGTCTCGGCTCGGCGCTCGCGTCGGCGATGCTCAAGGTGGTCGACGCGCTGCCGGAAAGCCACCGGGAGACCGCCGCCGGCGCGGCCGGGCGGCTGCTCATCGACCCGGAGACGGACCTCCTCGCACGCCGGTCGGCCGCCGAGGAGGTGCCGGACGCCGTCGTGGCCGAGGTCCTGCGCGCGGTGTTCGCCGGACACCGGCTCCGCATCCACTACGCGGCCGTGGACCAGACCCCGGAGTGGCGCACGGTGGACCCGATCGGGCTGGTCACCGTACGGGAGACGGGCTACCTGCTGGCCATGAGGTCCGGCGAGGACCGCACCTACCGGCTGTCGCGGATCCGGGCCGCCGAGCGACTCGCAGAACCCGCGCGGCGACCGGACCAGGTCGACCTGGACCGGGTCTGGCAGGAACGCAGCACCCGGTTCCGGACCGGCGGCGACCAGGTCACCGTGCTGGTACGGCTGGACCCGGCGCGGCGGGAGGACCTGGTGGGCACCGCGCTGGCCGTCCTCGCCGAAGAGGCCGACCCGGACGGCCGGCTGCGGCTGGAGGTCACCTTCCAGGATCCGAGACACGCCCGATGGGCGCTGTGGCAGCTCGGCACGGCCGCGGAGGCCCTGGCCCCGCAGTGGCTGCGCGACTACCTGCGTGACCGCGCCCTCGCGATCGCCGCCCGGTACGGGACGTCGCCCTGAGCCTCACCGGACCTACGCTCCTCCACCCCGCGGGAGCGCGGCAGTGGTCGTTCGCCTCGCCAGGTAATCCTGCCGCCATTGCTCGGCAGCGTGGAACAGGCTTCGGCTGACGTGCTCGAAGAACTGGCTCATGTCCCGCAGCCGGACGCCGGCGGGAGTGGTGGAGTCGAGGATTTCGGCTCCGTCACGGGCTAGATCGGCCATGACGGCGTTGTGCCGGGCGCTGACCAGCCAGGCCCGGTACCAGACGTCGGGGTCGATGACATACCGGTCGCGCCGGTGAGGGTCTGGGGCATCGGCGGCGCCATCACCGGTGGGTTCTCCTTCGCGATGGGCACCCGGGATGCCCATCGCGTGATCGCCACCAACCTGAACATCGACCGATATGGCCGGCACAACTCGCTCGACCTGGCCAAGACCGTGATCGAGGCCGGGTTCTGCCCATCGGGTTGACGTACCTGTGGCTCGTCGTCGCGGGGCGCGACCTGAGGCGCTGATACGCGTCACAGGGCGAGGTCGCGGGGCAGGGCGGACGGGTCGGCGGCGAGGAGGCCGGAGAAGCGCTCGGGCGCGAAGAACTCCTGCGCCGCGGCCACCACCTGCGACGCCGGGACGGCTTCCAGGCGGCGGGGGAAGTCCAGCACGAGGAGCGGGTCCCGGCCCTTGGCCGCCATGTCGGCCAGCGCCGAGGCGATGGCCGCGCGCGGCGCCAGGCGGGTGGCCATCGAGCCGAGCGCGTAGGCCCTGGCCGCGCCGATCTCCTCCGCCGTGGGCGGGTGTGTCCGCATGCGGCGCAGTTCGGCGGCCAGGGCGGCGAGGGCGGCGCCTGTGGTGGCCGCCGCCGTGTCGGCCTCGACGGCCAGGAGGGCGCCGCCGTGCTGGGTGTCGAAAAAGGTCGTGACGCCGTACACGTAGCCTTTGTCCTCGCGCAGGCTGGCCGACAGGCGTGAGGACAGGTAGCCGCCGAGGACGTTGAGCGCCAGGAACAGCGCCGGGTAGCGGGGGTGTTCGGGGGGAACGGCGGGAGCGCGCAGGCGGATGCGCGACTGCGGGGCGCCGGGCAGCGGCAGCGCCGCGATCCGGCCGCCGTCCACGGCCGGCAGTGGCGGCAGGGGCGGCAGTGGCGGCAGGGGCGGCAGGGGCGCGGGCGGGGTCCGGGAGGAGGCGGGCGGGTCCCAGGCGGCGAAGGCCGCGGCGGCGGCGCCGGCCAGCGTGCCGGGGTCGTCGCGGCCGGCGATCACGAGCGTGGCGCCGCGCGGGTCGAAGGGGCGCGACGGCAGCGGGCCCAGGTCTTCGGGGCGCACCTGCAGGGTCGCCGGATGGTCGCCGAACAGGTGCCGGGCCAGCCGTTCCCGCACCATGACGTCCGGATGCGCCCGCACCATCGTGAGCTGGGCGGCCAGGTGGGCACGGGCCGACCCCGGTTCGGCGGGCGCCGTCCCGCGTGCCGCCTGCGCCAGCGCGGAGGTGACCGCCGCGAGGTCGGGGCCGTACGCGGTGACGGTGATCTGGTGGACGTCGGCGGCCGCGCTCATCTCCACGTTGTCGTCCCGCTGCGACAGGCAGGCCGCCAGCAGCGTGGACGCCGCCAGCCCGGCCCGGTCCCGGCACGGTCGCGGCAGGTGGAGGCGCGCCTCGGCCAGGGGCGTGGCGCCGTGCCGCAGCGGGAGGACGCGCAGGCCGTTGGGCAGCGTACGGATCATGTCAGCCTTTCCCGGGGACGACCTTGAGCAGTGCGCGGGAGTCCGGGCGCAGGAGGCTCGCCGCCTGCGCCACGTCCGCGGCGCTCACCGCGGCGTAGGCGTCCGGCAGGCCTGCCACCCGCCACGGGTCGCCGAACAGCAGCTCGAAGCGGCCGAGCAGGCGCGCCCGGTTGGCGACCCGGTCCATGGACCGGTGGTGGGCGGTCAGCCACGCGGTCCGGCAGCGCCGCAGCTCCTCCTCGCCCGGACCGTCGGCGGCGAGCGCGCCCAGCTCGGCGTCCACGGCGTCGAGCACCCGCCCGGCGGGCACGTCTCCGGGGTGGACGGCGGTGAGCACCCACAGGTCGGGGTCGCGGGCGTCGAGGAAGTCGAACAGTCCTACACGGGCCGAGAAGGTAACGGTGTGCCCGCTTTCGCGCCGCAGTCGTTCGCGCAGCCGCGGCCTGCCGCCGCCGGCGAGGAGCCCCGCCAGCGCGGACAGGGCGACATGGGCGCCGGTCGCCGGGTCGGGCACGCGATGGCCGACGGCGAGGGCGGGCATCGGGGCGAGCGGGTCGACGTACTCGGCCTCACGTGCCGTCGATGGCAGCGGCTCGTGGTAGCTGACGGGCGGGGGCGCGTGCCGGGCCGGGATGTCCTCGAAAACGTGGGCGACGAGGTCCAGCACCTCGTCCGCCCGGACGTCGCCCACCACCGTCAGCACCGCGTTGGCCGGGCTGTAGTGCCGTTCGAAGAACTCCTCGCATTCGGCGGGGGTGACGTGCCGGAGCGAGGCGTGATCGCCGTAGCCGTCGTGGGCGTTGGCCGGGTCGCGGAACAGCACCGGCGACAGCCGGGGCCAGGGGAAGCCGCCGTACGGTTTGCGCGTCTTGCCGAGGATCTCCTCCCGTACGACCGAGGTCTGCGCGCGGATCGCCCGGGCGGTGATCCGCGGGCCGCGCATCCGGACGGCTTCCAGTTCCAGCACGCGGGCGACGGCCCCGGCGGGGACGACGGTGTAGAAGTCGGTGTAGTCCTGCCGGGTGGAGGCGTTGCAGAAGCCGCCGACGCCCTCGACGTGCCGGAAGTGCCCGTCGAACATCAGATGCTCGAACAGGTGGGCCAGCCCCGGGCGGCCTTCGCCGCGGAAGCCGACACCGTAGTGGACGGCGACGGCGGCCACGGGCGCCGAGTGCTCCTCCTCGACGACGACCCGCAGCCCGTTGGCCAGTGTCACGCGCTTCATCGGGTGATCAGCCGTCCGTCCGCGGCCGCGTCGATCGTGTCGGCGACGAGTTTCAGGTAGTCGCCGAGCAGGTCGTGCCATTTCACGTACGCGGCGAAGTCGTGCACGTGACACAGGAAGCGCACGGCGGCGGCCCTGCCCACGGCGGCGAGGTCCAGCGGGGCGTCGTAGCCGTCGAGCAGGGCGCGGATGAGGGCGTCGTGGTCGAACGGGCCGCCGTGGCCGAGCCGGTCCGCCAGCGCCCGGAACTCCACCAGCTCCCCGGCGAGCCAGCCCACGTCGCCTTCGGGCGTGCCGGCGCTCAGGTCGTCGCCGGTCAGCAGAGCGCCCGGCCCCGCGGCGGTCACCGGCAGGAGCGAGCCGAGGCTGGGGGCGCCGTGCAGCAGCGCGCGGGGCTCGTCCGGCACGCACCAGGCGGCGGCCTGCTCGATCCGGTCCGGCCCGAGCAGGCCGGCCGCGCGGCGGTGCAGCGCGGCCGCCGCGCCGGGCCCGTCGCCGTCGCGCAGCCAGGTCAGCAGCCGGCGCGGGCCCGGCGAGGCCGGCAGTCCGGTGGCCGGCAGGGGTACGGCGTGCAGCCGGGCGAGTGCCGGCCCGGTCCCCGCCATGGTGTCGGCGACGGCCGCCCCCCGGTCCGGTCCGCGCCTGAGCAGGAGGCCCGCGAGAGAGACGGCCTGGGCGGTCCGGAACGTCACGGCGTCAGGCGCCGCCTGGTCGGGGAGGGCGAGCGTGACCGGTTCCCGCGACGCCGCCCGCAGCCGCTCGACCAGCCCGGGGTCCGGCACGCGCAGCGCGTCGCGGCGGTCCGGGCCGGGGCGGCGCGTCCACAGGTAGCCGCCCGCGCCGTCGGCGCCGATCGTGGTGTGCAGGTAGCCGGTGCCGAAGGAGTGCGCGGCGCCGCTCATGCCCCCGCCTCCGCCCGCGGCTTCTCCACCCGCAGCATCTCCACCCGTTCGATCAGCGCGGACAGGGGCGCGGCCGCGAGCGCGTCCCGTTCCCTGGTATGGGTGCTCATGGTCGGTACGGGGTCGGCGACCGCCACGTTGGGGCGGGACGCCAGCGCGTCGAGGTTGCCCCGGTAGGCGTGCGAGCGGTCGGCGCCGGGCGGCAGCGCGGGCGCGATCCCGATGAACGCGGCCGTGCACTGCAGGGCCAGCAGCATCGGGGTGTCGGCCAGGCCGCCGGCGAACCGGCTCACGAAGTGGTACGTCGCCGGGTAGACCAGGACGGTGTCCGGCCAGTTCGCGTACTCCACGTGCGGCGAGCCCGGCTCCGGGGCGTCCGGCCACACGTCGAGCGGCACGCTCCTGCCGATGATGGCGGCGACCGACTGCCGGGTCACGAACCGTTCGGCACTCCTGGTCAGCACCACCCGTACGTCGAGCCGCGGGTAGCCGTGCCTGAGCCAGTTGAGCCAGTACGGCAGGAAGGCGGCGCCGAGCGAGCCGGTGGCGAGCACCAGCAGGCGTTCGGCGGAGAAGGCGGGGACGCCGCTCAGCTCACGCATCGGCGTCGGCCATCGCGTGGAGGATCTGCTCGGCGTCGGCCAGCGCGGCCTTGAACCCCTCGGTCCGCATGACGCCGGCCGGGTTCAGCACGATCTCGTCGACGCCCGCCTCGGTGTAGGCGCGCAGCCGCTCGGCGACCTCCTCGGGCGTGCCGTACACGTAGACGCCGGCGTCCACGAGGGCGGCGGCGCCGGCGCGCGGGTCGTCGGGAGAGGCGGGCACCCCGGCCCGCCTGAGCATGTCGGTGTAGTGCGGGGCGGCCAGGTGCATGCCGGCTCCGGCCATCGCGAGCTGGTACGGGTCGCGGCCGGAGTTCGCCACGGCGACGTGCACCACGGCGGCCACCCGTGGCGTCCGGCCGCGGCCCGCGGCGCCTTCGGCGAGGGCGGGCACGAGCGTGTCGCGGAGGTAGCCGGGCGGCGTCATCCAGGTGATGGCCACGTCGGCGACCTCGCCGGCCTTGCGCGCCATGCCGGGGCGCAGCACGCCCAGGCCCACTTCGACGGGCGCGTGCTTCATCGGCGGCAGCCCGCCGCCGGTGGCGACGCACGCCTCGCAGGTGTGACCGGAGATCCGGCCGTCGAGGATGGCGCGTGTCGCCCCGGCGTATCCGGCGGCGGCGCTCGCGGGCCGCTCGTACGGCGCGCCGCGCAGTGCCTTGACCAGGTCGGGGGTGGCGGCGCCGTACCCGGCGACCACCGGCCTGCCGGTGAGCACGGCCAGGCTGCGGGCCTGCGCGGCCGCCTCCATCGGATGCCGCAGCGGCATGAGCGTCACGGCCAGTCCGGACGCCACCTTGACGCCCCGGCCCGCCAGGTACGCGATCGTCTGATGGGACTCGGCCATCACGGACTGCCCCAGCCAGAGCCGGCCGGCCAGGCCGCCGGCCACCAGTTCCCCGAACGGCACGACGACGTCGGGGTGCGGGGGCTGGAGCGGGAACAGCAGTGCGGGAGTCATGCGCGTCTCCTCGAAGGGGGTGTGGCGGCGCCGCCGGTCGGGACGCCGCCACGTCGTTCAGGTCAGCAGCCGCCCTGGATGGTCAGCGTGCAGATGCTGAGGATCCAGTCCACCGTCGGCGGCAGGGCCGCCTGAGTCTCGGCTCCGGGGACCGCCGCCACCTCGGCGAGCGAGGTGTAGGCGTCGGCGCCCTCCATGAGGAGCTCCGTGGACATGTGTTCACCCCCTTCCCGGCCTCTGTCGTGAGGGCCGGGATCAGCAGCCGGACTGGATGGTGTACGCGATGCTGCACAGCGGGCTGGTCAGCCAGCTGTTCGGCGGGAAGGCCTCCAGGCCGTCGCCGCCGGGGACCGTCGCGACCTCGGCGAGCGAGGTGTAGGCGTCGGCGCCTTCCATCAGGAGCTCAGTGGACATGGTCGTTCTCCTTGTCGATCTCATCGGTTTCGGCTGGACCGCGCGGCGTGCCGCCGCGGCTCAGCAGCCGGACTGGATGGTGTACGCGATGCTGCACAGCGGGCTGGTCAGCCAGCTGTTCGGCGGCCAGGCCTCCAGGCCGTCGCCGCCGGGGACCGTCGCGACCTCGGCGAGCGAGGTGTAGGCGTCGGCGCCCTCCATGAGGAGTTCGGTGGACATGATCGTTCACCCCCTTTCCTTGATCTCGTGGGATCCGGGCCCGGACCGGTGCCCGGAGGTCTCGAAGAGAAGCGGCGGGGAGTCGAGGTTGCGGTGCGGCGCGCCGGGTGTGATGCCGGCGGCCCGCAGCTCCTCGTCCACGGTCCGCTCCAGGTCTCCGCCGTGCTCGGCGTGGGCGAGCAGCCCGGCGGCGACGGCGTGCGAGCGGTGCTCGCCGAAGCTCAGCCCGCGCATGCCGGGCCGGGGGTCGTGCGGCTCCCAGGCCCAGCCGAGTCCGGGGCCGAGCGGGGCGACGTACGCCGACAGGTCCGGGCGCAGACCGCCGGCCGCCGTGGCGGCGCGGGCGATCTCCGGTACGGCGTGCCACGAGCGCGGCCCCAGGTAGACGACGATGCTGTCGCGGCGGGGGTAGTGGCCCCGGATGGACAGGACCTTGGCCCGGTAGCGCAGGCCCAGCTCCTCCAGCCGCGCGAGGATCGCGCCCCACAGGCCGGGGGCCGCGTCGGGCCGCTCCGCCGCGGCGTAGACCCGGACGCAGGCGCCTTCGTCCAGGCCGTGCCCCGCCGACCCGTTGACCAGGAGGAAGCCGGGTGACAGGGCCGGCATGACCGACGGCAGGGTGACCCAGCGGGTCTGCCCGGCCTCGCCGCCTGCGGCGGTGTCCTGCTCCGGGATGAGCACGCGCACGCCGCCGAGGCGGACCACGTCCGGAGCGCCGGGCTCCACCGGGGCCAGGACGCGGGTGCCCGGGTGCGGGACCATGGCCCGCAGCACCTGCTCGAACGCGGGGTCACCGGGTGGCCTGCGCGGCTGGTCCTCCTTGGGCGTCCCGCCGGTGTGGAAGGCCTCGTACAGCGCGTCGGCGAGCGCCTTGCGCAGCGCCTTCGGGCCGGAGGCGGTCACCTCCCTGCCGTCCACGGTGGCCGACGCGAGGTCCGCGGCGACGCGCACGCGGTCGAGGTGCTGCCTCATCGTCCGTCTCCCAGTCCCAGAATGGCGATGAACGCGGCGGGGTCGAGCAGGAGCTTGCGTCCCACGCCGGCGGCGGCGCGTTCCAGCGGTGACAGCCGTGCCCGCCGGTGCCCGGCGACGATCAGCCTGTCGATCAGGTGCCAGCCGGCGAAGGCCGCCGCCCTGGCGGGCAGCTCCCGGTCGGCGCGCGCCGCCGGTCGGGCCTCCAGGTAGCCCGTCCAGAAGGACTCGATGTACGGCCGCAGGGCCTCGAAGCGGCGGGCGCCGTTGGCGACGACCTCACGGTCGCTGACCGTGTCGGCGCTGCCCGCCATGCCGAGTACGCCCCGGTAGAGCCATTCGCCGGCGAAGGCGCCCACGTCGCGCGCGGCGTCGGCCAGCCGGGTCTCCTCCCAGTCGGTCAGGTACAGCACGTCGTCGTGGTGCAGGAACTGGTCGAGCCGGAGGTCGCAGTGCGCCAGGACACGAGGACTGTCCCGCTCCCACCGGGACAGGCCGTTGATCGCCTCGGTGATCGCGGCGTCGCTGTGCAGGAGCGCCCACGCCTCCAGCTCCGCTCCGCTGGACGCCTCGTACGCGCTCAGCGACAGGGCCGACAGCCGGCCGAGCGGCGGCAGGGAGGGCGGCGAGACGTCCTCGGCCACCTCCCGCGGCGCGGGGAGGGTGTGCAGCGTGCCGATCTGGACGCCGGCCGAGTGGGCCGGCTCCCAGCTGAAGCCGTCCTCGGAGGCGAGGTCGGCGCCGCTGCGCGCGTCCTGCAGCAGCGTGAAGGCGACGAGGCCGGTCGCCGCGTCGGCGCCCAGGAGGCGCGGCGTGTTGATCACCGGGTGTCCGTCGAGCAGGGCTCCCATGGCCCCGGTCCGTGTCACCCGGAGGCGGACCGGCTCCGCCTCGCCGAGGGTCTTCTTGACGAAGACGGCGACGCCGGCGTCCGTCACCCCCGCCCAGCTGTCGTTGCGGCCGAAGAAGGCGGTGACGTCCTCCTGCCGCAGCGCGCCCAGGCCCAGCTCCCCGAGGAACCGCGTGACCTCGGGGACGTCGTCGAGCGGCACCGGGTCCAGCGTCAGCCGCTCCCGCTTGGTGTGCATGGGTTCCGTCTCCCCCGTCGTGTGAACGGACTTCCGCGATCAGCCAGCGAACGTGAGCCGAGCTCCCGTTCTGCCCGGCTGCGACGACGAGCATGGAAGCGGCGACTTGCGGCGTACTTGGAACGCGCTGCAGCCCCCGGTCGAGGGCCTGATCCGACTCAACGACGCGACGTTTTCGCAGGTCAGCACCTCTCATGCCGGTCCGGGCGGGATGCAGCCACTTCCAAGCGCGCCACAAGTACGGCCGCCCATGCTGGCGGCCGTTGTGTCGGCGGCGAAGGGAAAGCAATGAGCAGCCCCACCGGGCCCACTAGCGTGACCTGGGACATCACCTATGCCTGTCCCCTGCGTTGCACGCACTGCTACTCCGAGTCGGGCAGGCGGCCCTCCCGGCAGCTCGCCCATGACGAGATGCTGCGCGTCGCCGACGCGATCGTCGCGCTCGGCCCGGAGTCGGTGGAGTTCGCCGGCGGCGAGCCCTTGCTCGTCAGAGGGATCTTCGAGGTGGCCGGGCGCCTCAGGTCGGCCGGGATCACCGTCAATCTCTACACGGGCGGCTGGACCCTCACCCGGCCGATGGCCGAGGCCGCGACCGAGGTCTTCTCCCGCATCACCGTCAGCGTCGACGGCGCCACCGCCGAGGTCCACGACCGGATCCGCGGCCGGGCCGGCTCCTACGAGCGGGCCATGCGGGCGCTGGCGCTCCTGGAGGAGCTCGCCCCGGCCCGCGAGGTCACGTTCGGCATCGACTGCGTGGCGATGCGCGGCAACCTCCACCAGCTCGACGAGTTCTGCGCCGCCGTGGCCCCCCGGTTCCCCAGCCTGGGCTTCCTCATCTTCGGCGCCGTGATCCCGTCGGGGCTGGCCAGCAGGCCCGGCTTCGAGGACGAACTGCTCACGCAGGACGAGCTGCGCACGCTGACGGACCCGGAGTACGTCGCCCGGCTGCGCGCGCTCGCCCCGCCCACCGTGCAGGTCATGACGACCGACAACTTCATGCTGCAGATGAACCCCGGCTTCATCGAACGGTACGGGTTCCCGATGGCGCAGGTGGAACCCGACGGGGAGATGCGGGCCATGCCGATCTACGAGGGGACGGTGGGCAGCCTCCTGGAGGAGGATCCCCTCGTGCTGTGGGAGCGCGCCATCGCGCGCTGGCGCGACCCGTTCGTCGTCGAGGCGCTGTCGTCGATCCGCTCCATGCGGGACTGGGCCGAGGCGACCAGGCGCATCGACCTGCACTTCGGCTCCGGCGAGGTGGCCGACCGCATCCGGCGCCGCCCCGCCTACCTCGCCGTCGCACCGGCATGAGCGAGGCGAGCGGCTCCTGGCGGACGTTGTTCGGGTACGTCCGGCCGTACCGCGGCCTGCTGGCACTCGGCGGAGCGCTCACCCTCATCAGCTCACTGACCGGGCTCGCGATGCCGCTGCTGGCCAAGACGGTCGTCGACGCGTTCGGCTCGCAGCGTCCGCTGACCGGCCCGCTGCTCGCCCTGACCGTGACCGTGCTCGTCGGCGGCGCGCTGGTCGGCGCGCTGGGCAGGTACGTGCTGGAACGCATGGGCGAGGGCATCGTCTACTCCGCCCGCGTCCGGCTGGTCGACCGGATGCTCCGGCTGCGGGTCTCCGCGGTGGACCGGCTCAGGCCCGGCGACCTGCTCGCCCGCGTCACCTCCGACACCACGCTGCTGCGCGTGGTGTTCACCAGCGGGCTCGTCGAGTCGATCAGCGCGGCGTTCATGCTGGCGGGCGCGCTGGTGATGATGGCGGTCCTGGACGGCTTCCTGCTGCTGGTCACCCTGGCCGTGCTCGTCCTCGTCGGCGGGCTGGTCGGCCTGCTGATGCCGCGCATCAAGAACGCCTCCGAGCAGGCGCAGGCGTCGGTGGGCGAGATGGGCGCCGTCCTGGACCGCGTGCTGCAGGCCTTCCGCACGGTCAAGTCCTCGGGCGCCGAAGGCCGGGAGATCACCGCCGTGGCCGCCGCCGCCCGCCGCGCCCGCGACCGCGGCGTGGCCGTCGCCTGGTGGACGTCGCTCGCCGGCACCGCCTCGTGGGGCGCCGCCCAGCTCACCTTCGTCGCCGTGCTCGGCGTCGGCGGCGCCCGCGTCGCCTCCGGCGCCCTGACCGTGTCGTCGCTGGTGGCCTTCCTGCTCTACCTGTTCTACCTCGTCGCGCCGATCGCCCAGCTGATCCAGGGCGCCACCCACGTGCAGGGCGGCCTGGCGGCGGCCGCGCGGATCCGGCAGATCGAGTCCCTGCCGGCGGAAGAGGCCGCGGACGGCCTCTCCGGCCGCGTGGACGCCGCCCCGGCCGGCGTCACGTTCGAGCGGGTCGCCTTCCGCTACGGCGACGACCGTCCCGCCGTGCACCACGACGTCTCCTTCACCGCCCCGGCGGGCGGCATGACGGCGCTGGTCGGCCCGTCAGGCGCGGGCAAGTCCACCGTGTTCGCGCTGCTGGAGCGGTTCTACGAGCGGCAGGCCGGGCGGATCGCCGTCGACGGCCGCGACATCGGGCACTGGCCGCTGGCCGAACTGCGCGCCGCCATCGGCTACGTGGAGCAGGACGCGCCGGTGCTGGACGGCACCCTGCGGGAGAACCTCCTGCTGGCGGCGCCGCACGCCCGCGAGGCCGACCTGCGGCGCGCGCTCCGGCTGACGCGCCTGGAGGACCTCGTCACCCGGCTGCCCGCGGGGCTCGACAGCATGGTCGGCCACCGCGGCGTCATGCTGTCGGGCGGCGAGCGGCAGCGGGTGGCCATCGCCAGGGCCCTGTTGCGCAGGCCCCGGCTGCTCCTGCTGGACGAGGCCACCTCGCAGCTCGACGCGGTCAACGAGCTGCTGCTGCGGGAGGTGATCGCCGAGGTGGCCGCGGAGACCACCGTGCTCGTCATCGCGCACCGGCTGTCCACCGTGGCCGGCGCCGACCTGATCGTGGTGATGGAGAACGGGCGGGTCAGGGCCACCGGCACGCACGCCGGCCTGCTGCGCGGCGACGCGCTCTACCGCGAGCTCGCCACCACCCAGCTCCTCACCCAGCCGGCCTGACCTCCCGGCGGCGCCGCCCTCAGGCGTCCGGGGTGAACGCGGCGGCGTGGTCCCGGACGAAGTCGGCGACGTCGCGCGGGGGGCGGCCGAGGAGGCCGGCGACGGCGTCCGTGGTGAAGTCGCCCCAGCCGGTGACGTACGCCTGCGCGTACTCCTCCAGCATGTCGGCGATCCACTCAGGGACCCCGTGGCCGAGCAGCGTCTTGCGCTTGGCGTCGTCGCTGACCGGCAGGTACGTGACCTTCCTGCCGAGAGCCTCGCTCAGGTGGCCGGCGACCTCGTCGAAGGTGACCGAGCGCGGGCCGGTGAGCGTGTACGTCCGGCCGTGGTGGCGGTCGGGGTCGTCGAGGAGCACCCGGGCGGCGCACTCGGCGATGTCGCGGGCGTCGATCATGCCCACCCGGGCCTGGCTGACGTTCAGCGAGAACGTGCCGGTGGCGGCGACGTCGCCCGCCTCGTTGAGCAGGTTCTGCATGAACCAGTGCGGTCGCAGGATCGTCCAGCGCATGCCGCACCGTTCGAGCTCGGCGTCGGACAGCGCGTGCAGCCTGCCGCTGCGCGTCGGCGCGTCGTACGCCGAGCCGACGGCGGACAGGCGCACGACGCGTTCCGCCCCGGCCCGGCGGGCGGCCCACAGGACGTTCATGCTGTTCTCCGGCGCGCGGGGGCCGTTCGGGGGCAGCAGCCACACGTCCTGCACGCCGTCGAAGGCGGGAGTCAGCGACCGGGGGTCGCCGAGGTCGCCGACGAAGACCTCGGCCCCCTGCTCGCGCAGCGCGCCGGCTCTGGACTCGTCGCGGACGAGGACGCGCAGGTTCACCTCGGCCTCGCGCAGGGCGTTCATCAGCAGGGTGGACACCGTTCCGGTGGCCCCGGTGATCATTATGGTTCGTGACATGTTCTTGCTCCTCTGCAGGTACGGATCAGTCGGACGAGCCGACGGGCGCCGGCTCGTGGCGGGAGGGCCGGGGCGGCGTGCCCGCAGCCCGGGTGAGGACGCGTTCCAGGACCCAGAGCGCGACGGTGCCCGCCGCGAGGATCGCGCCCAGGACGCACACGCCGGTCCAGCCGCCGCGCGCCCAGACCACCGACGTCAGCGCGGAGCCCACGGCGCCGCCGACGAAGAACGAGGTCATGAAGGCGGAGTTGATCCGGTTGCGGGCCTCGGGCCGGAGCGCGTAGACGACGTTCTGGCTGCTGTTGAGCACCCCCTGGTGGGCCAGGTCCAGCGCGATCACGCCGACGAGCAGCCAGACCAGGGAGTGCGCCCCGGCGCTGATGGCCGCCCACGACGCCAGCAGCAGGACGGTCCCCGCCCCGCTCACCAACTGGACGTGACCGCGGTCGGCCAGCCGCCCGGCGACCGTGGCGGTCAGCGCGCCGGCCGCGCCGACCAGGCCGAAGAGACCGATGGCCGACTCGGACCAGTCGTAGGGGGCGCCGGCCAGCAGGAAGGTCAGCGCCGTCCACAGCACGCTGAACGAGGCCAGGCTCAGGGCGGCGAGGGCGGCCCGCCACCGCAGCAGCGGCTCGTACCGGAACATCGCCACGGTGGAGCGCAGCAGGGCCAGGTAGGACAGGCGTCCCCCGTCGCCGCCGAGCCGGGGCAGGAGCATCCGCAGCAGCACGGCCATCAGCGCCATCAGGACCGCGTGCACCCAGTAGACCGTCCGCCAGCCGCCCAGCTCCGACAGCGCTCCTGACGCGGTGCGGGCCAGCAGCAGGCCGAGCATCAGCCCGGTCATCACCGTGCCGACGACCCGGCCGCGCTCGGCCGGGTCCGCCAGCGTCGCCGCGAACGGCACCACGACCTGCGCGCCGACCGAGGTCAGCCCGGTCAGGGCGGTGCTGATCAGCAGCACGGCGCCGTCGGCCGCCGTGGCCGACACCAGCAGGAACAGCGCGGTGGCCGCGTAGAGCGCCACGGCGAGCCGCCGCCGCTCCACCAGGTCCCCGAGCGGCACCAGCAGGATCAGTCCCAGGGCGTATCCGGCCTGCGCGGCCGTCACCATGAGCGCCGCCGCGGACGGGCTGAGCCCCAGCTCCCGGCCGAGCACGTCGAGCAGCGGCTGGGCGAAGTAGTTGCCCGCGACGGCCAGCCCCGTCGCCGCCGACATGAGCAGCAGGAGCCCGTTCGACAGGCCGCCACCGGTACGGGTCGTCGTCGTCATGCGTTCCAGCATCGACGAGGAGCGATCAATGAGTCCAACGCATGTTTGTCATGCCAACGATCGTGTATCACGATTGACGGATGGAGCTTCAGCAGATGCGCTACGTCGTCGCGGTCGCGGAGACGAGGAACTTCACCCGTGCCGCCGAGCAGTGCCTGGTCGTCCAGTCGGCGCTGAGCCACCAGATCGCCCGGCTGGAGCGCGAGCTGGGCGCCAGGCTCTTCGACCGCACCAGCCGCCGGGTCCGGCTGACCCCGGCGGGCGAGGCGTTCCTCCCCGCGGCCCGCCAGGCCCTCGACGCCGCCGAGCGGGCCAGGGCCGAGGTGGCGGCCGCCGCTGGCGAGATCCGGGGCCGGCTGGCCATCGGCGCCATCCCCACCGTGACGGCGGTCGACCTCCCGGTCGCGCTGCGCCGCTTCCACCTGCGTCACCGGGCGGTACGGATCACCCTGCGGTCCGGCGCGAGCGAGGAGATGATCGAAAGGGTCCGGCAGGGCACGATGGACCTCGCCTTCTTGGGGCTTCCCCTGGACGCGCGGCCCAAGGGCGTCCGGGGCCGGGAGCTGGCCCGCGGCGCCCTGGTCGCCGTGGTGCCGCCCGGCCACCCGCTGGCCGACGAGGACGACGTCGGGCTGGGCGACCTGGCGGACGAGCCCTTCGTCGACTTCCCGGCGGGCAGCGCCGGGCGGGTCCAGTCGGACGAGGCCTTCGCCGCGGCCGGGGTGCGGCGCGAGGTCGCCTTCGAGGTGTCGACCCCCGACTTCATGGCGCGCCTGATCCGGCAGGGCCTGGGGATCGGCATGCTGCCCGCCGCGTTCGTGCCGGCTTTCCCCGACCTGCCCGTGGTCCGCCTCAGTGACGCCCCGGCCCGCGCCGAGCATCTGATCTGGAGCCGCCTGCGTCCCTCCCCCGCCGCCGCGGCCTTCCTGACCATGATCGGGATCCCGGCCGAGGGCCTCTGATATCGGCGTGTCGCGGCAAAGGGATTGACGAGTCCGGCCCGCTGTGTCATTCTGATTGCGGCACCGAGGTTGACGCTCAAAGTAAGTGTGGACATTGGTTTCCCATTTACGTTATGCTGCTCCCTCGCGCTGCCGTTCACCGCCCCGGGTTTCGCCGGGGCGTTTGGCATGCGCGCAGTCCGATTCCATTCCGTGCCCTTCGGAAGGACATCTGTTGGCAGCCTCGCGCAACGCCTCCGCCGTGCCCGCCGGTCCCCGTCGCGTCTCTTTTTCGCGTATCCAGGAGCCGCTCGAAGTTCCTGACCTTCTCGCCCTGCAGACCGAGTCGTTCGACTGGTTGCTGGGCAACGAGAAGTGGAAGGCCCGGGTCGAGGCGGCTCGCCAGGCCGGGCGCAAGGACGTCCCGACCCAGTCGGGCCTCGAAGAGATCTTCGAAGAGATCAGTCCCATCGAGGACTTCTCGGGGACCATGTCCTTGTCGTTCCGCGATCACCGGTTCGAGCCGCCCAAGTACTCAGTCGATGAGTGCAAAGACAAGGACATGACCTTCTCCGCCCCGATGTTCGTGACGGCGGAGTTCATCAATAACACCACGGGTGAGATCAAGAGCCAGACGGTGTTCATGGGGGACTTCCCGCTCATGACGCCGAAGGGCACGTTCATCATCAACGGCACCGAGCGGGTCGTGGTCTCGCAGCTGGTGCGTTCGCCGGGGGTGTACTTCGACCGCAGTGTCGACAAGACCTCCGACAAGGATCTGTTCGGCTGCAGGGTGATCCCGTCGCGGGGCGCCTGGCTGGAGTTCGAGATCGACAAGCGCGACAGCGTCGGTGTGCGCATCGACCGTAAGCGCAAGCAGGCCGTCACCGTGCTGCTGAAGGCGCTGGGGTGGACCAGCGAGCAGATTCTGGAGCGGTTCGGCCAGTACGAGTCGATGCGCGCCACGCTGGAGAAGGACCACACCGCCGGTCAGGATGACGCGCTGCTGGACATCTACCGCAAGCTGCGGCCGGGTGAGCCGCCGACCAAGGAGTCGGCGCAGACCCTGCTGGAGAACCTGTACTTCAACCCCAAGCGGTACGACCTGGCGAAGGTCGGCCGTTACAAGATCAACAAGAAGCTCGGCGTCGGCGCCGACATCACCCAGGGCACGCTGACCGAAGACGACATCGTCGCCACCATCGAGTACATCGTCCGGTTGCACGCCGGCGAGACCTCGATGGGCGAGGCCGTCGTGGAGGTCGACGACATCGACCACTTCGGCAACCGCCGCATCCGCAACGTCGGCGAGCTCATCCAGAACCAGGTCCGCCTGGGCCTGGCCCGCATGGAGCGCGTCGTCCGCGAGCGGATGACCACGCAGGACGTCGAGGCGATCACGCCGCAGACCCTGATCAACATCCGCCCGGTGGTGGCGTCGATCAAGGAGTTCTTCGGCACCTCGCAGCTGTCGCAGTTCATGGACCAGACCAACCCGCTGGCCGGGCTGACCCACAAGCGGCGGCTGAACGCGCTCGGCCCCGGCGGCCTGTCCCGTGAGCGGGCCGGTATGGAAGTGCGTGACGTGCACCCGTCCCACTACGGCCGGATGTGCCCGATCGAGACCCCTGAGGGCCCGAACATCGGCCTCATCGGCTACCTCGCGTGCTTCGCCCGGCTCAACCCGTTCGGCTTCATCGAGACTCCTTACCGCAAGGTCGTCGACGGCAAGGTGACCGGCCAGATCGACTACCTGACCGCCGATGTCGAGGACCGGTACGTGATCGCCCAGGCCAACTCCCCGCTCTCGCCGGACGGCGGGTTCGCCGAGCGCCGGGTGCTGGTCCGCACCAAGGGCGGCGAGTTCGAGTACGTACGCTCCGGGGACGTGGACTACATGGACGTGTCGCCGCGCCAGATGGTGTCGGTGGCCACCGCGATGATCCCGTTCCTGGAGCACGACGACGCCAACCGCGCGCTGATGGGCGCGAACATGATGCGCCAGTCGGTGCCGCTGCTCAAGAGCGAGGCGCCGCTGGTCGGCACCGGCATGGAGTACCGCGCCGCGACCGACCCGGGTGACATGCTCCTGGCGAGCAAGGCCGGGGTGGTCGAGGAGGTCTCCGCCGACTACGTCACCGTGGCCAACGACGACGGCACCCGCATCACCTACCGGGTGGCCAAGTTCAAGCGCTCCAACCAGGGCACCTCGTTCAACCAGAAGCCCGTCGTGGCCGAGGGCGACCGCGTCGAGGCCGGCCAGGTCATCGCCGACGGTCCCAGCACCGAGGACGGCGAGATGGCGCTGGGCAAGAACCTGCTGGTGGCGTTCATGCCGTGGGAGGGCCACAACTACGAGGACGCCATCGTCATCTCGCAGCGGCTGGTGCAGGACGACGTGCTCTCCTCGATCCACATCGAGGAGCACGAGGTCGACGCCCGCGACACCAAGCTGGGCCCCGAGGAGATCACCCGGGACATCCCGAACGTGTCCGAGGAGGTCCTGGCCGACCTCGACGAGCGCGGCATCATCCGCATCGGCGCCGAGGTCGTGCCCGGTGACATCCTGGTCGGCAAGGTCACCCCGAAGGGCGAGACCGAGCTGACCCCGGAGGAGCGGCTGCTGCGCGCGATCTTCGGTGAGAAGGCGCGCGAGGTGCGCGACACCTCGCTGAAGGTGCCGCACGGTGAGCAGGGCAAGGTCATCGGCGTTCGGGTGTTCTCCCGTGAGGAGGGCGACGAGCTGCCGCCGGGGGTCAACGAGCTGGTCCGCGTGTACGTGGCGCAGAAGCGTAAGATCACCGACGGTGACAAGCTGGCCGGCCGTCACGGCAACAAGGGCGTCATCTCCAAGATCCTGCCGGTGGAGGACATGCCCTTCCTGGAGGACGGCACGCCGGTCGACATCATCCTCAACCCGCTGGGCGTGCCCGGCCGGATGAACGTCGGCCAGGTGCTGGAGACCCATCTGGGCTGGATCGCCGCCCGCGGCTGGGACATCTCCGGCGTCGAGGAGGCCTGGGCCGAGCGGCTGCGCGAGAAGGGCTTCGAACGCGTGGAGGCGCGCACCAACGTCGCCACCCCCGTCTTCGACGGCGCCACCGAAGAGGAGATCATCGGGTTGCTCGACCGTACGATCCCCAACCGCGACGGGGACCGGCTGGTCGAGCGGAGCGGGAAGGCGAGGCTGTTCGACGGGCGCTCAGGCGAGCCGTTCCCCTACCCCATCGCCGTCGGCTACATCTACATCCTCAAGCTGCACCACCTGGTCGACGACAAGATCCACGCCCGGTCGACCGGCCCGTACTCCATGATCACCCAGCAGCCGCTCGGCGGTAAGGCGCAGTTCGGCGGTCAGCGCTTCGGCGAGATGGAGGTGTGGGCGCTGGAGGCGTACGGCGCCGCCTACGCCCTGCAGGAGCTCCTGACCATCAAGTCCGACGACGTCGTCGGCCGGGTGAAGGTCTACGAGGCCATCGTCAAGGGCGAGAACATCCCCGAGCCCGGCATCCCGGAGTCCTTCAAGGTCCTCATCAAGGAGATGCAGTCGCTCTGCCTCAACGTCGAGGTGCTGTCCAGTGACGGCATGTCGATCGAGATGCGCGACACCGACGAGGACGTCTTCCGCGCGGCGGAGGAGCTCGGCATCGACCTGTCCCGGCGTGAGCCGAGCAGCGTCGAGGAGGTCTGACGCGCTGCCGCCGGGGAGGCGTGATCGTCTCCCCGGCGGCTCCCGTCACCCTGTCGCGTCGTCGAGCACGGCCTTGAGAGACGCCTCCAGGATGTCCACCCCGGCGTGCAGGTCGTCCTCGCTGATCGTGAGCGGCGGGGCGATGCGGAAGATGCCCCCCATCCCGGGCAACTGGACGATGTTCATGTGCAGGCCCCGTTCGAGACAGGCCGTGGTGACGGCGTTGCCCAGCGCGTCGGCGGGCGCCTTGCTCGTCTTGTCCTTCACCAGCTCGATGCCCTGGAGCAGGCCACGGCCGCGGACGTCGCCGACGACCTCGTACCTGTCGTGCAGCGCCCGCAGCCGGTCGGCGAGCAGGCCGCCCAGCTCCGCGGCGCGCGCGACGAGGTTCTCGCGCTCGATCACGTCGAGGACGGTCAGCGCGACGGAGGCCGCCAGCGGGTCGGAGACGTGCGTGGTGTAGAAGAGGAACCCCCGCTCGTGGCAGGTCCGCTCGATCTCGGCGCTGGTGAGGACGGCCGCCACCGGCAACCCGGCGCCGAGGGTCTTCGACAGCGTCAGGATGTCGGGGGTGACCCCGTCGCGCTCGAACGCGTACATCGTCCCCGTACGGCCCAGGCCCGTCTGCGCCTCGTCGAGGATGAGCAGCATGCCGCGTTCGTCGCACATCTCCCTCAGCCGGCGCAGGTAGCCGGGCGGCAGCTCGATGATCCCGCCCGACGACAGGACGGGCTCGATGAGGCAGGCGGCGAGACTGCCGGACGACTGCTGGTCGACCAGGGCGAAGCCGAAGGCGAGCTCGCTCTCCCAGTCGTGCGACCCGTCGGCTGAGCGGAACGGCGACCGGTAGGCGTTCGGGGCGGGCAGGGCCAGGTTCCCCGGCATCGGCGGGCCGTAGCCGCGACGCCCGGCCGAGAAGGTCGCCGACGCCGCCCCCTGGGTCATGCCGTGCCAGGAGCGGTCGAAGGAGACGATCTCGTAGCGGCCGGTGAAGAGCTTGGCCATCTTGATCGCGGCCTCGTTGGCCTCCGCGCCCGTGGTGAGCAGCATCATCTTGCCCAGCTCAGGGGGCAGGGTCGCGGTGAGCCTGGCGGCCAGGTCCAGCACCGGAGCGCTGAGCATGCCGCTGAACAGATGGTCGAGCGACGCGACCGCCGAGGAGACCGTCGCCACGATGTCAGGGTGCGCGTGGCCGAGGATGGCGCTCATCTGTCCCGAGGTGAAGTCGAGGATCGGCGTGCCCTGCCGGTCGAAGACATGCGCGCCGGAGGCGCGTTCGATGACCCGCGGGGTGAAGGCGCCTCCGTAGCGGATCAGCAACCGGTCCGCCTCGTCCCAGAAAGTCTTGTCCATCAGCCACCCCTTCTGCCGACCGCCGGATGCCCTATCTTCGACCGGCCGTACGAGCCGTAACAAGCGGGATGACCGCTTGACCCGTACCCCGGGGTACGGGTTTAGGGTCTGGCTGTGCGAGTGGGAGAGCTGGCCGTGCGGGCCGGGGTGACCATACGGGCGTTACGTTATTACGAGGCCGCCGGGCTGGTGGTGCCGACGCGGCTGGCCAACGGCTATCGCGACTACGATCCGCGGTCCGTCCGGCTGGTGGCGGAGATCCGTGCGCTGACCGGGCTGGGTCTGTCGGTGGAGGAGACGCGGCCGTTCGTGGAGTGCCTGGCCAGTGGGCACGGCGCGAGCGACGAGTGTCCCGCGTCGCTGGCCGCCTACCGCCAGGTGATCGACCAGCTTTCGGAGCGGATCGCCTCGTTGACGCGGCGGCGGGACGCACTGGCCGCGCACCTGGAGTCCGCGGCCAACCGGGCGGTCGCCCCGGCCACGGCCGTCGAGCTGACGGAGTTCCCCGCTCCGGCCGACGACGGGGCCGCGGACCATCTGGCCGGGACGGCGATGCCCGGCGTGCGGTTGCCGACCACCGGCGGGACGACGATCCGGCTGGACGAGCTCGGCGCGGGGCGGACGGTGCTCTACGTGTATCCCCTGAGCGGTCGTCCCGGAGTGGACCTGCCGGAAGGATGGACGAGCATTCCGGGCGCCAGTGGTTGCACGCCGCAGGCGTGCGGCTTTCGCGATCACTACGACGACCTGCGCGCGGCCGGCGCCGAACGGGTGTACGGGGTGTCCTCGCAGCCGAGCGACTACCAGCGGGAACTCGTCGACCGGCTGCGGCTGCCGTTCGCGATGGTGTCGGACGAAGCCTTCGGCCTGCGGGACGCGCTGCGTCTCCCCACGTTCGAGGCCGGTGGCCTGACGCTCTACCGCCGGCTCACCCTGATCGTGAAGGACGGGATCATCGAGAAGGTCTTCTACCCGGTGTTCCCGCCGGGGCGGCATGCCGCAGAGGTGCTCGACTGGCTGGAGGAGCGGCGATGACCACGGTGGCCTGGCTCGGACTCGGCGCGATGGGCTCCCGGATGGCTCTCCGGCTCGTACGCGCGGGCCACGAGGTGGTGGTGTGGAACCGCTCGCGGGCCCGAGCCGAGGAGCTCGCCGGCGCGCGGGTGGCCGCCACTCCCGCCGACGCCGTACGGCACGCTGACCTGGTCGTCTCGATGCCGGCCGGCCCGACCGCCGTGAGAGAGGTCGGCCCGGCGATCGCCGCGGAGGCCCGCGCCGGGACCACGGTGATCGACATGTCGACCATCGGACCTGACACGGTGACCTGGCTGCGCGACGAACTGCCCGACGGGGTCACCCTGCTGGACGCCCCGGTGCTCGGCAGCGTGGCCGAGGCCGAGGAGGGGACCCTGACCCTGCTGGTCGGCGGGCCGGACGACGCCGTCGCGCGATGGACACCCCTGCTCTCCGAGCTGGGCCGCCTGGTCCACCTGGGGCCGTCGGGAGCCGGTGCGGCGGCCAAACTGGTGGCCAACAACGCCCTCATCGGGACCCTCGGCGTGCTCGCCGAGTCGCTGAGCCTGGCCGACGGCCTCGGGCTCCCCCGCGACGTCGCCTGGCAGGTCCTCGGCCTGACCCCGCTGGCGGACCAGGCCCGGCGACGCCGGCCCGCGATCGACTCCGGCTCCTACCCGCCCCGCTTCGCCCTGTCGCTGGCGTTGAAGGACGCCGGCCTCATCGTCGCCGCGGCCGAGAACGCCGGCCGGCGGATGCCGCTCGCCCGTGCCGGCCGTGCGTGGCTCGCCGAGGCCGACGCGGCCGGCCGGGGAGGCGAGGACTACACCGCGCTCCTCGGCCACATCCTGGGCGAAGATCAGCGGTGACGGTCCGCGCGGTCGTGTTCGACCTGGACGGCACCCTCGTGGACACCATGGCCGCGGCCCCGCAGGCCTACGCCGCCACCGTCCGCAGCCTCGGAGGGCCTCGGGTCTCCCCCGGTCAGATCGTCGAAACCTGGCACATCGGGCCTACCCCGACCGTGCTACGGCACTTCCTGGACAGGGACATCACCGATGACGACCTCTCCTGCTTCTACGACCACCTCGCCTCGTCCGTCGCCGGTGTCCGCCCCTTCCCGGGAGTGGTGCCCATGCTCGACACGCTCAGGAGAAAGGGATGCGGCCTGAGCGTCGTCACCGCCGCGACCAGACGCGCCGCCCTGTGCACGCTGAACGCGACACGCCTGGAGTCCTACTTCCCCGTGCTCGTCTGCGGTGACGAGGTGAGCCGGCCGAAGCCCCACCCCGAAGGACTCCTGCGAGCCTGCCTGCTCCTGGGCGTCACCCCCACCGACGCGATCTATGTCGGTGACTCCGAGGTGGATCTCCACTGCGCTGTCGCCGCACGGGTGCCCGGTGTCCTCGCGGGTTGGGGCGGCTCAGCCGTACGAGCCCGCACGGTGGCGCGGCACCCGCACGACGTCGTCAACGCGGCCGGGCGCTGACGGGCTCGGGTACGTGAGCGCCGCGGGTCGTCCCCTCCGGCGCCGGGCGGTCAGCAGGGCCTGAGACGCTCGGCAGGCCACCGGGCAGGCGGAGGCAGGGATCTTGCGACGGACTTCCTCACTCGGCTGTGTGGGTGAGGATCGCGTCGGCCAACTCCTGGTGGGTCTCCGGCGGCAGCGTGTGCCCCATGCCCGCCACGATCATCAGCCGCGCTCCCGGGATCTGTTCGGCGATGATCGCACCGTGACCCGGTTTGACCGGCTCGTGGCTGCCCTCGATGACCAGCGTGGGCGCCTTCACCCGGTGCAGTACCCCCACCGGCTCGAAGTCGGGGCCGGCCGCCGCGGCCAGCCGGTGGTTGGCCGCCGTCGACAGGTCGCGGGCCCGGTCGTAGACGCGTTCCTGCAGCCGGCGGGCCGCGTCCTCGTCGAACGGCAGCCCGGTGCCGTGCAGCACGCGCTGCTCGGCGATCATGCCGTCGATCAGCGCGCGGCGGTCCTGGGCGGGCGGGGCGGTCATCAGCGTACGGAAGAACTCCACGAACTCCGGCTTCGGCTCCGGCAGGCTCCCCTCGGGCTGCGGCTGCCCCGTCAGTGCCCGCAGGAGCACCTCGCCCTCGCCGCCGCCGAGCGGCGAGGAGGCGATGACGGTCAGCGACCGCACCCGCTCCGGCGCCTCCACGGCGATGAGCTGGCCGAGCAGCCCGCCCGCCGAGTGGCCCACCAGGTGGGCGCTGTCCAGTCCGTGGGCCTCCATCACGCGGTAGACGTCGTTCTTGATGTCGTCCCACGTGTACGGCTCGGCCGCGAAGTCGACGGTGCCGGACCTGCCGGTGTCGCGGTGGTCGTACCGGATCACCCTGCGGCCTCCGGCGGTCAGCCGGCCGACGAGCTCGTCCGGCCACAGGATGCCCTGCGACATCGAGCCCATGATCAACAGGATCGGCGTGTCCGTCTCAGCGCCGAACTCTTCGCTCCAGATGGTTACGTCATGCATGACTCAGAGCATGCCGTCCCGGGCTACGGGCGCCTTCTGTAGAACTACCAGCCGCGCCAGCTCCGTACGGGTGCCGATGCTCAGCTTCGGATAAATCTTGTACAGGTGGTACTCGACCGTGCGAGGGCTCAGGAAGAGCTGCGCGGCGATCTGCTTGCTTGACAGCCCGTCCGCGACCAGGCCGGCGATGCGCAGTTCCTGCGGGGTCAGCGCGTCGAGCACGCTGGGGGGCGGGGCGCCGCCGCTCTCGCCCGCCGCCCGCAGTTCCTCCTGCGCGCGCCGCGCCCACGGCCGGGCGCCGGCCCGTTCGAAGGTCTCCCACGCCATCCGCAGATGCGCTCGCGCCTGACCCGGCCGCTGCGCGCGGCGCAGGCGCTCACCCAGCAGCATGGCGGTCCTGGCGGCCTCGAACGGATTGGTGTGCAGCCGCAGCGCCTCGCCGAAAGCCTCCTCAGCCGATTCGGTCAGGCCCCGGCAGCGGGCCAGCAGCGCGCGCGACTCGGGCGTCGCGGCGTGCTCGGCCGACTGCTCGTAGACCGAAAGCGCCGCCCGCGCGCCGGCCTCGTCGCCCGCGCCCACCGCTGCCTCGATCCGATCCGGCATCGCCCGCCACGCCACGTTCGGATGCCCAGCGCCCGGCCCCGCCACCGCGATCGCCTGGAAACGGTCGTGCGCCGGCACGTAGCGGCCCAGGCACAGCTCCAGCATCGCCAGCGCGTACGCGGCGACCCCCGCGCGCAGTCCCACCCGGTGCGGCAGGGCGATGGCCAGCGCCTCCCGGGCCAGCCGTTCGCAGGGCTCCTCCTCGCCACGCAGGGCCGCCAGCACCGCGAGGTTGGCCAGGTGCGCGGCCACCGTGTTCTCGTACCCGGCCTCCCGCGCCACTGCCAGACCCTCCTCCGAGACGGCCTGGCTGTGCGCGAGCCGCCCGGCGAGGCGGTCGGCGGTCGCCACGAACTCCAGCACGACGGGCAACTGCCCGGTCATCCCCGACACCCTGGCCACGTGACCGGCCCGGGTGGCCAGCTCGGTGGCCAGGTCCCACTCACCCAGCGTGCTGGCCGCGGACGTGGCCCACAGGTAGCCCGCCGCGTCCCCCAGCTCGTCGACCCGCGCCAGTGCCCGCCGCAGCAGGCCGGGACCGGTGGCGTCGCCGTCCAGAGTCAGACCGATCCCGGCGACCGTGTCCCGCAGGAATCCTTCGGGGTGCGCGGCCGCCCTCCGGCCGAGCCCGACCATGGCCGCCGTGTCGCCGACATACGAGGCCGCCTCCATAGCGTCGGCCAGCATGTCCAGGCTGTCGCCCGCCGCCAGGATCCGCACGGCCTCGGCGGCGTTGCCCGAGTTCAGCTCGAACCGGCCCCGGAGCTGGGCGAGCTCCATCGCGAGCGTGACGTCCCCGCCGGCCCCTTCGCGTGCCTCGGCCAGCAGCGATTCCGCCTGTCCCGGCCGGCCACCGAGCCAGGCCGCCACGGCGGCGTCCTTCAGCCGGACGGCGCGGGCGCCCGGCTCGGGGGTCAGCTCGGCGGCCCTGGTGAGGGCGACGGCGGCGGCGCCGTACCCGCCACGGTCACGAGCCCGCCCGGCAGCCTCCGTCAGAGCGGCGGCGACCGGCTCGGCCCGGCCCAGGGCGGCTCCGGCCAGGTGCCAGGCCCTCCGGTCGCCCGCCGTCAGCTCCGCCAGGACGGCGTGCGCGTGGCGGACCTCGGCGGGGGCGGCCGCCTCATGGATCGCGGATCGCATGAGCGGGTGACAGAAACGCACGCCGGTGCCCGACACCTCGGCCAGCCCGCTCTCCTCCAGTTCGGCGAAGGCCGCCGCCACCGACCCGGGCGTCAGCCGCTCGGCGGCACGCAGGACCACCGCGAGGTCGGTCTCGACGGCGGCGAGCAGGGCGACCAGCCGGGCGGGGGCCGACAGCGCGGTCACCCGGTCACCGAAAAGCCGGGCGCCGCCGGGCAGCGGGTCGGGCAGCGGCTCGCGGCCGGCGAGCTGCGCGGGCGTCAGCCGGGCGGCGATCTCGTCCAGGGCCAGGGGGTTCGCCCCGGTCAGCGTGATGAGTTCCCGTCTCACCAGGGCGGACAGCGGCCCGTGCCGGGACTCCAGCAGCTCGGCCGCGGCGTTCTCGGGCAGGCCGGGCACCTCGACCGTCGACGGCACGCCCTTGACGGGAGCGTCGCCGCGGACGGCGAGCAACATCGCGATCCGTTCGGTGCCCAGCCGCCTGGCGGCGAACAGCAGCGCGTCGGCCGAGGCCCGGTCGGCCCATTGGAAGTCGTCGACCACGCAGATCAGGCCCTCCGGGTCGGCGGCCTCGGCCAGCAGCGACAGTACGCCGGCGCCCAGCAGGAAGCGGTCGCCCGTTCCGCCGGCAGCCTGCCCGAGGGCCGCTCGCACGGCGTCGCGCTGCGGGCCGGGCAGCGCGTCGAGCGATCCGGCCACCGGCCGCAGCAGCTGGTGCAGCGCCGCGAACGCCAGGTCCGACTCGGACTCGACGCCGCCGGTCCGCAGCACCCGCATCGCCCCGCCCCGCGCGGTCGCCGCGTCGAGCAGGGCGGTCTTGCCCGCGCCGGCCTCACCCCGGAGCACCACCGCCCCGCCGCGGCCATGGCGAGCCTGTGCGATCACCTCGTCGAGCGCACTGATTTCCGCATATCTGCCGTAAAGCACAGAAATCCACTGTAAAGGGGTCATCGCCGTGGCCGCGCAGGCCGCCCGCCGGACGCCGCTCGCCCGTGCGAGCCGTGCCTGGCTCGCCGAGGCCGCCGGGCCGCGGCGGGTCAGGGCGCGGGGTGGACGAGGGCGACGCGCAGGATCCGATCGTCGCCGGCGCGGGCCGGGGTGCCTCCCCAGGTCGCACCGTCGGTGTTGGAGGTCGTGATCCACAGCGAGCCGTCGGGCGCCGGCTCGACCGTGCGGATCCGTCCGTAGCGTTCGAAGAAGTAGGCGACGGGGTCGCCGTCCGCCCGGGGGCCGTCGACGGGCAGGCGCCAGAGCCGCTGCCCGCCGAGCGCACCCATCCAGACGGCCCCGCCCGTGACGGCGATGCCGGACGGGGAGGCGTCGTCGGGATGAAGGGTGAAGACGGGGCGTTCGCCGTGCCCGCCGTCGCGGCCTTCGGACTCGGGCCATCCGTAGTCGCGTCCAGGGCGCAGGACGTTCAGCTCGTCCCAGGTGCGATGGCCGAGCTCGGAGGCGTACGCGGTGCCGTCGGGGCCGAACGCGATGCCCTGCACGTTGCGGTGGCCGCTGGAGTAGACGACGGTCCCGGAGGGGTTGTCCGGCGGTACGGACCCGTCGGGGCGGATCCGCAGGATCTTGCCGTTCAGTGACCTGTCGTCGGCCGCGTTCTCGGGCGAGAAGGCGTCACCGGTGCCGATCCAGAGGTTGCCGTCCGGTCCGAAGCGCAGCCGCCCGCCGTGATGGCGGTCGGCGGTTTCGATGCCGTCCAGGACCACCCGGTCCTGGCGCAGGGAGCGCAGATCAGGGGCGAGACGCAGCGCCACGACGCGGTTGGTGGGCGAGGACGACACGTACGCGTAGACGGTGCGGTCCTGCGCGAAGGACGGTGAGGCGGCCAGCCCGAGCAGGCCGCCTTCCGCGCTCGCCTCGACGCGGGGAACCGTGCCGATCGGCTCGGGGTCGCCGCCCTGCCGGATGCGCAGGACGCGGGCCGACGACCGCTCGGACACCAGGGCCGAGCCGTCGGGGAGGAACGTCAGGCCCCACGGCATGGCCAGGTCGCGGGCGATCTCGGTGACCTCTCCGGGGACCAGGCCGCGCGTGAGGTTCTGTGACGCGGAGGGCTCCGGCGCCGCGCATCCCGGCAGCGAGACCAGGAGGCAGAGGGCGGCGGCGGCGCCGAGGCGGCGGGCGCGGGAGCTGATCGTTCGGGTCATGCGGCCGCGCCGTTGACGAAGACGGTCTGGCCGTTGACCCAGCGGCCGGGGCCGGCCAGGAAGGCGACGACCTCGGCGATGTCCTGCGGGGTGCCGAGCCGGTTCATCGGGCTCAGACCGGCGATCCGGTCGATGACCTGCTGTGGCTTGCCGTCGAGGAACAGGTCTGTGGCCGTCGGGCCCGGCGCCACCGCGTTGACCGTGATGTCACGCTCGCCCAGTTCCTTGGCGAGGATCGGGACGAGGGCCTCCACCGCCCCCTTGCTCGCGGCGTACGCGCCGTAGGCCGGGTGGTGCAGGCGGGTGACGCTGGTGGAGAAGGCGACGATGGCGCCCCCTGGCCGGACCCGGCGCGCGGCCTCCCTGGCCATGACGAACGTGCCCCGCACGTTGACGCGCAACTGCCGGTCCAGCTCGGCCAGGTCCAGCTCGCGTACGGGTCGCAGCGCCATCACGCCGGCCGCGTTGACCACGACGTCCACGGGGCCGAGCCGCTGCTCGACGGCGTCGAACGCGGCGGCGACCTCGGTCTCCTCGGCCACATCGGCCCGCAGCGCGATCCCGCGGGCTCCGGCCGCCTCGATCTCGGCGACGGCCCGGTCCGCCTCCTCGGTGTTGGACGCGTACACGACGGCGACGTCCTGTCCCGCGCCGGCGAGCCGGGAGGCGACGGCGCGGCCGATTCCCCTCGACCCCCCGGTGACGATGGCGACGCGCGATGTGGTGCTCATGACTCCCCCTAGCTTCACGCGCTAACGGCTATATGTTAGCGACGATTTATCGACGCTATCACAAATCTGTTAGCGATAGCGGGAGGACGCATCGATCAGGTTTCCGCGTCGTGGCCGTCTGTACAGGTGAGACTGACTCACGGAGGTTGACACGATGCGGAAACTGATCTTCGCCATGAACGTGGCCCTGGACGGCTACATCGCCGCGGCCGGCGACGACATCGGCTGGAGCGGGCCGTCGAGCGACGAGCTGTTCCAGTGGTGGCTCGAGCGGGAGCGGGCGAACGAGCTGCTGCTGTACGGGCGCAAGCTGTGGGAGACGATGAGCTCCTACTGGCCGACCGGCGAGCAGCAGCCCGACGCCACCCCGGCGCGGATCGAGTTCGCGCGCAACTGGCGGGACACGCCGAAGGTGGTGTTCTCCTCGACGATCGACAAGGTCGACTGGAACACCCGCCTGGTCACCGGCGACGCGGTCGCCGAGATCACCCGGCTCAAGGCCGAGGACGGCGGCCCGATGGCCATCGGCGGCGCGACGCTCGCCGGGGCGGCCATGCGGGCCGGGCTGATCGACGAGTACGCCCTGGTCACCTACCCGGTCCTGGCGGGCGGCGGCACGCCGTTCTTCACGACGCTGGACAACTGGGTGAACCTGAACCTGGTGGAGACGCGGACGTTTCCCGGCGGCGTGGTGCTGACCCGCTACGAGACGAGGCGATGAGCACGGCGTGAGGCCGGGTCGACATCCCTCCTGGCGTGCTCACCGCGACCCTCGGCCCTCGCCGGCCGGGGTGCTCATTCCGCGGTGACATCGGCGACGACGGACAGCGTCGGCGGCAGGCCCAGCCAGGGCCTGCCGGTCGCGTCGAACCCGGTGAGCTCGGCGATCTTCCCGTCGACGACGTGCAGGACCGCGACGGCGAACAACCGGTACTCCGGGTCGTCGGGGGCGCGGAGGTACAGCACGGCGGCGGGCATGCGGTTGAGCGTCGTGGTGACGCAGCGCCAGTCGTCGTGGCCGCTCTGGAAGAGCCCGCCGGACACCCAGCCGTCCACCGCTTCCTCGGCCGTCATGACCAAGGTGCCCGGATCGGGCATCATCGCGAACCGCAGGTCGTCGCGTAGCAAGGACATCAGCCCGTCGAGGTCGTTGCGTTCATGGGCGTCGATGTACGACTTCACCACGCCGCGCTCGTCATCCGACAGCTCGTGGGTGGCGGGACTGCGCCAGTCGAGGCGGCGGCCGGGCAGTCGCCGGCGCATCGTCACCCGGGCCCGCTGCAGCGCGCTGGTCACCGACGCGACGGTCAGCCCGAGCGCGTCGGCGGCCTGCGACGCCGGCCAGCCGAGAACGTCGCGCAGAATGAACACCGCCCGCTGCCGCGGCGGCAGGTGCTGGACGGCGACGATGAACGCCAGCTCGATCGTCTCCCGCGCCACCGCCGATTCCTGCGGGTCCTCGGGGAGCATCCGGTCGGGGTACGGCTGCAGGTGCGGCACCTCGGAGCCGGGGTCCGGCAGCTCGAACGGCACAGGGGTGCGATCGTTGCGCTTGTCCAGGAAGTCCAGGCAGGCGTTCGTCGCGATCCGGTACAGCCAGGTCCGCAGGGTCGCGTCGCCCCTGAACGACTCCCGCTTGTGCCACGCCCGCAGGAACGTCTCCTGCGTCAGGTCCTGCGCGTCCTCGTAGTTCGCGAGCATCCGGTAACAGTGCACCTGCAGCTCACGCCGGTGGCGCTCCGTGATGAGCGCGAACCGCGCCGCGTCGCCTGAGCGGACCGCCGCGATGAACGCGGCCTCGTCGGCGCCCGGAGGTCTGGCGTCGGTCATGGTCATCCATCCTTCCACCGGTACGGGAGAGCTAACAGAACTGACGACGCGGCGGAGGATCACTGATCGGTGGCACCGCGGGCCGGCGCTTGAAGGGCGTCCTGTGATCGTCCGTACGGCGCCGTACTGTGATCAATTTGAGGGCGTCTTCCTTTGTCCTCGTCGGAGGGCAAGCTGTATCGGCGGGTGGTCTCCAGGCGGGCGTGGCCCAGGATCTCGGCGACCAGGACCAGGTCGGTCTTGCCGAGCGTGTGGCCAAGGACGTGCGCCGAACGACTGGCCTTGCGTGTCGGCCTGGCTCCTTGACGGCACAAATCTTGAAAACAGCGCCACGAGCCTGTGGTGCGTGTTGGATGCGGCCGAGCCGGTGCAGCTCTTGACCCTCACGTGACGTCAGGCGGCATAGTCGGTGCCCGTGGAGGATCACTGGACCGTGGGACGCGTGGCCGAACTGGCCGGCGTGAGCGTCCGCACGCTACATCACTATGACGAGATCGGGCTCGTGCGTCCGTCGGCGCGGACCGCGGCCGGGTACCGGGCCTACTCGGCGGGCGACGTGGAGCGGCTCAGGGAGGTGCTGGCCTACCGGCGACTGGGCTTCGGGCTGCGGGAGGCCGCGGAACTGGTCGGCGACCCTTCCACCGACGCGGTCGCGCACCTGCGCCGGCTGCGCGGCCTGGTACTGGAGCGGCGTGATCGCACTGACGCCATGTTGGCGGCCATCGACAGGGAACTTGAGGCACGGGCGAAAGGGCTGAAGGTGACGCCGGAGGAGCAATTGGAGATGCTCGGTGCACGGCTGTACGAGGCGATCGGCGGCGCCTACACCGCGACACGGCGTACCGAGCCTCGGATCGCCGCCCAGATCTGGGACGCGCTCGGGGACGCGCAGACGGTGCTGAACGTCGGGGCCGGCACCGGCTCCTACGAGCCTGCTGATCGCGACGTGACCGCGGTGGAGCCATCGGCGGTCATGCGGGAACAGCGGCCTGCCGGCTCGGCGCCGTGCGTGGCCGCCGCCGCGGAGAGCCTGCCGTTCGAGGACCGCTCTTTCGACGTCGCGATGGCCGTCTCCACCGTTCACCACTGGGAGGACCCGATAGCGGGGCTGCGCGAGATGCGGCGCGTGGCCCGACGCGTGGTGGTGCTCACGTTCGACACCGACGAACCTGGATGGCAGGACCGGTTCTGGCTTACCCGCGACTATTTGCCCGAGTTCGCCGCCGTCCTCGCAGGATTTCCCTCGCTTGCTGGGATGCTCGACGCGATCGGCGCCCGCGCTGAGCCGGTGCCCATCCCGTGGGACTGCGCTGATGGCCTGTTCGAGGCATACTGGCGCCGACCGGCGGCGTATCTGGAGGATCACGTGCGCCGTGCGATGTCGGTGTGGACGAGGGTCGGGCCTGAGGCCGAGCAGCGGGCGGTGCGAAGCCTCAGCGACGACCTCGACTCCGGCCGGTGGGCCGAGCGCAACAGCGACCTCGCGGACCTCGATGCGGCAGATCTAGGCCTCCGCCTGCTCATATCTTGAATGGACGCCGGACGCGATCCTTGACCCGGTGCTGGGAAGCGGCGAGCACATCAGAGCCATCTCCGCGGCCGCCGGACGCCATGGCAGCATCCCGGCCAGCTCGACCTTCGGCGTTGTCGCTCATCTCCGGCGCCCAGTTCATCTCCGCCAGGCTTGGCGAGTACGCCGCGCAGTTCGCGCTCGGAGATGGTCCCTTCACGGTCTCGCCGCTCTGGCGTGTTAATTTTCTTTGACATCATGTCCGCCAAGCTTTACTTTGGGCAATGTCGGCTTTGTTTTACATGAGGAGCGGGCATGGCCTTCGAGGAGAAGCGCGCCTGGGTGATGATCGTGGTCACCGTGGTCGCGTACGCGATCTACGTGACGACCGTCCTGAGCAGGGCGGGCGGCGGCCCGCTCGCCGACGTCGCCTACGCGGGAGTCCTGCTGTGGACCATCGGCGGCGCCATCGTCGCGGCGATCGTGGCCAACATCGCGATGGCCATCACGGGCGGCCACGGCGCCGACCGCACCGACGAGCGCGACCGTGAGATCAACCAGGTAAGCGAGCGCATCGGACAGTCGTTCGTCGTCATCGGCGGGCTCGCCGCGTTGATCATGGCCGTCGCCGAACTGCGCCACTTCTGGATCGCCAACGCCGTCTACCTGGCGTTCGTGCTGTCCTCGGTGCTCAGCTCGGTCGCCAAGATCATGGCCTACCGGAAGGGCGGCTTCCAGACGTGGTGAAGCCGACGCGGGTCACCAACACGATCCGGGCCCTGCGGTTCGCGCACGGCGAGATGACCCAGGCCGAGCTGGCCGACCGGGTCGGCGTCACCCGCCAGACCATCATCGCGATCGAACAAGGGCGCTACTCCCCCTCGCTGGAGATGGCGTTCCGCATCGCCCGGGTGTTCGGCGTCGGACTCGACGACGTCTTCCAGTACCCCGACACAGAAGGAGACCCATCATGAAGGCGATCGTCCAGGACGAGTACGGCCCGCCGCACACGATGCACCTCGGCGAGGTCCCGATCCCGGCGCCCGGGGCCGGCGACGTGCTGATCCGGGTGCGCGCGGCCGGCGTCGACTACGGCGTGTGGCACCTCATGACCGGGCTGCCGCTCATCGGCCGCCTCGGCTTCGGCCTGCGCCGGCCGCGCAACCGCGTGCCCGGCATGGACGTGGCCGGAGTCGTGGAGTCCGTGGGGGCCAAGGTGACCGCGTTCCGGCCCGGCGACGAGGTGTACGGCGCGGGGACCGGCACGTACGCGCAGTTCGCGCTCGCCCGCCCCAGCAAGCTCGCCCGCAAGCCCGCCAACCTGAGCTTCACCGAAGCGGCGGCCGTCCCCGTGTCAGGGGTGACCGCGTTACAGGCCGTCGGCCAGGTCACCGAAGGCGAAAAGGCGCTGATCATCGGCGCCGGCGGCGGAGTGGGCAGCTTCGCGACGCAGCTCGCGGCCGCCGGCGGCGCCCACGTCACCGCCGTGTGCAGCACGGCCAAGGCCGACCTCGTCCGGTCGCTGGGCGCCAAGGCCGTCATCGACTACACGCGTGAGCCGCTCACCGGGACGTACGACCTGATCGTCGACATCGCGGGCCTGCGGCCGATGGCCCAGCTGCGCGGACTCCTCGCCGAGCGCGGCCGGCTGGTCCTCGTCGGCGGTGAGGGCGGCGGCCGGTGGTTCGGCGGGCTCAGCCGGATGCTGACCGTCCGGCTGAGGGCCCCGTTCACGCGCCAGCGCCTGGACGCGCCGATCTCGCTGACCCGGACCGCCGACCTGGACGCGCTGCGCGACCTCATCGAGTCCGGAGCCGTGCGACCGGCCGTCGGGCGCACGTACCCGCTGGCGCAGGCCGCCGCCGCGGTGCGTGACCTGGCGGCGGGCGACGCGCCCGGCAAGCTCGTCATCACGCTCGACTGAGCCGAGATGGGCACCGTGAGCGATGTGGAAGGCCGCTCTACCAGCCCCGGACCCTGCTCTCGGCGACTCGTTCACGCCTGAACCTCATGGCCGGCAGGTCTTCGTCCCCGGTCGCGGTTCCGTCGATGGAGCTGATCAGGTACGCGGACTCCTCAGCTGTCGGGGTGCACCATGAGCAGGACGGCCCGGTTGTGGGCGGCGTGACCCTGGTACTGGTGCGGGCGGGCGGCATCGAACCGGATGGAGTCGCCTTCGGCCAGGTCGGTGAGGGAGTCGGCGGGTCCGATGGTGACCCGTCCACTGGTGAGCACGAGGCACTCTTCGACGCCGGGCAGGTGGGCGTCGGAGTGCTGGGGGTTCTGGCCGATGGCGATGTCGTAGACCTCCACGGTGCCGCGCAGCCTGATGCGGTGAAGGAGTCGCGCGCTCACCGCGTCGCCCTCGATCCTCGGCCGGCTGTCACCGACGCGTACCACCTCGACCGTCGGGGCAGCCGTTTCCAGCAGCTCGCCCAGGGACGCCTTCAGCGCGGTGGCCAGGGCCCACAGGGTGCTCAGGGTCGGGTTGCCCTGGCCCTGCTCGATGCCGTGCAACGTGGTCTTGCTGATGCCGCTGGCTGACGCCAGGTCGGCCAGCGATATCCCGGCCGCCGTACGGAGCCGGTGCACGTTCTGCCCCACCACTTGCGCAAGATCCATGCGTATCAGCATAGTGATATGCCCGTACCAGCAAAAGGTTCGACGGCGGAGGCGACATGACAGTGACGCGGCTACGCGACATCCCGGGCATCGGTGTGGATGCCGTTGGTGACGCGGCCGACGCCGCAGGCGATCCGGATTTCCTGCGGCTGGAGAATCTCGACACCGACCTGCGTCCGCCCGCCGTCGCGCTCGCCGCCACCCATGCCGCCGTCGACGCCGACTCGGCCAACAGCTACCTGCCGTTCCAGGGGCACCGCTCACTTCGCGCGGCCGCCGCAGCGCATGTCGGCCGCGTCTCCGGGCACGCGTACGACGCCGACATCCAGTGCGTCAGCGTGGCCGGCGGGCTCAACGGCATCCTCAACACGCTGCTCGCGACCGTGGAGAACGGGCAGGAGGTCGTGCTGTGCGATCCCATCTACGCCGGCCTGGTCAACCGAGTCCGGCTCGCGGGCGGCATCCCCCGCTTCGTCCCCGCACAGCCCACCGCGGGCGGCTGGACCATCGACCCCGAACGACTCGCCAAGGCCGTCGGACCCGGCACGGCAGCGGTTCTGATGATGGGACCGGCGATGCCGACCGGCCTCGTCCTGGACGAGCGCCACTGGTCCGCCCTCGCCGACGCCTGCGAACGCCACGACGCCTGGTTGATCTACGACGCGGCCATGGAACGCATCCGCTTCGACGGCCGCCCTCCCAGTCATCCGGCCGCCCACGAGGGACTGGCCCGGCGCACCATCACTGTCGGCTCGGCCTCCAAGGAGCTGCGGCTCATCGGCTGGCGCGTCGGCTGGGTCGTCGGGCCTGCCCCCATCATGGCCGACATCCGCCTCGTCGGTCTGACCAACGTCGTCTGCCAGGTCGGCCTGGGCCAGCAGGCCGTGGCCGCCGCGCTGGACGCCCCCGACGCCGAGGCCGACGTCGCCGCCGCCACCGCCGAATGGCAGCGGCGCTGCGAGACGGTTCTGGACCAGCTTGCCGCCTACCCGGTCATCCGGCCGCACGGCGGCTGGTCACTTCTCCTCGACACCAGACCCCTGGAACTGACCGCCTCCGACCTGTCCCGGCGCCTGTTCGACCGGGCGAAGGTCGCGGCCACCCCCATGGACGGCTGGGGCCCGAGCGGGCGGCACTATCTGCGGATGGTCTTCGCCAACGAACCCGTCGAACGCCTCACCAGCCTCAGCGATCGCTTCCGCCTGGCCCTCTGATGACAGGCCAACGCCCCTGCTGATCATTTAGCGGATCAGGTGGTGAGCCGGGATGGACCGTGGTGCCGGACTGGGTGAGCAAGGCACGGGTGTGTCGGACCTGCCCGGGGGGCATCGCGGGTGGGCGGCCGAGTCGCACGCCACGAGCCTTCGCGGCCGCCGGGGGGTGTCGAGGGTTTCCTTCAGGGAGACGAGGGTGTCGCCGGGCCGTAGGTAGTCCAGGGCCTTGGCGAGCACTTCGCGGTCGGTGTTCTTGCCGCTCAGCTTGTCGGCGAAGATGCGGATGCAGCCGGCGGCTTCGAGTGCGCAGGTCTGTCGGTCGAGGCGCTGATCAGAAGGCGCCGTGACCTCAGAGCGGTCAGGCCGGGTCGGGTGCGCAGGCGGTTTCGGGTGACCGTCCGTCCTCGACTGTTGCGATGGGCTCGCCGACCAGATGTCGTAGCGCGCTCCGCAGTGCGGTCCGCGCTGAGGGGGCGAGGTCGGCCAAGAGCTGGTTCTCTATCGTCTCGATGTCGGCGCGGGCGGCTTTGAGGGCGCGGTCACCTTCGGGGGTGGCCTCGATGATGCGGGCCCTGCGGTCGGCGGGGTCGGGGCGGCGGCGCACCAGGCCGGCGTCTTCCAGTTCGTCGAGGATGAGGACCAGCTTGCTCTTGTCTACCGATACAGCCTGGGCGAGAGCGAGCTGAGTGCGGGCGGGGGCTTCGACGACGGCCACCAGCACCGTGTAGCCCCACAAGGTCATGCCGTGCCGGCGCACCGCGGCGGTCTCGGCGGTGGCCAGGCCTTGCTTCAGCCGCGCGAACAGCCAGTGCAGGTCCTGATGCAGCCCGCTGCCGGACGGTCCCTCGGATGCGGAAGCGTTGGCCATGCCGGTCATGATACCAGGACAAGATATTCTTGATTTACAACTATCTTGCTCTATATTGATTGTGATTCCAGACCATCTTGAGTGTGGGGCAATCTTGTGACGCATCTTCTGCATCTGGACGCCAGCGGACGCGGCGAGTCGTTCTCCCGCAGACTCGGCGAGACCTTCGTGGCCGACTGGCGGGCCGCCCACCCGGACGGCGTCTATACCTACCGGGACCTGGTGGCGGATCCGGTGCCGCCCATCGACGAGGACCGGGTCAGCCTCGCCACCCAGTCGTCCGTGAACGGGGTCCGCGACATCGAGACCATGGACCAGGTGGCCGCCGGCGCCCCCGGACTGATCAGAAGCTGGGCGGCCACCCGCCCGTTGGTGGAACAGCTTCTCGCGGCGGACGTCCTGCTCCTGGGCGTGCCGATGTACAACTTCACGGTGCCCGCCGCGCTCAAGGCATGGATCGACCGCGTGACCCTGCCCTGGCTGCCGCTCAAGGGAAAGTCGGCCGTGGTGCTGAGCGCGCGCGGTGGGGGCTACGGGCCGGGCACGCCCCGCGAGCAGTTCGACTTCCAGGAGCCCTACCTGCGCGCCTACTTCTCCGTGCTCGGATTGGACGACGTGGAGTTCGTCCATGCCGAGCTCACCCACGCCACGGTCATGCCCTTCCTCGCGCAGTTCCGCGACCAGCACGAGGCCTCCCACGCCGCGGCGCTCGACGCGGTGCGCAGCCTGGCGACCCGGGTGCGCGCCGAGACGCCGTCCTGACCACCATTCCCAAGCCCGTTAGCGAAGCGAAGACAGAAGGGCAACCCACACCATGAACACCGATCTCAGCGGCCGTGTGGTCCTGATCACCGGTGCGTCGACCGGCATCGGAGCGGCGACCGCCCGCGCCTACGGACGCGAAGGCGCCCGCGTGGCGATCACCTACCGCAACCACCCCGACAGCGCCGAGAAAGTGGCCGCCGACGTCGAGGCCTCTGGCGGGCAGGCGCACATCGTCCGGCTCGACCTCGAAGACCTGCCCACCATAGACCGCGCCGTCGCGAGCGTCGTTGAGCGCTGGGACGGGATCGACGTTCTCGTCGCCAATGCCGTGCGCTGGGGCGGCGACGGTCCGCCTGACCCCAGCCTCCGGTTCGAGGACGTGCCGCTGCAGGAGTGGGACGCCATGATCAGCGCTAACTTGATCGGAACGGCGGCAACGGTTCGTGCCGTCCTGCCCGGCATGCGCACCAAAGGCTGGGGCCGGGTCGTGCTGATCTCGTCGAGTGTCGCAGAAGAGGGCCTGCCCGGGCCGGGCCCTTACGGCACCGCCAAATCGGGTCTGTACGGCCTGGCCCGCAGCCTGGCCTGGAACGGCGGCCGGGACGGGATCCTGGTCAACGTCGTGGCGCCCGGCTTCACCCTCACCGACAGCCGCCCCGACATCCCGGCGTTCGTCACCGACGCCCTCGCCGCCGCCACCCCCACCCACAGGCTCTCCACATCCGACGACGTGGCCAATCTCATCGTCTTTCTGGGCTCGGGAGCCAACGGCAACCTCACCGGCGAGGTGATCCGGGACGGCTCCGCCGCCGCCCGAGCCCCGCACATCGGTGGATAGCGGACCCACATCAAGGCGCTCCCCCACCCCTGGCAGGGCGATCGCGTCGCCCGTCGTCACACGTGAGGGTCCCGGTCCACGCTTCAGCTATTCGGCGTTGCTAAGTACCAGTAGTCAGTGATACTTTATACCGGTAGTCAGCGTCACCGAGTAGCTGGAGCGTGGATGTCCCATGGGCGCCACGCCGAGACAGGGCTCACAAGGTCGAGAACTGTAGGTGAGGACACTCATGATGGAGCAAGACAACCGTGCGCCGAGGCGCCGACACACCATCTTCCGGCCGGTGGCGGTCACAGCGCTGGCGGCCGGGCTGCTGGCCGGGACGATCGCGCCCGCGGTGGCGGTCACCGCCGACAACCGCACGGCCGTGTCGAGGGCCGTCGCCGGACAGGGTCGCCCGGAGCTGCAGAAGGCCATCCAGGCGTTCGTCGACGCCGGGTTCCTCGGGATACAGCTACGCGTGCACGATCAGCGAGGCGAGTGGGTCGGTAGTGCCGGGGCGCGCAAGCTGGGCACGAGCGCTGAGCCGCCGAAGAACGGGCATATCTGGGTAGGCAGTGTCACCAAGACCTTCGTCGCGACCGTGGTGCTGCAACTGGTGGCCGAGGGCGAGATCGGGCTGGACGACCCGGTGGCCGGCTACCTGCCCGAGCTCGGGCTGGACCGGCGGATCACCGTGCGCATGCTCCTGCAGCACACCAGCGGGCTGTTCAACTACACCGGCGACCTCGACCCCGACGGGACATGGGTGCCCGGTCTCCCTGCGGCGGGCAAGGAGTGGCTGGACAACCGGTTCCACTCCTACCGGCCACAGGAGCTGGTGCGGTTCGCGCTGTCCAAGCCGGCGAAGTTCGCGCCGGGGACGGACTGGAGCTACTCCAACACCAACTACACGCTGGCCAGGCTGCTGATCGAGAAGGTCACCGGCCATGCGTTCGACGCGGAGCTGAAACGGCGGATCGCCGGGCCGCTCGGGCTGAAGGGCACCGTGGTGCCGGGCAACCGGACACAACTGCCCAGGCCGTACGCCCGCGGCTACCTCCGCTACCAGGAAGCCGGCCAGTGGAAGGTGGCCGACGTCTCCCGCCAGAACAACTCACTGCTGGCGGGCGCCGGTGACATGATCTCGACCACCAAGGATCTCCAGACGTTCTTCTCCGCGCTGAACGGCGGCAGGCTCCTGCCGGCCAAGCTGCTGACGGAGATGCGCGAGCCGCACCCGAAGAGCGACCCCCTCTACGGGCGCTACGGCCTCGGCCTGTTCGTGAAGGACCTGGGCTCGGACTGCGGCAGCGTTCTCAACCACAACGGCAGCCCTCCGGCGGGCTACGCGGCGCTGATGTACAGCTCGCCCGACGGCAGCAAGACCCTGACCGCCTCGCTTACTGTCGGCGACGCCGCATTCGACCTCGCCACTTATCCCAAGCTGCTGGACGGGCTCGTCAAGGCGGCGTTCTGCGGCGGGCGGACCGCAAGCTGACCGGCCACGCCGTCGGCACGATGCCGGTGACAGCTCCGACGTCAGGTCCCCGGCGGCGTTCGACATCGGTTCTTTCCCAGGGCGGACGGCCCTCAGCGCGGCCGAAGGGAAGGCGGGTGGCCGTGATGCCACCTTGGGAGCGCCCTCCCCCGGGGCCTGCGCCTCAGCCTCGCCTCAGTTCGGCCGCGACCGCCCTTTCTCGCAGTTGCGCTGCCTCGGCGCGGGCCGCCTCCAGCTCGGCGCGCAGGTCGTCCACCCGTGACCGTTCGAGCCTCAGCTCCAGCAGCGCCTGGTCACGCTCCCGTACCGCGGCCGCGGCCTCCTTCTCGCCCCGTTCCCGCTCGCGTCGTGCGTTCTTCTCGGCCTTGGCCGTCTCAGCCTCGGCCGCCTTGCGCGCCCGGGACACCTCGACGTCGGCCGTGGCGCGCGCGTGCTCGGCCGCCTCCCGGGCCGCCGCCGCCTCGTTCAGGGCGATGGCGCGTTCCCGCTCGGCCACCGCCGCCGCGCGCTCGGCGCTCTCGGCACGCGCCACGGCGCGGTCGCGTTCCTGACCCGCCGCCTCCGCCCGGGCGATGGCCGCGGCGGCGTCGCGTTCGGCCTGCTCGCGGGCGCGCATGGCCGCCGCCTTCTCCTCGCGGGCCCGGTCACGCTCCTCCTCCGCCCGCTCGGCGTCCTTCCTGGCCTGTACGGTCCGCGCCTCCGCCTCCTCGGCCAGCGCCTCGGCCGCCTCGACCCGCTCGGCCAGTTCCCGAACGGCCTGGTCGCGGGCCCGCTCGGTCACCTCGGCCCGGTGGAACGCCTCGTCGGCGCGCCGCTCGGCCGCCTCCGCCCGCCGGCTCGCCTCCTCGGCCGCCTGGAGCGCCTGGCGTTCGGTGCTGGCCGCCTCCCGCAGCGCGGCCAGCGCCTGCTCGCGGGCGCGCTCGGCGTCGGCCAGCGCGGTGTCGCGCTCGGCCTCGGACTCCTCCACACGCGCCCGCATCTCCTGGGCCTGCCGCCGCGCGTGCTCGGCCGCCTCGCGCGCCAGCCGTACCTGCTCGAACGCCTGCTCGCGCTCGGTACGGGCGATGGCCACCCGGGTGTGGGCCTCGGCCTGAACGGCGCTGATCCGCGCCTCGACGCCCGCCGGGCTGAGCTCGTCGGCCAGCGCCCGCGCCAGCGGTTCGATGGCCGCGGACAGGCCGCTCTCCATCCGCTCGTACAACTGCTCGGCCCTGGCCAGGGCGCCTTCGAGCCCGGGGGTGGCCTTCCGCAGCTCGCGCTCCCGCTTGGCGGCGGCCTGGCAGTCGCCGTCAGGACAGTATTCCTTCGGCCTGCCCCGCCCTCGCCGCTGCTCGATCGGCGCACCACAGTGCTTGCAGGGCGTCACCATCGTGTCGGTCTCCGTCACGGCAAGATCGTAGCATTACTGATTTTCTAGAAAATAGGATTCAGAAAATCAGATCCGTTGCGCGGGGCGGCGAAGCGAGTTACTTGCGAGAAGGCAAGATTCCCGCAAGTAATCCTCTGAGGAAGGTCCGGGCTCCGAATCACGACCCTCGTCGGCAGTATCGGTGTCCGGTCGATCCGCGTGTGACGCACAGGCTGAATGCAGCAGGAGCGATGATCGAAACCTGTGGATCTGCCGGGAAGCGGTGTACGTTTCTGGACGCGCCAGGAGGCTGGCTGATGACCGTCTGGGCGTACGCACGAGTCTCGACGCGTGGCCAGAACCCGCAGCTCCAGCTCGACGCCCTGGCGGCCAGCGGCTACGACGAACTGGTCATGGAAAAGGCGTCGGGCAAGCGTGGCGTCGCGCGACCGGCCTGGGAGGCGCTCTGATCTGACCACCAAGGAGGTGCGTGGTCCCGATCAGCTCACCCGCCCGCTAGGGGACGTTCCGTTTGGCCGGCCCTGCTCGCCACCGCCGTGGCCGGGCTCACCAGCATCCTCCCGTCGCTGGGGTTCACCGTGCCGCTCGACGTCCCGCAGGTCGATCCGGCCGTCTCCCCGCTGTGGTTCACCGTTGCTGCGTGGTCTCGGCCGGGCTGCTGTGGTGGCTGCGCCTCGCCCGCGGCGTGTGGGCCTCACCCCCGTCGACGGCCCGGAGCTCGGGTCGCCGTCACCAGGGGCAAAGTAGCGCCGAGCAACCATCGCTACTCTTTGTGGTTGCGAGGTTGGTCATCTCAGTGTCGAATAACGAACGATTCTCAACACCACAGCCGAAAGGCCCCGGACCGCCCCCACCTGCCTGCGCGATCTGTTGAAAAACGTGTTGAGAAATCTGAGTGTTCAGCAAGTACGTCCACACCCTTTTCTCTACACTTTCGGGTCATGGAGCCCCTCGCCGAGCCCGTGCTGCCCTACCCCACGCTCGGAACGACTGCATCTTGTGCCGTGAGATGGACGCCGACTTCGAGATCGTGGAGGAGGCGCTGGCACCACCGTCGTGGACACCGGGCCGCCCACCTCGCCGGTTCTGCCAGGGGTGCATCGGCCGATGGATGGTCACCCAGGCCGCCTTCGGTCGCGGCAACCAAACCTCTCCCGGTGAGCCGTTCACGGTGACCGTCACCATGCTCACCCCCGGCGGCTCGTGGTGAACACCATGGCCAAGAACCTCGCGCTTCCCGAAGGCCCGCTGCTGCAGGGATCTCTCGGCGAGGACCCGCTGGCGGCCGAACCTTCGGGCCCCTCGGGAGCGCTCGTCGGCTACGCCCGCGTATCCACCCGCGGCCAACTCCTGGACCGCCAGCTCACCGCTCTCACCGCGGCGGGCTGCCTGCGCATCTTCGCCGACAAGAAGTCCGGCAAGAACGCCGAGCGGGAGGAGCTGTGGAAGGCGCTGGACTACCTGCGGTCCGGCGACACCCTCGTGGTGCCCTCGCTGGATCGGCTGGGCCGCTCCCTGCAGGACCTCATCTCCATCGTGGCCGGCCTGCGCAAGCGCGGCGTCGGCTTCCGCTCCCTGCACGAGGCGCTGGACACCACCACCCCCGGCGGGCGGCTCGTGTTCCACGTCTTCGCCGCGTTGGCGGAGTTCATCCGCGAGCTCATCGTGGAGGGCACGCACGAGGGCCTGGCCGCCGCCCGCGCCCGCGGCCAGCGTCTGGGACGCCCGCCGGCGATGACGCCTGAGCAGATCCGTCACGCTCGAGACCTGCTCACCCGGCCGGAGAACACCGTCTCCTCGATCGCCCGCCTACTCGGCGTCAGCCGTTCCACGATCTACAAGTACGTTCCCGATCTCGTGACAGGCCGCCCTGCCGTCGAACCGCCAACAGTGCGCGCCGAATTGGAAGCGGGTAGCTGATATCCCAGCTCAGGGCCTATTTGGCGGCTGGTGCCACGGTGGTTAACGGCACCCCTATGCCCAGGCCGGGGTGGACCTGATCGCGGCTGAGGCGGGAGTGGCCAAGGCCACCGTGTACAGCCACTTCGGCGACAAGGAGAACCTGCTCCGCGAGGCCGTCTCCGCCTCTGCCGACCAGGCACTGGTCGACAACCTGGCCGCGGTCGACCGGCTCACCGACTGCGGCACCGACCTTCGCGCCACCCTGGAAGATGTCGGCCTGCGCCTGCTCCAGTGCTACTGCGACGACCGATCCTGGGCGCTACGCCGGCTGCTCTCCGCTGAGATCAACCAGTTCCCCGACCTGCTCGACATCCACACCCGGGCGGTTGACCGTATCACCGAAACCCTGGCCGACCGGCTCGCGCGCCTCACCGTCGCTGGATGCCTGCATACGCCGGATCCAGTCCTGGCCGCCGAACAATTCTTTGCCTTGCTGTGCGGCCCGATGGACAAACGAGCACGACTCGGCACCCGGGGCGTCGCCGACACCGAACGGCGTGCCCTCTCGTGCGCCGCCGTCCACACCTTCCTGCAGGCATTCGCCTCGGCGCCCACCGAAATCACCTGATGATGCAGGCAGCAACATCGAACAGCGATCTTCCCTTCCGTCCACGTATGAGGGTCGAACCGGACACCGACGACCCGGTCCGCGCGGTTCGGCTGCGGACGCTGGGGTTCAGGATCTCCGCAGAGCTTCCCGGCGGAGGGGCGGCGGTCATCGAGCTGGACGGCCAGGACGGCGACGCCGCCGGTACGCTGGGGCTGACCCAGGCCTTCCCGCGCTACCGGCAGGTGGATGTGATCCCGGTCAAGCTCGCCATCGACTGACCCGGCCACACGCCGATGGTCCTGACCGCCGACGAGCCCTTCGTCATCGAAGCCGACATCACCCAGTTCCCGCCCCCGCGGGGACCGGTACCGGCTGCGTCGGCCGGTCGATTTCGTCGCCGCCGGCGGGACGACCGTGACCACCCTGCAGACCCACCCCGTCAAGGTGGGGCGGCCCTAGGTCGTTGTTTCATAGGCGAGGACCCATGAAACACCGCTCGAACCCAATCACGTCCAGGACGGATGCCGTTTCATAGGTCGTTGCAAATGAGGAGCCGCGTGAAACACTCCTATGAACCACTTCCGGGGTGCGCGACAGGGTCGAGGCTCGGGCGTAGCCGATCCACGCGTGCCCGGCTTGCGGACGGCCGGGGTTGGGACGGTGAGCGTCTTGGCGAGCGTGGGCACGAGCCGGAAGCGGGCGGTGTGGTACTGGACGGCAGCTGTTTGCGCCGACCTATGAAACGGTGTTCGCTCTGGACGCCAGAACGGCGGCATCGCGGGAGGCCATCGCGTCAAGGAGACCGGCGCCGCGCGAGCGGAGCAGGCGTACGGTGAGCGTCGGGGTGGCGCACAGGACGGCGCCGGCCAACAGGACGGCGGCCAGGAAGGTCACCCATCCCGAGCCGCCGGAGATCCCGCCGATGACACCAGGCAGGACGGCGGCCAGCAGGACCACGGGGAAGATCGTCATCTGCCCGCCCGTCGGATCGCCCGCCTGCTGGCCCGGGTAGACGCGGTCGCGGGCGTCGGCGCCCACGGCCGGCATCACGAGCGCGAGCAGGGGCGCCACCGCGCAGGCGGTCGCGGCCGCGGTGACGGTCCCGGCCACGGCGGCACCGCCCAGAGGTGAGCCGGTCACGGCCCACAGCACGGCCGCCAGCACGACGGACGGGACGCCGAACAGCACCGCCCACGCCACCATGCGCCCGCGCGCATCGGCCCTGAGCGCGCCCGGGGTGGTGAGCAGCTGCCACAGGGCCGTGCCGTCCAGCGCGTAGGTGTTGATCGCGACCATCGCGCCGAACACCGCCGCCGCGGGACCCACCAGGGGTAGTGCCCAGCTCCAGCCGGTGGGCGCGATGACGAGCGCCATCAGCAGCGGCGTCAGCCAGGCGCTGCGCAGTTCCACTCCGCGCGCCGGGTCACGCGGCCAGGTGGCCAGCTCCCGCGAGACGACCGCCGCCACCTGCGGGGTCGTGAACGGCAACGGCACCGGACGTCCCGGTACGGCGGGCCGTCGCGGAGTCGCCCGGCGTGGCGGCCGGCGCAGGGTGCGAGCCGTCAGCGCGATCCAGCCCAGCTGCAACAGGGCACCCACGGTCAGGAGAGCCACCAGAGGCAGCATGACCGTGCCGGCGCCGGCGTCATCGCGGGCGGCGACCGCCACGCTGTAGCCCCAGCCGGTGGGCAGGGCGGTGAGCACGTCGATCACCGGCCCGGGGAGGTGCCCGAGGCTGGGGACGACGAGGGCGGTGTCCCCCTCGCCCAGACGCGGCAGCAGCCAGGCGGCGATCGGCACCCAGCCGGCGAACGACAGCGCGAGCATGATCGCGGTCTGCACGGCGGCCATCGTCACCCCGGCCCTGGTCTGCAGCAGCCAAGCCGCCAGCGCCGCCACCATCTTGCCCACCCAGACCAGCAGATACAGCTGGGCCACCACCGCCCCGGCGGCGACCGCCACTGCCGCGGGGCCACCCGGTGCGGCCAGCACCACTAGGGACGACAGGCAGGCCAGCGTGATCAGGGGGCCGAGGCCGGCCAGTTCGGTCCACGACAGCGCCCGCGCCAGCCGCCATGGCCGCACCGGATAGCCGCGCAACCATTCGCGCGATATGACCGATGGGTCATGGCGGGGCTGGGCCAGCGGCCCGAACAGCCACATGCCGCCCCACACGGTGCACGCGGCCGCGATCCAGCCTTCGCCGATGACGCCGCGGGTGGCCAGGGAAGCTCCGGCGATCACCAGAGCAGCCAGGAGCAGCCCGGCGACCAGGCTGAAGGCGCGCTCGTTGTGGGGGCCGTTGCGGAGCAGGCGCAGCTTGAGCGCGAACAAGGTACGGGTCATGCCAGCCACTCCAGCGGGCGCACCGGGTCGGCGCCCACCAGCTCGACGAACCGCTCGTTCAGTGTCGAGCCCGCGGTCACCTCCGCCACCGGGCCCTCGACGAGGACCTTGCCACCGGCCACCACCGCGACCCGGAGGCAGTTGCGCTCGACGAAGTCCATGATGTGACTCGACAACAGCACCGTGCCGCCGGCGTCGACGTACTGCTTGAGCACTTGCTCGATGGAGCGGGCCGAGACCGGGTCGATCGCCTCGAACGGCTCGTCCAGCACCAGCACCCGGGGCCGGTGCAGCAGCGCCAGCGCCAGACCGATCTTCTTGCGCATACCGGTCGAGTACTCCACGATCAGCGTGCGCGGCACCGCGTCGAGCCCCAGGATCTCCAGCAGGTCTCCCGCCCGCGCCCGCCAGCCGTCGTCCAGGCCACGCAACCCCGCGCTGTAGCGCAGGACCTCGGTGGCGGTCAGCCGCTCGGGCAGGGACAACCCGTCCATCATGACGCCGAGCTGCGCGAGCGCGGCCTCCCGATCGGTCCGCAGGTCATGACCGGCGATCCTGATCGAGCCCGAGGTCGGCTCGCGCAGCCCGCAGATGGCCATCAAGGAGGTGGTCTTGCCTGCGCCGTTGGGGCCGACGACGCCGTAGAACATCCCCGGCGGAACACTCAGGCTCAGCCGGTCGACGGCGAGCACGGATCCGAACTGCTGGGTGAGGTCCACCACCTCGATGGCGGCGAAGGGGAGATCGAGCACGGCCTTCTTCCTGAGCGTTCAGCGAGCGGTTCTTCGTCACGAGCGTTGGAACGGCACGAGCCGTGCCGCAAGTACGCGGCCATTGTGGGCGAGTACGAATAATCTGTCAATACGGCACGTGCCGTGCCGATAGGATGATGGCGTGACCAGCCACCACGATCGAGCCGCCGACCGCACGAAGGCGATCATGCAGGCCACGCTCGCCCTGGCCCAGGAGACCGGCTACGCCAAGCTCAGCATCGAGGCGGTCGCGGCGCGCGCCGGCGCGGGCAAGCACACCATCTACCGCCGCTGGCCCTCAAAGGGTCTGCTGTTCCTCGACTCGCTGCTGTCACTGAACGAGCCCGTCCTCGACTATCCCGACACCGGAGATGTCCTGGCCGACCTGCGCCGGCAGATCCACGCGGCGGTGGACCTGCTGGCCAAACCCCCCTGGGGTCCGCTCTACCAGGCGCTGGTGGGCGAGGCTCAGCACAACCCCGCGGTTGCCGTCGGCCTCAACGAACGCTTCATCCGCCCCCAGGCCGACAAGACCATCGCCCGTCTGAAGGCGGCCCAGGACCAGGGGCAAGTCTCCTGCGACTTCGACCTCGACCTGGCCATGGCGATCCTGTCCGGACCTCTGTACTTCCGACTCCTGGTCACCCAGGAGCCCATGACTCATGACTACGTCGATCGTGTCCTCCAAGCGCTCTTCGCCGGCATGAGCCCGCGGCACTGAACTGGAAAGGCACTGGTGTCGCGGGGTCGAGCAGCACGCGAACGAGAAGTCGTGTCAGCGGGCCGAGGCCATGACCAGGTTCTCCTCGGCGAGCGGGCCGGGCAGGTCGGTGGTGGCCAGGTGCGGGTGCACGTCGGCGTGCAGGAGGCCGGAGCAATAGTCGTCCTGTGGATCAAGATCTTTTAGGCGGCTGTTGACCGCTCCTCGATGGCCGGTGATTCCCCGAGCCGCTCGACGAGCTTGCCCTTGACGAAGGTCGCCCCGGCGCGCACCAGTGCGACGAGATGAGGAGCGTTGACCGCGCGCCAGCGCTTCTGTGCCGACTCGATCAGCCTGAAGGCCATGGCCAGCCCGGCCGCGCGCGAGCCCGGCCCTTTGGTGACCTTGGTCCGGTGACGATCCTGTCAGAGTGCGCCGGTGGGCTCAGCTGGCGGGACTGAAGCGTGTCCGAGGGGTCGTCTGTCATGGTCAGTCTGTGGTTTCGGTCGCAATCCGCCCATGGGTCCGGATACAGGAGCGCGAACTGCGCACACCGAGCTGCCACATTCCTGAAGGTGCCGGACATTTACCAGGTGTCCGGCACCTTCCGGCAAGGAGACTCTGTGACACACCGAGATCGCTTCGAAGCGGTCTATGACGCGTACTACCCGGCGATACACCAGTACGCCGCACGCCGTACCGGTTCGCCCGACGACACGGCCGACGTCATCTCCGAGACGTTCCTCACCGCCTGGCGGCGCATCGGCGACGTACCCGAGGGTGAGGAGGCGCTGCTGTGGCTGTACGGGGTGGCCCGCCGCGTGCTGGCCAACCAGCAGCGCGGCCAGTCACGCAGGGCCGTGCTCGCCGAACGGCTGCGCGCGGAACTGGCCGCCGACCGGCCCGTCAGACCGGTCGATCTGGACCATGTCCGCGCCGCCTTCGACGAGTTACCCGAACGTGACCGCGAAGTCTTGGCACTGGCCTGCTGGGAGGGCCTGACCAGCCAGCAGATCGCCAAAGTCACGGGATGTACGGCTATTGCCGCCCGGACTCGACTGCATCGGGCTCGCAAACGGATGGCGGCGGCGCTGCGGCGCCAGGCGTCCTTGACCATCGCGATGGGAGAAGCATGAGCGACATCGACAACCTGGTGAGAGCCATCGACCCGGCACCACACGCGCCGGATCAGGGGCCCGGCACGCGCGAACTGCGTGCGGCGATCATGGCGACCCAGGCACGTCCCCACCGGACGGCCCGGCGGCGGCTGCCGTGGCGGGCCGGTGCCGCCGGGCTCGCAGCGGCCGCGGCCGCGACGGCGGTCTTCCTCGGCCAGGTCACCCCCACCGCATCGCCTTCTCCCACGGTCACGCCCGGCGACACGTCCCTGTCGGGCACGTCGATCCTGCTGGCCGCCGCCGCCAAGGCCCAAACCGCCCCAGAAGGCGCCTACTGGCGTCTCAAGCAGCTGTACGTCGGCTCCACGGGACCGTACGGCCAGAACGGCGACACCTACCGTCTGGAAACCTCGTACCTCTCGGAGACGTGGGTGGCCAAGGACGGCCGAGGCTGGACCGGCCGCAGGCAGCTGGCCGCACGGCCCCTGGATGTGGAGGCATGGCGCCGGGACGGCTCGCCGACCGAATGGGAGATGGGAGTGGACGGCGGCGTCCACTCGACCTCGCCCGGTGAGGGCACGCTCACCCGGCTCAAGGGGGAGCAGAAGCTCTACTGGAGTGCCATGCCCCTGACCCTGAAGGAGATCGGGGCGCTGCCCGCCGACCCCGAAGCGCTGAAGGACCGGGCCGCTGAGGCGATCCGCAGCGATCAGGACTTCGCCGGTTCGGTGGAGGACGGCCTGCCGCCCACCTTGGCATCACTCCTGTACGAGCTGCCCGCCACCCCACACGTGCGCAGCGCCGCCTACCAGGCGCTGGCGACGCTGCCCGCGGTACGGGTAGAAGGCCCGGCCACCGATCCGCAGGGGCGGCAGGGCGTCGCCGTGACCTTCCCGATCCAGCAGGGCCAACCAGCCCAGGAACGGCTGATCATCGACCCCGACACCTCCAAAGTGCTGACGTACGAAGTCACCGGCATGCGGCAGAAGGGAGACCAGGCCACCATGGTGCTGGAGTCCGGCTGGACCGACACCCGGCCGTCCCCGCCCTCCGTCGAGTGAAAGCCGCCGGGACCTCTTCGCCCGGATCCGCCGGGTGCTCGATGACTGCTCGCCTTCTACGACTATCCCGCCGAGCACTGGGTGCATCTGCGCACGGCCAACACCATCGAGTCGACCTTCGCCACCGTCCGGCACGGCACCAAGGTCACCGGAGGTCTGAGTGGCATGACCATCTTCCGGGCAGACGCCGCTCCATCGGCCGGGTGTTATGCGGTGCGCGGAAGCGGTGGCAGTGGCAGGGGCAGCCCGGGAAGACCGTCCATGCTGGTCGCGATGTGCTCTTTCTTCTGGAAGTACGCGTCGAGCGACTCATCGGTCTCACGCGCGAAGCGCGACGCGTGCAGCGGGCGGTCCTTTTCATAGGTCATGAACGGGACGGCGTACCCGCAGGTATCGCGGATCTTCTCGGCGGTGACGACGATGATCGCGCGCAGGCCGTGCAGGGTCGGGTCGATGTCGGGGAAGTGGCTCATCAGCTCGGCCCATCGCTCATCGTCGCGGAAGACCGGTTCTCCGCGGCCGTGTACGCGCACGATGTTGGGAGGACCGTCGAAGGCGCACCACATGAGGGTGATGCGGCCGTTCTCGCGCAGGTGAGCGATCGTCTCGGCGTTGCTGCCCGCGAAGTCGAGGTAGGCCACGTTGAGTTCGTCAAGTACGGCGAACGAACCGTTCAGGCCCTTGGGCGAAAGGTTGACGGTGCCCTCGCCGTCCAGCGGCGCCGTCGCGGTGAAGAAGATGTGCTGCGCCTCGATGAAGGCACGCAGCCTGCCGTCTATCCGCTCGTGGCTTTTTCCCATGGGCCGATTATGACGGAAACGTGATCCACACCATTGCTCGCCCTGAACGCGGCTGCCCCGCTACGCCAGGACGCCCGGCGTCTCAGCCTTCCGGGTAGAAGAGGAACAGGGTGCAGCCCGTGGTCGTCTGCGGGATGTGCGAGGAGCCCGCGGGGGCGTGGATGAAGGTTCCGGCGGGATAGTCGCGCTCACCGTCGTTGAAGACGCCGGAGATCACGTAGACCTCTTCCGGCCCCGGTTCGTGCACGTCGATGCCCTGCCAGCGGCTGCCGGGGTCCATCTCCAGCACGGCGGCCTTCGCGCCGTTCTCCCCGTTCCACAGCATCCGCGCCCGGATGCCGGGGAAGAGCTCGCGGACCGGGGCGTCCTGGACGGCGGACCACACGTAGTCATCACTCATGCGGGCCAGCGTGGCAGCGCGCGCGTCCCCCGCCGAGTGTCTGGAAAGACATCGTGCGGTACTTTCCGGTCATGCATCGCGTTGTGGCGCTCGTCCGCCAGCCGCAGTCGACGTTCGAGCTCGCCTGCGCGGCCCAGGTGTTCGGGATCGAGCGGGCGGGGCTGCCCACGCGGTACGCCTTCGGCGTGTGCACCGAGAGGCCCGGCCCGGTCGCGACGTACGCGGGGTACGACATGGTCGTGACCGACGGGCTGGACGTCCTCGGCGAGGCGGACACCGTGGTCGTGCCGGGTTGGCTGCCCGCCGGGGAGCCGCCCTCGTCCGCCGTGGCCGGGGCGCTGCGCCGCGCGCATCGCCGGGGCGCTCGGGTGGTCAGCATCTGTTCCGGCGCGTTCGCGCTGGCGTACGCGGGTCTGCTGGACGGGCGGCGGGCCACCACCCACTGGAACCTGGCCGGCCGGCTCGCCGCGAGCTTCCCTCAGGTCCTGGTCGAACCCGACGTGCTGTACGTGGACGACGGCGACGTGGCCACCAGCGCCGGCTCCGGGGCGGGCTTCGACCTGTGCATGCACCTGGTCCGCCGGGACCAGGGCGCGGGGTACGCGGCGCACATCGCGAGGACGATGGTCATGCCGCCGCACCGCGAGGGCGGGCAGCTGCAGTACGCGGCGCCGCCGCGCCCCGAGCACATCGACGCCACGCTCGCGCCGGTGCTGGAGTGGGCCGCCGCCCGGCTGGGCGAGCCGGTGACCGTCGACGACCTGGCGGCGCACGCGGGCGTCTCGGCGCGTACGCTCACCCGGCGGTTCGCCGAGCAGCTCGGCACCAGCCCGGGCAGATGGCTGCTCGGCCAGCGCATCACTGCGGCCCGTGACCTGCTGGAGTCCTCCGACCTCCCGCTGGACGCCGTCGCCCGCCGGGCCGGCCTCTCCTCGGCCACCAACCTCCGCCGGCGCTTCCTCGACGCGCTGGGCACGACGCCGGGCGCCTACCGCCGCCTGTTCCGCGCCGGCTCACGATGGGGTCAGCCCACGTAAGTCCCAGACCCGCATTGGGATGATCTTGAAGGGTGCCGCTCCTTGAGCACACCTGTAGTCCGCCCTGAAGTCACCCTCACTAGGCCGTCACAGCCACCCGCGCCGTTGCGCCTCGACGCCGGCCTGGAACCGGCTCGTGGCGCCCAGGCGCTCAGTGATGGCGGTCATCATGCGCTGCACGCTGCGTGTGGAGACGGCCAGCTGGCGGCCTGCGGACTCGTCGGTGTGGCCGTCCGCGAGCAGCCGTAGCAGCTCGCGTTCCTGCTGATTGAGCCCGTGCTCGTCCTTGGGTGGCGCCTCACCGAGCGGAGTTCCCGCGGCCCAGAGTTGTTCGAACAGCGCAACAAGAGCGGTGATCACGCCGGGGCTGTCCAGCTCCAAGGCTCCGTCTGCGGAGCGGTCGGGATCGATGGGGACCAGCGCGATTCGGCGATCGATGATGACCAGTCTGAGGGGCAGGGTCGCCGTGGTCCGGCTCTGCCCGCCGTGTTCCGCCATCCACCGGGCGTGGGCCAGCGTGGCGGGGTCGTTGCGGTAGCTGTCCAGGTAGATGTTGCGGATGGCTACGCCGCGTCGTAACGCCGGCAGATTGAGTTCCTTCTCCGCGGCCATGGCCTCGGGCTGCTGCGGTCCGGCCGGGGTGAGGGACAGGCATTCGGTTCGGGCGCTGCGGGACAGCTCGGCCAGGTAATCGCGCACCTCGTCCAGGCCGTTGAGCCTGCGGATGGTCTCCGGCTCGTCGCGGTCGTCGTATTGGGAGGCGAGGGCGACCACCGCGGCCTTGGTGGCCTCGATACGCTGCTGTCTGGCGAGTATCTCAGCCTCGGCTTTGGCCAGGAGCGCCTGCAGGGCCGCCTGAGGGCGTACAACATGGAAGCCTCCGCCGTTGACGCGCACCAGCGCGAGGTCGACGAGGCGATCCAGGGAGGCGCGTACGGAGTCGGTGCCGATGCCCAGCCGTGCGGCCAGGCCGACGAGGTCGAGCTGCGGATGGTCCAGCACGCCGCGATAGACGGCCTCATCCGCCGTGGACATTCCCAGCGCATCGAGCATGGCTTTTCCTCATCACCATCAGACGGCACGCAAAGGCTTCACGGGATGGCTTGTGACGGGATTGTGACACGTCCTGGTCGTTTACTGAAGGCCGCGAAGCTCCGCTCTGCCACTGGCGCGTCTGCGCCAGGCAGGATCACGCCAGGCCGATCACGGTGACAGCGGGCCCGGGCGGCGGCACCCTCGAAACAGGCAGCAGTGAGCGGCGTAACACCCCCACCACCGCCTTCATCCCCCTCATGACCTGGCGAGGAGTCATGCTCATGCAAGGACGCGCAGCACATGCCGGAATACGAACGTCGGCCGCCGCAAACGGGTTCGGCTGGGGCAACCCCTGATGGGGAGTGGCAACGCCAGATGATGATGGCAGTGGCCTGGGTCGGGCCGCTCGTCTCGACTCCCGCCTTGCCGCCCGAGGAACTCACCGGCTTCCTATGGCGGCATGCGACCGACGACGACGGGGTTCAGCACCTCCGCGTCAGGTCGGTCCAGAACCAAATGATGATCTTCGGCTTTCTCATGGCTGACAGCGAGCCGCAGGCTCGCACCATCCTCAGGAATCTCACTCGGAAGACGATCAGCAACGAGCCGCGACTGCGGCTGTGGCGGATCGTCTGAAGCCGGACCACCACACACCCTGGAAGGGAAATCTCGCCATGCTTGAAGACGCCCGTCAGCGCCTCGCCGCCGGCACACTTGGCGTTCTCGCCACCGCCGCGTTCGGCACCATCGTCTCAACTCCGGCGCAGGCCGCCGCCGCCCCACAGGAGGTGTCCAGCGCCGACAGCGCGCAGTCCGACATCCGCGCCTCCCTGGCGCTGGCGACGGTCAGCAGTGTCGACACCGCCCCTGCCGCCAGCGTCGCCTGCATCGTCGCAGGCTGATCCCGGATCCCCGCAACAGGAGGCCGATCGTGTCGCCCACCCCGGACGTCCTGCACGTCGACTGCCACGCACACGGAGTCTTTCCGTACGTGGGGTGCAACGAGTTGATGAACCAGTTGCTCCCGCGTATCCAGCGCGAGCGCCCCGACTTCATCAGGCGGTTCGCCAGAACCCTCGTCATCCTGGCCCCGGACAGCCACGCGATCGTTCTTCAAACGGCCCCTGACCTCGCCTCCGTCATCGGCCGGCCAGGCCAGATCCCCTTCACCGCCAACGGCCGCGACGAGGGACTCCATCCCCGCACCCGCACCAGATGGCTGGCGCACGCCATGGTGGAGCTCCTGGGGCTTTGGTGGCGGGACGGCGAGCATGTCGTGTTCACCAACGTGGACCATGCTGACCCGCTCCAGCGGGAGTTCCTCGACATCCTCAGCCGGCGCATCCGTCCGGACCAGGCCCGTATCGTGCTGCAGGGGCACGGGCCGCGCCCAGGTCCGGACCTCGCCGGCCCGGACGCCCACGCCAAGCGGGCGGACGAGCTGTCGCAGCTGGGGCGCAGATCACTGGAGCTCACCCTGCTGCCGTACCACCTCGAACGCAGTTCGGCTGAGCCCACCCGCATTGTCGAGGCGTTGGCGGAGGCCGCCCATCACTACTCCGTCGTCGGCTTCTACGAGATCGCCATGCGGCTGGCTCGCGAGGCCCTACGGCACTCGCCGCAGGACGTCCTTACCGAGGGCCGCATGCACAGGATCGTCATCACCTCGCTCATGATGCTGGGACAGCTACGGGAGGCCGAGGCGCTCTGCGCCGACCTGCAGCAGCACACAGACAACCCCGTCACGCTGCTCAACTGTGCCAACGCCCGGGCGCTGATGCACGCCCGACTACACGACCCGCAGGACCGCGACTACGAGATCGGAATCCGCCAACTGGAGGAGTGCCTGCGGCACCTGCGCGACGTCCCAGAGAGCCTGAACCCGGAAGCGAACGCCATCTTCATCGACACCAATCTGCGCGCACTGCTCGAACTGCGTGCCAAACGCCCAGACAGCGCCATGCGGCTGCTGCGCAGCGGGCTGCGGGACCTGAAGCGCGACTTCCCTGACCTCTACGCCTGCGAGGCCGGGGTTTACCTGCAGAACGTCGGACGCCTGCACTACCGCACCCGCAGGTATGCCCTGGCGGCCGAGGCGTTCACCGAGGCCATAGAGCACGAGCCGATGTCCCCCGAGATCTACTTCGAACGGGCCAACAACTGGCGGGCTGCCGGGGACCACCTCCGGGCAGTGCGTGACTACCAACTGGCCGCGGCTGCAGGGCCGGCCTTCCCTCAGATCTCTTTCAACGCCGCCCTGTCGTACGCGGCGATGGGCCGAGACGTTGAGGCGGTCGAGGAGTACGGCAGGGCGCTGGAGCTGGATCCTGGATACGTGAACGCCCTGCTCAACCGCGCCAACCTGCACCACGCGCAGGGCCGCTTCGGCGAGGCCAGACAGGACGTGGAACGAGGCCTCGAACTGAGTCCTGGCCACCCCGACCTGCTCTGCACGCTCGGACTCCTGGCATTGCAGGATCGCGACCACCGGGCCGCGCTGGCCGCCTTCACCGCCGCGCTGGCGGCCCGCCCGGCGATGACGGAGGCCCTGATGAACCGGGCCACGACCTGGTTCGACATGGGACATCCCGCTCAGGCGCTCAAGGACCTCACCCGTGCGCTGTCGATCAGACCAGACGCCGCCACCTACACCAACCGAGGGCTTGTGCATCAATTCATGGGGCGGTGGCAGGAAGCGATCGACGACTACGACCAGGCGCTGCTCCATGAGAGCGTCGACACCGCCATGGTCACCCGCCGTCGCGCCAACTGCACGCGCTCGCTCGCCGGCACTTGAGGCCAGGGCGATGGCCTAGGCATCCACCCTGCAGGGGGTTGCTCCGGGTTCGCCGTCGCCCGCCGCGCCGGCTCACGATGACCCGCGGCGGGGCCGGCACTCCCCTTGCTCCAGGTCAGGGCCGTACGTGCAGCCGGAATCCCGAGCGGCCCGGCGGCTCCAGCCCCTGCTTCAGCTCCAGCGACGGGATCTCGTAGTCGCCGGAGTTCTGCGGCCGGAACGCGATCGGCTCGGTCGACTCCAAGGTCAGCAGCCGCTGTTCCCACGCCTTGGCGATGTCCTGGAAGCCGTCGTCGTCGACCCGGTCCGCGCTGTACAGCACGAACGGCGGCAGCACCTCCAGCCCCGGGTAGTACAGGATCCCGTGCTGGATCGGGAACAGCAGGTCGTCGATCGGCCCGGCGACCCCCCGCTCGGCGTAGTGCGACTCGCGGCCGCCGACGGTCACCGACAGCAGCGCCCGCCTGCCCGCGAGGGTCCCCTCGCCGAACCGCTCGCCGTACTTGACGTCGCTGTGCTCGCCGACGCCGTAGGCGAAGTTGTACGTGAAGACCCGGTCGAACCAGCCCTTGAGGATCGCCGGCATGGTGTACCACCACAGCGGGAACTGGAAGATGACCGTGTCCGCCCACAGCAGCTTGTCCTGCTCGGCGCGGACCTCCGGGGCCAGGGTGCCGGTGTCGAAGGCCCGCCCCGAGTCGGCGGTGACCTTCAGCGGGCTGGAGGCGGACGTCCCGAAGTCCCCGGCGTCCACCACCGCCTTCCAGCCCATCGCGTACAGGTCGCTGACCCGCACCTCGTGCCCGGCCCGCTCCAGCGTGGACACCGCCAGGTCCTTCAGCGCGCCGTTGAGCGAGCGCGGCTCCGGATGCGCATGGACGATCAACGTCTTCATACGAGACTCCTTCCGATCAGGTGCCCCCGATCCTGCGCCTCCGGGCGGCCGGTGTTCAGGGCCGCCGTTTCCTGGGACCGGCAGGGCCACCCTCACCGCGACCTGTCCGCGCGATAGTGGGACCATGGACGATCTCGCGGGTTTCCTGCGCACCCGCCGCTCCCGGATAGACCCGGCCGCGGCGGGCATCCCGGCCGCCGGCCGCCGGCGCGTCCAAGGGCTGCGCCGCGAGGAGGTCGCGCACCTGGCCGGGGTGAGCGTGGACTACTACGTACGCCTCGAACAGGGCCGCGCCACCCAGCCCTCGGAACAGGTCCTCGACGCGCTGGCGCGGGTGCTGGAGCTGGACGACACCGAACGCGATCACCTGCACCGGCTGGCCCGCCAGCGCCGCCGAACGGCCAGGTCACCCACGGGGCGGCTGCGGCCCGAGCTGCTGCGCGTCCTGGACCTGATCAGCGGCGCGCCGGCGCTCATCCTGGACCACCGCCTCGACGCCGCCGCCGGCAACCGCCTGGCCGAGCTGCTGTACGGCCGCCCGATGAAGGGCCTGAACACGGCCCGGCACCTCTTCCTGCAGGAGAGCGGGCGCGGCCTGTACGGCGACTGGGACCAGTGCACCCGCGACGTGGTCGGGCACCTGCGTCTGGCGGCCGGCAAGTATCCCGAGGATCCGCGCCTGGCCTCGCTGATCGGGGAGCTGGCGATGGGCAGCGAGCGCTTCCGGCGTCTGTGGGCCCGCGCGGACGTGCGCACCCGGACCCACGCGCGCAAGGCCTACCGGCACCCCCTGGTCGGCGACCTGGAACTGCATCAGGAGAACTTCACCCTGCCGGATGAGTCGGGCCTGGAACTGGTGGTGCTCTCGGCGGCTCCCGGCAGCCCCGCCGAGGACGCCCTGCGGCTCCTGGCCGGGCTGGACGCCGACGCGCGCCCCGCGGCGGACGCGCGACGGGGCAGGTGACGGCCGTCAGGCCGCGTCATGTGCCTGCGGTCTCGGCTCGTCGCCGCGGTGGTCCTGGCGGGTACGCCCCCGGTAGGCGCGGCGGTAGGCCGTCGGCGTGGTGGCGGCGTCGCGATGCAGGTGGGTGCGCAGGTTGGCCGCCGTGCCCAGTCCGGAGCGTCGCGCCACCTCGTCCACGGGCAGGTCCGTCTGCTCCAGCAGGCGCCGCGCCTCGAGAACGCGCTGGGCGGCGAGCCAGCGGTGCGGCGTCATCCCGGTTTCGGCAGTGAACCGGCGGGCGAAGGTGCGCGCGGACCAGCCCGCCTGCCGGGCGAGGCCGGCGACGGTCAGCGGCTCGGCCAGGTGCCGCAGCGCCCACTCGCAGACGGCTGCCAGGCCTTCCCCGCCGGGTGGCAGCGGGCGTTCCAGGAACTGGGACTGGCCGCCCTCCCGGTGGGGGGCGACGACCAGGCGGCGGGCGACGCGGACCGCGGCCTCCGCGCCGTGGTCGGCGCGCACGAGGTGGAGGCACAGGTCGATGCCGGCCGCGAAGCCGGCGCTGGTGAGGGTTCGTCCGCCGTCGGCGTACAGCACGTCGGGGTCGACGTCCACCGCCGGGTAGCGCGCGGCGAGGGCGGGGGCGTCCACCCAGTGCGTGGTGGCCGCGCGGCCGTCCAGCAGGCCGGCCGCGGCCAGCGCGAACGCGCCCGTGCAGATCGAGACGACCCGGGCGCCGCGCGCGGAGGCGGCGCGCAGGGCGTCCAGCACCCGGGCGGAGGGCTCCTCCGGCGGCGCGTAGCCGGGCACGACCACGGTGTCGGCCGTGTCGAGCGCGTCGAGCCCTCGCGTGATCCGCACGTCGAACCCGTTGGTCGTGGGAACGTGCCCGGGAGTCTCGGCGCACACGGCGAAGGAGTAGCCGTCCCCGCCGAACACCTCGGCCGGGATGGCCAGGTCGAACATCACCACCGACGGCAGCGCCAGGGCGACGACACGATGCATGGCAGGATTCTTGCGTATCGGGGCATTTCTGTCACTCGTCGCCTCCCCGTCCCGTGGCCCAGGATCTGGTGCGGGGTCACCACTGGTACATCTGACGGAGGAATGACGTGATCTTCCTGGACGCGCGCACGTTCCACGCCGAGCGGGCCTGGGGCGCCGCCGACATCACCGAGATCGACACCGCCACAGTGCGCCTGCACTGGACCGACAGGCCGTACGTCTGGCACGTCAACGACGGGCCGGAGGTGTTCGTCGTCCTGGACGGCGCGGTGGACATGCACTACCGGAGCGACGGCGAGGAACGCGTCCGGCGGCTGACGCCCGGCGACGTCTGCGCCGTCGAGCCCGGCGACGAGCACGTCGCGCATCCCGCGCCGGAGGCGCGCGTCCTGGTCATCGAGCGCAAGGGCAGCGTCTGAGTGCCGGCGTCGGGCGTGAGCCGGCTCACCGCCCGGCGGCCCGCGCGGGGATGACGGCGTCGAGCAGGCCGGGGAACGCCTGGTCCATCTCGGTGCGGCGCAGCGCGTTCAGGCGCGAGGTGCCCACGTAGTACTGCCTGATCAGGCCGGCCTCGCGCAGCACCTTGAAGTGATGGGTGGCGGTGGACTTGCTGACGGAGATGTCGAAGGCGCCGCAGGCGATGTCCTCCCCCGCCGCGTCGAGCTGCGCGACGATGCTCCGGCGGACCGGGTCCACGAGCGCCTCCAGCACCCGCTGCAGGTCGAACCGGTCCATCTCCGGGTGGGGCGGGGTACGTTCCATGACTTCATAGTACGATGACCGTCGAAATTCGATGACTATCGTACTTGTGCGGCGGGAAGGAAGGCGCATGGCCAGGACCGTGCTGTTCCACGAGCTGGGCGGGCCCGAGGTGATGAGGCTGGAGGACCACGACCCCGGTGAGCCGGGACCGGGCGAGGCGCGCATCCGGGTAGAGGCGATCGGCGTCAACAGGGCCGAGGCCCTGTTCAGGAGCGGCCACTACATCGAGCCGGTCAAGCGGCTGCCCGCCAGGCTCGGCTCCGAGGCCGCCGGCACGATCGAGGCGGTCGGCCCGGGCGTGACCGGCTTCGAGCAGGGACAGCCGGTCAGCGTCGTGCCGAACTTCTCCCAGAACGACCACGGCGTCTACGCCGAGCGGGCGATCGTGCCGGTCACCGCGCTGCTGCACCGGCCCGCCCAGGTGGACGCCGTCTCCGGCGCGGCCGTGTGGATGCCGTACCTGACCGCCTACGGCGCGATGGTGGAGATCGGCCGCCTGCGGGCGGGTGACGTGGCGGTGGTGAACGCGGCCTCCAGCAGCGTCGGCCTGGCCGCGATCCGCACCGCCGACCGCCTGGGCGCCGTCCCGGTGGCCGTCACCCGCACCCGCGCCAAGGCCGCGCAGCTGATCGACGAGGGCGCGGCGGAGGTCATCGTCTCCGACGAGGAGGACGTGGCCGGACGCGTGCTGGAGCTGACCGGCGGACAGGGAGCCCGGCACGTCTTCGACGCCGTCGCCGGTCCCGGCGTGACCGAGCTGGCCCGGGCGGTGGCGGCGGACGGGACGCTGTGGCTGTGGGGGGCGCTCAGCGGGCAGCCGACCCCGTATCCCGGGTTCGATCTGGGCATGCCCGCCCTGAACATGCGGACCTACACCATGCTGGAGATCGCCAGGGACCCGCGGCGGCTGGGCCGCGCCACCGCGTTCATCGGCTCGGGGCTGCGCAGCGGAGCGTTCCGGGCGGTGGTGGACCGCGTGTTCCCGCTGGAGGAGATCGTGGAGGCGCACCGGCACCTGGAGTCCAACACCCAGTTCGGCAAGATCGTGGTCACGGTGGACCACCGGTCATGACAGGGCGGCTTCGCGGGCTGCGGGCCAGCGCTCCAGGACGGCGTGCAGGGCGTCGAGGCAGCGGGTCCAGGAGTCCCCGGCCGGGCGCGCGTGCGCGAACCCGCCGGCGGCCTCGAGGCTGACGAAGCCGTGGAGCGTGCTGCGCACCAGCCGGACCGCGTCGGTCAGGTCGGGCTCGTCCAGCGCGTAGGCGCGCAGCATGCTGTAGGTCAGGTCGGCCGCACGTCGCGGTCCGGCCGCCCGCCCGGCGAGCTCGGGCTCGGGCCGCGCCGGGAGCTGGGTCGCGCTGTAGCGGCCGGGATGGGCGTGGGCGTAGTCGCGCCAGGCGTTCGCGAACGCCGTCAGCGCGTCCTTCCCGGCCCGCCCGGCGGTGGCCTCGGCGATGCGGATCGTCTTCTCGTCCGCCGCCAGGAGCGCGATCCGGCCGCGCAGGTCCTCCAGGCCGCGTACGTGCGCGTACAGGCTCGCGTCCCTCACCCCGAGCCGCCGCGCCACCGCCGACATGGTCACGTGGTCGAGCCCGACCTCGTCGGCCAGCTCGGCGCCCGCGAGCGTGACCCGATCCGTCGTCAGCCCCGCCCTGACCATGCGGCCGCCATTCCTAGAACCATTAGCCCCGAACTAGCCGGCCTAGATTACCAGGTCAGGGACAAGATTCGGGATCAGGAGGCGCCGGGCAGCATCGGCCGCATGAAGGTGCGCTCGTGGCGCAGGACGCAGCCGCTCTCGTCCCTGATGCGATCGGCCTCGATGAACTCGGGGTCCCGGCCGAACAGCGTCCGGTACTCCTCGTACGCGGCGAGGCTGGGGAAGCTGAACAGGGCGAGCGCCCTGTCGCTGGCGCCCTCCGCCGGCAGGAAGTAGCCGTGGTGCGTGCCGCCGTGCCGGTCGACCAGGTCCATCCAGCGGCGCCCGAAGCGTTCGAACGACTCGATCTGCGCCGGGTCGATCACGTACTCCACCACACAGGTAATCACGCGTACCAGGCTAACGGCGCGTCAGTCGATCACCTTGATCTTCTTCATGGTCGGCTGGGAGATCACCCGCGCCACGCCCGGAATCCCGATGATCTTGCCGGTCTGGAACGCCTCGTAGGCCGCGTAGTCGGCGACGAGGACGCGCAGGTGGTAGTCGGGCGTGGCGAACAGCCTGCGGAACTCGACCACCTCGTCGTAGGCGGCGATGGTCCTCTCCAGCTCTTCGAGGGTCTTCAGGTCACTCACGCTCACCTCGATGGAGACGATCACCTCCAGCCCGCCGCCGAGCAGCTCGTGGTCGACGGTCGCCCGGTAGCCGCTGATGACGCCGCTCTCCTCCAGGCGCTTGACCCGTCGCAGGCATGGCGGCGGCGTCAGGCCCACCCGCCTGGCCAGCTCGACGTTGGTCAGCCGGCCGTCACGCTGCAGATGAAACAATATCTGCCGATCGATGGCATCCAGTGAAGGAACATTGCGCATCAGGGCAGCGTACCGCCATGACTCGCAACCACATGAGGCGTTTCACGTCCTAGAATTGCTTCACGGCTGGCCCGGACATCCCCCTCAGCAGAGAGATGGTCGCTATGGATCGTGTGGCACAGGTCGAAGCCTGGCTGGACCGCCGAAGTGAGGAGATGGCCCGGCTGCTGGAGCGGCTGGTGGCCGTGGACTCCGAGAACCCGCCCGGCCGCGCGCTGGGCCGGTGCGCCGCGATCCTGCGGCAGGAGATGGACCGGCTCGGCCTCTCCCCCGAGATCATCGACATCGCCGGCGCGCCCGCTCACCTGGAGGACCCGTGCGTCGTGCGCGGCACCGCCGGCGACGGGGACCGGCTGGTCTACTTCCACGGCCACTTCGACGTGGTCCCCGCCCAGCACCCGGCGCAGTTCACCGCGCGACGCCAGGACGGCAGGATCATCGGGCGCGGCGCCGCCGACATGAAGGGCGGCATCGTCAGCATGCTGTACGGCGCCGCCGCGGCCCAGGAGCTGGGCCTGCTCGGCGACGGCCGGATCGTCGTGCACCTGGTCTGCGACGAGGAGACCGGCAGCGTCGTGGGCGCCGGGCACCTGCGCGCCGCCGGGCTGATCGACCCGGCCGCGTTGGCCATGCTCACCGCTGAGCCCAGCGGCGGCGGCATCTGGAACGCCGCCCGCGGCGCGATCTCCCTGCGCGTCGACATCCAGGGGCGCGAGGCGCACGTCGGCCAGGCCGACACCGGCGTGAACGCCTTCGAGCACCTGCTGCACGTCGCCCGCCCGGTCGAGCGCTACGCCGCCGAGATGGCCGGGCGGCACACCGCCACCCCGATGCACCCCGACGACGCCACCGGCACCATGATCGTGGTCGGCGGCCTGTTCGGCGGCGGCTCCAACTTCAACGTGGTGCCCGGCTCCGCGTACTTCACGGTCGACGGGCGCTACAACCCGGAGGAGGACCTGGGGGTCGAGCTCAAGCGGCTGACCGCCCTCATCGAGGACGCCGCCGTGGAGGTCGGCGCGCAGGTGTCGATCACCACGACGCAGTCGCAGCCCTCCGCCCGCACCGCGCCGGACCACCCGGCCGCCGCCGCGCTGGCGCGCGTCGTCGCCGGCGTCCAGGGCGCGCCGGCCCGCTTCGAGATGTGCGCGGGAATCCTGGAGATCCGCTGGTACGCCCAGCTCGGCATCCCCGCCTTCGGCTTCGGGCCCGGCCGGCTGGACGTCTCCCACGGTCCCGAGGAGTACGTCGAGGAGGCCGCCATGCGCCGCTGCGCCGCCGTCTACGCTCTGTACGCCGGCGACCTGCTGGCCTGACCTCCTTCACCCGGGTTCCGCCCAGGCCGAGGGCCTGGGCGGGGCACGGGTCCGCGTCAGTCCAGGTAGTCGCTGACGTAGTCCTCGCACTCGACCTTGAGGTTGCTCTCGGACTGCTTGCAGCCGCGCCAGATGAACTGCTGCCTGCTCACGTCACCGGAGATGGACACGCTGAGCTCCCTGGGTCCTCCGGTGCAGGACACGCCGTCCGTGTACCTCCAGCCGACGAGGGGGTTGTTCCATGAGCTCTTCTTGTACTGCGCGTACACCGTCCAGCCGTCGTTGCAGAGGACGTCCTTCACCGTGAAGGAGTTCCGGCCTTTCGTCATGTTCGACGTGCCGGAGTTGAACCAGACCGTGCCCGCCACGTTTCCGGCCGCGTGATAGACGTGCATGCTGCTGGTGGCCGCGTGCGCCACCCCGGTCGACATGACGGTCATGGCGGTCACGCCGAGTACGACCATCGCTTTGGCGACGCTGAGCCGCTTGCGCATATTGGACCTCTCCCGATCCCCCGTGTGCCGGGCCCTGCCGGCACGTTTTCGTGATCACGGGCGATGCTACTGAGGCGGGAGAGGGAAAGATAGATCATTATGCGGGATTTATGACTGTATGTTATGGATGGCGTAGTTGCGTGCCCTGGCGAGGTTGGCGACCAGTTCGTCCCGGGTCTGGTGCTCGTGCGCCAGCCAGGCGGGCTGGCCTGGGCCGCTGCGCCAGGACTCGCTGAGCGGGCTGTTGTCGACCGTGTCGAACCCGAACTGGTCGTACAGCCGCGTCACGAGCTCCACGGCTTCGGGAAAGTCGCTCGAAGCCGACAACGCAAGCCGGCCGGGGGTGCCCGCCGGGAGGCCCGCGGTGGTGATGCGGGGAGCCTGGATGTGGGTGAAGGCCTTGACGACCTTGGACCGCGGGAGATGCTCTTGGCGCAGCTCGTGGACGGTCTTCTCGCCCGAGTCGACGACCGGGATGTGGCCGTCGCGCCAGACCATGTAGTTGTTCGTGTCCAGCACGATCTTGCCCGCCAGTTCCTCCGCCGGCATGTCGTTGACCATCTTGAGAGGGACCGCCACGACCGCGAAGTCCCCGGCGGCGGCGGCCTCGGCGGCGGTCGCGGCACGCGCCGACGGGCCGAGCTCCGCGACGAGGCCCCGCAGGGTCTCGGGTCCTCGTGAGTTGGCGATGACGACTTCGTACCCGTTCGCGATCGCCGCCCGCGCGATCTGACTGCCGACCTCGCCTGCGCCGATGATGCCGATCACTGTCATGCGTTCCCGCCTGTCTCTCGTGGGTGTCGCCTGACGCCCCCGCCTTCGGGTGGGGCTCAGATCTGGTTCAGGCCGCCGTCGACGTACAGGCTCGAACCGGTGATGAAGCTGCTCTGGTCCGAGGCGAGGAAGGCCACGGCGGCGGCGATCTCCTCCGGGCGGCCGAGCCGGCCCAGCGGCACGTGCGCGGCCAGTTTCCGCCTGAGGCCGGCGGCCTGCTCGGCGTCGGGGGCGATCCCCGACAGGCCAGGGGTGTCGGTCGGGCCGGGGGTGATGGTGTTGACCCGGATGCCGCGGCCCTTGAGCTCGTTGGCCCAGGTCCTGGAGAACGACCGGGTGGCGGCCTTGGTCGCCGCGTACACGCCGAACGCCGCGTCGCCGGCGTCCACGTTGGTGGAACCGTTCAGGATCACCGAGGCGCCGTCGTTGAGCAGGGGCAGCGCCTTCTGGACGGTGAACAGCGTGCCCCGGACGTTGATGCCGAAGAGCGTGTCGAAGTGCTCCTCGGTGACCTGCTCCAGCGTCACGAACTCGGCGACGGAGGCGTTGGCGAACAGCACGTCCAGCCCACGTCCCCGGCCGCGGATCGTCTCGTAGAGCCGGTCCAGGTCGGCCAGGTTCGCGATGTCGCCGATCACCCCGGTGGCCGCCTGCCCCATCACCTCGACGGCCGCGTCGAGCTCGGCCCGGCGCCGGCCGGTGATGAACACGTGCGCGCCCTCGGCCGCCAGCCGGACGGCACTGGCCAGGCCGATGCCGGCGGTGCCCCCGGTGACCAGAGCGGTCTTGCCCTCAAGCAGTCCCATGTCCATGACCTCCTGTTATTTCTGTATCGATCGATGCGGAACTCGAACCTTAGCACTTCTGCAGCGATCGATGCGAAAGAGGTAGGCTGCCGGTGTGGAGACCAAACGGAGCGGCCCCGTCGGACGGCCGCGAGGATTCGATCCCGACGAAGCACTCGAGCGAGCCATGCTGGTCTTCTGGAAGCACGGCTACGAGGGAGCCAGCCTGGCCGGCCTGACCGACGCCATGGGGATCTCCACCACCAGCATGTACGCCGCCTTCGGCAACAAGGAGGAGCTGTTCCGCAAGGCCCTGCGGCGCTACAGCGAAGGCCCCAGCGCCTACCTGCCGCGCGCCCTGGAGGAGCCGACCGCCCTCGGCGTCGCCACCGCGATCCTGAACGGCGTCATCCGGGCCACCACCCGCCCGGCCGCTCCCCAAGGGTGCCTGGGCGTCCAGAGCGCCCTGGTCACCGGCGACGCCGGGCGTGGCGTCCGCGACCTGCTCGCCGCCTGGCGCAACGACGGCTGCGCCCGCGTCCAGGAACGGTTCCAGCAGGCCGTCGACGACGGCGACCTGCCTCCGGAGACCGATCCCGGGCTCCTGGCCCGCTACGTCACCACCCTGGTCTTCGGCATCGCCGTGCAGGCCGCGAGCGGTGTCGGCCGTGACGAACTCCAGGCCATGGCCGACGCCGCCCTGCGCACCTGGCCGCCTCTCTCGACCCCTCCGGCGGGTTCTACGGCCTGCTGAACGAGGGAGGTCTGCGGGCGTGCGCCCGCCTCGCCGTCGTGGTCTCCCGGGGGTCGAGGACGTCCCGTACGGACTGCTCCTGAGCCTCGACGAGCTCGTCGCCGTGGTCCTGGATCCAGCGGCCGAGAGCCCGCAGCGGACCGTCGACCAGGCTCTGTCCCAGGCCGGTGAGACCGTACTCGGGGTGCAGCCAAGGTGCGGCCGAAACCGGCAATAGGCGGGTAGCGGGGCCAGTAGTGGGTGCGGGTTTGGGCTACTGGCCCGCGCGGCGTTGGAGTACCTGAGCCTGGAGGCGGTCGTGGAGCTCGGCTTCCTCGGGTGTTTCCGGCTCGCTGCGCTGCCGGATCGGGGCGGGCTTGGGTCGCAGCGTCACGCGGTCGTTCGCGGCGGCCTGTTCGGCTGCCGCCTCGGCTTCGGCAAATGCCCGGTAGAGCGAGGCGACGGACGGCGGCTTGCCCTTGTTCTTGCCGGCCCGTGACTAACATGATCCACGAAAACGGCGCTAGTGATGATCTTGAGCAGTCTCCGATCTTGGATCGGCCCTTGAGGACCAGCGCTCGGAGAAGTCCCGATAGGCAGGATCATCTTCGGTGGGCAAGCCAGCGCCGTCCAGCAGGGGCAATAACGATCGTTTTCGCCCCCGTACGGATCGGCAGCCGCACAGGCCGACCACCCCTGAACCGGTAGCGAAACCATGTAGCACACCTGGCAGGTAGCACAAGACCTCCAACCACCGTTTTCGCTACATTGAAGCCTTACCACGCCGGGAGGCCACCATCAAAGATCACGTCATCCTCAACGACGACCCAGCCGCCCGCGAAGACCTCATCGGACTGGCCCGGGTATCCACCGCCGCCCAGGAACTTGCGCGCCAGATCGGCGCCCTCAAGACCGCCGGCTGCGCCCGGATCTACCTCGACAAGGCATCCGGCGTCAAGGGCACCACTCGGCCCGGCCTGACCGCCGCCCTCGATCACATGCGCCGCGGCGACACCCTCGTCGTGCTCGACCTGACCCGGCTGGGCCGCGACACCCGCGAACTCCTCGCCATCGTCGAAGACGACCTGCACGCCAACGGCCGCCACTTCCGCACCCTCGACGGCATCGTGCTCGATACCAGCGACGACATGTGCGGCGAACTGATCTTCACCGTGTTCGCCGCCATCGCCAAGTTCCAACGTCAGCAGATCGTCAAAGGCACCCGCGAAGGCCTCGACGCCGCCCGCGCCCGAGGCCGCGTCGGCGGCCGTCCTCGCGCCCTGACCTCCGAACAGATCGCCGACGCCCGCATCCTGCTCGGGGCCGGACAAACCCGAACCGCCGTCGCCGCCAAGCTGCGCGTCTCCCGATGGACACTCAGCCGCGCCCTCGACACCGCGTCCCGCTGACGGCCGCCACCGGGTGCCAACGCTTGACCGCAGCGGACAGCCCCAGCCCCATGCGCGGATTGCAGAAGAGGACGGTCTAGTCGTCGCCTCAGTGTCCGTCGCGGACCACCGCTAACCCGCCGGTCCGGGTCGTGATGCCCGCGGGCCCGCGTCGGGCCGAAGCGAGCACGCTGGCCGGTCGACCGAGGGCGTCGCCCTGCTCCACCTCGATCGCGACCGTCTGCGCCCCTGTCGTGTCGAGCAGAGGTGGGCGGCCAGGCAGTCGGTGCTGTTGGCGTTGGCGACGTCCTCGTCGACACCGATCGCCGGCGCGACCATCCGCGCCGCACCCGGTCGCTCGCCCACCGGCGGTACGTACACGAAACAGCCGAGGAGCCCGTACCGCTGGCACGCCGCTGTCAGCCTGCCGAGGTGCGGGCAGACTCGGAGCAGCGCCGACCGGTCGTGGACCGGTACCAGCATGCGTGGTGCGCCGGGCGCGGCGATCCGTGGCGCGTCGGTGTCGAACGTGCGCCCGCCGATGTGTTGGCGGTCGTTCAGCTTGCCCAGCGCGGTGCGGGTCAACCGGACCGGCCAGCCACCGTCCGGCGTCCGCCCCGGGCCGAGGAACACCACGTGCGAGGTGCCGGCCGCAGCAGCGACCGCACGCCGGTCCGCGTCGGGGCTTGATGACCAACGCGCGGAGATCCAGCGTTAAGCAGCTTGATGAGTTGGTCGGCGCTGGGCTCATTTCGTGTCGTTCCACTTCCTCGACGGTGAGGTGCGGACAGAGCCGCACCCGTCGCGCCGACCTTTGGCAGGAGACGATGGGTGCCGCTCAACGAAGCGGATCATCGCCGCTCCACACCGCTGGCAACGCACTCCAAGTAGCCGATGAGCGGATGCGCAACCGCATGGAGGAAGGAGCCGCGGCGGGCGGCCTCGTCCGCATTGGCTCAGGTGTCCTGCGGCCGTGCCTCGGTGGCGCGGTGGTAGCGGCCAGCGAGTGCGCGCACGAGTTCGACGAGCTTCGCGGGCTTCGTCACGGTGAAGTCGACGCCGAGCAGGCCGAGGTGAACGGCGAGCGCCTCGATGCTGTCCGCGCCGGTGTCCAGCAGGCAGCGGGTGTCGTCGATCGGCGTGATGCTGCCGATGGCGGCGTTGATCCGCTCGGCGAGCTGTTCGGCCGGTGCGTGCACGATGACCTGGGCCCGGTGCCGCCAGGCGGCCGACGACACGCCCCGGCGTACCTGGTCGACGGCTTCCTCGGGGAGTTCGCGGGGGGTGAATCTGGGACCTGTCGGGGTGCGTGGGTGGAGTCGGTCTACCCGGAACGTCCGCCAGTCGGCCCGCTCGACGTCGAACCCGACGAGGTACCACCGTCGTCCCCAGTTGACCAGTCGGTATGGTTCGACCTCGCGCCGGCTCTCGGAGCCGTCGTGGCTTCGGTAGTCGAATCGCAGGCGCTCGTGATCCCGGCAGGCGGCGGCGAGGGCGCTCAGCGTGTCCGCGTCCACCCGTGGGCCCAGGTCGTCCAGGGGTACCGCGACGGCGTACCGCTGGAGAGCGTTGACACGGCGCCGGAGCCGGGTCGGTAGCACCTGCTCCAGTTTGGCCAGCGCGCGCAGCGAGGTCTCCTCGACTCCGGTGATCGTGCCCCCGGCGGCGGTGCGCAGTCCGATCGCCACCGCGACCGCCTCTTCATCGTCGAGCAGCAGCGGCGGCAGCGCGGCCCCGGCGCCGAGCCGGTAGCCGCCCACCGCGCCTCGGTTGCCGTGCACCGGATAGCCGAGGTTTCGCAGGCGTTCCACGTCGTTGCGGATGGTGCGGGTGCTGACCGACAGCCGTTCGGCCAGTTCGGCGCCGGTCCACTCGCGGGGCGTCTGGAGTAGCGAGAGCAGGCGCAGCAGCCGCGCCGAGGTTTCCAACATTCTTCGGAGTCTGCCAGAGCATTAGGAACGGACCTTGCCTAAATGAATCCTACGCTGATGACCATGACGAACGACAGCACGATCGCCCCGTTCTGGATCGACATCCCCCAGGTCGACCTCGACGATCTCCAGCAGCGGCTGGCGCGGACCCGGTGGGCGGAGGAGCTGCCCGCGGGCGAGTCGGCGCCGGTCGGCCCGGTGTCGCCCGGTTGGGAGTACGGCGTCCCGGTGGGCTATGTCAAGCAGCTCGTCGAGCGGTGGCGCACGGGGTACGACTGGCGGGCCTGGGAGGCGAAGCTGAACGCGTACCCGCAGTTCACCACTGAGATCGACGGCCAGAACATCCACTTCCTGCACGTGCTGTCGCCGGAGCCGGACGCGACGCCGCTGATCCTGACCCACGGCTGGCCGACCTCGGTGGTCGAGTGGCTGGACGTGATCGGCCCGCTCACCGACCCGCGTGCGCACGGCGGCGACCCGGCGGACGCGTTCCATCTGGTCATTCCGTCGGTGCCGGGCTTCGGCTTCTCCGGGCCGACCCGGGAGCGCGGCTGGAATCGGTACCGGGTGGCCCGGGCCTGGGCCGAGCTGATGCGCCGGCTCGGGTACGACCGGTACGGCGCGGCTGGCAACGACGGCGGGTCGCTGATCTCGCCCGAGGTGGGCCGGGTTGACCCTGGGCACGTCTGCGGCGTGCACGTGACGCAGGTCTTCTCGTTCCCGTCGGGCGACCCCGCCGAGTCGGCCGGTCTGTCTGAGGAGGAGCTCGGCAAGCTCGCGTTCGCCGAGTGGTTCACCCAGAACCGGGGCGCGTACGACAAGCTCCAGTCCACCGAGCCGCAGAATCTGGCGCACGCACTGGCCGACTCACCGGCCGGCCTGCTGGGCTGGCACGCGCAGCTGCTCGGCGCTTCGCTCGACCCGGACTTCGTGCTCACCAACGTGATGATCTACTGGCTGACCAACACGGCCGCCTCAGCCGCCCGGTTCTACTACGAGGACGCGGCGGCGGCCCCCGTACAACAGAAGTCGAACGGCCGGGGCACCTCCGTGCCCGAGCCCACCACCGTGCCCCTCGGCCTGGCCAATTTCGCCTGGGACTTTCAGTCGATCCGGACGTTCGCCGACCGCGACCACAAAAATATCTTCTCCTGGAACGTTTATGACCGGGGCAGCCACTTCGCCGCGCACGACGCCCCCGATCTGCTCGTCCACGACATACGGCAGTTCTTCCGCAAGGTTCGCTGACCGCCGCCGGTTTTTCGGCGGACCCCCCTCAGCCCCCATGTCTTCGCGCGAAAGGAAACACTCATGTATCTCGTCATCGGTGCCACGGCTCACTTCGGACGTCAGGCGGTAGAGGAGCTGGTCGCCTCGGGTGCGCCGGTGCGGGCGCTGACCCGTACTCCGGAGCGGGCGGAGCTTCCGGAGGAAGTCGACGTCGTCCGGGGCGATCTGACCAAGCCCGAGACGCTGCCAGCGGCATTGGCCGGCGTCGAGGCCGCCTTCCTGGTTCTGCAGTACGGGATGGATGTCGCTCCGCTGCTGGCGGCCGCGGGCCCGGCCGGGGTGCGGCGGCTGGTGTTCCTGTCCTCCGGGGCGGTCGTCCCGGGCGCCGAGCGGCAGCCTGACGTGATCGCCCAGTACCACCGCGACGTCGAGCGGGCCGTCGAGGCGTCCGGGATCGAGTGGACGTTCCTGCGGCTGCTGTTCCCCGCCATCAACTCGTTGACGTTCGCGATGCAGCTCCAGGGCGGTGACGTCATTCGCGCGCCGTACGCCGAAGCGGCCTTCAGCGCCGTGCACGAGAGGGACGTCGCCGAGGTGGCCGCGCGGACGTTGATCGGCGGCGGGCACGCGGGGCGGGCCTACGACCTGACCGGCCCCGAGTCGCTGACCCAGGCACAGCAGGTCGGCATCCTCGGCGAGATGCTGGGGCGCCCGCTCACCGTCGAGGACCTCGACCCGGAGGCGGTGCTGGAGCAGATGAGCCGGTTCATGGACCCTGAGTTCCTGGCGGCGCTGTTCGGTCTCATGGCGCAGGCGGTCGGCAAGCCCGCGCCGGTCAACGACGTCATCGAGCAGATCACCGGGCACCCCGCGCGCACCTACGCCCGGTGGGCCGCGGATCACCGGGCCGACTTCGGCGGATGATCAATGAGGCAGGGGCGGCATCCGCCGCCCCTGCCGGATGGACGGAAAGGACGGCACGGTGGCACAGGTGCTGAGGCGACGGGAGTTGGGGCGAGCGCTGCTGGCCCGACAGTGGCTGCTGGAACGGGCCGACGCGACCGCCGAGGAGACGGTCACCCGGCTGGTCGGCATGCAGGCGCAGGCGCCGTACGCGCCCTACTTCGGGCTCTGGAGCAGGTTGCGGAAGTTCGGCACCGCCGACCTGGCGGACGCGCTGACCGAGCGCCGCCTGGTGCGGGTCGCGCTGATGCGCAGCACCATCCACCTGGTCACCACGGCGGACTACCGCTCGTTGCGGCCATGGGCGCAGCCTGCGCTCGACCGTGAGCTGGACACCGCGTTCAAGACGATCCTGACCGGTCTGGACCGTGCGGCCGTGGCGGAGTCGGGCCGGGCGCTGCTCGGCGCACGGCACCTCACCCCCAAGGAGCTCAGGGCGGCGCTGCACGAGCGGTGGCCCGATCGCGAGCCCCGTGCGCTCGCCACCGTCGTGCGCAACCTGGTACCGCTAGTTCAGGTGCCACCACGCGCCGTCTGGGGCGTCGGCGGCACCACCCGGTACGCGACGGCGGCCGGCTGGACCGGAGCCGAGCCCGCCCCCGCCGCCGACTCCGAACACATCGTGCTGCGCTACCTTGCCGCGTTCGGCCCGGCCTCGGTCACCGACGTGCAGACATGGGCCGGCCGAACCCGGCTGCGTCCCGTCCTGGAGAGGCTGCGGCCGCAGCTGGCGGTCTTCCACGACGAGCGCGGGATCGAGCTGTTCGACCTGCCGGATGCGCCACGCCCCGGCGCCGACGCCCACGCGCCGGTTCGCTTCTTGCCCGAATACGACAACCTGCTGGCCTCCCACGCCGACCGCACCCGCGTGATCTCGGAGCAGGACCGCAAACGGGTCATGACGCGCAACGGGATGCGCGCCACCTTCCTGGTGGACGGGCAGGTGACGGGCGCCTGGAAGCTCCATCCGGGCAAAGCGTCAGCGACTCTGGAGATCGACCCGTTCCGGCCGCTGACCGCCACCGAGCGCGCCGAGGTCGAGACCGAAGGCGCCCGGCTGCTGGAGTTCGCCGCGCCCGGCGCCGGCCACGACCTCCGCAGCGGCAGGGCCACGCTCGTCGGCCACGACGACGCGGTGACCGGCGAGAAAAGCGATCGGCAGTGAGCAGGCCCTGCTCATGCGTGCCATCCACAGACGCCCGCTCATGCTGCTGACCGCGCCTTACGGAAGGTGACCGTATCCGCCCACCGGCAAGAATTCGTGCAGAGGACCTCGATCATCCGTGCAGTCCACTTCGGAAATCGACAACCGGTCTAGCACGTCCCGGTCGGGTGGCTCGAACCCGTACCGGCCGAACGCCGCAGCTTCCGCTTTCGTCAAGAACGTCGCCGACATGAGCGATCAACCTACGACCCACGCGCCGATCGCCGCCGCCCCCTAACCGCTGGATCTCCGCGCGTTGGTCCTCAAGCCCCGCGTCCGTCGCCGCCGGGTCGTCGTCGGTGACGGCCGTGGGGCTACCGCCCCGGCCGTCGCGCCGCACGCACGCATCAACCACCGGGACATCCGGCCAGGACATCGGCTCACCTTTGACGCTCAACGAACCGGCACCCGCGAACGGCGTCCGCCGATAGCCGGACCTGGCCGCAACGGCCGACCGAACGCGTCCCGGAGCGTACCGGCCTGCCTCAGCCGGTGCCGTCCTGCACCGGATAGTGGATGATGACCGCACCGCCGGTGGCGTAGTTGGCGACATCGGCGGCCACCCGCTGGCCTTGCGGCGACGCCCGCGCCGCGGCCATGGCGGCGGCGTCAGCGAAGTCGCCTTCGAAGACCGCGAAATACGGCGCTTCTCCCTTGCTCGCCGCCACGCGAAGCTGTAGCGCCACGCAAGCAGGCCTGGCAGATTCATGACCAGCGGAAGGTGGTTGGTCACGTAGTAGTCGCGGAAGTGGTCAGGGTCGGCGGGCTTGGAATACAGGACCACCAACTTATGCATGACGACCTCCGTCCAGAGACGAGACCATAACACTCCGGGTGACTCTCCTGCTAAGAACCAGCGACGACACGGAACGGTTCGCCTCAAGATCCGATGCACTGTTATCGGCTCCGGAAGGGGCCGTGTTGCTAGAGCTGGAACCAGTAACGCCGCAGAGGGCCGATACTGCGGTCGCTGATGGCTTCGAAGGCTCCCCCGCACCGCTCGATCGTCTTCACTGAGGCGGCGTTGTCAACGGCGCAGACTGCCAGCACCCGATCCATGCCCGTTCCACGTGCCTCGTCGAGGACCCCCGAGATAGTCCTCGGCGCGGTCCGCCGGGCACCGCTGGTCAACGGCGACCCGTTGATGCGCGACCTGCGCGGCGACGGCCACCAGGGCTGATCAGGACACCGGCTCCCGGACGGTGAGGACGGTGTCGGGCAGGTGCGCGTCGTACTGCTCCGGGGTGACGGTGATTTCGTCGGTGGCGTAGACCCCGAACCGGTTGATCCGCATTGTCTGGTACGGCGAGAGCACGGCCAGGTCCTTCGGGCTGATCTCCCAGCCCTCCGCGGCGAGCTGCCGCAGCACGCTCATCATGTCCAGGGTGGTGTGGAAGATGACCGCGTCGGTCAGCAGAGTGGAGAACTTGATGTGTTTCTCCTGCTCGGCGGGGTCGTTGTCACGGACCCGGCCCTCGTTGCCGAACCGGCACCAAGCGGAGAAGTTGTAGTAGGACTCGACCTTGTTGGTCGCCGCGGTGGTCCGCCGCCGCAGCTGCGGATCCGACACGTAACGAAGTAGTTGGATCGTGCGGATCACCCTGCCGACCTCCCGGAACGCCTTGTAAAAGTTGTTGCGCCGCGAGTAGGTCGACAGCCGGCGCAGCAACGTCACGCTGGAGATCTTCCCGGCCGCGACCGACAGCACCACGCGCATCAGGTCGTCGTAGTGGCGCTCGATCAGGTCCCAGTCGATGACGTTGCGGCCGGGCTCACCGAACAGGGCCTCGATGTGCCGGAACCGGGTGGCCGCGGAGGCCCCGGCCGTGCTGGGGCCGCTGGACCGCGCTCGTCAGCTGGAGGAGGTGGCCGACTTCGTCATAGGGCTGGCCTTCGGCGGCACCGACCCCAACTCCGCCATCCCGCGCGTCCCTTCGGTGGCCGCGTGACCCGTGAGCCACGACGGTTCACCCGCGCGCCCACGGGAGACGTTCCAGGTCACAGGGGGTGCCGCGGCGACGCCGGCGTGGACGTCACCGCCTGGAACCGCACCGCCGCCAAGGCCGAACCGCTCAAGGCGCACGGCGCGTCGGTCGCCGAGTCGCTCGGCGCGCTGCGGGACCGGGACGTGGTGTTCACCACGGTCTCCACCGCCGCCGTCCTCGAACAGGTGCTGCTCGGCGACGACGGACTGCTCACGGGTGACCGGGTGCCGGGGGTCGTGGTCGACTCCTCGACCGTGTCCGTGGAGTCGTCGGCCGAGCTTCGCCGGGCCTGCGAGGCGCGGGGCGTCGCCTATCTGGCCGCGCCGGTCAGCGGCAACCCGAAGGTGGCGCGGACCGGCGGGCTCAGCCTGGTGGTGTCCGGCCCCCGGGAGACCTACGACCAGGTCGCCCACCTGCTGCGGCACCTCGGCAGGTCGGTCACCTACGTGGGAGAGGGCGACACCGCCCGCCTGGTGAAGATCGCCCACAACCTGATGCTGGGCGTGGTCACCCAGGCGCGGGCCGAGATCACCGTACTGGCCGAGAAGGGCGGCGTCCCGCGCCACGCCTTCCTGGAGTTCCTCAACGACAGCGTCATGGGTTCGGCGTTCACCCGCTACAAGTCGCCGGCGTTCGTGCACCTGGACTACACGCCGACGTTCACGCCGCCTCTGCTGCGCAAGGACTTCGACCTGGGGCTGGCGGCCGCCCGCGCGCTGGACGTGCCGATGCCGGTCACGGCCCTCACCGCCCAGTTCGTCCAGGCCGGCGTCGCCTCGGGCCGGGTCGACGAGGACTTCGCCATCCTGCTCGACCTGCAGGCGACCGCGTCGGGGCTGGACCTGCGCCCGGAGGACGTCCCGGTGGACGACGGCCTCGGCGAGGGGCCGTGACCATCGCCTGCACGGGCAGTACGGCAGACCTCGGCGCGGGCTACCGGCGCCGGACGGCGTAGGTCAGGTGGGTCACCCGGGACGACGCGTCCGTGCGGGTCTGTTCGAGGGCGAGGCGGTCCGGGTCCACGCGGTCGAACAGGCGGATGCCGGTGCCGAACAGCACGGGCGCGAGGGCGATCGAGAACTCGTCGATCAGCCCGTGGTCCAGGTACTGCTGGATCGTCTCGGCGCCGCCGGAGATGCGCACGTCGCGGTCGCCGGCGGCCTGGCGGGCCTGGTCCAGCGCGCTGAGGATGCCGTCGTCGACGAAGTGGAAGGTGGTGCCTCCCGGCCGCTCCCACGGGTCACGCTTGCTGTGGGTGACGACGAACACCGGCGTGTGGAACGGCGCCTCCTCCGGCCACGCCAGCTCACCCCCGTCGAACATGCGCCTGCCCATGACGCTCGCGCCGGTGCGCTCGAACGTCGCCCGCAGCATGTCGTTGTCGGCTCCTTCAGCCCTCCGCTCCGTCGCTGGTCTCGTCCGACGCGAGTCCGGCGACGTAGGCCGCCAGGTGGCTCAGGGTCTGCTCGCCGCCCTCCACCGCGTTGTACTTCTCCACCGCCTCGTCGCGGAGCTCCTTGGTGGGGAACACCGTGCGCATCACGATCCGGGTCTCCTCGCCGGCCGGCTCGAAGGTCAGGACCGACGCGAAGGCGTTGGGGTCGTCGCGGGACTCGCCGTGCTCCAGCGCGATCCGCTCCGGCGGCGCGATCTCGGTCCAGGTGATCCACTCCTGGTGGTCGGTGCCGTCCGGCCCGTGCATCACGAAGTCCCAGACCCCGCCGACGCGGAACTCGAAGAACCGCGTCGTGGTCGTGAACCCTTCCGGTCCCCACCACCGCGACAGGTGCCGGACCTCGGTGAACGCCTCGAACACCAGCTCCCGTGGGGCGCTGATGGCCCGGGAGACCATGATCTCGCGGTCGGCGGTCGCCTGGTCGGGCCCGCCGCCGCTACTGGTCGTCATCATCGGTGGTCTCTCCTGCCTTGTTTTGTTTCAGATCTTGTACGTACGCGTCCAGCCGGTCGAAGGTCTCGTTCCAGAACGCCTCGAAGCCGCCCACCCACTCGTGGACGGGCCGCAGCCCGCGGGCGTCCAGGCCGTACAGCCGCTGCTTGCCCGCCCCGCGGACCCGCACCAGCCCGACCTCCCGCAGCACCCGCAGATGCTTGGACGCCTGCGGCTGGCTCATCCCGAGGGCCCGCGCCAGCTCGGTCACGGGCCGCTCGCCGCCCCGCAGCAGCGCCAGGATCTCCCGTCGCTGCGGCTCGGCGATCGCGTTGAACGCGTCGGAGGTGGTCGCCGCTCGTGCCATGACCAACATCATATGCCTATATCGGAATGCGTTGCGACGCGACGGAAGGACGCCCGCTAAGCTGACGGCCATGACCATGACCCGGTGGCGGCGTAACGTCGCGCTGTTCCTGACCGGGCAGACCGTGTCGTTGTTCGGATCGATGGTCGCGCAGTACGCGGTGATGTGGTGGGTGACGCTGCAGACCCGCTCGGGGCTGGCGGTGGCGCTCTACGCGGTGGCCGCGTTCCTGCCCCAGGGAGTGGTGTCCATCTTCGGCGGCGTGCTCGCCGACCGGATGAACCGCCGGGTGCTGGTCATGGTCGCCGACGGCGCCATCGCCGCGGCGACGCTGGCGCTCGCGCTGCTGATGGCCAACGGCGTGACCGACCTGTGGATCGTCCTGCTGGCCGTGGCCGTCCGGTCGCTGGGAGCCGGGGTCCAGACGCCCGCCGTGCAGGCGATGATCCCGCAGATCGTGCCGGGTGAGCACCTGATGCGCGTCAACGGGATCTTCCAGACCATCCAGTCGGCGATGGCGCTGCTCGCCCCCGCGGCCGCCGGTGCGATCTTCGCCGCCTTCGGCCTCGTCCCCGTCTTCTTCCTGGACGTGGTCACGGCGGTGCTCGGGATCGGGCTGCTCGCCCTGGTCGCCGTCCCGACCCTGGAGCGGGCGGGCGAGGCCCGCCCCACCTACCGGCAGGACCTGACGGAGGGGATGCGCTACATTCGCGCCCAGCCGACCGTGCGCTGGCTGCTCGTCGTGTACGCGGTCATCTTCCTGCTCACCGTGGCGCCCTCGTTCGTCACGCCGCTGCTGGTGGCGCGCACGTTCGGCGGCGAGGAGTGGATGCTGGCGGCGCTGGAGATCGCCTTCAGCCTGGGCATGCTGCTCGGCGGCGTCCTGATGTCCACGGTCCTGGCCAGGCGCAGCCCGATCAGGCTGATCCTCGTCGCCGTCTACGGCTTCGGGCTGGCGACCGTGGCGCTCGGGCTGAGCGGCAACCTGTGGGTCTTCTACGCGTTCATGTTCGCGTTCGGACTGCTGGTGCCGCCGTTCTCGACGCCGTTCATGACGCTGATCCAGGAGACCGTCGTGCCCGCCATGCACGGGCGGGTGTTCAGTTACGTCGGCATCGTGATGGCGCTGGCCACCCCGATCGGCATGGCCGTGTTCGGTCCGGTGGCCGACGTGGTCAGTGTGCAGGCACTGCTGGTCGGCTCGGGCCTGGCCGCCATCGCCGTGATCGCGGTCGCCACCCGCCTGCCCTCGGGCCGGGCCACCATCGCCGCCGCCCGCGCCCGCCCCGCGCCCGCCTCCTCCAAGGAGATCTCGCCCCAGACCGGCTGATCGAGGGCTGCGCCGCCCGGTTCGATCCCGCGGGCGGCGGCCTCAGGAACAGACCTCAGGAACAGACCTCAGGAATAGAGAGGCTGGGAGAGCGAGGATCCCTGCTGCTGGAGGTAGTCGCGGACGGTCGCGCTCAGGCGCCGTCCGCGCTGCTCCAGCTCGGACGCGGGCACGACGACCCCGGAAAGGCTGACGGCGTAGTAGTCGCCGTTGAACGCGAAAGCCGTGCCGGTGCACACGTAGCCGGGCTGCCACTCCTCCTGCTCGATGCTGAAGCCGCGCTCCGCGCACCGGGCGACATCGGCGGCGAGCCACTCCATGTCGGTGATGGTGTCGCGGGTGAAGCGGGCCAGCGGCGGCTTGACCCCGGCTTCGGCGAGACGGTCGGGCCAGAAGAGGGCGAGGATCGCCTTGCCCATCCCGCTGCAGTGCAGCGGCATCCGGGTGCCGAGCAGCGAATAGCGAACGAATCCGTCAGGCGAGTCGATCTTGTCGATGACCGTGATCATCCCGTCGCGGAGCAGCCCGATGTGCGCGGTCACCCTGAACTCCTCGGTGAGGCCGCGCACCAGCGGCCGGATCAGGGAGACGATGTCGATCCGGCCGAGCGCCAGGGTGCCGAGTTCGGCGAGCCGCAGACCGAGGAGATAGTGCTTGCCGTCCGCGGAGCGCCGGACGAAACCGTTACGCTCCATCACCCGCATCGTGCGCAGGCAGGTCGTCGTATTGATGTCGCATTTCTCGCACACCTCGGTCAGCGTCGCCTGCTCGACCGTCGCGAGAAATCCCAGGATTTCGAGGGCCCGTTCCAAGCTGCGTAGCTCGTATGCCATGTGCTCAGCCCCTTATCCACCGGTTGCGGCATCGACGATTATGTCAAAGTCGACCTCTGAGCCGCTGTAATCCTGGACCAGCCGACCCGCGCGCAGGACCACGACCCGGTCCGCTATCTCGCAGGCCAAGCGCAGCTCCTGCTCCACCAGCAGGACCGTCGTCTCTGCCGCGGCCGACATCCGCGCGATGGTGGCGTAGAGCTGGGTCACGATCGACGGCGCGAGCCCCAGCGACGGTTCGTCGATCACCAGCAGCCGCACGGGGCGGAGCATGGTGCGGCCCAGCGCCACCATCTGCTGTTCGCCGCCCGACAGGTTGGTGACCGGCTGGTTCCGCCGTTCGGCCAGGACCGGGAACGCGTCGAAGACCTCGTCGAGCCGGCCCAGCGCCGCGGATTCGACGCCGAGGGTGAGGTTGTCGAGCACGCTCAGACTGGTGATGAGACCACGTCCTTCGTGCACGACGGCGATGCCGCCGTCACGCACCCGGCGGTGGCAGGGCAGCGCGTCGATGCGGCGGCCCTCCCAGCTGATCTCCCCGCGGGACTTCACCAGCCCCAGCACCGATCGCAGCAGCGTGGTCTTGCCGGCGCCGTTGGTGCCCGCGATGGCGAGCTTCTGGCCCGCCGGGACGGTGAGGTCGATGTCGAACAGGACCTGGGTGGAGCCGTACCAGGCCCCGACGTTGTGAAGATCAAGCATCGTTACGTCCGAAGTAGGCGCGGAGAACGGCGGGATCGGCGAGGACCTCGGTCGGCGTGCCGCGGGCGAGGACCTCGCCGTTGCTGAGGACGACGGCCTCCTCGCACGCCCTCCTGACCAGGTCGACGTCGTGCTCGACGAGCATGACGGTGGCTCCGGTGGTGCGTTGCGCCTGTTTGATCGCGTCGAGCAGCAACCGGCGGCTGGTGACGTCCAGGCCCGCGGCGGGCTCGTCGAGCAGGAGCAGGTCGGGTTCGGCGGCGAACGCGCGGCCCACGTCGACCAGCCGCCGCGCCCCGAAGGGCAGGTCCTGGACGTCCCGGTGCAGGAGGTCGGACAGCCCGAGGACCGCTGCCACCTCCTGGGCCGCCTCCAGGTCGCGGCGTGCCTGGCGGCGGCCGGTGCGGCTGCCGCCGATCTGGCGCAGCAGCCCGACGGTGCGAAAGCGTTCCCGGCCGAGCAGCAGGTTGTCGAGCACGGTCAGGTCTTCGAGCAGGCGCACCTGCTGGAAGCTGCGCAGGATGCCCGACCGTACCCTGGCCACGGTGCTCGTGCCGGTCAGTTCCCGGCCGCGGAAGCGCACCGAGCCGTGCTGCGGTGTGATCACCGCGGAGATGACATTCATGATCGTCGTCTTGCCGGCTCCGTTGGGCCCGATCAGGCCGAACAAGGAGCCTTCGGGCACGTCGAACGACACCCCGCCCAGGGCCCGCACGCCGTTCACCGTGACCCGCACGTCACGTACTTCCAGCACGGCCGGGGTCGGGCCGGCCTGGTCGGTGGCCATCACGACGAGCTCCGTTCAGCGGCCGGGGTCAGGGGAGGTGGAGGTGCGGCGCCGCGGCGTCCCACCCGGTCGCGGATCCCGTCCAGCACGCTGGCGATGCCGCCGGGCAGCACGACCAGCAGCAGCATGAGCACCGCCCCGTTGACGATCGGGTAGGCGTTGGGGATGCCCAGGCGGGCGAACAGCTCGGGCATGAGCACGACGTACGCGGCTCCCAGCCACGCGCCGTGCGCCCGCCCCGTACCGCCCAGGATGAGCGCGACGAGCAGATTGAGGGAGGAGAACACCGTGAAGCCGGCGGGGGTGACACTCCCGGCCACGTGCGCGAGCACGACGCCGGCGAGCCCGCCCAGCATCCCGCTGAGCATGAAGGCGATCAGCTTGGTGCGGACGGTCGACACGCCGGCCGACTCCGCGAGCAGGTTGGAGTTCTTCACCGCCGCCATCGCGCGGCCGATGGGATTACGTTGCAGGCGGATCACGAGCCAGGTCGCCAGCAGCGCGATCACGGCCGCGAGCCCGTAGCCGACCAGCGGGTCGGCGGTGGTGATCGCGCCGAACCCGCCGGGGTTCACCAGGAGCCCCTGGGTCCCGCCGGTGACCGAGGCGAAGGTGGTCAGGCCCCACTGGAAGAGCTCGACGAACGCGAAGGTCAGGATCGCCAGCCGCAGCCCGGACACCCGCAGCGCCGGGAGCCCCACCAGGATGGCGGCGAGGCCGGCGACCACGGCGGCGGCGATCAGCTCGACGCCGATCGACACCGAGGTCGTGCGCGACATCCAGGCCGCGGTGTACGCGCCGATGCCGATGAAGACCGCCTGGGCGACCGACAGCACGCCCGCTCGCCCGAACACGATGTCCAGCCCGATGATCGCGGTCACGTAGACCAGGATCATCGTCGCCTGGTACAGGCTGAAGGAGTCGAGCAGCAGCGGGAGCACCGCCAGAACCGCGAGCAGGAGGACAGGGCGCAGCGCGCGGGCAGGTGATCGTCGGTCAGGCACGGGCTTCCCGCCCTTCGGAGAGGTAGCTCCGCGGCGCGAAGGCGAGCACCACGATGATCAGTGTGAACACGGCGGGGGTCACGGCCTGCGCCCCGAGCAGATAGACGACGAACGCCTCGTAGACGCCGAGCCCGAAGGCGAACGCCAGCGGGAGACCGAACCGGTTGAGCCCGCCGAGGATCCCCGCGATGAACGCCTTCATCGCGAAGGGCGTCATGTAGTACGCGTCCACGCTGGTCCGGCTGGCGACCAGGATCCCGGCGACCGAGGCGAGGATCGCGGCGAGCGCCCAGGTGGCCACCCGCACGCGGGCGGACGGGATGCCCAGTGACTCCGCGACGGCCCGGTTCTCGGCGACGGCGTTCAGCATCGCGCCGACCCGGGTGCGTCGGCGCACGAGCGACAGGCCCAGCACCGACAGCAGCGCCACGACGATCGTCACCAGGTCGCTCAGGTTCACGGCCAGCCCGCCGAGGTCGAAGACCGTCCGGCTGCCGAGGGTGAGGTAGGACTGAGTGCGTCCGCCGAGCACGTTCTCGGCGACGGCCGTGGCCAGCAGGAGCAGGCCGAGCGTCGCCACCAGGTCGGAGCCGACCTGCCGGTCCGACGCCCGCTGCAGGACGAGCGCGTCGAACAGGACGGCGACGACCACCGCCGTCAGGACCGCCAGCACGATGGCGACCAGGGGGTTCACGCCGAGCTGCTGGTAGAGGTACCAGCTGAGGAAGGCCGCGATCATGCCGAACTGGCCGTGCCCGAAGTTGACGGCCTTGCTGACCTGGTAGATCAGCAGGATGCCGGCGAGGAGGAGGGCGTAGACACCTCCGGTGGCGGCTCCGCCGATCAGCAACGACAGTTCGGACATCAGCGGCCGGCCGTCCGGGAAGCCGGCCTGACCGGGCGGGTGGCCCGGTCAGCCCGATCAGGTGTGCGCATGTCAGCGGCCGATCGCCGTGAACGGCTGCTCGGTCACCGTGCCGCTGTCCTTGATCGCCTCGATCCCGGCGGCGCGGACGCCCTGCCGTTCCTGAGGACCGAAGGTGATCGGCGGGATGACGCCGGTCTCGAAGTCCTTCATCTGCTGCAACGACGCCTCGAAGCACGACCGGGTGAGGGCTTCGGCCTGCTTGAGGGCTTCGGCCGTCACCAGCGCCTGGACGTAACCGACGGTGTTCCAGCTCGTGGGCGCCTTGCCGCCGTGGGCGGACGTCCAGTCGCTGACGAACTGCTTCACCTTCGCGTCATCGGACTTCTCCAGGTTCGCCAGCTTGCTGGGGGCCAGGAGTCCCTGCGCGACCGGCCCGAACGCCTCGATCCAGCCGGAGTCGAGCATGTCCGACTGCGCACCGACGCCGGGCTTGTAGCCGATCTTCTGCATGGCCGTGATCGCGTTGCCGACGTCGGGCGGGGTCGCGAGGAACAGGACGTAGTCGGCGCCGGCCTGCTTGAGCTGCTCGGCGATCGGACGGTAGTCGGTGGTGTTCGGCTCGCTGCGCACCACGGTCTTGAACTCGAGCCCTTCGGCGTCGAGCACCTTCTTGGCGCCCGCCAGGGCGTCCTCACCGACGTCCCCGTTCATCGCCAGGATGGAGAAGCTCTTCACGTTCCGCTTCTCGACCAGGAACCGGGTCAACGCCTCGAACTCGTCGGAGAAGTTCGTCCACAGCATGTAGACGTAGGGGTTCTGCATGGTGCCGATCTGGTTCGACGGCGCGTACGGAGCGACGGCGGGGATCTTGGCCTGGTTGATGTAGGGCAGCCCGCCGACGAAGTTCTGGGTGCCGACGCCGCCCGAGATGGCGAACACCTTCTCCTGGTCGACCAGGCGCCGCACGTTCTGCAGGGCCACGTTGGGCTGGTACTGGTCGTCCAGGACGGTCAGCTTGATCTTCCGGCCCTGGATCCCGCCCTCGGCGTTGATCTTGTCGAAGTACCACTGCTGGCCTTCCAGCGCCGGCTTCGCGGCGGAGGCGCTCGGCCCGCTCAGACCGGACGTGACGCCGAGGTTGATCTCGGACTCGGTCACCCCCGGGCTCTTCTCGGCAGTGTCGCAGGTGCTCGGTGCGGCGCCGGCGGCTTGGCCGCCGGCGTTGTCACGTTCCACGCCACAGCCGGTCACCATCAGCAACAGCGACGTCGCGGTGACCGTCAACCCGGTCAGGCGTCGGTCTCGTCGGGGCACGATTCCTCCTCGAATCTGGTTGTACTCGGCCGGGTCGGCGCGGCCTGTGGCCTGCGACGGGGGGTCACAGGGTGATCTCGCTCCCGTGGACGGGGGCGGGCTGGGGGAGCCATCCGAAACGCCGCTCGTAGGTCTCGGCGATCGCGATCAGCCGGTGGTCGCTGAAGTGCGCGCCGACCAGCATCGCGCCGACGGGCAGTCCGTCGGCCTCGGCGGCGGGGATCGACAACGCCGGATGGCCGGTGGCGTTGTGCAGGGGGGTGTTGTCCAGCATCGTCCAGCCGCGCAGCGCCTTGGCGAAGTCGTCGGCGGTGGGATCGACGCGGTGCGCGTAGTGGCTCGCGGTCGGCATGGCGATCACGTCGACCTGGGCCAGGGCCTGGTCGTAGGCGGTCCGCAGGGCGGGGATGCTGCTCTGCGCGGTCGCGTAGATCGCCCCGAAGTAGCGATCGCGCAGATACTCGCCTATCGCCGCGACCGCCTTGAAGGACCCGGGCATCTCGTCGCCGTAGGCCGCCACGCCCTTGCCGAACGCCTCCCGCTGTTCGGGCGCGTAGCGGCCGGAGAAGTGGTAGCCCTCCCCGTTTCCGTAGACGGTGGCCGCGACGCCTTCCAGCAGGGCGGCGAACATGATCGACCCGGCCACCTCGTGCTCGGGAACGGAGATCTCGACGAGTTCGGCCCCGAGTTCGGCGAACCGTTCCCACACCCGCTCCACCGCCGCGAGGGTCTCGGTCCTGCCTTCGTGTCCGTCGTCGGGGAACCGCGTCCCTTCGGTCAGGATGCCGATCCGCAGGCCGCGAAGGTCGTCTCCGGCCGTCCTGACCGCCTCGACGAACGGCAGCTCCGGCACGGGCGCGGCCTGCCGGGGGTCGGACGGGTGCGCGCCCGACACCGCGGCCATGGCGATCGCCATGTCCGACGCCGTCCGGGTGAGCGGGCCGACGTGATCGAACGTACGGTCCAGGGAGGCGAGCCCGGTGTAGGGCACCAGCGAGAAGGTCGGCTTGAGACCCAGCACGCCGCACCAGGATGCCGGGAGACGGATCGAACCGCCCTGGTCGGTGCCGAACGCGATGTCGACGTGGGGGTGGAAGAGCACCGAAGCCGATCCCCCCGACGATCCCGAGGCTGTACGGCCCAGGTCGAAGGGGTTGCGGATCGGGCCGAAAGAACTGGTCTCACCGCCGCCGGAGAACGCCAGCGCCTCCAGGTTGGTCATCGCCACGATGCGTCCTCCGGCGCGCAGCACGCGCTCGGTGAGGACGGCGTCCGACTGCGGCGTGCTGTTCTGCATCACGCGTGAGCCCACGGTCATGGGCACGCCGGCGACGGCGATGAGGTCCTTGAGCGCGACGCGTTTCCCGGCGAGCAGGTCGCTGGTGCGCTCGGCCTCGTCGGCACGCACGTCGACCCAGCGCAGCACCGCGTTGCACGGGTCTTCCCCGGGGAGAGGGGGGCGGCCGGCGTTCCGCGGTCCCGCGACCACGCTCGGCCGCGGCACCAGGGGGCCGACCAGTTGCTGGAACCGTTCCACGCGCGAGAGGACGTCGCGGGCCAGCGCGTGGAACCCGTCCAGTTCTTCCTCGCCCACGGTGAAACCGACACGTTCGGCATACCGGTTGATCTCTTCGCGCCGAATGTCTCGAATCATCGCCTCGGCCTTCACATTGTGAAACTCGCATTCGATTGATGGCATTGAAGGGGTGACGGTTGCCGACTGTCAAGGGGGAGAACGCGAGAACCTTTTCTTGCAGGTCTCGACGCTGCTCTGCGAAGGAGGCGGTCAAGAAGGTGGCCTTTCCGGCAGCGGACGATTGCTCTCCGCTACACCCTTGACGTGATCTGAGCCGCTCCCCCATCCTTTACTCACTCATTTTGAATCGACATTTCACATAGCGAAAGCAGGGCGAGATGAGCGTCGATACCCCGGCCGACGAAGGAGGCCGGCCGAGCAACGGCAGCCTTGAGGGGTTGCGGGTCGTGGAGGTCGCCACCATGCTGGCGGCGCCGTTCTCCGGGATGCTGCTCGCTGATCACGGCGCCGACGTGGTGAAGGTCGAGATGCCCGAGGTCGGCGACGGCATCCGGCAGTGGGGGCACAAGAAGGACGACATCGCCCTGTATTGGAAGGTCCTGGCGCGCAACAAGCGCACGGTGACCCTCGACCTGCACGAGGAGGCCGGCCGCGACCGGCTCAGGCGCCTGCTCGCCGACGCCGACGTCCTCATCGAGAACTTCCGGCCCGGCACGCTCGAACGCTGGGGGTTGTCGCCCGACGGGCTGCGGGCCGCGAACGAACGGCTGGTGGTGCTGCGGGTCTCGGGATGGGGCCAGGACGGGCCCTACGCCGAGCGTCCCGGGTTCGGCACGCTCGTCGAGGCGTTCAGCGGATTCGCGCACATCAACGGCTGGCCGGACCGGCCCCCCACCCTGCCGCCGTTCGGCCTGGCCGACTCCATGGCCGGCATGATCGGGGCGTTCGGCATCCTGTGCGCCCTGCGGGAACGGGACCGGAGCGGCCGCGGCCAGGTGATCGACCTGGCCCTCTACGAGCCGATGCTCGCCGCCCTCGGCTCGCTGGTCATCGACTACGACCAGCAGGGCATCGTGCAGGACCGGATGGGCAACCGCACGCCCTTCAGCGCCCCGCGCAACGCCTACCAGGGCAAGGACGGCGGCTGGTTCGCGATCTCGGCGAGCAACCAGAACACCGCCACCCGGCTGCTCACCACGATCGGCCGCCCCGAACTGCTCGACGATCCGCGCTTCGCCACCAACACGGTGCGGACGGCGCACCAGGACGAGCTCGACGAGGTGATCTCGTCGTGGGCCGAGCTCCGTACCCGCGACGACGCCATCGCGGAGCTCAACGCGGGCGGCGTGCCGGTCGCGCCGGTCAACTCGGTCGCGGACATCGTCGGCAACGAGCACGTCGTGGCGCGGGGCTCGCTGATCCGGGTCCCCGACGACGAGCTCGGCGAGGTGCTCGTGCAGGCGCCCGTGCCCCGGCTCTGCGACACGCCCGGCCGGGTGCGGTTCCTCGGCCGCCCGCTCGGCTCCGACGACGACCAGTGGACCGGCGGCCTGTGGAGATGACCCGCCGGATCTTCGTCACCCGCCCCGTCCCCGACCACATCGCCTGCTCTCTGCGCGCCCGCGGCGCGAGCGTGGAGGGCTACGACGGAACCCTGCCCATGCCCCGGGCGGACCTGGAGCGAGCGGTCCGCACCTTCGACGCGGTGATCGTCACCATCTCCGAGCGGGTCGACGCCGACCTCATCTCCCAGGCCCCGGCGGACGGGCCGCTGCGCGTGCTCGGCACCCTGTCGACCGGCACCGACCACATCGACCTCGGCGCCGCGGCCCGTCAGGGCCTCCAGGTACGGCGCGTGCCCCCGGCGATCACCTCGGTCGCGACCGCGGAGCTCACCCTGGCCCTGACGCTGGTCACCGCCCGCCGCCTGATCGAGGCGTGGAACGACCTGCGCGCCGGGTCCTGGACCTCGTGGATGCCCTACCAGTGGACGGGCGGCCTGCTGGCCGGCCGGTCGCTCGGCGTCCTCGGGCTCGGCGCCATCGGCGGACTGGTCGCCGGCTACGGCCACGCCCTCGGCATGCGGGTCCGGTTCACCGCCCGCTCCCCGCGCGAGGAGCTGCCGCCCTGGCTGGAGCAGGTCCCCCTCGACTCCTTGCTCGCCGCGTCCGACGTGCTGAGCGTGCACGTCCCGCTGACAGGCGAGACGGCCGGCCTCATCGGCGAACGTGAACTGGACCTGCTGCCGCGGGGCGCGCTGCTGATCAACACCTCACGCGGCGGCGTCGTCGACGAGGACGCGCTCCTCGCGGCACTCGACGGCGGACGGCTGGGCGGGGCGGGCCTGGACGTCTTCGGACGTGAACCCGTCGACCCGCGGCATCCGCTGGTGCGGCACCCGAGGGTCGTCGCCCTCCCGCACATCGGCAGCGCGACGACCTCGACGCGCGACGACATGATGCGCAGCGCGGTCGAAAGCACCCTGCGGGTGCTCGACGGGCTCTCGCCGGCGGAGGAGACCGTGCCGCCCGGCTTCGATCGAACGGTGGACAGGAGGCCCGCCAGGTGACGAACAGCACCGACCCCACGCCCGAGCGCCGTGTGCCGGACGAGGGTTCGCCGGACGAGATCGTGGTAGCCGCGGACATCGGCGGCACGTTCACCGACATCGTCGCGGTCCGCGGGCAGCACATGCTCGTCGGCAAGTTCCCCACCGACTACGACGACCTCAGCAGGCCGGTCCGGGACGGCGTGGACCTGGCGCGGCGCGCCCTCGGCGGCCCGGACGCCAGGGTCGGCACGGTCATCCACGCGACCACGGTGGCCACCAACGCGGTGCTGGAACGCCGCGGCGCCAAGGTCGGCATGCTGACCACCAAGGGCTTCGCCGACCTGCTGGAGATCGGCAGGCTCAGGCGCGCCGACCCCTACGCCCTCGACCATCGCAAGCCCGCCCTGCTGGTGGACGTCGATCTCGTCGCCGAGATCGACGAGCGGATCGACGCCGCGGGCAAGGTGGTGACGCCTCTGGACGAGGCGCAGGTCGAGGAGGCGGCCCGCCGCATGGTGGCCGGCGGGGCCGAGGCGGTGGTGGTCGGCTTCCTGCACTCCTATCTCGACCCCGCCCACGAGCGCCGCGCCGCCGCGGCCGTCGCGAAGGCCGCCCCCGGCCTCCCGGTGGTGACCTCGGCCGAGATCATCCCTGAGGCCCGCGAGTACGAGCGCATCAGCACGGCGGTGATCGCCGCCTACCTCGGGCCGGTCGTGCGGCACTACCTGCGCCGGCTGGCGGACCGCCTGCGCGACGAACCCCCCGTCGACCAGCTGTGGGTCATGAAGTCCAGCGGCGGGCTGGCCACCGCCGACCACGCCATCACCCACCCGGAGGAACTGGTGGAGTCCGGCCCCGCGGCCGGGGTCATCGCCGCTGCGTGGGCGGCCCGCCGCGCCGGTGTGCGGACCGCCGTCGGGTTCGACATGGGCGGGACGACGACGAAGGCCGCCCTGATCATGGACGGCACCCCCCGGGTCAACCATGACTACGAGATCGGCGGGGCGGCGCACTCGGGGGACTTCCTGCGCAAGGGCACCGGGCATCCGCTGCGCTCCCCGGTCATCGACCTCGCCGAGATCGGGACCGGCGGCGGCAGCATCGCCTGGCTCGACGCGACCGGCGCCCTGCGGGTCGGGCCGCGCAGCGCGTCGTCCACGCCGGGGCCCGCCTGTTACGGACGCGGCGGTGACCTGCCCACCGTCACCGACGCCGACCTCGTGCTCGGCTATCTCGACTCGGCCCCGGCCGAGGAGGCGGGCGGCCTCGGCGTGCTCCGCCGTGACCTCGCGGAGGCGGCGCTGAGCACGCTCGTCTCCGCCGGCGCCGCCGGATCGGTCGTCCACGCCGCCTCCGGCGTGTTCGAGCTGGCGGTCGCGCAGATGGCCGGGGCCGTCCGGCTGGTCTCCCTCGCCAAAGGGGTCGACCCACGCGAGCTGACCCTGATCCCCAGCGGCGGGGCGGGCCCGGTGCACGCGTGGGCGATCGCCCGCGAGCTGGGCACGAGCACGCTGCTGTTCCCCGCCTTCCCCGGCGTCGCCTCGGCCCTCGGGCTGCTCCAGTCGGAGGTGCGCGTCGATCTGGCCGTCGGGGTCCGCGCACGGCCGGCCAAGAAGGCGGACCGCGCCCTGCTCGCCGCCCACCTGGACCGCCTGACGTCCGAGGCGGCCGCGCAGGCGGATGAACAGGCGCCGGGACGTGAGCTGAGCTCACTCACGGCGCAGCTGGACATGCGCTACGCCGGACAGACCTACACGATCCCCGTCGACCTCGACGGCACCCGGCTGCCGGCTACCGACGACCTTCTCGCCCGCTTCGGCGCTGCCCACCGGGCCGCCTACCACCACGAGACCCCGTCACGGGACGTCGAGGTCACCACCGTCCGCGTCACCGCCACCGCGCCGTCCGGCACCGTCGAGACCACCCCCCGGTGGGCGGCCGTGCCGGCCCCCGCGGAACGCACCGTGATCTTCGACGGAGTGCCGCACCAGGCACGCGTGGTCCAGCGTGCCGACGTCGACGCGGCCGGGCTGACAGGCCCGGCGCTGGTGATCCAGGTGGACACCACCATCGTCGTGCCGCCAGGGGCGCGCGTCCGGGCCGTCGGCGACGGTTCGCTGCTGGAGATGAGGCTGCCGCCCGCCGACGGCACAGACGAGGAGGAGACCAGATGACCGGCACGGCGAAGTCCGCCGTCACCCTGCAGGTTTTCGGCAACGCGCTGCACGGCCTGGCCAACGAGCTCCAGGTGTCCATGATCAGGGCCGCCTACTCCCCCATCATCAAGGAGATGTTCGACTGCTCGGCCGGGCTCATCTCCCCCGACGGCGAGTACCTCGCCCTCGCCGACGGGATCCCGCTGCAGCTCGGCGTGCTGTCGACCGTGGCCCGCGAACTGGCGCCCTTCGCCCGGGACCTCGGGCCCGGCGACATTCTCGTCACCAACGACCCGGCCACCGGCTCGCCCCATCTCAACGACTACCTCACCGTGGCCCCCGTCCTCGTGGACGGATACCTCGCCGGCTACGTCTCCACCCTCATGCACCACGCCGACGTCGGCGGCAAGACGCCCGGCAGCATGCCCGCCGACGCCACCGAGATGTTCGCCGAGGGCATGCGCTGTCCTCCCGTACGACTCGTACGGGCGGGCCAGGTCAACGAGGAGCTCATGAGCGTCCTGCTGGCCAACAGCAGGCTCCCCGGCAGCATGCGCGGCGACCTCGACGCGCAGATCGCGGGCACCCTTGTCGGCGTCGAGCGGATGACCCAGCTCGTCCGCCGCTACGGCACCGCCGTCTTCGACCGGCTGCGCCGGGAGTATCTCGACTACTGCGAGGCCCTGGTGCGCGCCGAGCTGAAGGAGTTCCGCCCCGGCACCTACGCCGCCGCGCGCGCCCTGGAGCTGCACCACGACCCGGACAGCGCGCCCGAGCTCGTACGCGTGCACGCCGAGGTCGGCGTCGCCGACGACGGCACACTCGCGATCGACCTGTCCGGCTCCGACCCGCAGATCGCCCTGCCGTTCAACGTCGTGCTGTCCAACAGCCGGTCGGCCGCGCTGGTCGCGCTGCGCTGCTTCCTGTCCGACGAGCTGCCCATGAACGCCGGGATAGAACGGTGCGTGCGCGTCACCTGCCTGCCGGGACGGGTCACCAACCCCGAGCTGCCGGCGCCGGTCGGCGCACGCGCGGCACTCGCCGCCCTGGTGAACGAGGCCATGGTCGACGCGATGGGGCAGGCTCACAGCGGCGTCAGGGCGGCAGGCAGCAGCGGCGGCACCACGATGCCGTACGTGTGGGCCCACGCGGACGGCATCCTCATCGACAACTCGACGACCGGCGGGATGGGCGCGACCTCCCGGCGGGCCGGCGCGAATGTGGTGGACAACTGTGTGACCAACGCGATGAGCTACCCCAACGAGGTGCTCGAACAGGATCATCCCGTCCTGATCGAGGAAGTCCGCCTGCGCCGCGGTTCCGGAGGCGGGGGCCGCCACGGCGGCGGGGACGGGCTCGTCCGCCGGGTGCGCTTCCTCGCCGACGGCGTCCTGTCGCTGCGGGGCTACCGGACCCTCAGCGGTCCGCCCGGCGCCGACGGCGGCGCTGACGGCGCGGTGTCCCGGTGGACCCTCATCCGCGACGGCCAGGAGCGGCCGCTCGCCCCCCAGCAGACGGGGATCACGACCCTGCCCGGCGACGTCCTGCTGATCGAGACGCCCGGCGGCGGAGGCTTCGGCTCGCAGGAGGAGACCGCTGATGAAGCCTGACCACGATCGGCTGTGCCGGGCGCAGTCGCTGCTCTTCGTGCCCGGCGACCGTCCGGACCGGTACGACAAGGCTCTGGCCGCCGGAGCCGACGCCGTCATCGTCGATCTCGAGGACGCGGTGCGGCCCGCCGACCGGCCGCGGGCCCGCGGCCACCTCGCCGACCTGCTCCAGCGGACTCAGGCCACGCCGCTCCCCGTCCTGGTCCGGGTGAACGACGTCCGCACCGGCGAGCTGGCCGCCGACCTCCAGAGCGTCGTCCGGGCCGGGCTCGGCGGCCTCGTCGTGCCCAAGCTCGACCCGGACTCGGCTGCGGACACCGACCGGCTGATCAGCGAGGCCGAACAGGCACGAGGGCTGGCGCCGGGCTCGGTCCCCGTGCTCGGCATCGTCGAGACGGCCGCGGGGCTGCTGCGGCTCGCCACCCTGCCGCGGCTGCCCGCGCGGGTCGCACGGCTCGCCTTCGGGGCGGGCGACTTCTCCGCCGACACCGGCGCCGCCTGGCTGCCCGGCTCCCCATCGCTGCTCGCGGCCAAGTCGATGATCGTATGGATCTCCACGGCCCTGGGCCTTGCCGCGCCCGTCGACACCGCGTTCCCCTGGGTGAGCGATCTCGACGGGCTGCGTACCGAGTCCGACCAGGCCGCGGCCGTCGGCTACCTGGGAAAGTTCTGCATCCACCCCGCGCAGATCGAGACCGTGCACGCCGCGCTGCGGCCGTCGCCCGAGCAGGTGCGGAAGGCCGAGGCGGTCATCGAGGCGCTGTCGGCGTCCGGCGCCGCCGGGGCGCAGCTGCTCGACGGCCAGCTCATCGACGAAGCCGTGGTCAAGTGGGCACGAGGTGTGCTCGCGATCGGCGGCCTGCCGCCCCGGGCTTGACAGAAACCACCACTACCCCCGGCCCGGAGGGCCACAGGAGAGAACGTGTCGGCCATTCCCGAATACAGCGCCTCGTCCATGGACGAGGACCCGGCCCCGGACGAAGCGGTCCTCGACCAGGTCGCGCAGAAGGTGCTGTGGCTCGCGACCTCCATGGTGCACCACGCGAACCGGGTCAGGGCGAACCCGAGCGGCATCAAGGTCGGCGGCCACCAGGCGTCGTCGGCGTCCATGGTGAGCCTGATGACGGCCCTGTGGTTCGACGGGCTCACGGCGGAGGACCGGGTCTCGGTGAAGCCCCACGCCTCACCCGTCCTGCACGCGATCAACTACCTGCTGGGACGCCTGGACGTCAGCTACCTGCCCCGCCTGCGCGAGTACGGCGGGCTCCAGCCGTACCCGTCCCGCACCAAGGACCCGGACCACCCCGACTACTCCACCGGCAGCGTCGGCATCGGCGCCACCGCGCCCGTCTGGGGCGCGATCGCGAGGCGCTACCTCTCCGCCCGCCTCGGCACCGAGGCCGGCGGCCGCCAGATCTCGCTGCTCGGCGACGCCGAGCTGGACGAGGGCGCGATCTGGGAGTGTGTGGCCGACCCCATGGTCGCCCATCTGGGGGAGGTCCTCTGGGTCGTGGACCTCAACCGCCAGTCGCTCGATCGGGTCGTGCCGGACATCGCCGTCGGACGGTGGTCCGGCATGTTCGCCGCCGCCGGCTGGGACGTCGTCGAGGTGAAGTACGGCCGTCAGCTGCACCGCATGTTCACCCGGGCCGGCGGGCAGGCCCTGCGCCGCCGCATCGACGAGATGAGCAACGAGGAGTACCAGTGGCTTCTGCGCACCCCGGCCCAGGACCTGCGCGAACGGCTCATCGGCGGCGGCCCGGACGCCCGCGCGCTGCGACGGGTGCTGCGCGACAGCGATGACGCCGAGCTCGCGGCGCTGATCCGTGACCTCGGCGGGCACGACATGGCGGAGCTGTCGCGGGCCTTCGCCACGGCCGACCCCTCCCGCCCAACGGTCGTGTTCGCGTACACGATCAAGGGCTGGAACCTGCCGATCGAGGGCCACCCGGGCAACCACTCGGCGCTGCTGTCCGACGGCCAGTACCGGCAGCTCGCCGAGCGGATCGGCGCCGATCCGCAGGACCCGTGGCGGCCCTTCGAGGCGGGCTCCGCCGCCGGGCGGCTCTGCGCCCAGGTCGCCGACCGTCTGCGGCGCGGGGAGCCGCTCCGCAGCGAGCCGCCGGCGGTGCCCACCGAGCTCGGCCGGCGCTACAGGGGGCGTCAGTCGACGCAGGCGACGCTGGGACGCGTCCTCGGCGACCTCGCCAGGGACGCGCCGGACGTGGCGGCGCGCGTGGTGACCGTCTCCCCCGACGTCGCGAGCTCCACCAACGCCGGCGGCTGGATCAACCGCGTCGGCGTGTGGTCACCCCGCGAACGCCACGACTGGTTCGCCGAGGACGGCGACCGCCTCATCCGGTGGCGCGAGTCGCCCCGGAGCCAGCACATCGAGCTGGGCATCGCCGAGGTCAACCTGATGGGCCTGCTCGGCGAACTCGGCGCCACCTGGCTGACCATGGGAGAGCCGCTCCTGCCGATCGGCACGATCTACGACCCGTTCGTGGGGCGCGCGCTGGAGCCGTGGTCGTTCGGCACGTACGCCGGCGGGCGGTCCATCCTGGTCGGCACGCCGTCGGGAGTGACGCTCGCCGCGGAGGGCGGCGCGCACCAGAGCGTCGTCACCCCCACGGTCGGCCTGCAGCAGCCCGGCGTCACCACCTACGAGCCGGCCTTCGCGGTGGAGGCCGAATGGTGCCTGCTGCACGCGCTCTCCCGGCTCGGCCGGGCCGACGGAGAGTCGGCCTACCTGCGCCTCACCACGCGGCCGATCGACCAGGAACTGGCCGCTGTCCCCGCCGACGCCTTCGGCAGGGAGCGGCGCCGGCGGGCCGTGCTGAACGGCGGCTACCGCCTGCGGGCCATGCCCGGCGTCCCCGACGTCACCGTGGCCGCCGCCGGCGCCCTGGTGCCGGAGGCGATCGAGGCGGCCGAGCGGCTGGAGGGGGCCGGCGTCGCCTGCGACGTGGTCGTCGTCACCTCCTACGACCTGCTGTGGCGTGCCATGACCGCGGGCCCGTCCGGCGACGGGGCGTGGATCGTGGAGGAGGTGTTCCCGGCCTCCCGCCGTTCGCCGCTTGTCACGGTGCTGGACGGGCACCCGCACACCCTCGCCTTCCTCGGCGCGTTCACCGGGAGCCCGGTGTCCTGCCTGGGCGTTTCGAGCTTCGGCCAGGGCGGCTCACTGGAGGACGTCTACCGCAGCCACCAGATCGACGCGCCGTCCATCGAGGAGGCCGCCCTGAGCCTGCTCCGCCGCACCTCGTGACAGACCGCGCACCCCGGAAGGTCCGGGGTGCGCGCACAGCCATGGACACCGACCTGCCTGTATGCCCGATCAGCCCCTGGAGGCCCACAGGTTGATGCGCCAGGGGCTGTCGCTGTCCACCTTGCAGTGGCCCTTGTAGACATGGATCGCGGCGTTCCCGCAGTCATACCAGCCTTGTGTCGTGCGGGGATAGGTCGCCACGACATACCAGACCTCGGCGGCGGCGGGCGGCGCCGCCGCCGTGGACGCGAAGAGCAACGGACCTACGGCCAGTGCCGCAGTCGCCACGACACGCTTGATCATTTTCATGAGCATTTCCTTCCGAAGAGCTGTTGTCACACGGATCATCCGGACGCGCGAGGACTCGCGGTCCGTCCCGAAACGGGGCGCCGGCCGGAGCTCGGCTCCCTGGTCGTGGCACGTCGGGTTTCGGCCGAGCAGGACGTGCCCTGCTGCAGGTTGAGCCGGTCATGGATCAGGCCCACGTACAGGCAGCCTTCCGCCGCGTTGGGCTCGACGATTCCCCCTTCGTGCCATTCGTTCCACGCGTAGACGCTGACGAAGTTGTCCACGGCCGACAGGTGGGTGGAGCCGGCGATGTCGGTGCGGACCCGGTCCAGGGCCTGGCCGAACCGTTCGGGGGTCTGGTCGGTGTAGAAGCGGATCGCCGCACGGTCGGGGACGAGGTGCGGGTAGCGCGGACGCTCGTCGAATCCGGCCGCCGCGCACCGCATGAACTGCGGCGGAGTCTTCCCCAGGTATCCGGGCAGCTTGGCCACGTAGTCGGCGTAGCTCTTGACCTGGTCGATGGTCACACCGCAGTAGGCGCCGTCGGCGCCCCACCTCGCGGGGGCGCTCGGATCGAGCATCGCCTCCCAGTAGCCGAGCACCAGCACGTCCTCGTTCAGCATGAGCTTCGCCTGCTTCCGCACGGCGTCCGCGAACGCGCGCGTGTCGGCATCGTCGCCCCGGCCGAGTCCGCGCCGGTCGCACAGCCCGAGGATCAGGCGGCCGTCGTTGGCGCGCAGGTAGTGGGGCTGGCTGAAGAACCTGGAGGCGAACCTTTTGGCGACGGTCGTGTAATCGGCCTCGGGTATGTGCAGGCCACCCCAGGGGTGCGCGCAGACGGTGATCGCGAAGTCGATGTCGTGGCGGTTGCGGGCCTGGGCGAACGCCGCCAGTGACGCCTCGAACACCTCCGGCGAGGACTGCCGGGCGCTGTCCCAGTACCAGTAGAACTGGAAGAAGTCGAGACCGGCGGCGGTGGCCTGGCTGATGTGCCGCTCGAGTGTTTCCGGGCGGGAGTCATCGTAGAAGCCGATCTGGGGCCGCAACCGGGAGAAGTCGCCCTCCCAGCCCTGGGTGTCGCGCGGGACCCGCGGGGCGTCGGCGCCGGAGAAGTCCCGCACGCCTCCCCACCAGTCACCTTCCCGGCCGAAGACGCGCTTCGTGGCGGTGATGACGTCCTTCGACAGGGGGTTGAAGGTGCCGAAGTAGATGGCGCCGGCGCGGATCCATTCCGGGTGGGCCCAGCCCAGCGGCCCGTCGACGTGGTAGCCCTGGGCGGCGAGTTCCCGCGTACGATCCTCGAACGCGACCCGCCACTCGCCGGAGCGGCTGAAGCGCATCAGCCGCCGCGTGCCGGGAGCCTGCTGCTTCGACAGGTGTCCGGCGATCCCTTCGTGGACGAATCGCCCCCCGGCCACCAGGCTGTCGCGTTCCTCGGCCGAGGGCGTCAGCAGGTACGCCGATCCGGTGCGCAGCCGGAAGACGGGTTGCGAGCCGGTGAAGGCCGAGGTCCGCCAGTAGCCGATCTGGCCCGGGTCGCGGACGAACCCATGCTGGTGCACCGCCGTGTTCGCCTCGCTGACCGAGAGCGTGTACAGCCGTCCCTTGCCGCCCGGCGCCAGCAGTTCCATCATCGGCACGGGATCACGCACCGCGGCCTCGGCGGCGGAGGTGAGAGTCCGCGCGCCGGGCTTGCGGTCGGCGCCGGAGCCGCCGGCGGCCGGACCGGGCGCGAGCAGGCACAAGCCGAACGTCACGGCCAGTGCCGCTTTCCCCAGATGTCGAATCACACTCCGTCACGTCTCTCGTCGTCGCGGGTTGATCACCGCCGCCGGGCGGCGGAGAGGCCCAGGCGCGTCCGGCGTGACCGCGCCTGTCGCGCCGTCCCCTGCCGTGTCGATCGCCTGACAGCACTGCACCACGGGAAGGTATCGGGCGGGACGGGCCCGGGAGGGCCGGATGTTCGGCTTGTGCCGCTACTGGCGGAAACGGCATGCCGTTTGGCGGATCCCGGTCGGCCTGATCCGGTTCGACGGCATCACGGGGCGTCATCCATGGCCGCTCGCAGGCGGCGCACGCCGTCGGCCAGCTCGGTAAGGTTCGCCGCGGCGGCGAAGTTCAACCTGACGAAGTCGCCCGGCGCTTCGGCGGCGAAGAAGTCCCGGCCGGGGTCGATCGCCACGTGGTGACGCCGGGCCGCTTCGGCGACGTGGCCCAGGCGGCCGGTCCGCGCCCACAGATGCAGGCCTCCCGCGGGGATCTGCGCCACCTGCCAGCCCGGGAGGTGCTCGGCGAGCGCCGCGGCCAGGGTGGCGCAGCGTTCCCGCAGCGCCGCCGCCAGCGCACGCAGGTGCCGGTCCCACGCGGGCGAGCTGAGCAGCTCGATCGCGGCCTCCTGCAGGGGCCGGGCGATGAAGAAGTCGTCGACCAGCCGCATGGCGCGCAGTCTGGCCATCACCGGGCCGCGGGCCACCAGCGCGCCGATGCGCAGGCTCGGCGAGGACGCCTTGGTGAGCGAGGTCGCGTACACCACGACGCCGTCCCGGTCGTCACTGACCAGAGAGGGCGGCAGGGGGCGGCCGTGTCCGAGCAGGCGGGCGAAGTCGTCCTCCAGGACGAAGGCGCCGACGGCCCGTGCCACGTCGACCACCTGACGGCGGCGCTCGGCCGCCAGGACGGTCCCGGTGGGATTGTGGAAGGCCGGCTGGCAGTACAGCAGGCGGGCGCCGGTCATGGCGAACGCCTCCGCCAGCGACTCCGGGCGGACGCCGTCGGCGTCCAGGGGCACCGGCACGGGACGCAGGCCGGCGGCGCGGGCCGCTGACAGTGCCCCGGGGTAGGTGGGCGACTCCACCAGGACGCGATCGCCCGGCGCGGCGATGGCGCGGAACGCCGTCGACAGCGCGCCCTGGCCGCCTCCGGTGATCAGGACGTCGTCGGGGTCCACGCCGGCGGTCCTGGCGAAGACGGCCCGCAGGGCGGGGAGTCCTTCGGCCGGGGCCCGGTCCCAGGCGTCGGGGCGGCGTGAGGCTCTGGCCAGTGCCGCGGCCAGCGCCCTGGCCGGCTGGAGCGACCGGTGCAGGTATCCGCCGGACATGGTGATGGAGCCGGGCGGCGGCGGGCCGAGCATCTGGCTCACCCGGGCGGTGTCGACGCTGCGGTCTCCCAGGGCCAGCGCCTGCCAGGAGGTGTCCCCGGGCGCGGGGCCGCGTCCGGGCCGCCGTCCGGCGACGAAGGTGCCGCTGCCCGGCCGGGTCACCACCAGGCCCTCCGCGGCCAGGAGGGCGTACGCGCGGGTCACGGTCACCGGGCTGACGCCATGGCGGTGTACCAGCTCACGGGCACTGGGGAGCCGGGCGCCCGACGAGAGGCCCGCGATCTCCGCGCGGAGGCTGGCTACGAGCTGATGAGTAGTGTTACTCTCGTTCATGTTAGCTAAGAGTAACGTTTTCCAGTTCACCGAGGAAACACTTCAGGCCCTCCGGGCCGACGCCCCCGCCTCCGCATCGGTCATCCACTTCAACAACGCGGGCTGCGGCCTCCTCCCCCGGCCCGTACTCGAGACGATGATCGATCACCTGCGGCTGGAAGCGGAGATCGGCGGCTACGAGGCCTCCGCCGCCCGCGCCGAGCAGGTGCGCGACTTCTACGTCTCCATCGCCGAGCTCATCGGATGCCGCCCCGAGAACATCGCCTTCGCCGGCAGCGCCACCCACGCCTACAGCAAGGCGCTCTCCGCCATCCCCTTCGAACCCGGCGACGTCATCCTGACCACCCGCAACGACTTCATCTCCAACCAGATCGCCTTCCTCGCCCTGCGCAAGCGCTCCGGCGTCGAGATCGTCCACGCCCCCGACCTGCCCGACGGCGGCGGCGTGGACGTGGCGGCGATGGCGGCCCTCATGCGCGCCAGGCGTCCACGCCTGGTCGCCGCCACCCACGTGCCGACCAACTCGGGCCTGGTCCAGCCGATCGCCGAGATCGGCCGCCACTGCCGCGAACTCGGCCTGCTCTACCTCGTCGACGCCTGCCAGTCGATCGGCCAGTACCCGATCGACGTCGAGGAGATCGGCTGTGACCTGCTCACCTCCACCTGCCGCAAGTTCCTGCGCGGCCCGCGCGGATCGGGCTTCCTGTACGTCTCCGACCGGGTGCTCGCCGAAGGCTACGAGCCGCTGTTCATCGACATGTACGGCGCCCGCTGGGTGGCCGGCGACCAGTACGAGCCGGTGGACTCCGCGGCCCGCTTCGAGGAGTGGGAGTTCCCCTACTCCACCCTGCTGGGCTGCGCGGCGGCGGCCCGTTACGCGCTGAGCATCGGTCTGGAGCCCATCTCCCGGCGCACCCCGGCGCTGGCGGCCCGCCTGCGCGACCAGCTGGCCGCCATCCCCGGCGTCCGGGTGCTGGACCGCGGCGCGCAGCTGGCCGCCCTGGTCACCTTCGACGTCGAAGGCTGGGACCCTCAGCGGTTCAAGTCGGCCGTCGACGCCCGGGGCGTCAATTCGGCGTTGAGCTTCCGCGAGTTCGCCCAGTACGACTTCGCCGACAAGGACGTGGAGTGGGCGCTGCGGCTGTCGCCGCACTACTACAACACCGAAGCCGAGGTCGACACGGTAGTGGAGATGATCGCCGACCTGGCGAAGTCCGCCCCGGTGTGACCGTGACTCCCCGCCCCGTACCGGCACCTCACCAGCGGCCGGCCGCGGTGCGGCGAGCAGCCGTCCCGCCATGGCGATTGGCGGGAAAGCGGCGGTGAATGGCGGTCTACGCGGTGGTGCGTCCCGTCTGGGGGGTGCCACTCTGGCCGCGAGTGTGTTCGCTGACGAAAGGATTTCTCATGAAGCGTGTCATCGCCACGGTGGCGACCGTTCTGGCGATCGGCGGCGGAGTGGCTCTGGCATCCGCCGGCGCCGCCACGGCCGACGACACCGGCAGTGTGCGGATCACCCAGACGACGGACAACCGGGACATGTAGTCTATATTTCCTGGAACCGTGCCGCTCGGCGACGATGCGGCCCCGGGGAGGCTTGAGCGCGCCGGCGGCCCGCACCGGGCCGCCGGCGCGGCCAAGACGCCGGCCGGGTCCTCAGGCGGCCTGGAACCCGCGCGCCATGGCCCGCCGGTACGAGCGCGAACGCCACCATCCCCCGCCCAGCCTCCGCAGTGCTGCGGGCCAGGCCGGGGTGACGTGCCAGGAGAACGGTCCCGAGGGAGAGCTCCACCAGGTGGCGTCTCATCCACCTGGTCGTACCGGCGGGAAAGTTCTCAGGGGACGGCACGTAGCCACGGGGAGGCTCCATGACCTTGCGGGAATTCCTGCTCGCGTATCGACGGCAGACGGGGATCACCCAGCGGGAACTCGCGGCTCGGGCCGGCATCAGCGTGCGGCTGCTCCGCGACCTGGAGCACGGCGTCGCCCTCCGCCCGAACAGCCGCTCCAAGGCCTCGCTCGCCCAGGCGGTCGGCCTGTCGGTCGCCGAGCTCGACCTGCTCCAGCCGAACACGCCGGCAGCCGCCCGGCACCCGCTCCTGCGCGTCGACGTGCTGGGGCCGCTGACCATCCGCGTGCGCGGGAACGCGGTCGACCTGGCGCCTCCCTCGCAGCGCCGCCTTCTCGGGCTGCTCACGCTGCGCGCCGGCCACGTCGTCACGCACACGGAGATCGTCGACTTCCTGTGGGACGCCGACATCCCCGCCTCCTACCTCAACCTCGTGCACGGCCACCTGTCGCGGCTGCGGCGCTTCCTCGGCGACGCCGACACGGGCGCGCAGCTGATCACCCGGACGGGCGCGGGCTACCGTCTGAACCTGGCAGCCGATCAGAGCGACGCGCTGGAGTTCACCGGCCTGCTGGAGCGGGCCGCGGCCCATCGCGCCGCGGGCAGCGCCGATGCCGCGCGTCAGGCGTACGAACAGGCGTTGTCGCTCTGGCGGGGGCAGCCGCTGGCAGACCTTCCCGCCCACACCTTCCAGCACCCCACGGTGGTCGCCCTGGCCAGGCAGCGGCTGACGGCGGTGCTGGAGTACGCCGACCTCGCGCTGGACGCCGGGCACGCCGGACCCGCGCTGGAGCGGCTCCACGAGGTGGCGCACACCGAACCCCTTCACGAAGGGCTGAACGCGCGGATCCTGCTCGCCCTCGCCGCGTCCGGACAGCGGGCGGCCGCGATCCGGCGCTACGACGACCTGCGCGACCGGCTCCGGACCGAGCTGGGTATCGACCCGGGCCCGGAGCTGCGAGACGCCCGCGCCCGCGCCCTGCACCGGGACGACCCACGGGACGACCCGCGGGACGACGTCCGCGACGACGTACGGGTCAGCCACCGGGGCCCCGCCACCGCGCCGCCGCCGGACGCCGCCCGCGCCGCCGTCCCCGCCCAGCTGCCCCCGGACCTCGCCGCGTTCACCGGCCGCCTCGAGCAGCTCGGCATGTTGGACGCGTATCTGTCGGCCGCGGACGCGCACCCGGCGGCGGCCAGGGTCTCGGTGATCAGCGGCACCGCCGGGGTGGGCAAGACGTCGCTGGCCGTGCACTGGGCCCACCGGGTGCGGCGCCGCTTCCCCGACGGGCAGCTCTACTACAACCTTCGCGGCTACTCCGCGCACACCGCCAAGACCGCCGCGGACGCCCTGACCGGCTTCCTGCTCGCCCTCGGGGTCGCGCCGGCGTCCGTGCCGCTCGACGTGGAGGCACGCAGCGCGCTGTTCCGCTCGCTCACGGCCGAGCGCCGGCTGCTGGTCGTGCTGGACGACGTGATCAGCCCCGAAGAGGTCCGTCCCGTCCTCCCGGCCAACTCCGGCAGCGCGGTCGTCGTCACCAGCCGCAACGACCTGTCGGGGCTGCGGGTCCACGACGACGCGCTCATCGTGGAGCTGGACGTTCTCAGCACGCGGGAGGCCGTGACCCTGCTGACCAGGACGCTCGCCCCGCGCGCCGACGACACGCCCGCCCACCTGTTCGAGCAGCTCGCCGAGCTCTGCGCGCGGCTGCCGCTGGCGCTGCGGATCGCGGCGGCCAACATCAGCCGCGGCACCTACGCCACGGTGCGGGACTACGTCACGGCCCTGCGCGAGGGCGACCGGCTGGCCGAGCTGGCCGTTGACGGCGCGCCCGGCGCGGCCGTGGAGGCGGCCTTCGCCCTCTCCTACGCCGCGCTGCCCCCGTCCACGGCCCGGCTGTTCCGGCTGCTCGGCCTGCTCCCGGGCATCGACTTCGGCGTCGAGGCCGCCGCCGCGCTGACCGGCTCCCCCGTACGGGAGATCCGGCGGGAGCTCGCCCGGCTGGCCACCGCCAACCTCGTCGACCGGGTCGAACCCGGCCGGTACCGCTTCCACGACCTGCTGCGCCTGTACGCCGCCGAGCGCGCCACCACGCTGGAGAGTCCGCGGCGCCTGACGGAGGCGAGGCAGCGCCTGTACGACTGGTACCTGCTGAGCGTGCGGGCCGCCGTCGAGCGGAGTCATCCGCACTGGGGAAGGCTGCCTCTGGCCTCCGGCCCGGAGGGGGTGCGGGCGATGGAGTTCGCCGATCTCGCCGCGGCGGCGCGATGGCTGGCCCGCGAGCACGGCAACCTGGTCGCCGCCGTCCACGCCGCGGCCCGTTCCGGGCCGAGGCGGTCGGCGTGGCTGCTCGTCGACGCGATGCGCAGCCACTTCTGGGCGAGCGGCAACATGACCGACTGGCTGTCCTGCGCCCGGGCGGCCGCCACGGCGGCCGAGGAGGAGGGCGAGGCGGCCGGACAGGCGGCGGCCCTGCTGTCCCTCGCCGACGCGCACGCCTTCCACCGGCGGCGCGAGGCACTCTCGCTGTACGAGCAGGCGTTCGAGCTCGCCGTCAAGGGCGACTGGCGGGCCGGCGCCTCCTCCATCGTCAACAATCTCGGCGGCCACCAGGCCCGCTTCGGGAAGCTGCCGGACGCGGTCGGCACGCTGCGGCGCGGCATCGAGCTCGACGAGGAGGACGGCCGGACGGCCTGGCTCGGCGTCAAGCATGTCAACCTCGCGGCGACGTACGCCCAGCTCGGCCTGCTGGAGGACGCCCACAGCCACCTGCTCAAAGCCGTCGATCTCCACCCTGACCTCGACGGCATCATCGCTCTCAACCTCGGCGAGGTGTGCCACCTGCGCGGCAGCTTCGCCGAGGCGCTGCGCCACCTCGGACAGGCGCGCGCCCGCAGCCTGTCGGCCAAGGCCCGCAGCGTGGAGCTGTCCTGCCTGGTCGTGCTGGCCGAGGTGCGCGGTGAGCTGGGCGACCACGACACCGCGCTCGCTCTGGCGCAGGAGGCCCTGGACCGTAGCCGCGACCTGCACGACCGCTACACGCAGGCGCAGGCGCACAACGCGCTGGGCCGCCTCCAGCAGCTGACCGGCCGCCCGGCCCGCGCCGCCGAGCATCACGAGCGCGCCGCCGACCTGGCCGGCGACCCGCACCCGATCGTCAGGGCCTTCGCCCTGGTCGGGCGGGCGGTCGCGGCCGGCGACCTGCGCGACCCCGGCGCGGACGCCTTCGCCGGGCAGGCCCTGCGGATCGCCCGCGAACGATCGTTCCGCATCGTCGAGGGCCAGGCCCGCACCGCGCTCGCCGGCATCGCGCTGGCGGCCGGCGACCTCGCGCAGGCGGAACGGGAGGCGCGGGCGGCACTGGACGTCCACCGCGCGACGGGTCACCGCCTGGGTGAGGCGCGCGCGGCACGCGTGCTCGGCGACGTGCTCACCGGCGCGGACGGGGCCGCGTACCGGCGGGAGAGCGCGCGGCTGCGCCGCGAACTGGGTGTCACCCACCGATCGACGCTCTGACGGCGCGCCGTCCAGGCCCGCCCGGGCCACCACATCCCTGTTCGAAGCGTCCGTCGGCGCTCAGCCCGCCGCGGCCGGCCTGTCCCTCGCCACCTGCCGTGCCGCGGCGGGCTCACCGGGCTCGCTAGTTTCCGGACCTGAACTGATACAGCAGAGGGCCGTTGAGCTCCCACCCCGGCTCGTTGACCAGGATGCTGTTCTTGTGCGCCTCGACGGCCAGGCGCCATCTGCCGTTGTTCGACAGCCGGTACACCTTCACCTCACCGCCGGCCGCGGCCGTTCCCGGCGCGTAGCCGAGCACGCCTTCATCGATGAAGCCGCCCGACTTCACCAACGCATCCCGCTCTCGGGGCGAGGCCGTCACGATGTAGGACGCCTTCTTGGACCAGCGCAGCCGGTACAGCGGCTTGCCGCCGCTGAACGGCGCAGGAGAGATGAAGTACAGCGGAGTCTGCGTGAGCGTCCAGCCGTGCTTGGTGACGGCGTTCCGCTTCTCCGACTCGCTGGCCGTGTAGAAGTATCCCCCGTCCTTGGTGAGCAGTTCGTAGACCTTGACCCGCCGTTCGACGGCGGCGGTCGCTGTGGCCTCCCCGGCGGCCCCGGCCGTCACGCCGGCCGTCACGCCGGCCGTCGCCGGCAGAGCGGCGCCGGCGACGGCCAGCGAGGAGCCGAGCACCAGAGCCAATCCCAGGCCGGTGGCACGAGTCATCCGGCCGGATGAATGGGTCATCTATCCGTCTTCCCTTCGCATGGTCACGTTGAGCCTGCTCGCCGGTGTCGAGGCTCCGATGCGCCGCCGCCCCCAGCGATGCAGACCTGCAACACCCTACGCATCGGCCGGATGTTGGAAGCGTCTGCGCGAAGGACTGTCAGGATCACGACGCTCTCTGGCAGAGACCGCCCGATGGCGACGTGAGCACGCAGGTCAGGGGGCCGTTCAGGGACGATGACGGCCGGGGGGCCGGCGTCCTGTGCCCGCGGAGGCGCGCATGGCCGCGCCCGGTTCGGGGCAGGGCAAGCCGCCGGAGGTGAGATCATGTCCCTGTTGCCCGCACCCGTTGCCCACCGGACCACCGTCGTCGACGGGATCGAGATCTTCTACCGCGAGGCCGGCCCGCCCGGCGCGCCGGTGCTGCTGCTGCCGCATGGCTATCCGTGCTCCTCCTACGAGTTCCGCGACCTGATGGCGGCGCTGGGCGACCGCTGGCGCCTTCTCGCGCCCGACCTGCCCGGCTTCGGCTACAGCGCCACTCCCGAGGACTTCTCCTACACCTTCGCCGGCTACGCCGGCTTCCTCGAACGGTTCACCCAGGTCATGGAGTTGTCCCGGTACGCGCTCTACCTGCACGACTACGGCTCCCAGTTCGGACTGCGGCTGGCGATGCGCGCCCCCGAGCGCGTGAGCGCCCTCATCATCCAGAACGGCGACATCTACGAGGACACGCTCGGGCCCAAGTACGCCTGGCTGAAGGAGCACTGGGCTCATCCCACGCCGGAGGGGCGGGCGAAGGTGGTCGCGCACGTCTCGGAGGAGGGCTTCCGCGGCGAGTTCGTCGGCGAACTGCCCCCGCGTCTGGCCGAGCGGGTGAGCCCGGATCTGTGGACCCTGCACTGGAAGCTGATGAACACCCCTGAGCGGCTGGCCAACGTCGTCAACCTGATCGAGGACCAGGCATCGACGCTCGCGTGGTTCGCCGAGGAGCAGGCGTACCTGCGCGAACACCGGCCCCCGACCCTGATCGTCTGGGGACCGCACGACGGCTACATGCCCGAGGAGTCGGCCAGGGCCTACCTGCGCGACCTTCCGGACGCGGAGCTGCACCTGCTCGACGCCGGTCACTGGGCGCTGGAGACCAGCCTGAACGAGATCGTGCCCCTCGTCCGCGACTTTCTCGGGCGCGTGCTCCCGCAGGAGACGGGGTGTCGGTAAGACTACTGCCACCAGGTACACGCGATTGCGTCAGCGCAGGTCTGTCTGGGGTGCCCGCGGTCGATGGCCGCGGTGGGCGTCCCGCACAATGCCGCGATCAACCGCCTGCCCGGAGCAGACCACAGAGGAGATGTCACCGATGGTCAGTGTCAGCATGGAGACGCCGGAACAGACCGAAGAGCGTCTCCGCCGTGTGATCGCCCAGGCCGATTTTCGCGTGCACGAGGGTGTCTGGTGCTTCGAAGAGTCCCCCATCGACCAGCCGCCGGTGCTCACCAGCGGCACACTGGCCATGGTCCGTGACGACCAGAGTTGGAGCCGCCTGGTCCCAGTCACCCAAGAGCATGAACACATCGAACATTTCGGGATCTTCTCGTTTCACTTTCCCGCCGAGCTCGACAACAGCGGCTTCGTCGGCTGGCTGGCCGGCCAACTCAAGGTGAGACTGGGGACCGGGGTATTCGTCATCTGCGGGAGCAACCGCGCCCGTGGCGGCATCTATGACTATTGGGGTTGCCCGATCGATTTGCTCGACGAAGCCATCGCCGTCGTCAAGGCACTGCGCGCCAGCTGAGCGTGGCCCCGCTCGGCCGCTTCAACTCGGCCGCTTCAACTCGGCCACGAAGTCGCCGATGACCTTCGTCTCCGCGCGGGCGTTGATCCGGTGCACCGTGTCCCCGCCCCGGCAGAACAGGTAGGCGCAGCGCGAACCCGAGCTTGGTCGAGCCCCGCCGACCCCCCGAGACGCGGCATCCGTGAGGACGGCCGTGGACGGGAACACGTCGCGTCAGGATCTGGCGTGGCAGGCACGCCGGTACGCGTGCGGGCCGACACCGTGCCGTTTGGCGAAGTGGAGGCGCAGGACCCCGCCGGAGCCGAAGCCCACCAGGTGAGCGATCTTCTCGACGGACAGGTCCGTCGTCTCCAGCAGTTCTTCGGCGCGGTCGAGCCGTTGGTCGCGAAGCCAGGCCTGCGGCGTGGTGCCGGTGGCCTCGCGGAAGCGGCGGGCGAAGGTGCGCGGGCTCATCAGCGCCTGTCGCGCCAGGTCGTCGACCGACAGGGGGTGTTGCAGCCGGGTTCGCGCCCATTCCAGCAGATCTGTCACGCGGTCGCGGTCCACCGCCGCTCTGCCGGCGGAGCCGGTGTCCGAGGACGGAGCGACGTAGCGTACCTGCCCGTTCTCCCGGCGCGGCAAGGCCAGCACGTCGTGTGCCGCGGTGGTGAAAACGGCCGTGCCGTGCTCGCGACGCAGCAGGTGCAGGAACATGTCGACGCCCGCCAGGCCGTCCGCGCCGGTGACGATGTCCCCTTCGTCGCTGTACAGGACCCCCGGGTCCACCTTCACCCGCGGGTACCGGCGCGCCATCTTCTCGGCCAGGTCCCTGTCGGTGGCGGCCCGGCGGCCGTCCAGCAGACCGGTCCCGGCCAGCAGGAACGACCCGCTGCCGTACGCGGCGATGATGGTCCCGCGACGGTGGGCCTGCCGGAGGGCGTCGATCACCGGCGGCTTCAGCGGCACCAGCGGTTCGTCGGTGGGCAGCACGATGATCAGGTCGGCCGCGGTCATGGCGGCCAGGCCGTGCTGGCCCTCCATGAGCAGACCCAGGTCGGTGCGCAGGCCACGCTCTTCGTCGGAGCAGAAGGTGCAGGTGAAGGCGGGCGGGCCGGCGGCAGGCCTGTCCGCGAACAGCCTGTTGACCAGGCCCAGGCCGAAGGAGCTGACGCCGTGGGTGACGTAGGCGACCACGCACTGGAAGGGCGCCACGACGGGCAGGGAGGGACCGGCCGGCGCGTACGGGCCGGTCTCCTGATGACAATGACCGAAGCCAGACCACAGGACGGGTGTGGTGAGGGTCACCGATGGTTCCTTTCGCACGGAGTTGGTGGCGGACGGCGGGGGCGCGCGAGGGCCTCCTGCGCACGTCCGCTCGCTCACGTTAGGAAGGCCTCCTGGCATCGCCCTGTACGACGTCTGCACCGCGTCGTTCCCGCCGGGCACCATGGGCGCCCCGCTGACCTGGGGATATGCGTGTCCACGGGCGACCCGCGGCGCCGGAGGCGGCGACAACCGGCAAAACCGGATCGCGTGGCGGCCGCCGAGACCGTCCGCTCATCCGGGAGGTTCGGCTGGACTCGCGGGTTGCCTTGACATCAGCGGCAGGGTTTTAGCATCTGCGGATGAAGTTCGGGATCAGCTACAGTTCACCCCACTACGGGACCGACCCTGACAGGCTCGTGGCCTTTGCCCGGCTCGCGGAGGAGTGCGGCTTCGAGTCGCTGCACCTGCCCGAGCACCTCGTGCTCTACCCGGGCGCCATGGTGGGGCCTTACGAGATGCCCCCGTCGGTGCCGTACCTCGATCCACTCGACTGCCTGAGTTTCGTCGCCGCCGCCACGGAGCGGATCCTGCTCGGCACCAGTGTGCTGTTGCTGCCGTACCACCATCCGGTCGCCCTCGCCAAGCGGCTGGCCACCGTCGACGTGCTGTCCAAAGGGCGGATGCGGCTGCTGACCGTCGGGCTCGGCGCGCTGCCGGGCGAGGCGCGTGCCATGGGGGTCGACTACGCCACGCGCGGACGCCGCGCCGACGAGGCCATCGAGGTGCTGCGGCTGCTCTGGGCGGGAGACGAGGACGGCGTCTCCTACTCCGGGGAGTTCTTCGCCTTCGACGCCCTGTGCAGCTTCCCCAAACCGCACCGGGCTACCGGGCTGCCGATCCACGTCGGAGGGTCCAGCCGGGCGGCGGCGCGCCGGGCGGGCAGGCACGGTGACGGATACTTCCCCGGCGGCGCGCTGCACCCCGACGAGCGGGCCGCGCAGTGGGAGCTCGCCCGTGCCAGCGCCACCGAGGCCGGGCGTGACCCCGAGGCGCTGGAGTACACCCGCTTCGGGTCGATCGACATGCAGCTCGAACGGGCCGAGGAGTTCGCCGCGCAAGGGGTGACCCGCCTCGTCGTGAACGCCGCCGCCACCGAGCCGGACGAGCAGCGTGAGGAGCTGACGGCGTTCGCCGAGCGGTTCAGGCTTCTCCAGCGCTGACCCGCGGCAGTCGCACCGGTCCCCTGCCCCGGCATCCGATGGAAGATCATCCTCGCCGGTGGGGCGTCGGCGATACTGGGGGCGTGCAGTACGTGTCCCGAGTGCCGCGGCCGCCGCTGGACGGGCTCATCGACGACCTTTACTACCTGGAGGGCGCCCCGCCGTACGCCCGGCTGACGCTGCCGCCGATGCCGGCGGCGCTGCTCATCGTCAACCTCGGGGCGCCGTTCCGCATCCGCGCCGGCACCGAGACTGCCGAGTACGCCGACGGCTGCGTGGTCACCATGCCCACCCGCGCGCTGGACTTCGGCTACCCACCGTGGACCCGGTCGGTCGGCGTGCACGTCAAGCCGTGGGGGCTGGCGCCGTTCCTGCCGATGCCCGCCGCCGAGCTGTGTGACCGGCCGGTGACGATGGAGCAGGTCTGGGGCCGTGCCGCCGTCGCCGGGCTGCGCGACCGGCTGGCCGCGGCGGGCGGGCCGCACGAGATGCTGACGCTGCTGGAGGAGGAGCTGGCGCGGCGGCTGTGCGAGACGGCCGGCCTGGGGCTGGTCCGCCGTACGTGCAGCGTCATCGCGGCGGCCGGCGGGGCGGTGGCGATCGGCGACCTGAGCGTGGCGGCCGGTGTCAGCAGCACGCATCTGGCACAGCGGTTCAAGGAGCTCATCGGCGTCACGCCGAAGCGGCTGGCCCGTGCCCACCGCTTCGCCGCCACGGTGTTCGCGATCGACCCAGCCGGGCCGATCGACTGGGGCGGGCTCGCCGGCGACGCGGGCTACTTCGACCAGGCCCACTTCGGACACGAGTTCCGGGCGTTCACCGGGCTCACGCCGACCCGGTACGTCGAGGTCCGGCGGCGGTTCCTGCGCGAGCATCCCGGTCACGCGCTGGACGGCTGGCCGCTGCCGGCCGATTGATTTCTTACAAGAGCCGGCACCCCACGACACGCTAGTTTGCGGAGGCGTCCCCCGAGCAGAGGAGAGCCCTGTGAGCAAGGTGGTCATGTACGGTACGGCGTCGGTGGACGGCTTCGTCGCCGACGACAATGACCAGCCCGGACCGCTGTTCGACTGGTTGTCCAACGGTGACGTCCCGTTGGACGGCAGCGGCGAGCTGAAGGTGTCGCGGACGTCCTACGACTACACCCGGCCGTACTGGGACCGGATCGGCGTCACGATCGTCGGCCGCCATGTCTTCGACCTGACGGACGGCTGGGACGGCAAGCCTCCGGGCGGCATCGACCACGTGGTCGTCGTGACGCACCGGCCGGCGCCCGAGGGCTGGGACCCCGAGGCGCCGTTCCACTTTGTCGGCGGCGTCGAGGCGGCCGTGGCCAGGGCGCGGGAGCTCGCGGGTGAGCGCATGATCGAGGTCGCCGCCGGCGACGTCGGCGGCCAGATGCTCGCCGCCGGGCTGGTCGACGAGGTGCGCATGGACGTCGTGCCCGTCGTGTTGGGGTCCGGCAAGCGCTATTTCGGGTCGGTCTCCGCGCAGCACCTGCTGGAGGATCCCGACGTGGTGATCCAGGGCGACCGGGTGCTTCACCTGCTCTATCGGGTACGCCGGTGATCCGCCGCGCCGCGTACGGCGTGCACGGCGTCACCGCCCTGAGCGCGGCGCTCCCCGGTGTCAGGCTTCCATCAGGGCCGCGGCCTCCTCGTCCGACAGCTCGTCGATCTCGGCCGCCAGCCGCTCCTCCACCGCCGCCGCCAGCCTGCGGACGGTACGGGTCAGGAAGAGGATGTTGAGCGGCAGCTCGATCTCCAGCTCCGAGCAGAGCCGGGCGACCACCCGGGTGCCGAGCATGGAGTGCCCGCCCAGGTCGAAGAAGTCCTCCTCGACGCCGAACCCGTCCCGGCGCAGCACCTCGCTCCAGATCTCGTGCACCAGTTCCTCGGCGGCCGTCCGCGGCGGGGCGGCCTCGGCGGCGGGCGCGGGGACGGGGGCGGGCAGGGCGGAGCGGTCGAGCTTGCCGTTGGGCAGCCTGGGGAAGGAGCCGACGGCCACGTACAGGCTGGGGATCATGGTGGAGGGCAGCCGGTCCTGCAGGTAGGCCCGCAGGTCGGCCACGGGGGCGTGCTCGTCCACGTACGCCACCAGGGCGCGGCCGCCCGGCGCGTCGTCGCGGACGGCGGCGACGGCGCGGCTGACCCCCGGGTGGGCGGTCAGCGCGGCCTCGACCTCGCCGAGCTCCACGCGGACGCCGCGCACCTTCACCTGGTCGTCCACCCGGCCGACGAACTCCACGGCGCCGCCGGCCGGGCGCCGCACCAGGTCGCCGGTCCGGTAGAGGCGGGAGCCGGGCGGGCCGAAGGGGTCGGGGACGAACCGCTCGGCGGTCAGGGACGGCCGAGCGTGGTAACCGCGGGCCAGCCCGTCGCCGCCGAGCCAGAGCTCTCCCACCACGCCGGGCGGCACCGGCTCCATGGCCTCGCTCAGCACGTGGACGGTGGTGTTGGCGACAGGGCGGCCGATGGGGACGCTCTGCTCGCCGGGTCGCGTCACGTGGGTGAGCGACCAGATGGTGGTCTCCGTCGGCCCGTACATGTTGTGCACCTCGCCGGCGACCTCGCGCAGCCGCCGGGCGAAGGCGGGGCCGAGCGGTTCGCCGCCGCTCAGCACCCGGGGCAGGCCGACCGGCAGCTCTTCGACGATCTCCTCCAGGACGGACGGCGGCGCCTGCACGGTGCGCACGTCCGCCTCGGCCAGGACCGGGCCCAGCTTGCTGTCGGGCGGCGCCACGACCACCGTGCCGCCCGACAGCAGCGGCCCGAACAGTTCGAGCGCGGCGATGTCGAAGGACATCGGGGTGAGCAGGAGCATCCGTTCGGCCGCGGTGAAGGCGAGGCTCGTGACCAGGTTGACCACGCCCCGGTGCGGCACCATGACGCCCTTGGGCACGCCGGTGGAGCCGGAGGTGTAGATGACGTAGGCCAGATGGCCGGGTGAGACCTCCGGCAGCGGCCGGTCGTTGGGCGGGCTCTGCGCCAGGTCGGTGAGCACGGGCACGCCGGGCAGCCGTCCGGCCAGTTCCGGCGTGGTCAGGGCGAGCGCGGCCCCCGAGTCCGCCAGCATGAAGCGCAGCCGTTCCACGGGGTAGCGCGGGTCGAGCGGCACGTAGCAGGCGCCCGCCTTGAGCACCGCGAGCAGCGCGATCACCAGGTCGCCGCCGGGCGGGAGGCAGACCGCCACCGGCGACTCCACCCCCACGCCCCGCGCAAGGAGCACCCGGGCCAGCGCCGCGGCCCGCTCATCGAGCTCGCCGTAGGTGAGCGTGCGGCCCTCGTGCGGGACGACGACGGCGGCCGCGCCGGGCAGGGCCGCCGCGTGCCGGGCCACGAGCGCGTGCAACGGCACGCCGGGGTACGGCAGCCGCGGCCCGTGCCCGCAGGTCACCGTCTCCTGCCGCCTTCCGGCGGGCATCAGCGGCAGCCGCGACAGCGGCGCGGCGGGGTCGGCGGTGGCGGCGCCGAGCAGGGCGAGGAACCCTTCGGCGAGCCGGTCGATCGTGGCGGGGTCGTACAGGTCGGTGGCGTACTCCAGCCAGGCGCTCAGGTCGCCGTCGGCGTTCTGGATCTCCAGCGTGAGGTCGGTCTTGGTGGTGCCGGTGCCGATCTGGCCGCGCACGTCGTACGGCAGCTGGTTGAAGGCGACCTGGTAGAGCGGGGTGCGGGAGGGGTCGCGCGGCGGGTTCAGCTCGCTGACGATGCGGGCGAACGGCACGTCCTGGTGGTCGAGCGCGTCCACGACGGTGGTGCGGACCCGTTCCAGCGCCTCGGCGAAGGACGGGTCGCCGCTCAGGTCGGCGCGCAGCGGCAGGGTGTTGACGAACATGCCGATGAGCGGGCTCAGCTCGGGCTGGTCGCGGCCGGCGACGGGCGAGCCGATCACCACGTCGCTCTGCCCGCTCCAGCGGGCGAGCAGCGCGGCGAACGCGGTGAGCAGCACCATGAAGGAGGTGCTGCCGGTGCGCCTGGCCAGTTCGGTCACCCGCGCCGTCAGCGCGGCCGGGACGGTGAAGGGGTGGTTGGCGCCCGCGTAGCCGAACTCGGCCGGCCGCGGCCGGTCGGTGGGCAGCTCCAGCGGCGCCGACCCGGCCAGGCGTTCGCGCCAGTAGTCCAGGGACGCCTCGAAGCCCTGCCCGCGCTGCCAGACGGCGTAGTCGGCGTACTGCACGGCCAGCTCGCCGAACCGGGGCGGCCGGTTCTCCCGCAGCGCGTGGTACGCCTCGGCGAGGTCCTCGGTGAAGATCCGCATCGACCAGGCGTCGAAGACGGCGTGGTGGGCGACGAGCACCAGCCGCCACTGCCCGCCGCCGAGCCGCACCAGCCGGGCCCGCCACAGCGGCGCCTCGCCGAGGGCGAACAGCTCGGCGGCGTCGGCCGCCGCCAGCGCGGCCAGGTCCGCGGCGCGGTCCTGCTCGGGGCGGCCGGACAGGTCGGTGTGGGCCAGCCGCACCGACGCCTCGGGGGCGATCAGCTGCATGACCGCGTCGCCGCGCGGCTCCAGCCGGGTACGCAGCGGCTCGTGCCGTTCGGCCACCACCCGCAGCGCCCGCTCGACCAGGCCGGGCTCCACCTCGCCGAGCCGTTCCAGCCGGGAGACGCCGGCGATGTTGTAGAGCGGCACGCCGGGCAGCAGCGTGGTGAGGAACCAGACGCGTTCCTGCGCGTACGAGGCGGCGAAGGCGTCTTCGGTCACAGGCATGCGCGTATCTCCCGGGTGATCGGCTCCAGCGCGCTGACCTCGCCGATCGTGGCCAGCCAGTGCCACTGGTCCAGGGCGTGGTAGAGCCGGTAGAACGCCAGCCGCTCGGCCCGGTCGCCGGGCAGGTCCCCGTACCCCTCGAACAGGGCGCGGCGGCGCAGCGGGTCGTCGCGGACGGCGAAGTAGTCGGTGCGGGCCAGGTCCATCAGCGGGTCGCCGCCGAGCGCGTTCTCGACGTCGATGAGGCCGGTCAGCTCCCATCGGCCGGCGCGCCGGTCGACCATGACGTTGCGTTCGTGGAAGTCGTGGTGCAGCAGCACGGGCGTGTCGCAGCGGGCCAGCAGGTGGCGGTCGGCGTCCAGGCGGGCCAGGAGCGCCGCGTGCAGGCCGGGGTCGCCGCCGAACTCGGCGAAGTGGGCGGCCTTCAGCTCGAACTGGCCGCCGACGTAGGCGTCGTTGGTGGGCTCCGTCACGCCGTCGATCGGGCCGAAGGCGGGCGCCGTGACGCTGTGCACGGTGCGCAGCAGGCGGCCCATGTCGCGGTAGAGCCGCTCGACGGTGTCGCGGTCCAGGCCGGCGGAGACCTGGGAGAGCGGCCGGCCCGGCACCTTGGTCATGACCAGGTACGCCTGGGGCAGGTCACGCCGGGAGTCGTCGGCCAGGACCACGGCGGGCGCCGCCGCGCCGGTCCGCGCGAGCAGGTCGTAGACCTGACGCTCCTTGCGCATGCGTTCGGTGAACAGCCCCGGGTACAGCTTGACGATCAGCTCCCGGCCGGCGGTCCTGACCTCGTAGACGGCGCTGATCTCGCCGCCGGTGCGCAGCAGCACCTTCTCGACCGGCTCCCCGAGCAGCTCGCCCGCCTTGGCCGCGCTGAGCGGCATGGTGAGCGCCTTGGCGAACGCCGGGGCGCTCCAGGCGAGGCTGACGACGTTGCCCGCCCGTTCCTGCAGCGCCCGCGCGCCGACCAGGTCGTCGGGGTCCGCCTCCGGCACCGCCTCGTCGAACCCGGCCAGCACCGGGATCCGCATGGCCACCAGCGCGAGCACGGCGATGCCGAGACCCAGCAGCACGTACATGAACGCGATGCCGCGGCCCTGGCCCACGCCGATCACCGCGCCGACGGTGTCGGCCAGCGCGCCGCCGGGCAGCAGCAGCGGCTCCAGCAGGCGTTCGCCGAGCGGGGCGACCACGGCCATGCCGACCGGCAGCGTCGACCAGGAGATCATCTGGTTGAACGCCATCACCCGGCCGTGGAACCGCTGCGGCACCTTCACGTGGATGATCGTCATGAAGACGCCGTTGACCACCGACAGGCTGCACCACAGCCCGAACGCGCCCAGGCCCACGACCAGCGGCGAGGCGTACATCCCGGTGACGACGGCGAACAGGCTGAGCAGCAGGGTGCCCAGCAGCACGGCGCGCATCCGGCGGCGGCGAGGCCCGCCCCACAGCGCGACGATCACGCCGCCGAGCGTGGCGCCCAGGCCGCCGACGAACGAGATGCGGCCGGCGGTGTCCAGGTCGGCGAACGACAGCACCAGCGGCGAGATCGACATCAGCACCGCCGCCAGCATGACGTTCAGCACCGCGAAGTAGAGCAGCGCGGCCCGCAGGTGGCGGTTGCCCAGCGACATGCGGAACCCGCCGGCGAGCTCGGCGGCCAGCGTCTCGCGCCGCTCCAGCGCCATCGTCGCCGGGAAGCGGATGAGCGCCAGCCCGGCCAGCACCACGCCGAAGCTGATCACGTCGATCACCAGGATGCCGCCGAGCCCGATCCCGGCCAGCAGCGCGACGGCCAGCAGCGGGGCGACGAACTGGGAGGTGCCGGCGAGCAGTTGCACCACGCCGGCCGCGTGCCCCAGATACTGCTTGGGCACCAGTTGCGGCAGCGCCGCGGTGTAGGCCAGCCGCTGGAAGACCAGCGTGATCGACAACAGCGCGACCAGCGGGTAGATGTGCCAGGTTTCCAGGGCGCCGGTCCACAGCAGCACGCCGAACACGAGCTGCACGCCGCCGGCCGCGCAGTTGCCCAGCGCCATCATGGCCCTCTTGCCGTGCCGGTCGACGAGCGCGCCGATCAGCGGGGAGGCCAGCACGCCCGGCATGATCGCCAGGGCGACGAGCAGGGCGAAGTTCAGCAGGGAGCCGGTGGTGGTGTAGACCCAGATCGGGATGGCGAAGTCGGTGACCGCGGTGCCGACCATGGACAGGAGCTGGAACGCCGAGACGGCGAGGAAACGGCGCATGCCGGGCTCGGGCGCCCGCTTGGGGGGCGGCGGATCCTCCTGCCCGCCCCGGGTCGAGGTCTCCTCCACCCACCAGCCGGCGGCGGGGCCGCGGGCCTGGCGGCTCAGCTCGCCGGCCGCGCCGTACTCCAGGGCGATGTGCGTGTTGGTGAGGACCTGCGCCAGGTCGTCGGCGCGGTACTTGAGGTAGTAGTGGCCGGCCTCGTCGAGGACGACCAGCGCCGTGGTCCCGGACAGGAAGTGCCACTCGCGGTAGCGCTCACGGTAGTAGTCGGTGGCCGGGTCCTGCTCCCCCACGACGGCGATGACCGGGGCGCGCAGCGGCCGGGCCCGCTCCGACAGCATGCGGGTGAAGGCCTCCTCCGCGATCAGCGTGTCCCGCCGCTGGTTGCGGACCATGAACTTGACCTGCTCCTCGTCCAGGCCGGAGATGTCGTTGCCCATGGCCTTCATGCGGTTCTCGTAGGAGCGGTCGCCCCGCAGCCGGTCGGTGCGCAGCAGCCTGCCCAGCGGCCCCGCGATCCGCCCTTCCGGGCGGGCGAACGGGAAGATCGCCCCGATGTAGACGGCGACCGGTTCGCGCCCGCGCGCCTCCAGCCGCCGGGCGACCTCGGCGGTGACGGCGCCGCCGATGCCGCAGTGGCCGTACAGGGCGATGGGGCCGTCGATGCCGTCGACGATCTCCTGCACGGCCCGCTCGATGACCTCCTCCAGCGGCATCACCGGCTCGTCGGGGCGGCCGGGGTCGTGGCCGGGGAAGGCCATGGAGTACAGCGCGCACTCCTCGGGCAGCGCATCGGCCAGCGGCTGGTAGACCAGGGCGCTGCCGCCGCCGTACGGGAAGCACACCAGGGTCAGGGCGGGGGTGAGGCGCGAGCGGGTGAGGCGGTGCAGCAGCTCGCGCGGCCTGTCCTCGGCCGGCGCCGGCCCTTCGATGAGCTGGGCCAGGCCCCGCACGGTGGGGTGCTGGAACAGGTCCATGACGCCTACCGAGCGGCCTTCGGCCGGGGCCAGCAGCTTGCGGATCCGGGCCACCACCTGGATGGCGACCAGCGAGTGCCCGCCGAGGTCGAAGAAGTCGTCGTCGGCCCGGATGCCGGGAACGCCCAGCAGCTCGCTCCAGATCCCGGCCACGGCGATCTCGGCCGGGCTGGCCGGCAGGGCTCCGCCGCCGCTCGACCGGGTGGGGGCCGGCAGCGCGGACCGGTCGGCCTTGCCGTTGGGGCTGAGCGGCAGCGCGTCCATCCGCACGTACGCGGTGGGCACCATGTGGTCGGGCAGGAGCTCCTTGAGCCGGGCGCGCAGCCCGGACGGGTCGGCGTCGGTGACGACGTAGGCCACCAGGCCGTCGGCGTCGGCCACGACCAGCGCCTCGCGCACGCCCGGCTGCTCGCGGAGCACGGCCTCGACCTCGCCCGGCTCGACCCGCTGCCCGCGGATCTTGATCTGGTCGTCGGCCCGGCCGAGGAACTCCACGGCGCCGTCGCGGTGCGTCCTGGCCAGGTCGCCGGTGCGGTACAGCCGCGAGCCCGCGGCCCCGTACGGGTCGGGCAGGAAACGCTCGGCGGTCAGGGCGGGCCGGTCGTGGTAGCCGATGGCCACCTGGACGCCGCCGATGTACAGCTCGCCGGTCACGCCCGGCGGCACCGGCCGCAGCCGCGCGTCGAGCACGTGGATGCGGGTGTTCTGCACCGGGTGGCCGATCGGTATCCGGCTCTCGCCGGGCGAGCAGCGCCAGGCCGTCACGTCGACGGCGGCCTCGGTCGGCCCGTAGAGGTTGTGCAGCTCCACCTCCGGCAGCCGCTCGAAGAACCGGGCGGCGACGGCGACCGGCAGCTCCTCGCCGCTGCAGATCACCCTCTTGAGCGACACGCAGCGCTCGACGTCCTCCTCCTCCAGGAAGGCGGCGAGCATCGACGGCACGAAGTGCATGGTCGTCACGCCGGAGGAGACGATCAGGTCGCGCAGGTAGGCGGTGTCGCGGTGGCCGCCGGGCGCGGCGACGACCAGGCGGGCGCCGGTGATGATCGGCCAGAAGAACTCCCACACCGACACGTCGAACCCGGCGGGCGTCTTCTGCATCACCGCGTCGGCGCCGGTCAGGCCGAAGCGGCGCTGCATCCAGTCCAGGCGGTTGACGATGGCGGCGTGGGAGTTCGGCACGCCCTTGGGGCGGCCGGTCGAGCCGGAGGTGTAGATCATGTAGGCGGGACAGGCGGACGTCAGCGGCGTGTCCGGCAGGTCCTCCCGCTCGCGTACCGTCTCCTGCGGCAGCAGGATCGCCGCCCGGGCGTCCCGCAGCATGAAGTCCAGGCGTTCGCGCGGATAGTCGGGGTCGAGCGGCACGTAGGCGGCGCCGGCCCGGACCACCGCCAGCAGGCTCACGACCAGGTCGAGTGAGCGCTCCATCGCGACGGCGACCCTGACGCCCGGCCGGGCGCCGAGGTCGACTAATCGCCGGGCCAGCTCGCCGGAGCGCCGCTCCAGCTCGGCGTAGCTGAGCCGCTGCCCGCCGAACTCCAGGGCGACCGCGCCGGGGGTGCGGGCGGCCTGCTCCTCGAACAGCTCTCCCAGCGTCCGCTCCGCCGGGTACGGCACGTCCGGCCCGCTCGCCAGGGCCAGCACGCGCTCGCGCTCAGGGGCCGTCATCAGCTCCAGGTCCGACACCCGCCGGTCCGGATCGGCGAGCGCGGCCCGCAGCAGCGTCCCGAACCGGGCGGCGAGCTCCTCGACCGTCTGGCCGGCCAGCAGGTCGCGGTTGTAGACGAACAGCCCGTCGAGCCCGCCGCCGCGCTCGGTCAGGAACAGCTCCAGCTCGAACGGGGCGGCCCTGGCCGTCAGCGGGTACGGCTCCACCGTCAGGCCCGGCCAGGCGGCGCCGTCCTCGTCGTAGCTGCGCAGCGCGAGCGCCACCTGGAACACCGCGGTGCGCGAGACGTCCCGGGCCAGGCCGAGCTCGCCGACGAGCTGCTCGAAGGGCAGCCGCTGGTGCGCGAAGGCGTCCAGCGTGCTCCGTCTGACCCGGGCGAGCAGCTCGGCGAAGGTGGGGTCGCCCTCCAGGTCGGCGCGCATGGCCAGCATGTTGACGAACATGCCGATGAGCGGTTCGAGCTCGCTGCGCGGGCGTCCGCCCACCGGCGTGCCGATCGCGAAGTCGGACTGACCGCTGTGCCGGGCCAGCAGCACCTGGTAGACGGCGAGGACCACCATGAACAGCGTCGCGTCGTGCTCGCGCGCCAGCCGGTCGGCGGCCGCCAGTTCGCCGGCGCCGAGCCGGAAGGTGTGGGAGCCGCCCTCGAAGGTGGCCACCGCGCCGCGCCTGCCGTCCAGGGGCAGCTCGACGGGCGGCACCCCGGCCAGCCGTTCACGCCAGTAGGCCAGATCCGCCTCCTCCGCCGGGCGGCCGCGCTGCCACACGGCGAAGTCCCCGTACTGCAGGGCGAGCTCGGGCGGCTCCTCCCCCGCGTACAGGGCGCGCAGCTCCCCGGCCAGGATCTCCAGCGACCAGCCGTCGCCGGCGATGTGGTGCAGGGCCACCAGCAGGACGTGGTCGTCGCCGGCCAGCCGCACCAGCAGGGCCCGCACGGGAGGCCCGGCGGCCAGGTCGAAGGGCCGGGCCAGCTCGGCGCTCAGCAGCTCACGCGCCGCCGCCTCGTCCGCTGCGCTCAGGCTGCGCAGCTCCACCTGCCCGGCGTCGTCCACCTCGACGCGCGGGCGGCCGTCGGCGTCGGCGGGGAAGCGGGTACGCAGGATCTCGTGCCGGGCCACGACCGCTTCGAGGGCCCGGCGCAGCCGTACCGGGTCGAGGTCCCCGCGCAGGCGCACCACCAAGGGGATGGTGTAGGCGGCGGTGCCGGGAGCGAACTGCTCCATGAACCACAGCCCCTCCTGGGCGTGGGTCAGGGGGATGTCCACGTCGGCGGGACGGCGCGGGATCGCGGTCGGCTTGCCGTTCGACCTGCGGCGCAGGCGTTGCTCCAGCAGAGCTCGTTTGGTGTCGGAAAGGTGAGCTCCGCCTGAGGCCGGCTCCGTCGTGGTCGCCAACGACCGCCTCACTTTCCCTTAGTGAACGTCACAATAACGGGATTTGCTCACACCCGTGCCCGTGAGGTCAAGCGCGCGGGTGCGACCGCGCAAAAAGACATGGATCAAGCGTGCATTTGGCCACTGACCTGCCCAGGTCGCCTGTCACACCCTGAGGTAACGGCGTTCCGTTCGGTGACGCCGATCGACAGAGGGAGAACGGCGATGCGATCCGACAAGTTCACCCGGGCGCTCACCCTGACGGCGTCCCTGGCCTCCGCCCTGGCCGTGTCCGCGGTCTCACCCGCGGTCTCACCCGCCGCCGCGACGAGCACGGCCGGCACGTGCCGGGTGGAGGTGGAGTACGTCGACGCCTACGACGTGGACGAGAACAACGGCGACGAGATCCGGATCAACCTCGCCGGATTCATGTACCCCGGCGGCAACCGCTACGTCGCCATGAACAACGGTGACCGCGCCTACTCCGGCAACTTCGCCAACCCCGTCACCACCATCGGCACCACCGGATCGGCGCTGTTCAGCCTGCGCGAGGTGACCCCGCCTGCCGTCGGCCAGGGCAAGGAGCTCGGCTCGGTCACCGCGCGCGGCTCCACCTGCGCCGCGCTCGCGACCGGGCAGACCACCGTCATCCCGCAGCACATCTTCGGCTCCGGCTACTGGTACTACATGAGCCTCGTGATGACCGGCCTGTAGCGCCGGGCGAGACAGCGGGGCCGTGACGGGACCACCATGGGGCGGGACAGCTCTTCCGGATCCGGTCCTCCGGATCCGGTCCTCCGGATCCGGCGACGACGACCTGGGAGTGGGACCCGCATGACCGCCATCGACGAGCCGTCCGCGACCGGCCGGCTCCTGCCCCTGATCGCCGGAGCCGGCGCGGCCGGCGCGGCGGCCGCGCTGCTCGCGCTCCGGCTGGCCGGTCACGACGGCTTCCCCACCGACCCCGTCGGCGTGCTCGCGCTGGCGGCGTCGGCCATGGGTGCGGCTGTCGCCGCCACCCGGCTCACCGAGCGGGGCGACCGCGCGGCCGGCACGCTCGCCGGCCACCTCTGCGCCGCCCTGCTGGCCTACCTCCTCCTGGCCGCCTGGGCGGTGTGGGCCGTGGAAAGCGCGGACCCGAGCTCCGCGCTCGCGGTCACGCTGTGGAGCTCGGCGTGGATCCCGCCGCTGGCGCTCCTGCAACTGCTCGCGTCGGCGGCCGTCCGGGCAGGCGAGCGGACGCCGTGGACGCACCGGGCCGTGATCTGGGTGATCGCCGCGGTGACGTGCGCGAACGCCCTGCTGACGACGCCGGGCGAGCCGTTCGCCGGCCTGCCGACGATCGCCCCCGAGTCCTGGCGCACGGCGCTCGAACCGATCGGCGTCCTGTCCACGCTCGCCGGCTTCGCGGCCCTGCTGCTCCTGCCGGTCACGCTCTGGCGCGCCGCGCTGAGCTCCGCAGGGGCCGCCCGCGCCAGGATCGCCGTCGCCGCGGCCGGGACCAGCGGCGCCCCGCTCACCGTCTGCTTCTGCCTCCTGCTCGCCCTCGCCCGCGATCCCGGGGCCGTGACCCCCGCGCTGGGCTCGGCCGCGTTCCTCGTCGCGCTCGCCGCGGCCGCGGCGTTCAGCACGGCCTGCGCCCTGCTCGCCGCCCGGGGCGGGGTCGGGCCCCGGCAGGTGCTGATCGTCATCCGCGGCACCGGGCTCGCCGCCGCGTTCCTCGTCGTGACCGCCATCGGGACGCTCATCGCCGCTCCCGGCGTCCGGCTCGGCGCCACCCCCGTCGCCGTCCTCATCGCGGTCGTGACGCTCGCCGTCGTCGGCGGCGCCTGGACCGGGACCGCGCGGCTGGCCCGCCTCCTGTCCGTCCAGGACGACCGGCCGGCGCCGCCCGGCGCTCTCCCGGAGCACTCAGGGGCGGACCCGGTCGCGGTCCTGACCCCCCGCGAGGCGGAGGTCCTCGCCGCGCTCGCCGAAGGCGCCAGCAACGCCGGGATCGCCGCCCAGCTCGTCGTCTCCGAACGGACGATCGACGCCCACCTGCGCGCGATCTTCGTCAAACTCGGGCTCCAGCAGGAGGCGGGCGCCAACCGGCGGGTACGGGCCGCGCGGATGTGGCTGGACGGCAAGGCACGCGGAAAGGCCCCGTGAACAGGCCGGACCCAAGATAGGTGCTGGCACCGATGCGGCGCGCGCACCCCCTTGGCGACGATCGGCGCGACACCGGCCGCACCGATCGAAAGGAAGACGACCTTGACCGCATCCGAACTCACCGGTGCCGGGCTGCCTCCGTCCGCCGGGCCCGCCCCGGCTCCCACAGCGCCGTGGCGCGCCGCCCTCATCGCCCTCTTCGTCCTGCTGCTGGTCTCACTCGCCGCACGGACGTTCTTCGCGTTCTGGGAGCCTCCCTTCGACGGCACCGTCCGGTACGACGACATACGGGCGCTCGGCGCCGCCTACTGGCCGATGAACCTCTACCTCGGCGGCCCCGGGTACGCGCTCTCCTGGGTGGCCACGGCGATCTTCCTCGTGCTGCTCGGCCGAGGCCGGGGCGGCCCGCTGAACCTGCTCGGCGCCCTGCTGGCGGGCGTCGGCGGGGTGCTCTTCGCCCTCGTGATCACCGCGGAGGCGTTGCCGTTCGCCTACGCGGCCGACCCCGCGGTCCTGCCCGAGTCCGAGGGACGGGAGCTGTTCGCCCTGCTGAACACCCATCTCGGCCTGCTCATCCCGGCGATCGTCGGCACACAGATCGTCATCTCCGCCGGCGTGCTCCTCGCGCTCGCCGGGACGCTGCTGTCCAGGACGATGCCGCGCCCGCTGTCGCTCACGGGCATCGTCTACATCCTCCTCATCGCCGCGCTGCCGGCCGACCTGCTCGGCCGCGGCGCCACCATGGCCGCATACCTGCTGCAGGTCGCACTCGCCGCCGCCATCGGCTGGTACGGGCTGCGCGCCGGGCTCGGCCGGCGGCCCGCGCGACCTCGGCGAGCCGCGGGCGGCCCCACGCGCTTATAGTCGTCCCGTGACGCGCCGGAGGGGAGAGCCATGACCGTCTACGCGCGGTACGTCGCGCTCGGCGACAGCCAGACCGAGGGCCTCGGCGACGGCGACGACGTCACCGGCCACCGCGGCTGGGCCGACCGGCTCGCCGAGCACCTGGCCCGCGCCAACCCCGAACTCCGGTACGCCAACCTCGCGGTCCGCGGCCGGCTCGCCGCCCAGATCCGCGCCGAGCAACTGGCCCCCGCGCTGGCGCTGCGCCCCGACCTGGCCACGGTCATGGCGGGCATGAACGACCTCATCCGCCCCGGCTGCGAGCCCGCCGCCGTGGCGCGGGAGCTGGAGGAGATGTACGCCGCGCTGACCGAGTCCGGCGCCCACGTGGTCACGGTGACGTTTCCCGACATCGGGAAGATAGCGCCGATAACCCGGCCGCTCCGCCCCAGAGTGCTCGACCTCAACGCCCGCATCCGCGACGCCGCGGCCCGCCACGGCGTCACGGTCGTCGACACGTTCGCGATGGAGTTCGTCACCGACACGCGCATGTGGGGCACCGACCGGCTGCACGCGAGCCCCGCCGGCCACGCCCGCATCGCCGCGGCCATGGCCCACTCCCTCGGCCTGCCCGGCAGCGACGACACGTGGATGCTGCCCTTCCCGCCGGTGCCCCCCGCGGCGGCGTGGCGGGCGGCGACGACCGAGCTGCGCTGGCTCGCCTCGTTCGCGGGCCCCTGGATCGGCCGCCGCCTGCGCGGCCGGTCCTCGGGCGACGGCCGCACCGCCAAACGCCCGGACCTGACCCCGTGGAGCCGCCCGGCCGCTCCCCCAGGCCCTCCTCCCGGCCCCGTCCCCCGGCCGGACGGCGGCGGCCCTCCGGCGCGGGAACGGCCGCCTCTGGCCGACCGTTAGCCCAGGTCAGAGAAGGGTAGCTGGGGCACGCTCGTCGATTCCACGTCGCGGGGGTCCACCATGCTTCTCGGATTCGATCGGTTCAGCTTCCCCGGCGCCACACTGATGAGGTCCCTGTGGGACTCCGTCGCCGACATGACGTTCGTCGGCCTGTATCTGGCGCCCGCGCCCAGTCACCCGGACACCTCCTGGATGGAGGCGGCCCCGGCCCTGCAGTCCATCGGCTGGGGCGTCCTGCCCACCTATGTCGGCCAGCAGGTCATCGGCTCGGGCAGTCACGACGTCACCGAGGCGCGGGGCACGATCGACGGGCTGCACGCCGCCGGTCTCGCCGCCGGCATCCGGCTGCACCCTCAGTGCGTCGTCTACCTCGACATCGAGAACGGCGGCCTGATGCCGGGCAACCAGGTCAAGTACGTGAAAGCGTGGATCCGCGAGGTCCACGTGAACTCCATCTACTGGGCCGGCGTCTACTGCTCACGCACCCAGACCGCCCAGCAGGTGGCCGACAACGTGGCCGACATCGTGACGGAGACCGGCCACCCGGTGGAGACGTGGGTGTACGGCCCGATCGACCAGGGACCGTCCACGATCGACCTCGGCGCGGAGGCCGCGCGCGATCCGGCGACGTCCGGCTTCCCCTCCGCGCTGGTGTGGCAGTACCGCATGAGCATGCAGGGCCCGATCGACCTGAGGTGGATCGACAGCCAGGCGGGCACGGCACGGCGGCTGAACCACGTCGACCTGAACTGCTCCAGCGTGTCCGACCCCGCGCGGCCGGACGGCGGCCCCACCTGGGTCACCTGACCCCTCCGCCCGCCCGGACCCGTTCTCATGGCCTCATCCCGTCGGGGAAGCCGGTCCAGCGCAGGCCGGCCGGCAGGTGGCTCATGTCGTTGAACATCACCAGCGTCGGCGGCAGGCCGGCGCGGTAGTCGATGACGGTCAGCGCGGCGTTGGCGCTGTTCAGGCCGAGCCACCGGGCTGGCGGCGCGTCCAGGGCGTGCCGCACCAGCCACGCGATCTGGTAGGCGTGCGTCAGCAGGACCTCGTGCGTGCCGGCCGTGCCGGGCGGCTGCGCGAACCGGCCGATCAGCGCCTCGGCGAGCCTGTGCCCCGAGGCCGCCTCCGCCTCGTCGTAGCCGTCGAAGAAACCGGCCCAGGACGGCGGCGTCTCAGCCGGTCGGGGAACGTACGGCACATGGTCGATGAGTTCGGCGGCCTCGGCGACGGGCGCGTCCCGCAGGTGCCGGCCGAGTTCGTCCGCGCTGGCCGCGGCGCGCGGCAGCGGGGAGTGCCACACGGCGTCGATCGGCAGGTCGGCGAGCCGACGGCCCAGCAGGCCCATCTGCCGGCGGCCCAGGTCGGTGAGGTCTCCGAACGCGTCGGCCGCGCCGTGGCGTGCGAGATAGAGGTGTCGCGTGGTCATGAGCAGCCAGGGCACGGCGCCAGGCCGCTCCCCGTCTCCTTTCCCTCCATGGACGATACGGACGAACTGTCAGTACGGGGACGGACGGAATCACCCCCGGCCGAGGGAGCGGGGTGTGCACGGGCACGGCCGCTGGTGTGGCGCCTGGCCGGGCGGGTTTGCGGCGGTGTGGCTGCCCGTGCCGGGGTGCGGGGCTGCCTGATGACGCTCCGGGGCGGGGCAGGACGGGGCGGCCGGGTCACGGGGCGGCCTGGGTGACGGTGCCGGTGGCGCCGTCGACGGTGACGGCGCTGTCGTCGTGGAGTCTGGTCGTCGCGTTCGCGACGCCGAGGACCGCGGGGATGCCGTGCTCGCGAGCGACGATGGCGGCGTGGGACAGCGCGCCTCCGGTCTCGGTGACGACGCCGGCCGCGATCCGCAGCAGCGGCGTCCAGGCGGGGTCGGTGAAGGGGCAGACGATGATGTCGCCGGGGCGGGCTCGCTCGAAGTCGCGGGGACCGCGGATGATCCTCGCGGTGCCGGTCACGATCCCGCGACTGCCGGGGGTTCCGGTCAGCATGGCGACGGCCGCCGAGCTGGTGGCCGGCGCGGCGACGGTGGCCGGAGTGTCGGTGGCCGGAGTGTCGGTGGCCGGCGTGGTGGGTGGGGAGGTGAGGGATGGAGGCCAGGCCGGGGTCTCGGCGGTGAGGGGCCGCGCCTGCAGGATCCACACGCGGCCGTCGGCGATCGCCCACTCGACGTCCTGCGGTCCACCGCGTACGGCGGCGATCTCCGTACCCAGCGCGGCGAGACTCCGGGCGGTCGCGTCGTCGATCACCGGCCGGTCACGGTCAGAACGGGGCACGTCGGAGGTGACGAGCCGCCCGCCGCACCGGTCGAGGCGGGTCTGTTTGCGCGCGACCACGCGGGTGACCGGCCCGTCCCCGGCGACGCGGTAGGCGTCCGGGGTGACCGTGCCGCCGACGACGCTCGGGCCGAGCCCCCAGGACGCCTCGACGCGGGTCGCGTCGCCCGGGGCGGCGGGGGTGAACATGACCCCGGCCACCTCGGCGTCCAGATGGCGTTGCACCAGGACGGCCATGGCGAGGTCGCCGAGGGGCCGCTCACCCCGGTAGTCGACGGCGCGCGCGGTGAACAGCGAGGCCCAGCAGGCGCGTACGGCGTCGGTGACGGCGCCGGCCCCGCGCACGGCGAGGAAGCTGTCGTGCTGACCGGCCGCCGAGGTCTGGCCGGTGTCCTCGTGCGCGGCCGAGGACCTCACCGCGACGGGCGGATCGCCGAGGTCGCCGAGCGCGCGGGCGAGCGCGCCGGCCACGGCGGCGGGCACGGCGGCGGGCACCGGGCGGGCCTCGATCGCCCGCCGCACGGTGCCGGCCCGGTCCGGCTCGGCGGCCAGTCGTTCGAGGTCCAGGCCGCGCACGGCGGCGCGGTAGGCGGCGAAGGGCAGCACGAAGCCGTCGGGAACCGGCAGTCCGGCCCGCAGCAGCGCGCCGAGCGCGCCGGCCTTGCCGCCGCACGTGGCGGCCTTGGCCGACACGAGAGGTACGATCATCCACCCGCCTTCAACGAAACGTTGACAACAATATCTTGATTGTGGATCGTGAAGGACCGTTCGCGCAAGCGCCGTCAGCGATCGAAGATCGTCGGGCCGCGGCGGCGGGTAGGCTGACCGCGATCACAACCGAGATCACAACCGAGATCACAGCCGCGACGGCGAAGGAGCCCGCCATGACCGCCGACCCGACGATGGCCCGGATCGGCCAGGGAGTGGAGCTGAACCACGGCCACGGCCGGCGCGAGGCCGCCCGTGAGCTGTTCGCGCAGATCTGGGATGAGATCGGCGGCGAGCAGGGCGACCCGCTGCATGTCTGCGTCCTGGCCCACTCGATGGCCGATGTGCAGGACGACGTACGCCAGGAGCTGATGTGGGATCTGCGGGCGCTGGCCGCCGTCGGCTCGGTCACCGACGAACGCGTGGCCGAGGCCGGGGTGCCGCTCTCGGTGGCCGGGCTCTACCCGTCGCTGCACCTGAACCTGAGCGAGTGCTACCGCAAGCTGGGCGACCTCGATCGCGCCCGGGAGCACCTGCGGCAGGCGCAGGACAGGATCGGCGCGCTCGGCGACGACGGATACGGCCGGCTCATCAAGGATGGCCTGGAGCGGATCGCCGCACAACTGGACGCATCCCCGCCGCCGTCCCCGTGAGGTCCGCGCGCGGACGTCCGACACGGCGCGGGAACGTTGCCCGCGCTTCGCGCCCGCCTATACCCTCGGCGACGATCTGACAACAACGTGTGACCGAGGGGCGGCAATGAGACCTGTGGGAAGAAACCTGATCCGGCTCGCCATGGTCGTGACCGTCGCCGGCTCCGGTCTCACGCCGGCCCACCACGCGGCGGCCGCGCCGGCGCCTGAGCCTTCTCCGCTCTCGCAGCTGCTGGGCGCGGACCTGGGCACCATCCTCGACATGGTCCCCAGCGTCTTCTGCGGCAACCGGCTGGTCAATTACCATTCTCCTTCATCTAATTCTCCCACGAAGTGCGTCAACGGCCCAGAAAACAGCGGCAACTCCACCAACAGCGGCAATTACCATAGCGAAGGAGATCCGATCAACAGCGGAAACTTCTCCAACGTGAACGGCTCGACCGACAGCAACAACGCCACCGGCAGCGGCAACACGGCCAACGGATCCCAGACCCTCCAGCGGTGACCGAAGACGCCCGCCGGAGACGGCGCGGGCGGCGGACAGCGGCGGACAGCGGAGGATAGATGCACAGGAATGGCCTGCTCATCGCCGGTTTCGGCCTGGCGTGGCTCGCGGCGGGGACCCCCGCCTTCGCCCAGTCGTCGGCTCACCCCGAGCTGCGCCCGGCGGCCCTCGACACGGCGAAGGCCGCCCATCCCAAGAACAAGGGAAACTCGCGTAATCGGGGAAATCACTGGAGCAAAGGGAAATCCATCAACAGTGGAAACTTCTCCAACGTGATCGGCTCGTACAAGTCGAATAACTCGTACAGCGGCAGCGGAAACAACGTCAACGGCCCGCAACGCCTCATCGTGCGGCCCCGGGCATAATAGGCAGCACCACCCGTCCGCCGGCGATGTGCCCCCTCCTCCCGGCGGGTCCACGGGAGGCCGTGAGGGAAAGGCCACGGCGGGATGTCCCCGATCCCGGCGGTTCCGTCCCCGGAGCGACACCACGAAAGGGGGCCAATACCGCACCGAGGAGAGACGATGGCCAAGTACCTGCTGCTCAAGCACTACCGGGGCGCGCCGGCGGCGGTCAACGACGTGCCGATGGACCAGTGGACGCCGGAGGAGCTCTCGGCCCACCTGACGTACATGAGCGACTTCGCCGCCCGGCTGGAGAGCACCGGCGAGTTCGTCGACGCGCAGGCGCTCTCGCCAGAGGGCACGTTCGCACGCTACGACGGCGAAGGGCGGCCTCCGGTGACCGACGGCCCGTTCCCGGAGACCAAGGACCTGATCGCCGGCTGGATGATGATCGACGTCGAGACCTACGAGCGGGCGCTCGACCTGGCCGCCGAGCTGTCCGCCGCGCCGGGCGCGGGCGGCGAACCGATCCACGAATGGCTGGAGGTGCGCCCGCTGCTGTCCGCGCACTCGCCCACCACGGACTGACCCGGTGCACGAGACCCTGCTGCGGGCCCTCATCCCCGACGTGATCCGCGTCCTGGTGCGCCGCGGCGCCGGCTTCGCGGCGGCCGAGGACGCCGTGCAGGACGCCCTGGTCGAGGCCGTACGCGGCTGGCCGGGAGACCCGCCCCGCGACCCCAAGGGCTGGATGGTCACCGTGGCCTGGCGCAAGTTCCTCGACGCCGCCCGCGCCGACACCTCCCGGCGGCACCGCGAACTGCGCGTCGAGGGCGAACCCTCGCCCGGCCCGGGCACGGAGGCGGACGACACCCTCCAGCTGTACTTCCTGTGCGCGCACCCGTCCCTGACGCCGGCCTCGGCCGTCGCGCTCACGCTCCGGGCGGTCGGCGGCCTGACCACGCGGCAGATCGCGCGAGCCTACCTGGTGCCGGAGGCGACGATGGCGCAGCGGATCAGCAGGGCCAAGCGGACCGTCTCGGGCGTCCGGTTCGACCGGCCCGGCGACGTCGCCACCGTGCTGCGGGTGCTCTACCTGGTCTTCAACGAGGGCTACTCCGGGGACGTGGACCTCGCCGCCGAGGCGATCCGGCTCACCCGCCGCCTTGCGGCCGGGACCGGCCACGAGGAGGCCGCCGGCCTGCTCGCGCTCATGCTGTTGCACCACGCCCGGCGGCCGGCGCGTACCGGCCCCGACGGCAGGCTCATCCCCCTGGCCGAGCAGGACCGCGGCCTGTGGAACACCCGCCTGATCGCCGAGGGCGTCGACGTGCTGCAGGCCGCTCTGGCCCGCGACCGGCTGGGCGAGTTCCAGGCCCAGGCCGCCATCGCCGCGCTCCACGCCGACGCCAGGACCGTCGAGGAGACCGACTGGGTGCAGATCGTGGAGTGGTACGACGAACTGGTCCGCCTCACCGGCAGCCCGGTGGCCCGCCTCAACCGGGCCGTCGCGGTCGGCGAGGCCGACGGCCCCCGGGCCGGTCTGGCCGCGCTGGCGGCGCTCGACCCCGCGCTTCCCCGCTACCCGGCCGTCGCCGCGTACCTGCACGAACGGGACGGCGACCCGGCGACCGCGGCCCGCCTCTACGCCGAGGCCGCCCGATCGGCGTCCAGCCTCCAGGAACGCGACCACCTCACCCGCCAGGCCGCCCGGCTCAACGCCCGGCTACGCCGAGAGTGAGAACCGCCCGGGCCTATGCAGACCAGGATCTTACGGTTTGTGGTGGTATGCGGCGTTGTCGGTGGATACGCATCCAAGGACAGGCACATGCCGAGCCACAGGCCAGGCGTGTACGCCCCGAGGAAGGAACAACGCCATGGCGTTCGACATCGACCTCTCCAACCCGTTCACCACCGGAGCCGACGGCCACTTCTACGGCGGCCCGGGCCAGGGCGGGCACACCGGACCCAACTGGGCCATCTCACACGGCATGGACCTCGGCGCGCCCGTGGGCACACAGGTGCGCGCCGCCTTCGGCGGAAAGGTCACCAACATCTTCACGCCCGGATCACCCAGCGGAGGCATCTACGGCGACCAGATCTCGATCCGCCAGGACCCCAACTCACCCGACGGCATCGGCGCCTTCTACACACACCTGAAGGCGAGCGTCCCCGTCGGATCGTTCGTCACCCGCGGCCAGGTCATCGGCGAGATCGTCAAATTCGGCGGCATACCCACGCACCTGCACCTCGCGCTGGGCGAACGCCGCGACAACGTCTACACCGGAGTGGACCTCTACGACTACTTCATGGCGACCACCAACACCGAGATCACGCTGGTCGTGCGGTTCTTCCAGGACGGCAACCCGCCGCAGGTGATCGACTTCCACTCCGACCTCAAGCGCGAGCTCGACGACTTCGAGGCGGACCTGGAGTCACAGCCGACTCCCGGCTACTCCAACACCTGGATCTGCGTCGACACCGCCATCGTGGAGGTCTGAGACGCCCATCGGATCACGAGGAGCGGGAGGCCGATGCGCAGCGTCCCGCTCCCCGCTCGACGGAAACAACCGTAGGTGTGCGTACCCGCCACCTCGACGACCGCAAGCACTGGCGGCTGCCACGTAGGCCCGGCGCTCTGGTCGCCGTCACCAGAGGCAATGTAGCTCTACGTGATCCCTGTTCGGGTAGTTCGCGTGATGGATCGCCAACTGCAGGCGGGGCAACATAACTGAGCGTTGCGTCTCAGGTCCACTACGTCGCGATCACGGCTCGGGTATATCGATCGCCGCGAGATCTGGGTGGAGGGCGCCAACACCTGGCGCAACCCCGATGAGGATCTGCCCGCCGATCACTGCCACCGGCGCCGTGCGCGACTTCCGCCGACACCTGAAGAACGGCCGCCGCGCCCCCAACACCATCGACACCCACTTGTCAGTCATCGACGACTTCTACGCCCGCCGCGGCCTCGGCAAGCCCCAAGCCCGGCGTGAACGCGACTCCCGCCCCACCGCCCCGCGCCCTGAACGAGCGCCGCGCCCGCCGCATTCTCACCGACTGGCTTCAGACTCGCGCCTGTTTGAAAGGCGCCAGCAGCACCGCGGTGTTTCTCAACCACCGTGGTGGCCGCCTGACCGACCGCGCCGACGGCGACATCATCACCGGCCTCGGCGAGACCTGCGGCATCAACGATGACCCCACCGAACGGATCACTGAGCAGGGCTCCGGCTTCGCCAGCGGCGGCGGTCAAGGACAACGAAATGTCACGCAGAGTTACTTTGCCCCTGGTGACGCCGACCCGAGCGCCGGGCCACGTACCCGGTGGCGCCCTACAACTGGCTGAATGCTCGCCGGTACGCGCGAGGCGACACCCCGCGGCGCTGAATGAACAGCTCGCGCAGCACGGAGACCGAAGCGAAGCCCACCCGGTGTGCGACCTGTTGAACCTGCAGGTCAGTGACCTCGAGCAACTCTTCGGCACGATCGAGCCGTTGAGTACGCAGCCAGGCGTGCGGCGTGGTCCCGGTAGCCATCCTGAAACGCCGGGCGAACGTGCGAGGGCTCATGTGCGCCTGAGCCGCGAGTTCGTTGACCGACAGCGGCTTGTCCAGGTTCTGCCGCGCCCAGTCCAGCACACCGGCGACCCGCTCGTCATCGCCCTTGGCCGGCACAGGGGCGGGAATGTACTGAGCCTGGCCTCCGTCGCGGTGGGGCGCGACGACGATCTCGCGGGCGATGACGTTGGCGATCGCCGCGCCGTGCTCACGGCGCAGCAAATGGAGACAAAGGTCGATCCCCGCAGCCGCGCCCGCACCACTGACGATGGACCCCTCATCCACATAGAGAACCTCCGGTATCACGGAGACAGCGGGATGGCGGGCGGCCAGGTCGTCAGCCAAGCTCCAATGGGTGGTGGCACGGCGACCATCGAGCAAACCCGCGGCGGCCAGGACAAAGGATCCCGAACAGAAACTCGCGACGATCGCACCCCGCTCGTGAGCGGCACGCATCGCCTCCACCAAACCGGGCGGCGGTGCATCCGCGCCGACATAGTCATCCGCGGGAATCACGATGATCAGATCCGCGCGGGCGAGATGGTCCAGCCCGAACTCGACCTTGAGCGGAAGGCCGAGGTCAGTGCGTACATCACCGGGCCGCTCGGCACACACGAAGAACTCGAAGGCGGGCCCGCCCAGTCGAGTGCGGTCAGCGAAGACCTTGCCAACCAGCCCGAGGCTGAAGGCGCTCACTCCTTGCGTCGCGTAGGCAGCGATCGAACGGAAGGGGGACACCATCACATCATGGCAGAAATTCGGCGAACATCTGCACTCCTGCCACTTATGACGATCGATCAGCCGCTCCACACTTGCCATCACGTACAGACATGCCAAGACGCACAGGAAGAGGCAAACATGACGGACCTCACGCCCAGCGCGGTTCAGACCGTCCTGCATGAGGGGTACGGCAGCGCCGGAGTGGCCAGCACGGTCAGCTACGTCGAAGACGGAGACGTCCGGCTCGTGATCGATCCCGGCATGGTACGGAGCCGATCACTGATCCTCGATCCGCTGTCGGCCCTGGGAGTGGCGCCCGACCACATCACCGATGTGGTGTTCAGCCACCACCACCCCGACCACACACTCAACGCGGCGCTGTTCCCCAACGCCAGATTCCACGACCACTGGGCGATCTACCGCGACGATCAGTGGACCTGGAGAGATGCCGAAGGCTACCAGCTCAGCCCAGGAATCAGGCTGATCCGCACACCGGGACACACCCACGAGGACATCACCACACTCGTCGGGACACCCGACGGCGTCGTCGCGTACACCCACGTCTGGAACAACGCCACCTCGCACGACGACAGGCATGCCGTCGACATGGACGCGCTCCACGCCGCACGTGAGCGGGTGTTGGCCGTCGCGGACATCATCGTGCCCGGCCATGGCCCCGCCTTCATCCCCGGACCGGAAACGCCATCCTGACAGGAGGCCGGCACCCCCTCCCCCGCCCATCATGAGGGCTGTGTGAGGATGTCGGTCGAGGCCGGCTCAGCTGGACTTGCCGCGCGGGCGCGGGCGGATTCGTGGCCTTCCAGGGTGCGGTCGCGGATGTATTCGCGTTCCATATCGACCGGCCGACGCAGCCGGTACCGGTCCCCGCGGGGCGGGAACCGGGTAATGTCGGCTTCGATGACGAAGGGCTCGTCGGCGGTCAGGACCATCGGCGTGTGGCCGGGTCGGTCGATGGCGAGCTTGACCGAGATCACATCCACCTGCCGGTAGCGCGGGGGAAGGCCTGGGTCAGCCTCGGCGTATCGCTGATGTGGGGGTTACTGGTTGTGCTTCATAAAAAATCATCAGGCGAGCGCCTTTACGTTGTAGATTTCTTACGATGTCGAGGGGAGGCCTGTCGACGTCCTCAACCGGAAGCCGTGGGGGCACTGCCGAGGAAGAAATCGCCCATCGAGGGATTCCAGGAAGGGGCACGTCCCGGCCGTCTCCGAGAACAGCGCCGCGTCTCCTCCCCCGGGCGCTCACCTCGCCGGTCCCCCGGCGCACCAGAAGCCGTCCGCGGCGACCGGCCGGAACCACTTGAGCAACGCATACCGCGTATGCATACTTAGTATGTATGTCGATCAGGCACGGCCTGCTCGCCCTGCTCAGCACCGGCCCCCGCTACGGCTACCAGCTACGAGGCGAGTTCGAGGCGTCAACCGGGGCGACCTGGCCGCTCAACATCGGCCAGGTCTACACCACCCTGTCCCGCCTCGAACGCGACGGCCTCGTCCAACCAGGCGAAGCCGACGACCAAGGCCGGGTCAGCTACACCATCACCCCCACCGGCCGAGAAGAGATGACGCGCTGGTTCAACACCCCCGTCGTCCACTCCGACCGGCCCCGCGACGAACTCGTCATCAAACTCGCCATGGCCCTCGCCGCCAAGGAAACCGACATCACCCAGGTCATCCGCAACCAGCGCACCGCCACCATGCGCACCCTCCAGCACCTCACCCGTGCCAAGAACACCACCCACGGCACAGCCCAGCGCCTCGTCCTCGACTCCATGATCTTCCAGGCCGAAGCCGAACAACGCTGGCTCGACCACTGCGAAGCCATCCTCAAGGAGGAAACATGACGTCCGTACGGCTGACCGACGTCACCAGAATCCACGGCGCAGGACCCACAGCCGTACGCGCACTCGACGGAGTCACCCTCCAAGCCCACCCCGGCCAGCTCATCGCCGTCATGGGCCCCACCGGCTCCGGCAAGACCACCCTCCTCAACCTCGCCGGCGGACTCGACCAGCCCACCACCGGGACCGTCCACATCGGCGAACACGACCTCGCCACCACCCGCGACCTCGCCGCCCTCCGCCGCCACACCATCGGCCACATCTTCCAGGACCGCAACCTCATCCCCTCACTCACCACCGCGGAAAACGTCATGCTCCCCCGCGAACTCGACGGCATCCGCCCACGCCAGGCCCGCCAAGAAGCCATGACCGCACTCGCCGACCTCCACCTCGACCACCTCGCCGACCGCTTCCCCGACGAACTGTCCGGCGGCCAGCGACAGCGCGTCGCCATCGCCCGCTCCCTCATCGGCCCCCGACGCCTCCTCCTCGCCGACGAACCCACCAGCGCACTCGACACCCGCACCGGCGACGACATCCTGCGCCTCTTACGCGACCGCTCCGACGCCGGCGCGACCGTCCTCCTCGTCACCCACGAACACCGCTACGCCGCCTGGGCCGACCACGTCGTCTTCCTGCGCGACGGCAGGATCACCGACACCACCCACACCACACTCCAGAGCGCCCCATGAGCGCCACCCTCGCCGCACTCCGCCTCGCCCGCCGCAACGCCCGGCGGTCCCCCGCACGGACCACCCTCATCACGATCATGATCGGCCTGCCCGTACTCGTGATCACGGCACTCCTCACCCTCACCGCCACCCTGCACATCACCCCCCAGGAAGGACGCACCACCGAGCTCGGCGCCGCCGACGCCCGTCTCGTCCGCACACCCCCCGGAACCACCCTCCAGCAACGCCCCCATGACCTCGCCTGGCAGACGACCACCCCGCCCACCACACCCCCACCCGGCGCCCCCGACCTCACCGACCTCCTGGGCCCCGGAACCCGGACCATCCCTTACAACACCGGCACTGTCCACCACGGCGCCGAACGCCTCACCGCCATCGAAACCGACCTCCGCGACCCCCTCACCACCGGCATGCTGCCCCTCCGCGAAGGCAGACACCCCACCACCGGCCAGGCCGCCGTCACCCCCGCACTCGGCCTCCGCCCCGGCGACCTCCTCCACCTCGCCGGCGCACCCCCGCTGACCATCACCGGCATCGTCGAACACCCCCACCGGCCCTCCCTCCGCGCCGCCGTAGGCCCCGACCTCCCCCTCGCCACCCCCGGCCACAGCACCTGGAACCCCTACAGCACCGAAGCCAGCATCGGCTGGCTCGCAGACACCCCCAGCCCCCTCACCTGGACCGACATCGCCACCCTCAACACCGCCGGCCTGTACGTCACCTCCCAGGCCACCATCACCGACCCACCACGCATCACCTCCCTCGACACCCTGTACGCCACCGCACTCGCCGCCACCGCGCTCCTGATGACCCTGCAGACCGCATTCCTGACCGCCCCCGCCTTCGCCGTCGGATACCACAAACGACGCCGCGAACTCGCCGAGATCGCCGCCCAAGGCGGCACACCCGCCCACCTGCGCACCATCGTCCTCGCCGACGGCCTCTTCCTCGGCGGCGCCGCCACCATCACCGCCACCGCACTCGGCATCGGCACCGGAACACTCACCGCCACCCTCATCTCCCCCTGGACCAGCCAGATCGGCCCCACCGACATACCCTGGCCCGCCGTACTCGCCGCCGCCGCACTCGGACTCACCGCCGCCACCGCCGCAGCCCTCATCCCCGCACTCCGAGCCGCCCGGCAGAACACCGCCACCGAACTCGCCGGCCGCGCCCCCACCATCCACCGACGCCGGCCGTCCCTCACCGGCGCCGCCCTCACCCTCACCGGGCTCGCCGCCACCCTCACCACCCAGCACCAGCCCCACCCCGCATGGGTGCTCACCTCCGCACTCCTGCTCCTGATCGGCCTCACCACCCTCACCCCATGGCTGATCCAGCTCACCGCACGACCGGCCGCCCGACTACCCCTCCCCCTCCGCACCTCCATCCGCGACGCCGCCCGCAACCCGTCCCGCACCACCGGCGCCGTCGCAGCCGTCATGGCCGTCACCACCACCGCCATCGCCATCGGCATCACCACCCACAGCACCACCACCGACCACCGCGACGCCCACACCTCCGCCAGCCCCACCGGCACCCTCGCGATCCGGGCGGGAAACATCAGCAACCCCACCTGGACCGCACTCCGCGCCGAAACCGCCCGCCTGCTCCCCGGCGTGCCCCTCGCCGCCGGCTACCACGCCCAAGACGCCCAAGACCGCCGCTACACCCTGCGCTACACCACCCGCTGGAACGGCGAACCCATCCGCCGCACAGCCGCCATCGGCGACCAGAACCTGCTCACCCTCCTCCAAGGACGCCACGACCCCCGGACAGCCGCCGCCCTCGCCGCCGGCAAAGCCGTCGTCTTCGACCCCACCGCCGTACGCGACGGCGAACTCACCCTCCGCGCGAGCTCCCCCTCCGGCCCTCCACGCACCCTCCACGTCCCCGCCGTCACGGCCACCCCCGCCGACGAACACCAAGGAGGCGCCCTGCTCCCGCGCACCCTCGTCGAACAGGCCGGATTCACCACCACCGAACGCGGGCTCTACGCCCAGCACCGGCCACCACCCGACTCACCCCTGTGGAACGGCCTCACCGCGATCAGTCCCCGCGTGACGATCGCCGTCGAAGAAGGCCGCCCCGGCATCCCCGCCCCCAACCTGTGGGGCTGGCTCGCGGGCGCCCTCGTCCTCGTCGTCAGTGGCACCCTCGCCGCCACCCGCCTCGCCGCCGCCGACCTGCGCCCCGAACGCGCGACGATGCTGGCCATCGGCGCGCCGCCCCGCACCCTGCGCCTGGTCGTGGCCGCCCAGGCCCTCTACGTCTCCGGTCTCGGCACCCTGATGGGGCTGCTCGCCGGCACGGTGACCGGCGTGGCCCTGAGCCGGCCGATGACCTCGCACGGCCCCGGCGACCCGGTCACGATCGCCCTGCCGTGGCCGTTCCTGACCGCCGTCGTGGTGGGCCTGCCCGTCATCACCGCGGCAGCGGCCCTGATCACCAGGACCAGGCCGCCGTTGCACGGCGTGGTGGAGATCGGCAGGAACGCGGGCCGGATCAGCCGGTGAGCGCGCTGAACAAGGTCACCGCCGCGCTGACGAGCAGAGCCACCAGCACCACCTTGCGGAAAAGCTCCGGATCGATGCGGCTGAAGATCGCGTTGCCGGCGAACCACCCGATCTGCACCACCGGCAGGCCGATCAGGCCGATCCACAACGCGTCGGCGTTGACCTGACCGGCCACGGCGAACCCGACCAGGCTCAGCACGCTGGTGGCGGCGAAGACCGCCGCGAGGGTGGCGCGGAATTTGTGGGGGTCGTACCCCATGCCCTGGAAGGCGGCGACCATCGGCGGCCCGTTCGTGCCGGTGGAGGTCGACAGCGCGCCGGAGATGAGGCCCGCCCCCACCAGGACCGGCACGTTCCCCTGGACCTTCACGCGCCGCCACACCATCAGCGTGCAGCCCAGGACGCCGACCGCGATGAGAACGGTGAGCAGCTGCTCCGACGTCACGGCGTACACCCACAGGCCGAGCGGCATGCCGAGCACGATGCCGGCGGTGGCGACCCCGGCGACCTTCCACTCGGCGTGCTCACGCTGACGCACGGCGATCGTGATGGTCATGGCCAGGGCGGAGAGCGTGGTGGCGACGACCGCCGTATGGGGGTCGACCGCGAGGGCCAGCAGCGGGGTGGCGACGAGAGCGTAACCGAATCCGGTCACCGCGTGCACCGTTGAAGCGATCAGGATAATCACGGCGGCGGCGAGCAGCGTGGACACCTGCCACACTTTGCCATAGATCCACTGACAAGATCCAGTATTGTGAGAAAATCGATCACTGACAGCATGTATGTATGCGATCTACAGAGATCGTACGAAACGTGCGCGTTTCTCGGTGGAGGAGCATGAAGTCCCCGCATTTCGTCCATCGGCATGTCTCATGAGGAGCGAATGACGTGGGTGGTCAGGAATCTGCGCATTACCTCGTCAGCCCGCCACTCGGCGATGACCCGGCCGTCATCTTCGTTCCCGGGCTGGGCGGCCGGACGAAGTTCGTGGACCGGTGGAACACGCCGGGCCAGGAGCCCGTCATCCGCCGGGCGAGCTGGAACGACCCGATGAACGTCCCCGGCATCGACGAACGCGGCGCGGCGCTCGCGTCCCTCGTCACCAGCTCCGGAGCCGCGCAGGTCGTGCTCGTGGGCCACAGCATGGGCGGCCTGGTCTGCCTGGAAGCCGCCAGGCACCTGGGAGGGCGGCTTCGCGGGACCGTCATCATGTGCCAGTATCCGCCGCACCGCACGCCGCTCTCGCCGCTGGCGGACCTGCCGGACCGGGCGCTGGCCGAGGAGATCGAGGCGCCGCCGCACATCAGGGACACCACGGCGCTGGCCGCGTACGCGCGCCTGTGGCGCTCGGAGTACCGGCTGCTCAACCGCTACCTGGAGTCGGATCCGCGCCCGGTCCTCGACGCGCCGATGATCGCCGTCGGCGCCACCGGCGACGCGAGCTCCTGGAACCCCGAATGCCTCGCCGACTGGAGCCGGTACACGACGGGGTCGCTGTCGGTCCACCTGGTCGAGGGCGGGCACCAGATCGTCGAGGAGCTGCCCGCCGATACCCTGCGCGCCTGGGTCACGCAGGCCGGCGGCTGAGCGCCGGGCACCTCACGGCGCCGGGCATCTCACGGCGCCGGGCATCTCACGCGGTCAGCCGCCGCAGCTCCGCGACCAGTTCGGCCACCGTCGGGTGGTCGAACACGGCGGCGATGCCGATGTCCACGCCGAACCCCCTGCGGATCTCCTCGACCAGCTCCACGGCGGTGAAGGAGTCGCCGCCCAGGTCGAAGAAGTCCTCGTCGGGGCCCACGGACTCCACGCCGAACGCCGCGCACCACATGCCCGTCAGCCGGTCCTCCAGCGACGCCCCGCCGTCGGCCCGCTCCGGAGACGCGGCCGGGACCTCCAGCGCGTCCGGCGCGTCCGGCCGCTCGCCGCCGGCCGGCGGGTGCTCGGCGTTCCTCAGGACGGCGTCCTCGCCCGACAGGGTGATCGCCACCTGCCCGGGGCCGGACCGGCCCAGCAGACGCAGCAGCATGTCCACCCCGGCAGCAGGGGCGATCCCGGCGGCGGACGCCGCGCGCTGGGTCTCGGGCGCGACCATGGACTCGTCGACGCGGCGCATGGTGAAGCCCCTGACCTCGACCGCGACGTCCCCGCCCGCCGTCAGCACGTCGATGTCGGCCACGATCGTGTCGGCTCCGCTGGGACGCCGGCGGATGTGGCTGTAGGCGAGAGCCGGTATCGGCCGCCGCACCATGACCGACTGGTAGGCGAAGGGCGCGTGCGGAGGCTCAAGGTCCGGATCGCGCGCCAGCGACACCGCCGCGTCCAGCAGCGTGGGATGCAGCACGTGCTCGTCCAGCTCGTGGCCGAACGCCTCGGAGAAGGTCAGCACGGCGAGCTTCGTGCCCGGGTCCGCCCCGGACAGCCAGAGCTCCTCCGCCGGCCAGCGCGGGCCGATGGTGAACAGCCGGTTCTCCGGGTCGTTCACCGGGACCCGCCGCTCGGGCAGCGACGCGCGCAGCGCGGCCACGTCCACGAGATCCGGCTCGTCCGCCTTGTCGGCCAGCCGGATCTCACCGGTGCTGTGCACGCGCTCGGCGGCCGAGCCCGGGGGCGCGGACAGCGGCGCGGTGCGGACCGTGAAGCGCCACAGGTCCTCGTGCGCTTCGAAGCCGACCTCCAGCGACACCGGCTCCGGAGTGGTGATCGGCTGCCGGAAGACCAGGTGACGCAGCTGAACGGGCCGCCCGTCCGGCTGGTGGACCGCCTCGTGGAAGGCGCGCAGCACGAAGTCGACCTGGGCGGTGCCCGGCAGCACCGGGATGCCGTCCAGGCGGTGCTCGTCCAGGATCGGATAGTCCTCGGCCGACAGCGGGACCGACCAGCGGCGCACGTCCCTCCCAGACCCTGCCTGCCCGGACCCTGCCTGCCCGGACAGTGATCGCCCGGTCCTGGGCTGTTCCTCGCGGGCGGCCATGCCGACCTCGGCCCAGGACGGCCAGTTGATGGTCGTCGAGACGCAGCCGGGCAGCGGCTGCCGGCGCACCACCGCGTCGAGAAAGGCGTTCGCCGCGGCGTAGTCGGCGCTGCCGACCAGCCCCCGCAGCGCCGCCCGGCTGGAGAAGGCCACGAAGAAGTCCAGGCCGGCCCGGCCCCGCAGCACCTCGACCAGAGCCAGCGTGCCGTGGACCTTCGGCGCCAGGGTCGCGGCCATCTGCTCCCGCGTCCGGAGCTGCAGCATCCCGCCTCCGGCCACGCCGGCCAGGTGGAACACCCCGTTGACGCCCCCGAAGGAGTCCGACGCCCTGTCGATCACGCGCCGCAGCGCCTCCACGTCGGTCACGTCGCACGCCTCGACCCGGCACTCGGCCCCGAGCGTCCGGAGCTCGGCGAGCTCGGCGTCGTGCCGGCCCGGCACCGGGCTGCGGCCCAGCAACAGCAGGCGGGGCCGCAGCCCGGTGCCGGCCAGCCCGCGCGCCAAGGCCAGGCCGAGCCCGCCGAGCCCGCCGGTGATGACGTAGACGCCCTCGCGGCGCAGGCTGAGCGGGCCCGTCCCGTCGGGGACGAACTCCCGTTCGCCGGGCACCCATCGCCGGTCCCCCCGCAGGGCGACGATCTGCGAGCCGTCGAGCTCGCCCAGCTCGGCGAGCAGCCGATCGCCGCTCACGCCGTCCTGCACGTCGACGAGCTTGCACCGGGCGCGCGGGTTCTCCAGCATGTAGCTGCGCAGCAGCCCCAGCAGCATGGCCCGGACCGGGTGGACGGGTTCGCCGCCCGTCACGTCGGCGGACAGCCCGGTGACGATGAGCACGTCGCGGCCGCGTTTGTCGGGCGCCCGCCGCGCCGCCTCCCGCAGCAGCTCGACGACGCGGTGGAAACCGGTGTCGAGCTGGTCGTCGACGCTGCCCAGGTTCGGTTCGGCCAGGTCTCCGAGCTGTGTCGCGTCCACGATGAGGTCAGGGTAGCGGCGCGTGTCCCGCAGCTCGTCCAGCATCCGGGCGACGTCCTGCGGGTTACGGCGGCGGATCACGAACTCGTCGCCCGCCGCCGCGTACGAGGAGCCGTGCCGCACCCGCGGCCCCTCCCAGCCGGCCCGCCCGAGCAGGGCGGCCAGGTCGGCGGCGCGTCGCGGGTCGTCGGGCAGCAACACCAGCGCCCGGCCCTGCGCGGCGGTGTCGCGGTGCCCGGCGGGGGCGGCCTCGACCCAGGTGGGCAGGCGGAACACCGGGCGGCCCGCCGGCTCGCCCGCCTCCCGGGCGGGCGAGCCGGCGGGCGCGGCGGCGCCGGGGCCGCCCGCGGGCGCCCCGTCGATCCAGTGCCGCTCGCGCTGGTACGGGTAGCCCGGCAGGGGCACCCGCGGCCGCGGCGGCGACGACCAGGTCACCTCGGCGCCCAGGGTCCACATCCGGGCCAGCGCGTTCAGGAACGTGGCGCGTTCCGTGGCAGGCTTCGACGGCCCCGCCGGCAGGCTCGGCACGAGCAGATGCCGCTTGGCCCGCACCTCGGGATGGGCGCGCGCCAGGGTGGTGAGGGTGCGGCCGGGACCCACCTCGACCAGCACCCGCACCCCGTCGGACAGCATGGCGTCCAGCGCCCGCTCGGCCGGCGCCGGCCGGGAGAGCTGCTCGGTCCACGATCCGGCGGCGCCGACCGGCCCGCCGGTGGAGGCGGCATAAAGGGGGAAGCGTGGCCGGCGCGGCGTGATGCCGGCGAAGGCGTGACGCAGCCGCTCCGGCTCGCCGGTCGCCCGCGCGGCCACCAGCCGGACCGCCTCGGGCAGGGTGAACACCCCGGCCAGCGTGGCGGCCGCGAACTCGCCGACGCCGTGGCCGAGCACCGCGTCGGGTTCGACGCCCAGCGCCTGCCACAGCCGTCCCAGCGCGTACTCGACGCCGAACAGCGCCGACCGCGCGGCGACGGCGTCGTCCGGCGAGGCCGCCTCCCAGGCCCGCCGCGCCGGCACGCCGTGCGCCTCGAACAGCTCAAAGCACTCCTCCAGGGCCGTGCCGAACGCCGGCTCGGCGCGGCAGAGCTCCGCCGCCATGCGGGCGTGCAGCGCCCCTTCGCCCGGGAACAGGAACACCACGCTGCGGTCGGTTCGCTCGCCGGGGGTGACGATCCGCCTGGCGGGATCGAGCACGGCGCCGGCCGCGTCGGCCATGCTCTCGACGACCACGGCGCCCCGGACCGGATGCGGCGTGCGTCCCTTCTGCAGCGTGTACGCCACGTCCGCGAGCGGGTCGGCGCTCCGCGCGAAGGAGCGGGCGAGCCGCTCGGGGTAGTCCTCGGCCGCTGCGGGCGTCCGCGCGGACCACACGATCAGCCGCGGCCTGTCCGGCTCCGGCCCGGCCACGCGGGGCGGCGGCGCCTCCTCCAGGATCGCGTGCGCGTTCGTGCCGCCGATGCCGAAGGAACTGACCCCCGCCAGGCGCCGCCGGCCTGCCGCGCGGGGCCAGGGCCGCAGCGCGTCGTTGACGGCGAACGGCGAACGCTCCAGCTCCAGGAACGGGTTGACCTGCTCGACATTGATGCTCGCCGGGATCTGCTCATGGCCCAGTGACAGCGCCGCCTTGATCAGCGACGTGACGCCGGCCGCGTGACCCAGATGGCCCAGATTTCCCTTGATCGACCCGATGGGGCACCGCTCGGGCGCCTCCCGGCCGCCGAACGCCTTGCGCAGCGCGGCGACCTCGATCGCGTCGCCCAGGCGGGTGGCGGTGGCGTGCGCTTCCACGTACCCGATGTCGTCGGGGCGCACCCCGGCCACCTCCATGGCCCTCAGCACGACCTGCGCCTGCCGGTCCGCGCTGGGCGCGGTGAAACCGACCTTGCTGGAGCCGTCGTTGTTGACCGCTACGGCCCGGATGACCGCGGTGACGCGGTCGCCGTCGGCCAGGGCGTCGGCGAGCCGCTTGAGCACCACCACGGCGGCGCCGCTGCCGAAGACCGTGCCGCCGGCCGCCGCGTCGAAGGGACGGCAGTGGCCGTCCCGGCTCAGCGGGCCGTCCTGAGCCCACCAGTAGCCGTGGCCGACGGGGAACTCGACGTCCGCGCCGCCGGCCAGGGCGACGTCGCACTCGTGCAGCCTCAGCGCGTTCACCGCCAGGTGCACGGCCACCAGCGAGCTCGAACAGGCGGTCTGCACCGTCATGCTGGGGCCGTGCAAGTTCAGCTTGTACGACACGAGCGTCGAGGCGCTGTCGGGGTTGTTCCACATGCCGGCCGCCATGCCGGTGGCGCTGCGCAGCGCCTCCAGGCTCGCGAAGGCGCGGCCGATCCCGTAGCGGTTCGCGGCGACCGACGAGAACACCCCCGCCCTGCCGAGCCGCGCGGCGTCGTAGCCGGCGTTCTCGGCGGCGGCGTGCGCGGTCTCCAGATACAGCCGCAGTTGCGGGTCGCACATCTCGGCCTCACGCCGGGTCAGGCCGAAGAACCCGGCGTCGAACAGGTCGATGCCCTCGGGTTCCGCCACCGCCCGCACGTAGGCCGGGTCCGCCAGCGCCTCCGCCGCCACGCCCTTGGAGCGCAGCTCGTCCTCGGACGGGAAGCGCACCGCCTCCCGCCCGGCCACGAGGTTGCTCCAGAGCTGACCGGTGTCGGCCGCCGCCGGGAACCGCCCGGCCATCCCGATGATCGCGATCGGCTCAACGAGGTTACCCATGTCGTACGCCCTCCGGTTCGCTTACCGCCGCTCCGCGAACACCCACTCCAAGGATTCACGGCAAATCAGGGGAAATGAGGGGGGAATTAGTGGAATCAGGTGAACTCATCTAGGTTTTCGCGCAAGTAATCGGCGAAAGCCCGCAACGTCGGATACTGGAAGACCAGCACCGGGGAAATCTCCGCCCCCAATCGGACGGACACCTCCGACACCAAACGCATGAGAGATATCGAGGTGAAACCCGCCTCGAAGAAACCGCCATCCGGATCGATCCGCTCAGAACCACCCAGAACCGACCTCACGCTGTCCTCAAGCACCCGCCACAGCCTCTCGTCCGGATCCTCCTCGGGCGTCAGGACAGGCGCCTCCTCCGGCGGGGCCGACGTCCACCCGTGACTCTCCGGCGGCGCGTCCCGAACCTCGATCGCCGACGGCACCACCGCGGGGTCCAGCCGGGCGACCAGCGCCGCCCGGACCTCCTCGACGTCGACCACGGCCCCGGCACCCCGGACGACACTCAGCCGCACGGCCCCCACCCCACTGCCGTCCTCGGCGAACGTCGCCACCGCGCCGACCACGCCGGCCGCCCGGCCTGCCGCGTCCTCGACCTCGTCCAGTTCCACCCGCACGCCGTTGACCTGAACCTGCCGGTCGGCCCGCGCCAGGAAGCACAAAGAGCCGTCCGGCGAACGACGCACCAGATCACCGGTGTCGTACCAGCGCCGCCCGTCCGGGCCGGGAGCCAGCAGCGGCGTACCGTCGGTGTAGCCGAGCGCGCAGGCGGCGGCCTCCACATGCAGCCGCCCCTCCCCGCCGTCGAGCACGCCGTCACCCCCGCCGTCACCCCGGCCGTCACCTCCGTTGGTCCCCACGTCGAGCTTCGCGTCGGGCACGACGGCGACGCGGACGTGGCCGAGCGGCCGCCCGATCGGCACAGGGTCCTCCGCGGCCAGACCCGCGCCGGGCGGCACCCGGTGCACGCACACGACCTGCGGAGTCTCCGAGGCGCCGTAGCAGTTGGCGATGACGGCACGCGGGGCGAACCGCGCCGCCGACCGCAGCGCGGCGGCCGTCAGCCGGGCCCCCACCGAACAGACCAGCCGCAGGCTTTCCACCGGCAGCGGCGACGAGCCCGCCAGAAGCTGAAGAAGGACCGGCGTGCCCTGGACCACGGTGATGGAATGCTCCCGCAGCCAGACCGCCAGCAGCCGCGGATCCGCGGCCGTACCGCTGCCAGGGATGTGCAGCGTCGCCCCGGTGAGCCAGGGCGCGATCAGCTCCCGCAGGCTCGGATCGTGACCGGGCCGGCTGAGAAAGGCGACCCGGTCGGCGCCGTCCACGGGCAGTTCCTCGAAGAACGCCAAGCTGGCCGCCTCGAAGGCCGCCCGCCCGACGGCGATCCCCTTGGGCCGTCCCGTCGTGCCGGACGTGAACAGGACATGGCTGACCTCACCCAGGTCCACGCCGGGCGGGAACGGGGCCGGCACTTCGCCGGAAGGCCGCAGCCCGGTCAGCTCGGACGACGGCCCGAAAGCCGCCGCCGCCCCGGCCGCCGCCAGCGCGGCGCTCGACCGCTCGGGCCCCCACTGCCCCAGGATCGCCGGGACGGCGCCCGCCCCCCACACGCCGAGCAGCCGCGCCACGAACTCCGGACTCCGGTCGGCCGGCACGCCCACGACGCGGCCCCGCAACTGATGACCACGCACCACCCCCGCGACGTTCTCAGCGAGGGCAGCCACCTCGCCGAAGGTGACGTCCCGGCCCTCGTGCACCAAGGCGACCCCTCCCGGATCGCGAGACACCCGGCCCAAGATCCCCGGCGCTGCGACACCGGCCAGGTCGCGGACGCCCGCGCTCGGCTGATCCCCTCGGCTCACACTGGCCTCCCTCGCGGGCCCGGCATCCAGCCCATCGGATGGATGGTGCATCACAACAGCTCGTCCCAGGCCGAGCCGAAATAGGCAGGATGAGCGCTACGCAGCTCATGCCAGTGCCTCTCGCCGCCCTCCGCTGCCACCGCTGCCACCGCTGCCACCGCGCCGGCACGGCGGCCCGCGCCGTCCCCGGCCGCCCACGCCAGATGCGTCAACGGCAGCACGACCGCGCCGCGCCGCGCCTTGCCCAGCTCCGCCCCCGCACCGGTGACGACGCTCCGCAGACCCAGCGCGTACGCGTGCCTGACAGGTTCATAGATCGCCGCGTTGAAGTAGACGAACGGGTCCGGCCCGCCGTCATCCGGACGCCCGAAGTCCGTCACGTACAACCGATCACGCAACCGGCACAGGACCGCCGCGCCGACGACCCGGCCACCCATCCGGCACAACAACGCCGTCGCCGCCGCGTCCCCCAGCGCGGACGCGTACGCCTCCAGACGCCGGGCGACCGTGCCCACGCCGTACGCCATCCCATGCTTGGCCCGCACGTTCGCGACCATCGGCGCGACGACCGGGATCACGTCGCGCAACGGAACGCTCTCGGTCACGCACTCCCTGGCGAACACCCCCGCCTCCCTGCGCACGCTGGTGCGGGTGTTGCGCGGCAGAGTCGCCAGATAGTCCTCGAAACCGGCCCCAGGCAGCCGCAGCTCGGTCTGCGCCACGCTCGCCAGCCGGCGACAGTCCCCCTCCCGGGCGAGCGGAGCGAGATCCGCCCACGCCGAGGCATGCAGGAACAGGAAGAACACGTACGGCAACCCGCGATCAGCGGCGACGGCGCCCGCCGTGTCCCGCAGCGCGCGCAGGACCGCCGTCCTGTCCGCGGGCGGCAACGCGCCGTCCACGACCAGCCGGGTGCCGAACCCGGCGCAGGACCCCGCCACGAGCCCCAGCCGGCCGCCGGGCGGCCCCACCGCGTGCAACAGATCCCGGAAATGGAGCTCCGGCCAGTACAGGTAGTCGCCGCGACTGGGCAGCACGTCGAAGAGAGGAAGGGCGCCGAGGATCCGCGACTGCCCCGGCCGCCGGGCGATCAGGTAGGTGAGCGGCCCCTCACCGGCCTCCTCCAGAGCCCGCAGCCACGCACGGCTCTGGAACAGATCCCGCGGGTCGGCGACGTCGTCCCACGCCCGCCCGTCCACGCCATCCAGCGACGGAACACCGTCCACCGTCACCGGCCCGGCCATGTCCGGCGCCGTTCCGGACGGACTCCGCCCCGTCTTCTCGTACGTCCTCTCGTTCATCATCGAAAACCCGGCCGTCACGCGGTCAACGGGATCCGTGATGGAGCCATTCGAGCAGGTCCGGCTCCCCGAGTTCGGCGATCCGGCGATCGTAGTGAGCCCGGTCCTCAGCCGTGAGGAACTGCTGCCATTCACCCGACTTACCACTGCGGAAAAAACGCTCAGGGTCGCGGATGTAACCCAGTTGTTCGTCGGGCGCGAGTTCGGCCGCGCGATCGCGCATCTGCTCGAAGGTCGCGGCCTCGACCAGTTCCGGCCACCTGTTCTCGTCGATCTCGATCCCGAGCCGCGCGGCCAGCCGCCGCATCTGGCCCTCAAGGTCGGCCGACAGGTCGGCGTAGTGCAGGAGGATGACGTTCGGCTCCGCGCGGCGCATCCAGGCGCGCTCCTGCGTCCAGATCAGCGCGCGCAACGAGTCGAGATTGACATACGGCGGGTCGTCGTTGTCGACCCAACGTAACAAATACGTCCGCTCGTCGAGCAGATCCCGCTCGTCATGGCCGTCGACCGGGGCCTGCGCATCGGCGCCGCCCGAGTGCGCGGCCTGGTGAATCAGGCGGCGGATCACCTCCCGCTTGAGGTTCCTGCCGTGACTGCGCAGGGAGATGGCGACGTCACGCGGATCACGCCCCACCGTGATGTAGGTGACCCGGGGATCGGCCGGGATGCCGTCGAGAGGGATGTGCGTCTTGATGAAACGGCGGTGCCGCTGCGCCGCCAGGCGCTCCCACACCTCCTGCTTGGGCCGCACGAGCATGTCGATCCAGGGCGACATGCTCGACAGGGGCGCGGGCAGCCGGGGCGTCTGGAAGATCAGGAGCGCGCAGATCGTCTGCGTCCAGGTAGTGCCGCACTTCGCCGGCGAATTGATGACAATGTCGCCGGACCGGAATTCGAATCCATCCCACCGGGAGCTGTCCTCCATCGGCGTGAGGTAACGAGCCAGTTGCGTCGTCATCGACATGAGTTTAATCACCCCATCCCATTTAAGGAAGGGCCGTAATTGACCGAGCACATTGCGTGATAGGAATCCCCGATCAGCACCGCACCGTTCCCCGCCGGGCGGAATCACCCCACCGAAGGAAAACGAAGGAATTCACCCACCCCCGCCCCCGAACTGCGCGTGAAAATAGCAGGTCAGAGACCGCGTCAGGATGATGGATCGTTCCGCCCCGCCGCATCGGGAAAAAGCGAATCGGTGACGCCCACGGCGCTCACCCGTTGCGCAAGGAGTACGCGGCCACCCCTTCGGACAGGTCGGCGACACGAGACAGCGCACCCGTCTTGATGTTCCAGCCGAGCAGCCGATTCCCGCTCTCGACGATCACCGTGTCCCGGCTGAGCCAGCCCCGCACGGCACAGCCGCCCTCACCGCATCTCGTGGCGGGCGGATCCCCCCAGGGCAGGAGCAGCGTCCTGATCACTCGCCCCGTTGCGGAATCGGCCACCACGACCACGTCGGCACCCTCCGCCGGATCGTGACGGGTGACCGCGACCAGCTCGTCGCGCTGCCAGCCGAGCCTGCCCGCAGGCTCACCACCCTCGCCGGTGATGTCCTGGATGTCCAGCTCCACCTCCGACCCGTCCTCCTGGACGACCGTCCAGCCGCCGTCACGCGTCGACCCGAGCCACAGATCGCGATAGCCCGCGACGCCGGCCATCCCCCGCTGGGACTGTCGCCGAGCCTGACCGGTGGCCAGGTCCAGCACATAGTCCGCCCCCCGCTGCCCGACCAGGATGCGCTCACCGCGCCACAACACCTCCACGTTCGACCCCGGCACCGGGAAACTCCTCGCCCGGCCGATCACCAGATCGACGACCACCACCTCGTCCCGCTGCGGGAAGGCGGCCAGCGTCCCGTCGGCGGACAGCGAGTTCGGCCGCAACGGCGCCACGCCCTCCAGCTTCACCTCCAGCGGGATCCGCCCGCCGGACTTCACCATGTAGATCCGCCCGTCGCCGTACTGGGCCAGCGCCAGCACCGGTCCCGCCACCCCTGCCACGACGGGGACATCCGCCCACCTGCGCGGCAACGCGCTCGCCAGAACCGGCAACCCCGCCTCGCCGCCGGGCGGCGGCGCCGTGTCCATGACGGGACCCAGCGCGGCCGTGGAAGCCGGTGTGACACTCGGATACACGGTGACGTCACGCTCGGCCGGCTCCCGCGAGACGGCGACCCCCACCACGACCAGCACAGTGACCACCGCCGCACCAGCCGCCGCGGCCACGGCCGTCCGCCGCCTGCCGAGGGCACGGTCGCGCGCGCCCCGCCGCCACAGCTCCCCCGCACCGGACACCCCCTCGGGCAGCGTCTCGGCGAGATCGTGGAACAACTCCCGCAGCCTCTGGTCCGTCATATGAACACCTCTTCCAGCTCGGGAGCGACCTCGCGCAACCGCTTCAGCGCCGCGTGCGTCTGGCTCTTGACCGTCCCCGGCGAAACCCGCAGGATCGCCGCGACCTCCCCCACCGGCAGGTCCTCGTAGAAGCGCAACACCAGCACCGCCCGCTGCTTCACCGGCAACCTGGCCAGCGCGCGAGCGAACACCACCTTCAGATCCGACGCCCCCGAGGTGTCATGGTCCGCACGCTCCGGCGGCTCCTCACAGGCGAACTCCCGCTGCCTGCGCCACCTGGACGCCACATCCCGATACAAGATGGTGCGCACGTAGTTGACCGGATCGGTGTGCACCTTCGGCCAGCGGCGCGCCAACTTGATCAGGGCATCCTGGAGCACATCCTCGGCCAGATGCCTGTCACCGCTGATGAGGATCGCGGCACGCAGCAGCCGCGCGTGCCAGGCGGTGACGAAGGCTTCGAACGCCTCGGAATCCGTCATATGAACAAGACGCGCGGGACGGGGTGAACGGTTGGGGCCCGCACGCGATCCGCCGTTCCCGGGGCCGGAAACCGTCAGCGTCCCGCCGCATCACGTCAGCCTTTACAGACCATCCGCCAGGAGCCCCGGCATCGGTCGCCTTCCACCCTACGCGGACGGGGCCTACGCGACATTCGCCCGTCGTCTCACCGCGAGGCGACGGGTGCGCTGCCCAGGATGAACTCGCCCACGGAGGGTTCCGAGAAGGGGCAGGCCCCGGTCGCGCCCGGCGACGCTGACGAAGGCGGCCTTGGTCCCGGTCTCGGTCAGCCGTCCACGGCCTTTGTGAGCCGGGCCAGCGCCTCCGCGATCCGCTCCGGGGAGAGACCGAGCGTCGTGCGCTGGTAGAGGTACACCTCCGGGGCCAGCGGGGCCAGCAGCACGTCGACCAGCGCGTCGGGGCCCGGCGTGCCGGCGGCGGTCAGGAGGGCGCGCACGTGGGCGCGCCAGAAGCCGTACGCGCCGGTCTCCAGGCGGGAACGGCCGACCTCCGAGCCGAGCACCAGGTGGGCGTGGTCCTCCAGCAGGCGCACCATGGCGGCGTAGAAGGCGGCCAGCCGCTCGCCTGGCGGCGCTCCCGGGCCGAGGGGCGGCTCGCCGCGCAGGAGACGTTCCTGCAGGTCACGCTCGTGCCCGTCGAGCAGCGCCACGGCGATGGACGCCCGGTCCGGGTACCGGCGGTAGAGGGTGCCGCGGCCCACTCCGGCCCTCTTGGCGATGTCGTCCATCGTCACGTCCTGCGGCGGCCGCTCCGCGAACAGCGCCGCGGCCGCCTCCAGGATCCGCGCGCGGTTGCGCGCGGCGTCGGCTCTCTCCATGCGCCCGATTGTAGGTGGACGCGACGTCCGGTTATAGTCAAGCGGACAGAGTGTCCACATAAGCGCGACAAGGAGAGACCATGCTGCTGCACCTGGACGCGAGCGCCCGCCGCGCGTCGTTCTCGCGGAGGCTGTCGAGCGTCTACGCCGAGACCTGGCGGGCCGCCCACCCCGGAGCCGGCTACGTCTACCGCGACCTGGCGGCCGACCCCGTCCCGCACATCGGCGAGGCCTGGACGGAACTGTGCGACCACCTCCTGGAACGGGAGATCACCGACATCTCCCGCTACCCCGAGGCCGCCCGCACCCCCGCGCAGCACCGGGCCTGGTCCGTCGTGGCGCCCCTGCTCGACGAGGTCGTGGCCGCCGAGGTGATCCTCATCGGCACCCCCATGTACAACTACTCCATCCCCTCGGCGCTCAAGGCCTGGCTCGACCAGATCACCTTCCCCCGGATGTCGCTCCAGGGCCGCTCGTTCGTGGTGACCAGCGCACGCGGCGGCGCCTACGGCCCCGGCACGCCCCGCGAGCCGTACGACCACCAGGAGCGCTACCTGCGCGACTTCTTCAAGGGCCACTTCCAGGTGGAGGACGTGAGGTTCATCCACGCCGAACTGGTCAACGCCCGCCTCGACCCGGCGCTGGCACACCTGCGCGACCGGCACGAGGAGTCGCTGGCCACGGCACTGAAGGAGGCGGCCCGATGAACTGGATGATCCTGGTCCTGGCCGGACTGGTCGAGGTGGCGTGGTCACAGAGCATCAAGCCGACCCACAACTTCACCCGGCCGGTTCCCACGCTGATCTGCCTGGTCCTGATGGCCGCGGCGGTCTGGCTGCTGTCCCGGGCCATGAACACGCTGCCGGTCGGCACCGCCTACGCGGTCTTCACCGGCATCGGCGCGGTCGGCGCGATCACCCTGGGGATCGTCCTCGACGACGACCCCGTCTCCGTGGGCAGGATGGCGGCGCTCGCCCTGATCGTCGGCGGCATCGTGCTGGCCAGGGTGACCACGTGACGCGTCGCGCGCCGATGACAGGACGGCGGTCCCCCGTGACAGCTTAGGTGCTCATCTAATTTGACATATCTCTAATCAGCGGTTCAGAATCTGAACTGTTTAGATGAGCTTCTATTCAGGAGCACGCGCCCGCGCCTCCGCCCCTGTGATCCTTGTCTTCCGCTGAACCGTCCCATCTGGAGAGCCGTCATGAGTGACAGTTGCTGCGGCGCCATCGCCGTCGAGATCGAGCAGTCCGCCACCTCCCAGGATGCGCGGGCCGCCTCCGGGCAGATGGGCGAGCTGCCCGTCGTCGTGATCGGCGCCGGCCCCGTCGGGCTGGCCGCCGCCGCCCATCTGGCCGAGCGCGGCATCGACCTCACGGTCCTCGAAGCCGGTGACCGCGTCGCCGCCTCGGTCGCCCGGTGGGGGCATGTACGGGTGTTCAGCCCGTACCGGTACAACATCGACGCCGCCGCCCGCCGCCTCCTCCAGGCCGACGGCTGGACGGCCCCGGACGCCGACTGGCTGCCGACCGGTGCCGAGCTCATCGACGACTACCTCGCCCCGCTGGCCAAGCTGTTCGGCGACAAGGTCCGGCTCGGCGCCAAGGTGACCGCGATCAGCCGCCTCGGCTACGACCGGGTCCGCACCGGCGGCCGCGAGCAGGCCCCGTTCGTGATCCGGCTCGACGACGGCGCCGAGCTGCGGGCCCGCGCGATCATCGACGCCTCCGGCACGTACACCAGCCCGAACGTGCTCGGCGCGAGCGGGCTGCCCGCCCACGGCGAGAACGAGGTGTCCGTCGACCACGCCCTGCCCGACGTGCTGGGCGCGGACCGCGACCGCTACGAGGGCAGGCGCGTACTGGTCGTCGGCGCGGGCCACTCGGCCGCCACCACCCTGCTCGCCCTGGCCGAACTCGACGACACCGCGATCACCTGGGCGATCCGGGCCGGCGACGCGGCCCGCGCCTACGGCGGCGGCGCGGCCGACGCGCTCCCGGCCCGCGGCGCGCTCGGCACCCGGCTGCGCGCCCACGTCGAATCCGGCCGCATCCGGTTGCTGACCGGCTTCTTCACCCACCGCGTCCACGTCACCGACCAGGGCGTCGAGGTGGTCAGCCGCGACCCGTCCGGCCACGAGCAAAGCGTCACCGTGGACCGGATCGTGTCGGCCACCGGCTACCGCCCCGACCACGCCATCGCCTCGGAACTGCGCCTCGACCTGGACCCCGTGCTCGGCTCCACCCGTGCCCTGGCCCCGCTGATCGACCCCAACCAGCACTCCTGCGGCACCGTCCCCGCCCACGGCGTCGACGAGCTCGCCCACCCCGAACCCGGCTACTACGCGGTCGGCGTCAAGAGCTACGGCCGCGCCCCGACGTTCCTCATGGCCACCGGGTACGAGCAGGTCCGCTCGGTCGTGGCGGCGATCGCCGGGGACTGGGAGGCGGCCCGGGACGTTCGGCTCGACCTGCCCGAGACCGGCGTGTGCTCCTCCAGCCTGGCCGAGGCCCAGGAGCAGCGGACCGGCCTGGCCACCGGCATCAGCGGCGGCCTGCTGTCCACGCCCCTTCCTGTGGCCACCGCCGGCGGCTGCTGCGGCTGACGGAGGCCTGTGCCGCGCTCCGATCGCCCGCGAACCGCCGGCCGACGCGTACGCGACAACGCCATGCCGGTCATCCGAGGGCGGCGAGCAGCTCCCGTTCGCGGGCGGCGCTGAGCCCGGCCGCGCGCGGCCGGTCGAGCCCCTCACTCCGCTCCCAGGCCAGCAGATCGGCGAGCAGCTCGGCGCGCGGGCGATGGCGCAGGCCGGCTGCGCGCGCCGCCTCCCCCGAACGGGCCGACCAGCCTTCCCACCCGGGCTGGACCAGCCACATCGGCAACGACTCAGGCCCCATGTACTCGTTGACCCCCTGGTCGAGCAGCCAGTCCGGGTCCGCGGCGACGAGCGGGCCGGTGTGGCCCGCCACGGCGCGGCACTGCTCGATCCACGTGCCGAACGGCACCACCGGGCCGACCGCGTTGTAGGTGCCGGAGATCCGCGCCTGCGCGCAGTCGAGCAGCCACGCCGCCAGGTCGCGCACGTCGATCACCTGAGTGGGCCGTTCCGGCGAGTCCGGCACGAGCATCGGCCCGTACGGGTCACGCGCGGCCCGGCACACCCAGTAGCCAGAACGGCCGCTCCGGTCGCCGGGCCCCCCGATCAGCCCGGCCCGCGCGATGAGCAGCCGGTCGCCCACCCGCTCGGCCGAGGCCCGCTCACAGGCGACCTTCGCCTCGCCGTACAGCTCCCTGTCCACCTCGTCCCGGTCCGTGGCCTCCAGCAGCGGAGCCGACTCGTCCGCCCCGGGCACGCCGTGAGAGGCGTAGACGTTGCCGGAGGACACATACGCCCAGTGCGCCGCGCGACCGCCCAGGGCCTCCAGCGCGCCGCGGACCAGACCCGGCTGCCACGACACCTCGACGACCGCGTCCCAGTCCCGCCCGCTCACCCGCTCGTACGCTCCCGGCGCCCGCCGGTCCGCACGGACCAGCGTCGCGCCGTCAGGCGGCGGCCCGCTCTCGCCCCGCGCCAGACAGGTCACCCGGTGCCCGCGCCCGATCGCCTGCCGAGCCACCTCACCGCCGAGCCAGGCGGTGCCGCCGAGGATGAGAAGATCCATGAGACCACCCAAACACCGCCGGCGACGAACCCGGACCAGATTCGCCTCCGGCGTAAGCCCACGACGGGACACCAGGCCCCGCCGCGCGGGAGCACCGCTAGCGTGTCGCGTCCAGCACCGGTTTCACGTCCACGATCGGGGTGCCGTCCACCGCCTCGAGACCGGACACCCGCACCCGGAGCCCTTCCACCGCGAGCACCCTGACCCGGTGCAGGCCCACAGGGTTGGGCCGGTCGGCGGACCGGGTGCTGAAGACACCCGTCAGCGGACGACGCGGATCGTCACGCGGATGCACGGCCAGCACGGACCGGTCCGCCAGATGCAGCCACGTGAGGACGAACACGTCGTCACCGACCGCGAGATCTCCGAGGCCCTCGGCCACGGCGGGATCGAACGACAGCCACGCCTCCGGAGCGCCCTCCACCCCCTGCTTCGGCGCGCTCGCCCGATCCGCCAAGGGCGACTCGACGACCCCCACGGGCCGGATCTCGTACGTCATGACTCCTCCGTACCGCATCCGGCCCGATCGCGGCACCCCCGCCCCGCCGGAATCAGCTCCCGGCCGGCGTGCCCGTGCCGTCCGTCGCCGGCAGGCCCGCCTCGCGCCACGCGCGGAAACCGCCGATGACGTCGGTGGACCGCGTCAGGCCCAGCTCGTGCAACGACGCCGCCGCCAGGCTGGAGGTGTAGCCCTCGGAACACAGCACGATCACCTCGACGTCGTACCCGGTCGCCTCCGGCAGCCGGGCCTCCCCCACCGGGTCGAAGCGCCATTCGAGGACGTTGCGCTCGACGACCAGCGCCCCCGGCACCTCGCCCTCCTCCGCCCGCTGGGCGGCCGGGCGGATGTCGACCACGACCGCTCCCCCGAGCCATCGGGCGTACGCGTCGGCGGGCGACAGCCGGTGCAACGACCTCCTCCGGTCGGCCAGGATCCGCTCGATGCTGCGCGCACCCGGCGGCGGCCCGCTCACCACTGCTCCGCCGTCTCTTCCACCCGCTTGACCAGGCCGGAACCGGTGAGGTCATAGCGGGTCATCACCGACAGCGGAGGCGAATAGACGTGCACGCTCACCGCCGGAGCGCCGGAGGTGTTGCGCACCTCGTGCACGTAGCCGGGGCCGAACTCGCGGACCTCGCCGGGGGCGAGTTCACGTTCGGCGGTCACGTCGTGCTCCCGCAGCGTGCCGAGGGCGACGGAGAACGCGCCTCGCGAGTCCCCGTGGTCGTGGAAGCCGGTCGTCTGACCGGGCAGCCAGCTGATCAGCCAGACCTCGTGGTCGTCGTCGTGGTGGAGCCGCTCGTACCAGCGCTCCTGAGTGTCCAGCCGCACGCGCCGCACCCACGTGTCGAGGTCAGCGGCCAGGGCGCGGGCGCGCTCCCCCAGGTCGAGCGCGGCCGGTGCGTAGGTCTTCACGGTCATGGTGGTTCTTTCTGATCTTGTCGTTCCGCCGGTTCGTCGTCATGCGGGGACGCGACACAGCGCGCTCGCCTGCCGTCCGAGGTCGACGGGCAGGTCTGACCAGAGAAGAGACCCGAGGTGCATGGCTCACAGCGTGGCCCAGATTCCCCACTAAGTCAACCTGAAAATAGGGTTTTGCTGGTGCCACTTTCCAGTCGCCGTCAGTTGCTTTGTGGGCTGACCAGGGAGGTTCGTTGCATGAGGGTGCCTTTACAATGTAGATCACTAAAGGTACAGCCGCTCCACGGGTACGAGCGCGTACTGGGAGAACCATCCCTGTCGCCCGTCATGGCCCAGGCCGGCGCACCAGACGCGGTCCCCCACCGGTCACTGCACCCCGCCGGGCGGGCGGCAGACGTGACGCCCGCCCGGCGGTCAGGGCTGCGCGCTCCGGTCGATCCCCAGCGTGGCGATGAGGTCCTCGTGCAGCTCGAACCAGACGCGATGGCAGGAGTCGACGTCGGTCCGGTCCACCCAGGCGGCCTCCCCCGCGCGGGCACGGGTCAAGGCCTCCGCGTAGCGCGTGTCGTAGCCGCGGAACCGGGTCAGAAGGCCCGCCAGGCGCTCGGCGAGCGGTACGAGCGCGCGGCCGACGGCGGCGAGCTCCCGGAGGATTCTGGCGTCCCAGACCGGATCGGAGTGGTCGTTGGTCGCCAGCCGATCACCCGCGACAGGCCGCAGCTGCCAGTCGGTGCAGGCCCGTCGCAGGGTGCCGTTCAGCGGGAGGAACGCGCGGTAGACCTCGCGGACCAGGCCGGCGCCGCCCACCTGTGCGAGCTCGGCCGCGAGCAGGCGCTCGTTCTCGGCCCGGCCGCGTTCGGTCAGCGACCAGCCGCCGTCGTCGGCGAAGGAGGTGTGCCGCACCCAGCCGAACGCCTCGGCGTCGAGCAGCGCCTCCTTCGTCTCCGCCGGGTCCAGCCCGAACCGCCGCGCGATCGCCGGCGTGTCGGCGTAGCCGGTGATCCGCACGGCGTGCAGGACCAGGAGTCCCGGCGGGGAGCCGACGGTCATGAGCCGGCGTCCTGCCTGGCCGCCAGGCGCATGTAGTGCTGCTGGCACGCCTGCGGCGAGTTGAAGCCCATGGCCTGCGCCATCTGCGCCCAGGTCAGCCCGGCGCCACGGGCCGTGAACAGCAGGGCCGACTCCAGGCCATGAACCTCGGCACGCGCGGCGGGCAGGAGGGCGAGCGCGCTCAGGATGTCGTCGGGGGCCAGGTCGGCGTTGCGCCAGGCGGCGAACGCCACGAGGTCGACGGCTGACGGCGGGACGGACGCGGGCCGCCAGGGGCGGGGGGTGAGCGCGTCCGCGCCGAGGCGCAGCAGGCGCTCGCGCGCGTCCTTCTCGCGCCGGGCCTGACCGTGGTCGGCGTGCGCCGCGCGGGCGATGTCCTCTTCGCGTGACATGCGTACGACTCTGCACTATCAACGGAATATTGTCAACTAAATGTTGAGGTCAGGGCGCCGGATGAGCAGGTGCGGAGATGCGAGGGAAGACAGGACAATCGGGTGGTGTTTGCGACAGTCAAAGGGCTTCCATGATGGAATGTGCGACAGGTAAAGTACAGGACTGTGACCACCTTCCGGATCAGTGAGGCCGCGGCGCTGCTCGGGGTCAGCGCCGACACCGTCCGCCGGTGGGTGGACGCGGGACGGCTGGCAGCCGGGCGCGACGAGCACGGCCACCGCCGGGTCGGCGGCGCCGACCTGGCCGCCTTCGCCCGCGCCCAGATCGGCTCCGCCGACGAGGGCGGCCGGTCCTCGGCGCGCAACCGCTTCCGCGGGATCGTCACCGAGGTGATCCGCGACGCGGTGATGGCCCAGGTGGAGATCGCCGCCGGACCGTTCCGGGTGGTGTCGCTCATGAGCCGGCAGGCCGCCGACGAGCTGGGCCTCGAACCGGGCGTGGTGGCCGTCGCGGTGATCAAGTCCACCAACGTCGTCGTGGAGATCCCCGGTCACGAGCGCGCGGCCGGCCAGCAGTGAGGAGCTCCGTGGTGCGCAGGCCGCTGTCGCGATGGACGGCCCTCGGGCGGGTGCTGGCGTTGCCCGTCGCTTTCGTGCTGGCCGGGATGGGCGGCTGTGGCGCCGGGGGGCCGGAGGCCGGCTCGGCCGAGGCCGCCGGCGGCGCGGACGCGCGGGAGGTCACGGTCTTCGCGGCGGCGTCGCTGACCGGGGCGTTCACCGAGCTCGGCGAGGTCTTCGAGGCCGCGCATCCGGGCACCACGGTGCGCTTCAACTTCGGCTCCAGCGCCACGCTCGCCCAGCAGATCGTCCAGGGCGCCCCGGCGGATGTGTTCGCGGCGGCCAGCCCGGCCACCATGAAGACGGTCACGGACGCGACGGCGGCCGGCTCCCCCACCACGTTCGCGCGCAACAGGCTGAGGATCGCCGTGCCCCCCGACAACCCGGCGCGGGTGGACGAGCTGAAGGACCTGACCGGCCCGGAGGTGAAGGTGGCGCTCTGCGCCGAGCAGGTGCCGTGCGGCGCCGCGGCGGTCAAGGCGCTGGAGGCGGCCGGGCTGAAGGTCACCCCGGTCACCCTGGAACAGGACGTCAAGGCCACGCTGACCAAGGTCCAGCTGGGCGAGGTGGACGCGGCGCTCGTGTACGAGACGGACGTGATCGCCGCGGCGGGCAAGGTGACCGGGATCGCGTTCCCCGAGGCCGATCTGGCGGTCAACGACTACCCGATCGCCACCCTGGCCGGGGCCGGCGACCCGGCCCGGCGGTTCGTCGACCTGGTGCTGTCGCAGCAGGGCAGGGACGTGCTGGCCGAGGCCGGCTTCGGGATTCCGTGATCTGAGATGAGCACGTCCGCGCCCGGAATCCCCGGCCCGGCGGAGCCCGCCCCCGACCGTGTGGTCTCCGGGAGGCCTCCGTGGATGCTCGTCGTGCCGGCGGTGGCGGGGCTGGCCTTCCTGGTGCTGCCGCTGGCCGGGCTGCTGATCCGCGCCCCCTGGTCCACGCTGCCGGCCCGGCTGGCCGAGCCGCACGTGCTGGAGGCGCTGCGGCTGTCGCTGGTGTCCGCGACCGTCGCGACCGCCTGCTGTCTCCTGCTCGGCGTGCCGCTGGCCTGGCTGCTGGCGCGGGTGCGGTTCCCCGGCCGCCGCCTGGTCCGCGCGCTGGTCACCGTGCCGCTGGTGCTGCCCCCGGTCGTGGGCGGGGTCGCGCTGCTGCTGGTCCTGGGCCGGCGCGGCCTGGTGGGACAGTGGCTGGAGTCCGCCTTCGGGGTGACGCTGCCGTTCACCACGGCGGGCGTGGTCGTCGCGGAGATGTTCGTCGCGATGCCCTTCCTGGTCATCAGCGTGGAAGGCGCGCTGCGTGGCGCCGACCAGCGCTTCGAGGAGGCCGCCGCCACGCTCGGCGCCTCCCGGTGGACCGTGTTCCGGCGGGTGACGCTGCCCATGGTCATGCCGGGCGTGGTGGCCGGGGCGGTGCTGTGCTGGGCGCGGGCGCTGGGCGAGTTCGGGGCGACGATCACGTTCGCGGGCAACTTCCCCGGCACCACCCGCACCATGCCCCTGGCGGTCTACCTCGCCCTGGAGACGGAGCCGGAGGCGGCCATCGTGCTCAGCCTGGTGCTGCTGGCCGTCTCGGTGATCATCCTGGCCGCGCTGCGCGACCGGTGGGTGAGCGCGCCATGACCCTGGACGCCCGGCTGGTGGTCACCAGGCCCGCCTTCACCCTCGACCTCGTCCTGCGGGCCGAGCGGGGGGAGGTCGTCGCGCTGCTGGGGCCCAACGGCGCCGGCAAGACCACCGCCCTGCGCGCCCTGGCCGGCCTCTCCCCCCTGTCCGGCGGGCACATCAGCCTGCGCGGCAGGCCGCTGCACACGCTGCCCGCCGAGAGCCGCCCGATCGGCATGGTCTTCCAGGACTACCTGCTCTTCCCGCACCTGAGCGCGCTGGACAACGTCGCCTTCGGGCCGCGCTGCCAGGGCGTCTCCAAGGCCGAGTCCCGCCGGGTCGCGGCCGAGCTGCTGGAGCGCGTCGGCCTCGCCGGCCACGCCGCCGCCAGGCCCCGTCAGCTGTCCGGCGGGCAGGCCCAGCGGGTCGCGCTGGCCCGCGCGCTGGCCGTGCGGCCCGAGCTGCTGCTGCTGGACGAGCCGCTGGCCGCGCTGGACGCCCACACCCGCCTGGAGGTCCGCTCCCGGCTCCGCCGTCATCTGGCCGAGTTCGACGGGGCCACCGTCCTGGTCACCCACGACCCTCTGGACGCCATGGTGCTGGCCGACCGGCTGGTCGTCATCGAGGGCGGCGCGGTGGTGCAGCAGGGCACGCCCGGCGAGGTCGCCCGCCGTCCGCGTACCGACTACGTGGCCCGGCTGGTCGGGCTCAACCTGTATCGCGGGGCGGCGGACGGGGGCCGGGTCGACGTGGGCGGGCTGCTGGTGCACACCTCCGAGCAGCTCGGCGGGCCGGCGTTCGTCGCCTTCCCGCCCACCGCCGTGGCGCTCTACCGCTCCCGTCCCGACGGCAGCCCGCGCAACCTGTGGCAGGCCACCATCGAGGGCATCGAACGCCACGGCGACAACGTCCGCGTGCACCTCGACGGCCCGGTCACCGCCTTCGCCGACGTCACCCCCGCCGCCGTCGCCGACCTCGACCTGACCCCCGGCCAGCGGATCTGGGCCTCGGTCAAGGCCACCGAGACCCACGCCTACCCGGCGTGAACGCGGGCCCGCCTAGCGCGGGCGCAGTCCCGCGACGAGGAGCCCGACCATGCGGCGGGCGTCGTAGCGGGGGTCGCCGGCGCCGACGCAGAGGTTCCCGACGCCGCGCATGAGCTCCAGGGCGTCCTGGCCGGGGCGGATCTCCCCGGCGGCGGCCGCGGCGTCGAGCAGCGCGGCGCACACCGGCACCAGGCGGTCCAGGAAGTAGGCGTGCAGGGCCTGGAAGCCGGCGTCGTCGGACTGCAGGACGGCGGCCAGGCCGTGCTTGGTGACCAGGAAGTCCGCGAACAGGTCGATCCACCGCTCCAGCGCCGCGTAGGGCGTCGGACCGGCCTCCAGCAGCGCCGGCCCGGCCTCGGCGCAGGACTCGATCTGGTGGCGGTAGACGGCGATGATCAGGTCCGCCCTCGTGGGGAAATGGCGGTAGATCGTGGCCGTCCCGACGCCGGCCCTGGCCGCGATGTCGCGGATCGGCGCGTCCACGCCCGAGGTCACGAAGATCGCGGCGGCCGCGTCGAGCAGGGTCTTCTCGTTGCGGCGCGCGTCCGCGCGTTTGGGCCGGGCGGGCCGCGCCGCGCTCCGGTCGTTCATCGCACCGTACTCCTCCGCCGGGTTGATAAACGGGACACTGTCCCGTATCGTCAAACGGGACGGCGTCCCGCTTCCTCATCATGCCAGAGCGCGGACCTGCCGGCCAACCAGGCCGCGCCGCCATGGAGCGCCGCACCATCCTTCCGAGAGCGAGGAACAACCTCCTATGAGCCATTCAGCCCTGATGACGACCGACCCGGTCCCCGGCGTGCCGCCCACCCCGGTCGTCTCCGCGAAGCCGGTCGCGCTGCCCGCCCCGGGCCGCGGCACCGAGCTGCGGGTGCGCGTGTCCGCGCCCGCCGAGGGGCGCGACCTGCCCGTCGTCGTCTTCTCGCACGGCTTCGGCGAGTCCATGGACGGGTACGCCCCGCTGGCCGACCACTGGGCCGCCCACGGCTTCGCGGTGGTCCAGCCCACCCATCTCGACTCCAGGACGCTCAACCTGCCCGCGGACGACCCCCGCACCCCGTCGATCTGGCGGATCAGGGTCGACGACCTCACCCGCGTCCTCGACCGCCTCGACCTCGTCGAGGCCGCCGTGCCCGGCCTCGGCGGGCGCCTGGACCGGGGCCGGATCGCCGTGGCCGGACACTCCTGGGGCGCCCAGACGGCGAGCGTGCTGCTGGGCGCGCGGGTCCTCGACCCCGGCGGCGGGCCGGGCGAGGACCTGTCCGATCCGCGGGTGACCGCGGGGATCCTGTTCGCCGCGCCGGGCGAGGGGGGCGCCGGCCTGACTCCGTTCGCGGCCGAGCACCTGCCCTTCATGCACCCGGACTTCACCGGCATGACCACGCCGGCCCTGGTGGTCGCGGGCGACGCCGACCGGTCCCACCTGACGGTCAGGGGGCCGGACTGGTTCACCGACCCGTACCGTCTGAGCCCCGGCGACAAGAGCCTGCTCACGCTCTTCGGGGGTGAGCACTCGCTCGGCGGGATCTCCGGATACGCCGTCACCGAGACGACGGACGAGAGTCCTGAGCGCGTCGCCCTGATCCAGCGGCTCACCGTGGCCTACCTGCGCAGCGCGTTCGACCCGGAGGATCCCAGCTGGCCGGCGGCGTGCGCGGCGCTGCGGGAGAGCGCCGACCCGCTGGGGCGGATCGACTCCAAGTAGGGCCCCGCGCAGGGCCGTGCGGCCCTTCACCTTGACCAGCGTGGCGCCCTCGGCGTGGGCGGCGTGCACCAGGTCGGTCAGGACCGCGGCGGGCAGCCCGCGACCGTCGAAGGGGAAGCGGTTGGTGCGCCGGTGCGGGATCATCTCGTACAGCAGCCGCTCGTCCTGGCCGGGCGGATCGGTGACCGCGAGCAGCCGTTCGAGGTCGGCGTGCAGCTCCATGGTGGCCTCGTCGACGCAGCGGAAGCGCCACGGCTGGCTGTTGTGCACCGACGGCGCCGCCGCGGCGGCGTTCACCATCCTGCTCACGCCGCCGGGGTCGCGAACGGGAGCTCCCGGGGCGCCGCCTCGGGGACCGCGCCGATCTCGGTCATCGGGGTACCTCCGGCAGAAGGGATGACAGCGGACATAGAGGTACCATCCCGCGCTCCGCCGCGACCCCGTCAGGGACCAAGGTCCCGCCGTTGGGCCGTTCCGGCCGGGAGCCCGCGGGGCCGGTCCCTGTAACCTTTCCTCATGACCACGCACGACCTCGCCAGCCTCGTCCACTTGCGGCGGGCGCGTGATCTGATCGACCGTGAGTACGCGCGCCCGCTCGACGTGCCGACGATGGCCCGCCACGCCCTCATGTCTCCCGCCCACTTCTCGCGGCAGTTCCGGGCCGCCTACGGTGAGACGCCCTACAGCTACCTCATGACCCGCCGCATCGAGCGCGCGATGGCGCTGCTGCGCGCGGGCGTCAGCGTCACCGACGCGTGCATGGCCGTCGGCTGCACGTCGCTCGGCTCGTTCAGCTCACGCTTCACCGAGCTGCTGGGAGAGACGCCGAGCGCCTACCGCGCCAGGGAGCACCACGCCGTGACCTCGATGCCCCCGTGTGTGGCGAAGCTGCACACCCGGCCGACCAAGAACACCTCGGCCAAGAACACCTCGGCCAGGAACACGCCGAGCAGGTTCCGAGAAGCGCGGCGCGAGTCCGCCGCCTAACGTCGGTCGTATGACCATCGCACTGCACTACTGCCACATCACCGTCGACGACGTGGACGAGGCGCTCGCCTTCTACCGCGACGCGCTCGGTCTGGAGGTGCTCGACGACGTCCCGGCCGGCGAGTTCCGCTGGGTCACCCTCGGCAGCCCCGACCAGCCGGACGTGGCGCTCGTGCTCTCCGAACCGCACGCGGGCCGGTCCCAGGCCGACGGCGACGCCCTGCGGGAGCTGCTCGTCAAGGGCGTACTGCCCATGGTGATCTTCCGTACCGACGACCTGGACGCGACCTTCGAACGGGTCCGCTCCTCCGGGGCCGAGGTGCTGCAGGAGCCCATCGACCAGCCCTGGGGGCCGCGTGACTGCGCCTTCCGCGACCCGTCGGGCACCATGGTGCGGATCTCCCAGGAGCCGGGGGTTCTCAGGTGAAGCGGCGGTAGCTGACGGCACGCCCGTCGTCCGCGACGTTCGCCACCTGGACGACCGTCGTGGAATTGGGCGCGTGGATCATCTGGCCGTTGCCGATGTAGACGCCCACGTGACCTGCGGGATCGCCGAAGAAGACCATGTCGCCCGGCTGCGGGGTGCTGACCGGCTTGCCGCTGGCCTGATATCCGGCGGCGGTCGTGTCGCCGATCTCGATCCCCGCCTGGTTGAGCACGTAGTAGACGAGCCCGCTGCAGTCGAAGGCGTTCGGCCCGTTGGCCCCCCACACGTACGGCTTGCCGAGATGCAGGCGCGCGGCCTCGACGATGCGGTCCCCGGTGGCGGTGCCCGGCTCGAACGGCAGCGGCGCCGGCGGCTCGCCCGTGCCGCCCCCGCCGCCGGGCCCGGCCGACGAGGTGGAGCCGTTGCCGGCGGGCGGAGTCCCACCGTTGCCGGCGGGGGTCGCCGGCGGCGGGGCGTCCTCCGGGAGCGGCGACGGCTTCCATTCGACGGTGTGGCCCGGTGCCGGCACGAACGTCTGGTCGCCGGGCGCCTTGATGGCGGCGAAGGTCGCCTCCTGCCCGCCCAGCTGATCCTTGATCGCTTTCATCGCGTTGGAGACGGCCGTGTTCGCCGTCTTCTGGTGCGGCGTGGCCTGGCTGATCGCGTTGCTGACCTCGGCGGCGACGGCGTCTTCGTCTTTGGTGTTCTTGCCGGCGTAGTCGATCAGGCGGCTGCAGATCGAGGCGATGGTCGACTCGGCCGTCTCCAGCGCCTCCGCCGCCGTGCCGAGGGAGGCCGCGCTCTTCGCCAGCACGTCGTGGAGCGCGGCGCCCGCCTTCCGGTAGCCGCCCATGTAGCCGTCGAAGGCGTCGGCCGACGCGCCCTGCCAGGCGGTGTCCACGTCCTGGACGGCCGTCTTGACGCGCCCGGTCAGCTCACTCACCGTTCCGGCCGTCTTCTCCCACCGGTCGGCGATGCCGCGGATGGACGCGGGGTCGCCGCTGACGCTGCGCAGGATCGCGGCGAGCTCCCCGCCGCGACCCGGTAATTGGGAGACCCGCGTGGCCAGGTCCATCAGGTCCCCCCGCTGGCCTTGTTGGCCGTGCGGACGTTCTGCTCCACCTTGTCCAGGGCGCGCTCGACACCTTCGAGCTTCTTGCCGGCGTGTCCGAGCTCGGTGTCGGCCAGGTCCTCCACCTGGCCGACGAGGCCGGCCAGGCCGGTGGAGTCGTCCAGCTTGCCGAAGATCGAGGCGTCGGTGTTCTTGACCGGATAGCCGGCGCCCAGCTCGGTGAACCGCCTGGCGGCCTTGCGGGCGGCCGACGCGCAGTCGTCCAGCGTCTGGAAGTGGAGAAGGCCCGGCACCAGCAGATCACCCCACATCGTCGATCGTGATCGTCCTTGCGACGCATCATATTGCCCGATATCCACAAAAGGCACACGTGTCACAGAGGAGACAAACCATTGGCGGCCGCACCGCCCGGCGCTCTACCGTCAGCCGGTGCGTGATTTCCCTGACGGGTTCGGCGCGGCCGACCTGGTGGCGACGCTGAGGCGACCCTCACGAGCCCCGGTGGCGGCGGGCCGTTCTCGGCCGAGGCGCGGGCGCTGGTCGAGGCGCATGCCGGGGCGGTGCTGGAGCGCCTGGCGGAGTTCGACCGGCTGGCCGCGCGGGTGCGCGAGCGCGGTGACGGGCTGGTGGTGACGCACGGCGAGCCGCATCCGGGCAACCTGATCCGGCGCGCCGACGGCTCACTGCTGCTGGTCGACTGGGACACGGTGGGGCTGGCGGTGCCCGAGCGCGACCTCTCCGTGGTCTCCCGCGATCCGGCCGGGCTGGACGCCTACACGCGCGTCACGGGCAGGCGGGTGGACGCGGCGGCGCTCGCGCTGTACCGGCTGCGGTGGGCGCTGGCCGACGTGGCGGACTTCGCCATGCTGCTGTGCGGGCCGCACGAGCGCACGCCGGACACCGAGACCGCCAGGGACGGCCTCGCCTGGACCGTCGGGCGGCTCGCCGCGGGCCCGTGGTCGCCGCCCGGCTGAGCGTCGCCCGGCAGGCCGGAGGCACGGCCGAGCGGCGGGTCCCGTCGTCAGGAGGCGACCCGTTGCGAGGCCAGATCGGTCACCCTGATGCCGAGTTCCGGCACGACGGGTTCGTCCCCGGCCGCCCGCAGGACGTCGGCGAGCTCCCAGGCGGCCGTCCCGTCGCCGCGGAAGGCCAGGGCGCGCAGGCCGGACTCCTCCCCGGTGGCGAGCACGAGGTCGGCCCCGGCCGGCCAGGTGAAGCGGGAGACCTCGCGCTCCAGCGCGGTCTCGGCGCCGCCGAGGATGTCGTGGAGCACCCGCCGCGCGAGGTCCCACCGCGAGATCCGCCCGGCGACCGCGGGCAGGGCGGCGGGTGCGGCCGACGGTTCCGGCCACGGGGGCGTACGGTGCAGGCCGGGGTAGTCGGCGGCGAGCGTCTCCGGCATCTCCGCCGCCTGGACCATCTGCACGAGGAAGCCCAGGCCGGTGTCCCGCGGGTGCAGGAACGCCTCCTGCCACTGTTCGTACTCCAGGTTGACCAGGATCGGCTCGAACCCGGCCGCGCGGGCCACGGCGAGGGTGTCCCCGATGTCGCGCACCTTGAAGGTGATGTGGTGCGGGCGGGCCCGCACGCCGGCGCCGTCGAGGAAGCGGCGGACGAACGAGGACGGGTCGGAGCCGGGGGCGAGCAGTTCGACGCGCATGTCGTTGGCGTACTCGATCTGCGCCGGATGGAAGGCGCCACCCTGCTCGTAGCCGCTGCGCCAGCGGCCGCCGAACCGTCCGGCGAGAACGGGGCCGGCCTGGGCCCAGTCCCGCACGGCGAGAGCGACATGATCCAGCGAGTAAGCCGTCATGAGACCCCTAATTTTGGACGAAAATCGTCCATTTTACGCTAGGGCGGGCGCCGGACCGTGTCAAGATCCGGGATCCCGGTAGTGGACGGCGGAGAGCACGAAGTCCACGATCTCCTCGACCAGGACGTTCCGGCGCGCGGCCAGGGCGGGCATCTGGCTGATCGGCGTGGACAGGAACCGGTTGGTCAGGATGCCGGCGACCGCGTCCAGGACCAGCGCGGGAGACGTGCCCGCCGGCAGCTCGCCGCGGTCGATGGCGCCGACCACGATGGCGCGGCCGATCCTGATGCGCTCGCGCTGGAACGACTCCAGCGCCTGCCCGAACAGCTCGGGATAGACCCGGGCCTCGATCTGGGCGCGCAGGTAGACCAGCCCCCGGGGCTCCAGGTAGCTGTCCAGGATCTCGCCCGCCATCCGGAGCAGGTCCGCCCGCAGTGTGCCCGCGGCCCTCTCCTCCGGATGCCGCGGCAGCCCGGTGGCCAGCGCGGCCACGATCAGCTTCTCCTTGCTCCCCCACTTGCCGTAGAGCGTGGCCTTGCCCACATGGGCCCGGCGGGCCAGCGCGTCGAAGCTGAACCCGGCCCAGCCGACCTCCCCGTACAGCTCCAGGGCCGCGGCGTGGACGCGGGTCTCGAGGTCGGGGTCCGGTGGACGGCCTCGTGCGGTCACGGGCTCAGTGTGCCAGATCGGGTGATCATCGCCGCAGCAGCTCGGCGATCGGAAGCCCGGCGGCCGGGGGCGTGCCGGGCTTCCGGTCGCTCTACCGGGCGGACTAAGGGGCGGACTGTCGGGCGGCGCGGGCGGCGCGGGCGGCCTCCACCTTCAGGGCGTCCCGCTCGGGGTTGGCCAGGAGGGCGAAGAGCGCGCCACCGGCGATGGCGACGCCGCCGGCCATCATGAACACGTCGACGTAGCCGTCGGCCCCGGCCCCCGCCGCCTTGGCGGAGTCGAGGACCACGCCCGCCAGCCACGGCCCGACCACGGACAGCAGGCCGCTCAGGGCCAGGCCGATGGTCAGGACGCTGGTGCGCTGCGCCGCCGGGACGATCTGCGCGAGCGTCGGGTTGGCGACCGCGTAGATGCTCGTGACCAGGCCGTAGCCGAGCATGAGCAGCGCCATGGGTCCGGCGACCCCGGAGACGAGCGGCAGGGCCAGCAGGGAGAGCCCGCCGGCCGCCACCAGCCCGCCGCCGATCAGCACGCGGACCACGCGGGCGGGCACGCCCCTGGTGAGCGCCTTGTCGCCGAGCGGCCCGTAGAGGAACAGGAAGATCACCGACATGATGCTCGGCACCCCGAACAGCGATCCGGCCATGACGGCGGAGAAGCCCAGCCCCTCCTGGAAGTACGACGGCAGCCAGGTGAGCACGATGACCACGAGGATGCCGGCCGCGGTGAAGACGGCGAGGTAGCCGAGGAAGGTGCCGGTCAGCAGGATGGACAGCAGCGGCGCGCGCCTGCCCGCCGCGGGGTCGGCCGGGCCCGCCGCGGCGGCCTGCGCCTCCGCCGGAGCGGCGTCGGCCGCGTACGGGCCGGTCCTGCCGATGAACGCCCAGACGACGCACCAGACGAAGCCCATGATCGCGACGGTGAGGAAGCCGGCTTCCCAGCTGAACGCGGCGATGATGACGACGATGACCGGGGCGAAGATCAGTTTGCCGAAGGACGCCCCGGTGGTCAGGATCGCCGCCGGCAGTCCGCGCCGCTCGTTGGGCCACCAGGAGTAGGCGATGGAGTGCATCAGCGAGTTCGCCGGCGCGTCGGCCGCGCCCAGGACGAGCCGGGTCGCCAGCAGCAGCCCCGCCGAGGCGGCGAAGAAGATGGGCAGCTGGAGCAGCGACCAGATCAGGACGAGGGTGAACAGGGTGTTCTTCAGCGGCAGCCGGTCGGCCACGAAGGCGAACAGCAGGGCCGCGATCGGGCTGAGCAGGCTCGCCGCGCTGCTGATCGCGCCGAACTCGGCGGCCGACAGGCCGAGGTCCGCCATCGCGGGCTGGGCGACCAGTCCCAGGATGGCCCGGTCGAGATAGCTGATCAGGGTGGAGCCGAGCAGCATCAGGGTGATGGCCCATGCCATGATCGGCCGGCTCTTCCTCGGCCGATCCGGCACTGTCGCGGTGTCCGTGGTGGTGGGCTCGCTCTGCGGTGGAACACGCTCGCTGACCATGGAGGCTCCTTGCGATGACGTCGCTGACCGCACCCGGGCGGGGACCGCGTGCGGGCATGGTGCGGGGGGTCGGCTCCCGGGGATCGGTGGGGAGCCGGATCAAGCGGGAAGGGGCCGGCTCGGACGCGCGGCCGTCCGGTCGATGACGGCGGCGCGCGACGAGCCTGTGGACCGTGCCAACGGCATGCGTGACGGGGGTGCCGGCGCCCCGTCCGCGGACGTCTTCCGGAGGACGAATCGGTGCGCGAAGGTGCTGCTGTGGTGGCGATACGCTGCGGAATTAATTTAGACGAAATGCGTCTGCAATGAGACGCTAAGGTCCGTCCCCCGGAGTGTCAAGCCTCTTGGTCGCCTCTTCCCCGGCGATCACCACCGGCGGGTGGGTCAGCCGGTCCAGCCCAGGAAAGCCGCACCCGCGCTCATCGCGGCCCACCAGAGACCCAGGGAGACGGCCGGGGTCAGCAGCCCCCACGGGGAGCGCTTCCGTACCGCCTGGATCGCGGCCGCCAGAAGGGCCGGCCACACTCCCGGGTCCGGGTCACGATCGGATGTCGGGACCCGGACCCGGGCTCAGGCCCGTCCCGCCTTTCGGACCAGCAGCCAGATGAGGTAGCCTCCGCCGATCACCGTCGTGACCACCCCGACCGGCAGCGCGACGGGGGCGAACAGCACCTGCGCGACGAGGTCGGCGGCCAGCAGCAGCACCCCGCCCGTCAGCGCCGCGGGCAGCAGCGCCACCCCGGACGTCCCGGCGAGCAGCCGGCCGATCTGCGGCGCGGCGAGCGCGATGAACACGATCGGCCCGGCGACCGCCGTCACGGTGGCGGTGCAGCCCACGCCGGCCAGCACGAGCAGCAGCCGCAGCGGGTTCAGCCGCACCCCCGAGGCGACGGCGAGATCGTCGCCCAGCCCCGTCTGGTGCATGCCGGGCGCCAGCGCCACCAGCAGGAGCGCCAGCGCGCCGATGACGCCGAACGGCAGCGCCAGCTCCGCCCAGTCGACCCCGTTCAGCGAGCCCGCGCTCCACCCGGTGGCGGCCATGGCGACCTCCAGCTCGGCCCGCAGCACGATCCACGAGTTGACCGCGGTCAGCATGGCGTTCACGGCGATGCCGATGACGATCAGCCGCATGCCGCTGAGCCCGGAGCGCAGGGACAGGAAGTAGACGGCCGCCGCCGCGGCCAGCCCGCCCGCAGCGGAGCTGACGGCCAGCTGCGCCGGGGTGCTGCTCAGCACCGTGATGGCGAACAGCGCCCCGGTGTAGGAGCCGGCGTCGAGCCCGATGACGTCGGGGCTGCCGAGCGCGTTCCTGGTGAGGTTCTGGAAGATCGCCCCGGCCAGGCCGAGCGCGGCACCGAAGATCAGCGCGGCGGCCACCCGGGGCAGCCGCCAGTCCCGGATCACCACGACCGAGTCGCCCTGGCCGGCCAGGGCCGCCAGCACCTCCATGGGGTGCGACCAGGAGGCGCCGAAGCACAGCGCCACGAAGCCCACGACCAGCGCCGCGGCCACGAGCGCCAGCGACGCCACCACCGGCCGCCGCGCCACCCTGATCGAGTACGCGCCGGCCCGCAGCACGACGTGCCCGGTCATGACCGCACCGCCCCGCGCCGCCGTACCACCCAGATGAGCACCGGCGCGCCCACGAACGCGGTGACCACGGCCACCGGCACCTCCCCCGTGGGGAGCAGGACCCGGGCGACGATGTCGGAGACCAGCAGCAGGATCGGCCCCAGCACCATCGTGTACGCCATCAGCCACGGGATCGACCCGCCGGCCAGGCGGCGGGCCAGGTGCGGCACCATCAGCCCCAGGAAGGCGATCGGCCCGGCGGCGGCCGTGGCCGCGCCGGCGAGCAGGGTGACCAGCACGAGCACGCCGAGCCGGGTCCGGGTGACGTTCCCGCCGAGCGCCCTGGCCACGTCGTCGCCGAGGACCATCGCGTTCAGCGGCCTGGTGATCGCCACGGAGCAGGCGAGCGCCACGCCGATGGTCACCAGCGCGAGCGTCAGCGGCTGCTGCTCGTGCCCGGCCAGCGCCCCGACGGACCAGAACCGGTACCGATCGAACACGTCGGGCAGCATCAGCCGGACGCCGAGCGAGATGCCCGCGAGGACGGCGCTGAGCGCCACGCCGGTCAGGACCAGCCGCAGCGGCGAGGTCGAGCCGACGGCGTAGACGGCGACCGAGGCCAGCACCGCGCCGGCGAAGGCCAGGGCGAGCTGGCCGGCCGGGCTGCCGGCCAGGCCCAGCGCGGCGCCCACGATGATCGCGAACCCGGCGCCGCCGGTCACCCCGAGGATGCCCGGCTCGGCCAGCGGGTTGCGGGTCAGCGTCTGAACCAGCGTGCCCGCCGTGCCCAGCGCCGCGCCGACGCAGATGCCGAGCACCGTGCGCGGCACCCTGATCCCGCGCACGATCACGTGCTCGTCGGTGCCGGCGTAGGCGGTGAAGGCGTGCCAGATCTCGGCGGGCGGGATGGCCTGCGCGCCGACGGACACGCTCGCCGCCGCGACCACGAGCAGGAGCGCGAAGGCGGCCAGGAGGACGGCCGCCCGTCGCCGATCAGTCCTCAAGCCCGGCGACTCCGCGCTTCCAGTAGCCGGTGACGAGCGCGTCGAGCCGCCCCGCGCTCCACCGGCGCAGCGGCTTGACGTCCCCCGCCTCGCCGGCGGCGAACAGGAAGGACGGGACGTCCGGCAGCGTCAGCGCCCGCACCGTGTCGGCGAGCGAGGACCGCCCGGCCTCGCGGACCAGCCACGTCACCTCCGCCCCGGCACGCTCGGCGAGCGGGTAGGCGTGCTCGGCCGGGTCGTCGGTCTCGATCACGAGGTGCGCGGAGACGCCGGCCGGCGACTCCTCCAGCCACCGCGCCGCCGCCGGCAGCGCGGTGGCGTCCACCGCGAAGACGTAGTGCCCGTACGTGTGCGGGAACGCCTTCGCGCCGGGCGGCCCGGCGACCGAGACCTCGTCGCCCACCTCGACGGAGGCCGCCCAGGCGGACGCGACACCGCCCTCGTGCAGCACGATGTCCAGGTCGAGCTCGCGGGCGGCGGCGTCGTAGCGCCGGACGGTGTACTTGCGGGTGGTGGGCCACGGCCTGGGCCAGTCGAGCGACTGCTCCTCGTCCGGCACCGGCAGGCGGCGGGTGCCGTCGGCATCCGGGAAGACGATCTTCACGTGGTCGTCGGCCTGGTAGGTGTGGAAGCCCTCCAGCTCCGGGCCCTTGAGCGTGAGCCGCAGCATGCGCGGGGTGATCAGCTCGCGGGCGGCGACCGGGGCCGTGCGGATCCCGATCGGGTAGCCGACGCGGGTGATGCCGGAGCCGTTCCTGTGGTGCTCGGCGACCCGGCCGCGCGGGTCGTCGCGGTCGATCCTCATGACGCGGCCAGCGGTGCGAGCACCTGGTCGATCGCGTCCAGGGTCTTCATGGCCGACTCGTAGGTGGCGGCCTCGGTGTAGCGGATCGGGAAGACCTTGCCCGCCTTGACCGCGGGCAGGCCCTTCCACAGCTCGGAGTCGAGCACGTACTTGACGGCCTCGTTCGGGGTTCCGTCGGCCTCGACCGAGTAGGTGATGGCGTCGGCCTCGCCGAGGCTCTTGGGCAGCTCCTCGATCGAGGGGTACTCCGAGACGTCGCCGGCGCCGCCGGTCTTCTCCTTGACCTCGCCGTAGTAGGTGAGGCCGGCGTCCACGGCGATGTTGGTGCCCCACGACCCGGCGAACTCGCGCTGGAACACTCCGTCGGCGATGTCGCCGTACGCGCCGACGTGGCCGAACTTCAGGCCCGCCAGCGCGTCCTGGTACTTGGCCTTGAGCTCGGCCGCCTTCTTCTCGTACGCGGTCTTGGCGGCGCCGTGGTTCGCCGATCGGCCGGCGGCGTCGGTCTGGCGCTGGGCCAGCTCCCGCCAGGCCGACGGCGTGGTGGGGCCGATCACGGCCACCGGGGCGATCGACTTCAGGCGGTCCAGGTCGAGGTCGGCCAGGGCGGGCTTGGGGACGCCGATGATGATCAGGTCGGGCTTGACCTTGGCGATGGCCTCGTAGTTCGTCTCGGCCGCGGACTCGCCCGCGACCTTCTCCAGGCCCTCGTACGTGGCGAGGTCCTCCTCCGCCATCATGGACAGGCCGCGCTTCCAGGTGGAGATGCCGACCAGGGCGGCGTCGGCCTCGATCAGTACGGGGACCGCGTACCCGGTCGCGACGACCCGCTTGGGGTCGGCGGGGATGGTGACCTCGCCGTTGTCGGCGGCGAAGGTCCGGGTCGCGGCGGCCTCGGCGGGCTGCTCGCCGGACTCGGCCGAACCGCAGCCGGTCGCCAGGGCGAGCGCGAGGGCCACGACGCCGGCGGTACGCCAGGGCAGTGCAAAACGCATGGGACATTCCTCGGTGGACAGGGTGAAAGGCCAGGCCATGAGCGGGCAAAGCATGGTTAGGCTACCCTTACCAAGGGTCCATGTGATGTCGACGGGAGGTCAGCCGATGTCGTCCAGACGCCAATCCGTGTCTCTGGCGGAGCCGCTGGGCGCCGATCCGCTCCGGTGCGAGGAGTACGGGTACGGGCTCGGCCGGCCCACCGGCATCCTGGTGCTCAAGTACCGGTCGGGGGGCCTGCTGGAGTTCGGCGAGACCCGCGAGGACTTCCTGCACCAGCTCTACTGGTCGCCCGACGGCACGCTGTCGGCGGGGGCGCGGGTCGTGGGCCCGCGCGAGGCGTTCTGGGCGCACCGCGCGGTGACCCACGAGGTGCGCGCCGCCGGTCGGCAGACGGTCTACCGGGTCTGCCTGCGCGAGGTGCCGGCCGGGCTCGGAGGTCTGCGGGCCGGCCCGGTCCGCCTCGATCCTGAGGCCGCCCGCCTGATCGAGGCCATCTGCCGCCCCGGCCACGACGAGGCGGCCGCCCTGGAGGCCCGCGCCCGCGTCATGGCCGGGCTCTCCCCCGCGGCCGCCGAGCCCGCCGAGGCCGCCGACCGGCACGGCACGGGCGGCGGGCTGGCGCGGACGGTGGTGCGGGAGCTGTCGCACAACCCCGGCGACAGCGTCCGTCTCGACGAGTGGGCCGCGCGGCTGCACGTCAGCGTCAAGACGCTGCAACGCGACTTCGAGCGCGAGTTCGGCATGCCCTACTCGCGGGTGCGCACGCAACTGCGGCTGCGCACCTCGCGGGTGCTGCTGGAGACCCGGCCGGTGGCGGAGGTGGCCCGCCGCGTCGGCTACTCCAGCCCTTCGGCGTTCATCACGGCCTTCGTGAAGGAGTACGGCTGCACGCCGGGCCGCTACGGCTCTGCCGGGTAGGCGCCCGTCAGGGCAGCAGGGCGCGGGCCAGCGCGTTGCCCTCCCCCGGCGCCACCGGCTCCTTGAGGAACACCGGGCCCTGGGACATGAACCGCGGCCGCGTCCCCCGATGCTCGTCGGCGGCGTGCACGGTCAGCGGATGGACCAGGTACATGTCCCCGGGCAGGCCCGTCGCGTACGCCACCGGGCGGCCCGCGGACGCCTCGGCCAGCAGCGGACCGGCCTCGAACGGGTCGAGCGTCCGCTCGCCCAGCGCGCGGGCGGCGTCACGGTGCGAGCCGACCCTGATCCGGGTCGGCGCGTCGTCCTCGCCCACCTCCGACAGCAGCACGAGCAGCAGCATCGTCCCCGGCCGCCCCGACACCGCCCACGAACCGTCGGGCCTCGCCACGGACGCGTCGATGTGCCAGCCCCGGTCGTCGGCCTCCGCCTTGCCGGGGAAGCGGATCGGCATGTTGCCGAGCGCGGCGCGCGGCACCCACCCGCCGGCCCCGGCGACCTCGTCCAGCGCCTGCCGCAGCCTGGGGCTGCGCATCATCTCGCCGAACGGGCCCTCACCGGTCAGGTCGGCGGCCCACACCACGGGCTGACGCCAGCCGTCAGGATCGTCGGGCGACAGGCCGATCTGCCGCCACACCAGCGCCCTGGCGGCGTCACCCACCTCGCGGGGCACGACCTCCTCCAGCTTGGCGAATCCTTCGGCGATGAATCGGTCAGTGTCCACGATCTTCATGCGAGCCACCATAACGACGCCGTCCAGCGGTTTTCAGGACACCTTGGCCGAGGGCGGGCGGGCCGTCCGGGCCACCGCCTGACGTCAGCCGGACGGGCCGCCGAAGGAGCGGCGGTAGGCGGCCGGCGTCGTGCGCACCAGGGTGTGGAACCTCCTGCGGAGGTTGGCGGCCGAGGACAGGCCGACCCTGGCCGCGATCGCCTCCACCGGCAGGTCCGTCTCCTCCAGGAGCGTGCGGGCGGCGGCGACGCGCTGCTGGAGCAGCCATCGGCCGGGGGTGACGCCGAGCTGGCCGGCGAAGCGGCGGGCGAGCGTGCGCGGGGAGACTCCGGCCCGCGCGGCGAGGTCCTCGACGCCGAGGGGCTGGTGCAGCCGTTCGAGCGCCCAGTCGAGCACCTGGGCCAGTGACGGCGCCGGGCGGTCGCCGGCGACCGGGGCCGCGTACTGGAGCTGGCCGCCCTCCCGGTGCGGCGGCATGACCATGTGCCGGGCGACCCGCGCCGCGTGCGCGGCGCCGTGGTCGGCGCGCGTCAGGTGCAGGCACAGGTCGATGCCCGCGGCGGTGCCCGCGCTGGTGGCGACGTCGCCCAGGTCGATGTAGAGCGTGTCGGGCTCGACCCGCACGTCGGGGAAACGGGCGGCCAGCTCGGCCGCCATCCGCCAGTGGGTGGTCGCCCTGCGGTGGCGCAGCAGTCCGGCCTCGGCCAGGAGGAAGGAGCCGGAGCAGATGGCGACGATCCTGGCGCCGCGCCGGTGCGCCCGCAGGACCGCGTCGATCACGGCGGGCGAGGCGGGCCCCTCTGGACGCTGCCAGCCGGGGACGACGACCGTGTCCGCGCTCTCCAGCGCCTCCAGCCCCCGGCGGACGACCATGTCGTAGCCCGCCAGCGTCGGCACCGCGCCCGGACGCTCCGCGCACACCTCGAAGGCGTAACGGGCGGGCAGTCCCGGCCGCCGCAGGCCGAAGACCTCGGCGGCGCAGGCCAGCTCGAACGTGGACTGCGGCGGCAGCACCAGCGCGACCACCCGATGAACTGTCATGGCAGGAAAGTACCTGAAAGCGTCATTCCTGACACTGGGCCGGGGAGGGGGCGCCCGGTCACGATGGGGCCCATGACGCGAGAGTCCGATGATGTCGAGATCCTGCACGTGGACGAGGTCGAGCCGGTCGAGGTGGTGCCCGGGATCGTCCGTCGCCGCCTGCCGGCCACGCGGTGGGCGCGCGGGTGGATGTATGACTTCGCTCCGGGAACCGAGTGGCCGGAGGTGGACGTGCACGAGGGAGAGGAACGCTATTTCGTGATCTCAGGAGAGTTCATCGACCGGGGACGGCGGCTCGGGCCGGGCAGCTACGTGGTGTTCGCGCCCGGCAGCACGCACCGCCCGCGCACCGAGACCGGGGCCCGCATGCTCGGCATCAGCATCCTCACCGGCTGACCGACGCGCGACCCCGTCGGCGGCGGCCTCCGGCTGATACGTTGCCCGGCGGGGCGGCTCTGGACGGAGGACATCATGCGATTCGGGGTGCTGGGACCGCTGGCCGTGTGGACCGACCACGGCGACCCGGTCTCGATCCGGGGGCGCATGGTGCGGGCGCTGCTGGCCGACCTGCTCGTCCACGAAGGACGTCCGGTGTCGGCCGACCGGCTGGTCGAGGACCTGTGGGGCGCGAGGACGCCGGCCGACCCCACGGCCGCCCTGCACGTGCGGGTCTCGCAGCTGCGCCGGGCGCTGGCCGCGGCCGAGCCGGAAGCCCGCCACCTGGTGGTGTCCCAGCCTCCCGGGTACGCGCTGCGGCCCGCGCCCGACGCCGTGGACGCGGCCCGGTTCGCGGCGCTGACGGGGCGGGCCCGGGCGGCCCGCGACCCGAGGACCCGGGCGGGCCTGCTGACCGAGGCGCTGGAACTGTGGCGAGGGCCGGCCCTGGCGGACTTCGCCGACGATGAGTTCGCCCTGGTCGCCGTGGCCCGGTGGGAGGAGCAGCGGCTGGCCGCGCTGGAGTCGCGCGCCGAGGCCAGGCTGGAGCTGGGCGAGCACGGCGACCTGGTGGCCGAGCTGGGCGAGCAGGTCGCCGCGCATCCGTACCGGGAGCGGCTGCGCGCGGCGCACCTGCGCGCCCTGTACCGGGCCGGTCGGGCGGGCGAGGCGCTCGACAGCTTCCAGGAGCTGCGGCGCGCGCTCGCCGACGAGCTGGGCCTGGAACCGGGCCAGGAGCTGGTGGCGTTGCAGCGGGCCATCCTGTCCGGCGACCCGGCGGAGGACGCGCCCGCGCCGGCGCCGCGGCCGATCAGACCGGCCACCAACTTCCCTGCGCCGGTGACCGAGCTGATCGGCCGCGACCTCGCCGTACGCGAGATCCGCGAGGCGCTGGCGGCCGGTCGGCTGGTCACGCTCACCGGCCCCGGCGGCGTGGGCAAGACCAGCGTGGCCCTCGCGGTCGCGCGCTCCCTCGCCGGGACGTACGCGGAAGGCGCGTGGCTGGTCGACCTGACCGCGTGGGACGGGCTCGGCGACCCGGCCGAGCTGGTCCTGTCGGTGCTGTCCATCCCCGACGCGCCGGGCGACCCCGGGCTCGCGCGCGAGCGGCTGGCCGCGGCCCTGCGCGACCGGCGCCTGCTGCTGGTCCTCGACAACTGCGAGCACGTCGTCGCCCCCGTGGCCGAGCTGGTGGGCGCGCTGCTCCCGGCCGTGCCGGAGCTGCGGGTGCTGGCCACCAGCCGCGAGCCGCTGCGGCTGCGCGGCGAGATCCGCCGGGAGCTGCCGCCGCTGGACGTGCCCGCCACCGACGACCCGGCCCGGCTCGCCGACTCCCCGGCGGTGCGCCTCTTCCTGGCGCGGGCCGGGCTGCCCCCGGACCCGGGCACCGTCGCCGGGGTCGCCGAGGTGTGCCGGCGGCTGGACGGCATCCCGCTGGCCCTGGAGCTGGCCGCCACCCGCGCCCCGGCGCTCGGCGTGCCGGAGCTGGCGGCACGGCTGCGCGTGCCCGGCGACCGGTTCGGGCTGCTCGGGGCCGGGCCGCGCGACGCGCCGGCCCGGCAGCGCACGCTGGCGGCGGTGATCGACTGGAGCTGGCGGCTGCTGACCGAGGCCGAGCAGACCGTGCTGCGCCGCCTGGCCGTGCACGCGGGCGGCTGCACGCTGGCCTCGGCGGAGGCGGTGTGCCGGGGCGGCGCGATCAGCGGCGGCGAGGTGCTGGACCTGGTGACCGGGCTGGTGGACCGCTCGCTGGTGGCGCGCGGCGAAGGGCCGCGGTTCCGGCTGCTGGAGTCGGTCGCCGCCTACTGCCTGGACGAGCTGGGCCGTACCGGCGAGGAGGCGGCGCTGCGGCGCCGGCACGCCGACCACTATCTGGCGCTGGCCGAGGAGGCGGCGCCCCGGCTGCGCGGGCCCGGCCAGCGGGAGTGGCTGGGCCGGCTGGACGCCGAGACGGCGAACCTGCGGGCGGCCCTGGAGACGTTCCGGCGGGAGGGCGACCCCGTGGCGGCGCTGCGGCTGACCTCGGCGCTGGCCTGGTACTGGTTCCTGCGCGGCCGGTTCGGCGAGGCGTGGCGGGCGCTGGCGACGGCGCTGGCCGTGCCGGGCGACGCCCCCGCCGCTCTGCGGGCCAGGGCCGAGACCTGGCACACCGGCGTGGAGATCCACCTGGGCCGGGCCGGGCCGGAGCGGGTGGCACCGGCCTTGGGCGGGTTCCCGGAGACCGACCGGCCCGGCCGGGCGCACGCCGCGTGGTTCCTGGCCGCGTCCACCATCGACTTCGGAGACGAGAAGGCCACCGTCGACCTGCTGGACCAGGCGCTGGAGGCGTTCCTGGCGGACGGCGACCGGTGGGGCGAGGCCGCGGTGCTGAGCACCCGCGCGATGCTCGCTCACCTGCACGGCGACCTGGACGCGCTGGAACGCGACGCCCGCCGCGGCGCCGCCCTGTTCGGCGAGCTCGGCGACGACTGGGGGGTGCTCCAGGCCCGTGACTGGCTGATCGGCCTGGCGGACCTGACCGGCGACCGGGCCGAGGCGGCCCGGCTGGCCGAGGAGGACCTGCGGCTGGCCGAGGAGCTCGGGCTCTGGTCCGACGTGGCCGGGCGGATGGCCTGGCTGGCCTGGGTCCACTGCCAGGACGGGGACCCGCTGCGCGCGCTCCGCCACGCCGAACAGGCCAGGCGACTGGCCGCGGAGCTGGGACAGCGCTCGGGGCAGACGTTCGCCGCCATCGGCCTGGCGTTCGCCGCCCGCCGGGCGGGCCGGCTCGACCTGGCCGAGGAGCATCTGCGCGAGCTGCTGGCCGAAGCCCGGCGGCAGCAGCAGGCCGGCGACGGCGACCCGCCGTACCTGTCGATGGTGCTGCTTGAGCTCGGACTGCTGGCCTGCCGTCGGGGCGACCTGGACGCGGCGTTCTCCTGGCACCGGCAGGCCTTCGACGCCTACCGCGCCCTGGGCTCGGCGTACGGGCTGGGCTGGGCGCTGGCGGGCCTGGCGGACACGGCGGCGGCCAGAGGGCTGACCGGTGCGGCGGCGCGCCTGCTCGGCGCGGCCACGGCCGCCTGGCGTGCGGCCGCGCAGCCGCTGTCCGGCGCCGACCGCGACGAGCTGGCGCGCATCACGGGCGTGGTCGAGGCCGCCGAGCCGGACTTCGCCGCCCTGGTCGCCGCCGGTGACGCGCTCTCCCCGGACGAGGCGCGCCGCCTGCTGGACGCCTACTTGGGGACGTAGACGTGGACGACGATCCCGGAGCCGAACCGGTTCACGTCCGCGAGCTTCAGGTGGGTGGTGTCGAACCCCGCGCCCTCGAACAGGTGCTTGCCGGCTCCGACGATGACCGGGAAGTACCAGAAGTGGAACTCGTCGACCAGGCCGTGCTCCACGAGCGTGCGGTCCAGCTCGCCGGTGCCCCATTTCACGATGTTCCCTCCCGGCTGCTCCTTCAGCTTGGCGACCTCCTCGGCCACGTCGCCCTGGATGAGGGTGGCGTTCCACGTGGTCTCGGTCAGCGTCCGCGAGGCGACGTACTTCGGCATCGCGTTCATCGCCTCGGCATCGGGGCCCTCGCGGCCCGACCACGCCTCGGCGAAGCTCTCGTACGTGACCCGGCCCAGCAGCATGGCGTCGGCGGAGGCCGCCAGTCGCCCGGCGTAGCCGGCGTGGTCCTCGTCCCAGTACGGCTGCCCCCAGTGCTGAGGCTCGGCCCGCGACGCGGTGCTGACGGGCCGGGTGTCGTCGATGATCCCGTCCAGCGAGACGAACGTCGACTCGATGAGCTTGCGCATGATCCGCTCCTTGATCGGCTCGGGAGGGCGGTGCCGTCCTCCCGCTGACACCAAGGCTGGCGTCCGGCCCTTACCGTTTCCTTACCGCCCGATCGGGCGCAGGTGCCGGAGCAGCGTCAGGGCGGCCACGGCCGGCGCGGACCGAGGTCCTTCCCGCGGATCCGGTGGCGGGGTCGTGTGCGACCCGCCGAGGGCCTACGATGCCGTCCCATGATCATTCGTTTATCGGCGGCCGTGGCCGCCGGTCTGGTGCTCGTGTCCGGCGCGGCCCACGCCGACCCGGTCAAGGGAGCCCCCGAGCTGACCCACAACGCGCTCTACAAGGCGGCGAAGCTCCCCAAGGTCTCCTGCGGGGCGGCCAAGGGCACGACCGCAGCCTCGACCAGGAAGTACATCACCAAGCTGGTCGGCTGTCTCAACAAGGCGTGGAAGCCGGCCATCGCGGACTTCCGGCCGGTCGAGGTCGAGTTCAAGGAGAAGGACGACCTCCGGGCCTGTTCCAGCGGCATGGACCTGCGCGAGTCGTTCTCCGAGATCTGCGGCACCGTCATCAAGGTGCGGCTGGCCGACGACTGGATCAAGGCCAAGAAGGACGACAAGGTCCTCTCCTCGATCACCCGGACGTGGAGCGGCGTGGTACTCGGCCAGACCGGCATCGGCCAGGCCTGGTGGGCTCTGCAGAGCGACGGCTCGGAGAAGGCGATGAAGGAGCAGAACCGCCGCTACGCGCTCCAGTCGGAATGCGTGCAGGCGGTGTCCGTCAAGAGCTTGGGCCGCACCGTCAAGGACTGGCCGGCGTTCCTCAAGGTCAGCCGCCCCAAGGCGTACGAGAGGTTCAACAAGAACGACGGCAGGACCGCCAACCGGGTCTACTGGGCCAAACAGGGCTACAAGTCGGGCAAGCCGGGCGCGTGCAACACGTGGCGGGCCCCGTCCGCCAAGGTGGCGTGAGCTGGCGGGCGCGGCCGGTCCCGGCCCGTGAAACGCCTTCGACGCGGCGCCCGCGATCACCTATCGTGCGGCGCATGACAGAGCGACGTGCCATTCTCAGCGGTTCGACCTTCGAGGAGCAGATCGGCTACGCCCGCGCCGTGGTGGACGGCGACTGGGTGCACGTGTCCGGGACGACCGGTTACGACTACGCCACCATGACCATCTCCGACGACGTGGTGAAGCAGGCCGAGCAGTGCCTGGCCAACATCGAGGCCGCGCTGGCCGAGGCCGGGTGCGGCTTCGGCGACGTGGTCCGGGTGCGGTACATGCTGCCGGACCGCGCGGACTTCGAGCCCTGCTGGCCGGTGCTGCGCGGCCGGTTCGGCGAGGTCCGCCCGGCCGCGACGATGATGGTGTGCGGGCTCGCCGACCCGCGCATGAAGATCGAGATCGAGGTGTACGCCCGCCGGTCCTCCTGATCGCGGCCCGGCGGGGCCTGAAGGGGCGCCGCCGGGGAACGGGTCCCGGCATGGAGGTGCTGAGCAGCCGCGTGCTGGTGCGCCCGGCCGACCTGGAGCGCAGCCGCCGCTTCTACGGCGGGACGCTCGGCCTGGCGGTCTACCGCGAGTTCGGGCCGCCGGACCATCCCGGCGTGGTGTTCTTCCTGGGCCAGGGGTTCCTGGAGCTGTCCGGCCAGGCGGGCGGCCCGGCCGGCGCCCGCCTGGAGCTGTGGCTGCAGGTCCGCGACGTGCGGCGGGAGGAGGAGCGGCTGCGGCGGGCGGGCGTCACCGTGCTGCGCGAGGCGAGGCGGGAGCCGTGGGGGCTGGTCGAGCTGTGGATCGCCGACCCCGACGGCCATCGGATCGTGCTGGTGGAGGTGCCGCCGGAGCATCCGCTGCGGCGCGATCCGCGCTGAGGAGGCTTTTCCCGGTGGTGAGCGGCGCTGGAAGCATTGGTACGGTTTGATCGCCACTGCTCTTCACGACCGAGGAACGATGCCGAGCATCAAAGATGTCGCCCGACTGGCCGGGGTCTCCGTCGGCACCGTGAGCAACGTGCTCAACCGTCCCGAGATGGTGGCCCGCGAGACGCGCCTGCGGGTGGAGGCGGCCGTGGCGCAGCTCGGCTACGTGCGCAACGGCCCGGCCCGGCAGCTGCGGGCGGGGCGCAGCAGGACGATCGCGGTGGTCGCGCTCGACCTGACCAACCCGTTCTTCATCGACGTGCTGGGCGGGGTCGAGACCGTCGCGCAGGACGTGGACGTCAACGTGATGGTGGTCAACAGCAGCAAGGACGCCGCCAGGGAGGCCAGGCTGCTGCGGATGTTCGAGGAGGAGCGCCCGCTGGGCGTGCTGATCACGCCGGTGAACGCCCCGGGCCGGCGGGAGCGGCTGGGCGGGCTGGTGGCGCGGGGCATCCCGGTGGTGACGTTCGACAGCTCCTCCCGCCACTCCTCCGGCTGCGCAGTCTCGGTGGACGACGTGCTGGGCGGCCGGCTGGCCGGCCGCCACCTGCTGGAGCGGGGGCACCGGCGGGTCGCCTTCGCCGGCGGGCCGTTCGCGGTCCGCCAGGTGGAGGACCGCCACGACGGCCTCGCCGCGGCGCTCGGCGGGGAGGCCGAGCTGACCGTGATCCCGCTGCCGGACCTCACCGTCGCCACCGGGCGCGCGGCCGGCGAGGAGCTCGCAAGCCTGCCCGCCGGGGCGCGGCCCACGGCCGTGTTCTGCGCCAACGACCTGGTGGCGATGGGCGTGCTGCAGGAGCTGACCCAGCGCGGCCTGCGGGTTCCCGCCGACGTGGCGATCCTCGGGTACGACGACATCGACTTCGCGGCGGCGGCGGCCGTGCCGCTGTCGTCGATCCGGCAGCCGCGCCGGCAGCTCGGCCGTACCGCGGCGCTCATGCTGCTGGAGGAGGTCAACAGCCCGGACGGTCACGAGCATCGTCACGTGGTCTTCCAGCCCGATCTGGTGGAGCGGGTCTCGACGGCGTCCTGAAGCAGGCCGTCGATCGCCCGGCGCAGCCCGGCCTCGCGCCCGGCCGGGGTCCTGGCCTTGAGCAGCGGCAGGATGAGGTGGTAGCGGGCCGTCTTGCCGAGTGAGGCGAACCGGGCGGCGGCCGGCGGGTCGGCGGCCAGCGCCCGGGCCAGGTCAGGCGGGACCTCGACCCCGCGCTGCGCGGCGTAGGCGGCGTCCCAGCGGCCGTCGGCGCGGGCCGCGGCGACCTCCGCCAGCCCTGGCGGGCGCATCCGGCCGGCGGCGGTCAGCGCCTCCACCCGTTCCACGTTCACCCTCGACCAGGGGCTCCCCCTGCGGCGGCGCGAGTAGCGCTGCAGGTAGACGTGCTCGTCGCGGGCCTTGCGGTGGCTGTCGATCCAGCCGTGGCAGAGCGCCACGTCCAGGGCCTCCCGGATGGTCACCGTCTCGACCGGCGACCCCTTCTTGGCGATCGTCAGCCAGACGCCGCCCTCGTCCGCGTGGTGGACGGCCAGCCACGCCTCCCATGCCGCGGCGTCCGCGAAGTGCAGCGCCGGCGCTTCACCGCGCGGGTGACCGGCCGTGGGGTTCTCCGGCGGCATGGGCCGCTCCTCTCGTCGTCTGGTGACCACGTTAGGAGCCATCGCGGAACGTACGGTTCCGCGATCGGATTCGGGTTCAGAAGGCGTGGGGGCCGAACCGGCCCCAGGCCACGAAGGCGGCCAGCAGGAGCAGCACCGCGTTGACGGCGATCGCCGGATACTCGTCGCGGCGGGCGTGCGTGACCGCCGCGCCGATCATGACGAGGACCAGGCCGGCGGCCGCCAGCGGGACGAGGACCGGGGCGATGCCGAACGTCGCCGGCAGGATCAGCCCGAACGCGGCCAGCACCTCCAGGCCGCCGATGGCCTTGACCGTCGCGGCGGAGAAGTCCTCCGTCCAGGCCAGGCCGGAGGCCGCGAGCGTCTCCTTGCGCTGCGTCAGCTTCATCAGCCCGGCCACGCCGAACACGGCCGCGAGCAGGCCCGCGACGATCCACAACGCCAAATCCATGGGGGGTCCCGTCCTCACGCGCCATCAAGGTCCAACAGGACTGTAGAGGGTGCCGGCCCCGGCCGGGCGACCACCCCGGCTACTGCTGGACGGCGGCGGCGGCCCAGTCGAGCAGGGCCCCGGCGGTCTGGAAGCGGCGGCTGGAGTCGCTCTCGCCGAGCAGGACGCCGACCAGCCGGCTCTCGCCCCGGTCGGCGGCGAAGGCGAGCGTGTAGCCGGCCGCGCGGGTGAAGCCGGTCTTGACGCCGAGCGCGCCGGGGGTGCCGAGCAGGCGGTTGGTGTTCCGCCAGGAGTACGAGCCGTGCTCGGACGTGGCGGGGACCATGTGGTACCGGGCCGAGGTGACCTTCTCCAGCGTCGGGTTCTCCAGCACCGCCTGGGCCAGGCGGACCTGGTCGCGGGCGGTGGAGTGACCGCCGCCGCCGTAGGGCATGCCGTCGGCGTTGACGTACACGGTGTCGTCCATGCCGAGGCGCCGGGCGGTGGCGTTCATCTCGGCCACGAACTCCTCGACGCCGGGCCCGTACGCGCGGGCGAGCGCGTGCGCGGCGTCGGCGCCCGAGGGCAGCATGAGCGCGTACAGCAGGTTCTCGACGGTCAGCGTGTCGCCCGCGCGCAGGTGGGCGACGGCGGCGCCGCCCGCCGAGGCGTAGCGGACGTCGTCGGCGGTGACCTCGACCTTGTCGGTGGGCTCGGCGCGCTGGAGGACGACGTACGCGGTCATCATCTTGGTGAGGCTGGCCACCGGCCTGCGCAGGTCGGCCTCCTTGCTGAAGTGCACCCGGCCGGTGGTGGCGTCGATCACGTGGGCGGCCGGGGCGAGGACGGCGGGCATGTCGGCGGCGTGCGCGGGAGCCGCCTGGACGGGTGCGACGTGCGCGACCGGCGGGGCCGCGTGGGCGGCGGGCGCGGTGGCCGTGGTGGCCGTGGTGGCGCCGGCGGCGACCACGAGGCCGAGCAGCGCGCCGCTCAGCCGGTGGGTGAGCTGCATGAGGGAATCGCTCCTCGCTTCCATGCCGCCTACCGGGTTAGCTGACGGGTTCGGGCGTGGAAGTGCCCTACGGCGTGTGACGTGCCGATTCACCCCGAAGGGATTGGGTCCCCGGCTCCGCGAACGGACTCGGCGGCCGTGCGCTCCCCGGGGGTCAGGCAGCGCACGGACTAGGCAGATTTGGGATTAAGGTAATGCAACCTGACAAACAACGCAAATGTTGGCAAACAGCACAGTTCGGGGCGGTCGGCCCTCTGACGCGGCGGACGCCGGTGACCGGTGAGCGGCTTCTCCCGTTCCACTAGATTGGGCGCAGGCCGAAGGAAGGCGGAGTCGACGGTGCCGAGCGGACGACAGCCCGAGACCACGGGCAGGCGGCTCTACGGGTGGATGCTGGCGCTCGCCGGGCTGGTCCTCGTCGCCGACCAGCTCACCAAGCTCTGGGCGGTCGCGGCGCTCTCTGGCGGCGAGCGCGTCACGGTGATCCCGGAGCTGATCCAGCTGCGGCTGCTGTTCAACCCCGGAGCCGCATTCTCGATCGGCGCCGGGGCCACGTGGGTGTTCACCCTGACGGCAGCCGGCGCCGTGGCCGGCATCCTCTACACCGGGCGGCGGCTGGGCTCCCGGGCGTGGACCGTCGTGCTGGGCGCGCTGCTCGGCGGCGCCTTCTCCCACCTGCTCGACCGCCTGTTCCGCCCGCCCGGCCTCGCGCGCGGCCATGTCGTCGACTTCATCGACTACGGCGGCCTGTTCGTCGGCAACGTGGCCGACATCGCCCTGACCGTCAGCTGTGTCATCCTCGTCCTGCTCACCCTGCGCGGCATCCCGCTCGCGGGCGAGGACGCCGCCGCCGGGCGGCCGGGCGCGTAGCCCGCCGAGGCCGAAGGAGCGATCAGATGCGGATCGGCGAGTTGTCCGAGCGCACCGGCACACCCCCGAGGCTGCTGCGCTACTACGAGGAGCAGGGCCTGATCCATCCCGCCCGGTCCGCGAACGGCTACCGCGACTACCACGAGAGCCAGGTCGACCGGGTGATGCAGATCCGCGGCCTGCTGGAGGCGGGCCTGCCCACCCGGATCATCAAGCAGATCCTCCCCTGCCTCGACGGCCCCAGGGAGATCCACCTGCCGGACGCCACCCCGGAGATGATCGCCGCGCTGGAGCGGGAGCGCGACCGGATGACCGCCCGCATCGACTGCCTGGCCCGCAACCGCGACGCCATCGCCGCCTACCTGGACGCCGTCCGCACCCGGAAGTAGGCGCCGCGGGATGAAGGGCGGATCCGTCAGGGCCGGGCCGCCATCGCCTTCCTGACGGCGTCGAGCAGACGCGCGGCGCGCGTGTCCGGCCCCTGCCGGATGCGGTTCATCACGTACCCGAACGCCAGGCCGCTCTCCGGGTCGGCGAAGCCGATCGAGCCGCCCATGCCGCCGAACCCGAACGCCGCGGGCGCGTACCAGTACGCGTCCGGGGTGGGCAGGCCGAAGCCGGTGCCGATGCGGACCGGCACCCGCAGGACGCGGTCGAGGCCGGCCGCCTGTTCGGCGGTGGCGGCGGCCAGGGCGGCGGGGGTGAGGATGCGGTGCCCGTCCACCTCGCCGATCAGGGCGGCGTAGAAGCGGGCCAGCGCGCGGGCCGTGCAGATGCCGTTGGTGGCGGGCAGCTCGGCGGCCTGCTCGCGGGGGTCGTCGTGGTCCAGCGCGGGCCGGACCACGGTCATCGCCCGTACGGTGAGCGACGCCGGGTCGGCGTAGGCGGCCATCACCTCACGCATGGGCTCGGGGATGGCCTCCAGGTCGATCGCGGAGAGGTCGAAGTCGCCGGGGTCGGTGAGGATGCGGGCGACCCGGTGGTGTTCGGAGGCGGGCAGGCCGATCCACAGGTCGAGGCCGAGCGGCCCGGCGATCTCGTCGGCGAGGAACGCGCCGACGCCGCGCCCGCTCACCCGGCGCACGACCTCGCCGACGAGCCATCCGTACGTGAGCGCGTGGTAGCCGTGGTCGGTGCCCGGCTCCCAGAACGGCCGCTGGGCCGCGAGCGCCTCCACCACGGGTTTCCAGGCGATCGCCTCGGCGGGGGTGACCGGGCGGTCGAGGGCGGGCAGGCCGGCCTGGTGGGTGAGCAGCCACCGCACCGGCACGCGCTCCTTGCCGCCCGCCGCGAACTCCGGCCAGTAGCGGGCCACGGGCGCGTCGAGGTCGAGCTCGCCCCGCTGGGCCAGCAGGAGCGCGCAGGCCGCGGTGACCGCCTTGGTGGTGGAGTAGACGACCTGCAGCGTGTCACGCTCCCAGGGCCGGCCGGTCCCGGGATCGGCGATCCCGCCCCACAGGTCGACGACCTGGCGTCCGCGCAGGTAGACGCTGACCGCGGCGCCCACGTCCTGGCCGGAGGCCAGGTTGGCGGCGAACGCCGCGCGTACCGCCTCGAACCCCGGTGCGGTGTGTCCGCCGATGCCGGCGCTGTTCTCGGGCATGCGTCATCGCCTTCTGTCCGTGAGAGGTCTGTCGTGCTGGAATCCGTACGTGACGGCCGCCGCGCGACGGTCAGCGGCGGAACTTCTCGACGAGCCAGGCGCACAGCTCCGGCTCGCTCATCTCGGGGAACTCCGCGGCGAACGTGGCCAGCGCGCGCAGCGCCTCGTCGCGGTCCAGGCCGCGGGCCGTCGCCGCCCTGAGGTAGTCCTGGCGCGCGGCGGTGGGCCGCCCGCCGCCGGCCCCGCGCCCCGGCATGCCCGCGCGCCACCGGTGGATCTCCTCCAGCCGGTCGGCCCGCCACCCGGGCGCCCCGTCGACTTCGACGTCGGGTGCGGGAAACGCGTGATCGGAGCCCTGGGGATGGCGCGTGCGCCACTTGTGCACCGCGTGCCGGGTCACTCCGAGGGCCTCGGCGACGCCGAGGACTCCGAGGTAGCGCTCGGTCATGGGCGCACCCACTCGTCCTTCCCGGCCTCCTTCGCGGATCTCCAGTAGTACCACGTCCTGGCGCCTCACCCGCGAGGCGCCCAGAACATTGTCTCCAACAGAGACGACGTTGGCAATGCCCGGATCTCACGCGTCACGCGCCCGCAGGATCAGCCATCCGGCCAGTGCCGACCCGAGCACCGCGGCGGTCCCCGCGACCGCGGTCAGGCCGGCCACGTCGACGGTAGTCTGCACGGCGAGCCCGGCGTTCATCGGCGCGAGGCTCCACAGGAACCGGTGCCGGCCCGGGTCCGACACCATGAACGCGAGCAGCGGCAGCAGGTAGAGCAGCCCGAGCACGTCGGCGATCGACGCCGCCGGATCGCGTACCGCCAAGTTCGCCCGGCTGCGCCCGGCGACCGGGCCCGCGGCGACCGTCGTCCCGATGTCCACGCTGACCCCGCGCGAGACCCAGGTGCTGCGGCTGATCGCCGAAGGGCTGTCGAACCCGGAGATCGCCTCCCGTCTCACCGTCACCGAGGAGACGGTGAAGACGCACGTCAGCCGGGTGCCGGCCAAGCTCGGGCTGCGCGACCGGACGCAGGCGGTGGTGGCCGCGTACGAGTCGGGCCTGGTGGCGCGGCGCGCCCGCCGGTGACCCCGGGTCAGTCCCAGGCCGGGAGCATGGCCTGCGGGTAGCGGGCGCCGTGACCGCCGGCCGGCAGGATCTCGGCGATCCGCCTGAGCTCGGCGTCGTCGAGGACGAGGTCGGCGGCCCCGACGTTCTCCGCCAGCCGCTCGGCGCTGCGGGTGCCGGGGATGGGCACGATGTCGTCGCCCTGCGCCAGGATCCAGGCCAGGGCGAGCTGCGCCACGGTGGCGCCCCTCTGCGCGGCCAGCTCGCCGAGCAGGCGGGTCGCCTCCACGTTCTTCTCGTAGTTGCCGGGCTGGAAGCGGGCGTCCCAGCTGCGCATGTCGCTCTCGTCGTACTCCGCGCCGGGCTTGGCCTGGCCGGTGAGGAAGCCGCGGCCGAGCGGCGAGTAGGCGACGAACCCGATGCCGAGCTCGCGCAGGACCGGGAAGAGCGTCTCCACCTCCCGCTCGAACAGGGAGTACTCCGTCTGCAGGACCGAGACGGGCTGGACGGCGTGCGCCCGGCGGATGGTGTTGGCCCCCGCCTCGCTCAGCCCGAAGAAGCGGACCTTCCCGGCGTCGATGAGCTCCTTGACGGTCCCCGCCACGTCCTCGATGGGCACGCCGGGGTCGACGCGGTGCTGGTAGAGCACGTCGATGACGTCGACGCCGAGGTGGCGCAGGCTGTTGTCGGCGACCTCGCGGATGTGCTCGGGCCGGCTGTCGACGCCGCCCGGCCGGGTGCCGGTGAAGTCGAACCCGAACTTCGTGGCGATGACCACCTCGTCGCGCACCGGCGCGAGCGCCGCGCCGACGACCCGCTCGTTGTCGCCCTGCCCGTAGAGCTCGGCGGTGTCGAAGAACGTCACGCCCAGCTCGTAGGCGCGGCGGATGGTGGCCTCGCCCTCCTTCTTGTCGGAGGGTCCGTACGCGTAGGAGACGCCCATCGCGCCGTATCCGATGGCCGAGACCGTCAGGCCCTGTCGTCCCAGGCTCCGCTGCCGCATGGTGTTCACCCTTCTCGCGATGTAAGTGCACTCTAACATTGAATGTGAGAGTACTCTAACATTCGGAGGGAGGGGGTCGTCCACCATGAGCAGTCCCACGACGCCGCGCCGCCGCTACCACCACGGCGACCTGCGCGCCGGCCTGATCCGCGAAGGCATCGCGCTGCTGGCCGAGACCGGCGTCGCGGGCTTCTCCGTGGCCAAGGTCGCGGCGCGGGCGGGCGTGTCGTCGGCCGCGCCCTACCGCCACTTCCCCGACCGGGAGTCGCTGCTGGCGGCCTGCGCGGCCGCCGTCATCGGCGAGATCACCGACCTGCTCACCGAGGCGGCCGAAAAGGCCGGGCCCGACCCGGCCGACCGGCTCGCCGCCACTGCCGGCGCCTATACCCGCTACGCGCTGGATCATCACGCCGGCGTCGGACTCGCCTACACCTACGGCTTCACCGGCGAGCACCGCCAGACGGTCCAGGAGCAGAGCCGCAGGCTCACCGACACGCTGGCCCGCCTGAGCGCCGACGTCCTGCCCGCCGACACGCCGTGGGCCGAGCTGATGGAGTTCGTGTACGTCCACCTGGCGATGGCGCACGGCTACGCGACCCTGCTCACCAAGGGCGGCCGGCCGCCCCGGGACGCCGACAGCCACGCCGCGCGCGCCACCGCCGCGGCCCAGGACCACCTGGCCGGCCACCTCGCACGCCGCGCCCGATAACGGTCAGAGCTCCACAGGTCAGAACGACCGCGCCCGATGACCGCGCAGGCTCCGTCGGGCAGAGCGACCGCGGCGGCGCGCCCGGTCGCTGTCAGGGCCGTCGGACAGAGCCCGCTCGGGTCGGCGGGGATGCCGGGCGTCACGACGGCCGGCGGTGCGCAAACCGGTTGTCCGGCCGCGGGCCGCCTCGCTAGCGTCGGGGACGTGATCGGAGCGCGCAGGGCGACGGCGGCGGACGCCGCTGAGCTGGTACGACTGCGAGAGGTGCTGCTGGCGAGCATGGGCGGCCCATGGCCGGACGACGGCTGGCGCGCGGCCACCGAGGCGCGGCTGCGGGCGCGGCTCGACGAGCCGGACCCGAGGCTGCTCGCCTTCGTCGTGGACGCGCCCGGCGGCGGGCTGGCCGCGTGCGCGACCGGCACGGTCGAGGAGCGGCTCGGCGGGCCGGGCAACCCGGAGGGCCTGGTCGGCTACGTCTTCAACGTCGCCACCCACCCGGAGCACCGGCGGCGCGGCTGCTCCCGGGCCTGCGTGACCGCCCTGGTCGAGTGGTACCGCGAGTACGGCGTCGCCACGGTCGACCTGCGCGCCTCCGCCGAGGGCGAGCCGCTCTACAGCTCGCTGGGCTTCGTGCGCACCCCGGACCCGGCCATGCGGCTGCGCCTCGCCTGACCACCGCCCGCCAGGCGCAGGAGGTGCGGAGACGCCGACCTCGACGTCATCGGGGCCGCCGGGGCCCGGACGTCGCCGGAGCGGGCGGGACGCAGGCTCCCCCGTCCCGCGAAAATGTCTCCGGCGTGGGTGTCGATCCGGGAGCGAGCCGTTCGTGTAGGGGATGAACAAGACCTACGACGGAGGAACGGACATGACGACACCTCGCGTTCTGCTGGACGGCCTGGGCATCGGCGAGTCGCCGCGCTGGCACGACGGGCGGCTGTGGTTCTGCAACTGGGGCGACGACGAGGTCATCGCCCTGGACCCGGACGGGCACGCCGAGGTGGTGTTCTCGGAACCGGGGGTCGGCGCCCACTCGATCGACTGGCTGCCCGACGGCCGCATGCTCATCGTGCCCAAGAACACCGAGCGGGGCCGGCTGCTGCGCCTGGAGCCCGACGGCTCGCTCGTCCCGCACGCCGACCTGAGCGGCCTGCCCTCGGGCTTCAACGAGATCGTGGTCGACGGGCGCGGCAACGTCTACGTCAACGGCGCCGACTTCGACTTCCTCCCGTTCCTGGAGAAGGCCATGGCCGACGGCATGGCCACGCCGCTGCACGAGCGGCCGGACTTCGTGCCCGGGTACATCGCGCTGATCACGCCCGACGGGCAGGCGCGGCAGGTGGCCGACGGGATCGCGTTCCCCAACGGCATGGTCGTCTCCCCCGACAACCGCACGCTGATCATCGCCGAGTCGTTCGCCGGGACGCTCACGGCGTTCGACATCGCCTCCGACGGCAGCCTGTCGAACCGCCGTACCTGGGCGGACGGGCTGGGCCCCGACGGCATCAGCATGGACGCCGAGGGCGCGGTGTGGACCTCGGTGGGCGAGCGCGACGTGGCGCGGGTGCGCGAGGGCGGCGAGGTGCTGGAGCGGGTCGAGCTGGACCGGGGCGCGTTCGCCTGCATGCTGGGCGGCCCGGACGGGCGGACTCTGTTCGTCGTGGCCGCCGAGTGGAACCCGTTCGACCCCTTCGGCGGCCCGCGCACCGGCCAGGTCCTGGCCATGGAGGCCCCGGCCCCCCGCGCGGGCTGGCCCGGCCACTGACCGGAGAACACGCACCTGTGGAGCGTCGCGGTCATGCCGCTCCCCCGGTCGCGCGGCGGGGTGGGTGCTACAGGGTGCCGCTGGCGGCGGCCGGCCAGGCGAGTTCGGCGACGATGGCCGACTCGACGGCGACCCGCAGCCAGTGGTCCCTGGTCAGCCGGTCGATCCGGCGGGCCCGCTCGCGCCTGGGCAGGTCGCGGAACCACCGGCGGTGCAGGTCGCAGGCGCGCATCACGGCCAGCAGGCCGATCGTGCCGTCGTCGGCGGGCAGGCCGCGCAGCGCGGCGATCAGCCTGTCCATGATCGCGTACTCGGCTCCGTACTCGGGCGCGGACAGCCGGGTCACCGTGCGGCACTGGAACAGGCCGCGTGGCGGCCGCTCGTGGACGACGACCCGGCCCTGCTCGCGCAGCGCCGCGATGCGCCGCAGGTGGGGGCGGCCCGCGGCGACGCCGATGATCTGCTGCGGCAGGCCGGGCTGGGGGCCGTGACCGGCGAGCTCGGCGGCCGCCAGCCCGAGGTCCAGGTACGGCGGGATCCTGACCCTGCCGCCCTGGCCGATGGTCCAGCCGTCGGCGGACGCGCACAGGGCCAGGATCAGCAGCTCGTCCGCCATCGCCAGCCGCGACATGGACGTAGCCTACGCCGGGCCGGGCGACCGCGAACGGGACACCGTCCTACCTGCCCGGCCTCTTGACGGCCACGGCTAATCACATTAGCTTTATGGCTATGAGTCATCACAACAGGGCTGAGACGCTGGAATCCGAGGGCGGCCGGCTCGCCTACGAGGTGACCGGGGAGGGCCCGCTCGTCGTGCTGGCCCCCGGGATGGGCAACGACCGGGCCGCCTACCGGTTCCTGGCGCCGCGGCTCACCGCCGCCGGCTACCGGGTGGCGGTCACGGACCTGCGCGGCCACGGTGACTCGTCGACCGGCTGGGCGTCGTACACGCGCGCCGACACCGCCCGCGACCTCGTGGCCCTGATCCGCCACCTGGGCGGGCCCGCCGTGATCGTCGGCCACTCCTTCTCCGGCGGGGCCGCCACGATCGCCGCCGCGCGCGAGCCCGAGCTGGTGTCGGCCGTGGTGGAGATCGCCCCGTTCACCCGCGCGCAGCGGCCCGACCTGGGCGGCCTGCTGCGCAACCCCGCCTACCGCAAGGGCATGACGCTGCTCATGGCCACCGGGACGCTGCGCCGCGTGGGCCTGTGGAAGCGTTACCTGCACCACGCCTTCCCGGGCCGCAAGCCCGCCGACTTCGCCGCCTACCTGGACCAGCTGGCGGGCGACCTGAGCAGGCCGGGGCGGATGGCGGTGCTGGCCAGGATGGGCCTGGCCGCGCCCACCGACGCCGGCGAGCACCTGGGCCGCCTGCGCCGCCCGACGCTGGTCGTGATGGGCACGGCCGACCCCGACTGGAACGACCCGCGCGCCGAGGCCGAGGGCGTCGTCGCCGCGATGCCCGAGGGCGTCGGACGGGTGGTGATGATCGAGGGCGCCGGCCACTACCCGCACGCCCAGTACCCGGACGAGGTCGCCGCGGCCATCCTGTCCTTCCTTGGCGCGCGTACGTGACCCGCCACCCCACCGGGAAGGCCTAACCGGCGAAGCGGACCGTCACCTCCAGCCCGCCGCCGGGGTTCGGCCGTGCCAGGACGGTGGCGTCGTGGGCGCGGGCGATCGCCGCCACGATCGACAGGCCCAGCCCGGCGCCGCCGTCGGAACGGGTGCGGGGACTCAGGCGGCGGAACGGCTCGAACAGCTCACCCACCCGCTCGGCGGGCACCTCGGGGCCGGTGTTGCGCACCGTCAGCGCGCCACCGGACAGCGTCACCTCGACCGTGCCGCCCGGGTGGTTGTGGCGGACCGCGTTGTGCAGGAGGTTGTCGGTCAGCCTGGCCAGCAGCACCGGATCGCCCCACACCGTGACGGGCCGGAGGTCGGCGCCGACCTCGATCCCGTCGTGGGCCAGCTCGCGCACGGACCTGGCGACGACCTCGTCCAGCGGCACCGGTTCGCGGTCGTCCAGGCCGCGCTCGCTCTGGGCCAGCATCAGCAGCGCGTCGATCAGCCGCTCGCTCCGCTCGTTGACGTTCAGCAGGTCCCGGCGCACCTGGGGCAGGCGGCCTGGTGAGGGGTCGGTGAGGCCGATCTCGATCGTGGCCCGCTGGATGGCGAGCGGGGTGCGCAGCTCGTGGGAGGCGTTCGCGACGAACCGGCGCTGGCTGTCGGCCGCCCGCTCCAGCCGCTCGATCATGGCGTCGAACGTGTCGGCCAGCTCCTTCAGCTCGTCCGGCGGGCCCTTCAGCGCGATCCGCTCGTGCAGGCTCTCGAGGGAGAGCCTGCGGGCGGTTGCGGTGATGAGGTGGATCGGGTGCAGCACCCGACCGACCAGCCACCAGCCCACGCCCACCGACACCAGGGTGAGCAGCACGATCACGACCCCGGTGACCAGCCATTGGAACCGCAGCACCTCGTACTGCAGGACGGTCGCGGTGCGGACGACGTCCTCACTGCCGCCGCCCGGGATGGGCGTCGGCGCCAGGCCGGGCGGCCGTGCCCCCGGCATGGCGGCCGGGTCGGGGAGGCCGTTCGCGCTGATGCCCGCCACCCGGACGGTGAGCATGCTCGCCATGAGCAGGTTGACCACGACCAGCAGCACGACGGCGGTGCCCAGGAACAACCCGGCGTACAGGGCGGCCAGTCGCACCCGTACGGTCCTGGCGCGCCTCCAGGGCGCGCCGCCCCACCGCCTGCGGAACCCGGCGCCGGGCGGCGTCCGCCGGGTCAAAGCCGGTACCCCGATCCGGGCAGCGTCTCGATCAGCGGCGGGTCGCCGAGCTTGGCGCGCAGCTTGCTGACCGTCACCCGCACCGCCGTGGTGAACGGATCCGCGTGCTCGTCCCACGCCTGCTCCAGCAGTTCCTCGGTGCTCACCACGGCGCCCCTGGCCCGCATGAGGACCTCCAGCACCGCGTACTCCTTGCGGGACAGCGGCAGGTAGCGCCCGTCCCTGAACGCCTGCCGGCGCGGCGCGTCGAGCCGCAGCCCGTGCCGTTCCAGCACCGGCGGCAGCGGCGCCTGGCTCCGCCTGCCCAGGGCCTGCACCCGGGCCACCAGTTCGGCGTAGGCGAACGGCTTGGGCAGGTAGTCGTCGGCGCCCAGCCCGAGCCCGGCCACCCGCTCGGGCACCGACGCGGCGGCCGTCAGCATCAGGATCCGGGTGCGCGCCCCGGCGCCGGCCAGCTGCCGGCACACCTCGTCCCCGTGCACGCCGGGCAGGTCGCGGTCCAGCACGACCACGTCGTAGTCGTTGACCGCCAGCCGCTCCAGGGCCGCCGCCCCGTCGTGGACCACGTCCACGGCCATCGAGAAGCGGCGCAGTCCTTCGGCCACCAGGTCGGCCAGCGCCTTCTCATCCTCAGCCACGAGCACTCGCATGCGCCGTTCCTACCGTTCGTGATGTTGCGCCCTCGTTAAGGCGCTCCCGGAGTCATCCGCCCGGGAACCGTCGAGCAGGTCCCCTTTCTCCGTTTTTTCTCAGATGCTCTTCATGTTTCCAAGAGATCATCTTCAGGCTCCCGGGCCACCATGGGTGTCAGGTCACGGACGCGGAAAGACGGTCCACCGAGAGACGGTTCCTAAGGAGAACGGTGAGAATGGACGTGCCCCTCATGGCCACCGCGGCGGACGCTCGCCGGGTCCGAACCCCGGCGGGTGCGCGGTGAACGCGACACTCGTGCGGCGCGCGCTGGCCGCGCTGACCGTCATCGCCATCCTCGGCGCGGGCTTCGAGCTGGCCGTCGAGCGCCACTGGCGCAGCGCCACGCAGCTGGTGCCGTGGGCGGCGCTGGGGCTGCTCGCCGTCGGCGTGCTCCTGCTGCTGCTCAACCGGGTCTCCGGCGTGGTACGGGCGATCGCCGCCGTGGTGCTGGCGGCCTCGGCCTTCGGCGTGTTCGCGCACGTGTCGGCCAACATGACGGTGGGCACCTTCTCGGGCGCGCTCGACGGGGTGTCGGCGATCGGGCAGTGGTGGCAGGCGTTCACCAAGTCGGTCGGCGACACCCCGCCGCTGGCGCCGGGGATGCTGGCGCAGGCGGCGCTCCTGCTCCTGCTGGCCACCTACGTCACCCACCGTGCCCCGGCGCCCCGGCACGCCCAGGCTCCGGCAGCGGTCAGGAAGCCCGCCGGACGGTGAGGCCCCCGGGGGCCGGGCGCCCTCGGGTCGTCCTCCGCCGGGCCCGCTCATCGGGCCCGCCGGACGGGGCGGGCGGCGGCGGCGATGACGGCGAGCAGGAGGAGCCAGCCCGCCAGGACGAGGGTCGCGGGCCTGGCCCCCCATGCGGCGATCATGGCTCCGCCCGCCATCGTCCCCGCCGACAGGGCGCCCATGGTGAGCGTGTCCAGCGCGGCCGAGGTGCGGCCGCGCAGGTGGTCGGGGGTGATGGCGAGGCGGTGGCTGGTCATGGCCACCGAATAGACCGGCGGCAGCACCGATTCGGCGAAGGCGACCAGGCCCAGGAACAGGGCGTCGGGCGCGGCGGCGTACAGGGGGAACACGAGCGCCTCCACCCACAGCATGGCCACGGCGATGCGGCCGATCGGGAACCGCTCGGCGAGCCTGCCCGCCAGGAGCGAGCCGAGCAGCGACCCGGCGGCGGCCGCGCTGAAGATCAGCCCGATCTGCTGGGGTGACGCGCCCACTCCCTGCGCCAGGGTGACGATGACCAGATAGCCGGCCCCGTACCGGAGCATGTCGCCGGTCTGGAGCAGGCCGAACACGCGGATGACCGGCTGCCGCCACAGCCAGCCCAGCCCGTGGCGGATGTCCGCAGTCAGACGGCCGGGCGCCGGCGGACCGGCCGTCTGATGGAAGGATCTCCGGATGAGCCGCAGGGCCGCGGCCGAGGCGACGAACGAGAGGGCGTTCACCGCGAACGGCGCCGTCCGGCCCAGCCCGTGGACGGCCGCGGCCAGGGTGGCGCCGCCGACCCGCAGCGTGTTGAGCGTTCCCTGGGTGACGCCGAGGGCGCGGGCGAGCTGACCGGGGCCGACGACGGCGGGCAGCGCGGCCGTGGCGGCGGACTGGAAGAGCGCGTGCAGCACCCCGGCCAGGGCCGCGACCGCGTACAGGTGGGGCAGGGCGAGCCGGTCCAGCCAGAGCGCGATCGCGACGCTCGCGGCGAGTGCGGCGCGGCCGAGCTCGCACCAGATCATGGTGCGGCGGCGGTCCCAGCGGTCCGCGAGCGCGCCGGCGGCGAGCCCGACGAGCAGGTAGGCGGCGGTGTTGACGCCGAGCACGAGCCCGCTCTGCGCGGCCGACCCGGTCATGGCCAGCACGAGGAGCAGGAAGGCGAAGTCCTGGATGTGGTCGCCGGCGCTGGAGACGAGCTGGCCGGACAGGAGCAGGGCGAAGTCCCTGTTCCGCCGCAGGGCGGTGTTCATGCGGTGACGCTCCGTTAGCACGTGGGGACGGAAGGGGCCTGAGACCTCGTCCTGGGCGCTATACGATCGGAGCGGTACGCATGCCGCGCAGATTAGCCGTCACCCCTGGCGGACCGCACCCGCTTTTCCGCCGCCTCGGCGCGACCCTGACCGCCGTCGGGGGATCATCCCGGCCGCTCCGATCTACCTTCCGCTGTCCGATGCGGCGGGATTCTTCACCGTGCGGGTACGGCTCGCGGCGGTCGAGGCGGGAGCCCGGGGGAAGCCTGAGACGTGCGGCGATCGCCGTACCGTGAGTGGGAGGAGCCCAGCGCATGACCGTCACCAAGGAGCAGGTTCGCGGGCCCGAGCTGACCGACCAGATCAAGAAGGTGATCCACGAGGGCAACACCCGCATGATCATCGTCAGGGACAGGCGCGACCACCTCGTCATGCAGGTGCCGGTGACGGTCGGCGTGGTGGCGCTGGTCTTCGCCCCGGTCGTGACGGCGCTCAGCGCGATGGGGGCGCTGGCCGCCGAGTGGACGATCCAGATCCAGAGGGCCGACGAGGAGGCCTGACACCGGGCCCGGGGGTCAGCGGAGCCAGGCGTGCCGCAGGGAGCGGCGCAGCTTGGTCAGCGCGTCCTTCTCCAGCTGGCGCACCCAGTGGGAGGTGAGCCCCATCTTCTCGGCGATCTGGCGGGGCGTGTGCGGCTCGTACCCGTCGAGCCCGTACCGCAGCCTGAGGATCAGCGCCTGGCGCGGCGCGAGCCGCGCGACCAGTCCGGCGAGCACCCGCTTCAGCTCCGCGCGCTCGACCTCCCGCTCGGCCAGTGCGCTCTCGGGGTCCTCGATCATGTCGCCGAGCGTCATCGCGTGCTGGCCGTCCTGGACGATCAGATCGAGGCTGACGCAGTCCTGCGGGGTGCGGCGCAGCAGCGCCAGTTTGGCGCTCTCCACACCGACCCTGGCCGCGACCTCGGCCTCGGTGGGCGCGCGGCCGAGCAGATGGGTGGCCTCGATCTCGGCCCGCGTGACGGCGATCAGGCGGTCCTGCAGTCCGATGGGCAGGCGCACGGTGTGGGCGTGCTCGATCCCCTGCTGGATGGCCTTACGGATCCACCAGGCGGCGATCGTGGAGAGCCGGAAACCCCTGGACGGGTCGTAGCGCTCGACGGCGCGGATCAGGCCCAGGTTGCCGTCCTGGATGACGTCGCCCATCGACATGCCGCGGTGGGCGTACCGCTTGGCGACGGCGACGACCAGCCGCAGGTTGGCGCGGATCAGGTGGTCCCTGGCCGCGTCGCCGTCGGCGATCAGGCCCATCAGCTCGGGGTCGGGGCCGTACTCGGCGGCCAGGCGGGCGGCGTGCGCGCCCGCCCGCATCCGCCGGGCCAGCTCCACCTCCTGCTCGGCGGTCAGCAGCGGAGTGCTGCCGATTTTGGCCAGATAGTCGCCGAGCCGGCCGTACTGCTCGGCCTTCGCCTGTGCTGACACCGCCGCCCCCACCCTCCGGGTCGTCGCCGCTGGGAACACCTCCACCTTCTCGGGCGGGGGGCCGCGGCGGTGGTGGCCAAGGTCCTCAGGGGCGGGGACCTTAGCCCTCGGTGCGCGCCCCCGAGGGCGTCCGCACCACGGCCAGCGGGACCGGGGTGTGCTGGAGCAGCGCCTGGCTGACCGAGCCGAGCACCATCCCGGCGAGCGTGCCGTGACCGCGGGAGCCGACCACGAGCAGCTCGGCGCCGGCGGCGGCCTCGGCGAGCACCTCGACCGGGTGCCCCTGGACGATCTCCTCGATGACGGGCACGCCGGGGTGGTTCTCGCGGTGGCCGGCGAGCGCGTCGCGCATCACCGCCCGCTCGTTGCCCCCGCCGGTGGTCGGGTCGGGGCCGGGCCAGGTCCAGGCGTGCACGACGCGCAGGGCCACGCCGCGCAGCTCCGCCTCGGCGAAGGCGAAGCCGAGCACGCGGGCGGAGGCGGGCGAGCCGTCGATCCCGGCCGCGATCTCGCTGCGCGGCGCGGCGGGCAGCTCGCGCACGACGACGACGTCGCAGGTGGCGTGCCCGGCGACGCCCTGGGCGACCGAGCCGACCAGCAGGCCGCGCACCCGGCCCAGGCCGTGGTTGCCGATGACGAGCAGCTCGGCCTCGCGGGACGCCTCGACCAGGGCGTTGCGCGGGTCGCCGGGCATCAGCACGGTGTCCACGACGACCTCCGGCCGTTCGTGCCTGGCCCGCTCCTCGGCGGCGGCCAGCACGGACGTGCCGCCCTGCCGCATCCACGCCGCGACCTCGGCGTACCGGCCGCCGCCGTCCTGGAGCACCCAGCCGGCGATCGCGTGCCCGATCCGCAGCGGAGCCTGGCGCAGCGCCGCCTCCCTGGCGGCCCACGCCGCCGCCTCCAGGCCGGCCCTCGAACCGTCGACGCCCACAATGATCATGACAACCCTCTCCCTCATCACCTCGACCCTATCGCCGTGAAGATCCGCGGCCGGGCCTCACTCCCCCGCGAACTGCCTGGTCCCCGGGCCCCGCGGACTGTGGCGTACGGCTCAGTCAAAAAGGGCCTAAGTCCCTTCCGCGCCGTCGCCGGAGTGGCTAACGTCAGGGTCATGATTCGCGTGTTCCTCGTCGATGATCATGAGGTCGTCCGGCGCGGCGTCGCCGCCCTGCTCGATTCCGAGGACGACATCGAGGTCATCGGGGAGGCCGGCACCGCCGAATCGGCCGTGGCCAGGATCCCCGCCCTCAGGCCGGACGTGGCCGTGCTCGACGTGCGCCTGCCCGACGGCAACGGCGTGGACGTGTGCCGCGAGGTCCGCTCCAAGGTGCCCGGCCTGGCGTGCCTGATGCTGACCTCCTACGCCGACGACGAGGCGCTGTTCAACGCGGTCATGGCCGGCGCCGCCGGTTACGTGCTCAAGCAGATCCACGGCTCCGACCTGGTGGGCGCGGTCCGCACAGTGGCCTCCGGCCAGTCGCTGCTGGACCCGCAGACCACCTCGGCGATGCTGCAGCGGCTGCGCGACCAGGCCGCCAGGCAGGACCCGCTGGCCGCCCTGTCGGACCAGGAGCGGCACATCCTCGACCTGATCGGCGAGGGCATGACGAACCGGCAGATCGGCGAGCGGCTGTTCCTGGCCGAGAAGACGGTCAAGAACTACGTGTCCAACCTGCTGTCCAAGCTCAACATGCAGCGGCGCACCCAGGCCGCGGCGCTGGCGGCCCGGTTGCGTGCCGATCGCCGCGAATAGAAGGGACCTTCGCCCCTAATGCCGGGCGTTCCTTCTGGGGAATGCTGGTGGCATGCAATTCGATTCGTCCGGCCTGCAGGTTCTCTCTCGGGAGGAGTGCCTGCGCCTGATGTCGTCCACGCCCATCGGCCGGATCGTCTTCACCGATCGGGCCCTGCCCGCGGTGCAGCCCGTGACGTTCCTGCTCGACGGCGAGCGGATCGTCATCCGCACCGGCATCGGCTCCAAGCTGGCCGCCGCCACCCGCACCGCCGTGGTCGCGTTCGAGGTCGACGAGTTCGACCCGGACCTGCGCACCGGCTGGTCGGTGACGGCCGTCGGGCACGCCCGCGCCGTGACCGACCCCGGCGAGGTGGCGCGCCTGGCGTCGCTGCCGCTCACGCCGTGGGCGCCCGGCAGCAAGGACCACTTCATCGTCGTCGAGACCGAGCAGCTCAGCGGCCGGCGGATCACAGCGGAACCCGCCAGCACAGCGACGTCCCTCCACCCTCCGGCGAGCTGATCTCGAACGTGCCGCCCAGCCCGGCGGCGCGTTCCTCCAGGTTGCGCAGGCCGCTGCGGCGGCCCTCCGCCGGGATGCCGACCCCGTTGTCGTGCACGGTCAGCGTCAGCCCGTCGCCCGTCACCTCCACCGCCACGCCCGCCCTGCTGGCCTTGGCGTGCCTGACGATGTTGGACAGCGTCTCGCGCAGCACGGCGAGGAGGTGCTCGGCCACGTCCTCCGGCACCTGGTTGTCGATCTGGCCCTCCAGCCGCAGGCCGGGCATGAAGCCCAGGTGGCCGCGGGCCGACTCGACCAGGTCGACGATCCGGCCGCGCAGCGTGTGGCCGGTGGTCTCGGGGGTGGCCTGCAGGGCGAAGATGGTGGAGCGGATCTGGCGGATGGTCTCGTCCAGCTCGTTGACCGCCTGCTGCAGCCGGTTGGACGCCTCGGGCCGGTCGACCAGCCGCACCGTGCTCATCAGCGTCATGGCGATCGCGAACAGCCGCTGGATGACCACGTCGTGCAGGTCCTTGGCGATGCGGTCGCGGTCCTCGAGCAGCCCGAGCCGCTCGGCGTGGCGGCGGGTGTCGGCCAGCTCCAGCGCGATGGCCGCCTGGCCGGCGAACGCCTCCAGCATGCGCAGGTCGGCGGCGCTGAACGGCAGCCGCCCACTCCACTTGGCCAGCACCAGGACGCCGCGCACCGCCTGCGCGGAGCCGAGCGGGATCAGCAGCACCGGGCCGTAGCCGAGATCGCGCAGCTCCGGGTCGCCGCCGCGCAGGTCGTCGGCGGTGGCGGCGCTCCCGGTGCGGAACACCTCCCCGGCGGCGCTGTCGTCCAGCCCGAACGTGACGCTGGTGGTCTCCTGCCCGCCGTCGCCCTCGGCGTACTCGACGCGCAGCCGCGCGCCTCCGGGCTCGGGCAGCAGCACCTGGACGAGGTCGGCGTCGGTCATCTGGTGGGCCCTGGCCGCCATCATGCTGAGCACCTCCTGCGGGGCGGCGCCCGACAGCAGGCGGGTGGTGATCTCGGAGGAGGCCTGCAGCCAGGTCTCGCGCCGGCGCGTCTCCTCGTACAGGCGGGCGTTCTCGACGGCGACGCCGGCGGCGGTGGCCAGCGCGATGACGATGGCCTCGTCCTCCTCGTCGAACTCGGCCCCGCCGCGCTTCTCCGTCAGGTAGAGGTTGCCGAACACCTCGTCGCGGACCCGTACCGGCACGCCCAGGAAGGTGCCCATCGGCGGGTGGCCGGGCGGGAACCCGTATGACTCGGGATGGTCGGAGATGCGGCCCAGGCGCAGCGGCCGGGCGTCCTTGATGAGCAGACCGAGCAGGCCGAGGCCGTGCGGCCAGTGCTCGATCTTGGCGATCTCCTCCTCGCTCAGACCCACCGGGATGAACTGGAGGAGCGTGCTCTCCTGGCCCACCACGCCCAGCGCCCCGTAGGTGGCGTCGACGAGCTTGGTGGCGGTCTCCACGATGCGCCGCAGGACGGTCTCCAGGTCCAGGTCGCTGCCCACGGAGACGACGGCCTCCATCAGCGCGTGCACCCGGTCGCGGGTGGACAGCACCGCCTGCAGCCGCACCTGCAACTCGGCCAGCAGGTCGTCCAGGCGCATGCTGGGCAGCAACGGGCTCTGCTCGCTCTTGCTCATAAAGGTCAGTCTCGCACCCGCACACAGCGGCGCCCACCCCGGTCGGGGCGGGCGCGGTGGTGGTGACGCTCAGCGCAGGAACGCGTGCCGCTTGACGATCGGCAGGTTGCCGAGTCCGAGCGTGGTGCCGGCGTTGGCCAGGGCCAGGCCGACCAGGACGATCGAGTAGATGATGTGGTCGTCCATGAAGGGGTTGTTGGCCAGGGGCAGCTCCGCCGCCCACATGAGGAGGAGCATGAGGCTGCCGGCGACGGCGGCGACGCGGGTGCCGACCCCGAGCATGAGCGCGAGCCCGACGCCCAGGAGGCCCATCATGAACATCCAGTCGACCCAGGCCTGTCCGGCCAGCGCGCTGAACACACCGCCGAGCGCGTTCTCCCCGGTGCCCTTGAGGAAGCCGGTGGTGGGGCTGCCGCCCGCGAGCCACGCCTTCTCCGCCGAGGTGGCGAAGCCGAGTCCGAAGGTCTTGTCGACGAAGGCCCACAGGAAGGTCCAGCCCAGCGCGATCCTGGCGATGGCCCACACGTAGTCGACGGGGCGCTTGCCGTCCGCGGCGTGAACCGCGTGGACGGGCTTGGCGGGGGTGATGGTGGCCATGACGGCCCCCTTTCAGCTGGTGTCGGGTCTCTCCCTCACGCCTCCATCACATCGTTTCCGGCGCGGCCGCGGCAGTGCCGTACGGCCCCGCGCCCGGGTGACCTTGGTCCCGCGGGCGGGGGCCTTTCAGCCGAGGAGATCCTCCACCGGGCGGCGCACGGCGTCCTTGTCGTCGAACGTGATGCCCAGCCGCATGATCATCTGCGGGTACTCGCCGGAGCACAGCTCCTCGCGCAGGAACTCGCGCAGGTGGGACATCTCCAGCACCTGGGTGTGGAAGGCGGCGCTGACCCCGTACGCGGAGGCGTGCAGGAGCACGCGCTGCAGCGACTGGCCCGCGGCGAGCCAGTCCTCGCGGGTGTCGCCGGGCGTGGTCAGCACGGCCACGACGCCGGTGGAGGTCGCCCCGGGGTCGCCGTTCCCGCTGCCCCACCCGTGACGCCAGGAGTAGTCGCGCTGGGCGAAGTGCGGCTCGGTGGGGGCGGGTTCGCGGGGGTAGGCGCCGGCGGGCACCCCGTCTGCGCGCTTGCTGCCCGGCGGCCTGGCCCAGCGGATGACCTCCAGGCTGAAGCGCCGGTCCTGGGCCTGCACCGCCTGCGCGGCCCGGGTGAGCGCGGCGAGCACGGCGACCGCGTCCGGCGCGGCCACGGGGGTGAGCCGGCCGCCTTCGGCCTGTGCGCTCTTGACCAGCGCCTCGACGAGCCGCTCGGGCACCGGCAGGCCGGTGAAGCCGGCCCGGTGGGTGCGCCGCCGCTCGATCTCGGCGGCGAGGAGCGAGACGCCCTCGTCGGGCTCCACGGCGGCGCCGGGCTTGACGACCGCCAGCAGGGCGGGCCGGTCCGGGTCGGGCATGACGCGCACGACCGGCTCGTAGCCCGCCCGCCGGACGGCGGTCCGCATGGTGAACAGGGCCGCGCCGCAGCTGATGAGCATCTCGCGGCCCTCGGCGTCGCTGACGCGGAGCTTGCGCTCGGTGTCGGCCCGCAGACTGATCTCCTCACCGGTGACGGCGAAGGTCCACGGCTGGGTGTTATGCACCGAGGGCGCCCAGCGGGCGGCCTCGACTGCGGCTTCGACGGCCGCCTTGGGCGAGCGGCTGGCCGGACGGTTCATGACTGCACCTCCAACTGACGATAACTCAGCGCATCACACCGTCCGGCGGCCAGGCAGGGCCCAAGGTCCCGTCGCTACGCCCCCGTCAGCCGGCGGCGGAACACCCAGTACGTCCACCCCTGGTAGATGAGCACGATCGGGGTGAAGATGACCGCCACCCAGGTCATCACGGTCAGCGTGTAAGGGCTGGAGGCGGCGTTGGTGATGGTGAGGCTGTTGGCCGGGTCGAGCGCGGGCATCACGTTCGGGAACAGGCTGGTGAACAGGGCCGCCACCAGCCCGGCGATGGCCAGCGCGCTGCCGGTGAACGCCCAGCCGTCGCGGCCGCGCACGGTGGCCAGCAGCGACGCGACCAGCGCGACCGCGGCCACGCCGGTGATCACCCAGTAGGCCGGCTTGTCGCTGCCCAGCAGCACCAGGAAGGCGGCGGCGACCACGATGGTCAGCGGGCCGAGCAGGCGGGCGATCTTCCTGGCCCGCTCGCGCAGCTCGCCGGTGGTGCGCAGGGCCAGGAACACGGCGCCGTGCGAGGCGAACAGCAGCAGCGTGGCCACCCCGCCGAGCAGCGCGAACGGGTTCAGCAGGGTGAAGAGGGTGCCGGTGTACTCGTGGTCGGCGTCCAGCGGCACCCCGGCGACGATGTTGGCGAACGCCACGCCCCACAGCACGGCCGGGCCCAGCGAGCCCCAGAAGAAGGCCCGGTCCCACCCCTTCTGGCTGTCGCTCTTGTTGCGGTACTCCAGCGCGACGCCACGCAGGATCAGCGCCAGCAGGATGAGGAAGAGCGGCAGGTAGAAGCCGGAGAACAAGGTGGCGTACCACTCGGGGAAGGCGGCGAAGGTGGCGCCGCCGGCGACGAGCAGCCACACCTCGTTGCCGTCCCAGACAGGCCCGATGGTCTGCACGACGGTGCGCCGCTGGGCCTCGCCGCGGGCCACGAACGGCATCAGGATGCCGACCCCGAAGTCGAAGCCCTCCAGGACGAAGTAGCCGGTCCACAGGACGGCGATGAGCAGGAACCAGATCGTTTCCATGGCGTGATCCTCAGTAGCTCAGGGCGGGGGCGGCCTCGGGCTCGGCTTTCGGCTCCTCGTCCTCGGCGCCGAGCCTGATGAACTTCAGCAGCAGCCGGACCTCGATGACGGCGAGGATCGCGTACACCAGGGTGAAACCGACGAGCGTGATGGCGACGGAGGTGATGTCGACGCCGGGCGAGACGGCGGAGGCGGTCTGCATGAGGCCGAAGACCGTCCACGGCTGGCGGCCCATCTCGGTGAAGATCCAGCCCATGGTGTTGGCCACGAACGGCAGCCCGATGCCGAGGATGGCCAGCCGGTAGAACCACGGCCCTTCGGGCAGCCGTCCCTTCCTGGTCAGCCAGAGCCCGATCAGGGCGAGCCCGGCGGCCAGCATGCCGAACCCGATCATGAACCTGAAGGACCAGTACGCGACCCCGACCACGGGCACGTAGTCGCCGGGGCCGTACATGGCCTCGTAGCGCTTCTGGATGTCGTTGATGCCCTGGACCTCACCGTCGAGGGTGTTGGTGGCCAGGATGCTGAGTCCGTACGGGACCTGGATGTTGATGTGGTTGCGGCCGTTCTCGACGTCGCCGACGGCGAACAGGGAGAAGCCGGCGGACCTCTCGTCGTCCCACAGCGCCTCGGCGGCGGCCATCTTCATCGGCTGCTGCTCGGTCATGAGCTGGGCCTGCCAGTGCCCGGTGAAGGACACGCCGGCGGCCGAGACGAGGGCGACGGCCAGCGCCCCGCGGATGGCCGGGCGGAAGATGGAGACCTGCTTCTTGCGCATCAGGAACCAGGCGCCGACGCCGAGCACGAACGCGGCGGCGGTGAGGAACGCGCCGAAGATCACATGGGGGAACGTGACGAGGGTGGTCGGGTTGGTCAGCACGGCCCAGATGTCGGTGAGCTCGGCGCGGCCGTTGTTGATCCGGTAGCCGACCGGGTGCTGCATCCAGGAGTTGGCCGCCAGGATGAAGTAGGCGGAGATGTTGGTGCCGATCGCGGCGGTCCAGATCGTCGCCAGGTGAACCTTCGGTGGCAGCTTGTCCCAGCCGAAGATCCACAACCCGAGGAAGGTGGACTCCAGGAAGAACGCCATGAGCCCTTCCATCGCCAGCGGCGCCCCGAAGACGTCACCCACGAACCTGGAGTAGTCACTCCAGTTCATGCCGAACTGGAACTCCTGCACGATGCCCGTCACCACGCCCATGGCGAAGTTGATCAGGAACAGCCGCCCGAAGAACTTGGTGAGGCGCAGATACTCGGGCTTCTTCGTCCGATACCAGGCGGTCTGCCAAGCGGCCACGAGAATCGACAGGCCGATGGTGAGCGGCACGAAGAGGAAGTGGTAGACGGTCGTGATGCCGAACTGCCACCGGGATAGATCCAGCACGTCCATGAAGGCCAGCATCCTGCCAGGTCAGAGCGGCGCGTAGGGTCCGCGGACCTTTCCGGCAGGGACCTTCGGCCAGGTCCAACGGCTCCCCCGGCCGCGCGGCGGCTGAGCAGGGACTTTGGGCACCCGCGCAAAGGTCCTCCGTCCCTGACCGGCCGGCGCGCGGCTGGGGCAGGTTCGAAGACAGGAGGTGCGTCATGTCCCCTACCCTCGTCAGCTCCGACCTCGGCATCCGCCGGCTGCTCGTCGCGGCCGGTCAGGCTCCTTCGGTCTACAACACCCAGCCGTGGCGTTTCCGCGTGGTGCCCGGCCGGCACATCGAGCTGCTGGCCGACCCGGCCCGCCACCTGCGGGTCGCCGACCCGCGCGGCCGCTCCATGACCGTGAGCTGCGGCGCCGCGCTGTTCAACCTGCGGCTGGCGGTGCGTCACGTGGGCCGGCGGCCCGTCGTGTGGCTGCTGCCCGACCCGGAGCAGAACCCGCGGCTGATGGCGGCCGTGCGCATCGCCGAGGGCCGCCCGCCCACCGAGAGGAACCGGGAGCTGTACGAGCTGATCCCGGTGCGGCGCACCAACCGCGAGCCGTACTCGGACCGGCCGGTGCCGCCGTCGGTGCTCGGCGAGCTGCGCGTCGCCGCCTCGCGCGAGGGCGCGAACCTGGTGCCGCTGGACGAGGACGGCGTGGCCGAGATGCTCGACTACGTGGCGCTGGCCGAGGACGAGCTGACCCACGACCACGAGTACCAGGCCGAGCTGGCGGCCTGGACGATGCCGGGGGCGCGCTTCGACGGCGTGCCCGCCTACGTCCACGGCCCGCGCCCGGCCCGGGACCCGGGGCCGGTGCGCGACTTCGGCCGGCACGAGTACGACGCCCGGTTCGAGGAGCACCCGCAGCTCGTGGTGCTGACCACGCCGGGCGACCGGCCGCTCGACTGGCTGCGCGCCGGGCAGGCGCTGCAGCGGGTGCTGCTCACCGCCACCAGGCACGGGCTTTCCACGTCGTTCCTCAACCAGCCGCTCGACCTGCGCGACATGCGCGGACGCCGGGATCCCTACCACCGCCGCGGTCACGCTCAGATGATCATTAGGATCGGTTATGGACCGTACGTGCCGGGTAGCCCGCGCCGCCCAGCGAGCGAACTGGAGATGACTGATGCTTGACGGTTACGACGTCCTGCTCCGCGACGGAGGGATCGCCCGAATACGCCCGTTGCGTCAGGATGATCGGGAGGCGCTGCACGAGCTGGTGGACCGATCGTCCGACCGCTCGGCGTACCTGCGGTTCTTCACCGGGGGCCGGGCCACCGCGCACGCCTACATGGACCGCATCACCGGTCCCGGCTACGCGGGGCACGCGCTGGTGGGCACGTTCCGGGATCAGCTGGTCGCGGTCGCCGAGTACATCCCGTCCGGCGACGGCTCCGCCGACCTGGCGATCCTGCTGGACGACGCGGTGCACGGCCTCGGGCTGGGCACGCTCATGCTGGAGCACGTGGCGGTGGACGCGGCCGCGCACGGGGTGCGCAAGCTGGTGGCCGACGTGCTGGCCGAGAACCGGACGATGAGCAACGTGCTGCGCGACCTGGGCATGGACAGCACCCAGGAGTACGCCGACGGCAACCTGCGGGTGGTCATCGACGCGCGGGTCACGCCGCGGCTGCGGGCCGAGATCGAGGCCCGCGACCACGCGGCGGAGCGGGCCTCGCTGGACCGGGTGCTGGTGCCGCGCTCGGTGGCGGTGATCGGCGCCTCCCGCGACCCGTCGTCCGTGGGCCACACGGCGCTGCGCAACCTGATCGCCGGCGGCTTCGACGGCCCCGTCTACCCGATCAACCCGAGCGCGGACGAGATCGCCGGCCTGATCGCCTACCCGAGCGTGCTGGACGTGCCGGGGCCGGTGGACCTGGCCATCGTGGCGGTGCCCGCCCAGCACGTGCTGCGGGTGACCCGCGACTGCGCCGAGGCGGGGGTGTCCGGCCTGATCGTGCTGACCTCCGGGTTCGCCGAGGCCGGGCAGCCGGGCGCCGAGGTGGAGATCCTGCGCGTGTGCCGCGGCGCCGGCATCCGGCTGATCGGCCCGAACTGCCTGGGCGTGGTCAACAGCCACGCCCGGCTCAACGCCAGCTTCCTGCCCATCACCCCGACCGAGGGCCGGGTGGGGCTGGTGTCTCAGTCGGGCGCGGTGGCCGCCGCGCTGCTGGAGCGGCTGGACGTGTCCATGTTCGTCTCGGTCGGCAACAAGGCCGACGTGAGCGGCAACGACCTGCTGGAGTACTGGGAGGACGACGAGAACACCGACGTCATCGCCCTGTACCTGGAGTCGTTCGGCAACCCGCGCAAGTTCGCCAGGATCGCCGGCCGGGTCGGCCGCAAGAAGCCGATCCTGCTGGTCAAGAGCGGCCGCACGGGCGCCGGCGACCGGGCGGTCCGCTCCCACACGGCCGCCGCCGCCACCCCGGACGTGGCCGTGGACGCGCTGGTGCGCGCCTCCGGCGTGATCCGGCTCGACAGCGTGCACGAGCTGATCGACACCGCCCGGCTGCTGTCCACCCAGCCGCTGCCCGCAGGGCGGCGGGTGGCCATCGTCGGCAACTCCGGCGGGCCGGAGGCGATGGCGGCCGACGCCTGCGAGGCGGCCGGGCTGTCGGTGCCCGAGCTGCCGGCCGGGCTGATCAAGGCGCGCGGCAACGCGGCCGTCGGCAACCCCGTCGACCTCACCGCCGACGCCGACGCCGGCGAGCTCGGCGCCGCCATCACCGCGGTCGTGGGCTCGCCCGAGATCGACGCGGTGCTCGTGGTCTACACGCCGCCGTTCGGCTCCGGGCTGGAGGAGACCCGCAAGGCCATCGCGGCCGCCGCGACCGGCTCCGCCAAGCCCGTCCTGGCCTGCGTGGTCGGCCACGACGGCGTCATCGAGGGCCACGTGCCCAGCTACGCCTTCCCCGAGCAGGCCATCAAGGCGCTGGCCCAGGCCGTGCGGTACGCCGAGTGGCGGGCCCGCCCGCTGCCCGTCCACGAGGAGCCGCCCGCCGCCGACGTCGAGTCCGCCAAGGCGATCGTGCGCGACCGGCTGCGGGAGGAGCCCGACGGCGGGTGGCTCTCCCCCGCCGAGGCCACCCGGCTGCTCCGCTGCTACGGCGTGGACGTGGCCGAGGCGGTGCCGGTGCACGACGCGGACGCCGCGGCCGAGGCCGCCGCCCGCGTCGGGCTGCCCGCCGTGCTCAAGGTGACCGGTCCGGTGCACAAGAGCGACGTCGGCGGCGTCCGGCTGGGCCTGCGCACCGCCGAGGACGTACGCGACGCCTACCAGGACATGTCCGCCCGCATCGGGGCGGAGATGACCGGCGCGATCGTGCAGCGCATGCTTCCCGCCGGGGTCGAGATCATCGTCGGCGGCGTCAACTACCCGACGTTCGGGCCGCTGGTCATGGTCGGGATGGGCGGCGTGACGGCCGACCTGCTGGCCGACCGGGCCTTCAGGGTGCCGCCGGTGGACGCGGCCACGGCCCGGGAGCTGATCGACGAGCTGCGGTGCGCGCCGCTGCTGCACGGCTACCGCGGGTCCGCGCCGGCCGACGTGGAGGCGCTGGCCGGGCAGGTCGCCCGGATCAGCCGCCTGCTGGAGGACCTGCCCCAGGTCTCCGAGCTGGACCTGAACCCGGTCATCGTGACGCCGGACGGCGCGACGACCGTGGACGTGCGGATCCGGGTCGCCCCGGCCCAGGCTCCGCCGTCGCCGCTGCTGCGCCGCCTGCGCTGACCGTCCCGTTCACCGCACGCTCGTCACCGGCGGGCGTGCGGTGTCGTGTGCCCCGTGACGCGAGGAGGGGGGCCGCCCGGCCCGGCGGCCCCCTCCTCCGTGCGCGGACTACATCAGCGGCGGGACGACCATCAGGTCCTCCTTGACGGGCTCGATCTCGGTGGCGACGTCCACGACGCCCTCGACGGAGCGGGCGGCCTCCACGGCCGCGACCGCCTCGTACGCCCACCGGACGCGCCCGCCCAGGACGACGACGCCCTGCTCCACGCGGACGGTGAGGTCGCCGCCCTCCGGCAGCCGGGCGCGCACGTCCGCCTCGATGTCGCGCGCCGGGCGGGTGAAGACCCGCAGCACGTCGCGCTGGTGCAGGGTGCCGGCGATGCGGCCGGTGACGGGGTCGATGACCGGCACCTGCTTGATGCGCCGGTCGTGCATCAGCCGGGCGGCGTCCCGCACCGTCGTGCCCGGGGTGACGGTGACGGCGGGGGAGGTCATCAGCTGGCGCGCCCTGACCCCGGCGGCCTTCTGGTGCTCCCGTCGCTGCCGGGGGCTTTCGAAGATGGACACGCTGTGCCGTACCGAGTCGATCTCCTTGAGCAGCAGGTCATCCTCCGACACCACGCCGACAGGGCGGCGGTCGGCGTCGATCACCGTGACGGCGCCCACGGCGTAGCGCTTCATGGCGCCGATGATCTCGCTGAAGGACGCGTCCTCCAGCACCGCTATGGCGACCCGGCCCATGACGTCCTTGACGTGAATGGTCATGATGCCTCTCCTTCCTCCTCCACGATCCGTCATGGGGCGGGGGCGTCGGCAGCGGCGAAGGTCCCATCCCGCGGGGACCTAAGACCGGATCGCCGCGGGACCCGGGGCACGGCGGGGCGGGGCGGACGGCCATGGATGGGGCGCCGGCTCGCGGGTAGCGTCTTCGCATGGCCGCGATCGACCTCAGCACGCTGCGCGCCGTGGTCTTCGACACCGACGGCGTGGTCACCGACACCGCGAGGGTGCACGCCGCCGCGTGGAAGCACGTCTTCGACCGCTTCCTGCGCGGCCGGTCCGCCCCGTTCGACATCCGCGACGACTACCTGCGCTACGTCGACGGGCGGCCCCGCCTGGACGGGGTGCGCACCTTCGTGGCCTCGCGCGGCATCACGCTGCCGGAGGGCGGCCCCGAGGACGAGCCGGGCGCGCCGACCGTGCACGGGCTGGGCATGGCCAAGGACGAGCTGTTCGTACGGCAGATCGCCGAGCACGGCGTGGCCGCGTTCCCGTCCACGGTGGCGCTGCTGCACGAGCTGCGCCACCGGGGCTGCCGCACGGCGGTGGTGTCGGCGAGCAGGCACTGCCGGGCGGTCATCTCGTCCTCGGGCCTGCTGCACCTGTTCGACGTGCTGGTCGACGGCAACGACGCGGCCCGGCTGGGCCTTCCCGGCAAGCCGGACCCGGCGCTGTTCCTGGAGGCCGCGCACCGGCTCGGGCTGCCCCCGGCCGAGGTGGCGGTCGCCGAGGACTCGCTGCCGGGTGTGGAGGCCGGGCGCAGGGGCGGCTTCGGGCTGGTGGTGGCCGTCGACCGGGCCAAGGCGCAGACGCGGGCGATGGCCCGGGCGGGGGCGGACGTCGTGGTGCACGATCTGGCCGAGCTGGCCGTGTCGGGACGGGTGCCGGTGGGCCGTCGATGACGCCCTGGATCCTCACCTACGAGGGCTTCGACGCACGCCGTGAGAGGCTGCGCGAGGCGCTGTGCACGCTCGGCAACGGGCGCTTCGCCACCCGCGGCGCCACCCCCGACGGCCTGCTCCGCACCCCCGGCACGTACGCTGCCGGCCTCTACGACCGGCTCACCTCGCCCGTGGCCGGTCACACCGTCACCAACGAGGACCTCGTCAACCTGCCCGACTGGCTGCCGCTCACGTTCGCCACGCCGGGCTGCGACCACTTCCGCCCTGAGGACGCCGACCTGCTGGAGTACCGGCACGTGCTCGACCTGCGCGCCGGCCTGCTGGTGCGTGAGCTGCGCTGGTGCGACCCGGAGGGCCGCGTCACCCGGGTACGGCAGCGGCGGTTCGTGTCGATGGCCGACAGCACCATCGCGGCGCTGGAGACCACGTTCACGGCGGAGAACTGGTCCGGCCCGCTGCGGGTGCGGTCGGGCGTCGAGGGCGACGTGCGCAACCGCGGCGTGGCCCGCTACCGCGACCTGCGCGGCGACCACCTGACCGGGCACGCGACGGGGGTGGAGGGCGACCTCACCTGGCTGACCGCGACCACCCGCGGCTCACACGTCACGGCCGCGCTCGCCGCCCGGGTGGACGCCCCCGGCAAGGCCGAGCAGGCGGCAGAACCGGCCCGGACGACCACCCGCCACGTGCTGGACCTGGTGGAGGACGAGACGGCCACGGTGACCAAGGTGGTGGCGCTGGTGACCTCGCGCGACCCCGCCGTCCACGACCCCCGTTCGGCGGCCGTCCGGCACGTGCGGCTGGCGCCCCGCTTCGACGAGCTGCTGACCCGCCACACCACCGCGTGGGACCGGCTGTGGGAGTGCGCCCGGATGGACGTCAGCGAGCCGGAGATCGCCCAGGCGGTCCACCTGCACGTCTTCCACCTGCTGCAGACGATGTCGCCGCACACCGCCGACCTGGACGCCGGGGTGCCCGCCAGGGGCCTGCACGGGGAGGCGTACCGGGGGCACGTCTTCTGGGACGAACTGTTCGTCCTGCCGTGGCTCAACCTGCGCTTCCCCGAGGTCTCACGCGGCGCGCTGCGCTACCGGTGGCGGCGGCTGGGCGAGGCGCGCGCGGCGGCCCGCGCCGAAGGGTACGACGGCGCGATGTTCCCGTGGCAGAGCGGCAGCGACGGGCGCGAGGAGACCCAGACGCTGCACCTCAACCCCGAGTCGGGCCGCTGGCTGCCCGACACCTCCCACCTGCAGCGGCACGTCGGCCTGGCCATCGCCTACAACGTGTGGCAGTACCACCTGGTCACCGGGTCGATGCCCGGCTGGTGCGCGGAGCTGCTCATCGAGATCGCCCGGTTCTTCGCCTCCCTGGCCGTGCTCGACCCCGGCTCGGGCCGTTACGAGATCCGCGGCGTGATGGGCCCGGACGAGTATCAGACGGGCTATCCGGGCGCCGCCTCCCCCGGCCTGGACAACAACGCCTACACCAACATCATGACGGTGTGGCTGCTGCGGCGGGCGCTGGAGGTCGCCCCCTCGGTGCCGGGCGTGCACCACGGGGAACCGGCCCGCTGGGCCGACATCACCCGCCGCATGCGGGTCGACTTCCACGACGGCGTGATCAGCCAGTTCACCGGCTACGCCGACCTGCCCGAGCTCGACTGGGCACGCTACCGGGGGGTGCGCCGCCTGGACCGGGCGCTGGAGGCGCGGGGCGACGACGTCAACCGCTACAAGGCGGCCAAGCAGGCCGACACGCTGATGCTGTGCTACCTGCTCACCACCGACGAGCTGCTGTCCATCCTGGACCGGCTCGGCTACCCGGCGGACACGGGCCTGATCGAGCGGACGATCGCCTACTACCTGGAGCGGACCAGCCACGGCTCCACGCTCAGCGCGCTGGTGCACGCGTGGGTGCTGGCCAGGACCGACCGCGCCGCGTCGTGGGACCTGCTCGTCGAGGCGCTGAGGAGCGACATCGCCGACGTGCAGGGCGGCACGACCGAGGAGGGCATCCACCTCGGGGCCATGGCCGGTACGCTCGATCTGTTGCAGCGGTGTTATCTGGGGCTGGAGGTGCGTGACGACGGGCTGCGTCTCGATCCGCTCGTGCCCGACCGGCTCGGCACGCTGTCCCTGTCCGTGCGGGTGCGCGGCGTCCGGTTCGAGATCGAGGCCCGCGACGGCACCGTACGGGTCAACGGGGAGACGCTCACCGGCGGCACGGGCCGCACCTTCACCTTCGACCAAGGAGGAACGATCATGGCAGGCACCGGCGACCTCGGACGCCGCATCGCGCATCACCGCGAGCGGCTGGGGCTGACGCGCGAGCAGGTCGCCGAGCGGGCGGGCGTGACCCCGGGCTATGTGGAGTACCTGGAGGAGAGTCCCGGCCTCCCGACGGCCGCGACGATCTCCCGGCTCGCCGAGGCCCTCGACACCAGCGCGGACGACCTCCTCGGCGGCGGCCGGGACCGGCCGCCAGGCCACGGTCCGGCGGCGGCCTCGCCCCAGCTGGAGAAGCTGGACCGCGAGGAGTGCCTGCGGCTGATCGCGCCTGGCGGCGTGGGCCGGGTGGCGTTCAACGGCTCCCACGGCCCGACGATCCTGCCCGTCAACTACAAGCTCCACGAGGGCTCGATCGTCTTCCGCACCGCCCACGGCGGGGCGATGGACCGCGACCTGCGCACCGGCCTCGAAGGCGTGGAGATCGTGGTGGGGTTCGAGGTCGACCGGATCGACGAGGTGCGGCGCGAGGGGTGGAGCGTGCTCGTCCAGGGGCCCTACCACCACGTGCCGGACGAGGAGGCGGCCCAGGTGATCGGCGCCGCCGACGTGTCGCCGTGGGCGGGCGGCGAGCGCCTGCTCCACATCCGCATCATCCCGCAGCAGGTCACCGGCCGGCGGATCCACGGCCTGTGAGCCAGCCCGCGGACGAGAAGGAGATGCTCCTCCACTACCTGCGCGAGGCGCGCGAGTCGCTGGTGTGGAAGCTCGACGGGCTGACGGAGTACGACGCGCGCAGGCCGCTGACGCCGACCGCGACCAACCTGCTGGGGCTGGTCAAGCACGTCGCCGCGACCGAGCTGCTCTATCTGGGGCACGTGTTCGGGCGCCGCCTCGCCGAGCCGGTGCCGTGGCTGGAGACCGCCCTGGCGCCCGGCGCCGAGCCGAATCTCGACATGTGGGCCACGCCCGAGGAGACGCGCGACGACGTCGTCGGCTTCTACCGCCGCGTCTGGGCCAACTCCGACGCCACGATCGGCGCGCTCGGCCTCGACACGCCGTGCGAGATCCCGTGGTGGAGGCCGGGCACCCGCGCCACCACGCTGCGCCGGATCGTGGTCCACATGATCGCCGAGACCCACCGGCACGCCGGCCACGCCGACATCGTCCGCGAACTGATCGACGGCGCGGCCGGGCTGCGCCCCGACCGTGACAACCTGCCGCCGGTCGAGCGGGAGTGGTGGGCGTCCTACCACGCGCGGGTGGAGGAGGCGGCCCGCCGGGCGGCCGGCCGCTAGCGGTAGACGGCGTCCTCGATGGTGAAGCGGATGAACTCGCCCTCCGCCCACCGCTCCGTGCCCGGCCACCAGCCGCCCCGCAGCGCCACCGGGATGGTGAAGCCGTCGAAGACGCCCTCCCGCCCGCAGACGACGCCGAACGGGTGACGGCGGTAGCCGGTCCCGTCCGGGTCGCCCCAGCGGGAGACGGTGACGGCGGCGAGCCGGCCGTCGCCGGCCACGGTCAGCCGGACGTCGACGTCCTCGTCGCCGACCGGCAGGCTCGCGACGGCCTCGTTCGCGTCGACGTGCTTCCACCGGACGCGCGGGTCCAGGGCGGCCGCCGGGGCCAGCACGAACTCGCCCGCCAGCCGCCCCGCCGCGCTGCGGGTGATGTCGGGGCCGGAGCCGGACATGACGGGCAGGGCGTCCAGCACCCGCCAGCGCATCTCCCCCGCGCCGTCGTGGTAGCGGTCGAAGCCGTGCACCGGCAGCAGCCCCATCCAGGCGGTGGCCGCCCAGACGAAGCCCTCCATCGGCTCCAGCGCCTGGGTGGCGTGGAAGCGCCGCCAGGTGCCGAGCCTGATCTCGCCGCGCGAGCGGAGCACGACCGAGCGCAGCAGCGGAGTGCCGGGGGCGATGGCGCGCAGCACCCAGCGCCGGGCCGCCTCGGGCAGGTGGTCCGCCTGGCCGGGGTCGAACCGCGGCGCGCGGCCGGTGGTCTCCTGCAGGGTGTCCCAGTCGCGGCGGGCCTGACTGGTCAGGTGCGGCGGGGAGACGATGACGGTCATGACGTCCGCTCCCTCGGCCGTACCACCGCCACCGGGCAGTGGGCGCGGTGCAGCACCCCGTGACTGACGGAGCCGAGCAGCGCGGTGGCGAACCCGCCCAGCCCACGCGAGCCGACCACGACCAGGTCGGCGGCGCGCGAGGCGGCGGCCAGCGCGGGCACCGGGTGCCCGGTCACCGCCACCAGCACCGCCGCCACGCCCGGGTACTTCTCCAGCCACGGCCGCAGCCGGCGCGGGATGTCGTCCTCGATGCCGGCCGGCGGCAGCGGCCCGAACCCGGCGGGGTGGGGGGCGCCCACCGGCAACCGCCTGCCGTATATGACGCGCAGCCGCGCCTGGCGGGCCTGAGCCTGCTCCAGCGCGTACTCGACGGCGCACTCGGCGTCCTCGGAGCCGTCGTAGCCGACCGCGATCTCGTCGTGGCGGACGCGGGCCGGGCCGCGGACGACGACGATCGGGCCGTGCGCGTGACCGGCCAGGCCGAGCCCGGTGGAGCCGAGCGCCAGCCCGGCGAACCCGCCCAGGCCGCGGCTGCCGACGACCACGGTGTCGGCGTTCTCGGACTCGGCGCGCAGCCGCTCCACGACCGCGCCGGTGACCACCGCGGTGGTCACCTCCAGGCCGGGCGCGTGCTCGCGGGCCCTCCGCGCCGAACGCCGCAGCAGTTCCTCGGCCCGCTCGGTCAGCGAATCGTGCCCTCGCGACGCCGGATATTCGGGGATCCAGGGCTCGCGCACGTACACGACGCGCAGCGCCTTACGGCGCCGGGCGGCGTCCGCGGCGGCCCAGTCGAGCGCCAGCGCGGACTGCTCGGACCCGTCGACGCCGACGACGACGTGTGTGCTCATCTCCAGCCTCCTCGAGTACGGGAGCGCGGGCGAGGGCCGCTGCCTCCTCCCGTCAGCGCTCCCGCGAGCCTCGACGGGGCCGTCGGCCGCCCTCGGCGGTTCACCCGGCTCCATCGTCACCCGACGGCCCGCTACCCGGGCAGGGCCGCCGGTCACCCCCGCCGAGGACCTTGGCCCTTAACCGGACGCCCGCTTTACCCAGGGAAGGACCCGTACGAGGTCGATGAGGAACGGCGTGAGCAGCGCGGCGGCGACCGCCATCGCCCAGCCGATCGGCGGGACCGGCGCCAGCGCGAGCAGCGCGCCGAGGGGCGGCACCAGCGTGACCACGCACTGCAGCGCCAGCGTGCCGAGCACCGCGATCATGATCGCGCGGCCTCGCCACCAGCCGCTCTCGAACGTCCAGCGGCGGGCCCGCACCACGTAGGCGAGGGTCAGCCGGGCGAACACGAGCGTGAGCACCGCCTGGGTCCTGACCTGCTCCTCGCTCCAGCCGAGCGAGCGGGCCACCTCCACGGCGGCGAACGCGAGCAGGCCGACGATGAGCGCGCGCACCGCGATGCCGGCCAGCACCCCGCCGGTGAGCAGCCCGCCCCGGCTCGGCCGGGCCTCCAGCGGGTCGCCGGGCGCGCGGTCGACGCCGAGCGCGATGGCCGGGATGCCGTCGAGCACCAGGTTGATCCAGAGCAGCTGCACCGGCAGCAGCGGGATGACCAGGTCAGGCCAGGCGAACAGACCGACCAGCACGAGGAAGATCTCCGCCAGGTTGCCCGCCAGCAGGTAGCCGATCATGGAGGAGACGTTGTGGTGCAGCCGGCGGCCCTCGCGCACACCGGTGACGATGGTGCCGAGCTCGCCGTTGGTCACCACGACCGCGGCGGACTCCCTGGCCACGTCGGTGCCCTCGTCGCCGGCCAGGGCGATGCCGACGTCGGCGTTGCGCAGCGCGGGCGCGTCGTTGACGCCGTCGCCGGTCATCGCCACCACCTGGCCGTCGGCGCGCAGCACGCGCACCAGGTCGAGCTTGGTCTTCGGGTCGACCCGGGCCAGCACGCCGGCCTCGCGCAGCCGCCGGTCGCGCTCGTCGCCCTCCTCGGCGAGCTCGGTCCCGGTGACGACCGGGTCGGGGTCGATGCCGACGTCCACGGCGACGGCGCGGGCGGTGTCGGCGTGGTCGCCCGTCACCATCATGACCCGGATGCCGCCGCGCCGGCAGTCGGCGATGGCGTCACGGGCGGAGGCGCGGACCTCGTCGCTAAGCCCGAGCAGGCCCACGGGCCGCAGGTCGCCGGCGTCGAGGTCGTCGGTGTCCTTCCCGGCGACGGCCAGCACCCGCAGCCCTTCGCGGGCCAGGCCGGTGACGGCCTCCTCCAGCCGCCGGCCGGCCTCGCCCGGCGCGCACCGGGCCAGCACCGCCTCGGGAGCGCCCTTGACGGTCAGCACGGGCCGGCCGGTGGCGGCGTCGCGGGTGACCGCGGCCATGGACCGGGTGTCGGCGTCGAACGGGCGGGTGGCGAGCCTCGGCTCGTCCGGTACGACGCCGTGCCGGGCGGCGGCGGCCAGCAGCGCGACGTCCACCGCGTCGCCTACCCCGTCGCGGGCGTCGTTGGCGCGGGCGGCGGCCCGCCACAGGTTCTCCCCCGGCAGCTCGACGTGGTCGGTCACCGTCAGGCGGCCCGTGGTCAGCGTGCCCGTCTTGTCGGAGGCGATGACGGTGGTGGCGCCGAGCGCCTGGATGGCCGAGAGTTTGCGCACGATCACGCCCAGCTTGGCCATCCGCTGGGATCCGAGCGCGAGCGCCGTGGTGACGGCCGCCGCCATGCTCTCGGGCACCGCGGCGATCGCCAGCGCCACCCCGGCCAGCACCAGGTCGATCCAGACGATGCCGCCCCTGGCCAGGCCGAGCACCACCATGATGACGCCGGCGGCGACGGCCAGGACGCCGATGCGCTTGGACACCTGGGCCAGCTCCACCTCCAGCGGGCCCTTGACCCGGGTGTGCAGGGCGGAGGCGATGCGGCCCATCTCGGTGCCGGAACCGGTGCGCTCCACCACGGCCAGGCCGGAGCCGTGCACCACCAGGGTGCCGGAGAACAGCGACCCGTCCCGGTCGCCGAGCGGGCCTTCGACGGCGCCGCCGGCCCGTTTGTTCGCCGAACGGGACTCGCCGGTGAGCATGGACTCGTTGACGGCCAGCGAGGACGCCTCGACCACGCGGGCGTCCGCGGGCACCCGGTCTCCGGCGGCCACCTCCACCACGTCGCCCGGCACCACCCCGGCCGCCTCGATGCGGCGTACGGTCCCGTCGCGGCGCACCTTGGCCATGGGCGCGGTGAGCGACCCCAGCGACCGTACCGCCTGCTCCGCCTTGACCTCCTGGGTGACGCCGATGACCACGTTCACGATCAGGATGGCGACGATCGCCGCCCCCTCCGGCACCTCGTTCAGCACCAGGAGCGTCACCCCGCCCGCGATCAGCAGCAGGATGGACAGCGGGTCGGCGAGCTGGCGGACCACCCGCAGCGGCAGCGACGGCGGCCTGGTTTCGGGCAGCTTGTTGGGGCCGTGCTCGTGGAGCCGGGCGGCGGCCTCGGACTCGCTGAGGCCGTACGTGGCAGGCGTGGTCACGTCCATCGGGTGCGCGCGGATGATGTCACGCGCTCCTCCCCCCTGTAGGCGTCGGTCAGCAGGCCGCCGTGGCGGCCACCGGCAGGCAGGCGGCGGGCTCGACGGGATGTCCGGCGCCCACCACCACGAGAGGGCAGGGCGGCCAGCGCAGACAGGCCAGATCTTCCATGTCTCCATCCTCCGAGCCGGGCAGGGCATTCCGGCAGGGCCGTTCTTCCCGGTTCGGCGGGGCCTTTGGTCAGCGCGGGCCGCCGGCCCGGTCCTCTCCCGGCCCGGCCGGCGGAGGGGTCAGAAGGCGTGGGCGGGCGAAGTCGGTGTTGTCGATGACGACTCGGCACCGTGGGCGCACGGCCGGTTCAGCGCACCGAAGGCCGGTCAGTGCGCGTAAGGCCGGTCAGCGGACCGCGAAGGAGGCCGCGAGGGTCTCGCCCCACTCGCGGGCCCGGTCCAGTTCGCCGGCCACCAGCGGACCCTTCGTCCCGACGACGTAGAAGCTGTGCGCCGGGGCGGCGCTCCTGACGCCGAGGCGGCGCAGCCGGTTGGCGGCGCCCCGGGCGGCCGACCCCGGCAGGCGGGGCTTGGCGACCCGGGTGTCGAAGGCGGCCGCGGCCAGCCGGGCGGAGCCGGTGCGCAGGCCGGACAGCCACTCCCGGATCCCGATCCCCCGCGACACCAGCCCTTGCGGGGCGTCGTCGGCGGCGGAGCGGCGGGTGGCGGCGCGGCTCATGGCGAAGGCGTGCGTGGGACCGCCGGCCACGAGCAGCGCCACGTCCTCGTCGATGATCCCTGGCGCCGAGCCGACCTCGACCACCTCGGCCCGCATCCGCTCGGCCAGCCCTTCGGCCACGGCCTCGGCGATCTGCCGGGTGTTGCCGTACATCGACTCGTAGACGACGAGCGCGCGCATGGCGGGCCTCCTGTTTCGGCGAAGGACGAGTCGTTCAGGGAAGGACGGGCTGGAGGTGGAACATGCCGGTGATGATCTCGCCCGGCTCGTCCGGCTCGTCCCTGGGCTCGACGCGCCCGGCGACGGCGGCGAGCACGTCGCGGGCGGTGATCAGCCCGACGAGGCCGCCGGCGCGGACCACGGGAACGGCGTCGCAGCCGGCGTCCAGCATGACGGCGGCGACCCGCTCCAGCGTGGCGCCGGGGCCGACGCGGGGCCGGCGCCGGCCGGTCAGCAACGAGCCGACCTGGCGTTCGGACTGTTCCCGCGGCCCGCCCGACCAGGTCTCGGCCAGGTCCTCGCGGGTCAGGATGCCGAGCACGTGCCGCCCTTCGACGACCGGCAGGTGGTGCACGTCGGCGCGGCGCATCAGCTCCCACGCCATCAGCGGCGACTCACCGGGCTCGACGGCGACCAGGACGCGGCTCATCACCTGCTCGGCGGTGAGCCGCGCGGCCTGCGGCGGGCCGGCCGGGCGCTCGGCCGGCCGGCGCTGCGCGTGCTGCCGTGCGGCGCGCGGCCAGTCGCCGGCCGGACCGTTGCCGGCCGAGGTCGGGGTGGGACGGACGGTGGCGCTGGTCATGAGTCCTCCTCCGGTCGCGGGCGGACGACGGCGACGGGGCAGCTGACGTGGTGCAGCACGCCGTGGCTGACGGAGCCGAGTACGGCCGCCGCCAGCCCGCCCAGCCCGCGCGAGCCGACGACGACCAGGTCGGCCTCCTCGGCCGCCTCGATCAGCAGCGCGACGGGGTGTTCGCACGCCTGCGCGTCGGTGATCCGCACGTCGAGGTTCCGCTCCTGCCATGGGGCGATCCGCTCGCGCGCGGCGTGTTCCTCCTCGCGCATGACGTCCTCGATCAGCGAGTTGTACGTGACCGCGTACGGGGAGAACACCGGCATGGTCCAGCCGTACACGACGCGCAGTTCGGCGTCGCGGTGGCGGGCCTGGTCGATGGCGTACTCCATGGCGGCGTCGGCGTGCTCGGAGCCGTCGTAGCCGACGACCACCAGCCCGCGCTCGACCGGGGTGGAGCGCACGACGACCACCGGGCCTTCGGCGTGACCGGCCACGGCCATGCCGACCGAGCCCATCACCAGGCCCTTGAATCCGCCGAGCCCCCGGCTGCCGAGGACGAGGCTCTCGGACTTGGCCGACTCGGCGAGCAGCGCCGGGGCGACCTGGCCGGTGAGCAGTTCGGTCGTGACCTCCACGCCGCCGAGGGCGCGCGCCCGGTCGGCGGCCACGTCCAGGATCTCGGCGCAGTGCTCGGTCCCGTCGGAGCCGTGCCGGCCCCGCTCGCAGACGTGGACGATGCGCAGGCTCAGTCCTCTGCGGCGGGCGTCGGCGGCTGCCCACTCCACCGCTGCCGTCGCCGGCGCCGATCCGTCCACGGCGACCACGATCTGCCGGGTCATCACGCGCTCCCTTCACCGGTGTCTCCGCTCTCATCTTCAGTCTCACCAACGGCGGCTCCCGCCGCCCGGGGACGAAGACCCTGAAACAGATGGCCTTTGGTCCCAACAGTTCCCGAACAGCACCTGGACAGCACCCGGACGGTCTCCCCGACGCCTCTTTGACGACCCCTGGACGCCACTCCGGACGCTCTCGGACGGACGGGGCGTACCGCTGGATCGCCGCCCGATCCCTGGTTCATGCGAAGATCTCGGTCATGAACGGCCGACCGTCCGCCGAGCCCGCTTCCCGCCCGGGTCGTCGTCCACGGCCGCCTGGTGTGTCCCGTGTACGGGATCGAGCTGGACGATCCGTCGACGCTGGCGCTGGTGGTGTCCCTGTACTACGGCGGCGTCCACTTGGTGGGCTTGTTGTGGGGATGCGCCCTTCTCGTCCTGGCGGCGGCGATGCGCAGGGCGGCCTGGGGCCGCGCGGTCGTGATCGTGGGCGTGGTCGCGGGCCCGGCGCAGCTCGCCGGGTCCGTTCCCTGGCTCCTCGGGCCCGCGCGCGTCCTCCGGTCCCGTCACCCGCCGGTTGACCGGTTCTGTGCGCGGGCGCGCAGGATGAACCAGGAGTAGACGAAGGCCCCGCACGCCACCGCCGCCAGCAGCATGAGCCCGATCGCGTACGATCCGGTCGCCTGGTAGATCAGCCCCATCACGATCGGCGGCAGGAACCCGCCGAGCCCGCCGGCCGCACCCACCACACCGGTGGCGCTGCCGACCATCGCGACCGGCACGGCCCGGCCCAGCACCGCGAACACCGCGCCGTTGCCCAGCCCCAGCGCCACCGCCATCGCCAGGAACCCGACCGTCGCCACCGGCATGCCGGGCGCGAACGAGACCAGGATCGCGCAGACGACCACCGCCGCCAGCACGTACGACAGCACCACCTCGCCGCCGATCCGGTCCGACAGCCAGCCGCCCACCGGACGGGCCAGCGTGGCCAGCACCACGAACCCGGCCGAGCGGGCCGCCGCGTCGGCCACTGTCAGCCCGTACACGCTCTGCAGGTACAGCGGCAGGTAGACGCCGAAGGCGACGAAACCGCCGAAGGTCAGCGCGTACATGCCGGCCAGTTCCACGGTCACCCGCATGCGGGCGGCGTCGGTGAACCTCTTCAGGAACGGCTCGGCTGCCGGCTTGGTGCCGGGCGCGTCCCGGCCGACCAGCAGGAAGACCAGGCCCGTCACGGCGAGGGCCGCGGCGACCACGTAGAAGGGGGTGCGGCGGCCGAACTGGTCGGCCAGCCAGGGCGTGGCGAAGCCCGAGATGGCCGTGCCGATGTTGCCCATGCCGAAGATGCCCAGCGCCAAACCGCGTCGTTCCGGAGGGAACCACGCGTTGACGAACGGGACGCCGATCGCGAACGTTGCGCCGGTGACGCCCAGCAGCAGCCCGCCCACCAGCAGCAGGGGGTAGGTCTCGGCGAAGGCGAGGAACACCACCGGGATCACGCCGATCAGCGACGTCACCCCGAACACCAGCCGGCCGCCGTAGCGGTCGGTCAGCGCGCCCAGCACGATCCGGCCCAGCGATCCGACGATCACCGGGATGGCGACCAGCACCGACACCGCGCCGGCGGTGAGCCCCAGCGACTCCTGGTAGACGGGGCCCAGAGGGCTGAGCAGCGCCCAGGCCCAGAAGTTCACCGCGAACGCGAGGGTGGCCAGGGTCAGCGCGGTGACGCGGCCGGCGGTGGTCGTTCCCGTGGCGGCAGGTGGTGCGGCGGGCATGGTGGCGTCCACCTCCAAGAGAACGCTGGGGCCTCGCAGCCTTCTCGCCCTCCCATGCCCGCAGAAGGGTCTCCGGTCCCGCGAGGTTGGTCCAAGCGACGATCAGCTTCGGACATCTTCCGGCGAGGAACCGGTCATGCCTGCCCCGAAGCGACCAGGAAGCGACCCGGCGCGCGGACGGCGACGGGGGCGGCGTTTTATCGGGAGGTCGTGAAACAGGTAGGGAGAATTACCGCGATAAAACAGGAAACATTGGCTTCCTCATACCGTCACGAAAAACGGCGAATCCACCGGAGAAAACGGCGGGCCAGAATCACCAGATAAAGCACCCATCCGACGCTTATCACCGCGAGAGTGGCCATCGGTTCCCACCATGACCCGGCCGCCAGCTCCGCCGCCGCCCGCCCGCACACCGCCACCGTGATCGGCACCGTGTAGAGGGCGAAGAACGCCAGCCCCAGCACCCGTCCCACGACCAGGAACCAGGCGTACACGCGCACGCTCAGCCGCGCCCCGCCGCCCCGCCCGCGCAGGTGCGCCTGCGCGTCGGCCATGAGGTTCTTGTTCCCGCTGGCGTTGGCGAACACGTAGTACACGTCCGTACGCATGAAGAACAGGAACTGCCAGACCACCTGCGCCAGGCAGATGACCATCACCAGCCGCGCGAGCGCCGCCCCGGTCGCGTACAGGACGCACGCCGACAGGCAGATGAGCGTCCAGTCGACCCGCATCCCCGCCAGGTAGGCCCGGTAGCGGGCCCGCCGCGGCACCCCCCACACCCCGGTCATCCGGGTCTGCACCACCAGGAACTGCAGCCGGGTGCCCAGCGACAGCTCGGCCCGCACGCCCAGCGAGCGCGCGGCGGCGATGTGGCCCAGTTCGTGCAGGAGCACCAGGATCCACGATCCGGCGGCGAACGCCAGCGTGAACGTCAGGCTCCCCGTCCACACCAGCGCCGTCACGTCGGGCCGCACCCGAGGCTCGGCCACGGCGGCCGCCAGCGCGCACCCGGTGAGCAGCAGCAGCGCCACGTCGGCGGGACGGGAGAAGAACCAGGCCACGTGCCGCGGGCGGATCCGGTCCCACACGTTCGGCGCCCGCCCGGCCCGCCGCAGCAGCCCCGCCCCCTCCAGCCCGCCCACGAAGGCGGCCACGTCCACGTCCACGCCGCGTTCGGCCCGCACCCGCTCGCGCGCCTGCGCCACCGTGCGGGTGCCGTCGAGCACCGCCACCACGGCCGCCGCCACGGCCGGGACGTGCACGAACGTCTCCCCGTTGCCGATCACGTAGTCGTCCGGCCCGTCGGCCACCACCGTCAGGAAGGACAGATCGGTGTTCACCCGCAGACCCCGCACCCGTCGTACCGGGGGAACTCCCTGATCGTGGTGGTCAGCGTCAGCAGGTCGAGCCAGACGCCGCACCCCTCGACCGCCGGGACCCCGGCGCCCGCCAGATAGCGGATCACCTCGGAGGCCAGCATCCCGGACACGATCTGGCACAGCGGCCCGAAGGACGGGATCACCCGCTCCGGGTTGTCGCCGACGGGCAGCTCCGCGCTGCCGTACCGGGCGGCCAGCGACCGTTCCTGGCAGGCCAGGCAGCCGGTCTTGCCGGGCACCACGAGCGGCCCGGCCAGGCCGACGTGCTGATTGAACCCGCCCGTCACGAACGGCACCCCGGCCTCCACACAGGCCCGGTTCACCCAGCGGGCGATGTCGGGCCGCGGCGTGTCGACGGTGTTGACCACGAGGTCGGCGGCCGTCACCACGTCCTCAGGCCCGGTGATGCGCCGGTCCACGACGGTCACCCGCACGTCCGGGCGGTGCGCCCGCAGCCGCCGCGCGGCCGCCGCCGTCTTGAGCTCGCCCACGTCGTCCGCCGCGTACAGGTGCTGGCGGTGCAGGTTGCTCTCCTCCACCCGGTCATGGTCCAGGAGCGTGAGCCGGCCGACGCCGCCGGTGGCGAGCTGGAGGGCCACGGCCCCGCCGATCGCGCCGACGCCGAGCACCGCCACATGGGCGCGGCGCAGCTCGCCGAGCGCGGCGGTGACCTCGGCCGCGGGCCGGAACATGGACAGGAACAGCGCGAAGCGGGAGAGCCCGGTGTCAGCCGCCAGCGCGCCGAGCTCGTCGTCGGTGACCAGGACCCGGGCCTCCAGCAGCCGCGCCACCGCCGCGTCGATCTCCTCCGGGGGCACCTCGCCGATCTGCGCGTACAGGTCGGCCCGCTCGACCGGCTCGCGGGCGCACAGCCGGATCAGGCGGCGCAGCGGCGCGGCGGCCGGGTCCAGGATCAGGCCGGTCGGCGGGAAGTCCCCCAGCCGCACCTGCTCATGCGCGTCGTCGATGAAAAGGGGGAAAGCCGGATTCACCTGAATCCTGGGCATGGAGGCGGCTCCCGTCGGCATGAAGGCGGGGCCCTCGCGAAGAGGGCCCCGCGACGGTCAGCAGCTGTTGCTGTTACCGGTGGTCTCGACTTCTTCGACCTTTCTGATCTCGATCGTCATGCGCGATCCCTCCGTAGATCGTGTCGGCCGATGTGATCGTAAGGAGAATCGCCGGAAACAGGGAGGCCCAATGACGCACTGTGCGGTTATTGATGCCCTAAGTCGCAGAATTTGGTGTTATTTCTTTTAAAATTCATTCAACGCGACTGCCTTTACGATGTAGATCATAAGCTGGGAACCCCATCAGTTATAAGATTCATCTGATAGTCCCAGGCCGGCAGCCGGAGGAGCCCCCGTGAAGTTCACCGTCGAGTACCCGGTCAGCGTGCCCGGCTACGACCCCGCCCTCGTCCGTCCTGACGGGATGCGGCAGGTCGTGCGGGCGGCCGAGGAGGCCGGGTTCGCCGCCGTCGGGTTCACCGAGCACCCGGCGCCGTCGAAGAAGTGGCTGGACGCCGGCGGCCACGAGAGCCTCGACCCGATCGCCGCGCTGAGCTACTGCGCCGCCGTGTCGGAGCGGATCCGGCTGATGACGTACCTGCTCGTGCTGCCGTACCACAACCCGTTCCTGCTGGCCAAGAGCCTGGCCACGGTCGACCTGCTGTCGGCCGGGCGGCTGACCGTGGTGGCCGGGGCGGGCTACCTGCGCTCGGAGTTCCTGGCGATGGGGGTGGACCTGGCCGGGCGCAACGCCCGCTTCGACGAGTCGATCGAGGTGATGCGGGGCGTGTGGACGACCGTGCCGTTCGACCACCACGGGCCGATCTTCGAGGGCCGCGGCGTGGCCGCGCTGCCGGCGCCGGACACGCCCGGCGGTCCGCCCATCTGGATCGGCGGCAACAGCGCGACGGCCCGCCGCCGGGCCGCCCGCCACCAGGGCTGGAGCCCTTTCCTGACGACCGCCGAGAGCGCCCGTACCGCCAGGACCTCGCAGATCACCACGATCGGGCAGCTCGCCGGGCACGTCGCGGAGGTCCGCGAGCTGGCCGGGCGGGCGATCGAGGTGCAGGTGCGCACCCCCGCGCACCGGTACATGATCGACGGCGGCTCGGTCGAGGAGCACCGCGACCATCTGGGCCGGCTGGCGGAGGCGGGCGTCACCTCGTTCGTCGTGCAGCCGCCGGCCGCGAGCGTGGCGGCCACGGTCGACGCGCTGCACGACTACGCGCGGACGTTCAGCCTCCGGTGAGGATCGTCCAGCCGTGCGCGGGCACCAGGCGGGGATCGGCCGCGTCAGCGCCGGAGCTCTCGGCGACCGCGAGACCCGAGACGTCCACGGGGAACAGGTAGGGCTCGGGGCCGCAGTTCAGCAGGGTCAGCAGCCTGCCGTCGCCGGAGCTCTCCAGCGCCATCGCCGTGTTGGTCAGGTGGGGCACGGCCGTCCTGGCGCGGGTCAGCCACGGGTGGCTTCGGCGCAGCGCGATCAGCCGCCGGTGGAGCCGGTGGACGGGCCGTCCGTCCGGGCCGAGTTCCTCGGGGACGGCGGGGAAGGCGGGCCTGATCGCGTCGTCGCCGCCCGGCCGCTCCTCCTTCAGCCCGCGCAGGCCCTGCTCGTCGCCGTAGTAGACGCTCGGCACGCCGCCCACGGTGAACAGCACGGCCAGCGCGTGACCCAGGTGGCGCTCGTCGTCGAGCCGGGTGGCCAGCCGGGTCACGTCGTGGTTGCCGACGAAGGTCAGCGGGACGAACGACTCCAGCAGCGCGTCGTGCCGGTCCAGCGCCCAGGCCAGCTCGTAGAGGTTGCGGTCGTTCAGCGAGCTCCAGACGGCCTTCCACAGCTCGTACTGGGTGACCGAGTCCAGCCCGCTCTCGGCCACGTAGGCGGCGTAGTCGCCGTGGATCACCTCGCCGACGAAGCACGCCTCCGGGTGGCGCGGGCGCACCTGGGCCAGCGCCTTGTGCCAGAAGGAGGCGGGCATCGCGTATGCGGCGTCGAGCCGCCAGCCGGAGGCCCCGCGGTCCAGCCAGTGGTCCATGACGCCGACCACGTACTCCAGGACCTCGGGATGGTCGTGGTTGAGCTCGACCAGCCCGTGGTGGCCCTCGAACGTGGCGTGGCCGCCGTCCCGGGGCACGAACCAGTGCGCCGAGCCCGGATCGGCGAACCTCGGGTGGCCCCTGCCCACATGGTTGAACACGCCGTCCAGGACGAGCCGCAGCCCGTGGTCGCGGGCGGCGCGAACCAGCCGGTCGAAGTCCGCCTCGTCACCGAGCCGGGGGTCGACGCGGAAATGGTCCAGCGTGTCGTAGCCGTGCGTCTCCGACGCGAAGATCGGCCCGAGCTGCAGCGCCGAGCAGCCCAGCTCGGCGGCGTAACCCAGCCACGACTCCAGGTGCCGCAGGCGGTGGCGAACCGGCGTGCCCGGCGGCGGGGCCGCGGGCTCGGCGCCGGTGAAACCCAGCGGGTAGACCTGCCACCAGACGGCTCCCTGCTTCCACCACGTCACACCGGTGAGCCTACGCCGACACCCGCCGCGCTCCGGACTCCGCTGACCGGCCACGATCCGGGGAACAGTACGATCAGCGAGTGACCGAGATTACCGAGACGGTGCCCGGCTGGCTCGCTCCGGAGGAGCTCGAGTCGGTGCGGGGCCGCATGCCGATCCTGTACGTCGACGCGGTTCCGGTGCGGGTGGACGACACCGGCGTGGTGACCCGCGTCGGGCTGCTGCTGCGCATCGCGCCCGACGGGACCGTCAGCAGGGCCCTGGTCTCCGGGCGGGTGCTCCACCACGAGCGGATCCGCGACGCCCTGCTGCGCCACCTGGAGAAGGACCTCGGACCGGTGGCGCTGCCGAGTCTGCCCGTGTCTCCGGCTCCGTTCACGGTGGCCGAGTACTTCCCGACGCCCGGCGTCACGCCTTACCACGACCCGCGCCAGCACGCGGTCTCGCTGGCCTACATCGTGCCGGTCCGCGGCGACTGCCGGCCCCGGCAGGACGCGCTGGACCTGGTGTGGTTCACCCCCGAGGAGGCGGCCTCGCCGATGGTGCAGCAGGAGATGACCGGCGGCCAGGGGGTGCTGCTCAAGCAGGCGCTCGCCCACGTCGGCCGGCTGCCCTGACGCCGTGCTCAGTGGTGCAGCCCCCGCTTGCCGGGGGCCCAGAACGGTTTCACCGTGATCGAGGTCCGCGGCCGGTTGCGCTCGCGGACCAGATAGTTCCTGACAAGCTGGCAGGTCCGCGCCTCCCCGGCCACGTAGGCGGCGCCCGTGTTGCCGGGCGCAGCCCGATCCCGTCTCCCCCGTACAGGTAGGCGCGGAGCTCGATGGCGCGCTCGCGCGACGCGTAGTCCCAGATCGTGTACGTGCGCAGCGTGTCGCCGGGCTGCAGCAGGCCGCGCAGCGAGAGCGGGTCGTGATCTTCGCCGAGCTGTGGGAGACGGAGGGGTTCCGGGTGCCCGAGCTCGGCGAGCTGGCCCCCGAGCTGCGCGACCAGCTCGCCGCCTACACCGCCGCGATCGTTCGAGGAGTGCCTGCGCGAACTGGCGGAACGGCTCGACCAGCCGTACGAGCCGCCGGCTTGACCTGGAGCGCACTCCACTTCGTAGCCTCGGCTCCATGACCACAGCGCAGCAGAGGATCGGATCCGGTTTCGGCGCCCGCACCACCGCCCGCGAGGTGCTGCACGGCGTCGACCTGACCGGCAGGCTGGCCATCGTCACCGGCGGCTACTCGGGGCTCGGCCTGGAGACCACACGGGCGCTCGCGGAGGCGGGGGCGCGGGTCGTGGTGCCCGCCAGGCGGCCGGAGCAGGCCGCGAAGGCGGTCGCCGGCATCGGCGGGGTTGAGGTGGACGCGCTCGACCTGGCCGACCTCGGCAGCGTGCGCGGCTTCGCCGGGCGTTTTCTCGGCTCCGGCCGCGACGTGCACATCATGATCAACAACGCGGGGGTGATGGCCGCCCCGGAGACGCGGGTGGGGCCGGGGTGGGAGCTGCAGTTCGCCACCAACCATCTGGGCCACTACGCGCTGGTCAACCTGCTCTGGCCGGCCCTACGGCGCGGCGGCGGCCGGGTGGTGTCGGTGTCGTCGAACGCCCATCGCATGACCGGCATCCGCTGGGACGACGTCCACTTCGCCGCCGGGTACGACAAGTGGTCGGCGTACGGGCAGTCCAAGAGCGCGAACGTGCTGTTCGCCGTCCACCTGGACCGGCTCGCGGCGCCCTCCGGGGTGCGCGCGTTCTCCCTGCACCCGGGCAGCATCCTGACGCCGCTCCAGCGGCACCTGCCCAAGGCGGAGATGGTGGCGGCGGGCTGGATCGACGAGGAGGGCAACCTGGTCGCCGACAGCTTCAAGACGCCGGAGCAGGGGGCGGCCACGCAGGTGTGGGCGGCGACGTCGCCGCGGCTCGACGGCCTGGGCGGCCTCTACCTGGAGGACTGCGACGTGGCGGAGCAGGCCGACGACGCGGGCGCGGGGCCCGGCGTGCGCCGCCACGCGACGGACCCCGGCGAGGCGGCCCGGCTGTGGCGGCTGTCGGCCGACCTCACCGGCGTCGACGCCTTCGCCTGACGCGAACCCCCACGACCACCCGTCCGGCCATCACCCGCCCGGCGATCGGGCGGGTACTCATGGGCGGGCGGCCGGGGCCGGCGTCCGGGTGGTGGCGGCTCGGCGGTAGGCGCCGGGGGCGAGTCCGTACTCCCGTTTGAAGGCGTGCGCGAGCGCGGGCTCGGAGCCGTAGCCGACCTGGGCGGCTATGGCGGTGAGCGGCGCGTCCGTGTCGCGGAGCAGCCGGGCGGCGGTGGTCAGCCGCCACCAGGTGAGGTACGCCAGCGGCGGCCGGCCCACCAGCGCGGCGAACCGCCGGGCGAACGCCGCCCTGGACAGCCCGCCTCTCCTGCCCAGCTCCTCGACGGACCACGGCCGGGCCGGGTCGGCGTGGACGGCGCGCAGGGCCGCGGCCACGGCGGGGTCGCGCAGGGCAGCCGCCCAGCCGCCTGGCCGCCCCGCCAGCCAGTCCCGCAGGAGGTAGAGCAGCAGCAGGTCGAGCAGCGCCGGCAGGGCCGCGTCGCCGCCGGGGCCGGGCGCGTCGAGTTCCTGACCGAGCAGGTCGACGGCCGCGTGCAGCCCCGGGTCGCGGCCCACCTTGGCGGGCAGGTGCAGGAGTTCGGGCAGCTCGGCGAGCAGCGGGTGGGCCCGGTCCACGTCCATCGGACAGCCGCCGGACAGCAGCACGGTGGTGCCGCCTGGCGGCGCGGACGGGCAGGCGGTCAGCCCGTGCGCGGCGGCTCTGGGCAGGAACGCCACGTCGCCCACCGTGAGCGGCACCGGCTCGGCGTCCGGGGGCAGCAGCAGGCACGAGCCCTGCAGCACGACGTGGAACGCGGCCCCCTCCCCCGCCGGGACGCTGTCGGCGAAGGGGGTTTTCCTGATGACGCGGCCGGCGTGCGGGCGGCCGGTCCGCGCCGCGGTGACCGCGTCCGACAGCACGTCCATGCCGGGGAGCATAACGCTAGACGCTCCCGCAAAACTGACGCACCCTGGAGTATCAGTCGTCTTCCGGGCGAATCTCACATCTCGCGTCACGGGCCGGCGGCCGAGATGCCTTGATACCAGTACTTTTCCCTATTGCCGCAGGTCGGCTGGGTAGATGCTCTCTCGTGGCCGTCATCCACCGAAAGCGAGACCCGCCATGTCCACCGACCTCATCCTCGACGCCGAGCGCACCGCCCGGCTGGCGGACCGGTTGTTCGAGAGCACGATCGGCGCCCTTGAGCTCTACTCCGTGTACCTGGGCTCCGAGCTGGGCCTGTACCAGGTGCTGCACGATCGGGGCCCGCTCACTCCCGCCGGGCTCGCCGGCGCCGCCGGGATCGCGCCCCGGTACGCCCGCGAGTGGCTGGAGCAGCAGGCCGTCGCCGGGCTGCTCGACGTGCGGGAGACGCCCGGCGCGGAACGCGCCTTCGCACTGCCGCCCGAGCACGCCCCGGTGCTGGTGCACGCCGACGACCCCGCGCACGTCGCCCCGTTCGGGCACCTGGTGGCCGGCATCGGCGGCGTGCTTGACCGGGTCGCGGACGCGTACCGGACCGGCGACGGGGTTCCGTACTGCGCGTACGGGCGCGCGTTCCGGCACGGGCAGGGCCGCATCAACCGGCCCGCCTTCACCCACGACCTGACCGGCACGTGGCTGCGGGCGCTGCCCGACGTGGTGGAGCGGCTGGGCGCGGCGCCCGCCCCGCGTGTCGCCGACGTCGGCTGCGGGCAGGGCTGGTCCACGCTCGCGCTGGCCCGCGCCTTCCCCGGCGCCCGGGTGGACGGCCTGGACCTGGACGCCGCCTCCGTCGCCGACGCCCGCGCCCACGCCGAGCAGGCCGGGCTCGGCGATCGGGTCCGGGTGCTGCACGCCGACGTGACCCGGCTGCCGGAGACCGGCCCGTACGACCTGGTGGTCGTCCTGGAGGCGCTGCACGACATGACGCGGCCGGTGGAGGCGCTGCGCGCGATGCGCGCCGCCCTCGCCGACGGCGGCGCGGTCCTGGTCGCCGACGAGCGGGTGGCGGACGCGTTCACCGCGCCGGGCGACCAGGTCGAGCGGCTGATGTACGGCTGGAGCGTCACGCACTGCCTGCCCACCCAGCTGACGGACCGGCCGACGGCCGCGACCGGCACGGTGTTCCGCGCGGACGCGGTACGGGAGCACGCCTCCGAGGCCGGTTTCGCCCGCTGCGCGGTGCTGCCGGTGGACGACGACTTCTTCCGCTTCTACCGCCTGGACCGCTGACCGTCACACGGACCGGCGGCGTGCCGGGTCAGTGGGCGGTCCAGTGGCCGGGCCGGTCGAGGGCGGGCGGCAGCTTCGTGGCGGCGTCGCCCTCGGCGGAGCCCAGCTGGGACCGGGTCAGGAAGAGGCTGCCCGTCAGGTCGGCGCCGCTCAGGTCGGCGGCGCGCAGGTCGGCCCCGATGAGGTCGGCCCGTCGCAGGTCGGCGCCCTTGAGCTGGGCGCCGATGAGGTAGGCGCCGCGCAGGTCGGCGCCACGCAGGTCGGCGCCCCTGAGGTCGGCGCCCATCAGGTCCGCTCCCCTGCGCTTCTTGCCGCGCAGCCCGGCGCGGGCCAGCTCGCTGGCGCGCAGCAGCAGCGGGTTGGCCCGCGCGCGGCAGGCTGCCACGTCGACCGCGAGGATCTCCTCGGGGGTGCCGCGGGTGAGCCGTTCGATCTCGTCGAGGCGCTCGCGCAGGCCGGGGCGCAGGGACCGGGCGGCGGGCAGGGCGAGCGCCTCGGCGAGGTACCACAGCAGCTCGTGGAGCTGCCGCACCACCGGGAAGACGGCGAACATCTGACGGGCGGACCCGGGCCGACGCCGCCAGTCCTGACCCGCGTACACGACCTGCGAGACCTTCTGCCCCGCGCCGAAGCAGTCGTAGGCCACGCAGCCGGGGTAACCCTCGCGCCGTAGGTCGCGGTGGATGCCGCAGCGGAAGTCGGCCCCCAGGTTGCGGCACGGCTCCCCGGCCGCCTTGTCGGCCGCGAAGTCGGCGGAACGGGAGAAGGGCAGCGCCACGCAGCACAGCCCGGAACAGCTCCCGCAGTCGGCTCGGAGATCGTGGAGATCGTGCACGCGTGTCGTCGCCCCCGGTCAGTCGTCCAGATAACGCAGGATCGCCAGCACCCTGCGGCTGTAGGCGGGGGCGGCCGGCAGCTCCAGCTTGTCGAAGATGGCTTGGATGTGCTTCTCGACCGTGCTCAATGATACGTGCAGGGATGCGGCTATCGCCCCGTTGGCGTACCCCTGCGCCAGCCGGTGGAGCACCTCGCGCTCGCGGCCGGTGAGCCGGCGCAGCGGGTCGGCGCGGCCGGTGCGGGCCAGCAGCTGGCGGACCACCTCGGGGTCGATGACGGTGCCGCCGGCGTGCACCCGCTCCAGCGAGTCGAGGAACTCGGCCACCTCCGACACCCGGTCCTTGAGGAGGTAACCCAGGCGGTCGCCGGACCCGGCCAGCAGCTGGGCCGCGTACGTCTTGTCGACGTACTGCGACAGCACCAGCACGCCCACCTCGGGCCAGCTCTCGCGGATGCGCAGCGCGGCGCGCAGACCGTCGTCGGTGTGGGTCGGCGGCATCCGCACGTCGACCACGGCCACGTCGGGCCGGTGCGCGGCGACGGCCTCGACCAGGGCGGGCGCGTCGCCGACCGCGGCCACGACCGCGTGGCCGGCGTCCTCCAGCAGCCTGGCCAGCCCTTCACGGAGGAGCACGGAGTCCTCGGCCAGGATCAGTCGCACGGCGGCTCCCTGGGCAGGGTCGCGCTCACCCGGGTGCCGCCGCCGGCGGGACTGACCACCTCGAACGTGCCGTCGAGCGCGGACACCCGGCGGGCCAGCCCGGACAGGCCGCCGCCGGACGGGTCGGCCCCGCCCGCGCCGTCGTCGGAGACGTCCACCCGCACCGCCTTCCCGTCCTCGCCGATCACGACCAGGATGTCACGGGCGCGGGCGTGCTTGACGGCGTTGGTGATCGCCTCCCTGGCGACGAAGTAGAGCGCGGTCTCCACCTCCGGCGCCGGCCGCCCGTCGAGCCGGTAGTGCAGGATCACGGGTACGGGCGAGCGCTCGGCCACCCCGGCGAGCGCGGCGCGCAGCCCCAGCTCGTCGAGCGCGGTCGGATAGACGCGCCAGGCCACGCTGCGCAGCTCGTCCAGAAGCCGGCGCGCCTCGGCGTAGGCCTGGTCCACCAGGTCGGCGGCGTCGGCGGGCCGGTGCCGGGCCCGGCCCAGCAGCATGGCCAGGGCGACGCCGCGCTGCTGGACGCCGTCGTGCAGGTCACGCTCGATGCGGCGGCGCTCGTCGTCGACGGCGCGCACGATGCCGGAGCGGGTGGCGGTCAGCTCGGCGATGCGCCGCCGCATCCGCTCCCGTTCACCGGGACCGAGGAAGCGGGCGGCCAGGCGCCGTTCGACGGCCACGGTCGCCCAGCAGGCGAGCGCCGCGAGCGCCGCCAGCAGGGCGCCGTACGCCAGGCCGACGACCAGGCTGTCGGTGACCAGGTTGACGCCCGGGAAGCGCAGCGCCACCGGAGTGGCGGACCCGGTCGCCAGGACCCACCCCGCGCCGGCCACGAACAGCCCGCCGACGAAGCTCGCCGCCACCGTCAGGTAGCCGCCGGCCAGGCCCACGGCCGCGCGTGCCGCCAGGTAGGCCACGTGGCGGCCGTCGCCCGGCTCGGTGTCGTACCCGAGCAGGGTCCGCAGCCGGGCGCGTTCCAGCGCCACCAGCCGCGGCGCCCAGCGCGCCCGGAGGGGCCAGGCCAGCGCGAGGAGCAGCAGCTCGGCTCCCGCGGTGACCGCCCCGGCCACCACCCCGGCGAACCTGCGCAGGATGACGTCCACGGCTCGGCAGTCTAGGCGTCGCGCCGGCGCAGCACCGCGTGGCCGGCGGCCAGGGCCAGCGCGGTCCAGACGGCGAGCCAGGCCAGGCCCTCGCCCGGCGGGTACGGAAGCAGCCCGCCGGTCAGGTTGTCGGTGCTCTCCAGGAACGCCATCCCGGCGAACGTCGGCAGCCGCAGCGCCACCTCCATCGCGACCGCGCCGCCTGTCATCACCAGCAGCAGCGGCAGCCCGAGCGTCACCATGAACAGCACCGCGAGCGCCCCGGCCGAGCCGCGCAGCGCCGTGCTCACCCCCACCGCCAGCACGCCGATCAGCGCGTGGAAGACGCCGAGCCGCAGCAGGTCGGCCGCGGCCTCGGCGGGGGCGAGGAAGGGAGGCGCGGGGAACACCGGCGCGAGCAGCACCAGGTACGTGCAGAGCGCGGCGACGGCCCCGGTCAGCACCCCGGTCGCGAACAGCACGGGCGCCACCACGATCGACTTGGCCGCGAGCATCCGCCCGCGCACCGGCACCGCCTGCAGCGTGGGCCTGATGGTGCCGGAGGCGTACTCGGTGGTGACGGCCAGCACGGCCAGCGTGATGGACGCGTACTGGGAGAACAGCATCACCGACACGGCGGGCTCGGTGGCCTGGACCGGCGGCTGTTCCATCGCCGCCGCGCCGCCCAGGGTGATCGCGCCGAGCACGCTCACCAGCACGCCGCCGGCCAGGCACAGCCAGGTGGAGCGGATCGACCGGAGCTTGACCCATTCGGCCGCCACCGCGTTCCTCATCGTGCCACCCCGTACTCGACGCTGCCGGCCGTCAGCTCCTGGAAGGCCTGCTCCAGCGAGGGCTCGCGCGGGCTCAGCTCGTGCAGCCGGACGCCCGCGTCGTGGGCGAGGTCGCCGACCCGGGCCGCGCTCGCGCCGGTGACCAGCAGGTCGTTCTCGCCGCGCCGGACGGCCGTCAGGCCCTCGGCGGCCAGGCGGGCCGCCAGGTCGTCCGCATGCGGGGTGCGCACCAGCACCTCGGTGGCGGCCAGCAGCCGCGACAGCGGCGCGTCCGCGAGCAGCCGTCCCCTGCCGATCACCACGAGGTGGTCGGCGGTGAGCTGCATCTCGCTCATCAGGTGGCTGGAGACGAACACGGTGCGGCCCTCGGCGGCCAGCGACCGCATCAGCTCGCGCACCCAGCGCACCCCGTCCGGGTCCAGCCCGTTGACGGGTTCGTCGAACATGAGCACCTCCGGGTCGCCGAGCAGCGCCGCCGCGATGCCCAGACGCTGGCTCATGCCCAGCGAGTACGTGCCGGCCCGTTTGCCGGCCACCGGCCCCAGCCCCACCCGCTCCAGCACCTCGGCGACGCGGGCGGCGGGGATGCCGTTGGCACGGGCGAGCGCCAGCAGGTGCGCCCCGCCGCTGCGGCCGGGATGCACGGCGCGGGCGTCGAGCAGGGCCCCGACGACGCGCAGCGGGCGGTCGAGCCGGTGGTACGGGACGCCGCCGACGAGCGCGGCGCCGGAGGTGGGCCGGTCCAGGCCGAGGATCATGCGCATCGTGGTGGACTTGCCGGCGCCGTTCGGGCCGAGGAAGCCGGTGACGGCGCCGGGCCGTACCCGCAGGGTGAGGCCGTCGACGGCGGTGCGCTCGCCGTACCGTTTGGTGAGCCGGTCAAGGGTGATCATGTGATGTCACGGTAGGCGGGCCTGGACGCCGCGACCACGAGGCCGCCCGCCGACTCGTATGGCGGATTCCCGTATCGCGCCCGGCGCCCGCCGGTCAGGACGCGCCGGTCGAGCCCGCTGCCCGCGCCTCGTAGACGGACACCGAGAACGGCCGGTGCCCCGAGTCCTCCACCACCTCGCTCACCGGGGACAACGGCCCGGCGTGCACGAACCGGTGCAGCCGCCTCGCCTCCGGCCACGGGTGCACCAGCACCAGCACCCCGCCGGGGGCGACCAGGCGGGTCAGCTGCGCGCTGGCCAGCCGCAACCGGTCGCGGCGGCCGAGGTAGTAGAGCGTCTCGGCGCAGAACACCAGGTCGTAGCGGTGCTCGGAGGTGAAGGTGAGGAGGTCGGCGGCCAGCAGCGTGGTCCGGCCGGCGGCCTTGGCCACCCGCTCGGCCGCCCTGGCCAGCGCCCGCTCGGAGATGTCGAGTCCGGTGACCTCGGCCTCCGGGTAGGCGTCCACCAGCAGCCCGGTGAAGACGCCCTCGCTGCACCCCACCTCCAGGATCCGCCGGTAGCGGCCGCCGGGGACCTGCGCGAGGGTGGCGGCGTACTTGGCCTGCTCGTACGCGTCCGTCCCCATGCGCCACGGGTCGGGATTGCGGTGCCACCAGTCGAAGTAGCGCCGCAGGAGCGCGCCCTGGCCCCTGGATCCCAGCAGGGAGAGCGTGCGGAAGGCGGTGCGGTGCAGGAGATCGCCCACCCGTTCGACGCCTGCCATGCTTGACCCCTCTTCGTGTCGGAACCCCCCGGCCGCCTTCAGTCTGCATGATCTGATCGCCACGCGAGCGGCACCGCCGCCGCGGACTCCGGGCAGGCCGGTCGTCAGCGCCGGTCGTCGGTGCCGGTCGTCGGTGCCGGTCGTCGGTGCCGGTCGTCGGTGCCGGTCGTCGGTGCCGGTTGGCAGGATGCGGCCATGACCGCCACCCCGCCCCACACCGTCCTGGCCGACGGCGCGGCGCTTCGCCGTCGTGACTGACAAGACTCATGACTATGCGTCCGCACCGGATCCCCGAAGATCGCAGGCATGTCATCCCTGCTCACGCAGCCTTCAAGGCGGAGAAGTGTCGGTGGTGACCGGCATGATGAAGCTATGACCAACGCGCCCCCTATCACTCGTCTGGCCGACATCACCGCCTACGCCGAGGCCGTGCAACTGGCCGTCGACTCGTCGGCGGCCTACTACGCCGACGGGACCTCCACCCTTGACGACGACGCCTACGACCGGCTGGTGCGCGGCATTCAGGCGTACGAGGAGGCCCACCCCGAGCAGGTGCTGCCGTCCTCGCCGACGGGCAAGGTGGCGGGCGGGGCCGTGGTCGGCGACGTGCCGCACACGATCGCGATGCTGAGCCTGGACAACGTGTTCGGCCCCGAGCAGCTCGCCGACTGGGCCGCCTCGCTGGAGCGCAGGCTCGGCCGCCCGGTCACGGCGTGGAGCGTGGAGCCCAAGCTCGACGGCCTGGCCATCTCGGCCCGCTACCGCGGCGGCCGCCTGGCCCAGCTCGTCACCCGGGGCGACGGCACAGCGGGCGAGGACGTCTCCCACGCCATCGGCACCATCGTCGGCCTGCCCGCCAGGCTGGCCGAGCCGGTCACCGTGGAGGTGCGGGGCGAGGTCATGATGACCACGTCGCAGTTCGAGGAGGCATGCGCCAAGCGCACCGCGCACGACGGCACCACGTTTGCCAACCCGCGCAGCGCCGCCGCCGGCACGCTGCGCGCCCAGGACCGCCCGTACGTGTGCGAGCTGACCTTCTTCGGCTACGGCGCGCTCCCCGCGCCGGAGGACGACTCGGAGCCGGCGGTCAGCCTGCGCGAGCTGCCGCACAGCCAGATCATGGAGTGGGCGGCCCGGCAGGGCGTGCAGACCACGGCCGCCACGCCGGTCGCCGGGATCGTCACCGACACACTGGAGCGGGTGCAGGAGCGGGTCGGCGAGATCGCCGCCGCCCGCGCGACGCTGCCGTTCGGGATCGACGGCATCGTGATCAAGTGTGACCTGGCCGCCGACCAGGCCCGGGCGGGGTTCAGCTCCCGTGCACCACGGTGGGCCGTGGCTTTCAAGCTCCCGCCGGTCGAGAAGGTGACTCGGCTGCTCGCGGTGGAGTGGAACACCGGCCGCACCGGCGTCATCGCCCCGCGCGCCGTGCTGGAGCCGGTCGAGCTCGACGGCAGCATCGTCACCTACGCCACGCTCCACAACGTCGCCGACATCACCCGCCGCGGCCTGATGCTCGGCGACAGCGTGGTCGTCTACAAGGCGGGCGACGTGATCCCGCGCGTGGAGTCGCCGGTGGTGCACCTGCGCACCGGTGAGGAGCAGCCGATCGCGATCCCGCAGGTCTGCCCGTCCTGCGGCGACGCGATCGACACCTCCCAGGAGCGGTGGCGGTGCGTACGCGGCCGCCAGTGCCGCGCCATCGCCTCCATCGTCTACGCCGTCGGCCGCGACCAGCTCGACATCGAGGGCCTGGCGGAAAACCGCATCAAGCAGCTGCTCGACGCGGGCCTGATCGCCGACTTCGCCGACCTGTTCTTCCTGACCCGCGAGCAGCTGCTCGGCCTGGAGCGCATGGGCGAGACCAGCACCGACAACCTGCTGGCCGCGATCGAGCGGGCCAGGACGAGACCCCTGAGCAGGGTGTTTGCGGCGCTCGGCGTGCGCGGCACCGGCCGGTCCATGAGCCGTCGTATCGCCCGCCACTTCGCCACGATGGAGGCCATCCGCGCCGCCGACGCCGAGGCCATCCAGCAGGTCGAGGGCATTGGGCCGGAGAAGGCGCCCGTCGTGGTGTCGGAGCTGATCGAGATCGGCCCGCTCATCGACAAGCTCGTCAAGGCCGGCGTCAACATGACCGAGCCCGGCGCCACGGGCCCCACCGCCACCACCGCCGAGCCCTCCTCGGAGCTGCCGCTGGCCGGGATGTCGGTCGTGGTCACCGGCGCGATGACCGGGCCGCTGGAGCCGCTGTCGCGCAACGAGATGAACGAGCTGGTCGAACGGGCGGGCGGCAAGTCCTCCTCCAGCGTGTCGGCCAGGACGTCGCTGCTGGTCGCGGGGGAGAAGGCGGGCTCGAAGCGGGCCAAGGCCGAGAGCCTGGGCGTCCGGATCGTGACCCCGGAGGAGTTCGCCGAACTCGTCGCAGCCCTGCTGTAGCTTCAGCTCTGAGGCGGGCGATCCTGTCGCCCGCGCCCGCCTCCACCTTCCTCACCCGGTGGAACGTGCCGGCCACCATCACCACGAGCCGGTTCGGCCGGGGCGCGATGGACGTGGCCGGCACGGGAGCGTTCATCAGGTCCTTGGGGACGTCGAACTCGGCACACGGCACCTCGCCGGCCGGGCAGTCGAACAGCTCCAGCTCGCCGCCCCACGTCGCCCGCCACTCGCCCGACAGGTAGAGCGTGTACGCCGCCCCCGGCCGCTCCCGTCGTCGTGCCAGTCCAGCCCGGAACCCCGGCCGTACCGTCAGCAACCGGTGGCGGCGTGAATCGAAGACGCCGGGCGGCAAGGGCACGGATCCGCCCGGTGAATGCCCGGAGAACGGCTCAAGTGTCGCCCGCCCGCGCGGCGCGGCCGGGGCGGAGGGCCGAGATGAGGAAGAAGATGCCGCCCGGGATGGCGTGGCCGGCCGCGTTAAACAGCGTCGGGCTCTGCGCGGAGGCGCCGGCGATGAAGGACACGCCGGCGAGCGCCGGCCTGGGAGGCGCCCGGAACCCTGGGCCTCCTGGTCTGACAAGATCAGTTCCGTGTATCAGCTGCATGACCGCTGCCTGTGCGTGCGGGGCGGGGGCTGCCGGGCGGTCGCGTCCATCCTCTACGCGGCGTGCGCGACCAGCTCGACATCGAGACCCTGGCCGAGAACCGCCAGCTGCTCGACGCGGGTGATCGCCGACTTCGCCGCCCTCGACCGGGCCCGCGCCCGGCTGTTGAGCAGGGTGTTCTGCGCGCTGGGTCCATGTCGCGCCGCATCGCCCGCCACTTCGGCACGATGGACGCCATCCTGGCCGCCGACGCGCAGTCCGTCCAGGAGGTGGAGGGCATGGGGCCGGAGAAGGCCACGCTCCTGACAGAGCGCCCGATCTCCCCCGCCAGGGAGATCGGGCGCTCTGTCGCCGGCGGTCTGCGGCCTCGGACGAAAACGTTCACGATCAGCGGCGGGGAGGCATCCGGACCTGCCGCGTTCAGCACGCCACCGTCCTGCGGGCCTCCGATCACGTCGCCTGCGGCGGTCATCGCCACCACGACGACGCGGGCGTCAGAGGTGACCATGCGCCGGTGGACGTGGAGACCCCGGGACGATTCGGCACTCGGTGCTTCGCCGCCGAGGCGGTCAGCGGCGGGTCTTGGTCTTGCGCCAGGTGAAGCCACCGGGCAGATTCACCGACACCGTACGGCGACCGTCGGCTCCGCGGGTCACCCGGAACAACCGGTTGCCCCAGCTGTGGCCGACACCGCGGCGGGACAGGTTCAGCCGGAAGGGGCCGAATTTCATCGACTTGCGGTAGCTCAAGCCCATGTCGCTTCCTCCGTTCGATCTCGCATGCAGCCCTCCTGCTACCCGATCAACGCGCGATATATCGACTTTGGTGAGGATTCGGCAAAGTGAGTGGTCGCCGCCCCGGCCAGGGCGTCCGTCCTGAGGCGAGTTCCGACGTCTGGCGTGGCGTTTCCCTCCCGACCGATCTTTGCTACTTATAGTGACGCATCGATGTCACTTCGTGATCAGGGGGAAATCAGATCATGAAAAGCAAGCTTATCGCCGCGGGCGGTCTGCTGTTCGCTTCGGCCGCCTTCGCCGCCGGCATGGCCGTCCCGGCCGCCGCCACCGTCTCGAACCCGCCGTGCGCGTTCGAGGCCGAGTACGACGGCGCCTGGCTCCGGACGGACGGCGACGACGTGCGGATCGGCACTCGCAACGTGGAGGTGTGCAAGCGCTTCTGGGGCCTCCACCACGACCATGACGACGACTCCGGCGACGACGACTGATCGACGTTCCGCCGATGACCGGCGCCGGCACGGCTCGTCCGTGCCGGCGCCGGCTTGTGCCGCGGATATCCTCGACGCGTCAGGAGATCTCCGAGGAGCCGCACGTTGGTCGTCTACGCCGGGCAGGGTGACCCACGCCGGTCGATGGCGCTGCTGTGGCGGGCCGGGACCGCCGCCGAGCCCCGCCCCGGCCCCAAACCGGGGCTGAGCGTCGACGAGATCGTCGACGCCGCCATCGCCATCGCCGACGCCGACGGCATGGCCGCGCTGTCCATGCGGCGGGTCGGCGAGCGGCTGGGCCGCAGCGGCATGGCCCTCTACACGTACGTGCCGGGCAAGAGCGAACTGATCGACCTCATGTACGACCGGGCGCTGGCCTCGCTGCCGGCCTCCTACGACCTGTCGGGCGGCTGGCGGGCCGCGGCCTCGGCGTGGAGCCGTGAGGTGCGCGCCTTCTACCTGCGCCACCCCTGGGCGCTGCGGCTCTCGCAGGCCAGGCCGGTGCTCGGCCCGAACGAGTTCACGCTGCTGGAGTCCCTGGCCGCGATCCTCCAGGAGACGGGGCTGCCCCCCGAGGTGCTGCGCGGCGCCGTGGCCCTGCTGACCGACTTCGTCCGCGGGTCGGCCGCCACCGTGGCCGAGACCCGGCAGGCGGGGGCGGAGACGGGCGTCCCCGACGAGGAGTGGTGGCGGACCAGGTCCGCGGTCCTGGCGGAGGTCGCGCCCGGGTTCGCCGGGCGCTATCCGGCGCTGTCGCGGGTCGATTCCGAGCCGCCGCGGCCGGGCGAGGAGCCCGTCGCCTATCTGGAGCGCAAGTCCGGCCAGGCCTTCGAGCACGGGCTCGTCCTGGTCCTCGACGGCCTCGAGGCCGCCAGGTCCCGCCTGTCATAGCTCACCGCTTCCCGGCCGGGACCGGCACCGGCACGGCGCGTGGTGCGGCCGCGGGGCGCAGCGCCCCGGCGAGCAGGCCGATCAAGGCGGTGAACACGGCGAACACCCAGAACAGGAAGGGGAAGGACGTGGCCTCCGCCAGCCAGCCGCTCACCCCGGGCGCGGCCATGCCCGCGAGGTAGGTCATCGTGCCGACCCCGGCCACCCCCGTGGCCGGGTCCCTGCCCGCGTTGCCGGCGGCGGCGAACACCAGCGGGACGACCACCGCCATGCCCACGCCGAAGAGCGCGAAGCCCGTGAGGGTGACGGCGGGGACGCGCCCCGCCGCGACCACGGCGGTGCCGAGCGTGGCCAGCGCCGCACCGCACCGCACGGCGCGGACCGGGCCCAGCCTGGCGATGATCGCGTCCCCGGCGAAGCGGGCGAGCATCATGGAGCCGGCGAACGCCGCGTACGCGCCGGCGCCGACGGCCTCGCTCGCCCCGGTGACGGCGATGGTGTGGATGGCGGCCCACTGCATGGTGGACAGCTCGGCCGCCATGGCGCACACCCCCACCAGGCCGATCACGAGCACGGCCTTCGACGGCAGGGCGAAGCGCGGTGGGACCTGTTCACCGGGCGCGGGCCGTCCGGCGGGGACCCCGCGCAGGGCGGGCACGGTGGCGGCCGCCAGCAGCGCGGCCATCACCGCGTGGTGCACGCGGGCGTCGAGCCCGACGTGCCCGGCCAGCACGCCGACGCCGGCCCCGGCGAAGTTGCCGACGCTCCACATGCCGTGCAGGCCCGCCATCACGGAACGGCCGATCCGCCGCTCCACCTCGACGCCCTGCGCGTTCATCACCACGTCGACGGCCCCCGCGCCGGCCCCGAGCAGGAACATCACCAGGCACAGCCCGGCGAGTCCGGGCGCCAGCGCGGGCAGCACCAGCGCCGCGCAGTGGAGCGGCAGGAGCACGCGAAGCGCGGTCCGCGCGCCGAGGCGGTGGGCCAGCCGGCCCGCCGTCGGCATGGTCAGGAGCGCGCCGAGCGGCGGGCAGAACAGGGCGAGCCCGAGCATGGCGGGGTCCAGGCCGAGGTTGTCCTGGATCCACGGCATGCGGGTGACCAAGCTGCCGGTGACGACTCCGTGCAAGACGAAGGCCGCGGCGATGGCGCGATGATGGGGATGTCTCATAGGTAGTAAATTATCAGGCAGGGTTCCTGATGGATAGAGGTTTCGATGCGTACGGCGACTCCGCGCACGGCTCGGGTGATCAATGACCGGCTGGCCCTGGACCTCCTGCTGGAGCGGGGACCGCTGACGGCGCCGCAGCTCAAGACGCTGACCGGGCTGTCACGGCCCACCGTGTCGGACCTCATCGAGCGGCTCCAGGCCGGTGGCCTGGTGGAGGTGCACGGCGAGACCGGCGGCGACCGGCGGGGCCCGAACGCCAAGCTCTACCGGATCGTGGCCGGGCGCGCCCACGTGGCGGGCGTCGGCGTGCGCCGCGACGGCATCACGGCGACCGTGGCCGACCTGGCGGGCGTCACGGTCGGCGCCCGCACCCGCGAGGCGGACGGCGACCTGGCCGGGCTGGTCGCCGCCACGGTCGCCGAGGCGGCTGACGGCCGGACCGTCGACGCGGTCGCCGTGGGTCTGCCGGGCGTGGTGGACCCGCGCACCGGCGACCTGCGGGAGGCGAGGATGGTGCCCGGCTGGCGGCCCGGCCTGCTGGGCGGCCTGCGTGACCTGCTGGGCGCGCCGGTCCTGCTGGAGAACGAGGTGAACCTGGCCGCGCTGGCCGAGCACCGCGAAGGCGCGGCGGCCGGGTGCGACGACTTCATCATGCTGTGGCTGGACGACGGGGTCGGCTCGGCGGTCGTGCTCGGCGGCAGGCCGCGCCGGGGCGCCTCGGGCGGCGCCGGCGAGATCGGCTTCCTCGGCTCCCCGATCGGCGCGATCTGCGCCCTGCTGACCAGGGAGGAGGTCGCCCGCATCGACCTCGGCGAGCTGGCCCGCCGGGTGGTGCAGGTCGCGTTCCCCGGGGTGGCGGTCGTGGACCCCGGGCTGGTCGTGCTGGCCGGCGACACCGGGCGGGAGGGCGGCCAGGAACTGGCCGCCCTCGTCGCCGACGGGCTCGCGGCGCTGGCGCCGGTGCCTACCGAGGTGCGGGTGACGGCGGTCGAGGGCGACCCGGTGGTCAAGGGCGCCGTGGAGACGGCCCTCTCGATGGCCCGCGACACCGTCTTCGGCACCCCGTGACCCTCAGGAGTAGAGCCGCTCCAGCCAGGCCCGCCAGGCGGGTCCCTGGTCCCCGGCGTCGCCGAACACGTGGTGGGAGGCGATCATCGGGCCGTGGAAGCCCTGCATGAACCGGTAGAGCGCGTCCGGGGCGCGGACCCCCAGCGTCTGGTCGCCCCGGTGGTAGACGACGCCCTCGATCGTGGGCAGCCCGGCCACGTCCAGCCGGACCTTGTCGCCCGGTGAGGAGCCGCCCAGCTCGCCGTACAGGATCTCCCAGGCGCGCGGCCAGTCGCTCACCGGCGGGCCGAACTCCGCGACCGGGGTCGAGTGGCCGCCGCGGAAGTGCGTCAGATACTCCACCAGCGTGGCGAAGAACAGGGACAGTCCGCCGGACATCGCATCGTACTCGTCCGCCCAGTCGTCGCCGGGCAGGAAGCCGCTGGTGACCATGCGCACCATCGTGCTGCCCCGGCCCCGGCCCTCGATGAGGAACTCGTACGCGACGAACCGCCCGTCCGCCCCGGTGTCGCTGGCGTGGCCGAACCGGTGCGGCTCCTGCGCGACCGTCACCCGGGACGGCTCCATCGTGCCGCCGCCGAAGGCGGTGCGGACGACCCCGCCCGTCACCTCGCTGGTCCCCATGAACCACGAGTCGATGCCGGGGCCGGTCGAGATGGCCCCCCACACCTCCTCCGGGGTCGCCTCGACCAGGGCCTCCTGGGGCAGCTCGAACTCGTGACCCACCTCAGCGCTCCTTCTTCACCGCGGGGTGCACGGCGACGACCAGCCGGTGGTCGCGCCCTCCCTCGGCCTGCTCGTCGTGGTACTTGTTCACCAGCCGGGCGACCGCGTCGGCCAGTTCCTCGGCGAACGCCGCCCGGTCGGCGGCCGAGGCGAAGCGGACCTCGCCGTCGATGGCGAACGTGGCCACCCGCTTGCCGGCCGCGGTGGCGCCGGTGATCAGCGCGCCCACGTCGCGGACGAGCTTGGCGGCGACGGCCAGTAGCCAGCGGGCCGAGAGCCGGTCGGGGGCGCGTTCGGGGTCGGGCTGCACGGCGGACAGCGCCACCGGGGAGATCACGAAGGACGCCGCCTTGGCCTGCATCACCCGCTCGGTGACGTTGCCCTTCTTGCGCTCCTCGACCAGTTCGACGAGGCCGTGCTTCTCCAGGGTGCGCAGGTGGTAGTTGACCTTCTGCCTGGCGAGGCCGACCTTGGCCGCCAGCGAGGTCGCCGAGCCCGGCTCGACCAGCGCGGCCAGCAGCCTGGAGCGCATGGGATCGAGCGACGCCTCGGCCGCCGCGGGATCCTCGATCACCGTCACTTCGTACATGCGTCCAACATCGCACCGAAAAAAATACTTGTCAAGCGCGTGGCGGGCTACCCCACCGACTTGAGCTCCTCCAGGTACTCGGCGAGCGGCTGCAGCCCCGCCTCGGCCCGGCGCTCCTCCACTCCGGCCTCGTCCTCGATGGGCGTGCGGGGTTTCCACTGGCCGTCCTGGGTCATCTCCCACTGGGTGCCGTACCGCTGCGGCCTGCCCTCGGCGACGCGCACCCGGTCCTCCAGGTAGGCGAGGTTGCCCGGGGACGCGTCGCCCTCCGCGACCGCCGCGGCCAGCAGCGCCAGGGCCCGGCGCTGCAGGTCGGGATCGCCGTCGGCGTGCTGGACGAGCGCCCAGGCGGCGTCCTCGCCGTCCTCGCCGACCAGTTCGTAGCCGGGCCAGCCGTGCTGGTCGATGATCTGCCGCATGCGCTCGGTGTTGGCCCGCTCGACCCGGTCCCAGTCGGCCTCGGCGGCGTCGGGGGCCCTGACCTTCTGGTCCTGCCGCAGCATCTCCAGGAGTTCGGCGCGCAGCCTCGGGTCGGCGGGGGCATCGTCTCCACAGGCCGTGACCAGCAGCAGGACGGCCAGGAGACAGGTGAGGAACGTCCGCATGCTCGACCGTACCGCGTGATCGTTCCGCGGCCAACGCGGAAGGATCCTTTCCTCTGGCCGCCGTACGGTGGACGCGTGATCGAGATGACGTGGAGTCAGGTGAGCGCGCGGCGGCTGGCCAGGGCCGGGCTGGCCGGGCCGGTGGAGGACGGCGGGCCGGCCGGGGCGGTGGCGCGGATGTGCGGGGCGCACGCGCAGGTGATGTCGGCAGCCGAGATGTCGGTGGCGCTCCGGTTGGACGGCGCGACGCGGGCGGACGTGCGCGAGGCGCTGTGGGGCGAGCGCACCCTGGTCAAGACGCACGGACCGCGCGGCACCGTGCACCTGCTGCCCGCGCGTGACCTGCCGATGTGGGTGGCGGCCATGTCGTCGATCCCCACCGGGAAGAGCCCGTTCCCCGACGGGGTGCGGATGACGGCGGAGCGGACCGAGCAGGTGGTGGCCGCCATCCGGGAGGTCCTGGACGGGCGGGCGCTGACCGTCGACGAGCTGAGCGAGGCGGTGGTCGAGGCGACCGGGCCGTGGGCGGGCGACCTGGTGATGCCGGCGTTCCAGACCATGTGGCCGCGCTGGCGCCAGGCGATGGCGCTGGCGGCGCATCGGGGAGCGTTCGTGTACGGGCCGGTCAGGGGCCGCAAGGTGACCTACACCGCCCCGCCGGTCGACCTGGGCCCGGTCACGCGCCAGGACGGCGGGGCGTTGGTCAGGGCCTACCTGCGGGCGTACGGGCCGGCCACGCCGGAGCACTTCGCCCAGTGGGCGGGCGCGCCCCGGGGGTGGGCCGCGGCGGCGTTCGGGCTGGTCGAGCTGGAGGAGGTACGGCTGGAGGGCCGGCCGGCGTGGGTGCTCGCCGGCGACACCGGAACGCCGGACGAGCCGCCGCGCGGGGTGCGGTTGCTGCCGTACTTCGACGCGTACCTGGTCGCGGGCCGGCCGCGCGAGCTGCTGTACGCGGGAGAGGCGGCGCGGCGGGCGCTGGCGGGCGGGCAGGCGGGCAACTATCCGGTGCTCCTCGTGGACGGGCAGGTGGCCGGGGTGTGGCACCAGCGCCGCTCGGGCCGGCGGATCGAGGTGACGGTGGAGCCCTTGGCCGAGCTGACGGCCGACCGGCTGTGCGCGTTGAAGGAGCAGGTGGAGCGGATCGGCGGCATCCTGGAGGGGACGCCGCGGCTGACCGTCGGCCCCGTAAGGGTGGGAGCGCACGCTTAAGTCCGAAACTTGGTGAGAATTTGGGCTTATACCCACTGGGCAGGCGGTAGGCCTGAGTAACAGACTCGTGCGAGGAGTTCCAGCATGTATGGCGAGTCGCTACTTCAGACCCGTACCGCCGCGCGACGATGCGCGCGCCGGTCGGCGCCGGTCGCCTCCGGGCGCCACCGGCCGCCCCGCCGCGCCTTAACCTGCCCGCCCGGATCCCGTCCGACGCGCGCGGCCGGTCGTCCGCCGCGCTCATCCGCGCCCGGCCGGCCCGCGAGCGCGCGGGGATCCGCCTGCTGGGCGGCACACGTACGAGGAGCCCCAGGGGCCCCGCCCACGTGCCACCGCCTGACGCCCACGTGCCACCGCCTGACGCCCACGTGCCACCTCCTGACGGACGCCGTCCCGGCCGTCCGCGAGGTCGCGTCCCGGGACTTCCATCGGATCTCGCCCGCGCGGCGGGCCGCCCCCGCGCCCTGCCCGGCCCCGGCTCCCGTAACGGGGGAAGGTGCGGCGCGTCCCGCCGGTCACGAAGGGCTGCGGCAGGGCTGGCAGCATCTCGGCGGGGTGCGCCACCCGCGCGACCACTTATGAGCCGGTCCCCCGCACTCCCCCCGCGTCCCCCGCAAGAGGTCGTCTTCGAATCACCAGGCCGCCTGGATCTCTGATCGGTGCCCCAAGGCATCGGGAGACCCGGGGCGGATCAAGGGTGTGACCCGTCCGTCGTCGACCCTGCTCAGCGCGTCGACGTTTCCCGCGAGCAGCAGATGGTGTCCGGTGCCGTCGTAACGGACCAGGTTCCAGCGCGCGATGCTCTTGCCGTCGTGGTTCCTGCTCACCAGGGTGCGCAGCCTGTGTCCGTCCGGGATGGAGTACTCGTCTATGGTGTAGCGATGCGGTCGCCGGCCGTCGGCCGATCGGGTGTGGCCGATCAGCATGCTGCGCCCGTCCGGGCTGATCGCCGAGGCGGTGACCTCCTGTCCTGGAGCGATGACCCGGCTGGTCGCGAGGGTGGTGCCGGAGGCGGTCGTGTCCAGGACCCTAGCCTCGGATTTGACCAGGAGACCGAGCGTGCGGCGATCGGCAGCCCAGGAAAGGCTCTGGATCTGTCCTGCGTTCGTGGTCCATGTCCGTGTCGCGCCCGTGGGCAGATCGACGACCGTGAGCTGGGCCCCGGGGCAGAAGCGCAACGTCTTCCCCTGACCGCACACCTTGCCGTCGAGACTGTAGGCAAGCCGAGTGCCGTCATCGGTGACGGCGAGGGAACTCGCTGTCGTGCCCGTCACCTTGTGGATCACGTCGTGAACCAGCTCGGCTGGTTCCCCTTGTCCGTCGACCCGAGCTCGGTAGAACCTCGTGCTGCTTACCTGTGTCTCGCGGGACATCACGCTCTGGGCGATATAGAAGGTCTCGCCGTCGCCAGCGCCCGCGAGCAGGTATCCACCGGGCTCCCGGAAGCTTCCCTCCGGGGTCGGGGGCAGCCCGAGTCGGCTCGTGACCTTCCCGGTGCGGGCGTCGTGGACCGTCACGCCGTCATTGCCGGCGACCAGCAGAAAACGCGGACCACCCAGGGTTTGCGTCGCGGGCCTGCTTGGGGTCGTGCCTCCTGTTCCGGCCACGACGGCGGCGACCGTGCCGATGACCACGACGACGAGCGCGGCTGCGAGCGGAACCGCCGGGACGAACCGGCGCGTGGAAACGATGGTCTTCGTCCGCGCCGGCTGTCCGGCAGGGCGCAGGGTTTCCGGGCGAATCTGCTCGGCGTCGGCGGTGAGGGCGTCCCGAAGCCGGTCTTCGAGCCATGACGTCATCGGTTTCCCTCCAGCTTGCCGGTGAGCGTCTTCAGGGCTCGAAAGACGGTCGATTTCACTGTGCCACGGCTGATTCCCATGGCTTCGGCGATCTCGGCCTCGGACAGGTCGAGGTAGTAGCGCAACACCACGGCTTCTCGCTGGCGGCGGGGTAAGGCGCGTATGGCCTCGGACACTTCCCGGCGTGTCTCTCCGAGCAGCGTGGCAGCCTCCGCCGACCGAGCCGGCGGCTGCCGCTCGCCGGTGAACCTGCTCATGATGGACCGGCGCCGGTGGATCATGCGGCATCCGTTCACCACGCTCGCCCGCAGGTAGGGCAGGACTCGATCATGGTCGGTCAACCGGCTCCATCGGCGGTGCAGCGCCGTGAAGGCGTCCTGGACGACGTCCTCGGCCGTGTCCTGATCGCCCACCAGCAGGAACGCCAGCCGGACCAGGCCCAGCCGTTGAGTCAGGAACAGGTCGGCCACCACAGCCTCATCCACGGCCGCGGCAGGCGGCGCTCCCTGTGGCGGTGGTGCTGGTTCTTCCACCGCTCGTCGAGTCGCGAATCGCATACTTCTTCCATGCGTGCGCGCGGTCCAGGTTGCTTCGTGAGACACAAGTCACACGTGTGGTGGCGGCGCATGGCACCGGCAGGACACCGTCAGGTCGTCGTCGCCTCACCGTCCAGCCACGCGTCGATGCCCGCCAGCAGCTCCTTCTGCAGCTCCGGCGCGGCGAACGACGCCAGGACGCCCGTCCTGGCCAGGTCGGCCAGCTCGGCGTCGGACCAGCCGAACGTGTCGCGCACGCGGGCGTACTCGTCCGCCAGGGACGTCTCCCCGTCGGTGTTGAGCGTCACCGCGAGGCCCGCCCCGCGCAGCCGCGGCAGCGGGTGGGCCGCCAGCTCGGGCACCACTCCGAGCAGCACGTTGGACGTGGGGCACACCTCCAGCGCGACGCCCCGTTCGCGCACCTCCCGCACCAGCGCGGGGTCCTCCAGCACGCGGACGCCGTGGCCGAGCCGTTCGGCGTGGCCCAGCGTGAGCGCCTCCCGGACGCTCTCGGGCCCGCCGAACTCGCCCGCATGGTGGACCAGGCGCAGCCCGGCGTCCCTGGCCGCGTCGCACACCTCGGCGAACGGGGCCAGCGGATGACTCTCGTCCCCGGCCAGGCCGATGCCGATCACCGGCTCGTACCGCCGCGCGAGCTCGTAGGTCGACCACATGCGCTCCACTGGGCGGCGGCGGGAGTGGTCGAGCAGCACGCGGCACTCGATGCCGTACCGCCGGCCTTCGGCCAGCCCGTCGAGGACCGCCTCCAGCGGCATCTCCGGCGCGCCCACCCGTTCGCCGTGTGAGGCGGCGGTGAAGGTCACCTCGGCGTAGCGGGTGCCCTGGGCGGCCTCGTCGGCGCAGAACTCCACCGCGATCCGCCGGAAGTCGCCGGGTGTGCGCAGCAGCTCGCGGACCCGCGCCCGCTGGTCGGCTAACTCGCGGAAGGTCCGGAACGGCGTCTCCGAGGGGGGCGGGCCGCCCAGTTCACGCACGGTCTCGGGCCGTACGGTGCTTTCGAGGTGGACGTGCAGGTGGGCTTTGGGCAGAGCCCGGAGGTCTCTCACCCTGGGCACTTTAGGGAACCGACATCAACCGCGCATGCGGATATTTCATGACCTGCGGGTGATGCGGATCTTCGACTGCTTGTGCGGGAGCTGCTCCCAGTCCTCCATGAAGACCGCGTCGAGCCCGTGGCGCGCGGCCAGCGCGACGAGCGTCTCGGTGCGGTAGTAGAAGTCCTCCCGCAGCACGTGGTGCTCCTTGCCCTCGGTGCGGTCGAAGGTGAAGTCGAACCAGCCGCGCGGCTTCATGACCCGCCCCACGTGCGCGAAGCACTCGTCGATCACCTCGATCGGCGAGTGGGAGAAGACGCTGTGGGCGTGCACGACGTCGAAGTGCTCGCTGGGCAGGAAGGCGAAGCGCAGGTCGCGGACCGGGGTGAGATGGGGCAGCTTGTCCACCAGTCCGTGCTCGGCCAGCGTGTCCTGGGCCGCCATGAGGATGTCGGGCGAGATGTCGATCCCGTAGTAGTTGCCGGTGTCCAGGTAGTCGATGAACAGCCGGCCGGCGCGCAGGTTGCCGCAGCCGATCTCCAGCATCCGGCACTCCGGCTTGAGCCCGTGCTCGACGAGGTAGTCGAACTGCATCTGGCCCAGGGCCAGCCAGCGTCTGTGGCTGTGGGATCCGACCGCGCCCTCGGGACTGCGCGCCGTGTCGTCCTTCATGACCGCGCGGTAGTACGAGACGTGGTCGCGGGTGCGCAGGCGCAGCCAGGTGTCGCGGGACAGTCTCCGCAGGTGCGGCACGATCTTCCGCGGGTTCTTGAGCGCGTATTGGGCCTGGTGGACGAGGCTTGAACGGGCGCGTGACACAGGAGGCACCACCAAAGGGTGTGTGGGACTAGGGCCGGGGTTCGGAATCTACGACAGCGAGGGAGTTTGTCGCCGGGCGACACGGAAACCTTGATTTCCGCATGGCTTTTCCTGGCCGCTACCCGCCGAACAGATGGTCATTCCCGAGGAGTTCGATGCTGCGCGTCAGCTACGCGAGCGCCGCCGCGCCCGGCCGGGCGAACGAGGACTACGTGCTGGCCGGCCCTTCCTGGGTGGTGGTGCTGGACGGGGCCACGCCGGCGCCGGGGGTGGAGCCCGGGTGCCGGCACGGGGTGCCGTGGCTGGTGCGCGCGCTCGCCGCCGCGCTCGCGCCGGGCATGGACGGCGGCGAGCCGCTGCCGGAGGTGTTGTCCGCCGCGATCGCCGCCACCGTGAAGGCCCACGACGGGGCCTGCGACCTGGGCAACCCGAACTCGCCGTCGGCCACGGTGGCGCTCGCCCGCCGCCGCGGCGACCTGCTGGAGTATCTGGTGCTCTGCGACTCGGCGGTGGTTCTGTGGCGGCGTGACGGACGGGTGACGGTCGTCCGCGACGACCGCCTCGACCGGCTGCCGGGCGGGCGGCCGTACTCGCTGGAGCTGGTGGCCTCGCTGCGCAACCGGCCGGGCGGCTTCTGGGTGGCGAGCACCTGCCCGGAGGCGGCCGGGCAGGCGCTGGCGGGCGCCGTCCCGGTGGCCGGGCTGCGCGGGGCGGCGCTGTTCACCGACGGCGTGACGAGGCTGGCCGACTGGTACGGGCGCACCTGGGAGAGCCTGGCGGCCGGCGCCGCGGAGCCGGAGAACCTGCTGGCCGAGGTGCGAGAGCAGGAGCGCGCCAGGGGCGTGCCGCACGGCAAGCCGCACGACGACGCCACCGCCGTCTGGATGTCGTTCCCGCCCTGGTGACGGCGGTCACAACCATCGGGCGGCGTTGGGTAGCTTGGAGGGGACGCCACTCCTCCATGCCAGGGGGCCGATGCCCGTACGCCGCCGTAGCCGCCGAACCGTTCACCGCCGAGCGAGGAGAGTGTCGTGACCCGGACCGCAGAGGTTATCGAACTGGACGACAGCGCAGCCGATGGTCTGGCCACCGTCGGCGCCGACTCCGTCAAGACGTACCTGAAGGAGATCGGGCGGGTGCCGCTGCTCACCGCCGAGCAGGAGATCGAGCTGGCCAAGCGGATCGAGGCGGGGCTGTTCGCCAGGGAGCGGCTCGACACCGAGGACGACCTCGACGACGAGCTCCGCGCCGACCTGGAGTGGATCGCCGACGACGGCGAGCGGGCCAAGCGCCGCATGCTGGAGGCCAACCTGCGGCTGGTGGTGTCGATCGCCAAGCGCTACACGGGGCGCGGCATGCTCTTCCTCGACCTCATCCAGGAGGGCAACCTCGGCCTGATCCGGACGATCGAGAAGTTCGACTATCGGCTCGGCTACAAGTTCTCCACCTACGCCACCTGGTGGATCAAGCAGGCGATCACCCGGGCCATGGCCGACCAGGCGCGCACGATCCGCATCCCGGTCCACATGGTGGAGCTGATCAACAAGGTGGCTCGGGCGCAGCGCCGCCTGCAGAGCGAGCTCGGCCGCGAGCCCACCCCGGAGGAGATCGCCGTGGAGACCGAGCTGGCCCCGGCCCGGGTGGCCGAGGTGCAGGGCTACGGCCGCGAGCCGATCTCCCTCGACACGCCGCTGGGCGACGACGGCGACAGCCAGTTCGGTGACCTGATCGAGGACGCCGAGGCGGTCTCCCCCGCCGACGCGGTCTCCTTCACGCTGCTGCAGCACCAGCTCCGCGCGCTGCTGGACGAGCTGTCGGAGCGCGAGGCGGGCGTGATCTCCATGCGCTACGGGCTGGCCAGCGGCAACCCGATGACGCTGGACGAGATCGGCCGCGTCTACGGCGTGACGCGCGAGCGGATCCGCCAGATCGAGGCCAAGACCATGTCCAAGCTCCGCCACCCGTCGCGCGCCATGGCCCTGCGCGACTACCTGGGCTGAGCCACGTCGATGGCGATGCGGCGTCATGTCCGTACGGTACGGACCGACGCCGAACGGATTATTCCGCGTTGAGCAGCTCGTCGAGGGAGTCGCGCAGGAAACCGGCCAGCTCCCACGCGTCCGGCACCATCACCCGGTCGGTGACGACGCCGAAGTCGACCGAGCCGTCGTAGGAGAAGGCCGTGATGTTCACCCCGCCGCTCATGTCGGTGATGACCGAGACCGGATAGTGGTTGAGCAGGCGCCTGCCGCACACGTACAGCGGGAACTGCGGCCCCGGCACGTTCGAGACCATCACGTTGATCGGCGGCGCCGTGTGGCCGAGCAGCCCGAACGCCGACCGGGAGGCCAGCCCCATGAGGGCGGCCGGCATGGACTCGCTGAACTCGCGCAGCCACCGCGCGGGCGCCACCGCGAACCTGTCCTTGATCCGGCACATCGTGTCGCGCACGTCACGCAGCCGCTCCACCGGGTCGGCCAGGTGCGCGGCCAGCGGCACGGGCACGATCGTGACCTGGTTGCCCGCCTGCTCGTCGCCGGTGTCGCGGAGCGAGAACGGCACGCCGGCCACCAGCGCCCGGCCGGGCGGCCCGCCGTGCGCGGTCATCCAGCGCCGCAGCGCGCCCGCGCACACGGCCATGACGACGTCGTTGACCGTCACCTCGAACCGCTTGCGCACCGCCTTGATCTCCGCCAGCGGCAGCGACACGAACGCGAAGCGCCGGTGCGGGGAGACGGGACCGCTGAACGGCGTCCAGGGCGCGGGCGTCGACGGCAGCTCGGGCGCCTGCCCGACCCCGGCGGCCCGGCGCGCCAGCCAGGAGAGGGTGTGGCTGCCGGGGAGGGCGGACAGGATCGGGATCTCGTCCAGGTGCGGCACGGCCTGCGCGGCGAACCGCACCGCGTGCGCCGGGTTCAGCGCCATCCTGGCCAGGCCGCGCAGCAGCATCTCGGGGGTCCGGGGCGGGGGCTCGTCACGCTCGGGCGCGTGCGGGGGCGGCGCCGCGGGCGTAGGTCCGAGGTCGAGCAGCGCGGCCAGCACGTCGGCGCCGCCGATGCCGTCGACGGCCGCGTGGTGGATCTTCGTGTAGAGGCCGGTGCGCCCGTCGGCCAGCCCGTGGATCAGGTAGATCTCCCACAGCGGCCGGGAGCGGTCCAGGGGCCGCGCGTGCAGCCTGGACACCTGCTCGGCGAGCTGCCGGTCGTCGCCGCCGGGCGGCAGCCCGATCTCGCGTACGTGGTAGTCGAGGTCGAGGTCGTCCTCCTGCTCCCAGTACGGGTGATCCAGGCCGAGCGGCACCGGGGCCAGCTTGCGCCGCATCGCGGGCACGTACGGGAGCCGCGCCCGCAGCAGGTCCTGCAGGTCGGCACGGTGGAGCACGCCGTCCAGGATGGCCAGTCCGGCGATGTTGGCCACGTTGGTCGCGGTCTCGAAATGGAGAAACTGCGCGTCCAGGGCGGAAAGCTGCGGCATCGGTTCACCTCTGTCCCGACCCAACCATCTCTGGCCCGCCCTGAGCAAGCCGGGTACCGTGTCGCCATGCCTGCGGACTTGTCGGACGCACGTCCCGCCCGCCTGCGCGGCGTCACCGTCGGCCGGGTGAACCGGGCTCAGGCCGCGGTCGCGGCGGGCGGTCTTTGAGGGGCCTCAGGGGAGAGCATGATGGCATCATGACGTTTCCTCTCGAATCTGTCCGCGCGGCCTACCCGGCACTGGCCGACGGGTACGCCTACCTCGACGGCGCGGCGGGCACGCAGGCGCCGCAGCCGGTCATCGACGCGATCGCCGGCGCCTACAGGCAGGGCATCGGCAACGTGGGCGGTGCGTTCCCCGCCAGCCACCGGTCGGAGGCGATCGTGGCGGGCTGCCGGGCGGCGGTGGCCGACCTGGTGGGCGGCCACCCTGACGGCGTCGTCCTGGGGCCGAACATGACGACGCTCACGTACCGGCTGGCCCAGGCGCTGGCCAAGCAGTGGGGTCCGGGCGACGAGGTGGTGCTGTCGCGGCTGGACCACGACGCGAACGTGCGGCCGTGGGTCCACACCGGGGCGACGGTGCGCTGGGCCGAGGTGGACCCGGTGACCGGGGAGCTGCCGGTCGAGCAGTACGCCGAGCTGATCGGGCCGCGCACCAGGCTGGTGGCGGTGACGGCGGCCAGCAACGTGCTCGGCACCCGGCCCGACGTGGCCGCGATCTGCGCGCTGGCGCACGAGGCGGGCGCGCTCACGTACGTGGACGGGGTGCACGCGACCGCGCACGGCCCGGTGGACATGAAGGCGCTGGGTGCCGACTTCTACGCCACCAGCGCCTACAAGTGGTCGGGGCCGCACATCGGCGCGGTGATCGCCGACCCGGCGCTGCTGGAGACGGTCCGGCCGGACAAGCTCGACTCCTCGTCGGACGAGGTGCCGGACCGGTTCGAGTGGGGCACGGCCGCCTTCGCCGACCTGGCCGGGGTGACGGCGGCCGTGGACCATCTGGCGGCGATGGTGCCGGGCACGGGGACGCGGCGCGAACGGCTGCTCGCCTCGATGGCCGCGGCGGAGGCGCACGAGCTGGAGCTGTTCGGCCATCTGCTGGCGGGCCTGGAGTCGATTCCGCACGTCACCGTGTACGGCAAGCCGGCCAGACGGACGGCCACGGCCTACTTCACGGTCGCGGGCAGGACGCCGCGCGAGGTGGCCGAGGAGCTGGCGGCGGCCCGGGTGAACGTGTGGAACGGCCACAACTACGCCTGGGAGCTGACGGCCGCGCTCGGCATCCGCGACGCGGGCAGCGCGGTGCGGGCGGGCCTGGTGCACTACAACGACCGTTCGGACGTGGACCGCCTGCTGGAGGCGCTGCGCTAGCGGGCGGCTGCCGCCACCGCGATCCGGCGGCCTAGGATCATGCGGGTGAGCCTGCCCGCCGTGCCCGAGGTGGCGGCGCCGAACGTCGAGCCCGCCCGCGACCCGTACCACGTCTATCTCGACTCGCTGACCAGCGCCGAGTCGCGCCGGACGATGCGCGGCTGTCTCGACCGGCTGGCCCGGCTCCTCACCGGCGACGAGAGCGCCACCGGCGCGGGCCAGCCGTGGCACCTGCTGCGCTACGAGCACACCGTGCGCATCCGCACGATGCTGATCGAGCGGGGCTGGTCGGCCGCGTACGTCAACAAGCACCTGGTGGCGCTGCGGCGGGTGCTCAAGGAGGCGTGGCGGCTCGGGCAGACCGGCGCGGAGGACTACGCGCGGGCCGCCGACCTCGCGCCGGTGCGGCAGACCCGGCTGCCGGTGGGTCAGCACGTCCCGCCGGAGGTGGTCGGCGCGGCGCTGTCGGCGTGCGACGACTCCGCGGCCGGGGTCCGCGACGCGGCGCTGATCGCGGTGCTCTACTCGACCGGCTGCCGGCGCGCCGAGATCTGCGGGCTGACGCTGGCCGACTACGACCCGGGCGCGCGGTCGCTGCGGGTGCGCGGCAAGCGGGACAAGGAGCGCCTGGTCTACCTCACGCCGGACGCGCTCGGGCTGGTGGAGCGCTGGCTGGGGGTACGGGGCAGGGCGGCGGGCGCGCTGTTCAGCCCGATCAGCAAGGCGGGCCGGCTGCGGTGCCGCGACGGGCGGCCGGCGCCGCTGACCGGTCAGGGGATCGCCGATATCCTGACCCGGCGGCTCACCTCGGCGGGCGCCTCCCCGCGCACCGCCCACGACTTCCGGCGCACGTTCATCGGCGAGCTCCTGGACGCGGGGGTGGACCTGGCGACGGCGCAGGCACTGGTGGGTCACTCGTCGCCGGCCACCACGGCGCGCTACGACCGGCGGCCGGAGCGGACCCGCCGCGACGCGGTCGACCGCCTGCGCCTGCCGCCCCCGCGCCCGCTGGCCTGAGCCGGGTGTGTCCGCGGAACGGCTCCGGCGGCTAGTGGATCATCCGGTAGAAGCCGGGGAGAGCGCGCATCCGGTGACGCTTCAAGGTGCCTCTGACGATCCGGTGAAAGCTGGGCCGCAGCAGCTGGTTCAGCAGGAAGCCGGGAGGGCTGGAGGGCAGCCGGGCGTAGTTCACGAACGGGAACCGTGACCCGTCGTCGCAGGGGCGCAGCGCTGTCGAGTTGTCCACGCCGATCGTCGAGGTGTACCAGTCGGTGAGCGTCGACCACGCCTCGACGGGATCGGCGTCGCCGGCCACGGTGAAGTGGTTGAACAGGAAGACCGCGTCCTCGTCCGCCTCGGTGTCGCCGATGCGCGCCGCGTTCGAGCCGGCGATGAGCTCGGTCCCGCCGAGTGCTCTGACGGCCTCGTCGGTGCGTACCTCCGCCAGGTCCTCGACCGTGGTGGTCCGGATCAGCATCGCCAGGTCGTGCCGGGGCTCCCCCGCCAGCGGAGGGACGAGGTGCGTGCGGAAGACCCGCGCCGAGAACACCTCCGGCCGCTCGGCGAGTTCCTCGGCTGCCGCGATCAGACGCGTCGCCGCCTGGCGGCGCGCGGGCGTCTGGCGGTAGAGCGGGGCCTTCTGCTGCGCGTCGGCCTGGAAGCCGAGGTAGAGGAAGCCGTACGGCTCCGGTTCGATCAAGGGGAGCGGGGAGCGGGTGTTCATGGACCCTCCATCACTGAGTGAGTGCTCACTCAGACTATATGAGTGGGCACTCACTCAGCTAGGCTGGCGGGATGGACCCCAGAGCACCGATGCGCGATCGCATCGTCGCGGCGGCGTTGGCGTGCATGCGCGAGCACGGCGTGCGCGGCACCACGACCAAGATGGTCGCCCGGCGCGCGGGCGTCTCGGAAGGCAGCATCTACAACCACTTCACGAACCGCTCCGAGCTGATCGTGGACGCCTTCGGGCTGGCCACGCAGGCGATCCGTCAGCGCACTCACGGCCTCGGACAGCTCGTCGGCGTGAACACGGTGGAGGAGAACGTGGTGACGCTCATGGAAGCGGCCATCGCGTTCCTGCGTGACGTCGCCCCCATCGCCGGCTCGGTCATGGGGGACGCCGAGCTGCGGTCCTGGTTCACCGAAGGCACGGTCCCCGATCCCGAGGGGCGGCCGCTGACCCCGCTGACCGGAGTTGCCGAGCTCGCCGACTACCTCCAACGCGAACACCAGGCGGGCCGCCTGCCGGCGCACGGGTCATGGGTGGCCTGCGCTTCCATGCTCATCGGCGCCTGCCTGCACTACGTCTACCTGGAGCTGCTCTCGCCGTCCGGCATCGCAGGCGTCCTCCCCCCCGAGGAAGGCTCCGCCCGCGCGTACGCGCGCACCGTCGTGCGCACGCTCTTCGGCGCATAGCGCGACTCTCGCCCGGGCAGGTGCCGGCCTCCGCGGGTCGTACGACCGCGGCCCCGGGGTCCTGCCGGCGGCGTGAGATCCTGGGCGGATGCTGCCGCCCATCGACGAGCTCAGGGAGCTGGTCACCGCCCGCCTGCGCGCCTTCGACCGGCGGGAGGCGACGCCCGCCGGCGGGATCCGCCGGGCCGCCGTGACCGTGTGCGTGCTGGAGGACGAGCGGCGCGACCCGTACACGATCGTGATCAGGCGGGCGCCGCGCGGCCGGAACGCGGGGCAGTGGGCGCTGCCCGGAGGGCGGCTGGACGACGGCGAGGGGCCGGTGGAGGCGGCCCTGCGGGAGCTGCGGGAGGAGACCGCGGTCGGCGGCGTGACCGTGGCGGGGCTGCTCGACGACTTCGTCACCGACTCCGGGTTCGTCATCACCCCGGTGGTGGCGTTCGGCGGCAGGCAGCGGCCGGTGCCCGACCCCCGGGAGGTGGCCTCGGTGCACGAGGTGCCGCTGGGGCGGTTCCTGGCGCCCGGGGTGCCTCGCTGGCGGGGCGAGCTGCTGCAGATGCCGCTGGGGCCCTCGATCGTCATCCACGCGCCGACGGGAGCGATTTTGTGGCAGTTCGCGGAAGTCGCGCTGCGGGGCCGTGAGCTGCGGGTGTTCGACGTGGCGCAGCCTCACTGGACCAGAAAGTGACCGATTCTTGGGGCCGGGTGGAATACCTCCGGCCGGATGTCCGTTAGCATCGAATGGCCGATGTGGTCTGTGTCCCCCGGGCCGCAAATTACCGCCTTCACGGAATACCGTTCGGCTGGAGCCGTGTTGTGCATCTCGCCGAGGAGGCGACCGCCACATCGGCCTCAACGTGTCGTCGCGCCCCGTCCCCGGACGGGGCGCGACGCGTTTAGGGTGAGTGCGCCGGATCGACACGATCACCTCCTGGAGCCAAGTTGCTGTATCACGTGGTCAAGTTCGCCGCGGTGCCGCTCACCCACGCGATGTGCCGGCCCCACCTGTCCGGGGCGGCGCACGTGCCGCGCACCGGGCCGGCGATCCTGGCGGCCAACCACCTGTCGGTGATCGATTCGTTCCTGCTGCCCGCGCTGCTCCCCCGGCACGTCACGTTCGCCGCCAAGAACGAGTACTTCTCCGGCAATCCGTTCTCGGGCTGGCTGATGCGGCTGGGCGGCAGCCTGCCGACCGACCGCGAGAGCGCCAGGGCCGCGCAGGAGATGCTCGACGCCGCCGCCGCCGTGCTGGAGCGCGGCGAGCTGTTCGGCATCCACCCGGAGGGCACCCGCTCCCCCGACGGCCGCCTCTACCGCGGCAAGGTCGGCGTCGCCTGGCTGGCGCTCAGGACGGGCGCGCCGGTGCTGCCGGTGGCGCTCAGCGGCACCGACAAGGTGATGCCGCTCGGCGCCAGGGTGCCCCGCCCGGCCTCCGTCGGCATCCGGATCGGCGAGCCGCTGCGGTTCGAGGGCGACCACCGGAACGCCCGCGACCGGCGTCGCGTCACCGACGACGTCATGGCCGCCATCCAGCGGCTTTCCGGCCAGGAGTACGTCCCGGAGTACGCCTCCGGTCACAAACCGTTGCATGGCACGGCGTGAACCGTCCCCGCTAAGCTCGGTCCCCTGTCTACGGTCAGGGGGCTGACAGTGGGGCGCACGCGCACCATCGTGATCGTGTCCACCGCCACCGTGGTGGCGGCGGGGGCCGCCGCCGGCGGCGCTTACTACCTGCTGCACACCCGGGGCACGCCCGGCGAGACGGCGCAGCGCTTCACCGCCGCGTGGCAGGCGGGCGACCAGGCGCGGATGAGCGCCGAGCTGGCCGTCCCGCGCGAGCTCGCACTCTACGGCCGGCTCCGCGAGGCACTCGGCGTCGAGTCCACCCGGGTGACGCTCGGGCAGCCGCGCGAGAGCGACGACCGCGCCACCGTCCCCTACACCGTCACCCACCGGCTGAAGAACCTCGGCGACTGGACGTACGACGGAGAGCTCGCGCTCAAGGTGACCGACCGTCACTGGAAGGTCGACTGGAGTCCCGCCGCGGCGCATCCGAAGCTCACCTCCGAGGCGCAGTTCTCCCTCAGGACGAAGTGGCCGGAGCGGGCCCCGATCGTGGACGCCGACGGCGAGCGCATCGACACCGGCGAGGCCGGCGGCTCCGTCCAGCAGCTCGTCGGCCTCCTCGACAAGGCGACCAAGAAGGACGTGCGGCGGCTCGGCTCCGCCTACCGGGCGGGACAGGCGATCGGGCGGGGCGGGCTGCAGCAGACGTTCGAGAAGCGGCTGGCCGGGACGCCGACGACGGAGATCCGGGCGGGCGAGACCACCCTGGAGACGATCGAGGGCGAGAAGGGCGAGGCGCTGACCACCTCGCTCGACTCCCGCGTGCAGGACGCCGCCGTCACCGCGGTCAAGGACCTCGGCAAGCCCGCCTCGCTGGTGGCCATCAGGCCGGGCACCGGGGAGATCCTGGCGGTGGTCAACAACCGGGGCGGGTTCAACCGGGCCGTCGACGGCCGCTACCCGCCGGGCTCGACGTTCAAGGCGGTCACGGCGGTGGGGCTGCTGGCAGAGGGGCTGCGTCCGGGCGACACCGTGACGTGCCCGAAGTACGCCACCGTGGGCGGGCTGCGGATCCGCAACTCCGAGCGGGCCGCCTACGGCAAGGTGACCTTCCAGGACTCGTTCGCCTACTCGTGCAACACCTCGTTCGCCCCGCTGGCGCAGCAGCGGCTCGGCGCCGACAAGCTGCTGAAGACGGCCGAGCTGGTCGGCTTCAACACGGCGCTGGACATCGGCCTGCCCGCCGCCGAGCCGAGCTTCCCGAGGGCCGAGTCCGACGCGGAGCTGGCGGCCGAGTCGTTCGGTCAGGGCCGGATCACGGCCAGCCCGCTGTCGATGGCGTCGGTGGCCGCGGCGCTCGCCGACGGCACCTGGCGTCCGCCCACGCTGGTGCCGGAGACGCGGCGGAAGGTCGAGGCCCGCCCGCTGCCCGACGGGGTGACCGAGGACATGCACGCGCTGATGGCGGCCGTCGTCACCAAGGGCACCGCGAAGGCCGCCGGCCTTCCTGCGGGCACCCGCGGCAAGACGGGCACCGCCGAGTACGGCACGGGGCCGAAGCTCGACTCCCACGCGTGGTTCATCGGGTTCAAGGACGACGTGGCGTTCGCCGTGGTGGTGGAGGGCGGCGGCGGGGGCGGCAAGGTCGCCGCCCCGGTCGCCGCCGACTTCCTGCGCGCCCTGCCGTCGTCCCGCTGACGGCAGGCGGCGGGTCGGGGGGTTACGGGGGCGTCCCGCGGGGCAGGGTCGGGCGAGGGCGGGCAGGAGTCAGGCGAGGGTGGCGGCCTCGCGGAGGACGAGGATCAGGAGTGTGGCGACGAGGGTGGCGATCAGGAACCAGCTGATCAGGATGATGACGGTCGAACGGCGGGGCGTGCGCCCGGCAGACCTTCCTTCCGCCCTCTCCTCGCTGCGGCGCGCGCGCTCGTTGAACGACTCGAGCCGTGCGACGAGTCGTGGATCGTCGTCGACGAGGTGCTGCTCGATCTGGGCCAGCATCCACTCTTCGTCCTGCGACCAGGCCATGGGTGCACCTCCGGAACGCAAGCTCTGTGCGGGTTTCCTGCCCAACCATGAAGATCATTAGCCGTGAGCCGACCAGGTAATTGCCGCCTCTTTTCGTTTGCGATCTTAATCGAATCTCTGTTCTAATCATGGCATGCGCTGGGACAACCTGCGCCTGGCCGAGGCCGGGCCGGACGATTCGGTCATGCCGCTGTTCGCCCGGGGCGCGGCCGTCCGCACCTTCGACACCCCCGGGTTCCGGGGCATGACCTTCTACGAGATCCAGGCGCGTTCGATCATCAACCGGGTGCCGGCCGCCAGCCGGGTGCCGTTCGACTTCACGATCAACCCCTACCGCGGCTGCGGCCACCGCTGTGTCTACTGCTTCGCGCGCAAGACGCACGAGTATCTCGACCTCGACTCCGGGGCCGACTTCGACTCCAAGATCGTGGTGAAGGTCAACGCCGCCGAGCTGGCCCGCAAGGAGCTGGCCTCGCCCCGCTGGCGCGGGCGGCACATCGCGATGGGCACCAACGTCGACTGCTACCAGCGCGCCGAGGGCCGCTACGGGCTGATGCGGGGCATCCTGGAGGCGCTGCGCGACGCGGCCAACCCGTTCTCCGTGCTGACCAAGGGCACGCTGGTCCTGCGCGACCTCGACCTGCTCACCGAGGCGGCCGACCGCGCCGACGTGAGCGCCGCCGTCTCGGTCGGCTTCGTCGACGCCGAGGTGTGGCGCTCCGTCGAGCCCGGCACTCCCGACCCGCGCCGCCGCCTGGAGGTGTGCGCGACGCTCAACGCCCACGGCGTCGCCTGCGGCGTGCTGATGGCCCCGGTGCTGCCCTACCTCACCGACTCCCCCGCCCAGCTGGAGCGCACCGTCAGGGAGATCGCCGCCGCGGGCGCGACCCACCTGTCCCCCATCGTGCTCCACCTGCGTCCTGGCGCCCGCCAGTGGTGGCTGGCCTGGCTCGCCCGTGAGCATCCGCGCCTGGTGCCGCGCTATCTGGAGCTGTACGGCCGCGGCGCCTACGCGCCCAAGGCCTACCAGGAGCGCGTCACCTCCCAGATCAGGGAGCTGGCGGCCCGCTACGGCATCGGCCGCGACGCTCCGGCCAGGGCCCGCCGCGTCCCTCCTCCGCCGACTCCGTCTCCCCAGCAGCTGACCCTGCTCTGACGGCCCGCCCCGGGCCGGGCCCGGCGGACGGGCGAGGCGTGCCGGGACGGGAGTTTTTCGGGTTCTGGACTCGTACCAAAGTTATGGTATGTCGGCTTTTGAGGGTGAAGGGGTATTACGGGAATAGTGCGCTAAATGAGGCGCACTGTCCGTACAGGGGGGAACATCATGTCCGACGCGAAGAAGAAGCCGGGCGCCAAGTCCGGCAAGGCCAAGAAGCAGACCATGAAGGCGAACCGCCAGGACAAGGAAATCAAAAAGGACGTCGTGAAGCCCGAAGAGGCCTGACGATCCAGCACCGAACAGGCAGCCGGAGCACGCGACGTCTCCGGCTGCCTGCCGGTGTCCAAAAGCCACTTAAGACAGAGATGCAACCTTATTCCGCCAAAGCGCGTCTAAAGATCATAGAAGTGGATAGCGCCACGGGGATGAACGGTGCGCCACTCGAACACGGCAGGGTCCGGGTGGTCCAGGGGTCGTCTCCAACCGCCGGCCCTTGCCTGTCATCACGTTTTCGGTGGATACAGGGGGATGTGTCAGGTGCGGACGTGGGCGCGTAAGAGCAGGTCAGCGGCGGTCCGGTTGTATCAGGGTTACAACCGGCGCAGGGCGCGCAAGGCGCCCCCGCCGTCGACGCGGGAGATCAAGATCCTCCTGCTGCACGCCAACGGGATGGGCGGCACCATCAGGACCGTGTTCAACCTGGCCGGCTACCTGGCCGAACGGCACGACGTGGAGATCGTGTCGATCCTCCGGGATGACGAGAAGCCGTTCTTCCCGCTGGACCCGAGGGTGCGGCTGCGCTATCTGGACGACCGGCTGGCCCCCGACAGCGACCCGATGCGGGCGATGCTGTCCAAGATGCCGAGCAGGCTGATCCCGAAGGACGAGACGGCCTACCACCGCTTCACCCTGTGGACCGACCTGAAGCTGGCCCGGTTCATCCGCTCGCTCGACACGGGCGTCCTCATGGGGACCAGGCCGGGGCTGAACCTCGCCATGGCCCAGCTCGCGCTGCCCAGCGTGATCACGATCGGGCAGGAGCACGTGGCGCTCCGGGTCAAGCCGGAGAGCCTGCAGGAGCTGATCAAGTGGCGTTACCGCCGCCTGGACGCGCTGGTCACCCTCACCAAGGCCGACCTGAAGGACTACCAGGACGCCCTGCCCAAGCGGCCGAAGAAGCTGGTGCGCATCCCGAACGCGGTCCCGCCCATGAACGGGAACCTCGCCACGCTCGACGCCAAGGTGGCCGTGGCGATGGGCAGGATGACCAAGCTGAAGGGGTTCCACCGGCTGATCAGGGCGTGGGAGCAGGTGGCGGCCGCGCACCCCGACTGGACGCTGCGCATCTTCGGCGCCGGCGCGCAGGAGGAGAACCTGCGCCAGCAGATCGCCGACGCGGGCCTGGAGGGCAAGGTCGAGCTGCCCGGCAAGACCGCCGACATCGGCGCCGAGCTGGAGAAGGCCTCCATCCACGTGATGAGCTCGCGCCACGAGGGCTTCTCCCTGACGATCCTGGAGGCGATGGCCAAGGGGGTGGCGATCGTGTCGTTCAACAGCCCTCACGGCCCCAAGGAGATGATCACCAACGAGGTCGACGGGCTGCTGGTCAAGCCGCGCACCGAGGACAACCTGGCGGCGGCCGTCATGCGGGTGATCGAGGACGAGCCGCTGCGCCGCCGGCTGGCGGCCGGCGGCCTGGAGACGGCCAAGCGCTACGACGTCTCCGTCGTCGGCGAACGCTGGGAGGCCCTGCTGAACGACCTGCTGGCCCGGCGGACCCGCGTCACGCCTCCGGCCCCGGTGGCCGAGCCGGTCAGCCCGAGCGGGTCACCCACCTGACAGGCCGGGCGGCGCTCAGAGGGCGATCCAGTCCGTGACCACGTTCGTGCCGCTGGCGGGCCGGCACTGCAGCCGGAACGCCTGCGACGGCGCCGGCCGGAACACGAAACAGCCGGACTCGTCGATCACCGACTCCACCACCCCGCCGGTCACCAGATGCGTGTACGCGGTGCCCGGCCGGGCGGGCACCAGCTGCCCCAGCAGCGCCTCCTGGCCGACCTCCAGCTCGATCGTCACCTCTCCGGTGGCGAAGACGAGCGCCCGCAGCGGCACGTGCTCGGGACCCCGGGTCGGCGACGGCTGCGCGCGCTCGGCCGCGGAGTCGTAGGTCATCGAGGCCAGCTCGGCGTCGATGTCGTACCAGGTGAAGATCGCCTTGCCGGCTGCCACGAACTCGGGCGGCACCTCGCGGGCCGCCTCATCGGCCCGTCTGAGCGCGGCGAGCAACCCTTCGTCGTCCTTCCACCACGGCGTGGCCATGCCTCTCGCCCTCTTCCTGCGTCTCCTGTTCGGACCTGATCAGCGCGGCCACCGCAGGAGAGCGGCGCAGCTTGGCCAGGCACCGCGCCCGCGTGGGCCCGATCGCGCCCACCGGCATCGACAGCTTCTCGCTGATCTCCGCGTACGCGGCGGGCGGCTGGCGCATCAGCATCCCCAGCAGTTCCCTGCAGCGGGCGCCGAGCTGCCGCATGCCCGCCATGAGCGCCGCGTTCCGCTCCGCGTCGAGCAGATCCTGATCCGGCGCCTGCGCCCGCTCGTCCACCAGCGCCTCCTGGTCGACCTGCAGGCTGAGGCGCTGCTGCCGCTCGGTGCTGTGCGCGCACCGGAGACACTCGCGCCGGGTGGCGGTGGCCAGCCAGCCGGGCAGCGCCGCGGGCTCGCGCAGCCGCGGCAGCTGTTCGACCAGTGACAGCCACACCGTCTGGCCCACGTCGTCGGCGTCGGCCCGGCTCAGCCGGAACGTCCTGCAGATCGACCAGACCAGTGGCGCGTAACGCTCGACGATCTCGTCCCAGGCGTCCTTGTCACCGGTCCTCGCCCTCGTCACCAGGGCGACGACCGATGGATCGTCTCGCATGTCCGTCTGCTCCTTTCCCGGCCCGGTCCACCCCGTCAGGGTGAACGCGAATGCGCGGTGCGTCCAGGCGTGACGCTGCATCGGACGGTGCGAGCAGAAAAGGGGCATGGCGTCTCTTCGCTACTCAGGTGACGGCGGTCACCTTGACGGAGCGGCCGGACCGCGCTCCTGATACACCGGCCGCACCCTGGAAAAATCCACCCGTATCAAATCGAATCCGTCGTACTCCTACACACGTAAGCACCCGCCCGCCAGGCGAGGGGCGGACACCGGGAGCACCGGGGCGGGCACGGGGGCCCCGCGCCCGGTGATCCGCGGGCGAGCGGCCGGCGGCTCCCATGCCGTCGGCCGCACGGGCGCCGTCAGGCCTGGCCGCACGGGAAGACCGCCCGGCCCACGCCGGGCAGATCCTGCGCCGAGGCCAGCACGGCCGCCCTGGCGTCCTGCGCCGACTCCCCGGTACGCGCCATCCGGTCCGCGATCAGCCCAGCGACCAGGGGCGCCGCGAACGAGGTGCCGTCCCAGCGGGCCATGCCGGCGAAGTTCTGCACGGCCGGCCGCTTGGGCGGCTCCTGGTAGGTGTACTCGCCGGTGGCGTAGGCGTTGACGTGCCCCTCGCCGAGCGCGTACACGTCCACCCAGGGGCCGTGGTTGCTGAACCAGGCGCGGTGCGCCTGGTCGGGGCCGAGCGCGCCGACCGACACGGCCCAGTCGTAGGCGGCCGGGTAGAACGGCCGGTCGGTGCCGTCGTTGCCGGCCGCCGCGACCAGCACCACGTCCGGGTGGGCCTGCTGGAACAGCTCGAACCCGAGCGAGGACCAGTTGTCGCGGGTGTAGGTGCCGGCCGACAGGTTGATCACGTCGGGCGCCGGCGACTGGGAGACCAGCGCCTCCAGCTTGGCGATCATCACGTCCTCCAGCTCGGCCCCGGAGGTCGAGAAGTGGTCGGCGACGGAGACGGCGGCCGTGGGCGCCTGGCACTTGGCCACGCCCGCCACGAACGTGCCGTGCCCCCGGAAGGCGGGGATGCGCGGCAGCCCGCTGATCGGCGACGGCGGGCCCAGCGGTTCCGGGTCGCCGCTGACGCCGTCCAGCCAGGGGTACGCGGCCACGTCGAGCTGCAGCCAGCCGGTGTCGCACACGCCGATGGTCACCTCCCGCACCGTCTCGCCGGCCTCGCACGGCGGCGGCCAGGGCACGGCGGGGTCACCCGGCGGCACCTCGGGCTCGGTGCCGGGGCACAGCCGGGAGATGTGCAGGACGTGCACGGGCGTGGCGACGGGCGCCCGCGGCTCCTCCCCTGCCGGGCCGGCCGGGGACTCGTGGCCGGGCCGCCGGTCGATCGGCCGCGGTCCGGCGCCGAGCCGCTGCTCGACGAGGGCCAGCGCCTCGGGGACGGTCATCGCGCCGCCGGCGACCCGGTCCAGCGACAGCACCGCCAGCTCGCCCCGGCTGCGCCGGTCGAGCCGCTCCAGCCCGGGCGGCAGCGCCTCGGCGATCCGCGCGACGTCGCGGTCACGCGCCAGCAGGCGGCCGGCCTCGTACAGGTAGTCGACCTCGCCGTCCGGCGTGTAGGCCACCGCCACCTCCACCCCCCGGGCGGCGAAGGCGTCCTTGATGATCCGGAACTGAGCGTCGAACACCATGTCCATGTGTCAGGCCTCTCCCCAGGCGTCGCATCCGGCTCTGGCGGTCCGTTGTCCCCCTCCTATATCGGCGCGGGGTTGCGGGTGATACAGCAGATCGTTCAAAGTCGGAGGATGCCGGCGGATCCCCAGCTCCCCCGACCGGACGGCCCCGGCCTGTTGCCGCTGGCCCTGTCGCGCCCGAAGGAGGCCCTCGGCAGGGCCCGTGACCTGCTCGCGACCGGCCCGCCGCCGCTGGAGGCGTCCTTCGCCCGGCAGGCCATCGGGATCGTGCTGCGCGAGTTCGGCGACATCGACGCGGCGGTGCGGGAGCTGGAGACGGCCCGGCATCTGGCCCGCCGGTCCGGCTCGGCGGAGCGGGAGGCCGACGTGCGGGCGACGCTGGGCGTCGCACTCGCCTTCGCGGGCCGTACGACGGCCGCCCGCAACACGCTCGACGCGGCCGTCCGCCAGTCCAGCGGCCACCTGCACGGGCGCATCCTGCTGCGCCGGGGCGGCGTGCTGTCCACGCTGGGCCACCACCGCGACGCGCTGAGCGACCTGAACAGCGCCGTCGTCGCGCTGCGGGCGGCGGGCGACCCGATCTGGGAGGCGCGGGCGCGCACCGAGCGCGCCACCTGCAACCTGGCGCTCGGCGGCGTGACCAGGGCCGCCGCTGACCTGCGCAGGGCCGAGGAGCTGTTCAACGCGACGGGGCAGGAGCTGGAGTCGGCCGACGCGATCGTCCACCGGGGCGTGCTCGCGCTGCGCATCGGCGACCTGCCGGAGGCGCTGGCCTGCTTCGACCACGCGGCCGAGCGGTTCGCCAAGCTCGGCCTGCCCGACCCGACGCTGTCCGTGCAGCGCTGCGCCGCGCTGCTGGCGGCGGGCCTGCCGCGCGACGCGCTGGACGAGGCGCACGCCGCGCTGAGCCAGCTGGAGCGCAGCCGCGGCCAGGCCACCAAGAAGGCCGAGCTGGAGCTCGCGGCGGCCGGCTGCGCGCTGGCCGCCGGGCAGAGCGACGCCGCGCTGCGGCACGCCGGCCGCGCCGCGGAGCTGTTCGACGGCCAGCGCCGCCGCTGGTGGCGGGCGCACGCCCGGCTGGTGAAGGTCCGCGCCCGGCTCGCGGCCGGGCCGGCGGACTCGGTGCTGCTGCGCGAGGCCGAGCACTGCGCCCGCGAGCTGGCCGCGCTGTCCTCGCCGGACCTGGCGCTGGCCCACCTGATCGCCGGCCGGCTGGCCCTCGGGCTGGGCCGCACCGGCACGGCCCGCACCCACCTGGCCGCCGCGGCGCGCGGCCGGCGCCACGGCCCGGCCCTGTCGCGGGCCGTGGCCTGGCTCGCCGAGGCGCTGCGGGCCGACGCCGACGGCGACCCGGCCCGGCTGATGCGGGCCTGCAGGCGCGGCCTGGACGTGCTCGACCAGCACCGGGCGACGCTGGGCTCCAGCGAGCTGCGCGCCCAGGCCAGCGCCCACGGCGCCGAGCTGGCCGCACTCGGGCAGCGGCACGCGCTGCGGCTGGGCCGGCCCCGGCTGCTGCTGGCCTGGAGCGAGCGCTGGCGGGCCACCGCGCTGGCCGTGCCCGCCGTGCGGCCGCCCGACGACGAGCGCCTGCAGGCCGACCTGGCCGCGATCCGCGCCGTCACCGACCGGCTGGCGCACGCCCGCGCCCAGGGGCTGCCCACCACGCACCTGGCGGGCGAGCAGCTGCGCCTGGAGCGGGCCGCCCGCGCCCGCGCCCGGCACGCCCGGGGCCAGGACGCGGGCGCGGCGACCGGCTGCGACGTGCCCGCGCTGCTCGCCGAGCTGGGGCCGGACCGCCTGCTGGAGCTGGTCGACGTGGACGGCCGGCTGCACGTGCTGGTCTGCGGCTCCGGCCTGGTGCGCCGCTACCCGGCGGGAAGCGTCGAGGAGGCCTCGCGCGGGATCGACATCGCCCGGTTCGGCCTGTCGCGGCTGGCGCACGGCAGGTCCACGCTCAGCCCGGCCGACCTGCTCGCCCAGGTGGAGGGCAGCGGCCGGGCGCTGGAGCGGGTGCTGCTCGGCGACGCCGCCCGCCACCTGGGCGACGGCGAGGTGGTGATCGTCCCGCCGGGGCGGCTGCACGCGGTGCCGTGGGCGCTGCTGCCGAGCCTGCGCGACCGCTCGGTGAGCGTCGCGCCGTCGGCCGGCACCTGGCTGCGCGCCCGCCGGGCGGGTCCGCCGGGGGACGGCCGGGTGGTGCTGGTGCGCGGCCCCGGCCTGCGTTCCGAGGGAGCCGAGCTACGCGACATCGCCCCGGAGTACCCCGCCCCGGTCGTGCTCGGCGAGGGGACGGCCACGGTGTCGCGGATCCTGGACGCGATGGACGGCGCGCGGCTGGCGCACGTGGCCGCGCACGGCACCTTCCGGGCCGACAGCCCGCTCTTCTCCGCGCTGCGGGTGGACGACGGGCCGCTCACCGTCTACGACCTGGAACGGCTGCGCCGGGCGCCCCGCCAGGTGGTGCTGTCGAGCTGCGACTCCGGGCTGACCGCGCCCACAGGCGCCGACGAGCTGCTCGGGCTGGCCAGCTCGCTCATCCAGCTCGGCACCACCGGCATCGTGGCCAGCGTGGTGCTGGTCAACGACGGGGCCGCGGTGCCGCTCATGGTCGAGCTGCACCGCCGGCTCGCCCGGGGCGCCTGCCTGCCGGCCGCGCTGCGCGACGCCCGGCGGGCGACCTCCGCCGACCCCGTGGCCACCGCCACCGGCCTGTCCTTCGTCGCACTCGGCGCCTGCTGAGCCCGCCGCCGTTCAGGCGAGCGCGCCCGCGGCCAGCATGCCGCCTGACGCCGCCGCCAGCCCCAGCGCCACGTTGGCCGCCGCGCTCGCCACGGCGTGCCGCCCGGCGCCCTGCTCGGCCAGCCGCACGGTCTCGTGGCCCAGCGTCGAGTACGTGGTCAGCGCCCCGCAGAACCCGCTGCCCAGCAGCGCCGACCAGCCGGGCCCCACCGGCAGCGCGACCAGGAACCCCAGCAGCGCCGACCCCGCCACGTTGACCAGCAGCGTCCCCCACGGGAACATCGAGTCGTGGCGGGCCCGTACGGCCCGGTCCACCACGTAGCGCAGCGGCGCCCCCACCGCGGCCCCGAGGACCACCAGCAACGCCGTCACCGCCGCGCCAGCGCTCTCGTGATCCGCATGCCCGCCCAGGTCGCCGCCACGGCGGCCGCCAGCGTCCCCGCCAGATAGGCCGCCGCCACGGCGGTCGCGCCGGCCGCCAGCAGGTCCCGCACCTGCACCGCGTACGTGGAGAAGGTGGTGAACCCGCCCAGCACGCCGACCCCGAGGAACGGCCGCGCCAGCCGCGGCGCCCTGGCCGCCACCTCGGTGACCACCACCATGAGCACGCCGATCAGCGCGCACCCGGCCACGTTCACCCCGAACGTCGCCCACGGGAACGCGCCCCGCTGCGCGGGCAGCAGGCTCTCGGCGGCCAGGCGCGCCAGCGCCCCGGCCGCGCCGCCGGCCGCGATCGCCGCCAGCACCCGGACGTCCACAGGCTCCTTGCCCAACAGCCCCACACTCCTCACCGTGTCGAAGCGGGCCGGCCAGGGAACCTCTTCAGAGAAGTCCGACGCAGCACCACGGAGCCCTGCTTGAGTGTCAAGGACGCCGCCGCCCTCCTCGCCGGAGCCGTCATCGTCGTCGCCCTCGCCAACGGCGTCGAGACCACTCCCCCCGCCACCACGGCGAGCCCGCTCGGCAACGCCAGCGGAACTTTACCCGGCCTCGCCCCCGTCACCGGCAAGAAGGACAAGGCCCGCGCCCGGGCGATCATCTCCCGCCTCGAGGTCAGGGGCCGCGGCCCGAGCATCGGCTACAGCCGCGCCCGCTACGGCGCGGACTGGGCCGACACCGCCACCGGCGTCCCGTACGCGCGCAACGGCTGCCGCACCCGCGACGACCTGCTGGCCCGTGACGGCCGCAACGTCCGCTACCGCGAGGGCTCGTCCTGCGAGGTGATCGCCATGGACCTGGAGGACCCGTACACCGGCCAGCTCATCGGCTGGTCCAAGCGCGACGCGGGCGAGGTGCAGGTCGACCATGTGGTGCCGCTCGCCTACGCCTGGCGGATGGGGGCGGCGCGCTGGGGCCGGGGCAAGCGCGTCGACTTCGCCAACGACCCGCTCAACCTGCTGCCGGTCAAGGGCGCGGCCAACGAGCAGAAGGACGCCTCCGGCCCGGCGAGCTGGCTGCCGCCGCAGCGCCGGGTGCGCTGCGCGTACGTGACCCGGTTCGCCCAGGTGGCCGTCAAGTACGCGGTGCCCGTCACCCGCGCCGACAAGAGGGCCATGCTGGCCCAGTGCCGCTAGGCCCGCCGGCGCGGGTCGGCCCAGGTGAAGCCGTTGCCGAAGGTGAGCTCGGCCAGCGCCTGCTGGCCCGCCACGTTCGGGTGGAAGTAGTCCCACCGGCTCACCTGGTCGAGCGTGAACCGGTAGTCGAACACCGCGCCGCGGTCGGTGCGGCACCAAGGGCGGGCGGCGCACGCCTCGGCCGCCTGCCGGTTGTAGACCATGACCCGCTCACGCACCCTGGTCCGCCTGAGCTCGTCGGCCCTGGCCTCGGAGGTGGGTCTGGCCAGCAGGGACGGGCAGATCCGGCCGATCCTCCACACCCCCCGGGCCGCCGCCTGGTCCTTGGCCAGCCGCCAGAGCCGGTACACGTCGGGGATGCTCGCCATGAGCACCCGCACCCGGGGCACGCCCGCGCGCAGCTCGTCCAGCGCCTGCTCCAGCCGCTGCCGGTAGACCGTCACCGGGGTCATCTGCCGCTCGGTGGCGGTGCACGCGTCCTGCGCCCCGATGAGCACGGTCACGTAGTCGGCCCGCGCCGCCACCGCCTCGCGCGCCTGCGCGAGCAGTCCGGCGCTGCTGGAGCCGGGCACCGCGAGGTTCTTGGCGGTCAGGCCCGCGCCGAGTGCGGACAGGCGCGTGTAGTGGCTGCCGATCCCCTCGTGCCGCCCCGCCGACCAGGACCGCGACCGACAGGAGATGAAGAACCCGCAGCTGTTGAAACCGGAGGAGATCGAGTCGCCGAGCGCCGCCATCACCCGGGGCAGCCTCTCCTGTCGCAGAGGATCCTGTAGCAACGGCTCCTGTCGCCAAGGCTCGGCCGCCGCCCGTCCCGCGACCGCCACCCCCGAGCCCGCGAGCAGGCCCGCCATCGCCAGCACCGGCGCAACCTTACCGATCATGCGCTCACGGTAGGCAGCCGGGCACCAGGCGGCCATCACCTCAGGGCAACGCCTGCCATCTCCGTACCAAGTCGCTATCGACGCTTGACGAAGGAACCGTAACCCCCCATTCACGGGGGTCTCAGTCGAACACGTTCAGATCCCGCATAGAGTGTCTCAAGTGAGTGTCGCGCTCGGAACAACCCGCCCGCTACCGGTTCGCACCACCCCTGTACGCGACCCCGGTAACCTGATCGCCGGTCTGCCCAGAACGGCGCCCTACGCGTGGGTCAGGCACGGCGAGGGGCTCGTCGGCTGGGGGGAGGCCGCGCGCGCCGACGTCCCGCCCGGCCCCGGCAGGTTCGCCTGGGCGCGCGAGTGGCTGGCGAACGTGTTCGCCGGCGCGCGGGTCGACGACGAGGTGGGCTCCCCCGGCAGCGGCCCTGTCGCCTTCGGCACCTTCACCTTCGACGAGAACGCTCCCGGCTCCACCCTGGTCGTCCCGCAGGCCGTGCTGGCGCGCCGGGACGGGCGGGCCTGGCTGACCACGATCGGCGACCCGCCGCTGGAGACGTTCACCCCGCTCATCGACCCGGGCCGGATCAGCTACGGCGACGGCAGCCTCTCCGCGCCGCAGTGGGAGCACGTCGTGGCCAGCGCCGCCCGCCGCATCCGGGAGGGCGAGCTGGAGAAGGTCGTGCTGGCCCGCGACCTGCTGGCCACCGCCGAGCACCCGATCGACGTCCGGCTCCTGCTGCTGCGCCTGGCCCGCCGCTACCCCGAGTGCTACGCGTTCTCCGTGGCGGGCCTGGTCGGCGCCACCCCCGAGCTGCTGATCCGGCGCACCGGCCAGGAGATCGAGTCGCTGGTGCTGGCCGGCACGACGCCGCGCGGCACCGGCCCGGCCGACGACCTGGCCCGCGGCCGGGCGCTGCTCGCCTCCGCCAAGGACCGCCACGAGCACGAGTGCGCGATCGCCTCGGTCCGCCAGACCCTGGCCCCGCTCTGCTCCGCGCTGCGCACCCCCGACGAGCCGGAGCTGCTGGTGCTGCCCAACGTGCAGCACCTGGCCAGTCACGTGACCGGCCGGCTGGCCGACGGCGCGTCCGTGCTGGACGTGGTGGCCGCCATGCACCCGACGGCGGCCGTCGGCGGCACCCCGACGGCCACGGCCATCGAGGTCATCCGCGAGCTGGAGGGCATGGACCGGGCCGGCTACGCGGGCCCGGTCGGCTGGATCGACGCCCACGGCGACGGCGAGTGGGGCATCGCGCTGCGCTCGGCCATCGTCGAGGGCCGCCGGGCGCGGCTGTTCGCCGGCGGCGGCATCATGGGCGACTCCGACCCGTCCGCCGAGCTGGCCGAGGCCCAGGCCAAGTTCCGGGTCATGCAGTACGCCCTGGAGGGCTGACTCCTCAGCCGGGCAGGTGCACCGGCTCGCCGGGCGTCACGCGCGCCCGGCCCGCGGTCAGCGTCGCCACCCAGTCGGTGAACGCGGCCACCTCGTCGGCGCCCACCGCCACCGCGAACTCCACCGTCTGCCCGTAGGTCACCTCGCGCACGGGGTGGCGTGAGGCCCGCAGGTCGTTCTCCACCCGGCCGGCCTGGTCATGCGCCACCGACACGAGCATCAGCCTGGCCGGCACCATCCGCACCGGGTCGGCCCGGTCCAGCGTCTCGGTGACCGCCGACCCGTAGGCGCGGACCAGCCCGCCCGCGCCGAGCAGCGTGCCGCCGAAGTAGCGCGTCACCACGGCCACCACCCGGTCGAACCCGCGTCCCACCAGCGCCTGCACCATCGGCGTGCCGGCGGTGCCGCCGGGCTCGCCGTCGTCGTCGCCCTTGCGCTCCTGCCCGAGCACGTAGGCGGTGCAGTTGTGCGTGGCCGACGGGTGCAGCCGCCGCCGCCCGGCGATGAACGCCGCCGCCTCCCCGGTCGTCCGGGCCGGGGCGATCGCGCAGATGAAGCGTGAGCGCCTGGCCTCGGTCTCGTGCTCGACCGGGCTCTTCAGGGTGAGGTACGAGGACACGTCTCCCAGGCTAGGCCCGCGTTTGCCGCCATCGAACCGTATGGTGTACGGTACAGCGTACTCATCGACTGGAGGCCCACGCTTGACCGACATCCGCCCGTACCGCCTGGAGACCCCGCAGGCCGACCTCGACGACCTGCACGCCCGCCTCGACCGGGTGCGCTGGCCCGACGAGGTCCCCGGACAGGGCTGGCGCCTCGGCGTCCCGCTCGACCACCTGCGCGACCTCGTCGCCCGCTGGCGCCGCCACGACTGGGCCGCCGCCCGCGCCGAGCTCAACCGGCACGACCAGTTCGTCACCGAGATCGACGGCCAGCGGATCCACTTCCTGCACGTCCGCTCGGCGAACCCGGACGCGCTGCCGCTGCTCATCACCCACGGCTGGCCCAGTTCCCCGCTCGAGTACCTCGACGTCATCGAGCCGCTCAGCCATGACTTCCACCTCGTCATCCCGTCCCTGCCCGGCTACGGCCTGTCGGGCCCGACCCGCGAGCTGGGCTGGGGCTCCAACCGGGTCGCCCGCGCCTGGCTGGAGCTCATGACCCGTCTCGGCCACGAGCGCTTCGGCGTCCAGGGCGGCGACTGGGGTACGTGGATCTCCCGCGAGGTCGGCGTCCTGGCCCCCGAGCGGGTCGTCGGCATGCACGGCAACGGCATCATCTGCTTCCCCATCGGCGCCCCCGGCGAGCTGGACGACCTCACCGACGCCGAGCGGGAACGGCTCGCCTTCCGCGAGCGCTACCTGACCGAGCAGTACGGCTACAAGCTCATCCAGTCGGCCCGGCCGCAGACCTTCGCCTACGGCATGGCCGACTCCCCCGTCGCCCTGCTCGCCTGGTTCGCCGGCGTCTACCACGAGTGGAGCGACGGCGGCGTCGACCCCGACCGGCTGCTCGCCACCGCCACGCTCTACTGGCTGACCAACACCGCCGGCTCCGCCGCCCGCTCGTTCGTCGAGACCCCCGACACCGACCAGGACACCACCGTGGAGTGGGAGCTCAAGCCGGCCACCGTGCCGACCTCGATCTCGGTGTTCCCCAAGGACATCCTGCGCCCGATCCGCCGCTTCGCCGAGCGCGACAACAACATCGTCGGCTGGGTCGAGCACGACCGCGGCGGCACCTTCGCCGCCCTGGAACGGCCCGACGCGTTCGTCGCCGACGTACGGGCGTTCTTCACCGCACTGCGCTGACCACCGGACAGGGGTGATCGCCGGACGGTGCGGCGGCGCCGATCCCGGCATACCGTCGAGCCCATGAGTTATCGCGTCGCCATGGACATCGGCGGCACCTTCACCGACGTCGTCCGCTACGACGAGCAGACCGGCGAGGTCACGGCGGCGAAGGCGCCCACCACCCCGCACGACCTGGCCGAGGGCGTCTTCGCCGCGCTCGGCCAGGTCGTGGACGACCCCGCCCGCATCTCCTTCTTCGTGCACGGCACCACCCAGGGGCTCAACGCGCTGCTGCAGCGCGCCGGCGCCCGGGTGCTGCTGCTGGCCACGGAGGGGGCCGGGGACGTCTACCAGATCGCCAGGGGCAACCGCGAGCGCATGTTCGACCTGCGGTACCGCAAGCCGGCACCGCTGGTGCCGCGCCGGGACGTGACGGAGATCGGCGGCCGGCTCGACTGGCGCGGCGACGAGCTCGTCCCGCTCGACGAGGAGGCCGTGCGCCGCGCCGCCCGCCGCGCCCGCGAGGAGGGCTTCGAGGCCGTCGCGGTGTGCCTGCTGTTCTCCTACGCCAACCCGGCCCACGAGCTGCGGGCCGGCGAGATCCTGGCCGCGGAGCTCGGCGAGGGGACGCTCGTCGTGCTCTCCCACGAGGTGGCGCGCGAGTGGCGCGAGTACGAGCGCACCTCCTCGGCCGTGCTGGAGGCCTACACCGGCCCGGTCGTGCGCCGCTACCTGGCCCGCGTCGAGCAGCGCTTCGCCGAGCGCGGCCTGGCCGTGCCGGTGCACGTCATGCAGTCCTCCGGCGGCCTGGTCAACGCCGCCCACGCGACCCGGCGGCCGTTGCAGACCCTGCTGTCGGGGCCGGTCGGCGGCACCATGGGCGGGGTCGCCGCCGCCCGACTGCTCGGCCGTTCCCACGTCATCTGCGTCGACATGGGCGGCACCTCCTTCGACGTGTCGCTGGTGGTCGACGGCCGCCCCGACGTCAGCCCGGAGGCCCGCATCGAGGGCCACCCGGTGCTCATGCCCGTGGTCAACCTGCACACCGTCGGCGCGGGCGGCGGCTCCGTCGCGCGCACCGAGGCGGGCGCGCTGCGGGTCGGCCCCGAGTCCGCCGGCGCCGTGCCCGGTCCCGCCTGCTACGGCCGCGGCGGCACCCGCCCCACCGTCACCGACGCCAACCTGGTGCTCGGCCGGATCGACCCGGCCTCGTTCGCCGGCGGCCGGCTGCGGCTCGACCCCGGCGCCGCCCGCGCCGCCGTACGGAAGCTCGCCGGGGAGCTGGACCTGGACCCGGTGCGGCTGGCCGAGGGGGTCTGCGACGTGGCCAACGCCAAGATGGCGCAGGCCATCCGCACCCTCACCGTCGAGCACGGCATCGAGCCGCGCGCCTTCACGCTGCTCGCCTTCGGCGGCGCGGGCGCCATGCACGCCGCGTTCATCGCCCGTGAGCTGGGCATCTCCGAGGTGGTCATCCCGCCCTTCCCGGGCGCGTTCTCGGCCTGGGGCATGCTGGAGGCCGACGTGCGCCGCGACCTGACGCAGCCGTACTTCCGGTCGCAGGACGACCTCGACGGCACCCACATGTCCCAAAATTTCGAGACATTAGAGGCGGAGGCGCTCGACGCCCTCGCCGGGCAGGGCGTCCCGCCCGACCGGCGCGGCACCCGCCACGCCGTCGACATGCGCTACGAGGGCCAGGACTACACCCTCACCGTCCCGCTGCGCGACGCCGCGGAACCGGCCGAACCCGGCTTCCTCGCGACCGTCGCCGCCCGCTACGCCGACGCCCACACCGCCCGGTACGGCCACGCCACCCCCGAGGCGCCGGTCGAGTTCGTCATGCTCCGCACCACCGGGCTCGGCTCCTTCCCCCGCACGACCGCCCCCGCCCCGGCCGCCCCGCGTCCCGCGCCAGCCGCCGTACGAGAAGTGATCTTCGACGGCGTCGCGCACGCCGCCCCCGTGCTGCGCCGTGACGGCCTCGACGGCGAGCTCGCCGGACCCGCCGTGATCGTCGAGGACACCGCCACCACCGTCGTCCCGCCCGGCTGCCTGGTCACCGCCGACGCCCGCGGCTTCCTCCTGCTGAAGGTGAACCCGTGATCGACCCCGTCACCACCGAGATCATCCGCTGCGCCCTCCTGCAGGCCGCCGAGGACATGAACACCACGCTCATCCGCAGCTCGTACACCCCGGTCATCTACGAGGCCAAGGACTGCGCCGTCGCCCTGCTCGACCGCGACCACCACGTGCTCGGCCAGTCGTCCGGCCTGCCCATCTTCCTCGGCAACCTGGAGGTCTGCACCCGCGAGACCGAACGCCTGCACGGCCCCGGCGTCTGGCGCGACGGCGACGTGTGGGTGCTCAACGACTCCTACATCGGCGGCACCCACCTCAACGACGTCACCGTCTACGCCCCGATCTTCGTGGCCGGCGAGCTCGCCGGGTTCGCCGCCTCCCGCGCGCACTGGCTCGACGTCGGCTCCAAGGACCCCGGCGGCTCCATGGACTCCACCTCCATCTTCCAGGAGGGCCTGCGCCTGGGCCCGGTCAAGGTCTACGACGCCGGCGAGCCCTGCCGCGACCCGCACGACGTCATCGCGCGCAACGTCCGGTTCCCGCACGCCACCCTCGGCGACCTGCGCGCGCAGATCAGCTGCGCGCTCACCGGCCGCCGCCGGCTGGAGGAGATCATCGCCCGGTGGGGACGCGACACCGTCGCCGCCGCCCGCGACCAGATATTCACCCAGACCGAGCGCCTCGAACGCGAGGCCATCGCGGCCATCCCCGACGGCGTCTACAGCGCCACCGGCCACCTCGACAACGACGGCGTCGACCTGGCCACCCCGCTGCCCGTCACCGTCACCGTCACCGTCGCGGGCGACACCATGCACGTCGACCTGACCGACTGCGCCGACCAGACCACCGGCCCGGTCAACTGCGGCGCCGCCCAGGCCGTCGCCGCCGTCCGGGTCGGCTACAAGCTCCTCGTCTCCGCCGACGTGCCGCTCAACGGCGGCTCCTTCCGGCCGCTCACGGTCGGGACCAGGCCCGGCTCGATGCTCGCCGCCGAGTCGCCCGCCGCCTGCCAGTACTACTACTCCCACCTGGGCCTGCTCATCGACCTGGTCGTCAAGGCCCTGGCCCCGGTGCTGCCCGGCAGGGCCGCCGCGGCCTCGTACGGCGACTCGATGATCGTCCAGTTCACCGGCGCCGACCCGCGCACCGGCAGGCTCTACGTCTGCCAGGAGGCCACCGTCGGTGGCTGGGGCGCCTGGGACGGCGGCGACGGCGAGAGCGCGCTCATCAACAACGTCAACGGCGACCTGCGCGACATGCCGATCGAGGTGGTGGAGACGCTCTTCCCGGTCCGCGTCACCCGCTACGGCATCCGCGAGGGCACCGGCGGCGACGGTCAGTGGCGGGGCGGCGACGGGGCCGTCCGCGAGTACGCGTTCACCGCCGACACCTCGTTGTCCCTCTGGTTCGAGCGTTCGGTCACCCCGGCATGGGGGCTGGCCGGCGGCGGGGACGGCGCCCCGCCCCGGGTGACGCTCAACCCCGGCCGGCCGGACCGGCGGGAGATGCTCAAGGTCAACGCCCTGCCGGTCCGTGCGGGCGACGTGCTGCGCTGCGAGACCGGCGGGGGCGGCGGTTACGGCCCCGCCCGCCGCCGCCCGCCGCGGGAGGACGGATTCGATCAGCCGCCCGGCGCCTTTACATTGTAGATTTCATTCTCGTTCGAGTTCGTGGGCCAGTTCCTCCAGCTCCGCCTCCCCCGCCATCAGCGAGGTCAGCCGCTCCCTGGTGATGTCGGCCTTGGCGTACTCGCCCAGGCTGGACCCCCGGTTGAGCAGGAGGAACCGGTCCCCCACCGGGTAGGCGTGGTGCGGGTTGTGGGTGATGAACACCACCCCCAGCCCGCGGTCGCGGGCCCTGGCGATGTAGCGCAGCACCACCCCGGCCTGCTTCACGCCGAGCGCCGAGGTGGGCTCGTCGAGGATGAGCACCCGCGCGCCGAAGTACACCGCCCGCGCGATCGCCACCGACTGCCGCTCGCCGCCGGACAGCGTGCCGACCGGCTGGTCCACGTCCCGGACGTCGATGCCCATCGCGCGCAGTTCGTCGCGCGCGACCCTCCTGGCCTCACGCACGTCGAAACCCAGGCCCTTGCGCGGCTCCGAGCCGAGGAAGAAGTTCCGCCACACCGACATCAGCGGGATCATGGCCAGGTCCTGGTAGACGGTGGCGATGCCGCGGTCGAGCGCGTCGCGGGGGCTGGACAGGCGGGTCTCGGCCCCGTCCACCAGCAGCGACCCGGCGTCGTGCTGGTGCACCCCGGCGAGGATCTTGATGAGGGTGGACTTGCCCGCGCCGTTGTCGCCGAGCACGCAGGTGACCTGGCCGGCCTCCACCGACATCGACACCTCGCGCAGCGCCAGCACCGAGCCGAACGACTTGCCGATGCCCTTCGTCCGCAGGATCAATGCTTCACCTCCTCGGCGTACCGCCGGACCAGGCGGTTGGCGAGCGTGGCCAGCAGCAGCATCGCCCCCAGGAAGAACTTGAACCAGTCGGCGTCCCACCCGAGGAACACGATGCCCTTGTCGGCCATGCCGAAGATGACCGCCCCGATCGCCGCGCCGATCGCGGACCCGTACCCGCCCGTGAGCAGGCAGCCGCCGATCACCGCCGCGATGATGTAGATGAACTCCTGCCCGATGCCCACGTTGGCCTGCACGGACGTGTAGCGCAGCGCCAGGATCGAGCCGACCAGCCAGGCGGCGAACGCCGTCGTCATGAACAGCGCGATCTTCGTGCGGGCGGCGGGCACCCCGACCGCGCGGGCGGCGCGCTCGTCGCCCCCCACCGCGAAGATCCAGTTGCCCTGCCGGGAGCGCATGAGCACCCAGGTGGCGACCGCGGTGACCAGCAGCCACCACAGGATCGCCACCCGGAACGAGCTGCCGCCGATCTGGATCGTGCCCGCGAAGAGCGTGTGCGCGCTGTCGTACCCGGAGGCCGAGCGCAGGCCGCCGACCTGCACGGTGCCGGTGAGCAGCTTGGTGACGCCCAGGTTCACGCCCTGCAGCATGAGGAACGTGCCGAGCGTCACGATGAAGCTCGGCAGCCGGGTCCTGGTCACGATCAGCCCGTTGAGCAGGCCGACGGCCAGCGCCACGACGAGGCCGACGGTCATGGCCGCCCAGACGTCGAGGCCGTACTCGGTGGCGAGCGTGACCAGGATCAGCCCGGACGTGCCGGTCATCACCCCGGCCGACAGGTCGAACTCGCCGCCGATCATCAGCAGCGCGACGGCCACCGCCATGATGCCGAGCGTGGCCGCCGGGTCCAGCCAGTTGGCGATCCCGTCCAGGGACCGGAAGACCGCCGACTGGCTCGCGAAGAACGAGAACACCACGATCGCCCCGACGACCGCGCCCAGCTCGGGCCGGATGAGCAGGCGGCGCAGCGGGCCGACGTCGGCGACCCGCTCGTCCGCGCGCCCCGTGGCGGCCGTCATCGCGTGCCCGCCTCCGCGAGCTTGGCCACCTGCTCGGCGTTCTCCTTGGTGACGAACCCGGGCCCGGTGTTCACCGGCAGGCCGCCGCCGACGGTGTTGAGGTTGTTCTTGTACAGGTGGAGGAACGTGATCGGCAGGTAGCCCTGGAGGTACTGCTGCTGGTCCACCGCGAACATGATCTCGTCGGCCTGGATGGCGGCGACCACGTCGGCCGACAGGTCGAAGGTGGCGAGCTTCGCCTGCGACCCCGAGTCCTTGATCGCGTCCCTGGCGGCCACCGCGACGGCCGGGTTGAGCGCGAGCACCCCGTTGACCGCCTGGTCGGACTGGAGCTTGGCGGTGACCTTCGAGGTGACGTCGGCCAGGTTGCTCACGTCGACCTGCAGCCGCTCGACGGTGCCGCCGAGCGTCTCCTCGGCGCCCTTGCACCGCTGGTCGAGCCCGATGTTGCCGGCCTCGTGGATCACGCACAGCAGCTTGGTCACCCCGGCCGCCTTGAGCTGCTCGCCCGCGCCGCGCCCGGCCACGTCCTCCGACTGGCCGACGTGGGTGATCGCGCCGAACTCCTTGGACGAACCGGCGCCCGAGTTGATCGTCACCACCGGGATCTTCGCCGCCACCGCCTTGCCGACGGCCTCGCGCAGCGCGTCGGGGTTGGCCATCGACACCACGATGCCGTCCGCCTTGCCGGACACCGCCTGGTCGATGAGCTGCGACTGTTTGGCCGGGTCGCCGTCACCCTGGTACGTGACCGTCACCCCGTACTCCTGCCCGGCGGCCTCGGCGCCGTTCTTGACCACGTCCCAGAAGGAGTCTCCCGGGGCGCCGTGGGTGATCACCGCGTAGCTGCCGCCACCGGCGGCGGGGGAGGCGGGGCCGGACTCGCCTCGGGTATCGTCCTCGGCCGGCGCGGAGCAGGCGGCCAGCGCCAGGGCGCTCACCAGGGCCAGCACGACAGGGGTTCGTCTCATGGGACACCTCCAGAGCGTTGGGCTCGCCCCCGGTTCTACCGCAATATCATCTTCATGTATAGACATACGGACTAATCACCCGTCAGAACGGAATTCTACGTTCCGGTATGCTGGCCCGTATGACCACCGCACCCATGAGCGGCCGCAAGGCGCAGGCCGCGAGGAACGACGAGCTGATCCTCGCGGCGGCCCGCGCCGTCTTCACCGCCGACCCCGCCGCCCCCATCTCCGCCGTGGCCGAGCGCGCCGGCGTCGGCATCAGCGCCCTCTACCGGCGCTACCCCAGCAAGGAGGCGTTGCTGCGCAAGCTCTGCGGCGACGGGCTCAAGCTGTACATCGAGGTGGCGCGGCGGGCGGTGGACGACGAGGGTGACCCGTGGGAGGCGTTCGCGGCCTACCTGCGCGGCATCGTGGACGCCGACACCAGCTCGCTGACGATCAGGCTGGCGGGCACGTTCGAGCCGACGGAGGAGCTCTTCCGCGACTCGGCGCTGGCCTCGGAGCTCGCGGTGCGGGCGCATCGCCGGGCCGTCGAGGCGGGGGTGCTCCGCCCCGACGTGACGCCCGCCGACCTCGCGCTCGTCTTCGAGCAGCTGGCCTCGATCAAGCTCGGCGACGCGGCGCGCACCGCCGAGCTCCGCCACCGTTACCTGACACTCGTCATGGACGGCCTGCGCGTGCCGCCGGCCCGCACCCCCCTGCCCGGCCCGGCCCCCGACGACGGCGAGCTGGAGCGCCGGTGGGTCCCCGGCGGCGTGACGCCCTGACCCCGTCAGTCGACCACCGCGGTGGCCTCGACCTCGACCAGATGGCCGGGCATCGCCAGCGCCGCTACGCCCAGCAGGGTCCCCGGCGGCACCGGGACGCCCCCAGCCTCGCCGCCGCCCGGGCGACCCCCTGGAGCAGCGCCATCTTGTCGGGCGTCCGGTCGACCACGTAGACGGTCAGCTTGGCCACGACATGGAAGAACGCACTTTCCGGTGACTGGGGAACCTGATGGTGACCGAACAATTCACGGGCTCGCCCCTTGACGCGGACCTGTCGCGCGCCGACTCCCTGGCGCGGGAGATCTTCTCGGACATCGCCAACAAGTGGGCGCTCCTGATCATCGAGACCCTGGGCGAGGGCACGCTGCGTTTCAGCGTGCTGCGCGACCGGATCGAGGGCATCAGCCACAAGATGCTCACCCAGAACCTGCGCATGCTGGAGCGCAACGGCCTGGTCGAGCGGACCGTCCACCCGACCGTGCCGCCGCGGGTCGAGTACACCCTCACCGAGCCTGGCCTGGCCCTGCGCGAGACGATCGACGGCATGTGCGCCTGGACCCAGCGCTTCCTGGGCGACATCGAGCACTCCCGGCGCCGCTTCGACGCCTGACCGCCCTCCGCCGCGGGAAAGGCTGTCAGGATGGACCCGTGATCCACGGCATCCTGTTCGACCTGGACGGCACCCTCCTCGACCACCGGACCGCGGCGGACACGGCGATCGGCGCCTGGGTGGCGGAGCGCGCCCCCGGCCACCCCCGGCTCGGCGAGGCCGGCGCGCTGTGGGAGGCGCTTGAGGGGCCGCACCTGGCGGCCTGGCATGCCGGCGAGTGCTCCTTGCAGGAGCAGCGGCGCCGCCGGGTCCTGGCGTTCTGCGCGGAGCTGTCGATCGAGGCCCCCGCCGACCTGGACGCGGGCTTCGCCGGGTTCGCCGAGCACTACCGGCGGGGCTGGGTGGCCTTCCCCGACGCGGCGCCGGCGCTGGCCGCGCTGGACGGGTTCCGGCTCGGGGTGCTGACCAACGGCACCCAGGAGATCCAGGAGGAGAAGGTCCGCTCCATCGGCCTGGAAGGGCTGGCGGGCCCGGTGCTGACGGGCGAGGTGCTGGGCGGCTGCTTCAAGCCGGCCGCCGCCTGCTACACGGCGGCGGCGTCCGCGCTCGGGCTGCGGCCCGAGGAGGTGCTGCTGGTCGGCGACGACATCGCCAACGACGTGACGGGGCCGGCGGCGACGGGCATGCGCTCGGTCTGGCTCGACCGGCTGGGCCTCTCCCCCGCCCCGGAGGGCTTCCCCCGCATCACGACCCTGGCGGAGCTCCCCTCGCTGCTGGACACCCGCTGACCCGCGCGGGCCTAGCGCTTGTGGACGTCCGTCCCGGCGAGCGCGGACGACTCCAGGTCGAAACCGCCCACGTGCGCGAGATAGTCGCCGGGGGCGAGAGGATCCCCCAGGTAGACGCCGCCCGCCCGGCGGACCAGCAGGGCGCCCGCCGCCACGTCCCACGGCTGGGCGCGGGTGCCGTAGACGGCGTCCGCCCAGCCCGCCGCGACGTGCGCCAGGTTGAGCGCGGTGCTGCCGGGCCTGCGCACGGACGCGAACGCCTCGACCATCCGGCCGTAGCGGCGCAACCCCTCCTCGCCGTCCGTCTCCAGGTCGAGCGGCGAGGGGTACCCGCACAGCAGCGTCGCCTCCCGGTCGCGCACCGCGCCCGCGCTGCGGATGGGCTCGCCGTTGCACCAGGCCCCTCCGGCCGCGGCGGTGAACTCGTCCTCGCGTACGGGGTCGTACACGATGCCGGCCACCAGCTCCCCCGCCACCGCGGCGGCGATCGACACGCAGAAGTACGGCAGCCCGGACGCGAAGTTGGCGGTGCCGTCGATGGGGTCCACGTACCAGACCGGCTCGCCCGAGCCGGTCCTGCCGCCCTCCTCCCCCACGATCACGCTGCCGGGGAAGCGGCTCTCCAGCACGCCCCTGATGGTCTCCTCGGCCGCCTTGTCGTGCTCGGTCACCGGGTCGTGGAAGTCGCGTTTGAGCGCCACCTGCGGCCGCGACCGGAACGCCTCGCGCAGCCGTGGTCCCACCGCTCTGGCGGCCTCGGCGGCGGTGTCGAGCAGTTCGGTCGCGTCCATCGGTCCCCCAGGAGAAGCGGTCGTCCACGACCACCATGACAGAACGGGATCAGCCGGCGGGAAACCGCCCCCGCACCAGCGGAAGAGATATTTGTCTGGACATTCTGACCTGAGCTAATCTGATCCGCATGACCGCGAACCTGGCGATCGACCTGGATCGATCCAGCCCCGTGCCGCTCTATTTCCAGGTGGCCGAGCAGATCGCCGAGGCCATCAGGAAGGGCGACCTGGCCCCCGGCTCCCGGCTGGACAACGAGATCCTGCTGGCCGACAAGCTGGGCCTGTCGCGGCCCACGATCCGCCAGGCGATCCAGTATCTCGTCGACAAGGGCCTGCTGGTACGCAAGCGTGGCGTCGGCACCCAGGTCGTGCACGGCCAGGTCAAGCGGTCGGTGGAGCTGACCAGCCTCTACGACGACCTGCGCCGCTCCGGGCAGGAGCCGGCCACGCAGGTGCTGCGGCTGGAGCCCCGGCCGGTCGACGAGGAGATCGCCGGCATCCTCGGCGTCGAGCCCGGCACCGAGGTGCTCTACCTGGAGCGGCTCCGGTTCGCCGCCGGGGAGCCGCTGGCGCTGCTGCACAACTGGCTGCCCCTGGGGCTGGCCCCGCTGACCTCCGACGGCCTGGAGGGCCGCGGCCTGTACGAGCTGCTGCGCGGGGCGGGCGTGCGGATGCGGGTGGCCAACCAGCGGATCGGCGCGCGGGCGGCCAGCCAGACGGAGGCCAGGCTGCTGGCCGAGCGGCGTGGCGCCCCGCTGCTGACCATGGTCCGCACCACCTACGACGACCAGGGCCGCGCCGTCGAGCACGGCTCGCACGTCTACCGGGCCTCGCACTACTCGCTGGAGGTCACGCTCATCGAGCGTTGAACCGTACGACTCCCCAATATTCGGGTTCTTCCGGCGAAATACGCCATAGCGCCGCTACACTCCAGCCTGACAACGCGCGGCGACGCATGCGCCGCCCAGCCCCGCGCCACCCCCGGACCTCACACCGGCGGCCTCCGGGGACGGGCGGCCGGACCCCCGGCAGCCGCCCGCGCTTCGGCCACGGACACGGGCGGGGGTCCCATGGATGCGTTCCACCTGACGACGAGCGTGCGCGAAGGCGTCGTGACCGTCGCGGTGACCGGCGAGCTGGACCTCGCCTCGCGGGAACTACTGCGCGATCACCTGTTCGAGCTGATGGACGGGGCCGCCCGTCCCGGGCGGATCGTCCTGGAGCTGGGCGCGCTGACCTTCATCGACGCGGCCGGCCTGGGCGCACTGGTGGCGGTCCATGAGCGCGCCCGGCAGCGCGAGGCCCTGCTGACGCTGGCCGGGGTGCCGCCCATGACGGCCCGGCTCATCCGGGTCACCGGCCTGGACCGGCACTTCCGCGCGCCGTCCGGCTGATCAGGCGAGCGCGGCGCGCACCGCCTCCTGCGCGGCGTCCTTCATCCGCTCGTGGACCAGCGCGTTGGCCTCGCGGTCCGTGCGCACCTCCACCACCCGCAGCCCTTCCCCGCGCAGCGCCTTGGGCAGCTCGGAGACGTCCTGGACGAGGGTGTGCGGGGTGCGGGTCGCGGCCGTGACGTAGCCGAGGTCCACCCCGTGCGGGGTGCCGAAGACGCGCTCGAACGGGTCGCGCACGGCCGCCTGCGGCAGCAGCGAGAAGATGCCGCCCCCGTCGTTGTTGACCACCACCAGGCACAGGTCAGGGCGCGGCTCCCGCGGGCCGAGCACCAGGCCGTTCTGGTCGTGCAGGAACGACAGGTCGCCGATCAGCCCGTAGGAGGGCCCCTGGTGGCCGAGCGCCGCCCCCATCGCCGTCGACACCAGCCCGTCGATGCCCGACGCGCCGCGGCTGGCCATCAGCCGGATGCCGCGCCGCGGGCGCATCGCCTGGTCCAGGTCCCGGATCGGCATGGAGGAGCCGCAGAACAGCAGCGCCCCGTTCGGCAGCGCGTCGACCAGGTCGCGGGCCAGTCTCGGCTCGCTCAGCCCGGACGAGTCGAGCACCTCGTCGAGGGCCGCCCTGGCCGCCTGGTCGGCCCGCCGCCAGGCGTGCAGCCAGTCGTCGTCGCCCGCGGCCACCGGGATCTCCACCGCCTCGGCCACCTGGGTGGCCGAGCGGGTCGGGTCGGGCCAGCGGTTCAGGTCGGGCGCGACCACGATGTGCTCCGGGGCCCGCCGCAGCCACGACAGCAGCGGCCGCGACAGGCCGGGCCGGCCCAGCGTGACGACCACGTCGGGCGCGTGGGCCGCGGCGAACTCCGGCAGGCCGAGCAGGAAGTGGTAGGTGGAGACGGCGTGGTCGCCGTAACGGCCGCCACCCTGGGGCTCTGACAGCACCGGCCAGCCGGCCATGCCCGCCGCGGCCACGTACCGGCGCACGTTGGGCGCGCCGTCACCGACCACGAGCACCCCGCGCCTGGTCGGCGGGAGGTGCAGGGCGACCGGCGGCGGCGCGACGCGCAGCCGCGCCCACGGGCCGTTCGCGCCGCCGTCGAGCGGCTCGCACCAGGAGTCGTCGCCGTCGGGCAGCAGCGGCTCCCGGAACGGCAGGTTGAGGTGGACCGGGCCCGGGTCGCCGGGCCCGAGCGCGCGCTGGTAGGCCCGTCCGGCCAGCGACCGCCAGTAGGCCACCTGGCCGGGCCGGTCCTCCGGGACGCCGACCTCGGCGAACCAGCGCGTCGCCGTCCCGTACAGCTTGAGCTGGTCGATGGTCTGGTTGGCGCCGGTGCCGCGCAGCTCGGGCGGCCGGTCGGCGGTCAGCACGAGCAGCGGCACGCCGGACTCGCCGGCCTCGATCACCGCCGGGTGGAAGTTGGCCGCGGCGGTGCCGGAGGAGCAGATCACCGCCGCCGGGCGGCCGGTGCGCTTGGCCAGCCCGAGTGCGAGGAACGACGCCGACCGCTCGTCGACGCGCACGTGCAGGCGCAGCCTCGACTCGGCGTGCACGGCCAGCGCCAGCGGCGCGGAGCGGGAGCCGGGCGCGATCACGACGTCGGTGAGGCCGCAGCGCACCAGCTCGTCGATCAGGACCGTGGCCAGCGCGGTGGCGGGGTTCACAGTGACGCCTCCTGCATCCGCCGCAGCCACGACGGAGAATCGATCTCGAATGCCGACAGCCGCCCGGGGTCCACGTCCGGACGGCGCACGGCCAGCTCGCCGTCCCGCGGGACCAGCGAGTCGGCCACCACGTCGCCCTCCAGCAGGGTCATCGTGCCGAGCCCGCACGCGTAGGGCAGCTCGGGCAGCGCGGCGGCCAGCGCCAGCCCGGCGGCCAGCCCCACGGACGTCTCCACGGCGCTGGACACGACGGCGGGCAGCCCGCACGCCTCGACGACGCGCAGCGCCTCGCGGACCCCGCCCAGCGGCTGGACCTTCACCACCGCGATGTCGGCCGCCTCCGCCGCCCTGACCCGGAGCGGGTCCTCGGCGCGGCGGATGGACTCGTCGGCCGCGATCGGCACGTCGCACGCCCGCCGGACGGCAGCGAGCTCGTCGAGGGTGGCGCACGGCTGCTCGGCGTACTCCAGGTCGAACCGGCTCAGCTCCTTGAGCCGGCGCACCGCCTCCGGCACGTCCCAGGCGCCGTTGACGTCCACCCTGAGCCTGCCGGACGGGCCGAGCGCGTCCCGCACCGCCTCGACCCTGGCCAGGTCGTCGGCGAAGCTCTGGCCCCGCTCCGCCACCTTGACCTTGGCCGTGCCGCAGCCGGAGCGCCGCACCATGGCGTGCGCCTGCTCGGGGCCCACGGCGGGCACGGTGGTGTTGACGGGGACGGTGTCGCGCACCGGCTCCGGCCAGCCGTCGAAGGCGGCCTCGCGCGCGCACGCCAGCCAGCGGGCGCACTCGCGCGGCCCGTACTCGGGGAACGGCGAGAACTCTCCCCAGCCGGCGGGCCCGCGCACGAGGACCCCTTCCCTGACGGTCTGTCCGCGGAACCTGGTGCGCATCGGAATCCGGAACACCACGGGAGAACGCGTCACGACCCTCCCTGCCGCCGCCGTCCGTTCTGACGCCATTAACCTTACGAGCATGTGGAGGAACCCGTCGCATCCGGACCGGCCGCTGCACGCGGTGGTGCGTCCGGCCGGTCCCGAGCTGTTCGCCGCGATCAGGGCCGCGCTGTCGGGTGAGGGCCCCGCGGTGCTGCCGCTCACGCCGGGGCAGGCCGACGCCGCCATCGCGGCGCTGCGGCCCACCCACGTCGACGGGGAGCCCCGCGACGACGGGCTGGGCGTGCCGCCGGACGTGGCGGTGGTGATCGCGACGAGCGGCAGCACGGGCGCGCCCAAGGGCGTGATGCTGTCGGCCACGGCGCTGCGCGCCTCGGCGGCGGCCTCGCTGCGCAGGCTGGGGGCCGCCAAGGGCGAGCGGTGGCTGTGCTGCCTGCCCCCCGCGCACGTGTCGGGGCTGCAGGTGCTGGTGCGCTCCCTGCTCTGCGACAGCGAGCCGATCCTGCACGACCGCTTCGACGCGCGGGCGGTGCTCGACTCGGGCGCCGACCACGTGTCACTGGTGCCGACGCAGCTGCACCGGCTGGTCGAGCTGGGCGCCGACCTGTCAGGGTTCCGCACCATCCTGCTCGGCGGCGCGGCGCCGCGCCTCGGCCTGCTCGACGAGGCCCGCGAGCTGGGTGCCTCGATCGTGACCACGTACGGGATGAGCGAGACGTGCGGCGGGTGCGTGTACGACGGCCGCCCCCTTTACAATGTAGATCTGAAGATCGGCGCGGACGGGCGCATCCGGATCTCGGGGCCGGTGCTGTTCTCCGGCTACCGCTCCGGCGAGCCCGCCCCCTTCGACGGCGGCTGGTTCGTCACCTCCGACCTGGGCGAGCTGTCCGGCGGCCGGCTGCGGGTGCTGGGCCGGGCCGACGACGTCATCAACACCGGCGGCGAGAAGGTGGTGGCGGGAGCCGTGGCCGGGGTGCTGAGCGGCCACCCCGAGGTCGCCGACGTGGCCGTGGTCCCCCGCCCGGACCTGGAGTGGGGCGAGGTGGTCGTGGCCGTCGTCGTACCGGCCGATCCTGTGAATCCGCCCACACTCGCGCAGTTGCGCGCCTACTGCGCCGACCGGCTGCCGCCGCACGCCGCGCCGCGCGACCTGCGTCTGCTTCCCCGGCTCCCCCTGCTGCCCAACGGAAAACCTGATCTCCTGAGGCTGAAGTCCGGAACCTGATGGATGTGCGGATGCGTCATAGTGGGGACAGGGAGGGAGCCTTCATGAACCAGTCCCGCAAGACGTGGGCATCCGCGGCCGTGGTCGGCGTCGTCGTCGCCGGCGGCGTCTGGGTCGCGGCGGCCGCCTCGGCGGGCAGGCTCGACCAGGTCAGAGAGTCGACCAGGGCAGTCGTCGAGCAGGACCCGTCCCCCTCGGTGCCGGCCGACGTCGTGGTGTCCACCGAGATCAACCCCGACCCGCAGGACGTGCTCCGCTACTGGAGCGACGAGCGGCTGGAGGACGCGCAGCCGATGCCCATGCCCGAGGTCGGGGAGTTCGAGATCGGCGAGTAGCACGACCGGACCGGGCGGGTGGTGTGCGTGGATCGCCAGGGCGCGTAGTCCGACCTGGGCCGTCTGGGCGTGCCGCCCGCCGGGGGTCCGCCCTTTTTCCCGCCGCTCCCTGGCCGCGGGAACAAATCTCGCCGGACGGCGTTATTGATACTGGTGAGTAAAGCGGCCGGAGCCGGGGCCGCGCCGCCACACGCCTACTTTTGCTTGCACTCCGTATGGAGGAGGTGTCCTCATGCCCCGAACCGCCGTGGCCCCGACCACCACCCTCGAGGATCTGATCGACCGAGGGCGAGCCCAGGGCCGCCTCTCCCTCGCGGAGCTACGCCACGCTTTCGCCCAAGCGGGCATCAGCCCCGCCCAGGGCCGTTCGATCCTGCGCGAGCTCTCCGAGTCGGGGGTGAACCTGGCCGCCGAGGACGACTCCGCCGCCCCGAAGAAGGCTGCCAGAAAGCCCGTGAACAAGCCTGACACGAAGCGCCCCACCAGGAAGAGCACGCGCTCACAGACTACCGACTCCAAGGCCCCGGAGGCAAAGGCCGAGATCGACTCCCAGCCGGTCGGCCCGCAGCCGGACGCCGCGCCCGACGACGTCGCGATCGAGCCGGACGAGGCGGAGCTGGAGCACGAGGCGCTCGACCTCGACGACACCCAGTCCGCCATGGGCGACTCGGTGCACACCTACCTGAAGTCCATCGGCCGCCGCACCCTGCTCACCGCCGCCGAGGAGGTCGAGCTGGCCCGCCGGATCGAGGCCGGCCTGTACGCGGAGTACAAGCTGGAGAGCGAGCCGGACCTGTCCGACGAGGACCGCGAGGAGCTGCGGCTCGTGGCGGAGGACGGCAGGGCGGCCAAGGACCACATGCTGGAGGCCAACCTCCGGCTGGTGGTCTCGGTGGCCAAGAAGTACACCGACCGCGGCATGTCGCTGCTGGACGTCGTCCAGGAGGGCAACCTGGGCCTGATCAGGGCCGTGGAGAAGTTCGACTACACCAAGGGCTTCAAGTTCTCCACCTACGCCATGTGGTGGATCCGCCAGGCGATCCAGCGCGGGTTCGCCGACTCGGCCCGCACCATCCGGCTGCCGGTGCACGTCCTGGAGATGCTCTCCAAGCTGTCGCGCGTCGAGCGTGAGATGCACCAGCGGATGGGCCGCGAGCCCACCCCGGAGGAGCTGGCGAAGGAGCTGGACAAGACGCCCGACCAGATCGAGGAGCTGATGCGGACGAGCCGCCAGCCGATCTCGCTCAACGCGACGATCGGGGAGGACGGCGAGACCACGATCGGCGACCTGATCGAGGACGTCGACTCGCCGGAGGCGTCGGAGATCGTGGACCGGCAGCTCCTCGGCGACCAGCTGCGGGGCGTGCTGCAGAACCTGTCGCCGCGCGAGGCGAAGATCATGGCGCTGCGGTTCGGCCTCATCGACGGCAAGCCGCACACGCTGGACGAGATCGGCAAGCACCTCGGGCTCACCCGGGAGCGGATCCGCCAGCTGGAGAAGGAGTCGCTGTCCAAGCTCCGCCACCCGAGCAACACCCGTCCCCTGCTCGACTGGGCGAGCTGACCCCGTGAACATCGAAGAGCCCCGGCGCGTGCCGGGGCTCTTCGGCGTCCCAGCCTGGTGAACCGGGGCTCTCCGCGTCACCGCGGCCGGGGGCCTGGAGGATCACCTGGCGGAGGGCACCGGGGGCGGCACGCGCGGGATGCCCCACATCCGGTTCTCCTCGCGGAGCGTGCGCAGGCGGTCCACCTCTCGCGTCCACTGGGCGCCCTTGGGCGTCGCCCTGGCCTTGCGGCGGGCGATGCGGTCGTCGTAGGCCTTCACCCCGAACGCCGCCCGCTGCCCCGCCTCGGCCGCCCGCAGCGCCTCCGTCAGCGCCTTGTCGAACGCCCGGCCCGCGGCCAGCAGCTCGATCTCGTCGGCGTCGGCGGCGCGCAGCTCACGCACCACCCGCTCCGCCTCCCTGGCCTGGTCGAGCAGCTGGGGGAAGCTCTTGGAGATCTCCACATCCGCGTGGTAGCGGACCTCGGCCTCGCGGCTCACCCGCGGACGGAAAAACGCCATCGACTCTGCCCTTCACGCTGTCCGTTCTTGTCAGCGACCAGGGTACGCGTTCCGCGCCGCCGTCCCGTAACCGGTCCGGCGAGGCCTCCCGCGCGCCAGGCCCTTTACATAGTAAGATGATCACCATGCCCGCCAAGCGACCGCCCGTCCCCCTGTCCCGCGAGCGCATCATCGAGGCCGCCCTGCACATCGCCGACACCCAGGGCCTGCGCAGGCTCACCATGCGCCGGCTCGGCGACGCCCTTCAGGTCGAGGCCATGGCCATCTACCACCACCTGCCACGCGGCAAGGAGGCGCTGATGGACGCGCTGGCCGAGCACGTCACCGCCATCCACGTGGACCAGGGCGCGACCTGGCAGGAAACGGCGCGGGCCTGGTGCAGGGCGGGCCGGGAGCTGCTGCGCGAGCACCCCGGCGTGCTCGCGCTGGCGCTCACCAAGCCGCCCAAGGGCGCCACCGCCATCGCCGTCGGGGAGCAGATCGAGCAGCTCGCCGACGGAGGGCTGCCCGACGCCGAGGAGGCGGTGCGCACGCTGCGGGCCTTCGTCTTCGGCAGCGTCGCCGTCGAGGTGCAGCGCTCCGGCTGGGCCGACCCCGAGGTGGACGAGTGGGTGCGCCGCGACCGGCAGGCCGACGCCGACTTCGAACGCGGGCTCGAAGCTTTGCTCCGAGGGCTCCAAACCTAGTGTGCGTGTCATGCTTGGCCCGTTATCCTGCATAAGGCACGCTGTGTCGGAGGTCACACGCCCGGGGGCATCCTCCCCTAACAGTCCGAATGGGCTATGTCGGAACGTGTGACGCACATCGCACACTTGCTGGAAAGAGTACGTCCGAGCCGCTCCCGGCCCCCTCGATCGGGAGCCATCCACACGAGATATCGGAGGCACGCCGATGTGCCCGCACGACCCGGTCTGTCCGTCTGCCGACGCGCCTGACCGCGAAGCCGCCCGTACCCTGGCCTGCCACCCCGAGCAGGGGTGGAGCCTGCTGTGCAACGGCGTCGTCCTGTTCGAGGACACCGGTGAGCTCTTGCCCGGGGGGACCGCCATCGCCCCGCACCGCCCCGACCCGCTGGTCGGGGCAGCCTGAGCCACCACGAGCAGCGCGACCGCCGGCCGGTTACCCGAGATATCGGGTCAGCCAGTCGGCGACCACCTCGCCCACCACGGCGGGGCGCTTCTTGAGATCGTGCCCCTCACCCGGGAGCACCACCAGCCGCGTCGCGTCCGCCGCGTCCGGCACCCCGAACGGGTCCCTGTCACCGTTCACCACCAGCACATCGACTCCGGCGCCGCGCAGCTCGTCCGCCCTGGAACGTTCCGGTCTGCCGGGCGGGTGCAGCGGGAACGCCAGCGCCACCACCGCCACCGCCCCGGCCGCCCGCGCGGTCCGGCAGGCCACCCGCGCCCCGTTGCTCCGGCCGCCCTGGACCAGTGGCAGACCCGGCCGCCGCGCGCGCAGCTCGCCCAGCACGGCCAGCCACGCCTCGTCCTGCCGCTCGGCCGGCCCCGGCGCCCGCGCCCCCGCGACCCGGAACGCCTGCGTCACCCTGGCCACCGCGGCCCCCACGCCGAGCGCCGCCTCGCGCACCGCGAGCAGGTCGGGCGCGTCCACTCCCCCGGCCGACCCGTGCGTCAGCACCAGCAGGAGCCGGGCGTCGTCCCCCTCCTCGACGTCGACCCGCGCCGGCCCCCGGGGGGTCATGATCTCCATGGCAGCACCGTACCTGGGGAGGAGCCCAACATGGCTCCCAGGTCTGATGACGGCGCGTCCCCGGCACGGCAGGATGTCATGCATGCAGCAGGAGAGGGATGTCCGCGACGAACTGCGGGCGACGATCGACGCCCGCCGCGATCTCGGCCCCGACTACGAGTCCGCCCTGGTCGACTCGCTGGCCGACCGGCTCGACGCGACGATCACGGCCCGGGTCGAAGCGGAGCTCAAGCGGCGCGGCAAGGAGGGCAAGCCGAAGGGCGACAACCCGCGTTCCATCGTGCCGGTCGCGCTGGGCTCGATGGCCATCGGCATCCCGCTGACGGCCATCGCCAGCCAGGCGGGCACCGCCGGACTGATCATCGCGTGGCTGTCCATCGTCCTGATCAACATCGCCGCCGCGGGAGCCCTCATGCGCCGCCCCTGACGACCCACCGCGCCTCCGGCCGGGCCGGCCGCACCCGGCCTGACAACCCGGATCGCCCCCGCCGGCCCCGGTCAGCACCAACCGGGCAATCAGGGAGGCATACGGCCCATCCCGGCTACGGGGGCGGAACGCGCGTGCCGACCGCTGGTCCACGGCAGGCCGGGCGGACACACGTCACGGTACCCGGGGGTTCCCCGAAGGACCTTCACGTCTGGCCTCAGCGCTCGTAACGGAGCCGGACTTCCGCCGCCAGCGTCTCGTCCTGGTGGTCCAGCCCGTAGGCCCACACCTGACCGGCGGCGTCGTCCCGGCCGCGCAGCGGGAGCGTACGCGCCAGCAGTTCGATCGCCAGCGCGCTCACCTGCGCCTCGCCACCCTCCTCCAGCGCCCCGGCGAACTCCGCGCAGGCCATCTCCAGGTGCGCGATGCCGAGCTGCACGCGCAGCCGGGCCGCGTCGTCGCCGGAGGCGGCCTCAAGGGCGTCGATCAGCACGTCGGCGGCCTCACCGGGCTCCTCGCGCTCGATCAGCAGGTCGGCGAGCTGCTGCGCGGCGTGCACCCGCGCCTCCGCCGCCGGCCCACGGGCGTCCTGCGCGCGGGCGTCGTCGAGGGCCCTCTCGCCGGCCCCTGACTGCCCGGCGTTCTCGTAGTGCTCGTTCTCGAGCCGCTCATCGTCGTCGTCGGCGGACAGGTCGCGGTGACCCGTCTCGATGGCGGCGCGCAGCTCGGCTTCCGCCTCGTCGTAGTCGCCGACCTCCCCGGCCAGCCGGGCCAGCGCCAGGTGGGCCAGGGGCACGTACGCGGGAGTGCCGACCCCCAGCACCGCCTGCCAGGCCCCGCGCGCCTGTTCGGGCCGCCCCTCGCGCTCGAACCCCTGGGCCAGGTGGCAGGCGGCCTGGGCGGCGAACTCGGGATGGCCGGTGGCCAGCGCCGTCCTGGCCGCGGCGCGGGCTCCCTCGACGTCGCCCCGCTGGTCGAGCACCACGGCCAGCCCGACGGCGGCCTGCGCCCGGTCAGGGCTGTCGGGCTGCGCGGCGAGTTCGGCGAGGATGGCGGCGGCGCCGTCGAGGTCACCGCCTTCGGCGAGGCGGCGGGCGGTGTCGAGCGGCGAGGTCTCCAGCTCTGAGAACGTCAAGAGAGCTCCTTCGGCGACGATCGTCCCGAGCCTAACGAGTTCTCACGATCATGTCTGCTCGGTTGCCCCCATCGGTCTGCTCGCCGCCCGTTTAGTCCGGCTTACCCCGTTCCGCCACCCCAGGATCAGCCCATTTGTCCGGGTAGAACCGACACCCCGGGCGTGCCGAGCACCGCCCGGGGCGGACTCCCCCGAGAGCCGGTCAGTCCTCGTACGCCTCCAGCGGAGGGCAGGAGCACACCAGGTTGCGGTCGCCGTAGGCCTGGTCGATGCGCCGCACCGGCACCCAGTACTTGCCCTCGCGCAGCGACGCCACCGGGTAGCCCGCCTCGGACCGGGTGTACGGGTGCGTCCAGTCGTCGGCGGTCAGCGCCTCGGCGGTGTGCGGGGCGTTCCGCAGGGGGTTGTCGGTCTTGTCGTACGCCCCGGAGGCCACCTTGGCGATCTCCTCCCGGATGGCGATCATCGCGTCCGCGAACCGGTCCAGCTCGGCCAGGTCCTCGCTCTCGGTCGGCTCGATCATGAGCGTGCCGGCGACGGGGAAGGACATGGTCGGCGCGTGGAAGCCGTAGTCGATGAGCCGCTTGGCCACGTCGTCCACCGTGACGCCGGTCTCCTTGGTGATCTGCCGCAGGTCGACGATGCACTCGTGGGCGACCAGCCCGCCCCGGCCCGTGTAGAGGACCGGGTAGTGCGGGGCGAGCCTGCGCGCGAGGTAGTTGGCCGACAGGATGGCCTGCTCGGTGGCGGCGGTGAGGCCGTCGCCGCCCATCATCCTGATGTACGCCCACGAGATCGGCAGGATCCCGGCGGACCCGTACGGCGCCGCGGAGACGGGCCCGACCGGCGAGCCGTCGCGCAGCGGGTGGCCGGGCAGGTACGGGGCGAGGTGGGCGCGGACGGCGACCGGGCCGACGCCGGGCCCGCCGCCGCCGTGCGGGATGCAGAACGTCTTGTGCAGGTTGAGATGGGAGACGTCGGCGCCGAACTCGCCCGGCTTGGCCAGGCCGACGAGCGCGTTGAGGTTGGCCCCGTCGACGTACACCTGACCGCCGGCGTCGTGCACCTTGGCGCAGACCTCGGTGATGGCCTCCTCGTAGACGCCGTGCGTCGACGGGTAGGTGACCATGATGGCGGCCAGCCGGTCACGGTGCTTGTCGATCTTGGCGTCGAGGTCGGCCAGGTCGACGTTGCCGTCGTCGTCGCAGGCCACGACCACGACCCGCATGCCGGCCATGACGGCGCTGGCGGCGTTGGTGCCGTGCGCGGACGACGGGATGAGGCACACGTCGCGCTCGGTGTCGCCGTTGGCGCGGTGGTAGGCGCGGATGGCGAGCAGGCCGGCGAACTCGCCCTGGGAGCCCGCGTTCGGCTGGATGGAGACCCGGTCGTAGCCGGTGACCTCGGCGAGCCAGTCCTCCAGCGTCCGGATCAGCTCGCCGTAGCCGACCGCCTGCGCCTCCGGCGCGTACGGGTGAACGCCGGCGAACTCGGGCCAGGTGATGGGCTCCATCTCGGTGGTCGCGTTCAGCTTCATCGTGCAGGAGCCGAGCGGGATCATCGAACGGTCGAGCGCGATGTCCTTGTCCTGGAGCCTGCGCAGGTAGCGCAGCATCGACGTCTCGTTGCGGTGGGTGTTGAACACCGGGTGGGTGAGGAAGTCCGACTCGCGCAGCAGCGCGGCGGGCAGCGCGTCGCCGGCCTCGCCGAGCGCGGCGGCGGTGCGCTCGACACCGAAGGCCGCCCACACCTTGACCAGTTCGGCCGCGCCGGTCTTCTCGTCGCAGGCGACGGAGACGTGGTCGGCGTCGGCCTGCCAGAGGTTGACGCCGCGTTCGGCCGCGGCGGCGACGACGGCGGCCGCCCGGCCGGGGACGCGGGCGAGCACGGTGTCGAAGAAGTCCGGGTGCACCACCTCGACGCCGCCCTCGCGCAGCCCTTCGGCGAGCGCGGCTGCGTGCCGGTGGACCCGGCGGGCGATCCGGCGCAGCCCGTCGGGGCCGTGGTAGACGGCGTACATGCCGGCGATGACGGCGAGCAGCACCTGCGCGGTGCAGATGTTGCTGGTGGCCTTCTCGCGGCGGATGTGCTGCTCGCGGGTCTGCAGGGCCAGCCGGTACGCGGGCGCGCCGTCGGCGTCGACCGACACCCCGACCAGGCGGCCGGGCATCTGGCGCTGCAGTCCCTCGCGTACGGACATGTAGGCGGCGTGCGGCCCGCCGAAGCCGAACGGCACGCCGAACCGCTGGGAGGAGCCGACGGCGATGTCGGCGCCGAGTTCGCCCGGCGCGGCCACGAGCGTGAGCGCCAGCAGGTCGGCGGCGGCCACGACGAGCGCGCCGGCCTCGTGCGCCCGCTCGGCCACGGCCCGGAAGTCGCGCAGCCGCCCGGACGCGCCGGGGTACTGGACGAGCACGCCGAAGCATTCGGGCAGGTCACCGGTCAGGTCGCTCTCGACGAGCGTGATGCCGAGCGGTTCGGCGCGGGTGGCCAGCACCGCCTTGGTCTGCGGCAGCGCGTCGGCGTCGACCACGAACACGGGGCTCTTGGCCTTGCCGGCGCGGCGGGCCAGCGTCATGGCCTCGGCCGCCGCGGTGGCCTCGTCGAGCAGGGACGCGCCGGCGACGGGCAGCGCGGTGAGGTCGGAGACGACGGTCTGGAAGTTCAGCAGCGCCTCCAGCCGGCCCTGCGAGATCTCCGGCTGGTACGGGGTGTAGGCGGTGTACCAGCCCGGGTTCTCCAGGAGGTTGCGGCGGATGACGGCGGGCGTGACGGTGTCGTGGTAGCCCAGGCCGATCATCGAGGTGAGCACCTGGTTGCGGCCGGCGAGCGCGCGGAGCTCGGCGATGGCCTCGGCCTCGCTCGCGGCGGGCGGCAGGTCGAGCCGGTCCTTGATCCTGATGGCCTCGGGCACGGCCACCGCCACGAGGTCCGTGACCGACTCGAACCCGACGGTCTGGAGCATGCGCTGCTGCTCCGCGGCCGAGGGCCCGATGTGCCGGCTGGAGAACGGCGGTGCTGACAGGTCGGTCATGGAAGACGCCTCCCGAGGCTGTGGAGACCGGCGCTGGGCGCGGGCTTATGCCGGATCTCCCCCTCTGTCATGACGACCTGAGAGCTTCACCCGCACAGGGCTTGCACCGTCGGTGAAGTGCGCCTGGCGGGCGCACCTGCTTTCCAGAGTTGCCTCACCCGAGCGGTACGGGCGCCTGAGAGATTCCGGGGAGGGTTGCTCCTTCGGCGCCCCGGTCGTGCCGGGGTCTCTCCCGCACGGGGTCGTCAGCATGTCCTAGATTACAGCCTCGACCCGGATTGGGGTGTTACGGGGCGGTCAACCGGTGCGGCGCGCGCGCCGGCGCCGGGCCAGTTCGTCAGCGGGATGGTCGGCCGGGACGTCGTCCGCGACCGCCGCCCGTTCCCCCGGCAGCTCCGCGAGGGATCCTTCGACCTCGCGCCAGACCCGGCCGAGCGCGATGCCGAACACGCCCTGCCCGCCCTGGAGAAGATCGATGACCTCGTCGGCCGAGGTGCACTCGTAGACGCTGACGCCGTCGCTCATCAGCGTGATCTGCGCGAGGTCGGCGACCCCGCGGTCGCGCAGATGCTGGACGGCGGTACGGATCTGCTGGAGGGAGACTCCGGTGTCGAGGAGCCGTTTGACGACTTTCAGGACCAGGATGTCGCGGAAGCTGTAGAGGCGCTGGGAGCCGGAGCCCTGTGCGGCTCTTATCGTGGGCTCCACCAGGCCGGTGCGCGCCCAGTAGTCCAGCTGCCTGTAGGTGATGCCGGCCGCCGCGCAGGCCGTGGGCCCGCGGTATCCGATGTCGTCCGGCAGCGTGGCAGGCTTCTCGTCGAAGAGCAGTCCCTGCTCTCCGGCACGCTGCCGCGCACTCTCGCGCCGCACCGGATCTTCCTGGCCGGCCGTCTTTCCCTCGCCGCTGCTGACCGCCACGCGGACCTCCGGCTTTCTCTCATCCCGTGGCCTCATCTGGGGGTTCGTAAAAGGTCGACCACGGGTTTCACTTGCACCGTAGGACTGTGACCATGCTCAGTCAACGATCCGGCTCGGCGCGTCGTGAAGCGTAAATGCACTGAAATACCTACCCCGCCCGGCCGAAGTCCTCAGGTGAGATCGTGTCAAGGAACTCCCTGAACTTCTCCACCTCGTCCTCCTGGTCATCGGGGATGATCACACCGGCCTCCTGGACCACCTCCTCGCTGGCGAAGATGCGGGCGCCGGTGCGCAGCGCCAGCGCGATCGAGTCGGAGGGACGCGCGCTCACCTCTACGCCGTTGGAGAACACCAGGTCGGCGAAGAAGATGCCGTCACGCAGGGCGACGATGTTGACGGCGCGCAGGCCCACGCCCAGCGCGCTCAGCACGTCCCGGAACAGGTCATGGGTGAGCGGCCGGGGCGGCGGCTCGTCGGCCTGGGCCAGCGCTATGGCCGTCGCTTCGGTCATGCCGATCCAGATGGGCAAGAACCGGTCCCCGTGTGCCTCCTTGAGCAGAACGATCGGCTGATTGGTGGGCATCTCTACCCGGACGCCCACGACCTCCATCTGCAACACGGGCTGCTCCATATTCGACTGGCCGGTGGCCCGGCTCAGGTCATCGCTGGTCCGCTTCTGCATTTCAACGTAACACCCGCCGGGCCCTGAATGTCCCGCAGGCCGCTCATCGGCCCAGAACCCCGCGAACCCCCGTACGGAGCAGCGCGGCATGCAGATCGAGCAGCAGCGCGGACAGCTCTCTGGCCGCCTCGTCGGCCTCGCCGATGGCGCCGGGTTTGCGGCGTTTGAGGATGGGGGCGACCGTCTGCTCCACCAGGCCCGCCTCCCGCTCCGCCGCGGCCTTGACCGCGCGCAGGTGACGGGCGTGCAGGCCGAACCTGGCCAGCCCGCCCACGGCGCGGGCGATCTTCAGCGCCTCCTCGTCGTAGCGCCGGACCACCGGCGCCAGCAGACCGTAGTCCTCCAGCTCGGTGAGCGTCTCCTCGTCGAGCCCCGCGGCCTCCAGCAGCTCGGCGCGGGTGAGCCTGACCTCCTGCGTCTCCTGCAGCGCGCGGGGACGGCCGAAGTTCTCGGCCATCTTGTCCTTGATGACCCGCAGCGGCAGGTAGTGGTCGCGCTGCTCGGTCAGGATGTAGCGGAGCTGCTCCACGTGCAGGTGGGTGAACTTGCGGAAACCGGACGGGGTGCGCTCGGGCTCGATCAGCCCCTCGCCCTCCAGAAACCGGATCTTGGAGATGGTGACGTCGGGGAACTCGCCCTGCAGCAGGGCGAGCACCTCCCCGATGCTCATGTGCGAGCGTGCCGCCTGTGAGCTCATGCGCCGGCGGTGGCCCGCATCAGGAACAGCAGCCGGAACTTGCCGATCTGCACCTCGTCGCCGGAGTGGAGCGGAACCTCCTCGATCCGCTCGCGGTTGACGTAGGTGCCGTTGAGGCTGCCCACGTCGCGCACGGAGAACTGGCCCCCGCGGTGGCGGTAGAACTCGACGTGACGGCGCGAGACCGTGATGTCGTCGAGGAAGATGTCGCTCTCCGGATGACGACCCGTAGTGGTGAGGTCCTTGTCGAGCCGGAAACGGCTCCCCTGGTTGGGCCCCCGGGTGACCGTGAGCAGCGCGGCGCCGGGCGGGAGCTGCTCAACCAGAGCCCGCTCGGCCAGCAGCATGTCGCCGGTCTCAGCCTCGTACGCCTCTATTCCCGCGACGGAGATCGTCGATGTGGTGTCCCCGGAGACCTCGGGTCTGGTCAGCTGGGTCCCACAACGGGAACAGAAACGGGCATCCTCGGGGTTGGCATGCCCGCACTGCGTGCAGTAGACGCTCGGCATCGATCGGCTCGGCCTCCTACCGCGAAGTCGCGGCAACGTGCTCGGGGCGCGCCTCGCTTCGCTCTTCACGTTTTTGCGAATGCCGCAACTTACGCTGATCAGCGGCAAAGGTCAAGGCGGGGCGCTGGATGACAGGTTCGGACGCTGACAAAGTTACAACCGCCCCCACCTGAAGGTCCATGCCGCCGCGCGTCTTAACATTACGATCTTGCGGTCCTTCCCGACAAATCGAGGACAGAACGCGACGTCGTGTGGATCATGTCGCCTCCTCCACCACCCGGGCCCAGTGTTCCAGCAGGATCTGCGCGGTGTCGACATCGGCGGCCTCCGCCCACAGATCGGTCATCGGTTCGGTGGCCGCGGGCAGGATGAGCACCCAGCTGCCGTCGCCGCCGACGACGCGCACCCCGTCGGTGGTGTCGATCCGGTAGCCGTCGGGGCTGGACTCGGCCGCCTCGATGACCGAGCGCATCACCGCGCCCTTGGCCGCCCACTGCGTCGGGATCGTCCGTTTGAGCAGCCGGGCCTCGGGGATCCTGGCATCTATCTGACTGAGTGAGAGCCGGGTGCGGGCCACCAGCCCGAGCAGCCGCATGAAGGCGGCCAGCCCGTCGATCGCGGCGCTGAACTCGGGCACCACGAACCCGCCCCGCCCGTCGCCCGCGAAGATCATGCCGGGGTCGGCGGCGGCCGAGGTGAGCGCGTCGACGGCGGTCGCGGTCCAGCGGACCTGCACGCCGTGGAAGCGGCACACCTGCTCGGCGACCCGGGTGGTGGTGACGGGCAGCGCCACCTGGCCGCCGCGGCGCTCGGCGGCGACCAGGTCGAGGACGACCAGCAGGGCCCGTTCCTCGCTGATGAGCTGGCCCTGCTCGTCCACCAGCGCGATGCGCTCCCCCACCGGGTCGAACCTGACCCCGAAGGCCGCCCGTGAGGAGCTGACGAGCTCCGACAGCCGCTGCAGGTCGCGGCGGCGCTCGGCGATGGTCTCGGTGGGCGACAGGTCGTCCAGCACGGCGTTGACGGTGAGCACCTCGATGCCGGCGCGGCCGAGCAGCCTGGGCAGCACCAGCGACGAGGTGCCGCCCGCGCAGTCGGCCACCACCTTCATCCCGCGCACGCCGGTCATGTCGATCCGGCGCAGCAGCTCGTGGGTGTAGTCCTCGACCGCCCTGGCCGGGTAGGTGAGCTCGGCGATCTCGCCGGGGAAGGCGCGGCGGAACTCCTGGCGGGAGAAGACGCGCTCCAGCTTGCGCTGGGCGCCGGGCGACAGGTCGGCGCCGCCGTCGTCCATGATGACGATGTCGACGCTCTGCGGGTCTCCGGCGGTGGTGCGCAGCGTGATGCCGCCGGCCGCGGTGGACCTGGAGGTGTGGAAGCGCGCCACCGGCAGCGGCGCGGCCTCCAGGTCGTGCACGTTGATCGCGCTGGCGTTGAGCGCGCCGATCACGGCCCGCTTGAACGCCCGGGCGACCAGCGAGGCGTCGCGCGAGATGACGACGTGCTCGCCCTTCTTGAGCGTGGTGGCGTAGGCGCTGGCCAGCCGGACGCACAGCTCGGGCGTGATCTCGACGTTGACCAGCCCGCTCACGCCGCGCGGGCCGAACAGCCCGCGCTGGCCGCGCGACTCCCAGATGACGCTGGTGTTGACGACCGCGCCGGCCTCGATGGTCTTGAACGGGTAGATCTTGACCCCGCTGGAGACGTACGCCTCCGCCTCGATGACGCACTCGTCACCGATGATCGCGTTCTCCTCGATGCGGGCCCCGCTCATCACGTCGGTGGACTTGCCGATCACGCAGCCGCGCAGGTGGGTGCCGGGGCCGAGGTAGACGTTGTCGTGCACGATCGCGCGGTGCAGGAAGGCGCCCTCGCGCACCACCGCGTTGTTGCCGAGCACCGTGTACTCGCGCAGCTCGGCGCCGGCCTCGACCTTGGCGTACTCGCCGATGAACAGCGGCCCCTTGAGCACCGCGTCGGGCTCGACCGAGGCCGAGCCCGCCACCCACACGCCGGGCGACACCTCGAAGCCGCCGATGTCCAGGCTGACCTTGCCGGACAGGGCGTCGGCCTGGGCCTTGAGATAGCTGTCGTGGGTGCCGACGTCCTCCCAGTAGCCCTCGGCCACGTAGCCGTAGATGGGGGCGCCGCGCTCCAGCAGCCGGGGGAAGACGTCGGCCGACCAGTCGGCGGGCTCGCCGCCGGGAACGTCGCCCAGCACCTCGGGCTCCATGACGTAGACGCCGGTGTTGACCGTGTCGGAGAAGACCTGGCCCCAGGTGGGCTTCTCCAGGAAGCGCTGCACCCGCCCGGCCTCGTCGACGATGACGATGCCGAACTCCAGCGGGTTCGGCACCCGTTTGAGGCCGATCGTGACGAGCGCCCCGGTCTCGCGGTGGAAGCGGATCATGTCGGTCAGGTCGATGTCGGTGAGCGCGTCACCGGAGATGACCAGGAACCGGTCGTCGCGCAGCCGGGCGGCGGCGTTCTTGACGCTGCCCGCGGTGCCCAGGGGCACGTCCTCGGTCGCGTACTGCAGGCGCATGCCGAGCTCGTCGCCGTCGCCGAAGTAGTTGCGCACCAGCGCGGCCAGGAACTGCACCGTGACCACGGTCTCGGTGATGCCGTGCCGTTTGAGCAGGCGCAGCACGTGTTCCATGATCGGACGGTTGACCACGGGAAGCAGGGGTTTGGGCTGGTTGGCCGTCATCGGCCGCAACCGGGTGCCTTCGCCGCCCGCCATGACAACCGCCTTCACCGCTCACTCCTTCGTGGTCGCGGTCACGAGCCGGCGTACCTGTACGACGTACAACACGCCCGCCCACCAATACAGCCCCGTTCCCCACAGCGCGAACGCCCACCCGACGACGCGGGCTATTTCGGCATACCACCCCGGATGGGAGGCGAGGAAGAGCAGAGGGAAGGCGTACATGAGGTTGAACATGGCGGCCTTGCCCAGAAAATGCACCTGAAGTGCACGGTAGCCATGCTTGCGCAGGACGGGGAAGGAACAGAGGACGAACAGCTCCCTGGCCAGGATCAGCACGACCAGCCACCAGGGGATGATCTCCCGCACCAGCAGCGCCAGGATCGTCGCGAACACGTACAGCTTGTCCGCGGCCGGGTCGATCAGCCGCCCGAGACGGCTGGTCTGGTTGAACGCCCGAGCGATCTTCCCGTCGAGCCAGTCGGTGAACCCGGCGACCGCCAGCACCGCCAGGGCCCACCCGTCCGCCCGCGGCCCGAGGATCAGCCACAGGAAGACGGGCACGCCGAGGAGGCGCAGGAAGCTCAGCAGGTTCGGAACCGTCCAGATCCGGTCCTCGGCGGAAGTTTCACTCACGCCCCAGACCCTACTGCGCGAACGTGCAGCCCAGCGGGGCCGCATCCGGCCAACGGGCCCCGTCAGGCGCGGACGAAGGCGTGCGTGCGGCCGATCTCCGCGAACCCGAGGCGGGCGTAGAACTCCCTCGGCCAGTCGGCGGCGTCGGCCACCAGGAACACCAGCCCGGCCGCCGAGGTCGCCTCGGCCAGCAGCGAGAGCATCAGCGCGCGGGCGTGGCCCCTGCCCCGGTGGCGCACGGCGGTCACCAACTCCTCGATCTGCGCCACGCCGTCGTGCACGTACAGGTCGGCGTGGGCGGCGAGGTCGCCGCCGGCCGCGCGCACGCCGCGGAACCCGACCCGGCGGGCGCCGTCCAGGCGGGCCTCCGACCGCCGGGCGAGCTGCTCGATCGCCTCGTCGCCGACGTCGGGGAGCGTCTCGCGCCAGGCCGCCCGCAGCTCGGGCAGCAGCGTCTCCAGCGAGAACTCCTCGGCGTACGGGACGCGGGGCGGGTCTCCGCGGAAGACCATGAGCACGTTCTCCTCGTGCTGGTAGCCCGCCGCCGCGAACGCGGGCGCGAACGCCCGGCCCAGCCGGTCGTCGTCCACGCACACCATGCGGTGGCCGCGCTCCCCCAGCACCTCCTCCGCCGCGGTGAGCACGACCCCGGGGTCCTCGCCGGACCACACGAGAAGCTTGTTGTCGTCGTACGAGGCCGCGTAGCGATCGTCGAGCACCGCGAACCCGCCGGGCACCGGCACCACCCGGGGCGCCCGCCGCCGCGCGAACCCGCGCAGGAACTCCAGCACGACAGCCGGCTCACGCCCATCCGGATCGCCGCCTTCCGGGACGGGGGCGGCCGGATCGGGGGCGGCCGGATCGGGGGCAGCCGGTGTGGTCATCGGTCAGGCCGCCTCGCGGGCGGCCGTGACGAAGGCGGCGATCAGCGCGGGGTCCTTGACGCCGGGCGAGGTCTCGACGCCGCTGGAGACGTCGACCCCCCACGGGCGGGCGGCGGCGACGGCCTCGGCGACGTTGCCCGGCGCCAGGCCGCCCGCGAGCAGCCACCGCCCGGTGGGGCGGCCGCGCACGGCCGACCAGTCCCACGGCTCGCCGGAGCCGGCCCGGGGCGCGTCGACGATGAGCAGGCTCTCGTCGTGGGCGCCGCACCGCAGGTCGGCCCGCGCGTCGACGGCCCTGATCAGGGTGCGGCCGAGGTCCTTGAGCGCGGTGAAGTCGCCGTGCGGGTGGTGGCCGTGGAGCTGGATGGCCCGCACGCCGGCCGCGAGCGCCGCGGCCCGCACCTCGGCCGGGTCCTCGCCGCGGAAGACGCCCACGGTCAGCACCTCGGGCGGCACCCGGGACGCCAGCTCGGCGGCCCGCTGGGGCGTGATCCGGCGTGAGCTGCTGGTCAGCACGAAGCCGACGGCGTCGGCGCCGGCCTCGACGGCGGCGGCCACGTGGCCGGGGTCGGTCAGGCCGCAGATCTTCACGTACACAGGAACGAGGTTAGCGGCGGCGGGACGCGCCGGGCGACCACGACCAGATGAGCAGCGCGGTGCTGAGCCCGGCCATGACGATGCCGTTGGGCAGGTGCGCGCCGAGCAGCTCCCAGGTGAAGTGCTGGCCCATCCCGGCGGCGAACAGCACGAGGCTGGCCAGGGCGGGCCAGCCGGCCCCGCGGCCGGGACGCCACACGAGCACGGCGAGGACGAGCTGCAGCAGGCCGGCGAGGTGGATCAGCAGCCCGGCCATCACGTGGGCCTCGGCCATCGCCCCGTCGGTGGCGACCGACTGGCCGGCGAGCGAGCCCGCCACCACGAGACCGGCGGCCTGGGCGATGATCGCGAGCCGGAGCGCGTACAGCAGGAAGCCGTTGACCGGCCGGGCGGGGGTCTCGGCGGGCGGCCGCTGGAAGAGGTCGGTGTCCGACATGGTGCTGGTCCTTTCGATCGAGGACCCCAGGATGCGCGCCGGACCCGGCCGCGGTCGTCAGCCTGCCGGGCTACCCGGTGCTCCGCCGCGCGGTTGACGCACGGGGCGGAAGGACGCGTCGACGAGGCCGCTGCGGTGCGCGACCACGGCCGCCTGGATGCGGTTGCGGAGCCCGAGCTTCTCCATGGCGGCGGCGATGTGGGTCTTCACGGTCGTGACGCCGACGTGCAGCTCCTCAGCGATCTCGGCGTTGGACAGCCCGGTGCCGACCAGGGCGAGCACCTCGATCTCGCGCTCGGTGAGCCCGCGCGGCGCGCCCGCGGAGCTCTCCTCGGCGTCGAGGAAGCGTTCGACGACACGGCGCAGCACGGACGGCGCGAGGAGCTGCTCGCCGGCGTGGGCGCGTCGGATGGCGTCGATCATGCGTTCCGGCTCGTCGTCCTTGACCAGGAAGCCGACGGCGCCGGCGCGCAGCGCGGCGTAGACGTTGGCGTCCTCGGCGAAGGTGGTCAGTACCACGATGCGGGTGGAGGGGCGGGCCGCGAGCACCCGCTTGATCGCCTCCAGCCCGTCGACCCTGGGCATGCGCAGGTCCATGAGGATGACGTCGGGCAGGTGGCGCTCGGCCAGCCGGACGGCCTCGGCGCCGTCGTCGGCCTCGCCGACCACCTCCATGTCGCTGTTGGCCTGCAGCAGCATCCGCACACCCGCGCGTACGAGCACCTGGTCGTCGGCGATGAGGACGCGGATCATGAGACGCTCCTGGGCGCCGGCAGGCTGGCGGCGAGCAGCCAGCCGCCTTCCTCGTCCGGCCCGGCGCTGAGGGTGCCGCCGAGCGCCCGGACCCGTTCCCGCATCCCGGCCAGGCCGCGGCCGGAGGACGGCAGGCGCTCGATCGTGGTGGGCGGGCGGCCGTTGTGGATCTCCACGCCGACGCCGTCGCGGTCGGCGCTGACCCGGACACGGACCTTGGTGCCCGGTCCCGCGTGTTTGAGCACGTTCGTGAGTCCTTCCTGGACGATGCGCGCCGCCGAGGTGCGGGCCACGAGCGGGGCGTGGTCGGTCCCCGGGTCGAGTTCGAGGTCCACCGCGAGGCCGGCGGCCGCCATCCGCTCGGCGGACTCGCGGATCACGTCGTTGGGGTCGGCGAGGAGGTTGGACTGCCGGTCGGGGTCGCGCAGCAGGTCGATCAGGCCGCGCAGGTCCTCCAGCACCTGGTGTCCGGTCTCGCGGATGTCGGTCAGCGCGTCGGCGACGGGGCCGTCGGGGGCCGTGTAACGGGCGGCGCTGGCCCGCAGCACCATCGCGCCGACGTGGTGGGCGACGATGTCGTGCACGTCGCGGGCGATGCGCTCGCGTTCGGCGAGCTGGGCGGCGCGCATCTGCGCGACGGTGAGCCGGGTGGACTCGCGGGCGCGCAGCCGCTCGGCCGCGGCGGCGGCCTGCATGACGCCGAGGTAGCGGCCGATCGCGACCGGGGTGACGACGAGCGCGCAGACGATGGCGGCGCGGAAGACGGTGGGCTCGCTGTCCGGGCCGACGACGGCGACCGCGGCCAGCAGGCAGGTGGCCAGGTAGGCGCTGGCCGTCCACACCCAGGAGGCGACCCGCATGGCGAACACGCCGAGCGCGATGAGGACCAGCACCAGGCTGGCGTTGACCACCTGCGGCAGATAGGTGTCGGCGGCGACGAGCAGCACGCCCTGGAACAGGAAGACGAGCCCGGGCAGGCGCCTGGCCACGCCGAGCGACAGCCCGGCGGCGACGGCGAGCACGCCGGTCACCCAGGCGGGCTGGGCCCCGGAGTGCCAGCTCGTCCAGGTGCTCAGCATGGTGTGGGCGAGCCCGCCGGCGGCGAGCAGCACGTCGGGCGTGACGTCGCGGTGCTCCAGCTCGCCCACCGAGCCGCGCAGGTAGCCGCCGACCACGACCGGGAAGACGGCGATGCCCACGCAGTAGAGGCCGCTCTCCAGGGTGAAGGGCAGGCCGGGGTCGGCCAGGTTGGCCGCGGTGGCGGCGGCGGCCGCGACCATGGCCACGCCGGTCGCGCGGGCGCGTTCCCGGTAGGCGGTGAACCCTGCCGCGACCAGCAGCAGCATCTGGGCGGTGTTGGAGCTGTAGGCGGCCATCTGGTCGGTGACGACGAGGGCGCCCGCGAGCCACAGCGCGGTCGCGAGCGGCCACCGCCGCACGAACCCGAGCGGCGCGCCGACCAGCAACGCCAGAGGGACGACCGTGTAGGACGGCGGGAGCTCCCCCTTCAGCGCCTGACCGGACATCAGCAGGTCCAGGCTGACGCCCGCGGCGGCGAGGAGCAGGTCGAACGGCACACCGCGCCAACGCCAACTCATGCCACCAAGGTATCCAGCCGGACCCCGTGGACAGTCCTCCCGGCGGAGGATGACCCCTCCTCCAACTGGCCGGATCTCCGTCCCTTCGGGGGAGACGACAACTCGATCTTCGCCTCTACGGTCAAGCCATGGCCAACGACACCTCGCTCTTCCTGGGCCAGTTCCTGCGCTCACCCGGCACGATCGGGGCGCTCGCGCCGAGTTCGCAGCGGCTCGCCGCGGCGGTCTGCACGCCGGTGCCCGAGCGCGGCGAGCCGACCGTGGTGGAGCTGGGGCCGGGGACGGGCCCGTTCACCGCGGAGATCCAGCGCAGGCTGGCCGGGCGCGGCCATCACCTGGCGGTGGAGCTCAACGAGGCGATGGCGGCGCTGCTGGCCGAGCGCTTCCCGGCCGTGGACGTGGTGAACGGGGACGCCGCCCGGCTGCCGGAGCTGCTGGCCGAGCGCAGCCTGGGGCAGGCGGACGTGGTGGTCAGCGGGCTGCCGTGGGCGGCCTTCCCCCAGCAGTTGCAGCTGTCGCTGATGGGCGCGGTGACGTCGGTGATGAGCCACGCCGGCGCGTTCACGACCTTCTCGTACGTGCACGCGATCCCGCTGAGCCGGGCGCGGCGCTTCCGCGCGCTGCTGTCCGAGCGGTTCGAGGAGGTGGTGGCCGGGCGGACGGTGTGGCGCAACGCGCCGCCGGCGTTCGTCTTCCACGCGCGCAGACCTCGCCCGCGAACAGAGCTTCCTTCTACTATGGCTTGATGGATTTCACTCTTCCCGACAGCGCGCTCGCGGTGCGGCAGGGCGTCGCCGACATCTGTTCCCGCTACGACCTGGACTACTGGCAGCGGTGCGAGAGCGAGAAGCGCTGGCCCGAGGAGGTGTGGGAGGAGCTGGGCAAGGGCGGCTGGCTGGGCCTGGCGGTGCCGGAGCGGTTCGGCGGCGGCGGCCAGGGCCTGCTGGAGCTGGCCGTGGCGACGGAGACCATCTCGGCGTCGGGCGCGGCGGGCGGATCGGCTTTCACGTACGTGCTCACGCCCGGGTTCGGGGCGATGACCCTGACCCGCCACGGCAGCGGCCGGCAGCAGGACGAGCTGCTGCCGGGGCTGGCCACCGGGGAGATCGAGACGTGCTTCGCGCTGACCGAGCCGGACGCGGGCTCCAACGCGCTGGCGATCTCCACGTCCGCGCGCCGCGACGGCGACGAGTTCGTGCTCAACGGGCAGAAGATCTGGATCACCGGCGTGCAGCGGGCCACCTGGATGCTGCTGGTCACCCGGACCGTCCCGGCGGCCGAGGCCAGGCCGCGCAGCCACGGGCTGACGGTCTTCCTGGTGAACGTGCCGGACGCGGTCGCGGCCGGGCGGCTGTCGTTCCGGCCGATCCCGAAGATGGGCGCCAACACGACGCCGTCCAACATGGTGTTCATCGACGACCTGCGGGTGCCGGCCGCGAACGTGGTCGGCGAGGTCGACCAGGGCGCGGCGGTGCTGTGGGACATCCTCAACCCCGAGCGCATCCTGCTGGCCGCCTCCGCGCTGGGCGGCGCCGAGGTGGCGCTGCGGGTGGCGGTGCAGTACGCCAAGGAGCGCGAGGTGTTCGGCCGGCCGATCGGCGCCAACCAGGCGATCGCGTTCCCGCTCGCCCAGGTCAAGGCGAAGATCGAGCTGGCCAGGCTGATGCTGTACAAGGCGGCCTGGTCGTTCGACCAGCAGCTGCCATGTGGCACCGAGGCCAACATCGCCAAGCTGACCGCCTCCCAGGCCGCCTGGGAGGCCGCCGACGCCGCCTTCCAGACGCACGGCGGCATGGCGTACTCGCTGGAGTACCCGGTGGCCCGCCTGCTCGCCGACGCCCGGATCGGGAAGGTGGCACCCGTGACCGAGGAGCTTCTGCTCAACTACCTCGCGACGCAGGTGCTCGGCCTCCCTCGCGGCTTCTGACCGCCCCCCGGCCGTGACCCGGCGGCGGGCCGCTGCTTCGTCCCCCGAGGCTGCGTTCTCGGCCCCGGCGGACAGGCCCGTCGTGTGGGTCTGGCCATGCGTTCCATGTCTGTGCGCCTACCCGGGGCACGACGGCGAAACCACCTCAGGTCAAGAGAAGCGGGGCGGGCGCTTCTCGCGCAGCGCCCGCACGCCCTCGGCCACGTCAGGCCCGGTGAAACCGAGGAACTCCATGGCCAGCGAGGCGTCGAAGGCGGGCCCTGCCAGGCGCAGCCAGTTGTTGAGCGCGTACTTGGTGAGCCGGATGGCCTCCTGCGAGCCCGCGGCGAGCTTGACCGCGATCTCCAGGGCGGTGTCGTGCACGGCGTCGTCGTCGACGCAGAGGCTGACCAGGCCCATCCGCTCGGCCTGCTCGCCGGTGACCGGCTCGCAGAGCAGCAGATGGTACTTGGCCTTGGCCATGCCGCACAGCAGCGGCCAGATGATGGCGGCGTGGTCGCCGGCGGCGACGCCGAGGCGGGTGTGGCCGTCGATGATGCGGGCGGTGCGGCCGGCCACGGAGACGTCGGCGAGCAGGGCGACGGCCAGCCCGGCGCCGACGGCGGGCCCCTGGATGGCCGACACGACCGGCTTGGCGCAGTTGAGCACGTTGTAGACGATGTCGCGGGCCTCGGCGAAGACGCGCAGCCGGGTGTCGTGGTCGCGCGTCATCTCCTCGATCATGGACAGGTCGCCGCCTGCGGAGAACGCCTCGCCCTCACCCCGGATGAGCACGGCCCTGACGGAGTCGTCGCGGTCGGCGTCGCGCCAGATCTCGGCCAGCTCGCGGTGGCCGGTCCGGTCGACGGCGTTGAGCCGGCGCGGCTCGCTGATGGTGATCCGCAGCACGCCCTCGGCGGGGGTGTCGGTCTTGAGCCGCTCGTAGGTCACAGCGCCTCCTTCAGCCGGGCGGCGACGTGGTCGCGGGCCTCGGCCGCCTGGTCGAACAGGCGGGGCAGGCCGAAGAAGCTGTGGACCGCGCCGTCGAAGCGGCGCAGGTCGACCGGCACCCCCTCCTCGGCCAGCCGGGCGGCGTAGCGTTCGCCCTCGTCGCGCAGCACGTCGCACTCGGCGGTCAGCACGGTGGCGGGCGGCAGCCCGGCGGCGGAGGCCAGCCGCGCCGGCGACAGGCGCGGGTCGGCGGGGTCGGCGTCGCCGGCGTACTGGCGCAGGAACCAGGCCATCTCCGCGGCGTCCAGGCCGTAGCCGTTGGCGAACTCGCGGTAGCTCGGGGTGTCCATGCGCGCGTCGAGCACCGGGTAGATCAGCACCTGGTGGGCCAGGCGGAGCCCGGCGTCGCGCGCCTGCCAGGCGACCACCGCGGCGAGGTTGCCGCCGGCGCTGTCGCCCACCACCGCGACCTTGCCGTCGCACTGGTAGAACGCGGGCCGGGCGAAGACGTCGCGCACGACGGTCCAGGCGTCGTCGGCGGCTGCCGGGAAGGGGTGCTCGGGGGCGAGCCGGTAGTCGACCGAGACGACCACCGCGCCGGTGCGGATGGCCAGGTCGCGGCCGAGCGCGTCGTTGCGCCTGACGCTGCCGAAGACGAAGCCGCCGCCGTGGAAGTAGACGACGACGGGCAGCGGGCCGTCGCCGCGGTCGGCGCGGTAGATGCGGATCGGCACGCCCTCGGCCGTCTCGTCGCGGACGGAGGGCAGCTGCGTGAGCGGCCCGCGCTGGGAGGCGAGGCCGTCGACGGCGCGCATCTCGCGGATCCGCTCCAGGTCGAGCGCGGCCGGGTCGACGCCCAGGTCCGACGGGTAGGCGGCGACGTACGCGCGTGCCTGGGGGTGCAGCGACATGATCGAAGCCTAGCGGGCCGCCTCGACGAGCGCATCGAACAATCCGCTGCCCGTCCCGGCGCTTGTCCCGCTGCCCGTCTCGCGCTCCGGGTGCCACTGCACGCCCACGCCGAACCGGTGGCCCTGCAGCTCGATGCCCTCCACGATCTGGTCGTCGGCCCAGGCCACGGCCAGCAGCCCGGCGCCGAGGCGGCGCACCGACTGGGTGTGCGGGGCGACGGCCTCGACGCGGTCGCCGACGGCCTTGCCCAGCTTGCTCGACACGCTCACCTGGATGCGGTGCGGCACGCCCGGGTCGTTGTGCCGCTCGTGCTCCAGCATCTCGGGCAGCCACGGGATGAGGCTGCCGCCCTGGGCGACGTTGAGCACGTGCATGCCGCGGGCGATGCCCAGCACGGGCAGGTCGGCCTGCACGGCCGCGCGGGCCAGGGCCAGCTCGAACCGGTCGCGGTGCGGCTGCGGCTCGCCGGCGCGCGGGTCCTGCTCGTCGCCGTACGTGGCCGCGCCCACCTCGGTGCCGCCGGTCAGCACGATGCCGCTCAGCCCGCGCACGTAGTCGGCGATGGCGTGCCCGTTGATCGGCGGCAGCACGACGGGGGCGCCGCCGGCCCGCTCGATCGCTCTGGCGTACGAGGGCGGGGAGAGCACGGCCTCCCGCACGTAGTCATCCCATCGGGCGGCTTCGTAGTAGGCGCTGACGCCTATCAGCGGTCGGGACATCACATCTCCAGGGGAGCGTCGTGCGGGGGTGGCCTGGCGCGCAGGCGCATGCCCCATCATGGCGCACTCCATTTCGGTTATGTCGCTTGTCCCGCAAGTCTCCCGGGGGCCGTCCGTCCGGAACCCGCCGCCGGGGTCGCGGGAGGGCCGGGGAGGCGGGGGCCGGACGGCCGGAGCAGGGCACAGACCACCCAGGTCCCGAAATTTCCCGCTAAAGGCGAATATGATTTCTCTTCACATTCCATGTCCAGACAAGCCATTACGGTGAATGCGGATAATCATAACTCCATTACTGATAGTTCAGATCTGCACCTCATCGGGCGAATAGGTTGTGACGCCACGGAGGCGGTGTAAGACTGGATTTCGAGCGCTCGGACGTGCCGGGGCAGGCCGGACGCTCTCACCCGGAGCCGCCAGGGAGGTGGGACGAGACGACCGGAATGGTTTTCCGGTCAATAGGACGGGTTGGGTATATGTCATTGAATCCGAGCCTGGTCAAGGAGAGCTTCTCCATCATCGAGCCGGTGGCCGACAAGGCGGCCGCCTACTTCTACGGCAGGCTGTTCGCGGAGAACCCGCACCTGCGCGGGATGTTCCCGCCGGCCATGGACGTGCAGCGCGACCGCCTCTTCAGCGCGCTGACCCGCATCGCGTGGAGCGTCGACAGTCCGGAGAGCATGCGCTCCTTCCTGGGCCAGCTGGGCAGGGACCACCGCAAGTACGGCGTCGTCGCCGAGCACTACACCGCCATCGGCAGCGCCCTGCTCGCCACGGTCAGGTGCTTCGCCACCGACAGCTGGAACCCCGAGGTCGAGGCGGCGTGGACGTCGGCCTACACCGCCGCCGCCAACCTGATGATCGAGGCGGCCGAGGCCGACGCCGGCGTCTCCCCCGCCTGGTGGCTGGCGCAGGTGATCGACCACGAGCGCCGCCACGACGACATCGCGGTCCTCACCCTGCGCCCGGCGCAGCGGCTGCCGTACAGGCCGGGCCAGTACGTCACCGTGCAGACCGCGCGCTGGCCCCGGGTGTGGCGGAGCTATTCGATCGCGAACGCGCCGCGTCCGGACAACACGATCCGGCTGCATGTGCGCTCGGTGCCCGGCGGCTGGGTGTCCACCACGCTGATCCGCGACACGCGCATCGGCGACACGGTCATGCTGGGGCCGCCGATGGGCGCCATGGCCGCGCCGGAGCGCGGCGCGAGAGACCTGCTCTTCGTGGCCGGCGGCACCGGGCTGGCGCCGCTCAAGGCGATCATCGAGCAGGTGATCGCCTCGGGCCGCCGCCCCACCATGCACCTGCTCTACGGCGCGCGCACCGCCGCGGAGCTGTACGACCTGCCCGACCTGGTCCGGCTGGAGTCCTCGTTCCCCTGGCTGCGGGTGCTGCCCGTGGTGTCGGACCAGCCCGGCTACGAGGGGATGCGCGGCCGCCTGCCGGACGTGACGCGCCGCTTCCACTCCTGGAGCGAGCACGAGGTGTACGTGTGCGGCCCGCCCTCGATGGTCACCGAGACCGTGCGCAACCTGCGGGCCGACGGGGTGCCGCCCGCGCGCATCCACCAGGACGTGGCGCACGGCGAGATCTGATCACCGGAAGGCGGCCGCGGTCTCCTCGTCGGCGGGCCAGAACGTCTCTATGGCCAGCTCCGAGGCGGTCACCTCGACGGGCGTGCCGAAGGTGGCGATCGTGGTGAACATGGACAGCACCCGGTCGCCGTGCCTGATCCGCAGCGGCAGCAGGATGTCGCCGGGGCCGGGCACGTGCGCCACGTTCAGGTCCACGCCCGGATACCGGTAGCCCGCCAGCTCGTCGTGCAGCTCGGTCAGCCGGCCGTCGCCGGACATCTCGGCCTGCCTGCGCAGCCGGTGCAGCAGGTGGGCGCGGACCTCCGCCAGGTTGACCAGCCGGCCGCCCATCGCCTGCGGATGCAGCGACAGCCGCATCACGTTCACCGGTTCCTTCAGCAGCTCGGCGGGCACCCCGGTCATGAACATCCCGGCCGCCTCGTTGGCCGCCACCAGATTCCAGGCGGCGTCCACGACCAGCGCCGGGTACGGCTCGTGCCCGGCCAGGATCGTGTCGAGCGCCTGCCGTACCACGCTCATCTCCGGGGCGCGCACCTCACGCTCGGCGAACACCGGCGCGAACCCCGCCGCGACCAGCAGCCGGTTGCGGTGCCGCAGCGGCACCTCCAGCTCCTCCGCCAGCTTCATCACCATGTCCCTGCTGGGCCGGGCGCGCCCGGTCTCCAGGAAGCTGATGTGCCGGGCGGACACGTCGGCCTCGATCGCCAGGTCGAGCTGGCTGACCCGGCGCCGCTGCCGCCACCCTCGCAACAGCTCCCCGAAATTCTCTTCTTGTACGGCCACCGCTCCCATATCCGGAACATTAGCGATATGCAGGGAATGCGGACTATTACCTCGCAGGTAATCGCGCGGCAAATCACCCGGCGACCAGCGGGCCGGCGACTCCCGTGGCACGATGGCCGGGAAGCGAGCGACTTTCCGGGAGCGCTTTTCGGACCGGCCTCCTGGGAGCGACATCCGAGAGCGACTTATGGGAGTGACGCCATGACGGACGCGATGCTCGCGATCGGCACCCGCAAGGGCCTGTTCCTCGCGCGTTCCACCGGCGGGGGCGCGTTCAGCGTCGAGCCGATCATGTTCTCCACCGTCGGGGTCCACTCGGTGGCGATCGACACCCGGGGCCCGCTCCCCCGCCTGCTGGCGGGGATCGAGTACGGGCACTTCGGCCCCTCGGTCATGTACTCCGACGACCTCGGTGAGACCTGGCAGGAGGCCGACCGGCCGCCGATCGCCTTCCCCGACGCGTGCGGGACCACGCTGACCCGCGTCTGGCAGCTCCTGCCGTCGCCGTCGGAGGAGGGCGTGGTGTGGGCCGGGGTGGAGCCGGGGGCGCTGTTCAGGTCGGAGGACGGCGGCGTCACCTACCGCCTGGTGGAGGGCCTGTGGAACCATCCGCACCGGCCGCGGTGGGAGCCCGGCGGCGGCGGGCTGTGCCTGCACACGATCGTCCCGCACCCCGGCGACCCGCGCGTGATGGGGGTGGCGATCTCCACCGGCGGCTTCTACCGCACGACCGACGGCGGCCTGTCGTGGGAGGCGGCCAACCAGGGCATCCGCGCCCCGTTCCTGCCGGAGGGGCAGCAGTATCCCGAGTTCGGCCAGTGCGTGCACAAGGTGGCGATGGACCCCGGCGACTCCGACCGGCTGTTCCTGCAGCACCATTTCGGCGTCTACCGCAGCGACGACTTCGGCGGCTCCTGGCACGACGTCGGCTCGGCGCTGCCGTCCGACTTCGGCTTCCCCGTCGTGGCGCACCCGTCCCGGCCCGGCACCCTGTACGTGCTGCCGCTCAACGCCGACATGGACCGCACGCCGGTCGGCCACCGCTACCGGGTCTACCGCAGCACCGACGCGGGCGAGTCGTGGAAGCCGCTGGAGCGCGGGCTGCCCGAGGGCCCGGTGTACGCGAGCGTGCTGCGTGACGCGATGACCGCCACGGAGGCGGGCCTGTTCTTCGGCACCCGCGACGGCTCGGTCTACTGGTCGGCCGACGACGGCGAGAGCTGGTCGCAGGTGGTCGCGCACCTGCCCGACGTGCTGACGGTGCGGGCGGCGGTGCTCTGAGCCATGGCCCGTCCGGTGATGCTGGTCGTGTTCGTGCTGCCCGCGGCCCTGCGCCGGTGGGTGAGCGGCCGCACGGAGGTGAAGGTGTTCGCGGTCGGGACCGACCGCGACTCGCCGCCCACCCTGGGCGGGGCGCTCGACGTGCTGCGCCGCACCCATCCGCTGCTGGAGGAGCGGATCAGGGACGAGTACGGGCGGATCCGCCGCCACATCAGCATGGTCGTGTGCGGCGAGAACGCCCGGGGCCTCGGCGGACTGGACTGCGCGCTGCCGCCGGGCGCCGAGGTGTACGTCCTGCCCGCCCTGGCCTGACCGGGGCCGACTTCAGGGACAGACTTCAGGGACAGAGCTCAGGGACAGACCTCAGGGGCAGACGCGCCCGTTGGCCTCGAAGGCGGCGTGCGTGAGCGGCATGAGCCCGGCCCACAGCGCCTCCATCTTCTCGGCCACCATCTCGATCTCGCGCTGCGGGAACGACGGGAAGGCGGAGTCCTCGCGCTTGACGCGGAGCGAGAGGAAGTTCATCAGGGCGCGGGCGTTGCAGGTGGCGTACATCGAGGAGTAGAGGCCGACCGGCAGGACCGTCCGGGCGACCTCGCGGGCGACCCCGGCCTCCAGCATCTCCAGGTAGGCGCGGTAGGACTGCCGGTAGCTCCCGGTCGTCGCCTCGGTCACCAGGTCGTGCTGCTCGGGGGTGCCGTCCGTGAAGACGTACTTGCCGGGCTTGCCCTCCTGCACCAGCTTGCGGTCGCGGGCCGGCACGTAGAAGACGGGCACGAGCTGGCGGTAGCGGCCCGACTCCTCGTTGTAGGAGAAGGTGCGGTGACGCATGAACTCGCGGAAGACGAAGATCGGCGCGCTGACGTAGAAGGTCATGGACGAGTGCTCGAACGGGGTGCCGTGCCTGTCGCGCATCAGGTAGTTGATGAGGCCCTTGGACCGCTCGGGGTCAGCCTCGATCTCGGCCAGCGAGCTCTCCCCCTTCGTGGAGACCCGGGCCGCCCAGAGCACGTCGGCGTCCGACGCGGCGGATTTGACCAGTTCCACGTCCATGTCGCTGCGGAACTTGATCTCGGCTTCGACGCTGCCCATGCTGACCCCCGTGCTCGGTGGAGTGGTGACGGGACCCAAGCAAACCACAGGTGGGAGCCCGTCCGGGCCCCCACCTGGGGGTGTTCAGCAGCGGCGCGCGGGCCGGTCGCGGGTGACCAGGTCGGTGTCGCCCGCGGTGCCGTCGAACCAGATGACGCGCCTGCCGTCGCCGGCGGCGGGCAGGAACTGCTCACCCCGGTTGCAGGAGAAGCGCTCCAGCGCCCCGCCCGCCATCGGCAGTTGGAACAGCTTGGGCAGGTCGCGGTTCTGGATCGTCGGCCCGGGCAGGACGTCGAGCGTGACGGCCGTGTCGCCGGCGTCGAGCCAGAACGCCATCGGCGCGTCCGGGCCGTCGGGGACGAGCGCGGTGACGCCCGTGCCGTCGGTGGCCGCCCGCATGACGGCGGCGGTGCCGTCGCCGTCGATGTCGGTCAGCCAGACCACGTGCCCCGAGGTGACGACGGGCCGCAGGGACGACGACGGCCTGTCCCCCGCGCCGGGCGCCTCGGGCAGCACGACCTGGGTCCCGCTCGCCACGTCGTGGACGGCCGGGGTGGTGTGGAAGTGGTCGCCCTCCGCCCACACGCGCAGGTACGCGATCTTGCCGTTCTTGATCGTGGGCTGGTAGCCCTCGACGCCGGCCTCGGCGGTGACGTTGACGGGCGCGGCGGCGCCGCGCCTGACCCATACCTCCATCTCGCTGGAGACCGGATCGACGCCCTCCCACACCACGGTGTCCCCTTCGACGGCCACGGTGTTGACCAGGGCGGGCGACTCGTGCACGACGGTCTCGGGCGACCGGCGGTCCAGCGGCCGCGACAGGACGCGGAAGGTGACCTCCTGGCCGGTCTCCATCGACGCCCACACGCCGCGCCGGCCGTCGGTGGCGGGCAGGTCGTTGACGTCGTCGTTCTGCGACAGTCGCACCGGGTCACCGCCGCGCAGGCTTCCGGTGACGATGTAGGTGGGGCCGGTGCCGTCGTCGGCGGCGTCGGTCACCACGTACCGGTCGCCGGACAGGCCGGGAGGGGTGAAGGCCGCCATGAGGTCGTCGGCGACCACCTGGCTGTCGGTGGGGATGCGGCGGTCCCAGCCGCGCTTGATGCCGTGCCGGTCGAAGGCCGCCGCCACGACGAGCCGCTCGCTCGCGGTCAGGCGTGCGGCGCGGGCGGCGGACTCGACGGCGCGGCGGCCGTCGACGAAGTCGTCGAGCGGGGTCATGTACTCGGTGAGCGCCTTGTAGACGACCCGGTCCGCCTTGGGGCCGCCGAGCCGTTCCCTGATGTCCCACAGCGCGCCGGAGAAGATCGTCGAGTTGAGGTGCACGCCGCCGCCGTCGAAGCCCACGGTGACGCCGAGGTAGTCGCGGGTGGCGTGCCGGCCGTCGTCGAGGTCGCGGGTCGGGCAGTCGGCGGGCGGGGCGGTCTTGCAGAGCCGTTCGCCCAGCAGGCTGGCGTCGGGGTGGGTCATCGGCACGCCGAGCGTGTCGACCTCGACGGCGTTGCCGAAGTAGTCGGCCAGGCCCTCGTTCATCGCGCCGGACTGGTTGAGGTAGAGCAGGTTGGCGCTGTGCTCGATGACCCCGTGGGTCAGCTCGTGGCCGACGACGTCCAGGGCGGCGGCGAAGGGGTGGAAGTCGGGCCCGCCCCCGCCGTAGATCATCTTGGTGCCGTCCCACAGAGCGTTGATGAACGGCTCGCCGTCCCAGGTGACGTTGACCACGGAGTGCATGCTGCCGCCCCGCCCGTCGAGCCCTTCACGGCCGAGCCCGCGGTAGAACGCGTAGACGAGGCCCGCGCCGTGGTGGGCGTCCACGGCGCCCGTCGCGGTGTGCTCCGGGCCGAACTCGGGGGTCGCCGAGCGGGCCGGCTCCAGCCCCGGCGGGATGCCGGGTCCGAGCACGTCGAAGAGGTCGGCGCCCTTGGCGTCGTAGGTGATGATCTCGCCGGTCGTGCCGTTCCACATCGGCCTGGAGCGGTCCCTCAGCTCGTAGGCGCCGTCGTCGCGCTGGTACGCCTGGAGCGTGACGCGCTCGCCGTACACGGTCGTGCCGGCGCCCTCGGCAGGGCCGGCCAGGCGCAGCCGGTCCACGCTGAACAGCGGCCGCCCGGTGTGCGCGTCCACGTACGCGTCGCGCAGCAGCGGCAGCCCGCGCCGGACGTCGCGGCCGGTGAGCGGCAGCCGCCAGGCGAGCACGCCCGCGCCCCTGGGCACCACGACGAGTTCGCCGGCCCCGGCCCTGGCGGTCTGCCGGGTGGCGTGGTCGGGGATGAGCCGGGCCAGGGCCAGCCGTCCGGCCAGCTCGGCGGTGATCGCCGGGGTGGTCGCGACGTCCAGCTCGGTGAGGTAGCGTCCGCCCGCGCCGGTGACCGTCCGTTTCCCGCCCTCGGTGCGGAAGTGGACCAGGTACTGGCCGCCGAGCACCGGCAGGCCGCGGTGACGCTGGGCGAACCTGACCGTCTCGTCGCCGCCGTCGACGACGGTGTGCAGCGGGACCAGGTCGGCCGGGTCGATGCGGTAGCGCGGGCTGGTCAGATGCTCCCTGGCCGCGGCGACGGGGTCGCCGGCCCTGGCGGGCTCGGCGAGGCCGCTGACCTCCGCCGGGGCTTCGGTGCCGGCCCGGGGCTCGACCTGCGGCGGCGGGTCGTCGGCCAGCGCGGGACCGGGTAAGGCGAGGACGACGGCCAGGGCCGCGGCGGCGAGAGCGGGGGGACGCCAGGACACGACACCTCCAGGTGTGCGTTGGGAACTCTGGCGCCCCCGATAATCACCGCCCACCTGACATCCAGACAAATCACGATTCAATAACTCACAGGCGGTACACCCGGCGGGCGTTCCCCGACCCGATCATGTGGGCGACCCTGGCGGCGTCGGCGGCGGCCCACTCCCCCGCGTCCAGCCTGGCCTTCAGCGCCGCGCCGAGCGCGCACCGGAAGTAGACCGCGCCGAGATGGCACGTCTCGGCCAGGCCGCGGCAACCGGACCCGTACAGCTGCTTGTGGAACGGAGCCAGCTCCAGCAGCTCGGCCAGCACCCGGGCGGCGCCCGCGGCGGCGTGCGCCAGGGCGAGCCCGACGTCCACGTACACGTGCGGGAAGGCGTGCGCGAGACAGGCGGCCTCGCGCTGGTAGGGATAACAGGTGAGCAGGACGACCGGCACCCCGGCCGGCTGCAGCGCCTTGACGAACCCGGCGAGCGGGGCAGGGCCGGCGGGCTGCGCCCCGGCGTCGCCCGCCCCCGCCCCCATGCCCGTCCCCATGCCGGTCTGCACCTGCAGCGGCAGCCCGCGGTCCCTGGCGGCGTCGGCGGCGGCCCAGAGCAGGTGCCGGGCCAGCGCGGGCTCGGCGAGCGGCTGCTTGGGGTCGGCGAGGCGCCGGTTGGCGGCGGCGAGCACGGCCCCCCGGCTCGGCCTGCCGGGGTCCAGGTCGAGGTCGCACCGCCCGGCCAGCGCGGTCTTCAGCGCGACGGCGCGGGCGGCGCGGGCCGTCAGCTCGTCGCCGAGGCCGGCGAGGTAGTCGAGGACGCTCCCGCCGCCGGACGCCAGCTCGGCCACGTCCTGCTCGATCTGCTCGATCCGGACGACCTCGTCGGCGGCGGCCCCGCCGTCGCGGCCCATCTCCCCCGCCGTCAGCAGGTCCGCGCCCTCGGGGCCGGTGTCCACGAGGAACGCCGACACGCCCGCCGCCCGCAGCAGGAGCCGGTTGACCTCGGCCGCGCCCAGCTCGGCCCGGCGCGCCAGGTAGACCGGCGGGGGCGCGTGCGCCTCCAGCCCGAGCACGGGCGCGCACCAGCGCCGCACGGCCGCGCCGAGCGGGGTGTCGAAGTGCGTGGTGCCCGGCGGGGCCGGGCTGCCGCCCTCGTTGAGCAGCAGCTCGAACCGGCTCCGGGTCAGCTCGTCGCGGCGCACCCCGTGGCAGGCGTGGTCGACGAGCGGGGCGAGAAGGGCGTCACGCACCGTGTCGGGAAGGTCTACGGGGAGCATGCGGGAGACTCTAGGCCGCCCCGCACGCGTCCGTGGTCGTTTTACCGAGTCACCGGCGGCACAGCCGCAGCACGTTCTGGATGACCTTCGCCCCGGCTCCGCCCTCGGCGGTGAGGATCGACTCCGGGTGGAACTGCACGGCGAAGCGACGCCTGTCAGGGTCCTCGATGGCCATCACGTTGCCGTCGGGCGTGACGGCGGTCGGGGTGAAGCCGACCACGCCGGGCCGCTTGGCGTGCAGCGAGTGGTAGCGGGCGGCGGTGAACTCCTGCGGCAGCCCGTCCAGCAGCGCGCCGGCGCCGAGCCGGGAGACCTGGCCGCGCTTGCCGTGCTCGGGGTGGTCGAGCAGGTCGAGCGTGCCCCCGGCGTGCTCGACCATGGCCTGCAGGCCCAGGCAGACGCCGAACACCGGCAGGTCGCGGGCGTAGATCTGGTCGATGAGCGCGGCCATGCCGAAGTCGGACGGCCAGCCGGGCCCGGGCGAGAGCACGATCAGGTCGGGGCCGATCTCGTCGATCATGGCGGCGGGGAAGCCGTGGCGCAGCGTCACCACGTCCGCGCCCTCCTGGCGGAAGTAGTCGGCGAGGGTGTTGACGAAGGAGTCCTCGTGGTCGACGAGCAGCACCTTCATGCCCAGGCCCGGCTGCTCCCTGTGCGGGGTCTGGGGCTCGGCGTCCTCGGAGCCGACCGTGGCCAGCGCGCCGAGCAGGGCGCTGGCCTTCAGCTCGGTCTCGCGCTCCTCGGCCTCGGGGTCGGAGTCGAACAGCAGCGTGGCGCCGGCCCGCACGGTGGCCACACCGTCCCTGATCTGGGCGGTGCGCAGAGTGAGGCCGGTGTTCATGGAGCCGTCGAAGCCGATGAACCCGATGGCGCCGCCGTACCAGCGGCGGGTGGTCGCCTCGTGGTCCTCGATGAACTGCATGGCCCAGGTCTTGGGCGCGCCGGTGACGGTGACGGCCCACATGTGGGTGAGGAAGGCGTCCAGCGCGTCGAACTCGGGGCGCAGCCGGCCCTCGATGTGGTCGACGGTGTGGATGAGCCGCGAGTAGAGCTCGATCTGGCGGCGGCCGATGACCTTGACGGTGCCGGGGACGCAGATGCGCGACTTGTCGTTGCGGTCGACGTCGGTGCACATGGTCAGCTCCGACTCCTCCTTGACGCTGGTCAGGAGGGTGCGGATGGCCTCGGCGTCGCCGACCGGGTCGGCGCCACGGGCGATGGTGCCGGAGATCGGGCAGGTCTCGACCCGGTCACCGGTGACGCGCACGTACATCTCGGGCGAGGCGCCGACGAGGTGCTCGCCCTCGCCGAGGCTGATGATGAACTCGTACGGGGCGGGGTTGCTCTTGCGCAGCCCGCGGTAGAAGCCGGCCGGGTCGGCGCAGGTGGCGTGGAACACCTGGCCTGGCACCACCTCGAACAGGTCGCCGCGCTTGAACCGCTCCTTGGCGGCGGCCACGACCTCGGCGTACTGGCCCCTGGGCGGGTTGGGCGGCACCTCAGCGGGGGCGACCGGCGGGCGGGCCTCGCCGGTGCGCTCCAGGCCGCGGGTGCCGCGGCCGTCGACGGTGAACTCGTAGCGGCGCTCGAAGCACGTCTCGCGCTGCCGGTCGATGACGACGAGCCGGTCGGGCAGGTGCAGGACCAGGTCGCGCTGGTCGGCGGGGCGTTCGAGCCGGTGCTTGATGGGCTCGAACTGGAAGGCCAGGTCGTAGCCGAACGCGCCGTAGAGGCCGAGGTGCGGGTCGTCGCCCTTGAAGGCGGCGATGACCTCGCGGATGGCGGTGAAGACGGTGGGCCTGCGGCTGCGCATCTCCTCCGGCAGCAGGTCCTCCGACTCCGGGACGTGCACCTGCACGAAGTCGCCGGTCGGCTCGCCGACCGGCTTGCCCGCGGCCAGCAGGCAGGAGGCGACGGCGGGCAGCACCACCCGGCCGCGCTCGTTGAGCGCCCGCGCCGAGATGACGCGGCCCTTGGCCACCAGTTCCAGGCAGGGGTCCACGTAGCCGAACGCCCACCGGCTGTAGCGGCCGGGGTAGTCCATCCCCGAGGAGAACGCGCCGCCGCGCCTGTCCCCCAGCGCCGTCACGATCTCTTCGAGCGCGTCCTCGGACACCGCGCGCACCTCGAGCTCGACGCCGATGCCCTTGGCGGTGGTATATCCGCTCGTCTCCACTGCTGCCCCTTCGCGCACTTCGATCAACGAGCCCCGGGGGCGAACACAACAAAGGCCGCCGAACCGGGGCGGCCTTTTAGAGGTATGCGAGAATCGCGCCGCCTAGGAGCGGCGCCACCACTGAAGCGAGGAGTGATGTCGCATGAGGAAAGGCTACTCCCGCCCATCAAGATCGCGCAACGGGGGCACGCGGACGAGGGCGCGGGCGATCAGCGTCGCGTAGGCCGGCCGCGTAGGTTGGCTGTCATGAACACCCCCCTCGCGTGGCGGCCGGTGGCGGCGGTCTGCGCCGTGCTGGTGACCGTGCTGCTGGCCCTCGGCCCTCATTACGGCTATCACCGCGACGAACTGTACTTCCGGGTGCTGGCGGACCACCTTGACTGGGGGTACGTGGACCAGCCGCCGTTCACGCCGCTGGCGGCCAGGGTGTCCCTGGCGCTGTTCGGCGACTCGCCGGGCACGCTGCGGGTGCTGCCCGCGCTGGCGGCGGCGCTGCTGGTGGTCCTGGCGGCGCTGATCGCCCGGGAGCTGGGCGGGCGCGGGGTGGCGCAGACGCTGGCCGCGGCCGGCACGGCGACCGGCGCCTATCCGCTGATCGGCGGCCACACGCTGCTGACCGTGAGCTTCGACCTGCCGCTGTGGGCGGCGGCCATCCTGTTCGTGCTGCGGGCGCTGCTGCGCGACGGGCGATGGTGGCTCGCGGCCGGCGTGGTGATCGGCGCGGCCACGTACAACAAGCTGCTGATCGCCATGCTGGTGCTGGGGCTGGCGGCGGGCGTGCTGGTGGCGGGGCCGCGCCGGCTGCTGCTGAGCCGCTGGCTGTGGGCGGGGGCGCTGGTCGCCGTCGTGCTGGCGCTGCCGAACTTCCTCTACCAGCTCACCCACGACTGGCCGCAGCTGAAGATGGCGGCCGGGCTGAGCGAGGACGAGGGCGCGACGATGCGGATGCTGTTCGTGCCGATGCAGTTCCTGCTGTTCGGGCCGGTGGTGGCGGTCATGGCGGGGTTCGGGTTCGTGCGGCTGTGGCGTGACCCCCGGGTGCGGGCGCTGGCCGTCGCCTATCCGGCGGCCGCGGTGCTGACGGTCGTCAGCGGGGGCCGGTTCGACTACACGGCGGGCCTGATCCTGCCGCTGTTCGCGGCGGGCTGCGTGGCGGCCGAGGCGGCGGGGCGCGAGAGGATCAAGTCGGCGGGGTGGTCTCTCGGCGCGAACGGGCTGGGCAACGCGCTGGTCGCGCTGCCCCTGGTGCCGCTGACCGTGCTGGGGAGCACGCCGATCCCCATGATCAACGAGGTGGCGCGCGAGTCGGTCGGCTGGCCGGCGTTCAACGCCGCGGTCACCGGCGTGCTCGACTCGCTGCCGCCGGAGGAACGGCGGCGCGCCGTCGTGGTCACGGGCAACTACGGCGAGCACGGCTCGCTCGTCCAGGGCGGCCTGACGCGGGTCTACTCCGGCCACAACCAGCTCTGGGAGTACGGGCCGCCGCCGGACGACGGCGACCCGGGGGTGATGGTGAACGTCCGCCGGATGGTCCGCGACCAGCAGTACGAGTCCTGTGAGCTGCGGGCCAGGGTCGACAACGGCGTGGGGGTGGACAACGAGGAGCAGGACACTCCGGTGTTCCTGTGCCGGGGGCTGCGGCAGCCGTGGAGCGCCGCCTGGGACCGCTGGCAACAATTCAACTGACCACATTACATTTTGTTACATAGCGCGCATTGTCAGGATTTCCCCTTGCATTCCCGACAAGCTCTCTTCACTCTTCTCCACAGAGCCGGAAAGATCAGCTCTTTCCCGAAGGCGCGAAGGAGAGCTTGTGCCGAACACCCCCCGCTGGCGCGCGCTCCTGATGGGAGCCGTCGCCGCAGCAGCTCTGCTCGTCCCGACCGGAGTGGCCCAGGCGGCACCCGATCCCGACAAGGTCAGCAAGGCGGTCCAGGCCCAGCTGGACAGCGACGACAAGGCCACGTTCTGGGTGCGGATGAAGGAGGACGCCGACCTGAGCGGCGCCCGCCGGGCCACCGGCAAGCAGGACAAGGCCGAGCGGGTCTACGAGGCCAAGACCGAGAAGGCCGACGCCACGCAGGCGGGCCTGCGCAAGCTGCTCGACCAGCACCGCGCCGAGTACACCCCGTTCTGGATCGTCAACGCCGTCAAGGTCACGGCCGGGTCCAAGCTGGCGGCGCAGATCGCCGAGCTGCCGGAGGTCGAGCGGATCGAGCCGGTTAGGACCCTGACGCTGCCCAAGCCGGCGCCGGCCGAGGCGCAGGCGCGGGTGAACGCGGTCGAGTGGAACATCGACCGGGTCAACGCCCCGCGCGTGTGGGAGGAGCTGGGCAACCGCGGTGAGGGCATCGTGGTGGCCAACATCGACACCGGCGTCCAGTTCGACCACCCGGACCTGCGGGACGCGTACCGGGGCAGGAACCCGGACGGCACGGTCACCCACGACTACAACTGGTTCGACCCGGCGGGGATCTGCCCGACGGCGGTGCCGTGCGACAACAACGGCCACGGCACCCACACGATGGGCACCATGGTCGGCGCGAACGGCCTCGGCGTGGCCCCGGGGGCGCGCTGGATCGCGGCCAAGGGCTGCGAGGTCAACACCTGCACGGACGCCTCGCTGCTGGCGGCCGGCCAGTGGGTGCTGGCGCCGACCGACGCCGCCGGCGAGAACCCGCGGACGGACCTGGCGCCGGACATCGTCAACAACTCCTGGGGCGGCGACGGGTTCGACCCCTGGTACAAGGAGACGGTCGAGGCGTGGGTCACGGCGGGCATCTTCCCGGCGTTCTCCAACGGCAACGAGGGCCCGTCCTGCCAGAGCAGCGGCTCGCCCGGCCAGTACGAGATCAGCTACAGCGCCGGCGCGTTCGACGTGAACAACGCCCTGTACGTGAACTCCAGCAAGGGTGCGGGTGAGAACGGCGAGATCAAGCCGAACATCGCGGCCCCCGGCGTGAGCGTGCGATCCGCCCTGCCCGGCAACCGCTACGGCACCGCCACCGGCACCTCGATGGCCTCGCCGCACGTGGCGGCCACGGTCGCGCTCATGTGGTCGGCCTCGCCGCGGCTGCACGGCGCCATCGCCGCTACCCGGCCGCTGCTGGACAGCACGGCCGTCGACACCGCCGACACGAGCTGCGGCGGCACGGCCGCGGACAACAACGTGTGGGGCGAGGGCCGGCTCGACGCCTACGCCGCGGTGCAGGCCACCCCGCAGGACAGCCTGGGCGGGCTGGGCGGCGTGGTCACCGCCGGCGGGCAGCCGGTGTCGGGCGCGACCGTCACGATCGACGGCCCGACCGACAGGACGCTGGTGACCGGCGACGACGGCGCGTTCTCGTTCGTCCGCCTGCTGCCCGGCGAGTACGCGGTGACGGCGGCGAAGTTCGGCTTCGAGCGCGGCACCGCGACGGCGACCGTGACCGGCGACCAGACCGTCACCGTGGACCTGACCATGACGCCGCTGGCGACGGCCACGGTCTCCGGCACGGTCACCACCGCCGGCACGCCGGAGCCGGGCGCCCGCGTCGCGGCGGCCGGCACCCCGCTGAGCGCGGTGACCGACGCCTCCGGCCGGTACGAGCTGACGCTGCCGCACGGCACGTACGAGCTGACCGTCACGCCGGCCTCACGCTGTTCCACGGCCGCCACCGTGCCCGTGACGGTCGGCGGCGACCTGACCCGGGACGTGGAGCTGCCGCTGCGCGGCGACAACTTCGGCTACACCTGCCGCGCGGGCGCCGAGCCGTACGTGGCGGGCACCGACAAACTGGCGCTGACCGGCGACGACGAGGCGGTCCAGGTGACGCTGCCGTTCCCGGTCCCGTTCTACGGCGCCGGCCAGAGCCGGGCGTGGGTCGTCACCAACGGGTTCCTCACCTTCGCCGAGACCCGGCTGACGACGCCGAGCAACAGCCGCCTGCCGAGCACGGCCACCCCGAACCACGCGGTCTACCCGCTCTGGGACGACTTCATCGTGGACGCCGACAGCGGCGTGTACACGGGCGTGACCGGGACGGCGCCGCACCGGCGGTTCGTGGTGGAGTGGCGCAACGTCAAGTTCTACGCCGACCAGACGCAGCGGGTGTCGTTCGCGGCCCTGCTCGGCGAGGACGGCTCGATCGGCTTCCGCTACAAGGACCTGGAGGGCGACCGTGAGCGGGGCGCGTTCGGCACCGTCGGGGTGGAGAACGCCACCGGCGATGACGCGCTGCTCTACCTGTACGAGGAGCCCGCGCTGGCCTCGGGCCAGAGCGTGACCATCACGGCCAGCAGGCACGGCCTGGTGACGGGCGTGGTGACCGACGCCAACGACGGCGACCCGCTGCCCGGCGCGACGGTGCGGATCGGCGACGTGGCCACGCTCACCACCGGCGCGGACGGCGCCTTCTACGGCCAGGTGCTGGCGGGCGACTACGACGTGGTGGTGTCCAAGGAGCACTACGGCACGTTCACCCGGTCCGTCACGATCCCGCCGGCCTCGGTGACCAGGATCGACACGGCGCTGGTGACCGGGCGGGTGGCCGCCTCGGCGGCCGAGCTGACCGTGGTGATGCCGGCGGGCCAGACCAGGACCCGCACGCTGGAGCTGACCAACCTCGGCGCGCCGACCCCGTACACGGTCACCACCGACCCGGCGGGCGGCTGGCTCGGCGTCACCCCGGCCGCCGGCGAGCTGGCCACGGGGCAGAAGGCCACACTGCGGGTGACGGCGTCGAGCGACGGCGTGCAGCCGGGCACGGCCCGCACCGGCAAGCTCCTGATCAGGTCGGCCAGCGGGCGCCAGCCGGTGATCGAGGTCGCGGTAACCGTCGTGGTGCCCAAGCATCAGGTGGCGATCGACGTGGGCGCCACCCGCGGCTCGACCGACTCCGCCGGTGACGCCTGGACGCCGGACCGGCGCTACAGCGCGGGCTCGTACGGCTACGTGGCCACCTCCACGGGCACCTACAGCACGAGCAAGACGATCAGGAACACCCAGGACCAGGCGCTGTTCAGGACCGCCAGGGAGCGGATGCTGGAGTACCGCTTCGACGCGGTGCCGAACGGCGTCTACACGGTGGAGCTGGACTTCGCCGAGATCCGCAACATGGCGATGGGGCGGCGGGTGTTCGACGTGCTGGTCGAGGGCCAGCTCGCCATCCCGGCCCTGGACCTGGCCCTGGAGGCGGGCACGTACACGGCGGTGAGCAGGCAGTACACGGTGCGGGTCACCGACGGCCAGCTCAACGTCAGGTTCGCGGCCCGTGACGGGGCGACGATCGTCAACGCGATCCGCATCGCGGAGCGGCCGGACAAGACCGCGCCGTGACGCGCCCGGTGGCCCGGGGGACGCCCGTCCCCCGGGCTACCGATCACCGGACCGCGTATGTTACTGGTTAGTAATGCGACACGCGCACGTCCACCGTGACGTCCCCGTACGGATGCCCGACGGCGTCACCCTGCTCGCCGACCACTACGTCCCGGCCGGGGCGGAGCGGGCCCCGGTCGTCCTCATCCGCTCCCCGTACGGCCGCCGCGGCCTGTTCGGGCTGCTGTACGGGCGCGGCTTCGCCTGGAACGGCTTCCAGGTGCTGATGCAGAGCTGCCGGGGCGGCTTCGGCTCCGGCGGCGACCTCGACCCGCTCGGCCACGAGCACGACGACGGCCTGGCGACGATCGCGTGGATGCGCGAGCAGCCCTGGTACGGGGGCTCGTTCGCCATGTTCGGCCCCTCCTACCTGGGCTTCACCCAGTGGGCCGTGGCCCCGTACGCCGGCCCCGACCTGAAGGCGATGGCCACCCAGATCACCGCCTCCCAGTTCCGGGACGCCGCGTACGTGGGCGGCGCGTTCGCGCTGGAGTCGACGCTGAGCTGGACCACCCTCACCGACCACATGGGCCGCCGCTTCGGCGGCACGGCGGCCATCACCGCGCCGCGGGTGACGCGGCGGGCCGTGCTGGCAGGGCTGTCCGGGCGGCCGGTGGCCGAGCTGGACCTCGCGTCGGCGGGCCGGCCGCTGCGCTTCTACCGCGACCTGCTGGCCCACCACGCCGACCCGGCCCCGTACTGGACCAGCCGCGACCACTCCCCCAAGGTCGGCGAGGTGGACGCCGCCGTCACCATGCTCGGCGGCTGGTACGACGTGTTCCTGCCCTGGCAGCTCAAGGACTACCTGGCGATGCGGGCGGCGGGCCGGCGGCCGTACCTGACGATCGGTCCCTGGTACCACGTCGACAGCCACCACACGATGCCGGCGATGACCGAGGCGCTCGCCTGGTTCCGCGCCCACCTGCTGGGCGACTTCTCCAAGCTGCGCGACCAGCCGGTGCGGCTGTACGTGACCGGGGCCGAGGAGTGGCGCGAGTACCCGGACTGGCCCGTCCCCGGCATGCGGCGGCAGCGCTGGCACCTGCAGCACGGTTTCGGCCTGGGCCCCGACGGTCCGCTGGAGTCGGAGCCGGACCGGTTCCGCTACCACCCGGACCACCCGACGCCGGTGATCGGCGGCCCGGTGCTGCTGGCCGACTCCCGGCCGCGCGACCAGCGCCGCCTGGAGGCCCGCCGCGACGTGCTCGTCTACAGCTCCCCCACGCTGACCTCCGACCTGGAGATGATCGGCCCGGTCAGCGCGGAGCTGCACGTCCGATCCAGCACCCCGTACGCGGACGTGGTCGTCCGCGTGTGCGACGTGCACCCGGACGGGCGCTCGATGAACGTGTGCGAGGGCGTGCGCCGCCTCGGCCCGATGGACGCCGATACGCTGGGGGACGTGCGCAGGGTGCGGGTGGAGCTGTGGCCGATCGGCCACCGGTTCAAGCGGGGCCACCGCGTCCGCGTGCACGTCGCCGCGGGCGCCTACCCGACGATCGCCCGCAACCCCGGCACCGGCGACCCGCTCGGCGGGCCCGGCGGCCCGATGGTGCCGAACGACGTCGAGGTCCTCCACTCCCCCGATCACCCCTCCGCCGTGATCATGCCGCTGTGCGCGCCGCCCGGCTGATGGCGCTGGTCCTGCTGCTGCAGGGCGGGCGCGGCATGACGGCGGCGGAGCTGGCCCGCGAGCTGGAGGTCTCCGAGCGGACCGTGCACCGCGACGTGGCCGCGCTGTCGTCGGCCGGCGTCCCCGTCTACGCCGACCGGGGGCGCGGTGGCGGGTACCGGCTGCTGGAGGGGTACCGGACCCGGCTGACCGGGCTGGACCGGGCGGAGGCGGAGGCGCTGTTCCTGTCCGGGGTGCCCGCCGCGCTGCGCGAGATGGGATTGCAGGAGGTGGCGGCGACGGCCCGGCTGAAGGCCGCCGCCGCGCTCTCCCCCGGCCTGCGCGACGCCCCGGCCGTGGCCGCGCAGCGCTTCCACCTGGACGCGCCCGGCTGGTTCGCGCACGACTCCCCGCCGCCGGCGCAGCTCCCGCCGCTGGCCAGGGCGGTGTGGAACGACCGGGTGGTGACGGCCGACTACAAGGGACGTACCCGCGCGCTGGAGCCGTACGGGCTGGTGCTGAAGGCGGGGGCCTGGTACCTCGCGGCGCGTTCTGGAACCCGGTTCCTGCTGTTCCGGGTGGACCGGTTCGGCGAGATCACCGTGCGCGACGAGGTGTTCGCCCGCGACCCGGGCTTCGACCTGGCCGCGTTCTGGGCCGAGCAGGCGGCCGAGTTCGGCCGGTCGCTGCTGCGCACCTCGATCACGCTGCGGCTCACCGAGGCCGGACGGCGGATGCTGCGGCACATCGCCGACCCGGCCGCGCTGCCCGACGCCCTCGCCTCACTCCAGCCCGACGGCACGGTCCGGCTCGGCGTGGAGTCGATCGAGGTGGCGTACGCGCAGGTGCTGCGGTTCGGGCCGGAGGCGGAGGTGCTGGAGCCGGCGGAGCTGCGGGCGATGACCGCCGAAGCCGCCGCCCGTATGTCGGCCCTCTACCGGTAACCCGGGCCTGTCTGTCGGCCCCCGCCGGCTTCGCGAAACGCGTGGGCTCGTACCAGCGCATGAGGTTCACGGCCACAAGTCCGGGAGATGTCCGCTTGCGGTCCTGGTCACACCACCTCTCACCTGCGAGGCTGTTGGATCCGGAACAACGTTTCCGGAGTCGGCCGGCGGTCATCTCCAGGCCGCGATCGATATCCGTCTCACGCCAGCGAAGGACCACCGCCCATGTCACTCACCCGAGTCCAATCCTTCTGCGTCTCACTCGACGGCTTCGGCACCGGTGAGGGTCAGAGCCATGAGGCGCCGTTCGGTCACGCCGGAGACAGGCTCCACGAATGGATGTTCGCCACCCGCCAGTGGCGTGGGACGGGCGGCACCGGCGGCGTCGACGACGCCTTCGTGCAGCTGCACGATCCCGGGGTCGGCGCCGAGATCATGGGCGCCGGGAAGTTCGGCCACCCTGGATGGCACGACGACCCGGAGTGGAAGGGCGCGTGGGGCCCCAACCCACCGTTCCACACGCCGACCTTCATCCTCACTCATCACCCGCGCTCGTCGATCGAGATGGAAGGCGGCACGACCTACCACTTCGTCGACGCCTCACCTGCTGAAGCGCTCGACATGGCTCGCGAGGCCGCGAACGGCAAGGACGTCCGCATCGGCGGGGGTCCCACGGTGATCCGCGACTTCCTCGCCGCCGGGCTCATCGACCACATGCACCTCGTGGTGGTCCCCATCCTGCTGGGGCGAGGCGTACGTCTCTGGGACGGGCTGGAGGGCCTGGAGGGGAACTACGAGGTCGAGTCCGTCTCCTCGCCCAGCGGAGTGACGCATGTGACGTTCACCCGTGCGGGCCTCTGATCCGCCAAGTGATGTCGAGATGGCCGGGCCGGCTTCGACTACTGCCTGACGGAGCCGGGGCAGCGGCGCCGAACCGACCGAGGAGGCCCGATGAGCGAGCTCAGGAGTCGGACCATGGAGCCTGATCACCTGCAGGCCTTCATCCACGAGGTGGATCTGATCGTCGGCAGCACCGGCGACGAGCACGAGATCACGGCTCGGGTCGCCGAGCTGCTGTCCGCTCTGCTGGTCAGCGGTTACCGGCTTCCCCCGGAGGTCACACGGCCCTCGAACGAGCGCCATGTCACGTACCCGCTCCACATCGCTCCCGACGGCAGCTGGTCGCTGGCGTGCGTGGTCTGGAACATGGGCCAGCGCACACCCGTGCACGGACACGAGACCTGGGGCGTCGTCGGCGTCTACTCGGGAGCCGAACGCGAGCAGCGTTACGTCAAACCCACGGCGTCCGAAACGGGCAGGGCCCTGACGCCGGCCGGCGAGCAGGTGTGGGAACGCGGGCAGGTCACCGTCTGCTGTACGACCGACGACGACGTCCACGCCGTCACCGCCGTCGGCGACGAGCCCACCATCGGCATCCACGTCTACGGAGGGGACATCGGCATCCTCAACCGGCGGTCGTACGATCCGGCCACGGGAGCGGTCCAATGGTTCGTCTCCGGCTGGGACAGCCCGGCAACCGGCACCTCAGGGCCCGATCCGAACGCGAGGACTCAGCATCAGTGATCACTTACGACCTGCTGATCGCATCGCTCCTCCGAACGGAGCGCAGTTGACTTCCTCCCCCTCGTAAACGAGGGGGATTCCCACGGTCGCCCGTGAGGCTTCCTGCTTCACCGCCGGTTGCCCGCCCGAGAGGACTCTCGTTGAGGTCTTACACCAGCTCCACAGGCGTTTCAGCTCTCCGCCAGCCCGGCGGCGAGCACGTTCCTGGCCGCGTTCACGTCCCGGTCGTGGACCGCGCCACAAGCGCACTCCCATTCCCGGACGTTCAACAGCATCTTCTCCCGCAGCGCCCCGCACACGGAGCACAACTTGCTGGAGGGGAACCAGCGATCCACCACCACCACGCTCCGCCCGTACCACCGGGCTTTGTACGCCAGCATGGAACGCAGTTCCCGCCAGCTCGCGTCGGAGATGGCGCGGGCCAGACTGTGGTTCTTGACCAGGTTGCGGACGGTCAGGTCTTCCACGGCGATCACTTGGTTCTCGCGAACAAGCCGGGTCGTGACCTTGTGCAGGTGATCCCTTCTGCGGTCGGCGACCCGGGCGTACACCTTGGCCACCTTCAGCCTGGCCTTGGCCCGGTTGGCCGAACCCTTCTCCTTGCGGGCCAGCACCCGCTGAGCACGGGCCAGCTTGCGCCGGTCGCGGCGCTCGTGGCCAGGATTGGCGATCTTCTCGCCGGTGGACAGCGTGGCCAGTGTGGTGATTCCGGCGTCGATCCCCACCTTCGACGCGACAGGCGGCAGAGGGCTGATCTTCTCTTCGACCAGGAGGGACACGAACCAGCGCCCGGCCGCGTCCTTCGACACCGTGACCGTGGACGGTTCGGCTCCCTCGGGCAGCGGGCGCGACCACACGATGTCCAGCGGCGCGTCCATCTTCGCCAGCGTCAACCGGCCGTCGCGCCAGCGGAACGCCGAGCGGGTGTACTCCGCCGACGCCCGCGACTTCCTTCTGCTCTTGAACGCCGGGTACTTGGCGCGCTTGGCGAAGAAGTTCGCGAGCCCCGCCTGAAGATGCCGCAGCGCCTGCTGGAGCGGCACCGACGACACCTCGGACAGGAAGTCGAACTCGCCGTTGCGCTTCCACGCCGTCAGGGCGGCCGACGACTCCACATAGGAGACCCGGCGGCCCTCTTGGACGTAGGCGCGGGTGCGTTCCTCCAGTGCCTTGTTGTACACGAAGCGGACGCAGCCGAAGGTCCGGGCAAGCTCGGAAGCTTGCCCGGGGGTCGGGTAGAAGCGGTACCTGAAGGCCCGCTTCACGGTCTGCGCCACGCCTCAGATCTTAGCGCGCGATCAGCCAAGTATCGTGCACATGTTCGAGACGCCGGTTGGCCTGGCGGCGAATCGGCTGCCCCTGTCCTGCTCCGCAGGAGTCCGATTCCTCCCCCGCCTGAAGGCGGGGGTCTCCTCGGAGGCATCCGATGACGACGATCGACCTGCCGCACGGCACCGTCAGCTACCGAATCGCGGGCCCCGCGGATGCAGCCGCTCCCCCGGTGGTCTTCGTTCACGCGTTTCTCGTGGACGGGTCGGTCTGGTCCGGCGTCGCCGACCAGCTGGCCGCCCGCGGCATCCGCTCCTACTCGCCTGACTGGCCGCTGGGGGCCCACCGCGTACCGGTGCGGCCCGACGCCGACCAATCCCCGCGCGGTGTGGCCCGGCAGATCGCCGCCTTTCTCGAGGCTCTTGATCTGCGCGACGTCACACTGGTCGGCAACGACACCGGGGGCGCGCTGTGCCAGTTCCTGCTCGACATCGACGCCAGCCGGATCGGCCGGCTCGTGCTCACGAACTGCGACGCCTTCGACACCTTCCCACCCTTTCCCTACAACGTCATCTTCCGGCTCCTCCGGGGCGAACGCCTGATGCGGATCAACCTCCAGCCCATGCGATGGCGAGCCTTCCGCCACTCGCCCCTCGGGCTCGGCCTGCTCGCGAACAAGCTGGATCCCGGTCAGACCAAGGCATGGATCGAGCCGAGTCTGCGGAGCAAGGAGATCCGCCGGGACGCCGTGCGATTCCTCCAGGCCATAGACGCCAAGGAGTTGCTCGATGTCTCCACCCGCCTGAAGAACTTCGCCGGGCCGGTGCAGATCGTCTGGGGCACCGCCGACCGCGCCTTCAAACCCGCACTCGGTCAGCGTCTGCGGAGGGCATTCCGTAACGCCACGTTCATCGAGGTCCCCGGGGCACGGACCTTCGTACACCTCGACGCCCCGACAGCGCTCGCCGACCACATCGGCGCGCTGTCCTCCGCCCAGCCGAAGCAGGACTGAGGGCGCACACCCCCATAGGCGCCCAAGAGCCAACGGCGTAACGACCCCCGCCCGCCTGCTCCGCTGAACCCTGAACCTGGCCGCGGAGGCCGCCGCCCGCATGTCAGCGCTCTACCGGTAGTCGTCCGGGTTCGCCCGCTTGCCGCCTTCGGTGTCGGCCAGGTAGCGCCACACGTCCGGCCGGCTGCCGTCCACGTCCGTGAACCCGTACTCCTGGGCCAGCGTGCCGCTGTCGACCGACCTGCCCGACCAGCGCATCCGGTCGGGGTCGGTGGCCAGGGCGGCGACCGCGCGGCCCGCGTACGCCGGGGTCTCCGACACCGCGAACGCCGGCTCCCGCTCCGCCCCGTCGCGCCAGTTGGCCTCGGTGACGCCGAAGTTCTCCAGCATCGCCTCCGACCGCAGGAACCCGGGTGTGAGCGCCACCGCCGCGCAGCCGTACGGACGCAGCTCGTGGGCCTGGGTGAGGCGGCAGCGCGTGATGACTGGTGATCAAGTGCGTGTGCACGCCCAACCGGAGCATCCTCAGGCCCTTATCCAGGTCCTGCTTCCAGACCGGCGTGTTCCAGTCCCACAGCCCGTCACCGCCCCAGACGTCGTTCACCAGCACGTCGAGCCTGCCCTGCTCGCGGTCGATCCGTTCGACCAGCGCCCTGACCTGGCCGTCTCCAGATGGTCCACCCGGACGGGGTGCCGGATCTCAGCAGATCCAGTCAGGCGACGCGTTGCCAGGTGTCCCCGAAATCGGCGATGACCTTCAGTTCTCCGCCCAGGGCATGGATGTACAGGCTGAGAGTGGCCAGTTCGGCGATGGCCCCGTTCTCGATCGCCGAGACGCGCTGCTGGGACACCCCCATGGCCTGGGCCACCTCGGCCTGGGTCAGTCCCACCTTCTTGCGCATGTCGGCCAGGAACCCCCCACGCACCTGAGCCACCCGGCGCTCGTGCGCCTCCTCCAACGCCTGACGATCGTCGGGGTGGACGAACTCGGCGATGAACTCCTCGCGCGTATAGGAGTGAAACTCGGTGCTCATTGCAGCTCCTTCAAGTACGCCTCATACCACTGCTCGGCGAGCGGGATAGCTTGTCGGTACCACTGGTTCCATTGCCCAGACTTGTCGCCCGCGATCAGCAGGACCGCATTTCGGAGAGGGTCGAAGACGAACAGGATGCGCACTTCGCTGGGTTCCGCTGGACCCGGGCCGCAGCTCTTTGAGATTGTGCAGGTCGGAGCCGTTGATCCGATCCACCAATGGGCGTCCCAGAGTCGGGCCCTCATCCAGGAGTCGGTCGATGGCCTCGGCCACGAGCCTCCGTGTCACCAGATCCCCGGTACGCAACTCGTGGAGCCAGTCGCGTACCTGAGTGGTCAACACCAGTCGATATGCCATCCGCCCTCCAGAAACAACAGCTCTATTGTACTCCGGCAGACGTGGAATGAACACGTTCTTCCACGGACCCTTTGCCTGACCGGCAGACCGGCTGGACACGGACCGTCTGGCCGACCTGCCGCTGATCAGCGTAGACGGCGACTGCTACCCCGCCCGGCCGTTTCCAAGGTCGGTAACGTGCGCGTGGAGCTTCGTCGTGGGCAGGTGCACCATCCCGGGCCGTGGCTCTACCGGTAGTCGTCCGGGTTCGCCTGGTTGCCGCCTTCGGTGTCGGCCAGGTAGCGCCACACGTCCGGACGGCTGCCGTCCACGTCGGTGAAACCGTACTCCTTGGCCAGCGTGCCGCTGTCGACCGACTTGCCGGACCAGCGCATCCGGTCAGGGTCGTTGGCCAGGGCCGCGACCGCGCGGCCCGCGTACGCCGGGGTCTCCGACACCGCGAACGCCGGCTCCCGCTCCGCCCCGTCGCGCCAGTTCGCCTCGGTGACGCCGAAGTTCTCCAGCATCGCCTCCGACCGCAGGAACCCCGGCGTCAGCGCCACCGCCGCGCAGCCGTACGGACGCAGCTCGTGGGCCTGGGTGAAGGCGAGCCGGTTCACCGACATCTTGGCCAGGTCGTAGTAGAGGTTCTCCCGGTAGCGGGGGGCGTTGAAGTCCCAGGTGCCATCGGTCACCTCGACGACCAGGCCGCCCTCGTTCCTGATCAGCAGCGGCAGCGCGTGGTGGCTGGTGATCAGATGGGTGTGCACCCCCAACCGGAGGATCTTCAGCCCCTTCTCCAGATCCTGCTCCCAGACCGGAGTGTTCCAGTTCCACAGCCCATCGGCGCCCCAGACATCGTTGACCAGCACGTCGAGCCTGCCCTGCTCCCGATCGATCCGTTCGGCCAGCGCCATGACCTGGTCCGCCTCCAGGTGATCCACCTGCACGGGGATGCCGGTGCCCCCGGCCTTCGTCACCAGCTCGGCCGTCTCCTCGATCGTCTCGGGCCGGTCCATCTCCGAACGCTGCTCCCGCGTGCTCCTGCCCGTGCAATAGACCGTCGCCCCGACAGCGCCGAGCTCGACGGCGATGCCTCGTCCTGTACCGCGGGTCGCACCCGCCACCAAAGCAATCATGCTGGACAGGCTTCCGGGAAAAGAGGACGTCTCATGTCATGTTTCAGGGCCAAGCACATCTTCCTCTTCAATAGGAGCACCGACGAGCCTGCCGCCGTACCGATGCCTTTCCTTGGCACCGGCCTCCTGACCGCAGTACAGGTAGCGGAGGAGATCACTCCCGCTCCCTCGTTGGGCGGCGGCCGTCGAGCGCGCGAGAAGTCGTTCGACGGCTATCTGGCCTGGCCCATGAGAAGCCTGCCCCACAGCCTCTCAGCCTCGCCATAGGATGTGGCGCGAGTCTCTCGAACAGATGGAGTGGCACCGGACCGATCGGTTCTGCGGATCCAGGCGAGCCCAGCGGAAGCACAGAGTTCGTAGATGCGCGCCTTGCACTCGCAGGTGTGCCCAAGGATTCGGACCCGGCAGAAGCGCGGCGACAGTTCACGCCATTCGATCCCGTCTGCACCTTCCGGGAGAGGACCGACGTGAGGGCCATGAAAATCCGGCGCCACGCTCATTGCCAACCCCTCCCGGTGCGGAATTCACGGCTCACATAGAGCGGCATACAGCGGTGTGAAGCGCCATGACGCTACCTACGCATATAGGATGCTGATCCCAGTTCTAGGCTGTTGTCATGAGCAGCAGCGTGCCCACCTTCGACCCCGATGCAGTCGGCCCGAGCTACGTCTACGTCCAGGTTGCAGACCACATCGCCGCGAGGATCGGGAGCGGCGAACTCTCTCCAGGCGCGCGACTCCCTGGAGAACGCGACCTGGCCCAGGAGTACCGCGTGGCGCTCGGCACGGTTCGACGGGCCGTTCAAGAGCTTCGCGACCGCGGACTCGTGATGACGTTGCCAGCAAAAGGCACCTACATCGCGCAAGTTACCGAATAGCGGGTCTCCGATCTGCCGATCTTTGCCTACCCGGCCTGCGGCGTCTTCTCCGTCACCGTCAAGGAACGGGTGGCCATCCGCCCACGGGCACGCCGCCTGGCCTGGAAGATGCGCGACCCCGCAGCGGGCGTCGTGCACTGACCGTCGCGGGCGGAAGCCGAACGAGCAGTCGGCCATGTCGGCCTCGAAGACCGGCTCGAGCACGATTTGATCTTCACAGCCACCTGCACCATCCGGTTCCCGAACAGCGGGAATAGACAGCGGGCGATACTGATCCTTCAGCCCCGGCTTGGGGATCAGTTTCAGTTCTGGCATTGCTGTCCGGAGGGAAGGAGGTTGACGGCGTATTTCGGGGAAGGTTTGCGTCCGTCTCGCGAGCCGGCGGACCGGCGGAAGGCCTAGGAAGGGAACGGATATACTGTGGCGCGGCTGGGCCTGTCGCCGCAGAAGCCTCTGGTCCGCGCGTATGAACAAGAGCCCGAACGGGTGCGCCGGCGGAAAGAGGAGGAGTATCCGACGATCCGCGCGCAGGCCATCGGCCAAGGCGTCGGCATCTACTTCCTGGATGAGGCGAGCGTGCGCACCAATCATCACGCGGGCACGACTTGGGGACCGGTCGGCGATACCCCGATTGTCCGCGGCACCGGCCGGCGGCATTCGGTCAACATGATTTCTGTGGTGAACACGCAAGGCAAGCTGCACTTCGACTTCGTCGGCTCCATCGATTCGGCGGCCTTCATCGACTACCTGAAGACGCTGCTCCACGACATTCCCGGAAAGATTTTCCTGATCCTCGATGGGCATCCGGCGCATCGGTCGGCGGAGACGAAAGCCATTCGTGAAGTCCACCAAGGGGCGACTACGCATCTTCTTCCTGACCCCGTACTCGCCGGAGCTCAATCCCGACGAGTGGGTCTGGAAGAATATCAAGCACGATCGAGTGGGCCGCGCAGTCGTCCGGTCCATGGAGGAGTTGACCGACAGGATCGAGCGAGCTGTCGACCGACTTCAGGTGAAACCCGAGATAGTCCGCAGCTTCTTCCGTGATCGAGACCTGCTCTACATCACGTCACCGGCAAGCGAGCTACGGTCCAGTAGCCCAGTTTCTGCTTAGTACTTCCTCATCAGATATTTTCTGATGCAAACGATCATTCGACCTAAGCATTCTTTTGATACTTATATCGATAGATTTTCGGCAACCTGGCTCGAATTTGATCTGGATCGTCCATATCCCATCGATCACCCTCTAGCTCAAAGATTGACACATTCAGATTTTGCAATCCGACGAGGCGCTCCAAATGGTTTACATCTCCTCCTAGTGCTGTATATGAATCGCAAACAGCTGCATCCAGACCACCGAATCCGGGACTATTTTCGAGTGACCATCCGCGGCCGGACTCAAGCAGGTGCAACAGGAAGCGTACCTGAGGAATATCAATCAGATTATCCGGTTCGGCAGCTACGGGACCGAAAGCATCCCTCCCCAAGGTTATCAACCACGACTGGAATTCAAAGAAGCCATCCAGTGAACCAATTTCGAACACATTGTAGAACGCGGCATACATGTCATAAGTATTGACATCTTTCATCCTCTCGGACACCCAGAGATAGAAGTCTTCGACATTGGCCCTCGTGTAGCGCAAGAGATGTCTGCGAAGCCATTCAGCCTGGGCCGATTTCGTCTTACCTGCTTTAGATTGCTCTATGAGCAGCCAAAAATCCTTCACTGCAGCTACACGCGCCTCACTATCTCGACCGTATAACACAATAATTCGAGTCCTCGCCCTGCCCGCGACTCTATTTAATACCCCTGTCAGTTCCTCCGATTACTATTCGAGGAGCTCCCCAGCGACTGGAAGAGCCCTTCGAGTACGTCCCAAAGGTTCCAGAGCCGATCCCCCCTGGGCGAATCTGATATTGCCCAGGTCTTGGTTTCAGAGTCGTACCGGGAGGAAGGCGTAGCCCTACGGACATCTGGCGCAATTTCTTCAACCCCTCTGTAACCCAATATGGACGATTCTCTGAATTGACCGCAATAGGTCGCTGCCCATTGAACTTGTCATGCAGTGCCCACGCCCCTAATTCAACACCCACATCGAAAAAGATATCCTCAAGTCCGAAGATCTGGTTCAAGTCTCTTGTAGCTATGATTCTCATCACTTTACAACCTCCTAGAGCTTTACACGTCTGATTGTTATTGTAATCTCCCTGCCTTTGGTCAAAGGTCCGATTAGTACTTCTGCCCACTTTGAGCGGTGACCCGTTTTTGTCCACAAGAATATAAATACCCGTATTAACCCCTTGCTGACCTAATCCTGTTTCTCCATTCCAAAGCATCATCGAGAAAGCACTAAAGCCGAATTTCAGCAAGAGGTGGCGCACGCGACTTTCTTGATGCGCTCGATCGGGGTCAGCTCGACAGATACTACTTTTTCTACCACAGTACTCTTCTTCTAGAATTTCTTCTGTTCTGCCGATCCAATAACCCCCTTGGTCTATGCAGTCCGGATGCAGGCAGATGCCACCCTTACGCTCACCCTTTTCGGCCATCTCGTTTATATATTTGATGGCCGCCCCTATCGATGGAAAGGTGATAGACTTACCGTTCCACCAGACTGTATACGGTCGGGAATGGTCAGGATCCTGCACAGCCCAAGCTGAACCACCAGCGGCCTGTGGACCCAGAATTACGCCCCACAAGAACGTTACATCGTCTTCGGTCATGTGGGGAGTGGATGCGGCAGCTTCTAAGGCAACACGATCTCTTCTGCTTGCCGACCAGAACCCAGATGGTGCGTTCAATCCATTAGGCAGGATATTACGCTTTTGGCGCTCTGCCTCCGGGAAAGCATATATAACATTGAAGTTAATAGGACTACATAGCGCCAGGCCGTAGGTCCCGACGCATGCGATAGGCCCGCCTCCGCTGTACGAATAGCCGACGGCCAAGCCCCCGTCCCCACCACTGCCGCCGCATACGTCAATACCCTCGGATATGCCGCAGAGATTGCCCGAGTAGCCGGGCGAAGTATCGCCCCAGCCCCCCGGCCCTCCGAAGGAGCTCCGGACTGTGGAGTGACCGGTCGGGTCCGTGCCGGTCAACGGTGAAGCATTGGCGTAGGTGTAGCGGTTGGCCTGGACGGATGGGTTCGGACTGAGACTTGCCGTGTCACGGCTGGCGAAAGTGCCGGTACCAGGCTGATACCAGCGGGCATGCATGTTCACCTTTCCGGTGTCCGGATCGGTGTACTCGCCCTGATAGCCGAGGCTTGCCTTGGAACCTGTCTCTGCAGTGATCTCTCCGAATGGACCGAATGCAGTAGAGCCGGTTACACCGGTGCCAGTGAAGGTACCGACTAGGTCATCATGAATGTCGCTGAACGCAGCAGTTGCCGGGGTGGCTCCTTCCTGAAGTCCGAGAAGTGCGCCGAAGGGGTCGCGGGCGTACTTAGCCTGGACTGCTCCGCCGGCGTTAATGGCGGCCAGGTCGTTGCCGAGGCCGGAGTAGGCGAAGGTCTGATTAGTAGTGCCGCGGATGCGACTGGTAACGCGGTCGAAGACGTCGTAGCTGTAGAGGCTGTCGCCGTCAGCGATCAGACGGTCGAAGGCGTCGAAGGTGAGTTGGGTGGTGACGCCTGCCTTGGTCTGGCTCGCGAGCGTGCCGCGGGCAGAGTAGCTGTAGTCCGTGCCGTCGCCGGAGGTCAGGCGGTTACGTTCGTCGTAGGTGTAGGTCTTGTCACCGGCCTTGGTGCGGTTTCCGGCGGCGTCCCATTCGTAAGCGGTGGTGGTGCCGTTGGGCGCCGTCCAGGAAGTAAGCCGGTTGGCGTGGTCGTAGCCGTAGGTATTCGTGCCAGCCCCGGCCAAGCCGGTTGTGGTCTTGGTGGTGAGGTTGTCGTCGAGGTCCCAGCCATAGGTGACCTTGGCCAACTCGCTGCCGGAGCCGCTCTTCAGGGTCTGGGACGTGGCGCGGCCCATGTCGTCGTAACTGATGGAGTGGATGTTGGCCGGGTTCGCGGAGGTCAGGCTGGTGACGCGGTTGGCCTTGTCGTAGCCGTAGGTCCAGGTGCGGCCGGTGACCGGGTCGGTCGCGGTGGCGGCACGGTTGGCGTTGTCCCAGGTGAAGTTCGCGGTGCCGGCGGCGTCCACGCGCTGGGTGAGGTTGCCGTTGGCGTCGTAGGCCATGGTGATGGGCTGGCCCGACGGCGACGTCATCTTGGTGAGGAGGCCGCGGTCGTTGTACTCGAGCGTGTAGTCACCCGCGGTCGTCAGGCGGTCGGCGGGGTCGTAGCCGAAGGTGCGCTCCGCGGTGGTGGTGCCGCCCCCTGCGCCGTTCTCCTGGGTGAGGCGGCCGAGGTGGTCGTAGGTGCGGTCGATACGGACGCCGCCCGGCTGCAGAATCGCCGTGTTGTTGCCGGCCTGGTCGTAGCTGTAGGTCCAGGTACGGTCGGCTTCGTTCGGATGCTGGGCGGTCGCCGGTTCGATCACGCGCTCGACGAGGCCGAGGCTGTTGTAGGTGGTCCAGGTGGCGTTGCCACGGCCGTCGGTCAGGCGGGTCCGGGCGCCCGAGGCGTCGTAGCCGAAGCGCGTGACGATCTCTTCGTTCGCCTTGACCGGTTCGGTGAGGCTGGTGAGCCGGTTGAGGGCGTCGTAGGCGTGGCGGACGGTGTGCTGCTCGGCGGAGGTCTCGCTGATCACGTTGCCGGCCGGGTCGTAGCCGAGGCCGATCGTGCGAAGGGTGGTGCCGGAGCCATTTAGGTCCTTGACCTCGATGGGGCGACCAGCAAGGTCGTAGCTGGTGGCGGTGGCGTTGAGCGTGGCGTCACGCACCTGCAGCAGCCGGCCTGCCAGGTCGTAGGTGTTCGTGGTGGTGTTGTTGGCGGGGTCGGTCGCAGAGGTGACCTCGCCTGCGGCGTTGACCACGTACGAGGTGGTCTTGTTGCCGGGGGCGGCAGCCTTCGTCAGGATGCTGGCGTCGTTGTAGGTGAACGTGGTGGTGAATGCCGCGTTGGTCGGCTTGCGCTCGACCGCGGTCTCGGTGATCTTACGGCCGAGGTCATCGTAGGTCGCCTGGACACGGGCGCCGGTGGGGTCGACGGCCACTAGTTGCTCGCCTACGAGGTCGTACTCCGCGACGTAGACACCGCCCGGTCCCGATGGACCTGGGTCGGTCGTGCGTACCAGGTTGCCGAGGGCGTCGTAGTCGAAGCTGGTGTCGTGGCCGCGCGGGTCGGTTGTCTTGGTAAGACGCCCTGCCGGGTCGTATTGGTGGGTGATCTTCGGTGTGAGCGCCGTGCCGCCTGGCGGGGTGTAGGCGGGGGACGTCACCGTCACGACTCGGCCGGCCTTGTCGTAGGCCGTGGTGACAGTGCGGCCTTCCGCATCCACCTGGTGTGTCTGGTTGCCGGACGTGTCGTAGCCGGAGCGGACGATCGGCCTCGCGCTGGTCGCTGCCGTACCCGCCTTCTCGACCTGAACGGTCGGCGCCTTGGCCTCGATGAGGCGGCCGAGCGCGTCATAACGGTTGTCGACGGTGAAGTCCGCCGCTGTCGCGCCGTCCGCGTTGCCTCGCGGATCGGTCACCGCCGTGACCAGCCCGCGGTCGTCCACGGTCCACGTGGTGATGAGGTCCTGGTCGCCGTTCTCGACCGTCTGGCGTGTCTTGATGCCCGCGGCGTTGTAGGCGTAGCTGATGATCTCTTGGCGGGTGCTGCCGGCGCCTGAGCGGGTCTCCTTGGTCGTCAGGTTGCTGGCGTCGTACTCGAAGACGGTTCGCCGGTTGAGCGAGCTGGGGTCGAGGGCGGTGGAGGAGAGCCTCCCGGCCGCGTCGTACTCGTAGTCGGCACGCGTGATGCCGCCGCCCGTCACCTTGCGCGTGAGGTTGCCCGCGGCGTCATACGTGTTCGCCTCCAGGATGACATCCCTGGGAGTGGTCGAACCGTTGAGCTTGACGTCGTCCGCGATGACCTGCGAGAGCCGGTTGTCGTTGTAGTACGTGTAGGAGGTCTTGCGGCCCATCGCGTCGGCGGTGGCTGCGAGGCGTCCGCCGGCGTCGTAGGAGCGCGATTCCAGCACGATCTCGGTGGCCGGCTGCGGGTTGACGGGGCTGCCCGTCCAGTTCTTGAGGGTGCGGGTGGCCAGTTCTCCCCGCTTGGTGTAGGTGTGGCCGAAGATCGAGCCCACTTCGTCAGTGATCGTGTCGACCAGACCGAGGTTGTTCCAGGTGCTGCGGACAACGCCCCCCTCGGGGCCTGTGCTGGTTTCCCCGTTGCCGTGGGCGTCGTAGGTGTAGGTGGTGGTGCGCTCGGGGTCGCCACCCGTCAGGTCGGCGACGGTCTCGGTCAGATTGTTGCCGTCCGGGTCGTAGGTGTAGCGGATCTGAGCGGTGTGCCTGACGTCGGTGATCTCGTTGACCACCCCCGGCCCCGTTTGGGTTAGTGGCCTGCCGAGGTTGTCGTAGGTGAAGGTGGTCTTCACGCCATTGGGGTGGGCTTGCGAGATCTGGCTGCTTGATGTGACACGGCCGAGGGCGTCGTACTCCAACCGGCTCACGAGCCCGGTCGGCTCGGTCTGCTCCCCTAGGTCACCGGATGCCGTGTAGCGCATGGTCCAGGTGTTGTTCTTCGGGTCGGTCCAGGTCTTCAGCAGGCCGGCTGGAACCGTTCCGCTGTTGACGGCCGGTTCGGTTCCGTCGGTGTAGGCCACCGTGATCGATCGACCGTTGGGGAAGTCGGTGGTGGCGGGGGTCGTCTCCTTGATCTGCTCGCCGTACTCGTTGTACTCGATCCTGGTGAGGTATCTGTTGTCCGTCTCGCTCGACGAGCGCGCGTTTCGATAGGTGAGCTGGCGGTCGTTCAGCGGATCGAACTCGTCATCCTCGTCCACGTGATAGGTGGCGTATTCTCGATAGCACGTATCTGTGGTTCGGCAGGTCTTGACGCTGAGCACGTTGCCGCGTTTGTCATTGTATTGACGGGATACGTTACCGTTCCGATCTGTGATTTTGCTCAGGAAGCCGCCGGTATCGTACTTGTACTCGGCCTTGAAGTTGTCCTGGTCGATCTCGTGAACGATACGGTTGCCACGCCATTCGTCATATCCGTAGGTAACCGCGCCGTTGCGCGGATCGGTGACCTTGACGGTGGCAATCTTTGTCGTCCAGTCGAAACTCGGCTTGCCGAGCTGCCAAGTCCCTCCGTGGTGGTCGGTGTGCGCCTTGAGGCGATCAGTGGTTGTGTCGTAGGTGTTCTCCGCCCAAACCCGTCCCGAAGGCCGGGTGATCTTCTTCAGCTTGTTCGGCGCAACGACACGAGCCGCGTAGTGCCCCTGGATTTCGGCCTCGGGAAGAGGTTTGCCGTAGATGGCGAACTCATCGATCGAGCCCTTGAAGGCGAAGGCACCAGAGGTATTGGGCCCTCCGGGCGTATCGATCGACCATCGGCTCGCGCGATCGCCACTACCGATGAAGGCCTCGGCTCGGAATCGGGGCTCAAGAGTTCCGTTGAGCACCCCCACGGACTGGCCGTCCAGGAAAAGCTGCTGCCGTGCCCCATCGACATTCAGCACGACGTGGTGCCACTGGTCGTCATTGACCGGTCCCGGGCTCGTGACGGGCGTGTACAACCCCGATCCACTGCTGTTACTGACGAAACCCATCTGACCGCGGAGTCGTCCATCGGTACCGACATACACCACAGGCTCAGTCGCCCCGAACTCGTAACCGAGCTCACCTGCGGACAAGATGATGCCGTTCTGCGAGGTCTTGAACCAAGCCTCGATGGAGACTCGGTCCTGGAGCCGCGACAACAGATAGAACGGTAGTTGGACATACGACTTACTAAAACCGCCGGCGGTGTCCGTACTACCCCCCAAGGCACCGGGCCGGCCCGGGGTCACGCTTTTGTAGACGCCGGCACGCCCGTCACTGCCCTCGTTGGCCGCCGGGTCGTACTGAGCGTCTCCAAGGCGCCAGTAGCCGACGGGGTCGGAGTCGCGGACGAGTCCCCTGTAGCGTGATCCATCCTGGTAGGAGTAGGTCGCACAGTTCGGCGCGGCGACCGGAGCGCAAACCGATGTGAGGATGTCGCCGCTGTAGCTGTAGGTCCAGGTGGCGCTCTCGCCATCCACCGGATCGGTGGACACCGTCGCCACTCGTGAGCCCGACCAGGTGAAGTGCAGGGACCGCCCTCCCGTGGCTGTGGCGCGGCTCATCTTGCCGTCACTGCCGTACTCCAAGGTCTGCTCACGCCCCCGTGCGTCTGATATACGCTGCAGCCGTCCGGAGGAGTCGAAGTAGAAGCTGGTCGACGACTTGTCCATGAGGCGCCAGCCACCACCGTCCACTTCGGCCAGCAGGGCGTGCATTCCAGGAGGTGGTTGGTAAGTGCCGTCTCCCTTGTCAGCGAAGCGCAGCCGTCGGCCGTCGGGATAGTGAGCCAGGAGCCCCTCGGGTTCTTCCACCAACTTCATGTCCCAGACGGTCGACCAGCCCGCACCGAAGATTCCTTCCGTCCGGGTGTCCAGGCTGTTGTATGTCCTGGTCACGGCAAGAGGGGGGCCGGCTACAGATACCTGTGCGTCCGTTACTGTCGTCGCGTAATTTCCGAGGATCGAGGAGAACTCACCGGATCCCGATGTTCCGAGGAGGGAACTGCTCAATGGTTGACGCGCGCCGGTGGTGAACGACTGCCTGTCGCTCTGATCTGAACTGTTGGTCGCGGGGTCGACAACCCGCACCCACCATTCGTATTGCTGACCCCATTTGAGCCTGCCCGCCGGGACACGCCAGGTGTTCTTTCCCTGCTGCCTGCCCGACTGGAAGCACTCCGGGGTGGGTGGCGGATTCCCGGCTTCCTCTTCTTCCAGTACTTCGCATACGTTGTAGAAGAAATCGAAATCAGCTTGGGTCCCCCCGCCCATGCTGGTGGCCTCGACAGTGAGGAGGGGCGTCACCGTTCCCACGAGTGTGCCGTGTTCCGGATACGTGTCGTCGATCAGTGGCCAGCCCAGGACCGCCTGCTCGCGTTGCTCGGCGCGGATGACGCCGGATGGCAGGCCCCTTGCAGCCGTCTCGCCTGTCGAAGGAAGCCGGTCCTCCAATGGCAGAGCGCCGCGCACCGGCGCCTGCGTGACGTGCTCATGCCGTTCGGCCACGTCCTGGACGTGAGTGGCCGATTTACTTACCACACTTGGCAGAACGCCGGACGTTCCCCTCATCTGCACCGGTACGACTAACTCGCCCTGGGCGGCGTAGTCCGTGGCCGCTACAAGGGGATTAGCCTGTGCGGGTCCAACTGAAAGTGTAAACAGCCCCGGCAGGAGAGCCGCCAGCATAAAGGAGATAAACCAAGCCGAACGAGCCCATGCCAAAGTCCGGCGCATGCGCCATCACTCTCCGACCCAACGAGGCATCAAAAGACGCCGACCGTCAACCCCATCCGGCCGCCAGCAACTGGGACGCCTGACTCGCTCGGCTCAGAGCTGTAGAGCAAACGGACAAAGCGTAACCTTTGCATGATCACTCGACAAGAGCGAAATTAGTGATCACTTGCTGGCGGAATGCGACTTGCCAGACCGAGCTATGACCGGAACCGGCTCCATGGGCGCTGGACGCCTTCATCCCATCGGAGGCCGCCATCAGCCCCGCGCAGTGGCCGCCGACCGACGAGCAGATCCGCCGGTTCGCGAGCACCGGGTTCAGCCGCGCCGGCTACCAGATCCCGCGGGCGTTCTTGAACGGCACCACGGACTATCTGCGGCAGCAGCCGCTCCCGGACCGGCTCGCGGTCCTCGGCAGGCCGTTACTGGTGATCTTCGGCGAGGACGACCGCAGGTGGCGGGCTTCCTCCGCCGCCGACTACCTCGCCGTCCCCGGCGCGCGGGTCGAGCTGCTGCCCGGTGTCGGCCACACGCCCATCCTCCAGGACCCGGAGCGGACCGCCGCGCTCCTCCTGTCCTTCACCGTACGGACCGGTTGAACAAGACGGGAGCCGTCAGCTCCCGGTGCCGAATCCGTCGAGCGTCTCCCGTTCCTCAAGACTCTTCAGCTCCTGGAAGACCGTGATGTGCAGACCGCCGGGGGCGTCGAGGCGGGCGTTCAACGACTGCCAGGGCGTGACGGTGGGCGGCGCGACCTCGTCGGCCCCGGCGGACAGCAGGCGGTCGGTCGTCTCCCGCGTGTCGTCCACCTCGAACGCGACCCGGAACTTGGGCGCCACCTGACGGCCCACCTCCACGTCGTCGATCATCCGTTTCTGCGCCGGGTTGGCGATCTCCAGCGTCGCCCGTCCCGCCTCCAGGATGACCACCTCGGCTCCGTCACCTCCGGAGAAGGCCGCCTGCTCCGGCAAGCCCAGCACATCCCGGTAGAAGGCGACGGCCGCTTCGTAGTCCTCCGCCTCCACCACGAGCCGCAACTGTCTTACGGCAGTCGGCTTCCGCTCAGCTGACATCGTCATCCCTTCTCGGAAATCCTCGGCGTGGGCACTGTCAGTCCTCGAACGCCGCTAGATGTTCGTCTTATTCGCCAAGATTCTGGCAGAACGGGTCCTGTCATCCCGCGCTCAAGATCAACTAAGGTCGGTGCTCGATCGGAGCGCATCTGCCGGCAAGCGATCCCAGAGCCCTGCATCGCTCCGGCGGCAGGCAGCCGGGGGCTCTCACTGACCCTCCTGCCGTCGGACCACCTCACAGCCCGGGAACGCGGAAGAAGACCGGCCCTGCGTCAGACACGGATGGGGACATGCCGGTCGACGTCACCGCCGCGGCCACCTCTTCGAAGGCGGCAGCCATCCGTGACACGGGCTTGACGCCGCGCCGCACAAGCCTTGATTGCACTTGTTTCGATTGTTGCGGATAATGCGATTGTAGGGAAGGAGTCACCATGGCAGGCATCCAAGTCAAGCGCTCGATCGAGCCCGGGTCGATGGACGCCCAGGTCGCGGCCCGAGCCGTCAGACGGATCAAGGACTATCTGATGAGACATCCCGAGAAGGAGGTCATCCCGGTTGCCGGGGAGGTCGGCAACGAAGAAGCCCTGATTCTCCCGCGTGACGCCGTGAGTCTGCTGGCGTACATCCTGGCTCAGGCCGCGCAGGGCCGGGGTGTGTCGGTTGTTCCGTCCCACGCCGAACTCACCACCCAGCAGGCGGCGGACATGCTGAACGTGTCCCGGCCGTACCTGATCGGATTGCTGGAGGATGGCGCCATCCCCTACCGGATGGTGGGAAAGCACCGTCGCATCACCGTTGAGGATCTCATGGCGTACAAACGACGTGATGATCTGAAGCGGCGGTCCGCTGCCGATGACCTCGCCGCTCCCGGCCAGGAGTTGGGGATCTGACGTGGCCTTCGTCGTGGTCCACGACGCCAATGTCCTCTACGGCAACACTCTCCGGGATCTCCTCATCCGCATCGCCCAGGCCGACATCGTGCAAGCCAAGTGGACGACTCGAGGCCGCGATCAAGGCGGGCGCCCGGATCATTGTCACATCCAATATCAAGGACTTCCCGGCGGAGGAACTAACTACCTGGGATATGGAGGCCCAGTCGCCGGACGACTTCATCCTTGATCAGATCGAACTGGACGACCGGATCGTGTGGGCCTGTGTCCAACAGATCGTGGACTCCCGCGTCAACCCGCCGGCGACGATCCGGGACGTGCTCAGCGCGCTGGAGAGGGCCGGCTTGGTGGAGTCGGTCGCCCCACTACGTAGCGGCCGGTTCGGCGCATGACGCTCGCTCGCCGAAAAGAGGCAGCGGGCAGCCAGGGGCTCCCACTGACCCTCCGTCGGGCCACCCTCACAGCCCGGCGGACGCGGAAGAAGAGCGGCCCTGGGCAGGACATGGATGGGGAACGTGCCGGTTCGGGCAGCAGATCATGCCGAGGGTGACGAACCGGCCGCCGTGCAACCACTCGCCCCACTGCACGTCCACGCCCCGTGACAGCAGGTCCCGAGCGGTCTCCAGTCGCTCCTCGACCGGGACCCGGTCCGGCAGCGGCAGCGCCGTGCGTGTCTTGCCGTACTCGTCGGCCAGCCACGCGACCGCCGGTGCCACCCCTTCGAAGGTGGCGGCCATCCGGGACCTGGGCTTGAGCAGCCAGTCGCCGGTGCGCATGGGCGGCAGCAGGGAGGCGGGGAAACCGGGTGAGGTGGGGCGGCGGTCGGCCTCGTTGGCACGTTCCACTCCCGGGCCTGTCCAGTGATAGGCGTGCCAGTGCATGGTGAGGCGCTCCCGGTAAGGTCTGGGGGGGCGGCGGCCCCTGCTTGCTGAGATCAGGCAGGGACCGCCGTCTTCGCGGGTGAGGTCTAAAGGATGGACAGGCCGGCGGCGCGAAGCTCGTCACCGGTGAACCGGAGCGTCCCGGCATCCGGGTTCTTCGAGTCACGCACCGCGTAAGCGTCCTCCACGCCCGGGATGGGGACGATCAGGACGCAGGCTGAGGCCCAATCGCCCCAAGTGGCGCCAGGTGTACGAGATCATCCGGGTTCGGATCGAGACCGGTGCGTACTCTCCTGGCGCCAAGATCCCCACCGTGCTGGAGCTGGTGGCAGAGTTTCAGATCGCCAACGTGACCGCGCAGAAGGTCTACAGGAAACTCCGCGAGGACGGCCTGATCTATACCGAGCCAGGAATGGGAAGCTTCGTCGTCGAAGACCAAGGCAATCCATAGAGGGCGGCGGAGAAGGCCCGCTACGGCGGATGAGTGAGGCGGATCGCCATCACAACTCCGCGAGCGGCCACGTGTCCATGCGCGTGACCGCTCACGAAACGCACCCAGGTCAGCTGAACGTGACGTCGCTGCAGAAGTAGTACGTCTGGTCCATGTGGGACGCCTTCCAGATCGTGTAGACGACGTGGCGGCCGGTGCGGGAGCCCTTGGTCAGGCCGGTGATCAGGTAGTTCTCGGCGGGGGCGTACCGGGGGGTCTCGCGGACGAGTTCCAGGTGGTTCCAGGCCAGCGGGGTGGTGGTGGCGTCGTAGCCCTGGCGGGTGATGTAGACCCTGATGTAGTCGGCGCCGTGGCGGGCCTGGTCGTTCAGCCGCAGGTTGAACGAGCTGCCGAGGCTCGTCGTGGTCCAGGCGCCGGGGGTGTCCATGGACCGGTAGCGGCCGTCCTGGGTGCGGCCGGCGCTGCAGAGCTGGCCGTCCGGGACGGCGGCCTGGTGGTTGCCGCCGACGTTGTCGCGGTAGAGGCCGTTCCAGTTCCACATGGCGTTGGTGTTGTCCTGCCAGGCCTGCCAGCACATGGGGTCGATCTGCTGCATGGCGGGGTTCTGGAAGTCGCTGCCCCAGCGCAGCCAGCAGCCGTAGTTGCGGGAGGCGGGGTCGACGACCGAGCCGTGCGCCGAGGCGGTGCCGGTCAGGGGCAGGGCGAGGAGGGTCACCGTGGCGAGGAGCAGGGCGAGGATGCGCCGCGCCCGGTGGCGAAGTCCGGCGTGGGACATTGTGCGGTCTCCGTCTTCCGGTAGGGGGCCGGGGGTGGGAGCGCTCCGTGCGGATGACGGTATCTGACAACGAGAGGCGACGCCAATGACGACGCATTGTCAAGGCCCCGAAGTGTGCGGGCCTACCTGGGAATGAGCTGGGGAAAGGGCTTTCCGAAGCTGGTTCGTACGGGCTGAAAATTTCAGCGGTAGTCAGGGTTGGCGACCGCGAGTTTGGCTCGTACGGCGTCGCGGAGGAAGGGCGTCAGCATGGGGTTGTCGTCGAGGCGGCCATCGCGGATCGCGGCGGCGAGCTCGGCGTCGGAGGCGACGCCGAGGGCGGCCAGGCGGGTCTCGTGGTCGAGGGCCTGGGACGGGCCGAGCTCGATCTCGCGTTCGACCATGGCAAGGACGTTGATCGCGACCCTGGTGTGGAAGCGGACCCGGCCCTCGGTCGCCGGGAGCACGTCGGAGGCGAGGAACTCGCGGACCGCGGCGACCATCTGGGCGGATGTCGGGGCGTCATGCATGCCGTTCTCCGTTGACCGGACAGTCGTTTTCGGTTGAGATCCTTGCATGAGTTTCGCCGTTCCTGACAGGGTCCGCCCGTTGCGGGATGCCGTGTACGCGTTCATGACCGAGCGGGTGGAGCCGGCCGAGCCCGCGCTGCACGAGGGCGGCCGGGAGGCGCTCCGCGAGCTGCAGGAGGAGGCGAAGAAGGAAGGGCTCTGGGCGCTCGGCCACCCGAAGGAGCTCGGCGGCGGCGGGCTGCCGTTCCTCGACTACGTGTACGTCAACGAGGTGCAGGGACGCAGCGAGTACGGGCAGCTCGCGCTCGGCACGTACACCTTGCAGGACTCGCTCATGCTGTACGAGCACGCGACCGGCGAGCAGCGGGAGCGCTATCTGGCGCCGCTGGTGCGGGCCGAGATCTCGCCGAGTTTCGCGATGACCGAGCCGGCGGTGTCGAGCAGCGACCCGACGCAGCTCGCGACGCGGGCGGTGCTCGACGGCGACGAGTGGGTGGTCAACGGGCACAAGTGGTTCACCACGGGCGCGTCGCAGGCGGCGTACACGACCGTGATGTGCCGGACCGAGGACGACGGGCCGCCGCACCTGGCGTTCTCGATGATCCTCGTGCCGACGGACACGCCGGGCTACACGATCGTGCGCGACACGCCGGTGCTCGGGCTGCACGGCTCGCACTGCGAGGTGCGGTACGAGGACGTGCGGGTCCCGGCGGGCAACCTGCTGGGGCGGCGCGGGCACGGGTTCGTGATCGCGCAGAAGCGGCTCGGGCCGGGGCGGATCTTCCACTGCATGCGGTGGCTGGGGCAGGCGCAGCGGGCGTTCGACCTGATGTGCCGGCGGCTGCACGAGCGGACCGCGTTCGGCGAGCCGCTGGCGAAGAAGCAGCTGATGCGCCAGCACGTGTTCGACTCGTACGCGGAGATCCAGGCGGCGCGGCTGCTGACGCTGCAGGCGGCGCAGGCGGTGGACGCCGGGGGCGACGCGCGGGTGGAGATCGGCGCGATCAAGGTCGTCGGGGCGCGGGTGCTGCACAACGTGATCGACCGGGCGATCCAGGTGTACGGGGCGGCGGGGCTGACGCCGGACACGCCGCTGGACCGGATGTACCGGCACGCGCGGGCCGGGCGGATCTACGACGGGCCGGACGAGGTGCACGTCGACTCGGTGGGGCGGCGGATCCTCGGCGAGTACGCGGGCGGGGGCAACTGGGAGTTCGGTCTCCGATGACGGACGCCGGCGCGGTGGTGCGGGAGGCCTTCGGCGGCGGGGCCTCGGTCGAGGGACTGGTGCGGCTGCCCGGCGGGGCGTCGCGGGAGACGTGGGCGCTGGACGCGGTCACGCCCGACGGGGTGCGGCATCCGCTGATCCTGCGGTCGGGGGCCGAGGGCGGGCTGGGCGCCGGGCTGAGCGCGGAGGCGCGGCTGATGCGGGCCGCGCGGGAGGCCGGGGTTCCGGTGCCCGGCGTGCTGGCCGAGGGTGACGCGTACGTGCTCATGGAGCGGATCGAGGGTGAGACGATCCCGCGGCGGATCCTGCGCGACGACGCCTACCGGGAGGCTCTGCCGAGGCTGGCGGGGCAGTGCGGGGAGGCGCTGGCGGCGATCCACCGGATGCCGGTGTCGGCGCTCCCCCAGACCGCCGGTCGGGGCGGCTCCGGTGCTTCCGGTGACGCGCTGAATCAGTACCGGGAGGCGCTGGACGCGACCGGGGAGCCGCATCCGGTCTTCGAGCTGGCGCTGCGCAGGCTGGCCGCCGCGCGGCCGGACAGCGGCCGGCGGACCGTGGTGCACGGCGACTTCCGCAACGGCAACCTGATCGTCGGCCCTGAGGGCGTCCGGGCGGTGCTCGACTGGGAGCTGGCGCACGTGGGCGACCCGATGGAGGACCTCGGCTGGCTGTGCGTCAAGGCGTGGCGGTTCGGGTCGCCGCTGCCGGTGGGCGGCTTCGGGTCCTACGACGACCTCGTGACCGCGTACGAGAAGGCGTCGGGACACCCGGTGGACCGGGAGGCCCTGCGCTGGTGGGAGACGTTCGGGGTGCTCAAGTGGGGGGTCATCTGCGCCGTGCAGGCGCGGCGGCACCTGTCCGGCGAGTCGCGGTCGGTGGAGCTGGCGGCGATCGGCCGGCGGGTGTGCGAGAACGAGTGGGACCTGCTGGCCATGCTGGAGGAAAACCCTTTGCGCTGAGTGCTCCGGGCACCGCAGTCTGAGGCGGTGGCCATCCTGGAGGCGATCGAGCTGGTCAAGCGGTTCGGCCCGGTTCTCGCGGTCGACGGGCTGAGTTTCGAGGTCGGCGACGGGGAGGTCGTGGGGCTGCTGGGGCTCAACGGCGCCGGCAAGTCGACGACGCTGCACATGCTGCTCGGGTTGATCACTCCCGACGCGGGCCAGGTGCGGGTGTTCGGGCTGGATCTGGCGCGGCACCGCACCGAGGTGCTCAGCCAGGTCAACTTCGCCGCGAGCTACGTGGACCTGCCGGGGCCGCTGCTGGTGCACGAGGTGCTGGACGCGTTCGCCCGCCTGTACGCGGTGCGGCGGCCCCGTGCGCGGGTGGCGGAGATGATCGAGCTGCTGGAGCTGGGGCCGCTGCGCGACCGGCGGATGATGGACCTGTCGTCCGGTCAGCGCACCCGCGTGCAGCTGGCCAAGGCGCTGCTGAACGCGCCGCGGCTGCTGGTGCTGGACGAGCCGACGGCCAACCTGGACCCGGACGCGGGCGACCGGATCCGCGCCCTGCTGTCGCGGGTGTCGCGGGAGGACGGCGGCGCGATGCTGATCACCTCGCACAACATGCGCGAGGTGGAACGGATGTGCGACCGCATCCACTTCATGGCGGCGGGGCGGATCGTGGCCACCGGGACGCCGGCCGAGCTGGCCGGCCACTACGGGGCCGAGGACCTGGAAGAGGTGTTCCTGAAGGTGGCGCGCGGATGACGGCCATGACGCTGCCGCCGCTCGGCTGGCCGGCGCGGTGGCAGCGGATCCTCGGCGTGGTGCGGCGCGACTTCGCGGCGCTGCGCCGCAGCCCGATCAGGATGTTCGAGATCCTGTTCTGGCCGACGGTGGAGCTGCTGCTGTGGGGGTTCGTGACGCTGTTCCTGCAGACCCAGCGGGTGCCGTTCGTGGTCACGTTCCTGATCGGGGCCGTGCTGCTGTGGCAGGTGCTGCAGAAGGCGAGCAACGAGATCTCGATCGCGTTCCTGGAGGACATCTGGTCCAGGAACCTGCTGAACGTGCAGGTGAGCCCGCTGTCGAGCGTCGAGTACCTGGCGGGCCTGGTGCTGTTCTCGCTGGGCAAGGTGGTGTTCGCGGTCGCGGTGATGGCGGGGCTGGCCTACGCGCTGTACGGGTTCGGGGTGACGGGGCTGGGTGTGGGGCTGGTGCCGTTCATGGGGGTGCTGCTGGTGTTCGGCTGGTCGCTCGGGCTGGTCGGCATCTCGGCGGTGCTCCGGTTCGGCGAGAACGCCCAGGTGATCGCCTGGTCGCTGGTGTTCGTGGTGCAGCCGCTGGCCGGGATCTTCTACCCGGTCTCGGTGCTGCCGGAGCCGCTGCGGGTGGTGGCGTGGTTCACGCCCGCGTCCCACGTGTTCGAGGGGATGCGCACGGTCATGGCGGGCGGCGCGGTGCCGTGGGACCGGATGGCGTGGGCGGCCGGGCTGAGCGTGGCGTGCGTGGGGGCGGCGGTGGCGCTGTTCGGGTGGGCTCTGCGGTACGCGCGCGCTCACGGGAAGCTGTCCCGGTTCGGCGACTGACGGCGAGCCGGAGGCCTTCCGGTCTCGGGGGGGTGGCACCCTGGAGCGGCGGCCGGCCGGCTGGCAGACTGCCCCCAGGGGAAACGCCATCCGGGAGGTCGACGTGTCCGACGAGTACGACGTCATCGTGATCGGAGCCGGCCCTGCCGGGGAGAACGTCGCCGACCGGGCGGTGCGCGGCGGGCTGTCCGCCGTGATCGTGGAGGAGCGCCTGGCCGGAGGCGAGTGCTCCTACTGGGCGTGCATCCCCAGCAAGGCGCTGCTGCGACCGGTCGAGCTGGCCGCCGAGGTGTCCCGGGTGCCGGGCCTGGAGACGACGCCGATCGACACGCGGGCGGTGCTCGCCCGCCGCGACGAGGCGGTCAGCGGGTACGACGACGCCGGGCAGGTGCGGTGGGTGGAGAGCGTGCCTGCGGCGTTCGTGCGCGGTCGCGGCCGGCTCGACGGCCCGCGCCGGGTGGTCGTCGACCTTCCCGGCGGCGGCGAGCGGGTGCTGACCGCCCGTCACGCGGTGGTGCTGGCGACCGGCAGCGTCGCGTCGGTGCCGCCCGTGCCGGGGCTGCGGGAGGCGCAGCCGTGGACCAGCCACGAGGTGACCGCCGCCACCTCCGTGCCCGGCCGGCTGGCGGTGATCGGCGGCGGCGTGGTCGGCTGCGAGATGGCGCAGGCCATGCACGGGCTGGGCGCCCGGCGGACGACGATGCTGGTGCGCGGCGGCGGACTGCTGGACCGCATGGAGCCGTTCGCGGGTGAGCTGCTGGCCGAGTCGTTCAAGGAGTCGGGCATCGACGTGCGGCTGCGTACCGGGGTGGAGCGGGTGGAGCGGCCCGAGCCGGGCGGCGAGGTGACCGTGCACCTGTCGCAGGGCCCGCCGGTCGTGGCCGACGAGGTGCTGGTGGCCACCGGCCGCAGGCCCGCCACGAAGGGCCTGGGCCTGGAGACCGTCGGGCTGCCGCAGGACCGGCCGGTCGAGGTGGACGACAGCCTGCGCGCGACCGGGGTGGCGGACGGCTGGCTGTACGCGGTGGGCGACGTCAACGGGCGCAACCTGCTCACCCACATGGGCAAGTACCAGGGGCGGGCGTGCGGCGACGTCATCGCGGCCAGGGCCGCCGGGGCGCCGGACGACCTGCCCGCGATGCGCGCGTCCGCCGACGGGGCCGGGCCGCCGCAGGTGGTGTTCACCGACCCGCAGATCTGCTCGGTGGGCCGCACCGAGGCCGCCGCCCGCGAGGCCGGGTTCCGGGTGCGGGCGGTCGAGTACGACCTCGCGAGCGTGTCCGGCGCCTACCTGCTCGGCGACGGCTACCGCGGCCGGGCCAAGGCGGTGGTGGACGAGGAGCGCGGGGTGCTGCTCGGCGTCACCTTCGCCGGGCCGGGCACGGCCGAGCTGCTGCACTCGGCGACCGTCGCGGTGATCGGCGAGGTGCCGCTGGAGCGGCTCTGGCATGCGGTGCCGTCGTTCCCGACGGTGAGCGAGGTGTGGCTGCGGCTGCTGGAGACCTACGGGCTCTGAGGCGGTGGCTGATCGCCGCGCAGGTAGGCGACGGTCATCTCGCCCACCATGCGGCGCAGCCGGTCGCGGTGCTCGGGCGCGGTCATGTCGCGCCCGAACAGCGCGCCGAAGGTGTGCTGGTTGGCCACCCGGAAGAAGCAGAACGCGCTGATCATCATGTGCACGTCGACGGCGTCGGCCTCGGTGGCGAAGTCGCCGCTCGCCTTGCCCGCCTCCAGGATGCGCTCGATGACGCCGAGGACGGGGGTGCCGAGGTTGGCCAGGGCCTGCGACTTGCGGATGTGCTCGGCCTCGTGGATGTTCTCGATCGCGACGAGCTTGATGAAGTCGCGGTGCGCGTCGTGGTGGTCGAACGTCAGCTCCGCCAGCGTGCGGATCGCCTCGACCGGCGCCAGGTGCTCCACGTCGAGGTCGCGCTCGGCGGCGCGGACCACCGAGTAGGCGTGCTCCAGGACGGCGATGTAGAGCTTCTCCTTGCTGCCGTAGTAGTAGTAGATCATGCGCTTGGTGGTGCGCATCAGCTCCGCGATCTCGTCCACCCGCGCCCCCGCGTAGCCGCGCCTGGCGAACTCCCGCAGGGCGACCTCGAGGATCTCCGCCCTGGTGCGGTCGGCGTCGCGCCGGCGCTCACCGGTGGCTGGCTGCGAGGTCATGTGGCTCCACGGGACGGCGGGGGGGACGATGCGCCTCATCCTATGACCGCTCCGCGTGCTGCACCGCCAGCCGGACGGCCGCGTTGGCGGCGCCGTACCCGTCGTAGCCGCCGATCCGCTGCACCAGTTCGAAGAAGACCCGCCCGGCGGTAACGGTGTACAGGTGGAGGAACTCTCCCCGCTCGTCCCTGTCGTACAGCAGCCCCAGCTCCCTGATCTCCGGGTCGGTCGCGTACCTGGCCTCCAGATGGTCGTGGTAGTTGGCCGGGATGGGCAGCAGCAGGCCGGGATGCTCGGCGCGCAGCCGCCGGGCGAGCGCCCGCAGGTCGCGGACGGCGAACGCGACGTGCTGGCGGGGCGCCTGGTGGGCGCCCACCACCCTGGCGATGTTGACGACCAGGCGGGTGCCGCCGCCGGCCAGGGCGCGGCTGCGCAGCAGGCCGTACGGGTCGGCCACCTCCATGCTCTCCTGCGGGCGCAGCCCCAGCACGCTGCGGTAGAACAGCGACGCCTCGTCGAAGTGCTGCCACGGCTGGGTGAGCGCGACATGGTCGATCCCGGTCACGTCCCCGTCCGGTACGGGCGACTCACGCGGGAAGTCGGCCGTCCAGTCGGGGTGGTCGGCGTGGCCGGTGCGGCAGAAGAACAGCGCGGTCCCGTCGGGGGCGGCGATGGCGTCCAGCGGCGCGTCGCGGGGCGCGCGCCGGCGCGGCAGCACCGGCGCCAGCAGCGTCTCGGCCCGCTTCACGGACGCGGCCGGGTCCGGCGTCTCCAGTCCGATCGCCACCAGTCCCGGCTCCCCGGAGGTCTCTTCCGTCGCGGGGGTCGCGTTGAGGAGGACGCGGGCGCCGCCCTGCTCCCACAGGTCGACCGGTTTGGTGCGGTGGGTTCCGGTACGGGCGAAGCCGAGGGCCGACAGGAGGGCGGGAAGCTCCGCGGAGCCGCCGGTAGCCAGTTCGGCGAACGCGAACCCCGACGGCACGACCGGCGGCGCGCCGGACGGCAGCAGCGTCTCCTCCAGCGCGATCAGCGAGCGCATCGCGTCCAGCGCGGTCCTGCGGGCGTCGGACTGGCGGAAGACGTCGTTGAACACCTCCAGCGACAGCGGCCCCGCGTACCCGGTGGCGAGCACGTGCCGTACCAGGCCGGTCACGTCGAAGCCGCCCTGGCCGGGGAAGCATCGGTAGTGGCGGCTCCACTGCAGCACGTCCATGGCCAGCCGGGGCGCGTCGGCGAGCTGCAGGAAGAAGATCTTCTCGCCGGGGATCGCCTCGATGCCGATGGGGTCGGAGCCGCGCGAGAGGATGTGGAAGCTGTCCAGGCAGACGCCCAGCCCCGGATGGCCGGCCATCCGCACGATGCGCCAGGCGTGCAGGTACTCGCTGACGTGCCGGCCCCAGGCGAGCGCCTCGTAGGCGATCCGGATGCCGTGACCGGCGGCCCGTTCGGCGAGCAGGTGGAGCTGCTCGGCGGCGAGCGCGTCGTCGGGCAGGGCGTCCGGGGAGACGTTCGAGCAGACGAGCAGGGTGTCCGCGCCGAGCCGGGTCATCAGCTCCAGCGTGTGCTCGGCCCGGCGCAGGTTGCCCCGCAGCACGTCGCCGGGCACCGCCTCGAAGTCGCGCAGCGGCTGGTACAGGTCGATGCCCAGGCCCAGGTCGGCGGCGCGCCGGCGGATCTCCTCGGGCCGCAGCGGGCAGGCGATCAGGTCGTTCTCGAACACCTCCACCCCGTCGAAGCCGGCCGCGGCGACCGCCTCCAGCTTCTCGGGCAGCGTGCCGCTCACGGACACGGTCGCGATGGACTTGCGCATGGCGTCCTCCTGTCAGGCGGTGACGAACATCAGGCGGTGACGAGTTCGGTCAGGTGGGCGAGCATCCGTTCGGCGTCCGGTTTCCTGCCGGTGAACAGGTGGAAGGCGTGGGCGGCCTGGAAGACGACCATGCCGCCGCCGTCGAGCGTGCGGCAGCCCAGGGCGCGGGCGCGGCGCAGCAGCTCGGTCTCCAGCGGCCGGTAGACGATGTCGGCCACCCACAGGCCGGGGCGGAGCAGGGCGGCGGGCAGCGGCATCCCGGGGTGGTCGGCCATCCCGGTGGGGGTGGCGTGCACCAGCCCGTCCGCGTCCGGCAGCAGGGCGGGCAGGTCGCCGGGGACGGCGGGGCGCGCCCGGCCTTCGCCGAACCTCCCGGCCAGGTCCGCCGCGAGCGTCCGCGCCCGTTCCGGCTCCGCGTCCACCACCGTCAGCTCGTCCACGCCCAGGGTGAGCAGCGCGTGCCCGACGGCCGCCCCGGCCCCGCCCGCGCCGAGTTGTGTCACCCGGCCGGTGGGCGCGCCGGGCAGGTCACGGGCGAACGACTCGGCGAAGCCGGTCCAGTCGGTGTTGTGCCCGACGGCGCGGTCGCCGTCGAACACCACCGTGTTGACCGCGCCCAGGGTGGCCGCGTCGGCGGACAGCTCGTCCAGGTGCGGGAGCACGGCGCGCTTGCACGGGTGGGTGATGTTGAGCCCGTCGAAGCCCAGCCGCCGCGCGGCCCGGAGCAGCTCCCCCACCTCGTCCGCGGCGCCGGCCTCGATCAGCCGGTAGACGTAGGGGATGCCGAGGCGGGACGCCTCCCGCTCGTGCAGGGCGGGACTGAGCGACGGCCCGATGCCGGAGCCGATGAGCCCGATCAGGTAGGAGGTCATGCTCACCCTCAGGATTTATGTACGAACTAGTGAGTTAGTCATAACATCCCGAGGACCGTCCCGTGAAGACACCCTTGACACGAGATGGCGGTCACAGGAGCATGGCGATCAATTAACTATCTAGTTCGTAACAAGTGAGCGGCCCGAGACGGGGGGCACGGGCCCGCACTGACGACGCCGCACCTCAGGGAGCCATCGTGACCGACCAACCCCCCGGTGCCCACCAGGGCACGCCACGCAAGGCGGCCGTCGCGGCCTGGATCGGCAGCGCGCTGGAGTACTACGACTTCTTCATCTACGGCAGCGCCGCCGCCCTCATCTTCTCCAAGGTGTTCTTCGACGAGTCCGACCCCACCACGGCGACCCTCCAGTCGCTGGCCAGCTTCGGCGTCGCCTACGCCGCCCGGCCCGTCGGCGCGTTCTTCCTCGGCCACTACGGCGACCGGTTCGGCCGCAAGCGCATCATGGTGTTCACCCTCATCCTCATGGGGGTGTCGACGTTCCTCATCGGCTGCCTGCCGACCCGCGACCAGATCGGCGACCTCGCCCCGGTGCTGCTGGTCGTGCTGCGCATCCTGCAGGGCCTGTCGGCCGCCGGCGAGCAGGCCAGCGCCAACTCCATGACCCTGGAGCACGCCCCGGAGCACCGGCGCGGCTACTACACCAGCTTCACACTCAACGGCACCCAGTTCGGGCAGATCCTGGCCACCGTGGTCTTCATCCCGGTCGCGGCCATGCCGGAGGAGCAGCTGCTGTCGTGGGGCTGGCGGGTGCCGTTCTGGATGAGCGTGGTCGTCGCCGTGGTCGGCTGGGTGATCCGGCGCAAGCTGGAGGAGACGCCGGCGTTCGAGCGGGAGGTGGCCGAGGGCACGGTGCCGCGGATGCCGCTGTCGATCCTCTTCCGCGACCACTGGGCGAGCGTGCTGCGGGTGGTGTGCGCGGCGCTGATCGCGACGGTCAGCACGATCTTCACCGTGTGGGCGCTCAACTACGCCGTCGAGAACGTCGGCCTGGACCGGGCCACCATGCTCTGGGTGAGCACCGTGGCCAACGCCACCGCGCTGCTGGCCATCCCGCTGTGGGCGACGCTGTCGGACCGGATCGGCCGCAAACCGGTGTTCCTCATCGGGGCCGTCGGCAGCCCGATCATGATCTTCGCCTACCTGGCGGCGATCAACTCCGGCAGCTACCCGATGATCTTCCTGGTCGGCATCCTCACCCTCGGCGTCGTCTACAGCGCCTCCAACGGCATCTGGCCCTCGCTCTACGGCGAGATGTTCACCACCAGGGTGCGGCTGTCGGGCATGGCCATCGGCACCCAGATCGGCTTCGCCATCGCCGGCTTCGCGGTCGCCTCGGCGGCCGGCATCGTCTCCCCCGAGGGCTGGCTCGGCCTGCAGGGCTGGGTCGGCGTGGGCGTCTTCACCGCCATCCTGTGCGCGATCAGCGCGGTGGCGGTGGCGACCGCCCGCGAGACGCACAAGGTCCCCACGGACCAGCTCGGCCTCCCGCCCGCCGACCGCGTCACCACCTCCGCCTGACCCTTCCGTACGCGGGCCGCGCCCTTCCCGGGTGCGGCCCGCGTCCGCGTGCGCGAGACACGCACCGAAATACTGGTAATTACTGGAACCCCTGATACTCTCGCGCCATGAGTGACCGGCTGGACGAGCTCGAACGGCGGATCGACGAGCTCAGAGCCGGTGTGCGCAGGGCGGTCCGGGCCAGGGACGGCGTGGCCGCCAGAGCGTTGCGGGCCGAGCTCCGCACGGCCGAGCAGGCGTGGGACACGCTGGTGAGCGGCGAGCAGCCCGCGGCCAAGGCGCGAGGGGCGCGGCTGGTGACCGTGCGCGAGCAGGTCCACCAGGCGCTGGCGCTGCTGGGCGCGCCCGCGCAGGCCCGGCTGGTGGTGGCGGTGAGCGGCGCGTTCCTGGCCGGCACGATCCGCAGCTCCCAGCTCACCAGCCTGCGCAGGGACGAGGAGCGCTCGTTCCGCTCGTCGCCGTTCGGGCGGCCCTACTACCTGTGCGCGGCGCTGACCGACCGGCTCTCCCCCGCCCGGGGCTACCTCACCGTCAGCACGTGGCCGGTGCGGCGCCGGGTGGTCGGGCCGCTCAGCCCCCGCGTCGACTTCCTCACCTGCGCGATCTCGATCGCCGAGCACGCCGCCGGGCCCGGCGGGCGCTCGCCCGAGGGCGAGCGCCTGTTAGTCCGGATGGCGCGCAACATCCCCGGCGCCGGCGACGAGGTGCCCCCCGACCCGGCGCGGGTGGCCGAGGCGGCCCGGCGGGAGCTGGCGGTGCACGCCGAGCGCGACGCCGCCGACCGGGAGGAGCTGGCCGGACGCGCCGGAACCCAGCTCGATGACCTGGCCCGGCTGTTCGGGGCCGCTACGCTGACCACTGTTCCAAGATCAGTCACGGCTATGAGAGGCGGCCGATGAACCAGCTGGACGCGCTGCGCGGCACCACGCCGCCCAAGCCGCACGACGCCCGCGCGATCGCCGCGCTCGCGGCCAACCCGGGCTGCGCCCGGCGGGCGCTCATGGACGGCGCCGGGATCGACAAGGACGCACTCGCCCGCCACCTGGGCCACCCCGCCCCGTTCGGCCAGTCGCCGTTCGCGATCACCCGGGGGAACGCGTTCGAGGCGCTGGTGAAGGCCGACGGGTGCGCGGAGCTGATCCGGATGCTGCGCGAGCTGCTCGGCCTGCCGATCGACGAGGTGGCCTACCACGACGTGGAGAACGTCGGCGCCCACCTGCGCCACACCCACACCCGCGCGCTGATCGACCGGGCGGCCAGGGGCGAGGGCACGGGCACCGTCTACGACCACCCGCTGTTCACGCTCGCCATCGCCGGCCACACCGCCTACCTGGAGCCCGACGTCGTGGCGTTCCAGCTCGGCGGCCGGTTCCACATCGTGGAGATCAAGTCGTTCGCGGTGGTCGACGGGCAGGCCGATCCCGCGGCGGTGGCCGCCGCGGCGCGGCAGGCGGCGGTGTACGTGCTCGCGCTGCGCACGCTGCTGGAGGAGCTGGGCCACGACCCGCTCCGGGTGGCGCACGACGTGGTGCTGGTCTGCCCGGAGAACTTCGCCAACCGCCCGGTGGCCACGCTGGTCGACGTGCGCAGGCAGCTCGCGGTGCTGCGCCGTCAGCTGGCCCGCATGACGAGCCTGGACCGGCTGCTGGCCGCGCTCCCGGAGAACGTGACGTTCGACCTGGAGCCGGACGGCGACGGGCGGCCGGCCCGGCCGGTCGCCGAGCTCGCCGACGCCGTCCGCGCGACCGAGGCACGCTACGCGCCCGACTGCCTGTCCACCTGTGACCTGTGCTTCTTCTGCCGCGACGAGGCCCGCCAGGAGGGCGCCTCCGACCTGCTTGGCCGCGACGTGCGCGACGCGCTGGGCGGGGTGGCGTCGGTGCGGGAGGCGCTGGCGCTGGCCGACGGCTCGCGCGCCCCGGAGCGGGGCCAGGAGGAGATCGCCCGGCTGCTGCGCGGCGCCGAACGCCTGCGGCGGGAGTGCCTGGCGTGAGCGGGAGGAGCCCGTCGTGAGCCTGCTCACCTCGCTGGCCCGGCTGCGGGCTATCGAGCAGGGGGTCGCCCAGCCGATCGCGACCGTCCGCCACTTCCACCTGTCGGCGCGGCCGATGGTGTTCATCCCGCTGAAGCTGTCGGGTGAGGCGGCGGCGCCCCTGGCGGCCATGCTGGGCACCGACCCGGGCGAGCCGCGGCTGCTGGCGGTGACCCAGCCGCGCAACCGCGACCTGCGCTTCGCCTGGGCGGGCGAGCTCGCCGGGGCGCTGCTGCCGTACGTGACGGGCTTCATGGGCGAGACGGAGACGGTGGAGCGGCGCAACGCCGACCCGTACGAGCGGACGCTGGACGCGCCGCAGCTGATCGTGCCGAACCGGGCCGGGGTCGCCTTCACCCGGCTGCTCGGCCGCTCCACCCGGTTCCGGCGCACCGACGGGCCGTTCCCGGTGCCGGAGGGGGTGCCGCTGCTCGGCCGGTGGCTGACGTACTTCGCCGAACGCGCCGCGTACCCCGGCTCGTCCCTCATGCCGGCCGTGACCGACGAGCTGGGCCGCCACTGGGCGAGCGGGCAGAGCGCGCTGGAGGACGCCAACCTGGCCGCGCTGCTCGCCTGGATCACCGAAGGGCCCGACGACGCGGCCGAGGACCCGCTGATCTGGCCGCCGGCCGGCCCCGCCACCGATCCGGGCTTCGACGCCGAGGTGCTGGCGCCAGCGATGGAGAGCGGCTCCGCCGAGCGGATCGCCGAGGCGCTGCGCACTCAGCTGGAGCCGACGTGGCGGCTGGTGTGGCGGGCGATCGGCCTGCTGCGCGAGCTGACGCCGGGCGCGAGCGTCGCGCAGCGGTGGGAGCACGACCGCGCCTCCTACAGCGGCATGATGGCGCAGCTCGCCGAGGGCGCGCCGCCGCAGGCCAGGCGCGACGGCGCGGTCGCGGCCGCGGCCCGGCTGGCGCGCATGGAGCGCGCCCAGGCCGCCTACGAGGTGCAGCGGGCCTACGACGACCCGCTGGTGATGGCCGAGTACCGGCTGACGGGCGAGGCGTTCGCGGGCGAGGTCGTCGACACGGCTCCCGACCACACCGAAGGCGAGGGCCGCTCACGCAAGCTGCGCCCGCTGGTGACGGTCAAGACCGACGATCTCGTACGGATCCCGCCGGGGACCGCGCTGGGCACGCCGCAGCGGCGCGGGCAGGGGGCCGAGCTGGTGTCGGCGCTGGACGGCCTGGTCACCCTGAAGATCACCAAAGGGATGGGGCGGGGCAGGACCCCGGCGCCCGGTGCGGTGCCCGAGGTCGGCGAGCGGGTCTGCTACAGCTCGCTGACCGACGACTTCCAGGGCGCGGCGGCGCTGCCGGAGCCCGAGGAGACGCCGTGGACGCACGGCGGCCCGCCGCGCCCGTACGAGCCGACCGACGAGGACGCCCGCGAGGAGTGGTCGTGACCGAGCCCGAGGCCGAGCCCGAGGCCGAGCCGACGCCTGAGGAGGTCGTCCGGCGGGTGCTCGACGACCTGCCCCGGCACCGGGGCGTCGTGGTCGACTCGCCGCCCGGCGCCGGCAAGTCCACGCTGGTGGTGCGGGCCGCCGCGCACCTGGCGGCGACCGGCGAGCCGCTGATGATCGTCGCCCAGACGAACGAGCAGGTGGACGACCTGGTGGCCCGGATCTGCGACAGGCATCCGCGGCTCACGGTGGGCCGGCTCTCGGCCGGCGGGTACGTGCCGCCCCAGCGCATGCTGGAGCTGCCGGGGGTGACCGTCGGCACCCGCGTGCAGGATCTCGGCGACCCCGACGTCGTCATCGCCACCGCCGACAAGTGGGCCTGGATCAGCGGCAGGACCTGGCCGTGGGCCATCGTGGACGAGGCCTACCAGATGCGCTCCGACAAGCTGCTGCGCATCGCCGGGCTGTTCGAGCGGGCCCTGTTCGTGGGCGATCCCGGACAGCTCGACCCGTTCTCGATCGTGGACGGCGACCGCTGGTCGGGCCTGTCGTGGGATCCGCTGCAGAGCGCCGTGTCGGTGCTGCTGCGGCACAACCCGGACCTGCCGGTGCACCGGCTGCCGGTGTCGTGGCGGCTGCCCGCGTCGGCGGCGCCGGTGGTGTCGCGGGCGTTCTACCCGTTCACCGGGTTCCGGTCGGGGACCGGGCCGGACGACCGGCGGCTGGAGCTGGTCACCGGCGGCATGGGCACGGTGCACGACCGGGCGCTGGAGGAGGCGGCCCGGTCCGGCTGGGCGCTGCTGGAGCTGCCCGACCGGCACACCGTGCGCACCGACGCCGAGGCGGTGGAGGCGGTGGCGCTGCTGGCGGCCAGGCTGCTGCAGCGCGGCGCGGTGGCGACCTCGGAGCAGGGCGAGCGGCCGGTGACGGCCGGCCGGATCGCGGTCGGCGCGGCCCACCGCGACCAGGTGGCGGCGATCAGGAACGCCGGGCTGCCGCCGGAGATCACCGTGGACACCGCCAACCGGCTCCAGGGCCGCGAGTACGACATGACGATCGTGCTGCACCCGCTGTCGGGGCGGCGCGACGCGACCGCGTTCCACCTGGAGTCAGGGCGGCTGTGCGTGCTGGCCTCGCGCCACCGGCACGCGTGCGTGGTGGTCGCCAGGGCGGGCATCGCCGAGCTGCTGGACGCGCACCCGTCGGCGGAGCCGGTGCAGCTCGGGGTGCCGGTGAAGTTCCCCGACGGCTGGGAGGCCAACCAGGCGGTGCTGGACCACCTGGCCGCGCACCGGATCCAGACGTGATCTGGACGTGAACTACACGGTGCTCCGCCAGACGTCGGCGACCAGGACCGCGCGCATCCCCTCCGACTCGTACAGGCCCAGCGCGGGGGTGGTGTTGTTGGCGTCGACGTGCAGGATCGTGCCCTTGCGGCCGCGGGCGCAGTCGGCGGCGATCGCGGTGCGCAGCAGCAACCGGCCCAGGCCGCGGCCGCGGAACTCCGGCAGCACGGCGAGGGTGGCGACGTAGCCGCAGCCCTCGTCGGCGGCGAACTGGTCGTTGCCGAGCACCATCGCGGCCGGCCGGCCGTCGATCCTGGCCAGGACGAGCTGCCCCCAGTCGGTGGTGGCGTGCGCCTGCCGCCGCTCGTACCAGAGGTCGTAGCCGACGCGGGCGTGGCCGAAGTGGTCGGCGAAGCCCTCCTGGTGCACCCGGTGGGCCTCGCGGCGGACCCGCTCGTCCCGGCCGTCGTGGAAGGTGACGCCGGGCGGCGGCTCCGGGGCCTGGACGGGGCGGTCGAAGTCGACGCGCATGCGGTGGAAGCTGGTCGCGGGCGCGAACCCGTACGCCCGGACGGTCTCCCGCTTGACGTGGTCGGCCCGAAGGACGACGACGTCGACCACGGCGGCGGCGTGGCCGCCGTCGTGGGCGAGCCGGCCGGCGCGCTCCAGCACGAGCGGCCAGAGCCGCTGGGCCAGGCCGGTCACGCCGGGCCGGACCAGCACGTCCACGTCGACGATCTCGCCGTCGCCCGGCCGCCGCGCCCACGCCCAGCCGTCGAGCCGGCCGTCGGGGCCGTGCCAGAGCCAGCTGTCGCGGTCCAGGTCGAAGCCCGGTTCGGCGAGCTCGCCCGCGATGTCGTCGAGGGTGAGGTCGGGGTGACCGAGCACCGCGGTGTCGCAGGCGGCGCTGAGCTCGTGAATGGCCGGGGCGTCCGCCAGCCTCGGGCGGCTGAGCTGATGCATGGGTTGATTGTCGCGGATATCACCCTCCTGGCGCGCCACGTTTTCCGTGGTGGCTAGGCTGTCAGGGTGCTGGACAAGACTCCGCTGCAGATAGAGGTCCATACACCCGACGCCACGACGGTCCAGCTCGCGCTGATCGGTGATCTCGACTTCGACACCGCGGGCGAGCTGGCGTCGGTCCCGCTGAGCGAAGGGGTCGAGCGGGTGGACGTCGACCTGTCCGGGGTGGGCTTCATCGACTCGTCGGGCCTGGCCGCCCTGGTCCGGCTCTACCAGCGGGCGGCGGCCGAGGACGCGGTGCTGCGGGTGGTGGCGGCCACGCCCTATCTGCGCAGCCTGCTGCGGATGACCGCGCTCGACCGGCTGTTCCACCTGCCGCCGGACTGAGGCGCCAGGCCGGTCCCCGCCGTGACGATTGCCCGCCCGGATCAAGGGAAGAGGCATCCTCGACACGGAAGGAGGGCGTCAGTGGAGACGACGATGGCGCTCCGGCTGCCGAGGGACGCGGCGAGCGTGCCGCTGATCCGGCAGATGCTGGACGGCACGCTGACCTCGCTCGGCGTGGAGCCACAGATCCGCGACGACATCGAGCTCATGCTCACGGAGGCGTGTTCCAACGTGATCCGGCACGCGGAACCGTGCGACGAGTACACGGTGAGCGCCATGGTCTACGACGACCTGTGCGTGATCCGGGTGACGGACAACGGCCACGGCTTCGACCCGGCGGCGGTCCGGGAGGCGACCCCCGGTTCGGAGCACGGGCGCGGGCTGCAGATCATGCGGGCGCTGGCCGACGACGTGCGCTTCACCAACAAGCGGGAGAACGGCGCGGTGGTGTGCCTGGAGAAGCGGCTGCGCTACTCGCCCGGCGCGGCGGGGCCCCACTTCATCACCACGTGAGCGTTCGTCCTGGTTCACGGCCGCTCCGCCACCCCGGAGCCGCCATGTGTCAGGACGACGGAGGTCAGGACGATCTCGCCGACATGGAGGCCATCAGCCCCAGCCAGACGAGCACGACCACCGCGATGACCACCACCGCGAGAAACGACAGGGCGAGGGCGATCAGCAGCGAGCCGATCGCGGCGAGCAGCGTCCACACCCTGTCAGGGTTTCCCGTCGGCGCCCGCCCGCTGCAGTTCCACCGCGGTCAGTTGGGCGTTGTGCGGCGCCATAACCCTCTTACCCGGCAGCGCCGCCCGCCGTCGGCCCTCTAGCGCACGGCGGGGACCGGCGGCGGGTGACGGCCGCGTCCTGACGGACCGGCCGGGGCGACTACCCTTCCTAGAGGTCGTCGACACCTGGGAGGAGCCGGATGAGCGCGTGCTGCGGGCCGAGCAGGGACGGCGCCGGCGGGGCGGACACCCCCGGGGCGCCGGTTCTCGTGAGCCCTGGCCCGGTGCGGCGGGAGCCGCCGCGGGGGATGGTGCGCATCCCCGGCGGGACGTTCTCGATGGGCGGCGACGACCCCGACGCCAACCCGGAGGACGGCGAGGGCCCGGTCCGCCAGGTGACGCTGGACCCGTTCCTGATCGACCCGGCCTGCGTGACGAACGCCCAGTTCGCCAGGTTCGTGAAGGAGACCGGGTACGTGACCGAGGCCGAGCGGATCGGCTGGTCGTTCGTGTTCCGCCAGTTCGCCTCGCGGGGCGTCATGGACGCGAGCGTGCCGCAGGCTCCCTGGTGGGTGGGCGTCGAGGGCGCCACCTGGCGATCCCCCGAAGGGCCGGGCTCCTCGATCGGCGACCGCCAGAACCACCCGGTCGTGCACGTCTCGTGGCACGACGCGACCGCGTACGCCCACTGGGCGGGTAAGCGGCTGCCGACGGAGGCGGAGTGGGAGATGGCCGCCCGCGGCGGCCGGGAGCGGACCCGCTACCCGTGGGGCGACGAGCTGGCGCCGAAGGGGCGGCAGCGGTGCAACATCTGGCAGGGCCCGTTCCCGACGGCGCCGAGCGGGGGCACGATGCCGGTCAAGTCGTTCCAGCCGAACGGCTACGGCCTCTACAACGTGGCGGGCAACGTGTGGGAGTGGACCGCCGACTGGTGGGACACCCGCTGGGAGCCGTACGCGGAGAACCCCACAGGGCCGGCCGAGGGCACGATGAAAGTGATCAGGGGCGGCTCGTACATGTGCCACGACTCCTACTGCAACCGCTACCGGCTGGCCGCGCGCACCGCCAACACCCCCGACTCGGCGACCGGGCACACGGGTTTCCGGTGCGCGGCCATAGTCTGAGCCCATGTCACCAACCCTGCGACTGCTGATCACCGGCGGCGGCACCGGTGGTCACACCTACCCGGCCCTGACGACCCTGACGGCCATCCAGCGCCGAGGGGTGCCGCACGACGTGCTCTGGGTGGGCACGGCCAACGGCCTGGAGGCGCGGATCACGGCCGAGCACGGCATCCCGTTCAAGGCGATCACGACGGGCAAGCTGCGCCGGCGCCCCAACCTGCGCGAGCTCGGCACCAACCTGGCCGACCTGTTCCGCATCCCCGTCGGGGTGTGCCAGGCGATCGGGCACGCCGCCCGCTACCTGCCCGACGTGGTGCTGTCGACCGGGGGCTACGTGGCGGTGCCGATCGGGGTGGCGGCCAAGCTGATCCGCAGGCCGCTGGTCATGCACGAGCAGACCACGGTGGTGGGGCTGGCCAACCGGATCCTTTCCAGGCTGGCGACCCGGATCGCGCTGTCGCACGAGTCGTCGCTCGAACACCTGCCCGCCCAGGCCAGGGCGAAGGCCGTGGTGACGGGCAACCCGATCCGGCCCGAGCTGCTGCAGGGCAAGCGGGCCGCGGCCTACGACCTGTTCGGGCTGACGTTCGAGGTGCCGCTGATCTACGTGACGGGCGGTGCCCAGGGCAGCAAGCAGATCAACACGCTGATCGCCGAGATCCTGCCCCGGCTGCTGCCGCACGCCCAGGTCGTCCACCAGTGCGGCCCCGCCTGGATCGAGCAGATGCGGGCCGTGGAGCTGCCGCCGGAGCTGGCCGACCGCTACCACCCGGTGCCGTACGTGGGGAGCGAGCTGGCCGACCTGTACGCGGCGGCCGACGTGGTGATCTCGCGCAGCGGCGCCGGCACGGTGTCGGAGCTGACCGCGATCGGCAAGCCGTCACTGCTGGTCCCGCTGATCCCGACCGGCGGCGACGAGCAGCGCAAGAACGCCGGCTACCTGGTGTCGGCGGGCGCGGCGCGGGCGCTGCTGGAGCCGCGCCCGACGGCCGACCAGCTGCTGGCCGAGCTGATGCCGCTGCTGGCCGACCCCGGCCTGCGCGCGGCGATGGGCGAGGCGGCGCAGAAGCTGGGCCGGGTGGACGCCGCCGACGCGCTCTGCGACCTGCTGCTGCAGACCGCCCAGCCCGCCAGGGCCGCCCAGCCCGCCGGCTAGGACGACCGCCCCTGCTCCCCCGGCTCCCCCGGCTCGCCGCGCTCCCCCGGTTCTCTCAGCTCCAGGTGGCCGAAGGCCTCGCGCGCGGAGCTGAGGCTGCGCCGCAGCGCCTGCTCCAGCTGGTCGGCGTCCTCGGCGAGCCGGGCGATCTCCGGCACCGCGAACGCGTCGGCCCCGGTCTCGGCGACCAGCTCCTCGTACTGGTGGAGCCGGCCGCGCAGCTCCTCGATCTGCTGGTGGGCGTGGAAGGCCCGCTCGGCCTCGGTGACGTTGGCGGCGTATCGCTCCAGCGCCTCGACCCGCGCCACCACGGCCTCCTCGCTGCTGTCGAGCGCCCGCCCGAGCGGCTCGGCCACGGCGGCGACCTCGGGGGCGGCGGCCCCGGTGACGGTCTGGCGGTGCTTGGCCCGCAGCGCCGACAGCTTGGCCAGCAGGCGGGCGATCTCCCACTCCTGGGCGGGCAGCATCACCGCGTTGCGCACCCCGTCGAGCAGCCCTTCGGTGTTGACGGCGGACTGGTTGACGGTGGCGATGGCCCGCTGCGCGCGGGCCAGCAGCCTCCTGGCGGACTCGTCGAGGTCCTCGGCGAACACGTAGCGGCCCTCGTACCAGCGCAGGTGCTCGTAGGTCTCGCGGTCGAGCACGGCCTCCTCGTCGTCGTCGGCGAGGTCGTGGCGGACGAACGCGACGAGGAGCACCGGCACGCCGACGAAGGCGAGCAGCAGCAGGCCGATGCCCCGGCTCATCAGGCCGAGCATGATCAGCAGGAGGGCGACAGCGGTCACGGTGACGGCCACGCCCCTGGACCGGGCCACGCCGTGGCGCGGCGGCTCGGGGATCCAGCCGCGCCGCATCCTGAGCAGGATCCGGCCGCTGTCCCTGATCAGTTGTGCGTCCTCCGGCGGCACCCCCGGCTCCACCACGACTTCCACAAACCCGGATCCTAGGCGAACTCTGCCCTCGGGGCTCGATTCTCTGTACGACAAACGGCGTGCGTCCCTCCCTGTGGCGGTCGGCGGGTGAAAGGCCGTCACCCGCGTAAGTGACGGAACGCCTCGTGGGCCGAGCTGACGCTGTCGCGCAGCGCCTGTTCGAGCCGGTCGGCGTCGTCGCTGAGACGTTTCAGCTCGGGCACGGCCGAGTCGCCGGCGCCGGACTCGGCCAGGAGTTCCTCGTACCGGGGCAGCTGGGCGCCGAGCCGGGCGATCTGCTCGCGCGCGCGGTAGGCCCGCTCGGCGTCGGCGACGTGGCCGGCGTAACGTTCCAGCGCCTCGATGCGGGCCACGACGGCGCGTTCGCTGCTGTCGAGCGCCTGGGCGAGCGGTTCGGCGACGGCGGCCACCTCGGGGGTGACGCCCTCGCCGACGACCTGCCGGTGCCCGGCGCGCAGCTCCGACAGCTTGGCCAGCAGGCGGGCGATCTCCCACTCCTGGGCGGGCAGCATCACCGCGTTGCGCACCCCGTCGAGCAGCCCTTCGGCGTGGACGTGGGACTCCATCACGGAGTCGACCGCGGCCGAGGTGCGGGCCATGAGCCTGCGGGCGCCCTCGTCGAGGTCCTCGCGGAGCACGTAGCGGCCGGCGAACTTGCGGGCGCTGTCGTAGACCTGCCGCTCGACCGCCTGCCGCCGCTCGGCGTCGGCGTCCGGGCGGGGCTTGGCGAGCACGCCCACGATGAGCAGCGCGGCCAGGGTCATCACGACGACGAACGGGGTGTAGCGGCCGGCCATGAAGAAGTCCAGCCCGGCGCCGACGGCCAGCAGCGCGACGAGGGTGGTGGTGATCCGGGCGACGAGCCCGAGTGCCGGCGGACGCCGTTTGCCCGGGGGCGTCCACCCGGCGCGGATGCGCAGCAGCAGCTTGCGGTGATCACGGAACAGGTCGGCCGTCTCGGCAGGCACCGTCGGCTCCACGACGACCTTCGCATGACGACCCGGCACATCAAGGATCCTATGTGGCGGTCTGTCCGAACGTCAGCCTTCCAAATAGCGAAAAGCCTCATGCGCGGAGGTGACATTGCGCCGCAGGGCGCGTTCCACGGTGTCGGCGTCCTCGGCCAGACGCTCGATCTCGGCCACGGCCATCGTGCCCGCGCCGGCCTCGGCCAGCAGTTCCTCGTAGCGGGGCAGCCTGGCGCGCAGTTCCGCGATCTGTTCGCGGGCCTGGTAGGCGCGTTCGGCCTCGGCGACGTGGGCGGCGTAACGTTCCAGCGCCTCGACGCGCTCCGCCACGGCCGCCGCGCTGCCGTCGAGCGCGCTCTGCAGGGGCCTCACCACGGCCGCCGCCTCGGGGGTGAGGCCGCGGGCGAGCATCTCGCGGTGCTCGCTCCGCAGCGCCGACAGCTTGGCGAGCAGGCGGGCGATCTCCCATTCCTGCTCCGGCAGCAGGATCGCGTTGCGCGCGGCGTCGAGCAGCCCTTCGGCGTGGACGTGGGAGCGCAGCACGGTGGCGATGGCCTGCTGGGCCCGGCGCAGCACGGCCGCCGCCTCCTCGTCGAAGTCCTGCGGGATCAGGTAGCGGCCTTCGTGCCGGCGCGCCTTGTCGTACAGCGCCCGCTCATGGGGCCGGTGCTCCTCGGTCACCTCGCTGATGCCGGCGATCTTGACGAGGACGAGGAAGACGAACCCGCCGAGCAGCAGGAACCCAAGCGGCGCGGCCGGCGACTCCAGCAGCACCGCCATGAGCGCGATCACCAGCGGGGTGGCGGCCAGCAGGACCACGCTGGAGGGGTTGCGCCGCTGGGGCTCGGCCCCGGCCGGCGGCACCCACCCCGCGCGCATCCGGCCCAGCAGCGGGGCGTTGGCGCGCAGGAGTCCGGCTGTCCCCGGCGGCACCGCCGGATCGACGACCACTCCCACGCTCTGCCCTGGCACCTTGGCGCCCCCAAGCTCCGCTTTTCCGGATACTACGAAACATCCCGCCCGGGTGTCAGCCTCGCGAAGGACAGGCCGGGGAACCACCAGGCGCGCTCGCCGAGCACCTCCATCGCGGCGGGCACCAGGACCAGCCGCACGATCGTGGCGTCGACCAGCACTCCGGCGGCCAGCCCGACCCCCATGACGCGCAGCGCCCGGTCGTCGAACGCGCCGAAGGCGGCGAACACGCAGAACATGATCGCCGCCGCCGCGATGATCACCCGTGCGGTCCTGGCGAGCCCGGCGGCGACCGCGGCGCCGCTGTCCAGGCCGTCGCGGTACTCCTCGCGGATGCGGGACATGAGGAACACCTCGTAGTCCATGGACAGCCCGAACGTGATCACGAACAGCATCATCGGCACCCAGGCGTCGATCGGCCCTCCGGTGCCGAGCCCGAGCACGTCCCACTGGAAGACCGCGCCCGCCATCCATGGCAACCGGTCGGCGGCGTGCCGGGCGAAGTCGACGGCGGCGGCCGTGGCCCCGGCCACCAGCACGGGCTCGGGCAGTTCGGCGCGGAGCCGGCGCACCCCTGGCCAGGGCGGAGAGCTGGGCGACGCCGGGCGGGGGGTGCCGCAGGCCGGGGCCGCAACACGCCGAGCACGCCCTTCATCTCGGCCAGCGCCTGACGGCTGCTGTCGCGGATCACGGCGAGGGCGTCGCGGGCCTCGGGCGGGCCGCCAGCGCGGCCTCCGGCCTGCGGGGCAGCCAGGCCGGCGCGAGCACGGCCGCGCAGAGCAGGGCGTAACCGGGCGGGCCGAGGGGCGTGGCCCCGGGCTGGTTGTCGTAGGCCATGACGGTCGAGTACAGGACGACCACCGCCATGCCGCAGACCAGGGCGAGCGTCCTCACACCCGTACGGTAGTGCGCTCCACGGCGGCCGGGCGATACCGCGCCCGCGGTATCCCGTGTACGGCGAGCGCGGCGGCGACGCAGGCCGGCGGGATCGCGGGCAGCACGTAGCGGTGGTCGAAGTCGAGCGCGGCGACCGGCGCGACCAGGAGGAAGACGGCGAACGTCCACGGCAGCGCGGCCGGCCGCCGGCGCCCGGCGGAGCCGGCGGCCCCGGCCAGCAGCAGCACGCCGAAGAGCGTCCCGTGCAGGAACCACGGGTACGGGTAGGCGGCCAGCGCCGAGCCCCACGGCTCCACCGAGCGCATGCCCCGGATGTCCGGGTCGTACGTGGCGCGCACCCGCCGCACCAGCTCGTTGCCGGGCACGGTCCAGACCCCGTACGGGAACCTGGAGGTCGGCGTCATCCGGTCGGGGTGCGGCACCGGCTCCCAGGTGAAGGCGAGCGCGGTGTTCGCGGCCACCTCCCGCAGGTAGTCGAGCGGCTGGGCGGCGATGGCGCGCAGGGCGAAGGACCTGGCCAGGTCGTTGTGCGCGAAGCGGTCGCCGGGCAGCAGGTTGAGCGAGGCGCCGGGGGCCCACACGTACTCGGAGGCGGCGTCCACGACGGTGCCGTTCGGGCAGAGCTTCGCCTCCTCGGGCGGCGGCCGGATGATCGAGCAGTCGGCGAACGTCATCGTGCGCGCCCACAGCGCCACTCCGTCGGAACCGCTGAGGGCGAACCGGCCGTGGTGGCGTTCGTACCAGCCGGCGTAGGCGAGCAGGGGCAGCGCGCCGGCCACCGCCAGGACCGCCGCCAGGACCGCCGCCCGCCGCCACCCGACCCGCCGGAGCAGGAGCCAGAGCGTGGCGATGCCGATCAGCGGCACCGCGGCCGTGCGGGTGAGCCCGGCCAGGGCGAGCAGCAGGCCGGCCGCGGCCGCCGCCCGCGTGCTGACCTCCTCGCGGCGGGCCAGCACGAGCAGCGCGGCCGTCACCAGGAAGATCACTTGCAGGTCGGACAGGATCGCGTGCTCCAGCCGGACGAACGACGGGTCGAAGAGCACCGGGAGGGCGGCGAGCGTGGCGCCCCAGCCGGGCAGCCCGCGCGAGCGCAACAGGGCGTACATCATGACGGCCACGCCCAGCCCCATCGCGTGCTGCACCCCCGCGACCAGCTCCACGCTGTGGAAGGGCCGCAGCAGCCACAGGAAGGCGGAGTAGCCGGCGGGGTGGAAGGCCCCGTTCGGCCGCAGGCGCACGGCGGTGTCGAGGTAGGTGAACGAGTCGTACCAGTACACCATCGCGGTGTCGTACCCGAGTATGACCAGCACGCGCAGCGCGGCGGCGAGCACGAGCACGGCCGTGAACAGGCGGTGGCCGGACGGTGGCCGCGAAGCGAGGACGGACGCCATGGCGTGGCCCCCTCGGACGGGCCGGGCGGGTCCCGGCCGTAGGAGCCGAAGTTGAGCGGCCGGCGGATAACCATGGCGTCACTTGATCCGGTTATGCCAGCGTTATGCCTCTACAGTCACACTGTTCGGCATTTCGACTTTTGGGGGCAAGAGTGCGGGTGTTGATCGCCGAGGACGAGCGTATGCTCGCCGACTCGATCGCCGAGGGCCTGCGGGACGAGGCGCTCGCCGTGGACGTGGCCTACGACGGCGACGGGGCGCTGGAACGGCTGGGTGTGCACGACTACGACGTGCTCATCCTCGACAGGGACCTGCCCGGCACGCCCGGCGACCAGGTGTGCGCGGCCGTGGTCGAGCGCGGCTGGCTGGTGCGCGTGCTCATGCTGACCGCGGCGGGCGACGTACGGGCCAGGGTCGCGGGGCTGTCACTCGGCGCGGACGACTACCTGCCCAAGCCGTTCGCGTTCGAGGAGCTGGTGGCGCGGGTGCACGCGCTGGGCCGGCGCGCCAGGAAGGCCGATCCGCCGATGCTGGAGCGGGCCGGGGTGCGGCTCGACTGGGCGCACCGGCAGGTGTTCAGGGACGGACGGTACGTGCCGCTGGCCCGCAAGGAGTTCGGGGTGCTGGCGGAGCTGCTGCGCGCCCAGGGCGCGGTCGTGTCGGCGGAGGACCTGCTGGAGAAGGTGTGGGACGAGCACATCGACCCGTTCACGAACACCGTGCGGACCACGATGACGAAGCTGCGCAAGAAGCTCGGCGCGCCGCAGGTGATCGAGACCGTGCCCGGTGCCGGCTACCGCGTCCCATGAGCATCCGGCTCCGGTTCGCGCTGGCCTGCGCGCTGGTGTTCGCCCTGGTCGGGGCGCTGCTGCTGGCAGGACTGCTGCTGGTCGTCCGGCAGAGCCTGGAGCCGCGCGCCGGGCTGCTGAAGCCGGCGTACATGGATCTGCCGTCGGGCTACTATCCGCGGCACACCCGCGGCTACGCCGTCGCCCAGGACCGGGTGGCCCGGGTGCGCCGGATCTACCAGCGTGACACGCTCGCCAACGTGCGCGACATCGGCGCGCTCGCGGTCCTGGCCGGCGCCGGGCTGGCCTTCGCGGCGGGCTGGCGGGCGGCCGGCTGGACGCTGAGGCCGTTGGCCGACGTGACCGCGACCGCGCGCCGGGTGGCGCAGAGCCACGACCTCACCGAGCGGATCGGCTACGAGGGCCCGCGCGACGAGCTGAAGGAGCTGACCGAGACCTTCGACATCATGCTCGGCCGGCTCGCCCGGTCCTTCGACGGCCAGCGCCGCTTCGTCGCCAACGCCTCGCACGAGCTGCGCACGCCGCTGACCATCAACCGGACGCTGGTGGACGTGGCGGTGCGGCGGCCCGACGCGACCGACGACGTCAAGCGGCTCGGCGAGTCGCTGCTGCTGGTGAACTCCCGGCACGAGCGGCTCATCGACGGCCTGCTGGCGCTGGCCGAGGGCGAGCAGGCCGTGCTGGACCGCCGCCCGTTCGACCTGTCGGACGTGGCCGAGCACGTGCTGGACCAGGCGGCGGAGGAGGCGGCCGAACGCGAGGTGACCCTGCACCGGCTGCTGGACACCGCGCCGACGGCCGGCGAGGCGGTGCTGGTGGAGCGGCTGGTGCAGAACCTGGTGGAGAACGCCGTCCGGCACAACCACGCCAAGGGCGAGGTCTGGGTGACGACCCGGCAGCGGGCCGACCGGGTGGAGCTGGTGGTGGCCAACACCGGGTTGCAGGTCCCTCCGTACGAGATCGAAACGATCTTCGAGCCGTTCCGGCGGCTGCACGGCGACCGGCTGCGCTCCGACCGCGGCAGCGGGCTGGGCCTGTCGATCGTCCGGGTCATCGCCGAGGCGCACGGCGGCGTGGTGACCGCCCGGCCGCGAGAGGAGGGCGGCCTGACCATCACGGTCGAGCTGCCGGTCGACGACGCCGGCTAAGGGCTGTGGATCTTGCGGAGCACGTCCTCGGGGATGCCCGCCTGGACGAGGCTCTCCCAGCTCTCGAACCGTTCGGTGATCATGGATTCGACGAGCGCCCGCAGCAGCGCGTGGTCGGCGCCGGCGTGCAGGAGCTCGCTGAGGATGCGGCCGCGGCCGGCGAAGGACAGCGCGGCGCCGTCGGCCGTGACCGCGTGCGCGATGAGCGCCAGCGGGCGGGTGTCGCGCGGCGCGCCGGGGGCGGTGACGGCGCTGATCGCGTCGAGGTAGCGGACGATCCGGTCATCGGGGTCCGGCGGCTCGCCGGCGAGCAGCTCGGCCAGCAGCCGGGGCAGGCTCGCCACCCGGCCCGGCCGCAGCACGAGCGCGATGTCGGCGCTCTCCCCTGAGAGGCTCTCCCCCAACAGGTCGGCGAGCAGGTCGGTGTCGGGGCTGAGCAGGTACGGCCGCTCGGCGAAGGCCCGGACGCGGTGGCGCAGCACGGCGGCGCGCTGCCCGTGCCGCTGCCCGTGCCGCTGCCCGTGCTGCTGGTCGAGCCCCTGGGAGGAACCCTGGTCGGGATCCAGCCGGTGGTCGAACCGGTGGCCGAACCAGTGGCCGGTCCGGTGGCCGAACCACCAGTCGAGCCCGTCACCGCCGGGCGGTTCGGCGGGCCCGCCGAGCAGGATGTCGCGCTCGCCGTTCTCCGTCACCCGCCGGGCGGGCAGGGCGGCCAGCAGCCCGGTCCAGCCGCCGTCGCCGAGCTGGCTGCGCCACAGGTGGGCGTGGGAGGTCCACCGCGCCAGCGGGTCGGGGTCGCCGAACAGCTCCGACACCCGCACGGGCGCGCCGGAGGCGGCCACCGCCAGCAGGGTGAGGTTGGCGGAGTAGGCGGCCAGCCGCCGCGTCACCGGCCGCCGCACCGGCTCGAACCCGGTGAAGGACCGCCGCCGCCGCTCGTACAGCGACTCCCGCAGCAGCGCGCCGAGCAGTTCGACGGCCCGCTCGCGCTCCTGGGCGGGCAGCTCGGCGAGCAGCTCGACGGCGAAGCCGACGATCGGCCCGCGCTCGGCCAGGCAGGAGAACGAGGCGACCGCGTACAGCAGGTCGTCGTCCAGGTCCTGGGCGGGCGCGGCGGCCAGCTCGCCCCCGGTCAGGTCGTGCCGCCTGACCAGCTCACGGACCGCGAACACGGCCAGCCACGCGACGAGGAACTCGCCGAAGGTGGCGTGCGCGAACGCGTGGCCGCGCACCCGCTCGCCGCCGTCCGCCGAAGAGGCACCCCCTGAGCCGTCCGCGATCGTACGGTGGACGAAGAACAGCCGTCTGGTGACCCGGTCCGCCCGGCTGCCCGGCCCGCACAGCGCCGCGAGGTCGGCGTCGAGCGTGGCCGTCGCGGCGGCGGGACGGCCGCGGGCGAACATCGACAGCGCGACCGCCCCCAGCCGCACCAGCTCCCGGTCCACCAGGGCGCGCAGCCGGGGCGGCGGCAGCCCGACGGCGGAGGCGTCCCTGGCGATCTCACGGCGGGCGACGTCGCGGACGAGCGCCTCGTACAGCTGGGCGCGGCCGGCGCCCTGCACCACGCCGCCGCCCGCGTGGTGGAGGGCGAGCAGCAGCAGGAGCAGCGGCTGGGTGGCGAGCTCGGGGTGGGCCAGCGCGTCGCCGGCGGACAGCGGGGCGCGGTCGCGGCGGGCGAGCACCGCCCGGTTCGTCTGGTCCCAGACGCCGAGCCAGCGCCGCACCTGGTCCTCCTCGAACGGGCACAGCTGCAGCACGACCACGCCTTCGGGGAAACGCACCTGGTCGGCGACGACGGTGCGCCCGGTGACGACGACGGCGACGGGGCGGCCGACGCGGTACTGCCTGGCCTGGAACTCCTGGATCAGCTCCAGGTAGTCGTGGCGGTCCGCGCCCTGGACCAGCTCGTCGAAGCCGTCGAACAGCACCACCGGCAGCGCCCCCTGCCCGGCCTCCACCAGGTCCTCGAAGCGCACGTCCGCGTCCAGGACGGTGCGCAGGCCCTGGTCGATCTGGGACAGGACGGTGGACTCGGCCACGACGTCGCCCAGCTCCACCCGGACCGGCAGGAACTCCGAGCCGGCCAGCCGGGCGGCCAGGACCTCCACGAGCGTGGACTTGCCCGCCCCCGGCTCGCCCAGCACGACCAGCGGGGCCTGCGTGGCGCCGAGCGAGGTGAGGTGGCCGACCAGGAACGCCTCGGTGTCGGGCAGCGTCCGCTGCCCCGCCCACCAGCTCTTGGCGGCGGGACGGGCCGGCTCGGCGGCGGCCTGGGCAGCGGACCCGGCTGTGGGCACGGCGTTGGGCACGGCGGTGGATTCGGCGGTGGGCACGGCTGTGGGCACGGCTGTGGGCCCGGCTGTGGGCTCGGCGACCCGGCAGCGCGGGGTGATGTAGCCCTCGCCGAGCAGCGGCAGCGTCACGCCCTCGGGTGGCTCCTGTCCGGCCATGAGCGGCTGGCCGAGCGCGCCGGCGGCGAGCCGTACCAGGTGGGTGACGGGCCGGTCGCCGGTGCGCGGCGGGGCCAGCTCGGCCAGCAGCCGCGCCACCCGCGACAGCCCCGCGCCCGGCGGCTGCCGTTCGGCGCCCAGGCTCCACCTGGCGAACTCGGGGCAGTCCAGCGCGAGCAGCCGGTAGTCCTGGTCGTAGACGCGCAGCGCGTGCGCCTCGGGGCCGTCGGCGAGCAGCGCCGGCAGCCGGGCGCGGTCGCCCGCCTGCAGTTCGCCCCACACCGGCAGGCCGCGCGCGTAGGCGACGAGCGCCTCGGACATCCGCCGGTGGGCCCGCCGCACGGCCTCCCGGGTCTCCTCGTACGGGCGATGCGGCTCGGGCGCCGGCAGCCGGGTGGCGAGCAGGACCCTGACGAGGGCGGCGTACCGCTCGGCGGCTTCGGGGTGCCGGGAGTGCTCCAGCCGTTCCAGGGTGACCGGCAGCCGGGCCGCCTCGCTCATGGCCTCGAAGTACGCCGAGACGACGATCACGGCGTGCGCGGCGGCCAGCCGGCGGGTCCGCAGGAAGCGGGTGTCGCCGCCGCGCCCGGCGGCGCCTCCGCGCACCGCCTCCGCGGTGTAGCGGACGATCTCACTCCGCAGCTCGGCCAGGCCCATGGCGGGTACAACGCGGCCCCGGCCGATCGGCGACACGGCCGCGGCCTGCTCGACGGCCCTGGCCAGCCCGATCCGTTCGCAGCCGAGGATGTCCAGCGCGCCCGCGTAGCTCAGGATGTCCGTCATCGGCGTCTCCGAAGAGCGTGAGGAGTCCCATCATGACGCCGTCCGGACGCCTTGGGACGGTCCTCGGGGTGGCGGCTCAGTCCTCGACCGCCTCGGCGATCTCCGTGAGCGCGGCGGGATCCTCGATCGTGGACGGCACGGCGTAGGCGGACCCCGCGGCGATGTCGCGCATGGTGCGGCGCAGGATCTTGCCGGACCTGGTCTTGGGCAGCCGGGTCACGACGACGGCCCTGCGGAACGCCGCGACGGGGCCGATCCGTTCGCGGACCAGGGCGACCAGCTCGCGCTGGATGTCGGCGGGGTCGCGCCGCGAGCCCGCCTTGAGCACCACGAACCCGACGGGGAGCTGCCCCTTGAGCTCGTCGGCCATGCCGATCACCGCGCACTCGGCCACGTCCGGGTGGGCCGAGACGACCTCCTCGATGGCCCCGGTCGACAGCCGGTGGCCGGCCACGTTGATCACGTCGTCGACGCGGCCCATGACGAACAGGTAGCCGTCGTCGTCCACGTACCCGCCGTCGCCGGTCAGGTAGTGGCCGGGGTAGCGCGACAGGTAGGACTCGGTGAAGCGCTCGTCGTCGCGGTAGAGCGTCGGCAGCGAGCCCGGGGGCAGCGGCAGCCGGACCGTGACGGCGCCCTCGACGCCGGGCGGGCACTCGTTCCCCTCTCCGTCGAGGATGCGCACGTCCCAGCCGGGGACGGGCTTGGTGGGCGAGCCCGGTTTGAGCGGCAGCCGCCCGATGCCGACGCAGTTCGCGGCGATCGGCCAGCCGGTCTCGGTCTGCCACCAGTGGTCGATGACCGGGATGCCGAGCAGGTCGGAGGCCCAGTGGTAGGTGTCGGGGTCGAGGCGCTCGCCGGCGAGGAAGAGGTAGCGAAGTCCCGACAACTCATGCTTTTTGACGAAACTGCCGGATGGGTCCTCCTTTTTGATGGCACGGAACGCGGTGGGCGCCGTGAACAGCGTCCGCACCCCGTACGTCGACACCACCCGCCAGAACGCGCCCGGGTCGGGAGTGCCGACGGGCTTGCCCTCGTACAGGACGGTCGTGCAGCCGGCGAGCAGCGGGCCGTAGACGATGTAGGAGTGGCCGACGACCCAGCCGACGTCGGAGGCGGCCCAGAAGACCTCGCCGGGCGCGGCCCCGTACACGCCGGCCATGCTCCAGTGCAGGGCGACCGCGTGGCCGCCGTTGTCGCGCACCACGCCCTTGGGGGTGCCGGTGGTTCCGGAGGTGTAGAGGACGTAGAGCGGGTCGGTGGCCGCCACGCTCACGCACCCGGCGGGCTCGGCGTCGCGCACGGCGTCCGCCCAGTCGAGGTCGCGGCCCTCCGTGAGGTCGGCGCGGCACTGCTCGCGCTGCAGGACCACGCAGTGGGCGGGCCGGTGCGAGGCCTGCTCCAGCGCGGCGTCGAGCAGCGGCTTGTACGCGATCAGGCGGGCCGGCTCGATCCCGCAGGACGCCGACAGCACCACCTTGGGCCGGGCGTGGTCGATGCGGACGGCCAGCTCGCCGGCCGCGAACCCGCCGAAGACCACCGAGTGCACGGCCCCCAGCCGGGCGCAGGCGAGCATCGCGACCACGGCCTCGGGCACCATCGGCATGTAGATCACCACGGTGTCGCCGGCTCCGACGCCGAGGCCGCGCAGCATCCCGGCGGTGCGCGCGACCTGGTCGAGCAGCTCGCGGTAGGTGTAGCGGCGGGCGGTCCCCGTGACGGGGCTGTCGTAGATCAGCGCGTCCTGGTCGCCGCGGCCCGCCGCGACGTGCCGGTCGACGGCGTTGTGGCAGGTGTTGAGCCGCGCGCCGGGGAACCACCGCCCGTCGTCGCGGATCCGCTCGGGCGCGACGTCCCAGTCGATCCCCCGCGCCGCCTCGCGCCAGAACTCCTCCGGCGCCTCCATGCTCTGCCGGTAGACGGACTCGTAGCTACGCATTCCCGGAGCACTCTCCACGACTCAAGACTGTGTCAGCATTCGACGATCATCAACCCGGGTCGGGCAACAAAGCCCTAAATTGGGGGATTCGGGCTCCGTGCCAAGTGCCACGAGAGTGCCAGTGGGTTCTGCCATCGAAGGTCCAGTGACTCGGCCACGAGAGTGTCAGCAGCACACGGGAGCCCCCAGTGGTCGGCGTACACCGTGGCCCTGGTGTCCCCCCTGGTGGGGGCTCGCGCCCGCTTGGGACTGGTCGTTGCGGACGCGTCGGCACCCCAGGTTGATCAGGTGCCGGACCGGGCCCGGACCTGGCGTCTGCGCGTCGTCACCTTTGGTTGACGCACCACCAATCGTCAACCTAGGATGACGGCATGGAGGCCGACCGCATCGCAGTGCTCGCCCAAGCGGTGAACACCGACGACCCGATCAGCTTGCTCGCGGTCATCGCCGAGCTCCGCCGTGAGATGGCGCGTTTGGAGGCGGTGGCGGTCCGCCGGGCGCGGACTCAGGGCAACAGCTGGACAGAGATCGCCGCCGCTTTGGGCATCAGCAAGCAGGCGGTGCACAAGAAGTACGGCGGCCGGGGCCTGTTCCGCGCCCAGGAATAGCAGACAGACACCACACCGAGCGTCAGCGAGCACGGCTCGACGTTCCGATACGTGCTGCCCGGAAACGGTCCGCGCGGCCGGCGAGGAGGACGATGATGGCGGCGCCATTAGTGACAAGAGAGGCTCTCGCGGTCGCGGTGACAGCCAATCTGCCGGTCATCCTTTGGGGTGCGCCGGGTACCGGTAAGACGTCCGCGGTGACCGCGCTGGGCGCGGCCGTCGGCCTGCCGGTCGAGGTGGTGGTCGGCTCGATCCGCGAGCCCAGCGACTTCTCCGGGCTGCCGGTGCTGCGTGAGGGCAGCACCTGGTTCGCGCCGCCGCGATGGGCCGAGCGGCTCTCCGCCGAGGGCGCCGGCCTGCTGTTCCTCGACGAGCTGACCACCGCGCCGCCGGCCGTGCAGGCCGCCATGCTGCGGGTGGTGCTGGAGCGCATGGTCGGTGACCTGGTGCTGCCGGACGAGGTGCGGATCGTGGCCGCGGCCAACCCGCCTGAACAGGCCGCCGACGGCTGGGACCTGTCCGCGCCGCTGGCCAACCGGCTCATCCACCTGAACTGGACGGTGTCGGCCGAGGACATCGCCGAGGGTTTCGCCGGCGGGTTCCCCGTGCCGGAGTTCGACGTGAAGGACACCGCCGGGCCCGCCGAGGTGGCTGGCGCGCGGGCGCTGGTCGGGGCGTTCCTGCGGGTGCGGCCGGAACTCGTGCTGGCGGTGCCCGACGGTCCCGACCGGGCGGGCCGCGGCTGGCCCAGCCCGCGTAGCTGGGAGATGGCCGCACGGGCGGTCGCCGCATGCGACCACATGGGCTCCGGCGAGCCGGTCCTGGCCGAGTTGGTGCTCGGCGCGGTCGGTGAGGCGGCCGGGTTCGAGCTGCTTTCCTGGCGCCGCAACCTTGACCTGCCCGACCCGAAGACCCTGCTGAACGACCCCCAGGCCCGCCTGCCCGAACGCCTCGACCGGCTGCATGCCCTGCTCGGCGCGGTGGTGGCGTACGTGCACTCGGACGCCACGGCCGACACGTGGGAGCGGGCGTGGGCGGTGGTTGCCCGGGTAGCTCGCACGGCACCGGATGTGGCGGCGACTGCGGCCCGGTCGCTGGCCCGCTCCCGGCCCGAGGGCGCGATGCTGCCCAGGACGATGCTCGAACTCGCGCCGGTGCTGCGCGCGGCGGGGCTCATGCGATGACCGCCGGCCGCCCTCGCGCTCCCGTTCTCGAAGAGGCGGTGCGCGCCAGGATCGCCGCCGCGCGGCTGTGGGCGGCGCACCAGGCGCCGTACCTCGCCTCGGCCGTCTTCGCCCTCAAACCGGTCATCCTGGAACCGGCCCTGGACGAGGATACCGGCGAGCCCGTCGCCGACCAGGAGTTCCGCGCCTTTCCCGCCGACAGCCGGTGGAACCTGTATGTGGAACCGGGCACCGCGCTGGCCACTCCGGTCGAGGAGGTCGGCTGGTGGATGCTGCACCAGGTGGGTCATCTGGTACGTGGCCACGCGGCCCGCTCGCCGGTGCGGCCGGAGCCAGGCCAGGAGGTGAGCCACGCCGCGGGCGCGGTCCGCGACGAGGAGGCCCACCGCTGGAACCAGGCCGCCGACGCCGAGATCAACGACGACCTGGAGTCCGAGGACCTGCGCGGCCCGGCGGGCGTGGTGTCGCCCGCCGAGCTGGGCCTTCCGGCCAACCGCACCGCCGAGGAGTACGTGCCGATGCTCGAGGTGCTGGCCCAGGCCATGGGCCGCGGCGGGCGGGCACTGGCCGAGGCGATCGACTGCGGCAGCGCCGTGGACGGGCAGGAGCGCACCTACGAGGACAGCGGCTCCGGCGACGGGCTCACCCAGCTCGACCGAGAACTGCTCGAACGCTCCATCGCGGCCGGCATCCAGGACAGGATCAGCGCGCGCAGCGAGGTGCCGTCGGGGTGGCGCCGCTGGGCCGAGGAGTGCCTGCGTCCCTCGGTGAACTGGCGGGCCCGCCTGGGCGCGATGATCCGGCGCGGGGTGAGCACGGTGGCCGGGCAGGTCGACTTCAGCTATCGCCGCCCGTCGCGCCGCGTCGGCGCCTACACCGACATCGTGCCGCCGTCGATGGTGCGCGCGGTCCCGGACACCGTACTGGTGATCGACACCTCCGGCAGCGTCACCAACGACGTGCTGAACCGGCTGCTCGCCGAGGTGACCGGGATCATCGAGGGAGTGGCCGGGCCGAACCGGCGGCTGCGGGCGTTCTGCTGCGACGTCCGCCCCCACCCCGTCCAGGTGGTGCGCCGGGCGGGCGACATCGAGCTCGTCGGTGGCGGCGGCACCGACATGCGGGCCGGCATCGCCGCGGCGATGGCCCTGCGGCCCCGGCCCGACCTGGTCATCGTGCTGACCGACGGCGAGACGCCGTGGCCGGAGCAGCGCCCCGCGGCGCATGTGGTGGTCTGCCTGATCGGCGACGGCGGGCACGCGCCCGAGTGGGCGTCCGTGGCCGGGGTCCCGGCGGGCCCGCTGCGGCGGGTGCCGGCGAAAGGAGAGTCATGACAACGGGCTACGCCGACGAGCCGAGCCCCGAGCCGCTGCACGAGTGGCGGGAACGCGGTTTCACCATCGCCGAGGCCCGGCAGTGGATCGATGACGGCTTCTCGATCACCGACGCGGAGCGGTGGCGCAAGGCCGGGGTCTACACCGCCGCCGACGCGCGGCCCTGGCGCACCGCCGGAGCCACCCCGTACACCGTGGACCTGTGGCTACGGGCCGGTATGACCCCACGGGACGCGGTGCAGTGGCGCGAACTGGGCTACTCCCCTCAGGAGGCGGCCGACCGGCACCTCGCCGGGGAACGCCCGCACCCGCGGGGCTGGCTGTGGCGGCTGCTGCACCGGGGCGAGAAGCCGGGCGGCGCGTTCGCTGATGAGGAACGCTCCGGCAGCATGCGCCAGCTGCTGCGAGCCGGCGTCACAGCGAGCCGGGCGCGCGCCTACGTGGAGGCAGGCTGGACGAGCGCCGACGCGGTGGAGTGGGCGAAACGCGGCATCGAGGCGGGACAGGCACAGGTCTTCGAAGCGCTCGGCCTGTCCCCCCGCGAGTCCGAACGGGTGCTCGCCTCGGGACAGGACGCCATCTCCCTGATGACCGAGTTCTGGCGCGCCGGAGTGCCGATCAACGAGGTGGCGGACTGGCGCGCGGCGGGTTTCACCGCCCAGGAGGCGGCCCGGATGCGGGCCGACGGCACCGACGTCGAGCAGGCCAAGGTGCTGCGGGCATTGACCGAGGGCGACGGACCCTGACCGAAAGGGCGAGAAGCACAGGCCAAATGCTCCTCGACACGGACACCCAGATCGCCGCAGGCCTCTACGGCGACCTCACCGGTGTCCTATCCGAGCTGATCGGAGGCCCCACCACCTCTCTACGCGACACCCTCACCATCGCCCCTCAAGCCCTGACCTGTTCCCAGACCACAGGCAAGTCGGCCAGGAAGGTGTCCCGTTAGGGGAACGCTCAACAAGACACGTCTCGTCGTCGGTCGGTGGCGACGCGACCTGCGGCGACGTCGTCTCAGATAGGTAGTCCGTGAAACTGTCCGGTGACGGGGGGCTGAACGGTACGGTCGGCGGGTGGGAGAACTGATCGGCTACGCCAGATGCTCGACCGTCCTGCAAGACCTCACCGCCGAATTCTCTGGATGAGGCAACGCCGCCTGGCTCTGCGCAACCTCGTCGGCGACGCGCACGCCCTGGACCTGAGCACCCTCGTATGGACGTGAACCAGCCCGAGCCGCTCGGAACCTGGCTTCTGCATCGCCCTGGCTCTCGGCCAGCCGCTGCGACTGGACCAGATCGCTCACATTCTGAACTGGCCAATCACCGCCGGCTACATCACCTGCCGTATCGATGCCAACGGCCAACCCGCCGCGATCACGCTCACCCCCGACGTCGCCTTCAGCCTGAACATCCCCATCGATCTCCATGACACCCTGCTGCTCGACCCAGAGACGTGATGTGACCGGCGTCACTGACGTACTCATGGCAGAAACTCACTGACACTTGGAGGTACACGATCAAGGTACGGCGTCGATCCGGTCGTTGCTCGTGAACGATGATCTGATCCTGTCCGTGGTGACCGGTTCGCGCGCGTACGGGCTGGAGACCGAGGCGTCCGACATCGACCGGCGTGGCGTGTTCGTGGCGCCGACCGAGGCGTTCTGGCGGCTGGACAAGCCGCCGACGCACCGCGACGGGCCGCTGCCCGAGCAGTTCTCGTGGGAGGTCGAACGGTTCTGCGCGCTGGCGCTGCAGGCGAACCCGACGGTGCTGGAGTGCCTGTGGTCGCCGCTGGCCGAGGTGATCACGCCTGCCGGGCGGCGGCTGCTCGATCTGCGGGGCGCGTTCCTGTCCGGCCGCGCCCAGGAGACGTTCGCCGGGTACGCGGACGCCCAGTTCCGCCGGCTGGACCCGGCGGCACCGAAGTGGAAGCAGGCCATGCACATGATCAGGCTGCTGCTGAGCGGCCTCCATCTGGTCCGGCACGGCGAGCCGCGCGTCCGGGTGGGCGACGACCGCGAGCGCCTGCTGGCCGTCAAGCGGGGCGAGGTGCCGTGGGCGGAGGTGGACGCCTGGCGCGCGCGGCTGGTCGCAGAGCTGGCGGCGGCCGATTCGGTGCTGCCGGAGCGGCCGGACCGGGAGGCGGTCGAGGGGTTCCTGATCGGCGTGCGGAGGGAGAATCTGTGAACCTGCCCGCCTGGTTGCCGGAGATCCCGGGTGAGCAGCCGTACCCGCTGGTGTTCGCCACCGTGAGCGGGGCCCATCTGTACGGGTTCCCGTCGGCGGACTCGGACGTGGACCTGCGCGGCGTGCACGTGCTGCCGGCCCGGGAGGTCGTCGGGCTGGTCACCGGGCCGGAGACGCTCGACGCGACGTGGACGCGGGACGGCGTCGAGGTGGACCTGGTGACGCACGACCTGGCCAAGTTCTGCCGGCTGCTGCTGAGCCGCAACGGCTACGTGCTGGAGCAGCTCCTGTCGCCGCTGGTGGTGGCGTCGTCGCCGGTGCACGAGGAGCTGGTGGCGCTGGCGCCCGCGTGCCTGACCCGCCATCACGCCCACCACTACCTGGGGTTCGCGCGGACGCAGTGGCGGCTGTTCGGGAAGACGGGCGAGCTGAAGCCGCTGCTGTACACGTTCCGGGTGCTGGCCACCGGGATCCACCTGATGCGGACGGGCGAGCTGCGGGCCGATCTGACGGAGCTGTACGGGTACGGGCCCCCGTACCTGCCCGAGCTCGTGGCCGCGAAGCGGGAGGCCGAGCACGGCGCCGCGCCCGCGATAGCCTCGGCGGCCGCGGACGTGGCGAGGATGACCGCGGAGCTGGAGCGGGCCGGGGACGGCACGGCGCTGCCCGGCCAGGCCGCCGCGCACGCCGCCCTGCACGACCTCGTGGTCCGGGTCCGCCTGGGTTAGCGCAGAATCGGTGCCATGACGTTCGCCGGCAGGCAGGAGTCGCTCGCGGCGATCAACGGGCTGGTGGGACACCGGCCGGTCGGGACCGACCCAGGGATCGGCCGCCGAGCCGGATGCGGGCCAGCAGCCGGGTCACCGGGAAGCCGAGGCGTTCCAGGGCGGCCGCGAACGGCAGGTTCTGCTCGTGGCAGTAGCCGCCGCGGCCCCCGGTCACCATCTTGTCCTGCGGGGACTTCGGGCCGAGCGGGATGCCTCTGCCGAGCACCACGTCCAGGTTCTCGAACGGGATGGCGGTGACGTGCGCGCGGCGGACGGGGTGCGCGGGCCGCCGTGGCCGATCCGGTCGAGGTACGCGTCCGGGTCGAGGTCATCGATGTGCCACCTGGCTCGACCGTGCCGGAGCGGGCGGCCCGCGCGCATCACGCGTTCACGGGATTCGCCGAGAGCACGAGCCTCACGGCGAACAGCTCGTACCCGGCCCGCTCGAACGCCCGCGCCATCGGCGCGTTGCCCGTGTCGGTGTCGGCGACGACCCGGTCCGCGCCGCGCCCGGCGTGACTGCGGGTGATCTCGGCGAGCAGGTCGTCGACGTAGCCGCGGCCGCGGTGCTCGGGCAGCACGCCCAGGTAGCCGACGACCGGGCCGGACTGGTTGGCGGACGGCAGCGCGAACCCGGCCGGTTCGCCGGAGCGGGTGCGGGCCAGCCGCCACCACGACCGGTCTCCCGGCATCGCCAGGTAGTCGGCCAGGTCCTCCCTGGCCTGGGTCTCGGCGTCCTTGACGAGCAGGGCCTGCCGGGTGTGGTGGTCGAGGCTGCCGGCCGACACGGCCGCGAAGGCGGCGACGAACGCCTCGTCGTCGGGTTCCTCGTGGAAGGTCAGCCTGCCGGACGCCTCCGGCATCGGCCGGTCCGGGGTCCAGGCGTACCGGAGCCGTTCCAGTTCCTCGGTCAGGCCCGCGCGGCGGCCCGCCTCCCACCGCCAGCCGACGGCGGCGGTGACGGCGGGGTCGGCGCGCCAGCCGACCGGCACGAACACGTGGTAGGCGGGCCGGTCGCCGAACGCGTCGTGGGCGTGGCGCAGAAGTTCGGCCGCCAGCGCGACGCGGTCGGGGACCGACGGGTGCGTATACAGGCAGTCGAGCGCGAGCGGCCCGGAGCCGGGGAAGCCCCACCAGACGGCGCGGGCCAGGATCTCGCCGTCCTGCTCCGCCACCCAGATCCGGTCGTGGCGGTAGTGGCCGTCGGCGAGGAAGGAGCGCAGCCGTTCGGGGTGGGCCCAGCTGACGGGCTCGTCGACGGCGCAGTCGAGCAGGCGGCCGAGATCAGACGCGGCCGTGGGACGGAAAAGCACGGTTCCTCCGAAGAGCGGGAGCGGACGCGGTGAGCGTCCGGGAAGAGCGGGACATCTCAGCGCCTCCTTTCGTCCGGTCTATCGGGGTACGGGGGGACACTATCGCACTTGCCAGGAAGGTCCGACAGGATAGGGAGATGCCCGCCTACGAAGACGTGTTCCCGCTCCAGCAACCTGTCCGCCTGCCGCCGCGGGAGGAGCTGGTCGCCGCCGTGCGGTCGGCGCCGCTGGCGGCGGAGTTCCTCGACGGCCAGGAGGACGAGCTGGAGGCGTGGGGGGAGGTGTGCCGCGACCGGCTCGACGAGGCCCTGCTCCTGGAAGTGGTGCGCCTGTTCGTGGCGCGCGAGCCCGCCGCCGGCGATCCTCCCGCCGAGCTGGTGGCCTTCGGCCTGGTACGGGGCGCGAACCCGTACGAGGCGACCCCGGTCGGGCTGTGGATGGCCCGGCGCCTCATCGAGGAGCTCACCGGTCAGGAGGTGCCGATCATGGGCTCGCTGGCGGAACGGGACGCCGCCGGGCTGCTGCGCGGCCTGCGCTCGTACCCGGAGGCGGAGCGCGACGAGGAGCTGGCCGGGTGGCTGGCCCGCCGCGACCCGGCCGGGGCCGCCAAGGAGATGGCCGCCGCGCTCACGGAGGTGAGCCCGCTCAGCCGGGCGGTCGGCATCGAGCTGCTCGGCTTCCAGCTGGGCGACGAGGGCCGCCGCGCGCTGGACGACCTGGTGATCGTGCCCAAGGTCGGCGCGGTGATCGCCGCCAGGCTGAGCCGCGACGACCGGCAGCCGGCCACCGAGGAGATCGGCTGGGTGCTGGTGGACATGGCGGCGGCGCTGCTGGAGTTCGGCGGCGAGGCGTCGGAGGTGGTCGAGTCGGTGGCCGCCGGGATGGAGCCGGACGAGCAGGCGAGCACGATCACGCTGCTGGCGCTCTGCGACCACCCGGCCACCGAGCCGGTGCTGCGGGTGTTCATCGATCACCACCCGGACCCGGGTGTGGCCGCCGCCGCCCGCAAGGCGCTGCGCCGCCTGCACGGGCTCGCCTCGGCTCGCGGGTGACGGCCCGGCGGTAGAGTCGGCGGCGATGACGAAGCATACGATCACCCGTCAGAGCGGGACGATCCTCGGCGAGACCTACGGCTGCGACTGCGGCGCCCACCTGGCCGGCCGGATGGCGGCCGAGGTGCACGCGGCCGAGCACCACCAGTGCTCGGTCTGCCTGGGCTCGGCCGAGGAGGAGCCGGCGCCAGGCCTGACGCGTCCCTGCACCTCGTGCGCCGGCACCGGACGGCGGCGCGAGCAGATCACCTGGCAGCTCGCGCACGCCGAGGCCGAGCGGCTGATCACGCCTGCGGTGGTGCGCGGGGTGGTGGACGCCTTCGCCGGGCCGTTCCGCCTGTCGGAGGTCGCCGACGCGGTGCGCGACGGGTTCGGTCTGCCGCCGGGCCGGCTGCCGGTGGGGCCGCGGGTGCGCGACCTGCTGCTGGAGCTGCAGTCGGCGGGCGAGATCACCATGGTGTCGGCGCCGGACGAGCTGATCGACGGCACCGACGTGGTGCTCTTCCGCGATCCGCAGTGGCAGCGGGCGCGCACGCTCGGGATCTGATCCCCTCGCCGCCGCGCGGCCGTCAGGCGCGGCAGAGGATCTCGCCGTGCAGGATGGACAGCCAGCCGTCGCCGGCCGCCGCCCACTCCCGCCAGCCCTCGGAGATCCGCCGCAGGTCCTCCCGGGTGGCGGCGCCGGTGGACAGCGCCTGCCCGGCCATGGCGGAGTCCAGGATCCGGTCGGCCCACATGCCGCCCCACCAGGCGCGGTCTTCGGGGGTGGCGAAGCACCAGGTGGACGAGGTGGCGGTGACGTCGGTGAAGCCGGCGGCGCGGGCCCAGGACAGCAGCCGCCGGCCGGCGTCCGGCTCGCCGCCGTTGCCGCGGGCGACCTTCTGGTAGAGCGCCAGCCAGGTGTCGAGCGCGGGGACGCGCGGGTACCAGGCGAAGGCCGCGTAGTCGCTGTCGCGGGCGGCCACGACGCCGCCGGGCCGGGCCACCCGCCGCATCTCGCGCAGCGCCGCCACCGGGTCGGCGACATGCTGGAGCACCTGGTGGGCGTGGACGACGTCGAACGACCCGTCGGGGAAGGGCAGGGCGTGCACGTCGGCGACGGCGAAGTCGACGTTGGCCGTGCCCCTGGCCGCCGCCTCCGCCCTGGCCAGTTCCAGCGCCTCTTCGGTCACCTCGGTCGCCGTCACCTTGGCCACCCGCCCGGCCAGGTCGGCGGTGATCGTGCCGGGGCCGCTGCCGACGTCGAGCAGGGTCGTCCCGGGGCCGAGGGCGGGCAGCAGGTAGGCGGCCGAGTTGGCGGCGGTGCGCCACCGGTGGGAGCGCAGCACGGACTCATGGTGACCATGGGTGTAGACGGCGTTCATCGCGGCTCCCTCGTCTCTGCGGATACCCGGCACGTTAACATCTATCTCATTATTCAAGAGGATATGTCTCGCTATTCGGACATATCAAGATTTCCCCTACACTGGCCCCGACGACGGGGAAGGGCGGTGGCACGTGGGCGAGATCCGGCCGATCGTGCGGGTCGGCGATCCGGTGCTGCACACGCCGTGCGAGCCGGTCACCCGGTTCGACGACGAGCTGCGGGCGCTGGTCGACGACATGTTCGCGAGCATGTACGCGGCCGACGGCGTCGGGCTGGCCGCCAACCAGATCGGCGTGGCCCTGCGGGTGTTCGTCTACGACTGCCCCGACGCCGACGACGTCCGCCACCGCGGCGTCGTCGTCAACCCCACCCTGGAGCTGCCCGGCCTCGGCGCGCGGCGCCTCGACCCCGGCGAGGAGGGCTGCCTGTCGGTCCCTGGCCAGTACGCGCCCCTCCCCCGCTCCGACCGCGCGGCGGCGCACGGCTTCGACGCCGAGGGGCGGCCGGTCACGGTCGAGGGCACCGGCATGCTCGCGCGCTGCCTCCAGCACGAGGTCGACCACCTCGACGGCCACCTCTACATCGACCGCCTCCCGGCCAAGCGGCGCAAGCAGGTGCTGGCCGCGTACGAGCAGTCGTATAACGCAGGCTAAATCCCGACAAATACCCCAGTAGGCCTGTGAGCACGGGGAATACCGGTAGGTGCCGTTCCCCCCGCCAGGGAACCATCGAAAGGCGACCACCATGGCCAGAACCGTGGCAGACGTCATGACCAAGAGCCCCGCCAGCGTCGACGCCGGGCAGCCGGTGAGCGTCGCCGCCGCGCTCATGCGCGACCGCGACACCGGCGCGATCATCGTCAACGACGACGGCCGGATGACCGGCATCGTGACCGACCGCGACATCACCATCCGGCTCGTCGCCGACGACAAGGGCCCCGACACGCCCGTGCGCGAGGCGTGCACGCCCAGCGTCGAGGTCGTCGGCCCCGACACCAGCATCGACCAGGCGGTCAAGCTCATGCGCCAGCACGCCGTACGCCGCCTGCCGGTCGTGGAGGACGGCCGCGCCGTCGGCATCCTGAGCATCGGCGACCTCGCGATGGAGCGCGACCCGAACTCGGCGCTCGCCGACATCTCCTCGGCGGAGGGCAACAGGTAGCGTTGACCGGGTGGTCACGGTCGAGGACGTACGACGGCTCGCGACGACCCTCCCCCGGTCGTCGGAGCATCTGATCAGGGATCGGATCAAGTTCCGCGTGGGCTCCATCGTCTACGTCGCGTTCTCGCGCGACGAGACGCTGATGGGGTTCGGCTTCCCCAAGGAGGAGCGGGCCGCGCTGGTCGCCGCCGAGCCCGCGAAGTTCCTCCTGCCCCGCGAGTCCGATCTGCGGTTCAACTGGGTGGTGGCCCGCATGGCCGCCCTCGATCCCGGCGAGATGCGCGAGCTGGTGATCGAGGCGTGGCGGATGGCGGTGCCCAAGAAGGTGTACGCCGCCTACATCGGCTGACGGTCCCCGGGCGCGGGATCCGCGGCCCGCCGTCATCCGGCGCATCGGGTCGACCGCCCGAGGGCGTTCACGAGACGTGGCGATGAAGGTCCCTGGTGATTCTCGTGACGCGCTGCACCGAACTCCGCCACGTCGTCCCCGCCGGGTGCGCGGTCAGCACCGCCATCACGTACCTCTCGTTCTTGCCCACGAGCCCGGTCGTGTAGAGCACCGGCCGGCCGTAGTCGGGCACCCGCGAGTCGGCGGCGCGGGCGGCGACCAGGGAGACGGACGCGCTCTGGGTCCTGGCGTCGCACCGGACCGGCGGCGTCAGCCCGAAACCCGACCAGCCCTGCTTGACCGCCTTGCGCCCCGGCACCCCGTCCGGGATGCCGAAGGTCTGGTCGAACCCGTCGCTGCCGCACGGCGTGGCCTCGCGCAGGTGGCCGAGGATCGTCTCGCGCACCCGCGGCGCGGCGGTGTCGAGCAGGTAGCGGTAGGTGCGCACGACGTCGTGCGCGCTCAGCGTGGCGTAGCCCCAGAAGCCGGGCTTGGACGCGGGAGGCGGCGCGGTGTCCTGCAGCCGGAGCTTGCGGGCCACGCGGGTGACGATGGCGCCCTTGCCGCCGCGGTTCCAGAACGCCGTGGCGGCGTCGTCGTCGCTCTCCCTCAGCATGATCTTCAGCAGCCTGGCGTCGGCCGCGGACACCGTCCCGCTCGACTCCAGGAAGTCGATCGCGATCAGGATTTTGATCACCGAGGCCGAGCGGTACGCCCGGTGCGCGTGCCGGGTCGCCACGAACCTGCCCTTCACCCGGTCGTACACCAGCCATGACACGGTCGTGCCCGGCGGCACCTTGGGCGGCGGGGCCTGCCGCGCCGCCGAAGGCGCCGTGACCTGGCCTGACGGGCTCTGGGCGGGCGAGCTCTGCGGGGCGCCGCTCGACGCGCGGGCGGGGGCCGCCGAAGGGCCCGCGACGCATCCGGCCGCGAGGGGTACGGCCGCGGCGACCGCGGCCCAGGGCTTCATGCGCATCGGTCATACCTATCAGAGTCTTGACCAACCACAGAAACGGCGATAAACACAGGGGAAACCAACTCGAAACGGCGGTGAATCAACATCATGTACGCCGAGGAGCGGCAGCAGGAGATCCTGCGCAGGGCGCGCGCGGCCGGCCGCGTCGACGTGGTCTCGCTGGCGGCCGAGCTCGACGTCACCACCGAGACCATCCGCCGCGACCTGACCGCGCTGGAGCGGGCCGGCGTGCTGCGCCGCGTGCACGGCGGCGCGATCCCCGTGGAACGGCTCGGCTTCGAGCCCGCGCTCGCCACCCGCGACGAGGTGATGACCGCGGAGAAGGAGCGCATCGCCAAGGCCGCCCTGGCCGAGCTGCCCGAGGACGGATCGGTCATCATCGACGCGGGCACCACCACGGGCCGCCTGGTGGGCGTGCTGCCCGCCGACCGCGAGCTCACCGTGGTGGTCAACTCGCCGCCGCTGGCCACCGTGCTCGCCGCGCGCAGCAACCTCAACGTGATCATGCTGGGCGGCCGGGTACGCGGCCGCACCCTGGCCACAGTGGACGACTGGGCGCTGCAGCCGCTGGCCCACCTGCACGTGGACGTGGCGTTCATGGCCACCAACGGCTGCTCCGCCGACAAGGGCCTGACCACGCCCGACCCGGCCGAGGCGGCGATCAAGCGGGCGATGGTGCGGGCCGCCGAGCGCAGCGTGCTGCTGGCGGACCACACCAAGTTCACCGCCACCTACCTCGCGCGGTTCGCCGCGCTGAACGAGATCGACGTCGTGATCACCGACACCGGCGTGGACGACGCGCTCGCCGCCGAGCTGTCGGCCGCCGGGCCCCAGGTGGTGCGCGCGTGATCGTCACCCTGACGCTCAACCCGAGCCTGGACCGCACGATCGAGATCGCCGCCCTGGACCGAGGGGCGGTCATCCGCGCCGCCGCCGCCCGGCTCGACCCCGGCGGCAAGGGCGTGAACGTCTCGCGCGCCCTGCTGGCCAACGCCGTGGCCTCGCGCGCCGTGGTGCCGTTCGGCGGCGACGAGGGCCGGCAGCTCGTGCGCCTGCTCCGGCAGGAGGGCCTCGACATGGTGACCGTGCCGGTGGCCGGCCGGACCCGGTCGAACGTGACGCTGGCCGAGCCCGACGGGACCGTCACGAAGATCAACGAGCCCGGCACGGCGCTGTCCCAGGACGAGCTCGACACGATCGCCGACTCGGTGCTGGCCGGGGCCCGCGAGGCCGACTGGGTGGTCGCCTCGGGAAGCCTCCCGCCCGAGGTGCCCGAGGACGTCTACGCCCGGCTGTGCCGCCGCTTCGCCGGGGCGGGCATCCACGTGGCGGTCGACACCAGCGGTCCCGCCCTCGCCTGCGCGCTCGGCTCCGGGCCCGCGCTGGTCAAGCCCAACCTGGAGGAACTGGCCGGGGCCACCGGCATGGCCATCGCCCGCGTCGGCGACGTGGTGGCGGCCGCGGCCAAGCTGCGGGCCGCGGGCGCCCGTACCGTGCTGGCCAGCCTCGGCGCCGACGGCGCCGTCCTGGTCGAGGACGGCGGCGCCTGGTACGGGGAGGCGCCCGTCGCCGAGCCCCGCAGCGCGGTCGGCGCGGGCGACGCCATGCTCGCCGGGTTCCTGGCGGGCGGCGCCCGTGGCGAGAGGGCGCTGGTGGAGGCGCTGGCCTGGGGCGCCGCCGCGGTCGGCCTCCCGGGCAGCCGCATGCCGGGGCCCTCGGACATCCGCCGCGACGAGGTGCGCGTCTCCCGTCCCGACCCGGCCCGCCTCCTCACCTCGGCGTTTCCCCGTACGTCCGGGCAGGCGCCCGCGGACCCCGCTCCCGTACGGCTCACCCCGCGAGAGACCTCCGCGACCACGACGCCCGTCATGTCCGGGGAGCGGTCGCGGTCCGCCGGGGACGGCGGGGCGGCCGGGGCGGAGCGGCATCCGCCGCCGTCCTCCCGCTGACCTCCGGCTCATCACGCACGAGCCTGCTCACCCCCCTAAGGAGCGAAGTCCAATGGCCGACACCTACACTCCCCCGGTCTACGGGACCGGCGTCAAGGCCACGATCCAGCGGATCGGCGGCCACCTGGCAGGCATGATCATGCCGAACATCGGCGCGTTCATCGCCTGGGGTCTCATCACCGCCCTGTTCATCCCCACCGGCTGGCTGCCCAACGCGACGCTCGCCGCGATGGTCGGCCCGATCATCACCACCCTGTTGCCCATCCTCATCGCCTACACCGGCGGCCGGATGGTGCACGGGCAGCGCGGGGCCGTGGTCGGCGCCGTGGCCGCGATGGGCATCGTGGTGGGCACGGACGTGCCGATGTTCCTCGGCGCGATGATCGTCGGCCCCCTCACCGCCTGGATCCTGAAGAAGGTGGACGCGTTCACCGAAGCGCGGACCAAGGCCGGCTTCGAGATGCTCGTGGACAACTTCACCGCGGGCATCATCGGCGGCGCGATGGCGGTGGCCGGCGTGCTGGCCATCGGCCCGGTCGTGCAGGAGGTCACCAAGTACGCGGGCAACGCGGTCGAGTGGCTGGTCACCACCGGTCTGCTGCCCTTCGCTTCCGTGCTGATCGAGCCGGCCAAGGTGCTGTTCCTCAACAACGCCATCAACCACGGCGTCCTCGGCCCGCTCGGCGTGACCCAGGCGGCGGAGACCGGCAAGTCGATCCTGTTCATGCTGGAGTCGAACCCCGGCCCCGGCCTCGGCCTGCTCCTCGCCTTCATGTTCTTCGGCCCGCGCGCGATGCGTCCCAGCACGCCGCCCGCGATGATCATCCACTTCTTCGGCGGCATCCACGAGATCTACTTCCCGTACGTGCTGATGAAGCCCCGCCTCATCCTGGCCGTCATCGGCGGCGGCATGGCCGGCGTGTTCACCTTCATGATCACCGGTGCCGGGCTGGTGGCCACGCCGTCGCCGGGCAGCATCTTCGCCTACCTGGCGGTCACGCCGCGCGGCGGCCTGTTCGGGTCGATCGCCGGCATCGTGGTCGCCACGGCCGTGTCGTTCGTCCTGGCGGCGCTGCTGCTGGGCTTCGGCCGCGGGGAGAAGGACGAGGAGCCGGTCGCCGGCCCGTCGGCCGAGGCCGCCGAGCCCGCCGTGCCCGCCGAGCCCGCCGAGCCCGCCGAGCCCACCGGGCCCACCGTGCCCGCTGAAGAGACCACGACCCGTACCGCCGGCAAGGAGGCGTGAACCATGCCCAGTATTGACAGCAAGGACATCCGTAAGATCATCGTGGCCTGCGACGCGGGGATGGGCAGCAGCGTGATGCTCGCCGGCCAGCTCCGCAAGCAGCTCAAGGACTCCGGCGTCACCGTCGAGCACACGCCGGTGAACGACATCCCCGCCGACGCCGACGTGGTGCTCTGCCACGCCGGGCTGGCCGCCAGGGCAAGGGCGGTGGCTCCGGACAAGGTGCTGGTGCCGTTCCAGATCTTCCTGGGCGACCCGGCCGTGACCAAGCTCGTCGCCGCCATCAAGAGCGGCGGCACCGTCGATGCGTGACGACCTGCTCGACCCGCGCGCGGTGCTGCTGCACGAGAGCGCCGCCGGCCGCGACGAGGCCATCCGGCGCTGCGGGCAGGCCCTGGTCGACATCGGCGCGGTCGCCGAGCCGTACGTCGAGGCGATGCTGGAACGCGAGCGCTCGATCTCCACGTACGTCGGCGAGGGCGTGGCCATCCCGCACGGCACCGCGGCCGCCAAGGAGGACATCGCGCGCGACGCGATCTGCGTGGTGCGCTTCCCCGGCGGCGTCGACTGGGGCGGCGAGCTCGTCACGCTGTGCGTCGGGATCGCGGCCAGGAACGACGGCCACATGCCGCTGCTGGCCGCGCTGGCCGAGATCCTCCTCGACCCGGAGCGGGCGCGCACGCTGCGTGAGGCGACAGAGGTCCATCAGGTGATGAAGGAGCTGACAACGTGAGGGTCGCCAGATTCCACGCGCCGGGCGACATCCGGATCGAGGACGCGCCGGAGCCGGTCGCCGGCCCCGGCGAGCTGAAGATCCGGGTGCGCAACTGCTCGACGTGCGGCACCGACGCGAAGATCTACAAGTTCGGCCACCACCACATCCGGCCGCCCCGGGTGATGGGACACGAGATCGCCGGCGAGGTGGCCGGCACCGGCGAACGGGTGCAGGTGATCGCCGCCATCCCGTGCGGCGCCTGCCCCGACTGCCGGCACGGGCGGCTGACCGTCTGCCCGAACCAGGAGTCCATGGGCTACCACTACGACGGCGGGTTCGCCGAGTACATGATCGTCCCGGCCAAGGTGCTCGCCGTGAACGGGGTGAACACCGTCCCGGACGGCATCGGGTTCGCCGAGGCGTCGGTGGCCGAGCCGCTGGCGTGCGTACTCAACGGGCAGAGCCTGGCCCGGGTGGGTACGGGTGACGACGTGGTGGTGATGGGGGCCGGGCCGATCGGGTGCCTGCACGTGCGGCTGGCGCGGGCGCGCGGCGCGGCGCGGGTGTTCCTCGTGGACGTGAACACCGAACGCCTCGCGATGGCGGCCGAGCTGGTACGTCCCGACGCCGCGATCGACGGCGACCCGGTGGAGCAGGTGCTCAAGCTGACCGGCGGCCGCGGCGCCGACGTGGTCATCACCGCCGCCGCGGCCGGCGCCGCGCAGGAGCAGGCGGTGCTGATGACCGCCCGGCAGGGGCGCATCAGCTTCTTCGGCGGCCTGCCGAAGGACGACCCGTTCATCCGCCTGGACTCGAACCTGGTCCATTACCGTGAGCTGACGATCGTCGGCGCGAACGGCTCCAGCCCCGCCCACAACGCCGAGGCCCTCAGCCTGATCGCCGAGGGCGCCGTCCCGGTCGCCGACCTGATCACCCACCGGCTCCCGCTGTCGCGGGTGCTGGACGGGATCGACCTGGTCAGCCGGGGCGAGGCCATCAAGGTCACCATCGAACCGTGAGGAGGTTGCCATGCCCGAGAGGACCGTGGCCGTCGCGTCGGCCAGCGGGCTGCACGCCCGGCCCGCCAAGCTGTTCGTGCAGGAGGCGGCGCGGCTGGGCGTGCCCGTGCGGATCCGGGTGGGAGAGAAGTCGGTCCCGGCCCACAGCATGCTGGGCGTGCTCTCGCTGGGCGCCGTCCACGGCACCGAGGTGACGCTGGAGTCGGACGCCCCCGGCGCCGACGAGGCCCTCGACGCCCTGGCGGCGCTCCTGTCCCGCGACCTGGACGCGGAAGAGGCGCTGGATGCCTGATCCGTCACCTTCCGGCCCGGCCTCGCTGGCCGGGCTGGGCGTCAGCCCCGGGCGGACGGCGGGGCCGTGCCTGCGCATGGCCGGGCCGCCGGCGCTGCCCGGCCCGCGTCCCGTGGCCGACCTGGACGCCGAGCTCGCGATCGTCGGCGAGGCGTTGACGGCGGTCGCCGAGGACCTGCGCCGCCGCTCCGCCGCCGCGGCGGGCGCCGACCGCGGCGCCGGGGAGATCCTCGACGCGCTCGCCATGATGGCCGACGACCCGATGCTCAAGGAGGAGGCCGAGCAGGGCGTGCGCGACGGCCTGGACGCCCCGCACGCCCTCGACGCCGCCTTCGCCCGTCACCGGGACGCGCTCGCCGCGCTGGGCGGCTACCTCGCCGAGCGGGCCGGCGACCTGGACGATCTCAAGCACCGGGCGGTGGCCGCCGCCCTCGGCGTGCCGATGCCCGGCGTGCCGTCGCCCGGTCACCCGTTCGTGCTGATCGCCGAGGACCTCTCCCCCGCCGACACCGCCGGGCTGGGCGCGGAGGTGCTGGCGCTGGTGACGGAGAAGGGCGGCCCGACCAGCCACACCGCGATCCTGGCCCGAGGACGCGGCCTGCCCGCCGTGGTGGCGTGCGCGGAGGCCGCGGGCCTGGCGGACGGCACCCGCATCGCGGTGGACGGCGCCACCGGCGAGATCGTCGTGGGCGTCACGGAGGAGGAAGCGGCCCGCGTCCGCGAACAAGACGCCGCCGAACGGGCCCGGCTCTCGGCGACCAGCGGCCCCGGCAGAACCGCCGACGGCCACCCGGTCAAGCTGCTGCTCAACATCGGCTCGGCCGCCGACCTGCGCCCGGACGGCGAGGGCGTCGGCCTGTTCCGCACCGAGTTCCTGTTCCTGGACCGCAAGCAGGCACCCTCGTACGAGGAGCAGGTCACCGCCTACGCCGACGTGTTCGCCGCCGTTCCGTACGTCGTGGTGCGCACCCTCGACGCCGGGACCGACAAGCCGCTGCCGTTCCTGGGCCTGGCCGCCGAGCCGAACCCGGCGCTGGGCATCCGCGGGCTGAGGGTGGACCGGGTGCTGCCGGACGTGCTGGACACCCAGCTGGACGCGATCGCCGAGGCGGCCCGCCGCACCGGCGCGGACGCCTGGGTGATGGCCCCGATGGTCAGCACCCCGGCCGAGGCCGCCGCGTTCGCCCGGCGCGCCCGCGCCCGCGGCATCGCCAAGGTGGGCGCGATGGTGGAGGTCCCGGCCGCGGCCCTGCTGGCGGACCGCCTGCTGCGCGAGGTGGACTTCCTGAGCGTCGGCACGAACGACCTCAGCCAGTACACCTACGCCGCCGACCGGCAGCACCACGCGCTGGCGGACCTGCTCGACCCGGCCCAGCCGGCGCTGCTGCGCCTGGTGCGGATCTGCGCCGAGGCGGGCCGCGCGGCCGGCAAGCCTGTGGGCGTCTGCGGTGAGGCCGCCGGCGACGCCGCGCTCGCCCCGATCCTGGCCGGGCTGGGGGTGACGAGCCTGTCGATGGCCCCCGTCCGCGTCCCCGCGGTCCGCGACGCCCTGTCCCGTCTCACCCTGGAGGAATGCCGCGAACGCGCTCATGCGGCCCTCTCCGCCTAGAGGACCGTCGAGTCCGCGTACGCGTGGCTCAGGTCACTGGGTGGCGATCAGGGCGGCGATGGGGGTGTCGCCGGAGACGAGTTCGAGGGTGCGGCGGCCGGTGCCGGCGGAGCGGAGCAGGGCGGCGATGACGGCGGCCACGTCGTCGCGTGGCACCGAGCCGGGCGGCGCCTCCGGGGCGAGCAGGACCAGGCCGGTGCCCGGTTCGTCGGTGAGCCTGCCGGGGCGCACGATGGTCCAGTCGAGGTCGCGGCGGCGCAGGTCGTCCTCGGCCTCGGTCTTGGCCTTGAGGTAGGCGGCCCACACCTCGTCGGTGCCCGGGGCGGGCGGCCGGCCGGCGCCCATGGAGGAGATCTGGACGAACGTGCGCACCCCGGCGCGTTCGGCGGCGTCGGCCATGAGGACGGACGCGCCCCGGTCGACGGTGTCCTTGCGGGCGGCGCCGCTGCCGGGACCCGCGCCGGCGGCGAACACGACGGCGTCGGCGCCGCGCACGATCTCGGTGACCTCGTCGACGCCCGCCCGCTCCAGGTCGCACACGACCGCGGCGGCGCCGGTGGCCTCGACGTCGGGGACGTGCGCGGGGTCGCGGACCAGGCCGACGGCGGCGGGGCCGAGCAGCCGGGCCAGCCGCAGCGCGATCCGGCCGTGCCCTCCCGCGATGACGATCCTCATGACCCCCATGGTGTCATGGGAGGCATGGACGACTTCCCCGAGACACCCGCTCCGGCCTTTCTCTTCGACCTCGACGGCACCCTCATCGACAGCGTCTACCAGCACGTCATCGCCTGGCGGCAGGCACTCTCGGGGCTCGGCATCGACCTGTCGGTGTGGCGCATCCACCGGCGCATCGGCATGAGCGGCGGCCTGTTCGTCAGCGCGCTGCTGCGCGAGACCGGGCTGAAGCTCACCCAGGAGCAGATCGACGCCCTGCAGATCAGCCACGCGGAGGCGTACGAGCAGCAGGTCGACTCGGTGCGGCCGCTGCCCGGCGCCGCGGAGCTGCTGGCCGAGCTGTCGTCGCGGGGCGTGCCGTGGGCGATCGCGACCAGCGGTTACGCGCGCACGGCCAGGCTGGCGCTGGGCATGCTGGGGCTGCCGGACGACGCGCCGATGGTGACGCGCGACCTGGTGCGCCGGGCCAAGCCCGACCCCGACCTGTTCCTGGCCGGCGCCGCGTTGCTGCGGGTCGATCCGGCGCATGCCATGGTGGTGGGCGACAGCATCTGGGATCTGCTGGCCGCGCGCCGCGCGGGCTCGCTCGGGATCGGGTTGCTGTCCGGTGGGTACGGCAGGGACGAGCTTGAGCGCACGGGGGCGTTCCGGGTGTACGCCGATCCCGCCGACATGCTCGACCGGCTCGACGAGCTGGGCGTGCGCGGCGGCGAGTAGCGGGAATTCCGGCCCGAACCTCGGGGCTGTAGACCGCGTATCACCCACAGAGGAGCTTTCACATGGACCTGGCAGACATCGGCGTCACCGGACTGGCCACCATGGGCCGCAATCTCGCCCGCAACCTGGCCCGGCACGGTTACGCGGTGGCGGTGCACAACCGGTCGTCCTCGCGCACGCACGCGCTGGTGCGGGAGTTCGGCGGTGAGGGGACGTTCGTGCCGTCGGAGCAGGCGGCGGAGTTCGTGGCGTCGCTGAAGCGGCCGCGGCGGGCGATCATCATGGTGAAGGCGGGCGCGGGCACCGACGCGGTGATCGACCAGCTCGCCGCGCTGATGGAGCCGGGCGACATGATCGTCGACGGCGGCAACGCGCACTTCGAGGACACCCGGCGTCGGGAGGCGGCGCTGCGCGAGAGGGGCATCCACTTCGTCGGCGCCGGCATCTCCGGAGGCGAGGAGGGCGCGCTGCTCGGCCCGAGCATCATGCCGGGCGGGTCGGCGGAGTCGTGGGAGGCGCTCGGCCCGATCCTGCAGGACATCGCGGCCAAGGTCGACGGGGTGCCGTGCGCGGTGCACGTGGGCCCCGACGGCGCCGGCCACTTCGTGAAGATGGTGCACAACGGCATCGAGTACTCGGACATGCAGCTGATCGCCGAGTCCTACGACCTGCTGCGCCAGGCGCTCGGGGCGACGCCGGCCGAGCTGGCGGAGGTGTTCCGCGGGTGGAACCGGGGCGAGCTGGACTCGTACCTGATCGAGATCACCGCCGAGGTGCTCGACCAGGTGGACGCGGCGACCGGCAGGCCGTTCGTGGACGTGGTGGTGGACCGGGCCGAGCAGAAGGGCACCGGCCGGTGGACCGTGCAGAGCGCGCTGGAGCTGGGGGTGCCGGTGACGGGCATCGCCGAGGCGGTGTTCGCGCGGGCGCTGTCGGGCCATCCGGAGCAGCGGGCGGCGGCCCGGTCGCTGGCCGGTCCCTCGCTGTCCGGGGTGGGCGCCGAGGAGCTGGTGGAGGACGTGCGCCAGGCGCTGTACGCGTCCAAGATCGTCGCGTACGCGCAGGGCTTCGACCAGATGGCGGCCGCGTCCCGGGAGTACGGCTGGGACCTCGACCTGGGCGCGATGGCGACGATCTGGCGCGGCGGCTGCATCATCCGGGCCAAGTTCCTGGACCGGATCCGCGCCGCCTACGACGCCGACCCGAACCTGCCGACGCTGCTGGTCGACCCGACGTTCGCGGCGGCGCTGGGCGTGGCGCAGGAGTCGTGGCGGCGGGTGGTCACCACGGCCGTGCGGATCGGCGTGCCGACGCCCGGGTTCTCCTCGGCGCTGGCCTACTACGACGGGCTGCGCCGCGACCGGCTCCCGGCCGCGCTGGTGCAGGGGCTGCGCGACTACTTCGGCGCGCACACGTACCTGCGTGTGGACCGGGAGGGCGCCTTCCACACCGACTGGCCGGGCGACCGCGCGGAGCGGCCGGCCTGATCAGCCGCGCAGCGGGACCGGGTTGGCCAGGGCGGTGACCACGCAGAAGCCGAACGGCCCGGCGGTGTCGTGCAGGGTGACCTGGCCGGTGGAGACGCCGGCCGCGACGATCCTGCCGGTGGCCTCCATGCCGATCAGCTCGCCTTCGGGCAGCCGGGCGAGGGTGAGGGTGTAGTCGGCGTTGATGAAGGCGACGCCGCCCTCGGCCATCGCGGTGAGCGGGCTGGCGAAGTCGCCGGCCAGGGCCGTGCGCACGATGGGGGTGAGCTGCTCGTCGTCGACGAGCGGGCGGTCCTCGCGCATCCACATCCGCCGCCGGCCCGGCACCCACCACATGTCGAACGGCGGGTCCCAGCCCTGCGAGGCGGGCGGCGGGCCGTCGGGCGGGGTCTCGTCCCAGGGGGCGGTGAGCAGGTGCTCGTTGTCCGGCTGTTCGCCGGTGCGCAGCAGGACGGCGGCGGCGCGGCCGATCACTCCCTGCTCGGTGCGGATCGTCGCGTCGGCCACCCGGATCCGCCGTCCGTCCCTGACCAGCGCGGTGTCCACCGTGACCGGCAGCAGGGGGCTGTTGCGGAACAGGTCGACGGTGAGCCGGGCGACGTGCAGTCCGGGGTCGCCGTAGCGGGCCTCGACGGCGCGGGCGGCCAGCCCGCCGAGGAGGCGGCCGTGGAGCATGCCGGGGGACCAGGGGCTGTGCGCGTGGGCGGCGGGGACGAACTCGCCGCCGCGCGAGGTGAAGAACGCTGACGTCACAGAATGAGATTCTAGAGGAGTGGGCGGCCGCGCCGCCGCCGCGCCGCCGGGCCGGGTGGCGGGGAGGCGCGCGGAGTCCGTAAGATCCGGCGGGTGCGTGATGTCGGAGAGGACCCGCGGCCCGCCAGGGGCTTCGTGCGGGAGGTGCGGTCGCGCGAGGCCGCCACGCTGTCCTACTCGCCCGATCTCGACGGGCTCGCCGATCCCGGCGAGATCGTGTGGGCGTGGGTGCCGTACGAGGAGGACCCGTCGCGGGGCAAGGACCGGCCGCTGCTCGTCGTGGGCCGCGGCGGGCGCGGGCTGCTGGGCCTGATGCTGTCCAGCCGGGGCGACGACGGGCCCGGCTGGTTCGAGCTGGGCGCGTGGGGGCGCGACGGCAAGACGTCCTACGTCCGGCTGGACCGGGTGTTCGTGCTGGACGAGGACGACATCCGCCGCGAGGGCGCGGTGCTCGACGGCGACCGGTTCGCGCGGCTGGCGGCGGTGCTGATGAAGATGTACGGGTGGAACGCCGGGCGGTGAGACCCGTCAGGGCCGGCGCCAGGTGGGGATGTCCCCCGCCGGGTGGACGCGGAAGCCCGGAGCCTCGGTCAGTGCCTTCTCCGCGCCGCCGGGCGTGTAGGTGACGATCAGGCGCAGCGGGCGCCACGTGGTGTTGTAGGTCGAGTGGAAGACTCCCGCCGGGATGTGCACGGCCTCGCCCTCCCGGATGATGAACTCCTCCCCGTCGGCCACCATCTGGCGGGCCTCGCCGGAGATCACGTACAGAATCTCCTCGGATTCCGGGTGGTTGTGGCGGGCGTGGCCCATGCCCGGGTTGACGATGACCTCGCCGAACGTGCCGCCGGCGCCGGCGACCGCGTCCGGGGTGACGAACCACTTGATCGAGCCCCAGTCGAACGTCATCGTGGGGACCGCGTCGGGATTGATCAGCATCAGATCTCCAGGCTCTTGAAGGCGGCCACCTGCTCGGTGATGGCCCGTTCGGTGGGCAGGCGCTCGACGGAGGACGCGCCGAAGAAGCCGGCCACGCCCTCGGTGCGCGCCAGCACGTGCTGGGCGTCCTGCGGCTCGGCGATGGGCCCGCCGTGGCAGAGCACCAGGATGTCGGGCCGGACGGCCGCGGCCGCGTCGCGCATCGCCTGCACCCGGGTGACGGCCTCGTCGAGGGTGAGCGCGGTGCCGGCGCCGATGCTGCCCTTGGTGGTCAGTCCGACGTGCGGGACGAGCACGTCGGCCCCGGCCTCGGCCATGGCCCGCGCCTGGTCCTCGTCGAACACGTAGGGCGCGGTCACCAGCTCCCGCTCGCGCGCCAGCCTGACCATCTCGATCTCGAGGTCGTAGCCCATGCCGGTCTCCTCGAGGTTCTGCCGGAACACGCCGTCGTAGAGGCCGACGGTCGGGAAGTTCTGCACCCCGGCGAACCCCATGGCCTTGAGCTGGTCGAGGAAGCGCGGCATGACCCGGAACGGGTCGGTGCCGCAGACCCCGGCCAGCACCGGCGTGTCGCGCACCACGGGCAGCACCTCGGCGGCCATCTCGACCACGATCTGGTTGGCGTCGCCGTACGGGAGCAGCCCGGCCAGGGAGCCGCGCCCGGCCATCCGGTAGCGGCCCGAGTTGTAGATGATGATCAGGTCGACGCCCCCGGCCTCCGCGCACTTGGCGGACAGCCCGGTGCCCGCGCCCGCGCCGATCACCGGCCTGCCCTCCGCGACGGTCGCGCGCAACCGTTCGAGCACTGTGAGCCGGTTCATCGCGGTTCTCCGATCAGTTCGTGGAGCCGGTCGGCCATGGCCCGCCCGAACTCCGGGTCGTTGACGTGCAGGTCGAGCCGCACGGTCGAGGGGAAGGCGGCCAGGGCGGCGAAGCAGGCCCGGTCCGCCTCGGGGTCATGGAAGGGCATGCCCTCGGCGTCCAGCGCGGAGACCCCCTTGAGCGGGACGAACAGCTCGGCGGGGCCGGTCGCGGCGGACAGCTTGGCCGCGATCCTGCGGCCCAGCTCGGCCATCTCCTCGGGTGTGGTGCGCATGAGGGTGACGGCCGGGTTGTGCACGTACAGCTCCCGGCCGGCGAACCGGTCAGGGACGGTGTCGCGCGGCCCGAAGTTGACCATGTCGAGCGCTCCCGGCGCGACCACCTGCGGCACCCCGTGCCGCCCCGCGGCGGTGAGCCGGCCGGGCCCCGCCGACAGCACGCCGCCCACCAGGTCGTCGGCCAGTTCGGTGGTCGTCAGGTCGAGCACCCCGGCGAGCAGGCCACTGCCGGCGAGCCCCTCCATGGCCCGGCCGCCGGCCCCGGTGGCGTGGAACACCAGCACCTCGTAGCCGAGCTCGCGCAGCCGCTCGCGGGCAGCGTCCACGGCGGGCGTCGTCACCCCGAACATGCTCGCCCCGATCAGCGGCCGGTCCCCCTCCCCGGCCCGCGGCTCCCGGTGGGCGGCGGCCATCCCCGCGGCCGCGGCGGCGGCGTTGCCCAGGATGACGCGGGACACCCGGTTGAGGCCGGCGACGTCGACGACGCTGTACATGAGCGTCACGTCCTTGGCCCCGACGTACGGGGACACGTCGCCGGACGCCATCGTGGAGACGATGAGCTTCGGCAGGCCGATCGGCAGGTCGCGGACCGCCCTCGCGGCGATCGAGGAGCCGCCGCTGCCGCCCACGGCGAGCACGGCGGACACCCGCCCGGCCGCGTGCAGCTCCGCCAGCACGGCCGCCGCGCCCTCCCCCATCGCGGTGACGGCGGCGCCCCGGTCCCCGGCCGCGCGCAGCGCCTCCAGGTCCGCGCCCGCGGCGGCCGCGACCCGGTCGTTGGGGTGGTCGACGGGGTACGACACGCCCGGGACGGCGACGCCCGCGTCGATCACCAGGACGTCCTGGCCGAGCTCGATCAGCCGGTCACGCAGCCATCCGTATTCCTCGCCCTTGGTGTCGAGCGTGCCGACGAGTACGACTGTCATGCCCCCGACAGTAACGCGGCTGAGATCATGGGGGGCATGCGTGTTGCGGTCATCGGGAGCGGCATCGTCGGGGCCGCCGCGGCTCACTGGCTGAGTGGGCGCGGCGTGTCGGTGACGGTGGTGGACGGGGAGTACGCGGGTCAGGCGACCCAGGCGGGCGCCGGGATCGTGTGCCCATGGGTCGACCATCCCGACGACGACGCCTGGTATCAGCTGACCCGCGAGGGCACCCGCTACTACCCGGAGCTGGTGTCGGCGCTGGGCGAGAGCATGGGGTACACGCGGGTGGGCGCGCTGCTCGTGGCCGAGGACCCCGCCGACCTGGAGCCGGTGCGCGCCCTGCTGGCGCGGCGGTACGCCGAGGCGCCGGACATGGGGGAGGTCGTGGACGTGGCCGCGCCGTCCACGCTGTTCCCGCCGCTGGCCGAGGACCTGAGCGCGCTGCTGGTGCCGGGCGCGGCGCGGGTGGACGGGCTGGCGGTGCGCTCCGCGCTCCTGCGCGCGGCGGTCCGGCACGGCGCCGAGCTCCGTACGGGGACGGCGACGCTCACCGGGGACGGCGGCGTGCTGGTCCGCGCCGCCCGCGCGTCGGACGCGCGCGGACGTGCCCCGGCGGCGCCCGAGGTCCCGTACGACCGGAACTCCTGGCGGCAGGGCACGCCCGCCGGTTCGGCGTACCGGGCCGGCGGCGAGGTCGCGGCGGAGACCGGGCCGGCGGACGTGGCGGAGGCGGCGGTGGCCGGCGGCGAGGCCGGGCAGGAACAGCCGGTCGCGGCCGACGACGGGGTGCCGCTCGACGCGGACGCGGTGATCGTGGCCGCGGGGGCGTGGACCGGGGAGGTGTGCCGGGGGCTCGGCGTCGAGCTGCCGGTGTTCCCCCGGCGCGGTCAGATCGTGCACGCCACGCTGGACGGCGTGGACACCTCACGCTGGCCGATGGTGCTGCCGCACGTCGGGCCGTACCTGCTGGGGTTCCCGGGTTCGCGGGTGGTGGTGGGGGCGACGATCGAGGACGTGGGGTTCGCGCCGTGGGTCACCATGGGCGGGCTGGACGAGGTGCTGCAGGCGGGCCTGCGGGTGGCGCCTGGCCTGTTCGGGGCGACGGTGACGGAGACGAGGGTGGGGTTGCGGCCGGTGTACGCGCAGGGCTCGCCGCTGATCGGGACGCTGACCGAGCGGGTGGTCGTGGCGACGGGGCTGGGCGCGTACGGCCTGACGGCGGGGCCGTTCGCCGGGCGGGTGGCGGCCGGGCTGGCGCTGGGCGAGGAGCCGCCGATCGACGTCGGCGCCTACCGGCCGCCGCCCCGCTGACCGTCTCGCCTCTCAGAGGCCGCGACCCGGTACAGCGGTGATGAAATGGGTACGATCCGTGACCTCCCCGCCATGAGTTCGCGGGGAGGCGTGGGTGCGCGCGTCGGTGGTGGTGGTGCCGGTTCTGCTCGTCCTGGTGACGGCGTGCTCCGGGCCGGTCCCGGCCGGCCCGCCGCCGGCTCCTCCCGCGACGAGCCGCCCCCTCCCGGGCGTGCCGCCTGATCCGGGCCTGCCCTCCGACCCCGGCCTGCCGCCCGACCCGGGCGTGCCGCCCGGACCTCAGACGAGCCTGCCGGTCCCGAGCGCGCCGCCGAGCGTCCCGCAGCGGGCGTCGGGACGGTACGCGGTCGTGCCCGGCGGGGCGCCGCCGGGGCCGGGGCGCGGCCGGGTGATCCGCTACCTGGTGGAGGTCGAGCGGGGGCTGCCGTTCGAGCCGCGGGCGTTCGCGGCCGAGGTGCACCGGACGCTCAACGACCGGCGCGGGTGGGGCCGGTTCCGCCGGGTGGACCGGCCGCCGGTGCGGCTGCGGGTCGCGCTGTCCAGCCCGCTGCTCACCGACCGCGTGTGCCGGCCGCTGCGCACCGGCGGCGACCTGTCCTGCTGGAACGGCTCCCGGACGGTCGTCAACGCGCGCCGCTGGGCCGAGGGCGTCCCCCAGTACGGCGGTGACCTGGCCGCCTACCGCTCCTACGTGATCAGCCACGAGGTGGGCCACGCGCTCGGCCACCGGCACGTCGGCTGCCCGGGGCGGGGCCGCCCGGCGCCGGTCATGATGCAGCAGTCGAAGGCGCTGCGCGGCTGCCGCCCGAACCCGTGGCCGCACCCGGAGGAGGGCCGCCAGGCGCGTTAGGCTGAGGAACATGCCGACGATCAGCACCGGTCAGGTCAGCGGGTCCGAGCGCGACGGCGTCGCCGTCTTCACCGGCATCCCGTACGCGAAGAGCCCGTTCGGCCCGCTCAGGTTCGCCGCCCCCGAACCGGCCGGCCGGTGGGACGGCACGTTCGAGGCGACCAGGTTCGGGCCGCGCCCGCCGCAGCCGGCGATGCTCCCCGGCCAGCCGGAGTGGGATCCCGCCGCCGGGCTCGACATCCTGACGGTGAACGTGTGGACGCCCGACCCCGGCGGTTCCGGCCTGCCGGTCATGGTCTGGCTGTACGGCGGCGCCTACTGGATGGGCTCGGCCGACTGGCCCGAGTACGACGGCACCCTGCTGGCCCGCGACGGCGTCGTGGTGGTGACGCTCAACTACCGGGTGGGCATGGAGGGCTTCGGCCAGGTGCCGGGAGCCCCGGCCAACCGGGGGCTGCTCGACCAGGTGGCCGCGCTGCGCTGGGTGCGCGACAACATCGCGGCGTTCGGCGGCGACCCGGGCAACGTGACGGTCTTCGGCGAGTCGGCGGGGGCCGGGTCGGTGGCGTGCCTCCTGGCGATGCCGTCTGCCGCGGGCCTGTTCCGCCGGGCCATCGCGCAGAGCGTCCCCGGGGTGTTCCTCTCCCCCGCCCTGGCCGCCCGGGTGACCGATGCGATCATGGCCAGGGCCGGCGGCGGCTCCCCGTACGACGTGCCGCCGGAGCTGATGGTGAGCGCGGCGTCGGAGTTCGCGCGGGAGGAGCTGACCGGCGGCCACGACCGGTGGGGGCTGCTGGGGAGCGCCGCGATCCCGTTCGCGCCGGTGGTGGACGGCGAGGTGCTGCCCGAGCTGCCGTGGCAGGCCCTGCGCGGCGGCGCGGCCCGCGACGTGGAGCTGATCAGCGGCTACAACCGCGACGAGTACCGCACCTTCCACGCGATGAACGGCGGACGGCCGGTCGACCTGGCGGGGGCGCTGGAGCGGCTGGCCCCGCCGGGCGCCGAGGCGGCGTACCGGAAGGCGGCGCCGGGCGGCGACGAGGAGGCCTACCTCCTGCTCATGTCCGACTGGCTGTTCCGGATGCCGAGCACGCTGCTGGCCGAGGCGCACCGGGGCCCGGCCTGGCTCTACGAGCTGACCTGGGCGCCCACCCCGTTCCTGGGCGCCTGCCACGGGCTGGACGTGCCGCTGGTGTTCGGCACGACCGGCGGCGAGCTGGCCGCCATGTTGATCGGCGACGCGCCGCACCGGGAGCGGATGTCGGAGCAGTTCCGCACCGCGTGGGTGCGCTTCGCCGCGACCGGCGATCCGGGCTGGCCCCGTTACGAGCCCGGGTCGGCGACGACCCATTTGTTCGACGTCGAACCGGCCGACGTGGACGATCCGCAGGCGGTCTCCCGGGCGCTGTGGGCCGGGCAGGGCGGCGGCGCGCTGCTCGACTGACCCGGAACGGGGTCCGCGGCCGGGAACATCGGGGACCTCCCGCCGGGTTCACGGTGGGGAGGACTTTCCAGGGGAGGGTGAGCATGGCGGGATTCCGGACGTTGAGGCGTGTCCTGACGGGAGGCGCCGTCCTCTCGGCCGCGGCCTGGGCCCTGCGCGGGGTCCCCGCCGAGCTGGGAGCGCGGCCCCTGACCTCGGGGCCCGGCCGGGCGGACCGGATGCGGCGCTCGCCGCGCTTTCGCGACGGCGTCTTCTTCAACCCCATGCCGGAGCCGGTCACGCTCATGACCGCGCCGCCCGTCGGCGTGCTGGCCGAGCTGTTCAGGGACAGGCACCTGCGCCGCCCGCCCGGCCCGGTCCCGGTCCGGGTGCCGCCGTCGGACCCGCCCCCCGCCTCCGGGCTGCGCGCGATCTGGTACGGGCACGCGTCCACGCTGGTGGAGATCGAGGGCAGGCGGGTGCTGTTCGACCCGGTGTGGAGCCGGCGGCCGTCACCCTCGCAGCTCGTCGGGCCGGTGCGGCACCACCCGGTCCCGGTGCCGCTCGCCGGGCTGCCGGAGGTCGACGCCGTGGTGATCTCCCACGACCACTACGACCATCTCGACCTGGCCACGGTGCGCGCGCTCACCCGCGCCCAGGAGGCGCCGTTCCTGGTGCCGCTGGGCATCGGCGCCCATCTGGAACGCTGGGGCGTGCCCGCTCACCGCGTCGTCGAGCTCGACTGGGACGAGGAGGCGGAGGTGGCCGGGCTGCGGTTCACGGCCACGGCCGCCCGCCACTTCTCCGGCCGGGCGTTCACCCGCAACGACACGCTGTGGGGCTCGTGGGCGGTGGCCGGCGCGGCCAAGCGGGTCTTCTACGCGGGCGACTCCGGCTACTTCGAGGGCTACAAGGGCATCGGCGCGGCCCACGGCCCGTTCGACCTGACGATCATGCCCATCGGCGCGTACAGCCCGTCCTGGCCGGACGTCCACATGACTCCGGAGGAGGCGGTCAACGCCACCCTCGACCTGGGCGGGAAGCTGCTGCTGCCGGTCCACTGGGCGACGTTCACGCTGGCCACGCACCCGTGGGCGGAGCCGGTCGACCGGCTGTGGCGGGAGGCCAAGGCCCGTGACGTGCCGATCGTGGTGCCCCGGCCCGGCCAGGCCGTGGACACCGCCGCCGTCCCCGCCCCCGACGGCTGGTGGGAAATGCTGGGCGCGCCTCGTACAGTCGGAACGTGAGCAACCTGGAAGCCGACCCGCGCGCGATCCTCTGCGGCGGCGAAGACGGCGGCACGGAAGGCGGCACGGACGGCGGCGAGGACGGCGGCACGGACGGCGAGGTTCTGGAAGGACGCGCGGTGCCGCTGGGCGGCCCGCGGGCCATGACCGTCACCCGCACCCTCCCCCACGTGCGCCGGCGCATGATCGGCGCCTGGTGCTTCGTCGACGCCTACGGGCCCGAGCAGGCGGAGATGCGGGTCGCGCCGCACCCGCACACCGGCCTGCAGACCGTGAGCTGGCTGGTGACCGGCGAGGTGCTGCACCGCGACAGCCTGGGCAGCCTGCAGGCGATCCGGCCCGGCAGCCTCAACCTCATGACGGCCGGGCGTGGCATCTCCCACTCCGAGGAGTCCCGGCCGGGCCTGCTGCACGGGGTGCAGCTGTGGGTGGCGCTGCCCGGCGAGCACCGGCGGGTCGCCCCGGACTTCGAGCATCACGCGACGCTGCCGGTGCTGTCCGGGCCCGGCTTCGCGGCCACCGTGTTCCTGGGCGCGCTGGGCGGGGTGCGCTCGCCCGCGACCGCCTACAGCCCGCTCGCGGGCGCGGAGATCGCGGTCGACGGGGACGCCGAACTGCCGCTCGACCCCGCCTACGAGCACGGGCTGCTGCTGCTCGACGGGGACGTCGCCCCGCTGCGGCCGGGCCCGCTGCGCTACCTGCCGCCCGGCCGTGACGGCGTGCGGGTGCGCGGGAACGGGCGGGTGCTGCTCGTCGGCGGCGAGCCGTTCGCCGAGGAGATCGTGATGTGGTGGAACTTCGTCGGCCGCGACCACGACGAGATCACCGGGTTCCGCAAGGAGTGGATGGAGGGCGAGGGGTTCGGCGTCGTCCACGGCTACGACGGCGCGCCGCTGCCCGCCCCGGCGCTGCCCGCCACCCGGCTCAAGGCGCGCGGCCGGGTCCGGTAGGAGCCCCGGCCGTCCGGACATGGGCCCGGGGACCGGCATCAGACGTCGATCCGGTGCCAGGCGCCCCGCTTGACGGCGGTGCCGCTGTACTTGCCGATCCGGCTGACGCGGATGCGGTCCTCAGTAGACCGAGACGTGGGGGTGGTCGTAGTGGTTGGCCGTCGTGCCGCCGCGATCGCTCATCACGCGCCAGGCTCCCGTCCTGACGTGCCAGATCCGCTGCCGGTAGATGACGTACATGATGCCGAGCCGCCGGCCGTTCTTGATCACCCAGGCGGCGATCTCGTGGCCCCGCTGCACCTCCGCCGGGGACGGGAAGGCGCCGCCCCGGCTCAGCATGAAGTCGCAGGCGCGGCCCAGCGGATGCTCCCCGCCGTCCTGGATGGGCCGGTAGCAGCCGATCCCCGGGCCCCTCCCGAAGCGCTTCTCGATGAGGTCCCTGACCAGGCGCATGCGCGGGGTGATGTTGTCCGGCCCGTCGGGGAGCTGCGGCACGAACGTGCCGTCGGCGCGGCGGCCGGGCGCCTGGTGCAACTGGTCGATCTTGTCCCTGATCTTCTCGATCGTCTGCTCGGCCTTCTCGCGCCGGTCCTGCAGCTCCGCCACGCCGGCGGCCAGCTCGTCCGCGCGGGCCTCGGCCTCCTCCTTGGCCTGCCGGTGGCCGTCCCTGACCTGGGCGAAGCCCGACAGCGTGGCCTCCTGCTCGTCGACGAGGTGCCGGGTGAGCGCCAGCCGGCGGATCAGCGCGTCGCGGTCCTCGACGCCGGTGAACAGCGACATGCTCTCCGAACCGCCGTACATGTACTGGCCGACGGCCATGGCGCGCAGCTCGGTGGCGTGCCGGTCGAACACCGCCTGGGACTCGGCCAGCTTCTCGCGGGCGGCCTTCTCGGCCTTCTCCGCCCGCTGATGCTCGCGGCGGCCGTGGTAGTAGTCCTCGATGAGCTTGTCGGACTCCTTCCGCAGGTCCGCCAGCTCCTTCTCCAGCCGCTTGACCGTGGGCTTCGGGTCCGCGAGCGCGGGCGGCGCCAGGGCCGCGGTCAGCGCGGCGCAGAGGACCGCCGTGAGCGCTGTCGTGCCGAGAGCTCGGAGGGGGGCGCGCCGCCTACCGGCGGGGAACGCAACCGCCACGCTTCTCCTTTGCCGCTTGGTGCAGGACGCGCGTCACCGGTCCCGAAACGCACGACCGGGGGCGTGCCCACTATCGAGCCACGATAGTAGGGGATCTTTGGTCCACCTGGAGCCATTCATGATTTATCCGCATGAGGGTGCCCCGGGGGTCTGGCGGCGGAGTGATACGTGGAGTGATACATGGAGTGATACTGTGAATGTCCGTTCATGAACGCGCGTTCATCGAGGAGCTGTCATGACGATCGTCAACACCCACCAGGCCGAGGCGTGGAACGGCTACGAGGGCGAGCACTGGGCGAGCCACCACGACCGCTACGACGCCATGAACGGCGCCTTCAACGAGCACCTGCTGCGGTTCGTGCGCCCGGACGACCGGGTGCTCGACATCGGTTGCGGCACCGGCCAGGTCACCCGGCTGGCCGCGCGGCGGGGCCGGGCGGCGACCGGGATCGACCTGTCGGCGCCCATGCTCGCCAGGGCGCGCGAGCTGGCCGCCGCCGAAGGGGTCGCCAACGCGACCTTCACCAGGGGCGACGCGCAGGTGCACGACTTCGGCGCGGGCGCGTACGAGCTGGCCGTCAGCAGGTTCGGCGTCATGTTCTTCGCCGATCCGGTGGCCGCCTTCCGCAACGTCGGCGACGCGCTGACACCGGGCGGGCGGGTGGCGCTCCTCAGCCTGCGCACGATCCCCGAGCTGAACACGGTGCTCGGCGCCATGGCGGAGCACCTGCCGCCGCCGCCCGAGTCCCCCGACGGCACCTCCCCCGGCTCCCTCGGCGACCCGGCCCGCGTCGAGGAGGTGTTCACCGCCGCGGGGTTCGGCGAGGTGACGGTGACGCCGGTGGAGGCCGACCAGGTGTGGGGGCGCGACGCGGCCGACGCCGCCGCGTTCCTCGCCGCCTGGGGACCGGTCCGCTACCGGCTCTCCCTCGTCGCGGACCCCGCCGCCGTCGAGCGCGCCACGGCCGCGCTCGAACCCGCCCTGCGCCCGTACGAACGAGCGGGCGCGGTGCGGCTGCGCGGCCTGGCCAACCTGATCACCGCGGTACGGCCGTGAGCCCGCGCAGGGCCGCCGCGGTTCCCGGGAGCGAGACGCTGCCCGGCCACCTCATCGCGGCCGCCGAACGGCTCATCGCCCGGGACGGGGCCGCGGGGCTGACCGTGCGGGCCATCGCCAAGGAGGCGCGGGTGGCCGACGGGGTGCTCTACAACCACTTCGCCGACAAGGAGGAGCTGATCGCGCGGGCGCTGCTGGCGCACGTCCGCACGGTCGAGCGCGGCCTGCCCCCGCTGCCTCGCGGCCCCGGCGAAGGTGACCTGGAGACCAACCTGCGGGCGTACGTCGACTACGGGGTGGCCCTGCACCTGGCGATCCTGCCCGCCTTCGCCGGCCTCCTGGGCCGGCCGGACATCCTGGCCCGCTTCGCCGCGCTCGGCGGCGGCCCCACCCTCCCCGGCGCCCACGCCGGCAGGCCGGACGACGTCGTTCCTCCTGAGACCGGCCGGGCACGGACCGGCGAGGCGCGGGACGGCGACCTGCGGGACGGCCACGCGCGCAGCGACGACGCGGGGAGCGACGAGGCGCGGGACGGCGGGGTGCTTGAGGGGGGGTTGCACGGGGAGTTGGCGCGCTATCTGCGGGCCGAGCAGGCTGCCGGGAGGGTCGCGGCGCAGGCCGATCCCGAGGCGGCGGCCACCATGGTGGTCGGGGCCTGTCATGAGCTGGTCCTGCCCCGTCTGCTCGCCGGCGCCGCGGCCGGCGAGATCCGGGTCCCGCCCGAGTTCGCCGGGCGTGTGGTCACCACGTGTCTCCATGGGCTCACTCCTCGCTGACACACCGGGCGTGTTTGGCTCTTCCCATCGGTGGCAGGTGGTGATTTAGCGTGCGAAAGGGGACAAACCTCATGGTGAAGCCACAGCAACCGGAGCTTCGCAGGTCCGGCAAAGGGGCCACCGACACCGACTCGGCCCAGGCCATCCCCGAGAAGCGGCGCGGCTCTGGCGGTCACGCCCACGGCACGGACAAGGGCCGCAAGGGCGGCGGAAAGGGCGGCGGCGTCCCTCCGGGACAGCAGCCCCCGCACCCTTCCTGACCTGACCGATCCGCCGTGCGAGAGAGGACGCCATGCCCGCCACCGGCCGGGGAAGCCTGCTGTTCATCGGGAACGCCACCACGCTGATCCGCTACAACGGGTTCAACCTGCTCACCGACCCGAACTTCCTGCACCGGGGCCAGCGCGCCTACCTCGGCTACGGGCTGACCTCCAAGCGGCTCACCGAGCCGGCGCTGAGCATCGACGAACTGCCGCCGCTCGACGCGGTGGTGCTGTCGCACCTGCACGGCGACCACTGGGACCGGGTGACCCGCAGGCACCTCGACCGGGACACGCAGATCGTGACCACCCGGCACGCGGCGTCGCGGCTCAGCCGGCAGGGGTTCAGCCGGTCGGTGGGCGTGAGCACGTGGCAGCAGCACGAGCTCCGCGGCCCCGGCGGCTCGGTGACGATCACCGCGCTGCCGGCCCGTCACGCTCCCGGCCCGGTCGAGACGCTGCTGCCGCCGGTCATGGGCAGCATGCTGGAGTTCTACGGTTCGGACGGACTGCCTGACCTGAGGCTGCTCATCAGCGGCGACACCATCATGGACCGGCGCCTGGAGGCGATCCCGCGCCGCTTCCCCGACATCGACCTCGCCGTCATCCACCTCGGCGGCACCAAGCTGCTCGGCATGACGGTCACGCTGGACGGCGAGCAGGGCGCCCGCTACGCCGAACTGGTCGACGCCACCTCCATGCTGCCGGTCCACTTCGACGACTACGCGGCGTTCGCCTCGCCGCTGAGCGACTTCAAGGACGAGATGGAGCGCTGGGGGCTGGCCGATCGCGTGATCTACCTGGAACGCGGCCAGAGCTGCGACCTGACCGGACGCCGCTCCCCCATCTGACCCCGCCGCGCCCCGGGGTGCCGGTCATCTGAGGACGCCGAAGGCGACGGCCGTCGCGCCGGCGATCACCGTCGTCAGCACCACCATCAGCAGGATGGTCCCGAGCGGGCTGGGCCGGGGCGGCGTGACGGGACGCTCGGCGACGATCACCCGGGAGGTAGGGTTCGGCTCGGCCTCGGCCGAAGTCGGCGCGGGTGTCGCGGCGGGCGTGGTGGGCGTGGCGGCCAGCGGCGCGCGCCGGGGGTTCTCGCGGGCGGGGGTGCTCACAGGGCCGGGCTCCCGGCGGACGCGGCACCGGCCGACATGGACGTGGGCGCGGGGCGGATCGACGCACACCGCGTCGTCGTACACCCGCACGTCCGGGACCGAGACGACGGGCCGGGGCCGCTTCTTCCCCTTCACCCCGCCCGCCCCGACGGACACCCCCGGCAGCCGCACCCTCGCCTTGCCGACCAGGGACCGCGCCTGCCGGGCCGGCTTCCCGGCGATCCGCTCGGCCCGCTTCCCCAGCCGCCCCGCGTCGGGCACCCCGGACCGCCGTCCGAACCACGTACCCAGCTCGACGTCCCCCGGCAGATCGACATGTCGACCGGAACGGGTGGGGGGTGTGCCGGAGGCTCGACGGGGCCCCGCTGCCTGGAACGGTGTGCCGGCTGCTGGGGCGGCGCGAGAGGTCCGGCCGCCCGGACCTTCGGCGCGCCTGTGCGCCAGCACCGCGGCCACCGGCCTGAGGTCCGGAACCCGCCTCACGGACGCCCGCTCCACGACGGGCGGCCCGGCGGATCCGATCCATGGCACCGGGGTGAGGGCCACGCCGGGGGCCGGTGGGGCGGGCTCCCGGGCGGCCGGGTGCGCGGGCCGGCAGGCCGGCAGGGTCAGCAGGGTGATCGCCAAGAGCAGCGGAGGCAGGAGGCGGGACATGTCAGACGCCTCCGGTGATGCGGGCGAACTCGTGCAACGCCGTGGTGTAGGCGTCCGGGGTCACCGCCAGGGGACCGTCGAAGGCGCGGGTGACGTCCCAGGTCAGGTAGACGCAGAAACCCAGCAGGGCGGCCATCGCCACCAGCGGCACCAGCGTCATGCCGCGCGGCCGGGCCCCCGCGAGGAACGGCAGGAGGATCACCGCCATCCCGGTCAGGACGGTGAGGGCCCGCAGCCCGGACGGCGGGGCGGCGGCGGCGTCGGCGGCCCGCTGGGCGCGGGCCGCGCCGATGGCGCCGAGGTGGCCGAGCAGGGCGGCACGGGCCTCCCGTTGCTCCTCGTCCTCGGACGCCAGCTCGGTGATCCGGGAGCGCAGCTCGTCGAGCCGGACGCCGCCCATCGGGTCGAGGCGGCCGCGCGCCATCAGCGGCCACTCGTCCTCCACGACGAACGTCACGTACTCGCGCAGACCGGTGCGGACCGGGCCCACCATGACGGACGGCAGGCCGGCGGCGGCCCAGTAGGCGTCGACGACGGCGCGGCTCTCGGCCTGGGTGTTGCGTCTGGCCGCGTCGGCGGTGGTCCACGGGACGACGACGGCGATCGCGAAGGCCAGCAGGAACAGCGCCGACACCATGGCCCCCGCGTGCCCGGCCGACAGCCCGCCGGGGCCGCGGTCGTCCGTGCCCCTGCCCGCCAGCCGGAACATGAGGGCGGCGGCCCCGACGAGGCCCACCGCCGCCAGGACCGCTAGCACGTACGCCACCATTGACGATCTCCTCGTTACTGGCAGTAAGTTGACCATCACCCTAAGCGATGTTCTGCCGATAGCCAAGGAATCACCGGGTCCGGCTGGACGGATCGCCGCCCGGACCGCCCGGCGTCGCGCGATCCGTCCAACCGGATGACGGCCGTCGCCGGGCAGGCCTCACGATGGGCGCGTGAACCTACTCAACGGCCGCAGATTCGTGATGGTGAGCTCGACGGCGAGCAAGGTGGACCCCGAAGGGCCCACGGAGTTCGAGTACTGGGAGGAGGACGGCGTGGTGTGGGGCAGCTACACGGGCGACACCGTGACCGTCGGCCGCTTCGTCGGCACCCGGGAGGACGACCGGATCTCGATCTCGTACGTGCACGCGCTGGTGGCGGGCGGCGTCGCGGCCGGGCGCAGCGACAGCCGGATGGAGAACGAGCCGGACGGCAGGCTGCGCCTGGTGGAGGAGTTCACGTTCGCGGGCGACGACACGCCGCACGTGAGCGTGTGCACCGAGGTCGTCTGAGCCCTCACCCGTCCTCGCGCAGCGCCGCCCTGCCCTCGGCGGCCTGGACGAAGCGCATCTTGCCCAGCGGCACGTCCCCCGGCTTCTCGGGGGCCGGCCGCCGGGCGGGGCGCGCCTTCTCCCGGTCGCTCGGCAGCACGTAGGGCCGCTTGAGCACCTCGTCCAGGATGAACACGGTCTCGGTGGCCTTCACCGCCGGGATGTTGGCCAGCCGGCCGGTCACCATGGCGTGCACCTCGGCCACGTCGGCCATCCTGACCAGGATCATCGCGTCGTGCTGCCCGGTGGTGATCGCGCAGTACTCGACCTCCGGCATGCGTGCCAGCTCGGCCCTGAACTGCTTCCACATCTGCTGCCGCACCGTCACGAAGATGAGCGCGGTGATGCCGAGCCCGGTCTTGACCGGGTCCACCTCGGCGGTGAAGCGCCTGATGGCGCCCTCGGCGCGGAGCGCCTCGAAGCGCGTGTAGGCGTTCGCCCGGGAGATGCCCACCCGTTCGGCCAGTGCGGCGACCGAGATCCTGCCGTTCTCGCGCAGCACCTCAAGGATCTTCATGTGGGTGGCGTCCAGTTCCAGACCGATGCCGATCCGTCCAGATTGGCCACTACCCACGCCGTCATTTCTGGAAATTTCAGTCATTGTTACCTCTCATCTATGTAGATCCGTCTCACTGTCCGCACGGAAGCAAGACAGATTGCCGCACAATCCTGGGCGTTCCTGTTCGAATCGTCCACTTGGAGGACATCACATGGCGACCCGCTCGCAGACGGCGGCAGTACTGCTCGCCGGTGCGCTCGCCCTCGCCGCCTGCGGAAGCGGCGGAGAGCAGGCTCCCGCCCCCCAGAGCGGCGGCAAGACCCTGGTCATCGACACGTCCTTCGACCTGAAGACGGCCGACCCGGGACGTACGTACGAGCCGACCGGTCTCATCGTGGGCAAGGCCACGTACGAGACGTTGCTCACGTTCGAGGGCTCCGACGTGACCAAGCCGGTCCCGGCCCTCGCCGAGTCGTACGAGCTGTCCGAGGACGGCAAGGTGCTGACGCTCAAGCTCAAGCAGGGCGCCACCTTCGCCGACGGCTCCCCCATCACCGCCGACGACGTCGTGTTCTCGCTCACCCGCGTCCGTGACATGAAGGGCACGCCGTCGTTCCTGCTGGACGGCGTGGAGATCGCCAAGACCGACGACACGACGGTCACGATGACCTCGGAGAAGGCCAACGCGGCGCTGCCGTACATCCTGCCGAACCCCGCGCTCGGCATCCTCAACAGCGACGTGGTCAAGGAGAACGGCGGCACCGCCGACGCGCAGGACAAGGCCGAGCAGTACCTGAACGCCAACTCGGCGGGCTCGGGCCCGTACCAGATCGAGTCGTTCAACGTCAGCAGCCAGGTCGTGCTGAAGGCGAACGCGAAGTACCACGGCGACAAGCCCGCGTACGACAAGGTCGTCATCCGCAACGTCGAGTCGGCCACGCAGAAGCTCAACGTGCAGCGCGGCGACAGCCAGATGGCGCTGAACCTGTCCGGCGACCAGGTGACGAACATGCCGGACAACCTCCAGGTGAAGAAGACCGCCTCGGCGAACGTCTTCTTCCTGCTGGCCAACCAGAACCCTGAGATCAGCGACGTGACGACGAACGCCAAGTTCGTCGAGGCGGTGCGCAAGGGCGTCGACTACGCGGGCCTGCTGGAGCTGGCCGGCGAGGGCTCGACCAGGGCGCCGGGCGTGATCCCGTCCCAGATCCTCGGCGCGCTCCCGGTCGCGGACGCGGTCGAGCGGGACGTCGAGGGCGCCAAGGCGGCGCTGGCCGAGAGCGGGCTGTCCAACCCGACGGTCAAGCTGGAGTTCCCGACCGAGCTGACCGTGAACGGCCTGTCCTTCCAGCCGCTGGCCGAGCGCGTCCAGGCCAACCTCAAGGAGGTCGGCATCACCGTGGACCTCCAGCCCGCCCCCGTGACGACGGCGCTGGACAACTACCGCAACGGCAAGGAGGAGATGGGCCTGTGGTACTGGGGCCCTGACTACCCGGACCCGAACGACTACCTGGCGTTCCTGCCCGGCCAGACCGTCGGCGAGCGCGCCGGGTGGAAGGCCGGCGCCGCCGAGGAGCTGGAGGAGCTCGGCGCGAAGGCGGCGACCGCCATCGGCGACGACGCCCGCACGCAGGCCTACCACGAGGTCCAGCGCGAGCTGAACAAGGTCGGGCCGTTCATCCCGCTCATCCAGCCGAGCCAGAACATCGTCGCGGCCGCCTCGGTGACCGGCGTCGAGTACCACCCGGTGTGGCAGGTGGACGTCGCCGACCTGGGCGCCGAGTAGAGGTGTCCGGCGACGCGGTGAAGGGCGTGGCGGTCGTCCCGCCGCCGCGCCCCCGGCGGCAGGCGCTGCCGCCGCTGGCCCGGTTCCTGATCCGCCGGGTGCTGGTGGCCGTCCTCCTCGCCTGGGGGGTCACGGTCGTCACGTTCGTGCTGACGAACCTCGTACCGGGTGACCCCGTGGCGGCGAACCTGGGCCAGCGGGCGATGAGCGACCCGGAGATCGTGGCGCAGTGGCGGGCCGAGCACGGCCTGGACAAGCCGCTGTGGGAGCAGTACGGCATGTACCTGCAGGGGCTGGTCCAGGGCGATCTGGGCGACAGCCAGCAGAGCCACCGGCCGGTGAGCCAGGACCTGGCCGAGGCGGTGCCGGCCACGCTGGAGCTGGCCGGCGCGGCGATCCTCGTCTCGCTGGTGCTCGGCGTGGCGTTCGGCGTGATCGCCGCGCTGCGCCGCGACCGCCTCTCCGACCACCTGCTGCGGCTGGTGAGCCTGGTCGGCATCTCGGTGCCGACGTTCTGGCTGGCGCTGGTGGCGTTCTACGTGTTCTTCTACCGGCTGCAGCTCACGCCGGGCAGCGGCCGGGTGGACCCGGCGCTCGGCGCGCCTCCCCCGGTGACCGGCCTGCACACGGTGGACGCGCTGCTGGCCGGCCAGTGGGACGTGTTCGGCTCCGCCGTCGGCCACCTGGTCACGCCCGCGCTGGTGCTGGCGCTCTACACGATCGGGCTGCTGACGCGGTTCACCCGGTCGGCGGTGCTGGAGGTGCTGGGCCAGGACTACGTGCGCGCGGCCCGCGCCAAGGGCCTGCCGGGACGGGTGGTCCTGTTCAGGTACGTGCTGCGCTCGGCGCTGGTGCCGGTCATCACGGTGGCGGGCCTGGCGTTCGGCAGCCTGCTGTCCGGCACGGTGCTGGTGGAGTCCATCTTCGCCTGGCCGGGCATCGGCCAGTACGCCTACAAGAGCGCGACCACGCTCGACCTGCCCGCGGTGATGGGCGTCGGCCTGGTGGTGGGCGTGGTGTACCTGGTCATCAACCTGATCGTGGACGTCCTGTACGGCGTGATCGACCCCCGAGTGAGGTTGCGATGAGGCGGGACCCCATGGCCCGCAAAGGGCTGACGGCCCGGCTGCCGCAGGCCTGGCGGCAGCCGCTCGCCGTGTCCGGCGTGGTGATCGCGGTGGCCTGGCTGGTGATCGCCGTGGCGGCGCCCTGGCTGGCCCCGCACGACCCGCTCGCGCAGGAGCTGCCGCGGCTGGCCTCGCCGGGGCCCGATCACTGGTTCGGCACGGACCAGCTCGGGCGGGACGTGCTGTCCAGGGTCATGCACGGGGCGCGGGTGTCGATCCCGCTGACCCTGGCGCTGGTGGTGCTGTCGTTGCTGATCGGCGGCCTCCTCGGTGCCTGCGCCGGATATTTCGGCCGATGGGTGGATGAGACGATCATGCGGCTGGCGGACCTGGTGTTCGCGTTCCCGACGGTGATCCTCGCCATGGTGGTCGCCGCGGCGCTGGGCGCCAGCCTCACCAACGCGGTCCTGGCCGTCCTGGTGGTGGCCTGGCCCGCGTACGCGCGGGTCACGCGCGGGCTGGTGCTGGGCGTGCGGGAGCGCGAGTTCGTGCTGAGCGGGCGGCTGCTGGGCTTCTCCGCCTGGCGCTCGCTCCGGGTGGACGTGCTGCCGAACGTGACCGGCCCGATCCTGGTGCTGGCCACGCTCGACATCGGCACCGCGCTGCTGCTGCTGTCCGGCCTGTCGTTCCTGGGCCTGGGCGCCAAGCCGCCGTCGCCCGAATGGGGCGCGATGGTGTCGTCGGGCGTGGAGGTGTTCGACAGCTGGTGGGTCGCCACCTTCCCCGGCCTGGCGATCCTGACCGTGGTGCTGGCGTTCAACTTCCTCGGCGACACGCTCCGCGACGCCCTTGACCCCCGTACCGCCCGTGCGATCAAGGAGCGTGCGCTGTGACACTGGCGATCACGGACCTGAAGGTGACGATCGGCGGTAAGGACGTGCTGCGCGGCGTGGACCTGACGCTGGAGCGCGGCCGGGTGCACGGGCTGGCCGGCGAGAGCGGTTCGGGCAAGACCATGACCGGCCTGGCCGTGCTCGGGCTGCTGCCGCACGGCTCCCGCGTCACCGGCGGCATCACGCTGGAGGGGCGCGAGCTGCTCACCCTGCCGCCCAAGGAGCTGAACAAGGTGCGCGGCGGCGAGGTCGCCATGGTCTTCCAGGACCCGGCCACCAGCCTGCACCCGATGCTGACAGTGGGCAGGCAGCTCACCGAGCACATGCGCCACCACCTCGGCCTCGGCAGGGCCGAGTCCCGGGACCGGGCCATCGAGCTGCTGCGCAAGGTGCGCATCCCGGGCGCGGCGGAGGCCTACCGGCGCTACCCGCACCAGTTCTCCGGCGGCATGCGGCAGCGCATCGCGATCGCGGTGGCGCTGGCCTGCTCGCCCAGGGTGCTCATCGCGGACGAGCCGACGACCGCGCTGGACGTGACCGTGCAGGCCGGGGTGCTGCGGCTGCTGCGCGGGCTCTGTGACGAGCTGGGCCTGGCGGTGCTGCTGATCACCCACGACCTGGGCGTGATGTCGGCGGTCGCGGACGAGGTGAGCGTCATGAAGGACGGCCTGGTCGTGGAGAGCGGGCCGCGCGGGCGGGTGCTGCGCGAGCCGGAACATCCGTACACGCGCACGCTGCTGGCGTCCCTGCCCGACGCGGAGGTCTCATGAGGAGCCTGCTGAAGATCGACGACCTGGTCGTCGAGCACCGCACCCCCGGCCGGCCCGTGGTCAGGGCGGTCGCCGGGGCCAGCCTGGAGGTCAACGCGGGCGAGGTGGTGGGCCTGGTCGGCGAGTCCGGCTGCGGCAAGTCCACGCTGGCCCGCGCCGCGTGCGGGCTGAACCGGGCCGCCTCGGGGTCGATCACCTTCGAGGGGACGCCGGTGACGCCGCTCGGCCTGCGCCGCAGGACGATGACCGGGATCCAGATGGTGTTCCAGGACCCGTACGCATCGCTGAACCCGCGCCGCCGGGTCGGCGACCAGATCGCCGACGGGCTGCGGGTGGCGGGCGACACCGCGAGCAGCCCGGCCGACCTGCTGGAACGGGTGGGCCTGCCGCGTGACTTCGCCTCCCGGCACCCGCACGAGTTCTCCGGCGGGCAGCGGCAGCGGATCGCCATCGCGCGGGCGCTGGCGGCCCGGCCGCGGCTGCTCATCGGCGACGAGCCGATCTCCGCGCTGGACGCCTCCGCGCAGTCCCAGGTGGCCACGCTCATGCGGGACCTGGCGGTCGGCTCGGGGGCCGGGCTGCTGTTCATCAGCCACGACCTGTCGGTGGTGCGGCTGATCGCCGACCGGATCGCTGTCATGTACCTGGGGCGGATCGTCGAGGTGGGCGACACCGCCGAGGTGTGGGCCGACCCTCGTCACCCGTACACGCGGGCGCTGCTCGGCGCGATCCCCAAGCCGGACGGGATGGGGGTGCTGCCGGCCGAGCTGCCGGGCGACGTGCCCGACCCGGCCGAGCCGCCGCCGGGATGCCGGTTCCACCCGCGGTGCCCGCTGGTGATGGACGTGTGCCGGGTCAAGGAGCCGGAGTTCGGGCCGGTCGCCTGCTGGCTGCACGAGCCGTCATGACGCCGCCGTCCCCGCCTCCCCCCTGGGCGTCCGCTCCGGAGGTGGCCGCCCTGGACAGGCTCGGCGCCGTACGTGAGCGGATGGCGGCGGCGGGGATCGACGCGCTCGTGCTGCGGCCCTCGCCGGACTTCCGCTTCCTCGGCGGGCGCGGCGACGGCTTCCTCGTGGTGACGGCCGACGCGGCCGTCGAGACCGCCGACCCGCGCCCGTGCCTGCCGCCGGGGGTGCGGCGGGTGGGGGTGGACCCCGAGATGAGGGTGCGGGAGCTGTTCGGGCTGGCCGTACAGGCGGAACTGGTCCCGGCCGCGCCGGTGTTCGCGCCGTTGCGGCTGCGCAAGGAGCCGTACGAGGTCGCGCTGGTCGAGCGGGCGGCGCTGGCCGCCGAGTCGGTGCTCGGCCAGGCCCGGGAGCTGTCCTGGTTCGGCGCCACCGAGCGGGCCATGGCGATCCGGCTGCGGGTGCTGGCGCTGGAGTCGGGGTGCGAGGAGGTGCTGTCGGCACGGGTGGCGGCCGGGCCCGGCACCGCCGAGCCGGGGAGCGCGCCGTCCGGCCGGGTGATCAATCCGGGGGACGCGCTGGTGGTGTCGCTGAGCGGGCGCTGGGACGGCTACTGCGCCGAGGTGGCCCGGGTGTACGCCGTGGCCGAGCCGCCGGAGGACTTCGACGCCGTGTACTCGGTCCTGGTGGCGGCGCACCACGCCGGGATGGCGGCGGCACGGCCCCCGGCCACCGCCGCGGCGGTCGCGGCGGCGGTGGCGCAGGCCATCGACGACAGCGGCTACGGCCGGTACGCGGCCCCGGCCGCGGGCCGCGGCGTGGGGCTCGGCGCCGACGAGGCGCCGCGGCTGCGCGCGGACGACGACACGCCGCTGGAGCCGGGCACGGTGTTCTGCCTGGAGCCCGCGATCTACGTCCCCGACCTGTTCGGCGCGCGCCTGGGCGACATGGTGACCTGCACGGACGCCGGCCCGCACCCGCTGACCGCCGCCCCCTCGGTCCTCCCCGTGCTCGAAGGCTGACCGCTCCGCACGCGCGGCCCGACGGCGGCGCGGCCCCGTCCCGCCCGCGCGGGGCGGGGCCGCGATCAGGACTTACGCGCAGGTGTAGCCGGAGGGCACGGCGGTGTCGCCGCTGGGCCTGGAGGCCTGGAAGCCGAAGCTGGTGGTGCCGGCTCCCGGGGCGAGCGTGCCGTTGTGGCTGACGCTCCTGGCCGTGACGGTCTGCCCGCTGGTGGTGACGGTGGCGTTCCACGAGCCGGTCAGCGTGTGGCCGGCCGGGAGCGTGAACGTGACCGTCCAGCTGGTGATCGTCGAGGTGCTGGTGTTGGTGATGGTCAGCGGCTGGATCACGTATCCGCCGCCCCACTGGGACTGCACGGTCGGCGTCGCGGTGCAGGCTCCGGTCGTGCCGCCCTGGGTGGTGATCTGGACGGTGTTGGAGACCGCCGAGAGGTTGCCGGCGGCGTCGCGTGCCCGGACCTGATAGCGGTAGGTGGTGTTCGCGGTCAGCCCGGTGTCGGTGAACGAGGTCGTGGCCGAGGTGCCGACCTGGGCGAAGGCGCCGCCAGTCGCGCCGGGTGCGCGCAGGATGTCGTAGCCGCTCACCCCGGTGTCGTCGGTCGAGGCCGTCCAGGACAGGCTGGTGCCGGTCGCGGTGGTCCCGGTGGCGGCGAGGCCGGCGGGGGCGGTGGGCGGGGTGGTGTCGCCTCCGGTGGTCGTCGTGGTGAAGGTGACCGGGGCGGAGTTGCCGGACAGGTTGCCGGCGCCGTCGCGTGCTCGTACGTACACCTGGTACTGGGTGCCGGCGGTCAGCCCGGTCAGGGTGATGGAGTTGGTGGTGGACTGGCCGAGCTGCGGGTCCGTGGCGCCCTGCTCCCGGTAGACGTTGTAGCCGGCCAGGCCGGAGCCGCCGGAGTCGGTGGATGCCGTCCAGGTCAGCGTGGCGCCGGTGGCGGTGACGTTGGACGCGGCCGGGGTGCCCGGAGTGGTCGGCGGCGTGGTGTCGGCGGAGCTGGTGGTCAGGCCGAAGAACTGGATGGCGTACAGGGCCATGCCGCTCTGCGGCAGATTGTGCCCGGCGCCCTGGATGCTGTACGCCTCGACCTGCACGGTGCCGGACGAGTCGGCGTAGCGGCTGCGGTTCCAGTTGGCCTGCGGGGTGTCGGTGCTGGTCGGGGTCTGGCTCAGCCCGAACACGTTGGTCCACTGCTCGACCGACTCGCGCAGCAGCGAGTAGGGCACGAGGGTGTCACCGGTGCCGTGCCACAGCTGAATCCGCGGGCGGGGTCCGGTGTATCCGGGGAACGCCTGCCGGACCGCGTCGCCCCACTGCTGGGGCGTACGGTCCATGCTCCCTCCGGTGCACCTGCTGCTTCCTGGCGGGTAGTCGGAGGCGCCGGCGAAGCAGTTGAAGGGCACGCCCATGAAGGAGGCCCCCGCCTTGAACACGTCCGGGTAGACGGCGAGCATGTGCTGCGTCATCATGCCGCCGGACGAGCTTCCGGTGGCGTAGACGCGGTCCGGGTCGCCGCTGTAGGTCCGCTCGGCGTAGTCGATCATCGAGATGATCGACACCGGATCGCTGCCGCCGCCGCGCCGCTTGGCCGCGTCGGACCAGGTGTCGAAGCAGTTGCCGAATCCCGCCGACTGGGTGGCGGTCGGGTAGATGACGATGAAGCCGTGGCGATCCGCCAATGAGGCGAACTCGCTGCCCTGGTAGAAGCCGGGGCCGGTACCGCCGCAGCCGTGCATCGCCACCACGATCGCCGGCGAGGCCGGGCGCGAGTCCGGCACGTAGATGTGCATCCGCATGTTGCCCGGGTTGTTGCCGAAGCCGGTCACTTCCACCAGGGCGGCGGCGAGAGCCGGTGATCCGAGTACCACGCCCATGACGGCGAAGAGCGCCGCGGCACATGCACCGGCCACCACCGTGGTCAGTCGTCTCATGCCTCCTCCTCTCGACATCCGCCGCGTGCCTCCCGTTCGGCGCGCCGCGTATGGACGTCGGTTGCTGGAAAATAAAAGGAGTCAGGATGCACCGTCAATGCGCCGCGGTACGGGAGCCGGTCGGTTCGGATGGCGGGAAGGACGTTTCCCATGGTTATCAAGTACCTTGCTATCAAGGTCATTGATATCAGTTCGAGAAAATTACATGGCGGCCGTTCCCACCGAGGCGCGATATCGTCGCCTGGTGACCGATGCGCTGGACGCGCCACCCCACGTGAGCTATCTGGTGTTCCGGCTGGAACGCCGCATCCGCGCCTGCCTGGACGAGGCGCTCGCCCGGCACGGCATGACGACCACCGAGTACATGGCGCTCGGCGAGCTGCGCCTGCGCGACGCCCCGACCTCGGCCGACCTGGCCCGGATCGCCTTCGTCACCCCGCAGGCGATGAACCTGGTCATCCGCGACCTCGAACAGCGCGGTCTGATCAGCCGCCACCCGCACCCTGACGGCGGCCGCGCGCTGCGCACCCGCCTCACCGCCAAAGGCCTGGACACCCTCCGGCGATGCGACTCCTCCCTCGACGCCATCGAGGCCGTCATGCTCGCCGAGATCGACGAGCCCGCGCTCAAGACCCTCGCGGAAACGCTCACGGTCTGCGCCCGTGCGCTCCGTCCGGACATGCGGGTCTGAACCATTCGACTGGAATTCCGGCCGGCGGACTTCGCCATCCTGTCTTCCGTACGAAAGAGAGAGCATGTGAAGATCACCGGAGTGGAGCTGCGCCGGGTCGCGATGCCGCTGGTGTCCCCGTTCCGCACCTCGTTCGGCACCGAGACGGCCCGCGACGTGCTGCTGGTGCGGGTGGTGACGCCCGACGCGGAGGGCTGGGGCGAGTGCGTGGCCATGTCGGAGCCGCTCTACTCCTCCGAGTACGCGGACGGCGCCGCCGAGGTGATCCGCCGCTTCCTGCTGCCGCGGCTGCCCGCGAACGTGGACGCCCAGTCGGCGGGCCGGGCGATGGAGCCGGTCAGGGGGCACCGGATGGCCAAGGCCGCGCTGGAGACGGCCGTGCTGGACGCCCAGCTGCGGGCGTCGGGCGAGTCGTTCGGCCGGTTCCTCGGGGCTGCCCGCGACCGGGTGCCGTGCGGGGTGTCGGTCGGCATCATGGACTCGATCCCGCGGCTGCTCGACGCGGTCGAGGGCTACCTGGCCGAGGGGTACGTGCGCGTCAAGCTGAAGATCGAGCCCGGCTGGGACGTCGAGCCGGTGCGCGCGGTGCGCGAGCGCTTCGGCGACGACGTGCTGCTCCAGGTGGACGCCAACGCCGCCTACACCCTGACGGACGCCCGCCACCTGGCCCGCCTCGACGCCTTCGGCCTGCTGCTGATCGAGCAGCCGCTGGCCGACGACGACCTCGTCCAGCACGCCAGGCTCGCCCGTCAGCTCAGCACCCCGATCTGCCTGGACGAGTCCATCGAGTCGGCCGAGCACGCCGCCGCGGCCATCGCGCTCGGTTCCTGCTCCATCGTCAACATCAAGCCCGGCCGCCTGGGCGGCTATCTGGAGGCGCGCCGCGTGCACGACCTGTGCCGGGCGAACGGGATCGCCGTGTGGTGCGGCGGCATGCTGGAGACGGGCCTCGGCCGGGCGGCGAACGTGGCGCTGGCGGCCCTGCCCGGCTTCACCCTGCCGGGCGACACCTCGGCCTCGCGCCGCTACTTCGCCACCGACCTCACCGAGCCCTTCGAGCTGTCGGACGGCCACCTGGCGGTGCCCACCGGGCCCGGCCTCGGCGTGGACCCGATCCCGGACATCCTGGAGGAGGTCACCACGGCCAAGGAATGGATCCCGCTCTGAGCGACCGGGCTCAGCCCGTCCGGGGTGTCGCGCGGGCGCCCAGGTGCACGTACGGTGAGCCGTCGGGCAGGTCGTAGAACACGGCCGAGGACCAGTCGGGGTCACCCTGCGCGCGCCCGACGAACGTGACCTCGTCGACGGGCAGCAGGTCCATCTCGACTGGCTCTTTCATCGCGGCCAGCTCTCCGGTGGCCTCCTGGCGCAGCCGCAGCCCGCCCTCGCGGGCGGTGATCGCGATGCGGGCCCCGGCGCGCTCGTAGAGGCCGGCGTAACGGGTGGCGTCGACCTGGACGGGCTCGGCGGGCGGGCCCGGCTTGGCGGGCACGGCGACGCCGTCGAGCTCGGCGAAGAGCTCGGTGGCCACCCGGTGGGTGAACGCGGCGCTGTGGCCGCCGTTGGCGGTGACGCAGGCGACGGTGCCGGTGCCGGGCAGCATCCAGAGCATGGCGTGCTGGCCGATGGTGTTGCCGCCGTGGGAGACGACCCGGTGGCCGTCCCACTCGTCGAGGATCCAGCCGATGCCCCAGTGGCCGCCGAGCGTGTGCGGGTTGGGGATCTCGACCTGCGGCTCCCACAGCGCGGCCGGGTCCTCCAGCAGGCCGCCTTCGAGGTGGGCGCGGGCGAAGGCGACCACGTCGGCCGGGCGGGAGCAGATGAGCCCGGCGGGCCCGATCGAGCGCATGAGCCCCCAGACCGGGGCGGGGCCGCCGTCGCGCAGGTGGCCCATCGCGGCCCGGAAGCGGAGCACGTCCTCGGGCAGGGTCCAGGTGTGGGTGAGGCCGAGCGGTTCGACGATCCGTTCGCGGAGCACGTCGTCCCAGCGCTTGCCGGCCAGCTTCTCCAGGACCCGGCCTGCGATGACGAAGCCGGAGTTGCAGTAGGACTGGGTGACGCCGAGCGGGTGGTTGCGGGCCAGGCCGGCGCAGGCGGCCACGTACTTCTCCACGCAGTCGTCGCCGCGGCCTGTGTCGAGGAACAGGTCGCCGTCGATGCCGCTGGTGTGGCAGAGCAGGTGGCGGATCGTGACGGACTTGGTCACCTCCGGGTCGGCGACCCTGAACTCGGGCAGCACCTCGATCACGGGCGTGTCGAGCGTGAGCCGGCCCCGTTCGACGTCCTGCATGAGCAGGGTGGCGGTCCACACCTTGGTGATCGACCCGATCTGGAACAGCGAGTCGGCGGTGGCCTCCACCCCGGTGGCCCTGTTGAGCACCCCGGCGGCGAACTCGTGCAGCTGCCCCCGGTGCAGGTAGGCGAGGGCCGCGCCGGGCACCTCGTAGGCGGCGATCAGCTCGGCGAGCCGGTGACCGGTCGGTGCAGCCACGCGGTGATCCTCTCGTGTGTGCCGGACTACCCAGAGGCGGACCTTACCTCACGCCGGATCCCCCGCCGGCTTCGGCGGTCCGGGCCGCCCGGCGCTCCCGTACGGGGGAATAATCCGTTGCCCCCGGATGCTGAGCGCAGCACGATGTTCACCATGATCCGGCACGCGCTCCCGACGACGCCCGCACCGGCGGGCGCGTTCCGGCGTGCCTGCGACGGCCTGGAGCGCTGACCTCTTCCCGTTCGTCCCGAGTGTGACCCGGCGGGGAGAGGTCGACGGCCCTGTACGGGTCACCACGAGTCCAGGTTTCGCAAGGAAGGGATCATGGCCAAGCAGGCCTATGTGCGCAACAAGCCGCACCTCAACATCGGCACGATGGGCCACGTCGACCACGGCAAGACCACGCTGACCGCCGCCATCACCAAGGTGCTCGCGGAGCGGGGTCAGGCCACGTACACGCCGTTCGAGCGGATCGACCGCACCCCGGAGGAGCACTCCAGGGGGATCACGATCAACATCTCGCACGTCGAGTACGAGACCGCCACCCGTCACTACGCCCACGTGGACATGCCCGGCCACGCCGACTACGTGAAGAACATGATCACGGGGGCGGCGCAGCTCGACGGCGCCATCCTGGTGGTGTCGGCGCGCGACGGCATCATGCCGCAGACCAGGGAGCACGTGCTGCTCGCCCGCCGGGTGGGCGTCGAGCACCTGGTCGTCGCGGTCAACAAGGCCGACGGCGCCGACCCGGAGCTCACCGACCTGGTCGAGCTGGAGCTGCAGGACCTGCTCGGCGAGCACGGCTTCGCCGGCTCGCCGATGGTGCGGGTGTCCGGGCTGCGGGCGCTGGAGGGCGACCCGGCCTGGACGGCGTCGATCGACGCGCTGCTCCGCGCGGTCGACGACCACATCCCGGTCCCCATCCGGTACGTGGACGTGCCGTTCCTCATGCCCGTGGAGAACGTCATGTCCATCACCGGCCGGGGCACGGTCGTCACCGGCGCCATCGAGCGCGGCGCGGTCCGCGTCGGCGACACCGTCACGGCCGTCGGCCTGGGCGGCGAGCTGTCCGCCGTTGTCACCGGCGTCGAGACGTTCGGCCGCACGATGGAGCGCGGCGAGGCGGGCGACAACGCCGCCCTGCTGCTCCGCGGCGTCCAGCGGCACCAGGTCAGGCGCGGCATGGTGCTGGCGGCCCCGGGCAGCCAGCGGGCGCACCGGTCGTTCACCGCCCGGGTGTACCTGCTGACGGCGGAGGAGGGCGGCCGGCGCAGGCCGATCGCCTCGGGCTACCGGCCGCAGTTCTACCTGCGCACGACGGACGTGCCCGGTGAGCTGCTGCTGACCGAGCCCGCCCGGCCAGGGGACACGATCGAGGTCTCGATCACCCTCGGCAAGCCGGTCGCCCTGGAGCCGGGCCTCGGCTTCGCGATCCGCGAGGGCGGCCTCACCGTGGGCGCCGGAACGGTGCTCGCGGTCGAGAACTGATCCGTGGCTGCCGGGATTCCTGCCCGGGATCCCGGCAGCCGCTCGATGGGCGTCACCCCTGTCGGGACTGGCCGTGTCGGAGCTGACGCCGGTAGCTCGCCGGAGGGGTGCCGTAGGTCTTGCGGAACAGCCGGTTGAAGTGCGCTTCGTTGGTGAAACCCCAGCGGGCGGCGATGACCCTGATAGGACGACCGTCCATCAAGGGGTCGGCCAGCGTGCGGTGACAGCGTTCGAGCCGCCGCTGCTGGATCCAGCCGGTGATGGTGTGACCCTCCCTCTGGAAGAGCCGCTGCAGGTGGCGTAACGAAACGTGGTGGGCGGCGGCGACATCGGCCGCCGAGAGCTTCGAGTCGTCCAGACGTCGCTCGACGAACGCCTGGACACGAAGAACGAGCACCGCGCCGGGATCCATCACGAAAGACGAGGGGTCGGTCTCCATCTCGTGGGCGAGCACGGACGTGAGGAGATCGACGACGACACCCGACAGCCGCTCGGTGTCGGCCCGGGTCATCCGCGCGGCCCCGGCCAGGATCTGCTGAAGCAGCCCGCTGAACAGGGCGGCGACGCTCCCACACCCTGAGATTCGCCTGGCGAGCAACCGCCGCACGGTGGGACCGGGCAGGGCCAGGGCGTCGTGGGGCACGTGCAGGATCAGCCCGTCGGACATCTCACCGCAGGTGCGGCTCGGCGCGCGGCGCTCACCGGGAAAGCTCCATGCCAGGAAAGGACGGGACGCGTCGTAGAGCGTCAGGTCTGCCGGGGCCAGCGCCGTCTCCTGGTCTTCCTGGACGATTCCGGATCGGCCGCGCAGGGAGAGTGCCACTTGGTAGGCATCGGCGTTGGCGCGTCGGATCCTGTGAGCGTTCCTGCGCGCCTCGAACCCGGAGCACCTGACTCTCGACAGCCGCAACGCGCCCAGATCGACGGTGCTCATCTCCGCCCAGAAGTCGTCGACATGTTCGCTGGACGCGTCCACCGACACCACCGACTCGGCGACGGCCTGCCACCAGAAAGCGAACCTGTCCCTGACCGGGACGTCGTCGAGTCGAACCACCGTCACAGCCACCTGTCGCCCCCGCTGACATCCACTGGACCAGCCCCCAGGCCGTTTTCATCCTCGAATGCACGGCGCCGGAGGTCAAGCGAGTTGACGCGCAGCGGCAAACCCGCTCACCCCGGAGGTGTCAGACTTCTGGAACGGTTTCCGGCGCTCGCCGGGAGCGTTCAGTTCACAGGGGGATCCATGAGACGGATAACAGCTGTCCTCGCCACCTGCTTCAGCCTGATATTCCTTCTCCCCGCACCCGTCCTGGCCTGGTCCACCCAAGGAGCGGGACCGGCGCAGGCAATGGAAGGCGGCGGTTGCCGGGCGGCGTACGACTCCAACGGCTTCAAGAACACCTATCCCTGCATATCCGTGTCGGGCGGCTATTTCCGCGCCGACTCCTACACCGCGGGATTACCGGCCGGCTGCTCCTATTACATCGTCTATCTCATCGAGTGGGACCGGCTCGCTCCGATTAACGGCGGCCGGGTGGCGAACCTGTCGTCGCATCAACCCTGTAACAGGGTGCACTCTGACATCGTTCTCCACCGGGACCAGAACACGCCGTGGACGTATCTCTCGAGGATCACGGTGTACAACAGCAGCCATGCGAAGATCGGGACCCTGGACAGCCCCCGGGCCTGGACCTAGGCGACCGGTGACCGCCGGATCAGGTCAGTGAGCGCATGTCGGTGACGTCGTACTCGACCGCCGGGACTCCTTCGGGGGTCCCGGCGGCCGTCAGGCTCCGTCAGCCGAAGCTCTCAGAGCTCCGATCGGGGCGACCACATGTGCGGCGCCCTCGCAGAGCCACACGGGCTGCCGCGCATCGACCTTGACGTGCAGACCGAAGCCGTGCTTGGGGCACTCGGGCCAGACGATCCAGAGCACCTCCATCAGGAGATCCTGCATGCACTCGGCGACGGTCGCCACGTCGTCCGCCCCTCTGGGCAGGTACGCTCCCCCGCTCCAGTAGCGGCCGTCCTCCAGCGCGAGCCAACTGCAGCTGCGGCGTCGGTCGGTGAAGTGGAAGCGGTGGCGGGCTCTGAGCTCGGGCGGCAGGTCGGCGATGACCGTCTCCAGGGCCCGTTCCAGGGGAGTCACGACGGCTCGAAGCGGAGGCGGAAGCTGACCGGGCGGACGTGCAGCTCGTACGCCGGCAGGGTGCCGGGGCCGCAGGCCGCCGTGCCGATGCCGTGCTGGGCCAGGTCCAGGGTGAGGTGGAGGCGGCCGTCCGGGACCAGGTCGGGGCGGTGGGCGGCAGCGTCCAGGGCGGCGGTGCTCCAGGGGCGGGCCGTCAGGCCGAACACGGGATCGCCGGTGATCCGGATCCCGGCCTCGGCCCAGCGGACGGCGGCGCGGTGGCCGTTCTCCTGGGGGTATACGTACGGGGTCTGCATCTCCTCGACCGTGGCGGTCCACCGGCCGACCCTGGCGGCCAGGCCGGTGTCCGGGTACGCCTCCCCCGGCCCGAGGCCGTACCAGGTGACCTGCCCGGGTGCGGCGGAGAGGGTCAGGGCGAGGCCGAGGCGCGGGACGGGCTCGGTCCAGTCGCCTTCGGGGACGAGGTCGACCCGGAGGTCGAGGGCGTCGCCCGAGGCGGTCCAGGTGTAGGTGGCGCGGATGCCGAGGTCGGTGGCGGCGGGCGCGACCCGGGTGCGGACGGTGAGCGCGTCGCCGGGCTCGACCGCGTCGACGCGGTGGGTGAGGCGGTGCAGGCCGAGTCCTCGCCAGCGGGACTCGGCGCCGCTGTAGCGGTCGTTGTCGATCGGTGCGCGCCACAGTTCCAGCAGGGGACCGTCGGCGTCGAGGCCGAACAGCCGGGTGAGACGGCCGGTCACCGGGTCGAACACGGCCCCGCCGACCTGGATCTCCCCTCCGTGAACGGCCGAGGCGAACGAGACGGGGGCTTCCCTGCCCGGCCTTTCCCCGGCGGGCGGGAAGGGGCGGCGGGGGCTGACGCGGAGGTCTTCGAGGCCCTGGTACGGGGCGCCGTCGGCGTCGAGCGGGACCTGGGCCCAGGCCACCTCGTGCCCGGCGTCCGCCCAGGGCGCGTCGCGGGCCAGGACGGCGCGGACGGTGAGCCAGCGCTCGCCCTCCCCCGGCGGGAACGCGGGCAGTTCGACCTCGCCGCCGCCGGCGGGGACGTCCAGCGGGAAGGACGCCACCGGCTCGCCCTCGGCCTCGACCTGCCCGGAGAAGGACAGGTGGGACAGGTCGCGGAAGGCGTCCCTGACCCGGACCGTCACCGAGGTCCCGGAGAAGGAGAACCCGACCGGTTCGAACGCCTTCTTCAGGTCGAGCAGCCCCGGGGACGGCGTCCGGTCGGGGAAGACGAGACCATCGACGACGAAGTTGCCGTCGTGCACCGGCTCGCCGTAGTCGCCGCCGTAGGCGTAGCCGAGGGACGGGTGCGCGAGGCCGTGGTCGATCCACTCCCAGACGAACCCGCCGGCCAGCCTCGGATGGCGCTCGAACAGCTCCTGGTACTCGGCCAGCCCGCCGGGCCCGTTGCCCATCGCGTGCGCGTACTCGCACTGCAGGAACGGCATGGCCCGCCGCCTGGCGTCCAGCTCCGGATCGTCGAGCGGCTCCTCGGCGCCCCGGCCGATCGCCTCCACCTCGGCATGGGAGGCGTACATGCGGGAGTACACGTCGGTGTGCGCGCACGACCGGTCGCCCTCGTAGTGGAGTGGCCGGGACGGGTCGCGCTCACGCGCCCACTCCGCCATGGCGGCCAGGTTGCGGCCGACTCCGGCCTCGTTGCCGAGCGACCACATGATGACGCTCGGGTGGTTCTTGTCGCGCTCCACCATGCGGCGCATCCGGTCGAGGTACGCCTCCTCCCAGCGCGGGTCGTCGCTGGGGTTGCGGCGCCAGCCGACCTGGCCGAAGCCGTGCGTCTCCAGGTCGCACTCGTCGATCACCCAGAGCCCCAGCTCGTCGCACAGGTCGAGGAAGGCGGGGTGCGCCGGGTAGTGGCTGGTGCGGACGGCGTTGACGTTGTGCCGCTTCATCAGCAGCACGTCCTCGCGCATGGTCGCGTGCGGCACCGCCCGGCCGGACGACGGGTGGAACTCGTGCCGGTTGACCCCTTTGAGCAGCAGCGGCCGCCCGTTGGCGAGCAGCACCCCGGCCTCAATGGCGACGGTGCGGAAGCCGACGCGCAGCCGGACGGTCTCACCCGGCGCGCGCAGCACCGCCTCGTACAGCCGCGGCGTCTCGGCGCTCCACGGTTCGGCGGCCACGGTGACGCGCTCGCCGGGCCGGAGCCCGGTGACGCCCAGTTCGGGCAGGTCGAGGGTGCCGGTCCCGTCGAAGCTCAGGGTGCCGCGCCCGTCCTCGTACGCGGCGTGCACGAACACGTCGGCGGCCGAGCGGGTGAGGGCCACGTCGCGGAAGATGCCCGGGAGCCACCACATGTCCTGGTCTTCCAGGTAGGCGGCGGCCGACCACTGGTGGACGCGCACGGCCAGCACGTTGCGCCCCGGCCGCAGCCATGGACCGGCGTCGAACTCGGCGGGCAGCCGGCTGCCGGTGGTGAAGCCCAGCTCGTGCCCGTTCAGCCAGACCTTGGCGTACGACTCGACGCCGTCGAAGCGGAGCCTGCCGCCGCTCCAGCCCTCGGGCAGGTCGAAGGCGCGGCGGTAGTCGCCCGTCGGGTTCTCGGTGGGCACGTGCGGCGGGTCGACAGGGAAGGGATAGGACACGTTGGTGTAGGCGGGGGCGCCGTGTCCGTGCAGCGGCCAGTGGGCGGGCACCGGCAGCTCGTCCCAGGCCGCGTCGTCGTAGCCGGGGTCGGCGAAGTCCTCGGGGACGGTCGCCACCGGCGACAGGCGGAACCGCCAGGCGCCGTTGAGGTCGAGGGAGGGGGCGTCGGAGCTCAGGGCCGCGCGGGGTTCGAGACGGCCGGAACCGGGGGTGAGACGTTCGCATTCCATCGCCTGCCGAGCCTAGAGGTTCTGCCTGGTTTCGTCAGCGATGACTTTGGCGCTCCGGCCGGGTCGGCAAGGGGTATGAGCGACGTGGCGCTGAACATGACGGTGGGGCGGCCGGGGACCGGGACGTGCGGGTGGTCGGCGGCGCGGACGCGTGCCGCCAGGCGCTGGCCGTCGGGCTGGTCGGCGGGCTGATCGGCGGGCTGCCCTTCCCGGAGGAGTCATCCGGCGCACGACGCGGCGAGATAGCCCGCCAGGAGGCTCTCGGCCACCTCGTCCACGGCCTCGTCGTCGGGCAGGAACTCGGGGCTGTGCAGCCCGGCCCGCGTGTCGACGCCGACGAACATCATCAGCGACGGCATGAGCTCGCCGTACTGGGCGAAGTCGTCGCCGCCGCACGAGCGCAGGTCGTCGCTGACCGCGCGCCCGTTCGCGCGCAGCAGCTCGCCGGTACGCACCGCGAGCGCGGCGTCGTTGACCAGCACCGGCTCCCCCGGCAGCACCTGGACCTCGGCCTCGCAGCCGTGGGCCCGCGCCACGTCGCCGACCAGGCCGGCGAACTGGGCGTGCAGCGTCTCGCGCCACGACGGCGACAGCGTGCGCAGCGTGCCCCGGGCGACGGCCTCGCCGGGGATGGCGTTGGGCGCGGTGCCCGCGTGCACGCTGCCGAACGTCACCACGGTCGGCACCATCGGGTCGGCGACCCGGCTGACGAGCTGCTGGGCGGCCACGATCACCTGGGCCATGGCGACGACCGGGTCGCGGGCCAGGTGCGGGTAGGCGGCGTGCCCGTCCACGCCCTTGATCGTCACCCGGAACTCGTCGGCGGAGGCGTTGACCGCTCCGGGCGTGCACGCGATCACCCCCGCGTCCAGCACGGGCTGCACGTGGGCGCCGATCATGGCGCGGACGTCGTTGCGGCTCAGGGCGCCGGACCGGACGACGTCGGCGGCGCCCGACGGGTGACTCTCCTCGCGCGGCTGCAGCACGACCATGAGCGGACCCGGCTGCTCATGGCCGGCCACGGACTCGTACCCGGCCGCGGGGGCGGCGTCGTGCGCCGCGAGCACGGTCGTGACCCTGGAGACCGCGCGGGCCAGCGCCACGACGGCGGCGAGGTGGACGTCGTGGCCGCAGGCGTGCATGGCGCCGTTGACGGCCGCCCACGGCACGCCGGTGCGCTCGACCAGGGGCAGCGCGTCCAGCTCGCCGCGCACGCCGACGGCGGGGCCGGGGCCGCCGATCCTGACCAGCGCGCCGGTGCCGGCCACGTGCTCGATCGGGCCGTCCGGCAGCGCCCGCAACACCCGTTCGAGCGTGGGGCCCTCCTGGCCGGAGACCCGGGGGTCGGCGTGCAGTTCGCGCCGCAACTGCCGCGCGGCGGGCAGCTCGGCCCGCAGCGCCTCCCGCAGCAGCACGTCCCGATGGCCGGAACGCAGGTCGGAGTGCAGGTCCGGATGGTGGTCCGGATGGTGGTCCGGATGGCGGTCCGGATGGCGGTCGCGCGGCTCGTCCGGGCCGCGGTCCTGGTGGTGCGAGAAGTGGTGCGAGGTCTTCACGCGGCCCCCCCGAGCCTGTAGACGCGGCGCGCGTTGTCCCGGCCGATCAGGGTGGCCGTGCGGACGGCCTGGGCCGGCGACCAGTCGCCGTCGGTGACGAAGGCGCCGAGCACCCGCGCCATGGCCCGTCGCCACAGCTCGGCGCCGAGGAAGTGCAGCTCGGCCGGGCCCCACCCGTCGGAGGAGTACATCAGCTTGGTGAACGGGGCGAGCTCCAGGCTCTCGGCCACCACGGCGACGCTCCTGGCGCCGGTGTGGTGGACGGACAGGCCCACGTCGAAGAACACGTGCGGGTATGCGTGCGCCAGGTAGCCGGCGTTGCGGTGGTACGGGTAGCAGTGCAGCAGCACCAGCGGCACCCCGGCCGGGGCTGTCCGCTCGATCAGCCCGCGCAGCAGCAGCGGGTCGGCGCGGCGCAGGTCCAGGTCGGGGTCGCCGAACCCGGTGTGGAACTGCAGCGGCAGCCCCAGGTCCAGCCCGGCCCAGATGACGTGCCGCAGCAGCACGGGGTCCGTCAGGCCGCCCCCGGCGGCGAGCCAGCGTCCGGCGGCCTCGGTCACCTCGGCGGCCGAGGGCGGCTCCGGGTCGAGGTCGAGCCCGTGCCGGTAGGCGGCGACGCTCTTCAGCGCCCGGGCGGTGCGGGCGCGCTCCGCCAGCGCCTCGGCGAACCGGCCGGCGAAACCGGCCGCGGACACGCCGGAGGCGGCGACCTGCTCGGCCACGGACTCCAGGCGCACCACCTCGTCGACCGGGGCGCCGGTGAGCCTGGCCATCCCGGACGGGCCGAGGACCTCGCCGGCGCGGTAGCCGGTGTCGAGCAGGAAGTGGGCCACCCCCGCGGCCCCGAGCAGCAGCCGGTTCACCTCCTCGGCGCCCCACCTGGCACGCCGGGCGAGGTATTCGGCGGGCGAGGCGAACGGGTCGAGGCCGAGCACGGGCGCGCAGTGGCGCAGGATGGCGTGACCGAGCTGGGAGTCGAACGGCGTCATCCAGTCGGGCGCCGGCCCGTGCGCCTCGGTGATCAGCTCCTCGAACGCGGCGCGCGACAGGTCGTGACCGGTCGCCCCGTGCGCGTGCTGGTCGACCAGCGGCAGTTCCCCGATCATCCGGTTGAACCCGGGCAGCACCGCTTCAGCGGGCATCGGCCCCCCAGCCCGGCGTCACCTCAACGCCCATCACGTACGTGTTACTCCTTCGCGGACGACGGCCCCCATCGGGACCCTGTGCCCGCGAGCGGGCCCGGCGAACGTGAGGACGGACACAACCCGCGTGCCCGCCCTCACGGGAGGGCGCCGGATCAGGCGGCGACCTTTGCGGCGACCGCCACGGCGGCCTGCCGGGTGACGCCGTTGACGGTCACCGCGACCGTCACCCGGCCCTCGCGCAACGCGGTGAGTGTGCCGGTCCGGGGGTCGAGCACGGCGACGTGGTAGCGCTTGGCCCCGGCGCGCGACCCGATGTGCAGGTTGGGCGAGCCGGACCAGCGCGCCGACACCGGGTAGGCGACGGGCACGTCGCGGGCGCCCTGCCGGACCGTGGCGGTGACGGTGGCCGGGCTGCCGGCCGCCACCGTGGCAGGGGCGGTCAGCGTCAGCTCGTCGACGTGCGGGCGGAGCTGGGCGCCGATCCATTCCGGGGCGTCGGCGAACCAGTTGCGCCTGACGTGCTCGGCCTCCTTCTCGGTGACGGGGTCGACGCCCCACAGGGACCAGCCGGTGAAGCCGCCGTCGCCGGCCGGGGTGGCGGGGTTCTTGGCGGAGTTGCCGTTGATGACGTAGGGGACCGCGTCCACCCGGGAGGCGTGGAAGGTGCCGACGTGCGCGCCGATGAACGCCGCGCCCTTGCCGGTCTCCCGCTGGAAGTCGGCCAGCCAGCCTTCGACCAGCGCGGCTTCCTTGCGGTCGCCGAGCTGGCTGCCCTTGCCGGGGGTCGGGTCGCGCGGCGGCACGTGGAACAGCACCGCGACCGAGCCGATCGAGCGGTCGCCGGCGGCCCGGTCCAGTTCGGTACGGAGCAGCTCGATCTGCTCGAAGCCGCCGCCGCGCAGGGTGAGGCGGGAGGTGTCGAGCGTGATGAAGCGGGTGCCCTTGTGGTCGAAGGTCCGGTACGTGTCGCCGAAGACGGCACTGAAGTTGTCGATCTTGCCGCCCATCACCTCGTGGTTACCCGGGATGTAGTGATATTTCAGGTCATCGCCGAGTTCTTCGTCGAGAATCCGTTTGGCCAGCGCGAAGTCCTCCGGCGACGCCTCGTCCACCAGGTCGCCGTTGACGACGAGGAAGTCCGGGTTCGCGGCCTTGATCTCGCGCAGCGTGCGGCGCGCGCCCCGCACCAGGTCGCTGTCGGGGTCCCGGGCGACGAACTGCGCGTCGGACATGACCGCGAACCGCCACGGCAGGCCCGCCACGTCGGGCCTGACCACCGGGTCGGCGATCCTCTCCTGCTCCGGCGACTCGACCGGTGGCGCCACCTTGGCGACCAGCCCGTCGACCAGGATCTCGTTGGTGTACGAGGCGTCCGCCTTGGTCTCGGCCACGTAGAAGCGCCGCAGCTGGAGCGGGTAGCTGACGCCCGGCGGCACCGTGAACTCGACGAACCGCCAGCCGGTCCAGGTCAGGTACGGCCCGCGCAGGATCTGCGCCTGCCCGAGCGCGTCGTAGAACTCCAGGCTGGGCCACTCCCCCTTGCCGGTGGAGTGGATCCACATGCCGAACGCCTGCGGCTGCCCGCCGACCACGAGCTGCCCGGGCGGGTTGGCGTAGGCGGCGCGGGTCGCCGTCGACTGGGTGAAGTCGTACGAGAGCTTGAGCCCGCCGCCGCTCCGGCCGGGCGCGGCCGACAGCGAGCCGGTGGCCCGTGCGGCGGCGAACGTCCACGAGGCCGCGTCCTCGAACTCGGCGACCGGCCGGTCCTCGAAGCCGACGGTCACCGGCAGGGCGGTGACGATCTTGCCGACCGTGGCGGTGACGAGGCCGGAGCCGGTGGTCTTCCTGGCCTTGACGGTGAAGGAGCCGTGCTCGTTCGCGGTGACGTCGAGCAGGGCGCGGTCGTAGTCGAGGGTCAGGTCGGACGGCTCGATGGGGGCGGTGTTGCCGTTGCGGTCGTAGCCGACGACGCCGAACGTCGCGGTGTCGTCCGCGCCGGACAGGCCCACCCGGTCGCTGGTGACGCCGAGCCGCTCGAGCGGCTGGAGCACGGTCAGCTCCAGGCTCCCCTGGGCCCTGCCGCGTGAGGCGGTGACGGTGGTGGTACCGGGCACCAGGGCGTGGAAGGTCCCGCCCCGGACGAGGCCGTGCCCGGCCGGCGTGCTCCGCCACACCGGCGTCCCGGCCGCGGGCCCGTACGTCTCGTCGTACCCTGCGGCGGTCAGCCGGCGGGTGAGCCCGGGGAAGACGCGCTCGGGGCGCCCGCCGCCGACGGGGGCCGCGCCGGGAGCGCGGGCGGGATCGATGGCCGTCTCCACCCAGAAGCCCTTGAGCTCGCCGCTGCCCTCGGCGGCGTACAGGGCCAGGCCGTTGGGGACGTGCCGCTCGCCGCCGTCGGACGGGCTGTTCTCGATCTGCGGCTCGGCCTGGCCCGGCTCGCGGGCCAGCATGGTCGAGGAGCCGCCGCCGTCGAGGTTGAGCGCGTCGGCCGCGCCCAGCTCGACCATCATCGCGGCCAGCTCGTCGAGCGTGACGCCGCGGCTGTCGGCCTGGCGGCCGTCGACGGTGAGCAGGATCATCTTCCGGCCGTCGGCGGAGAAGCCGACGGCGGTGCGCGGGTGGGCGGACCGGTCGGTGGAGTGCTGCGCCCGGCCGTCCTTGACCAGCACCCAGTTCCCGCCGACCGCGGCCTTGACGTCCTTGCCGTCGGAGGCCTTCGGCCGGTACGCGATCTCCAGCTTGTCCCCTGTGGTGAGCCCGGCCAGCGCGGCGGCGCCCGCGTCGCGGCCGAGCAGGATCGAGGTGCCGGCGGGGATCGGGCCGTCGCCGGCCGCCTGGCGGACCGCGGCGACCACGCCGTCCTTCAGCTCGACCTCGGTGACGGCGGAGGCGCCCTCGACGGCGCGGGCCCGGGTGTAGGACCCCCAGAGCGGGGTGAACAGGCCGACGCCGTCCCTCTGGACGCGCTGGTTGAACTGGGTGAGCGTGACCGGGGAGCCGCCCTCGGGGGTGGCGGTGCCCTCGAAGTGCATCGTGAGCACCCGGCCGACGCCGTCGCCGCTGATCGCCACGGCGTTGTCGTGACCGGCCATCGGCGACTGGACGAGTTCGCCGGCCTGGACGCCGATGCCCTGGGCGGCGCCGGAGTTGTTGATGTCGAAGAAGTCGCCGTTGACCGCGGCGACGGCCCGGGACCGCCGGGCGGGCCCCGACAGCGGCTCGGTCCTGGACACCTCGCCGGAGTAGACGTAGTCGGCGCTGGTCCCGCCGCCCAGCTCGGCGGTGAGCGCGTCGGCGCGCAGCCAGCCCAGCGGGTCCAGCCGGTCGAAGGAGGTGAGGGTGACGCCCGGGGCGACCGGCCTGGTCTTCTTCGCGGTGTCGAGCCGGCCGCCGGTCGCCGAGGCGGCGACCAGCGTCGAGGGGGGCGGGTAGGACGACGCCGCGGGCGCGTCCTCTACAGGGGGTGCGGGATCGGCCTGTGCGGGCGCGGCCGACGTGAGCACGAGCGCCACGACGGCGAGTGAACGGAGGGTCTGCACGACCGAATGCAATCGCTCGTGCATATAACTTTCAAGACCTTGGGATGAACTAAAAGAAAATTTCAGATCTTGGCGGGTACGGGACTCTCGTCCGGCGCGCCCTCCTCCAGCGTCGCGCTGTTGATGCCCGCGTACAGGACCAGCGGCACGGCCACCGCCACCACCATGGAGAGCACGGCGGTGCCCGAGTCGTTGACCAGCATGCCGACCACGCCGCTGACCAGCGTGCCGATCAGCCCGGCCTTCAGCATGGGGACGCGCTCGAACGCCAGCGGCACCACCCCGGCGCTGATCCGGCCGGGTCGCATGATCGCGAAGATGAGGAACGCCAGACCGGTGATCACGATCGGCATGAGGTTGGGCGAGAGCATGGTGTTGAGCATGGCCCCCAGCTTGCGCAGGATCATCGGCATGAACGTGCCCTCCAGCACCATGCCGACGAACCGCCCCAGATGGGTCTGCGACGCCGCCGGCCGCAGGAAGTCGAGCACCGCGAGCGCCGACACGGTCACCCCGCCGAGCACGCAGAACCCGGCGAACCTCAGCACCGACACCCGCTTGCCCGCCACCAGCAGCGCCGTGACGGCGATCCCCGGCACGAACGCGATCACGCCGCCGAAGTCGCTGCCGATGCCCGGCCAGCCCGCCAGCAGCATCGCGGTCACGCCCGTCACGGACACCAGCAGCACCGCGGCCCGCCGCCGCCCGGCGCGCACCAGGTGGTCGGCGACCAGCGCCGTCGTCATCAGCACGGAGGTGGCCAGCAGCGCGAACGGGATGTTGGCCAGCCCGTAGTAGCGCCCGCCCACCACGGCCGTGTAGCCCATGAGGCTGTTGAACTGCAGGTTGGTGCCGGTCAGCAGGTCGGCCACCATGACCAGGCCGATGATCGCGCCCACCGCCGCCGGCGGGCCCACCGGGCTGCGCCGCCACGGCCCCAGCAGGGCGACCGCCGTGATGGCCGAGGCGATCACCACCACGCCCATGATCACCAGCGCGATCGGGTACGGGCCGTGCCCCCAGGGGAGCACGTTCACCAGGTACGTCGAGACGGGCACGGCGGCCAGCCCGAGCGCGATCACGCCGAGGGCCCCGGCCTTCTTGCGGCGCGACAGCACGTAGTAGGCGATCGCGTAGAAGGTCACCGTGATGACGGCGAAGCCGGTGAAGAACAGGCCCGTGGTGTTGCGGATGCCGGTGGCCATCGTGTCGGCCCTGCGCATGTCGGCGACGGCCGCCTCCAGCGGCAGCCGCTCCCCCGCCTCCCAGGGCAGCCCGATCACGGTCGGCGGGACCGGGATGCCGGCGGCGGTGAGCACGGTCGGCGTGGTGTCGGTGACGATGACGATGTCGTCGCGCCGGGTCGAGGCCGTGCCCAGCAGCGCGCCGGACGCCTCGGCCCGCTTCCACATGGCCACCCGCAGGTGCGGCACCGACCCGTGGTCGCCGATGCCGCTCAGCACCACCTGGGTCCCGGCGGGCAGCTTCGCCAGCACGGCCCCCACCTCCGCGTCGGCGGCCCGCACCGCCTCGCGCCGCTGCTCGGGAGCGAGCGCCTCGGGCACGGCCGGCAGCCTGCCCTCCGCCAGGTAGGGGCGGATCAGCTCGTCCACGTCCACGGCCAGCACCCGGCAGCGCGACCAGTCGGCCAGCGCGGCCGGCTCCGGCGCGTACACGTCCACCCTGCCGGCGGTGTCGGCCAGCGCCAGCGCGGCGCCCGCGCCGACCGCGGTCGTGCAGTGGCCGGCGGCGTGCACGGCGGCGCCGAGCGTGCCCGCGTACGTGCCGTCGCGCGTCGTGCGCAGCGCCTCGAAGCCGGGCACCCGGGCGCCCTCACCGGCCTGCTGCGGCTCGGGCGGCAGCCCGCACCGGTACCCGACGGCGGAGCGGACGCCAGCCGACACCGACAGCCAGCCGTCGAACGGGCAGGCGAGCGTGCCCACGGTCTTCACCGACACCGACCCCAGGTCACTCTCCCCGGCCAGCCGCCACAGGTGAGGGGTCGTCCGCGGGTCGACGTCCTCCCAGAGCAGGCCGGGCACGCCGACGAGGGCCACCGGGGACTCCTCCTCAGCGGCGTGCGCGGGCGGCGCCGCCCACCACAGCGCCGACGCGACCAGCAGGAAATACGCCCACCTCACCGTTGCCCCCTCTGCGGAGAACGAGTCCGCGACGGCGACGCCGCCGGCACTCGAGCCGAGATCAGCAGGCAACGTAGCACGCCTTCCCCCGGTTAGGCTCTCTCCGCGTCGGAAGGGGGTCGCGCCCCCTCACAGCCGCCGCCCCGCGCAGTGAGAGGGCCGGACGGTCCCTTCTCACCAGGTGGCGGCGATGAGGATGCCCACCATGATGACGGCCACCACGACGTGGCGGAACGCTCGGGTGCGTAAGGCTCGGGCGATCCGCATCGTCAGTCGCCGGAGCCCAGGCCGAGGTGCTCCTCCAGCCGGGCGACCCGCTGGACGACGGGCTGGAGCTGTTCACGGAGAACGGCGGTCAGGACGGCCACCGGATCCGCACCCGGCCCGGCGAGTCGGCCCGCGCCCTCCCCGGCAGGCTGGGCGGAGGTTCCGTCCGTACCCTGGCCTGCGGACTGGGCGGGGGTGTGATGGCCGGACTCGGCGCGCAGGTGGACGTATCCGGCGAGGGCCGCCACGACGGCACGGCGGGTCGGCCGGGGCTCGGCGCCCAGCCCGCGCAGGACCTGCCCGGCGATCCCCTCGGGCTCGGCGACCAGCCCGAGCAGGAGATGCTCGCACCCGACGTAGTTGTGCCCGAGCGAGGTCGCCTCGTTGACCGCGAACTCCAGCGCGTTCGCCGCCCCCACGCCGAACCGCCGCGCCCCCGCCGCCACGGACCCGCCCCCGGCCTCCCCTGCCGGGCCGTCCTCCGGCCCGCGTCCGGACAGGTCCCCGCCGTCCGGGGCGTCGTGGTCTCCTGAGGGGACACCGTTGTCCTGGGACCCGGGGGTCTGCTGGGACAGGCGGACGGCGAGTTCGCGGCCCACCCGCGCCGGGTCGATGTCCATGGCGCGCATCACGTGCAGGGCGAGGTTGGTGCCTTCCTCCAGCATCCCGGCCAACAGGTGCGCGGTCTCCAGGGGGCCGGCCCCGGCCCGGGCGGAGGCGAGCTTGAGCGCGGTGCGGGTGCGCGGGGTGAGCAGGGTCAGGGCGCCGGCCGGCCGGTCGAGGTCGAGATCCGACAGGGCCGTCTCGCGGATCGCCGTCACCCGGCGGACCGCCTGCTCCAGAGCGCGCTGGCAGACGGCCGAGACCGGCACCCCGGCCTGCTTGACCGCCTCGGCCAGGTCGTCCGGCAGGTACACGTTGATCTTCGGCATCGAGGGTCGACTCCTTCCAAGTACCCCCACCATAACCCTTCCATAACCCCAACTTCCAGAGGGCCGGGTGAGCTTATCCCCTGGCGTCAGGGCAGTTGTCGGCGCAGACTGGAAAGACGGCGATACCCACAACGTGGAGCACCCGTGGACCATCACCTTGATCACATGCCGGTTCTGTCCCGCGGCAGGCATCGCAACCCGAAACGTGGTGCTTGCTTCATGGAGTTCGCGTCCTATCTGGCCGGAGAACGGTGGAGCGACCACCCGGCCTGCACCCACCCGCTGCTGGCGGCGCTCGCCCGTCTCGTCAACGACAACACCGACGACCAGAGCCGCAACCGCCTCGTCCACCTGGTCCCGTCCATCATCGGCCTGACCAGCACGGACCTTCGGGTCGACGCCCACATCGCGCTCCGCTGCGCGACCACCGCGCTGCCCGTGGCCGCCGCCGAGCGCCAGCTCGCCCTCGCGGTCTCCGTGCTCGCGGCCGAGGAGATGCTCGCCAGGCTGGACGGCGTCCCGTCCGGGCGGCTCAGCCCGCGCAGCCAGGAGGCGCTGGACCAGGTCCCGCAGGCGGCGGCGCAGGCCCGCAGGTTCAGCCGGGCAGCCAAGATCACCGAGAAGGGCTTCCGCAGGTACGCCGCCCCCAACGCGGTGCAGCTGGCCGTCGTCGGGATCGTGCAGGCCTGCGTCAAGGACCCGGACACGATGCTGCGCGACCTGCTGGAGGCGACGATCGACGACTGCACCCGCCTGATCCGCGGCGCGGACGCGACCCCGGTGACGCCGTCGCCCGCCGCCGCGCCCGCCTCCTGACCGTGTTCTTCGTCACTCCCGGGTCCGGGGTCAGGAGATCCTAAAAAACTCGCCCACCTGTTCGTATGGCTCGCAGAAGTGCAGGTCAGGCAAGCCTCCCCTTCGTTGCGGATCTTTCCGACATATGCCTAATGTCTGGATGAAAGCAGCCTGAGGGAGGGGTTTATGACCATCGAGCTGGAGCGGCCGTACTCATCCGAGATCCACCACAGCCACCGCGACGTCAACGGCGGATGGCTGCGGCCGGCGGTGTTCGGGGCGATGGACGGGCTCGTCTCCAACTTCGCGTTGATCGCCGGAATGGTGGGGGCCACGGGCGCCGGGCGCGGCGCCGTGGTGGCCGGATTCGCCGGGCTGGTCGCGGGTGCGTGCTCGATGGCGGCCGGCGAGTACACGTCGGTCAAGTCGCAGACGGAGCTGATGCGCGCCGAGATCGCCGTGGAGCGGCGCGAACTGGCCCGCAACCCCGAGGGCGAGCGCGCCGAACTTGCCGCGCTCTACCGCGCCCGGGGACTGGAGCCCGAACTGGCCGAAAGGGTCGCGGCCGGGCTGTCCGCCGACCCCGAGCAGGCTCTGCGGGTGCACGTACGCGAAGAGCTCGGGGTGGACCCGGACGACCTGCCGTCGCCGAAGCTGGCGGCCCTGTCGTCGTTCTGCGCGTTCGCGGCGGGGGCGCTGGTGCCGCTGGTGCCGTTCCTGTTCGGCGCGGCGGGGCTGACGCTGGCGGTGGTGCTGAGCGTGCTCGGCCTGTTCGGGTTCGGCGCGATCGTGGCGCGCCTGACGGCGCGGCCCTGGTGGCTCGGCGGCCTACGCCAGCTCGCGCTGGGCGTCGGCGCCGCCGCGGTGACCTTCGGCATCGGCCATGTGCTCGGCGTCGCGGTGTCCTGACCATCACCACTGACGCCCCGGGCGGACGTCCTCACCCTGACAGCGCCACCGCTGTCAGGGACGGGTGGCCGTGGCGAGGTTGACGCCCAGGGCGATGAGGGCGGTGCCCGTGAGGGCGTCTAGGGCGCGCCGGACCGCGGGCCGGGCGAAGAACGCGCGCAGGGCGCTCACCACGTTGGCGACCAGCAGGAACCAGACGACGGTCCCGCCGAGGGCGATCAGCGACAGGGAGAGCGCGTCCGCGCCATGGGCGAGGAACTGCGGGACCAGGGCCACGAAGAACAGGGCGGCCTTGGGGTTGAGCACGTTGGTGAGCAGGCCCTCCCCGAAGGCCGCCCGGGCGCCCTGCCGCGGCGAGCCCGGCGGGGGCGGTTGCGGTGCGCCGCCGCCGCGCACGGCGGCCAGGATCGCGCGGACGCCGAGGTAGCCGAGGTAGGCGGCCCCCGCCACCTTAACCACGGTGAACGCCGTGGCGGAGGCGGCCAGGAGCGCTGCCACGCCGGTCGCCGCGGCCACGACCCAGGCGAACACGCCGACGGCGACGCCCAGGGCGGCCGCCATGCCGGGACCACGGCCCGACACGGCGGAACGGCGTACGACGACGGCGAAGTCGGGGCCGGGCGACATCGCGCCGAGCAGCACGACCCCGCCGAAGGCGAGGGACACCGTCAATGAGGACACGATCTGCGCTCCCTGGGTCAGCGGCGGCGGCGCCGGCGGCGCTTCATGATGGCGCGCAGCGTCAGCAGCAGCACCACGACGACGACCTGACCGCCGGCCACGATGCGGTTGACGTCGACGGCCGGCTGCCAGCGGACGTCGCCATCCTTGATCACGAACACTCCGGCAGGAGTCGCGCTCACACCGTAACCGAGGCCGCCGCCGCTGCCCGACTCGCCCCGCTTCTTGTCGCCCTGCTCTTTCTCGCCCTGCTCTTTCTCGCCCTGCTCTTTCTCGCCCTGCCCCATCCCTCCGCCGCCTCCGTAGGCGATCCTGGCGACGGGGATGACGACCACGTCGCCGTGCTGGACGGGGTCGCCGAACACGCGTTTGACCTGTGCGGAGTCTTTGGATTTCTCCGCTATCTCCATGATGTCCATGACCTCATGATGACTCACGTGGCCCTCCCGCGCAGCTCACGGTAGACGCGGACGAGGCGCTCGGTCGAGGGGTCGGGGAAGGCGTCCTGCGGCTCGTCGGCGGTGAGCGCGGGCGCCAGGTCGAGCGCCATCTTCTTGCCCAGCTCGACGCCCCACTGGTCGAAGGAGTCGATGCCCCAGATGGTGCCCTCGACGAACACGACGTGCTCGTACAGGGCGACGAGCTGGCCGAGGGTGGACGGCGTGAGCTTGGGAGCCAGGATCGTCGAGGTGGGGCGGTTGCCCGGCATGACCTTGTGCGGCACGACGTCGGCGGCGGCGCCCTCGGCGGCGATCTCCTCGGCCGTCTTGCCGAACGCCAGGGCCGAGGTCTGCGCGAACAGGTTGGCGGTGAGCAGGTCGTGCATGCCCTCACGGTCGTCGTGAGGCTCGGCGAAGCCGATGAAGTCGGCCGGCACCAGATGGGTGCCCTGGTGGAGCAGCTGGTAGAAGGCGTGCTGGCCGTTGGTGCCCGGCTCGCCCCAGAAGATGGCGCCGGTGTCGCAGGTGACGGGGGTGCCGTCGGCGCGCACCGACTTGCCGTTGGACTCCATGGTGAGCTGCTGCAGGTAGGCGGGGAAGCGGTGCAGGCGCTGGCTGTAGGGCAGCACGGCGCGGGTCTGGGCGCCGAAGAAGTCGGCGTACCACACCCCGAGCAGGCCCATCAGCACCGGCATGTTGGCCTCGAACGGCGCGGTGCGGAAGTGCTGGTCGATGGCGTGGAAGCCGGCCAGCATCTCGCGGAACCCGGCCGGGCCCACCGCGATCATCAGGGACAGGCCGATGGCCCCGTCGAAGGAGTAGCGGCCGCCGACCCAGTCCCAGAACCCGAACATGTTGTCGGTGTCGATGCCGAACTCGGCGACCTTGGCGGCGTTGGTCGAGACGGCCACGAAGTGCCGGGCGACGGCGTCCTCGCCGAGGGCGGCGACCAGCCACTGCCGGGCCACCTTGGCGTTGGTGAGGGTCTCGAGCGTGGTGAAGGTCTTGGAGCTGACCACGAAGAGCGTGGTCGCCGGGTCGAGGTCGCGCAGGTTGCCGGTGATGTCGGCCGGGTCGATGTTGGAGACGAACCTGGCCTGGACGCCGGCGTCGGCGTAGTCGCGCAGCGCCTCGTAGGCCATGGCGGGGCCGAGGTCGGAGCCGCCGATGCCGATGTTGACCACGGTGGCGATGGGCCGGCCGGTGGCGCCCCGCCACTCCTGGGCGCGCACCCGGTCGGCGAACGCGGACATCTTGTCGAGCACGGCGTGCACGTCACCGGTGACGTCCTGGCCGTCGACCTCCAGAGCGGCGTCGGCGGGGGCGCGCAGCGCCGTGTGGAGCACGGCGCGGTCCTCGCTCACGTTGATGTGGGCGCCGGTGAACATGGCCTCGATCCGCTCGCGCAGCCCGGCCCGCTCGGCCAGCCGGACCAGCAGCTCGACGGTCTCACCGGTGACGCGCTGCTTGGCGTAGTCGAGGTAGAGGTCGCCGGCGGTCAGCGTCATGCGCCCGGCCCGGCCCGGGTCGTCGGCGAACAGCTCGCGCAGGTGCCTGCCCGCCACCTCGCCGTGGTGCTTCTCCAGCGCCGCCCACTCCTGGCTCCTGGTGATGTCGCCGTTCACTCAGCCCCTCCTCGCCGCCGTCAAACGATCAACGTCCGGTCCTATGGTCCCGTACCCGCCTACCCGCGGTGACCGATTCCGCGCGTGGCGGAGCGGAGCTTTTCGCGGGAACCGGGTCCGCGCCGGGCCGCGGCGCGGACCCGGCGCGGGCTCAGTGGGACTCCCGGCCCACCGCGTCGCCGCTGGATCCGGTGAGGAAGTCCAGGTCGACGCCCCGGTCGGCCTGCAGCACGTGGTCCACGTACAGGCGTTCCCAACCGCGTACGGGCCGGGCGTGGCCGGTCATGACCGGCTCCCTGGCGGCCAGCTCGGCCTCGGGCACGTCCACGTCGAGCCGCCGGGCGGCGACGTCGAGCACGATCGGGTCGCCGGTGCGCACGCGGGCGAGCGGCCCGCCGGCCGCGGCCTCGGGCGCGACGTGCAGCACGACCGTGCCGTAGGCGGTGCCGCTCATCCGGGCGTCGCTGATGCGGACCATGTCGCGCACCCCCTTGGCCAGGAGCTTGGCGGGCAGCGGCAGGTTGCCCACCTCGGGCATGCCGGGGTAGCCACGGGGCCCGCAGCCGCGCAGCACGAGCACCGAGGTCTCGTCGACGTCCAGGTCGGGCGAGTCGAGCCGGGCGTAGACGTCCTCGACGCTGTCGAACACGACGGCCCGGCCGCGGTGGCGCAGCAGCTCGGGCGAGGCGGCGGCGGGCTTGACGACGGCGCCGTCCGGGGCGAGGTTGCCGCGCAGCACGGCGATGCCGGCGTCGGGCAGCAGCGGGTCGGCGCGCCGCCTGATCACGGTGTCGTCCCAGATCTCGGCCCCGGCCAGGTAGTCGGTGAGCGGCCTGCCGGTGACGGTGACGGCGGACGGGTCGAGCAGGTCGGCGACCTCGTTCAGCACCGCGCGCAGGCCGCCCGCCCGGAACAGGTCCTCCATGAGGTGCCGGCCGGCGGGCTGCAGGTCGACGAGGAGCGGCACGCCGGAGCCGGTGCGGTCGAAGTCGTCGAGACTCAGCTCGACGCCGAGCCGGCCGGCGATGGCGAGCAGGTGGACGACGGCGTTGGTGGAGCCGCCGATGGCGGCCAGGGTGACGATCGCGTTGAGGAAGGAGGCGCGGGTCATCACCTGGCTGGGGCGGCGCCCCTCGCGGACGAGCTCGACGGCCAGGCGGCCGGTGTCGTGCGAGCGTTCCAGCAGCCTGCTGTCGGGGGCGGGGGTGCCGGAGGTGCCGGGGATGGTCATGCCGAGCGCCTCGGCCATGCACGCCATGGTGGAGGCGGTGCCCATCGTGTTGCAGTGGCCGCGGCTGCGGATCATGGAGGACTCGGACTCCAGGAACGCCTCGCGGGAGAGCGTGCCCGCGCGCACCTCCTCGCTGAGCCGCCACACGTCGGTGCCACAGCCGAGCGGGACGCCGCGGAAGCGGCCGGTGAGCATGGGGCCGCCGGGCATCACGACGGCGGGCAGGTCGACGGAGGCGGCGGCCATCAGCAGCGACGGGATGGTCTTGTCGCAGCCGCCGAGCAGCACCACGCCGTCGATCGGGTTGGCGCGCAGCATCTCCTCGGTGGCCATGGCGGCGAGGTTGCGCCAGAGCATGGCGGTGGGCCGGACGTTGGTCTCGCCGATGGAGAGCGCGGGGAGGTTGAGCGGCACCCCGCCGGCCGCCCAGATGCCCTGTTTGACGCTGTCGGCGACCTCGTCGAGGTGGGAGTTGCAAGGGGTCAGGTCGGAGGCGGTGTTGGCGATCGCGATGTGCGGCCGCTCTCCCGTGAAGGCGTCCCGCGGCAGCCCGCGGCGCATCCAGGCCCGGTGGATGTAGGAGTTCCGGTCGTCGCCCGCGTACCAGTGGGAGCTGCGCAAAGCCATAACCGGCACCCTAACCAGCGGATCACGGCCAAGGATAGGGATCACTCGTGCCGCCTGCCTTGTTCACAGAAGCCACAACGCGGGCAGTTTTGAGGGCATGGAGACCATCGATGCCTACTGGCGCGCCGCCAACTACCTGTCCGTGGGGCAGATCTACCTGCTGGACAACCCGTTGCTGCGTGAGCCGTTGCGACCCGAGCACATCAAACCGAGGCTGCTCGGCCACTGGGGCACCACGCCCGGCCTGAACTTCTGCTTCGCGCACCTGAACCGCGTCATCCGCGAACGCGACCAGGACATGATCTACATCGTCGGCCCCGGGCACGGAGGCCCCGCGGCCGTCGCGCACTCCTGGCTGGAGGGCTCCTACACCGAGCGCTATCCCGACATCACGCAGGACGAGCCCGGCATGCGGGCCCTGTTCCGGCAGTTCTCCTTCCCCGGCGGCATCCCCAGCCACGTCGCGCCGGAGACGCCAGGCTCCATCCACGAGGGCGGCGAGCTGGGGTACGCGCTGTCGCACGCGTACGGGGCCGCGTTCGACAACCCGGACCTGGTGGTGGCCTGCGTCATCGGCGACGGCGAGGCCGAGACGGGCCCGCTGGCGGCGAGTTGGCACTCCAACAAGTTCCTCGACCGTGAGCGCGACGGCGTGGTGCTGCCGATCCTGGCGCTGAACGGCTACAAGATCGCCAACCCGACGGTGCTGGCCCGCATCCCCGACGACGAGCTGTTCAAGCTCATCGAGGGGTACGGCTACCGCCCGCACCTCGTCGGCCCGAGCCACGAGGAGATGGCGAGCGCCCTGGACGAGGCGTTCGACCAGATCGCCGCGTACCGGGAAGGCTCCGAGAGGCGCCTGCCCATGATCATCCTGCGTACGCCCAAGGGCTGGACGGGCCCGAAGGAGGTGAACGGGCTGCCGGTGGAGGGCACCTGGCGCTCCCATCAGGTCCCGCTGACCGCGGTGCGCGACAACCCCGAGCAGCTGGCGATGCTGGACGCGTGGATGCGCTCCTACCGGCCGGAGGAGCTGTTCGACGCGACCGGCCGGCCGATGCTCGCCATCCGCGAGACGGTGCCGCGCGGCGAGCGGAGAATGAGCGCCAACCCGCACGCCAACGGCGGCGAGCTGCTGGCGCCGCTCCGGCTTCCCGACTTCCGCGACTACGCCGTGGAGGTGAAGCTGCCGGCCACGCAGTCGACGGAGCCGACCCGGGTGATGGGCAGCCTGCTGCGCGACGTGATCGAACGCAACCCGCGCACGTTCCGGCTGATGGGGCCGGACGAGACCGCCTCCAACCGGCTCAGCGCGGTCTTCGAGGTCACCGACCGCACCTGGTCGGCCGAGCGGCTGCCCACCGACGAGCACCTGGCGCCCGCCGGACGGGTCATGGAGGTGCTCAGCGAGCACATGTGCCAGGGCTGGCTGGAGGGCTACCTGCTGACAGGGCGGCACGGCCTGTTCAACTGCTACGAGGCGTTCATCCACATCGTGGACGCGATGTTCAACCAGCACGCCAAGTGGCTGGAGGCATGCCACAAGATCCCGTGGCGGCGGCCGGTGGCGTCGCTGACGTACCTGCTGTCGTCGCACGTGTGGCGGCAGGACCACAACGGTTTCAGCCATCAGGACCCGGGGTTCCTGGACGTGGTGGTCAACAAGAAGGCGTCGGTGGTGCGGGTGTACCTGCCGCCGGACGCGAACACGCTGCTGTCGGTCACGGACCACTGCCTGCGCTCGCGCGACTACGTGAACGTGATCGTGGCGGGCAAGCAGCCGGTGCTGGACCTGTTCTCCATGCCGGACGCCATCGCGCACTGCACGCGGGGCCTGGGCATCCTGCCGTGGGCGTCCACGGACGCCCACACCGAGCCTGACGTGGTGCTGGCCTGCGCGGGCGACGTGCCGACGCTGGAGACGCTGGCCGCCGCCTCGATCCTGCGCGAGGAGCTTCCCGACCTGAAGGTCCGGGTGGTCAACGTGGTCGACCTGATGCGGCTGCAGCCGTCGTCGGAGCATCCGCACGGCCTGCCGGACTCCGAGTTCGACACGCTGTTCACCACCGACCGGCCGATCATCTTCAACTTCCACGGCTATCCGATGCTGATCCACCAGCTCACCTACCGCCGCACCGGGCACGCCAACCTGCACGTGCGCGGCTACAAGGAGGAGGGCACCACGACCACGCCGTTCGACATGTGCATGCTCAACGACATCGACCGCTACCACCTGGTGATGGACGTGATCGACCGGGTGCCCGGCCTCGGCTCGAAGGCGGCCCACCTGCGCCAGCGCATGTCCGACGCCCGTCTGCAGGCGCGCGCCTACACCCGGATGTACGGCGAGGACGCCCCCGAGATCAGGTCGTGGACATGGCCGCACGCATCCTCGTCCTGAACACGGGCTCCTCCTCGATCAAGTACGAGCTGATCGACGCCGAGTCGGGCACCCGGCCGGCCCGCGGCGTGATCGAGCGGATCCACGAGGGCGAGGGCCTGCTGACCCACCACGCCGGCGACGCTCCCCCGTACGAGCGCAAGGGCGTCTACGCGGACCACGCGCAGGGCCTGGAGGCGGTGCTGGAGGCGTTCCGGGTGGCGGGACCGGAGCTCGACCCGGTGGCGGTCGGCCACCGGGTGGTGCACGGCGGCGAGCGGTTCGGCACGGCGGTGCTGGTGGACGAGGAGGTGATCGCCGCCATCGAGGCGCTGGCGCCGCTGGCCCCGCTGCACAACCGGGTGAACGTGGCCGGCATCCGGGTGGCGCAGGCGGCCTTCCCCGGGGTGCCGCAGGTGGCGGTGTTCGACACGGCCTTCCACCGGTCGCTGCCGCCCGAGGCGTACACGTACGCGGTGCCGCGCGAGTGGCGCGAGGAGCTGGGGGTGCGCCGGTTCGGCTTCCACGGCACCTCGTGCGCGTACGTGTCGCGCCGGGCCGCCGCCTTCCTGGACCGGGACCTCGCCGGGCTGAACCTGATCGTGCTGCACCTGGGCAACGGCGCCAGCGCCACCGCGATCGAGGCCGGGCGCAGCGTCGACACCTCCATGGGGCTGACCCCGCTGGAGGGCCTGGTGATGGGCACCCGCTCGGGTGACGTCGACCCGGCGCTCTGCGCGTACCTGGGCAGGATGGCCGGCTTCGACACGCAGGACGTGGAGGAGGCGCTGGGCCGCCACGGCGGCCTGCTCGCGCTCGCCGGCACCGGCGACATGCGCGAGGTGCGGCAGCGCGCCCGGGACGGCGACGCCGATGCGCGGCTGGCGCTGGACGTCTACTGCCGGCGCGTCCTCAAGTACGTGGGCGCCTACTACGCGGTGCTGGGCCGGGTGGACGCGATCGTGTTCACCGGTGGCGTCGGCGAGCACGACGCCGCCACGCGGGCCGCGTCGCTGGCCGGGCTGGAGCGGCTCGGCGTCACGGTGGACCGGGGACGCAACGAGGCGCCGGACGGCGGGGAGCGGGTGATCTCGCCGCCGGGGGCGGAGGTCACGGTGCTCGTCATCCCCACCGACGAGGAGTGGGAGATCGCCCGCGAGGCGCTGGAGGTGATCTGACGGGTCAGCGGGAGCGGGCGGCCGTCCTGCGTACGGCCGCCACGATGTCGCTGTTGGGCAGCCCCTTGAGGAGGTACTCGCACACGCCGACGCGGCGCATCTCGTCGACCGAGTGGGAGTCGCCGTAGGCGGAGAAGGCCACCACCCGGGTGGCGGGCGACAGCCGGCGGATCTCCCCCGCCGCCCACGCCCCTCCGCCCGGCATCCGCACGTCGAGGATGGCGACCGCGGGCTCGTGGTCGGCCGCCAGCCGCACCGCCTCGCGGGCGTCGGCCGCGACCGCGACCACCTCCAGGTCGGGCTCGGCCGCCAGCACCTCCTTGAGCGCCTCGCGGATCAGCGGCTGGTCGTCGCCGATGAGGATCGTCAGCCGGTCCGGGGCGCCGCTCATCGCACCCCCGGGCGCACGGCCGGCACCCAGAACTCCACCGTGGACCCCGCCCCCGGCCGGCTGTGGAGCTGCCACCAGCCGCCGGAGATCTCGGCCCGCTCGCGCATCTCGATCAGGCCGAAGTGTCCGCGCCGGGCGGAGGGGTCGCCCGGGTCGGCGAAGCCGACGCCGTCGTCGGCGACCTTGACGTGCACGCCGTGGTCCGCCGAGGCGAGCCGGACCCGTACGGAGGAGGCGCGGGCGTGCTTGCGGACGTTCGTGAGAGCCTCCTGGCAGATGCGGAACACGGTGATCGCGGCCTCGGGCGGCGGCTCCTCGTCCAGGTCGGGCACGAGCTCGTAGGCCAGTCCGGCGCCGGAGGCGACCTGTTCCACATATCCGGACAGGGTCTCGACCAGGCCCCCGCTGTCGAGGCCGGGCGGATGCAGGTAGAAGGCGAGGTTGCGCAGGCGGCCGACGGCGGCGTTGACCGTGTCGTTGAGCCGCATGACGGCGTCGGCGTGCTCGGCGGGCAGCGTGGAGGCGAGCAGTTGCAGGCGCATGCCCACCGCCACCATCGACTGGATGGTGTCGTCGTGCACGTCCCAGGCGATGCGCCGCCGTTCGGCCTCCTGGGCCCGCACCAGGTGGGCCAGGAGCCGGCCGCGCTCGTCCAGCGCCCGCTCGACGTTGCGCCGCTCGCTCAGGTCGCGGGTCACCTTGCCGAACCCGCGCAGCCGCCCGTCGTCGTCGCGCAGCGCGGTGATCACGACGTTCGCCCAGAACCGGGTGCCGTCCTCGCGCACCCGCCAGCCCTCGTCCTCGAACCTGCCTTCGGCGACGGCGATCTCCAGCCCGCGGCCGGGCTTGCCGGAGGCGACGTCGTCCGGCGGGTAGAAGACGGAGAAGTGCCGCCCGATGATCTGGCCGGCGGTGTAGCCCTTGATGCGCTGGGCGCCGGAGTTCCAGCTCAGGACGTGGCCGCTGGAGTCCAGCATGAAGATCGCATAGTCTACGAGGCTCTGCAGGAGGAGTTCGAGGTCGACGTTCTCGTGCTCGCGCATAGTGCAGCTTCGCACGGTGACGGCCCCTGCCGGGAACGCGATCCGCTCAGGGGGCGGCGGCGGCGAGGGAGAGCGGCGCCCCCAGCTCACACCACACCACCTTCCCGCCCTCGTGGCGGTCCGTCCCCCAGGACGTGCACAGTGCCTCGATGACGTGCAGGCCCCAGCCGTCGGCCGGGCCGGGAGCCCTGGGCTCGGGGGCCTGCTCGCTGCGGTCGCCGACCTCGACGCGGACGTGGCGGGGACCGCCGGTCATGCGCAGCGTCGGTCCTCCGGCGCCGTGCACGAGCGCGTTGGTGACCAGCTCGGACACGACGAGCAGGACGTCCTCCGCACGGCCCCGGTAGCCCCACCCGGCCAGGGCGTCGCGGGCGGCCTCCCGCGCGACGGAGATGCTGCCCATCTCCTCGGCGAGGTGGCGTTCCACCGTGCCCGAGCCCAGTCGTGTGGCCATGGTTCTACTTTCGGCCGCCCGAAGCTTGACCGCGAGACGCAACCGTGCCGGACCTCTTGGTGCGATTGCGGGATGCCGGGCTGGTGCGAACACATCAGTCGAGCAGCCCTCGGCGCCGGGCGATGGCCACGGCCTCCAGCTTCGACCGGGCCCCGAGCTTCTCCAGCACCCGCTGGATGTGGTTGCGGGCGGTGTTGCGGGCGATGCCGAGCCGCTCGCTCACCTGGTCGGTGCTCACCCCCTCGGCGAGCAGGTGGAGGGTCTCCCGCTCCCGGCCGGTCAGCCCGTCCCCGCCGGCCCGCCCCCGGCCGGCGAGCTGGTCGAGTACCGCGGGCAGCAGATCGGGGGCGAAGGCCACGCCGCCCGCCGCCACCTCGCGCACCGCCCACTCCAGCTCCCGCAGGCCGGACGACTTCTCCATCAGGCCCGCGCCGCCGGCCTCCACCACGCGCACGGCGATCCGCGGCGACGCCTCGCCGGTCAGCACGAGCACGCGGACGCCGGGGGCCTCCCGCGTGATGCGGCCGATGGCCGCGATGCCGTCGCCGTCGGGCAGCCGCCGGTCGAGCACGACCACGCCGGGCCGGTGGGCGCGGGCGGCGGCCACGGCGTCGGCCACCGAGCCGCACCGGGCCACCACCTCCAGGCCCGGGGCGTCGCCGAGCGCCAGCGCGATCGCCTCCGCCACCATGTCGTGGTCCTCCACGAGGATCAGCCGTACGCGGACCGGCGCGAGCGGCTCCTGCGAGGGTGACACGGATGCTCTCCCTAGGTCGGATCCCGTCTCGCAGACTACCGTTCACCAGGTATCCCAGGGCATCGGTACGAACCGTATGGTCGGGAATTGGTAGGGTTGCCCGCGTTATTCAGTCATCTGGATGGGTGGGATACAGCTGTGGAGGTCGAGCAGACGGCGCTACCGGGAATAGGTCTGCGCCATGAGTTCACGACACAGAGCGGGCGCAGAGTGGGAGTGGTCTCCCACCGCACGGGGCGGCGAGATCTCGTCATCTACAGCAAGGACGACCCCGACCGCGCCTGCGAGGTCGTCAAGCTCAACGACGAGGAGGCCGACGCCCTGGTCGAGCTGCTCGGCGCGCCCCGCATCGTGGCCCGGCTGAACCAGGCGCACCAGGAGGTCGAGGGGCTCGTCAGCCTCCAGCTTCCGCTGCCGGCCGGCTCGCCGTACGTGAACAGGCCGATGGGCGACGCGCGGGTGCGGACCCGCACGAACGCGTCGATCGTCGCGATCGTGCGCAGCGGGCAGGTCTACGCCAGCCCCGGCCCCGACTTCGTGCTCGCCGCCGGTGACATCGTGGTCGTGGTGGGCAGTGCCGACAGCACCTCCGAAGTCGGCGATCTCCTGGCAGAGGGCTAGGCCGGGTGCATCACACCGCGATAATCTTCCTCGAGTTCGGGGCCGTTCTCCTCGGTTTGGGCGTGCTGGGCGCGCTGGCGCTGCGCGCGGGCATCTCCCCCATCCCTCTCTATCTGATCGCCGGTCTCGCGTTCGGCACCGGCGGCGTGCTGCCCCTGGCCACCAGCGAGGAGTTCATCTCCATCGGCGCGGAGATCGGCGTCGTCCTGCTGCTGCTGACGCTGGGCCTGGAGTACAACGCCGACGAGCTGGTCTCCAGCCTCAAGGGCAACGCCCGGGCCGGCATCGTCGACCTGGTGCTCAACGCCGCGCCCGGCGCGATCCTGGCGCTGATGCTCGGCTGGGGGCCGGTGGCCGCCCTGGCTATGGCCGGCGTCACGTACGCCACCTCGTCGGGCATCACCGCCAAGGTGCTGAGCGACCTCGGCTGGATCGGCAACCGCGAGACGCCGACCGTGCTGTCGCTGCTCGTGTTCGAAGACCTCACGATGGCGCTCTACCTGCCCATCCTGACCGCCACCCTGGCCGGGCTCAGCCTGGTCAGCGGGGCCATCACCGTCGGCATCGCGCTGGCCACGGTGACGGTGGTGCTGCTCGTCGCGCTGCGGTTCGGCAAGTGGATCGAGGCGTTCGTCGCCAGCCCCAACAACGAGGTGCTGCTGCTGAAGATCGTGGGCCTGGCGCTGCTGGTGGCCGGGATCGCGCAGCAGCTGCAGGTGTCGGCGGCGGTCGGCGCGTTCCTCGTCGGGATCGCCCTGTCGGGGCAGCTCGCGCACGACGCGCAGGCGCTGCTGGCGCCGCTGCGCGACCTGTTCGCGGCGGTGTTCTTCGTCTTCTTCGGCCTCCAGACCGACCCGACGAAGATCCTCCCGGTGGCGGGCATCGCCGCCGCCCTGGCCCTGGTCAGCATGCTGACGAAGCTGGCGACGGGCATCTACGCGGCCAGACGGGCCGGCATCTCCAAGGCCGGTCAGGCCAGGGCCGGCATCGCGCTGGTGCCGCGCGGCGAGTTCAACATCGTCATCGCCGGCCTGGCGGTGGCCGCCGGCGCCCATCCGGACCTGGGTCCTCTCGCGGCCGCGTACGTGCTCATCCTCGCCGCCTTCGGCCCTCTGGCGGCCAAGCTCGTCCAGCCCCTCTTCGAGGCCATCGCCAGACGCGCCTGACCCCCGCGAGGGCTTCGCGCCGGAGGCCGCCGCCGCCCGGAACTGTCGGTGAGGCGTGCGAGTCTGGCCTCCGGCCATGCGAAGGAGGCGGGACGGTGGACGAGCGGACCGGGCGCGGGGCGCCCGCGGTCGTGATCGGATCGGCGGGGGGTCGAGCGCCATGACGTCCAGGGTGACGGCCGACGTCACGATCGGCCCCGGCGACTGGGACGACCGCGACCTGCGCGGCGAGACCTTCCAGCGGGTCCGGTTCGTCGACCTCGACCTGATGGAGCTGGCCGACGAGGGCGCCGTCTTCGAGGAGTGCACGTTCAGCGACGTGCGGTTCAACGTGTCGGCGCACGAGAACGCCGCCTTCCTCACGTGCGCGTTCCGCGGCTGCTCGTTCTTCGACGCCTCGTTCACCGGCTGCAAGCTGACGGGCAGCTCGTTCGCGGGGTGCACCTTCGGGCTGCTCAAGGTCGACGGCGGCGACTGGTCCTTCACCTCGCTGACCCGCGCCGACCTGCGGGGCAGCACGTTCGACGGGGTCCGCCTGCGCGAGGCCGACCTGTCGGGGGCCAAGCTGGAAGGCGCAGCCCTGCGCGGCTGCGACCTCACCGGCGCGGCGCTCCGCGGGGCCGACCTCACCTCCTGCGACCTGCGCGGCAGCGATCTGAGCACCCTCGACCCCCAGACGGTCACGCTCGACAAGGCCACCGTCGACCCCGACCAGGCCGCGGTGATCGTCACCGCCATGGGGTTGCGGGTCCTGCCGTGACGAGCCGTCACCGGGGTCAGGGGCGGCCGTCGAGGCGGTCGTAGGCGGCGCCGAAGACCGGGGCGCACTCGGCGATGAAGTCGGCGGGGAAGCCGCGGGTGAAGGGAGCGGCGTCGGACAGGCGGTTCACGACCTCCTCCGGGAGCGTGACGTCCACGGCGGCGAGATCGTCGGCGAGCTGGTCCGGGGAGCTGGCGCCGACGATGGGGTGCACCACGCGCGAGCGGGCCCGGGTCCAGGCGATCGCCACCTGCGCCGGCGTGACGCCCAGCTCCGCCGCCGCGTCCAGGACGGCCCTGGCCGCCCTGTGCTCGCGTTCCGTCACCGCGCCTGGCGTTACCCGGGTGGACGCCCCGGACACCGGTCCGGCGGTGTACCTGCCCGACAGCACACCGCGTTCGAGCGTCCGCCAGGCGGCCACGGTCAGGCCCGACTCCTCCGCCATCGGCAGCAGCTCACGCTCGACGTCCCTCCAGAGCAGGCTGTACGGCACCTGCAGCCCGGCGAACGGCGTCCACCCGCGCCACTCCGCCAGCGTGTTGGCCCTGCTCACCACCCACGCCGGCGCGTCCGACATGCCGACGTACAGCACCTTGCCCGCCCGCACCAGGTCGTCGAGGGCCCGCATCGTCTCCTCGATCGGCGTGTGCCGGTCCCAGACGTGCGCCCACAGCAGGTCCACGTAGTCGGTGCGCAGCCGCCGCAGGCTCCGCTCCAGGGACAGCACGAGGTTCTTGCGGTGGTTCCCCGCCGCGTTGAGGTCCCGGTCGTCGCGGGTCAGCGTGTACTTGGTGGCGACCACGAACCGGTCCCGCCTCCCCTCCAGCAGCTCGCCGACCACGCTCTCCGACTCGCCGTAGGCGGACGCCGTGTCGACGACGTTGCCCCCCGCCTCGTCGTACAGGTCCAGCATCCGGCGCACCTCGGGCGTCACCGCCCGCCACGTCATGGCGCCGAGGAACAATTCCGACACCCGCAACCCCGTACGCCCGAGCAACCTGTAACGCATGGCCATCTCTCCTCATCGCTGCTTCCGTACGGGATCCACGCTCGCGCAGCGGCGGCCCGGCGGGGAGACCGGGCGGAGACTGGCCCTGGCAGGGCCACGCTAAGGGCGAGCCGTCGCGCCTAGACTGCCTCGCGTGAGCGCGAACGAGCTGGCCGCCTATCTGCGCGGTCTCCGGGAAGCGGTCAGGCCGGGCGACGTCGGCCTGCCGGAGACGTCACGGCGCCGGACACCGGGGCTGCGCCGGGCCGAGGTGGCGACGCTGGCGGGCATCAGCGTCGAGTACCTCACCCGGCTGGAGCAGGGACGCGACCGCAACCCGTCCGCCCAGGTGCTGGGCGCGCTCGCCGACGCGTTCGGGCTGGGCTTCGAGCAACGGCTGCACCTGCGCCAGCTCGCCAAGCTGGTCAGCGGCGACGCCCTGCTCTGCCCCTCCGTCCTGCCCTCCCCCGCGCGGGCGGTGCGGCCCACGCTCCGCGCGCTGCTCGACCGGCTGGAGCCGGCCCCGGCCGTCCTGCTCAACCGGCTGTCGGACGTGCTGGCCCACACCGCCGGATACGCCCGGACGGTGGAGGCGCTGGGCGTCCTCGACGGTGACCGGCCCAACCTGGCCCGCTACGTGTTCACCGACCCCCGGGCGCGGGCCGCCTTCCCCGAGTGGGACACGGTGGCCGCCGGGCAGGCCACCGCGCTGCGGCTGGCGACCGCCATGGGCGACGCGCACGCCGACGACCTCGTGGAGGAGTTGACGATCACGGCCGGGGCGGCGTTCACCGGGCTGCTGTCCACCCCGTCGGCGCCGGTCGCGTCGCCGCAGCGGGAGCTGCTGGTTCATCCGGTCGCGGGCGAGCTCCGGCTGGTGACGGAGTCCCTCGACCTGGCGGACGCCGACCAGCGGCTGGTCGTCCACCTTCCCGCCGACGAGGCGACCGCCACGGCCCTGGACCACCTGACCGGCCGCCACCCCGGCGCCCTCCACGCCATCACCGCCTGACGACCGCCCCACACCCTTCCCTCACTCCGGCACCCCGGTCCGCCCCCGCCGTTCACTCCGCCCAGCACCGCTCTGGCCGGGTGGTCAGGTGGGCGGGGCCAGGTGGCCGGCGGTTCGCCGGAGGTCCGGGAGCAGACAGCGCGCGTACGTGGCCACCAGCCAGAACACCGCCTCCCGGTGCAGGCCGGCGTCGATGAGAGCCCGGGTGCCGTCGATGGCGACCGGCCGGGCGGTGACGGTGATGTCGGAGTCGAAGGCGTACCCGGGAGCGTCCACCCGCGCGGCCGTGTCGAAGAGCGCCTCCAGCCCGCGCAGATGCCGCAGAACCCGCTGCCGGGTCATGGCCGCGCAGCCGAGCAGGCCGAGGAGGTGCTCGTGCCGGTCGGCGAGGCCGCGGGCGGCGAGCAGTTCCCCGGCGGCCACGTACCTGCGGCGGACGGTCGGGTTGCGCAGCCCGGCGACCAGCAGGGCGTGCGCCGTCACCCCGGTGCCGAACAGCCACGCGTTCACCTGCCGGACCGGCGGGCCGGGTGTCCGACGGCGGCCAGCCGGGCGCGGATCGTCTCCAGGGCGTGTTCGCAGCGGGCCGGCACCCAGCGCCGCTCGGCGAACCGGCGGGCCACCTCCCGCTGGAGCGCCGACAGCCGCCCGGTGGGGTCGGCCGGCACGCCCGGCCGGTGGAAGGCTCCGGCCAGGTGGTAGTGGCGCAGCACGTCATCGGCCGACGCCACCTGATCGGCGGGCAGGAACGACACCTCCAGGAGCGCTCCCCCGTACCGGAACTTGCGCCCGTGGCCGGCGGGCGTGTCGAGCACGACCATGACGTCCACGTCGGAGTCCGGCGGCAACCCGGCGCCGGGCGGCGCCCACAGGGCCGACCCGGTCAGGAACGCGCCGCCGAAGCCGGGCAGGCGGGCGCCCTCGTCGCGCACCCATCGGCGGGCGGTCTCCACCGCTTCCCGGATCAGCAGGATCATCATCGTACGGACGGGTAGGGCGGTCGCACCTGAGGTTAGGTTCGCGGCGGGCGGTGCCGGGCAGCCATGTGCCATGGACGTGGCGGAGCTGGAGAACCTGGTGTGCCGGGAGCTCAAGGATGCCGGGTTCGCGGTGGAGCCGTCGCGCAGGCCGGCCGACGGCGGCCTCAGCGTGTGGCCCGATCCCGAGCGCGGGGTGGTGGTGCGCTGGAGCGTCCCCTCCCGTGACCCCTCCCGTGAGCCTGCCCGTCACGACACGATCTGGACGGCCGTACGGCTCGCCTTACGGACGATCCTCTGCGCGGCGGGGTTCGACGTGACGGAACTCCCCGGACAGGCCGAACTCGTGGTCACCGCGGCGGCCCGCCCTCGCCCCACGACCGTCACCGAGCCCGACCCCACCACCCGCTGACCCACCCCACCCGTGAAAACCGGGCTCGGGAAACCCCTGCGCGGGGGGAACGCGTGGCGCGGTGAGACGGCGGACAATCCGCCGGGCGGTGGACTACCCGATGCGGGGCGCCGCGCGGGGATGCTCGGTGCCCCGGCTCCGTTTCCGTCAGCCGGAAGGATGACGGTGGAGTTTGGTCCGACGTGCGCATGGCGGGGACCCGATACGGTACGACCCAATCCGGCGTACGCATGGTGGAGGCCCGGTGAGGGTCGGGCCGGCGGGTGGATGGTGAGGGCCCGGTCAGAAGAGGGCGGTGACTTTCCGGGGCCGGGGCGGTCTTATAGGGGCCGACTCACGAGAGGGAGACCTGATGCGGAAGATCGTGCAGGAGATCGCCGACGAGCTGGTGGCGTCGGGCGCGGAGCGCGGGCTGCAGATCGCCGTCTTCCGGCGGGGCGAGCTGCTGGCGGACGTGGTGGCCGGGGTGGCGGACGCGGAGACGGGGCGGCCGTTCACGTCCGACACCCCCGTGTACGCGACCTCGACCGGCAAGGGCGTCACCGCGGCCGTGGTGCACGTGCTGGCCGAGCGGGGCGCGCTGGACTACGACACGCCGATCGCCGAGCTGTGGCCGGAGTTCGGCGCGCACGGCAAGGAGCGGGCGACGATCCGTCACGCGCTCTCCCACCAGGCCGGGGTGCCGGGCGTGCCCGTGGCGACGACGCCGGAGGACCTGGCCGACTGGGACGGGATGTGCGCGGCGATCGCCGGCGCCGAGCCGTGGTGGGAGCCGGGCACCCGGTGCGGCTACCACCCGCAGACCTTCGGCTATCTCCTGGGCGAGGTGGTGCGCCGGGCCACCGGCAAGCGGTTCTCGCAGGTGCTGGAGGAGGAGGTGGCCGGGCCGCTCGGCGTCTCGGGTGAGCTGTTCTGCGCCGTGCCGGAGGCGGAGCTGGGCAGGCTGGCGCGGATCGAGGAGGTGGCCCCGCCGCCGCCGCTGCCGGACGCGATGCGGGACATGATCCCGTTCTTCCGGGTGGTGGGCGGTTACACGGCGGCGCCGGCGGCGGCGATGCCGGACGCCGCGTTCAGCAACCGGCGCGACGTGCTCACCGCGGAGATCCCGGCCGGCGGCACGATGACGGCCCGCGCGGTCGCGCGCGTGTACGACGCGCTGCTGTCTGGCGAGCTGGTGTCGCCGGCGCGGCTGCGTGAGCTGTCGGCTCCCGCGGTGAGCGGCACGGACGAGGTCACCGGGGCGCCGGCCGGCTGGGGGCTGGGCTACGCGATCGGGCTCAGCCCCGCGCTGTCGGCGCCCACGGTGTTCGGCATGCCGGGCAGCGGCGGCACCGCGGCCTTCGCCGACACCGGGACCGGGCTGGCCGTCGGGATCATGAAGAACCGCATCACCCCCGGTGACTTCGCCACCGTGGACCGGATCGGCGCGGCGGTGCTCAGCGCAGCACGGTGACGTACCCGCCGCCGGTCGGCTCGGTGTCGCCGAACACGTGCAGGTCCTCGCGGAACACGCCGAGGTAGGCCGCCTTGTCGTGGAAGGTGCCCGCCAGCGCGTCGCCGTACCCGATCAGCTCGGCGTGCGCGTGCCTGCGCGGCTCGTACGCGGTCTCCAGCCCTTTCTCCAGCAGCACCGGGTCGCCCTCCGCCGCGCCGATGACCCCGGCGAGGATCTCCGCGTCGTGCATGGTGTAGCTCATGCCCATGCCGGTCATCGGATGGCAGGCGAACGCGGCCGACCCGAGCAGGGCGGCGTTGCCCCTGTGGTAGGCCGGCACGCGCATGGCCGACACCGGGATGCGCTGCCAGTGGGCGGGGCCGAGCACGTCGTAGGCGTCGTCGTTGTCGGTGACGAGGTCCTTGATCGCGTCCACGGCCAGGCCGTCGGCGAACACCTCGCGCTCGTCCTCGAGTGGCAGGCCGATGAACACGCGGGCCTGTTCCTCGTTGATCGGGTACAGGTAGCTGAACCAGCCGTCGGAGTTGAAGTAGAGCCGGTTGAGCCGGGCGACGCTGGCGGTCAGCGGCACGGTCGCCACCCGCATGATGTGGGGGTAGGCGGAGGTCTCCTGGGTGATGCCGAGCGCCTGGCGCACCATCGAGCGGGAGCCGTCGGCGGCGATGACGACGCCGGGCCGCAGCTCCCGGCCGTCGGCCAGCACCAGCCGCGCCACCCGCTCGCCGTCGTGCTCCAGGCGCTCGATCTGCGAGTCGAACCAGAACTCCACGCCCTGCATCGAGCAGCACGAGTAGATGACCTCGACCAGCTCGCGGTAGGGGCGGATGAGGAAGCCGTCGGGGTAACGGCATTCCTGGATCGCCTCGCCGTCGTGGTAGTAGCGGACGATGTCGCGTTTGAGCGCGTGCCGTTCCACCAGGCTCCCGAGCCCGTGCCGGGCCAGGACCCCCATGCCGGGGCGCTTGACGAAGTCGGCGCCGGCGGCCGGGATGGCCGGTCCCTGTTCCACGACGACGACGTTGTGGCCGTTGCGGCCCAGGAGCAGGGCCAGGAAGCAGCCGCCGAGCCCGGCGCCGACGATCGCCACGTCGCAGGTTGTCGTCATTGCCATGTTGAGAGCCCTTCTGATGTTCTTGCGAGACGCGTGCCCCCGTGCACGCGGGGTTGCGAGCCTGGCCTCATGGCGTGGGCCTGGCCCCGTGCCACCTGGGATGGAACGGCCTGCGGGGGGACCGCGGGGTGGCCGGCGGCGGGCTGGACCGGCAGCAGCGCGTCGGCCTCGGCCGCCACCGTGGCGAGCTGCGTGCGCAGCTCCAGCAGCATCCGGCGCGGCACCAGCACCATGACCTCGCCGGTCGCGTGCGGCATCCGCAGCATCTTGATCAGCGCGATCGTGCCGACCAGCACGGAGACGGCCACGCACACCGCCAGCGCGCTGGACAGCCCGCCCATGGGCCCCGCCATGAAGGGGTGGCCGATGACGACCGACACGGTGGCGACGCCCAAGGCGCCGCCGACCATGCGGGACATGACGGCCGCGCCCACCGCGGAGGCGTACTGGTGCGGCTGGGCGGCCAGGGTGGTGGCCATGGAGGTGCCCGGCGCCAGCGCCCCCACCCCGACGCCCACGCCGACACTCGCCGCGAGCCCCCACAGCGTCGGACCGCTCTGCGCCAGCGCCACGACGCAGGAGCCGCCGCACACGGTGGCGCCGACGTAGATGAGCCCGTACGGGCCCAGCTTGCGTACGACCTTGCCGCCCAGCCACGCGGTCACCGCCACGGCCACGGAGGTGGGCGTGAGCCAGAGCGCGACCTCCAGCATGGGGAAGCCGAGGTGCAGGAGGTAGAGCGGCTGGAGCGCGAGCAGCCCGTACGACAGGACGCCGAACCCCCAGGTCGCCAGCCAGCCCCAGGCGAAGCCGGGCCGGCGCCACAGCGTCAGGTCGAGGGCGGGCACCCGGTGCCGCCCGGACCGCAGGAGCGCCAGGGCGAGCGTGACGACGGCGCCGCCGGCCAGGTAGGCGCAGGTCATGCCCCACGTGGTCGCCTTGGAGATGGCCAGCACCATGGCCCCGATCGAGAGGGTCAGCAGGACCGCCCCGAGCATGTCGGGCCGGGTCCTGGGCGCGCCGTCGCGGCGGGCGGGCAGGCCGGGGGGCAGCCAGGTGGCGGCGAGCAGCAGGAGCATGCCGGTGACGACGACCGGCGCGAACAGCGCCCGCCAGCCGAACCCGGTGGCCAGCCAGCCGCCGCCCGCCTGCATGAGCAGGCAGCCGAGGCCGGAGGCGGAGCTCCACAGCGCGATGGCGCCGCGCCGCTGGTGTTCGGGCAGCTCGCCGAGGAGCACGGCGAGACTGGCGGGGATCATCGCGGCGGCGCCGACTCCCTGCGCCGCCCTGGCCGCGAGCACCATCGGCCAGTCGGGCACGGTGAGTGTGGCGAGCCCGCCGAGGACGAAGATGACGAGCCCGATGACCAGGACGCGGCGGCGGCCGAACAGGTCCGCCCAGCGTCCGGCCGTGGCGAGCAGGGCGGCGATCGGCACGAACGCGGCGCTGGTCAGCCAGAGCAGGTCGCTCAGCGGCAGGGTGTTGCCGGCGTCGCCGTGCTGCATGAGGCCCACGGCCAGGGTGGTGGCCGTGGTGTCGGCCATGACGGTGAACATGACGCCGGCGCCCACCAGCCGCAGCAGCGTGCCGCGTCCGCGTGCGGGCTTCCGCGCCACCGGGTATGCCCCCACCTCGACGACTGGCGACTGACGCAACGTGGCCACCTCCATGAGAGCCCGGATGTCGGTTCCCGCCGCCCGGCGCACCGGGCGGCGGTGGTGCTTCGTGTCCCGCCGCCCGTGCCGTCAGGCGCTGTAGCGTCCCGGCGACAGCAGCCCGTACGGGTCCAGCGCGCCCTTGAGCCGGTAGAGCATGGCCAGGGTCGCGGTGGAGGACTGCGCGTAGACGTCGGCGGCGGAGTTGTCGATGTCGGAGCGGTAGATCGGGCACCCGTAGCCGCGCAGCAGGCCGTTGGCGTCCTGGCGGAACCGGTGGGCGCGGGCCGGCGCGTCCGGCACGTTGCGGTCGAAGAAGATCTGGATGACGCCGTTGGCGAGGTTCCTGCTGACCATGTTCCACTCCATCGCGGCCGCGGTGGCGTTGCACTCGGCGGCGGCGCGCAGCACGGTCAGGATGTTCTCCGTGGAGGTCTCGTCCATCGGCAGCTTGGGCAGCAGGGCCAGGAACCCGATCGGCCCGGAGTCGACGTCGTCGCAGGAGCTGACGCCGAGCGCGTTGTGCACGCTCATGCAGGTCGGGATGCCCTGAGCCATGAGGGCCCGCGGGTAGAGGGGGTCGTCGGGGCTCACGGCGGCGGCGTCGAGGACGCGCAGCCCTTCGGCGCCTTCGACCTCCAGCAGGTGCTTGCGGAGCAGTTCCTCGGCCAGGCGGACGGTCTCGCCGCTGCCGAGCAGCGGGCCGACGATGGTGAGCAGTTCCGGGTCCATCCCGTCGGGGAGCATCCAGCCGCCGCGGCTGGGCGTCAGCGCCAGCTCACGCACCCGCAGCAGTCCTTCCGCCGGGTTGCCGCGGCGCAGGAACGATCGCACGGCGGCCACGGCCCGGCCGGCCTGGTCGCGCGGGATGCGGGCGTGCACCAGCCCGATCGCCTGCGGGCGGGGCACCAGCGCGATGACGCCGGCGGTGACGATGCCGAGGTTGTGCTGGACGAACGCGCCGGTCAGGTCGGGTCCGGCGATGTGGCCGCGGTAGCGGCCCCACTGGTCCAGCCCGCCGGTGCTGACGAGGCTGCCGTCGGCGAGTACGGCCTCCACCCCCGCGAGGTCGTGCACGCGGGAGCGGATCGAGCCGTCGCCGCGCTCCAGCGCGTTGCCCACCACGGAGCTGTCGGCGCACGAGGAGGTGACGTTGAGCAGCCAGTCGGTGTCGCGCAGTTCCTCGGCGAGCTGGCGCTGGGTCACGCCGGGCTCGATGACGGCGAAGCCGTTCTCCAGGTCGAGGCTGCGGATGCGGTTCATGGCGCTGAGGTCGATGACCACGTTGTCATCCTTGGACGGAACGCCGGAGCCCATGCCCCAGTTGCGCCCGGTGCTCAAGGGGTATAACCGGCGCCCTTCGACGGCGGCCCGCCGCACGACGGCGCGGACCTCGTCGACGTTCTGGGGCCGCGCGACACCCGCGATCATTCGCGCGCGGTGTGCTCCGACATCGCGTACTGCTGACGCCAGTCGCGTGTGACCTTGCATGACACTCCTTGGTGAGCCGAGACATTCCCCGCGGGTCACCGGCCGCTTCGCCGGGTCTCCCCCCTCGTGGTTCGCGATCAGGCGGTGTGCTTGAGCAGGTCGTCGATCGACCCGATGGCCCTGTTGGATATCTCCCGGATCTGCCAGAGCCGTTCGGTGACCTGCGTGTCGGCCTCGGTCGGCTCCGTTGCGGCGGTGTCGTCCAGGTGGTCGTAGACGGCCAGACGCGGCCTGGGCGGCTGCCGGTCGCCGTCATAGGGATGGCGGTAATCGGGGTGGACGTGCATGGCGGGGCTCCTACCGAACGGGTTCTGGGTCGCGGTCGGCCGTGACGTCGGTGCGGCGCCGCCGGGGGTTGCCCTCATGTGGCCGGCCTCCTCCCACTTCACGAGATCGCAGAAGTGCTCTGTAAACCCTGAACTAATTGTTCCGCCCTTATCCTGCCCTTTGCCGCCCAACTGTCAACTACCACTTAACGAACGCGTTGGAATGCTCTCGTCGACCTCACACCGGGCCCCAGGACCCTCCAGGCACGCCCGTCCACCACCGCGCACAACCGTTCCACTGGTGCTCGGAAAGGGGATGCCGCCTCCGGAGGGGGCGCGGGACGGCCCGTCGGCATGTAACCCGAAGGTCAGGCGCGGCTACCTTGCGGGAGGGTAAGAGAGAGGCCACGGAGTTACGGGTCGTGACAGGCCGCGAACACGATCAGCCCTGACCGTTTTCGGGGATTAACGACCGGATCTTTCTCCGCCGGGCTGCTTCCACCCACGCCGAGGCGAGAGCGCGGCGGCCGTGCGCTCTCGCCTGATCCGGAAGGGTCCCCGGCGCTTCCGCCGTCAGCTACGGCCAGGTCCCTGAGATCCCTCCGGTCCCTCGGGCCGGTCCTCCGAGCGCTCCTCGAGGGTGGTGCCGTCGCGGTCGACCTCGAACCGCTCCTTGCGGACGGTCCCCTTCACCGTCTCCTCGCTGCGCACGTGCTCCTTGTGCATGCGCACGCGCTCGACGGGCGTGGTCTCCTTGGCGATGACCGGGCGCTCCTCGTACAGGGTGATGGACTCCTCGTCCTCGGCCAGCTCGCGACCCTCCTGGGGCACGCCGCCGGTGATCGGCTCGCGCTCGATCACGACCTCGTCGTGCTCCAGCGGGACGCTCTCCTGGACGTCCTCGGTCTCCACGTACTTGCGCAGCCGGACGTGACCCGCCTCTCTCCTCTCCTTGCCGACGTGCATCCGCTCCTCGGAACGCGTCATGTCGATGTCGCTGACGCCCTCCCCGCGCAGGTCCCGCGCCTCGCGGCTCAGCGGCTCGCGGCCCTGCGCCTGAGGGGTCAGCGGTTCGCGGCTCAGCGACTCGCGGCTCTGCGGCTCGCGGCCCTGCGGCTCGCGGCCCTGCGCTCCCTGGCTCCCGGGCGCGAATCCCCGCGGCTCGTGACTCTGCGACTCGCGGTCCTGCTCGCGGCTCAGCTGCTCGCTGCCGGCCGCCGCCCCCGCCGCGCTCCCGGCCGCCGCACCGGTCGTGGCGCTCCCGGTCGTGGCGCTTCCGGTCGTGTCGCTTCCGGTCGTGTCGCTTCCGGTCGTGGTGTCGGTCCCGCTCTCCGGCCTGCGCTGCGCGGGGATGTCGGACGGCTGCATGCCGTAGTAGCGGTAGAGCCCCGCCTCCTCCTCAAGGGTCAGGCGATCGTCCGCGTCGATGTTGGGCGCACCCTTGATGGTCTCCTTGTCGAACGCGACGCGCAGCTCGTCACCGGTCCGGCGCGCACCGACCAGCGGCACGAAACTCTGCTTCATACCGAACATTCCGGTACGCACCGTCACCCATTCCGGCTTTCCCGTACGGTCACTGAGGTAGACCTGGCCGACCTTGCCGACGCGCTGGCCATCGGAGCCGATGACGTCGCACTCGAACAAACTCCGGATCTCTGTCTGCATAGCCACGACGATTCCCCCGAATTGCTCGTGCCGCCGGCCGCCTCACCGGACCGACAGGTGGCTCAAGACGGGCAAATACCCCAAATGCGGACAAACGCACGCGATCCAGCAAGGTTTTGCGTAATGCGGGATCGGCGCCTCACGAGGTCTCGGGAGCGCCGCTGTCGGGCGCCGGGGTGCCCGCGCCGGGGATCTTCTCGATCTCGGCGAGGTGCTGCTCAAGCGCCGGGAGCGCCTTCTGCGCCAGCTGCTTCACCTGCGGCGACGTGCCGTTCTGGATCTCCTTCTTGGTGGCGGCGATGGCCTGGACGTGCGCCACCCGCATGGCGGTGACGAACTCCTCGTCGAACTCGGCGCGCGAGGCGTCACGCAGCGCGGTCATGACCTCCTTCTGCTCGCCCGAGGTGCTGGTGGGCAGCTCGACCCCGAGCTGCTCGGCGGTCCTGACGACCTCCTCGTCGAGCTGGGTGTGGTCCTTGACCAGCATCGTGCCGAGCGCCTTGACCTCCTCCGCGCTGCCCTTGCTCTCGGCCAGCTGACCGGCCTGGGTCTCCGCCAGGTTGCCCTGGTGGATCTCGCGCAGCCACATCCGGTCCTGCTCGGACGGCTGGACGGGAGCGGCCGTGCCCGTCCCCGGCGACGCGGCGGTGGGCGGGGCCGGCGAGGCGAGGCCCGCGGACGTGCTGCCGCCCCCGCTGTTACAGCCGGTGACGGCGATCGCGGCGACGAAGATCAGGGCGAGGTACGGGCGGCGCGCAACGGACATGACAGATCCCCCGACGGTGCGTGATGTGACACTGACGGACAGTCATCCAAGCGCGCCCGGCGGCCCACCCTCGCCACGCCACGCCGGTTCACCGGTAAAAGATCCGGCCACAACGGTTAGGACCGGAGGGATACGGGCATGGCAGGCCACTCCTGTACGTCGAACCGAGGAGGAGCCATAGTGCTCACCCTGACAGCCAACGCAGCCCAGGCGATCCGTAGTCTCACCGAGGGCGCGCCGGAGCCGGCGCAGAGCGGTATCCGCATCGCGGCCGGCAGTGACGACGCCGGCTCGCTGACCCTCTCTCTGGCCACGGCCCCCGAGCCGGCGGACGCGGTCGTGGAGTCGGAGGGCGCCCGCGTCTACCTCGACCCGGTGGCCGCGACGGTGCTGGACGACAAGTCACTCGACGCCGGCTCCGACGACCAGGGGGCGGTGTCCTTCCTGGTGACCGAGCGGGCCGGCTGACGCCCGCGGCTCGACCCGCCGCCCGGCCGGCGCGCGCCACGCGCCGGCCGACGGCGTGCCACCTCCCAAGCGCGCCTCAGACCAGCAGCTCGGCCAGGAAGCGGCGCTGTTCCTCCTGCTGGTAACCGCTTCCGCCCTCGTGACCGTTCCACGGCCAGACCGTGATCTCCTTCGGCCCCTGCCAGTGGTTGTAGGCGGCGAAGACCGTCGACGGCGGGCAGACGAAGTCCATCAGCGCCACCGAGTACAGCGCCGGCACCCTCCCCCTGGCCGCGAAGTTGACCCCGTCGAAGTACGCCAGCGTGCGGAACACCTGCTCCGCGCTGTCACGCCGGGTGGCGAGGAACCGGACCAGCTCCTGGTACGGATCGCGGTCGGTGATCTCGACGGCCCGGCGGAAATGCGTCAGGAACGGCACGTCCACGCAGGCCGCCGCCACCGACGGGTGCAGTGCGGCGGTCGCCTGCGCGATGGCGCCGCCCTGGCTGCCGCCGGAGACGACGATCCGGCCCGCGTCCACGGACGGGTGGGCGGCGGCCGCGTCGACGGCCCGGACGGCGTCGGCGAACACCCGGCGGTAGTAGTAGTCGTCCGGGTCCATGATGCCGCGCGTCATCATGCCGGGAGCCTGCGGGCCGTCCGCGCCGTGCGGGTCGCCGGTGACGCCGGGGGACTGCACGCTGGCGCCGCCGTGACCGCGCGTCTCCATCACGAACACCGCGTATCCGGCGGCCGGCCACAACAGGTGCTGGTGCGGGAAGCCGCGCCCGCCGCCGTAGCCGATGTAGTGCACGACGCACGGCAGCGGGGCCTGCGCGCCGCGCGGGAGCAGGAACCAGCCGTTGATCCGGTGGCCTCCCCAGCCCGCGAACGAGACGTCGTACACCTCGACGTGCGCGAACGGGGGCGCGTACGGGGTGAACTCGGCGTCCAGCGCCGACTCGCGGGTCTCCGCGAGCGTACGGGACCAGAACGCGTCGAAGTCGGCGGGCTCGTCCCGGTCGGGGCGGTAGTCGCGGAGTCGCTCAAGCGGCAGGTCGAACAGTGGCACGGATACTCCAACCTTTCGGGGTGGAGATAATTTCATCGCATCTCCGCACATCAGTGCCACAGCGCGCACGATCGCCGGAAATCCGGGTAGTGAGGCCGCCGTGACCGTGCACCTGTTCCAGACCTCCAGCCCTCACCTGGCGTCCGGCATGATCCTCGACGCGCCGCTGGAGTACGACGACTTCCTCCTGCAGTTCGGCGACGAGACCGAGGCGCGGGCCGAACTGGTCCACGCCGGCGAGCGGCCTCTGCTGATCGTGGGCGGCTACATGACCATGGACGGCACCGTCGTCGACGAGTGCACGTGGATGGTGAGCGAGGTGACCGTACGCGCCGACCGGCGCATTCTCCGTCTCGGAGAACCGCTGGAATGACCGTCGTCGGGGACGGCACGCCCTGACCCGCGGCCGGTCGGCCCTTTCCGCGTCGACCCGGTCCGGCCGCCGGACGACCGGAAGCGTGAAATGCCGCACCCGTGAAAACGGGTGCGGCATTTCACGCGCGAGAATGGCGAGTGGCGAGACCTAGTTGCCGTCGTCCTCGTTCTCGTCAAAGCCCCAGTACTTGTTTCCCTGGCCGCCGTCCGGCCAGAGCCACCATTTCTCGGGGCAGCCCCCGTGGTCGTGGTGACCCCACTTCTTTCCGTATCCGCTGTGGCTGCCCTTGTGCTTGTCCCAGTCGTGGTCCTTGTAGCCGCCCCCGTCGTGGTCACGGTCCCAGTCGCGGTCGCGGTCCCAGTCGTGGTCGCCGTCGTCCCCGTCGTGGTCCTTGTGCTTGTCCCAGTCGTGGTCCTCGTGCTTGTCCCAGTCGTGGTCCTTGTGCTTGTGCCAGGAGTCGTGGTGGTGGCCGTGACCGCACCCGTGGCAGCCGTGGTGGCGGTGCCCGCACCTGTGGCAGGGGCGGTGGTGCCGGCACTTGTGGCGGTGTTTGCAGAGGACCGGCTTCTCGTGCGCGACGACGGCGGTGCCGGCGACCTGGCCGGTGCTCGCGCTCGCCGCCGCCGCGGGGAGGAGCAGAGCTCCCGCGGCTGCGGCCGCCAAAGCCAGTCCGGCGACCTTCTTGGCAGAGCGGATTCGGCTGTCAATGTTCATGGGCGATGGTTTCCGTTCATGGTTCATCGATCTGGAAGCGGGCTCTTCAGAAAGCCGCGCGACAGCCGCGAACTTACCCTCGCCGCCAAGCCGGACTATGTCGCCACTCAGCAATGTCGGTTAAAGAATCTCCATTATGGGGAACCAAAGAGCGGGTCACCCATATTGTCCCTTTTCGCTGCGATATGCTCTTTACGGAAGGAGACCGTTACCCGGGGTCGTCATTTCCTAATAACGGATACCTTCCCGCTATGATCAACGCCTGCCGCATCGTCCTGCTCGTCCTGTGCCTCGCGATCCCGCCGGCCCTTCCTCTCGCCGCGGCGGCGGCGCCGTACGACGAGGAGTTCGTCCTGCGGCCGGGCGACCGGGGCGAGGAGGTCCGGCACCTCCAGCGGCTGCTGCGGCAGCGCGGTTACCTGCCGCGCAAGGCGAACGGCGTCTTCGACCAGGAGACCCGCTACGCGGTGTGGGCGTTCAGGAAGAGCAGGGGCCTGCGGGTCGGGAACGTCGTCGACACGCCCGTGTGGAGGCGGCTGGACCGGTACCGGCCGGTGCGCCCGCTGGTGAGGAACGGCGCGCCCAACCGGGTCGAGATCGACCTGCGCCGCCAGCTCCTGGTCGTCTACCGGGCCCGCAGACCGGTGCTGATCTCGCACGCCTCGACGGGCGCCGGCGTGCGGTTCTGCCAGGGCGGCCGGTGCCGCATCGCCACCACCCCCATCGGCGACTTCCGGGTCTTCAGGCGCGCTCCCGGCTGGACGAAGGGCCCGCTGGGCTCCATGTACAACTCGCTCTACTTCGTGGGCGGGGTCGCGATGCACGGCTCCCGCGGGGTGCCGTCGTGGCCCGGTTCCCACGGCTGCGTGCGCCTGCCCATGGCGGTCTCCGAGCGCCTGTTCCGGATGGTGGGCATCGGTGAGCCGGTGCACGTCAGGCGCAGCCGGCGGTAGGCGGCCTGAGCCACGGCGCGAAAACCCGTCGAAGGGGGCGGATGCCCGCGGTTAACGTGTCCCGCGTGAATACGGAACGCCTGGCTTTGCGCCCCCTCACCCCGGACGACGCCGACGAGATCGTCCGCCTGCACAACGACCCGGACGTCATGCGCTTCCTCAACGGCGGCAAGCCGACGCCGCGCGAGACGATCGTGCGCGAGACGCTGCCCCGGATGACGACGACGGGCTTCTTCGCCGCCCTGGAGCGGAGCACCGGCGCCTTCGTCGGCTGGTTCCTCCTGCGCCCTTCGGCCGAGAACGGGGACGAGCTGGAGCTGGGCTACCGGCTGCACCGGGCGTTCTGGGGGCACGGGTACGCGACCGAGGGGTCGCTGCTGCTGATCGAGCGGGCCTTCGCGGAGCTGGGCGCGCGCCGTGTGTACGCGCAGACGATGACGGTGAACCGGGGTTCGCGCCGGGTCATGGAGAAGTGCGGGCTGCGGTACGTCCGCACCTTCTGGGAGGACTGGGACGACCCGATCGACGGCTCCGAGCAGGGCGAGGTCGAGTACGAGCTGCTCCGGGAGGAGTGGGAGGCGTCCCGCTCTGCGGGCCCACCTGGTGTACTGGTCTGACCAGTGACTAAGGTGCTGCCATGACGGCATACGAGCGGTTGTTTCGCCTGGACGGGCGGCGTGCGGTGGTCATCGGGTCCGGCAGTGGCATCGGCAAGGAGGCGGCGCTCGCGCTGGTCGCGCACGGGGCGTCGGTGGTGTGCGCCGACCGCGACCTGCCCGCGGCCGAGGAGACGGCGTCCCGCTGCGGCGGCACGGCCCGGCCGCTCGACGTGCTGGACGGCGCCGCCGTGCACGCCGCGGCGGCCGAGCTGGAGGCGGACGTCCTGGTGTTCACCGCGGCGACCAATGTGCGCAAACGGTTGCTGGACTACACGCCCGAGGAGTTCCAGCGGGTGGTGGACCTGAACCTGAAGGCGTCGTTCGAGGTGGTGCGGGCGTTCGGCGCGGGCATGGTGGCGCGCGGACGCGGGTCCATCATCGGCTTCGCCTCCATCCGGGCCTCGGTCACCGAGCCCGGTCAGGGCGTCTACTCGGCCACCAAGGCCGGACTGGTGCAGTTGCTGCGCACCGCGGCGGCCGAGTTCGGGCCGCACGGGGTGCGGGTGAACGCGATCGCGCCGGGAGTGGTGGAGACTCCGCTCACCCAGCAGATCAAGGACAATCCGGGCTGGTACGACGCGTACGCGGCCAAGAGCGCGCTGGGCCGCTGGGCCACCGCGGAGGAGATGGCGGGCGCGGTCGTCTACCTGGCCGGCGACGCCGCCAGCTTCGTCACGGGCGCCGTGCTGCACGTCGACGGCGGCTGGACGGCGGTCGACGGCCGCTTCGACCCGCCCAACTGACCCGCCCAACTGACCCGCCCAACCTGAACCGGCGGGCTGACCCCGGCCACCTGGTCCACATCTGATCCGCCGCGGCGGCGCGCGGAACCCGCGCGCCGCCGGAAGCCCGCCGGGACCGGGAGGCGGATGCCCGGTCAGGGACGGATGATGGCCATGCGGGTCACGGTGAGCTCCTCGATCGCGAACCGCGGGCCCTCCCGGCCGATGCCGGAGTCCTTGACGCCCCCGTACGGCATGTTGTCGGCCCGGAACCCCGGCACCTCGTTGACCACCACTCCCCCGGCCTCGATCCGCTCGATCGCGGCGAACGCGGTGGCCAGCGAGCGGGTGAACACCGAGGCGTGCAGCCCGTACCGGGAGGCGTTGACCGCGGCGAACGCGGCCTCCAGGTCGGGCACCGGGCGCACGCACACGACGGGACCGAAGATCTCCTCGTCCCAGGCGGCGGCCCCGTCGGGCACGCCGGCCAGCAGCGTCGGCGCGATGGCGCGGCCGTCGCGCACCCCGCCCGTGAGCACCTCGGCCCCGGAGGAGGCGATCCAGTCGAGCACCCGGTCGGAGGCGGCCGGGTCGATGAGCGGCGCCACCCGGGTCTCGGGCAGCCGCGGGTCGCCCACCACCACGTCCTTCATCCGGGCGGCGAGCAGGGCCTGGAACTCCGCCGCGACCGGCTCCTCGACGAGCACCCGCTGCACCGAGATGCACGCCTGGCCGGAGGCGTAGTAGCCGCCGCGCACCACCGCGTCCGCGGCCGCCTCCAGGTCGGCGTCGGCGGCCACCACCAGGGCGGCGTTCGAGCCGAGTTCCAGCAGCACTTTCGTGGGGGCGGCGTTGCGGGCGATGGCGTGCCCGGCGGCGGCCGACCCGGTGAACGAGACGGCCCCGATCCGCCGGTCCTCCACCAGCGTCCGGCCCACCTCGACGCCGCCGGTGACGAGCTGCACCGCCGTCGGCGGCAGCGCGCCGGACTCGCGCAGCAGGTGCACCAGCCAGAGCGTGGCCAGCGGCGTCGCCGGGGCCGGCTTGACGATCACCGGGCAGCCGGCGGCCACCGCGGGCGCGATCTTGTGGGCGGCGAGCAGCAGCGGGTAGTTGAACCCGGTGATGCCGACCACCACGCCGACCGGCCGCCGCGTCCAGAACCCGACCAGGCCCTCCCCCGCGGGCAGCAGGTCCAGCGGCACGGTCTCGCCGTGCAGCCGCGCCACCTCCTCTGCGGCCGTGACCAGCGTGACGAGCGTGCGCGCCACCTCGACCCGGCAGTCGACGAGCGGCTTGCCGGTCTCCAGCACGAGCAGGCGCTCGACCTCCTCGCGCCGCGCGGCCAGCGCGTCGTGGGCGGCCATGAGCGCGCGGCGGCGGGCGTGCGACGGCAGCGCGGCCATCGCGGGCGCGACGGCCAGCGCCTCCTCGATCGCCCGCGCGGCCAGGGCCGCGTCCCCGACGGGGGCGGGCATCACCGCCGAGCCGTCGTACGGGAAGATCACGTCGGCCTCGGCGGCCGGCCGGACCCAGCCGTCGCCGATCGGCAGCCCTGACGGCCAGGCATCCTGATAGTTCACGCTTGCGGTCCCCCTCGGTTCATGACGTACGCGACGCGCTCGGGAACACGTCGAGATAGGCCGGCGCGCCCTCCCTGCCGGTGGCGGCCAGCACGGCGTGCGCCACGGCCCGGCTGAACACGTCCGCCCCGGCGGCGAGCAGGTCGTGCAGTTCGTGCAGTTCGGCCCCCGGCGGTTCGTCGTCGGCGTTCCGCTGCCCGTACACCCGGCCCCCGCCCCGCGGCGCGGGCCGGGCGCAGGTGGCGACGGCGAAGACGGTGTCGCCGTCGACCATGGTGTGCGCCGGGCGGATGGCGCGGGCCAGGCCGTCGTGGGCGACGGCGGCCAGCTTGCCGCACTGGGCCTTGGTGAGGGTCAGGTCGGTGGCCACGACGCCGATCGTGGTGTTCAGCGAGGTGACCCCGGCCGGTCGCCAGGCTTCGACCTCCTCCGCGCTGGGCTCCCCCAGGTGGTCGAACTCTCCCGGCAGCCCGTACCTCGCCCCGGCCAGCCGGCCGCCGTTCGGGTCGAGCACCGAGCCGGCGGCGTTCACCACGGCCAGGGCCGCGACGGTGGCCCCGCGGGGCAGCACCACGCTCGCGGTCCCCGCCCCGCCTGCCAGCCCTCCGGCCACGGCGCCCGCTCCGGCGCCGACCGACCCGCTGACATGCCCGGGAGCGGTCCGCTCAAGGGCGGCCTGTCCGGGCGGGTCCGTGACGTCCGCTCCGGCCGCGTCGTAGGCGGCCTCGCCGAAGGAGGCGTCGGGGGTGGCGCGGAAGGCGCCTCCGCGGCCGAGGTCGTAGATCACCGCCGCGGGGACGATGGGGACGACGCCGCCCTCGACGGGGAACCCGACGCCGGCGTCGGCGAGGCGGGACATGACGCCGCAGGCCGCGCTGAGCCCGAACGCGCTGCCGCCCGTCAGGACGACGGCGTGCACGCGTTCCACGAGGTTGCGCGGGTCGAGGAGCTCGGTCTCGCGGGTGCCGGGGGCGGCGCCGCGGACGTCCACCCCGGCCACCATGCCCCCTTCCGGGGCGAGCACGACGGTGGTGCCGGTGCGGTGGCCGCCGCCGACCCTGTGGTGGTGGCCGACGCGCAGGCCGGCCACGTCCAGCAGGGAGTTGGTGGCTCCCGGCTTCACGGGAGGTTCCGGGTGAGGAAGCGCCGGGCCGCCTCGGCGAACACGCGGGTGCACGTGACGATCTCGGCCACCTCGACGTACTCGTCGGCCTGGTGGGCGATCCACTTGCCGCCCGGCCCGTACACGACGGACGGGACGCCGCCCCAGTGGGTGAGCACGGTGCCGTCGGTGGAGCCTGGCACGCCGCCGTAGACGGGCTCCTCGCCGGTGACGTCGCGGTGCGCGGCGGCCAGCGCGGCCACGACCGGGTCGCCGACGGGCACGTCCACCGGCGGCCGGTCGACCAGGATGGACACCTCGGCGGCGATCCCGTCCCAGGCGGCGAGGGCGGCCACCCGGTCGGCGACCTCCTTGTGCTCGACGCCGGGGACGGTGCGCACGTCGACGAAGACGGAGGCGGTGGCCGGGATGACGTTCACCTGCTCCTCGCTGCCGGCCCGGACCACGGTCGGGGTCACGTACACCTCGCCGAGGTGCTCGTGCGCGGGGAAGCGCTCCTGCAGTTCGGCCTGGAGCCCGCGCAGCCCGGTGAGCAGCGCGCCGACGGCCTCCACGGGGTTGCGGCCGTGCTGCGGCATCGCGCCGTGCGCCATCTTGCCGGTGAGGTCGACGCGCAGCCGCAGCGCGCCCTTGGCGACCGCGCAGATCTCGCCGGCCTCCGGCTCGGCCACGATCGCGCCGTCCACGTCGGCGGCCATCCCCTGGTCGACGAAGTGGTGGGCGCCGAGCATGAGCCCTTCCTCGTCGGCCAGCGCGCACACCTTGATCCGTCCCGGGAACGGTCCAGCGAGCTGCAGCGCGCGGGTGGCGTAGAGGGTGGCGGCCAGGCCGGACTTCATGTCGGCGCTGCCGCGCCCCCACAGTCTGCCGTCGCGGATCTCGCCGCCGAACGGGTCCACGGTCCACTCCGACAGGTCGCCCTCGGTGACGACGTCGGTGTGGCCCTCGAACATCAGGGTGGGCCCGTCACCGCCGCCGCCCTCGACCACGGCGACCACGTTCGGCCTGCCGGGCGCCGCCTCGGACACGACCGGCTCCCAGCCCCACTCACGCATCTTGGCGGCGACCAGGTCCGCAGCGGGCCGCTCGCCGCGGCCGCGCGCCGGGTCGTTGGTGCTGGGGATGCGGACCAGCGCCTGGGTGAACTCGACGACGCCCCGCGCGTCCACTTCGATCACAGCAATCCTTCCAGAGTCGGTACGGCCTGCAGCAGCGCCCGCGTGTAGGGGTGGCTCGGCTCGATCCAGATGTCGTCGACCGCGCCGGTCTCCACGATCTCGCCGGCGTTCATGACCGCGACCGTCTCGCACACGTGGCGGACGACGGACAGGTCATGGGAGACGAAGACGAGGGTGAGGCCGAGCTCGTCGACGAGGTCGGCCATCAGGTTGAGTATCTGCCCGCGTACGGACACGTCCAGCGCGCTGACCGGCTCGTCGGCGACGAGCACCTTGGGCCGGGGGGCGAGCGCGCGGGCGATGGCGATGCGCTGGCGCTGCCCGCCGGAGAACTGGTGCGGGTAGCGGTCGGCGGCGGCGGCCGGCAGCCCGACCGCGTCCAGCAGCTCGGCCACCCGGCCCCCGACGGACTCGCCGAGGGCGACGAGCGGCTCGGCGACGAGGTCGCGGACCCGCATGCGCGGGTTGAGCGAGCTCATCGGGTCCTGGAAGACGATCTGCAGGCTGTGGCGCAGGAAGCGCAGCCGCCGCTCCGGCAGGCCGGTGATCTCCCGCCCGTCGAACCGGATGGAGCCGGCGGTGGGCTTGTCGAGCCCGCACAGCAGCCGCAGCAGCGTCGACTTGCCGGAGCCGGACTCGCCGACGATGCCGAACCGCTCGCCCCTGTGCACGGTCAGGGACACCCCGCGCAGCGCGTGCACGACCCCGGCGGGCTTGGTGAGCGAGGTGCGGGGCCGGTGGTAGACGCGGGTGAGGCGGCTAGCCTCGATCAGCGGGGTGCCAGCATGCGTGGGCATGGCCCTCTCCTGTCAGCGCAGGGATCTTCTCGCACGTGGGATCGGCGTGCGGGCAGCGGTTGCGGAAGACGCACCCGCCGGGGAACCGGCCGGCCGGCGGGACGTTGCCCTGGATCGTGGGCAGGCGGGTGCCGCGCGGCGTCAGTTTGGAGGCGGCCAGCAGGCCTTCGGTGTAGCGGTGGCGGGGCCTGGTGAACACCTCGCGGATCGGGCCGCTCTCCACGACGCGTCCCCCGTACATGACCAGGACGCGCTCGCAGACGGAGGCGACCACGGCCAGGTCGTGGGTGATGAACAGCAGCGCGGGCGCCACCTCGGCGATGAGGTCGAGCATCTGCTTCTGCACGGTGACGTCGAGCGCCGTGGTCGGCTCGTCGCAGATGAGCAGCTCGGGCTCGTTGGCCAGGGCTATGGCGAGCATGACGCGCTGGCGTTGGCCGCCGGAGAGCTGGTGCGGGTACGCGCGCGCGACCTGCTGGGGGTCGGGCAGGCGGACCCGGCCGAGCAGGTCGACGGCGCGGGCGCGGGCCTGCTCGCGCGGCTTGCCGTGCAGGGTCATGACCTCGGTCACCTGGGCGCCGACCCGCATGAGCGGGTTGAGCGCGGTCATCGGCTCCTGGAACACCATGGACACGGCACGGCCGCGCAGGTCCTTCAGCCGCGACTCGGGCACGCCGATCAGGTCGCGGTCGTGCAGGCGGGCCCGTCCCGCCGCGGTGACGCCCTCGGGCAGCAGGCCCATGAGCGCCAGCGCGGTCAGCGACTTGCCGGAGCCGGACTCGCCGATGAGTCCGACCCGCTCGCCCGGCCCGATCCGGAACGACACGTCGTGCACGAGCTCGACCGTGTGCGCCCGCACGGTCAGCCCCTCAACGCTCAGCACGGATCCTCCTGAGCTTGGGGTCGAGGTAGTCGCGCAGGCCGTCGCCGAGCAGGTTGAAGCCGAGCACGGCCAGCGCGATCGCCAGGCCCGGCCACAGGGCCAGGCGCGGCGTGGAGAACAGCAGTTCCTGCGACTCCTGCAGCATGCGCCCCCACGACGGGGTCGGCGGGCGGGTGCCGAAGCCGAGGAACGACAGCGCGGCCTCGGCCAGGATGGCGATGGCGAACGACACGGACGCCTGCACGATCAGCATCGAGCCGATGTTCGGCAGCACGTGCCGGAACGCCACCTGCAGGCGGCGGCGGCCGGCCGCGCGGGCGGCGAGGATGTAGTCGGTCACCATGACCTGCATGGTCGCCGCCCTGGCGACGCGGGCGAAGGCGGGCACCGTCGCCACGCCGATGGCGATCATGGCGGTGAGCGTGCCGGCCCCGTACACCGCGCCGAGCATGACGGCCAGCAGCAGCGCGGGGAACGCGAACACCAGGTCGTTGACCCGCATGACCAGCTCCGACAGCCAGCGCCAGCGGGTCATGCCGGCGATCATGCCGAGCGGGGTGCCGATCAGGGCGGCGATGCCGACGGCCACGATGCCGACGTACAGGGTGGTGCGCGCGCCGACCATGAGCTGGCTGAAGGTGTCGCGGCCGAACTTGTCGGCGCCCAGGAGGTAGCCGCCGCCGGGGTCGCGCAGCTTGTTGGCCGCGTCGACGAGCACCGGGTCGTGCGGCGTCCACACGAACGACAGCAGCGCCAGCGCCACGACCAGCCCGACCAGGGCGGCGCCGGCGATCAGGCTCGCGTTCAGCCGGCCCCTCATCGCGCCCCCCGCAGTCGCGGGTCGAGCGCCGCGTACGCCACGTCGACCACGAAGTTGATCAGCAGGACGGCCACCACCAGCACCATGACGACGCCCTGGACGAGCAGCAGGTCACGGCCCGCGACGCCGTTCAGCAGCAGGTCGCCCAGGCCGGGGATGACGAACACCCGCTCCACCACGACCGCGCCGATGAGCAGCGTGGCCAGTTGCAGGCCCAGCACGGTCACCACCGGGACGGAGGCGTTGCGCAGCCCGTGGCGCCACAGCGCGCCCATCCGGCCGCGGCCCTTGGCGCGGGCGGTGCGCAGGAAGTCCTCGCGCATCACGTCGAGCACGGCCGAGCGGACGTAGCGGGTGAGGACCGCGCCCTGGACGAGGCCGAGCGACAGCCACGGCAGCAGCAGGCCGCGGAACCACTCCACCGGGTCCTCGGCCGCCGGCACGTAGCCGCCGGACGGCAGCACCTGCGCCTTCACCGCGAACACGAACACCAGCAGGATGCCCGCGAGGAACGCCGGGATCGCGATGCCCAGCTGGCTCAGCGCGCTGATGGCGACGCCGAGCGGGTTGCGGTGGTGTACGGCGGCGAACGTGCCGGCCGGGACCGCGATCAGCAGGGCCACGAGCATGCCGCCGCCCACCAGCACGGCGGTGACACCCAGCCGTTCGCCGATCTGCGGCCCGATCGGCGAGCTGGTCACGTAGGAGGTGCCGAAGTCGCCGGTGACCAGCCCGCCGAACCAGTCGAGGAACTGGGTGACCGGCGGCCGGTGGGTGCCGAACTCCTCGCGCAGCTGGGCCACCGCCTCCGGGGTCGCGTTCACGCCCAGCGCCACCTCGGCGGGGTCGCCCGGCAGCATGGCCATGAACGCGAACACCAGCACGCCGGCGACCGCGGTGCTCACGAGGAACACCGCGGCCCTTTTGAGCAGGTACAGGATCACTGCTTGGCGAGCCCGGTGAAGTCGAACGACTCCGAGATGGCGTTCTTCGGCAGGCCGGTCACGCCCTTCTTGGCCACGATCAGGTTCGGGAAGCCGAACAGGAAGTCGGCGGCGGCGTCCTCGGACAGCAGCTTGGCGGCCGCCTTGTAGTTGTCGATCTGCTCCTGCTCGGTGCCCTCGTCGGCGGCCGCGAGCAGCTTGCCGAACTCGGGGTTGTCGTAGCGGAAGTAGTAGTCCTTGTTGGCGAAGATGCCGATGTCGCGGGGCTCGACGTGGTTGATGATCGACAGGTCGTAGTCGGCCTTGGTGAACACCAGGTCCAGCCAGCGGGCCGGGAACTCCAGCGGCTCGATCTCGGCGTTGATGCCGACCTGGGCCAGCTGGGACTTGACGACCTGACCGGCGGCGACCGCGTACGGCAGGTTGGGGATGCGCATCTTCACGTCGTACGTCTTGCCGCCCAGCAGTTCCTTGGCCTTGGCGACGTCGTAGGGGTAGTCGCCGGTGCGGTCCTCGTACCACGGGTCGGTGGGCGGCACCATCGAGCCGATCAGCTCGCCGCGGCCGGCCCAGGCGGTGTCGAGCAGCGCGCGGTGGTCGATGGCGTGACGGACGGCCTGGCGGACCTTCTTGTCGTCGAACGGCGGCCGGCCGTTGTTCATCGACAGGACCACCTCGCCGTTCGTGCTGCCCGCGACGGTCTCGAACCGGTTGGGGTCGGCGAACTGCTGCAGCGACTCGGGCGCCTGCACCGCGGAGATGACGTCGATGCCGCCGGTCAGCAGCGCGTTGTTCATCGCCGTGGCGTCCTTGAAGTACTTCAGCGTCACGGAGGAGACCTGCGGCTTGGTGCCCCAGTAGCCGTCGTTGGCGTCCAGCCGGATGTGGTCGCCGCGCCGCCACTCGCCCAGCTTGTACGGGCCGGTGCCGACGGGGGTGTTGGCCAGGTCGGAGACGCCGGTGCGGCTGAACATCGCGCCGAGCCGGGTGGCGATCGTGTACATGAAGCTGTTGCTGGGCTTGGAGAGCGTGACGACGGCGGTGGCGTCGTCCTTCTTCTCCACCTTCTCGACCACGTCGAGCTGCGAGGTGATCTTGAGCTTCCAGTCGGTCTTCAGCCGGTCGAAGGAGAACACCACGTCGTCGGCGGTGAAGGGGGCGCCGTTGGTGAACGTGACGCCCTGGCGCAGGGTGAAGGTGTAGGTCTTCCGGTCGTCGGAGACCTCCCACTTCTCGGCGAGCAGGGGCGCGAGCCTGCCGTCCTGGTCGAGCTTGACGAGCCCCTCGTAGACGTTCACCAGCAGCGCCTGCGGGATGGCGGCGCCCTCGGTCGAGGTGAAGTCGAGGTTGGCCGGCTCGGCCACGAACCCGACTGACAGTTTCTGCTCCTGAGGGGCCCGCTGCTCGTTGCCCGCGCTCCCGGAGGAGCCGCTGCCCCCGCCGCAGGCGGCGATGCTCAGCAGGAGACCGCCCGCGGCGATCCAGGTCCCGATTCGCCTCATTGTCCTTGCGCCTCCTGGCTAGTGCACTGGTCTGACCAGTAGGCTGCACATTGCCAGTCCGCTACGGGTCGGGTCAAGGGGGCTTCAATGGGTGGTCCACGGTTCGAGCCGGTGCGGACCGTACGCGCGTACGAACGGATCGTGGAGCAGGTCGAGGGGGCCATCGAGTCGGGGACGCTCACGCCGGGGCAGCGGCTGCCGAGCGAGCGCGACCTCATGGCGCAGTTCTCGGTGAGCCGCTCCACGGTACGCGAGGCGCTGCGCGTCCTGCAGGCGCGCGGGCTCGTCCAGTCCCGCCCGGGGGACCCGAACGGGGCCGAGGTGCTGCCGTTCTCCCCCGCCGCGCTGCACAAGTCGATGACCACGCTGGCCCGGGTGGACGAGCTGTCGCTGGGCGAGTTGGTGCAGTTCAGGATGGTGCTGGACGCCTCGGCCAACCTGCTCGCGGCGCGGCTGCGCACCGACGAGCAGCTCGCCGAGATGGACGCGGCCATCGAGCGGATGCGCAAGGCCGCCGAGGTCAGCTACGACGAGTTCAGCGCGGCCGACGTGGCCTTCCACGACGCGGTGGCGCGGGCCTCGCGCAACAAGCTCATCCAGATCAGCACGGAAGTGGTCCGGTCGATCGTGGTCAACCTCATCGCCGGCAAGATCGCCTCGTCGGACGACCGGGTGGCGCTCATGCGGCGCAGCATCCGCCACCACGAGGAGGTGCTGGACGCGGTGCGGGCCGGCGACGGCGCGCTCGCGGCCAGGCTGTCGCGGGAGACGATGTACGACTACTACCTCGACTACGTCCCCGCCCACGAGCGCCCGGCGCTCCGCGCGCTGCTGGAGGACTGACCGTTCCCCCAGGCGGCGATGCCTACGGTGCAATCCGGGTAAAGGGTGTTATGTTGCACCCGTGGCTGGGGAGGAGTCGGTGGCCGAGGCATTCCTGCGCGAGCCCCGCCGCTACACCAGCCACCAGGTGGCCGAGATGGCAGGGGTGCCGGTCTACCGCGCCCGGCGGTTCTGGCGGGCACTCGGCTTCGCCAACGTCGCCGACGACGCGGTGGAGTTCACCGACTCCGACGTCGAAGCGCTCAGGACCCTGCTCGGCATGGTGAGCGACGGCGTCTACGACGAGGACCACGTCCTGCTCATCGCCCGCTCGCTCGGCCGCGCGACCGCCCGGCTGGCCGAGTCGCAGGCCGAGCTGGGCGCCGAGGCGCTCGACCAGGCGGGGGTGCCGCTGGCCGAGCGGCCCAGGGCGTGGCGACGGCGGGCCGAACGGGTGGTGCCCGACCTCGCCAAGCTGCTCGTCTACGCCTGGCAGCGCCAGCTCGCCGCCGCCGCGGGCCGGCTGGCCGTGCAGGACCTGCACGCGGTACGGGTCACGGTCGGGTTCGCCGACCTGGTCGCGTTCACCCGGCTGAGCAGGCAGATCACCGAGACGGAGCTGGCGGCGCTGGTCGACAGGTTCGAGGGCCGCTCGGCCGACATCGTCACCTCCCACGGCGGCCGGGTGGTCAAGACGCTGGGCGACTCGGTGCTGTTCGTGGCCGACAAGTCGCACGTGGCCGCCGACATCGGCCTGCGGCTGGTGGAGACGCACGCCAAGACCCGCGGCATGCCCGAGCTGCGGGTGGGCCTGGCGGCAGGGCCGGTGGTGTGGCGCATGGGCGACGTCTTCGGCACCACCGTGAACCTGGCCAGCCGGCTGACCGCGCTGGCCCTGCCGGGGACGATCCTGGCCGATCCGCGCGCGGCCGAGGACCTGGAGAACGACCGGGCGTTCCGGCTGCGGGCGGTGGACCGGCTGTCGGTGCGCGGCCTCGGCGAGCTGGTCCCGTTCACCGTGACCCGCGCCTGAGCCCCCACTGAGTCATGCCGGGCAACGGGGTCGGCGTCCCACCGCGTCTGTATCGTCAGCAACGCTCTGGCAGGAGACGCTGGCCAAGGCGTGGTTCGCCTGGTCGCGGGTGGAGGAGCCGGAGTCGTACGTCCGCCGCGTCCTGGTCACCACCTACACCTCGTGGTGGCGGCGCAAGCGGCGGGCCGAGGTGGCCGCGCTGCTCGGCTGTGCCGCCGGCACGGTCAAGAGCCAGACCCGAGGGCGCCCAGGAGGTGGACGTCACCGCCGACACGAACTCCGGCAAGGACTGCGTCAGCGCGAAGGGCAGGACGTGCCGGCCGCGGATCGAGGGCGCCTGGACGCTCGGCGTCTACGCCTGGACGCCGCCGGAGCGGTCCACGCAGCCGGAGCCGATCAAGGACCTGCCGAAACGGCTCGACGGCCGGCCGCTCATCGACACGCGGTCCGGGGTGTGGCCGGCCGACGACACCGTGCGGTTCACGTTCGACGCCACCGGGCGGCCCTTCGGTCTCGAGCAGCTCTGCGCCGGGGATCTGGCCGAGCGGCTCCGGTTCTCGTACACCCTCGGCAAGGGGAAGTCCCACGGCGCCAGTTGCGCCGTGTGGCGGTCCGGCGCGTTCCCGATGGCGATGGGCGTGCACGACACGCGGCCGGGCGAGCGGGTCAAGGTGACCGCGAAGATCACCGTGGACGGCGGCCACCCCGGCCGCCCGGTCCGCTGGTCGGTCGGGCTCTACGGCGAGTAGGAACATTTCCCTCCCGCCCTTGTTGCACAGGGATATGAGACCGCTCTCGATCCTCGACCGTTCGCTGGTCCGGCAGGGGCAGTCCCCGGCGGCGGCGCTGCGCGACACCGTGCGCTTCGCCCGCCGGGCCGAGGAGCTCGGCTACCACCGCTTCTGGGTGTCGGAGCATCACAGCGTCCCCGGCGTCGCCGGGTCGGCGCCGACCGTGCTGGCGGCGGCCGTGGCCGCCGCCACCTCCCGGATCCGGGTCGGCACCGGCGGGGTGATGCTGCCCAACCACCGGCCGATGGTGGTGGCCGAGCAGTTCGGTGTCCTGGAGTCGCTGTATCCGGGGCGGGTGGACATGGGACTGGGCCGGTCGGTGGCGTTCACCGGCGGCATCCGCAAGGCGCTCGGCCACGGCAGGGAGGCGGCCGACGGCTTCCCCGCGCAGGTGGCGGAGCTGCTCGGGTTCTTCACCGGCGACCAGGACGCGTACCCGGGCGTGCACGCGCTCCCGGCCGAGGGCCTGCGCCCGCAGGTGTTCGTGCTGGCCATGAGGTCGGGCGCGGACCTCGCCGCCGCCCTCGGGCTGCCCCTCGTGATCGGCGGCGCGGCCCCGGCGGAGGCCGCCGCCCGCTACCGCGCCGCCTTCCGGCCGTCGGACTGGGCCGCGACGCCGTACGTGATGGTGGCGGCGAACGTCACCGTCGGCGAGACGGCGGAGCGTGCGGCGCTGCTGCAACTGCCCGAGGCGTGGGCGACGGCGCGCTCGCGGGTGCGCGGCGCGTTCCCGCCGCTGCGCCCGCCGGGCGAGATCCTGCGGATGGAGCTGCCGGAGCGGGAGCGCGCGCTGCTGGAGGAGGCCCGCAAGGGCCAGATCAGCGGGACCGGCGACGAGGTCGCGGCGCGGCTGCGCGATCTGGTGACGACGACCGGCGCCGACGAGGTGCTGGTGACGATGAACACCTACGACCTGGACGACCGCCTGGACTCCTACCGGCGGCTGGCCGCCCTGGCGTGGTGAGCCGGACGGGCGCCGCGTCGCGCCCGTCCCGTGGGGCCGTCAGGTGAGCTGCAGGATGAGTGCCAGTTGCGCGATGACCGCGACGGCGACGGCACCCACGCCGGTGAGGGTGACGACCAGAAGGGTCGCCCGGAACAGCGCGGTGACGGCTTTGCTGAAGTGGCGGACCGCGGCGACGACGGTCCAGACGGCGAGGACGGCCACGAGGTAGAGAAAGCCACGCGCCATCGCGACGCCTTCGGGGCTGGCGAGAAGGGCAACGGTGACGTACATGTCGGGGTCCTGATGGTTCGGCGTCAAGGGGCTGGGGTAGGTGCGGCGTTCCCGGTCGTCGCGGGAGTGCCGCCGGTTCGCAGGGGTGCTCGCCCGCTTGGCCTCGGGGTCCTGGGCGGATCTCTGCTGCGCATGCGCATCCCCGTAGAGTGAACTTCAGTTAATCTTCATTTATCTAGCTGAAGACTTGCCCATTTTCAGAAGCATTAATCCCTCTGTCAGGAAAGTCCAGCTCCACTAGAATGGCCGCCTCTGCGGTGTTTCGGTGCTGGCCTGCGCGGATAGGCTCGTCTGGGGCAGTCGGTAGAGGTTTACTTAAGGAGTAGACCTCGGATGGGGGTGTCCTCATGGCGGATTCCGGCCAGGCCCTGGCGCGCCGGCTCCGGCAACTGCGTCAGCAGCAGTGGCCCGACACGACGGTCAGGCAGCCGCAGCTGGCCCGCGCGCTCAACGTCAGCGTGCCCCTCATCTCGTCCTGGGAGAACGAGAGCACCCCCAAGGTGCCCCCGGTCTCCCGTCTGCAGGCGTACGCGCTGATCTTCTGCACCCGCCGTTCGATCGACGGCGACCAGCTCGTCCCCCTCGACGAGACCGAGCTGACGACGGAGGAGTCGCGGCTGCGCGACAAGCTCCTGCACGAGCTGCTCGACCTGCGCACGGCCGCCCTGAGCCAGACGCCCGCGCCAGGGATCGCGCCGGCCAACCCGTGGCAGTTCGACGACGGCAACAGGATCGTCATCGTCTGCGCCCGGCTCCCTGAGGAGCTCCTGGCGCGGATGCCCTACGTCCGGCCCGAGGACCCCGACTACATCGAGCTCTACACCTACGCCGACCTGGACTCGCTGTTCGAGCTGCACGGGCACATCCGCGCCTTCAACCCCGGCAGCGAGGTCCGCCGCCACACCGCGAAGGAACTGCAGCCGGACGACCTGACCTCCCATCTGGTCCTCCTCGGCGGCGTCGACTGGAACGACCTCACCTCCGACGTCTTCCAGGTCCTCGACCTGCCGGTGCGGCAGGTCAACGACTGGGGAAGCGACGAGGGGCCCTACTTCTCCCACGGAGACCGGCAGTTCTCCCCCACGCTGGCCGACGGCCGGCTCCGCGAGGACGTGGCGCTGTTCTACCGCGGGCCGAACCCCTACAACGCCCGGCGCACCCTGACGATCTGCAACGGCATGTACGGCCGCGGCACGCTCGGCGTGGTCCGGGCGCTGACCGACACCAACTTCCGCGACCGCAACACCGCCTGGCTCCATGAGCGCTTCGGCGCCGGCGAGGCCTACGCCCTGCTCAGCAGGGTCCGCGTGGTCAGAGGCCAGGTCGTCACCCCGGACTGGACACTGGACGGACTGAGGCTGGTCGAATGGCCTGACTGACCGCTCCCTCAACGCCCTCCGGCCACGCCGTCCGATCACGGGACCGACATCCCGGCACGAAGACCCGAGCCAGGAACCGCACCATGAACTCTGCACGGGAGCCGAAGAGCACGCCGGCTCCACCGCCGTCACCGGCGGCGCACCACCACGCGTCCCACCGGCGGCTGCTGCGCGATCCCGGCGCCCCGGGCGACCTGGCCGGGATCGACGCGATCGTGGTGCCCACCGCGCGCCCGAGCCAGTACCTGCGGCACGCCTCCCACCTGGCCCAGACGCTGCGGTGCCCCCTGGTGGTGCTGTGCAGCGGCAGGTGGACCAGCGCCGCGCGGGTGCGCGCCGGGGCGGCTCCCGGCGCCGACGTCCTCGCCATCGACTTCACCGGAGCGTCCGCCGCGCGGCTGCCCGCGCTGGAGACGTCCACCGTGCTGCCGCCGAGGCTGCGGCGGAACGCCGACACGGCGGCCAAGCGCAACTTCGCGCTGGCCCTGGCCCGGATGGTCGGCTGGCGGCGGATCGCGTTCCTCGACGACGACATCGAGGTGCGGGCTCCGGACGACCTGCGCAGGGCGGCCGGGCTGCTCGACCGCTTCGACGCCGCCGGGCTGTCGATCGGCGGGTTCCCGGACAACTCCGTGGTGTGCCACGCCTACCGCGCCGTCGGCGGCGACCAGGACTCCTTCGTGGGCGGCGGCGCCCTGGTCGTGGAGACCGTACGGAACGTCGCCTTCTTCCCCAACATCTACAACGAGGACTGGTTCTACCTGCTGAAGGAGGACGGGCTCCGCCCGCTCGCCGTCACCGGCCAGGTCAGGCAGGCGCCCTACGACCCGTTCCGCACGACGGAGCGGGCCCGGTCCGAGGAGATGGGGGACGTGCTGGCCGAGGGCGTGTTCTGGCTGCTGGACGAGGGTGGATCGGTGCGGGACGCCGACCTGCGGCACTGGACGGCGTTCCTGGCCAGACGGCGGCGGTTCATCGAGGCCATCCTCGATCACCTGCCGCACGTGCCGGTGCGCCCGGACGAGCGGCGCCGCATGGAGGAGTCGCTCAAGGCCGCCCGCGGCCGCCTCGCCCTCATCCGGCCGGAGCTGTGTCTCGCCTACCTCGACACGTGGCGGGCCGACGGCAAGGTGTGGCGGGACTTCGTGGAACTGCTGCCCAGCGGCGTTTCCTTCGGCGACGCGCTGCGTTACCTCGCCGACGCGGGGCAGGGTCGGGGGGGCCTCCGGAGACCCGGTCCCACCCTTACATGAGAGAACATCGGACTATGCTTGCCGTCAGCCCTTTCGCCGCTTGATTGTAGACGTCATGCTTCATGTCCGGATTCGAGCGGCCGTGGACGGGGATCTCGCGGCCCTGGTGAACGCCCTGGGACAGGAGCCGTACTTCCGGGCCCAGCTGGCCCGTCAGCGTGAGAAGCACGGGGTGCTGCTGGTGGCCTGGCACGGTTTCGTCCCGATCGGGGACGTCTATCTCTGGCTCGACCAGGCCGAGGAGCCGGAGATACGCGAACGGCTGCCCGGGGTGCCGCTGCTGACCCACCTGGAGGTGGCGCGCGAGCACCGCAACCGGCGGATCGGCACCCGGCTGATGGACGCCGCCGAGCGGCGTTTACGCGAGCTCGGCCATGACCGGGTGGCGCTGGGCGTGGATCCGGGGAACCACCGGGTCCGGTCGCTGTACCGGCGGCTCGGGTACGAGGAGTGGCCGTATCCTCCCGTACCGACGACGCGCCGGATCTACCTGCCGGGCGGCAGGGTCGAGCAGGTGCCCGACGTGTGCCGGGTGCTGGTGAAGGACCTGCGTGAACCCGGGGCCCGCGAAGGCTAGGGATCGCCGGCCGCCGCACCGGGTAGGTCCCGGGTATGCCGGAGGGACATCTGGTGCACCGCTACGCGGACGAGCAGCACGAGGCGCTCGCCGGCCGGGACGCTCCGCACGACGTCGAGCGAGGGTAGTCATCCGCCGGGATCAGGCCCGGGACAGGCAGGGCCGGGGGCGTCGGCGCCCCCGGCCCTGGTCATTCCACTGGTCAGAACGGCGCGTTGTGCACCGAGTTGACCTTGAGACCGGTGATCTTGATCTGCTTCATCCGCACCGTCGGGGTGCCCGCCGGCTTGGTGCAGGCGAACGTGAACACCCCGTTGCCGGTGAAGTTGTGCACCACGTTGAGCGCCACGGTCTGCTGCGAGTTCGGCGGCAGCGTGACGAAGGCGTGGTCGGTGTCGGCTCCTCCCTCGGCGCTGACGAGGCAGGTGTAGAGGATCGCCGTGCTGCCCGTGTTCTCGGCCGTCAGCTTGGTGGTGACGGTGTACGGCCCGCTGAAGATGGCCTGGTTGAACGACGGGCTGATCGAGTTGACGTGGATCAGCTCGTTGTTCCAGCGGCTGATCACTTCGGGCGCCGCCGCCTCGGCGGTCACGGCGTTCCCTGCCAGCAGCGCGCCCGCCGCCGCGGCCACCACCAGGGTGGAGGCGATGCGCAGACGGCGCGGCGCGGTCGAAGGCATGGACATGAAGGGTCTCCTTCTGGAAAGGGACGGCCCCGCGGACGGTCGCCGCGGGGTTCGGCGCCCTCCGGCGGCCGAGGCGGTTGCCTGCCGGGGATGCGCACCAGCGAAACGTAGCCCCGCTCCCGTCCCCGTGACCGCGCAGAACTGCACGGAACCCGCGCGTCGTTCGCCCTGGCGCCGGGGGCGGGTTCCGTGCCGCGCGCCTCCGGCGGCGGGGCGGTCGCTCAGGTGCCGGCCCTCTCCCGCCTGAGCGGCTCGTACAGGCTGCTCCAGCCGTTGAACAGGCCGCTCAGCGCGTAGTGGACGTTGGTGACGAGCATCGTGACGACGGTGGCGGCCGCGTACAGCAGGGTGCCGGCGACGCGTACCGCGTCGACGGGGAGCGCGTACGCGAGGGCGACCCGCGCGGCCGCGTCGAGCAGCAGCGCGACGCCCCAGATGACGGACGACACCCGCCAGAGGCGGCGGAAGCGGGCCAGCCGCTCCCAGTAGACCTCCCACGGCTCGCGCGCCGGGCCGATGGGGAAGCGCCGCTCCAGCAGGGGGCGGGTGAACAGGTAGGCGAGCGGCCGGGACATCCTGACGGAGGCCAGGAACCACAGGCCGGCGGCGGCGGTGACCCAGCCCTCCTTGGCCAGCAGCAGCCGTTCGTCGCCGCTGACGAGCGCGACCACCACGGCGACGGCGAGCATGGCGGTGAAGAACGCGCTCAGCCCGTCGAGCGTGCGCTCGCGCAGCAGCTTGTAGCCGGTGAACGCGGCCGACACCAGCGTGTCGGCCAGCAGCGCGAGGTAGACGCCGACGCCGGCGGCGCGCAGCCCGTAGTAGATCACCAGGGGGACGCCGAGGTTGACGGCGACGGTCAGCCACCGCCCCGTCATGGTCCCGCCCGCGTGGCCAGGTCGAACATCGTCTCCAGCTCGCGCGCCGTCAGCTCCAGATCGAGGTCCGGCTTGGCGCGCAGCAGGAACGGCAGGCCGTCGAGCGAGCGCTGAATCGTGGCGGCCATGACGAACGGGTCGAACGGGCGGAACTCCCCCCGTTCCTGGCCATCGCGCAGGATGGCCTCCAGGTGGCCGAGCGTGCGGATCTCCTCGGCGGGACCGTAGGAGCCCGTCTCGCCCGGATGGGCGAGGAAGATCGTCATCAGGGCCCGCATCTCGTCGCGGTGTGCGGCGTTGAACGCGACCAGCCCGCCGATGTAGGCGCGCAGCCGGCTCCGGGCGTCCGGCAGCGCGCTCACCCGCTCGTGCATGAAGCGCCCGAGCTCGCCGAGCACGTGCGCGACCACGGCGCCCATGAGCTCGTCCTTGCCGGCGAAGTGGTACGAGATCAGCCGGGTGCTGCTCAGCCCGGCCCGCTCGGCGATCCTGGCGAACGAGGTGCCCCCGTAGCCGAGCCGGCCGAGGGTCTCGACGGTCGCGGCGATGATCTGCGCGCGCCTGGCCTCCCCGGTGAACGTCCGCTTTCTTACTTGCATGAGTAAATCCTAACTCACCCAAGTAATGACCGGAATCGGCGACGCGAGGGACGCGGGCCGCCCGGCCGGTCTACCGTTCGCGCATGACGATCCGCAGCCTGATCGCGAGTGTGCTGGCCGTGCTGTCGGCCGGTACCGTCGCCTTCGTGGTGACTCCATCGACTCCCGCCGCGACCGCCGCCGACCGCGGCCGCGCCCGGCCGCCCCTGGTCATCGGCCATCGCGGCGCCAGTGCCCACCGCCCCGAGCACACGCTGCTCTCGTACGAGGCCGCGATCGCGATGGGCGCCGACTACATCGAGCCCGACCTCGTCCCCACCCGCGACGGCGTGCTCGTCGCGCGGCACGAGAACGAGATCTCGCAGACCACCGACGTGGCCGAGCGGGCGGAGTTCGCCGGCAGGCGCGCCACCAAGACGATCGACGGCCGCGAGGTGACCGGCTGGTTCACCGAGGACTTCACCCTCGCCGAGCTGAAGACGCTGCGGGCCAGGGAGCGGGTGCCCGACCTGCGCCCGGACAACACGGCCTTCGACGGGCTGGCCGGGATCCCCACCTTCCAGGAAGTCGTCGAGCTGGCGCTGCGGCACGGGGTGGGCGTCTACCCGGAGACCAAGCATCCGACGTACTTCGACTCCATCGGCCTGTCACTGGAGGAGCCGCTGTTGGAGACACTGGAACGCAACCGCGTGCGCGAGGCGTACATCCAGTCCTTCGAGACCGCCAACCTGCGCGAGCTGGCCCGCAGGACCAAACTGCCGCTCATCCAGCTCATCAGCGCGAGCGGCGCCCCGTACGACCTGGTCGCCGCGGGCGACGGCCGCACCTACGACGACCTGGTCACCCCGGCGGGCCTGCGCGAGGTGGCCAGGTATGCCGACGGGATCGGCGTCGACACCCGGCGCGTGCTGCCCGTCGGCGCCGACGGGCGGACCGGTGAGCCGACGAGCCTGGTCCGCGACGCGCACCGGGCGCGGCTGGACGTGCACGTGTGGACGGTGCGCAACGAGAACTCCCAGCTCCCCGCCGACCACCGGCTGGGCGACCCGGCCAGCCCCGCCTACCCGCGCGCGACCGGCGACGTGGCGGGCTTCCTGGACCGGCTGCTGGAGCTGGGCGTCGACGGCGCGTTCTGCGACGACCCGGCGATGGGCCGGGCCGTCGTCGCCAGGCGCGCCCGCTGACCCCCGCGGCGGCCTGCCTATAGTGCCCGCATGACGACTGACGCCCGGACGACCCCTGATCAGCACGGGCTCGCCATGAGCGGCGCGGGACGGGCCGCCGCCCGCCGCTACGACCGCGCCGTTGACGCGCTGCTGCACTTCCGCGCCGAGGTCGACGCCGAGACCTCCGCCGCGCTGGAGGAGGCGCCGGACTTCCCCATGGCCAACGTGCTGAGGGCCTACCTCGGGCTGCTCACCACCGAGCCGGCGCACGCCCGTACGGCCAGGGAACGCTTCGCCGCCTTCCTCGGCCGCGCGGACACCGCGGCGTGGTCCGCGCGCGAGCGGGCGCACGCCGAGGCGGTCGGCGCCCTGCTCGGCGGCGACTTCAGGCGCTGCGGCGCGCTGCTCGCGCGCATCTCCGAGCGGTACCCGCGCGACCTGCTCGCCCTGGCCGCCGGGCACCAGATCGACTTCTTCACCGGCGACGCCCGCTCACTTCGCGACCGGATCGGCGGCGCGCTCAGCGCCTGGCACGCCGACGACCCGCACTACGGCCACCTGCTCGGGATGTACGCGTTCGGGCTGGAGGAGGCCGGCCACTACGACCGCTCCGAGGAGGTCGGCCTGCGGGCCGTCGAGCTGAACCCGCGCGACGTCTGGGGCGTCCACGCGGTCGCGCACACGTACGAGATGCAGGGACGCTTCGGCGACGGCATCCGCTTCCTCGACGACCGGATCGGCGACTGGTCCACCGGGACGTTCCTCAACGTGCACACCTGGTGGCACTACGCCCTGTTCGCGCTGGAACGCGGCGACACCGGCCGGGCGATCGGCGTCCACGACGCGGTGATGGCCGGCGGCGAGACCGCGATGCAGCTTCTGGACGCCTCCGCCCTGCTGTGGCGCCTCTACCTGGAGGGCGACGTGCGGCACGACCGCTGGCAGGCGCTCGCCGACGCGTGGGAGGCCAAGATGGGCGAGGCGTGCTACGCGTTCAACGACATGCACGCCGTCATGGCGTACGTGGGAGCCGGCCGCCTCGGGCGGGCGGAGCGGCTGATCGCGGCGCGGGAGGACTACCTGCGCGAGCCGCGCCCCGGGGTCACCAACCAGGAGATGACCGCCCGGGTGGGGCTCCCGGTGTGCCGGGCGCTGGTGGCCTACGGACGGGGCGACCACGACCTGGTGGTCGACCTGCTCCAGCCGATCCGGCACCGGGTGAACGAGTTCGGCGGCAGCCACGCGCAGCGTGACGCGGTGCAGAAGACGCTGCTGGAGTCGGCGCTGCGGGGCGGGCGGTACGAGCTCGCGCGGGTGCTGGTGAGCGAGCGCGTGCACGTGCGGCCGTGCAGCCCGTTCAACTGGCTGAAGCAGGCGACTTTGGCCGAGGCGCTCGGTGACCGCGCCGCCGCGGCCGCCGCGCGCGGCGAGGCGGCCCGGCTGACGGGTGGAACTGTCGTCGGCGGCCAGTAGGGTTTCGGCCATGGACCGCAGACTGACCTTGATGGCCGTGCACGCCCACCCCGACGACGAATGCCTGAGCACGGGCGGGGTGCTCGCCCGCTATGCCGCCGAGGGCGTCCGCACCGTGCTGGTCACCTGCACCAACGGCGAGCAGGGCGACGGCCCCGGCGGGGTCAAGCCGGGCGAGCCCGGCCACGACGCCGCCGAGGTGGCCCGGCTGCGGCTGGCGGAGCTGCGCGCCTCGGCCGACCATCTGGGCATCGAGCACGTCGAGCTGCTCGGCTACCGCGACTCCGGCATGGCGGGCTGGTCGACCAACGACCATCCCGACGCCTTCGCCAACGTGCCGCTGGAGTCGGCCGCCGCCCGGCTGTCGGAGCTGATGGCCCGCTACCGTCCCCAGGTCGTGGTGACCTACGACGAGACTGGCGGCAGCGGCTACGGCCATCCCGACCACGTCCAGGCCCACCGCGTCGCCCTGGCCGCCACCGACCTCAGCGACATCCCCGACAAGCTCTACTACACCGCCATCCCCCGCTCCGCGATCAAGAACATGGCCGCCACCCTGCGCGAGTCGGGCATCGAGATGGACTTCGAGCCGGGTGACGACTTCGGCACCCCCGACGAGCTGGTCACCACCGTCGTCGACGTCTCGGCCCACGTCGACCGCAAGCTCAAGGCCCTGCAGGCGCACGCCAGCCAGGGCGAGAACATCTTCCCCCTGCGCATGCCCCCGCAGGCCCAGCAGCAGGTGTTCTCCCACGAGGCGTTCATCCGGGTCCGGAGCCGCGTCAGGACCCCGGCCCACGAGGACGACCTCTTCTCCGGCCTCCGCTGACGCCCTCCGCCGGCCTCGTCAGCCGGCCTCGCCCTCGGTCTCCCGTACGACGCCGGTCTCCCGTACGACGCCGGTCTCCCGTACGACGCCGGTCTCCCGTACGACGCCGCCGACGATCGCGGTGACGGCCTTGCGGACCGCGGCGGCTTCCGGCGGGGCGCCGGTGCGGTCGGCGTGGATCAGGTGCGCGGAGCCGATCAGCGTGGGCGCCAGCACGTCCACGTCGGCGGCGGCGTCGAGGCGGCCCAGCTCGCGCTCGCGGGCCAGGTAGGCGGTGAGCATGGCCGCGGCCTCGCTCAGGATCGGGATGCCGACCGGCGTGGTCTCGCGCAGCCGGGCGCGCAGGTCGTCGCGGAAGATGAGCAGGCCGACGATCGCCCCCGCGACCGACCCGAACAACTCCGTCAGCACGCCCGTGAGGTTGCCGATCACGGTGCCGCTGCCGGCGGCGGCGAGCAGGGTGTCGGCCTGGGCCCGCACCCGGCCGACGCGGTCGCGCACCAGCTCGGCGAGGAAGGCGTCGAAGTCGGTGAAGTGCCGGTGCAGCACGCCTTTGGCGCAGCCGGCCTCCGTCGTGACCGCCCGGCTGGTCAGCGCGTGCGGCCCGTCCCTGAGCAGGACGCGCTCGGCGGCCTCGAACAACTGCTCGCGCGGATCGCGCAGCGCCACCCCTGTCGGCATGTGTGCTCCCTTCGCTGGACGAGTGGGCGCTTGCCCACTATGGTGGGCGCATGCCCACTTTACCCGCGCCAGGTTCGGAGCCGCACCGGGAGCGGCAGGCCGCCGAGTCCTTCGGCGCGGACCCCGAGCGCTACGACCGGACCCGTCCCCGCTACCCCGCCCCGCTGGTGGACCGGATCGTCACCGCCGGCCCCGGGCCGGACGTGCTGGACGTCGGCATCGGCACCGGCATCGCCGCCCGCCAGCTCAGGGCGGCCGGATGCCGGGTGCTCGGCGTCGAGGTCGACCCCCGCATGGCCGCGTTCGCCCGGCGCGGCGGATTCGACGTCGAGGTGTCCGCATTCGAGACCTGGGACCCCGCCGGCCGGACCTTCGACGCGGTCGTCTCCGCGCAGACCTGGCACTGGATCGACCCCGCCGCCGGCGCCGCCAAGGCCGCCGGAGCGCTGCGGCCCGGCGGCCTGCTGGCGGTGTTCTGGAACGTGGCCCAGCCTCCGCCCGCCCTGAGCGACGCCTTCGGCGAGGTCTACGCCCGGGTGCTGCCGCACCTGCCGGCCCTCGGCGCGGCGATGTCCGCCCTGGACGCCTACGCGCCGCTGTTCGCCAAGGCGACCGACGGGATACGCGCCACGGGCGCCCTCACCGAGCCCGAACAGTGGCGCTTCACCTGGGAGCAGGCGTACACCCGCGACGAGTGGCTGGACCAGGTGCCCACGATCGGCGGCCACAGCCGATTCCGGCCGGCCGAACTGGACGCGCTCCTGGCGGGCGTCGGAGCCGCGATCGACGCCGCCGGAGGCGGCTTCACCATGGCGTACACCACCGTCGCGGTCACCGCCACGCGGGCGTGACGACGGTCTCGCGCCCTCGCGGGCGCGGCCCTGACGACGGCGTCGCCTCCGCGACGACGGTTTCGCTTCCTCGACGGCGGGCAGGCGACGAAGGTCCCCAGAACGACGGAGGTAGGCCCCATGCCGACCGCAAGAGAGATCATGACGCCCGGAGCCGAGTGCGTCAACGCCGACGAATCCGTGATGAACGCGGCCGAGAAGATGGCACGCCTGGACGTCGGTTCACTGCCCATCTGCGGAACCGACGACCGGCTCAAGGGGATGCTCACGGACCGCGACATCGTGGTCAAGGTACTCGCCAAGGGCAAGGACCCGGGCAGTTGCCTGGCCGGTGAGCTCGCCCAGGGCGAAGCCGTCACCATCGGCGCCGACGACGACGCGCGGGAGATCCTGCGCACCATGGCCTCGCACAAGGTGCGCAGACTGCCCGTGATCGACGGGCACAAGCTCGTCGGGATCGTCGCACTCGCCGAGGTCGCCAGATCGGTGCCCGACGCGACCGTGGGCGACCTGCTCGACGCCCTCACGACCGACTGACCGGGCGCGCGGGGAAGGCCGGTGACCGAGTCTCGGTCACCGGCCTTCCGCATGCCAGAGCCCGGGACCCCGCCGTATGCAGCAGTGGGACAATGTTCTGCGAAGCCATTGCCATCACGTGTGATACACATCAGCCGGGATAAATATTGAGCTTATGCCATATGAGCAGTTCGACTCGACGGTACTACTACGACCCTTTATCGTCGCATTGATCCATAGATAGTCGTCCTCAAGATCCAAAGGATCCAGGTTGATGGCGACACAGGAACAGATCGCTGCCGCCCGGCGCACGATCGAGCAGTTACGCGACCAGCACGCCGGCGACGTGCGTAAGCTCATCGGCCTGCTCGAAGACGGCGCGATGAAGGGCAAGGCCGCTGACGAACTCCTCAAGGACTGCCAAGCGTGGGAAGCAGCCTATCGAGGCGTTTTCAATCGGGCCTTGGCGCTGGTCGACTCCGTCCGCGCCGAGCCCGACAACCCGGCAGACCCGTTGGGACTGTGGCGGCCATCGCTGAATCTGCCGGGGAAAGCCGGCGGATGAGCCCTCCCCCGGACAGGATCGGTATCGACCCCACGCTCATGACTCAACTCATCGCCGAAATAAAACGTCTCAAGCAGTCTTGGCCAGACGCGGATGCGCAGGTCGCCAAAGCGCTGAACTCGATCGGCACCGGGATGACCGGACCTGGCGCCCTCCGGGATGTCGCCTACCAGATCGCCGAGCGCATCCCCGACCTCCAGCGCCGCCTGGACCTCATCGTCTCCACCCAGAAGATCGGGCTCGACAAAGGTGTCATCTGGGCGGATGAGACGCTATGGGTGTCGAACTCACCCGCAGGAGGAGCCGCAGCGGCCAAGTCCGTTGCCGACCGGCTTCGTAAGGCGGTCAAGGACGCATCCAGCGGCCAGGGGACAACACTCTCCAAGGAAACCTTGGAGCTGTTGGAGAAGCATCAGCACGACCCCTACTTCGCTGTCGCCTTCGCCAAGGAGATACCTCCGAAGGAATTGAAGGCGCTATTGGAACGTCTCTACCTGTCGCACCGCGGATCCCTGGGGAATGACTGGACGAAGCCGTCGTCGTCCTCTGTGATGGACCGTCTGGCACGGACCCTCAGCGTGACACTGGGAACGGCCTCGCGCGGAGTCGGCGGGATGAAGCTTTCCAAGAGCTACGTCGACGACCTGATCGCCACCGACGACAATCCCATGAGCGGTCGCATGGTCGACGAACTGCTTCGCCACGGCACCTTCGACGACGCGTTCCTCCGCGAGGTCGCCAACAAGGTCTTCGACAATGCCACGAAGCCCCAGTCCCAGCAGCAGGACATCATCAGTTTCGGTCCCGGCCTCGCAGCCGCTCTCGCGAACAACGCCAGAGTCGCACAAGACTTCTTCACCGATCCCGTGCGCAAGCCCCTGTCTTTCCTGATGCGGGACAACTACTGGGGCAGCGGTAACGGTGAACTCGGCCGGGCCATCGAGGCGGCCACCACCACGTTCCGCGACCACGGCCAACCACCCGGCAGTTCGCGCGGGCACAAATCGGCCCTCATAGCATCCTGGACCGTCCACTTCTGGTCAGACCCGCGAGCTCAGGCCAACCTGCCCGGCACGCGGCAGAGCGCCGGCCGCGTCTTCGCCGCCTACATGAGTGACGTTCACCGAGTCGCCAATGGCACCGTCTTGGAGAAGCCGGGTGTTCTGGACTTGCCGGACAGTGACCCGAATTTTCCCAGTGACGAGCCTTACGGAGCAATGTTTGACCGCAACGAACTCAAGGCGTCAATGATCTGGGCGTCAAAAGACACCCAGACGTTCAAGACGATTATCGGAGCTCATGGCGAGTACAGCCTCAAGGTCTTGGATGCGCGAGGAGCGGAGGTCGCCGGCGGGCTCAAGGCCGATTTCGCCGCGTGGCACAAGAACCATCCGGACGCTACCGAAAGGGAACAAAGCGCGTACCGCCAGAAGCTGTTGAAGGATGCCATGGCCGGCAGCCCGGGAGATTTCTTCGACGCGCAAGTATATGCCCTCAGCAAATCACTGCACTTCGCAACCGACGCAGGGAACATGGCAAGCATCAACGAGGCCGACCGGAGGGACCAGATAAACCAGGGATTCACGGACGCTATATCAAGAACCACCAAGCTGGCTCTCGCCCCTGCCGGAGACATACCCGGAGCAGTCTATGAGTTCGTAGAGAGCGTCGTCGGCGACAACATAGAGTTCAACGAGGGAGAGACGGCTCGAAGCAAGGCTGAAGACAAACTGGTCCAGAGCCAGAACCTGTTCAAAGACTTGGCGGCCAATACGATGATGCGGCACGGGCTCTTCGGAGAGGAGTCCACTCCTGGCAGCGCCCATCCTCATGCTTTCGAGAACGCGGCGAAGGATTCAAAAGGAGACTTCCTCCAGGGCAGCCACATCAAGCCACGTAGCGAGATGGACACGACAGAGGCGCTGGCCTACGATCAGTGGCTTCTCCACTCATCTGCATCGGGAATCTTCAACAGTACTTCCCAGGCAGTCCAAGACGGATTCCAACGACCGGTTCCTTCGTACCCGGAGGCGGAGGAATGAGCGCTTTTCGCACACTAATCCCCATAGCGATCACCCTGGCCGCTGTGGCTGGGTGTTCATCATCATCGCCGGCTCCACCCGTGGATCGGCGGCCTCTGGGCAACGTGACCGCCGCACCCCTCGCATGCGGGCTCGTCTCGAATCAAACTATTGCTCGCGCCCTGGGGCTGAGCAACTTCCGTGCGAGCGGATCCGACTCGCCGGCCGACTTCTCACACTGCATCATCAGCCGGTCCTCGGAGACCGAACACAAGGCGCGAATGTCGATCGAACTTTACGACCCATCCGCTTCCACTCTTGAAAGTTTGGAATATACGAAATCCAGGGACCATGGGTCCGACCTGCCCAGCGGCATCCAACCCGGCTATAGCGCTCCGATAAAGGATGCCGACGGAAACACGATCGGAGCCAAAGCACAAGCGTGGACATCCGACGGCGCCAAGCTACTGTCCATCCAGATCGCTCGAGGCGCGCCGGGACGGGATCACCAAGCAGACGTCATCGAATTCACGCGGCACCTTCGACCTATACTCCTCGGTTCTACACCGTGACGCTGGGACTGGCGCCGAAAAGAAGCCGCAGGCACTGAAGTGATCTCAGCGAATTGCCGGCAGGTAGTTGTGCTCGAAATGGGTGAGGACAAGCGCTGCCCGGGCGATGTCGCCGATTCTGCTGGGGCTGATGGTGATGTGCTGGAGGGTGCGCCAGCGGCCCTTGAGCAGGGCGAAGCCGCGTTCGCCGAGACAGCGCAGGGCGCGTAGGAGCCGGTTGTAGGTGCGGTTGTCCGGGCTGAGGATCTGGTCTCCTTCGGGCTGCTTGATCGGCGTATGAATGCCGATTCCGGCGCCGTCGTAGCCGCTGTCGGCCAGGGTGGGCAGGCCCCGGGCGGCTGCGGCGTACAGCGCGCCGAGCACCTGCGTGCCAGCGGCGGTGAGGTCGTGGACGGAGCCGGGCTCGACCTCGGCGATCTGCAATGGCAGCCCGCCGGGTGCCGACAGTGCCTGGAGGTTGCCGGTGTGCTGGCGGGCCTTGCCGGAGTACCAGGCGTCGATGGCCTCGCCCTTGACGCTGACGGTCTGCTCGGCGCAGCGATCGACGGGGATCAGGGTGCCGTCCAGGATCACATAGGCCAGCCCTTCGGCGTGGGCACGGTCGAGGGCTTCGTGCAGATCGGGTGCTTGAGCTGCGAGAACTGCGATGCCTTCGTGGATGTAGCGGTAGGCGGTGGCCCGGGAGATGCGGTGGTCCGGCGAGCGCGTGAGCCTTGACCCCGGCCGTCCAGAGGCTCACGTGCGCCGGGATCAGGCGGCCGCCGGCCAGCTTGTCGTAGGGCAGCGTCCGGGGACCGTCGCCGTCGCTGACGGTGACCTCGCGCCGTGCGGTGTCGACGGCGGTGGTCCAGCCCCGCGAAGGTCACCCGCTCGCCGAGGAGCTCGGGAATCCGGAAGTCGGCCAGCTCATGGCCGGCCGCGACCTGATGCATACGTAACCGCTCGGTGAACCGCTCCGACGGATTGACCAGAGTGATCGACACGTCCAGCCTCCGGGTGCGCAGCGCCAGCCGGACCGCGCACATCACCCCGGTGTAACCGCCGCCGAGGACAACGATTCTCTTCACGGGTTTCTCCCTGCTTCCGTCGTTCTTACAGGTCAAAACGCTACGGGCGCGGCACCGCTCGCGGCATCGGACGTCTTCCCTGTTCGTTCAGCCGGAGCTATCGGGCACGGTGCCGGCATCAGCCCTCAACGCACCTCGCCCCCATCGGCCACAAACCAGAGAGCGGGCTCGGGCCGGCACGCCAATGGCGCCGACGTGGCGAGGAGAGGCGCTCTCCTGCGATGCCCACATCGCAGGTGGCCCAGGCTTGGTCGACGATCCACACCCCGCCCAGGGCTACGGCAGCAGCTCACTCGGCCGTGCGACGGGTGACGTAGGCGCGGGTACGGGGGCACCGGGCCATGCGGGCGAGCACGATGAGGTAGAGGGCGCGGTTCGCCTGGCGGTCTCCTCCGCGTGAGAGCCGATGCCGGGTGATCTTGCCGCTGGAGGCGGGGATCGCGGCGACGCCGCCCGGCGGCTATGACGGCACAGCGTCTGGCCCGGACGACGAACCCCGGAGGGCAGCCTGGCTCTCTCACTCCAAGGGGAGGGGGCGGCGTGGCACGGGTGCTGTGTGGATGAGGGAGGTCGTCGTGTGTCCGTACGGCGTGAACAGATCGAGGATCGGTTCGAGTTCGTCGACCGACCGCAGATGCATCGTGAAGCAGAAGCAGTCGTCACCGGTCATCCTGTAGCACTCGACGATCTGGGGAACGTCTTCGGCGATCTTGGAGATGCGGTGCAGTTCCCGGAACGCCGGACGGATTCGCACCATCACGGTGACCGGAAAGCCCAGGGCCCGCGGGTTGACCTCGGCGCGATAGCCGGTGATCACTCCTGCTTCCTCCAGCCGCTGCACCCGATCGCTCACGGCGGGGGGCGACAGGCCGACCCGGCGGCCCAGCTCGGCGAAGCTCACCCTGGCGTCGACTTGCAGCTCCGCGAGGATTCGAAAGTCGAGCACGTCCAAGTCCTTCGATTCGTGTGCCCGATCGGGTCTGATCTTTCGATTCGCCATTCTCCTAAAATAGGAGCTCGCCGAAAATGGGGCCATGCCGCCTATCGGCCCTCGCGCCGTCCTGCTCAAGGCGCCTCCATGGACCTACTTCATCGGCAGCGCCGTCTTCCACTACCTCGGTCCGGCCTTCGCCGTGCTCTTGTTCGCGAGGCTCGACCCGCTCGGGGTCGCGGCGCTGAGGATCTGGAGCGCGGCACTCGTTTTCGCACTCTGGCGTCGCCCTTGGCGGACACTGGTCCGGCTCAACGCCGGCGAGCGTCGTACGATCATCGCCTGGGGTGCGGTGCTCGCGGCGATGAACGTCTGCTTCTATCTGGCGATCGCTCGCGTGCCCCTGGCGACCGTCGCCGCGATCGAGTTTCTGCCGGTCATCGTGCTGGCCGCGCTCGGTGCCCGGACCGCACGTAATCTCGTGGCTCTCGTGGCCGCCGTCAGCGGTGTCTACGTGCTGACCGGCGTCCAACTGGCGGGCGAGCCGCTGGGTCTGGTGTTCGCCTTTGCCAACGCGGCGCTGTTCGCCGGCTACATCGTGCTGGCCCATCGGGCGGCTCGCGACATGCACGGCATCGGAGGCATCGACGGGCTGGCCGCCGCCATGCTCGTCGCCGGGCTGTTCGTCGCGCCCGTGGGCATCTGGCACGCCGCTCCCGCGATGATCGAACCGGTCACGCTCGCAGCCGGGATCGGGGTGGGTATCTGCTCGTCGGTGATTCCGTACGTGTGCGATCAACTGGCCATGGCACGCATGGCCCGCTCCACGTACGCGCTGCTCGTGGCGCTGCTTCCGGCCACAGCGACGGTGATCGGCATCGCGGTGCTCCGGCAACTGCCCTCGCTCCTCGAACTCGCCGGAGTGGGGCTCGTGGTCCTCGCGGTAGCCCTCCACCACGAACTCCAGACTTCTGCGGCCAAGAAGGCCACATCCTCATAGGGAGGTAGAACAAAGTGCGATATGTGAAGCTGGGTTCGTAGGTGCTGCGGGGTCTCCCGGATCTGCCTCGGCATGATGACGTACGGCGATCCAGTGTCGTGGGAATGGCTGCTGCGTGAGGATGCGGCGGAGCGATGCTGCCGGGTCTTCTCGCACAGTTCCAGGCCATAACGGCGCTTGGCCGGGTCGGACAGCGGCACGTGCGGCACCAGAATCGTCGACGCTCGGACTGCCGCTTCTCCCGTACGGGACTCGTTCGGGGCGTGAGAAGGTGGGCGGGTGATCGCGGTGCTGGGTGAGTGCGTGGCCGACGCGTTCGCGGATCGGCGGGCGGCTGAGCTGACGCTGCGCGTGCTGCCGGGCGGCGGGCCGGCGAACACGGCGGCGGCGCTGGCCAGGCTCGGCACGCGGGCGAGGTTCCTGGGGCGGGTCTCGGGTGACGTGTTCGGGCAGCTGTTCCGGGAGCGGCTGGCCGGGGTGGATCTGGCGTACGCGGTCGAGGCTCGCGAGCCGAGCACGCTCGCGGTGGCCGACCTGGACGGCGGCGGCGACGCGAGCTACGGCTTCCACGCCGAGGGCGCCGCCGACTGGCAGTGGACCGCGGAGGAGCTGCCCGGGCAGGCGCTCGACGGGGTGCGGTGCCTGCACACCGGGTCGCTGGCGCTGGTCAGGCCGCCGGGACGGGACGTGGTGGAGGCGTTCGCGGCTGCGGCCGCGCGGCGGGTGACGGTCTCGGTCGATCCCAACGTGCGGCCGAGCCTGGCGGCGCGGGAGGCGTACGCCGTCGAGCGGTGGTGCGCCTTCGCCGACGTGCTGCGGCTCAGTGACGAGGACCTGGGCTTCCTGCGGCCCGGCGAGCCGGTGGAGCGGGTCTGCGACGAGTGGCACGCCGCGGGCGTCCGGCTGGTGGTGGTGACGAGGGGGCGTTCCGGGGCGCTGGTGTCGCTGGGCGGAGAGCGCGCCGAGGTGCCCGCGCCCGTCGTGGACGTGGTCGACACGGTGGGCGCGGGCGACGCGTTCACCGCCGGGCTGCTGCACTGGCTGGACGGGCGAGGGCTGCTCGGCGGCCGGTTGGAGGGGCTGGATCTCGCGGCGGCGCGGCAGGCCGCGGCGTTCGCGGCGCGGGTGGCGGCGCTGGCCTGCACGGTGCGGGGCGCCGACCTGCCCGCCGGGCTGAACCTGCCGCCGGACGGGTGAGACCTCTCGCCTCACGGGACGCGATCCGCCGCGCCGGAGAGAACGAGCCGCACGGGACGCGATCCGCCGCGCCGGAGAGAACGAGCCGCGCCCAAGAGCGCGTCAGCGGGAGCGGGTCAGGGTGTCTCGGACGTCCATGAGGGCGAAGCCGAGCAGGTTGAGGCCGCGCCAGGTGGCGGGTGAGGCCGCGTCGGGGTCGTCGGCGGCCAGTCCGATGCCCCATACCGGGTCCAGCGGGCTGGCCTCGACCAGCACCCGTCCGCCGGTGCCCAGCAGGAACTCCTTCAGGTCCGCGTGCTGCCCGAACTTGGCGAGGTTGCCCCGGACCACGATGTCGTAGCGGTGGGCGGCCCAGGTCTCCTCGTCGAAGCCGCCGACGGAGCGGCCGAGCTTCTTCGCCTCGCCCGGGTGGGCCGCGGCCAGGATCTTCTCGGCCGCGGCCTCGTCGCCGAACAGCAGCGCCTTGTGCGCCATCATGTAGTGCTCGGCCGAGCGGTAGTGACGCCCGTCCTCGGTGAACTCGGCGGGCCACCACTGGCTGAGACAGCCCTGGCCCGGGCTGCCGTCGCGGGCGGGCCGGTGACCCCAGAAGAAGAGGTAGCGCAGCGGCCGCCCGGCCAGTTCGGCGGCGACGGCTTCGGGAACCGACCGGGGAAGCGTCTCGGACATGACCTCACTGTGTCACATCGGCCGTTGTGAACGCCCGGACGCTGAGGGCCGGTTTGCGGGAGGGCCGGCCGGGCATTCGGTGGTCAAAGCGAAGGGTGGGGGTTGCGATGGCCGAGTACGAGGCGACGTGCGGCATGCCTGCCGACAGTGTGGTGGTGTTCGGGGTCGCGTCCGATCTGACGCTGATGAACAGGTGGTTGCCGCATGGCCTGTGGGTGCGCGAAAGCGGGCCGGACCAGGTGGAGGCCGGCGGCGAGGTGGTGCCGGGGGACGGCGCGCACGAGGGCCTGTTCCGGGTGCAGGACGACCAGCTGAGAGTGGAGTGGGGCGGTCGCGACCATCCTGACTATGCGGGCTGGCTGCAGGTGACCGACTCCGCCAGCGGCACGAGCGAGGTGACGGTGCACATCTCTCTCCTGGACGAGCCCGAGGAGGGGTCGTCGCCCGAGCGCGCCGCCCAGGTGCGCGGCATGCTCGACGAGTCGCTGTCGCGGCTGCGGGACGAGGTGGGCGACCGCCTGACGAACTCGGGCTGATGGATGGAGCCGCTGCTCATCCTGCACGCGGCGGCCGCGATCTTCGCTCCCTGGCTGGTCCGCCGGTACGGGCGGGGTGCGATGCTGCTGCTCGCGGCGGCTCCCGCGGCCGGGTTCTGCTACGCCCTGGTGGGCCCTGAGCCGTCGGCCCGTCCTTGGGCGCCCGCGCTCGGGCTGACGCTGGCGTTCCGCGCCGACGAGGTCAGTCTGCTGATGATGGCGCTGGTGACCGGCATCGGCGCCCTGGTGATGGTCTACAGCGCGCGCTACTTCAGCTCCGGAGAGCCCGGGCTGGGCCGGTACGGCGCGATCATGATGGCGTTCGCCGGGGCTATGCTGGGCCTGGTCACGGCCGACGATCTGCTGCTGCTGTACGTGTTCTGGGAGCTGACGACGGTCTTCTCGTACCTGCTGATCGGCCATCACCCGGAGAGCCGGGCGAGCAGGCGGGCCGGCATGCAGGCGCTGGTCGTCACCACGCTGGGCGGGCTGGCGATGCTGGCCGGGTTCGTGATGATCGGGCTGGCGGCGGGCACTTACCGCATCTCGGCCATCCTCTCCGACCCGCCCCAGGTCGCGCCGGTGGCGCTGGTCCTGGTGCTGGTGGGGGCGCTGGCCAAGTCGGCGATCTTCCCTTTCAGCGCGTGGCTGCCGGCGGCGATGGCCGCGCCCACGCCGGTGTCGGCGTACCTGCACGCGGCCGCGATGGTGAAGGCGGGCGTCTACCTGCTGGCCCTGCTCGGGCCCGCGTTCGGGGACACGACGGCGTGGCGGGTGGTCGCGGTGCCGCTGGGCGCGCTGACGATGCTGCTGGGCGGCTGGCGGGCGCTGCGGGAGACGGATCTGAAGAAGCTGCTGGCGTACGGCACGGTCGGCCAGCTCGGTTTCCTGATCCTGCTGTTCGGCGCGGGCACCGGCGCGACCGCGCTCGCCGGGGTGGCGATGCTGCTCGCGCACGCGCTGTTCAAGGCGTCGCTGTTCCTGGTCGTGGGGGTGGTGGACCGGGCGGCGGGCAGGCGGGACCTGCGCGGGCTGAGCGGGCTGGGCCGTTCGATGCGGTGGACGTGCGGGGCGGCGGTGCTGGCGGGGGCGTCGATGGCGGGGCTGCCGCCGCTGGCGGGGTTCGTGGCCAAGGAGGCGGCGCTGGGGGCGTTGCTGGACGACCCGCTGGTGCTGGGGGTGGTGGTGGCCGGGTCGGCGCTGACCGTCGCGTACACGCTGCGGTTCCTGTGGGGGGCGTTCGCCGCGAAGCCGGGCCGCAGGGCGACGCGGGTGAAGCGGCCGGCGGCGCTCATGGTGGCGCCCACCGCGCTGCTGGCCGGGCTGGGGCTGGTGGTGGCGCCGCTGGCCGGCTGGTACGAGACGGCGATGGCGGGCTATTCGGACGCCTTCCCCGATCCGGGGCACGCCACCCACCTGGCGATCTGGAGCGGGGTCGGGCCGCCGCTGCTGCTGTCGCTGCTGTCGCTGGCCGTCGGCGGGCTGCTGTTCCTGGCGCGCGAGCCGGTGGCGCGGCTGGGGGCGGCGCTGCACGTCACCGACACGGGCGTGGCCTTCTGGCACGCGCTGCGCCGCACGGACCTGGGCGCGCTGCAGGTCACCGGGGTCATCCAGCGCGGCTCGGTGCCCGACTACGTGCTGCTCACGCTCCTGTCGCTGGCCGGCGTCGGGACGCTCGCGCTGTCGTACGGGCCGCCGCTCTCGCTGGACGCGCCGGTGACATGGTGGCAGCGGGGCGAGCAGCCGCTGCTCGCCGTCCTGATCGCGGCTGCGGTCGTGCTGGCCCTGCGCGCCCGCACCTACCTGCTGCTGGCCCTGTCCGTCGGCATGACCGGGTACGGGGTCGCGCTGCTGTTCCTCGCCCACGGCTCCCCCGACCTGGCGCTGACCCAGTTCCTCGCCGAGACGCTCAGCCTGGTCATGTTCGTGCTGGTGCTGCGGCGGGTGTCGAACCCGCCGGTCGCGGCCCGGCTGCCGCTGGCGCTCCGGCTCGGCATCGGCCTCGCCATCGGAGCGGTGGTGGTCGTCGCGGGCGTCCTGGCGATGGACTCCCGGCAGGCGCAGCCGGTCGGGGACCTCATGGCGGGGGCGGCGGAGCGGGCCGGGGCGGGCAACATCGTCAGCGCCCTGCTGCTGGACATCCGGGCCTGGGACACGATGGGTGAGAGCACCGTGATCGTGGTGCTCACGCTGGGCGTCACCAGTCTGATCTACTTGCGCCGCACCTCGTACGCGATCGACAGGAGGCCCTCGCGGCCGCGTCCGGGCCGGCCGTGGCTGGCGTCGGCGCTGCCGGAGCGGGATCGGGCGCTGGCCTTCGAGGTGGCCGCCCGGCTGACCTTCCACACGGTCCTGGTGCTCTCGGTGTTCCTGCTGTTCGTCGGGCACAGCCAGGTCGGCGGCGGGTTCTCGGGCGGGATCGTGGCGGGGCTGGCCATCACGGTCCGTTACCTGGCGGGCGGGCGGGACGAGCTGGCCCGGGCGGTGCCGATGCACCCCGGCGTGCTGCTCGGGGTGGGGCTCACGCTGTCGGTCGGGACGGCGCTGGTCGGGCTGGCGTTCGGCGGGGAGGCGCTGACCATGCTGGCCGCCGACGTGACGGTGCCGCTGGTCGGGACCCTGCACCTGTCCACGGTGCTCCTGTTCGATCTGGGGATCTATCTGACGGTGGTGGGAATGGTGCAGGACGTGTTGCGGGCGCTGGGGGCCGAGTTGGACGAGCAGATCGAGGCGTCATGACGATCTCGCTGGTGCCGCTGCTCGTGTGCGGGATGCTCGTCGCCGCCGGGGTGACGCTGCTGCTGGAACGGAGCCTGCTCCGGGTCCTGGCGGGCGTGATCCTGCTCGGCAACGGGGTCAACCTGCTGATCGTCACCGTCGGCGGCGACGCCGGCGCCCCGCCGCTGCTCGGCCGGTCCGACCCCGACCGGATGGCCGACCCGCTCCCCCAGGCCATGGTGCTGACCGCGATCGTCATCACGCTGGCCGTCACGGCGTTCCTGCTGGCCATGGTGCACCGGGCCTGGCAGCTGCGCGGCTCGGACGAGGTGAGCGACGACACCGAGGACCGCTGGGTGCGGCTGCGCGCCCGGCGCGGCCAGCTGGGCGAGCGGGTGCGGGTGCGGCAGGCGGAGTACGACCGGCTGGTCGCCGAGCAGCGGGCCGAGCTGCGCGGGGAGCCGACCAGGGGCGAGCGGATGGCCCATCGGCGGACCGATCGCAGGAAGCTCAAGCACCGCCAGCGTGAGGCGCGCAGGCAGATGCGCCGGGCCATCAGGGCCGAGCGGGAGCGTCAGGCTCTCGCGCTCGACCCCGACCTGGAGGGCGACGAGTAGTGGAGGCGTTGATCCCGATCCCGGTGCTGCTCCCGCTGCTGGCCGCGGGGATCAAGCTGGCCATCGGCGCGCGGCTGCGGCGGGTGCAGGGGGCGATCAGCATCACCGCGCTGGCCGTGAACCTGGCGGTGTCGGCGGTGCTGCTCGTCCAGGTCGACACGCACGGCCCGATGGTCGCGCGGATCGGCGGCTGGGAGGCGCCGATCGGGATCACGCTGGTCGCCGACCGGCTGTCCGCGCTCATGCTGGTGACCTCGTCGGCGGTGACGCTGTGCGTGATGGTGTACTCGGTGGTCAGCGCCTACGACCGGCAGGAGGACGTCGCCCCTATGGCGATCTTCCACCCGGCGTTCCTGGTGATGCTGGCCGGGGTGGCCAACGCGTTCCTGACCGGTGACCTATTCAACCTGTTCGTGGCGTTCGAGATGCTGCTGAGCGGCTCGTACGTGCTGCTCACGTTCGGCGGCACCCAGTCCAGGATCCGGGCCGGGGCGACGTACACGGTCATGGCGCTGATGTCCTCGATGCTGTTCCTGATCGCGCTGGCGGTCGTGTACGCGGCCACGGGGACGCTCTCGATGGCCCAGCTCGCCGAACGGTTCGCGGACCTGACGCCGCAGGTGAAGCTGCTGGTGGAGCTGTTGCTGCTGCTCGCGTTCGCGATCAAGGCGGCGATCTTCCCGGTGTCGGGCTGGCTGCCGGACTCGTACCCGACGGCGCCCGCGCCGGCGACGGCGGTGTTCGCCGGGCTGCTCACGAAGGTCGGCGTGTACGCGATCTTCCGGCTGGAGGCGCTGCTGTTCCCCGGCGGGCCGGTGGGGACGCTGCTGCTGTGGGCGGCGCTGGCCACGCTGGTGCTGGGCGTGCTGGGCGCGGTGGCGCAGGCCGACATCAAGCGGATGCTGTCGTTCACGCTGGTCAGCCATGTCGGCTACATGGTGATGGGGGTCGGGCTGGCGACCGTGGCGGGGCTGGCCGGCGCCGTCTTCTACGCGGTGCACCACATGACCGTGCAGACCAGCCTGTTCCTGGTGGCCGGGCTGATCGAGCGGCGCACGGGCACCACGTCGATTAACCGACTGGGCGGGATGATGCGCAGCGCGCCGCTGCTGTCGCTGCTGTTCTTCGTGCCCGCGATGAACCTGTCGGGCATCCCGCCGATGTCGGGGTTCCTGGGCAAGCTGGCGCTGGTCCAGGCGGGGCTGGAGGTGGGCGGCGTGCTCCCGGTCGCGCTGGTCACGGCCGCGCTGGTGACGAGCCTGCTCACGCTGTACGCGGTGGCGAAGGTGTGGGGGAAGGCGTTCTGGCGGGAGACGCGGGCCGAGGGCGAGGGCCGGCAGGACGCCGGGGAGGAGCCGGTGGAGCGCAGCGCGGTGACGATCCCGGGGCTGTACGGGCCGGCGGCGGCGCTGGTGGTGCTGGGGCTGGCCTACACGGTGCTGGCCGGGCCGCTGTCGTCGCTGACCGAGCGGGCGGCGGGCGAGCTGCTGGCGCGCCAGCCGTACATCACGGCCGTGCTGGGGACGCGATGACGGAGGAGCGGGAGGCGGAGCGGGGGGCACAGCGCGACTGGCTGGTGCCGCGGCCGTTCGGCCGGCCGGTGCCGCTGGCTCTGGTCGGCTGGCTGGCGCTGATCTGGGTGATGCTCTGGGGCGAGCTGTCGTTCGGCACCGTGCTGGGCGGGCTGGCCACGGGGGCGGTGGTCACGTGGCTGCTGCCGCTGCCGGCCCTCGACCCCGGCATCCGGTTCCGGCCGCTGCCGTTCCTGCGGTTCCTGGCCTGGTTCCTGCTGGACCTGGTGATGTCGACGGCGCGGGTGGTGATCTGGGTGCTGCGGTCCGGGTCGCCGCCGACGGCGATCGTGTCGACGCCGCTGCGCACCTCGTCCGAGGCGATGACCGTGATGATCATGGTGGCGGTGACGACGGTGCCGGGCAGCGTCGTCCTGGCGGCGGACCGGGAGCGGAGGCACCTCACCATCCACGTGCTCGGCCGCAGCGGCACCGAAGCGGAGGTGGCCGAGGTGACCCAGTTGGAGGTGGCCGCGCTGGAGAGGCGGATCGTGACGGCGTTCGGCACCCGCGACGATCGGAAGGAGCTGGAATGACCACGGTGTACGCGGTGACGCTGGCGCTGCTCGGCCTCGGCGCGGCGGCGGCGCTCTACAGGCTGGGGCGAGGGCCGACCACGCTGGACCGGGCGGTGTCGCTGGATGTGATCACGTCGCTGGCGATGTGCGGGGCGGGCGCCTACGCGGCCGTCTACGGCGACTACTCCGACGTGCCCGTCCTGCTGGTGCTGTCGCTGCTCGGGTTCGTCGGGACCGTGTCGCTGGCCCGGTACTTCCCGGAGGGCGGGCAGTGAACGCGCTGGACGTGGCGGCGGCGGTCTGCCTGCTGATGGGGGCGCTGCTCGCGCTGTCGGCGGGGCTCGGGATGGTCCGCTTCCGCGCCACCCTGAACCTGATGCACGTGGCCACCAAGCCGCAGGTGCTCAGCGTGCTGCTGGTGCTGCTGGCGATGTGGCTGCGGGAGCCGACCTGGGCCATGGCCGGACCTCTCATCATCGTGGCCGTGGCCCAGATCATCACCGTGTCGGTGGCGGCCTACGTGGTGGCGCGGGCCGCCCACCGCCGGTCAGACAGCGGTTCCGGCTCCTCCTGAGCGGCGGCCCTCACTCTCCTCCTCGGGCGTGTCGGCGCCGCGGTCGCTCGCGCGGTCGAGCGCCGGCTGGACGAACCACGACCAGGCGGCCAGCGCGGCCACCACGCCTCCGGTGATCCAGGCCAGGGTGGAGTCGAACAGGAAGTCGACCACCAGCATGGTCGCGGACGACATCGACAGCACCAGCGCCACCGCGCCGGCGATGCCGTAGAGGTTCGAGCGGTGGACCAGCCTCTCCTTCAGACCCTGACGGAACAGCACCCGGTGCTGGTTGGCCGGGGCGATGTAGCAGATGGACGCGACCGCCGCCGAGACCAGCGCCACGTAGAAGAGCCACCGGTCGAACGCGCCCAGCCGGGCGAAGCCCTCCGAGAAGGGCACGGTGAGCAGGAAGGCGAACAGCACCTGGACGCCCGTCACCGCCACCCGGGCGCCCTGCAGCAGCTCGACGAAGTTGCGGTCGGCCCGTTCCTTACGGGTCTCCTTCTCCTGCTCAGGTACCTGTTCCACGCGTACCGCCTCCCGGACGTGTCTCGATATGTCGTGAAATTAGAAGGTGTTACTGCCAAGGTAAAGCGGCGGCAAACTCCTCCCCCGCCAGGAATGCGGCGACCACGCGCGCGAACGCGGCGGCCTGGAACTCCAGCGGCACCATGCCGTGCTCGATGACCGTGACCGACGCCCCCGGCAGCCGTCCGGCCAAGGGGCGCAGCTCGGGGAAGGCGAATGGGTCCCCGGCGGCGCCCACGCACAGCACGGGGCAGCGGATCAGCCCGAGGCGGTCCTCCATCCGGTAGGCGCCGACCGCCCGGTGTCCGCCGGCCAGGTCGGGCCAGGCCGCGAGCGCGTCGCGGACGAAGCGGACCAGCAGGTCGGGGCGGCCCTTCGGGTAGAAGCCGGCCCGGCCCTGCCACAGCTCCACCAGGTGGGAGCCGTCCTCCCGCTCCGTCACGTGGTCCACCGTCTGACGGCCGGCCCGCCGCCGCCGGGCCTCCGCGTCGATCAGCGGCGTGGACGACAGCACCAGCCGGCTCACCCGGCCGGGGGCCCGGGCCGCGAGCTCCACGCCGATCACGCCGCCCGTGTGGTGGCCGGCGACGGCGGCCGTGTCGAGTCCGAGGGCGTCCATGAGGGCGAGCGCCCCGTCCGCGTACGCCTCGATGGTGTGCTCGGGCGGGGGCGCGGAGGCGCCGAAACCGAGCGTGTCCATCGCGATCGCCCGGTGGCCCGTACCGCCGAGCAGCGGGAGCACCTCGCGGTACTCGTCCCAGGAGCGGGGGGTCTGGTGGAGCAGCAGCACCGGCTCACCGGTGCCGCACTCGGCGTAGTGGATCTGACCCAGGGGGGTGCGGACGTAGCCGAATCCGATCATGCGCACCATGGTCCGCCCGTGGCGGCGGATGTAAAGAGTGTCGCCGAACCGGCCCCGGGTAGGGCGTCAATCATGCTGGATCAAGGCCAGGAGCTCGCGGTGCTGACGGTCAACGCCGGCTCGTCGAGCCTGCGCCTGGACCTCGTCGACGCGGGGGCGGTGGTCGACGGCGCGCACGGCGGGCGGGCGGCGGACCCGGAGTCGGCGCGGGCCGAGATCTCGGAGTTCCTGGGCCGCCACCTGGACCGGGACGTGGGCGCGGTCGCGCACCGGCTGGTGCACGGCGGCGACCTGGTGACCGCCCCCGTGGTGGCCGACGACGAGCTGGTGGCGGCGCTGCGCGGGATCACCGGCCTGGCCCCGCTCCACCTGCCGCCGGCGCTGGCCCTGCTGGACGCGGCCCGCGAGCTGCTGCCCGCCGTGCCGCACGTGCTCTGCCCCGACACCGCCTTCCACGCCGGGCTGCCCGAGTCGGCCGCGGTCCTCCCCCTGCCCGGGCCGTGGCGGGAGAGGTACGGGCTGCGCCGCTACGGGTTCCACGGCCTGTCGTACGCGTGGGCGGTGGACCGGGCGGCGGAGCTGCTCGGCCGTCCCGTCGCGGAGCTGGACCTGGTGCTCGCCCACCTGGGCGGCGGCGCGTCGGTGTGCGCCGTGTCGGGCGGGCGCAGCCTGGACACCTCGATGGGGTTCACCCCCCTCGACGGGGTGCCGATGAGCAAGCGCTCCGGCAGCCTCGACCCGGGGCTGCTGCTGTGGCTGCTGGACGGCCGGCTGACCGTGGACGAGGTGCGCGAGGGGCTGGAGCGGGAGTCAGGGCTGCTCGGCCTGTCCGGCGGCCTGTCCGGCGACACCCGCGTCCTGGTCGCCGCCGAACGCGACGGCGACGAGGACGCGGCGCTGGCCCTGCGGGTGTTCTGCCACCGGGTGAGCCGGGAGATGGTGGCCGCGGCGACGTCGCTGGGCCGGGTCGACGCGGTGGTGTTCACCGGCGAGATCGGCTGGGACCAGCCGGAGGTGCGGGAGGCGATCTGCCGCCGCCTGCGCCTGCTCGGCGTCGAGCCGCCGGTCGGCGGCAACCGCCACGACGACGGCGTGATCAGCCCGGCGGGCACCGCGGTGCCGGTGCTCCTCGTCGAGCCGCACGAGGAGCTCCAGCTGGCCCGCGAGTGCCTGCGCGAGCTGTACGGCCCCGAGGCCGAGGTCTAGCCTCGGCCGAGCGCCCGCATGGCGGGCAGGGCGCGGTCGCCGAAGTCGAACAGGGCCTGGTTCTCCCAGGCGTTGCCGGTGGCCGGGTCGGCCGGGTCCCAGCCGTTGCCGGGCACGCCGGTCCAGGTGGCCTCCCAGGCGAAGACGCCCAGGCCCAGCCGGTCGGGGACGTTCCGTACGATGTCGGCGACCTTGGTCAGCAGGGCGGCCTGTCCCGAGGGGGTGGCCGGGTAGCCGGGGTACGGCTCGGGCGACAGGATGAGGTTCTCCCAGCCGTCGTCGTCGGCCGTGGTGAACGGGTAGCCGGTCTCCACGACGGCCACGGGCTTGCGGTAGCGGGTGGCGACGTCGTGGAGGTTGGCCTGGAACGCCTCCAGGGTGCCGTGCCAGTACGGGTAGTACGACAGGCCGATCACGTCGTGGCGGATGCCGTGCGCGGCGGCGTTGTCGAACCACCACCGGTACAGGCTGTTGTCGCCCCCGTTGGCCAGGTGGAGCACCACCCGGGTGTGGCGGGAGACGGCCTTGGCCGCGTCGTGGCCCGCGTTGAGCAGCCGGGCGGTGTTCGCCCAGTTCTGGTTGCTCCCGTCGGGCCAGAGCAGGCCGCCGTTGATCTCGTTGCCGATCTGGACCAGGTCGGCCGGGGTGCCCTGGCGGCGCAGCGCGTCGAGCACGTCGAAGGTGTGCCCGTACACGGCCCGCACCAGCTCGTCGAACGGCAGGGCGGCCCAGGCGGCGGGCTTGAACTGCTTGCCCGGGTCGGCCCAGGTGTCGGAGTAGTGGAAGTCGACGAGCAGCTTGAGCCCGGCCTTCTTGGCCCGCCCGGCGACGGCCAGGACCTGGGCCTTGGTGTTGTAGCCGTCGGCCGGGTCCACCCAGACCTTGAGCCTGATGTGGGTGAGGCCCGCCCCGGCCAGGATGTCCAGCGGGTCGCCGCGGCGGCCGTCGGCGTGGCGGTAGACGCCGCCGAGCGCCTCGGACTTGGCGAGGCTGGAGACGTCGGCGCCGCGGATGGGCAGCCGCCGCCCGGCCTGCGCGGCCGGAGCCGCGGCGGCCAGGGTGACGAGGCAGAGCAGAGCGATCAGTAACCGTCTCATGGGGTGCTCTCCTTGGGGATGGGGGGTCGCTCCTCGACGACCGTGACGGCGCCGGCCGCGACGGTCACCGGCCCGTCGTGACGCGCCCCGTCGAACACGTCCGTGCCGGTCACCCCCTCGACCGTCACCGGCTCGTCGCCGTGGTTGATGAGGAACAGGTGGCGGCCGCGCCGCACCAGCTCCAGCGTGTCAGGCAGGCCGCGGGGCCGGGTCACTGCGGCCCGGTCGAGCAGCTCGGCCAGCAGCTCGCGCAGACCGGTGACGGGGGCGGTGGCCAGGTACCAGGCGGCGCCGGCGCCGAGGTCGTGGCGGGTGAACGCGGGATGCCCGGCGTCCGGCCCCGAGGCGAAGTCCCGCTCGGCGACGGCCGTGGCGGGCCTGATCCGCTCGGACCAGATCCGGCCGTCGAAGCCGCCGGTGACGGCGACGGTCTCGTGCTCGCGCAGCGGGTGGAACTCCTCGATGGACAGGCCGAGGACCTCGCGCAGCGCGCCCGGGTGGGGGCCGGGGTGGATGGTGTCGTGCTCGTCCACGATGCCGGAGAAGTACGAGACGAGCAGGTGGCCGCCCGCCTCCACGTACCGGTGCAGGTTCTTGGCCGACGCCTCGGTCAGCAGGTAGGCGCTCGGCGCGACCACCAGGCGGTAACGGGTCAGGTCGGCGGACGGGTGGACGAAGTCGACGGTGACGTGCTCGCGCCACAGCGCCTCGTAGAAGGCGTCGATCCGCTCCCGGAACCGCAGATCCACCGACGGCCGCCAGTCCAGCTCCAGCGCCCAGTACGACTCCCAGTCCCACACCACGGCCACGTCGGCGCGCACCCGGCTGCCCCGCACGCCGGCGAGCGCGCGCAGGTCGGCGCCGAGTTGGACGATCTCGCGCCACTGCGCGGACCCGGGGCCGGCGTGCGGCACCATCGCCGAGTGGAACTTCTCCGCGCCGAACCGGGAGGCGCGGAACTGGAAGAACAGCACGCTGTCGGAGCCGCGGGCGACGTGCGCGAGGCTGTTGCGGCGCATCTCGCCGGGCCGTTTGGCGAGGTTCCTGGGTTGCCAATTGACCGCGCCGGCCGAGTGTTCCATGAGCATCCACGGCTCTCCCCCGGCCACCGAGCGCGCCAGGTCTGCGGACATGGCCAGGTCGATGTGGTTGTCGGGCCGCTCGGCCTTCAGGTAGTGGTCGTTGGCGACGACGTCCAGCTCGCGCGCCCACCGCCACAGGTCGGTGGACTTGCAGTTCACGGTGCCGGCGAAGTTCGTCGTCACGGGCACGCCGGGGGTGATCTCGCGCAGCAGGTCGCGCTGCAGCGCGTAGTGCTCGCGGTGCTGGGCGTCGCTGAAGCGGGCGAAGTCGAGCCGCTGCGCCGGGTTGACGGCGGTGTGGTTGTGGCGGGGGGCGTCGATCTGGGACCAGTCGGTGTAGCGCTGGCCCCAGAAGGTGGTGCCCCAGGCGTCGTTGAGCGCGGCCAGGTCGCGGTAGTGGTGGCGGAGCCAGTCGCGCCAGGCGGCCACGCTGTGCTCGCAGTAGCACTCCCCCAGCGGCGCCCCGTACTCGTTGTGCACGTGCCACATGACCACGGCGGGGTGGCCGCGGTAGTGGGTGGCGAGCGCGCGCACCAGGCGGGCGGTGGCCTCGCGGAAGGGGGGCGCGCTGGAGCAGGCGCTCTGCCTGCCGCCGAAGCCGATGCGCACGCCGTCGCGGCCGACGGGCAGCGTGTCCGGGTGGCGGGCGGTGAACCAGGCGGGCGGCGCGGCGGTGGGGGTGGCCAGGTCGACCGCGATGCCGGCGGCGTGCAGGCGGTCGATGATCTCGTCCAGCCAGCCGAACTCGTACCGGCCCTCGTCCGGCTCCATCAGCGCCCACGAGAACATGCCGAGGCTCACCAGCGTGACCCCGGCCTCGCGCATCAGGGCCACGTCCTCCTCGTGCACCTCGCGCGGCCACTGTTCGGGGTTGTAGTCCCCGCCGTAGGCGATGCCGGCAGGACGCTCCGGATACATCCATCCCCCTTGTGCGTACTTCTGTGAACGTGCACAGTAGCGTGCCCGCTCCGCTCTAGGAAGACGAGCAGGAGATTAACGAGACCGTAACAGGCTCTTGACCCAGCACTCTCCCCTGATCCAGTCTGTGCACGTTCACAGAGAAATCTGGAGGTATGCATGCGTGCCACCCGCCTCGGAGCCGCCCTGGCCGCAGCGCTCGCGACCACCCTGACCCTCGCAGGATGCGGCGGCGGCGAGCCCGCCGGCCCTCCGGAGGCGGCGGAGTCGCGATCCCAGGGCCCGGTCAAGCTCACGTACTGGACATGGGCCCCCAACATGGACAAGATCGTCGACATCTGGAACAAGGCCCACCCCGATATCCAGGTGACGGTCAGCAAGCAGGCGGGCGGCGACGACGCGGCCGCCAAGTTCCTCACCGCGGCCAAGGCCGGCAACCCACCGGACCTGGTGCAGGCCGAGTACCAGCACCTGCCGTCGTTCGTGGCGGCCGACGCGGTGGCCGACCTCAAGGCCGAGACGGGGGCCGTCAAGGGCGAGTTCGGCGACGGCGTGTGGGGCCTGGTCACACTCGGCACCGAGGGCGTGTACGCGGTCCCGCAGGACAGCGGCCCGATGATGCTCTTCTACCGGCAGGACCTGTTCGACAAGTACGGCATCGAGGTGCCGAAGACCTGGGACGAGTACGCCGAGGCGGCCCGCACGGTGCGCGAGCAGGACTCCGGCGTCCACCTGGGCACGTTCTCCAGCAAGGACCCGGGCGCGTTCGCCGGCCTGGCCCAGCAGGCGGGCGCCCGGTGGTGGTCGATCAGCGGCGACGCCTGGAAGGTGGACGTCGCCGACGCCCCCACGGTCAAGGTCGCCGACTACTGGGGCGGCCTGGTCAAGGAGGGCGCCATCGACGACATGCCGTACTTCACCCCCGAGTGGAACAAGGCGCTCAACGACGGCAAGCTGCTCACCTGGCCGTCGGCGGTGTGGGCGCCGGGCACGCTGGAGAGCAACGCGCCCAAGGCGAAGGGCAAGTGGGCGATCGCCCCGCTGCCCCAGTGGACCGCCGGCGAGAACGCCACCGGGTTCTGGGGCGGGTCGTCCGTGGCCGTCGCCGCCAAGTCGCCGCACCGGGCCGCCGCCGCCCGGTTCGCCACCTGGCTCAACACCGACCCCGAGGCGCTCGACGCGCTGGTGAAGCAGGCCGCGATCTACCCGGCGGCCACCAAGGCCCAGTCGGCGCTGGGCGAGGCGCCCGCCTACTTCGGCAACCAGCCGGACTTCTGGCGGCAGGCCGCGCAGTACGCCGCCGGAGCGCGCGGCTTCACCTTCGGGCCGAACGTCGGCGTCACGTACAACGCCTTCAGGGACGGCTTCGACAAGGCGCTGCAGGACGGCAGCCCGTTCGCCGACGCCGTCCGGGGCATGCACGAGGCCACGGTCGCCGACATGCGCAAGTCCGGGTTCTCGCTCGCGTCATGACGCGCCCCGTGAAGAGGCGGCGCCCCTCGCTCGCCCCGTACCTGTTCCTCACCCCGGCCGTCGTGCTGTTCACGCTGTTCCTGGCCGTGCCGATCGGCTACACCGGCTACCTGGCCACGCGCCGGACCCAGGTGTCCGGGCTGGGGCTCGGCAGCGGGTCGCGGCGCGAGGTGTCCGCCGGGTTCGGCAACCTCGCCGCCGCCGTCACCGACGGCGAGCTGTGGGCCGGGTGGCTGCGGGTGCTCGGGTACGGGGCGCTCGTGCTGGTCGTGATGCTGGGGCTGGCGCTGCTGTTCGCGCTGGCCCTGGACTCGGCCCGGGTGCGGCTGGCCCGCTTCACCCGGATCGCGATCTTCCTGCCGTACGCGGTGCCGGGCGTGGCCGCCTCCCTGCTGTGGGGGTTCCTCTACCTGCCGTCGCTCAGCCCCATCCGGGCGGTGCTGGACGTGGACCTGCTCGGCGCGACCACGATCACGTACTCGATGGCGAACGTGGCGGTGTGGGGCGGGACCGGCTTCAACATGCTGGTGCTCTACACGGCGCTGCGGGCGGTGCCGCGCGACTACTACGAGGCGGCGCGGCTCGACGGCGCCTCTGAGACGCGGATCGCGCTGCTGATCAAGATCCCGCTGCTGCTGCCGGCGCTCATCCTGACCACCGTGTTCTCGATCATCGCGACGATCCAGGTGTTCACCGAGCCGACCACGTTGCGGCCGTTCACCAACACGATCAGCTCCACGTGGAGCCCGCTGATGAAGGTCTACCGGGACGCGTTCGTCACCGGTGACCTGTACTCGGCGGCGGCCACCTCGATCGTCATCGCGGCGATCTCACTCGTCCTGTCGTTCGGGTTCCTGCGCGTGGTCCGCGACCGCGCCTTCGGGGAGGACTGATGACGGCGACCGCGACCCGCCGGTCCGCGGGCCTGGCGCCGACCGCGCTGCTGCTGCTCGGCGCGGTGTACTGCCTGTTCCCTGTGAGCTGGGTGGTGATCGCGGCCACCAAGTCGCCCGGTGAGCTGTTCACCACGCCGACCCTGGCGCCGGGCACCGGCTTCCTCGGCAACGTGGCCGAGCTGTTCGCCTACCGCGACGGCGTGTTCTGGCTGTGGCTGCTCAACACCCTGCTGTACGCCGGAGGCGGCGCCCTGCTGTCGACCGCCGTGTCGGCCGTGTCGGGGTACGCCCTGGCCAAGTTCCGCTTCCCGGGCCGGACGGTGATCTTCAATGTGCTGATCGGCGGCGTCCTGGTGCCGGCCGTGGTGCTGGCCATCCCCCAGTACCTGCTGTTCTCGAAGATCGGGCTGGCGGACACGTACTGGGCGGTGCTGCTGCCGCAGATCCTGCACCCGTACGGCATCTACCTCGCCCGCGTCTACGCCGGCGCCGCCATCCCGGACTCGCTGCTGGAGGCCGGCCGGATCGACGGGGCGAGCGAGTGGCGGCTGATGTCGCGGGTGGCGGTGCCGCTGATGGCGCCCGGCCTGGTCACCATCTTCCTGTTCCAGTTCGTCGCCATCTGGAACAACTTCCTGCTGCCGTTCATCATGCTGGGCGACGACGGCAAGTTCCCGCTCACGGTCGGGCTCTACACGCTGCTGATGGCCGGGTCCAACCAGCCGTCGCTGTACAACCTGATCCTGACCGGGGCGCTGCTGTCGATCATCCCCCTCATCGCGCTCTTCCTCACCATGCAGCGATACTGGAGGACAGACCTGTCCTCCGGAGCGGTGAAATGAAACGCCCTACCATCCACGACGTCGCCGCCGCCGCGGGCGTGTCCCGCGGCACGGTGTCCCGGCTGCTCAACGGCGACCGCTACGTCAGCCCGGCCGCGCGGGCGGCGATCGAGCGGGCCATCGCCGAGACCGGCTACGTCGTCAACCGCGCGGCCCGCAGCCTGGTCACCCAGCGCACCGGCTCGGTGGCGATGGTGCTGTCGGAGCCCGACCAGATGCTCTTCGAGGACCCCAACTACAGCACGCTCATCCGGGTGGCGATCCGCCGCCTGGCCGAGCGCGACATCTCGCTGGTGATGATGCTGGCCGGCAACGAGGGCGACCGCGACCGGGTGATCCGTTACCTGCGCGGCGGCCACGCCGACGGCGTGCTCCTGGTGACCACCCACGCCGGCGACCCGCTGGCCGACGCCGTCGCCGCCGCCGCCCCCGCCGTCTCGTGCGGGGCGGTCATCGGGCGCGAGAACGTCATCCCGTACGCGGCCGCGGACGATCGCCTGGGCGCCCGGCAGATGACCGAATACCTGGTGAGCCGGGGCCGCAAGCGGATCGCCATGATCACCGGCCCGATGGACACGCCGGGCGGCATCCAGCGCCTGGAGGGCTTCGCCGACGTGCTGGGCCGCAAGGCGTCCAGGAAGCTCATCGCGCACGGCGACTGGACCCAGGCCAGCGGCGAGCGGTCGATGGCCGAGCTGCTGGAGCGCGCCCCCGACCTGGACGCGGTGTTCGTCGCCTCCGACCTGATGGCGGCGGGCGCCCTGACGGCCCTGCGCGCGGCGGGCCGCCGGGTGCCTGACGACGTGGCGGTGGGCGGCTTCGACGACTCCTCGGTGGCCACCTCCACCCTCCCGCCGCTGACGACGATCAGGCAGCCGCTGGCGGAGATGGCCGAAGCGACCATCGACCTGCTGCTGGCCCTGCTCGACGGCGCCGACAAGCCCGCCCCGGTCGTGCTGCCGACGGAGCTGGTCATCCGGGAGTCAGCCTGACCGCGCGGTGAGCAGCCCGTGCAGGCGCCGCGCCTCCCGCGTCAGCCTGCTGGAGCCCTTGCGGGCAGCCGTCTCGGCGAGCCGCGGCACCTCCCCGTGGACGCCGGCGAACGTCGCGGCCGTGGCCCCCACCGCCAGCAGGTCCGCCAGCCCGGCGCGCGGCCGTTCGCCCGCCTCGGGCAGCAGCCGCGGCAGCAGCCCGGCCACCACGGCCCACACCGCCTCGTGCCCGCCGGCGTGTGCCGCCTCGCCGAGCGCGGACACCACCCGCGAGAGCGTGACCAGCCCGGCCGGGAGCAACGTGACGAGCGCCTCCACCAGCTCCGGCACCGGCACCTCCCCGCGGGCGGCGAGGACGAGCAGCCCGTCGACGGCGGCCGCCCGCTTCGGCGGATCCTCCTCGCTCATCCCGGTGGCGAGCAGGTACGCGACCGCGGTCCCCGCGGGCCCGTCGCCGTGCGCCAGAGCGGCGACCGCGAGGTGCCCGTCATCGGAGCTGTGGCGGGCGCTCAGCAGGTGCGCGGCCACCAGCTCGCGGTGCGACGGCGCCGCCATCGGCCACCAGCGCGCCGAGTCGGTCCAGTTTGACCCCGGCCGTGCCAGGCCGGGCAGCCGTTCCGGCAGCTCCAGCTCGACCCGGAGCTCGTCGGCCCGGACCCCCCACCCGTACGCGCCGCGCTGCACCGAGCACCGGACCTCCGGATCCGGCAGGCCGCCGCCGCGCAGCCAGGCCGCGCACTCGTCGCCCGCCTTGGTGCCGATCTTTCCTGCCCGCTCGGCCGCGGCCTCGTCGACCGTGCGGGGCAGCCGCAGCAGGGCGTGCGCCAGGTCGCCCGGCAGCGGCTCGGCCCCGGCCGCCGCCAGCCGTTCCAGCCGGTCGAGCAGCGCCTCGGGGGCGAGGTGGCCGGTGCCGGAGGTAGGCGTGGCGAGCAGGAGGGGCGGTGCGGACGCCGTCTCGTAGGCGGCGATCAGTTCGCGGGCCCGGGTCTCGTAGAGCCGGTCCAGGCCGCCCGTCTCCTCGGGGTCGTGCGCGTTGCGGCGGATCCGCTTGGTGAGCCGCCGGCTGTCCTTCGGCGAGGCGAACGCCAGCACCGCCCGCATGAGCAGCAGGTGGAGCCGCTCGTCACTGTCGTAGTGAGCGTAGTGGCCGAACGCCTGCGGCTGGAGCGGCTGCCACCAGGGCCGCAGCGCCTCGCGCAGGGCGTCAGGCTCTCGGTGCGCCCACTGGGCGAGCCCGGCCAGGATCCGCTCGAAGGCGCCGGCGCCGACGCCGTGCTCGACGGCGGCGACGGCCTCGGCGAGCTCCGCGGGCGACGACACGGGCGGCGGCAGAGCCGGCGCCGGGGGCGCGACCAGCGCGGGCGCCTCGACGGTCTCGGCCTCGACGGTCTCCCCGTACGCGGTGGCGATCTTCTCCCGCGGCCCGGCCGGCAGCGCGCCCGCGGCCTCCAGGACGACCCGCCGGGCCTCCTCCCCCGCGCGCCCGGCGAGCCGCACCGCCGCCCGCACGGCGCGTTCCTGTGACACGAGCGAGTCCTGACGGAACACCTCCGCGATCACCCGCAGGGCGACGTCCGACCGGGCGGGCACCCGTTCGGCGGCGTCCTGCGCCCAGGCCACGGCGGCCTGCACCAGTTTGCGCTCCGGGCGGAAGGCGAGCGCCTCGACGGCCTCGGCGAACAGCTCCTCGTCCAGCCGCCCGGCCTCGTCGGCCCAGCGCAGCCTGGTGAGCGCCATGACGGACACCGCGACCGGCGCGACCGGCAGCATGGCCGCGTAGTCGCCCACCCGCCCGGTCACCTCGTCGGGCTCCGGCCCGAGCCGGTCGTGCAGCTCGGCGAGCACCGGCGGCCCGTCGGCGCCGTCGCGCAGCAGTCGCCTGACGACCTGGCCGAGCACCTCGGCACGGTCCAGGTGGCCGCTCTGGACCAGGCGCAGCACGGCGTCGGCCTGCGGCGCGGCGAACGCCTGCCGCAGCCCGGACATCTCGAAGATCCTCGGCGCCAGATGGGAGAGCAGCGGGTCGTCCTCGGGCCTGCCGGAGCCCAGCCGGCGCACCCAGCCCATCAGGAACGCCTCGTTGTCCGGCGGTTCGACGCCGGTCTCCTTGAGCAGGCCGGCGGCGATGAACCATTCGTTCTCGTGCGTGACCCTCAGCCGGAGCGTCACCCGGCGGGCGAGGTCCCGCTGCCAGGCCGCGGGCCGCCGCCGCACCAGGTCGACGATCATCCGTGACTCGCCGTCCTTCGGCCCCCGCCACCGGAACTCCCGCCGGTAGATCCACGAGGCCACCGCCGCCGCTCCGCCGAGGCAGCCGACGCCCGCCATGAGCAGCGGCCGGAACTCCCGCCGCCACTCCCACCACCTGCCGTCGGCGGCCTCGGCCCGCGCGGCGAGGTAGGACGGCAGCTCCGCGGCCACGGCCCGGCGCTCGGCGTCGCCGTAACCGGCGACCGATCGGACGGTGCCGGGCGTGTCGCCCGCCCTGATGAGCTTGCGCAGCGCTTCCCAGTGTTCGGACATGGCGCGGACAGTAATGGTCCCGTCCGACAATTCCTGATCATCCCTCGGCGGCGCCGGTGCGCTCGCGCCCGCGTCGATGTGCGAGAGTTGCTGTCCATGGAACAGCGGGTGTTGGGACGTACCGGACGGCACGTCGGCGTGGTGGGCCTCGGGGCCTGGCAGCTCGGGGCCGACTGGGGGCAGGTGAGCGAGGACGACGCGTTCGCGACGCTCTCGGCGGCGGCGGACGAAGGGGTGACGTTCATCGACACCGCCGACGTCTACGGCGACGGCCGCAGCGAGCAGATCGTCGGCCGGTTCGCCAAGGCCCACCCTGACCTCACGGTGGCCACCAAGATGGGCCGCCGGATGGACCAGGTGCCCGGCAACTACGTGATGGACAACTTCCGCGCCTGGAACGACCGCTCACGCCGCAACCTCGGCGTCGACACCATCGACCTGGTGCAGCTGCACTGCCCGCCCACGCCGGTCTACTCGTCCGACGCGGTGTTCGACGCGCTCGACACGCTGGTCTCCGAGCAGCGGATCGCCGCGTACGGGGTGAGCGTGGAGACGTGCGAGGAGGCGCTGACCGCGATCGCCCGGCCCGGCGTGGCCACGGTGCAGATCATCCTGAACGCGTTCCGGCTCAAGCCGCTGGAGCGGGTGCTGCCCGCCGCCCGTGAGGCCGGCGTCGGCATCATCGCCCGGGTGCCGCTGGCCAGCGGCCTGCTGTCGGGCCGCTACGACGAGAACACCACGTTCGCGCCCGACGACCACCGCACGTTCAACCGCCACGGCGAGTCGTTCGACGTGGGCGAGACGTTCTCCGGCGTGGACTTCCGCACCGGCCTAGAGGCGGTGCGGCGGCTGGTCCCGCTGGTGCCCGAGGGGGCGACGATGGCGCAGTTCGCGCTGCGCTGGATCCTCGACCAGCCCGGCGTGTCCGTCGTCATCCCGGGTGCGCGCAACCCCGCGCAGGCCGCCGCCAACGCCGCCGCGGCCGCGCTCGCGCCCCTTCCGGAGGAGACGCTGCGGGCCGTGCGGGACGTGTACGACGAGCTCATCCGCCCGCAGATCCACGACCGCTGGTAGGGGCGACCGTGCCGGGGCGTCGCGGGAGCGGGCGTGGGGTTTCCCCTGCCGATGACGGGGCGCGGGTCCCAGGAGCCGGCCGGTGAGCGGGCGCGGCGTCCTCGTCACCGGCGCGTCACGGGGCATCGGGCGGGCCGTGGCGGCGGCGTTCGCGGAGCGGGGCGACCGGGTGGCGATCCATCACCGCGGCTCGCCGGCCCTCGCCTCCGGTCTGCTGGACGAGCTGCCGGGTGAGGGACACGCCGCCGTCCAGGCCGACCTGGCCGACCCCGAGGCCGTGCGCCGCGCCGTGGACGAGGCGGCCGGCGCGCTGGGCGGCATCGACGTGCTGGTGAACAACGCGGGCGTGTTCCTCCACCACCCGGTCACCGACGTCACCTACGAGGAGTGGCAGGCGGCCTGGCGCACGACGCTGGACCTCAACCTGGTGGGGGCGGCGAACACGATCTGGTGCGCGCTGCCCCACATGCGCGAGGGCGGGCGCGTCGTCAACGTCTCCTCGCGCGGCGCCTTCCGCGGCGAGCCGGACAGTCCCGCGTACGGCGCGAGCAAGGCGGGCCTGAACGCGCTCACCCAGTCGCTCGCCGCGGCCCTGGCGCCGCGGGGCATCGCGGTGACGGCGGTCGCGCCCGGCTTCGTCGAGACCGACATGACGACCGAGCACCTGAGACCGCCCAGGGGCGACGAGATCCGCGCCCAGAGCCCGTTCGGCCGGGTGGCCCGCCCGGCCGAGATCGCCGCCGCCGTCCTCTACCTGGCCTCGCCCGAGGCGGAGTGGGCCAGCGGCACCATCATCGACCTCAACGGCGCCTCGTACCTGCGCTAGCGCCGCCTCTCGACGGGCCCATCCATCACGTTGATCGACTCGCGTGATCGACGGCAGTCCGGGCCCGCCCGGACGATGTCGCCGGAATGACACCCCGGCCTATGGGCCGGCTCCCGGCGAGCCGGTCCTATGCTGGCGGCTCATGGTGATCGACGGTGACTACGGCGTGCCCGGTTCGCTGGGCAGGGTGCTGCGGGCGGTGGCGGACGAGCGGGTGGCGCAGGACCGGCAGTGGGGCGTCCAGGAGGGGCTCGCCGACGGGACCGGCCCGCGAGGCGGCGATGCGGCGGCGCGGGCGAGGCGGGAGACGGAGCGGGCGTCGCGGGAGGGCCGGCTGACCTGGCGGCACATCTTGGAGGAGGAGGTGCTGGAGGCGTTCGCCGAGGAGGACCCCGACCGGCTGCGGGCGGAGCTGACGCAGGTGGCGGCGGTGGCGGTCAAGTGGCTCCAGGACCTGGACCGGCGGGCGGGACGCGACCGGTTCCGCGCGGTCGTGGACGTGCACGTGCTCCTGGTCCGTGACGGCGAGGTGCTGCTGGCGCGGCGCTCCGGCACCGGGTACGCCGACGGGCTGTGGCATCTGCCGAGCGGTCACCTGGAGGCGGGCGAGTCGGTCACGGCGGCGGCGGCGCGGGAGGCCCGCGAGGAGGTGGGCGTCCGCGTCGACCCCGCCGACCTGGCCTTCGCGCACGTGATGCACCGGGCGCCGGAGCGGGTGGGGCTGTTCTTCGTGGCCGGGACGTGGGCGGGCGAGCCGTACAACGCCGAGCCGGACAAGTGCTCCGAGATCGGCTGGTTCCCGCTGGACCGGCTGCCGGAGGACATGGTCGGCTACCCGGCCGAGGCGCTGCGCGGCATCCGGGGCGGGGAGGCGTTCGGCCTGTACGGGTTCTAGCCGGGCGGATACTCGACCCGGCCGGCGAGTGCGCCGCCGGCCGGGTCGGTGACCTTACTTCTTCGGGTGCCGGTGGCCGGGCTTGTCGTGGCCGATGGTCCAGGTGATCGTGGAGGTCAGGGCGTTCTCCCGGTACGCGGGTGGCCTGCCGCGCAGGCTTCTCGGGGTGCCGGGCACGCCCATCACGCCGGCCATCCCCACGCGTCCCTCGAAGAGGTGCCCCTGGCGCTGCTGGCCGGCGACGACGTCGCGGTCCGCCCCCTGGCCGGGGCGCCCCTGTGGATGCGGCACCTGGTCGCCTGGCGCCTCGACGGCGCCCTCGCCCACCGGGCGGACGAACTGGTCGCCTCGCGACCGAGGCCCACCGGGAGGCGCTGGCGGCCCATCCGGTCTACAGCGCCTGGCAGGCTCGCCGCGGGCTGTCATGATCGCGCCTCGCGGGACAGGCCGGACCGGCCTGTCCCGCGGGCCTGCTACTCGGCCAGGGCGGGCGCGTCGCGGAACTTCTCCGCCACGGCCGCCAGCGAGGCCCGGGTCACGTCCGGCGCCTCACCCCGCTTGTCGGCCGGCAGCGGGGACACCTTCTTGCACGCCGACGGGTAGCGGTCGCAGTAGCCGCTGGCGGTGCCGACGGTCGTGGCGTTCAGCATCGCGTGCCCGACGGCCCTGGTGAGGGTGTCGGCGCCGGCGTTGAAGATCTCGTTGAGCCGGCGCGTGTCGGCCGGGTTGTTGACGCGCAGCGGGGTGCCGCCGCCGGTCGACATGGCGAAGATCGTGTCGCCGTCGCCGAGCGTGTGCATCGGGTTGATCGCGCGCGACAGGCCGTCCTGGGCGTTGCCGGCCATCCGGGCGGCGGCGGCCTTCTCCAGCGGCGCGTTCGTGGCCACCACCGCGATAGTGGTGTTCATCGACGGGCCGTTCGCCGTGGCCGGGCGCGGGCACTCCTTCGCCTTGGGCGTCTGCAGCCCGCGGTACTCGCCGGCCAGCTCGAAGCGGGCGGCGAACAGCGAGCAGTCGCGCGGGTCCACCGCCGAGCCGACCGAGTTCACCACGACGATGGCGCCGACCACGGTGCCGTCGCTGAGGATGACGCTGGCCGTGCCGACGCCGCCCTTCAGCCCGCCGGCGCGGGCTCCGGTGCCTCCGCCGACGACGCCCTGCCGTACCGGTCCGTCCTTGAGAGCCTGGGCGGCCAGGTAGCCCCACTCGGGGGTGGTGCGGGCCTTGAAGTCGCCGCCTCTGCCGAGGTCGAAGATGTCGGCGGCGGGGACGATCGGCGCGACTCCCGAGCCGACCCTGACGCCCTCGCCGCGCTCCTCCAGCCAGCGGATGACGCCGTCGGTGGCGGCCAGGCCGTACATGCTGCTGCCGCCGAGCATCACCGCGTTCACGCCGGGGTTGGAGTTGAGCGGGTCGAGCAGGTCGGTCTCCTTGGTGGCCGGCGCGCCGCCGCGCTGGTCGACGCCGGTGACCGCCATCTGCGCGGGGTAGATCACGGTGGTGCCGGTGAGGTAGGGGGCCTTGGCCGACTGGACCTGACCCACCTTGATGCCCGGTACGTCGGTGATCGCGTTGTTGCGGCCGGGAAGCCCGGGGGTGTCCGCCTTGGCGGCCTGCGCGGTGGTCTGCGCGGTGGTCTGCGTGGTGGCCTGCGTGGTGGCCTGTGCGGCGGCGCCGAGGTGGGGGACGGTGAGCACCAGTGCTCCGGCCAGCAGTGCGACGAGGCGTGGCTTCATGGATCCCTCATTCCAGTGTGGTGCAGGGCAGGGACGCGGCCCGTGCCCGAAGCTCACCCCGTGGGGACGGGGTGCCGGGGGTCGTGGGGCTGGTTCGGCTAGGGAGTGAGAGCGCTACTGAGTGCACTGAGGCTACTGGTCGGACCAGAGGAGGTAAAGATCCCTTTGGGGAGTTCACGGTCGAATGTGCGAAAAGCTCTGCGTTGTCAGCCGGGGACGCGCACCACGAGCATGGCCACGTCGTCGTCGTTGTCCTCGGGGCGGACCGCCGCGAGCAGCGCGTCGCAGAGGGAGCCGAACGGCCGGTGCGCCAGCGCCAGGGCCTGCCGGCTCAGCCGCGCCATCCCCTCGTCCAGGGAATGGCGGGGGGACTCGATCAGCCCGTCGGTGTACATCACGACGGTGGACCCGGGCGGCAGGTCGACGCAGGCGTCGGCCCGGCGGGGGCGCAGGCCGGTGCCGAGCAGGGGCCCGCCGCCCTGCTCCAGGAACCGGGTCCGCCCGTCGTCCTGCACGAGCAGCGGCGGCGGATGGCCGGCGTTCGTCCAGCGCAGCCGGAACTTCCCGCTCTCCGGACGTTCCAGCCGGGCGTAGACGACGGTGGCCATCGTGTCCTCGGCGATGCGCGTCACCGCCCGGTCGAGCCGGTCCACGATCACGCTGGGCGACTCCTCGCCCTCCCCCGCGTACGCGCGCAGCATGTTGCAGACCTGCGCCATCCCCGACGCCGCGTCGAGGTCGTGGCCGACCACGTCGCCGATGACCAGGCCGATCACGTCGCCGGGCAGCACGAAGGCGTCGTACCAGTCTCCGCCGACCTGGGAGGCGCGCGGCGCGGGCAGGTAGCACGCGCCCATCTCCACCCCCGGCACGCGGGGCAGCTGCGGCAGCAGATGGCGCTGCATGGTCTCCGCCACCCGCCGCTGCCGCTCGTACAGACGGGCGTTGTCCAGCGCCAGCCCGGCCCGGCGGGCGATGTCCTCGACCAGCAGCAGGTCAGCGGTGGTGAACGGCTCCGGCCGCGCCGAGCGGCCCAGGGTCATGGCCCCGACCGCCTCACGCACCCCGCGGATCGGCGCGATGCACGCCGAGTGCATGCCCGTCACCCGGAACAGCTCCCGCTGGATCAGCGCGATGTCCGCGTCCGGAGGACCCTGGTAGTTCTCGGGGCCGGCGAGCGCGGCCGTGACACCGCGCAGCGCCCGCGACAGCGGCATCGAGGACCCACGCGGCACCGGCGGCATCGGGCCCTCCAGGTCCTCCCGGTGCGTCCAGTCGCCGTTCTCGTAGCACACCACCGCGGCGCGCGACACCCCGCCCTCCTCGGTGAGCAGGTCGATCACCGCCCAGTCCCCCAGCAGGGGCACCACCAGGCGCACGAGCTGACGGAGCGTCTCGCCGGCGTCCAGGCTGGAGGTGAGCGTCGTGGTCGTCTCCGCGAGCAGGGCCAGCCTGTCGAGCTCCGACAGCGAGCCCGTCGCGATCCGCACGCCTTCCTCCTCACGCACCGGGGAGCCGACCTCGTGGAAGAGGATCAGCGCGCCGTCCGGGTCCCCGCCGACCCGGCAGGTGGTCACCAGCCAGGACACCCGCAGCAGCGAACCGTCGCCGCGCTCCAGCCACTCGCGCTCGCCCTGCGCGGTGCCGCCGGTGAGGAGGGGCTGGCGCATCACGCACCGGCTCCGCGGCAGGCGCTCGCCGCTGTCGCCCCGGTGCAGCAGGTCATGGGCGTCCCGGCCCAGCAGGCTGCCGGCCGACCGGCGGAGCATCCGCTCGGCCTGGGCGTTGACCACGACGATGCGCCCCTGGGCGTCCACGAGGTACACGCCCGCGTCGCACCGGTCCCACCAGCGCTCCCCCGCGCCCGGCGACGACTCCATGGCGTCCTCCGGCACCCGCATCACGGCACTCCCTCCTTGCCGCAGCTCCTACCCTCACCAGGGCGTCCACGACCGATCATCGATCGTCTCCACCCTGAAGAGGTAACGTACCGGTTCGGCCGGGTCCGTACCCGGTCGGGAGTGCGCGACGGCGGTGATCACGCCGGCCGGGTCACCGAAGGCGTTGTTCGAACGTCTCTCTGCTGAGGAAGACCAGGCGGGCCCGCTTCCCGGGCAGGTCGATCTCGGGGCCGGGCTCGAAGCCGGCGCGCACCAGGCGGGCGATCGCCTTGTCGTTGCGCGCGTCGGGTTCGGCCACGATCCGCTTACGGCTCGGGTCGGCGAGCAGGTACGTGAGGAACACGGTCAGCAGGGCGCCGGTGAAGCCGGGCTCCGGCTCACCGGCGACCGGGCCGATCAGGAGGTGGAGGCCGTGGTCGCCGGGCCGCACCTGGTAGCACTCGCCGACCGGGTCGGATTCCGGGTCGTAGCTCTGGAAGAGCGCCACCGGCCGGTCCTGCCGGTACAGCAGGAAGGCGTGGTGGCTGTCGAGGGTGTCAACGAACGCGTACAGCTCCAGCACCCGCTCGCGGGTGGCGCCGAGCATGCCCCAGAACCTGGCCCGCTCCTGGGTGACCCAGGGGTAGATCACGTCGAGGTCGGCCGCCGGGTCCAGCGGGACGACCCGGACGGCGCCGAAGCCGTCGATGACCTGCTCGTGCACCGCTTCACGGCGCGCGGGGGGCGTGGGGATCTCAGTGGACATGCCGCTCCTCGGTGAGTCGGTTCCAGTCGGTGATCACGGGCACGAGCTCTCCGCGCAGCCACAGCGGCAGCTGGTCGCGGCTGTGGGCGTCGCCGGGCACGCCGCAGGCGCCGAACGGGACCACCCACAGGCTGTCGTCGCGCCTGGCCAGGTCCCACACGTAGCGTGCGGCCGGCCCGCGCGCGAAGTGGTCGGTGACGCCAGGGACGCTGGAGGTGGCCAGCACGCAGTCGTGGTCGCCGCCCGCCCCCGGCCCCTCGCCGTCCACCGGCAGCGCCCGCCAGGCCGCGAGCCGGTGCGTCTCGCCCCACGCCACCGGCGTCCCTCCGGCCGCCGCCACCTCCTCGACGGCCTGCCGTACCAGCTCGGCCTGGTCCAGGCCGGGCAGCCGGTCGGTGGTCAGCAGGGTCTCCATCGCGTACGCCACTCTCGGCAGCAGGGCGAGCCACGGCCTGAAGAGCTCTGGGCACGGCGCGGGCTCGGCCAGCACCGCCAGCGCCGGGTGGGCCGCCAGCCGGCGGGCCACGGCCGCACGCACCGCCGCGTAGGCCGCGGCGCCGGTGCTGGTGTCGTCCATGCGCCGGTCCCAGCCGAGCAGCCGGTCGCGCAGGCGCGCGGCCTCGGGGGTGAGGCCGTCGAGCTTGGCCAGCAGCGTCAGCAGGGGTGCGGCGGAGGCCAGGAAGGTGTCGGTGTGGACGGCCGCCAGGTCCCCGGCCGAACAGGCCCGGGACGCGGGGGCGGTCTCCAGCAGCTCGCGGATCCGGTCGGCCCGGTGCGGCGGGGCGAACTCGACGCCCAGGGGCTCCGACAGGCCCCGCTCGTTCGCCGTCACGGCGAGGCCGCGGACCGGCGCGCGGGGCATCGGGTCGTGCCATCCCCGCCACTCGTGCTCCCGCTCCCAGGCCGGGACGACGCGCGTGCCGTTCGCCGGGTGACGGATCGGGACCGCTCCCGCCACGCGGTGCAGCAGCCCGCCGGCCGTGTCGGCGGCCAGCACGACGTTGACGGGCTCGGCCCAGCGGTCGAACGCCCGGTCCACGTCGTCCACGGTCCTGGCCCGCAGCAGCGCGGGCAGCGCCTCGAACCCCAGCCCGGCCCGTACGCGGGGCGGGTACCGCAGGCTGACCGCCGGCTCCCCCGGCGCGAAACCGCCGGAGGGGGCGGCCCAGGCGGAGTCGCCGGTGAGGATGACGGGCCCGCGGGCGGTCTCGATCACCTCGACCTCGACCGGGTCCGCGCCCGCCACCTGGACGCTCTCCAGGTGGGCCGAGGCCGGTTCCCAGCCGTCCGGCCCGTACGCCTCGACCGTCTCACCCCGGCGGCGGAGCCGTTCGCCGTAGAGGTCCTGGTAGTCGGCCATGGCGTTGGTGATCGCCCAGGCGACGGCGCCGGTGTGCCCGAAGTGGGCGATGCCGGGGACGCCGGGCACGGCCAGTCCTACGACGTCGTACTCCGGGCAGGACAGGTGGATCTGCTGGTAGACGCCCGGTTCCTCGATGAACCGGTGCGGGTCGCCGGCGAGCAGGGCGGCCCCGGTGGCGGTGCGGTCGCCGGGCACGAGCCAGCCGTTGCTGCCGCCGGCGCCGAGGCCGTCGGCCGCGAAGAGCCCGATCGCGCCGGCGCCGAGCCGCCGGGCGACGGCCTCACGCCACAGTTTGGCGGGGAACCCGGCGAACAGGATGTGGTGCGACAGCCACACGGCCAGCGGGGTCCACGGCTCCCATCGGCCGGGAGCCAGTCCGGTGGCGGCGAACTCCGGCGCCCGGCGCGCCCCTGCGCCGAGCCCGGCGTTGACCCCGTCGGCGTAGTTCCGCACCCAGGCGGCGGTGTCGTCGTCGAGGGCGTGGTAGCAGCGGCGGGCGGTGTCGTCGAGGCGGACCTGCCGGGCGAAGCGGTCCCAGCCGACAGCGGCGGGGCCGAGGAAGGCGGCGGTGGCGCCGGTCGAGCGGTGCCGTTCGACCTCGATCTGCCAGGCCCGGTCGAGGGCGGTGGTGCGGCCCTGGGCGTGGGCGAGCTCCAGGGCGTCGCCCGCGCGCAGGTGCGGGATGCCCCAGGAGTCCCGGAAGATCTGGATGCCCACGGATACCTCGCTAAGTAAGGTAAAGCTAACCTAAATAACGATCCACCCCCGCCACTTAGGTGAGGTTAACCTAAGTGCCTGCGGTGCAGAAGTTCCCCTTGTATGCAAAACCCCCTCCCGAGCCTTGAGGCGAGGGCCACTGGGGAGCCATGATCAGCTCTAAGTTAGGTTAGCCTAACCTAACTCCAACGACCGTTGAGGACTGACCATGACTTTTCGGGGACACGCCATCGATGTCCCGCCGGCCGCCGTCGCGGCCGGACCGGCGGACGCCAGGCGCCACCTGTTCAACAACGCGACCATGGACCGCTACCGGCAGGCGCTGGCCGCCGGGATCGACCGGGTCGCCGCCCGGATCGCCCGCGCCGACCGGCCCTTCAGCGGGATCTCGCCCTCGCTGCTCGCCCCGGAGATCTCCGCGATCGACCTGGAACACCCCCTGCACGACCCCGCCGACGCCCTCGACGAGCTGGAGGACGTCTACCTGCGCGACGCGGTCTACTTCCACCACCCCCGCTACCTGGCCCACCTCAACTGCCCCGTCGTCATCCCGGCCCTGCTCGGCGAGGCCGTCCTCACGGCCGTCAACTCCTCGCTCGACACCTGGGACCAGAGCGCCGGCGGCACGCTGATCGAACGCCGCCTCATCGACTGGACGGCCGGACGGGCAGGGTTCGGCCCCCAGGCGGACGGCGTCTTCACCAGCGGCGGCACCCAGTCCAACCTCCAGGCCCTGCTGCTCGCCCGCGAGGAGGCCTTCGGGTGCTCCTCTCGGACCAGGCACGACCTGCTGCCCCGGCTGCGCGTCATCGCCTCCGAGGCCGGCCACTTCAGCGTCCAGAAAGCGGCCAAGCTCCTCGGCCTCGGCCCCGACGCCGTCATCACCGCGGAGACCGGCGCCGACCGCCGCATGCGGCCCGCGGCCCTGGCCCGCGAGCTGGCCCGCTGCCACCGGGAGGGCCTGGTCGTGATGGCCGTCGTCGCCACGGCCGGCACCACCGACTTCGGCACCATCGACCCGCTGCCCGAGATCGCCGACCTGTGCGCGCGGGCCGGGACGTGGCTGCACGTGGACGCCGCCTACGGCTGCGGCCTGCTGGTCTCGCGCACCCGGCGGCACCTGCTCGACGGCATCGAGCGCGCCGACTCGGTGACCGTGGACTTCCACAAGTCCTTCTTCCAGCCCGTCAGTTCGAGCGCCCTGCTGGTGCGCGACGGCGCCGTGCTGCGGCACGCGACTTACCACGCCGACTACCTCAACCCCGCCGGCACGGCCGGGCGGCGCCTCCCCAACCAGGTCGACAAGAGCATCCAGACCACCCGCCGCTTCGACGCGCTCAAGCTGTGGCTGACGCTGCGCGTCATGGGCCCGGACGCGATCGGCGAGCTGTTCGACGAGGTGGTGGACCGCACCTCCCGCGCCTGGGACCTGCTGGCCGCCGACGCGCGCTTCGAGGTCGTCGCCAAGTCGCAGCTCAGCACCGTCGTCTTCCGCTACCTGCCTCCGCGGGGGCCCGGCCGCGAGCTGGCCGACGAGGCCAACCTGTACGCCCGCGAGGCGCTGGCCGCCTCGGGCGCGGCCGTCGTCGCCGGCACCAAGGTCGACGGCCGGCACTACCTGAAGTTCACCCTGCTCAACCCGGAGACGACGCTGGACGACATCGCGCACGTCGTCGAGCTCATCGCCGGGCACGCGAGCCGGTACGTGACCGGCCACGCCTCACTCGAGACCTGCGGCCAGGCCTGACTCTTCACCGGAGGAACCGTATGTCCACGCACGACTTCATCGCGATCGGGCTCGGACCGTACAACCTGGGTCTGGCCTGCCTGACCGAGCCGATCGAGGAGCTCGACGGCCTGTTCCTGGAGCGCAAGCCGGACTTCGACTGGCATCCGGGGATGCTGCTCGGCTCCGCCACCTTGCAGACGCCGTTCATCGCCGACCTCGTCACGCTGGCCGACCCCACCTCGCGCTGGTCCTTCCTCAACTACCTGAAGGAGTCGGGGCGGCTCTACCCGTTCTACATCCGCGAGATCTTCTACCAGCTGCGCAGCGAGTACGACGCGTACTGCCGCTGGGCCGCCGCCCGGCTGCCCGGGGTCCGCTTCGGCCACGAGGTGACCTCCGTCGAGTACGACGAGGCCGACGGGCTCTACACGGTCCGCGCGGTCAGGACGGGCACCGGGGAGACGGCCGAGCACCGGGCCCGCCACCTCGTCCTCGGCACCGGCACCCCGCCGTACGTCCCGGACGCCTGCCGGGGTCTCGGCGGCGACTTCATCCACAACGCGGACTATCTCGGGGCCAGGGCCGCGCTGCAGGACAAGGAGAGCATCACCCTCGTGGGCAGCGGCCAGAGCGCGGCCGAGATCTACCACGACCTGCTGGGCGACATCGACGCCCGGGGCTACCGGCTCACCTGGGTGACCAGGTCGCCGAGGTTCTTCCCGCTGGAGTACACCAAGCTGACGCTGGAGATGACCTCTCCCGAGTACGTGGACTACTTCCACGCGCTGCCCGAGGACACCCGCTACCGGCTGGAGGAGGAGCAGAAGGGGCTGTTCAAGGGCATCGACGCCGAGCTGATCAACGCCATCTTCGACCTGCTCTACCAGAAGACCGTCGCCGGCCCGATCCCCACCCGGCTGCTCACGAACACCACACTGACCAGCGCCTCCTACGACGAGGGCCGGGGCGAGTACACGCTCGGGCTGCGGCACGCCGAGCAGGGGCGCGACTTCGCGCTGCGCACCCACGGCCTGATCCTGGCCACCGGCTACAGGTACCGGGCGCCCGCCTTCCTGGAGCCCGTACGCGACCGCATCCGCTGGGACGCCCACGGCCGCTTCGACGTGGCCAGGAACTACAGCATCGACGTCACCGGCCGCGGCGTCTTCCTGCAGAACGGCGCCACCCACGCCCACAGCGTCACCTCGCCCGACCTCGGCATGGGCCCGTACCGCAACTCGTGGATCATCCGCGAGCTGCTCGGCCGCGAGTACTACCCGATCGAGAAGGCCGTCGCCTTCCAGGAGTTCGGCGCGCCGGAAGGCGTCATCGCATGAGTGAGATCGTCTTCACCCGCACGGACGAGCGGATCGGGGAGCTGGCGGTGCGCCCGCTCGACCTCGGCACCGACGCCGAGCTGCTGCACGGCTGGGTGACGCACCCGAAGGCGGCGTTCTGGATGATGCAGGACGCCGACCTGGCGCGGGTCGTCGCCGAGTACCGCCGGATCGAGGCGGACCCGCACCACGACGCCTTCCTCGGGCTGGCCGACGGCCGGCCCGCCTTCCTGGCCGAACGGTACGACCCCGCCCACGTCGAGCTGGCCGGCCTGTACGACGCCGAGGAGGGCGACGTCGGCATGCACTTCCTGTGCGCGCCCACGGACACCCCGGTCCACGGCTTCACCCTGGCCGTGATCACCACCGTCATGGAGCTGCTCTTCAGCGACCCGGCCACGCGGCGCGTCGTGGTCGAGCCCGACGTCCGCAACAGGGCGGTGCACGCGCTCAACGCGGCCGTCGGCTTCGAGGTCGTCGGCCCCGTCACCAAGCCGGAGAAGGAGGCGCTGCTCAGCGTCTGCACCCGTGACCGGTTCCGTTCCGCGACCCGAGCAGCCCGAGGAGTGACCGCGTGAACCCCCGTGAGGCAGTCGCCCACCTGACGCCCGAGAACTGGGCCCGCGCCAACCGCCATCTGGTCCGCAAGGCGCTGTCCGAGTTCGCCCACGAGCGGCTGCTCACGCCGGAGCCGCTCGGGGACGGCCGGTACGCCGTCCGCGGCGACGACGGCACGGTCGAGTACCGCTTCACCGCCACCCTCCTGCCGCTCGACCACTGGCGCATAGAGGCCGGCAGCATCACCCGGCACCGGGTGTCCCCCGACGGGGAAACCGAGCTGCCGCTGGACGCGATCGCGTTCTGCGTCGAGCTGCGCCGCACGCTCGGCCTGAGCGACCAGGTCCTCCCCGTCTACCTGGAGGAGATCGGCTCCACCCTGTCCAGCGCCGCCTACAAGCTCACCAAGCCGCGGATCGGCGCCGCCGAGCTGGCCAAGGCGTCCTTCCAGGAGATCGAGACCGGCATGACCGAGGGCCACCCGTGCTTCGTGGCCGGCAATGGCCGGATCGGCTACGGGGTGCACGACTATCACGCGTACGCGCCCGAGGCCGCGCGCCCGGTGCGGCTCATCTGGCTGGCCGCGCACCGCGACCACGCCACCTTCACCTGCTCGGCCGACCTCGACCACGACAGCCTCATGCGCGGCGAGCTGGGCGAGGAGCTGCTCGGCCGCTTCGCCGGCACGCTGGCCGAGCTGGGGCTGGACCTGGCCGACCATCTGCTCATCCCGGTCCACCCCTGGCAGTGGTGGAACAAGCTGTCGGTCACCTTCGCCGCCGAGCTCGCCGAGCGGCGCCTGGTCTGCCTCGGCCCCGGCGACGACGAGTACCTCGCCCAGCAGTCGATCCGCACCTTCTTCAATACCACCGTCCCCTCCAGGCACTACGTGAAGACCGCGCTGTCCGTGCTGAACATGGGCTTCATGCGGGGCCTGTCGGCCGCGTACATGGAGGCCACGCCGGCGATCAACGACTGGCTCGCCGGCCTCGTCGCCGGGGACGAGGTCCTGCGCGCGACCCGCCTGACGATCCTGCGCGAGCGGGCCGCCGTCGGCTACCGGCACCGGCAGTACGAGGCCGCCACCGACAGGTACTCGCCGTACCGCAAGATGCTCGCGGCGCTGTGGCGGGAGAGCCCGGTGCCCGGCCTGGAGCCGGGGCGGCGGACGGCCACCATGGCCTCGCTCCTGCACGTCGACGACGAGGGCCGGTCCTTCGCGGGCGCGCTGGCCGAGCGGTCGGGCCTGGCGCCCGAGGTGTGGCTGCGGCGCTACCTCGACGCCTACCTCACCCCGCTGCTGCACAGCTTCTACGCCTACGACCTGGCGTTCATGCCGCACGGCGAGAACGTCATCCTGGTCCTCGACGGCGGCACGGTGGAACGGGTGATCTTCAAGGACATCGCCGAGGAGATCGTGGTGATGGACCCCGACGCGCCGCTCCCGCCGGGCGTGGACCGCGTCCGCGCGGAGATCCCGGAGCACATGAAGCTGCTGTCGATCTTCACCGACGTCTTCGACTGCTTCTTCCGCTTCCTGTGCGACGTCCTGGCGGCCGACGGCGTGCTCGACGAGGAGACCTTCTGGCGGACGGTGGCCGAGTGCGCCGCCGACTACCAGGCGTCCGTCCCGCACCTGGCCGGCAGGTTCGAGCGCTACGACCTGTTCGCCGAGACGTTCCCGCTGTCCTGCCTCAACCGGCTGCAGCTGCGGAACAACCGGCAGATGGTCGACCTGGCCGACCCGTCGGCCGCGCTCCAGCTGGTCGGCGACCTGGCGAACCCGATCACCGGCGCTCGGCTCGTTGACTCTCCGTAACGGTTCGGCTACAAATCGAAGGGTTCCAGTCCTCCGGCCGAAAGGGACCCTGTGCGCCGTCTCACGAGCACTCTTCTCGCCTGCGCCGCCGCCGGCGGCATCCTCACCGCCGCCGGCCCCGCCGTGGCCGCCGTTCCGGCGGGCAACGCGCCCTCGTGCGTGGCCGTCTGGCAGACCAAGGGCACCGTCACCAAGACCGGCTACGCCCGCAACGACTGCGGCCGCAGGCTCCGGCTGAAGATCAAGTGGGCGCGCGGCACCGACGGCTCCTGCCGCACCGTCGACCGGGGCAGGACCATCTCCTCGAAGGTGGGGCGGGGACCGCGCACCTTCGACGGCGCGGACCTCTGCTGACGACCCTGCCGCGTGACGCCGGGTCGCCGGACCCTCCGGCGACCCGGCCACGCCGCCGTGGCCGCCGTGCCCGGTCACGGGCGATACTGTGCGATCCGGGCCATTCGCCATCGGATCGTACGGGAGACGCCAGGGCATGCACACGCCGTCAGGAGCCGTCCGGATCGGCGTCCTCGTGCCGCTCACCCGGCCAGGCTGGACCGAGGCGGGCCGGCACCTGCTCGCCGGGCTCGACCTGGCCGCCCGCGAGGTCAACGACGCCGGCGGGATCGGCGGAAGACCGCTCGACCTCGTCGTCAGGGACACCGCCGCCGATCCGGTGAAGGCCGCGGCGGCCGTCGACGAACTGGCGGGCCTGGGCGTGGCGGCCCTGGCCGGGGAGTACCACAGTGTCGTGGCCCGCGCGGTCGCCGCCAGGGCCGACGCGCTCGGCCTGCCGTTCCTCTGCTCGTCGGCGGTGCTCGACACGCTCACGGACCAGCCGACGCGGTGGGTGGCGCGGATCGCGCCGGCGCAGTCCCACGGCTGGCGGATCTACGCGGACTTCCTCCTCGGCGCGGGCCACGGCCGGATCGCCGTGGCGGCCGAGCCGAGCGTCTACTGGTCGTCCGGCACCCGCGTCCTGCGGGACCACCTCGTTCCCCGCGGCGGCTCCGTCACCGAGCTGGACCTGCGCGCGCTCAGCCCCGCGGCCGTGTGCGACCAACTGGCCGGCGGCCACGCGACGGCTCTCCTTCTGCTGGCCGGCCATCCGGAACCGGCGGTGCCGCTCGTCAGGGCCGTCCGCCGCGACGCGCGCCTCTCCGGGATCATGATCGGCGCGCCGGCCGGGCAGCCGGAGTTCCCCTCGTGGGCGACCTCGCTGGGCGGGGACGGCGCCGCGATCCCGTTCCTGCGCTACCTGCCCGGCCGTCCCGGGCCGCTCGGGGCGCGGGTCGAGACGGCCCTGCGTGAGCGGCTGAGCGCGGCGCCGTCCTTCGTCGCCTTCGAGGGGTACGACACGGTCGCCGTTCTCGCCGAGATGCTGCGTTCCCACGGCGTGGACCGGGTGGGCATCGCGGAGGGCTGGCGGCGCGTCGAGGTCGAGGGCACGCGCGGGCCGATCCGGTTCTCCCGCGAGCCGGGCATCGGCGTGTGGCAGTGGGCCTGGGCTCCCGTCCAGGTGGTCGACCGGGACCCGGCGGATCCCGGGCGGCTGCGGATCCTGCGCGCCGGCTGAGCCGGAGTCAGACGACGGCGCTCCCGGTCGAGCCGAGGGCGAGCATGACGGCCAGCGCTCCGAGCAGGCCGCCCATGGTGATCCGCTGGGTCCGCAGCCAGGCCGGGCGGCGGGCGAGGAAGCCCGCGACGGCCCCGGCGGCCAGCACGATCGCCAGGTTGACCGAGACCGCCACCGCGATCTGGCAGCCGCCGAGGAGGATCCCCTGGAGCAGCACGTCGCCGCGGCCGAGGTCGACGAACTGCGGGATGACCGAGACGTACAGGATGGCGATCTTGGGGTTGAGCAGGTTGGTCATCAGCCCCATGGCGAACAGGCGGCGCGGGGGGTCGGCGGGCACGTCCTGGACGGCGAAGACCGACGCGCCGCCGGGTTTGACGGTCTTCCAGGCGAGCCAGAGCAGGTAGAGCGCGCCGGCGATCCGGATCGCGGTGAGAAGTTCGGGCACGGCCGCGAACAGCACGGCCAGGCCCAGGTTGGCGCCCACCAGGTAGACGAGGAAGCCGGCCGCGACTCCGGCCAGGGAGATGATCCCGGCCCGGCGGCCCTGGCTGATGCTCCGCGACACCAGGTACATCATGTTCGGGCCCGGTGACAGGACCATGCCCAGCGCGATCGCGGCCACGCCCAGGACCGCACTCTCTTCGATCATCGAAACCCCCGTCGCTCCTTCGATGAAGTGACGGTATTCGTGCTAGTCAGCTCGGTGCAATATCTTCAATTGCACTCGGAGCAATCCTGTGTTTGACTTCGTCGAGTACGAGGGAGGCGCGGCATGGACGACTACCGGCGGGTGGCCGACGAGGTGGCGGCGGAGATCGCGGCCGGGAGGCTGCGGCCGGGTGACCGCCTGCCGACGCAGCGGGACTTCGCGCGCCGGCGCGCCATCGCCGCCTCCACCGCCGCCCGCGTCTACAAGGAGCTGGTCCGTCGCGGGCTGACGGTCGGCGAGGTGGGGCGCGGCACGTTCGTCAGGGCCGCCGCTCCCTCCCTCGACCCCGCGCTCGCCGAACCGGCCGGCAGCCGGGTCGACCTGGAGCTCAACTTCGCCTCCGTGCCCGAGCAGACGGGTCTGCTGGCGGAGAGCCTCGCCCCGCTGCTGCGTCCCGACGTGCTCGCGTCGTCCCTGGGGCCGGTGGGCGCGGCCGGGACGGCCCCGGCTCGCGGTCGCGTCGCCGAGCTGCTCGCCCACGGCGACTGGCGGCCGGACCCGGAGCGGGTGCTGTTCGCGGGCAACGGCCGGCAGGCGATCGCGGCGGCGATGGCCGCGCTGGCCGCGCCCGGTGCGAGGGTCGGCGTGGAGGAGCTCACCTATCCCGTCGTCAGGGCGATCGCGGGCCGGCTCGGGGTCACGCTCGTGCCTCTGGCCGTGGACGCGGCCGGGCTGGTCCCGGAGGCCGTGGAGGCCGCCGTGCGCAAGACCCCGCTCGACGCCCTCTACCTCCAGCCGACGCTGCACAACCCGCTGTCGCGGACCATGCCGGTGACCCGCCGGGCCGAGCTCGCGGACCTGCTGACCCGGCTGGACCTGTACGCGGTCGAGGACGCGATCTGGTCGTTCCTCCGCCCCGACCTGCCGCCCCTCGCCGCTCTGGCCCCGGGGCGGACGGTCCTGGTCGACAGCCTCTCCAAGCGGCTGGCCCCCGGCCTGACGCTCGGGTTCGCCGTGGTGCCGGCGTCGCTCGGCGCGGGCGTCTCGACCGCGCTGCGCTCCGGCGGCTGGACGCCGATGCGCTTCGCGCTGGACGCCGCCACCCGGTGGCTGAGCGAGGGCGTCGTCGGCGCCGTGGCCGGCGCCAAACGGCGGGAGGCCGCCGCGCGGCAGGCGCTCGTCGCCCGGCATCTCGGGGAGTTCGCCCTGGACAGCGATCCCCACTCCTTCTCCTGCTGGTGGGAGCTGCCGCCGCCGTGGCGGGCCGACACCTTCGTGGCCGCCGCCGCGCGTCACGGCATCGCGGTCACTCCGGCGGCGGCGTTCGCCGTGGGTCGCCGGCGCGCCCCGAACGCCGTCCGCCTCGGCCTGGCCTCGCCGCCGGCGGACGTCCTGGCGCGGGCGCTGGCCACACTCGCCGACCTCGCCCGCTCCACGCCGGACGACCAGATCGCCGAATGACCCGTACGGGGGCGCGATCCGGACGGTCGCGCCCCCTGGGTCCGCAGGTCACTCGGGTGTCAGGACCTGGTCGATGACGTACACGGTGGCGTTGCGCGTCGGCACGTTGCCGCAGGCCACGGTCGCGCCGTTGACGGTGAAGGTCTCTCCCGACTTCTCCACGGTCAGCTCGCCGCCCTGCAGCGTGGTGAGCGGGCCCTCCGTCAGCTGGTCGGGAGCCTTCTTCCCCTCGACCACGTGATACTGGAGGATCTTGGTGAGCTGCTCCTTGTCGCTCATGAGCTGGTCCCGCGTCTCCTGCGGGATCGCTTCGAACGCCTCGTTGGTGGGCGCGAAGACGGTGATGTCCTCGGCGGAGTTGAGCTGCTCCGCCAGGCCGGCCTGCTTCACCGCCTCCGCCAGCGTGGAGAGTTCCGGCACCTGGCCGAGTGCCGTCCCCACCGGCTGGTCGGCGAGACCGGAGATGCTGTTCTCGATCGCGGAGCACCCCGGCCCGACCAGGCTCTGGGTGGGCGAGGGTGAGGGCGCGGGCGAGACGGCGAAGGCGCCGGTGGTGCCCGCCACGGTCGCGGTCAGTGCCAAGCCCGCCGCGAGAAGCGTTCTTTTCACGATGGTCCCCCTGCAGTGCTGGAAGCCGTCCGCGGACGAGCCGCGTCACGGCGCGGAGCGGCCCGAGGTTCCGGGCCCTGGGTTCCCTTCAGGACCAGTGTCCGTGGCCACTTCTCATCTCCGAGTCGGACTTCTCCCAAAAGCCCGCAAATGACCCATAGCGGACGAACAGCTGTTCTGATCACGCCGGCCTCGCGAGGCGGGCGAAAGAGAGCACGACCACCGAGGACAGCAGCCATCCCAGCAGGCCGGCCACGTTGAGCAGCGTCGACACCAGCGACCCGCCGCCGGTGCGGGCCTCGGGGTACCACGTCGCCCGCTGCCCCAGGGACAGGAGCGGGACCACGGTGTCGACGGTGTAGAAGAGCGGGTCGAAGCAGCGCACCTGGCCGTCGCCGCACGGACCCGGCCGGGGGTCCCTTCCGGACACGGTGACGGTGCCGTCCGGTGACGGGGTGGCGGCCTCGACCGTGACCAGCCGGCCGTCCGCCGCGTACACGTTGCCGCGCGGGTCGGTGGCGCGCATCGTCTGCTGGACCGACGGGGTGAGCAGCATGCCGTGGACGAGCAGGAGCAGGGCGCCGAGCATCCACAGCACCCGGCTGGGACGGTAGCCGTAGCCGACGGTGACGCCGTAGACCGCGTCGCGGATCTTGATCCAGCCCCGCCGGGGAGCCCGCCGGCGCAGCTCCATGAGCAGGTGCTCGGCCTCGACCGGGCGGCCGTGCTGGCGGAACGCGCGGGCCGCCTGCTCGTACGGGCTCGCGTCGTAGGAGTCCATGGACCGGAGCCAGTCGCGGCGCTGCCGCCAGTCCCAGGCGTCGTCGAAGCGGTCGTAGACGAAGCCGGAGATCGCCGTGTCCGAAGGCCAGCGGGTCACGTCGTCGGCGAGGACCGTGGTGGACGCGCCGGTCAGGTCGACCCGCGGCGGCACGTCGGCCCAGCGCAGGCGCATGCCTTCGCGGGTGGTGGCCGACACGGCCTTGATCCCGGCGGTGAAGGTGCCGCCGTCGCAGTCGAGCCGGCCCTCCGCGGCGCACCGGTTGAGCACGACCTCGCCGTCCGCGACGAAACCCGCGCCGAGCAGGATGGGCCCCCGGATGAGCGCCTGTTCGAGGGAGAGCGCCTCGCCTCGGGGGTTGCGTAACCGGGCGTCGCGCGCGTTGACCACGCCGCCGATCGTCGCGGCGCGGAAGCCGAGCCTGCCTCCCGTGGTCCTCACCCCGCGCAGGTTCACCATGCCGTCGATCACGGCGCCCTGGGCGGAGACGGCGGAGCTGCCCTCCGGGTGGCTCCAGCGGGTGCCTCTCAGCGTGAGGTCGCCCCGGATGTGGGCGCCGGCCAGGCGCAGCGTGCCCTCGACGGTCGCGCCCGCCTCGACGAGCAGCCCCGACCGCAGCTCGGCGTTGCTCAGGTCGAGCGCGCGTCCGCCGGGGACGGTGAAGGTGCTCTCGCGGCTGATCTGGATGGTGCTGAACGATCCCATGCTCAGGTCCACGCCGCCGCTGATCCGGCACTCGCCCTCGATCCCGAGAGGTCCGCCGACGGTGAGGCCGGGGGCGCTGATGGCGGTGCCGGTGCTCCGGCCGCTGCTGTAGGCGACGCCGGTGACCGGGCCGGTGGGGTCGATCGTGGCATTACGGATCAGGACATGTCCCGAGATGCGGGTGTTGCCGAGGTCGATGCGGCCGCGGACCAGCGGCCGTCTGCCGGCCTGGTCGTCGATGAGGAACACGCTTCCGCCGATCTCGGCGTCCCCCAGGTCCAGCGCCAGGTCCTGCTGCGGGCGGGTGAGGCTGGCCCCGGTGAGGTCCAGCGACCCCGCGATCCGCGCGCCGATCAGCCGTAACGCCCCCCGGGCCTCGAAGCGGTGCAGCAGCCGGATCGTGCCGCCCACGACGATGCGGTCGGCCTGGATCGCCCGGCCGTCCGACTCGATCAGCGTGTCCAGGCAGAGCAGCCGCCCGCCGATCTCGGACTCGCAGAGCCAGACGGCCGCGGTGGACGAGGTGCTGGCGGGGGTCCGCAGATCACCGGTGATCCGCGACCTGGACAGGTCCAGGTCGCGGCGCACCCGCAGGCCGTTGGCCAGGAGGCCGGGAATCGTGCAGCCGTCGAGCGCCAGCAGGTGGAGGTCGGCGCCGTCCAGGTCGAGCGGCTCGTCGAACGCGCACCCCACGAACCGCAGCGGGAAGGTGACGGCCATGCCCGTCAGGTCGAGCGCCCCGGTGATCCTGGCCCTCTCGATCACCAGGCCGCGGGGGTCGATCTCCGCCGGGTCGCGCCGGCACAGCTCGCGTACGAGGGCGGCCTCGACGATGAGTTCCTCCCCGCCCGGCGCCCGGACGGCCTGGCCCGCGCGGCAGGCCCGCAGCAGGGCCGCCTCGTCGAGGGCCGTCACGACGGGGACGGGATCGCCGGCATGGACATGAGATCAACTTAGCCGAGCGGCTCCCGGCCGACGACCGGCGGGGAGACGGGGGACGCGTCAGCTCTCGGGCTCGATCCGCACGGTGCCCGCGGCGCCGTCGATGGTGATCAGCTGGCCGGTCCTGATCTCGCGGGTGGCGTCGCGGACGCAGATCACGGCGGGGATGCCGTACTCCCTGGCGACAGTGGGGCCGTGGGCCACGGGCGACCCGGTCTCGGTCACCAGGCCCGCCGTGGTCAGGAACAGCGGGGTCCAGCCGGGGTCCGTGGTGGGGGCGACGAGGATCTCACCCGGCTCGACGCGCGCGCCGGCCGGGTCGCGGATCACCCGCGCCCTGCCGGTGGCCCGGCCGGCCGCCCCCGCCATGCCGGTCAGCACCCCGGGCCCCGCGGGCTCGCGCGGGGCCAGCGCCTCCACGTCGGTCCCGTCGGACAGCAGGGCGCCGGGGACGGTGTGCCGGCGCAGCTCGCGTTCGTGCCCGGCGCGGCGCGCCGCGGCCAGGTCGCGGTGGTCCGCGCCGTCGAGCACCGCCGACAGGGCCTCGCGCAGGTCGAGGAACATGATGTCGCCGGGACGCTCCAGCAGGCCGCGCGCCGCCAGGTCGGCCCCGATCAGCAGCAGCTCCCGCCGGGCCGCCCGCAGCGCCGGCAGCCAGGCGAACTTCCCGAGCTCGCGCAGCCCGGTCAGCTCGCGGGAACGGCGCATGAGGAACACCGCGAGCCGGCCGAGGACCGGCCTCTCCCGCCGAGCCCGCCGCGCCAGCGTGCCGATCATCCGCTCCGCCCTCTCCGCGGCCTGCCGGAAGCGCCGGTCGGGCGCCTGCCCGGGGTCGTCGAGGCGGAGGTAGTTCGCGATCGTGGCGAACAGCGGGGCAGGGTCCTCCTCCCAGCGCGGCACGCCGACGTCGATCTCCCCGGCCGCGCGCATGCCGTACCTGTCGAGGAAGCCCGCCATCCCGACGTCCGGGAGGCCGCCCTCGCGGTACCGCGCGGCGAGCCGCTCCGGCGGGGTGCGCAGGAACAGCTCCCGGTGCGCCCGCGCGCGGTCGGCGACCCTCCAGAGCGCCAGGTCCATCTCGGTGGTGACGTTGTACGGCATCCCGCCGAGTACGACGTCCAGCTCCTCCCGCGTGGCCACGCCGGCGAGCAGCCCGGCCGGCGCCGAGCCGACGATCATCCCGGTGATCAGCGGCCACACCAGGCCCAGCATGTCCGGGCTCATGACCGCCCGGTGGGAGTCCTGGATCACCCAGCGCAGCCGCTGGGCTGACGTGGCCGGCCCGGCCGGCGGCACGGCCCTGCGGCTGAGCTCGTCGAGGGCGCGGCAGGCCCTGGCCCGGGCCGCCGCCGGCCTGGCCAGGCTGCCGATGATGCCCGCGACCGCGGCCGGGGCCAGGCGCAGCGTCATCGCGACGGCGCTGCCGAGGCGGAACGGCAGGCCGGGCCGCGGCGCGAACCTCGGATCGTCCAGCATCCGCTCCACCGCGCCCTGCACGCGCGGCCCGTACACCTCCAGCGAGGGCCCCAGCCGCGTGCGCAGGCTCCTGCTGCGCAGGAAGTCGGTCAGGTCGAAGTAGAGCCGCCCGCCGATGGCGACCAGCCGGGGCATCGGGTCGCGCGGGTCCACCTTCGCGCCGACGGACCGGAGCCACAGGCCGCCGGCCATCTTGAGCAGCGACACGCCCATCGGCGTCATCGGCCTCAGCATGCCCTGGATGTGGCCGAACTCCAGGTAGAGCCGCGTGTCGCCGGTGTCGGGCGGGGCCGGGAACAGGGTGGTGACCGGACGGGACTGCAGCAGCCAGAGCGTGCCGCCGGCGTCGAACGCCCACTCGAGGTCCTGGGGCGCGCCGAAGTGCTCCTGCAGCCGCCGCCCCGTCTCGCGCAGCTCGGTGAGCCGCTCCCGGCTGAGGCAGCCGCCGCCGGGACGTACGGGCCCGTCATGGGTGAGGACGTAGTGGTCGGGGACGACGGTGCCCTCGACCACGGCGGTGCCCAGGCCGGGCGCGGCGTCGACGACCATCTCGGCGCGGCAGCCGGTGACCGGGTTGGCGGTGAACAGGACGCCGGCGACCACGGGGTCGATCATGCGCTGGACCACCACGGCCATGGCGGCGTCGGCGACGCCCACCGCGGCGCGGTAGGCGACGGCGCGGTCGGTGTGCAGCGAGTCCCAGCACGCGCGGACCGCGTCCATCAGCGGTCCTGTGCCCTCGACACCGAGATAGGTGTCCTGCTGGCCGGCGAAGCTGGCGTCGGGCAGGTCCTCGGCGGTGGCGCTCGACCGGACGGCCACGCGCCCGCCGCCGAGCCGGGCGTAGGCCGCGGCCAGCTCGTCCGCCGGGAGGTCGCGCGAGACGTAGGCGTCGACGGTCAGGCAGAAGCCGCCGGGCACGCGCTCGCCCGCCCGGATCAGCTCGCCGAGCCCGGCGGCCTTGCCGCCGACCAGCTCGATCATGCCCGCGTCCACATCGGAGAGGTCGACGATGGCCATCCCGCATCCTTCCGGCGCCCGACGGCTCCGAGCCTACGCCTCGGACGTCGGCCGAAGGAGGGGACGCGGCCCGCCGGCCCCCTCAGGGCGCTTCGGTCCGGGGGCGGCCGCCGGGGTGGAACACCGCCCGGACGCAGCCGTCCTCCTTCCGCTTGAACAGCTCGTAACCCCGGGGGCCGTCCTCCAGGCTCAGCGGATGGGTGAGCAGCGGGGAGGCGTCGATCTCGCCCCGGCTCATCAGGTCGAGGATCATCGGGATGTAGCGGTGGCCGTGCTGCTGCGCGCCGCGCAGCGTCAGCCCCTTGTTCATGACCGCGCCCATCGGGAACTTGTCCACCAGGCCGAGGAAGACGCCCAGCACCGAGACGGTGCCGCCCTTGCGGCAGGCGTGGATCGCCTGGCGCAGCGACAGCCCCCGGTCGGTCTCCAGGCGCAGGGCCTGCTTGGCGCGGTCGTAGGCGTACTGGGCGCCGGTCCCGTGGCTCTCCATGCCGACCGCCTCGATGCAGACGTCGGGCCCGCGCCCGCCGGTCAGCTCCTTGAGCGCGTCCAGCACGTCCACCCGCTCGTAGTCGAGCGTCTCGGCGCCGACGGCGGCGGCCATGGCCAGGCGTTCGGGGAACCGGTCGATGGCGATCACCCGGTCGGCGCCCATGCGCAGCGACGCCAGGGCCGCCATCTGGCCGACGCCGCCGCAGCCCCAGACGGCCACCACGTCACCCGGGCCGACCTCGCCCAGGTCGGCTCCCATCCAGCCGGTCGGCACGGCGTCCGAGGCGAACACGGCGCCGGCGTCCGGCACGCCGTCGGGCACCGGGAACGCGTTGACGTCGGCGTACGGGACGCGGATGTACTCGGCGTGGCTGCCGGCGAAGCCGCCCATCGCGTGCGAGTAGCCGAAGATCCCGGCGGTGGCGTGCCCGTTGAGCTTCTCCAGGAACCCCGGGTTGGGATTGGTGTTGTCGCACAGCGACCACAGGCCCTGGCGGCAGTAGTGGCAGCCGCCGCAGCCGATGATGGAGCAGACCACGACCCGCTCGCCCACCCTGCGCTCGCGCACGTCGGGACCGACCTCGACGACCTCGCCGACGAACTCGTGCCCGAGCACGTCCCCGGCGGCCATCGTCGGCACGTAGCCGTCAAGCAGGTGCAGGTCGGAGCCGCACACCGAGCTGGCGATGACCTTGATGACGGCGTCCTGCCGGTTGAGGATCGCCGGGTCGGGGACCTCCTCGACCGAGACCTCGTTCACGCCCGTCCAGCACAGCGCCTTCACCGCGGCCCCCTTCTCGTCAGCTGCCGGAACGCCGGCCCGCCGGCCCGGCCGAGGAGCGTCCGGTGTCCTTCCGGCTGACCCTCCACGACGAGCGCCTCGCCGGTCTCCAGCACCTGCTTGATCGCGCGTACCTCTTCTCTGGTGTCGCCGTCGGCGTCGCGGACGGCGATCTCGGTGCCTCGCCCGCCCGGCGCGGAGGTGATGCGGAGCTCGTGCCGCTCGGCCAGCAGCGCCAGTGCGGCGGGCCGGTCCGGGCCGGTCAGCTCGGCGGTGTCGGTCCGGACCGTGACGGCGTACCAGGTGCTCTCCTGCGGCTTCGCCTCGCGGGCCAGCCGCGCCACCAGCGCGGCGCCTCCGGCGGCGGCCAGCCCCGCGAGGAGCAGGGGTGTGCGTCTCGTGCGGCCCTTGGCCCGTCGTCTCGGGCGCCGAGAGAACGGCCCTGTACGACTTTTACTAAATGTCGCTTTCATCCCTCGCGGCTGCCCGTCCCCCGCACCGGCAAACCCTCCGCGCCCCCCGCACCCTGACCTCCGGGTTCGGGCGGGCCCGGTGACCTGTTCCACGTGAGAAGAGCCCATTTCTGGGGAGAGGTGGGGCGCAAGAACCCACGGGCCGGAGGTGGTACTGGTGAATATGGACGGTGAAGCGATCCGCGTGGGGGTCGAGGAGGAGTTCCACGTGGTCTCCCTCTCCACCCACCGCCTGGCCGGGCGCGCCGAGCTGTTGCTGGAAGGACTGCCGCCCGATCGCTTCACCCACGAGCTGCAGCGTTCCATGGTCGAGTCCAACAGCGCGCCCTTCCTGCGACTGGAGGACCTCGCGCGCGACCTGGCGGAGCTGCGCACGCGGCTGATCACGCGGGCCGACGAGCTCGGCCTGGGCATCAGCGCCGCGGGCAGCCCGCTCCTGGTCGACATGGACGAGCTGAAGGTCTCCCCCGACCCCCGCTACGAACAGATGCTCAACGACTACCAGCAGCTCACCCGCGAGCAGCTGATCTGCGGCACCCACGTGCACGCCCAGGTCGACGACCCGGACGAGGCCGTCGCCGTCGCGCACCGGCTGACGCCGTGGCTGCCTCCCCTGCTGGCGCTGTCGGCCAGCTCCCCGTTCTGGGACGGCGCCGACACCGGGTACGCCAGCTACCGCACGCTGGTCTGGCAGCGCTGGCCCACCGCGGGCCCGATCTCGAAGTTCGACTCCGCCGCCGAGTACGAGCAGATGATCCAGGAGCTGATCCGGTCGGAGGTGATCAGCGATCCCGGGATGATCTATTTCGACATCCGGCCGTCGCAGCACCTGCCCACGGTGGAGCTGCGCATCTGCGACTCCTGCCCGCGGCTGGCCGACATCGTGCTGATCGCGGGGCTGTTCCGGGCGCTGGTGGCCAGGGAGCTGGAGGCGCTGCGCCAGGGGGTCGAGCGCACGGTGCAGCTGGAGGCGGTGCGGGCCGCGACCTGGCAGGCGGCGCGGTCCGGCCTGGAGGGCGAGCTGATCGACCCGGTGGGCGGCGTGCCGCGCCCCGCGCCCGTCGTGATCAGGCGCCTGATCCAGGGCCTGCGGCCGCAGCTGGAGGAGACGTCGGACTGGGAGCTGGTCTCCGAGTTGGCCGAGGAGGCGCTGGCCAGGGGCAGCTCGGCCGAGCGCCAGCGCCGCGCGTTCGCCCGGCGGGAACAGCTGTCCGACGTCGTGGACCTGCTCCTGGCCGAGACCCGGGCCTGCGAGTGGGACCGGCCGGCGGGCAACTCCCCGCCGTACCGCTCCGCGGCGTCGTGAGGATGATGAGCACTTCAGGATCACCGATCGAGCGCGGCCGGTCGATGGCGGCCGCGGCGCTGATCGGGGTGGCGCTGATGGCGGCGGTCGACGAGATCGTCTTCCACCAGCTGCTGGGCTGGCATCACTTCTTCGACCGTTCCACCCCGGCCGTCGGCCTGCTGTCGGACGGGCTGCTGCACACCGCCGAGCTGCTCGGGCTGGTCGCGGGGTTCGTGCTGTGGGCCGATCTGCGCCGCCGCGGGACGCTGTCGGCGGCGCACGCCTGGGCCGGGCTGCTGCTCGGCGCGGGCGGGTTCCAGCTGTTCGACGGCCTGGTCAACCACAAGGTGCTCCGGCTGCACCAGATCCGCTACGTGCCGGACCTGCTGCTGTACGACCTGGCCTGGAACGGCGCCGCGCTGGCGCTGCTCGCGGCGGGGGCGGTGCTCGCCGTCCGGGCCCGCCGACGGCCGGGCGGCCGGACCGGTACGGAGGCCGGCCGATGAAAGCGGGCGGCCTGGCGGGCACGGAGACCCGCCGATGACACCGGGGCACGACCACCACGCCGGCGGCCTGGCCATGGCGCCGGCAGCGCTGTGCCTGGCCGTGCTGCTGGCGGCCGGTTACGTGGTGGCCGCGCACCGGCTGCGCCGCCGGGGCGACGCCTGGCCGTGGGCCTGGCAGGCGAGCTTCGTCGCGGGCGCCGCGCTGCTGGCCGCCGCCTTCTCCGTGCGGATGCCGGCGCAGCCGTTCACCGCGCACATGGCGCAGCACCTGCTGGCCGGGATGCTCGCCCCCGTGCTGCTCGTGGCCGGCCGCCCGCTGACGCTGACGCTGCGCGCGCTGCGCCCCGGCCGGGCGCGGCGCGCCGTGCTGGCCGTGGCGCACTCCCGTCCGGCCGGCTGGCTGGTCGTTCCGGCGGTGGCGGTGGTGCTGGACATGGGCGGGCTGTGGCTGCTGTACCGCACGCCGCTGCTGGCGGCCACCGACCATCACGCGTGGCTGCACGCGGCCGTCCATCTGCACGTGGTGGCCGCCGGCACGCTGTACGCCTTCGCCGTCTGCCAGCTCGACCCCGTGCGCCGCCGGTGGAGCCTGCCCTGGCGCGCGGGCGCGCTGCTGGCGGGCGGGGCCGCGCACGCCGTGCTGGCCAAGTCGCTGTACGGCACGCCGCCGCCCGGCACCTCCTTCGCCCCGGCCGACCTCCAGGCCGGCTCCCAGTTGATGTACTACGGCGGGGACGCGGCCGAACTCCTCCTGGCCATGATCGTCGCCGCCCAGTGGTACACCGCCACCGGCCGCGCGCACCGCCGCAGGGTCGCCGCCGCCGCGCACTGACGCCGGCGTTCACCGCAGCAGGTCCTCGGCCTCCTCCAGCACCGCGTCCACCGGGACGTCGGCCACCCACGACACCTCGTGCGGGCACCGCCCGGGGTGCGGGCCGAGCCCGCTCTCGCCGCAGACGGGGCAGGCGGGCGTCCACGACACCAGCGGCCGGTGCCGGTGCCGGGTGAGCGGCCCCGCGTTGATCAGGTTGCCGCACCAGTAGACGCCGACCGTCGCCGTCCCCACCGCCGCCGCCAGGTGGCGCGGCCCGGTGTCGTTGGCCACCACCAGGTCGCACCGCTCGTACAGGGCGGCCAGCCCGCCCACGCTCAGCCGTCCGGCGGCCGTGATCGCGGGCCGCCGCATCGCCCCGGCCACCCGGGCCACCAGGTCGCGTTCCGCCTCGCCGCCGGTGATCACCACGGGGCGGCCCAGCCGGTCGGCCACCGCCGCGAAACTCTCCGGCGGCCACTGACGGCGCGGGTCGTTGGCCCCCGGGTGGATCGCGACCAGTCCTTGCGGCAGTTCGCCCAGCTCCGCCCGGTCGCGGACCGTCACTGTCACGGCCGGCTCGATCCGGCCGGTGTGCCCGCCCACCAGTGCCGCGACCTCCAGATAGCGGATGGTCTCGTGCTGGTGGAAGCCGTAGTGGACCCACCGGTCCAGCGGCGGGGCGTCCGATGCCCGCAGGCCGGCCGTCACCCCGGCGCCCAGGGCCAGCACGAACGGGTTGGAGTAGCGTCCGCCGCCGTGCATCTGCACCGCCAGGTCGAACCGCGGGTCCCGCAGCCGCGCCAGCAGGGCGTCCGGCGCGTGCCAGCCGTCCTCCGAGGTGGACACGCCGGTGATCGGCGGCAGCGCGATCACCTCGTCCACCGGGCCCGGCCGCCCGGCCAGGAAGTCCGCGTGCCAGCGGCGGGCGAGCAGCGTGAGCGTGGCGCCGGGGTAGGCGTCCCTGATCGCCTCGATGCCGGGCAGCGCCTGCAGGAAGTCGCCCAGCGCGTTGGCGCGCAGCACCGCGATCCGCCGCACCCCGGCGACCACCGCCGACGCACGGTCCTTACTCGGGACGGGCACGGTTGCCCGGCTACCCCCGGCGCTGGGGGGACAAACCGGACGTTCGCCCCGGCGGGTGCCCGCTCACCGGTCGCCGGGCCGCGCCTCCACGCGCTCCTTGCGCTGGTCGCGGTGGTTGGCGTGGACGCTGGTGAGCGTGACGGTGACCAGGACCGTGACGATGACGCCCAGCGAGAGCAGCGTCGGGATCTCCGGGACCTGGGGCCAGATGCCGTGCGCCCAGTGCAGGACGAGCTTGACGCCGATGAACGCCAGGATGAGCGAAAGCCCGTGGTTGAGGTAGCGGAGCTTGGACAGGGCGCCCTGCAGCACGAAGTACAGCGCGCGCAGGCCGAGCAGGGCGAAGGCGTTGGTGGCGAAGACGAGGAACGGGTCCTCCGTGACGCCGTAGACGGCCGGCACCGAGTCGACGGCGAACACGATGTCGGTGGCGAAGACGGCCACCATGGCCAGCGCCAGCGGCGTCAGCGCGTACCGGCCCGCTTCCTTGACCATGAGCCGCGAGCCCCGGTAGCCGTCGGTCACCGGCATGAACCGGCGCACCAGCCGGACGGAGCGGAGGGAGGAGACGTCCACGTCGTGCTGCTGGCCGCTCGCCGCGTCCCTGAAGACCTTCACGGCGGTCACGATGAGGATGGCGCCGAACAGCAGGAACGCCCACGTCCCGCTCTGCAGGGCGGCGGCGCCGAGCGCGATGAAGACGGCCCGCAGCACGAGCGCCCCGATGATCCCGTAGAGCAGGACGCGCTGCGCCAGCACCGCCGGGACCGCGAAGGCGGCCAGCAGCAGCATGAACACGAACAGGTTGTCCACCGACAGCGACTTCTCCACGACGTAGCCCGTGAAGAACTCCACCGCCACCGTGGACCCCGCCCACGCCCAGAGGCCGGCCCCGAACACCAGCGGAAGGGCGAGATAGAAGACGGACCAGCCCACGGCCTCGCGCATGCGCACCTCGTGCGGGCGGCGCGTCACGATGAAGTCCAGCACCAGCAGGACGACCAGCCCCGCTATGGTGACCGCCCACAGCTGGGGCGAGGCGATCGATTCCAGCGCGACAGCACGCTGGACGGTCGTGGCAGGCATGCGTCCTCCTCGAACGTTGAGTCGTTCGAGGTCTCCTTCGCCCATGGGGCGGCCGCCCGGGGACCCTGCCACAGGTCCGTACTGACCGGGATCGACGCTTGGGAAGTACTCCCCTCGTCCCTCCACCGTAGGTCATCTTCACCACGGGCTCCACCTCGGGGGGCGTTCTCAGGTGGAGACGGCTCGATCCGGACGCGACGCGGCCGCCGGGGGCCCCTATAGTCGGGTGGTGCCCCCTTCTGAGATACGTACGGTGACCACCGAGGCCGAGCTGAGGGAGATCGTCAAAGAACCGGCGCGCGGCAGCTGGGACAAGGACATCGCCCGGATCGACGAGCACGCGCGCACGATCATCGCGCACTCCCCGCTCGTGCTGCTGGCCACCTCCGACCTCGACGGCACCTGCGACGTCTCCCCGCGCGGCGACCCCGCCGGGTCGGTGCTGGTCCTCGACGACCACCGGCTGGCGTTCGCCGACCGGCCCGGCAACCACCGGGTCGACAGCTTCCGCAACCTGCTGCGCAACCCCCATGTCGGGCTGCTGTTCCTGGTGCCGGGGATGAACGAGACGCTGCGGGTCAACGGCCGGGCCACGCTCGTGTCGGACGCGCCGTTCTTCGACGATCTGACGGTCCGGGGCAGGCGGCCGCGGCTGGCGGTCCTCGTCGACGTCGAGGAGCTCTACGTCCACTGCGCGAAGGCGTTCCTGCGCTCGTCGCTGTGGCAGCCGGACACCTGGCCCGACCGCGGCTCGCTGCCCTCACTCGGCCGGATCGCCAAGGACCACTTGAACCTCAGGAACGTCTCCGTGGAGCAGCTCGACGAGGGGCTCGCCCAGGACTCCGCGACCAACCAGTACTGAACCGGCCGGACGTGCCGTCACGCCCGGCTGGGCGTCGAGTGCCGCGAGCTCACGTGCGGGCGGGGACACCCGCATGCCCAGCCGCACGACGGTGCCGCCGGGGCCGGTGGTGAACGCGACCTCGTCGGCCAGGCGGCGCATCAACCAGATCCCCCGTCCGCCGGGCTCGACGGAGGGCGGCAGGGACGTGCCGGCCAGAACCCGCTCGGGGATGCCCGGCCCCCGGTCGCTGACCTCGCAGATCAGGACGCCGTCCGCGCACCACAGGACCACCCGGCCTTCTCCGCCCCCGTGCCGCACGGCGTTGACCACGCACTCGTCGGCCGCCAGCAGGAAGTCGTCGAGCCGGGTCCCGTCCAGGCCGTGCGCGCGGGCCGCGCTCAGCAGCACGTGGCGCGTGCGGGCCAGGGACCGCTCGTCGAAGCGCAGGATGATCCTCATGTCGCTCAGCCCATCCGTTCGGCCAGCTCGACCAGCCGGTTGGCGTAACCCCATTCGTTGTCGTACCAGCCGAAGACCTTGACCAGGTCCCCGCCCGCCTGGGTGAGGCCGGAGTCGAACACGCACGAGGCGGCGTCGCCGACGATGTCGCGGGAGACGAGCGGGTCGGTGCTGTACCGCAGGATCCCGCGCAGTTCGCCGGCGGCGGCCTCGGCGAAGGCGTCGTTGACCTCCTGCGCGGTGACCGGACGGCCGAGCTGGGCGGACAGGTCGGTGATGGAGCCGTCCTCGACCGGTACGCGGATGGCGATGCCGTCCAGGCGGCCGGCGAGCTCCGGCAGGACCTGGCCCACCATGCGGGCGGCGCCGGTGGTGGTCGGCACGATGTTGACGGCCGCGGAGCGGGCCCGGCGCGGATCCTTGTGCGGGGCGTCGAGCAGCCGCTGGTCGCCGGTGTAGGCGTGGATGGTGGTCATGAAGCCCCGGACCAGGCCGAAGCGCTCGTGCAGCACCTTGACCATCGGGGCCACGCAGTTGGTGGTGCAGGAGGCCAGGGACACGATCTCGTGGCGGGCCGGGTCGTGGGCGGCGTCGTTGACGCCCGGGACGATGGTGGCGTCCAGGCCCTTGCCGGGGGCCGACAGCAGAACCCTGCGGGCGCCGGCCTTCAGGTGGCCCGCCAGCGCGTCCCGGGTGCGGAAGCGGCCGGTGGCGTCGATGACCAGCCCGACGTCGTGCGCGCGCCAGTCGATCCGCTCCGGGTCGGCGCAGGAGGTCACGGAGATCTCGCGCCCGTCGACCTCGATCAGGCCGGGTGAGGCGGTGACGGGCACGTCGAGCGGCCCGTACGTGGAGTCGTGCTTGAGCAGGTGGGCCAGCGCGGCCGCGTCGGCGAGGTCGTTGACGGCGACGACCTCCAGGTCGGTGCGGAGCGCACGGCGCAGGAAGGCTCTGCCGATCCTGCCGAATCCGTTGATTCCGATTCTCATGTCCTCATCGTCCGGCGGGCGCGGCTCGCGGGTCAGAGGCCACGGTCCCGGCCGGGGCGGACCTTCGGCCCGTACTTCGACGGCATCCGGCGTCATGGGGCGGGCCAGGGCCGTTGGTCCCTCGCGGTGAGGCCGTTCGCCGCTGTCCGGAGCGCCGGCGGCGGAGTCACCATGGAGCCACCAGGGAGGTGAACGATCATGATCGGTGGACGCATGATCATGGAAGCGCCGCTCGCCGACGTCGAGCTGATGACGCTGAGGAAGCGGATCGACATCCTCGAGGAGCAGGTGCGCGTGCTGACCGCGGCGAACCTCGCCCTCGTACGGAGCATCGAGAACCTGCGGCCGGCATCCGGAGCCTGACCCACTCCCCCGGCGGCGCCGGGCCGGCGTCGGCGGGCATCAGATGGCCGGGGTCACCGCGACCGGGCACCAGGCTTCGAGCAGCGCGGTCTGGAGGACCCGGCCCAGCAGGAGACAGGCGGGTGCCTCGTTGCCCCGGTTGCCGAGCACGAGGAGCGTCGCCTCCTTGGAGGAGTCGATCAGCGCGCGCTGGGCCCGTTCGGTCACGAACTCGGTGACCACCGGCACTCCGGGGCGCCTGCCGGCCAGCTGGGTGACGACCTCGCGGAAGCGGGCCTCCGCCCCGGTGCGCAGCGCCCGTGAGCTCACGAAGGGGAGCGGGTCCTCCCACGGGACGGATCCGTGCTCCCCCCAGCAGCACAGGGCCGTCAGGGTGCCGCCGCGCAGCGCGGCCTCCTCCAAGGCGAAGTCGAAGGCCGCCAGGCTCGCGGGTGAGCCGTCGAGCCCGGCCACGATCCGGACGTCCCTGCCGTCCGGCGGCAGGAGGGGCCGTACCACGACGACCGGTCTGACACTGTGCGCGGGCACCTGGACGGCGGCCGACCCCACCCGCAGGCCCTCGAACCCGCCCTGCCCGCGGAATCCCAGCACGACCAGCTCCGCGTCGCGCGCGACCTCCAGGATCACCGCCGCGGGGGTGCCCCTGCCCAGCAGCGGCCGGACGTCGACCTCGGGAGCCAGCTCCCGGGCCCGGCCGACCCCGTCCTCCACGACGCCGAGGGCGACCCGCTCGATCTGCGCGACGGTCTCCTCCGGGACGGCTCTGAGGGCGTAGGGCCAGTGCAGGGCGTGGCAGACGAGCACGGGCAGCCCTCGCAGCCGCGCCTCGTCGAGTGCCCAGCCCAGCGCCTGCCCGCTCTCCGGCGAGTCGTCGTAGCCGACCACTATCGGCCGACCAGCATGTCCGTCGCTCACTGTCGCCTCCCGGGTTCTCCGGCCCTGCCGCAGGAAGTTCCCCCGGCCGTTGAGCTGCGGCCCACAGGCGGTACAACTTTCGGGCTTTTCCCGTTGACGGGGCTCGGTCAGGACGCGGCCCGGTGCCTGCGCCACAGCGCGAGCCCGAGCGCGGCGACCGCCAGGGCGGCGCAGGCGGGCAGCGCGCTCCAGCCGCCGGGCAGCCCCGGCGGCAGCTGCTGGACGAGGACGAAGCCGCCCATCGCCAGCACGAACCAGCCGAACGCCTTGCGCAGCCGGTCGGCGTCGATCCGGCCCGCCAGGGCGCCTCCGGCGAGCCCGCCGACCACGGCCGCTGCGGTCACGGGCAGGGCCAGGGACCAGTCGATCGCGGTGCTCTGCAGGTATCCGGCCAGGCCGGCCAGGGACTTCATGGCGATGACGACCAGCGAGGTGGCCACCGCCGCGCCCATGGGCAGGCCGCCGAGCAGGACCAGGGCGGGCACCACCAGGAAGCCGCCGCCCGCGCCGACGAGCCCGGTCACCAGGCCGACGACGACGCCTTCGGCGATCACCCGCGGGACGCGCGACTCCCCCGGTTCCGAGGTGGGGCGGGAGGCGCGGCGGTCGCCGATCATGGCGACGGCGGTGGCGAGCATCATGGCCGCGAAGCCACCCATGAGCAGCGCCTCGGGCAGGTGCGGGCCGATCAGCCCGCCCCCGTACGCCCCCGCCATGCCCGCGGCGCCGAAGACGAGACCGGTGCGCCAGCGGATGCGCCCCGCCCTGGCGTGGCCGACGGCGCTGACGGCGCTCGTGACGGCCACGACGAACAGGGAGATGGCGATGGCCTGCTTGGCCGGGACGCCGGCGAGGTAGGTCAGCACCGGGACGGTGAGGATGGACCCGCCGCCCCCGAACAGGCCGAGGGTCAGGCCGATCACCACGGCGGCGGCGATGGTCAGGGCGAGCATGTACACCCCCTGGGGTATGCGGGTGACACGAGGAGAGGCCCTCTCACGCGGCGTCCCGTGAGGGGCGCCGGGCCATCCGGGCGATGGCCGCCTCGACGTCCGCGCCGCCGGCGCGGTTGTAGGGCAGCTTGGCCAGGAGCATGCCCATGGCGCAGGTGTCGGTCAGGGCGGCGAACGTCAGGCCGGCGCCGATGAAGGCCGCGACGAGCACGGCGGCCGGGATCCACAGGCTCAGCACGACCGAGGCGAGCACGACGCTCCCGGCGACCAGCCGGACCTGCCGCTCCAGCGTCCAGCGCGGCCGGCCGCGGGTGACGGGTGCGCCGGAGGCGATCCAGGCGTTCATCCCGCCGTCCAGGACCGCGAGGTCGGACACTCCGGCGGCGTCCAGCGCCGTCCGCGCGCGTTCGGCGCGGGCGCCGGACTGGCAGATGAGCAGCATGCGCCCGCCGGCGTCGGCGACGATGCGGCGCAGATGGGCGTCGACCTGGTCGAGAGGCAGGTTGACGGCGCCGTCGATGTGCGCGGACTCGAACTCGGCCGGGGTGCGGACGTCCACGACGAGCACGTCGGGGTTGGCCGCGATCAGCGAGCGGGCGGAGGCGGCGTCGATGCGGGACATGCGGGTTTCTCCTGGGTCTTGCTCGGGTGTTCGCTTGGGTGCTTGCTTGGGTGCTTGCTTGGCTGTACGTGCAGGTCAGGCGGCGTGCGGCCGGCCGAGCGCGGCGGCGGCTTCGGCGACTCCCGCGTCGGCGAGCACGACCGGCCGGTGGCCCGCGCGGGCCAGCAGACCGGCGGCGATGCTCGCGCGGCGGCCGGAGGCGCACGCGACGAGCACGGGCCGCTCGGGGGTGAGCTCGGCGGGGACGCCCTGGGTGACCAGGTCGGGCAGGAAGCGCTCGACCGCGCCCTCCAGCCGGACCTCCTGCCGCTCACCGGGCATCCGGACGTCGAGCACCTGGGCGTCCGGCTGGGCGAGCCGCCGGACGAAGGCGTCGAGGGTCAGCAGTTCGTAGGTCTGCGTGGCGGCCTCGCCGAGGTCGCGGACGACACCTCGCACGGTGTCGACACCGATCTGGGCGAGTTGCGTGACGGCCTCGGCGACGTCCTGGTCCGGCTCGGCGACGAGCGTGATCGGCTCCTGGTAGGGCAGCAGCCAGCCGGTCCAGCTGCCGAAGTCGTCGTCCAGCTCGATGCCGATGGAGCCGGGCAGCATGCCGCGGGCCTGGGAGCGGCGCGGGCGGATGTCGACGACCTGGGTGTCCTGTGGCGCGGCGTCGAGTTCGGGGACGCGGACCGGCGGCATGGGCGGCACGCCGAGCGTGTTGGCCCTGCCCATGTGCCGGTAGAAGGCGGGGATGGGCATGGGGGCGGCCAGCAGCGCGTCGGCGAGCTCGTCAGGGTCGTCGATGGCCAGCATCGGGTTGCCGGCGCGCTCGGCCCCGATGGAGGAGGTCAGCCGGCCGGCGCCGGTGGCGGTGCAGAACGAGCCCTCGCCGTGCGTGGGGTAGAGGCCGACGCCCGGGGGCAGCGCGGCCAGGCGGCGCAGCGAGCCGTGCTGGAGGCGGGCCAGGGACCGGGCCCGCTCGGGGCCGAGCAGGTCGGGCCGGCCGGCGGAGGCGACCAGCAGGCTGCCGCCGGAGAAGAGCGCCGCCGGCTCGCCGTCGAGGAGCACCAGGTAGCTGGTGTGCTCGGGGGTGTGGCCGGGCGTGTGGATCGGGCGGAGGGTCAGGCCGTCGCCGCCGTCGAGGTCCTCCAGGTGGTAGGCGGGCACGTGCCGGTAGGCGGGCGCGGCGGCGGCGGGCAGCACCAGCTCGGCGCCGGTGCGCAGCGCGGCCTGCTCGGCGCCGGAGACGTAGTCGTTGTGCAGGTGGGTCTCCAGCACGAACCGGAGCTCCACGTCCCGCTCGGCGGCGGCGGCGAGGAACCGGTCGATGTCGCGCTGGGGGTCGACGAGGACGCCCTTGCCCTCGTGGGTCAGCAGGTAGGTCTGGTCGCCCAGGCCGGGCGTGCGGAAGGGGACGACGTCCATGATCCACTCCTCTGGATACCCGGGGGGGTATCATCGGGTCAAAAAAGGGCGGCCACGCACCCGTGGCCGCAGGGGGTCAGGCGAGTGCCAGGAAGAGCTTCTCCAGCTCCGCCACGCTCATGGGCGGCTCGTCGCCGCGGTCACGGGCGTCCTGGCAGTGGCGCAGCCCGGTGGCGACGATCTTGAATCCGGCCCGGTCGAGCGCCTTGGAGACGGCCGCGAGCTGGGTGAGCACCTTCGTGCAGTCCTCGCCGGCCTCGATCATCGCGATCACGCCCGCGAGCTGGCCATGGGCCCGCTTCAGCCGGGTCAGCGCGTCGCCCACCATGCTCTCGTTCAGCTCCATGCCCCGGACTATACCCCCAGGGGTACCCACCAGCGCAAATCAGGCTCCACCAGGACCTTCGTCGCGCAGTGGGCGGCCCGGGGACGATACGGGCCGGTGTACGGGGGTAGCCGACGGGTGCGGCGTCCGGCCCCGCACGACGGCCGCCGAGCGGGCGGGTCGTCCCGTCGCCCCGGGGTTTCCGGAGGGCCGCCAGAGCCGATGAAGGGAGTACGGGCGAACCGTCACCCGCCCGCCGGCCCGGCGGGCACCGTCGAGAGGAGAACACCCGATGAAGGCAGCGGTAGGAGACCGGCTGGTCGTCGAGAGCGCCCGCGATCACGAGTCGCGGCGGGTCGGCGTCATCACCGAGGTGCGCCACGAGGACGGGTCACCGCCCTACGTGGTGCGCTGGACGGACTCCGAACACGAGACCCTGGTGTTCCCGGGGCCGGACGCCCACGTGGTGACCAAGCAGGAGCGGGAAGCGTCGCTTCCGCCCCGGTGAGCGCCCGCGCCGGCCGCCCTCATGGCGTCCGCTCCCCCCGGGGCCGGACCACGGCGACAGGGCAGCCGACATGGTGCAGCACGCCCCGGCTGACCGAGCCGAGCACGGCCGCGGAGAAGCCGCCCATCCCGCGCGAGCCCACCACGACCAGATCGGCCGACGCCGAGGCGTCCCTGAGCGCGGCCACGGGATGCGCACACACCTGCTCGTCCGTGATCTCGACGTCCGGGTTCGCCTCCCGCCACGGCGCCACCGCCTCGTGGGCCCTGCGCCGCTGCTGGTCGAAGGCGCTGTCGAGCACCCCGCTGTAGGCGGCGGCGTACGGCTCCGAGATCGGCGCCTGCCAGGCGGACACCGCGAGGACGCCGGCCTGACGGGCGCGCGCCTGGTCGACGGCGTACTCCATCGCCGTCCGCGACCACTCCGACCCGTCGTAGCCCACCACGACCCGGCCGTGCCGGGTCTCGGCGGGGCCGCGGACGACGACGACCGGCCCCGCGGCGTGCGCCGCCACGGCGGTGCTGACCGAGCCGAGCAGCATCCCGGTGAAGCCGCCCCGTCCTCTGCTGCCCAGCACCACGCTGTCGGCCGCGGCCGAGCCGATGGTCAGTTGCTCGATGGCGTTGCCTCTCCGGGCCTCGGTGGTCACCTCCACGTCCGGCGCCACCTCCCGCGCCCGCTCCGCGGCGGCCCGCAGCGCTTCGCCGCCGTACTCCACGTCGGCCTCGCCCAGGCTTAGCGGCCAGAGCTCGGCCACGTACACGAGGTGCAGCGAGCGTCCGCGGCGGCGCGCGTCCCCGGCCGCCCACTCGACCGCCGCGGCGGCCGGTACGGACCCGTCCACTCCCACCAGGATCTGTTCCGCCATCGCTCCCCCTTCACCAGCCCCCGGTTCCCGAGCACGCCGCTCGGAGCCCTCTTACCGGACGTGTTCGCCCCGTGTGCGGAACGTGACGGCCGGCACTCTTCAGGTACCCACCTCACGGCCTCCGCCCGCCGGTCACCCGGGTTCGATGCGGGGACGCTGGAAGCGCCACGGCGCCTCCGGCCCGTGGATCGCCCGCAGCGCCCGTTCGAGCGACTGCGCCGGGGACGCGCCGGTGTCGATCTCGATGGCGTCGGGCCAGGGCGCCGCCGTCGCCGCGAGGGCGGCGGCGACCGCCGGACCGGCGTCGGAGATCCCGCCCCGGCGGCCGGCCAGCCGCTCCTCGACCAGCTGCGGCAGGGCGGTACAGCGCAGCGCCACCAGGTCGCTTGAGGTGCGCTCCGCCAGGTCTTCGGCCGCCTTCCGGTGCCCGGCGTCGCTCCAGGAAGCGTCGAGGATCACGGGCTCACCGCGCAGCAGCAGGCTCCGCGCCCGGGACAGCAGTTCGCGGTAGGTCCGCTCGGTCCACTCACGGCTGTAGATCCCCTCGCCGAAGGGCGCCGGCGCGGGCACCTCGGCCCCGATCCCGGCGAGCTCCTTGCGTACGCGGTCGCTGCTCAGCAGCGTGTAGCCCAGCCGGTCGGCGACCGCGGCGGCGACGGTGGTCTTGCCGGTCCCCGGAGTGCCGCCGACCAGCACCAGCGTCACCGCACCGGCCCGTAGATGACGCAGCGTCAGCTCGGCCAGCTCGCGGGCGTCGCGCACCGTACCGAGGTCTCCCTGCCGATACCGCACGCCGGCGACCTTGGCGCGGACGAAGGCCCGGTAGGCGACGTAGTGGTGCCACAGCGAGGCCGGAGCGGGGTCACCGGAGAACTGGGTGTACCAGCGCAGGAACAGCTCGGCCGGCCGAGGCGCCCCCAGCCGCTCCAGGTCCATGGCCAGGAACGCGGCGTCGTCCAGGCCGTCGACGAAGCGCAGCCGTTCGTCGAACTCCAGGCAGTCCATGATCCGCGGCCCGTCGTCCAGGCAGAAGATGTCGTCGGCCAGCAGGTCCCCGTGGCCGTCCACGATGCGGCCCTCGGCGATCCGCGCGGCGAACAGGCGCTCACGGCCGTCGAGGAAACGGCCGACGAGCCGTTCGATCTCCTCGATCACCCCGGGGCCGAACACGGCGCCGGAGGTCTCACGGACCTGGGCGAAGCTCGCCGTCCAGCGTTCCCGCAGCGCCCGCGCCTCTCCCTGCCGGTCGATCTCCGGGCCGCGGCGCGAGCGGCCGTGCAGGCTCGCGACCATCCGGGCGACCTGGCGCAGCTCCGCCTCCACCGGTTCGCCCGCGCGGATCATCGTCGCGAGCCGGCGTCCGTCCGGCATCCGCCGCATCACCACGAGGTGCTCGCAGGGCCGCCCGTCGGGGCCGAGCACGTCGGCGACGCCCTCGTAGACGTCGGGCGCGAGCCTCCGGTTGAGCCTCACCTCCTCGTGGGAGATGGCCTGCCGGGCCTCACGCGTGGTGAAGTCGAGGAAGCCCAGATCCACCGGCTTGCGCACCTTGATCGCCCGGTCGCCGAGCAGGATCACCACGGCCGAATGCGTCTCCTTGATCTGAGCCCACGGTCCCATCACAACGCCCCCGCACTCCCCCGCCCGGCCGTCCCGATCCGGGCCCGTCTCACGGCTGCCCCTACCCGCATTTCCCCAGGTTGAGCGGCCAGATCCGGTAATCAGGGCCGGGCCGGAGGTTGGGTGAGGACCTCCGGCCGGGTACGCCAGGAGGGCGCTGACCGCGTCCGCGCCGGACCCAGGTGATCGTGCCGTGGGTCCCGATCCGGCGAATCCGCGAGGGGGCCTGGTGACTGCGTCGCCGTTGGTGAGACCGGTGCTCAGGGGTCGTCACGAGCCCTGGGGCCGGCCGGGACGCGCTCGATGAGCCGGCCGGAGCCCGACCCGACCGAGCGGCTGGAGCCGCTGCTGCGCGACCTGGGCAGCTCGCGCACCGGCCTGACCTCGCGAGAGGCGGCGCGGCGGCTGGTCCACTACGGTCCCAACGAGCTTCGCCGACGCGGCGGCCGGCACTGGCCCCGCGCACTGGGGCGGCAGTTCACCCATCCGCTGGCGCTGCTGCTGTGGGCGGCGGCGGCTCTGGCCTTCGTGGCGGGGATCGTCCCGATCGCGGTGGCGGTCATGGTGGTGATCATCCTCAACGCGGTGTTCGCCTTCGCCCAGGAGGTGCAGGCCGAGAAGGCCGTCGAGGCGCTGGCCGCGTTCCTGCCGGTCCAGGCGAAGGTGCTGCGCGACGGACGGCCGCAGGCGGTGCCCGCCGCCGAGCTGGTGCCGGGCGACGTGCTGATGATCGAGGAGGGTGACCGGATCTCGGCGGACGCCCGGCTGATCTCGGGCGGCATCGAGGTCGACCTGTCGACGCTGACCGGCGAGTCGATGCCGGTCTTTCGCTCCGCTGACCTGGCGGACACCGGCGTGAGCCTGCTACAGGCTCGTGACCTGGCGTTCTCCGGGACGATGTGCACCGAGGGGCAGGCTCGGGCGGTCGTGTTCGCCACCGGGATGCGCACCGAGCTGGGGCGGATCGCGGCGCTGTCGGAACGCGTCCAGCCGGAGGAGAACCCGCTCGACCGGCAGATCCGCAAGGTGTCGCGACTGATCGCGCTGATCGCGCTCATCACCGGGGCGGCCTTCGTCCCGATCGCGACCTTCGGCGCACACCTGCCGGTGTCCGAGGCGGTGGTGTTCGCCGTGGGGCTGCTCGTGGGCAACGTGCCCGAAGGGCTGCTGCCGGTGATCACCCTGGCGCTGGCGCTGGGCGTGCGCGACCTGGCGCGGCGAGGGGCGGTGGTCAAACGGCTGAGCGCGGTGGAGACGCTGGGGTCGACGGGGGTCATCTGCACCGACAAGACCGGCACGCTCACGGAGAACCGCATGCGGGTCACCCACGTCTGGACCGCCGCCGGGACCTACGAGCTCGGGGACGCCCCGGTGTCCGGGGACGCGCGGCGCGCCGACCCGGCGCTCGCGGGGCTGGCCTCCGTCATGACGGCGTGCAACAACGCCCGCCGGGACCTCGCGGGAACCCTGACCGGCGACCCCACCGAGGTGGCGATGCTCGGGGCCGCCGACCGGCTCGGGGAGCCCGGCGCCGCCGGACGGCTGTGCCTGTTCCACTTCGACCCGGCGCTGAAGCGGATGTCGACCGTCGACGAACGCGACGGCGGCACCTGGGTGGACACCAAAGGAGCGCCCGAGACGGTCCTCCCTCAGTGCGCCGCGATCATGGAGGGGGGCGCGGCCCGGCCTCTCACCGCCGACCGGCGCCGCGACGTCGAACAGGTCGTGGACGACCACGCCCGCCAGGGCCTGCGCGTGCTGGCCCTGGCCGTACGCCGCCTGGACCCCGGTCAGCCCGTGCCCCGGCGGCGCGAGGACGCCGAACGCGACCTGACCCTGCTGGGCCTGGTCGCGATGCAGGATCCGCCGCGCCCCGAGGTCGCCGAGGCGGTCGCGCACTGCCATGCCGCCGGGATCCGCATCATCGTGGTCACCGGCGACCACGCGCTGACCGCGGCGGCGGTGGCCCGGCAGGTGGGCATCGTCGGCGAGCGGCCCGCCGTCGTCACCGGCGAGCAGCTCGACCGCATGAGCGAGCACGACCTGGACGCGCTGCTGCGCGAACACCGTCAGCTGATCTTCGCCCGCAGCTCGCCCGAGGCCAAACTGCGGATCGCCGACGCGCTGCGCGCCGAGGGGCACGTGGTGGCGATGACCGGCGACGGGGTCAACGACGCGCCCGCCCTGCGCCGCGCCGACATCGGCGTGGCCATGGGGCGCTCCGGCACGGACGTGGCCAGGGAAGCCTCCACAGTGGTGCTCACCGACGACGACTTCGCCACCGTCGTCGCCGCCATCAGGTCAGGCCGGCAGGTCTACGACAACATCCGCAAGTTCATCTGCTACATCTTCGCCCACACCACCCCCGAGATCGTCCCGTTCCTCGTGTTCGCCCTCGCGGGCGGCGCCATCCCGCTCCCGCTCACGGTGCTGCAGCTGCTGGCCTTCGACGTCGGCACCGAGACCCTGCCCGCGCTGGCGCTGGGCCGCGAACCCGCCGAACCGGGCCTCATGCGACGCCCGCCCCGCGAACGGTCCGAAAGCGTGATCCGCCCCGCCATGCTGGTGCGCGCCTGGCTGTTCCTCGGCGTGATCTGCGCCGTCCTGTCCATGGCCGGGTTCTTCTACGTGCTGCTCAGAGCCGGCTGGCACCCGGGCGATCCGACCGGGCCCGGCAGCCCGCTGCACCACGCCTACCGGCAGGCGACCACCATGACCTTCCTCGGCCTGATCGCCGGCCAGGTCGGCACCGCGTTCGCCGCCAGGACCGAACACGCCTCCCTGCGCTCTGTCGGCGTCACCTCCAACCCGCTGCTGCTGTGGGGCATCGCCTTCGAACTGGCCCTGGCCGCCGTGCTCATCTACGCCCCGCCGTTCCAGGCACTGCTGGGCACCGCCGCCCTGACCCCGGACATGCTGGCCTTCGTCGTCCCGTTCCCGTTCCTCGTCTGGGGCGCCGACGAGATCCGCCGCTGGCTGCTGCGCCGCCGCAAGGCCGCCCCTTGACCCCGTCCTGAGGGAACTTTCGCCTCCGGTTCGGGTGGCCCGCGGCCCCGTACCAGGTAGGGAGGGATGGTGCGAAGGCCCCGAACGATCAGCAGCCCGAAGGGGAGGACCCGGTGAGTTCCGCATCCTCTGGACTGTCATCCGCCGATGCGGCCGCGCGGCTGGAACGGGACGGAGCCAACGTGCTGCCGCAGAAGCCGCCCGTTCCGCTGTGGCGGCGCGTGGCCACCCAGCTCCGGGACCCGCTGATCGTCGTCCTGCTCGTCGCGGTGGTGCTCACCGTCGTCGCGGGTGACTGGACCGACACCGTCGTCATCCTGCTCGTGATCGTCGTGAACACCTCCGTCGGGGTCGCGCAGGAGATCAGGGCCGACCGGGCCATCACGGCGCTGTCCCAGTTGACGGCCCCGGAGGCCCGGGTGATCCGCGACGGTTCCCAGCGGCAGATCCCAGCAGCCGAGGTCGTCCGGGGAGACCTGCTGGCGCTGGCCGAAGGCGACATCGTCGTGGCCGACGCCACGGTGACGGAGGCGGCGGCCCTGCTCGTCGACGAGTCGTCGCTGACCGGCGAGTCGGTCCCGGTGGACAAGGCCGGCGACGACCCGCTCTCCTCCGGCACCGTCGTGGTGAGAGGGCGGGGCCGTGCCGTGGTCACCGCGACCGGGGCGGACAGCGCGAGCGGCCGCATCGCGTCCATGATGGTCCGGGGAGCGCGCCTGACGCCGCTGCAGCGCCGCCTGGTGGGGGTGGGCCGGCTGCTGGCCGGCGTCGCGGTGGCGCTGTCCGCGGTGGTGCTCGCCCTGGGGCTGGCCCGGGGGCAGCCGGTCGAGCTGATGGTGGTGACCGCGATCAGCCTGGTCGTGGCGGCGGTTCCGGAGTCGTTGCCCGCCGTCGTGACCCTGAGCCTGGCCCTGGGCGCCCGCCGGATGGCCGGGCGCAACGCGCTCGTCCGCAAGCTGCCCGCCGTGGAGACGCTGGGCTCGGTGACCGTGATCGCCACGGACAAGACCGGCACCCTCACCGAGGGCCGGATGGTCACCCGGCGCGCGTGGACCCCCACGGGCGAGGCGCTGTTCACGGGCTCCGGGTACGCGCCCGACGGCGAGGTCGTCCGGGACGAGTCCCTCGACGAGGCGAGCCTCGCCGCCCTGCTGACCGCGGCCGTCCTATGCAACGACGCCCGGTTGTCCCCGCCGGACGAGCCCGGCGGTGAGTGGACGGCGCTCGGCGATCCGACCGAGGCGGCCCTGCTCGCCGCCGCCGCCAAGGCGGGCCTGGACCCTGTCGAACTGCAGGAGCGCTTCCCGCGCGTCGCCGAGCAGCCCTTCGACAGCGGACGCAAGCGGATGAGCACCGTGCACCACCTGCCCGGCGGGCGCGGCCGGGCGATCTGCAAGGGAGCGCCCGAGGCGATGCTCGACGCCTCGGTCCTGACCGACGATCCGGCGCTGCGGGCCCGCGCCGCCGACCGGGCCGAGGAGCTCGCGCGCGCCGGCTACCGCGTCCTGGCGGTGGCCGCCGCCGACCTGGACGAGGTGCCCGGCACGGCGCGCGAGAGCGGGCTGTCGCTGCTCGGGCTGGTCGCGCTCCAGGATCCGCCACGTCCCGCCGCCTCCGCCGCGATCACCGGCTGCAAGCGGGCCGGCATCAAGCCGCTCCTCATCACCGGCGACCATCCAGGGACCGCCCGCGCCGTCGCCACCGACCTGGGCATCATCGCCGCCGGCGACCCGGTCGTGGACTGCCGCGATCCCGGCCTCCGCGATCAGGCCGGAGCCCGGGTGTACGCCCGCGCCACCCCTGAACAGAAACTCGAGATCATCCAGGATCTGCAGGAGCGCGGCGAGACCCTGGCCATGACCGGCGACGGCGTCAACGACGGGCCGGCGCTGCGCCGCGCCGACATCGGCGTGGCCATGGGCAGGCGCGGCACCGAGGTCGCCCGCCAGGCGGCCGATCTCGTCCTCGCCGACGACGACCTCGACACCGTCGTCGCGGCCGTCGAAGAGGGACGCCGCGTCTACACCAACATCCGCCGCTTCCTGGTCTACGGCCTGTCGGGCGGGGCCGCGGAGCTGGCGGTGATGCTGCTGGGGCCGTTCGTCGGGCTGGCGCTCCCCCTGCTGCCCGCCCAGATCCTGTGGATCAACCTGCTGACCCACGGGCTGCCGGGCGTGGCCCTCGGCGGCGAGCCTGCCGTGCCCGGGACCATGGACGTCCCGCCCCGGCCCGCCGGCCAGAGCATCCTGGGAGCCGGCCTGTGGCAGCGCCTGATCAGGATCGCGTCCGTGCTGACCGCCGTCACCCTGGGCGTCGCCGTCTGGGCGCACGCGACGGGACGCCCGTGGCAGAGCATGGCCTTCTTCGCCCTCGGCGCCGCCCAGCTCGGCGTCGCGCTCGGCTCCCGCACCAGGCCCGGCACGCTGGCCAACCCCATGCTGCTGCTGGCGGTCGCCGGCGCGTTCGTGCTGCAGCTCGCCGGACTGTACGTGCCGCTGCTGCGTGAGCTCCTCGGCACCGAGCCGTTGAGCGCGGGCGACCTGTTGATCGTCACCGCGCTGGCCGCCCTCGGCTACGCCGCCGTACGCCTCGACCGGATCGTGCACCCGCCCCGCTCGCCGAGGGATCGGCACTGATCAGCTCGGACGCGCCCTTTGCCCGATGGTGACCGGCGCTTTCGTGTGAGGCCACATGGGGCCTGGAGACCGGTTCGACGCCTTTCGCGCTGCGGACGGAGCGGGTGTGGGGCACGCCGATACCCCGGCGGCCCGGACTGCGCGTCCCGGAGATGTTCGCCGCCGCGCGCGCTCGGGAGCGCTCCAGGCGCTGTGGATCACCGGAGCGGGACGTGTGCGCCACCGATTCGAACAGCACGCTCGTCGCCCAGACGATCGACGCCTGCCCGCTCGTAGTCTGCGGCGAGCTGTTCCTGTCGGAGTACGTCTCGGCCGATGGGGTCAACGCCCCTGCCTCCGACCGGGCCGACACCGTGACCTCATGCCCGGAGTACAAGGTCACCGCCGTGCACCTGGCGGGCTGAGCGCGCACTCCGTTCCGGGCCGGGAGCCCCTACTTGGGGGAAAGGACGCGGCCCCTGAACTTCGGGCGCTTGGTCTCCCAGTAGCGCCAGCCCTCCACCTGGGCGGGCACGTTCGCTATGCCGCGCTCGATCAGGCGGTGACGGCAGGTGCCGAGCACCGACCAGGCGGACCAGCCGACGCGGTAGCCGAAGACGCGGTACCGCATGTTGCCGTACATGCCCTTGGTGATCTCCCGCGTGTACTCGTGGCCGGCGAAGACCATGTGCCGCTCCTCCAGGTGCGGGATCCCCAGCAGGCGCAGGTTGCGCACCACGTCCCCGGTGGTGACGGAGAGCTGACGCTCCGACTCGGTCTCCAGGAAGGCGAGCACCTCGTGCTCCCGCGTCACCTGCACCGTCATCGTCCCGCCCGGCCCGTCGATGAAGCGGGTGCGCGGGATGAAGAAGTTCGTCGGCGAGAGGCCGTGGACCTTGTAGAACACCCGGGGGTGGCACCGCCCGTGGCCGTCCTTGAGATCCAGCTTCACGTGCACGGACGGGGTCACGGTCACGGTCGGCGTGGGCGAGGAGGTCGTCGTAGGGGTCGGGGTCGGGCTCGGGCTCGGGGTCGGCCGTGACGCCGGCCACGGGCGCGGCCTCATGGTCGAACGGGCAGCCGGGTTCAGGGCCGGGTCCCTGTTCAGGTCCGTGGCCGGCTCGGGAGTCGGCTCGGGGGCCGGACGCGGGACCGGGCGGGTGGCCTGGCTCACGGCGGGGTCCGCGCCGGCCGCCGGGGACAGGACCGCGGCGAGGGCCGTGGAGAGCGAGCCCGCGACGAGCATCACCGACCTCCGCGGCGGGCGGAGCCTTCTCAGCCGGGAGGGTACGACCGATGCTGCTCTTCCTTTTTCGGATGTGAACATGATGGCGCGGTTCCTTTCGGCCGGTACCGTACGATGCTTGCATTTGGCGCAAGCTGTTGCCCGACGGCACGCCGACGCGCTTTTTCCGGCGGTTAAAAGAATGGCCGACCAAGGGTTTGAGGCCATCATCGGAGGTGGCTTGTGACAGTGATTCTGATGCGATGAAAAAATGACCCGACAAATAGTGGATTGCGCGTCATATCCGTAGTGTCGAAATTGCGATGACTCGGCCCGACGCTACAGAGAGTGACTCTTCGGCAAGACTTGCCAGTACTCGGACAAACTGCCAAGATCTTGCCTCGAGGAGGCAGATCCCCCGGCCTCCCCATGAAAGAGGTATACAATGCGCGTCCTTCGCATGCTCAGCGTGACCGCCGCGGCCTCGGCCGCACTGACCATCGCTCTCACCGGTGTCGCGCTCGCGGACCCGCCCCCGCCGGGCAACTGCGGGACCGGCTTGGGTTATGAGAACAGCCGTTATGCCTATTGCGCCTCCGGTAACGGCTTCGTCCGGGTCAAGCTTACGTGCGCCAACGACTACACCAAGCGGACCACCATCTACGGAAAATGGGTGCCAGTGCCGAACGTGCCTCCCAGCACTGTCAGTTCTGCGCGGTGCACCAGCAGCTATCCCTACGTGATGAGCGTCGGGTACGAAACCAAGCCTCTTTAGTTTCCGACCGTAGAGACAGGCCGCTGGAAAGCCCTCGGACCGGCGTAAGCCGGCGCCGGGGGCTCCTTGACGTCTCAGGGGACGTTCCGCTGGTGAGGCTCAGCCGGTGACCACGCCCGTGTTCTGGCAGGCGGTCAGCAGCCAGCGGCCGTCCTGTTTGGACATCACGTACAGCGGAGCGCCCTCCTCGCCCGACGTCGTGTAGACCTGCCGTACCTTCACCGCCGCCACGTCCGGGCGGATGAAGGACACGTGGACCACCTCGTAGGTGACCTTGCCGTCCCAGTCGGCGGCGGGGAGAACCGCGCGGGTGAACTCGGAGATCGCGTCGAGGCCCAGGAGAACTCTGCCGCCGCTGGTCGTCCAGATCGCGTCGGGGTGGAAGAGGGAGAGGAACTCGTCGGGGTCCTTGTGCCGCTGGGAGTGCTCAACGGTGGCGACGACCTGGTGGATGGCTTCGAGGTCTGCGGCGTACGCCGTGGATCGCGTGCTCATGGACACCACCGTGCTTCCTCAAGCATGGTCGAGGTCAAGCTCATCCCCGGGCCGGGGCCTCTGCCGGGCCCTTGGCGAACCTGGTCAGCAGGTTGAGCGTGGCGCGACGGGTGAACGCGGAGGCCGCCCGCGTCACGCCGTGGCCGCACGCCTCGCCCTTCAGGCCGCACACCCAGCGCATCGTGCCGGAGGCGAACACCCCGGCACCGCTGGGGGCGACGTAGTAGGTGCTGTGGCTCACGGTGGCCCGGCCGGCGCAGTCGACCGGAGATTCGGCCAGCACCTCGATGTCGTCCGGTGAGCCGGGCGACACCTTGTCGGTCTCCACGCCGACCAGGCCGGGGAAGGTCGTGCCCCGGGTCCCCTCGAAGATCCAGTGGCCCGGCCTGCTCACCCGGTAGGCCGCCTCGGCCGGGAAGCAGTCGTACATCTGCCCGATCAGCGCGCTCTCCGGCTCCGAGCGCCGCCAGAGCGGGCACTGGGTCTCCTTGTCGCACATGATCATCCTGCCGTGCAGCCCGATCCGCCAGTAGACGGCGTTGGCCCCGAGGAAGGCGAGGTTCGCGCCCGCGTCACGGGCCCGGGTGACGGCCTCCCGCATCTGCGGCGACCAGTACTCGTCGTGCCCCAGCGACACCACGGCGCGGGCGCCGCGCAGCGCGCCGGGCCGCAGGTCGAGGCTGGTCAGGTAGGCCAGCGGCACCCCGCTCTGCTCGGCCAGCCGGATCGCGTCCCGTTCGAAGTCGAGGAAGAGCCGGGCGCCGGAGCCGTCGTAGGGGCGGTCGAAGGTGACCTTGCGTGACCGGTTCTCGAATCCGCCGGGGCCGGTGTAGAGGCTGCGGCCGCCCCAGCGGTTGTAGGCCTGCCAGGTGGTGACCGCGTTGACGAGCACCACCCGGCCCTCGGCCGAGGCCGAGCGCACGGTGATCGGGACGTACCGCTGGCCGCCCGTGGAGGCGTCCAGCCGCACCAGGTAGGCGCCCTCGGCCCAGCCGGTGGTGTCGACGGTGAGCGAGGGCTTCCAGTGGGCGGCGGTCACCATGCCCTCGACGGTCCGCGGCGGGGGCTGCCGTCTGCCGCCGGTCCTCGGGGAGCGCCAGACCCGTACCGGTCGAGCGCCCATCCGGAACGCCGTCGCGGTGAAAAGCGGCGCGGTGGTGGAGACGAGCAGCCGGAACCGCTCCCCCGGCAGCACGCTGACGCGGTCGGCGTAGCCCTCGATCTCGTGCTCGTCGCCGCGTGCGGTGATGCGCCACCGCGCGGGCTCGCCGGGCGGCGCCTGGGCGGGCGTGGCCCGTCCGGGGGCGGAGGCGGTCGCCGGGGCGGGCCCGGAGGCGACGGGCGCGGGGGCCGGGGCGGCGCAGCCGGCGGCGAGCAGGACCAGGACGGCGAGGACGTGACGCACGGTCGCCCATGCTTCCGCCCGATCGCGGCCGGGCGCCGGACCTTGGCGAAGTGCTTACCCGTCGCGGACCGAACCCCGGTCCAGCCGGCCGGGCGCCGCGGCCGCCGTCCCGCTCGACCACAGGCGCTCCATGACGGCGGCGACGGCCTCCTGCCCGCCCGCCCACTCGGGCGGGTCCGGGGCCGGGGGGAGGTGCCCGACCGGCAGCAGGTAGAGCGACGCCTCGTCCACGCCGTCGACGTCCAGGATCGCGTGGACCTCGTCGTCGACGAACCCGCCGATCGGGACCGCGCCGCAGCCGAGCGCGGACGCGACGAGGAGCACGTTCTGCGCCACATGGCCGATCTCCAGCACCACGAACCGGTAGGCGCGTTCGCCGTACTTCAGCGTGGTCCGCCCGAAGACGGCGGTGAGCACCAGCGTCGCGGCGGCCGTCTTGAGGATCTCCGGGTAGGACGAGGCCTCCGCCAGCCGTCCGGGAGCCGTGGCGTCCAGGTCGAGCGCTTCCAGTACGTGGTCGTTGGCGCGGTAGTGGTAGACGCCGGGTTCCAGGCCGTCCACCGCGCGTGCGATCACGTAGATCTCGGTGGGGTGCAGGCCGCCCGCCGAGGGCGCGGCGCGCAGGGTCGTCCGCTCCGCGTCACCGGCGCCGTCGGGCAGCCCCGCCGACAGCATGAGCAGGGCCGCGAGGTCCGGCACGGTGAGGGGCCGCGCGGAGAACCGGCGCACCGACCGGCGGGCGGCTATGGCCTGGTGCAGCGGCATGTCCAGCGGTTCCGGCCGGGGCAGCGCGATCACCTGCGCGCCGCCGTACCGTTTGCCGGGACGTCTGGTCAGCCGCCGGAAGGAGGGGCTGTTGCCGACCGTCGCCACCCGCCAGCCGAAGCTCCGGTCGTGGCGGCGTTGTTTGCTGTTCTCGTGGTAGAGCTCCGCCAGGCTCGAACCGATCGTCAGCGAGTCCATGATCACCTTACGGGTACGGGTGCGGTGCGCGGTTGAGGTCCCCGGGACCGGACGGGCGCGGGCAGGGCGCGTCGGGGTGTCCGGCGTAGAGCCGGTGGCCGCCGAGCAGCGGCCGGCTCTCGTCCGCGTACAGCGGTTGCAGCCCGGGGACCAGGACCTTCACCACGTGATAGCCGCACCCGGCGACGTCGGGCGTGGTGAGGTCCACGGTGAGGGCCTCGAGGCCGGCCGCCCCCAGCCGCCCGAGCACGGCGTCGATCGCGGTCCGGTGGTCGGCGGGAGGTTCCCCGCCGGCCGGGAGCGGGACCACCGGGCGGTCCAGGAACGGCTCCAGGGCCCGCGCGGACCCTCCTGACGCGTAGTGGAAGACGTGGTCCTCGAAGGTGGTGAGCTCGTCCGCGGGCGGCGCCGGGGAGCCGGCCCGGGTCCTGCACAGGTATTTCGCCCATTCCCGGGTCTGGGCCGCCTCGACGAGCGCCTTCAGCACGGCCTTCGCCGGATCGTGGTGCGCCGCCCCGCCCGCGCACGCGATGGGCGGGTCCTGCCGGTGGTCCAGGAGCAGGCACATGAACGCCGGCACGCCGAGGTCGGTCGTCATGTCCAGGACGTGGTAGTCCAGCCCCGGCCGGCGTAGCCGGGCCGTGTACACCTCGGCGATCGCGGGATGCGACAGGAGGTCGACGCGGCCGAGCGGCAGTTCGCGCAGCCAACTGATCATGAAGGCGTCCCGTTCGATCGCCTCGTACAGGCCGCTGAGCACCGCCTCGGCCCGCGAGGCGGCGCAGGCGAGCCCCGTCGAGATGGCGGGACCGATGATGTGCTCCTCCACGTCCTGGCCCTGCGGGAGGTACGGCAGATGGACCAGGCAGGCCGGGACGTGGGACCAGGCGGCTCGGCTCAGGGAGTACGCCCGCAGCCAGGCGATGGGGGTGTCGTCGTCGAAGTGCGGCGCGTGCTCGGCCTGGTCCCGGTGGAACAGGGCGTACTCCGCGGGCCCCGGCGGCGGGTGGCCGCCGGCCGCGAGCCCGCGCCAGGTCGCCACGGTGACCTGGTCCGGCTGGGAGAACGCGGCGCAGTAGCGTTCCAGCCCTTCCCCGATGGCGGCGGCCCGCGCCGCTTCCCTGGTCAGCCCGGCTCCGCCGTTCTGGTCGTAGCAGGAGCCCGCGCCCAGCGCGGCGCTGTCGGCCATCCGCACCGAGCTGTTGAAGATCCGCGGTTCGCCGGCGCCGAGGGGAAGGTCGAGGACGTGGGCGATGATGCCGGTGCGGCTGTCGACCGGGCCGGGCGTGGCCGCCGGTGGCGCCTTCACTGGACGCCTTCCACGTCCCACACCTGGAGGGCCGGGCGGTCCCTGGACGGCAGGCCGCAGGACCGGCAGCGCGGCACGCGCAGGACCGGATGCAGCGTCGTGGTGCTGGACAGCACGTCAATCGCGAGGAGCCCGTCTACGGTCGTGGCGGGCGCGAACCCGGTGATGAGCTTGACCACTTCGAGAGCCACCAGCGACAGCCCGGGGACCACGGCGAGGAAGGGCGGCGCCGCGCCCTCACCCCAGATGTGCTCGACCAGCGCCGCCTCCTCGTATCGCGTGAGGTGACTGCGGCGCCGATCGTCGAAGCAGGTCCAGCAGGCGCTGCGTCCCGGCAATACCGTCGGCCCGATCAGCACCTCCAGGCCGACCGTGCGGCAACTGGTCCACGGCGTCCCTGACGACATCACCGCCCTGTTGACGGATTCGTACTCGGCCGGCCGGAACACGTCGCCGGCCAGGACCACCGCGTCACACCGTTCCAGCAGGTCCTGCCACGTTCCCGAGCCGGCGGGAACGGCGCGGCAGTGCGGACTGGTCTGCCCGACCAGCTCGCAGACCACCTCGGCGCTGGGCCGTCCCCGGTGGCGCAGGTCGTACCAGGCGTCGGCGCGGGCCGCCTCCTCGGCCACCGGCCCGTCGTCCACGCACACCAGCTCGCCGACCCCGGACGCCGCCAGGTCCCTGGCGACCTGGGAGCCGAGCCGGCCGCACCCCAGGACGGCCACGACGGCCTCCCGCAGGCGCGCCTGGTAGTGCGAGCCCGACGCGGGCACGTCCGGCCGGGACGGCAGAGTCGAGTCGGAGGCCGCGGAGAAGTGGCCGAAGAAGTCGGCCTGCTGCCGCCACCACCGCTGTTCCCCGGCGGTCAGCGCGGTGCACTCCGGAGGCCCGTCCCGCAGCACCCCCTGCGTGTGCAGGGCGCCCAGCAGGTCGTCGACCAGCGCCGGACGCGCGTCGTGGCCGTCGAGCTGGGCGCGGATGTCCTCGATCCTCCGCGTGCCGTCCAGGAGCGGCAGCAGCCGCTGGAGCAGTCCTGGCGCCACGTGGTCGAGGGCGAACGACCGCGTCAGCGAGTCGAGCCGGACCGTGCCCGACGGCGTGGTGGACACCCGGTACCAGCCGGGCACCCACGGCCGCGCCGGCAGCGTGTCGTTCCTGGGCAAGGCTTCCACTCCGTCAGATCGCGCTGGTGCTGGTGCTGGAGCAGCCGTGGCAGGAGGTGCTGCAACTGCAGCTGCCGCCGCCGTGCGAGGCCCGGGCCTGCAGCCGCGCGAAGCTCGCGATCTCGGCGGCGAGCCGTCCGTGACCGCGCAGCGTCGCCATCTCCTCGGAGTCGTAGATGTTCATCGACGACTCGTCGTGCAGGAGCGACGCGTGCGCGAAGTCGGAGATCGAGAGCACCTGCCGGATGGACACCTCGGCCAGCGACGCCTGCGTGCCGACGTCGGGCGCCGAGCCGACCAGCGCCTCGGCTCCCTGATTCAGCAGCTCGGCGGCCCCGTACTCGGTGGAGACCACCTGTTCGTCGACGACGAACAGCGTGGAGAAGGCGCGGATGGACGTACGGTCCTCCATGAGGACGCGGACGGCCACGGCGAACCCGCCCTGGGAGACGCTGAGGCCGGCGTGCTGCGAGAGGTCGTCCGAGACGAACGGGAGGATCCCGACGGCGAAGCCCGCCTGGTTCTCCTCGCTGTAGATGTTCACCACCCGCGCCCGCTCGGGCATCGCCCGCATGCCGAGGCGTTCCAGCTCGTCGCGCAGGATGCCCGCGGTGGTGGAGTCGCGCAGGGCGCTTTCGATGAAGGGCATGCCGAGTTCGATGTCGAGCTCGGTGATCGTGCCGGCCATCTCGCCTCCGATCCCCGGTCGTCGGTGTCCTCGCCTATGGAGGCTCGGATGGTTCGTTTCCCGGCCTTCCCTGGTCGTACCGCCGCTGTTGGTAAGGACTTCGCCGGTGAGTCATCATCGGCCGGACGGCCGGGGCCTGCTGCCGCGCGGGTGCGGCGCCCGCGCCGGGCCGCTCACGCCGTGCCGGGCAAACCCGGCGTAGATCCTGGCGTCGGGGCGGCGTACCGGCGGGGCGGCCTCAGGCCCCGCGAGGTCGCCGGGGCGTCCCGCGCGTCCTCATCCGGCCGTCCGCGGCCGGCGCGTTGCCGCGGCCACATCCCCGGCTTACCCTCCCGGCCGTGATCTGCGGGAGCGTGGTCGCGGACCACTGCGCGGCGGCAGGAGGCCGGGGTCCGGCTCGCGCGTGGTCAGCCAGTGCCGCAGCACGCGGCGGAACAGCTCCGGGTCCTCGGCGCTCCACTGGTGCCCCACCCCGGGCACGGTCCGCGCGAGCGACTCCGGCGCCCGGGAGGTCACCTCGCTCAGCGCCCGGTGCAGCGCCCCGGGCTCCCGCTCCCCCGCCAGCATCAGGATCGGCGCCCGCGTACGCCGCAGTCCCTCCAGGTCCGCGGCCGGCACCCCCGCGTAGATCTGCTGCAGCACCCGCCGCGCCGAGGCGCGGTCGATCCCCACGCCGGTCTCGACGAAGACGCCGACCGAGTCCTCAGGCAGCCGGAACGCGCGCGCCATGACCCGCCAGTACGAGCGCGAACCCCACCACCGGACCTGGGCGAGCCCCAGCGTCCTGGCCACCGCGCCCAGCCCGCGCAGCGGAGCGCCGGAGAGCAGCGCGCTGCTGACGAGGCCGGGATGGCGGGCCACGAGGACGGTGCCGACCACGGCGCCCAGGGAGAGCCCGACCAGGTGCGCGCGTCCGCCATGGGCGCGTTCCCTGATGAGGTCCGCCATCGCGTCCGCCACGCCGGCGACGGTGGTCCAGGGCACGCCGTTCGACGCGCCGAACCCGGGAAGGTCGGGGATCAGGACGTGGTGATCGGGCAGCGACGCGGCCTGCTCGTGCCACGACCAGCCGGCGACATTGCCGCCGTGCAGGAACAGGACGCTCTCGCCGGCGTCGGGCCGGTCCTCGCGCACGGCGGTCACAGCGCCTCCTCGAGTTCGTCGAGCCAGCGGAGCTCGGCCTCGTGATGGACGATGCCGTTGCGTACCGTCATCGCGCGCAGCCGCTCGGCGAGAGTCGTCGCGGGCGCCTCGATCGCCCGGAACGCGTCGAGCCGCTGCCTGATCAGGGCCCGGCGCTCGCGCGCGAGCGTCCGTACGAGCTCGGTGTCCCCGGCCCGGCCCGCGAAGAAGATCCTGACCAGGAACGCCTCACGCGGCGACTCGATGGGAGGCGGGGAGCGCAACCAGGAGTCCAGCTCGGCGGAGCCGGCCTCGGTCAGCCGGTACACGTGCCGGTCCGGGCGGGACCGCTGGGAGATGACGTCCTCGTGCACCAGTCCTTCGGCGTGCAGGACGCCGAGGGTGCGGTAGATCTGCGACCGGTCGGCCGCCCAGAAGTGCTGGGCGGTGGCGTCGAAGGTCTTCTTGAGGTCGTATCCGCTCATCGGCCGCAGGTCGATGAGGCCGAGGATGGCATGCTTGAGGGACATATCACATAGTCTACATCACACCTATCTTCTGCGGGGGCTCAGCGGGGCGCTCTACCTGGCAGGTCATCGACCTCGCGGGGAGTGCGCGGGAAAATGGCCGGACATGACGGAACGATCACTACTGTTCGCGATGACCCGGAGGGGACGATGACCGCGCCATCCATGTCCGAGTTCGACGCCGACTCCCGCACCGATCTCGTGGCCGCCGGCCTCTATGCGGGCCTCGTCACCGATCGCTGGCATGCGCTCGGCGGTGGTCCGAACGGTGGCTACCTGATGGCGATGTGCCTGCGTGCGCTGAAGCGGGAGATGCCGTTCCCCGACGTGCTCGTCAGCTCAGCCTTCTTCCTGCGCCCCGCGGTCGCCGGACCGGCGGAGTTGCGCACCGAGATCATCCGGACCGGGCGGCGGGTCGCCACGGGCCAGGTCGTGCTGTCGCAGGAGGGCAAGGAGCGGCTGCGGGCGACGGCCACCTTCGGCACCCTCGACATGGCCGACGGGCGTACGCTCGTCACCGGGGAGCCGCCGGTCCTCCCGGACCCGGCTGACTGCGTAGACCCGCTCGGCGGCCAGGCGCTGGACGGTGTCAGCATCACCGAACGGGTGGAGTTCCGGTTCGCCGAGATGCCCGGCTGGTGGCAGGGGAAGCCCACCGAGGAGGCCGTCATGGAGTTCTGGATGCGTTTCCGGGACGGAAGCCACGCCGAGCTGGACGCGTTGCCCCTGCTGCTGGATGCCGCGCCTCCGGCCGTGCTGGCCGTCGGCGAGTTCGCGTCCGCGACGCTCGAACTGACCGCGCATCTGCGGGCCAGGCCCGCTCCTGGCTGGCTCGCCTGTCGCGCCACCACACGTCACCTGATCAACGGATACCACGAAGAGGATTTCGAGATCTGGGATGCCAAGGGCATCCTCGTCGCCCAGGGGCGGCAGCTCGCCATGCTCCCGTGATCGGCTTCCCGTACCGGCCGAGGCTCATCGCTTGCACGCGGGTAGGTGAACGGCGATGCTGAGCCCGCCCGCGGGGCGCAAGGTGATGGTGAGTGTCCCGTCGTGCGCGCGGGTGATGCTCTTGACGATGGCCAGGCCGAGTCCGACGCCCGCGTGGTCGCCGCGTACTCGTCCCGTGCCGCGCTGGAACGGTTCCGTGAGCGCCGGGACCACCTCGGGAGGCAGGTGCTCACCGGTGTTCTCGACGGTGAGCGCCTCGGGGCCGATGCCGGTCCTGATCCACACGGTTCCCCGCACGGGCAGGTTGTGGACGATCGCGTTGTGCAGCAGGTTCGTCGCCAGCTGCAGCAGGAGCGCCTGCGACCCCTCGACCGGGGTGATCTCGCCTGAGGTCTCGATCGTGACCCCGCGTTTCTCCGCGAGCGGGAGCAGTGTCTCGACGGCCTCTTCCACGACCAGGGACAGGTCGACGCGTTCCCGTGCGAAGGATCTCTGGTCGGCGCGGCTGAGCATGAGGAGCGCCTCGGTGAGGTCGATCGCCCGGGTGTTGACGACGTGAAGGCGTTCGACGAGTTCGCCGGTGTCACGGCCGGGATCGCGGCGGGCCACGTCGAGAAGCGTCCTTGAGATCGCCAGCGGGGTGCGGAGTTCGTGCGAGGCGTTGGCCGCGAATCGCCGCTGCTCGGCGACGTGCGCTTCGAGCCGTACGAGCATGGCGTCGAAGGCGTCGGCGAGTTCGCGGAACTCGTCCGCGCGGCCGGGCAGCCGGATCCGGTGGGAGAGCGACCCGTTCGCGGCCAGGCGCGTGGCGTCGGTGATGCGGGTCAGAGGTGCGAGCATGCGCCCGGCGAGAATCCATCCTCCCAGCAGGCCGAACACCAGCAGTGACGCCATCACGGCGGCCGCCGCGGGGGCGAAGGCCCCCAGGAGGAGGGTGCGGTTGGGCGCCACGTGGAGCAGGGCGGGCCAGCCGTCGGGCACGTACCGGAGGAGGAACACCCACACGGCGGCGAGCAGCAACGCGCCCGCGAGCATGAGGAACCCGGCGTAGCTGAGAGTGAGCTTGAGCCTGACGCTCATCCCGCGCGCCCTATCCACCCTCGCCTCCCGCGTCGATGCGGTAGCCGACGCCGGGCACGGTGGCGATGAGCCACGGCTCGCCGAGCCGTTTGCGCAGCGCCGAGACCGTGATGCGGACGGCGTTGGTGAAGGGGTCGGCGTTCTCGTCCCACGCCCGCTGGAGGAGTTCTTCCGCGCTGACGACACCGCCTTCGGCGGCGACGAGGACTTCGAGCACGGCGAACTGTTTACGGGTGAGCGCGACGTAGCTGCCGTCGCGGTGGACCTCGCGGCGGAACGGGTCCACGCGCAGGCCGGCGATCTCGTGTACGGGCGGCCTGTTGTGCGCGCGCCTGCGGTCGAGCGCCCGGAGGCGGAGCACGAGCTCCTGGAGTTCGAAGGGCTTGGTGAGGTAGTCGTCGGCCCCGAGCCCGAACCCGCGGGCCTTGTCGTCGAGCCGGTCGGCGGCGGTGAGCATGAGGATGGGCAGGCCGCTGCCCGAGGCCACGATGCGCCTGGCGATCTCGTCGCCCGAAGGGCCGGGGATGTCGCGGTCGAGGACGGCGATGTCGTAGGCGTTCACGCTCAGCATTTCCGTCGCGGTGTCGCCGTCACCGGCGATGTCGGCGGCGATCGCCGCCAGGCGCAGCCCGTCGCGGATGACCTCCGCCAGGTAGGGCTCGTCCTCGACGATCAGCACGCGCATGCACCTGATGGTAGGAGCCCGGGCGTATCGCCGGCGTATCGGAAACCGCATACGTGCTGACAACACCGCGCCGCTTTGACTGCGGGCATGGCTTACAGCGAAGCGAGGCCCCGGCGGTGACCGGCTCACGGCATGACCCGGCCCCGCGGCTTCCCCGGAAGGCCGCGAGCCCCGACGCGGTGGCCGCCCGCGCGCGGAACCTGACCAAGACCTACGGCCGGGGCGAAACCCGGATCCACGCACTGCGCGGCATCGACCTCGACGTCCCGCGCGGCGGGTTCACCGCGATCATGGGCGCGAGCGGATCCGGCAAGTCCACGCTGATGCACTGCCTGGCCGGACTCGACCAGCCCAGCGGCGGCACCGTCACGGTGGCGGGCACCGACCTCGGATCGCTCGACGACGACGGGCTCACGATCTTCCGTCGCGAGCACGCCGGCTTCGTGTTCCAGTCGTTCAACCTGCTGCCGATGCTCACCGCGGCCGAGAACATCGTGCTCCCGCTCGAACTGGGCGGCCGCCGGGTCGACGACGCGGCACGCGAGCGCGTGTACCTCCTCGCCGACGTCCTCGGCGTGGCCGGCAGGCTCGCTCACCGGCCCGCCGAGCTGTCCGGCGGCCAGCAGCAGCGGGTCGCGATCGCGCGCGCCCTGATCACGCAGCCGGACCTGCTGTTCGCCGACGAGCCCACGGGAAACCTGGACAGCGCCACGTCGGCGGAGGTGCTGGACCACCTGCGCCGCTCGGCACGCGAACTCGGCCAGACCGTCGTGATGGTCACCCACGAGCGGGACGCGGCGGCGTACGCCGACCACGTGGTCACCATGCGGGACGGGCGGATCGCCTGATGCGCACCGTCCTCCTCGCGTCGCTGCGCACGTACATCCGCAGGTACGTCGCGGCGGCGGTCGCGGTCACCGTCGCCGTCGCCTTCGTCGTGGTGGTCGGCATGCTCGCCTCCGGCGCGCGAAGCGGGCTCATGGACGGACTGGGGGCGCCGTACCGCAACGCCGAGCACGTGGTCTCCCCCGAGCGGTGGCCGTCGTCCGAGCTGGACCCGGAGGCCGTGATCGCCTTCACCGAGCGGCACGGCGGGAACGCGTCCGCGATCGGCCGGGCGACGCTCCCGGCGCGCGCCGGGACCCGGCAGCTCTCGGACACGACGACCGTGGGGCCGATCTCCACCTCGCGGGTGTGGCGCTGGCAGGAGCTCAGCTCGGGCCGTTTCCCCTCACGTACGGGCGAGGCCGCCGTGGACGTGTACGCCGCCTTGGCCGAGGACCTCGCGGTCGGCGACCGGATCACGATCGGGGCGGGAGCCGCCGCGGCCGACGTCCAGGTGGTCGGTCTCGTGGAGTCGCCCTCTCCCCCGGCCCAGGCCTCGATGTACGTCACCTGGCCCCAGTTGCTGCGGTGGCGCGAGCACCTCCATCTGGGCTCGGTGGCGGTGCGCGGCGAGGTGGGACCGCTCCCCGAAGGCGCGCGGTCGCTGTCGCCGGAGGCGTTCACGGCTGAGCGGCTGACCCACGTGCAGAACAGGGTCGACAGCCTGTCGGTGATGTCGCTGTCGTTCGCCGGCATCGCGCTCTTCGTCTCGATCCTCGTCATCGCCAACACCTTCTCCATCCTGTTCGCGCGGCGACTGCGCGACTTCGCGCTGCTGCGCTGCGTCGGCGCGACCCGGCGGCAGGTGGTGCGCGCGGTACGCCGCGAGGCGGCCGTCGTCGGCGTGCTCGCGTCGCTGACCGGGACACTGGTCGGCGCCGGTCTCGGCTACGGGCTGATCGCCCTGATCGACGCCCTCGCCTCCGCCGTGCCGATGGGCGCCGCCGAACTGCCCGTGCCGTGGCTGCTGGGAGGGTTCGCCGTCGGCCTGGCGGTCACCATGGTCGCGTCCTGGTCGCCGACCCGGCGCGTGGTCCGGGTGAGCCCGCTGGCGGCGCTGCGCCCGGACGCGGGGCTGGAAGCGCGCACCCGCGGCGGCCTGGCGCGAGCCGCGCTCGCCGCGTTCCTGCTGGTCACCGGGCCGGTCCTGCTGGGGGTGGCGATGGCGGGGAGCGGCACGGCGCTCATGCTGGCAGGCGGAGGATCGGTGTTCGCCGGGGTGCTGCTCCTCGGCCCGGTGCTCGTCCCCCGCCTGGTCCGGATCGCGGGCGCGCCGCTCGGCCCCACCGGACGGCTCGCGGCCCGGAACGCCGCGCACCATCCGCGCCGGACCGCCACCACCACCGCCTCCCTGCTGGTCGGCGTCACCCTGACGGTCGCCGTGCTCACCGGGACGGACACCTGGCGTACCTCCCTGCATGAGCAGATCGGCAGAGACCACCCCGTCGACATCACGTTCACCTCGCCCGAGGGTCCGCTCACCCGTGACCTCCTCACCCGGATACGCCGCACTCCCGGTGTGGAGCGGGCGATTCCCGTGTACGGCGTCGTGGCCCAGGTGTCCGGGCTGCGCGACCCGATCCCGGTCGTCACCGCGCCCGCCGCCGGGCAGGTGGCCCGCGACGGCGGAGTGTTCGCACGGGTCGAGCCGGGGAAGATCATGATCGACTCCGACGCCTTCGGCAAGGGCCTGACCCTGCGGCCGGGCGACCGGGTCACGGTGCGCGCCGGCGACCGGCGGGCCCGGCTGCAGGTGGCCGCCGGCACCGGCTGGGGCCCGGCGGGCGTGGTCGCGCCCGAGACGCTGGCCACGCTGACCGGCGCCCCCGAGCCGCGTGCCGTCTGGATCCGCGCCACCACCGGCGCCGACCCGACCCGGCTCGGCGCCGGCCTGGACGAGCTGGCCGATCCCGTCGGCGCGACGATCGAGAACGGCCTGCGCACGTGGGAGTCGCTGGACCAGCAGCTGCGGATCTACACCTGGGCGGCGCTCGGCCTGCTCGGCATCGCCATCGTGATCGCGCTGATCGGGATCGCGAACACCCTCGGGCTCTCCGTACTCGAACGGGCCCGAGAACACGCGATGCTGCGCGCGCTCGGGCTCACCCGCGGGCGGCTCAGGCGGATGCTGGCGGCCGAGGCCCTCCTGCTGTCGCTGGTGGCCACCGTGCTCGGCACCGTGCTCGGCGTCGGGTTCGCCTGGGCCGCCTGCGAGACGATCGTGAAACCGGCCCTCCGCGACGCCGCCATGCACGTCCCGTGGCTGTCGCTCGGCGTCGTCGTCCTCGTCGCCGCCCTGGCCGGACTCCTCTCCGCCGTTCTCCCCGCACGACGGGCCGCCCGGGTGAGCCCGGTCGCAGGACTGTCACTCGACTGACGGCGCGTCGGCCACGCTGCTGTAGTCGGCGAAGCCCCGGGGGGCCGCCACGTACACGGTCATGCGGAGCATCCGCACGTGGTCCAGGCTGCCGACGTGGGCGTGCAGGTGCGCGAGCGCGTTGGCGACCGCCTGGCGGGCCGGCGCGGAACGCTGACGGAACAGAGCGTCCCGGCAGTCCTCAGGGCCGTCTTTTCGGGGCGGCCGTTCTCAGCGAACCTGCAGGCCGGTGACCGCGCGGCCGATGATGAGGCGCTGGATCTCCGACGTCCCCTCGAAGATGGTGTAGATCTTGGCGTCGCGGTGGAAGCGCTCCACCGGGTGCTCGCGCGTGTAGCCGGCGCCGCCCAGGATCTGGATGGCCTGTTCGGTCACCCACACCGCCGTCTCCCCCGCGACCAGCTTCGACATCGACCCCTCGGCCTGCTCGAAGCGCTTGCCCTGGCGGGCCATCCAGGCCGCGCGCCAGGTCATCAGGCGGGCGACGTCCACCCGGGTCGCCATGTCCGCCAGCAGGAAGGCGATGGCCTGGTTCTCGCCGATCTTGCGGCCGAACTGCTCGCGCTCGCGGGCGTAGTCGCGGGCGTACTCGAAGGCGGCCCTGGCGATGCCGACGGCCATGGCGGCGACCGTGGGGCGGGTGGTCTCGAAGGTGCGCATGGCCGCCTGCTCGCCGGCCCGCTCGCCGTTGCGGACGCGGGCCAGGCGGGCGTCCAGCTTCTCCTTGCCGCCCAGCAGGCACGATCCGGGTACGCGCACGTCCTCCAGGACGACCTCGGCCGTGTGGGAGGCGCGGATGCCGTGCTTCTTGAACTTCTGCCCCATCGACAGGCCGGGGGTGCCGGGCGGGATGATGAACGACGCCTGGCCGCGGGTGCCGAGGGCGGGGTCGACGGAGGCGACGACGATGTGCACGTCGGCGATGCCGCCGTTGGTGGCCCAGGTCTTGACGCCGTTGATGACCCAGTCGCCCTGGTCGTACACGGCCCTGGTACGGATGGCGCCGACATCGGAGCCGGCGTCGGGCTCGGAGGCGCAGAAGGCGCCGAGCTTGACGTCGTTCTCGGTGCCGAACATCTCCGGCAGCCACTGGCCCGCCTGCTCGGGCGTGCCGTTGCCGGAGAGCGCGGCGGCGGCCAGGCAGGTGCCGACGATCGACAGGCCGATGCCGGCGTCGCCCCAGAACAGCTCCTCGAACACGACAGGCAGCCCGAGCCCGCTGTCCTCCAGCCACTGGGTGGCGAAGAAGTCCAGCGAGTACAGGCCGATCTTGGCGGCTTCCTGGATGACCGGCCAGGGGGTTTCCTCGCGTTCGTCCCATTCGGCGCCTGCGGGGCGGATCACTTCACGCGCGAAGTCGTGGACCCAGTCCCGCACCTCGATCACGTCCTGGCTGAGGTCCAGACTGAAGCCGCTCATGTGCTCCCCCTGATGTGTCCCTGGCGAGCCCGCTGAACCGGCTCGCGCCGCCAGCATGCTACCGGCCAGTAGGCTCAGTCCGGAAGCATCGCCGCGTCAGAGGCGGCGCCGCAGCAGACAGAACTCGTTGCCCTCAGGGTCGGCCAGGACGTGCCACTGCTCGTCGCCCTTCTGCCCGACGTCGGCGGGGACGGCGCCCGCCGCCAGCAGCCGCTCCAGCTCGGCCTCCTGGTCGCGGTCGGTGGGGTTGACGTCGATGTGCAGGCGCAGCTTCTCCCGCTTGGGCTCGTCCGACGGACTGAACACCAGCGTGGGCTGCAACCCGCCGAACCCCTCCTCCGGCCCGATCTCCACCGCGCCGTCCTCCCGGCCGAGCACCTTGAAGCCGAGGATCTCGCACCAGAACGCCGCCAGCCGCTCGGGGTCGCGGCAGTCGAGCACCAATTCACTGATCCGGCAAGCCATGTCCTGCCGTTTACCCCGGCGCAGCCGCCCCACACGCCCCTCCCGGCGTCCGGCCTCACCGCCAGGTGCCTGAGCCGCCCACGACGAGCTGTCTGGACCGTTGCACGAGGCTCGGACGTGCGACGAGCTGCGATTACAGCGTTCTTGAAGCGCCCTGCCGCATCATGGGCCAGGCGTCTCAGGTGGAGCGTCCCTGGAACCTCGGAGGCTTCCATGCCCGAAATCGTGCTGCTGTCCGACCCGCGGATCTCCGAGGTGCCGGTGGATGAGTGCGGTGAACCCCTGGTGGACCTGCGCACGCTGGAGGCCGTCCGGGTCGACGGGCGCCTCGCCGACCCGGAGGGCGCGTTCGCGCACGTCCGGCTGAGCGTGGCCGACCGCCTGATCGCCGCCCAGACCCGGCTGCCGCGCACGCTGCGCCTGCTGATCGTGGAAGGGTTCCGGCCGGCGCCGCTGCAGCGGCGCTACTTCGCCGAGTCCGTGGCCGCGCACCTGGCCGGCCATCCCGGCTGGGACGAACGGCGGGCGCACGTGGAGGCCAGCAGGTACGTCTCGCCGCCCGAGGTGGCCCCGCACGTCAGCGGAGGGGCGGTCGACCTGACCCTGTGCACCGCCTCCGGCGTGGAGGTGCCGATGGGCACACAGGTCAACGCCACGCCGCCGGAGAGCGACGAGGCGTGCTACACCGGCTTTCCCGGCATCTCCCCCGAGGCCCGCCGCAACCGCGACGTCCTGGGCGAGGCGATGACGTCCGCGGGGTTCGTCAACTACCCCACGGAGTGGTGGCACTGGTCCTACGGCGACCGCTACTGGGCGTTCAGCACGGGCTCCCGCTCCGCCCGCTACGGCCCCGCCTCCTGACCGCCGCAGCGCAGCGTGGTGAACATGGGCGGGCGTTCGCCGATGGAGACGTCGCTGCTGACGACCCGGTGGCCGTCGCCGTCGCGGCGGAACTGGTCCAGGCGGCACGACAGGCCGTGGCAGCGGCCGAGCTTGCCCTGGCGCAGCAGCCGGGAGTGGGCGGCCAGCATGATCTGGGCCGCCATGCCGCCCAGGGCCTCGGTCGTCTGCGGGGCGTGCTCGCGGGAGCCGAGGTCCACCTGGGCGAACGCGTCCAGGCCGGCCAGGTCCAGCAGGTCCACGAGGAGCCCGAACTCGACCCCGTACCGGGTGAGGAACGGCACCCGCTCCAGCGCGGTGCGGCGGCCGGCGTACTCGCCGGCGAGCGGCTGGACGAAGCCGGCCAGCTCGGGCCAGTGCAGGTTGATGAGCGGGCGGGCGACCAGTTCGGTGACGCGGCCGCCTCCGTTGGAGACGCCGTCGAGCGGCCGGTCGTAGCAGCCCTTGGCGTAGGCGACGGTGCCGTCGGTGAGGAGCGGGCCGAGCAGGCCGCTCACCAGCGAGGAGCGGAAGCCGCGGATGTCGGCGTCGACGAACGCCACGATGTCGCCGCTGGTGACGGCGAGCGACTTCCACAGCGCCTCGCCCTTGCCGTCGAGGGGGCGCAGCTGGGGCAGGATCGAGTCCTGGGCGTGCACCTCGGCGCCGGCCCTGGCGGCGACGGCCGCGGTGTCGTCGGTGGAGCAGGAGTCGATGACGACGACCTCGTCCACCACGTCGGCGAGTTCGCGCAGGATGACGCCGACGATGTGACCGACGGTGTCACGCTCGTCACGGGCGGGTAGGACCACACTGACGGAGGTCTGCCCTTTCGCCTCGGCGAGTTCGCCCACCGGCCAGTCCGCCGCGCTCGACGTGCGGCGGCGGAACCAGCTCTGAACTTCAGGCAGCATGCCACCACCCCCGTTCATCCACTGGTTCCTGCCCTGGGCGGGTCAGCCTGTGACGGCGTGGCGTTCCAAGAATGTGTAAACATCCGCCTCGTCCACACCCGGGAAGGAGCCGGGCGGCAGGGCGGCGAGCACGTGCGAGTTGGCGCGGGCCGACGGCCAGGCGTAGCCCTCCCAGCGCTCGGCCAGCTGGGTGGGCGGGCGGCGGCAGCAGTCGCCGCTGGGGCAGGTGGACTTGGTGCGGCTGGTGGTCTCGCGGCCGCGGAACCAGCGCGACTCCTTGAACGGCACGCCGAGCGTGATGGCGAAGTCGCGCTCCCGCGACGGGTCGACGTGCGCGACGCAGAAGTAGGTGCCGGTCGGCGAGTCGGAGTACTGGTAGTAGACGGAGAACCGGTCGGGTGAGGCGAACACCTGACGGCCCGACCACTGCAGGCACATCCGCTGGCCCTCGATGGCGCCCTGCTCGTCGGCGGGGAAGACGATGCCGTCGTTCTCGTACGCCTTGTAGATGATGCCGCCGGCGTCATTGCGGACGAAGTGGCAGACGAGGCCGAGGTGGTGGGTGGCGAGGTTGGTGAAGCGGTGGGCGGCCATCTCGTAGGAGACGGCGAACACGTCGCGCAGGTCCTCCACCGACAGCGCCCGGTCGGCCTTGGCCTCGCGCAGGAAGACGGCGGCGGCCTTCTCCGGTACGAGCACGGCGGCGGCGAAGTAGTTGGCCTCGGTGCGCTGGCGCAGGAAGTCGGCGAAGTCGCGGGGCTTGGCGTGGCCGAGCGCGAGGTGGCCGAGCGTCTGGAGCAGGATGGTGCGCGGGGTGTGCATGCCGAGCTGCTCGTGTTTGACGTAGATGCGGCGGTTGCGCATGTCGGTGATGGAACGCACCGATCGCGGCAGGTCCTGGGCGGTGTGCACGGTGTAGCCGAAGTGCGTCACCAGGCTCTGGATCATGCTCTGCGACAGCGCGCCGGCGCGGTAGCCGACGGCGGCGAGCGCCTCGGCGGCGGCCTGCTCGATCTCGGGGAAGTAGTTGCCCAGCTCGCGCTGGCGGCGGCGGAGCTCGGCGTTGGCGGCCCTGGCCTCCTCGGGGGTGGCGGTGCCGCGCGCCTCGCGGGCGCGCAGCTCGCCGTAGAGGCCGAGGATGTGCTCCAGCACATCGTTGGGCACGCGGGCGGAGACCTTGAGCCGGGGCAGGCCGAGGCCGGCGTAGAGGGGGTCGCGCTGGGCCTCTTCGAGGGCGATCTCCAGCTGGGCGCGGCGGTTGGGCGGCTGGCGGCGCAGCAGCTCCTCGACGGGGACGTTGAGCGCCGAGGCGAGCGACTTGAGCAGGGAGAGCTTGGGCTCGCGCTTGCCGTTCTCCAGCAGGGAGAGCTGGCTGGGCGCCCTGCTGACGCGCTCGCCCAGGTCGGACAGGGTGAGGCCGCGCTGTTTGCGCAGGTGACGCAGGCGCTGCCCGAACGCGAGGAGATCGAGCTCATGCGTCAAAGTCAGCGGTTCTTCACCCAGCAAGGACGCCATGCCCGCATCTTAGTCGGAAAATCCGCTCATCTTCTAGACGCCGGAGAGCGCTCCACGCCACTGTGGGCCCCGACGGACGACCCCTCTGACCAGTGGTCTAGTCCAACGGGAAAACTCGCTATTTCTTCTCGCACGAATACCGGCCAGTAGTTCCTGAAGAGAGAAGAATCACCAATCTTCTCTGACGGATCGGTTGTCGCTCCCGCTCGCCAGGGCACAAACTCGACATAAGCCCCAGGGGACGACAAAGGAGTGAACCAATGAACGATCGCCTCAAGGGAGCCGCTGAGCAGCTGCGGGACGAGTGGGAGAACAACCCGCGCTGGGCCGGCATCGAGCGCACCTACAGCGCCGAGGACGTGGTCCGGTTGCGCGGGAGCGTCCAGGAGGAGCACACGCTCGCCCGGCTCGGCGCCGAGCGGCTGTGGAACCTGCTGCACACCGAGGACTACGTCAACTCCCTCGGCGCGCTGACCGGCAACCAGGCGGTCCAGCAGGTCAAGGCCGGGCTGAAGGCCATCTACCTGTCCGGCTGGCAGGTCGCGGCCGACGCCAACCTGGGCGCGCAGACCTACCCCGACCAGAGCCTGTACCCGGCCAACTCCGTGCCGGCCGTGGTGCGCCGCATCAACAACGCGCTGCTGCGCGCCGACCAGATCACCTGGTCCGAGGGCCGGCAGGACGCCCCGCACTGGCTGGCGCCCATCGTGGCCGACGCCGAGGCCGGGTTCGGCGGCGTGCTCAACGCCTTCGAACTCATGAAGGGCATGATCGCCGCCGGCGCCGCCGGCGTGCACTGGGAGGACCAGCTCGCCTCCGAGAAGAAGTGCGGCCACCTCGGCGGGAAGGTGCTCATCCCGACCGGCCAGCACATCAAGACCCTCAACGCCGCCCGCCTCGCCGCGGACGTCGCCGGAGTCCCCAGCCTCGTCATCGCGCGGACCGACGCCCAGGCCGCGACGCTCCTGACCAGCGACGTGGACCCGCGCGACCAGGCGTTCTGCACCGGCGAGCGCACCGCCGAGGGCTTCTACCGGGTGCGCAACGGCATCGAGGCGTGCATCGCCCGCGGCCTGGCCTACGCCCCGCACTCCGACCTGCTCTGGATGGAGACCGGCACGCCCGACCTGGACGTGGCCCGCGAGTTCGCCGAGGCGATCAAGGCCGAGTACCCGGACCAGATGCTCGCCTACAACTGCTCGCCCTCCTTCAACTGGAAGGCGCACCTCGACGACTCGACCATCGCCAAGTTCCAGCGCGAGCTCGGGCACATGGGGTACAAGTTCCAGTTCATCACCCTCGCCGGGTTCCACTCGCTGAACTACTCGATGTTCAACCTCGCCCAGGGGTACGCGACCGACGGCATGACCGCGTACGTCGACCTGCAGGAGGCGGAGTTCGCCGCCGAGGCGCGCGGCTACACCGCCACCCGCCACCAGCGCGAGGTCGGCACCGGCTACTTCGACCTGGTCAGCACGGCCATCTCGCCCGACTCCTCGACCACGGCGCTCAAGGGCTCCACCGAGGAGGAGCAGTTCGCCCACTGACCCCACGAACTCGCCGGACACCTCCAGGGCATGGGTGGTTCCCCCCGGCGAACGGCCGCGCCAGACCTGTCCCCGGTCCGGCGCGGCCGACCCATGTCCGGGCCGTGCACTGGTGGACGCAGCTCAAGGACGGCACCGCCCAGATCTGGGCCGCCCCCTCGACGGCGGGAAGGCCCGGCTTCTCGGCGGCCGAGCACGGGACCGGCTTGCACCTGCTGGCGTGGCCATGGATCGGCACGCCCGGCCCGTACGGCCAGGTGGAGGGGCCCCCTTCGGCCTGATCCGCAACGTGGAGACCGGCGCGACCGACCGCGCCGTGACACGGGAGGGAGAGGAGCCGGCCCGCTGCGGCCTGACCCTCTGCGCCGGCAGGTCCGGGAGCACCGCCTTCCGCCGGCTGCGCGACGGCTCCCAGCAGAAGGAGCTGCCGGGCGGCTTGGCGCATACGCCGCCCGCCCTGGATCGCTTCCACGTCACCAGTGTCCGCTACGGCGAGCGCTCCGCCGGGATCGTGCTGTTCGAGGGACACGCTGCGCGTGGTCGACGCGACGAGGATCAGGTGAGTGCGGCGGCCTCCTCGGCCTCGACCTGCTTGTTCCAGTCCTTCTTGACCGCGCGCCACGACTCGTCGTCCGCCCCGGCCCGCCAGTAGCCGGAGATCGACAGGTGTTCCATCGGGATGCCCAGGCCGACCCGCAGGTGGCGGCGGAGCTGCTTGACGAACCCCGCCTCGCCGTGCACGAACGCGTGCACCTGGCCGGGCGGGACGTCGAAGGCGCGCACCGCCTCCACCAGCGCCTCCCCCACGGGGCGGTCGCGCCGGTACAGCCAGGCCACCTCGACGTCGCCGGGGCTGCTCAGCTTGATCTCCTCTTCGGGCCCCGCCACCTCGATGAACGCGAACGCCCGCGCCCCATCGGGCAGCGCCTCCAGGGACGCGGCGATGGCGGGCAGCGCGCTCTCGTCGCCGGCGAACAGGTGCCAGTCGGCCTCAGGGCTCGGCGCGTACCCGCCGCCGGGGCCGAGCATCAGCACCTCGTCGCCCGGCCGGGCGGCGGCCGCCCACGGGCCGGCCAGGCCCTGGTCTCCGTGATAGACGAAGTCGAGCGTCAGCTCGCGGGTGTCGGGGTCCCAGGCTCGCACGGTGTAGGTGCGCAGCCGCGGCCAGAACTCGCGCGGCATGGTCTCGCGCACCTGCTTGACGCTGAACGGCTGAGGGTATTCGACGCCTTCGTGCGGGAACACGATCTTCACGTAGTGGTCGGTGTGGCCGGAGGTGGCGAAGTCGCGGAGCCCGTCGCCACCGACGATGACCCGGATCATGTGCGGCGCGATGCGCTCGGTACGCAGCACGACGCCTCGGTGATGATCCGTCGGCTTACCGGTCATGCGGACAGCTCCTTGCTTAGGTATGGCTAACCTACACTCTGCCTTCCATGCAGCGTCAGCGCGACGTGAAAACAGCACGTTCGCCCCCTGCCCCCGCCCCGGCGGTCGATTCGTCCCGTATCACCGATCAGGCGGCGGCCTCGTCCTCCGCCGCCGCCTCCTCCAGCCCCGCCACGGCCGACAGGAACACGCCCATGTGCCGGAACGCCAGCCGCGCCTCCGGCAGCACGTCCGCCAGCAACGGGAACACGTGCGGCATCCGCGGCCACTCCTCGTACGTCACCGGCACCCCGCCCTGCCTGGCCTGCTCCGCGACGCGGCGGGCCTCGTCCCTGAGCACCTCGGTCGACCCGGTGACGATCATCAGCGGCGGCAGGCCGGTGAAGTCGCCCAGCACCGGCGAGACCAGGGGGTCGCACGGGTCCAGCCCGTCGGTCCAGCGGCGGGCCAGCCAGCGCACCCGGCCGGCCGGCAGCATCGGGTCCTGCCAGCGGTTCGCGGTGCGGGGGAAGTCGGTCAGGTCGGCCCACGGCGACAGGCACACGGCCGCCGACGGCAGCGGCAGGCCGCGGTCCCGCAGGGCCAGCAGTGTCGCCAGGGTCAGGTGACCGCCCGCCGAGTCGCCCCCGATGAGCACGTCCTCCGGCTCGTACCCCCGCTGCAGCAGGCAGTCGTAGGCGTCCAGGGAGTCGCTCAGCGAGTCGGCCAGCTTGTGCACCGGGCCCTGGCGGTAGTCCAGGGCCAGCACCGGACGGCCCGCCACCGCCGACAGGCGCCAGGTGATGGGCCGGTGGGTGCGCGGCGAGCCCGAGAAGTAGCCGCCGCCGTGCAGGTAGAGGAGGACCTTGCGTTCGTCCAGGTCCGCGCCGCCGCGCACCCACTCGCCCTCGCAGGCCGAGAACGCGGCGGGGACCACGCTGACGTGTTCGGGGGTCTGGCCGACTGGGAGCAGCCTGACCAGTTCGCCGAGCTGGGACGCGGCCGTCAGGGCGAGGGCGTGGCGCAGGAACAGGTGGGAGGCCGGCTTGAGCGTGTGCCGCATCAGGCCGGTCAGGGCGCGGGCCTGCCAGCTCAGCGGGTATTGGGGAGCGACATCCCTGTCCAGTTGCATATCGGGTCCTCCGGCACGTTGATTCCCTGCCAGAACATCGCTCTACCCGTGAGTAAGGATCTCATCGCCTTTCCGGACATCATCGGCGCTTCCACTCACCATGGGATATGCCCGCTGCTCCCCGGGGGCCATTTGTCCCGTTGCTAAGGGCTGACCGTCAGTTGACTGACTCCATGCCTTCCACGGCGCCCACGCCTTTACAAAGTAGATCGGGAGGTCAGTAGTAGCCACCCTCCTGGGTCTGCTGCTCGTAGTCCTCGTCGTCATCGTCGTAGCGGCGCGCCCAGCGCGAGGGCATGAGCACCGGGACGAACAGCGCGACGCCGAGGAGGGCGAACACGCCGCTGCCGAGCAGGGTCTTGGCGCCGGTGACGGTGTCCCTGACGATCTGGTTCACCGAGGGGCCGTCGGGCAGCAGGGTCAGCGCCCGGTTCTTGTCCAGCGCGTACACGACGGTCCAGGCCAGCAGCACCATGGACGGGACGAAGGTCGCCAGCGGCGAGATGCCCCCCGCCACCACGAGGCCGACGACGAGTCCGACGGCGGCCATGGAGCCCAGCGCGATCCACAGTGACGGGCCGCCCTGCGGGGCGGTCTGGCCGCTCACCACCGCGTGCTGCACGGCCCAGCCCCCACCTCCCAGCACGACCGCCGTCACCACAAGCCCGACGAGCAACCCACCCAAGTGCCGCAACGCTCTCACCTCATGTCGACGTGGCTGGCACGACCTTAGCGACAAATACCGTTAATCACCCCGTCATTGCCCGGCTTCCCGCATGACCCCTCCCGGGCCGGTCCCGCCCGTGGCAGCATGGGCTCACGCATGCGAGCACACCTGCCTCTCCGGCTCATCAGGACGACGGCCTTCGCCGCCGTCTGCGTGCTCCTCGCGGCCCTCGCCCACTGGCTGAGCGACGGCGCCCGCCCCGAGCCGTGGGCCCTGGCCGCCGGCCTCCTCGCGGTCTTCGCGGCCGCCGCGGCCCTGGGCGGCCGGGAGCGCTCACCGGCCCAGGTCGCCTGCCTGCTGGTCGCGGCCCAGCTCGGGCTGCACGAGCTGTTCGGCGGTGACGGCACCGGCTACGTCGCGGCGCACCTGCACGGGCAGGGGCTCGGCGAGGCGCTGGGCATGCTGACGGCCCACCTGACGGCCACGCTCCTCACCGGCTGGTGGCTGGCACGCGGCGAGGCCGCGCTCTGGGCGCTGCTGCGCCGCCTGGCCCGCCGCCTCCTGCTCCCCCGGCCCGCCCCGGCGCCCGCCGCCGCCCGGCCGCTCGTCCCCGTCGTACGGGCCCGCGCCGTGCCGCCGGACCCGGCCTTCCGCCACAGCCTGGCCAGGCGCGGTCCTCCGCTTCCCGCCTGACCTGCTGACATCCGTTTTTCCCTTTCCGTCAAGTGGAGTTCCGCCATGTCCTTCTTCAGGCGTGCGGCGACCGTGCTCGCCGCCACCACCGTCGTCGTCGCCGCGCCGGCCCTGCCCGCGCTGGCCCATGTCACGATCAATCCCGGCACCGCCGAGGCGGGCGGGTTCACCAAGGTCGCCTTCCGGGTGCCCAACGAGCGCGACGACGCCAAGACCACCAAGGTCGAGGTGTCCTTCCCGACCGACCACCCGCTGGCGTTCGTCTCGGTCAAGCCGGTGCCCGGCTGGACCGTCAAGGTCACCGAGGGCAAGCTGCCCAAGCCCGTCACCACCGAGTTCGGTGAGCTCACCGAGGCCGTCACCACCGTCGTCTGGTCCGGCGGCGAGATCGGCCAGGGCGAGTTCCAGGAGTTCGAGGTGTCGATGGGACGGCTGCCCGAGGGCGTCGACCAGCTGGTGTTCCCGACCAAGCAGACCTACTCCGGCGGCGAGGTCGTCTCGTGGTCCGACGCCCCCGCGGCCGGCGGCGCCGAGCCCGAGCACCCGGCCCCCGTGCTCAAGCTGGCCCCGGCGGCCGGCGCCACCGCCTCCCCCTCGCCGGTCGCGGTGACCGCCGCTCCGTCCGGCGCGGCCCCCGCCCCGGCTGACGGCACCGCCCGCCTCCTCGGCGCGGCCGGCCTCGCCGTCGGCGCCGTCGGCGTGGCGACCGCCCTGCTCGCCCTGCGCCGCCGCCGCCCCTCCTGACGGCCCGGCTTCGCCCCGTACGAGAGATCCTCGTACGGGGCGAGGCACCCCGGCGCGGCGGGCCGGCGCGGCCGGGGCGTCAGGACGTGATGTCCTTGCCGCTGAAGCGGGCCCAGGCGATCGAGAGGGACATGACGATGTACGCCGCGAACGTCAGCAGGCCCTCCCCCAGAGCCCCCGTGTCGACCGGGTCGCGCAGGACCGCGTCGAAACCGGTGAACCAGGTCGGCAGCAGGTAGGGCTGGATCGGCTCCAGCGCGGGGACCGCCTGCAGCACGTGGCAGGCGATGACCAGCACCACCGTGCCCGCGATCGCGCCGATGGACACCTCGGTGAACGCCGAGATCGCCAGCGCCACCGCCGCCAGCGCTGCCATGCCCGCGCCGACGTAGCCGACGGCGAGCGCGACGCGCAGCAGGCCCTCGGTCATGCTGATGGTGGTTCCGGACAGCAGCGTCACGTCCCCGGCGGGGAACAGCGCCAGCCCGGTGGCCAGCGCCGACAGCGCGACGACGACGGTGACCGCGTAGGCGTGGACGACCGCGTTCAGGTACTTGACGGCCAGCAGCCGGGTGCGCCCGGCGGGGGCGGCGAGCAGATAGCGCAGCGTGCCGCCGTTCGCCTCCCCGGCGAGCGCGTCGCCGGCCACCACGCTGACCGTGATCGGCATCAGCAGCAGCACCAGCACTGAGAACGCGGCGAACGTCAGCATGAGGCTGTTGCCGGCCACGTCCGCGATCATGCCGCCGACCCCCTCCTCCCCCGCGACCAGACGCAGGGACACGCCGATGATGACGGGCACCACGGCGAGCACGGCCAGGACGGCGAGGTTGCGCGGCCGGCGGAAGGTCAGGCCCAGCTCGGAGCCGAGCAGCCGCCAGAACGCGCCGGCCCTGCGGCCGGACGGCGGCGCGGCCGGGACGGGCGGGGCGGGCGGCTCGTCCGGCAGGCGCGGGGTCGTGCTCATGGTCTCGGTCACCGGCACCAATCCGGGCGTGCGACGGGGGCGGGTGCCCGTGTCAGCCGTCGACATCGAATCCCTCTCCTGTCAGTCCGACGAACACGTCCTCCAGGCTCGGCCGCACCACGGCGAGCCCCCGGACGGGCACGCCCTCACCGACGAGGGCGGCGTTGACCTGCTCGGGGGCGTGCCCGCCCAGCTCGGCGGTCACGTCGCCGGCCGTCGCGCCCTGGCGGCGCACGTCGGCCAGGCCCAGCGCGGCCAGCACGCGCGCCGCGCCGGCGGCGTCGGGCGTCTCCACGCTGATGCGGGCGGCCCGGCCGCCGCTCAGCGAGGCGATCGTGCCGTCCGCGACCAGGCGGCCGGCGCGCATGATGGCGGCGTGCGTGCACATCTGCTCGACCTCGGCCAGCAGGTGCGAGGAGACGAACACGGTCGTGCCGCCGGCGGCGATCTCCTTGACCAGCGCCCGCACCTCGCGGGTGCCCTGCGGGTCGAGCCCGTTGGTGGGCTCGTCGAGGATGAGCAGCTCGCGCGGCCTCAGCAGGGCGGCCGCGATGGCCAGCCGCTGGCGCATGCCGAGCGAGTAGACGCGGTAGCGCTTGCCCGCGGCCGCGGTGAGGCCGACGCGTTCCAGCGCCTCGCCGATCCGCCGCCCGGCGCTCGCCCCCGAGGCGGTGGGGTCTGCGGCGTCGAACCGGCGCAGGTTGGCCTCCCCCGTCAGGTACGGGTAGAAGGCCGGGCCCTCGACCAGCGCCCCCACCCGGGGCAGGGCCTGCGCGAGCGGCAGGCCGAGCAGGGAGCAGGTGCCGCCGGTGGGCGTGATCAGGCCGAGCAGCATCCGGATCGTGGTGGTCTTGCCGGAGCCGTTCGGGCCCAGGAAGCCGTAGACGGACCCGCGCGGCACGGACAGGTCGAGCGCGTCGACGGCCACCTGGCCGCCGCGGAAGCGCTTGGTCAGCCCGGACGTCACGAGGGCGGCGTCGGCGGGGAAGGAGGGCGGGGACGCCCCGATGGGCGTCCCCGCGTCCCGCGTGGCGGTCGTCACCTGACGCCCGCCGCCTTGACGATCTCCTCCGGGGTGACCGCGCCGATCAGCAGGCGGTCGTCGTCGGTCAGCAGCACCGTGACGAGCTTCGTCTTGATCAGCTTGCCGGAGCCCCAGGGGCCGCTCACCGGCGTGGCGGACCTCAGCACGCTGTCCAGGAGCTCCCGCGTGCCGGCGTCCGTGCCGGGGCCGGTCTCCTCCTCGCCCGGGCGGGACAGGACGTCCGCCGGGAGCACCGCGACCGCGGTCCAGCCCTCGCCACGCGTTCGGACGTCCCCGGCGGCCCGCCTGGCCTCGTCGGCGTGCTCGTGGTTCTGGTGGTTCTCGTGCTTCAGGTCGGCCGCCCCGAACGTCTTCTCCTCCACCTTGGCGCCGGGGGGCGGGGTGAAGGCGAAGTTCTCCTCGGCCGGCGGGGTGAAGGTCAGCTGGGTGAACCCGACCTGCAGGGCCGGCTCAGCCGAGCCCTTGGCGAACACCTGGACCCGCAGCGGCACGTGGTGCTCGCCGTCGATGGCCAGGCGGACCTCCTGGACCAGGGAGGCCGGGTCCTTCGGGGCCAGCACGAGCTGGTAGGCCGGGCGGCCCGCGACCTCGGCGGTGTTGCTCACCGAGATCGCGGTGGAGTCGCCCGCGTGTTCCAGCACCCGCTGCGCCGCCTGGTCGGGGGTCATGACGGACGGGTGGGGCGTGGGCCGCCCCTCCCGGTGGGGCTGACCCTGCTGTTTGATCCTGGTGGCGGTGTTGCTGTCGCTGTTCCAGTACCACACCTGGTCACCGTTGACGATGATGTTCGTCTCGTTGAACTGGGTGGGCAGGGCCAGCCGCAACTTGTCCTCGTCGCCGTACCAGAGCTTCACCTCATGGGAACCGGACAGCAGCGCCAGCGGCGAGCCGTCGCCGACGCCGGGCAGCGCCGGCAGTCCGAGCGAGGCCGTCTGCTGGACCGTGCCGGACATGGGCGGCATGCCTTCGTGCTTCTCCGTCGCCGCCACGGCGTCGGCCAGCAACTGCTGGGCGGACTTCTCAGGCAGCACCGGGTCGCCGCTCACCGCTGCGATGACCGGGCCGGCGCCGAGCGCCGCGCCGATCACGGCCGCCGCCGCGATCGGCACTCCCCATCTCACGAACGTGCCTCTGCGCATCTCACTCCTTAACGGTATGTCGATACACGCAGCCTGCGTGATGCATCCTTAGGCGAACCTGAGACGGGCTGAGAGCCCTCTCAGCGTTCTCAGCGGGCTCTCAGCGCGGGCACGGGAGAATCGGCACATGCGCGTACTGGTGGTCGAGGACGAGCGCCGGATGGCGGCCGCGCTCCAGCGCGGGCTGCAGGCGGAGGGATTCGCCGTCGACCTCGCCCACGACGGCGAGCAGGGGCTGCACGAGGCCCGGCACGGCGACTACGACGTGGTCGTGCTCGACATCATGCTGCCCAGGCTGTCCGGCTACAACGTGTGCAAGCAGCTGCGCGCGGAGGAGAACTGGGTGCCCATCCTCATGCTGTCGGCCAAGGACGGCGAGTACGACATGGCCGACGGCCTGGATCTGGGCGCCGACGACTACCTGACCAAGCCGTTCTCGTACGTGGTGCTGGTGGCCAGGCTGCGGGCGCTGCTGCGGCGCGGCGGCGGGCGGCGGCCGGCGGTGCTGGTGGCGGGCGACCTGTCGCTCGACCCGGCGCGGCGGCGGGTGCGGCGCGGCGAGCGGGAGGTCGAGCTGACGCCGCGCGAGTTCGCGCTGCTGGAGTATCTGCTGCGCCGGCGCGACGAGGTGGTGTCCAAGTCGGAGATCCTGGAGCACGTCTGGGACACCTTCGACACCGACCCGAACGTGGTCGAGGTGTACGTGGGCTACCTGCGGCGCAAGATCGACGCGCCGTTCGGCAGGAACGCGCTGCAGACCGTGCGCGGGGCGGGTTACCGGCTGGCCGGCGACGGTGGCTGAGCTCCCGTCCGGGCGCCGGTCGTCCTGGTGGCGGCGGCAGGGGCTGCGGTTCCGGCTGACCGTGGTCGCCGTGGCCGTGCTCGCGGTGGCGCTGGCGCTGTCGGCGTCCGTGCTGCTCTCGGTGCTGGACCGGACGCTCATGGACACCGTGGACGAGTCGGTCACCCGGCAGGCGCACACGGTGCGGGTGCAGGCCGACGCCGGCACGCTGACGACCCCGATCACTACCCACGACGGCACGATCGTGCAGGTGCTCGACGCGGACGGGCGGATCACGCACGTCACCTACGGCGCCGACCGGCTGGTGCCGCTGCTCGACGCCCCGGGCCGGGCGCGGACGCTGCGGGAGGGGCGGGCCACGTTCGTCGACGGCCGCCCGTACGCGATCCCGGCGCGGCTGCGGGTGGTGGCGCTGAGCGCCGACCGCGGGCAGACGGTGCTCGCGGCCCGGTCGGTGTCGGAGATCCAGACGAGCGTCCACACGGCCGGCGGGGTGCTGTGGGTGGGCACGCCACTGCTGGTGGTGCTGCTCGCCGGCGCCAGCTGGATGATCATCGGGCGTACGCTCCGGCCCATCACGGCGCTGCGCCGGGGCGCGGCCGAGATCACGCACACCGCGCGGTCGCGCCGGCTGCCGGTGCCGGAGTCGCGTGACGAGGTGCACTCGCTGGCCACCACGCTCAACGACATGCTGGCCCGGCTGGAGGAGGCCGAGAAACGGCAGCGGGCGCTGGTCTCCGACGCGGCGCACGAGCTGCGCAGCCCGCTCGCCAGCATCCGGCTCCAGCTGGAGGTGGCGCTCGGGCACCCGGACGGGCAGGACTGGCCGGAGACGGCCGAGGGCGTGCTGGAGGACACCCTGCGGCTGTCCCGGCTGGCCGAGGACCTGCTCGCGCTGGCCCGGCTGGACGAGCGCGGCGGCGTGCCGGCCCGGCGCGAGCCCGTCGACCTGGACGAGGTCGTACGGCGGACGGCCGACCGGTACGCCGAGGTGCGGCTGACGGTCTGCGACCCGGTGGAGGTGCGCGGCGACGCCATGGACCTCGGCCGGGTGCTGACCAACCTGATCGACAACGCGGTGCGGCACACCGCGTCGAAGGTCGAGGTCGCGCTGACCGCCGACGGGGTCCTCACGGTCACCGACGACGGTCCGGGCATCCCGGAGGCCGACAGGGAGCGGGTGTTCGACCGGTTCACCCGGCTCGACACCGGCCGCAGCCGGGACGAGGGCGGGGCCGGGCTGGGGCTGGCCATCGTCCGGGAGACGGTCCGCGCCCATGGCGGCACAGTCCACCTGGAAGACGCCTCCCCCGGCCTGCGCGCCGTGGTGTCCCTCCCCCCGTCCAGATGAACGGGACGGCCGCCACCACGGCGGTCGCCGTCCGGGCCCCGTCGTACGACGGATCCGGGACGTGCTGAACACGCCGACCGGCGTGACGGTGGAGCCTCACGGAGCCCGCCACGTGTCCAGGGTGGGCACGCGGGCCGGCGCCGGCGAGGTGGTGAGAGACCGCGCTAGGCGGTGGTGCCCCTCTCGGCGGTCGCCAGGAAGTCCTGGGCGATCAGCGGGAGGCGGCGGCGCGTGTGCACGACTGCGATCACGCGCCTGACGGCGGGCTCCAGCGAACGGACCACGAGGCCCGCCCTGGCGGCCTGTTCGGCCATCCCGCGGTACCACAGCAGCGACGCCTGCCCGGTGCGGACCGCGTTCAGCCAGCCGTTGCGCTCGTCGGTTTCGAGGACGACGACGGGGCTGACCGCGAACTTGCCGAACATCGCGTCGAGCTCCCTGCGGCGGACGCTGCCGCGCGCGGGGAGGGCCAGGCGCATGCCGTGGAGCCTGGCCATGGGAACGGGGTTGGGGAGTTCGAGCCCGGGCGGGGAGATCAGCACGATCTCCTGCCGTTCGAGCGGATGGGTGATCAGGTCGCCGGGGACGGGCAGGTCGGTCAGGCCGAGGTCTGCCCGCTGGTCCCGGATGGCGTTGACGACGGCCTCGCGGCCTTCGCAGCGGACGATGTGCACGCGGACGCCCGGGTGCTCGGAGGCGTAGGCGGGCAACAGCCGCCCCGCCAGACCGGGCTCCAGGCTGGGGGTGGAGGCGATGCGGAGTTCCGCCTCGCCGGCGCCGCCGTGGCTGGCGAGGCCTTCGATCTCGCGGACGGCGTCGAGCGCCTCACGAGCCAGCTTCACCACGCGGCGACCCTGCGAGGTCACCACTACCCCCCGCCCCGAACGCGCGAAGAGCGTCATTCCGAGCTCTCGTTCCAGATCGCGGATCGCACGCGAAAGCGCAGGCTGTGCGATGTAAAGCGATCTTGCCGCGTCAGTCATGGTGCGGTGCTCCGCAGTCGCGACCACATAGCGGAGCTGCTGGAGGTTCATGGCAAAGAACGCTAGGACAACGGCACGTTCGCGGTCGGCAACATGACTGAGATCACCTCGAATGATTTCGGACCGTAACCGAGTACGGCTACATCCGTGACGGGTGGGAAATCAGTATGCTTCTGCCCCATATTTGGCAAAGGCGTGGTGTGTGACAGGAGAGGTCACGCATCTCGGACTTCCGAGTAAAGGGGCGACACGGTGACAGGCAACGGGCAATATCCTCCCCCGCCTCAGGGGCCAGGACAGCCCCAGAGGCCACCCTCGCTGCCCTGGCCTCCGCAGCACCACCACCGGCCGGAGCACCAGCCCTACCCCAGTCAGGGCGGCCCCGGCGCGGCGTACCCGGGCCAGGGGGCTCCGCCGCCCGGCGGGCAGGGGCCGTACCCGGGGCAGCCGTACCCCGGGCAGCCGCCGTACCCCGGGCAGGGTGTGCCTCCGCCGGGGCAAGGGCCGTATCCGGGCCAGGCACCGTACCCCGGACAAGGACCGCGCCCGGGGCAAGGACCCCATCCCGGCCAGGGACCGTACCCCGGGCAAGGACCGCACCCTGGGCAGGGACCGCACCCCGGGCAGGGACAGCACCCCGGGCAGGGGCCGTACCCGGGGCAGGGGGCGTACCCGGGGCAGGGGGCGCAGCCGGGCGGGGGCGGGTTCCCGCAGGGGCCGTATCCGCCGCCGGGGCCGCCCGGCGGTCCCCCGCCGCCGCAGGGCCCGTGGCCGCCCCGGCAGCCCTTCCCGCCGCACGGGCAGTGGCACCACCGGCCGCGCCGCAAGTCCGGGATGGGCGTGGCCGGCGTGCTCGGGCTCGTGTTCGGGTCGATGGCGGCGCTGTTCGTGCTGGTGGTCGTCGGGGCGGCCTTCCTGGACGGGTCCTCGGAGAGGGAGACCTCGACGCCGCTGGCGCAGCCGACGTCCTCCCCCGACGACGGGCCGACCCGGTCCTGGGACGACCCGACAGAGCGGCCCACCCCGAGCGACGAGCCCACCGAGCGGCCCACCCAGGGCGACGAGCCCGCCGACGAGCCGGACGACGACCCGCCCCCGCAGGTGACGCTCAACCGCAGCCTGAAGAACAACACCGTCTACCGCGCCGGCGCCCTGCCGAGGCTCAACTGCCGGGCGGGCAACGCCAGCGTCTTCAGCCACAGCCAGCTCAAGGCGCTGATCCTGAAGACCAGCCAGTGCATGGACCGCGCCTGGGGCCCGATCCTGCGCAAGCAGGGCATCCCGTTCAGCCCGCCGAACTACGCCATCGCGGCCAGGAGCGGCAGGGGCGCCTGCGGCGACTATCCCCAGCCGGGGAGCATCGTGCCCTACTACTGCCCGCGCAACAGCACGATCTACGCCTCCACCTCGGCCATGGCCAGGGGCAACGGGAACTCCCGCGGCTACGGCCAGATCGTCAGCTGGCACGGCGGCATCATCAGCATGATGGCCCACGAGTACGGGCACCACGTGCAGAACCTGACGGGGCTGCTGGACTCCTGGTGGGCCCAGACGCTGGAGACGCCCAACCGGAACGGCAAGCTGGCGCTGAGCCGGCGACTGGAGCTGCAGGCGACCTGTTTCGCCGGGATGTGGATGCGGTCGGTCGCGACCTCGTACCCGGTGAGCACGGGCAACCGGCAGCGGCTGTTCTGGTTCTACGGTCAGGTGGGCGACCATCCGGGATATCCGCGCGACCACGGGTCCCCGGCGAACAACCACCGGTGGTTCCGGCAGGGCTGGGAGAAGAACCACGCCTACCAGTGCAACACCTGGGCGGTGCCCGCCTCGGCCACCTCTTAGCGATCACATGGCGTTCATCTCATGTTGGGCACATGTCTTTGATGTCCATATATGAGGACTAGAATCCTGACAATCTTGTGCCATCGGGGGGCAAACCCATCGGGTTATGCCTGGTAGGCGTGTGAAGGAGCCGGTGTGAGCAAACGCGATGGGGTGGACGCCGCGCCCGGAGGCAGGAAACGGCGCCCCTCTCGCCGTCCTCGGCCGGCCGCGTCCGGAACCCCGTCCGAGCCCGCACCCGAACCCGCCCCGCATCCCGAACCCGGCCCGCCCGGCGACCCCAGAGGCGGCGATCCCAGAGGCGGCGATCCGCGCGCTGGACGGGCGCGCAGAGCCGGGCGTTCCGGAAGCGGGGAGCCCGGGGCCCGGTCCGGCGCGCGGCCCCAGCGCGCGGCCTCCGGAGCGGCGCCCAAGGCCGGCGACCAGACCTCGCCCGGCGGTGACGGGACGAACACCCGCCCGTCCGGACGCGGCGGGCAGCCCCCCGGACAGCGCACCACGCAAGGCACCGGGCAAGGCACCAGGCAAGGCACCGGGCAGCGGTCCTGGCAGCGGTCCTGGCAGCGCGGTGGGCTCGCCGCGCGGCTCGCCGGGCTCGGCGGCGGGAACTCCGCCCCCCGGTTCGCCCGGCCTCTCACGCTCGCGTCCCTCCTCGGCTGGACCGTGCTGTCGGTCTTCGTGCCGGGGGCGGCTCACCTGCGGGCCGGGCGCCGCCGCACCGGCCTGATCCTGGTCGGCCTCTTCGCCGCGACGCTGCTCGCCCTGCTGGCGTTCGGCCTGGCCAACCTGGACAACCTGGGGATCTTCACGCGTGACAGCGTGATGATCAGCACCGTGGTCCTGGCCTCGCTGGGCGCGCTGAGCTGGTTCGCGCTCGCGGTCTCCTCGTACGTCACGCTCGGCCCCAAGCGGCTCGACCAGCGGGGTCAGGTCATCTCGGGCGTCGTGGTGGGGCTGTTGTGCGTGGTGGTGATGGCGCCGTTCGCGCTGTCGGCCACGTCGGTCTACGCGGTGTGGGACGCGAAGAAGCATGTCTTCAAGAGCGCGGCGGACGACCCGGACGTCGCGCCGATCAAGGAGGAGGACCCGTGGAACGGCAAGGACCGGGTCAACTTCCTGCTGATCGGCGGTGACGCCGCGGGCAACCGCACCGGGGTGCGCACCGACAGCATGAACGTGGCCAGCGTGCACATCCCGACGGGGTCCACGGTGCTGTTCAGCCTGCCGCGCAACCTCCAGCACGTGCGTTTCCCCCCGTCGTCGCCGCTGCGTAAGCACTTCCCGAACGGCTTCATGGCGGAGCTGCCCAACGGTGGCCTGCTGAACGAGGTCTGGCAGTACGCCAACGACCACCCGGAGCAGGCGGGCGGCAGGAACAAGGGCCCGCGCGCGCTGATGGACGCGATCAGCTACACGCTCAAGCTCGACATCGACTACTACGTGCTGATGAACATGTACGGCTTCTCCGACCTGGTGGACGCCATCGGCGGGCTGACCATCCACGTGGAGCAGGACGTCAAGTGGGGCGGCCTGTACGGGACCGCGGGCACGATCAAGGCGGGCACCAGGAGGCTGACCGGCGAGGAGGCCCTCTGGTACGGCCGCTCCCGGGTGGGCGCCGACGACTTCTCCCGGATGGGCCGCCAGCGCTGCGTCATCGGGGCGTTCGCGCAGCAGGCGACGCCGCAGAAGATCCTGGCCAACTTCAACAGCATCACCTCCGCGACCAAGCGGCTGGCGCACACGAACATCCCGCAGGAGCTGGTGGAGCCGCTGGTGGAGCTGGCGCTCAAGGTCAAGGACGCCAGGATGAGCAGCCTGCAGTTCGTGCCGCCGAGGTTCTGGCCGGGCAACCCCGACTGGGCGAAGATCCAGCGGGCGTCGGCCAAGGCGATCCAGGACTCGCTCAGGCCGCGCCGGGCCACGGCGGCCACCCAGGCCGCGCCGACCCCGTCCGGCGACGCGACGGTGTCCGCGTCGCCGACCCGGGTGCGGGCGGCCAAGCCGACCGAGACGCCGACGCGCAACTCGCAGGCGACCGACGGCGCGGAGTCGCTCGAGGAGCTGTGCGGCTGACCCCGGCGTGACGGAAGGCGTGACGGAAGGCGTGCACGGAAGGCGTGACGGAAGGCGTCAGGGACGGCCGAGGGCACGCAGCTGGTCGACGCTCAGCGAGGAGACGTTCTGGTCCACCGGCGAGTCGGAGTACTGGTGGATGGTCCAGGTCTTCCAGTCGGCCGGGGTGCCGACCGTGCCCTTGGCCTTGCCGTAGTGGGCGACCCAGAGCGGGTACTCGCTCAGGCCCTTGCCGTACTGGTCGGCGAAGGCGTAGCCGCTGTAGAAGAGCGGGGTGACACCGGTCCGGTCCTTGACCCGTTCCATGAACGTCTTGGCCCACCGGTTCACGTGCGCGACCGGCTTGCCGTCGCTGGTCTCCAGGTCGAGGGCGAGCAGGTCGCCCTTCTTGGCGGGCTGTCCGCCGACCACCGACAGGAAGAAGTCGGCCTCGGCGACCGGGTCGTTGGCGGGGTGCCCGAAGTGGTAGGCGCCGCGCACGACGTCGTGCTTGTCGAGTTCCTTCCAGTGGCGCGCGAAGGTCTTGTCCTTGAAGTCGAGGCCCTCGGTGGCCTTGACGATGCCGAAGTCGGCGCCGCTGGCGGCCCAGTCGTGCGTGGGCTGGTAGTTGGACACGTCCTGGCCGTACGGGAGCTCGGCGGCCTGGGCGGGCGCGGCGAACGCGGGGGCCGCCACCGTGGTGGCCACGGCCAGCGCCGCGGCCGCGCCGAACTTGCGCAGGTTGCGGGACATGGTCATGGATGTTCCTCCAGATTCCGCGCACAGTAAGTGATCATTTGTACGCGTAGAGCTACGTCGCGGCACCGCCGAAGGACACGCTGCGGAGCGGGGTGCGCGGGAAAGGGAGCGGCCTCAAGACCTGGGCGCTCACCTGTTGATTACAACGGCACGACTTTCCCGTACATTCCAAAACCCCAGGTAAAGCCTCACATGGTCGGGCAAACCAGGGTCTATGCGAGCGCCTTGCGGGGTGCCAGCAACAGCGCGCCGAGGTAAAGGACGCCCGCCACGAGGAGCAGCGCCTGGTAGCCGATGACCAGCGCCAGGTACTCCAGGCACCCGCCGACCATGGCGCCCAGCAGGTTGGCGCCGAAGGCGGTGGTGGCGTCGGCGGTGTCGGCGAACCGCTTGGAGAACACCACGTTCGCGGCGAAGATCGGCAGGAAGGCGACGACGACGGCGGCCACCGCGCGCACCGGCACGGGCAGCGACAGCAGCCACGCGTCCGGCACCAGCCAGGCCAGCAGCAGCCCGGCGAAGAGCACCCCGTACATGACGCTCAGCGGCGGGGTGCGGAAGCGGCGGGTCACCTCCACGGCGGCGAGCACGGCGACGAGCACCCCGGCGAACACGATCGCGTTGACCACCCAGGTGGTGCCGAACAGCAGCGCGAACCCGGTCACGCTCTTGGTCTCCAGCAGCAGGAACGCCACCCCGAGCAGGAACAGGTCGGCGTACGGGCGCATCCTGCGGTACGGGCCGGCCACGACGCGGACGGCGAGCAGGCTGACCGCGAGGATCAGGCCGAGCGTGATGAGGTAGAGCGACGGGATGGTCCGGTCCTTGAGGTAGAGGAACGGCCGGTCGTCGTCGGCGGGCGGCGGGGTGCCGGCCGCCGCGCCCGCCCAGGGGGCGGCGCAGCGCTGCGCGTCGGGGGTGGTGGCGGCGGTGATGACGGCCTGGTGGCCGGTGGTGCTCACCACGTCCACGCAGGGGGCGTGGCCGAAGGCGCGCTGGGCGGTGGCCGCGAGCCGGTCCACCAGCCAGCTCTCGCGGTAGTAGTTGTACATGGAGAACGCGCCGCCGGGCTTGAGCCGCTCGCGGGCGGCCCGCATGGCCTCCTCGGTGAACAGGTAGCTCTCCAGCCGCAGCGAGCTGGCCCCCGACACGAGCGTGAGCGAGTCGGGCAGCGCGAACAGGATCAGGTCGTACGTGCGATCGGTCTGTTCCAGGAAGGCGCGGCCGTCGGTGACGTGCGTGGTCACCCTGGGGTCGTCGTACGGCCTGTCGGGGTGGGTGGATCCGCCCAGCTCGCGCAGTTTGGGGTCGATCTCGACGGCGTCGACGCGGCGGGCGCCCTTGGACAGCGCGATGGCGACGTCGGTGCCGCTGCCCGCGCCGACGATGAGGACGTCGTCGGGCCGGGCGGCGGCCCGCTGGTAGGGCAGCCCGTACTGGGCCTCCCACTGCAGCCGGGCGGCGGCGGGCACGGCCTGCTGGTGCGGGACGCCGTTGACGGCGATGTCGGTCACCGGCACGCCGAGCTGTTCGAACTGGCGGTGGGTGACCTTGTAGTACGGCGACCACAGCGCCCCGGCCGTCAGCGTCTCGGCGAGCAGCAGGCCCACCACGGCCAGCGAGGGGACGGTCACCAGCCCCAGGTAGGCGGCGCGGGGGCGGGGCACGAGCAGCACGCCGTAGGCGACGGCGGCGAGGACGCCCCAGACGACCGGCGGCGCGCTGAGGAACGACAGGGCGGTGAACACCGCGATGCCGGTGAGGCTGCCGATCAGGTCGTAGCGGTAGGCCTCCAGCCGGGGCAGCTCGGGGAAGCAGCGTCCGACCAGCTCGGCGGGGCCCATGAGGACGAGCGCCGCGGCGCAGAAGACGACGGGCAGGCTGATCCAGGCGGGCGGCCCGACGGTGGACAGGCTCGTCCAGTACAGGACGCCCTCGGTGTCGCGGTCGACCGTCACCGGGAACACCAGCACCACCATGACCAGGCCGAACAGCACGACCGGCGAGTAGTACGGCTGGGCGGTGGTCCGGCCGACCCGCAGGAACCCGAGCCCGATGCCGAGGAACGAGCCGAGCAGCACGAAGTTGGTGAAGTAGCTCAGGTGCACGATGTTGGAGCCGGTCCACCGGATCAGCGCCAGCTCCAGGAAGAGCATGAACGCGCTGGCGAGGATCAGCCGGGGCCGCACGGCCAGCCAGTGTCCGCTGGTGCCACCGCTTTCGACCGGCTTCTGCGCCTCGAGCGTCATGCTGCCCCAACCTAGTGAACCGACCGAGATCATGGAAGCCTCCCGGCGAAGCCAGGATGTCGTCCCGTTCGGCGCCATTTACGGCGTTATGCCAGGTCACAGGCTTGGTAAAGCGCTGGACGGCGGCGTCGCGATGACGCACGGTAAGGAGGTCGCTCCACTCCCACACGCTCGGCGGTGAAACATGCGGGTCCTCATTCAGCTCCGCCCCTCCCCTGACCTCGTCTCGGCCGTGGCCGACCCCGGCCGCGCCGTGACGACGGCCGACGTCGCCGACGGCCTGCCCGGCGTCGAGCTCGACGCCGGCTTCACGCCCGTGGCGCTGCCGCGCCCGGTGCCCGCCACGGGCGGCGACCCGCTCTCGCTCAACCAGCCGCTGCGGTTCTCGCTGGCCGCCGAGGACGCCTCGGTGCTGGTCCGCGGCACGATCTCGGACGACGAGTTGGCCACCAGGGTCTCCATGCTGCCGGGCCTGCGTCCCGACGTGGTGGGCGTGTTCTCCGACCCGGTGATCGAGACCTCGCCGACGTGCGGCGGCGACCCTCCGGTCGGCGACTGGCGGGACGTGGAGCGGCTGCTCGACGTGCCGCGGCTGCGCGCCGAGGGCCTCGACGGTTCCGGCGTGGCCGTGGCGGTGGTCGACACCGGCGTCAACCTCGACCACCTGGCCGTCAGGCTGCGGCACGACGTGCGGTTCGACGCCGGACGCAGCTGGCTGCCCGCCACCATGCCGGGCAGGCCGGGCGCTTTCCCCGTCGACCACGGCACGATGTGCGCGTTCGACGCGCTGCTCGGCGCCCCGGAGGCGACCCTGCTCGACCTGCCGCTGCTGCGCTCCACCCGGCCCGGCGGCTCGGTGATGGACGGGCTGCTGTCCGACGCGGTGGCCGCGTTCGCGCACCTGCGTGACGTGCTCGCCGCCCAGCCCGAGTCCTCGCGGGCGCTGGTGGTGAACAACTCCTGGGGGTCGTTCTCCCCCGAGTGGGACTTCCCCGTGGGGCATCCGGGCAACTACTCCGACAACGGGGCCCACCCGTTCAACCTGATGGTGGCGAGCCTGGACCAGGCGGGCGCCGACATCCTGTTCGCGGCGGGCAACTGCGGGCGCGACTGCCCCGACGGCCGCTGCGCCTTCCCTGAGCGGCCGATCACCGGCGCCAACTCCCACCCTCGGGTGCTGTCGATCGGCGGCGTGAACGTGCGCGGCGAACGGGTCGGCTACTCCTCGCAGGGGCCGGGCCGGCTGGCCGAGCGCAAGCCGGACGTGTGCGCGTACACACACTTCGCCGGCTCGGGCGCGTACGGGGACGAGCCCGACTCCGGCACCTCGGCGGCGGCGCCGGTCGCGGCCGGGCTGGTGGCGGCCGTGCGGACCCTGTGGCCGGCCTCGCGGCTGTCGCCGGCGCAACTGCGCGCCCTGCTGCGCCGCACCGCCGAGGACCGCAGCACGGTGGGCTTCGACTACGACTACGGGTACGGCGTCATCGACCCCGCCGGGATCCTGAGCGCGCTGCGCCGGCGCGCCCAGAGCGCCGCCTGAAGGACCGGCCCCTGATCATCCCGGCCGCGGTCGGACCCGCGCGCGGGCCTAGGAGGAGGTCACGCCCATGACGACGGCGAACAGGATGATGACGCCGTAGATGACGATGACCGCGCCCATGATGCAGGTGCTGACGATGCCGCAGATCCGGCCGGCCTGCACCATGCCGCGGTTCTCGTACACGTAGCCGCTGGCGTCGATCTCCCGCAGCGCCTTGGTTCCCATGTTCCAGGCGAAGGGCCCGAGGATCTGGCAGATGACCAGGCTGAGGATGCCCAGCACCAGGATGGTCGTCCCGTTGGGATGCGTCAGCGGTGGCGGACCGTAGTAGCCGGGGCCGTAGTTCGGATAGGACATGGGTGACGTGACCCCCCGGGTTGTCGGTCGAACAGGTGGGTTTTATACCACAGCAACGCGCTTGCCGGTCGCTTGTACGATGCCTGCATGATCAAGGCCGGGTTCCAGTGGCTGGCGGGCACCGAGTGGTTCATGCGGGCGGGCCCGCGGATCATGCCGAAGCTGGAGCGGCTGGCCGACCGGCTGTCGCGGGGCAGACCGGTCGGCGGTGAGCGCTCCCTCGTCCTCATGACCACCGGGGCCCGCACGGGGCAGCCGCGCCGCACCCGCCTGGCGTGCGTCCGCGAGCCCGGAGGGTCGCTGCTGGTCGTGGGGAGCAACTTCGGCGCCGAGCGCCACCCCGCGTGGACGGCCAACCTGCTGGCGCACCCGGACGCGGCCGTCGCCCACGCCGGACGCGAGTTCCCGGTGCGCGCGCGGCTGCTGGCCGGCGGCGAACGCGCCGCGGTCTGGCCCGCGCTGGTGGCGGGCTCGCCGATGTACGAGCGCTACACCGCCCGCTCCGGGCGCGAACTGCGGGTCTTCAGGTTGACGCCGGAGCAGTGATCGTTTTACGCCAAAATGATCGGGCCGTCCACCCCTTCCGAGGAGGAGCCCTCCCCCGTGCGTGAACGCACCCGTGCCGTCCTGGCACACCGGAACTTCCAGCGGTTCATCGTCGGCGTCATCCTGGTCAACGCCGCGGTCCTCGGACTGGAGACGTTCCCCGCGATCGCCGCGCGCCACGGCGCCCTGCTGTCCGCGCTGGACCGGCTGGCGCTGGCCATCTTCGTGGTGGAGCTGACGGCGAAGGTGTACGTGGAGCGGGCCCGGTTCCCGCGCGACCCGTGGAACGTCTTCGACACCGTGATCGTCGTGGTCGCCCTGGCGCCCGCCGCGGCCGGCGGCCTGTCGGTGCTGCGCTCGCTGCGCATCCTGCGCGTGCTGCGACTGCTGTCGGTGGTGCCGAGCCTGCGCAAGGTCGTCTCGGCCCTGCTGCGCGCGATGCCGGGGATGAGCTCCATCGTGGTGCTGCTGTCGCTGGTGCTCTACGTGGCCGCGGTGCTGGCCACCAAGCTGTACGGGCAGACGGCGCCGGAGCGTTTCGGCAGCCTGCCGACGTCGCTGTTCACCCTGTTCCAGACCATGACGGGCGACGACTGGGGCAACATCGCGCGTGAGGTGATGGAGGTCCACCCGTCGGCCTGGATCTTCTTCACGATCTTCATCCTGCTGTGCACGTTCGTGGTGCTCAACCTGTTCATGGCGGTGGTGGTGAGCGCCATGGACGAGGAGGCGGCCAAGGAGCGGGCCGACCTGGAGGACATGTCGGCGGCCTCGACGCAGCGCATCCTGAAGGAGCTGGCGGAGCTGCGCAAGGAGGTGACGGCGCTGCGCCGTGCCACCCCCGACCGGCGGACGAAGAAGCGCGCCAACGCCTGACGCCCCCGGGGCGCGGGGCGGCGCGAGACAGCACGCCCCGCGATCTCACCGCCGTACGGCCCCGCGGCCCCGTGGCCCCGCGTCAGCGGGAGTAGAACTCGACCACGAGCAGCTCGTCCACCGGCACCGGGACCTGCTCACGCAGCGGGGCCGCCAGCAGGGTGAAGGTGAGGCCCGGCAGGTCCACGCTCAGGTAGGGGGCGACGCGTTCGTCCGCGTGGATCCCCTCGGCGGCGGCCACGAACGGCTGCATCCGGCGCGACCGTTCCCGCACCGAGACCACCTGGCCGGGCCTGACCAGGTAGCTGGGGATGTCGACCTTGCGGCCGTCCACGGCGATGTGCCCGTGGGTCACGTACTGGCGGGCCGCGTAGATAGACGGGGCCAGGCCGGAACGCATCACCAGCGAGGCCAGCCGCGACTCCAGGATGGAGACCAGCTCGGCGCCGGACGCCCCCGGTCTGCGCACGGCCAGGTCCCAGTAGCGGCGCAGCTGCCGTTCGGACACGTCGTAGTACCAGCGCAGCTTCTGCTTCTCCATCAGGCGCAGCCCGTAGTCGCCGGTGGTGCGGCGGTTGGTCTTGCGCCCGTGCTCGCCCGGCGGGTACGGGCGCTGCTCGAAGTAGCGGATGGCTTTCCTGGTCAGCGGCACTCCCGCGCGGCGCGACAGGCGCACCTTGGGACCGGTGTAGCGCACGTTCACCTCATTGTGCTTAGGTAATGCTTACTTAGGCAAGCCTAACCTACATTCATCAGGAGGGGCCATGCTGCCGATCCCGCAGCGGATCCGCACTCTCGCCGCGACGGCCTCGGTCGCGCGGCTGACCGTCGACGGCATGCCGTCCCGCGCCCGGGGCGGCGTCGACGAGCGCGGCCGGCCGGTGCTGCTGGTGCTGCCCGGCGAACCGCTGCACGGACTGCACCGGCTGCACGAGGACGCCGTGGTGGCCGTCAACCTGACGGCCGTGCGCAGGCTCGGCGACGACGAGCACCCGCGCGGGCTGATGGAGGTGCAGGGCTGGGCGCAGCCGGTGCCGGCGGGCGAGGCGCGGGCGGCGGCGGTCACGGTGGCGGCCAACGACCCGGACGAGGCGCTGTTCGACGCGCTGGAGCGCTACGGGCGGCCGGACGCGCCCCGGCTGCTGCGGGTGGACGTGGCCCAGGTGGTGTACCTGACCGGGCAGGAGTCCGGGGTGCTGGACGCCGAGGACTACCTGGAGGCCGAGCCCGACCCGCTCGCCGGGCCGGCCGAGCGGGTGCTGGCGCACGTCAACGCCGCGCACCGCGAGCAGCTCGCCAAGGGCGTCTCCCGCCATCTGGGCCGGCCCGCCGGCGAGGTGTGGCTGTGGGAGCTGGACAGCCAGGGGGTCACGGTGCGGGCGGACGGCTCGCTCGTCCGCTTCCTGTGGCCCGCCCCGACGAGCGACGGCAGCGACCTGGAGGCCGCGCTGAACGGGCTGCTGTGCACCTGCGGCCACCACCCGGCCGTCTGAGCGCAACCTTCTTGATCACGATTCTCCGCTTCACCGGTCGGGCCCGGCCGGGGCTGACTATCATCTGCCTCTGTGAGAGAGACCGAACGGCGCGAGCGGATCCTGCAGATCGCCGGCGCGCTGACCGGCACCCTCATGCTCGTCCTCGCGGGCGTCCTCGCCGGCGCCGGGCTGCCCGGCGCGTCGCTGTCCCTCGCGAGCATGCCCCAGCCGGGCGCGCGGGACCACGCCGAGGGCCGTGGGGCGGTCGAGTCGGCGCCCGCCCGCCTCCGCGCCGCCGAGCCTCGGGTACGGATCCCCCGACAGGGCCCGCGTACGGGTCACACCAACGCGCCGAGCCGGCCCGCCGCGGACTCGCCGTCCTCCACCCCGTCGAGAGCGCCGACCACCCAGCCGACCACCCAGCCCTCCACCGAGGCCCCCATCGAGCCCTCCACCTCCTCATCGGCAGCCCCGTCGACCGCGCCCTCGACCGCGCCCTCGGCCGCGCCGCCCAGCGCACCGCCGACCGGGTCGCCGTCCTCCGGGTCGCTTTCCTCCGTGCCGCCCTTCTCCGGCAGGAGCCCCGTGGGCTCCGCCGGTACGAGCGAGGCGGGCCGGGCGGGCGCGCTCGTACCCACCGGAACGGCCCCCGCCGGGACCGGCGCCGAACTGGACGACGTGGCGGCCGCCACGACCGGCAGGACCCCGGCGGCGCAGCGCAGCTCCCGCCCGCACGCCGTCCCCGGCCACCCCTGAGCCGCGCGCCCGCCCAGAGGCGTCAGCGAACGAGGACAGGTCGCGAGGGCCTCGTCCGTCGCCACCCGTGAGCCGACCGCCTGCTGGAAGCGTCAGCGGGCGGGGCGGGCCGCGAGGGCCTCGTCCACGGCCTCTGGCGACAGGACGTGGTCGAGGACCATGACCGCGCAGCCGCTGATGCCGGCGCCGGGACCCAGGCGGCTCGGCTCGATGCGCAGCCGCCGGGTGGCCAGCGCGGTGGAGCGCCGGTAGACGACCTCGCGGATGCTCGACACCAGCGGCCCGAACGCCTCGGCCATGTCGCCGCCGAGCACCACGACCGACGGGTTGAGGATGTTGACCGCCCCGGCCACCACCTCGCCGATCCTGCGGCCGGCCTCGCGCACGGTCGCCATCGTCTCGGCGTCGCCGGCCCGTACCAGGCGCGTCACGTCGGAGATGCTCTTGACGTCCTTGCCGGCCGCGCGCAGGTCACGCAGGAGCGCGGTGCCGCTGGCGACGGAGTCGACGCAGTCGACGTTCCCGCACCGGCACAGCACTCCCCCGCCGTCGCGTACCGGGATGTGGCCGATCTCGCCGGACGCGCCGAGCGCGCCGCGCAGGATCCCGCCGCCGGCGATGATCCCGGCGCCGATGCGGGTGGAGACCTTGATGAACAGCAGGTCGTCCAGGTCGGGGTAGGCGCCCCGGTGCTCGCCGATGGCCAGCACGTTGACGTCGTTGTCGACCAGCACGGGCACCGGGAAACGGGCCCGGACCAGGGGCGGGATCACCACGCCCGTCCAGGAGGCCATCACCCGGGCGCTCTCGGTGCGACCCTCGGCGAACTCGACCGTCGCCGGCATGCCCATCCCGACGCCCCGGACCGTCGAGCGCGGCCGGTCGCCGAGCAGCTCGTCCCAGGTGTCCATGACCAGGGGGAGCACCACGTCGGGGCCCTGTTCGACGTCGATCGCGAAGTCCTGCCCGGCCAGCTCGCGGGCGGCCAGGTCGCAGATGGACACCCGGGTGCGGCTCGCGCCCAGCGCGGCCACCAGCACGACGCCGCCGGCCGCGTCGAACTCCAGCCGCACCGGCGGCCGGCCGCCGGTCGACGGCGCGTCCGCCCGCTCCACGACCAGGCCGCGCTCCAGCAGCTCGTCGACCCGGAGCTGCACCGCGGGCCGGGACAGGCCCGTGACCCGGCCGATGTCGGCGCGCGTCACGGCCTCACCGGTGCGGATGAGCCGGAGGACGTCACCACTGGTGGCGAGGGTCGCTGCGGTACGTCGGGACATCGGCTAAGTGAACCACACCCGCTTGTGTCATGAAAAGTCACGACTTTTTCATCTCAAATAGCAAAACTGCGCTTGTACACGACCGTAACTCTGACTAGTGTCCGTTCTGTCCTTAGTGTGGTAGATCATCGGAGTCTCGTTCGTGTCCCCCCTCTCGTCCGCCCCCACCGCCCACACCGCCGACCTGGTGGTCTTCGGCGGCACCGGCGACCTGTCCATGCGCAAGCTGCTGCCCGCGCTGTTCCACAGCGACCGGGACGGCCGGCTCTCTCCCCGGACGCGCATCATCGCCCTGTCCAGGAGCGGGCTGACGGACGCCGACTTCCGGGGCAAGGTGGACGCGCAGGTACGCGACCGGGTGCCGGTCGACGACCACGCCAGGTGGCAGCGCTTCCTGGGCCGGCTGCACCACCTGACCGTCGACGTGGGCGGCGAGGACCGCACCGGCTGGGACCGGCTGCGCGCGATGCTGGCCGGGGACCGCGACCGCGTGTTCTACCTGGCCAGCCCGCCCAGGACGTTCGGCCCGTTCTGCCGCGAGGTGGACCGGGCGGGCCTGGTGACGCCGAGGTCGCGGGTGGTGCTGGAGAAGCCGCTCGGCCACGACCTGCCGAGCGCGCAGCGGATCAACGACGAGGTCGGCGCCATCTTCGCCGAGCACCAGATCTTCCGCATCGACCACTACCTGGGCAAGGAGACCGTGCAGAACCTGCTCGTGCTCCGCTTCGCCAACGCGTTCCTGGAGCCGGTCTGGAACTCGCTCTGGATCGACCACGTGCAGATCACCGCCGCCGAGACCGTCGGCACGCCCGGGCGGCGCGACTACTACGACCACGCCGGCGCGCTGCGCGACATGGTGCAGAACCACCTGCTGCAACTGCTCACGCTGACCGCGATGGAACCGCCCGCGCGCAACGACCGCGAGGCGATCCGCGACGAGAAGGTGAAGGTGCTGCAGGCGCTGCGCCCGATCACCGGCGGCGAGGTCACCCGCTTCACCGTGCGCGGCCAGTACACCGCCGCCGACGGCATGCCCGGATACCTGGACGAGCCGGGCTCGACGCCGCCGACCGAGTCGTCCGAGCGGGTGGAGACGTTCACCGCCATCCGGGCCGAGATCCGCAACTGGCGCTGGGCCGGGGTGCCGTTCTACCTGCGCACCGGCAAGCGGCTGCCGGACCGGCGCTCGGAGATCGTGGTGCAGTTCAAGGACGTGCCGCACTCCATCTTCCCCGGCGGCTCGCCGAACCGCCTGGTGCTGCGGCTGCAGCCGGAGGAGGGCATCGAGCTGCACATCATGGCCAAGGAGCCGGGGGCCGGCGAGGTGTCGCTCAAGCCGGTCCCGCTCAGCCTGAACTTCGGCAAGACGTTCCCCGCCCGCGTTCCCGAGGCGTACGAGCGGCTGCTGAGCGACGTGCTGGCCGGCAACCCGACGCTCTTCATGCGGCGTGACGAGGTGGAGGCCGCCTGGCGGTGGATCGACCCGATCCTGGACGCCTGGCGCTCCTCTCCCGCGCTGCCCGAACCGTACCCCGCCGGGACGACCGGCCCCGCAGGCGCGCACGAGCTCCTGGCCCGCAGCGGCCGCGCCTGGCACGAGGAGGAAGCGTGACCATGAACCCCGTCATCCAGCAGGTCACCGACCGCATCGCCGGGCGGAGCGCGGCGAGCCGCGCCGCGTACCTGGCCAGGATCCGCCGGGACGGCGCCGACGCCCGCGCGAAGGGCCCCGCCCGCGCCCACCTGGGGTGCGCGAACCTGGCGCACGGCTTCGCCGCCGCGCCGGACTCCGACAAGCCCGCCCTGCGCGGCACGGCGAAGCCGGGCGTGGCCATCGTCACCAGCTACAACGACATGCTCTCCGCCCACCAGCCGTACGAGACGTACCCGCCGGAGCTGAAGGCGGCGGTGCGCGCGGCGGGCGGGGTGGCGCAGGTGGCGGGCGGCGTGCCCGCCATGTGCGACGGCATCACGCAGGGCCGGGCGGGCATGGAGCTGTCGCTCTACAGCCGCGACGTGATCGCGATGTCCACGGCCGTGGCGCTGTCGCACGACATGTTCGACGCGAGCCTGCTGCTGGGCGTCTGCGACAAGATCGTGCCGGGCCTGCTGATCGGCGCGCTGCACTTCGGCCACCTGCCCGCGATCTTCGTCCCGGCCGGGCCGATGACGTCGGGGCTGCCGAACAAGGTCAAGGCCCGCACCCGCCAGCTCTTCGCCGAGGGCAAGGTCGGCAGGGACGAGCTGCTGGACGCCGAGGCGAAGTCCTACCACTCCCCCGGCACCTGCACCTTCTACGGCACCGCCAACTCCAACCAGGCGCTGATGGAGGTCATGGGCCTGCACCTGCCGGGCTCGACGTTCGTCAACCCGCACACCGAGCTGCGGCACGCGCTGACCGCGGCGGCGGGCCGCCGGTCGGTCGAGATCACCGCGCACGGCGCCGAGTACACGCCGATCGGCGAGCTGGTCGACGAGAAGGCGATCGTGAACGCCTGTGTGGCGCTGCTGGCCACCGGCGGCTCCACCAACCACACGCTGCACCTGGTGGCCATGGCGGCCGCCGCCGGGATCGTGCTGACCTGGGATGACCTGTCGCACCTGTCCAAGGCGGTGCCGTCGCTGACCAGGATCTACCCGAACGGCCAGGCGGACGTGAACCACTTCCGCGAGGCCGGCGGCATGCAGGTGCTGATCGGCGAGCTGCTGGACGCGGGCCTGCTGCACGCCGACGTGATGACCGTGGCCGGCCCCGGGCTGGACCGCTACCGGTCGGCGCCGGAGCTGCGCGACGGCGAGCTGGTGTGGGAGCAGGTCGCCGGCGGCAGCGCCGACCTGGACGTGCTGCGCCCGGTGTCGGACCCGTTCGCGGCCGACGGCGGCATCCACGTGCTCGGCGGCAACCTGGGCACGGCGGTGAGCAAGGTGTCGGCGGTCAAGCCCGAGCACCTGGTGATCGAGGCGCCGGCGAAGGTGTTCGACGACCAGCTCGGCCTGCTGCGCGCCTTCGAGGCGGGCGAGCTGGACGGCCGGGACTTCGTCGCGGTCATCCGCTACCAGGGGCCGAGCGCCAACGGCATGCCGGAGCTGCACAAGCTCACGCCGCCGCTGGCGGTGCTGCTGGACCGGGGGCAGCGGGTGGCGATCGTCACCGACGGCCGCATGTCCGGGGCGTCCGGCAAGGTCCCCGCCGCCATCCACCTGTCGCCCGAGGCGGCGGACGGCGGCCCGATCGCGCTGGTCCGCGAGGGTGACGTGATCCGCCTGGACTCGGTCGCGGGCACCCTTGAGCTGCTGGTTCCGGCCGAGGAGCTGGCCCGCCGCTCCCCCGAGGGGCGGCCGCTCAGCGACGCCGAGTGGGTCGGCACCGGCCGCGAGCTGTTCGCCGTCTTCCGCCGGATGGCGGGGCACGCCGAGCAGGGCGCCGGGATCTTCGGCGTCAGCGGCGCCGAGTCGCCGCACCACGGCCCCGGCCTGGCCTTCCCCGCCGAGTCGGGCTCCTCCCACCTGGAGACGGGCCGCCCCCTGCCGTCACCCACCGGGGCCCCGCGTTGACCACCCGCACTCCCTCCGAGGGCACGCCCGCCCTTGCGCTTTCGGAGGGCATCTTCACCGGCGGTCCGGACCCGGAGCTGCCTTGGCTGGTCGCCGACATCGGCGGCACGAACGCCCGCTTCGGTCTCGTCACCGCCTCCGGGGCCGCGCCGTCGCACGTGGCGGTGCTGCCGGGGGCCGGGTACGCCACACTCGGGGACGCCGTCAGCGCCTATCTCGCCGAGCACGCGGGCGGAGCGCGGCCCGGCGCGGCGTGCCTGGCCGTGGCCGGGCCCATCGACGGGGACCGCTACCGGCTGACGAACGCGCCGTGGGCCGGGTCGATCCGTGACCTGGACGTGCCGTACGCGAAGCTGCTCAACGACTTCGAGGCGCTGGCCCTGTCGCTGCCGCACCTGGGCGCGGACGAGCTGGTGCCGCTGGGCGGGCCTGAGCCCTCGTACGGGGTGAAGGCGGTGCTCGGCCCCGGCACCGGGCTCGGCGTCGGCGGGCTGGTGCCGACCGATCACGGCTGGGTGCCGCTTCCCGGCGAGGGCGGGCACGTCATCGTGCCCACGGCGGACGACAGGGAGCTGGAGGTCGTGCGCGCGCTCCGGGAGGAGGGCCTGGGTCCGGTGGTGGCCGAGCACGTGCTGTCGGGTCCCGGCCTGGCCCGGTTGTACCGGGCGCTGGCCCGGGTGAACGGCGTCGCGGCGGCGCCCCTGGCGACGTCGGAGATCGTGGCCCGGCTGGACGATCCGCTCTGCGGGGAGACGGTGGAGGTGTTCTGCGGGATGCTGGGGAGCTTCGCCGGGAACGTCGCGCTGACTCTCGGCGCGCGGGGCGGTGTCTACCTGGGCGGAGGGGTGCTGCCCCGTATCGTGGAGCGCGTGTGCGCCAGCAACTTCCGTGCCCGGTTCGCCACCAATCCCGATATGTCCGACTATCTCGCGGGGATCGGCACCGCGCTCATCGTCGCGCCCCAGCCCGCCCTCACCGGCGCCGCCGCCTGGCTGACCCAGCACCTGACACCGGGGACACCCCGATGACCGCCCCGGCCGGCCCACCGCCGGCCCGCCCGGCCGCCCGGCGTGGGAGCCCACGCTCGCGGCCCGTGCTTCGCATACCTGAGGAGTTCCGATGAGCCTGCTCGACCTCGCGCCCGTGATCCCCGTCGTGGTGATCGACGACGTGGAGACCGCCGTGCCGATGGCGCGGGCGCTGGTGGCCGGCGGCCTGCCGGTGATCGAGGTGACGCTCCGTACGGCACCCGCCCTGCGGGCCATCGCCCGGATCGCCGACGAGGTCCCCGGAGCGACGGTGGGCGCGGGCACGGTGCGGCGCTCGGAGGACATCGCGGCCGCCCTAGACGCCGGCGCGTCGTTCCTGGTGTCCCCCGGCACCACGCTGTCCCTGGTGGAGGCGATGGACGCCAGCGGCCTGCCCTACCTGCCGGGCGCCGCCACCGCCTCCGAGGCGATGGCGCTGGCCGAACGGGGCGTCAAGGAGCTGAAGTTCTTCCCGGCCGAGGCCGCGGGCGGCGTCGCGTACCTGAAGTCCCTGCAGGGGCCGCTGCCGGACGTCCGCTTCTGCCCGACGGGCGGCATCCGCCTCGGCACCGCCCCCGACTATCTCGCCCTGCCGAACGTCGGCTGCGTCGGCGGCACCTGGCTCACCCCGGCCGACGCCCTGGCCGCCGGCGACTGGGCGCGCGTCGAGAAGCTCGCCCGGGAGGCCGCCGCCCTGAGGTGACGGTCCGCCGCATGGCGGGCGATGGGCCGGGCATGCCGTGGTTCCGGGCGGCGATCAGCCGCGACGCCCCCGACCGGAAGGCCCCATGAGCATCGACAAGTCACCTGCCCGGCCGGCCGTGCCGGTGCCGTTCGACCCCGAACTCGGCGCGGCCCTGACCGTGATCCAGCAGTACCTGCCCCCGCTCACGTCACTGGACCAGCTCCCGGCGCTGCGGGCGAACCTGAGCCTGATGCCGGTGCCCACTCCCGGACAGCTCAGCCGGGACGGGGCGTTCGACGTGGCGGAGCGCGAGGTGCCCGGTCCGGCCGGAGCGCCGGACGTCACCCTGCTCATCTGCCGCCCCACCGGCGTCACCACCCCGCCGGCGGCCCTCTACACCATCCACGGCGGCGGCATGATCGCCGGGAACCGGCTCGCCGGGCTGGACTGGCTGCTGGACGTGGCGCAGGAGCTGCGGCTGGCGCTCGTGTCGGTCGAGTACCGGCTCGCGCCCGAGCACCCGCACCCGGCCCCGGCGGAGGACTGCTACGCGGGCCTGGTGTGGACCGCCGGGCACGCCGGCGAACTGGGCATCGACCCGGACCGGATCCTGGTGGCCGGGGCCAGCGCGGGCGGCGGGCTCGCGGCGGCCGTGGCGCTGATGGCCCGCGACCGCAACGGCCCGGCCCTGGCGGGGCAGCTGCTGACGTGCCCGATGCTGGACGACCGCAACGACACCCCCTCGGCCGTGCAGATGGCCGGCCTCGGCATCTGGGACCGCACCGCCAACGAGGTCGGCTGGACCGCGCTGCTCGGCGACCGGCGCGGCGGCCCCGACGTCTCCCCCTACGCCGCGCCGGCCCGCGCCACCGACCTGTCCGGGCTGCCCCCGGCGTTCATCGACGTCGGCTCGGCCGAGACCTTCCGCGACGAGGACGTCGCCTACGCCACCCGCATCTGGCAGGCCGGAGGCCAGGCCGAGCTGCACGTGTGGCCGGGCGGTTTCCACGGCTTCGAAGGCATCGTGCCGCACGCCGCGGTCTCCCAGGCCGCCGTGGAGGCCCGGACGCGCTGGCTGCGCCGCGTCCTCAACCCCTGAGCCGCCCGCGCTCACTCCCGGCGGGCCTCGCTCGGTCCGGCCCCGTCGTCGGTCACGACCCGGTACACCCCGTACAGCGCCTCGACCGCGCCGAGCGCCATGAGCACCACGCCGACCTTCGACGGCGTGAAGACGACGATCTCGACGTCCGCCCCGAACAGCCACAGCGCCGTGCCACCGGCCAGGACGGCCAGGCCGGTGATGATCGTCTTGTGGCCGGGGTGCATGGGGACCTCTTTCCGTACGCGTCGCGCCTGCGTCGGCAACGCTAGCCGGGGGACATACGGGACTTCCTCCTCCGAACTGGGGAATCGGCGTACATCCTTCGGCTGACACGCCCGCGGACGGTCAGGAACGAAGAAGCGCCGGCGACCTCGCCGTGCCTAGCGTGGTCGTCATGACGTTCCCGCTCGCCGGAGCGGGAGTCACTCGTCTCACAAGGAGAACCATGAACGGGAACACCTGGGTCCGGCAGGCCCACCGCTGGCTGTCCATGACCTTCACGGTGACCGTCGTCATCACCGTCGTCGCCATCGCCGTCGCGGGGCAGGCGGGGCCGGCCGAGTGGATCTACTACCTGCCGCTCCTCCCCCTCGCCCTGCTCCTGCCCAGCGGCCTGTACCTGTTCGCCCTGCCGTACCTCGCCAAGCGGCGCAGCAGACGGTGAAGGGTCAGGACGCGACCGTGCCGTCAGGTTCCGCACAGGCTCCTGAGGTGGGCGAGGTCCGCGTTGATGTCCGCGATCACCTGCTGGGGATCCCCGCCCGTCATCCCGGTCAGGCGGAAGTTCAGCTCCTGGAACTCGGCTGCCAGCCTGCGGATGGTCGACGCCACCGCTCCTTGGGCGCCGAGGCCCGCGCCCATCAGGTCCTGGTACGCCTGGCGGGCCGCGGCCGCCTGGCCGCCGCGGGTGGTCCCGGCGTTCCGGTTGTAGGTGGCCAGCGCCGTCCCCGTCTCGTCGCAGCCGGCCGGGCGGACCGGTGCCAGCGTCGGGAGGGAGGCCTCGGCCACCGGGGTGGAACTCGGGACCGGCGGCTCGCCGCGTGACTCGGCGGTGCGGGACTCGGGGGCGTCGGACTCGGGGGCGTCGGACTCGGGGACGTCGGACTCGGGCGGCCCGCTGGAGGGCGGCGGGACGGGCCAGGTGGGCTCCGAGTCCGGTGACGACCGCATGACCGAGGGGGTGGGTTCCGGGCCGGGCCGCGGGTCCTGCGGCATCACGTAGGCGACCACCGCGACCACGGCCGCCGCCGCGGTCGCCAGAGCGCTCACCGCCGTCCAGTCCACGCCCGCCTTCGGCCGCGCTGACCGCTTCTCCGCCATGGCCTCATCCTGGCCGAGCCGCCGGGCCGGGTCCAGAAACGCCTCCTGCCGATCTTGATACGTCCGCGAGGAGACTCCGGCGCTCCAGGAAGCGACTCGTGTGCGTGCTCGCCGACTCCCTCTGGCATGAGGTGGCGTACTACCTCGTCGACGACTCCGCCGTGACGGCCGACCCCGGCCTCTGGTCCTACGCCGTGCTGCGCTCGCTGGGCACCACCGCCGAATGGCCGCCGGAACTGAGCATGTCACGGTCGCTGATCGCGCCGGACGAGATACGTAAGCAGTGGTTCTTCGACGACCTGTGGGCCGGCCATCCCGATCTCGCCGCGTCGCTGCTTCTTCAGATCGATCGCCGCGGCGCCCCGGTCTCCGGCCGGGCAGGCGTTCACGTGCACCGACAGCACCCCGGTCGCGTCGGTGCGCCGCGACAGCTCCAGCAGGACCCATGCATCGGATTCATGACGGCCCATGGAAAACATGCGTTTGCCTGATGTGAGCGGGATCGCTTCACTGGGGTGCCAGTGGCCTAACCCGAGGTGAACCCATGACCGACTCGACTCCCGTCTCCGATATCGACCTGTTCGACGACGCGGTCCTCGTCGATCCGTACCCGTCCTACACGGCGCTGCGCGCGCTCGGAGGCGTCGTGCGCCTCCCGGCGAACGACGTGTACGCGCTCACGAGGTACGACGTGATCCGCCGCGCCCTGGGCGACTGGGAGAGCTTCTCCTCCGCCGGGGCCATCGGCTTCAACCCGATGGTCAACGAGGCGCTGACCGGCACGTCCCTCTCCTCGGACCCGCCGGTGCACACCCGGCTGCGGGCGACGTTGACCGCCAACCTGTCGCCGAGGGCGCTGCGCGGGCTCAAGGACGCCATCGACGTCAAGGCGGACGCGCTCGTCGGGAAGCTGGTCGCCGAGGGCTCGTTCGAGGCCATCGACGCGCTGGGCCGCGCGCTCCCGCTGGAGGTCGTCGCGGACCTCATCGGCTTCACCGGCCACGCCCGCGACAACATGCTGCGCTGGGGCCAGGCGGCCATGCAGGTCATCGGGCCGATGAACCGGCGCACGGCGGAGAGCTTCCCGATCGCGGGCGAGTTGTACGCCTGGTGCTCCGAAGTCACCGCCGACGACCTGGCGCCCGGCTCGGTCGGACGCGGGATCTTCGAGGCCGAGGCCCGCGGCGACATCCCGCCGAACACGGCCGGCCACATCATCCACCAGTATCTGGGCGCCGGCGTCGACACGACGATCGCCTCGATCGGCAACCTCGTCGCCCTCTTCGCCGCGCACCCCGGCCAGCTCGCGCTGGTGCGCGAGGACCCGGCGCTGGTGCCGGCCGCGTTCAACGAGGTGCTGCGCTACTGGGCCCCGCTGCACGCCTGGGGCCGCCGCGCGACCCGGGACGTCGAGCTGGACGGCGTGGTCATCCCGGAAGGCGCCAGGGTCGCGATCCTGTTCGGCGCCGGCAACCGGGACGAGCGCCACTACGACGACCCGGACGCGTTCCTGGTCGAGCGGAACCCGGTCGACCACCTGTCGTTCGGCTACGGCCCGCACGGCTGCGCCGGGCAGGGTCTGGCCCGCCTGGAGGGGCACGCGGTCATCAAGGCCCTGGCGCGCCGCGTCGAGCGGCTCGTCGTGGGCGCGGAGGTCCGGGTGCCGAGCAACACCACCCGGAGCATCGAAGAGCTCCCCGTCCTGGAGGTGATCCCCGCATGAAGATCGTTCTTGACCGTCCCCGCTGTGAGGGGCACGGCCTCTGCGAGGAGGCCGCTCCGGAGCTGATGCACCTCGACGACGAGGGCGAGCTCGTCCTCGACCGCGAGGAGATCGGTGACGCCGACCTCTCGGCGGCCAACGCGGCCGTCCGGGTGTGCCCGGTCGCGGCCCTGCGTCTCGCGTGAGCGCGCCGATCAGCCGGGTGGTCGTCGTCGGCAACGGCATCGCCGGCCTCACCGCGGCGCACGAGCTGCGCGAGTGCGGGTTCGACGGGGAGCTGACCGTCGTGGGCGACGAGCCGCATCCGGCCTACAGCCGTCCGGCGCTGTCGAAGGCGCTGCTGCTCGACGGCGTGGACAGGTCGGCGCACGAGCTCGCGCCGGCCACGCACGGCGCCGTCGAACTGCTCGGGGTCCGGGCCCGCGGGCTCGACGCGGAGCGTCGCCTCGTCACGCTCGACGACGGCGTCGTGCTGCCGTACGACCGGCTCGTGATCGCCACCGGGGCCAGGGCGCGGCGGCTGTCCGCGCTGCCCGAGGAGCACACGCTGCGGGGCCTGGACGACGCGCTGGCCCTGCGCGCGCGGCTGGCCGGGCGTCCGTCGGTGGTCGTGGCCGGCGGCGGGCCGCTCGGCATGGAGATCGCCTCGGCGTGCCTGGCGGCGGGGTGCGCGGTCACGCTCGTCTCCCAGGGGGTGCCGCTGGCCGGGCACCTGGGACCGTACCTGGCCGAGGTCTTCGTCAAGGCCGCGCTGGACCGCGGGCTCACCATCGCGGAGACCGGCGCCGGGCGGATCGAGCGGGACGCGGGAGGCGTCCGGGTCGTCCTGGAGGACGGCGCGGTCGTCGAGGCCGAGCTGCTGGTGTCGGCCGCCGGCGACGTCCCCAACACGGAGTGGCTCGCGGGCACCGGCCTCGCCGCGGGCGGGGTCGTCCGGGTCTGCGAACGCGGGCTGGCCCGTCCCGGCGTCGCGGCGGTGGGCGACCTGGCGGTCTTCCCGACGCCGTACGGTCCGCGCCGCGTCCCGCTGTGGAACAGCGCGATCGAGCAGGCGAAGGCGGCCGCGGCCGCTCTCGTGCGCGGGGACGAGGCGCCGCCGCTCCGGTTCCAGCCGTACTTCTGGACCGAGCAGTTCGGGCTGAGCCTCAAGGCCGCGGGCTACCTGCCGGTGCGCGGGGAGCCCGAGTACGTCGAGGGAGAACCGGGCGGGCCCGGCCTGATGCGCTGGTCCCACGAGGACGGCTCGGGCACGGCCGTGGCGCTCAACCATCGCATCCCGATCCCCCGGTTGCGGCGGGTGAGCCGGGCCGCCGCGTAGAGTTCGTCGCGATGAGCGACGAGGACACCGGCGGGGGCGCCGCGGGTTCCGGGCTGGACCGGCTGGCGTCGGTCAACCTCAACCTGCTGGTGCCCCTCCTGGCGATGCTGGAGGAGCGCTCGGTGACCAGGGCCGCCGAGCGGGTCGGCCTGTCCCAGTCGGCGATGAGCCACGCCCTGGGCCGCCTGCGACGCCTGCTCGGCGACGACCTCCTCGTCCGGCAGGGCAACGCCGTGGCGCTGACGCCGCGCGCCGTGCAGCTGATCGCCCCGTTGCGCGCTGCCCTCCAGCAGGCCGCGGACCTGGTCAGCCTGCCCGCGTTCGACCCGGCGACGGACCGCCGGGTCATCACCGTCGCGATGACCACCAGCACGGCCCTCGTCCTCGGCGCGCGGCTCGGGCGGCTCGTGGCGGAGCGGGCGCCGCACGCGACGCTGCGCCTGCGCACGATCACCGTGCCGACCGAGTCCACCTTCACCGAGCACGGCGTGCACGTCGTGCTGATCTCCGAGGCGTTCGCGTCGCCGTTCCCGCGCGAACGCCTGTACGACGACCGCCTGGTGGTGGTGGCCTCGGCGGACACGCCGCCGCAGGCGAGCGCGCTCGACCTGCTGACCACGCAGCCGCACGTCGTCGTGGACGCCGAACGGCGGGTCTTCCCGTATCCGGTGCTCGACGAGCGGGGCGTCCCGTACCGGGTCGGCCTGCGGGTCTCGGACTTCCTGCTCGTCCCGTACCTGGTCGGACGGGCCGGCGGGGTCGCCCTGCTGCGCCACCGGGTCGCCGCCGAGATGCGGACGCTCGTCGGCCTGCGGATCGAGGAGTTCCCGTTCCCGCTGCCGGGGCTGGGCATCGACATGGTCTGGAACCCGCATCTGGGTGACCACCCCTTCATGGCCTGGCTGCGTCAGCTCCTGTTCGACGCGGCCCGGCCGTGAACGGGTCTCGATCAGACGGATCGGCGACTCCCGAAGGCGACGGGCGACTACACGCACGGCACCGTGGTGACCGGTGCCCGGCGCACCGTGTTCGTCAGCGGCCAGGTCCCCTGGGGCGGGCAGGGCCCGCTGCCGGAGGACTTCGACTCCCAGTGCCGGCTGACGTGGCGTAACGTGCTCGCCGTGCCGGCCGAGGCGGGCATGGGGGTGCGCAACCTCGCCAAGGTCACGACCCACCTCTCCGACCGCCGGTATCGCGAGGCCGACAGCCGCGTCCACCAGGAGGTCCTCGGCCACCAGCGGCTGCGGCAGTCCGAGGCCGCGCGCCGCCTTGAGCGTCTCCTGGAAGGGCAGGACGGCGAACCGGACACGTCCGAGATCCGAGTCGGAGAACACCGGGCGCGGTATGCGCCCGAGGCTAGCCGCACCCAGCGCCTGTCGACGGGTTCTGTTCGCATCCGGGCGACCACCCACCCTCCTGTACGACGCGGCACGGCCCGGGTCTCGGGCGTGCCGGATCACCCGCCGACCGCACTGCCGAGGTCCGCCGGGCGTTCCGTGAACCCGTGGGCGTGGGCCAGGTCGGCGACCCGCTTGAGTTCCGCCATGTCGAGTTCGGCCGGATAGGAGCCGAACGTCATGACGGCCGCCTCCTTGGGGGAGGTTTTCGTGTAGGTCGGCATCACCTCACGCACCCGCCGGGGATCGCTCGCGATCAGGTGCTGCGCCTTGGCCAGCGCGCGCTGGAAGGCCGCCAGCGTGCGCGGGTGCTTCCGGACCCACTGGGCGGTGGCCGCCATGCCCGCGGTGTGCAGATCCGTGAACTCCGGAGGGATCGCGTCCGCCACGATCCGCAAGCGCCCGCCCTCGCGCCCCACGGTGACGAACGGCTCTGCCAGCAGGGCGGCGTCGAACTGCCCGGTGCTCAGCGCGCGGAGCATCTCGGGATAGGGCTTCTCCGCCATCACGACGTCCCGCGGCTTCAGGCCGGCCCGCTTCAGCGCGGCTGTCACCGTCAGCTGCCCGAGGCCACCGAGGTTCGGAATCGCGATCTTCTTGCGCTTCAGTTCGCGCACTGTCCTGATCTTCGACTTGGCGCTCACGACGATCGCGAGATCTTCCGGCGCGGACCGGTACAGGCCGGCGACGATCGTGAAGTCCTTGCCCTTCTCGTTCGCCCGGAAGAGGGTGGCGTAGTCGGTGTACGCCAGATCCAGCATGCCGGCTGCGACCTGCGGCGTCGCGGCCGCCGCGCCGGTGACGGCCACCGGCTCCACCGTGAGGCCCTCCTCCTGGAAGTAACCCTCGGACTGGGCCACGTACACGGGCGCCGACTCCACGGTCGGCAGCATCCCGACCTTGATGACCGGCAGCTCCGGCGGGGCGGACGGGCGGGCGGCGGCGCGCGGCTCACCGGGCAGCGCCCGCACCGCGACGGTGACCGCGATCATGGTGATGACGACCACCGCGGCGGCGGCGAGCGCCATGAAGTTGCGCCGCCTGCGCTGATGGACGGCGATCGCCCTGGCGGCCAGGTCGCGCACCGGCATGTCGTCCGCGATGCGGCCGAGCTGTTCTCCGAGCCAGGTCATCTGCGTGCCCCCTCACTTCGGTCCGGGTCGTCCAGAACGGGCAGTCCGGGCGCCAGGTCGGGCGCCAGCGCACGCAGGCGGGCCAGGGCGTGATGCGCCTGGCTCTTCACGGTGCCGACGGAGCATCCCAGCAGGTCGGCGACGTCACGTTCCGTACGGTCCTCGTAGAAGCGCAGGACGAGCACCGCGCGCTGCTTGGGCGTCAGCCGCATGAGCGCCTGGCGCAGGACGATCCGCAGGACGGCTGAGTCCTCCGAGGAGTAGGCGCGCTCGGGCGGCTCGGCGCTCGGCACCTCGCCGGAACCGCGCCGCCGCCGCCACGAGATGTACTGGTTCACCATGGTCCTGCGCGCGTAGGCGTCGAGGTTGTCGATGTGGCGTAACTTCGGCCACCGCCCGATCATGCGGACCAGCACGCTCTGCCAGAGGTCCTCCGCGAGGTGGACCTCTCCGGTGAGCAGGTAGGCCAGGCGCATCAACGGGCGTTGGTGAGCATCCACGAACGCCCGGAAACCGGCATCGCGATCCAACGTCTCTCCTCAGGTCGATATCCTCCAGACGCCGTGGCCGCCGTGGAAGGTTGGCACTCCTGGGGAGGGAGTGACGGTCAGCTCCAGATCGACACGTGGACCGGGGGGCGGAAGCGGGCGCGCGGGATGCCCTCGTCCGGGGAGCGCATCACCTGGGTGGCCGCCGGGGTCGTGAGGAAGTCCAGGAAGGCGTCCGCCGAGGCCGATCGGGTGCCGGGTTCCAGAACGGTCGCGTACCAGGAGACCGGCATGGGGGTGGCCGCCGTCTCCACGGCCACCAGTTCCCCGCGCCGGAGCTGGGAGGCCACGAGGTGGGCGACGGCGGGGGCGACCCCGGCGCCCTCCGCCGCCGCCTTCCAGGCCGCCGTCTGGTTGGCGAAGACGCGTACGTGCGACTCCGGTACGCGCAGCAGCCGCAGCAGCCGGCCGCTGTCGCCGGCCGGGTCGGTGCCGGAGGGTCCGACGAGCCAGTGGTCGCGGGGTCCGTGCGGGGCGGCGACGGCGACGAGGCGGCAGCGCAGGACCGGCCGGCTGACCAGGCCGGGGCCGGTCAGCTGCGGTCCGACGGCGACGTCGGCGAGGCGGCTGGTGAGCAGCAGCGGCATCTCGGCGGTGGCGGCGACGCCGGTGCTGGCGTCCATGGACTTGCGCTGGTTGAACAGGCACACCAGCGGCCCGGCGACGTGCTCGGCCAGGACGCCGTCCAGGACGACGTGCAGCCGGGCGGGGGCGCCGGGCTGGACGGCGGCGACGGCCTCGGCGCCGAGGGCGACCATCTGGGAGGCGATGCCGAGCAGGCGGCGGCCGCCTTCGGTGAGGACCATGCCGTCGGCGGAGCGGGTCAGGAGGGGGTCGCCGAGGTGGCGGCGGAGCTGGGCCAGCGACTGCGAGACGGCCGGCTCGCTGACGCCGAGGGCGCGGGCCGCGGCTTTGACGGAACCGAGGCGGGCCACGAAGACGAAGGCGCCGAGCTGGCTCAGGGTCACCCTTTCTTCATAGATTCCCGGCCCGCATTAAGGAATCCCTTATTTCTGGATTGTCCGGACCAATCGCTGACAGCACTGTGCTGGCATGCAGGTTCCCGCGACGTTCGCGTACGAGAAGGCGGGCAGCGTCCCGCACGCGTTAGAGCTGCTGGACAGGTACGGCCCGGACGCCCGGGTCGTGGCCGGCGGCCACAGCCTGATCCCGATGATGAAGCTGCGCCTGGCGCAGCCCGAGGCGCTGATCGACATCAACGGCCTGACCGAGCTGGCGCGGCTCACGATGGAGGACGGCGAACTGGTCATCGGCTCGATGGTGCGCCACGCCGAGCTGCTGGCCAGCGCCACCGCCACCGGCCTGTTCCCCATCTTCGCGGACGCCGAGCGGGTGATCGCCGACCCGATCGTGCGCAACCGGGGCACGGTGGGCGGCTCGCTCTGCCAGGGCGACCCGTCGGAGGACCTCGCGGCGGTGTTCGCGGCGCTGCGCGCCACGGCCGTCGTCCAGGGCCGGGCGGGCGTCAGGAAGGTCCCGGTCAGGGAGTTCCACGAAGGGCCGTACGAGACCGCGGTCGGTGACGGCGAGCTGCTGATCGCGCTCCGGGTGCCGGTCCTGGACGGGGCGGGGAGCGCGTACGAGAAGGTGGAGCGGCGCGTCGGCGACTGGCCGGTGGCGGCGGCCGGGGCGGTGCTCCAGGTGGACGGCGGGGTGATCGCGGAGGCCGGGATCGGGCTGACCGCGGTGGGCGCCGAGCACTTCTGCGCCCCCGAGGCGGAGGCGCACCTGATCGGGAAGCCGCCGGGGGCGGAGGTGTTCGCCGAGGCCGGCCGGATCGCCGCCGAGCACTGCGACCCGCACTCCGACCAGCGGGGACCCGCCGACTACAAGCGTCACCTGGCCGCCGAGCTGACCCGGCGGGCGCTGACCAGGGCCACGGAGAGGATCTGACATGCGGATCACGGTGACGGTGAACGGGCAGCCGTACGAGCGCGAGGTGGAGCCGCGCCTGCTGCTGACCCACTTCCTGCGCGACGAGCTGGGCCTGACGGGCACCCACTGGGGCTGCGACACCTCCAACTGCGGCGTGTGCACGGTCCAGCTCGACGGGGTGCCGGTCAAGTCGTGCACGGTGCTGGCGGTGATGGCCGACGGGCACGAGGTGACGACCGTCGAGGGGCTGGAGAAGGACGGCGAGCTGGACGCGGTGCAGAAGGGCTTCGTGGAGTGCCATGGCCTGCAGTGCGGGTTCTGCACGCCGGGCATGCTGCTGACGGCGCGGTGGCTGCTGGACCACAAGCCCGACCCGGACGAGGGCGAGATCCGCGAGGCGATCTCCGGCCAGCTCTGCCGGTGCACAGGCTACGAGAACATCGTCCGGTCCATCCGCTGGGCGGCCGAGGCGGAGGCGACGTCATGAGCTTCGGACGCATGCACCGCAAGGAGGACGCCCGGTTCATCCGGGGCCGCGGCACCTATGTCGACGACGTCAAGCTGCCCGGCATGCTGCACGGCGCGATCCTGCGCAGCCCGTACGCGCACGCGCGGATCGTCTCCGTCGACACCTCGGCCGCCGAGGCGCACCCGAAGGTCAGGGCCGTCGTCACCGGCGCCACGCTCGGCGGGCTGAACCTGGCCTGGATGCCCACCCTGTCCAACGACGTGCAGGCGGTGCTCGCCACGGACAAGGTGCGCTTCCAGGGTCAGGAGGTCGCGTTCGTGGTGGCCGAGGACCGCTACGCGGCGCGCGACGCGCTGGAGCTGATCGAGGTCGAGTACGAGCCGCTGGACGCGGTCATCGACGCCAGGACCGCGCTCGACGAGGGCGCCCCGGTCATCAGGGACGACCTGGAGGGCAAGGCCGACAACCACATCTTCGACTGGCAGGCGGGCGACAGGGCCAGGACGGACGAGCTGTTCGAGCGGGCCGAGGTGACGGTCGCGCAGGACATGCTCTACCCGCGCGTGCACCCGGCGCCGCTGGAGACGTGCGGCGCGGTCGCCGACTTCGACAAGGTGACCGGCAAGCTGACCGTGTGGTGCGGGACACAGGCGCCGCACGCGCACCGGACGCTGTACGCGATGGTGGCGGGCCTGCCGGAGCACAAGATCAGGGTGATCTCCCCGGACATCGGCGGCGGGTTCGGCGGCAAGGTCGGCATCTACCCCGGGTACGTGTGCGCGATCGTCGGCTCGATCGTCACCGGCCGCCCGGTCAAGTGGATGGAGGACCGCTCGGAGAACCTGATGAGCACCTCCTTCGCCCGCGACTACCACATGCGCGGCGAGATCGCCGCCGACCGGGACGGCCGGATCAAGGCGATCCGGGTGAAGGTGCTGGCCGACCACGGCGCGTTCAACGGCACCGCCCAGCCGACCAAGTTCCCCGCCGGGTTCTTCCACGTCTTCACCGGCTCGTACGACCTCGAAGCCGCGCACTGCGAGGTCACCGGCGTCTACACGAACAAGGCACCCGGAGGCGTCGCCTACGCGTGCTCGTTCCGCATCACGGAGGCCGTCTACCTGGTGGAACGCCTGATGGACGTGCTCGCGGCCGAGCTGGGCGTGGACCCGGCCGAGCTGCGCATGCGCAACCTGCTCGAACCCGACCAGTTCCCCTACACCTCACCCACCGGCTGGGAGTACGACTCGGGCGACTACCCCAAGGCGCTGCGGCTGGCGCTGGACATGGCCGGCTACGACGAGCTGCGCGCCGAGCAGGCCGCCAAGCGGGCCAGGGGCGAGCTGATGGGCATCGGGATCAGCTTCTTCACCGAGGCCGTCGGCGCGGGGCCGCGCAAGCACATGGACATCCTCGGCCTCGGCATGGCCGACGGGGCCGAGCTGCGCGTGCACCCGACCGGCAAGGCGGTGCTGCGGGTGTCGTGCCAGTCGCAGGGCCAGGGGCACGAGACCACGTTCGCCCAGATCGTCGGGCAGGAGCTGGGCATCCCCGCCGACGACGTGGAGGTGGTGCACGGCGACACCGACCAGACGCCGTTCGGGCTCGGCACGTACGGGTCGCGCTCGACGCCGGTGTCGGGCGCGGCGACCGCCGTCGTGGCCAGGAAGGTGCGCGACCGGGCCAAGCTGGTCGCCGCGGCCATGCTGGAGGCCAGCCCGGACGACCTGGAGTGGCAGGAGGGCAGGTGGTCGGTGGTCGGCGACCCGTCGACCGGCAAGTCACTGGCGGAGATCGCGCTGGCCGCGCACTCCAACCTGGAGCTCCCCGAGGGCGTCGAGGGGCACCTGGACGCGGTGACCGTCTACAACCCGCCGAACCTCACCTACCCGTTCGGCGCCTACATCTGCGTGGTCGACGTGGACCCCGGCACCGGGCAGGTCAAGGTGCGCCGGTTCGTGGCCGTGGACGACTGCGGGGTCCGCATCAACCCGATGATCGTCGAAGGGCAGGTGCACGGCGGCCTGGCCGACGGGGTAGGCATGGCGCTCATGCAGGTGATGGCCTTCGACGAGGACGGCAACCATCTGGGCGCGTCCTTCATGGACTACCTGCTGCCCACCTCGATGGAGTGCCCGTCGTGGGAGCTGGGCGAGACGGTCAGCCCGTCGCCGTTCCACCCCATCGGGGCCAAGGGCGTCGGCGAGTCGGCCACCGTCGGCTCCCCCGCCGCCGTGGTCAACGCCGTGGTGGACGCGCTCGCGCCGTACGGGATCCGGCACGCGGACATGCCGCTGACCCCGGCGAACGTGTGGCGGACCATCGAAGGGCGGCCGTTCCGGACGGACCTGGCGATCCCGTGAGCGAGTTCATCGGCATGCCGGCGCCCCGCCCCCGTGCTCGGGCGGGCGGGGCGCCGGTCCCGCCGCGTGACGTGCGCGAGCGGGCCGCCGAGCTGCGGTCGGGACGGGAGCCGTACGTGCTGGCCACGGTCGTGCGCGCGCAGCGGCCGACCAGCGCGAAGGCCGGCGACCGGGCGCTGGTGCTGGCCGACGGGACCGTGGAGGGGTTCGTCGGCGGGCACTGCGCCCTCGACACGGTACGGACGCACGGGCTGAAGCTGCTGGAGCCGCGGCGCGCCGGACAGTCGACGCTGCTGCGCATCACGCCCGAGGAGGGCGAGCCGCGCGAGGAGGAAGGGCTGGTCGCCGTCGGCCAGCCGTGCCTGTCCGGCGGCACGCTGGAGATCTTCCTGGAGGCGGTGCTGCCGCCGGTGCTGGTGCACGTGTACGGCGACGGCCCGATCGCGCGGGCGTTCGCCGAGGTGGGGCGGGCGCTCGGCTACCAGGTGGAGGCGTCGGCCGACCCGTGGGCCCCGATCGCCGCGGACACCGCCGCGGTGCTGGTCGCCTCGCACGGGGTGTCCGAGGAGCCGGTGCTGCGGGCGGCACTGGCCGCGGGCGTCCCGTACGTCGGGCTCATCTCCTCCCGGCGGAGGGGGGCCGGCGTGCTGGCCGCGGTGGACGGCGGCGAACGGGTGCGGGTGCCGGCCGGGCTGGACATCGGCGCGCGGACGCCGGGAGAGGTGGCCGTGTCGGTCCACGCGGAGATCATCCAACTCGGTCTCCGGCCCTAGCGAGGCCGCCGCCTGGCCAGCGGGCAGGCCCTTCCTCCGTTAGAGTCTGGGATGCAGAACGGCACGCCGGGCGGAGGAAACGGTCGGTTTGCGTCGACGGGATGACGACGGCGAGAGGACAGCGACGTTGGGCCAGCAAGGTCGCTCCGCCGGCACTTCGCTGACGCCGGAGGATCCGCCCGTGATCGGGCCGTACGAGCTGCTCAGCAGGCTCGGCTCCGGCGGCATGGGCACCGTCTACCTGGCCAAGGGGCCGGACGGCGCGACGGTGGCGCTCAAGGCGATCCGCCGGGACTTCACCGCCGACCCCGTCTACCGGGCGCGCTTCCACGAGGAGGTGTCCAACGCCCGCAAGGTCGCCTCCTTCTGCACGGCCCGGGTGCTCGACCACGGTGAGCACGACGGGATCCTCTACCTCGTCACCGAGTACATCGACGGCGTCTCGCTGGAGAACCACCTCATCGAGCACGGCCGGCTGTCGCCGTCGATGCTCCACTCGGCCGCCGTCGGGGTGGCCGCCGCGCTGACCGCCATCCACGCGGCCGGGCTGGTCCACCGCGACCTCAAACCGGCCAACGTGATGCTGACCCTGGCCGGGCCCCGGGTGATCGACTTCGGGCTGGCCAGGTCGACGCATGACGACTCGCGCCACACGAACGCCGGCATGGTCATGGGCACGCCGGGATGGATCGCTCCCGAGCAGGTCTTCCAGGGCCGCACCAGCCCGGCGGGCGACGTGTTCGCCTGGGGGTCGCTGATCGCGTACGCGGGGCTCGGCGGGCATCCGTTCGGCGAGGGCGACGCCTACGTGATGGCGGCCAGGGCCCGCACCGCCCCGCCCGACCTGCGCGGGCTGCCCGCGCCGCTCGACCGGCTGGTGGCCGCGGCCATCCACCCCGATCCGGCGCGGCGGCCGACGGCCAAGCAGCTGCTGCTGGAGCTGGTGAGCGCCACCGACGAGCCCGCCGCCCAGCTCGCGGCCTCCCGTCATCTCACGGACTCGTGGAACCCCGCCGAGTTCCCCCCGCTGGCCCACCGGCCCGGCCCGCATCCGCACCAGGCCCCGCCGGCCTCGGGCGGTCCCGGGGCGGCGCGTCCCCGGGCCGTGCCCGGCTCGTCCCGGCAGGCACCGCCCGGCCCGGCCCCCGTCCCGCAGGGAGTCGCGGGCCAGATGCCTCCTGGGGGTCACGGACCGCTACCCGCCGCCCCCCAGGGGCCTCCAGTGGATCACGGACCGCTGCCCGCCGTCCCCCACGGAGCTCCGGGCGGCCAGGGCGCTCCCCCACCCGCCGACACCTCCGGCCGCTTCCCCATGCCCGGCGCGCGGCAGGCCCCGCCGCCTCAGGCCGGGCAGGGGCCGGGCGGTCCGCCTCCCGCCGACTACCCCGGCCGGCAGCAGGCGCCGGAGACGTCGGGCACCTTCGCGCGGCCCCACCAGACCCCGCCCGCCGAGACCTCCGGCGGCGTGCCCAGGCCCCACCACGCACCACCCGCCGAGACCTCCGGCGGCGTACGGCGGCCCGGACCCCACGGACCGCACCACGCGCCGCCCGCGGAGCCCTCCGGCAACGCGCCCCGGCCAGGTCCTCGCGGGCCGCACCAGGGCGCGGAACCCTCTGGGAGCGCGCCCAGACCTCCCGGACCCCACCACGCGCCGCCCGCCGAGACCTCCGGGGGTGTGCGGCGGCCCCGGGCGTCCGGGCCCATGCCGCCCGCCGAGACGTCCGGCCGCTTCGCGCGGCCGCGCGCGGCCGTCCGGCCGCCGCACCTGACCGGGCAGGGCCCGCTGCCGCCGCGCACGCGGGCCGCCAAGCGGGGCCGGGGCGTGTTCACCGGCTGCCTGGTCGCCGGGGTGGTCCTGCTGATGCTGCTCGCGCTGCTGGTCGCCGGACTGCTGTGGCGGATCAACCGGTCGCCGGACGGTGAGGCGGGCCCGGTGCAGGGCAAGCTGACCCTCACGGTCAGCGCCGAGCGGGCCGGAGCACCCGGGACGCGTCCGGCCTGAGCCCCGTCGGCCGGGACTTCTCAGATGAGGATGGAGCCGGACCGTGCCGAGGTGGCCGGGCGCGGGAGGAGCCTCTCCGGCGACGGGCGACGCGCAGGCGCCCGGCACGCCGCCTTACCTGCTGACCAGCGGCCCTGAGCCGGTGGAGCCGCGGACCACCAGCTCGGGCTGGAAGATGAGCTCGACGTGTCTGGCGGGCGTGCCGCCGATCTCCTCCAGGAGCGTCTGCACGGCGGCGGTGGCCATCGGCCCGATCGGCTTGCGCACGGTCGTCAGCGGCGGGTCGGTGAAGGCGATGAGCGGCGAGTCGTCGAACCCGACCACCGACACCTCGCCGGGCACGGCGAGCCCGCGCTGGCGGCAGGCGCGGATCGCGCCCAGGGCCATCAGGTCGCTGGCGCAGACGATGCCGGTGCAGCCGCGGTCGAGCAGCTGCGAGGCCGCGGCCTGGCCGCCCTCGACGGAGAACAGCGAGTGGGTGATGAGGTCGTCCACGTCGCCGGCGCCGAGCAGGCTGCTCATGGCCTGCCGGTAGCCCTCGATCTTGCGGATGACGGGCACGAACCGGCGCGGCCCGAGCGCCAGCCCGATGCGCTGGTGGCCGAGGTCGGCCAGGTGCTGCACGCCCAGGCGGGCGGCCATGCGGTCGTCGGCGGAGATGAACGGGGCGTCGATGTGCTCGCTGTAGCCGTCGACCAGCACGATGGGCAGGCCCCGGTCGATGAGCCGGGTGTAGCGGTCCATCCGGGCGGTGGTGTCGGCGTGCAGGCCGGACACGAACACGATGCCGTTGACCCCCCGGTCGACCAGCTGCTCGGTGAACTCGTCCTCGGGGGCGCCGCCGGGCATCTGGGTGCAGAGCACGGGCGTGTAGCCGTGCTGGGTCAGCGCCTTCTCGATGGCCTGCGCGAACGCGGGGAAGATCGGGTTGTCCAGCTCGGGGGTGACCAGCCCGATGAGGCCGTTGCTGCGCTGGCGCAGCCGCGACGGCCGCTCGTACCCCATGAGGTCGAGGGCGGCCATCACCGCCTGGCGGGTGGTCGAGGAGACGCCCGGCTTGCCGTTGAGCACGCGGCTGACCGTGGCCTCGCTCACCCCTGCCTGGGCGGCGATGTCGGCAAGGCGGGCGGAGCCGTTCATGCCGGATACTTTACTTTCCACCAGGCGGCCGAATCGGGCGAGCCGGGCGCGTCCGAGGCCAGCAGCAGGTCGCCGTCGACGTCGAAGCCGACCGGCGCCCCGGTCAGGTTGACCGTGCACAGCAGGTCACCCCGCGACAGGACGAGCGTCCCGTCCGGGGAGTCGTGCCAGACCAGGTCTCCGGTGAAGGAGCGGCGCAGCCGGAGCGCCTCGCGGTAGAGCTCCAGGGTGGAGCCGGGCACGCCCTCCTGGGCCTGCACGCTGAGCCGCGACCACGCGGCGGGGATGGGCAGCCACGGGTCGGTCCAGCCGAGGTCGCGGGTCCAGGGCAGCGGCACCCGGCAGCCGTCGCGGCCGCTGTCGGGGTCGCGCAGCCGCTGCGGGTCGCGCAGCACCTCTTCCGGCAGGTCGAGCACCTCGGGCAGGCCCAGCTCGTCGCCCTGGTAGATGTAGGCGGAGCCGGGCAGCGCGAGGGTGAGCAGGGCGGCGGCGCGGGCCCTGGCCAGGCTGCCGTAGCGGGTGACGTGCCGCTTGACGTCGTGGTTCGACAGCACCCACGTGGTGGGCGCGCCGACCGAGCCCGCGGTGGCCAGCGAGCTGTCGATCACCTCGCGCAGCGCCTCCGCCTGCCACGGGGCGAACAGGTAGGCGAAGTTGAACGCCTGATGGAGCTCGTCGGGCCGGACGTAGAGGGCCAGCCGCTCGGGGGTGGGCGCCCAGGCCTCGGCCACGCCGATCCGCTCCCCCGGGTACGAGTCGAGGACGCGCCGCCACGCCCGGTGGATCTCGTGCACGCCGTCGTTGTCGAAGTACGGCACCACGTCGTTGCCGATGAGCCGGGTCTGCCCCGAGTGGCCGATGTCGGGCAGGCCGGCCGGCTTGACCATGCCGTGCGCCACGTCGATCCGGAAGCCGTCGACGCCCAGGTCGAGCCAGAAGCGCAGGATCGACTCGAACTCGGCCCGCACCTCGGGGTGCTCCCAGTTGAGGTCGGGCTGGCCGGGGTCGAACAGGTGGAGGTACCACTGCCCGTCGGCGGTCCTGGTCCAGGCCGGTCCACCGAAGATCGACTCCCAGTCGTTGGGCCGGTCGCGGAAGATGTAGCGGTCGCGGTTCACGCCGCGCAGCGCCTCCTGGAACCAGGGGTGCTGGTCGGAGGTGTGGTTGGGCACGATGTCCAGGATCACGCGCAGGCCGAGCCCGTGCGCCTCGTCGATCAGCGCCTTGGCGTCGCCGAGCGTGCCGAAGAGCGGGTCGACGTCGCGGTAGTCGGCGACGTCGTACCCGAAGTCGGCCATCGGCGACGGGTAGAACGGCGTCAGCCAGATCGCGTCCACGCCGAGCCCGGCGAGGTAGGGCAGCCGATCACGGACGCCGATCAGGTCGCCGATCCCGTCGCCGTCGCCGTCGGCGAAGCTGCGCACGTACACCTGGTAGATCGCGGCGTCTCTCCACCACGTCATAGGTCACCCCCGGAAAGTCTCGACCATTGAAAGGCTTTGCCGCAAGCTTGCGCAAGTCCTTCCATGCGTCACATTCCGGAAATAAGCCCGCACAGCCCACCAAAAACCCCGTCCGAAACCGCTGCCTGCTGGAACTTTTATGTCAAGGGTGGACATGTGGTGTTAAGGCGCGATGTACTACCTCATCAATCCGTCCCCGTCACAGGTGACACGCGCGCAAGGTGTGGGCCCATGAGCTCAGTCGTTCTCGACAAAGTGACCAAGGTGTATCCAGGTGACTACCTGGCGGTCGACAAGCTGAGTCTTAGGGCTGAGGACGGCGAGTTCCTCGTCCTCCTCGGCCCTTCCGGCTGCGGGAAGTCCACTCTGCTCCGCATGATCGCCGGGCTGGAGGATATCACCGAAGGCGAGCTCTGGCTCGACGGCGAGCTCGCCAACCTGGTGCCTCCACGCGACCGCGACGTGGCGATGGTGTTCCAGAACGGCGCCCTCTACCCGCACCGGACCGTACGCGGGAACATCGCCTTCCCGCTGGAGATCGCCAAGGCGGACCCGCAGCTGGTGCGTGAGCGGGTCAGGGAGCTGTCCAAGGCCCTGCACATCGACGAGACCCTGGACCGCCGGCCCGGTACGCTCTCCGGCGGCCAGCGGCAGCGGGTGGCCATGGGCCGCGCCATCGTCCGCCAGCCGAAGCTCTTCCTCATGGACGAGCCGCTGTCCAACCTGGACGCCGGCATGCGCACCGAACTGCGCATGGAGATCTCCGCTCTGGTCAGGTCGCTCGGCATCACCACGATCTACGTGACGCACGACCAGGTGGAGGCGCTCACGCTGGCCGACCGGATCGCCATCCTCAACCGCGGCGTCCTTCAGGACTTCGGCACTCCGGCTCAGATTTACAACGATCCAGCGACCGCGTTCGTGGCGGCGTTCCTCAACTCGCAGCAGCTCAACCTGCTCGCGGCCGACGTGCACACGCCGCAGAACCAGTACGTGATGCTGGACTTCGGCCCGCACCGGCTGTCCATCCCGTGGAGCGATCCGCGGGCGTACGCGATCTCGCAGCACACCGGCGGGCAGGTGCTGATCGGCATGCGCCCGGACGGCCTGGCCCCGGTGCCGGAGTCGTACGACGGCCCGGCCTTCTTCGGGCGGGTGCGCACGCTGGAGTACCACGGCCACGAGTGGATGGCCTACATCGAGTGCGGGGTGCCGGCCGTGCCGGTGCCCGAGCCGCCGGACCCGCGCGAGGCCCGCAGGGGCCAGGGCGCCTCGGCGGGCGGGATCGGCGCGCTGGTGCGCCGCATGTTCCCGCAGCGGCAGGAGCCGCAGGACCTGGAGCAGTCCGAACAGAGCTCCAGCAACGGCCTGCACCGCCGCGCCGACCTGACGGTCCGGCTGGGCAACCGGCCGGTGTGGCGCGCGGGCGACGCGGCCAAGGTCGGCATCGACATGAGCAGGCTGATGATCTTCACCCCGGACGGCGCCCGCATCGACAAGCCCCGCCGTTAGGCCCTTCTGCCCGCCCCCTCCCGCCGGGACTCCCCCAGCGGAAGGGCACGGGCGCGGTCACCGGCGCGGTCACCGGCCTGACGGAGGTGCGATCGACCAGCGAGCGCCGTCGGGGGTGTCCTCCACCTGCACGCCGCCCTGCAGCAGCGCCCGGCGCAGCGCGTCGGCCACCTCGTAGCGGCCCTGGGCGCGCAGCTCGGCGCGGAGCGCGAGCAGCGGCTCGATGACGGCGTGGACGCCCGCCGTGGCCGCCTGCTCGCCGAGCCGGGCGATCAGCAGCCGCATCAGCTCCCTGGCCTGCTCGACACCGCCCGAGTCCTCCTCGGTGTCGGCCGCCCAGGACACGATCTCGGCCTCCAGCTCCAGCACCGCGCGGGCGGCCGCCGCCAGGTCGGGCACGGCCACCGCCTCGGCGAAGGCGCGCTCGCCGGCGTGGATGGTCTCCTCCAGCGTCACCTGGACCGGCGCGGCCCGCGGGGGCGGAGGCGGGGGCGGCGCGCCCGCGGCACCGCCCTCGGCCAGGCGGCGCAGCTCGGCCAGGCCGGTGCGGGTGCCCGCGGGCAGGACCGAGGCCGAGCCGGGCAGGCGGACCGTCACGCCGCCGCGCCCCGCCACCTCGACGCTCTCCGTCCGCAGGTCGACGACGAGCGCGGTGTGCTCGTCGAGGCCCAGCACGGCGGTGCCCGGCGGCAGCTCGCGCTCCATCCGCGACAGCCGCCGCTCCCCCAGGTAGCAGTAGCGGGTGTCGTGGGTGCCGCCCTCGGCGTTGTCGAAGTGGGGGATCACCACAGCGCGCAGCCCGAGCGGCTCCAGCAGGTCGACGCCCTCGCGCCAGTGGGGGTCGGCGCCCACCTTGTAGATCTCGTACACCGGCACCGTCGCCGTCCCCGCGGTGCAGGCGGCGGCGGAGGCGAGCACGGTCACGCCGGTGCGGGCCCGCACCCGGGCGCGCAGGTCGCCGGCCACGCCGGAGCGGGCCCAGCGGTCGAGCGCGTAGGTGGGGCTGCCGGGCCCGGAGAACACCCAGTCGGCGCCCGCGACGCGGGCCTCGGCGTCCGGCGCCACCTCGACGTCCAGGCCGACGCTGCGGGCGAAGTAGCGGCGGGCGCGCGCGGAGATGTCGGCCGCGTTCTCCTGGAACGCGTACGGCGTGTCGAGCAGGACGCACCGGGCGCCCGGCGGCAGCCGGCGGGCGGCCGCGCGGTGCACCTCCACCATGGTCGGGCTGGTCTCCCCCGACCCCATCAGGACGAGCAGTCCGGGTGTCTCGGACATGGGCCCTCCCCTTCTTCCTTCCGCCCTCGGCCACGCGGCCCCGCCGTTCGCGACACTTATGCAGCATGCGCGCTGTTGCGCACGATTGGCAGTAAGCTTTCTGTGGTGACAGGAAGACACGTGGTCCGGGTCGAGACGCTCATGCTACGGGCGGGCGCCGACGGATCGTGGGCCTACCGGCGTGCCGAGGTGCGCCCGGAGCCCGGCGAGAGCCCGGACGAGGCCGCGCGCCGCTCCTGCGGGATCTCCGCCGGCGACCCGCTCACCGTCGTCCACTCCACGAGCTGGCGCCATCTGCCGGACGCCGGGATCGTGCTCACCTACGCCGTGTGCCCCGACCCGGAGCCATGGCTGCCCGCCGTCACGCTGCCCCGGCTCGAGCCCGCCCGGGGCGCCGCTCCGGCGCGGCCCGCGCCCGAGCGGGTGGAGGTGGATCACGTCGCCGCGCACGCGGTGCGCCACCTGGCGTTCCTCCTGGCGGAGGACCCTATCGTCCGGCGGACGCTGCTTCGGCACCCCGCGCTGGCCCCGGCGCTGGAGAACTGGGTCGCGAGCGGGCGATCCGGCGCCCCAGCTCCTGCATAGGCCGCTCCACGAAACGGTACGTGACCGCGCTCAGCCCCACCACGACCACCAGCACCAGCGCCGTCATGGCGAGCTGGTAGGGCAGCGGCTCGGCGCGCAGGTCGCCGGAGATCCGGGTGAAGTACTTGAGCACCGGGTGGTGCACCAGGTAGAGCGAGTAGCTGACCAGCCCCAGCCAGGCGAGCACCCGGGGCACCCGCCGGTCGCGCAGCGCCATGCCCGCCGCGAACGTGGCCCCCGTGAGCGCGATCGTGGCGATCCACACGCTCGGCTGCACCCACCACCAGCCCGCCGTGATCGCCCAGAACGGCACGCAGGCGACTATCGCCACCGTGACCAGCACCGGCCAGGCCCGGCCCGTGCCGCGCTCCCAGCGGTAGATCGCGGTGCCGGCGAACATCAGCGCGACCACCGCCACGCCCACCCACGGCACCCGGCTGCCCAGCACCAGCAGCGCCAGCGCCATCACGCCGAGCACGACCGCCGCCGTCCTGCGGAACCGGCCGGTGATCAGGCAGACGAGCCCGGCGGCGAACAGCGCGCACGACACGTAGGCGACCCACGGGCCGCTGATGACCACCCGGGTCATCAGCACCCCGGTCACCACCGACCCGGACGCGAACAGCATCGCCAGCAGCCCGCTGCGCTCGTGCAGCCGCGCCAGGAACAGCGCGGTGACCAGCAGGTAGAACACCATCTCGTACGAGAGCGTCCACATGGTGTCGACGATCCCGGCCACGTCCACGACGTCGAGCAGCATGGTGGCGTGCCCGGCGACGGCGGCCCAGTCGCGCGCGACGGCCGGGCGGACCGGCACCCACCAGTGCAGCGCCAGCACGACCAGGCCGACGACGAGGAAGAGCGGGTAGAGGCGGAACAGGCGGCTGAGCCAGAACACGCGCACGTCGCCGTGCCGCTCCAGCGAGGCCGGGATGATGTAGCCGCTGACCAGGAAGAAGACGAAGATCCCGTACACCCCGAGACTGAACCAGGTGGGGCGGGCGGAGGGGATGAACCAGGGGATCATGTGCTCGGCCACGACGGCTGACGCCCCGATGCCCCGTAGCGCGTCAAGCCACGCCAGGCGTGGCTGGGTGGGAGCCGGAGAGGTCGGAGCAGACACCCGCCCAAACCTACCCTGATCGGACGGAGTAATACTCGGTGATCGAAAACGAGCCCGCGAGCGTCGCCGGCACACCGCGCCGGCCTCACGGAAGGGCGGGCGGCCCGGGTCAGACGCGCGCGGCCAGGGCGGAGACGACGTCCACGATCCGCACGGCGCGCTCCAGCTCGGCGCGGTGGAAGCAGGGCCCTTCGGCCCGGGCGACGAGCAGGTGCAGTTTGTGCGCCGTCATCGGCAGCAGCATGAGCCGGATCTTCTCGCCGTCCAGCGTGGCGGCGCGCAGCGGCGGCTCGGGGAGCTCGACCAGTTCGGGGGCGGCGATGGAGCTGTGCAGCACGGCGCCGTCGGCGTAGGCCACCGACCATTCCGCGCCGCACAGCCCCGGAAGGGCGTCCACCAGCGTGACCAGGCCGCGCGACGGCTCGCTGGCCACGTGCATGAGCAGGTCGTAGTCGGGGGCGGAGCCGGGGACCTCGCGGGTCGGCCAGACGCCCTCCACGCGCACACCCGGCAGGGCGGAGAACCGGTCGCGCACCTCGTCCAGGTCCGCGGCCCCTGGCCAGGAGACGGTGAAGTCGTCCACGGCCCGGCCCATCTCCCGTTCGAGCACCGTGACCTGGAGGATGTCGGCGCCCAGCATGCCCAGCACCTTGGCGACCTGGCCGAGCCCTCCCGGCCGGTCAGCCAGCGACACCCTCAGTCGCAGCAGCATTGCCCCTCCCTTTCCTGAGGCCTTCACAGTGCCGTGGGAAGGTTTCTGGCAGGTTCCACGGATATGTCACGCATGCTGCGCTTAATCCCAGCATGCAGGTTCCAATCCGCCCATACCGCCAATAGAGCGGCAAAGCTCCCTGCGGTTTCCGCCAACCCGGGCTCACCAGGCGTGTCCCGCAGCAGCGGCGCACCGGCTTCCCGTCCGCGGGAGGTCCTCTGGCTGCGGTTTCGCCGGGGCGTCGGCCGGAATGCGCCCGGATCGTCACCACCGCGCGGTCTGGAATAGGTAATCATTGATCTCGTCGAGCCACGAGTGTGGCCGGAGAACGTCGCAGAGAGCGCGGTGCGGTGAGGGGCAGCAGAGGATGGCCTGGGTGGCTGCATGTCGGCGTGCTGGAGCACAGGCTGACGCGGATGTGGGAGCCGGGGACGCTGCCTCCGCCGGAGTCCCTCGTGGCCGTCATGACCCTCGCGGCGGTGCCCCGGGCGCTGGGCGCCCGCCTGGCCGACCATCTCGACGGCGGCCTGGTGGTGGGTCCCGGCTCCGTTCCCGACCTGCCGGCCTTCGAGAAGCTGCGCGCCATCCCGCTGCCGCAGCAGGAGGGCACGTGGGAGCGTAGCGCGGGCGTCTACGACCCGGTGCTGCGCCGCATCGCGGTCGGCAGCGTGCCGTCGCCGTCGGTGAACGTGTGCGGCCACGAGCTGGGCCACGCCATCGACCACTCCGACGGCCGGCCGTCGGCCGACCGCTGGTGGACGTTCCTGCACGGGCTGCGCCGGCCGCGGCTGGAGTCCCCGTACCGGCAGGACGCCTCGGAGCTGTTCGCCGAGAGCTTCGCCTGCGTGCTGACCCGCCGCACCGGCAGGCTCATCACCCTGCTGGGCGGCGACGAGCCCGCCGCCCGCCAGGTCTACGGCTGGATGTCCGGCCGGTACGGCATCGGCTGAGCGCTACTGGTAGGCGCCCGCGTGGCGGGTGGAGGACGGCAGCGGCTTGCCGGTGAAGTCCTTGGCCAGCGCGGCGCCGCCGAACCAGGAGACGCCCAGGCGGACCGCGCGGCCGCGGGCCGGCGACGAGGGCGCCAGGCGCAGGTTGGAGCGCGAGACGAAGCGCGGGTCGCTCATGACGGACCCGGAGCCCAGCCTGAACTCGGCCTTGCGCGCCTTGTAGACGCTGGCCGCCTCGTCGGCGCCCTTGGCGTCCGCGTAGCCGGCCGTGCCGCCCACCACGATCACGTTGTTGCGCAGCTTGAGGATGGCCGGGGAGCAGCCGTCGTGGCAGGACCAGCCGATGGTGTGGCGGGCCGGCATGTAGACGGAGTTGTGCACGGCGGTGGTGCCCTTGACCGGGCCGACGATGTGCCGGGGGCCGCGGGTGACCAGGAACGAGCCGGTCCTGAGTGAGGAGGTGACGACGTTGAAGGCGTACAGGTTGCCGGTGGCGGTGTCGCCCTTCTTGGCGCCGAGCTCGCTGAAGGTGTTGTTGTCGTGGCTGCGGTTGTGGGTGATCCGGTTGCGGTTGCCGCCGAACACCTCGATGGCGGCGCCGTCGACGCCGTAGTCGTGGCTCTTGGCGTGGCTGCCGGTGATGGTGTTGCCGGTGACGAGGTTGTCGTCGCCGTTGAGCAGGATGCCGAAGGCGCCGGAGTCGTTGTCGCCGCCCTTGTCGTTGATGCTCATCCGGTCGTTGTCGTCGAACGTGCTGTCCTTGATCGTGTTGCGGGCGCCGGTGGGGGTGACGCTGACGCCGGCCACGTTGCGGTCGGCCCGCACCCCGGACAGCACGTTGGAGTCGCCCTTGATCTCGAACCCGGCCCACTGGCAGTTGGAGGCGCGCAGCCCGGTGATGCGCCAGTGGCTGCCGCTGACGACGACGCAGTTGGCGTCGCGGCCGCTGATCCTGGGCTGGGCGCCCTTGCCGTAGGTCTTGACGGTGATGGGCGAGCCGGCGGTGCCGCTGGCGCTCAGCGTCAGGGAGCCGGTGAAGCCGCTGCCGCGTTTGACGGCGACGGTGTCCCCCGGTCTGAGCTCGGCGGCGTTGACCGCGTCGAGCGACCGCCACGCCCGGTCGGCGCTGGTGCCGTCGGCCGCGTCGTCCCCCGCCTTGGAGTCCACGTAGTAGGTGGTGCCGGCTGCTGTGGACGCCTGGGCGGGCAGGGGCAGGGCGGGCAGGAGCGAGGCCAGAACGGCCACGGAGAGTAACCTCATCGGGGCGCACCACTAACTGTGTCAACTTATGACGGAGGAGCACCAACCGTAGCGTGGTCAGCGGACGAGCCGCCACACGCTCAGCGACGATCCATCACCTTTCAGCTGATTCGGAGGATCGCCGTGGACGGGCTCTGCTCCGGCGGGCGGCGCCGGTGTGACGCCCGGGGCGCGCCGCGCGCACACCAGCAGGGTCTCCTCGTACGTCTCCCGCGCGAAGACCAGGCAGTCGGCGTCGGCGTGCAGCCAGCGCAGCCCGCCACGGCGCAGGGCGGGCTCGCGGCGGCGCAGGCCGAGCAGCTCACGGTGGGCGGCGAGGGTGGCCGGGTCCTGGTCGGCGGGGCGGTTCCACGGCATGGGGGTGCGGGAGTGCTCGCCGTTGACGCCGGTGAGCCCGAACTCGCTGCCGGCGAACACCATCGGCGTGCCGGGCAGGGTGGCCTGCAGGCCGAGCGCGACCAGGTGGCGGTCGCGCGAGCCGGTGACGGTGCGGATCCTCGGGGTGTCGTGGGAGTCGAGCGGCTGCCAGGAGTGCACGAGCGAACGCCACGACAGGTGGGAGGCGAAGGAGCGCAGCGTGGCGAGGGTGGCGAGGCCGTCGCGGCGCGGCACGGCGCCGGGCACGCCGAGGAAGTGGTCCAGGCCGAGGTCGTCCCCGCGCAGCCAGGCCCAGACGGGACGGGTGAAGCCGGCGTAGTTCATGGTGCCGTGCCAGCCGTCGCGGTCCAGGTCGCCCGAGGCGTCGTGGTTGTGCTCGGCGACGAACGCCGCGCCGGGCGGCAGGGCGCGGCGCAGCAGGGCGGCGGCCTCGTGGTTGTGGTCGTCGAGGCCGGAGCGGCCGGTCATGTTGGCCACATCCACCCGCCAGCCGTCGAACGTCCCGGTCCAGCGGGTGATCACCTCGGGCAGGCGGGCGCGGACGAGCGGGCTGCCCCAGTTGAGCTTGGGCAGCGTCTTGACGCCCCACCAGGCGGCGTAGTCGCCGGTGACGGGGTCGAAGAGGTACATGTCCCGCTCGGGGGCGCCGACGTCGGAGACTGCGGCGGTGAACCACGTGTGGGCGTCGCCGGTGTGGTTGGCGGTGAGGTCGCCGATCAGCCGCATGCGGCGCGCGTGCAGGGCGTCGGCCAGCCGGCGCAGGGCGGCGTCGCCACCGAGCAGCGGGTCGGCGTGCTCGAAGGAGGCGGCGTCGTAGCGGTGGTTGGAGCGGGCAGGGAAGACCGGTGTGAGGTAGACGGTGTCGGCGCCGAGGCTCTCGACGTGGTCGAGGTGGCGCACGACGCCGTCCAGGTCGCCGCCGTAGAACTGGCGGGCGGCGCCGGGCCCGCTGGGGATGACCGGGTCGCGGTCCCAGTCGCGGGGCAGCGCCCAGGGCGGGAGGTCCGGCATGGGGCCTGATCGGGCGAACCGGTCGGGGAAGATCTGGTAGACGATCGAGTCCGCCATCCAGTCCGGCGGCGGGTCGTGGCAGACCAGGCGGAAGTCCCCGGAGTCCGGCAGGTCGTGCGCGAACAGGCCGGCGGCGGTGAGCCACGCCTGGCCGCCGGCGGTCTCCAGAAGGAAGCGGTAGCGGGTGACGAGGTTGACGGGCGTGACCTCGGCCCGCCACCAGGTGTCGGATCCTCCGTACCCGCCGACGGGCCGGCCGGTCCGCTCCGGGTCGGGCCCGGCGCGGGCGTAGCGCGGCTCCCCGTCGTGGACGGCGCGCACGTGCACGCCGGTGACGCCGGCGGCGCGCGGGGCGCGCAGCCAGAGCGTCACCGGCCTGCCGGGCTCGGGTGTGCGCGTGGAGACGTACAGGGCGGAGCCGTCGTGGTGCGGCTGGTCCAGCAGGCGCATGGTCTCACCCCTTGACGGCTCCGGAGGTGAGGCCGGAGACGATGTACTTCTGCAGCCAGAGGAACACGCTGACGGTCGGGATAGCGGTGAGCAGCGTGGCGGCGGCGAACATGCCGAAGTTGTCGTTGCGCCGGTCACCGGCGATCATCCCGTACATGCCCACGGCGAGCGTCTTGCTCTCCGGGTCGCGCAGGAACACGTTCGCCATGAGGAACTCGCTCATCGTGGTGATGAACATCAGCAGCGCGGTCACCGCGAGGATCGGCGTCACCAGCGGCATGATGATCTTCCAGAAGATCTGCGCGTGGGTGGCGCCGTCCACGGTGGCGGCCTCGTCCAGCTCCTTCGGCACGGTGTCCAGGAAGCCCTTCATCAGCCAGGTGTTCACGCCGAGCGCGCCGCCCAGGTAGAGCAGCATGAGCCCCCACACGGTGTCGAAGCCGAACGCCGGGTACAGCTGGGTCACCCTGGTGAAGATGATGAAGATCGTCACGATGGCCAGGAACTGCGGGAACATCTGGACCATCAGCAGCGCCAGCAGCCCCACCCTGCGCCCGGCGAAGCGCATCCGGCTGAAGGCGTAGGCGGCGAACATCGACAGCAGCAGGCTGGCGAACGACGACAGCAGCGCGATGAACACCGAGTTGAAGAACCACCGGCCGAACGGGTAGACGTCCGAGGTCAGCAGCTCGCCGAAGTTGGCCGGGCTGGCGCCGGTCGGCAGCAGGTCGGTGGAGGCGAGGGTGCCCAGCGGGTTGAGCGCCGCGGAGACGACGAACAGGATCGGGAAGATCGCGAACGCGCACACGGCGAGCACGAACGCGTGTCTCAGCGCGAGCCTCACGCGTACACCTCCTCCTGCTTGCGGGTACGTCGGAACGCCACGGCCGAGACGATCGCCACGATGGCGAAGATGAACACCGAGATGGCGGCGGCGAACCCGAACTGGGCCCCGCCGGTGCCGAAGGCCAGCCTGAACGTGTAGGTGATGAGCAGGTCGGTGGCCCCCACCTGCGGGTTCTCCGCCGGGAACGGCCCGCCTTCGGTGGTGAGCTGGATGGCGTTGAAGTTGTTGAAGTTGAACGCGAACGACGAGATGAGCAGCGGCGTCAGCGCCACCAGCAGCAGCGGCAGCGTCACCCGCCGGAACGCCTTCCACGCGGTGGCCCCGTCGATGGCGGCGGCCTCGGTCAGCTCGCGCGGGATGGCCTGCAGCGCCCCGGTCGTCACCAGGAACATGTACGGGAAGCCGAGCCACAGGTTGACCAGGATGACGGCGAACCGGGCGGTGACCGGTTCGCCGAGCCAGTCCACGTTCAGCCCGAGCAGCTGGTTGACCAGCCCGAAGTCGCGGTTGAACAGGTCACGCCAGACCAGCAGCATCGCGAACGACGGCATCGCGTACGGCAGGATGAGCGCGATCCGGTAGACCTTGGTGCCGCGCATGCGCGGATGGTGCAGGGCCAGCGCGACGGCCATGCCGAGCGCGAACGTGCCCGCGACGGAGGCGAGCGCGAAGACCGCGTTCCAGCCGAACACGCCGAGGAAGTATCCGGAGATGGTGGGGTTGGTCAGCACCCTGGCGAAGTTGTCCAGGCCGACGTTGACCTGCCAGCCCTGGGCCAGGCGTTCACCGGCGGCGTTGACGAAGTAGCCCTGCGACTCGTCGGCGCGGTACGGCCCGCCCTCGCCCCGCACGCAGTCGCAGGCGGCGTCGTGGACGAGCGCGGCCTTGCCCTCGACGGCGCGGCTGAGCCCGTTGGCCTTGATCGCCCCGCCGGCGGTCGGCACGGTCAGCGCGGCGATCTCCGCGCCGCGGGCGGCGGCCTGCGGCGCGGTGAGCACGGTGACGCCGGGCGCGCGCAGCACCCGGCCGCTGACGCCGACCTCGGCGCCGGGCAGTGGCGACAGCCCGCCGGCGTCGCCCAGTCGGACCTGCTTGGTGGCCGGGTCGACCAGCAGGAAGACCAGCTCGGCGCCGCGCAGCGCGGCGGTCAGCTGGTACTCGGGCGAGCCGGGAGCCTGCCGTACGGAGCCGCGCTCGATGGCGGCGACCGCCGCCGCCTTGTCGCCGCGGTGGCCGTCGCCGAAGTTGGTGAAGGCGGTGGTCACCGTGTAGAGCACCGGGAACACCTGGAAGGCCAGGAGGAAGACGGTGCCGGGGACGAGGTACTTGGCCGGGACGAACCGCCGGGTCAGGTAGAGGCAGGCGATGGCGGCGGTGGCGCCGAGCAGCACGCCGAGCCCGAGCCAGGACCGGGTGGCGATCAGCGGCGGCGCGGCGTAGAGCAGGATCGCGGCGGTGACGGCGAGCACCGCGATCCTGCTCACCACGAACGCCGTGGTGATGTTGCGGCGGGGCCGCGGAGCCCGCGACGTCTCCCCGGTCTCGCGCACGTCGAGCGCCATGGGTCAGTTCTTGAGCGAGCCGTCGATGGTCTTCTGCGCGGCGGCGGCCGCCTTGGCCGGGTCGCCGCCCTTGACCGCGGCGGCCTCGGCGATGCCGAACGGCTCCCACACGGCCTGCATCTCGGGGATGGCGGGCATCGGCATGCCCTCCTTGCCGGCGTCCATGAACTTGCCCGCGTCGGCGTCGCCCGCCTTCACCTCGTCGAGCGCGGCGGTCAGCGCCGGCGGCCTGGGGTCGGCCTCGTACAGCGCCTTGGCGACGTCCTTGCTGGTCACGTAGTTGGTGACGAACTCCTGGGCGAGGGTCTTGTTCTGGCCTTTGGCGGCGACGAAGAACGACTGGACGCCGACGAACGGGGTGGCCGGATCGCCGCCCTCGAACGTCGGGACGGGCGTGATGTCGTAGCCGAAGCCGCCCTTCTTGACATCGGCCATCGCCCACGGCCCGGAGATGAGGTAGGCGCACTTCTTGCCGACGAAGCTGGGGATGTAGTTCTCCGTGGTGATCGACGTCTTGAGCGCGCCGTCGCCCTTCTCCCCCAGGTCGCGCAGCTTGCCGAAGGCCTTGACCGAGCCTTCGGAGCCGACCAGCACCTGCTTGGGGTCGGGGTCGCCGGTCGGGGTGGCGCCGAACAGCTTGCCGCCGCCGGCGGCGAAGAGCGGGTAGACGTGGAAGGCGTCGCCCTTCTGGCCGACGGGCAGGCAGAGGACCTCCTGGACCTTGCCGTCGTCCTTGAGCTTCTCGCCGGTCGCCACCAGGTCCTCGACGGTGGCGGGCGCGTCGGGGGCCAGGTCGGTGTTGCGGATGAGCGCGATGTTCTCGACGGCGTACGGGGCGCCGTAGATCTGGCCGTCGAAGGTGACGGCCTTGATCGCGATGTCGGAGAACGCCGCCTTCTGGGCCTCGGTCAGGTTGACCGGCTCGATGGCGCCGTTCTGCACCAGGTTGCCGATCCAGTCGTGCGCGCCCACCATGACGTCGGGGCCGCTGCCCTGCTGGGAGGCGGTCAGGAAGGTCTGCTGGTTGTCCTTGCTGATCTCCTTCACCTCGACGGTCACGCCGTTCTCGGTGCCGAACTGGTCGGCGAAGGGCTTGAGGGCCTTGACCCGGTTGGGGTCGGCCCAGATGACGAGCTTGCCGGACGCGGGGGCGGCGGAGGCGGACCCGCTGGGGGCCGCGGAGGGGGTCGCGGGGTCGGAGCCGCCGCAGGCCGTTAATGCCAGTGTCGCCAGAGCAGCCACACCCAGGACTCGCTTGCTCACGAGACCTCCCGAAAGATCGTTATTAGACCGCTTTTACGGCTTTGTTTCCGGGACGTTAGCCGTTCTCTGCAAGATTTGGAAGATCTTGCAAGGGAGCGTTATCCGATCCTCATGGATCGGCCGTCCGGGAGCGGTCTCGGCGCAGCACGATCGCGGTGTGAAACTTGCGGCAAGTTTGCGGGCCCCGGCGGCGACCGCCGGGGATGCTCGCCCGATCTTCTCCCCTGAACGCGGCTCCCGTCACGCGCGTCCGCCTGGCGGGAGCATGGGCCTTTCTTTCCCCGCGCGCGGCGGTCCGGCGACGATGCGGTGGGTAGCGTCGATGAGTGCGCCTGTGGGTCCGCTCCCTGCGAGGACGCGTCACCATCATCGCCACGGTCGTCGCCGCTCTCGTGCTCACCCCCGTGGCCATCGCGGTCGTGCTCGTCAGCCGCCACATCGTCGCGGAGTCGACGTGGGAGGCCACCGGGGAGACCGCCGACCGCATCTCCGCCCAGGTACGCTCCGGCGAGCTGGGGCCCGGCAGCACGCTGCCCGTGCTCGACCCCGACGTGGACCTGATCCAGCTGGTCTCCGACGACGGGCGGATCCTGGCCACGAGCGACGCGGCCAGGAGCCTGCCGCGGCTCAGCGACGTGCGGCCGCCGGCGGGCGGGGAGCCCGTCGACGTCACCGACTGCCTGCCCGCCATGTGCCTGTACCTCAGCGCGACGCGGGCCGGTCCGGGAGCCGGGGCGCCGATCGTCTACGCGGGGCAGCCCACCCCCGCGCTGCTCGCCGACCGGAGCATGGAGGTCAACGCCGCCGCGCAGCTCGCCGCGATCCTCGCGCTCACCGCCTGGGCGACCTGGGCGGTCACCGGCTCGGCCCTGCGCCCGGTGGCCCGGATGCGGCGGGAGCTGGACGACATCACCGCCCGTGACGTGAGCAAACGGGTGACGCAGCCGCCGGGCGACGACGAGGTGGCCCAGCTCGCCCGCTCCGTCAACGGCACCCTGGCCCGCCTGGAGCGCTCGGGGGCGCAGCAGCGCCAGTTCGCCGCCGATGCCTCACACGAGCTGCGCACGCCGATCGCCGGGCTGCGCACCCAGCTGGAGAGCGCCCGGCTCTACCCGGACGAGACCGAGGTGCCGGCGCTGGTGGAGTCGGCCCTGCGTGACACCGACCGGCTGGAGGCCATCATCACCGACCTGCTGCTGCTGGCCAGGATCGGCTCCGACGTGGACGCGGCCAGGGAGCTCGTGGACCTGGCCGGCCTGGTCCGCCAGGAGCTCGCCGGCCGCAAGGACCGCATCCCGGTGCGGACCGAGCTCGCCGAGGGCGTGGTCGTCAACGGGGTGCAGCTCCAGCTGGCCAGGCTGCTGGCCAACCTGCTGGACAACGCCCAGCGGCACGCCGAGAGCCAGGTGACGGTCGAGGTGTCGCGCGAGGACGGCCAGGCCGTGCTGGCGGTGGAGAACGACGGCGCGCAGATCGCCGTGGCCGACCGCAAGCGCATCTTCGAGCGGTTCACCCGGCTGGACGCGGCCCGCAGCCGGGACGCGGGCGGCACCGGGCTCGGCCTGGCGATCGCCCGCGACGTCGCGGAGGCGCACGGCGGCCGGATCCGCGTCGAGGACTGCCCGAACGGCGCCCGCTTCGTGCTGCGCCTGCCGGAGGCGCCGCACGAGTGACCTCGTCTCCCGGCCAGGTGATGGCCCGTTCACGACCGGTTCAAGGCGGCGCGGGCGACGGAACCGGGCGGAAGGAGACGTGAACAATCAGAGGCATGAACTCGCTACGGCTTTATCGAGACGGCGTCGAGATCCCGCAGCTCGGCCTGGGCGTCTGGCAGGTGCCGGACGACCAGGCGGAACGGGTCGTGCTGACCGCGATCGAGGCCGGCTACCGCCACATCGACACGGCCACGCTCTACCGCAACGAGGAGGGCGTCGGCCGGGCCGTGCGCGCCTCCGGCGTCCCCCGGGAGAGGCTCTTCGTCGCCACCAAGCTGATGGGCGGCGACCACGACCGGGTGGAGCAGGCCTTCGACGAGAGCCTGGCCAGGCTGGGCCTCGATTACGTGGACCTCTACCTGATCCACTGGCCCGCGCCGGGTCACGACCGGTCCGTCCTGGCCTGGCGCGGCCTGGAGAAGCTCTACCGGGACGGCCGGGCCAGGTCCATCGGCGTGTCCAACTTCACGGCCGGCCTGCTCACCCGGCTCATGGACGACACCGACATCGTGCCCTGCGTCAACCAGATCGAGCTGCACCCGTACCTCCAGCAGCGGGAGATGCGCGAGTTCCACGACCGGAACGGCATCATCACCGAGGCGTGGAGCCCGCTCGGCGCCGGCCGGGGGCTGCTGGACGAGCCGGCGCTGGCGGTGCTGGCGGACAAGCACGCCCGCACGCCCGCGCAGATCGTGCTGCGCTGGCACGTCCAGCTCGGCAACGTGGTGATCCCGAAGTCGGCGACCCCGTCGCGGATCAGGGAGAACATCGACGTGTTCGACTTCATCCTGGACCAGGAGGACATGGCCGCGATCGGGGCGATGAACGCCCACCGCCGCCTCGGCTGGGATCCCGCCACGATGGACTGATCCGCACACATATCGCTTCCTGGGATGAATCTGTACGATCTTCCGGGTGCGTGACTTAGCGTGGGGAATCGCCGCCACCGGCGGCATCGCCAGGACCGTGGGCGCCGTCATCGCCGCGGAGCCGGGGATGCGCGTGGCCGCGGTCGGCTCCCGCGACCTCGGCAGGGCCGAGGCGCTGGCGGCCAAGCTGGGCGCCGAGACGGCCCACGGCTCCTACGCCGAGCTGTGCGCCGATCCGGCCGTGGACGCCGTCTACGTCGCCACCCCGCACGCCCGCCACCTGGAGGTGGCCGAGGCCGCCATCGCGGCGGGCAAGGCCGTGCTGTGCGAGAAGCCGCTCGCCGCCACCGTGGCCGACGCCGAGCGGATGGTCCGGCTGGCCCGCGAGGCCGGGGTCTTCCTGATGGAAGCCATGTGGATGCGGTTCAACCCGTTGATCCGGATGCTCGCCCGCGACGAGCGCTTCGGCGAGATCCGCTCGGTGCGGGCCTCGTTCGGCTTCGCGCTCCCGTACGATCCCGCGCACCGGCTGTGGGCGCCGGAGCTGGGCGGCGGCGCCCTGCTCGACCTGGGCATCTACCCGATGGGGCTGGCCCAGCTGTTCCTCGGGCAGCCCGAGAGCACGCACATCACCGGCTCGCCGGCGGCCGGCGGCGTCGACGCCGAGGCGGGCGGGCTGATGCGCTATCCGGGCGGCAGGCGGGCCCTGGTGGAGTGCTCGCTGGTCGCCGCCTACGCCAACGACGCCTCCGTCGTCGGCACCGGGATGCGGGCCGACCTCGACGCCCCCTTCTGGGCTCCGCGCCGGGTCGTGCTCAGCGGGCCAGGGATGGAGCCGGAGGAGCACGTGCTCGACGATCCGGCGGACAACGGGTACGCGGGCGAGCTGCGCGAGGTGCGGGACTGCCTGGCCCAGGGCCGTACCGAGAGCGCGATCATGCCCCTGGACGACAGCCTCGCCATGATGCGGATGCTGGCCGACGCGCGGAGCCAGATTCCCTGACTTGGGCTTTGCACCCTTGTCAATCTCTTGCCGGATGTATTACCTTGTTGCCCCGTTCAAGGTATACGTCCTGTTTGTCCGATTCATTGCCTTGAACGCCCTCGTATCGCAGGACAGCCCTGCGACCGCTGAATCCGCCCTGCGCGGAACCGGGGACCCACGTCCCTCGGGGTGAATCGGCGCCTCCCGCGCCGTAGGGCAGCTTCCACGCCCGAACCCGTCAGCTAACCCGGTAAGCGGCATGGAAGCAAGGAGTTGCATCTCTTCGATGGTCAGACATCGTCTCCCCCGTGTCCCCAAGTCGAAGCACATCCTCACCGTCGCGGCGACCGCCCTGGTCGCCTGCGCCGTCGGCTCCCCCCTCCCCGCCCACGCCGACCCGGGATCCGACCAGAACGTCCGGCTCACGGCTCAGACCAGCACCGTGCCGACCAGTGCCGGACAGACCAGTGCCGGACAGGCCGCCTCTTCTCAGGCGAGGCCCGCGAAGACCGACCAGATCAACGTCACCGCCGCGCAGGTGCTCGCCCTGGCCAGGTCGCAGATCGGGGTCCGGGAGAACTCCCGGGGCGGCGGCACCAAGTTCCAGGAGTGGTACGCCGGTTCGCAGCGCGCCCTGGAGACCATCGCCCGCGACGGCGGCCACCCCGCCGGCTACCTGAACGCCCCCTGGTGCGCCATGTTCGTCTCCTGGGTCGGCGAGCAGATCGGCGCCCGTCCCCAGATCGGCTGGGACGCCTACACGGTGACCCACGCGAAGTGGTTCGCGGCCAACGACCGCTGGGGCACCGAGGCCAGGCCGGGCGCCGTGGTCTTCTTCGCCTGGAACGGCAGCAAGAGCATCGGGTCCATCCAGCACGTCGGCTTCGTGGTGAAGGACAACGGCAACGGGACGATCTCCACGATCGAGGGCAACACCGGCAACGGGGTGGTCGAGGAGCGGGTCCGGCCCAAGTCCCAGGTGGTCGGCTACGGTTACCCCGAGTACGCCACCTGAGTTCTCCGGAAGAATCCCCTGGGGTTGTCGAGGCGGGCGCCGCTCGTCCGACGCGTTGACGAGACCCGGGACACTGAAGGAGCACACGTCATGAAATTCATGATCATCGGTAAGGGCAGCGCCGAGACCGAGGCGGGTGCCCTGCCGAGCCGGCAGCTCGTCGACGACATGACGGCCTACAACGAGTCGCTGGTCAGGGCCGGTGTCCTGCTGGCCGCCGAAGGGCTGCACCCCAGCTCCCGCGCGGCCCGCATCGTCTACGGCCCCGGCAAGCCCAAGGTCGTCGACGGACCCTTCGCCGAGACCAAGGAGATCATCGCGGGCTTCTGGCTGATCCAGGTCAAGTCCCGCGAGGAGGCCGTGGAGTGGGCCCTGCGCGTCCCCGTCCCCGAGGGCGGGGAGGGCGTGGGCCTGGAGCTCTGGGAGGTCTTCGACATAGCCGACATGCCGGAGACCTCCCTCAGCCCGGAGACCGCCCGGCGCGAGTCGGCGGTGCGCGAGTCCCTGGAGAACCCGGGCCAGGACGCCTGACCGCCCCGCAAGCCCCCCGGCGCGGCTCGGCGCCCGAGTTGCGGCCTTCCGGGGGGACTGTTTGCATGGGCCCGTGACCGCTGCGGAGACGAACCGGGCCGTCGAGGCCGTCTGGCGCATCGAGGCGGCACGGCTGATCGCCGGGCTGGCCGGGCTGGTGCGCGACCTCGGCCTGGCGGAGGAGCTGGCGCAGGACGCCCTGGTCGCGGCGCTCGAGCAGTGGCCGCGCGAGGGCGTGCCGCGCAACCCGGGCGCCTGGCTGATGACCGTGGCCAAGCGCCGGGCCGTCGACCTGATCCGCCGCCAGGAGCGCTACGCGCGCAAGCTCGCCGAGATCGGCCGGAGCCTGGAGGACGAGGAGGATCCGCCCGGCGTCGAGGAGATCGAGGACGACCTGCTGCGGCTGGTGTTCACCGCCTGCCATCCGGTGCTGTCCACCGAGGCGCGGGTCGCGCTGACCCTGCGGGTGCTGGGCGGGCTGTCCACCGACGAGATCGCGCGGGCGTTCCTGGCGCCCGAGCCGACGGTGGCGCAGCGGATCGTCCGCGCCAAGCGGACCCTGGCCGCGCGGCGGGTGCCGTTCGAGGTCCCCGCCGGCGACGAGCTGGCCGAACGGCTCCCGCCCGTGCTGGAGGTCATCTATCTGATCTTCAACGAGGGCTACTCGGCCACCGCCGGCGACGACTGGATGCGCCCGGCGCTCTGCGAGGACGCGCTGCGTCTGGGGCGGGTGCTGGCCGGGCTGATGCCGAAGGAGCCCGAGGTGTCCGGCCTGGTGGCGCTCATGGAGATCCAGGCGTCCCGCGCCGCGGCCCGGGTGGACCCGTCCGGGGAGCCGATCCTGCTGCTGGAGCAGAACCGCGCCCGGTGGGACCGGCTGCTCATCCACCGCGGCCTGGCCGCGCTGGAGCGGGCCGAGGAGCTGGGTGACGGCTCGGGCCCGTACACGCTGCAGGCCGCGATCGCGGCCTGCCACGCCCGCGCGCTCACCGCGGAGGAGACCGACTGGGTGCGCATCGCCGGCCTGTACGCGCGGCTCGCGGCCCTGTCGGGCTCGCCGGTGGTCGAGCTCAACCGCGCGGTGGCCCTGTCCATGGCGTACGGCCCGGAGGTCGGCCTGGAGCTGGTCGACCAGATCGCCGGCGAGCCGGCCCTGCGGGGCTATCACCTGCTGCCGGGCGTCCGCGGCGACCTGCTGTTCAAGCTGGGCCGGCGCGGCGAGGCCCGCGCCGAGTTCGAGCGCGCGGCCGCGATGACCCGCAACGGCCGCGAACGCGCCGTCATGGAGCGGCGCGCGGCCTCCTGCGGATGAGCCGGGACCAGCCGGTTTCCCTGCCTGGCTGAGCGCGTTTGTGCCGGTGTGCGGGAGAATCGGTGCACGTGAGATGGGAGCGCTCCCAAGTGGTTCTTTGGGCGATACATCCTCTTACAGACACTTCAACGGTCACGAAATGCCCCAGAGGTAACGGTTGAGTTTCAGGACGTTGACGCCTGGACGCACTCCGGGCACTCTTTGTGGGAGCGCTCCCAAGGACTTCCTATCGCGGGATTGTCGCGATGCACCTCCCAAGATCCACACCCAAGAGGGGTACGGTATGACGAACCACAAGCGCTTTGCAGTAACCGGTGTCCTGGTCACCGCGCTCGCCGCGGTGACCGCCGCCTGTGGTGGCGGAGAGACGTCGGCCCCCTCGGCCGGTGCGAGCGCGCCGGCCGAGCCCGTCACCATCAACGTGCACACCTTCGGCGGCGGCGAGAACTTCGGCTACGACGAAGCCGTGAAGAAGTGGAACGCCGAGAACCCGAACATCCAGGTCAAGTACTCGAACCTGACTGACCGGTTCGAAGACGTCTATCTGCCGCAGCTGCTCCAGCGCCTCCAGGCCGGCAGCGGCGCGGGCGACATCGTCGGCATCGACGAGGGCGCGATGGGCCTGATGGCCGCCCGCCCGCAGTTCTTCACCGACCTCGGCGAGCACGGCCTGCAGGACCGCAAGGCCGACTTCCCCGCGGCGAAGTGGGAGACCGGCATCAACGCCGACGGCAAGCTGTTCGCCCTGGGCACCGACATCGGCGGCATGACCATGTGCTACCGCAAGGACCTGTTCGAGAAGGCGGGCCTGCCCACCGACCGCGAGGAGGTCGGCAAGCTCTGGCCGACCTGGGACGCCTACCTTGAGGCGGGCAAGAAGTTCACCGCCGCCGACACCGGCGCGAAGTGGATGGACGGCCCGAACACCATCTACAACGTGATCCTGTCGCAGGAGGCGCCGAAGAACGGCAACATCTCCTACTTCGACAAGAACAACACGCTCGTGGTCGAGTCGAACCCGGCCGTCAAGACCGCCTTCGACTGGGTGCAGAAGTTCAGCCAGCAGGGCCTGACGGCCAAGCTGCAGGCGTTCACCCCGCCGTGGAACAAGGCCATCAAGGGCGGCGACTTCGCCACCATGGGCTGCCCGTCGTGGATGCTCGGCGTGATCTCCGGCGCGGCAGGCGAGGGGAACAAGGGCAACTGGGACGTAGCGGCGGTGCCGGGCGGCACGGGCAACTGGGGCGGCTCCTGGCTGGCCATCCCCAAGCAGACCAAGCACCCGAAGGAAGCCGCCCAGGTGCTCAACTACCTGACGGGCAAGGAGGGCCACATCGCGGCCTTCAAGGAGGCCGGCGCCTTCCCGAGCTCCCTCTCCGCCCAGCAGGACCCTGAGGTCGCCGGGCTCAAGAACGAGTACTTCAACGACGTGCCGACGGGCGAGATCTTCTCGGCCTCGGTCAAGGACCTGCAGCCGGTCTTCCTGGGTGAGAAGCACGCCCAGGTGAAGACCTCGGTCGAGAAGGTGCTGGAGGGCATGGACCAGGGCGCGGTGGGCTACGACGAGGCCTGGACGAAGTTCGTCGAGGCGGGCGTCAAGGCAGCGGGCTGACGCTCCCACTGGACCGGGTGGCGCCCGCTCCGGGCGGGCGCCACTCCCGATCTGGCTCGAAAGGCTTCCATGACACTCCAACTCGCGCCGCCGCCCCGGCACGCGTCGCCCCGGCGGGCCAGGCCGAGCAGGCGGATCGGGCGTTTCGACCTCAAGGGGATGCCCTATCTCCTGGTCTCGCCCTACTTCCTGCTCTTCGCCGTCTTCGGCGTCTTCCCTCTGCTCTACACCTTCTGGCTCTCGCTGCACGACGCGGAGCTGGCCGGCGAACGGGAGTTCGCGGGCCTGGCGAACTACGCCGAGCTGATCGCCGACGCCGAGTTCTGGAACGCGGTCTTCAACACGGTCGGCATGTTCGTGCTGGCCACCGTGCCGCAGCTGATCCTGGCGCTGCTGCTCGCCAACGCGCTCAACAAGCGCCTGCGCGGCCGGCTGCTGCTGCGCCTGGGCGTGCTGCTGCCGATGATCACCTCGGTGGTCGCGGTGGCGGTCGTCTTCAGCCAGCTCTACAGCCGCGACTACGGCCTGTTCAACTGGATACTCGGACTCGCCGGGATCGAGCCGATCGCCTGGCAGAACGAGAAGTGGTCCGCCTGGATCGCCATCGCCACGATGGTCGACTGGCGCTGGACCGGCTACAACGCGATCATCCTGCTGGCCGCCATGCAGACGATCCCCAAGGACCTGTACGAGGCAGCGGCCATCGACGGCGCCTCCGCGCGCCGGCAGTTCTGGCAGATCACGCTGCCGATGCTCCGGCCGACCATCGTCTTCGTCGTCTTCATCTCCACCATCGGCGGCCTGACGCTGTTCACCGAGCCGGTGATGTTCGAGGGCGAGCAGATGATGACCGGCGGCACCACCGGCCAGTATCAGACGGTGGCCATGTTCATCGTCGAGCAGGCCTTCCGCGGCGGCTTCGAGATCGGCTACGCCTCGGCCGCGGCCTGGCTGCTGTTCGTGCTGATCCTCGTCGGCACCATGATCAACTATTGGTTCACGCGCCGCATCGGGGGTGCACGATGACCAGGCAATCGGTCAACCGGCTGTGGGACGCGGGGCCTCTCACCAAGGTCGTGCTCGCCCTCGCGCTGCTGCTGTCGGCCTATCCCATCTACTACATGTTCATCATGGCGACGCGGACGAACGACGACGCGCTCGACAACCCGCCGCCCTTCCTGCCGGGCGGCCACCTGGGCGAGAACGTCGAGCGGCTGCTGACCACCGAGGACGCCTACTTCATGACGGGCCTGATCAACTCGGCGATCGTGGCCACGACCGTGACGGTGTCGGTGGTGTTCATCTCCACCCTGGCCGGCTTCGCCTTCTCCAAGCTGCGCTTCCGCGGCTCGAAGATCCTGCTCGGGCTGATCCTCGTCACCATGATGGTGCCGCTGCAGCAGATGGGCATCGTGCCGCTGTACGAGCTCATGGTGACGCTCGGCTGGACCGGCCAGCTCCAGGCGGTGATCCTGCCGTTCCTGGTCAACGGGTTCGGCGTTTTCATGATGACCCAGTACGCCTCGCAGGCGGTGCCGGACGAGCTGGTCGAGGCCGCCAGGGTCGACGGAGCCTCCACGCTGGGCATCTACCGCAGAGTCATCCTGCCCGCGCTCCGGCCGGGCATGGCGGTGCTCGCCCTGCTGGTGTTCATGCAGACGTGGAACGAGTTCATGTGGCCGCTCATCGTGTTGCTGCCGGAGAACCCGGTGGTGCAGACCTCGATCGCGGCGCTGAACCAGGCCCACGGCACCGACTACGTGATGCTGTTCACCGGCACCGCGGCGTCAGTGCTCCCTCTCTTCATTGTTTTCGTGCTGTTCGGCCGTCAGATCGTCGGCGGCCTGATGGAAGGTGCGGTCAAGGCGTGACGACTCAGGAGGAACAGACCCGCTCCGAGCTGCGATTCCCTACAGGATTCGCGTGGGGTGCGGCCACCTCGGCCTACCAGATCGAGGGTGCGGTGACGGCCGACGGCCGCGGCACCTCGATCTGGGACACCTTCACCAAGACGCCGGGCCGGGTGGTGGGCGGCGAGCACGCGGACGTCGCCATCGACCATTACAACCGCTACCGCGACGACGTACGGATCATGGCCGATCTGGGGCTGAGCGCGTACCGCTTCTCGGTCTCCTGGCCCCGGGTGCAGCCCACCGGATCCGGCGCCGTCAACCACAAGGGTCTCGACTTCTACAAGCGCCTGCTCGACGAGCTGCTGTCGCGCGGGATCGACCCGTGGCTGACGCTCTACCACTGGGACCTGCCGCAGGCCCTGGAGGACAGAGGCGGCTGGCCGGTCAGGGACACGGCGCTGCGCTTCGCCGACTACGCGGCGGTCGTGCACGAAGCGCTGCGCGACAGGGTGCACACGTGGAGCACCGTCAATGAGCCGTGGTGCGCGGCCTTCCTCGGATACGCCTCGGGCGAGCATGCTCCGGGACGCCGCGAGCCCGAGAACGCCATCCGGGCCGCGCACCACTTGAACCTCGCCCACGGGCTGTCCGTCCAGTCCATGGGCGCGCGCCGGGTGGGGGGCTGCGTCAACCTGTACGCGATCACCCCCGCCACGGCCTCGGAGGCCGACCTGGACGCCGCACGCCGCATCGACGGGCTGCAGAACCGGTTCTTCCTCGACGCGCTGCTGACCGGCCGCTATCCCCAGGACGTCCTCGACGACCTGGGCATGGACCTGTCCTTCATCGAGGACGGCGACCTCAAGACCATCAACGCGCCGATCGATGTGCTGCTGGTCAACTACTACAGCCGGTTCACGGTGTCCGGGGCGCCGGGCGGCCGGGCCTCGGCGGCCGCGGCGCCCACCGACACGGCCTCGCCCTGGGTGGGCAGCGAGCACGTCTCGTTCGTGAACGGCGGCCGCCCCGTCACCGCGATGGGCTGGGAGATCGACGAGGACGGCCTGGTCGAGGTGCTCACCCGGGTGGCGCGCGACTACCCGCGCACCCCGCTGGTCGTCTCGGAGAACGGCGCCGCGTTCGAGGACATCCTGGAGGACGGCCGGGTGCGCGACGACGACAGGCGGGCCTACGTCGAGGCCCACCTGCGCGCCTGCCGCGAGGCGATCGACGCCGGGGTGCCGCTGGAGGGCTATTTCGCCTGGTCGCTCATGGACAACTTCGAGTGGGCCTGGGGCTACGGAAAGCGCTTCGGCATCGTACGGGTCGACTACGAGACGCTGGAGCGACTGCCGAAGGACAGCGCGACGTGGTATGCCGAGATCATCCGGCAGAATAGGAACCATGAACCGACCGACTCTTGAGGCAGTCGCCGCCAGGGCCGGGGTCGGCCGAGGCACGGTGTCGAGAGTCATCAACGGCTCCCCCAATGTGAGCCAGCGGGCGCGGGACGCGGTGCAGGCGGCGATCCAGGAGCTGGGTTACGTCCCCAACAGGGCGGCCCGGACCCTGGTGACCCGCCGCACCGACACGGTCGCGCTGGTCGTGTCCGAGTCGGAGGGCCGGCTCTTCGACGAGCCCTACTTCGCGGGCACGATCCGCGGCATCGGCTCGGCCTTGTCGGAGACCGGCCTGCAACTTCTGCTGGCCATGGCGCGCACCCCCGAGGAGCACGCCAGATTGCAGCACTATTTGACAGGACAGCACGTCGACGGCGTGCTGCTCCTGTCGCTGCACGGCGACGATCCGCTGCCGGCCAGGCTGGAGGCGATGGGCGTGCCGACCGTGCTGGGCGGCCGCCCCGTCGGCCTGGCGCCCTACAGCTACGTCGACATGGACAACCGGGCCGGAGCCAGGCAGGCGGTCAAGCATCTGCTGAGCCTCGGCCGCACCCGCATCGCCGCCATCGCCGGTTCGCAGGACATGGGCGTGGGCGTCGACCGGCTCGCGGGCTACCGCGACGCGCTGCTGCCCTCCGGCCTGCCGGAGCTGGTCGCCTACGGTGACTTCTCCGAGGAGAGCGGGGAGGTGGCGATGGCCGAGCTGCTGGCCGCCCATCCCGGTCTCGACGCCGTGTTCGCCGCCTCCGACCCGATGGCGCTCGGCGCGCTGCGGGTGCTGAAGTCGGCCGGCCGGGCCGTTCCGCACGACGTGGCGGTGATCGGGTTCGACGACTCGAAGGCGGCCCTGCACGCCGACCCGCCGCTGACGACCGTCCATCAGCCGACGGAGGCGATGGGCCGCCAGATGGCGCTGCTGCTGGTGGCCCGCATCCACGGCGAGGAGCTGCGCCAGCCGGTGGTGATCCTCGACACCCACCTGGTGCGGCGGGCGTCGGCTTAGCGGTCCGGCCCGCGGGGGCCACGGCCTGAGGAGGGTGCGGGTGGACAGCAGGACCAAGCGCCGGTTATCCGGGCAGGAGCTCGACGCGCTGGCCCGGCGGGCGCTCGGCGCCGGCGTGGCCGAGCACGCCGAGCTGACCGACGGCTTCGCGAACGCGGTGTGGCGGCTGCGCCTGGACGACGGCCGCGACGTGGTCTGCAAGCTGTCCCCGCCGCCCGGCCTCGACCAGCTGAGCTACGAACGCCACCTGCTGCGGATGGAGGCGTCGGCCTACGAGCTGGCCGCGGCGGCGGGGGTCCCGGTGGCGACGCTGCTGCGCGCCGGGTTCGACGATCCGGTGCTGGGCGGCGACTACCTGATGCTGGCCGCCCTCGACGGCGTCTCGTGGAACCACGTCCCCCGTGACGACGGCCCCGAGGACGGCGCCACCCGTGAAGAGGACGGTCGTGGGGGCGTGGCCCGGCGTGGGATCACGCCCGGGTGCGAGGCGCGGCTCCGCAGGGAGCTGGGCGGGCACCTGGCGCGGCTGAACGCCGTGACGGGCCCGGTGTTCGGCTACCCGCACGCCGGGATCACCGGCTCGACGTGGCGCGAGGCGTACCTCGCCATGGTGGACGCGCTGCTCGGCGACACGGTGCGCTACCCGACGCCGCTGCCCGCGCCGGTGCCGCGCATCCGCGAGCTGCTGGCGGCCGCCGCGCCCGCGCTCGACGAGGTGACCACGCCCCAGCTGGTCCACTTCGACATCTGGCCGGGCAACGTGTTCCTCGACCTGTCGGGGCCTCGTCCCCGCATCCAGGCGATCATCGACCACGAGCGCGCGTTCTGGGGCGACCCGCTGGCCGAGTTCATCACCCCGACGATCTTCGCCGACCTTCGCGAGGACGATCCGCTCGTGGTGGGCTACCGCGAGGTCACCCCGTTCGAGCTGACCCCCGCCGCGCACGTACGGCTCGATCTGTACCGCGCGTACCTCTACCTGATCCTGCTGGTGGAGAACGGCCCCCGGCAGTATCCGGAGGCCGAGTACGCCCGGTTGCGCGATCTGTCCACGGCCTCACTCGCCGAGGTGCTGGACCGCCTCGTACCTCTCTCCACGGGGACCGTCGCCTAGCTCACGGCACTGCCCGGCCCCGGCGCCGCGCAACGTGCTGGGCACGCCCAGGTCGGCGGGGGCGGGCGTGTTGCCGGTGCAGGAGAGCGCGCCCCTGACCGTGCTGCCCGACAGGATCGGCGCGTCGTTGCCGGTGAGCAGGACTGCGCCGCGCAGGTCGGCGGAGACGATCTGCAGCGAGCCGGTCCGGTCGGCGCTCAGCGCGCCGTCCAGCCGCGCGCCGAGCAGGTGCACGGCGGCGGCGCCCGAGGCGGTGAGCGGGCCGGTGATCCGGCCGCCGGTGACCACGAGGGAGGCGCCGGGCCCGGCGACGACGGGGCCGCTCACGCGGGCGTCGTCGAGGCAGGTGACGCCGCCGGTGACGGTCAGCGGCCCGCGGTGCTCGCCGGTGATCGTGCGGGTACAGGCGGGCGGCGGGGCGATCGTGGTGACGGTGAACTCTCCCGGTTCGCCGTAGTTGCCCGCGGCGTCGATCGTGCGGTACTCGACCGTGTGCCGGCCGCGCGGCAGCTTGCCGAACAGGAGGTGGTCGATGACGGTGCCCTCCTCGCTGAACGTCCACGGCAGCTCGGAGGAGGTGGGCCAGCCGAAGTAGTTGAACCAGCCGTCGCCGTCCACCCGCGACTCCTGCACCAGGTGGCCGTCGCGGTCGTCGGAGCCGGTGAGCCGCATGGTGAACGGGCCGTTGTAGACGTAGGTGTCGCCGGCCCGGGCCAGCGGCTCCGACAGCTCGTAGCCGGTGGCGGGCGGGGTGGCGTCGACCGTCCAGGCGCGGGTGTCGCCGCCGAGCGAGGCGGTCAGCTCGTGGGCGCCGGTCAGATCGAGCGCGCCCAGGTCGAGTTCGGCGGCGGTGCCGCCGACGCGCTCGCCGTCGAGCCGCCAGACGACCTCCGGCACGGCGGTGGCGGGGTGCGTGGTCTCCACGTACACCACCTCGTCCCGGCCGACCGGCCGGCTCACCGGCGTGGAGGAGACGAGGCCCGGCTCCACGCCGTCCGGCGGGGTGGTGAGCGTGGTGTCCACGGTCCAGGCGCGGGTGCGCGTCATGGCGTCGCGGACGGCGGGGTCGCGGACGAAGTCCGTCGGGTCGGTGACCGTGGCGGTGACCGTGTGCGTGCCGGGGGCCAGGTCCAGGGTGCGCAGGTCGAGGGCGTCGCGGTCGCCGTCCAGCTTCTCGCCGTCGACGGTCCAGGTGGTGACCAGCCCGTGGCTGACGGGGCGCATCGGCTCGACCCAGAGCACCCGGTCGGCGCCGACGGGGGCGACGGTCGGGGTGGAGTCCTGGATGACCATGGTCTTGGCGGTGATCCGCTCGGTCATGACCTCGCGGCCGACCTGGTCGAAGTAGTAGCCGAGGCTCTTCATGATCGAGTGGGCGCTGGGCCGCCAGACGCCCGTGCCCGCGTAGAGGCCGCCCTCGTAGCGGGCGATCGGGCCGCCCGACTCGCTGGGCTCGCCCAGCCAGCGCCACCACTTCCTGCGCTGGTCGCGCATCTCCCGCTCGGTGAGCAGCGTGTGGTGGGCCGAGCCCGGCTCCGGTCCGGTGTACGGGCCGCCGGGGACGCCCCGCTGGTAGTAGTCGTACTCGTCCTGCAGGCCGCCCAGCGAGTGGCCCAGCTCGTGCGGGCTGATCAGGGCGGACATGGCGTTGCTGCCGGAGGCGGTCGCGTACGCGCCGCCCGCTCCCCCGTACGTGCCGCTGTTGGCCAGGGCGAGGATCTGGCGGTTGGCGGAGGAGGTGCCGGTGACCAGGTTCGCGTACCGGGTGGCGGCCGCGTTGTCCATGGTGATGAGGCGCTGCACGCTGCCCGGGTTGCAGCGGCCCCAGAAGCCCATGCCGAGCGGCGTGCTCCTGCGGGGCGAGGTCAGGTCGGGGTCGCAGCTGACGCCGGACTCGCCGGAGACGATGTCGATCCGATAGACGTTCAGGTAGTTGCGGTAGGACTTGAACGGCTCGATCGACCACATCACGTTGAGGTGGCGGTCGACGTCCTGGCGGTACTTGTCCTGTTCGGCCTCGGTGTATCCGTCGCCCATCACGACCAGGTTGAACCGCTTCTCCGGCGCGCCCGTCACCTGGACGGGCGTCACGGTCGCCGTCCCGGGCTCGGCCGCCGTCCCGGCGGCAGCCCCCGTCTGGGGCGCGGCCATGACGGCGGCGAGCATCATCACCAGCACCGCTGATCTTCGCATGCCCAGCACTATCCGTCACCAGCAGCGGCCCGTCTTCTCCCTTGAGGTCACAATTCGGACTATCCAGGTGTCCCGGGCGGCGGTCCGGCCGGGAGCGCGGACGCCGCCGAATATGGAACGGCCTTCTCACTACGTGGACATCGCGGTCGGCCTGGTGGACCCGGTGGAATACCCTCGTATGTCGTGAGCGCATTGAGCAATTCGCTGAATCTCGATTCCTGGCGAGCCCTGCCCGCGGCCCAGCAGCCCGACTGGCCTGACCGCGCCGAGCTCGACAAGGTCGTCGCCGAGCTCGGCGGCCTGCCCCCGCTGGTGTTCGCGGGAGAGTGTGACCAGCTCAAGGAGGACCTGGCGGCCGTCACCAGGGGCGAGGCGTTCGTCCTGCAGGGCGGCGACTGCGCGGAGACGTTCGCCGGCGCGACCGCCGACAACGTGCGCAACAAGCTCAAGACCCTCCTGCAGATGGCGATCGTGCTCACCTACGCCGGCAAGGTGCCGGTGGTCAAGATCGGCCGCCTGGCCGGCCAGTTCGCCAAGCCGCGGTCCAAGGGCACGGAGGTGCGCGACGGCGTGGAGCTGCCCGCCTACCGGGGCGACATGGTCAACGGGTTCGACTTCACCCCGGAGACGCGCAGGCCCGACCCGTGGCGGCTGCTCAAGGCCTACCACTCCTCGGCGGTCACGCTCAACCTCGCCCGCGCCTTCACCAAGGGCGGCTACGCCGACCTGCGCCAGGTGCACGCGTGGAACCAGGACTTCGTGGCCGAGTCGCCCGCCGGCCGGCGCTACGAGCGGCTGGCCCGCGAGATCGACCAGGCGCTGGCCTTCATGCGGGCCTGCGGGGCCGAGCCGGAGGAGTTCCACTCGGTGGAGTTCTACTCCTCGCACGAGGCGCTGATCCTCGACTACGACCAGGCGCTCACCCGCATCGACTCGCGCACGGGGCTGCCGTACGACGTGTCGGCGCACATGGTCTGGATCGGCGAGCGCACCCGTCAGCTCGACGGCGCGCACGTGGAGTTCTTCTCCCGGATCCGCAACCCGATCGGCGTCAAGCTGGGCCCGACCACCTCCCCCGAGGAGGCGCTGGCGCTGGTCGAGAAGCTCAACCCGGACAACGTGCCGGGCCGGCTCACGTTCGTCACCCGGATGGGCGCCTCGAAGATCCGCGAGCACCTGCCTCCGCTGGTCAAGGAGGTCACGGCCGCGGGCGCGCAGGTGGCCTGGGTGTGCGACCCGATGCACGGCAACACGTTCGAGGCGCCGAGCGGCCACAAGACCCGGCGCTTCGACAACGTGCTCGACGAGGTGGCCGGGTTCTTCGAGGTCCACCGCGCGCTCGGCACCCACCCGGGCGGCATCCACATCGAGTTCACCGGCGACGACGTGACCGAGTGCGTCGGCGGCGGCCACGAGATCGCCGAGGGCGACCTGGCGACCCGCTACGAGACGGCCTGCGACCCGCGGCTCAACCGGGGCCAGTCGCTCGATCTGGCCTTCCGGGTGGCCGAGCTCTACCGCGGCTGAGCGATCCTCGCGTTTCCGGGCCATCGTCGCACGGTGGCCCGGAACATCACTTATGATCAGCGGCACAAGCCCGGTAATCATGGGAGATGTGGTGGACAGAGCTCCGGACGGCGTCGATCCGAACGTGCCCAATGTCGCGAGGATGTACGACTACTACCTCGACGGCAAGGACAACTTCGCGGCGGACCGGGAGGCGGCCGAACGCATCCTGCAGCTGTTCCCGGACACCAAGCAGCACGCCCAGGAGAACCGCGGCTTCCTGCGCCGGGCCGTCCGGCTGGTGACCGACAAGGGCGTGGACCAGATCGTGGACCTGGGGGCCGGGCTGCCCACGCAGGGCAACACCCACGAGATCGCGGTGGGCTCGCAGGTGGTCTACGTCGACAACGACCCGGTGGTGTGCACGCACGGCCGGGCGCTGCTGGCGCGCGGCACCGGGGTCGACTTCCTGCACGGTGACGCGCGCAAGCCGGATGAGCTGCTCGAACAGCTCCGGCCCCTGATCGACTTCGACCGGCCGGTCACGTTCATGATGCTGGCGATCCTCCACTTCCTGTCGGACGAGGAGGCGTACGGGCTGATCGCGCGGCTGCGTGAGGTGAGCGCGCCCGGCAGCTATCTGGTGCTCAGCCACGCCATCGACGCCAAGCCCGACCTCACCCCGCAGGCGCTGGAGGTCTACAAGCAGTCGACGGCGGCGCTCCACCTGCGTACGCACGAGGAGATCCTGCGCTTCTTCGACGGCTACGAGCTGCTGGAGCCGGGCCTGGTGGACCCGGGCGACTGGCGACCTGAGGAGGAGGAGCGGGTGGCGGGCTCCAGGCGCAGCCCGGGCTACGCGGGGGTCGGCCGCAAGCAGTGACCCGCGCGACCCCGGACGGCACGGCGGCCCCGCCCGAGGGCGGGGCCGTGCCGGTGCGGGTCAGTTCTGCTGGGCGTTCTTGAGCTCCTTGTCGAGCTCCGCCCTGATCTCCTCCATGTCGAGCGCGCGCACCTGACGGATGAGGTCGTCGAGGGCCGGGGCCGGGATGGCGCCCGGCTGGGCGAAGACCACGATGCCGTCGCGGATGGCCATCAGGGTCGGGATGGACCTGATGTCGAAGCCCTGGGCGAGCGCCTGCTCCTGGTCAGTGTCGATCTTGCCGAACGTGATGTCCTGGTGCTGCTCCGAGGCCTTCTCGAAGATCGGGCCGAACATCTTGCAAGGACCGCACCACTCCGCCCAGAAGTCGAGCAGGACGATCCCCTTGTCGGCGATGTCGTTGAAGTTCGTCTCGGTTACTTCGATGGTCGCCACAAGTGGCTCCTCTGACGTCGGTCCGCTTCCGGTGATTGCCTCCGTGACAACCACGTACCCCTCACCAGCATTCCATGCCACGGGCCGGGCCGGGCGGCCCGGCCCGTGGATCGAGCGGGGGTCAGCGTCCCGGCAGGGTGAGGCCGACGACCAGGGGGTCGTGGTCGGAGGAGCGGAAGGCGTCCGGCCGGTACAGGCCGGGCGGGTTGAACTCGGTGTTGTAGTCGCGGACGCGAGGCTCGTCGGCGTTGGCGTGCCAGATGGCGACGCTGGTGACGCGCTTGAGCAGCTGCCTGCTCGCCATCATGTGGTCGAGCTCGCCGGCCAGCCCGTCGAACAGGTAGCTGTAGCGCAGCGGGGCGGGCACGTACCGCTTGGTGAGGCTGGTGAGGCCGCCGGCTTCGAGCGTGCCGATCGGGTCCTCCTCGCCGTAGGCGTTGAGGTCGCCGAGCACGAGCGGGGCCGGCAGGTCCCCGATGAGGCCGAGCAGCGCCTGCGCCTGCCGCACCCGGGTGGGGTTCCAGCAGCCCTGGCCGTCGCCCTGGTCGGCGTCGGGCCCGCCGTCGGGGCAGGAGCCCTTGGACTTGAGGTGGTTGACGACCATGGTGAACGGCTGGCCGCCGTGCTTGCGGCGGAAGCTCTGGATGAGCGGCGGCCGGCTGAACACCGGGTCCTGCGAGGAGCGGGCCGCGCCCACCGGGGTCAGCCTGCCCGGCTTGTAGATGAGGCCGACCTGGATCGCGTCGGTGCCCGGGAAGGGGTGGGTGAGCGCCGCGTACGTACCCGCGCCCATCTCGGCGTTGACCGCGTCGACCAGCGCGTCCAGGGCGACCTGTCCGTTGTTCTCGACCTCCATGAGGCCGATGGCGTCGGCGTCGATGCCCTTGATCGCGGCGACGAGCTTGGCGAGCTGACGCTGCTGCTCCTCGGCGGTGTTCGCGCCGCGCGAGCCGATCGTGGTGAACCAGTTGAGCGTGTTGAACGAGGCCACCTTGACGTTGCCGAGCACCGGGAAGGGCCGGGGCAGGCGCGGGTTGGTGGCCTGGTAGCGGATCGGCTCCGTGGGCTGCAGCCGGTAGACGCCGAAGCCGTAGCCCAGGACTCCGGTGACGCCGGTGGCGCTGTCGCCGGCGCGCACGATGGGCGGCAGCGTGGCCGGGTTCTGCTGGTTGGAGCCGTCGTCCACGAGCAGGGAGCGGCGGGCGTTCTCGGCGGCGTCCACGCCCGGCCGGTCGGTCGGCTGGAAGAGCCTGCCGCCGGAGGAGAGCGTCACCTCGCCGAAGCGGCCCAGGTTGTAGGTGTCGTTGACGGTGAGCCGCTGGGGGAAGGTGAGCAGCACGTTCTCCACCGGCTCCAGGTCGGTGGCGGGCAGCCGGTGGCGCAGCGGCGCGACCGAGCCGGTCCCGCAGACGTCCACGGCGGTGACGGGCGACAGCTCGGTCCACCCGTTGAACTCGACGGCCCTGCCGGTGACGAGCACGCGGTCGCCGACCTTCACGTCCTGGAAGGAGTCGCGGGCGAAGGCGAACAGCGCGTCGGAGGTCGCCGGGTCGGCGTCCGGCGTGGGGTCCTGCAGGAAGAACCCGCTGAGCTGGTCGGCGCGCTGGAAGTCGGCGGTGACCACGCCCTCCACCCGGACGGTCCGCCCCGCGAGCGGGGTGGCGGCGCCGCTGCCCTGGACCTCGGCGATCTCCCGGTCGGGCGGGGTGTCGCAGGGGCCGGTGGGCGTCACGGATGCGGATGCGGACGCGGACGCGGATGCGGATGCCGGCAGGAGGCCGGCGACGAGCGCGGCCGCGGTGAGCGCGGCACAGGTGGCCCGGTATAAAGCATGCATAAGCGGCACTCTAGGCCCAGGGCCCGTGACAGGTGTCTACAGAGATGTGACCACAAGCTTCCATGGCCGAACCTTGACAGGGCCGCCTCCCGGGTATGACCAGTGCATGGACTGGGTCACCTGCGCGCAATCGGCGGCCTGCACCGGGATCGCCCGCCGCCCCTACGACCGCTGTCTCGCCCACCTCCCCCACGACGAGGTCGCCGTCGTGCTGGCGGGGATGGAGCCCGGACGGCTGCTGGACCTGCGCGGCACCACGCTCAGCGGCGACCTGCTGCGCCGCGTCGTGGCGGCCACCCGGAGCAGGCCCGGCCGGGCCCGGCTGGACCGGGCCCGCTTCACCGGGGACGTGCGCCTGGCGGGGGTGACGTTCGCGGGCGACGTGTCGCTCGACGGCGCCAGGTTCGAGCGGCTGGCGTCGTTCTTCGGCGCCCGCTTCGAGGGCAACCTGTCCCTGGCGAGCGTCCGCTTCGCCAGGGAGCTGTCGTTCCACGGCGTGCCGGTGCGCGGGCACGTCTCGCTCGACGGGGCGGTGATGACCAGGGACGCGCTGTTCAGCCAGGCCGTGTTCGGGCACGGCCTGTCCTGCGAGTCCGCCCGGTTCGAGGGGTACGCGACCTTCGACGGGGCCAGCCTGGGCGAGGCGGCGAGCTTCCGGGGCGCCCGGTTCGGCCGCACGCTCTCCTTCCGCAAGGTGAGCGGCAGCGCGGGGTTCGACGCGGCGCGCTTCGCCGCCGACGCCTACCTGTCGGCCACCGGCCGGTTCTCGGCCGCGCGGGCGCGCGCCGACGGCGCCCTGGACCTGGCCGTGCGCGGCTGCGGGGTGGATCTGCGCCGGCTCGTGGTGGCGGGGACCACGACGGTGCGGCTCACCGACTCCCAGGCCGACCTGGAGGGCGCGGTCCTGCGCGGCCCGGCGACGGTGACCGGGCGCGGCTCGTCCACGCTGACGTCGCTGAACGAGGTGGACGCGGCCAGCCTGGCCCTGCACGGGCTCGACCTGTCGGCCTGCCGGTTCGCCGGGCTGGCGCACCCGGCGGGCGTGCGGCTGCAGGAGTGCACGTTCGCGCTCACCGGTCACGGCATGCGGGTGAGCATCAGCCTGCCGATGCTGCGCTGGCTCTCCCGCAGCCGCTCCTCCCTCGGTCGCTCCTCTCGCGGTCGCTCCTCCCGCCAGAGCCCCCACGCCCGCCACGTCTAGAGCGTCGCCGCCACCTCGGCGATCTTCCTGGGCACGGTCCGCCAGCCGCCGCCCATGATCCGGCGCGACATCCGCTGGATCGGGTCGTCGGGATCGAAGCCCTCGTGGTCGAGGAACAGGCGCGTGCCGCGGCCCTCCGGCTCCAGCCGCCAGGTGACCGTCCAGTCGACCCGGCCGTCGCTCCAACTCAGCTTGAGCAGCTTCTCCGGCTCCGCCTCCAGCACCTGGCAGTGCACGACCCCGGCGAAGCCGGCCCGCTCGTTGGGCGCCGTGGTGAAGGTGAAGCGGTGTCCCGCCTCGGGCCTGATGTCGCCGGGCATGAGCCAGCGGGCCACCAGCTCGGGCTCGGTCAGCGCGCGCCAGACCTTGGCCGGCGGGTGCGCGAGGAACTCGTCCAGCCGGATGGCGGTCGGGTCGTCAGCCATGGTCGTCCTCCATCTCGTCCAGGAGCCCGCGCAGACCGGCCAGCTTCTCACGCCAGAAGCGCTCGTACGGGACGAGCCAGTCGCGCACGTGGATCAGCGGCTCGGCCTCCAGCCGGTAGTGCCGCTCGCGTCCCTTGCGGGTCTCGGCCACCAGTCCGGCGTCCTTGAGCACCTTGAGGTGCTCCGACACGCTCGGCCGGCTCATGTCGAACCGGTCGGCCAGCCGGCCCGCGGGCTGCGCTCCCTCCTCCAGCAGCAGCCGGAGCAGCTCGCGCCGGGCGGGGCTGGCCAGCGCGGCGAAGACGGGGTCGGCGGTCATCCGCCGGTCGCCACGAAGCCGTTGCCGAACGGGTCCTGGAACAGCAGCTGGCGGCCCCACGGCTCGTCGCTGGGCCCCTGGACCTGCACGCCGTGCTCGCGCAGCCGGTCGGCCAGGGCGTCGACGTCGGGGGCAGCGACCACCAGCCCGCCGATCGGCGCCATGCCGGGGAACCAGGAGGCGAGCAGCAGCGAGCTCTCCGCGCCCTTGGGCGCGACGGTGAGCCAGCGGCCCATCGGGAACGGGTTGTCGGAGCGGACCTCGAAGCCGAGGGCGCCGGTGTAGAAGGCGAGCGCGCGGTCCTGGTCGGAGACTGGCACGGTCACGGTGACGACATGTGAGATGAGCATGCCGCCCACTATATGTAGGATTTTTCCTACCTATCAAGCCTCTGATATCAGGGAGATCCCCTATGGGGACGGGCCCTCCCGCTCCTTAGACTGAGGCCCATGCTCATCGACGACTACGCGGCCGAGCTGAGACGCGCCCTGTCCGGGCCGTACGGTCCGAAGCGCGACCTGGTCGTCGAGGCCCGGCACAGCCTGCTCGACTGCGCCGAGGCCTACCAGGCCCGGGGCCTGCCCCGGACGGAGGCGGAACGGCGGGCGGTCGAGGAGTTCGGCCCGGTCGGCGACGTGGCGCCCGGCTACCAGGAGGAGCTGACCGCCGCGGCGGGGCGCAGGCTGGGGCTGCTGCTGTTCGTCAGCGTGCCGGCGACCGTGCTGGCCTGGAGCCTGATCTGGTCCTTCCAGCCCGCCGGGACGTGGGTGCCGTCCGGCCGGCCGGAGTGGTTCCCGACAGCGTCCCGGCTGCTCGACGTCCTGCAACTGGCCGTCGGCCTCTACGGCGGGCTGGCGCTGCTGGCCCTGAGCCGGCGGGCCCGCTGGATCCCGAGGCCGCGCCTGGTGACACGCTCGCTGGGCCTCTCGGTCTGGCTGCTGCTGCCGCTGAACACCCTGCTCGGCCTGCTGGTCTCCCAGGCCGCGCAGCTGCCCGCGAGCACGCTGACCTCCGCCCCCGTCATCCTGGCCAACGTGCTGACCTACGCCTTCGCCGGAACGCAGCTCTACTGCGCGACCCGGTGCGTCATGCTGAGCCGGAAGGCTTGGCCTCCGGCCGCAGCACGCTCCCGATAGCGCTGGTGAAGGCCTGCCAGGCCGACCGCTCCCCCTCCAGCTGCCGCCTGCCCGCGTCGGTGAGGCGGTAGGTGCGCCGTTTGCGTCCGCCGACCGTGTCCCACGCGCTCTCCAGACAGCCGGTCCGCTCCAGCCTGCGCAGCGCCGGATAGACGGTGCCGGTCGGCACGTTGAGCGCGCCTCCGCTGCGCTCCTGCAGGGCCTCGATGATGGCGTAGCCGTGCAGCGGCTCCCGTTCGAGCACCGAGAGCAGCAGGGCGTCCATGTGGCCGCGGAGCGCGTCGGGATTCATGGCCACGATCCTAAGCATCCGTCTGTCATGTAGATAGCCTACATGTAGTCTGTCTATACGTAGACTGTCTACACTATGACGGAGTGGAGAGATGGAAGCACTCGACCTGGCCCGCTTACAGTTCGCCGTGACCGGAAGCCTGCACTTCCTGTTCGTCGTGCTCACCCTGGGACTGGCGCCCCTGGTGGCGATCATGAACACGCGGTTCGCGCGCACCGGCAGGCCGCTGCACGAGCGGATGACCCGCTTCTGGGGGCAGATCTACGTCGTCAACTACGCCCTCGGCATCGTCACCGGCCTGGTGATGGAGTTCCAGTTCGGGCTGTCGTGGAGCGGGCTGTCCCACTACGCGGGCGACGTGTTCGGCGCGCCGCTCGCCATGGAGACGCTGGTGGCGTTCTTCCTGGAGTCGACGTTCCTGGGGCTGTGGATCTTCGGCTGGGGACGGCTGCCGACGTGGGCGCACCTCGCCTGCATCTGGATGGTCGCCGCGACCGCGTACGCCAGCGCGTTCTTCATCATGGTGGCCAACTCGTTCCTGCAGAACCCGGCCGGGGCGGTCGTCTCCGGCGACCGGCTGGCGCTGGTGGACGCCGGGGCGCTGTTCACCAACGACACGCTGGTGTTCGCGCTGCCGCACGTCCTGGGCGCCGGGCTGTTCACCGGGGCGATGGTGCTCGTCGGCGCCAGCGCCTACCAGCTGCGGCGGCGCACCGAGGAGCGGGAGTTCTTCACCAGTTCCCTGCGGACCGGGATCGTGGCGGCGGCCATCGGCATCGCGCTGACCGTCGCGTTCGGCTACTCCCAGTTCGGCCACGTCCAGGAGGGCAAGTTCGACGACGACCCGGCGGCCTCGGTGCCGCTGGCGCTGATGATGGAAGGCGGCAACCTGCTGTCCCTGGTCGTGCTGCTGTTCATGCTGCCGCTGATCGCCAAGCTGCCGCGCTGGCGGTGGGCGCACCCCCTGCTGATGGCGCTGACGCCGCTGCCCTTCGTGCTGTCCATCCTCGGCTGGCTGGCCAGGGAGCTGGGCCGGCAGCCGTGGATGATCTGGGAGAAGCTCACCGTGGCCGACGCCATGACGCCGGGCCTCACGCCCGGCATGGTCACCGCCTCCTTCACCGGGTTCGCCGTCGTGCTGGGGCTGCTGGCCGTCGTCGACTACGTGCTCATCGCCAGGATGGTCAGGCGCGGCCCGCGCGACCTGGCCCTCGGCGCCTCCGCCTCCGAGCAGCGCTCGCCCGCGCTGAGCCTCTAGGAGCGTCCCGATGGAGCTGATCTGGTTCGCCGTCTTCGCCGCCCTGCTGGCCGGCTACTTCGCGTTGGAGGGCTTCGACCTGGGGGTCGGCCTGCTGCTTCCGGTCCTCGGCAGGAGCAGGGACGACCGGGACCGCATGGTCGCCGCGATCGGGCCGTACGTGCTCGCCAACGAGGTGTGGCTGGTCGCGCTCGCCGGGACGCTGTTCGGCGTCTACCCGCTGCTGGAGGGCGAGCTGCTCCCGGCGATCTACCCGCTGGTGGTGGCCATGCTGCTGGCCTGGATCCTGCGGGATGCCGGGCTGTGGTTCCGGCGCAGGATCGGCGGCTCCCGGTGGCGGGCGTTCTGGGACGGGACGATCGCGCTGGGCTCGCTCTGGCTGTCGTTCGGCTGGGGGCTGGTGATCCACGCCGCGGCCACCGGGTTCGCCGGGCCGCTCATGCACCCGGTGGGGCTGCTGATGGGCGCGGCGGTGACGCTGCTGTTCGCCTGGCACGGCCGCGTCTTCCTGGGCTGGCGGCTGCCGGGCTTCGCGGGGCCCGCGCGCACCGGCCGGGCGCTGGCGGCGTCGGCGGCGGTGGCCGCGCTGCCGGCGCTGGCCCTGGCGGGCGGCGCGATGTCCTACCTGATCGAGCACAGCGCGCCGGCCGCTACGCTGAATGTGCTCAGTCTCATGGTCCTTCCGTTCGCGCCCCTCATGGTCGGGGCGCAAGTATGGATATGGCGTACTTTCCGTCCCGGTAAGGACGCCGACCGAAACCCTTCGTTCTTCTGAGGCGCTCGTGCACAAGGATCTACTCCGCCTGATCCGGGGAGAGCAGCCGGTCCTGCGGCACCTGACCGTCACGTTCGCGGCGGCCATGCTGGCGGGGCTGCTGGTGCTCGTACAGGCGGAGGTGCTGGCCGGGGTGCTGTCCGGCAGGTTCACCGCGGTCGCGCTCGCGGTCGTGGCCGGCGTGGTGGCGCTGCGGGCGCTGCTGGCGTGGACGCAGGGCGTGTTCGCCGGGCACACCGCCACCGGGGTGAAGTCGGCGCTGCGGCACCGCCTGCTGACCCGGCTCAGGGAGCTCGGCCCGGTCCGGCTGGCCGGCCACCGCTCCGGCGAGCTGGTGACGCTGACCGGGCGCGGGCTGGACGGCCTGGACAACTACCTGACCGGCTACCTGCCGTCGATCGCGGTGGCCGCGGTGGTGCCGCTGGCGGTGCTGATCCGGCTGCTGGTCGCCGACCTGGCCAGCGCGATCATCGTGCTGGTCACGCTGCCTTTGATCCCCATCTTCGGCGCGCTGGTGGGCATGACCACCAAGGCCGTCACCGAGCGGCAGTACCGCGCGCTGACCCGGCTCGGCGGCCACTTCCTGGACGTGGTGCGCGGCCTGCCCACGCTGCGCGCCTTCGGCCGGGCCCGCTACCAGGCGACGGTGATCCGCCAGGTGGCCGACACGCACCGCTCGGCCACCATGCGCACGCTCCGGGTGGCCTTCCTGTCGTCGCTGGTGCTGGAGCTGTGCGCGTCGCTGTCGCTGGCCCTGGTGGCGGTGCCCATCGGGTTGCGGCTGCTCGGCGGCACGCTGGACCTGCACACGGCGCTGCTGGTGCTGCTGCTGGCCCCGGAGGCCTATCTGCCGCTGCGCGCGATGGGCACCCGCTTCCACGCCTCGATGGAGGGCGTGGCCGCCGCCGACGCGGCCTTCGCCGTACTGGACCGCTCGGACGACGAGCCCGCGCCGGAGGAGGCCGGGCGTGCCGCTGCCGCACCCGCGTCCGAACAGCCGCGCATCGAGCTGGAGAACGTCACCGTGCGCTACCCCGGACGCGAGGACCCGGCGCTGTCCGGGGTCAGCCTCACCATCGAGCCGGGCGAGCGGGTGGCGCTGGTCGGCGAGAGCGGCAGCGGCAAGAGCACGCTGCTCAACCTGCTCCTCGGCTTCGTGCCGCCCTCGGAGGGCCGGGTGCTGGTCGACGGGGCCGACCTGCGCACGCTGGACCTGGAGGCGTGGCGGGCCCGGCTGGCGTTCGTGCCGCAGCGGGCGCACCTGTTCACCACGTCGGTGGCGGACAACATCCGGCTCGGCAGGCCGTCGGCCTCCATGGACGAGGTGCGGCGGGCCGCCCGCGCCGCCTACGCCGACGAGTTCGTCGACGACCTGCCCGACGGCTACGGGACCAGGGTCGGCGAGCGGGGCGCCAACCTGTCCGCCGGGCAGCGCCAGCGGATCGCCCTGGCCCGCGCCTTCTGCCGCCCCGCGACCTCGGTCCTGCTGCTGGACGAGCCGACGGCCAGGCTGGACGGCCGGAGCGAGGCCGCCGTGGTGGCGGCGACCGCCGAGCTGAGCGAGGGCCGCACCGCCGTCGTCGTGGCCCACCGGCCGGCCATGATCGAGCTGGCGGACCGCGTCATCCGCGTCCACGAGGGCCGCGTCGTCTCGGACACGACGTCTCCGCCCCGGGACGCGGACCCGCGCGAGGAGAGGACCGGCGAGGAGATCACGACGAGCGGGCGGGCCGAACGATGAGGAACCGGATGACGACGCGGCTGGTCTACGCGGTGCTGGCCGGGGCCGCGGCCGACCTCGCCGGGCTCGGGCTGATCGCCGCCGCCGCCTGGCTGATCACGCGGGCGGCCGAGCAGCCGCCGCTGGCCGCGCTGAGCGTGGCGATCGTGGCCACCCGGGCCTTCGCCACCGGCCGCGGCGTGTTCCGCTACGCCGAGCGGCTGACCGGCCACGACGTGGCGCTGCGGGCCCAGGCGAGCACGCGGGAGCGGCTCTACGAGTCGCTGATCCCGCCGCAGCGGCCCAGGGTCGGCGGCGCCGATCTGCTGAGCCGCATGGTCGACGACACCGACGCGGTGCAGGACCTGCTCGTGCGCTGCCTGCTGCCCGCCGCCGCGGCCGCCGTCGCGGGCCTCACCGCGGTGGTCATCGGGCTGACGATCCTGCCCGCCACGGCGCTGGTCCTGCTCGCCGGGCTGCTGCTGGCCGGGGTGCTGCTGCCGGCGGGCACCGCCGCGGCGGCACGCCGGTGGTCGGCGCGGATGGCTCCGGCGCGGGCCGAGCTGGCCGGCCGGGTGGCCGACCTGGTGCACGGCGCGGCCGACCTGTCCGCGTACGGAGCCGGGGACAGGGCGCTGAAGGACGCGCGGGAGGCGGGCGACGCGCTGGGCCGGCTGGAACGCCGTCAGGCCCGGGTGCACGCCACCGCGCTGGCCGGCGGCACGCTGGTGCAGGTGCTGACCGTGGTCGCGATCGTGCTGATCGCGCAGGCGAGCGCAGTGGGGACCGTCGGCACGGCCGTGCTCGCGCTGACGGCCCTGGTGGCGTTCGAGCCGGTGCTGCCGCTGGCCGCCGCCGGCGAGCGGTACGCCGGCATCGCGGCGGCGCTGCGCCGCCTGCGCGAGGTCCGTGCGGTTCCCCCTGCGGTCACGGAGCCGGGCACGCCGGCCGCTCCCCCGCCGGGCCCGCTGACGGTCGAGGTCGAGGACCTCGTGGTACGGCACGTGCCCGGCGGCCGGCCGGCCGTGGACGGGGTGTCGCTCACGCTGACCCCGGGCAGGCGGGTGGCGCTGGTGGGGCCGAGCGGCGCGGGCAAGAGCACGATCCTGGCGGCGCTCATGCGCCTCGTCGACCCCGAGTCCGGAAATATCAGGATCAATGGCGTGGACATCGGTGATCTGGCCTCCGACGACGTGCGGGCCATGATGACCGGGCTCACGCAGGACCCGTACGTCTTCCGGACCACGCTCCGCGACAACCTGCGCCTGGCGGGCCCGGAGGCCGACGACGAGCGGCTGGCCAGGGCCGTGCGGGACGCGCGGCTGGAACGCTGGGTGGAGCGCACCGGCTGGGACGCCGAGCTGGGCGAGGACGGCAGCACCGTGTCCGGCGGACAGCTGCAGCGGCTCGCGCTGGCCAGGGCGCTGCTGTTCGACCCGCCGGTGCTGCTGCTGGACGAGCCGGCCGAGGCGCTGGACGAGGAGACGGCCGACGAGCTGATGGCCGATCTGCTGGACGTCACGCACGACCGGACCACGCTGCTCGTCACCCACCGCCTCAAGGGGCTGGAGCGGGTGGACGAGATCGTGGTGCTGGAGGACGGCCGCGCCACGCAGCGCGGCACCCACGACGAGCTGGTCTCCCGGCCCGGCTACTACCGGGATCTCTGGGAGTCGGAGGCGCTCACCCGCCGCTGAGGAACTTCACGGGCCCGCCGCCCGTTGTGTTGGCACGGCAATCTAGTTTACAGTACAAACCAGTTTGGTGCCAAGAGGAGTTGAGATGGCAGACGACGGCGAGCGGGTGGCCTCCCCCGAGGAGACGCTCCGGCTCATCGAGGCGCAGCGCGCCACCGCGGTCAGAGCGCTGCACGGCGACCCGCTGCTCCTCTACACGCCGTGGGGCGTCGCCTGGCTGCTCGGCTTCGGCGTGCTCTTCCTGCGCTACGGGCTCGACGGCGTCCCCTACGCGCCGATCAGCCACCCAGCCGCCCTGGGCATCCATCTCTCGCTGCAGGTGGTCGCGGGTGCGTTCGCGGCGACCGGGATCGTCCGGATGAGCTCCCAGGTCCGGGGTGAGAGCTCCGCCAAGGGCATGATGTACGGCTACGCCTGGTTCGTCGGCATGGTGCTGATGTCGGTGATCTGCGCGAGGTTCAGCCCCGCGCTCGACCCGCTCGGGGCGGGCCTGCTGTGGGCGGGGGTGTCGCTGCTCGTGGTGGCGGTCCTCTACATGGCCGGCGGTGCGCTTTTCGGGCAGTGGCCGATGTTCTTCATGGGGGTGTGGGTCGCCGCCGTCAACGGCCTGGGCGTCATCCTGGGCGCCGGCTGGCACGCGCTGCTGTCGGCGGTGCTCCTGGGCGGCGGCCAGATCGCCGCCGGCATCCTGCTGCGGCGGCGCGCATGACCTCCGGGGAGGCCGCGCCCGAGCTCGACCCGGTCATCCACGCGCAGGCCAGGCTGCGCGTGATGGTCACGCTCAGCACGCTCTGCGAGGGCGACGAGATCGCCTTCCCCTCGCTCAAGGACCTGCTCGGCATGACCGCGGGCAACCTGTCCGTCCACCTGACCAAGCTCGAAGAGGCCGGCTACGTGCGGATCACCAAGACCCACAGGGGCCGCACCCCCGTCACGTACGTGTCGATGACCACGCGGGGGCGGCTCGCGCTCGAGGACTACACCAAGGCCATCCGTTCCCTACTGGACTCCGCAGGAGGCGCTCCATGACAGTCCTCGCCAGAACGGTCGAGGCCACCCGCCGCTACGGCGACGTGATCGCGCTCGACCGGGTGTCCATCGACATCCGCGCCGGTGAGCTGGTGGGCCTGCTGGGCCCCAACGGCGCGGGCAAGTCCACGCTGATCAACCTGTTCGTGGGGCTGCGCCGGCCCAGCTCCGGCATGGTCGAGCTGCTCGGCGGCTCACCGTCCGACCCGGCGGTGCGGCGCGGCATCGGCGTCACGCCGCAGGAGACCGGGCTGCCCGAGGTGCTGCGGGTGGGCGAGATCGTGGACTTCGTCTCCTCCCACTTCCCCCGCCGGGCGGCCAAGGCCGAGCTGCTGGACCGGTTCGGCCTCGGCGACCTGGTCAAGCGGCAGATCGGCGGCCTGTCGGGCGGGCAGAAGCGCCGGCTGGCCGTGGCGCTCGCCTTCGCCGGCCGTCCCCGGCTGGTGTTCCTGGACGAACCGACCACCGGGCTCGACGTCGAGGCCAGGCGGGCGCTGTGGGACGGCGTCAAGGCCTTCCACGAGGACGGCGGCACCGTCCTGCTGACCAGCCACTACCTGGAGGAGATCGAGGCGCTGGCGGAGCGGGTGGTGGTCGTCGGCCACGGCCGGGTGCTGGCCGACGACACCATGCGGGCGGTGCGTGACGTGGTCGGCGTGCGGCGGGTCTCGCTCGACGCCGGCGAGCTGCCCGAGCTGCCCGGCGTGGCGGCCGTGGAGCGCGAGGGCGGCCGGGTCCACCTGATGACCGCCGACCCCGACCGGCTCGTGGTCGAGCTGGTGCGCAGCGGCGCCCCGTTCTCGGGTCTGGAGATCAGGCCCACCTCCCTGGAGGAGGCCTTCCTGACCATCACCGCCGCGAAGGAGCACGCCCATGTCTAGCCTCATCCTGGCGCACGCCCGCTACCAGGCGCTCGAACAGATCCGGGTGCCGATCGGGCTGCTGGCCAGCGGGCTGTTCCCGGCCATCTCGATGCTGGCGTTCGCGGCGCCGTTCGTCGGTGACGACCCGGCCGCCTCGACGCTGTCTATGGGCTCGATGATGCTGATCGGCGGCATGTCGGCGGCGCTCATCGCGCTGTCGATCTCGGTGGCGCAGGACCGCGAGCAGCCCTGGAACCCCTACCTGCGCACGCTCCCGGCCGGGCCGCTCCCCCACTTCGCCGGGCGGCTGCTCACCGCGATGGCGCTCATGGTGGTCTCGACGATCCCGGTGACGCTGGTGGCGGCGATCTTCACGGAGGCCGACCTGTCGCCTGCGCGGCTGGCCGGGATGATCGGCGCGGTGCTGGCGGGCTCGGTGCCGTTCATGCTGATCGGGCTCTTCCTCGGGCTGACGCTGCCCTCGAAGGCGGCGATCGCGGTGTCGCAGATCCTGTTCTTCCCGTTCGCGATCGTGGGCGGGCTGATGCTGCCGCCGCAGGTGATGCCCGGGTTCCTGAACGTGATCTCCTCGTACGTGCCGAGCCGGGGCGGCGGCGAGCTGGTGTGGTGGGCGGCCGGCGGGGCCACGCCCGGCACGCTGCCGCTGGTGGTGCTGGCCTGCTGGACGGTGGCCGCCGGGGCGGCCGCCGCCTGGGCCTACCGGCGCGACGAGGGACGCCGGTTCTCCTGACGTCCCGGTGAAGGGGGGGTGTGCCGCCGAGTCCGCAGCGATCTCAACGGCACACCCGTCCGTGTGGGGGTCCTGGGTTATTGCATCTCAGCGAGGGTGGCGGTGACGGTGTTCTCCTTGCCGTCCCTCATATATGTGATCTGAACCTGTTGGCCCGGTTTGAAACCTCTGATCTGCCCGACGACGTCATCTCCGCTGTCGACGACCTTCCCGTCGATCTTGGTGATGAGGTCGGCCGACTGCAGCCCGGCCTTCTCGGCGGGGCTGCCCGCCGTGATCTGGCGGACCAGCGCGCCGGGCACGTCGCCGGTGGCGTCGGTGACGCTCACGCCGAGGAAGGCGTGGGTCACCTTGCCGGTGCTGATGAGCTGCTCGGACACGTGCTTGGCGGTGTTGATCGGGATGGCGAAGCCGAGGCCGATGCTGCCGTTGCTGCCCGCTGTCGCGATCGCGGTGTTGATGCCCACGACCTGCCCGGCGGCGTTGACCAGCGCGCCGCCCGAGTTGCCCGGGTTGATCGCGGCGTCGGTCTGGATGGCGCCGCCGATCGTGGTCACGTCGCCGCCGGCGCCCTGCTGCGGCCAGCCGGGCGGGGCCTGCTGCTGCTCGCCGCCCACGTTGAGCGTGCGGTCGAGCGCGCTGACGATGCCCAGGGTGACCGACCCGTCGAGGCCGAGCGGGCTGCCGAGGGCCAGCACCGAATCGCCCACCTTGAGCTGGTCGCTGTCGCCGAGCGCGGCGGGGGTCAGCCCGGACACGCCCTCGGCCCTGATGACGGCCAGGTCGGTGGCGGGGTCGGTGCCGACCACGGAGGCGGTGGCGGTCTTGCCGTCGCTGAACTTCACGCTCATCCTGCCGCCCTGACCGGCGCCCACCGCCACGTGGTTGTTGGTGAGGATCAGCCCGTCGTCGGTGAGGACGACGCCGGAGCCCTCACCCGTCGCCCCCTGGATCATCACCACGGAGGGCTGCACCTTCTCCGCGACCTGCGCCACGGTGAGCGCGGTCGACGCCTGGCTGAACGTCGGGTTCGGCGCGCTGACGGTCGTCACGACGGGATCCTGGAACGCGGTGGCGACGGTGGCGCCCACCACGCCGCCGCCCACGGCCATGGCGGCAAGAGCCAGCCCGGCGACCGCCTTCCGCCCGAGGCCCGGCTTCCTGGGCGGGGGCGGAGGCGGAGGCACCGGCTGACCCATGACCATGGTGTCCCGCCTGGGGAACCCCCCGGCGGTGGGCGGCGTGTCACCGAACTGGCTCCAGCCGCCGACGCCCTGCTCGCGAGGCTCGTTCGCGTTCATCGTCATCTCCCTAGAGTTCCTCTGGCTCCAGGGTGCCAAAGCCCGCGTAAGAGCTGGTTAAGCCGGTGATCGGCGGCGGCCGAAAGCTTAAACGACGGCTTTATCAGCCCTGCTCGCGGACCGCTTCGGAAAGCGGGTGATCACTTCCAGTATTCGTCCTTGAGCAGCCGCTTGTAGAGCTTGCCCGTGGGGTGCCGGGGCAGCTCGGCCCGGAAGTCCACCGACTTGGGGCACTTGTAGTGGGCAAGCTGGGAGCGGCAATACTCGATCAGCTCCTTCTCCAGCGCCGGCCCGGCCTCGTCCATCGACACCGGCTGCACCACCGCCTTGACCTGCTCGCCCATCTCCTCGTCCGGGACGCCCAGCACGGCCACGTCGGCGACCTTGGGGTGCACGCACAGGACGTTCTCGGCCTCCTGCGGGTAGATGTTCACCCCGCCAGAGATGATCATGTACGAGCGGCGGTCGGTGAGGTAGAGGAAGCCGTCGGCGTCCAGGTAGCCGATGTCGCCGAGGGTGGTCCAGCCGCGGCCCTGCGGATCCTGCACCGAACGGGTCTTGCCGGGGTCGCCGTGGTACTCGAAGACGGCGGCGCTCTCGAAGTAGATCGTGCCGTGCTCGCCCGGCGGCAGCTCGTTGCCCTCCTCGTCGCACACGTGCACGGGGCCCAGCAGCGACCGGCCCACCGTGCCCTTGTGCTCCAGCCAGTCGGCGGAACTGACGTACAGGAAGCCGTTGCCCTCGGTGCCGGCGTAGTACTCGTGGATGATGGGGCCCCACCACTCGATCATCTGCTCCTTGACCGGGATCGGGCAGGGCGCGGCCGCGTGGATGGCGGCCCGCAGCGATGACAGGTCGTACCTGGTCCGGGTCTCCTCGGGCAGCTTGAGCATCTTGATGAACATGGTCGGCACCAGTTGCGAGTGCGTCACCTGGTACTTCTCGACCAGCCGCAGGTACTCCTCGGGGTCGAAGCGCTCCATGATCACGAGGGTGGCGCCGAGGCGCTGGAACGTCATGCAGTAGCGCAGCGGCGCCGCGTGGTAGAGCGGGGCGGGCGACAGGTAGACGCTGTCGGCCGACGGCGCGAACAGGAACTGGATGAGCTTGAACAGCGGGCCCGGCTCGGTCAGCGGCTCCAGCGCCAGGGTCGGCTTGACGCCCTTGGGCCTGCCGGTGGTGCCGGACGAGTAGAGCATGTCGGCGCCCTGCACCTCGTCCTCGATCGGGGTGACCGGGTGCGCCGCGACGGCTTCCTCGTACGACTCGAAGCCCTCGGCGGTGCCGTCGAGCATCAGCCGCAGCTCCACGCGCGGCGTGTCGGCGGTGATGGAGGTGGCGACGTCGGCGAGGGCGGCGCTGGAGACGAACACCCGGGCGCCGCAGTTGTCGACGATGTAGGCCAGCTCGTCGCGTTGCAGGCGTGAGCTGATCGCCGTGTAGTAGAGACCGGACCGGTGCGCCGCCCAGGCGACGGCCAGGAAGAGCGGATGGTTGGGCAACATGAAGGCGACGTGGTCGCCCGGCCGCAGGCCCGCGGCGCGGAAGAGGTGGGCCAGCCGGTTCGACTCCTCGTCGAGCCGGCGATAGGTGACGACCTGACCGGAGCCCGCCATGATCACAGCGGGCTTGTCGGGGGTGACTGCTGCGATGGCTCCCGGGTACATGACCGAACAGTATTCTGTTCCTGGCGGGAAAAGCCAGACCCCGACACGGCGAAGCCGCGGCCTCGTCGTGAGACCGCGGCTTCGTCATGGGGATCAGACGGCGTGGTAGACGTCCTGCCAGCCGGAGTGCCAGCCGTTCGGGTTCCAGTGGTTGCCGCGGCTCACGTTCACGTAGATGTGAGCGGCGTTCTCACCGGAGAACGAGAAGTGCTTGGGGTGCTTCCAGCAGTTCTTGAAGCGCTCGTAGGAGGTGTCGCCGTCGGTGGTGACGACCTTGAAGGTCGTCCACGCGCACTTGTTCTTGCCCCACCACTTGTCGTTGTAGAGCTTGCCGTGCACGTCGAACCGGAAGACGTGCTTCCACTCCCAGACGCGCTTCTTGACTTCCTTCTTCACCCACCAGCACTTCTTCTCGCCGTCGTGCCACTTGCAGACCTTCTTCGGGACGATGACGGTCTTCCAGTGCCAGTGCTTGTAGGTCTTCTTCTCGACCTCCACGTGGCCCTTGGCCTTGGCCTTGTGGTCGCTGGAGTGGTACGGGCCCCAGCTGTCGGAGTAGGTGCCGGACGAGGTCGCGGCGCCGGTCGTCGTCGCGCCCGCGGCCACGGGGGCGGCGACGGTGACTGCGGCGGCGGCGGCCACGCCGATCAGGAGTCGGGTTGCGAATCGCACTTGAGGGCTCCTCGGGAAGAGGTTGGTTCTGCTGTCGGACTATTGATAAGCGGAACCGATTGCCCGTTGCTTGCAACCCGCTTTAACCCTGCCTTATCCAGACTTATCCGGCGGCGATCACCGAGCCCGCGTACTTCTGCGCGATGAAGTCCTTCACCTTCTGGTCCCGCAGCAGCTTGGCCAGGGTGACGACGTCCGGGTCCTGCTCCTTGCCGGCGGCCACGACCAGGCCGTTCACGTACGGATTCGCCTCGGTCTTCTCCAGCACCAGCGCCTCGGACGCGGGCTTGAGCCCGGCCTCGATCGCGTAGTTGCCGTTGATCACGGCCGCGTCCACGTCGTCCAGCGAGCGCGGCAGCTGGGCGGCCTCCAGCGACTCGAACCGCAGGTTCTTCGGGTTGCCGGTGACGTCGCGCTCGGTGGCGGCGGTGCCGGCGCCCTCCTTGAGGGTGATCACGCCGTTGTCGGCGAGCAGCTTGAGCGCGCGGCCCAGGTTGGTGGCGTCGTTAGGCACGGCCACGGTGCCGCCGTCGGGCAGCCCGCCGAGCTCGGTCGCCTTCTTGGAGTACAGGCCGAGCGGCTCCAGGTGGACCGGGGCGACGAAGGCCAGGTCGGTGCCCTTGGAGGAGTTGAAGTCGTCCAGGTACGGGCGGTGCTGGAAGAAGTTGGCGTCCAGCTTGCCCTCGCTCAGCTGGACGTTGGGCTGCACGTAGTCGGTGAACTCGACGATCTCCAGGTCCAGGCCGGCGGCCTCGGCGAGGTTCTCGTTGACGTACTTGACGATCTCCCCGTGCGGCACCGGGCTGACGCCGATCTTGAGAGCGCCGTCGGGCTCGCTGGTAGCGGACTGCGACGTACCGCATGCGGCGAGCGACAGGGCCAGCGCGGCAACACCCACTATGCGACGAAATTTCATGATCTTCCTTTATTTGTGTGATAGACGCCGGGCGGCGTAGTCGCCCAGGCTCTGCATGACTTGCACGATCACGATCAGCAGCACGACGGTCGCCACCATCACGCCGGTCTCGAACCGCTGGTAGCCGTACCGGATGGCCAGGTCCCCGAGCCCGCCCCCGCCGATGGTCCCGGCCATGGCCGTGTAGCCGATGAGCGCGACCACCGTCACGGTCACCCCGGCGACGATCCCCGGCAGCGCCTCGGGCAGCAGCACCTTGACCACGACGGTGGCGCGGCCCGCCCCCATCGCCCGCGCGGCCTGGATCACGTCGCGGTCCACCTCGCGCAGCGCCGTCTCCACCAGCCGGGCGAAGAACGGCACGGCGCCGACGGTCAGGGGCACCACCACGGCGGCGGTCCCGATCGTGGTGCCGACGACCAGCCGGGTGAACGGGATGATCGCGATCATCAGCACGATGAACGGCAGCGACCGGCCGACGTTGACGACCAGCCCGAGCACGGACTTGACCGCGGGCAGCGGACGCAGCCCGCCCCGGTCGAACACCACCAGCGCCACGCCCAGCGGCAGCCCGAGCAGCACGGTCAGCAGCGCCGACCAGCCGACCATGATGCCGGTCTCCACCGTGGCCTCCGCCAGCAGCGGCGCCATCTCCTCCCAGGTCATGACACCTCCACCAGCAGCCCGCGGGCGCGCAGGTAGTCCAGCGCGGCCGGGGCCTCGTCCCCGGTGAGCGCGATCCGCAGCCGGCCGGCCGCGCCGCCGGCGATCTCCTCGATCGCGCCGCCCAGGATGCTCACGTCCACGTCGAACTTGCGCACCACCTCCGACACCAGCGGCCGCTGCGGGTCGCCGGTGAAGGTGAGCGTCACCGAGCCGGCCGGCGGGTCGCCGGGCAGCGGGAAGATCTCCCGGGTGAGGCGCGAGCCGGGGGTCCTGATCAGCTCGGCGATGGGCCCCGCCTCCTCGACCCGCCCACCGGACATGATGGCGGCCGAGTCGCAGACGTTCTTGATCACGTCCATCTCGTGCGTGATGAGCAGGATCGTCAGGCCCAGCTCGGCGTTGAGCCGCCTGAGCAGGTCCAGGATCGACTGGGTGGTGGCGGGGTCGAGCGCCGAGGTGGCCTCGTCCGACAGCAGGACGGCCGGGCTGCCGGCGAGCGCCCTGGCGATGCCGACGCGCTGCTTCTGCCCGCCGGAGAGCTGGTGCGGGTGGTCGCGTTCGCGCCCGGCCAGCCCCACCAGCTCCAGCAGTTCGCCGACGCGGCGCCTGCGCTCCGCCCTGGGCACGCCCATGACCTCCAGCGGGAAGGCCACGTTGCCCGCGACGGTGCGCGAGGAGAGCAGCGCGAAATGCTGGTGGATCATGCCGATGCGGCGCCGGGCGAGGTTGAGGTCACGGCCGCGCAGCCCCGTCAGCTCCTGGCCGGCCACCCGCACCGTGCCCGAGTCGGGCCGCTCCAGCAGGTTGACGCAGCGCAGCAGCGTGCTCTTGCCGGCGCCGCTGCGCCCGACCACCCCGTAGACCTCGCCTTCGCGCACGCTCAGGTCGACGCCGTCCAGAGCGACGGTGCGGCCGTACGCCTTGCGCAGGCCGGAAACCTCGATCACGACTCTTCCCCATGGCTGAGAGGCGGCACGCCGCCGCCGGGCTTGGAACGATCAGGTACGGGAGCCGGTCGTCCTATCGGGAGCCGGGGTGGAACGGCAGGTGACTCAGCCTGCGCAGCACGAAATGGGGCGTGATCATAGGGGGACCTTCGAGGGAGACGGCGGTCAGCGGGCCTGGCGGGCGGTCGTCCGCCCCGTGCTCGGACGACAACACCTGCCGGATCGGTGGTGCGCGGGTCCCTCGGTCATGCTCATGCCAACGACGCGCGTCGCGGCGGCTATTCCCGGCTCAGACGGTGACCTCGCTCACCCTGTACGGGTCGCGCAACGGCTCGGCCCGCCCCGCGAAGTCCGCCTTGATCTGCCGCATGAGCGGCCCCGGCGCGTAGAAGCGCCCCTTGGTCTCCCCGTACGGCTGGAGCCAGCCCTTGGCGGCCAGCTCTCGCAGGTCGCGGGCCGCCTGGCCCTGGCTGAGCCCTTCGTCGGCCTGGTAGCGGCTGCGGCGCAGCCTGCGGTTGACGAACACCTCGTAGAGGGCGGACACGGACCGGGTGTTGAGCCCGTCGGCGTCGACCCGCTCTTCGAGCAGCGTCCAGACCTCCCCGGCCTGGGCCAGCCGCTGCCGCACCCGCTGGGCCTGCAGGTGGTGTGCGCGCAGACAGAACCGGACCCAGGAAACGGTGTCGCCGTGCGGCTTCCACGATCCGTGCTGCACTCCCCGGAGCGCGCGGTGGTAATCGGTGGTGTTCTCACCTGTGCCGAGCCACTCCGCGATGGAGGAGAACTCGGGGGTGAGGATCTGGTCGCGACCGAGCACCAGGGTCCGCAGGGCTCGTGACATCCTGCCGTTGCCGTCACGCCAGGGGTGGATGGCCACGAGGTTGAAGTGCGCCATGGCGGCCCGGACGTAGCTGGGCCCGTCGAGGTCCCAGCGTTGAGCCAGGTGATGTGGGTGAGCGCCTGCTGATAACCCGCGATCTCCCGCGCCACCTGGCCTGGTGTCTCCAGCGGCTCCTCACCGGACATGATGGACTCGATGTCCTCGACGCCGGCGTGATAGCCCTCGATCGAGTTGGAGCCCTGGATGGCCCGTGCCTGAAGCTGCCTGCGCAGCTGGCCGTCCCAGCGGTGGGTCTCGGCCAGCCGGTATTTGAGGTCGCGGCGCATGTCTTCGATCTCCGCCAGCACGGCCTTGTCGTCCGGCTCCAGCTCAGGGGTCCCGTACAGCAGGGAGTCATGGAAGCATGCCCGAATCATTCGGTCAAACGTACGGATGATTCGGTCATTCTGGATATCTGCTGATCAAGGATGCTTATGGCCCGTTCCGGGGCGTGATGACCGAGGAGCAGGCCTGAGGCCAGCCCGTCGACCAACGCCAGCAGGGCGTCCGCCGCCGCGCCCGGGTCGGCGGCGAGTCCTTCCAGGCACCCCGCCACGACGGCGGCGAGCTGGGCCTGGCCCTCCCGGTAGCGCGCGGCGAGGGTCTCGTCGTTGAGCGCGCGGATGAAGACCGCGACGCCCACCAGCGTCTCCGTCCGGGCCTCGGCGTCCAGCGGCAGCAGCGTCACGAGCAGGGCTCGCAGCACCTCGCGGGGCGCGGCGGACCCCATCCCGGCCAGGCCGCGCCGCAGGCGCTCCGACAGCCGGTCACGCAGCAGGACCGTCGCGTACAGGAGCATCTCGTCCTTGCTCGCGAAGTAGTGCTGGACGAGCCCGATGGACATGCCCGCCGCCGTCGCGACCTCCCGCATGCTGACCGCCTCCAGGCCGCGCGAGGCCGCGATGCCCCACAGCGCCTCGGCGATCCGCGTCCGCCGCTGTTCGTGGTCGACCTTCTTCGGCATGTGCCCGCCCTCCAAGTTTTCGCCATATGATCGTATGGCAAAGGAGGGGTGCGATGCCGAAGATCGGTCGCTTCGTCACGCCGGAGGCGCGAGCGGAGTACGAGCGGACCTACGACGAGGCGATGGCGGCGCTGCCGTCGCCGGCCGAGACGCGTGACGTGCCGACGCCGTTCGGGCGGGTGCGCGCCTACCGGTTCGGCCCGTCCGGCGGCACGCCGCTGGTGCTGCTGCACGGCAAGTCGGCGACGAGCGTCATGTGGCTGCCCAACCTTCCCGGCCTGGCCGCCGCGCGCCCCGTGTACGCGCTCGACCTTCTCGGCGAGGGCGGGCGGAGCGAGCAGACCGCGCCGATCAGGGACGCCGCCGACCAGGCCGCCTGGCTGTCGGCGGCACTCGCCGGGCTCGGCCTCGGCACGGCGCACCTGGTGGGCATGTCGATGGGCGGCTGGCTGGCGTGCAACCAGGCCGTACGGGATCCACGCCACGTGGCCTCGATCACCCTGCTCGACCCGGCGGGGGCGCTCGCGCCGATGCCTCTCGGCCTGATCCTGCGGACGATCCCGGTCATGCTGCCGTTCGTCTCGCGCTGGGCGAGGCCGCGCTTCATGGCGTGGATCGACGGCACCGGCGCCGACATCTCCGCGGACGACCCGGTGGCCCGGCTCATCTCCGCGACGATGCGCGACTACCGGCCCGCGCTCCCGCCACCCACCCGCTTCACCGACGAGCAGCTGCGCTCGATCACGGTCCCGGCCCTGGTCGTCGTCGCCGGGCGCAGCGTCATCCACGACCCCGGCGAGGCGGTGCGGCGGGCGGAGCGGCTCATCCCCGGGGTGCGGGCCGAACTGTGGCCGGAGGCGACCCACTCGATCGCCGGTCAGTTCGCCGCCGAGGTGAACGAGCGGGTGCTGAAGTTCGCCGCCTCACTGCCGTAGTCGCCCGTACGGAACACCGCCGTACACGCGGGACGCCCCGCCGCAGCGGGGCTTCCCGGTGCGGCGGGGCGTCTTGGGGCGGCAGGGCGTCTCGGGGCGGATCAGGCGGCGACGCCGTCCGCCACCTGGGCCGGGGTGAGCGCGAGGTCCAGGACCTCGCGCACGTCGCTGACCGAGTGGATGGTCAGCTCGTCGCGGACCTCCTGGGGCACGTCGTCCAGGTCCGGCTCGTTGCGGGCCGGGATGAGCACCGTGGAGATGCCCGCCCGGTGCGCCGCCAGCAGCTTCTGCTTGACGCCGCCGATCGGCAGCACCCGGCCGGTGAGCGAGATCTCGCCGGTCATCGCCACGTCGCCGCGGACCTGGCGGCCCGACAGCAGCGAGGCCAGCGCGGTCGTCAGCGTCACGCCCGCCGAGGGGCCGTCCTTGGGCACGGCGCCCGCCGGGAAGTGGACGTGCACCGAGCGGTCCTTCAGCGCGGTGACCGGCAGCTCCAGCTCCGCGCCGTGGGAGCGGAGGTAGGACAGGGCGATCCTGGCCGACTCCTTCATCACGTCGCCGAGCTGGCCGGTCAGGGTCAGGCCGGTCTCACCGGTCTCCGGGTCGGCCAGCGACGCCTCCACGTACAGCACGTCGCCGCCGGCCCCGGTGACCGCCAGGCCGGTGGCCACGCCGGGCACCGAGGTGCGCTGGGCGTTCTCCGGCAGCGACGACTCCGGCACGAACCTGGGCCTGCCCAGGTAGGCCGTCAGGTCGTCGGCGCCGACCGTGACCGGGAGCTCGTCACCGGCCGCGATCTTGCGCAGGACGCGGGCGACCGACCGCTCCAGCGAGCGGACGCCGGCCTCGCGGGTGTACTCGGTGGCCAGCCGGCGCAGCGCCGCGTCCTCGACGGCGACCTCCTCGGCCGTCAGGCCGGCCAGCCCGAGCTGCCGGGGCAGCAGGTGGTCGCGGGCGATGGCGACCTTCTCGTCCTCGGTGTAGCCGTCGAGCGTGACGACCTCCATCCGGTCCAGCAGCGGGCCGGGGATGGCCTCCAGGACGTTGGCCGTGGCCAGGAAGAGCACGTCGCTCAGGTCGAGCTCGACCTCCAGGTAGTGGTCGCGGAAGGTGTGGTTCTGCGCCGGGTCGAGCACCTCCAGCAGCGCGGCCGTCGGGTCGCCGCGGTAGTCGGCGCCGACCTTGTCGACCTCGTCGAGCAGCACGACCGGGTTCATCGAACCGGCCTCGCGGATAGCGCGGACGATCCGGCCGGGCAGCGCGCCCACGTAGGTGCGCCGGTGGCCGCGGATCTCCGCCTCGTCGCGTACGCCGCCGAGGGCGACGCGGACGAACTCGCGGCCCATGGCACGGGCGACGGACTCGCCGAGCGAGGTCTTGCCGACACCGGGAGGGCCGGCCAGGGCGAGCACGGCGCCGCCGCGGCGGCCGCCCACCACGCCGAGCCCCTTCTCCTGCCGGCGCTTGCGTACGGCCAGGTGCTCGATGATGCGGTCCTTCACGTCGGACAGGCCCGTGTGGTCGGCGTCCAGCACCTCGCGGGCACCGGCGATGTCGTAGTTGTCGTCGGTACGCACGTTCCACGGCATGTCGAGGACCGTGTCGAGCCACGTGCGGATCCAGCCGCCCTCGGGGGACTGCTCGGAGGTCCGCTCCAGCTTGTCGACCTCCTTGAGCGCGGCCTCGCGCACCTTCTCGGGCAGGTCGGCCGCCTCGACGCGGGCGCGGTAGTCCTCCTCCTCGGTCTCGGCCGAGCCGCCGTCGAGCTCCTTCAGCTCCTTGCGGATGGCGGCGAGCTGCTGGCGCAGCAGGAACTCGCGCTGCTGCTTCTCCATGCCCTCCTGGACGTCCTTGCGGATCGTCTCGGCGACGTCCAGCTCGGCCAGGTGCTCGCGGGACCACTCGATCAGCTTGCCCAACCGGTCGGCGGGGTCGGGGGACTCCAGCAGCTCGACCTTCTGGGAGGTGGACAGCCACGGCGTGTAGCCGGAGCTGTCGGCCAGCACGGCGGGGTCGTCGATCTGGTTGACCTGGTCGACCACCTGCCAGGCGCCGCGCTTCTGCAGGATCGTGGTGGCCAGGGCCTTGTACTCCTTGGCCAGCTCGTGGGCGCGCTCGTGGGCGGCGACCGCGTCGACGGTCACGGCCTCCACCCACAGCGCGGCGCCGGGGCCGGTGGTGCCCGCGCCCACGCGCACCCGGTCGACGCCGCGGACCACGGCGGCGGGCTCGCCGCCTGGCAGCCGCCCGACCTGCTCGACGACGGCCCGCACGCCCACGGCGCCGTAGCGGCCGTCGACGCGGGGAACGAGAAGCACCTGCGGCTTGTTGCCACCGGATGCCCGGGCAGCGTCGATGGCGGCGCGCACCTCGGAGTCGGACAGGTCCAGCGGAACCACCATGCCGGGCAGTACGACGGCGTCGTCCAGCGGCAGCACCGGCAGGATCAAGCTCTCACTCATGCGAACTCCATAGGGTTGAGTTATATCGACTCAATTCATCGGAGCGGCTTAATGTTCCCAAGCTTTCCGATGTTCGCTCAGAGCGAGCGTAATCATGTAAGTCATACCTGGGAGTGAGACCGGATCAGCCCTTGGTCCGACGCGTGGCGAGCGGCGTGCTCGTAGGCTTTGGGGGTGTTCTCGGCAGTGCTGCGCCCCATCCTCCTGGCGCTCTACCAGGGTGCGGCCGACCAGCCCGCGCCCCCGTCGGGCCGGCGGGCCCTGCCCATGCCGCGCTGGCTGGGGCTGCTGCCGTTCCGCAGACTCGACCTCGTCCAGGTGGTCGACGTCCTGCTGGCCCTCATCCTGTTCCTGACCACCTACGACCGGGTCATCCAGCGCGACGGGCGGCCGGCCCTCGCCTACGTGGCCGCGCTGGGCGTCGCGATCCCGCTGGTGCTGCGCGACCGGAGGCCGCTGGCGGCCTGGCGCGCCTCGCTGGCGCTGCTCCCGGCCGGGCTCTGGGTCTCGTTCGCGCTGGGCGTCGCCTACGAGGACAACCCCTACACCGCGGAGATAGTGATCTCTTACCTGCTCGTCGCCTACTCCGTGGCGGTGCGCTGCGACCGGCGGATCACCGGCGCGGCCTGGGTGATCAGCGTGGTGGTGATGTGGATCGCCTTCCCCAACAGCGTGCCGCTCGGGTCGGTCATGGTGGGCGCCGTCATGCTCCTCGGCCACAACGTGCGGCTGCGCCGCGGCGCCACCGAACGGCTCGCCCTGGAGGAGCGGCGCAGCCAGGAGGCGATGGGGGCGCAGGCCGTGCTGGAGGAGCGCGCGCGCATCGCCCGCGAGCTGCACGACGTGGTGGCCCACCACATGTCGGTGATCGCGATCCAGGCGGAGGCGGTGCCGCTCAAGGCGGCGGGCGACCCGGCCCAGCTGGAGGCGGGGCTCGCCGGCATCCGCGCCCTGTCGCTGGAGGCGATCGCCCAGCTCCGGCAGGTGCTCGGCGTGCTGCGCGACGAGGACGGCCGCACCGACACCGCCCCGCAGCCCGGCCTGGCCCAGGTCGACGACCTCGTCGCCAACGCGCGGGCGGCCGGGCTGTCCGTGCTGGTCAAGCTGCCCGAGTCGGTGGAGGGGGTGCCCCAGACGGTGGGGATGTCCGCCTACCGCATCGTGCAGGAGTCGCTGAGCAACGCCATGCGCCACGCCCCGGGCGCGACCGTCATGATCGACGTCCGCCGCGACGAGCAGGGCGTGCGGCTCCACGTGACCAACGGCCCCGGCACCTCCTCCGCCCGCTCGCCCGGCGCCGGCCACGGGCTGGTCGGCATGCGCGAGCGGGCGGCGCTGCTGGGCGGCACGCTGGAGGCGGGGCCGGTCCCCGTAGGAGGTTTTCAGGTGACCGCGGTGCTGCCGACCGGACGGGGTCCCTCGTGATCCGGGTTCTCATAGCCGACGACCAGGGCATGGTGCGCACGGGGTTCACCGTGTTCCTGAGCGCCCAGCCCGACATCGTGGTCGTGGGCGAGGCGGCCGACGGGCGCGAAGCGCTCCAGCGGGCCGCCGAGCTGACGCCCGACGTGGTGCTGATGGACGTGCGGATGCCGGTGATGGACGGGCTGGACGCCACCCGGCGGCTGCTGTCGTCCGGCTCGGAGTCCAAGGTGCTCATCCTGACCACGTTCGACCTCGACGACTACGTCTACGAGGCGCTGCGGGCCGGCGCCAGCGGGTTCCTGCTCAAGGACGCCTCGGCCGCCCAGCTCGCCGAGGCCGTCCGGGTGGTCGCGGCCGGCGACGCGCTGATCTCCCCCGGCGTCACCAGGCGGCTCATCCGTGAGTTCGCCCGGCTGGGGCCGCGCCCGGCTCCCGCGGCCGCCCGGCTGAGCGAGCTGACCGAGCGCGAGAGCGAGGTGCTCGCGCTCGTCGCCCAGGCCCTGTCCAACCAGGAGATCGCGCGCAAGCTCGTGCTGGCCGAGCAGACGGTCAAGACCCACGTGGGGCGGATGCTGATGAAGCTGGGGCTGCGCGACCGGGCCCAGGCGATCGTGTACGCCTACGAGACCGGGCTGGTGCGGCCGGGCGAGTGACGGGCGGGTGACGGGGGGCGGCCCCGGCCGTACAGTCGACTGATGGACCTGGTCAAGCTGTTCCACGACGTGGTGAAGACGGTGCCCGCGTACCGGGCGTTCCTGGCGGAGCACGCCATCGACCCCGCCCAGATCCAGACATTTCAGGATTTCGTGGGCTTGCCGATGACGAGCAAGGACACGTACACCCGACGCCACCCCCTGCCCGACCTGTGCCGTCACGGGGTGATCGGCGACCTCGTCGCCGTGTCGTCCGGGTCGACCGGGGAGCCCGCGTTCTGGCCGCGGACCGCCGCCGACGAGCACGTCATCGCGGCCCGCTTCGAGGAGGTGTTCCGCGACTCCTTCGCCGCCCGCGAGCGGCGCACGCTCGCCGTGGTCTGCTTCGCGCTCGGCACCTGGGTGGGCGGGCTGTTCACGCTGGCCTGCTGCCGCCGGCTGGCCGAGCTCGGCTACCCGGTGACGGTCGTGGCGCCCGGCAGCGACAAGCGGGAGATCCTGCGGGTGGTGCCGGAGCTGGCGCCGCACTTCGACCAGGTGGTGCTGCTCGGCTACCCGCCCTTCCTCAAGGACGTGATCGACGCCGGACTGCCCTGGTCCCGCTGGAACGTCAAGCTGGTCACCGCCGGCGAGGTCTTCAGCGAGGAGTGGCGCACGCTCGTGGCGTCCCGCGCGGGCATCACCGATCCGGTACGCGGCATCGCCTCCCTGTACGGGACCGCGGACGCCGGGGTGCTGGGCAACGAGACGCCGCTGTCGGTGGAGATCCGCCGCTTCCTGGCCGAACGCCCGCCGGCCGCGCGGGAGCTGTTCGGCGAGTCGCGGCTGCCCACGCTGGTCCAGTACGACCCCGAGGTGCGCTTCTTCGAGGAGCACGACGGGACCCTGCTGTTCTCCGGCGACAACGGCATCCCGCTGATCCGCTACCACATCGCCGACGACGGCGGGCTGATCCCGTACGAGCGCATGCTGGCCTTCGCCCGCGACCACGGCCTGGAGCCGTCGGCGCCCGGCCCCGCCCGGCCCTTCGCGTACGTCTTCGGGCGGAGCCGGTTCACCGTGTCCTACTACGGGGCGAACGTGTACCCGGAGAACATCTCCGTGGGGCTGGAGCAGCCCGAGGTGGCGGGGCTGGTGACCGGCAAGTTCGTGATGGAGGCGGCGGAGGACGAGCGGCGCGACCGGCACCTGACGGTGACGGTGGAGCTGGCGCCCGGCGAGAAACCGTCGGACGGCACGGCGGAGGCGGTCGGCGCGTCGATCCTGGCCCAGTTGCGGCGGCTCAACAGCGAGTTCGCGCACTACGTGCCGCAGACGCGCCAGGCGCCGGTGATCCGGCTCCGCGAGACAGGCGACCCGGAGTACTTCCCGCCGGGAGCCAAACACCGCTACACCCGCTGAGCCGCGCCCTCCTCCCAGAGGCGGGAGCGACGCCGGCCGGGTGGTCAGCGGGAGTCGGCGAGTGTGCGCTCGCCCTCCTCCAGCCCCGGTCTCTCCCTCGCATCACTTCGGGGCCGATCGCGAAGGCTGGGACGGGGGGCCGCGGAGGTCCTGGGGGTGCCTGCCCTCCAGGGGTTCCGGGGGCCGGCCGGTCATCCTGTCGTGGTCGTGATCCCCCTGCGGTACTACCTGGAAGATCAGCCCGTGCGGTGACGCGGAAACCGGGGCCGGATCCGTAGCTTCGACACCATGCGATTCAGGCACGGAGTCCTCGGCATGCTCGCCCTCGGGGCGCTGCTCGTCCCACCCGCCCAGTCGAGCGGCCGGCTCGTCCGGGTCCACGGTGACGTGACCACGGCCGACCGGGTGGCGGTCATCGTGCCGGGCGCCGACATCACCGTGGACACCTTCGACACCGGCAGCCACCGCCCAGGCGGCTCGGCCCGCGCCCTCCTGACCGAGGCGGCCGGCCAGTCCCCCGGCACCCGCCTGGCGGTCGTCGCCTGGCTGGGCTACGAGTCGCCGCCCACCTGGAGCCTGGACGTGATGACCGACTCCGCGGCCGACGAAGGAGCGCGAGCCCTCCGCCGCACGGTCACCGACCTCCGCCGCCGGACCGCGGCCCCCATCGCGCTCCTGTGCCACAGCTACGGCTCGGTGGTCTGCGCCAAGGCCGCCGCCGGCGGCCTGCCGGTCTCCGACCTCGCCCTCGTCGCCAGCCCCGGCCTGGAGTTCCGCTCCGCCACGTTCACCACCGCCCGGGTGTGGGCCGGGCTGGGCTCCAACGACTGGATGAGGTTCGTCCCCAAGACCAGGCTGGGCCCCCTCGGCTTCGGCCGGGACCCGATGGCCCCCGGCTTCGGCGCCCGCCTGTTCGAGGCCGGCGAGGGCGGCCACAGCGACTACTTCAGGCCCGGCTCCACGTCCCTGCGCAACCTCACGCGGATCGCCTTAGGCCGCCCTGACCAGGTCACCCCTCTTGCTCCGCGGCGGACGGCCTGACGCTGCCGCCTTAGGAGTCAGATAAGCGAGAAGCGCTCCTCATGTCCCTGACCAGGAGCGTAGGCGTCACCCCGAGCAACGAGCCGGGGCTTGCGGGAAGGTATTGGGAACGATCAAGCACGCAGATGGGTGGTCCGTGATAGCACCATCTGAAGGGTGTGGACGATCAACGACGACGACTCTTTCTAGGGCCGCCTCCCACAAGGCGAGGAAGGTCATCATCTGTCGTCGTAGAGCGCCAGTTCCTAGGATCGACGCCCCATCGGTCGACGGTAACCTGCAGCCGGATGATCTGCCTTGCTAGTTCTCTACGCTTGTTGGCTCTTACCCGAGTCTCTAGCCGCTTGGTTGCCTGGAGTTGCTCGAACCATGTCGTTGGCAGCAGAGCTAGCTGGGCGGCGAGCCAGTGCTGGAAATCGGCATGTGGAGTCTTCTTGACACGGGCAAGAAGGGGAGCCGCAGCGCCTGCTACGACCTCTAACGCTGGCACTACGACTTCGGGGTTGGCCTCACTTGTCGCATGGCAGAGGTTGCGTAGACCGGTAGAGAGTTGAGCTGCCTGATCTCGCCTTCTCTCATCTAGCCGGGCTTCCCGTTCACGGCGTGTTAGCCACCAAGCAACAGTCGCTGCGCCGAGAACACCAAGAAAGGCTCCCCCGAAGTCATTGAAAATGATGTCCTTCCATAGGTCGAATGGCTCAGCCGGAACTTGGACATGGACTACGGGTGCTGGCGGTGTCACTGCCGCAGTCTCTGTAACTGTGACGGTCGGTTGAGGAGCGGGAGTCGCGACCACGCATACATCGTCCGAAAGATCGAGACAGTAAGCAAGCTTGCGTCTTGAGGAAGACTGGTGTGTGGCTCCAGGAACATATGTGTCATTGTGAGTGAAATGCGCGTTAAGTCCGTTCCTATCGGGGCAGTTGGGATGAAAAGTGAGATGGCCTCTAGCAGTGCATGTGAGCACATGCCAGAGTGAAGTATGCCTCCTGCGCGACTGAAGCCACTTTCTGATGATCTTCCGGAAGAAGTGCGAAGATTGGCGATCTATCTTAGGGAACGTTTCGCGCAGACGGAAGAGTCCATACGTAATTATGCTGGACTATCTGGCACAGATGCCACGATGATTCGCCGCTACTTGCATGGCGAGAGGATCCCCCCTTCGCGTTTCGTAACGAAGTTGCTTACACATGCGGCAGAGAAACAAGGAAGAGCTCTAGAGCTAGAAGAATTAAAGGCGGTTCAAAACGCAAGGGTTGAGGCATTCCGGGCGGTGGAGCGCGCTCGTTTGCAAGTAGAGGAAATTGAGACACAAGCGGAAATTGCTGAAGCCCAGAGGGTAGAAGTCGACGAACGCATTCAGAACATGGTCGATTTGATAGAAGCCCTCGTTGGCGAAATGGGACTTGTGAAAGGGGAAGCCCGTGCGCTGGAGAGTTCGTGGACGAAGAAAGCTATAGAGGCCGCTCCTCGGGCTGAACTGGTTCGTTTCGAAGTTGACAGGAAAGCCCTCGTTCGAGCCGAGGAGGACATTAGAGAGGAAATTGATCGTCTGAAGGTCAATCTAGAAGAAGCAGAAGCGGCCAAGGAAGTAGCAGGACAGAGATGCCAGGTGCTTGAGAGCGCGCTCGTAGAGGCGCAGCGAGTGTACGCCCTGGTAGCTGATATGGTGGGTAGGCCAGACCTCAGCTTGCCGCAAAGCATAGTTGCCTACGTGGATAATCGCAGGCTGCGATGGGGAGGCATAGTTGGGATGGGTATTGGGCCGCTGATTCTGTATGGCTGGCCTGCGTATTTGGGCGTGATGTTTCAGATGGTGTCGGCACATAGTGTGGCCCTACGTATCGCAACTCTGGTAGGGCTTATCATTCCTGTGTGGTTCGCCTTCGGGATCAGGCGTCTTGAGCGAGCCGGGCTGCCGCGCCCGATTCATCTTATTTGGGCTGTAGTAGCAACGGTAATTATCTTCTTCGTATTTACCCTGCTGCCGTACCAGATATTTTTCTCGACGGCCATGAGCGATCCTGCAGATTTCGATGCTGGTGGGTCCTGAGTCATCGGATATCGTTCTGCGGTATACTGTTCACGTCTCGAGGTGTGTCGGCAGTTTGGGACGTGCAAACACTCCACTTGCTTCGGTCGGCTAACTGCAGCTCTTTTCTATCGTCCAGATGAGTATGTCCGATCGGCTGGACCCGCTTGCGTTTGCCTGACTGCTTGACCACCAGTACGGGCACGCCTTCGGGATGTGGAGCTCCTTGCGCTCGTCGGGCGACGGCATGCGAGCCGTGACCTCTGCCTCGCGCTCTACTGCAACCCGCTCAATAGGCAACTGTGGACGGACGTAAGAGCCGTCGCGCTTCACAGTGAGGTGATCTCAGCGAAATAGTTCGGGCGATCGGGATTTTTGGGACGCCGTTCCTGGTGTTCCGGGCCTTTCGGGAGGAGTCGCCGAAGGCCAGAAACAGACGTGGAGCCCCCGGTAGAAGAGGTCTCACCACAAGAATCTCAGCCGGCCGAAAGGCTCCACGTGATTGCACATCGTGCCACGCTCGACGTCTCCCGCGCACTCGTTCAGTACCTCGCGCGACTCCTGCACGACGAACGCCGACTGCGTGGCACCCCGAAAGACAGCCGAGCCCTGAGCCCGTTCCGGCAGGCGATCATGGTGCGGCGCTGGTTCCGCGGCGAGCACGACATCCCCACACCGGCATCACCAACGCAGGCTCCGAAGGCAGCAACCGCGTCATCAAAACCGTTGCCCGCGACGCCTACGGCTTCCGCAACCCCGAAAATCAACGGCTACGCACCCGATGCGCCACCACCCGACGCAGCCGCGGATGCCTCAACCCCGCTTAACTTCGAAGAGCCGCCATGCTTAGCCCTCCTTACTCCTTCAGCCAACCCACGCGCCTGACACCTTTGAGTTTGACCATCCCGGCTCGATAGGCAAGCCGACGTCAGTTCGAATATTCCGTGGTAGCAGCTATAGTGTGCAGCGTGACGATGCCGACCAGTACTGGCTCAGACCCTGTGTCTCTGTACCGTCTGCTGTGCGCCCTGTCCCCCTCCAGAGCATCGGAGGACCCGCCGGACACCCTCAACACCAAAGCGGTCGAAACGATCGACGAGGACGCCGCATTTGCTTTGCTGCGCGTTCCGGGGTTGCCGCTTAACTGACGGGAGATTCCGTAGAGTGGGGTGGTGGCCTTCGACGACGATGGTGTCCTCTCCTCTGCCGGCCAGCGCCGAGGTTTGTATCGGCTACTGGCGCAGGCCGTGCCCGCCGATACTGACGAGCCGCCGCCTGACACAACCCTCACCAGGCAAATTGAAACGGTTGACAACGACCGAGCGATCATTGCGTGGGTCGGTGCCGGGATCGCCCTGCCGTGAGTGCCGGAGTGGCTTGCGTGATTGTCGGTGACCAAGGTGATCCGCATGTGGCGGCGGTGCTAGCCCGCCTTGCTCCGGTCAGCCAGAGCTGGGTGGTCAACGCGGCTACGTTAGCCGAGAACCCTTATGTCCTGCAGGACGCCTGCTTGAGCGTGCGCTGTCCTCAGGAGCACGTGATGGTCTCGCCCCAGACGGGCACGCGTGGTTGGATTCGACGTTTAGCACCCGCTGCATGGCAGCGAGGGATGGTCGTTGAGTCCCTGGAGGCGGCTGAGAAGACAGCTTGGCTGTCTTTGCTGACGGCCGTGCTGCGCACCTGCGGAGTGGAATGGCTAACAGGCATCGACGCGCTCGTCGCCGCGGAAAACAAGCTGGTGCAGCATGCCACAGCGGTGCGTCTTGGTGTTCCCACTCCCGCCACCTTGGTCACCAACGACCCCTCTGCCGTGCGGGAGGCCATCGGACCCGATATCGTGCTCAAACCGTTGGGTCCCGGCCATTTCTTTGACCAGGACCAGCCTTACACGATCTTCACCACGTTGATGCGCAACGACGATGTCCGCCTTGCCGCGCTGGCTGAGACACCATTTCTCGTGCAAACGAGGATCTGCGCGCGTTTGCACCTACGTGTAGTTACGGTCGGCGAGCAGGTATGGGGTGCCGCGCTGGATGCGGCGAATCAGCCACTCGACTGGCGTGCCGCGCCAATTGCCCATCGCTCATTCACTGCTGCCGTCCTCCCGGCGGAGGTCGCTCACGGGGCTCTGGCTGTGGCAGACGCCCTGGGTCTGGGCTATAGCAGCCAGGACTGGGCGCTGGCGGACGAGGGCGCCTTTCTCCTGGATGTCAACCCTGCTGGGCAATGGCTCTTTCTGCCTCAGCAGGTCACAGTCCCCGTCACGGCTGCCCTGGCGGCTTGGCTGAGTAGCGGTCCACGGTGACACAGCAAGAACGGTTGCCTTCCGAGGCCGCAGTCTTCCTACAGTATGTGCTGGGGCTGTGGCCGGGTCGGCGGGTGCCCGTCTTCGGCGTCCACTCGGTAGAACCGGGCGATACGAGCAACTGGCCAGAGGTGGATTTGATCGTCCTTGTGGAGGAGGGACGGCGCCAGCTAGACCGGCAGCAAAGTGACCTCGAATATATCCGTGGGCGTGCTCAATTCCTGTTCACGACGGCCCTGGGGCTCTTAGTGGTTATCTTTGCCAGTGCGGCCAGCATAATTGCAGCATTGTCGATATGGGCCTTTATTGCGTGGTTTCTCGGTGTATTCAGCACTACCCTTGGCCTGCTCGGCGCTGCTGCGGTCACCGTCGCTCGCAAAGAGGTTGGCATGATAGACAGCACTCGGCTCTCACGCCAGCAACCCCCTATCCATCAGGTGCTTGCCGCAGCCTACGCGCGGACGGTCAGAATCGGTGAGAACACCGTGGCAACCCACGTCACGGTGCTCCGTGACGCTGTCCTTCTGGTCATAGTCGGGGCGGTGGCCCATGCTGCCGCCTGGCTCTTCACGGTGCTTTGAGCATCGGCGGCAGGCGCTGCTGGTTCTCTCGACAGGAATCGAATCAAAGTAATCGCAGTAGGAGAGAGTGGCCTGTAGCGTCGGATCGCCGCTGTTGACCTGCGAGAACTCGCCATGGGGGATGCCTGGCGACGTAGACTATCTCGCGAACATCCCCAAGGGACGCGGCGTTGCGGCATACCTATCTGTAGTGCGATCCGCGTCACCCGGGCTTGGCTGCTCCGCGGTCAGACGCCGCGCGCTCACGAACTCGGATCGAACGACATCCTGCGGCGTTGTCGTCGGCCGTCCACACGGCCTGGCAAGAGCACTTCCCCGAGCGGTAGCCTGCACACTTCGGGCCCTTTACGCCTGCGGCGGATGTCACCGAGGATCACGCGCCTCGGGATCATACGGGCGGCCGAAGGCATGCGTGACCTCTCCCAGGAGGTCCGTCGCCGTGGCCCGGGATAGACCGTGGTGACGCGAATCCCGTGGGCCGCCTCCTCCTCGCGCAGTGAGTCTGCCAGTTCCCGGAGCGCCGCCTTGCTCCCGACGAACGCCGACCAGCGGGCGACACCGGTCAAGCCGGAGAGGCGTTGACGAAGATCACATGACCTCTCGACCCCCGCAGCGCGGCCAGCGTGCCAGGTTCGGCCAGATCCACCTCGATCCCGCGCACGTCCAGCCGCCCGACGTCACGCCCCACGGCGGTCACCCGATGCCCGGCCGCCATCAGGGCGCCGACCACCGCCGTGCCGATCCCGCCGGTGGCTCCGGTCACCAGCACATGCTTCACAAGGTCTCACCTTTCTCCGCCGGGTGCCTGATCATCACCCGGCGGAGGCGGTGACGTCGATACCTGATTTGGCGTATCCGCTGAAGACCCCGGCACGCTAGTGGCCGGTCTGCTCTCGTGCCCATGGCTGGTCCGCCAGGCGCCATCCTGCTCCTCCGCGCGTCGGTCAGGCGGGTGGGGCCGCAGCGCCACGCTGGTCCGGAAGTCGTTCGCGGAGGGCTTCCAGGCTGGGGAGAAACCAGAGCTCGTCGCCGCGGTTGGCTTCGCGCACCCAGTCCCGCAACGCCGTGCTGGAGGAGACGTGCCGGGAGATGTCACCGATGACGGCGACCTTGATGCGGTAGTTGGCGAACTTCTGGATGATCTCGCCGGCGACGCGGGTGCTGAGGCGCCAGAAGTCCTCGTGCAGCCGATCGGCGGGGATGACCACGAGCTGGGCGCGGTGATACCAGGCGTCGCCGATCAGGTCCAGGGCGTCGCGCTCGGTTCGCACCGGCGGCCCGTCCGCCTCGCACAGCAGGACGCCGGGCATCGGGGCGGGGGTGTCAGGCGCGGACTCGCCAGGCGGGTGGTGCTCAGGCATGTGAAGTCTCCAGGGTGAGAAGGGGCGACCCGGGCGCTCGCAGGCCGGGCGTGGACCGGCCCGCGGGACAGGGCGGGTCGGGTATCGGCGGGGTTGTGCGCGTCACTGGCCGATGAGGGCGTCGATGAGCCGGAGCACCTGGGCGGTGGTTTCCAGGTCGCCCAGGATCACGACCTTCAGCCGGCCGTGTTCCTCGTCGTAGACGAACTGCGCGTGAGCCCCGGTGGGCCGGCCGCCCAGCGATGACAGGACCATGATGCTGACCCGGTCCATCGTGCCCCGGTCGATGCCGTCGACGTGGACGACGGCCGACGCCTCGGCCTGGCGACGCGCCGTGGACGGCGTGAGCGACAGGCCGGTGAACGCCTCCAGGTCCGCTCGGGCTATCCGATACTGCTTGCCGATCTTGGCGGCCTTCAACCGGCCGTCGCGCACGTAGGCGCGGACGGTCTTGACGTGCAGGCCGAGCAGGTTCGCCGCCTGCTCGACAGTGTATTGTTCCATTTCGTTCCCTAAACTACCCTACTTAAGGGAGTTTCAGGGAAGGTATCGCCGTAAGCGAAGACCGCTCAAGGGCTCCGGGCCCGGACGTACGGTGCCCGCATGGATCTGATCGAACTGACACCCCACCTGCACCTGCTCCGCTTCCCCGTCGGCAACGCCTACCTGTGGCACGAACGTGACGCGCTGACCCTGATCGACACCGGGGTGGCCGGGTCCGGGAAGGACGTCGAGGGAGCCGTCCGCTCCCTAGGCTTCACCCTCGCCGATCTGCGGCACGTGATCGTGACGCACGGCCATGACGACCATCACGGTGCACTGGCGGAGATCACGACGGAGGCCACCGTCATGGTCCACCGGGCCGACGCGCCGGTGGTGCGCGGGGAGACCGCGCAGCAGATACCGGATCGGGCGGACATGCCCGAGTGGGAACGGGAGATCTACGACAGCCTGCCGCCGATCCCTCCCGTCCCCTCGGCCCGGGTGGACCGGGAGCTGGAGGGCGGCGAGGTGATCGACTTCGGAGGCGGCGCCGAGGTGATCCCCATCCCGGGACACACTGACGGGAGCGTCGCGCTGTATCTGCCCGCGCATCGGCTGCTGTTCGCCGGCGACACCGTCGCGACCCTGAACGGGCAGGTCATCCTGGGCGTGTTCAACGCCGACCGGGCCGGGGCCGCCGCGTCCTTCCGCAGGCTGGCCGACCTGGACCTGGGCCTGGTCTGCGTCGGCCACGGTGACCCGGTCACGGGCGACGCCACCGCACGCCTGCGCGAGGTGGCGGCCCAGCTCTGATCCGAGGGGGCGGGCGTGAGCTGTGATCCGGGCTGAGCTGCGGGGAATGCCAGAGGCCGCCGGCTGTGCTGCTGCGTGGGGAGGTTGGCATGGACGACGGGCACATCGAGCTCCGATCGGCGCGCGGCCGGTGGGTGCTGGCGGCGACCGTGCTGGGGTCGGGGCTCGCGCTGCTCGACAGCACGGTCGTGAACGTGGCGCTGCCCTTTCTCGGCACCGAGCTGGACGCCGGCATGTCGGGCCTGCAGTGGACGGTGAACGCCTACACGCTCACCCTCGCGGGTCTGATCCTGCTGGGCGGATCGCTGGGCGACCGGTTCGGCAGGCGCCGGGTGTTCCTGATCGGCACGGTGTGGTTCGCGCTGGCGTCGGTGCTGTGCGCGGCGGCGGCGACGATCGAGTTCCTCATCGTGGCCCGCGCGCTGCAGGGGGTGGGCGGGGCGCTGCTCACGCCGGGCTCGCTGGCGATCATCCAGGCGTCGTTCGCCAAGGCCGACCGGCCGCGCGCCATCGGTGCCTGGTCGGGGCTGGGCGGGGTGGCGAGCGCCGTGGGGCCGCTGCTGGGCGGGGTGATGGTGCAGACGATCGGCTGGCGGTGGGCGTTCCTGATCAACCTGCCGTTCGCGGCGCTGGTGCTGCTGGTGGCGGCCCGGCACGTGCCGGAGAGCCGGGACGAGCAGGCGGCGGGCCGCTTCGACGTGCTGGGGTCGGTGCTGGCCGCGCTGTCGCTGGCCGGGATCACGTACGGGCTGATCGAGCTGGACGCTCCGGTGCCGCTGGTGGTGGGCGTGCTGCTGGGTGCGGCGTTCGTGGTGCTGGAGCGGCGCCGGTCGCCGGGGGCGCTGGTGCCGGTCGGGCTGTTCGCCGACCGGGTGTTCACGTCGGTGAACGTGGTGACGCTCGTGATGTACGGGGCGATGGGCGTGGTGTTCTTCCTGCTGGCGGTGCAGTTGCAGGTGGTGTCGGGGTTCTCGCCGGTGGCGGCGGCGTCGGCGATGCTGCCGGTGACGGCGCTGATGCTGCTGCTGTCGCCGCTCGCCGGCGAGCTGGCCAGGCGTCACGGGCCGCGCTGGCCGATGACGGGCGGGATCGCGCTGGCGGGCGCGGGTTTCGTGCTCATGAGCTCGATCGGCCCCGGCGCCTCGTACGGGCTGCAGGTGCTGCCGGCGGTCACCGTGTTCGGGCTGGGACTGTCGGCGGCCGTGGCGCCGCTGACCGCGACGGTGCTGGCGACCGTCGACGACCGCTACGCGGGCACGGCGAGCGGGGTGAACAACGCGGTGGCGCGCACGGGCGGGCTGCTCGCTGTGGCCGCGGTGCCGCCGCTGGTGGGGCTGGTCGGCGACGCGTTCAGGGATCCTTTGGTGTTCGACGCGGGGTTCAGGGTGGCGATGCTGGCGAGCGCGGCGATGATGGCCGTGTCGGCGCTGGTCACGGCCGCCACCATCCGGGGGAACGTGCTCGGCCCTCAGAAGGTGAAGGCCTGACGCCGCACGCTGTTGTCGAAGTTGGACACCAGCAGCTCGGGCTCGCCGATGGTGCGGATGCCGGGCAGCCGCGTCAGCAGCTCCCGGTACATGGCGCGCAGCTCCTGCCTGGCCAGGTTGGCGCCGAGGCAGAAGTGCGGGCCGGGGCCGCCGAAGCCGACGTGCGGCTTGGTGTCGCGGGTGATGTCGAACCGGTCGGGGTCGGGGAAGACGGACTCGTCGCGGTTGGCGGAGCCGTAGAAGAGCACGACCTTGTCGCCCTTCTTCAGCTCCAGCCCGCGCAGTGAGTAGTCCTGAGTGACGGTGCGCCGGAACTGCATGATCGGCGAGGCGAGGCGGACCATCTCCTCGATGGCGTTGCCGATGTGGGCGTCGAAGTCGCTCATGAGCAGCTCGCGCTGGGCGGGGTTGTCGGTGAGCATCTTGAGCCCGTGGGCCATGGTGTTGCGCGCGGTCTCGTTGCCGGCGACCAGCAGCAGCGCGAAGAACGAGCCGAGCTCGCGGTAGGTGAGCTTCTCGCCGTCGGGGTTGGCGGTGACCAGGAGCGAGACCAGGTCGCCCTTGGGGTCGGCGGCGCGTTCGTGGCCGAGCTTGATCACCATGCGCTGGAGGGCGAGCAGGGCCAGCATGTTCTGCCCGGCGAGCTGGACGGTGCGGGCCAGGCTGGGCCGGACGCCGGTGTAGGCGGTGGAGATGTCGACGTGCTTGTGCACTCGTTCGCGCCACTCCTGCGGGATGTCGAGCATGTCGCAGATGACGTGGATGGGCAGCCGGGCGGCGACCTGGCCGACGAAGTCGTGCGGTCCTGCGGCGACGAGGTCGTCGACGATGCGCGCGCAGGCCGACTCGATGTCGGACTGCAGCCCGGTGAGCATCCTGGGACTGAACGAGCGGGTCACGATGCGGCGCAGCCGGGCGTGCCGCGGGTCGTCCATGTTGACCATCGACTCGCCGAACACCTGCTTGACCCAGCCGGGCGGCTCGGGGTTGGTGACGGCCGGCTCGCTGGAGAAGACCTTGGCGTTGCGGCTGGCCTCGACCACGTCGGCGTGGCGTACCAGCGCGTAGAAGCCGGCGCCGGAGCGCAGGAACGGCACCTTCTTCTCGGGGAAGAACACCGGCTGCTCCTGTTGCCGGAGCCGGGCGAACGCCTCGTGCCGCTCCTTGAGCGGCTTGCGCCAGAAATCAAGATCAGCGAGGTCGATGTCCACCCGCCCATCCTGGCACGTTCCCGCGGCGTCGCATCCCGGTTCGGATCGCGGGGACATCACCGATGGGTGAAGGTTCCGCCCCGGCTCTCCGGCGCGCCGCGGACCCCTTGCTCAGCCGCTGCCGGACTCCAGGAAGGCGCGCAGGGCCGCGGCGTCGGTGTACTGGACCGCCCGCATGCCGGCGGAGCGGGCGCCCGCCACGTTGTCCGCGCGGTCGTCGACGAAGAGCACGTCGGCGGGGTCGGCGGCCAGTTCCGCGGCGACGTGCGCGTAGATCCGCGGATCCGGTTTGACCAGCCCGAGCCGGGCGCTGTAGTAGCGCCGCGGGATGGCGGCGACCCAGGGCAGCTCGTCCAGGCCGTCGGCGACGCAGGCGGGCGCGTTCGACAGCAGGGCGACGTCACGGCCCTGCTCCAGCAGCTCGCGCAGGATCGCCAGGGAGCCTTCGTCGGGGTGCGACCAGCTCGCCACGTCCATGGCGATCAGCCGGTCGAGGTCGGCGACGGACAGCGGCCGTCCGGCGGCCTCGGCCCAGTATTCGGCCGGGGTGAGCGAGCCCCGGTCGAACTCCAGCCGGTGCTCCCAGTAACCGCGCAGGAAGGCGGCCGGGTCGGCGCCGACGGCGCGGGCCATGGCCTCGGCCTCGGCGGCCGGCTGGGCGAGAGACAGGACGTTGCCGTAGTCGAAGAGAATCCACCTCACCGGACAAATGGTCGCAGATGCGAGCCCAGCGCCGGGCAGCCGAGATACTTCTCGGCGGTGTGGAAGTCGATCCAGTCGAGGTTGACCAGCTCTTCGGCGTCGACGCCGGTGAAGCAGCCGGCCAGCGCGGGCGGGATGGCGGCGATGTCGTGCGCGTCGGCGATGTTCACCCAGCGCCGCACGCCCTTGGGCCGCTCGCCGCGGCCGTTGATCGGGGCGGGCAGCAGGCGTTCGAAGACCACGCCGCGCATGCCGAGCGGGCTGCCCAGCGTGATGAGCAGGTCGGCCTCCAGGTCGGGATGCGCCCAGAAGGTCTCGTACGTGACGACGCTGCCGAGAGAGTGGGCGATGACCACCTTGGGGCGGTTGCGGCGGATGGTGTCGGCGACCACCCCCCGCACGCGCTCGCGCCTGCCGGGGTCGGTCAGGTAGGCGGCGACCTCGGGGGCGAACAGCTCGGCGAAGGCGGCCGACCGGCTGTCGAGCCGCGACAGCACCCAGGCGGTGAACGACCTGAGCGCGCCGGTGAGGTGCTCGCCGAAGCCGAGGTTCCTGGCCCAGCCGGCCAGCACGTCGTGGCGGGCGGCCTCCAGGGCGGCCGTCCGCGCCGCCGGATCGGGGTCGCGCAACAGGTGGGAGAAGTACGCGACCTCGCTGACGTACGCTCTGGCGGGACCGCCGAGCGAGGCGTTGAGGTAGCGGTCCCATTTCAGGCGCATGGCGGTGGCGGCCCCGGCCGCCGAGCCGCCTGCCTTGACGTAGTAGTCGTACTTGCCGATGCCGTGCACGCCGACGATGCCCGCGGTCATGACTCCCCCATCCGTGGATACGCGATAGTGGCATACGCCGCTTGCGGGCCGCCGTCAACGGCCACAGGTGGAATCGCGGCCGTATCGGGGAGTGTTAGGGGTGTGGCGGGAAATGTCGTTGCCCGGCGTGCCCGCCGATCTGTACGTTGACCGTGCCCTAGCGAGAGGAAGGACCGTCATGCCCGCCGCCCTGGTCGTCAGCGACTCGGTCGTCATCCCCGACGCCGAGCTCGTCTGGCGTTTCTCCCGGTCCTCCGGCCCGGGCGGGCAGGGGGTCAACACCACCGACAGCCGGGTGGAGCTGATCTTCGACGTGGCGGCCTCGACGGCGCTCTCCCCCGCGCTGAAGGCCCGCGCCCTGGCACGGCTCGGCTCGGCGACGATCACCATCGCCGCCTCCGAGCACCGCTCCCAGCTCCGCAACCGGGAGGCCGCGCAGCGGCGGCTGGCCCAGCGGATCCGCGAGGCGATCGCGCCGCCGCCCAAGCGCAGGCGGCCGACCAAGCCGAGCCGCGGCTCGGTGGAGCGGCGGCTGGCGGGCAAGAAGCAGCGTTCCGAGGTGAAGCGGCTGCGCCGGGAGCTCTGAGGCCGGGAGCTCTGAGCGGGAGTCTCAGGCCGACAGCATCGGCTCGCGCAGATGGGCCCGGCACAGCTGCCCGACCATCTCGCGGACCTGGCCGCGCAGGTCGCGGGCCCAGAGCCGGCCGTTGTCGTCGAAGTGGGGGCAGACCGGCGAGATCACCAGCTCAGAACCGACGGCCACCGCCCCCGCCCCCATCAGCTCCTTGTACAGCTCGGCCTGCGCCCACATGGCGCCGCACGCGCGGGCGCTGGCGCACATGACCGCCACGTGCTTGCCGTCGAGCGTGCCGGCCCGCCCCATCCAGTCCAGCGCGTACTCCAGCTCGGCCGGCAGCAGGCTGTGCTCAGGCGCGGTGAGCACGAGCGCGTCGGCCTTGTCCACCAGCGCGAGCAGCTCGCGGACCACCTTCGGGACGGGTCCCGGCGCGTACGGCGGGATCTCGCCCAGGCGGGACCAGGTCTCGAAGGCGGCGCCCGGCGGCAGTTCGCCCCGGATGGCGTCCAGGAGCCGGTTGATGTACGAACCTCCGTGGAGACTGGCGGCGATCCCGATGATTTTCACCCGCTACTCCCCGAGAGGTCTCGTCTACGGCTCCTGCTCAGAAAATCTGCCCGATGCCGTGGATGTCCAAGACCATCCTTCAGTCAAGAAGGCGCACTTTTCGGCGTGGCGTCCCGCGGCCTGCGGAAGATCAGGACCAGTACCCGGAGCACCAGCACGGCGCTGATCACCAGCAGGTTGTAGCCGATGAGCTGGAAGAGCGACATGTCGAGCTCCGCGCTCGCCACCGGCCCGCCGTCGACGCCGAGCAGGATGACGGCCATCAGCCCGGCGGTCGCGCCGAGCACGGTGAGCAGCACCTGGTGCAGCAGGCCGGTCACGAAGACGCGGTCGCGCTCGTCGGCCAGCAGCCGGACGTTGAGCGCGAGCCGGCCGTGCTCGGCCGCGCTGGCTATGCGCTCGACGCGCCGCGGCAGCCGGCGCAACATCGGCAGCAGGGCGACCAGCTCCTGCGTGGCCGCCTCCTTCAGGCTGCCGCCGTCGAGCCGCTCGGCCAGGTGGCGGTCGGCGAAGGCGCGGGCCTCGCCGATCAGGTTGAAGCCGGGCGAGAGCCGCACCAGCGTGCCCTCCAGGGTCGCCAGCGCACGGAAGACGGCGGCCACCTCGGGCGGGATCGAGAGCCCGTACGCGGAGACGATCTTGAACAGGTCGGTGAACAGCTGGACGCTGTCGAGGCCGGGCCCCAGGTGCTTGGCCATGAACTGGCCGAGCGCCCGCTCCAGCCCCGGTTCGTCGATCTCCTCCGGCCTGGGCACCACCTCCAGCAGGGCGTCGGTCACCCCGAGCGGGTCCTGCCGGTTCATGGCGAGCAGGAAGCGCTGCAGCGCCGAGCGGACGGAGGCGTCGAGGCGGCCGACGGAGCCGAAGTCGAGCAGGCCCAGCGTGCCGTCGTCGAGCAGCATGAGGTTGCCCGGATGGGGGTCGGCGTGGAAGACGCCCTCGACCAGGATCTGCCGCAGCAGGCAGTCGAGCAGGTCGCGGGCCAGGCGCGGCCCCTGCTCGGGGGTGGCGGCGGTGACCGGCCCGCCGGACAGTCGCTGCATGACCAGGACCCGCTCGGTGCAGAGCGGGCCGACGGGGGCGGGGTAGGAGACGCCGCCCCCGGGGGAGGCGGCGACGGCGGCCATGTTGGCCGCCTCGACGCGGAAGTCCAGCTCCTCCCTGATCGCCACCGCGAAGCCCTCGGCCAGGTCGCGCACGCCGAGCGCGGCGCCCCAGCGGGTGCGCGACTCCAGGGTGGCGGCCAGGCGGCGGACGATGTCGAGGTCCCTGGCCACGGTGCGGCCGATGCCCGGCCGCCGCACCTTGACCACGACGTCCTCGCCGGTGTGCAACCGCGCGGTGTAGGCCTGCGCGATCGAGGCGGCGGCCAGCGGGGTGCGGTCGAAGGCGGCGAACACCTCGTCTACCGGCCCGCCCATCTCGGCGCGGAGCACCGGTTCGACCAGCTCCCACGGCTCGGCCGCCACCTGGTCCTGCAGCCGGCCCAGTTCCTCGATGAACTCGGGCGGCAGCAGGTCACGCCGCGTGGACAGCACCTGGCCGAGCTTGACGAAGGTGACGCCGCCGTCGTCGAGCGCGAGCCGGAGCGACCGGGCCAGCCGCACCGCGCCGGTGCGGCCCTCCGGCGGGTCCCCGCGCCCGCGCAGGTACGGGCCGAGCCCGTGCCTGACGGCGATCCTGGTGATCTCGGAGTAGCGCCTGGCCCGCGACATCCGGCCGCGCAGCGACCGGACCAGCTCCAGCGGCCCGGGGATCGACCCCGTCGGCACCAGAGCCTCGGCGACCACCAGGATGACCATCGGGATGAGCACGACGCACATCACGACCAGGATCAGCACCCACAGCGGGCCGACGCCCACCTCGCGGGCGCCGCCGGCCCGGTGGAAGGCGCTCACGATCGGCGCGGTGAGCGGCCCGGCCAGCGAGAACGCCAGCAGCGCGGCCAGGAAGGTGCGCACCGCGCCGAACCGGACTCCGAGCAGCCGCTGGGCCGCCGCGGCCAGCGCGACCACCATGCCGATGGTGACGACGGCGACGACCAGCGTGACAGGAAGATCCATGAGGACGAATCCTCCCACAACGGGTCATCCCGTGATCGTTCATCCCATGACAGTCACCGGATGACGGTCACCGGATGACGGCTCATCCCGCGACGGTCATCCCCTGGCGCGCGCCCTGCGCTCCTCCCTGCGGGCGACGAACCGGGCGGCGGTCTCCTCGGTTCTCTTCAGGAACTCGGCCAGCTCCTCGCGGGCCTGCTCGCCCTCGGGCCCGAGGCCCGTCTTGTCGAACACGGCCCACTGCCGCAGCACCGGCAGGAGCACGTCGTCGAGGTGCAGGCGCAGGTCGTAGATGCCCTCGTGGGCGATGGTCATCGCCATGCGGGTGAAGCCGGCGATGTTGGAGCCCGGCATCTGGAAGGTGGTCACCACGTCGGTGACGGCCCGCATGGTCTGGTCGGGGTCCAGCTCGAAGGCCGCCTTGAGCAGGTTGCGGTAGAAGAGCATGTGCAGGTTCTCGTCGGCGGCGATGCGGGCGAGCAGCCGCTCGCAGCCCTCGTCGCCGGAGGCCGTGCCGGTGTTGCGGTGCGCGATGCGGGTCGCCAGCTCCTGGAAGGAGACGTAGGCGAGCTGCTGCAGCATCGTGCCGTAGTCGGTGATGAAGCCGCTCTGCATGTGGGCCATGCGGGCGCGCTCCAGCTTGACCGGGTCGACCGCGCGGGTCACGGTCAGGTAGTCGCGGATCGCGGTGCCGTGGCGATCCTCCTCGGCCGTCCAGCGGTGCACCCACGTGCCCCAGGCGCCGTCGCGGCCGAAGGTGGTGGCGATCTCGTGGTGGTAACTCGGCAGGTTGTCCTCGGTCAGCAGGTTGACGATGAGCGACACGCGCGCCGGCTCGGGCAGCTTGGAGTCGCTCTCCTGCCAGGCCTCCCCGCCGTAGGGGCCGTCGAAGTCGCGCCCCTCGCTCCACGGGACGTACTCGTGGGGGAACCACTCCTTCGCCGTCTTCTCGTGGCGGTCGAGCTCACCGGCCACGACCGGCTCCAGCTCATGGAGCAGCTGCGTCTGGGTCATCGCCATATAGAGATCCTCTCCTGAAAGTTACGGCACCGTAGGTTAGGGTACCCCAGAGGCGCCCGGATCAACGTAGGCTGGGCCGATGCGACCCAGCGTCCGGGGTCTCGTCCTCGACGACGACGAGCGCCTGCTGATCTTCCGCCGTACGGTCCCCGGCCGCGCCGTCTACTGGTCGGTGCCCGGCGGGCACGTCGAGCCCGGCGACGCCACGCTCGGCCACACCCTCCGCCGTGAGCTGCTGGAGGAGCTGGGCGCGACGGTCTCGGCCGTGACCCCGCTGACCACGGTCAGCTATCCGTGGGAGGGCGGGGTCAAGACCCAGCACGTGTACGGGTGCCGCCTGGTGACGCTGGACCCGGCGCTGCGGCACGGGCCGGAGCTGGACGACCCGGCGCGAGGGATCTACGAGGTCGAACGGGTGCCGCTGGAGAGGGAGCAGATCACCTCGCGCCATGTGGTGCCGGAGGCGGTGGCGGACTACCTGTCCGGCCACATCACCGCGCTGCCGAGGCTCATCGCCGGTCCTCGATCTCCCACAGGTGGTCGATGACGTGCCAGGCGACGCGGCGGCGGGCGTAGGCGGGCGGCCAGGCGGTCTCCGGCGGCGGCCGCCACGGCCGGGCGAGTACCTCGGCCAGTTCGGCGCGCATCGCGTCCACGTCGGCGCGTGACCTGTAGGGCTTGTGCCGTACCCCGGCCTGCCGGGCGTAGCCGCGCTCGGAGTCCTGGACGTGGTTCACCATCTTGGTCAGGTCGCGCCCACCGCCGCGGGGCCCCTTGCGCAGCTCCTCCGGCGACTCGCCCGCGACCTCGTCGAAGAGCTGCCAGGCGGCCCTGATGAGGGCCACCTCGCGCCGCGCGACGTCCTCGCCGACCGGCTCCAGGTCCTGTTCGGGGATGGCCCCGGGGGCGCCGAAGTCGGTCGTCGCGCCGCCGGGCACCAGGGCGACCACCTCGGGGTCGCCGGGGTCGAACGCGAGCCCGGCCCGCTCGGCGATCACCCGGTAGCGCGGGGCGTACCGCACCAGCAGATCGATCGCGGCCTCCTCGCCCTTGGCGACGCGACACCAGCCGGGCCAGTCGAGCGAGCAGGCGAAGACTCTCTTCGGGCCTCGCTCCAGGTAGATGCGGGTCATGGCGGCAAGCCTGCCACCCATACCTGTCAGTCTCCGGCAGGTTCGATCAGGTCGGCGAGGTCGGCCACGGAGTCGACGATGAGCGACGGGCGGTAGGGGAAGCGGTCCACCTCGTGACGCGGGGTGACGCCGGTCAGCACGAGGATGGTGAACAGGCCGGCCTCCATGCCGCACACGATGTCGGTGTCCATCCGGTCGCCGATCATGGCGGTGGTCTCGCTGTGGCCGCCGATCTCGTTGAGCGCGCTGCGCATCATGCGCGGGTTGGGCTTGCCCACGAAGTAGGGGTGGACCCCGGTGGCACGGGTGATCATCGCGGCGACCGCGCCGCAGGCGGGCAGCGAGCCCTCGGTCGACGGGCCGACCGGGTCGGGGTTGGTGGCGATGAACCGGGCGCCGCCCTCGATGAGCCGGATGGCCCGGGTGATCTGGGTGAAGCTGTAGGTGCGGGTCTCGCCCAGCACGACGTAGTCGGGGGCGAGGTCGGTGAGCACGTAACCGGCGGCGTGCAGCGCGGTGGTCAGCCCCGCCTCGCCGATGACGTACGCCGAGCCGCCGGGCCGCTGGTCCTCGAGGAACTGGGCGGTGGCCAGGGCGGAGGTGTAGATCGACTCGGCGGGCACGTCGAGGCCGGCCCCGGCCAGCCGGACCGACAGGTCGCGCTGGGTGTAGATGGAGTTGTTGGTCAGCACCCGGAACGGCTTGCCGGACTCGCCGAGCCGCTTGACGAAGGCGTCGGCGCCGGGCACCGGCCGCCCCTCGTGGACGAGGACCCCGTCCATGTCGGACAGCCAGAAGTCGATCCGCTTACGCTCGGTCACCGGATCATCCTAGCGAGCCCGTCATATCGACTTCTCGACCGGGACATGAAGAATGTCGTTCATGTCGTTCACCGAAGCCGCTCAGGACATGCGGGACGAGCTCGTCCGGCTGCGTCATTCGCTGCACACCACGCCGGAGATCGGGCTGAGTCTGCCGCGGACCCAGGAGAAGGTGCTGGCGGCCCTCGACGGGCTGCCGCTGGAGGTCACCCTGGGCACGGCGCTCAGCTCGGTGACCGCGGTGCTGCGGGGCGGCCGCCCCGGCCCCGCCGTGCTGCTGCGCGGCGACATGGACGCGCTGCCCGTCGCCGAGCGCACCGATCTGCCGTACGCCTCGCACATCGAGGGCCGGATGCACGCGTGCGGGCACGACCTGCACACGGCCATGCTGGCGGGCGCGGCGCACCTGCTGAGCGCCCGGCGTGAGGAGCTGGCCGGTGACGTGATCTTCATGTTCCAGCCGGGCGAGGAGGGCTGCGAGGGCGCGCGGTACATGATCGACGAGGGCGTGCTGGACGCGGCCGGCGACCCGCCGGTGGCGGCGTACGGGATGCACGTCGTGTCGTCGGTCCTGCCGCCGGGCCTGTTCGCCTCGCGGCCGGGGCCGATCATGGCGGCGGCGGACGTGTTCTCGGTGAAGGTGAAGGGGCGCGGCGGGCACGGCTCCACCCCGCACCTGTCCCGCGATCCGATCCAGGCCGGGTGCGAGATGGTGACCGCGATGCAGACCATGGTCACCCGCACGTTCGACGTGTTCGACCCGGTGGTGGTGACCGTCGGCAGCTTCCACGGCGGGTCGACGGACAACGTCATCCCCGGCGAGGCACAATTCGAGGCGACGGTCCGGACGTTCAGCGTGGCCAACCGGACCCTGGTGAAGCGGCGCCTGGTCGAGGTGGTGGAGGCCATCGCGGCGGCGCACGACCTGAAGGTGGAGGCGTCGTTCGGCATGGGCTATCCGGTGACGGTCAACGACCCCGCCGAGGCGGCGTTCGCGGGCGCCACGGCCGACGGCCTGTTCGGCCCCGGCCGTTTCATCGTCTCGCCGCGGCCGGTCATGGGGTCGGAGGACTTCTCGTACGTGCTGGAGCGGGTGCCGGGGGCGTTCGTGTTCCTGGGCGCGTGCCCGGCCGACCGCGACCCGGAGACCGCGCCCTACAACCACTCCCCCGAGGCGGTCTTCGACGACTCGGTGCTGCCCGACGGGGCCGCGCTGTACGCGTCGCTGGCGCACGAGCGGCTGGCCGCGGCGGATGCGGGCCTGGGCGGTTGACCGGCCGGGGCCGATGGCGTCCCGGCCCCTGGTCATGGTGGAGCGGCCGGTGCCCGAGCCCGGCCCCGGCGAGGTGCTGGTGCGGGTGGAGGCGTGCGGCGCCTGCCGCACCGACCTCCACCTGGCCGAGGGCGACCTGCCGCCGCACGCCCCGCTGACCACGCCCGGCCACCAGGTGGTCGGCCGGGTGGTGCTGCCCGACGGGGGCGACGGCGAGCGGGTCGGGGTGGCCTGGCTGCGCTCGACCTGCGGGCACTGCCGCTACTGCCGGCGCGGCATGGAGAACCTGTGCCCCCGGTCCACGTACACCGGCTGGGACGCGAACGGCGGGTTCGCCGACCACCTGACGGCTCCGCACGACTACGTCTACCCGCTGCCCGAGGGCGTGCCGGCCGAGCGGCTGGCGCCGCTGCTGTGCGCGGGCATCATCGGCTACCGCGCGCTGCGCCGGTGCGACCTGCCCGAGGGCGGGCGGCTGGGCATCTACGGCTTCGGCGCCTCGGCCCACCTGACCGCGCAGGCGGCCATCGCCATGGGGGCGACCGTGCACGTGGTGACCCGCGCGGCCCGGCACCGGGAGCTGGCGCTGGAGCTGGGCGCGGCCTCGGCGGGCGACCTGCCGCCCGAGCCGCTCGACGCGGCCATCCTGTTCGCGCCGGTCGGCGACCTGGTGCCGCCCGCCCTGGAGGCGCTGGACCGGGGCGGCACGCTCGCCGTCGCCGGGATCCACCTGAGCGACATCCCGTCGCTGAACTACGACCGCCACCTGTTCCAGGAGCGGACGCTGCGCAGCGTCACGGCCAACACGCGGGCCGACGGCCGGGCGTACCTGGAGCTGGCGCGCGAGCACCCACCGAGGGTCAGCAGCGTCGCGTACGCGTTCGAGGACGCGGACAGGGCGCTGGCCGACATCGAAAGCGACCAGGTCAAGGGCGCCGCCGTCATTCTCGTAGGCTGAGACCCGGCCAGGTGAAGGGGAGCGTCACGGCGACCAGGGATGAAGGAAAGTTACATTAGCCTCACAGTCACTGGAGATTATTGACGCGCCTCCCGGGTGACCGTAGGGTCCGGTCAATCCCACAGATCCTCATCAGGTCCGAACTTTCCCCGGAGCGGTACATGAAGCGACTAGCAGCGGTAGTGACGTTGCTGGGCCTGACCGCCGTCACAGCGTGCAGTGGCGGCGGCACCACCAATCAGTCCTCTTCGGGCGGCGGTGGCGGCGGCGGGCTCTTCACCACGATCGACGTGAACAGGCCGGGCATCGACGCGAGCGCCCCCGCGAACCCGTACAACCCGAAGGGCAACTCTTTCCTCGGGTACAACGCGATGAAGCTCGCGTGGGTCAAGAACCACGTGACCGACCCGAACCAGTTCTACCCGGGCATCGCCGAGAGCTGGGAGATCGCCCCGGACAACTCCGCGATCACCATCAAGCTGCAGCCGAACAACAAGTGGTCCGACGGCAAGCCGGTGACGGCCGAGGACGTCCGGCTGTCCATCGGCATCGCCTACACGCAGGGCAGCACCGCCTTCGCGCTCACCCCCGGCGCGGCGGGCGCGGCGGCCGACGTCGAGGTCGTCGACGACAAGACGGTCAAGGTCACGCAGGACATGACCAACCCCAGCAGCAAGTTCGCCCGTGGCGTGCTCGACACCTTCGTGGCGCCCGCGCACGTCTGGGGCAGCGTGCTGCCGGCCGACTTCTGGGACAAGCTGAAGACCTCACGCGGTGAGGGCGCGGACGCCGAGAAGGCCCGCGAGGAGATCACCGGCCTCGGCGAGAAGATCATCACCTTCGCCCCCGAGAAGGACGTCTCCGCCGGCCCCTTCATCCTGGAGCGGGCCAACCCCGGCGAGGCGCTGCTGGTCAAGAACAAGAACTTCTACAACGCCGCCAGTGTCGCCCCGGACCAGGTGAAGTTCCTCAACTACACCGGCAACGAGCAGATCTGGAACTACCTGATCTCCGGCAAGCTGGACCACGCGGGCTTCACCGCCGCCCCGGCCGACGTGATGAACCGGATCAAGCAGGCGCCCGGCACCAACATCATCAAGGGCTTCTCGCCGGTGGCCGTCGGCATGGCGTTCAACCAGACCAAGAAGCCGTACGACAACGTGCACGTGCGCCGCGGCCTGGCCTACCTGATCGACCGCGCCGAGGTCACCAAGGTCGCCTCCCCCGAGGGCGGCACCCCCGCGGTGACCACCTCCGGCATCCACCAGAAGGCGGCCCAGGAGTGGCTCGGCGCCGAGCTGAACAACCTGGAGCCGTACAACGCCGACCCGGCCAAGGCCGAGGAGGAGTTCAAGGCCGCCGGGCTGCAGAAGAAGGACGGCAAGTGGGCGCTGGCCGACGGCAGCCCGTGGAAGGTCACCATGACCGCCCCGTCCGGCTTCTCCGACTGGATCTCCGCCCAGGAGAACATCAAGGGCCAGCTCGTCGAGGCCGGCGTGGACGCCGAGGTCGTCACGGTCGCCGACTATCCGCTCTACCTGGAGGAGATCGCGGCCGGCAAGTACGACGTCGGCTTCTGGCTGATCGCCCTCGGCCCGGCCCCGTACGACATCTACCAGCGGCTCTACGGCGCCTCCAACGGCTGGACCAACGTGGCCGGCAAGATCAAGCACGCCGCGCCCGGCAAGAGCGGCAACTGGATGGGCGGCGCCGAGAAGGTCGAGGTCGACGGCACCGAGATCAACCCGGGTGAGCTCACCGGCAAGCTGAACGCGGTCAGCGCCGAGGAGGCCAAGCCGATCATGCTCCAGCTGGCCAAGGCCGCCAACCAGGACCTGCCGGTCATCCAGCTCTGGGACTACGTGAACACCCAGTTCACCAACACCAGCCGGTTCACCGGCTTCCCCGAGCAGGACTCCGACCTGCTGCGCCTGACCGCGGGAGTCTGGATCCAGCTCGGCATGGTCAAGAAGACCCCGTAGGCATGACGGTCATCGCACGGCGTCTCGCGGGCCACCTGGCCCGCGGGATCGTCATGGTTCTCGTCGTCGCCACGATCAGCTTCTTCATCGTCCGCAACATCCCCGGCGATCCCGTCGCGGCGCGGTACCAGAAGCTGCTGGAGCAGGGCATGTCGCCCGAGGCGGCCGAGCGGGCCACGGCCGTGATGTACGGGTTCCTGCCCAAGGGCACGCTGTGGGAGCAGTACGCCGACTACATGACGGGCCTGTTCCGGTTCGACCTCGGCGTCTCCGTCACCCACCCCGGCTCCCCCGTGACGTCGGTGCTGGGCGAGGCGGCCAAGTGGACCGTTCTACCGGTGCTGGCCGGGACGCTGCTGAGCTTCCTGGTGGGCGTGATCATGGGTGTGTACGCGGCCATCAAGCGCTCCGGCAGGCTCGGCGACTTCCTGGCCATCTCCGGCTCGCTGCTGCACGGCGTGCCGCAGTACGTGCTGGCGCTGCTGATGGGCGCGATCTTCACCACGCTCATCCCGATCCTGCCGCAGGGCGGCACCGCCGACATCCTGTTCGAGCCCGGGTTCAACGCCGGCTACATCGGCTCGCTGATCGAGCACGCCACGCTGCCGGTCGTCACGTACGCGCTGGCCAGCTACGGCGGCTGGATCCTGGCCATGAAGTCGAGCGTCGTCACCGTGCTCGGCGACGACTTCATCCTGGCGGCCGAGCTGCGCGGGATGCGGCGGGCGATCATCTTCAGGTACGTCGCGCGCAACGCGATCCTGCCGCTGTTCACGATCCTGGCGCTCTCGCTGGGCCTGCTGTTCGGCGGCGCGATCTTCATCGAGAAGATCTTCAACTATCCCGGGCTCGGATTCCTGCTCATCGACAGCGTCGTCAACCGCGACTACGCGCTGATGGGCGGCGCGTTCCTGCTCATCACGGCGGCGATCATCGTGGCCAACATCCTGGCCGACCTGTTCTACACGGTCATCGACCCGCGGGTCCGCTCCGGTGAGGAGGCGTCGGCGTGAGCAGCGCGATCCTGGAGACCACCAGCACGGCGGCGACCATGCGCCGCAACTTCTGGCGCGGCGTGTGGCGCGTGATGAAGCGCAAGCCCAGCCGCCTGGTCGGCGCCGTCATCGTGCTCGGCTTCGTGTTCATGGGCGTGTTCGGGCCGATGTTCTACCCCGACGTGCTGCCGCGCGACACGAGCCGGCTGTACGCGCCGATGAGCGCCGAGCACTGGTTCGGCACCGACGGGCAGGGCCGCGACGTGCTCGCCCAGGTCATCACCGGCTCCCGGTACGTCCTGCTGAGCGCCCTGGTCACCGCCGTGATCACGGTGGTGCTCGGCACCGCGATCGGGCTGTTCTCCGGCTTCAAGCGGGGCCGCTGGGACACCGTGCTGATGCGGCTCACCGACATGAAGCTGACCATCCCCGGGCTGCCGCTGCTGCTCGTGCTGTCCACCGTGTGGTCGTTCGGCAGCGCGATCGAGATGGGGCTGCTGCTGGGGCTGCTCGGCTGGGGCGGCGTGGCGCGGGCGGTGCGCTCGCAGACGCTGTCGCTGCGCGAGCGCGGCTTCATCGAGGCGGCGCGCGGGCTCGGCCTGTCCACCACCCACATCGTGGGCAAGGAGCTGCTGCCCAGCATGGCCCCGTACATCGCGATGAACATGCTCATCGCGGTCACCGGCGCCGTGTACGCGCAGGTGGGCCTGTTCTTCCTGGGCGTGCTCCCGTACGAGGCGGACAACTGGGGCGTCATGCTCAACCTGTCCGTGTTCGGCGGCGGAGCCTTGACCACGACCGCGGCGCTGCCGTACATGCTGGCGCCGCTGCTGGCGATCCTGCTGCTGACGCTCGGCATCGTGCTCGTGGTGGACGCCATGGACGAGATCTTCAACCCCCGGCTGCGTGAGGAGTAGGAGTGCCAGGACAAGCGCCGGGAGTGCGCATCGACGGTCTGACCGTCGTCTACAGGACGCCGGCGGGCGAGCTGCCCGCCGTGCGCGACGTCGCGCTGAAGCTGGAGCCCGGCTCGATCACCGGCATCGTCGGCGAGTCCGGCTCCGGCAAGTCGACGCTCGCGCTGTCGCTGCTCAACGCGGTGCAGCCGCCCGGCCGCATCGCCGCGGGCAGCGTGGACATCGACGGGCTGGGCGACGTGGTCGGGCTGCGCGGCGAGGAGCTGCGCAAGGCGCGCGGCCGGCACGTCGGGTACGTGTTCCAGGCCGCCCAGAACTCCCTCAACCCGCTCAAGACGGTCGGCAAGCAGGTGCTCGACCTGGGCCGCTCGCACGGCGTGGAGGACCTGCGCGGGCTGGTCCGCGACGCCAAGGAGCTGCTCGGACGGATGGGCCTGGACGGGGCCAGGGTGCTCGACTCGCACCAGCACGAGCTGTCGGGCGGCATGCGCCAGCGCGTCGGCATCATGCTGGCGCTGGTGCTCAACGCCCACCTGGTGGTGCTGGACGAGCCGACCACCGCGCTCGACATGATCACCCAGGCGAACATCCTGAAGATCGTCCGTGAGGTGCACGCCGAGCGCGGCCTGACCACGCTGGTGATCACGCACGACATCGGGGTGGTGGCCGAGGTCGCCGACCGGCTCGCGGTCATGTACGGCGGCAGGCTGGTCGAGCAGGGGCCGACCAGCCAGGTGCTCGGCGACCCCCGCCACCCCTACACGAAGGGCCTGATCAGGGCCATCCCGAGGCTGACCGGCGACATCGCCGAGGCGCGGGCGCTGCCCGGCCGGCCGCCCACCCTGGCGACCGTGCCCGAGCGGGGCTGCGTGTTCAGAGACCGGTGCGAGCTGCGGATGGACGTCTGCGAGACCGACGACCCCGCGGCCGTCCCGCACGGGGACCGGATCGTGGCCTGCCACGCGGTGAAGGTGAGGGAACACGCGTGATCACCGGAGAAGGCATCGTCAAGACCTTCAAGCAGCGGGGCGACGTGCTCGGCGCACGCGAGGTGCGGGCGCTGCGCGGGGTGGACTTCGCCATCCCCAAGGGCGGCGCGGCCTCGTTCATCGGCGAGTCCGGCTGCGGCAAGACGACGCTCGGGCGGATCATCGCCGGCCTGGAGACGTACGACGCGGGCGAGCTGACGCTGGACGGCCTGGCCATGTCGTCGCTGAAGCCCAAGCGGCGCCAGCCGCACTTCCGCAAGATCCAGCTGATCCACCAGGACCCGTACTCGGCGCTGAACCCGACCCGCACCATCCACCAGACGCTCAACGCCCCGCTGACCCTGCGCGCCAAGCAGACCGGCCGGTCCAAGGCGTGGATCGAGGAGCGGGCCGCCGAGGTGCTGTCACTGGTCGGGCTGGACCCGGGCAGCGTGCTGGCCCGCTACCCGCACCAGCTGTCGGGCGGCATGCGCCAGCGCGTCGTCATCGCGCGGGCGCTCACCGTGGACCCGGAGATGCTCGTCGCCGACGAGGCCGTGTCCATGATCGACGTCTCGCTCCGGCTGGGCATCCTGGCGCTGCTCAAGGACCTGCGCGAGCGGCTCGGGGTGGCGGTGCTGTTCATCACCCACGACGTGGCCACCTCCCGCTACATCGGCGACGACGGCGAGCTGTACGTGATCTACCGGGGTCAGGTCGTGGAGCGCGGCCCGGTGGACACGGTGATCGCCGACCCGGTGCACCCGTACACGCAGTCGCTGCTGTCGGCGATCCCGGTGCTGCACGGCCTGGAGCGGCCGGGCGAGCAGCCGGTGGTCCCGGTGGAGTCGATGGAGGACGGCCAGGACGAGTCCGGCTGCCTGTTCGCGCCGCGCTGCCCGTTCCGCGGCGAGCGCTGCGGCGAGCGGCCCCTGCTGCAGGTGACGGAGGGCATCCCGCAGGAGCACGCGTGCTTCTACCCCGAACGGCGCAGCGTCGTGGCGCGGCCCATGAGCGAGGTGTGACGTGACCTCCCACGAGTCCGGCCACGAGTCCGGCCGCCCGGGGCCCGCGTCTTCCCCTGTGGCCGGTGTGGAGGCGGTCCGGGTGCTGCGCAAACTGCGCGGGGCCGATCTGGCGCGGGCCCGCGAGGTGGCGCGGGCGGCGCTGACCCATGACGCCGACGAGGCCGGGGCGCTGGTGGAGCGGCTGGCCGCGCCGCCGGCCGACCGCCGCTGGGCCGCGCTGGTGGACGGCGGCGGGTTCGCCATGGCGTCGATGTCCACCGCCGACCCGGCCGTCGGCCACGTCGACCTGCTCGCCGTCCATCCCGGCCACCAGGGCCGGGGCCACGGCCGGGCGCTGCTGCGCGCCGCCGAGGGATGGCTGCGCCGGGAGGGCGCCCGCGAGGTCCGCCTGGCCGGCAACCCGCCCTGCTACGCCTGGCCCGGCGTCGACGTGCGCTACACGCCCGCCGCCTGCCTGGCCGAGAGCCTCGGCTACGAGCGCTACCGCACCGCCTGGAACATGACCGCCGACCTGCACACCGACCTGCACACCGACCTGGACACCGACCTGGACGTGAGCGCCGACGTGGCGCGGCTGGCCGGGCTCGGCATCGAGGTGCGCGCCGCCGGCGACGACCGGGGCCGGGTGGCGGAGTTCGCCCGCGAGCACTGGAACGCGGCCTGGGCCTGGGAGGCGGCCCATGCCGCCGGGGTGCACTACGCCGAGCGCGAGGGCCGCGTGCTGGCCTTCGCCGCCTGGGGCACCCGCCCGTCCTGGTTCGGGCCGATGGGCACCGCGCCCGAGGCCCGCGGCACCGGTCTGGGCCGGGTGCTGCTGCGGCGCTGCCTGGCCGACATGCGCGCGGCCGGGCAGCGGACCGCCCAGATCGGCTGGGTCGGCCCGCTGCGGTTCTACGCGCGCGCCGTCGGCGCCCGCGCCGAACGCGTCTTCTGGCTGTACGGACGCGAACTGGCGTGATGTCAGCCGTAGAGGAGCGGTCCATCGGGGGGAGCGGGGTCGGCGCACAGGCGGCGCGGGTCCTCCCCGGCGTCCAGGCACCGGGTCAGGCTGTCGGACCCCCACAGGCGGTTCAGGAACAGCTCGTGCTCGTCCCACCTCAGGTGCCCGGGGTAGAGGGCGCGCGCCACGTGCAGCATGCTGACCCCGGTCAGCACCGGCCGGAACGCCACCGGGTCGTGCACGTGCAGCTGCACTCCCCGTACCGGGACACCGGCGTGCTTGTGGAAGGTGGGCGTGAACCACGTCTCCCTGAACCGCACGCCGGGCAGGCCGAGCGCGGCCAGCGCGGGCGCGAACCGCTCGTCCGCGTACGGGGCGCCGACCAGTTCGAAGGGCCGGGTGGTGCCGCGGCCCTCGGAGAAGTTCGTGCCTTCGAACAGCCCGGTCCCCGGGTAGACGAGCGCGGTGTCGGGGGTCGGCATGTTGACCGACGGCATCACCCAGGGCAGGCCGGTGTCGCCGGACGTCATGTCCCGCCGCCAGCCCTCCATGGTGATCACGCGCAGGTCGGCGTCGAAGCCGAACAGCGTCGCCAGTTCGCCCACGGTCCTGCCGTGGCGCAGCGGCAGCGGGAAGCGGCCGACGAAACTGGCGAACGCCGGGTCGAGCGGCGGGCCCTCGGTGACGGCACCGCCGAGGGGGTTCGGCCGGTCCAGCACCACGAACCGCAGCCCCAGCCGGGCGGCCGAGGCCAGCAGGTCGTACATGGTCCACACGTAGGTGTAGAAGCGGGCGCCCACGTCCGCGATGTCGAAGACCAGCGTGTCCACTCCGGAGCGGTCCAGCAGCGCGTCCAGCGCCTCACCCTCGATCTGGTGGGTGTCATGGACCGGCAGCCCCGTCCTGGCGTCGACGGCGTCCGTCTCGCCGAAGCCCGCCTGCGCGGTGCCGCGGAGGCCGTGCTCGGGACCGAACAGCGCCGTCAGCGGCACGCCGGATGCCAGCAGCGTGTCTGCGGTGGGGGTCAGATCGGGAAGGACTCCGGTGGGATTGGTGATCAGGCCGAGGCGCTTGCCGCCCGCCAGCGACGGGTCCGCGGCCAGCCGTTCGGCTCCGGTGCGTACGTAGGACATGCACCCCATTGTCTGAAAGATATTTACAAGAGAGAAGTAGAGGGTGGAAATTAGCGTCATGATTGATCCGCTACCCGAGCTGTCCACCGAGCAGAGCGACCCCCGCTACAGCCAGATCGACCGGCTGCCCACGCGGCAGATCGCCCGGTTGATGAACCAGGCGGACGCCGCGGTGCCGGCGGCCGTGGCCATCGCCATCCCGGCCATCTCCGACGCGATCGACGCGATCGCCGAGCGGATGGGCAAGGGAGGCAGGCTGCTGTACGTCGGCGCGGGCACGTCGGGCCGGCTCGCCGTGCTGGACGCGTCCGAGTGCCCGCCGACCTTCGGCACCGACCCGGAGCTGGTGCAGGGCGTCATCGCGGGCGGCCAGGAGGCGCTCACCCGCTCGGTCGAGGGCGCCGAGGACGACGCGGAGGCGGGCGCCGCCGCGCTGGTGGCGCTGGAGGTGGGCCCGCTGGACTCGGTGGTGGGCGTCTCGGCCAGCGGGCGCGCCCCTTTCGTGCTGGGGGCGCTGGCGGAGGCGGCCCGCCGGCAGGCGCTGACCGTCGGCCTGTCGTGCAACGAGGACTCGCCGCTGTCGGCCGCCGCCGAGCACCCCATCGAGGTGGTGGTCGGCCCCGAGGTGGTCGCGGGCTCGACCCGGCTCAAGGCGGGGACCGCCCAGAAGCTGGTGCTCAACATGATCTCGACGATCTCGATGGTCCGGCTCGGCCGCACCTACGGCAACGAGATGATCGAGATGTCGGCGATGAACAGCAAGCTGGCCTCGCGCGCGGTGCGCATGGTCAGCGACATCACCGGCGCCGGCCCCGAGGAGGCCGGCCGCGCGCTGGCCGAGGCGGACGGCCAGGCCAAGGTGGCGGTGCTGATGATCAGGCACCGGCTGGACGCGGAGAGGGCCCGCGCGCTGCTGAGTTCCCACGGGGAGCGGCTCAGCGACGCGCTGAGCGGCTGACGGGGGTTCTTCTCGCCACCGGGGGTTCTCGACGCGGGGTTCTCGACGTAAGGGTCACGGACGCGACGGTCGTCGGCGCGGGGGTGCCCGACTCGGGGGGTTGTCGACGTGAGGGTTGTTACGACGTACGGGGAGGCTACGGATGTCCGACCGGCTGGACGCGGTTCTCGCGGAGGCCGTGCCGAAGGTGTGCCCGGCGGCCGTCGCGGTCATCGCGGTGGACGGCGCCGTCGTGGCGGCCTCGGCCGCCGGCGAGCTGGTGCGCTACCAGGACGCCGGCTTCACGCTCGCCGGGGACAGGCCGCCCGCCACCCGCGGGTCCGTCTTCGACCTGGCCTCGATCAGCAAGCTGTTCACCACGGCCGCCATCCTGTCGCTGACGGAGGAAGGCACGCTGAGCCTGGACGAGCCGGTAGCGGCCTGGCTGCCCGGCCCCGACCAGCGGATCACGCTGCGCCGCCTGCTGACGCACAGGGCGGGTTTCCAGCCCACCCGCCGCATCGACCTGGAGTTCCCGGACGCCTCTCCGGCCGCGCGCATGGCGGCCATGGTCTCGACGCCGGTGACCTCTCCGGTGGGCGGGCCGTACCTGTACTCGGACGTGGGCCTCGTGATGGCGGGCCGGGTGGCGGAAGTCGCCTCCGGCACCCCCCTCGACCAGCTCGTCCGCGCCCGCGTCAGCGGCCCCCTGAGCCTGACGGACACGGGTTACCGCCCGGTCCCCGGCCCTCCCGCCCTGTACGAGATCGGCTCCCCCACCCCGCCCGCGCCCGCGGGCGGGCTGCCTCAGGGGGCCGCTGACCTTTCGCGGATCGCCGCCACCGAGTGGAAGCCCGAACGGCCGGGGCCGGGCTGCGTGCGGGGTGAGGTGCACGACGAGACCTCGTACGCGCTCGGCGGGGTGGCGGGACACGCCGGGGTCTTCGGCACCGCGGACGACGTGCTGGCGCTCGGCGAGGCGCTCCGGCTGGGCGGCGGCGCGGCGCTGCGCCCGGACACCGTGACCGAGATGCTGCGCGACCAGGGCGTGACCGGCGCGCCGTTCCGGCACGGACTCGGGGTCCGGATCGGCGACCCGGGCATCGTCGGCCCGCTGCACGACGCGTTCGGCCATTCCGGCTTCACCGGCACGTCGCTGGTCGTCTCCCCGTCCCGCCGGGTGACGGCGGTCCTCCTGACGAACGCCGTGCACCCGGTGCGTGGCCGCCCCGGCATCCGCGAGCTGCGCACCGCGGTCGCGGCGGAGGCCCTGCGCCTGTCCTCCTGACGAACGCCGAGGCCGCAGCCGTTCCGTGGCGTCATGGCGTCAGGCGGAGGGGGCCAGGGCCTCCAGGAGCTCCTCCGCGTGGCGCAGCGCCTCCGCCGGGTCGGCGGTGACAACGTGCGGGTCGAAGTTGAGGTCGTGGAACAGGTCGGTCACGCCCTGCTCGGCGAGCCACGCGACGTCGTCCCTGATCTCGTCCAGGGTGCCCGTCAGCCGCCGCCGCTCACCCGGCCCCGGCCGCGTCCGGGTGACGCCCCGGCAGACGAACCGCAGCGCTGCGGGGTCGCGCCCGGCCTCCTCCGCCGCCGACCTGACCAGGGCGATGCGCGCCGCGATGCCCGACAGGTCCTCGCGGCTGGAGCTCACCCACCCGTCGGCCAGCCGCCCGGCCCGGCGCAGCGCCACCTCGGCCGTGCCGCCCAGCAGGATCGGCGGCGGCGTCGGCGACGGCTTCGGGTCGGCGTACGACGGCGAGATCCGGTAGAACTCGCCCCGGTGCTCCACCACCTCATCGCCCCACATCCTGCGCAGCACCTCGACGAACTCCTCGCCCCGGCGCCCGCGCCGCGCCGGGTCCACCCCGGCCGCCTCGAACTCCTCCGGCACCCAGCCGAGCCCCAGCCCGGCCGTCAGCCTGCCGCCCGAGACGGTCTGCAGGGTGGCGAGCTGCTTGGCCAGCGGCACCGGCTGCAGGAACGCGTTGACCACGGCCACCCCGAGCCGGATCCGCTCGGTGGTCCCGGCCAGGTAGGACAGCGTGATCAGCGGGTCGTGCACGCTGCGATAGGTCGGCCCCATGGGGTGCCCGACGGGGTAGAGCATCCGCTGGAAGGTCCACAGTTCGTGGTAGCCGAGCCGCTCCGCCCTGGTGGCGACCGCGCGCATGGCCTCGGGTGTGGCCCATGCCCCGGCCTGGGGCACGGCGAATCCGATTCTCGTGGCTCCTCCGCTCCCTATCGGGAGCCGCCGGCCTCGCCCCGGCCGGGCCGGGCGGCGCGACGGGCCCCGCGCTCACAGGTGATCGCTGCGAATCTATCAGGGGGGCCGGGCCTTCCCCCTCGCCGGACCTGATCGTTCTAGGCTGTACGCGTGGGTCTTGAGGCGGAGCTGGCCGGCGTCGCCGGCACGTACGGGGGCAGCGGCGATCCGGTGCGCCACCAGACGCGTTCCGACTCGGTCGTGGTGCGCCGAGGCGAGGTCGTGGTGAAGGCGCACTCCGTGCGCGACGACGTGCCCGGCCTGCGCGCGCGCTTACGCGCCTGCGCGTCCGCGGAGCTGGCCGGGGTGATGCTGGCGCCGCTGGTGCCGGAGGTGCTGATGGTGGCGGGCCGGGCCGTGACGGTCTGGCCCGCGGGCCGCCCGATCGGACGGGACGAGACGGAGACGGCTCCCTGGGAGGAGGGCGCGCGGCTGCTGGCCCGGCTGCACGCGGCGCCTCTCACACCGCTGCCGGCGCTGCCCGAGGCCGGCGGTCCCGGCAGGGCGGCCGGGGCGGTGCGCCGGCTGGAGGGCGACGGGCCGGTGGAGCGGCTGATCCGGCGCACGTTCGAGGAGTTGCCCGAGCCGGAGGCGGGGCCCGCGCTGCTCACCCACGGCGACTGGCATCTGGGCCAGCTCGTGCTCCGCGACCGGTGGCTGCTCATCGACCCCGACGACCTCGGGGTGGGCGACCCGGCGTGGGACCTGGCCAGGCCGGCGGCCTGGTACGCGGCGGGCCTGCTGGATCCGGAGGTCTGGGACCGCTTCCTGGGCGCCTATCTGGCGGCGGGCGGTCCCGCGCTGGGCGACGGCGACCCGTGGCGCCGCCTCGACCTGCCCGCCAGGGCGGTCACCGCCCAGCTCGCCGCCGTCGCGCTGGGCCATGCCCGCCGGGAGTGCCGGGAACTGGACGAGGCCGAGCATTCGTTGATCGAGGCGTGCGGCAGGATCGTCCGAGCGTGACGGTGCCGCGCACGATAGGTTTCAGCCAGGACCACGAGGCCAAGGAGTGCGTGTAGATGCAATGCCCTAAGTGCCGCGGCAACATGCGGACGTACGAGCGTAACGGTGTTCACATCGAGCAGTGCGACCAGTGCCGGGGGATCTTCCTCGACTACGGCGAGCTCGAGACCCTGAGCCGCATGGAGGCGGCCTACCACGCCGCTCCCCCGCCGCCGGCGGCCGGGCCGGCCTGGGGCGCTCCTCACCACCCCGGCGGCCACTACGGGCACAAGCGCCACCAGCGCGGCTGGGTGGGCATGCTCTTCTCCAGCTGACCAGTGGCAGGGGGTCGACCGGCCCCCTGCCGTCTCCTCAGGCCGGGAAGTCGTCCGGGTCGACCTTCGAGGTGGGGGCGTTGCCGCCGGTGATCGCGTGCAGCGTGATCCGCCAGTCGTGCCAGAGGATCTGGGTGGCGGTGTAGGTGGTCTTGAACTTCACCGGCTTCTGGAAGCGCTCGAAGCTGCACTCCCGGGTGAACGCGCCGCTCTTGCCGTCCCAGTCCACGCCGTGCGTGAAGTAGATGCGGTAGTTGCCGTCGCTCACGCCGCTGATCTTGAACTTGCCCTTCTTGCGCACGTACACGCTGTAGACCTTGGACTTGCCGCGCACCAGGCTGACGACCGCGTCGCGGGTGCCGCCGTTGTGGATCTGCAGCGAGCTGCGGCCGCCGCCCGCGCCCTGGCGCAGCCACTGGCCGTTGCGCAGCCGCCGGTTCTGCTTGTTCGCCGCCTTCACCGACACGATGTCGGCCTTGTAGTCGCCGGCGTCCTCCAGCGCCTCGCCGGCCCGGTCGAGCGCGGCGAGGGAGTCGTCCAGATCGGTGAAGACGGCGCCGGGAGTGCACAGGTTCCCGGTGCCCACCCTGGTCGCCGACGTGCCGAGCCGGAGCGCCACCTCGCGCAGGCTCTCGACGTACGCCTGGTGCTGGGGCTGGATCTCGGCGGGCGGGCTGAGCGCGGCCAGCTCGTCGGCGGTGCCCTGCAGGGTCTCCTGGGCCTTCACCACGCGCTGGTCGAGCACCTTGAGCGAACGCGCGCCCGCCAGGGACTTGATGGCCTTGCTCATGTCGTCGTGACGGCCGCCGAGCTCGCTCTTGTATGCCTCGGCGGTCAGGGCCGTGGGCTCGGGCGTCGCCGGAGTCGCCGGGTCCGCGCTGGATGCCGCGCCGTCGCCCGCGACCCCGCTCGCGCGGGGCTCTCCACCGGTGATGGGGGGAGCCGAGCTGCAGGCGGTTCCGACCGTGAGCGCCGCCAGGGCGAGCAGACAGGGGAAGATCCGAGGGGCAGACACCTGCCACACTATCGCCCGCTTTATCCACCCACGTCAATCTACGTCCCGGCCAGCCCTCGCCGCCGGCTCCGGTGCGCCGCCACGTTGACCCGGTTGGCGCAGGCGAGGGAGCAGAACCGCCTGCGCCCGTTGCGCGAGGTGTCCACGTAGACGGTCCGGCAGCCCTCCCGGTCGCAGCGGCCGAGCCTGCTCCCGTCGGAGAAGCAGATGGCCATGGCCAGGCCGCCCGCGGTGGTCTCCTTGGTCCTGGCCGCGATGTCTCCTTCGAGGGAGGAGAAGTGCAGATGCGGCTCCTTGCCGTCGTGCGCGCTCACGAACGGCTTGACCGCGGTGATCTCCAGCAGGTCGTTGACCAGGGCGATCTGCTTGGCGACCGAGGGCTCGCCGAAGACCGGGTCGAGCCGGCGGGCCCACTCCCGCAGCTCCGCCGCCTGGTCCGGGGTCGTCGCGGTGCGCAGCATCTCGTGCCCGGCCAGCAGCGCGGCGAGCGGCCCCGGACGGAAGTCGGTGGCGTTGACCAGGGCCGCCGCGAGCGCCGCGCCGTTGCCTCCGTAAGTGTTGAAATGCATAAGGCCATTACACCAGGGTGGACGCATGAGTTCCGGACATCTCCACGACCCGTTCGCGATGACCGTCGTGTCCACGCACGCCACCTCCGACGGCGTGGTGTCCTACCTCCGGTGCGCCTGCGGCGCCTGGGAGGTGCGCGGCTCCGCCCTGGTGGGCACGGCGAGGAGCCGCGGGCCGCACCCGTCGACTCCGGGAGCGCACTCCGCCTAGAGTCTCCTCCAAACCCCCTAGGAGGTCAGGCAATGTCCAGCATCCCCGCCCTGCTCCGCGACCGGATCGCGGCCACCCCCGACGCCGAGGCGTACCGGACGCCATCAGGTGACGGCTGGACGTCGTTGTCCTGGCGCGCCACCGGTGAGCGGGTGCGCGAGCTGGCACTGGGCCTGGCCGCGCTCGGTGCGGGCCCGGATCGCCGGGTCTCGATCCTGTGCTCGACCCGCCTGGAGTGGGTCCTGTGCGACCTGGCGGTGCTGTCCACCGGGGCCGCCACGACCACGATCTACCCGTCCAACACCGCGGCCGAGTGCGCGTTCGTCATCAACGACTCCGGCACCACGATCGTCATCGCGGAGAACGACGACCAGGTGGCCAAGCTGCGCTCGGTGCAGAAGGAGCTGCCGGACGTCACGCACGTGATCGTGATCGACGGCACGGCGAGCGACGACGGCTGGGTGATCCGGCTCGACGACGTGCCGGGCAAGGCCGCCGCCGACGCCGACTACGACGCGCTGGTCGACGCCATCGGCCAGGACGACCTGGCGACGCTCATCTACACCTCCGGCACCACGGGCCGGCCGAAGGGCGTCGAGCTCACGCACGACAACTGGCTGTACGCGGCGAGCGCGGTCCGCGAGATCAACCTGATCACCTCCACCGACCTCCACTTCCTCTGGCTGCCGCTGTCGCACTCGTTCGGCAAGCTGCTGGAGGTCGTGATGATCGACATCGGCGTGCCGACCGCCATCGACGGGCGGCTCGACCGCATCGCCGACAACCTCGGCGAGCTGCGGCCGACGTTCATGGCCGCGGCCCCGCGCATCTTCGAGAAGATCCACAACACGGTGGCGGCCACCCAGCAGCGCGAGGGCGGCGCCAAGCTGAAGATCTTCAACTGGGCGCGCAAGACCGGCGTGCGGGTGGTCCGGGCGCGCCAGCGCGGCGCCTCCATCCCGGTGACGACCAAGATCGAGTACGCGATCGCCGACCGGCTGGTGTTCAGCAAGCTCCGCGCCCGCTTCGGCGGCCGGATCCGCTACTTCATCTCCGGGGCCGCGCCGCTGTCGCAGGACATCGCCGAGTTCTTCGACGCGGCCGGGCTGACGATCCTGGAGGGCTACGGGCTCACCGAGTCCTCGGCGGGCAGCTTCCTCAACCGCCCGGACAGCGTGCGGTTCGGCTCGGTGGGCCGGCCGCTGCCCGGCACGCAGGTGCGGATCGCCGAGGACGGCGAGATCCTCATCGGCGGGCGCGGCATCATGCGCGGCTACCACGGCCTGCCGGAGGAGACGGCCGAGGCGCTGCGGGACGGCTGGCTGCACACCGGCGACATCGGCGAGCTCGACGACGAGGGCCGCCTGGTCATCACCGACCGCAAGAAGGAACTGATCAAGACCTCCGGCGGCAAGTACGTCGCCCCGACCCACCTCGAAGGCCGGATCAAGGCCGCCTGCCCGTTCCTGTCCCACGTGTTCGTGCACGGCGACCGCCGCAACTACTGCTCGGCGCTGGTGACGCTCGACATGGACGTGGCCAGGCCCTGGGCCGAGGCCGAGGGCCTGCCGGTGGACCCGGAGGAGCTGCGCGGGCACCCGCGGATGCGCGAGGAGGTCCAGAAGGCGATCGACCAGGTGAACGCCGACCAGGCCAGCTACGCCACGATCAAGAAGTTCGCGATCCTGTCGCAGGACTTCACGGTCGAGACCGGCGAGCTGACGCCCAGCCTGAAGGTCAAGCGCAAGGCCGTCGAGGAGCGCTACGGCGAGACCCTCGACTCCTTCTACGACGCGTAGGACCCGCCGCGGCCGCCTTCGCGAATCCCCCGTCAGGGGCGTTCGAAGGCGGCCAGCAGGCGGTCGGCGGCGAGCGCCGGGGTGAGCGTCCCGGCGAGCACCTCGCGCTCGACGCCGTCGCGGATCTCCGACACCCGCGGGTCGTCGCGCAGCTCGGCCAGCAGCCGGTCGCGCACCATCGACCAGGTCCAGCCCACCTGCTGGCGGCGGCGCTTGGCCGCCAGGTCCAGCCCTTCCTGGTGGGCCAGGACCTGCCGCCACAGCTCCTCCAGCCCGTCGCCGGTGAGCCCGCTGCAGGTCAGCACGGGCGGCGGCGTGGTGTCGGAGCGGAGCATGCGCAGCGCCCCGGCCAGCTCCCGCGCCGCCTTGCGCGCCGCCAGGGCGTGCTCGCCGTCGGCCTTGTTCACCGCGATGACGTCCGCCAGCTCCAGCACGCCCTTCTTGATGCCCTGCAGCTGGTCCCCGGTACGGGCGAGCGTGAGCAGCAGGAACGTGTCGACCATGTCGGCGACCGCGGTCTCCGACTGCCCGACGCCGACGGTCTCCACCAGCACCACGTCGAACCCGGCCGCCTCCACCACGACCATCGCCTCCCTGGTGGCCTTGGCGACGCCGCCGAGCGTGCCGGACGTGGGCGAGGGCCTGATGAACGCGGCCGGGTCGACGGACAGCCGCGACATCCGGGTCTTGTCACCCAGGATGCTGCCGCCGGTCCTGGTGGAGGACGGGTCCACGGCCAGCACCGCCACCTGGTGGCCCTGCCCGGTCAGCATCGTGCCGAGCCCGTCGATGAACGTCGACTTGCCCACCCCGGGCACTCCGGAGATCCCCACCCGCCGCGCGTTCCCGGTCAGCGGGGTCAGCTCGACGAGGAGCTCCTGCGCCATCGCCATGTGGTCCTGCCTGGTGGACTCCACGAGCGTGATGGCGCGGGCGACCCAGGCCCGGGCCCCCGCCTTGACGCCTCGTACGTAGTCCTCCAGCGAGCGCACGCCCCATCCCTTCCTTCGCGCGTCCGGCCGCGCCTCTTCACGGCGATCCCGTACCCCCTCCCCCGGCGCGAGCAGGAGGGGGGCCGCCCCGGCGCCGGGGCGGCTCACCCGTGCGGGAGTCCTACGACCGCCCGCGCAGGTCCTCCAGCAGCTCCAGGGCGGCGGTGGCGATCACCGTGCCGGGCGGGAAGATCGCGGCGGCGCCGGCGGCGCGCAGCTCGGCGAAGTCGTCCGGCGGGATGACGCCGCCCGCCACGATCATGACGTCCTCGGCGCCGAGGTCGGCCAGCGCCTTCTTCAGCGCGGGCACCAGGGTGAGGTGACCGGCGGCGAGCGTGGAGACGCCGACGATGTGCACGTCGGCCTCGACCGCCTGCCTGGCCACCTCCTCCGGCGTCTGGAACAGCGGGCCGACGTCGACGTCGAAGCCCAGGTCGGCGAAGGCGGTGGCGATCACCTTCTGGCCGCGGTCATGCCCGTCCTGGCCCATCTTGGCGACCAGGATGCGCGGCCGGCGGCCCTCGGCGCGCTCGAACGCGGCGCACGCCTCGCGGGCGCGCTCGATGTCGGCGGCCGGGCCGGCCTCGTCACGGTACACACCGGAAATGGTACGGACCTGCTCGGCGTGCCGGCCGAACACCTGCTCCAGGGCCGCGGAGATCTCGCCCACGGTGGCCTTCGCGCGGGCGGCGTCCACGGAGAGCTTGAGCAGGTTGGCGTCGAGCCCAGGAGCCGGGTTGGCGGCGGCGTGGGTGAGCGCGTCGAGCGCCCGCCGGACCGCGTCCTCGTCCCGCTCGGCGCGCAGCCTGCGCAGCTTCTCCAGCTGCTGCGCGCGGACCGAGCTGTTGTCGACCTTCAGCACCTCGATCGGCTCGTCCGCCTCGGGCCGGTACGTGTTGACGCCGATCACCGGCTGACGGCCGGAGTCGATGCGGGCCTGGGTGCGGGCCGCGGCCTCCTCGATGCGGAGCTTGGGCAGCCCCGCCTCGATGGCCTTGGCCATGCCGCCGGCGGCCTCCACCTCCTGGATGTGCTCCCAGGCGCGCTCGGCCAGGTCGTGGGTGAGCCGCTCGACGTAGTAGGAGCCGCCCCACGGGTCGATCACCTGCGTGGTGCCCGACTCCTGCTGGAGCAGGATCTGGGTGTTGCGGGCGATCCTGGCGGAGAAGTCGGTGGGCAGCGCGAGCGCCTCGTCCAGGGCGTTGGTGTGCAGCGACTGGGTGTGTCCCTGGGTGGCGGCCATGGCCTCGACGCAGGTGCGCGCGACGTTGTTGAACACGTCCTGCGCGGTCAGCGACCAGCCGGAGGTCTGCGAGTGCGTGCGCAGGCTGAGCGACTTCGGGTTCTTCGCCCCGAACCCGTCGACCAGCTTGGCCCACAGCAGCCGGGCGGCCCGCAGCTTGGCGACCTCCATGAAGAAGTTCATGCCGATGCACCAGAAGAACGACAGCCGAGGCGCGAACCGGTCCACGTCCATCCCGGCGGCGACCCCGGCCCGGAGGTACTCGACCCCGTCGGCCAGGGTGTAGGCGAGCTCCAGGTCGCAGGTGGCCCCGGCCTCCTGGATGTGGTAGCCGGAGATGCTGATGGAGTTGAACTTCGGCATCTTCTCGCTGGTGTACGCGAAGATGTCGGAGATGATCCGCATGGACGGCGCCGGCGGATAGATATAGGTGTTCCGTACCATGAACTCCTTGAGGATGTCGTTCTGGATGGTGCCGGCCAGCTGCTCAGGCTCCACCCCCTGCTCCTCGGCCGCCACGATGTAGAGCGCCAGGATCGGCAGCACGGCGCCGTTCATGGTCATGGACACCGACATGCGGTCCAGCGGGATGCCGTCGAAGAGCTGGCGCATGTCGTAGATGGAGTCGATCGCCACCCCGGCCATGCCGACGTCGCCGGCCACGCGCGGGTGGTCGGAGTCGTAGCCCCGGTGGGTGGCCAGGTCGAAGGCCACCGACAGGCCCTTCTGCCCGGCGGCCAGGTTGCGGCGGTAGAAGGCGTTGGAGTCCTCGGCCGTGGAGAAGCCCGCGTACTGACGGATGGTCCACGGCTGGTTGACGTACATGGTCGGGTACGGCCCGCGCAGGTAGGGCGCGGCGCCCGGATAGGTGCCCAGGAAGTCGAGCCCTTCCAGGTCGCGGCCCGTGTAGAGCGGCTTGACCGCGATCCCTTCCGGCGTCTCCCAGGCGGGCGCGTCCGGCCCCGGGCCGTCGCTCCCGGACGAGCGGGCCGTGAGCGGGACGGTCGAGAAGTCGGGGATCATCGGGTCACCTCCAGGTCGCGGAAGGTCGTGCGCAGGACGCCCAGCGCGTCGCACCCGGCGTGGACGCGGCCGTCGACGCCGGCGTAGTCGCCCTTGCCCGCCAGCCAGACCGTGCGCGCGCCGGCCCGCCTGAGCGCCGCGGCGACCGCCTCGGCGTGCTGACCGTAGAGCTTGTCGCTGGAACACAGGCAGGCGACGGTGGCGCCGCTGACGGCGAAGGCGGTGGCGATCTGCTCGGGGTCGGCGCCGGGGCCCGCGGTCTCGGTGGCCAGGCCGCCGGCGCGGAAGAGGTTGGCGGCGAACGCGGCCCGCGGGGTGTGCACGGCGACCGGCCCGATCGTGGCCAGGAACACCTTGGGCCGCTCGGGCTGCGCGTCGGCCAGGTCACGCAGTTCCTCGAACTCCTGCGCGTACCGGAACTTCGGCAGCCCGGCGGCGAGGGCGGCGGGCGAGTGGGAGGCCAGGAACGGTCCACCGCCGCCGGCTCCGTTGAGCGGCTTCTCGTCCGGATCGGGAAACTCGCTGACGCCGGTGATCGGGAGGCGGCGGTGCGCGAGGTCGGCGGCGCGGCGCTCCCGGGTGGCGGCGACGCGGCCGGCCACCAGCCCGGCGGCGGCCTCGACGCCGCCGGCCGCCTCGATCTCCTGGAACCAGGCCCAGGCCCGCTCGGCCAGCTCCTCGGTGCGGCGCTCGACGTACCAGGATCCGCCCGACGGGTCGATCACCCGTCCGACGCCGGCCTCCTCCAGCAACAGCGACTGCGTGTTGCGGGCGATGCGCCGGGAGAACGCGTCCGGCCGCCGGACCACCGCGTCGAACGGCTGCACCGTCACCGCGTCGGCGCCGCCGACGCCGGCGGCGAAGCAGGCGACGGTGGTGCGGAGCATGTTCACCCACGGGTCGCGGGCGGTCATCATGGCCGAGCTGGTCACCGCGTGCTGGCGCTGCGGCCCGGAGGCGCCGGTCACCTCCGTCACCCGGTCCCACAGCCGCCTGGCCGCCCGCAGCTTGGCGATGGTGGCGAACTGGTCGTCGGTGGCGGCGTAGCGGAACTCGATCTGGTCGCACGCCTGCTGGACGGTGAGGCCGGCGGCGGTGAGCGCGCGCAGCCCGGCCACCGCGAGGGCGAGCGAGCAGCCGAGCTCCTCGGCGTCGCCGCCGCCCGCGTCGTGGTACGGGGTCGCGTCCACCATCACGGCCCGCAGCCCGGGGCGCCCGGCGGCGCACGCGGCCGCCAGCGCGGGAGCGTCCGGGCTGAGCGGCGAGGCGCCCAGGTTGCCCCGCAGCGGGGTGTCACCGGCCAGCGCGAGCAGGGCCTCGGCGGCCTCGCCGGTCCGCTCGCCCGCTTCCAGGACGACCGGCGCCAGGTCGAGGAGGACGCCCTTCAGCACCCGGGGCAGCTCGGACACCGGGATCGCGCCGTCGCCGACGACGAGCCAGAGGGAGCTGACCCCGTTCTCCAGGTCGGCCATCACCGCCTCGGGGTCGGGCAGCGCGTGCCGCTGCCTGACGTCCCAGCCTCCGCCGGGCCGCGCGCCCCGGTCGAACGGGGCCGAGGCGGGCAGGTCGGCGGCGTCGTAGAGCGGTGCGACGGCCAGCCCGTCATAGGTCGAATGGGACAGCGCCTCTTCGGGCGTCTGCGCGTCGACGCCGGACTTGCGCAGCACCGCTATGGCCAACGCCCGCCAGTCGTCGCGCGAGGTGGAAGGAAACCCCGCAGCCAGTTCCATGGTCGGATAGTACGCATACGCCGATTTGCGAGGTAACACGGGTGGGCGGAGTTTTACGTCACAAGAGCTTCCCAGGTGAGCCGCCAGGTGACGGGACCGACGACGCCGTCGTCGTCTACCCCCTGCTGGCGCTGGAAGGCCCGGCACACCTCGCGTGAGTCCGGCCCGTACGCGCCGTCGACGTCGATCTCCCAGCCCCGTTCGGCCATCCCGGCCTGCCAGGTGCGCACGTCGTCACCGCGCGTCACCGGCGGATAGCTGAGCAGGCGGCCGGGGAACGGCGGCGCGCCGGGCGGCTCGGGCTCGCCGGGGCCGTCGCCCTGCCCCGGCCGGGGCGCGCCCCTGCGCACCCACCCGTAGAGCGGCTCGCCGGGGCAGTCGGTGGCGTAGCCGTCGCGGTGCCCCTTGATCTCCTTGCCCGCCCGGCCGTTCTGCCGGACGTGGTCGACGGCGTCCAGGATCGCGTGCAGCATCCCGTCGGGCGGCTGCACCAGCCCCGAGTTGCCCACCAGGCCGAGCACCGCGTAGTGGCCCTGGTTCAGCCCCGCGCCGTTGGCGGCGGGCAGGCGGTTCAGCCCCCGGCCTTCGAACACCCGCTGGTGCGGACAGGCGACGAACGAGTAGCCGATGTCCATCCACCCGTTCCCGTCCATGTGGGAGTTCTGGATCGACCGGACCAGCGCGGCGCAGCGGTCATGCTCGTCCACGATCCGGGGATCGACCCGGCCGCCCGTGTAGTGGACCTTCACGCCCCTGGTGGAGTCGAGCCGCGTGTAGCTCCCCCGCGGCGATCGGGCGCCCCACGCCTTCCTGCTGATCAGTTCGATGGCCATGCCTGCACTCCCGGGTTGCATCAGCTTGAGCACCGAGCGTAGGGCGTGACCTCCGCACAGGTGAGATCTTTCGCCTGAATTTACCTATGGGTGGATCACTCGCGCTTCTGTCACTATCGCCGTGATCAGGTCATGTGGGGTCACGTCGAAGGCGGGATTGATCGCGTCCGTGCCTTCGGGGGCCACCCGGGCGCCGCGGAACGCCACGATCTCGTCGGCGCCCCGGTCCTCGATCTCGATGTGCTCGCCCGACGGGGTGGCCGGGTCGATCGTGCTCTCGGGGGCGACGACGATGAACGGCACCCCGGCCCGCGCCGCGCCGAGGGCGAGCGCGTACGAGCCGATCTTGTTGGCGGTGTCGCCGTTGGCGGCGATCCGGTCGGCGCCGATGAGCACCGCGTCGACGCCTCCCCTGGCCAGCAGGTAGGGCCCGGCGCCGTCGGTGACCAGGCGGTGCGGCGCGCCCATCCTGCCCAGCTCCCAGGCCGTGAGCCGGGCGCCCTGCAGCAGCGGACGGGTCTCCAGGGCGAGCACCTCGGCGAGCCGGCCGCGCTCGTGCAGGGTCTGCGCGACGCCGAGCGCGGTGCCCCGCTCGACGCAGGCCAGGCCGCCGGTGTTGCACACGGTCATGATGCGCAGCCGGTCGCCCTGGAGCAGGTCGGCCCCGCGCTCGCCCATGGCGTGACAGGCCGCGATGTCGTCGTCCCTGATCCGCAGCGCCGTCTCCAGCACCGCCTCGGGGCCCTCCTCGATGCGGGCGGCGGCCCGGTCGACGCCCCAGGCCAGGTTGACGGCGGTGGGCCTGGCGGCGCGCAACCGCGCGACGGCCTCCCTGTCGCCGCGGGCCAGCACCACGCCGAGCGCCCCGGCCACGCCGAGCGCGGGGGCGCCCCGCACCGCGAGCCTGCGGATCGCGCCGATCAGCTCGTCCACGGTGTGGACGCGCAGGGTCACGCAGGCGTCGGGCAGCCGGGTCTGGTCGATGAGCTCGATGGCGCCGTCGACCCAGTCGATGGTCCTCACGCGTCGAACGCTAGCGCAGCCCCGGCGCGGGACCGGATCCGGCGAAGATCCACTCGGTCTCGGCATTCGGCTTGTGGGCGACGTTCGCCGTCCGCCAGTCGACCCGCAACACGAGGACCTACTGGGCCTCCGGCGAGAACTCCACCGCCACCGCGCGGCCGCGGCTGGTGATCTCCTACACCGCGCCCACGGCGAGCCCGTCCCCCAGCCCCTCGCCCAGCCCTTCCCCCAGCCCGTCCCCCGGCTGGCGGCTCGTGTGGTCCGACGAGTTCGACGGCACCGCGCTGAACACGGCCAAGTGGAACGCCCGCGACTCCTGCGTGGACTACGACCGCGCCTGCATCACCAGCCGCGCGAAGAACGTCTTCGTCAAGGACGGCGCGCTGACCATCCGGGCGCACAAGGAGAACTACACCTGCGGCGGCGGCACCCGGTCCTACACCACCGGCTACCTCGACACCAGGACCAAGGCGTCGTTCACCTACGGCCGCTTCGAGGCCCGGATCAAGTCGCCCAACGGGCCCGCGAACTCGCGGGGCCTGTGGCCCGCCTTCTGGATGCGGCCCGACGACGGCGGCAACGGCGAGATCGACGTCACCGAGCTCCCCGGAGGCTCCGCCTACTACAAGGCGGCGACGGCGGCCATCTTCCGCGACTACAAGCCGACCAAGAACGACTTCCGCTACACCTTCCTCTCCGGTCACCCCGGCGACGGCTTCCACACCTACACCACCGAGTGGGAGCCGGGCGTGATCCGCTGGTACGTCGACGGCCGGGAGATCTGGCGCCGCGACGGTGACACCACGTCGTGGCTGGAGGAGACCTTCGGCGCGGACGCCACCTACAAGCGCAAGTTCCACCTGCGGCTGAACTTCCAGATCGGCGGCTGGCTGGGCGATCCCGACGCCACGACCACCCTGCCGGCCGACTTCGTCGTCGACCACGTGCGGGTCTGGCAGCGCTGACCGGGCGGCCCGGCTAAAGTCTTCGACACGCACCTCCGGGGATGTGATCATAGACCTCATGTCTGTCATCAGGGAGGTGCCGTTCCCCAGTCAGGAAGACGCCGAGCTCCCCATGAACGTCTGGCTCGACGACTCCGACTCCGCCGTCGACGTGATCGACGCGCTGGCCCTGTCGCCCTTCGCGACGGGGCACCAGCCGTGGTCGCGGGTGGCCAACCTGGAGCGGGTCCGCCCCGACGCGCCACTGCGGCCCGCCGAGGGCCGCGTGGTGCGCACCGCCGTGGTCGAGGACGGCATGGAGTCCCGCCTGATCTGCGGCGACGGCTGGACGTTGCGGGTGGTCAAGCACCGCAACCGCTCGGCCACGCTGAGCGTGAGCGCGACCAGCGAGGAGCTGGCGCGCTCGGTGCTCAAGGAGAGCGTGGCCGGCGCGGAGGAGCCCGCGCCCGAGACCGACCACGTGGAGATGGGGTTCTGGTGGCGTGGCACCCACGGCGGCAACCGGTCGGAGAAGCCGATCACCGCGCAGCCGTGGGACCAGATCAGCGGCAACTACGCCGAGCGGGTGCGCGGCCCGCTCGGCGACCTGATGCGGGTCAGGCCCGGCGACGTCAGCGGCCGTCTCCTGCTGCTGCACGGCCCTCCGGGCACCGGCAAGACGACGCTGCTGCGCACGCTGGCCAAGCAGTGGCAGGACTGGTGTCAGGTCGACTGCGTGCTCGACCCCGAGCGGCTGTTCGACGAGCCCGGCTACCTGATGGAGGTGGCCGTCGGCTACGACAACGACGAGGACGACAAGCAGCGCTGGCGGCTGCTCGTCCTGGAGGACTGCGACGAGCTGATCGGCGCGGCGGCCAAGTCGCAGGCGGGGCAGGGCTTGTCGCGGCTGCTCAACCTGACCGACGGCCTGCTCGGCCAGGGCCGTGACGTGCTGGTGGCGATCACCACCAACGAGGACCTGACCCGGCTGCATCCCGCCGTGGTGCGTCCCGGCCGCTGCCTGGCGCAGCTGGAGGTCGGCCCGCTGTCGCGGCAGGAGGCGGTCGCGTGGCTGGGCTCCTCCGAAGGCGTCGGCCCGTCCGGCGCGACCCTCGCCCAGCTGTACGCGCTGCGCTCGGGCCGCGTCTTCACCGCCGCCCCCTCCGACGAGAGCACGGGCCTGTATCTCTGACCCTCACACCGGGGTCTCCACGAGGGCGCGGGCCGCGATCCTGGCGGCCAGCACGTGTTTGCACGGGCCCCGGGAGCCGCGGTGGTCGAACCACCACGGGCAGGTGCACGACCCCGCCTCGATCCGCACCTGGCGCAGGCCGCCCGTCGTGGTGACCTCCGCCAGGTCGCCGTCCAGGCGGACGGCCCCCGACTCCACCAGGGCGCGGGCCGCCGTCAGGCGCGGGTTGAGCTGCGCCACCTGGTCGCGGTCGTACGGGAGCTCGCGGTGGAAGTGGGACGCCTCGTGCAGGTCGTACCCGACCCGGCCGGCGGTGCCGAGCTGGGTGAGCGCGGCGCGCACCCGGGCGGGCGTCAGGCCGGAGCGGTCGGCGAGCAGCCCGACCTCCACGGCGGGCTCGAAGTTCAGCAGCACGCCGATCAGGTCGGCGTCGGCGGCGGCCTCCTCGGTGGCGAGGTCCTCCAGCACCTGGCCCTCGCCGGAGAAGCCGCGCCACGGCTCCGGCGAGACCGCCAGCGTGTAGCGCATCCCGGGCAGCTCCAGCTCCCACGCGGCGGCCTGGCCGGCGTCGCCCGCCGGGCCGTACACGCGCAGCGCCCTGGCGAACCTGAGCAGCGGCATGAGCGTGGCGATCCGCCCCGGCCCGGACAGGCAGACGGCGCCGCGGCCGGGACCGGCGGCCAGGCGCAGCTCCCGGCCGGCGGGCACGGCCCAGACGGTGCCGCGGGCGCCGCGGGGCAGCGAGCGCAGGAAGCGCACCGCCTGCGGCCCGTTCAGCTCGGCCCGCAGGTCGAACCCGGCGGCGATCACCTGCACCTCGGCGAAGCCGCGCAGCCAGCGGGTGGGCAGCGGCACCTTCTTCTCCACCACGGCCCCGTCGAGCGTGGTGACGGTCAGCTCGTCGGGGCCGACGCCCAGGTGGAGCGGGTCACGGCCGCCGACCCGGCGCAGCGACTCGCGCAGGGGGCCGTTGACGTCGACGTTGGTGGTGCCGCGGTCGAGCACCTCGCCGTCGAGCGCGGTCACGTCGAGCCGGGCGTAGACGCCGCCGCAGGCGGAGAACGACTCGAACCTGAGCCGGTCGCCGTCGCAGGTCACCACCGGGTCGCGGGTCCAGCCGGGGCGCGGCTGGTGGTAGCGGGCCATCGCCACGTCGGCGACCGCCAGCAGGCCCGCCGCGGCCGGGGCGGCCTGGGTGAGCAGGCCGCTGAAGAACCTGGGGTGCGTGTGGGGCCCGGACAGCGCCGTGCCGCCGGAGGTGGACAGGCCGAGCCGGCCGTCGGCGAGGGCGGAGGGCCCGGCGTAGGCGTACGCCTGCACTGCTTGAGTCATGGCCCGGACGATAGAGATCGTCACCGACAAACGGGCAGTACGTAAAACCTCCGATGCGTGACCTGCGGCGCGGCTCCAGAATGGGGCCGGTGCTCACCGTCGACCGGGCCCGCGTCGCCCTCACCCGCTTCACCGTGCCCCCGATCGCCGGTGACGGCTGGATCAGTGACGAGCACCTGATCGGCTTCCCCGCGACGCAGCTCGTGCCGTCGTGGACCGCGCGCACTCCGCCGGGCTCCTGGATCGAGGTCGAGCTGCAGGCGGTCACCGCCGAGGGCCGCCGCACCCGGTGGTACGTGATGGGCCGCTGGTCGGAGCGGGGCGGGCCGCGCACGTCGGTCGCCGGTCAGGGTGACGAGGACGGCGACGTGGCGGTCGACACGTTCGTGGCCCGGCGGCCCCTGTCGGCCTACCGGGTGCGGGTGCGGGCGTGCGGGGCGGGCGCCCGCGTCGAAGGGCTCGCGGTGATGGCGTCGGCGCTGCCCGCGCGCCCGCCCGGGGGCTCGCGGCCGTCCGGCGCCGGGCCGGTGCGGCTGGAGGTGCCGGAACACTGGCAGCACGCGCACGCCGGCCACCATCCCGAGTACGACGGCGGCGGCGCCAACTGGTGCGGCCCCGCGGCGACGGCCATGGTGCTGGCCTACTGGGGCCGCGGGCCGGACGACCTGGACCGGGCGGGAGCGGGCTGCCCGCAGCCGGCCGTCGACCACGCCGCGCGCGGCACCTACGACAGCGGCTACCTGGGCACCGGCAACTGGCCGTTCAACGTCGCCTACGCGGGCTCGTACGGGCTGCGCGGGTTCGTGACCCGGTTGAGGTCGGCGGCGGAGCTGGAGCGGTTCGCCCGTGCCGGGATCCCGGTCGTGGTGTCGCTGTCGTTCAAGGAGCGGGAGCTGCCCGGAGCCGGCTACTCCACGAGCGGGAACCTCATCGTGGTGACCGGCTTCACCGCCGGGGGCGACGTGCGGGTCAACGACCCCGCCGTGCCCGACGGCCGGGTGCGCCGGGTGTATCCGCGCGGGGCGTTCGAGCACGTGTGGCTGCGGAGCTCCGGGAGCGGCGGCATCGCGTACGTCCTGCATCCCCCTGAGATGTCCCTGCCCGAGTCTGATGGCAATTGGTGAGAGATGAGTATCCGAGCGATTGAGGTGGCCCGCGCCGACGGCGGCCCGCAGTGGGTCGAGGCCGTGTCCACGCCCGCGGGCGTCGAGGTGTGGTGGGACGAGCCGCGCCCGCACGAGGGCGGCCGGCGGTGCGTGGTGCGGCGGCTGCCCGGCGGTGAGCGCGAGGACGCGCTGCCCGAGGGCTGGAACGCGCGCAACCGGGTGGTCGAGTACGGGGGCCGGTCGTGGCGGCCGCTGCCCGGCGGCGGCCTGGTGTTCACGAACTGGGCCGACCAGCGCGTCTACCGGGTCGGCGGCGCCGGCCCGGTGCCGCTGACGCCGCCGGGGCCGGCCCGCTACGCCGACCTGTTCCTGCCGCCGGGCAGGGACGAGGTGTGGGCGGTGCGGGAGATCGAGGACGTGCGCGACCTGGTGGCCGTCCCGCTGTCCGGCGACGGCGTCCGGGTGATCGCCAAGGCGCAGCGCTTCCTGATGAACCCGCGCCTGTCCCCCGGCGGCGGGCACGTCTCCTGGATCGGCTGGGACCATCCGAACATGCCGTGGGACGGCACCGAGCTCTGCGTCGCCCCGCTCGGCGCGGACGGCGTCGCCGGTCCGTACACGGTGGTGGCGGGCGGCCCGCGCGAGTCGGTCGTGCAGGCCGAGTGGCGCGACGACGACACGCTCTACGCGGTCACCGACCCGACCGGCTGGTGGAACGTGCACGAGATCGGCCGCGACGGCGTCCGGGGCCGCAACCTCACGCCGATGGAGCTGGAGTTCGGCAACGCGCCGTGGAAGCCGGGCCTGACCTGGATGGCGCTCGCCGGCGACCGCCTGGTGCTGGTGTACGGGACGGCCGACCGGCGGCGGCTGGGCCTGCTCGACCCCGCCACCGGCGAGCTGCGCGAGATCGGCGGCGAGGCCACCCACTGGGGCTCGACCGTGTCTGCGGCCGGCGGCAAGGCCGCGGCGGTGCGGGCGACCCCGCACACGCCCCTGGAGGTGGCGTTGATCGACCTGGGCAGCGGCGAGCGCGAGACCGTCTCGGCGCCCAGGCCGCTGCCGGACCGGGCGCTGCTGCCCGAGCCGGAGGCGATGACGGTCGAGGGGGTGCACGCGCACGTGTACCCGCCGCTCGGGGTGCGCGGCCCCGCCCCGTACGTGATCTTCGTGCACGGCGGGCCGACCGGGAGCAGCCCGCTCATGCTGGATCTGGAGATCGCCTACTTCACCAGCCGGGGGCTGGGCGTGGCCGAGGTCAACTACGGCGGCTCGGCCGGGTACGGGCGGGCCTACCGGGAGCGGCTGCGCCACCAGTGGGGCGTGGTCGACGTGGAGGACTGCGCGAAGGTGGCGCGCGGGCTGGTGGAGCTGGGCCGCGCCGACGCGGCCAGGATCGCGATCCGTGGCGGCAGCGCCGGCGGCTGGACGACGGTGGCGGCGCTGGTGCACAGCGACGTGTTCGCGGGCGGCGTCGCGCAGTACGCGATCACCGACCCGGAGAGCTGGGCGGCCGAGACGCACGACTTCGAGTCGCGCTACCTCGACGGGCTGATCGGGCCGCTGCCCGAGACCCGTGAGCGCTACACCGACCGCTCGCCGCTGCTGCACGCGCACCGGGCGTCCGGCCCGTGCCTGATGCTGCACGGGCTGGAGGACGCGATCGTGGACGTGAGCCAGGCCGAGCGGTTCGTCGCCGAGCTGGACCGGCACGGCAAGCGGTGGGCGCTGCTCACCTTCCCCGGCGAGCAGCACGGCTGGCGCAGGGAGGAGACGATCGTCGCGGCGCTGGAGGCCGAGCTGGCCTTCTACGGGCAGCTGTTCGGGTTCGAGACGCCCGAGGTCGCGCCGCTGAAGCTGGAGGGTGGAAAGTGAAGGACGTCGCCGAGATCTGCTCGGACCTGATCAGGTTCGACACCACCAACCCGGGCCCGGGTGAGCGCCCGGCCGCCGAGTACGTCGCCACGCTGCTGGCCGACGCCGGATTGGAGCCGGTGGTGTTCGAGTCGGCGCCCCGGCGCACGACCGTCGTGGCGAGGATGGCCGGCGACTCCCCTGACGCGCTCCTCATCCACGGCCACCTGGACGTGGTGCCCGCCGACCCGGCCGAGTGGCGGCTGCCCCCGTTCTCCGGCGAGATCGCCGACGGCTGCGTCCACGGCAGGGGCGCGGTCGACATGAAGGGCTCGTGCGCGATGACGCTGGCCACCGTGCTCGGCATGCGGGCGCGCGGGCAGCGGCCGAAGCGCGACGTGGTGCTGGCGTTCCTGGCCGACGAGGAGGCGACCGGCGACTACGGCTCGCGGCACGCGGTGTCCGAGCACCGGGAGCTGTTCGACGGGGTGACGCAGGCGATCAGCGAGTCGGGCGGCTTCAGCGTCGACGCCGGCGGCCACCGGGTCTATCCGGTGGCGGTCGGCGAGCGCGGCACCGCCTGGATGAAGCTGACCGCGCACGGCGTGGCCGGTCACGGCTCCAAGCCCGCGGCCGACAACCCGGTGGCCACACTGGCGCACGCGCTGTCGCGGGTGGCCGCGCACCAGTGGCCGGTCCGGCTCACGCCGTCCGTCGCGGCGCTGATCCAGCGGCTGGGGGAGATCACCGGGCAGCCGGTGGACCTGGACCGGCTGGACGCCGAGGCGGCCCGGCTCGGCCCGCTGGGACAGCTGTTCCAGGGTCAGATCCGCAACTCGGCCAACCCGACGATGCTGAACGCGGGCTACAAGGTGAACGTGATCCCCTCCTCCGCCGAGGCCCACGTCGACGGCCGCTACCTGCCGGGGCAGCGGGAGGAGTTCCTGGAGACGCTCGACGAGCTGCTCGGCCCCAAGATCACCCGGGAGTTCGTCAACCTGGAGGACGCCCCGGCGGCCCCGTACCCGTCGTCGTTCTTCGACGAGCTGGCCGGCTCCCTGGTCGCCGAGGACCCGCTGGCCAGGCCGGTGCCGTACGTGATGAGCGGCGGCACCGACGCCAAGTCGTTCGCCAGGATCGGCATCGAGGGGTACGGGTTCGCGCCGCTCATGCTGCGGCCGGACCTGGACTACTTCGGCATGTTCCACGGCAAGGACGAGCGGGTGCCGGTGGCGGGCCTGGAGTTCGGCACCCGGGTCCTGACGAGGCTGCTCACCTGACGGGCCTCACGCCGTGCGCCGCAGCACGCGGCGCGCGGTGCCGGCCATCAGCAGGGCGGAGGCGGCCGTCAGGATGGCCGCCTCGGTCCACTGGAAGCGCCAGAACCGCTCCGGCGGGTGGTAGCTGACGGCGTAGGTGTAGCCCTGGGCGAACAGGCAGGCGTGCCACGTCTCGGTCCTCCTGCCGTCGAAGGGGCGCTCGCATCCCGTGGGGGCGTCGACGGCCCGCCCCGACGGGTCGACCCAGCCGGCGTCCACGAGGCGGGCGTCGGGGTCGTCGAGCACGACCGCGTCCGTGAGCACGGCCCGCTCCGGCACGGCGTAGTGGTCGCTGAGCCCGAACAGCGCGACCATGGTGGCCGCCACCCCGGCGACGACCAGCGCCATCGCCGGGAGCGTGCGCCGCAGCAGCGCCCCGGCGCAGGCGCCGAGCGCGAACGCGTACAGCCACCACGCGGCGGGCGCCACCCCGGTCATGTTGAACATCCCGATGTTGCCGAACCCGGAGTCGATCCCCTCACGGAACACCGGCCGCCACAGGCCGACCATGAGCGACAGCAGCAGCCCGCCGGCCACCACCGCGCCGCCCAGCAGGCCGAGCTTGACCGCGAGCCACCGCCCGACCGGGATCCCCTGCGTCCAGGCGAGCCGGTGGGTGCCGCGCTCGTACTCCCTGCCGAGCAGCGGCGCCCCCCAGAACGCGCCGATCAGCGCGGGCAGCACCAGCGGCATCCAGCCGAACAGCGTGTAGACGGCGTCGTAGCGTTCCCCCAGCCCGACCGCCACCTCCACCGACCCGCAGAAGTCGGAGCCCGGCGGGCAGCCGTCACGGGAGTAGCGGGACACGAAGCTCCGGGCCTCGGTCGCGGAGCTGAGCAGCAGCATTCCGAGCACGACGAGGAAGCCGGCGGTGACAAGGAGCTGCGCCCGGTGCTGGCGCCAGGTGACCCAGATCATCGCTTCACCGCCGCGGGAGCGGGCAGCGCCGAGCTCCCCGGGCTGCGCAGGTAGCCCATGACCAGCTCGTCCAGGGTCGGCCGGCGGGCGCTCCAGCGCAGGTCCGGCGCGCGCTCGCCGCGGACGAGCAGCGTGGCGTGCCTGCCGGTCACGGAGGCGGAGACCGCGTCCAGGCCATCAGCGTCCCCGGCCGGGCCGGAAAGCACGAGATGCCCGGCGAGCAGGTCGTCGATGCCGCCGCTGACCTGCAGCCTGCCGCCGTTGAGCAGGACCAGCCAGTCGCAGGTCTCCTCCAGATCGGCGACCACGTGCGACGACAGCAGCACGGTCAGCCCGCGCGCGGCCACCTCGCCCATGAGCGTGCGCATCACGTCATGCCGGGCCAGCGGGTCGAGATTGGCCAGCGGCTCGTCCAGCACCAGCAGGTCGGGCATCCTGGCCAGCGCCAGGGTGAGGGCGAGCTGCGCCTGCTGCCCGCCGGACAGCCGGCCCGCCCTGGCGCCCAGGGGGACGCCCAGCGCGTCCAGCCGGTCCCGCGCGCCCTCGCCGTCCCACCGGGGGTTCGTCCGCCGCCCGAACTCCAGCGTCTCGGCGACGGTGAACGACTCGTACAGCGGCTTGTCCTGGGCCACGAAGGCGACGCTTCCCCGTACCGTGACGCTCCCCTGCTCCGGGGCGAGCAGGCCGACGGCGGCGAGCATGAGCGTGGACTTGCCGGCCCCGTTGGGGCCGACCAGCGCGGCGACCCGGCCGGCGGGCACGGCGAGCGAGCAGTCGCGCAGCGCCCAGCGGCGCCGCCGCCGCACGCCCAGCCCCGTCACCTCGAGGATCGGCGCGCTCACGCGGCGCCCTCCCGATCGGCGTCGGACAGCACGGCGGCGAACAGCGCCCGCAGGTCCTCCTGGTCCAGCCCGGCGTCCCTGGCCTCGCGCACCCAGGCCGCCAGCCCGCGCCGCAGCCGCGCGTGCTCGGCCAGGCCGGCCCCGCCCACGCCGCGCTCCACGAACGTGCCCAGGCCTGGCCGGCCCGTCACCAGCCCCTCGCGCTCCAGCTCGCGGTAGGCCTTGAGCACGGTGTTGGGGTTGATCGCCAGCTTCTCGACGACCTCGCGCGCGGTGGGCAGCTGGTCGCCGGGACGCAGCGTGCCCAGCCGCAACGCCTGCTTGACCTGGTGCACGAGCTGGAGGTACGTCGCCACTCCGGACCCGCGGTCCAACTGGAACTCCACCATAACACCCTTTCACTAATTAAGTAGTGAAAGGGTGGTGGAAAGGCGGCGCCCTGTCAACCGAACGGCGTCTTCGGACGCTCCTGGAGCACCCCGTCGACGTAGGTGTCGACCTTCTCGTCGTAGAAGGCGATCAGGCCGGCGACGCGCCCGCTCTCCGGCAGCGGAGTGGGGTACGACCAGGCCAGGTCCGGCTCGCCGTCGACCGACCAGTACTCGGCGGTGCCCTTGTACGGGCAGCGGGTCACGGTGCCGGTGTGCTCCAGCAGGTCCAGCCGGACGTCCGTCTTGGGCAGGTAGTAGCGGGGCGGCAGGCCGGTCTCGAACAGGATGCGGGCGTGCCGCGAGTCCGCCACCGTCACGCTGCCCACCTCGACCCGGACGTGGCGGGAGCTGGGCAGGATGTCGACGCGGGTGTACGGGCTGCGCGCGTGCACGTACACCTGCTCGTCCTCCTCGAACCAGGCGTCCATGGCGTCCCAGGCGAAGCGGACATGCCCCCTGATCGCCTCCAGCGGCGAGTCCGGGAAGGTGAGGGCGGCGCCGGCCGCCTCCTTGCCGCCCGCCGCCACGGTGTGCACCAGGCCGTCGCCCCGGCTCGGCGAGCGCTCGACCGCGCCCGTAGGCCTGAGCTCGGCCATGACGTCCTCCAGCGGGAGGTAGTACGTCGGGTAGTACGGGATCTCCCACACCAGCAGGGCGCGGGTGGTGTCGGCGGCGGGATGCCCGCCCAGATAGGTCCTGACACGCTTGGCCGAGCCCTCGACGCGGACCCGGCCACGGCTCACGGCGTCCATACCCCGGCAACCCCGGCGTGCGCGGAGCTTATTCCGCTGTCAGTCCACGCCGAAGGCCGTCAGCGTCGCCCACGTGACGAGCGCCCCCACGGCCGCGCCCACGGCCACCTGGGCCGGGGTGTGATGCGTCAGCCGGACCCTGGCCCAGCAGACCAGCGCCACCAGCGCCGCCCCGGCCGTCAGGACCGGCGCGGCGGGCAGCACGTACGCCAGCACCACGACCGTGCCGGCGCACACGGCGGCGTGGAAGGAGATCTTCCAGCGGAGGGTCACCGGGACGGCCACCGCCAGCGCGGCGAGCATCGCGGTCACGACGGCCAGCAGCAGCAGGGGCGCGCCCAGCCAGGCCAGCAGCACCAGCGCGCCCAGCACGCCGGCCACGGCGGCGAGCAGCGGCCCCGGCCGGCGCGAGCGGTCCACGATGTGGTGGGAGTCGAGGCGGCCTGAGCGCACCCCGGCGGCGATCACCGCCGCGGGCACGCCGCCGCACAGCGCCGAGGCCACCAGCCCCCACGCGGCCCCCGCCCAGCCCTGGGCGAGCAGGCCGACGGCCGGCGGCATGGCGATCACCAGCACCTGCGGGGCCAGCAGGTCGGTGACCCCGCGCGCGAGCCGATCGGCCGTCATGTCCACGAAGGTCACGCGATCATGCCCCGCCGCACGGCGCACTACCCCTTGCCGGCGGCGTTGACGATGCGGGTGGTGGAGCGGTCGGGGATGGCCTCCATCTCCCAGCAGTCGGCCCCCAGCAGCGCCGCGGCGGCGCGACGGCCGCCCGCGTGGGGGTCGCCCGCGGTGTGGGCGAGCGCGCCCGGCCGCATCGGCGCCAGCAGGTCGATGTAGTCCTCGGGCCCGTGCGCCTCGGGCGGGCCGGTGACGATGAACACGCCGGTCACCGCGCGCAGCGCGGCCAGCACCTCGGCCCGCTCCGCCGCCGGGTTGAACGGCCGCGACGGGCCCTTCCACGCCCGTACGCGCGGGTCGTCCTCGACGCCGACGACCAGCGGCAGCCCGCGGGCCGCCACCGCGCCGAGATAGCGCACGTGGCCCACGTGCAGGATGTCGAAAACGCCGGTCACGACCGATGCCCCCGGGTGGTCGTACCGCTGCACCCAGACGGCCTCCAGGCTGCTCACGCAGGCACTCCTCCTAGTCGACTCGTCGATCGCAGCGTACAAGGTCCGGAGCGGCTTCCCGACAGGCGAGGCGCGGAAAGGCGATTCCTACCTTTTCGCGATAACCCGTGAGCGCGGGTTCGCGCGTCGAACAACGTCGCCGAAACTGGGGGTCAGCGTGGCAGGACCGGACGTTCAGCAGCCCGAGCAGGACCTCGAGGTCCGCTTCCCCGGAGACCCGGCGGCGGTCGCGCGGGCGAGGAGCCTGGTGACGGACACGCTGGGCCGCGACCACCCGCTGCACGACGACTGCGCGCTGCTGACCAGCGAACTGGCCACCAACGCGGTCCTGCACACCCGCTCGGGCGCGGGCGGCACGTTCACGGTCCGGCTGCGCGCGAGCGGCGACGCCGGCCAGGGGGCGACGGTGCTGGTGTCGGTGGAGGACGCGGGCTCGGACGGCCCGCCGTGCGCGTGCGGCGCCGACCCGCGCTCCACGGGCGGGCGCGGGCTGCCGATGCTGGAGGCGCTCAGCCACCGCTGGGGCTACACCCGGGGCGACGGGACGACGACGGTCTGGTTCGAGCTGCTGCTCGTGACGGTCCCCGCCGGCTGGGCCGCCGAACGGGTCCAGGCGGGCCGGGAAGCGTCCCGGCGAGACCAGCGCACCCTCGACGCGGCAGGCCGACGCCCGGCGGAGTGCGGCCGCCTAGCCTTCCACCATGAGCTTCGGCACCTACGCCCGTAAGGCGCGTGACCCCGCCCTGCCCTTCCGACGGCGGGTGTCGGCGTTCCGCTCCTGCGTGCAGCTGTATCGGCCGCTCGGCTTCCAGGCGACGCTGAGCTTCGTCGAGTCCCGGGCGGGGAGGTTCCAGCGCGACGAGGCCGCACTGCTCCGCGCCCTGGATCTCGTCGAGGCGAGCCGCGCCGCCTGGCACGCCGAGCTCCAGGCGTACGCGACGAGGCGGCGGGAGGCCAAGGAGCGAGGCCGGCGGTCACCGCGTGCGGAGGAGGCGAATCCGAACATTCAGGTCCGCTGGTACTGGTACGGCGCCCCCCGCGAAGCCGCGCTGCACGCGTTGCGGCTGTGGCGCCGCCGGCACTCACCGGGGCCGGCGCCCGCCGCGGACCCGGTGCTCCTGGAGATCAGCGAGTGCGTCAGTGAGTGCCTGGACCTCGGGGGCGTTCTCACGGACGCGCGGCGCGACCGCCTCCGCGCCCGGGTGAACGAGATCGAGCGACACCCGCACCCGACCGGCCTCCTCCGGGTCGTACGGCATCTCGAGGTGGCGTCGGGTCTGCGATGACCCGGCCGAGGGGTCGAGCCCGGAGATCCTGATCACCGAGGTGACGGATCGGCCGAGGTCCGGCGGCCGGCGTCGCGGCGCCCGTGCGCGTGGAGGGCGGGACCGGTCAGACGTCGAGCCGGCACAGGCCCTCCGCCAGCGCCTTGGTGGTCAGCCGGGTGCGGCTGTCGCAGGCCAGCTTGGCGAAGATGTGCTCCAGGTGCGTGGTGACGGTGCGGACGCTGAGCACGAGCGCGGCGGCGATCTGCGGGTTGGAGTCGCCCGCCGCCACCCGGGTGAGCACGTCGATCTCGCGCCCGGTCAGCTCGTACGGGAGCGAGCAGGGCCGCTCGGCCACCACCGCGCCCTGCACCGAGCCCTGGTAGCCGACGCCGGCGCGCAGCAGCCGGGTCTCGCGCCACTGCCCGCGCCGGTCGAGCCAGAGGCCGTGGCGGCCGAGCTCGCGCGAGTCGATGAAGGCGCGCGCGTACGCGGCCATCGCCCGTTCCTCGCGCAGCGCTTCGGAGACCGGCCGTCCGGGCACCTCGCGCAGGGTGCCGGCCCGGTCGAAGGCGACCGCGCTGAACCCGGGCGGCAGCCCCACCGGGTCGATCACGCACCGGGTGAGGTCGGTGACGTGCGCCAGCATCGGGCTGACGGCCGTCACCAGCGGAGCGGTCTGTGCGGGGAACTCGCCCCGGGTGGCCAGGTGGAGCAGGCCCGTGTAGCGGCCCTCGGCCAGGAACAGCGGCGCCGTCAGCCCGGCCCGCCACCCGTAGGGCTCCAGGTGGCGGCGGAAGTAGCGCTCGGTGCCCGGCTCCGGCATCGCCACCGGCCGTCGGGTGGCGACCGCCCTGCGGTAGGCCTCCAGCGCGGTGTACTCCTCGGCGGCGTCGCCGTCGAGACGCCCATGGCCGTCGGAGGCGACGCTGCGGTGGCGGCCGGTGGCGGGGTCGTAGGCGACGAACTCGTAGGCGTCGACCGGCACCAGCTCGCGCAGCGCGGCCATCGCGCCGTGGGCGCTGTGGGCCCCGCGCGGGCCGTGGCCACCGGCTCCGGCGGCCACCTGGTAGCCGACCTCGGCGAACGCCGTCAGCTGGCGGACGTTCAGGGTGATCTCGGCCACGGTTCTTTATACCACCGAGATCTTTCCGCGGGCGGTTTCCGAAGTCAGGCTGTATCGTCGGACCCATGCAGCGCGCTTTCGTCACGACGACGCCGGACCTCGTCCCGGCGCGCTGATTCCTGCTCCCGGGCGAATGCCCGGGGAGATCGGTCGTTCGCCCTTTCCACGCAAAGGACGATCATGAACGACCACCGCAGGCTCGGCCGTGAGCTGGGCGTCTTCGACACCGACCCGCTGATCGGCTCCGGTCTGCCCTTCTGGCTGCCGGCGGGCGCCGCCGTCCGCAAGGCCGTCGAGGACTACGTGTACGAGCTGGAGCGCCGCGCCGGCTATCAGCACGTCAACTCGCCCGTGCTCGGCAAGCGCGAGCTGTACGAGCGGTCCGGGCACTGGGCGCACTACGCCGAGGACATGTTCCCGCCGATGCGGGTGGGCGGGGAGGAGTTCGTGCTGCGGCCGAGCCTGTGCCCGCACCACGCGCTCGTCTACCGCTCCCGTCAGCGCGGGGCCCGTGACCTGCCGCTGCGGCTGGCGGAGCTGGGCGGCATGTACCGCTCGGAGCTGTCGGGCGTGCTCGGCGGGCTGAGCCGGGTACGGGCCATCCAGCTCAACGACGGGCACGTGTTCTGCCGGCCCGAGCAGGCGGCCGGCGAGGTGTCGGCCGCGCTCGACCTGATCGAGGCGGCGCACGCCCAGCTGGGCGTCGGCGCGGCCCGCTACCGGCTGTCCCTGCGCGGCGAGGGCGCCAAGTTCGTCGACGACGCGCGGATGTGGGACCGCTCGGAGGCGATCCTGCGCGAGGTGCTCGTGCGGCGCGGGCGCGCCTTCGACGAGGAGCGCGGCGAGGGCGCCTTCTACGGCCCCAAGATCGACATCCAGATCGCTGACCCGGCGGGGCGTGAGTCGACCCTGTCGACCGTGCAGGTGGACTACTTCCAGCCGGAGCGCTTCGACCTGCGCGACGACGGCGGCGGCCGGCCGGTGATGGTGCACCGCAGCGTGGTGGGCGGCCTGGAGCGGCTGGTCGCGCACCTGATCGAGGTGCACGGCGGCGCGTTCCCGGCCTGGATGGCGCCGGTGCAGGCGGTGGTGCTGCCGCTGTCGGACGCCGAGCTGCCCGCCGCCCGGGACGTGGTACGGCGCTGCGTGGCGGAAGGGATGCGGGCCGAACTGGTCGAACCCTCCAGGGGCACCCTCGGCGCCCGCATCAGGGCCAACCGGCTCGTTCCGTACCAGCTCGTGGTCGGGCCGCGCGAGGCGGCCGACGGCGGGGCGGCGGTACGGCTGCGGGACGGGAGCCAGGCCGGGCCGGTGCCGGTGGCGGAATTGGCGGCCGGTTGCCGCCCGCGATTCTCATGAGCCGCCGTACATCAAAGGTCCTCTTGAGCCGCCGTACATCAAAGGAGTGTTAAGGAGTCTTCCCTCCGCGATAAACGGCTCGTAAATTGCCCACGAACGCCCCCGTGGGAGGAGCCGTTTTGACGGAACTGAGCGACCGCGAGGCCGCGCTGGTCGCGGCCGGCGAACAAGAACGCCCCGCCCGGCGGCTCGCCGGCCCGTTGCGGGCCGGTGTGTGGGTTCTCGGCGGGCTGCTGTCGGCCTACTCGATCGCCGTCGTGTTCTGGCCGGTGGAGGCGCTGCAGCACCGGATGACCTTCCTCGCGGTGGCGCTGCCGCTGGTCTTCCTCTGCTACCGGTCGAGGCTGGGGCCGCCGCTGCGCAGGCTCCTCTCGCGCCTCACCCGTCCTGACGGCCCGCCCGCCGGGGCGCAGGCGCATCCGGACGCCCGGGCACTCGCCCTCGGCGACGCCCCGACCCTCCCGGAGGTCTCCGCTCCGGCGGGGCTGCCGGACGCGCCCACGCTGCGCGAGTTCCCGGCGCACAGGAACGCGGACACAGCGGACACGGTGGTCATCGGCGACCCGCCGGACACCGGGACGCTCACCGCGGAGCGTGGGCCGGCCCTGACGGACGCCCCGACGGTGGAGACGGTCCTCGAAGCGCGGGCCGCCGGGGTGCAGGTCACCGGGGAGGCGGGCGGAGCGTCGGCCCAGGGCGGACTCGGGGACGCGGGCGGAGCGTCGGCCGAAGGGGGCAGGCCGGTCGGGGTGGAGGAGGCCGACCGGGCGAAGGGCGAGTGGCCGACGGTCGTCGACTGGCTGCTGGCGCTGGCGTCGCTGGCGGTGCTGCTGTATCCGCTGGCGGACATCGAGGCGTTCCGCGACCGCGGGTCGGGGGCCGCGCTGTCGGAGCTGGACGTGATCGCCGGCCTCGGGCTGACGCTGCTCCTGCTTGAGGCGGTGCGCCGCACGGTCGGCTCGGTCCTCTCCATCATTTGCGCCATTTTTCTGGCATATGCCTATTTCGGGTCATATTTGCCAATCGACTGGACGATCGGCCACCGAGGTTTCGATCTCGACCAGATCGTGTCCCAGCTCTATACGGGCACCGAAGGCTTTTTCGGCGTGCCCCTCCAGGTGGCCGCGACCTACATCATCCTGTTCACCATTTACGGCGCCGTGCTCGATTTCTCCGGCGCCAGCAAGTTCTTCATCGACCTGAGCTTCGCCGCCTTCCGCAAGTCCCGCTCCGCCCCCGGCCGCACCGTCACCACCGCGGGCTTCCTGCTGGGCACCGTGTCCGGCTCGGGCGTGGCGACCACCGTGAGCCTGGGCAGCGTGGCCTGGCCGGTGCTGCGCCGCGCGGGCTACCCGCGGGAACCCGCCGGCGGCATCCTGGCCGCCGGCGGCATCGGCGCCATCCTGTCGCCGCCCACGCTCGGCGCGGCGGCCTTCATCATCGCCGAGGTGATGCGCGTCAGCTACCTGCAGGTGCTGATCTACGCGACCGTCCCCACGATCCTCTACTACCTGGGCATCTTCCTGGCCATCGAGATCGACTCGCGCCGGTTCAGGACCCAGGCGGTGCGGGTGGACGCGCCCGGGATCGGCAGGCTCCTGCTGCGCTTCGGCTACCACTTCAGCTCGCTCGTGCTCATCGTGGTGCTGATGGCGCTGGACCGCTCGGCGTTCCAGGCGGTGGTGATCGCGACCGTGATCGCGTTCGCCCTGTCGTTCCTGGACCCGGCCCACCGGATGGGCCCGAAACGGGTCGGCCAGGCCCTGGCCAAGGGCACGCTGGAGGTGCTCCCGGTGACCGCGGTGTGCGCGGCGGCGGGCATCATCGTCGGCGTCATCACGCAGACCGGGCTCGGCCTCAACCTGAGCTCGATCATCGTGGACCTGGCCGCGGGCAACCTGATCCTCACCACCGTCCTGGCGGCCCTGGCCGTCATGCTGCTCGGCCTGGCCGTGCCGGTGACCGCCAGCTTCATCATCGCGGCGGTGATCATCGCCCCGGCCCTGATGTCCCTCGGAGTAGCGCAGGCCGAGGCGTACATGTTCATCTTCTACTACGCGGTGCTGTCCGAGGTGAGCCCGCCGACGGCGCTGTCCGCGGTCGCGGCCGCCGCCATCACCGGCGGCAACACGTACAGGACGATGATGATGACCTGGCGCTACACGCTGCCGGCCTTCCTCGTGCCGTTCGCGTTCGTGCTCACCCCGAACGGCCAGGCGCTGCTCGGGCAGGGCCCGTTCGGCCTGGTGCTGCTGATGACGGCGGTCTCCGCCGTCGCGGTGGCCGCGCTGGCCGTCGCCACCGGCGGCCTGGCCGGCACTCCCGAGCGGCTGCTGGCCGCGGTGGCCGCGGTGCTGCTGCTGTTCCTCGAACCCGTCCCGATCGTCGCGGGCCTGTCGGTGCTGGCCGTCGCGGCGGCGGTCCACCTCATCCGAAGAAGGAGCGTCCCAGCGTGAAGCGGATACTTGCGGTGCTCGCCGTGGCCGGCCTGATCGCGGGCTGCGGCGGCGGCTCGGGCGGCGGCTCGGGCAACCGGCTGTCGATCGCCACCGGCGGCACCACCGGCGTCTACTACGTCTACGGCGGCGGCCTGGCCAAGCAGCTGTCGGCCAACATCGCCAACACCCAGGCCACCGCCTCGGTCACCTCGGCCTCGATCGAGAACATCAAGCTGCTGGCCACCGGCAAGGCCGACATCGGCTTCTCCCAGACCGACACGGCGGCCGACGCGGTGAACGGCACCGGCTCCTTCACCGAGAAGCAACCGGTCAAGGCGCTGGCCAGGATCTACGACAACTACTCGCACGTGGTGGTCGCACCCGGCGTCAAGGCCGACAAGGTGGCCGACCTGAAGGGCAAGACGGTCTCGCTCGGGCCGCCGAACTCCGGCACGCAGGTGGTGGCCAGGCGCATGCTGGAGGCGGCCGGGCTCAACCCCGACACCGACATCAGCAAGCAGCAGCTGTCGATCAACGAGTCGGTGCAGGCGGTCAAGGACGGCACCGTCGACGCCTTCTTCTGGGTCGGCGGCCTGCCCACCGCGGGCGTGGTGGACCTGGCCACGAGCAAGCCCGACATGAAGATCCTCGACACCTCCGACGTGCTGGCGGAGATGCAGCGCGAGTACGGCGAGCAGTACGTCGGGCTCGACATCGCCATGGACGCCTACAAGCTCGACGGCAAGGTGCGGACGGTCGGCATCGCCAACGTGCTGCTGGTGCCCGACTCCATGGACGAGCAGCTCGCCTACGACATCACCCGGACGCTGTTCGAGAAGAAGCAGGAGCTGATCGCGGTGCATCCGGAGGCGGAGAACCTGGACCCGGAGCTCGCCCAGCAGGTCCAGCCGGTCACCCTGCACGCGGGCGCGGCCCGCTACTTCCAGGAGAAGAGCTGATCAGGCTGGCCCTCTCCCTCGTCGCGGTGCTGGCGCTCGGTTCCGGCTGCGGAGCCGGGCGCCCGGCCGTCAACGGGCTGGTGCTGCCCCCTTCCGGCGCGTTCGCGCTCGCGTACGTCCACTCGATCTACCGGGCGCCCTCGGCGGAGCTGTTCACCGCCGAGGGTGGCCGGCTCACCATGCGGGCCGTCGTCTCGACCGGCGGCGGCGTGCTCGACTATTACGCGCTGGAGGGGACGCGGTCCCGCACCCCTGAGGGGGCATGGCTGCTGCGCCTGGACACTCCCGCCTCGTACGGGGAACTCCCGCTGATCGCCACCCCGATCGGGCGCAGGACGCTCATCGCCGGCGGGCGGTGCCTGCCGCTGTACCCGCGCGACGGCGGGCCTGAGACGGCCCGCGAGGTCACGGTGCGGGCCGGCCTGACGCTGGAGGACCGCGGCGAGCCCTGCCCGCCGCCCTACAACCAGTCGTTCTTCCTGAACACCGCGTACAGCGTCACCGAGGTGACGGCCACCAGCACCAGCGACGCCCAGAACCCCCACGCCTCGCCGGAGCCGGGGAAGGGCACGTTCTGGCCGTAGAAGCCGGTGATGGCGGTGGGCACCGCGATGATGGCCGCCCAGCCGGTGAGCCGCTTCATGATCTGGTTGAGCCGGAACCCCTGCTGGGCCAGGCGCGTCTCGCGCAGGTTGGCCAGCAGGTCGCGCAGCGACTCCAGCAGCTCGGCGGTGCGCAGCACGTGGTCGTACACGTCCTGGTAGTAGGGCGCCATGCCGGAGTCGCGCAGGATGCCCCGGTCGCGGTGGAGCAGGGTGCCGACCAGCTCGCGCATCGGCATCGCGATCCTGCGGAAGCGGGTGGCGACCTTGCGCAGCTCGTACATCCTGCGCTGCACCAGCTTGGCGTCCGAGGGCCGCTCCTCGAACAGCGTCTCCTCCAGGTCCTCGGCCCGCGCGTCCAGGTCCAGCACGAGGTCGAGCTGCCCGTCGACCACCCAGTCGAGCAGGCCGTGCAGCAGGAACAGCACCCCGTTCGAGGCCAGGTGCGGCGCGCCGTCCCAGCGCCGGACCACCTCGTCCAGGTCCAGCGCCGGGTCGGAACGGACGGTGATCAGAGCGGTCTCGGTGACGAAGAGGTCGATCTCGGCGGGGACGAACCGGCCGCCGTCGAAGCGCACCGCGTAGACGGTGATGAACAGATGGTTGTCGTAGACGTCGATCTTGGGGCGCTGGTGGTCGCCGAGCACGTCCTCGACGGCCAGCTCGTGCAGGCCCAGCTCGTCGCCGAGCGCCGCCAGCTCGCCGGGCGCCGGGCGGCACAGGTCGATCCAGACCGCGTTGCGCTGGTCGGACAGGTGACCGGAGATCTCGGCCGGAGGGAAGTTCTCCTTCTCCATCCGGCCGTCCCGGTACAGACGTGTACGCATCTAGATCAGTGTGGCGAACCGCTCGGCGTTCCGCACCGCCGCGCCGCCGGGATCGTTGTTGAAGTACACGTACGCGTCGCGCCAGCCCGCCTCGCGCACCCGCCCGGCCCAGGTCCTCAGCGCCGCGTCCCCGTACGAAGGGCCGGGAGTGGCGCGGCCCTCGTGCAGTCGCACGTATCCCCAGGGCGCGGTCCGCCAGAGCGGGTTCTGCGGCCGGTTGCGGCGGTCGGCCCAGCACAGCGCGGCCTGGCGGGCCTCCAGGATCTCCCTGGTCTCGGCGCTCCACCAGGAGTCGTGCCGGAACTCCACGGCCAGCCGGACCCCGGCGGGGAAGCAGCTCAGGCAGCGCTCCAGCCTGCCGTGGTCGGCCTTGAGCGTGGGCGGGAGCTGCAGCAGGATCGGGCCGAGCGAGCCGCCCAGTCCCGCCGCCGCCGCCATCAGCCTGGCCACGGGCTCCTCCGGCTCGTCCAGTCGCTTGATGTGGGTGAGGTAACGGCTGGCCTTGACCGCCATCACGAACCCGTCAGGGGTCCGCTCGCTCCAGCCGGCGAACGTCTCACGCTTCGGCAGCCTGTAGAACGCGTTGTTGCTCTCGACCGTGGCGAACGTCCCGGCGTACGTCTCCAGCCAGAGCCGCTGCGGCACCCCCTCGGGATAGAGCACGCCGCGCCAGTCCGCGTACTGCCATCCCGAGGTCCCCACCAGCGTCGCCATGCCGATGGCCTACCCGCCCCACGGGGGTGCAGTACTGTCGCACTCGCCGACCGGAGGAGGAGGCCTGATCGGGGATGGGCGCCAATCACGCGCATGGTCACGCGCATGGTCACGCGCATGGTCACGCGCATGGTCACGCGCATGATGGAGGGCGCGGGCACGACGCCGCCGCGCCCGCGTCGCGGCGGGCCGTCGTGGCGACGCTGACCGTTCTGCTGCCGCTGGCGGTCGCCACGCTGGCGGCGCTGGTGTGGCTGTGGCCGGAGGGACGGCTGGAGCCGGCCCAGCAGCAGGCCGGGTTCCAGCGGCTGGGCGGCACGATCACCGCGATCGCGCTGGAGCCCTGCGGGGAGACCGAGCCCGGCGCGCCCAAGCCGCACCCGGCGACCTGTGGCCAGGCCACCGTCACCGTCGCCGAGGGCCGCGACGAGGGCGGCCAGGTCACCGTCCCGCTGCCGAGCGGGCCGGGCTCCCAGCGCTTCGCCGCGGGCGACGACGTGGTGCTGCTGCACAACCCGGAGGCCGAGGAGGGCATGCCCGCCTACCAGCTGTCCGACCATGACCGGTCGGCGCCGCTGCTGCTGCTCGGGGCCGCCTTCGCGCTGGCGGTGATCGCCTTCGGGCGCTGGCGGGGCGTCACCGCGCTCGTGGGGCTGGCGATCACGTTCGTGCTGCTGCTGACGTTCGTCATCCCCGGCATCCTGGCCGGCGAGCCGCCGATGCTGGTCGCGATCGTGGGCGCCTCGGCCATCATGCTGTCGGTGCTGTTCCTGACCCACGGGTTCACGCTGGCGACCTCGATGGCGGTGCTCGGCACGCTGGCCAGCCTCGCCGTGACCGGCGCGCTCTCGTACGCGGTCATCGGGGTCGCCAAGCTGAGCGGGATCACCGACGACAGCTCGTTCACCCTCGACATGAGCCTGTCCATCGACACCCAGGGGCTGCTGCTGGCCAGCATCATGATCGGCGCTCTGGGGGTGCTCGACGACGTGACGGTCACCCAGTCGGTGACCGTGTCCGAGCTGGCGGCGGCCAATCCCTCCTACGGGTTCCGCCGCCTCTACAGGGCGGGCAGCCGGATCGGGCGGGCGCACATCGCCTCGGTCATCAACACGATCATCCTGGCCTACGCGGGGGCGTCGCTGCCGTTGCTGCTGCTGTTCAGCATCGGCGAGCAGCCGCTGGGCGAGGTGCTGACCACGCCGGTCATCGCCCAGGAGGTGGCCCGCAGCGTGGTGGGCACGCTGGGTCTCATCTCCGCCGTGCCGATCACCACGGCCCTGGCCGCGCTCGTCACCTCCCGCCACGCGCCCCCGCCCGCCGCCTTCCCGGCCCCCGCCCCCGGCGAGCCCGCACCACGGGATTCCGGCGACCCCGCGCCGCGGACCTCCGGCGAGCCCGCACCGCGGACCTCCGGCGACTCCTTCTTCGCGGACGCCAGCACCGCACCCTTCCCGGACGGCCCATACACCGATCGGCGGTCCTCCCCGGACGGCCCGTACACCGACCGGCCGGTCCCCCCACGCGCCCGCCATCGCCGCCGCGACGCGGGCACCCCTCCGTAAACCCCGGGACCGGACCTCTGACCCCGGCACGCGCCTCCCCGAGCGCTCCCCGCGACCACGGCCGAGCCCCAAGCGCCGACCGTGACCCGCAGCCCGGCCGAGCCCCCGCGTACTGCCGAGCCCCCGCGTACTTCCGTGGCCGACCGGCGGTCGGCCTCAGGCGATCTCGGCGCTGCCGTCGACGCGGAGCTTGCGGCGGGCGCGCTCGTAGAACGTGGTGCCGAGCCGGACCACCTTGGCCGCGCCCGGACAGGCCGTCACCGTGACGCGGTCGCCGGGGCGGACGTGCCCCACCACCGCGCCGTCCAGCTCGACGGCCAGCCGCCCGCTGGCCGGCAGCAGCTCCAGCGTGACCTCCTCGTCGGCGGGCAGCACCAGCGCCCGGTTGAACGCCGAATGAGCCGCCGCCGGCACCACCAGCACCGCCTCCACGCGCGGCGAGACCACGGGACCGCCGGCGGAGAAGCTGTAGGCGGTGGACCCGGTGGAGGTGGCCACGATCACCGCGTCGGCCGCGTAGTTGACGAACGGGTGACCGGCCGGCGTGACGGTCACCGCCGCCAGCCCCTCGCCGGGGGTGCGCACCAGCGCGATGTCGTTGAACGCCGTCAGTTCCTCGCGGCCACGGAGGCAGGTTCGCACGGCCATCCGCGGCTCCACGGTGTGGCGGTGCCGGTCGATGGCCGACAGCGCCCCCGCGAGCTCGGCCACGTCGATCTCGGCGAGGAACCCGAGCCGCCCCAGGTTCACGCCGAGCACCGGCGTCTCCCGACCGGCGTTCAGCCGCATCGTGCGCAGCATGGTGCCGTCACCGCCCAGGCTCACCAGCAGATCGGCCCGCTCCACCAGGCTCTCGGCGTCCACCGCGACCGCGCTGCAGTCGATCCGTCCCACCTCGTCGGGCAGCCCGAGCACCATGACGTCGTGGGCGGCCGCCCACCCGAGGATGGTGTCGATCGCCTCCTTGGAGTCGCGCTGCGGGTGTAGCACCAGCCCGACCGTCCCCACCATGCCCATGCGGACACTCTAAGGTCCCCTGAGCGGGGCGCCTGTTCGCGGTTCCCGGCCGGGGCCCGGTCCGGCGGCGAAAAGGTGGCGCGGAGGGGTCCGTGGCGCATGGTAATGTTTTCCCCGCGGAGCCGAGCGGACAAGCTCGGGGAGCAACGGGACGTAGCGCAGCTTGGTAGCGCACCTGACTGGGGGTCAGGGGGTCGCAGGTTCAAATCCTGTCGTCCCGACACGATATTTCGCCCGATCACCGTCACGGTGGTCGGGTTTCTGTCGGAGGTGGCCACATGGGGCGCAGGCCGACCATCGACCGGGCCGAGCTGGCCGAGCTGGTCGCCCGAGGGCTGACCGTTCAGGAGCTGGCCGTCCATTTCGGGGTCAGCGAGTCCGGGGTGCTGCAGGCCAAGCGGGCCGCCGGGCTGGCCAAGCCGATGCTCGACCACAGCCGGGCGCTGCCGTGGAAGCTGGCGCGCGCCCACGCCCAGTCTGGGCCGGCCACCAACCTGCGCAACCTGTCCGCGGCGGCGCAGGGCAGGCCGCCCGCGCCCGAGCGGCTCAACACCGCGCTGCGGTGGGCGGCGCGGCTGACCGACGCCGGGCTCGACGTCGCCTACGACCCGGCGACCGGCTTCGTGGAGATCCCTGCCGCCCCTGGCGGCTCCCACGTCGCAACAGTCCTCGACGCCGCGAGAAAGGCGCTCGAAGAGCACTGACGCAGCGTTTCATGGGTGTTTCACGGGGAAGTGCGCGGTCTCAAGAAGAGAGACCGGAGGCGAACAATATGGACACCTTGATCTGGGTGGCCGTCGTCGTGGTCGCGATCGTGGCGGTCGCCGCGGTGGCTTACGTGGTCGTGCAGCAGCAGCGCCGCAGCCGGCTGCGCAGCCGTTTCGGCCCCGAGTACGAGCGGACGGTGGCCGAGCACGAGAGCAAGCGCGAGGCGGAGCAGGAGCTGATCGCCCGCGAACAGCGCCATGCCGAACTGGACATCAAGCCCCTTTCCGAAGAGTCCCGCGACGCCTACGCCAACCGGTGGGCCATCGTGCAGGAGCGCTTCGTGGACGCGCCCGGGTCCGCCGTGACGGAGGCGGACCAGCTGGTGACCGAGGTCATGGCCGAGCGCGGCTACCCGACGGACGACTTCCGCCAGCGGATCGCCGACCTGTCGGTGGGCCACGCCGAGACGCTGACCCACTACCGGAAGGCGCACGACATCAGCGGGCGCGCGGCCCGCGACGAGGCCACGACCGAGGAGCTGCGCCAGGCCATGGTGCACTACCGCGAGCTGTTCGAGGACCTGCTGCACGAGAAGACCCGAGGAAGGTGACGGCATGACCCGAGACGAGTTCAACGTGCCGCCGCAGCGTACCGACCAGCAAATCAGGGACGACAACGACAGCGAGCACGCGGACCACCAGGACACGGGCCACGGCAGCCACCGGGACCCGTACGGCAGGAACGACGAGGACGTGCTGGTGGCGTCCACGACCCCCTCCCCCGGCGACACCGGTCCCCATCCGGCGCCCGCCGACCCCTACGACGACGACCGTCACGACCTGCGCGACGGAACCCGTCACGACCCCGACCACACACGTGACCTCCACGACACGGGCGACCCCCACCACACTGGCGACCCCCGCGACGACCTGAACGACTCCGGTGACATGCGGACGGACGCGGACCTGCGCCACGACCCGGACGGCGCGCAGACCCGCACGGACGACCTGCACGACCTGGACAACGACGCGCACAACGACCTGAACAACGACGTGAACAACGACGTGAACAACGACGTGCGCGACGACGCGGACGACCGGCGTGCCGGGGACCTCGGTACGGGCGCCACCGCGAACGACCTGCGCCACGACCCGGACGACGACCCGGACGACGACGCGGACAACGACGCGGACGACCTGCGGCCGGGCGTGGTGACGGAGGTCGAGCCGGTGACCGGCGCCGCCTCCGGGACCGGCCTGCCCGCCGGGGAGACCCCGGTGCACGCCGCTCCCCCGGCTTTCACCCTGTTCGACCAGGACCCGGCCGAGGTGCAGTCGCGCTGGCGCGACGTGCAGGCCTCGTTCGTGGACGACCCGGCCGAAGCGGTCCAGCGCGCCGACGGTCTCGTGGGCGAGATCGTCGACTCCCTGACGAACGCGCTGAACTCCCGTACCAGTGAGCTGCGTGAGGGCTGGAAGGGCGACGGCGGCGACGACACCGAGCGGCTCCGTCAGGCGCTGCGCGAGTACCGGAGCGTGCTGGAGGGACTGCTCACCCTCTCGGGCACCGGAGGCGCGTCGGGCCTGAGCCCCGCGTCCGGCCTGGGCGGCACGGCCGGCACCCACCAGGCGCCCTACCAGAACGCGGCGTCCGTTCAGCACGAGACGAAGTAGGAGAATGACATGCTCGCGATAGTGTCGGCGATCGTCTTCGGGCTGGGTTTCCTGCTGGACCTGCTGGACGCGCGCATCGCCGGGAACATCTCAGGCACCACCTTCATGCTGCTGGGGCTGACGCTCCTGGCCCTCCACCAGGCCGGCATCGGCACCGCCAGCGTCAAGAGCTACGGCGGCGGCGGCTGGCGCGGCCGCAGCCGGCGGTGACGGTTCAGGAAGAGCGGCCGCGCGCGGCGTACTCGAACTCCCTGCGGGGATCGCTGAGTGCGCCGAGCGCGGCTATTTCACGTGGGAAGAACAGCGCCAGCGTCCAGTCGACGAGCACCCGCACCTTCCTGTTGAAGGTCGGGATCCGGGACAGGTGGTAGGTGCGGTGCACGAACCAGGCGAGCGGCCCGCGCAGCTTGCGGCCGTAGATCTGGGCGACGCCCTTGTGCAGGCCGAGGCTCGCGACCGAGCCGGCGTAGGCGTGCCGGTACGGGACGAGGGGGCGGCCGCGGAGTGTGGCGACGACGTTGCCTGCGAGGACCTTGGCCTGGCGGACGGCGTGCTGGGCGTTGGGCGCGCAGAACTCGCCGGGGCGGGTGAGGTCCGGCACGGCGGCGCTGTCCCCGGCGCAGAAAACGTTCTCGTGGCCTTCGACGGTGAGTTCGGCGGTGGCCCTGACGCGGCCCTTCTCGTCGAGGGGCAGGTCGCCGGAGCCGACGACGGGGTGCGGTTTCACTCCGGCCGTCCAGACGAGGGTGGCGGTGTCGAAGGAGGTGCCGTCGTCGAGTTCGACGTGGCCGTTCTCGGCGGAGTTCAGCCGGGTGCCGAGGCGGACGTCGATGCCGCGGGCGCGTAGCTGCTCCAGGGTCCAGCGGCCCATCTCGGGGCCGACCTCCGGCAGGATCCGGCCGGTGGCCTCGATGAGGTACCACGACATGTCGGAGCGCTCGATGGCCGGGAAGTAGCGGCAGGCGTCCCTGGCCATGTCCTCCAGTTCGGCGATCGCCTCGACGCCGGCGTAGCCCGCGCCGACGAAGGCGAAGGTCAGCGCCCGGCGGCGGGCCGCCTGGTCATCGGTGGATGCGGCCAGGTCGAGCTGGGCCAGCACCTGGTTGCGCAGGTGGATGGCCTCCTCGACGGTCTTGAACCCGATGCCGCACTCGGCCAGGCCGGGGATGGGCAGGGTGCGGGAGATGGAGCCGACCGCCACCACGAGCAGGTCGTACCCGATCCGGCGCGCCTCCCCCGGGCGGGGCTCGAAGTCCACCGTGCGGGAGGCGGTGTCGATCCTGGTGACCCAGCCGTTGATGACGCGGCAGCGCCGCAGCACCCGGCGCAGGGGGACGATCACGTGGCGGGGTTCGAGGTTGCCGGCGGCGGCCTCGGGGAGGAACGGCTGATAGGTCATGTACGAGTCGGCGTCGATGACCGTGATGCGAGCTTCGTCACGGCCGAGCGCGCGTTGCAGGCGCAGGGCTGTGTACATGCCGACGTAGCCGCCGCCGACGATGAGTATGCGTTTCGTCATACATCAGCTTTGCCCGGGAATCTCATGATCACGGTGCTTCCGCCGCTTCCGACGCGAAGCGTGAGGTCGGACGCCAGGAGTCGGGCCACCCACAGTCCCATGCCGCCCACCGATCCGGGCTGCGGGCCCGGCTTCCAGGTGCCGTCGTCGTGCACCTCGATCACGATCTCCCCCGCTTCGGACCACAGGCGCACGTGCGCGGCGTCGTCACCGTGGGTGACCGCGTTGGTGGCCACTTCGTTGACGGCGATGACGAAGTCGTCGACCGCCTCCTTGCGCATGCCGAGCTCCAGCGCCCCGCACGCCGCGAACTCCCGGACCCGAGGCAGGTCCGGGAGCCGGAAATGAAGCCTCCGCACGCGCACGCCGGGTGGCGGGCCCCCCGAGCCCGCCCGAGGATCGATCTCCTCTGTCATCACCCGGCGATCCCCCTCAACCGACCATGAGCTCTGCGCGCAGCTGGTCGAGCACCTTGCGGAGGATCCGGGACACGTGCATCTGCGAGATGCCGAACTCCGCGGCGATCTCGGCCTGCGTCATGTTGCCGAAGAACCGCAGCAGCAGGATGTGCTTCTCCCGCGAGGGCAGCGCGTCGATGAGCGGCTTGACGGCCTCACGGTCGACCATGGTGCTGAGCGTGTCGTCGTCCTCCGGGATGACGTCGCCGAGAGAGGCGGCGTCGTCGTCGGTGCCGAGCGGCGCGTCCAGCGACAGCGTGCTGTAGGCGGCGGAGGCGTCGAGCGTGAGCAGGACGTCCTCCTCTGAGATGTTCATCTTCGCGGCCAGCTCGGCGACGGTCGGCGAGCGGCCGAGGTCCTGGCTGAGGTCGGCGACGAGCCGGTTCAGCTCCGAGCGGCGTTCCTGGTAGAGGCGGGGCACCCGGATGGCCCAGGTGCGGTCGCGGAAGTGGCGCTTGACCTCGCCCGTCATGGTGACGACGGCGTAGCCGCGGAAGGCGTGGCCGAGCGTGGGGTCGAAGCCGTTGATCGCCTTCATGAGCCCGACGTACGCCGCCTGGAGCAGGTCCTCCAGCGGCTCACCGCGGTAGCGGTAGCGGCGGGCGATCTCCATGGCCAGCGGCCGGTGCATCTCCACGATGCGCTCGCGGAGCCGTTCCCTGAGACTGTCGGGGGTGCCCTCCCTGACCATCTCGGCCAGGAGCTCTTCGGCGGTCATCTCTTCGAGGACGAGTTCCTGCACAGCCATCGCTGCTCCTCATATGGGGTAGCAGGCGGCCTCTACAGGAGAAAAAGCCCATGCAGAGGCACGCCTCGCTCTACGTTCGAGACGAAAGCCCTCTGCTGGACTTCGGACACCAGTATCCCCCACATCCGAAGAAGTATTCCTCTCTTCTTGAGTAACAGTAAGGTTGCCCCGTGACTGTGCCCGAGAACGGCGAAGGGTCCGCGGCGGCCCTGAGCTTGACGTCGTCTACCGTTGACGAGATTGCCGTGATCAAGGTCGACGGTGTGCTCGACGCCACCACGCGTGAGCAATTCGCGGACTACCTCTCCCTGGCCGGTCCGAATCTGATCCTCGACCTGGCCGGGGTGACGTTCATGGACTCGCGCGCGCTGGGGCTGATCGTCCATCACTGGCAGACCAGCCTGAGCTCCGGGACGAAGTTCGCGCTCATCGGCGTCGAGTACGCCAAGTCCAAGGTGATGTGGATCACCGGGCTGGCGCAGCGGCTGCCGATCTACGACACGCTCGACGACGCGCTGGCGGCCATCGGCTAGCGGCGGCGGTTCTTGCGTTGATGCTCCTCGACCAGGAGCCGGGCCAGATCGGCGACCTTGACCTGATGGTGCTGGGAGATCCTGCGCAGCTCCTCGAAGGCGGCCTCGGCCGTGCAGCCGCTGGTCTGCATGATGATGCCCTTGGCCTGGTCGATGAGGGCGCGGCCGGCCAGCGCCTCCTGGAGCTGGGCGGCGTCGGTGCGGACCTCGTCGAAGTCCCACATGTTGGCCATGGCGACGCCCACCTGCTCGGTCAGCATCTCCGCCAGCGACTGCGCCCCTTGCGGGGAGAACGCCTCGGGGCGCACCGAGTAGAGGCCGACGATCAGCAGCGCGGGGGGCACCTTGATGGGCACGGTGAGCACCGAGCGCACGCCGCAGCGGGTGGCCAGGGCGGCGTAGCGGGGCCAGCGGGCGTCGGTGAGCACGTCGGCGACGGCCACCCGGGCTTCCGTCTTCCTGGCCTCGGCGGAAGGACCCTCACCGATCTCACGCTCCCCCTCGACCAGGGTGATCAGCTCGCTGTGGGAGCCGGAGGTGAGGACGCGCCGGTCGCGCCAGTGTTCGGCCGAACCACCGGAGCAACCGGGAACGCCGGCCGCGAGCGCGGTGGTCAGGCCCCGGAGTACGGTCTCGGTGGAGGTGGCCTCTCCCAGCCTGCCCAGCGACGCGAGGTCGCGGGCGAGCCCGGGAGTGATCATCGCGGTGGATTCCATAACAGCAAGCATCTACCCCTTATGGCCACCATTATCCCGGGTGGCGTAGCGTCGGAGGGTGACCATGCCGGACCTCGAACACGCCCTGGACGCGCTGACAGGGCGCGTCTCATCGTTGCGTGAGGCCAGGGCAGCTTATCCCTCGGACCTCGCGCCCACGCTCGACGCCGCGCTGGCGGAGCTCGACACCGCCGTCGAACTGCTGGCCGAGGCGCGTGAGCAGCTCAGCAAGGGGCCCAGACGGCAGTCCGGCAAGAAGGACGGCTCCCAGCGCGAGCTGAAGCTGCTGCGGCAGGTGTTCCGGGCCTTCCCGGTGCCGGTGATCGTCCTCGACGGCGGCGGCATGGTCAGGCGGATCAACCCCGAGACCTCCCGGCTGCTGGGCAGCCCCGACGGCTATCTGGTGGGCCGGTCCTTCCCGCTGCTGGTGGACGTCTCGCGGCGGGCCGCGTTCCGGTCCCACCTGACCGCGGTGCTGAGCACCGGCCAGCCGGCGGCGTTCGAGACCAGGCTGGCCCACCAGGGGCGGGCGCACGTCGTCCAGCTCGCCATGGCGCGGCTGACGATGCCGGGCGAGCCGCAGCAGATGGTGGCGCTGGTGGCGCTGCCGATCGAGGTGCAGCTGCCGGAGCCGGGCGAGCGGCGCCCCGAGGAGACCGACGGCACGGCGCTGCTGGAGGCCGCCAGGCGTCAGGACCTGCTGGCCAGGATGGCCGCCCTGCTGCTGGACGAGGAGGCGCTGCGCCAGCCGGTGGCGCTGCCGCGCGCCACCCGCCTGCTGGCGGCCGAGTGGTCCGACTGGGTGGTGGCCGACCTCGTGCGCGACGGGCTGCCGCGGCGCTCGATCGTGATGGGCCCCAAGAACCAGCCGGTGAGCGAGGTGGTCCGGCAGGTGGAGTCGAGCGACCCGGCCGGCGCCCAGGTGGTCGCCCAGGTGCTGGAGCGCGGCTCCGGCGTGGTGCACGAGATGGTCGACGACGAGTCGCTGCTCGGGTTCTGCGCCGACGGGCCGGTGCTGACGGCCATGGGCGCGGGCTCGCTGCTGTGCGTGCCGATCGGCCGCGGCGACGGGGTGCTGACGCTGGTGCGCACGCACGACCGCCCGCCGTTCACGCTGGCCGACCTGAGCGTCATGCAGGAGGTGGGGCTGCAGCTCGGCATGGCCGTACGGGCGCAGCACAGCTTCCGCAGCCGCTCGCGCGCGGCTGACGCGCTGACGGCCAGCGTGGTCCCGCGCAGCCTGCCCGACGTGCCCGGCTACGAGGCCGCGGCCGTCTACCATCCGGGCGCGTCGGTCGGCGCGGAGTTCTACGACGTGTTCCCGCTGCCCGGCGGCTGGGGGTTCGCGCTCGGCGGCGCGGCCGGCAAGGGCGAGGAGGCCGCCTCGGTCAGCGCCATGGTGCGGGGCGGGCTGCGGGTGCTGAGCGTCTGGGAACGCGAGCCGGACCCGGTGGTGCGCAAGGTGAACGAGGCGCTGGTCAAGCAGGGCACCGGCCTGTTCGTCATGGCCGTGGCCGGGTTCGTCTCCGGTCGCAGGATCCGCATGTCGTCGGCCGGCCACCACCCGGCGGCGCTGGTGCAGCCCGACGGCTACGTGCGCTTCACGGCGGGCGGCGGGGTGCCGCTGGGCATCGCGGCCGACGCCGAGACCAGCACCGAGGAGATCACGCTCGGCATGGGCGAGACGCTGGTGCTCTACTCCGACGGGCTCATCTCGTCCAGGAACGAGCGGGGCGAGCCGTACGGGGAGGAGCGGCTGGCCGACGTGCTGAGCAGATGCGCTGGTCAGGCGCCGTCCGCCGTGGTCAAGGCCATCGAGGCCGACCGCAACGCCTTCTCCGGCGGGCAGGTGTGGGACGAGATCGTGGTGCTGGCGCTCCGCGGAATCTGACAGGCATGGGTTTGCGAACTCCGGGAATACGGGTATTGTCGGCGTAGACACAGTCGTGCCTAAGACGCAGGCACACCTTGAAGGCTTTTTTTCACGCTGAGGTGTGCCATGAATATCGCGATCGTCGCCTCTGGGTCCGGCAGCAAGCGCCACCACATTCTCTCTGTGGCCCGTGAGCTCGGGCGTGACCACCACGTCACGATCTACTCACGCCGTAACAGCTCCGAGGGCAAGCCCAAGACGCGGGTGGCCCCGGGTGTCACGGTGGAGCACATCGACGTGGGCCCGGCTCGTGACCTGAGCCCGAACGAAGTGGCGCCGTACCTGAACGACGTCGGCGAGTACCTGATGAAGCGGTGGCGGCAGGACCGCCCTGATGTCATCCACGCCCACTCGTGGACCGGTGGCCTGGCCGCCGTCGCGGGGGCGAAGGACCTGGACGTTCCGGTGGCGCACTCCTTCCACACCGTGGATCCCGCGCGCGTGACCCTGGAGCGGGCTCTCGGCCGCCGGGCCAGGGCCGTCATCGCCGGCTCGGGTGACGAGGAGTCGGCGCTGATCCGGATCGGCGTCCCGCGCAACCACATCGCCGTGGTGCCGTACGGGGTGGACACCGAGCGCTTCCACCGCCAGGGGGTGACCGCCTCGCGCGGCACCACCAAGCGGCTGGTGCACGTCGGCCCACTCACCCCGGAGCGCGGCGCCCAGACGATCGTGCGCGCCCTGCAGGGCCTGCCCGACGTGGAGCTGGTGCTGGCCGGCGGCCCCGACCCCGAGCAGCTCGACGGCGACCTGGACGCGCGGCGCCTGCGCGCCCTGGCCGAGCAGCTCGGCGTGGCCTCCCGGGTGACGCTCCTCGGCCAGGTCAAGCGGGCCGCGGTGCCCAAGCTCATGCGCAGCGCCGACGCGGTCGTGACCGTCCCGCGCGAGGCCCCCACCGGCATCGTGGCGCTGGAGGCCATGGCCTGCGGCGTCCCGGTGATCGCCTCCTCCGTCGGCGCCCACCTCGACTCCGTCATCGACGGCGTCACCGGCCTGCTGGTGCCGCCGGACCGTCCCTCGCGCACCGCCAGGCTGGCCCGCGAGCTGCTGACCGACCCCACCCTGCGCACCGCCCTCGGCTACGCCGGCGCCGACCGCGCCCGCTCCCGCTACTCCTGGGAGCGCGTCAGCCAGGAGCTGGTCCGCGTGTACGAGGCCGCCTGCGCCTAGGCTTCCCCGGCCGACCTCGTCAGGGCCCGCCACCGAGGAGAACCGTCAAGGTCCTCCGGCCGGTGGCGGGCCTCCGCACGTGTGCCGGGGACGGTCAGCGCAGCCGGGCCGCCTTCAGGCCGAGGTGGACGGTGAGCCGGTCGTCCCCGTCGGACAGGTCGCGGCCGGTGAGCCGTTCGGCCTTGCCCAGCCGGTAGTAGAGCGTCTGCCGGTGGATGCCCAGCTCGGCGGCGGCCTTCTGGGCGTGGCCGCCGAGATCGAGGTAGACCTCCACGGTGCGGGCCAGCTCCGGGTCGAGCGCCGCCACCGTCGCGGCCAGCTCGCGCAGGTCGTCGCCGCCGAGCCGGGCCAGCAGCCGGTGCGCGCCCAGCTCCGCCCAGCGGGCGATCGGCGCGTGGCGGGGGAAGCTCTCGGCCACGCGCAGCGCCTGGCGCGCCTCCCGCCAGCTCAGCCAGGCGTCCGCCGGGTCCTCCCGGGGGTCGCCGATGCCCGCCGCGGTCCCGTACGCGGCCTGGACGGTCCGGGCGACCTCGGCGGCCAGGTGGGCGGGGGCGAGCAGGGCCACCGGCGAACCGGCGCGGGCGAGCACCCCGCGCGGCAGCGTCCACAGGGCGGCGGCGCGCTCCTCCGACTCGCGCACCGCGACCGCCGCCACCGGGCCCGGCACCTCCAGCGCGGCGGCGGCCCGCTCCTCCGGGTCGGGCGACAGCAGCGCGTCGAGGCTCCGGCCGAGGTCCTGCCTGCTCCTGGCCTCCCGGGCGAGCGCGGCGGCGGCCCGGGTCACGAGCGGGGCCACGCGGCCCAGCGTGGCGTCGGTGAGGCTGCCGGAGTCGAGGAGCCACAGGTAGCCGTAGGTGACCTCGCCGTGGCGCAGCGGCCAGCAGATCCTGGCCAGCACCTTGAGCCCCTCGTCGGCGGGGATGCGGACCGGGCCGTGCGCCCGCGCGATGCCGTAGCGTTCGAAGTAGTCGCGCACCTCCTGGGAGGCGCGCCGGCGCAGGATGGACTCCTGGCGCACGGTGTCGATGTCGCCGTGCTGCGCCCCGTACGCGAGCAGGCGGAAGGAGCGGTCCTCCAGCGTCGCCGAGGCGCCGAGCAGGCCCGCGATCTCGTCGACGATGTCCTGCAGATCAGCGGTGTTGTGCATGTGTATGACAGCCTGCCACATCTGGCGTTACTCGCGTCCATAGCACCGGCTGACCTGCGGTTTTAGGCTGGAAAGCATGTTGGGACACGTACTGCTCGCCGCATCGGGGAGCCGGCTGGTGCGCCGGTCCGTGTCGGGCTTCCCGCTCACCCGCAGGGTCGTCGACCGGTTCGTCGCCGGCGAGAGCGTGCCGGAGGCGCGCGACGCGATCCTCCGGCTGCGCGAAGCCGGACTGTCCGTCACGGTCGACCATCTCGGCGAGGAGACCCGCGACGCGGGCGACGCCGCGGCCATCGCGAAGGCGTACCTCACGCTGCTGGAGGAGCTGGGGCCGCTGGAGCTGGGGGGCGCCGCCGAGGTGTCGGTGAAGCTGTCGGCGGTCGGGCAGGCGCTCGACGAGGACCTGGCGCTGGAGAACGCGCGGGCCATCTGCGCCGGCGCCGCGGCGGCCGGCGCCACCGTCACGCTCGACATGGAGGACCACACCACGGTCGACTCCACCCTGCGGATCCTGCGCGAGCTGCGCCGCGACCATCCGTCGACGGGCGTGGCCATCCAGGCCTACCTGTACCGCAGCGAGGACGACTGCCGCGCGCTCGCGCACGAGGGGTCGCGGGTGCGGCTGGTCAAGGGCGCCTACCGGGAGCCCGCCTCGGTCGCCCACCAGGGCAAGGCCGCCGTGGACAAGGCGTACGTGCGATGCCTGCGCCTCCTCATGGCGGGGCAGGGGTATCCCATGGTGGCGACCCACGACGACCGGCTGATCTCCATCACGGAGCTGCTCGCCGACCGCCACGGCCGCTCCCGGGGCGACTACGAGTACCAGATGCTGTACGGGATCCGCACGGACCGGCAGGAGGCCCTGGCCGGGGCCGGTCACACGGTCCGCGTCTACGTCCCCTACGGCGACGACTGGTACGGCTACTTCATGCGCCGCCTGGCGGAGCGCCCGGCCAACGTCGCCTTCTTCCTTCGTGCCCTTGGAGGCAAGTGATCATGGATGCCATCAGCAACGTCCCGGCCCCGGCCAACGAGACGGTCCTCGGGTACGCCCCCGGCAGCGCGGAGCGGACCGCCCTGGAGGCCCGGATCAAGGAGCTGGCCGGCGCCTCGCTCGACCTGACCATGACGATCGGCGGTGACCAGCGGCCCGGCGGCGGCGCCCCGATCGACGTGGTCCAGCCGCACAACAAGAGCGCCGTGCTGGGCCGTACCCGGGAGGCGGGCGCGCAGGACGTGCGCGCGGCGATCGACGCGGCGCTGGCCGCCGCGCCGGCCTGGCGCGCGCTGCCGTTCGACGAGCGGGCGGCGATCTTCCTCAAGGCCGCTGACCTGCTGGCGGGGCCCTGGCGGGCGACGCTGAACGCGGCCACCGTGCTCGGCCAGTCCAAGTCGGCCCAGCAGGCGGAGATCGACGCGGCCTGCGAGCTGATCGACTTCCTGCGGTTCAACGTGGCCTACGCCCGGCAGATCTACGCCGACCAGCCGATCTCGTCGCCCGGCGTGTGGAACCGGATGGAGTACCGCCCGCTCGAGGGCTTCGTGCTGGCGATCACGCCGTTCAACTTCACCGCGATCGCCGGCAACCTGCCGACCTCGGCCGCGCTGATGGGCAACGTGGTGGTGTGGAAGCCGTCGCCGACGCAGCAGTTCGCCGCCCACTTCACGATGCGGCTGCTGGAGGAGGCCGGGCTGCCGCCGGGCGTCATCAACCTGGTGACCGGTTACGGCGAGGCCGTCTCCGAGGTGGCGCTCACCCACCCCGACCTGGCCGGCATCCACTTCACCGGCTCGACGGCGACGTTCCAGCACCTGTGGCGCACCGTCGGCGAGAACATCGCCTCCTACCGGGGCTACCCGCGCCTGGTCGGCGAGACCGGCGGCAAGGACTTCGTGCTGGCCCACCCGTCGGCCGACCCCGCGGTGCTGTCGACGGCGCTGATCAGGGGCGCCTTCGAGTACCAGGGCCAGAAGTGCTCGGCGGCGTCGCGGGCGTACGTGCCGCGCTCGCTGTGGAGCCGGATGCGCGACGACTTCGTGGCCGTGGCCGAGTCGCTGACCGTGGGCGACGTGGCGTCGGACCTGTCGACGTTCATGGGCGCGGTGATCGACGAGCGGGCCTTCGCCAAGCACAAGGCGGCCATCGACCGGGCGCGTGCCTCCTCGGGGATCGACGTGCTGACGGGCTCGTACGACGACTCCACCGGATATTTCGTGAAGCCGACCATCCTGGAGTGCGCCGACCCGACCGACGAGATCTTCGTCAAGGAGTACTTCGGGCCGATCCTGGGCGTGCACGTCTACGACGACGCCGACTTCGACACCGTGCTCGACCAGATGGAGGGCGTGAGCCCGTACGCGCTGACCGGCGCGTTCATCGCCCAGGACCGTTACGCGATCAGGGCGGCGTCGGAGAGGCTCCGCTTCGCGGCGGGCAACTTCTACGTCAACGACAAGCCGACCGGGGCGGTCGTGGGCCAGCAGCCGTTCGGCGGCGGCCGCGCCTCGGGCACCAACGACAAGGCGGGCTCGCTGTACAACCTGGTCAGGTGGGTCAGCGCCCGCGCGATCAAGGAGACGTTCGCCCCGCCGACCGACCACCGTTACCCGCACATGGGCTGACGGTCCGATCCGTCCCGCGCCCTCGGTCTCCACGCGAGCCGGGGGCGCGGGCGCCTCAACCGGCGCCCGGCGTCAGGCGGTGCGGCGGTCCAGCCGGTGCTCGGCCAGGGCGTCCAGATCCACCTCGTCGAGGCTGGTGACGACGAGGTCGGCGTGGGCGTCGGCGAGCATCCGCTGGTCGTCCGCGCGGGCCACCCCGAGCCCCGCCATCCCGCCGGCCTTGGCGGCCTGGACGCCGCTGACCGCGTCCTCGACCACGAAACAGTCCTCCGTCGGGACGTGCAGCTCGGCCGCCGCGGTGACGAAGATCTCCGGGTCGGGCTTGCCGTGCGCGAAGTCGCGGCCGGACAGGTCGGCGTCGAAGAAGCCGGCGAGCGTCTGACCCGGCTGGATGAAGTCGTAGGCCAGGCCCTGCTCGGCCGCGAACGTGTCGAGCCGGATCTTCCCCAGGAACAGGCCGGCGTTCTTGGACGAGGACGCCACCGCCGCCGGGATGCCGGCCCCGTGGACGGCCAGCGCGAACCTGAGCGCGTCGGGGTAGGCGGTGAACTCCCCCGCTTCGATCAGCCGGATCACCAGCCGCTGCTTGTGCTCGGCGTACGCCTCGACCCGGTCCTCGGCGTCCGGGACGTTGAAGTACCGCAGGGCGGCCAGCGCACCGCTCATCCGCGGCTTGCCGGAGATGACCCGCTGGTAGACCTCCGGTGTGAACCGGTCGTCCGACCAGTCGGTGCGCTCGCGGATGCCGGCCCACTCCCCCTCCATCAGCTCGCGCAGCGCCTCCTTCCAGGCGCGCTGGTGCGGCGAGTCGACGAGCACGCCGTCGACGTCGAAGATCGCCCCTTTGAATCCCGTCATGGGCATGGCGCGCCCCTCTCTCTCGGTCTGTCACCGTCCGGAGGCGGCCCCGGGGACGCCCCCGGGGATCGCGAAGACGCAGGTGGCTCCGGGGGTCAGCTCGCGGACGTCGTCACCGACGCCCACGTGCAGCGGGCCGCGGAACCCCTCCGCCTGGGCCGACAAGATGAGCTTGTCCCCCTCGATGGCCAGCCGGAGCGTGGTGCCGCGGAAGCGCATGCAGAACGTGACGCCGTCGAGCCGGTCGACCAGGCGGGGCGCCACCCTGAGCACGTCGCCGGTGATGCTGGTGCCGACATAGCTGCGCTGCAGCAGGTCGAGGGTCCCGGACATGACGCCCATGTGGATGCCCTCCTTGGTGGTGCCGCCCTGCACGTCGTTGACGTCGCTCTCCAGCGCCACCAGGTAGCGTTCCCACGAGCTCTCCGGGTCGACGCCGGCCAGCACCCCCGCGTAGGTGACGAAGCTGAGCGTCGAGCCGTGGGTGGTGCGCTCGTCGTAGTACTCGATCGTCCGCCTGGCCAGTTCGCGGTCGTAGTCGTAGCCGAGCCGGCCGAACAGCTCGCCCAGCTCCTCCTCGTCGAAGAGGAAGAACAGCATGACCGCGTCGGCCTGCTTGGACATCTTGTAGCGGTTGGGGTCCCTGCCCTCGGCCCTGAGGATCCGGTCCATCCGCTGGACGTTGCGGTAGCGGTCCCGGTATCCGGCCCAGTCGAGCTCCTCCAGGTCCGCGTAGCCCTCGAACTGGCTGATCACTCCGTCGTGGAACGGGACGCACATGCGGCGGCTCATGTCCCGCCAGGTCTCCAGCTCCTCGTCGGTCACCTGGAGATGGCGGCGGATCATCGCGGCGCGGCTGCTGGGCAGCAGGTCGAGCACCTTGGGCGCGGTGTGGGCGATCCAGGCCGCCATGACGTTGGTGTAGGCGTTGTTGCGCAGGCCGGGCTCCTCGGAGTCCGGGTAGCGCTCGTGGAACTCGTCGGGGCCCATCACGCCGTGGATCTCGTACCGTCCGGTCTCCGAGTTGAGGTGCGCGATCGACGCCCAGAAGCGGGCGATCTCCAGCATCAGCTCGGCGCCGTAGTCGCGCAGGAACTCCAGATCGTCGGTGGCCTGGAAGTACCGCCACACGTTGTAGAAGATCGCCGCGTTGACGTGCCGCTGCCGGTGGCTGAGATCCGGGTCCCACTGGCCGGACAGCGGGTTGAGATGCACCCGCTGGGTCTCCTCGGTGCCGTCGCTGCCGCTCTGCCAGGGGAACATGGCGCCCCGGTGACCGGCCTCGGCCGCGGCGGCGCGGGCCTCGGTCAGGCGCCGGTGCCGGTACAGCAGCAGGGACCGGGTGATCTCGGGAAGGCGCAGGTTGAGGAACGGGTAGACGTACATCTCGTCCCAGAAGACGTGCCCCCGGTACGCCTCGCCGTTGAGCCCCCGGGCGGGGACCCCGGCGTCGTGCCGGGCGGTGTGGCGGGAGCAGACCTGCAGCACGTGCGAGATGTGCAGGCGCAGCAGCAGCTGGGCGCGCGGCTCGCGGGGCAGCCGCACGTCGCAGCTGTCCCACAGCTCCGTCCAGGCCGAGTCGTGCTCGTCCAGCGCCCCGGCGAAGCCGGGGTAGCGCAGCACGTGCCGGCCGGCGGCGGCCAGCGGCTCGGTGATGGCGTTGTCGTGCGAGGTGAACACGGAGACGAGTTTCTCGACCCGGCTGGGCCGGCCTTCCTCGACGTCGAAGGTGAGCACCTGCTGGATGTAGTCCTGCATCTGGTGCAGCCGCCGCTCGGTCTCGGCCGGGCGGTCGCCGTGGAAGGCGCGGGTGCGGGCGGCCTGGGCGATGTAGATGTCGGACTGGCGGGTCTTCACCTTGAGCGCGATGACCTCGGGGCCGAACGTGCGCGGCGACACCGGGTCCAGGTGGCGTCCCTCCAGCTCGCGGTAGCGGGCCACGATCTGGTTGGTCATCCGGCCGTCCAGGGCGGTGACCACCTCGACCCGGCCCGACCAGTTCTCCGGCGTGAGCGTCCATTCGATCGCGGCCTGGTGGCTGTGCGCCATGCTGACGAACCGGCGGCTGCGCAGGCTCGTCACGCGCCCGGCCTCGTCGCGGAAGCGCAGGTAGCGCTCGACCAGGGCGAGGCGGACGTCGTAGGAGTGCCGGTAGTCGAGCACCTCCACGTTCCCGAACCGGACCGCCGGCTCCCCTTCGATGCGCAGCTTCAGCGGCAGCCAGTTCGGCAGGTTGACCAGGTCCTCGTTGAGCACCGGATGACCGTCGAAGATCGTGGTCTCCCGGTTGTAGCCGCCGTGGGTGTACGTGCCCGGGTAGTGGATCTCCCCGAAGTCCTCCCATTCGGCCGTGCCCCGGGTGCAGAAGTAGCCGTTCCCGGTCGAGGTGATCGCCTCGCGCAACTGCTCGGCCTCGGGGTCGAAGTGGTCGTACGTGAGTGTGAAGCCTTCCATGGCGCCCCCCGCGCGCTCCCGGCTTCCCTCCCGGCTACCCCCCTATCGCGCGGGCAATCCTGCTGCTAGAGTCCGTGATCTTGTTCCCGCTGTCGGAAGGCCGCCTCCGGTGTCTGACCTGTCGCGGCGGCGGCCGTACGCGGTGTTCTGGTGGGCGCTGGCCGCCGGGGCGTTCGTCTGGGAGTTCGTCCGGCCGCTGCTGTTTCCTCCGAGGACGATCCTGTGCCCGGTCCAAGGGCCGGTCCCCGTGCCAGAACCGCGCCGGACGGCCGCCGACGTGGCGGAGCACGCCGGGGTGCTGCTGGTCGACGCGGGGCCGTTCCTGCTGGCCGGGCTGATGGTGCTGGCCGTACGGCACGGCGCGCACACGCGGGCGGCGGGGCTGGCGCTGGGGGTGCTGCTGGCACCGGAGGCGCTGTTCTTCCTCGAAGAGCTGCTGCGCCCGCCGGCCGAGCCGATGCCCGGCTGCCTGCCGGAGCCGTCGCCGTACCGGCCTGCCCTGGTCGCCCTCCACTGGGTCACCTCGCCCGCGGCGCTGGTCGTCCTGGCCGGGATCGCGGGGGCGAGGGTGCGGCCGGACCGGGGGTCGCTGTGGCGGCTCGCGGCGGCCGTGGCGGCGGTGCTGGTCGCGGTGCCGCTGCTCCCCCTCGTGCCGGCGCTGGTGGACCGGTTGGCCGGGCCGGCGCTGAGCGCGGACGGCGCGCCGCGGTACGCGCTCGCCGGGGGTGGCCTCGTCCACGTCCTCGACCTGGAGCGGGGCCGGGTGGAGCCCGCCCAGCTCTACGTCGGCCGGCGGGTGGCGGTCGTCCGGGCGCTGGTGCCGGCGGGTGAGCCGGGGCACTACTACGCGAGCGTGGTCAGCCACGGCGAGGCCTGGGCGACCCACTACTCGCCGCGCGGCTCGACCTCCCGCCTGTACCGGCTGAGGGTGGACGCCGACGGCGCGGCCGAGCTCGGCCAGCCCGTGTCCGGCAGGATGAAGGGGATCGTCCACGACCTCGCCGTGTCACCCGGCGGCCGGATCGCCTACGTCCGCAGCGCCCACGTCGCCGGAGACGACACGTGGTTCACCGGGGTGCTCGGGCCCCGGCGGGAATGGCGGGTCCAGGGCCACTCCCTCCACTGGCTGGATCAGCACCGGCTCGCCCTGCCGAGCGAGCCTCAGGCGAACGGCGAGACCGTCCTCGACACCCGCCTGCCCTCGGCAGACCGGCGCGCCCTGGGCCGGGCCGCCGCCCCCGGGGACGAATGGAAGGCCCACGTCCTCCGGCTCCCCGACGGACGCGCGCTGCGCGCCTCCGGCCGCTCGGTCGCGCTCTTCGACGGGGCCACGCAGGTCAGGACCGTCCTCACGCTCGCCTGCGGCGAGGTGGACGGCATGGCCCTGGCCTCGGGCGGGCGGCACGTGCTGGTACGCGGGTACGACGCGAGCACCATGCCCCATCCCATGACCGGCGAGACACCCACCCCGGACCCCGCCAGGGCGCCGTGCGGCGTGACCATGTACGAGCTGATCCGCGCCGATCTCGACACGGGGTCGCACACGGTCGTCTGGCGCGGCGACAACGCCGGGGGCGACCTGGCCTGGTGACAGGACCGGGAGGTCGGACCTGCCGATGACCCCGGAGGATCAGGCGGCCCAGTCCTCGGAGCGGCCCAGGCGCCAGTAGCCCATGAAGGCCACCGCGCGGCGGTCCATGCCGCGCTCGGCCACCAGGTGCCGCCGGAGCTTCCTGATCACCGCCGCCTCGCCCGCCAGCCACGCGTACAGCGGACCGGACGGCGCCTCCGGCACCTCCCACAGCTCGGCGGCGTCGACGTCCACGTCCTGGAAGTCCTCCGGCGCGGGCAGCGGGGGCAGCAGCCGCAGGGCCGCCTCGCGCACCGCCGGGACGAGGTGAGCGCCGTGCGGCGCGCCGTCCCTGGCCAGCCAGGTGACCTTGACCGCGCTGCCGGTCTCCGACGGCAGGAAGTCGCCCCGGGTGGCGACCTCGACGAACGCCTCACCCGTGGTGCCGGCGGGCAGCCGTTCCAGGATGGAGCAGATGGCGGGCGCGGCGGTCTCGTCACCGGCGATCAGCACCGCCCCGGTGCCCTGCGGGGGACGGAACTCCAGGCCCGACGGCGGGCCCTCGTAGCGGCCGTCCGGCCCGATGATCACAAGTTCGTCCCCCACCTCGGCCGCGCAGGCCCACCGCGACATCGGGCCGGCGTCGCCGTGCAGCACGATGTCCACCTCCAGCTCGCGCGCCTCGGGGCGGGCGCGGCGGACGGTGTAGGTGCGCATCGGGTTGCGGTCCTGGTCGGGCATGGCCCGCCACTGCCCGTACCAGTCGGAGCCCTGCGGCAGCCGGCTCAGGCCGTGCGACGGCACCGGCAGGATGAGCTTGACGCGCTGGTCGAAGCCGTTGTCGGCGAAGTGCCGCAGGTCGTCACCGGTGAACGTGACGCGCAGGAACGACGGGCTCAGCCGGTCCAGCCTGCCGACGCGGACGCCGAACATGCGGAAGGGCTCGATCATGGGCGGCTCTCTCCTCAAGTAGGTCAGGTTAGGCAAACCTAACCCGACATATCCAGATTTGGAAAGCCGGGTACAGATCACACGTCCGGCGGGTCAGGGAACGCCTCAGGCCCGGCCAGCCCGGTGCTCTCCAGCAGCCGCTGATGGTTCAGCACGGCCGCGTTGCAGGTCTCCGCGAACGTGCGCACCAGGGTGTTCTGCGTGCTGCCGCGCACCTGCCCGATGAGACCGAAGATCTGCCCGTGCGCCAGCCGCAGCCACTTCACGTACGTCACGTCGTAGTCCCGGCCCGATCTGCCGGAGATGTCGGCCATCCACCGCTGCTGGTCCTCGGTGGGCCGCACCGGCAGCCGCACGTCCAGCTTCCGGGCCAGGTCGCGGGCCTTCTCGTCGAGCTCGTGGTGCTGGGCGGAGATCTCACGACTGATCTCCCGTACGCGCGAGCTGTTTCCGCGCTGGATCGCCTCCTGGGCGATCGTCATCTCCCACAGCGTGGCGAGCCGGACCTTCTTGATCAGATCCTGGTCGGCCGCGGACAGCGGCCCCCACTTCGTCGCCCGGGGGCCGCCCGCCCCCGGCTCCGCGTCCTCCTGACCGGTCAGGCTCGTCGCGGGCGGCGCCATCAGCTCTTCCGGGATGTCCGTCGGCACCGCGTCGGCCGCCCGCGCCGTGTCGGCCGGCTGCGGCGCGGCGGGAGCCGTGCAGGCCGTGCCGGCGGCGACGGTCGCGAGGCAGGCCGCGGCGAGAGCGAGACGGCGCCGTCCCTGTCGAGATCGCACGTGCCGTCAACCCCTTCCGGATCCTCGAACCGGCCACCTTGAGACTCGTCACCTTCAGGTACGCGGTGCGCCCCCGAGGCGTTCACCCGGCGGCGCACCGGGTCTTACAGATCCGGGTCTGAGGGCTCCGGGTCACGGTCCGCCCGCACCGGGAAGACGTCGAAGTGCACGACGACGTGACCGAACGCCGGGTCCGCCGCCGACGCGGGGAGCCGGGCGTCCGACAGGGCGCGATAGTCCTCCAGCACCGCGAAGACCGCGTCCCGCATCGCCGCCGTCTCCTCCGGCGTCAGGCGCAGCGCGCGACGGCCGAGACCGCTCGCCCGCACCCACTCCCGCGGCGCGTCCCGTTCCTCCTCGCGCCAGCGGGACAGTTCGGCGCCGCGCTGCCGGACCAGGTCGTCCAGGAGGAACTCCAGCGCCCGGGCCGCCTCCGGGTCCGGGGGCGCGTCCCCGTACGAGAAGCCGCCCAGGGTCACCCGCCAGTACTTCTCCTTGCCCCGTCCCATCCCCGGCACGATCTCGATCATCCGGTGCCTGGCCAGCTCGCGCAGGTGGTAGCTGGTGGCGCCGGTGTTCTCCCCGACGAGGCCGGCGAGCTGGGTGGCGGTGGCGGGGCCGCGCTCCTCCAGCAGCTCGTACAGGCGCAGCCGGAGGGGGTGGGCGAAGGACTTGAGCGCGCCCGGGTCGAGGGTCCTGGCGGAATGGCTCTTGCGATCCACAGCGTGCAAACCTATCTTTGCAAAGGAATCCATGCACAGTTCTCTTTACACACTAACGGAGCCCGCCTTGGCGCGTCTCGGCCGCTCGTTCGGCTTCCTGTTGTCGTCCACCGCGCTGTCCAACCTCGCCGACGGCGTGCTGAAGGTCGGCGCGCCGCTGATGGCGGTCTCGTTCACCCGCTCCCCCGCCCTGGTGGCCCTCGCGGGGGCGGCGGCGACGCTGCCGTGGCTGCTGCTCGCCCTGCCCGCCGGCGCGCTCGTCGACCGGCTGGACCGGCGGCGGATCATGATGGTGGCGAACGCCGCGCGCGTCGCCGTGCTCGCCGTCGCGACGGCGCTGGCCGCGCTCGGCCTGATGAACCTGTGGGTGCTGCTGGCCGCCGTGGTCCTCGCGTGCGTGTCCGAGGTGTTCGCCGACACCTCGGCCCAGGCCGTGCTGCCGATGGCCGTGCCCGACGCCGGCCTCACCCGGGCCAACGGCCGCGTCGTAGGCGCCCAGATCCTCGGCAACGACTTCGCCGGGGCGCCGCTGGCCGGCCTGCTCGTCACGGCCCTGCCCGCCGCCGTGCTGGGCGCGCCCGGGATCCTGTACGGGGCCGCCGGGTTGCTCCTGCTGGGCATGCGCGGCCGGTTCCGGCCCTCTCGGGCGGCGCCGCGGCCGGTGGCACGGGAGATCGCCGAATCGCTGCGCTACCTGTGGTCGAACCGGTTCCTGCGCTCCCTGGCCCTGGTGGCGGGGGTGCTCAACACGGCCGGGGCCGCGTACTTCGGGGTGCTGGTGCTCTGGGTGGTGGGCGACGGCTCGGCGATGGGGCTGGCACCGAGCGGCTACGGCCTCATGCTGACCGTGTTCGCCGCCGGGGCCCTGGCCGGGGCGGCGGGGGCAGGGCGGGCCGGCCGCCTGGCCGGGGACGCGCCCGCCTTCGTCGTGCTCTGGGCGTTCAACGCCCTGCTGCACCTGGTCCCGGTCCTGATGCCGGTCCCCTGGCTGCTGTACGCGACGGCGTTCGTGTGGGGGGTGACCGGGGCCGCGGCGAACGTGCTCGTGATCAGCACCCGGCAGCGGATCATCCCCGGCGAACTGCTGGGCCGGGTCAACGCCGCCTACCGGCTGATCGGGATGGGCGGCATGCCCCTGGGGGCGGCGCTGGGCGGACTCGCCGGAGAGGCGGCCGGGCTGCCGGCGGTGTTCCTCGGGTCGGCGGCGGTCCAGGTGCTCGCCGTCTGCTGGATGGGGCGCGTCGTATTCTCGCCGATTTCCCGGCGGGTGACCAGCGGCGTTACCATTCCCGACATATCCGGATCACGTTAGAGACCCACAAGACCGCGCTGAGATGACATGATTACCCCTGTCAATGAGGGGATGGTATGCGGGAGATCGGCGGACGGTACCTCCTGAACGAGGAGGCCGGTCGTGGGGGCATGGGCGTCGTCTGGCGCGCGTTCGACCGGCTGCTCCACCGAGAGGTGGCGCTGAAGGAGCTGACGCTCACCGGCGAGGCCGAGATGGTGCGCCGGCGCGTGCTGCGCGAGGCGCGGATGGCCGCCCGGCTGACCCACCCGAACATCGTCACGGTCCACGACCTCATCGAGGAGGGCGGCAAGCTCTGGATCGTGATGGAGTACCTCGACGGGCTCTCCATGCACCAGCTGCTCTCCCAGGTGGGCACGCTCCCCGCGCAGTCGGTGGCCGCGATCGGCCGTCACCTGCTGGCCGCGCTGCGCACCGCCCACCAGGCCGGGGTGCTCCACCGTGACGTGAAACCGGCCAACGTCATGCTGACCGGCGACCGGGTGGTGCTGACCGACTTCGGCATCGCCACCGCCGAGGGCGACATCCGCAAGACCACGACCTCCAGGCGGCTGCGCGGCACCCCCGCGTTCATGGCCCCCGAGCGGCTCTACGGCGGCCCGGCCAGCAAGGAGGCCGACATGTGGTCGTTCGGCGCCACGCTCTACAGCGCCATCGAGGGGCAGCCGCCCTACCCGGGCCAGGACGCCGCGACCGTGCTCGGCATGGCGCGCAGCGGGCCGTTCCCGCCGCCGCGCCGGGCCGGGGTCATGCGCCCCCTCATCGAAGGGCTGCTCCACCACGACCCGGCCCGCCGCTACTCGCTGACGCAGACGGAGACGGTGCTGGCGGGCATGCGCGCCGGCGCCTACCAGGCGGCCATCTAGCTCGCGCGGGCCGCCGTCAGGCGCCGGCCGCCTCCTCGCGGGAGTCGCCGGCCGCCTTCTTCGCGCGGGCCTCGGCCTCGGCTGCGTCCATCGCCGCCGCCTCCTCCGGGGTGGGCGCGGTGCCGCCGAGGTGGGCGGGCTGCCACCACACGCCCTGCGGGATCTCCGGGTAGGTGCGCTGCGCCCGGTCGACCAGCTCCGAGAGCCGCGCGTGCAGGACCTCGGTGTGGGCGGTGACGTCCTCGCCGCGCTTGGGGTGGATGGGCTCGCCCACCAGGATCGTGATCGGCACGTGGCGCTGGAGGATCTGCCGCTTCCTGCCCTTGGTCCACAGCCGCTGCGTGCCCCACAGCCCGACCGGGATCAGCGGGACGTTGGTCGCCTGCGCCATCCGGATCGCGCCGTTCTTGATGTCCTTGACCGTGAACGACCGGCTGATCGTGGCCTCGGCGAACACCCCGACCACCTCGCCGGCCTTGAGCATCCGCAATGCGGTCGCGTACGAGCCCGCGCCCGCGCCCCGGTCGACCGGGATGTGCTTCATGCCGCGCATCAGCGGCCCGGACACGGGGTGGTCGAACACGTCCTGCTTGGCCATGAACCGCACCAGCCGCTTGGCCGGCAGCGCCGCGTACCCGGCGAAGATGAAGTCGAGGTAGCTGATGTGGTTGCTCACCAGGACGGCGCCGCCGGTCTTCGGCACGTGCTCGGTGCCCTCCAGGTGGAAGCGGTAGTCCAGCACGCGGAACAAGGTCCGCGCGGCGGCGACCACCGGCGGATACACGATCTCGGCCATGTGCAGAAGGTAGCCTACTCCGCCTGGTGCTCGCCCCCTCGGCGACCGGTGCTTGCCTCCAGGCGAAAACGGGCAGATGTTCTGACCATGAAGAAGCTCATCAACACGGCCGAGTCCGTGGTCGAGGACGCGCTCGACGGGCTGGCCGCGGCGCATCCCTCGCTGCGGGTCCGCGACCGCGTGGTCTACCGGGCGGAGGGTCCCCGCCCCGGCAAGGTGGGCCTGGTCTCCGGCGGCGGATCGGGGCACGAGCCGCTGCACGCCGCCTTCGTGGGCCACGGCATGCTCGACGCCGCCTGCCCCGGTGAGATCTTCACCTCCCCCGTACCCGACCAGATCATCGAGGCGACCAGGGGGGTCGACGGCGGCGCTGGCGTGCTGCACGTCGTCAAGAACTACACCGGCGACGTGCTGAACTTCGAGATGGCCGCCGAGCTGTGCGACGACGTCCGGGTGGAGAGCGTGCTGGTCGACGACGACGTGGCGGTGCGGGATTCCCTCTACACGGCCGGCCGGCGCGGCACCGGGGCGACCCTGTTCGTGGAGAAGATCGCCGGGGCGCTGGCCGAGCAGGGCGCCCCGCTGGAGGAGGTGGCGCGCACGGCCCGTGAGGTCGACGAGCGCAGCCGCTCCTTCGGCGTCGCCCTCACCTCGTGCGTGACGCCCGCAGCCGGCAAGCCCACCTTCGACCTGCCGGACGACCAGGTGGAGCTCGGCATCGGCATCCACGGCGAGCCCGGCAGGGCGCGCGCGCCGATGGCCACCGCGCGTGAGCTGGCCGCCACCGCCATGGAGGCGATCCACGGCGACCTGCCGCTCCGGGGCGACCTGCTGGTCCTGGTCAACGGCATGGGCGGCACCCCGCTGATCGAGCTGTACGTGGTGTTCGCCGAGGTCGACGCGTTCGTCAGGGGCAAGGGCGCGCGGGTGGCGCGCTCGCTGGTCGGCGACTACGTGACGAGCCTCGACATGCAGGGCTTCTCGGTGACGGTCTGCCGCCTGGACGACGAGCTGACCCGGCTGTGGGACGCCCCGGTGGAGACCCCCGGCCTGCGGTGGGGGCGCTGATGTCCGGGATGCTGGGCACCGACTTCTTCCTGGCCTGGATGACGCTGGCGGCCGGGACGGTCCGGCTGCACCGCGACCGGCTCACCGGCCTGGACGCCGCGATCGGCGACGCCGACCACGGCGCCAACCTCGACCGCGGCTTCACCGAGGTGGGCCAGGCGCTGACGGAGTGGCCGCCGACCTCGCCCGCGCAGGTGCTGGTGTCCGCGGGCACGACGCTGATCCGCCGGGTGGGCGGCGCCTCCGGCCCCCTGTACGGGTCGTTCTTCCGGCAGCTGGGCAAGTCCCTGGACGCGCCGGCGACGCCGGCCGGGTTCGCGGCGGCGTTCGAGTCGGGGGTGCTGGCGGTGGAGCGGCTGGGCAAGGCCGCCCAGGGCGACAAGACCATGATCGACGCCCTGGCTCCGGCCGCCCGCGCCCTGACGCAGGCCGTCCAGGAGGGCGCCGACGAGCGCAAGGCGTTCGAACGAGCGGCGCGCGCGGCCGAGGAGGGCGCGAAGGCGACGATCCCGCTGCGCGCCCGCAAGGGCCGCGCGAGCTACCTGGGCGAGCGCAGCATCGGCCACGAGGATCCCGGGGCGGCGTCCTCGGCGTTGATCGTGGCGGCGCTGGCGGAGGCGGCGGCGTAATGGTGGGCGTGGTCCTCGTCTCCCACAGCGCGGGGCTGGCCGCGGCGGCGGTGGAGCTGACCCGCGGCATCGCCGGCCGCGAGACCCCGGTCGCGGCGGCCGGCGGCGACGACGACGGCGGGCTCGGCGTCAGCATGGACCGCATCGAGGCGGCGGTGCGCGAGGTCGACCAGGGCGACGGCGTGCTGCTCATCCCCGACCTGGGCAGCGCGGTGCTCACCGCCCGCCTGATGGAGCAGCCGGGCCGGGTCGTGCTGGCGGACGTGCCGTTCGTCGAAGGCGCGATCGCGGCGGCCGTCGCGGCCGGCGGCGGGGCCGCGCTGGCGGGGGTGCTGTCCGCCGCCGAGGAGGCCCGCACCTACCGCAAGCTCTGACTAGTGGCCCTTGAACGCCTCCTCCAGCCACCAGGCGGGGCGCTCGCCGGTGACCTTGGCGTGCACCAGCAGAGGCCGGTCGCGCGGGCCCCCGATCCAGTCGGCCACGCCCGCCAGGTCGTCCGCCCGGGTGACGGTCACGGCCGCGAACCCGTACCCGCGCGCGATGGCGGCCAGGTCGGCGGGCGGGAACCGGACCGTCTCCAGGGGATGGCCGTGCGGGCCGAAGTGGTGCACCTCCGCGCCGTAGGCCTCGTCGTCGTAGACCACGACCACCATGGGCAGCCCGAGCCTGACGACGGTCTCCAGCTCGGCGATCCCCATGAACGCGCCGCCGTCGCCGAGGGCCGCGACCGGCAGCCGGTCGGGCCTGGCCACGGCGGCGCCGATGGCGGTCGCGAGCCCGAGCCCGATCGCCTGGAACGCCTGGGTGAAGCAGAACCCCTGCTCGTCGGGCACGTCCAGGAACATCGCCGGGTAGCCCATGAAGTTGCCGGAGTCGGTCGCCACGATCCGCTCGGCGGGCAGCAGGTCGTCGAGCCCGGCGGTGAGGGTGCGGGGGTCGATGCGGCCGCCGCCGCTCTCGTCCTGGTACGGGACCGCGCGCCAGCGGCCCTCGGCCCGGATGCGCCCGGCCAGCTCCGGCGAGCGGTAACCGGACCGCGTGGCGCCCGGATCCGTGAGCGCGCGGGCGACCTCGGCCACGTCGCCGACGACGCCCAGGTCGGCGTACACGTGCCGGCCGGTGACGTCCCGGTCCAGGTCCACCTGGGCGACCTTGGCGCCGGGGCCGATCAGCGAGCCGTGGCGGGTGGTCCACATGTTGAGCGCGCAGCCCCAGCCCACCACCAGGTCGGCGCCGCGGATCAGCTCGGCGGCGAGCGGCGTGGCGAACCCGCCGCTCACGTCGAGATCCCAGGGGCTGCCGCGGAACAGCCCCTTGGCCACGGCCGAGGTGGCCAGCAGGGCTCCGGTCCGCTCGGCCAGCTCCTCCAGCTCACGCCGGGCGTGACGGGCGCCGCGCCCGGCGACGAACACCGGCCGCGCCGCCTCGCCGAGCAGCCGTCGCAGCGCCTCGACCTCCGCGACGGCCGGAGCGGGCAGGGCGGAAGGGGCGGAAACCCCCTCCTCCCGGCCCCGCTCCCCCTCAACGGCCGAATCCAGCCCTTTCCGCCCCGCGTCCGCCCCTGCGGCCAGGTCGAGACCTTTCCCGTCCGGGGTGGCCACCGCCCCGGCGGCCAGGTCGAGGCCCTCCTCGTCCGGGGTCGCCGCCTCGGCGGCCTGGACGTCGAGCGGGAGGTTGAGCACGACCGTGCGGCGCTCGTCGCGGGCGACGCGGAACGCCTCCAGCGTCTCCTGCCGCGCCCGCGCGGGGCCGGTGACCCGCATGGGCACCGCGCCGACCGCGCGCACGGCGGCGTCCTGGTCGATGTGGAAGTTGGAGCGCGCGTCGGTCGCCTCACCGGCCAGCACCACGAGCGGGGTGCGGCTCTTGGCGGCCTCGGCGATGCCGGTGACGGCGTTGGTCAGGCCGGGCCCCTGGTGCACCGAGACGACCGCCACCTCGCCGGTCATCCGGGCGTAGGCGTCGGCCATGGTGGCCGCGCCGCCTTCGTGGCGGGCGGCGACGAAGCGCACGCCGTGGCGGGCCAGGGCGTTGGTGACGTGGAAGTTGCCGCTGCCGACGACCCCGAACGCGGCCCGTACGCCCGCGGCGGCGAGGACCGCGCCGACGGCCTCGGCGACGATCACCGCTCGACCAGCGCGAGCACCCGCACCGGGCTGCCGGAGCCGCCGAGGATGGGGAGCGGCGGGGCCACCACGACCGCGCCGGTGACCGGGAGCCGGTCGAGGTTGCGCAGCTGGGTGAGGCCGTACTTGCCGGCTCCGAGGAGGAAGGCGTGGCAGGGGAAGGCCGGGTCGAAGGAGTGGGCGGCGCCCGCGTCGGTGCCGACGGTCTCGACGCCGACCCCGAGGATGGGGGTCTCCTCGGCGAGCCACCTGGCGCACTCGACGGAGATGCCGGGGGTGTGCGGGCCGGTCTCGTCGGCGTTGAGGAACGTGTCCTGGTCGCCCGAGCGGGCGTCCCAGCCGGTGCGGTAGAGCAGCCAGCCGCCCTCCGGCAGCGGGCCGTTGGCGCGTTCCCACTCCTGGACGTGGTCGATCCCCAGGAGGAAGTCGGGGTCTTTACGGGCCTCGGCGCTGAAGTCGAGCACCACGGCGGGCGCGATCAGGCTGGTGACCGGCACCTGGGAGACGTCCTGGCCGTCGCGGCCGGTCGCCCAGTGGACGGGGGCGTCGAAATGGGTGCCGGTGTGCTCGCCGGTGTGGATGTCGTTCCAGTACCACCCGGGGCCGCGGTCGTCGTAGCGGCTGATCTCCTCCAGCCGGAACCGGATCGTGTTGCCGAACGGCTCGGGCAACTGGAGGATCGGCGTGTCCTCCGACAGGGGGGCGGTGAGGTCGATGACCTCGATCGCGCCGCTGCGCACGCTGTCTGCGAAGCTCCGCAACACCGACATGTCTTCCTCCTCGCGTGGGGCTGTGCGCATCCTCCTACGCGCGCGTCACCTGTGCAAACAGGCCCCGGCCCGGATGCCGCCGGTCAGGCTCGGGTCCACTCGGCGCAGCCGGCCGTCTGGAAGCTCTTGTCGGTGGCGAGGACGGTGACGGTGGCCGGTCCGGTCGGCATGCCGGCGTCGATCACGTCGGCGAGGCCGCCGGTGGCGCTGTTCATCCGGGCCCAGTAGCACTGGCCGGTGCCTCCGGCGGGGCCGGTGGTGCGGTAGGTGCCGGGCTGGATGTCGACGCCGACGACGAGCGTGCGCATCGAGGCGAGCGGATCGCCGGGGTCCGGCGTGGCGGGGGCGGAGGCGGCGGGCGACGAGGCGAACGGATCGGACGCGGGGTCGGAGGCCGCGGGGTCGGGCACAGCGGGGTCGGAGGCGGCAGGGTCGGGCACAGCGGGGTCGGAGGCCGCGGGATCGGACGGGACGGCGCCGGTCGGCTCGGCGTCTGACGGCCGCTCCTCGACCGTCACCGTGACCCGGGGGGCCGGCTCGGCCGCCAGCTCGCCCGACCCCAGCCCGGTGAGGAACCCGATGAGGAACCCCAGCACCCCGGTCAGCCCGGCGACGAGCACGATGATCGTCGGGCTGTTCGACGCGCGCGGGTAGCCGGGCGGGGGATCGTACATCACCTGGACAGCGTCCCACCCCGGTCAGCGGTGGAGGTAGTCGACCAGTGAGGCCTTCTCCGTCTCCAGCTCGTCGATGGCGCTCTTGACCACGTCGCCGATGCTCACGATGCCGACGAGGCGGCCGTCGTCGACGACCGGCATGTGGCGGACCCGGTGGGTGGTCATGGTCTTGCGCAGTTCGTCGACCCGGTCGCCGGGCGCGACGGTTCGCACGTCGGCCGTCATGATCGCGGAGACCGGCTCGCCGAGGATGCCGGCGCCGCGGTCGTGCAGCCGGCGCACCACGTCGCGCTCGGAGACGATCCCGTCGATCGTGGCGCCGTCCGCGGACACGACGACGGCGCCGATGTTGTGTTCCGCCAGCTTGGCCAGGAGGTCACGGACGGTGGCGTCCGGCGCCACGGTCGTCACCTCGCCGCCCTTGCCGCGCAGGATCGTCCCGATCAGCATGTGCACCACCTCTGCTATGAGTTACCCCGTCGTGGTCCCAGGCAAGCAAGGGGGTGGGAGGCCGTCAAGGACTACCGTAAGCTGACCGTATTTGCCATGTGAAATACCACAGCTGGAGCCGTTGTGACCGAGCCTCTCAACACCGGGAGCCACGACCTGCCGATCACCGACGAGCTGGCCGCGTTCATGCGGACAGGCTGGGCGGACACCCGGCGGTCGGGCGTGCGGGCGCTGCCGATCGCCCCGTGGGCGGCCAAGCGGCGGGCGGCGCTGGCGAGCAGATTCCCCGGCGAGCGGCTGGTCGTGCCGTCGGGGACGCTCAAGGTCCGCAGCAACGACAGCGACTACCGGTTCCGCCCGCACAGCGCCTTCTCGTACCTGACCGGAGCGGGCGAGCCGGGTGACGTGCTCGTGATCGAGCCGTCCGGCGGGGCGACGCTCTACACCCGGCCGCGCTCCCCGCGCGAGGAGGGCCAGGAGTTCTACCGCGACCGCCGCTACGGCGAGTTCTGGGTGGGCCGCAGGCCCGACCTGGCCGAGGCGGCGGAGCTGTACCAGATCGACTGCGCCCATCTGCGCGAGCTGGAGCTGAAGGGCCCGGCGCGGGTGCTGCGCGGGGTGGACGCGGCGGTGGACGCCGCGGTCGAGCCGGGCGGCGGTGACGCCGAGCTGGAGACCTTCCTGTCGGAGACCCGGCTGGTCAAGGACGAGTGGGAGGTCGGCGAACTGCAGGCCGCGGTCGACGCGACCGTGCGCGGCTTCGAGGACGTGGTGCGCGCCATCCCGCAGGCGCTCGCCCACCCGCGCGGCGAACGCTACCTGGAGGGCGTGTTCGGGCTGCGCTCCCGGCTGGAGGGCAACGCGGTCGGCTACGACAGCATCGTGGCCTCCGGCGCGCACGCGTGCGTGCTCCACTGGATCCGCAACGACGGCCGGCTCGACCCTGCCGACCTGCTGCTGCTGGACGCGGGAGTGGAGACCGGCACGCTCTACACCGCCGACGTCACCCGCACGCTGCCGCTCTCCGGCCGGTTCACCCCGGTGCAGCGGCAGGTGTACGAGCTGGTCTACGAGGCACAGTCGGCCGCGATCTCGGTGCTGCGGCCGGGCGTCCGCTTCCGCGAGTTCCACCTGACCGCCATGCGCGTCATCTGCGAGGGCCTGCACGCGTGGGGCCTGCTGAAGGACTCGCCCGACGCCCTCATGGAGAGCGGGCTCTACCGCCGTTACACGCTCTGCAGCAGCGGTCACATGCTGGGCCTGGACGTGCACGACTGCGCCAGGGCGCGGGCCGAGACGTATCTGGACGGCGTGCTGGAGGAGGGGCAGGTGCTGACCGTGGAGCCCGGCCTCTACCTCCAGCCGGACGACCTCACCCTGCCGGAGGAGCTCCGCGGGCTGGGCGTCCGCATCGAGGACGACCTGGTCATCACGGCCCACGGGGCGCGGCTGATGTCGGCGGCCCTGCCCCGCCACCCGGACGAGGTGGAGAGCTGGATGTCGGTCCTGCTCGGCTGATACCCGAGGATGAGGGGAAGTTCGTACCCAGGTCCCATGGTGCCGTCGGAGGAGCTGACCGACGATCAGGTCCTCCGACGATGGGACGCGACATGCGAAGATCTGTCCTGATCCTCAGCCTCCTCCTCACCGCTCTCCTGCCGCTCGCGCCCGCCCTGCCGGCCGCGGCCGGCACCGCACCCGGGGGCGGGACCCCGATCGCGTGGACCCCCTGCCCCGAGGACCCGGCCGTCGAGTGCGGCACTCTCACGGTGCCCGTCGACTGGGACCGTCCGAACGGGCCGTCGTTCGAGCTGGCGGTGGCCCGGCGCAAGGCCGCCGGCCCCGGCGCCCGCATCGGCTCGCTGGTGATCAACCCGGGCGGGCCGGGCGGCTCCGGGGTGGACTCCGTGATCCAGGAGTACGGCTTCACCCCGGAGCTGACCGGCCGGTTCGACGTGGTCGGTTTCGACCCGCGCGGGGTGAGGCGCAGCCACCCCGTCCTGTGCTCGCGGGAGCTGGCCCGGCGGGCGCCCGGCCCGCTGGAGATCGGCGACCAGGCGGACTTCGCGGCGCTCCTGGCCCACAACGAGCGCTACCGGCAGGACTGCCGGGCCCGCACCGGGCCGCTCTTCGACCACGTCGACACCGGCAGCGTCGTGCGTGACCTCGACGCCCTGCGCGAGGCGCTCGGCGACCGTCAGCTCACCTTCTACGGCAAGTCGTACGGGACCCTGATCGGCCAGCTGTACGCCGAGCGCTTCCCCCGGCGGGTGCGGGCGCTGGCGCTCGACAGCACCATGGACCACAGCCTGGACACCCGGGGCTTCCTCGACACCGAGTCGAGGGCGGCGCAGGACTCCTTCGACGAGTTCGCCGCCTGGTGCGAGCGTACGGAGTCGTGCGCGCTGCACGGCCGCGACGTGCGGGCCGTCTGGGCCGAGCTGCTGGAGCGGGCCGGACGGGGCGAGCTGACCCTGCCCGGCGCACCCGGCGAGCCGGGCGAGCCGATCGGCGTGTTCGACCTCGTCCGGCAGGCGTTCTCCGCGTTCTACGGCCCGCACTTCGCCGAGCTGGCCGGGCTCCTGGCGGCGCTGGAGAGCGGCGAGCCCGCGACCCGGCTCCTGGCCGGGGCCGACCTTCGGGAGGAGACGGTCGCCGACCCGTCGCGGATCTTCTGTCTCGACTACCTGCTGCCGGTGCGCGACCACCGTGAGTACGCCGCCCACCTGCGCCGGTCGGCGAAGATCGCGCCGGACATGCTGTTCAGCCCGCTCGCGTTCGGCATGCTGCTCACCTGCGCCGGCACGCCGGCCCCGATCCCGAACCCGCAGCACCGGCTGCGGGTCGACGGCACGCCGCCGCTGCTGCTCGCCAACTCCCTGCACGACCCGGCCACCGGCTACGCGTGGGCCACCGCCGCCGCCCGGCAGATCGGGCACGAGGCCAGGCTGCTGACCTACGAGGGCTGGGGGCACGGTGTCTACGGCATGGGCGAGTGCCCGACGGCGGCCTTCGACCGCTACCTGATCGAGCTGGAGGTCCCGGCCAGGGGCGCCCGCTGCCCGGCGGTGCCTCCGGGCGCCACCACGCTGCGCACCGGGCCGCCGCCCACCCCGATCCCCGGCACTCCCGGCTACGTCCTGGCCCGGATGCCGGCCTGACGGATCACCCGGCGGCCGGCTCGATGTTCGCGTTGAGGTGGAAGACGTTGTCCGGGTCGTACTCCGCCTTGATCGCGGCGAGTCTGGCGTACTTCCCGCCGTAGGAGGCGCGCACGCGGTCCTCGTCCTGGTCGGCGATGAAGTTCACGTACGTGCCGGTGTCCCGGGCGTGCGGGAGCATCGCCGACCAGGCGTCGCGGACCCAGGCGCACTCCGCCTCCAGGGCCTCCGCGGTGGGGGCGAGCGCGACGATCGACATCGTGTAGTGCGGCTCCCGGCTGCCGCCGAAGGCGGTGGCCTCGTCCGGGACGGCGCTGAAGGCCCCGTCGAGGCGGAACGCCGGCAGGAACGACATCGGCGACCCCTTCAGGGCCGCCTGCTCGCACAGGGTGGCGATCGCGTCAGGCCCGAGCGACGGCAGGTCGAGCGCCTTCTCGTAGGCGGCCACCCCCCACGGCGTGCTCTCGTCCAGCAGCGACTGCAACCGCGAATACGGCATCGACGCGGTGTGCGAGAACAGCGGCGGCGTCGTGTCCTCCAGGGCCGCCACCACCGAGGCGTGCTCCTCGGGCGGCCCGAACCCGGCCAGGATCAGCAGGTGCCCCGGCCGCGTGCGGTGCTCCTCCGGCACGTACGGCGCGGCCGGCGCGCTCATCCCGAACGCGATCAGCGCGCTGACGCGGCCGGGCAGGGTCGTCACGGCCCGGTCGATCGCCGCGACGGCCTCGTGGCCCCGCTCGGCCTCCCAGAACAGCAGCGCCACCCGCACCCGCGGCCCGACCGGGTGCAGCCGGAAGGCGAAGGCGGTGACGACGCCGAAGTTGCCGCCGCCGCCCCGCAACGCCCAGAACAGGTCGTCGTGCTCGCGCGCCGAGGCGTGCACCTGGCGGCCGTCGGCGAGCACGACGTCGGCCGACTCCAGGTTGTCGGCGGTCAGCCCGTGCTCACGGCTCAGCCAGCCGAAGCCGCCGCCGAGGGTCAGTCCGGCGATCCCGGTGTGACTGATCGTGCCGCCGGGCGTCGCCAGCCCGTACACCTGGGTGGCCGCGTCGAGGTCGGCCCAGGTCGCGCCGGCGCCGCAGGACGCCCACCGGCTCGCGGCGTCGACGTCGATCATCCGCAGGGCGCCCAGGTCGAGCATGACCCCGCCTTCGGTCACGGCCGTGCCGCCGAAGCCGTGGCCGCCGCCGCGCACGGAGATCTCCAGGTCCTCCTGCCTGGCGAAGGTGATCGCCGCCTCGGCGTCCTCCGGGCCGGCGCACCGTACGATCACGCCGGGACGGCGGTCGACGGCGCCGTTCCAGACCTTCCGCATGACCTCGTAGCCGGCGTCGCGCGGCGTGACGACGCGCCCCGCGCAGCTCTCGCGCAGCCCTTCGAGTCCGCTTCTGACGAGCTCAACCATGTCGCACCCCCAGGGCGCGCTATAGGCGGGTGGTCAGTTAATCGTAGGATTCGCCGGATTTGCGACAGGTTCATGAATGGGCAAATCTGGGTCAGGGTGTACGTTGCGGACATGGCGCTGGTGATGGGCGGGCGGCCCGAAGAAGTCGACGCTCCCGTGACATGGCTGACCTCCGCCGAGCGGGAACGGGCCCTGCGGTTCCGGCACGACTCCGACCGCCACGCGTTCGTCGCCGCCCACCTGCTCGTCCGCCTCTGCGCGGCCGAGTTCCTCGGCGTCGCTCCGGACCGGCTCACGCTCGCCCAGCACTGCGAGGTGCACGGCCCCGGCCACGGCAGGCCGTACCTGGAGGAGGCCACGACCCTGGGTGTCAGCCTGAGCCACACCCGCGGCTACGTGTGCGCGGCGGCCGGCCACGGCCGCGTCGGGGTCGACGCCGAGCGGGTGCCGCCCGGCCCGCTCGACCGCCTGCTCGCCGGAATGGCGCTCACTCCCAGAGAGCGGGCGGAGGCCGGCGGCAACGAGGACGTGATCCGGGTGTGGGCGCGCAAGGAGGCGCTGATCAAGCGCGGCGAGCTGACCCTCGACGAGCTGTCCGCCCGCGACGGCGACTGGGCGGGCCGCCATCTGCTGGAGTGGCGGGCCGAGCCGGACATCCTGGTCGCCGCCATCACCGACACCCCTGCCAGGCGAGCGGCGATCCCCGGCTAACCTGGTGAATGTGGCCATCGTCTCGGCCCACGACGTGTTCGGATAGGAGATCATGAGCGCGCCTCGCTGGCTTTCCTCCAATGAGCAGCGTGCCTGGCGAACCCACCTGGCCCTGCACAAGCTCCTCATGCACCGCCTCGACCGGGAGCTGCAGGAGCACTCTCTGTCGCTCAACGACTACGAGATCCTGGTCAACCTGTCCGAGAGCGCCGGCCGGCGGATGCGCATGAGCGACCTGGCCGACGCCACCATCCAGTCGCGCAGCCGGCTGTCCCACCAGATCTCCCGGATGGAGGCCAAGGGGCTCGTCGTCCGCGAGGACTGCCGTGACGACCGGCGCGGCACCTTCGCCGTGCTGACCGACGAGGGCTGGGACACGATCCAGCGGGTGGCGCCCGTCCACGTGGCCGGCGTGCGCGAGCACTTCGTCGACCGGCTGACCGACGACCAGCTCAACGAGCTGGAAGGCGCCTTCGCCCCGATCGTGGAGCACCTGAAGAAGCTGCGCTGACATCCAACCGATACCGGTGGCGGCGCGCGGCGCGCGCCCTCGCTCGCTACGATCCGCTTCATGCTGAGAAAGCTGCTCCTCGTGCTCCTCGTCGCCGGCCTGACGGCCTGCTCCTCCGGGAGCCCCGAGGAGCTGCCCGCGGGCCCCGACCTGATGAAGAAGGCGGCGGAGGCGATGCGGTCGGTGAAGTCCGCCGCGTTCTCGATCGCCACGGAGGGCAAGCCCAACGTGCCGGTCAAGAAGGCCGACGGCCGGCTCACGGCGCAGGGCGACGCCGACGGCACGATCACGCTGGAGGTCTTCGGCAGCCTCCAGGAGATCACGTTCGCGCTGATCGGTGACACCGTCCACTTCAAGGGTCCGACCGGCGGTTTCCAGAAGCTCACCCGCAAGGAGCTGGCGCAGCTCTACGACCCGTCGCTGATCCTGGACCCCACCAAGGGCATCGCCCAGCTGCTCCAGTCCGCGGGCGACCCCCGGGTCGAGGCCGAGGAGGGCGGCGGCTACCGGGTGGCCACCGGGTTCTCCGAGCAGACGCTCGGCACGCTCGTGCCGGGGGTCACGGAGCCGGTCAACGGCACCATCTGGATCGACAAGGCCACCAGCAGGCTGACCAAGATCGAGCTGCCGCTGCAGCAGGGCACCGTGAGCGTCACGCTGACCGACTACGACGCCCCGGTGACGGTCACGCCGCCCCCCTCGGCCGGATGAGACGCGCGCGCCGGGTCGCGCTCGGCGTCGGCGGCGCGGTGGTGCTGCTGGCGGCGCTCGACGCCTACGTGGTCGTGACCGTCCTCATCGACATCGCCACCGACCTCGGCATCCCGCTCAACCGGCTGGAACGGGCCACGCCCGTGGTGACCGGCTTCCTGCTCGGCTACGTGGCCGCCATGCCGCTGCTCGGGCAGCTGTCCGACCGGTACGGCAGACGGCCGCTCATCCACGCCTGCCTGGCGGCGTTCGCGCTCGGCTCGGTGCTGACGGCGCTGGCGGCGTCCGAGATCATGGTGGTGACCGGCCGGGCCGTCCAAGGAGTGGCGGGCGGGGCGCTGCTGCCCATCACGATGGCGCTCATCGGCGACCTGTGGGGCGAGCGGGAGCGGCCGGTGGCGCTGGGGGCTGTCGGCGCGGCCCAGGAGCTCGGCAGCGCGCTCGGGCCGGTGTACGGCGGGGTGCTGGCGCTGATCCCCGGCTTCGCGGTGCTCGGAGTCGAACTGGGTGGCTGGCACGCCATCTTCTGGATCAACGTCCCCCTGGCGCTCGCCGCCGCCCTCGCCGTCCAGTGGGCGATCCCCGCCCGCCCCCCGGCGGCACCAGGCGTGCCGGACCACCCCACGGGCGCCCCAGACATGCCGGACGACGCCCCGCACCCTGCGGGCACGCCCGGCCTTTCCGGTGATCCCGCCCGTCACGGCCGAACCGGGGCGGGCGCTCAGGCCCGTTCCCTCGATTCCCGTGCAGACGGCCAGGAACGCGGGACGGTCGCCGAAGCGCCGGCGGTGCCCGGTGACGCGCTCTCCACACAGGTCACGACGTCCCCCAGCCACGGGATGTCTTTCAGCCATGCGACGTCCGGCGGGGCGGTGCGGGTGGACTGGGTCGGCGGCGGGTTGCTGGCGCTGGCGCTGGGTCTGCTGGTGGTGGGCCTCTACAACCCGGACCCCGCCACGACGGTGCTGCCCGCGTGGGGGCCGCCGCTCATCGGGGCCGGCGTCCTGGTGGCGGCGGTGTTCGTCTGGTGGGAGGTGCGCTCGCCCGTACGGCTGCTCGACCTCACCGGCGTGCCCAGGCGCCCGCTGCTGGCCACGCTGGGCGTGAGCTTCCTGACCGGGGCCGCGCTGCTGGTCACGATGGTGTTCGTGCAGTTCACCGCGCAGACGCTGCTCGGCCTTGAGGCGCTGGAGGCGGCGCTGGTCCTGGGCAGGTTCCTGATCGCGCTGCCGGTGGGGGCGCTGCTGGGCGGGCTGCTGACGCGCCGGTTGGGCGGCCGGGCGGTCACGGTGGCGGGCCTGCTGGTGGCCGCCGCCGGTTACGCGATGATGAGCCGCTGGCCGCTGGAGCTGGCGGAGGCCCGGCTGACGATGGACGCCACGCTGGTCGTGGCCGGCCTGGGCGTGGGCCTGGTGATCGCGCCGGTGTCGGCGGCGGCGCTGCGGGTGACGCCGCCGGCCCAGCACGGGGTGGCCTCGGCGGCGGTCGTGGTGGCCCGGATGATGGGCATGCTCATCGGCATCGCCGCCGTCTCGGCCTGGGGCTTCCACCGTTTCCAGTCGCTGACCGCCCACCTGGACACCCCCGTGCCGTTCGGCGTCGAGCCGGCCGAGTACGCCCGGCTGCTCGCCGAGTACACGGCCAGGGTGCAGGCGGCGCTGCACGTCGAGTACACCGAGATGTTCCTGGTGACGGCGGTCATCTGCCTGGGCGGGGCGGCTCTGGGGTGGTTTCTCCCGCGCGGTGCCGGAGCGCATCCGCCTCCCGCGTAACCCCGGCTCACCGTCAGTCCCGCCGGCGCTACGCTGTTCCCCTCACATCGAGAAGCAGGGGGCTTTCGTGTACGAGGTCGGTGTCTTACGTCCAGGTGAGCTGAGCACGTCCGAGATCGACGCCTGGCGGGACATGCAACGGGGGCAGTCCCACCTCGGCAATCCGTTCCTCAGTCCTGACTTCACGCTCGCCATGGGCGAGGTCGACCGCAGGGTCCGGGTGGCGGTGGCCCGCGACGATGACGGCATTGCCGGGTTCTTCCCGTACGAGGAGCGTTCCGGCGTCGGAGCGGCCGTCGGCGCGTGGGTGTCGCTGTGCCAGGGAGTGGTGCACCGGCCGGGCGCCTCGTTCGACGCCGCCGCGCTGCTGCGGGCCTGCGGGCTGCACGTGTGGGAGTTCGGCTGCCTGGTGGCGCGGCAGCCGTGGTTCGACCCGTACGTCACGCTGACGCAGGACGCGGCCGTGCTCGACCTGGCCGACGGCTGGCCGGCCTACCTGCGGGAGTTGCGCGGGCGGTCGCCGAAGTTCCTCAAGAGCACCCAGTACAAGGAGCGCAAGCTCGGCCGCGACGTCGGCGAGGTGACGTCCGCCTTCGCGGTGGACTCCGCCGAGGAGTTCCGGCTGCTGCGGGCGTGGAAGTCGGAGCAGTACCGGCGCAACGGCCGGGCCGACCGGTTCGGCCGGCCGTGGGTGGTGGAGCTGGTGGAGCGGCTGCACGCCGTCGACAGCAAGGACTTCGGCGGCGTGCTGTCGATGCTGTACGTCGGCGGCACGCCGGTCGCCGGCCATTTCGGGCTGCGCAGCCGCACGACCCTGATCGGCTGGTTCCCGGCCTACGATCCCCGCTTCGCCAAGTACTCCCCCGGCCTGATCCAGCACCTGCGGATGGCCGAGGGGGCCGCGGAGGCCGGGCTGGAGACGATCGACCTGAGCGTCGGCGCCGGCTACGAGTACAAGGAGGCCCTCGCCAGCAGGAGCGTTCCCATATCCGAGGGGGTGGTGCGGCGGCGCACCGGCCGCGCGGGTCTGCACTGGGCGCGCACCGAGCCGGTCCGGCTGGCCCGCCGGGCCGTCCTCGGCACCCCGGCGATCCACCGGCTGGCCGACCGCGCGCTCAAGACCTACGGCCGCCGCAGGAGCCGGTGATGACCACCGTCGCGGAGCTGGAGTCCCTGATGGCCGAGCGGCTCGGCCAGGGCTGCCTCCACGTGCCGTCGGCCCGGTTCGGGCTGCTGCTGGCGCTGCGCCACTGGTTCCGGCCCGGCGACCGGGTGCTGATCGCGCCGACGAACTGCGAGACCGTGCTGTTCGTCGCGCTGGCGGCCGGGCTGACGCCGGTGATGGCCCCGGTGTCGGCCCGCGACGGCAACATCGACGTGGACCGGGTCGGCTGGTCCGGGCTGGCGGGCGTGCTGACCACGCATCTGTACGGGGTGCCCGACCGGGTGGCCGAGCTGCGCGCCGCCTGCGACCGGCACGGGCTGGTGCTGGTGGACGACGCCGCGCACGCCTTCCAGACGGAGGCGGACGGCCGCCGGGCCGGACTGTGGGGCGAGGCCGGGGTGTTCAGCCTGGCCAAGCACGGGCGGGCCATGTCCGGCGGCTTCCTGACGACCGCCGACGAGGCCGCGCTCCCGGAGCTGGCCGCGGCCCGCGACGCGCTGCTGCTGCCCGGCACGGCCGGGGCGCGGCTGTCGGCCGTGCTGCGGCCGCTGCTGCGCGAGGCGGTCCAGCGCACCGGCCTGGTGCGGCCCGTGTGGCACACCCTCAAACGGCTCGGCCTCATGACGTGGACCGGCCACCGCTACCCGACCACCGCGGCCGAGGTCGCCAAGGCGGCGGGCGATCTGGACGCGATGGGCCCGCTGCTCCGCATCGACCTGGACGACTGGCGGATGCGGCCGGGGCCGGCCCTGCTGCGCCTGCACCGTTCCCGGATCCGCGCGGTCGCCAGGGAGCGGGAGCGCAGGATGGCCGGGGTCGAGGCGCTGCGCGCCACCCCGTGGGCCGCCCCGGGGGTGACGGACGCGCCGGCGCGGCCCCTGCTGCGGGTGCCGCTGCTGGTGGAGGAGCGCGACCGGGTGGTGGCCGAGCTGGAGGCGCGCGGCGTCGTGCCGGGGTTCGTCTACGATCCGCCGCTCGACGACTACCTGACCATGATCCCTCCCGGTCCCACCCCCGGCGCGGCCCGGTGGTGGACGGGCCACGTGCTGCCCGCCGACCCGCTCGACGCCCGCCGCCTGATCCCGCTGCTGGAGCGGCTGGGCGTCCGCCCGCCGATGGAAGGACCGCCTCCCGATGACCAGTGACGCCCGGGAGGTCGCCGGCCGGTCCGGGCTGCTCGCCCGGCTCCGCGCGGACCTGCGCGACCCGCTCTTCCTGCAGGGCTACGCCCTCATGGCCAACACCGCGATCACGGCGCTGCTCGGGCTGGGCTACTGGTTCCTGGCCGTGCGGCTGTACGATCCGGCCGCGTTCGGCCAGGGGCAGCTCATGATCACGGCGATGCGGCTGTTCTCCTCGCTCGTCGGGCTGGCCTTCGTGGGGGTGATGGCCAGGTTCATCCCGGTGTCGGGGCACGGCACGGGCGGGCTGGTGCTGCGCGGCTACGGGGTCGCCGGGCTCACGGCGGTGCTGGCGGCGCTGGGGTTCCTGCTGATGCTGCCGCTGTGGGGACCCGCTTACGGGGAGCTGGCCGGGTTCGTGCCCGCGGTGGTGTTCCTGGCCGCGGTGCTGGTGTGGACGATCTTCACGTTGCAGGACGTGGTGCTCGCCGGGCTGCGGCAGGCCGTGTGGGTGCCGGTCAACAGCACGGTGTTCGGGCTGGGCAAGATGGTCCTGCTGGTCGTGCTGGCCGGCGTGCTGCCGGTGGGCGGGCTGTTCGGCGGCATCTTCGTCTCCTGGATGGTCCCCACGGCGCTCGCGCTCGTCCCGGTCACCTGGCTGATCTTCAAGGAGGCGATCCCCCGCCACGTCGCCCGCACCGGCGCGACCGCCTCCCCGCCGGGGCTGCGCGAGATCGGCCGGTTCGTGGCCGGCGACTTCTCCGGCACCCTGTCCACGCTGCTCGTGCTCTACCTGGTGCCGGTCATGGTCGGCGCCTGGCTCAACGACCCCGCGCTGTTCGGCTACTTCTCGGTCACCCACACGCTCGGCTGCATGATGGGGCTGCTGGCGGCCAACATGGCGGTGTCGCTGACCGTCGAGGGCTCGCTCGACGCCCGCCGGCTGGCGCGGACCACCCGCGACGCGTTGCGCCGCACCTTCCTGATCGTCGGGCCGGTGGTGGCCGTCGTGGTGGCCGGGGCGCCGCTGATCCTGGGCGTGTTCGGGCCCGGACTGTCCGAGGCCGGCACCCCCCTGCTGCGGCTGATGGCTCTCGGGGTGCTGCCGATGGCGCTGGTGGAGATCCGGCTCGGCACGCTCCGGGCCCGCAGCGAGGCCGGGAAGCTGGCCACCGTCCAGATCGGCATGACGCTGCTGGTCTTCGCCACCGTGGTCGCGCTGTTCCCGGTCGCGGGCGTCACCGGCGTCGGTTACGCGCTGCTGATCAGCCAGACGGTGACGGGACTGTGCGTGCTGCCCGGCCTGCGCCGGGTGCTGGCGCTCCCCCGTACCGGCTGACCCCCCGCCGCCCGCGAGCCCGGACGGCGGGGAGGGCCGGCTACGGCGTGAGCCGGTGCAGGTCGCGCGGGAACGCGGTGACCTGGCGGATGTTGGCCGCGCCCGTCAGGCGCGCCGTCCACCGCTCCAGGCCGATGGCGAACCCGCCGTGCGGCGGCATCCCGTACGCGAACGTCCGCAGATATGCCTCGTACGGCTCCGCGCTCTCACCACGGGCGGCCAGGGCGTCCAGGTAGTCCTCGTGCCGGTGCAGCCGCTGCCCGCCGGTGACCAGCTCCAGCCCGCGGAAGAGCAGGTCGAAGCCGTTGGAGTAGCCGGGCCTGCCCGGGTCGGGATGGGTGTAGAAGGGCCGTTTGGCCATCGGGTAGCCGGTGACGAACAGGAACTCCGAGCCGTGCTCCTTCCACGCCCACTCCGACAGCCACCGCTCCTGGGCCGGCGAGAGGTCGGGCTCGTCCTCGCCGGTCATCCGCTGCGCCTCGGTGAAGTGGACGGCCGGGATCTCGGCGGGGACGGCGGGCAGCTCCGCGCCGAGCCGGGCCACGGCCGGGGCGGCGCGCTCGCGCACCGACTCGACCATGCCCGCCACGGCCTCGCGCAGCACGGCCATGACGTCCCGGTGGTCGCGGACGAACCCCAGCTCGGCGTCGAGGCTGGTGTACTGGGCCAGGTGGCGTACGGTGTCGTGCGGCTCGGCGCGGAAGACCGGCCCGGCCTCGTACACCCGCTCGAACACGCCGACCATCGCCTGCTTGTAGAACTGCGGCGACTGGGCGAGGTAGGCGGGCCGGCCGAAGTAGTCGATGCCGAACACGTTCGCGCCGGACTCGGTCGCCGACGCGACGATCTTCGGGGTGTGGACCTCGGTGAACCCGAGCCGGTCCAGCGCGGCCCGGAACCCGGCCACGCTCGCGGCCGAGATCTCCAGCGGAGCCCGCAGCACCGGATGGCGCAGCGCGGCGGGCGCGTGGTCGAGCACCGTCGGCAGCGTCGCCGGCACCACGGGCCTGAACAGGTCGAACGGCGGCGGCTCTACCGGCCGCGACAGCAGCTCGATCTCCGGCTCGGCCAGTTCGACGCCGCCGGGCGCCTGCGGGTTGGCGGTCACCGTGCCGGTGACCCGGACCACGCTCTCCTCGGCGGGCAGGTCGCCGGCGGTGACCGCCTGGGCCACCCCCGAACGGTCCCTGACGACCAGGAAGGACACGGTTTTCAGCAGCCGGCGGCGATGGACCCAGCCGGCGATCGTCACTCGTTGCCCGGCGTGCTCGGCGAGCTCGGCGGACAGAACACGAGAGATCATGACAGCTCCTCGAAGGGAAGGTGTATGACCCCTTGGGAGTGCGGGGGAGAAGGGAGCTCCCGGTGCCACCGCACTTTCGCCGCCCGGGACCGGGCGGCCTCTCGGACCCTGTGACGGGGGGTCAGGCCGGCGGGGCATTTCCTCCCCGCACTCGGGAGTGTCTTCACCGGGGGCGCGGGGCCGCCTTCACAGCATCGGCGGCTCTCTCGGCCCGCGTGGTCCCCGGTTACTCGTCTCCGTCGACGCGTTGCCGACGATGGTATCAGCGTTCCTTTTTCTGGCGCTTCTCCCTGATCTTCATCGTGACCTCGATCGGCGAGCCGGCGAAGCCGAACTCCTCGCGGATGCGCCGCTCGATGAAGCGCCGGTAGGTGTCCTCCAGCCAGCCGGAGGTGAACAGCACGAACTTGGGCGGCTCGATCGACGCCTGGGTGGCGAACAGGATCTTCGGCTGCTTGCCGCCGCGCACCGGGGGCGGCGTCTGCTGCACCAGCTCGGTCAGGAAGGCGTTGAGCCGGGACGTCGGCACCCGGGTCGCCCAGGACTCCAGCGCCCGCTCCAGGGCGGGCACCAGCCGGTCGACGTGGCGGCCGGTCTTGGCCGAGATGTTGACCCGCAGCGCCCACGGGGTGCGGACGAGCTGCCGGTCGATCTCCTTCTCCAGATAGTAGCGGCGGTCCTCGTCGACGAGGTCCCACTTGTTGAACGCGACCACCATGGCCCGGCCGGACTCGATCACCAGGCCGATGATGCGCAGGTCCTGCTCGGTGAGCGGCTCGCCGGCGTCGATGAGCACGATCGCCACCTCCGAGCGCTCCAGCGCGGAGCGGGTCCGCATGGCGGCGTAGAAGTCGGCGCCCTGCAGCTCGCGGTCGCGCCGGCGGATGCCGGCCGTGTCGACGAAGCGCCACGTCCTGCCGCCCAGCTCGATGAGCTCGTCGACGGGGTCGCGGGTGGTGCCGGCCATCGGGTCGACCAGCACCCGCTCCTCCCCCGCCAGCTTGTTGAGCAGCGAGGACTTGCCGACGTTGGGCTTGCCGAGCAGCGCCACCCGGTAGGGGCCGCGCTCCTCGGAGAAGCTCTCGCGCGGGGTCTCGGGCAGCGCGTCGAGCACCACGTCGAGCAGGTCGCCGCTGGAGCGGCCGTGCAGCGCGGAGACGGGGTGGGGCTCGCCCAGGCCGAGCGACCACAGCGCGGCGGCCTCCAGCTCGACCTGCTGGTTGTCGACCTTGTTGGCGGCCAGGATGACGGGCTTGCCCGACTGGCGCAGCACGGAGCCGACGATCTCGTCGGCGTCGGTGGCGCCCACGGTGGCGTCGACCACGAACAGGATCACGTCGGCCAGGTCGGCCGCGACCTGCGCCTGCTCGGCGATGCGCAGCCCCATCCCGGTGGCCTCGGGGTCCCATCCGCCGGTGTCGACCACGGTGAAGCGGCGGCCGCGCCAGTTGGCCTCGTAGGTCACCCGGTCACGGGTCACCCCCGGGACGTCCTCCACGACCGCCTCGCGGCGGCCGATGATGCGGTTGACCAGCGTGGACTTGCCGACATTCGGCCGTCCGACGATGGCCACCACCGGCAACGGCCCGCTTTCGCCGCGGTCGCCGGAAACTTCGAGATCGTCGAGCTCAGCCTCGACCCAATCCCCCGTAGACATGATGTGTCATCCTCATGAGTCCCGCACCGCTCAGGTGCGCTCCTTGACCAGTCTCAACACTTCCGCGATCACCTCGTCGAGGTTGAGCGCGGTGGTGTCGAGCTCGACGGCGCCATCCGCCATCGAGAGTGGATCCGTCTTGCGTGTCGAGTCGAGCGTGTCGCGCCTGGCCAGGGCCGCCCGCTGCGCCTCCGCCGTGGTGCCGGCCAGCTCCGCGGACCGGCGCAGGGCGCGGGCCTCGGGGCTGGCCGTCAGGTAGATCTTGACGGGGGCGTCGGGGGCGACGACGGTGCCGATGTCACGGCCCTCGACCACGATGTCGCCCGCGCCGATGATCCGGCGCTGCAGGGCGACGAGCCGGGCCCGCACCTCGGGCACCGCCGCGACGGCGGAGACCGCGGAGGTCACCTCGTCCTCCCGGATCGGCCCGGCCACGTCGACGCCGCCGACGTGGATGGCGGGGCCGCCGGGGTCGGTGCCGGAGACGATCTCGGGCTCGCCGCAGCGGGCCGCGATCGCGGCGGGGTCGCCGAGGTCGACACCCTGGCGCAGGATCCACCAGGTCATCGCCCGGTACTGCGCTCCGGTGTCCAGGTAGCGCAGACCCAGCGCGCGGGCCACCCCGCGCGACGCGCTCGACTTGCCCGACCCCGAAGGGCCGTCCATGGCGACGACCAGACCGGCCACGGCTCTCCTTCTGCCCGTGCTGACCCAACCTGACGAGGTTACCGCCTCGCGCCACCACCGGACGCCGGTGACCGCCGGGCGCCGGGCCGGCCGTCAGTCGGCGATCCAGCTCCCGTGGAAGCCGAGCGGCACCCGGGCCGGCAGGTGGACGGTGGCGACCGGGGCGCCGGTGAAGTCCTGCGCCGACAGGACCACCAGGTCGGCCGCCCCCCGGTCCGGGTCGTTGACGAAGCTGAGCACGTACCCGTCGTCCTCGGCGTCGCCGGACGGCACGAAGACCGGCTCGCCCACGTACGCGTCGCGCCCGAACTGACGGTACTGCTGGGTGCCGGCCGCCAGGTCCTGCTTGATCAGCGTGTTGTCGAACGCCTCGTCGGGCAGGTCCTCCAGCTCGGTGTCGGCGGGGCCGAGCACGTCGTTCAGTGACCGGGCGGCCGCGGTGTAGCCGTAGCGGTAGGGCCTGCCCGTCAGCCGCTCGTCCATGCGCGGGAACTCCTGCGCCCGGTCGTCCAGCCGCGTCTCGGTGACGGTGCCCGCGACCGGGTCGATCCGCCAGCGGTCCAGCGTCGGCAGGCCGCCCAGGTCGAGCCGGGCGTCCACGAACCGCTCGGGGTAGCGCACCAGGTCGACCACCACCTGGTCGCCGTCGTCGTAGGCGTTGAGCGTGTGGAAGACCCAGCACGGCGCCACCTCCACCCAGCGCACCTCGCCGGTCGCCCGCGACAGCAGGCCGACCCGGGAGCCGTGGGCGGGGTTCCAGGCGTAGGGGATCGGGGCGCCCCGCTGGGCCTGGTCCATGCTGAAGGTGACCGGCAGGTCGTAGATGACCACGTACTTCTCGGTGAGGGCGAAGTCGTGCAGCATGGGCGCGTCGGCGATCGGGACGTCCCTGGTCCGGATCACCGTGCCCTTGTCGTCGAGCACGATGTGCTGGTGGTGCTCCCAGCCGTAGTAGTACGCCATCGCGTGCAGTTCGCCGGTGGCCGGGTCCAGGTGGGTGTGCGCGGCGAAGCCGCCGGGCAGGCCGCCGTCGAAGTCGCACGGGCCGATGGTGTCGAGCTCGTAGCCCAGCTCGTACGGCAGCGCCCCGGCCTCGACGGTGGCGAGCGTGCGCCCGGCGACGCCGATCACGTGGGTGTTGGCGGCGAAGTCCATGCCGCCGTGGGTGAGCGTGGAGCGCGGCTCCTCGCCGAGCCGCCGTGACACGGCGGCGTTGCGCACCCAGCGGTTGCGGTACCACTCGGCGCGGCCGTCGCGCAGCCGCACGCCGTGGACCATGCCCTCCCCGAGGAACAGGTGGGAGGAGGACGGGTCGTCGAGACTCAGCGGGTTGGGGCCGTTGCGCAGGTAGCGGCCGTTCAGCTCGGCCGGGAGCCTGCCGGTCACCTCCAGGTCGAAGGCGGTGATCTCCTCGGTGACGGGGGCGAAGCCGCCGCGGTACGGGTGGGACATCATGGGGTCCTCTCGTCGGGAGGAAGGAAGGGGTGGAGCACCGAGGTCCACAGCGACCGGTAGCGACGCCCGGCCTCGGCCTGATCGAAGAAGCCGGAGATCTCCAGGCTCACGGCCCCGTGCATGGCCATCCAGAGCATGTCGGCGATCTCGGCGGCGGCGCCTCCGCGCAGCCGCCCCTCGTCCAGGCACCGCTGCACGCCGCTCACGAGCATCCGGAAACTGCGCCGCGCGGTGTCCCTGGCGGTTTCATCCGGGACATAACCGGACAAAGCACCCTGAAACATCACCCGGTAGTACTCCGGCTCCTCCAGCGCGTACTCCCGGTACGCGTCGACGCCGGCGGCCAGGTGGGCGAGGGCGTCGCCGGTGGGCGTGACCTCCCGCAGCCGGCGCTCGAACCGGGCGAACCCTTCCAGCCAGAGCGCCTGACCGAGCCCGTCCTTGCCGCCGAACAGCGTGTAGATCACCTTGGTCGAGCAGCCGACCTCGCCGGAGATCCGCCGCACCGTCAGCGCCGCGGGCCCCTCACCGATCAGCAGCCGCTTGGCGGCGTCGAGGATGACGGCCCGCACGACGCTCTGCCCCTCTTGCTGGGCCTGCTGGTACGCGGTCACACTCATGATCGGTAACGTCGTTTCTTCCCGGTAACACTGTTACCCCTTTGTACGCCCCCTCCCCGGCCTCGTCAAGGGGCGCATATCCGCCCGCCGCGGGGAAAGAGGGCGCAAGTGACACGTGACAGCAGGGTGACGGTGGTGGTGGTGACCCGCGACCGCCTGCGCACCCTGCAGCGCTCGCTCCCCCACCACCGCGGCCCGGTGATCCTGCTCGACAACGGCTCCACCGACGGCACCGCCGGTTTCGTACGCCGCCACCACCCGCACGTCCGGCTGGTGGAGAACGACGCCAACCTGGGGGCGACCGCCCGCAACGTGGGCGTGCGGCTGGCTCGGACGCCCTACGTCGCCTTCGCCGACGACGACTCGTGGTGGGCGCGGGGGGCGCTGGAGCGGGCCGCCGGCCTCTTCGACGCCCACCCGCGCCTGGCCCTGCTCGGCGCGCGCGTGCTCGTCGGGCCCGAGCAGCGGCTCGACCCGGTCAGCGAGGCGATGCGCCGCTCCCCCCTCGGCGTCGCCGACGACCTGCCGGGACCGAGCGTGCTCGGCTTCCTGGCCTGCGGCGCGGTCGTGCGCAGGGACGCCTTCCTGGAGGCGGGCGGCTTCGACGACGTGGTGTTCTTCTTCGGCGAGGAGGAACGGCTGGCGATGGATCTGGCCGCGCGCGGCTGGGGCCTCGCCTACGCCGACGACGTGGTGGCGCACCACCATCCGTCGCCGCCCCGCGACCCGGCGGCCAGACAGGCCCTGGCAGTGCGCAACGCGCTCCTGACGGCCGTGCTGCGCCGCCCGTGGCCCGTGGTGGCCAGGCGGTCGCTGGAGGCGCTGCGGCAGGGCAGAGCCGGCCGTCGCGGCCTGCGCGACGCGATTCCCCGGCTCCGCCGCGCCCTGGCCCGGCGGGAGGAACTGCCCGCGGAGGTCGAACACGCCCGGCGCCTGCTCGACGGTTACATATCGTGACAACAGGGTAGCTATCTGTTATGACTACAGCACCGAACCCGATCCAGCTGCAGAAGCACCTCAAGGGTATCGACTACCCGGCCACCAAGTCCGAGCTGCTGGACGCGGCCCGCCAACAGGGCGCCGACCAGGAGACCATCAGGGCCCTGGAGTCCATGCCGGATCGCGAGTACGACGGCCCCAACGCCGTCAGCCAGGCGATCACCCGGCGCTGAACCGATCGCGGGCCCCGGCACCTCGCCGGGGCCCGCCGTCATTCCCCCGGTCCGCCCATGGCGCCAGGCGCGCGGCGACGCTCCGCTACGGCACCTGCCAGCCGCGCTCCACCAGCCCCCGCGTCAACCTCTCCGCCGCGTCGGGCTGCACCGACAGCTCGGCCACACCCAGCGGCAGGCCGGGCGCGTGCTCCAGCCGGACGTCCTCCACGTTGACCCCGACCTCGTCACACACCTGGAACAGCCGCGCCAGCTGGCCGGGACTGTCGCCGATGACGATCTGGACGACCGCGTACGCGTGAGCGGGACCGCCGTGCTTGCCCGGGATCCGCCCATGACCCGCGACGCCGCGCTTCAGCAGCTGGGTCAGCTCGCCGGACGCGGTGCCGTCGCCCTCCGACAGCGCGCGCAGCGCCGCCGCCGCCTCGGCCAGGTCACGCGAGACGGCCTCCAGCACCTCGGCCACCGGGACCGAGTTGCCGGACAGGATGCCCAGCCACAGGCCGGGGTCCCCGCCGGCGATCCTGGTCACGTCGCGCACCCCCTGACCGGCCAGGCCGAGCGCCACGTCGGAGGCGTCGGCCAGCCGCGCCGCCACCGCCGAGGCGGCGACGTGCGGGGCGTGGGAGACCACGGCGACCGCCCGGTCGTGCTCGGGCGCGCCGACCTCGACCGCGTTGGCGCCGCACAGGTCGATCAGCCGCAGCACCGCCGCCCTCGCCTCGGGGGACGCCTCGGGGGTGGGGCACAACGCCCACGGCCGCCCCAGGAACAGGTCCGCCCTGGCCGCTCCCGGCCCGGACCGCTCCCGGCCGGCCAGCGGGTGCGAGGCCACGTACGTGGACAGATCGCAGCCCAGCTCACGCGCCCGGTCGATCGGCTCCGCCTTGACGCTGGCCACGTCGGTGTAGAACCGGGCCGCGCCCTCCTCCTGCAACCGCCGCAGCTCCGTGGCGACGTGGCCGGGCGGCACCGCGATCACCGCCAGGTCGGCGCTCTCCCCGGCCCGCCACTCCTCACCCGCGCCGAGCTCGCGGGCGAGCCGCACGGCCCCCTGGTCGCGGTCGGCGAGCAGCACGCGCACGTCGTGCTTGCGCAGGGAGAGCGCCAGCGAGGTGCCGATGAGACCGGTGCCCACCACCAGCACGGTGCGGAGTTCGGAGGCCATGTCGTTGTCCTGAGTCGGTCGTAGGAGTCGTGCTCGTACGGCAGATTATTGGGCGATGTCCTGACGAAGTGCGACGGCGCCGCGCAGATACACGTGCTGGATCGCCGAGCGGGGCCGGTCGATCTCCACGTGCGCCATCAGCCGCACCACCCGGGGCAGCGCGCCCGGCACGTCGATCTCGGTGCAGCAGATCAGCGGCACCTCGTGGAACCCCAGCTTGCGCGCCGCCAGCGCCGGGAACTCGGCGGTCAGGTCGGGCGTCGCGGTGAACAGCACGCTGATCACGTCGTCCGTGGTGAGCTCGTTGCGCTCCATGACCTGGGCCACCAGCTCGGTCGTCCCCTCGATGATCGAGTCCCGGTCGTCGGCGTCCACCTGGATCGCCCCGCGGATCGCCCGCACCATGCGCTTCGCTCCTTCTATAGCGGCAGAGCCCGTGCGGAGGTTCGCACGGGCTCCAGCTTCGTGGCCAGGTTACAGCTTCACGGCCGCGTACAACTCGCCGATCTCACGCAGCGTCAGCGCCCTGAGCGTGCCGGGCTTGGTGCGGCCCAGCTTCACCGGGCCGAACTCGATGCGGGCCAGGTCGATCACGCGGTGACCGGACTCCTCCAGCATGCGGCGTACGACGTGCTTGCGGCCCTCGTGCAGCACCACCTCGACCAGCGCCTGCTGGGCGTGCTCCTGCACCACCTGGAAGTCGTCGGCCTTGGCGATGCCGTCCTCCAGCTCGATGCCCTGCTTGAGCCTGCGGCCCAGGTCGCGCGGGATCGGGCCGGGCACCTTGGCCCAGTACTTCTTCGGCACCCCGTAGCTGGGATGGGTGAGCCGGTTGGCCAGCTCCCCGTCGTTGGTCAGCAGCAGCAGGCCCTCGGTCTCGGTGTCGAGCCGGCCCACGTGGAACAGCCGCGGCGCCAGCTCCTCCACGTAGTCGGCCAGGCACGGCCGGCCCTGCGGGTCCTCCATGGTGGAGACCACGCCGATGGGCTTGTTGAGCGCGTAGTAGACGAGGTCGGGCGCGGTCGGGATGCGCTTGCCGTCGACGTGGATGACCTGCTTGGCCGGGTCGACCTTGGCGCCGAACCTGCGCACCACCTGGCCGTCCACGGTGACACGACCGTCGCCGATCATCTCCTCGCAGGCCCTGCGGCTGGCGACCCCGGCCTGGGCCAGCACCTTCTGCAGCCGCACCCCGCCGGGCACCTCGGTGGTGTCGCGCTCGTCGGTGTAGCCCTCGGGGAAGAAGTCACGGTCGCGGACGGGCTGGCGTGCCGTCTTGAACCGGTCCTTGGGCTTGGCCCGGTCGCCGGCGTCGCGCCGGGAGTCGCCGATGGTACGCACGCCGTCACGCCTGGACACCCGTCCACCACGCGCGCCCTCGTCACGCCGGGCCGCACCCCGGCCCTCACCGCGGAAGTCGCCACGGGACGGACGATCCCCGCCGCGGAAGTCGCCCCCGCGAGCCGGACGGTCCCCGCCGCGGTAGTCGTCCCGGCGGACCGGGCGATCCCCGCCGCGGTGGTCGTCGCCGCGGTACGAGCGGCCTTCGTCGCGTGAGCCGCCCGAGCGGTCCCCGTACTGTCCGGCGGGGCCGTCTTCGCGCCTGCCGTAACGGGCCCGAACCGGCCCCTCGGAGCCCTCCCTGCGCCCGTTCCTGTTCGCCCGGAAGCCGCCGCGTTCCTCCCTGGGCCCGCCGCCGAACGACTCGTACTCGTACTCGTCGCCCCCGGAGAAGCGCCGGTCCTCGCGGGGCGCCCGATCAGAACCGGCGCGCTCGAAGCGACCGCCGTCACGCGGACCCCGGTCGAAACCGCCGTCACGCCGCTGGAAACCACCGTCGCGCCCGTACGGGGCCCGGCTGCCGCCCCTGTCGGCGCGCACCGAGTCCCGGCTGTCGCGCCGGTCACCGCCGCGCTCCTCACGGCCGTACCGGTCGTCACGCCGGGAACCACCGCGCGCGTCCTCGCGCCGGGATCCGCCGTCACGGGAACCCCAGCGGTCGTCACGACGCGGACCGCCGCGCTCGTCGCGGCGGAAACCCCCGCGGTCGTCACGGCGCGCTCCGCCACGCGCGTCATCGCCCCGGTAGGAGCCGCGCTCACCGGAAGGCCCACGCCCGGAGTCACGGAAGGACCCGCGCTCACCCGATGGCCCACGCCCGGAGTCGCGCCGGAACCCGCCCCGGTCGTCGCGCGAACCCCGGCGGTCCGCGCGGAAGCCGTCCCCGCCGGAGGCCCGGCGGTCGTCACGGCGGAAATCGTCTCGTTGTGAACCGCCGCGGTCGTCGCGGCGGGAACCGTCACGGAAGTCGTCGCGGCGCGTACGGCCGCGCGAGTCGTCCGAGCGGAAGGCGGGACGCCCGCCGCGGCCGGAGCCGCCGGCGCGTCCTCGACCGCGTCCATCACCGGACGGGGTGCTTCGCCTGTTGATCACTTCGTCGTCTCCTCGATGTTCTCCACGTCGTCAGGGAGGAATGGCGCGAGCTCGGGGAGCTCGCTCACATCGTTCAGTCCCAGACGCTCAAGGAAGTATGAGCTTGTCCGGTAGAGCACGGCTTGGCTCTCCGGGTCGGTGCCGGCCTCCTCGACCAGCCCCCTCGCGACCAGCGTCCGCATGACGCCGTCGCTGTTCACGCCGCGCACCGCGGCCACCCGCGCCCGGCTCACCGGCTGCCGGTAGGCCACGACCGCGAGTGTTTCCAGCGCGGCCTGGGTGAGCCGCGTCTGCTGGCCGTCACGGACGAACCGTTCCACGAACGGCGCGTACGCGGGGCGCGTGTAAAAACGCCATCCGCCCGCGACCTGCCTCAAGTCGAAACCCCGCGCGGAGGCTTCGTATTCCTCGGCCAGCTCGCGCAGCGCCGCCACCACCTCATGCGTGGGGCGCTCCAGCACCTGGGCCAGGGTCATCTCCTTCACGGGCTCGTCGACGACGATAAGGATGGCTTCGAGCGCCGCCTTGAGCCAACGGCCCTCAGCGACGGCCGGAACCTCGACCTCTGGAACCCGGCCGAGCCCCGGGACCTCGCCGGTGAACGAGTCCTGGTCGGCGACGGAGCCATGGCCGTCGGCCGTGGACTTCCCTCGGCCGACGAGTGGTGTGGCCTCCGCGCCGGAGGACATGTCCGCCCCGGCCGAAATCCCACCATCCTCCGCCAAGACGGCAACCGACGGCCGTACGCCCGGCTCCGGATCGGCGGAGTCATCCGAAAGGGTGACGTCACCGGCGGGGGCACTGGCGGGAGGGGGCACGCCGGGCACCAGGTCTCCCCGGTCGCCACGAGGTCTTTCGCGGGATTCCTCCGGACCCGACTCGCCCGAACGGGAATCCTCGGTACGCGGATCGTCCGGACCGAACTGGCCCGAGCCGGAATCCTCGGAACCCGAATCGTCTGAACCGGAATCCTCCGTACGCGAGTCGCCCGTACGGAGATCACCCGAACCGGAACCGTCCGGACCGGGCGGGGACGGCGAAGGGGCCGCCAGGGAGCCGGGGAGGGCCATCCAGGCGGGAAGGTCCTTGCGCGGGTGGGAGTCGTCAGCCATCTGCGGGTTTCTCCGGGCTCTCCTCGTAGTCGTCCCCCACCGAGATCTCGCCGTCGTCGGTGCCGGTCCAGGTGACGTGCAGGTCGCCGAGCGGCTCGACCTGCTCGAAGCTGACCGCGGACTCGCGGAACAGCTCCAGGACGGCCAGGAAGCGGGCGATGACCTCGTAGGTGCCCTCGCAGTCGGCGACCAGGGCCCTGAAGGTGGCGCTGCGCATGCGGCGCAGGCGCTGAACCAGGATAGCGGCCTGTTCGCGCACGCTGGCGAGTGGTTGGTAGATGTGGCCGACGCTGACGGTGGGCGGCAGCTTGGGGGTGAAGGCGCGGGCGGCGATCCGGGCCAGTTCCTCGGGGCCGATGCCGAGCACCAGGTACGGCAGGAGGTTGGCGAACTGCGGCTCCAAGGGGACGGTGCGCGGGAAGCGGAGCGCCTCGTCGGCCATCCGGCCGGCGAAGATCTTGGCGACCTCCTTGTACGCCTTGTACTGCAGCAGCCGGGCGAACAGCAGGTCGCGGGCCTCCAGCAGGGCCAGGTCCTCCTCGTCCTCGACCTCGCCGGACGGCAGCAGCCGGGCCGCCTTGAGGTCGAGCAGGGTGGCCGCGACCAGCAGGAAGTGGCTGGTCTGGTCGAGGTCCCACTCGGGGCCGCGGGAGCGGATGTAGGCGATGAACTCGTCGGTCACCTGCGAGAGCGAGACCTCGGTGATGTCGAGCTTGTGCTTGGAGATCAGCCCGAGGAGCAGGTCGAAGGGCCCTTCGAAGACGTCCAGGTGGACCTGGAAGCCCTGGGGCTCGACCTGCTGCTCCGTCACCTGGCCATTGTGGCAGGCTGCGGCCAGCGCGCGAGCACTTCGCGGGCCAGCTCGCGGTAGGCGTTGGCTCCGAGCGAGGACGGGTCGAAGGTGGTGATCGGCTCACCGGCCACGGTGGCGTCGGGGAAGCGCACCGTACGGTTGATCACGGTGTGGAACACCTTGTCGCCGAACGCCTCGACGACGCGGGCGAGCACCTCGCGGCCGTGGAGGGTGCGCGCGTCGTACATGGTGGCGAGCAGGCCCTCGATCTCGAGGTCCTCGTTGAGCCGCTCCTGCACCTTGGTGATGGTGTCCATGAGCAGGGCGACGCCGCGCAGCGCGAAGAACTCGCACTCCAGCGGCACCATGACGCCGTGGGCGCAGGTGAGGGCGTTGATGGTGAGCAGGCCGAGCGACGGCTGGCAGTCGATGAGGCAGACGTCGTAGTGCGGCAGCAGCGGCTTGATGACGCGGCCGAGCACCTGCTCACGGGCCACCTCGGTGACGAGCTGGACCTCGGCGGCGGACAGGTCGATGTTGCTGGGCAGCAGGTCGAGGCCCTCGACGCCGGTCTCCAGCAGCACGTCCTCGGCGCTGACGCTGCGCTCCATCAGCAGGTTGTAGACCGTGAGGTCGAGCTGGAGCGGGTTGATGCCCAGGCCGACGGAGAGCGCGCCCTGCGGGTCGAAGTCGACGAGCAGCACCTTGAGGCCGCACTCGACGAGGGCGGCGCCGAGGTTGATGGTGGTGGTGGTCTTGCCGACCCCGCCCTTCTGGTTGACCATGGCGACCACGCGGGCCGGGCCGTGGACGTCGCGCGGCACCGGCTCCGGGAACACCGGGCGGGGCCGCTGCGTGGGGCCCAGGTTGACGCCGTTGGAAGGCGCGTTGGTCTTGGTGTCACCCCAGGGGTTGTCGGGGCTCCCCGGGGTCGAACCGTTGGTCTTCACAGTCACCAGCTCGAACCTCCCTGACGATCCCGAACCGGACCGTCCGGACGGACACTATGGCGTCGCCACTTAACGCGGCAAGGCGGCACGCCGGAGTGCCGCACGACCCAAAAGACTATAGATCACTGACGGGCGCGGGGATGCGCCGCCGCGTACACCTCTCTGAGCTTGTCGACCGTCACGAGCGTGTAGACCTGAGTGGTCGTCACCGAGGCGTGGCCGAGCAGCTCCTGCACCACCCTGACGTCGGCCCCGCCGTCGAGAAGGTGGGTCGCGAACGAATGCCGGAGAACGTGGGGAGATATCCCGGCGAGTCCGGCCCGTTCGGCGGCGGCCTGGAGGACCTCCCACGCGCCCTGGCGGGTGAGCCGCCCGCCCCTGGCGTTGAGGAACACGGCGGGGGTGCCGCGGCCGTGGGCCAGCAGGCCGGGTCTGGCCCGGACGAGGTAGGCGTCGAGCGCGGCGCGGGCGTAGCGGCCGAGGGGGACGACGCGGGCGCGGCCGCCCTTGCCGCGCAGCCGGACCTGGTCGTCCTCCAGGTCGTCGACGGCCAGGCCGACGGCCTCGGAGATGCGGGCGCCGGTGCCGTAGAGGACCTCCAGCAGGGCGCGGTTGCGCAGGGTGAGCGGCGCTCCGTCGGGGCCGGAGGCGGCGATGAGCCGCTCGACCTCGTCGACGGCGACGGCCTTGGGCAGCCTGCGGAGCTGGCGCGGGGGGCGCACCTGGTGGGCGGGGTCGTGGGCGGTGACGCCCTCGCGCAGCGCGAAGCGGTGCAGGCCGCGCACGGCGGAGACGGCGCGGGCGGCCGAGCTGGCGACGAGCGCGGGGTGCTCGCCGTCGCCTTCGCGCAGGGCGGCGAGGAAGGCGCGCACGTCGGACTCGGCCACCTGGTCGAGCTCGGCCCGCCCGCGCGAGCGCAGGTGCTCGGTGTAGCGGCGCAGGTCGCGCCGGTAGGAGGCGAGCGTGTTGGCGGCCAGGCCGCGCTCCACCGCGAGGTGGGCGAGGTAACTGGACAGCACCGCCTCCACGGGCGTGGCTCCTTCCTTCACTCCTCCGGAGCGTCCGCGGGGCGCAGGCCGGCGAACCCGTCGGCCGCGGCCGCGTACGCGGCGAGGATACCGGCCACGGCCGCGGAATTGTGGATCTTCCCGCCCAACACCCCGCGCACGGCGTCGTCGAGCGGCACCCATTCGACGAGCATGTCGATCTCCTCGTGGCGGTGCTCGAAGGAGTTCTCCTCGTCCGGGATCTTCTCCAGGTCGCGGGCCAGGAAGATGCGGATGCGCTCGTCGGAGCAGCCGGGCGAGGTGAGGAGGTCGACGAGGGTGTGCCAGGTGGCCGCACGGTAGCCGGCCTCCTCGGCCAGCTCGCGGGCGGCGCCGTCGACGAGCGGCTCGCCCTCGACGTCGCGGATCCCGGCAGGCAGCTCCCACAGCAGCCGCCGGGCCGGGTGGCGGTACTGGCGGATGAGCAGCACCCGCCCCGCGGGGTCGAGCGCGAGCACCCCGACCGAGCCGGGATGGCGGATGTAGTCGCGATCGGCGGTCTCGTCGCGGGGCATGCGGACGGTGTCGGTGACCACGTCGATCACGTAGCCCTCGAACCGGGTGCTGGTCGCGACGACGTCCCAGGACTCGGGGGTGTCCCGGATCGCGGCCGCCTCCCGCTGGTCGTGTGAGCTGATCTTCACTTGGTCACCTTAGCGGTCACCCTGCTGTCGGCGTAGGCGAGGGCGGCGGCGATGAGTCCCTTGAACATGGGGTTGGCGCGGGTGGGCCGGGAGCGGAACTCGGGGTGGGCCTGGGTGCCGATGAAGAAGGGGTGCGCGTCGGCGGGCAGCTCGGTGTACTCGACCAGGCGGCCGTCGGGCGACACACCGGAGAACACCAGGCCGACCTTCTCCAGCCGCTCGCGGTAGGCGTTGTTGACCTCGTAGCGGTGGCGGTGGCGCTCGGCGGCCTTGGCCTTGCCGTAGAGCTGGCGGGCGAGGGTGCCCTCGCCGAGCCTGGCGGTGTAGCCGCCGAGCCGCATGGTGCCGCCCATGTCACGCTCGCCGGCGACGACGTCCTCCTGGTCGGCCATGGTGGAGATGACGGGGTGCTTGGTGTCGGGGTCGAACTCGGCGGAGTTGGCGTCCTCCAGGCCGGCCATGTTGCGGGCGGCCTCGATGACCATGCCCTGCATGCCGAGGCAGATGCCGAGCAGCGGGATCTTGTTCTCCCTGGCGTGGCGGATCGCGCCGATCTTGCCTTCGATGCCGCGCACGCCGAAGCCGCCGGGGATCAGCACGCCGTCGACGCCGTCGAGCTCGCGCTCGGCGCCTTCGGGGGTCTCGCAGTCGTCGCTCTTGACCCAGCGGATGTTGACCCGGGCGTCGTTGGCGAACCCGCCCGCGCGCAGCGCCTCGGTGACCGACAGGTAGGCGTCGGGCAGGTCGATGTACTTGCCGACCAGCGCGATCGTGACCTCCTTGGCCGGCCGGTGGACCCGGCGCAGCAGCTGGTCCCACTCCTTCCAGTCGACGTCGCGGAAGGGCAGGCCGAGCCGGCGCACCACGTACGCGTCGAGCCCTTCGGAGTGCAGCACGCGCGGGATGTCGTAGATGGAGGCGGCGTCGACGGCGCTGACCACGGCGTCCTCGTCGACGTCGCACATGAGGCTGATCTTGCGCTTGATCGCGACCTGCACGGGCCGGTCGGAGCGGAGCACGATGGCGTCGGGCTGGATGCCGATGCTGCGCAGCGCGGCCACGCTGTGCTGGGTGGGCTTGGTCTTGAGCTCTCCGGAGGGGCCGATGTAGGGCAGCAGGGAGACGTGCAGGAAGAACACGTTGTCGCGGCCGACCTCGTGGCGGATCTGCCGCACGGCCTCCAGGAACGGCAGCGACTCGATGTCGCCGACGGTGCCGCCGACCTCGGTGATGACCACGTCCACGTCAGGGCCGGCCATGCCCCGGATGCGGTCCTTGATCTCGTTCGTGATGTGCGGGATGACCTGGACGGTGTCGCCGAGGTACTCGCCGCGCCGCTCCTTGGCGATGACGTTGGAGTAGACCTGGCCGGTGGTCACGTTGGCCGAGCCGTGCAGGTCGGTGTCGAGGAAACGCTCGTAGTGGCCGACGTCGAGGTCGGTCTCCGCGCCGTCGTCGGTGACGAAGACCTCGCCGTGCTGGAACGGGTTCATCGTCCCGGGGTCGACGTTGAGGTACGGGTCGAGCTTCTGCATCGTGACCCGGAGGCCGCGGCCCTTGAGCAGACGGCCCAGGCTGGAGGCGGTCAGCCCCTTGCCGAGACTGGAGGCGACGCCCCCGGTGACGAACAGATGCTTGGTGTGCGTGGCGCTGCGCAAGGAGGCTCCCGTGGCTCGAAGTGTGGCCCGAATGTGGCCGGAGTGTCCACGGGCTCTCAGGATATCAAACAACGCCCCTCACATGCCCGAACGGTATGACCAAGCGGTAACTTTGGTCCTTATGTCACATGTACGGCGCGCGATCGGCTGGCTGATCCACCGTGCCTACCGGGTGATCCGGGAGGCCGGGGCGATCACCCCTCGCACTCCCGGCGGGTACGGCTTCCGCCACCTGGGTGAGGGAGCCAAGATCGCGTTCCCGCCGGGAGCGATCTTCGGCGAGGAGTGGATCGAGATCGGCGAGCACACGCTGATCGGCGAGCGGGTCTCCCTGTCGTGCGGCATGTGGCCCGGCGCCGACCTGGGCCCCGACTCCATCCTGCGGATCGGCGCGAGCTGCTCGATCGGCCGCGGCACGCACATCGTCGCCCACCAGTCGATCGACGTCGGCGACGACGTCTTCACCGGCCCGTACGTCTACATCACCGATCAGAACCACGTCTACGACGACCCCGACGTGCCGATCGGCCGTCAGTGGCCGCGCAACAACCCGGTCTCGATCGGATCGGGCTCGTGGCTGGGCGCGGGCGCGATCGTGCTGCCGGGCACCCGGCTGGGCCGCCAGTGCGTGGTGGCGGGCGGCGCGGTGGTGCGCGGCGAGTTCCCCGACCACAGCGTGGTGGCGGGAGTGCCGGCCAAGCTGGTCCGCAGCTACGACCCCGACTTAGGCTGGCATCCGCCGGGCGTCTCGCCGCTGGCGGCTTCCTGACCGTCTGGACCGAACATGCTTCTGGCGGTTAGCTTCGATGCATGCGGACCGCCATCAGCGAGCGTCTAGGCATCGAGTTCCCCTTGTTCGCCTTCAGTCACTGCCGCGACGTGGTGGCGGCCGTGACGAACGCGGGCGGGTTCGGGGTGCTGGGCGCGATCGCGTACACCCCCGAACAGCTCGACGTGGAGCTCACCTGGATCGACGAGCAGGTGGGCGGCAGGCCGTACGGCGTGGACGTGCTCGTCCCCGGCAAGGTGGACGCGGCCGCGCTCGGCGGCGTGCGGGCCGCCGACCTGATCCCCGAGCGGCACCGCGACTTCGTCACGCACCTGTTGACCAAGTACGGCGTGGGCGGGCACGGGCAGCAGCCGGTGGGCGCGGCGGCCGACGAGTTCGCCCGGCGGGTGTCGGCGGCGGGCGCGACCGGGCTGATCGACGTGGCGCTCAAGCACCCGATCGGGCTCATCGCCTCCGCGCTCGGCCCGCCGCCGCCGGAGATGGTGGCGCGCGCCCGCGACGCCGGGGTGCCGGTGGCGGCGCTGGTGGGCACCGTGGAGCACGCGCGCCGGCAGGTGGCCGCGGGCGCGGACGTCATCGTCGCGCAGGGCACCGAGGCGGGCGGCCACACCGGCGAGATCTCCACGATGGTGCTGGTGCCGCAGGTGGTGGACGCGGTGGCGCCGGTCCCGGTGCTCGCGGCGGGCGGCATCGCCTCCGGCCGTCAGATGGCGGCGGCGATGGCGCTGGGCGCGCAGGGCGTCTGGTGCGGCTCGGTCTGGCTGACGACGGAGGAGGCGGAGACGCCGCAGCCGGTCAAGCGTAAGTTCCTGGCCGCCTCGTCGCTGGACACGGTCCGGTCGCGCTCGCGTACCGGCAAGCCGGCCCGCCAGCTCGCCACGGCGTGGACCGAGGAGTGGGACCACGGCCAGGAGAGCCCCGGCCCGCTCGGCATGCCACTGCAGATGCTGGTGGCCGAGCACGCGATGGCCCGCGTCATCGCGGCGGCCGAACGCGGCGAGCCGGGCGCGCTGGAGCTGGCCGGCTACTTCGTCGGCCAGGTGGTGGGCCAGCTGGACCAGGTGAAGCCGGCCCGCGAGGTGGTCTACGAGATGGTCTACGAGTTCGCCGACGCGGTGGAGCGGCTGGGCCGCCTGGCCCGGTGACGTACCATCCCCGTGTGGTCCGGACCCCTCCCGAGCTGGAGCGCGGCGGCGGCGTGCCGGCGCACGTGCAGATCGAGCGCTGGTTGCTGGAGGCCATCTCCAGCGGTGACATGGCGCCGGGCGACCGGCTGCCGGGCGAGCGGGAGCTGGCGGCCCGGCTGGGCGTGAGCCGGATGACGCTGCGCCAGGCGCTGGCGACGCTGGAGCGCGACGGGGTGCTGGTGCGGGTGCCGGGCCGGTCGGGCGGCGCGTTCGTGGCCGAGCCGCTCGTCGAGTGCGACCTGACGGGGCTGGCCGGGTTCACCGAGCAGATGCGCCGCGCCCACCTGCGGGCCGAGGCCCGCATCCTGGTGGCGAGGGTGGCGCCCGCCCCAGGCCCGGTCGCCGCCGCGCTGCGGCTGGCGCCGGGCGAGCCGGTGCACGAGGTGGCGCGGGTCCGCTCGGCGGGCCGCTCGCCGGTCGCGCTGGAGCGCTCGTTCTTCCCCGAGCTGCCCGGTTTCCTGGAGGAGGACCTGTCGGGTTCGCTGCACGCGCTGCTGGCCGAGCGCTACGACCTGGCCCCGCGCACCACGCTGGAGCACCTCGACCCGGTGATCGCGACCCCGGAGGAGGCGGCGGAGCTCGGCATCGAGCCGGGGGCGCCGCTCATGCGGATCGAGCGCACCGCCTACGCCGGCGACGGCACCCCGGTCGAGCACGCCCAGGACCTGTTCCGGCCCGACCGGGTGCGGATCTCGGTACGGTCCGGGGTCAGCGCACCCGCTCCCCCGCCGGATCCCACAGCGGCTCCTTGACCACGGTGCCGGGCACCCACGTGCCCTCCACCTCGATCTCGACCTTGGTGCCCGGCTCGGCCTCCAGGTAGGCGTAGGCGATGGAGGACCCGACGGTGTAGCCGTAGCCGCCGGAGGTGACGCGGGCGGCCACCTCGCCGTCGACCCGCACCGGCTCGTTGCCGAGCGCCACGGCGCGCGGGTCGCCGAGCGTGACGCAGCGCAGCCGGCGCGACGGCCGCGGGTCGAGGGCCTCCCTGCCGAGGAACTCCTTGTCCATCTTGACGCAGAACCCCAGCCCGGCCTCGTACGGCGTCGTCTCGGGGCCGATGTCGGCGCCCCACACGCGGTAGCCCTTCTCCAGGCGGAGGCTGTCGATGGCCTTGTAGCCGCCGGCCCGCAGGCCGTGCGGCTCGCCCGCCCGCCACAGCGTCTCCCACAGCGCGAGCCCGTACTCGCTGGAGCAGTAGAGCTCCCAGCCCAGCTCGCCGACGAACGTCACCCGCAGCGCCAGCACCGGCACGTCGCCCACGGTCAGCTCGCGGGAGGTCATGAACGGGAAGTCCAGCGGGTCGGGGGTGAGCGGGCCGAGGATGTCGCGGGCGCGCGGCCCCCACAGCGCGAAGCAGGCGTACTGCCCGGTCACGTCGGCGATCCGCACGTCGGCGCCGCGCAGCCGGGCCTGCTTGCGCAGCCAGCCGAGGTCGTGCGAGCCGAACGCGGTGCCGGTGACGATCAGGAACTCCCGCTCGCCGCGCCGGGTGACGGTGAAGTCGCACTCGATGCCGCCGCGCCGGTTGAGCGCCTGGGTGTAGGTGACCGCGCCGACCGCGCGGGCGACCCGGTTGTCGCAGACCCATTCCAGCAGTCCGGCCGCGTCCGGACCGGTCACCTCGATCTTGGCGAACGAGCTCTCGTCGAACAGCCCGGCGCTCTCGCGGGTGGCCCGGTGCTCGGCGCCGACGGCGGGCGACCAGTTGCGCCCCGCCCACCCGCGCGGCCGCTCGTCCCGCCCGTCCGTATCGGCCCGGTAGTGGTTGACCCGCTCCCAGCCGGACTTCTCGCCGAACACCGCGCCGTGCTCGCGGTGCCAGGAGTACGCGGGCGAGAGCCGCAGCGGCCGGCCCGCCCGCCGCTCGTCGCCGGGGTAACGGATGTCGTAGTACGTCTCGTAGTTCTCCACCGCGCGGGCGAGCGTGTAGGACGGCGAGCGGTACTGGGCGCCGAACCGGCGGACGTCCATGTGCCACAGGTCCATGGACGGCTCACCCTCGACGATCCACTCGGCCATCACCTTGCCGATGCCGCCCGCGCCCGCGATGCCGTGCGCGCAGAACCCGGCCGCCACGTAGAACCCGCCGACCTCGGTCTCGCCCAGGCAGAACTCGTTGTCCGGAGTGAACGCCTCCGGCCCGTTGATCAGCTTGCGGACGCCCACGTCGGCCATGGCCGGCACCCTGACCCGGGAGTTGTCGAAGATCTCCTCCAGCCTCGGCCAGTCCTCGGGCAGCAGCTTGCCGTTGAAGCCCGCCGGGATCGCGTCGTACGAGGCGGCCGTGGCCGTCCAGGGGGCGCATTCGCGTTCGTACCCGCCCATGACCAGCCCGCTGACCTCCTGCCGGTAGTAGACGAGCAGGTCGGGGTCGCGCAGCGTCGGCAGGTTCCGGTGCTCGTGGAACCCGTCGGTGACCACGTACTGGTGGGACATCGGCACGATCGGCACCCGCACGCCGGCCATCCGGCCGATCTCGGCCGCGAACATGCCGCCGCAGTTGACGACGATCTCGCAGGCGATGTCGCCCTGGTCGGTGCGCACCCCGCGCACCCGCTCGTCCCTGACGTCCAGGCCGATCACCCTGGTCCTGGTACGGACGCGCGCCCCGCCCTCCCTGGCCCCGGCCGCCAGCGCGTAGCACAGCCGGGAAGGGTCGATCTGGCCGTCGGTGGGCAGGTAGGCGGCGCCGACCACGCCCTCGGTGCTCATCAGCGGGAACAGCCCGGCCGCCTCGGCGACGGAGATCTCCTCCAGCGGCAGGCCGAACGTGCGCGCCCAGCCGATCTGACGGCGGATCTCGGCCATGCGCTCGGGGGTGGAGGCCAGCTTGATGCCGCCGCACTCGGTCCAGCCCGCGTCGAGCGTCCGGTAGAGCTCGACGGAGTACTGGTTCATCCTGGTCAGCGTCGGGTCGGCGCGGAGCTGGCCGACCAGCCCGGCCGAGTGGAAGGTGGAGCCGCTGGTGAGCTCGTCGCGGTCGAGCAGGACCACGTCCCGCTCGCCGAGCAGGGTCAGATGGTAGGCGACGGAGGCGCCGCCGACGCCACCTCCGATGATCACGATGCGGGCGGAGTCGCTCATGCGGCGAGGCTAACCTTCGCCGAACCAAAAGGTCTAGACCGTTTAACGCGCGTCGGCTTAGCATCGACCATGGCCGTGCTCGAGCTCATCGACCGCATCCCCCTCCTGTCCGGCATGCCGCGCTCCGTCGAGGAGCTGCCCGGCGGGATGACCAACCGCAACTTCAAGGTGACCACCGGCGGCGGCGCGTACGTGGTGCGGGTGTTCGGCGGCGAGGGCTCGCTGCTGCACATCGACAGGGACGCCGAGCACCTGGCGACGCTGGCCGCCGCCGAGGCCGGGGTCGGCGCGCCGGTCCACGCCTACCTGCCGGGCGAAGGACTGGTCGTGGGGTTCATCCCCGGCCGCACCTTCACCGAGGCCGACGTCCGCGACCCGGCGAACCTGCCCCGCGTGGCCGAGACCTGCCGGCGGCTGCACGCGGGCCCGCGCTTCCCGCGCGACTTCGACATGTTCGACGTGCAGCGGCGCTATCTGGCGGTGGTGCGGGAGCGCGGGTTCCGGCTGCCGGCCCGCTACCTGGACTTCATGCCGCTCGTGGCCCAGATCCAGAAATGTCTGGAAGTGCGGCGGGAGGCGACGGTGCCGTGCAACAACGACCTGCTGGCCGCCAACATCATCGACGACGGCCGTCGGCTCTGGCTGATCGACTACGAGTACGCCGGCAACAACGACCCCTGCTTCGAGCTCGGCAACCTGTGCAGCGAGTCCGGCCTCTCACCCGACCAGCTGGAGGAGCTGGTGACCGCCTACTACGGCCGCCGCCTGCGCCACAAGATCGCGCGCGCCCGGCTGCTGGGGCTGATGGCCAAGTACGGCTGGACCCTGTGGGCGTCCATTCAGGACGGCGCGAACGAGTCGCTCGACTTCGACTTCTGGTCCTGGGGGATGGAGAAGTACGAGCGCGCCGTGGCCGAGTTCACCGGCTCCGGGCTCTCGTCCCTCATGGACGAGGCCGCCCGGGCAGACTAGAGCCATGTTCGCGACTCTGACCGGTCTCGGCCTGTCCACCGCCGCCGGGCTCAATGCCTACATCCCGCTGCTGGTCGTGGGCGTGCTCGCCAACCTCACCGACGCGGTGAAGTTACCCGACGGCTACGCCTGGCTGTCCCACTGGGGCGTGCTCGGAGTGATCGCGGTGCTCCTGGCCGCGGAATTCGTGCTCGACAAGATCCCGGCCGTGGACACGGTGAACGACCTGATCCAGACAGCGGTCCGACCGGCGTCCGGTGGCGTGGTGTTCAGCGCCACCGCCGCGGCGGCCGAGCTGGACAGCTCGACCTGGATGGCGGAGAACCCATGGCTGGGCTGGGTGCTCGGCGTCGTCATGGCACTCGCCGTCCACCTGCTCAAGACCACCGCCCGGCCGGTGGTCAACGCCACCACGGCCGGCGCCGGCGCCCCGGTGGCCAGCGTCGCCGAGGACGGCGGCGCCCTGGGCCTGAGCCTGGTGGCGATCTTCGCGCCGCTCCTGGTGATCGTCGCCCTGATCCTCCTGGCCGTGCTCGCCTGGTGGGTGATCAGAAAGGTCCGCCGACGTCGCGCCCGCCGCCGGGCCCGCCTTGACCGGTAGCGGGACGGCGGCCGGCCGTCAACACCCGCCAGGCGGACGCGTCCGCCTTCCTCCGTTCCGTACCGTCGGACCGGCGTCCGCCCTCAGGGCGGGCCCTCCCCCATGCGGGCGCACTGAGGCCCCCGACCCGCGCCCGCATGACGAAGGCCCGGCAGCACTCACCCCGCTGCCGGGCCTCTCACACCGCCGCCGGGGCACTATCCTCGAAACAAGAGCCCCACACAGGAGGTGTCCCCGATCGGCGAGTTCCTCATGATCGTGCTGGTCATCCTGGCATTCCTGCTGCTGATCGCCGGGGTCGGCGTCTACCTGCTGGTCAAGGTCGGCAAGAAGGCCGCGGTCAAGGCGAGAGAGGCCACCACCCGGCTGACCACGCACGTCAACGCCATGGGCACCGGCGACGCCGCCGAGGTCGAACGCCTCCGCCTCGACCTGCGCCGCGAGGTCTCGCTGACCCGCCAGGCGGTCGAGCAGGCCCAGCGCCAGGGCTGGGGCCTCGGCGACCTGCCCCGCCTCCTGGCCGACCTGACGGCCCAGGCCGACGTGCACGACGGCCAGCTCGGCATGTACGCCCAGCAGGCCCGCGTCTCCCCCTACGTCGACCACGTCACCCTCGGCCGGCTGCGCGAGCACCAGGCCAAGCTGACGGCCATGTGCGCCCGCATCCGCGCCGACCTCCTCAGCGACCAGGTCCAGCACTCGGCCACCGGCCTCGACGACCTGAGCACCCGCACCGACCTGGAGATCGAGGCCCGCCGCCCGGCCCCCGACCCCCTCCAGGAGATCGACGACCTCTACCGCAAGACCATGCAGGAGCGCCGGGAAGACCGCGCCTGAGGATACCCACTGTGGCATCATGATTCCGAAGGGTCACATCTCCGAGGAGGTGTCGTCATGACCACGGCCTTTCCGGACTGGTTCTACCCCGGCCCTCCGGGCGGCTGGACCGCCGACATGCTCGATCACCTCCCCCCCGACGCGCCCCCGCACGTCGAACTGATCGATGGCGGGCTCATCTTGATGTCACCTCAGACGGGCTTTCACATGCTCGTGATCGACCTGCTCAAGCACCCGACGCTGGGGATCCGTCCACCGGAGCGCTTTCTGGTCGTCCGCGAGATGACGGTGACTCTCGGCATGCGCCAGCGCCCAGAGCCGAATGTACTCGTGGTTGAAGAATCGGCTTTTTCTCCCGACATCACCTCCTTCAAGCCGGACGATGTCCATCTGGCGGTCGAGGTCGTGTCCGAGGAGTCCCGAGAGCGGGACCGGACCACCAAGCCGATCAAGTACTCGGACGCCGGCATCCCGCACTTCTGGCGAGTCGAGCGCGAGAAGAACGAGCCCGTGGTCCACACCTTCGAGCTGGATCCGGCGGTCAGGGCCTACCTCCCCACCGGCGTCCACCGAGGGCGGTTGAAAACCGACATCGACTTCCCGATCGACATCGACCTCGACCTGTCCGCGCTCACCCGCTAACGCCAGTCCCGATAGATGTGGTCGGCGTACTCCTGTGCCGATCCGCCCTTCGCGAGGATGGCACGGGCCGCCTGCGCCTGCTCGATGGTCGGCAGCCGTCCTCTCAGCAGGATCGGCAACGACAGCCGCCGCGCCGGCAGCTCCATCTCCGAGATCCCGTACGGCCGCCGCACCACGGACACGTTCACCCGCAGCGCGTGCTCGTTCCCCGGGGCCACCCCCGGCCGGTCCACCTCGACCGCCGCATACCGGTACCCGTGCGCCCGATCACACGTGGCGCACCCGGCGGGCCCCCGGCTCAGCACCCCGCCGCCGCTCCTCCTCGGCGGAGAGCGCCCCGAACCCCCCGCCGCAGAAACGAGAACCACCGGGCCGCCCTCGGCGAAGCCGTCATCTCCACACCACGGGCCAGTCGCAACGTCCCCACACCTGCGTGATCGCCGCCGCTGCCGGAAACGACGGCGAGTGCCGGCGGACTCCACGCGGGATTGGTCACCTCTTCGTCGCCGTGCCAGCTCGTGAAGGCGTCGGCTTCGAGCCACAGCAGGATCCGCGCCGGGTCGGCGTCGTACACCAGATAGAGCCCGAGCAGGTAGAACGGCGCCAGTAAGCGGCGCGCGTCATCACCATGCCGGTGAAATGGCCGAGGAACGCGACGTCATCCTCACTGACGCTCGGCATGGTCGCAAGCACGGCGGACCGCGTCCACAGCCGCACTGAGCCCGACGTCCGCGCCTCGGCACTCGTCTCCCCGGCCAACGCAGGCAAGCTCCTCCCCGAGAACCTGTCGAAACCAGAACGCCGACGCGCCCAGGAGATGACAGCCCAGAACCGTGGGCGGGCGTCCCGGCCGAGTTAAGACCGTGCCAGGTACCCCCGCGCCCGGCCCACGCCGAAGGCGAAGATCACCAGCCCTCGGGCAATCGCGCGAGGCCGGGACGCCCACCCACCGCAGCGGCACACAGACAGCGCCCCCGCAGCGGCACGAAGGAACGCCCACAGAAAGCGGCACAGAGGCCCAGAATCAGCGAACCCCGGCCTCCCGCATGTCCCGAAGCTCCCGCTTGAGCTCCTTGATCTCGTCGCGGAGCCGAGCCGCCACCTCGAACTGCAGGTCGGCAGCCGCCTGATGCATCTGCTCGGTCAACGAGTCGATCAACGACTCCATCTGCGCCCGAGGCATCTCCCCCGCGATCGCCTTGGCGTGCTGCCCCGCCTTGGCCCCCGTGAACCCCGGCACCGGCGCCTTGCCCCGGGACTGGGACCGGCCGCCGCCCATGAGCTGCCAGGTGTCGGCGTCCTCCCGCTGCAGCGAGTCGAGAATGTCGGCGATCTTCTTACGCAGCGGCTGCGGATCGATCCCGTTGGCCTTGTTGTAGGCGACCTGCTTGGCCCGCCGCCGGTTGGTCTCGTCGATGGCCCGCTCCATCGACGGCGTGACCTTGTCGGCGTACATGTGGACCTGCCCGGACACGTTACGCGCCGCGCGCCCGATCGTCTGGATGAGGGACGTCTCGGACCGCAGGAAGCCCTCCTTGTCGGCGTCGAGGATGGCGACCAGCGACACCTCGGGCAGGTCGAGCCCCTCACGCAGCAGGTTGATGCCGACGAGCACGTCGAACTCGCCGGTGCGCAGCTCCCGCAGCAGCTCGATGCGGCGCAGCGTGTCGACCTCGCTGTGCAGGTAGCGGACCCGGATGCCGAGCTCCAGCAGGTAGTCGGTGAGGTCCTCGGCCATCTTCTTGGTCAGGGTCGTGACCAGCACGCGCTCGTCACGCTCGGCCCGCTCGCGGATCTCGTGGACGAGGTCGTCGATCTGCCCCTTGGTCGGCTTGACCACGACCTCGGGGTCGACCAGCCCGGTGGGCCGGATGACCTGCTCGACGACGTCGCCCTTGACCCGGCCCAGCTCGTACGGCCCGGGGGTGGCGGACAGGTAGACCGTCTGCCCGATCCGCTCCAGGAACTCCTCCCACTTCAGCGGCCGGTTGTCGAGCGCCGACGGCAGCCGGAAGCCGTGGTCGACGAGGGTGCGCTTGCGGGAGGCGTCGCCTTCGTACATGGCGCCGATCTGCGGGACGGTCTGGTGGGACTCGTCGAGCACCAGCAGGAAGTCCTCGGGGAAGTAGTCGAGCAGCGTGTTGGGCGCGCTGCCGGCCTCGCGGCCGTCCATGTGACGCGAGTAGTTCTCGATGCCGGAGCAGGTGCCGATCTGGCGCATCATCTCGATGTCGTAGGTGGTGCGCATGCGCAGCCGCTGCGCCTCCAGCAGCTTGCCCTGCCGCTCCAGCTCGGCGAGCCGGTCGGCCAGCTCGGCCTCGATGCCGGCGACGGCGGCGGACATCCGCTCCTCGCCCGCCACGTAGTGGGAGGCGGGGAAGATGTAGAGCTCCTCGTCCTCGGTGATGACCTCGCCGGTGAGCGGGTGCATGGTGGACAGCTTCTCGATCTCGTCACCGAACATCTCGATGCGGACGGCGAGCTCTTCGTACTTGGGGATGATCTCGATGGTGTCGCCGCGGACGCGGAAGGTGCCCCGGGTGAAGGCCAGGTCGTTGCGGGTGTACTGCATGTCGACGAGGCGGCGCAGCAGCCGGTCGCGGTCGATGTCCATGCCGACGCGGAGCCGGGCCATCCGGTCGACGTACTCCTGCGGCGTGCCGAGGCCGTAGATGCACGACACCGAGGCGACCACGACGGTGTCGCGGCGGGTGAGCAGCGAGTTGGTCGCCGAGTGGCGCAGCCGCTCGACCTCGTCGTTGATCGAGGAGTCCTTCTCGATGTAGGTGTCGCTCTGCGGGACGTACGCCTCGGGCTGGTAGTAGTCGTAGTAGGAGACGAAGTACTCGACGGCGTTGTTGGGCAGCATCTCGCGCAGCTCGTTGGCGAACTGGGCGGCGAGCGTCTTGTTGGGCTGCATGACCAGGGCGGGCCGCTGCAGGCGCTCGATCAGCCACGCGATGGTGGCGGTCTTGCCGGTGCCGGTGGCGCCGAGCAGCACGCTGTCCTTCGCCCCGGCCTTGACGCGGCGCTCCAGCTCGGCGATGGCCGTCGGCTGGTCGCCCGAGGGAGTCATCTCGGTGACGACCTCGAACGGCGCCACCTTCCGCTGCAAATCTGTGACCGGACGCATACTGCCCACTGTAGGCGCAGCCACCGACAGAACCGTCAGGCCGATCGCTCGCCGATCCGCGGGAACGGCGTGGTGGAGAAGACCACCTCGACGGGCACGCCGAAGTGGTCGGCGATGCGCAGCGCCAGGTAGAGGCTGGGGCTGTACTCACCCCGCTCCAGGTAGCCGATCGTCTGGTAGTGGACGCCCAGCGCGTCGGCGAGCTGCCTGCGGGTGACGCCGCGCTCGGCGCGCAGGAGCGCGATGCGGTTGTAGACGGTCTCGCTCATCGTCGCCCATCTTCTCAGCCGATCCGCTGCGACGCCCGTTGGTCCCACACCGCGCAGCACCCCATCGGTCCCGTGGCTCATCCGCAGGCCGGATAGCTCGATGGCGCGGACGCCTTCATCACATTGAGGTCACCGTCCAGATCCCTGGTGGCGCTCGTCGATCTTCCATCGTAGTAGACGTACTACATTAGGCAGCGTACCTACTACTGATGACCATAGATGTATGACAGGACGATGCAAGCGGATAGTAAGTCGCACCCGATACGGTCTGAATTCGCCGGTAGCGGACAAAGGAAGGTGCGATGTCACGACCCAGAGAGGCCCTCAGGCAGGCGGGCCAGGGCATAGCGCAAGCGGTCGCCCAAGGAGGAAACATCCGTCAAGCTGCCGGACAGGCGATGGGCCAGGCCGCGCAGCAGTACGGGCAGTACGCCGGCCAGGCGCAGGTCCAGGGGTTCACGCTCAACCCGCACGACTTCGCCGCGGCCCGTGACGGGGGCGCCTCCGTCGGCACGCTGATCGAGGCCCGCACCGCGTCGCTGAACGAGGCCGGCGAGATCGTCAACCGCAGCTTCGCCGAGAACGGCATGCACGTCATCTCGCCCGTGGTGATCCCCAAGGGAGGCACCGCCAAGGTCGTCGTGCCGCTGATCATACTGGTGGTGCTCGGCCTGATCGGCGCGCTCGGCAACGTCATCCCCAACACCGACCTGTTCTTCGGGCCCCACTACTGGGTGGTCCTGGTGCTGGCCGCGGCGTTCCTGTGGTGGCGGCGCAGCGTGGTGATGGTGCCCGAGGGCTGCAAGGCGCTGATCACCCAGTTCGGCAAGCTCGTGCACATCGCCGAGCCGGGCCGGGTGACGCTGTTCAACCCGTGGAAGCGGGTCAGCTACATCGTCAACACCACCCGCGAGTACCCCTTCAACGCGCCCATCAGCGAGGCCCCGACCCAGCAGGGCGTCAAGGCGAGCGTCGACCTGTTCCTGCAGTTCAGGATCGAGAACCCGGCCGAGTTCATCTTCGTGCTCGGCTCGGTGAGCGGCTTCCAGTCCAAGCTGCAGAACGCCATCAGCGAGGTCACCCGTTCCCTCATCTACGCCCAGCGCGCCGAGGACATCTACGACCTGGTCGGCGAGAGCACCGTCGGCATGCTCGACAGCCTGAACCAGCAGTTCCTGCCCGCGGTGCGGCTCACCGACGTGAACATCACCCACGCCGAGCCCTCCAGCCAGGAGTACCGCATGGACCTGGCCGCCCCCGAGATGGTCCGGGTGGCCAAGGAGGCCTACACCTACGAGTACGAGCTGAACCTGCGCAAGGAGCAGAACGAGGGCGACCTGGTCAAGGAGCTCGCCGGGCTGCAGGAGACGCTGAGCGCCATCCAGGCCGAGATCGCCGGCTACCAGGCGCGCATGGACACCGCGCTGGAGCGGGCCACCCACCAGGCCACCGCGCAGGCCAGGCAGCGCCTGGTCGAGGCCGAGTCCGAGGCCAAGGCCAACTCGGCGCTGCTGGAGGCGCAGGCGCTGGACATCCGGGCGCTGAGCGCGGCCGAGGCGCCGGAGATCCTCGACTACCGCTTCCAGCAGGACCTGCTGGACAAGCTGGAGTCGGTCGCCAACCGGCTGCCGCAGGTGGTGCACGTCGGCGAGCAGAGCGACATCGACTTCCTGGAGCTGGCCAGGAGCCTGGTCGGCGGCAAGGAGGCGGTGCTGTTCACGCCCGAGGACATGGCCGCCATCCGCTCCCGGCTGCAGCAGATCGGCACCCGCGTGTCGGGCCGCGAGGCGGAGATCAACTCGCTGCTGAAGAGAGTGGCCGACGAGGTCCAGGAAGCGCCTGAGCTGGAGATCACCAGGGAGGTCGAGACCCGATGAGCCGCGAGTTCTCGAAGATCAAGGAGTCGCTGGCGTCCTGGTCGGAGATCCGCCAGCTGCTGCGCGGCGGCGAGCAGGGCCAGCTCGTGCCCGTCGTCATCCCCAAGGACCGGCGCGGCTTCACCTGGATGACCCTGATCTTCCTGGCCGTCTACTTCGCCGGCATGGCCGTGCTGACGGACTTCACCGTCGCGGCCGCGCTGGCCGCGCTGTTCTTCCTGGCCGTCGCGCTGCTCACGATGTGGCGGCGGGCGATCATCGAGATCGAGGAGGGCACCACCGGGGTGCGCAGCCGCTGGGGCGCCATCATCTCCACGCTGCCGCCCGGCCGGCACTACCTGTGGCTGCCCTGGGACCGGGTGGACGCGGTCGTCGACACCTCGACCGAGATCCCGTACTCGGCGCCGATCGTGGCCTGCCCCACGGCGGAGAACGTGCCGCTGAAGTCGATCGAGTTCTTCCTGAAGTTCCGCATCGTGGACCCGGTGGCGTTCGTCCGCACGATCGGCGCGGGCAACTTCGACCTGGTGCTGTCCAGCGCCGTGCAGGACGCCATCCGGCAGCGCAGCCGCAAGGTGCAGACCGAGCGGGCCTACGACCTGCGCGGCTCGGACGTGGGCGACATGCAGGACGCGCTCAACCGCCAGCTCGGCCGCTACGGGGTGCGCGTCACCGGCGCCAACATCCCCGACGTGCAGCTGCCGGACCAGTACCAGCAGCACCTGTCCACCCGCGAGAAGGTCGCCAAGGAGCTTCAGGCGTACGAGCGCGAGTGGGAGCTGACCCGCAAGCGCCGCATCGACACCCTGCTCATGGAGATCGAGCGCGCCAAGAAGACCCGCGACGCCCGCGTGGTCGAGGTCAAGGCCGCGCACAACACCGCGCGCAAGGACGTCGCCCGGATGCTGGAGGAGCAGGAGACCGAGGCGCAGCGGGTCCGCTGGGAGATCGAGGCCCGTGGCCGCGCCGAGCTGACCTCCGCCGAGAACGAGGCCAAGGCGCTGCGCCGGCTGGCCGAGTCCTACCGCGACAACCGGGCCGTGCTCCAGTACGAGCTGGCCCGCAGGCGCCTCGACGTGGGCGCCACGCTCGCGGAGAAGGCCCCGCAGCCGCTGGTGGTCCGCACCCAGCAGGGCGGCGGCGACTCCGCCCTGTCCACGCTGCTGCTGGCGCAGCTGCTCCCCCAGATCTCGGCCAACGGCAAGCGTCCCGTGGCCCCGCCCCCGACCGCATAGGAGAAAAACCCCATGGTGTTTCGCAAGCTGATGGCCGCGTTCGGCGCGGGCGTCGAAGTGGACACGGTCCTGTCGAACGCGACCGTGCGCCCCGGCGAGCTGTTGCGCGGGGTGGTCCACTTCCGGGGCGGAGGCTCCGACTACAAGGTCGAGGCCGTCACCGTCGACCTGACGGCCGTGGTGGAGGTCGAGTCCGGCGACAGCGAGTACAAGACGACCTACAGTTTCCTGCGCCAGCAGGTGTCCGGCCCGCTGCACCTGGCGTCCGGGGCCGAGCACCGGCAGCCGTTCGAGATCCCGGTGCCGTGGGAGGCGCCGATCAGCGCGATCGGCGGCCATCCGCTGCGGGGCATGCGGCTCGGCGTGCGCACCGAGCTGGCGCTCGCCGGCGCGCTCGACAAGGGCGACCTGGACCCGCTGTTCGTCAGCCCGCTGCCGGCCCAGGAGTACGTGATCGCCGCGCTGGACCGGCTGGGCTTCCAGTTCAAGAAGGCCGACCTGGAGAAGGGCACGCTGTACGGGTCCACGATGCCGTTCTTCCAGGAGATCGAGTACTACGCGGCCGGCTCCTGGCGGCGCCACTTCAACGAGCTGGAGCTGACCTTCATCGCCGGGCCCCGGCAGATGGACGTCATCCTGGAGGCCGACCAGCGCGACGGCTTCCTGCGGGCCGGTCAGGACACCTTCAACCGCTTCACCGTCCGCTACGACGACAACCCGGCGGGCGTCGACCAGGCGCTCCAGCGCGGCCTGGAGTCGATGGCGCGCCGGCGCGGCTGGTTCTAGCCGGGCCCTCGGCCGTGCCGTCCGATCCCGGGCGGTACGGCCGATGCCCCTTTCCGCGTGCTAGCCCGTGGCCTGGCCTCGTCGTTACCATGACGGGGGGACTGACTGTTCGTCGGACGGGGCTGCGATGGCACGGTTCGTGGGGGCGTTGAGGCGGGCCGCGCCGTGGGCGGTCCAGAACGCCGACGTCGCCATAGCGTTGCTGCTGGCCGTGGTGATCGGCGTGCTCGGCATCATGCCCGACGAGCTCTTCGGCGACGAGGGCGCCACGGTGCAGACCCAGCTGGTCAGCGCCGCGACGCTGGTGATCCTGGCGCTGATGGCGACCGCGCTGCTGCGCGACCGGGCCCGCCAGGCGCCGATGGAGGCCATCACCTCCGACGTGCTCGGCCGGCTGCCCGCCAGGCTGGACCGGCTGGAGCAGATCGAGTCGATGGTCGACCGCACCCGCAAGGCGCTGGACGCGCTGCAGCTCGTCCGGGTGCTGGGCAGTTCCCAGGAGATCGCGCAGGCGCACGCCGAGGCGCGCAAGGACACCACGCGGTGGAGCTTCAAGGGCGGCACCGGCACCTACCTGCGCGCGGTCACGCTGCCCCGGTGCGTGGCGGCCGCCCGCCGCGACAAGCGCCACCTGACGGTGCGGGTCGAGGTGATCGACCCGGCCGACGTCGAGGTGTGCGAGACGTACGCGCACTACCGGCGGTCCCTGTCGGACCTGCCCGACGGCACGGGCGAGCGGTGGACCACCGACCGGGTCAGGAAGGAGTCGTACGCGACCGTCCTGGCCGCGTTCTGGCACCGGCAGCGGTACGGCCTGCTCGACATCGAGGTGGGCCTGTCGTCGACGATGACCACGTTCCGCTGGGACCTCTCCACCAGCCGCCTGATCATGACCGTGGAGGACCCGAACCGCGCGATGACGGCGCTGGCCGGCACGTTCTACTACGCCAACTGCGACACCGAGCTGCGGCTCAGCTTCGAGCAGGCGCGCCGCGTCCCGCTGGAGCGCTACCGCGGCGTGCCCCTCGGCGACGAGCCCACGATCGAGGAGGTGCAGGAGCTCTTCGAGCGGATCGACATGCCGCTGCCCAAGTCCTACAACGGCCGCGACGTGGTCGACATCGCCCGCAAGGCGCTGCGGGCGGCCGACCCCTACGGCGACCCCGGCGCGGGGAGGGCGGAACCATGAGCTATCAGGGCGTCTACGACGAGCTGGCGCGGGGACGGGCCAGGGCCTGGGCGCTGGCGGCGATCTCCGGCGGCGGCGTGCGGGGCGTGCGCCACCCGCTCGGATTCGTCTGCCTCCCGCTGGAGCGCGACGGCGGCGAGGGGGTATGTATCCATCTGTGGTCCGACTCGCTGGCGCCCGCGCGCAGCACCACCTCCCAGATCCACTGTCACAGCTGGGACCTGGTCAGCCACGTCCTCTACGGTCAGGTGCGCAACGTGCACGCGGTGGTGACCGACGCCGGGCGCGACGCCACCCACCGGGTGTTCGAGGTCGTCAGCGGGCCGGGCGGCGACCGCATCTCCCCCACGCCGCGCACCGTCCGCCACGAGACGGGGCTGGTGGAGGTGTTCGGTCCAGGCGACACCTACACGCTGCCGTCCGGCAGCTTCCACAGCAGCGTCGTCCCCGAGGGCGGCGAGGCCGCCACGATCGCGCTCGGCCGGGGCCGTCCGGGCAGCCGCGACCTGTCGCTCGGCCCGCTCGGCACGGGCTGCCACCACGTGCCACGGCAGACGCTCGACACCGAGGAGACGGCGCTGGCCGTCCGGCTGATGGCCGCCCACCTGAGCTGAGGGGTTCGGAGATGGATCTGGAGCATGCCCGCGCGGTCGCCGTCGAGGCCGCCGAGGCCGCGGGGGCGCTGCTCCTCGACGGCACCCGCGGCCCACTCGGAGTGCGTCCGAAGGGCGGGACCGGTGACGTGGTCACCGATCTCGACCTGGCGTCGGAGCGGTTGCTGGTCGACCGGATCCTGACGGCGTTCCCGTCCCACGCGGTGATCGCCGAGGAGTCGGGCCTGCTCGGCGCCTCGGGCGGCGAGTGGACGTGGCTGGTCGACCCGCTCGACGGCACCAACAACGTGTCCATCGGCCTGCCCGCCTACGTCGTCGGGCTGGCGCTGTGCCGGGCCGGCCGCCCGCTGCTCGGCGTGGTGCACGACCCGGTGACGGCGCGGACGTGGTCGGCGATCCGGGGCTGCGGCGCACTGGCCCCGTCGGGGTCGCGGCTGACGGCGCCCTACCGGCCCTCGCCGCACGGCCCGCTCCTGGCTTGGACCCAGGGGTATGCTGTGAGCAGGAAAGACGCCAGAGCGGGCACGCTCAGGTCGGCCCTGGAGCTGAGCGCCAGGCGGCTGTTGCAGCTGTGGGCGCCGCTGCTGCAGTGGGCGATGCTGGCCCGCGGCGACATCGACGGGATCGTCGGCTATCGCGCGGAGGTGATCGACCTGCCGGCCGGGGCGCTGCTCGCCCAGGAGGCGGGCATCGAGATCCGGGCGCTCGACGGCGGCCCGTTCGACGAGCGCATCGACGGCGCGGCCGACGACCGCAGCTTCGTGGCCGCGCACCCGAAGGCCCTGCCCGGGCTGCTGGCTCTGCTCGGCTGATCGGCCGGCCAATCTGGAGATCGCAGGCCGCGGAGGTCGAGGGCTTCAGCCCGCCGCCGCCGTCCGCCTGCGGGGGTGCTTGGAAGCGGCGCCGCGGGAAAGGAGAGATCACCATGACGACCGTGCTGACTGATTCGGCCGTGAGCGAGGCGGTGCTCTTCGTTTCCGCCGGGCAGCCGTCCCTCCCCCGGCATCCCGGCCTGGTCCGCGCCGCGAACCGGCTGGTGACGGCATGACCGGCGAACGCGGCAAGGAGTGGGCGCACCCGTGGTTCGCGATCGTGGTGGGGCCGCGTCCGTCGGAGGAGGAGGTCCCGCAGGAGGACGAGCGCCGCAGGCGCCGCCGCCCTCCCCGGGTGCTGAAGATCCGCCGTACCACGTGAGGCCTACTTGAGCAGATGCTCGCAGGTGCCCTTGCCGGAGGCGACCTTCTCGCCGTCCACGGTGATGCGGCAGGCGGCGGGCCGCAACTGGCCGTTCGCGTCCTGTACGGAGCCCGACACGACAGAGACCAGCCGGCCGACCTTCTGCTCGGCCTCGGTCAGCTCGATCTCGGCGGTCTTGGACCAGGGCAGGTCGGCGTCGTTCTCGGTGCCGTTCGTGTCGAGGTTGTAGACGATCGGCTGGGCGGACTTCCCCTTGCCGAGCACCTCCAGCTTGACCTGGCGCACGGCGATCGCGGAGACCTCCTCCGCGCCCGTGGCCGTCGGGGCGGGCTCCTGGGCCGGGGAGGCGGGCGCCGCAGTGTCGGCGGCTCCGCCGCAGCCCTGCAGCGCCGCCACCATGACAAGTCCAGCGATGATCGTCATCAGTGATCGGGACATGGCGGCTATTGTGGCGCAACCGGGCGGGCGGGTTCCCGGCTATCCGAAAGTCACCAGCGCCCATGTGGTGGTGACGAGCCCGACGACGGCCAGGCCGGCCCCGGTGAGCAGGAAGCGGAGCATCGGCACCCGCACGCCGTGGCGACGGCACGACTCGAACCACAGCAGCGTGGCCAGCGACGCCCACGGCGTGATCACCGGCCCCACGTTGGTGCCGACGAGCAGGGCGAGCAGCTGGTCGCGGTCGCCGGGCGGGATGACCTCCTCGACGACCTTGTACGCGGGCAGGTTGTTGATGGCGTTGGACAGGCCGGCGCCGACGGCCGCGGTCCGGTACGGGTCGCGGTCGGCGCCGAGCAGCCCGTTCATCAGGTCGGCCAGCCCGTAACGGCTGAGCGTGGGCACCACCAGGAACAGCCCGGTCACGAAGATGAGCAGCTGCCAGGGCACCAGGTTCCAGGTGAGCCGGGCGCGGTCGCGTACCGCGAAGGCGATCACCACGAGCAGCGCCGCGGCCGCGGCGGCGACGCCGACCTCCACGCGGGCCAGCAGGGCGGCGATGAACAGCAGGCAGCCGGCCGAGGCGGCGCCGAACAGCGCCCGGTCGCCGACCGGCTCCAGCACCGGCGGCGTGTAGCGCAGGTCGCGCCGCTCGCCCCTGCGCCAGAAGAACGCCCACAGGAACGCCATCGTCACCAGGATCGCGACGAGCTGCGGCGCCCACATGCGGGCGGCGAACTCGACGGGCGACAGCCCGATCTCGTCCATGGCGAGCAGGTTCGTCAGGTTGGACACCGGCAGCAGCAGGCTCGCTGTGTTGGCGAACCAGATGGTGGTCATGGCCAGCGGCAGCGCGGCGATGCGGGCCCGGGGCGCGAGCGCGAGCATGACGGGGGTGAGCAGGACGGCCGTCGTGTCAAGGTTCAGAAATATCGTGATAAAAGACGCGAAGGCCGTACAGAGTACGAAAAGCGCGACATAGTTGCCGCGGCCGAGCACCGCCATCCTGGCCGCGATCGCGTCGAAGACCTGAGCCTCCTTGGTCAGCTCGGCGAGCACGATGATGCCCACCAGGAAGACCAGCAGCGGCCCGATCTCCGCCAGGCTCTCGGCCGCCGCGGACAGCGGCAGCAGCCCGGTCGCCACGAACAGCAGGCCGAGCGCCAGCAGCCCGATCCTGATCCAGTCGAGCACGCCCAGACGACGCAACACGAGGACGATGATCGCACACGGGCTGCGAAAGGCCGATCCCGCGCGGGATACTGGTGGGATGGCGCGCGACGGCAGGCCGACCGAGATCTTCGTCAGCTACTCCCCCGCCGACACGGCGTGGGCCACCTGGATCGCCTGGGAGCTGGAGGCGGCAGGCTACCGCACGATGATCCAGGCCTGGGACTTCGTGCCCGGCACCAACTTCATCGACTTCATGGACCGCGGCGTCAGCGAGGCCGAGCTGGTCGTGGCCGTGCTCTCGCGCAACTACCTCGGCTCGCGCTACGGGCGGATGGAGTGGCAGGCGGCGCTGCGCGCCGACCCCGACAACCCGTCCAACAAGCTGATCACCATCCGGCTGGAGGACGTCCGGCTCGAAGGGCTGCTGTCCACGATCACCTGGGTGGACCTGCTGGGCATCACCGACCCGGGGCAGGCCAGGGCGCTGCTGCTGAGCCGGGTGCGCGAAGCGCTGGCGGGCCGGGCCAAGCCGGAGGCCGCCCCCGCCTTCCCCACCGGCGCGGCGCCCGGCGGCCCCGCCCCGACCCTGCCGCCGCCCGGCGAGCGGTCGCGGGCGCGCCGCACCCCGGTGTCGGCGCCGAGGTTCCCGCCGGCCGCCGGCCCGCATCCTGCCCGCGAGTCGATCAGCGTGCTGCACATCGGCGGCCCGCGCTTCGGCCGTGCCCTGCCCGACCCGGGCGAGCCGTTCACCCCCGAGGACATGCAGGCGCGCATCTGGGCCGACCTGACCGGCATGTACGACCGGGGGATGCCGCGGCCCGACCTGATGGTGGTCAGCGGCGACCTGACCGAGTCGGGCAGCCTCGGGCAGTTCGGCCAGGCCACCCGGTTCGTCACCGACCTGCGGCTGCTGATCGGGCTGGAGCCGCACCGGCTGCTGATCGTGCCGGGGCCGCGTGACGTGACGAAGGCCGCGGCCAGCGCCTACTTCCTGACGTGCGAGGCCGACGACGTGAGCCCGCAGCCGCCCTACTGGCCGAAGTGGCGCCACTTCGCCGGTCTGTTCGAGGAGGTCTACCAGGGGCTCGACGACCGGGTGTTCGACGCAGGGCAGCCCTGGACGCTGTTCGAGGTGCCGGATCTCAAGGTCGTGGTGGCCGGCCTCAACTCGACCGTGGCCATGAGCCATCTGGAGCGCGACGCGTACCCGATGCTGGGTGAGGCGCAGGCCGCCTGGTTCGCCGAGCGGCTGCGACCCTACGAGGAGCGGGCGTGGCTGCGGCTGGGCGTGCTGGGTCACCCGGCCGACGCGCTGCACGACAAGCCCTCCTACGACCGGCTGCTGGCGCACCGGCTCAACGTGCTGTTCCAGTCCGGCGGGCGGAGCGACGACCTGGCGATCGCCGCGCCCCGCTCCGGCCGCCACCACGTCGTGGAGATCACCGCCCGCGGCATCAGGACGTGGCTGCCCGACGGCGCGCGGCCTGAGCGGGCCGCGCGTTCCTGGCGGGCCGCCCGCGCCACGTTCGCGACCGGTCCGGCGACCGCGCCGCCGCCCGGCCCGCCGGGAGGGCCGGGCGGCGCCGGGCCGGACGTCCGCCCGGCCGGTCCGGTCGACCTGTTGCTCGACCGGATCACCGAGGTGTGCGAGGCCCGGCACGAACGGACCAGGATCCGGCGGCTGCGCGACCACCTCGTGGTCACCCATCCGGAGGACGGGTTCGTCCGGCAGACCATGATCGGCGCTCATGTCGGCGAGCTGACGGCGGAGGACGCGACCGCGTTCGTGCGGCAGGCGCACGCCACCGAGCTGGCGGCGGAGCTGGTCCACCAGGGGCCGCCGCCGTCGCGCGCGCTCCGCGAGGACCTGATGCGGCGCGGCGTGCGGCTGCGCAGCTTCACCGAGTTCCAGGGGCTGCTCGACCTGTCCGGGTACGTGGCCGAGCAGACGGCCAGGCTGTCCGCCGACCGCCGCTACCCGCCCGAGCTGTACGTGCCGCAGCGCTACCGCGAGCTCGACCGGCCCGGCGGCCAGGTCAGGGCGGGGCTGACGGACGAGCTGATGCGGCTGCTCTCCGCCGACCACGGCCGGTTCCTGCTGCTGCTCGGCGACTTCGGTCACGGCAAGACGTTCGCGCTGCGCGAGCTGGCCCGGCGCATCCCGGCCGAGCTGCCCCACCTGACGCCGATCTTCATCGAGCTGCGCGCGCTGGACAAGGCCCACTCGGTGGACGGGCTGGTGGCGGCCCACCTGGCCAACCACGGCGAGGAGGTCATCGACCTGAAGGCGTTCCGCTACCTGCTGCGGCAGGGGCGGATCGTGCTGCTCTTCGACGGGTTCGACGAGCTGGTCACCCGGCTGACCTACGACCGGGCGGCCGACCACCTGGCGACGTTACTGGCCGCGGCCGAGGACAAGGCGAAGATCGTGGTCGCCAGCCGTACCCAGCACTTCAAGTCGCACAGCCAGGTGCTGACCTCGCTCGGCGAGATGGTCGGCGTGCTGCCGCAGCGGCGGGTGCTCGCCCTGGAGAACTTCACCCGTGACCAGATCCGCTCCTACCTGCGCAACCGCTTCGACGCCGAGGACGAGGCCGCCGCCCGCATGTCGCAGATGGAGGGCATCGAGGACCTGCTGGCGCTGGCCAGGAACCCGCGCATGCTGAGCTTCATCGCCGACCTGGACGCCGACCGGCTGCGCACGGTCGCCGAGGCCCGCCACACCATCAGCCCGGCCCTGCTGTACGAGCAGATCCTGGAGGCGTGGCTGGCCTTCGAGGAGCACCGGGCCAAGGTGCCGGGCTCGGCGGCGACGCTGACCAAGGACGAGCTGTGGCAGGCGGTGACCGCGCTGGCGCTGCGGCTGTGGGAGTCCGGCGAGTCGCTGCTCGGCATCGACGACCTGACCGAGATCGCCGGGACCCTCGCCGGTCTGGCGGGCGGGCAGCTCACCCCCGCGCACACCGCGCACGCCATGGGCTCGGGCAGCCTGATGGTCCGCACCGAAGAGGGCATGTTCGGCTTCATCCACACCTCGGTGATGGAGTGGCTGATCGCCCGGCACGTCGCGGCGACGTTGGAGGGCGCGCCGGCGGCGCTGTCGCGGCGGCCGCTGTCGGCGCTGACCGTCGAGTTCCTGTGCGACCTGGCGGAGGTGCGGGCGCTGCGCGCGTGGGTGGCCGACCCGCCCGCCGACGACGTGGCCAGGGCCAACGCCGTCAAGATCGCGGCCCGGCTGCGCACCCCGGCCAGGGCCGACCTGCGCGGCGCGAACCTGAAGGGCGAGGACCTGTCGGCCAGGGACCTGCGCGAGGTCGACCTGACCGGCGCCGACCTGACCGAGGCGACGCTGGCCGGCACGAACCTGTCCCGGGCCGTGCTGCGCGACGCCCGGCTGACCGGGGCGCGGCTCGACGGCGCGGTGCTCGCCGGGGCCGACCTCACCGGCGCCGACCTGTCGGGGGCGCGGCTGGCCAGGGTCGACCTGAGCGACGCCGCCGTGTCCGGCGCCCGCTGGCACCGCGCCGCGCTGATCGACGTGCGCGGCACCCTGCCCCGCCTGCCGGGGGCGGCCGTGGTGCCCGGCCAGCCGGTGGAGACCCAGCTGTCGCCGGCCGAGATCGGCGTCTCGTACGGCTATCACTTCCAGACCAGCCGGCTGCCCGAGCCGATCGCCTACAGCGCCGACGGCGTGACGATCGCGATCGGCAACGACGACGGCGGGGTGCTGCTCTGCGTCGGCGGGCTGCCGGTGCGGACGCTGCAGGGGCACGCCGGGCGGGTGTACGCGGTCTCGTTCTCCGGCGACCTGCTGGTGAGCGGCGCGAGCGACGGCACCGTGGTGCTGTGGGACGCGCTGACCGGCGAGCGGCTGCGCACGCTGACCGGACACCCGGACGGCGTCTGGCCGGTGCGGCTCAACCAGTCGGGCGAGCTGCTGGCGGTGGGCGGCGGCGACGGCGTGGTGCGGGTGTGGGACACCGCCACCGGCGAGCCGGTGCACCTGCTGGCGGGACACCAGTCGCCGATCTACACGGCGTCGTTCGGCGGTTCGGCGCTGGTGACGGGCGACTCGGCGGGCGTGGTCCGGGTGTGGGACCTCACCGAGGGGGAGATCGTCACGACCCTGGACGAGCACCGCGGCGCCGTCTACCGGGCCGTGCACGCCCCCGGCGGCACGCTGCTGGCCACCGGCGACGAGGCGGGCACGCTGCGGCTGTGGGACACCCGCACGTGGGAGCGGCGGCACGCGCTGACCGGTCACCGCGGCAGCATCTACGCCGTCGCGTTCTCCCCCGACGGCTCGCTGGTCGCCACCGGCGACACCTCCGGCGACGTGCGCCTGTGGGAGACCTCTGGCGAGTTCCGCGGCCTGCACACCACCCACGCGGCGGCCGTCTACCAGGTGGCGTTCTCTCCCGACGGCGGCACGCTGGCCACCGGCGACTCAGGCGGCGTGGTGCGGCTGCAGACCGTGGGCGGCCCGCAGCGCACCGAGCTGACCGGTCACCGCAGCTCCGTCTGGCCGTTCGTGTGGCGGCCCGACGGCGGGCAGCTCGCCACCAGCAGCAACGACGGCACCGTCCGGCTGTGGGACCCGCACTCCGGCCAGAGCCAGCGGGTGCTGCGCGGCCACGGCAGGCGCATCACCTCCGTGCGGTTCAGCGCCGACGGCACGATGCTGGCCACCAGCGGCAACGACGGCGTCGCCCGCATCTGGGAGCCGCGCACCGGACGGAAGCTGCACGAGTTCACCGGCAGCTCCGACCGGCTCATCTCCGCGCTGTTCTCCCCCGCCGGGCCGCTGCTCGCCGCCTCCAGCAACGACGGCGGCGTGCACTTCTGGAACGTGACGACCCAGGAGTACGAGCGCGAGCTCAACACCGAGACCGACCACGTCTGGGCCGAGGCGTTCAGCCCCGACGGCACCATGCTGGCGACCGCCAACGACGACGACAGCGTGCGCGTCTGGTGGCGTTCGACGGGCCGGCTGGTCACCAACCTGGCCGACCACCGCGGCCGGGTCCGCTCGATCGCCTTCAGCCCTGACGGCCGCTACGTGGCCACCGGCTGCGACGACCGGCGGGTACGGATCTGGCACGTTGAGTCCGGCGGCCGGGTGGCCACCCTCGACGGGCACACCGACCGGGTGTACGCGGTGGCGTTCTCGCCGTCGGGACGCCTGCTGGCGAGCGCCGGCAACGACGGCCGGGCCCTGGTGTGGGAGCTGCGGCCGGGCCAGCCGTGGCACCCGCTGCTCAGGCACACCCTCGACGGCGGCGCCGGCCGGCTGTGGAGCGTCGCCTTCAACGCGGCCGGCGACCGGCTGGCGACCGGCGGCGACGACGTGGCCGTGCGGGTGTGGGACGCGGAGTCGGGGCGGCTGCTGCGCCGGCTGACCGGCCACACGCGGCGGGTCTGGTCGGTGGCCTACAGTCCTCAGTCCGGCCTGCTGGCCACGGCCGGCGACGACGGGGTGGTCATCCTGTGGGAGGAGGACCGGCGGCTGGTCACGCTGCTCGGGCTGCCGGAGGGCTGGGCGGCGCTCGCCCCCGACGGCCGCTACAAGGTGTACGGCGAGACGGCCGGGCAGTTCTGGCACGTCGTGGGCATGTCACGGTTCGAGCTGGGCGAGCTGGACGCCTACCTGCCCGGGGTGCGTCAGGTGCCGCTGGACGCGCCGTTCTAGCCGCGGGCGGCGCGTTCCAGCAGCTCGGACCAGATCTCGTCGACGCGGGCGTCGAGGTCGCCGAGCGTCCCTTCGTTGGGGATGACGAGGTCGGCGACGGCCAGCCGGTCCTCGCGGGTCGCCTGGGCGGCGATGCGGGCCTTGGCGTCCCCTTCGCTCATGCCGCGGTGCTCGGCCAGCCGGGCGAGGCGCACCTCGTCGTCCGCGTCGACCACGATGACCACGTCGTACATGCCGGCCAGGCCGTTCTCGGCCAGCAGCGGCACGTCGTAGACCACGATCGCGTCGTCGGGCGCCTGGTTGTGCAGCTCCGCGACCCGCTGCCCCACCAGGGGGTGCACGATCGCGTTGAGCGCGGCGAGCTTCTCCTGGTCGGCGAAGACGATCGAGCCCAGCTTGTCCCTGTCGAGGGAGCCGTCGGGCCGGAGCACCTGGTCGCCGAAGGTCGCCACCACCCGGGCCAGGCCGGGGGTGCCCGGCTCGACCACCTCGCGGGCGATCTTGTCGGCGTCGATGATCACGGCGCCCTTGGCGGACAGCCTTCTGGAGACCTCGCTCTTGCCAGAACCGATGCCGCCGGTGAGCCCTATTTTCAGCACAGCGGCAGCCTACCGGGAGGTCAACGCCTCAGGTGGACGAGCGTCAGGTGGTCGTCCATGCGCTCGCGGCGGGTCTCGCGGTAGCCCAGGCGGCGGTAGAGGCGCAGGTTTCCCTCCGACAGATGGCCGGTGAACAGGTCGAACGCCTCCGCCTCCGGCACCCGCTCGTGCAGCGCCCGCAGCAGTGCCGTGCCCAGGCCCCGCCCCTGCCGGTCGGGGGCCACGACGAGGCGGCCCACCAGACAGGTCGTGCCCGCCAGGGTGCCGCGCACCGCGCCGACGATCCGCCCGCCGTCGACCGCCTTGAGCGTGACGCCGGTCTCGATGGCCTTGCGGACCTGCTGGAGCGACTCCACCAGCGGCGGGATGTACGGGTCGCCGTACAGCTGGGCCTCGCTCACGTACGCCGCCCGCTGGAGGGTCAGGATCTCGCCCGCGTCGCCGGGCTCGGCCCGCTGGATCTCCACGCCGAGCACCCTACACGCGGCCCCGTCCCGGCCGACACCCTCTGTCGGCGCCTCAGATGCCCCATAACGCCCGGAAGGGGGAGTTCCGCTGCCCGTGTGCGGCTCGGCGGCCTGGGGCCGCCTGGGGGCCACGTCGGAGCCTTCGGTGGCCGGGGGGTGTGGGCATGCGAAAGGCCCCGCACGGGTCGTGCGGGGCCTTTCGACGTGCTGCTTACCTACAGGCGATCAGCTCTGGCCGCCCGCGAGCTTCTCGCGGAGGGCCGCCAGGGCCTCGTCAGAGGCCAGGGCGCCGCCGGCCGGGGCCGACTGGCCGCCGCCGCTGCCGCCCTGCTGGCCCTGCGGCTCACCGTAGGACGTCGGGGCCGCTTCGCCCGCCTCGGCCTCGGCCTTGCGAGCCTCCTCGATCTGCTTGCGGTGGGCCTCGTAGCGCGTCTGGGCCTCGGCGTACTGCCGCTCCCACTCCTCACGCTGCTTGTCGAAGCCCTCGAGCCACTCCCCGGTCTCCGGGTCGAAACCCTCGGGGTAGATGTAGTTGCCCTGGTCGTCGTAGGTGGCCGCCATGCCGTAGAGCGTCGGGTCGAACTCGACCTCGGCGCCGACGCCCTCGTTGGCCTGCTTGAGCGACAGGCTGATGCGGCGACGGTCGAGGTCGATGTCGATGATCTTCACGAAGATCTCGTCGCCGACCTGGACGACCTGCTCCGGGATCTCCACGTGGCGCTCGGCCAGCTCGGAGATGTGGACCAGGCCCTCGATGCCCTCCTCGACCCGGACGAACGCGCCGAACGGCACCAGCTTGGTGACGCGGCCCGGCACGACCTGGCCGATCTGGTGGGTGCGGGCGAACTGCTGCCACGGGTCTTCCTGGGTCGCCTTGAGCGACAGGGAGACGCGCTCGCGCTCCATGTCGACGTCCAGGACCTCGACCGTGACCTCCTGGCCGACCTCGACGACCTCGGAGGGGTGGTCGATGTGCTTCCAGGACAGCTCGGAGACGTGGACCAGACCGTCGACGCCGCCGAGGTCCACGAAGGCGCCGAAGTTGACGATCGAGGACACGACGCCCTTGCGGACCTGACCCTTCTGAAGGGTGTTGAGGAACGTCTGGCGAACCTCGGACTGGGTCTGCTCCAGCCAGGCGCGGCGCGACAGGACCACGTTGTTGCGGTTCTTGTCGAGCTCGATGATCTTGGCTTCGAGCTCGCGGCCGACGTACGGCTGCAGGTCGCGGACACGGCGCATCTCGACGAGGGACGCCGGGAGGAAGCCGCGCAGGCCGATGTCGAGGATGAGCCCACCCTTGACGACCTCGATGACGGTCCCGGTGACGATGCCGTCCTCGTCCTTGATCTTCTCGATCGTGCCCCAGGCGCGCTCGTACTGAGCACGCTTCTTGGACAGGATCAGGCGGCCCTCCTTGTCCTCCTTCTGGAGAACCAGGGCCTCGACGTGTTCGCCGACCTCCACGACGTCAGCTGGGTCGACATCGTGCTTGATCGAAAGCTCACGCGAGGGGATGACTCCCTCGGTCTTGTAGCCGATATCGAGAAGGACCTCGTCTCGATCGACCTTGACGACGGTGCCCTCGACGATGTCGCCGTCGTTGAAGTACTTGATGGTCTCGTCGATCGCGGCGAGGAAGGCTTCCTCGGACCCGATGTCGTTGACCGCTACCTGCGGGGTGCTCGAGGTGGCCTCAGTGCTGGACGTCATGTGTGGAATTGCTCCGAACGCGGACAGGATGTCGATGTGGCGGACGCGCGGCAGGCCCTCTTCCGCATCAAGCCGAGGAATTACGACGTCGACGTGACCGAGCGCGAGCCCGCTCCGTCTGAGGCGCGCGCGAGCCCACAGCGCAGCGATCAGCATATGAGACCAAGGCGACGGGGTCAATCCAAGCAGCACATCGGCTGCGGCCCCCGGCGGTCAATAGGCGTTGATCCGCAGACCTCGCCTGTCGCCGATCTTACCCCTAAGCCGGGACGGAATGGAGATCCGGCCGGGGTCACCGTCGGAGACGTAACGCTCACCGGGGTGCTTGTTCAGCCACTCCAGCCAGTGCTGTGAGCACCACTTGCGGCACTCCCCCTTCTTGGCGTTGCTCTGGATCCGCTGGATCGCGCCACGATCGAATTTTTTCGCGTAGGGCGAAAGCGAGGGCTCCGCCCCGGCGAGGAAGACCCCCTCGAAGTCGTACCGGGTGCCCTGCCACGCCCCGGAGCGCGCGGCCTTCTTCTCGCGCGGCATGGACCCGTACGGCAGCGCCATGGTCCTGGCCGGGCCGGCGCCCAGCCGTACGAGCAGGCGTTCCAGCTTGGCCAGCTGCTTGCGGACCTTCGCGGTGGGCAGCGCCCGCAGGTTGGGGTGGCCCCAGGTGTGGCTGGCCACCTCGAACCCGTTGCCGGTCAGCCACCGCACGGCCGCCTCCTGCTCCCGCTCGGTCCGCAGGCCGAACGGCGTGTGGTTGATCCAGAAGGTGGCGACGGGCCGGAAGCCGTCGTGCTTGGCGGCGGTCTCCATGATGATCGCCACCGCCGTGTCGCGCTTGACGTTGCCGTCGGCGTCGAGCCCGAAGTGGCTGGAATGGCCGTCGTCGAAGGTGAGCACGACGGGGAACTTGCCGGCCGGCACCCGGATGTCGCCGGCGGCGAACTCCCTGGCGCTGATCGGCACGTAACCCTGCCGGGCGAGCTGGTCCAGCTCCCGCCGCAGCTGGCCGGGGGTGCGGTCGATGGAGGCCCGCCGCTTGGCCACGATGCGGTGGTACATGAGCACCGGCACCTTGCCGAGCTCGTTGGCCTTCACCTCACGGGCGGACTCCGGCGTGGCGACGATCCCGGGCGGGGGCGTCGCCTCGACGGCGGCGGTCGGCCCCGGGGACGCGCGCTGCGGTGACTTGGCGACCTCGCGCGTGTCGGGCTCGCCGGGGATCACCAGGAGCCCGATGATCGCGACCGCCACGACCGCGACGTTCGCCGACGCGACGAGCCGCTCGAGGAACGATGTGGACCGCACAGGACTCCCGTGCCACTCGGGGGAATGAACCCACAAGGGTAGTGGAGGACCATGGCGCCCCTAGATCACTCCCCTGCTCGGGGAAGCGAGCCGCCCGTCAAAAATGGACAAAACCGGGCAAAGTTAGTGACCGGCGTCCTCCCAGGTGCGTCCCACCCCCACCGACACCTCCAGCGGAACCCGCAGGTGGTAGGCGGCGTTCATCTGGTCGGTGACGAGCTGCCGGAGCGTCTCCAACTCGCCGGGCGCGACCTCGAACAGCAGCTCGTCGTGGACCTGAAGCAGCATCCGCGAGGAGAGCCCCTCCTCCCGGAGCGCCTGGCGCACGTGGAGCATGGCGACCTTGATGATGTCGGCGGCCGAGCCCTGGATGGGGGCGTTGAGCGCCATCCGCTCGGCCATCTCCCGCCGCTGGCGGTTGTCGCTGGTCAGGTCGGGCAGGTAGCGGCGGCGGCCCATCATGGTCTCGGTGTAGCCGTTGGTGCGCGCCTGGCGGACGATCTCCTGGAGGAAGTCGCGCACGCCGCCGAACTCCTGGAAGTACTCCTCCTTGAGCGCCCTGGCCTCGGCGACCGGGATGTTGAGCTGCCCGGAGAGCCCGAAGTCGGACAGCCCGTAGGCCAGGCCGTAGTTCATCGCCTTGATCCGGGCCCGCAGCTCGCCGTCGATCTGCTCGGGCGGCAGGTCGAACACCCGGGCGGCGGTCGCCCGGTGGAAGTCGTGGCCCGACTCGAAGGCGGCGATCAGCGACTCGTCCCCCGACAGGTGGGCCATGATGCGCAGCTCGATCTGGCTGTAGTCGGCGGTCAGCAGCGTCTCGTAGCCCTCGCCGACGACGAACCCCTGCCGGATGCGGCGGCCCTCGGCGGTGCGGATCGGGATGTTCTGCAGGTTGGGCTTCTCGGACGACAGCCGCCCGGTCGCCGCGATGATCTGGTTGTAGGTGGTGTGGATGCGGCCGTCGTCGGCGATCTCCTTGATCAGGCCCTCGACGGTCGTGCGGAGCTTGGTCTGGTCGCGGTGGCGCAGCATGATGACCGGCAGCTCGTGGTCGGTCTGGGTGGCCAGCCAGGCGAGCTGGTCGGCGTCGGTGCTGTAGCCCGTCTTGATCTTCTTGGTCTTGGGCAGGCCGAGCCGGACGAACAGGATCTCCTGCAGCTGCTTGGGCGAGCCCAGGTTGAACTGCTCGCCGACGACCCGGTGGGCCTCCTCGACGGCGTGCTTGACCGCGGCGCCGAACTCGGCCTCCAGGCCGGTGAAGTAGTCGCGGTCGACGGCGATGCCGGCCCGCTCCAGCTCCGCCAGCACGGTCAGCAGGGGCAGCTCGACCTCGGTGAGCAGGTGGGTGCCGCCACGGCCGGCCAGGAAGGCCTCCAGCGCCTCCGCCAGCTCGCGCACCGCGTGGGCGCGCAGCGCCAGGTCCTTGGCCGGGGCGTCCTCGTCGTCGCCGAACAGCGCGGCCTGGCCGTCGGACTCCTCCTCGGCGCGCAGGTCGCGGTGGAGGTAGCGCCTGGCGAGGTCCTCCAGGGCGAACGTGCGCTGCCCGGGCATCGCCAGGTAGGCCGCCAGGGCGGTGTCGCAGGTGAGGCCGCGCAGGTCCATGCCCTGCGCCCACAGCGCCAGGAGCGGGCCCTTGGCGTCGTGGACGGCCTTGGGCCTGGACTCGTCGGCCAGCCAGGCGCGCAGCGCCTCCTCGTCGGCCTCGGTGAGCTTGGCCGGGTCGATGTGGGCGGCGGTGCCGTCGGGCGAGGCGACGGCGATGGCGTCGACGCGGCCGGTGCCGCCGCCGTAGGCGCCCTTGAAGGCCAGACCCGCGCGGCCCGCCGGCAGGGCCGACAGCCAGCCGGACACCCGGTCGGGGCCGAGGATCACGGTCTCGACCTCGAAGCCCTGGTCGGGCTCCAGCTCGCCGGTGCCGAGCGTCTTGAAGACGCGCTCGCGCAGCTCGCCGCGGATCTGCAGGGTGTCGAACAGCTTGTTGAGCTCCTCGCGGTCCCACGCGCCCTGCTGGAGGCCGGCGGGCTCGACCTCGACCGGCACGTCGCGCAGCAGCTCGGTGAGCCGGCGGTTCATCAGCACCTGGGCGACGTGCTCGCGCAGCTTGTCGCCGACCTTGCCCTTGACCTCGTCGACCCGGTCGACCAGGGCGGTGAGCGAACCGTACTCGCGCACCCACTTGGCGGCGGTCTTCTCGCCGACGCCGGGGATGCTGGCGAGGTTGTCGCTGGGGTCGCCGCGGAGCGCGGCGAAGTCGGGGTACTGCTGGGGGGTGAGGCCGTACTTCTCCTGCACCGCCTCGGGGGTGAAGCGGGTCATGTCGCTGATGCCGCGGCGGGTCATGAGCACCGTGACGTCGTCGTCGACGAGCTGCAGCGCGTCGCGGTCACCGGTGACGATGAGCACGCCCATGCCCTCGGCGGAGGCGCGGGTGGCCAGGGTGGCGATGAGGTCGTCGGCCTCGAAGCCGGGCTTGGACAGCCGCGGGATGCGCAGGATGTCGAGCAGCTCGAAGATGAGCTGCATCTGGCCCCGGAAATCCTCGGGGGTCTCGGCCCTGTTGGCCTTGTAAGCGGAGTATTCCTCGTGCCGGAACGTCGGCTCCGAGCGGTCGAACGCCACCGCGATGTGCGTCGGCTGCTCGTCGCGCAGGATGTTGGTCAGCATCGACGTGAACCCGTAGACCGCCTCGGTGTGCTGACCGTCGGTGGTCATGAGGTTGGCGTCCTTGAGCGCGTAGAAAGCGCGGTAAGCCAGGGAATGCCCGTCGAGCAACAGCAGGCGCGGGCGGCTGGGGGTCACTTCACTCTTCGGCACATTGGCAGCCTAGTCTGCGACTGCGACAGAAAACCCGAGCTGGAAAGAGTGGAGGCGTCCCCTTGACGCAGATCGACCCCTCGACCGCCCCCTGGACCGACCCCGCCGTAGCCCTGAAGTTCGCCCGTTCCAAGACCGGCCTGCTCGCCGACCGCATGGGCATCGAGTTCCTGGAGGCCTCGGCCGAGCGGGTTGTGGCCCGCATGCCGGTGGAGGGCAACACGCAGCCGTACGGACTGCTGCACGGCGGGGCCTCGGTGGTGCTGGCGGAGACGGTGGGCTCGACCGGGGCGGCGCTGCACGCGGGACCCGGCAAGGTGGCGGTCGGCGTGGAGATCAACGCCACCCATCACCGCTCGGCGACGTCGGGCTTCGTCACCGGGGTGGCCACTCCCCTGCATACGGGGCGGACGCTGGCGACCTACGCGATCGAGATCACGGACGAGGACGGACGGCGGATCTGCACCTCCCGTCTCATCTGTATGCTGCGTGACGCCTGACGTTTGCCGAACTTTTGCCCGACCTTTGCGCATGCACCCCAGGGGTCGCTACCGTGGTGTGCCCTAGAGCCCGCGGGGAGGCCGAGTAGATAACAGGTGAGGCCGGGGAAGCCTTGCATGGCCCCAAAGGCCCCCTTCGGGCTCTTTCATCCCTCCACCGATCCGTTGTCCATCCGTAATCATCGCCTGCCAGGTGCATCCCTCGATTACGCCCCTGACCTGCCGCCTTTGTTTCCTCACATGAGTGACACACACATGTCACTAAATGGTGACGAAGGATACTGAACCGGGCGTACGCGAAATAAGCTCCCGCCAGCATCCCAGTCGTGCCTGCGATGCCCGCGTGTCGAGATGGAGGGGCAAAACCCCGCCTTGACCTATCTGAGGGAGCACCATTGCGCAGAGCCGTGATCGCGTTCACGGCCTTCCTGGGTGGACTCATCCTGCTGCTCGCCGCTCCGGCCCACGCGGCCGAACCGGAACAGAGCCTGAGGGGAACACTCAACTTCCAAGGCCAGCCAGTGAACGGCGTGAAGATCGTGGTGACCACCGAGAGCGGGCAACCCGTTCAAGAGGCCACCAGTGACGCCAAGGGCACTTGGGAAGTGCCGATCGACCAGCCCGGCTCGTACAAGGTCACGCTGGACACCGCCACGCTCCCGCAGAACATGGCGATCCGCGGGGGCAACAACCAGCGAGCCCCGACCGTGTACGAGGGCAACCCGACCACCGTCCTGTTCGCGCTGACCGCCAAGGGCGAGGACGGCGCGGCGGCGCCCGACGAAGGAGGCGGCAGCAGCGCCTTCTGGCAACGCGCCGCCCAGCTCACCTTCGAAGGGTTCAACCTGGGCCTGATCATCGCCCTGGCGGCGCTCGGCCTGTCACTCATCTACGGCACCACCGGGCTGACGAACTTCGCCCACGGCGAGCTCGTCACCCTGGGAGCCTTGCTCGCCTATCTCGTCAACGTCCCGTTCGGGCTGCACATCATCCCGGCCGCCGTCATCGCCGTCATCCTGGCCGGCGGGCTGGGCTACGCGCAGGACCGGTTCTTCTGGGGCAGCCTGCGCAGGCGCGGCACCGGCATCATCGCCGCGATGATCGTCTCGATCGGCGTGGCGCTGTTCATGAGGTACCTGTTCCTCATCCTCTTCGGCGGCGAGACCCAGTCGTACGCCCAGTACAACGCCCAGGCCGGCCTCGAGATCGGGCCCATCTCGGCCACGCCGAAGAACCTCATCTCGATGGGCATCGAGCTGGCCGTGCTGATCATCGTCGGCATCGCCCTGCTGCGCACCCGTACCGGCAAGGCCGCCCGCGCCGTCGCCGACAACCCGGCGCTGGCCTCGTCCTCGGGCATCAACGTCGACCGGATCATCCGCATCATCTGGACCGGCGGCGGCGCCATCGCCGCGCTCGCGGGCATCATGCTCGGCCTGTCGCAGAACCTGAAGTACACGATGGGTCAGGAACTGCTGCTGCTCATCTTCGCCGGAGTCACGCTCGGCGGCCTCGGCACCGCCTTCGGCGCGCTGGTGGGGTCGATCATCGTCGGCCTGTTCATCCAGATCTCGACGCTGTGGGTGCCACCGGAGCTCAAGAACGTCGGCGCGCTGGCCGTCCTCATCCTCGTGCTCCTCTTCCGGCCGCAGGGCATCCTCGGCCGCCGAGAGCGGATCGGCTGACCGGGGGAATCATGAACTGGGACATCATCCTCTCCACCACCGTCAAGGCCGCCGTCGGCGTCGAGACGGTGTGGTACGCGCTCGCCGCGATCGGCATCAACATCCACTTCGGCTACACCGGGCTGCTCAACTTCGGCCAGTCGGCGTTCCTCGCCGTCGCGGGCTACGGCCTGGCCGTGACCGTGACCACGCTCGGGCTGCCGTTCTGGATCGGCATCGCGGTCGGCCTGGCCGCCGCCGTGCTGCTCGCCCTCCTGCTGGGCATCCCGACGCTGCGGCTGAGGGCCGACTACCTGGCCATCGTCACCATCGCCGCGGCGGAGATCGTCAGGCTCATCTTCCGCTCCGTGGAGTTCAAGGACGTCTTCGGCGGCTCCGACGGGCGGCGCGGCTTCTCCCAGGGGTTCTACGACATCAACCCCTACCCGCAGGGCAGCTACGGGTTCTGGCCGCTGAGCTTCAACGAACGCGAGATGTGGGTGCTCAGCGTCGCCTGGGCCCTGATCGCGATCTCCTGTCTCATCGTCTACCTGCTGATGAAGAGCCCGTGGGGCCGCGTGATCAAGGCCATCCGCGAGGACGAGGACGCCGTGCGCAGCCTCGGCAAGAACGTGTTCTCCTACAAGATGCAGTCGCTGATCCTCGGCGGCGTGCTCGGCTGCCTGGGCGGCTTCATCTACGGCCTCGCCACCGGGTCCGTGCAGCCCGACATCTTCGGCACCGAGACCACGTTCTTCGCGTACACGATCGTCATCCTGGGCGGCGCCGCCCGCGTGTTCGGCCCGGTGGTCGGCGCGTCGATCTTCTGGGTGCTGCTGGTGCTCGTCAACGGCCTGCTCACCGGCGCGGTGCAGTCCGGTCTCCTCCCCTTCATGGACATCACGCAGGTCGGCCCGTTCCGCTTCCTGCTGGTCGGGCTGGGGCTGATCCTCCTGTTGGTCTACCGGCCGCAAGGTATCTTCGGGGACAAGAGGGAGCTGGCGATCAATGCACGCTGAGACCACCACCGACCGCAAGGCCGCCGCGCAGGCGGTCTTCAAGGACATGCCACGCGAGCCGGGCGTGGCCAAGCCCGACCCGATCCTCGTGGTCGACAACGTCGTGCGCCGCTTCGGCGGCCTGACCGCCGTCGACGTCAAGCACGTGGAGATCCAGCGGGGCTCCATCACCGCGCTCATCGGCCCCAACGGCGCGGGCAAGACCACGTTCTTCAACCAGCTCACGGGCTTCGACACCGCCGACTCGGGCGAGTGGACGTTCAACGGACGGCGGATGAACGGTGTGCCGGCCCACAAGGTCGCCCGCGCCGGCATGGTCCGCACCTTCCAGCTCACCAAGGCGCTGTCGCGGCTGACGGTGCTGGAGAACATGCGGCTGGGCGCGCAGGGCCAGTCGGGCGAGAGCTTCTGGCAGGCGCTGCTGCCCTTCATCTGGCGCGGTCAGGAGGACGAGATCACCACCCGGGCCGAGGAGCTGCTGGCCAGGTTCAAGCTCGACGCCAAGCGCGACGACTTCGCCGGCTCGCTCTCGGGCGGCCAGCGCAAGCTGCTGGAGATGGCCCGCGCCCTCATGGTCAAGCCCGAGCTGGTGATGCTCGACGAGCCCATGGCCGGCGTCAACCCGGCGCTCACCCAGTCACTCCTCGGTCACGTCAAGGACCTGCGCGAGCAGGGCATGAGCGTGCTGTTCGTCGAGCACGACATGGACATGGTGCGCGACATCAGCGACTGGGTGATCGTCATGGCGCAGGGCGCCGTCATCGCCGAGGGCCCGCCGGACACCATCATGTCCGACGAGCGGGTCATCGACGCCTACCTGGGCGCCCACCACGACGCGCCGCTCACCGAGAGCGAGCTGGAGGAGCAGCTCCAGGAGGCCGAGGAGGCGCTCGAGGCCGAGATCGAGGAGGACAAGAAGTGAACGCCGTCCCCGAGTCCAAGGCCGCCGTCACCGACCGCGGCGACCACCTGAGCGGCGCCGAGAACGCCGTGCTCCGCTGCGACGAGCTGATCGCCGGCTACCTGCCGGGGGTCAACATCCTCAACGGCTCCGACCTGTACGTCGGCGACGGCGAGCTGATCGGCATCATCGGCCCCAACGGAGCCGGTAAGTCGACCCTGCTCAAGGCGATGTTCGGGCTGGTCAACATCCGCAGCGGCACGGTGACGCTGAAGGGTGAGAACATCACCAACATGAAGGCGCACCAGCTGGTCTCGCGCGGCGTCGGCTACGTCCCGCAGACCAACAACGTCTTCCCGAGCCTGACCATCGAGGAGAACCTCGAGATGGGCGCCTACCAGGCGCCCAACAAGTTCAAGGAACGCTTCGAGTTCGTCTGTGAGCTGTTCCCCGCGCTCAGGGAGCGGCGCAAGCAGCGCGCCGGCTCCCTGTCGGGCGGTGAGCGGCAGATGGTGGCCATGGCCAGGGCGCTGATGACAGAGCCGTCGGTGCTGCTGCTGGACGAGCCCTCCGCGGGCCTGTCGCCCAAGCTGCAGGACCTGGTGTTCATCCAGGCCCAGCAGATCAACAAGGCCGGCGTCACCATCATCATGGTGGAGCAGAACGCCCGGCGCTGCCTGCAGATCTGCCACCGGGGTTACGTCCTCGACCAGGGACGCAACGCCTACACCGGCACCGGGCGCCAGCTCGCCAACGACCCCAAGGTCATCGAGCTGTACCTCGGCACCCTCGCCAAGGCGTAGATCGGTCACCCGAACGGAGAAGGGGCTTCACCCGGGCCCCTTCTCCGTTCTTCAATGTCCGGGTGAGTCGTATTGTTCTCGCGCTCGCGCTCCTGCTCCCCGTGCTCGCCGCCTGCCAGCAGGCTCCCGCCGCCGGCGGCTCGTACAGCACGGGCGGCGATCCCGACGACGACCCGTGCGCGCGCGTGGTCTCCGCCATCGGGTACGCGGACCTGCTGCTGAAGCCCGCCGGCCAGGAGGACGCGCAGCACTTCGAGGACGCCGTGCTCGGCCGTCTCGCCGAGGTACGCGGCATCACCCTCCAGTTCGGCCCCCGGCTGCCCGCCTCGCTCGGCGACGCGGTCCGCACGGTCGAGGCCACCACCGAGAGCCTGTCCACGGCGGACGTGCCGCGCCCCCGGCAGGTGGCCCTGCTCAAGGAGTACCGGACCGCGGCCGAGCGGATCGAGCGGACCTGCGGCTGAGCACGTGAAAGGGCCCCGGTCCTCAGGGGGGAGGGGACCGGGGCCCTGATGGCTCAGCCGAGAAGCTGTCAGCCCTCGATGTTGCCCGTGCGGTACTCGAGCGCCTTGGTCGGGTACTTGTTGTCGTCGCCGTACTCGTAGATGCCGATGGTGGCGACGGCCGGGTCACCGGCGTCGTTGAACTCGACCGGACCGCTCACGCCGTCGTAGTCGATGTCCTTGCCGGCCTTGAGCAGCTCGACGCAGGACGGGAAGTCCTTGCACTTCTCGCCGCCCTTGCTGACCTCGGCCAGCTTGGCCGCGATGGCGGTGCCCGCGTCGCTCTTGGCGGCCTCGGCGGCCAGGGCGATCAGGTTGGCGGCGTCGTACGACTCCGGCGCGTAGCTGAAGTCCTCGAGGTCGGGGTTGATCTCGAGGAGCTTCTTCTGGAAGTCCTCCGGAGACGCGGCGCCGGGGATGGTGCCCTTGACGCCCTTCAGCGTGCCCTTGGGCATCTTGACGTAGTTGGTGTTGGAGGTGTTGCCGTCGACCATGTACCACTTGTGCTTGTCGGCCGGCAGGCCCTGCTTGACCAGCTCGTTGATGACCTTGGCGGTCTCCTCGAAGCCGATCAGGACGACGGCCGCGGGGTTCTTCGCCTTGACCTTGGCGATGTCGGCCGCGAAGTCGGCCGCCTTCGGGTCGTAGTCGACCCGCTCGACCACTTCGGCGCCGCCGTCCTGGACGGTCTTGGCGACCTGGTCGGCCAGGCCGGTGCCGTAGGAGTCCTGCATGGCCATGATGGCGACCGTGGCGTTGCCGTCGGCCACGATCAGGTCACCGAGGACGCGGCCCTGCAGCTTGTCCGGCGGGGAGGTGCGGAAGTAGAGGCCCTGGTCGGCGATGGTGGTGAACTTGTCCGAGGTGTTGGCCGGGGAGAAGTGCACGACGCCCGCACCGGTGATCTTGTCGATCACCGTCTCCGACACCGACGAGGAGGCGGCGCCGATGATGGCGTCGGCCTTCTGCGCCAGCAGGTTGTCGACCGACTGGGAGGCGATGTTGGTGGTGGTGTCGCCGGAGTCCGTGTGGATCTTGGCGACGTCCTTGCCGAGCACGCCGCCGGCTTCGTTGATCTCCTTGACGGCCAGGTCGACGCCCGCGAACTCGGGCGGGCCGAGGAACGCCAGCGACCCCGTCTGCGGCAGCAGCGTGCCAAGGGTCAGCGTGCCGTCGCCCTGGGCCGCGGGGGCCGCGGACGATGGCGCAGCCGAGGCGGGCGAGGATGGGGCGGCGGTGTCGCTGCCACCACCGCAAGCTGTCAGAGCGAGGCTGGTGGCAGCCACGACAGCCAGCACCCGTCCCACGGGAGCAATGCGGACCATGAAGTAATCTCCTTCATTCCAGGCCGGGATCCGTCAGCACCGCCGAGCGTTCCCGATCGAATGGTGGAAACGTACAAAATGCCTGATGGTGATGCCAGGGCAGGAGCGCAACTGTCGGCACTTGGATGCGGAGTCGTAATCAGTCCTCAACTTACGCTCGCGATCGGTGCGTGCTTAGTCTGCGGCGAGTGAAGCTCATCATGGCCCTCTCGCTCTCGGCCGCCCTCCTCGCCGGCTGCTCCGGCGGCGCCGCCCCGTCCGTTACCGAGCCGCCGCCCGGTGTGTCGGTGTCCCTGGCCCAGTGGCGTTCCGACGAGCCCGTACACAGGATGCAGGTGGCGGTCCGGAACACCACGGGGACTCCGGTGCACTTCGCTGACGTTCAGTTGGTGACCGCATCATTCGCCACATTAGCCCCGGAGAAGGTGAATATCATCGTCACGAAGTCCGAGCGGACGGACCTGCCCATCCCCTACGGCGGAGCCCGCTGCCTGCCCGACCGCCTCCCCGAGGCGCAGCAGGCCACCGTCGTCGCCCACGTCCGCGTCGGCGCGGAACAGAACCCGCGCAAGGTCGTCTTCCCGGTGCCCCATCCCGACCCGCTGCTGGCGCGGCTGCTGCGCGACGAGTGCTCGGAGCACCTCATCAAGCAGGCGGCCGACATCTCCTTCGGCCCCGGGTGGAAGCGCGTGGGCGACGCCATGCACACCACCCTCACCCTCACCCGCCGCGGCAAGGGCGCCGTGACCGTCCACCGCATCGACGGCACCACCCACTACATCGCCGGCCCCGTCGACGAGGGGACGCCGATCGCCCAACTGGACGCCACCGCCCGCAGCGCCCAGGCCGCCGTCCAGCTCACCCCGGGGCGCTGCGACCCGCACGCCTTCGCCGAGGCCAAGAAGGCCTTCCTCTTCCCCGTACGGGCCAGCGTCGACGGAGGCGCCGAGCGCGTCGTCATCGTCGTCCCGCCCGAGGACGTCCAGCACCGGCTCATCGAGTACGCGCTCGACGTGTGCGGGCTGCCCACCTCGTGACCGGCGGGCCCGGCCGGGGCGCTCAGCCCCGGTCGGCCGCGTCGTCGATGACGATCTGCGCGACCTCGCGCATGCTCAGCCGCCGGTCCATCGACGCCTTCTGGATCCAGCGGAACGCCTGCGGCTCGCTCCACCCGTGCTGCGTCATCAGCCGGCCCTTGGCCCGCTCGACCAGCTTGCGCGTCTCCAGCCGCTCGGTGAGGCCCGACACCTCGGCGGCCAGCGCCACCATCTCCTCGTGGCGGCTCACCGCCATCTCGATCGCCGGCACCAGGTCGGCCTTGGTGAACGGCTTGACCAGATAGGCCATCGCCCCCGCCTCCCTGGCCCGTTCGACCAGGTCACGCTGGGAGAAGGCGGTGAGGATCAGGCACGGCGCGATGCGCTCGGCCACGATCCGCTCCGCCGCGGAGATCCCGTCGAGCACCGGCATCTTGACGTCCAGGATGACGAGATCGGGCCGCAGCTCGGTGGCCAGCCGGATGGCCTGCTCCCCGTCCCCGGCCTCCCCCACGACGACGTATCCGTCCTCCTGGAGCATCTCCTTGAGATCGAGGCGGATCAGCGCCTCGTCTTCCGCGATCACCACTCGTCGCTGCGTACTCACGAGCAGAAGAGTACCGATGTCCGGTAGATTAGATCCACGTCGGCCCAGCACCGCGACCCCCTGGAGTCGTGCCCCGTGCGGCGGCCGGCGCTGCCGCCCCGATAGACCAATCGGCAGAGTCGATGGACTCAAAATCCATTCAGTGTGGGTTCGAATCCCACTCGGGGCACTTCCCGGGCTCCCCTTGCGGGGCCGGCCGCGGCCTTCCCTTCCGACGACATCCCACGCCGTGCGTGGACCCCGTCCACTCCTGGTCAGAGGCATAGTCAGCCGATGATCGGTAATGAAACGGGTGTGGTGGTCCTCTGGAGGTGGGTGCCGTGGGGTTGAGCGCGAAGGAGCGGGCCACGTTCCTGGCGGAGCCGCATGTGGCCGGCGTGGCGGTCGACGCGGGCGCGGACCGGGCGCCGCTGAGCGTGCCCGTCTGGTACGACTACGAGCCGGGCGGGGACGTGGAGTTCCTCACCGGCCGCGAGTCGCGCAAGGCCGTGCTGGTCGCGAAGGCGGGCCGGTTCGCGCTGCTGGTGCAGCGGACCAGCCCGACCTACCGGTACGTGTCGGTGGAGGGGCCGGTCGTGTGGTCGGGCCCGACGACGCTGGAGCAGCTCACCAGGATCGCCGCCCGCTACCTCCCGATCGAGGCGGTGCCCGGCTACGTCGAGGGGTCGGACCTGAGCGCGCTGGTGACGTTCAGGATGCGGCCGGAGCACTGGCTGTCGGCCGACCTGGGCGCGCTCTGACGAGGCCCGTCGCGGTATTTTGAGGCATGTGACTGCTATCGATCCCACCGTGACCGGCGCCGGCGGCGTCGGCCTCGCCACCATAGCCGCCGACGGCACCGTACTCGACACCTGGTTCCCCGCGCCCGAGCTGGGCGACCCGCCCGTGACGGGCACCGAGCGGCTCGCTCCCGAGGCGGCCGGCGAGCTCGCCGGCCTGGTGGGGCCCGACCCGGCGCGCGGCGTCGAGGTCGTGGCGGTGCGCACCGGCATCGCCAAGCTCTCCGACCCCCCGGCCGACGCCCACGACGCCTACCTGCGGCTCCACCTGCTGTCGGCGCGGCTGGTGCGGCCGCACGGGGTGAACCTCGAGGGCCTGTTCGGCAAGCTGGCGAACGTCGTGTGGACCAACCACGGGCCGTGCGCCGTGGCGGGCTTCGAGGTGACGCGGGCGCGGCTGCGCGCCAAGGGGCCGGTCACGGTGTACGGGATCGACAAGTTCCCGCGGATGGTCGACTACGTCGTGCCGTCCGGGGTGCGCGTCGCCGACGCCGACCGGGTGCGCCTGGGCGCCCACCTGGCGAGCGGCACGACGGTGATGCACGAGGGGTTCGTCAACTTCAACGCCGGCACGCTCGGCGCGTCCATGGTCGAAGGCAGGATCTCGGCCGGGGTCGTCCTCGGTGAGGGCTCCGACCTGGGCGGCGGCGCCTCGATCATGGGCACCCTCTCCGGCGGCGGCAAGCAGGTCGTCTCGGTCGGCGAGCGCTGCCTGATCGGCGCGAACGCCGGCATCGGCATCTCACTGGGCGACGACTGCGTCGTCGAGGCCGGCCTGTACGTGACGGCCGGGACGAAGGTGCGCCTGCCCGGCGGCGACGTGGTGAAGGCCAGGGAGCTGTCGGGACGCGACGGGCTGCTGTTCCGCCGCAACTCCGAGACGGGCGCCGTGGAGGTGGTGGCCCGCCAGGGCACCGGCGTGGAGCTGAACGAGGCGCTCCACGCCAACTGAAGCAGGGTGCGGAGGGCCGGGCCGCGAGCGCCCGGCCCCCCCGGTCCTAGTTGCCGTGGGAGACGGCGGAACCGATCGTGTGGACGCGCAGGGCGTTGGTGGAGCCGTGGGTGCCGGGGGGCGAGCCGGCGACGATGACCACCTTGTCGCCCTTCTCCAGGCGGTTCAGCGACAGCAGGGACGCCTCCACCTGCCGGACCATGTCGTCGGTGTGGTGCACGAACGGCACCTGGAACGTCTCCACCCCCCAGGTGAGCGAGAGCTGGCCCCGCACGTGGGGGGAGGAGGTGAAGGCGAGCAGCGGGATCGGCGAGCGGTAGCGGGCCAGCCGGCGGGCCGTCTCGCCGGACATGGTGAAGGCCACCAGCGCCTTGGCCCCGACGATGGCGCCGACCTCGGCGGCGGCGCGGGCGATGGCGCCGCCGGTGGTCTCCGGCATGCGCTCCAGGGTGTGGGTGGCGTGCAGCGACGACGCCTCGGCGGCGCAGGCGATGCGGTCCATCGTCGAGACGGCCTCGACCGGGTAGTTGCCGACGGAGGTCTCGCCCGACAGCATGACCGCGTCCGCGCCGTCCATGACGGCGTAGGCGACGTCGGAGGCCTCGGCGCGGGTGGGGCGGGGGGCGTTCATCATCGAGTCGAGCATCTGGGTGGCGACGATGACCGGGCGGGCCTTCTCGCGGCACAGCTCGATGATGCGCCGCTGGACGATCGGCACCTGCTCCAGCGGCAGCTCCACGCCCAGGTCGCCGCGGGCGACCATGATGCCGTCGAAGGCCTCGACGATCTCGGGGAGGCGCTCGACCGCCTGCGGCTTCTCGATCTTGGCGAGGAGGGGGAGGCGGACGGCCTCCTGCTCCATGATGTTGCGCACGACGTCGGCGTCGGAGGGACGGCGGACGAACGACAGCGCGATCATGTCGAAGCCGGTGCGCAGCGCCCAGCGCAGGTCGGTCTCGTCCTTGTCGGTCAGCGCGGGGGCGCTGACGTTGACGCCGGGGAGGTTGAGGCCCTTGTTGTCGGAGATCATGCCGCCGATGACGACGCGGGTGACGACCCGCTCGCCGTCGACGCGGGTCACCTCCAGCACGAGCCTGCCGTCGTCGACCAGGATGGTGTCGCCGGGGCGGACGTCGTTGGACAGGCCCTTGTAGGTGGTGGAGACCTGCTCGCGGTCGCCGGGCACGTCTTCGGCGGTGACCGTGAAGACGTCGCCGAAGCCGAGCCGGACCGGGCCTTCCTCGAAGCGGCCGACGCGGATCTTGGGACCCTGCAGATCGGCGAGGACGCCTACACCGCGGCCGAGATCGGCCGCGACCTCCCTGACCCGGTCGAAGACCTCTCTGTGCATGTCATGGTCGCCATGGCTGAGGTTGAACCGTGCGACGTCCATGCCCGCGGCGATGAGCTCGCGCAGACGTTCGGGGGAGGACGTGGCTGGGCCTAGGGTGCAGACGATTTTCGCGCGACGTGTCACGCGTCCTACCTTAATTGGTACAGACCACTTGGCAGTCAAGGTCGCCGGAGAACGTACCCCGCATATGGGTCACGGTTCGAAGGTGGCCGCCTCGAGGGCGTCGACGAGACCGTGGCCGAAGAAGCCGTTCTTGTCCGGCCCGCCTTCGCACAGATGGGTCGTCTTCTCCCCGTACACGTCGTAGACGAACCCGCGCGGGCTCGGGCACGCCGTCGGCGTGGCCGTCTCGTACAGGTACTTCTCGACGGTGGCGGGGGCGAGGGCGACGCCGCCGGGCCCCGGGCGGCCGAAGCGGCTGATGAGGATGGCGGCCACCCCGGCGGCGTGCGGCGCGGCCATCGAGGTGCCTTCCAGGTACTGGTAGTAGGCGCAGGTGCCGCCGGTGCAGTCGCGCACGACGTCCGCGCCCTTGGGCTTGCCGTCGGCCCCGATGCGGCCGTTGGCGCGCAGCGCCTTCTCGGGGGCGGCGGCGAGGATGGTGCGGTTCGCGGAGGCGCCCTTGCCGTCGAGCGAGTCGCCGCCGGGCGCGGCGAGGTCGGCCTGTTCGACGCCGTAGTCGCTGTAGACGGCCTTGCGGCCGGAGGGGCCGACCGAGGCGACGGAGATGACGCCGTTGGACTCCGCGGGGACGTTGAGGCAGGTGTTGTCGACGCGGCGGACCTTCTCCTCGCCGCGCGGGTAGCCGGGGCTGTCGTCGTCGGTCTTCGGCCGCCCGAGGTCGGTGGCGCCGTTGCCGAGCGCGGAGATGAGGGTGACGCCCTTGCTCCTGGCGTAGTCGAGGGCGCGCTGCATGCCGGTGATGATGGCGCGCTGTTCGAGCTGTTCCGTCTTGCTGTCGGACGGGTTGGCCGTGCAGTTGAACAGCCACGGGTCGACGTAGTAGCTCATGTTGACCACGTCGACGCCGATGTCGCCGGCGTAGGTCAGCGCGTCGAGGCTGGCCTTGAGGAAGAAGAAGCCGGAGTCCTGGCCGGCCCGGATGTTGACGAGCTGGACCCCGGGGGCCACGCCGGCGATGCCCACGCCGTTGAGCGGCGAGGCGATGGTGCTGGCGACGTGCGTGCCGTGGCCGTCGTCGTCCCGGTCGACGGGGTCCTTGCAGCCGTCGGCCTCGCAGGGGCCGTCGAGGTTCTCCCCGTTGTCGTCCTTGGGCCGGTCGGTGACGAAGTTACGGCTGAGCTCGCGGTTGAAGTTGGGCGCGATGTCGGGGTGGGTGCCGTCGATCCCGGTGTCGATGACGCCGACGAGGACCTTCTCGCTGCCGGGCGCCTTCTGGTTGGCGCGGTCGGCGCCGATCATCCGCATGTCCCACTGGCGGCCGGCGAGCGGCTCGCCCGTGCCCTTCTCGCTGAAGGCGGACGCGTCGGGGAACGCCGTGGCGGGGACGGCGGTGGTGCGCCCGATGGCGCGGTCGGCGGAGACGCCGACCACGGCGGGGTCGGCGCCGACGGTCTCGGGGAAGCGGTCGTCGTGGCCGCGGGCCAGGACATAGCCGAGCTTGGCCTCAGTGCCGGTCTCGGTGCCGGTCCCAGTGCCGGCCTCGGTGCCGCTCTCGGTGCCGGTCGGGGTGCCGCCCGCCTCCCGGACGGCGGCGAGCGCGTCGGAGCGCCGGCCGTCGGCGTAGAAGACGAGGTACTCGGTGTCCGCCGTGGCGGTGGCCGCGGGGGCGGAGGGGGTGCAGGCGGTGAGCGTGACCATCGTGGCCAGCGCTGTAAGGATGGGAGTAATTCGCCGCATTTCTCCCCTATCTTATGTGTTTTCCGAGAATGTGCATCTTCCCGACCTGCGGCAACTGATGCAACCCCCGCCGGTACGCCCCCTCCCCCGGACAGCGTGAACGCCCGTCCCGGCGAGCGGGACGGGCGTTCACGGACGCGTCAGACGAGCGGACGGGCCGTCGGCAGGATCGGGTACGGCAGCGCCGTGTCACCGGTCAGGTAGCGGTCGACGCCGCTGGCGGCGGCGCGGCCCTCGGCGATCGCCCAGACGATGAGCGACTGACCGCGGCCCATGTCGCCGGCCACGAACACGCCGTCGACCTTGGACATGTAGGTCTTGTCACGCGCGACGTTGCCCCGGGCGTCGAAGAAGCCCTCGCCGCCCAGCTCCGCCAGGTCGCCGAGCAGCGGGCCCCGCTCCGGGCCGACGAAACCCATGGAGAGCGTGACCAGGTCGGCAGGGATCTCCCGCTCGGTGCCGGGGATCGGCTTGAAGCCGGCCCGCGGCCCCTCGACCTCGACCAGGCGCAGCGCCCTGACGTTGCCGTCGGCGTCACCGGCGAACTCGGTGGTGGACACCGCGTACACCCGCTCCCCGCCCTGGACGGCGAGCTCCTCGTGGGCGCTCTCCGTCTTGAACAGGATCGGGAACGTCGGCCACGGCTGCCCGGCCGGCCGTGCGGCGGGCGGCCGCGGCATGATCTCCAGCTGGGTGACGGACGCGGCGCCCTGCCGGATGGCGGTGCCGATGCAGTCGGCGCCGGTGTCGCCGCCGCCGATGACCACGACGTGCCTGCCCTCGGCGGAGATCGGGGAGACCGGGAGGTCGCCCTCCTGGACCTTGTTGGCCAGCGGCAGATACTCCATCGCCTGGTGGACGCCCTTGAGGTCGCGGCCCGGCACCGGCAGGTCGCGCCACAGGGTGGCGCCGCCGCACAGCACCACCGCGTCGTACTGCTCGCGCAGCTCGGCGGCGGTGACGTCGAGGCCGACGTTGACGCCGGTGCGGAACTCGGTGCCCTCGGCCCGCATCTGCGCCAGACGGCGGTCGATGTGCCGCTTCTCCATCTTGAACTCGGGGATGCCGTAGCGCAGCAGGCCGCCGACGCGGTCGGCGCGTTCGTACACCACCACGTCGTGACCGGCGCGGGTGAGCTGCTGGGCGGCGGCCAGCCCGGACGGGCCGGAGCCGACCACGGCCACCCGCTTGCCGGTCTTGCGCTGCGGCGGCTGCGGGGTGACCCAGCCCTCGGCGAACGCGCGGTCGATGATCTCGACCTCGACCCGCTTGATCGCCACCGGGTCGGCGTTGATGCCGAGCACGCACGCCGCCTCGCACGGAGCCGGGCAGAGCCTGCCGGTGAACTCCGGGAAGTTGTTCGTGGCGTGCAGCCGCTCGATCGCCTCGCGCCAGTCGGTGCGGTGGACCAGGTCGTTCCACTCGGGGATGAGGTTGCCCAGCGGGCAGCCGTTGTGGCAGAACGGGATGCCGCAGTCCATGCAGCGGGCCGCCTGCTTGGTCAGCTTGTCCTGCGTGAAATCCTGGTAGACCTCACGCCAGTCGCCGATGCGGACGTCGACCGGGCGGCGCGCCGGCAGCTCCCGCTCGTGCGTGAGGAACCCCTTGGGGTCAGCCATCGGTACGCCTCCCTTAACCCTGAACCGCGGCCGTCATGACGGCCTCGTCGATGTCCCTGCCTTCGATCCGGGCGGCCTCCGCGGCCTCCAGGACCCGCTTGTAGTCGGTCGGCATGATCTTGCCGAACCGGCCGAGCGCGGCGTCCCAGTCGGCCAGCAGTTGCTTGGCGGCCGGGGAGCCGGTCTCGGCGAAGTGCTTCTCGACGGCCTCCTTGAGGAAGTCGGCGTCCTCCCCGGTGAGCGCCTCGATGGCGACCATCTCCCGGTTGACCCGCTCGGCCTTGAGGTCGAGCAGGTAGGCGACGCCGCCGGACATGCCGGCCGCGAAGTTGCGCCCGGTGGGGCCGAGCACGACCACCTTGCCGCCGGTCATGTACTCGCACCCGTGGTCGCCGACGCCCTCGACGACGGCGGTCGCGCCGGAGTTGCGCACGCAGAACCGCTCCCCGGCGACGCCGCGGATGAACACCTCTCCGGACGTGGCGCCGTACAGGCCGACGTTCCCGGCGATGATGTGACCGTCGAGCGGCGCCTCCTCGTACGGCCGGAGCGTGATGCGCCCGCCGGACAGGCCCTTGCCGACATAGTCGTTGGCGTCGCCGGTGAGCCGCAGCGTGATGCCGCGGGGCACGAACGCGCCGAACGAGTTGCCCGCCGAGCCGGTGAAGGAGATGTCGATGGTGTTGTCGGGCAGGCCCTTGCCGCCGTGGCGCTTGGTGACCTGGTAGCCCAGCATGGTGCCGACCGTGCGGTTCACGTTGCGGATCGGCAGGTCCAGGGTGACCGGGGTGCCGTCGTTGAGCGCGCCCTCGGCCAGCTGGATGAGGGTGTTGTCCAGGGCGTGCTCCAGGCCGTGGTCCTGGGCGCCGACCCGGCGCAGCGCCGCGCTCGCGGGCAGCTCCGGACGGTGCAGGATCGGCGACAGATCGAGCCCGCTCGCCTTCCAGTGGTCCTCGGCGGCCGTGGTGTCCAGCATCTCGACGTGCCCGATGGCCTCGTCGAGCGAGCGGAAGCCCAGCTCGGCGAGATACTCGCGGATCTCCTCGGCGATGAACTCGAAGAAGTTGACCACGAACTCGGGCTTGCCGCCGAACCGCCTGCGCAGCTCCGGGTTCTGCGTGGCGACGCCCACCGGGCAGGTGTCGAGGTGGCAGACCCGCATCATCACGCAGCCGCTGACCACGAGGGGCGCGGTGGCGAAACCGTACTCCTCGGCGCCCAGCAGGGCGGCGATGACCACGTCCCTGCCGGTCTTGAGCTGGCCGTCGACCTGCACCACGATGCGGTCGCGCAGGTTGTTGAGCAGCAGCGTCTGCTGGGTCTCGGCCAGGCCGAGCTCCCACGGCGCGCCCGCGTGCTTGAGGCTGGTCAGCGGGGAGGCGCCGGTGCCGCCGTCGTGGCCGGAGATGAGCACCACGTCGGCGTGCGCCTTGGACACCCCGGCCGCGACCGTGCCGACGCCCACCTCGGCGACCAGCTTCACGTGGACCCTGGACCGCGGGTTGGCGTTCTTCAGGTCGTGGATGAGCTGGGCCAGGTCCTCGATGGAGTAGATGTCGTGGTGCGGCGGCGGCGAGATGAGGCCGACGCCGGGCGTGGAGTGGCGGGTCTTGGCGATCCACGGGTAGACCTTGTGGCCGGGCAGCTGGCCGCCCTCGCCGGGCTTGGCGCCCTGGGCCATCTTGATCTGCAGGTCGTCGGCGTTCACCAGGTATTCGGAGGTGACGCCGAACCGGCCGGAGGCCACCTGCTTGATCGCCGAGCGGCGGGCCGGGTCGTAGAGCCGCTCGGGGTCCTCGCCGCCCTCCCCGGTGTTGGACTTGCCGCCCAGCCGGTTCATCGCGATGGCGAGCGTCTCGTGCGCCTCCATCGAGATCGAGCCGTACGACATCGCGCCCGTGGAGAACCGCTTGACGATCTCCGAGACGGGCTCGACCTCCTCGATCGGGATCGCCTTGCCGGGACGGAGCCTGAACAGGCCGCGCAGGGTCATCAGCCGCTCCGCCTGGGAGTCGACCAGGCTGGTGTACTCCTTGAAGATCTCGTAGCGGCGGGTGCGGGTGGCGTGCTGCAGCTTGAAGACGGTCTCGGGGTTGAACAGGTGAGGCTCGCCCTCGCGCCGCCACTGGTACTCGCCGCCGACCTGGAGCCGGCGGTGGGCGTTCTCGGCCCTCGGGTACGCGTGCCGGTGACGCTCGGCGGCCTCTCTGGCGAGCACGTCGAAGCCGACGCCGCCGAGCCGGGAGGTGGTGCCGGTGAAGCAGGAGTCGATGACCTCCTGGCTGAGCCCGAGCGCCTCGAAGATCTGCGCGCCGGTGTAGGAGGCCACGGTCGACACGCCCATCTTGGACATGATCTTGATGACGCCCTTGCCGTACGCCTTGATCAGGTTGCGCACGGCCTTGCGCTTGTCGACCTGGAGCGCGCCGCCGTCGACCAGGTCCTCGACGGTCTCGATGGCGAGGTACGGGTTGACCGCGCCGGCGCCGTAGCCGATCAGCAGCGCCATGTGGTGGCACTCGCGGGCCTCGCCGGTCTCGACCACCAGGCCGATCTTGGTCCGGGTCTTCTCCTGGATGAGGTGGTGGTGCACCGCGCCGGTGAGCAGCAGCGACGGGATGGGCGCGAGCGCCTCGCCGGAGCCGCGGTCGGACAGCACGATGACCCGGGCGCCGTCGGCGATGGCCTGCGAGACCTCGGCCCGGATCTCGTCGAGGCGGTGCAGCAGCGCCTCGCCGCCGCCCGCGACCTCGTACAGGCCGGAGACGACGTGCGGATGGAGGCCCGGCAGGTCGTGCTCGTCGTTGATGTGGATGATCTTGGCGAGCTCGTCGTTGTCGATCACCGGGTAGGGCAGCACGAGCTGGCGGCAGGACGTCGGGCCGGGGTCGAGCAGGTTGCCCTCGGGGCCGAGCGTGCTGGCCAGGCTGGTCACCAGCTCCTCGCGGAGCGCGTCCAGCGGCGGGTTGGTCACCTGGGCGAACAGCTGGCTGAAGTAGTCGAACAGCAGCCTGGGCTTCTCGCTGAGCACCGCGACCGGGGTGTCGGTGCCCATGGAGCCGATCGGCTCGACGCCGGTGCGGGCCATCGGGCTGAGGATGACGCGCAGCTCCTCCTCGGTGTAGCCGAAGGTCTGCTGCCGCTTGACGAGCGCCTCGTGGCTGGGGATCTCCCGCTGCCGCGCGGGCAGCTCCTCGAACCTGACCAGCCCCGCGTGCAGCCACTCCTGGTACGGCAGCGCGGCGGCCAGCTCGGCCTTGATCTCGCCATCCTCGATGATCTTGCCGCGGGCGGTGTCGATGAGGAACATCCGGCCCGGCTGCAGGCGGCCCTTGCGGACCACGTCCTCGGGCTTGAAGTCCAGCACCCCCGCCTCGGAGGCGAGCACGACGAGCCCGTCGGCGGTCACCCAGAAGCGGCCGGGGCGCAGGCCGTTGCGGTCGAGCACGGCGCCGGCGAGCGTGCCGTCGGTGAACGTGATCGACGCCGGGCCGTCCCAGGCCTCCATCAGGGAGGAGTGGAACTCGTAGAAGGCGCGGCGCGAGGGATCCATCTCGGTGTGGTTCTCCCACGCCTCCGGGATCATCATGAGCACGGCGTGCGGCAGGCTGCGGCCGCCGAGGTGAAGCAGCTCCAGCACCTCGTCGAAGGAGGCGGTGTCGCTCGCGTCGGGGTCGCAGATCGGGAAGAGCCGCGCCAGGTCGCCGGGGATCAGGTCGGACGCGAGCATGGCCTCGCGGGCGCGCATCCAGTTGCGGTTGCCCTTGACGGTGTTGATCTCGCCGTTGTGCGCGACGTAGCGGTACGGGTGGGCGAGCGGCCAGCTCGGGAAGGTGTTGGTGGAGAAGCGCGAGTGGACCAGCGCGATCGCGCTCTCGTAGCGCTCGTCGGACAGGTCCGGGAAGAACGGCTCGACCTGGTCGGGCGTGAGCATGCCCTTGTAGACGACCGTGCGCGCCGACAGGGACGGGAAGTAGACGTCCACCTCGTGCTCGGCCCGCTTGCGCAGGCAGAACGCGAGCCTGTCGAGGTCGGCCCCGCTCTCGCCGCCGGGCGAGGACACGAAGAGCTGCTTGAAGTACGGCATGACCGCGCGGGCGGTCGGCCCCGGCAGCGTCTGGTCGACCGGCACGTCGCGCCAGCCGAGGACGGTCAGGCCCTCCTCTGCGGCGATCTCCTCGATCATGCCGGTGGCGATGGCCCGCGCCTGCTCGTCGATCGGCAGGAACGCGAGGCCGGTGGCGTACTGCCCGGCGGCGGGCAGCGGGAAGTCGGTGATCGCGCGGTAGAAGGCGTCGGGGATCTGGGTGAGGATCCCGGCTCCGTCGCCGGTGTCCGGCTCGCTACCCTTGGCCCCCCGATGATCAAGATTGCACAGCGCCGTCAGCGCCTTGACCACGATCCCGTGCCCCCGGCGGCCCGCGACGTCGGCCACCATGGCGACACCGCAGGCATCATGCTCGTTGGCGGGGTGGTAGAGGCCCTGGGGCTCGGGGAACCCGAGGTGGGCAGCAGGCATTGCATCCCTCCCGTCGTCATCGTCTGTCTGGGACTGCTTACAGGCGGGGACGACGTTGGCCCTGCTGCGTTTCGTGTGTAGAGGTTACCGCACGCTGCCCGAATGGTGCCCATCGCGTCCACATCACGAACATTTCGCACGTTTCACCAGGTCAGCCAGCGACCTGGTGAAACCCGGCGAACACCCAGGATTCGGGGACCGGAAACCTGGGTATAACCCCTCCTCAGAGCCTCCCTGCGTACGGGTGAGGCTTTTCGGACGCGCGGCGGGGTTTTCGGACGCTCAGGTCGCGTCGAGAACGCGGGACTGGACGACGGCGCTCAGTCCTTCGAGATCGATGAGAGGCCGCACGAGGTCGGCGGCCGCGGCACTCGGCGACACCCCGGCCCAGCTGACCGTCACGTAGTGGCCCAGGGCGCGGGCCTCCGCCCGGCTGCGGGCCGGGTCGAAGGCCACCGCCTGCCGGACGAACCCCTCCGAGCCGAGCGCCGCGACCATGGCGTCGGCGGCGCGCCCGTCGGGGAGGTTGAGGATGACGAACTGCCCCGCCGCCCCCTCCCCCACGTACGTCGCACGCAGCGCCTGCGTGCACCCGCCGGCCTCGACCCCCCACAGCGCGTCCGCGCAGTCGGCGAACTCCTCGACCGCCTCGCGCCGCAGCTCCCCCAGGGTCCGCGTCGCGTCGGTGAAGACCTCGGCCACCGTCAGCGGACGGGGGTCGGCCTCACGGGAGTCGACGAGCGCGTACAGCGCCGACGTGGGCTGGGCGCGCAGCGTCGCGGGCCGGGGCGCCTCCCGCCCGGACCACAGCCACGCCCCCGCCGCCAGGACGGCGAGCGCGGCCACCACCAGCGCGACGACGAGCCGGACCGGCACCCGGCCCTCCCGCGACACCGGCGGACTGCCGCCCACGGGCCCGTCCGGCCCCCAGGAGCGGGCGCGCATCACGAGCCCGGCCCGGTGATCGCCACGACCCGCTGGTAGACGGGCTTCTCGGCGCCGCGCAGGGTCAGGGCCAGCGACACGTAGTCGTCCCTGGCCGTCGGCTCCGCGCCGTCGGCCCTGCCGATCCACACCAGCCCGACGTAGTGGCCCAGAGCGTAGCCGCCCGCCTCGGTGTAGCCGCCCGCGGGGAAGGCCGCCTTCTCGCTCTCCAGGGGCAGGGTCCAGCCGCCCCGGTAGAGGGTCTTGAGCGACTCGACCAGCTCGGTGGCGGCCTGCCCGTCGCGCAGGTTGAGCAGGGTGTACTGGCCGACGTAACGGCCGTCGGCGCTGAGGTAGAGCCCGCGCGCGGCCTGGCTGCACCCGGCCTCGGCCGCCTGCCCGACCAGTTCCTCGCCCCACAGCGCGGCGGAGCAGTCGGCGTCGATCGCGCCGGCGACCAGCTTGAGCCTGAGCTTCTTCTCGCCGGTGAGCGTCTTCTGGGCGAAGACCTCCTTCTCGGTGAGCGGCGCGGTGTCCTTCTCCCGGTCGGAAACCGGCTCGAACAGCTTGGGCGAGGACCAGCCGTGGAAGGTCTGCGGCAGCGCGGCGTCCGCCTGGGCCAGGGCCGCGCCCGTCCGGCGGTCGGGCGCGTAGGAGCCGAGCGAGGTCACCACGACGACGAGCCCCGCCCCGGCGGCCAGGGCGGCGACGACCGAGACGATGACGACGAGGAGCTTCTGCCGGTCGGGGCGGACCCCCAGGTCGGTGAGGAGCGGGAGCTGCCAGTCTGAGCGGGGCGTCCGGCGGCGCCTGCGGGTGCGGGGCGGTCCCGTCACAGCGACACCCCCCCGATCGCGTTGCCGAGCGCGAACGTGAGCCCGGCGGCCACGACGCCGACGATCAGCTGCCGCAGCCCCGAATACCACCAGCTGCGGGCGGTCACCGTCGAGGCCAGCGCGCCCGCGCCGAACAGGGCCGTGCACGACACCACGGCCGACACCCACAGCTCCACCGCGCCGAACAGGTAAGGGAGCAGCGGCAGCAGGGCGCCGACGCCGAACGACAGGAACGACGACACGGCCGCCACTTTCGGCTTGGGCAGGTCGTCAGGGGTGACGCCGAGCTCGCCGCGGGTGTGGAGCTCCAGCGCCTGCTCCGGGTCACGGGAGAGCTGCCTGGCCACCTCGCCGGCGAGCGCCGGCTCGACGCCCCGGTCGGTGAAGGACCGGGTCAGCTCGGCCAGCTCGTCGTCGGGGTGGCTGGCCAGCTCGCGCGCCTCCACCTCGATCTCCCGCAGCGCCAGCTCCCGCTGGCTGGCGACGGAGACGTACTCGCCGCCCGCCATGGAGAACGCGCCGGCGGCCAGCCCGGCGACGCCCGCGAGCGCGATGACGCCGGCCTCGCCGGTGCCTCCGGCGACCCCGGCGATGAGCGCGAAGTTGGACACCAGGCCGTCCATCGCCCCGAACACGGACGGCCGCAGCCAGCCGCCGGTGACGTCGCGGTGCTGGTGGTGTGCCTCCGCGCGCTCACTCATCGGCTGTTCTTCTCCTCGGGTACGGCTTCGGCCTCCTGCCCGGCGGCCCGGGCCGGGGCCACGGCCGGATCTCCGGCGGTGTCCCCGGAGGTGTCCTCGGAGGTGTCCTCGGAGGTGTCCTCGGAGGTGTCCTCGGAGGTGTCTGCGGCGGGCTCTTCAGGAGTGTCTTTTGAGGCGTCTTCGGCCGGGTCCCCGGCGGGCCGGTCGGCGGCGGGCCGGTCGGCGGCGGTCCCCGCGGCCTCGGCCTCGGGGTCGGCCTGTTCGGGCCGGTGCGCCGGGTCGGCGTCCTCGTCGGCCAGGACGTTGACGATCTCCTCGGAGGTCTTGTTCCTGGTGACCCAGAAGTAGACGAGGGCCCCGATGAACAGCGCGATGGCGGTGAACTGGTTGATACGCAGGCCGAAGAACTCCACCGCGTAGCCGATGCCGCCCACCGGGTCGATGCGCAGGCCCTCGATCCAGAATCGGCCCAGCGTGTAACCGGCGACGTAGAGGGCGAACAGCCGCCCGTGGTGCAGCGAGAACCGCTTGCCGGCGTAGATCAGGGCGAAGCCGAGCGCGACGTTCCACAGCGACTCGTACAGGAACGTCGGGTGGTAGAGCACGCCGGGCTCGCCGCCGTGCTCCAGGTCGATCTCCAGGCCCCACGGCAGCGTGGTGGGCGAGCCGTACAGCTCCTGGTTGAACCAGTTGCCCCAGCGGCCGATCGCCTGGGCGAAGGCGATGCCGGGCGCGACAGTGTCGGCGACGGCGCCGAGCGACAGCCCCCGCCGGCGGCACGCCCACCAGACGCCCACGCCGCCCAGGGCGACCGCTCCCCAGATGCCCAGACCACCTTCCCAGATGAACAGCGCCTGGATGGGCTTCTTCTCCTGGCCGCTGAAGTAGAGCTGCCAGTCGGTGATGACGTGGTAGAGGCGGCCGCCGATCAGACCGAAGATCACCGCCGGCACGGCGATGTCGATGATCGTGCCCTTCTCGCCGCCGCGAGCGCGCCAGCGGCGCTCGCCCAACCAGACGGCGACGACCACGCCGAGCACGATGCAGAGCGCGTAGGCCCTGATCGGGATGAATCCGAGATACCAGACCCCGTCGGAAGGGCTGGGAATCGAGGCTAGGGGCATGTCGGTGAGGGTAGCGGACACGGCGCTACTTGGCCGCCTCAGTGACGGTTCGGCGCAGCTCCTGCGGCGTGAACGCCACACCGTTGTCGATCGCGGTGCCGTTGACCTTGATGGTCGGCGTGCCCTCGATCTTCTGCTCGTCGCCGATCTTCTGGCTGTAGGCGAGCTGGGCCTGGGCGTACTTCTGGGAGGTGACGCACTCGGCGAAGGCGGGGTCGGTGATGCCCGCGTCCTTGCCCCAGGCGACCAGGTCGTCCGGCTTGAAGCCCTCGCCGGCCTCGCTGGGCTGGTTCTCGAAGAGCAGGTCGTGGTAGGTCATCCACTTGGCGCCCTCGGTGACGCACCGCGCGGCCGCGCCGGCCCGCACCGAGTTGGACTTGGTCGGCTCCTGGGAGAAGATCGTGATCGGGTGGAAGACGACCTTGGCCAGGCCCTCGGCGGCGAGGTTCTTCAACGTGGGGCCGCTGACCCGCTCCAACTCGCGGCAGGCGGGACACTGGTAGTCCTCGTAGACGTCGACCACCGGCCGCTCGACGCCCTCCTTGGCCATCACCACGGCGCCGTCGGGCTGCACGGTGATCGGCGCCAGCGCCTCACCGGCCTGCTCCGACTGCGACCTGCTCGCGGCGTACCACCAGCCCGCGCCGACGGCGGCGAGCGCGACCACGCCGGCCGTCACGTAGGTGACGAGCTTCTTGCGCCGCTCCCGCACGCGGTCGGCGGCGCGCTGCTGCTCGATCTTCTCACGCGCCGACTTCGCCCGGTCGCCCTTGCCCATCGCCGTTCTCCTCTTCTGTGGTCAGGTGGTCCGTCCCCGCCAGGCCCAGCGGCCGGTCGAGCGCGAAGCGCCCGGGCGGGAAGCGCACGATCCAGGCGCCCAGCAGCACGAAACCGAAGTCACGCAGGATGTCGACGAGGTATGTCGGCTCCTGCCCGGCGCCGAGCTCGCCGCCGCCGCCGAAGCAGCCGCAGTCGATGCGCAGCCCGTTGGCCCACGCCCAGGCGATGCCGAAGACGAATGCCAGCATGAGCAGCGCGGCGACCACCGCCGCGACCCTGGTCATGAGACCGATGACCAGCAGCACGCCGATCACGATCTCCGCGATCGGCAGGCCGTAGCCCACCGTCGTGGCCACCGAGTCGGGCAGCAGCTCGTACGCTCTGACCGCCACGACGGACTCGGACGGGTTGCCTATCTTGAGCCCACCGGCCACGATCAGCACCCCGCCCAGGACCAGCCGGGCGGCGGTCGTCACCCAGGGTACCGCTGATCTGGCGTTGCGTGACGCATCCGAGGCGTTCACGGGCTATCTCCTCTTCGCTGTGTACCGGGAAAGCGCACAGTATCGGGAACCATCTGATCACGCTGCCGATAAGTCTCGGCTAAGCCTCGATTGCCGCAGGTGGCCGGGGGCATGGCGAAGCTCCCCGGGTGCGCCGGGGAGCGGTCGGCGCCGGGTCAGCCGCGGGCGCGCACCCCCTGCGCCATGTCGCGGGCCAGCTCCTTGATCGCGTCGCGGCCCGCGGCCTCGTCGGGCGCGTCCAGCATGCGGCGGATGAAGGCCGAGCCGACGATGACGCCGTCGGCGTAGCGGGCGACCTCGGCCGCCTGCGCGCCGGTGCCGACGCCCAGACCGACGCACACGGGCAGGTCGGTGTGCGCGCGGGTGCGCTTGACCAGGCCCTCGGCCGCGACGTTGACCGACTCCCTGGCGCCCGTGACGCCCATGAGCGAGGCCGCGTACACGAAACCGGTGCAGCGGGCCACGACCGCCTGGATGCGCTCGTCGGTCGAGCTGGGCGCGACCAGGAACACGGTGTCGATGCCGGCCCCGGCCGACGCCTCGCACCACGGCCCCGACTCCTCGGGGGTCAGGTCGGGCGTGATGGTGCCGACGCCGCCGGCGCTCGCCAGGTCACGGGCGAAGCGGTCGGCGCCGTAGCGGTCGATCGGGTTCCAGTAGGTCATCACCAGCGTCGCCGCGCCGGTGGCCGCCACGCCCTCGACGGTGCGCAGGACGTCGGCGATGCGGGTGCCGTTGACCAGGGAGCGGTGCACCGCGTCCTGGATGGTCGGGCCGTCCATCAGCGGGTCGGAGTAGGGCAGGCCGATCTCGATGACGTCGCAGCCCGCCTCGACCAGGGCCGCGGCCGCGGCGATGGCGCCGTCCTTGGTCGGGAAGCCCGCGGGCAGGTAGCCGACGAGGGCGGCCCGGTTGTCCGCCTTGGCCTTGGCGAACACCGTCTGGAGAGTCGTCATTGGTGGTCCTGGTCGTCAGAGGTTGAAGTACTTCATGGCCGTGCCCATGTCCTTGTCGCCGCGGCCGGAGAGGTTGACCAGGATGGTCGCCCCGGGACCCAGCTCGCGGCCGAGCTCCAGCGCGCCGGCCAGCGCGTGGGAGGACTCGATGGCCGGGATGATGCCCTCGGTCCTGGCCAGCAGCGAGAACGCGGCCATGGCGGCGTCGTCGGTGACGCCGTGGTAGACGGCGCGGCCGCTGTCCTTGAGCCAGGCATGCTCGGGGCCGACGCCGGGGTAGTCGAGACCGGCCGAGATCGAGTGGGACTCGATGGTCTGGCCCTCGTCGTCCTGCAGCACGTACGTGCGCGAGCCGTGGAGCACGCCGACCGACCCGGCGGTGAGGGTGAGGGCGTGCTCGCCGCTCTCCAGGCCGTGTCCCCCTGCCTCGTAGCCGTGCAGCTGGACGCCCTCGTCGCCGATGAAGGCGTGGAAGATGCCGATGGCGTTGCTGCCGCCGCCGACGGCGGCGCACACGGCGGTGGGCAGCGCGCCGGTCAGCTCCAGCATCTGGCGGCGGGCCTCGACGCCGATGATGCGGGCGAAGTCGCGCACGATCTCCGGGAACGGGTGCGGGCCCGCGACGGTGCCGAACAGGTAGTGGGTGGTGTCGACGTTGGTGACCCAGTCGCGGAACGCCTCGTTGATGGCGTCCTTGAGCGTCTTTGAGCCGTTGTGGACCGGGACGACCGTGGCGCCGAGCAGCTTCATCCTGGCGACGTTGAGCGCCTGGCGCTCGCAGTCGACCGCGCCCATGTAGATCACGCACTCCAGGCCGAGCAGCGCGGCGGCGGTGGCGGTGGCCACGCCGTGCTGGCCCGCGCCGGTCTCGGCGATGACGCGCTTCTTGCCGAGCCGCTTGGTCAGCAGGGCCTGGCCGAGCACGTTGTTGATCTTGTGGGCGCCGGTGTGGGTGAGGTCCTCGCGCTTGAGGATGACGCGCGCGCCGCCGGCCTGCTCGCTGAAGCGCGGCACGTCGGTGAGCGTGGTCGGCCTGCCCGCGTACGTGCGCAGCAGATGGTCGAACTCGGCCAGGAAGCGCGCGTCGGAACGGGCCTCGGCGTAGGTGCGGGCGACCTCGTCGAGCGCCGGGATCAGCGCCTCGGGCACGAACCGGCCGCCGAAGATGCCGAACTTGCCCCGCACGTCGGGGTCGTCGCCGTGGACGCCGTTGCCGGCGAGGTCGGCGGCGGTCAGGATCGTGCCTTCGTTTGCCACTGCTATCCCTCTGCTCCGTGGTCGGGGCGTGTCGCGGGGTGGGCGCCGGCGGTCACCAGCGCCTCCACGGCCTTGCGCGGGTCCTTGCCGGTGACCAGGCTCTCCCCCACCAGCACCGCGTCGGCGCCCGCCCTGGCGTAGGCGAGCAGGTCGTGCGGCCCGCGCACGCCCGACTCCGCGATCTTGATGACATTATCGGGCACCTTCGGCGCCAGCTTGCTGAAGACGTCGCGATCGACTTCGAGAGTCTTGAGATTGCGGGCGTTGACCCCGATCACGCGGGCGCCGGCCGCGACGGCCCGGTCGAGCTCCTCCTCGGTGTGGACCTCGACGAGCGGGGTGAGCCCGATCGACTCGGCGCGCTCGATCAGCGACACCAGGGCCTCCTGCTCCAGGCAGACGACCATGAGCAGCGCCAGGTCGGCGCCGTGGGCCCGGGCCTCCCAGAGCTGGTAGGAGGTGAGGATGAAGTCCTTGCGCAGGATGGGGATGTCGACGCGGGCGCGCACGGCGGCCAGGTCGTCGAGGCTGCCGCCGAACTTGCGCCGCTCGGTCAGCACGCTGATCACGTGGGCGCCGCCCGCCTCGTAGTCGGCGGCCAGCGCCGCGGGGTCGGCGATCGCGGCCAGCGCGCCCTTGGACGGGCTGGAGCGCTTGACCTCTGCGATCACCGAGACCCGGTCGCCGCCGAGCGCGGCGAGCGCGTCGCGCGGCGCGGGGGCCCGCCCGGCCCGCTGCTTGAGCTCGTCAAGCGACACGGCCTGCTGACGTGTGGCGAGGTCGGCACGCACCCCGTCGAGGATGTCGTCGAGGACGCTGGGCCCTTCGGTCCGCTCACTCACGCGCTTGGGGTCCCTCCGGTCGGCAGTGGGGGTGGAGACCGGCAGTTCGCAAGGCGTCCGCTCCCGGCCCCGTCTCTGCGATGGTATCGGCCCCGGTGAGGTCGGCTCGCCACAGGGGGGCCGACTAGGGAGCGAGAAACGCCCCGAACGGGAGATTGCGGACGACCCAATAGACCATCACGATCGCCAGGAAGGCCCAGAGGTAGGCGGGATGCGCGAGCGTGGTCCGCCGGGGCCTGCCCCGCCACGCGTTCACCATCCACCGGCCCCACCAGAACAGCAGGAAGGGGACCATCGCCAGGGCGAGCGGGTTCAGCCCGAGCGCCGCCACCGGGTCGAGATGGGCCAGGGCGTGGATGGTGCGCAGCGTGCCGCAGCCCGGGCAGTAGAGACCGGTCGCCCACAGGAAGGGGCAGGTCGGGTAGTTGCCCGGCTGGTTGGGGTCGATCGTGCCGACGACCGCCAGGACGGCGCCGGCCGCCGCGGCGACGCCGAGCGGCGCGAGCACTGCCTTGAGCCGGTCAGCGCCGCGCCGATCGAGGTTCGCGTCGGTCATGGGCGCATGTCAGCCGTAGACGGTGAAGCTGGCCGCGAGGATGAACCCGAAGACGATGTAGCCCACGATGACGAGGATCCACAGTGCGATGCCCGCGATCAGTGAGCGCTTCCACCAGGTCTTGGCCTCCTCCGACGCGGCCATCGCGCCCTGCATGTCACCGATCTGCCACTTCTGGTTGACCTGTGTCGACTTGACGATCGAGACGATGCCCGCGGGAAGGCAGCAGAACAGGGTCGTCAGGATGGCGGCGACCAGGTGGTTGTCCGGCGGGGTGCCGTAGCCGCCGGGCTGCTGGCCATAGCCGGGGGGCTGGCCCCCGTAGCCGCCGTGACCGCCGCCACTCGGGGGCTGCTCACCGTAGCCGCCATAACCGCCACCGCTCGGGGGCTGCTGGCCGTAACCGCCACCGCTGGGAGGCTGCTGGCCGTAACCACCACCGCTGGGAGGCTGCTGGCCGTAACCGCCACCGGGAGGCTGGGCGCCATAACCGCCGTCGCCCTGGTTTCCGTAACTCATGTCGCTTAACTCCTCATGTCGTCAGTTCGCAGCGAGGTGCGCGCGCAGCCTAGCGACAAACATTGGGCGACATGTAACAACTTTCACCTTGCGGACAACTTGTAATCGGCCTGCAAAACCTCAGTAGCCAGTGGAAGCCGCGCCCGCGAGACCCAGCAACGCCAGCCAGGCGCCTCCGAAGAGCAGCCAGAGCAGCAGCCACAGCACGATCGTGATGTACGAGGTGACGAGCCCCGCCATGGCCATGCCCTGGCCCTCCTCACCGGTCCGCTTGATCCGGGCCATCGCGATATGGCCGCAGATGGCGCCGGGGATGCTGGTGAGGCCGCACAGGACCAGACCGACGATGCCGAGCACCAGCGAGGTCACGGCCAGCCCGTTGGTGGTCCTGGGCTGGACCGGCGGACCGTAGGCGTTGTAGGGCTGGCTGTAGGGCTGCTGACCGTACCCGCCGCTGGGCGGCTGCTGACCGTAGGCGTAGGACCCGCTGGAAGGCTGCTGGCCGTACCCGCCCCCGCTGAACGGCTGCTGGCCATAGCCGCCGCCGCTGGGCGGCTGCTGGCCGTACCCGCCACCGCTGGAGGGCTGCTCACCATAGCCGCCGCCGCTCTGAGGCTGCTGGCCGTACCCGCCACCGCTGGAGGGCTGCTCACCATAGCCGCCGCCGCTCTGAGGCTGCTGGCCGTAACCGCCCCCGCTGGGCGGCTGCTGACCATGGCCGCCTCCGGGCGGCTGAGCGCCGTACCCGCCGTCGTCTCCATAGCTCATGAGCTCGGCTCCTCGTCACCGTCGGGCGGCCGGCCGGCGACCGCACGAGTTCCCATCCGCAAAGTCAACTGTGCGTACGGAAGAACCACAGCCTCGCCCCCGGCCATGCCGGTGAGGGCGGTCCCCGAGCGGATTCCCCGTCCGCAGACGAACTTAGCGCGATTCGGTGGGGTCGTCTCCCCTGTCGAGCGCATCCCACAGGGCCCTGTCCCCGTCGGTCTGCGCCCGGGGCCGGTCGGCGGCTCGCTCGTACCGGTCGGACATGCCCGCCCACCTGCCGCCACGCACCACGGCGAGGACCCCGCCGGCGAACACCAGCAGCGCGCCGAGCCCTGCGGCCACGGGCCAGCCGACCGCGAGATCCCATTCCAGCGGGCCCGCCGCGCCGAGCACGTTGTGCCGGCGCAGCCAGGTCTCGATCCCCGGCTCGGCGGTGGCCCCCCACACGGCGGCCAGGGCGCCGAGCCCGCACAGCGCCAGCAGTGACCCGACGACCCGCCGCCCGGCCCCCTTGGTGACCAGCACGGCCACCACTCCGGCCAGCCCGGCCAGCGCGAGCGGGGTCAGCACGGGGCTCAGGTCGCCGCCGGTGGGGACCGTCATCTCGCCGCTCCCCCGTACGGCGCCGATCCAGTCGCGGCCGGCGGCGAGCAGCACGAGCAGGCAGCCCGCGGCGGTCAGCGCCGCCCACAGCCACGGCTCGCGCGCCGGGGAGCTCTTCCCGGGGCCCACCTACCGCTCCGCGGGCTCGGGTGCGGCGCCCTGGACGACCCGGAGCCGGTCGGCGTCGAAGCACGTGCGGTCACCGGTGTGGCAGGCCGCGCCCACCTGCTCGACCCGGACGAGCAGCGTGTCGCCGTCGCAGTCGAGAGCGACCTCTCGGACGTACTGGACGTGTCCTGACGTGTCGCCCTTGACCCAATATTCCTGGCGGCTGCGGGACCAGTACGTAGCCCTGCCCGTGGTGAGCGTGCGATGCAGCGCCTCGTCGTCCATCCAGGCGAGCATGAGCACCTCTCCGGTGTCATGCTGCTGGACGATCGCGGGCACCAGCCCGTCGTCGTCGCGCTTCAGTCTCGCGGCGATCTCGGCATCAAGCGGCATGCCGCCATTCAACCAGCCCCGCGGCATGCCCCTCGCACTCCCCCACCCGGGCGTGCCACCGCGCCCCCGGTACGGACATGAACCGGCGACGGTGTGCCCGCGCGGGTCAGTCGAGGGCCTGGGCGAGGGTGTCGTAGATCGGGAAGAGCGGGGCCAGGTTGGTGCGCCGGAGCCGGCGCAGGACCTGTCCGTCGGGCGCCACCAGCGCCATCGTGCCGTCGCGCTCGCGCAGGACGGCCAGCTGGCGCACCAGCACGCCCAGGCCCGTCGTGTCGATGAAGGTAAGCCCGCTGAGGTCGACGACCAGGCGCGGCCCGTGTGTCCGCACCGCCTCGGCGAGGCATGCCCGCACCTCCGACACGTTGTCCGCGTCGACCTCTCCGGCCAGGCTGACCACGGTCCGCTCCCCATGCCGGCAACGCGTCATCCGCAGCACTTCCAACGCCATGCTCCTCACGCCTCGTGTGACAAGGCGACCCCCGACCGAAGCTACACCTTCTCCCGGTTCGTCACTGACTGTTTTACGGAGAACGCGGTGCGTGAGATCACTTGGGGCGGTAGTTTCGACGGCATTCCGCGGGAGGAGTGCGTCATGATCCCCCTCACCGGCCCAGCCCAGAGGGGCCCCGAATGACGCGACCGGACCTCGCAGCGCGACGTGAGCTCAACGAACCGCCGCACGGGCTGGGCTGTCGGTGTGGGCCGGGGGTGGGTGTTCGCGTCGGGTGCGAGCTGCGGCGGCGGTGACGGCGAGGCTCTGGGAGGCGGTGTGGGCGGTCTCGGTGCGGGCCGGGCTCCCGACTCGGTTGCGGTCGTCGATGCGATCGCCGGTGCGGACGTGGGCGCGGGGGTGTCGGCGGCGGAGTCGCCGGGGGCGGGCGCGTGCTCGGTGGGGAATGCGTAGGCAGGTGTTCTCGGCGAGGTTCGCGAGCGGTGGGATCACGCTGCTGCGCAGGGCCGTCATGGCCCGTGTCGCCGAGGAGGGGTGGGCGGGGCGGGGCCTGGAGGACTTCGTGGTGGTGGTCAACGAGGTCGCCACCAACGCCGTCCGGCACGGTGGAGGCGGTGGGCGGCTGCGTCTGTGGCGGCGGCACGGGCGGCTGTGGTGCGAGGTCGCCGACGACGGGCCGGGCCTGCCGCCCGGCTGGACCACCGCGACGCCGCCGCCCGCGGGGTTCGAGGCGGGCGGGCGCGGCCTGTGGCTGGCGCGGCGGTTGTGCGACCAGCTCATGATCGTGTCGGGCCCCGCGGGCACGACGGTGACCTTCACGGCCCGGCCCGGCAGCCCTTAGCCAGACCGCACCGAGCCTGCCCCGAACGGCCACAACCCGGAAACGGGCACAAACGGGTACGGACGCGAGGTCTCTGGAGCCGCAAGCCGGTGTACGGAGGTCAGGCCCGGGCGGCGGAGATCCAGGAGGCGTGCAGCTCCGCGTACACGCCAGGCTCCCGCACCAGTTCGGCGTGCGGGCCGCGCTGGACGAGCCGGCCGCCGTCGAACACGAGGATCTCGTCGGCGTTCTCCGCCGTCGACAGGCGGTGCGCGATGGTGACGGCGGTGCGGCCGCGGGTGACGCCCTCGAGGGCGCGGGCCAGGCGCACCTCGGTGGCCGGGTCCACGGCCGAGGTGGCCTCGTCGAGCAGCAGCAGGTCTGGGTCGGCCAGGTAGGCGCGGGCCAGCGCGACCAGTTGCCGCTCGCCCGCCGACAGCGACTCGCCGCGCTGGCCCACCGGGGTGTCGAGGCCGGCGGGCAGCCCGTCGAGCCAGTCGGCGAGGCCGAGTTCGGTGAGGGCGAGGGTGATCTGGTCGCGGGTGGCCGGCGGCCTGCCGTACCGGATGTTCTCCTCCAGCGTGCCGTCGAACAGGAAGCCGTCCTGCGGAACCATGACGATGCGCTCGCGCAGCGAGGAGAAGCGGATGTCGCGCAGGTCGTGGCCGTCGACGAGGACCTGGCCGGAGACGGGGTCCATGAGGCGGGTGAGCAGCTTGGCGAACGTGGTCTTGCCGGAGCCGGTCTCGCCGACGACGGCGACCCGGGAGCGCGGCGGGATGGCCACGGTGACGTCGCGCAGCACGGGCGGGCCGCCGGGGTAGGCGAACCCGACGCCCTCGAAGGAGACGGAGATCGGGCCGCGCGGCAGTTCGACGCCGTGGTCGCCGGGGTCGGCCACGTCGGCGGGGGTGTCGATGACGCCGAGCACGCGCCGCCAGCCGGCGATGGCGTTCTGCGCCTCGTTGAGCACTTCGGTGGCGGTCTGCATGGGCGCCACGAACAGCGTGATGAGGAACAGGAACGCGACCAGCTTCCCGGCCGTGATGTCGCCCCCCAGGCCGAGCCGCACGCCCAGCACGACGACGCCGGTTATGGCCAGGGCCGCCACGATCTCGGTCAGCGGGAACACGAACCCGACGATGGTCTGCGCCCTGACCTGGGCGGCCTTGTTGGCGTCCACGGCCTTGTCGATGCGCTCGGCGGTGCGCCGCTCGGTGGCGTAGGCGCGGATGACGGCGGCGCCGACGACGGACTCGCTGACGGCGGCGAGCATGTCGCCGGTGCGCTCGCGTACCCGGGTGTAGGCGGCCGACAGCCAGCGCTGGAAGCGCGGCAGCGCGATCAACAGCGGCACGAAGCAGACCCAGACCAGGAGCGTGAGCTGCCAGGAGTAGACGAACATGAGCACCGTGGCGATGAGCAGCTGCCCGAACGCCATGATGATCATCAGTCCGCCCCACTGCATGAACGTGCTGATCTGGTCGATGTCGTTGGTGACCCGGGAGACCAGGGCGCCGCGCCGCTCGGTGTTCTGGGTGAGCACCGACAGGTCGTGCACGTGCCGGAAGCCGCGCACCCGCAGCGTGGCCAGCGACGACTCGGTGGCCTTGTAGAGCCGGACGTTCATCAGGTACGCGGCCAGCGCGGTCAGCAGCACCGCGGCGGCGCACACCGCGACCATGCGGGTGATGTATGGCAGGTCGGGGGCGCCTGCGGTGATCCCGGTGTCGATGGTCTGCTGCACGGCCAGCGGCACGATGATCTTGCCGCTGGTGGCGATCGTGGCCAGCAGGAGCGTGAGGCCCAGGCCCTTGCGGAACTCGGGGGTCAGCGACAGGCCGTGCCGGACCACCGCCCAGGCGGACCTCTCGGCCCCGGCGCCGATGCGCCCGCTCGCGACGGTCATGCGCTGACTTCTTCCTCTTCGAGGCCGGCGGGCCTGTCCTTGCCGGGGCCTGGGTCCGGGCCGGCGTCCGCGTCGAGGGCGGAGCGTTCCAGCTCCTCGCGCTCGTAGGCGGTGACCAGGTCGCGGTAGCCGGGGCAGCGGTCCAGCAGTTCCTCGTGGGTGCCGCGGTCGGTGATCCGGCCGCGGTCGAGGAAGACGACCTCGTCGGCGAGCGCGATCGTGGCCATCCGGTAGGCGACGACCACGACGGTCGACGCCTCGGCCCGGTCCCGCAGCCCGTACAGGATCCTGGCCTCGACCTGGGGGTCGACGCTGGAGGTGGCGTCGTCGAGCAGGAGCAGGCGGGGCTCGCGGACGACGGCGCGGGCCAGCGCCAGGCGCTGGCGCTGCCCGCCGGACAGGGTGGCGCCGCGTTCGCCGACGCGGGTGCCGAGGCCGTCGCCGAGCCAGGCGACGAAGCCGTCGGCCTGCGCCACGCGCAGCGCCTCCCACACCCGCTCGTCCGTGACGGGCAGGTCCAGCGCGATGTTGCCGCGTACGGTGTCGTCGAACAGGAACGTCTGCTGGGGCACCAGCGCCACGGACCGGGCGACCGCGCCGTAGGGCAGGTCGCGCAGGTCCACGCCGTCGAGCCGGATCTGGCCGGAGTCGGGGTCGACCAGGCGGGCCAGCAGCTGCACGAGCGTCGACTTGCCGGAGCCGGTCGGCCCGACCAGGGCGACGGTGCGCCCGGCGGGCACGTCGAAGGTGACGTCGTGCAGCACCTCGGCGTCGCCGTAGGCGTAGGAGACGTCCTTGACCTCCAGCGAGGCGGCGCCGTCGGCCCGCGGCGCGGCCTCGCCGTAGGTCATGGAGCCCTCGGCCTCCAGCACGGCCTGCACCCGGCTCCAGCCGACGACGCTGCGCGGCAGTTCGGCCAGCACCCAGCCGAGGGCCCGGATCGGGAACGACAGCAGCGTGAACAGGTAGGCGATCTGGACGAGCTGCCCGGAGTCGATCGAGCCGGTGGACATCCGCAGCGCGCCGACGGCGAGGACGGCGAGCACGCCGAGCGTCGGCAGCGCCTCCAGCATCGGGTCGAACAGGCCGCGCACCCTGCCGACGGCGATGTTGGCGTCGCGCAGCTCGTGGGCGCGGCGGCGGAACCGGTCGGTCTCCAGTTCCTCCCTGCCGAGGGTCTTGACGACGAGCGCGCCGTCGAAGCTCTCGTGGGCGATCTCGCTCACCTCGGCCCTGAGCTGCTGGGCGCGGGTCGCCAGGGGGCTGAGCCGGCGCTGGTAGACGAGGTTCAGCAGCGCGATGGCCGGGAAGATCAGAAAGCCGACCAGGGCGAGCATGAGGTCGGTGAGCAGGATGCCGATCGCCGCGGTGAACAGCATGACGACCACGCCGACGGCCATCGGCAGCGGGGCGAGCGGCCCCCAGGCGGCCTCGGCGTCGGAGCTGGCGTTCGACAGCAGCTGGCCGGTGGGGTGGCGGTGGTGCCAGGCGAGCGGCAGCCGCAGGTACTGCTTGGTGACGTCGCGGCGGGAGCGGGCCTGCATGCGGTACTGCATGAGGCCGGCCAGGATGCGCCGCCCGGCCACCCCCAGCGCCTTGAGCAGGGCCGTGCCCATGATGAGCAGCACCCCGGTCCAGAGCGTCCCGGACGCGACCTGTCCCCGGTCGAACGCGGGGAGCACGACGTTCTCGGTCGCCCACCCGAGCGCCCAGGCGGAGGCGACGGTCATCCCTCCGTAGACGGCGCTCGCCAGCACGGCGAAGGTGAACACCACCTTCTCGGTGCGGATGGCCACCCCAAGGACGCGCAGTCCTTGACGCATGACGGCCGAGGTGACCTTGTTCGCCACTCGGGAAATTCCTTTCAGCGCCTGACTTTTCTACGTAAGTCACTATCACGTCTGATCGCCCCGTTATTCCCACAGGTAAGGTTGACGATGTGACTCACGCCCGTAGCGAACGCGCCGCCCTCTGCGACCTGCTCGACCGGCTCGGCCCGGGAGAGCCGACGCTCTGCGCGGGCTGGGACACCTATGACCTGGCCGCCCACCTGGTGCTGCGGGAGCGCCGCCCGGACGCGATGCCGGGCATCGCGCTGCCCGCGCTGGCCGGCCGCACCGCCTCCGTGCAGCGCGCGCTGAAGGCCAAGCACCCGTTCCCCGAGCTGGTCGGCCTGGTCCGCAAGCCGGGCGGGGTGTACCGGCTGCCGTTCCTCGACACCGCCGTCAACACGATCGAGTACTTCGTCCACCACGAGGACGTGCGCCGCGCCCAGCCGGACTGGGCGCCGCGCGAGCTGCCCGCCGACCTCGAGGACCTGATCTGGAAGCGGCTGTCGGGGATGGCGAAGATGATGCTGCGCCGCTCCCCCGTCGGCGTGGTGCTCCATCGCCGGGGCGGCGGCGCCAGGTCCGTCGTCCTGGGCGGCGGCCAGCAGGGCCCCAAGGTCGAGGTGAGCGGCCCGGCGAGCGAGCTGCTGCTGTTCTGCTTCGGCCGGCAGGCGCATTCCAGGGCCGAGATGACCGGCGACGCCGAGGCGGTCGAGCGGCTCAGGAGCGCCCGGCTGGGCGTCTGACCGGCGCCGCGCCATGGTGACCATTGTCACGGTGCACGCTCACCTGGGCTGCGCGAAAACCCCTGCGCATAAGCCGCTCCCGCGACGCCGGCAGGCCGTAGCATGGGCTACGAACAAGCCCCCCGGTTAGGATCATGAACATCTTCACAGAAGATGCAAGGTGATCGCCCAGATCCGGGTATATACGGCTGGGAACGGACTGCAGGAGGCCCCCCATGCAGGTCAAGAAGGTGCTCACGTACGTGTTGGTGGCGTTCGTAGTCTTCTACCTGTTCACCCGGCCGGCCGACGCCGCCGCCGCGGTCAACGGAGTGTTCGACGGAATCATCAACGGAGCCAATCAGCTGGCCGTCTTCTTTACCAACGTCTTGACCTGATAGTCGGTCCTGTCTGCGCGAATGCTTTCACGCGCCGTCAAGTCGTGTTACGCAGGCAGGATGACAGATCGTCCAGGCGCCACCACGCTCCATCAGCCCGACCCCAGGGTCAGGCGCGTCCTTGAGCGAGCGGAGCTCGAAGGCGCGGAGCTGATCCGCTTTCTGTACGCCGACCACGGCGGCGTCATCCGCGGCAAGGCCACCTCACGGTCGCGCCTCGGGGAGCGGATCACCTCCGGCATCGGGCACACGGTGGCGATGATGGCGATGAACATGCTCGACCAGTTGCAGGACGTCGAGCATCTGGGTCCGGTGGGCGAGGTGCGCATCGTTCCCGACCCTTCCACCTATGTCGCTCTCCCCCACGCCCCCGGCGCGGCGACGATGCTGTCCGATCTGCGCCTGCCCGACGGCTCCCCGTGGGCGGCCTGCCCGCGTACCTTCCTCAAGGACGCGGTGGCCGCGCTCGGGGCCGAGGGCTACCTGCTGCGGGCGGCGTTCGAGCCGGAGTTCACGCTCGGCCGCCGGCTCCCCGACCCGACCGGCGGGCCCGACCGGCTGGTGCCGCTCGACGACTCGCTCTGTTACGCCGGCACCGGCTTCGACACCGCCCACGACTACACGATCAAGCTGATCCGCGCCCTGGAGACCCAGGGCCTGCGGGTCGAGCACTGCCATCCCGAGCTCGGCCCCGGCCAGCAGGAGCTGTCGGTGCACCACGCGACCGCGCTGCGCGCCGCCGACAACCACGTCCTCTACCGCGAGACCGTGCGCGGGGTCGCGATGCGGATGGCGATGTGGGCCTCGCTCGCCCCCAAGCCGCTGCCCGAACAGGCGGGCAACGGCGCCCACCTCCACCTGTCACTGTGGCGGGACGGCGTCAACGTCTTCGGCGACGACGGCGTGCGGGGCTGGTTCATCGGCGGGCTGCTCGCCCACCTGCCCGCGCTGACCGCGCTCACCTGCGGCAGCGTCAACAGCTTCCGCCGTCTGACGCCCCGCGTGTGGGCGGGCGCGTACGCCGTCCACGGCCACGACAACAGGGAGGCGGCGGTCCGGGTCTGCTCACCGGTGGGCGAGCTCGGCGAGCCCAACCTGGAGCTGAAGCCGTCCGACTCCTCCGCCAACCCCTACCTGTCGCTGGGCGCGGTCATCCACGCCGGGCTGGACGGCATCCGCCGCCGGCTCGACCCGGGCGAGCCGGTGGGCGTCGACCCCGGCACGGTCCCCGGCCGCTACCCCCGGCTGCCCACCTCCCTGGACGAGGCGCTGGACGCGCTGGAGGCGGACGAGACGCTGATGGAGGCGCTGGGCCCGCTGCGGCGCGACGCCTACCTCGCGGTCAAGCGCTCGGAGGCGGCCGCGTTCGCCGGACGGGACGCCGCCTACGAGTGCTTCCAGCACCTGCGGGTGTTCTAGCGGACGGGGTGCCCGGCCTGCCGCAGGGTCTCCTTCACCTCGGAGATCTTCAGCGTGCCGAAGTGGAACACGCTGGCGGCCAGCACCGCGTCCGCGCCCGCCGCCACGGCCGGAGGGAAGTCCTCCAGGCGGCCCGCGCCGCCGCTGGCGATCACCGGCACCCGCACCACGGCCCTGACCGACCGCAGCATCTCCAGGTCGTAGCCGTCGAGGGTGCCGTCGCCGTCCATCGAGTTGAGCAGGATCTCACCGGCGCCCAGTTCCTCGCCCCGGGCCGCCCACTCCACCGCGTCGATGCCGGTGCCGCGCCGGCCGCCGTGGGTGGTGACCTCGAAGCCGCTCGGCGTGCCCGGGGCCCGCCTGGCGTCCACCGACAGCACCACGCACTGCGCGCCGAACCGGCGCGACGCCTCGGTGAGCAGCTCCGGCCGGGCGATCGCGGCGGTGTTGAGCGACACCTTGTCGGCCCCGGCGCGCAGCAGCCGGTCGACGTCGTCGGCCGACCGGACGCCGCCGCCCACGGTCAGCGGGATGAACACCTGCTCCGCGGTCCGGCGCACCACGTCCAGCATGGTCTCGCGCTCGCCTGAGGAGGCGGTGATGTCGAGGAAGGTCAACTCGTCGGCGCCCTCCTCGTCATAGCGCCTGGCCAGCTCCACGGGGTCGCCCGCGTCACGCAGGTTCTCGAAGTTGACGCCCTTGACCACCCGCCCGGCGTCGACGTCCAGGCAGGGGATCACTCTGACGGCTACGGTCATGCTCTGTGTGCCTCTATCTCGATCTCTACCAGCATCCGCGGGTCCACCAGACCGGCCACCCGCACGCCGGTGCAGGCGGGACGGACCGTGCCGAACACCTCCGCGATGGCGGCGCCGACCGGGTCGAAGTGGCGCTGCTCCACCACGTAGTAGCGCACCATCACGACGTCCTCGCGCGACAGCCCGCCCTTGACCACGGCTTCGAGGGCGATCTCCATCGCGGTGAGCGCCTGCAGGTGGGCGTCGCCCACGTGGCGGACCTCACCGTCGACGGTCGAGGTGCAGCCCGAGACGATGACCCGGCCTCCGGCGATGACTGCTCGAGCGTATCCGTACTTCTCCTCCCAGATGCCACCCGAATACACCCGCATGCCGGTGCTTTCCATGCTCATGGCGCCCATCACGCCCCCTCCCGATGGCGATCTAACTGCGGACGGTGGCCAGCGCGCTCTCCAGAGTGAACGCCTGGGCGTACAGAGCTCTGCCCACGATGGCCCCTTCCACGCCGTCCGGGACGAGCGAGGCGAGGGCGGACAGGTCGTCGAGCGACGAGATGCCGCCGCTGGCGACGACGGGCCTGTCGGTGCGGGCGCAGACCTGCTTCAGCAGGTCGAGGTTGGGGCCCTTGAGGGTGCCGTCCTTGGTCACGTCGGTGACCACGTAGCGGGGGCAGCCGTCGGCCTCCAGCCGGTCGAGCACCTCCCACAGGTCGCCGGCGTCCTCGGTCCAGCCGCGGGCGGCGAGGGTGGTGCCGCGCACGTCCAGGCCGACCGCGATCTTGTCACCGTGCTCGGCGATGATCTTGCGGCACCAGTCGGGCTTCTCCAGCGCTGCCGTGCCGATGTTGACCCGGCGGCAGCCGGTGGCCAGCGCCGCGGCCAGCGACTCGTCGTCGCGGATGCCGCCGGACAGCTCCACGTTCACGTCCAGCCGGCCGATCAGGTCGGTGATCAGCTCGCGGTTGGAGCCGCGGCCGAACGCCGCGTCCAGGTCGACCAGATGGATCCACTCCGCGCCCGCCTCCTGCCAGGCCAGCGCGGCGGCCAGCGGCTCGCCGTAGCCGGTCTCGGTCCCGGCCTCGCCCTGGACGAGCCGTACGGCCTGGCCGTACGCGACGTCCACGGCGGGGAGCAAAACGAGCGACATCAGGTCCTCCGGTCGAAAGCGAGGGTGACGAGAACGGGCAGCAGGAGCAGGGAGAAGACCAGGACGCCGAAGCTGATCAGCGGCGAGCCCCACAGTAGCCAGGCCAGTGCCTGCAGGAGCAGGAAACCGAGCGCGACGACGGCGTTCTGGGCGCGGTGGCGGCGGGCCAGCAGCCCGCCCTGCCGCGCGACCCGGACCGGGCGCGGCACCAGGCGGGCCAGCGCCGCCCTGCGGCGGGCGCCGCGGGCCTGGCGCTCCTCGTTGAGACGGATGGCCCGCGCCCGCTCGGCCTCGCGCTCGGCGCGGCGGCGCGCCCGCTCCTTACTCAAGGGTGCCGAGCCAGTTGCTCAGCAGCGCGGCGCCGGCGTCGGCGGACTTCTCCGGATGGAACTGGGTGGCCATGAGCGGGCCGTTCTCGACCGCGGCCACGAACGGCACGCCGTGCTCGGCCCAGGTGACCACCGGCTCGGCGAAGCCGTCGCCGGTGCGCAGCTCCCACTCGCGCACCCCGTAGGAGTGGACGAAGTAGAAGCGGGTGGCGGCGTCCATCCCGGCGAACAGGACGCTGTCCGCCGAGGTCTTGACGGTGTTCCAGCCCATGTGCGGCAGCACCGGCGCGTCGAGCCGCTCGACCGTGCCGGGCCACTCGCCGCAGCCGGCGGTCTCCACGCCGTGCTCGACGCCGCGGGCGAAGAGGATCTGCATGCCGACGCAGATGCCCAGCACCGGCCGGCCGCCGGCCAGCCGCCTGCCGACGATCTGGTCGCCGCGCACGCCCTTGAGCCCGGCCATGCACGCGGCGAACGCGCCGACTCCCGGCACCACCAGGCCGTCGCACTCCAGCGCGGCCTCGAAGTCGGAGGTGACGGTCACGTCGGCGCCCACCCGCGTCAGCGCCCGCTCGGCGGAGCGCAGGTTGCCCGAACCGTAGTCGAGCACCACGACGTTCCTGCTCACCACCACATCACCCCTGCGAACAGCGCCATCGCCGCGCCCAGGCCGCAGAAGGCGGCGCCGATCCTCATGCCCTGCTTGATCAGCGAGACCACGCCGCCGATGAGGAACAGGCCGAGGAAGACCATGACGACGGCGATCACGTTCTCGGTCATAGCACGCCCTTGGTGCTCGGCACCCCGCTCGCCCGCGGGTCGAGCTCCGACGCCGCGCGCAGCGCCCTGGCCAGGGCCTTGAACTGCGCCTCCACGATGTGGTGGGCGTTGCGGCCGTACGGGACGCGGACGTGCAGGCAGATGGCCGCCTGGGCGACGATCGACTCCAGGATGTGGCGCGTCATCGTGGTGTCGTAGTCGGGGCCGATCATGGGGGCCATGCCCTCCGGCTCCGAGTGGACCAGGTAGGGCCGGCCGGACAGGTCGACGGTGACCTCGGCGAGCGCCTCGTCCAGCGGGCACGACGCGCTACCGAACCGCCGGATGCCCGACTTGTCGCCCAGCGCCTCGCGGAACGCGGCGCCCAGCGCGAGCGCGGTGTCCTCGATCGTGTGGTGGGAGTCGATGTGCAGGTCGCCCTCGGTCTTGACGGTCAGGTCGAACAGCCCGTGCTTGCCGAGCTGTGCCAGCATGTGGTCGAAGAAGCCGACCCCGGTGGAGACCTCCAGCGCGCCCGTGCCGTCGAGGCCGACCTCGACCAGGACGGACGTCTCCTTGGTGGTGCGCTCGACGCGGCCTACGCGACTCACAGAACTCCCTCCAACGCGGCGCGGAACGCCGCCATCTCCTCGCCGGTGCCGATCGACACCCGCAACCACTCCGGCGGGCCCACCTCGCGGATGAGCACGCCCCTCGCCAGCAGCCCCTCCCACACCGCGCGCCGGTCGGGGAAGCGCCCGAACAGCACGAAGTTGGCGTCGGAGTCGGCGACCGTCAGCCCCTTGGACCGCAGCCAGCCGACCGTGGCGTCACGCTCGCGCCGGAGCTCGTCGACGGTGCCCAGCAGCTCGGCGCGGTGCCGCAGCGCCACCAGCGCCGCCGTCTGGGTGAGCGTCGACAGATGGTACGGCAGCCGCACCAGCAGCAGCGCCTCCACCACGGCCGGATGCGCGGCCAGGTAGCCCAGCCGGGTGCCGGCCATGGCGAACGCCTTCGACATGGTGCGGGTCACGATCAGCCGCGGGTGGCGCGGCAGCAGGGTGAGCGCCGACGGCGTGCCCTCGCGGGCGAACTCGGCGTAGGCCTCGTCGACCACCACCATGCCGGGCGCCGCCGCCAGGATCTCCTCGATCGTCCCCAGCGGCTGGGCGGTGCCGGTCGGGTTGTTGGGCGAGGCCACGAACACCAGGTCGGGCCGGTGTTCCTCGATCGCCGCCACGACCTTGCCGGGGTCGAGCGAGAAGTCCTCCTCGCGGGCGGCGTGGATCCACTCGGTGCTGGTGCCGGTCGTGATGATCGGATGCATCGAGTACGAGGGCTCGAACCCGAGCGCGCTGCGGCCGTGGCCGCCGAACGCCTGGAGGATCTGCTGGATGATCTCGTTGGAGCCGTTGGCCGCCCACACCCGCTCGGTCGTCAGGCCGTGGCCCAGGTAGGCGGCCAGCGCGGCGCGCAGCTCGACGGCGTCCCTGTCGGGGTAGCGGTTGAGCTCGCCGGCGACCCTGCCGACCGCCTCGGCCAGGTCGGCGACCAGCGCCGGGGACGGCGGGTGCGGGTTCTCGTTGGTGTTGAGCCGGACCGGGACGTCGATCTGCGGGGCCCCGTAAGGGCTCTTGCCGCGCAGGTCGTCGCGGATGGGCAGGTCGTCGAGCGTGACCTCGCCGGGGTTCATGACGGCACCTGCCAGTCGAATCGGGCGCGGATCGCGGCGCCGTGGGCGGGCAGGTCCTCGGCGTCGGCCAGCACCGTCACGTGCGCGGCCGCCTCGGCCAGGGCCTCACGGCTGTAGTCGACGATGTGGACGCCGCGCAGGAACGTCTGCACCGACAGCCCGCCGGAGTGGCAGGCGCAGCCGCCGGTGGGCAGCACGTGGTTGGAGCCGGCGAGATAGTCGCCGAGCGAGACCGGCGCGTACGGGCCGACGAAGACGGCGCCGGCGTTGCGCACCCGGGCGGCCAGCGCGGCGGCGTCGGCGGTCTGGATCTCCAGGTGCTCGGCGGCGTAGGCGTCGACCACCTTCAGCCCGGCCTCCAGGTCGTCGACCAGCACGATCGCGGACTGGCGGCCGGCCAGCGCCTCGGCGATGCGCTCGCTGTGGCGGGTGGCGGCCACCTGGGCGGGCAGCTCCTTCTCGACGCCCTCGGCCAGCTCCTCGCTGTCGGTGACCAGGACGGCGGCGGCGATGACGTCGTGCTCGGCCTGGCTGATCAGGTCGGCGGCGACGTGCACGGGGTCGGCGGTGGCGTCGGCCAGGATCGCGATCTCGGTCGGGCCGGCCTCGCTGTCGATGCCGATGCGGCCCTTGAGCAGCCGCTTGGCCGCGGCCACCCAGATGTTGCCGGGGCCGGTGACCATGGTGGCGGGCGGGCACTCCTCGGTGCCGTAGGCGAACATGGCCACGGCCTGGGCGCCGCCCACGGAGTAGACCTCCTCGACGCCGAGCAGCGCGCACGCGGCCAGGATCGACGGGTGCGGCAGGCCGCCGAACTCCCGCTGGGCGGGGCTGGTGACCGCCAGCGACGGCACCCCTGCCTCCTGGGCGGGGACGACGTTCATCACGACCGACGACGGGTAGACGGCCCGGCCGCCGGGCACGTAGAGGCCCACGCGGTCGACCGGCACCCACCGCTCGGTGACGGTGCCGCCGGGCACGACCTGGGTGGTGACGTCGGCGCGGCGCTGGTCGCGGTGGACCAGCCTGGCGCGGCGGATGGACTCCTCCAGCGCGGCCCTGACCTTCGGGTCCAGCTGGTCGAGGGCCGCGGCGATCGCCTCGGCGGGCACCCTCGTGGTGGAGATCTCGACACCGTCGAACCTGGCGGTCAGCTCCCGTACGGCTGCCGCCCCGCGATGGCGCACGTCCTCGCAGATGGGCCGCACCTTCTCCAGGGCGGCCTCGACGTCGAGCTCGGCGCGGGGCAGCACGTCGCGCAGGTCCGGCGGAAGGGACCCGCGCATGTCGATACGGGAAATCACCCTCCCAGTCTACGGAGTCCGACCCCTGAATCCGCTTCCGTCCACCATGCGGACACCTCCGGGCGTGCCTCGGCGCGGCGTGGAGCCCGCGGCGGGGCCGTGAGGCTGTCAGGGGGAACAGCCAGCCTCACGGCCGCTCGCCCTGGCCCGGGCCGAGCGCCAGGGCGAGGCGCCGCGGCGGTGGAGGCCACGGCTCAGGAGAGCTCCGGCGCTGATGCTTCCCCGGACGGGGAGGAACTAACGCCGCCTCTTGGGACGGGCTTTCCCTCGCCTCTCCGAGCTTTATGCGTACTTTGTCATTACGTGCCCTTTACCTCGGTGTTTGTACGATCGCGGCATGGCGATCTGGCGTGCCCCCGACGGCATCGTGGTGGAGGCCATCGTGCTAGACGACCGGCCGCTCCTGCGCATCTCCCAGGACATCGGCGGCCGTCTCTACCTCCAGGGCTACTGCGCCGGCGTGAGCGAGCTGGCCGCCCACGGCGTCGACCTGGCCCAGCTCGTCGAGGACGACCGCCGGACGGCCTGACCCCGAAACCGGCGGCGCCGGTCGGGTTACCTCCACGACCCGGCCGGGGTATGCCATCCGTCATGGCGCCGCTGCCCACCTACGCGCCGATGCTGGCCCAGCCCGGCTCCCTGCCCACCACACACCAGGACGAATGGGCCGTGGAGATGAAATGGGACGGCGTCCGCGCGATCGCCTACATCGCCGACGGCACCGTGCGGCTGCTGTCGCGCAACGCCAGGGACATCACCGCCGCCTACCCCGAGCTCCGGCTCATGGCCGGCGCCGCCGGGCGCCGCCAGGCCGTCGTCGACGGCGAGATCATCGCCTTCGACGAGGCCGGCCGGCCCAGCTTCGGCGCGCTCCAGCCGCGCATGCACCAGCGCAACCCGGTCAGCGTCGCCGAACTCGCCCGCGCCGTGCCCGTGACGTTCATGGCCTTCGACCTCCTCCACCTCGGCGACGACCCGCTCGTCCAGCTGCCCTACACCGCACGGCGTGAGCTGCTGGAGGACGTCTTCACCCCCGGCTACCGCTGGCAGGTGCCCGTCCGCTTCCACGACCACGCCGAGGACGCCTTCGCCTCCTCCCGCCGGCTCGGCCTCGAAGGCGTCGTCTGCAAACGGCTCACCTCCCCCTACCGCCCCGGCAGGCGCACCGGCGAGTGGACCAAGGTGAAGAACGTCAGCGCCGTCGAGGTCGTCATCGGCGGCTGGAAGCCCGGCGCGGGACGACGCTCCGGCGGCATCGGCTCCCTGCTGCTCGGCTCGTACGACGACGCCGGCCGGTTGCTGTTCGTCGGGCACGTCGGCACCGGCTTCACCGAGGCCATGCTGCGCGACCTGCACCAGCGCCTGGCCCCGCTGGAGCGGCCCGACCCGCCCTTCGCCGAGCCGGTGCCCCGTGAGCACGCCCGCGGCGCCCACTGGGTGCGGCCGGTCATCGTCGGCGAGGTCCAGTACGCCGAGGTGACCGGCGACCACCGGTTGCGCCATCCGTCCTGGCGCGGCCTGCGCCCCGACCGCGACCCGGGCGAGGTCCGTCATGGCAGGCCGGGCTCGCCGGGCGGCGCCTCGGCCGTCAGCTGACCACCCGCCCCGCGCCTTTACAGTGTAGATTCGCTACACTCGACAGGTGGGCAAGTCGAAGACCAGGGGCGGCACCCCCGCCACCGTCGCGCTGGAGAAGGCCGGAGCGCGGTTCACGCTCCACCCCTACGACCACGACCCCGCCGCCCAGGCCTACGGCGAGGAGGCCGCCGACGCGCTCGGCGTCCCGTACGAGCGGATCTTCAAGACCCTCGTGGCCGAGACCGAGGGCGGCCTGGCCGTGGCGGTGGTGCCGGTGGCGGGCAAGCTCGACCTGAAGGCGCTCGCCTCCGCGCTCGGCGGCAAGCGGGCGGCCATGGCCGACGCCGCCAAGGTCGAGCGGGTGACGGGTTACGTGGTGGGCGGCATCAGCCCGCTCGGGCAGCGCAAGCGGCTGCCGACCGTCGTCGACGCCTCGGCGCTGGAGTTCGAGACGGTCTACTTCTCGGCCGGCAGGCGCGGGCTGCAGATCGAGACCGCCCCGGCCGCCCTGATCGAGCTGACCGGGGCCGTGACCGCGCCCATCGGCAGACCGGCCTGACGCCTCACCAGCCGCGCGGCGGCCGCCGGCGCTCGCCGAGCAGCCACTCCATGAGCTGGCGGTGACGCCTGGAGATCGGGTGGTGCCTGCCGGGGCGGTCGCGCCGCCCACCGGCCCGCGTCCCGTTCTCCTCCTCCCGCTCCTCCTCCAGGCCCGGCGTGTGGCCGCCGCCGAAACGCGACATGTCCGGACGGTGGAAGCGCCGGGGCTCCTCGTCCCGCAGCGCCTGCCGCATCGACTCCACCCAGATCGGCCCCGGCAGCGAGGCGCCCTGCACGGAGCCGTAGTACTGGTCGCCGATCCGCACGCCCCTGAGCGGGTAACGGTACGAGCCACGGATGTCGCCGACGCTGACCGCGGCCGCGAGCTGCGGCGTGTAGCCGGCGAACCAGGCCGAGGTGTAGCCGTTGTTGGTGCCGGTCTTGCCGGCGGCGGGCCGGCCGGGGTCCTGGCCGCGCATCGTCCCCTTGTCGAACACGCCGGTCAGCACGTGGCTGACCGCGTCGGCGACCTCCGGCGCCATCGCCCGGCGGCAGTTCGGCCGCACCCGGGTGCGGTGGTCGTTCCTGTCGACGATCTCCACGATGGCCAGCGGGCGGCAGTACCGGCCGCGGGCCGCGAGCGCGGCGAACGAGGCGGCGACGGTGAGCGGGTCCATCTCGTTGACGCCCAGCGTGAACGTCGGCACCTCGCGCAGCGGCCGGCCGTCGGCCCTGGCGACGCCGAGCCTCCTGGCGGTCTTGACCACGTCGCAGAGGCCGACCTTGCGCTCCAGCATCATGTAGAAGATGTTGACCGACTTCCAGGTGCCGGTCTCCAGGCTGTGCGGGCCGCCGTCGCTGCCCTCGCCGCTGGCGTTGTACACCTCCGTCGACGGGTCGTTGACCGGCCGGCCCGCGCAGTCCCGGTAGCCCGACGACGGCACCAGCCTTCCCGGCGTGTCGAACCCGTCGCCGAACCGCCAGCCCTCCTTGAGCGCGGTGGCCAGGGTGAACACCTTGAACGTGGAACCGGCCTGCAGCCCCTGCCCGCCGCCGTGACGGGCGTCGGCGACGAGATTGTAGGTGGTGCGCGGGCCGCCCTTCTTGCCCGGGCCGACCTTCTTGCTGGCGGCCATGGCCCGGATCCAGCCGCTGCCCGGCTCCACCATCGCCTCGGCGGTCACCTCGGTGTCGGCCGGGTCCACGCGTTCGCGGATGGCCCGCTCGGCGGCTTTCTGCGCCCTCGGGCTGAGGCTGGTCCTGATCACCAGGCCGCCCCGCTCCATGCGGGCCCGGCGCACCGCCGCCGTGCTGCCGAAGGCCTCGTTCGTCAGCAGCTCGCGCTGCACGTACAGGCAGAAGTACGGATGGGCGCTCTGCGAGCAGCCGCCGGGCTCGGGCCGCAGCCGCAGCCCGAGCGGGCCGGCCTTGGCGGCCGACGCCCGCTCCTTGGAGATCAGCTTCAGTCCCGCCATCCGGTCGAGCACCAGGTCGCGGCGCTCCTTGAGCCGCGCGCGGTGCGAGCGGCCGATCGACGGGTCGGTCGAGTACGGGGTGCGCACGGCGCCGGCCAGCGTGGCCGCCTCGCTCAGGGTCAGCTCGGCGGCCGTGGTGGAGAAGAACCGCCTGGCCGCGGCCTCGACGCCGTGCGCGCCGGCGCCGAAGTAGGCGATGTTCAGGTACTTCTCCAGGATCTCGTCCTTGCGGTACTTGCGTTCCAGCGCCAGCGCCAGCCGCAGCTCGTGCACCTTGCGGGAGATGCTGGGGGCGCGGGCCCGGTCCCGTTCCCGGTCGGTCTCGGCGTTCTCCACCAGGATGTTCTTCACCAGCTGCTGGGTGAGCGAGGAGCCGCCCTGGCGGATCGCGCCGGCCCGGGTGTTGGCGATGAGCGCGCGCAGCGTGCCGATGACGTCCATGCCGCCGTGCTCGTAGAAGCGGGCGTCCTCGATGGCCACGATCGCGCGCCGCATCACCGGCGCCACCTGCGACAGCCGCACCGCGGTCCGGTTGGCCTGGTAGAACTGGGCGAAGGTGCGCCCGCTCGTGTCCACCAGCCGCGTCACCTCGCTCAGCGGCTCCTCGCGCGGGGGCGGCGGCAGATGGGTGAAGGTGTCGGCGGCGCCCTTGGCGGCCAGGCCCGCCCCGGCGACCACGGGCGCGGCCAACGCCGCCACCAGCACCCCGCCGAGAGCGCCCACCAGACCCAGCGTGGCGATCGATGTGCGGTCAGTCACGTCGTTGATGTACGACCGTCCGATCCCCGGCAAACGCCCGGTTCCTGACTCTTTACGATCCTCTGCTGATGTTCAGACCGAGTGACTGGAACTGCTCGAACGGCCGGTGGTAGCCGCGCTCGATGTGGTGCACGCCGCGCAGCGTCGAGCGCCCGTCGGCCACGGCGGCGGCCAGCACCGCGGAGAACCCGGCCCGGATGTCGGGCAGCGTCACGTCGGCGCCCCTGAGCCGGGACACCCCGCGCACCACGGCCGAGTGGCGGGCGTTGGTGTCGTGGTAGCGGCAGGCCGGGCCGCCGAGGCACTGGTCGAACACCTCGATCTCGCAGCCCATGCTCGTCAGCGCCGGCACGTACACCAGGCGGTTCTCGAAGACCGTCTCGTGCAGCACCGACATGCCCTGGCTCTGCGTGAACAGCACCATGAGCGGCGTCTGCCAGTCCGTCATGAACCCGGGGTGGGTGTCGGTCTGCACGGCCGCCGCCCGCAGCCCCTCCGGCGGCGCGGTGGCGCACAGGTACTCGTCGTTGATGTCGAACCTGGCGCCCATCCTGGCCAGCGTGGTGATCGCGGTGACCAGGCGGTCCTGCGGGCAGCCGTGCACGCGCACCTCGCCGTCGGTGATCAGGCCCGCCGCGAGGTACGAGAACGCCTCGATGCGGTCGCCGGCCAGCCAGGTCGAGGCGCCGCGCAGCCGCTCCACGCCCTCGATGACGATCCGGCGGTCCGGCGACAGCTCGATCCTGGCGCCCATCCGCTGCAGGAACAGCGCCAGCTCGACCACCTCGGGCTCGGTGGCCGCGTTCTTCAGCACGGTCTTGCCCTCGGCCAGGACCGCGGACATGAGGATGGTCTCGGTGGCGCCGACGCTCGGGTACGGCAGCTCCAGGCGGGTGCCGTTGAGCCGTTTGGCCTTGGCGTGGACGCCGCCGTCGCCGACCTCCACCTCGGCGCCCATCGCGCGCAGCGCCTCCACGTGGAAGTTGATCGGCCGCCGCCCGATCGGGTCGCCGCCCACCAGCGGGACGAACGCCTCCCCCGCCAGGTGCAGCAGCGGGCCCAGCATGAGGATCGGGATCCGGTTCAGCCCGGTGAACGCGTCGGGCACCCGCGGCCTGATCTCCGAACCCCGCTCGATGCGGATCTCCGTCCCGCTGATCCCGACATGGATGCCGAGCGCCTCCAGCATGTCCGCGGTGATGCCGACCTCGCCCACCTCGGGGGCGTTGTGGATGGTGCTCTCGCCGCTGCCGAGCATGGCGGCGACCATGTGCTTGGAGACCCCGTTCTTGGAACCGCGGACCACCACATCACCACGAAGCGGGCCAGAGGGTTCAATCGACCAGACCTTCTCTTCATTCACGAAGCGAGCCTAACCGGGAGATACCATCGATCTGGTCCTGCCGGCGATTGAAGGGGCGTGGCGTGGCGAGGGAAGTACGCGCGTTCGCGATCACTGTCCTCGCACTCGCGGTCCTCGGACTTCCCGCCGGTCTCCTGTGGTCCGCTCTGTCGCCCCGGCCGCCGTACCAGGTCATCGAGCGGACGCCGACGCTGGCCGACCCGTCGACGCAGGCGCTCATCGCGGCGGACGGCTGGTTCGCCACGATCACGGGCGCGCTGGGGCTCGCCTGCGGGACGGCGGCCTGGTTCCTCAGCCGCCGCGTCCAGATCCCGGTCCTGCTCGGCCTCGCCCTGGGCGGGACCGCGGGCGCCTTCGCCGCCTTCTGGGCCGGGACGACCTTCACCGTGGGCGTGGTCGCCGTCGAGGCCGCGGCCGCCCCGGGCGTCGCCTTCCTGCCCGGGCCGCTGTCCCTGACGGCCAAGGGCGTCCTGGTGTCGTGGCCCCTCCTCGCCACCGGGGTGTTCGGTTTCCTGGAGGGCATGCACGGCTACCGCGAGTCCCCGCTGCGCAAGCCCCACCCGCCCGCCGGGACCACCGCTCCCCCGCCCGGCCCGACGCCTCCCGGCTGAGGCGCCTCGCTCACCCCGCGGCCGTCAGAGCGGGGGACGGCGGGCGGCGTGCCCGGTGGCCTGCTCGAACGCGCGGGCCACCCGCAGGACGCGGGCGTCGGCGAAGGGCCTGCCGACGATCTGCACCCCCACCGGCAGCCCCGACGGCGTGAACCCGGCCGGCACCGACGCGGCGGGAGCGTGCAGGACGCTGATCCAGTACGCGGACCGCATCCACGCCAGGTAGTCGGGCAGCTCGACCCCGTTGATCGCGCGCACGTACGGCTCGTGCGCAGGGAACGGCGGCACCTGGCTGACCGGCGCGATGAGCACGTCGTAGGTGTCGAAGAAGGCGGCCATCCGCTGGTAGAGGCCGCTGCGGGCGCGCTCGGCGCGGGCCAGGTCGGCGCCGGTGACCCGGCGTCCCTGCTCGACGTTCCAGGCCGTGTTGGCCCCGAGGCCGTGCAGGTCGCCGTAGGCCAGCGCGTAGTACCACGCCCGGTAGGTGCGGAAGGCCGGCTCGGCGTCAGAAAGGTCCAGCTCCACCTGCTCCACCCGGGCGCCGAGCCGCTCGAACACCGCGGGCGCCGTCGCGGTGACCGCCGCCGTCTCGGCGTCGACCGGCAGGCCGCCGAGGTCGGGGCTCCACGCCACGCGCAGCCCCGCCACCCCCTCCTCCGGCTCCGGCGCGTACTCCTCCGTGATCGCGTACGGTGAGCGCGGGTCGAACCCGGAGATGACCGAGAGCATCAGGCTCAGGTCGTCCACGGTCCTGGCCATCGGGCCCTGCACGGACAGCGTGTACCAGGCCGCGGTCTCCGAGACGCCCGGCACCCGGCCCGGCGTCGGCCGCAGCCCGGCCACGTTGCAGAACGACGCCGGGTTGCGCAGCGATCCGCCCATGTCGGAGCCGTCGGCCAGCGGCACCATCCCGGTGGCCAGCGCGGCCGCCGCGCCGCCGCTGCTGCCCCCGGCGGACCTGGTCAGGTCGTAGGGGTTGCGGGTGACGCCGAAGACCTCGTTGACGGTGTGGGAACCGGTGCCGAACTCGGGCGTGTTCGTCTTGCCGACGGTGATCGCGCCCGCCGCCTTCAGCCGCCGCACGACCAGGTCGTCCCGCTCCGGCACGTGGCCGGCGAACAGCGGCGACCCGTACGTGGTCCGGATCCCGGCGGTGTCGGTGAGGTCCTTGTGCGCGACCGGGACGCCGTGCAGCGGGCCGACCGGCTCGACGGCGTCGGCGGCCTTGGCGGCGTCCATGGCCTGTTCGGCGACGAGGGTGACGACGGCGTTCACCCGGGGGTTGACCTGCTCGATGCGGTCGAGGTGGGCTTGGAGCACCTCGACCGCGCTCACCTGGCGGGTGCGGATCAGACGGCTGAGCTCGGTGGCGCTCAGGTAGTGCAGTTCGCTCACCCCGTGATCCTCCCCCACCCGGGTGCGGCCCACGATGGCGAGGTCTGCCCAGGCAGCGGCCCCGGCCTGGTCGAACTCCGCCACCGGGGACGGGTCAGGCGCCCAGGCAGGCCGGGCCGAGCAGCTGCTTCAGGTCGCCCATGAGCGCCGGCGACGGCGACACCCGCAGCCGGTCGTCGACCCGCAGGACGGTCGTCTTGGGGCCGTTGTGGACCTGGAGGTGGACCTCGGAGGTGCCGGGATGGGTGGTCAGGATCTCCTTGAGCCTGCTCACCACGGGGGCGGTGCAGCGGTTGAGCGGCAGGCTCACCAGCAGCGGCCCGCCCGCCTCCTGGGTCAGGTCGGGCGCCGTCACCTCCATCGCGATGATCTTGCCGACGTCCTCGCGCTTGTCGATGCGGCCCTTGACGAACACGATCGCGTCCTCGGCCAGGATGGTCGAGCAGAGCTGGTAGGCCGACGGGAAGATCATCACCTCGATGGCGCCCTCCAGGTCCTCCAGCTGGGTGAGCACCCAGGTGTCGCCCTTCTTGGTGACCTTGCGCTGGACGCCCGACAGGATGCCGCCGACGGTGACCACCTGGCCGTCGGGGCGGCTGTCGTCCTGCAGCGCCGCGATCGAGCAGTCGGCCCCGGCGGCGAGGATGTGCTCGACGCCGAACAGCGGATGGTCGGACACGTACAGACCGAGCATCTCCCGCTCGAACTGCAGCAGGGTGGTCTTGTCCCACTCGCCCACCGGGATCTGCACGTCGAAGGTCTGGTCCTCGCCGCCCTCGATCGCGCCGAACAGCGAGTCCTGGCCGATGGCCTCGTTCTTCTTGATGTCGATGATCGCGTCGACGGCCTGCTCGTGCACCATGACCAGGCCCTTGCGGACGTGGCCGAGCGAGTCGAACGCGCCCGCCTTGATCAGCGACTCGATGACGCGCTTGTTGCAGACGAGCGCGGGCACCTTGCGCAGGAAGTCCTTGAAGTCGGCGAAGCGGCCCTTCTCCTTGCGCGCGTTGATGATGCCGTCGACGACGTTGGCGCCCACGTTGCGGATGGCCGACAGGCCGAAGCGGATGTCGGTGCCGCGCGGGGTGAAGTCGAAGTCGGAGTCGTTGACGTCCGGGGGGAACACCTTGATGCCCATCCGGCGGCACTCGTTGAGGTAGAGGGCCGACTTGTCCTTGTCGTCCTTGACCGAGGACAGCAGCGCGGCCATGTAGGCGGCCGGATAGTTGGCCTTGAGGTAGGCCGTCCAGTAGGACACCAGGCCGTAGCCGGCCGTGTGGGCCTTGTTGAAGGCGTAGTCGGAGAACGGCAGCAGGATGTCCCACAGCGCCTTGATGGCCGCGGCGGAGAACCCGTTGTCCTTCATGCCCTGCTCGAACGTCACGAACTGCTTGTCGAGCTCGGACTTCTTCTTCTTGCCCATCGCCCGCCGCAGCAGGTCGGCGCCGCCCAGCGAGTAGTTGGCGACCTTCTGGGCGATGGCCATGACCTGCTCCTGATAGACGATCAGGCCGTGGGTCGTGGACAGGATCTCCTTGAGCGGCTCCTCCAGCTCCGGATGGATCGGGGTGATCTCCTGCTGGCCGTTCTTGCGCAGCGCGTAGTTGGTGTGGGAGTTGGCGCCCATCGGGCCGGGGCGGTAGAGGGCGAGGGCGGCGGAGATGTCCTCGAAGTTGTCGGGGCGCATGAGCCGCAGCAGCGAACGCATACCGCCGCCGTCGAGCTGGAAGATGCCCAGCGTGTCGCCGCGGGCCAGCAGGTCGTAGGCTCTGCGGTTGTCGAGCGGCAGCTCCAGCAGGTCGATCTGCTCGCCGGTGGTCGCCTCGATCATCTTCAGGCAGTCGTCGATGATCGTGAGGTTGCGCAGGCCCAGGAAGTCCATCTTCAGCAGGCCGAGCGTCTCGCAGGTCGGGTAGTCGAACTGCGTGATGATCGCGCCGTCGGAGTCGCGGCGCATGATCGGGATGTGGTCGGTCAGCACCTCGGCGGACATGATCACACCGGCGGCGTGCACACCCGTCTGCCGGATCAGGCCCTCCAGGCCCTTGCCGAGGTCGATCGTCGCCTTGACGTCGACGTCCTCCTCGTAGAGCCGGCGCAGCTCGCCCGCCTCGGCGTAGCGGGGGTGGTCGGCGTCGAAGATGCCCGCCAGCGGGATGTCCTTGCCCATCACGGCGGGCGGGAACGCCTTGGAGACCTTGTCGCCGAGCGCGTACGGGTAGCCCAGGACGCGGCCGGCGTCCTTGATGGCGGCCTTGGCCTTGATGGTGCCGAACGTGGCGATCATCGCGACCTTGTCGGCGCCCCACTTCTCGGTGACGTAGCGGATCACGTCGCCGCGCCTGCGCTCGTCGAAGTCGATGTCGACGTCGGGCATGGACACGCGCTCGGGATTGAGGAACCGCTCGAAGATCAGGCCGTGCGGGATCGGGTCGAGGTCGGTGATGCCCAGCGCGTACGCCACCAGCGAGCCGGCCGCCGAGCCTCGGCCGGGGCCGACGCGGATGCCGTTGTTCTTCGCCCACATGATGAAGTCGGCGACCACGAGGAAGTAGCTCGGGAAGCCCATCTGGATGATGACCCGCAGCTCGTTCTCCGCCCAGGCGCGGTGCTCCTCGTCGACGCCCTCGGGGAAGCGGCGCTCGAGGCCCTTCCAGACCTCCTGGCGGAAGAACTCCTCCTCGGTCAGGCCGTCGGGGACGGGGAAGGTCGGCATGAGGTTCTTGTGCTCGAAGAACCCGGCCGGGTCGACCTTCTCGGCCACCAGCAGCGTGTTGCGGCAGCCCTCGGCCCACAGGTCGGAGGAGTCGACGGCGCGCATCTCGTCGGCGGTCTTGATGTAGTAGCCGCTGCCGTCGAACCGGAACCGGTCGGGGTCGGACAGCTGCTTGCCGGTCTGGATGCACAGCAGGGCGTCGTGGGAGGCGGCGTCGGACTCGTAGGTGTAGTGGGAGTCGTTGGTGACCAGCGGCGGGATGCCCAGCTCCTTGCTGATGCGGGTCAGCCCGTCACGGACGCGGCGCTCGATGTCGAGGCCGTGGTCCATGATCTCCAGGAAGAAGTGGTCCTTGCCGAAGATCTCCTGGTAGCGGGCCGCGGCCTTGAGCGCCTCGTCGTACTGGCCGAGCCTGAGCCTGGTCTGCACCTCGCCGGAGGGGCAGCCGGTGGTGGCCATCAGCCCGTCGGAGTGCTCGGCGAGGATGTCGGCGTCCATCCGCGCCCACTTGCGCACGAAACCCTCGGTGTAGGCGCGCGAGGACAGCCGCATCAGGTTGTGCAGGCCGGTCTTGTTGCGCGCCCAGATCGTCATGTGGGTGTAGTAGCCGCCCGCGGAGACGTCGTCCTTCTTCTGGTGGGGCTCCCCCCACAGCACGGGCTTCTTGTTGAAGCGGGAGGCGGGCGCGACGTACGCCTCGATGCCGATGATCGGCTTGACGCCCGCTCCGGTCGCCTGCCGGTAGAAGTCGTAGGCGCCGTGCATGTTGCCGTGGTCGGTGATCGCGATCGCCGGCATGCCCAGCTCGCCGACCTGCTTGAACATCTGCTTCAGCCGCGCGGCGCCGTCGAGCATGGAGTATTCGGTGTGCACGTGCAGATGGACGAACGAGTCGCTGGACGACATGGAGCGGCGCCTCCCGGTCTGAACGTGTGGTGTGCGGTTCGACTCTAGTGGTCCGCGCCGACACTCCGGGCGTCGCACGGCAGCGGCGTGCCGGAGTCTCTTCGGCGCCCGGCGCGGTTATCTTCTCAGTGACGGAACGTCACGAAGGAGACACACCGTGCACATGGAGTCGGACGAGGGGTACCGGCCCGCGCTGGGGAACCGCCAGGTGCAGATGATCGCCATCGGCGGCGCGATCGGCGTGGGCCTGTTCCTCGGCGCCGGTGGGCGGCTGGCCGCCGCGGGTCCCGCGCTGGTGCTGTCGTTCGCGGCGGCGGGCGTGGCGGCGTTCTTCGTCATGCGGGCGCTGGGCGAGCTGGCGCTCTACCGGCCGGCGTCGGGCTCCTTCGTGGTGTACGCGGGCGAGTTCATCGGGCCGTGGGCCGCCTTCGCCAGCGGCTGGATGTACTGGCTCAACTGGGCGTTCACCGGCATCGCCGAGCTGACGGCGATCGCCGCCTACGTCCACTACTGGGCCCCGGGGTTCCCGCAGTGGGCGACGGCGCTGCTCGCGCTGGTCTTCGTGCTGGTGGTGAACATGCTGTCGGTGAAGCTCTTCGGCGAGCTGGAGTTCTGGTTCGCGCTGCTGAAGGTGCTGGCCATCGTCACGTTCCTGGTGGTCGGACTGGCGCTGGTGGTGTTCTCCGTCGGGCAGGCCGCGCCGGCGAACCTCGTCTCCCACGGCGGGTTCTTCCCGACCGGGTTCCCGATGGTGCTGATGAGCCTGCAGTCGGTGGTGTTCGCGTACGCCTCCATCGAGCTGGTCGGCATCGCCGCGGGCGAGACGGCCCGGCCGGACAAGGTGATGCCGAAGGCGGTCAACGGCGTGGTGTGGCGGATCGCGCTCTTCTACGTGGGCTCGGTGCTGCTGCTGGCGATGGTTCTGCCGTGGACCTCGTACGAGGCCGGCACGTCCCCGTTCGTCACCGTGTTCGCCGGTCTGGGCGTGCCGTGGGCGGCCGACGCCATGAACCTCATCGTGATCACCGCGGCGCTCTCGTCGTGCAACTCCGGCCTGTACGCCACCGGCCGCATCGTCCGGTCGATGGGACTCAAGGGCGAGGCCCCCGGCTTCACCGCCGCGCTCAGCCGCCGCCGCATCCCGGTCGGCGGCGTCCTCTTCACGGCGTCGATGTTCCTGGCCGGCGTCGCCCTGTTCTACTTCCTCCCCGAACGCGCGTTCAACATCGCCACCGCGTGCGCCTCCCTGGGCGTGGTCACCACCTGGGGCACGCTGGTCTACTGCCAGCTCCGCCTGCGCCGCACCGGGCACCGCTCCGCCTTCCCGATGCCCGGCACGCCCTACACCAACTGGCTCACCCTGGCCTTCCTCGCCCTGGTGGTGGGCCTGATGCCGTTCGCCGACGAGGACCAGCGGGTCGCCTTCTACCTGCTGCCGATCGTCGTCGCCGCCATCGCCGCGGGCTGGTTCCTGCTCGGCGTGCGCAGGAGGCGCCTGGCGGCCCTGGCCGACCAGGCGGGCTCCCCGGCGGTCAATCCCGCGGAGTGACGTCCGCGCCGCCGCCCAGCCGGGCCAGGTCCGCCTCGGAGAGCCTCAGCCGCCCCGCGGCCACGTTCTCGGCCAGGTGGTCCGGGTCGCCGGTGCCGGGGATGGCCAGCACGTGCGGCCCCTGCCGGAGCGTCCAGGCCAGCCGGACCTGCGCGGGCGTGGCGCCGTGGGCGCGCGCCACGGCCAGCACGGACTCCTCCTCGGCGGCGACCGCGCCGCGTTCGCGCCCGGCGCCGGCGATCGCGAAGAACGGCACGTACGCGATGCCCTGCTCGCCGCAGGCCCGCAGGAACTCCTGCTCGCCGGAGGACGCCCCGACGGAGTAGGGGTTCTGCACGCAGACCACCGGCGCGATGGCCCGCGCCTCGGCCAGGTGCGCCGGCGTGGCGTTGGACAGCCCCAGGTGACGGACCAGCCCGGCCTCGCGCAGATCGGCCAGCGCCCCGAAGTGCTCGGCGATGGAAGCCGTCCCGGCGCTCCGGGGGATGCGCAGGTTCACCACGTCCAGGTGGTCGCGGCCCAGCTGGCGCAGGTTCTCCTCGACCTGGCCGCGCAGCTGCGGGGGCGTGGCCCACGTCCACTCGCCCGACGGGTCCCTGCCCGCCCAGACCTTGGTGGCGATGACCAGGTCGTCCGGGTAGGGGGACAGGGCGCGGTTGATCAGCTCGTTGGCCGACAGGGTCGGCGAGAAGTAGAACGCGGCGGTGTCGATGTGGTTGACGCCGAGGTCGGCCGCGCGGCGCAGCACGGCGATCGACCGGTCCCGGTCGGCGGGCGTGCCGCGGCCGAAGGGGGCGCTGCCGGTCAGGCGCATCGCGCCGAGTCCGATGCGGTTGACGGTCAGGTCGCCGAGCCGCCAGGTGCCGGCGTGCGTCTGCGTGGTCATGGCGGGCCTCACGTTCTCAAAGGTTTCCCGGGCATGAAAAAGCCTCCCCGGCGGACATGACTCCGCGCCGGGAAGGCCAGGCGTTCCCCGGCATCCTATCAACCCCGGCGATCGCCGATCACGCTCGCCGGTTCCCCGTCGCGGCGGCCCGCCGGGCGGTGATCCACCCTCGAAGGCGGCGGAGTCTCGGGGAAGGGATCGCGCTGATCGAGGCGGGGAAGGCCGCCGAGATCACGCTCGGCGGCTCGTACGTGCCGCTGGTGGCGGGCTGATCCTCGACGCCCGGCCGCACCCGTGCGCTCCTGGGACGCGACGCTCCGGCCGGGCTCAGCCCGTGGCGTTCTCCTCGGCCAGCCGCAGGCCCGCCTCGATGACCGCGTTCATCACCGGCGCCAGCCCGGCCTCGCCCAGGACGGGGGCGCGTTCGGCCATGCGGGCCACCAGGGCGCGCTCGCGGGCCGGGTCGCGGCCCGCGAAGCCGCCGACCGGCTTGAGCCGCTGGACCCGGCCCGCCAGGGCCGCGCGGCGCTCCAGGAGGGTGGCCAGGGCGGCGTCCACGCGGTCGATGGCCTCGCGGCACTCGGCCAGCGTGGCCGGGGCCTCGGGGCGCAGCAGCGCGCCGACGAGGGTGACGGCCTCCTCCGCCTGGTCGCGGCCGGCCGGAGCCACGATCAGGCCGTCCGCGCCGGCGGCGACGGCGGCCGCGGACAGGCCGGGATCGGCGCTCACGTCGGCCAGCGCCGGGCGGCCGGACACCGCCCGCGCCTCCCGCAGCAGCCCCAGGTCGGCGTGCTCACAGAGGATCACCGGGGCGCCCGACTCGGCCGCGCAGTAGTCGGCCACGCCCAGCCACTCCTCCAGGGTGGCCGAGCGGCGGCGCTCCACCACCACCGGCAGTCCCAGCCCCGCCACCGCGCGCACCAGCGGGATGTCCCTGGTCCACGCGCCGCCGACGATCACCCCCCGGGCACGGGCGGCGATGGCGGGCAGGTCGTCGGCGCTCGCGGGCTCGGCGAGCGTGACGGCGGCGGGCAGGACCGCGCCGGGCTCGCGCAGGCTGACCCGGTCACTGATCACCACGGCGGGCCCTTCGCCCAGGAGGTGACCGCCCAGCGGGACCACATGGCGTTCCAAGGTCGATGACATCTCGGCTCCCCACTCGGCCGGCTCACCGGGAGCCGGCAGGAAAACACGAAAGGCAGAGACGAGGCGTCTCTGCCTTGGTGGCCGGCTCCAGGTGGTCGCTAGCTGACGACCGGCTCGCCCGGAGCCGGCTGGATAAACGCGTAGCGACACGTCATGCTCACACTTTACATCGTTTCACTCCAACCAGTGGGACGAGCTTCTCGAATAGCGGACTGTCCTTGCGGCGAGTCGCCGTTGATCCGTCGCTATGGGAGTATTTCTTGGCCTAGAGGGAGGGTTTGAGGCCGTTGATGTCGGATCGCAAGCGGGACGGACGCCGCATCGCCGGTCGGTACCAGCTGCAGGAGCCCATCGGCAAGGGTGGCATGGGCATCGTCTGGCGAGCCCATGACGAACTCCTCGACCGCACCGTCGCGGTCAAGGAAGTCAGATACGCGGCCGCTCTGGGCGACGAGGTGCAGTTGCTGAACCGGCGGACGATGCGTGAGGCGAGGGCTGCGGCCAGGTTCGAGCATCCGAACGTGATCGTCGTGCACGACGTGATCGAAGAGGACGGCCGGCCCTGGATCGTCATGCAACTCGTCCCCTCACGCTCCCTGGGTGCAGTGATCAAGAAGGACGGGCCGCTGCCGCCGAAGCGGGTGGCGGAGATCGGCCTGGCGGTGCTCGACGCGCTGTACCGCGCCCACGAGTCGGGCGTGCTGCACCGCGACGTCAAACCGGAGAACGTGCTGCTGGCCGACGACGGCCGTGTGGTGCTGACCGACTTCGGGATCGCCACGCTGGAGACCGAGACGCAGCTGACGGTGACCGGCCTGGCCGGCACGCCCGCGTTCATCGCGCCCGAGCGGCTCAAGGGGCTGCCCGCGCGGCGCGAGTCCGATCTGTGGTCGCTAGGCGCGACCCTCTACACGGCCGTGGAGGGCCGCTCTCCGCACGACCGCGGCAACGCGCTGGCCACCATGCACGCCGTCCTCACCGACGAACCCGACCCCGCCGCGCACGCCGGGCCGCTGGCGCCGGTGATCGACGGGCTGCTGGCGAAGGAGCCGGTGCAGCGGCTGACGTACGAGGAGGCGGAGCGGCTGCTGCGGCAGGTGATCGCCGAGGCGAGCGAGACGCCGGCCGTGCGCACCGCGAAGATGCCCCGGGTCGCGCCGGTCGAGGACGACATGCCCACCGACCCCGACCTGAGGCAGGTGCCCCCGCCGCGTCAGGCCCCGCGGCCCGCGCCCGAGCCCGCGCCGCGTCCCGAGACGCCGCCCGCCCCGTCGGGGTCGTCCGGGTCTTTCGGGTCGTCCGGTCCGTCCGGTCCGTCCGGGAGGTCCACGCCGCCGGAGACGGGCGCGCTGTTCACCCCCGCGACCGCCCGCCCCCCTACGGAATCGCCCGACGGCGAGTCCACCAGGGATGCGAGCTCCGACGACAAGCGCCAGGCGCTGCCCGTGATCGCGGCCGTGACCGCCGTGCTCCTCGTCGCCGGCGTGGGCGGCTACCTCGGGCTGCGCTCCCTGCCCGACGGCTCGCCCACCGACGACCGCACCGCGGCCAGCACCGCCACGAGCGAGCCGACCACCCAGCCGAGCGCCGAGCAGAGCACGGAGCCGACGGCCGAGCCGACCTCCGGCGGCGCCGAGACGTCGCCGAGCCCGTCGCCCTCGGCCAGCGAGTCCCCGTCCGATTCGCCCTCCCCCACGCCCACGAAGGAGTCCGACGCCCTGCCCAAGGGCTGGAAGCTGTACAAGGACAAGGAGCTCGACTTCACCATGGGGCTCCCCAAGGGCTGGGACGTCTACAAGCGCGAGGGCTCACAGGTCTTCTTCCGCGGCCCCGGCGCGGGCTCCAACGCGTTCGTCTCGGTCGACCGGGCCAGGAAGCCGGGCGACGACCCGGTCAAGGACTGGGAGCAGCAGGAGAAGTCGGCCAGGTACAACTTCGGCGGCTACCAGCTGATCGACATCAAGGCGGTCGACTACCAGAAGTCCGCCGCCGACTGGGACTTCACCTGGAACACCAACACCGGAAAGACCAGGGTGCGCAACCGGGGATTCATCACCGAGAACGGCCGCGGCTACGCCATCTACTGGCACAACCTGGCGAGCCGCTGGAAGAAGGACTACCACTTCTTCGAGACGTTCTGCGCGACCTTCGAACCCGACCAGTAGGCGGCGCCGCGTGGACAGGCAGGTCGGCGACCGCTACCGCCTCGTCGAACCGCTCGGTGAGGGCGGCATGGGCGTGGTGTGGCGCGCCTACGACGAGCTGCTCGACCGTACGGTCGCGATCAAGGAGGTCCGCTACAGCGGGGTCGGCGAGCGGCAGCGGGCCGAGCTGAACCGCCGGACCATCCGTGAGGCCAGGGCCGCCGGCCGCCTGGACCACCCGTCGGTGGTGGTCATCCACGACGTGGTCGAGGAGGACGGGCGGCCGTGGATCGTCATGCAGCTCGTCCGCTCGCGTTCGCTGGCCGAGGTCATCCGCGCGGACGGGCCGCTCCCGGTGCGGCGGGCGGCGGAGATCGGCGCGCGGATGCTCGACGCGCTCCGCGCCGCGCACGCCACCGGGGTGCTGCACCGGGACGTCAAACCGGAGAACGTGCTGCTCGCCGACGACGGGCGGGTGGTGCTGACGGACTTCGGCATCGCGACGATGGAGTCCGAGGCGGGGCTGACGGCGACGGGGAGCCTCGTCGGCACGCCCGCGTACATGCCGCCCGAACGGCTGAACGGCGAGCCGGCCAGGCCCGAGTCCGACCTGTGGTCGCTGGGGGCGACCCTGTACGCGGCGGTGGAAGGCTCGCCGCCGTTCCGGCGCGACTCGTGGGCGGCGACCGTGGCGGCGGTGCTCCGCGACGCGGTCGAGCCGCCCCGCCGGGCCGGGGCGCTGACGCCGGTCATCATGGGCTGGCTCCAGCGCGACCCCGGGGACCGTCTTGCCGCCGGCCAGGCCGCCCGCCTCCTCCACATCGCCGCCTCCGGCCCCACCCCGCACGACCCAGGCTCCCGGGAGATCCCCCCGTACGGCCCCGCCGGCCCGGCACCCCACACAGCCGTATCCGGTCCGCACGCGGGCCCGGCACCCCACGGAGCGGTACCGTCCAGCCCGCACGCGGGCCCGGCACCCCACACAGCCGTACCATCCGGCCCGGCACCGCACGCGGCTGTATCCGGTCCGTACGCAGGTTCGGGATCCCATGCCGGTCCGCGTGGGGGTTCTCCGTCGTACGGCCCTCCAGGGGCGGTCGGCGGCGAGGCGTCCGGGCGGTACGGGACGGTTCCCGGCGGGCGGCCCGCGGGAAAGCGGTGGGTCGTGGTGGCGGCCGTGGCCGCGGTGGCGCTGCTCGGCGCCGGGGGCGTTCTGATCGTCCCCCGGCTGGGTGACGGGCCGGCCCTCGGGGCCGGAGTGCGGACGCCTCAGGCGGAGAGCCCCGCGGCGACCGCCGAAGGGCCGGACGGGAACGCGACCGGCGAGCCGCCGGGCAGCCGGTCCCCGGACCCGGGAGGCACGTCCGGAGACCCGTCCTCCGGCCCCGAAGGCACCGTGGGGGACGGGACCCCAAGGCCGGAAGGCACACCCGGGGACGTGACCCCGGAAAGCACCTCCGGGAATGGGACCCCAGGGCCGGAAAGCTCCGGGGACGCCACCCCAGGACAGGGGGACCGGGCCGTGACGCCGGCCGGCTGGCGGGTTCACCGGAACGCGGCCGGCCGGTTCTCCGTCGCCATGCCGCGCGGCTGGCGCGCCGTGAAGAGCCCGCGGCGCGACAGCGTCACCTTCAGCGGCCCCGGCACCCCCGGCATGATGATCATCGAATGGACCGTCCCCGAGGGCGACCACCCGACCCCGGCCGCCCACTGGCGCGCGCTTGAGCGGGAGATCCTGGCCAGGGGCGAGTTCCCCGGCTACGAGCGGATCGCCATCCGCTCGCTCGTCTACCAGGGCCGCCCGGCAGCCGACTGGGAGTTCACCCGCACCCGCGACGGCGGGCGGATCCATGTGATCAACCGCGGGTTCACCGCCGCCGGGGGCCGCCCGTTCGCGCTGTACTGGGAGACGAGGGGCGCCCGCTGGGAGCGTGACAGGCGCTTCTTCGAGACGTTCGCGCGGACGTTCCGGGTGACGCGGTGAGCGGTCGGCCGCAGGAGCGGGCCCGCTTCTGGCGGCATCCGGCCGTGCCGGATGTCGATCTGCTCAAGGCCCGCTACGTCACCCACCGCTTCTCCCGCCACGTGCACGAGGGGTACGCGATCGGGGTCGTCCTGGACGGCGTCGAGGAGTTCGAGTACCGCGGCGAGCTGCGCCGGGCGGGCGCCGGCGAGGTGGTGCTGGTCAACCCGGACTCGGTGCACACGGGTCAGGCCGGCCTGGCGGACGGGTGGGCGTACCGGATGCTGTACCCGTCGGTGGCGGCGGTCGGGGAGGTGGCGGCCGAGCTGGGCCTGGCGTACGGCACTCCGCACTTTCCTGAGCCGGTGGTGCGGGAGCCGGAGGTGGAGGCGCTGGTGGTGCGCGCGCACCGGGCGACGGAGCGCGGCGACGACCTGGCGGCCTCGACGCTGATGCGCACGCTGTTCGCGCGGCTGCTGACCCGGTACGCGGCGCCGCGCCCGGCGGCGGCGCTGTCGTCCGAGGGGCGGCGGGCGGTGCGGCGGGCGATGGAGGTGCTGCACGAGCGGCTCACGGACCCGCCGTCGCTGGACGACCTGGCGCGGCTGGTGGACGCCCGGCCGTTCCCGCTGCTGCGGGCGTTCAAGGCGGCGACGGGGCTGCCGCCGCACGCCTACCTGAACTCGGTGCGGGTGCGGCAGGCGCGGCGGCTGCTGCGCGCGGGCGTGCGGCCCGCGGACGTGGCCGCCCAGGTGGGCTTCACCGACCAGGCTCATCTGAACCGGCACTTCAAAAGGGTGGTCGGGGTTCCGCCCGCCGCCTACCGACGGGCCGCAGGAACGTACAAGAAACTCCCCTGACCTGCACATATCCTCATATCTCATGGAACAGACGACACTCCGTTCCGCCGCCATCCGGGACGGTCTGGGTGTGGGTCTGGCCGTCGGGCTGTCCGGGGTCGCCTTCGGCGCCGCGGCGGTCACGGCCGGGCTCACCGTGCCGCAGGCGTGCGTGCTGAGCCTGCTGGCGTTCACGGGGGCCTCGCAGTTCGCGTTCGCCGGCACGGTCGGCGCGGGCGGCGACCTGCTCGCGGCCGCCTCGGGCGCGCTGCTGCTCGGCGCCAGGAACACGCTGTACGGGCTGCGCATGGCCGACGTGCTCCAGGTGCGCGGCGTGCGCAAGCTGGCCACGGCCCAAGGGGTGATCGACGAGACGACCGCCGTCGCCCTGGCCCAGCCGAACCCCGCGGCGGCCAGGGCGGGCTTCTACACCACGTTCGCCGCGGTCTACGTGGGCTGGAACCTGACCACGCTGCTGGGGGCGATCGGCACGAGCGCGCTGGGCGACCCGGGGATGCTGGGCCTGGACGTGGTGGGGCCGGCCACGTTCCTGGCGATCCTGTGGCCGCGGCTGAAGGCCAGCGCCGAGCTGCGCTGGCTCGCGGCGGGCGGCATGGCGATCGCCCTGGCGGCCACCCCGTTCTTCCCGCCGGGCGTGCCGGTGCTGCTGGCGGCCGTGGCGGTGCTGGTGGTGATGCTGCGGTGACCGGGCTGTGGTGGGCGATCGCCGCGGTGTGCCTGGGCTGCTACGCGCTCAAGCTGTCCGGGCTGGCCGCGCCGCGCCGGGTGCTCGACCACCCGGTGGTGAGCCGTTTCGCCGAGCTCGTGCCGGTGGCTCTGCTGGCCGCGCTCATCGGGGTGCAGATGTTCACGCACGACGGCGCGCTCGCGTTCGACCTGGCCCGCGCCGCCGGTCTGGGCGCCGCCGTCGTCGCGTTGCTGCTGCGTGCCCCGTTTCTGGTCGTCCTGGCGGCAGCCGCCGCCGTGACAGCGGTTGCTCGCGCCTTTCTGGGGTAGGCGGCCCCACATGTCCGATTCTGCGGGGATTGTTGGGGGCCGTTACCGGCTGGTGCGGACGATCGGCCGTGGCGGCATGGGCACGGTCTGGCAGGCGCATGACGAGGTCCTGGGCAGGGACGTGGCCGTCAAGGAGGTCCTGCCGCCCTCGGATCTCTCCGGACCTGAACGCGACGTGTTCACCGTGCGGACCTTCCGCGAGGCGCGCGCGGCCGGCCGGGTCGCGCACCCGGGCGTGGCCACCGTGTACGACGTGGTGGAGGAGCACGGGCACCCGTGGATCGTGATGCAGCTCGTCCGGTCACGGACGCTGGGCGAGCTGGTCCGCGACGACGGGCCGATGCGGCCGGTCGAGGCCGCGAGGATAGGGCTGCAGCTGCTGGAGGCGCTGCGCGCGGCGCACGCGGCCGGGGTGCTGCACCGGGACGTCAAGCCGGACAACGTGCTGCTGACAGAGGACGGCAGGGCGGTGCTGACCGACTTCGGGATCGCCACCACCGAGGACGAGGCCCCGGTCACCAGGACCGGGATACTGATCGGCACCCCGGCCTTCATGGCGCCGGAACGGGCGGCGGGCGGCGCCGCCGAGGCCGCCTCGGACCTGTGGTCGCTGGGCGTGACCCTGTACGTGGCGGTCGAGGGGCATTCGCCCTTCCACCGGGCGAACGCGCTGGCCACTCTCGGCGCGGTCATGCACGCCGAGCCCGCCCCGCTCAGCCGGGCGGGGGTGCTGGCGCCGGTGCTGCTGGGGCTGCTGAGGAAGAACCCGGCCCAGCGGATGACGGCGGAGGAGACCGGTCAGCGCCTGGCCGCGATCATCAGGGGCATCGGGCCTGAGCCGACCGGGCCGGTGCCGCTCCCGGAGGTGACCGGCTCCGGCGGGACGGAGGCGGTGGTCGCCCCGGCGGCGGTGCGGGTCGCCTCCGCCAGGCGCAGGCAGCCGCTGCTCGCCCTGGGCGTCGGCGCGCTGGTCACGGCCGTGGTGACGGGTGGCGCGGCCTGGTGGTCGCACCGGCCCGTCGAGTCGACGAGCCCGCCGGCCCGCCCTCCGGCCGTGGTGCACACCCCGGAGAAGACCGCGAAGGTGTCGGACCCGCCTGCCAAGAAGGGGTCCGAGCGCCGGGGCGGCGATCCCGCCGATCCGCCCGCCCGGTCCGGCGTCCGCCGCGACAGCACGCCGCCCGCCACGTACAAGTCCGTCCAGCGAGGCCGGGAGACGCCTCAGGGCCGCCGTCCCGCCGAACGGGACGACCGCGGCACGCCCAGGAAGAAGGACACCCCCTCGGCCGAACCCACGCGCCCGGCCGGCAGGAAGCCGACCGGGCGGCCGAGTCGGGACGCGCCCGGCCAGGTGGAGCCGTCGAACAACGGCGGCGGTGGCGGAGCCCAGGCCCACCGGCGCGGGCCCGCCCGGAGGTGACGGCGGCCGCCTCAGGGCCGCCGCGAGGCCTCGGGTACGGCCCGGTCAGGACTCGGCGCGTACGAGGTCGAGCGCCTTCTGCAGGTCCTCGGGATAGTCGGTGCTGAACGACACCCACTCCCCCGTCGCCGGGTGCTCGAAGCCGAGCGAGACGGCGTGCAGCCACTGCCGGGTGACGCCCAGCCGGGCGGCGAGCGTCGGGTCGGCGCCGTACAGCAGGTCTCCCACGCACGGATGGCGCAGCGCGGACATGTGGACCCGGATCTGGTGGGTGCGGCCGGTCTCCAGCTTGATGTCGAGCAGCGACGCCGCCCGGAACGCCTCGATCGTGTCGTAGTGGGTGATGGACGGCTTGCCGCCCGCGACCACCGCGAACTTGCCGTCGCCCGCCGGGTGGCGGTCGATGGGGGCGTCGACCGTACCCCTGAACGGGTCGGGATGGCCCTGCACGAGCGCGTGGTAGCGCTTGTCCACGGTGCGTTCCTTGAAGGCGCGCTTGAGGTGGGAGTAGGCGTGCTCGCTCTTGGCGACGACCATCGCGCCCGTGGTGTTGGCGTCGAGGCGGTGCACGATGCCCTGCCGTTCGGCGGCGCCGCTGGTGGCGACCGTGTGGCCGGCGCCGAGCAGCCCGCCGATCACGGTGGGGCCGGTCCAGCCGACGGTCGGGTGGGCGGCCACCCCGATCGGCTTGTCGACCACGAGGATGTCGTCGTCCTCGTAGATCACCCGCATGCCGGGCACCGGCTCGGCGACCGGCATCGGCGTGGTGACCGGCGGCGGGAGCGTCACGTCCAGCCACGCCCCGGCCCGCACCCGGTCGGACTTGGCCGGCCGGCCGCCGTCGAGCAGCACCTCGCCGGCGGCGATCAGCTCGGCCGCGCGGGTGCGCGAGAATCCGAACAGCCGGGAGAGCGCGGCGTCCAGCCGCTCGCCCTCCAGCCCGTCGGGCACGGGCAGGCTACGCTGCTCGGCCACTCTTGCCCTCCCTCGTTCCGTCGATCTGGTAACCGCGCCAGGCCAGGATCACCGCCAGCACCCCGCCGCATACGATGGCCGAGTCGGCCACGTTGAACACCGGGAAATAGTCGATGACCGGGAAGTTGCCCGGCAGCACCTCGACGAAGTCGACCACGTGCCCCTGCAGCTGGGTCGGCCGGCCGAATCCGGACGGGTAGCGCAGCAGCCGGTCGGTGAGGTTGCCCAGCGCGCCGCCCAGCAGCAGCCCCAGTGTGATCGCCCACGGCATGCTGGCCAGGTTGCGGGCCGTCCTGATGATGGCGGCCACCACGCCGGCGGCGATCAGGGTGAAGATGAACGTCATCCCGGTGCCGATGCTGAAGGCGGCGCCGGAATTGAAGATCAACCTGAACTGGAGGACGCCGGGGATCACCACCAGCGGCGGCTCACCCTCCAGCGCCTCCAGCGCCACGGTCTTGGTGACGAGGTCGGCCACGTAGATGAAGGCCGCGAGGGAGGCGAGGACGGCGAGGACGCGGCCCCGCCGCCCTCCCGCCGCTACCGGCGCTCCTCCCTCTGCTTGCACGTCACGCACAGCGTCGCCCGAGGGAACGCCTGAAGGCGTTCCTTGCCGATCGGCTTGTGGCACGATTCGCACACTCCATAGGTCCCTGCGTCGATCCTGGCGATCGCTCGTTCGTTCTGCGCGACCAGGTCGCGTGCATTCAGGGTAAGGGCGATCTCGCGTTCCCGCTCATACGTCTTGGCGCCCGCGTCCGCGGTATCGTCGCCGGCGCCCTGGGTGACGTCACCCGAGGCGATCTCGCTCTCGTGGCGCAGGATGTCGGCGTTGAGCTCGTCGATCTCGGTCTTCAGATTGCCGCGTACCTCGGCCAGCTCTTCTTCCGACCACATCGACGGGGTCGCGGTCTGCGTGACTGCCGCCATGGCTGCCTCCATGCTCCTTGGGCAAGGCCGATCTCGGGCTGATCAGGGCCGTGGGATGGTGCGGGCAGCTTAGGTTCCGGATGACGGAACGGCGAACGACCCGCCGGATGGATTACCCCTCCCGTACTATCCCGCCACGCGCTTCCAACTCCTGCGCAGGCGACTCCATTCCCACAAATTTGACGCTTGCAGAGCTTCTCCCCCTTGCCGAGGCAGGCGCCGTAAAACATGGAAGCTTCAGTGCCCGCTCTGCGTTATGGTGTGAACCTGCAAGGCGTAGATGGGGCCCTCCTGGTGAGGGGCATCACCCCGGAGCCGCCGGAAGAACGGCTCGACCGAGCTCACTAGACCCGGCAGCAGATCGAAACGAAGAGGGTCTCGCCAGCCGCGAGGCCAAGAAGGGTGGTACCGCGGGGCCGGTCTCGGCTTCGTCCCTTCACGCAACCTGTCTGTCTCAATGGACGCGTGGAGGTCCCGCCCGACATGTCTTCGCCATCGTTCCGCTCCCTTCCCGCGCAGGTCGACCTGCCCGCGCTTGAGCGTGAGGTCCTGGACCGCTGGCGCGACGGGAAGATCTTCGAGCGTTCCGTCCAGCAGAACGAGGGCAACCCGCCGTGGGTGTTCTACGAGGGTCCGCCCACCGCCAACGGCCTGCCCGGGGTCCATCACGTCGAGGCCCGCGTCTTCAAGGACATCTTCCCCCGCTACAAGTCGATGCGCGGCTACAGCGTGCCGCGCAAGGCCGGCTGGGACTGCCACGGCCTGCCCGTCGAGGTCGGCGTGGAGAAGGAGCTGGGTCTTTCCGGCAAGCGCGACATCGAGTCCTACGGCATCGCCGAGTTCAACGCCCGCTGCCGTGAGTCCGTGCTGCGGCACGTCGACGCGTTCGAGCAGCTCACCGAGCGGATGGGCTACTGGATCGACCTGTCGACCGCCTACCGGACGATGGACCCGGCCTACATCGAGGCCGTCTGGTGGTCGCTGAAGGTCATCTTCGACAAGGGGCTGCTGTTCCGCGACTTCCGGATCACCCCCTACTGCCCGCGCTGCGGCACCGGCCTGTCCGACCACGAGCTGGGCCAGCCGGGCGGCTACGAGACCGTGTCCAGCCCGTCGGTGTTCGTCCGCATGCCGGTGACCTCCGGGCCGCTGGCCGAGCTCGGCGCCAAGCTGCTCATCTGGACGACCACGCCGTGGACGCTGGTGTCCAACACCGCCGTGGCGGTCCACCCGGACGTGACGTACGTCGCCGCGCGCACCGCGGGCGGCGAGGTGCTGGTGGTGGCCGAGCCGCTGCTGACCACCGTGCTCGGCGACGACGTCACCGAGGTCGCCCGCCTGACCGGCCGCGAGCTGGAGCACACCGCCTACGAGCGCCCGTTCGAGCTGGTCGACATCCCCGGCGCCCACTACGTGGTGCTCGGCGACTACGTGACCGTCGAGGACGGCACCGGCCTGGTCCACCAGGCGCCCGCGTTCGGCGCCGACGACATGGCCGTGATCAAGAAGTACGCGATGCCGGTGGTCAACCCGATCGGCCCCGACGGGCGCTTCCTGGACGACGTGCCGATGGTGGGCGGGGTGTTCTTCAAGGACGCCGACGAGCGGCTCACCGACGACCTGCGCGAGCGCGGGCTGCTGTTCCGCGGCGGCCACTTCGACCACAGCTACCCCCACTGCTGGCGCTGCCACACGCCGCTGCTCTACTACGCGCTGCCGTCGTGGTACATCCGCACCACCGCGGTCAAGGACCAGATGCTGGAGGAGAACGCCAGGACCAACTGGTTCCCCGACACGATCAAGTGGGGCCGCTACGGCGAGTGGCTGCGCAACAACGTCGACTGGTCGCTGTCGCGCTCCCGCTACTGGGGGACGCCGCTGCCGCTCTGGGTCTGCTCGGCCGACGAGTCCCACGTGACCTGCGTGGGCTCGCTGGCGGAGCTCGGCCGGCTGGCCGGTCAGGAGCTGTCCTCGCTCGACCCGCACCGGCCGTTCGTCGACGACGTGGCCTTCCCGTGCCCGACGTGCTCGGCCGAGGCGCGCCGGGTGCCCGACGTGATCGACGCCTGGTACGACTCGGGCTCGATGCCGTTCGCCCAGTGGGGCGAGGCGGGCAAGCCCGAGGGCGTCTACCCGGCGCAGTTCATCTGTGAGGCGACCGACCAGACGCGCGGCTGGTTCTACTCGCTGATGGCCGTGGGCACGCTCGTGTTCGGGCAGTCCTCGTACGAGAACGTGCTCTGCCTCGGGCTGATCCTGGCCGAGGACGGCCGCAAGATGAGCAAGCACCTGGGCAACGTGCTGGAGCCGATGCCGCTGATGGACCAGCACGGCGCCGACGCGCTGCGCTGGTTCATGGCCTGCGCGGGCTCGCCCTGGTCGGCCCGCCGGGTGGGCCACGGCGCGCTGGAGGAGATCGTCCGCAAGGTCCTGCTGACCTACTGGAACACCGCTTCCTTCTTCACCCTGTACGCCAACGCCGAGGGGTGGTCGGCGGCCGATCTCGCGTCGGCGCCGCCCGCGGCCGAGCGGCCGCTGCTGGACCGGTGGGCGCTGGCCGAGCTGCACCGCACGGTCGCCGAGGTGACGGCCGCGCTGGACGTCTACGACACGCAGCGGGCCGGGCGCAGGCTGGCCGACTTCCTCGACGACCTGTCCAACTGGTACGTGCGCCGCTCGCGCCGCCGGTTCTGGCAGGGGTCGCGGGAGGCGTTCGCCACCCTGTACGAGTGCCTGGAGACGGTGACCCGGCTGATGTCGCCGATCACCCCGTTCGTCACCGACTACCTGTGGGACGTCCTGCGCGCCGACGGGCAGCCGTCCTCGGTCCACCTGACCGCCTGGCCGCAGGTGCGCGAGGACCTGCTCGACCCGGCGCTGTCGGAGCGGATGGCGCTGGTGCGGCGGCTGGTGGAGCTGGGCCGCTCGGCCCGCGCCTCCTCCGGCGTGAAGACCCGTCAGCCGCTGCGCCGCGCGCTGGTGGGGGCGCACGGGTGGCCGGCGCTGCCGGGCGAGCTGCGCGACCTGATCGCGGACGAGCTGAACGTCCAGACCCTGGAGGACATGTCGGGCTTCAGCGCCGATCTCGTCTCGTACACGGTCAAGCCGAACTTCCGGGCGCTGGGCAAGCGGTTCGGCTCCCAGACGAAGCTCGTGGCGGCGGCGGTCGGCGCGGCCGACCCCGCGTCGGTGGCGCGCACGCTCCGGTCGGGCGCGGCCGTGACCCTGCCCGCGGGCGAGCTGGGCGAGGTGTCGCTCGGCCCGGACGAGGTCATCGTCACCGAGCAGCCGCGCTCCGGCTGGGCGGTGGAGACCGGCGCCTTCGACACCGGCACCGGCGAGACGGTGGCGCTCGACCTGGAGCTCGACGACGAGCTGCGCCGCGCCGGGCTGCTGCGCGAGGTGATCCGCCTGGTGCAGGAGGCCCGCAAGGCCACCGGCCTGTCGATCACCGACCGGATCGGCCTGTGGTGGCGCTCGTCCAACGCCGACCTGGCCGAGGCGCTGCGCGCGGGCGGCCGGACGGTCGCCGACGAGGTGCTGGCGACGTCGGTCACGGAAGGCGAGGAGCCCGGCCTGCCCGAGCACGCCGACGCCGACCTCGGCCTCACCTTCCAGCTCCGCCGCGCCTGACCCCGCCCCGGTCGTGCCCCGTTCCGGATCACCCGGGACGGGGCACCCGGTCGTGCCCCGTCCCGGATCAGCTCCGGACAGCCGGCTGGAATCCCCCCGAACGCGCGCCCTGGACGTCCGCCGGCTTTCCGGGCGGGCGACCTGGACGTCCGCTGGGCTTTCCGGGCGGGCGACCTGGACGTCCCGCTGGGGACCTTTCCCAGGCGGGCGGTATGGACGTTCTGCTGGGACTTTCCCGGACGGCGCCGGCCTGCCGCCGAGCCGGTCACACCTCGGCCGAGCCGCCCACCGGCAGGCGCCGGAACTCGGCGCCGAGCCGCTCCCCCTCGCTGTCCAGCACGCCGTCGAGGACCTTGAGCCCCCACTGGTTGAGCAGCCCGTCATGGATCGCGTACGCGCGGCGCGGCCGCACCGCCCGCAGGTAGCGGATCAGATCGGGCACCGTCATCCACGGCGCCTGCCCCGGCGCCAGCAGCGTCGCCACCTCCACCACCGTCAGCGCGTCGCCCGGATGGAACACCTCACCGTCGACCAGGAAACCCACGTTGTCGACCGGCGGCACGTCGGGGTGACTGACATGGTGCTTCTCCCCCACGACCGTCACCCGGAACCCGGCCACGTCCAGCACGTCCCCGTTCTCGACCACCCGCACCCGGTCCCCCAGGTCCTCTAGCCGCCGCGCCACCCCCGGGCAGGTGTAGACAGGCAGGTCCGGACGTCCCCGCAGCCGGTCGGCGTCGAAGTGACCGTACTTGGTGATCCTCATCGCCCCATCCTGCCGCCTCCGCCCCACCGGCCCACAGCCCGATCGCGCAGGGCGAAGCACTCACACCCGGAGACCCGGCATGGGCGATCCTGCGGGTGATCAGCTGACGGTCTCGCGGTCGTGCTGGCAGACGGAGCAGGCGGTCAGGCCCGCGGCCTCCGCCTGGTGGCGGGTCATGGTCTCCACACCCGCGTCTCCAGCGCCCTTGATCAGGGGGCAGGCGGTGCTGTGGTAGCGGCGGGTGCCGACGATGACCTTGACCGTGGCCGACCGTCGCGCCTCCGTGGTGCCGCCGTTCGTCCGGGCAGGTGTCTCGCCGGGCTCGCGGTCTCCCGCGTCGGTGTCCGAGCCGTCACCAGCCTCGCTCGTACGACCGGTCTTGCCGCTCCCGGAAGGACGGGGGTCTCGCGGAGCGGCGCCCTGCGGCAGCGGTCCTCGCGCCTCGGCGGACGACGGTGGCCGCCGCGCCCCGGCGGGTGAGGCGGGCTCGAAGAGGGAACGCGTCCTGACGGTCGTCTCCGCCTCAGGCTCCTCCGAAGAGGAAGCCGCCGTTGGTGAAGACCCGCCGCCGGCCTGGGCGTCACCCTTGCCGGAAGCCGGCGCAGAGGACGGGTCATCCTCCGTCTTGGCGTCACCTTGGCCAGAGGCCGTCGTGGACGGGGAACCGCCACCGGACTTGACGTCACGCGACGTGCCGCCTGTGCCGGGGGCCGACGCGGGTGTGGAACCGCCTCCTGGCTTGCCTTCGCGCGACGCGCTCCGGTCTTCCCCGGTGTCCGCCGCGGGGGAAGCACCGCCGGCCTTGCGGTCATGGGCTGTTGCCTGGTCTCCGCTCGAAGAGCCCGCCGCAGGGGGCGCTCCGGGCGCGGGATCGTCTCCACGGGGCGTGGTCCGGCCGCCCTTCGCGGGTGAGGCACCGCCCGCGCCGGAGGACTCCGTACCGGGACGTTCTCCCTCAGCGGCTCGCTCACCAGCGGCGGAGCCTGCCCGGGGAGCCGGGCGGTCGCTCGCCCCAGGATCGCCGTCGCGCTCCGGCGAGGCGGGGCGCTGCGGCACCGGCGTGCCGTCGGCGGTCACGCGCGGCTGCGGGCGGGTGTCGGGGCCGGAGTCGAGGTCCGGCTCGTCCGTCGACGAGGCGTACGGGCGCCTGCCCTGCTCCTGGGAGCGCCCCTCGGGCGAGCGGCCTTCGGACGGACGCCCCTCGGACGGACGCCCTTCAGACAAGCGGCTCTCAGACGGACGGGTCCCGGACGGGCGGCCTCGGTCCTGGGCGGGGCGGGAAGTCCTGGGGTCGGGCGCGTCCTGATCCGGCGTGGGCGGCTCGCCCTGGGCCGAGGGCGGCGAAGCGCCTTCGCCCCGGCCGGGCGCCGACTCGGCGGTGCGGCCGAACCAGCCTGCTTCGGCAGGCGAGGCGGCGGGCGAGGCGGCAGGCTCCGGACCGGGGGTGGAAGCCCCGGCGGCGGGCTTCGGCTGGACGACCGGCGGCCGGAGGTCACGGGTCGGCTCGGAGGGCTCAGCCAGGTTCTCGGCGGGGACGGCGGGCTCTGCGTCGTCGACGGGAGGCAGTTGCCGCCCGCCGAGCGCGGCGTCGGGCAGGCAGGCGGTGCAGGCCGTGAAGCCTTCCTCGCGTGCCTCTTCGTGGGTGAGTTCCTCGTGATCCCGCCCGGCCAGTTGGCGGCAGCCCTGGACGTGGTACCGCTTGCGCCCGGGGATCACCAGCACGATCGCGTCGGGGGAGACACCTCCGGCGGCGGGCCGGTGCGGCATGCGGACGCCGGGCGCGGGCGACGGCATGGTCGCCGTCCGCTGGTAGGGATGCGGACGGGGCGACGGCTGCGCCCCCATGGGACCGGTCCGGGGGTACGGCGGCACGCCGGGAGGCACGAGCCCTGCCGGAGGAGGGGTCACCGGCACGGCGGCCTGCCCGCCGCCGGGGAACAGCTCGTGACGCCGCAGCAGCGCTCCGATCACGAGGAACAGCGCGGACAGCACGCTGACCACGATGGACCACATGATCAGGAACGGCTTCGCCAGTACGAAGCCCGCGATCAGCAGGATCACTGCCGCGAGCACCAAACCAGCACTGATAAGGATCACTAGGGGCTCTTTCGAGTGACGGGTCCTTGGCCCGTTACCTTACCGGCGCTCGTTGTGGGGTCCGTCACCGCCGGGGAAGACGCCCTGCGGAGCCTCGCCGCCGAACGGGTTGGGGCCGCCGGGCAGAGGCTGCTGACCACCCTGGGGCACGCCGTGCATGGCCGGCGCGCCGCCGGGGCCGCCCGACATGACCGGGAACCCGCCGCTGCCCTCCGCCGAGACGTTGAGCTCGGCGAGCTGGTTCTCCAGGTAGAGCTTGAGCCGGCTGCGGTACTCGCGCTCGAAGCTGCGCAGCTCCTCGACCTTGCGCTCGAGCTCGTCACGGGTCTGGACGAGGGAGCCCATCGCCTGGCGGTGCCGCTCCTGGGCGTCGCGCTCGAGCGTCTCGGCGCGGGCGCGGGCGTCGCCGATGACCTGCTCGGCCTGGCGGCGAGCCTTGGTCAGGATCTCGTCGGCCTCGCGGCGGGCCCGGGTCACGGTCTCGTCCGCCTCCCGGCGGGCGTCCGCGATGGCCTGGTCGGCCGTCTGCTGGGCCAGGGCGAGCACGCGGGCCGCGGTGTCCATGTTGTCTTCGGCGGGCGGCATGTTCATGCCCACGGGGACGGGCTGCGGGTGCTGCGGCGGCTCGGGCGCCCGCATGGGCTCCGGCTGCGGCGCCATCATCTCGGGCTTCGGCTGCTCCTGCACGGGCGCGGAGGCCATGGGCATGTTCATGCCACCGGGCACCTTGCCACGCATGCACTCGGAAAGCTTGGCACGCAGCTCTTCGTTCTCTTGGATCAAGCGGTCAAGCTCAGCCTCGACCTCGTCAAGGAAGGCGTCGACCTCTTCCTCGTCGTAGCCCGGTCGGAGCCGGGTGGTACTGAACTGCTTGTTCCGCACATCAGCGGGCGTAAGCGGCATTTTGGTCTCCTTGGCGCGCTTGGCGTCTGGCCGGAGGGACAGTGACCCGAATCACTTCAGCGCGGACACGAGTTGGATCATGACCGGTGCCCCGCAGACCTCGTCACGGACCGAGCGATCTCGCGATGTTGAGCAAGATCACCACGATGATGAAGAGGACTGTGAAGCTCAGGTCAAAGGCCACCGTACCCAACCGGAGCGGGGGAATGAAACGGCGGAGGAACTTCAGAGGCGGGTCTGTGGCGGTGTACGTGGCCTCCGCCAGCACGAGCACGACCCCCGCGGGCCGCCACGAGCGGGCGAACGCCTGAACCATCTCGAAGATCATCCTGAGGATGAGAAGCAACATGTAGAGAGACAGGACTACGACCAAGATCTGGCTGACTATCCCCACGGTCCGGCCGCGCCTCCACTCCTGCTGTGCTCCCCGGGTCTCGGTGAGACCTGGTTGAGTCCGACTGACATACAGAGACTCTAACTCTGGTTGAAGAACCCGCGTTCCGCGATTCGAGCCTTGTCCTCGGCGGTCACCTCGACATTGGCAGGGGACAACAGGAACACCTTGTTGGTAACACGTTCAATGCTGCCATGTAGGCCAAAGACCAGACCTGCCGCGAAATCGACGAGCCGTTTTGCGTCGCTGTCGACCATCTCGGTCAGATTCATGATGACGGGGGTGCCGTCACGGAAGTGCTCGCCGATGGTTCGGGCCTCATTGTACGTGCGGGGGTGCAGAGTCGTGATCCGGGCCAGGTCGGTGGTGCGACGTTCCAAGACGGTGGTGGCGGGCCGCGGCGCGGGGACGGACGGATCGGCGTCCTCGTCCCGGTCCTGGACAGGTACGGGCCGGTCGTCGCCGGCGCGCTGCACCTCGTCCTCGTACGGGTAGTCGTCAGGGTAGGTCTCGTACCTCTCGTAGCGGTCGTCCTCCACGAGACCGAGGTAGACCGCCATCTTGCGCATCGCGCCGGCCATCGCTACGTCGTCCTCCCGCTCATGGTCGCACTCGCTCGGGCCTGTCGCCGGGTCCGAGGCGGTAGCCGCACCCCCCTGGAACTCACCGCTGATCGACCTCTACCAGTCATGGTCCTGAAGACCCACTTGAGGGGACATTACCTGACGAAGAGCTTCCGACGACCGAGCAACGCCGTACCGACCCGCACGTGTGTCGCGCCGTGCGCGATGGCCTCGGCCAGATCGTCGCTCATCCCCGCCGAAATCATCGTGGCACGCGGGTGCCTCTCCTGTACGGCCACCGCGACATCCCGCAGCCTCGCGAACGCCTTGGCCGGGTCCTCGCCGAGCGGCGCGACCGCCATGACCCCGCCGAGCCGCAGGCCGGGGGCCCCGGCGATCAGGTCGGCGAGCGCCGGCACGTCGGCCAGGACGGCGCCGCCCCGCCCCGGGTCGTCGTCCAGCGCCACCTGCACCAGGCAGACGATCTCCCTGCCCTGCTTGACGGCCTCCTTGCTGACGGCCTCGGCCAGCCGGGACCGGTCCACCGAGTGGATCACGTCGGCGTACCCTGTGACCGAGCGGACCTTGTTGGTCTGCAACTGGCCGACGAAGTGCCAGGTCAGTGGCAGGCCGGCGCACTCGCGGGCCTTCGGCGCGGCCTCCTGGTCGCGGTTCTCCCCCACGTCGCGCACGCCTAGTCCGGCCAGGATCCGCACGTCGTCGGCCGGGTACGTCTTGGTCACCGCGATCAGGCTCACCTCGTCCCGGCCGCGCCCCGCCGCCCGGCACGCCTCGGCGATCCGCGCGTCGACCTCGGCCAGGCGCGAGGCGATCTCGTCCTTCCGCACGCCTCTCCCTCCCGTCAACTCATTCTCCTCCCGCGCCCGGCGCCGGAGCCGTGGACGCGCCCTTTCCTTCATCGTGGGACACGCCCTTCCTCCACGGCAGGGCACCACGACGCGCCCCTGTCGATCTTCCGGCGCGTAGGGCCGGTCCACGGACCGGCCGCCTCACCCCGTACGTGCCGCTCCCGGAGTGGGCGTGCTGGTGTGGAACGGCCGCGCACGTTGCCGGAGGGCCTGGAAGCAGGCTCCGGACAGGGCCCGGCATGGCGGCGCCGCTCCCCGCACCGCGCCGGAGGCGCGTGGACGGAGGGAGCGGCGGTCGGGTGTGGCCTGCTTGCCGGGGGGACCTGCCTACCGGGGGGACCTGCCGGCCGGGTGGGACCTACTTGAGGAAGTCCGGGACGTCCAGTTCCTCCTCCTGCTCCTCGAAGACCACCGGACGACGTTTGCCGGGCTCCGACATGCGGGAGGTGATGGGCGTGGGCGGGTTAGCGGGCTCCGGAGTGGGGCGCGGGATGGACACCGGGCCGGTGGGCCCGTCGGCGGGCGTCCCGTCGGCGGAGGAGACGGTGGCGGCCGGCGCGGGCTCCTGGGCGGGCTCCGCGGGGCGGACCGGCTCGGGCCGGGGCTCCGGGTTCGGCTCGGGGCGCGACGCCTCCGGGCGCGGCTCCGTACGGGGCTCGGGCCGGAAGTCGGTGCGCGGCTCGGGACGGGCCTCCTGGCGGAAGTCGGCGCGCGGCTCCTGGCGGAAGTCCGTACGGGCCTCCTGGCGGAAGTCGGCGCGCGGCTCCGGGCGCGCGGGCTCCGGCCTGGGCGGAGTCGGCGCGCTGGAGCGCAGTCCCGACGGCGGCACGCTGGAGGCGGCGGGCCGCGCCTGCGGGCGCGGCGGCTGCTTGTCGTTCTGCGGCACGTCGTCGAAGCCGGCGGCGATCACGGTGACCCGCACCTCGTCGCCCAGCGCGTCGTCGATGACCGTACCGAAGATGATGTTGGCGTCGGGCGCGGCCGCCATGGACACGAGCTGCGCCGCCTCGTTGATCTCGAACAGGCCGAGGTCGGAGCCGCCCGCGATCGACAGCAGCACGCCGTGGGCGCCGTCGATGCTGGCCTCCAGCAGCGGGCTGGAAACCGCCATCTCGGCGGCCGCCACCGAGCGGTCGTCGCCGCGCGCGTGGCCGATGCCCATGAGCGCCGAGCCGGCGCCGGACATGACGGACTTCACGTCGGCGAAGTCGAGGTTGATCAGACCGGGCGTGGTGATCAGGTCGGTGATGCCCTGCACACCGGAGAGCAGCACCTGGTCGGCGGCCTTGAAGGCGTCGAGCACGCTGACCTGCCGGTCGGAGATCGACAGCAGCCGGTCGTTGGGGATCACGATGAGGGTGTCGACCTCGTCGCGCAGCGTCTCGATGCCGGCCTCGGCCTGCATGGCCCGGCGGCGGCCCTCGAAGCTGAAAGGCCGGGTGACCACGCCTATGGTCAGGGCGCCCAGGGAGCGGGCGATGTTGGCCACGACGGGCGCGCCGCCCGTGCCGGTGCCGCCGCCTTCCCCGGCCGTGACGAAGACCATGTCGGCCCCCTTGAGGACCTCCTCGATCTCCTCACGGTGGTCTTCGGCGGCCTTGCGGCCGACGTCGGGGTTGGCCCCCGCGCCGAGTCCGCGCGTGAGCTCGCGGCCCACGTCCAGTTTGACGTCGGCGTCACTCATCAGCAGCGCCTGGGCGTCGGTGTTTATCGCGATGAACTCGACGCCCTTGAGTCCCTCCTCGATCATCCGGTTGACGGCGTTGACTCCGCCGCCGCCGATGCCGACGACCTTGATGACCGCGAGGTAGTTCTGCGGTGCTGCCACGACGAGGGGCCTTTCCGCTCGTTGACTTGCCATTTCGGTGCGGATTGTCTCCGCGTCTTGTCAGTTCGGGTAACTCTCAACCTCAAGTTGAGATTTAGATTTATGTCAACCTGAGGATTGATACGGACAGTAGGAGTTACGCTCCGGGCGGGTCAACTAACCGCGCCGCAAGCGCGTCCGGCGTGTCGCGGGCTGTCCGATTCGCTCCGCCGTCTTGCCTGGTGGAGCGCTCCTTGCCGCACTATCCGATCTACAGGCTCTCACGTCGGGCGGCCTGCCCGGCACAGGCTCGGCGACGCGCCGGACGGGAAGTCGCCCTCTTTCCCGGGTACGCGCGATACTTCGCGGGGTCTTATCCGGAAATGGATCACTTGAGGGTCACCACGTCCGGAGAGCTCACGTCGTACACCTCGGCCTCGCGCTTCAGGAGGCTCTGCAGGATGCGCGCCTTGGCCTCGGGACGGTCGAGGCCCCCCCAGATGACCGTGCGGCCGTCGGACAGGCCCAGCGTGACGTCCTCCCCCGTCGTGGCGCTGACTCTGCGGACCCGGCCGGCCAGGCTGGAGGGCAGGTCGCGGACCACGCCGAGCGCCGCCATGGTGGCCGGGTCGCCGGCGGCCGGTCTGGCCACCTGCAGCACCGGCAGCATGGGCGGCGCCACGTCGCGCACCTCGATGACCGCCCCGGTGCCGTCGATCACGGCGACCTTGCCGCCGGCCTGGATCTGCGCGACCGGCTCCCGCTCGACGACCTCGATCCGGAGCGTGGCGGGCCAGACGCGGTCGACCTTGGCGGAGGCGACCTGGCGGATGCCGCGCACCCGGCCCTCGACCTGGGCCAGGTCGACGGTGGCCAGGGGGTGCAGCTCCGGCACGGCCGCGACCTTCCTGATCGCGTCGGGGGTCAGTGTGACATTTCCCACGATCTCCACATTTCGGACACCGAGTACCGGCGACGAGAACACCAGCCATGCCGCCGTGCCCACGACGCCGGCGGTGAGCAGCACCAGGAAGATCTTGCGAGCGGTCACCGCACCCCCGGCTCAGCGTGACAGCGCGGCGACGATCCGCGGCCCCAGATCGGTCACGTCGCCCGCGCCCATGGTGAGCACCAGGTCGCCCGGTCTGGCCCGGCCCGCGACGAGATCGGGCACCGTCGCGCGGTCGGGGACGTACGCCACGCGCTCGGCGGGCAGCGGCACCCGGCCCGCCACCATGGCCCCGGACACGCCGGGCTCGGGGTCCTCGCGGGCCCCGTACACGTCCAGCACGATCGCCTCGTCGGCCAGCCCGAGCGCCGCGCCGAACTCGTCGGCGAAGAACCGGGTGCGCGAGTAGAGGTGCGGCTGGAAGATCGCGATGACCCGGCCGTCGCCGGAGTAGGAGGCGACCACGTCGCGCGCCGCGCGCAGGTCGGCGGCCAGCTCGGTCGGATGGTGGGCGTAGCTGTCGAACACCACGACCCCGCCGGCCTCCCCCTTGGCCTCGAAGCGCCGCTTGGCCCCGGTGAAGGCCGCCAGCCCGTCCCTGATGTCCTCGAACGGCAGCCCCAGCTCGTCGGCCACGGCGATCACCGCGGTGGCGTTGAGCGCGTTGTGGGCCCCGGGAACGGCCAGCCGGACCTCTCCCTTGCTCGCGCCGGGCCCTTCGACCGTGAAGACGGTGCCGAACCCGTCGGGCCTGACCCCGGTGACCCGGTAGTCGCCCTCGGCGCCGTACGTGACCACCCGCCTGCCGCGGGCGCGCGCCACCTCGGCCACCTCGGCCGCGCCCGGGTCGTCGGCGCAGGTGATGAGAAGCTCGCCGACCCGGTCGACGAACCGGGCGAAGCTGTCGTGCACGGCCCGCGGGTCGCCGTAGTTGTCGAGGTGGTCGGCCTCCACGTTGGTGACCACGGCGATCTCCGGGGCCAGCATGAGGAAGGAGCCGTCGCTCTCGTCGGCCTCGGCCACGAACACCCGCCCGGAGCCCTCGTCGGCGCCCAGCCCGGTGGTGACGAGCTGGCCGCCCACGCAGTAGGAAGGGTCGGCGCCGCACTTCTGCAGGGCGACGGTGAGCATCGAGGTCGTGGTGGTCTTGCCGTGGGTGCCCGCGATGGCCACGCCGGTGCGGCCGGACATCACGGACGCGAGCGCCGCGGCCCGCGGGATGACCCGCAGCCGCTGCTTGAGCGCCTCGCCCAGCTCCGGGTTGGAGTCGCGGATGGCGGTGGAGACGACCACGGTGTCGACCTCCTTGATGTGGGAGGCGGCATGGCCGATGTGGACGGTGGCGCCCAGCTCGCGCAGTTCGGTGACCAGGTCGCTGCTGCGGGCGTCGCTCCCGGACACCCTCACCCCGCGCTTGAGAAGGATGCGCGCGATGCCGGACATGCCCGACCCGCCGATGCCGATGAAGTGGACCCTGCCCAGATGTTCGGCGGCGACGGGATCGACCAGCTTGACGAGACTCATCGGACTATCTCCAACACTTTCCTGGCTAGCGTGATGTCCGCGTCCTTCGTCCCCAGCGCCGAGGCGGCCTCAGACATGACGGCCACCCGTTCGGGGTCGTGGAGGAGGGGCAGAACGTGATCAATGATCCAATCAGATGACAGCTCGGCGTCGTCCACCAGAATGCCGCCCCCGCCGGCCGTGACGCGCTCGGCGTTCATGCGCTGCTCGCCGTTCCCGTGCGGGAGCGGCACATACGCGGCGGGCAGGCCGACGGCGGTCAGCTCGGCGCAGGTGAGCGCGCCGCCGCGGCACAGCGCCACGTCGGCGGCGGCGTAGGCGACGTCCATCCGGTCGAGGTACGGCAGCAGGACGTACTGCGGGTCGCCGGGGGGCGGCTCGTGCTCGACGGTGTTCTTGGCGCCGACCACGTGCAGCACCTGCACCCCCACGGCGCGCAGGGCGGGCGCGGCGGCCAGCGCGGCCTCGTTGATCGACCGGGCGCCCTGGGAACCGCCGAACACCAGCAGCGTCGGCCGGTCGGTCTGCAGCCCGAACCAGGAGCGGGCCTTGTCGCCCATGGAGAGCCGGTCCAGCTCGACGATCTCGCGGCGCAGCGGGGTGCCGATGAACTCGGCCCTGGGGATCGCGGCGTCGGGGAAGCCGGTGAAGACGTGGTCGGTGAGCTTGGCGCCGAGCCGGTTGGCCAGGCCCGGCCTGGGGTTGGCCTCGTGCACCACGATGGGCACGCCGCGCCGCTTGGCGGCGAGGTAGGCGGGGGTGGCGACGTAGCCGCCGAAGCCGACCAGGACGTCGGCCCGCACCCGGTCGAGTACGGCGGCGACCGCGTTGACCGCTCCGGCGAGGCGGCCGGGGACGGTCAGCAGCTGCGGGGTCAGGGCCCTGGGCAGCGGCACGGCGGGCACCAGGTCCAGCTCGTAGCCCCGGGCCGGGACCAGCCGGGTCTCCAGCCCGCGTTCGGTGCCCACGAAGGTGACGCCGACGCCGGCGTCGAGGCGGCGCAGCGCGTCGGCAAGGGCGAGCGCCGGCTCGATGTGTCCGGCCGTGCCACCACCGGCGAGGACCACCCTCATGTCGGTCACTCCCTAACGTCTTCCTCGGCCTTTGGTCATACCCCCCAGGCCAAGCCAGCTTAGGGCCCGGGCGGCCGGTCCGGGGCCACGCGCGGCCAGAGCCTCCCGCGCCCCGGGTTCCCGCTTGGCGAACGACAGCAGCATGCCCAGCGCGGCGAGCGTGGGCAGCAGCGCGGAGCCGCCGTAGGAGACCAGCGGCAGCGGGATGCCGGTGATCGGCAGGACGCCGAGCACGGCGCCCATGTTGACGATGGCCTGGCCGACGATCCAGGCGACGACCGCGGCGGAGACCAGCCGGACGAACGCGTCGTCGACCCGGGACGCCACCCGCAGCCCCGCGTAGCCGAGCAGGCCGAACAGCGCGACCACCAGCAGCGTGCCCATCAGCCCCAGCTCCTCGCCGAGGATCGCGAAGATGAAGTCGCTCTCGCCGTGCGGCAGCCAGTCCCACTTCTGCCTGCTGTTGCCGAGCCCGATCCCGAACCAGCCGCCGGAGCCCATCGCGATCTGCCCCTGCACGGCCTGGTAGCCGTCACCCTGCGCGTCGGCCCACGGATCGAGGAAGGCGCCGACGCGGGCCATCCGGTAGGGCTCGACAGTGATCATGATGACGGCGGCCAGCACGGCGAGCGACAGGATGCCGCCGAACAGCTTGATCGGCGCCCCCACCACCCACAGCAGCGCCAGGAAGATCAGGAACAGCACGAGCGTGGTGCCCAGGTCGCTGCCGAGCATGACCAGGATGGCCAGGATCGCGACGCCCGGCAGCAGCGGGATCAGCAGCTGCCGCCACTCGATGCGGCCCTTGCGCGCCCGCCGCGCCAGCAGGTCGGCCCCCCACACCGCGAGCCCGAGTTTGGCGGGCTCGGACGGCTGGACGGTGAACGGGCCGAAGTAGATCCACCGCTGCGCGCCCAGCTCGGACGAGCCGATGAACAGCACCAGGACCAGCGCGATGATCGACAACGCCATCAGCGGATAGCCCATCCAGCGGAAGAACCGGTACGGCAGCTGGGTGAAGATCCACATGATCGGCAGCCCGAGCGCCGCCGAGAACGACTGCTTGATGAACCACGAGAACGGGCTGCCGGTCACCTGCATCGCCTCGATGCTGGAGGCGGACAGCACCATCATCAGCCCGAGCGCGAGCAGCAGCAGACTGCACCCGAGGATCAGGTAGTAGGTGGCCAGCGGCTTGTCCAGGAGCTCCTTGAGCGCCGTGAACCGCTCGCGGGCCCAGCCGGAAGGGTGCTGCGTCGCGACCGGCCCGGCGTGCTCGCCGCGCTCGTCGGTGGCGGTGCTCACGTGTCCGCCTCCAGGGCGCGTACGGCTCGCGCGAAGGCCTCCCCTCGGGCCGGGTAGTTGGGGAACATGTCCAGCGACGCGCCCGCCGGGGAGAGCAGCACGGTGTCCCCGGGAGAGGCGAGCCGGGAGGCTTCGGTGACGACACGGTCCATCACACCAGTGTCCTGACCTTCGATGTCCACGACGGGGACATTCGGCGCGTGTCGCGCGAGAGCTTCGGCGATCCTGGCCCGGTCGGCGCCCAGCAGCACCGCCCCGCGCAGCCGCGGCGCGGCCCGTTCCACCAGTTCGGTGACGTCGGCGCCCTTGAGCTGGCCGCCGGCCACCCACACGATCGACGGGTAGGACGCCAGCGCCGCCGCGGCGGCGTGCGGGTTGGTGGCCTTGGAGTCGTCCACGTAGGCGACCCCGGCGACCTCGGCGACGTGCGCCAGCCGGTGCGGGTCGGGGGTGAAGTCGCGCAACCCCTGCCGTACCGCCTCGGGCGGCACGCCGAACGCGCGGGCCAGCGCGGCGGCGGCCAGCGCGTTGGCGACGTTGTGCGGCGCGAGCGGGCGCACGTCGGCGAGCGTGGCGAGCTCCTCGGCCGCCGTCACGGGGTCGGGGACGAAGGCCCGGTCGACGAGCAGGTCCTCGACCAGGCCGACCTGGCCGGGCCCGGGGGCGCGCAGGGTGAAGCCCACCGCGCCCGGATAGGGCCGGGCCAGCCGGGTGGACTCGGGGTCGTCGGCGTTGTGCACGACGGTGCCGGCCCGCTCGAAGACGCGCCCCTTGGCCTGGGCGTACGCCTCCATCGAGCCGTGCCAGTCGAGATGGTCGGGCGCGACGTTGAGCACGGCGGCGGCGTGCGGGGCGAGCGTGGCCGACCAGTGCAGCTGGAAGCTGGACAGCTCGACCGCGAGCACGTCGTACGGCTCGCGCACGGCCTCGACGACGGGCACGCCCACGTTGCCGACGGCGGCGGCCTTGTGGCCGGCGGCGGTCAGCATCGAGGTGAGCATGCGCACCGCCGTGGTCTTGCCGTTGGTGCCGGTGAGCGCCAGCCACGGGGCGGGCTCGGCGGGCCGCAGCCGCCAGGCGAGCTCCACCTCGCCGACCACCTCGACACCGGCCGCGAGCGCGGCGGCGATCAGCGGATGGTGCGGCGCCCAGCCGGTGGTGACCAGCCGGGTGGTGCCCTGCGGCAGCGACAGGGGGCCGAGCCGGACCTCCACGCCGCGGCCGGACAGCTCCGCGGCCGCGGCCAGCCGGCGTTCGCCCTCGCCGGACTCCACGACCACGACGCGCTCGCCCCGCGCGGCCAGCGCCCTGGCCACGGCGGTGCCGGACACCCCGAGTCCGGCCACGCAGGTCAGGCTCGTCACTTGGGCATCCACTCGACGTAGAACAGGCCGAGGCCGAGCGCCGCGCACAGGGCGGCGATCAGCCAGAAGCGGACCACGATCGTGGTCTCGGCCCAGCCCTTGAGCTCGAAGTGGTGCTGCAGCGGCGCCATCCTGAACACGCGTTTGCCGGTCATCTTGAAGAAGCCCACCTGGATGATCACCGACAGCGTGATGACCACGCACAGCCCGGCCAGGAGGATGAGCAGGAGCTGGGTCCGGGTGGCGATGGCCAGACCGGCCAGCACGCCGCCGAGGGCCAGCGAGCCGGTGTCGCCCATGAAGATCTTGGCGGGCGGGGCGTTCCACCACAGGAAGCCGACGAGCGCGCCGAGCACGGCGGCGGCCACCACGGCCAGGTCGAGCGGGTCGCGCACCCAGTAGCAGTTGGGACCGAGCTGGTCGATGCAGTTGTTGCGGAGCTGCCAGTTGCCGATGAGCACGTAGGCGGCGAGCACCACGCCGGTCGCGCCGCTGGCCAGGCCGTCGAGGCCGTCGGTGAGGTTCACCGCGTTGGAGAAGCCGACGATCATGATGAGGACCCAGACGGTGAACCCCACGATGCCGATCGACGGGCCGAAGTCGCGCAGGAAGGACAGCCGGGTGTCGGCCGGGGTGATCTGGTAGATGTTCGGCTGCTGGGTGACCAGCACGGCGAAGATCGCGCCCACGATGAGCTGGCCGAGCGCCTTGGCGCCGCTGCGCAGGCCCAGGCTGCGCTGCTTGTAGATCTTGATGAAGTCGTCGAGGAAGCCGACCGCGCCCAGGCCGGTCATCAGGAACAGCACGAGCAGGCCGGAGGCGGTGACCGGCTCCAGCATGGCCAGGTGGGAGGCGCCGTAGGCGAGCAGCGAGGCGAGCACGATGACGGTGCCGCCCATGGTGGGGGTGCCGCGCTTGCCGTGGTGGCCGGACGGGCCCTCCTCGCGGATCTCCTGACCGTAGCCGCGCCTGGAGAACAGCCGGATGGCCAGGGGGGTGCCGAGCATCGACAGGACGAGCCCGATGGCGCCGGCGATGATGATGTTGGTCACCGGCTCGTGCCTCCCAGCAGCAGCTCGGCGGTGCGCTCCAGCCCCATGGCGCGCGGGCCCTTGACGAGCACCACGTCGCCGGGCCGCAGCCACGGGCCGAGCTCGGCGGCGGCCGCCTCGGCGTCGGGCACGTGCACGATGCGCGGCAGCGGCGCGCCGGGGGGTCCGCCCCGCTGGGCCTCCTGGGCGCCGGCGTGGGCGCCTTCGAGCATCGGACCGGCGTCCGGCCCGGCCACGACGAGCCCGGCCAGGCCGCCCGCGCCCGCCAGCCGGCCGACCTCGGTGTTCATCGCCTCGCTGTCCTCGCCCAGCTCGCGCAGGGCGGCGATGACCGCGAAGCGCCGCCGGCCCCGGCCCAGCACGCCGAGGGTCCGCAGCGCGGCGCGCATCGAGTCGGGGTTGGCGTTGTAGGCGTCGTTGACGATCGTCACGCCGTCGGGGCGGTCGGTTACCTCCATCCGCCACCGGCTGCGCGGCTCGGCCGCCGACAGCTCCTCGGCGATGGCGGCGACGGGCAGGCCCAGCTCGTAGCCCGCCGCGGCGGCGGCCAGGGCGTTGTCGACCGCGTGGTCCCCGTACAGCCTCAGCGTGACGGGGGCCGCGCCGGAGGGGGTGCGGAGCGTGAACGAGGCCCGCCCGCGCTCGTCGGCGGTGACGTCCTCGGCGCGGATGGCCGCCTGCTCGCCGCGCCCGAACGTGGTGACGCGCGCGTCGGTGCGCGCCGCCATGGCCAGGACCAGCGGGTCGTCGGCGTTGAGCACCGCGACCCCGGTGGCCGGCAGCGCCTCGACCAGCTCGCCCTTGGCCTTCGCGATGGCCTCCTTGCCGCCGAACTCGCCGATGTGGGCGGTCCCGACGTTGAGCACCACGCCGATCGTCGGCGGGGCGATGCGCGCCAGGTCGGCGATGTTGCCGATGTGGCGGGCGCTCAGCTCCAGCACCAGGTAGCGGGTGTCGAGGTCGGCCTTGAGCACGGTGAGCGGGTGGCCGATCTCGTTGTTGTGGTTGCCGGCCGGGGCGATCGTCGGGCCGATCCTGGCGGTCAGCCGCGCGAGGAGGTCCTTGGTGGTGGTCTTGCCCGCGGAACCGGTGACGCCGATCACCGTCGCCCCCGGCAGCGCGGCGGCCTGCGCGGTCGCCAGCTCGGCCAGGGCGACCACGGGGTCGGTCACGACGACGGAGGGCGCGTCCACGGGGCGGCCGGCCAGCACCGCGACGGCGCCGGCCCGCACGGCCTGGGCCGCGTAGTCATGGCCGTCGACGCGGGCGCCGCGGAAGGCGACGAAGAGGGATCCGGGCTCCACGGCCCGCGAGTCGATCACGACGGGACCGCGCACCACGGCCCGGGGGTCGGCCGTGCCCGACAGCGCGCCCGAGGTTATCTCGGCGATCCTGGCCAGAGGCAACGGGATCATTCGTGCTTCCTGCTTTCCTTACGTGCGTCGATCGCTGCGGCGACCACCTCCCTGTCGTCGAAGGGGATCACCTCGCCTGAAACGTACTGGCCCTGCTCGTGGCCCTTGCCTGCCACGACTATGACGTCACCGCGCGAGGCGCGGTTCACCGCGAGGCCGATGGCGGACGCGCGGTCGGGCTCAATGATCACATGAGCGCGCTCCTCGCGCGGCACGCGCAGCGCTCCCTCCATCATCGCGGCCAGGATGGCCAGCGGGTCCTCCGAGCGGGGGTTGTCGCTGGTGAGAACCGCCACATCGGCCAGCCGCGCGGCGGCCTCGCCCATGAGCGGCCGTTTGCCCGTGTCGCGGTCGCCGCCGCAGCCGAGCACGACGGTGAGCCGGCCCGCGGTCACCTCGCGCAGAGACAGCAGCACCGACTCCACCGCGCCGGGTTTGTGCGAGTAGTCGACGATGGCCTGGAAGTCGTCGCCGGCGCCGGTCACGCGCTCCATCCGGCCGGGCACGCCCACGCAGGTGCCGATGCCGTGGACCGCGGCCTGCAGCGGCACCCCCGCCTCGACCAGGGTGACGACGGCGCCGAGCGCGTTGGCGACGTTGAACGGGCCGGGCAGCGCGATCTGCGCGTCGGCCTCGACGCCGCCGGGGCCGACGATCCGGAAGGCGCTGCCGTCGGCGCCCAGCCGCGCGTCCAGCGCCCGCCACTCGGCGTCCGGGTCGCCCTGGGCGGAGAACGTGGTCATCGGCACCTTGGCCAGGCGCAGCAGCTCGCGCCCGTGCGGGTCGTCGACGTTGGTCACGCCGACCCGGCTCAGCTCCGGCTGGAAGAGCCTGGCCTTGGTGGCGAAGTAGTCGTCGAGGCCGCGGTGGAAGTCGAGGTGGTCCTGCGACAGGTTGGTGAACAGCGCCACGTCGTAGAAGATCCCGTCGACGCGGTTGAGCGCGAGGGCGTGGCTGGAGACCTCCATCGCCGCGGCGGTGACGCCCCGCTCGCGCATGAGCGCGAACAGGCCGTGCAGCTCCGACGCCTCCGGGGTGGTCAGCCTGGCCTCGAAGCTCAGGTCGCCGGCGTGGATCTCGACGCCGCCCACCAGGCCGGTGGTGTGACCGGCCGCGCGCAGCCCGGCCTCCAGCAGGAACGTGGTCGTGGACTTGCCGCTGGTGCCGGTGACGCCGAGCACGGTGATGTCCTGGGCCGGGCGGCCGTAGACCCAGGCGGCGACCTGGCCGAGCAGCGCGCGCGGGTCGGGCACGACGAGCACCGGCAGGCCGGTGGCGACGGCGGCCTCGCGGCCGGCCGCGTCGGTCAGGATCGCCACGGCGCCGGCCGCCATGGCCTGGGCGGAAAAGTCGGCGCCGTGCGCCCGCTCACCGCGGAGCGCGACGTAGAGATCTCCGCGCCGCACCTGGCGGGAGTCGTGGGTGACGCCGGTCAGCGCGGCATGCGGCGACCGCGCGGTGCCAGGCTCGGCATCGAGCATGGTCGCCAGCGCGGTCAGCGGGCGCGGCGGACTGTTCGTCGGACGCATGGACGACGGGGGACGCACTGCGGCAGCGTACCGTTCCCGCTCACTGCTCCGCGCGCGTCCGCGCGGGGGACGCGGCAGAGCCTGTAGGCGGAATCTTCCTGCTCTTGAGAGCGAACGTCATCACATCCTTGAACACCGGGGCCGCGAGCTGCCCGCCGTAGTGGCCCTTCTTCGGGTTCTGCAGCACCGACAGAACCACCAGGCGGGGCGCGTCGGCGGGGGTGAACCCCACGAACGAGGCCGTGTAGCCGTCGTAGCGGCCGAGTTCGGCATCGTAGCGGTTCGCGGTGCCGGTCTTGCCCGCCACCCGGTAGCCCGGGATGGCCGCCAGCTCGCCGGTGCCCTGCTCGCCGACCGCGTCCTCCAGCATGGCGCTGATCTCCTTGGCGGTGGCCGTGCTGATGACCCTGGTCTTCTTGGCGGGGCCGGCGGGCGTGAACGTGCCGTCGGGGGCGGTGCTGCCCGCCACGATCCTCGGCTCGATCTTGACGCCGCCGTTGGCGATCGTCTGATAGACGCTGGCCATCTGGAGCGCCGTCACCGACACGCCCTGCCCGTACGCGATCGTGCAGCTCTGGCTGCCCGACCACTTGGTGTGCTCCGGCAGCAGGCCCGCCTCGGCGCCCGGCATGTCCCTGCCCGGTTTGGAGCCGAACCCGAACGCCTTGAGCATGTCGTACAGGCCCTTGCTGCCGACCTTGCGCGCCGCCATGACCGTGGCGACGTTGCTGGACTGGGCCATGGCCTCGGCGAAGGTCATGTCCTGCGGCGGGTGGGCGTGGGCGTCGCGCAGCACCCGGTCGTAGCACTGGACGTGGTCCTTGACGTGGAAGACCGTCTCGGGCTCGACCACGCCGCCCTCGATCGCCGCCGCCGCGGTGATGACCTTGTTGGTGCTGCCGGGTTCGAACACGTCGGCCGCGGCCCGGTTCAGGTAGTGGGCCGCCGGGGCCTCGCGCCATTTGGTCAGGTCGAGCTCGGGGGCGTTGGCCATGGCGATGACGTCGGCGGTGCGCACGTCCATGACGATGACGGTGCCGCTGTCGGCGCTGACGGACCGGACCTGGTCGGCGATCGCCCGCTGGGCCGCCCACTGGATGTCGCGGTCGATCGTCAGGCGCACGTCGCTGCCGTCGACCGGGGGCGTGCGCTGGCTGCCGGTCATGGGGATGCGCTGCCGGTCGCGGCCCGTCTCGATCTGCAGCTTGCCGTCGCGGCCGGCCAGCACGGCGTTCTTCACCTGCTCGATGCCGGTCAGGCCGTCCTTGTCGTCGCCGATGAAGCCGATCAGGCTGCCCGCCAGGTCGCCGCCGGGGTAGACGCGGCGGAAGGTGCTGGTCGCGTTGAGCGAGGGCACCGGCTTCTTGAGAGACGGCACCGGCTCCTTGAGCAGCCGGTCGGCCACGGCCGGGGCGATGCCCCTGGCCAGCAGCTGGTAGCGGGTGTCGGTCCTGGCGAGCTTCGCGGCGATGTCCTCCACGGGCCTGCCGAGGTGGTGGGCGACCAGCGCGGCGACGGCCTGCCTGTCCGCCGGCTTGATCTTGGTGGGGTCGACGGAGATGTCGCGCGCCTCGACGGTGTGGGCCAGTTCGTGCCCGTTGACGTCGGTGATGGAGCCGCGCTTGGCGGGGATCTCCTCGACGTGCAGGCGCTGCTTGGTGGCCGCGGCCTCGTACACCTTGGAGTCGAGGCCCTGCATCTGGATCAGCCGGCCGGCGAAGATCGACAGGACGAAGGTCATGCCGATGAGGCCGATGCTGATGCGCCTGCGGGGGTTGCCGAGGCGGAGCACGAGCGGCGGTTTCGGCGGCGGCGGTGGCTTGCGGCCACCGCCGCCGGCGCGCGGCCGTTCCTGCGGCCCGCGCCGGGCGCCCTCTCCCGGGCGGCCGGGCGCGCCGTCACGGACGCGGGCGCCCCCACGGCCGCCCGCGTCGGCTCCGGCCCGCCCGCCCGCGCGGGCGTCGCCCCGTGATCCCTCGTCGTCGCGGGCGCGCCGGCCGGGAGGGTCGCCGGCCTGGGTACGCCGGGCCGCCCGGTCGTCGCGCCCGCGCGCGTCCGTGTCGCCGTGTGGCCGGTCGCCGTGTGGCCGGTCGCCCCGTGGCCGGTCGCGCAAGGGTGGCCGCGCGGCGTCGGCGGGGCGGCGGCGGAACGTGTCGTCCTGCCGCTCGCCGGGGTCCCGCTGGGCCCGTCCGCGTGCGGGGGGGTCGTCGTCCCCGCGGGACCTCCCGCGCTGGGAGGGACGGTCGCCGGAGTCGTCGCGGCGTCCTTTCCCGTGGGCGTCGTCGTCGGCGGAGGAGCCGCCGCGCGTGCGGGGAGTGTCGCCGAAGGGCAGGTGGAAGGGGTCGTCGGGGGACGCGGGACGGCCCGTGCCGTCGGAGCGGGCCGGACCGCCCGTCCGCCCCGTCCGTCCGGGGCCGCCGGGCGTACGACGAGCGGCGCCGGGCCCTCCTTGAGAGCCGGCGCCGCTTCCGCCGCGACCGGGGCCCTGTCCCCTGCCGCCGGAGTCCCTCACCGTGCTGAGCCCACCTGACTCGAGGCGGCGCCGTCGTAGGTGTCGATCCGGTCCCAGTCGGGGCGCATGCCGAGGTCCTCGGCCCGCTCGGCGACCCTGCTGGGCAGCTTCTCCTCCTCGATCAGCCTTTGGAGGTCCTCGTTCTGCTGCCGGGCGTCGGAGATCTCGTCGACCAGGGTGGAGGCGGTCATCGAGTCCTGCGCGAGCACCGTGTTGAGGAGCAGCAGGGTGACCAGGCCGCCGCAGAGCAGCCCGACGACGAGCAGCACGAACGGGGTGCGCTGGCGCCGCGTGGGCCGGCCGGTGGCGGCCCGCCTCGGGCGCGCCTGCTCCGGCCGTGCGGTCCCGGGCCGAGGCACGCGCACGCCGGGCCTGGTCCGCCGCGGCTCGGTGACGGTCCGCGACCCGCGCACGCCGGTCTCGGCCGTGCGGGCGCCGGTCTCCGGGCGCGCGGCGCGGTCACGGACGCCGGCCGCGCCGCGGCCGCCGGGCACGCCGCTCTCGCCGCGCGCGCCCGTCTGCGGCCGCGCGGACGCCGGGCGGGCCGCGCGGGGCGGCTGCTCGGCGTCGGCGCGGGGACGGCGCCGGGCCGCGTCGGGGCGCGGCTGCGGGACGGGCTTGGCCGGATGCGGCGGCTCGGGCCTGCGCTGGCCGGTCTTGGCCCCAGTCGTGGGCACAGCGCCGCGGACGGGCGCGCCCCGCCTGGTCTCCTGCTCAGTCCTGGTCGTCAACACGGATCCTCTCTGCGGCCCTGAGCCGGGCCGAAGCCGCCCGCGGGTTGCGGGCCAGCTCTTCTTCGCTCGGGAGCTCGGCTCCCCTCGTCAGGGTGCGGAACCTCGGCTGGTGGGCCGGCAACGGGACGGGCAGCCCGGGCGGGCTGGTGTCCCTGGTCCGCGCGGTGAGGACCTGCTTGGTGAGCCGGTCCTCCAGCGAGTGGTAGGAGAGCACGACGACTCTCCCGCCCAGCGCCAGCGCGTCGAGCGCGGCGGGCAGCGCCACCTCCAGGGCGGCGAGCTCCGCGTTCACCTCGATGCGCAGTGCCTGGAAAGTCCTCTTGGCGGGGTTTCCGCCGGTGCGCCGGGTCGCGGCCGGGATCGCGTCCCTGACCAGGTCCGCCAGCCGCTTCGTCGACGTGATGGGCTCCTTGGCCCGCTCCTTGACGATGAGGTTGGCGACCCGCCCCGCGAACCGCTCCTCGCCGTAGTCGCGCAGGATCCGGGCCAGCTCACCCGCGGAGTAGGTGTTGACCACCGCCTCGGCGGTGAGCTCCTGCTCGGTGTCCATCCGCATGTCGAGCGGCGCGTCATAGGAGTAGGCGAACCCGCGCGCCGCCTCGTCCAGCTGCGGCGAGGAGACGCCCAGGTCGAACAGCGCCCCGTCGACGGTGGGGCGACCGGCCGCGGCCAGCACGGCGCTCAGCTCGTCGGACGAGGCGTGCACCAGCGTGGTGCGCCCGGCGTACGGCGCGAGCCTGCGCGTGGCGTACTCGATCGCGAAAGGGTCGCGGTCGATGCCGATCACGTGCAGCGAGGGGTGTGCGGCGAGCAGCGCCTCGGTGTGGCCGCCGAGCCCCAGGTTGGCGTCGACGACGACGGGAGCGGGGCCCGACGCGGACGCGGCGATCGCCGGCTCCAGCAGCTCCAGAACGCGTCCGAGCATGACCGGAACGTGACCGCTCGTATCGGCGTCGTCGTGCATCTCCACCCCCCTTTCGCGTCCTGGCTCGCGGGTGACGCGGCCGGTCGATGTGTCGGTTGTCCGTGGGTCCCCACCCCGGCGCCGCCCGGCCAGGTCCCCATCCGCACCCTCTTCGTGGAAGCCCGCCATCTGACACCGGGGAAGGTGCATCAGCTGGCCGGCAGTGGTTGCGGGTGGAGACCTCGCCGAACGACATCTCCGACGGCTCGACCGTTAGTTCACAAGATCCCTGGCAACACCTCCTCGGAGAGGTCGGCGAACGCCTGTTCCTGCGCGTCGAGGTAGGTGTCCCAGGCCTGCGCGTCCCAGATCTCCAGCCGGGTGTTGGCCCCGATGACGACGCAGTCACGCTCCAGGCCGGCGTACTGCCGCAGGCCCTGCGGAATGGTGACGCGGCCCTGTTTGTCTGGCTTCTCGTCGGACGCGCTGGCGAAGAAGACGCGGCTGTAGTCGCGTACCGCCTTGGCGGTGACCGGGGCGGTGCTGAGAGCCTCGGTAATGCGCTGGAACTCCTCCACGGGAAAGACGTAGAGGCATCGCTCCTGGCCTTTGGTGATCACAAGACCCTCCGCCAGCTCCTCACGGTACTTAGCCGGCAGGAACAGCCGTCCCTTGTCGTCCAGACGCGGGTGATGGGTGCCGAGGAACATCGGCGCCACCTCCCGTGCCTCGTGAAGCGCCCGGCGCTGGTGCACCGTGCCCTCCACTGCGCACCACCATACTCCACTTCTCCCCACCGTCAACTGATTCGAACCTTCTGGACCGCTCGAGTCTGGCGCGTTACCGCAGGTCAGCACGGTGGAGCGGGAGTGGGGGCGCGGAACGGCCCCCGGCGCGCCCCTGGGCGTGTCGGAGCGAGGAAGCCCCGGCAGGGCAAGGGAAGCCGCGGCGGGCGGGCCGGAGGTGGGGGAAAGTGGTGCGCCACCCCGTCCGATGTGTTACGGCATTCGCACCTCTATGCGACAAGAACACGAACACCACCAGGTTTCCCTGGAATATCCGCAAAAGTCGCCCAGGAACCCACAGAGTCGTAGGGTCGTACAGATAATGGAAAACAATGGCATGCCTCCCGCAATGGCACCCCCGCGCGAGGTGGCCGGCCACACGTCGCATGGAGGCCCGGTGGCAGTAACCCATGACGTCCCTGACCAGCTCGGGGAGCTGGTCACCACCGCTCACCGCATCCGCGAGGCCATCGAATCGGTGATCGAGGGAAAGGGTGACGCCGTCCGTCTCACGCTGACCGTCCTGCTCGCCGAAGGCCACTTGCTGATCGAGGACGTCCCGGGTGTGGGCAAGACGATGCTGGCCAAGGCGCTGGCGCGGTCGATCGACTGCCCGGTGCGGCGCGTGCAGTTCACCCCCGACCTGTTGCCCAGCGACATCACCGGCGTGAGCGCGTACAACCAGCAGACGCGCGAGTTCGAGTTCAAGCCGGGGCCGGTGTTCGCCAACATCGTGGTGGGCGACGAGATCAACCGTGCCTCGCCCAAGACGCAGTCGGCGTTGCTGGAGTGCATGGAAGAACGTCAGGTCACCGTCGACGGGCGCACCTATCAGCTGGACGCCCCGTTCATGGTGATCGCGACCCAGAACCCGATCGAGATGGAAGGCACCTACCCGCTGCCCGAGGCGCAGCGCGACCGGTTCACCGCCCGGGTCGCGATGGGCTACCCGGAGCCGACGGCCGAGCTGGAGATGCTCGACGTGCACGGCGGCACCTCGCCGCTGGACAGGCTGAAGCCGGTGGCCACCACGTCGGAGGTGCGCGCGCTCATCGAGGCGGTGCGCGGGGTGTACGTGTCCCAGCCGGTCAAGAAGTACGCCATCGACCTGGTGGTGGCCACCCGGCACTCCCCCGACCTGCGTCTGGGCGCCTCGCCCCGGTCCACGCTGCAGCTGGTGCGGGCGGCGCGGGCGCACGCGGCGCTGTCGGGCCGCGACTACGTCATCCCGGACGACCTTCAGGAGCTGGCCGTCCCGGTGCTCGCGCACCGGCTGCTGCCCAGCGTGGAGGCCCAGGGCCAGCGGCGGCTGCCCGAGCAGGTGGTGGCCGAGCTCCTCAGGCGCGTCCCGGTGCCGGAGACCCGGGCGTCGTGAGGGCGGGTCTGCGAGCGCTCACCTCCAGGGGACGGTCGTTCCTGGCCGCGGGCGTCGCGGCGCTGGTGATGGCGTTCCTGCTCGGCGAGAACGACCTGTTCAGGATCGGCCTGCTGGTGGCGGCGCTGCCGCTGCTGGCAGCGATGGTGGTGGCGCGCACGCGCTACCGGCTGAGCTGCGCCAGACGGCTGGACCCGGCGAGGGCCGAGGCCGGCGGCGAGGCGACGGTGACGCTGCGCCTGGAGAACGTGACCAGGCTGCCCACCGGCCTGCTGCTGATCGGGGACACGGTCCCGTACACGCTGGGCGTGCGGCCGAGGTTCGTGCTGGACCGGGTGGAGGCGCGCGGGGTCAGGGAGATCGACTACAGGGTGCGCTCCGACCTGCGCGGCCGTTACCCCATCGGGCCGCTGTCGGTGCGCATCGCGGACCCGTTCGGGCTGGTGGAGCTGACCCGCGCGTTCACGATCACCGACACGCTCGTGGTGACGCCGCAGGTGGTGGCGCTGCCGCACGTGCGGTTGTCGGGCGAGTGGACGGGCGGCGGCGACAGCCGCACCCGGAGCGTGGCGGCGGCCGGCGACGACGACGTGGCGCCCCGCGAGTACCGGCAGGGCGACGACCTGCGCCGGGTGCACTGGCGCTCCACGGCTCGGCACGGCGAGCTGATGGTGCGGCGCGAGGAGCAGCAGTGGCAGAGCCGCGGCGCGCTGCTGCTCGACACCCGCAAGTACGCCCATCGCGGCGAGGGCCCGCGCTCGTCGTTCGAGGTGGCCGTCTCGGCCGCGGCCTCGATCGGCGTGCACCTCGCCAGGGAGGGCCTGGGCCTGCGGCTGGTGACCGACCAGGGCCCCGAGCACCTGACCGACACCGGGCTGAGCTGGTCGCTGCTGGACCGGCTCGCGACGGTGCGCGGCTCGTCGGCCCGCTCGCTGGAGATGGGCGTGTCCGCGCTGCGGGCGGGCGGCGGCGACGGCCTCATCGTCGCCGTGCTCGGCGCGCTCGACGCCGACGAGGCCAGGGACCTGGCCAGGCTGAGGCACAGCGGCATCACCGGCGTGGCGGTGCTGCTGGACGTGGACACGTGGAGCGGGCGCGACCCCGAGTCCGGCGACGACTACCGGGCGGTGCAGACCGTGCTGGCCGGGTACGGGTGGCGGATCGTCCGGCTGCCCGCCGGAGTGTCGATCGCGTCCGTGTGGCAGGACGCGGCCGGCAGCGGGCGGTACGCGCTGAGTGGAGGTTCGACTTGATGAGGCTCTCGATCGCCGCCGCGGTGGCGACCTTCTCCTCGGCGATCCTGCTCCACCCGCTGTTCGAGGGCGGGGGCTGGTTCTGGGGCTCGCTCGGCGCCGTCGTGGCGGTCCTGCTGGCGAGCCTGGTCAGCGGCCGGCTGTCGCTGCCGTCGTGGGCCGCGCTGCCGGTGAGCGCGCTGGCGCTGGGGCTCTACCTGAACGTGTCGTTCGCGGCCGAGGAGGCCTGGGCGCTGTTCGTGCCGACCACGGACTCGGTGCTGGAGGTGGCGCGGCTGCTGGCCACCGGCTGGGCCGACATCCAGCGGTACGCGGCGCCGGTCCCCGCGAACGAGGCCATCACGCTGCTGACCACGGGCGGCGTGGGCCTGATCGCGATCGTCGTGGACCTGTTCGCGACCCGGCTGCGCCAGGCGGCGCTGGCCGGGCTGCCGCTGCTGGCGCTGGTCACGGTGCCGGCCACGATCCTGACCGAGCCGCTCAGCTGGCCGGCGTTCGTCATCGCGGCCCTCGGGTTCACCGGCCTGCTCCTCGCGGACGGCCGCGAGCGGGTCGGCCAGTGGGGCCGGGCGGTGCTGGTGCGCCGCACCCGGACCACCTCGGCGGACCTGCGGCCGGGCGCGACCGCCGACACCAGGGGGCTGCGCCTGTCGGGCAAGCGCATCGGGTTCGCCGCGATCGCGGTGGCGGTGACGGTGCCGGCGCTGATGCCCGCCATGGAGCCGGTCTCGTTCTTCACCTTCGGCGTGGGGGGCAGCGGCGCCGGCCGGGGCAACTCGATCAGCATCCCGGACCCGATCGCCAACCTGAAGGGCCGGCTGGAGCTGCCCGAGCCGCGGGTGGTCCTGACGTACGCCAACAGCGACAACACGCCTCGTTACCTGCGCATCTACTCGCTCGACACGTTCGACGGCGACCAGTTCGGCATGACGCAGCCGGAGGGCGCCCCGGAGAACAGGACCGACAACGGCCCGCTGCCGCCACCGCCCGGCCTGGGCGGCGGGGTGCAGCTGAACAACGTCCGGACGTCGATCACCATCAGTGACCAGATCACCAAGCTGTCGTTCCTGCCGCTGCCGTACCCGCCGCGGCAGATCCGCGTCGACGGGGACTGGCGGGCCGACGTCAGCACGCTGATGGTCTTCTCCACCCGCGACGAGGCCGCCGGCCTGGAGTACGAGGTGGCGACGAGTGAGCCGGCGCCCACGGCGCGGGTGCTCGACTCGTCGCCGACCACCCGGCAGGGCATCGACGAGCGCTATCTGGCGCTGCCGGACGACCTGCCGCAGGAGATCACGGATCTGGCGCTGGACGAGACGCGCGGCGCCCGGACGCCCTACCAGGCGGCGGTGCGGCTGCAGCGGTTCTTCACCGACACCGGCGGCTTCGCCTACAGCCTGCGCACCCAGGGTCACAGCAGCTCGGCGCTGGTGGACTTCCTGGTGCGCAGCCGGGCCGGCTACTGCGAGCAGTTCGCCGCCTCGATGGCGGTCCTGGCCCGGGCCGTCGGCATCCCGTCTCGGGTGGCGATCGGCTACACCGGCGGCACGCAGATCGGCGGCCGGTGGACGGTCGGCACGAACGACTCCCACGCCTGGCCGGAGCTGTACTTCGAGGGCGTGGGCTGGCTGCCGTTCGAGCCGACGCCGGCGGGCACGCTCGGCCAGGGCAGCGCCCGGGTGCCCGAGTACACCCAGCCGCAGCCCGAGGCCACGGCCGACCCGAGCTCGCCGACGCCGGACGAGACGACCGGCGGCGACTCGGAGGAGGAGGCGGGCCCGCAGAACCGGCAGAACCTGCGCGAGCTGGACCGGGAGGCGCTGCTGGCCGACGGCGGGCTGCCGCCGGAGGAGTCGACGCCGCTGGCCGCCCAGATCGGCATCGGCGCCGCGGCGGTGCTGCTGGTGCTGCTGATCCCGGCGGCGATCCGGCTGGTCACCAGGAGCCGGCGGATCCGTACGCTGGGCTGGAAGGTGTCGCGTCCGGCGGACGAGGTGACGGCCAAGGTCGTGGCGGGCCGCCACACGGCGGTGGCCGCGGCCTGGGCGGAGCTGGACGACGCGCTGCACGACTACGGGATGGCGCGCGAGCCCAGCGAGACGCCGCGCCGGCTGGCGCGGCGGCTGACCGAGCAGTACGAGTTCCCGGCGGAGGCGGCGGTTGCCGTCACCACGATCGCCTCGGCGGTGGAGCGGGTGCTCTACGCCAGGGAGCCCGGCGAGATCCCGCCGATGGGCGGAGAGCTGCGCACGGTGCGCAGGGCGCTGGCGGCGACCGTGTCACGGGCCCGGCGGGTGCGGGCGGTGCTGCTGCCGCCGTCGACGATGCGGCGGCTGCGACGGCTGGGCGAAGGGGTGCTGGACGGTTTCGACCGTCTGGAGAACATCAGGCTGCGGAGGACGGCAGCGCAGAAGGGCGCGTGAAGCGACCTGAGGGTCAAACGAAGGGTGCGGTCGTCTCCGGGTGAGGAGACGGCCGCACCTCCGTTTCGAGGGACGTCGTCCGGGGGAGGATCAGCGCTCGTCGTGACGACGGCGCCAGCGCTCCTCCATCCGCTCCATGAAGGTGCCCCGGTTGCCCCGGCGAACCTGCTTGCCCTGTGGTGGGGCCCCCTGCGCCGAGGAGTCACCACCGAACCCATTCATACGTTTCCAACTGGACAGGCCCCACAGACACGCGGCGAGCATGACCACGAAACCGCCGACGCCGAGCGGGATCAGGTTGATCACTACGCCGACCATCAGCAGGACGACGCCGAGGACAAAGCCGATGGTGGCTTTGACCAGGCGTCGCTTGTAATGGCTGCGCGGGTCACTGATCCTTACGGTGTTGGCCCACTTCGGGTCCTCGGCGTAGAGGGCCTGCTCGATCTGGTCGAGCAAGCGCTGCTCGTGCTCAGAGAGCGGCACGGCGCCTCCCAAGGACGGCCCCAGGACGGGGAAGACGGCAACGGACGACACGGGGTGTCCGAACCTCGCGGTCGGTTATCCCCAGAATACGAGGCTGTAGACGTAGGCGAAAGCAAACGTCCAAGGCAGACCAAACCGGAGGTGACGTCATGGGTTCATTCTGGGCCATCTTGCACTCCTCCCCCGAAGTCGTGACATCGCCTCACGCCTCCATTTCATCAAGTTTGCCCCGAACTAGCGACGCCGGAAGCACGGCATCGGGACCGAATCTCCGGATCGCCTGATCCATCGCCTGCTCGGCCTCACGCCAGCCACTCTCGCGCTCACCGAGAGTGAGCTGACGGGAGGCCGTCTCCGCCGGCATGAGGCCCTCCATCCTGACGCCCACCAGGCGCAGCCGCACCCGCTCCAGCCCTGCGGCATGGTAGAGGTCACAGGCTGTGGCGTAAATCTCCTGGGCGACATCGGTGGGTTCGGGAAGTGTCCGGGACCGGCTGATCGTGGAGAAATCCGCGCGGCGCAGCTTCACACTCACAGTCCTGCCCACATGGCCGCCCTTACGCATCCTCGCGGCCACTCGCTCGGACAGGCGGAGCAGCTCGCGTCTGATGATCTCGGGATCGTCGATGTCGGCGGCGAAGGTCTCCTCGTTGCCGATGCTCTTGTCGGGGACGTGCGGGCTCACCTGCCGCTCGTCGCGGCCCCACGCCAGCGCCGCCAGGTGGCCGCCGGCGGCCGGGCCGAGCTCGCGCTGGAGGGTGGCGACGGGCACCCGGGCGAGGTCGCCGACGGTGCGGATGCCGAGGCGCACAAGGGCCTGCTCGGTGCGCTCGCCCACGCCCCACAGGGCGGAGACGGGCAGCGGGTGGAGGAACGCCACCACCTCGCCGGGCGGCACCACCAGCAGACCGTCGGGCTTGCACTGCTTGGAGGCCAGCTTGGCGATGAACTTGCTGCCGGCCACGCCCACCGAGCACGTGATGCCGTAGCGGTCGAGCACCTCGGCCCGGATCCGGGCGGCGATCGCGGCGGGCGGGCCCAGCCGGCGCCGGGCGCCGCCGACGTCGAGGAACGCCTCGTCGGAGGCGATGGGCTCGACCAACGGGGTGATCGAGTGGAAGATCTCCATGACGCCCTTGGAGACCTCGGAGTACTTTCCGTGGCTGGGCGAGATGATCGTCGCCCGAGGGCAGAGCCGGCGGGCCCGGCTCATCGGCATGGCCGAGTGGACGCCGAACGCCCTGGCCTCGTAGGTGGCGCTGAGCACCACCCCGCGCCCCGCGGGCGAGCCCACGATCACCGGACGGCCGCGCAGCTCCGGCCGGTCGAGCAGCTCGACGCTGGCGAAGAAGGCGTCCATGTCGACATGGAGGATCGGGCAGTCGCTGTCGTCGGCCCCGGTCCGCGGAGCGGGGCCGATGCCCGTGATCTGCTTGCGTGCCACGCCGCCGATTCTATCCGAACAGGCGTTCTAAGCCGATGGCCTGCGGCCGACGACGTGCAGCTGGGTGGCGATGTCGCGCAGCACCGGATGGGCCGAGGCGGCCTCCTCCAGCGCCACCAGCGCCTCCGCCGCGCCCGGCTCGCCGTCGACGAGCCGGCTGGGCACCAGGTCGGCGAAGACCCGCACGCCGTGCACCGGCCCGGCCACCAGCCCCGCCGCGCCCAGCAGGCCGGTGAGGGTCTCGCCGGTGAAGCGTCGCGGCGTCGGGTCGCGGTCGCCCCAGCTGCCGAGCGGGTCGGACAGCGCGGCCCTGGCCTCGTCGAACTGCCCGGCCAGCGCGCGGTGGATGGCGGCCGCCACCGGGTTGGCGGCGAGCACGCTCACCGCCCCGCCGGGACGCAGCAGCCCGGCCATCGCGGCCAGGGCGCCGACGGGATCCTCCACGTACTCCAGCACACTGTGACAGAGCACCAGGTCGGCGTGGCCGGGGCTGAGCAGCTCACCCAGGTCGACGGCGTCGCCCTGCAGGCCGCGCACCACCACGCCGCGCTCCTTGGCCCGGCGCTCCAGCGCGGCCAGCGAGTCGGGGCTCGGGTCGACCACGGTCACGGTGTGGCCCAGCGCGGCCAGCGGCACCGCGAACCCTCCCGTGCCGCCGCCGGCGTCGACGATGTCGAGCGCCTCGCGCCCGGTCGCGCCGGCCAGCTCCGCCAGCACCGCGCGCAGCGCGTCCCAGACGACGGCGGTGCGCACCGCCGGGGTCCTCGTGACGCCTTCAGCTCGCAACGTGGGCTCGCCTCCCTCTCCTCGTGGCTGCGCTCCAGCCTACGCCGTACGCGCGATCGCCCGCTCCCCGGCGACCAGCGCCTTCCGTACGGGCCATACGGGATCGTCAGGCGTCGAAGGCGGCCACCAGCCGCTTGGGGGCGCGCAGCCGCCACGCGTCGGTGAGCAGCTCGCCCAGCTCCTCCTCGTCCACCTCGGGCAACCGGACCAGCACGACGGCGTAGCCGTCGAAGTGCGGCGTGGTGAAGAACGCCCCGGGCCGCGCGGCGACGAGCTCCAGCTTCTCCTCCTCGCTGGGCACCGGCACCGCGAGCACGCCCCGTTCCTCCCGCATCCTGGCGAACCACTTGCCGCGGACGTAGAACGCGGGCGTGCCGTACATGCTCTTCTCGCCGGTCTCGGGCAGCGTGAGCGCCAGCCTGCGGACGTCGTCTTCGGTGGCCATGTCCCGATCCTCACCCCTCCCGCCCCGCCGGGGCAACCGGTCACGGCGGGTCCCGGAATCGCGGCATGCCCCTGACCAGGAGCAGCGCCGGCGGCACGAGGAGGATGACGGCCGCCGCCGACGCGAGCACCGCCGCCGGTCCGGCGAGGGCGGCCAGCGGCCCGGTCAGCGCCTGCCCGAACGGCATCAGCCCGAAGCCGCACAGCCAGGCGAACGAGCTGATCCGCCCGATCAGCTGCTCGGGGATCTCGCGCTGTAAGGCGACCTCCCAGTGGATCGCGTACGTCTCCACCCCCGCCCCGGCGATCGCGAACGCCAGGAAGATCGTTGCTGGCGAGGGAGAGAGGACCAGCGAGAGGGGCGCCGCGGCGTAGAGGACGATCGCGGTCAGCGCCGCGACCCCGGGGGCGCGCGGCCGCCACGCCATCGTGATCAGACCGCCTGCCAGGCCGCCGGCTCCGTAGCAGGTGAGCGCCAGCCCGTACACGGCGGGCGAGCCGAACGCGGCGGTGGTCACGACCGGCAGCAGGACCTGCGTCGGCGCGATGACGAACATGAGGTTGACCGCGGAGAAGACGAGGATGGCGCGCACCCACGGGAGCCGCCGCGCCTCGGCGACGCCGGCGCGGACGTCCTGGACGAACGAGGCGCTGCGGGCGGGCGCCCGCAGGGGTTCCCCGGCCCGCCAGAGGGTCAGGACCGCGACGGCGAAGATCATCGCGGTGATCCCGTACGCGGCACCGGTGCCGGACAGGGTGATCAGCCCGGCGCCCGCGGCGGGCCCGGCCATGACGCCGGTACGGATCGCGACGCTGACCAGCGACCTGCCGGAGAGGCGCTCGTGGTCGCCGAGCACGCCCTGCAGCAGAGCGTTGAAGGCGGGCCGTACGAACGCCTCGGCCAGCCCTGACAGCAGCACGGCCCCGGCCGCCGCCCAGATCGGGAACGTGCCGGTCACGGCGAGAGCCGCCGCCAGGAGAGCCTGAAGTCCGTAGGCGGCCATCAGGACCCGCTGCCGCGGCAACCGGTCGGCCCACACGCCGCCCACCGGCAGGAACAGCACGAGCGTGACCCCGCGCGCGGCGAGGACCAGGCCGAGCGCGACCGCGTCTCCACCCGCCTGGAGGACGGAGACGGTGATCGCGACGGCGAACATCTGCTCGCCCGCGACCGCGGCCACCTGGGCGGGCAGCAGCAGGCGGAACCGGGGGTTGCCGAACGCGGCGAGGCGGGACACCCGATCAGCCTGGCTCTCGCACGGCGTGGACACCGGGGGGCGTGTTACGCCCAGTGTGAAACGTGGACGAGGCGGCGGACTCGCCGTGCGGAGGAGCCGGTCAGCGGGACGCCGTGACCGGCCCGTACGGGGGCTAGAGCGTCAGGCTGGGCTTGAGCTGCTTGAAGCGGGCCAGCAGCCCGTTGACGAACTGGGGGGACTCGTCGGTGGACAGCTCTCCGGCCAGGTGGACCCACTCGCTGATGACCACGCCTTCGGGGACGTCGGGCATCCACAGCAGCTCGTAGGTGCCGCCGCGCAGGAGGTTGCGGTCGACGGCGGGCATGCGCTCCAGGGTCCAGCCCTCGGAGTAGGTGGTGATCAGCTCGTCGATGCGGGGAAGGTGGCGGGTGACGCCTTCGACGATGGCCGAGGTGTACTCGTTCACCGGGGGGTCCTGCCGCTCCACCCGCTCGGCCAGGATCTTCAGCGGGTCCTCACCGCGGAGTTCGGCTTCGAAGAGGATGTCGAGCGCGCGTCTGCGTGCCTTGCCTCGTGCCGACACCTCAGGCCCGGCCGAGGTACTCGCCGCTGCGGGTGTCGACCTTGACCCGCTCGCCGGTGGTGATGAAGAGCGGCACCTTGATCTCGGCGCCGGTCTCCAGGGTGGCGGGCTTGGTGCCGCCGGTGGAGCGGTCGCCCTGCAGGCCGGGCTCGGTGCTGGCGATGGTGAGCTCGGCCGCGGCGGGCAGGTCGACGTAGAGCGCGGAGCCCTCGTGGAAGGCCACGGTGGCCAGGGTGTTCTCCAGCATGTAGTTGGCGGCGTCGCCGACGGTCTTGGCGGGCACGTTGACCATGTCGTAGGTCTCGGTGTCCATGAACACGAAGTCGTCGCCGTCGCGGTAGGAGTACTGCATCTCGCGCTTGTCGACGTTGGCCACCTCGACCTTGACGCCGGCGTTGAAGGTCTTGTCGACCACCTTGCCGGAGAGCACGTTCTTGAGCTTGGTGCGCACGAACGCGCCGCCCTTGCCCGGCTTGACGTGCTGGAACTCGACAACGGCCCACAGCTCCCCACCGTCGAGCTTCAGCACCATGCCGTTCTTGAGGTCGTTGGTCGTCGCCACTCGTTCTCTCCCGCGTGCGGCCGCTCTAAAGGACGAGCAGCTCCTTGGTCGTCTTGGTGAAAAGTTCCGGCTCGCCCTGCCGGGTCACGAGGGTGTCCTCGATGCGAACACCGCCCCGGCCCGGGAGGTAGATCCCCGGCTCCACGGTGATCGGAACTCGATCCTCAAGTCTACCGGTCCGTGCGGGGCCCAGGAACGGCTCCTCGTGGATCTGGAGCCCGACGCCGTGGCCGAGGCCGTGACGGAAGTGGTCGGCGTGGCCGGCCTCGGCGATGAGGGAGCGGGCGGCGGCGTCCACCTCCTGGGCCGTGGCGCCGGCGGTGACGGCGTGCCGGCCGGCCCGCTGGGCGGCGGCGACGAGGTCGTAGAGGTCGCGCTGCCAGCCGGCGGGCGGGCCGAGGCAGACGGTGCGGGTCATGTCGGCGTGGTAGCCCTGGTAGGCGGCGCCGAAGTCGATGGTGACCAGCTCGCCGGAGCGCAGCTCGCGGTCGGTGGGCGCGTGGTGCGGGATCGCGCCGTTCTCGCCGGCGGCGACGATGGTGTCGAAGGCGGGCTTGGCGGCGCCGAGCTCGATCATGCGGGCTTCCAGGAGGCGGGCCACGTCCCGCTCGGTGACGCCCGGCCTGATGGTGTGCAGCACGTCCGCGAAGGCCTGGTCGGTGATGGCGCAGGCGGTACGGAGGAGCTCCAGCTCGTCGTCGTCCTTGACCGCGCGCAGCCCTTCGACGAGCGGCCCGAGCGGGACGAGCCCGGACCCGAGGCGCTGGTAGGTGGCCACGCTCATGTGCGCCGCCTCGATGCCGACGCCGGGGGCGGCGAGCGCGGCGGCCACGTCGGAGGCCTCGGCGGCCTCGACGTCGAGGCCGCGCGTCTTCTCGATGTAGCGGTTGTCCGTCACCAGCCGGGCCGAGCCGTCGGCCCTGACCAGGACGGCCGCGTTGGAGCTGGTGAGCCCAGTGAGGTAGCGGACGTTGACGGTCGAGGTGACCAGCAGGGCGTCGACCTCGTGGGCGGGCAGCAGGGCCGCGAGCCGGGCCCGCCGGTGTGCGTAGGAGATGGTCACGCGCTTAATGTACGTGGATCTCCGGTTGATCCTCCATCGGCTAGATCTGCCAGTCGTCGAGCCAGTCGGGCAGCGGGCCCGTCGAGGCGATGCCGCCCTCGGCCCGCGCCCTGCGCAGGTCGCGGACGACGTCGGCGACCTGGGACAGGCCGGGCCGCTCCTTGCCCTCGGCGAGCTTGCGCGCGGCCTTCCTGAGCTTGTCCTGGGCCTTTCCGCCCACGCGCGGGTCCATGCCGCCCATGGCCATCTGGCTGCCGATCGCCTCGTCGAACCGGCGCACCCACGTCTCCCAGCCGCCGGGCGGGACGGACCGGCCGACGGTGCCCTTGGGGATGGGCACGTCCGCGGTCGGGCGGAGCTCGGTGGGTTCCTCTTCCGGCTCGGGTTCGGACGTGAGGGTGGGCGTCGGGGTGGGCGTCGGGGTCGGGGCGGGCGAGGGCGGCGTCTGGCCGGTGATCCGCGTGGTCGGGGCGGCGGCGGGCTCCCGGGCGTCGCCGCCCGCCCACACGATCATGCCGACGGTGACCGCGACGATGGCCGCGAGCGCCGCGCCGGCCTGGATGAGCAGGCGCCGGTTCTCCCGGCCTGGCGGGGGCGGGGCGAGCTCGGCCGCCTCGTAGATCGCGGTGTCGCCGGCCCTGGCCGGCGGCGCTCCGGGCGCGGGCGGCGCCGGGGTCACGGCGGCGCGGGGCCTGGCGATGGCGGCCAGGGCGCGGCGCACCGCCTCGCCGCCGGCGGGGCGGGCGGCCGGCGCGGGGTCGAGCATGGCGAGCACCAACCGGTCGAGCTCGGCCGGGACGCCCTGGCGCAGGGCTCCGGGCGGCGCGATCGGCCCGTCCCTGTCGGGCGTCCGGCCGGTGAGCAGCTCGTAGCAGACGGCGCCGAGCCCGTACAGGTCGGCAGGCGGCTGCCCGTCGCCGCCGGCGAGCCGCTCGGGCGCCTGGTAGCGGGGGTCGGCGGCCGCCTGGCCCGGCAGGCCGAAGCCGACGACCTTGAGCACGCCGCTGCCGGCCATGCGGAAGCTGTCGGGCTCGACCCTGCCGTGGACGAGTCCGGCGCGGTGGGCGGCGTCCAGGCCGGCCGCGGCCTGACCGATGAGGTCGCACACCTCGACCACGGTGAGCGGCCCGTGCGCGGCCAGTTCCTCGCCGAGGCTGGGCCCGGTGAGGAACTCCGTCACCAGGAACGGCGCGCCTTCGTGCTCGCCGACGTCCAGCACCATGGCCACGTTGGGATGGATCACCCGGGCCACGGCCTGCGCGTGGCGGCGCAGCGCCTCCCTGGCGTCGGCCCCCACCGCCTCGGCGCCCAGCGTCTTCACGGCCACGGTCCAGTCGGCGCGGGTGTCGTACCCCCGCCACACCTCATCCGCAGGACCGCCGCCGATGCGTTCATCAAGCCGGTACCGCCCGGCGACCAGGGACGGCGTCGCGTCGGACATATCTCCGCCAATACTCAGCAAGCCTCAGTTCCCGATCAACCATAGGCCCCCGTGGAAACGCCCGCCTCCTCCGGCGTGGGAAGGCGGGCGTCCCGGCGACAGGCACGCGGCTCCGGCCGTACGGTGTCCCGCCACGGCGGCGGGCACGCCGGACCGGGCCCGGGGGCGTTGACCGGGCCGTGAGCGGCCGTCAGCGGAAGGGCGTCAGGAGGCGATCTCCTTGATGGTCTCAATCAGGCGGACCCGCTCCTCGTGGGTGCGGCCGAGCGGGGTGACGTTCAGCGTGGTGACGCCGGACTCCTTCATGGCCTGCATCCGGTCGCGCACGAAGCCCTCGTCGCCGACCAGCGACATCAGCTCCAGCAGCTCGCGCGGCACCAGCGCGGCCGCCTCGTCCTTCTTGCCGTCGAGGTAGAGCTCCTGGATCTGCTCGGCCTCCTTCTCGTAGCCGTAGCGCCGCGCCAGGTTGTTGTAGAAGTTCTTGCCCTTGGCGCCCATGCCGCCGATGTAGAGGGCGGCCATCGGCCGGCCGAGGTCCAGCAGGCCCTCGGCGTCGTCGCCGATGTACAGCGACGCCTGCGCGACCACGTCCAGCTCGCCCAGCTCGGGGTCGCGCCTGGCCTTGCCCGCGGCCAGCGCGGCGCCCCACACGTCGGCGGCCTTCTCCGGCACGTAGAAGATCGGCTCCCAGCCCTCGGCGATCTCGGCGGCCAGCTCGACGTTCTTGGGGCCGATGGCGGCCAGCACGATCGGGATGCGGGACCGTACCGGGTGGTTGATGATCTTGAGCGGCTTGCCCAGGCCGGTGCCCTGGTCGGGCGGGAGCGGCAGCGTGTAGTAGCGGCCGTCGTACTGCAGGCGCTCGCGCCGCCACACCTGGCGGCAGATCTCGATGACCTCCCGGGTACGGCCGATCGGCGCGGTGTAGGGCACCCCGTGGAAGCCCTCGATGACCTGCGGGCCGGAGCTGCCCAGGCCCAGGGTGAAGCGGCCGTCGGAGACGTAGTCCAGGCCGGCGGCCGTCATGGCCAGCAGCGCGGGCGTGCGCGAGTAGATCGGCAGGATCCCGGAGGCGATCTGCAGCCGCTCGGTGACGGCCGCGATGTAGCCCATCTGGCTGACCGCGTCGAAGCTGTAGGCCTCGGCGATGAAGACGATGTCGAGCCCGGCCTTCTCGTAGTCGGCCAGCTCGGTCACCGTTTCCTTGAAGCCTCCGGAGTAGCCCAGTGTCATTCCGATACGCATGCCCACTCCCACCACAGAATGATGTTCCGTTCCGATGCCCCAGGTTAGCGCGTCCTCCTCAGGGGCAGCGAGGGGCTACCTTGTCCAGAGTGCTGAAGCGCGTCGTCGTCGCCTTGTCCGCCGTCGTCGCCGTGGTGCTGGCCGGACACCGGTACGTGCCCGCCCTGGGCGGGTTCACGACGGTCGTGGAGAGCCTGCTGCCGTGGCTGGGCCTGGCCGTGCCGGTCCTGCTGGTGTGCGCGGTGCTGGCCCGCTCCCCCACCGCCGCCGGGGCCGTGCTGGCGCCCGCCCTGGTGTGGGGGGTCATGTTCGGGCCGGCGCTGCTGCGCCCGGCGCCCGGCGGGCCGAGCGACCTCGCGGTCGGCACGGTCAACGTGGGCGTGCGCAACGACGCCTCCGGCGAGGCCGTGCGCGCCGTGGCCGAGGACCTCGACCTGCTGGCGGCGCAGGAGCTGACCCCCGGCGGCCCGGCGGCCCGGCAGCTCAACCGGATGTTCGAGCACCGTTACGCGGTGAGCACCGTCGGCCTGTGGAGCCGCTACCCGATCACCAAGAGGCGCCCGCTGGACGTCGGCATGGGCTGGGTGCGGGCGCTGCGCGCGGAGGTGTCCACCCCGAAGGGGGACGTCACCGTGTACGTGATGCACCTGGCCTCGGCGCGGCCCGGCGAGACCACCTCCAGGGACGCCTCGCTGGCGCAGGCGCGCAAGCTGATCGACCGCGACGACAGCAAGCGGATCCTGCTGCTGGGCGACCTCAACACCGCCACGACCGACCGGGGCATGCGCGGGCTGACGCCGCCGCTGGCCGACGCGCAGGCCGTGGCGGGCAGCGGGTTCGGGTTCACCTGGCCGGCCGGCTTCCCGGTGACGCGGCCGGACCACATCCTGTTCCGCGGGATGCTGGCCACCCGGGCCGGGGTGGCCCCGGCGACCGGCAGCGACCACCGGGCCGCCACCGCCGCGTTCCGTCTCTGACCGGTCCTCCTCCGCCGCCTCACTCGGCGTCCGAGCGGGCCTCCAGCAGGGCCTCCATGCGGGCCTCCATGCGGGCCTCCATGCGGGCCAGGTCGGCGGGGGTGTCGATGTCGGCGGGGTCGCCGGCGCACGGCACCTCGGTCACCAGTTCGGGGTGGGCGGCCAGGAACGGCCGGGCCCCGACGTCGCCGCGGGCCAGGGCGGCGACCTCGGCGAAGTGGCGGCGGCCGATCAGCACCGGGTTCCTGCGCCGGCCGTCGTAGGTGGCGACCGCCACGGAGGCGCCGGAATCGATCAGGGCGCGCACCGCCTCGGGCCGCACCAGTGGCTGGTCCACGAGCGCGATCACCACGGCCCGCGTCCCGGCGGGCAGCGCCTCCAGCCCCACCCGCAGCGAGGACCCCATGCCGGAGCGCCAGTCGGGGTTGCGCACGGTCACCGCCCGACGCACCTGGACGGTCGCGGCACCCAGCACCACCACGACCGGGTGGCAGCCGCCCTCCTCCAGCAGCCGCACCCCCCGGTCGACCAGCCGCTCCCCCGCCAGCTCCAGCAGCGCCTTGGGCCTGCCCAGCCGGGCGCCCTCGCCCGCGGCGAGCAGCAGCCCGGCCACCCCGCTCCCCTTCATGACCGGTCTCCTACCCGTCTTCTCTCCGTCGTGTTGCCTATCCGTCGTGGTGGATGCGGCCCCGGGTGGTCGACAGCGGCCGGCCGGACCCGCCCCAGCGGAGCTGGATCAGCTCGGCGGCGATGGACACGGCCGTCTCCTCCGGGGTGCGCGCCCCCAGGTCCAGCCCGATGGGCGAGCGCAGCCGGGCCAGCTCCGCGTCGGTCAGCCCGGCCTCGCGCAGCCGGTCCAGCCGGTCCTCGTGGGTGCGGCGCGAGCCCATGGCCCCCACGTAGCCGGCGGACGTGCGCAGCGCCACCTCCAGCAGCGGCACGTCGAACTTGGGATCGTGGGTGAGCACGCAGATCACCGTGCGCTCGTCCACCGGGACGGACGCCAGATAGTCGTGCGGCCACTTGACCACGACCTCGTCGGCGTCCGGGAAGCGCTTGGCGGTGGCGAAGACCGGCCGGGCGTCGCACACGGTGACGTGGTAGCCGAGGAACTTGCCCACCCGGGCGACGGCCGCGGCGAAGTCGATCGCGCCGAACACCAGCATGCGCGGCGGCGGCGCGAACGAGTGGACGAACACCCCCAGGTCGTCCAGCCGCCGCTCGCCCTCGCCGCCGTAGTGGCGGATGCCCGTCAGCCCTTGGGCGAGCATGCCGCGCGCGTCGTCGTCGACGGCGTCGTCGAGGCGGCGCGGGCCGAGCGAGCCGGTGGAGCGGTCTGGCCAGACGATCCGGCGCGCGCCCAGCCGGCCGGGGCCGGAGACGATCGTGGCCACGGCCACCGGCTCACGCGCCTCGATCGAGGCGGCCACGTCTCCCAGTTCAGGGAACGTCTCCCGGGAGACCGGCTCGACGAAGACGTCGATGATGCCGCCGCACGTGAGCCCGACGGCGAACGCGTCGTCGTCGCTGACCCCGTACCGCTGCAGGACGGCACGGCCGGTCCCGGCGGCCTCGGTGGCGAGCTCGAACACCGCGCCCTCGACGCACCCGCCCGACACGCTGCCCACCACCTCCTCGCCGCGCACGGCCATGGCGGCGCCGGGCGGCCGGGGGGCGCTGCTGAAGGTGCCGACCACTGTCGCGAGCCCGAACCGGGCGCCCGACGTCCACCAGCGCATGATCTCGGGGAGCACGTCACGCATGGGCGAGCCTTTCGGTGAGTTCCTCGTAGGCGGCCAGGCTGTGCCCGGCCACCAGGGCGTCGAGGTACGGCAGCGCGGCCCGCATGCCGCCGGTGAGCGGCTGGTAGTCCTCGTAGCCCTTGTGCGGGTTGACCCAGAGCACCCGGTGCGCCTGCCGGGCCAGCCGGGCCATCTGGGCGCGCAGCAGCTCCGGGTCGCCGCGTTCCCAGCCGTCGGAGGCGATGACCGCGATCGCGCCGCGCGCGCTGTGGCGGGACAGGAACTCCTTCAGCTCCTCCCCCAGCCGGGTGCCGCCGCTCCAGTCGGGGATGGCGCGCGACACCTCGTCCAGCGCGGTGCCGGGGTCGCGGTGGCGCAGCCCGGCGGTCAGGGCGGTGAGCCGGGTGCCGACCGAGAAGACCCGGGTGGCGCGCGGCTCGCTGCGCACCAGGGCGTGGGCGAAGCGCAGCAGGGTCTCGGCGTAGGGCGACATGGAGCCGCTGACGTCGACGAAGAGCACGACGCGGCGTGGCCTGGTGGTGTGCCGCCGGCGCCGCAGCATGGCCACCTCGCCCTTCTTGAGCGCGTCACGGACGGTGCGGCGCCGGTCGAGCGCGCCGCGGTGGGCGCTCTCGTACCGGCGGGAGCGGCGTCGCGCCCGCCCGGCCCGCAGCATGGCGAGCATCCGGTGCACCTCGGCGCGCTCGGCCTCGGTGAGCCGGGCGACGTCGCGGTGGCGCAGGACCTCGGTGCGGCTGGCGGTGGCGGGCGCCGCCTCGCCGTCGCGCTCGCCCTCGGCGCTGTCGGCGACCGTGGCGGTGTAGCGGTGGACGGAGGCGGTGGCGGCCGGGCCGGCGACGGCCTTGGCCCCGCCGAAGTAGGCGTGGAAGCAGCGGTCGTAGCGGGGCAGGTCGTCGGGGCCGGCGCAGAGGGTGAGGCGGCCCGCCCAGTAGACGTCGCCGGGGACGCCGGCGTCGAGGTGTTCGAGCGCGCGCAGGAAGCCCTGCGCGCGCTCGTGGTCGGCCGCGACCCCGGCCGCCCGCAGGGTACGGACGAACCCGGTCATGGTGGCGACCGGCGGGGACACGCCGGGCTTGTCCGGAGCGGGCTCAGTCACGGCGGAGCAGTCCGTTGCCCAGGACGTGTTCGACGTCCTCGCGGTACTTCAGGGCGGCGCCGAGCGTGGCGGCCGCCCGGTCCGGGTCGAGCTCCTGGGCGCCGAGCGTGAGCAGCGCCTCGGTCCAGTCGAGCGTCTCGGCGATGCCCGGCGGCTTGACCAGGTCGGCCCGGCGCAGCCGGTCGGCGGCCTCGGCGACCTGCCGCGCCAGCGTCTCGGTGCAGGCGGGCTGGCGGCGCAGCAGGATGGCCACCTCCCGGTCGAAGCTCGGGTGCTCCAGCCAGTGGTAGAGGCAGCGCCGCTTGAGCGCGTCGTGCACCTCGCGGGTCCGGTTGGAGGTGACCACGACGACCGGCGGCGTCTCGGCCCTGATCGTGCCGAGCTCCGGGATGGAGATGGTGAAGTCGGAGAGCACCTCCAGCAGGAACGCCTCGAACTCGTCGTCGGCCCGGTCGATCTCGTCCACCAGCAGCACGCTGGGCTGCGTCTCCAGCGCCTTCAGCAGCGGGCGGGCGAGGAGGAAGCGCCGCTCGTAGATCTCCCCTTCGAGCCGCCGGGGGTCGGTCACCCCCGCGGCCTCTGCCGCCTTGAGGTGGAGGAGCTGCCGGGCGAAGTCCCAGTCGTACAGGGCCTGCGCGGCGTCGAGCCCCTCGTAGCACTGCAGCCGGATCAGGGGCGCCCCGAGCAGCCCGGCCAGGGTCTTGGCCAGCTCGGTCTTCCCGACGCCTGCCTCGCCTTCCAGGAAGAGCGGGCGCCGCATCCGCAGCGCCAGGAACACGGCCGTGGCCAGTCCGTCGTCGGCCAGATACGCATGCCGGTCGAGGAGCTCGATGAGCTTTTCCGGCGACTCGATGTCCATCGCCCTCATTGTCCGCCGTGTCGGGCTTTCCGGCTACGGGTCAGCGCGCTTTCCTGATATTCAGTCTTCGCGGGCCTCGCCGCGCTCGTGGATGAGGGCGGTGAGCTCGGCGATGGCGCGGCGCGCGGCGGGCTTCTCGGAGCCCTGGATGCCCATGGCGCCGATGGTCCGCCCGTCGGAGAAGTCGATCCGGGGCCACGGGTCGCCCTGCGTGAAGGTGACGTCGATGACCTCGGGCCAGGTGTAGCGGTGGGTGCGGGCGGCGTTGACCAGGGTGACGCCCTCCTCGTCGGCCTCCACCCTGACCCGGCCGAGCAGGTGGAGCACGTACGCCACCGCGCCGCCGAAGGCCACGATCGCGATGCGGTCGGGCAGCTGGAACGGCGGGGCGATGAGGATCGCCATCACCACGGCGCCGATCACGATCAGTGCGGCGAAGGTGTAGGCGACGATCCTCCCCCGGCGCGGACGCCAGGTCACGGGCAACGGGGGAGGAGTCACGGGCTCGGGCACGAGGCGAATCTATCGCAGGTCAGGCGAGGGTCCGCAGCAGGAGTGCGGTCTCCAGCGCGGCCATCGCGGACTCGTACCCCTTGTCCTCCTTGCTGTCCGGCCGGCCCGAGCGGTCCAGCGCCTGGTCGAGGGTCTCGCAGGTGAGCACGCCGTTGCCGACGGGGGTGCGCTCGTCGAGCGAGACCCGGGTCAGCCCGGCGGTGACCGAGTCGCACACGTAGTCGAAGTGGGCCGTCTCACCGCGGATGACCGCGCCCAGCGCCACCACCGCGTCGCAGCGGCGGGCCAGCGCCTGGGCGACCACCGGGAGCTCCAGCGAGCCGGGCACCCGGACCACGGTGGCGGTGGCGCCCGCGTCCTCGCAGGCGCGCACCGCGCGGTCCACCAGCCGGTCGGTGATGTCGGCGTGCCAGCTCGCGGCCACCACGCCGACGGTCAGCCCGGACGCGTCGGGCACCGCGGTGATCGCGGGACGTCCGTCGCCGCTCATGACGCCTCCTGGATGTCGCCGATGGCGCCCTCGATCTCATGGCCCAGCCGGTCGCGCTTGGCCTGGAGGTAGCGGGCGTTGTACGGGTTCACCGCGACCGGCATCGGCTCGCGGCCGAGCACCTTGATGCCGTAGCCGTCCATGCCGGTGAGCTTGACCGGGTTGTTGGTGAGCAGCCGCACGCTCTTGACGCCCAGGTCGGCGAGGATCTGGGCGGCGTTGGAGAACTCGCGGGCGTCGACCGGCAGCCCCAGCTCCAGGTTGGCGTCGACGGTGTCGACGCCGGCGTCCTGGAGGCTGTAGGCGCGCAGCTTGGCCAGCAGCCCGATGCCGCGCCCCTCGTGACCGCGCAGGTAGACGATCACGCCGCGGCCCTCGGCGGCGACGGCCGCCATGGCGTGGTCGAGCTGCACCCCGCAGTCGCAGCGCAGCGAGCCGAACACGTCGCCGGTCAGGCACTCGGAGTGGGCGCGGACCAGCACGTTCTCGCCGTCGGCGAGGTCGCCGAGCACGAGCGCGACGTGCTCGCCGCCGTCGAGCGCGCTGGAGTAGCCGTACGCCCGCCACTTTCCGTGAACGTTGGGCAGGTTGGTCTCGGCGACCCGGGTGACCATGCTCTCGGTGCGCCGCCGGTAGTCGGCGAGCTGCTCGATGGAGATGAGCGCCAGGCCGTGCTCGTCGGCGAAGGCGCGCAGCTCGGGCAGCCGGGCCATGGTGCCGTCGTCGTTGACCACCTCGGCCAGCACCCCGGCGGGGCTGAGCCCGGCGAGCCTGGCCAGGTCGACGGCGGCCTCGGTGTGGCCGCGCCGGGCCAGCACGCCGCCCTCGTGGTAGCGCAGCGGGAAGACGTGGCCGGGCCGCACCAGCTCGTACGGCTCGGTCGCGGAGTCGGCGAGCGCCCGGATGGTTCTGGCCCGGTCGGCCGCCGAGATGCCGGTGGTGACGCCGTCGCGGGCGTCCACGCTGATCGTGTACGCGGTGCGCAGCCGTTCCCTGTTGTGGTGGACCATGAGCGGCAGGCCGAGCCGGTCGAGCTCGCGGCCCTCCATCGGCACGCAGATCACGCCGCTGGTGTGCCGGATGGTGAACGTGAGCAGCTCGGGCGTGGCCCGGGCGGCGGCGAAGATGATGTCGCCCTCGTTCTCGCGGTTCTCGTCGTCGACGACCACGACGGGCCGGCCGGCGGCGATGTCCTCGACGGCCCGCTCGACCGGGTCGAAGATGCCCCCGGTCATGACGCCACCGCCAGACTTGCGGTGGCGGCGCGGTACTCGCGCAGCCACTTGACGAACCCGACCAGCACCATCACGAAGAAGATCGCGTACACCGCGCCGGAGACGTACAGCCCTGAGCTGAAGGCGACCGGAACGCCCACCAGGTCGACGGCCACCCAGACGATCCAGAAGTCGACGAGCGCCCGCCCCTGCGCCCAGGTGGCGACCGCGCCGCCGACGAAGATGTAGGCGTCGGCGGCCACCACGGCCAGCGGCGCGTCCGGGTACCACGACAGGTCGAACGTCTTGAACAGGGCCGTCACCACGATCGTGCCGACCACCGCCGCGGCGATCAGGGTCAGCCGCTCGCGCCCGGTCGCGGGCCGGACGACCAGCTCGTGCCGCTGGGTGCCCTGGCGCCACTTCCACCAGCCGTAGATCGCCAGGAGGCCGAACAGGGCCTGCTTGAGCGCGTTGCCGGTGACGTGCGCGCTGATCGAGGCGGCGAAGAGCAGGACGGCGCCGGTGAACTGCACCGGCCACGTCCAGATGGACTTGCGCATGGCGAGCACCACGGTCGCCAGCGCGCAGATGTTGCCGATCAGGTCGGTCCACCTCACCGGCAGGCCGAAGATCTCGATCGATGCGTCCGCCCAGCTCATCGGGCGCCCACCAGCCTCTCCACGTACTTCGCGATCACGTCCACCTCGAGGTTCACCAGGTCGCCCACCCTGCGGTCGCCCAGGGTGGTGAGCTTGAGCGTGGTCGGGATGAGGCTCACGCCGAAGCTTCCTTGGTCAACAGTCGTCACGGTCAGGCTGATTCCGTCGACGGCGATCGAACCCTTCTCGGCGACGTACCTGCTCAGCGACGCCGGCAGGGTGAAGCGCAGGTCGTCCCACGTGTCGCCGGGCCGCCTGGACAGCAGCTCGGCGGTGCCGTCGACGTGGCCCTGCACGATGTGGCCGCCGAGCCGCTGGTCGGCCCGGACCGCGCGTTCGAGGTTGACCTCCGCGCCCCGCGACAGGGCGCCCAGCGAGCTGCGGTCGAGCGACTCCTTCATGACGTCCACGGTGAAGACGTCGCCGAGCACGTCGACGACGGTCAGGCAGACGCCGTTGACCGCGATCGAGTCGCCGTGCCGGGCGTCGGAGGTGACCACCGGGCCGCGCACCGACAGCGTGGCCCCGCCGCCGGCCGGCTCGACCGCGACGACCTCGCCCTTCTCCTCGATGATTCCGGTGAACATTCATCTCTCCCTGGAGGGTTGCGGGGGCGCGGGGCGTGCGACGAGCCGCACGTCCGGCCCGATGGGGGAAACCTCGTCGAAGATCAGGCGGTGCGCCTCGCTGATGGTGCGCACCCCCGCCTCGCCCAGCGCGGCGGGGCCGGCGCCGAGGAAGGCGGGCGCCACGTAGGCGACGACCCGGTCGACCAGCCCTTCGGCCAGGAACGCCCCGGCCAGCGTGGGACCGCCCTCCAGGAACACGCTGACCACCTCGCGGGCGGCGAGCTCCTTGAGCAGGGCGCGCAGGTCCAGGCCGCGTCGCGCGCGGGGCACCCGCAGCAGGTCGGCGCGCAGGGACGTGACGGTGCCGTCGGCGACGGCGACGAGCGTGGGGGCGGCGCCGTCGAGCACCCGCGCGGTGGCCGGGGTCCTGGCGTCCGGGTCGACCACCACGCGCAGCGGGCGGCCCTCGGTCAGGGCGGGCCTGGCGGTGAGCCTGGGGTCGTCGGCCAGCACGGTGCCGATGCCGGCCACGATCGCGTCGCTGCGGGCGCGCAGCCGGTGGACGTCGGCCCTGGCCTCTGGCGAGGTGATCCACTGGCTGGTGCCGTCGGCGGCGGCCGAGCGGCCGTCGAGGGTGGCGGCGAGCTTCCAGGTCACGTGCGGGCGGCCGAGCCTGGCGCAGGTCAGCCACTCGGCGTTGACCCGCTCCGCCTCCTCGGCCAGCACGCCCCCCGTCACCTCGACGCCGGCCGCGCGCAGCCGCCCGGCGCCTCCTGAGGCCTTCGGGTTGGGGTCGGCCACCGCGTAGACGACGCGGGCCACGCCCGCCCGCAGCAGGGCGCGGCTGCACGGCCCGGTCCTGCCGGTGTGGTCGCAGGGTTCGAGGGTGACGTAGGCGGTGCCGCCGCGGGCCCGCTCGCCCGCCTCGCGCAGCGCCGCCGCCTCGGCGTGCGGGCCTCCCGCGTACGGGTGGAACCCCTCCCCCGCCACGGCGCCCGCGGCGTCGAGCAGCACGCAGCCGACGACGGGGTTGGGGCTGGTATGACCGTGACCGCGCGCGGCCAGCTCGACGGCGCGCGTCATGTGGACGACGTCCTGCGGGGAACCCGCCACCGGGGGCCTCCTACTCGCCAGTAGCTCCAAGCCATGGCGGGCCCCGGGGGGAACACGGTGCGCGAACGCGCCGTGGTGGCGTCCGGCTGGAACGCCGGACACCCGCGTGCTTCCTCCCATCCGGACTTTAACCGTCGGTCCCGGAATTTCACCGGGTCAACCGGCCGATGGCATCGGCCGGGTCGCGGACTGTCACCGCCGGTTCGGACTTTCACCGACCCCGGAGCACGCTAGCTCTGTTCATCTCAGTGTGCCATGTCCGAAATCGTGCACGCGACCGGGGCTGCCGTGACGGGCGGTCACGCGGCCATGAGCTTGCGGGCGCGGCGCGCGTCGGGGCTGTAGCGGACGTTCGCCGGCACCAGGCCGATGCCGGTCTGCAGAGCGCGCAGCGTGGCGGTGGCCCACAGGTCGCCGACCGGCGTGGCGGGCAGGCCGTACAGCCGCCTGGCCCAGCGCGGCAGCGTGGCGAAGGCGAGCACGGTCAGGGCGGGCACCACCGGCCGCAGCGTGTCGAACAGGCCCGGCAGCGGAGTGCGCAGGGACGCGCGGAGGGGGTGGGCCGCCTCGGGGACCAGGCGCAGCCCCGGGCGGGCCTGCTCGATGTAGGCGCGCAGCTCGGCGACCGAGCCCGGCACGCCGCCCGGGTCGAGGCCGACGACCTCGGCGGCGCGCCGCCACTCGGCCACGAACGCGTCGGCGTCGGCGTCGCTCAGCCGCACGCCCGCCCGGCGGGCCACGGTCAGGTAGGAGTCGACCTCGCCGACGTGCACCCAGCGCAGCGACTCGGGCTCGTCGAGGTGGTAGGTCTCGCCGGTGTCGGGGTCGCACGCGGTCAGGGTGGCGTGGATCCTGCGGACGCGGCGACCGGCCCGCTCGACCTCGGCGCGCGTTCCGTACGTGCGCACGCGGACGAACTCGGTGGTGCGCACGAAACGCGACCAGGCCTCGTCGGGATCCATGAGGGCGGAGTTCTGCATGACGCCGCGCATCGCGCGGGGGTGGAGGCTCTGCATGAGAAGCGCGCGGAATCCGCCGACCAGCAGGATCGGCTCCCCCATCACCCGCCACGTCACGGACTCCGGCCCGAACAGCCCGTGGTCTTCCATGGGGAAGGACCTACCCGCTGGAGCATGTGCCCATGTCACAGGACTGTCGTGGTTGTGCCGCGATTCCGTGATCGCCAAAGGTCCGGGCACTCCTTATTCTGGCGGCGGCGCTCAAAGCGCGTCAATGCCTGTGCGGGCACGAGGGAGTCTACTTTTTACAACAAACTTACGAAATGAGCTGAAGCCATTGTCATCGCACAATCTGGCCTGAGAATGTCCCCTATGGTCCGGAATTTCCGGATCTCGTACGTGCCCGAGGGACCCCCACCACATGACGACACCGACGTCCACCGCGATCACCGACGCGACGTCCGTGACCGATACCCAGGAAACGGCCGGCCGCTCACCCGGCCAACTGATGTGGCTGCGCTTCCGCCGCGACCGCGTCGGCGTCGCCTCCGCCGTGATCGTCATCTTCTTCTTCCTGGTGGCGATCCTGGCGCCCGTGATCTCGTGGCTCTACGGGAAGGACCCGTACACGCTGTACGGCCAGGACATCCCAGGGCTGCTCAACGACTACGGCTACCCGATCGCGCCCAACGGCGGCATCAGCTCCGAGTACTGGTTCGGCCTGGAGCCGAGCCTGGGCCGGGACGTGTTCATGCAGCTGGTGTACGGCATAAGGACGTCGCTCGGCATCGCCGTGGCCGCGACCCTGATCATCACCACGCTCGGCATCGTCGTCGGCATCGTGGCCGGCTACGCCGGCGGCAGGACCGACTACCTCATCGGCCGGGTCATCGACCTGACGCTGTCCTTCCCCTCGACGCTCTTCATCATCGCGTTCACCCCGGTGGTGGAGAGCCTGCTGGTGCCTCCGGACGAGGAGACCCCTGTCTGGCTGCGCGCCGTATCCCTCACGATCATGCTCAGCGCCTTCGGCTGGGCGGGACTGGCCCGGCTGCTGCGCGGTTACGTCCTGTCGATGCGTGAGCGCGAGTTCGTGGAGGCCGCCCGGGTCACCGGCGCGTCCCCGGCCCGGATCGTGTTCAAGGAGCTGCTGCCCAACCTGTGGACGCCCATCCTCATCCAGTCGACGCTGCTGCTGCCGGCCATGGTGACGGCCGAGGCGGGACTGTCCTTCCTCGGCGTCGGGATGGGCGAGCTGGTCCCCGACTGGGGGCGCATGTTCCTGCGGGCGACACAGGTCTACCAGAACGACATCACCTACCTCATCTTCCCCGGCGTCGCCCTGCTGATCTTCGTGATCGCCTTCAACCTGCTGGGCGACTCGGTTCGCGACGCCTTCGACCCCAAGATCAAACGCTAGAGGAGAAAGATGAACCACCGTACGAGGTCGGTGTTCGCGGTGCTGGCCGCGGCGTCGCTGACCCTGGTCGGCGCGTGCGCGCCGGGAAACCAGGGCGCGCCGTCGGCCGCCCCCAGCTCCGGCGCGTCGGCGCCGGCCCAGACGGAGTACAAGCCCGCGGTGATCACCCTCGGCACCGCCGAGGACTCCAAGGGTCCCGCCATCGCGCCGGAGGGCGCGGTGAAGGGCGGCACCGTCACCATGCTGGACCGTGACGACTTCTCCCACCTGGACCCCGGGCAGATCTACGTCAACACCGAGTCCAACTTCGGGCTGCTCATCCACCGCGGCCTGACCGGCTACAAGCGGGTCGCCAAGGGCGAGTTCAAGCTCGTCGGCGACCTCGCCACGGACGCCGGCCAGGTGTCCGACGGCGGCAAGACCTGGACCTTCACCCTCAAGGACGGGGTGAAGTGGCAGGACGGCTCGCCGATCACGTCCGAGGACGTGAAGTGGACGATCGAGCGGCTGTTCGCCCCGCACATCACCTTCGGCCCCTCCTACATCCAGCAGTGGCTGACCGAGACGGACTACAAGAAGGCGTACCAGGGCCCGTACGACGGCAAGCGGCTCGACAACATCGAGACGCCGGACGACAAGACGATCGTCTTCAAGTTCAACGAGCCGCACGCCGACGCCAACTACGCCTTCGCCATGGGCGGCTACGCGGTCGTGCCCAAGGCCAAGGACACCAAGGAGAAGTACGACAAGGAGCCCTTCTCCTCCGGCCCGTACGTGATCAAGTCGCACACCGTCGACAAGTCGATGGAGCTGGAGCGCAACCCGCACTGGGACGCCGCCACCGACCCGATCCGCGGCGCCTACCCGGACGTGTGGAAGCTGGAGTTCGGCCAGGAGAACCTGCAGATCACCGACCGCCTCGTCGCGGACAACGGCCCTGACCAGCAGGCGTTCACCTTCTACGCGTCGGTCCCGCCGGAGCGGCTGCAGCAGGTGCTCAACGACCAGAGCCTGGCCGACCGGCGCATGGTCAGCCCGTCCCCGTACGGCAACTACTACTACTTCAACCTCGACCGGGTGAAGGACATCAAGGTCCGCCAGGCGATCAACCACGCGTGGCCGTCGAAGCAGATCCAGCAGACGCTGGGCGGCCCGCAGGCCGCGGCGCTGCCGACGACGATCCTGAACGAGAACACCACGGTCGGCTACAAGCCGTACGACCTGTTCGGCAAGACGGCCAAGCCCGAGGGCGACATCGAGAAGGCCAAGCAGCTGCTGGCCGAGTCGTCCGACCCCAACCCGACCATCGTCTACGCCTACAACCAGACGCCCACCCAGGAGCAGGTCACCGTCGTGATCAAGAACGCCCTGGAGAAGGCCGGCATCAAGGTCGTGACCAAGCCGCTGGACCGCAAGACGTACTACGACTCGATCAGCCAGACCAAGAACGAGTTCGACCTGTACTGGGGCGGCTGGGGCTCCGACTGGCCGTCCGGCTCGACGGTGATGCCGATCATCTTCGGCCCGGTCAGCGACGGCGGCCAGAACATGTCGCACCTGCGCGAGGCCGAGCTCGACGCGAAGATGAAGGAGATCTCCGAGAACCCGGACATCGACGCGGCCAACGCCGCCTGGATGGAGCTGGACAAGGAGATCCAGGAGAAGTACACCCCGCTGGTCGTGGGTGAGAACCGGATCGCCACCACGCTGCACGGCTCCAAGGTGGGCGGTGCGGAGATCGACCCGCAGATGTGGGTCGTCTCCCCGAACACCATCTTCGTGAAGCAGTAGCGCACCCTGCCCCGGACGCCCGCCCGGGCGTCCGGGGCGCCCCTTTGGAGATTCCGTGCTTCGATTCCTCATCCGCCGCACGCTGGGAGCCCTGGTCATCCTGCTGGTCATCTCGGCGGTGACCTTCTTCCTGTTCTACGCGATCCCCGCGGACCCGGCCCGGCTGGCCTGCGGCAAGGTGTGCCCGCCCGAGACGCTCGAGCAGGCCCGCCGGAACCTGGGCATCGACCAGCCGCTCATGGTGCAGTTCGTGTCATGGCTGGCCGGGATCTTCGTCGGCCGTGACTATGAAGGGCTCGGCGAATGCCCGGCGCCCTGTCTCGGCTTCTCGTTCGTCAACCGCGCCCCGGTGTTCGAGACGATCGTGGACCGGATGCCGGTCACGATCGCGCTCACCCTCGGCGCCGCGGTGATCTTCCTGATCTTCGGCGTGGCCACCGGCATCGTCGCCGCGCTGCGCCAGGGCAAGCCGCTCGACAAGATCGCCAGCGTGGCGTCGCTGATCGGCGCGTCGGTGCAGATCTACTTCGTCGGCACCCTGGCCATGTACTTCTTCGTCTACCAGACACAGGTCTTCTCCCAGCCCAAGTACGTGCCGATCACCGAGGATCCGCTCGGCTGGTTCAACGGGCTGCTGCTGCCCTGGCTGGTGCTGGCGCTCATCTTCACCGCCAACTACACCCGCATCACCCGCTCCACCATGGTGGAGAACCTCAACGAGGACTACGTCCGGACGGCCAGGGCCAAGGGCATGTCGGGGCGGAGCGTGGTGCTGCGGTTCGCGCTGCGCGGGACGCTGACCCCGATCATCACGATCTTCGGTGTCGACCTGGGCACGCTGATCGGCGGCGCGATCATCACCGAGACCACGTTCGGCCTGCAGGGCATCGGCCGGCTGGCGGTGCGCGCGGTCGACTACTCCGACCTGCCGACGCTGATGGCCACGGTGGTGCTCGCGGCCGGCGCGATCGTGGTGATGAACGTGATCGTCGACTCCCTGTACGCCGTCATCGACCCCCGCGTGAGGCTGAGCTGATGTATCTCGAAGTCAACGACCTCACCGTCGACTTCCACACCGAGGACGGCGTGGTGCACGCCGTGGACGGGCTCTCCTTCGAGGTCGAACAGGGCACCACGCTGGGCATCGTCGGCGAGTCCGGCTCCGGCAAGTCGGTGACCAACCTGGCCGTGCTCGGCCTGCACAACCCGGAGACCGCGAAGATCTCCGGCAGCATCATGCTCGACGGGCAGCAGCTGCTGGAGGCGTCGCGGTCCACGATGGAACGGCTCCGGGGCAACAAGATCGCGATGATCTTCCAGGATCCGCTGACCTCGCTGTCCCCGTTCCACACCGTCGGCGCCCAGATCGCCGAGGTGTACCGCAAGCACAAGGGCGGGTCCAGGTCCGCGGCCCGCGACCGGGCGATCGAGATGCTCGACCGGGTCGGCATCCCACAGCCCAAGGTCCGCGTCGACCACTACCCGCACCAGTTCTCCGGCGGCATGCGGCAGCGCGTCATGATCGCGATGGCCCTGGTCTGCGACCCCGGCCTGCTCATCGCCGACGAGCCGACGACCGCGCTGGACGTCACCGTCCAGGCCCAGATCCTCGACCTGCTGCGCGAGCTCCAGGAGCAGTCCGGGACCGCGATCATCCTGGTCACGCACGACCTGGGCGTGGTCGCCAGCACCGCGCACGACGTGCTGGTCATGTACGCCGGACGGGCCGTGGAACGCGGCACGACGCGCGAGGTGCTGCGCGAGCCCCGCCATCCGTACACGTGGGGGCTGCTCGGGTCGATGCCGAGCCTGCGTCACCCGGTGGACGTGCCGCTGCGTCCGGTGCGGGGCACCCCGCCCAGCCTGATCAACGTCCCGCCGGGCTGCCCGTTCCACCCCCGCTGCGACTACATGGACCTGCTGGGGGCCGAGGTGTGCACCGGGGACCGGCCGGAGCTGTCACCGCACCGCGGCCACGGCGACGCCTGCTACCTGTCGCTGAAGCAGAAGACGGAGATCCGCGAACGAGCCGCGGGCAAGGAGACGACGTGACGGAGAAGCTGCTGGAGCTGTCCGGCCTGGAGAAACACTTCCCCGTCAGAGGCGGCGCGTTCATCAAGCGCCAGATCGGCGCGGTCCACGCGGTGGACGGCATCGACCTGGTCGTGCACGAGGGCGAGACGCTCGGCCTGGTCGGCGAGTCCGGATGCGGCAAGTCCACCACCGGCCGGCTGGCCGCCCGGCTGCTGGAGCCGACCGGGGGCACGATCAGCTACCGGGGCCGCGACATCAGCCACGCCTCCCGCCGGGAGCTGAAGCCGATCCGCTCCGAGATCCAGATGATCTTCCAGGACCCGTACTCGTCGCTCAACCCCCGGCAGACGGTCGGCTCGATCGTCAGGGCGCCGATGGAGATCAACGACATCGACCCGCCCGGCGGCCGGGAGGCCAGGGTCCGGGAGCTGCTGGAGATCGTCGGGCTCAACCCGGAGCACTACAACCGCTTCCCGCACGAGTTCTCCGGCGGCCAGCGCCAGCGCATCGGCGTGGCCAGGGCGCTCTCGGTGAACCCCAAACTGATCATCGCCGACGAGCCGGTGTCGGCCCTGGACGTGTCGATCCAGGCCCAGGTGATCAACCTGCTGCAGCGGCTGCAGCGGGAGCTGGGCATCGCGTTCCTGTTCATCGCGCACGACCTGGCCATCGTGCGGCACTTCTCGCAGCGGGTCGCGGTGATGTACCTCGGCAAGGTGGTCGAGATCGGCGACAGGGAGTCGCTCTACGAACGACCCCGTCACCCGTACACGCACGCCCTGCTGTCGGCCGTTCCCGACGCCGACGTGGACGGCGGCACCCGGGAGCGCATCCGCCTGGCGGGCGACGTGCCCTCGCCGATCGACCCGCCGTCGGGCTGCCGCTTCCGCACCCGCTGCTGGAAGGCGCAGGACAAGTGCGCCGCCGAGGAACCGCCGCTGCTGCGCCTGGACGGCAACCGCGAAGGTCACCTCACCGCCTGCCACTTCCCCGAGGAGCCGACGACCCAGGGCGAGGACGTCGTCCTGGACCCCGCGCTCCAGGACTGAGCGGGGCCGCTCCGGCAGGCCACGAGCCCGCCGGGGCCGCCGCGCCCGCCGGAACCCCTCGACCGGGCCGAGCCCGGGAGTGCGTCAGGAGACCCCTTCGGCGAGCGCCCGCAGGGAGTCGACGGCCGCCACCCGGTCGTCGGCGCCGTAGACGGCGCTGCCCGCCACGAACACGTCCGCCCCGGCCTGCGCGCACCGCTCGATGGTGTCGGCCGAGACGCCGCCGTCGACCTGGAGCCACACCTGGCCGCCGTGCCGCTCGATGAGCGCCCGGGCCCGCCGGATCTTCGGCAGCACCACGTCCAGGAACGGCTGCCCGCCGAACCCCGGCTCCACCGTCATCAGCAGCAGCATGTCCAGCTCGCCGATGAGGTCCTCGTACGGCTCCACGGCCGTCGCCGGGTTGAGCGCGAGCCCGGCCCTGGCCCCCTGGGACCGGATCTCCCGCAGGGTGCGCACGGGCGCCGAGGACGCCTCGGCGTGGATGGTCACGCTCCCCGCCCCCGCCTCCGCGTACGACGGCGCCCACCGGTCCGGGTCGGCGATCATGAGGTGGCAGTCGAGCGGCAGCGAGGTCGCCTTGCGCAGCGCCTCGACCACGGGCAGGCCCAGGGTCAGGTTGGGCACGAAGTGGTAGTCCATGACATCCACGTGCAGCCAGTCGGCGTTGGGCACCGCGGCGGCCTCGTCGGCGAGGCGCGCGAAGTCGGCGGAGAGGATGCTGGGAGAGATCTGTACGGCCATGATGCCCCGAGTCTATGGGGTGGCCCTCCCCCGCCCCGCGCGCGGGCGTCCCCGGCTCCTGGTCCGGCCCACGCCCCGCCCGGGGAGCGCCGGTCAGGGGCGCTTGCGGAGCAGGGCCAGGAACATCGCGTCGGTGCCGTGCCGGTGCGGCCAGAACTGGGCGTGCGGCCCCTCGCCCAGCCCGTCGACCTCCGGCAGGTAGTCGCGGGCGTCGAGCTGCTCCACGTCGTCCCTGCGGGCCAGCACGTCGCCCACGACCACCCGGGTCTCGGCCAGGTGCGGCGAGCAGGTGACGTACGCGACGACCCCGCCGGGCCGGACCGCGTCCAGGGCGGTGGCGAGCAACCGCCGCTGCAGCCCGCTCAGCTCGGCGATGCTCGAAGGGTCGCGCCGCCAGCGCGCCTCCGGCCGGCGCCGCAGCGCCCCCAGCCCGGTGCAGGGCGCGTCGAGCATGACCCGGTCGAACGCCTCCGGCCGCCACGCCGGCTCGGTCCCGTCAGCGGTGATCACCGCGGCCTCGGAGGTGGTCTGCCGCACCAGCCGCGCCCGATGGTGCTGCACGTCGGCGGCCACCAGCCGCGCCCCGCCGCCGAACACCCGTACGGCCCCGCCCCCCGGCCCGGCGCCGGCCTCCCGGACGGACGGGGTCGCCCCTTCCAGGTCGCCGTGGGCCGCGATGGCGTCCAGGAGCCCGGCCTTGCCGCCGGGGCCCGCGCACAGGTCGAGCCAGCGCTCGTCACGGCCGTCGAGCGGGACGCGGGTGAGCGCCAGCGCCACGAGCTGGCTGGCCTCGTCCTGCACGGCGGCCCGGGTCTCGGCCACGGCCGCGATCCGGCCCGGGTCGCCTTCCGGCAGGCAGGCCCCGTACGGGGAGTAGCGGGCGGGCTCCGCGCCCGCGTCGCGCAGCTCCTTCACCGAGGAGCGGCCGGGCCGGGCCACCAGCGTCACCTGGGGCCGGTCGTTGTCGGCCGCCAGCACGTCGGCGGTCTCCCCCGCGTCCTTGCCCAGCGCGTCGCGGAAGGCGGTCACCACCCAGCGCGGATGGCTGTGGGCCACGGCCAGGTGACCCGCCGGGTCGCGGTCCGGGTCGGGCGCGACGATCGGCACCCACTCCTCCAGCGACCGGCCGGCGATCTTGCGCAGCACCGCGTTGACGAACTTGGCCGCGCCCTGCCCGATGCGCAGCCGTACCAGGTCGACGCTGGTGCCGACGGCGGCGTGCGGCGGGATGCGCATCTGCAGCAGCTGGTGGGCGCCCAGCCGCAGCGCGTCGCGCACCGCCGGGTCGGGCGCGCGGTCGCTGCACGCCTCGATGATCGCGTCGTAGGTGCCGAGCCCGCGCAGCGTGCCGTAGGTCAGCTCGGTGGCGAGCGCCGCGTCGCGTCCCTGGATGCCGCGCTCGCGCAGGAGCCGCGGAAGCAGCAGGTTGGCGTACGCGTCGCGCTCCTCCACGGCGCGCATGACGTCGAAGGCGGCGTTGCGCGCCTGGTCGCGCACCGGCCTGCGCGGCCTCCTCGCGCCGCCCCCGCCCGCGGCCCCCCGTGGCCTCACGAGAGCCTCTCCCCGTGCTCCGGGCGCACGCCGCGGGCCCATTCGACCGCGCTCATCAGGCGCTTGCCCTGGGGCTGGACGTCGCTCAGCTCGACGGGGTCGGTAGCGGTGCCGGCCAGCACGCGATGCTTGCCGACGGACAGCTCGCCGGGGGCCAGGCGCTCCTCGCCGGCGGCGGCCCGCACCGGGCCGAGCTTGATCCGCTGACCGCGGAACTCGGCCCACGGCCCCGGGCTGGGGATGCAGGCGCGGATGAGCCGGTCGACGCGCATGGCGGGCGCGGCCCAGTCGACGCGGGCGTCGGCGACGGTGATCTTGGGGGCGAGGCTCACCCCGTCGGACGGCTGCGGGCGGGCCTCGAGCGTGCCGTCCTCGATGCCGTCGAGGGTGGCGGCGAGCAGGCCGGCGCCGGAGACCGACAGCCGCTCCAGCAGGACGCCGCTGGTGTCGCCGGGCTTGACCTCCTCGGTCACCACCCCGAAGACGGGGCCCGCGTCGAGCTCCTTGACGATGCGGAACGTGGTCGCGCCGGTGATCTCGTCGCCGTGGAGCACGGCGTGCTGCACGGGGGCGGCGCCGCGCCAGGCGGGCAGGATCGAGAAGTGGAGGTTGACCCAGCCGTGGCGGGGGACGTCGAGCGCCGCCTGCGGCAGCAGCGCGCCGTACGCGACGACGGGGCAGCAGTCGGGCTCCAGGACGCGCAGCCGGTCGAGGAAGTCCGGGTCTCCGGCCTTGGCCGGGCGCAGCACCTCGATGCCGGACTCCTCCGCCAGCTCGGCCACCGGGGAGGGGTGGACCTTGCGCCCGCGTCCGGACTGGGCGTCGGGCCGGGTGACGACCGCGACGACCTCGTGGCGCGGCGAGTCGATCAGGACCCGCAGCGACGGCAGCGCCGTGTCCGGGGTGCCGGCGAAGACCAGGCGCATCGTCAGAGGGCCTTTCCGCCGGTCGGGTGGGGCGAGAACTTGACCTGGGGCGCCTGCAGCCCGCTCCACTCGGCCTCGCGCACGGCCTTCATGGCCAGCTTGCGCTGCTTGGGGTCCATCCGGTCGATGAACAGGATGCCGTCGAGGTGGTCGGTCTCGTGCTGGAAGCAGCGCGCCATCAGGTCGGTGCCCTCCAGCACGATCGGCTCGCCGTGCATGGTGAAGCCCTTGGCGACCGCCCGGACCGCGCGCGGCGTCGGGAAGGACAGGCCGGGGAAGGACAGGCAGCCCTCCTCGCCCTCCTCGTCGATCTCGCTGGACAGGTCGAGGTCGGGGTTGACGAGGTGGCCGAGCTGGTCGTCGACGTAGTAGGTGAACACGCGCAGCCCGACGCCGATCTGGGGGGCGGCCAGCCCGGCGCCCGGCGCGTCCATCATCGTGTCGGTGAGGTCTTTGACGAGCTTGCGGAGCTCCTTGTCGAAGTCGACCACCGGAGCCGCCGGGCTGCGCAGCACCGGATCGCCGAACAGCCGGATCGCCTGGATCGCCAAGGGTCACTCCGTTCCTTCGAGGGATCTGCTCAGTTTAGTGGGCGAACGAGCGAGCCTTCATCGCCGCTTTGCGCGCGGCCTTGACGACGGTCCCGTCGGCGTGGGCCCGGGCGAGCATGTCGAGCACGGCGACGGTGTCGGGGTGGCCTACGGACGGCATCTCGGCGATCAGGCGGACGAGGTCCTCGGCGGGTTCGGGCGTGTCGAGCCGCTCGGCCGCGTGACCGGACAGGCGCATGAGAGCGGCGAGCGAGTCGACGGCGATCCAGGTGTGGTCCTCGGGGCTGAGCGGGGGCGCGTCGAGGTCGCGGATGTGCAGCCAGGAGGCGGCGTAGCGGCGCATGAGCGGCAGGTCGAGCGCCTCGCGCAGGGCCGCCTCGGCCTCGGGGCCGAGCTCCTCCAGGACGGCTCCGACGGCGCCGCGGCGGCCGGCGCCGCTCTCGGCGGCGATGGCGATCAGCTCGCGGGCGGCCTCCTCCGGCGGGCGCCGCTCCAGCCAGCCGGCCACGGCGCTCTGCGTGGCCGACCCGCTGACCAGGGCGTCGACCAGCTCTGCGGCGGTCAGGTCGGCGAACACCTCCACCTCGGCGGTGGTGGGCGCGTCGTGGCCCTCGCGCAGCAGATCGCGCCTGATGGCCCAGACGCCGAGCGGGGTGAGCGCGGCCCGGCCGGCGGCGGTCTGCTCGACCACGCCGCAGTAGGCGAGCAGCGACAGCGCCTCCAGCAGCTCGCCGGGCAGGTCCGCGGCCAGGCGGCGGGTGCCGGGCCGGCCGGGGCCGCAGGCGACCTCGTGGGACTGCAGGATGCCGCGGGCCAGGTTGGCGATCGCCACCCCGGACCGTACGGAGTAGATCGTGGCGAGCATCTCGGCCAGGTGATCGTCGATCACGGCGGAGCCGGTCAGGCCCTCGTCGGCGCGGTCGAGCACGTCCATGACCACGCCGTCCCAGAACTCGAGGGTCGCCTCCACGGTGAGCCGCTGCGGCAGCGGCCCGCGGGAGGCCCGGCCGCCGAGGATCTGGAGCAGGCCGGTGTTGACGGCGACGATCCAGACGAGACGCAGGCGGGCCGGGTCGAGGCCGAGCTCGGCGGCCGCGGCTCCGGCGTCGGCCGGGGTGAGCGTCCCCTCGGCGGTGACCGGGCGGGTGCCGGTCCAGCCGGCCAGGCGGATCGCGTCGGCGACGAGCGGCACCTGGGGGACCGCCCGGGCCAGCTCCGCGTCGCCTGCGAGGGTCACGGGCGGGAAGGTGAGCGCCTCCCGGTCCACGGGCGTCTCCTCCGGCGGCCGTGGCGGCACGGCGGCCTGCTCATCGATCAGCTTGCGCAGCTCGGCGAGGTCGAAGACGTTGTTTGCCACCCACGAAACTTACTGCACGCCCGTCACACAAGCGTACTCATCTGATGCGCCGCGAGCGTGCCTTGAACGCGGCCTTGCGCGCCGCCTTGGCCGTGGTGGTGTCGGGCAGCGAGCGCCCGAGCAGCTCCAGGACCTCGGCCACGTCGGGATGGTCGACGCGCCACATCTCCTCGATCAGATGGGCGGGCGGGCCGGAGGCGGCCATGTTCTCGCCGAAGATCTCCGGGGCCTCCTCGGCGGCGGGCATCGCGAGCGCCAGCATGTCGACGCTGACCCACAGCAGCTCGTCATGGGTGAGCTGCGGCGCGGGCAGGCCGCGGGCGGTGAGCCAGTGGATGGCGTGCGGCCGCAGCTCCGCCTCGTCGAGTCCGGCGCGGACCGCGTCCTCGGCCTCGGCGCCGAGCCGGTCGACGATGGTGACGGCGATCCCGCGGGCCACGGCGGGCGCCCCCGAGGCGGCGGCGAGCAGCTGGGCGGCGGCCTCGCCGGGGCTCCTGGCGGCCAGCCACCGATCGATGTCGGACTCGGCCAGCTCGGTCGGCACGCCGTCGAGCAGCCCCTCGATGAGCCCGCGCGCGTCGGCCTCGGCCAGGTCGGGCGCCTGCGGCGCGTCGAGGCCGAGCGCGAGGTAGTGCTCGCGCAGCGCCCACACGGCCGCAGGGGTGAGCCCCGCCGCCGCGCGCGAGCCGTCGCCCGTGACGCGCACGAGACCGCACCAGGCCAGGCGGCCGAGCACCGCGGGCACGTCCACCTCGTCGTCGACGAGCTCCTCCAGGTATTCGCCGATCACCTCGGCGGGCACCGGCGCCTGCACCCGGTAGAGCATGTCGAACAGGTCGTACAGCTCCTCGTCCACACCCGCCGAGCCGGTGACCCCGCCGCCGGTGTCACCCTCGACCAGGTGGGCCACGACGGCCGCCCACCGGCCTCGCGGGTCGGCGGGGACGCTCAGCCCTTCCAGGTACGCGACCGCGCCCCGGTCGAGCTCGGCCAGGAGCGGGATGTCGCGCAGCTCGGCCTCCAGCGCCTCCGGCGCCGCCAGCCGGACGGCGGGCCGCGGCGCGCAGCCGGGGCATTCGCAGGGCGCCTCCCCCAGGTCGGGCACCTCTCCGGACGGGATGGCGACCGACTGCTCCAGCGCCTCGGGCCCGATGGAGCTGAACAGGCTCTTGGCCATGCCGAAGTTGGCCGGGTCGGCCAGGGCGTCGGGCATGAGGGTCTCGATGTCGTCGAGCCGCTCGCGCATGGCGCCGGCGGCCCCGCCCTCGACCTCGCCCGACTCCTGCAGGTAGCGGACGAAGGTGCGCGCCGCGGCGACGGTCTCCCCGGCGCTCTCCGGCGGCGCGATGACCTTGCGCGGATAGATGGACAGCAGCAGCTCGTCGAAGGTTTCGGGCGTGAAGTCGGCGAGCTTGTTGACGTTCAGGTAGTCGCTGGCGTAGTCGCAGAGCAAGCGGACCTCGTCCGCGTCCACCTCGACGTCCCGGGCACGCCCCCAGGCGCGCAGGTCGTCGACGGCCGAGTTCACCCATTCGATCGACACACAGGCACGCTAACGGCTCACTTACGGATGAGCGAATCGGGGAAACGGCCTAAATCAGGTCGAGGGGGTCCACACACACCTTCACCACGTCTGGTGCCTTTCTGGCGGCGCGCACCCCGCCGGCCCCTTTGAGCGCGGTGGCCAGGGCCGCCCCGCCGGTGCGCGGGACCCGTACCATGGCGCGTTCCCGGCCCGCGTCGTCCACCGGCACCGGACCGAGGACCTGGGCGCCGTGGGGCAGGCGCGACTCCTCCAGCATCTGCCGCACGGCCGCGGCGGCGCCGGTGAGCGTGGCCATCCGCACCGCGGGCGGGAACCCCAGCTCGGCCCGGTCGGCCAGCTCCCGCTCGGCGTGGGTGACCGGGTCCCAGCGCACCAGCGCCTGCACGGCGGGCAGCGCGGCGTCGGCCAGCACCACGAGCCCGGCGCCGGGGCGGAGCAGCGCGGCGGCGTTCAGCCACCGGCGCACCGCCTCCTCCCCCGCCCGCAGGTCGGCCCGGCCGAGCAGCGCCCATCCGTCGAGCAGCACGGCGGCCGCGTACCCGCCCTCCGCGACCGGCTCCGCCCCCGGCGTCGCCACGACCAGCGCGGGGCCGGCGGGCAGCCGGGCCAGCACGCCGTCACGCCCGGACGTCCGCACCGGCACGGACGGGAACGCCCGGCCCAGCTCCTCGGCCGTGCGCCTGGCTCCGACGACGACGGCACGCAGCCGGTGACCGCCGCAGCCGGGGCACTTCCAGGCGGCGTCCACCCGGCCGCACCAGCGGCAGTAGGGCGCCGCGTGCCCGGTGCGCAGGGCCAGCGGCCCGTGACAGAACTCCTCCGACCGCGGACCCCGCTCCGCCTCCCCAGAGCCGCTCTCCCGTCCCACGCCGCCCGGCGCGTGCCGCCCTCCCGGGTCCGCGCCGCCGAGCGCGTCCTCGCCGGGTTCCTCGTACGGGAGCCGCCCCTCACCGGACGGCCCGTCGCTCCGCGCCCACTCCTGGACGCTCGTCCGGGTCGGCGGGTGGGCGCACCTGGCGGGAGCGCGGCACTGCGCGCACGCCAGCGCGGGCAGGTACCCCCGCCTGGGCACCTGCACCAGGACAGGCCCGTCCGCCAGCCCTTGGCGCAGCACCCGCCACGCCACGCTGGGCAGCCTGGCCGCCCGCGCCGCCTGGTCCCTGGCGAGCTCGGCGTCCTCGCCGGCGGCCCGCACGCGCGGCGCCCTGCGCCTGATCTCCTGCCGGGCGGCCACGATCGGGCGCGCCCAGCGGGTGGCGACGAGCTGCGTCGCCTCGGCCGTGCGCGCGTACCCGCCGATCAGCATGGCCGCGCCGGTGCGGTGGGCGCGCAGCCCGAGGACCTCGCGGGCGTGCGGGTACGGGGCCAGCCGCTCGGCGTGCAGGTCGTCGCCGTCGTCCCAGATGGCCACCAGCCCTAGCCCGTGGACGGGCGCGAACATCGCCGCCCGCGTGCCCACCACCGCGCGCACCTGCCCGCGCAGCACGCCCAGCCATCGCCGGTAGCGTTCGGCGGGGCCCAGGTCCGAGGTGAGCGCCACGTGCCGCCCGGGCCCGAGCAGCCTGCTCAGCTCCGCGTCGAGCAGCGCCACGTCCTTGCCGTCGGGCACCACCGCCAGCGCGCCCCTGCCGCCCTCCAGCGTCGCCCGTACGGCCTCGGCGACCCCCGTCGCCCATCCGCCGGCGCCCGGCAGCGCGGTCCACACCGCGCGCGGCGTCCTCCCGTGGCGCAGCGCGTCGATGAACGACGGTCCCATCGGATAGTCCGCCCACGTCACCGACGCGTCGACGTCCTCCGGCCCCCGCTCGTCAGGCTCCGAGGGCGGGCGCTCCCCGTCGCCGGGCGGGCGGGCGGCCTCGGTCCTCGCGTGCCGGGGCGGGACTGCCAGGCGCAGGACGTCGGCCAGCGTCCCCGCGTAGCGGTCGGCCACCGCCCTGGCCAGCCCCGCGATCTCGGGCGTCAGCACCTGCTCGGGCGAGACGACGCGCTCCAGCGGGGTCAGCTTGCCCGTGTGGTCGCTCTCACCGGCCCGCTCCAGCAGGAACCCGTCCACCAGTTTGCCGGCGAACCGCACCCGAACCCGCACTCCCGGCCGGGCCGTCTCGTGCAGCGCCGCGGGCACCAGATAGTCGAACGGCCGGTCGAGGTGAGGCAGCGGGTTGTCCACGGCCACCCGCGCGACGGGCAGCTCGGCCGCGGGGACGACGGCTCCCGTGGTGTCCTTCGACGACGCGGCGGGCCGCACGGCGTCGAGCGGCAGGAGCGCGTCGTCGGAGTCGGTCACGCACTACGTCTACCAGACGCACCGGCCGGCGACGCCTGCACCGGCAAGCCGGCCCCAGGTCACAGAGCGCCCGCCGATCACCGCGGCCGCCGTCCGCCTCGTACGCCCGGCCTCGGGGTACGAGAGAGGGACCGGTCGTCACATGGGCACGCGACGCCGATCCGTCACACCCGGAGGCGCACACTCACGACGCCCACTCGCGCCGAGAGCCGGGCCAGGCCCGCTCGGGCAGACGGCGGGCACTCCGGGAGCAGCCCGATCCACGGCCCTTCAGGACGCGACGCGTGCGGAACGGCCCCGCGAAGATCGCGGCTCTTCGCGGGGCCGTCCCGGGGTCAGAGGCCCGCGGCCGTGCGGAGGGACTCGGCGCGGTCGGTGGACTCCCAGGAGAAGCCCTCGCGGCCGAAGTGACCGTAGGCGGCGGTCTCGGAGTAGATCGGCCGCAGCAGGTCGAGATCGCGGATGATCGCCGCCGGACGCAGGTCGAACTCGTTGAGCACGGCCGCCTGGATCTTCTCCACCGGCAGCTTCTCGGTGCCGAAGCACTCGACGAACAGGCCGACCGGCTGGGCCTTGCCGATCGCGTACGCGACCTGGACCTCGCAGCGGTCGGCGAGCCCGGCGGCCACGACGTTCTTGGCGACCCAGCGCATGGCGTAGGCGGCCGAGCGGTCGACCTTGGACGGGTCCTTGCCGGAGAACGCGCCGCCGCCGTGGCGGGCCATGCCGCCGTAGGTGTCGATGATGATTTTGCGGCCGGTGAGGCCGGCGTCGCCCATCGGGCCGCCGATCTCGAAGCGGCCGGTCGGGTTGACCAGCAGGCGGTAGCCGTCGGTGTCGATCTCGACCCCCTTGAGCACGACGTCGACGACGTGCTCCTTGATGTCGGGGGTCAGCATCTCCTTGAGGTCGATCTCGGCGGCGTGCTGCGTGGAGACCACCACGGTGTCGAGCCGGACGGGCCGGTCGCCGTCGTACTCGATCGTGACCTGGGTCTTGCCGTCGGGGCGGAGGTAGGGCACGACGCCGGACTTGCGGACCTCGGACAGCCGCTGGGCCAGACGGTGGGCGAGTGTGATGGGCAGCGGCATCAGCTCGGGGGTCTCCCGGCAGGCGTAGCCGAACATCAGGCCCTGGTCGCCCGCGCCCTGGCGGTCGAGCTCGTCGACGTCGCCCTCGACGCGGTGCTCGTAGGCGTCGTCGACGCCCTGGGCGATGTCGGGCGACTGCGCCCCGATGGACACCGACACGCCGCAGGAGGCGCCGTCGAAGCCCTTGTAGGAGGCGTCGTAACCGATCTCCAGGATCTTCTCCCGGATGACGCCCGGGATGTCGACGTAGGTCTCGGTCGTCACCTCGCCCGCGACGTGGACCTGGCCGGTGGTGATCATCGTCTCGACGGCGACCCGGCTCTTGGGGTCGTCCTTGAGCATGGCGTCCAGGATCGCGTCACTGATCTGGTCGGCGATCTTGTCCGGATGGCCCTCGGTGACCGACTCGGAGGTGAACAGGCGACGTGACAACTCAGTGGCTCCTCATGCAGCGGCTGCTGACGGATGTAGGGCTCCCGGCGAGTTGGCACGCCAGAGCCTCGCCGAAGTCTAGCCCTACCCGGCGCCCAGCCGCGAAACCCGTCCACGATCCGTACGCGTCGTCGTGTCGCTCCCGGAATCGCCCGCCGGGCGCCGATCGCGCGGACCGGCCCGATCCGGCGGTCACCGCGCCGTGGCGAGGACTCACAGGTGAGGCAGTGGATCCGGCGGGAGCGTCTCGGGCGCGAACACCTCGGCGTCGGCGGCGGCGACCACGGCGGCGTACTCGTCGTCGAACTCGAAAGTCAGGTCCCCCAGTTCGATGACCGGACCGGGGGCCAGCGTGATCGGTCCGAGCCGCGTGTCGCGCGGGAACATCGCGTACACCGAGATCGGACGGTCGCCGCGGAACATCCGCGTGGACAGCACCGCCACGGCCAGGTCGGTCACCACGATCAGGAAGTTGGCCGAGCCGCCCGGCCCGACGGACAAGGCGGGAAACACATAGCGGATCGCGCCCTTGTGTCCCAGAACCGTCCTGCAGCGGTCTCTGACAGCAGAATTCACCGGCATGCCGCCCCCCTTCGCCCCAGTATCAGCAGGCATTCCGGAAAGCTGCAACAGGTCATCCGGTAATCAATCTAGCCTTTTCTTCTCGTACGCCCCGAAAACGCGAACGAGCATCTCCTATAGGGACATAGGCCACGAAAAGCGCCGAATGGCGAAAAACCGGATGAACCCCTCAGAGCAGGCGGGGAGCGACGGCGTCCCAGACCGCGTCGGCGACGTCGTCCTTGGGGCCGCGCGGGACCTCGATCGGATCACCGCCGGCGACCAGGATGGTGGCCGCGTTGTCGGCGGTGCCGAAGGCGAGGTTCTCGCCCACCTGGTTGACGACGAGCAGGTCGCACCCCTTGCGGGCGAGCTTGGCCTGGCCGTTGGCCAGCACGTCGTGGGTCTCGGCGGCGAACCCGACGAGCATCCCGGGCGTGCCGTCGCCCCGCTCCTTGCGGCGCACGCCGAGCTCGGCCAGGATGTCCGGGTTCTTGGCCAGGTGGATGGCCGCGGGCTCGCCGTCAGTCTTCTTGATCTTGGCTTCGTGGCGCTCGGCGGGCCGGAAGTCGGCGACCGCGGCGGCCATCACCACCGCGTCCGCGCCGCCCTCCGCCGCGAACATCGCCTCCCGGAGCTCGGCGGCGGACTCGACGCGCACGAGCGCGGCGCCCGCCGGGTCGGGCAGCGCTACGTTGGCGGCCACCAGCGTCACCTCGGCGCCCCGAGCGGCAGCGGTGCGCGCGAGCGCGTAACCCTGCAGGCCGGAGGAGCGGTTGCCGATGTAACGGACCGGGTCGATGGCCTCGCGGGTGCCGCCCGCGGACACGACGACGCGGCGGCCGGCCAGGTCGCGCGGGCGGCCGCGCAGCACGCGCAGGCACACCTGGAAGATCTCGGCCGGGTCGGGCAGGCGGCCGGGGCCGGTGTCGGCGCCGGTGAGCCGGCCCACGGCGGGGTCGATCACGACGGAACCGCGCTCGCGCAGGGTGGCGACGTTGGCGCGGGTGGCCGGGTGCTGCCACATCTCGGTGTGCATCGCGGGCGCGAACACCACCGGGCAGCGCGCGGTCAGCAGGGTGTTGGTGAGCAGGTCTCCGGCCAGCCCGTGAGCCGCCTTGGCCAGCACGTCGGCGGTGGCCGGGGCGACCACGACGAGGTCGGCCGCCTGACCGATGCGCACGTGGGGCACCTCGTGGACCGACTCCCACACGTCGGTGGTCACCGGGTTGCCCGACAGCGCGGCCCAGGTGGGCTCGCCGACGAAGCGCAGCGCGTCACGGGTGGGGACGACCCGCACCTCGTGGCCGGACTCGGTGAACAGGCGCAGCAGCTCGCATGCCTTGTAGGCGGCGATGCCGCCGCTGACGCCCAGGACGACCTTCATCGAAGGGTCAGGCCACGCCTTCGATGGGCTCGGAGCTGAGCAGGCCCTCGGAGACCTCACGCAGCGCGATGGACAGCGGCTTCTCCTGCGCGTGGGTCTCGACCAGCGGCCCGACGTATTCGAGCAGGCCCTCGCCGAGCTGCGAGTAGTAGGCGTTGATCTGACGGGCCCGCTTGGCGCCCATGATCACCAGGGAGTACTTGCTGTCGACGATGTCGAGCAGCGCGTCGATCGGCGGGTTGGTGATGCCCTCAGCGACCGGGGCAATTCCTGCCACGATTGTCAGACCTCTCGGTTGGTGGTTGCGGTGACCCCCTGAGGGTCAGTCATCAAGGCTATCAGCCGGTGGCACACGTGTTTGACATCCGTGTTCACCAGGGTGAGGTCGAACTCCTTCTCGGCCGCCATCTCGATCCGGCCCGCCTCCAGCCGGCGGGTGATCACGTCCTCGGGTTCAGTGCCCCGGCCGCGCAACCGCTTCTCCAGCTCCGCCCAGCTGGGCGGGGCCAGGAAGACCAGCAGCGCCTCCGGCATGCTGCGCCGCACCTGCCTGGCGCCTTCGAGGTCGATCTCCAGCAGGGTCGGCACGCCGGCCGCCAGCTTGTCGAGCACGGCCCGCCGCGGCGTGCCGTAGCGGTTGCCCGCGAACTCCGCCCACTCCAGCAGCTCGCCCCGCTCCACGAGCCGGTCGAACTCCTCGCCGTCGACGAAGTAGTAGTGGACCCCGTGCGCCTCGCCGGGCCGGGGCCGCCTGGTGGTCACCGAGACCGACAGCCACACCTCGGGGTGTGCCCGCCGGAGCTCGGCGACGACCGTCGACTTGCCGACGCCCGACGGCCCGGACAGGACCGTCAGGCGCCTCTCGTTCGAGGGGAGGAAGTCGCCGACTCCGCCGCCCGTGCCGGCCTTCTCGTGAGCCGTCACACCGCCGGACCAGGACCTGTCGGTCACTTCCTACCCCCCGTCGAACCTGCGCGTCGTATGGAACGAGATTAGCTCTCGTTGCCACCGAACTCGCGCTCGAGGGAGGCCCTCTGGTTCGCGCCGAGGCCCCGCACGCGGCGGGACTCGGCGATGGCGAGCCGCTCCATCAGCTGCTTGGCGCGGACCTTGCCCACGCCGGGAAGCGATTCCAACAATGCCGACACCTTCATCTTGCCGATGACGTCGTCGGTCTGCCCATCCTTGAGCACCTCAGCCAGAGAAACCGCGCCACGCTTGAGCCGGTTCTTGACCTCGGCACGCTCTTTACGGGCCTTTGCAGCCTTCTCCAGGGCTGCGGCGCGCTGCTCGGGGGTCAGGGGAGGAAGAGCCACGCCGGGTCACCTCGAATTTCTGTCGATGTACTCGGACGGGAGAGGAAACTAGCTGGTCATCGCCCCCTAAGCAACGCAAAGAGCGGTTTCTCTCGCCACAAAATCCACTTCATCACTTTGGGTGATGGTAAAATTACCCAGGGCTGATCAAATCGCCCTCACTTCCCTGTTTCCAACCGCGCCCGCGGCGGCGGCGAAGGGCGCTACGATGATCACGTACGGGCATGCGGGGCGTGTCCGAAAGCGGGGGCTGACCTGTGTCCGAAACCCGGGCGGCGCCGTGCCCGGACGGCGACGGGCGCGGCTCTCCACGGCGTGGACGATCAAGGGGCGCGGCGCCGCCACGCCACGCCCTCCCACGCCCCTCACCCGCCGTCGCGGCGCCCTGCTGTGGAGTCGCGTGTCAAGACACCGCACCACCCCGCCGCCACCCGCCGCGAACCTCCCGGAGTACGCGCGCCCCGGGGCCGGGTCCGGGTCAGGCGTGGCTGGTGCGGCGGAGGGAGGCGGCGATGGCGGCGGCGGTGGCGCCCGGGTCCGGTGAACCGGTGATGGGCCGGCCGATCACCAGCAGGTCGGCCCCGTCGGCGAGAGCCTGCTCGGGGGTGGCCACCCGGGCCTGGTCCTGGAGGGCGGCGCCGGCGGGGCGGACGCCGGGCGTGATGAGCGTGATGCCGTCCCCCACCTCGGCGCGGACCGTGCCCACCTCGTGCGGCGAGCACACCAGCGCGGTGGCGCCCGCCGCCACGGAGAGCGCGGCCAGCCGCCGGACCGCGTCCGGCGCGGGCCCGATCAGGCCGATCCGGCCCAGGTCGTCCTCGGCGAGCGAGGTGAGCACGGTGACGGCGGCGATCTGGGTGTGCGGGGCCGCCTCCACCGCCGCCCTGATCATGGCGGGGCCGCCCGCGGCGTGCACGGTCAGGATGGACGGCCGCAGCCGGGCGACGGCCTTGGCGGCGCCGAAGACGGTGTTGGGGATGTCGTGCAGCTTGAGGTCGAGGAAGACCTTGACGCCGCTGGCCCCGCGCACGGAGGCGATCACGTCGGGCCCGTAGCGCAGGTAGAGCTCCAGGCCCACCTTCACCGTGCTGACGTGCGGGGTCACCAGGCCGGCCCACCGGGCGGCGGTGTCCAGGTCGGGGGCGTCCAGGGCGACGGCGATCGGTGCGGGAGTCAAGACGTGCTCTCCTCGGTGTCGACGAGCAGGTGCCGGGCGGCGCTGCCCGGCGGGCGGTGGGCCAGGCCGACCGCGTCGGCCAGCCGTTGGAAACCGCGCGCCTGCAGCAGTTCTTCGAGTTCGCGCTCGATGCGCAGGCACGCGTACGGGTCGTGGAACAGCGCCGTGCCGACCCCGACCGCGCAGGCGCCGGCCAGGATGAGCTGGAAGGCGTCCCTGCCGGTCATGACGCCGCCGACGCCGACGAGCGGCACCCCGGGCAGCGCGGCGTGGACCTGCCAGACGCAGCGGACGGCGAGCGGCAGGATGGCGGGGCCGGACAGCCCGCCGGTGACGGCGGCCAGCGACGGCCGGAGCGTCTCGGTGTCGATGGCCATCCCGAGCGGGTTGTTGATCATGCTCAGGGCGTCGGCGCCCGCGTCGACGCAGGCGCGGGCGACGGCCACGATGTCGGCCACGTCCGGGGCCAGCTTGGCGACGACGGGGACGTCGTAGCGCATGATGGACCGGACCGAGGCGATCACCTCGGCGGCGCTGCCGCCCTCGCGGGCGAAGAGGCGGCCGCGGTCCTCCATGTTCGGGCAGGACAGGTTGACCTCCAGCGCCGTCACCCCGGGCGCGTCGGCGAGCCTGCGGGCCAGCTCGGAGTATTCGGCGACGGAGCCGCCGCCGATGGACACGATGGTCTTGATGCCGCGCTGGGCCAGCCAGGGCAGCTCACGCTCCAGGAAGGCGTCGATGCCCGGCCCTTGCAGGCCGACTGCGTTGAGCATGCCGGAGGGCGTCTCGGCCATGCGGGGCGTGGGCCGGCCGGCGCGCGGCGCCATGGTGACCGAGCGCGTGGTGAGGGCGCCCAGCCGGTGCAGGTCGAAGAACTGGGCCAGCTCGCGCCCCGAGGAGGCGCAGCCGGCCGCCGTGCAGACCGGGTTGGCCAGCTCCACGTGGGCGAGGAAGGTGCGCATGTCGACGGGCATCGCGCTCACCCGCTATCCGGCATGGCGGGCACCGCCTCCCGGGGCGCCGAGCGCGTCGAACGGGATCGTTCCGACGTCCTCGAAGCGCACCCGCTCGCCGCGGAACACCGGCCCCTCGGCGCAGGCGCGGACCATCCTGGTGGCGCCGTCGTCGCCGATCACCGGCAGCACGCACGTCATGCAGACGCCGATGCCGCACGCCATCGACTCCTCGACCGCCACCTGGACGGGGATGTCGAACTCCATCGCCACGGCGGTGACGGCGCGCAGCGACTCCATCGGCCCGCAGGCGTAGACGGCGTCGGCGCGGGTGTCGGCGATCACCGACGGGAGCGCGTCGGTGACCCGGCCGCGCAGCCCCAGCGAGCCGTCCTCGGTGGTGAGCGTGGTGGTCTCGGCCATGCGCCGGGCCCGCATGGCGCCGAACACCCGGTCGGCGCTGGCCGCGCCGAGCACGAAGTCGACCCGGCAGCCGCGTTCGAGCAGCATGTCGGCCAGCGGGAACAGCACGGCGGAGCCGTACTCGGAGCCGACCAGCACGCAGTGGACCGGGTCGCGCGGCAGCGGGAAGGGCCGCCCGAGCGGCCCGACCAGGTCCAGCGTGTCGCGGGCGCGGCGCTCGGCCAGCCAGGCGGTGCCGGAGCCGCGCACGGTGAAGACCAGCTCGACCGTGCCGCCGTAGTCGGCCTTGACGTCGTGGACGGTCAGGGCGCGCCGCGTCACCATGGACGTGTGCGCGCCTCCGACCGCTACGGAGACGAAGTGGCCGGGACGGTGGCGCTCGGCGATGCCGGGCGCCACCACGGTCAGCGCATGGTAGGCGTCGACCCGGCGCGTCGTCAGCACCGTGCCCGTCACCTGCACCGGAGTGCCGGCCAGTCTCCTTCACCTCCCCGAGGGGTCAGCCCCGTAGTGCCTGAGCGTGCTCCTGGAGGGACCGTACGCCCACATCGCCGCGCACGATGGCCTGGATGCCGGCCGCGGCGGCGGCGAGCCCGGCGACCGTGGTGATGCACGGGATGCCGCGCAGCACGGCGGCGGTGCGGATCTCGTAGCCGTCGAGGCGCGACCCCGCCTGGCCGGGGCTGTCGAACGGGGTGTTGACGATCAGGTCGATCTCCCCGTCGAGGATGGCCTGCACGCTGGTGGGCTCACCTCCTGGACCGCTCCCCTCGCTGTGCTTGCGCACGATCTTGGCATGGACGCCGTTGCGCCGCAGCACCTCGGCGGTGCCCTCGGTGGCGAGGATCTCGAAGCCCAGGTCGGCCAGCGCCTTCACAGGGAAGATCATGGCACGCTTGTCCCTGTTGGCCACGGATACGAACGCGCGTCCCTTGGTGGGAAGTTCGCCGTAGGCGGCGGCCTGGGACTTGGCGAAGGCGATGCCGAAGAACGCGTCGATGCCCATGACCTCGCCGGTGGAGCGCATCTCGGGCCCGAGCACGATGTCGACGCCGCGGAACCGGTTGAACGGCAGCACCGCCTCCTTGACCGCGATCGAGGCGTCCAGCGGGAGGGTGCCGCCGTCGCCGTCGGCCGGGAGCATGCCCTCGGCGCGCAGTTCGCGCAGCGTGGCGCCGAGCATGACGCGGGCGGCGGCCTTGGCCAGCGGCACCGCCGTCGCCTTCGACACGAACGGGACGGTGCGGCTGGCGCGCGGGTTGGCCTCCAGCACGTACAGCACCCCGGCGGAGATCGCGTACTGGACGTTGAGCAGGCCCCGCACGCCGACGCCGCGGGCGATGGCCTCGGTCGCCGCGCGGATGCGCTTGATGTCGGCGCCGCCGAGGGTGATGGGCGGCAGGGCGCACGCCGAGTCGCCGGAGTGGATGCCGGCCTCCTCGATGTGCTCCATGACGCCGCCCAGGTAGAGCTCCTCGCCGTCGTAGAGGGCGTCGACGTCGATCTCGACGGCCTCGTCCAGGAACTTGTCGACGAGCACCGGGTGCCCGCCCTCCTGGGCGGACATGTAGCGGGTGAGCGTGTCGTCGTCGTACACGATGGCCATGCCGGCGCCGCCGAGCACGTACGAGGGGCGCACGAGCACCGGGTAGCCGATCTCGCCCGCGACGTCGAGGGCCTCGGCGACGGTGGTCGCGGTGCCGTGCCGGGGCGCGGGCAGCCCGGCCTCGGCCAGCACCCGCCCGAACGCGCCGCGTTCCTCCGCCAGGTGGATGGACTCGGGCGAGGTTCCGACGACGGGCACACCGGCGTCCTTGAGCGCCTGCGCCAGGCCGAGCGGCGTCTGCCCGCCGAGCTGCACGATGACCCCCGCGACGGGGCCGGTCTGCTGCTCGGCGTGCACCACCTCCAGGACGTCCTCCAGGGTGAGCGGCTCGAAGTAGAGCCGGTCGGAGGTGTCGTAGTCGGTGGAGACGGTCTCGGGGTTGCAGTTGACCATGACGGTCTCGAAGCCGGCCCTGGCCAGTTCGAAGGAGGCGTGCACGCACGCGTAGTCGAACTCGATGCCCTGGCCGATGCGGTTCGGCCCGGAACCGAGGATGATCACCTTCTGCCGGGTGCCGGTCGGGACCTCGGTCTCCTCGTCGTAGGTGGAGTAGAGGTAGGGCGTCTTCGCGGCGAACTCGGCGGCGCAGGTGTCGACGGTGTTGTAGACGGGACGCAGGCCGAGGGCGTGCCGCAGGTCGCGGACCCGGGCCTCGTCGATGCCGCGGATCTCGCCGATCTGGACGTCGCTGAAACCGTGGCGCTTGGCCCTGGCCAGCACGCCGGCGGTCAGCTCCTCGGCCGCGGCCAGCTCGCGCGCCTCCTCGTCGAGGAGGAAGAGCTGGTCGAGGAACCACGGGTCGACGCTGGTGGCCGCGTACAGCTCCTCGGCGGTGGCGCCCGCCCGGATGGCCTGCTGCATGGCGCGCAGCCGGCCGTCGTGCGGGGTGCGGCACGCCTCCAGCAGTTCGTCCTTGGGCCGCACCTCCCCCGCCCAGGAGAACGACGACCCCTTCTTCTCCAGCGACCGCAGCGCCTTCTGCAGCGCCTCGGGGAACGACCGGCCGATCGCCATGGCCTCGCCCACCGACTTCATGTGGGTGGTGAGGGTGCGGTCGGCGCCGCGGAACTTCTCGAACGCGAACCGCGGCACCTTGACCACGATGTAGTCGAGAGTGGGCTCGAAGGAGGCCGGGGTCTCCTTGGTGATGTCGTTGGGGATCTCGTCGAGCGTGTAGCCGATGGCCAGCTTCGCGGCGATCTTCGCGATCGGGAAGCCGGTGGCCTTGGAGGCCAGCGCGGAGGAGCGCGACACCCGCGGGTTCATCTCGATCACGATCATCCGGCCGGTGCGCGGGTCCACCGCGAACTGGATGTTGCAGCCGCCGGTGTCGACGCCGACCTCGCGGATCACCGCGATGGCCACGTCGCGCATGTTCTGGTACTCGCGGTCGGTGAGGGTGAGCGCGGGCGCGACGGTGATGCTGTCGCCGGTGTGGACGCCCATCGGGTCGATGTTCTCGATGGAGCACACGATGACGACGTTGTCGTTCTTGTCGCGCATCACCTCCAGCTCGTACTCCTTCCAGCCGAGGATGGACTCCTCCAGGAGCACCTCGGTGGTCGGGGAGGCGTCGAGCCCGGCCCCGGCGATGCGCCGCAGGCCGCTCTCGTCGTAGGCGAACCCGGAGCCGGCCCCGCCCATGGTGAACGAGGGCCGCACGACCAGCGGGTAACCCAGCTCGGCGGCCCCGGCCAGCACGTCGTCCATGGTGTGGCAGATGACCGAACGGGCCGACTCGGCGTTGAGCCCGTGCTCGGCGGCGACCTTGGCGACGATCTCCTTGAACCGCTCGCGGTTCTCGCCCGCCTGGATGGCGTCGAAGTCGGCGCCGATCAGCTCGACCCCGTACGTCTCCAGCACCCCCGCCTCGTGCAGCGCGACCGCGGTGTTGAGCGCGGTCTGGCCGCCGAGGGTGGGCAGCAGCGCGTCGGGCCGCTCCTTGGCGATGATCTTCTCGACGAACTCGGGGGTGATCGGCTCGACGTAGGTGGCGTCGGCGAACTCGGGGTCCGTCATGATGGTGGCCGGGTTGCTGTTGACCAGGATCACCCGGAAGCCCTCGGCCCGCAGCACCCGGCAGGCCTGGGTGCCGGAGTAGTCGAACTCGCACGCCTGCCCGATCACGATCGGCCCCGAGCCGATCACCAGCACGGACGTGATGTCCTCACGCTTCGGCACGGCTCATAACCTCGCAGAACTCGTCGAACAGGTAAGCGGCGTCGTGGGGCCCGGCTGCGGCCTCGGGATGGTACTGGACGCTGAAGGCGCGCCCGTCGAGCAGGCGCAGGCCCTCCACGCAGCGGTCGTTGAGGTTCACGTGGCTGACCTCGGCGAGCCCGTACGGGGTCTCGAACGGGCCGTCGAGCGGCGCCTCGACCGCGAACCCGTGGTTGTGCGCGGAGATCTCCACCTTGCCGGTGCGGACGTCCTGGACCGGCTGATTGACCCCGCGGTGGCCGTAGCGCAGCTTGTAGGTGGACAGGCCGAGCGCGCGGCCGAAGAGCTGGTTGCCGAAGCAGATGCCGAAGAACGGGATCCTCTCCTCCAGCACCCGCCGCAGCGTGGTGACATCGGCCGTGGACGGGTCGCCGGGGCCGTTGGAGAAGAACACCCCGTCCGGGCCGACGGCCTTGATGTCGTCGAACGTCGCCGTGGCGGGCAGCACGTGCACCTCACAGCCGCGCTCGGCCAGCCGGCGCGGGGTCATGCCCTTGATGCCCAGGTCGACCGCCGCCACGGTGAAGCGCTTGGCGCCGACCGCCGGCACCACGTACGGCTCGGCGGTCGCCACCTCGGCGGCCAGGTCGGCGCCGGCCATGGCGGGCGTCAGCCGCACCCGCTCGACCAGCTCCTCGACCGGCTCCGCCGGGCCGGAGAAGATGCCGGCCCGCATGGCGCCGCGCTCCCGCAGGTGACGGGTGAGCGCGCGGGTGCCGGGGATGGCGATGCCGACGACGCCCTGCTCCTTGAGATAGTCGTCGAGCGAGCGGGTGGCGCGCCAGTTGGACACCACCCGGGACGGCTCGCGCACGACGTAGCCGGCGACCCAGACGCGGCCCGACTCCGGGTCCTCGTCGTTGACACCGGTGTTGCCGATGTGCGGGGCGGTCATGGCGACGATCTGGCGGTGGTAGGACGGGTCGGTGAGCGTCTCCTGATAGCCGGTCATCCCGGTGTTGAACACCATCTCGCCGAACGTCTCGCCTTCGGCGCCGTACGGGGTTCCGTGGAAGACCCGGCCGTCTTCGAGGACGAGCATCGCTCTCCGGGGGGCTTCGCCCCCCGAGGACCCCCCGAAAGGCGAGGGGGGGCTTTGTGGCGTGGTTCCGGCGATGCCGGCGGAGCTGTCGTTCACACCAGCTTCCCTTCGAGGACGGTGGGCTTGCCGCGCAGGAACGTGGCCACTACCCGTCCGGGCAGGGTCATCCCCCGGTAGGGGGTGTTGCGGCTCCTGGAGGCGAAGGAGGACGGGTCCACCGGGGCGCGGTGGGAGGGATCGTAGAGGGTGAGGTTGGCGGGGGCGCCGGCCTCGATCGGGTTGCCGTGGCCGGCCAGGCGGCCGATGCGGGCGGGAGCGTACGACATGCGCTCGGCGACGCCGGCCCAGTCGAGCAGGCCGGTGTCGACCATGGCCTCCTGCACGACGCCGAGCGCCGTCTCCAGGCCGATCATGCCCATGGCGGCGGCCGACCACTCGCTCTCCTTGTCCTCCACCGGGTGGGGGGCGTGGTCGGTGGCGACGACGTCGATGGTGCCGTCGGCGAGTGCGGCGCGCAGCGCCTCGACGTCTGCGCGGGTGCGCAGCGGCGGGTTGACCTTGTAGATGGGGTTGTAGGCGCCGACCGGGGACTCCTCGACCAGGTCGTCGGTGAGCAGCAGGTGGTGGGGGGTCACCTCGGCGGTGACGTTCCAGCCCTTGGACTTGGCCCAGCGCAGGATCTCGACCGACCCGGCGGTGGAGACGTGGCAGACGTGCAGCCGGGAGCCGACGTGGGCGGCGAGCAGGCAGTCGCGGGCGATGATCGCCTCCTCGGCGACCGCGGGCCAGCCGGTGAGGCCGAGCCTGCCGGAGACGACGCCCTCGTTCATCTGCGCGCCCTCGGTGAGCCTGGGCTCCTGGGCGTGCTGGGCGACGACGCCGTCGAACGCCTTGACGTACTCCAGGGCGCGGCGCATGAGCACCGCGTCGGAGACGCACTTGCCGTCGTCGGAGAAGACCCGGACGCGGGCGGCGGAGTCGGCCATGGCGCCCAGCTCGGCGAGCTGGCGGCCCTCCAGGCCGACGGTGACGGCGCCGACGGGCTGCACGTCGCAGTGACCGAACTCGCGGCCGAGCCGCCAGACCTGCTCGACGACGCCGGCGGTGTCGGCGACCGGGGAGGTGTTGGCCATGGCGTGCACGGCGGTGTAGCCGCCGCGGGCGGCCGACTGGGTGCCGGTCTCGACGGTCTCGGCGTCCTCGCGGCCGGGCTCGCGCAGGTGGGTGTGCAGGTCGACGAGGCCGGGCAGGGCGATCGCGCCGCCGCCGTCGATCTCCTCGCCGGCGGCCTTCAGCCCGGGTCCGGCCTCGGCGATGACGCCGTCGTGGATGCGGAGGTCGACCGGCTCCCCGCCGAGGACCCGTACGTCACGGATGATCATCGTTCCCCCTTCGCCGGCACGATGGTCATGGCGATGCCGTGCCCGCAGATTCGTTCGCTTCGCTGAGTCACGCCGTGTCTCCCCCGAGCAGCAGATAGAGGACGGCCATGCGGATGGTCACCCCGTTGGCGACCTGCTCGACGATGGTCGAGCGCGGGGAGTCGGCCACCTCGGCGGCGATCTCCATGCCCCGGTTCATCGGACCGGGGTGCATCACGATGGCGTCGTCCGGCATTTTGGCGAACCGGTCGCGGTCGAGCCCGTAGCGGCGGGAGTATTCGCGCTCGCTCGGGAAGTAGGCGGCGTTCATCCGCTCCTTCTGCACCCGCAGCATCATGACCGCGTCGGACTTCGGCAGCACCGCGTCGAGGTCGTACGAGACCGCGCACGGCCAGGTGTCGACCGAGACGGGAAGCAGGGTCGGCGGGGCCACCAGCGTGACCTCGGCGCCGAGGGTGTGCAGCAGCAGCACGTTGGAGCGGGCGACCCTGCTGTGGAGCACGTCGCCGACGATGGTGATCTTCCGCCCGTCGAGTGCTCCGAGGCGGCGGCGCATCGAGAAGGCGTCGAGCAGCGCCTGGGTGGGGTGCTCGTGGGTGCCGTCGCCGGCGTTGACCACGCTGCCGTGGACCCAGGTGGCCAGCCGGTGCGGGGCGCCGGAGGCGCTGTGGCGGATGACGACGGCGTCGGCGCCCATCGCCTCCAGGGTGAGCGCGGTGTCCTTGAGCGACTCGCCCTTGGAGACGCTGGACCCCTTGGCCGAGAAGTTGATCACGTCGGCCGACAGCCGCTTGGCGGCCGCCTCGAAGGAGATGCGGGTGCGGGTCGAGTCCTCGAAGAACAGGTTGACGACCGTGCGGCCGCGCAGCGTGGGCAGCTTCTTGATGGAACGTTCCGAGACTCTCGCCAGCTCCTCGGCGGTGTCGAGGATGAGCAGCGCCTCCTCCCTGGAGAGGTCGGCGGCGGAGATGAGGTGGCGCTTCACCGGGCGCCCTCCTTCATGAGGGTGACGGCGTCGCGCCCGTCCGTCTCGCGCAGGAACACCTTCACCTTCTCGCTCTTGGCGGTGGGGAGGTTCTTTCCGACGTAGTCGGCGCGGATGGGCAGCTCGCGGTGGCCGCGGTCGACCAGGATGGCGAGCTGGACGGCGGCCGGGCGGCCGAACTCGCTCAGCGCGTCGAGCGCGGCGCGTACGGTGCGGCCGGAGTAGAGGACGTCGTCGACCAGCACCACGATCTTGCCGTCGACGCCGTCGGCGGGGAGTTCGGTGCGGCCGAGCGGCCGGGCGGGACCGCGGCGCAGGTCGTCGCGGTACATCGTGATGTCGATCGACCCCACGGGGATCTTGACCCCTTCGAACTGCTCGATGCGCTCACCGAGCCGGTGCGCGAGGGTCACGCCGCGGGTGGGGACGCCGATGAGGACGACTTCGTCGGCGCCTTTGGTGCGCTCGAGGATCTCATGGGCGATGCGGGTCAGCGCCCGATGGATGTCCGGGCCTTCGAGGACGGCCCTGGATGCGGACATGCCGGAGTCTCACCACCTTTCCCGCCTCACGGGACGGGTCTTAAAGGGTGTTGGTCGGGACACACAGTACCAGGCGCTACCAGCCAGAACAGGACGCACCCCGGCCCGGGGTGATCCCAGGTGATCCGGGGCGATCGGGGTGATCCGGGGGGCGGACCGGGGGATAGAGACATGGTGACACTCCGTGCGGACCCCGGCGTAGGCGTGCTCCGGCGGGTGCCGGTGCGCCGGCCCGGCGCGCGCCGCGTGAGTCGCACGCCCGAACGAGAGGGGATCTGATGCGGGTCATCGTCGCGCTGGGCGGCAACGCGGTCCTGCGGCGGGGGCAGCGGCCCGACGCGGCCGCGCAGATCGCCAACGTGAACGCCTCGATCAGGACGCTGGCCGGGCTGGCGGCCGAGCACGAACTGATCATCACCCACGGGAACGGCCCGCAGGTCGGCATGCTGGCCCTGCAGAGCGCCGCGGACTCCGGCCTGAGCGGGCCCTACCCGTTCGACACCCTCGTCGCGCAGACCCAGGGCATGATCGGCTACTGGCTCCTGCAGGCGCTGCAGAACGCGCTGCCCGGCCGTCAGGTCATGGCCATGGTCACGCAGACCCTGGTGTCGGCCGTCGACCCGGCCTTCGAGGACCCGACGAAGTTCGTCGGGCAGGTGTACGAGCAGGCGGAGGCGGAGAAGCTGGCCGCCGAGCACGGCTGGACGGTCAAGCCCGACGGCGAGCGGTGGCGGCGGGTCGTCCCCTCCCCCGTCCCGCAGCGGGTCGTGGAGACCCGGCTGATCCACAAGATGGTCCGCGAGGGCATGGTGGTGATCTGCGCGGGCGGCGGCGGCGTCCCCGTCATCCGCGACCAGAACGGCCGGCTCACCGGTGTCGAGGCGGTCGTCGACAAGGACCTGACCGCGTCGGTCCTGGCCGAGGCGCTGGAGTGCGACGCGTTCCTGAGCCTCACCGACGTGCCCCGCGTGCTGCGCGAGCGCGGCACGCCGCGCGAGTCCGAGATCGCGCACACCACCCCGTACGAGCTGCGCACCCTGGACCTGCCCGCCGGGTCGATGGGGCCCAAGGTGGAGGCGGCCTGCCGGTTCGTCGAGCACACCGGCGACATGGCCGCGATCGGCCGGCTCGACCAGGCCGAGCGGATCCTCGCCGGCGAGGCCGGCACCATCGTGACGCCCAGCGCGCGCTGGCCGCTGACCAGCACGCTCTAGGAGATCTGTCATGGCCGGCGCACCACGTCTGTTCAGGACCAAGCCCACCGAGCGGATCGTCGCCGAGGGCGGTCACGGCGAGGGCGGCGAGCTGCGCCGCACGATGGGGCTGTGGCAGCTGACGCTCTTCAGCGTCGGCGCCACCCTCGGCACGGGCATCTTCGTCATCCCGGGCCAGGCGGTGCCCAAGGCGGGCCCGGCGGTGGTGCTGGCGTTCGTGCTGGCCGCGATCACGGCGCTGTTCTCCGCGCTCTCGTACGCGGAGCTCGCCGGGACCATCCCGGTGGCCGGGTCGTCCTACTCCTACGCGTACGCGACCCTGGGCGAGCTGGTCGCCTGGGTGTGCGGGTGGTGCCTGATGCTGGAGTACGCCGTCTCGGTGGCGGCCGTGGCGGTCGGCTGGGGCGAGTACGTCAACGCGTTCCTGGAGAGCCTGGCCGGCTGGGGGCTGCCGGACGCGATCACCCGCTCGCCCGGCCAGGACGGCGGCGTGGTCAACCTCACCGCCATCCTCATCGTGCTGCTGGCCACCTGGGTGCTGCTGCGCGGGGCCTCCGAGAGCGCCTCGGCCAACGTGGTGTTCGTGGTCATCAAGGTGGCGGTGCTGCTGTTCTTCTGCGCGGTGGCGTTCACCGGCTTCACCGCCGGCAACTTCTCGCCGTTCGCGCCGATGGGCGTGGCGGGCATCACCGCGGCGGCCTCGCAGGTGTTCTTCTCCTACATCGGCTTCGACGCGGCCTCCACGGCCGGCGAGGAGGCCAAGAACCCCCGGCGCGACCTGCCGTGGGCGATCGTGCTGTCGCTCGTCATCGTGACGACCATCTACGTGCTGGTGGCCGTGGCCGCGATCGGCGCGATGCCGTGGACCGACTTCGACCCCGAGGGCACCGAGGCGAGCCTGTCGCTCATCGCCGACCTGGCCACCGGCTCCACCTGGGCCGGGCTGATCATCTCGTTCGGCGCGGTCATCGCCATCGCGAGCGTGGTGCTCACCGTCATGTACGGGCAGACGCGCATCCTGTTCGCCATGTCCCGCGACGGGCTCGTGCCGCGCGTCTTCGAACGGGTGAGTCCCCGACGGCAGGTGCCCGCGGCCAACACGCTCATCGTCACCGCGTTCGTCTGCGTGCTCGCGGGGCTCGTCCCGCTCGGCCACCTCGCGGAGGCGACCAGCATCGGCACGCTGTTCGCGTTCGCGATCGTGAACGCGGGCGTGCTGGTGCTCCGCTACCGGCGGCCCGACCTGCCGCGCAGCTTCCGCACCCCCTTCTTCCCTGCCACGCCGGTGCTGGGCGTGGTGTTCTGCTTCCTGGTGATGGCCGGGCTGGCGGGCGTCACGTGGGCGGCGTTCGGGCTGTGGATGCTGGCCGGGCTGCTCTTCTATTTCCTGTACGGCTACCGCCACTCGCGGCTGAACGCCGAGGTGCCCTAGATGAAGATCGAGTCTGTGCTGAGCGGGTTCGTCCCGGAGCCGCGCGGCCGCGACGGGCTGACGCTGGCCGTGCTGCTGGCCCGGCAGACCGGCGCCCGGCTGGAGGTGGCGTTCGTGAAGCCGCCCGCGTGGGACACCCCGGGGCCCGCCCGGGCGGAGGCGGGCGCGTGGGCGGCCTATCTGGAGGAGCAGGCCGGGTCCACGCTCGCGCAGGCGCGCGAGCAGGCAGGCGATGACGCCGAGGTGCTGAGCTACTCCCACCGGGGCAGCGGGCGCGGGCTGGTGGAGCTGGCGCGCAAGCGCGGCGCGGACGTGGTCGTGATCGGCTCGGCGCCGCGCGGCCGGCGCGGGCGCATCTCGGTGGGCAGCACCGCCGACCAGCTCCTGCACTCCTCCCCGGTGCCCGTGCTGCTGGCCCCGCGCGGGTACGCCGAGGACGCGCCCGCCGCGCTGACCCGCCTGACCGTCGCCTACCGCCGCGGTCGCGGCGCCGACGCGGCGGTCACGGGGGCCGCCAGGATCGCGGCGGCGCTGGACCTGCCGCTGCGGCTGGTCACCCTGGTGGTGGCGAGCCACCGCCGCCACCCGCTGGGCCAGGAGATGGTGGCGGGGATGCGCCGGCAGGCCATGGCCGACCTGGCCGCCGCCGCCCGGGGGCACCGGCGCCGCCTCCAGGTGGACGTGGAGGTGATCGAGGGCAGGAACGTCGCCACGGCCATGGCGGCGGGCTCCTGGGAGCCGGGCGATCTGATCATCTGCGCCTCCAGCAACACCGCGCCGCTGCGGCGGGTGTTCCTCGGCGACACGAGCATCAAGATCGTACGAGCGGCGACCTGCCCGGTGATGATCCTGACGCGCGAACCATGACGTCACCGCTGGCGAAACCACGATGGTTACTCGGCGATCTCTGACGAAGTACAGTTACTACAGGGACAAGAGGGGCTTTTGAGGCGTTCCATACCGGACCGGATTCGGCATCTTTTTTCCAATCAGCTTGACCTTAGCCTTCGACCCCTTTACCGTCACTGTGCGTAACCAGCACCGCGCGGCGTTCTGGGTAATCCCAGGGCCATCGCCACCGATTGGTGCCTCACCGGCATCGGACCCCCGGTGGCGCGGGCATTCGCCGCAAGGGAGCACAATCTACTGAGAGCTATAGATACGAGGAGCCGGGGGGCCACACGATGCCGTCTGAGTACGCAAAGTCGCTGGGTGCACGACTCCGCGCGATCCGCACCCAGCAGGGCCTGTCCCTGCATGGAGTCGAGGAGAAGTCGCGCGGCAGGTGGAAGGCCGTGGTCGTGGGCTCGTACGAGCGTGGCGACCGTGCGGTCACGGTGCAGAAGCTTGCCGAACTTGCCGACTTCTACGGGGTGCCCGTCTCCGAGCTGCTGCCCGGCGGCGCCGCGCCGAGCCCGCTCGGGCCGACGCCCAAGCTTGTGATCGACCTGGAGCGGCTGGCCGCGCTGCCGAAGGAGAAGGCGGGTGCGCTGGCCCGTTACGCCGCCACGATCCAGAGCCAGCGGGGCGACTACAACGGCAAGGTGCTGTCGATCCGCCAGGAGGACCTCCGCTCCCTGGCCGTGATCTACGACAAGTCGCCGAGTGAGCTCACCGAGGAGCTGATCAGCTGGGGCGTCCTCGACGCCGAGGCCCGCCGGGCCGTCGAGACCTTCTGACCTCGGTTCCCCGCACCGCACCGACGAGGGGCGCGCCCATGGGGGCGCGCCCCTCGCTTGCTTCTGACAGAACCCCGAAACTCCCCCACATCAGACATTTCACCTGAGGGCCCAAAAGCCGCGCGGGGACTTATACCGGAAAACCGGTCTTTGATAATTCAAGCAACCCCTCACTCACCCCTGACTCGCGAGCGACACCGTCAACCCAAGGAAGGCTCGCGCTGCGAGGACCGGCGAGACAGGCGATCGGCGTCGGATCGGGTGCGGCCGGACCGGTGTGAGGCCGTGCGGGACCGGCGATCGGCGGTGAGAGAGGCTCATCCGCCTGACGTGAAGAGCGGCGGGCATCCCATCGGCGCGGTGACCGCCGCGGCGGCCGGCGCCTGGCCCCTTACGTCTCCTCCTGTGAGATCGGGGGCGCGGGGGAGACCGGGGCGCTCGTGGGGGATGGATGGGATGTCATCCCGCCAGGGGCACGTCCACGGGCAGCTGGGGCTGGGAAGGGACGCCCAGCATGCTCTCGATCGTGCAGACGAAGGTCTCGGCCTCCGCCATGAGCTCGTCGGCGTCCGCGGCGGTGACGCCGCGGACCATACCGGCCTCGGCGGCGGCGCGCTTGGCCGCACTGGCCGCGAAGTAGGCCGCCCACTCGGCGAGTGAGGGCTCGGCCTCGGGCAGCAGCTCCCATGCGCTGCGCAGGCGGCGCCTGCGACCCTGCGTGGGCTGCGGACGGACGGCCAGGATCGCCGCCGCGGCGCGCAGGGCGGCCAGGTGGGCCGACACGTAGCGCGACGCCGGACTGCGAGCCGTCGCGGCCTCCGCCAGGCAGGAACGTGAATCCGTCAGGTGTGCCCGAGCCGCAGGCGACAGCCGGGGCCCGGGCGTTTCTCTGGGCCGTGGTGCCATCTTGCTCACCTCCTGAGAGTCGTGGGCGACTCCCGGCGTTTCCACCAGTAGGGCCAACGATCGCAGACCCCACCGACATTTCCGCCGGGCAGGCCGGACGAGGAGCTTCCCCTCTCCCCGTCCGGCCAGGACGCGCCCGCTCGTCTCCGCCGACGACGAGGACGCGTCCTTCGCCCTCGGAGCCTGACCGCGGGTCGGCGCTTGGGGGAAGCGCGTGGCCCGCGACCAGGTCCTTCGACGTGAGCCGCGAGCCTCACGTCACATGGTCGAACATAATTTCGATCACGTTCGGTGTCAACCTGTTCCACGAACACAGGTTCGATGACCATGACGCGGACGCGCCAGGCTGGGCCTTCGCGGCTCCGGCGGGTCCCGCACCGGCGTGTCGCGCGGCGTTCCCATGATCGGCGGCCGTGGCTACGATGGCGGGCATGGGGCCGATCCTGATGAGCGCGATCCTCACCGCCCCGGTGCTGCCGCTCCTCCTCATCCCCTTCCACGACGAGTCCGGCGCCGTCGACGGCCGCAACGGCCTGGCCGGGACGCGCACACGCGAGACGCTCGCCTCGCGCGAGGCCTGGGACGCGGCGCACGCCTGGGCCAGGGCGCCGATGCGGAGACCGGCCGGCGCCATCGGCGGGGTGCTCGTGGTCTGCGCGGGCGCGGCGCTCGCCCTGGGGCTGCCGGAAGGCGCCCAACCGGCGGTGGTCGCGGCGCAGGCCGGGCTTCTCGTGGGCGGGCTTCTCGTGGGCGGGCTTCTCGTGGGCGGGCTTCTCATGGGCGGGCTGACGCTGATCGGGCGGCGGGCCGACCGGGTGGCCGCCCGGGTCGAGCGCGAACTCTCCGGCCGGCCCGGATGAACGGCCGGGCGGACGCGGCCCCGGCGCCCTTACGCGGGCGGGATCCGACGCGTCCGTCGCTCCCCTGGAGACGGGCGCCGGCCGCCTGGGGCGCCGGCGGCCCGGGACGGTTCCGGGGAGGCTCACCGGCACGGAGGAGGCACGGGTCGTTCGGGTGGCTGGCCAGGCCGGTGCCGTTGCTCGTCGGGGCGGCCGCCGTCGGGCTCACCTGGGAGGCGGCGCTGCCGCTCGGTGAGGACCTCCTGCACGTGGGCGGGCCGCTCACCCTGCGGGGGCTGCGCCGGCGCCTGGCGCGACTGGTCTACGACCGCCGGTACGGGGTCGACACGGCGGATTTCGCCGACCTGAGCGACTTCGGCCTCGACCACCCGGAACGGGTCTACTACTCCCCCGCCCACTGGGGCACGCTGCGCCGCGCGCTGCCCGTGAGCGAGGTGGGCGCGCACGACGTGTTCGTCGATCTGGGCGCGGGCAAGGGCCGGATGGCGCTGGAGGCGGCCGCCCGCTACCCGTTCGGGCGGGTGATCGGCGTGGAGCTGTCGCCCGAGCTGACGGAGATCGCGCGCGCCAACCTGGCCGCCACCCGGCTGCGGCTGCGCGCCGGCGGCGTCGAGTTCGTCTGCTCGGACGTGCTGGACTACGAGATCCCGGACGACGTCAGCGTGGTGTTCCTCAACAACCCGTTCCGCGGGAGCGTCTTCGCCGCCGCCGTGGACCGGCTGATCGCCTCGGCCGACCGCAGCCCGCGCCCGGTCACCGTGGTCTACTTCAATCCTGTCGAGGAGGCGTACCTGCTCGGCACCGGGCGTTTCCGTCACGTGCGCACGGTGCGGCGCCGGTCGGGTGACGACGTGTTCGGCACGACCCGCGTCTACGTCCTCACGTGACCGTGAGCGCGCCCGAGGGGCACAGCGTGACGGCCCGGCGGGCCTTCTCCTCCAGTCCGGCGGGCGGGACGGGCATCAGGAGCAGGACGGTGCCGTCGTCCTCGCTCTGATCGAACACCTCGGGCAGGGTCAGGGCGCACATCCCCGCGCCGATGCACACCGTCGTGTCGGCCTCGATCCTCATGGCACCCTGCTTACCAGGTGACCGGCAGCCGGTGCACGCCGTAGACGCCCATGTCGGTCCGCAGCGGCACCTCGTCGGCCGGCACCGCCAGCCGCAGGCCGGGGAAGCGGCGCAGCAGCGCGGCGAACGCGATCCGCATCTCCGAGCGGGCGAGCTGCTGGCCCAGGCACTGGTGGATGCCGTGGCCGAAGGCGAGGTGGCCGGTCGCGGACCGGGTGAGGTCGAGCGCGTCGCCGCCGGGGAACTTCGCCGGGTCGCGGTTGATCACCGGCAGGTGCAGGGCGACGGACTCGCCCTTCCTGATCAGGTGACCGTCGACCTCGACGTCCTCCAGGGCCGCCCTGACCGGGCCGACGTGCACGATGGACAGGTAGCGGAGCAGCTCCTCGACGGCGTTGTCGATCAGCGACGGGTCGTCGCGCAGCGCGGCGAGCTGGACGGGGTCGGCGAGCAGCGCGTAGGTGCCGAGGCCGAGCATGTTGGCGGTGGTCTCGTGCCCGGCGACCAGCAGCAGGAACGCGACGCCGGCCAGCTCGTCGTCGGACAGCTCGCCGCCCTCGATGAGGCCGCTGAGCAGGTCGTCACCCGGGTGCTCGCGCTTGCGCGGGATGAGCCCGTTCAGGTAGGCGAAGACGTGGCCGATCGCCGCGAGCGCCTCGTCGGCCTTCGCCTCCAGGGACAGCATCACCTTGGTGTCGTCCTGGAAGGCCGCCCTCTCCTCGTACGGGACGCCGAGCAGCTCGCAGATGACCAGTGACGGGATGGGCAGCGCGAAGGCGTCGACCAGGTCGACCGGCCGCTCCGCGGCCTCCATCGCGTCCAGCCGGGCCTCGGTGATCTCCAGGATCCTGGCCTCCAGCCCTTTCATCCGGCGCACGGTGAACTGCCCGGTGAGCAGCCTGCGGTAGCGGGTGTGCTCGGGCGCGTCGGTGCGCAGGAAGAAGCCCGGCGGCAGCTTGAACTCCTGGCTGCGGATCTCCTCGGTGAGGCCGGCGCGGGCCGCGAGGGGCGGGTGGGCCAGCTCGGGACGGTTGCTGAAACGCGGGTCGGCCAGTACCGCGCGGGCGGCCGCGTGGCCGGTGACGAGCCAGCCCTCGTGGCCGTCGGCGAACCGCATGCGGTGCACGGTGCCGCGCTCCCGGAGCCGCGCGTAGGTGTCGGGCGGGTCGAACGGGCGTTCCCGCTCGGTGCTCATCGTCAGACCGGTCATGCTCGTCTCCCTCTCCGTGGCGGTGCCCCACAAAACCTCATCCTATGCAATTTTGCAATGAGTGAATCCCCGAGTACTCTTCGCCTATGACCGGGCTACGGGAGCGCAAGAAGCAGCGCACGCGCCGGGCGCTGGTGAACGCCGCGCTCCGGTCGTTCAAGGAGAAGGGGTACGAGGAGACGACGATCGCGGAGATCGCCGCCGAGGCCGACGTCTCGGCGCGCACCTTCTTCAGCTACTTCGCCAGCAAGGAGGACGTGATCTTCCACGACGGGCCGGAGCGCATGCGGCGGGCCCGCGAGCTGGTCGCCGGGCGGCGGCCCGGCGAGCCGGTGGCCGACCTGCTGCTGCGGGTGACGCGGGCGAGCCTGGAGGCGGCCGCCGGCCCCGAGGAGTTCGACCTGGAGGAGGCCACGGCCCGCCTGGAGCTGATGCTGACCGTGCCCGCCCTGCAGGCCCGGGGCCTGCACCTGCTGTTCGAACAGCAGCTCCAGCTCGCCGAGGCGCTGGAGCGGGCCTACCCGGGCGAGCTCGACACGGTGGAGGCGGCCGCGGTGGTGGGGTCGCTGATCGGCGCGATCAAGCTCGCCGCCATGGTCAGCCTCACCCGGGGCGACCCGCGGGAGCGGATGCGGGAGGCCGTCAGGACGGCGGCCGAGATCGCGCTGCACGGGCTGCCCGCCCGGTTCACCGGAGCGGACCGGGCACCGGCGGAGCCGTGACCCTCACCGCCGGGGGCCGGCGCGGGCGGGAGCCGTGACCCTCACCCGCAGGAGGCGGCGCGCCAGGTGGTCCAGCCGCGGCCCTCGCCGGTGACGGACCAGCCGGCCGGAGGCATACCCGCGGTGTCGGGCACGACCGCCGTGCAGGCGCCGGGCGGCGGCCCCTGGAGGGCGCCGTCGTAGCGCTCCAGCTCGGTCCACCAGACCTTGTGGGCGACCGGCAGCGCGATGGGCCACGCGACCCGCAGGTCCACGGCCACCCGCCCGCCGGCCTGCGGCGCGGGCAGCCCGTCACCTCCCGAGGGGGTCGCCGGCGCCAGGTAGGCGACGAAGGCCAGGTGGATCGCCGCCAGCACGGCCGCCACCCCCGCGGCCCTGCCGCGCGGCAGGCAGGCGGCGGCGGTCAGACAGGCCAGGAACGCCGCGGCGACGGCCGAGGCCCCCGGCATGTCGAGGGCGTCGCGTACCCCGCTGAGGAACGACGTCTCCGGGAAGTCGAAGGCGATGAAGACGTCGCTGCGCAGCCGGTCCCCCGCGTACCAGGCGGCGGCACCGCCCGTCACCGCGGCCAGCCCCGCCGACGCGGCCGCGTACCGCAGGACGGCGGCGCGGCGGGCGCGCACCAGCGCGACCAGCCCCGCCAGCAGCCACACGACGGCCACGCACGCCAGGTAGCGCCCGTAGGCGTGGTTGCCGACCCGGTGCTCGTCCGGCAGCGCCGCCGAGGACGCGTACGCGATGCCGAGCGTGGTGGCCAGCAGCGTGGCCGCCGTCACCCGCAGCGCGAACGGCCCGCCCCGGCGCGCGGCGACCACCGCGGCGGCGGCCAGGCCGATGCCGGCCAGCCCCCACGTGCCGACGATCAGGTACCAGAGCTGCCCGGCCGCGCCCGCCAGCGCCCACGCCTGCCCGTCCAGGGTGGTGAACCGCTCGACGGCCAGCCCGCTGAGGTCACGGTGCCCGCGCGGGTAGAGCGCGGCGGCCAGCGCCCCGTTGAGCGCCTGCCCTGCGGCCAGCACGGCGCTGGCGGCGGCGAGCGCCGCCGTCCCGGCCCGGCGCGGCAGCCGCCGCCCGGCCAGCATCCCCACCACCACGGTCACCGTCACGGCCAGCACCACGATGCCGCGCATGTGCACCGCCGCCGCGTACGCGCCCAGAACCCCCGCGGCCAGCCCGGCACGCACCGAGCCGCGCCGGGCCAGTTCGTGCACCGCGAGCAGCCAGCCGAGCAGCAGCGTGGGCAGCACCGCGTCGGCCAGGGCCAGCCCCGAGAACAGCAGCAGCGACGGCGCCGCCCCCGCCGCGAACGCCAGCGGCAGCGCCGCCCGCCCGCCGACGGCCAGCCGCCGCAGCAGCAGGTACGCCAGCGGGAACACCCCGGCGGCGGCCAGAGACCCCACCACGACCACCAGCCGGTACACGGTCGCCGGGTCGTCGGTCAGCCCGTGAACGGGCGTCAGCAGCAGCGCGTACCCGCCCTGGTAGAAGGTGGAGCCGCTGAGGTCGATCCCAGGCCCGCCGGTCAGCCACCGGGCCGCGATCAGGTAGCCGGTCTCGTCCGGGTTCGCCACCGGCCTGGTGTGGTGGCGGAACAGCCATGACCTCAGCGCCACCTGGATCGCGAACCCGGCGGCCAGCAGCAGACGGACGCGGTTCCCCGGCGGGCGGGACTCGGGCGCGCCGGTGAGCGCGGCGGGTGTGTACAGCATGAAACTCCCCCGGCCGCTCCGGGACCGTCCCGGAAGCGGTGGGGGGAGTTCACCAGGTCGCCGCTAACGCCCCTGTCACCAAGATCGGTTATGCGGGCGTTATCGCCGGAACTTGCCGCGCACGTGGACCGGGACCCCGGTGCCGAGCAGGCCCGGCAGCTCCTCCGCGACGTTCATCGGCAGCCGCACGCAGCCGTGCGAGGCCGGGTGGAGCGGCACCGAGAGCGCGCCGTGGAAGGCGATGCCGCCGTTGAAGAAGATCGGGTTGTAGAGCTCGCCGAGGTAGGACTTGTGCCAGCCGTCGCGCCGCCAGGTGGTCTTGAACGTGCCCGTCGGCGTCGTGGCCGAGCCGCAGAAGCGCTGCTCCTTGCCCTGCCAGACGGTGGTCTCGCAGTAGGGGACGCCGCTGCCGGACGACATGTGGCTGATCAGCTTCAGCTCGCCGTCCACGTACAGGGTCATGATCTGGCTGGTCAGGTTGACCTCGGCGCGGGTCTTCCTGCCGTTCGCGGCCAGCACCTTGGGCAGCCGGGGCCGCTCCAGCGCACGCCAGGTGACGGCGCCGATGGTGCTGGTGGGCGTGATGCCGTTGACCTTCTGGAACGCCCACACGGCGGCGAGCGTGGTGCCGCCGTAGCGCCCGTCGATCCTGCCCGGCCGGTAGCCGAGCTCGCGCAGCCGTTTCTGCATCCAGACGACCGCCTTGCCCTTGGCGCCCAGCTTCAGCTTCTTGCCCGGCGCGGTCACGGTCACGGCCGCGGGCGGCGGCTCGGCGAGCGCGCCCGCCGCGGCGGGGATGGCCTGGTACGCCGCCCCGGCGGGTGCCGCTCCGCAACCGGTCAGCGCGACCGCCCCGGCGGTCAGGAGAGCGAGCACTCCCGGAAGCCGTCGAGCCTTCACCGGTACCACCTCGCAAGCAGGTAAAAAGCGAATCAAAGGACCCTACACCACGGTCCGATCAGGTAATGCAGGAGTCAATCTGTTTAGAGTGTCCGCATGCCCGAGAAGTTGCCCGCCAACGCGGTACGAGTGGAGAACGCGCTCAGGAGCCTGGACGCGACCGGTGAGATCGTGGTGTTGCCGGAGAAGGCGCCCACAGCGGCGACCGCGGCCGCGCAGCTCGGTTGCGAGGTCGGCGCCATCGCCAACAGCCTGATCTTCGACGCCGACGGGGCGCCGCTGCTGGTGCTGACCAGCGGCGCGCACCGGGTGGACGTGGAGCTCGTCGCCCGCACCGCGGGGGTGTCGAAGGTGCGGCGGGCCACGCCGGAGTTCGTCAGGGAGGCGACCGGTCAGCCGATCGGCGGCGTCGCCCCGGTGGGGCATCCGGCCCCGATCCGCACGCTGGTGGACACCTGGCTGGAGAAGCACGAGGTGGTGTGGGCCGCCGGCGGCCATCCGCTCACGGTGTTCCCGACCACGTTCGAGGAGCTCGTCCGCATCACCGGCGGCACGCCCGCGGACGTGGAATGACATGCACTAGGGTGCGACGGTGATCGAGTTTCGCGGCGCCGGGCCCGAGGAGTTCACCGAACGGCTGGACACGGTGATGGACGTGTACACGGCGGCCATGCGCCCGCCCGCGGACCTGGTCGCGGGCCGGCGCGCCATCATGCGCAACCACGCCACCTATCCGTTCTTCCAGTGCTATTTCGCCGAACGGCGGGACGCTCCGGAGGGAGTGAAGGTCGTCGGCTTCGCGTACGGCTTCCGCGGCGCGCCGGGCCAGTGGTGGCACGACGTCGTCCACCGGTCGCTGGCCGAACGGGCCGGTCTCGACGCCGCCGACGCGTGGCTGGGCCACGCGTTCGAGCTGGCCGAGATCCACGTGCACCCCGGCTACCAGCACAAGGGGATCGGCCGCGCCATGATCACGACCCTGTGCGCGGGGCGGCGGGAGCGCACGGCCGTGCTCTCCACGCACGACCAGCCGACCACCGCCCGCCACCTGTACGCCGCCATGGGGTTCATGGACCTGCTGACCCGGTTCGTCTTCCCCGGCGGGTACGAGGAGTACGCGATCGTCGGCAGAAGACTCCCCCTGACCGCTCCATGACCTGAGGTTTTGCCGGTCATTACGGCGGGCATCATCTTCGCACCTGGTGATCGGATCGTTACTTTCCGCACACCCCGTCCCCCTGCCACCCGCTCGGTCCCCCTGCGAGCGGGTGGCACCCCTCTGGCGGACGGCGGTCACGGCAGGCGGGGTTCCTCGCGGGGCATGCCCTTCAGCTCGTGGAAGTGCGGGGTGCCGGCGACCAGGAGCGTGCCGTCCCACAGCCGGCCGGCCTGCTCCCCCTCCGGCACCCGCGACAGGACCGGGCCGAAGAACACCACCCGGCCGGCGCCGGCGCCGCTGACCGCGACCACCGGGGTGCCGACGTCGCCGCCGATGAGCGCCATGCCCTCGGCGTGGGAGGCCCGCACCAGGTGGTCGTGCTCGTCGGTGAGCCCGGCCTCGGCCAGGTCGGTGGGCAGGCCCGTGGCGGTCAGCGCGGCGCGCAGGTCGCCGATCCAGTCCTGGTCCTCGCCGCCGGTGGTCCACAGCGCGGTGTAGAAGCGGCCGAGCGTCTCCTGGCCGTAGCGGTCGGCCACCACGGCGGCGACCCGCGCCGGCACCCACAGGTAGCCCTCCGGGTCGCCCTCGGGGTCGTCGTCGCGGTCCTCGTTGAGCACCGCGAGGCTGAACACGTGCCAGCGCGCCTCGACCGGGCGGACCCTGGTGACCTCCACCAGCCAGCGCGAGGTGAGCCAGGTGTACGGGCAGGACGGATCGAACCAGAAGTCAGCGATCATGCCTCATAGTCAACACCCCGCACGCCCTCCGCGCCGGGAACCGCCTCTCAGCCGGAGGCGGCGGGCACCGGCTGCAGCCGCTGGAACACCTCACGCGAGGCGCTCGACCGGTTGAAGGTGATGAAGTGGATGCCCGGCGCCCCCTCGTCGAGCAGCCGCCGGCACAGCTCGGCGCCGTGCTCGATGCCCAGCTCGCGCACCGCCGCCGGGTCGCCGGCGACCTTCTCGAACCGGGCGGCCACCTCCGGCGGGAACGGCGCCCCCGACAGCTGCTCCGACCGCGCGATCGTGCTCATCTGCGTGACGGGCATGACGCACGGGATGATCGGGGTGTCGCAGCCCTGGGCCGCGACCCGGTCGCGCAGCCGCAGGTAGTCGTCGGCGCGGAAGAACATCTGCGTGATCGCGTAGTCGGCCCCGGCCCGGCACTTGCGCACGAAGTACTCGGTGTCGGACTCGATCGACGGGGAGCGCGGGTGCTTGTAGGGGAAGGCGGCCACGCCCACGCAGAAGTCGCCCGACTGGCGGATCAGCCTGACCAGGTCCTCCGCGTACAGGACGCCCTCGGGGTGGGGGATCCACTCGCCGGTGGGGTCGCCGGGCGGGTCGCCGCGCACGGCGAGAATGTTGCGCACCCCCGCGTCGGCGAAGCGGCCGATCAGGTGGCGCAGCTCGCGCGTCGAGTGGTTGACCGCGGTGAAGTGCGCGACCGGAGTCAGCGTCGTGCCGTGCGCCAGCCGCTCGACGATGTCGATCGTGCGGTCGCGGCTGGAGCCGCCGGCGCCGTAGGTCACCGAGACGAACGTCGGCCGCAGCGACTCCAGCTCCCTGATCGCCTTCCACAGCTGCCGCTCGCCCTCGTCGGTCTTCGGCGGGAGGAACTCGAAGGAGAACGACCGGCCACCGGAGGCGAGCAGCTCGCGGACGGTGGGGACACGGCCGGGCAGGATGGAGGGCTGACCAAGCGTCATGGCCCAAGCGTACCCGCAGCCCTGTCCCGGCGACGGCACCACGACCTGCTCGACGGCCTTTCCAGGCCGGGCCACTAGTCTCAAGGCATGACCACTGACGCCGCGATGATGGACGACCTGCGCACCCAGGTGGATCGCCGCCTCAGGGAGTTCGTCGAACGGCGCCTCCCGGCCGACGGCGAGCCCGACTTCCTGCCGCTCCGGGCGGCGGCGGAGGACCTGCTGACCGGGGGCAAGCGGCTGCGCCCGGCCTTCTGCTACTGGGGCTGGCGGGCCGCGGGCGGCGGCGACGACCCCGGCGTGTTCACCGCCGCGGCCTCGCTGGAGCTTTTGCAGGCCAGCGCCCTGGTCCACGACGACGTGATGGACAAGAGCGACCTGCGGCGCGGCATGCCGGCCGCCCACCGCCGCTTCGAGGCGCTGCACGAGAAGGCGGCCTGGCACGGGTCGGCCGAGCAGTTCGGCGAGGGCGCGGCGATCCTGCTGGGCAACCTGCTGCTGATCTGGTCGGGCGAGATGTGGCGCACCAGCGGGCTGCCCGCGCCGGCGCTGGCGGCGGCCCAGCCGGTGCACGACCACATGCGCACCGAGCTGATGTGCGGCCAGTACCTCGACCTGCTGGAGCAGGCCAACGGCGAGAACACCTTCGACTCGGCGCTGCGGGTCGCGCTCTACAAGAGCGGCAAGTACTCCGTCGAGCAGCCGCTCAGGCTCGGCCTGGTGCTGGCGGCGGGCGGGCGCGAACCGTGGGTGGACGAGCTGTGCACCGCCTACGGCACCCGGGTGGGCATCGCGTTCCAGCTGCGCGACGACATCCTGGGCGTGTTCGGCGACCCGGCGGCCACCGGCAAGCCCGCCGGCGACGACCTGCGCGAGGGCAAGCGGACGATGCTCGTGGCGCGCACGCTCGCCGCCGCGTCCCCTGCCGACGCGGCGACCGTGCGCCGCCTGCTCGGCGACCCCGGGCTCGACGGGGCCGGCGTCACCGCCCTGCGGGAGATCATCGAGGGTACGGGGGCGCTGCGGGCGTGCGAAGACATGATCGCCGACTATCTCGGCGAGGCCCTGGCCTCGCTGGAGCAGGCGCCGATCACGACCGAGGCCCGCGCGGCGCTGGCCGAACTGGCCGTCGCCGCGACCTCCCGCGCGAGCTGACCCGCGCGGCAGCCGGCGGACCCGCTGTGACACGCCCTCGCCCCGGCCGCGAGGCCGGGGGCGGGGCGTCCCCGGGTCAGCCGTGGCCGGCGGCCAGGCGCTTGGCGAACTCCGCCGCCGCCGCGCCCGGGTCGTCGGCGTCGGTGATCGCCCGGACCACGACGACCCGGCTGACCCCGTACGCCATGACCTCGTCCAGGTTGGCCAGGTCGATGCCGCCGATGCCGAACCACGGCCGGTCGGTGCCGAGCGACGCCGCGTGCCGGAGCAGCGGCGGGCCGGGCGCGGGCCGGCCGGGCTTGGTCGGCGTGGGCCAGACGGGGCCGCAGCAGAAGTAGTCGACGCCCTCCTCCACCGCCGCGGCGGACGCCTCGGCGAGGGAGTGGGTGGACCTGCCGATGACGATGTCGTCGCCGAGGATCTCTCGCGCGACCGTCACGGGAAGGTCGTCCTGCCCCAGGTGGAGCACGTCGGGCCGGGCGGCGTAGGCGATGTCGGCCCGGTCGTTGACCGCCAGCAGCCGGCCGTGGCGATCGCAGGCGTCGCGGAACACCTCGAGGAGCTCCAGCTCCTCGCGGGCCTCCAGCCCCTTCTCGCGGAGCTGGACGATGTCCACGCCGCCGGCGAGCACCGCGTCGAGGAACTCGGCGAGGTCGCCGCGGTCGCGCCGGCCGTCGGTGCAGAGGTAGAGGCGGGCGTCAGAAAGCGAGGGCCTGGGCACGCCGCTTGACCTCGGTGTGACGGCCGGCCCTGATCGCCTGGACGGGCGAGCCCGGCAGCGAGTCGTCCGGGGTGAACAGCCAGCGCAGCGCTTCGACGTCGTCGTAGCCCGCGTCCTGGAGGACGGTGAGTGTGCCCGGCAATCCCTTCATCACCTCACGCCCGTCGAGGAACACCGCGGGCACCTGTGGCCCGCCGCTGCCCCGGCGCACGCCGAGGAGCTTGTGATCCTTGAGGAGCTGCTTGGCCCGGCCCAGGGTGAGACCCATGCGGTCGGCCACTTCGGGGAGAGTGAGCCACTCGTCGACGAGGGCGTCGGTCTCCCGGTCGATCTGTGCAACAGAAAGCGTCACGAAACCACAATTACCACACGCCGTGCTTGCTCAAACAACACAATCCCGTAGGGGCACGTCCGGATCTACCAGGCGTTCCGTGTCCAGACGGTGACCCGCTTCGATGATCCGGCGGCCCTGGACCAGATCGCGCGGCCGGTCGGCGGCCAGCACCGCCGCGAGGGTGTCGTCGGCGGTGAGCCAGCAGGCCGACCACTTGCCCGTCACCTCTCCCCGGTGGACCAGCCGCTCTCCGGCGGGGTGGTGGCCCGCGTACTGCACCATGTGGCCGAACTGCTCCGACCAGAAGTACGGGACCGGGTCGTACACCGCCTCCTCGCCCAGCAGGGTCGCGGCGGCCACCTCGGGCGCGCCCAGCGCGGTGTCCCAGTGCTCGACCCGCAGCCGCCTGCCGAACCGGCGCGACCACCAGGCGGCGCAGTCGCCGACGGCGACCACGTTCGGCAGCGACGTGCGCAGGTGCTCGTCGGTGACGACGCCGTTGTGCAGGTCGAGGTCGGCGTCGGCGAGCCACTCGACGGCCGGGCGGACGCCGATGCCGGTCACCACCACGTGCGCCTCCACGAACCCGCCGTCGACCAGCGCCACGCCGCCCTCCTCGACGGAGGCGACCATCGTGTCCAGGCGCAGGTCGATGCCGTCGTACCAGGATCGGGTGCGGGCGCCGACCTCGGCGCCGACGGCGTGCGTGAGCGGCGCCGGGCCCGCCTCGATCACGGTGACCGCGCAGCCGGCCCGGCGGGCGGCGGTGGCCACCTCGGCGCCGATCCAGCCCGCGCCGATGACCGCCACCCGGGCGCCGGGCACCAGCAGGGCCCGCAGTTCCAGCGCGTCGTCGAGGGTGCGCAGCACGTGCTGGGGTCCGTCGCCGGGCAGCCTGACGGGCTCGGCGCCGGTGGCGATGACCAGCCCGTCGTAACCCAGCTCGCCCTCGGTCGTCTCCACGACGCCCTCGCGCAGCCTCTTGGCGGTGACGCCCGGCCAGAAGTCGGCTTCGAGCGCCGCCAGGTCGGAGTCGACGAAGCTGGAGTCGGCGTCGCCCGCCAGCACGGCCTTCGACAGGGGCGGCCGGTCGTAGGGCCGGTGCCGCTCCTGGCCGATCAGCGTGACCCTGCCGCCGAACCCGCGTGCGCGCAGCGCCTCGACGCTCCGCACGCCGGCCAGTCCGGCTCCCACCACCACGACATGATTCACGTAAGCGACCATAACGGGGGCCGCCCGGCGCCGTCGCGCCGAGCCCCGGTTCCACCCCCACCTGGCGCTCCACCTCGCCGCCTGGTCGCGGTGCGGCGGCTGTTCGCCTTCGCGCGGTCCCCGGAACGGTGCGCGGGCGTACGGGGGACTCCGGCGTGTCGTCCCGCTGCCGGAGGTCGTAGGGTGGTGGTGCACGACGCGCGGGAGTCCGGCCGTCACCGGGCTGAGAGGAAGGCTTGACCGGGCCTTCGACCGCAAGACACCTGATCCGGATCATGCCGGCGAAGGGAGCGGACATGGATGTGATCGTCGGAGGCGGCATCGTCGGCCTGTCCATCGCCTGGCGGCTGGCCAGGCGGGGGCGCGAGGTCGTGGTGGTGGACCCGTCCCCCGCCACCGGCGCCTCCTACGCGGCGGCGGGCATGCTGGCCCCGATCAGCGAGGTCACCTACACCGAGGAACCCCTGCTCCGCCTGGGCGCCGCGTCCCTGCGCCGCTGGCCCGCCTTCGCCGCCGCCCTCGCCGCCGACGCGGGGCTCACCCCGTCCGCCCCAGCGACCGTGCCCCGCGCGGACGAGCGGGCCGGGGCGGCGTTCGCGGGGCTTGAGGGCTCGGGAGAGGCGGCCCAGTGGCTGGCGGCCGCGCGGGCCGGGCTGGACCTGCGGGACGACGGGACGCTGGACGTCGCGTTCGGGCCCGACGACCTGGCGATGCTCGACGAGCAGGCCCGGTTCATGGAGAAGCTGGGGCTGCCGGTCGAGCGGCTGACGGGGCGCGAGTGCCGGCGGCTGGAGCCCATGCTGGCGCCGTCCGTCCGCGGCGGGCTGCTGGCCCGTACCGACGCCTGGGTGGACCCGCGCCGCGTGACCGCGGCGCTGCTGGCCGCACTGGACCGGCTCGGCGTCCCGGTGGTGCGCGCCCGGGTGACGGAGCTGGCGCGCGACGGTGACCGGGTGGTGGGCGTACGGCTGGCCCCGCCGGCGGCGGGGAGCGGGACGCTGGCCGCCGAGCGGGTGGTGGTGGCGGCGGGGGCGTGGAGCGGGGAGCTGGCCGAGGTGCCGGTACGGCCGGTGAAGGGCCAGATCCTGCGCCTGCGGTCGCCGCGGCCGCTGCTGGGCCGGTGCGTGCGCGGGAGCGTGCACGGCAACCCGGTCTACCTGGTGCCCCGCGGCGACGGGGAGCTGGTGGTCGGCGCCACGCAGGAGGAGCTGGGGTTCGACACCCGGGTGACCGCGGGCGGGGTGTACGAGCTGCTCCGCGACGCCAGGGAGCTGGTGCCCGGCGTGACGGAGCTGGAGGTGGCCGACGTGGTGGCGGGGCTGCGTCCGGGCACGCCGGACAACCTGCCGGTCATCGGGCCGGGCGGCACCCCTGGCCTGGTGCTGGCGACCGGCCACCATCGCGGCGGGGTGCTGCTCGCGCCGCTCACCACTGCGATCTTGGAAGGCGAGGAGACCGGCCTCGCGACACTGTGCTCACCGGCGAGATTTCGGGATGTGTCATGAAGGTGATGATCAACGGGGTCGCCCACGAGGTGGCCGAGGACATGACCGTGGGGCAGGCCGTGCGGACCCTGACCGCCTCCGCCACCGGCGTGGCGGTGGCCGTGAACGACGAGGTGGTCACGCGCGGCGCGTGGGAGACGACGGCGCTGCGCGACAGCGACCGCGTGGAGGTGCTGACGGCGGTGCAAGGTGGATGATCTGATCATCGCCGGCGAGAAGTTCTCCTCCCGGCTCATCATGGGCACCGGCGGCGCGCCCTCGCTGGAGGTGCTGGACCAGGCGCTGGAGGCGTCCGGGACCGAGCTGACCACGGTGGCGATGCGGCGGCTGGACCCGCGGGCCCGCGGGTCGGTGCTGGACGTGCTGCGCCGGCGCGGCATCAAGGTGCTGCCCAACACGGCGGGCTGCTTCACCGCGGGCGACGCGGTGCTGACGGCGCGGCTGGCGCGCGAGGCGCTGGGGACGAACTGGGTCAAGCTTGAGGTCATCGCCGACGAGCGGACGCTGCTGCCCGACCCGATCGAGACGTTCGACGCGGCGGAGCGGCTGGTGGCCGACGGGTTCGTGGTGCTGCCGTACATCGGCGACGACCCGGCGCTGGCCCGGCGGCTGGAGCTGGCGGGGTGCGCGGCGGTCATGCCGCTGGGCGCGCCGATCGGCTCCGGCCTGGGGATCAGGAACCCGCACAGCATCGAGCTGATCGTGGAGGCGGCCGGGGTGCCGGTGATCCTGGACGCGGGCGTCGGCACCGCCAGCGACGCGGCGCTGGCGATGGAGCTGGGGTGCGACGCGGTGCTGCTGGCGACGGCGGTCACCCGGGCGCAGCGGCCCGAGTTGATGGCCTCGGCGATGCGTTCGGCCGTCCAGGCCGGCCGGGCCGCCCGGCTGGCGGGCCGGATCCCCCGCCGCCGGTACGCCGAGGCGTCCTCCCCGATGTCCCCCTGACGCCGGGCGGGCCGTGACCGATCCGGCGGTTCCCGGCTTTTCGGAAACGCCACGCCGCGGATAGGGGTCGCCCGGAAAAGGAGAACTTTCTTCGGGAGTATGTTCTCCCGGTGCGGCGACCCTCCGGGACCCGTTTCGCGGCCTTCGGCACCGTGACGAGCCACGGGATGCCGGTCTCGTCACGGCTCAGGAGTAGGCTCGCGTCACGGAACGGCACGGCTCGGCATCGGTTTCGGGTGGTCAGGCCTTCCCGGGGGCGAAACGCCCGTAAACTCAGCCGGGTGGACACGACGACTGCGGACCCTCTGGTCGGTCGGCTGCTCGACGGGCGTTACCGCGTCGAGTCCCGGATCGCCCGGGGCGGCATGGCGACTGTCTACCTGGCGCTGGACATCCGGCTGGACCGGACCGTCGCGCTGAAGGTGATGCACCGCTCGCTCGCCGACGACCCGGCGTTCGTGCGCAGGTTCATCGGCGAGGCGAAGTCGGTGGCCAGTCTCTCGCACCCCAACGTGGTGCACGTCTTCGACCAGGGCACCGACGGCGACGTCGTCTACCTGTCGATGGAGTACGTGCCCGGCAAGACCCTGCGTGACGTGCTGCGCGAGCGCGGCAGGCTGCCCGCCCGTGAGGCGCTGGAGATCATGATCCCGGTGCTCGCGGCGCTCGGCGCGGCCCACCAGGCGGGCATGGTCCACCGGGACGTCAAGCCGGAGAACGTGCTGCTGGCCGACGACGGCCGGATCAAGGTGGTCGACTTCGGCCTGGCCCGCGCCATCGAGGCGACCAACCAGACGCGCACCGGCGTGATGATCGGCACGATCGGCTACATGTCGCCGGAGCAGGTGATGACCGGCGGCGCCGACGTGCGCAGTGACGTGTACGCGTGCGGCATCATGCTGTTCGAGCTGGTGACGGGCCGGCAGCCGTACGACGGCGAGACGCCGATGTCGGTCGCCTACCGCCACGTGCACGACACGGTGCCGCCGCCGTCGTCGCTGGTGGGCGAGGTGCCCGCGCTGATCGACACGCTGGTGGCCAGGGCGACGGCGCGCGAGCCGCAGGACCGCCCGGCGGACGCCACGGCGATGCTGGTGCAGGCGGTGGAGGCGCACCGGGCGCTGCCGAGGCTGTCGGGCGCGCAGCACGCCCGGCCGTCCGGCGCGTTCACCGCTCCGCCCGCGGCTCCGCTCCACACGCTGATCCAGCCGCGCGAGGAGGTGCCGCCGCCGGCTCCGCCGCGGTCGAAGGGCGGCCGGTTCAAGCCGGGCTGGTTCCTGGTGGTGCTGGCCGCGGTCATGGTGGTCGCGGTCGCGGCGACCGGGCTCTACTTCTCGCAGAAGAGCTACAAGATCGTGCCCAACCTCGTGGGCAAGAACCTCGCGGTGGCCGAGCAGAGCGCGAAGGCGCAGGGCTTCAAGATCGTCAAGGTCGAGGGGCGCCACGACGAGAAGGTCACCGAGGGTTCGGTCCTGGCCATGGATCCGGCCCACGGCACCCAGGTGGAGGCCGGCGCGACGATCACACTGGTGCCGTCGCTGGGCCCGAAGCGGGTGCTGGTGCCGAAGACCGCCGGCATGACGCAGGACGACGCCAGGGCGGCGATCGCCGAGGCGGGGCTGACCGTGGGCAGGATGCGCCGCGTCAAGAACCTCGAGGTGGAGCGCAACCACGTGATCCGCACCTCGCCGCAGGTGGGCGACAAGGTCAAGGAAGGCGCCAAGGTCGACATCTACGTCAGCGCGGGCCTGGTCATGCCGGACGTCGGGGGCATGCCGAAGGACCAGGCGGCGGCGTTCCTGACGGAGCAGGGCTTCCAGGTGCAGGTCAACGAGGTCGACGACGACGCCGAGCCCTGCACCGTGATCGCCCAGTCGCCGAAGGCGAAGTCCGAGGTCGACCGCGGCGCCGGGGCGATGATCACGGTCGCGCGCTGCCAGACCGACTTCTGGCACTGGTTCCGGGGCGACCAGGAGGCCCGCGACGACCAGGAGTTCCGGATCATGCCGGCCGTGATGGGCAAGGGCATCAACGACGCGAAGAACGAGCTGCAGGCGCAGGGCTTCCGGGTGCGGGTGCACAACCTGTCCAACAGCGGCGTGGTGCGCTTCCAGCGCCCGACGCCCAACTCCGAGCGCCCGCCGGGCTCGGAGGTCCACCTCTGGCACTAGGGTGACCGCCCCCGCCGCCCGGAGCGGCGGGGCGGATCAGCCCAGGTGCCCCCACAGGCGCACGCGCGCCAGGCCGCCGTCGGGGTGGATGTCCACGCGTACGTGATCGACGGGGTCGTGCGGGCCGAGCCGGAAGCGGTGCGGCGTGTCGGGCCGGAGCGGGGTCCTGGGCAGCAGCGGGACCTCGCGGTCGCCGTCGAGGCCGGTGAGGGTCACGGCGGCGGGCGCGTTGAAGATCAGGTTGGTGGTGTCGATCTCGGCCAGGCTGACGCGCCCGCGCCCGGCCAGACGGACGACGAGCCAGTCGTTCCCGCCGTCGCGGCGGCGCGCGGTCTCCCAGCCCTCCGCCTGGTTGCGCGCCAGGCCAGGGGCGATGACGTTGTGGGGCGAGGAGTAGAACGCGTCGGAGCAGGCGGTGACCAGCCCGCCGTTCTCCAGGGCGGCGAGGTCGAGGCCGAGCCCGTCCCACACCGACAGGTCGGGGCGGGGCTCGCCGTGCACGCGTAGCCGCGCGATGCCGCCGTCCGGATACATGGTCAGCCGCACATGCGTGTGGCGGCGCTCGCCCGACACCTCGAACAGGTGCTCGCTGTCCCCCTTGAGCGGACTCCTGGGCACGATCGTGACCCACGGGGCGCGTTCCAGCTCGGCCGCCGTCGGATGGCCGGCGACGTCGGCCGCCTCGACGGCGGCGTGCGGCGGGTAGTTGCCGGTGAACCAGGCGGTGTCGACGACCACACCGCGGATCACGCCGGGCAGGCCGAGGCGGACGATCGCCCAGTCGTGCCCCGGTTCGCGGCGGCGGCGGGTCTCCCAGCCGTCGTAGACCTGGCCCCTGCCGTCGAAGGTCGCGGCCTGGAAGCCGGGCTTGCCGGGCCGGATGAGGTTCTCCTTGCCGGCGAAGGACTCGTCGCTCGCGGCGACGACCGATCCGCCGTGGCGGCGCAGCGCGAGGTCGGGCAGGCGGGTGAAGTCACACATCTACGCCTCCAGCAGGAAGGTCCCGTACGGGACGCCGTCGACGGGCCGGCCCCGCAGCCAGGTGGTGAGCACGGCCCCCTTGAGCCGGCGGCCCTGATACGGGGTGACGGGGTTCTTGTGGTGCAGCCGCCGGGCCTCGACGGGTTCGGCGGCGTCCGGGTCGAAGGCGACCAGGTCGGCGTCCTTGCCCGGCTCGATGCTCCCCTTGCGGCGCAGGCCGGCCAGCCGGGCCGGGGCGGCCGACATCCAGCGCGCGACGTCGGCGAGCCCGTGCCCGCGCCGGGACGCCTCCGTCCAGACGGCGCGCAGCCCCAGCTGGAGCGAGGAGACGCCGCCCCAGGCGGCGGCGAAGTCCGGCACCTTGAGGTCGGCGGTGGACGGTGAGTGGTCGGTGACGACGCAGCTGAGCACGCCGCGGGCGAGCCCGTCCCAGAGCCGGTCGCGGTTGGCGGCGGAGCGGATGGGCGGGCAGCACTTGTAGGCGGTGTCGCCGTCCGGCACGTCGCCGTCGGTCAGCGTCAGGTAGTGGGGGCAGGTCTCGGCGGTGACGGGTAGGCCGTCGGCCTGGGCGGCCTCCAGCACGCCGAGGCAGTCGGCGCTGGAGACGTGCAGGACGTGCGCGCGGGCGCCGGTCTCGCGGGCGAGCCGGACGACCTGCTCGACGGCGCTGCGTTCGGCCGCGGCGGGGCGGGACTCGAGGAACGCGGCGTAGCCGGGGCCGGCGCACTCGGCCAGCAGGGCGGGGTCCTCCGCGTGCACGACCAGCAGCCCGCCGAACCCGGCCAGCGCCGCCATGGCCTCGCGGATCTCCCCCGGGGTCAGCTGCGGGAACTCGTCCACCCCTGACGGCGACATGAAGCACTTGAACCCGCGCACGCCCCGGTCGTGCAGCGGCCTGAGGTCGGCGAGGTTGCCGGGGACGGCGCCGCCCCAGAAGGCGACGTCGACGTGACACTGCCCTGCGGCGGCGCGCAGCTTCTCCTCCAGGGCGGCCACGCTGACGGTGGGCGGCAGCGCGTTGAGCGGCATGTCGACGATGGTGGTGACGCCGCCGGCCGCGGCGGCCCTGGTGGCGGTGGCGAACCCCTCCCAGTGGGTGCGGCCGGGCTCGTTGACGTGCACGTGGGAGTCGACCAGGCCGGGCAGCAGGACGAGGTCACGCAGGTCGACGTCCTCGGCCGACTCCAGCGGGGCGGCGTGCTCGTGCAGCGACGCGATCCGCCCGTCGCGCACGGCGACGGCGGCCGGCCGCTCGCCGCCGGGCGTGACGGTCCTGCGTGATCGGATCACGAGGTCGTACAAGGGCGTGCTCCTTCAGCGCTCGTTCGGTGCCTTCCCAAGCTCTCTCGTGCTCCTCCGTACGCCGCGGGCTTCCGGGCTCGGCTCAGGTGAGCCGTTCGGCGGCCAGGCGGGCCGTGAGGCGGGCGAGGATCGGGCGGGCGTCGGCCATGCTGCGGACGGGGTCGGGCTCCAGGTCGGCGAGCGCGTACGCGGCCTCGAAGCCCGCCTCGCGCAGCTGCTCGTCGGTGAGGGTGCGGCGGCCGCAGACGGCCACGACGGGGACGCCGGCCGCGCGGGCGGCGCGGGCGACGCCGGCGGGGGCCTTGCCGCGCAGCGTCTGCTCGTCGAGCGACCCCTCCCCGGTGATCACCAGCCGGGCGCCCCGCACGTGCTCGGGGAAGCCGAGCAGGTCGAGCAGGTAGTCGATGCCGGGCCGCAGGTCGGCGTGCAGGAAGGCGAGCGCGGCGAAGCCGACGCCGCCGGCCGCGCCCGCGCCCGGCGCTCCCGCGACCCCCATGGCGCGCGGCGTGCCGTCGTGCTCGACGGCCCCCGCCAGGCCGTGGGTGCGGGTGGCGACGGCGGCGAGCCGGCCGAGCGCGGCGTCGAGCAGCGCGACCTGCTCGGGGGTGGCGCCCTTCTGCGGCCCGTAGACGGCGGCGGCGCCGTGCGGGCCGAGCAGCGGGTTGTCGACGTCGCTTGCCACCACGAACGTGACGCCGGAGACGTCGGGGAAGCCGGACAGGTCGATGCGGTCGAGGTCGCGCAGGGCGGCGCCGCCGCGCGGCAGGTCCCGGCCCTCGGCGTCGAGGAGGCGGGCGCCGAGCGCCTGGACCAGGCCCGCTCCGCCGTCGGTGCAGGCGCTGCCGCCGAGGCCGAGCACCACCCGGGTGGCGCCCTGCTTGACGGCGTCGGCGATCAGCTCGCCGGTGCCGTGGCTGGTGGCGGTGAGCGGCTCCGGCCCCGCGGGCAGGCGGCGCAGGCCGGACGCCTCGGCGAGCTCGATGACGGCGGCGCCGCCGCGCCTGGCGTACGAGGCGTCGACGGGCTCACCGGTGGGCCCGGTCACCCGTACGGTGACGCGTTCGAACCCGGCGGCCACGGCGGCCTCGACGGTGCCGTCGCCGCCGTCGGCGACGGGCAGCTCGACCGCGGGGGCGCCGAGGGCGGCGGCGACGGTCGCGGCCACCTCGGCCGCGGTCAGCGATCCCTTGAACTTGTCAGGGGCGACGAGGACGTGCTGGACCACTGCGGGACTCCTGGGTCATGGACGGCATGGCGCGAGATCCACCATCATCACATCCGCGCCTCTCAGAGTTCACCGGAGGCGGTGAACCCCTGCTCCCGCGCCATCCGCGTCAGGCGGCGGCGGGCGTCGGCGCCGGCCCTCCCCGCGGCGTCGTGCGGCACGGTGCGCACCTCGCCGTCCTCGACCACGGTGCGCCCGCCGACCAGCAGCCGGGCCAGCGGCGGCTGGGGGCCGAACACCAGCGCGCAGACCGGGTCGGCCACGGCGGCGGTGAACGGCCCGTCGACCCGCCACAGCGCCAGGTCGGCGAGCTTGCCCGGCTCCAGGGTGCCGAGCTCGTCCTGGCGGCCGAGGTTGCGGGCGCCGCCGAGGGTGGCGATCTCCAGCGCCTGCCGGGCGGTGAGCGCGGCGGGGCCGTGACGGGCGCGCTGGAACAGCAGCGCCTGCCGCATCTCCCCGGCCAGCCCGGTCAGCTCGGAGGAGGCGCTGCCGTCGACGCCCAGCCCGACGTTGGCGCCGCGCCGCAGCATCTCCGACACGCGGGCGATGCCGGCGCCGAGGCGGCCGTTGGACGACGGGCAGTGGGCGGAGCCGGTGCCGGTGACGGCGAGCTTGCCGATGTCGGCGTCGCTGAGGTGCACGGCGTGCGCGACCCACACGTCGGGGCCGAGCCAGCCGAGCTTGTCCATGTAGTCGACCGGGCGCAGGCCGAACTGGGCCTGGCAGTGCTCCTCCTCGTCGAGCGTCTCGGCCAGGTGGGTGTGCAGCCGCACGCCCTTGTCGCGGGCGAGCCGGGCGGCCTCGGTCATCAGCTCGGCGCTGACGGAGAACGGCGAGCAGGGCGCGACCGCGATCCGCAGCATGGAGGACGGCGACGGGTCGTGGTAGGCGTCCACGGCGTCGGCGGTGGCGGCCAGGATCTCGTCCAGTTCCTCCACCACCACGTCCGGCGGCAGCCCGCCCGCGGACCGGCCGCGGTCCATCGAGCCCCGTGCCGGGTGGAAGCGCAGGCCCAGCTCGCGGGCGGCCTCGATCTCGGCGGCGAGCAGGTCGCCGCGGCCCTTGGGGAAGATGTAGTGGTGGTCGCTGGAGGTGGTGCAGCCGGACAGCGCGAGATAGCCGAGCCCGGCCGTGGCGGCTCCCCTGACGACCTCGGCGTCCATGGCGGCCCACACCTGGTAGAGCGCCACCAGCCACTCGAACAGGGTCGCGTCCTGGGCGAGCCCCTGGGTGGCCCACTGGTAGAGGTGGTGGTGGGTGTTGACCAGGCCGGGGGTGGCCAGGCAGCCGGTGGCGTCGATCCGGGTGGCGTCGCCGGCGTCGGGGACCCGGTCCATGGGGCCGAGCGCGGTGATCCGGTCGCCGTCGACGAGGATCCAGCCGCGCTCGATCTCGGGGCCGGCGACGGGGGCGACGTACGCGTTCTCGATGAGGACGCTCACCGGGCCGCCGCCTTGCGCTCGGCCGCCAGCCGGACGGCGTCGAGGATCTTCTCGTACCCGGTGCACCGGCACAGGTTCCCGGCCAGCGCCTCGCGGATCTCCGCGTCCGAGGGCCGCTCGACGCGTTCGAGCAGGTCGTGGGCCTGCACGACGAGGCCGGGCGTGCAGAAGCCGCACTGCACCGCGCCGGACTCCACGAACGCCTCCTGCACCGGGTCCAGCCCCTGCTCGGCGAGCCCTTCGACGGTGCGCACCCGGCGGCCCTGCGCCTGCCCGGCGGCGACCAGGCAGGCGCACACCGGCGCGTCGTCGAGGTAGACGGTGCAGGAGCCGCACTCGCCCTGCTCGCAGGCGTTCTTGGACCCGGGCAGGCCGAGCCGCTCGCGCAGCACGTACAGCAGGCTCTCGCCCTCCCACACGTCCTCGGCCGTCTCCTCGCGGCCGTTGACCGTGAACGTCACCCTCATCAGGCCGCTCTCCTCTCCAGGTGGTCCTGCCACGCCCAGGTGAGCGTGCGGCGGGCCAGCACCGCGATGGCGTGCCGGCGGTAGTCCGCGGTGCCGCGCACGTCGTCGATCGGCGCGGCGGCCGACGCGCACAGCTCGGCGAACCGCGCCAGCAACGCCGGTTCCAGCGGCGCCGACCAGTCGAGCTCGGCGGCCAGGAACTCCTCCGCCTCCAGCGCCCGGCGCGGCGTGGGCGCGGCCGAGCCCAGCCCGGTGCCGACGCGCCGCTCGGCGGGGTGCAGCGCGACCGCGAACGAGCAGACGGCGATCACCATGGCGTTGCGGGTGCCGACCTTGGCGAAGTACTGCGGCCCGGCCGCGGGCTGCACGTGCACGGCCTTGATCAGCTCGTCCGGGAGCAGCGCGGAGCGTTTGACGCCCAGGTAGAACTCCTCGGCGGGGATCGTCCTGACGCCGCGCTCGCGCGACTCCACCTCGACGGCGGCGCCGGCGGCCAGCAGTGGCGGGTGGCTGTCGCCGGCGGGCGAGGCCGCGCCGAGGTTCCCGCCGACCGATCCGCGGTTGCGGATCTGCGGCGAGCCGACCGTCCGCGCCGCCTGGGCCAGCCCCGGCAGCGCGCCGCCGAGCTCGGCGATGATCGTGCTGTACGGGACCGCTGCGCCGATCCGATACCGGTCGCCGTCCCCGGACCAGGTGGCCAGCTCGGGCACGGCGGTCAGGTCGAGCAGCGCCGGTGGCCGGCGCACGGAGAAGTTGATCTCCACCATGACGTCGGTGCCGCCCTGGAGGGGCACCGCGTCCGGCTGGTCGGCCTTGGCCGCCAGCGCCTCGGCCCACGTGGTGGGGCGCAGGAACTCCATCGATCACTCCCAGGCGAATCCGGCGTCGGGCGCGTCGTCGCGCAGCACCGTGCCCTCGATCAGGCCGTAGGGCCGGTCGGCCGCGTGGAACACCTCGTTCTCGTTGTCCAGCCCGAACGGGGTGAGGTCGACCGTGAAGTGGTGCTTGTTCGGCAGGGCGAGCCTGACCTCGCAGATCTCCGGGCAGGTGGCCAGCACCCGCTCCCCCATCGCGTACAGGGTCTGCTGCAACGACAGGCTGTGCGTGCCGGCGAACGCCTCCAGCAGGCAGCGGCGCACGAGCGCGTACGAGGCGGCGAAGTCGGCCTCGACGCCCGTGTGCCGCCAGCGGGCGTCCACGGCGGTGGCGAGGATGCGGTCGGTGGCAGGCCGCAGCGTCGTGTACGGGTCGGTGAGGAAGCCGTGGAACTCCGAGCCGGTCGTGTTCATCAGCACCAGGCCCGTCAGCCCGGAGATCATGCTCGCGCGGCCGTCCCGGTCGTGGTGGGCCACGCAGGTGCGCGTCTCACCGCCGTCGCGGGCGAAGGAGTGGCCGGTGTCGCCGATCCGGTTCCAGCCGTACTCCTCGATGGCGACCCTGGCGTGGTGGATGGTGTCGTGGCGGGTGAAGTGGCGGGCCAGCAGGAGGGCGAAGTCCTCGATCTGGCCGACGCCGTGCTCGCGGGCGAACGCGTACGCGGTGTTCTTCTGCGTGTCCGTCGGCAGCACCGCCGCGTTGTCGCCGGTGAGGTGCGCCTCCCGCATCGCCCCGGACAGCGAGGTGCTGACGTTGACGTCCTTGACGTGGTGGACGCCGCCGTCCCTGACGACCCGTACCAGCCTGGTCTCCGCCTTGCCGTAGCGGTTGGGTCCGAGAACGATCGCCATCTAGCTCCCTCGGTAGGTCGAGTACGCGTACGGGCTGAGCAGCAGCGGCACGTGGTAGTGGTCGGCGGGGTCGGTCACGGTGAACGTGATGACGACCTCCGGGTAGAAGGTCTCGGCCAGGTGGGCGCCCGTGTCGAACACCACCCGGTGCGCGCCCGCGCCCGGCTCCCAGCCCCTGATCCGGCCGTCGGCGTCGGTGACGCCCTCGGCCACGACGGCGCCCTCGCGTTCCAGCCGCACCCGCATCCCGGCGGCGGGCCTGCCGGTGGTCGCGTCCAGCACGTGCGTCGAGAAGCTCACCGGTCCCCCTCCGCCAGCTTTCCGGCCCGCAACCGGGTGATCTTGGCGAGTTCCTCCCGTACGGTGCGGCGCTCGGTCTCCTCGTCGTGGCCGAGCCGCTCACGCAGCAGCCGGAGCATCTCGGCGCCGGTCAGGCCGGTGGCGCAGACGAGGTAGACGTGCCCGAAGCGTTCCTCGTAGGCGCGGTTGCCCTCGGCGAGCGCGGCGCGCAGACCGTCCTCGACCCCGGCCTGCTCGCGGCGGGACCAGGCGGCCTCGCGCGAGTCGCCGGCCGGGCGCTCGCCGATGCGGGGGTGCGCGCCGAGCGCCTCCAGCACGTCGGGCCAGTCGAGCGTCAGCACCGCGCGCCCGGCCGCGTCGGCCAGCCGGTCGCGGTCCGGGTACGGGCGGCGCGCGGCGACCTCCCGGGCGAAGGCGCGGGAGGCGCAGCAGGCGAGCAGCTCCTTCTCCGCGTCCTCCGGGTCGAGGGCGTTGAGCGCGGCCAGGCCGGCGGGCGGGTTCGGCATGAGACGAGTACACACAGGCCGGTCGTGCCCGGTCCACCCGCCAGAACTCCGAACCGGCCCCCGGGTTGGCCAAGACTTTTCGTGTCATGCTCCAACCCCGCGCGGCGGGCGTGCCTCGCCCGGCCGCGTGACCAGCGGGTTCGCCGCGGGGCCGTAGACTGGGGGTCATCATGACCCCACGCTCCCTCATCGGCGGCCACGTGACCGTCACCGGCGGCCTGGCCAAGGGCGGTCTCGCCTACATGGCCGAGATCGGCGCCGAGATGATCCAGGTGTTCGTCACCAACCCGCGCGGCTGGGCGCTCAACCCCGGCAGACCCGACCAGGACGCGCTGCTCGCGGAGTCCGGCGTCGAGACCTTCGTCCACGTGCCCTACCTGGTCAACTTCGGCTCGCCCAGCGCCGACACGCTCGCCAACTCGGAGGCGGTCGTCCGCCACACGCTGCGGCGCGGCGCCGAGATCGGGGCCAGGGGGGTCGTGGTCCACACCGGGTCGGCGGTGTCGCAGCCGCGCGACGACGCGATGCGCCAGCTGCGCGAGCACCTGCTGCCGCTGCTCGACGAGATCCCCGACGGCGGGCCCGACCTGCTGCTCGAGCCGATGGCGGGGCAGGGGGCGATGCTCTGCGCCACGGTCGGCGACCTGGAGCCCTACCTGGCGGCGCTCGACTGGCACCCCAGGGCCGGCGTCTGCCTCGACACCTGCCACGCCTTCGCCGCCGGTCACGACCTGGCCGCCGAGGGCGGTACGGACGAGATGCTCGACCTGCTGCACAAGATCGCGCCGGGCCGCCTCAAGCTGATCCACGCCAACGACTCCAAGGACGTGTGCGGCGCCAAGAAGGACCGTCACGAGAACATCGGCGCGGGCCACATCGGCACCCGCCCCTTCGCCGAGCTGATGCGTCACCCGGCGGCGGCGGGCGTGCCTCTCTGCATCGAGACGCCCGGCAAGGCCGACAAGCACCGCGAGGACATCGAGACCCTGAAGCGCCTGCGCGACGAGGGGTGACCCACGTGCCCCGGCCCTCTCCGAGCTGACGGGGGCCGGTGAGGACGTGCCCGAGGCGCCCGCCGGTGGGATCCGGCCGCCCCCGTGTGGCCGGATCGCGGTCTGTCCGCGACCCCCGCGGGCGCCTCTGCACGTGTCCGGCCGGCGGGCCCCACCCCCCGGTCAAGGGCCCGACAGCCGCGGTGACCTGTGAGGTCACCCGGATCCGGCGCATACGGCGAACCTTCTGGTTCGTCCCCCCGATGCGCCGGGTGGCTCCGATGCCGAAACACTACGGTCGTGATCTACCCCGGGTCACCCGATTGGCAGAGGGCTCGTCGAACGGCGTGTAGCCAGCGATGTGCGGAATGTGTTCCGGCGACGAGCGGTCACCTGGGAGCGACGAGCGGTCGATCCGCCGGCCTCGCGGGTCTCCCCCGGGATTCCGGCCCGGCCGAGCCCGGCTCGGGTGAGGCCGTGTGACCTGCGCAATCGCGACCGGCACCGGACAGGGACTCCCGGCGGGCGGGCGTGCGGCCCGCCTCACGGTTCACACCCGTCCGGCGGCCGAGGGTCAGGACATGACGCCCCGGTGCTGGCGGACCAGGAGTTCGCGTACCTGCCTGCTGTGCCTGCGGCTGACCTGGAGGGTCTCGGTGCCGACGGTGAGGGTGACCCGGCCGCCCTCGAACCGCAGCTCGCTCACGTGCCGGGCGGAGACCAGCGTGCTGCGGTGGACCCGGATGAACCCGGCGTCGGCCCAGCGGCGCTCCAGCGCCGCCAGCGACATGCGCACGAGGTAGCTGCCGTCCACCGTGTGCAGCCGCACGTAGTCGCCTTGGGCCTCGGCGAAGCGGACCGCCTGCTGCGGCACGAACCGGGTGCGGCCGCCGAGCTCGACCGGGATCACGTCGTCCTGGCCGGGGTCGGCGGGCGGCGAGGAGGAGACCTCCAGCCGGCGCACCGCCTCGGCCAGCCGCTCCGCCCTGACCGGCTTGAGGAGATAGTCGACGGCCTCCATCTCGAACGCCTGGACGGCGCACTCGTCGTGGGCGGTGACGAAGACCACCTTCGGCGGGCTGGGGAAGCCGCCGACCAGCCGGGCCAGGTCGAGCCCGTCGAGGCCCGGCATGCGGATGTCGAGGAAGACCGCGTCCAGCCGCTCGCCGCCGGCGACCATCTGGACCAGGTCCTGCAGCGCGGCCACCCCGTCGGAGGCGGTCAGCACGTGCTCGACGCGGCTGTCCCTGCGCAGCAGGAAGGCCAGCTCCTCCAGCGCGGGCACCTCGTCGTCGACCACCAGCACACGAAGCATGTCACTACGCTGCACCAGAAACGCCGAGCTCACAAGGCCCGGCAGCACGTTGCGTCACACCCGGATCACAGACGGAATCACAGAGAGGTCAACTGCGCCTTGGGCACCCGCAGCCGCACCTTCGTGCCGGCGCCCAGCGCCGTCTCGACCTTCAGCCCGTACCCGTCGCCGTAGATCTGGCGCAGCCGCAGGTCGACGTTGGCCAGGCCGATCCCGGCGCCCTCGCGGGCCGGGTCCTCGTCCAGCACGCTGCGGGCGCGCTCGGGGTCCATGCCCACGCCGTCGTCCTCGACGGTGATGTGCGCCTCGGGGCCGGCGTCGCGGGCCACGATCCGCACCTCGCCGGCGCGGCCGCGCATGCCGTGCTTGATGGCGTTCTCGACCAGCGGCTGCAGGCACAGGAACGGGACGGGCACGGGCAGCACCTCGGGCGCCACCTGGAGGCTGAACCGCAGCTTGTCGCCGAACCTGGCACGTTCCAGCAGCAGGTAGCGGTCGACGCAGGTGAGCTCGTCGGCGAGGGTGGTGAAGTCGTGCGCCCGGCGCAGCGCGTACCTGGCGAAGTCCGCGAAGTCGAGCAGCAGCTCCCGGGCGCGCCCGGGGTCGGTGCGGACGAACGAGGCGATGGTGGTGAGCGCGTTGTGCACGAAGTGCGGCGAGATCTGCGCGCGCAGCGCCCGCATGTCGGCCTCCAGCGCGCGCCGCCGCGAGGAGTCCAGCTCGGCCAGCTCCAGCTGGCCGGACATCCACCGGCCGACCTCGGTGACGGAACGCACCAGGCCGGCGCTGAGCTCGTCGTCGAAGGCGGCCAGCGCCCCGACGATCCGGCCGTCCACGGTGAGCGGCACGACGACCGCGCCGTACGGCTCGCCTGCGAACAGCTGGGCCCGGCCGGAGGCGAACGCGGACCTGGCGTAGGTGAGGACCTCGTCGGAGCAGGGGCCGTCCCAGGCCAGCGCGGCCTCGGTGGAGGTGATGGCGACCGCGTACGTGCCGAGCAGGGCGTGCAGGTGGCGCACGGCCTTGCGGGCGGAGTCGCGGTTGAGCCCGGCGCGCAGGGCGGGGGCCGCCATGGCGGCGAGGTGCAGCGTGGTGAAGGTGGCCTCGCGGTCCTGGCGCTCCCGCGCGGCACGGCGCCGGGCAAGGGTGTAGCCGAGGACGAAGGTCAGACAGGGGAGCACCACGCACGCGGTGGTCAGCATGCGGGCAACCGTAGCCAACAACCGCCCAGGTGGGGGCGGAAACCCGCAGGTCATGTCATGGCGGGCCGTCGCCCGGCTCCTCCTGATAGGAGTAGCGCTGCTCGCGCCACGGGTCGGCGAGGTTGTGGTAGCCGCGGTCCTCCCAGAAGCCCCGCCGGTCCTCCAGGAGGTACTCGATGGCGCGCACCCATTTGACGCTCTTCCACCCGTACAGGTGGGGCACGACCAGGCGGACGGGGGCGCCGTGCTCGGCGGTGAGCGGCTTGTCCCCCAGCTCGGTGGCGAACAGGGTGGTGGGGGCGGTGAAGTCGGACCAGCGCAGGTTGGCGCTGTAGCCGTACTCGGCCCAGATCATCACGTGGCGCACGCCCGGGTCGGGCGGGGCGGCGGCGACCAGGGCGGACGGCGGCACGCCGGCCCACTCCAGGCCGGGCACGGAGAACTTGGTGACGCAGTGGAAGTCGGCCACCCGGACCGTCGTGGGCAGGCCGGTGAACTCCTCCCAGCCGAAGGCGTGCTCCTCACCCGAGGCGGTGGCGCCGAACACCTTCAGGTCCCACGACTCGGGCCTGAACGGAGGCACCCGGCCGTAGTGGATCACGGGTAGGCCGCGGGGGACGTACTGGCCTGGCGGCAGGCGCGTCTCCTCCACGATTACTGCTCCCCTCGCCGGTCGCTCGGTCTTGAGCCATCCTGCCACCGGTGGGCGGGCGGCGGGGCAGCGGGGCGCGGTGGGGTACTATTGCCGCACTATGCGCACCGCGTTCCTGTTTTGGTATGGCGACGGACCCAGTCGGACCGTTCGCCACCTAGCGCTGCGCTAGCAGACATAGGCGAGCAAGAAGGCCCCGGGTCCGAAAGGACCCGGGGCCTTCTGCGTTTCCGAGGGAGTACACATGGTCATCGTGATGGGGCCGGAGGCCACCTCCGAGGACGTGGCGTCCATCGTCGGCGTCGTGCGGTCGGCGGGGGTCGACGCGTTCGTGAGCAAGGGGGTGCAGCGCACGATCGTCGGCCTGGTGGGCGACGTGACCCAGCTCGACGCCGCCGGCCTGCGCGGCATGGCGGGGGTACGGGACGTGATGCGGATCTCCAGTCCGTACAAGCTGGTCAGCCGGGAGAACCATCCCGAGCGCTCGACGGTGCACGTGGGCGGGGTGCCCATCGGGCCCGGCACGGTGACGCTCATCGCGGGGCCGTGCGCGGTGGAGACGCGGGAGCAGACGCTGGAGGCGGCCAGGATGGCGCAGGCGGCCGGGGCGACGCTGCTGCGCGGCGGCGCCTACAAGCCGCGCACCTCGCCCTACGCGTTCCAAGGGCTGGGCGAGCAGGGGCTGCGCATCCTGGCCGACGTGCGTGAGGAGACCGGGCTGCCGATCGTGACCGAGGTGGTGGAGGCGCACGACGTGCCGCTGGTGGCCTCGTACGCGGACATGCTGCAGGTCGGCACCCGCAACGCGCAGAACTTCGGGCTGCTGCAGGCGGTGGGCGCGGCCGGGAAGCCGGTGCTGCTCAAGCGCGGCATGAGCGCGACCATGGAGGAGTGGCTGATGGCGGCCGAGTACATCGCGCAGCGCGGCAACCTGGACGTGGTGCTGTGCGAGCGGGGCATCAGGACGTTCGAGACCGCCACCCGCAACACCCTGGACGTGTCGGCGGTGCCGGTGGCGCAGCGGCTGTCGCACCTGCCCGTGATCGTGGACCCGTCGCACTCGGGCGGCCGTCGTGACCTGGTGCTGCCGCTGAGCCGGGCGGCCATCGCGGCCGGCGCCGACGGGATCATCATCGACGTGCACCCGCGGCCGGAGCAGGCGCTCTGCGACGGGCCGCAGGCGCTGGTCGACACCGACCTGAGCGAGCTGGCCCAGGTCATGCGCGACTTCCCGCCGCTGCTGGGCAAGACGGCCGCGGCGGCGCTGGCCGTCTGAGCCCTGGCGGGGCGGGGGCCGGGCCCCCGCCCCGTCAGAGCGTGTACTCCTGGATGGAGTCGGCGAGCTGGACCGCCAGCTCCTCGGCGTCGAGGCGCTTCTCGATCTGCTTGAGGTCCTCGATCTTGGCGCGGGTCTCGGCGCGGCGCGGGGCCAGGAGCGAGCAGCAGTCCTCGTCGGGCAGCTCGGAGATCTCCAGGGTGCCGATGCGCCGGGCCTCGGCCATGATCTCGGTCTTGTCCCAGCCGACCAGGGGGCGCAGGATCGGCAGGTCGACCGCGTGGTCCTGGGCGGTGATGTTGGCCAGCGTCTGGGAGGACACCTGGCCGAGCGCGTCGCCGGTGATCAGCGCGCCGGCGCGGATGCGGTGGGCGACCTCCTCGGCCGTCTTGAGCATGAGCCGCCGCTGGGCGATCACGGCGAGCCGGTCCTGGCCGGAGTTGCGGATCGACTGCTGGGCCTTGCCGAACGGCACCACCCACAGCCGCGACCCGCCCTGGAACCGGTCGAGCTTCCTGACCAGCGCGTAGGCCTTGTAGATCGACTCAGAGGTGGTGAACGGGATGCCGGAGAAGTGGAGGAAGTCGACGTGCAGCCCGCGCCGCATCATGCGGTAGGCGGCCACGGGCGAGTCGATGCCGCCCGACATGAGCACCAGCGCCCGGCCGCTGCTGCCGACCGGGAGCCCGCCCTGGCCGGGCAGCCCGCCGGTGAAGACGAACACCTCGTCCCTGTCGACCTCGATGAAGAGGGTCAGCTCGGGGTTCCTCAGGTCGACGGGCAGGCCGTACTCGTCGTTGATGGCGCCGCCGACGAGCCGGTCGAGCTCGTTGGAGCGCAGCGGGAAGCGCTTGTCGCGGCGGCGCGAGCGGACCGCGAAGCTGGCCTTGCGCCGGACCTCCTCGCGCTCGGCGAACAGCGCCAGCCCGGCCTTGAGCACGGCCTCGGGGTCCTTGGCGACCCGCCAGGCGGGGTGGATCCACACCAGGCCGGGCACGTCGGCGACCCGCTCGGCCACGGCCTGGGCCTGCTCGGGGGCGGTGCCGTCGGGCAGGAAGATCGCGATGACGCCGTGGCGGCGGCGCACGTCGACCTTGAGGTCGAACTCCTTGAGCGCCTGCCGGATGTTGCCGATCAGGCGGCGTTCGAACAGCTCGCGGTTCTTGCCCTTGAGGACGATCTCGCCCAGCTTGAGCAGAACGCACGGCTCGCCCAGGGCCGACATCGTCATGGTGGAACCTCCGGGGAGACAGGGGATCAGCGCCAGGGACAACGCTGCGCGTCATCGAGTTTAGTCCGGGCCCCGGAGCTCCCGGACGCCTCCGCCCTGCCCGGCAGACGTGCCGGGCGGGCTTCCCGGGAGGACGACGAGGGCGCGCCGGTCGGGGATCCCCTCGGCACGCCCTTGCGGTTGAGCTATTTCATGGGTACGGCTCGCGACGCGTGGTGGGCCGCCTACTCGCCGCGGCGCGAACCGTACCCTCGAGGGGGTTGTAGCGGTAACCCCGCTGCTCCAGAAGGTACGGCCCGCCGCTTGCAAGCCGCTTGCAGCCCGGAAACACTCAGCCTCAGCCGAAGAAGACCTCGGCCTCGGCGTAACGCTCGACCGGCACCGTCTTCAGCTCGGCCGTGGCCTCGTCGAGCCCGACGCGGACGATGTCGGTGCCGCGCAGCGCCACCATCTTGCCGAAGTCGCCGTCGTGGGCCGCGTCGATCGCCTGCAGGCCGAACCGGGTGGCCAGCACCCGGTCGAACGCGGTGGGCGTGCCGCCGCGCTGGATGTGGCCGAGCACGGTCGTGCGGGCCTCCTTGCCGGTCCGCTTCTCGATCTCCTTGGCCAGGGTCTCGCCGATGCCGCCCAGCCGGACGTGGCCGAACGCGTCGAGCTCGCCGGCCTGCAGCTGCATCTGCCCCTCGATGGGGTGGGCGCCCTCGGCGACCACGACGATCGGCGAGTAGCGGGTGCGGAAGCGGGACTCGACGTACTCGCAGACGCGGTCGATGTCGAACGGCTTCTCCGGGATGAGGATCACGTTGGCGCCGCCGGCCATGCCGGCGTGCAGCGCGATCCATCCGGCGTGGCGCCCCATGACCTCGCAGATGAGCGCCCGGTGGTGGGACTCGGCGGTGGTGTGGAGCCGGTCGATGGCCTCGGTGGCGATGTTGACCGCGGTGTCGAAGCCGAAGGTGTAGTCGGTGCCGGACAGGTCGTTGTCGATCGTCTTGGGCACGCCGACGACCTTGACGTCGCGGTCGAACAGCTGCTTGGCGACGCCGAGTGTGTCCTCACCGCCGATCGCGATGAGCGCGTCGACGCCGGTGGCCGCGAGGTTCTCCTTGATCCGGTCGACCCCGCCGTCGATCTTGAGCGGGTTCGTCCTGGAGGAGCCGAGGATCGTGCCGCCGCGCGGCAGGATGCCCCGGACGGCCTGGATGTCCAGCGGCATCGTCTCGCCCTCCAAGGGGCCGCGCCAGCCGTCACGGAAACCGACGAACTCGTGTCCGTAGACGCTCACCCCCTTACGGACGACACCTCTGATCACGGCGTTCAGACCGGGGCAATCGCCGCCTCCGGTGAGCACTCCTATACGCATGGCGGGTTCCTCCCGATGTGTTTCACGACCAGAATCGCATTGTGCCCGTCCTCACGGGCATTGGTCTAGACCAAACGCGAGCGTAGCGGCCGAAACCGGTTCAGGAGGCGATTTCGTGAGTGTGTTGGCCATCGACGCGGGCACGACGGGTGTCACGGCGCTCGTCGTGACCGAGGACGGCCGGATCGAGTCGAGGGGGTACGAGGAGTTCGCCCAGCACTTCCCGCGGCCGGGCTGGGTCGAGCACAACCCCGAGGACATCTGGCAGGCCACGCTGAGCGCCTGCGCCACCGCCCTGGGCGGGGCCTCCAGGACGCCGGTCTGCGTCGGACTCACCAACCAGCGGGAGACCGCCGTGCTGTGGGACCGGCGGTCGCTGGCCGCGCCGCGCCGGGCCGTCGTGTGGCAGGACCGCCGCACGGCCGGCATCTGCGAGCGGCTGCGCTCGGCCGGGCACGAGCCCCGGGTGACCGAGCTGACGGGCCTGCGCCTCGACCCGTACTTCACCGGTTCCAAGCTCACCTGGCTGGCCGAGCACGACCCGGCCGCCTGGGAGGGCGTCACCTCGGGCCGGGTCGTGGTGGGCACCGTGGACGCCTACCTGATCGCCCGGCTCACGGCGGGCGCGCGGCACGTGACCGACCCGTCCAACGCCTCCCGCACGCTGCTGTACGGGCTGGAGTCCGGCGCGTGGGAGCCGGAGCTGTGCGAGCTGTTCGGGGTGCCCGAGTCCGCGCTGCCGGAGGTGGTGCCCAACTACGGCGAGCTGGGACGTACGGATCCGGGCGCGTTCCTCGGGCTGGAGCTGCCGATCAGCGGGGTGGCGGGCGACCAGCAGGCGGCGCTGTTCGGCCAGACCTGTTACGGGGTGGGCGAGGTCAAGTGCACTTACGGGACGGGCTCGTTCATCCTGACCAACACCGGGACGGAGATCGTCCGCTCGGAGTCGGGGCTGCTGACCACGGTGGCCTGGCAGTCCCCGTCGGGTGAGCGCACGTACGCGCTGGAGGGGTCGGTGTTCGTGACCGGCGCGGCGGTGCAGTGGCTGCGCGACGGGCTGGGGCTGATCGGGACCGCGGCGGAGTCCGAGGCGCTCGCACGCACGGTGCCCGACAGCGGCGGCGTGGTGTTCGTGCCCGCGCTGACCGGTCTGGGCGCCCCGCACTGGGACCCGGAGGCACGGGGCCTGATCACCGGCATCACCCGCGGCACCACCCGCGCGCATCTGGTGCGGGCCACGCTGGAGGCGATCGCGTTCGAGGTGCGCGACGTGGTGGAGGCGTCGGCCGAGGGCCGGCCGCCGGCGCTGAAGGCCGACGGCGGGGCCAGCGGCAACGACCTGCTCATGCAGTTCCAGGCCGACCAGCTGGGCACGCCCGTGGAACGGCCGGTGATCCAGGAGACGACGGCGCTCGGCGCGGCGTTCCTGGCCGGGCTGGGCGCGGGCGTGTGGGGCTCGGCGGAGGAACTGCGCAAGACCTGGCAGCTCGATCGGCGCTTCGAGCCGGGTGAGCGCGACGACGCCGCCTACACCCGCTGGCGCGAGGCGGTGGCGCTGGCGATGACCTCGTCGGGCCGGGCGTGACGGTGCCCGGCCCGGCCGAGGAGCGGGTGCTCGCGGAGATCCGGGCGGAGGGCGGCTAGGCCGGCAGCACGCAGGAAGGGCTCTCGACCTCCGTCACCTCGCCAGTCGGCTCGGGGATGCCGTCGACGAGCGCGAACTCCGCCACGGTGCCCGAACGCTGGTTGGCCACGTACATGCGGTCGCCGTCGATCGCGAAGTGGCGCGGCCAGGCGCCGCCTGACGGCACCTCCGCCACCTGGGACAGGTCGTCGGCCCGCAGCACGGAGATCGTGTCGGGGCCGCGGTTGGCGACGTAGACGAGGTCGCCCGCGAGCTCCAGGTGGGAGGGGAGGTTCTCCGTCACGGCGGTGGAGGCGCGCACGCGCAGGCCGTCGTCACCGGGGGCGAGCCGGGTGACCGTGCCGTCGAGCTCGCCCGTCACGTAGAGGGTCGGACCGGTGAAGGCGAAGTGGCGCGGGCCGGTGCCCGGCGGCAGCGTGAGGGGCTCCAGCGCCTCGCCGTCCAGCGTGTAGCGGCGGATCACGTCGGCGCCGAGGTCGGAGACGTACAGCAGGTCCTCGTGGAAGACCGCCTGATGGGCGTGGGGGCCCTGCTGGCGCTCGGGGTCGGGTCCTGAGCCGTGGCCGCGCAGCACGATCGGGTCGCCGTCGAAGACCCCGCGCGCGTCGAGCCGGTGGAGGCCGGCCGTGCCGTCGCCGTAGTTGGCGATCGCGAGCAGCCCTCCGGACGGGTGGACGGCGACGTGGCAGGGGCTGTCGCCCCCGCTGGAGCGCTCGTCCCAGGGCGACAGCCGTCCCTCGCGGGCGCTGAAGGCGGTGATCCAGCCCTGGGCCAGCTCTCCCACCGCGTAGATCACGGGGAGCGACGGATGGCGCGCCAGGAAGGACGGGGCCGCGAGCCGGGCCAGCTCGCCGCCGGGGGTGACGATGCCGGGCCCGTAGCCGCCTATGTAGGGGTGCCTCTTCACATTCCCCATCCTCTCATGGTTGACTGAAGCAATGAATTCGTTGACTGAGTCAAGAGTCTCCGAGATGCGAGCCTTCAACCGCTTCTACACCAGGGTCATCGGAGTGCTGCAGGCCGGCATGCACGACCTGCCCTACTCGCTGACCGAGGGCAGAGTGCTGTACGAGGTCGCGCACGCGGGCTCGCTGGAGACCGGCGAGCTGCGGTCGCGGCTCGACCTGGACGCGGGCTACCTGAGCCGGATCCTGACCCGGTTCGACGGCGACGGGCTGATCGTCAGGGAGCGCTCGGCCGCCGACGCGCGCAAGCACCTGGTACGGCTCACCCCGGCCGGCCGCGAGGCGTTCGAGGCGCTCGACCGGGCCTCGACCGAGGACATCACGCGGCTCCTCGCCGGACTGCCGGAGGACGGCAGGGAGCGGCTGCTCGACGCCATGCGCACGATCAGGGACGTGCTCGACCCGCCCGCCGGGCCGCGGGCCACCCTGATCAGGCCGCCGCGCGACGGCGACCTGAGCTGGGTGGTCCACCGGCACGGCGTCCTCTACGCCAGGGAGTACGGCTGGGGCAGGGATTTCGAGCAGCTGGTGGCACGCGTCGTCGCCGACTTCGACCCGGCGTGCGACGCGCTCTGGATCGCCGAGGTCGACGGCCGGCCCGCAGGCTGCGTCTTCTACGTGCGCAAAGAAGGCACGACGGGGCAGCTCAGGCTGCTGCTGGTGGAGCCGTCAGCGCGCGGGCTCGGCCTGGGACGGCGGCTGGTCGAGGAGTGCCTGCGGCACGCCAGGGCCGACGGGCGCGAGCGGGTCGTGCTGTGGACGCGCGACTGCCTGACCAGCGCGCGGCGCGTCTACGAGGCCGCCGGGTTCCGGCTCGACTCCCAGGAGAAGGGCACGGAGAACGGGATCGAGGTCACCGAGCAGATGTGGTCCGTCGACCTGTGAGGGCCGGGCGCGGCTGATCCGCCCGCCCGGCCCGCAGCGGCGGGTCACGGGGCGCGGAACGGGCCCGTGACCTCGAACGTGTGACCCGAGGCGGCCTCCCGCCTGGCCGAGAAGTAGAGCCGGTCACCGCCCGGCGCGAACGCCAGCCCGGTCAGCTCGGCACCCGGAGGGCCGGCGAACCGCAGGAACGGGGCGATCTCCCGGTCCGGCGTGATCACGTCGATCCTGGCGGCGTCCCTGGACACGTACAGGTCGCCCGAGGGGGCCGCGGTGACGGCGCGCACGCCGTCGCACACCCGCCCCACCGCCGAGGTCTGCGCGTCGTACGCCCACAGCGTGCCATCGCCCCTGGTGGTGAAGAAGCACACGCCACCGGCGTAGTGACAGGCGTCGCCGCCGTCGAACCTGCGCGCCTCGCGCACCTGGTGGCGGGTGCCCTTGAGCGGCGCGGCCGGCCACGGTACCGGCTCCCACCGGCCGGAACCGCACAGCACCTCCAGCGCGCCCTCGGTCAGGTCGCCCCAGTCGTACGGGCGGAACCGGTAGAAGCAGCCGTCGCGCTCGCCCTCGGTCAGGTAGACGACCTGCCGGTCGGGGTCGCAGGCGGCCGCCTCGTGCCGGAACCGGCCCATCGCCAGCCGGGGGCGCGCCGCGCGGACACCGTACGGGTCGCACTCGAACACGCGGCCCCGGTGGCCGAGCTCGCCGGACAGCCACGTGTTCCAGGGGGTGGCGCCGCCCGCGCGGTTGAGCTCGGTGCCGGACAGGATGCGGTAGGCGTCGCCGACGGAGCCGTCGGGCCGGAAGCGGATCGCCGCCGCGCCGCCGAGCAGGGACAGCTCGGAGTTGGACACGTAGATCCAGCCGTCGCCGTCGGGGAAGCACGCTCCGTCGTCGGGCGCGGCGTGCCAGGTCAGCCCGGCCACCTTGCTCCCGGTACGGGCCACCACCCTGCCGCCGAACCCCGCGGGCAGGGACAGCAGCCCTTCGGCGCCGGGCTCCTGGACCGGTCCGTACGGGCTCACACCGCCCTGGGAGAGCGGGCCCGTACGGAGAAGAGTCTTGTGGGACATCGGTTGGGCCTCCCTCTGGATGCCACGCTAGTCGACCGCACGGACGTGAAGGGGGAGGACACCGCGATCGAACGGCACGCGAACGAGAAAGGGCCTCCCGGCATGCGGAAGCCCGGGGCCGGCCGGCTCCCGGGCTCGTGTCCCGCACCCATCAGCTCATGGCCTGGAACATCCAGTGCTGCTTCTCGATGTCCTGGTTGACGGCGATGAGAAGGTCCTGGGTCGACGGGTCCGACTCCTCGGTCAGGTCGATGCGCTCGCGCATCCGCCGGCCGATGCCGCCGAGGACGTCCGTCATCGCCGACACCACCTTGCCGGACTCGAGCCATCCGGACTCCGGCTGGGCCAGCTGGCTGGACTTGGACACCGTGGCGGACCTGCCGTCGGCGTTCATGCCCAGGGCGGACATGCGCTCGGCGAGGATGTCGGTGTGCCGGCGGGCCAGCGTGACGACCTCGTCGAGCTGCAGGTGGACCGAACGGAAGTTGGGGCCGATGACATTCCAGTGCATCTGCTTGGCGACCAGGGAGAGGTCGATCAGGTCGACGAGGGCGCCCTGCAGGCACGTGCCGGTCGTGGTCTTGGCGTCGCCCGAAAGCGGGCTGTTAATCGTAGCCATGTCGTACCCCCTCCCCGAGGATATGCCTTTTATGCCCGGATTTCTGATTTCCTTGACACTGTAATAGTGACAGTGTCACTGTGAGGGTATGAGCGACACCTGGACCATCGGCGAGCTGGCGGAGCGCGCGGCCGGCGCGCTGCGCGCCCACGCGCAGCCGTTCAACGGCCGGGTCCGCGAGGTGCCGGGCGAGCGGCTCATCAGGTGGTACACCACGATCGGGCTGGTCGACCCGCCGCTGACCCGGCGCGGCCGGATCGCCCGCTACGGGCGGCGTCACCTGCTGCAGCTGGTCGCGGTCAAACGACTGCAGGCGGAGGGCATGTCGATCGCCGACATCCAGGCGGCGCTCGCGGGCGCCCCGGACGCCACGCTCGAAGCCACGGCCCGCCTTCCTGGTTCCCCGTACCCGGATCACCCGGCGCCCGACACGGCCAGGATCACGGGAACGGCCACCCCGCGCGTCACCGACCCCGGCGCTTCGGGATTCGGCAGGCCCGGACGGATCGGAGAGCCCGCGCGGGTCAAGGATCCCGAACGAGCCGGGATGTCCGAGCAGGCCGGGGATCTCCGCGCTCCCCAGGATGCGGGGGCGGACGCGCGGCGGGGCGTGCCCTCGCCCGGAGTGGTCCCGCCGCCCGGCTCGCCGGACGGCCAGGGGCCGCCGGGCCCGGAGGCGGGCGCGCACCTGGAGGACGGGAGACCGCCGGCCCGGTCCAGGTTCTGGGCGGACCGGCCCGCACAGGAACCGGACCGGAGCGTGCAGGGACCGGACCGGGGCGTGCGAAAGCCGCGCCGAGGGTTCCATGAGGGGCACCCCGGCGCATCGGACGACGGACGGCCGGAGCGGCGCGGCGGGGCGCCGGGGGCCGTGCACGGGGTGCGGCTGGCGGGAGGGGTGACGCTGGTGCTCGACGAGGCGCGGCGGGCGCCCGGGGACGACGACGTGCGGGCGCTGCTCGCGGCGGCGGGGCCGCTGCTGGCGGTGCTCGAAGAGAGAGGACTCCTATGAAGATCACTTCGCTTGAGCCCGCCCGATGCGTGCCGGAGCCCGACGCCGGGATCGGCGCGCTGCGGACCGAGCGCGGCAACCTGCCGCTGGAGAGCGTCGACGTGCACGCCGCGATCGCGGGCCTGGTCGCCGGGGTGGAGGTGGCCCAGGGATTCCGCAACCCGTTCGACGTGACGCTGGAGGCCACGTACGTCTTCCCGCTGCCCGACAGGGCCGCCGTCACCGCGTTCCGGATGGAGGCGGACGACCGGGTCGTCGAGGGCGTGCTCAAGGAGCGCGGCCAGGCGCGCGCCGACTACGACAGGGCGCTGCGCGAGGGCAGGCGGGCGGCGATCGCCGAGGAGGACCGGCCTGACGTGTTCACCATCCGGGTGGGCAACATCCTGCCCGGTGAGCGGGTGACGGTCCGGCTGACGCTGAGCCAGCCGCTGCCGTACGAGGACGGCGCGGCGACGTTCCGCTTCCCGCTGGTGGTGGCGCCCCGCTACATCCCGGGCGCGGCGCTCGACGGCCCGCCGGCCGGGTCGGGCACGGCGCCGGACACCGACGCGGTCCCCGACGCCTCCCGGGTCACTCCCCCGGTGCTGCTGCCGGGCTTCCCGGACCCGGTCCGCCTGTCCCTGTCGGCCACCGTCGACGCGGCCGGGCTGGACCTGCGCGAGCTGGCCTCCAGCCTGCACGTGGTCGAGGAGGAGGGCGACACCGTACGGCTGCGCCCGGGTGAGCGGCTGGACCGTGACTTCATCCTGCGGCTGTCGTTCGCCGCGTCCACGTCCCTGCAGTTCGACGGCGCGGGCACGTTCGCGCTGTTCGTGGTCCCGCCCGAGCTGGAGACGGACCGGCGGCCGCGCGACCTCGTGCTGCTGCTGGACCGGTCGGGCAGCATGGCGGGCTGGAAGATGGTCGCGGCGCGCCGGGCCGCGGCCCGGATCGTCGACACGCTCACGCCGGGCGACCGGTTCGCGGTCCTGGCGTTCGACTCGGTGGTGGAGGAGGCGTTCGAGGGCCTGGCCGAGGGGTCCGACCGCAACCGCTACCGCGCCGTCGAGCACCTGGCCAGGGTGGACGCGCGCGGCGGCACCGAGCTGCTGGAGCCGCTGCGCCGGGCCATCGCCCTGCTCGGCGGCGAGCAGGGCAGGGAACGCGTCCTGGTCCTGGTCACCGACGGCCAGGTCGGCAACGAGGACCAGATCCTCGAGCTGACCGGCGGCGCGCTGTCGGCCATGCGGGTGCACACGGTCGGCATCGACCGCGCGGTGAACGCCGGCTTCCTGGGCCGGCTGGCCGGCCTGGGCGCGGGCCGGAGCGAGCTGGTGGAGTCGGAGGACCGGCTGGACGCGGCGATGGAGCAGATCCACCGCCGGATCGGCGCGCCGCTGGTGACGGACCTGTCACTGAAGGACCTGGACGTGGAGCCGGGCACGGTCACGCGCCTGGGTTCCCTCTTCCCCGGCGTGCCGCTGCGCGTGTACGGGCGATGCCGGGGCGGCTCGGCCGTGACGGTGCGCGGGCTGGCGTCGGGCGCGCCGTGGGAGGAGCGCGTGCCGGGCACGGTCGTCGACAGCCCGGCCCTGAGCGCCGTCTGGGCGCGCGCCCACCTGCGCGAGCTGGAGGACCGGTACGCCATGGGCGAGCGGGAGCTGGAACGGGAGATCGTCCGGGTGTCGCTGGAGCACGGCGTGCTGTGCAGGTTCACCGCCTACGTCGCGGCCGACACCCGGCAGGTGGCCGAGGGCGGGCCGGAGCACCAGGTGATCCAGCCGGTGGAGCTGCCGAGCGGCTGGGAGTCGCCGGTGTCGCCGGTGTCGCCGATGGCGTTCGGCCTCACCGCGATGGCGGGGCCCGCGCCCGCGCCGCCCCCCGCGTCCGCCGGGCCCGGGATCGCGCCCGCGGGCGGCTTCGCGGCCATGCTGGGCGGCGACGACGCGTTCAGGCCGGGGGCGGGGCCCGCGCCCCGGATGGCGCGCGGGCCGATGTCCGCGCGGCCGGCGCCGCGCGCGACGCGGAGCCTGGACACCGTGCGCCCCCAGCTGGCGGCCGAGCTGGACCGGCTGAAGGCGCTGCACGCCCCTGGCGCCCTCTACCTGGCCGATCTCGGCTCCCGGCTGGCCGCGCTGTCGGCGTACCTGGGCGGGCACGCCGAGCTGGCCGCGCTGGCCCGCGAGCTGGAGGCTGCCGAGCGGCCGGGGACCGACCCGGAGGCGCTCCGGCGGCACGCCATCGAGGTGCTCACCGCACTGACCGGCGGCTCCGGTCCTCGTGACGGGCGCGGTGGCGGTGACGGGGAGCGCCCGTTCTGGAAGCGGGCCTGACGGTCATGGCAGCGGCGTCCACTCCTTGAGCAGCACCAGCTCACAGGCGTCCGCCACGGTGTACGGGTCGTCGCGCAGGATGGCGCGCAGCTCCGCCTCGCCGGCGACCTCGTACACGTGCAGGGCTCCGCTGTCGTCCGCCCAGGGGCCGGCCGTCACCAGCAGGCCCCTGTCCTTCAGCGCGCGCAGGTGCTCGCGATGAGCGGGCCGCACCCGCAGCCGCTCCCGCTGCCGTTCCTGGTCGCCGTCGAAGGCCAGTTGGACCACGAATCTCGTCATGCCCGGCACGCTAGGGCCGCGGGGGCCGCCGGCGCCGCGCCCAGGGACACGCCGGTGGTGTATCACCGGATACATGACGTACGCGCTGGCCGATCTGCCGATGCTGAGCGGGCTGGACGCCGCGCGGGTCCGGGAGCTGGAAGGGCTGGCCCGGCACCGCCGCTACCCGGCCGGGCAGGTGCTGTGCACCGAGGGCGATCCCGCGGGTGAGCTGATCGTGCTGCTGGAGGGCCGGGTCCGGGCGAGCCGGGCGGGCACGGACGGCCGGGAGGCGGTGCTGGCGGCGCCGTCCGCCCCGGTCGCGTTCGACAAGACCGCGCTCCTGGCGGGCGGCCCGCACCGGGCCACGCTGACCGCCGTCACGGCGGTGCGGGTCGCGTACCTGCCGGGGCGCGCGGTGCGCGAGCTCGTCGCGACCGAGCCGGCGGTGGCGGCGCGCGTGCTGCTGACGCTCGCCGAGACCGTGCGCGCCCTCGACGAGCGGCTCGCCGACGCGGTGCTGCTCGACGTGCCCGCCCGGTTGGCCAAGTGGCTGGTACGGCGGCGCGGCCCGGTGCGGCTGGACGGCGGCCAGGCCGGGCTGGCGGCGGAGATCGGCGCCACCCGGGTGAGCGTGAACCGGGCCCTGCGGGCCTTCGAGCGGCGCGGCCTGGTCCGGCTCGGCAGGTCGGAGGTGACCGTGCTCGACCGGGACGCGCTCGCCCGCATCGGCGGCACGCCCTGATCCCGGCCTCGACCGTCCCCGTCCTCCGGGCCGGAGGAATCACCGGAAACCCCGGCACCTCGGGCGGCCGTATCCTGGACGGGTGACCACGATGGTGCTCGACGGCGGGCTCGCCACCCAGCTCGAACGGCTCGGCGCCGACCTCGGCGACGCGCTCTGGTCGGCTCGGCTGCTGCTCGACGACGCCGGCCTGATCCGGCAGGCGCACGCCGCGTACTTCGCGGCCGGCGCCGACGTGGCCACGACCGCCAGCTACCAGGCGTCCATCCCCGGCTTCCTGCGCAGGGGGATCGACCGGGAGCAGGCCGAGCGCCTGATCCGCCTGTCGGTGGAGGTGGCCGCGCAGGCCCGCGACGAGGCCGGCCGCGGGCTCGTGGCGGCCTCGGTCGGCCCCTACGGCGCCTGCCTGGCCAACGGGGCCGAATACACCGGCGACTACGGCGTCGACGAGGACGCGCTGCTGGCCTGGCACCGCCCCCGCTGGGAGATCCTCGCCTCCTCCGAGGCCGACCTGCTGGCCTGCGAGACCATCCCGTCGTTCGCCGAGGCGCGGGCGCTGGCCAGGCTGCTGGCCGAGACGCCGTCGGTCAAGGTCTGGGTGAGCTTCTCCTGCCGCGACGCGGCCCACATCAGCGACGGCACCCCGATCGCCGAGGCGGCCGCGCTGTTCACCGGCAACCCGCAGGTGGTGGCCGTCGGCGCCAACTGCACCGCCCCGCGGCACATCCCCGGGCTCATCGCCGCCCTGCGCGGCGGCCTGCCCGTCGTGGTCTACCCGAACTCGGGCGAGACCTGGGACGCCGCCGAGCGCCGCTGGCGCGGCACGGCCGACCCGATCGGGTACGGTCAGGCGGCCAAGGAGTGGCAGGCCGCGGGGGCCGCGCTGATCGGCGGCTGCTGCCGCACCACGCCCGACCACATCCGGGAGCTCCGCGCCCACCTGGCCTGAACGCCCGCCCGGCCTTGAAGGCCGGTCGGGGTGTCACTCGCCCTTGTTCGCGGCCCTGGCCGCCCGTTCCATCTCCACCTTGGCGCTGGCGGCGTACTTGTCGACGTACTCCTGCTCCGACAGCTCCATCAGGGCGTACATGATCTCGTCGGTCACCGCGCGCAGCACCAGCCGGTCGTCCTCCATGCCGTAGTAGCGGGAGAAGTCGAGCGGCTTGCCGAACCGCACCTCGGGACGGATGCCGAGCTTGGGCAGCGGCCTGCCCGGCGGCATCATCTCGAAGGTGTTGACCATGGCCCACGGGATGACCGGGGCCCGCGACTCCAGCGCGAGCCTGGCCACGCCGGTCTTGCCCTTGTAGAGGCGGCCGTCGGGCGAGCGGGTGCCCTCGGGGTAGATGCCGAGCAGGTGGCCCTCGCGCAGCACCCGCAGGCCGGTGCGGAGCGCGGCCTCACTGGCCTTGCCGCCGGAGCGGTCGATCGGGACGGTGCCGACGCCGCTGAAGAACATGCGGGTGAAGAAGCCCTTGACGCCGCGCCCGGTGAAGTAGTCCGACTTGCCCAGGCTGATGACCTTGCGCCGGAGGTGGAGCGGGCCGAAGAAGTGGTCGGCGAAGGACAGGTGGTTGCCGGCGAGGATGGCCGGCCCCTCCTTGGGCACGTTCTCGACGCCTTCGGTGACCGGCCGGAAGACGATGTGGAGGATCGGCCCCAAGATGGCCTTGACCACCCAGTAGAACACCCGGCCACCTCTTCCTCACGCGACGGTCGCCAACAGGTAGTCATCTTCCCATCCCACGGTGGATGCTCCTACACCACCTCTCGCACAATCGCCCTGGATCGTGCGACGATCGGGCAGTTCCGGGATGAAAAAGCATGGAGGAGCTGTTATGCCGCTCATGCCAGGCGCCGAGCCCTACCACCACCGCGCAGGACCGGTCGGCGTGCTGCTGTGCCACGGCTTCACCGGCACTCCGCAGTCGCTGCGGCCCTGGGCCGAGTATCTGGCCTCGCACGGGCTGACGGTGTCGCTGCCGCGCCAGCCGGGGCACGGCACCACCTGGCAGGAGATGAACCGTACCCGCTGGGAGGACTGGTACGCCGAGGTGGAGAAGGCGTTCGCGGACCTCCAGGGCCGCTGTGCCGAGGTGTTCACCGCGGGGCTGTCGCTCGGCGGGTGCCTGGCGCTGCGGCTGGCCGAGATGCACGGCGAGGGGGTGCGCGGCGTGGTGGTGGTCAACCCGTCCATCACCAACGACGTGTGGCTGCTGAAGCTGGCGCCGCTGCTGAAGTGGTTCATCCCCTCGATTCCGGGGGTGGGCAACGACGTGAAGAAGGCCGGGGTCACCGAGCTGGCCTACAGCCGCACCCCGGTGAAGGCGGCCGCGTCGCTGCCCGAGCTGTGGTCGCTGGTGCAGGCCGACCTGAGCAAGGTGAGGCAGCCGCTGCTGGTCTACCACAGCACCGACGACCACGTGGTGAAACCCGCCAGCGTGGCCCTCATCCGTGAGAGGGTCCCGCAGGCCACGATCGAGGAACTTACCGATAGCTACCATGTTGCGACGCTGGACAACGATGCCGACAGGATCTTTGCCGGGAGCCTCGACTTCATCCGGACCCATGCCTCGGTACCCTTGCAGAGGGACTGATCGCACCCAGGGGGAAGTCGCGATCGCTGTGGAGAGGCCCATCTGAGTGACGCCCCAGAGTGACGAGGACGAGGTCTGGCGTCAGATCGTCGCGTCCTTCAACGAGACCGCCGAGCGAGACTCGGCCGATCAGCCCTGGCCGGACAGCGAGAACCTCCCTGTCGAGCCGACGCGGCGGGTGGTCAGACCGCCGGAGGAGTTCGCCGCCGACCGCCGGGCCGGCGCGGACGACCTGGACGACCCGGGCGACCTCGACGACCCCGACGACCCCGACGACCCGGCCGACGCGCGCGGCAAGGACGGCGAGGGCGCTGAGGACGGCTCCGGCCGGCGGGAGAGCGACGACGAGGGGCACTACGAGCCGCCGCCTCCACCGCCGCTGCCGAAGCTCGACCTGCCGGCCAAGCTCGCCTGGGTGGCGCTGTTCGGCGGCCCCGGCTATCTCCTGATCGCCGCGATGGCCGGCTGGCACATGGAGGGCTGGGCTCTGTTCGGCGCGGTGGCGGCGTTCATCGGCGGGTTCGTGGCCCTGGTGGTGCGCATGGGCGACGGCCCGCCCGGCGACTCGGGCTGGGACGACGGCGCCCGTCTCTAGGACTTCGCAGGCCCTGGCGCTTCTCGGGCTCCAGGGCTTCTCAGGCTCTAGGACTTCTCGGGCTCGCGCGGCCCGAAGGACTCCACCACGTCGGTGTAGCGCTCCCGGCCGTCGACCGCGTGGCCGACCGCCCACACCGCCTGCCTGCCCTCCAGGTAGGTGACGGCCTGCAGGCGGACGCTGGTCCTGCCGTCGGCGGCCACGCCCCGCATCACGTCGCAGGAACGCTTGTCGCAGCGCAGCAGGTAGGCCTCGGCGGCGCGGGCGGGGTCGTGGCCGGAGATCCAGTAGTGGCCGTTGCCGTCGCCGGTCACCCCGTAGAGGCGGGCCCCGCCGGCCGGGACGGGCAGGCGCTGCCACTGCTTGCCGTTCCACGCCAGCGCGAGCGGCTCGACCGCGCCGGGGCCGCGGTAGACGCCGCCCACCGCCACCGCCCGTTTGGCGCTGTCGGCGTGCACGTCGCGCAGGTAGCCGCCGGCGATGGCCGGCGTCTTGACCCGTTTCCAGGAGCCGCCGGAACGCTTCATGATCAGCGGCCCGGTGCCGGTGTCGCCGACGGCGAGGTCGCCGTCGACGGCGTACAGGGCGCCCTTCTCGCCGGTCTCCCGGACCAGCCAGTCGCCGTCCTCGCGGGTGACGATGAGGGCGTGCTTGCCGCGGCTGCCGACGCCGACGACGCGCTCCCCGCCCGCCTCGACCCCGCCCAGCCAGTCGCCGCTGCGCAGCCCCTGCGGCCGGACCCGGTCGAAGCCGGCGACGTCGCCGTGGGCGAGGTAGGGCAGGCCGTCGAGGCCGTCGCCGACCGTCCACACGTCGCCCTCCCCCGCGGCCGAGACCGACCGCAGGTTGCCGGCGCCGGTGGTGTCGCGGATGCCGACCTCGCTCCACCGCTCGCCGTTCCAGTGGCGGATGGTGCCGCGGTTCTTCCACACGTCCCAGATCTGCTGCTGGCCCACGGCCCACACGGTGCCGGACGGCAGGGCGAGCACGTCGGAGAGCGAGCCGTCGACGGGCAGCCGCACGCTGGTGCTCCGCTGCCAGGCGTCGATGGCGGCGGGGCGCGGGTCGGCATGCGCGACGGTCGGGAGGCCGGGAACGGCCAGGCCGGCCGCCAGGATCATGGTGAGCGCACGCCGCGGAGTGCGACGGGTCATGAAGGAGATGCTACGGGTTCCCGGGGACCGATCATGCTTCACCCGCCGAGTCTCAGGTGGGCGACGACCGGCAGATGGTCGGTCGCGGCGGCCAGATCGGCCCCGGGGGCGTCCACTCCGCCGCAGGACAGGACCTGGATCCCGGGCGCGGCGAACACCCCGTCGATACGGTGTCCAGGCCGTCTGGCGGTGAAGGTGAACCCGTCGCCGCGGGGGGCGGCGGCGTAGCAGTCGGTGAGCTGCCCGGCGAGATAGCGCCAGGCCGGCTGGTGCGGGTTCTCGTTCAGGTCGCCGCCCAGCACGACGGGCGCGCCGTACGGGGCCGCGGCCCGGCGCACCCGCGCCATCGCCTCGGCGGCGTGGTGCAGCCTGGCCCGGCCGTCGAGGTCGAGGTGGACCGAGGCGACGGCCAGCGGCGCCCCGTCCACCTCCACGACGGCCACGGCGAGCCCTCGCGGCTCCAGGCCGAGGAAGACCCGCAGCAGGCCGCTCTCGGCGTGCAGCGGCCGCACCCGGGGCGCGGCCAGCACCGCCACCCCGGCCAGGCCCTGGCCCGCCACGAGGCGCAGCCCGCAGCGGGCCGCCAGCCGTTCGCAGCGGGCCCGCCAGCCGACCAGCCGGGGGGCCTCCTGCAGGCAGATCAGGTCGGCGCGCATCGCGGTCAGCACCCGCACGAGCGCGGGCACGTCGTCCCTGAGACCTCGCAGGTTGTACGTGCCGACCCTGAGCTCGGTCACCCGGTCAGCGCCGCCTGGCAAGGTCGGCCGCGCCCACCAGCCCGGCCGAGGCGCCGAGCTCGGCCAGCCGCACCTCCGCCACCGGGCGGTGGCCCCTGCCGGTCAGCCGCTCCTCGAAGGTCCTCCTGGCCCGGTCGAGGAACAGGTCGGCCGCCCTGGACACGCCGCCGCCGAGGATGAAACAGCCGGGGTCGAGCACGGCGGCCAGGTCGGCCATGCCCTGGCCGAGCCAGTCGGCGAGGCTGTCGAAGGCGGCCAGTGAGGCCTCGTCGCCCTTGTGCGCCGCCTCGGTCACCTCCTCGCCCTCGATCCTGCCGCCGGCCAGCCCGGTCAGGATCGCGGCCCGTTCGGGGTGCGCGGCGGCGAGCTCCCTGGCCTCGATGACCAGCGCGTTGCCGCTCGCGTACTGCTCCCAGCAGCCGTGCAGGCCGCAGCCGCACAGCCTGCCCTCGGGCACCATCTCCATGTGGCCCAGCTCGGCGCCCATCCCCCAGCGGCCTCGGTAGAGTGCGCCGTCGAGCACGATGCCGCCGCCGATGCCGGTGCCGATGGTCAGGCAGACGATGTGGGACTGGCCGCGCCCGGCGCCGAACCTGAACTCCCCCCAGGCCATGGCGTTGGCGTCGTTCTCCACCACGACGGGCAGCCCGACCAGTCCGTTGATCCGCTTCTGCAGCGGCTCCTCACGCCAGGCCAGGTTGGGCGCGAACCGCACCACCGAGCGGGACTCGTCGACGAACCCCGCCGCGCCGATGCCGACCGCCTCGATCTCCCGGCCCTCGGCGAGCTCGCGGACGCAGGCGGCGACGGTCTCGGCGACCAGGTCGGGGTGCTCTGCGTCGGTCGGTCTGAGGGTCTGCTCCAGGATCGTGCCGTCCTCGTCCACCACGCCCGCGGCGACTTTGGTGCCGCCGATGTCCACACCGATCGTGAGCATGACCCAATCCCTCTGCTAGTCCAGGTCTATGTGTTCGACATTGTCGCGGTCGTCACGCCCTCGATCATCCCGCTCGCGTGTCGCGGGGCGGCTGCTGAGCACGTCGAGCGCGTCGCGGAAGGCGGCGAACAGCTCGCCTCCGGCCGCCACGAGGTGGGTGGCCACGTCGGCGGTGCGGTCGCCGCCCGACTCGCGCTGCGCCGCGATGGCCCGGCAGAGCGGGCAGGCGCGGCAGACGTACTCGTCGTGCGGCTCGGCGACGGCCTCGCTCCACACATCCCTCTCGGACCGTCCGCCGCCGGTGAACGAGCTGAACACGGACTTGCCGACGTGCCGGGTGGCGCGGCCCTGCAGGCTGTCGAAGAGCTTGCGCGCCTCCTCGGCGACGGTGCCGATGGGGTCTCTGTCGTTGGCTGTGGTGCGGTCATTCTCGGTCATCTGGCCCTCCCGGTCGGTACGGCGTCCGCCCTCTTCGCTCACGCGCCGTCCCGGCCGCTCGCTTCGTCGGTTTCCGCCTCCGAGGTGAACCGTACCCGGAGCCGGCCGTCGCGGAGCACCGCGCCGCTGATCTTCCTGCGCGCCAGCGCCACGGGCAGGGCCAGGATCCGGCGGTACGGCCCCGCGGTGATGATCAGTTCGTCGCCCTTGCGCGCCAGGTCCACCTCGCCCCGCTCCGCGCCGGGCAGGGCCAGGGTGAGCTCGTCGGCGGACAGCAGCAGCGGCGGCTCCACCGCGGGCGGCGCGAACGGGTCGCTCTCGCCGTAGAGGGCCGCGCCGACGTCGGCCAGCGCCTGCCTGCCGACGGGCTCGGCGGGCAGGTAGGGCACGGTGTGCACGGGCAGCGGCGCGAACGACTCCTCGGCCTCGGTCAGCAGCCTGGACTGGGCCTCGACCCAGCGGGCGCGCCACTCGTCGGCGTCCTCGCCGGGGAAGACCCGGTTGGCGATGACCGCGTCGACGCGGTACCCGTACAGGTTGAGCGAGGTGAGCGTGCGCCTGGCCTCGGCGAGCACCACCGCCTCCGGCGTGAGCACGAGGCGCACCGAGGCGTGGTCTCCGGTGAGCAGCTCGCGCACCTCCAGCAGCCCGCGGTGGAAGCGCTCGCCGGCGTTCATCACGTCCTCGCCCGGCGCGCTGACCCTGGCCACGCCGCGCACCAGCGGCGCGGCCAGCCGCATGAGCCTGCGGCCGACCGGCATGAGCCGGTTGACGTGCCAGTCGAGCGCCTCGGGCAGCGCCAGCAGGCGCAGCGTCTCGGCGGTGGGCGCGCAGTCGACGACGATGACGTCCCAGCGGCCGGAACGGGCGTGCTCGCGCAGCTCCAGCAGGGCGATGACCTCTTCGGCGCCGGGCAGGACGGTGATCTCCTCGGAGGTGATCTCGTCCAGGCCCAGCTCGACGAACACGCCTCGGGCGTACTCGCGCAGCTCGCCCCAGTGGCGTTCGAGCGTGCGCTGGGTGTCGACCTGGTGCAGGTGGAGGCCGGGGGCGATCTCACCGGGCTCGGCGCCCAGCGCGTCGGCCAGGGAGTGGGCCGTGTCGGTGGAGACGATGAGCGTCTTGAGGCCGCGCCGCGCGGCCAGGGTGGCGGTGGCCGCCGCGGCGGTCGTCTTGCCGACGCCGCCCTTGCCGGTGAAGAGCAGGACGCGAGGGTGCACTTCAGCGGCCTTCCACGCGCTTCTTGAGTCCCTTGAGCGCCGTGTCGACGATCACTTTCTCCGCCTTCCGCTTGATCATGCCGATCATGGGGACGGCGAGGTCCACCGCGAGCTCGTACGTCACCTCGACTCCCCTGCCCGTCTCCGCCAGCAGGTAACTCCCGTCGAGCTCGGCGACCATCTTGCCGGGCTCGATCACCCGCCAGGTGACGCTCTGGTCGTCGTGCCAGGTGTAGGCGAGGGTGTAGGTGTCGCTGATCACACCGGCGTCGAGCACGAACCGCACGGTCGCGGGCCTGCCGTCGGGGGTGCTGGTGAGCACCTCGGCGCTCTTGACCTGGCCGGCCCACTCCGGATAGGAGGGGAGGTCCGCGATGACCGCCATCACGCGGGCGCGGTCGGCGTCGACGGTGATACTCGAACTGGTGCGATCAGCCATGGCACCAAAGTAGTGCAGAAACGGCTCCCGGCGGCGGAGCGGGCCTGGTCACCACTCCAGGACGTACGGGACGCCCCGGCCGCGGAAGTGGCCGACGTTCACGCACTCGGTGCGGCCGATGCGGGTGCGCCGGCGAAGCGGCTGGTGGACGTGGCCGAACAGGGCGTAGCGCGGCTGGGTGCGCCGGATCAGCTCCAGCGTGGCCTCGCTCCCCCGCTCGAAGCGCCGGGCCACCACGTCGTAGAGCAGCTCGGGCACGGCGGGCGGGATGTGGCAGCACAGCACGTCCACCTCGCCGATGGCCTCGACCTTGGCGGCGAACTCCGCCTCGCCGATCTCGTTGGGGGTCCGGTAGGGGGTCTTGAGCCCGCCGCCGACGAACCCGAAGCGCAGCCCGCCGATCTCCACCGTCTCGCCGTCGAGCACCCGGTGCCCGGGGCCGAGGTAGTCGCTCCACAGGCGGGGCACGTCGACGTTGCCGTAGGTCAGGTAGGCCGGGGCGGGCATGGCGGCGAACAGCTCGGCGTACTGGGCGCGCACATGCCGCTCGATGTGCTCGCGCGGGTCGCCGCCGAGGCTGCCCCACAGCTCCGCCGACATGGCCCTGGCCTCGTCGAAGCGTTTGGCGGTGCGCAGCGCGATGAACTCCGCGGCCCGGCCGGCGCCGAACAGGTCGGCGAAGATGCCCTGGGCGTGGTCGTCGTAGTCGATGAACAGGATGAGATCGCCGAGACAGATCAGCGCGTCGGCGCCGTCGCCCGCCCGGGCGAGCGCGTCGGCCCTGCCGTGCACGTCGCTGATCACATGGACCCTCATGCGGGAATCCTACGAGTAACGCCTGCTAGCGTGAGGAACGGCTGCTCATAACACCTGGATGACGAAAGCTACCTATTGGTAACTTAACGCGGTAACGTCCGGGTCGATCCCAAACGTGCACCCGGAGGAGTGAACCCGTGCGCGAATACAGCGTCCCCGTCGTGGTGGATGTCCCCGGCTCGGCCTCGCTGGCCGACACCGTGTTCCAGCGGGGTGAGCGGGAACCCGGCCGGGTGATCCTGCGCCGCAAGGCCGGCGACGGCTGGCCCGCGGTCACCGCGGGCGAGTTCCGCGACCAGGTGGCCGGGGTGGCCAAAGGGCTGATGGCGGCCGGCGTCGGACACGGCGACCGGGTGGCGCTGATGTCGCGCACGCGTTACGAGTGGACGCTCATCGACTACGCGGTCTGGGCGATCGGCGCGGTCACCGTGCCGATCTACGAGACGTCCTCGGCCGACCAGGTCGGCTGGATCCTCGCCGACAGCGGCGCCAAGGCCGCCTTCGTCGAACTGGACGCGCACGAGCGGACGGTCCGCGACGCGGCCCCCGGACTCAAGGACGTCTGGCGGGTCGAGGCCGCGCTCGACGGCTCGCTCGACTCCGGCGGCGTGGACGACGCCGCCCTGCAGGAGCTCCGGTCCCGGGTGAGCGGGTCCGACCTGGCGACCATCGTCTACACCTCCGGCACCACCGGCCGCCCCAAGGGCTGTCTCATCACCCACGACAACCTGCTGTTCACCGCGCTCAACGTGCTGCACGGGCCGCTGCGGCCGCTGTTCACCGGCGACCCCCGGGCGCTGCTGTTCCTGCCGCTGGCGCACATCTTCGCGCGCATGATCCAGGTCGTGCTCGTGGAGGCGGGCGCGGTCATGGCGCACACCCCCAACATGAAGAACGTCGCGCCCGACCTGCAGGACTTCAAGCCGACGTTCCTGCTGGGCGTGCCCCGCGTCTTCGAGAAGGTCTACAACGCCGCCGAGCAGAAGGCCATCGCGGGCGGCAAGGGCAGGATCTTCGCGAGCGCCGCCGACGTGGCGGTGGCCTGGAGCAGGGCGCGGACCACCGGCGGGGCCGGGCTCGGGCTGCGGCTGCGCCACGCGCTGTTCGACAAGCTCGTGTACGCCAAGCTCCGCGAGGCCACGGGCGGGCGGCTGTCGGCCGCGGTGTCGGGCGGGTCCGCGCTGGGCGACCGGCTGGGCCACTTCTTCCGCGGCGTCGGCATCGAGGTGTTCGAGGGCTACGGGCTGACCGAGACGTCCGCCCCCTGCTCGGTCAACCTGCCGGGCGCCAACAAGATCGGCACCGTGGGCCGGCCGCTGCCCGGCGTCACGATCCGCATCGCCGACGACGGCGAGATCCTGGCCAAGGGCCGCAACGTGTTCGTCGGCTACTGGAACGACGAGCAGGCCACCGGCGAGGTCGTCGACGCCGACGGCTGGTTCCACACCGGCGACGTGGGCGACCTGGACGACGACGGCTACCTGAGCATCACCGGGCGCAAGAAGGAGATCCTGGTGACGGCCGCGGGCAAGAACGTCGCCCCCGGCCCGCTGGAGGACGCGCTGCGCGCGCACCCGCTCGTCTCCCAGGCGATGGTCGTCGGCGACGGGCGGCCGTTCGTCGGCGCGCTGATCACCCTGGACCCGGAGGCGCTGGAGCCGTACGCCCCGGCCACGGCCGCCGAGCTGCGCACCGACCCGCGCGTCCTGGACGAGGTGCAGGGCGCGGTCGACCGGGCCAACAGCACGGTCTCCAAGGCGGAGCAGATCAAGAAGTTCACCGTGCTGGCCTCGGACCTCACCGAGGAGAGCGGCCATCTGACCCCGACGCTCAAGGTGAAGCGGCAGATCGTGGCCCGCGACTTCGCGGACGAGATCGCGGCTCTCTACGGGGCCGAGGGCTGACCGGAGTCCCGGCCGGTTAAAGAGGCGGTGTGGAGCCAAGCGGTCACGGACGGTAGCCTTCGGAGGACAGCCGGGACCGGAGATCCCTAACATCCCCGGTCCCTGCCTCCGACGGTAGGGGAGACCACCCGTGAGCCTCAATGACACAGCCGTTCGATTCGGCGCCGCCATCCAGAACGAGCTGATCCAGATCAAGGCCGACCACATCGAGCTGGGCCAGCAGCTCACCGAGCGCGTCAACGGCGTGGCCGACCGGGTCAAGACCCTCGACAAGAGGGTCGGCGCCCTGGACGAGAAGGTCGACAAGCTCGACACGAAGGTCGGCGACCTGGCCGAGTCCGTGGACAAGCGGTTCGAAGCCGTCGACCAGCGGTTCGACGCGATGGACCGCAAGTTCGACGCCATGCAGGCGACGCAGACCGAGATGATGAGGATCCTCATCGACATCCAGCGCAAGATCAGCAACTGTCCGTCCTGCAACTGACGATCGTCCACGAGGCCGCCGGCGACTCCCCGGCGGCCTCTTGGCGTTGGTCCGTTGACAGTTTGAAAAGTTGGCTTTTCGATGAGAGGTGATTGAACTCGGGGGAATATGAGGGTCCGGCAAGGAGGAACCACCCATGGACCAACGTCCGCCGATCTCCCGCCGCAATCTGCTCCTCGGCACGGCCGCGGCCTTCGGCGTGCCCGCCGCGCTCGCCGGCTGCGGCGGCTCCGAGCAGCCGAGCCCCGGGGGCGCCGCCACCGGCGACCTGGGCACCGTCACCCTGGGCTCCAACGCCTCCGACGAGGTGCCGAAGAAGTCACTGGCCACCGTGGTCGGCGACTTCACCCAGGCCGGCGTGCGGATCAACACCGTCGACCACAACACGTTCCAGGAGAACATCAACCGCTACCTGCGGGGCACGCCCGACGACGTGTTCACCTGGTTCGCCGGCTACCGGATGCAGTTCTTCGCCGAGCAGGGCCTGGCCACGGACATCTCCGACGTGTGGCAGGAGATCGGCGGCGACTACACGCAGGCGTTCAAGGACGCCTCCACCGGCATCGACGGCAAGCAGTACTTCATCCCGTTCACGTACTACCCGTGGGCGGTCTTCTACCGCAAGAGCGTCTGGGAGGAGAAGGGGTACGAGCCTCCCAGGACGCTCGACGAGCTGACCGCGCTGGCCAAGAAGATGCGGGGCGACGACCTGGTGCCGATCGCGTTCGCGGACAAGGACGGCTGGCCCGCGATGGGCACGTTCGACATCATCAACATGCGGACGAACGGCTACGACTTCCACATCTCCCTCATGGCGGGCAAGGAGTCGTGGACCGACCCGCGGGTCAAGCAGGTGTTCGACACCTGGCGCGGGCTGCTGGAGTACCACCAGCCGGCGTCGCTGGGCCGCACCTGGCAGGAGGCGGCGCAGTCGCTGGCGCAGAAGAAGAGCGGCATGTACCTGCTCGGCATGTTCGTGGCCCAGCAGTTCCCCGAGGAGGACCTGGCCGACCTGGACTTCTTCACCTTCCCCGAGATCGATCCCGCCCACGGCACCGACTCGATCGACGCCCCCATCGACGGCTACATGGTCTCCGCCAAGGCCAAGAACGTCGACGGGGCCAAGGCCCTGGTCAAGCACCTGGCCCAGGCGTCGTCGCAGAACGTCGCCACCGAGCTGGACCCCGGCACGCTCGCGGCCAGCTCGAAGGCCGACACCAGCGGCTACAGCGCGCTGCAGAAGCGCGGCGCGGAGCTGGTCTCGCAGGCCTCGCACATCGCCCAGTTCCTCGACCGGGACACCCGGCCCGACTTCGCGTCCACGGTGATGATCCCGTCACTGCAGTCGTTCATCGACAAGCCCGGTGAGGTCGACTCCTTACTGGCGAGCATCGAGCAGCAGAAGGCCAACATCTTCCGCTGATGGCCGTCAGGACCCGTCGCTACTCCGCCCGGGACGTGACCGTGCTGGTCATCGGGCTGGGGGTGGCCGTCATCGTCAACGTGGGCCTCATCTGGGGGCCCACGCTGGCCTCCGTCGCCCTGTCCGCCACCGACTGGAACGGCTTCGGACCGTTCGAGTGGATCGGCGGGCGCAACTACGCCGACCTGGCCGGCGAGTATCCGCCGTTCTGGTCGGCCGTCCGCAACAACGTCCTCTGGCTGGTCTTCCTGGGGCTGGTCGCGACCCCGTTCGGGCTGTTCTGCGCGGTGCTGCTGGACCGGCGGCTGCGCGGCTCCCGGGTCTACCAGAGCGCCCTGTACATGCCGGTGGTGCTGTCGCTGGCCGTGGTCGGGTTCATCGCCCAGCTGGTCTACTCGCACGACTACGGCGTGCTGAACGCCGTCACCGGGCTGTCGGTCGACTGGCTCGGCGACCGGTCGGTCAACATCTGGGTGGTGATGGTGGCGGCCGCGTGGCGGCACGTCGGCTACGTCATGATCATTTATCTCGCGGGGCTGAAGGCGGTCGACCCGGCGCTCAAGGAGGCCGCCGCCATCGACGGGGCCAACGAGAGGCAGGCGTTCTTCCGGGTGGTGTTCCCGACGCTGCGGCCGGTCAACGTGATCGTGCTGGTGATCACGGTGATCGAGGCGCTGCGCGCGTTCGACATCGTCTACGCCATCAACAAGGGCAGGAACGGGCTCGAACTGCTGTCGGTGCTGGTCACCGAGAACATCGTGGGCGAGGCCAGCCGGATCGGGTTCGGCTCGGCCATCGCGGTGATCCTGCTGGTGATCTCGCTCGGGTTCATCGTCACCTACCTGTCGCAGCTGTTCCGGGAGGAACGATGACGCTCACCGCGCCCGTCGGGACGAGCCCGGCCCCCCGGGCCGCGACGCCGCCCCGGCGCGGGCCGCGTCCGCTGCGCTGGCTGCTGCACGCCTTCCTGGCGCTGGTGGCGCTGGGCTGGCTGCTGCCCCTCCTGCTGGCCCTGTACGCGTCGCTGCGCCCGTACGAGGAGACCGCCCGGCTGGGCTACTTCTCGCTGCCCGAGCAGCTCACGCTGGACTACTACGGGCAGGCGTGGAGCCAGGCGGAGCTGCCCCGCTACTACCTCAACACGCTGATCATCGTGATCCCGGCGCTGGCGCTGACGCTGTTCCTGGCCTCGTTCGCGGCGTTCGCCATCGCGCGGGCGCGCATCCCCGGGCGCAGGACGCTGCTCATCGTGTTCACCGCGGGCAACCTGCTGCCGCCGCAGGTCCTCATCACGCCGCTGTACTCGCTCTACACGCTGATCCCGCTGCCGGCCTGGCTGTCGGACTCGCAGTCGCTGTACGACTCGTACCTGGGGCTGATCCTCATCCACGTGGCGTTCCAGTTCGGGTTCTGCGTGTTCGTCATGGCGAACTTCATGCGGACGATCCCCGAGGAGATCACCGAGGCGGCGCTGGTCGACGGGGCGAGCCTGTGGCGGCGCTACTGGACGCTGACGCTGCCGCTGTGCCGGCCGGTGCTGGCGGCGCTGGCCACGCTGCAGTTCACCTGGATGTACAACGACTTCCTGTGGGCGCTGGTGCTCATGGTGTCGGGCGACAAGCTGCCGGTCACCTCGGCGCTGAACAACCTGCGCGGCCAGTTCTTCACCGACTACAACCTGCTGGCGGCCGGTTCGGTGCTGGTGGCGCTGCCGACGCTGATCGTCTTCCAGTTGCTGCACAAGCAGTTCGTGGCCGGGCTGACGCTCGGCTCGACGAAGGGGTGACGTCGAGGAGGCTCAGAGCAGGGCGAGGAAGCGGTCGGCGACCCGGTCCCAGGACCATTCGCGCACGACCCAGTCGCGGCCCGTCTCGCCCATCTTCCGCGCCTGCTCGGGGTGGGTGAGCAGCTCGATCAGGGCCTCGGCCACCGGCGCCGGGTCGCGGCCGTCGACGACCAGGCCGGTCTCGCCGTCCCGCACGGCCTCGGGCGCCCCGCCCGAGCGGCCCGCCACGACCGGCAGTCCGGTCGCGGCCGCCTCCAGGAACACGATCCCGAGCCCTTCCACGTCGATCCCCCGCCATCGGGTACGGCACGGCATGGCGAAGACGTCGGCCGCGGCGTAGTAGCCGGGCAGGTCGGCGGCCGGGACGGTGCCGGTGAGGACGATCGACGGGTGGCCGCCCGCCAGCCTTTCCAGCGCGCGCCGGTGCGGCCCGCCGCCGACCAGGAGCAGCACGGCGTCGGGGACCGCGCCGAGCACCTCGGGCCAGGCCCTGATGAGCTGGTCCTGGCCCTTGCGCGGCACCAGCCTGGACACGCACGCCACCACCGGCCGGCCCGCCAGCCCCAGCTCGGCCTTGGCCGTGCGCGGATGGTACAGGCCGGTGTCGACGCCGGGCGCGAGCCGTACCAGCTTGCCGTCCGGAATGGCCGTGGCGAGCCGGGCGCGCGTGTACTCGCCCAGGTAGGTCACCGCGTCGGCGTGCGCGCCGATGCGGCGCAGCACCGCGCGGAAGCCGGGCGCGCTCGCCCAGGACGCCTCGTGGCCGTGGGTGAGCATCACCACCCGCCGCGCGCCGGCGGCGCGCAGCCGCGGCGCGAGCAGCCCGAGCGGGGCCGCCGCGCCGAAGACGACGGTGTCCGCGCCGTGCTCGGCCACCAGCGCGGCGGCCCTACGGGCCACGGACGGCACGGGCAGCATGAGGCGTCCGGGATGCCGCACGACCGGGTACGGCTGGCGGCGGTCGAACTCGGCGCACCCGGGCCAGGCGGGGGCGTAGACGGCGGCACCTGGGGTGCGCTGGGCCAGGCCGTGCACGAACGACTGGATGCCGCCGGGGCGGGGCGGGAAGTCGTTGGTGACGAAGACGACGCGGGTCACGGGCCGGGGACGCCGTTCAGCTTCGCCCAGGAGCGGGCCGTCGCGATCCGCTGCGGCGCCGTCGGGTGGGAGGCATAGAGCACATATTCGACCGCATCTGGCGACAAATCAGAAATGTTGGCTGTTGCCAGGCGTTTCTGCATGGCCGCGAACGTGACCGGGTCCCGGGTCAGGTCCAGGGCGTGGGCGTCGGCCCTGGCCTCGATCTGACGGCTGACGAGGTTCTGCGCGGGCCCGGACAGGAACGTCGCCAGCGTCATCAACCCCATGATCGCGCCCGCCGCGCGCCAGTCGGCGATCGACGCCACCCCGGCCCGCCCGCGCACCCGGCCGAAGACCAGGTAGAGCAGGATCGCGCCGAACGCGGCGCCCAGCGCGCCCACGAGCGTGCCGTGCAGCACGTCGTTCTCCTTGGCGTGCCCCAGCTCGTGCGCCACCACCAGCTCCACCTCCCGCTCCGGGGCCTTGAGCAGGGTGTCGTAGACCACGATGCGCCGGGTGGCGCCGAACCCGGAGACGTAGGCGTTCAGCGCGGTGGTGCGGCGCGAGGCGTCGGCCACCAGCACGTCCTCCACCGGCACCCCGTCGCGCTCGGCCATGGCCAGCAGGTTCGTCCGCAGCCGGCCGCCGGGCATCGAGTGGAAGTCGTTGAACACCGGCTCGAACACCACCGGGTAGACGAAGGAGGCGGCCACGGTGAGCGTGAACGCCCCGGCCGCCGCCGGGATCCACCAGCGCCTGAACCGGCGGGCCAGCGCCACCACCGCCAGGATCATCACGGCCAGCAGCGCGGTGTTGATGGCGATGCTCTTGAGCCGGTCGCCCGTCCACGACACCCAGTCCTGCGTGGACAGGCCGTAGTCGCGCAGCACGGTCTCGAACCAGACGCCGAGCGGCCAGCGCAGCGCCTCCTCCACGACGGTGAGCGCGAACACCCCCAGCAGGACCCGCACCCACCACGGCCCCCGCATGGCCCCGAGGACCTTCGCGCCCAGCGGGGTGGCCACCAGCAGGCCGGCGAAGACGAGCGTCAGCCCGAGCGACAGGTAGCCCGGCACCGCGGTGGCGGCGTCGAACGCCCGCGCGCGGGCGAGTTCCCCGGCGGTGAAGTCCGCGGCGGGATCGGCGGGCACCTCCGAGGCCCCCTGCAGCGCCTGCCAGGGCGTCGTCAGCCCTATCACCGCGAGGATCGCCGCCCCCAGCGCCATCCCGGCCACCCCGGCCTGCCGCCACCTCCCGCGATCAGGCTCCGCGCCCGGCCGCTCCCGCCGTTCCGGGCGTCCGAGGGATTCCTCCGGGTACGCGGACGCCCCGGCCGGAGGCTCGCCCATGGTGCCGTTCCTGTCGTGGCCGTCGTCCACGTCCCGTCCTCTCACCCCAGCTGGTCCCGCACGTAGTCGCGCCACCCCCGGGCCAGGTCGCCGGGCGTGAGCCCGTGCGCGGCGAGCGCCCGGTCGGCGCCGACACTCCGCGCTTCACGGTAGAGCCTCACCAGGGTCCCCTCACCCAGGGTCGCCGCCAGGAACCGACACGCCAGCCACGCCTCCTGGTACGCCCGCGCCTGCCCGTCGCCCGGGGCGCGGAAGCCGGCGGGACCGGGCAGCCCGCCGGGAGTCCGTCCCGCCCGCACCTCGGCCGCCAGCTCGGCCGCGGCCACGGTGACCGGCAGCCCGGCGTCCCGGTAGGCCACGTAGTCGGCGAACCCCTCGTACAGCCAGATCGGGAGGCCGTCGGTGCCCGCGGCCACGTGCGTGAGCTCGTGGGCGAGCACCACGTCCCTGCCGGTCGGGTTGAGCCGGGCGAACCCCTCGGGCACCACGATCACCCGACTGCCGTCCGCCACGGCCGCCAGCCCGTCGAGTGACCCGGTGCGGGCCAGCCGCGCGGCCTCGGCTCCGGAGGCGGGCGCCAGCACCAGCGGGCGCACCGCGCCGCCCAGCACCGCCGACACCCGCCGCCCCGCCGCGTCGGCCCGCCGCGCCAGCTCGGCCAGCGGCACGGGGCCCGCGCGACGGCCCGCGACCAGCGCCCGCCCGTGGCGGGCGACGCTCAGCTGCCCCCGCCAGAGCGCGCGCACCTCGGCCAGTTCGTCCGCGACGGCGGCCACCGGTCCCGCCCCGTCGGCCGAGGCGACGGCGAGGACCAGCCCCGCCAGCCCCGTCAGCGCCGCTCGACGGCTCACGTTCCCGGACACGCTGCCCGATGCTAGCCGTTCGGGGACGCCGAAGGCCCCGCCCCCCACCTGCGGGGACGGGGCCTTCGCCGTCGGTCACAGACCGGGGCGCACCGCACCGGCGAACGACGACTTGCGCCATCCGCTCAGCTTCTCGATACGCACGGTCTTGCCCGTGCTCGGTGAATGGACCATCTTTCCCTTGCCGACGTACATGCCCACGTGGCCGAGCCCGCGGAAGAACATCAGGTCACCCGGTCGCAGGTTCTTGTAGGAGACCTTCTTCTTGATGCGCGCGAACTGGCTGTTCGTCACGCGCGGGATGGACACTCCGGCCTTCTTCCAGGCGAACTGGACGAGCCCCGAGCAGTCGAACGCGTGCGGCCCGGTGGCCCCGTAACGGTACGGGTCACCGATCTGCTTCTTGGCCACCGCGACGGCCTTGTGGGCCTTCACCTGCTGCCGGGCCGACTTGCTCCGCTTGGCGGTCTTGCCGGTCTTGGCTGTACTGGCGGTCTTGCCGGCCTTGGCTGCCTTGACAGCCGTGGCCGTCCCTGCGGACTCCGCCGCCTTGGTGACGGTGGCCCCCGCGGGGGCCACCGGCTCCGCCTGCGCCGCGGAGGCGTGGAGACCGACGCCTCCGGCCGTCACGGTCATCGTGAGCGCTACGCCACGCAGGGCAAGACGGGACAGACGGGGGTTATGCGAAGAGGTAGACAGGATTGCTCCTTGAGTCTTCCACGAACGCCTACCGGGTTAGCTGTCGGATTCGGGCCTGGAAGTCGCCCTACGGCGCGTGACGCGCCGATTCACCCCTGATCCCGCTCTGAAATGACGGAATCTGTGGTTCCCCGGCTCCGTGCTCCTGGCTGCACGGATTCGGCAGGCCACCGCCCCGCGCCCAGAGAGGTGCGCGGGGATGCGGCGGTGGCCGGCGGATGTGCGACCGCATCGCGGCGCCTGCGGCACCCGAGATGACGGCCGGCGGCGGGCATGGCGTGACCGCCGCGACGCCAGAACCTACGCCGGAACGTCACGTTCTGGCAAAGGCCCGGTCAACGAGTAAAGGCCGGACAAGCCCGCTGTAAGAACAGGGATCCCTGCTGGACCTGGAGCCTCGTTATGCGAATGTGACCATACTCACACTTCGGACTCTGACGGCAAGTCAAGTCACATGTGTCACAACAGTCACAAAAGCCTCAGAGGCTCACGGGCGCACCGCGCCGACGAGGCGTCGTCCGTACGAGGAAAGTGGGACGACCTTCACCACGTCGCCGGTCTGCGGAGCGTGCACGATCTTGCCGTTCCCGGCGTAGATGCTCACGTGTCCGAGGCCCTCGCTGAAGATCAGGTCGCCCGGCTGCAGCGCGTCGAGCGAGACCCGCCGGTTGGCGCCCCACGCCCACTGCTGCCAGGTCGTCCGCGGCAGCGACACCCCGGCGGCGCGCCAGGAGGCCTGGGTCAGGCCGGAGCAGTCCCAGCCGCCGGGGCCGGTGCCGCCGAACTGGTAGGGCTTGCCGACCTGCGCATAGGCGAAGTTCAGCACGGCCACGGCGCTGCCGGAGGCGGGGCCGGTGTACTTGATGCCGGTGCTGTTCGGATCGCCGGCCCGATAGGCGCCCAGGCGGTTGAGCAGCTTCTTCTGCTGGGCGATCAGCTTCTCGACCTCAGCGCGCTCCCGCCTGATCTCGTCGCGCTTCTCGTCGGCCTCGCCGAGGGCGGCCTGGGCCTTGTCCCGCTCGGCCTTGAGCCCGCGGTTCTCCCGGTCGAAGGCGGCCAGCATGCCGGCGCGCTCCTGGGACAGCCGGCCGGTCAGCGCCATCTGGTAGAGGAGGTCGTCGGGCCGGTCGCTGGTCACCAGGCTCGGCAGCGCGGTCAGGTCGCGGCCGACCTGGTAGCCGTTGACGGCCATCGCGACCACCTGCTGACGCAGCTCGGTGACCGTGGACAGCTTGCGCTTGTAGCCGTCGTCGAGCTTGTCGTAACGCTTCTTGGCGTCCTTGTAGCTCTCGGTGGCCGTGTTGTAGCGGTCGACGACCTTGTCGGCCTTGTCGTTGAGCTTCTCAAGCTTGGCCTTGGCCTGACTGATCGTCGGTTGTGGATCAGCGAGGACCCCTCCCGCCGGAACGATGATCAGCCCGATCACAAGACCTGCGGCCAACGGCGCCCGGCCCACCCTCACAGCTCGCCTCCAGGGGGAATAGATCTGGGGCGAAATAGTACAGAAGCGCAAGGTGGGGTCTCACCTAAACACTCATTTGTCATCTAAGCGCGGCCGAGCCTGCGCAGCAGCAAAGCAGACGGAACGGGTCTGGCGCCCATCCGGCGCACGGACTCGGCGACCTCCCGGTCGGAGGAGACCACGGCCATGGCCCGGCCCGGCGGCTCCGCCCGGACCAGCTGACGGATCAGGTCGTCGGCGATCTCTCCGGGTGCGCTGAACAGCACCCGCACCCCGCGCGGCGCGACGACCTGCACCGGCGCGTTCAGCTCGGCGCCGTCGAAGACCACGGTCACCTCGACCCTGGTCTGCGCCACCAGCCCGCCGAGCCCGGTCATCAGCCGGTTGCGCTGGTCGGCCAGGGTGAGGGTGCCGTAGCCGGTCTTGGTCACGTTGTAGCCGTCGATGATCAGGTGGATCTGCGGCAGGGCGAGGAGCTGGTCGAGCAGCTGCGGGTCGTCGTCGGCGAGCGCGCGGGCGGGCACCCCCCGCACCCCGGGCGTCTCCCCGGAGACGGCGGCCACCGAGTCGGCCGGGCGGGAGATGGTGGTGGGCAGCGCCAGCTCCCTGCGCAGCCCGGCGGAGGCGTCCTGCAGCGCGTCGAGCAGCACCCTGATGCGGGCGTCCTCGATGCTGCGGCCCTCGCGTGCGGCCCGGCGCGAGGCTTCGAGCTGCTTCTCCGTGTCGGCCAGGCGCTCGCGCAGCCGGCGCAGCTCGGTCTCGCCCGCGCTCCCGGCCGCGACCGCCGCGGCCCTGGCATCCTGGGCGGCGTGCTCCATCTCCTCGGCCCGGCGCACGGCGGCCTTGGCCCGCTCGCGGGCGTCGTGGAGCTTGCGGCGCAGGTCGCTGTTCTCGCTGCGGGCGGTCTTGAGCTGCTCGCGCAGCCGGTCGGTCTCCTCCTTGGCCGCCGACTTCTGCGCGGCGAGCTGCTCGCGCAGCCGGGACACGACCTCCTCGCGCTCCGAGCCCTCGGCCGCGGCGGCGCTCTGCTCCAGGTCCGCCCGCGCGGTCTCGATCATCTCCTCCCACCCCGGAGGGCGGGTCAGGTAGGCGGCGGCGGCGACGAGCACGGGATCGGCGGCGGGCGGCAGGTGGCCCTCGGCCAGGGCGGAGACCAGCTCCGGCCAGCCCGCGGCGACGTGCTCGGCGACGGCCTCGCGGAAGTCCTTGTCGTTCTCCAGCTGGGCCGCGATGGGGGCGCCGCCCAGGCGGGCGCGTTTGCGCGGGTCGAACCTGGCGATGCCGCGCAGCGGCGGCGGGACGGCGGCGGCGGGCATCGAGCCGAGGACCTGGGCCGCCAGGTCGACGACGTTGAGCCGCACCTGCTCGGGAAGCGGGCGAGACAGGCCTTCACCCGCTGCGCTCATCCCACTGTCCCTTCATGACATGCTCTTTCAGACAAGGGTACGGCTGCCGGGTACCTGTCCGTAACGGGCACCCTTATCCGGGCAAGCGCTTGTCCGGACCGCCTCCGCAGCCGCGGATCCCCGGACCGACCTGCGCGAAGCCCTCTCCCACGACCCCGCCGGGTCCCGCGCGCCTCCCGGACGGGGCGACGGCGCCCCAACGGTGCGTACGTGGCCCGTACCTGCGCGGAGTCGTCTCCCCGTACGGCACGGGCGGCCATCCGGCGACGTCGGCGAAAACCTGGAATCCCCAGCCCGGTGCCGCCACGCCCCCTTCTGCCCACCCCGCACGGGGGCACACCCTCAGAGGCTGGCGTCGTAGACGAGCAGGGCCACCTGGACCCGGTTGTTCAGCTGCAGCTTCGTCAGGATGCGCGAGACGTGCGCCTTGACGGTCGGCACGCTCATGAACAGCTCCCGCCCGATCTCCGCGTTGGACCTGCCCCGCCCGACGGCCAGCGCCACCTCCCGCTCGCGTTCGCTGAGCCGGCCGAGCAGGGCGCGGGCCCGGTCGGCGCGGCCGTCGGCGCCGGCGGCGGAGAGATGGGAGATCAGCTGGCGGGTCACGGCGGGCGACAGGATCGGCTCCCCCGCAGCCACCTTCCTGATGGCGGCGACCAGCTCGGCGGGCGGGGTGTCCTTGAGCAGGAACCCGGCCGCGCCCGCGCGCAGCGCCCGCAGCACCTGCGCGTCGGCGTGGAAGGTGGTCAGCACGACGACCTCGGGCGGCGCGCCGGCGGCCCGCAGCCTCTCGGTCGCGGTCAGCCCGTCGACGCCGGGCATCCGGATGTCCATCAGCACCACGTCGGGCCGGCGCTCGGCGACGATCGGCGGCACCTCGGCCCCGTCGGCCGCCTCCCCCACGATCTCGACGTCGCCGGCGCCGCCCAGGATCATCGACAGCCCGGCCCGGACGAGCGCGTCGTCATCGACGATCAGCACCCGGATCGGCCGCGCCTCCGGCGTCGTCATCCCGCTTCGCACCAGCCCTTCACCCGCGCCTGTCCGCCCTTCGCCCCTCCGGCGGCCGGCCGGGGCGCCGTCATGTCCGCCCCGGCCACGGTAGCCAGGCGCGGACCACGTACTCGCCCTCGGGGGCCGGGCCGTGCTCCAGCCGCCCGCCTGCCAGCTCGGCGCGCTCCGTCAGGCCGATGAGCCCGGCTCCGGCGCCGGGGATCCGCACGCCGGGGATGCGGGGACCGTGGCGCGCGGGCAGCCGGTTGCGCACCTCGGCCGCCAGCCCTTCGCCCGGCGCGCCGGTCACGGTGACGGTGACGGGGGCGCCCGCCGCGTGCTTGCGCGCGTTGGTGAGCGCCTCCTGGACGATGCGGTAGAGGTCGCGGCCCGGCTTCTCCGGCACGTCGCCGGTCTCCATGGTCAGGCGTACGGCCATGCCCGCCTGCTCGCACTCGGCCACCAGGGGCGGCAGGTCGGCGAGCGTGGGCTGGGGCCGGTCGGGCACCTCGGCGGTAACGGCGTGGTGGCGCAGCACGCCGATCACCTCCCGCAGGTCCTGCAGCGCGAGGTGGGCGCCGCTCCTGATCGCCCCGGCGGCTCGGGCGATCTCCCCGGCGGGCGCGTCGGGCCGGAACTCCAGCGCCCCGGCGTGCAGGCTGAGCATGGACAGCCGGTGCGCCAGCACGTCGTGCATCTCCCTGGCGATCCGCTCCCGCTCCAGCCGCTTGGCCTCCTCGGCGGCGGTGTCGGCGCGCTGCCGCAGCGACCAGATGAGCTGCCGCCGGGCCCGGACGACGATGCCCCAGGCGAAGATGGTCAGCGCGATCGCGGCGGAGCCGATCACGTACACCGCCCCCTCCGGCTCCACCTCCGGCCGGAGGAGGACGAACGGCACGATCATGAGCAGCCCGAACCCCGCGATCGTCCCTGACACCTTGAACGGCCGGTGCACCGCCACCGTGAACAGCGCCACCACGCAGGCCCCGCCCGCCATCTCGAAGTACGCCGAGAGCACGGAGGTCACCACCGCGAGGCCGACCGGCCAGCGGCGGCGCAGCCACACCGACAGGCAGAAGATCACTCCGATCACCTGCTCGGCGGCCACCAACGGGGGCGGCCCGTCCAGCTCCAGCGCGGTCAGCAGGGTCAGCGCGCAGGCCAGCAGGAACATCACGATGTCGACGAACCAGTCGCGGGTGGAGCGCCGCACCGGCCCGGCCGAGCGCCCGTCGCCGAGCAGCACGGACGGCAGCAGCCAGAGGTACTCCTGGCGCGGCTCGTTCACTCGGGTCACGTCTCCCGAACCTATGCCCTGACGGTGACGCCGGAACAGCGACCAAAGTCGATTCCGCAGCAACCGGGAGGCACGTCCGGTGGCGACGGCGGACGCCGGAGCCGCGCGGCTCCCCACTCGCGCCCGCCCAGGCCCCTGTGCTGGGCGGGGCCCCGCTCACGCGGCTCCCACGTCGCCTGCGGACTCCACCGTAGGGGCCGGGCTTGCAGCCGACTTGCAAGGTCGTTAACCGTTGACGTAAAGCAGCCCCGCAGTGGATGCTCCACGAGTGTCAACCGCCCCCGCGATCTCCTGCCGTTCCCTGTCCTGCGTGGTCGCGGGCCGGAAACTCATCGACGACCTCACCCTCGACGTGGGCGAAGGCGAACGGGTCGCGCTCATGGGCCCGTCCGGGTCGGGCAAGACGACGCTGCTGACGACGCTGGCCGGCCTGGCGCCTCCCGCCGAGGGCCGCGTCCTGGTGGGAGGCGTGCCGCTGGACGAGCGGCCGGAGCTGAGGGCCGGGCTCGCGCTCGTCTTCCAGTCGTACGGCCTGCTGAGCCTGCTGACGGCGGCGGAGAACGTCGAGGTGGCGCTGCGTGCGGCGGGCCGCCCGCCGCGCGAGGCGATGGGCCTGGCGGCGGCGGCACTGGAGCGGCTGCGGGTGGCCAGGTTCGCCGGCCACCTGGTGGAGGAGCTGTCCGGCGGCCAGCAGCAGCGGGTGGCCGTGGCCAGGGCGCTGGCGCTGCGGCCCCGGGTGCTGCTGGCCGACGAGCCGACGGCGGAGCAGGACGCGGTCCACCGCGCGGTGGTGCTGGACGAGCTGCTCGCGTCCGGCGCCGAGGGCACCACGCTGGTGATCGCGACCCACGACCCGGAGGTCGCGGAGCGCTGCGACCGGATCGTCGAGGTGCGTACGGCGGTGCGCCGGTGACCCCGGTGACCCCGGTGAGCCCGGTGAGCCCGGTGAGCCCGGTGAGCCCGGTGAGCATGGTGCGCTGCGACGGGGTCGTGCAGATCTACCGGGCGCAGGACGTCGAGGTGGTGGCGCTGCGCGACGTGGACCTGGTGATCGACCCGGGCGAGACGGTGGCGCTGCTGGGCCCGTCCGGAGCGGGCAAGTCGACGCTGCTGTGGCTGCTGGCGGGGTTGTCGAGGCCGAGCGCGGGCCGGCTGTGGCTGGACGGGGTCGAGGTGGGCCGGCTCGACCAGCGCGCGCTCGACCGGCTGCGGGCGTCGAAGATCGGCGTCGTGCTGCAGAACCCGTCGCGCAACCTGATCGGCTACCTGCCGGCCGCCCAGAACGTCGCCTTCGCCCAGCGGGCGGTGAAACGGGACCGGCGGCGGGTCCGCGACCTGCTGAGCCGGGTCGGGCTGGACGACGCCGGCGACCGGCCCGCGGGCCGCATGTCGGGGGGCGAGCAGCAGCGGCTGGCCCTGGCCGTGGCGCTGGCGAACTCCCCCCGGCTGCTGCTGGCCGACGAGCCCACCAGCCAGCTCGACCCCGGGTCCGGGCGGCGGGTGATCGACCTGATCAAGGAGTCGGCCGAGGCCGAGGGCACCACGGCGGTGGTGGTGACGCACGACGTGGCGGTCAGCGAGGCGCTGGGCCGCACGGTGACGATCCGGGACGGCCGGGTCGGCTCCGAGGGCCGGCGCGGCGAGGACTTCGTGGTGGTCGGCAGGGAGGGCGCGGTGCAGGTGCCGCCTGAGTACCATCATCTGCTGCCTCCCGGCTCCATGGCGAGGATCGAGCCGCTGGAGGACGGGGTCGTGCTGCGGAGGGCCGAGTCGTGATCCTGCGCGGCCTGTGGGAGCGCCGCACCCTCGCCCTGGTGGTGCTGCTGATCGCGGTGGTGCCGATCGCCTCGGCCGCCGTGGCCCCGATCTACACCGCGGCCGCGCTGACCACGATCGTCCGCGACGCGGTGCGCGAGGCGCCGGTGGACGGGCGCGGCTGGCGCTACACCACGACCGACGGCGGCATCGAGCCGAAGGTGGCCGCGTTCACCGCGGGGGCCGGCTTCGTCGAGCCACCGGTGTTCGGCATGGAGGTGTCCAGCGGCGCCGCCGACCAGGGCGACCCTCGCGCGTACTCGCTGGTGTGGCAGGACGGCCAGTGCGAGCACCTGGAGGTCGTGCGGGGGCGCTGCCCGTCCGCCGCCCTGGAGGTGATGGCCAGCGAGGCGTCCGAGCTGAAGATCGGCGACGTCGTCCGGCTGAGGTCCCTGAGGGCCGCGCGGCCCGGCGCGACCGCCCTGGACCCGGCGGAGCTCCAGGTGGTCGGCGTCTACCGGCCCGGCCCGCCCGGGGACCCGTTCTGGTTCGGCAGGACGCTGTTCGACCCGCACGGGCAGCCCAGCCAGAACAAGGTGGACGCGCTGTTCACGGCCCGCGAGACCCGTACGGCCACCTACTACATCAGCGCGAGTCCCACGGAGGGTTCCTGGACCGACTACGCGATCCTCCATCTCGTCCCTGACCGGTTGGCCGGGACGGACCTGCCGCTGCTGGCGGAGATGCAGGCGCTGGCCGTGGCCGTGGGCCGCGACACCGACGCGATCGTGTTCTCCCGGGTGGCCGAGACGCTGGGGACGATCAACGCCAACGCCGAGACGCTGAGCGTGCCCGCGCTGCTGGTGGCCGCGCAGCTCGTCGGGCTGGGCTGGCTGCTGCTGTTCCAGACGGTCGGCGACCTGGTGCGGGCGCGCGGCCCGGAGATCGCGCTGGCCCGGCTGCGCGGCCACGGCAGGGTGCGGGTGTGGCGGTTCGCGCTGGCGGAGCCGATGCTGCTGCTCCTGCTCGCCGTCCCGCTCGGCCTGGCGGCGGGGTTCGGCGCGGCGAGCCTGATGATCGGCGCGCTGCTGCCCGCGGGCATCCCCACGACGTTCCCGCCGATGGCGGTGGCGGCCGGGCTGGCCGCCACGCTCGGCGGCGTGCTGGCCGCGACGGCGTCGGCCTGGCGCATCGCCACCCGGCCGATCACCGAGGAGTGGCGCCGCACGCCGCGCAGGAGCGCACGCGGCTGGGTGCTGGACGCGGTGGTGCTGGCCGTGACGGCGCTGGGCCTGACGGAGCTGCTGGCGGCCGGGGTCATCGCCGACGCCTCCGGCGAGAGCGTCAGCGCGCTGGCCGTGCCCGGGCTGATGGCGCTCGGCGTGGCGCTGCTGGCCAGCCGTGCCCTGCCGGTGGTGAGCGGATGGCTGTTCGGCCTCACCCGGCGGCGCGGCGGGCTGGGGCCTTTCCTGGCGCTGCGCCAGGTGGCCAGGGGTCCCGTGACGGCGGGCAGCGTGATCGTCCTGGGCACCGCCTTCGGGCTGGCCACGTTCGCCGTGGCGGCGTGGACGGCGACGAGCGACGACTACGCGCGGGTGGCGGCCTTCCACAACGGCGCCCCCGCCGCCATCACCGTCGAGCCGGTCGAACCGGACAAGCTGACCGCCGCGGTCCGGGCAGCCGACCCCGGCGGCGGCCTCGCCGCACCGGTGATCAAGGTGTCCGGCACGCCGCAGCTCGTGGTCTCCGACCCCGAACGGCTGGCGCGGGTGGCGCACTGGGATCCGGCGCTGGCGGGCGGCAAGGACCTGGCCGAGGCGATGGCCGCGCTGCCGGGCCCCGACGCCGCCCGGGTGTGGCTGCGCGGCGAACGGCTCCGGCTGCGGCTGACTCACAGCCAGCCGGCCGAAGGCTGGGAGGCGCAGATCAAGGTCGCCTTCCGGGTCACCGGCAGGGTGGGCCCGATCCCGATCACCATGGGCAAGCTGCACGGCACCGGCGGCGCGTACGAGTGGAACCTGCCCCTGCCCTGCCGCCAGGTGCCCTGCGAGCTGCGCAGGATCCACGCCGAACTGACCGCCCTGGGCAGCGTGGAGGGTGGCGCCTTCGTCGAGGCGCGGGTGGAGGGCATGGAGGTGCTGAGGGACGGCGCCTGGCGGCAGGTGCCGATGCCCGCCTGGCGGGTGGACCAGGACCCGCGCCGCACGGACGGCAGCTTCGGCGTGTCCGACACGGGCGTCCACGCGCTGCGCCCGGCCACCTACGATCAGGAGCCCGCGGCGATCGTGGTCGGCGAGGTGGGTGCCCGGGCGATGCCGGGGCTGGACAGCGCCTTCACCCACCGTGTCCGGCCGGCGGTCGTCGCGGCCGCCGCGCCGGGCATCACCGGCACGGGCGTCCTGATGGACCTCGAACAGGCCGACAGCATCGCGTACGGCGTGCACGAGAAGGCCGAGTTCCAGGTGTGGACCCGGCAGGCCGGCACCGCGGCGCTGGAGGCGGCGCTGACCAGGGAAGGGCTGAGAGTGGTGTCCACGGTGCGCCAGGAGGACCTCGCGGCCGGGTACGCCGCCGAGGGGCCGGGGCTCGCGCTCATGCTGCTGCTGGTGTCGGCACTGGCCGCGGCCGTGCTCGCGCTCGGCAGGACCGTGCTGGCCCTGCACACGGCGGCGCGGCGGCGCGGCTACGAGCTGGCCGCGCTGGAGGCCGCGGGCGCGAAGGTGCCGGCGCTGCGGGTGGCGCTGCTGCTGGAGCAGGCGATCACGGTGCTGGCCGGCACGCTCGCCGGGCTGCTTGCCGGGCTGCTGGCCGCCGAGGCGGCGCTGGGCCGCATCCCGCAGTTCGCCGAGCCGGTGGTCACGCCGCCGCTGCCGCACGAGGTCGCGGCGCTGCCTGTGGCGCTCGTCACCGGCGGCGCGCTGGCGGCCACGCTGCTGTGCGCGCTGCTCGTCTCCGAGCTGCTGCTGCGCGGCATCCGGGTGGAGCGCCTGCGCGACACCCCGGCCTAGCTGCCGATCGGCTTCTCCGCCAGCGCGGCCAGGAACGCCCTGGCCATCTTCAGCGCGCCCTCGCGGGCCTCCTTCTCGGGGAGCATCTCCACCTCCGGCGCGTCGGCGGGCTTGCCCTTGGGCCGCTCGGCGCCCGCGTAGTCGACGACCACCACCAGCGAACCCTGCCGCACCATCACGCTGGCGCTGCCGGCGTGCACGTCCCCCTGCCGCGTCTGGACGTAGCTGCCGTAGGCGGCCTCGCCGAGCCCCTTGATGTCGCGGACGGCGCCGAACACGATCCCGCCGATCGTCGAGTGCTCGGTGCCGTTGCTCTGGCCGCGCCGGGTCGCGTAGAAGGAGCCGGCCGCGGTCTTGTCGGCCACGCCCGCCCGGTTGGTGAAGCCGTGCACGGTGATGAGGACGCTGCGGACCCGGGTCTTGCCCGCTACGCCCGGCACGTCCAGGTTGAGCCAGCGGCACTCCGTCTGGGTGTCGTTGCCCACCTCGACGCCACGGGCCCGGGTCACCGGCCGCGGCACCAGCTCGGTGGCGTCCGGGGTGATCGACTCGCACGCCGCGGGGAAGATCCGCAGCTGCGTGGGCGACGGGGTCGGGGTGGCTTCAGGGGCGCTCGTGGTCGTCGGGTACGGCTGGGCGACCACGTTCGGATGCCTGGCCTTCCAGTCGGCCACGCCCTTGGCGACGTGCTCGACCAGGCCGGTCACCTCGCGGATCGCGTTCTCCTCGGTGATCGACTGGGTGGTCTTGCTGCTCAGGACCTCGGCGTCCTTGCGCTGCTGGCCGGCCTGGTACTTGACCTCGATCGTCATGTCGTGGACGCGGGCGAAGGCCTGGCCGTACGAGTACCACAGCATCTCGCCGGACCGGCGCCAGGTGTACTGGGCGTAGGCCCCGTCACCGACGCCGGGGACGTCCTTGACCGGGGAGACGTACTCCTTCTCGCCCTTGCGGGGGGTGGGCTTGGCGGTCTCGCGGTACTTGGCGCTGCCGTACTCGAACTCGTAGGAGGTCTGGGCCATGGTCCTGCCGGTCTTCGCGCCGTCGCCCAAGTGCTGGTTGATCTTGATGTCGATCTCGCGGTTGCGCCAGAACTCCCCGTACGAGATGCGCTGGTTCACCAGGTTGCACGTGAACATGACGGCCGTCTCGCGCTCCTGCGAGCCCTTGACCACGGTCGCCCCGGGCACCAGCCTGTCGGCCTCCTCGGGAGGCAGCATCGCGCAGGCGTCAGGGCCGGGCGCCGGATCGGCCCCGGCGTCGGAGGCGGCGGGGCCGGTCTGCCGCTGCGCCGGGACCGCGGGGCCGGGGTCGCCCGCGAGCTGCCCGTACACCAGATAGCCGCCCGCGCCGCCGCCCACCAGCACGACGGCGCCGGCGGCGAGCGCCGGCAGCAGCCACCCGCGCCGCCTGGGCGGACGCGACGGTCCTGGAGGACCGCCGGACGGCCCGTTCGCACCACTCTGCCCCTGCGGCCCCATCGGACCACCCGGCCCCAGGGGACCGGAACCACCAGGACCGGGACCACCGGGACCACCGGGACCGCCGTAATGACCGGGACCCCCCGGACCGTGCGAACTCACCGGACCATATGGCCCTGCCGGACCATGCGGGCCTGCCGGGCCGCCCGGGCCCGGGTGTGCAGGGAACGGCGGTTGCATCCGTCGCGTCGGGGAGGGCTGAGGCGGGTGGGGTCCACCGGGTGCGGAGGGAGGGAACGCCGGCGGCTCGTTCTCGCTACCGAAATGCACCGATGACTCCTGGGATTGGCCGTGACTTGCGGGAAAACATGGTAGTTATCCCGGTTGCAGGCCGCTTGAATGCCTCACCCTCGCAACGCTCCCGAGACCATCGCGGTGGCGGTGACGGCGTTCTTCTCGTCGGCGGCCAGGGCGGCGGTGACGTCCGCCCGGTGCCAGACCACCTCAGCTATCAGGTTGCTGTCACGCAGCAGCACCCTGGTGTCCGCGCGGCCGGACGAGCGCGAGGTGATGTAGTACTCGAAGCGGGTCTGCACGAACGCGGCCTCCCCCACGCCCGGGACGTCGCGCACCTCGCCGACCTGCTCGCGGAAGACCGAGCCCGCGGCGGCCTGCCGGCCGGTGCGCTCCAGGTCGAACCGGCGGGCCGCCACTTCCGGGCCCCCGCGCGAGCCGTCGGGCCGTTCGGTCCAGACGCGTACGGTGAGCTTGCTTCTCATCTGCGAGCCCAGCCGCAGGAGCCACTGGCACTCCCCCTCGCGGCTGCGCTCCGGCCTGGTGGCCCCTCCCAGCACTTCTTCCGCCTGGGCGTCGGTGAGCAGGCGGCACGGGTCGGGGGCTGTCGCGTAGCGGCCCGGCTCGCCCCGGTTGAGCGCCGTCCACCCGTACCAGCCGCCCGCGCCCAGCAGCACGGCCGCGGCGACCAGCAGCGCCGGCCACCACGCGCGTCGCCCTGACGCCGCCCTGACGTGACCCGAGGCGACGCGTTCCAGCGCCTGGTGGACCTGACCGGCGGTGGGACGCGCGGCAGGGTCCTTGGCGAGCATGGCCGTCAGCAGCCCGCCGAGCTCGCGCCCCGCCCTGGCGGGGGGCGTGGGGTCGTGCAGCAGCACGGCGGCGGCCAGCGCGGCCGGGTTGGGACGTTCGAAGGGCGGCCTGCCCTCCACCGCCGTGTAGAGGCTGGCGCCGAGCGACCACAGGTCGGAGGCCGGTCCGGACGGCTCGTCGTTGAGCCGCTCCGGCGCCATGTAGCCGGGCGAGCCGGCGCTGCCGTAGTGGTCGCCCCTCACCCCCATGGTGACCGCGATGCCGAAGTCGGTGAGCATGGCCGAGCCGTCGGCGTCGAGGAGGATGTTGCCCGGTTTGACGTCCTGGTGGACCATGCCGTGCGAGTGGGCCACCCGCAGGGCGGACAGCACGCTCAGGCCGATGCGGGCCACGCTCTCGGGCGGCAGCGGGCCGTACTCCCTGATCGCCTGCTCCAGGGAGCGGCCGGTGACCAGGTCCATGATGATCCACGGCTGGTCGCCTTCGAGCACCACGTCGTGGATCATGACGATGGCCGGGTCGCGCAGCCGGCCGGCGGTCCGCGCCTCGTGGATCGCCCGGTCGGCGAACCGGGCCCGCTGGCCCGGCGTGAGCTGGGGCGGCACCCGCACCTGCTTGACCGCGACCTCGCGGTTGAGCACCGTGTCGCGGGCCCGCCACACCGTGCCGGCGCCGCCCTCGCCGAGCCGCTCCAGCAGGTGGTAGCGGCGGGCCAGCAGGTAGGCGTCACCCCGCACGGCGCAACGCCTGCTCGGTGGCCTTGGCGGCCTTCAGCGCCGTCTGCTTGATGTCCTCGTCGCCGAGCCGCTCCGACAGCGCCGTGTAGCCGACGAAGACCACCAGGTTGGACAGCCGGTAGTAGACCAGGGCGGTGTGGAGTCGGCCGGTCCTGCCCTTCAGCTCGAACGCGAACGCCTCCTCGCCGACGCCGTCGATCTTCCGTACGGCGGTGCGGGTCACCGGGAGGCTGCCGTCGGCGCCGATCTCCGGCCACGTCCAGTCGAGCTTGTCGTGCCGGCTCCACCAGCGCTGCTGGTTGGCGAACAGCGCACGGGCCGCCTCGGGGGTCATCGTCCACGGGTCGCGGGTGTCGGAGTCCTTCTGCAGCTGGACCTCGACCCCCGTGCTCTGGATCGGCCACTGGCAGCGCGGGCCGACCTCGTCGGAGCCGGGAGCCGGCTTGGGCAGCCGCTGCGTGCGCAGGTAGAGGCCGACCTCCTCGTCGTCCAGCAGCGAGCAGACGTCCATCGGCGCCGTGAACGCCTCCGGGACGCCGCCCGCGACGCGATCGCGCATCATCAGGACGGCCGTCGTGGCGGCTGCGACCACCAGGGCGGCGACCGCGGCCACGGCCACCAGCACCAGCGGCCTGCCGCGCTTGCCCGCCTGGCCTGTCTGGCCGGCCTGGCCGGTGGCCGTCACGTCGTGGTGGGTGACCAGGTGCGGCTGCTGCCCGGACGCGGCCTGGCGCAGCGCCTGGGCCAGGTGCGGCGCGGGCGGCCGGGCGGCGGGGTCGGGCGCCATCATCGCGGCGATCACCGGGCCGAGCGGGCCCGGCGCGTGCGGCACCGGCTGCGTGAGCGTCGCGCGGATGCGCTGGGCCGCCGTGCCGTCGTAGGCGGGACCGCCGGTCACCGCGACGAACAGGGTCGCGCCGAGCGACCACACGTCGCTGGCCGGACCGCCGGGGCCGCCCTCCAGCCGCTCGGGCGCGATGAAGCCGGGCGAGCCGATCATCAAGCCCTGCTCGGTCAGCGTCGACTGGCCCTCCTGGCGGGCGATGCCGAAGTCGGTGAGCACCGCCCTGCCGCTGTCGGTCAGGAAGACGTTGCCCGGCTTGACGTCGCGGTGCTGCAGGCCTCGGGCGTGCGCCGCGGCCAGCGCGTCGAGCATCTCCGCGCCGATCCTGGCCGCGTACTCCTGCGGCATCGGCCCGTGCTCGCGGACCGCGTCGCCGAGGGTACGGCCGCGCAGCAGCTCCATCACCAGCCACGGCCGGTCGTGCTCGACGACCACGTCGTGCAGGGCCACGATGCCCGGGTGGCGGAGCTGGGCGGTCGCCTGCGCCTCGCGCGCGGCCCTGGCGATGAGCTCGGCGCGGTCGTGGGGCGGCAGCCCTTCGGGCAGCGTCAGCTCCTTGACCGCCACCTCGCGGTCGAGCATCTCGTCCCTGGCCAGCCAGACCCGCCCCATGCCGCCGCTGCCGAGCGGTCGCAGCAGAAGGTAGCGGTTGGCCAGTCGTTCCCCGGACACAAAGGAAGGGTAACGAAGGATCAAGCCGAATAGTTATTCGGTCGGTGACGCAACTGTCGGTCGCCCTCTCTATGGTCTTGGATCGTGGATCCCGTACAAGGCACTCTCGACGAGCTCGGCACCCCGCTGAGCGAGGTCACGTTCGTGGTGTTCGACCTCGAGACCACCGGCGGATCACCGGCCGACGACAAGATCACCGAGATCGGCGCGGTGAAGGTGCGGGCGGGCGAGGTGCTGGGCGAGTTCTCCACCCTGGTCGACCCCGGTGGGCCGATCCCGCCGTTCATCTCGGTGCTGACGGGCATCACCGACGCGATGGTCATGGCGGCCCCGCGCGTCGAGGCCGTGCTGCCGAGCTTCCTGGAGTTCATCAGGGGGGCCACGCTCGTCGCCCACAACGCGGGCTTCGACACGCGCTTCCTCAAGGCCGCCTGCGCCTCCCACGGCTATCCCCCGCCGGCCAACCCGGTGGTCGACACCGTCGACCTGGCCCGGCGGGTGCTCACCCGCGACGAGACGCCCAACAGCAAGCTGTCCACGCTGGCCCGGTTCTTCCGCGCCGCCACCGAGCCGTGCCACCGCGCGCTCCAGGACGCCAGGGCCACCGTCGACGTGCTCCACGGGCTCATCGAGCGGGCCGGTTCCTTCCAGGTCCACACGCTGGAGGAGCTCAAGTCGTTCGTCCGCGCCCCCACGCCCGAGCAGCAGCGCAAGCGCCACCTCGCCGAGTCGGTGCCGCACGCCCCGGGCGTCTACTTCTTCGAGGACGAGCGCGGCGAGATCCTCTACATCGGCAAGAGCACCAACCTGCGCAACCGCGTACGCTCCTACTTCACCGCCGGCGAGACCCGGCCGCGCATCCGCGAGATGATCGGCATCGCCGAGCGGGTCCGCCACATCGTGTGCGCGACCGCCCTGGAGGCGGAGGTGCGCGAGCTGCGCCTGATCGGCGGCGCCAAGCCCCGCTACAACCGCAGGTCCCGGTTCCCCGAGAAGGTCGTCTGGCTCAAGCTGACCCAGGAGCCGTTCCCGCGCCTGTCGATCGTGCGCGAGGTGAAGGACGACGGCGCCGCCTACCTCGGCCCCTTCTCCAGCACCCGCCTGGCCGACGACGCCCGCAACGCCCTGCACGAGGCGGTGCCGCTGCGCCAGTGCACCCAGCCGATCAGCCTGCGCACCCGCCGCGCCGCGTGCGTCCTGCACGAGATGGGCCGCTGCGGCGCCCCCTGCGAGGGCAAGCAGAGCCAGGCCGACTACCTCACCCATGCCGAGGCGGCGCGGCGGGCGATGACGCTCGACGCCTCCCCCGTCTTCTCCGCGGTCTCGGCCCGGATGGAGCGGCTGTCGGTCGAGCAGCGCTACGAGGAGGCGTCCGTCGACCGCGACCGGCTGGCGGCGTTCGTCCGCACCGCCGCCCGCATGCAGCGGCTGTCCTCCGTCACCCGCATCCCCCACCTGGTGGCGGCCAGCCCCGCCTTCGACGGCGGCTGGGACATCCACGTGATCCGCTACGGCCGTCTCGCCGCGGCCGGGGTCATGCCGCGCGGCGCCCACCCCACCCCGTTCGTCGAATCGCTGTCCACCGCGGCCGAGGCCGTCATCCCCGGCCCCGGCCCGGTCCACGCCGCCAGCGCCGAGGAGACCGAGTGCATCCTGCGCTGGCTGGAGTCTCCCGGGGTGCGGCTGGTCGAGGTCGACGGCGAGTGGAGCCTGCCCGCCCACGGCGCCGCCCGCCACAAGGCCCGCATCGACCTGGCCTACCAGGGATTCGACCGCGTCCGCCACCGCGAAGGGCGGCCTCTGCGCTGATTCGCTACAGTGGGCGTCATGGTCACGGCTATCGTTCACATCAACGCCGAGGTCGACCGCATCCCGGAGGTCGCCGAGACGATCGCCGAGATCGACGGCGTCAGCGAGGTCTACTCCATCACCGGCGACTACGACCTGCTGGCCATGGTGCGCGTGGCCGAGTACGAGCAGATCGCCGAGGTCATCCCCGGACGCATCAACAAGGTGCCCGGCGTGCTCAACACCGAGACCCACATCGCCTTCCGCGCCTACTCCAAGCACGACCTGGACGCGGCCTTCTCCATCGGCTTCCCGTACGCCGACTGACGGAGGGATGAGCGCCTCACCGGCGTTCGCCCGAGGCACCGCACCCGGCTGACCGGCGGCGCGTCCTGCTGCCGCGCCGGGCACCCGGCATCCGCCCTTTGCCACGGCGGTCCTCTCATCCGACGCACGGCCGGAAAGGCCGAAGGGCCCGGACGAGGCGTCCGGGCCCTTCGAAACCGCTTGCTAGCGCGACACCGTGTGGTCCTCGCCGGGACCGATCGCGGCGTGCTCGTCCTCCTCGTGGCCGTGGCCGGACTCGAGGGGGATCTTCTCGCCGCCGTACGCCTTGGACATGCGGGCGCGCAGCTTGCCGATCGGGCCGCGCATGCCCTTCGGCGGGATGCCGGACGGGTCCTCGGCCACCGGCAGCATCGGCACCGCCTGCTTGCCCCGCACGTGGGCCTCGATGTCGTCCGCCGGAGGCGTGTGGACCTCGATGAACTCACCGTGCGGCAGCCGCTTGATGACACCCGACTCCACGCCGTGGCTGAGCACCTCGGCGTCCGAGCGCTGCAGGCCCAGGCAGATCCGGTAGGTGATGATGTACGCCAGCACCGGGGCGGCGAACACCAGCACGCGACCGGCGTACGTGGTCCAGTTGAGGTTGATGTGGAAGAACGCCGAGATCTCGTCGTTCGCCCCCAGCAGCCAGAGCACGCCGTAGAACGAGATGCCCGCCATGCCGATCGAGGTGCGGTGCGGGTTGTTGCGCGGGCGCTCCGCGATGTGGTGCTCGCGGTTGTCGCCGGTGATCCAGCGTTCCAGGAACGGATAGAGCGCCAGCCCGGTCATGACGATGCCCAGCGGCACCAGCGCCGGAATGATCACACTGAGCGGCAGCGTGCCCGCGTGGGCCGTGCCGAACATGTTGATCTCCCAGGCCGGCATGATGCGCAGCGAGCCTTCCAGGAAGCCCATGTACCAGTCGGGCTGTGATCCCGCGGAGATGTCGGCCGGGGTGTAGGGACCGTAGATCCAGATCGGGTTGATCTGGGCGAACGTCGCCAGACCGGCGATCACGCCGAGCGTGAACAGGAAGTAGGCGCCCGCCTTGGCCATGAACGCCGGGTAGAACGGCGCGCCCACCACGTTCTGGTTGGTCCGTCCCTTGCCCGCCATCTGGGTGTGCTTCTGCACCCACATGAGCACCATGTGGGCGGAGATCAGCGCCAGCAGGATGCCGGGGATGAGCAGGATGTGCAGCGAGTAGAACCGGGCGATGATGTCCGTGCCCGGGTACTCCCCGCCGAACAGGAAGAACGTGATGTACGTGCCCACCAGCGGCAGCGAGATGGCCACGCCCTCGGTGATCCGCAGACCCGCGCCGGAGAGCAGGTCGTCCGGCAGCGAGTAACCGGTGAGGCCCTCGGCCAGGGCCAGGGTCAGCAGCAGGATGCCGATGATCCAGTTGATCTCACGCGGCTTGCGGTAGGCGCCGGTGAAGAACACCCGCAGCATGTGGGCCATCATGCCCGCGACGAACAGCAGGGCCGCCCAGTGGTGCATCTGCCGGATGAGCAGACCTCCGCGGACGTCGAAGCTGATCTCCAGCGACGACGCGTAGGCCGCGGACATCCCCACGCCCTGCAGCGGCGCGTAGGAGCCGTTGTAGATCACGTGCTCCATGCTGGGCTGGAACCAGAACGTCAGGAACGTGCCGGTCAGCAGCAGGATGATGAACGAGTAGAGGGCGATCTCCCCGAGCAGGAACGACCAGTGGTCGGGGAAGATCTTGCGCAAGTTGCGCTTGAGGAAGTTGGCCCCGCCCAGCCGCTCGTCGAGCCAGTTGGACGGCCCGCCGATCGCCTTGGGAACGGTTGTCAGCTCGCTCATGCCTGGCCTCCCTTGGCCCTGGCCTCGGCCTCGGCGTCACCGCGCTCCCAGTAGCTGGGACCGACCGGGACCGGGAAGTCGCCGGCCGCGACGAGGTAGCCCTCGTTGTCGACGGTGATCGGCAGCTGCGGCAGCGGCCGGGCCGCCGGGCCGAAGATGACCTTGGCGCCGTCGGCGGCGTCGAACGTCGACTGGTGGCACGGGCACAGGATGTGGTGGGTCGTCTGCTCGTACAGGGCCGCGGGGCAGCCGACGTGCGTGCAGATCTTCGAGTAGGCCACGATGCCGTCGTGCGTCCAGTTCTTGTTGACGCCCGACTTCAGCTCCTCGGGCCGGAACTTGATCAGGATCAGTGTGGCCTTGGCGAGCACGTTCATGTCGTGCTCGTAGCCTTCGGGCACGATCGACATGATGCCGCCGGGAGAGTTGAAGTCGGCCGCCCTGATCGGCTGGCCGGTGCCCTCGACGACCAGGCGCAGCGGCCTGCCGTCCTCGGTCTTCTCGCCCCAGACGGTGTGGCGCAGCAACTTGTTGAAGTTGGTGGCCTTCATCTTGGTGTTGTCGAGGTCGCGCAGCATGATCAGCGGGATCAGGCCGAGCGGCGCCGCCGCCAGCAGGAGCGTGCGGCGCATCATCTTGCCCTTGACGAAGCCGCTCTCGTTGGCGCCCTCGACGAAGGTGTCGGCCACGACCTCGCGGGCGTCCCCGCCGGAGACCATCTCGTGGCGCTCCTGGACCAGGGCGTACTTCGGCATGATCTGGCGGACCCAGACGACGATGCCGACGGCCATGGCCAGCACCGCCACGGTGAGGGAGCTGCCGAGGGCCAGGTTGGACGTGCCGGTCGCGTCGGGGTCGCCCACCTGGAAGACCACGTAGGAGACGAGGAAGGCGATCCCCGCCAGGAACGTGATCAGGAAGCAGAGGGCCACGAGCTTCTCGGCCCGGCGCGCCTTCTGCTCGTCCTGCAGCGTGATGCCGGGGGTCTCGCCCCCGGTGACGCCGGCGTCGCGCGCCTCCGCCTCGCCGAGCATCGAGGTGCCCGGTGGGGGGGTGCCGATCACGCGCTTGGGGACGCGATCGTCCGGCTGCTCGATCTCGTGCTCGTTGTCAGTCATGACTTCTGTCGCTTCTTCGCGGTGATCCAGATGGCGGCGAGGACCAGGGCCAGGATGCCTACGATCCATGCTACGAGTCCTTCGGTGACCGGGCCGATGCGCCCGAGGCCGAAGCCTCCGGGGTCCCTCTGCTCGCGCACCTGGACGATGTAGGCGATCATGTTGCGCTTCTCTTCGGGCGTGATCGTCGTGTCGTTGAAGACGGGCATCGCCTGCGGGCCCGTGACCATCGCCTCGTAGATCTGGGTGGGAGAAGACTCGTTCAAGTTGGGGGCGTACTTGCCGCGCGTCAGAGCGCCGCCGGCGCCCGCCCAGTTGTGACACTGGATGCAGTTGGCGCGGAACAGCTCACCGCCCTTGGCGGCGTCGCCCAGCGCGGGGTCGACCTGCTCGCCGGACGGCACGGTGGGACCGCCGCCGAGCGACTGCACGTAGGCCGCGATGTCGCTGATGCTGTTGCTGTCGACCCACGAGGGCAGCGGCTTGCGCGGCACCTGGGCTCCCGGATCGGCCGCGGGCATCCGGCCGGTGCTCATCTGGAAGTCGACGGCCGCGGCGCCGACGCCGATGAGCGTGGGCCCCGTAGAGGTGCCCTGGGCGTTGAGCCCGTGGCAGCTGGCGCAGTGGGCCTGGAAGAGGCTCTTGCCTCTGGCCACGTCGTCAGCCTTACCCGACGCGAGCGCCGCGTCAGCGGGCCTGCTCACCTGCACGAAGGTGGCATATGCCGTCCCGACCAGCGCCAACGCCAAAATCAGGACGGCGTATCTCGCGAGGGGATGCCGCCGCCAAGCGGTGATCCTAACCACAGAGATCCCGTTCCTTACCGAATGATGTAGATGGTCGCGAAAAGACCGATCCAGACGACGTCGACGAAGTGCCAGTAGTAGGACACGACGATGGCGCTGGTGGCCTGCTCATGCGTGAAGCGCTTCGCGGCGTACGTACGTCCCAGCATGAACAGGAACGCGATCAGTCCACCGGTCACGTGCAGGCCGTGGAAGCCCGTCGTGAGGTAGAACACCGACGTGTAGGGGTTGGCGGACAAGGTCGCGCCCTCGTTTGCCAGCTCCATGTACTCGTACAGCTGGCCGGCGATGAAGACCGAGCCCATGAGGAAGCTGACGAAGTACCAGAACCTGAGCTTGCTGACTTGCCCCTTTTCCGCGGCCCACACGCCGAGCTGGCACGTCACGCTGGACAGTACCAGGATGATCGTGTTGACCGTCGCGAACGGGATGTTCAGGTGAGCCAGACCCTCGGTCGAGGCGCCCGCCTGGGTGTAGGCGGGCCCCCAATCGATGCCTTGGCCCACGCTCACCGACCGGATGGTGAAGTACATCGCGAACAGCGCCGCGAAGAACATGAGCTCAGAGGACAGCCAGACGATCGTACCCACACTGACCAGGTTTGGTCTGCGGTACGCCTGACCTGTCGTCGTCGAAGTAATTGCGGATGCTGTCGCCACGGCGCCATTATTGCGGCTCCTGTGGTCGGTCCGGCGCACGACCCCCCGTTAGCGGGTACAAGCAGGCATCCCACCTGAGATAATCAGGACATAACACCCACCAGGGGTGCTGGCCTGGGTTCGCACGCCACGCCAACGGTACGATCCCAGGTGACCCTACCGCTTCGACCGATAGTGAGTGCGACCGTGAGCACCGACGACACGATGAAGGTCCTCGTCTACAGCGACGACGCCGCCACCCGGCAGGAGGTGAAGCTGGCCATCGGCCGGCGACCGGCCGCGGACGTGCCCTTCGTCGAGATCGTGGAGTGCGCCACCGAGCCCAAGGTCCACCAGTGGCTCGGCTCCGGCGAGATCGACGTCGCCGTGCTCGACGGCGAGACCCAGCCCGCCGGCGGCATGGGCATCAGCCGCCAGGCCAAGGACGAGGTCTACGACTGCCCGCCGATCTGCCTCATCATCGCCCGGCGCGACGACCGGTGGCTGGCCGACTGGTCCAAGGCCGACGCCGTGGTGTCCCAGCCCCTGGAGCCCCTCGTGCTGGCCGAGACCGTCGCCGACCTGATGCGCCGCCGCTCCTCCAGCCGACTCAACGCTAAGTAGGTGCCTGACGTGGATTCGCGGACGACCTGGCCGGCGATCCTCTCCGCGCTCCTGTCCGGGGAGCACCTCACGGCCGACGAGACGGCCTGGGCGATGCGGGAGATCATGTCCGGCTCCGCCACGCCCGCCCAGATCTCCGCCTTCGTCGTCGCCCTGCGCGCCAAGGGCGAGACGGTGGCCGAGGTGACCGGCCTGGCCCGCACGATGCTCGACCTCGCGACTCCCCTGCACGTCGAGGGCCCGATCGTCGACGTGGTCGGCACCGGCGGCGACCGCGCCCACACCGTGAACGTCTCCACCATGGCCGCCATCGTGACCGCGGCCGCCGGCGCCCGCGTCGTCAAGCACGGCAACCGCGCCGCCTCCTCCTCGTGCGGCGCCGCCGACGTGCTGGAGCACCTCGGCATCCGTCTCGACCTGACCCCGGAGCAGACCGCCCGGGTGGCCACCGAGGCCGGCATCGCCTTCTGCTTCGCCCCGGTCTACCACCCGGCGCTGCGCTTCGCCGGGCCGACCCGCAAGGAGATCGGCGTCCCCACCGTCTTCAACTTCCTCGGCCCGCTCACCAACCCGGCCCGGCCGACCGCTCAGGCCATCGGCGTGTACGACCCGCGCATGCTGCCGGTGCTGGCCGGGGTCTTCGCCGAGCGCGGCGTGTCCGCCCTGGTCTTCCGCGGCGACGACGGGCTGGACGAGCTGACCATCGCCACCACCTCCACGGTGTGGGTGGTCCACGACGGCGGCGCCGACCGGACCACGTTCGACCCCGCGGTGCTCGGCATCCCCCGGGCCGAGGCGGACGCCCTGCGCGGCGGCGACGTGGCCTTCAACGCCCGAGCGGTGCACGACACACTCGGCGGCAAGTCCGGGCCGGTGCGCGACGCCGTGCTGCTCAACGCGGCCGCGGCACTGGTCGCGCTCGACGGCCCCGGCGACGACCTCGACTCAGCCATGATCGACGCCTACGCGCGGGCCACCCAGGCGGTCGACTCCGGCCGGGCCTCGGCCACCCTCGAAGGCTGGATCAAGACCAGCGGCTCCATCGCCTCCTGACCCTCGGGCAACGCCGCCGGCCCGGAACCGCGCTCCAGGTCGTCGACGCCGTACCTGCGCAGGCCGGTCTGCGCGAGGTACTCGTGCTCGGACGCGTCACCCGCTCGCTCTCCCGTGATGATCACCTGATGTGGTGTCAGCGGATGCTCCAGGGTGAGGCCGGTCGGCCCGTCTCCGAGCAGGGCGCGCACCACCATCCCGTGGAAGGCGCCCGACGGCGGCGTCTGCGGGTGTCCGGCGGCGGCGGCCCGGCCGTGGCCGAGGGTCAGGAGAACGGCAGGGTCGGCCCGTCCTTGATGGAGCTCCACTTGAGCCACTGCTTCCAGTTCTCCTGCCAGTGACCCCAGCCGTTCGTCGGCTCCAGCGGGCGCGGTGAGCCCGTGATGACGATGGGGTCGCCGATCAGCGTGTTCTCGATGAACCAGGCCGCGTTGGCGGGGCTGATGTTCACGCAGCCGTGGCTGACGTTGGAGTTGCCCTGTGAGCCCACCGACCAGGGCGCGCTGTGCACGTACTCGCCGCTGTTGGAGATCCGCACCGTGTTGTAGACGGTCATCTGGTAGTAGCCGGCCTGGCCGGGGCCGATTCCGGGCGAGGTCATGACGGTGACGGGCTCGCGGGACATCGCCAGATGGATGCCCGAAGTGGTGTGATATTTCATGACGCCGCCCTGGCCGGCGCTCATCGGCATCTCACGGATCTTCTTGCCGTTGCGCCGCACGACCAGGACGTGCTCGTTGACGCTGCCCTTGGTGATCTGGGAGCGGCCGACCCGGAAGTCCAGCGCCAGGTCGCGCTTGCCGTACATGCCCTTGCCGCCATGCACGCCCGCCAGGTTGGCCTCCACGCGCACGTCGGTGTGCGCGGGCCAGTACTGACGCGGCCGGAAGTCGACGTGCTGGTCGTCGAACCAGTGCCAGGCCCCCTCGACGGGCCTGGAGGTACGGACGAGCAGGTTGCGCTCGACCGAGACGCGATCGGTGATCGGCTGGTCGAAGGCGATCATGATGGGCATGCCGACGCCGACCGTCAGGCCGGTGGTGCCCTTGCTGGGCGTGATGCTCTGGACGTCGAAGGCCTTGGCCGCCTTCACGGTGGAGAACGTGCTCGTCTTCTCGGTCTGCTTGCCGTCGGCGTTGACGGCGATCGAGCTGACCGTGTACCTGGCTCCCGGGCGGGCGGTGGCGGTGCTGCGCCAGCGGGTCTTGTCGGTGCTCAGCACGCCCGCGAGGGTCCCGTCCTCGCTGCGCACCGTGACGCTCCTGAGCGTGCCGCCGAGGACCGCCACGACGACTCCCTGGTCTGTCGGCACGTTGGCCGCCCGGTCGGCCGGCTGGATCGCGACGGTGGCGTCGGGGGCCGCCTGCCGGTCCTCGTTCGCGGCGCTGCTAGCCGAGCACGCCGCCGGCGTCACGGCCAGGCCCAGGCTCAGGCTCAGACCGAGTCCCCTGCGCAAGCCCCTGCTCAGGCCCCTGCTCAGGCCCCTGCTCAGACCGTCGCTCAGGCCCCCGCGCAGGCGCGCGCTCCAGGCCGTGCGTCGAGCCTGGCCCAACGATCGATACGCCACACGCACTCCCCCGTCCGAGTCGAGCAGATTCACCTCTCTTATTACCCTGAGTGATCGATTGGCCATATCCGCGTTTCAGTAAAGAACACCAAAAAGCGGGCGTCCCCTCTCGAAGAAGGACGCCCGCTCCTGGACGAGGCTCAGTGCGAGAAGTGGCCCCGGTAGTACTGGAACACGAAGCCGATCAGCGCCATGATCACCAGGAACACCCCGATGAAGAACATCCACAGGCCGATGACGAACCCGGCGAAGGTGAAGGCCGCCGCCAGGCAGACGAACAGCGGCCACCAGCTGCTGGGGCTGAAGAAGCCGATCTCACCGGCGCCGTCGCTGATGTCGGCCTGCTTGTTGTCCTCCGGCTGGTCGCCGATGCGCCGCGCGGTGAACATCAGGTAGTAGCCGATCATGAACGCGAAGCCGACCGAGATCGCCATCGCGGTGGTGCCGACCGGCTCGCCCACGCCGGTGGCCGCCTTGGTCCAGAACCAGTAGGCGACGGTGACGCCGGCGAAGAACAGACCGCACAGCAGGAACAGCCAACCTTGGACCTTCATCGGGCCTCCACCTCCGGCGCGGGCTTGGCGGACAGGTGCGGGTACTTGAGGTCGAACGCGGGACGCTCGGACCGGATGGGAGGCAGCTTGGTGAAGTTGTGGCGCGGCGGCGGGCAGGAGGTCGCCCACTCGAGCGAGCCGCCGTAACCCCACGGGTCGTCGACGGTGACCTTGGGCGCCGTGCGCCAGGTCTTCCAGACGTTGTAGAAGAACGGCAGCGTCGAGGCCCCGAGCACGAACGCGCCCACCGACGAGATCATGTTGAGGTCGGTGAAGCCGTCAGCGGCCCCGTAGTCGGCGTAGCGGCGCGGGAAGCCGAGCATGCCCAGCCAGTGCTGCACCAGGAACGTGGCGTGGAAGCCGATGAACAGCAGCCAGAACTGCAGCTTGCCGAGCCGGTCGTCGAGCATCCTGCCGGTGAGCTTGGGCCACCAGAAGAAGAACCCGGCGAACATCGCGAACACGACCGTGCCGAAGACCACGTAGTGGAAGTGGGCGACGACGAAGTAGGTGTCGCTGATGTGGAAGTCGAGCGGCGGCGAGGCCAGGATGACACCGGTCAGGCCGCCGAGCAGGAACGTCACCAGGAAGCCGATCGAGTAGAGCATCGGCGACTCGAACGACAGGTGGCCGCGCCACATCGTGCCGATCCAGTTGAAGAACTTCACGCCCGTCGGCACCGCGATGAGGAACGTCATGAACGAGAAGAACGGCAGCAGGACCTGCCCCGTCGGGAACATGTGGTGCGCCCACACGGTCATCGACAGGCCGGCGATGGAGATCGTCGCGCCGACCAGGCCGATGTAACCGAAGATCGGCTTACGGCTGAAGACCGGCAGGATCTCCGTGATGATGCCGAAGAACGGCAGCGCGATGATGTAGACCTCGGGATGGCCGAAGAACCAGAACAGGTGCTGCCACAGCATCGGCCCGCCGACCTCGGTGGCGAAGATCTGGGTGCCGAACTTGCGGTCGGACTCCAGCGCGAGCAGCGCGGCGGCCAGCACCGGGAAGGCCATCAGCACGAGCATGCTGGTCAGCAGGATGTTCCAGGTGAAGATCGGCATCCGGAACATGGTCATGCCCGGCGCCCGCATGCAGATGATCGTGGTGATGAAGTTGACCGCGCCCAGGATCGTGCCCAGACCCGACATCGCCAGACCCATGATCCACAGGTCGCCGCCGATACCGGGCGAGTAGACCGCGTTGGACAGCGGCGCGTAGCCGAACCAGCCGAAGGCCGCGGCGCCCTCAGGGGTGAGGAAGCCCGAGACCGCGATGAGGCTGCCGAACAGGAAGAGCCAGTAGCTCACCATGTTGAGGCGGGGGAACGCCACGTCGGGGGCGCCGATCTGCAGCGGCATGATCGCGTTCGCGAAGGCCGCGAACAACGGCGTCGCGAACATCAGCAGCATGATCGTGCCGTGCATGGTGAACAGCTGGTTGAACTGCTCGTTGCTGGTGAACTGCAGCCCCGGCTGGGCCAGCTCGGCCCGCATGACCAGGGCCATCAGCCCGCCGACCAGGAAGAAGATGAACGCGGTGATCAGGTAGAGGTTGCCGATCACCTTGTGGTCCGTGGAGGACAGCCACTTGGCGATGATGCGGCCCTTGGAGGTGGGCCGCCGCACCGGCCGGACCGGTGTGGAGACGGGCTCTTGGATGGCGGTCACTGGGCACTCCCCGCCTGGTTGGACGCGACGTACTGGTCGAACTCCTGCTGTGACACGAGCTTCACCGAGAAGAGCATGCGGCTGTGGTCGACGCCGCACAGCTCGGCGCAGCGGCCGGCGTAGACGCCGGGCTCGTCAAGGGTGGTGATCTCGAACTTGCGTCCCGGGTTGTCCTCGGGGATGCCGGGGATGACGTCCCGCTTGAACAGGAACTCGGGCACCCAGAAGGAGTGGATCACGTTGTCGGTCTCAAGGTCGAACTCCACCCGCTGCTTGACCGGCAGCACGAGCTGCGGACCCTGCTGGTAGTCGCTGACCGGCATGCCGGTCACCGGCTCGGTGGTCTGGCCGTTGACCGTCGTGGTGAAACGCCAGCTCCACTGGAACGCCTCGACCTTGACCTTCACCGGGGCGTCGCCCGAGACGTAGGTCAGCTCCTCGGAGTCGCGCGCGGTGAAGAAGAAGAACACCGACACCATGACGAGAGGCACCAGGGTGTAGAGCATCTCGATCGGCAGGTTGTAGCGAACCTGCGGCGGCAGCTCGGCCTTGGCCCTGCGCCTGGTGTGGAAGAGGCAGGCCCACACGATCAGGCCGATGACCACCGCACCGGTGGCGAGCGCGGCGATCCACGCTCCGTTCCACAGAGCGGTGACGGTCTCACCCTGCTCGGTGATCGCGCCCGGCAGCAGCCCGTTGGACCACTCTGCCTCGGGAACGTCTCCAGCACACGCCGCAGCGGAGGACACAAGCAACGCCAAAGCGACGGCGCGCGGCACTCTACGCCGGGCCAACGGACGCCGCGTCGAACGGCGGGTCGGACTCACGGATCGCCTACCCCACAGATGAAGCCCGGGAGTCTCTCCCGGGCGCTCGTATTTCCTGATGCACAGCTGATTGCAGACACATTAGCGTGCAAGTGCCCCGCCCTTCCGCGCGGCCCCTCCATGGCGTGCCGCGAGTGGGATCATAGAACCGTGGCGTACTTCGACGCGGCCTCCACCGAGCCGCTGCACCCCCAGGCGCGTGAAGCGCTGCTGGCGGCCATCGACGTCGGCTGGGCCGATCCCGCGAGGCTCTACAACCAGGCCCGCCGTGCCCACCTGCTGCTGGAGCAGGCCCGTACGGAAGTGGCCGAGGCGCTGGGCGCGCGGCCCGACGAGGTGACGTTCACCTCGTCCGGCACACAGGCCGTGCATCTCGGTCTGCTCGGCACCCTACAGGGCAGACGGCGGGCCGGACGTCACCTGGTGACCTCGGCCGTCGAGCACTCCAGCGTGCTGCACACCGCCCGCCTGCACGAACGCGACGGCGGCAGCGCCGAGATCGTCGGCGTCGACCGGCTGGGACGGGTCGATCTGGCGGCGTTCTCCGAGGCGGTGTCCCGTCCCGGCACCGCCCTGGCCTGCCTGCAGACGGCCAACCACGAGGTCGGCACACTCCAGCCGGTGGCCGAGGCCGCGGCCGCGTGCCGCCGCCACGGGGTGCCGCTGCTGGTCGACGCGGCCCAGACGGCCGGCCGGATGCCGGTGCCCGAGGGCTGGTCGGTGCTGACGGCCAGCGCGCACAAGTGGGGCGGCCCGCCCGGCGTCGGCGTGCTGGCGGTCAGGAAGGGCACCCGGTTCCGCTCGTTCCTGCCGGAGGACGAGCGCGAGCACAGGCGGGTGCCGGGGTTCGAGAACGTGCCGGCCATCGTGGCGGCGGCGGCCGCGCTGCGCGCGATGACGGCCGACGCCGTCCGGGAACGCTCCAGGCTGTCCGCGCTGGTCGCCAGGATCAGGGAGACGGTGCCGAAGGTGGTGCCGGACGTGGAGGTGATCGGCGACCCCGACGGCCGGGCGCCGCACATCGTCACGTTCTCCTGTCTGTACGTGGACGGCGAGGCGCTGCTGACCGAGCTCGACAAGGCGGGATTCGCGGTCTCGTCGGGGAGTTCCTGCACGGCTAGTACGCTTCGTCCATCGCACGTTCTGGAAGCGATGGGCGTGCTCACGCATGGGAATGTCCGGGTGTCACTGCCCAGGGGCGCCTCGGCGGCGGAGGTCGACAGGTTTCTCGCCGTGCTGCCCGAGCTCGTGGCCCGGATCCGCCAGGACGCAGGAGTCGCATGACCGAGACCACTCATCCGGTGCTGACGATCGACGCGCTGGGGAAGAAGTGCCCCATCCCGATCATCATGCTCGCCGAGAAGATCAACAATGTTCCGCTGAACGCCGTGGTGGCCGTGCTGGCCGACGATCCCGCGGCCTACACCGACGTGCCCGCCTGGTGCCGGCTCAAGTCCCACCGCCACGTCGGCTCGTACGAACTGCCCGAGGGGGGCTGGGCGATCCACGTGCGGCGCAACTACTGAGCCGCACGTCACGGGGTAGTCCCCCTGGAGAAGAGACAGTTCTTCGAGGGGGGACGAGATGACCAACACCGCCGGCGATCTGATGAGCCCGGGCGTGGAGTGCGTCCAGTCGCACGAGACGCTCGACCGGGCCGCGCAGCTCATGCGGGAGCACGGGGTGGGCGCACTGCCGGTGTGCCTGGACGACCGGGTGACCGGCATCATCACCGACCGCGACATCGTGGTGGAGTGCGTGGCCCTGGGCCACGACCCGGCCCGCGTGCGGGCCGGCGACCTGGCGACGGGGCTGGTGTGGGTGCCGGCCGACGCCACGGTCGAGGAGGCCCTGGCCCGGATGGAGGAACACCAGATCAAGCGGCTGCCGGTGATGCGCGACAACCGCATGGTCGGCATGATCACCGAAGCCGACCTGGCCCGTCACCTGCCCGACGACAAGCTGGCCGAGTTCGTGCACCGGGTCTACGCCGGCAGCCGGCCCTGAGGACGACACCCGAGAACGACACCCGAGAACGACACCGCGCCCCCGCCTCTCCGGCGGGGGCGCGGCGTCAGCGGTCATGTCACGGGTGGTAGCAGCGCAGGTGCGGGGTGATCTCCGCGGCGGCGTCGGCGCCGTAGGCCGCCGTGAACCGCTCCAGGAACTCCTTCTGGCCCAGCTCGTACTCCTGGCCGCCGACGCGCTCCAGCACGTGGGTGGCGGTGAGGTTGCCGACCTGGCCGCAGCGCTCCAGCGACAGCCCCCAGGCGAGGCCGGCCAGGAACCCGGCGCGGAAGGCGTCGCCGACGCCCGTCGGGTCGGCCTTGCCGCGCTCCGGGGCGGGGGCGACGTGGATCGACGGCTCGCCCCGGCGGTCGATGACCGCGCCCTTGGGGCCGAGCGTGGTGACGCGGACGCCGACGCGGCTCAGCACCTCCTCGTCGGACCAGCCCGTCTTCTGCTCGATCAGGCCCTTCTCGTAGTCGTTGGAGAAGAGGTAGGCGGCGCCGTCGACCAGCTGGCGGATCTGCTCGTCGGCCATGCGGGCGAGCTGCTGGGAGATGTCGGCGGCGAACGGGATGCCGCGGTGGCGGCACTCGTCGGTGTGGCGGAGCATGCCGTCGGGGTCGTTGGGGCCGATGAGCACCAGGTCCAGGCCGCCCACCCGGTCGGCGACGGGCTTCAGCTCGATCAGCCGGGCCTCGGCCATCGCGCCGGTGTAGAAGGAGGCGATCTGGTTGTGGTTGTCGTCGGTGGTGCACAGGAACCGCGCGGTGTGCTGCGTCTCGGAGATGTGCACCGAGTCGCAGTCGACGCCGTGGCGCTCCAGCCAGGAGCGGTAGTCGGCGAAGTCGTTGCCGACCGCCCCGACCAGGAGCGGCTTCAAACCCAGGCAGGCCATGCCGAAGGCGATGTTGGCCGCGCAGCCGCCCCGCCGGATCTGCAGGTCGTCGACCAGGAACGACAGCGACACCCGGTCGAGTTGCTCGGCGATGAGCTGATCGCCGAAACTGCCGGGAAAGGTCATCAGGTGGTCAGTCGCGATGGAGCCGGTGACGGCGATGCGCACGGGATTCTTCTTCCTCGTTGTCAGCAAGCCAGTTGAGCCCCACGAGAATACGCGAAGGCCCCGCCCGCACAAAGGCGGAACGGGGCCGGCGGCACCGAACCAGCGGGCGATCGACTAGTTGAACGAGTCGCCGCAGGCGCAGCTGCCGGTGGCGTTCGGGTTGTCGATGGTGAAGCCCTGCTTCTCGATGGTGTCGACGAAGTCGATGGTGGCGCCCATCAGGTAGGGAGCGCTCATCCGGTCGGTCACCACGCTCACGCCGCCGAAGTCCGACACGACGTCGCCGTCCATGGAGCGGTCATCGAAGAAGAGCTGGTAGCGCAGCCCCGAGCAACCGCCCGGCTGCACGGCCACGCGCAACTGCAGACCTTCTTCGCCCTGCTGCTCGAGCAGGCCCTTGACCTTGGCCGCGGCCGCGTCGGTCAGGTTCAGGCCCTGTGCCGTGGTCTCGCTGCTCTCAACCGTCATCTGCTGACTCCCTAACCGGGTCTGTTTCCGACGTCCTGCTATTGACGCTACCAACATCGGGGGGATGCCACACATTCCCGCCCGCCCCCCGGGGGACAAATCGGTCTTCTGGGTATGTCATGATGAATCGTCAGTTCGACGATAAGGGGGTAGGGCGATGACCACCCAGACGGGACTTCCGCTCTTCGTGCTCGGCCGGGGCTCCGATCCGCACAGCGAGACAGGGGTGGACTGCCCCGGCGAGCTGCCGCCGGCCTCCGACCCCCGGCTGGTCGAACGCGCCCGCCGGGCGAAGGCGGCGCTCGGCGACCGCCTGTTCGTGCTGGGCCACCACTACCAGCGCGACGAGGTGATCCAGTTCGCCGACGTGACCGGCGACTCGTTCAAGCTGGCGCAGCAGGCCGCCGCCCGCCCGCAGGCCGAGTACATCGTGTTCTGCGGGGTGCACTTCATGGCCGAGTCGGCCGACATCCTGACCACCGACGCGCAGCAGGTCATCCTGCCGGACCTCGCCGCCGGGTGCTCGATGGCCGACATGGCCACCTTCGACCAGGTCGAGGAGGCCTGGGAGGCGCTGGAGGACGCCGGGCTGGCCGACCGCGTCGTCCCGGTCACGTACATGAACTCCAGCGCGGACATCAAGGCCTTCTGCGGGCGCAACGGCGGCGTGGTGTGCACCTCGTCCAACGCGCGCCGCGCCCTGGACTGGGCGTTCGAGCAGGGTGAGAAGGTGCTCTTCCTGCCGGACCAGCACCTGGGCCGCAACACGGCCGTGCTGGAGATGGGCATGTCGCTCGACGACTGCGTGGTCTGGAACCCGCACCGCCCCAACGGCGGGCTGACCGCCGAGCAGCTGGAGCGGGCGCGCATGATCCTGTGGCGCGGCCACTGCTCGGTGCACGGCCGCTTCACCGCCGAGTCGGTGGACGACGTGCGCGGGCGCGTCCCGGGTGTGAACGTGCTGGTGCACCCGGAGTGCCGGCACGAGGTCGTGCTGAAGGCCGACCACGTGGGCTCCACCGAGCACATCATCAAGACGCTGCGCGAGGCGCCCGCCGGGTCCGCCTGGGCCGTCGGCACCGAGCTCAACCTGGTCAAGCGGCTGGCCCAGATGTTCCCCGACAAGAGCGTGTCGTTCCTGGACCGCACGGTCTGCTACTGCTCGACCATGAACCGGATCGACCTTCCGCACCTGGTGTGGGCGCTGGAGTCGCTCGCGAGCGGCGAGGTGGTCAACCGGATCACGGTCGACGCGGACACCGCCCACTGGGCGCGGGTCGCCCTGGACCGGATGCTGGCCCTGGCCTGACGCGGCCGGCGCGGGCCGCCCGGCCCGCGCCGTTCAGTCGCCGAAGGCGTAACCCACCTGGACGGTGACGCCGATCGCCTGCCGGCCGGGGCTCACCGTGTCGTGCGCCTCGGCCGCCATGGTCCGCGCCATCGGGACCGGCGGCCCGTGCCGCTCCTCCGTGATCGACACCACCCGGCCGAGCGGCCGCCCGGCCAGCCCGGCGTACTGCGCGGCCTTGACCGCGGCCTGCCGGAACGCCTCCTGCCTCGCCGTCGCCAGGACGGCGTCCGGGTCGGACACCTCGAACACGATCCCGTTCAGCCTGGCCTCCTCCCCCACCCCGGCGACGGTGTCGATCACGTGGTCGGCCCGCGCCAGGTCGCGGACCACCGCCTCCACGCCCTGCGCCGCCCGGTAGGCCGACACCTTCGGGTACGCCTGGTACTCGGGGCCGAGCGACAGCTCGGTGGTGCGCAGGTCGTGCGCGGCGACGCCCGCCCCGCGCAGCGCCTCGGCCAGCCGCGCCGCGGCGGCCCGCGCCCCCGCGAACGCCTCGGCCGCCGACCGCCCGCGCACCTCGACGCCCGCGTGCAGGCGCATGACGTCCGGCGCGGCGTCGGCCGAGCCCTCTCCGATCACGGTGATGTCCACGAGGACCCTCCGGCCTCTAGGGTGTGCCCCTGCTGAATCGGAATGCCATCTTGTCGAACTCCGCCCGCTTCTGGGCGGTCGCGAGCACCCTGTGCACCTTCCCTGACAGGTCGATCACCACCGCTTCGTAACCGGCGCCCTTGGCCCGCCAGACGGCCAGGTGCTCGTCGTCCCACCAGCCGATCAGCCTCTGGCTGGTGAACGGCACCCGCTCGGCCTCGCCGTCGCCGCCGGTGGGATGCGCGCAGATGGTCGAGGCCGAGGACGCGCAGTGGGCGAGGAACCTGTCACCGCCGGGTGAGACGTCATCGCCTTCCACCCAGACCGGCTCGCCGGCCCCCCGCACGGTGCGCAGTTTCCCGCCCTCCAGGTCGTAGAAGGTCATCACGCCGTTCACCCAGGTGCCGACCTCGTCGCCCCTGGAGTTCCAGAAGAACCGCCACTCCCCCGCGCCCTTCTCCTTGACCCGGTACGTGCGCGCGGTGCCGGCGTCCACGTCGACGATGCCGTACCCGTACTCGACGCTGGCAGAGGCGGTGGCCCGGTACAGGGTGACCAGGGCCAGCCTGCCGTCGGGCGACCAGCGGGGCGTGGTGGGGAAGATCGGGGCGGCGCTGACCTCGATGGCGCGCCTGTTCCCGGTGCGGTGGTCGATGACCGACAGCAGCGCCTTGCGGTCGTCGTTGTAGTCGACGTCGGTGCCGAGCGCCCGGGTGCCGTCGTGGTCGAGCGCGTACTCGAAGTAGCGCGAATCGCGGGCGAAGCGGGCGGTGCCGGGCTGCCTGATGTAGAGCCTCTTGCCGCTCTCGACGGTGTACGAGGCCAGCTTGACGGGGTCGGTGGGCCGCTCCTCGATCTCGACGGAGGTCCCGGGGAGCCGGACCGTCGTGGCCGGCGGCGTGGCCGTGAGAGTTTCCACCGGGGTCGGCGTCGGGCTCGGGGACGGGCTCGGGGACGGCGTGCCGGAGGTGACGGCCTGGGTGGCGGTGGGGCTCGGGCCGGGCAGGGAGGCGACCCGGTTCACCACGAAGGCGCCGGCGGCGAGCAGCACGACCGTGGCCACGGCGGCTCCCGCCACGATCCATCCGGTCCCGCGCCCGCCGCTCGCCCGCGTGGGAGGCGGCGGGTACGGCGCGTACCCGGGACCGGCCGCGGCGGCGCTCCCCTGCCACAGCAGCCGCGCCGCGTCGGGCCCGCCCGCGGCGGCGCTCCCGGCGGGCCCGGAGAACCCCCCGGGCCCGGAGAACCCCGGACCGCCCGGAGACGGCACGCCGGGCCCAGGACCGCCGGCACCCGGGCCGGGGAACCCCGAACCTCCCGGCGACGGCGCGCCGGACCCAGGACCGCCGGCACCCGGGGACGGCGCGCCAGGCCCGGGGCCACCGGCGCCCGGGCCAGGGAATCCCTGGGGTGGGACGCCGCGCCCCGGGTCCGGAGCGGAGAAACCCGGGGCGCCGGGACCCGGGGGAACGCCCTGACCTGGAGGGAAGCCCGGTGAACCGCCCGGACCGCCGCCGTTGCCGTAGGGACCCATCGGGTGCGGGGCGGGGCCCTGGGCCTGCCCCAGGAGGCGCATCAGCGCCTGCTGGGCGGTGGGCCGGCGGGCCGGGTCCTTGGCGAGGCAGTCCGCGACCAGTGCGCGCAGCGCCGGATCGGCGACGACGCCGACGTCCGCCTCGGTGTTCATGATCCGGTTGACCACGGCGGGAACGCTGTCCTGCCCGAACGGCGCCTGCCCCGACGCCGCGAACAGCAGCGTGCACGCCCAGGCGAACATGTCCGTCGCCGGGCCCGGACTGCCGGCGCTGAGCTGCTCGGGGGCCATGAACGACGGCGTCCCGATCGCGCTGGCCGTGAGCGTGGAGGTGAGGTCGAGCGCCTTGGCGATGCCGAAGTCGATCACCCGTGGTCCGTCGGAGGCCAGCAGCACGTTGGACGGCTTGAAGTCCCGGTGCACGATGCCCGCCTGGTGGATGGCGACCAGCGCGGTGACGGTGCCGATCGCCAGCCGGTGCAGCGTGGTGCCGGTCCGCGGCCCTTCGACGCGCACCACGTCGGACAGCGTGGGGCCGTCGATGTACTCGCTGACGATGTACGGCCGCCCGTTGACCAGTCCCGTCTCGATCATCTGGGCGGTGCAGAAGGGCGCCACCCGCCGGGCCAGCTCGACCTCGCGGACGAACCGTACCGACGCCTCCTCGTCCCCGGCCAGGTCGGTGCGGAGTAATTTGACCGCCACCCTGGCTCCGTCGGGGGCGGTGGCGAGGTAGACGAGGCCCTGCCCGCCTTCGCCGATCCGCCCGGCCAGCGTGTACGCCCCCACCGAGGCCGGGTCACCTGGGCGCAGTGGCGCGAGGTCGGGCACGATTTTCCCCACTTGTGGCTTACGTCATGACTTCTCGACATTCTCGTGGCTCACGGGCGTCCGCGTCACCCTTTCGCGTCCTCAGACCGTGTCGGCGATGACGCGCAGCGCGTGCGGCGGCAGCCGGGGCCCGGGTCCGGAGCCTTGCGCGGGCAGGTGGACAAGGCGGGCGTCCAGCTCGGAGGCCGTCCGCTCCGGGCAGCCCGCCTCGCTCCGCGCGCGGATCCAGCGCGTGCGCACCACCGTGACGGGCACGACGGGCATCGCGTGCTCGGCCCTGATCTCGCGCAGCTCGGCCCCCATCGCGGGACGGGCCAGCCACTCCCCCGTGATCGCCGCCACCACCCGGCCGCGCCGGTAGAGCCGGTGCCTGTCGGCGCCGCCGGCGATAAGGCGGTGCGTGAGCGGCCCGGCCAGGCGGGCCAGCGCGGCCGCCCCCCACGTGCCGCCCAGAGCGGGCAGCCACCCGCCCAGCACCCGTCCGAACGCCGGGGCCCCGCGTCCGGGCGGCGGCAGGCAGGGCGGATCCACGAGCACGAGCCCGGCCACCCGCAGCGGGTGCAACCGGGCGAACGCCTCGGCGTGCCAGGCCGCCTCCGCGTGCGCGACCACCGTCACCTGCTCGGGGTGCGCGGGCGCGAGCGCGGCCAGCCGCGCCGCCTCGCCGCGCAGGGTCGGCGGTACGGGGGACGCGGGACTCAGCCCGAGCCCCGGGCGGTCGAACCGGATGACGAGGCGGTCACGCGCCAGCTCTGTGGCGACCGCGTCCCAGTGGCACCACGCGCCGCCGGGGCCGCAGGCGATCAGCACGGCCGGGCCCGAGCCCTGACGGACGACGTGCAGGGGGCCGGGCAGCGGGACGGTCACCTCCGACACGAGCAGCCGGACGGCCACGTACACGAGCCAGAGCGCGACCAGCGCGGCCAGCCCTCGCTGCGTGAGCCCGGCGAACCGTCCCGTGACGGACGCGGCCACGGTGAGCGCGCCGGCGACGGCGGTCAGCGCGGTGAGCAGCCAGGCCATCGGAGCCCGCCAGCGGGCGCTCAGCACCACCATGGCGACCGGCACGGCGAGCGCGGCCAGCGCGGCGGCGGCGACGTGCGCCCGGTGCGCGAGCGAGACGGGAGCGCAGGTCAGATCGCTGATCATGGCGCAGTCCATCGGGAACAGGCCGGCCAGCACGGTGAGCAGACCGGCCGCGCCCAGAGCGAGCCAGCCCGGCCACTCCTCGCGCACCCGGGGGGCCAGGGCCACCCCGGCCAGGCAGGCCAGCCCCGCCAGCACGTCGCCGGCCCGGAACAGGCGGGTCCACGGCTGGTCACGGGCCGCCAGCTCACCGAGGTAGCCGTGAGCCCTGTCGACTCTCGGCGTGGCCAGCTGGCCGGTGACCCACGCGCTGGACAGCACGGCGGCCCCGATGAACGCGGACGCGGCCAGCACGCACAACCTTCGCTCCACGTGATTATTACATCACCGTGGGTGAAACCGGCATAAAGCGGGTCAGAGCCCGGGAGCCCCCCAGACCGGGAACCAGCGGGAGAGGTCCGCCTCCAGCGGCAGCTCGCCCTCCAGCGCGCCGCGCGCCTGCAGCTCCAGAGCGTTGTCGCGGCGCTGGCCCGACAGCGGGGCGAAGGGGTAGAACGTACCGCGCTTGTAGAGGTAGACCACGGCCAGCCGGCGGCCGTCGGAGTCGGAGAACGACACCAGCGAGCACAGCAGCGACGGGCCGAACCCGGCGCCCTCCAGCGAGGAGTTGACCGCGTGCAGTTCGGTGACCAGGTCGCCGACCTCGTCCGGCGTGCGGCGCACCAGCAGCCAGGTGTAGCCGTAGCTGTCCGTGAACTCCTCGACCCGGCCGCCGAGCAGCTCCTTGACGTCGCGTTCCAGGGTGGCGAACGCGCCTCCCTCGGCCGCGCGGAACGACACCGAGCCGGTGCCGTTCGGCGTGAGCCCGGTCGCCGCCTGCAGCGTCACGGCCGCCGACGGCAGCGCGAACAGCGCATCGAGATTGGGTTCGACCGGCTTCGACCGGCCCAGGATGGCGTCGAGCCAACCCATCACGCTCAGCCCCTTCCGAGTTGGTTGGAGATCTTCGCGAGCTGTTCCAGCCGTCGCTCCAGCGGCGGGTGCGTGGAGAACAGGTTGGCCAGCGTCTCCCCCTTGGCCAGAGCGGGCGCGAAGTAGAACGCGTTGAACGGTTCGGCCTCGCGCAGGTCGCGGGTGGGGATCCTGGCCATGTCCCCGGAGATCTTGACCAGCGCGCTCGACAGGGCCGAGGGCTGCTGGGTGAGAAGCGCGCCGGCCCGGTCGGCCGACAGTTCGCGGTAGCGCGACAGGGCCCGGGTCAGCAGGAAGCTGATCGCGTACACCACGACCGAGACGAGCATGATGATCAGCCCGATGGGCAGGCCCCCCTGGCCGTTGCCGCGCCGGTTGCCGAGCCCGGTGTAGAGGGCGAACCGGGTCATCAGCCCGGCCACGATGCCCAGGAAGGACGCGATCGTCATCACCGCCACGTCGCGGTGCGCGACGTGCGACAGCTCGTGGGCCAGCACCCCTTCGAGCTCGCGCGGCTCCAGCCGGCGCAGGATGCCGGTCGTCACGCAGACGACGGCCTTCTTGCGGTTGCGCCCGGTGGCGAACGCGTTGGGGACGTCGGACTGCGCGATCGCCACCTTGGGCTTCGGCATGTCGGCCATCGCGCACAGCCGGTCGATCATGCCGTGGAGCTCGGGGGCCTCCTGCGGCGACACCTCCCGGCCGTGCATCGCGAACAGCGCGATGCGGTCGGACAGGAAGTACTGCGCGAACAGCAGGGCCCCCGCGATCACCAGCACGGTCACCGCCTGCGCCCCGAGCGAGATCAGGACCCCGACGAAGACCACGTAGAGCAGGCCGAGCAGGAACATCGTCGCCACCATGCGGCGGGTGAGACCGCTGTCGGGAGCGAACCTGGTCTTCACGGCTCAGCCCGGGATCAGTCCCTGGTCTCCCAGCATCTCCCGGACCTCCTCGATCGAGGCGTCCGCGGGGGGAAGGATCAGCTCGGAAGGCTCCAGGGAGTCGTCCGGAAGGGTCTTGCCGACGTGGCGTACCTTGTCGAGCAGCGCGTGCAGCTTGACCCGGAACGCCTTCTCGTCGCCCGCGTCGATGGCGGCCTCGAGCTCGCTGTCGAGCTCGTTGAGCACCGCGATGTCCTCCGGCGAGATCTCGATCTGACCCTCGCCCATGATTCTGACGATCATGCGCCCTCCCCCGGCTGACGCAGCTGCTGCGTCTGCTGCTGCGGAGGCTGCTGCTGCTGGGCCTGCTGAGGTTGCTGCTGAGGCTGCTGCTGGCCCTGCTCGATGGCGGACTGCGGCGCGGAGCCCTGGCCGAGCTCGGCCTTCATCCTGGCCAGCTCCAGCTCGACGTCCATGCCGCCGCCCATGCGGTCGAGCTCGGCCTGGATGTCGTCGCCGCGGCTGCCGCTGTAGTCGTCGAGCGCGCCGCTGGCGAGCAGCTCGTCGATGGCGCCGGCCCGCGCCTGCATCTGGGCCGTCTTGTCCTCGGCGCGCTGGATCGCCAGGCCGACGTCGCCCATCTCCTCGGAGATGCCGGAGAAGGCCTCGTTGATGCGCGTCTGCGCCTCGGCGGCGGTGTAGGTCGCCTTGATGGTCTCCTTCTTGGTGCGGAAGGAGTCGACCTTGGCCTGCAGCCGCTGCGAGGCCGTCGTCAGCTTCTCCTCCTCGGCCTGCAGGTTGTCGTGCTGGACCCGGAGGTCGCCGATCTGGGCCTGCAGGTTGGAGCGGCGCTGCAGCGCCTCCCTGGCCAGGTCCTCACGCCCGACGGACAGCGCCTTGCGGCCCTGCTCCTCAAGCCGCTTGCTCTGCTGCTCCAGGCCGTTGATCTGCAGCTCCACACGCTTGCGAGAAGTGGCGACGTCCGCCACCCCGCGACGCACCTTCTGCAGCAACTCCAGCTGCCGCTGATAGGAGTAGTCGAGGGTCTCGCGTGGATCTTCCATCTTGTCCAAGGCCTTGTTGGCCTTGGACTTGAAGATCATCGAAAGTCTCTTCATCACGCTCATGCGCGTCGGCCGTCCCCTTCTTCGGTCGTGCTGTGATCACCCAGTGCAGCGCAGCCGCCTTGGGATTACCCTACGCATAACGCACGAGGGCGTCACTAAGTTGCAGTCCAGGTAGGGTTGAGGACGTGTTGCGACGCCGTTCCCCATCATCTGTGGACGACACCCCCGTCCATGTAGACGATCCTAAGCCCCAGGGCAAGGGTCGCCCCACTCCCAAGCGCCGGGACGCCGAGAGCAGGCGGCGCCAGCCGGTCAGCGCGCCGAAGGACCGCAAGGAGGCTTATCGGCAGATGCGGGCCAAGCAGGCCGCCGAGCGTGATCGTGCCCGCCGGGGCATGCTCGCCGGCGACGAGCGCTACCTGCCCGCGCGCGACAAGGGCCCGGCGCGCAAGTTCGCGCGCGACTGGGTCGACTCGCGGCGCCTGCCGAGCCAGTACTTCCTGCCGTTCTCGCTGCTGATCCTGCTGACGACCTGGGTGCCGTGGCCTCCCGCCATCCGCGCCCAGGTGCTCACCGCGGTCATGGCGGTGGGCTGGCCGGTGATGATGGTGGGCGTGGTCTTCACCTCCGTCTACGTCTCGTGGAAGGTCAAGCGCGAGGTGGCGGCGAAGCTGCCGAACGAGCCGGTGCGCGGCGTGGGCTTCTACGCCGCGATGCGCGCCCTGCAGATCCGCAAGCTGCGCTTCCCGCCGCCCACCCTGCTGCCGGGCGGCAAGCCGGTGCCGCCCAAGAAGTAGGCGTCACCCGGCCCGGACCCACCGCAGCACGCCCCGCCTGACCTCCGGCGCCCGGCCGTCGATCTGACGCCCCTGTTCCAGGGCGTCGGCGATCTCCCGCAGCCGGGCGCGGTAGTCCTGCGCCGTGAGCGCGCCGTCCAAGGTGACGGCGCCGCTCGCGGGGTCGATCGCCGCGTACTCCATGCCCGCGTGGCCCTGGTGGACGCTGAACGGGATCATCCGGCCGGTCCACCACGGGTGGCCCTCGTCCGCGCAGAGGTGGCGCCAGGCGTCCCTGATCTGGCGGACGCTCAGGCTCACCCCGCCCGTCGGCCCGGGCCAGGGCGCGCCGTCGTGACGCAGCAGGGAGGCCCGCAGGTCGTCGGGGAAGTCCAGGCCCATCTGGGACTCGGCGACGGCGATCGTACGGGCCCGGCCCGGCCCCTTCAGCTTCTCGTACGTCCTGGGGGCGTTGGTTCTGAGCCAGCGCTCGACGCGCCGCCACTGGCGGTCCACGGCCCGGCCGGCGTCCGGGTCGAGCGGGCGGACCGTGACGGGGCGCGGCACCGGGTCGCAGCCGGGCGCCTTCGCGACGGCCGTGCCCTGCCCCGGACCGGTTGCGTCGACCGCCCCGCCGGACGGGCGCGGCACGGGGGTGGCGCCCGTCTCGATCAGCGTCCCGTCGCCGGGGGTGTCCGGCACCGGCGACTGCCGGTCGGCCGGCAGTCCCGGCTCTGCCGGGCCCGGCGCCGACCGCTGGTACGCGCCGAGGAAGGCCAGCCCGCCCAGGACCGCGGCCAGGACGGCGACGAGCACGCCCGCCGTCCCCAGGCCGCGGCGCGGCGCGGCGGGCGGGAGCTCGGGGACCGCGGGTGCGGCGGCCCGGCGGCGCACCCGTACGACGATCGCGGCCAGGACGGCGGCGGTCAGCGCCACGCGGAGCAGCTTCAGCACCCGCCGACCCTACCGCCCGGTGATCGACCCTCCATGACGATCATCTCGGAACAAGCCATAAAGTCGGACACATGGAATTCCGTCACCTCGGCCGCAGCGGTCTCATGGTCAGCGAGATCAGCTACGGCAACTGGCTCACCCACGGCTCCCAGGTCGAGGAGGACACCGCCAAACTCTGCGTACAGGCGGCGCTCGACGAGGGCATCACCACCTTCGACACCGCCGACGTCTATGCGGGCACCAAGGCCGAAGAGGTGCTCGGCAGGGCGCTGAAGGGCGTCCGCAGGGAGTCGCTGGAGATCTTCACCAAGGTCTACTGGCCCACCGGCAAGGGCCCCAACGACCGCGGCCTGTCGCGCAAGCACATCACCGAGTCCATCCACGCCTCGCTGCGCCGACTGCAGACCGACTACGTGGACCTGTACCAGGCACACCGCTTCGACAGCGAGACCCCGATCGAGGAGACGCTCAAGACCTTCGACGACCTCGTGCGGCAGGGCAAGGTCCTGTACGTGGGCGTGAGCGAGTGGTCGGCGCCCCAGATCGCCCGGGCGCTGGAGGTCGCCGACCAGATGGGCTTCGACCGGATCGTGTCCAACCAGCCCCAGTACTCGATGCTGTGGCGGGTCATCGAGAGCGAGATCGTGCCGCTGTGCGAGCGTGAGGGCGTCGGCCAGATCGTCTGGTCGCCGATCGCGCAGGGCGTGCTGACCGGCAAGTACCTGCCCGGCCAGGCTCCGCCCGAGGGCTCCAGGGCGACCGACCAGGCCGGCGGCTCCGGCATGATCGCCCGTTTCATGAACGACGACGTGCTGGCGAAGGTCCAGGAGCTCAAGCCGATCGCGGCCGACCTGGGGCTGTCCATGGCGCAGCTGGCCGTGGCGTGGGTGCTGCAGAACCCGAACGTCTCCAGCGCCATCGTCGGCGCCTCCCGTCCCGAGCAGGTGCACGACAACGTCAAGGCCGCGGGCGTCAAGCTCGAGGCCGAGGTGCTGAAGCGCATCGACGACGTGCTCGGCTCGATGGCGGAGCGCGACCCCGCCAAGACGGTGAGCCCGCCCAGGCGCCCCTGACCGCCGAGAACCCCTTGAGCCCCGGGGCTCAAGGGGTTCTCGGGTTCGCCGTGGTCACTCCTGGCGCAGCGACAGCCCCCGATACTCGACCCGGTCCTCCTCCAGGAGCGACACCTGTTCGACGCCCGCCTCGAGCAGCTCACGCCAGTTCTCGCCGAGCCACGACTCGGCGTCGGCCTGGCTGGGAAACACCTCGCGCGGCAAGGGGCGATCCGTCACCTCACCGCCGTGCGCGTCCTCATAACGCCAACGCCATGTCATGCCATACTCCTTCTCCGCCGGCCCGCCGGCGCACCCCCCGGCGGCACTGGAACCCTACTCCGGCCCCGGCAGCTGATCGATCCATCCCGCCCGCCGCCCCGCCCGGCGCGGCCCCCGGCCGGTCCGGGTTTGTACGCTCGGCGCGATGAAGCTTCTTCTCACCGGGACCGCCGGTGCCGCGGGCTGGCCCGAGCCGGGGTGTCCGTGCGCGTCCTGCGCCGGGACGGCCGGCCTGCCCGCCCGCCGGCCGTTCGGGGTGCTGGTCGACGACGTGGTGGCGTACCCGTGGGCCGGGGCGCCTCCCGGCTACGAGGTTCTGGCGGGCGGGCTGGGGCTCGCCGGGCCGGACGGGAGCCGGCTGCTGTACGCGCCCGCGGATCGGGACGTCCCGCTCGACGCGAACGCGCCGTACGACGTGGTCCTGATCGACCTGCCGGCCCGGCCGGAGCGGCTCGGCGCGCTGAGGCGGGCCGGCGCGGTGAGCGCCGGGACCCGGGTCGTCGCCGTCGGCCTGGACCACCGCGTCCGCTCCCCGCGCGAACTCGACAGACGGCTGCGCCTGTGGGGCGCCGTCTCCGTCCCCGACGGAACCGTCCTGCACACCGCGCCCGCCGAGTCAGACGGTCCAGTCCCGGATCCGACCGCGAGGGCGGACAGTCCCGTCCGCCCGGACGGCGTCGTCCCCGGGCAGCCGAGGCGGGCGCTCGTCCTGGGCGGGTCCCGGTCGGGCAAGTCGGCCGAGGCCGAGCTGCGGCTGGCCGCGGAACCGTACGTGACCTACGTCGCCACCGGCCCGGCCGGGGACGGCGACCCTGAGTGGGCGGCCCGGGTGCGCGCGCACCGGGTGCGGCGGCCCGCGCACTGGGACACCGTGGAGACCACCGACCTGGCCGGGGTGATCCGCGCGGCCGCCGCCCCGCTGTTGATCGACGGCCTGGGCACCTGGCTGGCGGCCGTCTTCGACGAGCACGCCGCCTGGGACGGCGACCACGGGCCGGTGCTGGAGCGGTGCGAGGAGCTGGTGGACGCCTGGCGGCGGGCGCGCGGGCGCATCGTGGCGGTGTCGGACGAGGCCGGCATGGGGGTCGTCCCGGCGACGGCGAGCGGCCGGGCCTTCCGTGACGCGCTCGGCCGGCTGAACGAGCGGCTGGCGGCCGAGTCGGAGGAGGTCACCCTGGTCGTGGCGGGCCGGCCGCTCTCCCTGTGACCGGCCTCGCCGACCCTGGAGGCCGCCGCGCCCGTCCTTCCCTCTGACAGAGCCCCTGGACGCCCTGTGGGCGCGTCCGGCGGGCGTACGCGGTCAGAGGACCGGGACCGGTGTCAGCGGACGGAGCGGGCGTACCAGCGGCCGTGCAGGCGGTCGACGTGGAGCGGGAGGCCGAAGCACTCGGACAGGTGGGCGGGGATGAGCACGTCCGTTACGGGGCCCGCCGCCAGCACCCGGCCCTCGCGCAGCAGCAGCGCGTGCGTGGTCGTCGACGGCACCTCCTCCAGGTGGTGCGTGACCGTGACCGTGGTCAGCACCGGCCGGGTCTCGGCGAGGTTCTCGACGGCGGTGACGAGGTCCTCGCGGGCCGGCAGGTCGAGCCCGGCGAACGGCTCGTCGAGGAGCAGCACGGCGGGGTCGCCCATGAGCGCCCTGGCCACCCGGATCCTGGCCCGCTCCCCTTGCGAGCACACGGCGAACCGCCGGTCGGCGAGGTCCTTGCAGCCGAGGTCGGCGAGCAGTCGCAGCGCGCGCTCGCGCTCGGCCTCGCCGTAGCGGTCCCACAGCGGGGCGCTGGTCCCGGTGTGGCCGGTGAGCACCACGGTGTGGGCGGTGGCGCCCTCCTCCTCCATCAGGTCCTCGTCGACGAGGACCTGGTCGGAGGAGACCAGGCCGATGTGGCGGCGCAGCTCGCGCAGGTCGACGCGGCCGAGCCGGTGGCCGAGCACGGTCACGGCGCCCACGGTGGGGTGGCGCACGGCCGCGGCGAGCGACAGCAGCGTCGTCTTGCCCGCGCCGTTGGGACCCAGCACGACCCAGTGGTCGCCGTAGGCCACCTGCCAGTCGACCGCGTCCAGCAAGGTCTTGCCGACGACCCGGACGCCTACGCCTTCGAGTTCAACCACGTGCATCCGGCAAGCCTAGGGGACGCCGGCGGACGGGTCGGCGTCCTGTCCTCATCGCGCCTGCGTCCGGCCCGCCGGCGCCCCCGTAGGATCGGTCGTCATGCGGTTTCCTGAGAACGTCTTCGATCTGGTCGGCGGCGAGGACGCGATCTGGTCGGACGACCACGCCGGCCTGAGCGGCGAGACGCTTCGGGTGACGGGTCCCCGGGGTGAGTTCTTCATCAAGCGGAGCCCGGCGGCCGCGGCCGAGCACGAACGGCTGCTGTGGCTCAAGCGGTGGGCGAGCGTGCCGGACGTCGTGGCGTTCGAGGGTGACGTGCTGGTGCTGGCCGAGGTGGGCTGGCGGGACCTGGAGCGCAGGTCGCGGCCGCCGGACGCCGGCACGATCATGGGCGAGACGCTGCGCGCGCTGCACGCGATCCCGGTGGCGGAGTGCCCGTTCGACGAGCGGCTCGACGTCAAGCTGGCCAGGGCCGCCGAGCGGGTGCGGGCCGGGCTGGTGGATCCGGCGGACCTCGGCGACGAGCACGCCGGCCTCGCCCCCGGGCGGGTCCTGTCCAGGCTGCTGGCCGAGCGGCCGGCCGATGAGGACCTGGTGGTCACCCACGGCGACTTCACCCCCGCCAACGTGCTCGCCTCCCCTTCCGGCGAGGCGGTCCTGATCGACGTGCCCGCGCTGGGCGTGGCCGACCGCTACGTGGACCTGGCCGTCGCGCTGCGCGCGCTGGAGGGGCGAGCGGCGGCCGACTTCCTGGCCGCGTACGGGCTCGCCGAGGCCGACGCGGCCAAGCTGGCCTACTACCGGCTGCTGGCCGAGGTGTCGTGAGCCTGGACGGGCTGCGGTTCGCGCTCGGCACGCTCAGCGTGTTCCCGGTACGGGTGACGCGGGTGGACCGCGTGGTGGCGGGGCGGGCGATGGCGCTGGCCCCGGCGGTGGGGCTGGCGCTCGGCGCGGTGGCCGCGCTGCCGCTGCTGCTGCCCGGTCCGCCGCTGCTGGGCGCCGCCCTGGCGCTCGGGCTGCTTGCGGTGCTGACGCGGGGCCTGCACCTGGACGGGCTCGCGGACCTGGCGGACGGCCTGGGCAGCGGGAAGCCGGCCGCCCAGGCGCTCGACATCATGAAAAAGTCGGACATCGGGCCGTTCGGGGTGACGGCCATCCTCTTCACGGTCCTCGTCCAGGCGGCGGCCCTGACCGAGACGGGGGCGATCGGCCTGGTGACGGCGTGCGTGGCGGGCCGCCTGACGCTCGCCTGGGCCTGCCGCCCCGCCGTGCCCGCCGCCCGCCCCGACGGGCTCGGCGCGACGGTCGCGGGCACGGTACGGACCCGCACCGCCCTCCTGGTGACCGTGGCCGCCCTGGTCGTCACGGCGGCCCTGCCGCTGCGGCCCGGCGTCCCGGTCCGGGAACTGGTCGCGCCCCCGGTGGCGCTGCTCGCCGGCCTGGCCGCGGCCTCGTTCCTGCTCGTCAGGGCCAGGCGCAGGCTCGGCGGCATCACCGGGGACGTGCTGGGCGCCCTGGTGGAGACCGCCGCCGCGGCGGCCCTGGTGGTCTACGCGCTGGTCGGCTGATTTGTGACCGGGCCGGCGGCCGGAGCCCGTACCGGGAAGAACCTGAGCAGGACGGCGCCGCAGATGGCGAGCAGGACCCAGCCCACGATGCCGGTCAGCCCGGCGATCGCCGGGTTGGGCGGCGCGGCGGCGTCGCCGATGAGCAGGACGACGCCGACGGTCGCGTTGAGCGAGCCGTGCGCCACGACGGCCGGCCACACGCTGCCCGAGCGCAGCCGCAGCCAGCCGAGGATCACCCCGGCCACCACGCAGAACCCGATGAAGTAGACGGCGGCCCCGGCCCCCAGGTTGGGATAGTTGTACCCGAGCAGGGTCAGCGGCGCGTGCCACGCCCCCCAGATCACGCCCGAGAGCACGAGCCCCGCCACGACGCCGCGGGTCCCGGTGAGCCTGGGCACCAGATAGCCGCGCCAGCCCCACTCCTCGCCCAGCGAGGGGATGGCGTTCAGCAGCGGCCCGGCCAGCACGCCGAGGAGCAGCTGGAGGACGACCGCCGTCTGCGGGGCGTCGGGCGCGGGGGCGCCCAGGGCCTCCAGCTGCGCCCGGTAGAGGCTCAGCCCGGCCAGGTCGACGCTGAGCAGCCCGAGAGCGGCGCTGATCGCCACCGCGGCGGCCACCAGCGCCGGCACGCCGAGCCACGCGGCGAGCACGAGCAGCAGGGTACGGCCCCCGCGCTCGCCGAGCGTGAGCCCGGTCTCGCGCACCCACACGCGAAACGGCGTCCGCGACACCCGCCACGCCGCCAGCACGCCCAGCGTGGGCGTCAGCATCATCAGCGAGCCCAGCACCGGCATCAGCGGCGTGCTCAGCCCGCCGCCCAGCCACAGGGGCAGGGCGGCCAGCCAGGACAGGACGAAGGCGACGGCCAGGAAGACCGTCAGCGGCCTCATACGGCGCTCCTCTCGGCGATGAGGGCGTTGATCAGGGAGGCGCCGCGCTCGGCGTCGTCGATGCTGATGCCCAGCTGGCCGCCGGAGCGGTAGCGCAGGACCAGGCACTCGCCGCCGCGCAGCATGATGGTGGCGCCGCCGGGCAGGCCGCGCACCCCCCAGCCGCCGACCTGGCTGGGGTGGCGCTCCTCCGCGAAGGCATGGTCGATCTTGTCCAGGCGGATGCGCCGCACCGGCCAGCCGAACGGCCCGAACGCGAGCACCACCCCGTCGCCGGTGACCCTGGCGGTGAGCGAGGAGGCGAATAGCCCGACCGCCAGCACGGCCACCAGCGCCGGCAGCACGGCCCCGTAGGACGCCACACGGACGACCCCGGTCAGGTCCAGCATCGCGAGGGCGAACAGCGCGGCCGCGCCGGCGGCGGTGATGAGCAGCGGCCACGGGTTGCTCACCCGGCTCACCCAGACGGCCCGCTGGCCGCGGCGCAGGTTCAGCACGGGCGGCTCCTGGTCCGCGTGCGCCGGGTCGGCCGCGCCCCGGCCCAGATAGCCGGAGAGCGCCGCGGCGGCGAGCGGCACGGCGATCACGACCGCCACGGCGAGCGGGCTGAGCCGGGCGTCGGTCCAGGTGGCCGCGTCGAGGTTGGCCGCCACGGTCATGCCGGAGATCAGCGACGCGAACAGCACGCCGCCGGAGAACAGCGCCCACCACGACACCCGCGCGGACCTTCCGCCTCCGGCCCTTCGCGCCGAGGCGAGCAGGCCCAGCAGGACGACCCCCCACAGCGCCGCCTGTACGGCCAGGTAGACGGGGAAGGACACGGCGTTGTCAGGAATCATCCCCGGGCCCCAGTGGACGGCCAGCGGGTCGGGCAGCCGCTCGCGCAGGGCGAGCGGCGCGGCCGACACGGCGGCGGCGACGGCCGTTCCCGCGAGCAGGGCGATGGTGCGCGAGGTCATGCGAGCTCCTCCAAAATGGCGATCAGGTCCTCCCGGCGGTATCCGTGTCTCCTGGCCTCTTCCAGCAGTTCGCGCGTCCGCTCGCGGAGCAGGGCGCGCGCGTCGGCGCGGGTGGCGACGCTGACGCCGCGCCCGCGCCTGAACTCCAGCAGCCCCTCGTCGCGCAACTCGCGCAGGGCGCGCAGCACGGTGTTGGGGTTGATGCCCAGCGCCGTCGCGAGGTCACGAGCCGGAGGCAGCCGGTCACCCGGCGCGTAGTGACCCTCGCCGATGGCGCGCCGGACGGCCGCGGCGACCTGCTCGTGCAGGGGGCGGGCGTCGTTGAGGTCCAATGTCAGCAACATGGTGCTAATGAGAATAGCACCATGTCACCAAAGCCGCGACCGGCGATTCATCGGATGAACCCGTGTTTGTTAGTACGCAGAAACCCTCGATAGAGTCGGTTTACGTGACCACTGTGCGGCTGAACTCAGCAGATCCCGTCTCGTTCGACACCGACGCGCTGATCGTCGGATTCAGGTCCGGCCCCGAAGGTCCGCGCCCCGCCACGGGCGCCGAGCCCCTCGACGCGGCCTTCGGCGGCAAGCTGGCCGCCTCGCTGTCCTCGCTGGGGTTCGCCGGCAAGCCCGGCGAGATCGCCAAGCTGCCGACGTTCGGCTCCGTCAGCGCGCCGCTGCTGGTCGCGGTCGGCCTCGGCGAGACGGCCGACCTGGAGGGCCTGCGCCGCGCCGCCGGCGCCGCCGTGCGCTCGCTGGCCGGCACCTCGCGCGCCGCGCTGCTCCTGCCCGCGGAGTCGGCCGAGGAGGCCGAGGCCGTGGCGCTGGGCGGGCTGCTGGGCGCCTACGCGTTCTCCCGCTACCGTACCGGCGGCGACCAGAAGGCGCCGGTCGCCGACCTGACCGTGCTGTCCGGCGCGCCCGGCGAGACGGCGGAGCGCGCCTCCGTGCTGGCCGAGTCGGTGGCGCTGGTGCGCGACCTGGTCAACACCCCGCCGTCCGACCTGTGGCCGGCCAAGTTCGCCGAGATCGCCGAGCGGACCGGGGCCGAGGCCGGCCTGTCCGTCGAGGTGCTGGACGACAAGCAGCTCAGGGACGGCGGCTACGGCGGCCTCATCGGCGTCGGCCAGGGCTCGGCCAACCCGCCGCGCCTGGTCCGCCTCTCCTACACCCACCCCGAGGCCGCCAAGACCCTGGCGTTCGTCGGCAAGGGCATCACGTTCGACTCCGGCGGCCTGTCGCTCAAGCCGTCCGCGTCCATGGACTGGATGAAGTCCGACATGGGAGGCGCGGGCGCGGTGTTCGGCGCGCTCGTCGGCATCGCCAGGCTCGGCCTGCGGGTCAACGCCATCGGCTACCTCTGCCTGGCGGAGAACCTCCCCAGCGGCACCGCGCAGCGCCCCTCCGACGTCATCCACAGCTACAGCGGCAAGACCGTCGAAGTGCTCGACACCGACGCCGAGGGCCGCCTGGTCCTCATGGACGGCATCGCCCGGGCCGCCGAGGACCACCCCCACGCGATCATCGACGTGGCGACCCTGACCGGCGCCCAGATCGTCGCGCTCGGCTGGCGCACCGCCGGCGTCATGGCCAACGACGACGAGCTGCGCGAGCTGGTCGTCGAGGCGGCCGGCGCCGCGGGCGAGGGCGCCTGGGGCATGCCGCTGCCCGAGGAACTGCGCAAGGGCCTCGACTCCCCGATCGCCGACATCGCCAACCTCCAGCCGGAGCGCTGGGGCAGCATGCTCGCCGCCGGGATCTTCCTGAAGGAGTTCGTGCCCGACGGCGTGCGCTGGGCCCACATCGACATGGCCGGTCCCGCCTTCAACAAGGGCGAGCCGTACGGATACGTTCCCAAGGGCGGCACCGGCGCGGTCACCCGCACGCTCATCGGACTGGCGGAGCGGCACGCGAGCGCGTCGAACCAGTGAAAAGATGAAGGCGTCAAGACGACCCCGACAAGGAGCCTCGCTGTGGCCTACGACATCGTCGTCCTAGGTGGCGGTAGCGGCGGATACGCCTGCGCGCTGCGGGCGGCCGAGCTGGGCATGTCCGTCGCCCTGATCGAGAAGGACAAGATCGGCGGCACCTGCCTCCACCGGGGGTGCATCCCCACCAAGGCTCTCCTGCACGTCGCCGAGGTGGCCGACGAGACCAGGGAGAGCGGGTCGTTCGGCGTGCGCGCGCGCTTCGACGGCATCGACGTCCCCGGCGTCCACGCGTTCAAGGACAGGATCGTCACTCGCGCCTGGAAGGGCGTGCAGGGGCTGCTCAAGACCGCCGGCGTCACCCTGGTCGAGGGCGAGGGCCGGCTCGCGGGCGAGCGCCGCGTCCAGGTCGGCTCCGAGGTGTACGAAGGCCGCCACCTCGTGCTGGCGACCGGGTCGGCGCCCAGGTCACTGCCCGGCCTCGACATCGACGGCGAGCGGGTGATCACCAGCGACCACGCCCTGACGATGGACCGGGTGCCGTCCTCGGTGATCGTGCTGGGCGGCGGCGTCATCGGCGTCGAGCTGGCCAGCGTCTACCGCTCGTTCGGCGCCGAGGTGACCATCGTCGAGGCCCTGCCCCACCTGCTCCCGGCGGAGGAGGAGTCCAGCTCCAAGCTGCTGGAGCGGGCCTTCCGGCGGCGCGGCATCAAGTATGAGCTCGGGGTGCGCTTCGACGGCGTCAAGACCACCGAGACCGGCGTGCTGGTCACGCTGGCCAACGGCAAGACCCTCGACGCCGAGATCCTGCTCGTGGCGGTGGGCCGCGGCGCGGTCACCGCGGGCCTGGGCCTGGAGGAGGCGGGCGTGGCGGTCGAGCGCGGCACCGTCACCGTCGACGAGCACTGCCGCACCTCCGCCCCCGGCGTCTACGCCGTCGGCGACCTGATCGCCACCCCTCAGCTGGCCCACGCCGGGTTCGCCGAGGGCATCATGGTCGCCGAGCACATCGCCGGGCTCACCCCCGCTCCCATCGACTACGCGGGCGTGCCGCGGATCACCTACTCCGACCCCGAGGTCGCCTCGGTCGGCCTCACGTCCGCGCAGGCCGCCGAGCGCGGCATGGAGATCGTCGAGCAGGTCTACGACCTGGCGGGCAACCCCAAGAGCCAGATCCTCGGCACGGCGGGCGCGGTCAAGGTCCTCGCCCGCAAGGACGGGCCGGTCGTCGGCGTCCACATGGTGGGCCGCCGCATCGGCGAGCTCGTCACCGAGGCCCAGCTCGTCTACAACTGGGAGGCGCTGCCCGCGGAGGTCGCCCAGCTCATCCACGCACACCCGACGCAGTCCGAGGCGATCGGGGAGGCCATGCTGGCCCTGGCCGGCAAGCCGCTGCACGTCCACAACTAGTCCAGCCCTCGAGATCAGAACGCGAGAGAAGATAACGATGCCGGTCTCCGTACAGATGCCCCAGCTCGGCGAGAGTGTCACCGAGGGCACCGTCACCCGTTGGCTCAAGAAGGAGGGCGAGCGCGTCGAGGCCGACGAGCCGCTCCTCGAAGTGTCGACGGACAAGGTCGACACCGAGATCCCGTCGCCCGCCGCCGGCGTGATTCAGAAGATCGTCGTGGCGGAGGACGAGACGGTCGAGGTCGGCGCCGAGCTGGCCGTCATCGACGAGAGCGGCCAGGCCGGCGCCGCCGCCCCGGCCGAGGAGGAGGCGCCCGCCGCGCAGCCCGAGCCCGAGCCGGAGCCCCAGCCGGAGCCCGAGCCGGAGCCGGAGCCTCAGCCCGAGCCGCAGCAGGCCCCCGCCTCGTCTATCCCGCAGCCCGCTCCCGCCGAGCCGGCCCAGCAGCCCGCGCCCCAGCAGCCCGCGCCCCAGCAGCCCGCGCCCCAGCAGCCCGCGCCCCAGCAGCAGGCCCCGCAGCAGCCCGCTGCGCAGGCGCAGGCGCCGCTGCCCACCTCGGGTGAGAGCCCGTACGTGACGCCGCTGGTGCGCAAGCTGGCCAACGAGCACGGTGTGGACCTCGACGCCATCACCGGCACCGGGGTCGGCGGCCGGATCCGCAAGCAGGACGTGCTGGAGGCCGCCAAGCAGCAGCGCGAGCAGGCTCCCGCGGCGGCCCCGCAGGCCGCCGCCCCGGCTCCCGCCCCGCAGGCCGCGGCCCCGGCCGCCCCGGCCCCCCAGGCCGCCGCCCCCTCCGGCGCGCCTGACCAGGTCGAGGTCGACACCACGCTGCGCGGCCGCACGGAGAAGATGACGCGGCTGCGCCAGACGATGTCCAAGCGCCTGGTCGAGTCGCTGCAGACCGCGGCCCAGCTCACCACCGTCGTCGAGGTCGACGTGACCAAGGTGGCGCGGCTGCGGGCGCGGGCCAAGGACGAGTTCTTCCGCCGCGAGGGCGTCAAGCTGTCCTTCATGCCGTTCTTCGAGATGGCCGCGATCGAGGCGCTCAAGCAGCACCCGAAGCTCAACGCGACGATCAACAACGAGACCATGGAGGTCACGTACTTCGACGTCGAGCACCTGGCCATCGCGGTCGACACCGAGCGCGGCCTGATCGCGGCGGTCATCAAGAACGCCGGCGACCTCAACCTCGCCGGGCTGGCCCGCAAGACGGCCGACCTGGCCGAGCGGACCCGCGCCAACAAGGTGACCCCTGACGAGATCACCGGCGGCACGTTCACGCTGACCAACACCGGCAGCCGCGGCGCCCTGTTCGACACGCCGATCCTGAACCAGCCGCAGGTCGGCATGCTCGGCACCGGCGCCGTGGTCAAGCGGCCCGTCGTGGTCGACACGCCCGAGGGCGAGGTCATCGCGGTCCGGTCGATGGTCTACCTGGCGCTGACCTACGACCACCGCCTGGTCGACGGCGCCGACGCCGCCCGCTTCCTGACGACGATCAAGCGTCGCCTGGAGGAGGGCCGCTTCGAGGCCCAGCTCGGCCTCGCGTAACGAGCATCACCCTGAGAGGGGCCGGGCGCGCATGGCCGCGCCCGGCCCCTCTCACGTTCCCGTACGGATCCACTCCGCGACCGGGGATCTCCACCACGTGGTCCTTGACCGGACCGGCGGCGGGACCGCCCGGATCGCGGAGAGCGGGCGCCGCCCGTGGGCGGATCCGCCGGCGTCTCCGGGCGGCGGACCACGGAACCGCACGGCGGTGGTGGGCAGAGGGGTGGGCAGAGGGGTGGGTTGCGGGCGGGGGCGGGGTGGCGGCGTAGGGTGGCCGTATGGCGATCATCGTGACCGGGGCGTCCGGTCTGCTCGGCGGGGCGCTGGTCGCCGCGCTGCGGGGTGCGGGTGAGCAGGTGGTCACTCTGGTACGGCGCGAGCCCCGCGGCGGCGACGAGGCCCTCTGGCGGCCCGCCGAGGGGGTGCTGGACCCGGCCGTGCTGGACGGCGCGAGCGCGGTGGTGCACCTGGCCGGGGCGCCGGTCGCCGGCCGGCGCTGGACCGCCGCGTACAAGCAGGAGCTGGTCCGCAGCCGCGTCGACAGCACGAGACTGCTGGTGCGGGCGATGCGGGAGGCGAGGACGCCGCCGGGCGTGCTGGTGTCGGCCTCGGGGATGGACTTCTACGGCGACACCGGCGACCGGGTCGTCGACGAGAGCGCGGGCGCGGGCCGCGGGTTCCTGGCGGAGCTGTGCGTGCGGTGGGAGGCGGAGGCGGCGGCCGCCGAGGAGTTCGGGGCGCGGGTGGCGCTGCTGCGCACCTCGATGGCGCTGAGCGGGCGCGGCGGCGCGCTCGGGCGGATGCTCCCGATCTTCAAGGCCGGCCTCGGCGCGCCGCTCGGCTCGGGCAGGCAGTACTGGTCGTGGATCAGCGAGCCCGACTGGGTGGGCGCCGTGCGGCACATCCTGGGCACGCCCGGGGTGGCGGGGCCGGTCAACATGGCCTCACCCGAGCCGGTCACCAACGCCGTCTTCACCCGGACGCTCGGCCAGGTCCTGGGCCGGCCGACGGTGCCGATGCCGGTGCCGCGGCTCGCGCTGTCGCTCGGGCTCGGCGAGCTCGCCGGCGCCGGGCTGCTGCCCAGCCACCGCCTGCGGCCGGGGACGCTGCTGGGCACCGGCTACGAGTTCGCCCATGGCGACCTCGCGGGCGCGCTCCGCGCCGTACTGTAGTGAGCCGTTCTTACTTCGCTCGGGAGATCGCATGACCAGGTCGGGCCAGTCCCACATCCTCGCGATCGGGGGCGGCTCCTTCCGTCCCAGCGGCCGCTATGGCTTCGTCGAGGCGAGCCCGCTGCTGCGCTACGGCCTGGACCTGACCGGTCAGGACCGTCCGAAGCTGGGCCTGCTCGCCACCGCGACCGGCGACAGCGCCGACTGGCTGCTGAAGATGTACGGCGCGTTCACCGGCTGGGACGTCGAGGTCAGCCACCTGACGGTGTTCCCGATGCCGAACGTCGAGGATCCCCTGGCCTGGATGCTCGACCAGGACATGATCTACGTCAGCGGCGGCAGCGTGGCCAACCTGATGGCGCTGTGGCGGCTGCACGGCCTCGACGAGGCGTTCGCGCAGGCGTGGCGGGCCGGGGTGGTGCTGTCGGGCCAGAGCGCGGGCGCGCTGTGCTGGCACGTCGGCGGCAACACCGACTCCTTCGGCCCCGAGCTGCGGGTGTGGGCCGACGGGCTGGGCCTGCTGCCCTACTCGTGCGGCGTGCACTACGACGCCGAGCCGCAGCGGCGGCCGCTGCTGCACGCGTCGGTGGCGAGCGGCGAGTTGCCCGGCGGCTACGCGGCCGACGAGGGCGTGGCGCTCCACTACGTCGGCACCGAGTTCATCCAGGCGGTCAGCTGCCGGCCCGAGGGCTACGCCTACCGTCTGGACCACGACGGCGACAAGGGCGTCAAGGAGTTCAGGATCGAACCTCGATTGCTGGCTTCCTGAATTACCCTACAAGGGTGAGGGAACGGCACAATAGACCCATGCGCCCCATCAGCGGGGTCGATCCCCACACTCTTGCCGTCGTCCGCCTGGGCGTCGACGTTCCCTATGAGCAGGCGTGGTCACTCCAGCGCTGGGTGCACGGCAAGCGGGCCGCCGGCGAGATCGGCGACACGCTGCTGATCCTGGAGCACGCGCCGGTCTACACGGCCGGCAAGCGGGCGGCCGCCCACGAGCGCCCGGCCGACGGCACCCCGGTCATCGACGTCGACCGGGGCGGGCGGGTCACCTGGCACGGTCCCGGCCAGCTCGTCGCCTACCCGATCGTCGCGGTCGGCGACGTCGTCGACTACGTGTGCCGGCTCGAGGAGACGATGATCCAGGTGTGCGCCGACTTCGGCGTCACCGCGAGGCGGGTCCGTGGGCGGGCCGGGGTGTGGGCCGCCGGTGACGCCAGCCTGGGCCTGCCGGACCGGCAGCTCGGCGCGGTGGGCATCCGGGTCTCGCGCGGGGTGTCGATGCACGGGTTCGCCCTCAACTGCGCGAACGACCCCCGGTGGTTCAACCGGATCGTGCCGTGCGGGCTGCCGGACGTGGGGGTCTCGACGCTGTCGGCGGAGACGGGCCGGCGCATCGTGGCCGAGGAGGTCATGCCGATCGCGGAGAAGCGCCTGGCGGAGGCGCTCGGCCGTGAGCCGTTCGACCTCCACGAGGAGGATCTGCTGCGCCGCTGACCGGCTCTGGCCCCGGGGCCACTGCCCGCGCGGGGCGGACGCGTCTATGCTCCGGATCATGAAGCGCGCGGCGGCCCTGCTCCTCGCCCTTGTGGTCCACGCCCTGACGCTCGGCTTCATCGTGCTGGGCGCGTGGACGATCGTGGTCAACGCCGAGTTCGTCTTCGGCTGGCTGATCGGCGGCGTGCTGATCGGCATCGGGTGGCTGCTGCGGCCGCGGCCGGAGCGCCTGCCCGCCGACGCCGAGGTGCTCGACCGCGCCGAGGCCGCCGAGCTGTACGGGACGGCCGAGCGGGTCGCGGTCCGGATGGGGATCAGGCCGCCGGAGCTGGTGGCGATCAGGGATCTGGCGACCCGGTCCACGTACCAGAAGGTCGGTTTCAGGCGCACAAGGGTGCTGGTGCTGGGTCTGCCGGCGTGGCTGGCGCTGACGCCGAGGCAGCGCGTGACCCTGCTGGCGGCGACGTACGCGAGCGAGGCGACCGGTCACGACCTGCTCGTGGAGGGCGCGCTGTCGACGCTGGGCGAGTGGCGGCAGGCGCTGCTGGGCTCGGCGCCGCTGCGGGCGCGCGACGAGGCCCGTACCAAGATCACCGGCACGCTGGGCGCGTTCGACACCCCCGACACCACCTACGAGCTGGCGGGGACGGTCGGCCGGTTGATCGGCCGCGTGCTGGGGGCGCCGGTGCTGCTGGTGGATTTCGCGCTGACCCGGCTGGCCCGTTCGGGCGACGAGCGGGCGCGCGAGCGCAGGCTGGCGGCGGCGGCGAAGGCGGTCGCCCCCGGGGAGGTGGCGGAGCTGGAGGAACTGCTCTCCGGAGGCCGCTACCTGGCGCCGATGCAGGCGGCCGCGCTGCGCGGCGAGAGCGTGCCCGTCATCAGGCGCGGGGCGCTGTCCCGCGCCACCCGGCCGGGGTCGGCGACCCCGCTGCTGGGTGAGGCGGAGTCCGGGCGCATCGACGACGAGCTGCTCGGCCACTACACCCGCGCGGTGCGGGGATTCGGGCTGATCTCCTGATCCGTCCCCTGGCGAGGGCCACCGGGCCGGGAGACGTAAGCTGGCAGGGTGACCGTTGCTCCTGAAGGCCGAAAGCTCCTCCGCCTGGAGGTGCGCAACGCCGAGACCCCTATCGAGCGCAAGCCCCCGTGGATCAAGACCAAGCTGAAGACGGGCCCCGAATACACCGAGCTGAAATCGCTCGTGCGCCGCGAGGGCCTGCACACGGTCTGTGAAGAGGCGGGCTGCCCCAACATCTACGAGTGCTGGGAGGACCGTGAGGCGACGTTCCTCATCGGCGGCGACCAGTGCACCCGCCGCTGCGACTTCTGCCAGATCGACACCGGCAAGCCCAAGGAGTACGACCGCGACGAGCCGCGCCGGGTGGCCGAGTCCGTCCAGCAGATGGGCCTGCGCTACGCGACCGTGACCGGCGTGGCCCGCGACGACCTGCCCGACGGCGGCGCCTGGCTCTACGCCGAGACCGCCCGGCAGATCCACGCGATGGTGCCCGGCTGCGGCGTCGAGCTGCTCGTGCCCGACTTCAACGGTGACCGCGGCCAGCTGGAGGAGGTCTTCTCCAGCAAGCCCGAGGTGTTCGCCCACAACGTCGAGACCGTGCCGCGCATCTTCAAGCGGATCCGGCCCGCGTTCCGCTACGAGCGCTCGCTGAAGGTGATCACGACGGCGCGCGAGGCGGGGCTGGTGACCAAGTCCAACCTCATCCTCGGGCTGGGCGAGACCCGCGAGGAGGTGCTGGAGGCGATGCGCGACCTCCACTCCGCCGGCACCGACCTGCTCACCATCACCCAGTACCTGCGGCCGACGCCCCGCCACCACCCGGTCGAGCGCTGGGTCAAGCCGGAGGAGTTCGTGGAGCTGCAGGCGGAGGCCGAGGCGATCGGCTTCGCCGGCGTGCTGTCCGGCCCGCTGGTCCGCTCGTCCTACCGGGCGGGCAAGCTCTACCAGCAGGCGATCGCCGCCCGCCAGACGGCCTGACGTCCTCGCCGTGAGCCCCGGGGCATCGCCTCGGGGCTCACGCGTTCCCCCGCCGCCGCGCTGACCGCGCGGGCGCCGTGCCGGAGTTCTTCACGGCGGGGTGACCACGGGGACGAGGGTCCCCGACACTGTGATCGTGAACTACGACGACGTGATCAGCGGGCTCGACCTGCGGACGAAAGTCAGGATGGTGACCGGCGCCTCCATGTGGGCGCTGCACCCGGTTCCGGAGATCGGCCTGGACCGGCTGGTGATGAGCGACGGGCCGATCGGCGTGCGCGGCGAGCGGTGGAGCGCCGTCAGCCCGTCGATCGCGCTGCCCAGCCCCACCGCGATGGCCGCCACCTGGGACGTGGAGCTGGTGCGCCGGGTGGGCGGGCTGCTCGCCCAGGAGGCCCGGCGCAAGGGCGTGCACGTGCTGCTCGCGCCGACGGTCAACCTGCACCGCTCGCCGCTGGGCGGGCGGCACTTCGAGTGCTTCTCGGAGGATCCGCACCTGACGGGCGAGGTGGCGGCCGCCTACGTGGTGGGCGTGCAGGAGGGCGGGGTGGCGACCACGCCCAAGCACTTCGTGGCCAACGACTCCGAGACCGACCGGTTCACGGTCAGCGTGGAGGTGGCCGGGCGGACGCTGCGCGAGCTGTACCTGCGGCCGTTCGAGCGGGTCGTCCAGGCGGGCGCGTGGGGCGTCATGACGGCCTACAACGCCGTCGGCGGCGCCACCATGAGCGAGCACGCGGAGCTGGTGCACGGGGTGCTCAAAGGCGAGTGGGGGTTCGACGGGCTGGTGGTGTCCGACTGGACGGCGGTGCGCTCCGCGGAGGCCGCCGCGCTGGGCGGCACCGACGTGGCCATGCCGGGCCCGCACGGGCCCTGGGGCGACAAGCTGGAGGCGGCGGTGCGCGCGGGGCGGGTGCCGGAGTCGCTGATCGACGACCGGGTGCGCCGCATCCTGCGCCTGGCGGAACGGACCGGCGCGTTGCATCCGACGGCCTCCTCCGCGTCCGGCGGGCACGCCGAGGTGGACGGGGTGGCGCTGGCGCGCGAGGTGGCCGTACGGGGCTTCACGCTGCTGAAGAACGACGGGCCGCTGCTTCCGCTGTCCGGCGTCCGGTCCGTCGCGCTGGTCGGGGCGGCGGCCAGGGAGGCCAGGGTGATGGGCGGCGGCAGCGCCCAGGTGTTCCCCGGCCACGTCGTCTCCCCGCTGGACGGCCTGCGCGGGCGCGCCGGCGTCGAGGTCCGGTACGCGCTCGGCACCGACCCGCGCGTCCGCCTGGCGCCGCTGGCGGTGCCGGCCACGGCCGTCTTCCTGGACGCCGGGGGCGAGGTCCTGGCCGAGCAGCCGCTGCCCGCGGCCGAGGGTCGCTGGATCGGCGAGACGCCGCCCGGCGTGGACCCCGACCGGCTGGCGGCGTTCCTGCTGCGGGCCGCGTACACGCCTCGGACCGGCGGGCGGCACGAGCTGTCGGTGGCGGGCGGCGGCGCGTACACGCTGTCGGTGGACGGCCGGGTCGTCCTCGACGCGACGCTCGCGCCGGACGGCGGCGACCCGGCCGCGCTGCTGTCGCCGCCGGAGCGGCGGGTGGCCGTCGACCTGGCGGCGGGCGTCACGTACGAGCTGGAGGTCCGGCACCCGACGAGCGGGTTCCAGGGGATGGCGTTCATCGTGTGCGCGCTCGGCCACGCCGAGCCGTCGCCCGGTGAGGACGAGCTGTTCGCCGAGGCGGTGCGTGTGGCGGCGGACAGCGACGTGGCCGTGGTGGTGGCCGCGACCACGCCGGAGGTGGAGAGCGAGGGCTTCGACCGGAAGGACCTCAGGCTGCCGGGACGGCAGGACGAGCTGATCGCCGCGGTGGCCGCCGCCAACCCGCGCACGGTGGTGGTGGTGAACGCCGGTTCGCCGGTGGAGATGCCGTGGCTGGACGCGGTGGCGGCGGTCCTGCTCACCTGGTTCCCCGGCCAGGAGGCGGGCTCGGCGCTGGCCGCGGTGCTGTTCGGCGACGAGGAGCCCGGCGGGCGGCTGCCGACGACGTGGCCGGCCCGGCTGGCCGACGCGCCCGTGGTGGACGTGACCCCGGCCGGCGGCGTGCTGGTCTACGACGAAGGGCCGTTCATCGGCTACCGGGCGTGGGAGCGGAGCGGGCGCGCGCCGGCCTTCTGGTTCGGGTACGGGCTCGGCTACACGACCTGGTCCTACGACGCGATCAGCGTGGGGGACGGGTCGGTGACCGTGCGCGTCACCAACACCGGCGGGCGGCGCGGCCGGGAGGTCGTGCAGGTCTACGCCGCCCCGGTCACGCCCGACCCGGAGCGTCCGGCCCGGTGGCTGGCCGGGTTCGCGGTGGTGGAGGCCGATCCCGGTCAGAGCGTGGACGCCGAGGTCGGCGTGCCCGCTCGCGCGTACGAGATCTGGGACGGCGACGGGTGGCGGGTCGCGCCCGGGGAGTATCTGCTGGAGGCCGCCCGCCACTACGGCGACCGGAGGCTGTCGGTGACGGTCGAGCGCTGAGAACCGCCATTCGGCGGGGCGAACGCGGACGCGGCGGGCATCCGGGGCCGCCGCGTTCTCGTTCCTGTCCGGTTCGTTTGTATCCTTCCTTCCATGGCGAAGTCCGAGGGTCAAGAGAAGCCGGGGCGCATCAAGCAGCTCCGCATGATCGCGCAGATCATCAAGCAGTCCAACCCCAAGGGGATGCCGATCGTCTTCCTCTCGGCGGTCGGCACGCTGGCTGTCGTGGTCGTGATCGGGCTCGTCACCGACTATCTGTGGTATTCGGTCTTCCTGGGCATCCTGCTGGCGTTCACCGTCGGCCTGGTGGTGTTCGGGCAGCTCGCCCAGAGGGCTCAATACTCCCTGCTGCACGGCCAGGTCGGCGCCGCCGCCGCCGTGCTGCAGGGCATGCGCGGCAACTGGCAGGTCACCCCGGCCATCGCGGTCAACCGCGACCAGGACCTGGTCCACATGGTCGTCGGCTACCCCGGCGTGATCCTGGTCTCCGAGGGGCCAGGCAACCGCACGGCCCGCATGCTCGCGGCCGAGAAGAAGCGCCTGGCCCGCGCGGTGCTGGGCGTGGAGATCTACGACGTGCAGTGCGGTGACGGCGAGGGCCAGGTGCCGCTGGCCAAGCTGCAGCGCCACATCATGAAGCTGCCGCGCAACCTGAAGAAGCCCGCGGTCAACGAGGTCAAGGACCGCCTGCGCTCCCTGCCGAAGAACATGCCGCTGCCCAAGGGCCCGATGCCCAAGGGCGCCCGCATGCCGCGCGGCCCCAAGATGCGCTAGTGCCGTCGCGGTCGTCGCGGGCCAACCGCGGCTGGTGGGACGGCAACGCCGACGACTACCAGGCCGAGCACGGCCCGTTCCTGCGCGACACCGGCTTCGTCTGGTGCCCCGAGGGCCTCGACGAGGCCGAGGCCCGGCTGCTCGGCGAGGTGCGCGGGCGCGACGTGCTGGAGATCGGCTGCGGGGCGGCGCAGTGCGCCCGCTGGCTGGTGACCGAGGGCGCCCGGGTGGCCGCGTTCGACCTGTCGCGCGGCCAGTTGCTGCACGCGCGCCGCATCAACGAGGAGACCGGCGTGCGGGTGCCGGTGGTCCAGGCCGACGCCGAGGCGCTGCCGTTCGCGTCGGAGAGCTTCGACGTGGCCTGCTCGGCCTTCGGGGCGCTGCCGTTCGTGGCCGACGCGGCGGCGGTCTTCCGCGAGGTGCGCCGGGTGCTGCGGCCGGGCGGCCGGTTCGTGTTCTCGGTCAGCCATCCGATCCGGTGGGCGTTCCCCGACGACCCGGGCCCGCGCGGGCTGACCTCCGACCGCTCCTACTTCGACCGCACGCCGTACGAGGAGCGCGACGAGCACGGCGAGCTCTCCTACGTCGAGCACCACCGCACCATGGGCGACTGGGTGAGCCTGCTGGCCGCCTCCGGCCTCGCCGTCACCGGGCTGGTGGAGCCGGAGTGGCCGCAGGAGCACGAGCGGGTGTGGGGCGGCTGGAGCCCGCTGCGGGGCCGTCAGCTGCCCGGCACCGCCATCTTCACCTGCTCGCGTATCTAGCCGCCATGGCGTGGAAGGCCGCCTTCGGCTCCCAGCGGGTGCCGTCGAGCATCCGGACCACCCCGTACGAGCCCAGGTCCGCCGCGCCTGTCCGGGTGTAACCGGCGAAGGTGAACCACAGCGCGGTCTCGACGCCCTCCTCCTCGAAGACGTCGAGCAGCTCGTTCAGGTAGCGGACCTGCTCGTCCTCGTCGGGGACCGCGCCGTCGGGCACCAGGTAGGCCGAGCCGCCCTGCTCGCCGGCGCCCCGGTAGGCGCAGGTGCCGAACTCGGTGACGGCCACCGGCTTGCCGTGCCGGAAGTGGGCGCGCAGCTCGTCGCGGAAGGTCTCGGCGTTGTAGGCGGCGCGGTAGGCGTCCACGCCGACGAGGTCGAACGGCGTCCAGTCGATGAACTCCCAGGGCGCGGCGGCGTAGGTGAGCCTGCCGCTGAACAGCGGCCGGACCGTCTCGGCCACCTCGGTCAGATAGGCGTCCAGCCTCTTCATGATCGGCGGGATCTCGGACCGCCACCACTCCGGCGGGGCGGTGGTCAGGACGCCCAGGCGCTCGCCGTACGTCCCTCCCGGCATGAAGCCGGGCAGGAAGGCGCTGGCCTCGCAGCCCGCCACTAACACCACCTCGGCGCCGCCCGCGCGCAGGCCGTCGGCGTGCCGGGCGCACTCGGCCAGCATCGGCAGGGTCTCCTCGGGCGTGACGTCGACGGGGAACGGCGCGTACCAGACCTCCAGGCCGGCCGCGGCGGCCTCCTCGGCGGCGACGGCGAGCCGGGCGGGGTCACCGCCGGAGACGCGCACGGCCTGGCAGTGCAACTCACCGGCGATCACCCGGAGCTCGCGGCGCGCGGTGTCGCGGTCGAAGGCCGGGCGGGTGAGCTGGGATCCAGGCAGGAAGCCGGTGTCGTAGTTGATGCCTTTTTTCATGATTCATTACCGCCAATGCCGTCGCGTAGTTGGTCGAAGGCGAGCTCCACGTCGCCGGCGAACAGCCGGCTCGCCTCCTCCAGCGGGGTCCCGGACGCCAGCCGCTGGAAGAACGCCTCCTGGATCGTGGTGATGGCGGCGGTGATCTGGGCGGCCATGAGCCGCGCCGCCGTCTCGCCGCCCGCCGGGTCCCGCAGCGCGGCGGCCAGTTCGTGGCGCTGCCCCATGCTCGACTGGTGCAGCCCGGCCATGAGCACCGGCGTGGCCGCGATGATCCGGACCTGGGCCAGCATCCGGCCGACGTCGCCGGGGCCGTGCGCGGCCGTCGCGAGGTAGTGCTCGCGCAGGGCGTCCAGCGGCGTCTGGCGGGGCCGCCGCCGGGTCACGATCGACGCGATGTCGTCATGGATCCCGTCGAGGACCAGGCAGTCCTTCGTGGGGAAGTAGTTGAACAGGGTGACCTTGGCGACCCCGGCCGCCTCGGCGATCTCGCCGACCGTCACCGCGTCGTACCCGCGCCGCGCGAACAGCTCCAGCGCCACGCCGGCGATGCGCCGCCGGGTCTCCTCTTTCTTGCGCTCGCGCAAACCCGCCATCATCATGACGGCAGTTTAACCGTACTCAGTACAAAAATAAACCCGGTATGGTTTTCACATGCGGACGACCACGGTGTTCGACACCCGGTCGTGCAGCCCCCGGTTGTCGCGGTCGAAGAGGAGCGCCGGCAGCGCCAGCACGAGCAGGACCGTGCGGACCAGCACGGGGAACCAGCGCGGGTCGCCGCCGTCCATCGCCGCCACCCGGATGCCGGCCAGCCGATGGCCGAACGTCTGCCCCATGACGCCGACCAGCACCACGTACTGCACCGCGAACACCAGCGCGGGCACCCACGGCTGCTCCGCCGGGTTCATCCTGAGCAGCAGCTGCGTGATGGCCCACGTGCAGATCAGCCAGTCGATGACCAGGGCGGCGATCCTGCGCCCCCAGCCGGAGACGGCTCCGCTGCCCTCCTCGGGCAGCCCGAGGCGCTCCCCCGGGTAACCGAGATCGACCCCGGCGGACCGGAGCCCGCCCAGCCAGGTCTGCGTCCACCGCGGCTCGTTCCTGCTCATGCCTCAAAGGTATCCGCCGGTACGGGCGGTCGGGATCGTGACCCGGCCGCGCTTCCGCGACGCGGGTGCGGCGATCCATGATGGAGGTCATGCCGTACGGGGACGACTTGGACGCGCGCTTCCAAGAACTGGTGGCGCAGTTCAGCGAGGAGGAGCGGCGCAGGCTGAGCGCCGCGGCGAGCAAGGGCGCGCGCCCGCGGCGGCGGCGGCGCGCCTGGCGGGTCCGCTACGCGGTCGCCGCCGTGCTGGCGGTGGTCGTGGCCGCCCTGCTGATCGTCGTCTTCCGCCCCGGCATGGTCTCCCCCGCCCACGAACCGCCCGCCGAGCCTTCCTCCCCGGTCCTGCGCGCCCTCGCCTCCGGCGCGTCCGGAGACGCGAACACTGCGTAACACGTGCGAAACAATCGAGACACCGTACGGAAACGGCCGCGCCGTACGTTCACGGGTGATAGCCCGTCCCCAGGGAGGTTCGAGAGTGTTCAACTCCGCCGACGACGTCCTGAAGTTCATCAGGGACGAAGGGGTGCAGTTCGTCGATGTCAGGTTCACCGACCTGCCGGGGACGACGCACCACTTCACCTTCCCTGTGGAGAACTTCGGCGCGAGCGTCTTCTCTGACGGCCTCATGTTCGACGGCTCGTCGATTCGCGGTTTCCAGGCGATCCACGAATCCGACATGCTGCTCCTGCCGGACCCGTCGTCCGCCGTGGTCGACCCGTTCCGCCAGCACAAGACGCTCAACATCAACTTCTTCGTGCACGACCCGCTGACCGGCGAGGCCTACAGCCGCGACCCGCGCAACGTCGCCCGCAAGGCCGAGGAGTACCTCAAGGGCACCGGCATCGCCGACACGGTCTACTTCGGGCCCGAGGCCGAGTTCTACATCTTCGACGACGTCCGTTTCGAGACGAAGCAGAACGCCGGCTACTACTACATCGACTCCATCGAGGGCGCCTGGAACACCGGCAAGGCCACCGAGGGCGGCAACCTCGGCTACAAGCCGCGCTACAAGGGCGGCTACTTCCCGGTGCCGCCGATGGACCATTTCACCGACCTGCGTTCGGAGATGGTCCGCAACCTCATCGAGTGCGGCATCGAGGTCGAGATGCAGCACCACGAGGTGGGCACGGCCGGCCAGGCCGAGATCGACTTCAAGTTCGGCACGCTGCTCAAGACGGCCGACCAGCTGATGCTCTACAAGTACATCATCAAGAGCACGGCCATGGAGTACGGCCACACCGTCACCTTCATGCCCAAGCCGATCTTCGGGGACAACGGCTCCGGCATGCACTGCCACCAGTCGCTGTGGAAGGACGGCTCGCCGCTCTTCTACGACGAGGTCGGCTACGCGGGCCTGTCCGACACCGCCCGCTACTACATCGGCGGCCTGCTCAAGCACGCCCCGTCGCTGCTGGCCTTCACCAACCCGACGGTCAACTCCTACCACCGCCTGGTCCCGGGCTACGAAGCCCCGGTCAACCTGGTCTACTCGCAGCGCAACCGATCGGCCTGCGTCCGCATCCCGATCACGGGCTCCAACCCGAAGGCCAAGCGCATCGAGTTCCGGGTCCCCGACCCGTCCTGCAACCCGTACTTCGCCTTCTCGGCCATGCTGATGGCCGGCATCGACGGCATCCGCAACAAGATCGAGCCGCCGGAGCCCGTCGACAAGGACCTGTACGAGCTGCCGCCGGAGGAGGCCCGCCAGGTCCCGCAGGTGCCGGGCTCGCTCCCCGAGGTGCTCAACGCCCTGGAGGCGGACCACGACTACCTGCTCGAAGGCGGCGTCTTCACGCCCGACCTGATCGAGACGTGGATCTCCTACAAGCGCGAGAACGAGGTCGACCCGATCCGGCTGCGCCCGCACCCGCACGAGTTCGAGCTCTACTACGACGTGTGACCGCGGGCCTGGACCACCTTGACGTCGGCTCCTGAGGCGATGAGGAGTGACGCGAGGTAGTTGACGCAGGTCGTGGAATCGGAAGCCCGTGGGGAGGTCCTGCACCTTGCTACGGGCTTTCCGCATGGCACGCTCAAGCTTCCACGGGCCGGCCCGCTGCCGCTCCGCGGCGGGTTGACGGCGAACGGGATGGACGGGCATGGTCGTCGCCCAGCTCCGGTACCGTCCCTGGCATGGGCCTGCTGTTGGTACTGCGTCCGCCGCAGCCTCGTCCGAAGAGCCTTCGTCGCGCTACCCGCGCGCAGCGGCGTGAGCACCACCGCGCCAACGCCGAGGAGTGGATGACGGCGCGGCAACGAGGCTGGGTGCTGGACGTGGAGGTGGAAGAACTGTTGCCGCTCGTGAACAGTGCCGGGGGCAGCAGGCTGCCCCTTCTCGGGCAGCTCGACCCATGGTCGGACTCGGTTCTCGATCGCCGCGACCTGCTCCAGCTTGAAGCCGATGTCGATCGTCTGGACGCTGCTGTCGACAATGACGCACAGCGCGAGTTGGTGGCGGCCATGCGGAAGCTGCTTATGTGCTGGCGGTCAGAGCCCGATCTGATGTTGCACTGCTACGGGGATTGATCGGCGCGTCGGCATGCCCTCAGTTCCGATCTCTGCCTACGCGGACGGCGGGCTGTGACACGCGTCGGCGGCCTGGGGGGTGGTGCTCCCCGCCAGGCCGCCGACAGCGCTCAGAGTGTCTTACCAACCCCGATGGTGGTTCCAGGGGTGACGGTAACGGTCGTGGTAGCGGTAGCCGTGGCGGTTGCGCCAGAAGTCATGGTGCCTGTGCCGGTAGCCGTGACGGTGGTTCCTGAAGCCGTAGTTGTTCCAGGAGGGGTGGACGTTGTGGTGCCAGGAGTGGCCCCAGTTACGGTCGTCGCGCGGGTCGTGGGTCGTCGTCGTCGCCGATGCGGCGGGCGCGAGGGTGAAGAGCAGCGCAGCGGTGGCGAGCAGACCGCCTGCAAGACTCGCAGTTTTGATGCGCACGGTATCTCCTGTCAGACAGTTGATGGCTACTGATCGTGTGCATCCGAATACATCCCGTGTTCTCACGCCGGGGAAACCTGTCCTGTGTGATTGAGCATGGGTCGATGAACGACGCCGGGGCCCGCGCCTTGGTGACGGTCAGACCTCCTTGAGGAAGCCCGCGTCCACGGCGAGGTCGGCGCCGGTCGTGGCGGCCGAGCGGGGCGAGGCCAGCAGGGCGATCGCGTCGGCGACCTCCTGCGGGTCGACCAGTCGCGGGATCGACAGGTTCATCAGCTCCGGCGCCACCCGCTCCAGCACGGTGTCGCGGTCGGCGCCCGTCTGCGCGGAGAGGATGTCGGCCGCGCCGCCCTCCTCGGTCCACCACGCCGTACGCACCGGCCCCGGGGAGACCGTGTTGACGCGGATGCCCTGCGGGGCGTACTCCTGCGACAGCGCCATGGTCAGGTTGTTCAGCGCCGCCTTGGCGGCGCTGTAGTCCACGTTCATCGGGGCGGGGAGCCTGGCGGAGCCCGACGAGACGTTGACGATGGAGCCGCCGCCGCGTGCCATCATCGGCGGGATGGCCGCCCGGACGAAACGCACCACCGCGAACAGGTTGAACTCGAACATGACCCGCCAGTCCTCGTCGGCCGGGGCCATGAACGAGAAGCGCGGCAGCGCCACCCCGGGCGGCCGGCCGCCGGCGTTGTTGACCAGGATGTCGAGCCCGCCGAACTCCTCCACGGCCCGCGCCACCACCCGGCCGGGCGCTTCGGGGTCCATCAGGTCGGCCGGCACGTGGAGCAGGTCGCCGTCCAGGCCGGGCCCCGGCTTGCGGGAGACGGCCACGACCTTGGCCCCCTCGTCGAGCAGGGTGCGGGTCACGGCCAGGCCGATGCCCTTGGACGCGCCGGTGACGATCGCGACGCGACCGGAAAGCCGCAGATCCATTCGTGTTCCTTCGCCGTAGGGGATGACGTCGCGGAACACGCTAGGCGCGGGCGCCCGGCACGGGCTCGCGGCGTTCGGACCGGTGTTTCCGGCGGGCTTCGGACCTCGCGTGACGACGTGGGGACCCGGTGACGGGCCCCCGACGGGCGCGGCTCAGAGGTCGTAGCGGCCGAGCACGTCCCGGCCCCGGCCGGTGAGGAACTTGCGGACCATCCGGCCGGTGGTGAGCCAGGCGATGACCTCGCCGTTCCCGGTGCTGGCCAGCATCCTGGCGACCAGGTACGGCGCGACCTCCTCGACGTGGTCGCACAGGATGTTGAGGATCTTGCGCTGCCTGGCCACCTGCTCGGGGGCAACGGCGGCCTCCCGCAGCCAGCCCTCGGTGATGAGCATGCCGGGGCTGACCTGCCCGACCCGCACGCCGGTGCCGGCGACCTCCCTGGCCAGCGCCCGGGTGAAGGAGTCGAGGCCCCGCTTGGTCGCCGAGTAGACGCCCATGCCGGGCCGGATCCGGCCGTCGCTGCCGCCGCCGAGGATGTTGAACACCTGCCCGCCGCTCCCGGCGAGCATGCCGCGCACGGCGACCTGGGAGCCGTAGACGGTGCCCAGCATGTTGGTCGTGACCATGACGCGGACGTCGTCGGCCGTGGTCTCGGTGATGGGGCGGGTGGTGTTGGCGACGCCGGCGTTGTTGATCCACAGGTCGACCCCGCCGAGCGCGTCCACCGCGAAGTCCCACAGCTGCTGGACCTGCTCGGCGTCGCTCACGTCCACGGCGCGGCCGTACACCTCCGGGCCCTCGGGGCGCAGGCGCTCCACGGCCTCGTCCACCGCCGCCTGGCCGCGGGCCGACACGACGACGGAGTGCCCGCGCCTGAGCAGCTCGCGCGCGAGGGCGAAGCCGAGTCCTTTGGTGCTGCCGGTGACGACCGCCTTGCGCATGGCCACTCCCTGGAGGGCGGGGAACCGCCGCTGATCTTACGCCCCGCCCCCGCCCCCGGATAGCCCGATCGGACGGGCGCCCCCGTGGTCAGCCGTCGCCGGCCGCCAGGGACAGGATCCGGGGAAGGCCGCCGTCACGGTACGGTGGCTGAGCTGCTGGCGGACGGCGGCGTGGACACCCGGACCGGCCGACCGCTCCAGCGGCTGGCGGAGCCGTCGCACCCTGCGGATCATCTTCGACGGGTGCCGCCCCTGAGCGAGAGGGCGCCCGCCCTCAGCGGAGGCCGTCTTGCCCCGGGGCGCGAACCGGCGTCAGGAGCGCTCCCGCGACCCTCGTGACAGCTGGTCCGCGGTGATCCGGTAGAGGACGTGCGGGCGGAGCGGGTGACCCGCCGGGAGCATGCTGTGGAGGAAGTCGTCGGCCGGGTCGCGGGTCATGCCGAGGCGCCGCATCACCGCCTGGGAGCGCACGTTCAGCACGGCCGTCATCGACACGATCTCCTCCAGGCCGGCCTCGCCGAAGCCGTACGCGAGGGCCCGGCGGCCGGCCTCGGTGGCGTAGCCGTGTCCCCAGGCCTCGCGGGCCAGCCGCCAGCCGACCTCGACGGCGGGCGTGAACGGCGCCTCGAACGTCTGCAGGGCCAGCCCGGCGAACCCGATGAACCGCCCCGTCTCCCGTACCTCCAGCGCCCACAGGCCGTATCCGAGCTCGTCGAACCGCTGCTCGATCCGGTCGACGAAGGCGTCGCTCTCGGCCCGGGTCAGCGGGGCGGGGAAGTGCTCCATCACCCGGGGGTCGGCGTTGAGCGCGGCGAACGGCTCCCGGTCGCTCTCCCGCCACCGGCGCATGATCAGTCGCTCGGTCTCCATGCCCCGCACCCTAGCCACGGGAGCGCATGCCGGTGATCCGGCGCAGCACGTCCCACCAGAACGGCGCCCCGAACATCAGCGCCACGTACGTCAGCAGGAAACCGGGCCAGTGGCTGGGCGTGGTGAGACGCTCCCACCAGGCGGCGCCGTTCCAGTGGAAGGACGGCTCGCCCTCGGCCGGGACGGCCATGCTGACGACCGCGTTGTCCAGGACCTTGACCAGCGCCGGCTGGCTGAGCACGTCGGTGATGCATGACACCGGATCGCACTGCTCCGCCACCTCCCTGACCGCATCGACGCCCCCGTCGGTGACGGCCGCGACGGCGGCGCGGTAGGCGTTGTCGCGCAGCAGCGTCTTGCCGTACTCCAGGCCGTCGACGGTGAACAGCAGCGTCACCATCAGCGCGAGCAGGGCCAGCACCCACTTCACGTACCGCTTGTAGAGCATCGACAGCCGCTGCATCTCGCTGTCGAACCACTGCTCCACGCCCTGCCGGAACCGGTCGAGGTCGCGCTGGGCGGACTCCCACACGCCCTTCAGGTGGCCGTGGAGCGGGCTGCCGGTGGCCTTGAGCTTCTCCAGCAGCCCTTCGACGCCGCCGGGCTCGGTCGCGGCCAGCTCCATCAGCGCCACCGCGAACCGTCCCGGCGGCAGGTTGGCGATGCTGGTGCGGCCCCGGGTGGGGTGGTCGATCTCCCGTACGCGCTCGTACAGCAGGTGCGTGAGACCGTCCGTAGCCGCCTCGGCGGGCGTCTCGTCGGATGAGGCGGGCAGCGGGGCGGGGACCGCGGGGGCGGGCCGGTTCTCGTGCGCGGGGCGCGGGTCGCGGGCGAACGGCAGCGCGGCGAACACGTCGCGGATGCCCGAGGGGAGCCACGAGCCGCCCTTCGGCGCGTCGCCGTCGAGCGTGTCGCGCAGGTAGGCCCACAGGAACTTGCTGCGGATGGCCAGCAGCCGCACGACGGCCTCGTTCAGCCCGCTGACGAGCAGCGACAGCAGCAGGAAGGCCAGCACGAGGCCGAGCGCCAGGTCGATGTAAGCGGATAACAAGCCGATCACCCCGCGCTTTGATACACCCTGCGCCGCGCCGCCCGCAACGGGATCGGCTCAGTCGTCGTAGAAGACGCGGTCGACGACGCGGCGGGCGCGGCGGGTGACACGGCGGTAGTCGTCGAGGAAGTCCTCCGAGCCGTCGGGCGGGTAGCCGAGGGCGAGGGCGAGATGGCGGCGCTCGCGGGCGCCGGTGGGGACGCTGTCGCCGGGCCGCCCCTTGACCAGCATGATCGCGTCCCTGACGCCGGAGGCGCACCGCCACGCCTCGGCCAGCACGGCCTCGTCGGCGGGGTCGAGCAGCCCTTCCGCGACGGCGGCGCGCAGCGCCTCCAGGGTGCGGGTGGTGCGCAGGGCGGGCCGCTCGCCGGCGTGGCGCAGCTGCAGCAGCTGCGCCACCCACTCCACGTCCGACAGGCCGCCGCGGCCCAGCTTGGTGTGCAGGGCGGGGTCGGCGCCGCGCGGCAGCCGCTCGGCCTCCATGCGGGCCTTGAGCCGCCTGATCTGCCGTACGGCGTCGTCGGAGATGCCGCCCGCCGGGTAGCGCAGCTCGTCCACCATGGCGGCGAACGCGGCGCCCAGCCCGGCGTCACCGGCGGAGAACCTGGCCCGCAGCAGCGCCTGCGCCTCCCACGGCGCCGACCACCTGGCGTAGTAGGCGCGGTAGGAGGCGAGGGTGCGGACCAGCGGCCCCTGCCTGCCCTCGGGCCGCAGGTCGGGGTCGATGAGCAGCGGCGGGTCCGGCGCGGGCAGGGCGAGCAGCCGGCGCACCTCGTTGGCCACGGCGAAGGCGGCGTCGGTGGCGTCCCGCTCGGCGGCGCCTTCCAGCGGGTCGTGCACGAACATCACGTCGGCGTCGCTGGCGTAGGAGGACTCCATGCCGCCGAGCCGGCCCATGGCGATGATCGCGAACCGGGTGGGCAGCTCGCCGCGCCGCTCGGCCGACACCTTGGCGACGGCGGCGTCGAGCGCGGCCTGGAGGGTGACGTCGTTCAGGGTGGACAGCGCCACCCCGACCCGTTCGATGTCGATCAGGCCGGAGAGGTCGGCCACGGCGGTGCGGAACAGCTCGCGGCGGCGCAGCGCGCGGACGGCGGCCACCGCCGTCTCGGCCTCGTCGGTGTAGCGCGACACGGCGGCCGACGCCTCGCCGAGCAGCGCCTCCGCCGGGCGGACGGCCAGGTCGTCGTCGTCGCCGAGCATCGCCACGGCCTCGGGGGCGTGCATGAGCAGCTGGGTGGCGTACCGGCTGGTGCCCAGGACGTGGGCCATGCGCTGGGCCACGGCGGTCTCGTCGCGCAGCAGCCGCAGGTACCAGGGGGTGGCGCCGAGTTTCTCGCTCACCTGGCGGAAGCCGAGCAGCGCGGCGTCCGGGTCGGGCGTGTCGGCGAACCAGCCGAGCATGACCGGCAGCAGCGTCCGCTGGATGGCCGCGCGCCGGGACACGCCGCTGGCGAGCGCGGCGATGTGGCGCAGCGCGCCCTGCGGGTCGACGTAGCCGAGCGCGCCCAGGCGGGCCTCGGCGGCGGAGGCCGACAGCCGCGTCTCGGTCTCCGGCAGGCGGGCCACGGCCTGCAGCAGCGGCCGGTAGAACAGCTTCTCGTGCAGCCGCCGCGCCTGGCCGGCGTGCCGCTTCCACCGGGTGGTGAACTCGCCGACCGGGTCGATCTGCATGCCCAGCGCGCGGCCGAGCCTGCGCAGGTCGGCCGGGTCCTCCGGCAGCACGTGGGTGCGGCGCAGCCGGTGCAGCTGGAGCAGGTGCTCCACCCGGCGCAGGAACGTGTAGGCCTCGGCCAGGCCGCGCGAGTCGTCGCGCCCGACGTACCCGCCGCGTGACAGGGCGGCCAGCGCGGACAGCGTGGCGCGGCGGCGCAGCAGCGGGTCGAGCCGGCCGTGCACGAGCTGCAGCAGCTGCACCGCGAACTCGATGTCGCGCAGCCCGCCTGGGCCCAGCTTGATCTCCCGCTCCCCCTCCGCCCGCACGTGCGCCTCCACGCGGCGGCGCATGGCCTGCACGTCCTCGACGAAGTTGTCGCGGGTGGCGGCGGACCAGACCAGTTCGTTGACCGCGCCGACGTACTCCTCGCCCAGCTCCTGGTCGCCGGCGACCGGGCGGGCCTTGAGCAGCGCCTGGAACTCCCACGTCTTGGCCCAGCGCCGGTAGTAGGCCAGGTGGCTGGCCAGGGTGCGGACCAGCGGCCCGGAGCGGCCCTCGGGGCGCAGCCCGGCGTCCACCTCCCACAGCGACCCCTCGGCGGTGGCGGCCGAGCAGGCGCGCATCATCGCCTGGGCCAGCCGGGTCGCGGTGCGCAGCGCCTTGGTCTCGTCGGCGCCCTCGCGCGGCTCGGCGACGAAGATGACGTCGACGTCGCTGATGTAGTTGAGCTCCCTGGCGCCGCACTTGCCCATGCCGATCACGGCCAGCCGGGCGTCGTCGGCGTCGACCTCGGTACGGGCGATCGCCAGGGCGGCCTCCAGGGCGGCGCCGGCCAGGTCGGACAGCTCGGCGGTGACCTCCTGGAGCGTGGCCAGGCCGGTGAGGTCGCGGGCGGCCACGTGGGCGAGCCGGCCCCGGTAGGCGACCCGCAGGCCGGCGAGCGCGGCGGAGCCGGTGGCGCGCGGCTCGGCGTCCTCCGGGTCGGCGCCGACGGCGCGCAGCAGCTCCGCCCTCGCCTCGCCGAGGCCGGGCAGGGCCAGCCGGTCCAGCTGGGCGGGGTGGCGTACCAGGTGGTCGCCCAGGGCGGCGCTCACACCGAACAGGGCGAGCGTCCGTTCCCTGAGCGTGGCGTCGGCGCGCAGCCGGTCGAGGGCGGCGGGCTCGCGCTCGGCGAGCCTGGTCAGGGAGGCCAGCGCCAGATCGGGGTCGGCGACGCCGACGAGGGCTTCGAGCAGATCGCCCAGCTCCACCCCGGCCGTCTCTACCAGGCGGGCGGCGGTGGCGGCGTCGGCGAATCCGAGTTTGGCGAGACGGGCTGCGGTGGACTCGATCCTTGGCACCCCTCCAGTTTGACAGCCATGGGCGACACCGGCCCTCTCACATCGCGGGCGGGGGCGCCGGAGAGCGGCTCAGGTTCCGGGGGCGGAGGTGAGGGCGGTGGCGCGGACGACGGACGCGAAGGCGCGCGCGACCGGGCGCCAGGTGGACTCCAGGGCGGGCGCCGCGGCCCGCACCTGCTCGTCGAGGTGCTCCAGGCCGGTCCCCGAGGTCCAGGAGGCGAAGATGCCGGGCGTGGCCTCGGGATGGAACTGGACCGCCCAGGCGGCCTCGCCCAGCCGGTAGGCCTGGTTCGGGTACCGGTCACCGGTCATCAGCGGCACCGCGCCCTCGGGCAGGCGGGTCATCGCGTCCCGGTGGTACTGGACGGCGGTCGCCCGCCCGACGCCCGCCAGCAGCGGGTCGGCCGACGCCGCGGGCAGCGCGACGACCTCGCACGCCCCGACCTCCAGCCCGTCGGCGCCCCGCTCCACGACGCCGCCGCAGGCCATGGTCAGGAGCTGGGCGCCGAGGCAGACGGCCAGCGTCGGGGTGCCGTCCTCGACGGCCCGCCGCAGCAGGTCCCTGGTGGCGGGCAGCCAGGGGAAGCGCTCGTCCTCCCACGCGGCGGCCTCGCCGCCGAGAACGATCAGCCCGTCCGCCGCCCGGCCGGGGATCTCCTCCCCCAGGTACGGCCGGACGACGTCGCAGGGCAGCCCCAGCCAGCCGGCCAGGTAGCCGAGCGGGGCGGCGGCCTCGTGCTCGATCACCGTGATGCGCATGGCACCCAATGTAAGGCCCCCAATATCCCTACAATCCCGGCATGAGGATCGAGGATGTCGACGGCCTGCGGATCGCCACGTTCGGCGCCGGGCCCCGGCTGATCGTGGCGGTGCACGGGATCACCGCCTCGCTGATGGCCTGGCAGGCGGTCGGCCGGCGACTGCCGCGGGAGTGGTCGCTGGTGGCCATGGACCTGCGCGGCCGCGGTCACAGCGCGGACCTGCCCGGCCCGTACGGACTGGACCGGCACGCCGAGGACGTGCTCCGGGTGGCCGAGCACGTGGGCGCCGGCCCCGACGCGGTGCTGACCGGCCATTCGATGGGCGGGTACGTGGCCGCGCTGGCGGGAGCGCGGCGGCGGTTCGCCCGGGTGGTGCTGATCGACGGCGGCCTGCCGCTGCCGCTGCCTGCGGGCATGGACCCGGACCAGGCCATGGCCGCGACGCTCGGCCCGGCGCTGGCCCGGCTGCGCCTCACGTTCCCCTCGGAGGAGGCGTACCTGGACTTCTTCCGCGCCCACCCGGCCTTCGCCGGGTTCTGGAGCGACGACGTGGCGCGGTACGTGTGCTACGACCTGACCGGGCCGCAGGGCGCGCTGCGCTCACGGGTGGTGCCGGAGGCGGTGACGGAGGACGGCCGGTGGCTGCTGCTGGAAGCGGCCAGGATCGGTGAGGCGCTGCACGCCGTGCGGGCGCCGCTGCGCCTGTTGCGAGCGCCGCGCGGCCTGCTGAACCAGGACACCGGCATGCTCCCCGACGACCTCACCGCCCCCTGGCTGGCCCGGCTGCCTGAGCTGGAGGACGAGGTGGTGCCGGACTGCAACCACTACACGATCCTGTTCGACGAGCGCTGCGTGACGACCATCGCCGACCGCCTCGTCTCGGGGCTCTGAAAGGGCCGACGGTGAGCCGATCGGCTCAGGAGGAAAGCAGACCGGGCACCGTGGCCAGCGCTTCCCGCAGGAAAGGCCGGTGATTGAACGCCGAACGGCCCCCGCGGTGGGGGGCCGTTCGGGTCGGGGGTCATCGAGGGGCGATCCAGGTGGCGTTGGCGGCGGCCACCAGGGTGCCGTCCACCTCGTAGACGGCGCTCTCGCCGAACCGCTTGCGGCCCTCGCGGCCGGTCGTGCGGGCAACCACGGAGTAGACGCCGCCCGGGATCACCTTGCGGTGGAACTGCACCGCCAGCCGTCCCAGCAGCGCCGACTCGCCCGGCTGGAGGTGGGCCCAGCCGGTGACGCAGTCGAGCGCCGCGCCGACGACCGAGGGGGGCACGCCGTCCTCGTCGGCCACCGTGAAGGGCACCCGCCATCCGGCCGCGACGAGGCCCTCGGCGCCCTGGACCGGTCCCGGGAAGATGCGCAGCCCGTCGCCCGGCTCGCGGAACCCGCACGCGAAGCACTCGGGGAAGGCGTGGGCGCGGCGGCCGGGGAACCCGGCTTCGGCCCGGGCGGCCTCGGTGAAGCGCACGAACGGCGGCGCCTTGACGTCCTCGGCCACCGGGATGGCCTCGACGAGCGGCTTGTCGCCGTCGTAGAGGGAGACGGAGTTGGCCAGGTGTTCCAGCTTCAGCTCGGTGCCGAGGGGTGTCGGGGCGCGCAGCGTGACCTCGACCGCCGATCGTCCGCCGTTCAGCGTGTCTGTCAGGGTGCCGGCCAGCCAGCCGCCGTTGGCGCAATGGGCGGGCCCCCGGAAGCGTTCGGGAACGGTCAGTACGGTCTGCAGGGCAGCCGTCGTCATGCAACACCCTCCTATATCACCCAAAATCGGGCGCAGTCCTAAAACATCGTTCGGGATGGGCCGATAGTACTGGACCTGCTGATCAGTCAGGCCCCGGGTCCCACGCCCAGGCATAACGCCACGAAACCCACCAAAACTTCCCATCCGTGACGAAGCCGTACGGGTGCCCGCACACCCCGGAGGCAAACCCCCGGGATCAGTAAAAGATACGGTCCGGACGTTGCGTCCAGGTGACTTCCGTGTGCGAGTGATGTTGCTCACGCCGCCGCCCGATCGGCGGCGGCGCGGCGGCGCGGGATGCTAGAGGACCGGCAGGTAACGGCCCAGCTCGAACTCGGTGACCGTGCGGCGGTAGTCGCGCCACTCCGCGCGCTTGTTGCGCAGGAAGAAGTCGAACACGTGCTCGCCGAGCGTCTCGGCGGCCAGCTCGCTCCGCTCCATGACGCTGATCGCCTCGTCGAGCGACTGCGGCAGCGGCTGGATGCCGAGGGCGCGCCGCTCGGCGCTGGTGAGGGTCCACACGTTGTCCTCGGCGGCCGGCGGCAGCTCGTAGCTCTCCTCGATGCCCTTGAGGCCGGCGGCCAGGATCAGGGCGAAGGCGAGGTACGGGTTGCAGGCCGAGTCGAGCGACCGGAACTCGATGCGGGTCGAGCCGCCCTTGTGCGGCTTGTACATGGGCACCCGGACCAGGGCCGAGCGGTTGTTGTGGCCCCAGCAGACGTAGGAGGGGGCCTCGCCGCCCTGCCCGGCGATGGCCTCGGCGCCGCCCCACAGCCGCTTGTAGGAGTTGACCCACTGGTTGGTGATGGCGGTGATCTCGGCGGCGTGCCTGAGCAGGCCGGCGATGAACGAGCGGCCCACCTTGGACAGCTGGTAGTCGGCGCCGGGCTCGTGGAAGGCGTTGCGGTCGCCCTCGAACAGCGACATGTGGGTGTGCATGCCGGAGCCGGGGTGCTCGGTGAACGGCTTGGGCATGAACGAGGCCCAGATGCCCTGCTCCAGCGCGACCTCCTTCATGACCAGGCGGAAGGTCATGATGTTGTCGGCGGTGGTGAGCGCGTCGGCGTAACGCAGGTCGATCTCCTGCTGGCCGGGGGCGCCCTCGTGGTGGCTGAACTCCACCGAGATGCCCATCGACTCCAGCATCATGATCGCCTGGCGCCGGAAGTCGTGGCCGGAGCTGTGCGGAGTGTGGTCGAAGTAGCTGCCCGAGTCGATCGGCTCGGGCCGCCGGCCCTCCTCGGGCCGGTGCTTCAGCAGGAAGAACTCGATCTCCGGGTGGGTGTAGAAGGTGAAGCCCATGTCGGCGCACCTGGCGAGCGTGCGCTTGAGCACCCAGCGCGGGTCGGCGTGCGACGGGGAGCCGTCGGGCATGAGAATGTCGCAGAAGATGCGCCCGGCGCCGGGCGTCTCGCTGCGCCACGGCAGGATCTGGAACGTCGACGGGTCGGGCTTGGCGAGCATGTCGGACTCGTAGACCCGGGCGAACCCCTCGATCGCGGAGCCGTCGAAGCCGATGCCTTCGGCGAACGCGCCTTCCAGCTCGGCCGGCGCGATGGCGACGGACTTGAGGAAGCCGAGCACGTCGGTGAACCAGAGCCGGATGAACCGGATGTCGCGTTCCTCGAGCGTGCGGAGCACGAACTCCTGCTGGCGGTCCACGGCGTCCCCTCATGAAGACAGTACAGGTCTCCTATCAGGATGCCGTGTCCGTGTTTCGCACACGTTACGAGGGGTGCCGGTGCGAGCCTCACTGACAAAGGGCGCGGCCGGACTTAATGTGATCACGCAGTCAGTCTCGGGGGAGGCATTGGTGGCTATCGACCTGCTCAATCACAAGCTCGATCGGGCCTTCGAGCACATCGACGCGGCCGGCCGGGGCGTCGTGGACCGCGAGGACCTGCTGGGGCTGGGCGCCCGGATCCTGGTCGGGTTCGGGGAGTCCCCCACCTCGGTGACCGGCAGCGCCCTCGTCGAGGGCTTCGACCGCATCTGGGCGGAGCTGACGGCCGCGCTCGGCCGCGACGAGGACGCCGACCTGTCCCGTGAGGACTTCCGGCTCGGCATGACGGCCGCGTTCGTCAAGGGCGACCGGTACGAACCGGTCTTCCACCCGGCGGTGGTGGCGACGGCCGCCCTGTGCGACCGCGGCGGGGACGGCTACGTGGGGCCGCAGGAGTTCCGTACGCTGCTGGCCGCGTTCGGCACCGGCCACGACGACGCCGACGACGCCTTCGACAAACTCGACACGACGGGCAGGGGCGTGCTGACGGTGGACGAGCTGGTGGCGGCGGCCCGCGACTTCTACGCGGGCGAGGAGCCCGGAGCGCCCGGCAACTGGCTCTTCGGGCCCCTGTGAACACCGCGGTGAGCACGACCGTGATGGCTTCCGTACGGTCCGCGCTCCGATCCGTCCTGCACTGGAAGCCGCTGCTGCCGCTGCCCCGCCGGGGCAGCAGGGCCGCCGCCGCGCTGCTGCCGCTGGTCGAGCGGGTGCCGGCGATGGCGGCGCCGTGCCGGATGCACCCGGCCGTGTACGCGATCGAGGCGGCGGTGATCGACTGGGCGCGCCGGACGGGGCTGCGCGCAGATCCGGAGGTCGGCTTCCACCGGATGGCGGGGCGGGCGTTCGCCGAGTTCGACGCGGCCGCGGCGGCGCTGTTCGCGCAGTGGCTGACGTGGCTGTTCCACCTGGACGACGAGCTGGACGAGGGCCCGTGCCCGCTGGAGGTGTTCCAGGGGATGCTGGAGGGTTCGGCCGGGCATCCTCTGGAGGCGGCCTTCGCCGACCTGTGGCGGGTGACGAGCGCGCGGATGAGCGACCAGTGGCGCCGCCGGTTCGCGGTCAACCTGCAGCGCCAGCACTACGCCTGCCGCACCGAGGCCGACAACCGGGCGGCGGGCAGGGCGCCGACGCTGGCCGACTACCCGATGCTGCGCAGGGGCACGGTCGGCCCCTACCTGTACGACCTGGTGGAGCCGTGCCTGCGGGTGGAGGTGCCGGCCTGGGTGCACCGCTCGGAGCCGTGGCAGGAGCTGGTGAACTCGTGCAGCGACATCACCGCCTGGTGCAACGACGTGGCCTCCCGGCCGAAGGAGCGCGGCGACGGCCACAACCTCGTCGTGATCGCGATGCGCGAGCTGGGCCTGGGTGAGCGCGACGCGGTCGGCTGGGTGCTCGACCGGATCGCCGAACGGTGCCGCGACATGAGCCGGGCGGCGCGGCGGCTGCCGCTGGACGACCTGGCGCCGGGCACGGCCAGGGACGTCAGCAAGGTGGCCTGTGCCTATCTCGCGGCGCCGCGGGCCCACCTCGACTGGTTGCTGGAGTCGTCCCGCTACGCCTGAGGCGCGAGGGCGAGGGCATCACCTGTGGCGGTGCGCCGGTAGACGACCTGCTTGCCGACCCGCATGCCGACGGCCAGGCCGCTGCCGCTGAGCACGGTCAGGTGCTGGCTGACCGCGCCGGGCGTCAGCGCCATGCGCCCGGCCAGCGCCGTGGTGGTGCTCGGCTCGGCCAGCGCGAGCAGGATCCGGGCGCGGCTGCGGCCGATGAGCGCGGCGAGCGCGCCGGGCGCGGGCGGCGGGCCCTGCTCCCACAGCGTGCCGACGCCGAGCACCGGATAGACGAGCATCGACTGGTAGGGGGCGGACATGACGGCCACCGACGGCCAGAAGAACGCGCTCGGCACCAGCACCAGGCCGTCGCCGTGGAGCGAGTCGTCGTCGTTGCACCACGGCAGGTCGACGACGAGCTTGCCCGCGGACCAGGTCACCGCCGGGTCGAGCGAGGCGAACAGCTCGCGGGCGCCGCCGCCGGCGAGCTCCCGCGAACGGCGCAGCACGTCGCGTTCGAGCAGCGCGTGGACGCGCGGCCAGAACTCGGCGAAGCAGGTCTCCCAGTACGCCTCCAGCGCGGCGGCCACCCGCTGGACCCCGGCCGCGGGATCGGCGGTGAACCGGCGGAGCGCGGCCGGATCGGCGGGCCGCACTCGCCCTGCCTCGTGCAGCGCCCGCTCCGCCGGGGTGCGCCGGACGCGTTCGAGCTCGGCGGCGAAGTCCGGCATGGGCGTGTCCGGCGGCGGCGTGAGGAAGTCGGCGAGATAGCCGGTCGGGGGCACCAGCGCGAGCAGCTCGTCCAGGTCGAGCCCGGCCAGCCGGGGCCGCACGCAGGTGAGCCAGGGCAGGTGCAGGGCCTGCCTGGCCGGGTCCTGCAGCGTGCGCAGGCTCGCCACCAGCTCCCACAGCGGCGAGAACGCGAACCGGATCCGGGCCACGTCCTCCGGCTTGAGCACCCAGGTCACCGCCATGCTTTTTAGTATTCCCTAAATCGTTCGACCGGGCGTGCCGGGAGCCGGAACCTGTCCGGGTGACCACCACCGCCCCCGTGAAGCCGTCCTTCCTGCGCGCCGCGTTCGGCGGGCTGCCCCGGCCCTTCTGGGCCCTGTGGGGCGGCACGCTGGTCAACCGGCTGGGCACCATGGCGCTGCCGTTCACCGGCGTGTTCCTCACCCAGGCCCGCGGCCTGTCCGTGGCCGCCGCCGGCGTGGTGATGGCCGTCTACGGCGCCGGGTCGCTGCTGTCGCAGCTGCTGGCCGGGGTGCTGGCCGACCGGATCGGCCGCCGGGCCACGCTGGCCGGGGGCATGGTGGCCACCGCGGCGGCGCTGCTCGCCCTCGGGTACAGCACGACGCTGCCCGCGATCCTGGCCTCGATGCTGGTGCTCGGCCTGGTGGTGGACGCCTACCGGCCGGCCTCGAACGCGCTGGTCGCCGACCTGGTCCCGCCGCAGTCCCGGCCTCGGGCGTTCGGGCTGCTCTTCTGGGCGGTCAACCTGGGTTACTCGATCGGCATGACGGCCGGCGGATGGCTGGCGCAGCAGGGCTTCCTCCTGCTGTTCTGGATCGACGCGGTGAGCTGTCTGGTCTTCGCGGCGCTGGTGTGGCGGGCGGTGCCGGAGACCCGGCCTCAGGGCGGTACGGAGGCGGGCGGGTTCGGCGTGGTGCTGCGCGACCGGCTGATGCTGGCGTTCACGCTGGTGATCCTGGGGGACGCGCTGGTGTACTCGCAGACGTTCACCATGCTGCCGGTGGCGATGGTCGAGCTGGCCGGGCTGACGACCGGGCAGTTCGGCACCGCGATGGCGCTGAACGGAGTGCTCATCGTGGTGGTGCAGCCGCTCGTGTCCGGCTGGCTGGGCCGCAGGGACGCCCCCAGGACGCTGGCGGCGGGGATGGCCGTCATGGGCGTGGGCTTCGCGCTGACGTCCTTCGTCACCAGCACGGCCATGCTGGCGGTGACCATCGCCGTGTGGACGACGGGTGAGATCATCACCGCGGGCATCGCCGGGACGATCCTGACCAGGCTGGCCCCGGCCCATCTGCGCGGCCGGTACGCGGGGTTGTTCGGGTTCGCCTGGTCGGCGGCCGGGTTGCTGGCCCCGCTGCTGGGCAGCGTCCTGCTGGCGGCCGGCGGGCAGCCGGCGCTCTGGTTCACGGTGGGCGGGATCGGCCTGGCCGCCGCGGCGGGGATGCTCGCGATCGGCCCCGCGATCCGGCGCCGTTGAACAGATTTTGATTCTTCGTTGGTCCGGCCCCGATAATTTCCTCCCAGCCTGCAGGCTGGGAGGACGGATTTCATGCGCCACGCACGGGCGGCGCGCGGTGTGGCGATCGGGCTCGCCACCCTCGCCATCGCGTTGGAGCTCGCCAACGTCTGGGTGACCGCCCGGTTGCCGTCCGCGCCGTACACGCCGCTCCCGTTCGCGCCGGAGGACGTGGCCGGCACCACGTTCCCGGTGTTCGGCGCGATCCTGGTCCACCGCAGGCCGCGGCTGGTCATCGGGTGGCTGCTCTGCGCGGGCGGCGTGAGCGCCGCCGCGAACATCCTGTCCGCCAACCTCATCGCCCTGTACGGGGACCCGGGGTGGGCCTGGATCGTGGTCGAGTCCACCTGGCAGGCGTGCCAGCTCTCGCTCGGCGTGCTGCTGCCCCTGCTCTACCCGGCGGGCCGGATGCCGTCGCGGCGCTGGCGGTGGGCGGTCGTGCCGGCGGTGACGGGTCACCTGCTCGACTGGGTCGCGCTCGTGACCGTGGACCGGGAGCTCAGGGACGCCTCCCATGTCCTGGTCACCGCCGGCATGGCGCTGGCGTTCACCTCGCTGGCCGTGCGGTTCGCCCGGGGCGACGCGATCGAGCGGCGGCAGATCCTGTGGCTGCTGGTCACCCTGCCGGGGCTGCTGATCCCGTGGATGCTCGGCGGGGCGGCCTGGTGGGCGGCCTCGTTCGGCATCCCGCTGATCCCGGCGGGGATCGCGGTGGCGGTGCTGCGCTACCGGCTGTTCGGCATCGACACCCTGATCAGCAGGGCCGTGGTCGGCACCGGGCTCGCCCTGGTCGTCACCGCCGTCTACCTGGCGGTGGGCGCCGCCTCCAGCCTGTTCCTGGCCGAGGTGCACTCGATCGCGGGGCTGGCGGCGGCGCTGTTCGCCGGGGTGTTCTTCCATCCGATGCGGCAGGCGCTGCAGCACGGCGTGGACCGCCTGCTCTACGGCGGCACCGGGGTGCCCGCCGAGCTGGCCGAGCGGCTCAAGCACCGCCTGCAGCGGGTCGATCCTGGGCACGGGCTGCTGGCGACGCTGGAGGTGCTGCGTGAAGGGCTGTCGGTGACGGGGGTGGCGGTGGAGGTTGACGGCGCGACCATGGTGACGGGCTCGCCCGAGCCGGTGGCCAGGAGAGTCCCGCTGGTCTGGCACGGCGAGCCGGTCGGGCTGCTGCTCGTCGGCGGGACGGCCCGGCGCCGCTTCCCGGCCGCGCACGACGAGCGGGTGCTCGCGACGCTCTCCCCGTACATCGCCGACGCCGCGCACGCGGTGCGCATGACCGCGGCCGTGCAGCGGTCGCGGCAGCGGATCCTGGCGGCGCGTGAGGAGGAGCGCCGCCGCCTGCGCCGGGACCTGCACGACGGGCTGGGCCAGTCGCTCACCGGGATGGCGATGATGATCAACGCGGCCCGGCTGTCCCTGCGCCGCTCCCCCGAGCAGGCCGAGCGGCTGCTGAGCGACCTGCGCACCGGCATGGACGCGATCAGCGCCGACATCAGGCAGCTCGTGTACGGGCTGCGCCCGCCGGCGATCGACGAGCTGGGCCTGACCGGCGCGATCGAGGAGCTGGCCCGCACGCCCGAGGAGCCGGCGACCGCGGTGGAGACCGCCGGCGACCTGACCGGCCTGCCCGCGGCGGTCGAGGTGGCCGCGTACCGGATCGTCCAGGAGGCGCTGACGAACGCGCGCAAGCACGCCGCCGCGTCCGCCGTGACGGTCCGGCTGGTACGTGACGACAGGACGCTGCGGGTCACCGTGACCGACGACGGGACCGGCCTCCCGCCGGGCGTCCGCGCGGGCGTCGGGCTGGGGTCCATGCGCGAGCGCGCAGCCGAGCTGGGAGGGACGTGCACGGTCCGGGCCCGTGAAGGCGGCGGGACCGTGGTCGGCGCGGTCCTTCCGGCGCAATAAGCTCCCATTTACCTGCACGTCTGGATGGCCCTAGTCTTATGCCCACAATGTTGACTTTCACCGCGCTCGGACCGTTCCAGGCCTGGGCGGACGGCACCCCCCTCGACCTCGGCGGCCAGCGCCAGCGGGCGGTGCTCGCCCGCCTGATCGTGGCCGGCGGCCGGGCCGTGCCCGTGAACACCCTCATCGACGAGCTCTGGCCGGGCGAGCCGCCCGCGCAGGCCCTGTCGACCATCCAGGGATACGTCTCCCGGCTGCGCCGCGTCCTCGAACCCCGCCGGGCCCCCCGCGAGGAGGCCTCGGTCCTGGTGTCCGCCCCGCCGGGCTACGCGCTGCGGGCCAGGCCCGACCAGGTGGACGCGTGGCGGTTCGAGAGCCTGGCCAAGTCCGACGGCTCCCCCGCGGACATCTGGGCGGCCATGGACGAGGCGCTGGCGCTGTGGCGCGGGCCCGCGCTGGCGGAGTTCGCGGACCTGACGTGGGCCGCCACCGAGGCGGCCAGGCTGGAGGAGCTGCGGCTGGTCGCCGTCGAACGGCGGGGCGCGGCCGGCCTGACGCTCGGCCGGGCGACGGCGCTGGTGGCGGACCTGGAGGCGCACGCCGCCGCCCATCCCCTGCGCGAGGAGGCCTGGCGGCTGCTGGCCCTGGCGCTCTACCACACCGGCCGTCAGGGCGACGCGCTCGCCGCGCTGCGCCGAGCCCGCGCGGTCTGGCGCGACGAGCTGGGGCTGGACCTGACGGCCGGGCTGCAGCGCCTGGAGGGCGACATGCTCGCGCAGAGCGTGCCCGACCTGCCCGGCCTGCCAGCCCTCCCGGAGGACCGGCACCAGCCCGCACCGCCCCCCTCGCCGGACGCCGGCGCCGCGGAGCCCTCGTCCGCGGCGGGCCGCCCGCCGCTGCGGGTGCTCGTCGCCGACGACCAGGCCCTGGTACGCGCCGGGCTCCAGGTCGTGCTGGCGGCGGAGGACGGGCTGGAGGCGGCCGGGGAGGCCACCGACGGCGAGGAGGCCATCACCGCCGCCCGGGTCCTGCGCCCCGACGTCGTGCTGCTCGACATCCAGATGCCGAACCTGGACGGCCTGGCCGCCGCCCGCCGCATCCTGGCGGCGGAGAACCCGCCCAAAGTGATCATGATGACCACCTTCGGCAGCGACGAGAACCTCTACGCGGCGCTGCGCGCGGGCGTCAGCGGGTTCATGCTCAAGACCTCGCCGCCCGAGCAGCTCGTGGCCGCCATCCGGGCCGCCGCCGCCGGCGACGCGCTCATCGACCCGGCGGTCACCACCCGGATCATCTCCGCCTTCGCCGGCCGCGTCGACCCGGACTCGCCGCCGGGGCTGGCCGGGCTCGCCGACGCCCAGCTCGACGTCGTCAAGCTCGTGGCGCGCGGGCTCACGAACCGGCAGATCGGCCAGACCCTGGCCATGCCGGAGCCGGAGGTGCAGGCGACGGTACGGGGGCTGCTGGACCATCTGGGGCTGTTCGACCGGGCGCAGCTCGTGGTGGCCGCCTACGAGTCCGGCCTGGTGACGCCGGGCGGCACCCCGGCAAAATAGCCGGACATATCATCCCTTCGATCCAAAAAATCACCCCGTACTAGGCTGGGGCCGTGGCACAACTGCGCATCGCCCTGGCCCAGACGAACCCGACCGTAGGCGACCTGGCCGGCAACGCCGACAAGCTCGTGGCGTGGGCCCGGCAGGCCGCCGACCGCGGCGCCCACCTGGCCGTGTTCACCGAGATGTTCCTCACCGGCTACCCCGTCGAGGACCTCGTGCTGCGGACCTCCTTCGTGGACGCCGCCATCGCCGCGACCGAGGAGGCGGCGCTCCGCCTCGACCGGGAAGGACTCGGCGACCTGCCGGTGGTGGTCGGCTACGTCGACCGGGCCGGCCTGGCGCCCCGGGTCGGCCAGCCCAAGGGCGCCCCGCTCGACGCCGCCGCCCTGCTCCACCGGGGGCGCGTGGTGGCCCGCACCGCCAAGCACCACCTGCCGAACTACGGGGTGTTCGACGAGTACCGCTACTTCGTCCGCGGCGACCGGCTGCCGATCTTCCGGCTGCACGGGGTCGACGTGGCCGTCGCGGTCTGCGAGGACCTCTGGCAGGAGGGCGGCCCGGTGGCCGTCGTCGGCCGGGCCGGCGCGGGCCTGCTCGTGGTGCCGAACGCGTCCCCGTACGAGAAGGAGAAGGACGACGTCCGCCTGGAGCTGTGCGCGCGCCGGGCGCGCGAGGCCGGGTGCGTGCTCGCCTACGCCAACCAGGTCGGCGGTCAGGACGAGCTGGTCTTCGACGGCGACTCGCTGGTCGTGGGCGCGGACGGCGAGCTGGTGGCGCGGGCCGCCCAGTTCCGTGAGGAGCTGCTGGTCTGCGACCTCGACCTGCCGGTCTCGTCCGCCGAGCCGGGCTCCTTCCCGTACGACGCCGGCGACGGCACCACCATCACCGTGGACCGGCTGGTGCTGTCCGACGAGCCGGTCGCCCCGTACGAGCCGGAAACCCCGGGCGTCGCCGAGCCGCTGGACACGCTCGCCCAGGTGTACGCGGCGCTGGTGCTGTCGGTGCGCGACTACGTGGCCAAGAACGGGTTCGAGTCCGTGATCCTGGGGCTGTCGGGCGGCATCGACTCGGCGCTCACCGCCACCATCGCCGCCGACGCCATCGGTCCGTCACGGGTGCACGTGGCGCTCATGCCCTCCCGCTATTCCTCCGAGCACTCCCTGGCCGACGCCCAGGAACTGGTCCGGCGGCAGGGCCTGCGGGCGCGGGTGGTGCCCATCGCCGAGATCGTGAACGCCTTCGAGAAGGAGGTCGAGCTGTCCGGCCTGGCCGCCGAGAACCTCCAGGCCCGGGTCCGCGGCATGATCCTCATGGGCCTGTCCAACGAGCACGGCCACCTGGTGCTCACCACCGGCAACAAGAGCGAGCTGGCCACGGGCTACTCCACCCTCTACGGCGACTCGGCGGGCGGCTTCGCGCCGATCAAGGACGTGCCGAAGCTCATGGTGTGGGAGCTGTCCAAGTGGCGCAACGCCCACACCGACCCGTCGTTCCGGCTCCACGCCGAAGAGCCGATCCCGCCGAACTCCATCACCAAGGAGCCCAGCGCCGAGCTCCGCCCCGACCAGCGCGACACCGACTCCCTGCCGCCGTACGAGATCCTGGACCGGCTGCTGGACGACTACGTGGAGAAGGACATGGGCTCGGCGGAGCTCATCGCCGCCGGCCACGACCCCGCGCTGGTCGCCCGGGTCATCCGGCTGGTGGACGTGGCCGAGTACAAGCGCCGCCAGTATCCGCCGGGGCCCAAGATCACCCCGAAGAACTTCGGCCGCGACCGCCGCCTGCCCATCACCAACCGCTGGCGCGAGACCACGTAGGCCCCTCGCCCGGCGGCGGTCGCGGCCGTCGCCGGGCTACGCGCGTTCCTTGTCCTTGTTCCGGTCGCAGACCGGGTAGAGGGAGCCGTGGACGGAGCGGAAGTTGGCGACGGACATCCATCCGTGGATCCTGGTCCCCTTGACCCGCCCGTAGACCCAGAGGTTGCCGTAGGAGTTCTTCCTCCAGCAGTGGAAGTAGAGCACCTGGCCCTTGCGCATCCGCGTCACCGTGCACGCCGTCAGGCCAGCAGGAGGGTGAGGCCGCCGAGGGTGTAGCAGAGCATGAGGACGAACAGCGGGATCTGGCCCGCGACCGCCCTGGCCGGCGGGAGCAGCCGGACCGAGCGGTCGTGCGCCGCCACCACGCCCGCCACGTGACCGGCGACGATCGCCAGCACCTGCACGGTCGCGATCACCGGGGCCGACACCAGTTCCCTGTCGACCTCCGCGTCGAGCCCGAGAGAGAGGATGATCGCGCGCTGGCCCTCGATGACCAGCAGCGAGAAGTAGTGCGCGATCAGGTAGCCGATGGCGATCGGCACCAGGGAGTGGGCGAAGCGCGGGGCCAGGCCGCGGGCGCCGCCGATCCGGCCGGCCAGCCACAGGCAGCTCCCGTACAGGAGGGCGACGGCGGCGACGGCGGCGAGCAGGCCGGCGGTGCCGAGGCCGGTGCGGCCGAGCGGGCCCGACTGGAGGGCGTCCACCCAGGCGGGGCTGGTGGAGAAGCCGTCGTAGCCGGTGCTGCCGAGCAGCACGCACACGGTGGCGACCAGGCCAGGGGCCGGCCGGATGGCGTCCAGGCCGTCGAACGGGCCGCGGAGCACGAGGGTGCCGTCGGCGCGGCGGCCGAGAGGGGCGAGCTGGCCGGCCAGGGTCGAGTACACCTCGAACGGGTCGCCGCGTTCCAGCCAGGCGTGACCGTACGTCAGGGTTCCCGCCGTCTGCGCGGCCGCGTACAGGGCGAGGAAGGAGAGGAGGGTGGCCGGCGCGGCGGGCTCGGGGGCGACGAGCTCCATCCAGGTGAAGGCGAGCAGCCCGAACGCTGCGGGCCAGTAGCCCAGGCGCGGCGGCAGCGGGCGGCGGGGCCGGTCGGGCAGCAGGCGGAACGGGTTCAGCAGCCGCCACACCGGGCCGAACAGCAGCGACGCGGGGATCAGGCCGACCCAGAAGAGCACGTAGATCAGGTACGCGCCGGCGTTCGGGGATTCGGGGCCGAACAGCAGCCAGCCGACGGTGTAGGCGGCGGCGAGCAGCGTCAGCACGCGCAGCGGGCGGGCGGGCAGGCGCAGGGACAGGGGCAGGCCGGCGTGGTCGCCGCGGAATCGGGAGTCGGCCCAGAGCAGGCCGAGCGCCAGGAAGGAGACGACGAGGGCGGCGAGCGCCCCGGCGTAGGCGTAGAAGAGCGGGATCGGCAGGTCGGCCCGGTCGCCGATGCCGTGCGCGAACAGCGCCCCGACCTCCCGCACCGCCGTCCAGGGCGCGGTCGCGTCGGACGCCGCCGTCACGTGTGCGGGGCGGAGCATGGTCACCGGACCGCCACCTGGACGAGGACCAGGCCGCTCTCGTGCGTCTCCACCTCGAACACCCCGGTCGTGTCCGCCACGAACCGCACCGTGGCCGGTTCGCCGGGCCGCAGGGCCGCCGTGACGTCGTAGCCGTGGACGTGCAGTTCGTCGGCGACGTCGCTGGTTACGGTGATGCTGACGGTCCGGCCGCGGGCGACCTCCAGCCACCCGGACGGCGGCCGGACCCGGCCCGCCTCGATGGCGATGTCCGCGTGGGCCTCCCCCGGCACGGGGGCCGCCGTGGCGACCTGGTGGCTGTTGCCCGGCCGGTGGTGGGTGTCCGACAACGTGCCGCACCCCGTCACCACAAGAGCCGCCAGAAGAGCCGGCACGAGAGCCGGCACCGCGGCCGGCACCGCGGCCGGCACCGCGGCCGGCACCGCGGCCGGCACCGTGCCGCCGCGTCCGGTCACGCGGGGACCTCCGCCTCGTCGGCGGCCTTCTCCGGCGTACGGGTGCGGCGCGGGGCGAGGCGGACCACGGCCCAGAGCACCCACACGCCCGTCAGCAGCCCTCGTATCCAGCCGGGACCGAGCGGGATGAGCGGGATGAGCCCGATCATGCGGTCGTAGGCGTCCGCCACGGCCAGCGCGCCGAGCACGATCGTGAACCAGGCGAACGCCCCCGGCCGCAGCGCCGCGCCCAGGCAGAGCCACCAGCCGGCCATGAGCAGCAGCGCCACCCCGGTCAGGTACGGCTCGTCCATGGCGGCCGCCGCCACGTCCAGCGCCAGCCCGGCCAGCCCCACGACCGACCCGGCGGCGATCAGGCGCAGCCGCCGCTCCCCCGGCTCGCGCGCGGCCTGGGGCACCCCGTTCCCCGCCGGGCCGCCGCGCCGTCGCCGGGCCGAGCGCTGGGCCCGTACCCAGAACAGGACCGCGACCAGCCCCAGGACGAGCGAGCCGCCCAGGGCGAGCTGGGCCTCCACCCGGCCGATGCCGGAGGCGCCGAACCAGTCGCAGCCCGCCGGCAGGCGGGCCTGGGCGGCGTTGAAGTCGGAGCACAGGAACAGCTTGGCGACCTTGACGGGTTCGGCCAGCAGGCGGCTGGAGCCGCCCGACAGCTCAGGCGCGCGGGCGCCGCAGCGGGGCAGCGCCGCGGGCGAGGTCGCGGCGACGTCGCTCTGCCAGCAGTTGCCGGCGCCCTGCCCGTCCCACCAGACGTCCATGCCGTTGGGCCGGTGCTCGCCGGTGGGGCTGACGCCGAGCACGTTGCCCTCGAAGCGGTTGTCGTTGGAGGTGTCGGCCTGCTTGGCCAGCTCGCCTTCGCCCCGGATGAAGGCGGGCACGCCGAAGAGCTGGAAGGCGGCGTGGCGGTGGTTCCACAGGTGGTTGTCCCTGAACACGTTGTGGTTGCCGCCGGCCACGATGACGCCGGTGCCGGGCGGGACGCCGACCTGGGGGCAGACGACGCCCTGCTCGTAGCCGCGTTCCGCGGGCGGCCGGGAGCAGGTGCCGTCGCGGGTGTACCGGTAGTAGTCGCGGTTGTTGTCGTAGATCTTGTTGTTCTCGAACAGGGCGTGGTTCTGCGGCAGGCCGGGGTGGTCGGGCCAGAGGCTGTCCATCGTGGCGCCGACCATGTTGTCGTAGAACTCGTTGTCGTGCGCCCACACGGAGTCGCCCGCGGTGCCGGAGTAGCCCAGAGCGTTGTCGTGGCTCTTGCAGCGGCGGATCTCGATGGAGTAGCGGGGCACGTCGTGGCCGCGGCCGGTGTTGATGTCGGAGGCGCTGCCGGGGTAGAGGCCGCCGTCGCCGTTGCCGTACGACTCGCAGTCGGTGTAGAGGCCGTGGTCGCTGGCGAAGGTGAGGAAGCCGTACTCGTCGTTCCAGCGGGTGAGTACGCGGTCGATGACGAATCCGTCGGTCTCGAGCACGTACAGGGAGTTGAAGGTGGTGCGCTGGGCGGTGAGGTTGACGAAGTAGACGCCGTCGGCGCGGTCGGCCCTGATGGCGTTCAGCTTGCGGTACTCGGCGTCGACGATCACGTCGAGCGGTCCGGCGCCGGTGCCCTCGATCTGCAGGTCCTTCTTGCCGAGGATGGCGACGAGGTTCTGGTTGTGCGGGCACTGGACCTGCTGCTCGAAGCTGAGGATCTGGTAGCCCCAGTCGGACCAGCGGGCGGGGAGCCGGTCGCAGGCGGCGGTGGGCGGGGCCAGGCTCGGTTCCTCGCGGTAGAGGCCGGGCAGCATCGCGATCGTCATGCCGGGCTTGTCGACCCGGTCGACCGCCTCCTGGAGGTGCCTGAACCCGTCCTTCTGGCAGGCGGCGAAGAGGCGAAGGTTGCGTTCCCTCAGCTCGGCGGGGAAGCCGGAGACGCGCCGTTCGAAGTCGGCCCTGTCGGTCTTGCACACCAGCAGGTCGGGCTCGTCGGTGCGCAGCGTGGGGACGCTGCCGGATCCGTCGGGGAACGTGACCGGCCGTTCCTCGTGTGCCAGCGCCGCGCCGGCGGGCGCCAGCAGGGCCAGGGCGAGCAGCACGAGCACGGCGATCCGGCGTAAGGGACGCATGATCGCGAGACTAGAGCAACGCTCACCTTCTGCCTAGGGCTGCCCTAGAGCCGCGGCGGTCGCGGGCGGGCTCAGGCGCGCGGGGTGAAACCCGCCAGGGCGTGGTCGACGACGCGTTCGGCCAGGTCTTCCGGGAGGTCGCCCTCCGGGCCCCACTTGCTGAAGAAGATCATGGCGCCCGTCAGCAGCGCCATGCCCAGTTCGATGTCCAGATCGGGGCGGAGCTCGCCGTTGGCGACGCCGCGGCTGAGCACCTCCCTCATGGCCACCCGCCGCGGCTCCAGCGCCAGCTTGTAGAAGCGCTCGCTGACGCGCTTGGAGCGGTCGGTCTCGCTCAGCGCCACGTTCATCACGCAGCGGGCCCGGCGGTGACCGGCCTCCCGGCGCGCGAGGTCGAGCAGGGCGACCAGGTCGTCGCGCACCGACTCGCCCGCCAGCGCCGGGAGCGGATGGCGGATGGTCGCCAGCGCGTCGACGACCAGGTCCTCCTTGTTGGCCCAGCGCCGGTAGATCGTGGTCTTGCCCACGCCCGCGCGGGCCGCGATCGCCTCCATGGACAGCTCGGCGACCCCCATGCCGTCGGCGATCAGGTCGAGGGTGGCCGTGATGATCGCCTTCTCGGCTCTCTCGCTGCGCGGGCGGCCCGCCCGGGACTGGTGCTCGGTCGTCATGTCGGCCCAAGGCTACCGGCCGGTTCGTGCTGATCGGCCTGCCGGACGGGGCGCGGCTTGCCCGGCATCCAGCGGGCCACCACCGCGGCCCCGATCAGGGCGATCACCGCCGAGGCCAGGGAGGTGACGTGCATGCCGTGCACGAACGCCTCGCCGGCCTGGGCCATCAGGGACGCGCCGCGCTCGCCGAGCCGGCTCGCCACCTCGGCCGTCGCCATGATGGACTCGCCGCCCGCGTGCCGCACGTCCGCGGGCAGGCCCTCCAGGGCGGGCGCGATCTCGCCTCGGTAGCTGGACGACAGCACCGAGCCCAGCACGGCCACGCCGAGCGCGCCGGCGACCTGGCGGACGGTGTTGCTCATGGCCGAGCCGACCCCGGCCTTCTCGCGCGGCAGCGCCTCCATGATGGCCGTCGTGGCGGGCGGCATGATGTTGGCCATCGCGACGCCCTGCACGAAGAACACGGCCAGCAGCACCGGGACCGGGGTGTGCAGGTCGAAGAACGTGTAGCAGATCAGGATCGCCGTCAGCACCAGAAGGCTCACGGTGGCCGACACCTTGGCCCCGACCTTCTCGTTCACCCGCTGGCTGAGCGGCGCGAAGATGAGCTGAGCCACCGCGAACGGCAGCATGAGCGCCCCCGCCTGCACCGGGCTGAACCCCAGCGCCACCTGCAGGTAGAAGGTGAGGAAGAACATCCCGCCCATCATCGCGAAGAAGACGATGCCGATCGTGGCGATGGCCGAGCTGAACCGGACGTCGCGGAAGTGGCGGACGTCGAAGGCCGGGTGGTCGATGCGCCGCTCCCACCAGACGAACGCCCCCAGCACCGCGACGCCGGCCAGCACCGGCACGAGCACCTCGGCCGTGGCCACGGTGGCCAGCTCGCCGCCGCGGATGATGCCGTAGACGACGGCGACCAGGCCGACGATCGAGAGCAGCACGCCCACCGGGTCGAGCCGCGACGGCTTGGGGTCACGCGACTCGGGCACGATCGGGCCGATCAGCGCCATGCTGATGAGCACGATCGGCACGTTGATCAGGAAGACCGAGCCCCACCAGAAGCGCTCCAGGAGCAGCCCGCCGGTGATGGGCCCGATGGCGACGGCCAGCCCGACCCCGGCCGCCCACACACCGATCGCCTTCCCGCGCTCCCGTGGCGGGAAGACGTTGGAGATGATCGCCAGTGTGGCCGGCATGATCGCCGCACCGCCGATGCCCATCGCCGCCCGCGCCAGGATCAGCTGCGTCGGGTCCTGGGCATAGGCGCTGACCAGCGACGACAGGCCGAACAGCACCATGCCGACGAACAGCATGCGCTTGCGGCCGGTGCGGTCGCCGATCACGCCGAAGGTGAACAGCAGGCCGGCGAAGACGAGCGTGTAGGAGTTGATCGCCCATTCCAGCTCGCTCTGGGTGGCGCCGAGCCCGGCCACCGGGTCGGCGATGGTCTTCATCGCCACGTTCAGGATCGTGTTGTCGAGCACGACCGCCAGCAGGCTGAACACCAGCACGCCGAGGATCGCCCACCGGCGTGGATGCCCTGCGTTCTCGTCCATGAGCACACCTGATTTCGACACGGCTACGTTGCGCATCGCGACGGTACCCCACAAGATTCCGATACGCAACGGTATCGTTTCGTATCAGATGGCGGCGGACTCCTCCGGAACCTTCACGACGTCGGCGACGCCGGGCGCGGGCTTCGTGCCGCGGCGCCAGAACGGCAGCGCCACCAGCACCATCGCCACACCCATCAGCCCGGCGACCGCGAACGCCCACGGCGCGCCGTAGAGGTCGATGACCTTGCCCGCGACGGGCGCCGACGCCGCGCCGCCGATCATCAGCGCGGTGCCGTGCAGGCCCATCGCCTCGCCCCGCGCGCCCGCGGGCACCCAGCGGGTGAGCGTCTCGACGGTGGACGTCAGCGCGGGCGCGCAGAGCAGCCCGGCGGGCAGCAGCGCCAGCACCAGCCACCACCAGCCGCCGGAGACCAGCGCCACCGGCACGGTGAGCAGCCCCATGAGGCCGATGAGCACGAGCGGCGAGAACCCGCGCGAGAGCATCCCGTAGAGGAACCCGCCCATCAGCGAGTAGAGGCACCAGATGCCGACGGCCAGGCCGATCCACCCGGTGTGGCCGCTGTCGTCCATCGTGCCGACCACGGCCAGCTCGGTCGCGGTGAGCACGAACGTGGCGGCCGCGGCGGTGCCGAGCAGCGCCACCAGCCGGGGCGTGACCCAGACCCGCCTGGGGACCTTGACCTCCCGCTCCTCCAGCTCGGCCGCCGACCGGGTCGGCGGGTTGAGCAGCAGGAGCCCGACCCCGGCGCCGGTGGTGCCGATCGCGATGGCGGCCATCGTCGCCCCGCTGCCGAACGCGGTGATGCCGAAGACCGCCAGGGCGGGCCCGGTCATGTAGGACACCTCGACGAACATCGAGTCGAACGAGAACGCCGTGCGGCGCTGCTCCAGCGGCACCATGGCGGCCAGGCACTGGCGGATCACCCCGAACACGGGCAGCGCGAGCAGCCCGGCCACCGCCGCCGCGACGATCAGCACCGGATAGGGCAGCGCCCAGGCGCACGACCAGAACGCCGCCTGCGCGACCGTCGTGACCAACAGGACCGGGCGCAGACCGTAACGGTCGACGAACCGGCCGGCCAGCGGAGAGCCCGCCGCCATGCCGATGGTGCTCGCCGCCGTCACCGCCCCGGCCGCGGTATAGCCCAGCTCGAGTGTCTCCACGACGTGCAACGTGAGGGACATGCCCATGGCCGTCATGGGCACCCGCGCGGCCAGGCCCACGGTCAGGAGCACACCCACGCCAGGCAACCGGAACAGACGCCGGTAAGGATCGATAACCATCTTTATTGCTGACCTCCTGGACCATTGTTCCAGCCCGCACCGACAGTTCCGCGACAGGTTTTCGCCGCACGGCCACCGCCTGGCATCATCGGGAGTGAGTCCGGGGACGCCACCGGGGCGCCTCGAGACGCTTTCGGAGGTCGACCTCATGTCTTCAACCACCCTGTACGGCGGCGCGTCCGGCCGCCGCGTCACCGTGCGCGACCTCGCCGCGGCCAAACAGCGCGGGGAGCGGTGGCCCATGGTCACCGCCTACGACGCGATGACGGCCCGGGTGTTCGACGCGGCGGGCATCCCCGTCCTGCTGGTGGGCGACTCCGCCGCCATGGTCGTGTACGGCTACGACTCCACGCTGCCGGTCACCGTCGACGACCTGCTGCCGCTGACCGCGGCCGTGGTGCGCGGCTCGTCGCGCGCGCTCGTGGTCGCCGACCTGCCGTTCGGCTCGTACCAGACCTCACCCGGGCAGGCGCTGGAGTCGGCCGCCCGGTTCATGAAGGAGGCCGGCGCGCACGCGGTCAAGCTGGAGGGCGGGCGCCGGATCGCGCCCCAGGTCGAGGCGCTCGTCTCGGCGGGCGTGCCGGTCATGGCGCACCTCGGACTGACCCCGCAGTCGGTCAACGTGTTCGGCGGCTACCGCGTCCAGGGGCGCGGGGCGGCGGGCGACGAGCTGATGGCCGACGCCAAGGACCTGCAGCGGGCCGGCGCGTTCTCGGTCGTGCTCGAATGCGTCCCCGCCGACCTGGCCGAACGGGTCACGGCCTCGCTGGACATCCCCACCATCGGCATCGGCGCGGGCCCGGCCACCGACGCCCAGGTCCTCGTCTGGCAGGACATGATGGGGCTGACGCCCCGCCCGGCCCGCTTCGTCAAGCGCTACGCGGACCTGGGCGCCGACCTCGACCGGGCCGCGCGCGCCTTCGCCGACGACGTGGTCAGCGGCTCCTTCCCCGGCCCCGAGCACGCCTACACCTGACCGGACCCCCGCCCCCGCCCATTCAGCCATCCGGACGGTTCTCCGGGCGGTCATTCGGGGGCGAGGGTGGCCGGGTCGGTGTTGGAGCCGCACACCAGCACCGCGACCCGCTCGCCGGGCGCGGGGGTGTAGGCGCCCGACAGCAGCGCGGCGTACGCGGTCGCGCCGCCGTGCTCCGCGACCAGGCGGTGCCTGTCCCAGAGGGTCCGCCTGGCGGCCACGATCGCCTCCTCGGTGACCAGCACGCTGTCCGCACCGGCCGCCGAGAGGATCCCGTAGGCGAGCTCGCCGAGGGCGGTGGCGCCCAGGGAGTCGGCCGCCACCCCGCCCACCTCCACGGCCACCGGCCCGCCCGCCTTGCGCGCCTCATGGAAGGTCGGGATCCGCTCCGGCTCCACGGCGACGATCCGCGGCCCCCCGCCCCCGCGCTCGGACACCGCACCGGCCCCGGAACGCGACGCGGCTCCCCCGGCAGCCTCGGCACCGGAACCGGACGAAGACTCGGCTCGCCGGGCAGCCTCAGCACCGGAACCGGACGGCGGCGGGACGGAGCCGGCGCCGAGGGCTACGCCCGCGGCGAAGCCGCCGCCGCCGACGGCGACCAGGATCGTGTCGACCCCGCCCGTCTGCGCCATCAGCTCCAGCCCGGTGGTGCCCTGCCCGGCCACCACCTCGGCCTGGTCGTAGGCGTGCACCGTCAGGGCGCCCGTCTCGGCGGCGCGCTTGGCCGCCGCCTCCGCCGCCTCGGCGTAGATGGCGCCCCCCTGGTTGATCCGGGCGCCGAGCGCCCGTAGCCCGGCCACCTTGACCGGGCTGGTCACCTCGGGCACGAAGATCTCCGCCCGCGCCCCCAGTGCCCGCGCCGCGTACGCGACCGCCAGCCCGTGGTTGCCGCCACTGGCCGCGATCACCCCGGGGGCCGGGATCGCGTCCGCCGCCAGCATCCGGTTGAACGCCCCGCGCACCTTGAACGACCCGGAGTGCTGCAGCAGCTCCAGCTTGAGCACGAGCCCCGGCGCGACCTCCAGGACCGGGGTGCGCAGCACGTACGCCCCGATCCGGCCGGCCGCCGCCACCACGTCCGCGTACGTCACCGTCACAGCTCCCCCTCGATCATCCGTTTGAGCCGTGCTATCCGATCCTCGTCGCGCCGGTAGAACACCCACTGCCTGATCCGCTTGCTCCGGATCAGGCCGGCGCGCTCCAGGATCTTGAGATGGCTGGTGGCGCTGGGCTGCGTCACCCCTGACTCAACGCCTGCTCGAAGTCCGCCCAGAGATCCTCGGCGTGCTCGATGCCCACGGCCACCCGTACCGTACCCTCGCCGATGCCGTGCCTGGCCAGCTCGTCGGCGCCGAGCGAGCGGTGCGAGGTGGTGGCCGGGTGCAGGATGAGCGTCTCGACGCCGCCCAGCGAGGGCGCGACCAGCGCGAGCCGTACCGACCGCATGAAGCTCTCCCCCGCCGCGCGCCCGCCCGCCAGGTCGAAGGCGAAGACGCCGCCGAAGTCGGGCAGCAGCTTGCCCGCCACCTCGTACGACGGGTGCGAGGGCAGCCCCGGCCAGTGCACGGCGGTCACCGACGGATGCTCCGCCAGGCGGGTGGCGAGCAGCCGGGTGTTGGCGCAGTGGCGTTCCATGCGCAGCGCCAGCGTCTGCATCCCGCGCAGGCTGAGCCAGGCGGCGAACGGGTCGGGGGTGGGCCCCAGCTCGTTCGAGAAGCGCCAGACCTCGCGGTGGAGCGCGTCGTCGGCGAAGACCGCCATGCCGCCGACCACGTCCGTGTGCCCGGACAGGTACTTCGTGGTGGAGTGGACCACGATGTCCGCGCCGTGCTCGATCGGGCGGCACAGCAGGGGCGTGGCGAAGGTGTTGTCGACCACGCTGATCACGCCGAGTTCGCGGGCCACCCCGCACATCGCGGGCAGGTCGGCGACCTGGCCCATCGGATTGGCGATGGTCTCCAGGTAGACGAGCTTCGTCTCGGGCCGGACGGCGGCCCGCAGCGCCGCGGGGTCGTGCTCGGGGACGTAGCTGACCTCCACTCCGTACCGGGAGACCAGCTTGTTGATCATGCCGGCGGTGCCGCCGTACAGCGCCCGCTGGGCGATCAGGTGGTCACCCGGCTTGAGCAGGGCGAGCAGCACGGTGTTGATGGCGCCCATGCCGGAGCCGGTGGCGACGCCCGCGACGCCGCCCTCCAGGCCGGAGACGGCCTGCTCCAGGGAGCGGACCGTGGGGTTGCCGTAGCGGCCGTAGGAGAACGGGCCGTCGGGCCTGCTCATGCCGTCGGCCATGGTCTCGGGGTCGTCGAAGGAGAACCCTGAGGTCTGGTAGATGGGCACGGTGATCGGGCGGCTGCCTTCGATCACGGGGTGGGGAACGTGAACCGTGCGGGTTTCAGGGCGATAGTCGGTCATGTATGCAGAATCTCCGGGAAAGTGGTGCGAGATCAGGGCCAATCCCACAATATTGGTCCATGAATGGGGCCAATACCGACCACCTCGTCGACCTGCTCGGCCGCTGGGCGTCCGGTCGCGGGCCGCTCTACCTGCTGCTCGCGGCCCGGCTGCGGGCGCTCATCGACGACGGCGTGCTGCATCCCGGCGAACCGCTGCCACCGGACCGGGTGCTGGCCGGACGGCTGGCGGTCGGCCGCGGGACCGTGGTGGCCGCGTACGAGCTGCTCCAGCGGGAAGGGCGGGTGCTGCGGCGGCAGGGCAGCGGCACCCGGGTCGCCGAGCTGGACCTGCCCGGCCCCCGCACCGCCGACGGCATGACGACGAACCCGTTGCTGCTGCACATCCTGCACCCGCCCGACGGGGCCATGCTGCTGACCTGCGCCGCCCCCGACGAGCCACCGCCGGAGCTGGCGGAGGCGTACGAGGAGGCGGCCGGGCGCCTGGCAGGCATGCGCGACCTGGGCTACCAGCCCGCCGGCCAGCCGGACCTGTGCGAGGCGGTGGCGGCCTACTACCGCAGGCGCGGCCTGCCGACCACCGCGCAGGAGATCATCGTGACGACCGGGGCGCAGCAGGCCCTCACCCTGCTGGCCGCGCTGCTGGTGTCGCCCGGCGACCGGGTGCTGACCGAGTCACCCACGTACCCGGGCGCGCTGGAGGTCTTCCGGCAGGCCGCGGCCTCGGTCCGCCCGGTCGTGCTGGACCCCCTGGCCCGCCCCGAGGAATCTCCCGACGAGTCCTACCCTGGCGAATCCTCCCTCGGCGAATCCTCCCTCGGCGAGCCCTCCCTCGGCGAGCCCTTCGACGCCGGGAGCCTCTTGCCCGCGGCGCCCGCCCCCGTCGCCTCAGGCCGCCGCCTCGCCGCGATCGATCTCGTACAGGCCGCGAGGGAACGCGCCGCGCTGCTCTACACCGTGCCGACCGCGAGCAACCCCACTGGGACGATCATGGACGTCCGCACCCGCCGCAGGGTGGCCGCGCTGACCGCCGAGCACGACCTGCCGGTGATCGACGACGAGGTGTGCGCGGAGCTCTGCTTCGACGGCGACACCCCGGCCCCGCTCGCCGCCTACACCCCCGGCAAGCAGGTGATCACCGTCGCGTCGCTCAGCAAGGTGGTCTGGGGCGGCCTGCGCATCGGCTGGATCAGGGCGCCGGCCCCGCTGGTCGCCCGGCTCGCCCGGCTCCGCGCCGTGCACGACTTAGGCGGCGACGTGGTCAGCCAGCTCGCCGCCACCGCGCTGCTGCGCCGCCTCGACGAGATCAAGCACGCCCGGCTGCGGGTCCTGCGCGCCCGCCACGACCACCTGTGCGCCGAACTGCGCGCCCGGCTGCCGTCCTGGTCGTTCGAGCCGGCCAGGGGCGGTCAGACGATCTGGGTCCGGCTGCCGCGCGGCGACGCCGACTCCTACGCCCAGGTCGCGCTCCGGCACGGCGTGGCGGTGCCGCCCGGCCGGTCGTTCGACCCGCTCGGCGGGCTGGCGGACCGGATGCGGCTGCACTTCCTGTTCCCCCGGACTGAGCTGTCGGCGGCGGTGCGGGCGCTGGCGGCGGCCTGGCGGGCCTACGACGGCGTCGAGCGACCGCCCTCACGCCCGACCCTCGTCGTCTGACGGTGACGGTTCTGAGGGTGACGGTTTCTGACGGTGACGGTTCTGACGATGTCGACGAGCGCTTCCCGCCGTCGTCCCGGCGGATCCGCCAGGAGCTGACATCACGGCGGGCGGGCGTCCGCGTACGGCAAGGTGTGGAGCATGACGTTCGTGCTCGTACACAGCCCCAGCCTGGGGCCGTCCACGTGGGCGCCGGTGGCCGCGGCGCTGGAGCGCCGGGGCCATCCGGCGGTGGTGCCCGACCTGACCGGAGTCGCCGAGGGCGGCCCGCCCCACTGGCCGCGCGTCGTGGAGGCGGTGCGGGCCGCGACGCCCGCGCAGGGGCCGATCGTGCTGGCCGCCCACAGCAACGCCGGGCTGTTCGTGCCGGTGGTCAAGGAAGGGCTGGGCGACCGGGTGGTCGCGTGCGTGTTCGCCGACGCCCACCTGCCGCCGGAGCGCGGGCTGGTCAAGCCCGGACAGGACGGCTTCCTGCCGTTCCTGCGCGAGCTGGCCGGGGAGAGCGGCGTGCTGCCCCGCTGGACCGACTGGTGGAGCGAGGAGGACGTGGCGCCCATGCTCCCGCCCGACCCGGCCCTCCGTGACCGGGTGGTGGCGGAGCAGCCGCGGCTGCCGCTCGGCTTCTACACCGACCCGGTGCCGGTGCCCGCCGGGTGGGACGCGGTGCGCTGCTCGTGCCTGTGGTTCGGCCCGCCGTACGACACGGTGGCGGAGCAGGCGCGGCAGCGCGGCTGGCCGGTGCTTCGCGTCCCCGGCCGCCACCTGCACCACCTCACCGACCCCGAGGCGGTCACCGACGCGATCCTGAAACTCTCCCGCAGATCGTGAATCCTTCACCGCCGCCGCGTGCCCGCGCCAGGAAGAGCCGGGGGCACCGGTTGCGCGAACGCCACGGCCGTGCGCGACCACCTGAGCGGCGTGATCGCCGGAACGGGCGCCCGCGACAAGCTCGACGCCGTCCTTATCACGCAGGACGCCGGCCGGCTCTGACAACGCGACCCCGGGACGGCCGGGGTCACAGGCCGCGCAGGCGGAGGTAGGCGGACAGTTCGGCCGTGCCGTCGAGCATGGCCCGGCCGCGCAGGCGGAGCCTCGACCGCCAGGCGCCCAGCGCTTCCTCCAGCGGGCCCACCCCGCCGGCCTCCCGCACCCTGGCGACCGCCGCGGCGATCTGGCTCAGTGGGTAGCCGCCGCGACGGAGCTGGCGGGCCAGGTGCGCGTCGCGGACCGCGGCGGGCGGGTAACGGCGGTAGCCGGTCACCGAGTCGCGTTCGGCGTGCAGGATCCCGGCCCGCTCCCACTTGCGCAGCGTCGCCGGGTGGATGCCGAGCTGGTGAGCGAGGGCGCCGACGGACGGCGCCCCGCGCGTCGGCCGGTCGTCCTGCGGGGCGAGCGCGGCCAGGGCGGCGGCCGCCTCGTCCAGCGTGCCCCGATCCCGGAGCATCTCGGCGTGGCCCCGCTCGACGAGGCGGAGGACGGCCTCCTCGTCTCCGGCGTTGGCGGCGCGCAGGATCGCGGCGGCGCCCTGGTGGCCGAACCCCGGCCGGAGGGTGAGGAAGGCGCGCAGGGCCTGGGCGTGGACCGGCGTGTAGTGGCGATAGCCGTGGTCGCCGCGGGGTGCCGGGGGCAGGATCCCGTCGTCCTCGTAGTTGCGCACGGCCTGCGCGGACAGGCCGTGTTCGCGGGCGAGGTCGCCGGGCCGGAGCCGGTCGGCGCGCGTCAACTCCGCCTCCGCTCCGAAAGTCCGCGCACCGGCGGGAGCAGCCGTTAGACGTCGGTGATGCGGATGCCGGCGTGGGCCTTGTAGCGGCGGTTGACCGAGATGATGTTCGCGGTCAGCGCCTCCACCTGGAAGGCGTTGCGCAACCGGCCCCCGTAGACGCCCCGCACCCCGGGGATCAGGCCGGCCAGCGCCTGCACGGTGTCGGTCGCCTCCCGGTCCTCGCCCAGCACCAGCACGTCGAGGTCCACCTTCTCCACGGCGGGGTCGAGCAGCACGACGGCCGACACGTGGTGGAACGCCGCCACCACCCGGCTCTCGGGGAGCACCGCCGCCGCCTGCTGGGCGGCACTGCCCTCCTCGACGGCCAGCGCGTAGGCGCCCTTCTTGTCGAAGCCGAGCGGGTTGACGCAGTCGACGACGATCTTCCCGGCGAGCTGCGGGGCGAGCGACTCCAGCAGCGCCTTGTGCCCGTCGTAGGGCACCGCCACGATCACCAGGTCGGCCTCGGCGGCCACCACGGCGTTCTCCGCTCCGGCGACCCCCGCCCCGAGGGAGTCGGCGGCCTCCTGCGCCCGCCCGGCGCTGCGCGAACCGATCAGCACCTTGAGCCCGGCCAGCGCGAACCGCCGTGCCAGCCCTTTGCCTTGGTCTCCCGTACCGCCCAGAATGCCGATGCTCAGCCCGCTCACGTCAGTCATACGACGCATCATGCCAGCAGGCGTACGGCTCCCCGACACGCCCCCGGCCGGACCGGGCGGGACACCGCGTTCAGGCGCGCCGGCCGGGAGGGTCACCACACCCGCACCGTCAGGCCAGGGCGGAAACCCCCACCGCGGACGCGACCGTCCGGCACGATGGGAGTCATGGATGCAGGGTCGGTCGCGCACCTTCGTGAGGTCCTCGCCGCGACCGGGTGGGTGGAGCGCACCCGCGAGCTGGGCCGGGCGCTGCGCACCACCCGTTCTCCCGGCGGCCTGTTGCTCGTGGGCACGCCCGACGACGAGCCCTGGCACCTCACCGCGCATCTCGCCGACGAGGCCCGCCTGTCGGGGCTGCCGCAGCTCGCGCCCACCCTGGTCCGCTGGTCGCCGCCCCCGGGCGCCCCCGCTCACCTGAGGGTGGGGCTGGAGCGGATCGAGCGGGCGGCGCGCGGCGAGACGCTGTTCGTGGTGGCCGGGCAGCAGGCCCCGGTCCCGCTGCTGGAGCGGGTCGACGACGCCCGCCGCACCGGCGCCACCGTCCTGGCCCTGGAGAGCGGTGACCCGGAGCTGGCCGGGCTGGCGCACGACGCGATCGCCGTCCCCGAGCACGCGCCGATCAGCTTCGACGGCGCCCAGCACCTGGTGAGCGCCGCGGCCGGCGAGATCGCGCAGCAGCCGGGGCTGCGCGAGCGGCTGGCCCGCCTGCTCGACAAGGTGAGCGGCCCGCGCCTGACCGACTAGCGCGACGGCCGTCGCCGTCACCTGGGCGCGGGTCCTGCGACCTTGTCCCGTGGCGGGCCGAGGCGGGCGCTGAGCGAGGACTCCAGCTCGGCCGTGGCGTGCTCGATGGCGGCGATGACCACCGCCTGCACCGGGTCCGGCTCACCCGACCGGGTCCGGCTCACCCGGGTGACGGCGTCGATCCGGCGGGCGCCCACGTCGCGGATGTCGCTGACCAGCACCTCGCCCTCCCGTACGTCCAGCAGGGCCAGCGTGGGCACGACCGCCACCCCCACCCCGGCGGCGACCAGCGCCAGCGTCGGCGCGAAGTCGGTGATGACGTGCAGCTTGCGCGGCTCGAACCCGTGCAGCCCGGCCAGCCGGTCCAGCGCCTGCCCGCACGCCAGGTGCGGCTCGCTCGCCACCCAGGGCACGTCCGCCAGCTCGGAGACGTGCCGGGGCGGCTCGGGCCAGTCAGGCGGCACCACGACGCGATACTCGTCCACGAACAGCGGCCGCGTGACCAGGGACGGCTGGGCGAGCACGGGCCGGCTCATGTCCTGCTCGGTGATGAGCACGTCCACGGCCCCCAGCCGGAGCTCCTGCAGCGCCGGAGGCCCGAACACCTCATGGATGGCGGGCTCCAGCTTGGGGTGCCGGACGGCGAGATCGCGCAGGGCCGGCACCAGGACGTGCTGGATCACCGTCGGGAACGCGGCGATGCGGACCGGCCCGGCCAGCCGTTCGGTGAAGCGGGTCAGCTCCCGCCTGGCCTCGGCCAGCTCCTCCTCGACGCGCTCGGCGTAGCCGGCGAGCACCCGGCCCGCGGGGGTGAGCGAGATGCGGCGCTGCGAGCGGTCGAGGAGCGGCAGCCCGACCTCCCGCTCCAGGTGCGCGAGCTGCTGGGAGACCGCCGAAGGGGTCAGGTGCAGCGCCTCGGCCGCTCGCATGACGCCGCCGCGCAGATGGACCTCGCGCAGCACGCGTAACCGCCGGGGGTCGATGTCCACAGAGCCGAGCTTACGCGGGCACCCAGGAGGCCCCGATTACCGTCCGGTCCAGCGGATCCGGACAATGACGGCATGGATCTGCTTCTTGAGGCCGTCGGCTGGCTCGGCGCCGCCCTGCTCCTGGCCGGCTACGCCCTGGTCTCCTCTGCCCGGCTGAACGGCGACGGGCTCCGGTATCAGCTCATCAACCTGGTCGGCTCGATCTCTCTCATGATCAACAGCGCGTACAACGACGCCTGGCCGTCCGCCGGCCTCAACCTGGTCTGGGCCGCCATCGGGGTGGTCGCCCTGGTCAAGCTCGCCCGCCTCGCGCGCACCCGCCGGCGATGGTCGCCGACCTGAGCGCCGCGCCGGTGACCGCCCGCCTCGGAGCGGGCACCGGCGCGGTCACGCCGCTAGTCGTCCCGCTCGTCGGCCTCGTCCCACGCCTTGTTGCGATCGGCCGCGCGCTGCAGCGCGCCCGCGGCCTCCTGCTCTGTCGCGTACGGGCCCATCCGGTCCTTGTTGGGGCAGCCCGCGTCGGGCTCGACCCGCATGTGCTTGAGGCAGAACCACCACTGGCCATCGGTCATGAGGTCGATTCTGCCCCGTAGACTCGTGTTTCATGACGACACTGCTCCAGCCCGGCCGAATTTCGCCCATGCGAAAGGTTCCCGCCCACATCGAGCGGCCGGAGTACGTCGGCAAGAAGCGCCCCAAGACCGGCGAGCCCGACGTGAAGACTCCGGAGATCATCGAGCGCATGCGGGTCGCCGGCCGCCTGGCCGCCCAGGCGCTCGAAGAGGTCGGCCGGCACGTGCGGCCCGGCGTCACCACCGACGAGCTCGACCGGATCGGCCACGAGTTCCTCCTCGACCACGGCGCCTACCCGAGCACGCTCGGCTACAAGGGCTACCCCAAGTCGTTGTGCACCTCGATCAACGAGGTGATCTGCCACGGCATCCCCGACGACACCGTGCTGCGCGACGGCGACATCGTCAACGTCGACATCACCGCCTACATCGGCGGCGTCCACGGCGACACCGACGCCACCTTCCTGGTCGGCGAGGTCGACGAGGAGTCGCGGCTGCTGGTCGAGCGCACCCGCGAGGCGATGATGCGGGCCATCAGGGCCGTCGCGCCGGGCCGCCAGCTCAACGTGGTCGGCCGGGTGATCGAGGCGTACGCCAAGCGGTTCGGCTACGGCGTGGTGCGCGACTTCACCGGTCACGGCATCGGCACCACCTTCCACTCCGGCCTGATGGTGCCCCACTACGACGACCCGTCGCTCCGGGTGGAGCTGGTGGCGGGCATGACGTTCACGATCGAGCCGATGCTGACGCTGGGCACGATCGACTACGAGATCTGGCCCGACAAGTGGACCGCGGTGACCAAGGACCGCAAGCGCACCGCGCAGTTCGAGCACACCATCCTGGTCACCGACACCGGCAGCGAGATCCTCACCTCGCCCTAGGCACGACCCCCGACACGGTGGTGCCCTCGCCGGGCACGCTGCTGACCGACAGGGAGCCGCCGAGGCCGGCGAACGCCGCCCGCATGCGGGCGATGCCGCGGCCGGTGAGCGGCGGCCGGGCCCCCTTGCCGTGGTCGCTCACCGTCATCCGCAGACCGCTGGGCCCCGCCGTGACGGCGACGGACACTGTCGTGGCCTCGCTGTGCCGTTCGACGTTGTCGAGCGCGTCGGCGAGCACCGCCAGCACCCCCTTCGCGACGGGTGGCCGCACGTCGGCGTCCGGCAGCGCCCAGACCTCGACCGTGATCCCCGTGCGCCGCGACCATTCGGCCAGGTGGCCTTCGAGCGCTTCGGCCAGGCTTTCCTCCCCGCGCATACGCGTCTCTTCCGTCACCGGTCCACGCCTTCCTGAGGCCGAGCACGCCGGCCTGACCGCCGGCGTCGAAGACGCGGAACGCTGCCCCACGGCAGGCTCGCGCCGCCCCCCTGTCGGGAAAGGCTACCCGGCGTTCGCACGACGCGCCGGTGGCGGATAGCAGGGCCTACCGGATCGGCTACTCGCGCTTGTCGAGCTGGTTGAGCCTGGCGAGATAGTCGTTGTACGAGCTGAGCTCAGGGTCGCCGGAGCGGGCGGCGGAGCGGTCGTCGCGCCGGGCCTTGCGGTCCTCGCTGCGGTACCACTGCACCGCGATGGCCAGCAGCACGATGAGGGTCGGGATCTCGCCGAACCCCCACGCGATGGCGCCGCCGTTCTGCTGCTCCTGCAGCAGCGGCCCGCCCCACGACCGGCCGAGCTGCTCGTACCAGCCCGGCGCGATGAGCGTGCCGGTCATCATCAGCGCGATGCCGAAGAACGCGTGGAACGGCATGGTGACGAAGAGCAGCAGCAGCCTGCCCACGTACGGGAGCCGGTGCGGGCCGGGGTCGACCCCGATGACCACCCAGAAGAACAGGCAGCCGCTCACGAGGAAGTGGACGATCATGAAGAGGTGGCCGAGGTGCTCCTCCATGGCGGCCTCGAACAGCGGCGTGAAGTAGAGCGCGTAGGTGGACGCGATGAAGATCGCGGTGGCGATGCCCGGATGCGAGATGACGCGCACGTACCCGCTGTGGAGGATCGCGGTCAGCCACTCGCGCGGCCCGCGGTCGCCGCGCCGGGCGGCGGGCTTGAGCGCGCGCAGCGCGAGCGTGATGGGGGCGCCGAGCACCAGGAAGATCGGCACGATCATGGCCAGCGTCATGTGCTCGATCATGTGGACGTCGAACATGACCTTGGCGTAGCGGGCCACGCCGCTCTGGGTGGCGAAGGTCAGGATGGCCACGCCGGCGTACCACGACGCGGTGCGGCCCCACGGCCAGGTGTCGCCCCGCCGCAGCAGGCGTACGACGCCCGCGCCGTACAGCCCGGCCAGGACGGCGGCCAGGAGCGCGAAGAACAGGTCGAACCACCACAGCGTGAGGATGTTCGACAGCGAGATCGGCGGCGGGACCGGGTAGCCGAGCAGGTCGAAGGCCCGGTCGGCGGGCAGGCTGACCGGCGGGGGCGGGGTGCGCGCCAGCGCCACCGCCAGCCCGATCGTCGCCAGCATGAGCAGCAGCTCGCCGCCCGCGAGCCGGGTGAACGCGCGCGGGCGGCCCGCGTCGAGGTCGGCGAGCGTGCGCTGGCGGTGCCACCAGCCGATGTAGCCGAGCAGCACGAACGCCACGATCTTGGCCACGACGAGGACGCCGTAGCTGGAGGTCCACAGGTCGGACAGCGCCGTCAGCCGCGCCAGCACGCTGAACACTCCGGACAGCCCCACCCCGGCGTAGATCCACACCGCCATCCGGGAGAAGCGGCCGGCGGCCACGTCGAGCTGCGGCTGCTTGAGCGCGGCGTGCAGGGCGAGCACCGCCAGCCCGCCCACCCACAGGGCCAGCGTCAGCAGGTGGAGCGTGACCGAGGTGACGGCCAGGCCGTGGTTGGGCGAGGAGGCGGAGTGGCCGGTGAGCGCCGGCGGCGTCAGCGTGACCAGCGCGAGCAGCAGCAGCCCCGCCGTCGCCCCGACGGTGATCACGCCGCGCGAGAACAGCGCGATCGACAGCCCGAACAGCACCACGAGCGTGAGCGCGATGCCGGGGCTCTCCTGCGTGGCGTAGCCGACCAGGAAGCTGCGGTTGAGGATCTGCGGCACCGGCCGCGCCCACACGTCGGAGACGCTGAAGACCATGGTGAGGAAGGCCGCCGCGGCCCAGGCGAGCCCCGCCCATGAGGCGGCGCGCACGTAGCCCTGCGCGGTCCTGCCGAGCACGCCCTTGTCGCTGGGCAGCAGCAGGGCGGCGGCCAGCAGCAGGCCGACCGTGGCGACGCCGGCGACGTCCATGGCCAGCTTGGAGATCGGCAACCCCCATCGGGTCACGACTCCGGACGACGGCACGCCGAGGATGATCCTGGGGAACGCCGCGCCGCCGACGATCATGGCGATCACGAGGGCGGCGACCGCCGCCCCCACCGCCGCGAGCGCGAGACGCGCGGCCCTGGTCACGGCTTCTTCTTCCGGGCGCTCAGCAGGAACCCGATGCCGATGCCGACGAGCGCGCCGACCACGATCAGCAGCCAGACGGGGAAGGCGGCGGAGTCGCTCTCCGCCGACACCTCCTGCGCGGGCTGCGACCCTGCCGGCTCGGGAGCGGCCGGCTGGTCGGTCGGCTGGGCCGTCGCGCTCCCGGCCGGGGCCGCGCTCTGCGTCGGCGTCGCGCTCGGTGACGGGCTCGGTGACGGGCTCGCGCCCTTGACGGTGAACGGCACCTCGCCCTCGATCGGGTGGCCGTCGGAGGAGACGACCCTGAAGGCGATGGTGTAGTCGCCGTCGGGCAGCTCGCCCTTCAGCCGCTGCGTGACCACCACGCCGTCGACCTCCGGGTCGCCGGTCTGGTGCTGGGTGTCACCCGGACCGCGCACGCTCACGAAGGGCATGCGGATCTTGCCGGTGAACTCCAGCTTGACCTCGTCCACGGACTTGACCGTGGCGTCCTTGGCGGGGTTGCTGCTCTTGAGCGCGTCGTGCGCCAGGGCGGGCCCGGCGGTGACGACGACCAGCAGCGCGGCGAGGATCGCGGTGACGGCCGCGAGCGGGGAACTCTTCATGGCACCTCAAGGCTACCGAGCGCCCTGCCCGGTCCGTACCCCGATCAGAGACCCGCGCAGGCCAGCGCGCGCTGGTAGGCGTCGACGCTGCCCTCCGTGTCGCCGAGGAACTCGGCGGTCTCGGCGGCGGCGTACCACGTGCTGGCCACCCGGCGGGAGTCGGGCAGCGGGTCGAGCCAGTCGCGCACGGCGCGCAGCGAACCCTCGGCGCGCTCGGTGTCCCCCAGCGCGCCGTGGGCCCTGCTGACCAGCAGATGCGCCTCGGCCTCGAGGGATCGCGCGTTGGACGGCATCAGCGCCTGTCCGGCCTCCCCGTGGCGGATCGCCTCGTGGTAGTTGCCGGAGATGATCTCCGCGCGGGCCAGCTCCACCTCGGTGTTGGCGCGGTCCAGAGCGCCCGCGGACGTCTGCGCCAGCTCCTGGCGGGCGCGGACCAGCATCTGGCGGGCCTCCTCGACCGCGCCGGGCCGCACGCGCAGCATCATGGCGGCCACCGCGACCCGGATCCTGGCGCTGTTGCGCGACGGGCCGTTCTCCGACTGGATGGCCAGCGCGCGCTCGGCGAAGCTCAGGGACTCCTCGCCGTGCCCCGTGCTCTCGGCGACCACGGCGGCGTTCCAGTTGGCGGCCACGGTGGCGCGCAGCGTGCCGAGCATGTCGGCCGCGTTGAGCACCTCGGCCGAGAACTGGCGCGCGCGCATCAGGTCGCCGCTGTAGAGGTAGGCCTGCAGCAGGGTGGCGCCGAGCTCGACGAGCCCGTCGGACCAGGCCGGCCGGTCGGACCTGGCGAGGAACTCCTCGCCGATCGCGATGGCCTCGCTGAGCATGTCGCTGTGGCGGTAGACGCGGCACAGCGCGACGGCGACGTCGACCTGACGGTCGGGTGCCAGCTCCTCGCCCTGGAGGCGCTTGAGTATGCCGGCGGCTTCGTCCAGGTCACCGCACGCCTCCGCGGCGAGCGCGAGCCCGAACTCGGTGTCTTGACGGATCGCCGCCAGCCCTGTCAGGTTGCTGTCAGCGAGTAGTTCGGCGTAACGGGTGCGGGCCTCGTGGACTTCACCGTTCTCCAGAGCCAGTCTCGCGTAGCCGAGGGCGAGTTCGATATCTTCCATTTGCTCGGCGGTGACGCCATTGAGGAGGTACGAGAGCGAACAGTCCAGTTTCTGTGCCAGCAGCTCCAGGACCGCAGGCGTGGGGGTACGCTTCCCACTCTCGATCAGAGAGACGTAGCTGTCCGACAACTCTGGGTGCGCGAGCTGGGCCTGAGACAGGCCACGCTGTCGCCTCATGGTCTTGATACGGAGTCCGACCAGGTCAGATGTGGTCACCGCCGCCGCTCCCTGAAATAATCGCGTCCCGCAATACGAATCGGCGAGGAGAACCCCCATGCGCACCCGCATCGCCAAGACCGCAGTCGTAGCCTTGATCGCGGCCTTTGTGGCCGTTGGCACCCATGCTACGGCCGCGACGGCCGAAACGTCTGCCCTGCTTATGCAACTCGAGGTCCCGTCCTGCTGCTGATGATGATCACCGATCGGACGCGGTGACCGACCGGCGTCGCCTCCCGCACGAGGACGACGCCGTCGGGCCCGTCATGCGTTCGCGAGAGAAGACCCGGCCTGTCCGGACCACGCCCCCCGACGTCAGCCCGCGGGCCCTCACGGTGACCCCGCCCTAGACGGCCTCGGCGTGCGGGCCGGTCGCCCGGCCCGCACGTCCGTCATCCGGCCCGCAGGGCCAGGAAGAGGTCGACCCTGTCGGCCATCGTGGACAGATTCCTGCCGGTCAGCTCCTCCACCCGCTTGATCCGGTAGCGCACGGTGTTGACGTGCACGTGCATCCGTTCCGCGCAGGCGTTCCAGGAGCCCGCGCAGTCGAGGAACGTGTCCAGTGTGCGCACCAGCTCCGACTGGTGCCCGGCGTCGTAGTCGAGCAGCGGGGCGAGCAGCCGGCGGGCGAACGAGCGGCGCACGTCGCCGGGGACGGTGGCCAGCAGCAGCGCGTGCGTGTAGATCTCGTCGGAGGTGACCACCCCGCCGCCGCGGGCGTGGGCGAGCCGCCGGGCGTGACCGGCCTCCTCGATGCCGCCGCGCAGGGCGGACGCGCCGGTCAGCGCGGCGCTCAGGCCGAGGCGGACGCGGACCTCCGGCAGCGCGGACAGGATCTCGGCCCCGGCGCGGAGCCGGGCGGCCAGCGCGGCGACGTCGTGGCCGCGCAGCGGCACCACGGCCAGCGCCCCGTCGGCGCCGGGCGGGGCGACGATCTCGCGGCCGAGAAGCTCCTCCAGCACCTGCCCGCCGAGCGTGGCCGGGTCGGGGCCGCGGGTCGCACCGGGCCGGGGGACCGACGCGCTCACGACCGCGTACGGCTCGGCGACGTCCAGGCCGCAGGTGCGGAAGCGGGCGTTCAGCTCCGCCGCGTCGGCCCCGGCGAGCGCGGCGGACAGCAGTTCGCCGGCCAGCCGGCGCTCCACCCGCCGCCCCTCCTCCATCCTGCTGCGTTCCAGCGCGACGCAGGCCGCCAGCTCGTACCCCAGGTCGGCCCGGTCGAGCAGGTCGCCGTCGCAGGCCAGGAGCCAGCCGGCGGCCCGGTGGCCCCGCCCGACGGCGAACAGGGTGTGGCCGCCGGCCGGGCACGGCAGCCGGGGCGCGGCCAGGTAGGCGCGTGCCAGCCCCGCCGGGTCGCCGGGCGCGCCGACGATCACCTCGCCGGCGGCGGAGACGACAGCGCCGGTGACGCCGAGCTCGCCGGCGGTCAGCGCGAACAGCTCGGGCAGGCCGGCGCCCTCGGCGACGGCGGCGACGAGCCTGCGGTGGCGGCCGAGCGCCGCGCGGACGTCGCCGGTCAGGCGGGGCGCGACCTGCTCGGCGAGGGTGCGGAAGGACACCTCGGTGGGGACCTCCAGGAGCGGCAGCCCGGCCCGCTCGCACGCCGTCACCAGGTCGGCGGGGACGTGGCCGAGCCAGGCCTGCCCGGCGCCGAGCCCCGCCACCCCGGCCTCGACCAGGGCCGTCACGAACCGGGCCGAGTCCTCCGGCCCGGTTCGCCACATCAGGCCGGTCAGCACCAGCTCGCCGCCTGACAGGTAGCGTCCGGGCTCCGGCAGGTCGGTGATGTGGACCGTGGTGAACTCGCGGTCCGGGTCGCCGGCGAGCAGCCGGAGGCGCGGCTCACCGATCTCCAGCAGGTCACGTATCCGCACTTGGAGGAATATACAAGCCGGCCGGCCGCGTGGCTTACCCCGATTTCACCTGCCGCGCATACCGGGGCCGCGCGGGCGGTGCTCTACTCGGAGGATGACCGAGCTCGAAGGATGGACGGAGACGGCGAGTTCGCTGGAGCAGGGCATCGGCCGGAGCGCGCGGCGCCCGGACGCGGTGCTGAAGGTGACGGGCGAGTTCGCCTACGCCTCCGACCTGTGGCTGGAGGGCATGGTGTGGGGGGCGACGCTGCGCAGCCCGCACCCGTCAGCGTGGATCCGGTCGATCGACGTGGGGCCGGCACTGGCGATGCCCGGCGTGCGCGCGGTCCTGACGCACGAGGACGTGCCGGGCGAGAAGTTCTACGGCCTGGAGCACAAGGACCAGCCGGTGCTCGCCGTCGACCAGGTCCGCTATCAGGGCGAGCCGGTGGCGCTGGTGGCCGCCGACCATCCGGAGACGGCGCGGCGCGCGGCCGACGCGATCGTGGTCGGCTACGAGGTGCGCGAGGCCGTGACGGACCCCCGGCTGGCCACCGAGGTGGTGCGCCACCAGCCGGTGCGCACCGGCGAGGTCTTCGAGGCCGAGGTGGTGGTGACCGGCGAGTACGAGGTCGGCATGCAGGACCAGGCGTTCCTCGGCCCGGAGTCGGGGCTGGCGGTGCCCGCCGAGGACGGCGGCGTCGACCTCTACATCGCCACGCAGTGGCTGCACGTCGACCGGGACCAGCTCGCCCCCTGCCTGGGGCTGCCGCCGGAGAAGGTGCGGCTGACGCTGTCCGGGGTCGGGGGCGCGTTCGGCGCGCGCGAGGACCTGTCGATGCAGGTGCACGCGTGCATGCTGGCGCTGCGGCTGAACCGTCCCGTCAAGATCGTGTACGGGCGTGAGGAGTCGTTCTTCGGCCACGTGCACCGCCATCCGGCGCGGCTGCGGTACGAGCACGGCGCCACCCGCGACGGCCGGCTCGTCTACGTCAAGGCGGACATCCTGCTGGACGGCGGCGCCTACTGCTCCTCCTCCCCCGCCGTCGTGGGCAACGCCGCCTCGCTCGGCGTCGGCCCGTACGAGGTGCCGAACGTGCTGGTGGAGGCCACCGGTGTCTACACCAACAACCCGCCGTGCGGGGCGATGCGCGGGTTCGGCGCGGTGCAGGCGTGCTACGCGTACGAGTCGCAGATGGACCGCCTGGCCGAGGCGTGCGGGCTGTCCCCGGTGGAGGTACGGGTGCGCAACGCCGTCTCGCAGGGCTCGGCCCTGATCACCGGCCAGGTGATCGACTCGCCCGCGCCGCTCGCGGACATGCTGCGCGAGCTGGAGTCGTTCCCGCTGCCGCCGCCCTCCGGCGACGACCTGCGCGCGCTGCCGGGCGGCGTCTCGCAGACCACGCACGGCGAGTCGGTGCGGCGGGGCGTCGGGTACGGCGTCGGGATCAAGAACATCTGTTTCTCCGAGGGCTTCGACGACTACTCCACGGCCCGGGTGCGTGCCGAGCTGGTCAACGGCGAGCCGCACGTCACCGTGCACACCGCGGCCGCCGAGGTGGGCCAGGGGGTGGTCACGGTCCAGGCCCAGATCGCCCGCACCGAGCTGGGCGTGGACCAGGTGACGGTGGCGACGGCCGACACCTCGGTCGGGTCGGCCGGGTCGTCGTCGGCCTCGCGCCAGTCGTACGTGACGGGCGGCGCGGTCAAGGCGGCCTGTGAGGCGGTGCGCGAGCGGTTCGGCGGGCTGCCGGCGCGGGAGGCGCTGGCGAGGACAGGACCGATCGAGGAGACCCGCGAGTTCCGGCACCGGCCCACGTTCCCGCTCGACCCGGTCACCGGGCAGGGCGACTCCCACACGCAGCTCGCCCTCTGCGTGCACCGGGCGGTGGTGGACGTGGACGTGGAGCTGGGCCTGGTCAAGGTGGTGGAGCTGGTGGCGGTGCAGGACGTGGGCCGGATCCTGAACCCGCAGGCGCTGGAGGGCCAGATCCACGGCGGGTCGGCGCAGGGGCTGGGGCTGGCCTTGATGGAGGAGATCCAGGTCAGGGACGGCAAGGTGCTGAACCCGTCCTTCACCGACTACTTGATCCCCACCATCCTCGACATGCCGCCCATGAAGCTGAAGATCCTGGAAAATCCGGACCCGTACGCTCCGTATGGGTTGCGCGGCGCCGGTGAGCCCCCGACTCTCTCCTCCACCCCCGCGATCGCGGCGGCGGTGCGCGCGGCGACCGGCCTGCGTTTGACGCGCGTTCCGATAAGACCGGAAGATATCGCCTTGGCCCACACCGTGGACTGAGCGACGAACGGGGAGGACCCTATGGCTGACGCACGCGAGGCCGCCAAGGCGGAGTTCGAGCGGTTCGACGCCGACGGCGACGGCCTGCTGACGGCCGACGAGATCAGGAGGGCCAACGACGCCCTCGGCGGCCACGGCGCCTCGCAGGCGGAGGTCGAGGCGTTCATCGCGTCCGCCGACCGCGACGGCGACGGCCGCATCGGGCTGGAGGAGTTCGCCGCGCTGGTCGGCGGCGGCAGGCACGAGAAGGCGTGATCGGCTTCCCCGCCGGGTAGGGCATCCGGCATCCCCCGTATCGCTGAAGGGGGATGCCGGTGCTCGACAGGTTCTTCGAGCTGTCCGGGCGGGGCACGACCGTCGGCCGTGAGGTGCGTGGTGGTCTCACCACGTTCATGGCGATGGCGTACATCATCCTGCTCAACCCGATCATCCTCGCCGGCGCCCAGGACGTCACCGGCGCGAAGCTGACGATCGGGCAGCTCACCACGTCGACCGCGCTGGCGGCGGCGATCTCCACGCTGCTCATGGGGCTGGTCGGCAACGCGCCGCTCGCGCTGGCGGCGGGGCTGGGGCTCAACGCCGTGGTCGCCTACCAGGCCGCTCCGCACATGACCTGGGCGCAGGCCATGGGACTGGTCGTGCTGGAGGGCGCGGTCATCATCGTGCTGGCCGTCTCCGGCCTGCGCACGCTGATCATGAACGCGATCCCGCTGGCGCTCAAGCACGCCATCAGCGTCGGGATCGGGCTGTTCATCGCGCTGATCGGGCTGGTCGACTCCGGGTTCGTCACGCGAGGTCAGGGCACGCCTGTGCAGCTCGGCGCGACCGGCCATCTGACGGGCTGGCCGGTGGCGGTGTTCTGCCTGGGGCTGCTGCTGATGATCGCCCTGTACGCGCGGCGCACGCCGGCGGCCATCCTCCTCAGCATCGTGGTGACGGCGATCGTGGCGATCGTGGTGAACTCGGTGGCCACGATCGACCAGGCCGACTGGGGAGTGGTGGCGCCGCAGGTGCCCGAGTCGCTGGTGTCGGCGCCGGACTTCGGGCTCGTCGGGCAGGTCGACGTGTTCGGCGGCTTCGTCACGGCGGGCGTGCTGACCGCGACCGTGGTGCTCTTCACCCTGGTGCTGTCGGGGTTCTTCGACGCGATGGGCACGATCATCGGCGTCAGCGACGAGGCCGGGCTCGTGGACGAGCGGGGGCGGGTGCCGCGGCTGGGCCGCATCCTCACCGTGGACGGCGTGGCCGGCATGGTGGGCGGAGTGGCCAGCGCCTCGGCGAACACGGTGTTCGTGGAGTCGGCCGCGGGCGTCGGCGAGGGCGCGCGGACCGGCCTGGCGAGCCTGGTGACCGGGGCGCTGATGGGGCTGGCGCTGCTGTTCACGCCGCTGGCGGCGGTGGTGCCCGCGGCCGCGGCGGCGCCCGCGCTGGTGCTGGTCGGCGCGCTGATGATGATGCAGAGCAAGAACGTGCCGTGGGACGACGCGGAGCTGGCGATACCCGCGTTCCTGACCATCGCGCTGATGCCGTTCACGTACTCGATCACCAACGGGGTTGGCGCCGGGGTGATCGTCTACACGCTGATCAAGGCGGCGCGCGGCAAGTTCAGCGAGATCCCGTGGCTGCTGTGGGTGGTGTCGGCGGTGTTCCTGGCCTACTTCGCGATCGACTGGGTGGGCGGGTTCTTCGGTTAGCGCAGGTCTCCGGAGTTGCAGGCGACGCCGTTGCCGTCGACGTCGACGTACCACGCGTACTCCTCGTGGGTGCCGCGGGTGTAGGGGCCGAAGCCGGCGGCCGTGGCCTCCTGGCAGCTCGCGAACCGCTGGTCCGGGGTCCGGCCCCCGGTCCCGGTCGGACCGGCCGTCCCGGTGGGGTCGCCGGTCCCGACCGTGAGGTCCGTCGCGGGAGGGGTGGGTGCGGGGTCGCCGGTGGCGGGCGTCGAGGGAGGCGGGGCCGCGTCGCCGAGCAGGCGGGTGGCCAGCGTCTCGGCCTCCTGCTGGGTCATCCCGGCGATGCGCAGGCTGTCGCCGTCCATGCTCTGCGTCACGATGGGCGCGGCCACGACCGTGCGCGGCACCAGCACGACGGCGATCTGCCGCTGGTCGGTGACCTGTTCGTCGAGCAGGTCGACGAGCTTCTGCTTGTACGCGGGGGCGACCGCGACGCGCACCGAGTAGGTGCCGTCGCGCTCGCGGACCGCCTCCACGGTCTGCACGGCGTTGACCGTGACGCCGTCCTCCAGCAGGTAGCAGGTGGTCTGGGCCTCGTCGAGCGCCGCCTGCTCGCCGGGGCAGGGCGCGGCCTTGGTCTCACGCACGGGGGCGAAGTGGATCGGCGTGGACAGCCGCTGCGGCGGGGCGCCGCCGATGAGCGGGGCGTCGGGGGCCTTGGTCATCAGGACGGCGACGGTGCCGAGCACGCCCGCGATGAGCACGATCAGGACGAGCGAGACGATCAGGATGACGGTGGTGACCCTGCTGGCTTTCGGCGGTCCCGGATCCGCTGCCGCCTGCGGCTCTTGCGGCTTGTCCATCGTCGATGTCCCCATCCTGACTACGGGCTGCGGGTGAGCTTATCGAGGACCGGTGGATGCCGGGTAATCAGCCGCATATTTCTCTTTTTTACGTGCAGAAGCAGACAATAGAGAAGGAATTCCGGCAACGTCATGCTTGCCCAGGACGGAGTGGCCATGAGGATCGGTGTCCCCCGCGAGATCAAGAACAGCGAGTACCGCGTGGCCCTCACGCCGGCCGGCGCGCACGAGCTCGTACGCCACGGCCACCAGGTTTTCGTCGAACAGGGCGCGGGCGCCGGCTCGTCGCTCCCCGACGAGGACTTCGAGGCGGCCGGCGCGGCCATCCTGCCGGACGCCGACGAGGTGTGGGCGGGCTGCGACCTGATCCTCAAGGTCAAGGAGCCGGTCGCGGAGGAATACCACCGGATGCGCAAGGGCCAGGTGCTCTTCACGTACCTGCACCTCGCGGCCTCGCACGCGTGCACCAGGGCGATGCTCGACGCGGGCGTCACCGGCGTCGCGTACGAGACCGTGCAGACGCCCGACGGCCGGCTGCCGCTGCTGGCCCCCATGTCGGAGGTCGCGGGCAGGCTCGCCCCGCAGGTCGGCGCGTACCACCTGATGCGCTCGCAGGGCGGCAGGGGCGTGCTGATGGGCGGCGTGTCCGGGGTGCGGGCCGCCAACGTGGTCGTCATCGGCGCCGGGGTGTCCGGCATGAACGCGGCCGCCATCGCGCTCGGCATGCAGGCCGAGGTGCTGCTGCTGGACAGGAACATCGACAAGCTGCGCCAGGCCGACCTCATCTACCAGGGCCACTGCCAGACGCTGGCGTCCAACACGCTGGAGCTCGAACGCGCGGTGCTGGAGGCCGACCTGGTCATCGGCGCCGTGCTGGTGCCCGGGGCCAAGGCGCCCAAGCTGGTGCCGGACACGCTGGTCGCGCGCATGAAGCCCGGCTCGGTGCTGGTGGACATCTCCATCGACCAGGGCGGCTGCTTCGAGAGCTCACGCCCCACCACCCACGCCGAGCCGACCTACCGGGTGCACGACTCGATCTTCTACTGCGTGGCCAACATGCCGGGCGCGGTCCCGCACACCTCGACGTTCGCGCTGACGAACGTGACACTCCCGTACGCGCTCGCCATCGCCAACCTGGGCTGGGCCCGCGCGCTGCGCGAGGACCCGGCGCTGGCGCTCGGCCTGAACACCCACGAGGGCCACCTGACCAGCCGCCCGGTCGCCCAGGCGCACGACCTGGAGTGGACGCCCGCGCAGGAGCTCCTCCCCTAGCCGCCTCCAGCGCCGCCTTCAGGTGCAGGTTGCGCCGGGTGATCAGGGCCGTCAGGTAGCGGCCTCCTCAGCCACCCTCCCGAGCCCGCCATGGAGGCCAGGTGAGCCTCCACCGACAACGACTCGTCGAACACCTTGCGGGGGGCCACCCGGATCAGGGTCACCACCTCGAACCGCACCATCCGCCCATTCTCCCCCGATGACGCGGAAAGGCCCGGCCGTTGCGGGCCGGGCCTTTCGGAGAGCCGGTGGCTACTGCGACTGCGAAGGCTGCGGGCTCGCGGTGTCCATCGGCGTCTGGGTCTGGGCCGACGGGTCCGGCGGGAGCGGGGCCTGGTCGGCGGTGGTGGTGATGGCGTCCGGGCCGCCGCAGCTGGCGCCCGGCTCAGGGGTGTCGCCGCCGTTCTGGTAGCGCTTGATGAACGCGCCCAGCTTCGGGTCCGCCGGGTTGTCCAGCTTGAGCTGGTGGTTCCAGCTGCTGACCACGATCGGCGCCGGCAGCCCTTCGAACGGGCTGACCAGCATGTACTCCTGCTGGCCGGTGCTGGAGGCGACTTCCTTCAGCTTGGTGATCTGGTCGGCGGGCAGGTCGGGGCGGTAGGTGATCCACACCGCGCCGTGCTCCAGCGAGTGGACGGCGTGCTCGCTGTGGATGGGCTTGTCGTAGATGTCGCACTGCTGCCAGTAGTTGCTGTGCTGCCCGCCGACGGGCGGGGTCTCCTTGTACGCGACCTTGTCCCAGACGTGATCGCCGCCGTCGTACTTGACGCTCACCACGGCGTCGAGCGACGTCTCACGAGCCTGCCTGACCAGATAGAAGCCCACCAGGCCGACGAGCAGGACGATGACCAGACCGCCCGTGCCCCACATCAGCAGCGCGGTGCGGCGTTCCTTGCGCTTCTGCTCGGCTCGCATCTTCTGCAGATGCTCGCGCCGGGCCTGCGCTTTCTCCTTCGTCATCGTTCCTCCATCGGCGAACCAACAGAGGTCACCTTATTGGTTCCGGGCGTATGCGGAGAATAAGCGCGGTATAAGCGTACGATCACGACCCGCCGGCAGAGGTGGGTAATGTGGACAGCGTCATGGAGAAACCCGCTCGTACGCCACTGTTCGCCGTCGTCGCCGTGATCGCGCTCGCCGCGGCGGCGCTCCTGTTCGTCCTCGGCGGCCGGGGCGCGCCCGGCGACGCCTCCCCCGAGGCCGGGTTCGCCCGCGACATGGCCACGCATCACGCGCAGGCCGTCGACATGTCCTTCACCATCAGGGACAAGACCGAGTCGCCGGAGATCAGGAACCTGGCGTTCGACATCATCAACACCCAGGCCAACCAGCGCGGCATGTTCCTGGGCTGGCTGGAGCAGTGGGGCCTGACGCAGGCGACCGACATGCGGCCGATGGCGTGGATGAGCGGCCACGGCCACGCCGGCGCCGCCTCGTCCGATGGCCGGATGCCCGGCCTGGCCTCCACCGAGGAGCTGACCAGGCTCCGCGCGGCGCAGGGCACCGAGGCCGAGGTGCTGTTCCTGCAGCTGATGATCCGCCATCACGAGGGCGGGGTGGAGATGGCCGAGGGCGCGCTGCGGCTGTCCGACCGCGAGGAGGTGACCCGCATGGCTCGCAAGATCGTCAGTGGGCAGCAGGGCGAGATCAAGCTGATGACCGACATGCTGGGTCACCGCGACGCCAAGCCGCTCCCGTCGATCCTCCAGTGACCCGCTCCCGCGCATGAGGCGCGGCGTGACGGATCTTGCCCCTTCGCCTCCGCTCCGGAAGCCTGTGCGTGGGCAGAGGTCCGTCATGGACGCGGGGAACGGAGGGTCGCCGGGTGAGCGTTGACGCGATCGTGGTGGGGTCGGGGCCGAACGGCCTGGTCGCGGCCGTCACGCTGGCCGAGGCCGGGCGGCGGGTGGCGCTGCTGGAGGCCGCGGAGTCGTTCGGCGGCGGGCTGCGGTCGGCGGAGCTGACGCTGCCGGGCGTGGTCCACGACCTCGGCGCGACCGTGATGGCGATGGCGCTGGCCTCGCCCGCCCTGCGCGACCTGGACCTGAAGGGCGTCGAGTACGCCCACCCGCCGCTGCCCGCCGCCCACCCCCTGGACGACCGCCCCGCCGTGCTGGTCCACCGTGACGCGGACCGTACCGCTGAAGGGCTGGGACGGGACGCGACGGTGTGGCGGGCGACGGCCGGAGCGGCGGCGCGAGCCGGGTTCCCCCTGGTGGACCTGCTGCTGAAGCCCTTGGGCCCGTGGTCGCCGCCGAAGGCGCGGTGGGGCGCGCTGGCGGCGGCGGCCGGGTTCGGGGCGGCGTCGGCGATGCCGGCGACGGCGCTGGGGCGGCTGGCGTTCCGCACCGTCGCGGGCCGGGCGCTGCTGGCGGGCATGGCCGCGCACTCCCTGCTGGACCTGCGGGCGCCGCTCACCAGCGGGTACGGGCTCACGCTCGCGACCCTGGCGCACCTGGTGGGCTGGCCGGTGGTGCGGGGCGGGTCCCAGCGGCTGGCCGACGCCCTGGTCGCGCGGCTGCGGGAGCTGGGCGGGGAGGCGGTGACCGGCCACCGGGTGCGGCGGCTGGCCGAGCTGGACGCCGAGACGGTGGTGCTCGACGTGACGCCCGGCCAGTTCCTGCGGATGGCCGAGCTGCCGCCGGCCTACCGCGACCGGCTGGCCCGGTTCCGGCACGGGCCCGGCGTGTTCAAGGTGGACTGGGCGCTGGACGGGCCGGTGCCGTGGCGGGACCCGGCGGTGGCCGGGGCCGGCACCGTCCACCTGGGCGGCACGCTGGAGGAGATCGCGCTGAGCGAGGCGGAGACGACCGCCGGCCGCCACTCCCCCAGGCCGTACGTGCTGCTGGTGCAGCCGTACGCGGCCGACCCGACGCGCGGCGGGTACCCGCTGTGGGCCTACTGCCACGTGCCCAACGGCTCGTCCGCCGACATGACCGGCGCGATCGAGGCGCAGATCGAACGGTACGCGCCGGGTTTCCGCGAGCGGGTGCTGGCCCGGCACACGATGGGCCCGGCCGAGCTGGAGGCGCTCAACCCGAACCTCGTCGGCGGCGACGTCGGCGGCGGGCTGGCGAGCCTCGGCCAGTTCCTGAAGCGGCCGGTGTGGTCGCCGGCGCCGTGGCGCACGCCGCTGCCGGGAGTGTTCCTCTGCTCGGCCTCGACGCCGCCGGGGCCGGGGGTGCACGGCGTCGGCGGGTGGCAGGCCGCACGCCTGGCCCTGCGGCGCTGACACCCCCGGAAAACGCGTGACCCCCGGCGGGCCGGGGCTCAGAGGGCGGCGAGCTCCTCGGCGAGAGCGGCGGCGAAGGCGTCGACGTCGTCCTCGGTGGTGTCCCAGGCGCACATCCAGCGCACCTCGCCGGTGGCCTCGTTCCAGGTGTAGAAGCGGAAGCGCTTCTGCAGCCGGGCGGTGACGTCCTTGGGCAGGATCGCGAAGACGGCGTTGGCCTCGACCGGGCGCGGCACCTCCACGCCGGGCAGCTCCCTGACCGCCTCGGCGAGCCGCCGGCCCATGGCGTTGGCCCGGCGCGCGTTGCGCAGCCACAGGTCGCCCGCGAGCAGCGCCTCGAACTGCGCCGACACGAACCGCATCTTGGACGACAGCTGCATGAAGGTCTTGCGGATGTAGTCGACGCCTGTGGCCGCCTCGGGGTTGAGGACCACGACCGCTTCCCCGTACAGCAGTCCGATCTTCGTGCCGCCGAACGAGAGCACGTCCACGCCGGCGTCGGCGGTGAGCGCCCGCAGGGGCACGTCCAGGGCGGCGGCGGCGTTGGTGAGGCGAGAGCCGTCGAGGTGGACGAGCAGGCCGAGGTCGTGCGCGTGGGCGCAGATCGCGGCGATCTCGTCCGGGGTGTAGACGGTGCCGAGCTCGGTGGTGTTGGAGATGGACACCACCTTGGGCTGGGCGCGGTGCACGTCGCCGAACCCCCACGCCTGACGGTCGATCAGCTCGGGGGTGAGCTTGCCGTCGGGCGTGGGCACGGTGAGCAGCTTGATGCCGCCGGCGACCTCGGGCGCGCCGCCCTCGTCGGTGTTGATGTGGGCGGTCTCGGCGCAGATCACCGCCTCCCAGTGAGCGGTCATGGCGCGCAGCGAGACGACATTGGCGGCGGTGCCGTTGAAGACCGGCCAGGCCCGCGCCCGCTCGCCGAAGTGGCGCCGGAACGTCTCCTGCAGCGCCTCGGTGTAGACGTCGTCGCCGTAGGCGATCTGGTGGCCGCCGTTGGCGTCGGCGATGGCCTGGAGGACCTCCGGGTGCACCCCGGCGTAGTTGTCGCTGGCGAAGCCCTTGAGCAGGGGGTCGTGCCGGACGGTCACGTGGTGAGATCCAATCTGGTGCCGTTGAGCTGGGCGGCGGGCTGCTCGTAGAGGCGGCCGATCGCCTCGGCGAGGTCGCGCACGTCGGTGAAGCCGGTGAACGCCGCCTGCGGCTTGGCGGCCCGCATCGCGTCGTTGACCAGGGCCTTGACGACGAGGATGACGGCCGCGGACGAGGTGTCGCGCAGCGCGTCGGCCAGCGAGAGGGTCCACGCCTCGGCGGCGGCCTTGGCCGCGGCGTAGGCGGCGCCGCCCGCGGTGGGGCGCTGGGCCGCCTTGGCGGAGACGATCACGAAGCGGCCGTTCTCGCTCCTGCGCAGCAGCGGCTCGAAGGCCAGTGAGACGTGCTGCAGGGTGCGGATGAGCAGGTCGTGCAGCGCGTCCCAGTCGGCGAGGTCGGTCTCGGCGAAGCCGGGCGCGCCGCGCCAGCCGCCGACGAGGTGGACGACGCCGTCGACGTGGCCGTGCTCGGCCTCGATCCGGCCGGCGAGGGCCTCGACGGCGGCGCGGTCGAGCAGGTCGACCTCGTCCTTGTCGACGCCGATCACGGTGTGGCCCTGCTTGGCGAAGAGCTCGGACACCGCGGCGCCGGTGGGCCCCGCGGCGCCCGTCACCAGAATGATCATGCCCGGATCCCCTTCGTCGACTCCACCACGTCGGCCAGCTTACGGCGCAGCGCCTCGTAGAACATGCTCAGGGGGAACTCGTCGGGGAGCACCGCGTCCACCTTGGCCTTCTGCTCCGCGGGCAGCGCGTCGATCCCCCTGGCCCAGACGGAGGCCGGGTCGGGGGCGACGTAGGCGGCGACCAGCTGGTGCGCGGCCAGCCAGTGGGCCACCTTGGAGCGGTCGATGCTGTCGCGGTAGAGCTTGTCCACCTCGGCGCGCAGGTCGGCGACGCCGCCGGCGACCCGGTCCCAGTCGACGGACAGGCGGTTGTCGGTCCACCGGACGATGTCGTTGCGGTGCAGGTAGGCGAAGAGCAGCTGGCCGCCGAGCCCGTCGTAGTTGCGCACCCGGGGGCCGGTGATCGGGAACCGGAACAGCCGGTCGAACAGCACCGCGTACTGGACGTACCGCGCGTGCGGCACGCCCTGCCGCTCCAGCTTGACGGCCTCGCCGAACGCGGTCAGGTCGCAGCGCAGCTCCTCCAGCGCGTACAGCCAGTACGGCATCCGCTGCTTGATCATGAACGGGTCGAACGGCAGGTCGCCGTGGCTGTGGGTGCGGTCGTGCACGAGGTCCCACAGCACGAACGTGTCCTGGGCGAGCCGCTGCGAGGCGAGCAGGCGGGCGGCGTCCGGCGGCAGGTCGAGCTTGAGCGTCTCGACGGCGGCGCCGGCCACCTTGCGGAAGCGCGCCGACTCGCGGTCGGCGAAGATGCCGCCCCAGGTGAAGCGGGCGGGCGTCTGCCGGACCGCGACCGTCTCGGGGAAGAGCACGGCCGAGTGGGTGTCGTAGCCGGAGGTGAAGTCCTCGAACGCGATCGGCACGAACATCGGGTTGTCGTAGCCGCCGGCCTCCAGCTCGGCCAGCCAGCCGGGCCAGATGGTGCGGATCCAGACCGCCTCCAGGTTGCGGTCCGGGTTGCCGTTCTGGGTGTACATGGGGAACACGACGAGGTGTTCGAGGCCGTCGACGCGCTGGGTGTCGGGGTGGAAGAGGTCGAGCGAGTCCAGGAAGTCGGGCACGCCGAGGTCCTGATCGGCCCAGCGGGCGAGGTCGTCCCGGACGGCCGCCAGGTACGCGGCGTCGTGCGGGAAGTGCGGCGCCAGCTCGCCCACCTTGGCGGCGACGGCGGCGACCAGCTCCTTGCCCCGGCCCTTCTCCTCCGGCACCGAGCCGTCCTTGACCTGGAGCGGCCGCAGCTCCTCCACCAGCGCCTTCAGCTCGCCGAACAGCGCGGCCTTGGGGCCGGACCCGGCGACGGCGGCGGGCGCGTCGGCCGGCACCCGCGCGGCCCAGGTGACGACGTTGCCCCACAGCCTGGCGTGGTCGTAGTCGTCGATGGAGTCGTCGCCGAACAGGTCGGAGTCGGCGAACACCACGACCCTGCCCCGCCCGTACGGCAGCGCGACGGCCAGCGGCGCGCCCGCCGGGGTCGCCTCCGGGGAGGTGGCGAACAGGACGGTGGCGTTCTCCGCCGCCAGCGCGCCGGAGCGGTAGAAGCAGGCGGCCTTGACGCCGGCGAGCAGCCCGTCGCCGGTGGCGGGCGGGGCGACGACCCACGTGGCGACGCCGCGGTGGGCGTGGCGCGGGTCGCGCACGGTGGTGTGCTCGATGGTCACGCCGAACCGGGCCAGGAGCTCGGCCAGGTTGTTGCCGTACTTGTCCTGCTCCTCCTCGGCCAGCACGACCAGCCCGCCGCCCTGGGCGACGAAGTCGCGCACGGCGTCCAGCTCCTCGGCGGACAGGACGGGGCCGCCCTCGCCGATGGTGCGCTCCCAGCGCTCGCCCGCCGGGTGGGCGATGACCAGCACGTCGTGGTCCTGGAGCGTTCCCGGGTCGAGCGGGCCCTCGACGTGGGCCGTCACCGTGTGGCCGAGGTGACGCAGCACCCCGGCGGCGCGGGCGTAGCTGGAGTCGTCGGGGTGGCCGGGGTTCACGGCCTCGGCGACCTCGCGCCGGATGGTCCACGACTCGCTGTGGGCCTCGTCGAACAGCACTCTGGGGAACGCGTGCATGCAATATCTCCTGTCACTACCGCCTTATGACGGAAAATATACACATACCGACGCAATGCCCCCCAAAGCCTTCCGTATGGTGAGATCAGGCTCGGGTGCCCGGTCGTACCACTCCCGACTCGTATGCGAAGACGACGGCCTGCGCGCGGTCGCGCAGGCCCAGCTTCATCAGCACCCGCGCCACGTGCGTCTTCACCGTCGCCTCGCCCACGTACAGCTCGTCCGCGATCTCCGCGTTGGTGAGCCCGCGGGCGAGCAGGCGCAGCACCTCCAGCTCGCGCGGCGTCAGATCCCGCAGCCTGGGCGACGGCGTCGGCTCCGACCGGCCCGCGAACGAGGCGATCACCCGGCTGGTCACCGCCGGGTCGAGCAGCGCGTCGCCGGCGTGCACGATCCGGATGGCCTCGATCAGCTGCTCCGGCGGCGACACCTTGAGCAGGAACCCGCTGGTGCCCGCGCGCAGCGCCGCCCACAGGTTCTCGTCGGTGTCGAACGTCGTCAGCGTGATGACCTTCGGCGGCGACGGCGCGCCGAGCAGTTCCCTGGTCGCGCTCAGCCCGTCGAGGCGCGGCATCGAGATGTCCATCAGCACGATGTCCGGCCTGACCCGCCGGGCCACGGCGATGGCGTCGCGGCCGTCGGCGGCCTCGCCGACCACCTCCATGCCGGGGTCGCTCTCGACGACCATGCGCAGCCCGGCCCTGACCATCGCCTGGTCGTCCACGATCACGATTTTTATGCCCACAGCTTCCGAAGGGTAAAGGGCCGAGGAGCCCCTGAACAGGCGCGGAAGGGGCCGGGCAAGCCGTACGCAAGTCAGGTGCAAGCCGATGATCAGATGACCTGGACGCTCTGGCGGACCCGCACCAGGGTCTCGCCGTCGCAGCGGTGCTGCGCGCAGAAGTACATGACCAGGATCGGCTTGGGCCTGTGGGCGATGACGTAGCCGACGAAGCCCAGCTGATTGCCGCTGTTGCGGTCGCGGAGAGTGCCGTCGTAGCGGGTCGCGTCGCTGTTGCCGGCCCTGTCGGGCACCGGCGCCGTCACCTCCACCTCGCCCGGCAGCAGGCCCTCCATCTTGGCCTTCATCTCCTCGCGGGAGGCCCCCGGGTCGAGCGTGTCGGACACCTGGACGTACACGCCCACCGCGTTCTCCGGGTCGCCGCTGATGACCGGGTTGACCTGCGACCAGTCGGCGCTGGCGCCGGAGACGAACATCTTCTCGAACTCGGCGGCCCGTGGCGAGGCCAGCGCGAACAGGTCGGCGTGCGTGCGGGCGGTCCATCCCGAAGGGTGCTCGAACGTGACCGGGGCGGCGGCGGTGTTCTCGAATCGGACCCACGACTCGCCGCGCTGCATGACGACGATCATCACGACCAGGGCGAGTGCGGCGACGGCCGCGGTGATGGTGGCCGCCACGATGGGCAGCCTGCCGGGCCGGCGTACGGGGCGCGCCGACGGACCGGTCGGCGGCCCGCTGCCGGGGCCGGTGACGGGACCGCCGCCGTACGGGGAGCCGAGACGCGGACCGGAGTGCGGCCCGGAGCCGGGGCCCGTGCCGGGACCGGAGTGCGGCCCGGAACCGGGGCCGGTGCCGTAGCGCGGACCGGAACCCGGGCCAGGCCCGGGATGAGGCCGTGACCCCGGACCGGGACCGTAGTGCGGGCCGGAACCCGGGCCAGGACCGTGCTGAGGGCCTGACCCCGGACCCGTGCCGTAGTGCGGACCTGACCCTGGATCAGGGCCGTAGTGCGGGCCGGAACCCGGCCCGGGACCGGGCCCAGAACCGCTGCCGGTGCCGGTGCGCGGGCCGCTGCCGGTGCCGGTGCCGGTGCGGGGGCCGGTGCGCGCGCCCGTGTCGGACGCCGGCGAACCGGTGATCGCCTCGCGCAGCGCCTCGACGAACGCCGCGCACGACGGGAAGCGCTGCTCGGGCGTCTTGGCCAGGGCGCGCATCACCACCTCGTCGACCTCCGGCGGCAGCTCCGGCCGCAGCTGCGACAGCGGTGCCGGCTGCTCGGCCAGGTGGGCCCAGAGCAGGGCGATGTCGTTGTCGCGCTGGAACGGCAGCCGCCCGGACAGCCCTTCGTACACCACACAGCCCAGGGCGTACTGGTCGGCCCGGCCGTCGATGTGCTCCTTGTTGATCTGCTCGGGCGACATGTAGCGGGGCGTGCCGATGAACTGGTCGGTCTGGGTCAGCCCGGAGATCGACGTGCGGTGCTTGGTGATGCCGAAGTCGGTCAGGTAGACGTGGTCGCCCGCCAGCAGGATGTTGGCCGGCTTCACGTCGCGGTGGATCAGGTCGTGCGCGTGCGCGGCGTCGAGCGCGGCCGCCACCTGGGCGAAGATCCGCAGGCCCTGGTCGAACGGCAGCGGACCGCGGTCGTAGATGAACCGGCGCAGGTCGAGCCCGTCGACGTAGCGCATGGCGATGTAGAGCACCCCGTCGGCGTCGGCGTTGGCCTCGTAGATCGGGATGATGTTGGGGTGCTCGATGCTGGCGACCGTGCGGGACTCCAGGATGAACCGCTGGCGGAAGCGGTCGTCGACACTCAGGACCGGGTTGAGGATCTTCAGGGCGACGCGCCGGCTCAGCCTCGGGTCCAGCGCCAGGTAGACGACGGCCATGCCGCCCTTGCCGATGATGTTCTCGATGTAGTAGCCCGCCACCTCCTGCCCGATGAGCGCCCTGTCGTTCACGTGCATCACGACGTCTCGATGGGCTGGCCGCAATAGCCGCAGAACCGGTGCGCCTGGCCGAGCCGCATGCCGCAGGCCGTGCAGAACGTGATGGCGGGCTGCTGCGTGGTCAGCACCTGCCCCTGCTGCGGGACCACCGGGAACTGCTGCGACCGGCGCACCATGATCGTCTGGTCGGCGCCCTCGTCGTACGCCGGCTGCTGCGGGACGAGCGGCGGCGGCGGCGGGTCGTCGTCCGGCCCGTCGCCGGCCCCGCGCCGGCGCCACAGCAGGAACGCGCCCACTGCCGCGGCCACGAACAGCACGCCCGCCGCGACGATGAACGGCCACAGCGGCAGGCCGGAGGAAGCCGGGGCGGCAGCTCGTTTGGTGCCCGCGTCCTCGGGGCCGCCCCGCTTGGCGAGCGCGACCTTGAGCAGGTCGGCGGCCACCACGTTGCCGGGATAGAGCTCCAGCACGCGCTGGAAGCCGGGCGCGGCCTCGGTGTAGTACTTGGTGTGGTAGCGGGTCAGCGCCGCCTCGAAGGCGGAGTCGATCGCCCCCCGGCGCGGCGCGACGCCGGCCTTCGACAGGGTCGAGGTGATCTCCCGTACCCCGATCATCCTGGCTTCCTTGCCGCCGCCGACGAGCATCCCGACGACGTGGCCGTCCTTGTCGCCGATGACGGGGGCGCCGGCCAGGCCGCGGTCGGCCAGGCCGCCCAGCTTGACGGGCTCGTCGACCTTCTTCTCCGGGTCGGCGAACGGCCTGCCGTTCTCGCCGGAGCCGCCCTTGCCGAGGTGGGCGATCTCCACGGTGGTGCGCACGCTCGGGCCGGGACGGCCGAGTAAGCCGGCCACGCTGGTGGGGGCGCCCGGCTGGTCGGGCACCTTGTCGGCGAGCGGGGCGGTGGGCATGCCGACGCTGCCGACCGCGCGGGCGACGGGCATGAGCACGGCGGGGCTGTCGGGGCCGGAGCCGGCGCGCACCAGCTCGGCCTTGAAGCCGTCGGTGTCGGCGGGCGAGACGTTCGGGAAGACGGTGATGTCGGTGGTGACGTCGATGATGCAGGTCGCGGTGGACCTCTTCGGCGGGTAGCAGTCCTTGAGGTGGCGGTTCAGGATCGCGTCCTTCACCGAGTGGCGCTCGGCGTCCTGCGGCACCTTCACGTCGTGGTGCTCGGCGAACACCTTGTTGGCCGCCCTGACGGCGACGTCCTCGTCGTCGGTCTTGACCACGCGGGTGAGGGTGACGATCGCGCCGTCGGGGTTGACGACGATGCCGGTGCCCTGGCCGATGGGGAAGTCGTAGGAGCGCTCCACGTGCCGCAGCTGGCTGACGTGGTCGAGGAGTGTGATCTCGACGTGGGAGACGGCCTCCACGCGCACCACGGCCGGGGTCACCAGGTCGGTGATGCCGCTGGGGTGCTCGTGAGCGACCGCGGGCAGGGCGAGCAGGACGATCGCCGCCGCGACTCCGCCTGTCAGCACTGTGGTACGTGCCATCACCGCTCCCGCACGAAGGGTCAGAACAAGGGTCCCAATCACCCGGCGTAAGTCAATAGATCCGCGTATGACGAAGCGGTTGCAGTACTTCCCCCGACGTGAAGCCCCTTGACGCCCTATCGTCCGGAAGCCGGCGGGCGTTACATCCCGCGACGCCTCAGCTCAGCTCGGCCGGGTCGAAGCTGACGGGGAACGGCTCGGCGAGGTCGGCGACCGTCCCGGCCTTGTGGACGGCGGGCGGCCCGTAGACGTCGCCGTCCAGGTCGTACACGTAGAGGACGGGCCCCTCGTCGAGCTCCACCCGCCAGTAGGACGGGATGCCGACCGCGGCGTACGCCTCCGTCTTGAAGGCCCTGTCGCGCATCTTCGTGGTCGGACTGACGATCTCCACCGCGAGCAGCACGTCCTGCGGCGAGAACATCAACTCCGTCCGCTCGGTGGACTCCATCGGCACCACGACCAGATCCGGGATGTAGAACCCCTTGTCGCCGACGCGGAGGTTGCCCGTCGACAGCGGCTCGATCTCCGGAGGGGACGCGTCGTCCGCTGCAGGCGGAAGATGACACGCTGGTGCAGGGGGGTGAGGGCGGGGCTCACCAGTAGGCTCCCGTCGAAGAGCTCATAGCGGTTCCCGTCGTCGGGGAACTTGAGCAGGTCGTCGACGGTGAACGGCGGCCTGCCCGGAAGAACCGTGCGGGCGGTCGTCGGTTCGGTCGTCGGTTCGGTCGCGCCATGATGGTCACCCGCCGAGTATCAGGAATCCGGCCCTCGCCCACATGCTACTTACCCAGAGTTCCTGACTTTCGGTAACCGGGCCGCCACGCTTCGGCGCCCTGCCTGACGGCGGCGTGGACGGCGCGGGCCAGCCGGGCGCCCCACTCCGAGCGCGGCCCGCAGAACACCTCCTCGGGACCTGCGTCCCTGACGGCCAGGCAGACCGCGTCGGAGGCGGTGCCGGTGCACGGGTAGCCCGCCTCCAGCAGCGCCTGCGTCTTCGCCTCGGTCATCGTCATGACGGCGTTGACCAGGGCGGCGTCCGTCATCGCGACCGGCAGCGTGGCGACGATGTTGACGGTGCCGGCCATCGGGGCCAGCTCCGGGTCGGCCGCGCCCTCGGGCGCCGCCGCCCAGGTCGGGACGCGTAACCCGACCGTGGCCACGGCCTCGGCCCCGCCGTCCTCGGCGCGGGCGTAGCGGTCGACGGAGGCGGCCGTCATCATGCCGACGCCGTCGCCTCCCGGCCCCAGCGCGGTCAGGTGCGCCACCGGGTCCATGCGCGCGTACCCGGCGACGACCTGCGCGTTCAGCACCCACGCGCGTGGTCCGATGCCGCCGCCGAGCATCGCCGATGAGATCATCCGCCACCCGGGCCCGAACTCCCACAGCAGCGACCCGAGCCGGTCGCCGTCCTCGACGCGGTAACCGAGCTTCACGTCCGCCCCCTGACCAGGTGGACCACGGGCCGGCCGCCGGGTCCGGGCTCGATCATGACACGCGCCTCGAAGTGCTCGCCGACGAGGGCGCCGGTGAGCACCTCGGCGGGCGCGCCCCGGGCGACGGACCGGCCGCCGGCCAGCAGCAGGAGCGTGTCGGCGTACTGGCCGGCGAGCGTCAGGTCGTGCAGCGTGGTGATCACGGTCAGGCCGTCGGCGGTCCTCAGCCGGTCCACCAGCTCCAGCACCTGCTGCTGGTGCCCGAGGTCGAGCGCGGTGGTGGGCTCGTCGAGCAGCAGCACCGGGGCCTGCTGGGCGAGGGCGCGGGCGAGCACCACCCGCTGCCGTTCGCCGCCGGACAGCTCGCCGACCCTGCGGGCGGCGAACGCGGTCAGTCCCAGCCGCGCCAGCACGCCCGCGGTGATCTCCCGGTCGCGGCGGCTCTCCCGCCCGAGGTACGGGATGTAGGGGGTACGGCCGAGCAGCGCGTAGTCGAAGACCGTCATGTCGGGCGGCAGCGCGGGCGTCTGCGGCGCGTAGGCCACCAGCCTGGCCCGCTCCCGCGGCTTGAGCGCGCCGCCCGGCCGGTCGTCGACGACCACCTGGCCCCGGTGGTCGAGCACGCCCATGACGGCCTTGAGCAGGGTGGACTTGCCCGCGCCGTTGGGCCCGATGACCGCGAGCCACTCGCCGCGCGGCACGTCGAGGTCCACCCGGTCGAGCACGTCACGCCCGCCGAGCCGTACCGACAGGTCCTTGACGCGGATCATGTCGCGACCCCTCGCTTCATGCGCAGCACGGCGACGAAGAACGGCGCTCCCACGAACATGGTGACGACCCCGATCGGCAGTTCTGCGGGGGCGATGACGGTCCGCGCGAGCAGGTCGGCGAGCACCAGGAAGGCGGCGCCGCCGATCAGCGACAGCGGCAGCACGCTGCGGTACGAGCCGCCCGCCAGCAGCCGGACCACGTGCGGCACGACGATGCCGACGAACCCGATGAGCCCGCTCACCGCCACCGCCGACGCCGTGGCCAGGGAGGCGGCCAGCAGCACCACGAGCCGCACCCGGGCCGCCCGCACGCCGAGCGAGCCGGCCTCCTCGTCGCCGACCGCCAGCACGTCCAGCATCCGCCCGTGCGCCATCAGCACCACCACGGAGACGGCCGCGTACGGCAGCACCAGCAGGAGCTGGTCCCAGCCGCCGCCGACGTCGCCCAGGATCCAGGAGTAGACGCGCCGCAGCTCCTCCACCCCGAGCTGCTGCACGAACGTCTGGATCGCGGTGAGGAACGAGGTGACGGCCACCCCGGCGAGCACCAGCGTGGCGGTGCCGCCGGTCCGTCCGGCGGCGTTGCCCAGCGCGTAGGCGAGGAACACGCCGCCGACCGCGCCGGCGAACGCCGCGACCGGGGTGCTGAGCGCGGAGCCGGGCAGCAGCACGACCGCCACGGTCGTCATCAGCCCGGCCCCGGCGGCGGCGCCCAGCAGGTACGGGTCGGCCAGCGGGTTGCGGAAGACCCCCTGGTAGCCGGCCCCGGCCATGGCCAGCAGCCCGCCGACCACGGCCGCCAGCAGCACCCGGGGCAGCCGCAGCTCGTACAGCAGCCCCTGCTCCACCGGCGCCAGCCCGGCGTCGACCGACACGAACGGCAGCCAGTCGGCCACCTGGAGGACGACCTGCCAGGGCGAGATGTCGGCGGCGCCGCCCAGCAGGCCGGCGATCACGACGGCGGCCAGCAGCAGCAGCGCCCCCGCCAGCCACAGCGGCCGGGCGCGGGCGGGCCTGACCTGCGCCGCCGGGACGGGCTCCGCGTGCGCCCCGGCGGCCTGCTCGGCGAGCACTATCGGGAAGCCGCCTTCGTCACCGCGTCCCCGACCGTCCGCGCCAGGTCGACGACGCGCGGCCCCCAGCGGGAGGCGATGTCGTCGTCGAGCTCGATCACCTGGTCGTTCTTGATGGCGGACAGGTTCTTCCAGCCGGGGCGCCGGGCGAGTGCGTCCTTGTTCTGCCCGCAGCACTTCACGTCCGCGAGGAAGATCAGGTCGGGGTCCGCCTGGGCGACGAACTCGGTGGACAGCTTGGGGTAGCCGCCCGCCGCGTCCGGCGCCTGGTCGGCGATGTTGGTCAGGCCGAAGAGGTTGTAGACCTGGCCGATGAAGGTGGTGGACGTGGCCGCGTACGGGGTCTGGTCGAGTTCGTGGTAGTACGTCAGCTTCTTGTCCTTAGGGGCCTCGGCGGCCAGCTTGTCCAGGGTGGCCCGCATGGTGGAGACCACCTCCCGCGCCTTCTCCAGGTTGCCGGTGGCCGCGCCGAGGTCGGTGATCTCGTCGTACGCCTCGTCGAAGGTCTTGGCGGAGGGCTCGAAGAGGACGGGGACGTTCAGCTTGGTCAGTTCGGCGACGATCTGGTCCATGTCGTCGGAGACCACGACCAGGTCGGGCTTGCGGGCGACGATGGCCTCGACGTTCGGCTTGTAGCCGGACAGATCGGTCCTGGGCGCCTCGGGCGGGTGGTTCGACTGGTCGTCGACCGCGATGACCTGAGGGCCGGCGCCGATGGCGAACAGCGTTTCGGTGTGGACCGCCGACAGGGAGACGACGCGTTCGGGCTTCCGGTCGATGGTGACCGCGCCGTTGGCGGCCTGCACCGTCACGGGGAAGGCGGCGCCGGCCTGGGTTGAGGTGCTCTGGCCGGTGCTCTGACTGGTGGGGGCGGGGGTGGCTGTCGTGCCGGTCTGGCCGCAGGCGGCCAGGACGAGCGTTCCTAGCAGCGCGCCCGCGAGTGCCGTGCGTACGGGCCTCACAGGTAGTCCTTTCACACTGTCGGAACCGAGAGACCCGCGATGAGCGACGGATCACCCTTTTCCACGAGGGTTGATGACGTCACGCAGAGGCAGGCGACCTGGCTATGACAGTTGCGGGACAGCGCCGGACTCTCACCGGACTTCGCTGCGCACTGCGCGTCGGACAAACGCTATCAATCCTCCTGGAGGCGTCCGCGTCAAGGGGTGCGCAGCTGTGACTCGGCCTCCTCGATCACCCGCTGGAGGCGCAGGCCGTGCGCCGCGTCGAGCGGATGGCCGCCGCCTCGCCGCACCGTGCGGGCGAACTCCTCGGCCACCCGGGGCAGCGCGTCGCCGCCCGGGTCCAGCACCGCGGAGCCCTTCCTGCCGTACACGGCCGCGCTCGCGGGCGGCGGGTCGCCGGCGGCGGCCTGGCTCAGCGACACCTCGCTGACCGCGCCGCCCTCGTGCTCCAGCAGCAGCCCGGCCCAGCGCAGCGGGTCGCCGTGCGCCCGCACGCCGGTGATCCGGCCGAGCGCGGCGTCCATCAGGTCCACCATGTGCGGCCCGGCGTCGAGCAGCGCGCCGCGCTCCAGCCGCCAGGGGGTGGCGAACGGGTGGTCGCCGAGGAGGGCGCCGGAGATGTTGGCGGCGTGCCCGCCGAACGGCTCGATCTCGCGGCACCGCTCCAGGAAGGCCCGGGTGCCGGGCGCGTACCGCAGGGTGAGCACCAGCTGGCTGGGCACGCCCGAATCGGCGACCGCGTCCGCTAGCCGGCGCGCGCTGTCCAGGGAGTCGCCGAGCGGCTTCTCCAGCAGCAGCGCCTTGCCCGCCCGCGCGGCCCGCACGGCCAGCTCGGCCTGGACCGCGGGCGGCACGCAGAACGCGACCGCCTCGCAGGCGTCGAACAGCTCCTCCAGCCGCTCGTACACGGGCGCGCCGAGCCGGGCGGCGGCCTCGGGCCGGCGCGCCCAGACGCCCGCGAGCCTGGTGTGCGGGCCCGCGGCCAGCATCGGCGCGTGCGCCATCTCCGCCCACGGCCCCGCCCCGACCAGCCCGACGGCCACCGGCTCCATCGCGATCCCCTTCCGCCCGGTCCTTTCGGTTCGAGACCCTACTCAAACGGGGACCGGGCGCGATCATCCGCGGCCCCGTGGCTGAGCCGCCGGGGCGTGCCGGATGATGGACGCATGGACGAGATGGTGTTGCTCCGCCACGGTGAGACAGAGTGGAGCCGGACGGGCAGGCACACCGGCCGGACCGACCTGCGGCTGACCCCGCGCGGCGAGGAGCAGGCCAGGGCCCTCGCCCCGGTGCTCGGGCGGAGCCCGTTCGCCCTCGTCCTGGTCTCGCCGGCGCTGCGCGCCACCCGCACCGCCGACCTGGCCGGGCTGGCCTCGTACGAGGTGGACCCCGATCTGTGGGAGTGGGACTACGGCGGCTATGAGGGCGTGACCACTCCCGACATCAGGAAGGACCGGCCGGGCTGGTACCTGTGGCGCGACGGCGTGATCCCGGGCGGCACGCCCGGGGAGAGCGCGGCGGAGGTGGGCGCCCGCGCCGATCGGGTGATCGAGCGGTGCGTGCGGGCGGAAGGACGGGTGGCGCTGGTCGCGCACGGTCACCTGCTGCGCGTGCTCACCGCCCGCTGGCTGCGCCTGCCGCCGGCGGACGGGCGGCTGTTCGGGCTCGACACGGGCACCTACTCGCGACTGGCGTTCGAGCACGGCGAACCGGTGATCAGGACGTGGAACGCCCCCGTCACCGGCTCCTGAGAGGGTGACACCTCGGCGGCCCGCTCAGGAGAGAGCCTGCGCGGGCTGCGGCCCGCGGCCGGTCAGCCACTCCAGCACGCTGCGGTGGCCCTGGGCGGCGTCCTCGAAGTGCCCCCAGTGCCAGTAGCGCGGCTGGTCCCTCAGTCCCGTCACCCAGGTCCGGTACGACACCGAGCCTGTGGAGGTCGCGGGCGCCACACCGTAGGTGCGGACCACGACCTTGCCGCCGGGTGCGAACAGCACGTCATCGGCGATCGGGTACAGCGTCATCTGGTCGAGCATGATCCGATCGTCCCCCGGGGAGTCGGCTCGCCCGTTACGCCTCCGGCGCGCCCCGGTTAAGCGGGGCCGCCGGAGGTTAACAGCGTGTTACACGAGCAGGCCGTCGAATTCCCCGTCCTTCACCCCGAGCACCAGCGCCCGGATCTCGTCACGGGTGTAGATCAGCGCGGGGCCGTCGGGGAAGCGGGAATTGCGCACCGCCACCCCGCCGTCGGGGAGCTTCGCGAGTTCCACGCAGTTGCCCTGCGAGTTGCTGTAGCGGCTCTTGCGCCACGCCACACCGGACAGGTCGCCGGCAGGCATGCCGTTATAGGTCTGATTCATCTACATCTTTCTGAGAAGGCCGCCGATGAGCTCGACGGTGCCCCCCGGCGTGGTGCTCTCCACGCACAGCTGCTCCATGGCCGTGAGGTACGGGTCGATGTCCTCGCGTTTGTCCAGGTACAGGGCACCCCAGAGCTGTTCGACGTAGACGACGTCCGACAGGTCGGACTCGGGAAACCGCAGGATGCTGAACGCGCCCCCTTCGGCAGCGTGCATGCCGTATCTGAAGGGCATCACCTGAAGGGTGATGTTCGGCAGGGCGGCGACTTCCAGCAGATGCCGGAGCTGCTCGGCCATGACCTTGCGCCCGCCGATGGTCCGCTTGAGCGTCGCCTCGTCGATGACCGCCCACAGCCGCGGGCCGTCGTTCTTGGTGAAGCGCTCCTGACGCTGCATGCGCAGATGCACGCGGCGTTCTATCCGTCCGGCGGACATGTCGGGGTTGCCGAGCTGGATCACCGATCGCGCGTATGCGGCCGTCTGCAGCAGGCCCGGCACGAACTGCACCTCATAGGTGCGGATCATGCTCGCGGCCTCCTCCAGCCCCACATAGGTGGTGAACCAGCCCGGCAGCTCCTGCGAGTAGTTCTGCCACCAGCCGGGGGTGTTGGCCTCTCGGACCATCTCCAGAAGGGCACGGCGTTCGGCGTTGTCGACGACGCCGTACAGCGTGAGCAGGTCCTCCACATCACGTGTCTTGAAGCCGACGCGCCCGAGTTCCATTCTGCTGATCTTGGACTCGGAGGCCCGGATGTGGAATCCGGCCTGGTCGCGCGTGAGCCCGCACTTCTCGCGCAGGCGCCGCAGGCTCGCACCGAGCATGATGCGCCGAACGGTCGAAGCTGAACCGGGCGGATCAATGGACACGTGGTGCTCCTTGGTCGTTTCCTTGTCACACAGTCTGTCACTTCACGGCCGAAAGATCATGGGCCGCGGACAAGATCCCCTTTCCGACTGATTGACCCTTTGAAGGCAAACCGTAGCGCTTGCACAAGGTGTCTGCACGTGCATTCGCTCTTGCAAGTGCACGAGAGTTTGCCGCACAATGATCACCGTGCAATCCCCCACCGCAGTCGGCCAGTGGACCACGTTCGACTGGTGGCCCCCCGTCGGCTGGTGGCCGGAGGCGGCGCGCGATCTCCTCGAGCCCGGCCCCTCCGCGAGCGCCACGTTCGTGCTCCCCGCCACCGCCTCGTCCATCCACTGCGCGCGCAGCTACGCCACCGGCGTGCTGGCCGCGTGGGGCCTGGCCGAGCTGGCGGAGAACATGGAACTGGTGGTCTCCGAGCTGGCCACCAACGCCCTGCGGCACGGCGTGCGCGCCGACGACCCGTGCCGGGGCGGTCCCGTGCACATGTCACTCGTCCGCCGCGGCAACCTCGTCACCAGCGCGTTCGCCGATCCCGGGGCCTCGGTGCCCGCCCTGAGATACTCTGGCCCTCTGGATACCGGCGGCCTGGGTCTCCACATCGTCGACTCACTGAGCCTTCGCTGGGGCTGGTCCGCGCTCTCGCCCCACGGGAAGATCGTGTGGGCGGTCCTCTCCTGACCGAGAGTGATCTGCACTACCGTGGATGGTCATGGCTCACGGTGAGTTCCACGCACGACCCCATGAGAGTGCTGACCGATGGACGATCACCTGCTCGGCTGGCTACGGACCCTCGACGAAGACAGGCTCGCCCGCGTCCTGACGCACCGGCCTGACGCCCTCGCCGCCCCCTGGCCGCGGCGGCTCGACACGCTGGCCCAGCGGCTGAGCAACGGCTTCGCGGTGATGGCGGCGCTGCGCGCCCTCCCGCTCCCCTGTCTGCAGCTCGCCGAAGCCTGCCTCGTCCTGAACCGGCCGACCGCCGGGCGGCTGACCGGCTTCCTCGCCGCGCCGCGCGCCGAGGTCGACCGGTGGCTCGACCACCTCTACGACCACGCGCTGGCCTGCCCCACGGCCGACGGTGAGATCCACCTGGCCGAGGCCGTGGCCCGCTACTGGAGCGCGCCACTCGGCCTGGGCGAGCCGCTCGACCACTACCTCAACTCCTGGACGACCAGCGGCGACACGCTGCGCGCCCTGGCCCGCAGCCTGGGCCTGCCGCCCCACGCCAGCAAGCGCCGCATGATCCTGCGGGTCGGCGAGGCGCTGTCCGACGGCGACCACCTGGCGGCGCTGCTGCGCCACGCCCCGGACGGCACCACCGAGCTGCTCGACGCGTTCGCCTGGGACGGCCCCGTACGCGAGGTCGACGGCGGCCGGTTCGTCACCCCCGGCACGCCCGAGCGGTGGGCGGCCGACCACGGCCTGCTCTACCGGCCCAGCTGGAACGTCGCCGAGATGCCGCGCGAGGTGGCGCTGTCCCGGCGCGGCCCCGGCTACCACCCGCCGTTCACGCCGCGCGCCCCCGAGGTCGCCACGATCCCGGTCGACCCCGAAGAGGTCGACCACCTGATGACGCTGGCCGCGCCGCACGTGGTGGAGCGCTGCGCGGCCCTGCTCGACAACACGTCCAAAACGCCGCTGCCGCTGCTCAAGACCGGCGGCGTGGGCGTGCGCGAGGTGCGCAGGATCGCCAAGGAGACCGGCTGCGACGAGGACGAGACCCGGCTGCTGCTGGAGATCTGCGCGGTGGCGCGGCTGCTGGCCTGGGACGAGGAGTCCGGCGGCCTGGTGCCCACCGAGCGGTTCGACCGCTGGCGGCTGGACGAGGGCGCCGCGCGGCTGCGGGTGCTGCTGTCGGCGTGGTGGCGCATGGAGCGCTCGTCCCTGCGCAAGATCGACGGACGCTACGGCACGGTCCTGGGCGACGACCAGAGCGGCGCGGCGATGGCCCGCATCCGCCACGCGGTGCTGCCCGCGCTGCTGCGGCTGCCGTCCGCCACGGCCTTCGCCGGCCTCGACAGCCTGGTGGACAACGTCCACTGGCACGCGCCGCTGCTCGACCGCGACCTGCTCGACCGGTGCGCGTCCGCGGTGATCGACGAGTCGCGGCTGCTCGGCCTGGTGGTCAACGACGCGCTCACCGACCTGGGCCGGGCGCTGGCCGCGCTGGCGGCCAAGGCGGGCGGCGAGAGCGACGACGCGGCCCCGCTGGTCGAGCGCGATCCCGCGTTGGTGGAGGCGTCCATCCGGGCGCTCGCCAGCGTGCGCAGGAGCGCACTGTTCGGGCCCGACCTGACCGCGGTGGTGACCGGGCCGCCCTCGGCGGAGCTGGCCGAGCTGCTCGACCGGGTAGCCGAGCGCGAGTCGCGGGGCGCGGCCTCGGTGTGGCGGTTCACCACCGAGAGCGTGCGCCGCGCGCTCGACCGCGGCTACGACGCCGACGAGCTGCTGGAGGAGCTGGCCGGGGTGGGCGCGGTGCCGCAGCCGCTGGAGTACCTCGTGCGCGACGTGGCCCGCCGGCACGGCGAGGTGACGGTGACCACGGTCGGCTGCGTCGTGCAGGCCTCCGACCCCGCGCTGCTGGCCGAGATCGCCGCCCACCGGCGGCTGTCGCGGCTCGGGCTGCGGCTGCTCGCGCCGACCGTGCTGATCGCCTCCGCCGACGCCGAGCGCACGCTCGCCGTGCTGCGCGAGGCGGGGTACGCGCCCGTGCCGGTCGCCGACACCGGCGAGATCGCCATCCGCCGCACCCGCGCCGAGGAGCCCCGCCACGGCAGGCTGATCCTGCTGCCGGGCGGGCAGGTGGCCGAGCTGTCCGACGTCCAGCCGCCCGAAGGGCCGCTGATCGCCGAGCCGGCGCCCGACCCGCACGAGCACGCGCGGCGCCTGATCGCCGAGAGCCGCCAGGCGGGCGAGCGCAACGGCCGCACCTGGGCGGTGATCGGCCGGATGGCCACCCGCCTGCCGACCGCCCAGCAGTCGCTGCTGGGCTTCGTGGTCGACCGGGGCGTACGCGCGGGCATCACGCTGACGGGCGGCCTGACCGCCACCATCAGCCACGGCGAGCTGCGCGGCGGCGCGCTCGACGCGTGGTGCGAGGAGGCGGGCGACTACCTGGAGTTCCCCCTCGCCGAGATCGTCGAGGTCAGGGGAGCTTACTAGCCTTCTTCAGGTTGGCCACGAGCTCCTCCAGGAAGTCGGCGTAGCCCTGGTAGCTGAAGGGCGCCTCGGCCCGCCACGGGTAGAGCTGGCCGGCCTTGACCGCGGGGAGTTCGGCGAAGGTCGGCTTCTTCATCATCTCCTCGGGCTTGAGCGCCTGCGTGCGGGTGTCGTACAGGATCACGTCGGCGTCGTAGGTGTCGGCGTTCTCCCAGCTGAGGGTCTGGAAGAAGCCGCCCTCGTCCACCTTCTCCGGCACGACGATGTCGAGGCCGTTGTCGACGAGGTGGCGCAGGTCGGCGTACTCGGGCGGGTTGACCACCCACATCTGGTCGGCGCCGCCGGACATCATGAGGATCTTGAGGTCCTTGAACGCGGCCAGCTCCTTGGTGGCGGCCTCCATGCGGGCCTTGGCCTCGGGCACGCCCGCCAGGTCGGCGCCGAGCGAGGTGGCCAGCTCCTCGTACTTGCCGATCACCTCCGTGGCGGTCTTGCCGGTGAGCATGACGCCGGCCGTGGGGGCGACCTGCTCGATGGTGTCCTTGGACTTCTCCGGCACGTACCAGAGGGTGCCGTTCTCGTACATGCTGCTGACGAGCAGCTCGGGCTGCAGGCTGATGTACTGCTCGACGTTGAACTCGTCCCACACGTTGCCCAGGCCGGTGACCTTGGTGATGTCGACGTTGCCGACCTGCGGGTCCTTGCTGCCGTCCTTGAGCTTGTGCGGGCCGAAGACGCCGATCGGGCGCACGCCGAAGTCCCACAGCGCGGCGGCGGCGCCGACCTGGGCGACGATCCTGGTGGGGGTCTTGTCGAGCTCGATCTTCTTGCCGCGGTCGTCGGTGAACGACCAGGTCTGGGCGGCCGTCGCCGGCGATCCGGCGGGTTCGGCGGAGGAGGCCGTGCCGCCCTCGCCGCCCCCGCCGCCGCAGGCGGCGAGCGTGACGGCGGCGGCCAGGCCCGCCGTCGCGGCGAGGAACCCCCGCCGAAGCATGACCGGTCCCGACATGATCACTCCCTAAGGTTAGGCTTGCCTATGTAGCAAGGCTTTAGATTAGCCTTGCCTAAGCCAAACTGTAAGGAGAGGGGGTCGGGTGCGCCCGGCTGAGCACACGGGGCCCGCTGCCGGGCCGGCCGCCGGGGACCCGCACACGGCGCCCGCACGCGGGACGAGCGGACCGCACCGGCGCGGCAGGCAGGCCGCGCTCGCCGCGGGCCTGCTGGTCGCGCTCGGGCTGCTGCTGCTCGTGGGGCTGGCCAGCGTGGCGCTCGGCGCACGGGCGATGCCGCTGACGGCGGCCCTGGACGCGTTCCTCGCCCCCGACGGCTCCAGCGACCACACCGTGATCAGAGAGCTCCGGGTGCCGCGCACCCTGCTCGGCATCGGCGTCGGCGCGGCGCTCGGCCTGGCCGGCGCGCTCATGCAGAGCCTGACCCGCAACCCGCTGGCCGACCCCGGCATCCTCGGCATCAACGAGGGCGCCGCGCTGGGCGTCACCCTCGCACTCGGGCTGTTCGGGCTCACCGACCCGGCCGTCTACGTGTGGTTCGCGTTCGCCGGCGCGGCGGGGGCCTCGGTGGTGGTGTACGCGCTCGGCGCGTCGGGACGCACGGGAGGAGGCCCGGTACGGCTCGCGCTGGCAGGCATCGCGGTGGGCATGGTGTTCACCGCCGTCTCGTCGGCCATCCTGCGCATCGACTCCCAGGTCTATGACCGGATGCGGTTCTGGCTGACCGGCTCCCTGGCCGGGCCGACGGCCGACACCGTGCTGCGGCTGGCCCCGTTCCTGGTGGCCGGGCTGGTGCTCGGCCTGTTCCTGGGCAGACCGCTCAACATGCTCTCGCTGGGCGACGACGCCGGGCGCGCGCTGGGCGTGGCCGTCGGCCGGACCCGGGCGCAGACGGCGGTGGCGGTGACGCTGCTGTGCGGGGCGGCGACGGCGGCGGCCGGGCCGCTGTGGTTCATCGGGCTGGCGGTGCCGCACGCGGTGCGCGCGGTCGTGGGCCACGACATGCGCTGGGTGCTGCCGTACTCGGCGCTGGTGGCGCCGGTGCTGCTGCTCGGCGCGGACATCGTGGGCCGCCTCATCGCCCGGCCGGGTGAGGTCCAGGTCGGCATCATGTGCGCGGCCATCGGCGCGCCGATCTTCATCCTGATGGCCAGGCGCAGAAGGCTGGCCGCCCTGTGAACGTCCGCCTGGGCCCCTGGTCGATCCGGCTGGCGCCGCGCTCGCTCGCCGTCACCCTCCTGCTGCTGCTGATCGCGTGCGCGGTGGCCGTGGCGGCGATCTCGACAGGCGAGTTCACCGTGCCGGTGCCGGACATCCTGGCCGCGCTGACCGGCGACGGCACACCCGTCGCCGAGCTGATCGTGAACGAGCTGCGCGCCCCCCGGGTCGTCACCGGCCTCCTGGTGGGAGCGGCGTTCGGGCTCAGCGGCGCGATCTTCCAGAGCCTCACCAGGAACCCGCTCGGCAGCCCTGACTTCATCGGCTTCACCGCCGGCGCCTCGACCGGCGGCATCCTGACCGTGATCGCCGGCGGCTCGGCCGCGGCCATCGCCGGAGGCGCGCTGGCCGGGTGCGTGATCACCGCCGTGCTGGTCTACGCGCTGTCGTTCCGGCGGGGGGTGCAGGGCTACCGGCTCGTCCTGGTCGGCATCGGGGCCAACGCCCTGCTGCTGTCCGCCATCGGCTATCTGCTGACCCGGGCCAACATCTACGACGCGGCCACCGCCGCCGCCTGGCTGACCGGCAGCCTGAGCGGGCGCGGCTGGGACCACGCCGTCCCGGTCGCCCTGGCGCTGGCGCTGCTGCTGCCGCTGTGCGCGGCCGTGGCAAGGCCGCTGCGCATGATCGAGATGGGCGACGACGCCGCCAAGTCCATGGGCATCAGGGTCGAGGCGGTGCGCGCCGCCGCGATCGTGGCGGGCGTGCTGCTGTGCGGGGTGGCGACCGCCGCCGCCGGGCCGGTCGTGTTCGTCGCGCTGGCCTCGCCCCAGCTCGCCCGCCGGCTGACCCGCTCCCCCGGCGTCACCCTCGCCTCCTCGGCGCTCATGGGCGCCGTGCTGCTGACCGCCTCCGACCTCGTCGCCCAGCGCCTGCTGGCGCCCGTCCAGCTGCCCGTGGGCGTGGTCACGGCCGCCGTCGGCGGCGCGTACCTGGCCTTCCTGCTGCGAAAGGACCGCTACTGATGACCGCCCGCCTGTCAGGAACCGACCTCACCCTCGCCTACGACCAGCGGATCGTGGCCAGTGAGCTGTCCGTGTCCATCCCCGACCGGTCCTTCACCGTGATCATCGGCCCGAACGCGTGCGGCAAGTCCACCCTGCTGCGGGCCCTGGCCAGGATGCTCAAGCCGAAGAAGGGCGCGGTGCACCTCGACGGCGGCGTCATCACCGCGCTGCCGTCGAAGGAGGTGGCGCGGCGGCTCGGCCTGCTGCCGCAGAGCTCGATCGTGCCCGACGGCATCACGGTGACCGACCTGGTGGCGCGCGGCCGCTACCCGCACCAGCGGCTGATGCGGCAGTGGTCGAAGGCCGACGAGGCGGCCGTCACCGAGGCGATGCGCGCCACGGACGTGACCGACCTGGCCGACCGGATCGTGGACGAGCTGTCGGGCGGCCAGCGGCAACGGGTGTGGCTGGCCATGGCGCTGGCCCAGGAGACCCCCATCCTGCTGCTGGACGAGCCGACCACGTTCCTCGACATCTCCCACCAGATCGAGGTGCTGGACCTCTGCGCCGACCTGCACGAGGCGGGCCGGACGATGGTGGCCGTGCTGCACGACCTGAACCAGGCCTGCCGCTACGCCACCCACCTGATCGTCATGCGCGACGGCAGCGTCCTGGCCGAGGGCAGGCCGGCCGAGATCGTCACCGCCGAACTGGTCGAGCGGGTCTTCGAGCTGCGCTGCGAGATCATCCAGGACCCGCTCTCGGGCACCCCGCTGATCGTCCCCGAGTGCCGGGGCCGCCGGGTCGCCTCTCCCGCGTGACCGCGCCCCGGCGGGCCGCGTCACCGGACCTGCCGCCGCGCCCTGACCGGCCCCGTGTGACCCGCGGGGCCTTTCAGGGCGCGCAGCGGCGCACGGTCAGCACGGCCAGGGCGCGGATCGTGTCCAGGAACTCCTTCAGCGCCACCTGCTCGCGGGGCGCGTGCGCGAAGCGCACGTCGCCGGGGCCGTAGTGCAGCGTCGGGATCCCGCCGCCCGCGTACAGCCGCAGGTCGCTCCCGTACGGGGCCGCGGCCTCCTGGAGCGCGGCCCCGCCGGTGTCGGCGACCGCCCGCCTGACCTCGGCGAGCAGCGGGTGGCCGGCGGGCAGCCTGCCGCTGGCGAACTGGCCGCCGGGCCAGGTGACCACCGGCGGGTTCTCCCGCAGCCACGGGTGCGCGGCCGAGCGCACCGCCTCCTCGAACGCCGCCCGCGCCGCCGCCGGGTCCTCGTCCAGCAGGACGCCCAGCCGGCCCTCGGCGACCAGCAGGTCCGGCACCGTGCTCGCCCAGTCCCCGGCCCGGACGGTGCCGACCTCGATCGGGTACGGCAGCGGGTTGCCGGCGAACACGGCCGGGACGTCCCGGTTCCGCTCGGCCTCCAGCCGCCTGATCGCCTCGAACACCGGCCAGAACACCTCGATGGCGTTGACCCCCTCCAGGCGGGCGCCGCCGTGCGCGGCCCGGCCGGCGACCTCCAGCCGGAAGGTGAGCGCGCCCGCGTTGGCGGTGATCACCTTGCCGCCGGTCGGCTCGGTGATCACGGCCGCCTCGGCGGTGTGCCCTCTGGCCAGGGTGCCGAACGCGCCGAGCCCGCCGTCCTCCTCGCTGACCACGCAGTGCACGGCCAGCGGCCGGGTGAGCCTGATCCCGGCCCGCCGGACGGCCCTCGCCACGGCCACGTTGGCGACCAGGCCCGCCTTCATGTCGCAGGCGCCCCTGCCGTGCAGGACGTCGCCGCTGATGCGGGCGGCGAACGGGTCGCTCCCCTCCCACTTGGCCAGGTCGCCGACCGGCACCACGTCCACGTGGCCCTGCAGGGCCAGGGCCGGGACGCCGTCGCCGCCGGTCACCCCGACGACCCCGTACCCCTCGGCCCTCGGCGCCTCCGTGCCCGGGAACCCGTCGCGCCCGCGCAGGTCGTCGAGGTCGAGCTTCCACACGTCCACGTCCATGCCGGCCTCGGTGAGCAGGCCGGCGAAATGGTGCTGCAGCTCCGACTCGGCGTCGGTGCCGGTGATGCTGGGCACCCGTACGGTCTCGGCCAGCAGGTTCACGGCGTCGGACTCGTCGATGGCGTCCAGAACCCTGGTTTCCACGTCGCGCATGCGCACACTTTCTCATGTCCGGAAATGTCGCGACCCGCCCAGCCGTGAACTCTTTCCACGGCTCCGGCCGATACAGGGTGTGAGAGCGGTGACGAACGTGATGGCGAACGTGATGGCGTGGGGCGTGGCGGGGCTGTCGGCGGTGTGGGCGGCGCTTCGGCTGTCGGGATGGGAGCCGGAGTGGCCGTGGGTGCCGGCGGTGGCGATGACGCCGCACGCGACGGCCGTGGCGGCGGCCGGGCTGGTGCTCGCGGCGGTGCTGAGGAACCGGGCCGCGGGCGCGCTGGCGCTGGCCGCCACCGTCGGCCTGAGCTGCGCCGTGGCGCCGAGGGCGCTGGCCGACGGCGGGCCGGGGGCGGGCGGGACGCCACTGCGGGTGCTGGCGGCCAACCTGATGGTCGGACTGGCCGACACCGGCGAACTGATGGCCCTGGTGTCGCGGGTCCGGCCCGACGTGCTGGCGCTGCAGGAGGTGACCCCCGCCGCCGTGGAGCGGCTGGAGAGTGCGGGGCTGCGGGAGACGCTGCCGCACGCCGTCACCCGGCCCAGGCCGGGAGCCGGCGGCTCGGCGCTGTACGCGCGGCACCCTCTGACCCCCGGCGAGGCGATCGAGCACGGGCGGTTCGGACAGGTCCGCGCGGGCCTGGCGCATCCGGGCGGGGCGCGGGTGGAAGTGGTGTCCGTGCACCCGTGCCCGCCCAAGCGGTACGGGCCGCAGCCCTGCTGGCGGAGCGGCCTGGAGGCGCTGCCGCGGGCCGGCGGGCCGCCGCGGGTCCTGGCCGGCGACTTCAACGCCACGCTCGACCACCTGCTCATGCGCGAGCTGCTGGACAGCGGCTACCGGGACGCCGCCGAGGTCACCGGCCAGGGCCTGCGCACCACCTGGCCTCAGGGCGGCTGGGGACCGGTCCCCGGCGTCGCCATCGACCACGTACTGGCGGACAGCCGCCTCGGCGTCCGCTCCTTCGCCGTGCACGGCCTCAAGGGCACCGACCACCACCCGGTTTCCGCCGTCCTGACCCTCCCCTGACCCTCCTCTTGGCCGGCGCGCCGCCCGCCCGTTCCCGGCGTGGGAGTGATCCTTACCCGGCAGAACGTAAACTTGGCGCGTGGAAGAGCCGAAGTTCGAGATTCAGATGCTGCACGATCGGGTGATGATCCGGCTGGAGCGCGACACCGAGGAGCGCCGCAGCGGCTCGGGCATCGTCATCCCGGCGACGGTGAAGATGGCCAACCGCCTCGCCTGGGGCGAGGTCTGCGGTGTCGGCGCGAACGTCCGCTCGGTCCGGGTCGGCGACAAGGTGCTGCTCAACCCCGAGGACCAGTTCGAGGTGGAGCTGCACGCGCAGACCTACCTCGTGATGCGCGAGCGCGACCTGCACGCGGTGGCCACACAGGAGACCGACCACGGCACCGGCCTCTATCTCTGAGGCCGGGTGTCTCCGGGGCCCGCCTCAGGAGCCGGCCGCGTTCCAGTAGAGGAGGAACTGCTCGGCCAGTCCGATGACGTCCACCCCGACGGTGCGCAGGCCGACGTAGATGATCGCGCCCATGGCGCACAGGGTCACGATCAGGACGATGATCCGCACCGTCCAGCCCTGCCGCTTGTACCACTCGGTCCAGGCGTGCAGGGTGCGCCGGCCGAACTGCAGCAGCTTGTGCGCCCAGTGGAACTCGGTGGCCAGCACCGCCAGCCCGCCGAACACGACGAGCCAGCCGGGGCCGGGAAACGGCACCATGATCAGGCCGCCGACCACCAACAGGCCGCCGATCACGCCGATCACGATCTTGAGCGTGAGCGCGCCGGTGCGCGTCGCGCGGATGCCGTCGAGCCGGCCCTTGAGGCCACGACGGCGCGGGATGCTGGAGTGGCGCGCGGCCTCTTCCTTCATGAGGTCGGCGTCCCCCGGCTCGGATCTCTGCGTCGGCACGGTCCCCCCGGACAGTCGGTATGGTCACCAGGATACGGGTCGACCCACCGACGTGAGCGGTCAAATGTGGACTACGCTCGGAAGATCACCAAACCCGACAAACGTAAAAATCTATGACAAAGCAGGAAATTTCGGGCTATTTTCGAATACTGTAGAGCATGCCCGAGGTCATGCTTCGCACCATCTCCGGCCCCGTTCGCGTGGCCGCGATCACCGGTGCCGTACTCCCCCACGAACACCTCCGCACCGACACGCGCTGGGCGGTGGGCGTCGATTCCGACCCGTACCGCTGGCTGGACGAGGAGCGGTCCGTCATCGCGGAGCTCCGCGAGCTCCGCGACGGCGACGACCCGCTCGGCCTGGTGGTGGAGCTGACCTCGCTGGGGGCAGGCCGCGACGCCGGCGCGCTGGCCAGGATCGCCGCCGGCAGCCGCGTCCCGGTGATCGCCGCCACGGGCCTGTCCGCCGAGCCGTTCTCCGGGCACCTCCCCGACGTCCGCGACGCCGACGTCGACACCCTCACCGGCCTGCTCATGGCCGACATCCTCAACGGCATGGACGACACCGGCGTGTTCCCCGGCGTGATCGGCGAGGTCGGCTGCTGGGGCCCGCGTCCCACCCCGGCCGAGGAGCGCGCCCTGATGGCCGCCGCCCGCGCCGCGCTGAGCTCCCGCCTGTCGGTGGCCACCTGCGGCCAGGACGCCCTGGCCATGCTGGAACTGCTGATGATCGAGGGCCTGCCGCCCTCCCGCGTCTCCGTCGGCTACGCCGGCGCCGACCCGGCCGTGGCCCGCAAGATCGCCGAGTCCGGCGCGTACGTGAGCCTGGGCACGACCGGCATGGGCGCCGAGCGGGCGGCGGGCGTCGCGCTGGACCTCATCGGCGAGGGCCACGCGGCGCGCCTGCTGCTCAGCAGCGGCGTCAGCCGGGTCGCGCAGCTGCGCGCGTACGGCGGCGCGGGGTACGGGCACCTGCCGGCCGAGGTCCTGCCCAGGCTGCGCGCGGCCGGGGTCGCCGCCGAGACGATCCGCGCGATCACCCACGACAACCCGCTGCGCTGGCTGACCGACGGCATGGGCTGACCCCCCGCCCTGACAGACTGGTGCCCATGATCTGGGTCGTCAGCGGCCCGCCGGGCGCGGGCAAGTCCACGGTCGCCGCCGCGCTGCTCGCCCGCCTGTCGCCGGTGCCCGCCCTGCTCGACAAGGACACGCTGTACGGCGGGCTGGTCGCCGAGGTGCTGGCCGGCCACGGCAGGGAGCACGGCGAGCGCGAGGGCGCGTGGTACGACGAGCACGTCAAACGCCATGAGTACGCCGGCATGACCGCGACGGCCCGTCAGATCCGCGAGCACGGCTGTCCCGTCATGCTCGACGGCCCGTTCACCGGCCAGGTGCACGACGCGGCGCGCTGGGAGCGCTGGGTGGCGGAGCTGGGCGGGCCGCCGGTGCGGCTGGTGTGGGTGCGCTCCGACGCCGCGACGCTGCGCGAGCGGCTGACGGCCAGGGGGCTGCCCAGGGACGCGGGCAAGCTGGCGGCGTTCGAGGCGTACCTGGACCGGATCAAGGTGGACGAACCGCCCGCGGTCCCGCACCTGGAGATCGACAACCGGCGCGGGGCGCCCCCGCTGGGGGCGCAGCTCACCGCGGCGGGTATAGCGCCGCGAGCACCCCGGGCAGGCGGGCCACCCAGCGGGTGAACCGCCCTTCCTCGAACGCGGCGTCCGGCTCGTTGGAGAGCTGCTGCGACAGCAGACCGGCGATCAGGCTGGAGCCCAGGGCCTGGCCCTCCTCGCTCGCGGCGTCCGGGTGCAGCTGGCCGCGCTCGATCGCGGCCGCAGTCAGCGCGGTGAAGTGGTCGTGGACCGCCAGGGCCGGCGCGTACGCCCGCGCGGAGGGCTCGAAGCCGGGCACCGGCCGCCAGAACATCAACTGGGCCAGCGCCTGGTTGGCCATCACCCACCGCGCGCCGGCCTCCAGAGACGCGGCCATCGCGGCCAGGCCGGGCTCCCGGCCCGCCGCGCCGCGCCGCACCGCCTCCAGGTAGGCCCGCTGGCCGCGCTCGAACAGCGCGTCGTAGACGGCGTGCCGGGACGGGAAGTACTTGTAGAGCGACGGCGGCCGGATGCCGAGCCGCCTGGCCACGGCCGACAGGCTCAGCCCGGCCACGCCCTCCTCGGCCATCAGATCGAGGGCGATGTCCAGGATCTCCTCCAGCGTCTGCGCCCGCCGCCGGGCCCTTCGATCGGAACTGTCAGCCATGATGTGTAGCTTAGGCTATAGGTAGTAGCCAAAGCTATGGAGGAGTGCCATGTCTGACGAGATCGTGCTCACCGGCCTCCGGCAGAACAACCTGCGCGACGTCTCCCTTCGGCTGCCCAAGGGCAGGCTGATCGTGTTCACCGGGGTGTCCGGCTCCGGCAAGTCGTCGGTGGTGTTCGAGACCATCGCCGCCGAGTCCCAGCGACAGCTCAACGAGACCTACAGCGCGTTCATCAGGAACCGGCTGCCCAAGCACGAGCGCCCGCGCGCCGAGCGCCTGGCCGGGCTGACCCCGGCGGTGGTCGTCGACCAGCGTCCGGTGGGCGGCAACGCGCGCTCCACGGTCGGCACGATGACCGAGATCCACCCGATGCTGCGGGTGCTGTTCTCACGGCGCGGCGAGCCCTCGGCGGGCCCGGCGACGGCCTACTCGTTCAACGACCCGGCGGGCATGTGCCCGGAGTGCGACGGCCTGGGGCGGAAGGTGGAGGTCGACGTCGACCGGCTGATCGACCCCGACCTGTCGCTGGCGGAGGGCGCGCTGCGACCGTACGCGGTCGGCGGCTACGTGTGGGGGCTCTACGCCGGCTCGGGGCTGTTCGACCCGGACAAGCCGCTGCGCGACTACACCGGGCGGGAGCTCGACCTGCTGCTGTACGGGACCGGACGCAAGGTCAGGCGCGACGGCCGCACCCACGACTACGAGGGCGTGATCACCCGGTTCGGCCGCGTCCACCTCCACCGCGACGTCGAGTCGCTCGACCCGGCCGCCCGGGAGGTGGTGCGCGAGCGCGCCTGCCCGGCGTGCGGCGGCCGGCGGCTCAACGCGGCGGCGCTGGCCTCGCGCATCCGCGGACGCAACCTGGCCGACCTGTGCGCGATGGAGATCGCCGACCTGATCGGGGTGCTGGTGGAGCTGTCCGACCCGGTCGCGGACGCGGCGGTGGAGGCGCTGCGCCGCATCGAGGCGATCGGGCTCGGCTACCTCAGCCTGGACCGGGAGACGCCGACGCTGTCCGGCGGCGAGGCCCAGCGTCTGAAGACCGTGCGCCACCTGGGCAGCAGCCTCACCGGTCTGACGTACATCTTCGACGAGCCCAGCGTCGGCCTGCACCCGCGCGACGTGCACCTGCTCGGCGACCTGCTGCTGGAGCTGCGCGACAAGGGCAACACGGTGATCGTGGTGGAGCACGACCGCGACGTGATCGCGCTCGCCGACCAGGTGGTGGACCTCGGTCCCGGTGCGGGCGCCGACGGCGGGCGGGTGGTCTACCAGGGCCCGGTGGCCGGGCTCGGCGACACGGTGACCGGCCGCGCGCTGCGGCGGGCGCGCGGGGTCAAGGAGCGGGTGCGCGCACCCGCCGGATGGCTGACGGTCGACGGCGCCCGCGCCCACAACCTGCGGGAGGTGACGGTCCGGGTGCCGCTGGGCGTGCTGACGGCGGTGACCGGGGTGGCCGGCTCGGGCAAGAGCACGCTGACGACCCGCGAGCTGCCCGCCCGCCACCCGGGCGTGGTGCTGATCGACCAGTCGGCCCTGCACGCCTCGCCCCGCTCGACGCTCGCCACCTACCTCGGGGCGATGGACCGCCTGCGCAGGCTGTTCGCGGCCGCGCGCGGGGTGCCGGTCAAGCTGTTCAGCGCCAACTCGGCGGGCGCCTGCCCGCGGTGCCGGGGGCGCGGCGAGATCAAGACCGACCTGGCGTTCATGGACCCGGTGACCCGGACCTGCGACGCCTGCGGCGGCGCCCGCTACAACCCCGAGGCGCTCTCGTACCGCCTGGCCGGGCGGACCATCGCCGACGTGCTGGCCCTGACCGCGGTCGAGGCCGCGCGCGACTACGACCTGCCCGGCCTCGACCGGCTGGACGAGCTGGGGCTGGGCCACCTGACGCTGGGGCGTTCGCTCACCACGCTGTCGGGCGGCGAGCGGCAGCGGCTCAAGCTGGCGCACCGGCTGCACGAGACCGGTCACGTGTACGTGTTCGACGAGCCGACCACGGGCCTGCACCCCGCCGACGTCGACCGGCTGCTGGCGCTGCTCGACCGGCTCGTCGACGGGGGCAACACGGTGATCGTGGCCGAGCACGACCTCGACGTGGTCAAGCACGCCGACTGGGTGATCGACCTCGGCCCCGAGGCGGGGCGGCACGGAGGGCGGGTGGTGTTCGAGGGCACCCCGGCGGCACTGGCCGAAGCCTCCACCCATACCGCGAAATATCTCGCTAAGTCGCTCGATAGTCCTCGTCCCGCGCGTCGATGATCGCCATGTGCCCCGGCAGGTGCCCGATCGCGAACTCCACCCCGCTCGCCATCACCGCCGCCTGCGGCGTCACCCCGCACGCCCAGAACAGCGGCACCTCCCCCGCCCGCACCTCCACCGGGTCGCCGAAGTCGGGCCGGCCCAGGTCGGCGATGCCGAGCCCGGCCGGGTCTCCGGCGTGCACGGGCGCGCCGTGCACCATCGGATAGCGCCCGCTCACCTCGACCGCGGTCGCCACCAGCGCCTCCGGCACCGGCCGCATCGACACCACGAGCGGCCCCGACAGCGGCCCCGACGGCTCGCACGGCACGTCCGTCCGGTACATCGGCACGTTCACGCCCTGCTCCAGGTGCCGGATCGGCACGCCCGCCGCCAGCAGCGCCCGCTCGAAGGTGAAGCTGCAGCCGAGCAGGAACGGCACCAGGTCCGCCCGCCACTCGGCCACCACGTCGCCGGCGTCGGCGACGGCCAGGCCGTCCCGGTAGATCCGGTAGCCGGGCAGGTCGGTGCGCAGGTCACCGGGGAAGAGCCGGGTGCTCACCGCACCCGGCTCACCCACGTCGAGCAGCGGGCACGCCCGCGCGTTGCGGTGCGCGAACAGCAGCAGGTCGTAGGCGAGCTCCTCGGGGACGGCGATCAGGTTCGCCTGCGTCCAGCCCCCGCACCAGCCCGCCGTCGGCACGCGCTCCCCGCCGCGAAAGCGCGCACGCGCCTGCGCGGGGGTCAGGTCTGCGACGTCCACCCCTCGACAGTACGCGTCCGGAGCCGGACCGTCCCGCCGGAGGATCAGCGCCAGACGCCGAAGGTGTGCTGACCGAGCCCGTACCCCTGACCGGCCGGCCGCACGTACCTCTGGCCGACCAGGCGTTCGAGGCTCTCCCTCACCTCCTCGGCGGGCAGCCCGGTGCTGTGCACCAGGGCGTCCAGGCCGATCGAGCCGTGCTCGCCGGCCCCGCCGGCGACGGCCTCGTACACGTGGACGTCGACGTCGGACAGTGCCTGCACGTCGTGTTCCGGTTCCATCAGCGTGCCCTCGCCCCCTCGCGCAGCCGGTTCGGATCCACCTCGCGCTGCGGATAGCGGCGCAGGTATTCGGACTCCAGCTCGTTGGTCCGCGAGGTGTGGCGGGCCAGCGCGTCGTCGGAGCCGTGCAGGAAGGCGTCGGTTCGGGTGGTGTGCAGTTGCCGCAGCTCACGCAGCAGGTCTTCGTCGCTCAGCTGGGCCGGATCGATTCCCATCGTCGTCATGGGCTTGCCCCTACCCCAGAAGGCGCTCAACAATATCTGTCATAATTCCTGACACATAGGCATTGTTTGGGAGATTAGACCGCCTTACCGTCCCGTTATGGACCTCGAGCTCAGGCACCTCAAGATCGTCCGCGCTGTCGCGGACGCCGGAAGTGTCAGCAAGGCCGCTTCCATGCTCGGGTTGGCCCAGCCCGCCCTCACCGCCCAGCTCAAGCGCATCGAGCGGATGCTCGGCGGCGCGCTCTTCGAGCGCGACCGGCACGGAGCCCGTCCCACCCGGCTGGGCGAGCTGGTGCTCGCCCGCGCCCGGGTGCTCCTGCCCGCCGCCAAGGAACTGCAGGAGGAGGCGGTACGGTTCGCGCACGCCCCCTCCCCCGGTTACCGCATCGGCGCCACCAACGGCCCGATACTCGGCGGCCTCGTGCACCGCCTGGCCGCCGAACGCCAGGTCACCACCTACACCAGCTGGTCGGCGCACGAGCTGACCACCATGGTCGAACTGGGCCGTCTCGACTACGTACTGACCGGCGCCTGCGGCGACAACGGCACCCCCGCCGGCACGCTGACCTGGGAGACGATCAGCGTCGACCCGGTCTTCACCCTGCTCTCCGAGCACCACCCGCTCGCCGTGGAGAAGGAGGTGGAGCTGGCCGACCTGGCCGCCGCGCAGTGGGCGGTCACCCCAGGCGACGGCTGCTTCACCGACTGCTTCGCCATGGCGTGCGCGCGGGCCGGCTTCACGCCCGGCACCATCTACGAGACCGACGTGGCCACCTGCGTGCACCTGGCCGCCGTGGGCCGCGCGGTGGTGCTCTGCCAGGCCACCCACCAGCCCGCGGCCGGCATGGTGGTGGTGCCGCTGAAGAACGCGCCGCTGCGCTGGCGCCAGCTCCTCGGCCGCCACACCGCCGCGCCCGACGCCGCGTGGGTGCTGCTCCAGGCCAAACAGGCGCACCGGGAGGCGGTACGGCGCAGCCCCATCTACCACGACTGGCTGGCACGCAACCCCGGGTTCGGCACCGCGCCATAACACCGTGGTAGGGCCGAACCGGTACTCCTCGGCTTCGGGCCATCCACATACGGTGACGGCACCCCCCAGCCACAGCGAGGAGACAACCCATGCTCCGGACTCCGGCCACGATCGCCATCGCGATCGGCGCGTTAGTCATGACGGCCACCCCGGCCGTCGCCACCGCCACCACCCCGACCGCCGAAGCCATCCAGGCAGCCACGGCGGAACCCCCGAAGGGCGTGATCGACGCCCTCGAACGCGACCTCGGCATCAGCGAGAAGCAGGCCGTCAACCGGATGGCCAACGAGGCCCGCGGCAACCAGGCCGCGCCCGGCCTGGCCAAGCAGCTCGGCGACCGCTACGCCGGAACCTGGTTCGAAGGCGCGGAGAGCAAGCTGGTCGCCGCCAGCGTGAACCAGGCCGACACCGCCGCGATCAAGAAGGCGGGCGCAGAACCCCGCATCGTGTCCCGTACCCTCGCCCAGCTCACCGCCGTGAAGGAGGGCCTGGACAAGACGGCGCCGCCGGACACCGTGCACAGCTGGTCGGTCTCCCCCGCCGACAACGCGGTCGTCGTCCAGGCCGCCGACCAGGACGCCGCCCTGTCCTGGGCGAAGAGCGCCGGCGTGGACACCGGAGCCGTCAAGGTCGCCGCCTCGGCCGACCGGCCGAAGCCCTTCTACGAGATCCGCGGCGGCGACGCCTACTACATCTCGTCCTCGCGATGCTCCGTCGGGTTCGCCGCGCGGCGCGGCACCCAGCTCGGCTTCACCACCGCCGGCCACTGCGGCTCAACCGGCGCCTCCACCACCGGCTACAACCGCGCGGCGCAGGGCACCTTCCAGATCTCCTCGTTCCCGGGCAACGACTACGCCTGGGTCGCCACGAACGCCGACTGGACCGCCGCCGGCGTCGTCAACGGCTACTCGGCCGGCATCCTCCCGGTGCGCGGCGCGACCGTCACCCAGCCCGGCGGCGCCGTGTGCCGCTCCGGCTCCACCACCCAGTGGCGCTGCGGCACCGTCCAGGCGCTCAACAGCACCGTGAACTACCCGGAGGGCACCGTCTCCGGCCTCACCCGCACCTCGGCCTGCGCCGAGCCCGGCGACTCCGGCGGCTCCTTCATCTCCGGCGACCAGGCCCAGGGCATGACCTCCGGCGGCTCCGGCAACTGCAGCATCGGCGGCACCACGTACTTCCAGCCCATCGGCGAGATCATCTCCGTGGGCGGCCTGACCCTGGTGACCAGCGACGGCGGCGGCGACCCCGACCCGCCCACCGGCTGCCAGAACTACCAGTCCACCCACACCGGCTCGCTGTCCTCCGGCCAGAGCGCCTACCAGCCGAACGGCTCCTACTACCAGACCACGACCTCGGGCACCCACGCCGCCTGCCTGGACGCGCCTGACGGCACCGACTTCGACCTCTACCTCCAGCGGTGGAACGGCCTCTCCTGGAGCACCGTCGCCCAGGGCATCACGCCCGGCCCCGACGAGACCCTCAGCTACAACGGCAGCGCCGGCTACTACCGCTACCGCGTGCACGCCTACAGCGGTTCCGGCTCGTACACGCTGGGCTTCAACCGGCCCTGAGTCACACCCGGGACGTCGCTGGAACGGGGCTCTGAGCAGCTCCACCAGCGGCGTCCCGCCGGCCTCTCCGGCGGTCGTCGACCGTCGCCTCGTGGATCAGGCAGGACCGGCATGCCCGATCCACGTCCGCTCTGGGAAGAATGATCGTCCCCATCTCCACGAACGGGTCCCGACGTGGAATGATGTGCGAGGCATCAGACTGGGGCGGGGGCGCTCACCATGCCTTAGCCTTGTCGATACGCACAACTGAATCCCAGGGGCGGTAGCTCAGCCGGTCAGAGCATCGGACTCATAATCCGTGGGTCGTGGGTTCAAGTCCCACCCGCCCTACCACGTACGACCAGCCATCCGCGGTCTCACCTGCGGTTTCATGGTCGATCACGCTTGTCCGGACATGCAGCCGACAGCCGCCGGAAGCAGCCATATGCCACTGCTCGCGGAACATACGCGGAATGCTCACGGCCTCGTTTCCCCAGGTGGGGCCAGCGGTTTCGGAGCGCGCTACCGCAACCCTGACTCCGTCCGAGGCCGGCATGCCGCCAGCCAGCTCGGCTCCCAGGCGCTCCGCGACGACGCGATCATCAGGATCCCCGGCCCAGCCTCAGGACGATAAGCCGCTCGTCGATCCCATCGACACCGATCCTCATGCAGGCTCAATCAAGCCGTAGCGCATCAGGAAGGAACCGGTTGAGCTCCTCATTGCTGAAGGTCATGTCCTCATTGATCTGCAGGGCCCTCTGAGCAGCCCGGTACGCCTTACTGGAGGTGTCGGGAGCGAGGCGGTAGATGTACTTAAGCTCCTCAAGCAATTCGTCCCTGCGGCGCGGGATATCTACCGACCGCGGGTCGGTCTGTATATCCGTAAGCAGGTGGATGTACTTCTCACGGACGTACCAAAGCTCCTTGGCCACAGCACGATGCTGTTCGGCGGTCTTCTCAGGGTTGAAGCTCAGCTGAAAGATCGTAAAAGCGAACGCCGCCGCGGAAACGACACTGCTGACGTAAAGGAGGGTTCGCTGATCCGTGATTACCGACGTCAACAGTGTTCCCGACGTCAACGTGACCAGGACGATATTGATCCATTTCGCCCGCTCAGCTCTGGCGGACTCGATCTCGCGGGCCTTCTCATGAGTCTTATGGGAGTAGACGACCCGGCCAAAGCTCTCCCGGATCGCCTGGATGTTCGCCGCCTGGGAGAATTCAGTGCTGGAACTCATACTGGTTCCCGAAGATCTTGCGCCATTCGACGGCGGCATCAGCATCTTTGCCATCCCGCTCGTACTCACACGCCTTGGCGGCCCTTGCATAGGCGCTCTGAGCCTTGCTCAACCAGGCGTCACCGTAGTGCTTCTTCTCGTTGGTCCCAGGGATGGTGTGCCAGGCGTTCGCCTTGCCGATCAACTCGCCGAAGAAGTCCCGGACCATCCAGTCGTAGTAGTGGCTGGACTCCTTGGCGTACTTCCACCTGGACAGGAAATTCACGCTTCGGAACTCTAGAACCAAGGACTTGATGGGTACCGAGCACTGCGTCTGCCAAACCTTCATCATCATGATGAGGTTACGTGTGTTGCCCCGACTCCGAGCGTCAGAATCCTCCACGAACTTGATCTCCGCGTCATGGTCCACCTGCCGCCAAGTACCGCCATCGTGGGTGTCGGGTACCAGAAGTCCTCCGCCCTCCGCCCGCCAGGCAGGCAGGACCTCGACCTTGTGACCTGTAGAGAAATCAATGACGACCACCTGCCCGTCGCCCCCAATTTCCCTGGTGTTGGGGAAGCGCTGCCGGAACAGACCCTTGACCTCCTGCAAGAGGGCCGACTGTCCGTTGAAACTGTAAGCGTTGAAGCGGTGGTAGACAGCAGGCGGCATGAAGAAGAGCACGTCAATGTCCCGGGGCGGGCGCACGGCGGTCCCCTTGCCGTACGAGCCTATGATCATTCTTGAGGCATCGGAGTACGGGGTGCCGAAGTAGTACCCCTGCAGCTTCCTGGCGATGGCATTCGCGCTCGTTATCGCGGCGGTCTGCTGGAGTGGTGTCGCCTTGATGTTCTGCAGGAATTTGTCGAACCTACTCGCCGTACTCATAGCCCCTCCCCTTGGTTGAAGTCGAGAGTACTTGGTGGCTCCGACAAACTCAGCCTGGACAACTTGGCCCAGCTTGCGGAGGACATGCTCAGCTGAGCGGTACCGTGCCCGCACGCTAGAAGGACCCCGAGGCATCTCCCGGGGTCCTGCCATTTGCTTTGGGCACCTCACACGGCGAGCGCTTCCAAGATCCTGCGGTTGGCCATCTCGCGTTGCCCCTCGATGCACTTGGCGTAGACCCTGAGCATCACGTCGACGCCGTGCCCGGCCCGCTCCGCGGCTTCCGGTGCGTGGACCCCCGCGTTGAGCCACAACGACACGGCCGCATGCCGCAGGTCGTACGGCCGAGCCGCCAGGGGCGAGGCGACCACCTCCGGAGGGAACGCGTAGCCCCTCGCCTCCTTCCAGACCTTCGAGACTGTCGAGCCGGAGAACGCCTTGCCGCTCGCGGTCCGAAACAGGCGCCCGTCCTCGGCGACGCCGTGCGTCTTGATGTGATCGCGCAGGATCGCCACCAGCTCCGGCGGGATGGGAACCGGCCGCGTCTCTTTCTTCTCCCGATGCTTCAGGCCGCGCTCGTCGTGGGTCTCCCCCGAGTCAGTGTAGCGCTTGCTGCTCTCCGGCCGGGTCTTGGCCAGGGTGAGCAGTCCCCAGCCCTTTTCGGGCAGGTGGCAGTCCTTCTCCCGGAGGCCGGCGGCCTCACCTGGACGCAGGCCGCCGAAGTACATGGCCGCGAACATCGCCATCATCATCGGCCCGCGCGTCCGGCCGACGTAGGTAACGGCCGTCAGCAGTTGCCGCGCCTGACGAGGGTTGACGACCGAGCGCCGATCGACCTCCCCGCCCGGCTTGGCCCTGCGCAGCTTCACCCGATGGAGCGGATTTGCCGAAAGCTCTTCCCGCTCAACCGCGTACTCCAAGGCGTGATGGAACACGGCCCGCTTGCGCCGGTACGTCGAGGTGGCCGCCGCCTTACCGTCGAGGAGCAGCGCCAGGGCTTCCAGGGCCGCTCGTGCGTGCTTCGCGTCCTCTAAGGCGGTCAGGGGAAGCGAGGCCGCTTCCAACCAACGCATGGCCGCCGTGACCTCCTGCGTGGGAGCCGGGCGACGCTCCACCGGCAGGAACGCGAAGTGCCGCAGGGCTCGGCGAAGGACCTCGTCGTCAGGACGGCCGGGATGCTCCTTGGTGAGCACGAGCGTGACGCTCGTCAGCGCGTCCGTCATGCCCTCGCGGGATTTGGCCGCCGCGTGCGGCCACCAGGCGTGGACGTAGTCGACCGCGAAGGCGTACCAGGTGCGCACATCCTTCGCCTTCATCATCGAGGCCGGGAGGCCGCTCTCCAGGTCGAAGGACTCCCCCTTCTTAGCCGCCTGCCGTAGGTCCGAGAGGAAGCTCTCGGCGAGGCCCTTGGTCTTGAAAGTCACAGACTTCTCGCTCGGGCCGACGGTCCAACGCACAGTGTGGGAGACAATGCGGCGCTTCTTGCCCTCCCCCTGGGCGCGGGTGTTGGTGCGAATCTCCCAGAACTTGACCTTGTACGAGGAGGTCACGCCACCTCCCGCAGCGACTCAAGCCAGGTGGCGAACTCGCTCCGGTAGATGCGGATCTCACCGTTCGGGAGCTTGAAGCCCTCGGGGGCCTTACCGACCTCCCGCCAGCGATAGAAGGTCCGGGCGGACACGCCGAGTTCGTCGAGGATCTCGGGGACCGTCATCAGCTTGTCGTCCTTCTTCACGCCGCCCTCCCTTCAGTTGCCGAAGAATCTTGGCCGTCTGCCTCGGCTTGGAGCCGGTCGAGGTGGTTGCGCCAGCGCTGGCGCTCGTGCACCGAGCGCAGGAGCCGCACACCGATCGGGGCCAGGTCGGGATCACCGGGTTTGACCGGCCGCCAGATGTAGCGGTGGGGGTCGACCGGCTCGTCTGGCAGGCCGAGGGCTTCCAGGACCCAGGTGCGGCGGTCCTGCTTGTGCTCGGTCAGGGTCTTGTTAGACCACTTCCTTGAAACCAGGACGCGCCGCCCCGCGTAGCCGAGGTGATCGGGCTTGTGCGCCTTGCCTCTGCACCGGCCCGGGGCCATGCCGGGCTTGGCGCCCTTCGGCTGGATGCCGTACCGCAGCCAGTTCGGGCAGGCCGGCGAGCACGGCTCAAACCGCAACGCCTCCAGCAGCCGTTCGGCATGAGCCTTCCGACGAGGGTCGTCGGTGCCGAGGGCGTCCCCGAGGGACTTGGTCAGGTACTTCGACAGGTACTGGATGAGCTGGTCGGCGTCCGGGGTCCCGGCGAGCACGCTCTGAATGTCGAGCTGATCGCCGAACCGGAGCACGTGCAGGGGTTCGGCGTCCTCGTCGGCATCGAGCCGGTCTAGAGCCTGCTCCCAGGTCGGCAGCACTTCCCCCGTGGTCGGGTCGAGGTAGCCGGCCCCGTCCTCCCAGACCGGCAGGTGCTCACCCTCGAAACGCACGACATCCGACGATGGCCACCACACCTGGTGATACGTGGCCGCGATGATCTGCCGCAGCTCAGCACGGGGCAGGGTGCCGCGGATCGCCATGTGCAGATGCGGAGCGAGCCGCTTCTGAGGCTCGACGGTGGCGAAGTACTGCACGTCATAGCCCGCCACACGACGGAGGTTCTGCACGAAGCGGTCCACGAGCTTGGAGAAGTGCAGGGCGTCGCGGGCCGCCCGCGTGTAGTCGTACCGGTCCGGGTCGAGGGGCGCACCCTCGAACACCCGCCCGTAGGAGGGCAGGGTGAGCGTGACGAACATCGAGGGCCGGTAGGTCTTGCCGTCCGAGCCGGTGAAGGTCCGCCCGAGCGTGGTCTTGGTCATCTGCCGCTTGGGCAGGTCCGGGGCGTCCTGCCGCCGCTTCGTTGACCTCGTGCGCTTGCCGGAGGTGCGGCCGAGGACGTTGCCGCGCATGCCCGCAGCGTTGATCTCCTCGTCCAGCTCCACGATCGCGGCGTCCAGGTCGGTGGTGTCGCCGCCGGCCTTTTCCACCTCGTCCCGCCAGGCTTGGGCGTCGGCCCGCAGCTCGACGAGGTGGCGCTGGTAGTCGTCGGCGTTGTCGGGCAGGTTGACCGGCTCGTGGTCGAGGTGCCAGCCTTCCCGGCACTGCGCCCGCCGGAGCTGCCGGTTGCGCTTGGCGCACGGCGGGCACTTGCTCTCCAGGGTCGCCCCGCACGGCACATCGATCACGTCGGTTTGGCCGGTGAGGATGTCCTGCCGCCGCAGCGGCACCGGCCGGATGCACACGCCGTACTGCTTGGCGATCTCCTCGACGACGTCCCGGGCGAGTGGCATCGCCATCCGCACGGCGCGAGGTGTGGCCCTGTCGTTGGTGGCTGTCATTGGTCACCGCCGGAGGGCTCGGCGATCACGGTTGCCTTCTCGCCGCACTCGCGGCACTCGATGACGCCCCGGATGGGGTAGAGCCACAGCGCGTTGCGGGTGCCGCAGGCCGCGCAGGTGAGCTCGTCGAGAAGGTGGGAGATTTCAACCACGGGCATGCGCCCCCGCCCTACTGGTCGAGAAGGTGGCGACCATGGCGCGGATGTCCTCGTCGGAGACGTAGGCCGCGCGCACGCGGATCGGGTCGGGTGAGGTTTCGAGCCGGACGTAGCCGATGCCCGCGCCGAGTTCGGGAACCGGTGAGATGTGGTCGGCGAGGGCTCCACGGTCGCGTGCGCCGTCGCCGAGGACCATGTCCACCTGTTCGCTCTCGTCGAGCCGGAGCGCGATCTTGTCGGGGAACAGGTTGCGGATGTTCATAACCTCCTTGCGGGGGTCCTGCAGTGCGGCCATGACGCCGACCCCGACCGCGCGGCCCTGGGTGGTGAGCGTGGCGAGGGCCGCTTTGGTCCGCTCGCGTAGGTGCTTGTCGGACTGGTAGGCGGTCAGGAAGGCGACCTCGTCGACGACGACCAGGACGAAGGGGTCCGCCATGGTGGGGGTGTGGGAGCGCTGGTTGCCGCCGAATCGGTCGGCCCGCTCCTGCATGACCGAGACGGCGGCCTCCAGCAGGTCGGCGCATTCGGCGGGGGTGGCGGCGTAGCGGAGGCCGAACAGTGCCCGGCCGAAGGACAGCTCCATCCGCTTGGGGTCGAGCGCCCACACCTGCACCAGGCCCGCCCGCATCGCGGGAAGCAGGCCGCGGATGGCGCTCCACAGGTAGGAGCCTTTACCGGCCCCGGTGGCGCCCGCGATCAGCACATGCGTGCCGTGGACCTTGAGCCGGTACGGCGTGCCGTCCTCGCACCGGCCGATCTCGACCGGCCCCACCGAAGGCTCCTCGGGGATGGGGACGGCCGGCAACGACTCGGCGAGGGGGTCATGCCGGGGCAGGGTCAGCACGAGCAGACCAGCTCGCGCGATCGCCACCCGGCAACTTCGAGCGCCGAAGCCGTGGGCGAGGTGGTCGGCCCGGTCGGTCCAGTCCTTGACCGCCTGCCCGCCCAGCATCTTCACGGTCACCAGGTCGGCCCACGAGGTACACCGCACCTTGACCAGGCGGGGCAGGTAGTCCCGGCCGCGCAGGTGACGGCCGAGACCGGAGACGATCATCACGGGTTGCCAGTGCCGCCGGTAGACCCAGACCAGGCGCCACCAGGCCAGCAGCGGCCAGCCGACCACGCGCAGGAACGAGTCCCGCTCCAGCAGCACCCACGACAGGCCCACCGAGGGAAGGAAGCCGGTCATGACCAGGGCGACGCGCCAGCCGTAGGTCAGCGTGACGACGGCGGGGGCCACGGCGGCGGTGCAGGCGATCGGGTGCCGCCAGAGCATCCGGATCAGCCCGCGCAGCAGGCGGGCCAGCCAGATCACGATGGTGACGATGGCGGGGGTTTGCATGACGGCCGGGCGGAAGACGACGGCCGTGTCCGGAGTGGTGGAGACGAGGTTACGTGCCTCGTCTCCGGGCAGTCTTCTCAGCATTAGGCTGGAGTCCTCTCAAGCATTGGCGTGCGTGGGAGATCCGAGGGGCCGCCGGAAGTTCCCGCTTCCAGCGGCCCCGCTTGCATGTCAGGCCGCCGAGCCGTCGACCCTCGGTAGGGCGAGCTGATCGGAGTCGGCCGGCTGCTGGTCGACCAAGCGCTCGCAGTCGGCGAGGTAGCGCGAGGCGGCCTGGACGATCTGTCGGGCGATCTCGACATCCCTGGGGGTGACCGGCCCGGCCGCGGTGGTCGAGACGGTCACGTCCACGCTCGGGCTGGTGATGGCGAAGTAGGGCCGCCCGGAGTCCAGCACCGAGGCCCCGGCCCGCAGCTCGGGCGAGTAGAACGAGATGCCGACGTTGGCCGGGTTGCCGGGGCTGAGCGAGAGCGTGACGTAGGTGTAGGGGTCGCGGAGCATCAGGCCGCCACCTCCTTACCAGCACCCGTCTGCTTGCCCTGGGCGACGGAGCGGGGAGCCCGCATCGCCCTCGCTCGCAGGGAGTAGGCCAGGCGTCCGGTGGTCTGGTGAACGTACGGCGTGACCGTCATCTGCTCGAACTCGACCGGCGTGATGGGCAGGCCGGGCGCAGGCGTCGGCGGGACCGGCTGCACCGGAGCGATGATCTTCACCGCGACCGTCTTCTGGGCGAGCTTGGCAGCCGGGTCAGCGTCCATGACGGCGACCTGCCAGACCAGTTCCCCGGTGGTCTTGTCCTTGGCGAACACGGTGCGTCCGCCGGTCGAGGCGGTGAAGTCCTTGACCTGTTCCACCTCCCCCACGAGGTAGCAGCCGTGCGGGAAGACGTGCTCGAAGGCGATCGGGATGGGTCCTTGGATGGCCATGTGCGTGATTCCTTCGCTCAGGACGAGCAGCTCATGCGCTCGTCCACTTGTCCGATTGAGTTCTACTGTAAGTCTTGCCCACTCGTCCGCACAAGTAACCGAGCCAGACGAGCGGGGTAAGACTTAGCTCACCTGATAGACATCCTCAAGCTCATGCAGGTCACCAGGCAGGGCCACACTCAGCACCAGGAGCACGCTCCCCGCCGGGTCATGCACGGTCGCCAGCACGCCCAGCACCGGCGACGAGGAGCCGAGGAGTTCGGCTTCCTCCTTGGTCGGCTTCCGTGCGGTCAGGCGTTCAGTGACGTGGTCGATCCGCAGATGCTTGACCGCTTGAAGATGTTGACGGACCCCATGCCGCAGCGGATCGGGCTTGTCCAGGTCGGTGCCGAGAGCGATCTCCAAGGGGAACCACAGCGTTTCCGCCGCCGACACCCGGTCGCCCTGCCGCATGACGCGCTGACGGGCGATCACGGGGGTTCGCTCGTCGACGCCCATCAGCTTGGCGACGTGCCGGGGGGCCGGCACCCTGCTCACGCTGACGATGTTCTCGGCCCTCTCGGGATGCTCGGCCGTCGACAGGCCGGGCCGTACCCGCTCGGTCGGGCTTTCCGGGCGGCCCTTCACGAACGAGCCCCGGCCGTGCTCCCGTTCGATCCAGCCTTGCATGGCAAGGGTCTGAAGCGCCCGCACAACCGTGGTGCGGCCGACGCCGAACTCCCGGACGAGTTGCGTCTCCGAGGGCAGCATGTCGCCGGGCGCGTACTCCCCGTCCCGGATACGCTGCTGAATCGCCGTCATCACCTGGGCGTACTTCGGCGGGGCGAAGTCCATGCTCATGTTAAGCGCCCAATCACTTTTCCACTTGTCTGCATAAGCACAGTAGCGGCTAAGCGAATGCCTGTCAGGACCTCAGCCACCAGCGGGAAGGCTATTGAGCCCGCCCGGACAGCAGCGCCAGCCACACCGCCCGCGCCTCGGCCTCCCGCCAGGCATGGGTGTGCGCGACCTTCGGCTTCACCTCGTCCCCCTTGAACCGGCGGATGTAGGCCAGCCCGCCCGCCGCGCACAGCTCGTACCAGGTGTTGCGGTGCTCGTGGCAGGTCCAGGCCAGCACCCGCGACCAGGCGAACCGCCCCGGCTCGTGCCAGTCGAGCGGCTTGGCGCCCTCCATCAGGGGCGGGAGATGCGGAGATGGGCACGGCCCACCCCATGCCGGGGTCCTGTTGCTCACCGGTCGGTCCGTTCGAAGCGGACCTGCCCGGCCGCATCGAGCGTCGCGCGGAAGATGATCCGGCGGGACCAGTCGTCCGGCACGGTGCCGAAGTCGTAGACCCGGTGCGTGATCCTCCCCCACGGCCGCCGGGCCGGGTCCATCCGGCGCAGCGCCTTCCGCAGTTCGTCCATGGAGGTGGCCTGTCCGGCGCTGGTGCCGCACGGCCCGAGTTCGTCGGTCCCGTCAGCGGTGACGAAGACTTCCCACTCGAACATCTCCACGAGCACCTGGCCGCCGTCGCAGTACAGGCAGTCCTCCCGCGACGAGGTCTCCATGCCGAGCGCCACGGCGGCAACCTGCCCGCGTCGAGTGACGATCTTCCAGCCGCGCCCGTCGCACGCGGTGCACTTAACTGGTGTGGTCATGCCGGAAAGAATGGACCGCAGAGAAAATCAGTCCTATTCCCTCTGGATATATCACTGTGAGATATAGAGTTCTCAGCAGGAGCCATGCACCACCAGCCTGGGGAAACGACCGGAGGCCGGAATGCACGGGAACGCTTTCGAGCCGATCCAGATGCCCGCATGGGTGTGGGAGCGCGATGAAAGCCGCGAAATCCTGAAGAAGCGCGACATGGCGGGGTTGTTCAACCTCGCTGTCAAGTACGCCGGGGCTAGCCAGGTCCGCCTCAGCGCCGCCACCGGCATCGCCCAGGGCCGCATCAGCCAGCACATGCGCGGCCAGCGCCAGGTCAGCGACCTTGAAGTCTACGAGCGCATCGCCGCCGGCCTAGCGCTGCCCGACCACGCCCGCATGCTGCTCGGCCTGGCCCCGCTCGACATCGCCTCGCCCACTGGCGACCACGGCGACGAGCACCAGGAGCAAACCGAGGAACTCGCCACCCGCATCGAGGCCGCCGCCGCCATCGACCCCACGATGGTGATGATCCTCAACACCGACACCAACAATCTGCGCCTACTGGACCGCCGACTCGGCAGCGCCGCCATCGCCGACAAAATGCGCGCGCAAATCACCCAAATAGAACGCGCACAGCGTCATGCCGTACGGCCCGGCATACGCGCACAACTCGCCCACGTCCTCGCCCAGACCGAATCACTCGCCGGATGGCAGGCCATCAACACCGGCGCCCTCAACGACGCCTGGAACCACTACGAGAACGCCAAAGCCGCCGCCCGCGAAGCCGATGACCCGGCCGTCATTGCCCACGTCTCCGCCGAACAGGCATACGTCCTCATGGACCTGGGACAGCCCGCCCAGGCAACCGAGGTCCTCCAGTACGTGCAGGCCGTCTATCGCGACCGCATCCCCGCTCGGCTGCGTTCGTGGCTGGCGGCGGCCGAGGCCGAAGCCGCCGCGATCCTGGGCGACGAGGCGACCTGCCGGGCCGCGCTCGACCAGGCCGCCGCTCTCCTCCCGAGCGGACACAGCGACCCGGACACGCCCTACCTGTCGCTCGACATTCACCACCTCGCCCGGTGGCGCGGCAACTGCCTCGTCCGCTTCGGCGACCCCGGCACCATCGAGGACCTACGGTCAGCGCTGGCCGGCATGGACGGCACCTACAACCGCGCCGAGGCCGCCCTTCGCTGCGACCTGGGACATGCGCTGCTCGCCTTGGGCGACCCGGAGGCCGCCCAACCCCACATCCAGCGCGCGAAGCACCTGGCGACCATGACCGGCTCACGCCGGCAGCGCAAGCGCATCGACGAACTCAGCCGGCGCCTTACCCGCGCTCTCCGTTGAGCCGATCCCGAGCCGCATACAGACCCACCAGCGTTCCCGAGGTCCAGATGTCCCCCCGGGCGATCATGTCCGGGATCTCCTTCATCGGGACCCACTCGATCAGGTCCGCCTCGATCTCCCCGCTGGGTTCCTTCACCAGCTCGGCACCGCGGGCGAGGTACAGGTTGTGCTCGGAGTCGACCATGCCGGCCATCGGCTGATAGGTCACCAGGTGCTCGATCTCCTTGACCCGGTACCCGGTCTCCTCCTCCACCTCCCGGGCCGCCGTCTCCATCGGGTCCTCGCCAGCGTCGACCAGGCCGCCCGGCAGCTCCCAGCCCCACCGGTCGAACAGGAAGCGATGCCGCCACATCATCAGCACCCGCTGTTGCTCGTCGACCACCACGGCGATAGCGGCCCGGTCCAGATGCACCGCGTGATGCTCGAAGCGCTCCCCATCCGGGATCTCGACGTCCACCAGGCCGAGGCGGATCCACCGATTGTCATAAATCAGCCGCTCACCATGCACGACCCACCGCGACCGCTCTTCATTGGTAGCCACACAGCGAAGCTACCGCCCGACATCGCCGAGGTACACGGGAACTTAGACGCCATCGCAACAACCTGACCGGCTCACGCTTACGGGCGTTGCTCCCCACAGCATCACGGAAGCGCTGACACATCTGGTCCCGAAGTACACATGTATGCGCACTTCGGGAGCATCCCACCTAGAAAAGTCCCTCCACATCATTGGAACGTCGTCCGATTAATCCCAAATATAGATGTTTGTCTTCATTATTTCCTTCTAATAGGAAATGAGCGAAACAATCATGCACGTACCGACATGTAACACTTGCAAGGAAAGGAGCGACTGTCCGTAAAATGCGCCCCTAGCAGGAATAAGCCGACGGCAAATCCTTGGGCGAAGGGTCGCGGACGTGATCGCAGATGTGGCGGAGCGGTTTCTGGAGGACGTCGAGGCCCGGGACCTGCCGTGGACCGCTCCAGCCGATGCTCCGGCCGCACTGATCACTGATCGGGTTCTACTCGGCAACGGCGACGCGCCCGTAGAGGTGGCTATCGCCTACAGCGAGTCCGGTGCTCCCAAGACCGATGAACTGCGCCGTCTGTGGAAGCTGCGGCACAACAACCGCCCCTCCCCGGTCCTGCTCGTCGTCTTGTACAGCACGACCGGAGCGGTGAAGGCAGCGACCTGCGGGATCCTCGACGACCCGATCGTGGACCTGGACACCGACCAGGTCGGCCGGATCTGCATCTCCGCTCTGGCTGAGCCGAACCAGCACGTGGCTCAGCGCACCCTCGCGCGTCTGCTCACCGCCCTGCGTAAGGAGGAATCCGCCCCCGGCCTGCTGAACAAGGGGTTGTTCGCAACCCACGAACTCCGCAACGGCGTCCCACTCCGACCCGACTGGGCCGCGGCGGGCGCGGCTGCCAGACCACTGCTCAGGCTGCGCGGGCTCGCACTGATCCAGGCGCTCGGGTACGGCACGGCCTCTCGCGGTTCGGTGGCGATGCTCCTCACTCACCAGGGGACCTCCCGATCCATCGCGGTGCTGCTGGAGGACGGGGAGGCCTTCGACAGGCCGTCCTCCCGGTTCGGCGCGGTCTCCCCGGTCTCGCACGCAATCTCTGTGGCCGCTCGGGAGAACCTGCCATGGGTGATCGTGCTGCGTGGCAGCCAGATCCGCTTGCACCCAGTCCAGCCCACAATCGGCGTCGGGCGTAAGAGCCAGGGGGAGACGTTCACCGAGCTGGACCTGGCGCTGCTCTCGGACGACAACGCCGCCTACCTACACCTGCTGTTCTCACCCCAGGCGCTCGCTCCCGAAGGCACCGTCAGCCGGATCCTTATCGACTCGACGCGCTTCGCCGCCGAGCTGGGCGGCCGACTCCGCGAGCGGGTCTACCGCGACGTGGTCCCCAATCTGGCCGTGGCGGTGGCCCGGCAGATGAGGGCCACCACCGAGGCCAACCTCCAGGAGGCCTACCACCGCACGCTCATCATCCTGTTCCGGCTGCTGTTCGTGGCCTACGCCGAGGACCGAGCGCTGTTGCCGTACGGACGCAACCCGCGCTACGACCGGCACGCGATCAAGACGCTGGCCAAGGACTTCGCCGACGACCCGGGCCAAGCGTTCGACGATTTCGCCACCTCCCTATGGGACGGCATGCAGGCGGTATGGAATGCCATCGACGGCGGCAATGCCGGCTGGGACATTCCGCCTTACAACGGCGGCCTGTTCTCTCATGATCCGCAGACCAGCCCGTCAGGTGCCGCGTTGGCGGGCATGCGGCTGACCGACGCGGAGTTCGGGCCCGCGCTGCACGCCCTCCTGGTCGACACCGGCCCCGACGGCACGCAGGGTCCGGTGGACTTCCGGTCGCTGAGCGTCCGCGAGTTCGGCACCCTGTATGAAGGTCTGCTGGAATCGTCGCTGTCGATCGCGCCTACCCCGCTCACCGTGGACAAGGACGGGAATTTCGTCCCGGCCAAGGACAGCGACCTGATCGAGGTACCGGCCGGGGCGATCTACTTCCACAACCGGTCCGGCAAGCGCAAGTCCACCGGGTCGTACTTCACCAAGTCCTTCGCGGTCGAGCACCTGTTGACCACTGCGCTGGAGCCGGCGCTCGACGAGCACCTGGACCGGGTCCGGGCTCTGCTGGAGGCTGGGGACGAAGCCGCGGCAGCCGAACTGTTTTTCGATTTCCGCGTCGCGGACCTGGCGATGGGCTCGGCTCATTTCCTGGTCGCAGCGATCGACCGAATCGAGGCCCGGTTCACCGCGTTTCTCGGTGAACACCCTATCGCTGCTGTCGGTGACGAGCTCATCCGACTGTCACAGGCCGCCCAAGAGGCCCTCGGCCCACGGGCCACCGAGGTGGAAATCGAGACCTCCTCACTGCTGCGCCGCCAGATCGCACGTCGCTGCATTTATGGCCTGGACCTCAACCTCATGGCGGTTGAGCTGGCCCGCCTGGCCATCTGGATCCACACTTTTGTGCCAGGCCTACCGATGTCCTCCCTCGATCACGGGCTGATCGTCGGCAACAGCCTCACGGGCATCGGCACTCTCTCAGAAGCTCTTGAAGTCTTAGAGCCGAAGTCGTCGATTGGGCAGATGTCACTGTACGCCGACAAGATTGAGGAGGCGCTTCAGGTCGCCAGTGAACGACTCAAACGAGTGGCACGAACGGACGAGGCCAAGAAGGCGGAGGTGCAGGACGCCGCAGACGCCTACCGCCTAGCGCTAGTCGACGCTGCCGATGCGAAACATATTCTCGACGCGGCCGTGGCTGTGCGGCTGGGACTCCTGCCGCTTCCCGTCGACGCCGATGACGCCATCACTTCGGTTGCAGGTGACGACGATCGAGCCAAAACGATCCGCCAGGAGCTGGAAAGGTTCGGAGTGACCCACCTCCCCTACCGGTTCCCCGAGGTCTTCGTACGATCCACCCCCGGGTTTGATGTAATTCTAGGCAATCCACCGTGGGACAAGGTGCGGTGGGAAGCGGCTCCATTCTGGGCTGGGATTTTCCCTGGAGTAGTCGCGCTGAAAGACGAAGCGCGGAAAGCGAAGATCACAGAACTCCGTAAGATGCATCCGATGGAGGCCATTCGAGAGCAGGAGGAGATGGCCCATCGGGAAGTTCTCCAGCAGCTTTTCAAAGCATCATACGCGCTCCGGGGTGATACGCATCTAGAGTTCGCACAGCTGATGCTAGAACGCGCACTGAAGCTGAAAAGAATATCCGGCTACCTAGGGTTAGTTCTACCCCGACAAAGTATGGTTCTGGCCGGATGGAAAAGACTACGCAGGGAACTCACTGCAAAATATGATCTCCGTATCATACAAGGCAGGAATCACTCTGAGTGGATCTTCGAGGACGTCGAGTCTCGCATCGCAGTGGTATTCCTAAGCGCTTCGCCAACCCAAGCACCCGTAACACGTATTTGGATTGCCAACAGTCCAAGCGACGTCACTGCCGCTACAGATGAGAACGCTATCGTCCTAACACAGGGGGAGGTAGCGTCATTCTCCGACAGCCACGTCATCCCATGGTTCGCCACTCCTAACGACCGACAACTCTTTGAGACTATGCGACACAAGCCTCGATTGGCTTCAGGAGAAGGTTGGATCATGGCTTCACATGATGCTCGATGGGACTTCACGGGCAGTGGCCCCGACCGTTCTCTCGCAGTGCGCGAGAAAGAAGCACATTCTTGGAAGATACTGATGACAGCACATGTCGATCAGTTTCACTTTGACATCAGCGTAAAATTCAAGCAGTTCGTCAGAGATCTGGACGCCCTTTGCCTCAAGAATCGCGGCATCGGTAGGAAAAAAGGGGAAACGGTTCTAACGGAGCGGCATCCAATGATCATATTTCGCCGCCCGAGCACCGTAGACAATTCTCGCACCATGATCGCGACAGCCCTTCCCGAGGCAGGGCTACTACACAATAAAGGCTACATATCCGCCGCCATGCATGATGCGGAATCAAACAGCACTCAAAGGCTCGCCCTCCTCGGCCTGTTAAACACTTTATGTGTTGACTGGTGGGCGCGCCGTTTCGTCGACCGGCATGTAACAGCTCCAGTGATCAACCAAATTCCTCTTCCAGACTGGTCTCAGGAACAAATCGCCGAGGCTGCCGAGATCACGAGTTGCCTACTCGCTCGTCATGGATATACCCGTTTAGCTGGCGGCATTACCGTCGGCAACACCAAAACCGATCCGGAAATCAAGCTCCGCGCACGGTTAGAACATCTAGCGCTAGACGGTTACGGACTCGATCAGCAAGACCTTGAGCTGATCGCAGCGGACTTTAACGAGACCGGACTCCCCATGGACCTTCGGAGAGAGCTGGATGTCGCTCATGTGCCAGCCAAAACCAAGCGCTGATCGGTAGTCCCATTCCCCATTCCGCGAACAGGTGGCCGCGTCCGCGTAATGGCCAAGACAGGAGAAGGTTCGGTGTCCGTCACTCCCTCCGGTGACTTCCGGCCCACGTTCGCCACCAACCATGCCGAACATGGGCGGACGGTCGCCAATGAGATCAACATGCTGTTGGAAGGGATGCGGACCAAACTGTCGGAGGCACCGTCAGTCGCGATTGCCTCCGCTTACTTCAACCCCGGCGGGTTCGTGCTGTTGGCTGATGAGCTGGAGAAAACCGGGCCAGTGCGGCTGCTGCTGGGCGCCAATCCGGACGAGAACCGGCCCAGAGTTCGACCGCTGGACACCGGGCTAGGCCGACGCGGTGAGCGTGAGCAGGTCCGGCGGGCGCTGGAGGGTCACCTGCGCCGTCTGGAGGAAGACCGCGACCTGCTGGGGTTCACGTTCGAGGCCGACGCCGCAGCCCGCCGTCTGGTCGGCTGGCTGCGTTCGGGCCAGGTCGAGGTGCGGCGCTATGAGGCCGGGTTCCTCCACGGCAAGGCGTTCATCGTAGACGGCGGGATCCCTGGTGTGATCGCCGGGTCTAGCAACTTCACTTATGCGGGGCTGGCCCGGAACAAGGAGCTCAATCTCGGCCAGTACCAGCCGGAGACGGTGGGCGCTGTACGCAGTTGGTTCGAGGAGATGTGGCAGGCCGCCAAACCGTTCGACCTGGCCACGCTCTATGAATCGCGCTGGCAACCGCACCTGCCATGGGAGATCTTTCTGCGGATGCTGCACGAGCTGTACGGCTCCGAAGTTGAACAGGAGCAGGCGGCCCGGGGCCGTTCCCGTCTGAACCTAACGGCGTTCCAGTCCGACGGCGTGTGGAGGGCACAGCGGATCATTGACCGACTCAACGGCGTTATCATTGCCGACGAGGTCGGCCTGGGCAAAACGTTCATCGCGGGAGAGATTCTTTACGAGGCAGTCATCACAAACCGGCAGAAGGCGCTCATCGTCGCACCTGCGACGTTGCGCGACTCCACTTGGACGCCGTTCCTACGTGAAAAAAACTTGCATGCCGACCGGGTCTCCTACGAGGAGCTCGCTAACGGCTTGCCCAATGCCGGGCAACTAGGCGCGGCCCTGCAAAACCCTGACGAGTACGCCTTAGTTGTGGTGGACGAGGCGCACGCACTGCGCAACGCCTCCACCAAACGGGCTGATGCGTTGCGCACGCTTCTGACCGGCAGCACCCCCAAACGGCTGGTGCTGCTGACCGCGACCCCGGTCAACAACAGCCTTTACGACCTGTACAACCTGATCTCCTACTTTGTCACCAATGATGCGGCCTTCGCCGGATCAGGGGTGCCCTCGCTGAAGAAGTACTTCGACCGGGCGATGGCGATGAACCCTGACGACCTGTCGCCGGAGCACCTGTTCGACGTGCTAGACAAGGTGGCGGTGCGCCGCACCCGCCGGTTCGTTCGCAATCACTATGTTGGCGACCGTGTGGTTATAAACGGTGTGGAGCGGGAGATCACCTTCCCAACACCGCGGGTCCGGCGGGTGGACTACAACCTGGACGAGGCCCTGCCGGGGCTGTTCGATCGGTTGGCCACCGCGCTCGGCGCCCATGTCGACCACCTCGACGACTCGGCGGATGCGGTCATCCTCGACGCCCCCGGCGAGGTGCTCACCTTGGCGCGCTATGTGCCGTCCCGGTTTCGGCGCGGCGGTCGCGAGGAGCAGTACGAGCAGCAGAACGCCGGCCTGCTGCGCTCGGCGCTGCTCAAGCGGTTCGAGTCGTCCGCCTATGCCTTCCAGCGCACTCTGCAGAAGATGGTCGCCGGTCATGAGGCATTCCTGTCCGCCCTCGATCAAGGAGTGGTGCTAACCGGGGATGCGCTGCGCGAGTGGGCGGCTTCCGACAGCGACGATATCGACAACTTCGTCGCCTCTTACGACCAACACGCAGCCGGCGGTAATGCGGAATCGGTGAAGAACGCCGCCGAATTCGACGTAGCCGCGTTGCGCGACGCCGTCGAGGCAGACCTGGCGCTGCTGCAGTCCTTCCACAAGGAGGTCGAGGACCAGCAGGCCGGGCCAGACCCCAAGGTTGACGCTCTCGTCGAGGAGCTTGCCCAGATCGCCGCCGAAGCGGCCGCCGAAGGCATCACCGACCAGCAGACGCGCGACAAGCGCAAGGTACTTGTCTTCTCCTACTACGCCGACACCGTCGAGCACCTGCACGCCCGGCTGCTCACTGCGATCGAATCCGACCACCGCCTAACCGTCTACCGAGGCCGAGTGGCCACCGCCGCCGGTCCTGACCGCAACGACCGCTCGCAGGTCATCGCCGGGTTCGCTCCTCGTACGGCAGGCGGCGGAGGTGAGGAGGATCTGTACGACCTGATCATCGCAACCGACGTGCTGGCCGAGGGTGTCAACCTGCAGCAGGCCCGCCACATCGTCAACTACGACCTGCCGTGGAACCCGATGCGGCTGGTTCAACGGCATGGTCGCATCGACCGTATCGGCTCCGACCACCGAGAAGTGTTCCTGCGCTGCTTCTTCCCTGACCAGCAGCTTGAACGGTTCCTACGCTTGGAAGAGCGCCTACAGCGCAAGCTCAAGCAGGCTTCCGCCGCTACCGGTGTGGGGGAGGTCCTGCCCGGGTTCGCCGGCCGAGACGTCAACCTCACGGAAGCCCGCGAGGAGATCGAACGGCTCCGCCGCGAGGAGGCAACCCTCTTCGAGACCGGTGGTGCCTCGGCCCTGTCAGGTGAGGAGTACCGGCGCCGACTACAGGCCCAACTCAACAACCCACAGGTGCGCAATGCCATACTGCGCCTGCCCTGGGGAAGCGGCACGGGATTCACACGGGTCGGACGGGCTCAACCCGGGCTGGTCTTCTGCGCCCGCATCGGCGACCACCCCCGGCCTTGGTTCCGCTACGTCCCACTAACGGAGGACTTGAACGTCACTCACGACGAGCAGGGCCGTACCGTCGTCGTCGACGACACGCTCGCTTGCCTAGCCGCAGCCGACCCAGGCGATCCCGCCACACCCGCAGACCTTAGAGATGCTCTGTATCAGGCGGCGTTTATGGCCTGGGCGCACGCAAAGCGGCACATCCACGAGGCCTGGACCTACAACACGGATCCGGCCCACCTGCAGCCGTCTATCCCAAAGGTGATGCGCGATGCCGCCGATCTGGTGCGTCAGCACGGCGCCCATCTTGGAGAACGCCAAGACGAACTGGTCGACCGTCTCCAGGCACCCTACAGCCCCCGAATTCTGCGCGACGTACGAGAAGGTTTGGCGCATCCCGGCACACCCAGGCAACGGGTGGATCATGTGGCAGACCTCGCCGACCGGCTTGGCCTGGTCCGCCAACCTGCCCCCGATCCCCTGCCACCGATAACCGAAGACGACGTCCACCTGGTCTGCTGGATCGCCATCGCCTGAACCGGTGAAATGGACAACGGTCCTACAGCCTGATCTGCCGAATTACGCTCGTAGCAATCAAGGCGGCGGCGCTGCCCGCCGCCACAGCGGCCTACCGCCGCCCGCCGTCCGGGCGTGCGGCCTGGGGGCCGGTCCCGGCCGGCGGCGGCTCGGGCCGCGCGATTGAAGACGGCTGTAGAGCTTCCCCCGCCGATGATCGGAGAGAGGAAGAGAATCGCTAACACCTGAGCGGGACAGAACGGCGCATCGTCGCCATACGCGGTGCGTCATGGCTGGCGCATGGGCACTCCCCTGTTCCTCATTCTTACGTATCTATGTCAGGTACAGGCCGACCCTGCTGATCTTCACAAGGAAAACCTGATGTTCATAATAGAAGGAAAAGAGTCATCCCCGGCCACATTCAGCAGAAAGGCCTTTGAACGTTTCCTATCAGACCTGCAATCTAAAGGATACAAGCCCCTTATTCGTGCTGCCGCCAAGGCGATTCTAACTGCTACGGGCACGCGGAGTATCGCCAGGCATCGAACCCTCTATTGGCAGACAATAGACACAGTCAGCGCCAGCTTCAATAGGAATCGATGGAGCCCTCCACCTGGAGAAGAATACCAGACCAGGGAACTCCTCGAAATAATGATCCGCGACGGCTCGCTTATCATCATCAGGTATTCAAGAGAGGTAGTGATTATCGTTGAGGCGCGCGACCATACCGCCACTTCACATGTAGAGGAGATATCCTCTACATTTTGGCATGCAGCGGATGCCGCATCAGCGAAAGACATGCTAGGGAACCCCTTCACCTGGCTCCCTACACCCAAGATGCGCCTGCTATATAGCCTCTCGTCTGTCAATTATAAAGTTAAGACAAATCACATCAACAGTCAGCCCGCGTCGTATAGCCAACAAGACCTGGAGGCTGCGATTACTCTAGCAACACCGGATTACAGAGAGGCTCTCAAGCGAGTGATCCAAGGGAAGCCAGCACGCGACGATGCGGGGCCTGCAAGCGAACAGCCTGCCGTCCGGGAGTTACTAGATCGGCAGCTTGTGCGCGAGGAATACTTAGTTGTGTGCCGACAAACTTCTCGTCCCATATGCACGGTAGCCACTCGCGAAGAGCTAGAGGGCAACCTCGGAGAGAATTATAGATGTAGCACATGCAACCGCACCTTCGCGGATGAAAACATTCGGAACATTATTGCCGCAACACCCCTAGCACGACAACTGATGGAAAAGAGCCATTGGATGACCATATGGGCAACCAGTTTGCTAGTCGACAGCAAAGTGGCCTTAAATAACATCGTCTGGAATACGACTTTCGACGAAGACGAAATAGACCTCATCGTCGACTTTCAAGGCTATAGAGCCTTTTTCGAGTTGAAAGATCGAGATTTCGGTCTAGGAGATGCCGACCGTTTTGTGAATCGAGTCGAGCGATATGGCCCCGGCGCAGGCGTAGTGTTCAGTCTTGGGTCTATATCGGCGGAGGCTAGGAAGTTCCTCACGCGCCGGAGAGTCTCTATAGTCGAGGGCCGGACTAGCGAGTCAGCCAGAACAGAAATTAAGGATATCATAAATAAGATCTCAACGGATGAGGCGCGCCGTCAGCTGCAGAACCTCCTCGCTTCTATGGAGATTGAATCGCAACGAGTTGTCGTGGAGCTATGGAAGCGAGAATCTGGAATCGAATGGCCGATAGATGAGAATGATCCTTATTACTGGCGCTAGTGGCTCGTCACCGAACGTTGGTCGGGTAATCGATCTCGGGTGGTGGACCCGTCGGTCGGCTCCCAGGGCTTAGCCCTTCTGGGGAGGCGCAGCCGTAAGCGTAAGCTGGACAGACTCTTAGATCTCAGAGCGGGCTGGCATCCTTGCCCGTTGGCTTCCGGGGCCTAGGATGACGCGCGATGAATGAGCCTGATGCGGAGAGTCGGCAGTTGCTGGAGGTCCTGCGGGCTGACCCGGAGTCTTGGTCCGGTCTGGGCTTCGCCCCCGCCGAGGATGACGACACCTGGGACGCCAACGCCGAACGTCGTGCGGCGGTGTTGGCTGCGATTCTGTTCGATCCGCAGCCCGCTGATCGGGCTTTGCTGAAGTTCCTGCTGCAGCAGGATATTCGGGAAGCTGAAGAGTTCTGGGGTGTGTCCGACGGGCTGAGACTCGGCATGTTGTTGCTGGCCGAGCATCGCTGCGTGGATGATGCCTGGCTGCAGTGGAGCGCGAAGATCGCTAACTTCGACACGGAGATGGGTCTGGATCTGTGGGCTGTTCTCGCTGGCGGTGTGGTCGCGGTGCGGTCGATGGTAGCGACAAGTGATCATCCGGAGCGGGACGAACTCCTAGAGCGTCTGGCCGAAGAGCCGTATGTCGATGCCACGGATGAGGATGTCGAGCGTTGGTTGCTGCAGCAGCGCACTCAGTATTTCCAGGCCACTCACGCAACCTTGGACGGGTAACTGGTCCAGCTTCTGATGGGTGAGCTGGCGGCGAAGTTCGTCTTGGGCTGGGCTCGGGCGTTGCGCCAGCGCACGTACGCGCCGATCGCCGCGTTCTGCTCGTCGTGGCTGCGGTGATCGGTGCCGTTGAGGGCGTAGTAGCGCAGCGCGGCGAACTCGGACTCGATCCAGTTCAGCCACGAGCCATAGGTCGGCAGGAACACCAGCTCGACATCGTTGGCCCCGGCCCAGGAGCGGACCTGAGGATGCTTGTGCGGGGAGTAGTTGTCGGCGATCACATACAGCTTCTCGCCGGGCCATCGGGCGCGGAGCGTCTTGAGGAAGGACAAGTACTCCCGCCAGCGCTTGCGGGTGCGGATGCGGTAGTAGAGCTTGCCGGTGGCCAGGTCGAGTGCGGCGATCATCTGCATCACGCCGTGGTAGCGGTGGTAGGTGGCCCGCAGCCGGGCCGGCGAGCGGGCCGGCCGCCAGCGCTTGCCCTTGCGTGGCATCAGGTTCAACGGGCCGAACTCATCGACGCAGATCACCCGCCCGTCGGCCGGCGGGTGATCGTATAACTCCAGCACGCGCTGCATCTTGGCGATGAAGTGCGGGTCGGTGGAGGACTTCCACGTCGTGGTGGTCTGCCAGCTCACCCCGCCCTTGCGCAGGATCCGCCGCAGATGCTCACGGCTGATCGCCGCCACGACACCCCGCGCGATGAGGTGCTCGGCCAGGGTGCGCAGGCTCCAGGTCGACATCCCTTCGATGCCCCACTCGGTGGGGGCCGTCGTGGCGATCAGGCAGATGTGCTCACGCACCCGCTCACTGATCGCCGGTGGACGACCCCCGCTCCATTTTGGGTCCAGCGCGTCGAACCCCCGCTCGTTGAAGGCGTGGATGACATCACGCACGTAGTCGTCGCTGACCTGCATCAACGAGGTGATGTCCGGAACGCTTTGGCCTTGGCCGGACATCATCACCACGATCGCCCGCCGCAGCTTGATCGGATCCTTCGCATTACGCGTGATCCGCTTCAGCTTGCGGCCTTCCTCCATCGTCAGCGGCCGGACGAACACTTCCGGTCGGCGCGCCACGACCACCTCCATGTTGTGAAAGCAGCCAGCCTGACGGATTCACCGCCCGAGATCAATTACCCGTCCAACGATCGGTGACGGGCCACTAGCTCTTTCGCAAGTGGCACGGCGATGGACTCAACTTGTACTGTCAGGCCTCCGGCGGGGCCTCGGCTCCGGGGTGTCTCCCAAGCGTGAACCGCAGTCCCGTAGTTGGCTGAGGTGGAAGCCTGATCGTCCCGCCTGCCACGACCCAGGCAGAGCCCAGCAGACCATCTCCTACGGCTCAAGCCCGTCTGTGACCGTTGGCATCCGATGACCGAGGAACGGCGACCGGCTAGGGTACACACGAAGACGGGCTTGCCCCTCCGTCGCCGGCCCGCTGCCGCTTCGCGGTGGGTCGAGGCATACGGGGCGCTCAGCCGGGCGAGTCGTGCGCGGGCGCGCATCTCAAGATCCGGCACATACGCGGAACGCCGTCGAGGCAGCATGATCGAAATCCTGCCGAGGCGCAGCTCAGAACATCGCTCCCCTGTTAAGATCAAGTCCACTCATAATCCGTGGGTCGTGGGTTCAAGTCCCACCCGCCCTACTCCTGAAATCCCAGCTCATCCATAGTGGCGCGTAATTCGCGCGAAGCCTCGGGGCGGGCAGGAGCCGCTCGGGAGACCGAGGGGAGACCAGGCGAGCCCCTCTTTCACTGCTTGGCCGACGGTGGCCGCGACGCACATTTCACCGTCCACGTCGTCAATCACCGGCCCGGGCTGCCATCGGGCACGACGATGGCCGACCTCGCCGCCGTCTACGCGCAGGCGATCAGAGGAATCTCTGAGGGCCCGGTGAACATGCTGGCCATCTCCACCGGCGGATCCATCGCTCTCCAACTCGCCGCCGACCATCCCGGCCTGGTCGACCGCCTCGTCCTGGCCGGTACGGCCTGCACCCTCGGCCCCACCGGCAGGCGAGCCCAGCGTGCCTACATCGAACCGGTGCACGACATCAAGGCGGTCACGCTGCTGATCCAGGGTGACCGGGACCTGGTCTGTCCGCTGGCACTGGCCCGGCAGACGGTGGAAGGCATCCCGGACGCCCAGCTCGTCGTCTACCCGGGCCGAAGCCACAGCGGCACGTTCACCGACAAACGGTTCGCTCCGGACGCCTTGGCCTTCCTGACGGACAGCTGATCAACGCATGCTGAACCCTCGAGGGCTCGGCTGGGAAACGATCACAGCCATCCCGGGAAGCGATCTTGAAGCTCTGTCTCGACCGCAGGTCACACCCACTCGTGAACACCCCCGCTCGCGGTCATCCTGACCGGAGCCAACCGCAACGATGTCACCCGGCTCCGCGGCACTGAACACGGCTCCGGCCTGGGCAAACAACGCTGGGTCGCCGAGCAGGCCTTCGCCCTGCTGCGAGATCGGTGATCTTGGTCAGCCGCAGACGATTCTGGCCTGTCGCCGAGCGGGCCCGCTGCGAGTGAGACGGCGGGCCATACCGGCGATGGCGGCCCACCGGATGATCGCCGCGGACCGCGCCGGACAGCCCGAGCCGGCGCATCAGCCGGGCAACCGTGCAGCGCGCCACGGCCACGCCCTGGCGGTTGAGCGCCTTCCACATCTTGCGCACCCCGTACACCGGCACTGGTGATTTCCCCGATGCCTGGGGGCGGCCCCCGGTGGAGACTGGCGTCTGTTCCCCGCCGCTCCCCTCCAAGGAGGAGATCCAGCATGTTCGAGCGACTTCGCCACGGCCTCTCGCGGGCCGTGGCCATCGTGGGGGCGGCGGTCCTCCTGCTGCCCGCCGCCCCCACACGGGCGGACGCGGCGGCGGTCAGCGTCGCTGAGATCCCGGCCGGCGCGGGCCAGGGCAGAATCGTCGGGGCCACCGTGACCGACCTCGCCGCCCGCGGGTACGAGGAGCGCGAGTTCCTGATGAGCGGAAACGCCGACACCTTCCAGAAGACCGGCATCTGGTACGCCAACGGCCAATGGGGTGCCCGCCGCAGCGGCACCGTCCAGGCGTACACCACCCGGCTGCTCGTCGAGCGGCCCGCCGATCCGGCCAGGTTCAACGGCACCGTCGTCGTGGAGTGGCTGAACGTCAGCTTCGGGGTGGACATCGGCGTGGAGTGGTCGCAGTCGCACGAGCTGTACACCCGCGCCGGTTACGCCTACGTCGGCGTCACCACTCAGAAGGTCGGCGCCGACAAGCTCAGGAGCCTCGACCCCGCCCGCTACGCGCAGGTTTCGCTGGCCTCGGACGCGTTGTCGTACTCGATCTTCGCGCAGGCCGCCGAGGCGGTGCGGGCGCACGCGCCGGCGCTGCTGGGGACGGGCGCGCCCGCGAAGGTCCTGGCCGCGGGCCACTCGCAGTCCGCCGGACGCCTGGCCACCTTCGCCAACGCGATCCAGCCGATCACCCCCGCCTATGACGGGTTCCTCATCCATGGACGGGGAGCCGGCGCCGCGCCCATCGGGGACGGGGTCATCGCCCTGCCCCTCACCGCCCGGATCCGCGCCGACACCGCCGTCCCCGTCTTCCAGGTCGAGTCCGAGACCGACGTCAGGACGTTCGCCGACGCCCGGCAGCCCGACGGCGCCCTCGTCCGGACATGGGAGGTCGCCGGCACCGCGCACGCCGACGCGTACGGACTGGCCCAGTACAACGCCCAGAACGCGCGCGACCGCGCCATCAACGACGGGCGCCCCATCTCCTGTGACCGGCCGGTCAACGCCATGACCTGGCGGTACGCGTCCAACGCCGCCTACCACCACCTCGACCGGTGGGTGCGCGGGCTGGGCGCGCCACCCGCGGGGCCGCAGATCAACCTGCTGCTCGGCACCATCCGGCGCGACGGCGACGGCAACGCGCTCGGCGGCGTGCGACTGCCGGACCTGGACGCGCCGCTGGCCGCCTACGGGCCGACCAACAGCGGCGGCGAGATCACGGGCGCGTGCCTGCTGCTCGGCTCCACCGCCCCGTTGAGCAGCGCCCGGTTGCTCCAGCTCTATCCCACGCGGCAGGACTACGTGACCGCCTTCACCCGGGCCGCCGACCGGGCCCTCGCCGCCGGCCACCTCCTGCCCGCCGACCACGCCGAGGCCGTCGCGCGGGCCAGCGCCACCCCGATCCCCTGACAGCTCTGATCCGGCCCGCGCAGGCCCGTGGCCGTCGCCTCCCTGGCCGTCGTCGGCCGGATCAGGACGCCTGCCGCAGCCGCTTGACGTAGCGGCCGCGGCAGTGGATGTAGTGCAACATCGTGCCGCTCGATCTGTTTTCAGAGGGCGGGGTTCGCGTGGCGACCGGAGCACCCCGGCTCTGTCGATGGCGACGGTGACGGCGCGGCGGACTTCTTCGCGTACCCGCTCGGATCGGTCAACGGCGCACCCGATGTAGCGCTTGCCGGATCCGAACACGACGGGTACGACGTCCGGCGCAGCTGACCATGTTGAGGTTCGGCGCCCGCAGGTGATCGTCGAGGCCGAGGTCCTTGGCCCGCCGCAGGCCCTCGCTGCCGGGGTCGACTCCGATCTAGAAACGCGGCTCGATGAGTTCCGATCGGCGTCTGCTCTGCGAGCCCGGCGGCGATCGTCGGTTCAGGCAACATCGGAACGGATCTGCTCTGCAAGCGAGCTTCCGGAGGCGCCGCTCAGGATGTGTCGTTCCCCGGCGTTCCGGGCTCATCGGGGGCCGCCGCGCCACTCGGGCATGGCACGCTCGCCCACGGCGACGTCATAGGCCGCGCGGGCCAGCAGGCGGGTGGAGTCCAGCGTCGGCAGGCAGGAGATCTCGGGCGTGATCAGCAGCGGGATCTCCGTGCACACGAGCGCGACCGCGTCACAGCCGCGGTCGGCCAGCCGTTCGATGACGCGGAGATACTCCTGGCGCGAGGTCTCGCTGATGACGCCGTTCACCAGTTCCTTGAAGATGATCTCGTTGACGAGGTCGCGGTCGGCGGCGTCCGGCAGCTCGGCGGCGATCCCGCGGGCGGCCAGCGCCCGTGGGTACAGCGGGCCATCCATCGTGTATTTGGTGCCCAGTACGCCGACGCGGGTGCGCCCCTCGGCCGCGGCCTGGTCGGCGACGACCTCGGCGATGTGGAGTCCCGGCAGCGGGAGGTCCGGTCCTGGAGCCTCCAGGGCCATGTGGGCGGTGTTGTCCGGGCAGGCGAAGAAGTCGGCTCCGGCCCGGGCCAGCCGCTCCGCGCTGATGGCGAGGGTGGCACGGACGGTCGCGTGATCTCCGCTGTCCCAGGCGGGCATGCTGCGGCCGAAGGCGATGTAGTCCAGGGTGACGTCGGGATGCTCGTTGCGACCGGTCCGGTGGAATCCCTCCTCGCAGAAGGTGAGGAAGCAAAGGGCGGCTCCCCCTGTGCTGTGAGCGAGAACTCCAAGGTGTTTCACGACGGCTCCGGCATGCCAGGAAATCGGGACGACTCCATTCTTCACCGGAGGACTCCGACCACATACTTCCAGGCATCGATCGATATAGCATCCATGCCGTGGAGGCATGGATGGATCTGCGGTTCCTCAGTTACATGGTCGCGATCGCCGAAGAGGGGTCCATCAGCGGAGCCGCCCGTCGCCTGCAGCTGACCCAGCCGACCCTGAGCCGGCAGCTGCGTGAACTGGAACGACGCCTGGGGGTCGAATTGTTCACCCGTGCCGGCCGCGGCCTGCTTCCGACCGCGGCCGGCGAGGCGCTGCTCCGGCGGGCCGTGCAGATGCTGGCCGATGCCGAGGCCGCTCTGAACGACGTACGGCTGGCTGCCGAGGACAAGACCGGCCGGGTGACGGTCGGGTTCGCCGGATCGGGCATCAACGGCGCGCTGGGAGAGGCCCTGGCGCGGGTGCGCGCCGAGCTCCCCGACGTCGACCTGTCCCTGGTGGAGCTGTTCGACGACGCCGAGATGTCGGCCGGCATCCTGGAGGGGATCCTCGACGTGGCGGTGCAGCGGCTCCCGGTACGCGACGCCCGTCTCGCCACACGCGTCTGGGCGCGCGAACCGCTGACCCTCTTCCTGCCGGCCGGGCACCCGCTCGCCGCGACCCATGAGCCTGCGCCTGTCTCCGTACTCGGCGAGATCCCCCTGGTGCTGTGGCCACGCGAAGCCGCGTCCCACGCGCACGACGAGATCACCTCGCTGTGCCACCACGCTGGGATCGTGCCGCGCATCGGTGCGCGCGGCCGTACCGTCCAGACGATCCTCGCGCTGGTCGCCGCCGGTTTCGGGGCGGCCGTGATGGCCGACTCCTATCGGGTGCTGCACCGGGAGGGGGTGACACCCCGGCGGCTCGCCGGGACCGCCACCACCTTGCACCTGGTCTGGCGGGCCGGCGACACGAGCCCGCTGCTCACACGTTTCATGACCGCGCTGAACGCCGTCAGCGTCCGGCACCGTGCCACCAAGGACCCGCTGCGCTGACGCGGGGTCTCTCAACGCCGGAAGCGAGCGCCTGTCCGAACGCGACCTGGGGCCTGAGCGGCGCGGCCGTGGGACGGCGAGACGACCGTCGTCCTGGCGGGCTGGTGTTGCGATCCTGCGTCGTCCCGTGTCAATGGCCTGGGAGTTCCGTCATGATCCACTCGTTGTGAATTGACCACGTGGCCTCGCCTCAACTGGAATGATCTCGGCGCGTGTGGCTTTTCCGAAGGGCCGGGCCCGGGCCCGGCGGTGAAGCGATATCAGACTCGTGCTACTGGACACGCGAGGCGGAACGCAGGCAAGGGCCACAGCGCTCCAGCCGGCCCACATCAACAAAGCGAACAAGGAGAACACCTGTCATGTCTTCGACCGTGCTGTACATGTCCATGTCCCTCGACGGGTTCATCGCCGGGCCCAACGAAACGCCGGACAACCCGCTCGGCGACGGAGGGGAGCGGCTGCACGAGTGGCCCTTTCCAGGTACCGAAGGCGGCATGAACCGCCAGGTCTACGACGAGTTCATGTCCACCGGGGCAATTGTCGCCGGAAGCGGGAGCTTTGAACCCGCAGGCGGTTGGGGCGGCGACCACCATGACGGCGTACCCATCTACATCCTCAGCCGCCACCCGGCACCCACCTGGACAGCGAATTGGCCGGCCGTGCACTACGGCAATGACCTTGAGGGTGCTATGCGAAATGCCAAGCGCGCGGCCGGGGACAAGAACGTGCTGGTCCATGGAGCGAGCACCGCGCAGCGCGCGCTCACCGCCGGGCTCCTCGACGAGCTCGAGATCCACCTCATCCCGGTCATACTCGGCGAGGGCCGGCGGTTGTTCGAGCACCTCGGCGCAGAACAGCGCGAGCTGGAGCGGATCAGAGTTCTCGAAGGCGAGGGTGGCGTCACACACCTGCGCTACCGCGTCCGCCTCTGACCCGCGTTCCGCAGCCAATTCATAATCCAGGGCGGGCCAGGCGGGTCGAGCTTCGGCAGCTCGCCGCCAGGCGTCCCCGTGTGGAAAGTTTCACGAACACCGCCGCGCGGGTGACTGTGATGACGCGGGTACGACCGCCACATCGCAGGGCGTCACATGGTCTGCGACCAGCCTGTTGATCCGTGGGGCGAGATCGTCGCCCTTTACGGGCCGTACGGAAACCGCGATTCACCGCTTGTTTCGGCGAGCGGTCCTTTGTGTGGGGCTGTCCAGTCGGTGCCCATTGTGTGATCCTCCCCTCGAGAAGGCATATCCCGCGGTGTCTCGGGCGCGCGGCCCGCGCGCTTTTGATTGCGACCGGCGGCCCACCCGTACCTGCCCCCGACACCCGGCCGGCCTCACCGACGTGCGCGTCAGCCTCACCCCGATCAGGGTGCGAGGCCGGCGAAATCTCCACAGTCAATGGCGCGATGAAAGGGACCCCATGATCGCTGGCAACCTGATCCGCCGGGCACTGGCGGTCGGCGCGATGCTGGCCACCACCGCCGCGACGGTCGTGACCATGCAGCAGCCCGCCGCCGCCTCAACTCTGACGCTCAACGCCACGGTGGACTGCCTCAACGTCAACTACTCCGGCGACACCCGCGACTGGTACGCCTCGTACGTCTCGGTCGGCTCCGCGCCTCCTTCGTACGGCGTGGCGATGCCCCTCAGCTCGATGGTCGCGAACCCGGTGAACCACACGTGGTCGTTCACGATCAGTCTGCCCGGCGGCAGCACCTCGGTGAGCGTGTCGGCCATCTGCAGTGGCGGTCACCAATATGACCAGGTCGGCTGGACCAACGGACCGGCGATCAGCATTCCCTCCTCGGCCACGACCCTGACCGCCACCTGGGGCTGCTCCACCCAGCAGGTCTACCCCGGGCCCTACATCACCGGCTGCAGCGCGCAGTCCTACTCCTACAGCTGAGGCTCCTGCCTCCAGAAGGCCGTCCGCTTTCACCGCGGGCGGCCTTCTGGCGTGCGGCGCGGATACCGCGCCGAGGTCGGCGCGCTGTTCGCTGAACGTCGCGACGGGTGCGGCCCAGCCCTCAAGAGAGGCGTTCGCCGAGGGCTGGGCCGATATCCGGTCGCGAGGTCACGCGCCGGTGCAGGTGTATCCGGATGGCAGGGCCGTGTCGCTGTTGGGGCGGCTGGCCTGGAAGCCGAAGCTGGTGGTGCCGGCTCCCGGGGCGAGCGTGCCGTTGTGGCTGACGCTCCTGGCCGTGACGGTCTGCCCGCTGGTGGTGACGGTGGCGTTCCACGAGCCGGTCAGCGTGTGGCCGGCCGGGAGCGTGAACGTGACCGTCCAATTGGTGATCGTCGAGGTGCTGGTGTTGGTGATGGTCAGCGGCTGGATCACGTATCCGCCGCCCCACTGGGACTGCACGGTCGGCGTCGCCGAGCAGGTTCCGGTGGTGGTGCCGCTGGTGGTGACCTGGACGGTGCCGGACACCGGCGAGAGGTTGCCGGCGGCGTCCCGCGCGCGGACCTGGTAACGGTAGGTGGTGTTCGGGCTCAGGCCCGTGTCGCTGTACGAGGTCGTGGCCGAGGTGCCGACCTGGGCGAAGGCGCCGCCGGTGGCCCCGGGTGCGCGCAGGATGTCATAGCCGGCGACCCCCACGTCGTCGGTGGACGCGGCCCAGGACAGATTGGTGCCGTTAGCGGTGGTGCCGGAGGCCGCCAGCTCGCCCGGGGCGGTGGGTGGCGTGGTGTCGCCGCCGGTGGAGGTCGTGGTGAACGTGGCCGACGCGGAGTCGGCCGACAGGTTGCCGGCGCCGTCGCGTGCTCGTACGTACACCTGGTACTGGGTGCCGGCGGTCAGCCCGGTCAGGGTGATGGAGTTGGTGGTGGACTGGCCGAGCTGCGGGTCCGTGGCGCCCTGCTCCCGGTAGACGTTGTAGCCGGCCAGGCCGGAGCCGCCGGAGTCGGTGGATGCCGTCCAGGTCAGGGTGGCGCTGGTGGCGGTCACGTTGGAGACGGCGGGAGTGCCCGGAGAGGTCGGCGGAGTGGTGTCGTTCGTGCTCTGGAACTGGTTGAAGAAGTTCCACACCACCGCCTTGGTCCACGTACGTGCGCCGTCGTCGGCGGTGGACCCGTCCACTGGAGCAGGGGTGTGCCCCCCGTCGAACGCCGCCCACACGACCGGGTATCCGGATCGGCATCCCGAGTAGGCGGTGACGACGTACGTCAGGCTGCCCTGTGCCGGTTCGGGCGGATTCTGGGCAGTGCACCCGTTGTTCCTGACGAACGTGTCGCGCAGCGACCGGCCCTGCGAGATGTTGAGTACGTTGTCCCTGAGGCCGTGGAGCCCGATGTAGGCGATGGGCTGGGTGCCTCCGCTGCATCCGCTGAGCTGTGCGCCGGCGTAGACCGCGACCGCGCGGAAGACCGTCGCCCGGGCGCAGGCCAGGGCGTAACTCATGCCGCCGCCGTAGCTGAAGCCTCCGGCGAACCGCTGCGTGGTGTCGACGCACAGGTCCGCTTCGATCAGCCTGATCATGTCGTCGACGAAGGTCAGGTCCTGCCCGCCGGAATTCGCCCAGCCGTTGTTCAGCCCCTGGGGGGCGACGAAGATCGCAGTGTTGTTCGCCAGTTGCCTGAGCCCGTAGTAGGACCAGGTGAATCCGCTGCTCCCGCCCGAGTCGACGTCGTTGGCGGTGCCGTTGAGCCAGTGGAACCCGAAGATCAACCGGTAGGGGTTGGTGTTGTTGTAGTTGTCGGGAATTCTCAGGATGAAGGAGCGAGTCCGGCCGCTGCTCTGGATCGAATGCGTGCCACTTCTGAGTGTCGGGGTCTTGCCGCATCCTGCCGTCGGGGCGGCGGCGCTCGCCGCGCGGGACGTGGTTTCGCTGCTGCCCAGCGCCGTACCACCGGTGGCCACCGCGAGAAGCACCGCCGCGATGACAGCGACGAGGACGGATTTACGCCGCATCATCACTCACCTGCCTGTGGCACCGCCGCGAGGGCCGGTGCCAGGGCGTCAGTTAGCGTTAACATGAGTGGAATCAGTCCTCTCATCCGTGCGGAACTGGCGTGATTGAAGGGCATGGCGGAAGAACGGTGTCATCGTTCACATCGCTTTGCCGCGCCCGTTCCTGCCGATGGGTGGTGGTGCGACGGAGCAAATACGAGGCACGCGGGTCCCGTCAAGGCGCGATTCGCTCCTTTGAGGTGACGGGCGCGCTCTCATGCCGTTTTGCTGGCACGTATCGCGTCGTTCAGTCCGGAAACATATTGAAAATTTCACGGCAAGGCTTCCAGGAAACCACGAGGCCGAATTCCACCCTTCCGTAGCCTTGAATGCGGGCTCGGCTCGTCGGCCTTCGGCGACGCGTGACGGCTGCGTGCCCCGACAGCGCCGGTGAACAGACGCTTCGCCGTGGCAGCAGCCGTCAACCGGCGGTCCGGTAGCCGTCAGGAATCCCGCAAGGACGGAAAAGGTGCGGGGTACGGAGCGGTCGGCACCCAGACCGCCTTCGCCTGGGTGTACTCGCCCAGCACATCAGGGCCGGACGACCGCCCCCAGCCCGAATCCCCGAACCCACCGAACGGCGCCGCCACGTGGATCGTCTTGTAGGAGTTGATCCAGAACGTGCCGGCCCGGACCTCGTCGGCGATGCGGTGTGCCCTCTCGACCGACCGCGTCCAGACCGCTCCCGCCAATCCGAACGCGGTGTCGTTGGCCTGCCCGACCGCGTCGGCCTCATCAGCGAACGTACTCACCGTCAGCACCGGGCCGAAGACCTCGGTCCGGGCCACGGTGTGCTCGGTGGTCACGTGGTCGAGCACGGTCGGCTCGACCCAGTAGCCTCCGTCACTCAGCCCGTACCGTTCGCCGTGCCTGCTGACCCGCGTGGCGCCCTCTCCCACTGCCTGCTCGACCAGTCCGCACACGCGCTCGTACTGCCGGGCGTTCCCGACGGGGCCGATCTCGACATCGGGGTCCAGGGGGTCGCCGACCTTCAGCAGGGCGGCCTTGCGAACGACTTCGGCGACGAGTTCCTCGTGCAGGCCGGCGTGCACCAGCAGCCGGGAGCCCGCCACGCAGGACTGGCCGGCGCCGGCGAAGATGGCCGCGAGCACGCCGTCGGACGCGGCGTCGACGTCGGCGTCGGCGAAGACGATGTTCGCGCTCTTGCCGCCCAGTTCCAGCAGCGCCGGGACGCCTCTGGAGGCGGCTGTCGTGGCGACCGTACGGCCGGTGGCCACCGAGCCGATGAACGCCACCTTGCGCACCCGGGGATCGGCTACCAGCGCCTGCCCGACCGTCTCCCCCAGCCCGCTCGCGACGCTCAGCGCCCCCGGCGGCAGGCCGGCCTGCTCAGCCAGCCTGGCCAGCACGATCGTGGTGGCCGGGGTGAACTCGCTCGGCTTCAGCACCACGGTGTTGCCGCAGGCCAGGGCCGCCGCGGAGTTCCACGCCGCGGTGAACAGCGGGGCGTTCCACGGGGTCAGCAGCCCGACCACGCCGTACGGGACGCGGCGGGTGTAGGTCAGCCACGGTCCGGGGACGGGCAGCGTCTGGCCGGTGATCTTGTCGGCCCATCCGGCGTAGTAGTCGAAGAAGTCGGCGGCCCGCAGGGCCTCCACGCGGCTGTCGCGCAACGGCTTGCCCGCCGTCGCCGATTCCAGCCTCGCCAGTTGGCCGGCCGACTCCCGGATCAGCGCGGCCAGACGGCGCAGCGCCTCCGCGCGGCCGAACGGGCCTGCTACCTGCCAGGGCCGCAGCGCCGCGGCGGCGGCATCGACCGCGGCGGCCGTGCCCTCGGCGCCGATGTCCCGCCAGGTGGTCAGCAGTTCCCCGGTGGCCGGGTAGCGTGCTTCGACGGCCGCGCCGCGCCCGGCGAGGTGCTGACCGGCGGCGTACCCGCCCAGTCCCTCGGGCAGGGCTTCGCTCAGGACGGAGGCGGCGGTGGCGGCGGTCGCGCTGAGTCCGGGCGGTGGCGAGCCGGTCACTGGTTCCTCCCGGTCTGAGTCAGCACTCCGGACGAGGCGGCGATCACCTGGGCCACGCGGTTGAAGTCGGCGTCCGGCGACAACTGCCGCGCGGCCTCCTGCCAGGCGCGGCGGGTGGCGTCGATGACGGTCATGGCGGTGCCGGTGCTCGCGGCCAGGTCGACCGCCAGGTTGACGTCCCTGGCCATGAGGCGGACCGGGAAGCCGGAGTCGTAGGTGCCCGGCAGCACCCAGCGCGGGAAGTTGACGTCGGTCGCCGCGTTGCGTCCCGAGCCGCTGTTCAGCGCGGCGACGACCTTGTCGGCGTCCATGTCGTAGGCGGCGGCGATGTCGACGGCCTCCGCGCACAGCGCGATGGCCCCGGCGCACAACGCGTTGTTGAGCAGTTTGGTGACGTTGCCCGAGCCGGGGCCTCCCATGTGCCGCCATCCGCCGGCGGTGATCGCGTCCAGCAGTGGAGCCGCCGTGGAGACGGTCTGCGGCGCGGCACCGACGAACGCGGCGAGGGTTCCCGCGGCGGCGCCAGACGGACCTCCGGACACCGGCGCGTCCACGAACACGACGTCGTGTGCCGCGGCGTCCGCCGCCAGGCCGACGCTGGTCCGCGGGTCGGAGGTGGACGTGTCGACGATCAGTCGTACCGAGTCCAGTTCCATGAGTTCGGGGACGACGGCGCTCACCTGCTCGGCGCCGGGGAGGGAGAGCAGGACCTGTTCCGTTCCGGCCAGGTCCGCGATGGCGGTGACCGTGGTGACGCCGGCGTCGCGCGCCCGGGCCAGAGACTCCTCCGACGGGTCGTGGCCCAGCACCGACCAGCCGCGCCGGACGAGCATCGCCGCCATCGCACCTCCCATCGCGCCCAGGCCGATCACGGCCACCGACTCTGGTGTGGTCTCGCTCATTCCTGTCCTTTCCGGGGAATCGGTTCGTTACGGACCGGCTCAGTGCCGTTCGAGCCAGTCGCGTACGACGGCGAGAAACGGTTCGGAGCGCTCGATGAAGGGGAAGTGGCCGCACTCGGGCAGGACCGCGAGCGCTGCGCCCGGGATGCCGGCGGCGAGCCGCTGCGAGCAGAGTTCCAGCGGCAGGATCCAGTCGTCGTCGCCGGAGACGACGAGCGTGTCGCCGGTGATCTCGCCGAGCCGTCCGCTGACGTCGTAGGCGCTCAGCGCCCGCAGGTGTGCCGTGTTGAACGCCTGCGCGCTGAAGTGGGTGCCCTCCGACGCGCGGGCGACCAGTTCGGGGGTGGGCGCGTGGAAGTACAGCGGCAGCAGGGTGCGCCACAGGTCGGCCCACTCCTCGTCGTCGGCCTGCGGCCGGGCCAGCCGCACCCGCACCGCGTCCACCTGCTCCGGGGTGCCGCGCCGCGCCGCGTTCTCGTCGATCACGTCGCTGTGGTCGAGCTTGGGCGCGGTCGAGACGAGGATCATCGGCCGGCCGGCGCCCGACGGGGTCAGCGCGTACTCCAGCGCCACGTAACCGCCGTAGGAGTGGCCGACGATGACCGGGTCGTCGAGGCCCAGCGCCTCGATGACCTCGTCCACCTGCCGGACCCAGATGGTGTTGTCGTGGATGGCCGCGTAGTCCAGTGTGCGGTCGGACCGGCCGTTGCCGACGAAGTCGAGGTAGACCACCCGGTGGCGGTCGGCCAGCGTGTCGAAGGCCGGACGCAGGTAGCCGTGGTCGAGTCCCAGGCCGCCGTGCAGCACGAGGATCGGCCGGCCGGATCCGGTCTCGGCCACGTACGTCTCACCGACCGAGGTCGGAATGGTGGTGCTCATCGTGATACCTCCTGATCACCGGACGTGGTGTTTCTTGCCAGGCGTAGCCGGGCCCATGGCAGCAGCGCGCGGCGGCCGCGGCGATGGTTGAGCAGGTCGAGCCCGACGGACGCGATCAGCGCGACGCCCTGCGAGATCTGCTGCCAGGCGTTCGCGACGTTCATCATCGTGAGGCCGGCCTGAAGGATGTTGAGGAACAGTACGGCCAGCAGCACCCCGAACAGCCGTCCCCTTCCGCCGGTGAAGGCGACCCCGCCCAGCAGCACCGCGGTGAGCACCTGCAGCTCGAAGCCGACGCCGAGCGTGCCGGGAGGCGCGCTGTTGAGCCGGGAGGCGAGGATGACCCCGGCCAGGCCGGCCGCGAGGCCGTTCAGGGTGAACAGCACGAACCGGATGCGCCGCAGGTTGAGTCCGGCGAGGTAGGCGGCTTCACGGTTCATCCCGACCGCGTAGATGTGCCGCCCGGTGGGGGTCAGCACCAGGAACGCCCCGCCGAGCGCGAACACCAGTATGGCGATCCAGATCGGGATGGCTATGCCGAGGAACGTGCCGTTGCCCAGGCGCAGGAAGCCCTCGGTGAAGCCGAACACCGGCGCCGTGGTGATCAGGTAGGTCAGGCCCCTGGTGATGTTGCCCATGCCGAGCGTTACCACGATCGAGTTGATGCCGACCACGGTGACCAGGAAGCCGTTGACCGCTCCGGCGGCGGCCCCGGCCGCCAGGCCGACGAGCACCGAGGTGGGCGCGCCCCAGCCGCTGGCGGCCATCAGGTACCCGGCGGTCACCGCGGAGACGGCCTCCAGCGAGCCGACCGACAGGTCCACCTCTCCGGAGATCACCAGCAGCGTGCTGGTGACCGCGACGATGGCCAGCACGGTGCTCTGAAGGGCGATGTTCTTGAGTACGTCGACGGTGAGGAAGGTGGAGTCGGCGGAGGTGAACACGATCAGCAACACGGCGATGCCGATGACGAGGCTGTTGCGGACGAGAAGCGCCCCGACGCGCTGCGCGGTCCACCGCTGCCCCGGCTCGCCGTGCGGGGCGGTGGGCAGGTCCGCCGCCTTGGCCTGGCTCATGGTCGGGAGGCTCCTTCCGTCTGAGGTGCGGTGGGCACCGGGTCCAGAACGCCGAGGTGGGACAGGTGCAGCATGCGGTTGCGGTCGAGCGGCTCAGCCGGGAGTTCTGCCACGATGCGCCCCCGGACCAGGACCAGAACCCGGTCGGCGAGCAGCGCGACCTCGTCCGGATCCGAGGTGGTGAACACGATCGTGCGGCCGGTGAGAACCTCTTCCGAGCGCAGCGTCTGGTAGATGTCAGCGCGGGCGCCGACGTCGATGCCCTGAGTCGGTTCGTCCAGCAGCAGGACGCGTACTCCCTGGTAGGCGGCGAGCCACCGGCTGAGCACGAGCTTCTGCTGGTTGCCGCCGGAGAAGGCCCGCGCCGGCAGCGCAGGGTCGGCGGGGTGCAGTCGCACCTGGTCGGCTCCGGCGGCGAACCGCCGCCGCTCGGCCGCCCGGTGCCGCAGCAGCGGCGGGCCGAGCTGTCCGAACGCCGGTTGCAGCACGTTGTCCGCCGCGTCGAGGTCGGTGAAGACGGCCTGCCGGGCCCGGTCGCCGGGCACCAGCGCGATCCCGGCGCGTAGTGCGGCCCTGGGACTCGACCGGCGTGGCACCGTACGGCCGCGCACTTGGACGGTGCCCGCATCGGCGCGGCGGGCCCCGTACAGCGTCTCCAGCAGTTCGCTGCGGCCCGAGCCGACGAGACCGAAGATCCCGACCACCTCGCCCTCGTGCGTGGTGAAGGTGACGTCGTCGAAACGCTCGCCGGACAGCCCGGACACGGTCAGCATGGGGGCACGCCGCTGCGACGACGCGGGCCCGGCGGCGCGGCGCGGAGCCGGAAGGCGGCCGGTGATGGCCTCGGTGAGCTGCTCGGTCCGCACCGAGGCGACCGGCTCATCCAGTGCGACCACGCCGTCGCGCAGCACCGTGATCCGGTCGCAGAGGTCGAACACGTCGCCGAGGATGTGGGTGATGAACAGGACGTGCACCCCGCTCGCGGCGATGCGCCGTACCACGTCCTTGAGCTTTCCGGCCTCGCGGTCGGACAGGGCGGCGGTCGGCTCGTCCAGGATGAGCACGCGGATGCCGGGGCGCGAGATGGCCTTGACGATCTCGACCAACTGCTGGCTCGCGATCGGCAGATCGCCGACGATCATGTCCTGGCTCAGGCCGTGGTCCGGGCCGAGGACGCTGCTGAGCGCCTGCGTGGTACGGCGCCGCTGCTCGGCTCGCGCGAGCAGCGGGCCACGGCGCAGCTCTCTGCCGAGGAAGACGTTGTCGGTGATCGACAGGGAAGCGACCAGGCTCAGGTGCTGGTAGATCACCGCGATTCCGGCTTCGGCCGCCCGCTGCGGGGTCAGGCCCGTCCACACCTCGTCGTCGAGCTGGATCGTTCCAGCGTCGGGCATGTGGGCTCCGCTGAGGCATTTGATCAGCGTGCTCTTGCCCGCGCCGTTGGCGCCCAGCAGGGCGTGCACCTGCCCGGGCTCACAGCGCAACGACACGCCCTTGAGCACCTCGTTGGCGCCGTAGCTCTTCCGTACGCCGTCGATGACGAAGCTCATGACGTCCCGCTACGCCAGGTCAGACAGGTAGGTGGCCAGCTTGTCGGTGTCCGCCGTGGTCAGCGCCTCGATCTCCATCTGGACGGTGGGCGAGCTCGAGGTGCCGGCGGCGATGGCGATCGGGTGCTCCACGCAGACCTTGGCCAGCTCGGAGATCCGCAGCGCGGAGCTGCAGCGCAGCATCGTGCCCTGCTGGACGAGTTCCAGCGCCTCCTTGGCGCCGTCCTGCCCGCCGATGAAGACGCTGGGGTCGTTCTTGTCGAAGCCCGCGTTGACGAAGGCCCGGTAGGCGCCGGTCGCGCCGTCGTCGTTGTAGCAGAGCACCACGTTGATGTCCTTGCGGTTGCTCAGGATGGACTGCATCACCTGCAGCCCGGTCGCGGGGTCGCTGGCGGCCTGGGTCGCGACGATCTCCGCGTCGGGTGCGCTCTGCTTGAGGCCCTCGATCATGCCGTCGCACCGCTCGATGCCGATCGTGCCGGACTCGCGGTACTCCAGCAGGACCACGTTGGCGCGGCCGCCGTGATTCTCGGTGACCCACCGGCCTGCCTGCCGGCCGAGCTGCACTCCCGACTCCTTGTTGTTCAGCAGGACCGAGCCGCTCTGGTTCTGCATCTCACCGGCGTAGGTGACCCACACGAGTCCGGCGTCCAGGGCGGACTTGGCGACCGGTTCGAGGCTGGTGACCTCCATCGGCAGCACGGTGAACGCCGGGACCTTCTGCGCGATCCAGCCCTGGAGGTTGGCGAGCTGCTTGTCGAGCTGCGCGTCGTCGACGGCGGTGAGCAACTCGGCACCGGCGGCCTTGGCGGACTGCTCGGCGAACTTCATGATCGTCGACCAGAGCGGAACCGTGTTGAACGGGTGGTCGAAGCCGACCTTCGTCACGTTCTTGCCACCGCCCGCCGAGGGCGACGCGCTTTCCGCTTCTGAGCCGCAGGCGGACAACAGCGGAGCGGCGGCGCCGAGTGCGGCGACGGTCGTGGCGTACCGGAGGAAGGAACGGCGAGACTGGCCAGTCATCAGATCTCCTTGAGCTGGGTCAGGGGGGTGCCCTGGGGACGGGGGTTCGGGGGCGAGGCGGCGTACACGGCTTCGCGGGCCGAGGTCGGCCGGCCTCAGGAATGGGCTCTTCACCGCGGACGCCGACGGCCAGAGGCACCTGGGCATGCGCCGGTAGGGGCTCGGCGCGGAAAGGGGGGAATTCGGGTGACGACGAGACGGCGTCAGTGGTAGCGCGTCGCAGGCGGACTATAAGCCCTGCGAGCGGAGGACCAGGCTGCGCACTCCGAGCATGCTCACCTCCGCTGGTCGAACACGTCGAGCACGTTCCACAGCGCCTGGGTGCGCTGGTGGGCGTTCCGCGCGTCGGCGGCGACGTGCGATTCGATCCCGGCGAGCAGCCCGTAGACCACCGAGGTGGCCGCGGTGACGGACTGGAAGAACGACACCCCCTCGCTGGGAACCGTGATCAGGTACGTGGCCGCGGATGCCAGCCGGGTGTTGGCGGCGTCGGTGATGACCACGACCGGCACGCCTGCTTCACGCACCGCCTCGGTCAGTACGGCGATCTCGCGGAACTGCTTCCAGAAGCTGATCGCGACCAGGCAGTCTTCTGGACCGAGCCTCCCGGCCGCCGAGGCCAGGTGCACGCCACCGCGGCCCTCCAGCGTGAACGGCAGGCCCATGGTGCTCGCCAGATGGGTCAGCACGTGCGCCGGGGCGGTGAACGAGCCGGAAGCCACGACGAGGGTGCTGCGGGCTCCCGCCATGGCGAGCGTCACCGCGTTCACCACCTCGGGGTCTACCAGCTCCAGCGCCAGCGTGAGGTTGCTGATGTCGCGCCGCACGGCCTCGTGCACCGGGCCCATCGCACCGCCGTCGGCGTGCTCGGCCTTGGTCTGGTCGGTGCTGAGACTGGCCAGGTAATGCGCCCGCAACTCCTGTTGCAGCGCCGGCCACCCTCGGTAGCCCAGTGCCTGCGCGTAGCGCACCACGGTGCTGGACGTGGTGCCCGCCAGCTCGGCCACCTCCGCGACCGGCGCGTAGGAGCATCGCTGTGGGTTGGCGGCGAGCGCCTGAGCGACGCGCTGCATGGTCGGGGATATGCCCTGATGCGAGTCACCGCCCGCGAGCCAGGCTGGGATCGCCCGATCTTGCATCGCAACTATCCTTCCAATTGCGAGTGATTGGAAGGATAGTTGCACACCCTGGGCCGATTGAGAAGAGGCGCATCGCACCAGATGGGCACTCAGGCCGGGTGCCACACAGATTTGATCTTCGTCCAGAGTCGGATCAGTCCGAGAAAGCGGCCTTCAGCGTTTACGGGCCACACCGCCAACATCGACCATGCCCGGCGGCAGCAGTTCCCAGTCCGGCTGGTCGAAGAAGCGGGCGATCTCCTCCTCCGTCCGGGCGCGGACGCCGGCCTGGATGTACCGGGTCCGGTCATCACCGGTGATCAACGCCTGGGCCTGCGGCAGCACGCTGGGGTCGTTGTCGACGTAGACGGTCCGCGCGGACGGGGTGACCGCCTGGGCGATCTTGTGGCGATGGTTCTGATCTCCGGCGCGTAGGCCAGTCCGCGTTCGGCGGTGTCCCCGTCGATCTGGTCGGGCTGCTGCGTGCGCACGCCACTCCTCGCGTCACAGGGTGAGTTTCTCTGACATCGGGCCCGTCAAGATCACAGTGAGATCTCGTACGAGTCGGCGAGAAGAAGATCCCCTACGTCGACAGCCCGCCCCGGCCTCCACCCCACCTGGGACACACCGAAGTCGGCGTCAGTGTCCAGCGCCCGCGCGGGTGTGGCGCCGGGCGAAGAGGATCCAGGCCGCGACGGCGGCCAGCGCCGCGAGGACGATGACGCCGATCTTGAGGGGCGTCCCCGTCGCGCCGTCGTCCCCCGCGGTCGTCGCCGCGGCGGCCCCGTTCCGGGCGGGGGCCGTCGGCTGGTCCGGTTCGGGCAGGGCCACAACGGCGGGCGTGGCGGCGACCACGCCCGCTTTCACCCGCACCGTCGCCTTCGCCTTGGACGGTTCGGTCGCGGTCACGGTGACCCGCCACTCCCCGCTCGGCAGCGGCTCGGCGGAGTGGTAGAGGTTCTGGCCCTCGGGCGCCGATCTGAGCGGCACCGGCCCGAAGGACCGGCCGTCGGCCGAGGTCGCCTTCAGCGTCGCCGCGACGATCTCCGTGACGGGGTGGCCGTCCTTCTTGTACGTCACCAGCACGTTGACGTTGTCGGCGCCGTCTCCTGTCACCTCCAGCTTGATCGGCCCGCCGTGGGCCGCGGCGGCCGGTGCGCCGAGCACCAGCGCAAGCCCGGCGAGCAGGACGGTGAGGACGTATGCCGGTGCCTTTTTCACTGGTGGCTCCCCTCGGGTTCGGTGTCGGGGGTGAGCGCCCCTTCGCCGGGTGATATGGGCAGGAACACGTGCTGGTGGCCGTGGCCGGCGTCGACGTTCACGGCGTCGAGGGCGGTGGCCCCGATCGACCAGGTGAAGAGCGCGTCGGCGCGTTGCCGTGCGGCCAGGTCGAGTGCGGCGGCGCGGGCCGGACCTGTGAGGTCCCGCGCCATCGTGTAGGTGTCGACGGCCGTGGCGAACTGCCGCACGGCGGAGGCGAGGCACGACCGCGCCACGTTGGTGGCGGTCTCGCCGGACGGCGGGTCGGCGAAGCCCTGGACGGCCGTGGCGGCGGCCTGCCGCCACTTCTCGTCGTCGGCGGCGGTCACCGCGACAGGTCCCGCGGCGCCGTCGCCGGGCAGGGCCAGGGCGAGCCCGTCGAGCACGGGGATCAGCCGGGTCCGCGTGCCGCGGGCCAGCTCCGTCAGGGTCCTGATCTGTGTCCGGTCGCGCAGCGCGGACTCGGCGCGGAGGCCGTCGGCCGCCTGCTCGATCGAGCTCGGCCGGGTCACGCCGAACACCACGCCGCCGGCGACGAGCGCGCCGAGCGCGAACGCGGACGCGAGGGCGAGCACGCGGCCCCGGGTCGCGGGCCGGTCCGGGGCCGGTTGCCTGGGTCGGTTGATGGTGGCCACCTCCTGGGGCGGTTGCCGAGGGCGCTCACGCCTCCTGGGACGCGCCCTGGCGGGCCAGCATGATCAGTTTGTCGATGCGCCTGCGGCGCCTGGCGGCGTTCAGCCGGATGGCGAAGAAGGCGAGGACGAGGAGGGCGACGGAGCCGAGCTGCGGCCAGGGCAGCGCCCACACCGTGGTGCCGACCGCTGACCGCTGGGCGGCGACGCCGGGAAGCGGCTCGCCCGCGGGCGAGGGGAGCGCCATGACGGTCGTGCCGATGGGTCCCAGCGGCCACGCGCCGGGCACCCGGGCGGCGAACGTGCGGCTGCCGCCCGGCATGAGCTCCCTGGCCCTGGCCGCGGACGGGTCGTTCCAGCCGCTCTCCCCCACGAGCGTGGACGTCAGCACCTGGTTGTCCGTGACCAGCCGGACGTTGCCCTCGTTGGCCACGGTGTAGGTCACTTCGACGGATCCGGCGGCGAACGGGTTCCACGAGCCCACGTACTCGGCCCGCACGCCGGTCACGGCCACCTTGGCCACGTAGTCGCCGGTGACGCGGATGTTCAGGCGGACGCCCACCCGGTTCTGGACCCGTACCTGGCCGGAGACGGTCTCCAGGGACGCGGTCACGCCCGCGGGGTGGTCCCCCGGCGTCGCGTTCCGGGGGATCGACACCGCCACGGGAACGACGGACGTGGCCCCGGCGGCGATGGTCACCTTCTCGGGGACCGTGATCCAGGCACCGCCGTCGGTGGGCTCGGCGTCGGAGGGCCGCATGTCGAAATAGCCCTTGGAGGTCAGGTAGCCGTCGTTGGCGTCGATCGTGAAGTCCACCGGTTCGGTGGAGCGGTTGATGACCGCCACGTGCTCGACGACCTGCTGGCCGCCGGCGAGTTCGAGGTCGATGACGCTGCGGCCGTCGGGACCGCCGGCGTCGGCGGGCACGACCGACCAGGTGGTGTCGGCGCCGGACGGGGTGGCGAACGCCACCATGGCGGCCAGCAGCGCGACGCCGAGAGCGGGGAGGACGGCGAGGCGGGCGAGGACGCCTCGCGGGCGGCTTGCGGTCAACAGAGGTCTCCAGTCGCGTCGTGGCCGTCCGGGGCCCGCGCCGGGCGCGGGCCCCGGACGGCCGGAGCGGACGATGGCGTCCTGCCTCCGGTTCAGGACCAGGTGAAGGTTCAGGACTGGTTGAACAGCGAAAGCGTGAGGGTCGAGTGGTACTCGCCGGCGGCGACGCCGGCGGGGGTGCGCAGCGCGAGGTCGGCGTTGACCTGCCAGGTGCCGATCTCGTCGGCGGAGTTCGCCGTCGACACCAGCAGTTCCTGGCCCTGCAGACCGACGGCCGGCGCTCCCGAGCCGTCGGAGATGACGCTGGAGACGGGCTCACCGGCCTCCACCGCCCCGGAGGAGGAGTCGGTCAGCAGGCGCGGCCGCCAGCCCAGGTACTGCGAGCCGATGGGCGGCGTGGAGCCGCTCGTCGCGGTGAACTCGCCGGCCTGGCCGACAACCGCCCAGAAGTCGCCGGCAGGGATCTCCTCGGGCCGGCGGGTGTCGGTCACCGTGACCGTCGGCAGGGTGCCGACGAACTGGCGGGCGGCGGCGTTGGAGCCGTCCTCCTGAAGGGACACGCCGCCGTTGTCGGCGACGGTCATGGACACCTGGCCCGTAGTGGTGCCGGGCTCGATCGTCACCGTGACGTCGATGCCCTGCTCGGGGTCGTCGTCCGCCACCGCGGGACCGGCCACGCCGACGCCCGCGAGCGCGACGCCGAGCACCGCCGCGGCGAGCAGTCGCGTGGTCCTGTTGATTCTCATGTCTTCGCTCCCTTGCTGGGGGGCGGGGCCGGCCGGCCGATCGGCCGGCCCCGGTTCTGCCGGGACGCGATCAGCGGCAGCTGAGCGCCGGGTAGCCGGCGTCGTACGACGAGGTGACCTGCTCGCCGCCGATCGTCGCGACTCCCTTCACGGTCACCGCGCCGGCGTCGATCTGCCCGGCCCGGCTGTTGAAGGACTGGTACGCCTGCTTGCCCGGTGCCACGTCGGCCACGGTCTTCAAGCCGAACGGGGTGGTCAGCGTCACCGTCACCGGCACGTCGGAGCCGTTGACGGCCGTGACCGCCACGTACGCCGAGGTGCCGATGCAGCGGGACGAGGCGGAGACCGTCAGGTCGACGGCCGCCGCCCTGGCGAGGCGGAAGTAGTCGAACGTGACCTTCTTCGACGCCGACTGGTCGGTGCCGATCGTGTAGACGCCGACCTTGGCGTCGGTCGCCACGGCGCTGTTCCGCACCGCGGCGGACAGCTCCGTCCAGGTCTCGCCGTCGGCGGAGTAGGACCCGGAGTAGGCGTCGCCCTCCTTCTTGAGCCGCAGCCACCAGATGCCGGTGGTGAGGTTGTTCACCTGCGGCTGCGGGTTCTGCACGGTGCCGCCGACCTCGCTGCGCAGCTCGATGCTCCGCGTCACTGTCGACCCGGCCGCGTTGGTGGTGAGGAAGTCGAGCTTCACGTAGTCGTCGTCGCCGGTGTACACCATGAGGCCGCCCTGCTGGTACCGCTCGTTGAGTGCCGAGGCGTCCACCTTGGTCTCCAGCGTCCAGTCGCCGCTCGGGGTCGGCTGCAGGATGAGGTTCTTCGGGCCGGTGTTGTCGGTCCCGTAGATGTCACCGGTCGTGGTGTCGAGCTCCAGCTTGCCGTCGCTCACGCGCACCGCCGTGGCGTCGGGGCGCACGATCGCGGTCCAGCGGCAGGCGTCGAGCGCGGTGCCGTCGAACTCGTCGTCCGGGTCCGGCCCGGTCGCGCTGTCGTCCGGCGTGATGTGGAACCAGTCGAAGGACGCGTCCACCACCGGGTGGTCGGCCCCCGCCAGCGAGATCATGCCGATCTTCGGGTCGGTGATCCCGGCGAGCGGCTTGGTCTGCGGCATCGCGGTGAACGTGGTGCCGTCGGCGGAGTAGTGGGCGGTGATGTTCGTTCCGTCGCTGACGAACCGCACGTACACGGTGTCGGGGTAGGCGTCCCCGAGAGTGGCCGTGTTGCTCTGCGCCACCTCGTTGGGGCTGCCGTTCTCCTCCCGGATGAACTGGAAGATGCGGTCGGCGTGGTTCGGACCCGAGGTGGAGCGCGCCTGGAGCACCATCTTGGCGTAGTTGTCGTCGTCGCCGTAGATGATCAAACCTGCCTGCTGGTACGCGTCCCGCGCGTCCAGCGTGAGCTTGGCGGTGGCGGTCCAGGCGCCCGACGGCGCCGGCTGCACCACGATGTTCGGCGTGTTGCCGCCCGCGCTGTAGATGTCGGTGGTCGAGGTCGGGATCACCAGCTTGCCGTCGGCGACCCTGAGGTCCTGGTTCTCCCTGACGACCGACCAGCGGTCCCGGTCGAGCCGGTCGCCCGGGAAGTCGTCGGAACGGCCGGAGAAGCACACCGCGGCCGGCGCGTCCACCTTGACCTGGACCTGCGCGGTGGCCGACGCGCCCTTGTCGTCGGACACGGTCACCACGGCCGTGTAGGTGCCCGGCGCGGTGTAGGTGTGGCTCGCCTCGGCCGTGGTGGGCTCCGGCGCGCCGTTCACGCCGAAGTTCCACGTGTAGGTGATCGGGTCGCCTTCCGGGTCGGTGGCCGTCGCCTTGAAGTCGACCGTCAGCGGGGCGACGCCCGCCGCCGGCGTCGCCGTCGCGGTCACGACCGGACGCTGGTTGTCCGTGGCGCCCTTGCCGACGAAGTCGACCCAGTTGACGTTCGCCAGGTAGGCGTCGTTCGCCGCGCTCGCCGGCTTGCGTACGACGAAGTACAGCGGTCCGCTCTCCGACGGCGCGCCGGTCACGTCGAGCGTGACGTCGGTGAACGTCTGCCAGCCGCCGGTGGGCGTCACCTCGGCCGAGCCGACCGGCGTGCCGGTCTCGGGGTGACCCGCCCTGACCTGGACGGTGCCGCCGGCGCCGCCCGAGGAGGCACGGAGCCGGATCGCGGTGACGTTCGACAGGTTCACCGGGTCGAACGACCACCAGTCGCCGTCCTGGACGAACCCGATGTGCTGATTGCCGCCCTGCGGGTCGCTCGTCGCCTCGGCCTGGACACCCGCGGCGTCGGTGCCCACGCCGTCGGCCACCCGGCCGGTCTGCGTGAAGTGCTCGGCCTGCTTGCGCTTGGGCTGCAGGAGGGTCTCGCCCCGCCCGGTCAGGGGCTTGGCGCCGTTGGCTCCCTCGTCGGTGTAGCTGGCCTCGACCACGTAGAAGAGGTTGTCGTACTCGCCGTGGCCGGCCTGCTGGGTCTGCAGGGTGCCCTCACAGCCCGTGTGCTGGTCGAGCGGGTGGCCGTGGCTCTCGTGACCGAGGATCGCCTGGATGCGCACCTTGTCGCAGTCGATCGTGCCGTCCTCGGGGTCGGTGGCGGTCACCTTGAACTTCACCTGGTCGCCGAACTCGAAGAAGGCGCCGTTCGGCGGGAGGTCCACCGTGACGGTGGGACGGGTGTTGCCCGCGTTGATCTCGACGCCGGCGGTGGCGGTCTTGCCGCCGGGGGTCGTGACGGTCAGGACCACGTTGTAGTCGCCGCCCTCCTCGTAGGTGTAGGAGGGGTTGGGGTCGGTGGAGTCGGTGTCGCCGTCGCCGTCGAGGTCCCACGCGAACGTGAGCGGCTCGCCGTCCGGGTCCCGGCTGCCCTCGCTGGAGAACGTGACGGCCAGTGGCAGCGGCCCGTCCGTCTTGTCCGCCGTGGCGCGGGCGATCGGCGGGCGGGTGCCCTTGATGTAATCGATCCGGTAGATGCCGGAGTCGGCGTTGTCGCCGCCGAAGCCGGAGCCCCACTCGATCATGTACAGCGCGCCGTCGGGGCCGAACTTCATGTCCATCGGCTTCTTGAACGACAGGGAGCCGAGGATGCGGTTCATCTCCACGAGCTCGGCGCCGCTCTCGTCGAGCTGGAACGACCACACCTGGTCGTTGTTCCACTCGCCGAACACGGCCTTGCCGTCCCAGTACTCCGGCCACTTCACGTCCGACTGCAGGTCCGGGTCGGCGCGGTAGACCGGGCCGCCCATCGGCGCGCCGCCCCTCAGCTCCGGGAAGTTCTGCGGGTCGGCCGCGTAGTGGTACCAGACCGTCGCGGGCACCATCGTGGGCAGGCCGGTGAGGCCGTCGTTGTTCGGGGACTCGTTGACCGGCGCGGCGCAGTCGAACGGCGCCCCCGACTGCTGGGTGGCGAAGTCGTAGTCGATGTACGGGGTGTTGTCGCCGACGCAGTAGGGCCAGCCGTAGTTGCCGGGCTCGGAGACGAGGTTCCACTCGACGGTGTTCTGCGGGCCCCGGGTGGCGCTCGCCGAGTTGGCGTCGGGGCCGTACTCGCCGAGCATGATGTGGCCCGTCTTCGGGTCGAGGCCGATGCGGAACGGATTGCGGAAGCCCATGCCGTAGATCTCCGGCCTGGTCTTCTCCGTGCCCGGCGGGAAGAGGTTGCCGGACGGGATGGTGTAGGTGCCGTCGGGTTCGGGGTGGATCCGCAGCAGCTTGCCGCTGAGGCTGTTGGTGTTGCCCGAGGTGCGCTGGGCGTCCCAGCCGGCGCGGCCGGACCGCTCGTCGATCGGCGTGTAGCCGTCGGAGGCGAACGGGTTGGTGTTGTCGCCCGTGCCCAGCCACAGATCGCCGGTCCTGGGGTCCATCACCATGCCGCCGCCGTGATGGCAGCACTCGGCCCGCTGGACCGGGACGTCGAGGATCCGCGTCTCGCTCGCCAGGTCCAGGGTGTCGCCGGTGACGGTGAACCTGCTCAGCCGGTCGACGTTCGTCCCGGCGGGCGAGTAGTACAGGTACGCCCAGTGGTTGGTGTCGAAGCCGGGGTCGAGCGTGAGCCCGAGCAGGCCGCTCTCGTTGGCGGTGAAGACGTTCAGCTTCGCCGCCGTCACCGTGCCGCCGGACGGCTTGATGATCTTGACATCGCCGAGCCGGTCGATGTAGAAGACCCGGCCGTCCTTGGCGACGTCCACCATCATCGGGTTCGAGGTGTTGTCGTCGAGCGTGACCTTCTCGAAGCTGCTGCTCTGCGAGGCCGAGCAGTCGGCCCCGACAGCCCCGGCGGCGGTCTGGATGCCGCCGAGGAGCAGCTTCAGGAAGTTGGGCTCGCTGAAGTTCTCCTTGAGGTGGCCGAGCCCGGTGTACCAGGAACGGCCGCCGTCGTAGTCGTGGCACCAGGTGTTCGGGTGGTCGGCGCCCATCGTGGCGCCGGTGTAGGACTTCTCGTCCATCGACGTCAGCACGTGGACCGCGCCGCGCGGGTTGGCCTGGTAGTCGTACCACTCGTCGGTACGGGTCCAGGTCGCCGGCAGGTCCTTCGTGGACGGGTGCGCCGGATCCTCGACCTTGACCGTGGCCTGCTGGATCGCCGGGTGCGACTTGAAGTACGCCCCGACCAGCTTGCCGTACCAGGCCCAGTCGTAGCCGGTGTCGGCGGCGGCGTGGACGCCGACGAAACCGCCGCCGTTCTGGATGTAGCGCTGGAAGGCGTCCTTCTGGTCCTGCGTGCCCAGCGGGTCACCGGTCGTGGACATGAAGACCACGGCCTGGTACTGGGCCAGGTTCTGGTCCGTGAACAGCGCGCTGTCCTCGGTGGTGTCGACCGCGAAGTTGTTCTCCTGGCCGAGCTTCTGCACGGCCGCGATGCCCTCGGGGATCGAGTCGTGCCGGAAGCCTGTCGTCTTCGAGAAGACGAGCACCTTGAACGCGGGCTCGGCCGCCATGGCGGCCTCGGCGCTCACGGGCGTCGCGAGGAGGGTGACGAAGGGGACGACGAGGGCCAGGGCCATCGTCGTCGCGGTCCGGCGCCTCGGGCGCCGTCCGCGTGCTGGCAGGACCGCGTTGAGCAGCCTGGCCCACGTTCGATGACGTGGTGACATGGAAAACCCTTCCTGACCGGGGGGACGTCAGGCAAAGGCGCGCGCCGCCGCGCTGTTGCCACTTGGTGGTAACGGATGGTGCGGGGTGCTGGAGGGTGCCGTCTCCAGGCATGGGAGGGCCGTCAGTGAGGTACCGGCCGGGGCGATGTATCCATGATCGTCGCCGGGTCGTCGATGGTGTCGCTGACCACCATGCTGGCGGCGCCGCGGGAGGCGGCGCCGAAGCCGAGAGTGGAGGCGACGAACCGGCACTGGGCGGCGGGAGCGGCCACCACGAGCCGTTGCAGCTGATCCTGCGCGTGCGGCAGCAGCCACTGCGCCAGCGAGGCGAAGTAGCCGCCGATGACGATCACGCGCGGGTTGAACAGGTTGGCCAGGATCGAGCCGCCGAGCCCGAGCCACTTGCCGACCTGCGCCACCGCGGTCGTCATGCGCCGGTCGCCGGAGGCCAGGCCCCTGGCGAGGTCGGCGACCCGTTCGCCGGGGTCGGGCACCGGCATGCCGGGCAGCCCGTAGGCCTGCTCGGGCATGGCCGCGCCGACGAGCGCGGCCAGGCCGACCTTGGTCTCCCAGCACCCGATGCGGCCGCAGCCGCACTGGGCGCCGTTCGGGTCCACCTGCAGATGCCCGACCTCGCCGGAGAATCCGTCCGCGCCGCGCAGGAGCTCGCCGCCCAGGATGATGCCGCCGCCGACCCCGACCTCGCCGGTGAGGTAGACCAGGTACGGCGTGCCGGCGGCGACGCCGGAGGTGTATTCGGCCAGCGCGGCGAGGTTCGCGTCGTTGTCCACCCGCACGGGCACGCGCAGCGGGCCCAGCAGTCGTAGACGACCCGGCGCTCGACCAGGATCCGGCCGCTGAGGTCGGTGCCGTGGACCGCGATGTAGTCGACGTTGATCTCCATGCCGAGGGCGCCGACGTGCGCGCCGTGCAGCGCGACCGCCCGTCTGGGGCGGCCGACCGCGCCGACGTGCTCGACGCCGACCTCGCGTACCAGACGCCGTTCGAGGAGCTCGGCCATGAGGTTGGACACGGTGGCCCGGTGCAGCCCGGTCGCCTCGGCGATGTGGGCGCGGGACAGCGACTTGTGGTCGCGCAGCTCGCGCAGCACCAGCGAGAGGTTCGCCCGGCGCAGCGCGGCGGAACCCGCCGGCGGAGCGCCGCCCGAAGCACGGCTGGGCGGCCTGTACGTCATGAGTACCACCCGCCCCTTTGTTTATCTTTGAGATCAATTAATTGAGTTTGTAACACGCGAGTTACGCATGCGCACCCCACACATTCGTAACGAGTTGGCATCGCCGAAATCCCCGCATTTCAGCGGACATTCCGGCGCCAGCTATCTGAAAGTTACATAAATTGCCACCGGTTTCCCCTTGTGCCCTCAGAGGCCGGCCCCTTTAATTCGGCTTGCCAGGCGAGTCGCGGCGGCCCGCGGGAGCCACCGCGAACCAGGCCACCGCCGTGCCCTTCTCCCCCAGAACGTCCCGCCCGTCTGCTCGGCCGTCCGAGCCGCGGCGGCACCGTTGACGCCGACCTCGGTGCCACCGCGGCGGTGCCAACCAGTGCCATCAGGCGGGTGGGGCACGGCCCACCGGCCCGAGGAGGCCCCGGGCGCCTGCCGCCCGGGGAATGGGCGGCTCCTATTACGGCGTAGCCGATAATTTCCGATACCCAGGGATGGCAGCGAACTCGTCGTCTATTAAAGGCCCGTCACTATTTCTGCTCCGAAATCAGGACGTGTCGGGTTCGGTCCCCGAGCCAGGCCGCTTCGAGGATCGCGGTCAGGCTGGCGGTGTCGGTCGGGCCCGGATGGTTCTGGATCAAGCGGGTGACACCACCGGCCATCTCCGCGAAGCGCGGGAGGTCGGCGCGTGCCACGCCGATGTCCGCCAAGGTCGCAGGGATGCCGATGTCGGCCAGGAGCCCGTCGAGCCAGGTGAGGAACATATCCGCGGCCTCGGCGTCCGAGGCGCCGGTCACATCGAGCCCGCACACCTCGGCGAGGATGGCCAGCCGGTCGCCGATGGCCTCCCTGGCCGCGTCCAGCGCGTAGGGCAGCAGCAGCCCGACGCCCAGGCCGTGCGGTGTGTGGGTGGCCGCGCCGATGGGGTACTGGAGGGCGTGCGGAGCCGCGTTGCCCGCGTGGGAGAACGCGAGCCCGGCCAGCATGGACCCATAGGACATGTCCGCGCGCGCGTCCTTGTCGCCTCCGTCCCTGACGACATGGGGCAGGCTGCGGGCGATCCGCTCCGCTGCCAGGAGCGCGTAGTGATCGGTGATCGAGTTGCGGCCGAGGAAGACCTGCTCCACCGGGTCGCGCGGTCCGTGGGCCCGGGGCCGCGCGGTGTAGCTCTCCACCGCGTGACAGAACGCGTCGATGCCGGAGTGGGCGGTGACGGTCGCGGGGCAGGTGTAGGTGAGCTCGGGGTCGACGATGGCGAAGTCGGGCACGATGTGGACGCTGGAGACCCCCACCTTCAGCTCGCGGTCAGGGTCGGTCAACACCGAGACGGGCGTGAGCTCGGAGCCGGTGCCCGACGTCGTCGGGACCGCGACGAGAGGAATCGTCGGCCCCGGCACCTTCGACTCGCCGTAGAAGTCGCGCGGCGTCCCGCCATGGCACCGGATGACGCCGACGATCTTGGCGAGGTCGATCACCGTGCCACCGCCGATGGCGAGAATGACGTCGGCGTCCACGTCCGCGGCGGCCGAGACGGCCAGGGCGACATCGGCGAGTGGCACGTCAGGGGTCGCGTCGGCGAACACCTCGACGGCTTCGACCTTCTCCCGCACGGTGGCCACGATCTCGGCCACGCCCGGCTGCCCCAGAAGAACCCGGTCGGTCACGACGAGGACGCGCGAGCCACACTCGGCCACCACTCGTGGGATGTTCTGCGCGACCCCTTCGCCCACGATCAGCTGGCGTGGCCCGCGGACGGTCTCAAGCATGTCAGTGCCTCTCTGGAACGTCGGCGGTGATGTGCTGGCGCCTGGAGCAGCGGGCCGCTCACGGCAGGTCGATCGCCGCGTAGGTGAGGTCGAGGTACTCATGGATGCCCTCGTGCGACCCCTCCTTGCCGATCCCGGACTGCTTCACGCCTCCGAACGGAGCTGACGGGTCCGAGATCAGGCCACGGTTGACGCCGACCATCCCCGTCTCCAGCCCCTCGGTGAACCGGAGCGCCCGCTGGAGGTCACGGGTGAAGACGTATCCGACGAGGCCGTGATCGGTGTCGTTGGCCTTCGCCATCACCTCGTCGTCGGACGTGAACGAGATGATCGGCGCCACCGGGCCGAAGATCTCCGTCTGCAGCATCCGCGCGTCCTCGGGCACGTCGGCGAGGACCGTAGGCGGGTAGAAGTACCCCGGCCCATCCGGACGCTCGCCGCCCACCAGGACCCGGGCGCCGCGATCGACCGCGTCGGCGACGAGCTTGTCGATCTTGGTGACCGACGCCTCGTCGATCAACGCCCCGACGTCCACGCCGTCGTCGAGACCATGGCCCACCGAGAGCGCGCCCATCCGCTCGGCGAAGCGCGCCGTGAACTCCTCGCGTACCGGCTCCTCGACGTAGATGCGATTGGCCGCGATGCAGGATTCCCCGATGTTGCGCATCTTGGCCACCATGGCACCGTCGAGCGCGGCGTCCAGGTCCGCGTCGGCGCACACGATCAAGGCGGCGTTGCCGCCCAGCTCCATGGAGGTGCGCAGCACGTTGTCCGCCGCCTGCCGGAGGAGCACGCGCCCGACCTCGGTCGACCCGGTGAACGAGAGCTTGCGGGTCCGGCGGTCGGCCAGCAGTGCTGAGACCACCTCGCCGGCACGCTTGGTCGTCACGACGTTGACGACGCCCGGGGGGACTCCGGCCTCTTCCATGATGCGGGCCAGCAACAGCATGGTGAGCGGCGTCTGGGCCGCCGGCTTGGTGATCGTCGTGCAGCCCGCCGCCAGCGCAGGAGCGATCTTGCGGGCGCCCATGGCCAACGGGAAATTCCAGGGTGTCACGAAGACGCACGGTCCGACCGGCTTCGGCACGGTGAGGATGCGATATCCCCCAGCGGGAGCGGTGCTGTAGCGTCCCTCGACGCGCACCGCCTCCTCGGCGAACCAGCGGAAGAACCCGGCGCCGTAGGCCACCTCTCCCCTGGCCTCGGCGAGCGGCTTGCCCATTTCGAGCGTTATCAGGCGGGCGACCTCCTCGGATCGCTCGGTCAGTGCCCGGTACGTCGCGGTCAACAGTTCCGACCGTTCTCGCGGCGGGGTCGCCGCCCACTCCGCCATCGCCTCGTCGGCCGCGTCCAGAGCGGCGAGCCCGTCGGCGACGCCGGCGTCCGCCACCTCGGCGATGGTCTTGCCCGTGGCCGGGTCCTCGACGGCGAAGGTGGCTCCGCCTGCGGCGTCGCGCCAGGCGTCGCCGATCCGGAGCCGCCGGTGCTCGGGGGCCAGGACGTTCATCGGGTCACTCATTGCGTCGCCTCCTGTGATGTTCCTGGTGCTGTCCGGCGTGACTACCGCCCGGCCTCGGACAGCGCCAGCCCGGTGCCCGCGTCGAACAGGTGCGCACGGTCCAGGTCGACCGTGACAAGCAGCCGCTCGCCCGGCGTACCGGTGACAGTGGCTCGTGCCTTGACCTTGAGGATCTCCGTCCCCACTCGGACGTCGACCACCGTCCGGTCACCGAGCGGCTCAAGGCCGTAGAGCTCACCTGACAACGACGCGTCCCCACGCCGCTCGACGGACAGGTCCTCCGCGCGCAGGCCCAGCAGCAGCGGACGACCGTCCTCAGCCGTGGTCCAGCGGGGCCGCGGCAGCGTCCAGCCTTCCGCCCCGATCAGACGGTCTCCCTCGGCGTGGCAGGGAAGCAGGCTGATCGGCGGGCTCCCCACGAATCCCGCGACCCACTGATTGGCCGGACGCTCGTACACCTCGGTCGGCGTTCCGGCCTGTTGCACCTTCCCCTCCTTGAGTACCGCGACCTGGTCGGCCATGGACAGGGCCTCGACCTGGTCGTTGGTCACGTAGACGAAGGTCGCTCCGAGGCTCCGGTGGATGCGGGCGAGCTCGGTGCGCATCTCGACGCGGAGCTTGAGATCGAGGTTGGTCAGCGGCTCGTCCATGAGAAACGCGCGTGGGGTACGTACCAGCGCCCGGGCCAGGGCGACACGCTGCATCTCACCGCCGGACAACTGCGCCGGACGACGCTGCAGCAGACGTTCGATGTGCAGCAGGCTCGAGATCCGCTCGACGGCGGCGGCGATCTCGCTCGCGGAACGGCGGCGTGCCCGCAGCGGCGACGCGATGTTCTCGTACGCCGTGTGCCGCGGGTAGAGGGCGTAGTTCTGGAAGACCATGGCCAGGTCGCGCGCGGCCGGGGCGTCACCGGTCGCGTCCCTCCCGTCCAGACGCACCGACCCGGCGTCGAGCTTCTCCAGGCCGGCGATCGCTCGCAGGGTCGTCGTCTTGCCCGCCCCGGAGGGCCCGAGCACGACGAAGAACGATCCGTCCGGCACGTCCAGCGTCACCCCGTCCAGGGCCTGGACTTTGCCGAAGGACTTGCGCAGCCCGTGCGCTGCCACGGTTCCCATCAGGCCACCAGCTCTTCCGTGCTCACGTCGTAGACCGCCGGGGTCCCGCCGAGGTGCCGCAGCCCGACCGGTGCGTCAGCGGCGAAACGGACGGTCGGTGGCATCCGAACCCGTACGTCCCGCCGGCCGCCGTGGTCGACCACGTAGATGATCTCGTCGCCGAGCCACTCCGCCGAGATCAGGCGGGCCGGAACCGAACGTTCCGCCCCTGGTTCTGTGACTTCCAGCGCCTCCGGCCGGACGCCCGCGACCAGACGGCGGTCGCGCGGCAGGCCTGGCGGTGGCGTGAAGACCAGTCCGTCCTTGCTGCGCAGCTTCCCGTCGGCCACCTCCACCTCGATCAGGTTCATCGGCGGGGAGCCGATGAACGCGGCGCAGAAGAGACTCGCCGGACGGTCGTAGACTTCCAGCGGCGTGCCGATCTGCTCGACGCGGCCCTTGTTGAGTATGGCGATCCTGTGACCGAGCGACATGGCCTCGACCTGGTCGTGGGTGACGTAGACCATCGTCGTCCCCAGCTCCCCCTGCAGGTGCTTGATCTCCGTGCGCATGTCCGCCCTCAGCTCCGCGTCCAGATTGGTGAGAGGTTCGTCCATGAGGAATGCGCGCGGTCGTCGTACCAGAGCGCGGGCGAGCGCGACGCGCTGCTGCTCCCCGCCGGACAGCCGGCGCGGCCGGCGGTCCAGGAGCGGACCGAGCCGCATCAGCCGGGCGGCCTCGTCGACGCGCTCGCGCACCTCCGCCTTGGGCAGTCCTTCGGCCCGCAGGGGGAACGCCAGGTTGTCGCGGGTTCTCAGGTGCGGGTAGAGAGCGTAGAACTGGAACACCATGGCGATGTCGCGCTCGGCGGGCGGCAGGTCGTTGACCAGCGTGTCGCCGATGCGGATGTCGCCCGTCGTCTGCCTCTCCAGGCCGGCTATGGCCCGCAGCGTGGTCGTCTTGCCGCAGCCCGAAGGGCCGAGCATCACGAACAGCTCGCCGTCGCGGATGGACAGGTCCACGTGATCGACCGCCACCGTCCCGTCCGGGTAGCGCTTGTGCAGGGCGCTCACCTCGATGCCCGCCATCAGCGTCGCACCGCCCCGAGCGTCACACCGGCGACGAGGTGCTTGCGCACCAGGTAGGCGAAGACGAGCACCGGCAGGGCGAACACCACGGAGGCGGCGGCCACCAGACCCCAGTCCACGGTGGTTCCGCCGATGAGGCCGGCTATGGCGGGCGGGGCCGTCCGCACGCTGTCGCTGGAGGTGAGGAAGATGGCGAACACGAACTCGTTCCACGAGAAGATGAGGGCGAAGACCGCCGTCGCGGCGATGCCGGGCAGGAGCAGGGGAAGGGTGAATCGCCAGAACGCCTGCAGGCGGGTGTAGCCGTCGAGCATGGCGGCATCCTCGTACTCCGCGGGCACCTCGTCGACGAACCCCTTCATCATCCAGATCGTGAACGGGACGTTGAACGCGGCGTAGATGAGGATCAGGCCGAGCTTGGTGTCGATGAGCCCGACCTGGCGGTACATGAGAAAGATCGGGATCACGACCACCACGGGCGGCATGAAGCGGGTGGACAGGATGAAGAACAGCTGGTCCTTCTTGGCCTTCACGGCGAAGCGTGAGTAGGCCCAGGCCGCCGGAACCCCCAGCACGGTGGCCAGCGCCGTGGAGGCCCCGGCGACCACGACGGAGTTGAGGAACGAGACGGACAAGGTCGAGCGACCGCCGCCGGAGGCGACGAACACGTCCTTGAAATGGTCCATGGTGACCTTGAAGTCGAAGAACTTGGCCGGGATGGCGTAGACGTCCCGGTTCTCCTTGATGGACGTCTCGATCATCCACAGCACCGGAAAGAGCATCACGACGGCCAGCACGGCCAGCAGCGCGACCTCCAGCACGGCGCGGCCCCGGCCGCCGAAGCGGCGCGCGAGCGGCGTGCGATCCCGGGCAGGACGTGTGCCCACGGCCTCGTCGACGGAGACTGCCATCAGTCCTCCTTGAGCTTGTTCAAGTAGCGCAGGTAGAGCTGCGTGAGGACGATGACGACGAGGACCATCAGGATCCCGTACGCCGAGGCGGTTCCGGTGTTGAAGCCCAGGAACGCGACCTTGTAGACGTGGAACGACAACGTCTCGGTGGAGACCCCCGGACCTCCGCTGGTGAGGATGTAGACGAGGTCGAACAGCCGGAAGGCCTCGATGGCCCTGAACAGCACGGCGATGAGGAGCAGCGGCCACACCAGCGGAAGAGTGATGGTGCGGAACCGGAACCACTCGGACGCCCGATCGATCGAGGCGGCCTCGTACAAGTACCTGGGAACCGCGGTGAGGCCCGCGAGCGCGATGAGCATGATGAACGGCGTCCATTGCCAGGTGTCGACCAGGATCAGGGAGATCAGTGCCGTTCGCTGCCCGGTGAGCCACTCCACCTGCCCCAGGCCGAGCGAGCCGAGCATGCTGTTGATCACGCCGAACTGCGCGTCGAGCATGAATCGCCAGAACAGCCCGACCACGACCGGCGACAGCATCATCGGGACCAGGAACAGGGTGGTCAGCAGTCCGCGCCCGTGCGTGCGCCGTGAGATCAGGTAGGCGATGGCGAAGCCGAGCACGGTCTGCAGGGTGACCGCGCCGACCACGTAGACCAACGTCGTCAGGGCCCTCTGGTGGACCTGCGGCGACGTCAGGATGGCGGTGTAGTTCTCGAACCAGAGGAACTGGGCGGGCCCCCCGCGGGTGGCCGAGTAGTCGGTGAAGGACAGGTACAACGCCCACAGCAACGGGAACACCGACATGGCGAGCAACAGCAGCAGCGCGGGAGAGGTGAAGGCCACAGCGAGCCCGCGGTCGCTCAGGCGGCGGGACCGGCCCGGTGCGGGCGGCGTCGCGGACGCCACCTGCCCGGGGTGGTCGGTCGTCAAGGGGGCGGAGTCGCTCACAGTCCGCCGCCGCCCTTTCCGGCGCTGGAGTCGAGGACGCTCTGCTGCTCCTTGGCGATGTCGTCGAGCGCCTCCTTCGGCGTCTTCGCGCCGTTGAGAGCCGCGTTCACGTTGGTGTTCTCAATGTCGACGAGGCGCGCGTACTCGGGCACATTCCACATGTCCCGCATCCGCGGCACCGAGTCGGTGTACACCTGGTTGAACGGCGCGGCGTTGAGGAACTCGGGCGACTCCAGGGCGTCCGTACGCGAGGGCACGCCACCCGCCGCGGCCCACTTCTTCTGGATGTCGGCCTGCTCGAACCACTTCATGAAGTTCAGGGCCTCCGCCTGGTTCGCCTCGGGGGAATAGGCCGACACGTGCATCCCCATGCCGCCGAGAGGCACCAGGTTCGTCTTCTGACTCGGCAGGGCGGCGAAACCCAGCTTGCCGAGAATCTCCTCCCGCGAGGCGCCGAGCGTCGACTGCTTCGGGTCGAGCAGGCCGCCGCTCGCGGCGATCCAGTTGAACGCGATGCACGCCTTGCCCTGGGCGACCGCCGCGTTCACCTCGTCGATGAACCAGTTGCCGGAGCCCTTGGCGGTCAGCGGCTTCATCTTGTTGACCAGGACGTCCATCGCCTCCTGGCCCGCGGCGTCGTTGAGTACGCCGTCGATCTTGCGCGTCTTGGGGTCCCACAGGTTGCCGCCGTAGACGCCGTTGACCGTGTTGTAGGTGACGGCCGCGGCGTCGGAGCCGTTGGCCTGGTGGAAAGCCAGCCCGCTGACGCCGGGGTTGTCCGCCTGGCACTTCTCGGCGACTGAGATCATCTCGTCCCAGGTCTGCGGTGGCTTGTCACCGATCAGGTCCTTACGGTAGATCATCGTCCAGGTGTCGCCGAGCAGCGGCAGTCCGTACAGGCTGGCGTTCTCGTCGCGCTTCCCGGTCTCCGCCTGGGGGAACTGGCCGTAGGCCGCCAGGAGATACGGGTTGTACGCCTTGACGTCGATGTTCTTCTTGACGAAGTCGGTGATGTCCAAGATGTTGCCGTTCGTCACGGCCTCGCCGATGTGCTGTGAGTCCAGGATCGGGATGTCGAAGTCGGTCTTGTGCGCGGCGAACTGGGTGAACATCGCGTCGTGCCAGTTCGCGTTCGGCACGGTCTTGACCTTGACGGTCACGTTCGGCCGTTCCTTGGCGTACTCCGCGTTCGCGAAGGCTTCCAGCGCGTGGGCGGGGGGCCAGTCGAACCAGATGAAGCTGAGGGTCAGCGGATCCTTGGTGAGCTCCGGGATGGTCGCCGGCGCCTTGGGGGCGCTGTCGTTCTGGCCGCCGCCGCAGGCCACCGCGGTCGTGGCCACTAATAGGGCCGCCGCCGCCAGCCCCGCCTTCCGACCGGGAACGGACAGTCGTCCTCTTCGCTTGGGATACCGCATCTTCCTGCCTGCTTTCTGCGCGGGGACTTCTGGAGCCTTGCTGCGTGCTTCGCCGAGCGGTTGGCGGGTTGTTCAGGCGTGTCGCCGGCTGTCGCAGGGGCTGACCCGCAGACCGGCGTCATGAGTACGCCGCGACGTGATGGGACTTCGAGCATGCTCATGAAGCTCCAACTGATCGAAGCGGAGCGATGGCGGACGGTTCCCCGATGAGTGAGGGATGGCTGGCATCCGTCACCTTTCCTATACGATCCGATGGGGAGCGTCAACATCCCGCAGTATGGCGACCGATGTCGACAGGTTCCCGAAGACGCAAGAAAGGACCTCACGTCACGATGGACGACGAAGCGGTGACCGCGCGGCCCCCTGAGGCCATGACGGGCGGAACGCCGCCGGGGAGATCTCGCGGCCGGCTTGCCGACGAGGTGTACGACGCGCTGCTCGGACAGATGATGTCGCTGCGCATAGAGCCTGGCTCCCGCGTCACGATCGACGCCCTGGCACGAGAGCTGGGGGTCTCACAGACGCCGATCCGAGACGCTCTGAACCGCATGGAGGCCGAGGGCCTGGTCGTGCGGGTGCCCCATGCCGGCTATCGCATTCCTCCCCAGATCACCCGTCACCGATTCGAGGACATGCTCGAGGTCCGCCTGCTCCTCGAGCCGGCGGCGGCGCGCAGATCCGCCGAACGCGCGTCGCCGAAGCAGGTGGCCGGCATGCGACGCATGCTGGAGGACATGGCGGAGCTGGAGGGGGGCAAGGGGCCCATGGCCTATGGCGCCTTCGGGCTGCGCGACGCCGCTTTTCACGACCTCGTCGCCTTGAGCGCGGAGAACCAGGTCATCCGCGAAGCGCTCGCCCGCCTGCACACGCACGTGCACCTGTTCCGGCTGCACCGCGACGCCCAGGTCACTCACTTGGCCATGGCCGAGCACGAAGAGGTCCTGGCCGCGATCGCCGCGCGTGACCCCGACGCCGCCGCCTACGCCATGCGCCGGCACATCCTGCGGTCCGGCGAGCGGTTCCGGCGGCTGTTCGACGAGGCGGAGGCCGCGGAAGGAATAGCGGAAAAGGCTTGACGGGCGGACGGGGCCGGGGAATGCTAACTCAATCCCATCCGATCGGATCGGATCGGATCCCACCTCACCCGCACCGGATGCGAGGAGAAGCAGGTGCCCAGAGCGCTGCTCCTGACCGGCGACGCCGCCGAGGAGCTCGACACCATGTATCCCTACTATCGCGTGCAGGAGGGCGGCTGGGACGTTGATGTCTCGTCACGGACGATGCGTGACGTTCAGCTGGTCATCCACGAGTTCGACCCCGACTCCGACGCCTACGTGGAGAAGAACGGCCGGAAGCTGCCGGTAGACGTGCCCTGGGCCGAGGTCGACGTCGAGCGCTACGACGCCCTCATCATCCCTGGGGGACGTGCCCCCGAGTGGATCCGGGTCGACGCAGACGTCAGGCGCATCACCGAGCACTTCTTCGCGCGCGACCTCCCGATCGCGCTGGTGTGCCACGGCGCGCAGGTGCCGGCTGTGTACGGGCTGCTCAAGGGGCGGAAGACGGCGTGCTTCCCGCCCATCACCGGTGACATGGAGAACGCGGGCGCGACGGTCATCGACGCTCCCGACGTCGTGGACGGCAACCTCGTCTCCTGCCGGGGGTGGCCCGACATGCCGCAGTTCGGCAAGGCGATGATGGAGCTCTTCTCGAAGTCCGTCAGCTCCGCATCGGCATGAGCGCACCCGGCCTGTCCCGGTGACGGCACTTCGGACCGTCACCGTCGACGGCTCCCCCGTCCACGTCCTGGAGTGCGGCACCGGGCCCGCGGTGCTGATGCTGCACGGCTCCGGACCCGGTACGACCGGATCCGGAGCCTGGGCGTCAACGGCACAGGCGCTGGGCACGTCCTGGCGTCTGGTGGCGCCTGACCAGGCAGGGTTCGGCCGTACGCCGATCCCGGCGGGCTGCAGGGGCGGGCTCCGGCTGTGGACGGAGCGGGCCGCGGGTCTGATGGACGCTCTCGGCGTCGAGCGCTACGCCGTGGTGGGCCACTCCATGGGCGGCGCCGTGGCGCTGGCGCTGGCGGCCGCGCGTCCCCAGCAGGTCACCCGTGTCGTGGCGGTCTCGACGATGGGCGCCCCAGGGGCGCCGCTGTCCGCCGAGCTCGACGCGGTCTGGGCCGCCCCCGCCGGCCCGCTCGGGGCACGGGACATGTTGAGCCGCCTCGTCTTCGACCAAGCGCTCGTGACCGAGCCGGCCGTCGCCGTCCGCGCAGCCGCGATGCGAGCGGGGGCGGCCGCCTTCGCGTCGTTGTTCCCTCCACCCAGGGCACGCTGGGCCGGCGACCTCGCCCTCTCGGCGCGAACGCTGGCGGGGATCCGCGCGCCCGTGCTGCTCGTCCACGGCGCCGAGGACCGGGTCACCCCGCTCGGGACGGCGGCCCTGCCCCTGCTCGAACACCTGGCCGATGTCCGTCTGCACGTGCTCGGCCGGTGCGGGCACGTGCCGGCGCTCGAACACCCGCAGGACTTCAGGCAGCTCCTGTCGTGCTTCCTCGGCCGGGAGCGACGTCCCTGATCGCCAGGCGCTCCCCTGCCAGGCGCCCGCCGTGATCACAGTCGGCCCGGGTGCCGCGGACAGGCGTGAAACGGCCCGCGATCGCAGCGATCAGCGCCGCCGCGGCGCACAGGATCGTGGTCCAGAACAGGGTGGCGTCGGTCGAGGTGCGATCGGCCAGAAGCCCGGCCAGCCAGGGGCCGGCGGTCTGGCCGGCCGCGAACAGCGCGGTGAAGGCCGACAGCGTGGCGGTCCGATCCGCGGGTGCGACGTGGGCCTTGATGAGTGCGGTGACGGCGGCGGGGACGCCCATGAACGTCGCCCCGTAGACGATTGCGGAGGCAAGGATGACCGGCGGTGCGGACGCGATCAGCGCCACTGCCGCGCTGCCGGCCAGGACAGCGAGCAGGGAGGTCAGGGCCCGAGTGCCGGGCCAGTGGAGGGTTGGGCGGCTCCACAGCGCGGGTGCCGCCACGACGGCCAGACCCAGCGCCGTCCACGTGAGCATCACCTGCACGAGCGGGGCGTGCCGATCGGCGAGGTAGGCGGACAGGAAGGTGATGTAGGCGATGTAGCCCGCGGCGAACAGCAGGTAGGCCAGGGCGATCGGCCACAGCAGGCGCAGACGTGCCCGGCCGGCGACGACGGTCGGCTCTTTCTGGCCGATATCCGCGGCGGTCCAGCTGACCAGTGCGGCCAGGGCGGCGGCAAGGCCCAAGCCGACCCAGGCCAGGCGCCAATGACCGGCCAGTGCCGGGAGGGTGGCGCCACTGCAGGCGATGCCCAGCCCGGTGCCGGCGAAGTACACGGCGATGGGCGCGCCGGAGGCAGCACGGGTGGCCAGGCTTGACGCGATCACGCCACCGGCGATGAACACGGCTGCTCCCGCCGCGCCTGCCATGGCTCGTGCGGCCAGCAGCGCCAGGTAGTCATCGGTGCTCGCGGTGCCTGCCAGCGCCACCGCGACCAGGACCATGCCCGAACGGAAGATGACAGCGGTGCCCCAGCGGCGGGCGATGGCGGCGGTTGCCACAGCGCCGAGCAGGTAGCCGAGGCCGTTGGCGGTGTTCATCGCCCCGGCTTCGGCCAAGGACCAGTGGAGATCCTCCCGCATGGCGGGCAGGAGGAGACCGTACGCGAACCGCGCGAGCCCCAGTGCCGAAGCGGTGCCCAGGGCCAGCCGCAGCACCTGCCGGTATGTCGCCCTCATAGGTGCCGCGCCAGGAAATCCAAGATCGTCCGTGCCAGTGTCACGCGGTGGTCCGACAGCGCGTGGTCGGTGGCGAAAACGTGGTGTTCGAGGCTCTTGATGGGGTGCGCCTGATACGCCGCGACCACCGGTTCGTGATGCAGGTCGTACGGGGTGACGGTGTCGGAGCTGGTGCCGATGAGCAGCACCGGGCGGTCGGCCAGCAGTGGCGCGAGCCGCGCCAGTCGCCAGGCCTCGCCGGCCGCCTCCATCTCGGCGACGAGCGCCTTCCCGCTGGTGCCTCGTAGAGGGCCGAGTTCGCCGTCGAACGCCTCGGTGTAGAGCGCGCGGCGGCCCGGGTCCGCGCGGCACAGTGCTGACACCGTACCGAAATCGAACGCCGCCGCTGAGGCGACCGCAGCGATGGACGGATCCGCCGCCGCGGTCATCAGCGCGGCGAAGCCGCCGAGGCTGTGGCCGATCAGCACCACCTGCCGCGGATCCAGCCGGTGGGCGATCGCGAGGTTCCGGTCGCGCAGCCCGGCCACGACCGCCGCCGCGTCCTCCAGCACGTGGCCCCACGACCACGTGCCGCCGACGCCCCACGAGCCGCGATAGTGGAACACCAGGGACGCATAGCCCGCCCTGCGCAGCACCTGCGCGAGATCGAAATTGCGTTCGTCGCCCGGGAATCCGTGCAGGAGCACGACTATCGGATGCGGTCCCCGGCCGGCCGGTACGTGCAGCACGCCCAGCAGGCTCGCGCCGCCGCTGGGAAAGGTCACCGCACGCGTGGCGGCCGGGAAGTCCGGGTCGCGCGGCGGATCCGCGGCGAACGGGTCCGTCATCAGAAGCCTCCATAGATCGAACCGATCGGTACGATCTATGACCTTAGCAGTCGATCGAACCGGCCGGTACTATCTCATCCATGCCAGTCGCCAAGGGCTCGACGATCGACCCGGTCCGCACCCGCGCCACCATCGTCGACGCGGCCATCCCGGTCCTGTACGAGCGCGGACTGGACGGCATCGGTGTCGCCGAGCTGTGCACCCGCCTCGGGGTGTCCAAGGAGACCCTCTACCGGCACTTCGGCACCAAGGAAGGGCTGATAGAAGCCGTGCTCCAAGAGCGCAGCGAACGTGTGACGCAGTGGCTGGCCGGGGTCGCCGAGGACGCGGGGAACGATCCTCGCGCCCAGCTCGCCGCGGTGTTCGACGCCCTGCAGCAGTGGTACGACGATCCGGTCTTCCGCGGCTGCGCGATGCTCAACGCGGCCGCCCAGCACCACATCGACTCCGTGCGCGCCATCACCGCCCGCCACCTCGACCGCTACCTGGAGGTCTTTACCGGCATCGCCGAGCGCGCTGGAGCCGCCCACCCGCGCCTGCTGGGCCGGCAGTTCCTCATGCTGGTCGAGGGCGCCACTGTCGTCGCCGCACACCAGGGTGCGGCCGACGCGGGCGAGCAGGCCCGCCAGGCCGCGCTCACCCTGCTGTCCGCGGCCTCTGAGGGCGTTTGATCTGTAGGTGTTCGGGCGCCTCACGCGCGTTCCTGTCTGCGCCCTCACCGAACCCCGGGTCCGAATGAGGCTCTTCCCACCTGATCGCGCAGGTCAGCGGGGGGCACCGGGATAACCACGTGGCACCCGGGACGGATGCGGGATACTGCCTGGATGACTGCTGAATACGCCCAGAGCGACCGGTTCCGCGGTGCCCGCATCCACCTGTGCGATCTTTCCGGTCTGGAGGTCCGCGATTGTGAGGTCAGCGGCCTGAAGATCGTCGACTGCTATGGGAGCGACGTCTACCTCGGTGGCAACTTCGAGCGGCTCGTCGTCAACGACGTCGACGTGACCGCCTACGTCGAGGCCGAGCTCGATCGCCGGAACCCCGCACGGGTGCTGGCGCGTGACGCCGTGTCCCCCGGCGACTATCGGGCTGCTTGGGATGCTCTCGAGACGCTGTGGGCGGCGACGCTCGACCGCGCCAGGCTGTTGCCCGAGGCCAAGCTGCACGAGCAGGTCGACGGCGAGTGGTCGCTGGTCGAGACCCAGCGGCACCTGCTGTTCGCCGGCGACGCCTGGCTCGGCAATGCGGTGCTGGAGGAGGAAACGCCGTACCACCCGTGTGGCCTGCCTGCCGGCGGGATGCCGCCCGAGGCGGCGGCGAAGCTCGGTCTCGCCCTCGACGCCACCCCGACGCTCGAAGAGGTGCTCGCGCCGCGGCTCGCCCGCATGGCCACGATGCGGCGGGTCGTCGACGGGCTCACCGAGGCCGAACTCGATCGGGTCTGCGGTCGCAAGCCGGCCGATCCGTATCCCGACCAGGAGTACGTCGTGCGCCGCTGCCTCAAGGTGGTGCTGAAGGAGGAGGCCGAGCATCACCGCTATGCGGTGCGCGATCTCGCCGTGCTCGAGGCCGGCGCTTGACCCGGCGCCGACCGGCCGGAGATGCCCTCCGGCCGCATGGCGTGCCGCTCGTCTCGGCTCCTTGGTCGGTCAGCCGAGCGGGATGAGGATGCCGGCCAGTTCGCCGGGCCTGGAGAGGAAAGGCGAGTGGGAGGCGTCGAGCGTGACGACGGAGGTCGGGGTGTCCGGGTACGCCGCGTCGGCCGTCGCGGGTCAGGGTGGTGGTGCCCAGCATGATGCCGATCGGGCCGTCGGGTGTCAGCAGGCCGGTGGCGGCGTCCTCGACCGGGTCGCCCTGTAACAACGGCGCGACCCGGTCGTCGGCGGCCTCGGGAAGCCGCGTGTACGCCGCCGCGGACACGTCTGACGCCGGCATGTACGCGGTGAGGTACACGGCGTGCGCCACGAGTCCGGGTGTCCCCAGCGGCGATCGGCACCCGGAGGTTGATGAGCGTCTCCAGCGTCGGGTCGCCGAGCACCGGGTCGGAGACGACCACGCCGTCGAGATGGAGGGACGGAACGCGTCCCGGGTCCCTGGTCGCGGGGATGAGCGTGAGCGCCAGATCGTGGGAGAGTGCCTCCTCTGCGGCGCCGATCGCGAGGTCCATGTAGTACTCGAGACCGATCGTGCGCCCGGGGAAGTAGAGGCCGATGACCCCGGTGCGGCCCCGGCGTACGGCTACGCGCGGTACTACATCCTGCCGTGGGACGCTGACATCTGGCCGCACGGGCCGACCCCCGCGGACAAGATCGGCACCCCGCTCGGCCGGATCCGCCCGAGGCGGGAGACCGGCCGGGGACGTGCCGCGGGGCACGGGACCTGATGGACGCGTACGACGCGCCGTCGCCCCGTGCCCCGCAGGCGCGGCCCGGCCGCATGGAGGGTCAGGAACCCGCAACGCCGAAGGACACCGGCACAGCCGGTATTTGTACGCAGCTTGTGTGAGGCGGCGGGGCGATGCTGCGGGGACAGGGACCCGTGCTCCCCGCGGATCGGGGAGGCCCCCACGCGCCCTCTACTCAGAAAAGGGCATCATGAGATCTCACCAGCTGATCGCCGGACTGGCCCTGGCCGTGGGCCTGGTGGTACCGCCGGCTGTGACCGCGGCCCCGGCCGCCGCCATGGCGACGTCGTGCCGCGTGGAGCTGTACGACATCGACTCGCTCAACGCCGCGGAACGGGACGGGCGGGACGAGCTCCGCTTCCTGGTCGGCGGGAACCTGTTCCCCAGGTTCAACGACGACTACTTCCCGATGGTGACCGGAGGCGACGGGGACCCCGCCGACTTCGAGTTCCCGACCTCGATCGTCACCATCGGCAGCGTGGGCTTCGACCTGCGCGAGGTCACACCCCCGGCCGCCGGGACGGGCGACAGCCTGGGCGTGGCCATCGCGAACGGCACCACGTGCTTCGCGCTGGCCAGGGGCGAGGTGGCCATCGAGGAGACCTTCCTCGACGGGACCGATGAGACCTTCTACTCCTACCACGTCAGGCTCAAGCTGACCGGGCTGTAGGTCCCTCCTGCCGCCGGGCTGACCGCGGGGTTGCCGAAGCCGGGAGGACTTGCGAGACTCAGTGATCTATGGCGGGAAAGCTGCTGGCCATCAGTGATCTGCACGTTCGCTACGAGGACAACAGGCGCTTCGTCGAAGGACTGCGGCCGGAGTCGGACGACGACTGGCTGCTCGTCCCCGGCGACGTCGGGGAGATCTTCGCCGACGTCGACTGGGCGCTGCGGCTGCTCGCCGAAAGGTTCTCCACGGTGGTGTGGGCGCCGGGCAACCATGAGCTGTGGACCCATCCGCGTGACCCCCTGGGGCTGCGCGGGGAGGAACGTTACCGGGCCCTGGTGGAGGCCTGCCGGGGGCTGGGCGTCCTGACTCCGGAGGACCCCTACCCGACCTGGCGGACGGGCGGGGTCGAGGTGACCGTCGCACCCCTGTTCGTGCTGTACGACTACACCTTCAGGGCGGGGCACCTCACCCAGGAGGCCGCGCTGGAGGCGAGCTACGAGGCGGGCGTGGTCTGCACCGACGAGTTCCTGCTGCACCCCGACCCCCACCCCAGCCTGGACGCGTGGTGCCGGAGCCGGCTGGACCTCACCGAGGCGCGGCTCGCGGAGCTGCCCGCGGGCAGGCCGATCGTCCTGGTGAACCACTTCCCGCTGATCCGGCGGCCCACCGAGGTCCTGCGCCACCCGGAGTTCGCCCTGTGGTGCGGCACGGAGGCCACCGCCGACTGGCTGCGGCGCTACCGCGTGGTCGCGGCCGTCTACGGGCATCTGCACATCCCGCGCCTGCTCACGCAGGACGGCGTGCCGCACTACGAGGTCTCGCTCGGCTATCCGCGCGAGTGGCAGCCGCGCGGGTCGGCGCCCGGCCTGACCACGATCCTCCCTCAGCTCGCCCTGGTCGGCTGACAGGAGGCCGATCCGGGGTCGGTCCGGGGTCGGTCCGGAGGGAATCGCCACCGCGCGTCTGCCGTGCCCTTGCCGAGCTTCCGTCGGTGGTCACGCGTTCGTGATCGTCCACTGGTTGTTGGCGCTGGTGTTCGGGGTCCACAGGCCGACGGTGGAGCCGGCGGTGGCGTTGCCCATGCCGTCCAGGGCGGTGCCGGTGCCCCGGTTGATGATCTGGTGGCGGCCGTTGCCGGTGCTGTTGAGCCGCCATTGCTGGTTGGCGCCGCCGTTCCAGGCCGCCTGCCGGGCGGTGGCGCCGTTGGCGGTGTTGCCCCAGCTGTCGATGACCATGCCGTTGGTGCGGTTGACGATGCGGTGCCAGCCGCCGCCCAGGTCGACGAGCTGCCACTGCAGGTTGGTGCTGCCGTCCCAGTTCCACTGTTTGAGGTTCGATCCGGAGGCGACGTTCCCGCCGCTGTCCAGTACCAGGCCGGTGGCCGCGTTGGTGATCCGCACGTGGCTCGCGGGCGCGGGGCCGGATCCGGTCATGCGGTACGTGCGACCGGCTTGACCGGTCAGTCGGATGACGTCGTTCTCGGGCTTGGCGACGCTGACGGGATCGCCGGTCGTGGTGTCGACCACCTGGTGGGTGCCGGCGAAGATCCGGGCGCGGACGTCGACCGTCCCGTCGCGGTCGAACCTCAGGAGGATCTCGGTGGCCCCGCCGGCGCTCCAGGTAGCGTCCACGGTGTGGCCGCCCCGTCCTCGCAGGCCCCGTACGGTGCCGTTGGGCCAGGCCGGCGGCAGGGCCGGCAGGACGTGCAGTTCGCCGTTGTGGCTCTGCAGCAGCATCTCGGCGATGCCGGACGTGGCGCCGAAGTTGCCGTCGATCTGGAACGGCGGGTGCAGGTCGAACATGTTCGGCGCGAGCCGGGCCGTCGTCACCAGGAGGCGGAGCAGCGTGTGCGCGCGGCCGCCCTCCTCCATCCGCGCCCAGTAGTTGATCTTCCAGGCCAGGGACCAGCCGGTCCCGTCGTCCCCGCGGAGTTCGAGGGTGCGCCGGGCAGCGGTGTACAGCGCCGGGGTGCCGCGCTTGCTGATCTGGTTGCCGGGGTGCAGGCCGTAGAGGTGGGAGATGTGCCGGTGGGCGGGCTCGGTCTCGACCCAGTCGTACAGCCACTCCTGGATGTTGCCGCGTGAGCCGATCTTCATGGGCGGGAGCCGGTCCCGGGCGGCCAGGACCCGGGTCCGGAAGTCGGCGTCGACGCCGAGCGCCTGGGAGGCCTGGGCGCAGCCGTTGAACAGGTCGCGCAGGATCTGGTTGTCCATGGTGGGGCCGGCGCAGACGCTGACACCCGCGTGGTGGGCCAGTTCGGGAGAGTTCGACGGGTTGGTGACCAGATACCCGAGCTGAGGTTCCTGTACGAGGGTCTCCAGGAAGAACTGCGCGGCGCCTTTCATCACGGGGTAGTACCGCTGGAGGAACTCCAGGTCGCCGGTGAAGCCGTAGTGGTCCCAGACGAGGGTGGCCAGCCAGGCCCCGCCGGTCTGCCACATGCCCCAGAACGCGCCGTCCACGACCGACGTGCCCCGCCACGCGTCGGTGTTGTGATGGGTCACCCAGCCGCCGGCGCCGTACTGGGCGCGTGCCGTCCGGGCGCCGCTGACCGCGAGTTCGCCGAGCATGGCGAACACCGGCTCGTAGCACTCGGACAGGTTCGTGGTGTCGGCCGGCCAGTAGTTCATCGGCAGGTTCGCGTTGATGGTGTACTTCGAGTCCCAGGCCGGGGTGAGCGAGTCGTTCCAGATGCCCTGGAGGTTGGCCGGCTGCGTGCCCGGCCGGGAGGAGGAGATCAGCAGGTATCGGCCGTACTGGAACAGCAGCGCGGAGAACTGCGGGTCGTCGGTGTTCGCGTGCTGGGCGATCCGCACGTCGGTGGGCTGGTCGGCCGCCGCGGTCCGGCCGAGGTCGAGTGTCGTACGCGCGAACAGCCGCTGGTAGTCGGCGACGTGCCGGCCGCGCAGGTCTCCGTAGGTCCTGCCGGTGGCCGCGTCGAGGTGGCGCCGCGCGATGCCCTGGTGGTCGCCGCCGGTGTCGCGGAAGTCGCGGTAGCTGGAGCCGATGGAGATCAGCACCGTCACGCTGTCGGCCGACCTGACCTGCAGGGTGCCGCCGGAGCCGCTGACGCTGCCGCCCTCGGCGACGGCCCGCGCCAGCGCCAGGAATCGGACAGAGCCGGCCACCCCTTCCATGTCGCCCGAGACGCCGTCGAGGGCGATCGTGGTGCCGTCCGGGCTGGAGCGCGTCGCCCGCTGCGGGCTGCCGAAGGTCGCGGAGAACGTGATCGACCCCGGCCTGTCGGCGGTCAGCCGCAGGGCGATCACCTGGTCGGGGGCGCTCGCGAACGCCTCGCGCCGGTAACGGACGCCGTTCTGCAGGTAGGACACGGCCGTGGTGGCGGTGGTGAGATCCAGATGCCGGCTGTACTCCGAGACCCCGGCGGTGCTGCCGAAGCCGAGCCGCAGATCACCGGCGGTCTGGTAGGCCAGCTGCCCCACCGGGTTGCCCCGCATGTTCTGGTCGATCATCGTCTGGGCCTGGCTCCACTGGTTCTGGAAGACCAGTTGCCGGATCTGGCCCAGTGCCGCCGCGCCTCGGGGGTTGCTCTGGTCGTACGGTCCGCCGGCCCAGATGGTGTCCTCGTTGAGCTGCAGCCGCTCGGTGTCGACGTTGCCGAACACCATGGCGCCCAGGCGTCCGTTGCCGATGGGGAGCGCCCGCAGCCAGTCGGTGCCGGCGCTCTCGTCGTACCACAGGGCCAGGTCGTTCGCGGCGGTCACCTCCGGCGGGGGCGCCGAGGCGGCCCGGGCGGCGGCGGTCCACACCAGGGGCAGCATGGCGGCCCCGGCTCCGGCCGCGCCGAACCTGAGGACTTGCCTTCGTGACAGGTCAGACATCTCGCATCCCGTTCGTCCGGAGTGGTGGTCGGTCAGACGCGGGTCCACTTCTGGTTGGCGCCGCCGGTGCAGGTCCAGATGCGTGCCCTGGTGCCGTTGGCGGTGGCGCTGACGTCCAGGCACTTGTTCGCTCCGATGGCGGTGATGCTGCCGTCGGCGTTGAGCCGCCACTTCTGGTTGTTCTGGCCGTTGCAGTCCCAGATGATCACCGCGCTGCCGTCGGCGGTCCCGGCGCCGTTCACGTCCAGGCACTTGCCGCCGTAGACCCGCAGTTCCCCGGCGCTGGTGACGGTCCACTGCTGGTTGGCCTGGCCGTTGCAGTCCCAGATGAGCACCTGCGCCCCGTTGGCCTGGGAGGCGCCGTTGACGTCCAGGCACCGGTTCGACGCCACACCGCGCAGCGCGCTCGTGCCGCCCGGGGACGGGCCGTCACCTTGCCCGACGCCTGTGCCGTTGAACGTGACGGAGTCCAGGTCGAACGCGTTCGCGGACGGCGCCTTGAACACGACGTGGACGTTGCGGGTGCCGCCGGGATCGGTGACCGCCACCGGGGGCAGCGACACGTAGGTGTTCCATCCCCCGGTCGCCGGCACGGGGCTGGAGGCGATGAGGGCCCCGGTCGGCGAGTCGGCGCGCAGTTCGATGACCGCCCCAGTGCTGGTCGGCGCCGAGACGCGGAAGGACACCGTGTCGATCCCGGACAGGTTGACCGGCCTGAAGGAGATCCAGTCGTTGGCGGAGATGTCGCCGACGCGCCTGCCGCCTTCGGCTCCGGACTCGTCGATGACGCGGATTCCGGACGAGCCGGTGAAGTGCTCGGCCTGCTTGTGCTTCGGCTGCAGGGTGACGCCGGTGGAGCCCTTCAGTCCGCCGCTGTCGGTGTAGTCGGCGGACAGGACGTAGTAGACGTTGGCGGCCTCGTCATGGCCGGAGGCGCTGGTCGTGACCGTGCCGGAGCAGCCGGTGTACTGGCCGGTGTCGTGGGCGTGCTGGTCATGGCCGAGCGCCGTGATCACGGTGACCCTGCCGCAGTCGGCGGCGCCGTCCTCGGCGTCGGCTGCGGTCACCCGGTAGTCCACCCGGTCGCCGAAGTCGATGAACCCGCCGTCGGGCGGGGCCGAGAAGGCCACCTCGGGACGCGTGTTGCCGACGACGACGGGCACCGTGACGCTGCCCGTCTTCCCGCCGGAGTCCCGTACGGTCAGCCTGGCCGTGTAGGTGCCGTTGGCCCGGTAGGTGTGCGAGGGGTTGGCGCTGGTGGAGGTCCCGCCGTCGCCGAAGTCCCACGCGTAGGTGATCGCGTCGCCGTCGGGGTCGGCCGAACCGGCCGAGGAGAACGCCACCGTCAGCGGCGCCACGCCCGAGTCGGGGCTGGCGCTCGCCCTGGCCAGGGGCGCGCGGTTCCCGGCCACGTAGTCGACGCGGTAGATGCTGTCGTCGGTGTTGGCGTGGCCGAAGCCGTTGCCCCAGTCGGCCATGTACAGGGCGCCGTCCGGCCCGAACTTCATGTCGATCGGCGCGCGCGGGGCGAGCTGCGCCACGAACGGGTTGATCTTCAGGAGGTTGCCCGAGGAGTCCAGGCGGAACTCCTTGACGAAGTTGCGGCTCCATTCGTAGAAGAACGGCGTGCCGTCGAAGTACGCGGGGAACTTCCGGTCCGAGCCGGCGGCCGCGTCGTAGCGGTAGAACGGGCCGCCCATCGGGGCGGCGCCGCCGCAGCAGTCGATCTCGGGGAACGCGGCCGAGGCGTGGTAGTCGTACCACACGGTCGCGGCCCTGGCCGCCGGCAGGTTGGTCAGGCCGGTGTTGTTGGGCGAGTCGTTGACCGGGGCCGAGCAGTTGAACTTGGCGCCGGAGGTGCTGGTGGCGAAGTTGTAGTCGTTGTACGGGAGGTTGTTGCCGACGCAGTACGGCCAGCCGTAGAAGCCGGGTTGCTTGATCAGGTTCCACTCGACGGTGCCCTCGGGGCCGCGGTTGGCGTTCGCGGCGCCCGCGTCCGGGCCGTAGTCGCCCACCGAGATCCAGCCCGTCACCTTGTCGACCGAGAAGCGGAACGGGTTGCGGAAGCCCATCGCGTAGATCTCCGGCCGGGTCTTGGCGGTGCCGGGCGCGAACAGGTTGCCGGACGGGATCGTGTAGGTGCCGTCGGACTCGGGGTGGATGCGCAGGATCTTGCCGCGCAGGTCGTTGGTGTTGGCCGAGGACCGCTGAGCGTCGTAGTGCTCCCGGCCGGACCGCTCGTCGATCGGGGCGTACCCGCTGGACGCGTGGGGGTTGGTGTCGTCGCCCGGGCCGATGTACAGGTTCCCGCCGGGCCCGAACGCGAGGTAGCCGCCCGTGTGGCCGGGCTCGTCGACGTTGCGGTACGCGGGAACCTCGATGATCTTCTTCTCGCTCGACAGGTCGAGGCTGGTCCCGTTGAAGGTGAACCTCGACACCCGGTTCACCTCACCGCCGCCGGAGGGCGAGTAGTTGAGGTAGATCCAGCCGTTGGTGGCGAAGCCCGGATCGAGCGCCAGCCCGATGCCGCCGTCCTCGCCGCCGTCGTACACCGGCAGGGTGCCGATGACGCGCGTGCCCCCGCCGTTGGCCGGGATCAGGTTCACCTTGCCGGAGCGCGAGATGTAGAAGACCCTGCCGTCGGCGGCCACGTCCAGCTCCATCGGCTGGTCCGGCGCGCCGTCGAGGGTCACCTTCTGGAACCGGGCCGCGACCGTGCCGCCGCAGTCGCCCGCCGCCGCGCCCGCCGCCCACCGCACGCCGCCCAGCAGGTGCTGCTGGAACAGGGGCTCGGAGTAGGAGGACGCCTGGTGGCCCATCGCGGTGGCCCACACCCGGCCGCCCTCCGGGTTGTGACACCAGGAGATCGGGTGATCGACGCCCATCCGGCTCGGGCCCGCGTCGTAGGTGGTCTCGTCCGCGGTCACCAGCACGTGCACCGAGCCCCGCAGGTTCTTGTCGAAGTTGTACCACTCCTCCGTCCGCACCCACCGGTCCGGCAGCCCCGCCGTGGAGGGGTGGGTCCTGTCGGCCACCTTGGCGGTGCCCTGCAGGACCGACGAGTGGGCGGTCATGTGGGCGCCCGCCAGGACGACCTGGTCCCACCAGGGGAACTGCGCCTCGACGTTCATGTCGGTGGCGTTGTGAACGGCGACGACGCCCTTGCCGCCGCGCACGTACGCCTGGAAGGCCTGACGCTGGGCGTCGTTGTCCCACACCATGCCGCTGGTCTGGAACATGATCACCGCGTCGTAGGCGTTCAGCGTCGCGGTCGTGAAGACGGCGGAGTTCTCGCTGTGGTCGAGCTGGAAGTCGTTGGCGGCCGCCAGCTGCTGGAACATCGCGACACCCGCGGAGATGGAGTCGTGCCGGTAGGCGCCGCTCGCCGTCTCGGTGAACAGCAGCACCCTGAACTGCGCCGCGGACGCGTGGGCCACCGGCGGCGACAAGGGCAGCAACAGTCCTGCCAAGGCTGCGACCAGGGCGGGGAACAGGCGTGATCTTCGCATGAAGGATCTCCTGGGGGTGCCGGCAAGGGTCGGAGTCGGGGGATGGCGAGGGAGGGCGTGAGGCGTGCCCGCCTCGCCACAGACCTCATTAAGCATGCTTATCAAGCGCTTGAAAACCGACCCCACCCGCTCATCCGGGAAGCATTGACCAAAAGCCAGAGGTCAGAGCGACGCAGACTTCTTCGAAGGTCGCCATTCAGCCAGATAAGTATGAAACTTTCAGGTACGTGTCACAGGGTCCGCAGGTAGGAGAGGCCGTCCACGGCCAGCCCGTCCTGGGTCCTGGCGAGGGGTCGCCAGATGGAGGCCGCGGTGGCGATGGTCCGGTTGTGCGCGGTGAACGACTCGATGACGAGCGGCCCCGCATAGCCGACGTCGCGCAGGGCCCGGGTGAAGCCCGGCCAGTCGAAGCGGTCGGCTCCCGGCGTGCCGCGATCGGTGCCGCACACCTGCACGTGCGCGACGCGATCCCCCGCCAGCCGCACCGCCTCGGCGGGGTCCTTCTCCTCGATGTTCAGGTGGTAGACGTCGAGTGCCAGGTGGCAGTCCTCAGGCAGCGCGTCGAGCGCCTGCTCGACGGTGTTGACGAGGCTGGTCTCGTACCGGTTGAGCGGTTCGACGGCGAGCCTCACCCCGCGCTCGGCCGCGTGGTCCAGGACGGGCCGCAGCTGCTCGCGCAGTTCGGCGTAGACCTCCCGGCGTTCCTCCGGTGACAGCCGCCACGTACGGCCGACGGAGGCGTACGCCGGCCCCCCGATCACCGGGGAGCCGACGGTCACCGCCACGTCGACGCAGTGCCGCAGATAGTCCTGGGTCTCACGGACGGTGTCCGGGGAGGCGGCCACGAGCTCGCGGCCCGGCGGCATGACCAGCACCACGGACGCGGCCAGCCCGTGCTCGGCCAGGAGCGCCGCGGCCCGGTCCGGGTCCCAGTCGCCGGGCCGCTCGACGGGCAGCTCGATGACGTCGAAGCCCCACCCGGCGACGCGGGGCGCGAGGCGCGCCAGTTCGTCGTCGGTCAGCGGGGAGACCCAGACCCAGGTGTTCACTCCGATCGAGAACATGGCGTCCCTCTTCGTCGTCGGCTCGCGGAAGTCGGCTCGCGGGAAGTCGGTTCGCGGGAAGTCGGTTCGCGGGAAGGAGCCGGTCAGCCCTTCTTCCCGCCCCAGTCCTCCGGGAACCCGGGGAGGTCCTCACACCCGCACAGCGCGTAGTGCAGCGGCGGCATGTCGGGCTTGAGGTAGGCCTGAAGGTTCTCGCCGGTGACCTTGGGCTGCGGCAGGTTCCACCGCTCCGGCACCTCCTCGCCCCGCAGGATCCTCAGCGCGGCGATGATCGGGGTACGCCACTGATAGGTCGGGTACGTGGGCGCGACGGCCGTGAGCCCGGCGTCCTTCCACTTCTGCAGGAAGTCCTGCTGGTCCTCGCCGTTGATCGGCGGCACCGGCAGCCCGGCGTCCTCGAACGCCTCGATCGCGGCCACCGCCGTGGCGCCCGCGTCCATCCAGACGCCGTCGATCGTGCCGTGCCGCTGGATGTAGTCGCTGACGATGCTCTTGGTCCTGGCGGCGTCGCCGTCGGTGAACTCCACCCCCACCACCTGGAGGCGGCTCTCGTCGAAGACCGCCTTCGCCGCCGACCAGCGGGTCTCCAGCACGTCGACGCCGGGCAGGATGCGCAGCGCCAGCACCTTCCCGCCCGCCGGCACCTTCTCGGTCAGGAACTCGGCGGCGTCGGCGCCGAAGGCGTAGCCGCCGATCGGCTTGATGAACGTCACCGGGCAGTCCGTCTCCACGCCCCGGTCGAACACGATGACGGGCACCTTCGCGCAGGCGGCCGTCACGGCGGGAGTGAGCGTCGCCGTGGTGTTCGGCGAGACGATCAGCGCGTCGCACCCCTTGGCCTGCAGCTCGGCGATGTCGGAGATCTGCTTGTCGTCCTTGCCTTCGGCGTCCAGCGCGGTGAACTTCCCGATCTCCTCGTGCAGGCCCACCTCGGCCTGCATCGTCTTCCATCCGACCTGGCGCCAGGGGTTGTCGACCGCCGCGTTGGAGAAGCACAGGTGGTACGGCCCGTCCTTCTTGTACCGCGCCGTGTCGATCATCTCCGGGTCGATGGCCTGCTCCCAGGGCCTGTCCGCGGGGCCCTGCGGTGTCTTGGCGCGCATGGCCAGCTGGGCGTCGAAGTCCGCCTGGACGAAGAACCTGGACTGCGCGCCCGTACCGGAATCCTGACCGCTCGTGGCGGGCGCCGCGGACGGGGTGGTGGCCGCCGGCTTGTCGGTGGTGCAGCCGGCGATGACGAGCGCGGCCAGTACGGCGATCGCGGCCTTAGGACGCGGCATGTGCGTCTCCTGTTCGGGGGGTGGACTTCCGGGGAAGCCGGACGGCTGCCGCCGATACCGCGGCGATGATGATGACGCCCTGCACGGTGAACTCCAGCGCCCCCGAGATTCCGTACAGGTTGAGCAGGGTGAACAGCGCCTCCAGCGTGACGGCCCCGGCCATGGCGGCCGGCACGGAGCCGCGGCCCCCGCCGAGCGCCACGCCGCCGAGGACGACGGCGGTGATGGCCGAGAACTCCAGGCCCTGACCGACCTGGGCCGAGACGCCGGCGAAACCGCCGAGCAGGATCGCCGCGACGGCGGCCGCCAGGCCGGAGAGCATGAAAGCGAAGACCTTGACCCGGTGCACCCGGACCCCGGACAGCGCCGCGGCGCGCTCGTTGTCGCCGGCGGCCATCAGCGTCCTGCCGAAGTCGGCGCGCATGAGCAGGATCGCCGCCGCGCCCAGGACCAGGAGGATCAGCACCGACCACGGCACCGGGCCGAGGCCGCCGCGGCCGAAGACGCGGAAGCCCTCCGACAGCGCGCCGCGCGGCGCGCCGCCGGTCCACAGGAACACCGCCCCGGACAGGACGAGCAGCATGCCGAGCGTCACGATGAACGACGGCACCCGCAGCCTGGTGGTGACGACGCCGTTGACCAGCCCGACGAGCAGCCCGGTGACGACCAGCAGGGCGAGGACCGGCCAGGTGGCGGACTCGTCGCCGTCGATGAGGCGCGCGGCGATCACCACCTCGGCCGTCACCAGCGAGCCGACCGACAGGTCGAACTCGCCGGAGACGATGACGAAGTACTGTCCAGCGGCGAGGATCACCAGCGGCGCGGCCCGTTTGAGGAACGCCAGGAATCCGGCGGGCTCCAGGAAGTGGGGGTTGACCAGGGCGATCGCGGTGAGCAGCGCCACGAGGACCGCGAGGATGGGAAGCGCCCTCCTCATGCGCGCCGTCCCCGGGTGCGCCGGGCGTAGACGGCGACCGCGACGACGATGACCACGCCGCGGACCACGTCCTTGACGAAGGAGTTGATCTCGAGCTGGTTGAAGATGGAGTCCAGGACGGCCAGCAGCAGGACTCCGCCCACGGTTCCCGCCACGCCGCCCTTGCCGCCGGCCAGCGCGGTCCCGCCGAGCACGACCGCGGCGATGGACTCCAGGTCGTAGCCGCCGTCGGTGCCCACCGTGGGGGCCCCGGCGCCGAGCCTGGCGGCCAGCAGCAGGCCCGCGACGCCGGCGCAGACCGAGCACAGCACGTGGGCGAGCACGACGACCCGTCCGGTGCGGATCCCCGACAGGCGGGCGACCTCCTCGTCGCCGCCGACCGCGTAGATGCGGTATCCGAGCCGGGTCCTGCTCAGCAGGAGCCAGGCCAGCACGGCCACGCCCGCCCAGAGCAACGCGGAGACCGGGATGGGCCCGATCCGGGAGTAGCCGAGGACCTGGAACGACTCGGGCACCCGGCCCGCGGGCCCGTCGTACAGGTGGTCGAGGGCGCCTCTGATGATCAGGGCGACCCCGAGCGTGGCGATGAAGGCGTGGACCTGGAGCCTGGTGATGACCAGCCCGTTGACCAGCCCCACCAGAGCGCTGACGGCCAGCACCGCGGCGACCGCCGGCCCGATGTTCCCGTCCTGGCCCGCCATGATCTCCGCCGCGACCAGCGAGGCCAGACTGATCAGGTACGCCACCGACAGGTCGAGCGACCCGGCCAGGATCGCCAGCGTCTGCCCGACGGCCACGATGCCGAGGGCCGCGGAGCGCTGCTGGATCCCGACGACGCTCTCCAGGGTGAGGAACTGGCCGCCGTCGAGCGCGACGAGGACCCAGCCGGCCGCGACCAGGCCGAGCAGCGCGAGGAACAGCACCTGCGTGGGTTCGCGCAGGTGCGCCGCCAGGCCGCCGCGCGCCGGGCCGCGGGCGCGCGTGAGCAGGTCCATCAGGCCGCCTCTCCCGCGGCCAGCCGCATGACGGCCTCCTCGGAGGCGCCGGCGGGCAGCGTGCCCGCGATGCGGCCGTCGCGCAGGACGACGACGCGATCGCTCATGCCGATGAGCTCGGGCAGCTCGGAGGAGATCATCATGATGGCCATGCCGTCGTCCGCCAGTTCGCGCATCAGGTCGTGGACGGCGGCCTTGGCCCCGACGTCGATCCCCCGGGTCGGCTCGTCGAACAGCAGCACCCGCGGCGCCATCGTCAGCCACTTGACGAGCACGACCTTCTGCTGGTTGCCGCCGGACAGGTAACGGACCTCCTGGTCCCGGCGCACGGGCGCGAGGCGTACCCGGTCGAGCAGGCCGCGGACGGCGGCGCGGTTCCCGGCGCCCACCGCGCGGGCGACGAGCAGGACGTTGTCGCGCACGGACTGGCGCAGGGCGAGCCCTTCGGCCTTGCGGTCCTCGGTCACGAGGCCGATGCCCAGGGCCACGCCTTCCCGGACCGAGCGCGGGCGCGCCGGGGTCATCTCGCCCGTGGTGAAGGGCTCCGCGCCGAAGATCGCTCTGGCGAGCTCCGACCTGCCGGATCCCTGCAGGCCCGCGATGCCGACGATCTCCCCGGCCCGCAGTTCGAGGTCGATGTCGCGCAGTTTGCGGTTGCCGGCCGCGCGCAGGCTGAGGCGTACCTCGCCGGCTCCGGCCGAGCGGGGCGGGAAGTAGGCGCCGAGATCGCGGCCCACCATCAGTCGGATCAGCTGTCCAGGGGTCACCTCGCTGATCGGGAGCGTGGTGACGCGCGAGCCGTCCTTGAGCACGGTGACCCGGTCGGCGAGGTCGAACACCTCGCGTAATCGGTGGGAGATGTACAGGACGGCCACGCCGCGTTCCCTGAGCCGCCCGATCAGCCGGTAGAGCGACTCGACCTCGTGCCCGGCGAGCGCCGCCGTGGGCTCGTCCATGACGACGAGCCTGGCGTTCACCGACAGCGCCTTGACGATCTCGACGATCTGCTGCTGGGCCACCGGCAGGCGTTTGACGACGTCGCGCGGGCCGAAGGCGTCCTCGCCCAGCTCGCCGAGGAGCCGCGCGGTCGCCTTCTCCATGGCGGCCCGGTCGACCAGGCCGCGCCTGACGGGCTCGCGCCCGAGGAACACGTTCTCGGCGACGGTGCGCTCGGGCAGGAGGTTGAACTCCTGGTAGATGATCGCGATGCCGGAGCGCCGCGCCTCCAGCGGATGGCCGAAACGGACGGGCCGGCCGTCGAGCTCGATCGTGCCCTCGTCCGGCGGGTGGACCCCGCAGATGATTTTCATGAGGGTGGACTTGCCGGCGCCGTTCTCCCCGACGACGGCGTGGACCTCGCCGGCCGTCACGGCCAGGTCCACCCCTGACAGCACCCGCACGCCCAGGAAGCTCTTGCCGATGCCCCGCATGCTCAGCATCCGGTCAGCCACCCCGTCCCCTGCTCAGAGGCCGTCGGAAAGTTTCAGGCTCATCTCTCATGGAGCCGGATGCTAAGCGGGCTTATATCGGTGGTCAAGCAAAAGCCGGCCGTAAAACGGCGTAAGCGTCCAGATGATCACAGGACGAACCGGCAGTGACGGCCGGGAAGCGGGTGAACATAAGACAGCGATGAGCCTACTTATACTTGACCATCGACATTACTAGCTCTTACCATCGCGAAGACTCACTTATCGGATGCCTTCGCATGCGGGGTGGTCCCGACACGATGGAGCTTTCATGGACAAGCTCGGTGTGTGGCTCATCGGGGCACGAGGGTCCGTGGCGACGACCGCCATCGTGGGCGCCGCGGCCGTCAGGGCGGGAGCGGCGTCCCCCCGTGGCTGCGTGAGCGAGTCCCCCGGCTTTCCCGGACGACTGGTTCCGCTGACCGACCTGGTCTTCGGCGGCCATGACATCGCAGAGACCTCCTTGCGCAAGCGTGCCGAGCAGCTGGGCAGAGCGGAGGTCGTCTCAGCGGACCTCCCGGAGCTGCTCGCGTCCGACCTGGAGGCCGCCGACGCCGAGATCCGGCCGGGCTACGTCCCCGGCGGCGGACCGGCGGCGACCCGCCTGATCGATGACATCACCGGCTTCCGCGCCCGGCACGGGCTGGCCCGGGTGGTCGTCGTCAACGTGTCGTCGACCGAGCCTCCGGTGGACCCACGCCCGGAGTTCGAGCGGCTGGCCGATCTCGAGGAGCGGCTCGCGGCGGGGGACGACGTCCTGCCGCCGAGTTCGCTGTACGCCTACGCGGCGTTCCAGGCGGGATGCGGCTATGTGGAGTTCACCCCCTCCACCGGGCCCACCCTGCCCGCCCTGGCGGAGCTCGCCGCCCGGCGAGGCGTGCCGTACGCGGGACGTGACGGCAAGACCGGCCAGACCCTGGTCAGGAGCGCTCTGGCGCCCATGTTCGCCGACCGGGCCCTGCGGGTCCGCTCCTGGTCCGGGCTCAACCTGCTCGGCGGCGGCGACGGGGCGACGCTCGCCGATCCGGCCGCCAGGTCCAGCAAGCGGCTCTCCAAGGACCAGGTCGTCGCGAAGGTCCTGGGAGAACCCGTGGAGGGCGAGACGCACATCGACTACGTCCCGGATCTCGGGGAGTGGAAGACCTCCTGGGACCACGTGAGCTTCGAAGGCTTCCTCGGCGTCCGGATGACGCTGCAGTTCACCTGGCAGGGCTGCGACTCGGCGCTGGCCGCTCCGCTCGTCCTGGATCTGGCCCGGCTGGTCGGCCGCGCGCACGAGAAGGGGCGGCACGGCGTCCTGCCCGAGCTCGGGTACTTCTTCAAAAGCCCGATGGGGACGGGCGAGCACGCCCTGGCCACCCAGTACGCCCGGCTGCGCGCCTTCGCCGAGGAGCTGGCATGAGAGCGCTGCTGGAACTGATCCGCGCGCCGGCCGCGCTGTCGGTGCCGGGGGACACCATGGCGGGGGCCGCCGCCGCGGGACGGCGCCCGGCGGCGGGCCTGGCCCTGGCGTCGGTGCTCGTGTACTGGGCGGGGATGGCGCTCAACGACTGGGCGGACCGCGAAACGGACGCCGTCGAGCGTCCCGAGCGCCCGATCCCGTCGGGCCGGGTCCGCCCGGGCGCCGCGCTCGGGCTCGCGGCCACCCTGACCGGCGCGGGCCTGGCCGCCGCCGCCCTGGCCGGCGGCCGTCGCGCTGTCACCGTCGCGGGCCTGCTGGCCGGCGCGGTGTGGGCCTACGACCTGCGTCTCAAGAGGACGGCGGCAGGACCGGCGTCGATGGCGGCCTGCCGGGTGCTCGACGTGCTGCTCGGGGCGGGCGAGCAGACCAGGGCCGCCCTGCCGGTCGCGCTGGCGATAGGCGCGCACACGTACGGCATCAGCGTCCTGGGCCGCGCCGAGGTGACGGGGGCGGCGCCGGGGACCGCCGGCCGCGCGGTCGCGGCCAGCACCGTGGCGGCCGGGCTCGCGGCCGCCTCCTGCGCGCGGGGCGGAGCCGCCGCGCGGGCCGGGGCGGGCGTCCTCATCGCCGGTTACCTCGCCTCCACCCTCCCGGTCCAGGCCGGGTTACGGACCCTGCCCGACCCCGAGAACGTGCGGCGGGCCGTCCGGCTGAGCATCCTCGGCCTGATCCCGCTCCAGGCGGCGGCGGTCGCGGGCGGCGGCCGGTTCGGGACGGCGGGCGCGCTGCTGTGCTCGCTGCCCATGGGCCGGTGGCTCTCCTCCCGGGTGGCGACGTCGTGAAGTGGGCCTACTGCACCAACGGCTTCGCCGGTCACCGGCTCCCCGAGGCGCTCGCGGTCCTCGCCGATCTGGGGTACACGGGGGTGGCCGTCACGCTCGACCACGGTCATCTCGACCCCCACTCCCCCGCCCTGGCCGGGGAGGTCTCCAGGATCGCCGGGCTGCTCGACCGGCTCGGCATGGACGTCGTGGTCGAGACGGGCGGTCGCTACACCCTCGATCCCGTGCGCAAGCACCATCCGACCCTCGTCAGCGAGGACGCCGGACCCCGGGTGGACTTCCTGATCACGGCGATGCGCGTCGCCGCGGACCTGGGCGCGCCCGTGGTGCACCTGTGGAGCGGCGCCAGGCCCGGCGGACTGCCGGAGGCGCAGGCGTACCCGCGGCTGGCCCGCCGGTGCGCCCGGCTGCTCGACGAGGCCGACCGGGTGGGTGTCACGCTGGGGTTCGAGCCCGAACCCGGGATGCTGGTCGCCGACCTGGACGGTTATGAGCGGCTGCGGGCGATGCTCGACGCCCATCCCCGCTTCGGTCTCACCCTCGACGTCGGGCACTGTCACTGCGTGGAGGGGGACGACCTGGTCACCTGCCTGCGGCGGGCGCTGCCGTACACCGTGCACGTGCAGATCGAGGACATGCGCCGGGGAGTTCACGAGCACCTGGAGTTCGGCGAGGGTGAGATCGACTTCGTGCCGGTGCTCGCCGCCCTGCGCGGCTACACCGGTCTGGTGGCCGTGGAACTGGCCCGGCACAGCCACGCGGCCCCGCAGGTCGCCCACCGATCGATCGCGTTCCTGAGGAGGGCACATGAACGAGCCGGCGCAGGAGTGGCCGGCATCGGCCGTCCGGCAGGTCGAGGCTGACCCGCACGCGATCCACCGCCTCTTCCCGCAGGCCGAACGGCGGGGCGGTCCCGGCACGCGGCGCGCGCTGCTCCGCGCGCTGCGCGGCGACCACGCGGTGATCCGGAGCCTGTACGAGGCCGGCGACAGCGGCGAACGGCTGGCGATCCTGACCAGCCTGCACGAGCTCGACCTGGACGGCACGGCGGTCGCGCTGGTGGAGGACGCGCTGCGCACCAACGACGCGCGGCTGGTCGCCGCGGCCCTCGGCCCTTACGGCTCCGCGTGGCTGAGCGACCACGCCTTCCGGCAGGGGGTGCTCAAGTGCGTCTTCATGTCGATCCCCCTGACGGCGGTCGCCGGGCTGGACCGCCGCTTCGACGCCGAGCTGGCCCGGATGCTGGCGGACTACGCGGCCGAGCTGCGGGCGGCGGGCCGGCCCGTCCCGGCCGACGTCCTGGAGAGGATCTGAATGCGCATCTTCGACCCCCACGTCCACATGACCTCCCGGACCACCGACGACTACCGGCGCATGTACGACGCGGGGGTCCGGGCCGTCGTCGAACCCGCCTTCTGGCTGGGGCAGCCCCGCACCAACGTCGGCAGCTTCCTCGACTACTTCGACGCGCTGCTCGGCTGGGAGCCCTACCGAGCCGCGCAGCACGGCATCCGCCACCACTGCGCGCTCGCGCTCAACCCGAAGGAGGCGAACGATCCCCGATGCGCCCCGGTGCTGGCCGAGCTGCCGCGATACCTGCTGAAGGACTCCGTCGTCGCGGTCGGCGAGGTCGGCTACGACGCGATGACGCCTGAGGAGGAACGGGCGTTCGAGGTCCAGCTGGCCCTGGCCCAGGAGAACGATCTCCCGGTGCTGGTGCACACCCCGCATCGGGACAAGGCCGCGGGCACCCGCCGGACGCTCGACGTGGTGCGGGCCGCCGGGACGCCCGCCGGGCGGGTGCTCGTCGACCACCTCAACGAGCTGACCGTCGGCATGGTCGCGGACTCGGGCTGCTGGATGGGGTTCTCGATCTACCCGGACACCAAGATGGACCCGGGCCGGATGGTGACCCTGCTCAAGGAGTACGGCACGGACAGGATGCTGGTGAACTCGGCCGCCGACTGGGGACGGAGCGATCCGCTCAAGACACGCGAGGTGGCCGACGCCATGCTCGCGGCCGGCTTCGGCGAGGACGACGTCGACCAGGTCCTGTGGCGCAATCCCGCCGCCTTCTACGGTCAGAGCGGCCGGCTCGATCTCAGCTCTGGGTCCGAGGCCGGATCCGACTACGCCGGCAACACGATCAAGCGGGGCTGACCATGCGGCTGCGCCATCCGGACGGCTCGACGGTGCATCTGGCCTACTGCACCAACGTGCACGCCGCCGAGGACCTGCCCGGCATCCACGGCCAGCTGTCCGGCGTCGCGGCGCGGGTCAGGCGCCTGCTCGGCGTGGACCGGCTCGGGCTGGGGCTGTGGCTGTCCCGGCACGCCGCCGCCGGCCTCACCGCCCGGCCGGAGGAGCTCGCGGCGCTGCGCGAGCGGCTGGACGCGCTCGGGCTGGAGGTCGTCACCCTCAACGGCTTCCCCTACCGCGGCTTCCAGGACGAGGTCGTCAAGCACCGGGTCTACACCCCCGACTGGGCCGACGCGGAGCGGCTGCGCCACACGCTCGGGCTCGCCCGGATCCTCGCCTCGCTGCTGCCGGACGACGTCGCCGAGGGCACGATCTCGACCCTTCCCCTCGCCTGGCGGACCGGGTGGACCAGCGAGAAGGCGGCGGCGGTGACGGCCAACCTCGACGCGGCCGCCGAAGGGCTGCGCACGCTGGCCGGCCGTACCGGCAAGGTGATCCGGCTGGGCTTCGAGCCGGAGCCCGGCTGCGTCGTGGAGACCACGGCACAGGCGCGCGCCCTGCTGGGCGACGTGGACCACGACCACCTCGGCCTGTGCCTGGACGCCTGCCACATGGCCGTGGGGTTCGAGGAGCCCGGCGCGGCCGCCGCCACCGGGTTGCCGATCGTGAAGATCCAGGCGTCGTGCGCCCTCGTGGCGCCGCCGGGGGCGCAGCGGGCACTGGCCGCGTTCGCCGAGCCGCGGTTCCTCCACCAGACGCGCTCCGCCACCGGGTACGCCGACGACCTGGGCGAGGCGCTGGCCGGCGGCCTGCCCGCGGACGAGAGCTGGCGCGTGCACTTCCACGTCCCGCTGCACGACGCGCCGCCCCCTCCGCTCACCACCAGCGCCCCGTACCTGCGGGATCTGCTGGAGACGACGCTCGGCGGGGAGCACCCGCTGACCAGGCACGTCGAGGTGGAGACCTACACCTGGCACGTGCTCCCCGGCGCGCCGGCCGACATCGCGCGGGGCATCACCGCCGAGCTCGACTGGATGCGGGGGCAGCTGGCCGCCCTCGGGCTGAAGGAGACGTGATGGCACCGCTGATCGTGGTCAACGTGGTCGGGCTCACCCCGCGGCTGCTCGCGCACATGCCGAACGTGGCGAGCCTGGCGAAAGCCGGCTCGGCGGCCGCGCTGCGGCCCGTGCTGCCCGCCGTCACCTGCTCGATGCAGGCCACCCTGCTGACCGGTGCGCCGCCCCGCGACCACGGCATCGTGGGAAACGGGTGGTACTTCCGGGATCTCGGCGAGGTGCTGCTGTGGCGCCAGCACAACGCGCTCATCCAGGGCGACCAGCTCTGGACCGCCGAGCCCGGCCTGCGCACCGCCAACGTCTGCTGGTGGTACGCGATGGGCGCGCCGGCCGACCTGCTCGTCACCCCGCGTCCCGTCTACCACGCCGACGGCCGCAAGTCGCCCGACTGCTATACCCGCCCGCCCTCGCTCCACGACGACCTGGAGGCCGCGCTCGGGCCGTTCCCCCTGTTCACTTACTGGGGGCCGAACGCGGGGATCGCCTCCTCCGCGTGGATCATCGCCGCCGCCCGCCGCATCCTGGCCCGCGAACGGCCGGATCTGCTGCTGGTCTACGTGCCCCACCTCGACTACGACCTCCAGCGGTACGGCCCCGCAGGTCCAGAGGCGATCGCGGCCGCCCGCGCCGTCGACGCCGCGCTGGCCCCGCTCCTGGCCGAGGACGCCGAGATCGTCGTCCTCTCCGAGTACGGGATCACCCCGGTGTCGCGCCCGGTGGACGTCAACCGGGCGCTGCGCGCCGCGGGGCTCCTGGAGGTCTACGTCCAGGCCGGGATGGAGTATCTGGACCCGTGGGCGTCCCGGGCCTTCGCCGTGGCCGACCACCAGGTGGCCCACGTGTACGTGCGCGACCCCGGCGACCTCGGCCGCACCCGCGCCGTCCTCGCCGGGCTGCCCGGCGTGGACGAGGTGCTCGACCAGGCGGGGAAGGCGAAGTACGGGCTCGACCACGAACGCGCGGGCGAGCTCGTCGCGGTGGCGGAGCCGGACGCCTGGTTCACCTATTACTACTGGCTCTCCGACGACCGCGCCCCGGACTTCGCCAGGCTCGTCGACATCCACCGCAAACCCGGCTACGACCCCGCCGAGCTGTTCATGGACCCGGGCGATCCGTTCGTCAAGCTGCGCGCGGCGGCGGCGCTCGCCAGGAAGAAGCTGGGCTTCCGGTACACGATGCGGGTGGTGCCGCTCGACCCGGCGCCGGTGCGGGGCAGTCACGGCCGGCTGCCCGATCTCCCCGACGACGGGCCGCTGATCATCGGTCCCTTCGACCGTGACTCCTACGAGGCGACCGAGGTGAAAGGGCTCCTGACCGCCCTGGCCCGGACCGGCCGCTGAGCGCGCCCCGGCGCCGGAGGTGACCGGCGCGGCGGCCTGGATCGCCGCGCCGGTCGCATGACCGGTCTAGCCGCGGGTCCAGCGCTGGTTGGTTCCTCCGGTGCAGGTCCAGATGCGTGCCCTGGTGCCGTTGGCGGTGCCGTTGACGTCCAGGCACTTGCCGGCGCCGACGGCCGTGATCGTGCCGTCGGCGTTGTGCCGCCACTTCTGGTTGTTCTGGCCGTTGCAGTTCCAGATGATCACCGTGGTGCCGTCGGCGGTGCCGCCCCCGTTCACGTCCAGGCACTTGCCGCCGTACACCCGCAGCTCACCGGCGCTGGTCGCGGTCCACTGCTGGTTGGCCTGCCCGTGGCAGTCCCAGAGCTGCACCTGCGCGCCATTGGCCTGGGAGGCGCCGCTGACGTCCAGGCACCGGTTCGACCCGGCCCCCCTGAGCGCGCCCGTACCGCCCGGCGTGCCGGTCAGTTCCTTGACGCGGACGTTGCGGAAGGACACCACGTCGCCTGACCCGTGGTTCTGGATGCCGATATGGCCCTGCCGCAGTGAGCGGGCCGGGTCCGCGTTGGTGAAGTCGTTGATCCTGCTGCCGTTCAGGAACACCTGCAGCCGCTCGTCCTCCACCAGCAGCTCGTAGGTGTTCCACTGCCCCGGCGGGTTCAGCGCCGCGTCGCGGGCGGCGAGGTCGGCGGACTTGACCCCGTAGATCGCGCCGGTCGTCCTGTCCGGGGAGTCGGTCGCGTCGATCTGCACCTCGTATCCGGTGGCGAGCGCCGTGGCGGGGTCGCCGGTGGCCGGGAACCCGACGATCACGCCTGAGTTGGAGTCACCGGTCACCCTCCAGTCGAGCTTGAGGGAGTACGAGCCGAACTCCTTGGCGTTGTACCACAGCATCCCCATGCCGCCCTGGGAGCTCAGCGTGGCGTCGCTGTTGGCGAACGACCCCGGCCCCGCCTGCGACCAGCCCGTCGTCGAGCCGTTGTACAACGTCGTGTACCCGGTCTCCGGGCGGCAGTCGGCGTTGGTGGCCTTGGCCGCGTACCGGATGCCGCCGAGCAGCAGCGCGCGGAAGTTCGGGTCGGCGTACGACTCGCGGGTGTGCCCCAGGCCGGTGTAGAACGCGCGGCCGGCGGCCTGCGGGCGGCACCAGGTGATCGGGTGGTCGCCCATGCTGCCGCCGCTGTAGCTGCTCTCGTCCAGGCTCTGCAGCACCCGGACGTTCGGGCGGGGGTTGGCGCGGTAGTTGTACCACTCGTCGGTGCGTGACCAGGTCGGCCCCAGGTGGGCGGTCGCGGCGTGCGCCCGGTCCTCGTTCCGTACGGTGGCCTGCTGGATCGCCGGGTGGCTGGCGAACCAGGCGCCCATCAGCTGCCCGTAATACGGCCAGTTGTACTCGGTGTCCGCGGCCGAGTGCACTCCTACGGCGCCGCCCCCGCCGTCCACGTACGCCTGGAAGGCGGCCTGCTGGTTGTCGTCGAGCACGTCACCGGTCGTGTTGAGGAACACCACCGCCCCGTACTGGGCCAGGTTGCCCGTGGTGAAGGCGCTGGAGTCCTCGGTGGCGTCGACGGCGAAGTCGTTGGCCGCCCCCAGGTCGCGGATCGCCTGGATGCCGGTGGGGATCGAGTCGTGCCGGAACCCGGCCGTCTCGGAGAACACCAGGACCTTGAAGGCGGCGGCCTGGGCGGGGATGGCGGGGATCAACGTCGCGGCCGCGGTGACCGCCGCCACCGCCACCGCCGGCAGGCGCCGCGGCGCCGAGGTCTTCCTGCCGCTCCCCGCGGTGCGCCCGAGGGCGGCGGGGATCAGATGTCGCAACATGGATGTCCCTTTCAGACGCGAGTCCAGCGCTGGCTGGTTCCTCCGGTGCAGGTCCAGATGCGTGCCCTGGTGCCGTTGGCGGTGCCGTTGACCTCCAGGCACTTGTTCGCGCCCACGGCGGTGATGCTGCCGTCGGCGTTGAGCCGCCACTTCTGGTTGTTCTGGCCGTTGCAGTCCCAGATGATCACCGCGCTGCCGTCGGCGGTCCCGCCCCCGTTCACGTCCAGGCACTTGCCGCCGTAGACCCGCAGTTCCCCGGCGCTGGTGACGGTCCACTGCTGGTTGGCCTGGCCGTTGCAGTCCCAGATGAGCACCTGCGCCCCGTTGGCCTGGGACGCGCCGTTGACGTCCAGGCACCGGTTCGACGCCACGCCGCGCAGCGCGCTCGTGCCGCCCGGGGACGGGGTGCCGGTGTCGAGGGTGAAGGCGTCCACGTCGAACAGGTGGCCCTGTCCGGTCGGGCCGCGGAAGACCAGGTACAACGTGGTCGTGCCGGCCGGCGCGCCGCTGAGGCTCGCCGAGACGTCGGCGAAGGTGTCCCAGCCGCCGGTGCTCGCCACGTTCACCGTTCCCAGCAGCGTGCCCGTCGCCGACCCCGCCCGCACCTCGATCCTGCCGCCCGCGCCGGCTGAGGACACCCGGGCGGTGATCCTGGTCGCGGCGCCCAGGTGGTACGGCTGGAAGGAGATCCAGTCGCCGTCGTCGGTGAAGCCGACCGTCCTGCCGCCCTCCGCGGTGGCGTGGTCGGCCGTCTGGACGCCCTGCTGGGCGCCGAAGTGCTCCGCCTGCCGGTGGCGCGGCTGGAGCGTGCGGGTGCTGGTGGAGGTCAGACCGCCCCCGTCGGTGTAGGAGGCCTCGAAGACGCCGTAGATGTTGGCCGCGGCGTCGTGCTCCCCGTCGACCGGCACCGAGAGGGAGCCCGAGCAGCCGGTCGCCGAGGTGATCTGGTGGCGGTGGCTGTCATGGCCGAGGAAGTAGGCGACGGTGACCCGGCCGCAGTCGATCGTGCCGTCCTCCGGATCGCTGACGGCGACCTGGAAGGGCACGGTGTCACCGAAGGAGAACGGCTGCCCGTGGACGGGGGTGGTCAGGGTGACCGTCGGCGCGGTGTTGCCGACGGTCACGAGCACGCTCGCCGTGCCGGTGAGACCCTCGGGGTCCCGGACCGTGAGCGTCACCTGGTAGGTGCCGTTCGCGGTGTAGGTCTTGGCCGGGTTCGCCGCAGTGGAGGCGGTGCCGTCGCCGAAGTCCCACGCGTAGGTCAGGGCGCGGCCCTCCGGGTCCGAGCTGCCCGCCGAGGAGAAGTTCACGGCCAGCGGGGCCGGTCCCGACGTGCGGTCGGCGGACGCCCTGGCGATCGGGTTGCGGTTGGCGCCGCCGATGTACTCGATGCGGTACAGCGCCTGGTTGTTGTTCCCGGTGCCGTAGTCGAGGACGTACAGGGCTCCGTCAGGGCCGAAGGCCAGGTCCATCACCTGCGTCCCCGTCCACGGGAACGCCGAGATCTCGCCGTAGGAGCCGTCCTGCCTCACCTCGATCGCCTTGATCCAGCGCCGGCCGTACTCGCCCGCGAAGTACCGCCCGTCGAGCGCCTGGGGGAACTTGACCGCCGAGTTCAGGCCGGGATCGTACCGGTAGACCGGGCCGCCCATCGGCGACTCCGACCCGGAGCCGAACTCCGGCGGGCTTCCCGCGTCCCCCGCGTACCGGATCCACGCCGGTTTGGCCGGAGGCAGGGTGGTCAGGCCCGTGTTGCGGAAGGAGTTGTTCGTCGGGCCGTTCGCGCAGTCGTACTTGGGGCCGGTGCTGTTGGTGGCGAAGTTCCATTCGTTGTACGTCTCGGCGGTGGTGTTCGTGCCCGTGCAGTACGGCCAGCCGTAGTTGCCCGGACCGGTGATGCGGTCGAACTCCACCTGCCCGCTCGGGCCGCGGGTGGAGCTGGTCACCCCGGCGTCCGGCCCGTAGTCGCCGAGGTAGACGATGCCGGTCGCCTTGTCCACGCTCATCCGGAACGGGTTGCGGAAGCCCATCGCGTAGATCTCCGGCCGGGTCCTCGCCGTCCCCGGCGGGAACAGGTTGCCGGACGGGATCGTGTACGTGCCGTCGGGCTGCGGTTTGACGCGCAGGACCTTCCCGCGCAGGTCGTTGGTGTTGGCGGAGGAGCGCTGGGCGTCGAACTGCGGGTTGCGGTTGGTCCGCTCGTCCAGCGGGGAGTAGCCGCTCGACTCGAACGGGTTGGTGTCGTCGCCGGTGGTCAGGTACAGGTTGCCGGCCGCGTCGAAGTCGATGTCCCCGCCCACGTGACAGCACTGGCCGCGGTCGTTCTGGACCCGGAGGACCACCTTCTCGCTGGTCAGGTCGAGGGTGTCGTCCGTCTTGAGGGTGAACCGGGACAGGTACAGCTCGCCCTTCCACTGGTCGAACTGGCTCTGCGTGCCGGTGCTCGGCGCGTCTCCGGTCGGGGTGCTGAGGCGCGGGGAGTAGTAGAGCCACAGGTGCCGGTTCGACGCGAAGCCGGGGTCGACCGCCACTCCCTGCAGCCCCTCCTCGTCGTGGGTGTAGACGTTGAGCCGGCCGGCCACCTTGGTGACGCCGGCGGCGTCGGTAACGCGCACCGTGCCGTCGCGCGCCGTGTGCACCACCGACCGGTTCGGCAGCACGGCCAGCGACATCGCCTCACCCAGTTCGCCGCCGCCTGACGCGAGCGGCACCTGCTGGTAGTCGGACGGCGGGATGTCGAGAGCGTCCGCCGGGGAGGCGTCGAGCGCCAGTACCCCGGAGGTGACGAGTGCCATCGTGGTCAGCAAGGTGAGCCACGGACGTCGGGACATGGGTGTTCCCTCCTGTGACAGGAAGACCGGTCGGGGCGGGGCGGCACCCCGCGGCCCTCGGGGCCGCTGGGGAGCCGGCCCCCGTCAGGTGCGAGTCCATTTCTGGTTGGCGCCGCCGTGGCAGGTCCAGATCTGCGTCCTGGTGCCGTTGGCGGTAGCGCTGACGTCCAGGCACTTGTTCGCGCCCACGGCGGTGATGCTGCCGTCGGCGTTGTGCCGCCACTTCTGGTTGTTCTGGCCGTTGCAGTCCCAGATGATCACCGCGGTGCCGTCGGCGGTCCCGGCCCCGTTCACGTCCAGGCACTTGCCGCCGTACACCCGCAGCTCACCGGCGCTGGTCGCGGTCCACTGCTGGTTGGCCTGGCCGTTGCAGTCCCAGATGAGCACCTGCGCGCCGTTGGCCTGGGACGCGCCGTTGACGTCCAGGCAGCGGTTCGACGCCACGCCCCGGAACGGGCCCGTGTCCCCTGAAGGCTGCCCGCCGGGCCCGGCGGACGCGATCACGGCCTGGGCCCCGGCCGGCCAGGCGCCGTTGGCGACGGTCACGTTGTTGTTCACCACGTTGCCGCGGTCGCCGTTGGTGACGTTGGTGCTGCCGTTGGTCGACCAGTTGCCGGTGACGGTGAAGTCGCCCATGTTCTCGCCGTACCAGTAGTTGGCGGTGGCCCAGGTGCCGGTGTTCGCCAGCACGTTGTTCCTGACGGTGTAGTACCGCGAGCCCTCGTCGAAGTAGATGCCGAACCAGCCGTTGGTGCGCAGGCAGTGGTTGTCGCTGATCACCGCGCCCGGGTTCCACGACAGCGTGTAGACGCAGCCGCCGTCGGTCATCTGCTGCATGACGTCGTGCACGTAGTTGCCGACGAGCCGGTTGCCGGAGGCGGTGGTGGGCGTGGTGTAGCGCGGCTGGAAGTCGTACAGGCCGCGGTTGGCGTAGTGGGTGCTGCCGCCGGGCTCGTTGGCGCCCCAGCCGTACCCGATCGACAGGCCGGTGTACGGCATGTTGTACACCTCGTTGCGGGACACGTCGGTGCCGGTGACGTAGGTGGACAGGACCGCGACGACTCCCCGGTGGTCGAGCCCGAGGTCGTGGATCCGGTTGTGGCTGACGGTGATGTTCCGGTTGACCATCCGCTGGTCGCCCGGGTGGTGCGCGTCCGCGCGCACGCCGCCGATCACGATGCCGCCGGCCGAGCCGCGGGCGATCTCCGACCGGGTGACGGTGACGCCGGCGGCGCCCAGGCCGACGCCACTGGCGTGCGCGTTGGCGTCGTTGCCGATGCCGATGGCCGTCTGCCCCAGGTTGAGGAAGCGCGAGTCGGTGAAGGTGACCGTGTTCGCCGCGGAGACCTGCACGGCGGCCGGCATCTGGTACCAGTTCGGCCGGGTCGCCTCGAACTGCCGGCAGCCCTGGTGGCAGGCGGTGAAGGCGGGCCAGTTCCAGGTGCCCGCCATGTAGGCGCCGGTCTGCTGGTCCACGTAGCCCTGGTCGCCGCTGGGGCCGAGCCAGCTCGTGCCGGTGAAGGTGATCCCGCTGAAGGTGAGGTGGTGCGCGGGCGCGTCGTACGTTCCCCCCACCTGCACGAGCGACTGGAGCACCGGCAGTTCCACGCTGACCTGGCTCATGTTCTGCCCGGCGAGCGGGATGTAGGACAGGGCGCCGGTCGCGGGGCTGAGGTGCCACTCCCCCGGCGAGTCGAGGAACTCGTAGGCGTTGACCAGGTGGAGCGGCCCGGCCCGGTGCGGGCTGGTGAAGGTGTCGTACCCGAAGTTGTTGTTGTTCCAGGCGGGCTGGCGCATGGTGATGAGGTTGCCGCTGATGCTCTGCACCGGCGCGTACCTGTCGGTGAAGGAGCCGACGCTCTCCATCTCCACCCGGCCCGCGTCGGCGAGGTCGTTGAGGTAGCTCAGCGCGCCGCTGGTGAACCGTAGCCCGGTGCTGCTCGCGGTGAAGTCGGACCGGTTGACGGCGGTGCGCGCCCGGGTGGCGAGCGCGCCGTCGACGTACAGCTGCCGGGTGTCGACGCCGGTCGCGACGGCGGCGCGCCAGATGTTGCGCCCCTGGTCGGCCAGGGTCCATCCGGTGACGGCCCTGGCTCCGCTGATGACCGGGACGGCCCCCGCCGCGGCCTGCCACCTGACGGTGTAGCCGTTGTTGCCGGAGTCGGCAGCGGTCAGCCGGAGCGGCGCGGACAGCCGGTACACCCCGCCGGCCAGCTCCACGACGAGGTCACCGGTCATCGCGGCGTTCAGGGACCGTACCGCCGCCTGCGCCGCGGTCAGCGAGCACGGCTGGTCGGAGGTGCAGGCGGTGCCGGTGCCGCCGGGTGAGGCGTACAGGGTCGTGGTGGCCGCGCGGGCCGGGGCGACGGGGGCGAGGAGGACGCACGCCGCGGCCAGCGCGGTGGTGAGGACGCCGATCAGGACCGGTCTCAGCATCGTGACGAATGGCGGTGAGGGCACAGTCGTTCCTTCGGGGGTCGGCGTACGGCCAGGTCACGCCCAGGTCATAGGCAGGTGACGCCATGGCGGGGTGGAGCGGACGTGCGCCGCCGGCATCGCTCCCCATTACCTTCGGAGCGGGGAAAGCCGTCAACCCTTAAGCCTTCCTATTTCACGATTCGGACACCGGGAGCACGGCTCCGGTAGGCTCGATTTCCGGCTTCACCAGCGGGGACACCCGCGCTAACCCACGTCCGCACCCCCGGCCTCCGGATGAACCGTTCATATGTTTCGTACTCATCAGGCGGCATCCGTGGCGGTCAAGGGTCGGCTCTTCCGTCATACTTGCAGGGAACGGCGAGGAGGATGCAGCGTGACTGAGGCCCCGCGTGAGAGCGGATACCGGCCGGGCTACGAGGTGGCCGCCGAGCAGGTCCTTGAACTGATCGTCAGGCTCGGCCTGCGTCCGGGCGACCGCATGCCGACCGAGAACGACCTCGCCCAGCAGCTGGGCACCAGCCGCACCGTGGTGCGCGAGGCGGTCAAGATCCTCTCCGCGCTCGGCCGCGTACGCGCCCAGAAGGGCCGCGGCCTGTACGTGGCCGACGACGAGGGGATGTTCGGCACCGGGCGCTGGGGGGCCTTCTTCCTCCCGACCGACCTCGACCACGTCTACATGCTGTTCGAGTTCCGCCGCACGCAGGAGATGGAGACCAGCCGGCTGGCCGCCGGGCGCGCCACCCCCGCCGAGCTGAGGGCCATCGAGGAGGCGGCCGACCTGTGCCGCCGCGGCTTCGAGACCGGACGCGAGGACCTGTTCAACGAGGGCGACGACGCCTTCCACACCGCTGTCGCCACCGCCTCGCACAACATGTTCCTCCAGGTCGCCGTGCGGGAGGCCCGCAGGCTGCAGGGGCAGTCGAGCCTCATCGGCCTGCGCGGCTCGGTGGGCGGCCACGCCGCCAAGGCCGTGGAGGAGCACGAGGCCATCTACCAGGCCATCCGCGCCGGCGACCCCGAGGCGGCCGCCCAGTCCGCGGCCCTGCACATCGACAACACCCTCGACGACTACCGCAAGGAGATCCAGCAGCGTCTCTTCTCGTCGCCCTGACGGGGGCGCGGGCGCCCGGCTTCGGGTCATCCCGGGGACCGCGTCGCGGGTGAGTTGCCGTCGACCGCCAGCAGCCGCCGCCCGGCGTGCTCCGGCCGGATGTGGGGGCCCTCGGCCGTCCTGACGTGGGGACGGCCGGCGGACGCGCCGATCGCCCGCTCGTCGAGCGTGATGCCCAGCCCCGGCGAGTCGCCGAGGACGAACGCGCCGTCCTCGACGTACAGGTCGAGCGACAGCCCGAGCGGCGGGCGCAGGTCCTGCAGCTCGCTGGCCAGGTGGTTCGGCACCGACGTCGCGGCGTGCAGCAGCGCGACGGGCGTGGCGCCGATCGGGCTCACCGGCAGGTCGTGGGCGTGCGCCAGCGCGGACACCCGGAGGAAGTGGGACACCCCCCAGACGACGGCCGTCTGGACGATGTCCACGGCCCCCGCCGCCAGCAGCGGGCGGAACTGTTCGAGCCCGGTGAGGTTCTCCCCCGTCGCGACGGAGGCGCGGATCCCGCGGCCCACCACGGCCAGGCCGTCGGCGTCCCACCGCCGCACCGGCTCCTCGATCCACGTGAGGTCCAGCGTGCGTTCGAGCTCGCACACGTGCCGGACCGCCTGCTTGCGGTTCCAGGCCTCGTTCACGTCGAGCATCAGGCCCGGCCGCGCGCCGCGCCCCGCCTCGGTCAGGACGTCCCGCACCAGGGTGAGGCGGCGCCGGTCGCGTTCGATGTCGAGGCCGCCCTTGACCTTGGCCGCACGCAGACCGTGCCCAGCGTAGGTCTGGTAGACGGAGACGAGCTCGTCGTCGGACAGGCCGATGTCGAGGCCGGAGGCGTAGGCGGGCACCCCCCGGTCGCGCCCGCCGAGCAGCCGCCAGAGCGGCTCGCCGGCCGCCCGCGCCTTGATGTCCCACAGGGCGGTGTCGAGCGCGCCGATCGTGCCGAACACCGCGCCGGCGTGACCCGCCTTGAAGGTACGCCGCAGCATGCGGTCGTAGAGCGCCGTCACGCCGCGCGGATCCTCTCCCTCGATCGCGGCGAACACCGTCTCGATCTCCACGTGGGGCCCGAGGCCGATGCCGGTGATGCCCTCGTCGGTGTCCACCAGGACGAGCGGCACGGGGACGACTCCGTCGGCGAAGACCCCGTTGACGTCACCGACGGGCCGGCCCCACTCCTGGACGGTCGTCATGGTGCGATAACCAGTGATCCGCATGTCAGCCTTTCGTGGAGCCGGCGGTGATCCCGTCGGTGATCTGGCGCTGGAGGAAGAGGTAGATCATCAGCACGGGCACCGCGGCGATCAGGACACCCGAGGCGAAGACGGGGATGTCGCCGGAGTACTGCCCGCGCAGGGCGTTGACCCCGATCATGAGGGTGCGGTTCTCCGGCGACGGCATCATGAGCAGGGCGATGAGCACGTCGTTCCAGCAGAACAGGGTGTCGAGGATGCCGACCGACAGCAGCGCCGGGGTGCCCAGCGGGAGCATGATCCGCCGGTACACGCCGTACACGGTGCTGCCGTCGATCCTGGCCGCGTCGACGATCTCCGCCGGGATGGTCCTGTAGTGGCTCGTCATCAGGAAGACCGTGAACGGGAGGAACTGGGCGACGTAGGCCAGGATCAGTCCCGGGTAGGTGTCGAGGAGCCCGCTGTCGGCCATGACCCTGGTGAGCGGGACCATGATCACCTGGAACGGGATGAACAGTCCCGCGAGACATCCCAGGAAGATCACCGAGGAGCCGCGGAACCGCAGCCGGGCCAGAGCGAAGCCCGCCATCGACCCCAACAGCAGCAGCAGTGCCACGGCGCACGCCACGACGACGAAGGAGTTGACGAAGTATCCCGCCATGCCGGCGCCGGACCACGCCTCGGCGAGGTTGTCCCACCGCGGTGAGGCCGCCGGGGAGAACCGGTCGAGGGTGTAGTCGCGGCGGGTCTTCATCGCGACGTTGGCGGTGAACACGAGCGGATAGACCGTCGCCAGCGCGAGACCGGCCATCGGAACGGCGGCCGCCCACCTGGCCGCCCGCATCCCGGCCATCAGTCCTGCCTCCCGGCTCGGCGGAGCAGGCTGACCTGCAGGAGCCCCACCACGAGCATGACGACGAAGAGCACCGTCGAGGCGGCCGAGGCGAGCGCCGGCCGGTTCAGCTGTCCCTGCTGGTGCCAGATGTAGTACTCCGGCAGGTAGGTGGACCCCTCAGGGCCGCCGCTGGTCATGACGAAGAGCAGCCCGAACATGGACGTCAGCATGCCGATCGTCGTCGTCACGAAGACGAACTGGATGGTACGCGTCAGACCCGGGATGATCACGTGCCGGATGGCCTGGCGGAGCGACGCGCCGTCCACCCTGGCGGCGTCCAGCAGCGAGCCGTCCAGGGTGCTGAACCCCGCGAGGAACACCACCAGGGCCATCCCGAACGTCGCCCAGATGTGCACGCCGGCCACCGTGACCATGGCGATGCCCGGATCGCCCAGCCAGTCGACGGGACCGGCGCCGAACGCCGCGAGGACGGAGTTCAGCGGGCCGTCGTACCCGAGCACGAGGTTGAAGATCGCGCCGACGATCACCGGCGAGAGCACGGCCGGGAAGAAGTAGACGCTGCGGTAGACCCGGTGTCCCGGCACGCGCAGATAGACGAAGGTCGCGAGCAGCCCCGGGATCGCCACCGCCACGGGAAGCAGCAGCATCAGCAGCCCGACGTTGCGCAGCGCGGTGTGGAACAACGGGTCGCCGGCCAGCTCCAGGTAGTTGCCCGGCCCGACGAAGGCGCCGTTGAGCTCGCCGTCGCCCGTGAAGGAGAAGTTGACGCCCAGGGCCAGCGGCCACAGGCGCAGAGCCACGATGATCAGCACGGCCGGGGCCACCAGGATGTACGGCGCGAGGCGCTCGGCGCGCACGGGGTCAGCCCGTCCGGTCGGAGGCGGCCAGTTGTTCCAGGGCTCCGTCCACGGTGATCGACCCGCTCAGGAGCTTCTGGGACAGCCTGCCCATCGCGTCCAGGGTCTTGGAGGACAGCGCCACGTGCAGGGCGGGCCTGCCGGTCCGGATCCGGGAGGCGATCGCGGCGGCGGCCGGACCGGCCTTCGAGACGTCGATCGTGGTGTCGGAGGTGATCGCGCCGGCCTCGGCGTAGAACGCCGTCAAGGCCTCGGCCGAGGTCAGGGCCCGCACCAGGTCGGCGGCCAGCGCGGGGTCCTTCGTCCCCTTGGCGACCGCGTAGCCGATGCCGCCGTCATACGGAAGGCTCGGGGTGGCGCCGTCGGTGACGACCGGGGCCGGCATGACGCCGAGCTTCTCGGGCGGCAGGAACTCGCCGAAGTCCTTCCAGTGCCCGATGTCCGACATCAGCCCGATGATGTGAGCGGCCTTCCCGGTCTCGAAGACCCGGAAGATGTCGGTGAACATCGCGGTGGAGTTGGCGCCGCCGTTGTTCAGCTCCTTGTCGCCGGCGTCCTTCCACAGCTCGAAGATCCGCCGTACGCGAGGAGAGGTCCAGTCGCGTTTGCCGGCGATCCAGTCGTCGTACTCCTTGGGGGTGAGGATCCCGGACCCGAGGCCCGACAGGAAGAACTGGATGCCGAAGCCCTCCTTGTTGCCGAGCGCGAAGCAGGCGGCCCCGGTCGCCCGCTTGACGGCGGCGCAGCCGCTGACGAACTCGTCCCAGGTCCCGGGCGGGTCGGCCGGGTCGAGGCCGGCCGCCTCGTAGAGCGACTTGTTGTAGTAGATCGGGTGCCCCTGCAGGGTCACCGGCGCCGCGTAGACCTTGCCGCCCTCGCTGAACGCCTCCCAGCCCGCCAGCCGGTTCCTGTCCCCGGCCACGTACGGGTCCAGCGGAAGGAGCAGGTCGGTCCGGTCGCGGATCTGCCCGCCTCCGTTGAAGAGCATGACGTCGGGCGCCTTGTTCGACCGGCTCGCCGTGCCGAGCAGGGTGTAGTACTGGTCGAACGGCTGCGCGACGAACTCGACGGTGACCTCCGGATGCCGCTGCGCGAAGACCGCCTTCGCCTTCGCGACGTACGCGGCGGCGGCCGGTTCGCCGGACTTCCAGTCCCAGACCACGAGCTTGTGCCGCGCCCCTGCGGACTGAGGGTCCGTCCGGGTCGCGCTGCCACAGCCGGCCACGGTCAGTGCGACGGCCATCCAGGCCGACCATAACGCTCGGTGTCTCATCGCTGCCCGCTTTCGGGAGCGGCCGACGGATCCGGCCGTCTGCCGTAAACGTAATTCGTATGACGTATTACGGCAAGAGATCTCGCGTATACTGTGCGCGGTGACGCTGTCACCTGGCAGGTCACCGGAGGCGACATGACGGCATCGCGGGAAACGGCCGGCAGTGGCCCGGCGCCGGCCTGGGTCCACCGCCCGCCGAGTCTCGCCAGAGCGGTGACGGCCGAGTTGGTGGAGCGCATCGTGCGCGGGGTCCACCCGCCGGGCACCCCGCTGCCCCCCGAGCCCGCGCTGTGCGAGGCCTTCTCCGTGAGCCGCACCGTCGTGCGGGAGGCCGTCAAGATCCTTCAGGAGAAAGGGCTGGTGCAGGTCCGCCAGGGCTCCGGCACCATGGTCACCCCACCGGCGACGTGGGACATGCTCGACGAGCTGGTCCTCACCGCGACCATCGCCGAGGACGAGAGCCTGACGATCCTCGACGACCTCGTCGTCACCCGGCGCGTGCTGGAGTCCGACATGGCCAACGTCGCCGCCCGCCTGGCCGGACCCGACACCATCGACCGGCTACGAGCGCTGGTGGACCACATGGACGAGCTCGTGGGCGACCCCGCCACCTACGCCGAGAGCGACCGCGCCTTCCACGACACCATCATGCGCGCCTCCGGCAACCGCATCGCTCGCGCCGTCGTACGGTCGCTGGAAGGTCAGGTCGTCAACACCGCCCGGTACATGGGCCGGACCGAGCGGGCCCTGTGCGTGGCGTCGAACCTCGGCCACCGCCGCGTCTACGAACGCATCGCCGCGCACGACCCCGAGGGCGCCGCCGAGGCGATGTTCCAGCACATCACCGACGCCTGGATCGTCCGCCGCAGCGGCACGGCCGATCCGGTGCGGCTGCGGCGCTAGTACGCCCCTGGAACCGGGTGAAAGTTACATCGCGGCAGATCAGCGGCGGCCCGCCGGCCGGCGGGCGGCCTGTCCTGGTCAGGTGGAGGAGCGACGAGGCCCGCCCGGGCGGGAGACCCCGGTGCCGGGCGGCCTGACGCTTGACAGATCTTTTCGCGGCGTATTCACTCCGCTGCACCATCGCTGTCAGCCACCGCAGAAGAGCGGGAGCCGATTCAGGCGGGATTGAGTTAGCGCTAACATGCGCGACGCCCGAACGCTTCCCGTTCACCTGTGTCACCAGGACAACGGCAAAGGACATTGCGTGATGCCGAGGCTCAGACTCCTCCTCACCGCCATCGCGTCGGCGGCACTGCTCGTCGTTCCGGCCACGGGGCAGCCGGCGCTGGGCGACAGCACGACCCCGTCGCGCACGGCGCCGAGCGCCCTCGCGCCCACCGCGGGATGCGGCAAGACGCCGACCCTCAGAAGCGGCGCTCAATCGATCACCACGAACGGCAGGAATCGCAGCTTCATCCTGAGGATTCCGGACAACTACCAGAACACGACGCCCTACCGGCTGATCTTCGGATTCCACTGGAACGGCGGCACCGCCAACGACGTCGACTCCGGCGGGACCAGCGGCTACCCGTGGTCCTATTACGGGCTCAGGGCGCTGTCGAACGGAACCGCGATCTTCGTCGCGCCTCAGGGCCTCAACAACGGCTGGGCCAACTCGGGCGGCGAGGACGTCACCTTCGTCGACGACCTGATCCGGCGGATCGAGGCGGACCTCTGCGTGGACACCGCACAGCGCTTCGCCCTGGGCTTCAGCTACGGCGGCGGCATGAGTTACGCGCTCGCGTGCGCCCGCGCGACGGTGTTCCGCGCGGTGGCGGTGTACGCCGGCGGGCAGCTCAGCGGCTGCAGCGGCGGCACGGAGCCCGTCGCGTACATCGGGCTGCACGGCCTCAGGGACTCGGTGCTCAACATCTCCTCGGGCCGTTCGCTGCGGGACAGGTTCGTCAGGAACAACGGCTGCACCCCCCAGAACCCGCCGGAGCCCGCCCAGGGCAGCCTGACGCACATCGTCACCTACTACTCGGGGTGCCGGACCGGGTATCCGGTCGCATGGGCGGCCTTCGACGCGGGCCACACCCCCGGTCCCGTGGACGGCAGGCCCGGCGACTTCGAGCCCGGCGAGAACTCCTGGACCAGGCCGGTGGTCTGGGACTTCTTCACACGGCTGGGAGGCGGCGACCCGAACCCGCCGGACACGGGCGCGTTCCGGGGTGTGGCGTCGAACCGGTGCCTGGACGTCAACGGCGCGTCCCAGGCCAACGGGGCGCAGGTGCTGATCTGGGACTGCAACGGCCAGGCCAACCAGCAATGGACCGTCACCAGCGCCGGGGAACTGCGGGTCTACGGCGGCAAGTGCCTGGACGTGAACGGGGGCGGGACCGCCGACGGCAGCGCGGTGATCATCTGGGACTGCAACGGCCAGAACAACCAGAAGTGGCGGCACAACACAGACGGCACGATCACCGCCGTGGGCGCGAACAAGTGCCTGGACGTCAGCGCCACCGCCAACGGCACCAGGACGCAGATCTGGACCTGCCACGGCGGCGCCAACCAGAAATGGACCCGCACCTGACCGATGAGACCTTCTGCTCCTGCCACGTCAGGCTCACACTGACCGGGCTCTAGGCAGGCGAGTACGGCTGACCTGGAGGAATTGACCACTGCCCGTGCACATCCGACCCATGAGCGTGAATTGTCACTGAAGCAGTAGCCATCAACGTATCTAGATCGCTATGATCTTGATTGTACTAAATGGCCCATAGTGACCATTTCCGCACTCTTCGTACTGCATCGATATCGGTGCGCGCCGTACGGAGACGTTCTGCTGGGAAGGAATGTACATGCGGGGATTTTTCAAAAAGGCCGCTGCTGTCGCCGGCGCGATGATGGCCGCCTCGGTCATGATGGTGAGTCCCGCGAGCGCGGCGACCGTGGGCTGCCGCGGCGAGTGCGCGACCGGCGCGATCCTGTCGAACAGGCCCGGGAACTACATCGACGTGCTGGTGATCAACGACAGGGGCCTGGGATATTGCAAGTGGACCGTCCGGGACGCGAACAACCACGTTGTCGTCGACTCGGGCACCACCTGGGCCTCGGAAGAGAAAAGAATCCACGGTCTGTATAACGCGTACTACCTGACCATCAGCAACCGCAATTGCTACGGCTACATCTACAATCGCCAATAGAGGAATCACGGCGAGGACGAAGGCCGATAGGTCAGTCGCCCTGCGGGTGATGGGCGCGGAGTCCGATGGCCGGGAGGATGGCCTGGTCGACGATGTCGGCCAGGTCCTCGTCGCTGGGCTGCGTGCCGTCCAGCAGGCGCTTGGTGACCAGCGCCTCGCCGATGTCGGCGACCACGGGGGTGAGCAACGCGGCCGGGAAGTGGCCGCGGTCGGCGTAATACTGCAGCACCGTGTTCGTGAACGTGCCCCCTCGCCGGGCGAAGACCTTCTCGAAGAGCGCGTCGGAGACCTGCGCGGCACCCAGCGGATCGGTGAGGATGGCCGCGACCGCCCGCCCGGCCGGGCTGAGCATCCAGGCGCGCATGAGCTGGAGTGACCGGATCAGGTCGCCGCGCAGATCGCCGGCTCCCGGGGTGGGCTCCTCGACGGGATGCGCGTGGTAGAGCGCGTCCAGGAGGATGTCGATCGGGTCTGACCAGCGACGGTACAGCGTGGTGCGGGCGGTCGCCGCCCGCCTGCCGATGCCTTCCATGGTCAGCCGGCCGACGCCGACCTCCACCACCTCTTCCAGCACCGCGGCGCGGATGGCGTCGGCCACCTCGTCGGCGCTCCGCCGCGTCCGGCCGCTGCGATCTCCCAATCGTCGCCCCTTGTTCGATCCCAGGGCCGCATCTTACTCGTGGAGCAGGCCGGCGCACCGCGACCGGGCCGGCCGCGCGCGCCAAGCTACGACACTGTAGCTATATTTATGTAGCTACGTTACTGTTGCTTGGACGGTTCCGGCTGGACGCACACCGCCGGGACAACGCGACACCCCTCTCTTGCGTACTCCTGAACAGGCGAAAAGGGCGGGGTCCTTCGATGTGAGAGGTCGCCCATGTCCATCGCTCCGCCCGCTCCCGGGGCCACCCCCGTCACCCGCCGGGCCCTCGCCCCCGACCTCGCGCGAGGGCTGATGCTGCTGCTCATCGCGCTGGCGCACGCGCACATGTACCTGTCCGGCCACGAGGCGGGCTTCCGCGGCTACGCCCTCGACGGCGCCGCGCTCGACAGGCTGGTCGCCGGGACGCAGATCCTCCTCGTGGACGGGCGGGCGCTGCCCATGTTCGCGGCCCTGTTCGGCTACGGCCTGGTCCAGCTCGCCGACCGGCAACTGGCCACCGGCAGAAGCTGGCCGCAGGTGCGCGCCGTGCTGCGCCGCCGGAGCCTGTGGCTGCTGGCCTTCGGGTTCTGCCACGCGCTGCTGCTGTTCTTCGGTGACATCCTCGGGGCGTACGGGCTGGTCGGGCTCGTGCTCGTCGGCTTCGTCCGGCGCGAGGACCGGGCCGTGCTGCGGGCCGCGGTGATCGGGCTTGCGGTGCACGTCGTGGTGCTGTTCGGCTTCGGGCTGCTCACCGTCTCCGCGCCCAAGGGCGACACGCCCGCAGCCATGGCGGATCCCGTCGAGGCGCTCGTGATGCGGCTCATCGGATGGTCAGGAATGACGCCCACCTACTTCGCCGCCAGCGTGGTGCCCGCCTTCCTGTTCGGGATCTGGGCGGCCCGGCGGCACGTGCTGGAGGACCCGACGCCGCACCGGGACCTGCTCTCCCGGGTCGCCGTCGCGGGCACGGCGCTGGCCGTCGTCGGCGCGGTTCCGCTGATGCTCGTCGACACCCGGATCTGGACGCCGTCGGACCTGGTCTCCGTGTCGGCGTACGCGCTGCACAGCGTGACCGGCATCGCCGGCGGGCTCGCGTACGCGGCGATCATCGGACTCGTCGCCGGCCGGGCGCGACGCGGCCGTCCCGGCCCGCTCGTCAGGGCGCTCGCGGCCTGCGGCCAATGGTCGCTGACCTGCTATCTGCTCCAGTCGGTGATCTTCGTCGCGGTGTTCGCCCCCTACGCGGGAGGGCTCGGCACGCGCGTCGGCGACGCCGCGGCGTCCGGCATCGCCGTGGTGACCTGGCTGGCCACCGTGGTGCTCGCCGCGCTGCTGGCACCCGGCGGGCGCAGAGGGCCGGCCGAGGCCGCGCTGCGGCGGCTGACGTACGGAAGAAGCTGACCCGCGCGGGGGCGCCTTCGCGGCCGGGAGACGGGACCCGCGCCGCCGCGAGGCGGGCACGCCGCCCTGGCGTCGGGCGCCGCCTGCCGTTTGTCGGAGGCGATCTCTAGGGTGCGGCGCATGACGTGTTCGACTGCCTCCGTGAGCGCCCTCCGATGACGGCCTGGGCGCGGGTTCGTGACCGCATCATCGCCCGCGACACCGGTGGGCTGGCCGACCTGGTGATCGCCTTGTCCGGCGCCGAGCGCGCCGAGGTCGCCCGGCAGCTGCCGGACCTGCGCCGCGAACTGCGCGCGGCCGCCGATCGCCGCGCCAGGGCGGGCTGGTCGCTCCGGCTGGGCGACGGGGACGACCTGTGGGAGGAGGACGGGCCCGCGACGGATCCGTGGGACACGGCTCTGGATGCCGTCGGCGGCCACGGTGCGGTGCTGCGGATCGCGGGAGCGGGCGTGCTGTCCGGTCCCGCCGCCACGGTCTCCTGGCTGACCCGGCGGGAGTTCGCCGACCGCCAGGCCGGGGTGACGGACCTGGTCCGGACGCTGGCCGCGCGCCCGGCCGGCTGGCAGGCCGAGGTGGCCGTGCGGCTGGCCCGTAGGATCCGCACCGCCGACGACCCCAACGGTCCGCTGGCGCTGGCGCTGCTGCGGGCCTGCGGCGTCCCGCCTCCTGAGCACGACCCGCTGGTGACCGCCTGGCTCAGCTCCCGGCCGGGCCCCGACGACCCGCTGATCGACGCGCTGCTGCCGAGGATCTTCGAGGCCGAGGGCGCCGGTCGCGCGCTGCGCTGGGAACGGCTGGAACCCGTCCCCACCCACTGGCTGTCCCTGCTCGACCGGCTGCGGGAAAGCGGCCGGGTGTCGCGCGCGGAGTTGCTGGACGGCTGCCTGTCCCGCTTCCTGCGCGGCGGGGACGCCCTCGGCCTGCGCTTCTTCATCCGCCTGCACGAGCTGCTCGACCCCACTCCGCAGGAGGCCGCCGCCCGGGCCCGCGACTACCTGCGGCTGCTGCCCACCGCTCCCGGCACGGTCGCCGAGCCGGCGCTCACCCAGGTCAGGCAGGGCGGACCGCACGAGGAGGCCGAGGTCATAGAGGCGATCGGCGCGCTGACCTTCCGCCCCGAGGCCAAGCTCGCCCTGGAGGGCCTGCGCTGGCTGGAGCGCGAACTGCCGAACGCCGTGGAGCTGGCGCCCGCGCTGGCCACCGCGTTCGGGCACCCCTCGTACGAGGTCCAGGGACGGGCGGCCAGGATCGCGCTCAAGCACGCCGCGGCCTTCGCCCCGGCCCGGGAGACGCTGGCCCAGGCCGTGCCGATGCTGCCGCCGACGCTCGGCGCCCGGGTGGCGGCCGTCCACGGCGGGGAGGCGGCGGCCCCGGAGCCGCCCGAGGTGTTCACCCCGCCGCCGCTGCCGGAGCCGTACGAGCCGGAGCCGTTCCCGGAGCCCACCCTGGACCTGCCCTCGGGCATGTGCCACTGGCCCGATCACGAACGGTGGCTGGCCGCGTTCACGCGGCAGGCGAGCGGTGACCGGGAGGAGCTGCGGCGGGCGCTGAGCGGCTACGGCGACGAGCCCTACCTGTTCCAGCAGACGAGCTGGACCGATACCCGATCATGGTTCAGCGCCCTGGCCCTGGAGGTGATCGCGCCCGGCACCGATCCGGGTCCGCCCGAGCCCGAGCCCGTCGACCCGTGGGCGGGAGCGAGCTTCAAGGTGAGCGTCCAGCCCGTGGCGGAGCCCGAGAGCGACGACGGGGAGCGGGAAGAGGAGGAGGGCGAGCCGGAGCGGATGTTCGGGAACCTGCCGGAGCGGGTCCGCGAGGACATCTTCGAACAGGTGCTGGAGATCGGCGTGTCCGAGGAGCGGGTGGCGGCCATGCGGGACGGGCTGCGGGTCCCCCCGCCGGGACCCGGCGAGCCGAGAGACTTCCGCGTCCAGATCGGCTACTTCGGGTTCGGGCCGATGTTCATGAAGCCGGAGCCGCCGGACCCGGCGGTGGAGTCGCGCCGCCGGCGTCGCCTGCCGCAGCCGTGGCAGGTCTCACCGCCGCACCTGTTCGTGCTGCGCCGGCTCAGCGAGGTCTACGAGGCGCTGCGGGCGGGCACGCTGCCGCCCGTCCTGCTGGCCACGCCCACGCGCTCGACCGGGCACCTCGACCCGGACGTGCTGGTGGACCGGCTGGAGGAGTGCGCGGCGGCGGGCGTCGAACCGCTGGCCGCCGACCTGGTCCAGGCACTGGTGCGGCTGCCCAGGGGACGTCACCCGGGAGCGGCCGCGAGAGCGGCGCGGACCGGCTCGCAGGCCGCCGCGACCGCCGCCGCCTGGCTGGCGGGTGAAGGGCTGCCCGACCCGGAGACCGGGCTGCGATGGGCCTACCTGGACGGCGCCGTCGACCGCTACCTCGACGAGCACGAGCCCGATCGCCCGCAGTACGAGGTCAGGCTGAAGCCCATACTGCGTGCCGAACCGGTCGGCCACGCACCGCTCGACGACCTGCTCGGTGACCTGCTGCGCGAGCCGGCGCACTGGAGCTACGACGACCACGGCGGCGCGATGGGCTGGTGGCCGGCCGTCCTGCCGTCGCACCGGGAGGTCGTGGCCGTCAACTACCTGCCGTTCCTGCTCCACCCGACGATCGCGCCGGTGTTCGTGGCGGCGCTGGCCGACGCGGACGGCCCCGTGGGAGAGACGCTGGCCCTCACCCTGGCCTACTTCGTGGCCGCCGGGCATCCGGAGGCGCCGCCCCTGTTGCTGCGGATGGCGGCCAGGGGGGACCTGCCGGCCGAGGCGGTGGGTGAGCAGGTCGCGCTGCTGCTGCGGCGCACAGCGCGGTTCGACAAGCGGGCGGTGGTGCGGGTGCTGGCCGAGGCGGCACGGCAGGGCGCCCACGCGGCGGTCTGGCGGCTGCTCACGACGCTGCTGCCCGCCCTGCTGCCCGATCCCGGCGAACGGCCGGGCGTCGCGCACACCCAGGCGATGGCGCTCGCGGCGGACACGGCGACCTGGGCGGCGGCACGGGGCGCGATCCCTCAGGTGACGGCGTACGCGGCGGCCGGGGGCCGCAGCCGTTTCGCGCGCGAGTGCGTACGGCTGCGTGACCAACTCGGCCGGGACGGCGTGGCCGCGACAACGGGCGCCTAGCTCAGCGGGGTGAGCGTATTGTCACCCTGTGGATGCATGAAGTGATGACCTTGTCCGGGGATTCCCGTGACGAAGTCATCACTTTGTGTGCACGCTGGCGGCATGCACCCACTGATCTGGTTGGCCCTCGTCATATCCGTCGTCTACCTGGGGTCCTGCTACTTCCATCCGTACATGAAGTGCCCGCGCTGCAATCGCTCGAAAGAGTCGCATTCGACCACTTTCAAGGGGGCTTTCGGCAAATGCCGGGCATGCAAGGGGGTCGGGCACTCGGTGAGGTTCGGGGCGAAGATCCTCGGCCGGAAGTGACGACCCCGTACGGGCCGGTCAGAAACGCGTCCGGTGATCGAGCACGGTCACGGGCGGGTACGCGTACGCGCCGTCGAGGACCGGGCGGCGGGGCAGGTAGAGACGAAGGATCAGGCTGAACCGGCCGGCCGGGACGGGCAGCCAGTTGACCTCGGGTCCCGCGGGCGGATGGTGGGACAGGTACAGGTCGAGGGAGCCGTCCGCGCCGGTGACGAGGCCCGGGTCGTCGCCGCTGATGGAGTAGCGGCCGTGGCTGTTGGGGACGAGGAACATGTCGGGGCCGTACGCGGTCAGGGACCAGAACGCGTCGACCGGGGGCAGGCCGTCCTTGGGGAAGCGGATGCGGTAGCGCTTGGAGCCGTCCAGGGGCAGGCCGTCCGCGCTGGTGGAGGTCCGCGGGTAGATCGCCTCCTCCGCCGGGACGGGGCCCCAGAAGTATCGGGCGACCATCGCCCGTTCGCGGAGCCCGCCGCGGGTGTCCCGGGTGCCGAGGCCGAGGTTGGCGGTCCAGCCGTTGACGGTGTGCGGGGCGGCGGCGGGCGGTTCCAGCTCGCGCATGCCCTCCGCGACCGCCTCGGCGAGGACCGTTCTGCCGGGTTCGTCCAGTTCGGCGCCGGGGCGCCGGCCGGCGGCGACGCCGAGGCCCGCCACGGCGTCGAGGGCCCGGCGCTGCTCGGCGGTGACCGGCGGGTTGGCCGGGAGGGCGGCGCAGAGCTCGTCGAAGAAGCCGAGGCCGTCGCGCCCGGTGTCGTGCGCGCGGCCGGCCGGAGGCGGCAGGGGCAGGCCTTCGCCGGTCCTGGCCGGGGCGCGCAGGTCGATCCTGGTGGCCAGGGCGCCGGCCTCGGCGGCGTCGGCGGCGTCGAGCGCGCGGATCCGGCAGAGGAGGAAGGCGTGGCCGGTGGGGCACCGTAGCGGTTCGAGACCGTCGGGGACCGGGCCGGAGTGGCTGGGAGGAAGGATGGCCCAGGAGCCGCCCCGGCCGCCGGTGGTCCGCGTCCCGAGCAGCCCGAAGCCGCCCATCCAGGCGTCGAGGAGCTGCACGCTGTGGTAGCGGTCCGGGATGGCGGGGAGGGTCAGCGTCACAGGGCCCGCCCGCAGGTCCAGGACGGCGAGCGCGTAGACGGTGTCCAGGTTGGGCGCGACGATGGCCCGGCTGTCGGGGCCCGACAGCCGCCGCGAGGCCCACATCCGGTTGACGCCCAGCCGCTGCGCCATGCCCTGCATGATGCGCATGGTGGTGACCAGGGGGAAGCCGGCGAGGAAGGCGTTCTTGGCCGCCGTGACGCGGGGGTCGGTGGCGTTGGAGCGGTGCCAGACGGGCGAGCTCATGGCGTTCCTCCAGGTGAGGGGTGCGGGACGACGCGTCCTTCGGGGATCACGACCTCGTCGGTGAGCAGCCATCGGAAGAGGACCCAGCCGCGCGGGTGGCCGGCGGTGTCGAGCCAGTTGGGCTCGCCCGGGTCGGAGTGGGCGACCACGACGCGCAGGCTCCCGTCGGGCGCGAGCGTCGCGCCGCCGGCGTTGAGCGCGGTGCGGCGGCTGCGATGGTCGAGCGACTGGCCCCACCGGTTGGCGAGGTGGACGCCCCAGTAGCGGCATCGCGGCGGCACGGCCTCGACGACCAGGGCCTGGTCCGGTTCGAGGGAGTACCAGCAGATGACGTAGCCGGCGTCGGGCGTCCCGTACAGGCCGTGGCCCTGGTGGTGGACGAAGCGGTTGGGCGTGGCCTCCGCCTGCTCGGCGCGCCGGCGCGCCATGCCCGTCGCGGCGGTGACGAACGCGGCGGCCGACCCGGCGAAGGCGGCGAAGCGGGCGTCGTCGAAGACCGGGTCAGGCCCCGGGTCGTCGAGCGCCTCGATGGTGAACCGCGCGGGCCGGTCGCGGGCGCGGTCGAGGAAGTACTGGCGGGCGATGACCGTGTGCGCCCCCGGTTCGAGCGGGATCCAGGTGCCCGGCCGCTCGTCCGGGGAGAGCGTGATCTCGAACGAGCCGTCGGGACCGAAGGCGATCCGCTCGTCGTTGAGGTTGGTCACGCGGGTCGCCCGGCGGTCGGAGCCGTTCGCGCCGTAGACGCAGAAGGCGAGGTACGGCACGGTGCCGCGCTCTCCCCGGATGCGGTACGAGCGCCGGCTGGAGATGAGCGCGATGTCGTACTCGGTGTCGGGGTTGTCGAAGAACAGCTTGCGCACCGGGGTGACGGACGGCAGGAACAGCGGACGGCCGGAGTCGCGGGTCCCGGCCCGGTCGGCCTGGTCGGCCAGGACGTGGAGCACGTAGCGGAAGCCCTCGGCGACGTCGACGCCCGCGTCGGGCCCGGCCAGGCCGGCGACGGTCTCCCCCGCCTCGTCCAGCGCGCGCACGAGCCGCCTCCAGGCCGCGAGGGCGTACGTCATGCGTTCTACCTCCCGACTTCTAATGGATCTCATTAATACTCGCTGGACGATAGTATGACGCCGTGTCCAGATCAAGTACCCGCGACGCGCTGCTCCGCCAGGGCGCGCTGCTGTTCGCCCGGCACGGGGTCGCCGACGTGACCACCCGGCAGCTGCACGACGCCATCGGGGCGCGCAACGAGTCGGCGCTGCATTACCACTTCGGCGGCAAGGACGGCCTGGTCGAGGCCATCCTGCGAGCACACCTGGAGGCGGTCGAGGCGCGCCGCGCGCCGCTGGTCGCCGCCATCGCCGCCGGCGACAGGACCGCGGACCCGCGGGCCCTGGTGCACGCGCTCGCCGCCCCCATGGACGAGGACCTCCGCACCGAGCTGGGCCGGGCCCATCTGCGCATCGTGGCCAGGCTCAGCTATCCCTCGCTCGCCTATCGGCGGCCGTTCCAGATCGTGGACGCGCCGGCCGGGCTCGCGGTGGCGCGATGGCTGCACGCGACGCTCGAACCGCTCCCCCGCCCGCTCCGGCTGGAGCGGCTGGCCATGCTGCGCTCCCAGCTCATCAGCCTGTTCGGCCTGCGCGCCCAGCTCCTCGACGAGTCGGCCCCCGGCGAGCCGCCGGTGACGGCGGAGCTGTTCTCCGGCAACCTGCTCGACATGCTCGTCGCCGGCCTGACCGCCCCGGCCTCGGCGGAGACTCTCGCGGCGATCCCTCGGGAATGAGTTAACGGCTGCCATTAGACGGCCGGATGATAGAGGGTCTTCGGCGACCCGGTCAAGCTTGTGCCGTCCATCACGTGAATCCACTTTAATTGTTGCCATTAAGTTTCTGGTCGCGCACAATCAGGTGGCATTCGTCGGACTCCACGAGGAGGTCGCCCATGAACACCATGGCTCGCGCCGGGACCGCCCTGACAGCGGCGCTGCTGACGTGTCTGGCCGTGCTGGTCCCCGGCGCCCCGCGAGCGCGGGCGGACACCGAACCGATCCTGTTCGTGCACGGCTACGGCGGCAACGGCGGCCGGTGGAGCACGATGATCGACCGCTTCGAGGCGGACGGATGGCCCGCCGACCGGCTGTTCACCATCGACTACGACAGCACCAGGTCCAACGTCGCCATCGCCGCCGACATCCGGGCCAGGGTCGACGCCATCCGGTCGGCCACGGGCGCGGCCAAGGTGACGATCGTCGCGATGTCGATGGGCTCGCTGAACAGCCGCCACTACCTCAAGTTCCTCGGCGGCACGACGGCCGTCAGCACCTGGATCTCGCTGGCGGGCCCCAACCACGGCACGACCGCGACCCGGTTCTGCCCGCAGGACCGGCCGACCTGCCAGGAGATGCGGATCGGCTCACCGTTCCTGACCGAGCTCAACAGCGGTGACGAGACCCCGGGCGACGTCGCGTACGGCACGCTCTGGTCCGACTGCGACACGGTGGTCAACCCCGACTCCAGCGTGTCCCTCGCCGGGGCCGTCAACACGTACGCCGGATGCCTGTCGCACGCCGCGTTCCTGACCGACGCCTCGGTCTACGCGAAGGTCCGCGACTTTGTCTCCTGAACGGCCGGTGGGTCATGCGTGACGAGGTCCGCCCCCTGCCGCGACGCCGCTGGGGGGCTCCCCCTCCCGGCGGCGTCCGCGCCGGTGACTCCGCCCCCTACGGCTGGGCGCCGCTCGTCATCCTGTTCCTGGTCGGGCTGGTGGACCGGGTCGAGGCCGGCCTGCTCAGCGGCCTCCTCCCGCTGATCCAGGCCGAATGGGGCATCGGCGACACCGTCGCCGGCGCGATCCCGACCGGCTCGGCGATCGCGGCGGCGGCGGTCGCCGTCCCCGCCGGCTACCTCGCCGACCGGTTCAGCCGGACCCGTGTCATCACCGTCATGGTCCTGCTCTGGGCCGTGGCCACGACGGGCAGCGGCCTCGCCCCTGGCTTCGCCGTCTTCTTCCTGACCCGCATGGCCCTGGCCGCCGCCGAGCACGTCGACAACCCGGCGACCGGCAGCCTGCTGGCCGACTACTATCCGCCGATCAGCCGGGCCAGGGCGTTCGGCTGGACGCGGATGTCGGCGCACCTGGGCGGGATCGGCACGGTGCTGGGCGCGGTGCTCGGGCAGGCGTTCGGCTGGCGGGCGGCGTTCCTGCTGATGGCGATCCCCGGCCTGCTGACCGCCCTGATCTGCCTGCGGCTGCGCGAGCCGGCCCGCGGCCTCCTCGACCAGGTCACCGCCGGGGGTGCTGTCGGGGGTGCTGTCGGTGACGACGCCGGGGCGCGCCCGGCGACGCCGCGGCTAGCGCGGCAGGTCCGGGACGTGCTCGCCGTACGCACGCTCGTCATCGTCACCGTCGGCCTGGCCACCCTGGGCATGGGCGTCGCCGGGCTCTTCTACTGGATGCCCACGCTGATCGGCCGCACCTTCGCCCTGACCCCCGGGCAGGCCGGAGCGCTGGGCGGCCTGGTCACCGTCATCGGCGTGGTCACGGGCACCCTCGCCGGGGCGTGGCTGGGACGCCGCGCGCACGTCACCCGCAAGGGCGGCCGGGTGCTCGTCGGCGGCTGCGGCGTCGTCGCCGGCGCGGTCGTCATGGCCACCGCGCTGCTCGCCGCCCCCCGCGCCCTGGTCCCGTTCACCTTGCTGACGGCCGTCGCCGTCATCCTGATGTCGACGGCCACCCCCAACCTGACCGCGTCGCTCGCCGACGTGATCGGGGCCTCCTCCCGGGGCATCGCCTTCGCCCTCGCCCAGCTCGTCGGCGGGAGCGCCGTCGCCGTCGGGCCGCTGATCGTGGGCATCGTCTCCGACCGGACCGGCTCCCTCACCACCGCCCTGCTCCTCATGACCCTGCCCGTACTGGCCGGAGGGCTGCTCACGCTGACGGCGCGCGGCCCGTACGAACGCGACGCCGCCCGCGTCCTGCGCTCCGCCCGCGACGCGCCGCCGGCCGCGGAAGCGGGCAGGTGAGTCACCAGCGACTCACAGCCGTCATCCGGCCCGGTGCGACGCCAGGACGGCGGCGGTCCCGTCGACCAGCAGGCGGAGCCCGTGCTCGAAGGCCTCCTCGCCCAGCGGGTCGCCGCCGTCGATGATCGCCGTGATGAGGGGCGCCCGCATGCCTTGCTCCAGCATCGCGGCCAGGCCGGGCAGGGTGACAGGCTCACCGTGGCGCTCCATCTGCTCCTGGAGGACGAACCCGTTGATGTAGCGGGTGCACGTCGCGATCGTACGGAGGGCCAGAACCGGCGTGAACCCGCGAGAGACCAGGGCGGCGAGTTCCTCGTCGAACAGCTTGACGGTCGCGGGACTCAGGGCGGAGGCGTTGGCGACGAGGCGTGCGCCGTCACGGTGGGCGAGCAGCGAGGACCGATAGCAGCGGGCCCTGCGCAGGAGCCAGTCCTGCCAGCCCTCCCCGGGCAGGGGCGGCCCCATCCCGGCCGCGACGATGACGGCGTCGGCCATGCCGTTGAGCAGTTCCTGCTTGGTGCGGATGTGCCAGTAGAGGGCGGGTGACCGCACGCCCAGCTCGGTGGCGAGCCTGCGCACGGTCAGCCCGTCGAGGCCCACCTCGTCGAGCAGCCGGAGCGCGGTCTCGATCATCGCCTTCCTGGTGATGCCCGGCCGCTTGTTCTCGCTCATCGGTTGACAGCTTAGCAATGCTAAGCTGTCCTTAGCATTGCTAAGGAGGAGTCGTGTCGACCAGAGCACTGCTGCGCTGCGGCGTCGTCGCGGGACCGTTCTTCATCCTCGCCGTGCTGGTCCAGGACTACACACGCCCCGGCTTCGACCCCCGGCGGCACGCGTTGAGCCTGCTGAGCCTGGGCGACCTGGGATGGATCCAGATCGCCACCTTCGTGACCACCGGCCTGCTGTACGCCGCCGGCGCCCTGGGGCTGCGGCGAGCCCTGCGTCCCGGGCCCGCCGGCACCTGGGGCCCCCTGCTCATCGGCACCTTCGGCCTCGGGCTGGTCGGCGCCGGAGCGTTCCCGACCGCGCCCGGATGGGGCTATCCGCAGGGAGCGCCGCCCGGGGTTCCCGTCGACACGAGCGTCAGCCACGTCCTGCACGGCGTCTCCTTCTTCGTGGTGCTCATATCGCTGGTCGCAGCCTGTTTCGTCTTCGCCCGCGGATGGGCCGCGCGGGGAGCTCGCGGATGGACGATCTTCTGCGTGGTCGTCGGTACGGCCCTGCCGGTGATCTATGTGCTGGCGGGAGTCCTGTCCGACCGCGGCGCCGACCCCCAGCCGTTCAGCCTTCTCCTCCGGACCCTCGCGCTGACCGGATGGTCATGGGCCTCACTGGTCACCCTGCGGGTGATGAACATGGCCGCCGACGGCCACCTGCGGGCGGACCACGCACGCAACCCGTGATCGCACCCGTTCGCGGGGCTCCGGCGAGGCCCCATGAACGAGTCGTCGCCGTCAGAGAGGGCTTGTCCCGGGCGCGACACCCACGAGAATGGCAGGCTGTGAGCGTGCGATCACCCGGAGCGAAATTCTTCAACACCGCCGGGCGCACTGGCTCCTGTTCGCCGACCTGCTGAACCGGGACCAGTACGGACCTTTCACCGACGAGGAGCCGGCCGAGGCATGCCTGAGGATCTTCAGGTCCTCAGATCAGAACAGTGGCAGAATGTGACCGTGCCACCACTCCGGGCGAGATACTTCAACACCACCGGTCCCTGCGATCCCCAGCGCCACTACATGCTTCCCCCCACACCACGGCTTCCCGAAGCGCGGACGCTCATCGAGATGGACCGCTACTTCGTCCTGCACGCCCCCCGGCAGACCGGGAAAACCACCGTCCTGGACGCTCTGGCCTCCGGCCTGACCGCCGAGGGCGACACCGCCGCCCTGATGTTCTCCTGTGAGCGCGCCAAGGCGGCCGGCGACGACGTCGCCTGGGCTGAGTCGCTTCTGCTGGACTCCCTCCGCGAAGCCGCCGATCTATCGGGCTGGCCGAAGAAGCTGCTACCGCCGCGTTCCTGGCCGCGGGTCACGCCGGGTAGCCGGTTCGGCGCCGCGCTGCGGGAGTGGTGCCGGCGCTGCCCGCGCCGGGTGGTGCTGTTCCTCGACGAGATCGACGCCCTGCAGGGCAACAGCCTGGCCAGCATCCTCGGCCAGCTCCGCGACGGGCACAACAAGCGATCGAAGGGCTATCCGTTCCCCGCGTCGGTGGTGCTGTGCGGGTTGCGCGACCTGCGTGACTACAAGGTCGCCTCCGGCAGTGCCCCCGACCGGTTCAACGCGGCCAGCCCGTTCAACATCCTCCGCAAATCACTGCGCCTGGGCGACTTCACCACTGACCAGATCGCCGAACTGTACGACCGGCACACCCAGGCCACCGGCCAGCAGTTCACCAAGGACGCCGTGGACCGCGCCTTCGAGCTCACCCAGGGACAACCCTGGCTGGTCAACGCCCTCGCTGATGAGATCATCACCGAGATGAGAGTGACAGGAACGATCGGCGACAGGCAGGTGGAGGAAGCAAAAGAACGGCTGATCCGGGCGCGCGCCACCCACCTGGACGCCCTGGCGGCTCGACTGTACGAGCCCCGGGTCAAGCGGGTGATGGAGCCGATCGTGGCCGGCGGCCCCTACACCGACCGCGGCAACTCCGAGGACCTGTCCTACGCCCGCGATCTGGGCCTGATCACGCAACAACCTCCGCCGCAGGTGGCAAACCCGATCTACCGGGAGGTCATCCTGCGCGTGCTGGGCGACCTGACAGAGCAGAACATCCACGCCGACCCGCACAGCTTCGTGCTCCCCGACGGCCGCTTCGACCTGCCCCGCCTCTTGGAGGAGTTCGTCGTGTTCTGGCGCGAGCACGGCGAAGTCCTCATCCAGCAGGAGGGCTACCACGAGGCCGCGTGCCAGATCATTCTCATGGCCTTCCTGCACCGCCTGGTCAACGGCGGCGGCTACCTCGACCGCGAATACGCCGCCGGCACCAAACGCCTCGACGTCCTCGTCCGATGGCCCTACACCGGCCCCGACGGCGAACGCCTGATGCAGCGCGAAGCCATGGAACTGAAGGTGTGGCGACCCGGCGCAGACGACCCTCTGTCCGAGGGCCTGGCCCAACTCGACCGCTACCTCGACCGCCTCACTCTCGCCACCGGCGTCCTGGTCATCTTCGACCGCCGCCCCCGAGCCCCGTCCTGGAAGGAACGCGGCAGCTTCGAGCAGGCGGCCACCCCGTCCGGCCGTCAGGTCACCCTCCTGCGCGTGTGAGGGTGGTCCCGGGGCGGCGTCTGGTTCGTCTGCGAGGGAGGGCCGCGTTCCTGCCGGTGGCGGTCATGGGTCCGCGGGAGCCCATACCCAGAAATCCAGGGGCGATACGGCCCGTGACCGTGAAGGGCTTACCGGGCTCTGGCGCCGTTCAGGAACAGTTCGACGATGCGGGAAGCCCGGTCGGGGGTCTCCATGAGGTCGGTCGCGCGGGCGAGGTGCAGGAACGCGTTCATCAGGAATCCCGGATCGCCGGTCACCTCCCCCGCCGCGACGGCGTCGGCGAACAGGCCGACGACCGGGTCGAGGAGCCGGGCGACGTACTGGCCGGAAACGGCGGCCCTGGTCTCGTCGGACACGTGGTCCAGCGCCTCGTAGACGCGCTGCTCGAACGAGACGGGGTGCGCGTGGCCGGCCGAGGCCGCCACGAGAGCGGCGAGCTTGTCGCTCAGGGTGCCTTCGGTCGCGATCGCCGTGGCGATGCGTTCGTGCGCCTCCTCGATGAACCTCATGGCGACCGCGGCGTACACCTCTTCCTTGCCGTCCGGGAAGTGGTGGTAGATCGAGGGCCGGCGGATGGCGACAGCGCGGCCGACGTCGATCAGCGAGGCGCCGAGGTAACCGGAGGTCGCCAGCTGCCGCGCGAAGGCGTCCATGATCTGCGTCCGGGTGTCGGGGGCAGGGCTCATCGGTTTCTCCGTGCGTGGTGGGAGGCGAGGGCGCAGGCGGCCACCCCGGCGGCTACCAGCGTACCGAGGACGATGAGCGCGACCGGCAACGCCGTGAGCGCGCCGCCGCTCTCCAGCTGGCGGGCCGCGTCGATCACGTAGCTCAGCGGGTTGACCGTCGCCACGGCGCGCATCCAGGGCGAGAGTTCGTCGACGGGGGCGAAGAACCCGGTGAAGAATGAGAGCCCGAACACGGCCAGCGGGACGAGGCCGGTGCCGGCGGCGGACGCGGTCCGGATGGCGACGGCGATGCTCAGCAGGGCGATCCCGAGGCTGAGCGTGATCAGCACCAGGATCATGCCGCCGAGCCCGGCCCAGTCGCCCGGCCGGAAACCGATGAGCGCCGCGCCGGCGAGCTGCCGTGCGCGAGGCGCAGCCGGTCGAGGTACCCGCTGGTGATGTCGCTGAGGAGGAGCTTCCCGGCGGCGCCCGCGCCGGTCGCGGCCCCGGTGAGCAGAATCAGCGGGAGCAGGAACGCGATGAAGCTGCCGCCGGCCAGGTAGCCGCTGCCGACGGCGCCGAGTTGGCCGGCGTAGACGACGAGGAAGAAGAGCGCTTGGGCGAGCGGGGCGATCAGCAGTGCCGGGGAACGCAGGATCGCTCGGGTGGACCGGCCGATCGCCGCGAGGGTCACCGGCAGGGTACGCGGGACGGGTACGGCGGTGGTCGTCATGGGAAGGTCTTCCTGGTCTTCCTGGTCGGGGTTCGGTCAGCGGGCGGCCAGAGCGACGAACACGTCGTCGCCCCTGCTGCCGCCTGCCGGATCGTGGGATGATCTAGCTCGTGATGGGTTCCTCAGGCACGGGCCGCCGTCTCCGGCGCTCCGGCGTCTCCACGGCGTACGACATCTCCCCGCTCGCCCCGGCGGTGCTCGCCTGATGAGGGAGCTGACCGCCGTCGGACAGCTGGAGCGACCGCGCCCGCGGGACGGCGAGCCGGTCGACGCGCTCGACCCGATCACCCGGCGCGCGGTCGCGGGCTGGCTCGACGACCGGCCGTCCGCGGCCCGGCGGCGGACCTGCCTGCGGGTGCTGACCTCGTGGCTGCGCTGGCTGTACGCGACCGAACCGGACCTCGAACCACTCGCCGCCTCCGGCGCCCACCTGGACGCCTACTGCTACGCCGCCCTCACCACCGGCGCCGGAGGCGGCAGGCCCCTGGCTCCGGCGACCGTCGCCGGCAGGCGGGCCACGCTGGCCTCCTTCTACGCGTACGCCGCGCGGAGCGGCGCTGTTCACGCCCAGCGCCTCACCAACAGCACCTCCCGGCTCACCCCGGAGGAACGGCGCCTGCTGCGGCGAGGGGTCGCGCGGCTGGCCGGCGACGGGCGGCGCACCGAGGCCCTGGCCGTCGCGCTGCTGGAGGCCACCGGCGCGACCCCGGACGCGCTGGCCGCGCTGGTCACCCGCGACGTCCACGTCCTGCCCGGCGCCGACCCGCTCGTCGTGGTCGTCCTGCGCGAGGAGGGGGACGGCCGGGTGGCGTACCCGGTCCCGGAGCGGGTCCGCCCGCTGCTCGGGGCGGAGTGCGCCGGGCGGAACGGGGACGAGCCGCTGGTCAGGCGGCCCGACGGCGCGCTGGTGGACACCGGCTGGGTCACGGCCGCGCTCACCGACGCCGCCCGGGCGGGCGGACTGCCCCGGCAGCGGGCCGAACTCCTGCACCCGCACCTGCTGCGAGCGGCCGAGCCGTGTCACCGACAGAGCGCGACCCGTTGATCAGTGCTTGAACGCGACCGCCGCGCAGGGAGTGCTCAGGATGCCGGGACAGCCTGTTCCAGCAGCACGAACGCCCCCATCGCGAGCACGAACCAGCCGAAGACGCGCCTCAGCCGGGCTTCGGGGATCCGGCCGGCGAGCCTGCCGCCGAGCACGCTGCCGAGGATGGCGGCCGCGGTGACCCCGATGGCGAGGTCCCAGGCGATGGAGACGCTGGTCAGGTAGCCGGCGAGGCCCGCGAACGACTTCATCGCGATCACGAGCAGGGAGGTGCCGACCGCGGCCGCCATCGGCAGCCCGCCGAGCAGCGCGAGAGCGGGGACGACGAGGAACCCTCCGCCCGCGCCCACCATGCCGGTCGCCAGCCCGACCACCAGGCCGTCCGTCAGGGCGCGGACGCCTGCCACGTCGTCGCGGGTGTGCGCCCGCTCGGGCCGCCGGCCGCGGAGCATCGCGACGGAGGTGGCGATCATCATCAGCGCGAAGCCGGCCAGCAGCAGCCGTGCGGGAAGGTGGCCGCCGAGGATGCCGCCGGCGAAGGCGCCGATCATGCCGCTGACGCCGAAGAGCGTCCCCGTACGCCACCGGATCCGGCCCGCGCGGGCGTGGGTGACCAGCCCGGCGGCCGAGGTGGCGCCCACCACCAGCAGGGAGGTGGCGATCGCCTGCTTCGGCTCCAGCCCGGCGGCGTAGATCAGGATCGGCACCATCAGGATCGATCCGCCACCTCCCAGGGCTCCGAGCGCGACGCCGACCAGCACGGAGAGCACCGATACGGCGGCGAAGGTCATGCCGCCGCGCTCGTCACCGGCAGTCCCGCGTCGGCGACCCGGTCGAAGTGGTCGTCGACCGCCACCACGTCCCGGCCGGCCGCGGCGAGCAGCGACGCCGCGACCGAGGCGCGGTAGCCGCTCTGGCAGTGGATCCACAGCCGGCCCTCGGGCAGCTCCGGGATGCGTGACCGCAGCTCGTGCAGGGGAGCGTTCACCGCGCCCGTGATGTGCCGCGCGTCGAACTCCTCGGTCCTGCGCACGTCCAGAACCACGGCCGCCCGCTCCCTCAGCGCTTCGGCGAGGTGGCGGAAGCCGGCCTGGCCGAAGGCGGCCACCTGCCCGGTCCACTGCTCGGGACGCCCGGTGGCGGCGGCCGCCGGGCGGTCGATCCCGATCCGCACCAGCTCACGCTGCGCCTGCGCGATGTGCTCGGGCGACTCCCCCAGCAGGGTGATCGGGGTCCCCCAGTCGATCAGCCAGCCCAGGTGGGTGGCGAACGAGCCGTCCAGCCCGAAGCTGAGGCTGCCCGGCACGTGGCCGGCGGCGAAGGCCGTCCTGTTCCGCAGGTCCACCACCCACTCCCCCGCGTCGATGCGGCGCCGGATCTCCTCCGCCGTCGCCTCGCGCGGGTACGTCAGATCGGGCCGAGCCGGACCGGCGCTGTTCAGTGGAGCCATGTGGACGTAGTACGCGGGCCAGTCGCCGAGCCCTGCCAGCAGCTGACGGACATAGGTGTCCTCGTCATGCAGGAGCACGGGATTGACGGCCCGCTCCGTCCCGATCGTGGACTGCGCGGCGTTCGACTGGGTGGCCGCGCAGAACGAGCCGAACCCGTGCGTCGGGTAGAGGAGCGCGTCGTCCGGCAACAGCTCGCCGAGCCGCCGCGCGGAGCCGTACTGCAGTCGGACCAACCGGTCGGTGTGCTCGGGGCCCAGCAGGTCGGGCCGTCCCGTCGAGCCGTGCAGCAGCGACCCTCCGGAGAAGACCGCCAGTTTCCGCTCCGTGCGCTGGTCGTGCAGCACGTAGGAGAGATGGTGGAAAGTGTGCCCAGGTGTCGCCACGACCTCCACCCGCAGCCGGTCACCGATCCCGAGCCGCTGGCCGTCGTGCAGCGGCTCCCGGTCGAAGGCGACCTGGTCCCTGCCGTTGAGCAGATAGGCCGCGCCGGTCTCCTTCGCCAGCGCCGCTCCACCCGTGACGTAGTCGTTGTGGATGTGGGTCTCGAAGACGTGCGTCAACGACAGGCCGTCGCGGTCCAGCAGCTCCAGCACCCGGTCGATGTCGCGCTGCGGGTCCACGGCGAACGCCACCGATCCGTCGTGCACCAGGTAGCTGCGGTCCCCGAGGCTCGGGGTGTCGATCGGGACGACCGACACCCCGGGGGCCGCCGGCCGCCCGTCGAAGCCGTTCGCCGTCATGCCCGGCTCCCTTCGTCGACGCAGGCCAGCACCCGTTCCGCGAGCATCGGCAAGGTGGTGGGCCGGGCGCCGACGGCGTCCTCGACCGCGCTGGCGATCGTGGCCGCGCACGGTCCGATCGGTGGCTCCCCGATGCCGCGGGCGTTGAACGGGCCCACGCCCTCGCCCGACTCCAGGATCTTCACCTCGATCTCGGGGCAGTCGGCGGCCGTCGGGATGGCGTACTGGTAAAAGGCGCCGGTGAGGTTGACGCCCTCGTCGTACACGATGCGCTCGGACAGGGCGTATCCCAGTCCCTGGACGATCGCCCCCTCGATCTGCCCGCGCACGCTGAGCGGGTTGATCGCCCGTCCCACGTCGTGAGCGGCGACGTAGCGCAGCGGCCGGACCTGGCCGGTCCGCGTGTCGACCTCGACGTAGGCCGCGTGGGCGCCGAAGGTGAAGTCGGGGACGATCCGCTCGGCGTCGACCAGTTGGGTCACCGGTTTCCCCGTCGGCGCGAAGTACGTCCTCATCGCATTGATCGCCACGCCGTTCGCCATGCACATCGCGACCACTTCGGGAAGCGGCACCACCCCGTCCGGCGTGATCACGCCGCCTTCGGCCAGCGTCAGGTCGCGCTCGGCCAGGCCGGTCGCCTTCATCACGCCCTCCACCAGCTGGGCGCGCAGCTCACGGGCGGCGGTCAGCACCGCGTTGCCGGACATGTAGAGCTGCCGGGTGGCCGTGGTCCGCCCCGCCAGCGGAGTGCGGGCACTGTCGCCGAAGTGGACCGTCACGTTCTCGACCGGCACGTGGAGCACCTCCGCGGCGATCTGCGCCAGCGAGGACACCTGGCCGCCGCCCACGTCGGGCACGCCGCAGCGGACCACGACGCCGCCGTCGCGCTCGCATCCCACCCACGCGGAGGCGGAGTCGTTCATCCACGCCACCCGCCCGTAGGGCTGCACGTTGCACGCCACGCCCAGACCCACCCGGTGCTCGGGAGAGGACGGCTCGGGGCGCGGGCCGATCGCCTCCAGCACCGCGTCGAGACACTGCGGCAGCCACACCGCGGTCTCGATCCGCTGCCCGGCGGGGATCCGGTCGCCTGCCTTGAAGGCGTTGCGCTTGCGGACCTCGATCCGGTCCCTGCCGGTGGCGTCGGCGACCTTGTCGATCTGCGCCTCGTAGCCGAGCACCGGCTGCATCCCGCCGAATCCGCGGAACGCCGAACCGGGCGTGTTGTTGGTGTACGCGGCTCGTGAGCGCACCCGTACGTTGTCGCACCGGTAGGGCCCGGCCGCGTTCAGTGTGATGTACAGCAGAACGAAACCGCTCAGCAGCGGGTAGGCGCCGGCGTCGGAGACGATCTCGATGTCGTGGGCCAGCAGCCGCCCGTCCTCGGTCGCCGCGGTCCGGTAGCGCATCCGCACGGGGTGCCGTTTGGCCCGCGCGGTCAGCGACTCCCCGCGGCTCCAGGTCATCTTCACCGGCCTGCCGGTCCGCTGCACCGCCAGCGCGATGTAGGGCTCGACGGTCATGTCCTCTTTCCCGCCGAAACCGCCGCCGAGGTACGGCGCCTGCACGCGCACCTTGGCGTCCGGCAGGCCCACGACGTGCGCGATCCGCCGGTAGTGCTCGATCTCCTGCGTGGAGACCTTGATGTTGATCACACCCTCGTCGTCCAGCCACCCGATGCCGGTCTCCGGCTCCAAGTAGGCGTGGTCGACGACCTGCGCCTCGTAGCGGCCCTCCACCACGACCGGCGCCTCGGCGAACGCGCTGTCGACGTCCCCGCGGTCGATGTTCCACTCGCTGAGCAGGTTGCCGCCCTCGTGCACCTCCGCCGAACCGGCCTCCAGCGCGGCCTCCGGGTCCGAGACGACCGGGAGCGCGTCGTACTCGACCTCCACCAGCGCCTCGGCCGCGGCCAGCGCCCGCAGGTTCTCCGCCACCACCAGGGCGACCGGTTCGCCGTGGTAGCGCACCCGGGTCGTGGCCAGCACCCAGGAGGGTGGCAGCGGCCGCCCCTTGATCCCGGCGGTGTTGGCCGGGATCTCGTTGTTGGGCACGTCCTCACCGAAGAACACGGCGACCACGCCGGGCACCTCCAGCGCGGCGGACGCGTCCCTGGACACGATCCGCGCCGAGGGCAGCGGCGACCGGACCAGCCGGGCGTAGAGCTGCCCGGCGATGTCGAAGTCACCGGCGTAGCGGGTCTTGCCGAGCAGCTTCTCGCGCGAGTCCTGCCGCTTGACCGCCGTGTTGACCACGCGGGTCGTCTCCTGGGTACGGTGCGCAACCGTTTCGGTCATCGGGTGATCCCCTCCTGTGCCGCTCTGACCACGGCGTCGACGATCGCCTGGTAGCCGGTGCACCGGCAGAGGTTGCCATGGAGGTGCTCCCGCACCGTGGCGGGCGTGACCTCCTCGCCGGAACGGAGCAGTTCCACGGCCGACATCAGCATCCCCTGCGTGCAGAAGCCGCACTGGGCCGCGCCGGTCTCCCAGAACGCCGACTGCAGCGGGCCGAGCTCCTGGCCGTCGGCCAAGGACGCGCTGGTCTCCACCCGCGCGCCGTCGACCTGGACCGCCAGGGTCGTGCAGCCGGTCGCCGACCGGCCGTCGACGAGCACGGTGCACGTCCCGCAGGTGCCCTCGTTGCAGCCCTCCTTGACCTCGTAGGCGTGGGCCCGCTCGCGCAGCCAGCGCACCAGCGTGGTGTCCGCCGGCGCCCGGCCGGTGACCTCCCTGCCGTTGAGGGTCATCCGGGTCTCGACGTCGCTCATGCCTCATCCCTCCTCGCGTCGGCGCAGGCGTCCCTGAGCGCCCGCACCGCCATCGCCTCGATCAGCCGGGCCCGGTCCGAACCCCTGCAGTACGGGTCGTCCGCGATGTCCAGGTCGTCGGCCAGACCGGCCGCCACCCGCTCGGCCTCCGCGACCGCGACGCCCGTGAGCCGCCGCTCGACCGCCTCCAGCCGGAGCGGCCGGTCGGCGGCTCCGGTCACCGCGATGGCCACGCTCGCGATCCGGTCGCCGTCCAGCGCGACGCCTGCGGCCGCGGAGGCCAGGGCGAAGTCACCGGCTCGGCGGGAGTACTCGTGGAAGCCCCAGCCATGGCGGGGACGCAGCGGCACCCGTACCGCCGTGACCAGCTCACCCGGGGCGAGGTCGGTCTGGTAGTAACCCAGCGAGAAACCCCTGGCCGGGCGCCAGGCCGCGCCGGCGAGGCTCTCCACCCGGTAGTCGGCCTCCAGCACGTGGCAGGCCACCGGCAGTTCGGCCGCGGCGTCGCCGTGGGCGACGGAGCCTCCGATGGTGCCGCGGTTGCGGATCCGCGGGCTGCCGATGTGGGCCGCCGCCATCGCGAGCAGCGGCGCGTGCTCGGCGACCAGCCGGTCGGTGGTCAGGTCGGCGTGGGTGGCCGCCGCGCCGATGACGAGGGCGCCCTCCTCGACGCGGATGGCGCGCAGCGCGGGGATGCCGGACACGTCGACCAGGAACGCGGGCGCCGCCAGGCCGAGGTTCATCATCGGCACCAGGCTCTGGCCCCCCGAGATCGGACGGGTGTCCTCGCCTCCCTCCGCGAGCAGGGTGAGCGCCTCCGGGACACTGCGGGCCCGCTCGTAGGCCATGGTGGTGAGCACGTCGGCCATCAGCGGGTCTCCCTCCTTCCGAGCCACCGGCCCAGCAGTACGGCGAGGGCCAGGGCGACCGCGCCCGCGGCCACGCCGGCGATCTTCTTCGTGGGCAGCAGGGAGCCGTCGAGCAGGTTGATCGGCTCAGCCGGCGGTGTCGCGGGGGCGGCCGCGGCGAGGGCCGGGGCGGGGGCCTGCGCCTCGATCCGGGAGGCGAGGCAGTCGGCGAACTGGCGCATCAGCTTCGAGCTCAGGTCGTTGATCGGGCCCTGTCCCAGCTGGGCGACCCGGCCGGTGAGACCCAGGTCGGTCGACAGGGTCACCTGGGTGCCGCCGGGGACCTCGGTCAGGCCGGCCTTGATCTTGGCCTTCACCGAGCCGCCGCCGCGGCCGTCGCGCCCGTTGACCTCGATGGTGGCGACCTTGTCGACGTCGTCCTTGACGACGAACCTGGCGTCACCGGCGTAGGTCATGTTCATCGGGCCGACGCGGAGCGCCACCCGTCCGGTCAACGCTCCGCCGTCGATGGACTCCACCGTGGCGCCGGGCACGCAGGGCGCCACCCGGGCCAGGTCGGTGAGGAAGTCCCACGCTCGTTCGGCGTCCGCGGGGACGATGAACTGGTTGTCGATGCGCACGCTGGCTCCTCTGTCACTACAGGCCGGGCGGGCGGGCCGCGGCGATCGCCTGGACCTCCAGGCGCCACGCCGGATCCAGAAACCCGGAGACTTCGACGACGGTGCTGGTGGGCCGATGGCCGGCGAAGAAGCGGTTCCGGACCGCGGTGACTTCGGGGCCGTCGGCGATGTCCCGCAGGTAGGTCGTGATCGACACGACGTCGGACATGGCCAGGCCCTCGTCGGCCAGGCAGTCCTGAAGGTTGGCGAAGACCTGCTCGGCCTGGGCGGCCAGGTCGTCGGCGGGCGGGTGGCCGCCGTCCCGGCCGACCGGCACCTGTCCGGAGACGAAGCACAGGCCGTTGACGGTCATGGTCTGGACGTAGGAGCCCAGCGGCGCCGGGCCCTTCTGCTGATTCATGCGTGCCTCTGGATGGGGTTGTCGGCGTGCCGGGACCACTCGGACCACGAGCCGTCGTAGAGCGCGACGTCGTCGTAGCCGGCGTTGCGCAGGGCGATGAGCACGGCGGCGGCCGAGACTCCGCCGCCGCAGTAGAGAACCGTGGAACGTTCCTTCTCCACGCCGGCGGCCTCGGCCAGCCGGACCACCTGCTCACCCTGTTTGAAGCGGCCGTCCTCGCCGATCAGGGTCGGGGAGGGCAGCCGGCGGGCGCCGGGGATCCGCCCCTCGGAGGCGGAGAAGGTCTCCTCCATCCGGCAGTCGACCAGCGTGACGTCGTCGCGGCCGAGCAGGGCGCGGATGTCGGCCATCTCCCGGCGAAGCCCCTGCGGGGTGCCGGGGCGGTAGCGGCGCGGCTCGGGACGGCCGTCGGCCTCGTCCGTGGAGACCGGCAGGCCGGCCTGCTGCCAGGCGGGGAACCCGCCGTCGAGGATCGCGACCCTCTGGTGGCCGTTGTGCAGCAGTGCCCAGGCCAGCCGGGAGGCGGTGAACAGGGAGTTGTCGTCGTAGGCGACCACGAGGGTGTCATGGTCGACGCCCAGCCGCGACATGGCCTTCGCGAACTCCTCCGGCTCGGGCAGCATGCCCTCGACGCCGTCGACGGTGGCGCCCCAGTCCTCGATCCAGTCGGCGTGCACCGCGCCGGGGATGTGGCCGGCGGCCCACAGGTCGCGGCCGGCGGGCCCGTCCGCGAGCGAGGCGCGGGTGTCGACGACGCGGACGCCGGGCCGGTCGAGCAGCCCGGCCAGGGCCGTCGGCTCAAGATAGATGTCGTTCATCCTCACGCTCCTAGGTAGATTGCCTGCACCCTGGAGGAGCGGGCGAGTTCGGCGGCCGCGCCCTCCTCGACGATCCGTCCGGTTTCGAGGACGTAGGCGTGGTCGGCCAGGTCGAGGGCCAGGTTGGCGTTCTGCTCCGACAGCAGGATCGTGTAGCCCTGCGAGCGCAGCGCGACCAGCGCCTCGTAGATGCGGTTGACCAGCACCGGGCTGAGTCCCATCGACGGCTCGTCGAGGACGAGCATCTCGGGCTGGGCCATCATCGCCCGTCCCATGGCGAGCATCTGCTGCTGGCCGCCGGAGAGCAGGCCGGCCCTGCCGGTGATGCGCTCCCTCAGCTCGGGGAAGAGGTCGAAGACCTCGTCGAGCTTCGCGCCGTCCTTCCAGCCGCCGGGGCGCCGCACCGCGCCCATCCGGAGGTTCTCCAGTACGGTCAGGTCGGCGAAGACCCGGCGGCCCTCCGGTACGAGCGCGATGCCGTGGCGGGCGATGGCGTGGGTGGGCAGCCCGGCGAGGGACCTGCCCCGGAACGTCACCTTGCCCGCCCGGCTGGGCTGCAGCCCCAGGATGCCGCGGATCGTCGTCGTCTTGCCCGCGCCGTTGTTGCCGACCAGGCAGGTGACCTGGCCCGGCCGTGCCCGGAAGCTGACCTCGTGGACGACCTCGACGCGGCCGTAGCGGACCGTCAGCCCGTCCACGACGAGGCCCTCGCCCCGGTCGTCCGCGGTGTGCGTGTCGCTCATAGCGGGAGCTCCTCGTTCCTGGCGTGACCGGGACCCAGGTAGGCCTCGATCACTCTCGGGTCCTGCTGCACCTGGCTGGGCGACCCCTCGGTCAGCACCTGCCCCTGGTCCAGGACGATGACCCGGTCGGAGATGCTCATCACCAGCTTCATGTTGTGCTCGATGAGCAGCACGCCGATGCCCTCCGCGGCCATCCCGGCGATGGTCCGGGCCAGTGGCATGGCGCTGGCCGGGGGCAGCCCGGCGGCCGGCTCGTCGAGGACGACCACCTCGGGCTCCATCGCGAGCACGCGGACCATCTCGACGAGCTTCGCCTCGCCGAAGGGCAGCGACTCCACCAGCGAGTCGGCCCGGTGCTCCAGGTCGAACCTGCGCAGCAGAGCGCGGGCGGACTCCTCCGCCTCCCGCTCGTTGCGCCTCGTACGGGGGCCTCGGATCAGGTCGCCCAGGTGGCTGCCTTTCTGGCGGGAGTAGGCCCCCATCACGACGTTGTGCAGCACCGTCATGCCGGTGAAGACCTCCAGGTTCTGGAAGGTCCGCCCCAGGCGGTGGGTCGCGCGGGTGCCAGCCTTGCCGGCGGGCAGCTCGACGCCGTTGACGAAGACCTGGCCCTCGTCCTGCGTGACGAAGCCGGAGATGACGTTGGCCAGAGTGCTCTTGCCTGCGCCGTTCGGCCCGATCACCGCGGTGATCGATCCCGCGGGCGCCCGCAGGGTCACGTCCTTCAGCACCTGCAGACCGCCGTAGGCCTTGGAAACGCCCGTGACCCGCAGGCCGTGACGCTCATCAGCCGTGCTCATGCCCGCACCGCCCCTTCGCCCGATCGGGCCTCCTCGGCCGCCTGACGCTTGGCTCGTTCGCGGCGGTCCTCCCGGCGCGCGGCCAGCTCGCCCGCGAGGCCGCGGGGGAAGAGCTGCACGGCGACCAGGAAGATCACGCCCATGATCAGCGGTTCGTAGTCGGCGTAGTCGGCGGCGAAGACCTCGATGCCCGTGAGCAGCAGCGCGCCCAGGATCGGGCCGATCATCCGGCCGGCCCCGGAGAGCACGAGGGCGACGACCAGGAGGACGGCCATCATGAAGTCGAAGGTGGAGGGGCTGATGAAGCGGGAGTCGAAGGCCTCCAGCGCCCCGGCGACGCCGGCGTAGAAGCCGCTCAGGCCGAAGGCGAGCAGGCGCAGCCTGAACGGGCTGGCGCCCACGGCCAGGGCAGCCGGCTCCGAGGCGCCGTAGGCCCGCAGCGCCCGGCCGGTGCGCGACACCAGCAGGTTGTGCGCCACGATCGCGCCGATGATGGCGAGGGCCGCGGCGAAGGCGTACTTCACGATGTTCTCGGTGAACGCGAAGCCGAACACTGAGAACGGCGGGATGCCGACGAGACCGTTGGGGCCGCCGGTGAGCTCGACCATCCGCCCGAAGAGGAGGAAGAGAACGAACCCGGCGCCCAGGGTCGCCATCTTGAAGTAGATCTCCTTCAGGCGCATCGACATCATGCCCACCAGCAGCGCCACGACGGTGACCACCACAGGGGCGATGACCAGCGCGAGCACCGGCGGCACCCCGTAGCGTGCCGCCGCGATGCCGGCGGCGTAGGCGCCGAGGCCGAAGAATCCCGCCTGGGCCAGGGAGATCATCCCGGCCATGCCGTTGATGAAGTTCAGACCGGTCAGCAGGATCACGTAGATCGCCATCCGGGTCCAGATGTGCAGCGCGTAGTCCGTCGCCATCAGCATCGGGAGCAGGAGCAGCAGACCGATGGTGATCCACAGCTCCCAGGAGTTCGTCCTGCGCAGGAGACGTGGGGAGGCCGTGAGGCGGCTGATCATGTGCGCACCGCCCGGGCCGTGCCGAACATGCCGGTCGGCTTGAGCGTCAGGATCGCGAGCAGCACCACGAAGGCCACCACGTCCGCGTACGCCGACGTGCCGTACCCCGCCACGACCGCCTCCGCGATGCCGAGCAGCAGGCCGCCCGCCAGCGCGCCCTGCGGGTTGCCGAGGCCGCCGAGCATCGCCGCGGCGAACCCCTTGAGGCCCAGCAGGGTTCCGGAGTCGAACGACATCACGGTCAGCGGGGCCAGCCCGGCGCCTGCCAGGGCGCCGAGGGCCGCCGCGATGACGAACGCCCAGCGCGCGGTGGTGCGGAAGGAGACGCCGAACGTCTGCAGCGTCTCGGAGTCGCCCGCGGCGGCGCGCAGCGTGGTGCCGAGCTTGGTGCGCTGGAAGAACAGGGTCAGCGCCACCACGACCAGCACGGCGAGGGCGAGGTTGAGGATCGTCTGCCGGCTGGTGGAGGCCCCGAGGACCTGCACCGGCTCCGAGCCGAGCACGGAGGGCAGCGCGTAGGTGTCGCGGACCGAGATCAGCATCGCCGCGCCCTTGACGATCACCGCGATCGCGATCGTCGCGATGGTGATGCTTGCCGGCGTCCGCAGGCGGCCGAAGCCGAGCAGCCCCATCTCCGTGAGCAGCCCGAGCACGGTGGTGATGGCGATCGCGGTCAGGATCGCGATGGCGATGGGGACGTCCCACGCCTCGTAGAGCATGGCGGCGCTGAGGCCGCCGACCATGACGTACTCGCCCTGCACGAAGTTGATGGCTCCCGTGGCGTTGAAGATGACGCCGAAGCCCAGGGCGACGATCGCGTAGATCGCGCCCACGCTGAGCCCCGAGAGCAGGACCTGGATGAAGAGACCGGTCTCCATGCTCACTCCGCGGGAACGAACCGCGAACCGTCCCACCGGACGACGGCGACGTCGTCGACGGTGAGCCCGCTGTGGTCGTCGGGAGAGAACTTGAAGACGCCGGTCACGCCCATGTGGGAGTCGAGGGACTCGATCGCCTTGGCGACCTTCGCGCCGTCGGGGTCGCCGCCGGTGGCGCGCAGTGCCTCGAACGCCACCATCATCGCGTCGTAGGCCTGGCCCGCGTAGACGTTCGGCTGCTCCCCGCCGTACTTGGCGGCGTAGCTGGAGGCGAAGGACTCCATCGCCGCCTTCTGCTGGTCACCGCCGTCGATCTTGTCCCAGATCGGCAGCTTGGGCGAGACCAGGATCGTGTCCTCGGCCGCCGCGCCGGCCTGCTGCATGTAGCGGTCGTCGACGAAGCCGAAACCGTGCATGACCATGACGTCGCGGTCGGAGAGCACACTGCGGACGTTCTTGAGGAAGGTCACGCCCGACGGCTGGATGGTCCAGGCCAGGAATGCCTGGGGGTCGTTCCCGGCCAGCCGCTTGACCTGGGGGGTGAGGTCGTTGGCGGCCGGGTCGAAGGCCGCGGTGAACACCTCGATGCCGGCCTGGGGGGCGAGCCGCTCCAGCTCCTCCTGGGCCGACTGCCCGAAACTGGAGGTGTCCGGCATGAACGCGACCCGGGTCACGTCCTTGGACTTCCAGTAGTCGATCAGCTTCTCGATCATCACGGTGTCGTTGAAGGTGGTCTTGAAGGTCAGCGGGTGGTCCGCCGCCGGCTCCACGATCTGGCGGGCGCCCTCGGTGGCGATGAAGGCGATGCCCTTGCCGCTGGTGATGGGGGCCATGGCCAGGGCGATGCCCGACGAGCCGCCACCGCCGACGACGAGTTCCACGCCGTCGCTGTCGAGCATCCGGTTGGTCTGCTGCACGGCGGTGGAGGTGTCGCCGGCCGGGTCGTAGAAGACCCACTCGATCTTCTTGCCGTCGATGCCGCCTTCGGCGTTGACCTTCTCGACGGCAAGCTCAGCGCCCTTGCGCATCTTGTCGCCGAGCTTCGCGCCGGCTCCCGAGACGGAGAACAGGGTCCCGATCTTGATGGTCTCGCCGCCGTCACCGGCCCCGGAGTCGCCCAGGCCGCAGGCCGACAGGGCCAGGAGGGCAGAGCAGGCCACGAACGTGCGAATCTTCTTCCTCATCGGATCTCCTTGATCCGGAAGCCGGCATCCACGGCTCCCTATGAGTGGCTGGGGGGAATCACTCGGGCAAAGTGCCGATGCGAGCCATGTCGAAGGCCTCGCTCATGTGGAGCGGCAGCACGTTGTCGCCGCCGATCTCCTTGATGCGGATCATCTGGTCGTACGCCTCGAACAGGTCGGTGTGTCCACCGGGCGGGATCACCTTGAAGTGCTCCGACTCCTCTTCCGAGGGGTAGAAGTTCTCCTTGAGCACGCACATGCCGGCGATGACGAAGGTGCCTTCGGAGGTCTTGATGACGGCCGACTGGCCGCCGTGGGTGTGGCCGGGGGTGAGGATGAGGTCGAAGCCCTCGGCGATCTGGTGGTCGCCGTCGAGCTTGGTCAGGCCCATCTCCTCGACGCGCTGGTAATACTCGGCCGGGGCGAACGACGTCGCGAACATCTCGTGGGACGGGGTGTTGTCCCACTCGCGGCGCTGGACCAGGATCTCGCTGTCGCCGAAGGGCTCCATGGTCATGCAGTGGTCCCAGTCCAGGTGCGTCAGGACCGTGACGTCGATGTCGGAGGGCTTCATCCCGCGCTCGCGCAGGTGGGACTCGATCGGCTTGACGTCGACGACGTCGGCGAAGACCTGGCCGACGTGGACGAGTTCCCGGTCGACCGGGCGGATGTGCTCGTGGTAGTCCCGCGCGCTGCAGCCGACGTCGATCAGGGCGGCGAAGCCCTGCCCGCGGACCAGCCAGGAGACGTAGGGCACGTCGATCGCGACGCCCGCATTGTGCATGTAGGTGAAGCGGCTCTTCTCGCGGTGCGGTCCGTAGGCCACGACCATCGGCTCGATGGTGAACAACTCGATCCTCCTCGGGGTGCCGTCCAGGAATCCGCTCGCACGGGAGGATGCCGACCGGCTCGGTCCGTGCCACCGTCCCGGAACTGAACGCCTAGACAGCAAGTCCTGGAACTGAACACTCATACAGCACTGACTGGCGGCCTTCTGGCGCGTCTTCAGGCTCGTGACGCTGGACATTAGCCGAGAAGTTGCGATAGCGGTAGTACTTACTACATGCACAACTAGTTTTGGGTAGAAGTCAGGTCAACGGCCCTTGCGACCCTTAGGCTGGCCGAGCGAGATCCACCGCCCGGCGACGGCGCGGCGGATCCCCGACAGGGAAGCACACGACCCATAGGACGAGGATGAAGACGACACGGGAGACGCCTGCGCCAGGAACGCCCGGCAAGCGGACCCGGAGGATCCGCGACGCGGAGCGGTCACGGATCGCGATCCTTGACGCGGCGGAGCGGCTCTTCGCCGAGTCAGGTTTTCAGGGTGCCTCTCTGGCGGCGATCGCCGAGCAGGCCTACGTCTCGGTGGGCCTGCCGGGCTACTTCTTCGGCTCCAAGGAGGACCTGTACCACGAGGTGCTGCAACGGGTCTTCGCACGGCGCGACGCGGCGCTTGAGGCGGTGGCGACCGAGGCGGAGCGGTTGCTGGAGGAGTCTCCGGACGACGGGGAGGCGGCGCTGCGCCGGCTGGTCGGCGGCTACGTGGACTTCCTGCTCGACAACCCGGCCTTCGTCTCGCTGCTCACGCGGGACGCGCTGGAGCGCATCGGCCGTCGAGAGGGGCAGCCGCGGCACTCCGAGAGGTTCGCCGAGCGGATGATCCGGATCTTGGCGCGGGCCGGGGTGGTGGAGGCGGAGGACGCCCCCGAACAGCTCTTCCTGAGCCTGATCGGGATGTGTTACTTCCCGCTGGAGCACGACGCCACGATCGTGGCCGGCATGGGGCAGCGGGCCTGGGCGCGGGCGTTCCAGGACAAGCGGGTGGAGCACATCGTCCGGCTGCTGCTGCGCCCGCCGGCGTAGCCAGGAGCCCGGCACCACTGGGGCGGCTTCGGCGCAGGGCCTTGATGAGGACCGGGGGCTCCATGATATGTATCACCGACCGAACGGTCACTCAGTCGGCGTCATCAGCCGGGGAGGTAGCGGGATGAACGAAAGGCCCTGGACGGCTCTCTATCCACAGGCGGTCTCGCAGGCGGAACCCGCCGGCCACGCCTCGCTCGCCGAGGCCTGGCGCGCGCGGGTGCGGCGGCAGCCGGACGCCCGCGCGATCGCGTACTTCGACGCCGCCATGACCGTCCGGGAGGTCGACGAGGCCACCGACGCCCTCGCGGCGGCGTACCGCTCGCTCGGCACCCGGCGGGGTGACCGCGTGGGGATCTACCTGCAGAACATCCCTCAGTTCGCGCTGTCGTTCCTCGCGCTGTGGAAGCTCGGGGCGACGGCGCTGGTGCTCAACCCGATGTATCGCGGGCAGGAGCTGCGGCGGCTGGTCGACGACTCCGGCGCGGTCGGGATCGTGTGCTCCGACGCCGACGTACGGGAGGTCGCCGAGGCGCTGTCCGGCAGTTCGGCGCACTGGACGGTGAGCACCTCTCCGGCGGCCTTCCAGAGCCGCGACGACTCCCGGGTGTTCAGCGACACCGAACGGAGGACTCCTGCCGCGGACGGAGACCTGGAGGAACTGATCGAGACCTTCCGCGGCGCCACCGTCGAGCCGCCGGAGCTGACACCTGACGACGTCGCGCTCCTGACCTACACCTCCGGCACGACCGGGCCGCCGAAGGGCGCGATGAACACGCACGGCAACGTGCTCTCCGTCACCGGCGCCTTCGCCTCCTGGATCGACCTGCGGCCCGGCGACGCCGTGTACGCCATGGCGCCGCTGTTCCACATCACCGGCTCGGTCATCAACGCGGCCATCGCGATGCTGCACGACGCCGTACTCGTCCTGGCCGGCCGGTTCCACCCCGAGGTGGCGATCGAGACCTTCGTCGAGCACGGCGTGACGTTCACCGTGGGGTCGATCACCGCGTTCAACGCGATCTACCAGCTGCCGCACGCGTCGCGGCGGCACTTCGCGTCGATGAGGTCGGTCTACAGCGGCGGCGCGCCGATCCCGCCGTCGACGATCGACCGCTTCCGGGAGCGGTTCGGCGTCTACATCCACAACGTCTACGGGATGACCGAGACGTCCTCGGCGGTGATCGCCGTGCCGCTGGGCACGGAGGCGCCGGTGGACGAGGCCAGTGGGACGCTGTCGATCGGCGTGCCGCTGCCGGGGCTGGACGCACGGGTGGTGAACTCCTCGGACCTGCCGGTCGGACCCGGCGAGCAGGGCGAACTGGTGCTGCGCGGGCCGCAGGTGGTGCCCGGCTACTGGCGGCAGCCCGAGGCGACCGCGTCGACGATGCCCGGAGGGTGGCTGCACACCGGCGACGGGGCGATCATGGACGCGGCGGGCTGGGTCTACCTGGTGGACCGGCTCAAGGATCAGATCAACACCTCCGGCTACAAGGTGTGGCCGCGCGAGGTCGAGGACGCGCTCTACACCCACCCGGCGGTGCACGAGGTGGCGGTCGTGGGGCAGCCGGACGACTACCGGGGAGAGGTCGTCGTGGCGTACGTGTCGTTCAAGGCCGGCGAGTCGGCCGGTGCGGACGAGCTGATCGCCTTCGTCCGCGAACGGCTGGCGGCCTACAAGTGCCCGCGCGCGATCCACGTCGTCACCGACCTGCCCAAGACGCAGACGGGGAAGATCCGGCGCAACGTCCTGCGGGACCACGGAGCCACGGGAGCGGAACAGTGACCGGGCCGAACGCGGTGACGGACAGGCTCGCGGGGCGCGTCGCGATCGTGACCGGGGCCAGCCGGGGCATCGGCCTGGCGATCGCGCGACGGCTCGTCGCCGAGGGCGCGCGGGTGTGCGTCACAGCGCGCAGGCCGGAGCCTCTGGAGGAGGCGGCGGCGTCCTTCCCGGAGGGCTCGGTGCTGAGCGTGGCCGGCAGGGCCGACGATCCGGCGCACCGGTCCGAGGTGTTCTCCCGCGTGCTGGCCGCGTGGGGCCGGCTCGACGTGCTGGTCAACAACGCGGGCATCAATCCTGCGTACGGCCCGCTCGCCGACCTCGACCTGGCCGTCGCCCGCAAGACCATGGAGGTCAACGTCCTGGGCGCCCTCGCCTGGACTCAGGAGGCCGTCGTCCACGGCCTGGGCCAGGCCGGGGGCTGCGTGGTCAACGTCTCCTCGGTGACCGGGGAGGTGCCGTCGCAGGGGATCGGGATGTACGGCGTCTCCAAGGCCGCCGTGTCCCACCTCACCCGGACCCTCGCCGCGGAACTCGGGCCACGGGTGCGCGTCAACGCCGTCTCACCGGCGGTGATCAGAACGCGATTCTCCCGGGCGCTGTACGAGGGCAAGGAGACCGAGACCGGCCGGCATTACCCCATGAAGCGCCTCGGCACCCCCGAGGACGTCGCCGGCGCCGTGGCCTACCTGGTCTCCGACGACGCCGCCTGGGTCACCGGCCAGGTCCTCACCATCGACGGCGGGCTGCTGGTCGCCGGGGGTTCCGCCTGAGCGGTGCGGCCGATCGGCCGGGCCCCGGCCCGGCCCGGCCCGGTCAACCGGTCCGCAGCAGCGCGACCGCGTAGTCGGCGTACCGCCGCGCCACCTGCCGCGCCGACAGCGGGCCGCCGGGGCGGAACCACGACGGCAGCGCGGTGCACATCGTCGCGACGGCCCGGGTGGCGGTCCGCACGTCCACCGGTTTCCCGCCGTCCGCGGCCACCGCCCGCTCCGCCTGCTCGTCGAGGAGATGCTGGACCTCGTCGCGCAGCGCGGCGATCCGGACGCGCTCTCCGGGCGCGAGACTGCGCATCTCGCTCGCGCCGAGGAAGGCGAGATCGCCGCGGAGCGCGTGGAACAGCGCCAGCGCTTCGACCATCCGCGCGAACCGTCCCAGCTCGCTCTCCTCCGCGTCACGCGCGGCCAGCAGCCGCCACCGGATGTCGGCCATGGTCAGGTCGAGCAGCCGTACCAGCATGTCCTGTTTGCTCGCGTAGTGGTGGTAGACGCCCGCCACGCTCAGCCCGGCCTCGGCGGCGACCTCGCGCATCGTGGCGGCGTGGTAGCCACGCGCCACGAAGATCCGCAGCGCCGCGGTCAGCACCGGGCCGAGCGCCAGCGCCCCGAAGGACCGCCAGTCGCCTCCCCCGGGGCCGGCGACGGTAGCGGCCGCAGCCGGAGCGGGGGCGGGGGCGGGGGCGCCGGCGTCGGCCAGCAGGCGTGCCGGGGGAACTTCGAGAACCTGTGCCACCTCGACCAGCCGGTCGACCGTCAGCGGGGTGCGTCCCGTCTCGATGGCGCTCATCGTCGCCGGGCTGACGCCGACGCGGGCCGCCAGGGCGCGCAGGCTCAGCCCGCGCGCGAGCCGCGCCGCCCGTACGGCGGCTCCCGGGGTATGTTCAGCCATACCGAACAGACTACGCGACCACAAGTAGTGAACTGCCCCTTTCTATGAGATGCCCCTGCTGGAGAGCTGAACGGTCGTTCGGTACCATACGGCCATGAGCAGCATCGACCCCGCCGAGCTGATCGCTCTGGACCGGCTCGCGCCCGCCCTGGCCAAGACCACCGAGGACGACCGCTGGCGCAGGTGCGCCGCGGAGCTCGTCGTCGGCGGGAAGAGCAATCTGACCTTCATCCTGCGGAGCGACGCGGGCGAGCTCGTCCTGCGCCGGCCGCCGACGGGCGAGCTCCTGCCGAGCGCCCACGACATGGCCCGCGAGGCCAGGGTCCAGCGCGGGCTGGCCGGGACGGCGGTTCCGGTGCCCCGCGTCGTGCTGGTCGACGAGGGCGGCCTGATCGGCGTCCCGTTCTACGTGATGGAGAAGGTGCCCGGCCACGTCGTCCGCGACCGGCTGCCCGACGGCTGGGCGCGGACGTCCGAGGAGCGGCGGGCGATGGCGTTCGCCCTCGCCGACACGCTGGCCGCCCTGCACGCCGTCGACTGCACGGCGGTCGGCCTCGGTGACTACGGCCGCCCGGCCGGCTTCATGGCGCGCCAGGTCCGCCGCTGGTCCGGCCAGTGGGAGAAGAGCCGCACCCACGAGGTCCCCGAGATGGAGGAGCTCGCCCGGCGCCTGGCAGCCGGCGTGCCGGATCAGCAGCGAGCCACGATCGTCCACGGCGACTTCCGGGCCGACAACGTCATCTACGACGCGGCCGATCCCGGGCGGATCAACGCCGTCCTCGACTGGGAGCTCTCGACACTCGGCGACCCGCTGAGCGACGTCGCCCTGCTGATGCTCTACTGGCGCGAGGCCGGCGACGACGGCATCAGCCTGATCCCCGGCGTCTCGCACCTGCCGGGCTTCCCCACCCGCGCCGAGATGCTCGACCGGTACGCCACCACGGCAGGGGTCGACCTCACCGACATGACGTGGTACCTGGCGTTCGCCCGCTTCAAGTTCGCCGTCATCGCCCAGGGCGTCTCCGTACGCTCCAGAGCGGGAGCGATGGGCGGGCAGGACTTCGGCGACCTGGACGACCTCGTCCTCCGGCTGGGCGCCGAAGGACTCGACCATCTGAAGGAGCATTGAGATGGATTTCGCCCTCTCCCCCAAGGCTCGGCGAACCTGCGATGAGATGTGGGATTTCATGCGGTCCCACGTGTTCCCCGCGGAGCCGGTGTGGGCGGCGTACCTCGCCGAGCACGGGCCGCACGAGCACCCTCCGGTGATGGAGGACCTCAAGGCCGAGGCGCGTCGCCGCGGGCTGTGGAACCTCTTCCTGCCCAAGCTGTCGGGGCTGTCCAACCTGGAGTACGCCGCCGTCGCCGAGATCTCCGGATGGTCGCCGGTGATCGCCCCCGAGGCCATCAACTGCCAGGCGCCCGACACCGGCAACATGGAGACCCTGGAGCTGTTCGCCACTCCCGAGCAGCGTGAAGGGTGGCTGGAGCCGCTCCTGGACGGGCGGATGCGCTCGGCGTTCGCGATGACCGAACCCGACGTCGCCAGCTCGGACGCCACCAACATCGAGACCCGGATCGTCCGCGACGGCGACGAGTACGTCATCAACGGCCGCAAGTGGTTCATCACCGGCGTGGCCGACGCCCGCTGCGAGATCTTCATCGTGATGGGCAAGACCGACCCCGACGCCGACACCCACCGTCAGCAGTCGATGGTGCTGGTCCCCCGCGACACCCCGGGTCTCAGCATCGAACGGCACCTGCCGCTCTTCGGCTACCAGGACCAGCACGGCCACTCCGAGATCGTCTTCCGCGACGTCCGCGTCCCCGCGGCCAACCTGCTCGCCGGAGAGGGCGACGGCTTCCTGATCTCCCAGGCCCGGCTGGGGCCGGGCCGCATCCACCACGCCATGCGCGCCATCGGCATGGCCGAGCGCGCCCTGGCCCTCATGGTCGACCGCGCCAAGAGCCGGGTCGCCTTCGGCAAGCGCCTCGCCGACCAGGCCAACGTGCAGGACGCGATCGCGCAGTCCCGCATCGACATCGACCAGGCCCGGCTGCTCGTCTACGACGCCGCCTGGAAGATCGACCAGAACGGCGCCAAGGGCGCACGCAAGGAGATCGCCGCCATCAAGGTCGCCGCGCCGGCCATGGCCTGTGCCGTCATTGACCGCGCGATCGAGCTGTTCGGCGCCGCCGGCATCTCCGACGACACCCCGCTGGCCTACTTCTACGCCTGGGCCAGGGCCCTGCGCATCGTCGACGGCCCCGACGCCGTCCACCGCCGCACCATCGCCCGCATGGAGCTCAGGCACACCCCGCCGTACGTCGGGTGAGCGTCAGCCGGGGCCGTCCCTCTCCCCCTGACCTGAGGGAGAGGGACGGAGGGCCCGGCGGTCAGGGCTTGAAGCCGAACAGGTACGTGTTCGGCGTTCCGGGATCGCCGGAGGTCACCGGCTTGGCGATGGACCAGGTCCTGATGCCGAGCCGGTCGAGGGCCGCGTAGGCGGAGGGCTGGTCGGGGGCGGCGCCGTAGTAGAGGGTGACCCGCCCGACGAGACCCTCGACGGGGTCGTGGCTCATCGGGATCGCCAGGTCGAACAGGGCGCCCTGGTCATAGGGCCCGGCGTCGGTGAACTCGCCGTCCTCCCGGATCTTGGTACGGCCCGCCTGCGGGTCGGCGGAGGCCAGTCCGTCGTCGCTGGAGTACTCCACCTGCGGGTCGCCTGCCCGTACCGTCACGTACTCCTGGCGCGGCGTGGGGTCGGCGTTCCAGTTCATCACCCTGCGCAGGGTGACATGGGGCAGGTCGGCGGCCTCGCCCGTGGTGCGCACCGTCACCTTGACCTGGTAGAGCTCCTTGACCGGCGAAGGGCTGAACTCCTGTTCGAGGATGGTGTTCCCGTACGGGCTTTCGATGGTGGACACGGACACCGCGCTCGTGTCGGTGGACACGAAGCTCACCGGTCTGACCGGGTGGGCGATCCCGGGCGCGCCGGAGACCCAGGGGCCGCGGGCCCACCCGGAGTAGGCGGGGACCCCGCCGGGGTGCGAGACGTTCAGGCCCCAGCCCTCACACCTGCACTCCTCGTCCTGGTCGACGTGCGCCAGCCCCTCGCCGCCGGTGGGCAGGTAGCGCAGGCCGATCGCGGTCGTGCCCTCGCCCGAGGACGGGGCGCAGCCCTGCTCGTGCAGGGTGCCGTACTTGTTGACGCCGAGCGCGACGGTTCCGTTGGAGATGCCGGCCGCTTCGATGCCGTCGAAGGCGGTCTCCCAGTGGATCTTCGCGTTCGGCTGCCTGTGGTCGACGAGGTCGGCCCTGAAATGGGTGAAGACGAGGGTGAGCGCCTGGACCTGGCTCGCGCACGGGCCCATGGTGAAGCGGTGGTGGGCGTCGGGGATCGGGGTGCTGCCCTGGTCGGGGGCGGCTCTGGCGGGGAACTCGCCCCAGAGGATCGGCGTCAGCTGTACGCTGCCTGCCTGCTCCTCGACCTTCGCCTTGATGTCGACGATCCAGGTCTTCCAGGCGCCCGCGGAGGTGGGGCCCGGCACCATGATGTCCACGTACGCGCTGCCTCCCTCCTCCAGCACGATGTCGCCGGAGGCCTTGCCGTCGCCGCTGAGCCGGTGCACGTCACGGGCGGGACGGGGGACGCGGGGGAACGGGTCGGCGGCTTTGGTCCTGTTGTCCTTGTCGAGCCGGTCACACCAGGCGGGGATGTCCGGGTCGGTCATGTGCCAGACGGCCCCGGGCGAGGGGCCGCCTCTGGCCTGCCCGCAGAGCTGGTAGGTCGCGATGCCGTAGTCGATCATCTCATGCACGATGTCACTGCCGAGCTCGGCCACCACGGCGGTGATCACGAGGCCGGGGTCGGCGTCCTCGGAGGTGTCGATGCGCTCCCAGATCCTGCGGATGGCCACGGCGCCGAAGCGTTCCTCCAGGAACTCCGCGAAGATGAACCCGCCGTACTGCCGCCCCTTGGCCAGTCCGTCCCAATGGGTGATCGACTGGTGGGGGCGGCCGAGGAACTCGCCGATGGCCGAGGCATAGGCGTAGCGCACGCCGGTGGACGGCATGAAGGGGTCGTCCTTGACCGCCTGATGGGTCGCCCACTCCGCCGTCGACTCCATCCACGCCTGCAGCGGGATCAGGTTGCCCGGGATGTTCGCGACGGACCTCGGCGGCTTGTAGGCGTACTGGATGACGTGGAACACCTCGTGCCTGGCGGTCGACCACTCGTCCGCCTCGTGGCCCATGAAGATCGAACTGCGGCCGAGGAGGTCGGTCGGCGGCGTGAACCCGTCCTTCGGGCCCGCCCCCTCGGGACCGAACACCACCAGGATCTTGTCGGTGCCCGGCCGCCGGTAGCCGAGAGCGCTGTAGGTGTCCAGCGCCATCTCGAAGGAGACGGCGGCCCGCTGGATGTAGTTGGGGATGCCGTCGTCGGGTAAGCCCTCACGGAAGTGGGGGACCGCGCCGTCGTACCCCTTGACCGGGCGCGGGCCGTCGAGGTTGTACCAGAGCTCGAAGTTCGCGGTGAGGTGCCGGCAGCTGAACGTCCCGATGGCCCCCGCGCGCAGGCTCTGACCGCACTGGATCGGCGGCACGGCCAGCGTCTCAGCCTCTCCCCGCTGCGTCGCCTCGATGCCTTCGCCCGTCCCGGCCCACCCTTCCGGCACCGGACGCGCCTGCTCCCTCGGCTTGTCCTCGTCGAAGGCGTGGTTGGCGATGCGGTTGCGGATGCCGTTGCGTACGGAGTGCGGAAGCCGCTCCATGACGCTGTCGATGGCGAGCCCGAGGACGGACCGCTCCTGCTCGGTGATGCTGTCGTCGCGATAGCGCTGTGGCGGGTTGCCCTGCCAGCCGAGCTTCGCGTACCCGTGGTTGACGAACGCCTGCTCGTTCAGGCTGCCGTCGCGGACGTCCTCCAGCAGCGCTCGCAGTCCAGGGCTGAACCCCGCATAGTCGTCGCGCGGCTCAGGCGCGTCCGCGTGGGACGTGCCGGTTGACAGAGCTGTGAGTAAGACCGCCACCGCGGTCGCGATCGATACCGCGAATCGCCCCATTTTTTCTCCTCATGTCGGCCCCCGCCCGAAGCATGCGGTCCCACGGCGATCCTGTCCCGGCCCGTCACCCGATTGTGACTTCTGGACCGCTCCCGCCTCGACAGGCCGAGTCAGAGCGCGCGGCGACCAGCTTCGGCGCCCGTGACCCCTGGAACCACATGCCGGGGTCACGGGCCGGGGTCACGTGCCCGAGGTCAGAGCCGCCCGTACGATGCGGATCGCCTCGTCCGCGTCGATGCCGACGCCGGCGATCACGGCCGCGTAGTCGGCGGCGGCCTGGCGGGCCCGCTCCCGGCCCGCCTCGCCCGCGGCCGACACGTACGAGCCCGCCCGCCCCCGCGTCTCGATCAGCCCGGCCTCCTCCAGCTCCCGGTAGGCCCGGCCGACCGTGTTGACGGCCAGGCCCAGGTCGGCCGCGAGGTTGCGGATGGTCGGCAGCCGGGCGCCCACGGTCAGCGTGCGGTCCTGGATCTGCCGGGCGAGCTGGGCCCGCAGTTGCTCGAACGGCGGCACCGGCGACGCCGCGTCGATGACGATCATCGCAGGGCCACGACCCGCCGGGCCACCGTCGCGCTCGGCGGCGTCCTGGCGTGCAGCACGATGCCCGCGGCCAGCGCCGCGAGCAGGTACGCGACCGCGGCGGCGCTCCACCAGCCGGGCGCGACGCCGAAGAGCATCAGGACGGGCAGCGACCACTGCACGCTCGGCACGGTGAGGTCGCGGGCGTCCTCGACCCGCATGATGACGTCGGCGGTCAGCGACTCGGCGTCCTCCGCCACGACCGGATGCCTGATCAGGTGGCGCAGTTGCAGGGCGATGACGGCCGTCACGCCGAGCAGGCCGATGAGCAGGACGACGGCCGACTGCCGCACCGCCGGGTCGGGAACGGTGAGGGCGCTCCCGGCCAGCGCCATACCGCCGGCGAACGTGGCCGCCGCGAAGACGGCGAACGGCCGGCCGAGCACGGCCCGCCAGCCGGGCTGGATCAGGTGGGCGGCCCTGCGGGACAGCGTCGCGCCCGCCCGCCGGTCGACGCGCCGCACCCACCGGTCGAGCAGCGACTGGGCGAGCAGCAGACCGGCCACCAGAGCGGCAAGGGCCACGAGGGGGCGGGACGTCGTCACCCCGCCGAAGGCGGAGGTCGCGGCGAGCGTGCTCGCCAGGATCAGCACGGTCAGGAGGACGTGGGCGGCGAGGCGGGCGCGCCTGCGGACCGCCAGCCGACCGGCCAGCAGCGGGGTCGGGCGGGCGCCGGCCAGGTCGTGCTGGGCGAGCCACTCGCTCGCCAGCCGCAGCTCGGCCGCACGCGCCGGCGGACCGGAGTCCGGCGACGGGTCACGGGACATAGCGCCTCCTTTGTCGCAAGCTTTGTCTCATCATAGTGAGTCATAGCTTGCGACAAAGTCAACGGGGGCGGGGTGATGGTCGGCCCCCGGGAGGGCGAGCGGGGCGCGGGCGCTGCGGTGATCTTGAGGGTTCCCACCCTGGAGGGCGGGGGTCAGCGGCCGGTGGTGCCGTCGATCAGTTCGCGCAGGATGTCGGCGTGGCCCGCGTGGCGGGCGGTCTCCTCGATCATGTGGGTGAGCGCCCACCGGAGGCTGGGGGCGGGGCGGCCCGGCCGTGGCCGGGGAACCGGCGCGGCGAGATCGGCGCACCCGTCGAGAACGTCGTTGACCTGTTCGACCGTCTGGCGGTAGCGGGTGACGACGCCGGCCACGCTGTCGGCCGGGGCGGCCACGAACGTCGCCTGCCAGTCGGGCACGTCCTCGCCGAGGAAGATCCAGCGTTCGACGAAGGTCAGATGGTTGAGCAGGCCGAGCAGGCTGGTGCCCGAGGGCACCGCGGCCGTTCGCGCCGCCTGTTCCGGGGCGCCGTCGACCTTCGCGGCGGCCGAGGCCCTGAGGTAGTCGAGGAAGCCGCGCAGGACCTCGGCCTCGCCACCCCCGGTCCGCGGCGGCGGGGTGTCGCGGCGACGCCGCCTGGTGTCGGTCGTGGTGTCGGGCGCGGTGTCGGGCGTGGTGTCGGGCGTGGTGTCGGTCGTGGTGTCGGGCGCGGGGTGAGGCGTGGTGGCGGGCATGGTGTGGCTGCTCCTGCGGTCAGGTGACGCGGCGGATGAGGAGGACGTGGTCGGTGACTTCGGCGGTGCGCCCGTCCGGTCCGGTGGCGATCCTGCGGGGCGCGTCGGCCCGCTCGACCGTCCAGGTCGCCGCGTCCAGGTGGAGGTCCGCGGCGACCTCACGCGGACTCGGGTGCCGGACGCCGGGGTCCTGGTTCCACGACCACGGCGCGGTCGAGCCGTGGTCGACGACCAGCAGCCGCCCGTCGCGGCGCAGCCCGTGCGCGGCCGAGCGCAGGACGGCCGCCCTGTCCAGGTCGAACGGGGTGTGCAGGTAGTGGGCGCTGATCAGGTCGAACGCGCCGTACGGGAAGGGACCGCGCAGGTCGTGCCGTACGGCGGTGACGCGGTCGCCCAGGCCGCGCGCGCGGGCGAGGGCCGTGAGTCGCTCGACCGCCACGGCGGAGAGGTCGGCGGCGGTGACGCGCCAGCCCCGGCCGGCGAGCCACAGGGCGTCACCGCCGTCGCCGCATCCGAGATCCAGCGCGTCGCCGGGCGGCAGGTCCGCGACCGTTTCGGTGAGCCGGGCGTTCGGCCGCGGGTCGGTGGCGGGCGGCCGGGCCGCGTAAACGCCGTCCCAGAAGGTGACCGCGTCGGTGGCGTTCATCTCGACTCCTTTTTCGTCGGTGTCCGCCCAGTCTCGCCAGGAACACCGAATATGGCACGAAAAGTTGCGGTTATGGCAAGGTGATGGTCGTGGACCACGAACTGAACGAGGTGCTCGACGCCGTGGGGCCGCGGCTCCGCGCGCTGCGCCGCCACCGCGGCATCACCCTCGCCGACCTCGCGACGACGACCGGCGTCTCGGAGAGCACCCTGTCCCGGCTGGAGAGCGGGCAGCGCCGGGCGACCCTTGAGCTGCTGCTGCCATTGGCGCGCACCTACAACGTGCCGCTGGACGACCTGGTGGGCGCCCCGCGCACCGGCGACCCCCGGATCCATCTCACGCCGATCCGGAGGTTCGGGATGACCTTCGTGCCGCTGTCCCGGCGGCCGGGCGGCGTGCAGGCGTTCAAGATGATCATCCCCGCGCAGCCGGAACCACGGGCGCCGGCCCTGAAGACCCACGACGGCTTCGAATGGCTGTATGTGCTCAACGGGCGCCTGCGGCTCGTCCTCGGCGAGCGCGACCTGACGCTACCGGCCGGCGAGGCGGCGGAGTTCGACACGTCCCTGCCGCACTGGCTGGGCAGCGCCGACGGCGGCGTGGTCGAGCTCCTGATCCTGTTCGACCCGCAGGGGATGCGCACGCACATCCACGCCGACCCGCATCGGTCCTCTCCCCCGGCCGGCGGGACGGCGCACCCCTCATAGCCGCCCGCCGCGTCAAGACAACGCCGCGAACACCCTCGCCATCATGGGGGCGATCACCGTCACCATGTTCGCCTGGCTCGGCGGAGGCGGCCTTCAGCCGCCGCCCGGACGAGCAGGCCGCCGTCGAGGCCCGTTCCCGGGAGGGCCGCCGGCCGCCATGAGAAACTGGGACACATGGAGCAGCGGGCTGCCGGTCGTGTCCAGACCCTGGACCGTGACACCTGCCTGGCCTTGCTGGCGACGGTCGTCATCGGCCGCGTCGCCTGGATGACCGCCGACGACGACCTGAGGATCGTCCCGGTGAACTTCGTGCTGGACGGCGACGGCCTCGCGTTCAGGACCGATCGGGGCGGCAAGCTCGCCGCGATCGAGCACGGCGCGCCGCTGACCTTCGAGGCCGACGACGTGGAGCCCGCCCTGCGCGTGGGCTGGAGCGTGGTCGTGAGCGGCCGTGCCCAGGTCGTCGCCGACCCGGAGGAGGTCCGCCGCCTGGAGCGGTTCATCGGGGCTCCGTGGGCCGCGATGAGCGAGCCGGTGTTCGTACGGCTGCCCCTGCGTGAGATCAGCGGCCGTCGCATCCCCCTGCGGGCGGGCGGTGTCGTCGCGAGGTCCGTCGAGGACCTCTGACCGGTCCGGCCCATGGGCGGGCTCGACAGATGTTGGGCCACGTGCCGGATCCTCACGACGAATACCCAGTCCCCATGATGGCGCTCCCGGCCTAGCATGTCGGCGCAAATGGGTTATATGCCCGATAACTGTCGCAATGGGAGCTTTTGTTGCCCGCTTCGATGCACTTTCCGCGGTCAGCCGCCTCGGTCTCCGGGGACAACCTTCATCAACTGCCCGAGTTCCGTGACGCGCAGGTGCTCGGGCTGCTGCCCGACACGCTCGGCGCCGACGCGGACATCACCTTCGGCGAGGTCACGATCGCGCCCGGTCAGGTCGTGCCGACGCACAGCAACGGGCACGCGGAAGCGATCTTCCTCGCCGAGGGGACGCTGCGGCTCTGGCGTCCGGGCGGTTCGGTGGAGCTGTCGGCCCCCGGCGCGGCCTACTTCCCGCCCGGCGAGGCGCACTCCCTGGCCAACATCGGCACCGGGCCCGCGCGGTTCTTCGTCGCCTACGCCACCGGCGGCCACGACAAGACCGTGACCTCGCGGCTGCTGCCCGACACCGCGCTGGAAGCGGGCGTGAACCCGAACACGGCGCCGTCCTCCGGCCTGTTCGACCGGTGGGCGGTCGCCGAGGACATGATCACGTGGGTGCCGGTCGAGCCGTCGAAGGGGATGCGGCTGCGCTGCCGCTACCTGCTCGAACCGGCGACCGGCACCAAGGAGTTCGTGATCGGCACGGCGGGCGTCGACCCGCACCTGCACTACACCATCCACCGCCACGCCCCGGCGGAGATCTATCACGTGCTGGAGGGCACCGCGACCATCTACGTCGGCGACGACGCCTACGAGGTGGCGCCCGGCGACACCGTCTACGTGCCGGCGTGGGCGCCGCACGGCATCGACACCGCCGACTCCGAGCTGCGCATGTACTGGTTCTACACGCTCGACGCGTGCGACGGCACCTGGGCGTGGGAGCCGCTGGAGCCGGTCTACTCCACGCCGCCGCGCCGGCCGCTGGAGACGGGTCCGCGCCGGGGGTTCCACGTCTGATGGCCGGCATCCTCTTCACCGGCGGCCGGGTCTTCGACGGCACGGGCGCCGCTCCCGAGCACGCGGACGTGCTCGTCGAGGACGGTGTGATCGCCGCGGTCGGCGCCGGACTCACCGCGAGCGACGGCGCCCGCGTGGTGGACGCGACCGGCAGGATCATCCTGCCGGGCCTGATCGACACGCACGTTCACCTGACGCTCTCCGACATCAACCTGGTCAACCGCGTCTCCAACCCGTTCTCCCTGCACTTCTTCCAGGCGGTCGTCAACTGCCGCAAGACGCTGGAGACCGGCATCACGACCGTGCGCGACGCGGCCGGCGCCGACCTCGGGCTCAAGCAGGCCCTGGCGCGCGGGCTGATCGAGGGCCCGCGCGCGCTGATCGCGGTCAACATGATCAGTCAGACCGGCGGGCACAACGACGGCCACCTGAGCTGCGGCCTGGACCTGGCCCTGTTCCCCGAGCACCCGGGCGTGCCCTCGGGGATCGCCGACGGTCCCGACGAGATGCGCAGGACGGTCCGTACCATGCTGCGGGCCGGCGCGGACGTCATCAAGGTGGCCACCACGGGCGGCGTGCTGTCGCCTTCCGACGACCCGCGCCACGCGCACTTCCGCCCGGACGAGCTCGCCGCCCTGGTCGCCGAGGCCGACGCCGCGCACGTGCACGTGATGGCGCACGCCCAGGGCGCAGAGGGCATCAAGAACGCCGTGCGCGCCGGGGTCCGCTCCATCGAGCACGGCATCTTCCTCGACGACGAGGCCATCGAGCTCATGCTGGAGCGCGGCACCTGGCTGGTGCCCACGCTCATCGCGCCGATGTCGGTCATCGAGGCGGCCGAACGCGGCGAGCTGCACGAGCCCGCCGTGCTCGACAAGGCGCTGGAGGTCGCGTCCGTGCACCGGGAGGCCGTCACCCGGGCCATCGAGGCCGGCGTCAACGTCGCGCTCGGCACCGACACCGGCATCGGCCCGCACGGCGACAACCTGCGCGAGCTCCCCCTGCTCGCGGAGTGCGGGCTGCACCCGTACGCGGTGTGGGCCGCGGCCACCTCGCGGGCCGCGGAACTGCTCGGCCTGCAGGACCGGATCGGCCGGGTCGCGCCGGGCCTGACCGCGGACCTGGTGCTGCTGGAGGGCGAACTGACCGATCTTTCCGGCCTGCGGGGCCGGGTGACCGAGACGTGGCAGTCAGGCCGCCGCGTGTACGAACGAGCAGAGGACGGTGGCCCGCGATGACCGCTGAAGAGATCACTGCGACCGGGGCGGACGAGGGGGGAGCGTCGTCCCTGGCGTCGCTGCGCTCCTTCCAGGACTACCACTGGCTGATGCTGAAGGTGTTCCACCAGGCGGTGGAGAGCCGGCACGGGGCCGCGGGAATGGCGGCGATCGCCCGGGGCGTCCGCCAGGAAGGCGTCTTCCGCGGCACGGCCATGCGCGACCAGCCCGCCGCGTTCGTCACCGGCCGCGACCCCGCCGCGCTGCTCGAACACTGGGACAGCGGCGAATGGGAGCTGGCCGCGGCCGAGGGCGACCTCACGGTCACCACCGAGGGTCCGGCCGTCGTGCTGACCCTGCCGCGGGTTCCCGGTCTCGCCTACCTGAGCGAGCTGATCGGCGAGGCCGCCGCGCTGTCGGCCCTGCGCCTCTACTGGCCGGAGCTGTGCGCCGGCATCTCGGCGGGCTACGGCGCCGGGGTGGTCCTCGAAGCCGACGACGCCGCCGCGGCCCCCTGGCGCCTGCGCGTCACGGGCACCGACCCCGCGCAGCGCGCCCCCCGGCTCGGCGCCCTCGCGGCGGACCCGTTCCGGCTGATCGAGGTGACCCGCCGTACCACCGGCCTGCTCGCGGCGATGCAGATGTACGTGTCGCGGGAGCTGGTGCGGGCCTACGACGCCTCCGGCGAGGAGACGGTCCGGCAGGCGGCGTACCGGTTCGGCGCCGACCGGGGCGAGGCCATCCGCGACCGCATCCTCGCGCTCGGCAAGCCGCTGACCATGGCCAACTTCGGCAGCACCGACGGCCTGCAGGAGCGCGACCCGAGCGAGGCGGTCTTCGTCTTCAAGGAGCGCCAGCACATCAGCGACGGGGCGTACTACCTCGACTGCACCTACTGCCCGCTGGCGGAGATCTGGTCGTCGGAGGGCGAGGAGGGGCTGCGGCTGGGCTACCTGTTCGACTCCTCCAACCATCGCGGGCTGTTCCAGGGCTACAACCCGGACACCGAGGTGCGGTGGACGTCGGTGAAGTCGCGCGGCGACCAGGTCTGCAGGTTCCGCTTCACCGTGCCGGGGCTGCTCACCGAGGACGACCCCACGCCCGAGGAGTTCGACCGTCTGGGCTGAGCGCACGTCAAACCCATTTGTCCTATTTAGGGGGAAACGCACCATATCATGACGGCATGATTGCCGCGCTTCAGCGCATCGCCGACCGGTTGGGGGCCGCCCTCGACCGGCCGGTGGCGATCGACGACACCCAGCTCCGCCAGTACGTCTACACCTACCACCCCAGCGGCAACGACCCCGCGCGCGAGCAGTCCATCCTGCGCCGGCACGCCAGCCCCGACATCCTGCGCTGGGTCGCCGCGCACCGGGCGCCCGAACGCAGAAGCGCCTTCCTGCTGCCCGCCAACCCCTCGATCGGGATGACCTGCCCCCGCTGGGGCGGGGTCGTCCGCGTCGGCGGCAAGGCCGTGGCGTACATCTGGGTCCAGGTCGACGACCCCGAGCTGGGCGAGCCGCAGCGGCGGCAGATCGAGGCGGCCGCCGAGAGCGTCGCCGAGGTGTTCCAGCGTCAGCGCCACATCGACGAGCTGCGCAGCCTCAGCGAGCGGGAGAGCCTCATCCAGTTGCTGTCCGGCAGCGCCAGGGCCCGCTTCCGCGCGGTCGAGCGCATCGTCGACGCGGACATCTTCCGCCACGAGTGGCCCGCCGCCGTCGCCGTGTTCCTGCCGTTCTCCGAGGCCGGGGCGGTGCTCGGCGAGGCGGAGCGGACGAAGCTGTCGGCGGCCCTGGAGTCGGTGCGGATGACGCTTCCCCTCCGGCAGAGCCTCAGCCTGGTCCGGCAGAACCACGGGCTGCTGGTGGTGGCCAGGCCGGACGACCGGGCGACGCCCCGGCACACCCTGGACAGGAAACTCGCCGAGACCGCCCGCGAGAAGGTCCAGCTGGCCCTGTCGGCGACGGGTCCGTTCACCGTCTGGGCGGGCATCGGCAACGCCTACCAGCTCAGCGACCTGGTCACCTCCTACCGGGAGGCGCTGCGCGCCGCCCAGGTCGCCGCCTCCCTGGGCACCATCGGACAGACCGTGCACCACACCGGCCTCGGCGTGTACGCGCGCATCGCGCGGCTCGTCGACGACGAGCCGAAGGAGATCGGCCTGCACCCCGGGATCCGCCTGCTGATCGAACGCGAGCACGAGGGCGCCCCGCTGGCCGAGACCCTGGAGGTCTTCCTCGACAACGCGGGGGACGTGGCGCGCTCGGCCCAGCAGCTCCACCTGCACCGGGCTTCGCTGTACGGGCGGCTGCGCCGCATCGAGGAGCTCACCGGCCTCGACCTGGGCAACGGCCACGACCGGCTCGTCGCCCACCTGGAACTGAAACTCGCACGCCTGCTGAGGTTCCGGCGCCCCGGCGGCGTGGACCAGGCCGGCGCCACCACCGCGTTAGACGACGAGGCCTGACGACGGCCGCGTGACGACGGCCGCGTGACAGCGGCCGCGTTGACAGCGGCCGCGTTGACAAATGTCGTCTCCCACGTCCTGACGTGCAACATCTGTCGGCAGATAGCCGCAGGTCGTTCTGCGAGGATTCCCGCTATTCCACCCCTGCTTGGAGGTCCCCCATGACTGCTCTCTCCTGGATCCCGCCCACGCGGGCGCTCTCCGTTCCACTGTCGGTTTCCAGGTAGGGGCGGACGATGAAGCGTACGAAACTGTTCGGCCTGGCTCTGACCGTCACGCTCGCCCTGACCGCGTGCGGCGGCAACGGCGGCGGCTCCGGCGACGCCGGGGCCCCCGCGGACCAGAACACGGCCAAGCCCGCCGGGACCTGGGCCAGCGCCGATCCCGCGCTCGCCGAGGAGCTCAAGGCGGCCGGGTTCACCGGCGAGATCAAGGGCGCGACCGACCTGACGATCGGCATGCCGTGGGCCGTCGAGGAGGACGGCAAGCCCGCCGGGCTCGACATCGACCTGGCCGAGGCGCTGGGTGACGTCCTGGGCACCAAGATCGACCTGCAGAACACCAGCTTCGACAGCTTGATCCCCGGGCTGGCGGCGGGCCGTTACGACGTGACGATCTCCGCGATGCTGGACAACAAGAAGCGCCAGGAGCAGGTGGACTTCGTCGACTTCATCATCGACTCCTCCGGCTTCGTCGTCCCGACCGACAGCGACATCGAGGACCTGACGCTGGAGACCAGCTGCGGCCGGACCATCGGCGTGGTCCGGGGCAGCGCCGAGGAGATGTACCTGTCGGAGCAGAGCACCAAGTGCGAGCAGGAGGGCAAGCCGGCCGTCAAGCTCCAGGTGTTCCAGCAGCTCCAGCAGGGCATGCTGGCCGTCACCAGCGGCCGCATCGAGGCGCTGTGCGGCGACAGCCTGCAGAACGCCTACCTGGAGGCCAAGCCCGACTCCAAGATCAAGCAGGTGGGCAAGCCGATCAACGAGGCCCCGGTGGGCATGGCCCTGCCCAAGGGCAGCAAGCTCGTCCCGGTCCTGCAGAAGGCCCTGCAGAAGCTCGTCGACGACGGCGCCTACACCAAGATCCTGGAGAAGTACGGCGTCGCCCACGGCGCACTCACCAAGATCACTGTGAACGATGCCCGCAGCTGACCGTATGACCCTCCAGGGCGACGGCGGCACGGACCCGCGGGGACACGGCGACGATGTGCGCGCCGTGCCCCTGCGGCACCCCGGCCGCTGGGTCGCCTCGGCCGTCGTGCTCGTCGTGGCGGCGGCGGTCGTCTCCTCCCTCGTCACCAACGAGCGGTTCCAGTGGGACGTCGTCGGGGAGTACTTCTTCTCCTCGGCGATCCTGTCCGGCCTGTGGACCACGCTCTGGCTGACAGCGGTGTCCATGACGATCGCGGTGGTCCTCGGCATCGTCATCGCGCTGATGCGGCTGTCGCCCAACCCGGTGCTGCAGGGCGGCGCGAACCTCTACACGTGGTTCTTCCGCGGCACCCCGCTCCTGGTCCAGTTGATCTTCCTGTTCAACATCTCGGCGCTCTACCCCGTGCTGACCGTCGGCGTGCCGTTCGGCCCCCAGTTCTTCGAGATCCCGGCCAACGACATCCTGACGCCGGCGGTGGTGGCCATCGTCGGGCTGTCGCTCAACGAGGCCGCGTACATGGCCGAGATCGTCCGCGGCGGCATCAAGTCCGTCGACCACGGCCAGACCGAGGCCGCCCAGGCGCTCGGCCTGCGCCGGTCGGTCATCATGCGGCGGGTCGTGCTGCCCCAGGCGATCCGCGTCATCCTGCCGCCCACCGGCAACGAGACCATCTCGATGCTGAAGTACACCTCCCTGATCAGCGTCATCGCGATGCCGGAGCTGCTCTACTCGGCGCAGGTCATCTACTCGCGGACGTACGAGACGATCCCGCTGCTGCTGGTGGCCAGCATCTGGTACCTCATCGTGACCAGCGTGCTCACCGTCGGCCAGGCCTACCTGGAACGCAGGATGTCCCGCGACCAGCGCAACCCCGAGGCCTTCCTCGGCGGGCTGCGGCGCCACCTCCGGGTCCATGACAGGCGGGCGATCACGAGGAGGGAACGCCCATGACCACGCCCATGACCACGCCCCGAACCCCGTCGGACGCCCCCGCGGTCCGCATCCGCGGCGTCCGCAAGTCCTTCGGCCGGCTGGAGGTGCTGCGCGGCATCAACCTGGAGGTGTGGCCCGGCGAGGTCGTCTGCCTGATCGGGCCGTCCGGCTCGGGCAAGTCGACGCTGCTGCGCTGCGTCAACCACCTGGAGAAGGTGGACGGCGGCTGGATCGAGGTGGAAGGCGAGCTCGTCGGCTACCGCCGCAAGGGCGACAAGGTCTACGAGCTGAAGGACCGCGAGATCTGCCGCAAGCGTGAGCAGATCGGCATGGTCTTCCAGCAGTTCAACCTCTTCCCCCACATGACCGTGCTCGGCAACGTCGTCGAGGCGCCGGTACGGCTCGGCAAGGCCAAGCAGCGCGAGGCCGAGGCCGCGGGGCGCGAACTGCTGGCCCGGGTCGGTCTCGCCGACAAGGAGTCGGCGTACCCGAGGCAGCTCTCCGGCGGCCAGCAGCAGCGGGTGGCGATCGCCCGCGCGCTGGCCATGCGCCCGCGCCTGATGCTCTTCGACGAGCCCACGTCGGCGCTGGACCCGGAGCTGGTGGGCGACGTGCTCTCCGTGATGGCCGACCTGGCCAAGGACGGCATGACCATGATCGTGGTGACCCATGAGATGGGGTTCGCCCGCGAGGCCGCCGACCGCGTGGTGTTCATGGACCAGGGGCGGCTCGTCGAACAGGGCAGCCCATCCGAGATCTTGGAACGCCCGAGCCACGAACGGACCCAGGCGTTCCTGCGCCGGGTCCTGTAGCCCGGGCCAGGAAGGAGACGATGATGACCGCACGCGAGGAGTGGCTGCGCGACCACGGGGTGACGCACCTCAAGGAGCCCGGCGTCGTGCTCAACGGCAAGTTCGAGGACCGCTTCGAGCCCCGGGTGTGGAACTGGCTGCGCCCGTGGGACTTCGCCTCGTCCTTCGACGTCGGCCTGGTGGGCGTGGGCCTGTCGTCGACGTCGATCCTGCCCACGAGCTGCTTCGCGGCCCCGGACGCGCTGCGCCTGTCGACGCCGTCCTTCACCACCTACAGCCCCGACTTCGACGTCGACATCACCTCGATGACCGCGCGGGACCTCGGCGACATCGCCATTCCGATCCTGAACCAGGAGAAGGGGCTGGCGCAGATCGAGGACACCATGTCCGCGCTCTGGCGGGCCAGCGGCGACTCGTTCCTGGTGCTGGTCGGCGGGGACCACGCCATCACGGCGCCGGCCGCCCGCGCCTTCGCCCGCACCCACCCCGGGCAGAAGCTCGGCCTCATCCACTTCGACGCGCACAACGACGTACGGGTCATGGACCACGGCCCGACCAACGGCACCCCCATCCGGCAGCTCCTCGAATCCGGCCTCCCCTTCTCGGGCAAGAACCTGGTGCAGCTCGGCATCCACGGCTTCATGAACGCCAGCTACTACAAGCGGTGGGTCGAGGGGCACGGCGGCACCATCATCACCGGCCGCCAGGTGCGCAGGGGCGGCATCGACGCGGCGGTGGAGCAGTCCCTGGCGATCGCCGGCGACGGCACCGACGCGATCTACGTGACGGTCGACATCGACGTGCTCGAACTCGGCTACGCCCCCGGCACGGGCGGCGCCTCGCCGGAGGGCCTGCACCCGCTCGATCTGTACGAGGCGCTGTTCGCGCTCGGCCAGCACCCCAAGGTCGCCGCGATCGACTTCGTCGAGCACGACCCCGCGCGCGACGTGTCCACCATCACCGGGCGCACGATGACCGGGGGGCTGCTGAGCTTCCTGTCCGGCCTGTTCCTGCGCCGCAACGACGGCTGGCGCGGCTACGACCCCACCCCCATCACCGACTGACCGGGGACCGTCCTCCCGGCCCGGCGGCCGGGAGGATTCGGCGTTCAGCCGAGGATCTCCACGTACCCGTCGGTCCCGTGCACGCGGATCCGCTGCCCGTCCCGGATCAGCCGGGTGGCCCGCTCCACCCCCACGACGGCGGGCAGGCCGTACTCCCGCGCGATCACCGCCCCGTGCGTCATGAGACCGCCCACCTCCGTGACCAGCCCGGCCACCGCGACGAACAGCGGGGTCCAGCTCGGGTCGGTGAAGGCGGTGACCAGGATGTCGCCCGCCTCGACGTCGGCCCGCGCCATGTCCATGACGACCCGGGCCCGGCCCTCGACGGTCCCGGCCGAGACCGGGAGGCCGGGCAGCGCGCCGGGCGGGGCGTCGGCGCGCCGGTGCCGGCCGTTGAGCGCCTCGCCGTCCGACGTGAGGACCCGGGGCGGGGTGAGCGCCTCGTACGACCGGAACGCCTGCCGCCTCTCCCGGATGAGCGCGGCGGCCGCCTCCCCGGTGCGCACGACCTCGCGCACCTCCTTCAGCCGGAGGAAGAACAGGTCGTCCCGCTCGCTCAGGACGCCGGACCGGACGAGGCGATCGGCTTCCCGCAGCAGCGCCTGCTTGTAGGCGAAGTAGCGGCTGACCATGCCGTACTTGGGGTACTCGCGGTATCCGGCGAAGGCGCGGACGCGGTCGATCATCCGCTTGGTCTCCTCGGCCTTCCGCTCCCCGCCGGGCAGGGCGCGCAGCCGCGCCAGCACGTCCTGTTCCTTCCGCCGCGCCTCCTGGAGCCCGCGGTCGAAGTGCCGCGCCGCGGCCCCGGGCTCGAAGTTCTCGACGTTGCCGAGGATGGCGGGCAGGAGCATGGCGGGGTTCTCGCTCCAGCGCGTCCTGGTGATGTCGATCTCGCCCGCGCAGCGCATGCCGTACGCGTCGAGGTAGCCCCTGATGGCGTCGCCCGCCTCCCGCCCGCCGGCCAGCCCGGCCAGCTCGTCCAGGAAGCCGTCGCCCTCACGGCCTTCGTCCGCGACGCGGCGCAGGAACGTCACGACGTCCGCGTGCGGCCGGATCGCGTCCGCGACGTCGAGCAGCGCCAGCCCCATCTCCGACGTGACGTTGTGGGGGACGGACCGCGTGAGCGCGTCGGCTGGGTTCTTCTCGCCCAGCCAGGTCGCGAGGCGGTCGTTGAGCCACGAGGCCGCCTCCATCCCCGCCATGATCACTTGGGCGCCGCGCGGCTCGAACAGGAGGCGCCTCAGCTCCGCGAGGTCGGCCAGGACGAAGTCGACCAGCGCCGGCCCGGACAGGTCCCGGATCTCGCGCCGCAGGGTGGCGACGGACTCCCGGTTGCGCCGGATCAGTTCGGTGACGACGCCCGGATCGGCCTCGATCGGGGCGGGCGGGCCACCGGCAGGTGCGGCGGCGGGTGCGACGGGCTCGTCGGCGGGCGCCGGCAGGAAGTCCTCGCGCTCCAGCACGGTCGTCAGCGCGTCCCGGACGAGCGGGTCGGCCTTGCCGAAGGTCTCCAGGATGCGCGTGCGGCCCGCCGGGGTCGCCAGTTCGGGGGCCACGTCGACGAACAGCCGCCCGCCCGCCTCGTACATCGGCCGCGGAGTGGTCGCCTGCCACACCGACAGTCCCAGCGGCTTCATCGCGTCGGTCATCATCTGCTGGTGGCCGACGGAGACGTAGACGTGGTTCTCCCGGTCACCGGCCTCCGGGACGGGGAACAGCGTGGTGATCGGCCGGCTCTGCACGATGTGGAAGTCGTCGCCGGTCAGGCACCACTCGATGTCCTGAGGCCGGCCGAAGTGCGCCTCGATGCGCCGGCCCAGCCGCACCAGGCGCAGGACCTGCGCGTCGGTGAGAGCCGGCAGGCTCTGCCGGCCCGGGTCGACCGGCGCCTCCCGGGTGCCGCCCTCCGGCGACGCCTGGACGAGCCGCGGCTTGGCGGCGACCGCCGTGCTGACGATCCGGTCGTCGCGCACCGTGTAGACGTCGCCGGGGACCAGGCCGGAGACGAGCGCCTCGCCGAGCCCCCAGCCGGCCTCCACGGTGGCGATCTTGCGGTTCGAGGTCACAGGGTCGGCCGTGAAGAGGATCCCGGCCGCGTCCGGGAACACCATCCGCTGGACGACGACGGCCATGCGCACCTCGCGCTCGTCGAAGCCGTTACGGCGGCGGTAGGTCACGGCCCGCTCGGTGAACAGGGAGGCCCAGCACCGCCGGACGTGCCGCAGGATCTCCTCCCGGCCCACGACGTTCAGGTACGAGTCCTGCTGGCCGGCGAAGGACGCGGCCGGCAGGTCCTCGGCCGTGGCGCTCGACCGCACCGCGTACGGGGCCCCCTCCCCGAGCCGGGCGAGCGCCGCGCCGATCTCCGCCGCGAGGTCGGCCGGCATCGTGAGACCTTCGACGACGCGGCGGACGTCGGCGCTCAGGGCGCGGATAGCCGCGTGGTCGTCCGGCTCCGCCCGCGCCAGCAGGTCCAGCCGGGCGTCGATGGCCGGCCCCACGACCCGTTCGAAGGCGTCCGTCGTGACGCAGAACCCGTCGGGCACCCGGACGCCGTCGAGGCGTGACAGCTCGCCGAGATGCGCCCCCTTGCCGCCTGCGTCCGCGACGTCCGCCGAGTCGATCCGCTCGAAATCCAGCACGTAGCCCAAGGTCCGTTGCTCCCATCGTTATCGGGACCGGTTCGCAACGGGCAAGTATGGGGTACTTTTCGGCGCCTCATGAGGGGCGCGGATCTGCTATAAGGTGAAAGTGGCGCAGAGAGATCAGCCCCGCCTTGATGGGCGTGTCAGCGGCTGAACACCTCCTGACGGCGCAGCGGCCGGAGTCGCCGCGGCGTCCGCCTCCACAATCCGGTCCGCGGTAGGCCTGACCACCGTGACACCCGGGCGTCCTCCCGCCCTCACCGGGCCCGCGGTCTGCCGATGACGTCGGAGCCGGCGGCGTACTAGATCGGTTCTCCGGGGTAGGGGGCGTACGCGATGGGAGGCGGTACGGGATGCCGGAGGACAGTGAGCACAGGGGCGAGCGCGGGCGGCCGTCCGCGGACTACCGGGGTCAGGCGACCGCCGACTACCTGGCCGTCAAGCTGAGCGAGCTCGCCCGCCGCCTGCGGGAGGGAGACGGTGTCCAGGAGACGCTGGACGCCATCGTGCGGGCGGGGGTCGACACGATCGCGGGCGCCGAGCACGCGGGAGTGACCGTCGTGCGGCGGCGCAGAATGGTGGAGACCAAGGCCGCCACCGGCGAGGTGGTCCGGGAGGCGGACCGCGCCCAGTACGAGACCGGCCAGGGCCCATGCTTGGACGCCATCTATCAGCAACGCACGGTGCGGGTGTCCGACATGAGGTCCGAGCGTCGCTGGCCCGCGTTCGTCGAGAAGGCGCGGGGGCTCGGTGTGAGGAGCATGCTGTCGTTCCAGCTGTACGTCCATGAGGACAACCTGGGCGCGCTCAACCTCTACGCCGGCCGCCCGGACGCCTTCGGCGACGAGTCCGAGCACGTGGGCCTGCTGTTCGCCGCGCACGCCGCGGTCGCCGTGTCCGGCGCCCAGCAGGAGGAGCACCTGACCCTGGCCGTCGCCATGCGCGACCTCATCGGCCAGGCCAAGGGCATCCTCATGGAGCGTCACCGGCTCACCGCCGACCAGGCGTTCACGTTACTGGTCAGCGCCAGCCAGCAGACCAACACCAAGCTGGCCGACATCGCCCGGCACCTGGTGGACACCGGGGAACTCGCCGGGCGCAGGACCGGTCAGCCGGCCGGCGACGCGGCGCGCGGCGCGGGCACGTAGGAGGACGGGAGACCGGACCACTCCAGCAGCCCCACGATGTCGAGGACGCGGCGGACGATCCGGCTGGCGTCGACGACGGCGAGCCGGCACCGCAGCCGCTCGGCGTCCTGCCGGCTCATCAGCAGGGTGCTGACCCCGCGCGCGTCGAAGAAGGTGACGGCGGACAGGTCGAGGTCGATGCGGGCGGGCTGGTGGCGGCGCAGGCCGTCGACGACGGCGTGCCGCAGTGCGGCGGCGGTGAGGGTCTCGACCTCTCCGCAGGCTCTGATCGTGAGGCTTCCCGGCTGTGCGCCGGGGGTCGTGATGATGGACAGCCGCGAGAAGGCCGTCGGGAGGGAGAGGGCGAACAGGTCGGGGTCGATGTTCAGCTCCGATGTAGGTACCGGTCGCGTCCCCTCACTGCTGAAGGCCAGGACCAATCCTTCTACCCTATCCGCTGTCCCGTCCGCTAAACCCCGTCCACTCCAAATGTCGTCCGCCAGGGGGTCACAGGGTGAGGATCCGGTGCCGCTGGCCGCACCACTCGACCGTCAGCACGGTGGCGTCGTCCTGGAGCAGCCCGCGATGGTATTCGAGGAGGTTCTGGATCAGCCGGCGCAGCGTCTCCGGGGCCGACACGCCGTCCGCCTCGCGGCGGACCACGAAATCGATGAAGCGCTCCAGCCCGAAGGCCTCCCCGTCCGGGCTCGGCGCCTCGACGACGCCGTCGGTGTAGAAGAGCAGCCGGTCCCCCGGTTCGAGCCGGTGGCTCAGGAGGCCGGTGCCGATCGGCAGCCCGATCCCCATCGGCGGGTCGGGTCTGCTGTCCAGGGCGGTGACCCGCCGGCCGTCGCGGATCAGCAGCGGCGGGGGGTGTCCTCGGTTGACCCAGGTCAACCGGCCCGTCCGCAGATCGAGAGCGGCCAGGATGCCGGTGACGAACCGCCCGGTGAAGTGATCGGCGATCGCCGCGTCGATGGCCTCGCTCGTCGCGGGCAGGCCCTCGCCCTTGCGGCGGCTGTTGCGGCAGGCGCCCACGGCGATGGTGGCGGTCAGCCCGGCGGAGGTGTCGTGTCCCATCGCGTCGAAGATCGACACGTGCAGGATGTCGCCGTCGACGGCGAAGTCGTAGGCGTCGCCGCCCACCTCGTAGGCGGGCTCCAGCGCGGCGCTGACCACCACCCTGTCGTTGGCGAAGGTCCCCGGCGGAAGCAGGTTCCACAGCACCTCGGCCGACAGGCTCATCGGCCGGACCCGTACCGCCCGGGCGTGGGAGTCGCTGTGCGGACGCTTGCTGACCACCAGCAGCGCCACCAGGGACGCCAGGGCCGCCAGCCGGCCGGCGAGCGGCTCGGCGGCCCGCGTGCCAAGCGGCACGTCCACGCCGAGCACCCCCACCCGCTCGGTGCCGTCCAGCAACGGCACCCACCATCGCCGCGTCCCCTCCTCCGCCACCGGGCCGCTCGCGCGCCGGGCGCGGACGATCTCCACGTCGCGGAAGGCGCGCCCCGGCACGGTGCCGTCGATCCGGATCAGCTTCGGCGGATCACCGTGCGCGTCACACTGTCCGGGCAGGGGTACGAGGTGCTGCTGCTGAAGGTCGGTGACGTAGACGACGGTCTGCGCGAAGCCCGCCCGCCGCGCGTGCTCGGCGATCCGGGCCGGAAGGTCCTCCATCACGGACAGATGGTTGACCTCCAGCAGGCCACCCAGCAGGCCACCCAGCATCCCGTCGTCATCGCTCGTCACCACGCACGCCTTCCCGAGAATTACACGCCACCCACCGTAGACGGTCATCCGGGCCGTCCCGGCTCCGCACCGGTGTGACAAGGAACGCTCCCGCGAAGCGTACGGGCGAGCGGCGCCGTGGCGGGCCCGGATCGGAGTGCTGGCCGAAAAGACCGGATCACCAAGTTTTCGGACAACGGGGACGTACGGGATGGGACGCCGGCGGCCGGTCCGGGGAGTCTTGGCCGCATGATCGAGAAGCCGACGCTCCCCCGCCCGCTGCCGTCCGTCGTCCATCGCTGGCCGACCCTGCTCGGGCTCGTCTTCGCCGCCGTGGGCCTCGCGGGCGGGGGTGACGGCCGCGGGTCGGCGTTCGTCGTCTTCGCGGCCGCGTTCATCTATCTGGCCGCGGCCGTGCTCGACAGGCCGGGCTCGGCCTGGGTGCTGTTCGTCGTCTCCCTGGTGGTGTGGCCGGTGCTGAACCTGCTCCCGGTCGAGCCCTGGCCGGGGCTGGTCGGCGGCGCGGTCACCCTGATCCTGCTCGGGCTGGCGGGGGGCCTGCCGCGCAAGCCGGCCCTGATCGCGCTGCAGGTGCCGGCCATGGCGGTCTTCGGCGGGGCGGCCGTGCTGGCGTTGTCCCTGCCCGCGCAGGCCGGCGGTCTGCTGGTCGCGGCGGCGCTGATCGGGCACGCCGCGCATGATCTGGTGGTGCTGCGGGCCAAGCAGGTGGTGGCGGTGTCGATGGCCGAGTTCTGCCTGGTCCTCGACCTGGTGCTGGGGCTGGGCCTCGTGGTGCTGGCCCTGTGGGGCTGACAGCGGGGACGTGGCGCGGGTGAGCGTGCGCGGGGCGGACGTGGCGCGGGTGAGGGTCGCACCTCAACCGGCAAATCGGTATAAGTAGGACGTCTGGCTCGCATTTCGATCATCCAGCATCATCAGGAGAAGCATGCCCCCCCGCACCCGGCTGGCACCCGCCGCCCTCGCCCTCGCCCTGATCGCCACCGGCGTGATCTCCCAGCCGGCCTCGGCCGCCGCGACCGCCACGGCGGCACCCGCGGCCGCCACGACCACCACGACCACCGCCGACCCGTTGCTGGACAAGCTCACCGCCATCCCCGGCCTGACCGTCGTCTCCGAGACCCGGCCGAGCGGCCTGCGCTTCTTCGTCCTCACCCTCGCCCAGCCGGTGGACCACCGCCGCCCCCACAAGGGCACGTTCCAGCAGCGCTTCACCCTGCTGCACCGGTCCGACGACGCCCCCGTGGTGCTCTACACCGGCGGCTACGGCCTGCCCGTCAACCCGACCGCCTCCCAGACCGAGCCGACCCGGCTGCTCGGCGCCAACCAGGTCTCGGTCGAGCACCGGTTCTTCCGCACCTCGCGGCCGGACCCGGCCGACTGGAGCAAGCTCGACATCTGGCAGGAGGCCAGCGACGAGCACCGCATCGTCCAGGCGCTCAAGACCGTCTACAGCGGCAAGTGGATCCAGACCGGCGCCAGCAAGGGCGGCATGACCTCCGTCTACCACCGCCGCTTCTACCCCGGCGACGTGGACGGCGTGGTCGCCTACGTCGCGCCGAACGACCGGGTCAACCCGGCCGACCGCGCCTACGACGAGTTCTTCGAGCAGGTGGGTGACGCCGACTGCCGGGCCGCGCTGGAGGGCGTCCAGAAGGAGGCACTCAAGCGGCGCGACAGGCTGGTGGCCAGATTCGAGGACGAGGCCGCGCGCAACGGCTACACCTTCACCCAGTCTCTCGGCAGCGCCGACCGGTCGTTCGAGATGACCGTGCTGGACGCGGTATGGGCCTTCTGGCAGTACTCCGACGTGAGCCAGTGCGCGAGCGTGCCGCCCGCCACGGCCACCGACGACGAGATCTACGACTGGATCGACACGGTCGCCGGCTTCTCGTTCTACACCGACCAGGGCATCGCCTACTACGTCCCGTACTACTACCAGGCCGCCACCCAGCTCGGCTGGCCCTCGCTGAAGTTCGGCCACCTGCGCGGCCTGATCCGTTACCCCGGGCTCTACCAGCCCAACTCGGTCATCCCCGCGGAGCTGCGCTCCCACCACGACCCGCGTCCGATGCTGGACGTCGACCACTGGGTGCGCAAGCAGTCGAGCCGGATGATGTTCGTCTACGGTGAGAACGACCCGTGGAGCGCGGAGCGGTTCACGCCCAGCGCTGACGACTCCTACCTGTACGTCGCGCCGGGCGCCAACCACGGGGCGAACATCTCCCGCCTGCCGGAGGCCGACCGCCAGGCGGCCACCGCGACCCTGCTCCGCTGGGCCGGGGTGGCGGGCGCCCAGGCGACCCAGCGTGTCGCGGCCGACATCCCGGACGACGACATGCTCCCCGGCCGCCGCACCCGCTGACCCCGCGAGGTGGGGGCCGGGTTCAGGTCCGGTCCCCCACCCGCAGGACGGCGCCGAGGTCGCGCCGGCGGACGGCGGCATGGTGGGCGTGCGCGCAGGCCAGCGCGCACAGGACCAGCCCGGCAGTCAGCGCCAGCGGCGTGAGCGGGCCCGGCGGGAAGTCGCCGACGGGCAGGCCGCCGGCGTAGGAGGACATGTCCACGCCCGGCCCCAGAGCGGCGGGCAGCCCCAGGCCCAGGGCCAGGCCCGCCAGCGCCGTGATGACGGTCAGGGGCAGCGACTCCAGCAGGGTCAGCCGTACGGCCTGCCGGTCGGACAGCCCGAGCGTGCGCAGCAGCGAGACCGCCCTGGCCCGCTCGGGCGCCCCGACGACCAGCGACAGGGCGATCGCGACCAGCGCGTACAGGCCGAGCGCCACCGTCACCACGAGCAGCGTCGTGCGGACGGTGCCGGTGAGCGGGTCGGCCCGGATGGCGGCCAGGGCCCGCTCCTGGGTCTCCACTGTGGCCGACGGGACCAGCCGCGCCAGGTCGGCGGGCGCGGCGTCACCCTTGATCAGCAGGGTGTTCGCGGCGGGCCAGGGCAGCACCTCCCGGGGCACGAGGAGGAACTGCCCGCCGGGGTCGAACCCCGGCAGCGAGTCGATCAGGCCCTGCGTGGTCAGCTCCGCCGGAGCGAGCCACATGATCTCGAAGGTGCCCCGCCCGCCCAGGCCGGGCGATAGCAGCGCGGAGGCGCTCCCCGACAGCGTGGGCAGCTCGACGGGCGCGTCGCCGACCACCCGCCGCCACTCCTCCAGCTCCACCGCGATGGCCAGGGGCCGCTCCCCCGTCGCCGTGATCTGCGCCCGTCCCGTGAGCGCGAGCGCCACCTGCTCGACCCCGGCGGCGTCGCGTACCCGGGCGATGGCGTCGGCGGGGATGTCCACGTCCGACGTCAGCTTGATCGGCGCGCCCACCTTCTGCCAGGAGGCGGCCAGCTGCGTGGCGGCGATCCCTTCCGCGATCGTCGCGGCGAACACCGACACGCTCAGCGCGGGCAGCAGGATCAGCACCGGCAGCGCGCCGGTGGAGCGCGCCCTGGCCGCCCTGGTCAGTCCCAGGAACGGCACGGCCGCCCGGCCGCTCCGGGACAGCCGGACGAGCAGCCGCAGCGGGTACGGGTAGCAGCGCATGGTGACCAGCGCGGCCGCGACCGTGAGCAGGACGGGGATCAGCAGCAGGAACGGGTCCTGCCGCGCGTCGCCGGACAGCCCCCGGGTCCGCAGCAGGTACACCCCGGCCAGCGCGAGCACGACGGCCAGCGCCTCCGACGTCAGCCGCCGTGCGGACGGCCGGGCGGCCACCACGTCGTCACGGCGCTCCGGCAGCGGCGTGCGGTGGGCGAGCACCACCCGCGTCACGGCGTAGGCCACGGCGACCACGACCACCAGTGCCGGCCCGGCATGGACGACCGGCGGCGCGGGACCGGGCAGGAGGAACGCCAGCGCGTACCCGGCCAGAGCGGCCGGCCCGACCGCGAGCGCGGTCAGCGCGGCCCCCGCGGCGGCCACCTGCCGCAGCGACCCGCCGCGCGCCCGTGCCACGGCCAGGGTGTCCGCCATCCGGTCGGTCAGCAGCCGCACGCCCAGCGCGATCACGCCGAGCGCGACCGCGAGCAGCCCGCCGAGCGTCAGGTACATCACCGTCTGCGCGGCCGACAGCGCGCCCTGGAAGTCGCCGAGCAGCGGGGAAAGCCCGGTGATCACGCGGTAGCTGGTGGTGCCGGTCCTCTCGAACGCCGGCCACCGCCTGAACTCGGCGACGGCCGCGCTGACGTCCTGCACGTCCTGCGCGCTCACGGCCCGTTCGTCGAGGGGCAGGATCCAGCGGTAGGTCAGGTTGCGCCCGATGCTTCTGAGCCCGGCCAGTCCCTCGTCGGACATCAGCGTCGTGGTGTGGAACTCCTCCGCCCCGAGCTGGGACACGACGTGGCCGACGTGCAGGATGTCCTGGTCGTGGCTCCACGCGCGGTCGCCCGGGTCCACGGCCCTGAAGACGCCGACGATCCGCACCACGGTGTGCGTGCTGTCGCCCAGCGCCCGGGTCTGGCCGACCCGCAGGCCCATCGTGCGCGTGGCCTCCTCGGCGACGCCCACCTCGATCACCGGGACGGTCGTGCCCGCGACGCTGGTGGTGGACGGCGCGCCGGGCCGGCGGCCCGCCACCCAGTCCACCCGGCGGTCGGCGTCGGACAGCCAGCCGAGGTTGACGAACGTGGTGCCGCTGGAGCCGGTCACGGGGGTGCGGACGGTCTTGGCGCTCATGTGACCGTCGGGCCGGATCAGGGGACGCAGCGTCGCCGGCAGGAACCCGCGCCAGCGCCGGTCCGCGGCCTCGAACCGCGCGCGCTCGCGCAGCTCCCCCTCCCGCACGGCCACCTCCCCGACCACCGTCAGGTCGGTCTCGACGGCGGGGGCCGCGGCCAGCGCCCGGCGCAGCGCCTCGTCGAAGGACGCCTGCGTGGTACGGGGAAGCCCCGAGACGAGCAGGCAGGCGGCCACGGTCAGCACGGCGAGCAGGACCGACGTGCCGGCGTGCGCCCGGGCGCCCAGGGGGATCCTCACCGCTCCTCCAGGGTCCGCGCGCGCCGCAGGCGCCATGCCAGCCCGGCGACGATCGCCAGCAGCATCCCCGCGACCAGCGCCAGCATCGCGGCAGTCGCCGCCGGCGGGATGTGCAGCAGCACGCCGGGCGTGACCGCCGACGCCTGCCCGGTCAGGACGAGGTTCGGGACGACCAGGTTCCCGACGGCCACGGCGAGCCCGGTGCCGGTCGCCAGCGACAGCCCGACGACGAAGGCCTGCTCCGTCACCAGCAGCCCGAACAACTGGCGGGGGCCGGCGCCGAGTGCCCGAAGGACGGCGAACTCGGCCCCGCGTTGCCGCGCCGCGACCACGGCGTTCGCCAGGAACCCGAGCAGCGCGAAGCCCAGCGCCCCGGCGAAGCCCAGGATCAGCGCCCCCTGCAGCCCGCCGGCCAGCGGGTCGTCCCGCAGCTTCGCGGTCAGCTCCCGCCGGTCGGTCACGGTCACGTCCCATTGGGGGTTCGCGCGCAGGATCTCCCTGGCCGGCGCGGTGTCGCGGACGGCGAGCCACCATTCGGCCGCCGGCAGGGGCGGCTGCGCCGCGGCCAGTTCGCGGGCCTGCAACGTCTCCCAGTCGGCGAGCAGCGCCTGCTGGCCGGGGGCGCTCGTCGGCATGCTCGCCACCACGCCGGCCACGGTGACCGGCACGACCCGGCCGGCGACGGTGGCGGGGCCGGTCTGCCCCGCCTCCAGCTTGAGCGAGGCGGCCAGACCGGCGGTGAGCACGACGGGCAGCGGTCCGGGCTCCCGCGGCGACACGAAGGCCGGGGGCACCGGCACGTCCCTTCCGTCCGCGCTCAGCCCGGCCAGCCTCAGCCCGGCGGCCGGATCCGCGACCAGGCCGCGCACCGCCAGCGGGTACGTGATCTTCCCGGCCCGCCCGGCCGCCGCCGCCAGGTCGAGCTCGATCCGGTTCCCGCCCGCCCGCAGCCCGCCGAGCGGCAGATCGATCCACACGCCCAGGGCGTCCGACAGCACCAGCCGCGCCGGAGCGGGAGCCGGGGCCTCGACCCGCACGGTGAGCGTGCCCGGCCGTCCGGGCAGGTCCAGCCTGCCCGCCAGGTCGCCGGGCAGCGCCCGCGCCAGCCGCGCGACCGGCTGTGCCGACAGGTCGGGACGCAGGTCGAACAGTTCGCCGAGCGCGCCGGCGTCGAGCCCGAGCAGCAGCGCGGGCTCGCCGTTCACCTCCGTCTGCCGGCGCAGCCCCGGGGAGGCCGCGGTGACGCCGGGCAGCGCGGTGAACGCCGTGCCCCGTCCGAGCACCCCCAGCTCCGACCCGGCGGACGGCCCGGACAGGCGCAGGTCGGCGCCCGCCTGGTGGGCGGCCTGGTCGAGCTGCGAGGCCCGCCAGGTGGAGACGGTGGCCATGGACAGGATGCCGATGGCGACGGCCATGGTGAGCAGCAGCGCGGGGCCCGCGTACGTGAGCGGCCGCCTGCTGACCTGCCAGGTTCCCAGCGCGGGGGCGAGCGTGGGCCTCCGGGCCGTCAGCCGCTCGGCCAGCCGCGACACCCGCGGCACCAGCCGCACGCCCAGCATGCCGCCTGCGAGCAGGGCCAGCGCCGGGCCGGAGACGATGAGCGGGTCGATGCCGAGCCCGCCCGCCGCCGTCGCGGTGACCGGCGCGCCATAGCGCCGCAGCTGCCAGACCGCCAGCGCGGCCACCGCCAGCAGCGCCAGGTCCGCGCCCGCCTTCTCGATCAGCCCGCGCACCCCGCGGCCGCGCGCCGACTGCTCCTCCACGTACGTGCGCCGCGTGCCCGCCAGGGACGGCAGGGCCAAGAGCGCGGCGGCGCCCAGGGCCACGCCGGACGACACGAGGAAGGCGCCGGGATCGACCGGCGGCGCGAGGCTCACCCCTGAGGTCCTGATCCACGGCAGCTGATGGACCAGCGCGAGCAGCGGCGGGCCGAGGAACGGCGCGACGACCGCGCACGGGACCGCGACCAGCAGCGCCTCACCCGCCGCCAGCGCCGTCAGGCGCACCGTGCCCGCCCCGCGCGAGCGCAGCAGCGCCACCTCCATGCGGCGGTGGTCGGCGAGCAGCCGCGCGGTCAGAATCAGCGCGTACGCGGCCAGCGTCAGCACCTGCAGCACCGGGATCAGCATGGTCGATCGGGCCACCAGGGACGCGGTGGCGAGCTGGGTGAGCAGGCCCGGCAGGCCGCCGGCGGTCAGGCAGTTCACGCAACCGGCCGCCGCCAGCCGTTCGCGGGTGCGCTCGATCTCCGCCGCCAGGGGGCGCAGCCGCTCGACCGTCAGCGCGCCGAAGTCCGGCTCCGCCGTCCAGGTGGCCCGCACGTTGGTGGCGAAGCGCGCGAGGAACGTCTCCTCGGCCACGATCAGCGGGCCGTACGTGGTGTAGTCGCCGTGCTCGACGCCCCTGCTCAGCAGCTCCTCCCCCGCCCAGCGCCCGTGCGCGGGGTCGTCGAGCAGGAAGACGCCGACGACGCGCACCGTGACCGGGCGGCGGTCGAGCCGCCCCTCGGTGACGAACTCGCGCCCGGGTTCGAACCCGGTGGCCGAGGCCACCGGCTGCGAGATCACCGCCTCGACGACGGTTCCTCCGGTCTCGGGCCATCGGCCCGAGACCAGCCGGCCGTGCCGGTCGAGCCCGTCGTGGCTGGCGAACCTGAGCAGCTCGGGCTGCTTCTCGCCGTCCTGGCCCGGCATGACGTACGAGTCGGAGCGCAGGCTGGTGGTGAGGGCGGGGAGCGCGGTGTGGACCGCGGTGAGATCGTCGCGCACGGCGCGGTCGTACCGCTGGAAGGTCTCGGCGTTGACCAGTGCGCTGACCGTGGTGGTGGTCTCGCGGTACGGGGCCGTCTCCAGCACCCGGCGGACGCCGGCGTCCCCGATGGAGGAGACGTACATCGTCAGCGCCACGAGCGTGGTGGTCGCGAGGAGGATCGACCCGAACGCGGCCAGGAGGAGCAGCGGCTCGCTGAACGCCCGCACGACGACCAGCGGCACGCGCATCCATCCCCCTCACCCCGTCGCCCCGACTTTCGGGGAGCGGCGCGGTGGCGTGCAAGGGTGATCGCCGCAACGGTGACGCATCTGATATGCGCGTGTGATGCCGGAACCGTGACAAGGGGCGGCGCCCCTGGCCGGGGGCATCAGGCGGCCAGGCGTTGCTCGACGGCGGCCAGGCGCCGCTCCACCTCGGCCAGCCGGTCGGCGGCGGGGCGGCTGTGCAGCAGGTCGGCCAGCTGGTCGGCCTCCCGCTGGTCGAGCCGCAGGGTGTGCGCCGGGGTGTCGGGGTCGGCCTGGTCGTAGAGCAGGAGGGTGCGTCCCGTCTCCGTGACGATGACGGCGAGGTGCTCACCTCGCACGGTGTCGCCGTGGTGCACGGTGCCGGTGCCGGGGACGGTGTGGTGCGTGAGTTTCACGGTTTCTCCTTTCACGTCGGGCCGGTGGCGGGGGCTTCTAGGCGGGCGCGGTCGCCGGGCGGGCCCCGGGGCTGGGTCGTCCACGACCGCCATGGCCCCGGCCCGCACCCGCACGCTGACGCCGTCACGGGTGACCGCCTCCCTGCCGAACAGGTCCAGGCCCGCGAGCCGCTCGTCCTCGCCGACGACGCGCAGCGTCCGCGAGCCGATCAGGGCCGCCGGCAGGAGGCCCGCGACGACCCACACTCCGGGCTCCACCGTGGTGAGCGCCTGCCAGGTGGAGGCCGTCTGACCGCCCAGGGCGAACATGTCCTCATCCCCATCGACATTCGTCGGTGCGGAGAACCGTCATCTGGTCCATCCACTTACCAGTCTGACGGGGACTTCACCGGGGCGCCATCAGGGGTGACACCCATTTCCGGGGGTGAGCGGCATGTAAATGAGGGTGTGCGGAGATGGGGCCGCCCGGCCCGGCACACTCGTTATTTCCGGATATTACTGCCTTGAGCCACATATCGCGCGAGATGGTCGATCACCTCGCGGGCGTCGGACTCGATGCCGTGGATGAACGTGGACCTGCGCCGCCGCAGCACCGGCAGCCCCAGCGCGTACATCCCCGGGCCGTCCACCACGCCGCCGTCATGGCGCAGCCGGCCCTTCTCGTCGACCACGGGCACGTCGAGCCACCCGTAGTCGGGACGGAACCCCGTCGCCCACACGATCGAGCGGATCTCCCCGCCGCGCAGGTCGAGCTGGAGCCGCGCCGACGCGGGCACGGCGGTCGGCGCGAACCGCTCGGGCGGGCCCACCTCGGCGTCGCGGCCGGTCGCCCCGGCCCACTCGTCGAACGTGCCGAGCAGGCGTTCCATCTTGAGGTCCGCGAGCGAGAAGACGTTGCGCAGGCCGCCGGAGAACAGCGCCCGGCCGTCGCGGACGGCCGCCCACCGGCCCACGAGCTCGACGCCCATGGCGGTGAGCGCGTTGAGATCGAGGGTCGTGCGCTCCGGGGTGCCGACGAGCTGGGGGGAGGGCAGCCGCCGGGCCCGCGTCAGGTCCTCGACCTCGTCGTAGCGCTGGTCCCACACACCCGAGGCGTCCATCCACCACAGCACGTCGCGGCCCCGGTAGGTGCGCGGCAGCCGCACGTGCTCCCCCACCGAGAGGATCACCGGCCGGCCCGACCGCCGCAGCTCGGCGGCCAGCTGGACGCCGGTCGCGGACGCCCCGACGACGAGCACGCCGCCGTCGGGGAGCTGACCGGGTTCGCGGTAGCCGAACGGCGTGAGCTGCTCGACGGACGAGGGCACCGCCTCGTGGAACGGCGGCACCACCGGCCGGTTGCACGCCCCGCTCGCGATGACCACCGTCCGGCAGCCGATCTCGCCGCCGCTCGTCGTCACGTGGTAGCCGCCGGCCGCGGGCCGTACGGACGTGACCTCGGTACGGGTCCTGACGGGCGCGCGCGAGACGGCGGCGAAGCGCTCGACGAAGCCGGTGACCTCGTCCATGGTCATGTAGCCGTCGGGGTCCTGGCCCTCGTAGGACAGGCCCGGCAGGCGGGTCTGCCAGTTGGGGGTCAGCAGCCGGAAGGAGTCCCAGCGTTCGCGCCGCCAGGAGTTGGCCACCTCGCCGCGTTCGAGCACGACGTGGTCGATGGACCGTTCCGTGAGGAAGTGGCTCGCGGCGAGGCCCGCGTGCCCCGCTCCGACGACGACTGCGGTGAAGCGCTCGATGATCGTCCGGCCTCTCAGGCGACCTCGACGGTGACGTCCGTCGGGTTGGTGAGGGCGTCGAACACGGCGGAGCGCTTCTGGGACTGCGCCACCAGGGCCTCGATCTCCTGCTTCGAGGCGTCGGCGTCGATGGTGAAGGTCACCTTGATGCCGTTGAAGCCGTTGCGCACGTCACTGTCGGCGCCGAGGATGCCGCGGATGTCGTGGGCGCCCTCCAGCGTCGCCTCGACGGAGCGGAGCTGGATGCCGCGGTTCTGCGCGACGGACGCCACGCCCGCGGTCAGGCAGCTCGCCAGGCCGACGAGGAGGTACTCGATCGGCGTGATGCCGTTGTCCTCGGCCGCGAACACCTCGGGGTGGTCGGCGTCGAACACCGTCTCGGTCTTGTGGCTCTGCTCCTGGCCGAGGCCGAAGTACTCCTTGACCGTCGTGGTGCTGTGGACGCCGTTGCGCCACTTGGTGGTCGCCCGCCACACGAACTGCGCGGCCTCGGGCGAGCCCTTGAGCGCCTCGCGCGCGTCCAGCAGCGCCTGTACGTTCACTCCGTTGGCGGCGGTGGTCATGTCGCACCCCTTCCGGCTTCATGGAATACCGATAGGTATTTGACCATACACAGGCCGTGGTGGCTACCATGGGCCCCATGTCCCAGCCAGCCCCGGCGATCCCCGCAAGCCCAGCCGGCCCGGCCGGCCCGGCCGGCAGTGTCGGCGTCGTGGAGACGCGGTACCTCGACCTCCCCCGGCCGGTACGGCTCGACTGCGGCCGGGAGCTGCACCCCGTCCGCGTCGCGTACGAGACCTACGGCACGCTCGCCCCCGAGCGCGACAACGTGATCCTGGTGTGCCACGCGCTCAGCGGCGACGCCCACGCGGCCGGCCTGTCGAAGGCGCCGGCCGCGGAGAGCGCGCGCGACGGGTTCGGCGCCGAGGAGCGCGACGGCGGGCGCGGCCAGGGGCTCGGCTGGTGGGACGGCATGATCGGTCCCGGCAAGGCGTTCGACACCGACCGCTTCTTCGTCGTCGCGACCAACCTGCTCGGCGGCTGCCGCGGGACCACGGGCCCGTCGTCGATCGACCCCGCGACGGGCGAGCCGTACGGGCCGGACTTCCCGGTGATCACGGTCGCGGACATGGTGCGGACCCAGCGCGCGTTCCTGGACGTCCTGGGCATCGAGCGGCTCGCGGCGGTGGCCGGCGGCTCGCTCGGCGGGATGCAGGCGCTGGAGTGGGCGATCCTCTTCCCCGACCAGGTCGACGCCGTGGTGGCGATCGCCAGCACGCACGCGCTCCACCCGCAGGGCGTGGCCTGGAACGCGATAGCCCGCGACGCGATCATGCGCGACCCGGCGTGGCAGGGCGGCCGCTACCACGGCACCGGCCAGGCGCCCGACGCCGGGATGGGGGTGGCGCGGATGGTCGGCCACATCACCTATCTGTCCGCGCCGGCGCTGGACGACAAGTTCGGCCGGCGGCTGCAGTTCGCCGACGACCTGCGCTACACGATCACCGAGCCGGAGTTCGAGGTGGAGAGCTACCTGCGCCACCAGGCCGCCTCGTTCGTCAAGCGCTTCGACGCCAACACCTACCTCTACACCTCGCGCGCCCTGACCTACTTCGACCTCGCGCGGCAGCACGGCGGCGGCTCGCTCGCGCGGGCGCTCGAAGGCGTCTCGGCGCGCACGCTGCTGATCGCCTTCAGCTCCGACTGGCTCTATCCGCCGTCGGCGTCGCGGGAGGTCGAGCAGGCGCTGCGCGCCCTCGGCAAGCCGGTCGAGCTCCAGGTGATCGACGCGCCGTACGGTCATGACTGCTTCCTGCTGGAGGAAGCGCGACAGACGCCCATCATCCGCCGGTTCCTGGCCGCGTGACATGGAAGAGGCTTTCGTGACCGACCATCTCCCCCGTGCCGAGCAGGCCCGCGCGTTCGGGTTCGACACCCGGCAGTTGCACGCCGGGCAGCGGCCCGATCCCAACACCGGCGCCCGCGCGGTGCCGATCTTCCAGACGACCAGCTACGTCTTCGAGGACCCGGAATCCGCGGCGGCCTACTTCAACCTGCAGGAGTACGGCAACACCTACTCGCGCATCATGAACCCGACCGTCGCGGTGTTCGAGGAGCGGGTGGCGAACCTCGAAGGCGGCAGCGGCGCGGTCGCGTTCGCCAGCGGCATCGCCGCGCAGGCGGCCGCCCTGTTCACGCTGCTGGAGCCGGGCGACCACGTGGTGTCGTCCTCGGCGCTCTACGGCGGGACGGTGAACCAGCTCAAGCACCTGCTGCGCAAGATGAACGTGGAACTCACCTGGGTCGACCCGGACGACCCCGACGCCTGGCGGCAGGCGGTCACGCCCCGCACCAAGGCGTTCTTCGGCGAGACGATCGGCAACCCCGCGGGCAACGTGCTCGACATCGAGACCGTGGCGGCCATCGCGCACGAGCACGAGCTGCCGCTGATCGTCGACAACACGTTCGCGACCCCGTACCTGTGCCGCCCGATCGAGTGGGGCGCCGACATCGTGATCCACTCGGCGACCAAGTTCATCGGCGGCCACGGCACCAGCATCGGCGGCGTCGTCGTCGAGGCCGGCACGTTCGACTGGTCCAACGGGCGCTTCCCGGTGATCGCGGACCCGTCGCCCGCCTACCACGGCCTGAGGTTCCACGAGACGTTCGGCATGTACGGCTATCTGATGAAGCTCCGCGCCGAGACCCTGCGCGACCTCGGCGCGGCGCTCTCGCCGTTCAACGCCTTCCTGTTCCTGCAGGGGCTGGAGACGCTCTCGCTGCGGATGGACCGCCACGTCGCCAACGCGCGGGCGGTCGCGGCGTTCCTGGAGGCGCACGAGCTGGCGTCCGGCGTGACGTACGCCGGCCTGCCGGAGAGCCGATACCGGCCGCTGGCGGACAAGTACCTGCCGCGCGGCGCCGGGGCGGTGTTCTCCTTCGACTGCGCCGGCGGGCGGGCCGGCGGGCAGGGCCTCATCGGCGGCCTGACGCTCTGGTCCCACCTGGCGAACGTCGGCGACGCCAAGAGCCTGGTCATCCACCCGGCCAGCACCACCCACCGCCAGCTCGGCGACGACGAACTGCGGGCGGCCGGCGTCGGACCGGGCACGGTGCGGCTGTCGGTGGGCCTCGAATCCGTCGACGACCTCATCTGGGACCTGGAACAGGGCTTCGCCCGGGTCGCGGCCGCCACGGGCGGGAAGGCGGCCACGGCATGAACGTCCCCGACCGCTACCAGGACCCGCTGACGATCCAGCGCGTGCTCCACTCCACCCGGACGATCGCGGTCGTGGGCCTGTCGAACAACGAGCTGCGGGCCAGCTACTTCGTCGGCTACTACCTCAGGCGTCACGGCTACCGGGTGATCCCGGTGAACCCCCGCGAGCCCGAGATCCTCGGCGAGACCAGCTACCCGAGCCTGCTCGACGTGCCCGTGCCGGTCGACCTCGTGAACGTCTTCCGCGCGCCGTCCGCGCTGCCGGGCATCGCGCGGGAAGCCGTGTCGATCGGGGCGGGCGCCCTGTGGACCCAGTTCGGCGTGGTCGACGAGGAAGGCGCCGCGATCGCCGAGGACGGCGGCCTGACGGTGATCATGGATCGCTGCGTCAAGGTGGAGCACGCCCGCTACGTGGGCCGGATGCACTGGCTCGGCTTCAACACCCAGCGCATCACGTCCGTGCGCGGCGGGCTCCAGTAGCCCGCCGCGCCCGCGCCGCGCTCCGGGTCAAGATGCCGATGACCGGTCGTGAGGTACGCTGAGGGTACCGAGGACTTTTCGCGCGTCGACTCCAGGTCTGCGTCGCCCCCGGCGAACCACTACCGGCCCACCGGGGCCCGGACGGGGTCAGGCGACCATGTTCCGACGCTTCTTTCTTCATTCGCACCGCTCGTCCCGGCCGCTCGGGCCGGGCCTCGCCGCCTTCCCGCCGGACCGGCGAGCGGTGATCACATCCGGCTTCGCGACCGGCCGAAGCCCGGCGACGTCCGCATTCCGTCCCGTCGCCCGCGACACGACCGCAGGAGGTACGACGAAGGACCGGCCCGCACGCGCCTCATCCGTTCCAGCATCCCAAGGAGATCTGATGATCACCAAGGACACCGTCCCGCTCGGCGGCACGGGCGCCTCGACGCTCGTCCACCTGTCGGGCGACATCGACATCCTCACCGCGGCGCGGCTCCAGCAGCAACTGCTCAACGCCCTGTGCTACAGCACCGGCCGGCTCGTCCTGGACCTGTCCCAGGTGACCTTCTTCGGCGCCGACGGGCTGAGCGTGCTGATCAGCGTGCAGAGCCGCGCCCGCGCCCGCGGCGTCACCCTCGTCCTGACCGGCGTCCCGCCGCGCGTCTCCAGACTGCTGCGCATCACCGGGCTCGACGGCCACTTCCCCGTCAAGGTGTGACGCGCCGCCACGGCCGGGCCGCCTCGCGCCCGGCCGCGAGCCTGGCGGCTTCGTGGCCGGGTTCGATTCCCTCGACCAGGGTCGCCGCGCCGCCGATGTGGCCGGTGCGCGGCGGGATCTCCTGGTAGGCGGGCGAGCCGTACCAGGCGCGTGTCGCCGGACTCGGCGATGACGACGGCCCCCGGCCACTCGCCCGGGTCGACGGCGCTTCCGCGGACCGGGGACAGGCCGCCGTACGGGTGCGCTCCGGGGACGTCAGGACGTCGGCGTGCCCATGGTCTCCAGGCGGGCCGTCGCGCAGGCGCTCATCGCTCTCTCCGTCTCTCTCGCTGACCACGGACTCGACCAGCGGCAACGGCCGCACGAACGTCCGAGGCAAGGGCGCCCGCGACCCTCGGCGCCCGCCCTGAACACCGGCCCTCACGTCGCCGACGGGACGGAAAAACCGGGTGACATGACGCGGGGGATGCCGCATCGTGGGCGCGGCCGACGAGATTTGTCGGTGGCGACGGTCATCCTTTCCATGACGATGACTTCTCGCGCGGAAGAGGGCCGGGGCTCCGGCCCTCGCCGTGTTCCCCCGAAGACCCGAGACGACCCACGAGGTGCCATGTCCAGCCGACTGCTCGACCCGCCCGCCAGACCCGAGGCACATGCCCGGGGACGCACACCACCGGTGATCCGGCTGCTGGTGCTCGCCACGTTCGTGGTCATTCTCAACGAGACGATCATGATCAACGCGATCCCCCAGTTGATGACCGCGTTGCACATCACCGAGCAGACCGCGCAGTGGCTCTCGACCGCCTTCATGCTCACCATGGCCGCGGTGATCCCCATCACGGGGTGGTTCCTGCAGCGGGTGCCCACCCGCCGCGCCTACGCCACCGCGATGGGCCTGTTCCTGGCCGGCACCGCCCTGGCCGTCGTCGCGCCGTCGTTCGAGGTGCTCCTGGGCGCCCGCATCGTCCAGGCGTCCGGGACCGCCGTGATGATGCCCCTGCTGATGACCACGCTGATGCAGGTCGTGCCGCAGGAGGACCGGGGCCGGGTGATGGGCAACGTCACCCTGGCCATCTCGGTCGCGCCCGCGATGGGGCCGACGGTCTCCGGGGTGATCCTCCAGTTCGGCTCCTGGCGCCTGCTGTTCGCCGTGGTGCTGCCCATCGCCGCCCTGATCACCTGGCAGGGACTGAAGCGGCTGGAGAACGTCGGCACCCCCGAGGCCGGCGGCATCGACTGGTTCAGCGTGGTCACCGCCGCGGCCGGCTTCGGCGGCCTGGTCTACGGCCTCAGCCGGTTCGAGGGCGGTGACGCCCGCGTCGCCGCCTCGATCACGGCGGCCGGGCTGGTCACCATCGCCGTCTTCGTGCTCCGCCAGCTGCGGCTGCAGAAGCGCGGCGTCCCGCTGCTGGACCTGCGCACCCTGCGCCACCGCACCTACACGGTCGCGCTGATCATGATGGCCGTGGCCTTCATGGCGATGCTCGGCTCGATGATCCTGCTGCCGCTCTACCTGCAGAGCGTCCGCGGGCTCAGCGCCCTGGAGACCGGGCTGCTGGTGATGCCGGGCGGCCTCGCGATGGGGCTGCTGGGCCCGGCCGTCGGCCGCCTGTTCGACCACTACGGCGGCCGGGTGCTCGTCATCCCCGGCTCGATCGGGGTCATGCTGGCGCTCGCGGGCTTCACCCAGGTCTCGATGACCATGCCCTACTGGCAGATCCTCGGCCTGCACGCGCTGCTGTCGGTGAGCCTGGCGGCGACCTTCACCCCGGTGTTCACCCTCGGGCTCGGCGCGGTGCCCTCGCGGCTCTACTCCCACGGCAGCTCGATCCTGAGCACGCTCCAGCAGGTCGCCGCGGCCTTCGGCACCGCGCTCATGATCACCGTGATGAGCGCGCGCGCCGACGCGCTGAGATCGGCGGGGACCACCGACGTGCTCGCCACCCTCGGCGGCATGCGGGTGGCCTTCGTCATCGGCGCGGCGCTGTCCGTGATCGTGGTGATCACCGCGCTGCTCCTCCCGTCCCGCGCCGCCGGCCCCGCCGATCGGCACGAATCATGACGAGTCCACCCCGGCCTTGACCTGGAGCGCGCTCCAGCTCCTAGCGTGCGCGTCGACGCACCTGAGAGCCGAGGAAGGGAACGACTCACGTGAAGACCGTGCAGCTTGGCCGTACCGGCGAACAGATCAGCCAACTCGCCCTGGGTTGCATGATCATGGGTACGGTCACCCCGGAGGACGAATCCTTCGCCATCCTGGACCGCTACGCCGAGACGGGCGGCGCCTTCCTGGACACCGCCGACTGCTACGCCTGGTGGGAGCGGCGGGGCAGCCTCGGCGGCCACAGCGAGGAGCTGATCGGCCGCTGGCTGGCCAGGACCGGACGGCGCGACCGGGTGTTCCTGGCCACCAAGGGCAGCGCCGTCGTGCGCGACCTGGACGCGGTCTGGGCCGACGGCCGGCCGGACTGGGAGGTGGCCTACCGGACGTTCGTCGGGGCCGGGGCGAAGACCCTGCGGGACTCGATCGACGGCAGCCTGCGCCGGCTGGGCACCGACCACGTCGATCTGTACTACGTCCACGTCGACGACCGGGCCACGCCTCTGGAGGAGACGCTGGAGGCGCTGGCCGGCATCGTGCGGGCGGGCAAGGCCCGCTACATCGGCTGGTCGAACGCGCGGACCTGGCGGCTGGAGCGCATCCGGCAGCTGTGCGCGGCGAACGGCTGGCCGGCCCCGGTCGCGCTCCAGCAGCAGCACTCCTACCTGCGCCGCCGGGCCGGGCTGCGGCACGTCTCGATCGTGGACGACGAGCAGCTCGACTACCTGGCGGCGCACGACGACCTGACGCTGGTCGCGTACTCCCCGATACTCAAGGGCGTCTATGACGACGCGGCCAAGCGGCGGGGGCACGGCGCGATGGAGCCGTACGCCGGGCCGGACGCCGAGGCGCGGCTCGCCGCCGTCGCCGAGGTGGCCGCGGAGGTGGGAGTGACGCCGAACACCTTGGTGCTCGCGTGGCTGCTGCACCAGACGTCGCCTTCGGTCGTGCCGCTGATCGGTCCGCGCACGCTCGGACAGTTCGAGGCGGCGCTGCCCGCGCTGGACGTCCGGCTCACCGCCGACCAGCTCGCCCGCCTCGACGCGGCGGGCGCCTGACGACGACCCGGACGCCGCCCCCGCCGGCGCGGGCGGACGGTGGAACTCAGGGCCACCAGCCCCCGGTGAGCCGGACGTCCTCGCGGGCGAGGGCGGTGTGCCAGGCCGGGTCACGCAGCAGCCGGGCCTCCCAGGCACGCACGACGCCGTCAGGCCCGGCGACCGCGTCCTCGCGGGACGGGTGCAGGAACAGTTCGCTCGTCCCTTCGGGGAGGTCGGCGAGCCGGCGCAGGTAGTCGTCCCGGAGTCGTTCGTAGGAGCCGAGCTCGTGGGCGGTCCGGCGGTTGGTCGCGATCGTCCGCGGGATGGCCACGCCCAGTTCGTCGGCGAGCGCGACGGCGCGCTCGTGCGCCGCGGCGAGCGGCGGCGGCAGCGGACCGCCGGCGTACGGCTCCGGGTCGCGGGGCAGCCTGAAGGCGAAACCGTGGCGGGCGCACCAGTGGAGCGTCTCGGCGAGCCACGACCGGCCGTGCAGCCCGTACAGGGTGCCGGCGTGGGAGTCGGCGGCCACCGGCGCGAGGTCCCGCGCGCGCATCCAGCGCAGCTGGGCGTCCGCCTCCCGGATGACGTCCGCGGCCTCGCCGCGCGCTCCCAGGACGAAGGGGTCGTCGCTGAGGGTGCCGTCGGGGTCGGTGAGGCCGGTCGGGCCGCCGAGCGGCCGCCAGCGCGGCACGTCGCGCTCGCTGGTGAGCGTCACGTGCAGGCGCGGCAGCACGCCGAGCTCCTTGACCCGCTCGGCCGCCCGCCCGGCGGCCGGTGAGACGCAGATCAGCGTCGTCGCGGTGACGTGTCCCTCGGCCAGCAGGCCGAGGACGACCTCGGTGGTGCCGGGCTCCCTGCCGAGGTCGTCGGCCGTGATCACGAGACGGCGGCTCACCGGAGGTCCTTCCACGGCCGCCCGGCCGTGATCAGGGGGCTGCGGGTCACCTGGTGTCCTCCGACGGGTCGGCGGCCTCGGGCGGCGTCTCGTGCGGGACCGTGATGAGCCGCGCCGCGACCGCGCCGATGGTCACCAGGACGAACGGGTAGACGCACAGGTACACCCGGAACGCGAATCCGGGGTCGGCGCCGGGGTCGGCACCGGAGTTGTAGCCGAAGAACACGCCCAGCGAGGTGAGCGCCAGCCCGGTCACGACCCCGTTGAGCCGGCCGAAGAAGCCGAACGCCGACAGGAAGAGCCCTTCGCGGTGCTCGCGGTTGCGCGCCGCGTCGGCGTCCAGCACCCGCGCGACGATGAGGTCGTTCGTCGCGAGCATTCCCGACCACCCGGCGCCGACGAGGACGCCCGCGGCGATCGCGGTGACGAGGTCGGTGGCGAGGAACAGCGCCGCGAAGCTGACCGCGAGGACCGCGAAGGCGAGCCGCCAGGTCCACAGGGCGCCGCGGCGCGCGACGACCCTCGTCCACGCCACCAGGCCGCCCGCCGCGACCAATATGACGACGCCCTGCAGGTAGAGGGCCTTGCCGACGTCGAGTCCGAGCGAGTAGCGGACGTACAGCTGCAGGCCCGTGAGGACGAGCGCCATGGCGATCCCGTAGCAGGCGCCGGTGAGCCCGACCGTCCAGAACAGTGGGGTGCGCACGATGGACCAGACGCTGCGCAGCAGCGGCGGCCGCTCGCGGGTGGCGTAGCGCGGGTTCTCGCGCGCCCCGAGAGCCATGAACACGATCACCACGACCGCGATCGCGCCGTACACGATCGCCGTGGTCTGGAAGCCCTGGGTGGAGTCCGCCGTGCCGAACACCTCCGTCGTGAGCAGCGGCGTGACCGCGAGCGAGATCACCAGCGCCACCAACTGGAAGCCCTGCCGCAGGGCGTTGGCCACGGCGCGGTCGCGCTCGCGCGGGTAGAGCTCGGGCAGCAGCGCGCCGTAGTTGGCGTTGAGCATGGAGTCGAAGGCCTCGCAGAGGATCGCGAACACCGCGAACCACAGCACGAGACCGAGGCCGTCCAGCGAGGCCGGCGCGGAGAAGAAGGCGATCATGCAGGCCGCGAGCATCGGCGCGCCGACGATCAGCCACGGCCTGCGCCGCCCGAACCGGCTCCTGGTGCGGTCGGACAGGTGGCCGAGCACCGGGTTGTCGATCGCGTCGATGACCGCGTAGACCACCATCACCACGCCGTAGGCGCGCACGTCGAGCCCGAGGATGTCGACGTAGTAGAGGATCATCGATCCCTTGATCATGTTGATCGGGATGGACGTGCCGAGCATGCCGATGGCGTAGCGCCACGCGGGGGTCCGCGCGGGGGCGGGGGTCGTGCCGGGCCGGTCGCTGTTCGCCTGTGCGGGATCTGCCATGGCTCTCGGGCCTCCTCGCCGCCAGCCTGACCCGCCGCGCGGTGCCGTGCACCGGAAGATGCAGACAAGTTACGTCTGATCCACAAATGCGGGGATAGCCCCTCTCGCCACATAAGGGACATTTCCTACCGGATAACCTTGTTATGCTGACCCCCTACAGAGGTCCGTTCCGCCACTGGAGGGAAGACGGTGTCCCTGCCCGATTTCCTGATCGCAGGTGTGCCCAAAGCCGGGACCACGGCCCTGCACACCGCGTTGCGGCAGCATCCCGGCCTGTTCCTGTCACGGATCAAGGAACCGAAGTTCTTCCTCACCGACGGCCCGCCTCCGGACAGGGGCGGGCCGGGCGACGTGGAGACCTACCGGGAGCACGTCTGGCGGCGCGCCGACTACGAGGCGCTGTTCGCCGACGCTCCGCCGGGCACGCCGGCCGGCGAGTCCACCCCCTTCTACCTCTACGACACCGCCGCCCAGCGGCGCATCCACGCCGCCGTCCCCGGCGTGAAGCTGATCATCAGCCTGCGCGACCCGGTCGAGCGGGCGCACTCCAACTGGACGCACCTGTGGTCGGCCGGGCTGGAGCCCATCGGCGACCTGGTACGGGCGTGCGAGGCCGAGCCGCACCGCGTCCGCGAGGGGTGGGCGCACTTCTGGCACTACATCGGGCTCGGCCGTTACGGCGAGCAGCTGGAGCACCTGTTCAGTCTGTTCCCCCGCGACCAGGTGCTGATCTTCCGTTACCGGGACCTCGTGGACCGGCCCGCCGAGACGCTCGACCGCATCTGCGCCTTCCTCGGCGTGCGTCAGGGGCTGCTCACCGAGCTGCCCCGGGAGAACGTCACCGCCCATCCGGACCCCGGCCTGCGGCACCGGGTGCTGTCCCTGATGCGCAGGCGCCTGTCCACGGCTCTTGGCGCGCCGCTCGAAGGACTGCTCCAGCACCGCGGCGCCTCCCGCCGCCCGCTGTCGTGGGAGCAGCGGCAGCGGCTCCTGCCGTACTTCGCCGACGACATCCGCCTGCTCGAGCGGGTCACCGGCGCGGACTTCGGCGACTGGCTGCTGCCCAGGCAGCGGGCCGGGGGCCTGGTCGGCACCCGGCCGCCCGGGCAGCGGCAGTCGCGCAACGGGCGGCGCCGCTGATCACCGCAGCTCGGTGAGCAGCTCGTGAGCGCCGTCGGGACGGGTGAACTCGTAGTAGAGCCGGACGGCGCCGCCGGGCAGGTCCACGAACTCCAGGTAGCGCAGTCCTGCCCTGCCGTACGGCGAGGCCGCCGCGGGGGTGTCGCCGAGGGCGGTCAGCGCGGCGGGATCGGCGCCGACGGCGACGCCGGTGCGCTCCTCGTAGTTCTCCGCCGCGCTCGCCCGGCCGTCGTAGTAGGCCAGCACCCGGCCGCCCCGCCACCGCACCGCGCTCACGCGGACGCCCCGCTCGTCCCAGAGGCCCGGCCGGCCGCTCAGCGCGGTGCCGTGCCAGGTCCACTCCAGGCCGTCGGCGCTGGTGGCGTAGTCGGTCACCATCCGGTCGGCCTCCTCCGGGTTCACCAGCGGATGGCAGGAGGCCCACAGGTGCCAGAGGCCGCCGCGCCGTACGATCACGGTGTCCTTCACCCCGGTCTTGGGGTCGCCCGGCAGGACGGTGACCCGCGAGCGGGCGTCGAACGCGGCCGGGTCGGCGGCTTCCAGCGCCTCCACCCGCCAGTGTTTGGTGCCCTCGGTGGCGCAGCTCAGGTAGAGCCGCCAGCGGCCGTCCGGCAGGCGCACGAGCGAGGGCCGCTCCAGCGACTCGGCGTCCATCTCCTCGCGGGTGACGGTCGTCAGCGTCTCGAACCGCTCGCCGTCCGAGGAGCGGGCGACCACCACCGCGTACCCGCGGCCCCGGCCGATCGGGCGGCGCAGCCGGTAGGCGAGATAGATCAGCCCGTCCGCGGCGACCGCGCTCGGCGCTCCGGCCCAGTGTCCGTCCCCGGCGGCCGGCGGTCCGACCGCGACCACGGCCCGGTCCGGGTCGGGCAGCACCACATGCTCGTCGATCCACATGTGCGCGACACTAGGCGACGGCGCGCGGCGGGACGCGCACCTTGCCCGGTTCCCGGCCAGCCCCATAGAAGTGCGTCATACCCGGCCTCTCTGACGGGAGCGTCCTCCCCGCACTATTGCCTATATTTCCGGTCTGGTCAACCGGGATTTCCCCGTACGACGTCATCGCCGCTCTATCCGGGGTTGAGATCGCTTCGACCGGCCCGGCGCATGGTGAAGAGGTGTGTCCCGGCGTTCGCGCAGCCAAAGGACGGCCGAGATGGATCGACCCGACCCTCCCGTGACCGAGCCCGGCGGGCTCCGCCCGCGCGGGATCCCGTGACCGATGGACGCCAGGCGGCTCGGTCGCGCCGGCCCGATCTCCTCGGCCATCGGCCTGGGCGGGACGGCACTCGCCGGCGGCCCCGACGCCAGGACGGGCGCACGGGTCATCGGTCACGCCCTCGATCTCGGCATCACCCTGCTCGACACCACGAGCCGGTCCCGGCAGGAGCAGGTGCAGCAACTGGCCGGGCGGGCGATCGCGGGCCGCCGCCAGGAGGTGGTGCTGGCGGCGCGGGCGCGCGCGTGCGGCCGGGGGCTGGCGCGTTCCTGCGACGCGGCCCTGCGCCGGCTGGCCGTCGACCACCTGGACCTGCTCTACCTGGACTGCCCCGCCTGGCCGGGGCCCGTCGAGGACGGAGTGGGCGAGCTGGCCCGGCTCGTCACGGCGGGCAAGGTCCGCCACCTCGGGCTGGCCGAGCCGCGGGCCGGTCAGATCGGCCGGGCCGCCGCGGAACCCGCGATCGCCGCCATCGCCTGCGAGTACTCTCTGTGGGACCGCCGCGCCGAGCTGGACCGGATCCCGGCGGCCCGCGCGCACGGGCTCGGGGTGGTCGCCTGCCGGCCGCTCGGCCTCGGAGTCGGGTCCGGCCCTGGCGTCGACCCGCGGGCCGCCGTGCGGGCGGTGCGGACCGCCGAGGAGGTCGCCGCGCAGCTCCACCTCAGCCTGGCCCGGCTGGCCCTGGTGTGGCTGCTGGCGCAGGGCGGCGACATCGTTCCCGTGCCGAGCACGCGCAACCGGGTGCACCTGGAGATGAACGCCAGCACGGCGGACGTCCAGGTCGACCCCGTGCCGCTCGCCCGCCTGAACACCCTCTTCCCGCCGCACTAGGAGCAGGTCATGGCTGGTGCGGGATGGACGGGGGTTTGATGAGGGAGGCGGCCACGGCCTTGTTCACCGCGTCGACCCGGGAGACCGCGCCGAGCTTCAGGAAGATGTTGCGCAGGTGCCGCTTCACGGTGGACTCGGTGAGGTTCATCCGGCTCGCGACCTGGCCGTTGCTCAGCGCCTCGGCCACCAGTTCGAGCACCTGCAGCTCCCGCGCGGACAGCGGGTTGGCCGCGTTCGGCTGCACCTGGACCAGGCTCTCCCTGGAGATGACGAGCATGACCCGGTCGTGGTCCGTCCTGGCGGTGCGGACCGCCGCGAGCAGCTCCGCCCGCCGCACGGTCTTGAGCAGGTAGCCGCGGATGTTCTGCGCCAGCAGGCTCTGTACGAGGTAGGGACCGTCGTAGATGCTCAGGATGATCACTTCGGAGCGGGGCGAGGCCGCCTGGATGCGGCTCACCGTCGTGGTCGCCTCGTCGCCGGGGATCTCCACGTCGAGCAGCACGACGTGCGGTCGCAGCGACGCGGCCTGCTCGACGGCGCTCTCGCTGTCGCCGGCCTCGCCGACCACCGCGATGTCGTCGTCGCTCTCCAGCAGCTCCTTCAGTCCCTCGCGGAACAGGGAGTGGTCGTCCACGATGAGGACGGTGGTGCGGTCATCCATCACGATCACCCCCACGCCGTTCCGACAGCGGTACCACGAGTTCCACGCGGGTGCCGCGGTCGGCCACCGGCGTCAGGGTCACCCGGCCGCCGATCAGCTCGGCCCGTTCCCGCATGGACGTCAGCCCCAGGCCGGGTGACCGGAGCGCCCGGTCCAGGTCGAAGCCGCGGCCGTCGTCGTCCACGGTCGCTTGCAGCCTGCCGGGCGTGATGTCGACGGTGATGAGCACCATGCCCGGCGCGCCGTGCGTGACCGCGTTGCGCACCGCCTCCCTGACGATGAGGAACGTCTCGCCCAGGACCTTCCCTGACGCCCACGCCTCGTCGCCGTCCACCCGTAACCGCATGATCACGTCATCGGACGCCACGGTCTCCACGAGCCTGGCCAGTTCCTTCTCCAGGTGGCGCACCTGGTCGTCGGTGTGCAGGCCGGTCACGATGGAGCGGGTCCCGACCATGGCGTCCTGGATGGCCTCGTGCGCCAGCACCACCCGGTTCATGGCGTGGGCGGGGTCGGTGCGGCACGCCTCGGCGAGCTCCAGCTGATGGTGGGCGACCCCGAGCCCCGAGCCGACCCGGTCGTGCAGGTCGCGGGCGATCCTGCGGCGCTCGTCGGCGTACGCGGCGTCGAGGTCGTGCAGAAGCCGGGAGGAGTAGGCGAGCGCCGTCTCGTGGACGCGGGTCAGGACGCTCTCCGTCAGGGAGCGCATGACGAGCCCCAGGGCTTCCCCGCCGTCCTCGCGCTCGGCGAGATACTCACTGGCGGCGTTCAGCGTGACGTCCGCCAGGCAGGTCGCGGCCCGCAGCGAGACCCGGGGGTGCAGCCGCCCCGCCGCCCCGGACGTACCGGGACCGGCCCTGCCGTCGTCGCAGGCGCTGGGGCGGCCCAGCCGCAGGCTTCGCGCGACGTCGGCGATGGTGCGGCCGGCGTGCGTGAGCGCCTGCCGCCGCAGCTCGGGATCGCCGGTCAGCGGGGGGTGCGCGTCTTCCAGCCGGGCGAGGTACGCGCGCAGGAGCGCGGGCCGCTCGGCGTCGAGAAAGCCGGCCAGCGCCTCCCGTGAGGAACGGCATCGATCGCGGGGGGCCACCGGAGGTCTCTTCCCCTGACCGGAGCGCCCGAACCCGGCCCCGCGCACTCCGGCCTATCAGAGCTGGTGAGAGGAGGGAAAAACCCGCACCCGGCGGCCGGCCCCGGGACAGGACTACATCCGGGTGTTACTCCTCCCGGTCCGGTCCCGGGATATTTCGGCTGAGCGGGGTGCTGCTTGCGGAGGTTTCCTGTTGTGGGCGGCCCGCCGCGAGGGTGACGCTGCGAAGGGATCGGAGAACGCGCGAGCCTCGTGAACGCACACAGCCGACCACAAGGAAGATCACCCATGGCGACATTCCAACTCCTCGGCCCGGTGGAGATCGTCGTAGACGGTCACCCGCACACGCTCGGCCAGCACAAGCTGCGCCAGGTGCTGGCCATGCTGGCGCTGCGGGCCAACCAGATCGTGGACACCGACCTGCTGATCCGGGAGCTGTGGGACGAGGATCCGCCCAAGAACGCGCGGACCATCCTGCACACCTACGTCTACCAGGTGCGCAAGCATCTAGAACGCGACGGGCTGTGCCCGCACGGCGAGGAGCTGGTCGAGACCAGGACCGCCGGCTACCTGCTGCGCGCCGGCGAGGACGACCTGGACGTCTTCCGGTTCGACCGGCTCATCCGGCAGGGGCGGCAGGCGCTCGACGAGGGGGACATGGCGCTTGCGGCCGAGTCGTTACGCCAGGCGCTGGACATGTGGTCCGGGCGGGCGCTGGCCGACGTGCTGCCGGGGCCGGTGCTGCGCGGGCACGTGGTCGCGCTGGACGAGCAGCGGGTCTGCGCCCAGGAGATGTGCATCGAGGCTGGCCTGGAGCTGGGCCGCCACCGCGACCTCCTGCCGGAGCTGCGCCTGCTGGTCGAGACGCACCCGTACAACGAGGGGTTCCACGGCCAGCTGATCTGCGCCCTGGGCCGCTGCAACCGGCGCAACGAGGCGCTCGACGCCTACCGGCACCTGCGTGACCTCCTCGACGAGGACCTGGGCCTGGCGCCCTCCCCGGAGATCCAGGAGCTCCACCGCGAGCTGCTGTCCGCCGGCATGCCGAAGGACCTGGCGTCGTGAACCTGCTCCGGGTGAACCTGCTCCGGTGAGCGCGGACGACCCCCTGCGGGGGGCCGCCGTCGTTCAGGAGGTCTCCAGCCGTACGGCCCGCGCGGCGCCGCTCTCCAGGGCGAGCCGGGCGGCCCAGCCGGGCGGCAGCTCGTCGGCCGGGACGAGGTGATCGAGCACGTCGGGGAAGGCGACGACGTGCGCCTCACGGACCGGGACGCGGGTGAGAGCGGCCACGTCGGCCGGTGCGAGCCCGCCCGCGCCGGCGATCTCCACCGGTCCCGCCGGGATGAGCGCCCCGCCGGGCAGGGACCGGGCGGCGGCCTGGAGGCTGGCCAGGTGGAGGCCGGTGGGCACCTGGGCGACCGCGTCGGCCAGGTCGCGGAACTCCTCGCCGACGCCCAGCGCGGCCACCACGCCCCGCTGCATCACGGGCAGGTAGGTGGCCTGGTAGTAGCCGCCGACGCAGCTCAGCCCGCGCGCGAAGGCGAGGGTGGCGAAGCAGGTGAACAGCGAGGGCAGCAGGAGCCCGGCCCGCAGCGCCGGGGCCAGCCCTTCCGGGCTGAACTTCCACTCCAGCCGCCGGCCGCGCTCGTCGACACCGGTGAGCAGCTCGCCGTGGAGGGCGAGCGGCACCCGGCGGCCCTCGGCGCCGAGCCCCCAGAAGAAGACCGTGCCGCGCGAGCGGCTCCGCTCCCAGCAGGCCCGCTCCCCGTCCAGCCCGTCGAGCAGCGCCTCACGCACCTGGGGTACGAAGAACAGCTGGTGGATCAGGCTGCCGGGGTCGTTCAGGTCCGATTCGAGCAGGGCGGCGCAGATCGGCTCGATCGCCACCTGCACCAGCCGGGCGGGCGGCTCGCCCTGGAACAGGCCCCGCCACAGCGCGGTGTTGACGCGGGTGGCCTGGAGGCCGTGCGAGGGCAGCGCCAGCGTCTCCGGCGCGCCGTACACCCGGTGCAGCACGTCGTCGGCGCTGCGCGCGCAGAACGCGGAGACCTCCCCGGCCCGCCGCATGCGGGCGAGCCGGGCACGGGCCCGCTCGATCATCCCGGCGTCGAACGGCCGCGCGGTCAGGACCGTCCGGTGCTTGTCGCGGTTCGGCTGGATGGGCAGCCGCTGCGGCAGCGCGTCCAGTTCGCCGTGCCGGGGGTCGTAGAGCCGCAGTCCCATGGGGTAGGTCAGGTTGTTCAGGCTGACCGTGCCGAAGCCGAGCACGACGACGGTGCGCGGCGCGCCGGGCCGCAGCGCGAACAGCAGCGTGCCCTGGACGGAGTCGGCGAAGGTGTCCACCCCGAAGTGGTTGGACGTGGGCACGATCGGCTGCGCGCGCAGGTCGGCGGCCACCTCGGCGGCCACCTCGGGGCCGTACGAGCGCGCCGCGAGGTCCGCGACGGCCGCGCACAGGTCGTCCCGGTCCTGCCACGGGCGGGACCGGCCGGGCCGGAGCCCGGCCAGCAGGTCGGCCAGCGGCGCGTCGGCCAGGCGGCGGAGCGTGTCGCGGACCAGCGGCGAGTGCCGCGCCGCCAGGTCCAGGAGGTGGGCGGCCAGCGTCATGGCGTCAGCTCCACGGATAGAGGACGATCTTCCCGCACTCGTAGCGGGACTGCCGTTCGAACGCCTCGCCGATCCGGTCCAGGGGGTAGCGGTGGGTGATGAACCGCTCGATCTGGTCCGGGACCCGGCTGATCATGCGCAGCAGCGGGCCGGCGTCGGCCAGGTTGATGTCGAGGCTGCCCATCAGCGTGGCCCCCTTCTGCACCAGGTCGTCGTCCACGCGCACGGTCAGCTCGCCGGGTTCGGCCAGGAAGCCGACCGTGCCCAGGCGATTGATCGCGTCGACGCACAGCCGCTGGTACTCCGGCCGGCCGGAGCAGTCGATCGCGACGTCCACGCCGCCGCCGGTGAGCGCCCTGATCTGCTCGCGCACGTCACCGTCGCGGGGGTCCAGGACCGCGGCGCAGCCCAGGTCGCGGGCGAGCCCGGCCCGGTACGGGGTGCGGGCCACGCCGATCACGGTCGCGCCGCGGTACCGGGCGTTGATCACACCGCCCAGGCCGACCGCGCCGAGCCCGGTGATGAGCACGGTGTCGGAGGAGTCCACGCCGATGCGCCGCATCACGCCGAAGGTCGGGCCGAGGCCGCAGCAGGCCATGGCGGCGTGGTCCAGCGGCATCCCGTCCGGCACCGGCACGCACAGCCGGGCGGGCTTGATCGCGTACTGGGCGAAGCCGCACTCGCCCGACTCGCTCTTGCACACCTCCAGCGGGTCCTCGGTGGTGGCGCAGTGGGAGTAGTAGCCGCGCCGGCACAGCTCGCAGGTGCCGCACGGGTAGCCGCACAGCGCCACGACCCGGTCGCCGGGGCTGAGCAGGGCGCCCTCGGGCGCGTCGGCCACGACGCCGGCCATCTCGTGGCCCAGCGAGTCGGGCCGGTTGCGCTCCAGGTAGACGCCGTCCCGGTAGGCGACGTACTCGTTGCACATGGGGGCGACCTCGACCTTGAGCAGGACGTAGTCGCGGCGGATGGCGGGGTCCGGCTTCTCGGCGATGGCGCAGGCGCGAGGGCCGGTGATCTGGGCGACCTTCATCGGACCGGCGCCAGGTACCGGTCGTCGCCGCCGCGCCGGCGCACGTCCACGGTCACGCAGTGGAACGAGCCGCCGAAGGTGTAGACGTGGCGGAAGTCCACCGGGATGCAGCGGAAGCCCCAGTCGGTGAGCAGCTCGATCATCGGCTCCTCCTGCCGTTCGACGACGACGGTCCGCTCGTCCACGGAGAGCATGTTCATGCTCACCCACGGGCTGCAGAAGTACATCGGCCAGTCCGGCGGCAGCGCCGGCTGCGGCGCCTTGCGGATCTCCCAGCCGTCGAACAGCTCGTTGGGCACGTAGCGTTCCCGGTTGACCAGCAGCTTGCCGGGCGCCAGCGGCAGCAGCGTGGCGTCGATGTGCATGGCGTGCGGGTCGTTCACCTCGATGGTGTGGACGCGGAACGCGCCGCCCAGCGCCCGCTGCAGCCACCGGATGCCGGACGCGTTGGTGACGTGGCTCCGCTGCGCCACGAGGTCGCGGCCGAAGCGCATGAAGTCGGCCGCGTCGAAGACCGGCTCGAACTCGGTGATCGCCCACTCGTCGTGGTCGCCGGTGGCGAACAGCTCCTCGGTGAGCTGCGGGCGGGGGGCCTGCAGCCACCGGGCGTCCCGGTCGAAGTACGACTTGAGCAGCGGCCGGAACGCGTCGCCGTCGAACTGGCGGCAGCGCCACGACATCGGGGACTCCACGATGGTGTCGCCGACGACGATGAGGTGGTCGCGCGGCATGGCCGCGTAGCACCCGCCGGAGCTGGTCCAGTGCGGCGTGCCGAACGAGGCGCGGTGGTCGGCGGGTTCCGGCCTGACCACGGTGACGCCGGCGTCCTCCAGGGCGCGGGCGAGCCCGTCGAGCTCCTCGTCCGCGGCGTCCACCAGGTCCTGCGGGAACGGCTGCCCGCCGCGTTCCTGGAAGAGCCGCCAGGAGCCGGGCGGCATCGTGGCGCGCATGGACTCCTGCCAGGTCGGGAAGACGCCGCCGGCCAGCCGCCCGACGATCACCTCTTCCAGCGGGTCCCATTCGGTGTAGGAGCTCACCGCCCTGGCCGGTGAGCGGCCGTTTCGGCGGGTCGTGGCAAGCGAGGACACGGTCATGGCTCGTACGCCCTTTCTGTCGTGGATCACGACCTCATCCATCGTCGGCGGCGGCGCTATAACGTCGATCCAGCGGCGCTGAGAGACCTCAGCTCGCCAGCCCGCCGGCCGTCTCGCCGCCGTCGATGACGAAGGTCTGGCCGGTCACGAACTCCGCCTCGTCGCCGGCCAGATAGGCGGCGAGCGCGGCGATCTCCCCCGGCCGGCCGAGCCGGCCGAGCGGGATCCTGCTCGCGCACTCCGCCAGCCGGGCGGGCGAGTACTCCGCCTCCTGCATGGGGGTGAGCACGTAACCGGGGCAGATGGCGTTGACCCGGATCTCCGGCGCCAGCTCCAGCGCCAGCGTCTTGGTCAGCTCGATCACCCCCGCCTTGCTGACGTTGTACGCGCTGTAGTCCGGCATGCCGACCATGCCGCTGACGGAGGCGATGTTGACCATGGACCCGCCGGCGCCGCGCATCCGCCGGGCGGCCCGCTGGGCGACCAGGAACACCCCGGTCAGGTTGACCCGCAGGATGCGTTCCCAGTCGTCGAGCGGCAGGTCGGTGAAGGCGCACGGGCTGCTCACGCCGGCGTTGTTGACGGCCACGTCCAGCCCGCCCCAGCGGCGGTCGAGCTCCTCGAACGCCGCGTCCACCGCCTCGGGGTCGCCCACGTCGGTCACGAGCCTCAGCTCGGCGCCGGGCACCAGGTCGTCGAGCCGGGCCAGGGCCGCCTCGTCGCGGTCCAGGACGGCCACCCTGGCGCCGTCGCCGGCGAAGCGGCGGGCGATGGCGGCGCCGATGCCGGAGGCGCCGCCGGTGACGATCACTCTGCGTTCAGCCGGTCTGTTCATCGATGCTCCGCCAGGTCTCGGGGTCGAGCGCGCCCGCCGTGCGCGGGTCCTCGCGCAGTTCGCGGCAGACGTCCGCGTTGTGCCGCCGTACCTGGTCGGCGGCGCCCTCCAGCACGCTGTCCGCGGAGAGGTCGGCCAGCCACACCGGGCGCAGCGTGGCCCCGTACAGGGCCTTGGCCGCCGACGACTTCAGGCCCGCGTGCACCCACCGCAGCCCCAGCTCGGCCGCCAGGTCGAGCTGGCTGACGAGCACGACGTTGCCGTACTCGTCCGCGTCGGCCAGGCGGTCGTAGTCGAAGCCGGCCCAGCGCAGGAAGATCGTGTCAGTGCCCACGTAGTAGAGGCAGAACCCGACGGGGTCGCCGCCGTCGCGGCAGCAGATCGCCACCCGGGCGGCCTCGCCCATGTTCCGCACGTGGCCGCGCAGCGCCCCGCGTTCCTCCTCGGGCTCGCTGTCGACCCCGTACTTGGCCAGGGTCCTGGAGGCCGGGACGGCCAGCAGGTCGACGCACTCGGCCAGCGGCACGTGCTTGATCGTGTAGCCGGCCTCCTCGAAGGCGCGGCGGCCGGCGCGCACGCGGTAGCGCTTGCGCTTGGACAGGTAGCCGGGCCAGTCGTCGACGGCGATCCACGCGTCGGCGTCCATCACCACGGCCGGGGCGGTGACCCCGGCGCGGCGGACGGACTCCAGCTCGGACGGGGGCAGGTACATCGCCACGCAGGGCCGGCCGGCCGCGCGCCCGCGCAGCTCCTCGACGAGCGCGGGCACCCCCTCGGGCGCGCCGAGGAAGTGCGTCTGGTAGCCCTCGCGGGGCCCGACCAGCAGGCCCTCGGGCGGGGGCGCCGGCAGGCCGCGCGCCGAGAGCTGCTCGGTCCACCGGTACAGCGGCAGCATCGGCGGTCCGGTCAGCTCCGTGTACGGCACCGCGGCGCCGTCGCGGACCACGGCGTCGCTCCGGCCGCCGTACTCGGCGGCGCAGAAGCGCAGCCAGGCGCTGGTGGAGTAGAAGTGCGGGCCGGCCAGCCCGTCCCAGGCTTCAGGGGTCAGTCCGCCGAGCACAGCGTCTCCTTCCTGCCGAAGATCTCGTCTCCGACCGACCGGATGCGGGTGGCCGCGAAGGCCACGCCTCCGGCCAGCAGGGCGGCCACGGCGATGGCCATGGCGGTGCGGACGCCGAGCCGCTCCCCCAGCAGCCCGGCCAGCAGCCCGCCCACCGGGATCGTCCCGTAGACGAAGAACCGGTAGGTCGCGGTCACCCGGCCGAGCAGCTCCGGCGGCACGATCGCGCCGCGCAGGCTCAGGCTGTGCACGTTGAACAGGGCCATGGACAGGCCGTACACGAACAGTCCCGCGGCCAGGACCGCGCCGGCGGCGAGCGGGGACCCGGCGGCCGCGGGCACCAGGCCCAGGGCGGCGGAGCCCAGGATCATCGTGCACACCATGCTCCGGCCGATGCCGAGGACCCGGCCGGCCCGGTCGGCGAGGAACGAGCCGGCCAGCGCGCCGACGCTGCCGATGGCCAGGATGACGCCGAGCAGGCCGGTGGAAAGGCGCAGTTCGCGCACGCCGTACAGCAGATACAGCGTGAGGATGACCTGCTCGAACAGGTTGAACCAGGCCGAGCCGACGGTGAGGGGGCGCAGCAGCGGGTCGCGCAGCGTCGTGGCCAGGCCCTCCTTGATCTCCGCCCAGGTGGAGGGCCGGTCGGCGGGCCGTTCCGGGGGCGGTTCGCGGTGCCGGATGGCCGCCACGCTGATCGCGGCGGCCACGTAGGTGAGGGCGTTGACCACGATCGAGACCGGCGCGGTCAGCCACTGCACCAGCAGGCCGCCGGCGCCGGGGCCGCCGATGGACGCGATCGAGTACGTCGCCTCCAGCCGGGAGTTGGCCTGGACGAGCTGGTCCTTGGAGACCAGGGACGGGAGGTAGACGACGTAGGCCACGTCGAAGACGGCGGTGAGCAGGCCGGTCAGGAAGGCGACCGCGTACAGCACGGGCATGGACAGCAGGCCGGCCAGGTGGAGCACGGGCACCGCGCCGAGCAGCACGGCCCGGCCCACGTTCGCGGTGATCAGCGCGGGCCGCTTGCGGTTGCCGTCCAGCCACACCCCGGCGAACAGGGTGATCAGCAGCACCGGCGCGAACTGCATCGCGGTCAGGACGCCCAGCTCGCCCGCGCTGGCGTCCAGGGTGAGGATGCCGGTGAGCGGCAGCGCCAGCACGGTGATCTGGGCCCCGAACTGCGACACCGTCTCGCCGCCCCACAGCTTCATGAAGTCGCCGTGGCGCCAGAGGCCGGCCATCACGCCCCCTGGGCCGCGCCGAGCCTCTGGTGCAGGGCCGCCAGCTTGGGGCGGTACGCGGGCACGTCGGACGGGTCCGCCGCGTACCACAGCGACCACAGCTCCACGCCGGTGAAGCCGTAGCGCCGTTTGAACGCGTCGTTGCCCTTGCCGAGCTCCAGCCGGTCCCACCCGCGTTCCAGCCCGATCCGGAGCAGTTCGTAGAGCGTGAACAGGTAGGGGCTGACCTCTTGGACCACGGTGTGGTCCATGCCGCCGGCCCACAGGTAGAAGCGGCGGTCGTGCTCCATCCCGACGAAGGCGGCGACGGTGCGGCCGTCCCACTCGGCGCGCACCAGCCGCCCGCCGGGCATGCCGGCCACCGCCAGGAACCCGGCCCGGTCGTACAGGACGGGCCAGTCGTGCCGCTCGGCCGAGCCGTTGGCCAGCTCGACGACCTCGTCGACGCGCTCGGGCGCGGGGTCGGTCTCCATGACCAGCCGCAGCCCCTTCTCGGCGGACCGGCGCCACCGCCTGCGGAACTCGGTGCGTTTGTGCACGTCGCGCAGGTCGGGCTCGGGGCCGGTGCCGATGACGCGGTGGTAGGCGTGGTCGAGCCGGATCATGCCGTCCGGCTGGGCGACGGTGGCCCACTCCAGCGCCGCCTCCAGCGGCAGGTTGAGCACGAGCAGCCCGCAGGTGCCGGGCAGCAGGCCGGAGGCGTGGTCCATCAGCCGGTCCACGTCCTCCGGCCGCCCGGCCAGGTAGGCGGGGCCGTAGCCGGCGTACAGCGAGCTGACGGTCAGTATGGGCCGGTCCCAGATCCGGCCGAGGTCGGTGTCGAGCTCGTAGCCGTGCCAGAAGGGTGAGTACTCCAGGCGCTGGAGCAGGGGGTGGCCGGTGGGTTCTCGCCGCTCGACGGTGTTGCCGTCCCAGGCCGCCAGCCAGGCGTCGGTGTCGAACACCGTACGCGAGCGATGGGTGATGTATGGCATGGTCATGGGTTCCTCCACGGTACGGCGGCGCCGTATTCGGCAAACCGTTCACCGTGAAAAGCGGCGCTCACCATGGTGCCCAACTCGTAATGCCAGAATTCCCACGAGTACGGCGCGAAACCTGCGCCGAGCATCGTCCAATAAAGCATTCTGCGCAGCCGCCTGTATTCGGACCTGGAGTCGTTCTCGTAATGCGTGAGCCAGGACCGTTCGTTGAACTCGTCGAACTCGGCGCCGAGATCCAGCTCGCGGCCCGACGGGTCGCACAGGGTGACGTCCACCGCGCCCCCGGTCGCGTGCGGCGGCGGCGAGGCCGTGAACTCCTCCCGGTCGGCGGGCGGCAGCGCCAGGTACATCTCGACCGTGGCGTCGTCGCCGGGGTCGGGCAGCGTCCGGCGGAACCTCTCGACGATCTCTGCCTGGGTCTCCAGGGTGCGCAGCCCGTCCCAGACGAGCAGGTCGACGCCGTCGGGCAGGGCGGCCGAGGCGCTCCGCAGCGCCGCGAGCACGCGGCGGCGCAGGAAGATCCGGCTGCCGGCGGCGGCGATGCCGCGCCGGTGGTAGGCGGGGCCGGCGTGCACGCCCGGCACCCCCGCCACCTCCTCCAGCGGTTCGCCGCACTCGCGCACCCCGATGCCCGGCGGGGGCGACACGGTCGGCTCGATGACGATGGGCGCGTCCGTTCTCGTGATCACAGTGAGCTCCCGAACCAGGCTTTGGCGAATCCTTCGGACAGATCGGGTGGCAGCTCGACGACCTCGGCGGGTGACAGCCCTTCCACGGGAGCCGTGTAGCCCCACGCGTACGCCCCGGTGTTGGGCATGACGACCAGGTCTCCTTCGGTCATCGGGGGCAGCGCCGCGTCTCTGGCGATCACGTCGAAGGAGTCCATGACCGGGCCGAGCACGGCCGCGGGCGCCGGGTCGCCGGAGCGCCGCGTGGCGATCTCCAGGCCGGCCTCCGGTTCGATGAAGGTGGTCTCGAACAGGCCGGCGTACGCGCTGGCGTCCAGGTGGACCAGACGCCGCCCGGCCACGACGCGGTCGGCCACGACGCGGCTCAGCAGGGCCATGGCCGGCTGGCAGAGGTACCGGCCGGGTTCGCAGATCACGTCCACGCCGGTGGGCAGGGCCGCGGCGATCCGCTGGAAGAAGTCCGGGTGGTCGTGGTGGAACCGGTCGCGGGAGCCGGGGAACCCGCCGCCGATGTTGATCGCCGGCACGGTGACGCCGGCCTGGGCCAGCCGGTCGCGCAGGCCCATCAGCAGGTCGACGCCGCCCAGGTAGGGCAGCCCTCGCTCCATCCCCTCGCCGGCGGTGCCAACGAAGAACGACAGCGCCTCGATCTCCATGCCGCGCTCCGCGGCCCGTTCCGCCAGGCCGGCGAGCACGTCGGGGGTGTTGCCGAAGCGCACCAGGGACCGGGTGGACTCCCCGGCGTCCGGGGGTCGCAGCCGCAGCGTGATCCTGGCCGTCTCCGGCAGCATCTCCAGGCCCCTGGCGTCGTCCACGACGAACCGGGTCACCCCGGCGGCGAGCACCCGTTCGAGGGTCCGCGGCGTGAGGACCGGGTTGAGGTAGGCGATGCGCCCCGGCGAGACGCCCAGGTCGAGCAGGGTGGCCAGGTGGCCGGGGTTGGTGACGTTGAACTCCTCCACCAGCGGCTCCAGCGCGCGCAGCACCAGCGGGTGGGCGTTGGCCTTGGTGGCGTAGGAGATACGGGCGCCGAGCCGGGTCCGCAGTTCGGCCACCCCGGCGCGCAGCGTCGCGGGGGCGAACAGGAACGCCGGCGTGCCGACGCCCTCCTGCTCCGCCCAGCCGGCCACCTCGCCGGCGAGCTCTCGGGAAAGCATGACGGCTCCTCTAGTGGTGGGCGGGACCGCGCAGCAGGTAGCCGAGCTCGACGCCGCTGGAGTCGATGTGCGGGTCGGTGGAGGTGAAGGCGGCCACGGTCAGCCCGGCCCGCCGGAACAGCTCGTCCCAGTAGGCCTTCCTGGCCAGGCGCTGGCGGGTGAAGTAGTGGATGAGGAAGTACGGGTTCCAGAAGTTCCTGGCCACGCCGTGCCGCATGACGGCCGGGTTGGCGATCTCGTCGCTCACCTCGATGACCACGACGTTGATCTGAGGGAACCGGGAGACGACGCCGCGCAGCAGCCCGAGCACCGCCTCCTCGCCCTCCTGGGCCAGGATCTCCTGCAGCACGTAGCCGAGGACGATCAGGTCGGGCCGGCAGTCGGCGGGCGGGTCGCGCAGGAAGTCGGTGGCCGAGGCGTTCACCAGCCGGACCCGGTCGGCCATGCCCGCCCGCTCCACCAGGCCCACGGCGGCGCGGTAGCCGTCGGGGTCGGGCTCGACGCCGACGGCCCGCAGGCCGGGGACGGCGGCGGCGAACTCCGTGAGGTACAGCGCGTTGCCGCAGCCGAGGTCGAGCAGCTCGCGGGCGTCCACGCCGCCCTGCTCCAGCAGGTCGAGGGTCATCGGCATGCCGTCGTAGCGGCTGATCTCGCAGCTGCCCACGCTCACGTGCTCGCCGTCGCGGGTGCAGTCGGGCGCGCCGCGGGTGAGGGCGCCGCCGATCTGCTGGATCGTCCCGGCGTACCCGCCGATGAGGAAGGTGTACCAGGCGCGGAACTCGTTCAGGCCGCGTGCCTTGTCGGTCAGCGCGACGTGATCGTCCTCCACCCGCACGATGTCCTCGTTGGCCAGGTAGAGCAGGAAGCCGCGCAGCCGGTCGGCGGCCATGGACAGCTCGTCGGCCAGGGCCGGGATCGGCGTCGGCGGGCGGCCGGCCAGCGCGTCGTAGAGGCCGGTGTCGAACAGGTGGTGGACGCCCACCGCGAGGAAGTGCTCGGTGATCGGGCGGATCGCCTCGACGAGCCGCAGCTCGAAGGAGGAGTCCACGGTCGTCTTCAGTGGGCTGGACATGATGGTCACCGCGGGCTCCTGGTTCGGTCGGCGGACGGGTCGTTCTCGCGTGAGAAGTCGCCCCAGCGCAGCAGGTCGAACAGCCGCTTGCCGGTGGACGGCGGACTGAAGAAGAACGTCGTCTTCTCGCGGCGGCGCAGCAGGCCGTGCGCGAGGAAGTCGCGCGCGGTGGCGGCCCAGTACCGGGGACCGCTCCGCAGCAGCAGCGAGGCGTAGTCGGCCGCGGTCATCGGGGGGCCGAACCAGTGGTTGACGGAGACGGACGGCGTCCGCGACCTGATGTCGTGCCAGCAGCCGCGCGGCATGTACAGCACGTCGCCCGGTTCGACGGTGCCGGCGTAGAAGGTGGCGCGGCGCAGCCGGGGGAACCGGTCCAGGTCCGGTTCCATGACGTCGACCTGGCTGTTGACGAGGTTGCCTGGGAACGGGTAGACGTCGCGGGCGTGCTCCCACGGCACCAGGACCACGTGCTTCTCGCCCCAGATCTGGCAGAAGAAGTTGTCCTTCAGGTCCGAGTGCAGCATCGACCGGGTGCCGGCCGAGCCGATCCACACCCGGGTGTCCGTGCTGTACGGCAGGTCGCCGGTGAGCGGCGCGAAGTCGTAGTCGCGGGCGGGGAACAGCTCGGCCGCCCTGGTGTAGGCCAGGTAGCAGGGCGAGTCGGCGGAGGTGGCCAGCATCTCGTGGACGAACTCGGCGAACGGGAGCGTCCGCTCGTAGTTCCGCTGGTCGTGGGGGAACAGCACGCCGCTGGCGGGCAGGTTCATCAGCGCGGTGACGGTGCGCCCGCCGTGCGTGACCGCCAGGTTCTCTGGCGTCCACCGGGTACGGGCCGGCCAGGAGTCGGTGAGCCCGGGGAACACCATCGGGCCCGAGCGGTCGGCGATGGCCTGCCGCACCGCGGCGGGCGCGGGGTCGTCGTGGCGGGGCAGCCGCCGCACGTCGAGGCCGGCCTCGCGGAGCTTGGCGGCCGGGTCAACCTGCTGTCGCAGTGAGCGCATGGCTGAGGTCCTTCGCGGATCGGTTGCTGAGTGTCTGGGTCGCCCAGGCGTACGACGTCCGGGGAACGACGCCGACGCAGACCAGGCGCGGCTGACCAGTCACGACATATCCGGATTCGGTGCTCGTGACGGTGAGGGCGGCGTCCGGCTGGTACCAGCGGCACCGGTGCGGCCAGAACGTGATCTCGCCCTCGGGCAGCAGCCCGAGCTCCCGCCCCACGTGCGCCATCGCCACCGTGCCCGAGCCGCAGGCCAGCGTCTCGCAGTTGATCGCGCGCTCCCACGTGCGGTACTCGACCCGGCGCCCCTCGACGCGGGCGAAGTTGAGGTGCACGCCCTGCGGGAAGAGCTCGCGGTAGGCGCGGTTCACGTGCGTGCCGATGTGGTGGGCCAGCGCGACCGACTCCTCGATGGCCGGGCCGTCCGGCTCGCCGAGTGCGCCCCGAGCGTCGATGAACAGGCGCTCCGCCAGCCCGTCCGGCAGGCCGTGCCCGCGGAACAGCGCCAGGTGGGGCTCGCCGCTGAAGGTCAGGTAGCCGGCGAGTTTCCCCACGCCGGGGACGTCGAGGCCGGTGATGTGGTCGATCCCGTCGGCCGGCGGCGGTCCGCTCCTGTTGATCAGCTCCGCCGGGACCGGGCGGGTCAGGCCCATGTCGACCCAGGCCCCGCCGTGCCCGTCGCCCCCGACGGCGTCCTCCGCCGGGCTCCGGCCCGTACCGTCGGCCGGGCCTTCCGCTGTACCGTCCGGCGGGCCATCCGCTGTGCCGACCCGCACCGACCGGGGGCGGCCGGTGGGGAGCTCGGTGAGCACCTCCCACCGGTCGCCGCCGTGCGCCCGCCGCAGCGCGGCGGCGGTGCACAGCAGGCCGTTCCCGCAGGACAGCGTTTCCGACCCGTCCACCTCGAAGATCCGGAAGAGGTAGTCGGCCCGGCCCGGCGCCTCCGACAGGTACAGGACGTTGTCGGTGCCGCCGATGCCGAAGTCGCCGTTGAGCGCCCAGCGGGCGAAGGCGGCCCGCTGCTCGTCGTCGGCCAGCGGGGTGACGGTCTCGTCGACGATGATGAAGGTGTTGCCGAACGAGGTGTACTTGGCGAACTCGATGTCCATGATCACACCGTCGTGGGGAGAGGACCGGTGGCCACCGGCAGCCCCACGTCGCTCTGGATGAGCGACTTGACGCCGGCCGCCAGCGTGGTGGAGTCGTCCGGCAACCGGGTGCCGAACAGGTTCTCGCAGTGCCTGGCCCGCAGGTCACGGTCCTTGCCGTGGTACTCGGCCCGCCGGTGCATCATGCGGTAGTTGTCGATCACCGCGACGTCGCCCGCCGACCAGCCGATCTCGATCTCGTGCTCCAGCGTCCAGCGCCGCACGGTCTCCGCCAGCTCCTCCGGCACCGGAGCGCCGTCGCCGAGCGTCATGCCGTAGAACGTCTGCTCCGTCATCGCCTGGAGCATGGTGTTGCTGAAGCTCTCGTCGCCGTTGGCCGTCGTGACCACGATCGGCGACTCGTAGCTGGTGTAGAGCGTGCCGTCGGGCAGGAACCGGTGGCCGAACCGGGGCAGGGACGCGAGCACCCGCTCGATCTCCTCCCGGGCGGCGGGGCCCGTCGCGAGCCGCCAGGTCTCCTCGGCCCAGTGGCGCTCGAAGCGGAGCGTGTTCGCCCGGCAGAACTCCTGCCAGCGCGGGCTCAGCTCGGCGAGCAGGCGCACGCCGTCGACCGCGCCGGTGGGCGCCCCGCCGTCGCTGCCTTCGAACAGGCACATGAACCAGAGGGCGTCCGGCCTGTAGGGGTTGTAGGAGTCCTCGGCGTGGAAGCCCAGGGCCTCCCCGCCTTCCGGGTAGTGGACGTGGCGCGACCCGGCGCACGTGCCGAACTGTTCGGTGAATGCCTCGAACTCGGCCAGCGCCGGCTCGTACCCCGTGAAGTAGACGTAGCCGTCCTTCTTCAGGAGCTGTACGACGATCGCGGGGTCGATGTCCGCGAGCCGCTCACCGGGGCCGGCGGCGATCTCGCAGCCAATGGTCTTGGAGAGAATCTTCATTCCACACCTTCCGGATGTTCCGGCCGTCCATCACCGACCAGCATCACCCGGGCCGCTATAGCCGCGATCGAACCGCATTGGTGCACCGCTCAACCGGGCACCCGGTCCCCCGTTCGATCCGCGGGCAGGGAGTCCCTGAGCGACTCCGCCGTCAGCGAGTTCCCGGCGGCCAGCAGCTCGCGCGGGGTGCCCTCGAACATGATCTCCCCGCCCGACCGGCCGCCCCGGGGACCGAGGTCGATGATCCAGTCGGCGTTCTTCACCACGTCCAGATTGTGCTCGATGACGATCACCGAGTTCCCGTGGTCCACCAGGGTGTCGATGATGCCCAGCAGGCCGCTGATGTCTGACATGTGCAGACCGGTGGTGGGCTCGTCCAGCACGTAGACGGTGCCCGACCTGCCGAGTTCGGTGGCCAGCTTGATGCGCTGGCACTCGCCGCCCGACAGCGTGTTCAGCGGCTGCCCGAGCTGGAGGTAGCCGAGCCCGACCGACACCACGGAGGCCAGCTTCCCGGCGATCTTCGGCTCGGTGAAGAACTCGGCCGCCTCGGCGGCGCTCATGGCCAGCACGTCGCTGATGTCGCGGCCGCGCAGGGTGTGTCGCAGCACCTCCTCGGTGAAGCGCTTGCCGGAGCACACCTCGCAGACAGTGATCATCGGGTCCATGAAGGCCAGGTCGGTGTAGATGACGCCCTCGCCCTGGCAGTTGGGACAGGCCCCCGCGGAGTTGAAGCTGAACAGCGAGGCGCTGACGCCGTTCTCCCGGGCGAACCGGCGGCGGATCTCGTCCATGACGCCGGTGTAGGTGGCCGGGTTGGAGCGCCGGTTGGTGGTGACGGCGGACTGGTCGACGATCACCGCGTCGGGGTGCTGGGCGAGGAAGACCTGGTGGATGAGCGTGCTCTTGCCGGAGCCCGCGACCCCGGTCACCACCGTGAGGACCCCGGTCGGGATCTCGACGGTGAGGTTCTTGAGGTTGTGCAGCGACGCGCCGGTCACCTGGAGGTGCCCGGACGGCCGCCGGAACTCCTCCTTGATCGGCAGCTTCCGCCGCATGCACGCGCCGGTGAGGGTGTCGGCGGAGTGGAGCCCCTGGACGTCGCCCTGGTAGACGATCTCGCCGCCGTGCCTGCCCGCGCGCGGGCCGAGATCGACGACGTGGTCGGCCACCTCGATGACGTCGCGGTCGTGCTCGACCACGAGCACCGTGTTGCCCTTGTCGCGCAGGTGCCGCATCAGCGTCGTGAGCCTGCGCACGTCCTGCGGGTGCAGGCCGATCGTGGGCTCGTCGAAGATGTACGCGACCTCGACCAGCGAGCTGTTGAGATGGCGGATCATCTTGATGCGCTGCGACTCGCCGCCGGACAGGGTGGAGGTCTCGCGGTCCAGGGTGAGGTAGTCCAGGCCCAGGTCGACGAGGTGGCCCAGCCGTTCGAGCAGGTTCCGCACGACGGTGCTCACCTGCGGGGCGGTGATCTCCTTGACGGCCTCGACCAGGGCGTCGGCCTCCAGGGCGGCGAACTCGGCGATGTTGCGCCCGTTGATCTTGCAGGCGAGGACGTCCTTGTTGAGCCGCTGCCCCTCGCAGGTGCGGCAGACCGAGACCGAGACCACGCGTTCGAGCGCGGCGCGGTTCTTGGCGCTCATCTCCTCGGGGTTCTTGCGCAGGTAGAGGCGGTCGAACTTCTCCAGCAGCCCTTCGTACTTGGAGTTGATCTGGCCGCCCTGCCAGTCGAGGGCGATGGAGCCGTCGGCGCCGTGGAGCAGGGCGTCCCATTCCTCGCGGCTGTAGTCGCCCAGCTTCTTGTCGTTGTCGAACAGGCCGGAGTTGGCGTACAGCTTCCAGAACCAGCCGCCGACGGAGAAGGCGGGGTGGTCGATGGCGCCTTCGTTGAGCGAGCGCGACGTGTCGAGCAGTTTGCCGAGGTCGACCTGCATGCGCCGGCCCAGGCCCTCGCAGTCGAGGCACATGCCGGCCGGGTCGTTGAAGGAGAAGGCGTTGGAGTAGCCGACGTGGGGTTCACCGGCGCGTGAGAACAGCAGCCGCAGCAGCGCGTACAGGTCCGTGATGGTGCCGACGGTGGACCGGGAGTTCCCGCCGAGGCGCTTCTGGTTGATGATGATCGCGGTCGACAGGCCCTCGATGACGTCCGCGTCCGGCTGGCCGTACCGGGGGAGCCGGTTGCGGACGAAGGCGGTGAACGTCTCGTTCAGCTGCCGCTGGGACTCGGCCGCGATGGTGTCGAACACGAGTGAGGATTTCCCCGAACCGGACACCCCGGTGAAAACCGTTATCTGATGCTTCGGCACCTCGACCGAGACATTTTTCAGGTTGTTTTCCCGGGCTCCCGCGATCGTGATGAATGTGGGTCGCATACCTGCCACGTTAGACACCTTCGCGGTCACTTCATGGCCGCAACCAGACAGGCAGTTCCGTGAGCCTCGCTGTTTGCGACCCCGTACGCCCCCAGCGCAACTTCTCGAAAGGCACGGCCAGTCGCGCCTCGGGATATTCCTCACGCAACACGGAAATCATGATTTTCGACTCCAGCTGCGCCAGTTGTTCCCCGATGCAGTAATGGGCGCCGTCACCGAAGGTCAGCCGCTTGTCCCGGCTGCGCGCGTTGATGCCCTCGATGTCCACGAGCACGGGCGCGCCCCGGGGCAGCGGCACCCCGTCGATCATCAGGTCCCGCGAGGCGAACCGCCACAGCGTGTACGGCACGGGCGGGTGCTCCCTGAGCATGCGCTCGACGAACTCCGCCGGGTCGGCGTCCGGCGCCAGGTGCCCGGCGAGCGTCTCGGCCAGCAGGAAGCCGAGGAACGACCCGGTCGTGTCGTGGCCGGCGAAGATCAACCCCATGATCATGTAGGTCAGCTCATCAGCCGAGACGTCGCCGAACTCGGCCCGCGCGCGCTCGTACAGCACCCGGGTCATGCTGTCGGATCGGCCGTCCATCGCCGCCCGCACGGCCCGCCCCAGCAGCTCCTCCAGCGAGGAGGTGTCGTCCTCGGCCTCGTCGGCGGTGCCCAGGGCCATGGCCTTCATCGCGCTGACGGCCTTCCTGGCCGTGACCGGATCGGTGACCGGGACGCCGAGCAGTCCGCAGATGACCAGCAGCGGGAAGTTGTAGGCGAAGCCGTCGATCAGCTCGGCGGGCTCGCCGCTCGCCGCCGAGGCGTCGGCCAGGTCGCGGAACAGGTTACGGGCGATGGCGGCGAGCCGGGCGTCCGCGGCGGCCAGCCTGCGCGGGTTGAAGGCGGGCGCGTGGACCCGGCGCAGCCGCCGGTGGTCCTCGCCGTCGACCGCGATGAGCGTGAACGGGCGCAGCTCCGGCACGGGGCAGTCGAGGCCGTCCTCGACCCCGTGCCAGCTCTCGGGCGCCAGCGTGGGGTCCTTGACCATCCGCGGATCGGCCAGCACCTCCTTGGCCAGCGCGTAGTCGGTGACCACCCAGGCCGGCCCGCCGGCGGGCGCCTGCGCCCGCACGAGCCGGCCGGCCGCGCGCAGCTCGTCGTGCACGTGCGGCTTGCCGCGCATCGGCTGCGCCGGGCAGGCGAACGGGTCGACCCGCAGGACGGGCTCGGCGCTCATGACAGCACCGAGAATCCGGCGCCGTGCGGGTCGACCAGGTCGGCCCGGACGCCCAGCGGCGTGACGGCGGGCGGGTTCTCCACCCGGCCGCCCAGCTCGACGGCCCGCCGCACGGTCGCCTCGACGTCGCCGACGCCGAACGTGACCGCCCAGTGCGGACGCACCGCGCCCGTCACGCCCAGCTCCCAGGTGCCGCCCACCGTCCGGCCGGCCACCTGCCACTCCCCCGAGACGGCGGCGAGGCCGAGCGTGTCCCGGTAGAAGGCGGCGGTCCGTCCGGCGTCGGCGGTGACCAGGTCGACCCGGCGCACCGAGCCCGGCACGCCCATCTCCTCGGCGCCCTGCATCCTCAGCGGCTGCCACACGGCGAACGCCGCCTGCGCCGGGTCGGCGAAGACCGCCATCCGGCCCAGGTCCATGACGTCCATCGGCATCATGATGATCTCTCCGCCCGCCGCCTTCACCCGCTCGGTCAGGGCGTCGGCGTCGTCGGTGGTGAAGTAGACCGTCCAGATGGCGGGCATGCCGTGCTCGCCGTCGCCGTAGGGCCGGTGGTACGGGGTGTCGATCTGGTGGTAGGCGACCGCGGCGACGAGCCTGCCGTCGTGATGGAAGGTCGTGTAGCCGCCGGCCTCCGGTTCGCTGACCTCGTTCGCCGTCCAGCCGAACAGCCCGGTGTAGAACGTCACGGAGGCGGCGACGTCCGGCGAGCCCAGGTCGAACCAGGAGGGCGAGCCGGGAACGTAGGTGCTCACAAGGATTCCCTTTCACTGACGGCGGCCGCGCTGGCGTCCCACAGGCGCGCGGCCAGGTCGGGTTCGGCCGTCGGTCCCCGGACCGGAGCCGGCCGTCGATCGGCGTAGTAGGCGCCGCGCTCTATGCGCTCGGCGGGTTCGGCGGCCAGCCAGAGCAGCGTGTCGGCGCCCTGCTCGGGGGTGCGCAGGAACGGGTTGTAGCGGAAGTACCAGGAGGCGATCGTGCCCCGGCCCACCAGCGTGCGGACCTGGCCCGGGTGGAAGCTGACCGGCAGCACGTCCGGCCATCTCCTGGCCGCCTCGGCCGCGAAGAGGATGTTGGCCTGCTTGGACGCCCCGTAGGCGCGGCCCGCGCTGTAGCGGCCCCGTTCGCCGTTGAGGTCGGCGGGGTCGAGCCTGCCGTCGGTGTACGCGCCGGACGAGGTGAGGATCAGCCGCCCGCCGGCCAGCCGGTCGCGCAGCGAGCACGCCAGCAGGAACCCGGCCAGGTGGTTGGTCTGGATGGTGGTCTCGAAGCCGTCCGCCGTCGTGACCCTCGACCGGAACATGCCGCCCGCGTTGGAGGCGAGCACGTCGACGCGCTCGAAGCGGTCGCGCAGCCGGTCGCCCAGCTCGCGGACCTCGTCCAGCCGGGTGAAGTCGGCGCGCAGGCCGTACGGCCGGACGGGGCAGAGCGCGCGCAGCTCGCCCAGCAGCGACGCGAGCCGCGGCTGGTCGCGCCCGACGGCGACCACGCGCGCGCCGCGCCGGGCGAACCCGAGCGCGGCCGCCCGTCCGATGCCCGAGGTGGCGCCGGTGACGACCACCGTGCGGCCGGCGAGCTCCCGGTCGGCGGCGGGCTCGGCGGCGGGGTCGGTGGCGGTCACGCGCGTTCCAGGTCGTTGACGAACTCCAGGAACTCCTTCGGGGTGGTGACCTCGGCGAGTTCGCCCTCGGGCAGCTTGCGCCCGCAGGCGCGCTCGACGCGGTGCACGGTCTCGAACACGGCCAGCGAGTCGAAGCCGAGCTCCTCGAACGTCGCGGTCTCGAAGTCGTCGTCCAGCTCGATGTCGTCGTCGCCCGCGACCTGGCGCATGGTCTGCTTCAGTTCCTCGAGGCTGAGCTGAGCCATTTTCCTGCCCTTTCGTCCTCGGCGATGCCCGGACCCTCCGGTCCGCCCGCGCCCAGCTTGACCCCACGCCGTGCAGAAGCGCTCGAACGGCGATGGACCAACACAAGTCAGGCGGCCCTCCAGCCGGGCCGACGACCGTGGCGGCATGGATGCGCACTATGAGGAGGCGCAGCGGTTCTACGCGCGCCAGATGCAGTTGCTCGACTCCGGGGCCACCGACGAGTGGGCCGGCACGTTCACCGACGACGGCGTCTTCGAGGTCGGCGACACGGTCGTCCGCGGCGCGGACGACATCGCCGAGGCGGCCAGGAAGACGACCGCGCAGTTCGCCGCCGCAGGGATCACCCGCAGGCACTGGATCGGCATGCTGGACGTGCGGCCGCACCCCGAAGGGCTGACCGCGCGCAGCTACGCGCTGGTGCTGGAGATCGCCGAAGGGGGCGACGTGGTGCCGCGGCGCAGCACCGTCTGCGCCGACCTGCTGGTCGGGTCGGCGGACGGCTGGCGGGTCAAGCACCGGCGGATCACCCGGGACGGGATGGACCCGGGATGAGCCCGCACCGGGGTCACGCGATCCGGTCCCGGCCGAACGGCAGGCTGACGGCGCGCATCGTCCGGTCCATGCTGGCCGGCGACTGGCTGGACGAGTTCTGGGCCTGGTTCGCCGAACGGTCCGAGCGGACCGCCCACCGGGTGGAGCGGGCCTCGCTCGACGAGCTGGCGGGCTGGAGCAGGGACGCCCGGACGGGCGACTACGCCCACCACAGCGGCAAGTTCTTCCGCGTGACGGGCATCGACGTGCACGTCCCCGGCGCCGCGGTGCCGCGCTGGAGCCAGCCCATCATCGTGCAGCCCGAGATCGGCATCCTCGGCATCCTGGTCAAGGAGTTCGACGGGGTGCTGCACTGCCTGATGCAGGCCAAGTTCGAGCCGGGCAACGCCAACGGGCTGCAACTGTCGCCGACGGTCCAGGCCACGCGGAGCAACTTCCAGCGGGTGCACCGGGGCAAGGCCGTGCCGTACCTGGAGTACTTCCGCGACAGCGCCCGGCACCGGGTGCTGGCCGACGTGCTCCAGTCGGAGCAGGGGGCCTGGTTCTACCAGAAGTGCAACCGCAACATGATCGTGGAGGTCGACGGGGACGTCCCTGTCGGGGAGAACTTCCGCTGGCTCACCTTCGGCCAGCTGCACCGGTTGTTCGGCGTGCAGAACCTGATCAACATGGACGCCCGCACGGTGCTGTCGTGCCTGCCGTTCACCGGCTTCGACCGGCACCCGCTGAGCGACGCCGCCGAGGACGACTTCCGCCTCGCGCTGGCCCGTTCGTGCAGCAGCGCCGAAGGCAGCCTGCACCCGATGCCGGAGATCCTGAGCTGGATCACCGGCATCAGGGCGCAGTCGGAGGTGACGACCAGGGTCGTGCCGCTCGCGGGGCTGCCGGCCTGGCACCGCAACGACGGCCGGATCTCGCACGAGAGCGGGCTGTTCTTCGACGTGATCGGCGTCGACGTGGCCGCCGGGTCGCGCGAGGTGACCGGCTGGAGCCAGCCGATGATCGAGCCCATCGGAGACGGCGTCGTGGCGTTCGTCGTCCGCCGGATCGGCGGGGTGCTGCACGCGCTGGTGCACGCCAGGGTCGAGCCGGGTTACGTCAACGTGGTGGAGCTGGCGCCCACCGTGCAGTGCACCCCGGGCAACCTGCGGGCGCTGCCGCCGGCGGCCAGGCCGAAGTATCTGGACACGGTGCTGGACGCCCCCTCCGAGCAGGTGCGGTACGCGGTGGCGCTCTCGGAGGAGGGCGGTCGCTTCTACCGCGCGATCAACACCTACCTCGTCGTCGAGGCGGACGTGGAGGACGACGCCGGTTACCGCTGGATGCCCCTGCACCAGCTGGCCGACCTGCTCAAGCACAGCAACTACCTGAACGTCCAGGCGCGCAGCCTGGTGGCCTGCCTGCAGAGCCTGTCCGCGCCGTCCGTGGCCGCCACGGCCAGAAGGTGAGTCGTCGATGCGAGTCCTGTTCACCACGTTCGCCGCCCCGTCCCACTTCTACGCCCAGGTCACGCTGGCGTCCGCGCTGCGCACGGCCGGCCACGAGGTGATCGTCGCGAGCCAGCCCGAGCTGGTCGACACGATCACGGCCGCCGGTCTGACCGCCGTGCCCGTCGGGCCGGTGCTGGACCTGGAGCCCGAGACGCAGCAGGCCACCTCCAGCTTCGCCGGTGACCGCAATCTGGGCGGGCTGGCGATGAGCAACTCGCGGCACGACCCGTACCCGTGGGAGCGCGCGCTGGGCATGTTCAGCGCGATGACCGCCTTCGTCTTCCAGAACGTCTGCTCCGAGCAGATGATCGACGACCTCGTCGAGGTGGCCCGCGACTGGCGGCCCGACCTGGTGATCTGGGACCCGCTGACGCTGGCGGGGCCGGTCGCGGCCAGGGTGACGGGGGCGGCGCACGCCCGGCTGCTGTTCGGCCCGGACCAGATGGCCCGCAACCGGACGGCCTTCCGCGCCCTGCTCGACGAGCGGCCCGCCGAACTGCGGGACGACCCGCTGACCGAGTGGCTGGGCTGGACCCTGGCCCGGCACGGCGAACGCCTCCGCGAGCGGGACGAGGAGCTGGTGCTCGGCCAGTGGACGATCGACCCGACCCCGCCCTCCATGCGCGCCCCGCTCGGGCTCCACTACGTGAACGTGCGGTACGTGCCGTACAACGGGCGCTCGGCCCTGCCCGGCTGGCTGCGGGAGACGCCGCCGTACCCGAGGAGGGTCTGCCTGACCCTGGGGATCTCGCTGGGCGAGGTCGAGGACGGCGGGACGGTGGCCGCGGGCGACCTGATGGCCGCGGTGGACGGCCTGGACGTGGAAGTGGTCGCCGCGCTCGCACCGGAGCTGCGGGGCCGGCTGGGCGCGCTGCCGGGCAACGTGCGCGCGGTCGACTTCGTCCCGCTCGACGCGCTCCTGCCGTCGTGCGCGGGGATCATCCACCACGGCGGCTCGGGCACCTTCATGACGGCGCTGGCGCACGGCGTGCCGCAGCTGATCGTGCCCGACCTGATGTGGGACTCCAGGGAGAAGACGCTGGCGCTGACCGCCGCCGGGGCCGGCCTGGTCATCGAGGACCAGGAGAAGCTCTCCCCCGACCACCTGCGCGAGCGGATCATCACGCTGCTGGACGATCCCGCCTACGCGGCGGGGGCCGCGCGGCTGCGCGCGGAGATGGTGGCCACCCCGGCCCCGAACGACGTCGTGCCGGTGCTGGAACGGCTGACGGCGCTGAACCGTACCTGAACCGAGCTGAACCGAGCTGAGGAGAGACGGATGGACCGGATCGTGATCGTCACCGGCGGCGGGTCGGGCATCGGCCGCGCCACCGCACATGCCTTCGCCCGTCAGGGGTGCGGCGTGCTGATCGCCGGCCGTGACGCCGGCGCGCTCAAGGAGACCGCCGCCGGTCATGACGGCATCCACCCGCTGGAGGCCGACCTGACGGCGGACGGCGGCCCCGAGAGCGTCGCCGAGGCGGCCATGCGGCGGTTCGGCCGGGTGGACGTCCTGGTCAACAACGCCGGCGCAGGCGCCTTCGGCGCGCTCGGCACCCTCGACCGGGCCCGGATCGAGACGCAGACCGCCACGAACCTGGTCGCGCCGATCCTGCTCACGCAGGCCCTGCTGGAGCCGCTGACCGCCGCCGAGGGAGTGGTGGTCAACGTCAGCTCCGCCGGCGCCCTCGGGCTGCGCTCCTGGCCGGGCAACGCGGTGTACGGCGCGACCAAGGCCGGCCTGGACCTGCTCACCAGGTCGTGGGCGGTGGAGCTGGGCGCGCGGGGGATCCGCGTGGTCGGGATCGCGCCCGGCGTGATCGACACCGACGCCGGGGTGCGCGCCGGGATGCCCCGCGCCGACTACACCGCCTTCCTGGACGGGATGCGCTCGCGGGTCCCGGTCGGCAGAATCGGCACGCCGGAGGAGGTCGCCTGGTGGATCACGCAGGTCACCGCCCCGGAGGCCGCGTACGCCAGCGGCACCGTGATCGCGATCGACGGCGCCCTGTCCGTCACCTGACCCGCGGAACACCAGCGGAAACACCAGCGGAAACACCAGGGGAAACACCAGGGGAAACACCAGGGGAAGCCGCCCGCCGCGTGGCGGGCGGCTTCCCCTGTGCGGTGGCGCTCAGACCGACGCCGTCCGGCGGCGGCTCTCGGCGTACTCCTTGGCCGCGCTCAGCGTCAGCATGCTGTTGCCGCTCAGCGCCTTGCGCGCCAGCTCCCTGGCCTGCGCCACGGTGCCGTCGGGGCCGAGCACCGCGGTGACCGCGTCGTCGGCGATCGCCACCGTGTGCGCCGAGGTGACCACCGCTCCGTCGCCGTCGGGCCGTACCGTCCACCGGCCGGCGTGCAGGGACAGCAGGGGCGGGGTGCGCAGCTGCTTGTAGACGATGAGGTGCTCGGGGAAGCAGACCCGCACCGAGCTCGTGGTGTGCGTCGAGCCGTCACGCGAACGCGTCTCCATGTCCATCGCCTGCAGGCCGGGCGTCTCCTCCGTCACCGTGATGGCGGCCACGTGCGTCAGCCGTTCGTGCCACAGGTCGCTGCGGTAGAGGAACGCGTAGGCGTCCGCCGCGTCCCCCCGCACCCGTACGGAGTCCTCGAAGGCCATCAGCCGGCCGGGGGTCTCCACCGCCCGGCGCAGGGCGGCGAGCTCGGACTCGCTGTTGCGGTCGACCGCGTTGGCGATCCAGCTCACCGAGGCGCTGTCGCCGCCGACGGCGCGGAAGTCGTGGGTCAGCCGGACCCGCGTGCTCCCGTCCCCGCCGGGCTCGACGATCCACTCGCCGCCCATCGCGGCCACCGGGTGCGCCGGCACCTCCTGGCGGAAGCGGATGCGCCACCGTTCGCGGTCGAACTCCCGCCGGGACGTCCAGCTCTTCGGCTTGCCGTTGGCGGTCGCCCAGATGCGGACGCGTTCCTGCCGGTCGTCGTGCGCGAGCACCTCGACGTGCACGGTCGGCGGGAAGACCGCCGGCCACGCGCCCGCGTCGGCGAGCACGGCGTAGACCGCCGCCGGTTCCGCGGCGACGGTGATCTGGTGTTCGGTCTGGTGGATGGCGGACGTCGCCATGAGCCTCTCCGGTCTGTCAGTAGTTCCCCAGTCCGCCGCAGACGTTGATCGCCTGCGCGGTGATCGACGCTGCCGTGTCCGAGACCAGGTAGCCCACCATCCCGGCGACCTCCTCCGGCGTGGAGTAGCGGCCGAGCGGGATCTTGTTCTCGAACCGGGTCAGCACCTCCTCCTCGGTGATCCCCCAGAAGTCCGCGTACCGCTGTCGCACTCCCCGCGCCATCGGCGTCTCGACGTAGCCGGGGCACACGGCGTTGACCGTGATGTTCGTCTTGGCCAGCTCCAGGCCCAGCGCCTTGGTCAGGCCGACGAGCCCGTGCTTGGACGCCGAGTAGGGCGCGGCGAGCACGACCCCCTGCTTGCCTCCGGTCGAGGCGATGTTGACGATGCGGCCGTGCCCGCGCTCCAGCATGCCGCCGGTGGTGAGCACCGCCTTGGTCACCCGGAAGGCGCCGTTGAGGTTGGTCTCCATGACGTCGAGCCACAGCTCGTCGGCGATCTCGGCGGTGGCCCCGCCACCGCCGCGCCCGGCGTTGTTGACCAGGATGTCGATCGGGCCGTAGCGGTCGCGCGCGGCCTGGACGAGGTTCCGGATCGCGGCGGGGTCGCGCACGTCGCACGTGGTCCCGTCGACGTCCATCCCGGACTCTCGCAGCTGCTTGACGGTCAGCGCGACCGTGTCGCCGTCACGCGCGCACAGGAACACCCTGGCGCCGCTGCCTCCCAGGACACGGGCGACGGCGAGGCCGATGCCGCTGGTGCCGCCGGTGACCAGCGCGTGCGGGCCTTGGTCGGACATGAGTTCTCCCTTCGGTGGGCGCCAGCCTCGCACCGGGCGCTCGAATGGCGGTGGACGACCTGGGTTCGACCGGGCCGCGAGAGCGGCGCGGCAGCGTCGTGCCGTATGGACCCGCTGCCGACCGAGGAGCCCGAGGAGCCCGCATGCCACACGTCACCTTCGTGAACACGTTCCTGCTGCACGCGCCGGCGGAGGAGTTCGAGCGGGCGTTCGCCGCCACGTCCGAGTTCATGGCCGCGAGACCGGGTTTCCTGTGGCACCAGCTCTTGCGCCCCCTCGAACGCGGCCCGCTCGAACGCGGCCCGCAGGAACCCGGCCCGGACGGGAGCCGCTACGTCAACGTGGCCGCCTGGCGGGACGAGGAGTCGTTCCGCGCCGCGGTGACCCATCCCGGCTTCGCGCCGCACGCGGCCGCGCTGCGCGCGCTGGCCACGAGCGAGCCCGTCCTGTACGAGACGCGCCAGACCCGCACCGCGGTCACGGAGCCGGCATGAGCAGGCGCGTGGTCGTCACGGGGCTGGGCGTCGTCGCCCCGGGCGGCGTCGGGGTCAAGGCGTTCTGGGACCTGCTGCTGTCCGGGGTCACCGCCACCCGGGGGATCAGCACGTTCGACCCGTCCCCGTTCCGCTCGCGGATCGCCGCCGAGTGCGACTTCGACCCCGAGCCGGCCGGGCTGTCCGCGGCGGACGCCGAGCGGCTGGACCGGGCGGCTCAGTTCGCCGTGGTCGCCTGCCGCGAGGCCGTCGCCGACGCCGGGCTGCGCATCGACGAGGCCGCCGCGCACCGCGCCGGGGTGGCGCTCGGCAGCGCGGTGGGCTGCACGCAGAAGCTGGAGTCGGAGTACGTGGCCATCAGTCACGGCGGCGCCGGCTGGGAGGTGGACCACACGCTCGCCTCGCGGTACCTCTACGACTACTTCGTGCCGAGCTCGATGGCGGCCGAGCTGGCCTGGGCCACCGGCGCCGAGGGGCCGGTGTCGATCGTGTCGGCGGGCTGCACCTCGGGCATCGACGCGATCGGGTACGCGGTCGAGCTGATCCGCGACGGTCTGGTGGACGTGATGGTGACCGGCGGCACCGACGCGCCGATCGCCCCCATCACCGTCGCCTGCTTCGACGCGATCAAGGCCACCTCCAACCGCAACGACGACCCGGCCACCGCCCTGCGGCCCTTCGACCTCACCCGCAACGGGTTCGTGCTGGGCGAGGGCGGCGCGGTCCTCGTGCTGGAGGAGGCCGAGTCCGCCAGGCGCCGGGGCGCGCAGGTGTACGCGGAGATCACCGGTTACGCCTCGCGCAGCAACGCGTACCACATGACCGGCCTGCGGCCCGACGGCGCGGAGATGGCGGCGGCGATCACCGCGGCGCTGGCCGAGGGCCGCTGCGACCCGTCCGAGGTCTCCTACGTCAACGCGCACGGCACGGCCACCAAGCAGAACGACCGCCACGAGACCGCGGCCTTCAAGCGGGCGCTCGGCCCCGACGCCTACCGGGTGCCCATCAGCTCGATCAAGTCCATGATCGGGCACTCGCTGGGCGGGATCGGCTCGCTGGAGGTGGCGGCCGTCGCGCTGGCCGTCGCCCGGGGCGCGATCCCGCCCACCGCGAACCTGCGCGAGCCCGACCCCGAGCTGGACCTGGACTACGTGCCGGTGACCGCACGGGAGCAGCCCGTCGGCACGGCGCTGACCGTGGGCAGCGGGTTCGGCGGGTTCCAGAGCGCCATGCTGCTGCGCCGATTCGAGGGGTGAGCCTGATGACCGACGTCGTGGTGACCGGGGCGGGAGTCGTCGCCCCCAACGGGCTGAGCCCCGGCGACTACTGGGCGTCCGTGCTGGAGGGGCGGAGCGGGATCAGCCCAGCGCCCCGCACCGGCCCGGACGGGCCGCCCTGTCCGCTGAGCGGGCGCGCCGACGCGTTCGTGGCCAAGGAGCACCTGCCCGCGCGGCTGCTGCCGCAGACCGACGTGATGACGCGGTACGCCCTGTTCGCCGCCGACCGGGCCCTGGAGGAGTCCGGGGCCGGACGGGACGCGCCGCTCGACATGGGTGTGATCACCGCCAGCGCCTCGGGCGGCTTCGACTTCGGCCAGCGCGAGCTGCAGAACCTGTGGAGCGAGGGCCCCGACCACGTCAGCGCGTACATGTCCTTCGCCTGGTTCTACGCCGTCAACACCGGTCAGATCTCCATCCGGAACGACCTGCGCGGGCCCGTCGGCGTGCTCGTGGCGGAGCAGGCGGGCGGCCTGGACGCGGTCGCGCACGCCCGGCGCAAGGTCGCCGCCGGGGCGCGGCTGATGGTGGCCGGCGGCATGGACTCCTCCCTGTGCCCGTACGGCCTGGCCGCCCAGGTCCGGTCCGGGCGGTTGAGCACCGGCGAGGACCCGGCCACGGCCTACCTGCCGTTCGACCGCCGGGCGCGCGGGCACGTGCCGGGCGAGGGCGGCGCGATGTTCACGCTGGAGGCCGACCGGCCGGACGCGCGCGGGTACGGGCGGATCGCCGGCTACGGCGCCAGCTTCGACCCGCCGCCGGGCTCGGGCCGCCCGTCCACCCTGGTCCGGGCCGTCGAGACCGCGCTGGACGACGCGGGCGTGACACCCGGCGAGGTGGCGATGGTGGTCGCGGACGCCGCGGCCGTCCCCGAGCTCGACGCGGCGGAGGCCGAGGCCCTGGCCGCGGTGTTCGGGCCGCGCGGGGTCCCGGTGACCGCCCCGAAGACGCTGACCGGCCGGCTGTACTCGGGGGCGGGGCCGCTGGACCTGCTGACCGCCCTGCTCGCGCTGCGCGACGGCGTGGTGCCGCCGACCGCGAACGTGACGGACGCCGACCCGGAGCTGCCCGTGGACCTGGTGACCGGCGCGCCCCGGCCGGCTGAGGGCACCGCCGCGCTGGTGGTGGCCAGAGGGTTCGGCGGGTTCAACAGCGCGATGGTCGTGCGCGCATGAACGAGGACCTGTACCTCGCCGGCTGCGCGACCTGGCTGCCCCCGGCCGTCCCGGTGGAGGAGGAACTGGCGTCAGGCGCGTGCGACGTCGCGCTGGCCGCCTCGACGGGCATGCGCGCGGTGGCCACGGCGGGCAAGGAGACCGGGCCCGAGATGGCGGCGCGGGCCGCCCGGACGGCGCTCGGCCGGGCCGGCGCGGGACCTGAGGACATCGATCTGGTGCTGCACGCGAGCCTGTACTTCCAGGGTCATCACCTGTGGGCGCCCGCCTCGTACGTCCAGCGGGTCGCGGTCGGCAACGCCTGCCCGGCGATGGAGGTCAGGCAGGTCTCCAACGGCGGCATGGCCGCGCTGGAGCTGGCCCGGCGCGGCACGCGTACGGGCGCGCTCATCACGACCGGGGACCGGATGACCCCGCCGGGCTTCGAGCGCTGGCGGAGCGACCCCGGCACGGTCTACGCCGACGGCGGCACGGCGCTGGTCGTGTCGCGCTCGGCCGGGTTCGCCAGGCTGCGCAGCCTGGTGACGGTCTCCGACCCGGAGCTGGAGGGCATGCACCGGGGCGGCGACCCGTACGGCGACCCGTCGCCGGACGAGCAGCCCACCGTGGACCTCGGCCTGCACAAGCGCGCCTACGTGCGCGAGACCGGCACCGCGGCGACGGCCGCGCGGGTGGGCGCCGGCCAGGAGGCCGCGCTGCGCGGCGCGCTGGACGAGGCCGGGGCCGGCCTGGACGACATCGACTGCTTCGCCCTGCCGCACCTCGGCCTGCGCCGGCTCAAGGCGGCCTTCTTCACCGCCTTCGGGATCGCGCCCGAGCGGACCACCTGGCCGTGGAGCAGGGACGTCGGCCACCTCGGCGCCGGGGACCCGATCGCCGGGCTGGACCACCTGGTGTCGGCCGGGGCGCTCCGGCCGGGCGGGCTGTGCCTGCTGGCGAGCGTCGGGGCGGGCTTCAGCTGGTCCTGCGCGGTCGTGGAGATGCTGGACCGCCCCGCGTGGGCGTCGGACGAGAGGACGTGAGATGGGTACGGACGCGGTCCTGCTGATGTTCCCCGGGCAGGGCTCCCAGCATCCGCGGATGGCCTGGGGGCTGTACGGCCGGGAGCCCCGTTTCACCGCCGCGATGGACGAGGCCCTCGCGGCCTTCGGCGAGGAAGGCGACGCGCTGCGCCGCGACTGGCTGAGCGAGCGCCCCCGGGTGCCGCTGGACCACGTCACGCGGGCGCAGCCGCTGCTGTTCGCCGTCGACTACGCGCTCGGCAGGACGCTCCTGGAGTACGGCGTGCGCCCCCGGGTCATGCTGGGACACAGCATCGGCGAAGTGGCCGCCGCCGTCCTGGCCGGGGTCTTCACCCTGGCCGACGCCGCCGCCCTCGTGCGTGAGCGGGTCCGGCTCCTGACGGGAGCGCCGCCGGGCGGCATGCTCGCGGTCTCGGCCGGGGTGGCGGCGCTGGAAGGCGTGCTGACCGAGGACGTCGTGGTGGCGGCGGTCAACGCGCCCCGCCAGACGATCGTGGCCGGGCCGAGCGGGCCGCTGGCCGAGGTGGAGCGGGCGTTGCGGGCCGAGGGGTTCACCTGCGCCCCGGTGCCCACGCTGATCGCCTTCCACAGCCCGTCGCTCGCCGACACCGTCGAACCCGCCGTGGCGGGGTTCGCGGCCACGCCGGTGAGCGCGCCGCGGATCCCCCTGTACTCGGGGTACGCGGCCCGGCCGCTGACCCTGGAGCTGGCGGCCGACCCCGAGTACTGGGCACGGCAGCCGGTGGCGCCGGTGCGGTTCTGGCCGGCGCTCGACGAGATCCTCTCGGCCGGCCCTCCCGGCACCGTCTGCGTCGAGGCGGGCCCCGGCCAGGGGCTGAGCACGATCGCGCGACGGCACGCCGCCGTGCGCAGAGGGCCGGGCACGGTGGTGCCGCTGCTGCCCGCGCGGGCCGGCGGCCCGGACGCGGACAGGTCGGCGTTCGCCACCGCCCTGTCCGCCCTGACCTGTCCGCCCTCCTGTCCGCCCTGATTGGCGGGGGACGAACCCGGCGAGCGGCCCTGGCGGTGGTGAACCAGCGGTCAGCGGGCGACCCGGGCCGTGACGAAGCGGACGGGAACGTCGATGACCAGCGGCCCGCCGTCGCGCCGCAGCGCCTCCAGCCCGCCGATGAGCCGCTCGCGCAGCTCGGCGGCCTGCGGCCCGGGCAGGTGCTGCCACAGCAGCCGCATGCCCTGGGTGTGCGACCAGTCGACCCACTGCTCGGCCGACGCGGCGGTCATCCGCACCGGCTCGTCGAGCACGGCGACGTCGCCGAAGCCCGCCCGCTCCAGCGTCGCGGCCAGGTCCTCCGGCCGCTCCAGCCAGCTGTTGAACCGGCGCACCAGCGATTCCGGCTGCCATTCCGGCGGCAGATAGGCGAGGAGTTCGCGGGGAATGAGCGGGGTGAACTCGGGAGGCAGGAACGGAAATATCCCGGTCCTGAACACGGGGCTGCTGAAAGCGATTCTCCCGCCTTTCACGAGCAGTTTTCCGTAGCGCGCGAGCGCCGCCGGGGCGTCCGGCAGGAAAATGATGCTGTAACCGCCCTGCACGACGTCGAAGGACCGGTCCGGCAGTTCAGGCCGTTCTCCGTCCATCACCCGTACCGCGGCGTTGTCCAGGGCGCGGGCCTCGATCTCCGCGCGCGCCTCGGCCACCATCGCGGGGGCCACGTCGATGCCCAGCACGTAGCCGCTCGGGCCCACCCGCTCAGCGGCCGGGAAGAGGCTCGCGCCCCTGCCGCACCCGACGTCCAGCACCCGCTCGCCGCGGGCGGGCGCGGCCAGCTCGACGAGTCGTCCGCCCATGGGCGTGAAGAACTCGACGCCCATCCTGTCGTAGGTCGCCGCCGACGTGTCGAAGACGTCCGCGACCTGTTTCTTGTACGTCGATGTGTCCACGTTCATCAGTATTCGAGCGGTCCTGGAGAACCGGTCGAGAACGGGTTCAGCCACATTGTCCCCCGCCGGAGACGATGCGAATAATCGAAGGGACATTTCCCCGCGGAAAGCGAGTTCCCATGAGTCACCAGATCGACACCGTACGCCGAATGGTGCACGCGTACAACAGCGGAGAAACCGGCGACGTCGCGGAGTACATCCATCCCGAATATCTCAACCCCGGCGCCCTGGAGCACTACCCCGACGCGCGCGGCCCGGAGGCGTTCGCCGGCGCGGTCAAATGGCTGAAGTACGCCTTCTCCCCCGAGGCGCATCTGGAGGAGGTCGGCTACGAGGAGAACGGCGAGTGGGTGCGCGCCAAGCTCGTCCTCTACGGCCGCCACGTCGGCAACCTGGTCGGCATGCCGGCCACCGGCCGCAAGTTCGCCGGCGAGCAGATCCACCTGATCAGGATCGTCGACGGCAAGATCCGCGACCACCGTGACTGGCCCGACTATCAGGGCACGTACCGGCAGCTGGGCGAGCCCTGGCCGGAGCAGGGCGGCTGGCGCCCCTGATGAAGGACACCGAAGCCCTCAGGACGCTGATCCGCCTGGGCAGCCTGCACACCCCGATGGCGGTGCGGGTGGCCGCCACCCTCCGGCTGGTGGACCGCATCCAGGCCGGCGCCGGCACCGCGCGGGAGCTGGCCGCCGAGACCGGCACCGACCCCGACGCGCTGACCCGGCTGACCCGCCATCTCGTGGCGGTCGGCGTGCTCCGCGAGCCCGCGCCGGGCCGCCTGGCGCCGACCGAGGTGGGCCTGATGCTCGCCGACGACCACCCGGCCGCCCAGCGGGCCTGGCACGACATGGACCAGATCGTGGCCAGGGCCGACGTGGGGTTCATCCGGCTGCTCGACGCGGTCCGGGAAGGCCGCCCGACCTACGCCGACGTCTACGGCAGGCCGTTCTACGACGACCTGGCCGGCCGGCCCGATCTGCGCGAGTCGTTCGAGGGCCTGATGGCCTGCGACCAGGACGTCGCCTACGACGCCCCGGCCGCGGCCTTCGACTGGAGCCGCGTCCGGCACGTGTGCGACGTCGGCGGCGGCACCGGTGGCTTCCTGATCGCGATCGCCCGCCTGGCCCCGCACGTGACGGCCACCCTCGTGGAGCTGCCCGGCACCGCGGCCGCCGCCCGCGAGCAGCTGGCCGCCGCGGGGCTGGGCGGGCGGGCCGAGGTCGTCGAGGCCGACTTCTTCAAGCCGCTGCCGTGCACGGCCGACGTGATGATCCTCTCGTTCGTGCTGCTCAACTGGCCGGACGAGGAGGCCGTGCGCATCCTGGAACGCTGCGCCGAGTCGCTGGAGCCCGGCGGCCGGATCCTCGTCTACGAGCGGGACGACCTGGAGGAGAACGCGAGCAACGAGCTGTTCACCGAGCTCGACCTGCGCATGCTGGTGTTCCTGGGCGGCCGGCTGCGCACCCGGGACGCCTGGTGGGACCTGGCCTCGCGGGCCGGGCTGGAGGTGGAGTCCGTGCACCGCCTGCCCTCCCCCACCGTCCCCTTCGACCTGTCCCTGCTCGTCCTCGCTCCGGCCGGGGAGGCCCCATGAGCACGCGCCTGATCACCCGCGGTGACGTCACCCTGTGGAGCGAGGACTTCGGCGACCCCGCCGGCCCGCCCATGCTGCTCGTCGCGGGCGGCAACCTGTCGGCGATGTCCTGGCCGGACGAGTTCGTCGAGCTGCTCGCCGGGGACGGGTTCCACGTCATCCGCTACGACCACCGCGACACCGGCCGTTCGACCCGGTGCGACTTCCAGAGCCGTCCGTACGGGTACGACGAGCTGGTCCTGGACGCGCTCGCCGTGCTCGACGGGTGGGACGTCGCCGCCGCGCACGTCGTCGGCATGTCGCTGGGCCACACCATCGGCCAGCTGCTCGCCGTCGACCACCCCGGGCGGCTGCTCAGCCTCACCGTGATGCTCGGCGGCGCGCTCGACGTCGACTTCGACGCCGCCATCGAGAACGCCGCCGACGGGAGCACCGACGCCGGGAACGCCGCCGACGGGAGCACCGCCGGGCGGCCCGCCGGGGACGGCCTGCCGCCGCCCACCGGGCGCTTCCTCGACGTCATCGCGCTCATGTCCGAACCGGTGGACGGCCCGGAAGGCGAGCTGGAACGCCGGGTGGAGAAGTGGCGGCTGCTCAACGGGACGGGCGTGCCGTTCGACGCCGACGAGTTCCGCCGCCGCGAGCTGCGGGCCGTCGCCCACGCGGGCACCTTCCAGGAGCCGGTCACGCACCACCTGATCCCCCAGCCGCCGGTCTCGCGCGGGGCGGAGCTGGCGCACGTGACCGTGCCCACGCTGGCGATCCAGGCCGGACAGGACCCGGCGGCGCCCCCGCCGCACGCCCGGCACGTCGCCGAGCTGATCCCCGGCGCCCGGGCGCTGGACATCCCGGAGATGGGGCACGCGCTGGCCGCCGCCGTCCACCGGCCGCTGGCCTCGGCGATCGGCGAGCACGCCCGCCGCGCCGGCCGGCCGGCCGTCAAGGAAGGAGCATCACCATGACCACCACCGTCACCGAGAGCGAGCTGGGCCGCCACCTGCTCACGGTCCGCGGCTTCCACTTCGTGCTCGGCGCCCTCGGCGATCCCTTCGCCCGGCTGCTGAGCGGGGACGGCGACGACGCGGACGCCCTCGGCGCCGAGATCCGGCAGCGCGGCCCGCTCCACCGCAGCGAGCTGGGCGCCTGGGTCACCGCGGACGCCGGGGTCGCCGCCGCCCTGCTGACCGAGCCTGGCCTGGACACGCGCCACCCGGACGCGGGGCAGGATCACGTACGGGAGAACCTGTGGGAGACCTGGCGGACGTGCCATGTCACCCCGGCGGGCGGGGCGCCGCTCACGCTTCCGCTGGCCGAGTACGCGAGACTCGCCGAGCTGGACGATCCGGTGCTGGGCCCTCGCTCGGCCGGCGCGTGGCGCGCCGACGTGCGCGGCGCGGTCCTGCCGGTGCTCGACCGGCTGGGCCCCCGCTTCGACCTGGTCACCGACCTGGTCAGGCCCGCCGTCGCCGCGGCCGCGGCGACGGTGCTCGGCTTGCCGGTCACGGCCGCCGACCTGGCCGCGCTGGGGGTCGCCCTCGACGCCGTGCTCTGCCCGCCCCGCCTGCCCGCGGCCCTGGAACTGGAGGAAGCCCTCGGCCGGGTCCGCGAGCTGACCCGCGCCCGGGTGGCGGAGCGGGCGGTGGAGCCGCGGGACGACGCGGTCAGCGCCCTGCTGGCCACCGGGTACGACAGAGCCGACGTCGTCGAGGTCTGCCTGCTGCACCTGGTGGCCGGGGCCGAGATCGCGACAGGCACGCTGACCGGCGCCGTCGAGGCGCTGCTCGGCCGTCCCGGCCAGTGGGCGGCCCTGCGGCGGGACCCGGACCTGGCCGCCCGCGCCGTCGAGGAGACGCTGCGCTGGGCGCCGCCGGTGCGCCTGGTCAGCCGGATCGCCCAGCGGCGGCTCACCGTCGCGGGCCAGGAGATCGAGGCGGACGACCACGTGGTGATCCTGGTGGACGCCGCCAACCGCGACCCCTCGTCGGGCCCCGGCGCCGGCGACTTCGACCTGGCCCGGGAGCCGGGGCCGAGCCTGTCGCTGACCGGCGGCGGATACGAGTCGCTGGTGGCCCCGGCGGCCAGAGTGATCGCGACCGAGGTGCTGCGGGCCGTCGCCGAGCGGCTGCCCGGCATCGAGACCGACGGGCCGCCCCTGCGCCGCATGCGCTCGCCCGTGGCGCGGGCCGTGCTGAAGCTGCCGATGGCGAAGGGAAGATGACGATGCGCGTGCTGCTCACGGCGTTCGCCATGGACGCCCACTTCAACGGGATGGTGCCGCTGGCGTGGGCGCTGCGCACCGCCGGGCACGAGGTCAGGGTGGCCAGCCAGCCGGCGTTGACCGGCAGCGTCACGGGCGCGGGGCTGACCGCCGTGCCCGTGGGCGAGGACCACCGGGTCGAGCAGGTGATGGCCGCCGCCGCTCCGGGGGTGTTCGCCCTGCACCAGAACGCGGACTACCTGGAGGGCCGCACCGAGCTGCTGGACCGGGCCTTCCTGGAGGCCTCGACCACGATGCTCACGGCCACCTTCTACTCCCAGATCAACAACGACTCCATGATCGACGATCTGGTCGGCTTCGCCCGCCGGTGGCGGCCCGACCTGGTCATCTGGGAGCCGTTCACGTTCGCCGGGGCGATCGCGGCGCACGTCACCGGGGCCGCGCACGCGCGCCTGCTGTGGGGGCCCGACCTCTTCCTGAAGGCGTACGAGCGATTCCAGGAGCTGCTGGCCCCGGAGCCCGAGGAGCGCCGGGACGACGGCCTGCGCGAGTGGCTCACCTGGACGCTGGCCCGCCACGGGTGCGGGTTCAGCCCCGAGGTGGTCACCGGCCAGTGGACGATCGACCAGATGCCCGCCGGCGTGCGCTTCGAGCTGGACCAGCCGTTGGTGCCGATGCGGCACATCCCGTACAACGGGCCACTGCCGGCCGTGGTGCCGCCGTGGTCTCGGACCGCCCCGGAGCGCCCCCGGGTGTGCGTCACGCAGGGCATGACCGCGCGCACGACGGGCTTCTCCGGGCTGGACGCGGTGGCCGAGCTGCTGGAGGCGGTCGCCGAGCTCGACGTGGAGGTGCTCGCGACGGTCGCGGAGGGCGAGCGGCTGCGTCCCCTGCCGGGCAACGTGCGGGTGGTGGACAGCGTCCCGCTGCACGTGGCGCTGCCGGACTGCGCCGCGGTGCTGCACCACGGAGGCGCGGGCACCTGGTCGAGCGCGGTCTTCTACGGCGTGCCCCAGCTGAACCTGGCCTGGCAGTGGGACGACGTCTACCGCGCCCGGCGGCTGGAGAAGCTGGGCGCCGGCATCTACCTGCCGCCGGGACCGGCCAGGGAGGCGGCCAGTGTCAGGGACAGCCTGGCCCACCTGCTGAGCGAGAGCTCCTTCAGGGAGGGCGCGGCGCGGATCCGCGACGAGATGCTCGGCTGCCCGACGCCGAACGAGGTGGTGCCGACGCTGGAGGACCTGACGGCGGCCCATCACCGTGCCCCGCTGAGCCCGTCCCGCTGATGAGTGGCGACCCGCCGATGAACCACGACCTGCCGCACGGCCACGCCGGGGAGGAGCAGTTCCGCCGGGCGCTGGCCGGGCACGCGGCCGGGGTCGTGGTCGTCACGGCCGCGGTGGGGGACGTGCCCGTGGGGCTGACCGCGACCTCGTTCTCCTCGGTCAGCCTGCGGCCGCCGCTGGTGTCGTTCTACATCGGCCGGTCGTCGTCCACGTGGCCGTGGCTGCGCAAGGCGGAGCGGTTCGCGGTCAACGTGCTCTCCGCCGGCCAGGCGGATCTCGCGGCCCGCTTCGCCCGCACGAACGGCGACCGTTTCGCCCCGCCGACGCACTGGCACACCGACCCCCTGGGCACTCCGCTGCTGGACGGCGTCGCCGTCCACCTGACCTGCGCCCCGTACACCTCCACGGACATCGGGGATCACGTGCTGGTCGTCGGCCTGGTCATCGGCACGCGGATCGCCGGGGCCGGGGAGCCGCTCCTCTACCACCGGGGACGCTTCGGGCAGTTCATCCCGGACGGGGACACCCGGTAGGTCAGTAGATCCAGCCGGCTTCCCTGGCGATGCGGATCGCGTCGATGCGGTTGCGGGCCTTCAGCTTGCTCACGATGACCGTCAGATAGTTGCGTACGGTCCCCGACGACAGGAACAGGCGGCCGGCGATCTCCTTGGCCTCGTCGCCCTCCGCGGTGAGCTGGAGGACCTCCAGCTCGCGCTCGGTCAGCGGGCAGTCGACGCACTCCCACGCGGCCAGCGTCACGTCGGGATCGAAGACCCGGTCGCCGGCCGCGACCCGCCGGATGGCGTCGGCCAGCCGCTCGGGCGACGACTTCGTCAGCATCAGCCCGCCCAGCCCGGCCGACAGCGCCTGCCGTACGGTGGGGAGCTTGGCGAGGCTGCTGATCAGCAGGGTCTCGCAGCCGGGCAGGTTCCGCTTGAGCTCGACCGCGGCCTCCAGGCCGTCCTTGCCGTTGAGGTCGGCGTCGATGACGGCGACCCGCGGGTTGCGGTGCCTGGCCGTGGCGACGATCTCCTTGCCCGCGGGCACCGCGCCGACGACCTCGATGTCGGACTCCAGCTCCAGCAGTGCGACCAGGGCGCCCCTGACCAGGTCCATGTCCTCACCGACGATGACCCGGATGACGTCGTTTCTTCTGGCCGGCATGTCGATACCCCATCACTGCGGAAGGTTGTCGTGGCGGAAGCGGGGGCGCACGGCACTGGCCAGCGTGCGCAGGGTGGCGGCCAGGACGGACCTGGTCTGCCAGGGTTCGATGATCTCGTCGGCGGACAGCCGCTCGGCGGGGAGGTGGGAGGCCATCACCTCGCGCTCGTAGTCGGCCATGAGGTCCTGGCGGGCGGACGGGTCGCGGCCCAGCTCCCGCCGGTAGACGATGTCCACCGCCCCTTCGACCCCCATGACGGCCATCTGGGCCCGCGGCCAGCAGAAGACGGCGTCGGCGCCGAGCGACTTGGAGTTCATCACGATGTAGGCCCCGCCGAACGCCTTGCGCAGCACCACGGTCAGCCGCGGCACGGTCGCCTCGGAGAAGGCGTACAGCAGTTTGGCGCCCTTGCGGATCACCCCGTTCGACTCCTGTTTGGTGCCGGGCAGGAAGCCGGAGGTGTCCACGAGCGTCACCAGCGGCACGCCGAAGGCGTCGCAGAGGCGGACGAAGCGCGCCCCCTTCTCGGAGGCCGAGATGTCCAGCGCGCCCGCGAGGGCCTGCGGCTGGTTGGCGACGACGCCGACCGCGCGGCCCTCGATCCGGGCGAAGCCGATGACCAGGTTGCGGGCGAAGCGCGCCTGGAGTTCGAGGAAGCTGCCGCCGTCGACGATCCCGTCGATCACCCGGCGCACGTCGTAGGCGGTGCGCGGGTTGTCCGGCAGCGCGGGCAGGACTCCCGGCTCGGCCGGCTCGGCCATGGGCGCCTCGGACCAGCACGAGTCGGGCAGGTACGACAGCACCCTGCGGGCCAGGTTCATCGCCTCCGCGGGGTCGTCCGCCACCAGGTGGACCACTCCCGACTGGCGGGTGTGGACCTCTGATCCGCCGAGTTCGCCCGGAGTGACGTCCTCGAACGTCACGGCCTTGACGACCTGGGGACCGGTGAGGAACATGTGGGCGCCGTCGCGCAGCATGATGACCACGTCGGTCAGCGCGGGCGAGTAGACCGCCCCGCCGGCGCACGAGCCGAGGATCAGGCTGAGCTGCGGCACCCGGCCGGAGAGCTGGGCGTTGGCCCGGAAGATGGCCCCGTAGCCGTCCAGCGCCGCGAGCCCTTCCTGGATGCGGGCGCCGCCCGAGTCGAGGAGCCCGACCACCGGGATCCTGGCCCGCTCCGCCTGGCGGAGGACGCCCACGATCTTCGCGGCGTGCATCTCCCCGAGCGAGCCGCCGAGGACGGCCGAGTCCTGTGCGTACAGCCCTACCGGGCGGCCGCCGATGGTCGCGTTTCCCGTCACCACCCCGTCACCGACGGGCCGCTTGGCATCCATGCCGAATGCTGTGACCCGATGCCGGGCGCGACTGCCGAATTCCAGAAAGGAGCCGGGGTCGGCCAGCATGTCGATGCGGCGGCGGACGTCGATGTCGCGAATCTGCTGCGCGACTGAGGTCATCGCAATGCTCCGCATTTTCCGTTAATGGTTCACTTGTTATCGGAATGCAATGCAAACATCGCCCGTTCTGGAATGTCAAGCGCCCGGACGGTTCCCGTGAAGGTGTTTTAGTTTTCATCGGAAAGGCAGCCGGAAAGGGGCCGCCGAGAATGCGGCCCGGTTTCTTCGATATTGCGCGGTCAGCCGTCGGTCGAGGCCTCGTCCAGGGTCTCCGCGATCCAGTCGACCAGGGGCAGTCCGGCGGCGTCCGCGGCCTGCGCCCAGCGCTCCGCGCGATCGGTGTTCAACGGTATGACGACCTGTTCGGGCCGCCGCTCGCCGCCCGTGCGCAGTCTGCGGCGTTCACGCAGCTCCCGGCGAAGGCGTTTCACCGACCACTTCTCCTTTTCCGCCCGGGTCAGCCAGCAGTCCTGGTCGTGCTCAGGCAGGGAGGCCGTCTCGGCGTGGTGCTGCAGGCTGAGCCCGTCCCGTCGACGGGACGCCGGGAACTTCCGCGCCACCCAGGCGTAGTTGCGCAGCGTCTGGTAGTCGAGAGAGGTCTCCTCGATCACCAGGCGGTAGCGGTCGGGAAAGGCCCGCTCCCCGTACACCAGCCAGTCCCCCAGCCACCACGCGGAGGACTCCGTGATCCTCTTCAGGTGCTGTCCGACGCGCCGCCACGATTCGAGGGTCAGGCCCATCGGCATGCGCAGCTCGACGGCGCCCGCCTGGACGCCGGTGTCCATCCCGAGCCGGCCCCGGCCGTACGTTCCGCTTCCGCGGACCTCTCGCACCGAGTCCGCCTGTGACAACCGCGGCAGTCCGCCCAGATTCCTTTCGCGATCGTTGATGTCTGCGCTCATGGAGGGGGGCTCTCCGTCGTAGGTGGCCGGCCGTGGGTTCACCTCGGCCGCTACATGGACAACCATCCACAATTATCCGCGACGGAGCAGGTTAAACGTGACGCGGAAAACGTCGGCGCGCGGCGCCTTCCGGACAGGAAAGCGGCGTATTCGTGCGGACCGGAAATGGAGAGCGGAAAATGCGCGAGGTCCTGCGAGAACACCGGGAGGTCGGCCGTCGGCCTGCTTTTCCGGTCCCCGGCAAAGGGCGTCAACGCGCGTTCTTGTTCCGGTAGAGACGGACGGCGAGCGGCGCGAACACCACCGTGATCGCCGCGGAGATGACCAACGCCCACATGACGTCCCAGAAGCCGGCCGTGCCGTGCATCAGCGCGCGCGACGCCGTGGCCGCGTGACTGATCGGGTTGAGCTGCACCAGGGTCTGCGTCCACGACGGCATCGTGTCCGGCTGGACGAAGATGTTGCTGGTGAACACCAGCGGATAGATCACGATCATGCTGGTGCCCGAGACCCGTTCGGGGACGCTGGCCACCACGCCGATCGCGGCGAAGATCCAGCTCACACTGAACCCGAACACGATCAGCACGGCCATGGCAGCCAGCACGCCCGGCAGACCGCCGCTGGGCCGGAAGCCGAGCAGCAGCCCCAGCCCGATGGTCACCGACAGGGCGATCACGTAGCGGACCACGTCGCCGAGCAGGTTGCCGGCGATGGCCGCGGGCTGCCAGAACGGGAGGGTGCGGAACCGGTCGAAGACGCCCTTGTTGATGTCGGTGTTGATCGCGGTGCCGGTGTAGACGGTCATCAGGATGACGCTCTGCACCGCGATGCCCGGCAGGAAGAACTGCAGGTACTCCTGGGTGGAACCGGCGAAGGCCCCGCCGAACATGTAGGTGAACAGCAGCAGGAAGATGATCGGCAGCAGCATCATGTCGATGAGCTGGGCCGGGAAGTGCTTGAAGGCCATGGCGCCGCGCCACAGGTGGGTGACCGTGGCCGACAGCGCGCTCGCGCGGGGCGGCCGTTCGCGTACCGACACGGCCGCCCGGACGGGGTCCGCGACTCGCGGGGTGGACGATGTCATGCTCTGCTCTCCTCCCTGACCGGCGCGTCCTCGGCCTTGCGGCCGGTGAGCGTCAGGAACACCTCGTCGAGGCTGGGCTGCCGCACGGCGAACTCGACGGTCTCGATCGACTCCCCGGACAGGGCGCCCAGGGCCTGGATGACGCGTGCGCCGTCTCCGGCGCCGGCCGACAGGCGGGCCGGGTCGGCCGCCAGGTGCACCGGCACGCCGAGCTCGCGTGCCAGCAGCTCCCCGGCCCGGGGACGCTGCCGTGGGTCGCGCAGCCGCACGTGGAGCGTGGCCGAGCCGACCGACGCCTTCAGCTCGCTCGACGGGCCTTCGGCGATGATCCTGCCGTGGTCGACCACCGCGATGCGGCCGGCCAGTTCGTCGGCCTCCTCCAGGTACTGCGTGGTGAGCAGGATCGTGGTGCCGGATTCGACCAGCGCCCTGACGATGTCCCACACCTGGTTGCGGCTGCGCGGGTCCAGCCCGGCCGTGGGCTCGTCGAGGAAGAGCAGGTCGGGGGTGACCGTCATGCTGGCGGCGATGTCGAGCCGCCTGCGCATGCCGCCCGAGTAGGTGCTGACCAGCCGGTCGGCGGCGTGGCCCAGGTCGAAGGCCGCGATCAGTTCGGCGGCGCGCTCCCGCGCCCGCTGCCGGCCGTAGCCCTGGAGCCGGCCCATGAGGATCAGGTTCTCCGTGCCGGTGAGCGCGTCGTCGACCGAGGCGGCCTGCCCGGTCACGCTGATGCGCCGCCGTACCCGGTCGGCCTCGCCGACCACGTCGTGGCCGAAGATCGAGGCGCTGCCGCCGTCGGGCTGGAGCAGCGTGGCGAGCATGCGGATCAACGTCGACTTCCCGGCGCCGTTGGGGCCGAGTACGCCGTAGACGACGCCGGGCGGGATCTCAAGGTCGATCCCGTCGACGGCTCTCGTCTCGCCGAAGCTTTTCCGCAGGCCTGCGGTTCGTATAGCTGGCGTGCCGTTACTCGTCATGTTTCCGACCATAGCCGCGGGCGCGGTCAGTTCCTGGCCGCATTGTCCGGCGGAGTGTTTTCTCCAGCGATTCTCCACGGATATTCGACCGCTTTATCCGCCCCCGCCGGAAACGGCCCGGTCGAGCCGGCCCGACAGCATGCGGATGTACTCGATCAGCTCCGGGGGCTCGTGCACCTCGAATTCGACGTCGAACATGCCGACGGTGAGCGCCAGCCACTGGAGCGAGTCGGCGGCGGTGCGCAGCATGCACGTGTCCGCGTCGACCTCGGTGAGGATGCCGTCGCGCGGCCTGACGCGCTCGGCGATCCGGGCGAGCGGCGCGTGGAAGGTGATCAGCGCGCGGTAGCGGGCCAGCGACGACGTGATGGACTCGGCCACGTAAGAGGCCACGTCCGCGGCGGGCAGCTCGCGCGGGCTGAAGCGCTCCCCCGTCGCGTAGGGCGCGGAGAGCCGGTCGACCCGGAAGGTGCGCCAGTCGTCCCGCCTGAGGTCCCAGGCCATCAGGTACCACTTCCTGGCGACGTGCACCAGCCGGTACGGCTCGACGAAGCGGCTGCTCTCGGCCCCGTCGCGGGTGGCGTACCCGAACCGGAGCCGCTCCCGGTCGCGGCACGCCTGCGCGATCACCATGAGGCACTCGGGGTCCGCGACGGGGCCCGGCACGGTGATCGGCACGGTGTAGTCCTGCAGTGTGGACACCCGTCTGCGCAGGTGGGCGGGGAGCACCTGCTCCAGCTTGGCCAGGGCGCGCACCGAGGTCTCCTCGATGCCGGCCACCGAGCCGCCGGCCGCGGTGCGCAGGCTGATCGCGACGGCCACCGCCTCCTCGCCGTCGAGCAGCAGGGGCGGCATGGCCGTGCCCGCCTCCAGCTGGTAGCCGCCGTGCGCGCCCGGCGTCGCGTGCACCGGGTAGCCCAGCTCGCGCAGCCGGTCGATGTCGCGGCGCAGGGTGCGGGGGCTGATCTCCAGACGCTCGCACAGCTCGGCCCCCGACCAGTAGCGGCTGTGCTGGAGCAGGGACAGCAGACGCAGCATGCGCTGAGGCGTGTTGGCCATGACGCCATCGTGACACGCATCGCGGTCAGAATCCGGCCGCGATTCATCGGGAAATATTCGTCAATATGATTCCTTCACGCGTGGAGATGAATGTGCCCCATTACGCGCGGTGGCAGCGATTTTTATCCTTGTTCAGGTGAAGGGACTCATGCTCGCCGGAGGTTCGGGCACCAGATTGCGCCCCATCACACACACCTCCGCCAAACAACTCGTGCCGGTCGCCAACAAACCCGTGCTGTTCTACGGCCTGGAGGCGCTGGCCGCCGCCGGAATCCGGGAACTCGGCATGATCGTGGGCGACACCCATGCCGAGATCGAGGACGCGGTCGGCGACGGCTCGCGGTTCGGTCTCGAGGTGACCTATCTGCGGCAGCGCGAACCGCTCGGGCTCGCCCACGCGGTGCTGATCGCCCGCGACTACCTCGGGGACGACGACTTCGTCATGTACCTCGGCGACAACTTCATCGTCGGCGGCATCGACGACATCGTCGCCCGGTTCGCCAGGGACCGTCCGTCCGCCCAGATCATGCTCACCAGGGTCAACGACCCGCGGCAGTTCGGCGTCGCCCAGCTCGACGACACCGGCCGGGTGGTCGGCCTGGAGGAGAAACCGCAGCAGCCCAAGAGCGACCTCGCGCTCGTCGGCGTCTTCCTGTTCACCCCGGAGATCCACGAGGCGGTCGCCGACCTGAAGCCGTCGGCGCGCGGCGAGCTGGAGATCAGCGACGCCATCCAGTGGCTGATCGAGGAGGGCCGCCGGGTGGAGTCGCTCACCATCTCCGGCTACTGGAAGGACACCGGCAACGTCACCGACATGCTGGAGGTCAACCGCCTGGTGCTGGAGTCGCTGGAGAGCCGGGTGGACGGGCGGGTCGACGGCGACAGCGAGCTGATCGGCCGGGTCGTGGTCGAGCGGGGGGCGGTCGTCGAGCGCTCCCGCGTCGTCGGCCCCGCCATCATCGGCACCGGCTCCCGGGTCTCGGGCAGCTACGTCGGGCCGTTCACCTCGATCTCGCCCGACTGCGCGGTCGTGGCCAGCGAGATCGAGTACTCGATCATGCTGCCCCGGGCCTCCATCACCGGGGTCTCCCGGGTGGAGGCGTCGCTGATCGGCCACGAGGTCCAGGTCACCCCCGCGCCCGACACGCCCCGCGCCCACCGGCTGGTGCTGGGCGACCACAGCCAGGTCCAGCTGAGCTCATGAGACGGATCCTGGTCACCGGCGGCGCCGGCTTCATCGGCTCGCACTTCGCCCGGTCCCTGCCCGACGCCGAGATCACCGTGCTGGACAAGCTCACCTACGCGGGCGACCGGGCCAACCTGGCGGGCGTGCCGCACACGTTCGTGCACGGCGACCTCTGCGACGCCGGACTGCTGAAGGAGGTGGTCCCCGGGCACGACCTGGTGGTCAACTTCGCCGCCGAGTCGCACGTGGACCGCTCGATCGAGGGCGCGGCCGTGTTCGTCCGCACCAACGTGCTCGGCACCCAGACGCTGCTCGACGCCTGCCTGGAGGCCGCGGTGGCGAAGGTCGTACAGGTCTCCACCGACGAGGTGTACGGCTCGATCGACGCCGGATCGTGGACCGAGGACGCCCCGCTGCGCCCCCGCTCGCCGTACGCGGCCTCGAAGGCGGGCGCCGACCTGCTCGCCCTCGCCTACGCGGTCACCCACGGCCTGGACGTGTCCATCACCCGCTGCGGCAACAACTACGGGCCGTGCCAGTACCCGGAGAAGATGATCCCGCTGTTCGTCTCCCGCCTGCTGGACGGGCGCAAGGTCCCGCTGTACGGCGACGGCCGCAACGTGCGCGACTGGATCCACGTCAGCGACCACTGCGCGGCGATCCGCCTGGTCGCCGAGAAGGGCCGGCCGGGCGAGGTCTACCACGTCGCCGGCACGGCCGAGCTGACCAACCTGGACCTGACCGGACGCCTGCTGGCGGAGTGCGGCGCCGGCTGGGAGATGATCGAGCACGTCGAGGACCGCAAGGGCCACGACCGGCGCTACTCCCTGGACGACGCCAAGCTGCGCGCCCTCGGCTACCGGCCACGGGTCGGCTTCGAGTCCGGGCTGGCCGAGACCGTCCGCTGGTACGCCGACCACCCCGGACGGCGTGCCCGCCACGAGGAGTGACATGACCCACCTGATCGTCGACAAGGCCGACCCCCGCTACCCGGACCTGGCCGGCCGCGGCATCAACGCCCGATTCACCGCGAACCCCGCGAAGATCGTCGTTCCCGGTGAGACCGCGCAGGTGGTCGGGGCCGTGCAGGAGGCGGTGGCCGCGGGCGAGCGGCTCGCCGTGCGCAGCGGCGGGCACTGCTTCGAGGCGCTCGTCGACCACCCCGGGACGCGGACGGTGCTGGACCTGTCGGAGATGAAGGCCGTCGGCCTCGACCCGGAGACGGGGGCGTTCGCGGTGGAGCCGGGCGCGACCCTGGGGTCGATGTACCGGACCCTGTTCCTGCGCTGGGGCGTCACCGTGCCCGCGGGCCGCTGCCCCGAGATCGGCGTGGGCGGCCACGTGCCGGGCGGCGGGGGCGGCGCGCTCTCGCGCCGCCACGGGCTGTCGGTCGACCACCTGTACGGCGTGGAGATGGTCGTGGTGGACGACTCCGGGCGGGCGCGTGCCGTACGGGCGACCAGAGAGCCGGACGACCCCCACCGGGACCTGTGGTGGACCTGCACCGGCGGCGGCGCGGGCGGCTTCGGCGTCGTCACCCGGTTCCTGTTCCGCTCGCCGGGCAGCGAGCGGGCGCTGCCCGCGCCGCCCGCCGCGGTGACCAGGAAGACCGTGCGCTGGCAGTGGGCCGACCTGGACGAGGACGGCTTCGTCGCGCTCGTGCGCGCCTTCTCCCACTGGCATGAGCGCAACAGCGAGCCCGGCGCCCCCGGCGCCCTGCTCGACAACAGCCTGACCCTGCCGCGTGCCGGCGGCGGGCCGGTCACCCTGGAGACCGCGGCCGAGGACGGCGGCGCCGGGCCGGAGGTCGCCGGCGCGTTCGTCGCCGAGGTCTGCCGCGCCGTGCGGGCGACGCCCGAGACCGAGGTCTCGACCAGCCCGTTCCTGGCCGCCACGCTCGTCCCCGACGAGTACGCCGGGGTGAGGGGGCGCTTCAAGTCGAAGGCCGCCTTCCTGCGCTCGGCGTGGCCGGAGGACAGGATCGCGGGGCTCTACCGCAGGCTCACCGACCAGTCGTCGTACCGGAATCCGGCGGCCGCCTTCTACCTGCTCTCCCACGGCGGGGCGGTCAACGCCGCCGGACCGGCCGACACGGCGATGGCCCACCGCGACGCGGTGCTCAAGGCGTACGGGTCGGTGTTCTGGTGGGACGGCCGCGAGGACGACCTGCACCTGAGCTGGATCCGGGAGACCTACCACGACCTGTTCGCCGGGACGGGCGGCGTCCCCGACCCGGACCGCGGCCACGGCGGGGCGTTCGTCAACTACGCCGACGCCGACTTCACCGATCCGGGGCTCAACGGGAGCGGGGTTCCCTGGCACCGGCTGTACTTCCGGGACAACTACCCGAGGCTGCAGCGGGTGAAGGCCCGCTTCGACCCTCTCGACGTGTTCCGGCACGCCCTGTCGGTCCGGCTGCCGTGACGAAGGGGAGACGCCACCCGGGTGACGTCTCCCCTTTTCAGCACGTCTGAGGCGGGGACCCCGCTACAGGACGCGCACCTCGGGGACGTAGACGATCCACTTGCCGCCCTGGGCGGCGAACTCCGCCTCCCGGGCCAGGATCTCGTCGGTGTGGTTCCAGGCGAAGAGCACCGCGTAGTCCGGGTACGGCCGGGAGAACTCGCCGGCCGCCCTGATCGGGATGCCCGAGCCGGGCATCAGCCGCCCGATCTTGGCCGGGGTCGTGTCGTACACGCACGGCAGCAGCTCCGGGCCGATGCCCGCGTAGTTCGTGACCGTCGCGCTCTTGGCGGTCGCGCCGTATCCCGCGACGCTGCGCCCCTGACGGCGCAGGTCCTCCAGCAGCGCGACGAGGTCGGCGCAGATGCGGTCGATGCCCTGGCCGAGCTTCTCCAGCGTCTCCAGCTCCGCGAGCCCTCGCCCGGCCTCCTCCTCGATCAGCGCGGGGACCGCGGGGCTCACCTCCCGCTCGCCCTGGCGGGCGAGGGTGTAGCGCACCTCGCCGCCGTGCACGGGCAGCCGCCGGACGTCGACCAGCTCGAAGCCGAACCGGCGGGCCACGCCCCGCACCGACCGGGCGGTGAACAGGTAGAAGTGCTCGTCGTAGATCTGGTCGAAGGTGTTGCGCTCGGCGATGTCCCCCAGGTACGGATCCTCGAAGACGAACACGCCGCCGGGGCGGAGCAGGATGTCCACCCCCCGGAGGATCGAGTCCAGGTACGGGATGTGACAGATGGTGTTGGCCGCGTAGACGACGTCGGCCGGGCCGTCCTCGGCGGCGATGAGCCGGGCGGTCGACTCCTCGAAGAAGTCGGTGCGGACCCGGACGCCGTCCTTCCTGGCCAGCTCGGCGACCCCGCCCGACGGTTCCACGCCCAGGTGACGCACGCCGGCGTCCTTGATCACGCCGAGCATGACGCCGTCGTTGGACCCGATCTCCACGCAGAACGGGTCGGGGCCGGTCAGCTCGGTGGCCAGCAGCTCGCGGGCGGTCTGGGCGAAGTGCTCCCGCATGTGCCGAGAGCCGGAGGAGTGGTAGGGGTAGTCGTGGTGGAACATGCGTTCCCTGGGCACCTCTTCGAGCAGCTGCACCATGGTGCACGCGGTGCACAGCCCCACGGCCAGCCGGAAGTGGAAGGCCTGGTCCGCTTCTCGCTCGGTGAGGAAGGCGTCGGACAGCGGTTGCGTACCGAAGTCGAAGAATTTCCGCACTTCACCCGCACAGACGCGACATTTACTCACATCGGACTTGCTCACATCGGATTTGCTCACATCGGGCTCCATGGTGGATTCCGCGGAAACGGCGACAGAGCGCCTGGGCTGCCTTCCAGCACAGCGGGTGGCACTGGAGTGTGGTTGGAGCGCCGGTGGACCACACGCCCGGGACCGCTTCTCCAGCGCCGTCGCCCAGGCTGATCCCGACGGCCCACCCGACGAGCCTACGGAGCGACCATGGCAGACCTGCGAGCGCCCGTGACCCCTGAGGGACGGCGGCTCCTCGAACTTCTCCGCCCCCACCTCCCGGTGCTGGCGGCGGAGGCGGAGGCGCACGACCGCGCGGCGGAACTGCCCGCGCACCTGTTCGACCGGCTGGGCAAGGACGGGGTGCTCGGCGCCACCGTGCCGGCCGAGCACGGCGGGCTGGGCGTCTCCTCCATGCACGACGTCGCCGTCGCGCTGGGCGAGGTGGCCCAGGCCGACGCCGGGGTGGCGCTGGCCCTGCACATGCAGTTCAGCCGGGGACTGACGCTGACCTACGAGTGGAGGCACGGCCCGCCGGCCTCCCGCGAGCTGGCCGCCGGCCTGCTGCGCCAGATGGCCACGGGCGCTGCCGTGGTCTGCGGCGCGGTCAAGGACATGGGCCGGACCACCGTGCTGACCAGGAACGGCGACGGCGGCTACACGCTGACCGGGCGCAAGACCCTGGTCAGCATGGCGCCGATCGCCACCCACTTCGTGGTCTCGGCGCAGGTGCACGAGAACGGCGGGCCGGTGCGGATGGCGGCCCCGGTGGTGCCGCGCGACAGCGCCGGCCTGACCGTGGGGGACGACTGGGACGGGATGGGCATGCGCTCGTCCGGCACCGTCGAGATCGCCTTCGACGACGTCCCCGTGCCCGCCGAGCACGTGCTGCCGCGCGGGCCCGTCGGCGAGCAGGACGACGCCGCGCTCGCGGGCCAGACGGTCAGCTCGATCACGATGCTCGGGATCTACACCGCGCTGGCCGCGTCCGCCCGGCAGCTCGCCGTGGCGCACGTGCGCGGTCGCGGCCGGGCGGCGCCCGCCGTGCTGACCAGGCTCGCGGAGATCGACACCCGGCTGTACGCGATGCGGTGCGCGGTGGCCGCCGCGCTGGACAACGCCGACCGGCTGGCGGAGGACCACAGCGGCGACCCGGCCGAGCGCGGGCGGGCCATGATGACGCCGTTCCAGTACGCGAAGATGCTGGTCAACCGGCACGCGGTGGACGTCGTGGACGACTGCCTGAGCGTGGTGGGCGGGATCGCCTACACCGGCTCCCACCCGCTGTCGCGGATCTACCGCAACGTCAGGGCGGGCGGGTTCATGCATCCCTACAACTACGCCGACGGGGTCGACTACCTCAGCGGTCAGGCGCTGCGATGAAGGCCCGCGAGCTGGCCGTCGAAGGCGCCTACGAGTTCGTGCCCCAGGTCTTCCCCGACGATCGTGGCCTGTTCGTCTCCCCGTTCCAGCACACCGCGTTCGAGGCGGCGGTCGGCCACGACCTGTTCCCGATCCGGCAGACCAACCACAGCAGGTCCCGCCGGGGCGTGGTGCGCGGGATCCACTACACGACCACCCCGCCGGGCACCGCCAAGTACGTCTACTGCCCGCGCGGCCGTGCGCTCGACATCGTCGTCGACATCCGCGTGGGCTCGCCGACGTACGGCAGATGGGAGTCGGCGCTGCTCGACCCGGACGAGTTCCGGTGCACGTACCTGCCCGTCGGGGTGGGGCACGCCTTCATCGCGCTGGAGGACGACACGGTGATGGCCTACATGCTCTCCGAGGAGTACATCCCGGACAACGAGCTGGCGCTGTCGCCGCTGGACCCGGCGCTGGGGCTGCCGATCCCCGACGCGTGGGACCGGCCGCTGCTGTCCGAGCGCGACCGGGCGGCCCCGACGCTGGAGGAGGCGCGGCGGGCGGGGCTGCTGCCCGGCTACCGGGCCTCGCGGACCGTGGAGCGGAGGCTGTGGTCATGAGCTACCCGCGCGTCGTGGTGCTGGGCGGCACCGGCAGCGTCGGCCGGCAGGTGTGCGCGGCCTTCGCCGGGCACGGCTGGGACGTGCTCGCCGTGGCCAGGTCCGCCGCTCCGCACCTGGCCGGCGTCCCGTTCGCGGCCCTGGACGTCACCGCCGCCGAGCCGCGGCACCTGGCCGCGCTGTTCACCGAGCCGAGGGCCGACGCCGTGGTCAACGCGGCGGGCGGGTGGGGCGACACGGCCGAGGAGATGACGTACTCGCACATCAGGCTGGTCGACCGGCTGGTGGAAGCGCTCGCCCTGGCGCCGCACCGGCCGCGGCTGGTGCACGTCGGCTCGGTGCACGAGTACGGTCCCGTCCCGTACGGCACCCTGCTGCGCGAGGACACGGTGCCCCGGCCTGTCACGCCGTACGCGAAGACCAAGCTGGCGACGTCGCTGGCCGTGCTGGCGGGAGCCGGGCGCGGCCTCGACGCGGTGGTGCTGCGTGCGGCCAACATGTCGGGGCCGCACCCGCCGAAGGAGAGCTTCCTCGCCGCCCTCATGCTCCGCGTCGAGCGGGCGCTGGCGGCGGGCGAGGTGCTGGAGCTGAGCGTGGCCGACGCCAGGCGCGACTTCATCGACGTACGCGACGTCGCGGCCGCGATCGTACGGGCGGCCACGGCGTCGCTCGACGACCGGGTGGTCAACCTCGGCAGGGGTGAGGCGGTGCCGATCGGCTCACTGGTCGACTGGCTGATCGAGGCCTCCGGCTTCCCCCGCGACCGGGTCAAGCTGCTCGGCCGGGAGGTCCGTAGCAAGGGCGGCGACTGGACCCGGCTCGACATCGGCCTGGCGCGTCGCGCGCTGTCGTGGGAGCCGCGCATCGGCCTGCGCGAGTCGGTGCACGCGATGTGGCAGGCGGCGGGAGAGGCGGCGGGGCATGCGGCGGGGGCCGCCGCTGGGGCCGCCGCTGGGTCGCGCGCGGCGGGGACGGCCTGAGGAGGGCCGCCCCCGCCGGGCGGTCAGGCGCCCAGCACGGCACGCAGCTCAGTGATCACCTTGTCCTGGGTGTCCACCGGCAGCGACGGGTACATCGGCAGCGAGAAGATCTCGTCGGCCAGCTTCTCGGTCACCGGCAGCCGCCCCTCCTCGTAGCCGAGATGGGCGAATCCCGTCATCGTGTGCACCGGCCAGGGATAGCTGACGTTGAGGCGGATGTCGTGCGCCTCCAGCGCCTTGATGATCCGGTCACGCTCGGGATGCCTGACCACGTACAGGTAGTAGACGTGGTCGTTGCCGTCGGCGAGCGAGGGCAGCACGAGTCCGGGGATGTCGCCGAGGCCCTCCTGGTAGCGGCGGGCGACCGCGCGGCGGCCCTCGATGTACGCGTCGAGGCGGCGCAGTTTCCGGCGCAGGATCTCCGCCTGCACCTCGTCGAGGCGGCTGTTGTGCCCGGGGGTGCCGACCACGTAGTAGCGGCTCTCCATCCCGTAGTAGCGCAGCCGGCGCAGCGCGGCCTCGACGCCCGCGTCGGAGGTGATCGTGGCGCCGCCGTCGCCGTAGGCGCCGAGCACCTTGGTCGGATAGAAGGAGAAGGCCGCGGCGTCGCTCATCGTGCCGGCCTGCCGGCCGTGGTGGCGGGCGCCGTGGGCCTGCGCGCAGTCCTCCAGCACCCGCAGCCCGTACTGCCCCGCCAGCTCCAGCACGGGCGCCATCTCGACGCACTGGCCGTACAGGTGCACCGGCAGCAGGCAGCGGGTCCGCGGCGTGATCGCCGCCTCGATCTGGGCGGTGTCCATCAGGTAGTCGTCAGCCCTGACGTCGACGAAGACCGGCGTCGCGCCGACCGCGTCGATCGCCACCACCGTGGGCGCCGCCGTGTTGGACACGGTGATCACCTCGTCGCCGGGCCCGATGCCGAGCGCCTGGAGTCCGAGGACGATCGCGTTGGTGCCGTTGTCGACGCCCACGCAATGGGCGACACCGTGATAGGCGGCGAATTCCGCCTCGAACGACGCCACGCTCTCGCCGAGCACCAACTGGCCGGATGAGAAGACCTTCTCCACAGCGTCCAGGATGTCGGCGCGTTCTTCCTGATATTCGGTCAGGTAATTCCATACATAGGTCGGCACGACCTCCTCCTCAAACGAAGACCCGGCCCGCGTCCAGTTTCGGATCTGAACGCAGGAGCGCCTGCTGCAAATGCTGGAGGCGGGCTGACGGCTCGACGCCGAGTTCGTTCACGAGCGTCGTGCGCAGCTTGATGAAGTTCTCCAGCGCCTGGCTCTTCCGGCCCGCCCGGTGCAGGGCGATCATGAACTGCGCCCAGAAGTTCTCGTGCATCGGGTAGCGGGCGGTCAGCGCCGACAGCTCGGCCAGCAGGCCCACGTGCCTGCCCAGCCGCAGGTCGGTCTCGATGCGCGCCTCCAGCACGCCGAGCTTGCTCTCTTCCAGGCGGGCCACCTCGACGCCGATGCGCAGGCCGGCGTGCACGTCGGCGAGCGCCTCCCCGCGCCAGATGTCCAGCGCCTGGCTGAACAGCTCGGACGCCGGCTCCCACCGGCCCGCCTCGAAGGCCTGCTTGCCCGCGGCCACCAGGCGCTCGTACCGGTTGACGTCCACGTCGTCGGGGTCGATGTCCAGCAGGTACCCCCCGTAGGAGGTGGTCAGGACGTCCTTGGCCGAGTCGGTGCAGTTGGCGCCCAGCGCGGCGGCGAGCCCCCGGCGCACCTGCAGGATGTAGGTCTGCAGCGTCGACAGGGCGCTGGCGGGAGGATGCATCCCCCACAGCTCTTCGATGAACGCCGGCACCGTGACCATGGTGCCGGCCTGCAATGCCAGCAGGGAGAAGACCTGCCGGGGTTTGCGCGGAATGGGAGTGATCGACATTCCGTTCTCATGGGCGACCAGCGGACCCAGTACCTTGATCTCCATCGAAGCGGCGTCCCCTCAACATGTGTGTCGGAGCTGACCTTTTCCACCATGTCAAGGACGCCGGGGGCCGGTAAGTGCCGTGAGCACGCGTTGTCGTGAATTCCGCCCCCACGGGTCATGCGGAATTCACGATTACGAACGAGAGAATCGATCCGGCCCTGATGGCGGCCGCGCCTTTTGACAAGAACCAGGCCCCGGCCGCGCTGTCGGACCGGGGCCTGGTTGCGGGTGACGGTCAGCGCACATGGATGTCGGGCCGGGGCGGCGTGCCCATGCCGTCGCCGATGAAGAAGCTCGGGTGCGGCGGCTGGTTGTAGGCGGTGTTCTGCCAGGCCAGGGCCACCCGGTACTGCGGGTCGTGCAGCAGCGTGTGGATCTTGGTGCTGGTGACGTGAGGCGTGCTGTAGATGCGCAGTGCGCGGTCGTCGGTGGTGGGCCAGATGACCTCTTCGCGCCAGTCGCCCAGGATGTCGCCCGACAGCGACGGGGTGGCCTTGGTGCCGTTGTTGCTGTGCACCCCGGAAGCCGTCAGCAGGCGGGTCTCGCCGCCGGTGCCGTACTTGTCGATCCGGGTCTGGTCCAGCAGTTCGCGCACCGGGTCGCCGTCCCACCAGGACACGAAGTTGGCCGAGGACGGCTGCCGGCCCACCACTCTGCCGGCGGTGTCGCGCAGCCCGTTCTGCCCGGCGCCGGCGGCCCAGGACTCGGCGCCGGGACTGCCGGCGTACACGTCCCCGGCCACGCCGCGGCCCGGCCCCTCGCCGTCGGAGCCCGAGCCGGTACCGGTCTGCCACAGCACCTGGCCGTTACGGGCGTCGACCATGTACAGCCCCGGCCGGCTCGCCGATTCGGAGATCTTCACGTACTCCTGGCCGGCCCTGGCGGGGTTGAGGTCGCCCAGGTGGGCGGCGTCCCCGTGGCCCCAGCCGACGTTCCACAGGCGGCCGCCGTTGTCGTCGATCGCCGCGGCGCCGTACACGATCTCGTCGCGGCCGTCGCCGTCCACGTCGCCGACGGTGAGCGAGTGGTTGCCCTGTCCCGCGTACGAGCCGTTGCCGGAGGCGTTGGTGTCGAACGTCCAGCGCTTGACGAGCCGGCCGTCACGGAAGTCCCAGGCGGCGATCACACTGCGGGTGTAGTAGCCGCGCGCCATGATCAGGCTGGGCCGCCGGCCGTCCAGGTAGGCGGTGCCGGCCAGGAACCGGTCCACCCGGTTGCCGTAGCTGTCGCCCCAGGAGGAGACGGTGCCGCGCGGCGGGTCGTACGCCACCGTGGACGTCGCCGCGCCGGTCCGGCCGTCGAACATGGTCAGATACTCGGGGCCGGACAGGATGTAGCCGCTGGAGTTGCGGTGGTCGGCTCCGGCGTCGCCGATGACGGCGCCGCGGCCGTCGACGGTGCCGTCCGCGGTCTTCATCGCGACCTCGGCCCTGCCGTCGCCGTCGTAGTCGTAGACCTGGAACTGCGTGTAGTGGGCGCCGGCGCGGATGTTGCGGCCCAGGTTGATCCGCCACAGGCGGGTGCCGTCCAGGGTGAGGCCGTCGAGGTAGACCGGGTCGGTCACGCCGGACTGGGAGTTGTCCTTGGAGTTGTTCGCCTCCCACTTGAGCACCAGGTCCAGCCGGCCGTCACCGTCCAGGTCGCCGACGCCGGCGTCGTTGGCGTGGTGGCCGCCGCTGGGCGGGCTGATCGGCACGTCCAGATAGCCGTTGGCGAACCGCAGCGAGGCCCCGGAGGCCGGGCCTTCGACGCCGTCGCTGATCGGGCGGACCGTGTAGGAGGCGTCGGCGGCGGCGCCGGCGTCGAGGTGGTTCGTGGAGCCGGTGACGGTCGCGACGCGGGTGCCGCCGCGGTAGACGGCGAAGGACGTCTCGCGCGGCTCGGTGCCCAGCAGCCGCCAGGAGACCAGGTTGCCGCCGCCGGAGCGGACGCTGATCAGGCCGCGGTCGAGGTCCTCGGCCTGCTTGACGCCCTCAGGGCCGGACGTGGGAGTCACGGTGGGGGTGACCGTGGGGGTGACCGTGGGGGTGACCGTGGGGGTGACCGTGGGGGTGACGGTGGGGGTGACGGTCGGGGTGACGGTCGGGGTGGGCTCGCCGGTGCAGGTGACGCCGTTGAGCGCGAACGAGACGGGCGGCGGGTTGGCGGAGCCGTTCCACGAGGCGTTGAAGCCGAAGCTCGCGGTGCCGCCCTCGGGGATCGCGGCGTTGTGGCCCACGTCCTCCGCCCTGACGGCCGGGCCGTTCTGCGTGGTGGTGGCGTTCCACGCCTGGGAGATCTGCTGGCCCGCGGTGAACGACCAGTCGAGGTGCCAGCCGTTGATCGCCTCCCCGGCGTTCCGGATGGTCACGTCGCCGGTGAATCCGCCGGGCCACTGGGTGGCGACGACGTAGTCGACCTCGCACGCCACCGCTGCCGCGGACGCCTGGAGTCCGGTCGTGCCCGCGACCGCCAGGCACACGGTGCTGCCGATCACCGCGCAGAGCCAGGTCGAACGGGATGAACGTTTCATCGAGCGTCCAATCAGAGTGGAGGATCCCCTGAACGACGGAGCGCCTTCACGGTAGGAACCCCCTGATCAACGGTCAATGACGCCTCAGCGCCTCGGCGAGGGCCGGGTTGTTACCTTTCAGGTCAGAGGCGACATGCCTCGACCGGACCCGGCCCCGGTTCGTGAAACTTTCGAGGAGTCACCCGTACAGCGGACCGCACCCGGCCCGTTCACCCGACCGCGCCCCCTTTCACGAGGGCGCGTTCGCTCACCGGCGGGGCGGGGCCGTGGACTCGCGGACGACCAGGCGTGGCCGGTAGACCAGCTTCTGGTGACGGTGACCGGGCCGGGCCTCGTCCAGCAGCAGCTCCGCCACCACCCGGCCGAGCTCCCGCTTGCGGAAGGCCCTGCGCACCCCGGCGTGCCGCTCGGTGGTCTGCTGCACCTCGATCGAGGCGCTGAGCCACCAGCGGGCTGGGCACGCCCCGCAACCGCCGGGCGGCGTCGTTCGGCAGGTAGCCCACGCGTTCCATGGCCGCGTGGACGCGCCGCCGGGTCTCCTCGGCGACCAGCTCGGGATTGTTGAGCACGTTGCTCACGGCCATCGGCGAGCCCTTCGTCGCGGGCGCGGGTCCGGTCAGGCGGCGCCCGCCGCGTCGAGGCGGCGGGGGGACGGGACCGGCTGGGGCACCGAGTCCACCAGCGTGCGTGTGTAGGGGTGGCGCGGCCGGGCGAACACCTCCGCCACGTCGCCTTCCTCGACGACCCGGCCGTCCTTCATGACCAGGACGCGATCGGCCACGTGATGGACGACGCCGAGGTCGTGGGAGATGAAGACCATCGCGGTCCCGTACTCGGCCTGGATGTCGGCGAGCAGGTCGAGCACCTGGGCCTGGACGGAGACGTCGAGCGCGGAGACCGGCTCGTCGCAGACCAGCACGTCGGGCCGGGGGCCGAGGGCGCGGGCGATGGCGACGCGCTGGCGCTGGCCGCCGGACAGCTCCCGGGGGTGGCGGGCGGCCGTCTCCGGCGGCAGGCCGACGCGGGCCAGCAGGTCGAGGACGCGCTCACGGCGGGCGTCGCGGGCCGGCAGGTCGAGGACGCGCTCGCGGCGGGCGTCGCGGGGCAGGCGGAGCGGCTCGGCGATCAGGCGGCCGACGGTGTGGCGGGGGTCGAAGGAGTCGAGCGGGTTCTGGGAGACGAGCTGGACGCGCGGGCGCAGCGGGCGGCGCTCGCGTTCGCGCCGGTGGCTCCACGGCCGCCGGTGCAGGGTGACCTGGCCGGCGTCGGGTTCGAGCAGGCCGAGTACGAGCCGGGTGAGCGTGGTCTTGCCCGATCCGGACTCGCCGACCACGCCGAGCGTCTCGCCGGCGTGCAGGGTGAAGGAGACGTCGTCGACGACCCGGCGGGTGCCGTACGAGCGGGTGAGCCCGGTTCCGGCGAGGACCTGGGCGGACCGGTCGGGTGTGGGACGTCCGCGCGGCTCGCCGGTGGTGAGGCGGGTGCCGCGGGAGGCGGCGGACGGCACGGCGGCCAGCAGCGTGCGGGTGTAGGCGTGGGCGGGCTCGGCGAGGACGTCCCGGGTGGGTCCTTCCTCGACGATCCCGCCGTCCTTCATGACCAGGACGCGGTCGGCGATCGAGGCGACCACGGCCAAGTCGTGGCTGATCAGCAGCAGCGCGGTGCCGGCGGCCCGGCGTTCGGCGAGCAGCCGCAGGATCTGGGCCTGGACGGTGACGTCGAGCGCCGTGGTGGGCTCGTCGGCGATGATCAGCCGAGGGTCGGCGGCGATGGCCGAGGCGATCAGGGCCCGCTGCCGCAGCCCGCCGGAGAGCTGGTGCGGGCGCTGCCCGGCCCGGGTCGCGGGGTCGGGCACGCCCACCGCCTCCAGCAGTTCCAGGACGCGCTCCGCGCGGCGGCTCCGGGGCACCACGTCGTGCGTGGCCAGCACCTCGGCGATCTCGGCGCCCACGGTGCGCAGCGGGTCGAGGGAGACCAGCGCGTCCTGCAGGACGAGGCCCGCGAACCCGCCGCGCAGCCGCCGCCAGTCGGCGGGGGTGAAGGCGAGCGCGTCCCGGCCGGCCACCCGGAACGCCTCGGCGCGCACCGCCGAGGCGGGCCCGGCCAGGCCGAGCAGGGCGCGGGCGGTGACGCTCTTGCCGGAGCCGGACTCGCCGACGAGCGCCACGCACTCGCCGGGCGCCACGGACAGGGAGACGCCGCGTACGACGTCGGCGCCTCCGAAGCTCACCCGCAGGTCCTCCACGGTCACCAGCGAGGTCACGGTGTTCTCCCCTCGAAACGGCGTTGCAGGCGGCGCCCGACGACGGTCAGGCAGACGACGGTGAGCGTGATGGCCAGGCCGGGGAAGAGCGCCTCCCACCAGGCGACCCGCAGGTAGCTGCGGGCCTCGGAGAGCATCGCGCCCCACTCGGCGGCGGGCGGCTGCGGCCCCATGCCGAGGAAGCTCAGCCCCGAACTGGCGATCACGGCCTGGCCGAGGCCGATGGTGGCCAGGACGGGGATCGGGCCGAGCACGTTCGGCAGCACGTGCCCGGTGTTGATCGCCAGGCGGGAGCGGCCGAAGGTGACGGCCTGCTCGACGTAGCCGGAGCGGCGTACCACGAAGGTCTGGGCGCGGATCACGCGGGCGTAGGCGGGGATCTGCGCGACCGCGATCGCGAAGATCACGTTCACGGTCCCCGGGCCGGTGATCGCCACGATGAGCAGGGCGAGCAGGAGTTCGGGCAGGGTGGACAGCACGTCGAAGGTCCGGGCCAGCGCCTCGTCCAGCCACCTGGGCGACAGCCCGGCGGCCAGGCCGAGCAGCACGCCGGCGGTCACGGCGAGGCCGGTGGCGCCCACGCCGATGCTGATCGAGTGGCGGGCGCCGTGCACGATCCTGGCCAGCACGTCCCGGCCGAGGTGGTCGCTGCCGAGCCAGTGGGCGGCGCCGGGCGGGGCCAGCGCGTCCAGCGGGTCGGCGGCCAGGGGGTCGGCCGCGGTGAGCAGGCCCGGCGCGGCGACGGCGACCGCCAGCAGGGCGAGGAGGGCGACGGGTAACAGGCGCATCGCCGCTCAGCTCCGGATCCGCGGGTCGATGACCCGGTAGGCGAGGTCGAGCAGCGTGCTGATGGTGACGTACACGACGGCCGACAGCAGCACGACGGCCATCACGACGGGCATGTCCTGGCCGGTCACCGCCTGCATGGCCACCTGGCCGAGGCCGGGCCTGCCGAACAGCACCTCGGTGATCACCGCGCCGCCCAGCAGCGCCCCGGTGAGCCAGCCGGCCATCGTCACGGCGGGCAGGAGCGCGTGCCGCAGCGCGTGCCGGGCGACCAGCGCGCGCTCGGTGAGCCCGCGCGCCCTGGCCGTCACCGCGAACGGCTGCTCCAGCGCCCGTTCCAGCCCGCCGCGCAGCACCTGGCCGAGCACGCCAGCGATGGGCAGGCCGAGCGCCAGGGCGGGCAGCACCAGGGCCGCCGGCCCGTCCGCGCCGGAGACGGGGAACCAGCCGAGCGTGAACGAGAACACCGACAGCAGGACGATCCCCACGAGGAACGGCGGCACCGACACCGACACCAGCTCGGCGGCCGAGGCGGCGGCGCGCGGCCACCGCCCCCGGCCCGCCGTGCCGATCGCGATGACGCCCGCGAGCGCCACGCCGGTGGCCGCCGCGGCGAGGGTGAGCTGCGCGGTCGGCCCGACCTGCCCGGCCAGCACCTCGCCGACGCCGCGCTGCAGCTGGTAGGAGCGGCCGAGGTCGCCGTGGAGCAGCCGCCAGAGGTACGACAGGTACTGCACGATCTCGGGCCGGTCGAGCCCCCACTCGGCGGTGATCCCGGCCCGGATCTCCGGGGTGTCGGCGCCGTCGCCGATCAGGATGTCGACCGTGTCGCCCGGCGCCACCAGCAGCGCGACGTAGGAGGCGGTGGCGGCGGCCCAGAGCACCGCCAGCCCCGCGCCGAGTCTCCTGATCACGTGTCGATCCGCACGTCGTAGGCGCTCGCCGGGGTGCCGGACGCCGGGTCGAAGCCGAGCCCCTGGACGCTCCTGTGGGCGGCGATCTGGTCGGCGGGCACGTACAGCGGGAACACGATGGCGCTGTCCGCCACGACCACCCGCTGGACGTCGGCGTAGAGCTTCTTCCTTTCGGCCTGGTCGGCGGTGGCCGAGGCGGCGGCCAGCCACTTGTCCACCTCGGGGTCGGCGAACCGGGTGCGGTTGATGGCGCCGTCCGACGGCAGGATGAGGTTGAGCGCGGCGCCCGCGTCGGAGTCGCCCCGGGAGTTGCCGAACACCTCGTAGGCGTCGTCGTCCACGGCCTGCTGCGCGCTGCCCTGGTCCACGATCTTGACCTGGAAGTCGATGCCGGCGTTCTGCTTGACCTGGGCCTGGATGGCCTGGCCGAGGATGTCGCGGCGGTCCCGGACGAACGGGGCGGCGGCGACCTCACGCACGGTGAGCCGCTTGCCGTCCTTGACCCGGTAGCCCTCGGCGTCGCGGTCCTTCCACCCGGCGGCGTCGAGCAGGGCGTTGGCCCTGGCCGCGTCGCCGCCGTAGGACCTCTCCAGGCTCGCGTCGTAGAAGGGGCTCCTGCTGCCGACGACGCTCCACGCCCTGGTGGCGGTGCCCTGGTAGACCGATCTCAGCACCGCGTCCACGTCCACGGCCTCGCGGAACGCCTCCCGTACGCGCCGGTCGTCGAAGGGGGCGTGGGAGGTGTTGAAGTAGTACGCGTAGGCGGTGCCGGAGTTGAGCGAGGTCCGCAGGGTGAGGTCCGGGTCCTGCTCGATCAGGGCGACGTCGGTGGCCGGGACGCCCTCGATGACCTGCACCTGCCCCGAGGTGAGGGCGCCGACGCGGACCGCGGCCTCGGGCAGGAACCGGTAGGTGATCTCCGACAGGTGGGCGGGGCCCTGGTGGGCGGCTCCGGCCGGGGGCCAGGAGTAGCCGGGGTTGCGGCGGTAGTGGATCTCCTGTCCCTGGACGTACCGGTCGAGGATGAACGGTCCGGTGCCGACCAGGTCCGGCCCGCCGAACTTGAGGTCCCTGGCGTTCTTCAGCGACTTCGGCGAGACCTGCCCGGCCAGGGGCGAGGCGAGGAAGTCGGGGAACAGCGCGTCCGGCTCCTTGAGGGTGATCCGCACCCGGTGCGGCGCCACGACCTCGGCCTTGTCGTAGGCCCTGAGCTGGATCGCGGCCACGGCCGGGTTGTAGCCGGGCACCTGGAACTGGTCGAGGTTGGCCTTGACGGCGGCGGCGTCGAACGCGGTGCCGTCGTGGAAGGTGACGTCGTCGCGCAGGTCGAGGGTGTAGGTCAGCCCGTCGTCCGACACCGTCCAGGCCTTGGCGAGCCAGGGCCCGAACGAGCCGTCCGCGGCTTTCGACAGCAGCGCGTCGAACTGGTTGAACACCAGCAGCCTGGCCTTGTTCTGCGACCACAGCTGCGGGTTCAGGGTCACCGGCTGGGTCTCGACGGCCCAGGTCAGCGCGCCGGCCGGGGCGGTCTGGGCGGGCTGCGCGCCGCACGCGGCGAGCGCTAGCAGCAGGGCGGGGACGATGCGCTTCACGGGCGGTTCCAGGCGTCGGCGAGCAGCTCGTAGGAGCGCACGCGGTCTTCGTGGGCGTGGGTGATGGTGGTGATCAGCAGTTCGTCGGCGCCGGTCACGCGGCGCAGCACGCGCAGCCCTTCGGCCACCTCGCCGGGGTCGCCGACGAACTGGGTGTCGACGCGGTCCCGGACGAGTTCGCGGTCGGCGTCGGTCCACGCGTGGGCGTCGGCCTGCGCGCCGGTGGGGTACGGGATCGCGCCCGCGCCCGTCCGGATGCTGCGCACCCAGAGGCCGTACCCCCTGGCCAGCTCCCTGGCCCGGGCCCGGGTCCCGGCGACGACCGCGTCCGCCGAGACGATCACGTACGGTTCGGCGAGCGCGTCCGAGGGCTTGAACGCCTCCCGGTAGGCCTCGACGGCCTCCAGCACGCTGGACGGGCTGACGTGGTAGTTCGCGGCGAACGGCAGCCCCCGCTCCCCCGCGACCTGGGCGCTCTGCCCGCCGCTGCTGCCGAGGATCCACACCTCCAGGTCGGCGCCCTCGCCGGGCACGGCGCGGGCGTGCGGGTGCGTGCCGCCGAGGAAGGCCAGGACGTCGTCGATCTGCTCGGCGAAGTCGGGGGTCCGCGCGCCCGGCTGCTGCAGGAGCGCGGCCTGCCGGGCGAGCTCGGGCCGCCTGGCGAGCGCCGACCAGTCGAACGGCGGCGGGATCAGCAACCCGTCCACCACCCTGTCCCCCAGCCTGGCCTCCTGCTGGTCCGCGGCGGCACCGGCGGCGGGACCTGCGGTGATTTCGGCGCGGCGCTGCCCGGAACGCCCGATCCCGAGGTCGATCCGGCCCGGGTGGAGTGCGTCGATCAGGCCGAACTGCTCGACGGCCGACAGCGGCGTCTGGTGCCCGAGCTGGACGGCCCCGGACCCGACCCGGATCCTGGAGGTGGCGGCCGCCACGAGCGCGATCAGCACGGCCGGGGCCGAGCCGGCCACGCCGGGCGAGAAGTGGTGCTCGGCCAGCCAGTAGCGGCGGTAGCCGAAGCCCTCCGCCCGCCGGGCGAGGTCGAGGGTGCGGCGCAGGGCGTCGCCCACCGTGCCTCCCGACACGACCGGGGCGAGGTCGAGGATGGACAGCGTCACGCGGCACCTCCGGGGAACGGCCTGCTGGGGATCTCGGCGCGCAGCACGGGCGCGATCTCGGCCTGGAACAGTTCGAGCGCGTCCCGGTGCTGCCGGGGCGTGAGCCCGTCGGCGTCGGCGTGCAGGTGCATGACCTCGTGCCCGAACCGCTTGTGGTAGCGCAGCACCTTGTCGACGATCTGCCGCGGGCTGCCGACCAGGATGGAGCCGCGCTCGATGGCGTCCTCCAGGGTGGGGAAGACCACCGGCAGGCCGAGCTCGCGCTGGAACGCCACCCGGGCGTCGAAGATCGGCCGGTACGTGGCGAGGGCCTCCTGGGAGGTCCTGGCCGCGTAGTAGCCCGCGGTCCCGGCTCCCACCAGCGCGTCGGCCGGGTCGTGCCCGTAGTGCGCCCAGCGCTCCCGGTAGTGGTCGATCAGCTCGGCGTAGGGGCCGGCGGGGTGGGTGACGTTGGCGGAGAACAGCGGGTCGCCGTAGCGGGCGGCCAGGTCCACCGACTCCCTGCTGGTGGCGCTGCCGTGCCAGACGCGGATCGGCCGCTGCAGCGGCCGCGGCCAGGTCTCGGCCTCGGTGAGCGACGGCCGGAAGCGGCCCTGCCAGGTCACCTTGTCCTCCCGCCAGAGGCGGCGGAACAGCTCGTACGCCTCCCGGTTGCGCTCCCACTGGTCCTCGGGCGTGACGTGGAACAGCTGGGCCTGGGCCGCGCCGTTGCCCTTGCCGATGATCAGCTCCAGCCTGCCCTCCGACAGGTGGTCGAGCGTCGCGTAGTCCTCGTACGCCCGCACCGGGTCGAGCAGGCTCAGCGTCGTCACCGCGGTGAACAGCCGGATCCTGGAGGTCCTGGCGGCGATGTGGCTGAGCACCACCGGCGGCGAGGAGGAGATGAACGGCCGCTCGTGCCGCTCCCCCACCCCGAACCCGTCGAAGCCGAGCTCCTCGGCCAGCACCGCGTTCTCGACGACCTCGCGGAAGCGCTCGGTGGGCGACCGGTCGTCGTTGTGGACGATCAACGTGATGGCCAGAAATTTCATGACGCCTCCGCGTAGCGGCCGGCCGGGCGCGGCAGGCCGAGCAGTCCCCGCAGGGTGGCGGCCTCGTACGCGTGCCGGAAGACGCCGCGTCCGCGCAGCTCGGCCGTCAGGCCGCGGGTGATCTGCTCCAGGTCGTGCGGCAGCGCGCCGGGCCGCAGCCGGAACCCCTGGACCCCGGCCCTGCGCCACTCCAGCAGCACGTCGGCCAGCTCGCGCACGGTCCCGGTGAAGATCGCGGCGTCGGAGGCGAGCTCGGCCCCGTCGAGCTCGTCGAGCCGTGCCTTGCGCCGCGCCGCGTCCGGGCCGAGGAAGACGAGCAGGTCGGCGAAGATCCTGAGCTCGTCCGACAGCGCCCGGATCTCCTCGACGACGGCGCGGGCCTGCTCGTCGGAGTGCGGGGTGACGTACACGACGTCGGCGCTGCCGGCCGCGAACTCGTACGGCAGCCGCGAGTGGGCGAGCGCGGTCACCACCGGCTGCCCCTGCGGCGGCCGGGGCGTGATCGACGGGCCTTTGACCGAGAAGAACCGCCCGGTGAAGTCCGCGTAGCGCAGCTTGTCCCGGTCGATGAACCTGCCGGTGGTCACGTCGCGGATCTCGGCGTCGTCCTCCCAGCTGTCCCAGAGCCGCCGGGCGACCTCGACCGCGTCGGCGGCCTCGGCGAACAGGTCGCGCACGTGCGGTTCGGTCGACGGGTCGGAGGCGTGCGGGTCGAGCGGGGGGAGGCCGCGGCGGCCGAAGTGCCGCGCCTCGGCGGCCCGCGCGGAGATCTGCGCCCTCCAGCCGGCCCGCCCGCCGCTGACGTGGTCGAGCGTGGCGATGCCGATGGCCACGTGGAACGGCTCGGTGTGCGTGGTGGTGGCGGTCGGCACCAGGCCGATCCGGCTGGTGAGCGGCGCCAGCCGGGCGGCGAGCAGCACCGCGTCGAACCGCCCCCGCACCTGGTCGGTCCGCTCGTCGGGGCCGTCGGGCAGGGTGGACTGCAGGCCGAGTGCGTCCTCGATGGTGACGAAGTCGAGCAGCCCCCGCTCGGCCTCGGTCACGAGTCCCGCCCAGTGGCGGGCCGAGAAGACGTCGGGGCGGGCCTCGCGCCAGGCGGCGGGGTGCCAGCCCGCGCCGTCCAGCGCCACGGCGAGGTGCACCGTCATGTGAGCTCCAGGTGGTCGCGGAGGGTGGCGCCGGTGTAGTCGGCGCGGAAGACGCGGCGCTCCTGCAGCAGGGGCACCACGCGGTCGACGAACTCGTCCAGCCCGCCGGGCGTCAGGTGCGGCACGAGGACGAACCCGTCGGCGGCGTCGGCCTGCACGTAGGCGTCGAGCTGCCGGGCCACGCCCTCGGGGGTGCCGACGAACGTCTGCCGCCCGGTCACCTCGATGACCAGCTCCCGGATCGACAGGCCCTTCTCCCCGGCCAGCGCCCGCCACTTGGCGGCGACGGCGGCCCTGTCCTTGATCGGCACCCGGCCCAGGGAGACGCCCTCCGACAGGTCCGGCTCGATGTCGGGCAGCGGGCCGTCCGGGTCGTGGTCCGACATGTCGCGGCCCCAGACCTGTTCCAGGAAGGCGATCGCGGTCTGCGGCCCGACCTGCAGGCGGCGGATGGCGGCGGCGTTCTCGGCGGCCTCCTCGGCGGTGTCGCCCAGCGCGAACGTCGCGGCCGGCATGATCTTGAGCTGGTGCGGCTCACGGCCGTGCCTGGCCAGGCGGCGCTTGACGTCGGCGTAGAACCGTTTGCCCTCCTCCAGCCTGCCGTGCGGGCTGAAGATCACGTCGGCGTGGGCGGCGGCGAACTCGCGGCCCTCGCCCGAGTCCCCGGCCTGGATGATCACCGGGTGGCCCTGCGGGCCGCGCGGCAGCGTGAACCGGCCCTCGACGGAGAAGTGCGCGCCCCGGTGCTCGACGTGGCCGATGGCTCCTGGCCGGACGAACGTGCCGGTCTCCGGGTCGGCGGCGACCGCGTCCGGCTGCCAGGAGTCCCACAGCCGCCGCGACAGCCGCACGAACTCGGCCGCCCGCTCGTACCGGTCGGCCCGATCGAGGTAGCCGCCGCGGCGGAAGTTCGCCCCGGTGAAGGCGTCGGACGTGGTCACCACGTTCCACGCAGCCCGGCCGCCGCTCAGGTGGTCCAGCGTGGACAGGCGCCGGGCCAGCTCGTACGGCTCGTTGAAGGTGGTGTTCACCGTCCCGGCCAGGCCGAGCCGGTCGGTGACCGCGGCCAGGGCGCTGAGCACGGTGAGCGACTCGGGCCGGCCCACCACGTCCAGGTCGTGGATGCGGCCCTTGATCTCGCGCAGCCGTAAGCCCTCGGCCAGGAAGAAGAAGTCGAGTTTGCCGCGCTCGGCCGTCTTGGCGAGGTGGACGAACGAGGCGAAGTCGATCTGGCTGCCGGAGCGGGGGTCGGTCCACACGGTGGTGTTGTTCACGCCGGGGAAGTGGGCCGCCAGGTGAACCTGTTTGCGGCTCATCGGTCCCGCCCGTGCGGCTCGTCCCAGATCGCGGGCAGGCCCTCGGTCGTCTCCCGGAAGGCCGGGCGCCGGTACAGGTCGCGGGCGTAGGCCCAGAGGTGCTCGAAGCCGGTCAGGTCCCGCTCGCTGATCAGGTGGCCGCGGTTGTGCTCGCGGTCGAACCTGGCCAGCGTCACCCACAGCCGCACGTCGGCCTCGGTGATCGTGTCGCCGGTCAGGAATCGCCGGCCCGCCAGCAGGGCGTCCAGCCGTTCCAGCGCCGCGACGACCACGCGCCGCTCCCGTTCCCTGCCGGCCTCGGTGACGGCGTGGACGGCCCGGGTGACGCCGGTGTTGACGTCGTGGTAGATCCAGGCGTTGAGCTTGTTGATCTCCGGCCGGAGCGCGTCGGGGTAGAGGTCGGCGTCGGTCCCGGCCCACTGCTCGAACTGGGTGGCCAGGTCGATCGTGAGGTCGGGGAAGTGGTTGCTGACGATCGCGCCGGTGCGCCGGTCCCAGAGCACCGGGACCGAGATGTGGCCGCCGTAGCCCTTCTCGGTGGCCTCGTACGCCTCCTCCAGCAGGGTGAAGCCGTTGACCGGGTCGGCGCCACGGCGCTCACGGAACGCCCAGCCGCGCCCGTCGCGCTCGTCGTCCACGTACGACAGCGAGATCACCTCCTCCAGGCCCTTGAGCTTGCGGACGATCGCGGCGCGGTGGGCGTACGGGCAGACCCAGGAGACGTAGAGGTGGTAGCGGCCGGGCTCGGCGCGGAAGCCGGTGGAGCCGTCGGCGCTGATCCGGCCCTGGAACGGGTAGACCGGGCGGTTCCACTGGGGTGACAGGTGCAGGCGGCCGGGACCGTAGTGGCCGTAGGCGACGTGGTCGACGGGGCTCGCGTAGGCCCGCGTCCGGGTGGGTGTGGGCACAGGGGTTCTCCAGGGGTTCAGGCGTCGGGGTGGGCCAGGAAGCGGCCGAAGCGGCCCTGGTGGTAGAGGAGCGGGCGGCCGGAGCGGTGCACGTCGGCCTCGGCGACCAGGCCGACGACCAGCACGTGGTCGCCGACCTCGGCGCGTTCGTAGGGCAGGCAGATCAGGTGCGCGGAGACGTCCTGCAGCAGCGGGGCGCCCAGCGGGCCGGGCCGCCAGCGGGTGGGCTCGGCGAAGCGGTCGGCGCTCTTGCGGGCGAACCGGGCCGCCAGGTCGGCCTGGTCGCTGGCCAGGATGTTGACCGCGAAGTGGTCGGCGGCGCCGAGCCGGGGCCAGGTGGTGGAGGAACGGTCCACGTAGAAGGAGACCAGGGGCGGTTCGAGGCTGACGGAGGAGAAGGAGGTGGCGGTGAGCCCGACGGGGACGCCGTCGTTCTGGGCGGTGATGACCACGACGCCGCTGGCGTGCACGGCCAGCGCCCGCCTGAACCGGCCGGCTTCCACGGCCCGGCCGGCGGGCACAGGTGAAACGGTCACGGGTGAAACGGTCACAGGAGCTCCTCACGGGAGAAGGGCATGCTCGCGCGGCGCCCCGGCGGGGAGCCCGGGGGCGCGGCTGAAGAGACGTCGTCGATGAGGGCGCGGGCGGCTTCGGCCGCGCCGTGAGCACGGAAGGTCGGCTACGGATGCGTGATCAACGACACTGCGCGCTGGCGACGTGGCAGAAATCCACGTGGGAGCGCCTGGTCAGGAGGAGACCCTGCCTCATGCCTTCGACGTTAGGTCCCGGTCAGAGCAAAGTCAATATTTCCTACTAGGTTTACATGAAAATGGCGCACGGGGACGCCGTGCCCCCCGCCCCTGACGGGGGGCACGGCGTCACATCTCCTCGGCGCCGGCCCTGATGGCCTCACGGATGCGCACGTAGGTGCCGCACCGGCAGATGTTGCGCAGGCCGTCGAGATCCTCCTCCGTGATCGCGCGGCCCTCCGCTGCGACGCGGCGGACCAGCGCCACCGCGGCCATGATCTGGCCGGGCTGGCAGTAGCCGCACTGGGCGACGTCGTACTCCAGCCAGGCCCGCTGCATGGGGTGCAGGTCCTCGCCGGCCGTGGCCGCCAGCCCTTCGATGGTCGTCACCTCGTCGGTCGGCTGGAGCGCCTCGACGGGGATGGCGCACGGGTTGACCGCCTTGCCGTTCAGGTGGCTGGTGCAGGCCTTGCAGACGTTGATGCCGCAGCCGTACTTCGGCCCGGTGATGCCGAGCAGGTCGCGCAGGACCCACAGAAGGCGCACGTCGCCGGGGACGTTGACGGTCACTTGCTCGCCGTTGACGCGGAACGTGTGCTCGGGCACTCGGATCTCCTTGCGGGGCGCGGGGGCTGCGGCGGGGGGTGTCAGCGGGCGTGGTCGAGGCCGTCGGAGGGCGACGGGGGGATCGGCGGGACGGTGGGCTTGGGGGTGAAGGAGAGCGTCCCGTGGTTGATCGGGAAGCTGGTCGGCATCGTCCCGGTCGCGCGGCCGTACGCGCAGGCGACCGCGGCCATGGAAGCGGCGACGGCCAGCTCACCCGCGCCGCCGGGCTCGTCCGACGTGCTCGGCATGACGATGACCCGCAGGTCGGGCGGGGTGTTCCACTGGCGGGTGTAGAAGTAGTTGTCCCAGCTCGCCTCCAGGAAGTAGCCGTCACGCAGGTGCAGGCTGGAGGTCAGGGCCAGCGCGATGCCGTCCATGATCCCGCCCATCATCTGCGCCTCCAGGCCCCGCGGGTTCACGGCGAGGCCGACGTCCACGGCGAACACCACCCGGGTCACGCGCGGGCCGGTCACGCCGTCGCGGATGGGCCGGTTGACGGTCGCGGGCCGGCAGTCGATCTCCACCAGCGCGGCGCTGACGGACTTGTACTCGGCGTGGAAGGCGATGCCCTGGGCCGTGCCCGGCGCCATCGACCGGCCCCAGCCGCCGGCCTCGGCCACCTTCTGCAGCACCGCGCGGGAGCGGTCGTCCCGCAGGAAGTCGTGCCGGAACCGGTAGGCGTCCTTGCCCATCCGCGCCGCGAGCTGGTCGACGATGAGCTCGCGGGCGCAGGTGACGTCCGGCGAGTAGACGTTGCGCATGCTGCCGGTGTTGAAGTCCTTGTCGGTCTCGTTGAGCAGCTGGCTGCTGACCCCGAACCGGTAGGACATCGTCTGGCTCAGATGGAAGAACGTCTGCGCGAACCCCATGTCGCCCACCGGCAGCCGCGCCGCCAGGGCGGTGATGATCTCGCCGAGCCCGTGGCCGAGGTCCGTGGACACGCTCGTGTGCCGCTGCTTGTAGCTCAGCACGGTGTCGCCCAGGTACGAAACGCGAACCCGCGAGGTGGCCATCGGGTGGGTGCGGCCCTGGCGGGAGTCGTCGGCGCGGTGCCACATGAGCTTGACCGGTTTGCCGATCTTCTGGGAGACCTCGGCCGCCTCCAGCGCGGCGTCGAAGAACAGCTTGCGCCCGAAGGAGCCGCCGCCCTCGGTGACGTGCACGGTGACCTTGCTCACCGGCAGCCTGAGCTTGGCGGCGATGGCCTGCTGGGCGACGATCGGCGATTTCAGCGACGACCAGATCTCGGCGCGGTCGGCCCGCACGTCGGCGATCGCGCAGTTGGGTTCGAGTGCGCTGTTGCTGCGGAAGTAGAAGGTGAAGGCGCCCTCGACCACCGGGGTCGGCGGCCTGAGACCCATCGGCAGCTCCGCCGCCGCCAGCTCCCGCAGCACGCTCGCGTCGGACTTGCCCTGCGCGGTGCCCGGCCCCCAGGTGACCCGCAGCGCGCGCACGGCGTCGACGCACTGGCCGAAGGTCTCGGCGCGGACCGCGACCCCGGTGGCGATCGTCACCACGTCGGTGACGCCGGGCATGGCGCGGACCTCGGCGAGGTTGGCCACCGACCGGACCGTGCCGTTGATGGTCGGCGGGCGGCACACCATCGTCGGCTTGGCGTCCGGCACGTCGAGGTCCATGGTGAACTTCTTGCGCCCGGTCACCGCGTCCAGGGCGTCGACCCGGCTGTGCGGTCTGCCGATGACGGTGAAGCTCGACCGGGGCGCGAGCTCCACGGAGACCCGCTCGGTCCGCGCGCTCGCGGCCTTCACCGCGAGCGCGCCGATGTCGAGGCTCCGGCCGGAGCCGTCCCTGATCGTCCCGTTCTCGATCGTCAGGCCGGCGACGTCGGTGCGGAGCTCGGCCGCCGCGGTCGCCAGCAGGCGCTGCCTGGCGATGGCCGCGGCGACCCGGATCGGGCCGTAGGTGGCGATGGTGGTGTTCGAGCCGCCGGTGAGCTGGTTGAACACCAGCTCGGGCCGGGCGTCAGCCAGCGTGACGCGCACCCGGTCCAGCGGCACGGACAGTTCCTCGGCGATCAGCATGGCCGTCGAGGTGGTGATGCCCTGGCCGACCTCGGCCCGGGGCAGCGCGAACGCCACCGTGCCGTCCTGCCGGACCTCGACCGCGATGAGGTTCGCGGTCGGCAGCGCCGCCGCCGTCATCAGGTCGTTGAGGTCGAGCAGCTCGGTGAGGGCCGCCGAGGGCAGCGGGGCGGCGGCGGCCGGCGCCGGGGCGAGTTCGGCCGCGGCCACCAGGGTGGGGGCCGCGAGCACGTACCCGAGGAACCGCCGCCGCCCGATGCCTCTGTCCGGCGCCTCGCCGGTGGATTGCGTCATCGTCTTCCTCAGCTCGGGCGGTTGGTCGTCGGGATTTCGATCTTGGTTTCCTTGCCCTTGGTGAGGAACCACATGATGTACTGCCGGATGGCCTCGTCGATCACCCAGGCGACCTGCGGCACCAGCGGCAGCGGGATGAGCCCTTCACGGAACCTGACCAGCTTCGGCCACGCGGAGCGGATCAGCGGGTCCCACACCGGCTCGCGCGGGATGCCGTTCCAGTCGGCCACCTGGTCGCCGACCAGATACCTGGCGAGCGCGTTGCAGAGAGGCCGGCTGATGCTGGACGGGCTGGTCTGCTCGGCGAGCTGGTCCAGCAGGATGTCGGTCAGCGCCACGCCCTCGGGCGTCGGCCCCATGTTGCGCGGCAGCACCAGGTCCGACTGCGCGTTGGCCGCCTCCCAGGTGGCGGGGATGTACTCGTCCCTGATGCCGAGCATGTGCCCGGTCACCTGCCACACGTGCAGGTGCGCGGCGGAGTCGGCGGCGCTGATCGGGACCTTCCATTCGAGCATCTTGCGCATGGCGAAGGTCGGCAGGGTGTGCCAGGTGACCAGCATGTCCTCCTGGCTGATCGGGATGCCGTACGGCCAGGGCGGCACCTGCTGCAACAGGTGCCGCACGGCGGCGTGCACCAGCCGGGTCTTCACGGCCTCGACCACGCACGAGCCGTCCGGCCGGTAGGCGTTCAGCGCGCCGACGGCGAACCCCAGGATGCTGGTCTTGGCGACGCGGTCCTCCATGTCCGCGCCGCCCTTGGAGTAGTAGACCGCCCGTGCCTCCTTGGGGATGGCGGTGCTCAGCATGCCGCCGCCCACGCCGTTGAGCAGGTTGAGGTACAGCCCTCTGGACTTGTTGAAGTTCGCCGCGGTCTCCAGCTTGCCCCGGTCCGCCCACGACGGCAGCTGACGGGCGCGCTCCATGAAGTCGCGCAGGTCGGCCGGCAGGCCCTCGGGTAACGGCTGGTCGTTGCGGTTCCAGTCCCACAGCAGGCGGTTGACCTCGGGCACGTCGCCGCGCTCGATCAGGGAGGCGACCAGCGGGTCGGCCTCCTCGTCCCATACCCACCGCGGGTCGGCGCCGGTGCCGGAGCCCGCGACCGAGTCGCGGGGCGACCAGGGCCAGTCCTGGACGCGCGCCTGCGCTGGAGCGGTGATCCCGAGCGCGCCGAGCGCTCCCAGCGCTCCGCCCGAGATCAGGATTTTGCGCCTGCTCAGTTCTGTCATCGCCCGTACTCCTCTCCGTGCCGCGGATGAAAGTGGTCGATCAGGACGGCCGGTTGGTTTCCGGGATCTCGATCCTGATCGGCTTCGCTTCGGACAGGAAGAGCAGGGTCGCCTTGCGCAGGAACTCGTCGAAGAGCCAGTACGTCTCCGGCGCCAGCGGGAGGTTGAGCAGACCTTCGCGGATGGCGATGAACGGCCGCCAGGACAGCCGGAGCAGCGAGTCCCAGACGGGCTCCCTCGGGATCTTCAGCCAGCCGGCGATCTGGTCGCCGAGCACGTAGCGGGTGAACGCGCCGAGGATCGGCTTGGACAGGATGGCGCCGTCGACCGAGGCGCCGAGGTTGAGCAGGATGTCGGCCAGCTTGATGCCCTCGGGGGTCGGCGCCAGGATCGGGGTCAGAACCTGCTCCGCCTGGGAGTTCGCCTGCGCCCACGACGCGGGGATGTACTCGTCCCTGATGCCGAGCATGTGCGCGGTCACCTGCCACGAGTGCAGGAAGGCCGTGGACTCGGAGGAGGGGATCGGCACCCGCCAGTCGACCATCTTCTGCATGACGGTCGTGCCCAGGCTGTGCCAGGTGACCATCATGTCCGCCTGGCTGATCGGGATCTCCTCGTCGGCGACCGGGGGCCAGTGCGGGGACTGCGGCAGCAGGTGCCGCACCGCGGCGTGCACCAGCCGGGTCTTCACGCAGGTCACGATCATCTCGCCGTCGGGATCGAAGGCGTTGCGCGTCATGATGTCGTAACCGAGCTTGGCGGTCTTGGTGATGCGGTCCTTCATGTCCGCGCCGCCCTGCGAGTAGTAGACGGCGCGGGCCTCCCTGGGGATGACCGTGCTCATCATGCCGCTGGCCATCCCGTACAGGACGCCGAGGTAGAGTCCCCGCTTCTCGGTGAACCTGAACGAGGTCGCGAGCTTGCCGTGGTCGGTCCACGCCGGAAGCTGCCGGGCGCGCTCCATGAACGCCCGCAGGTCCGCCGGGAGCCCGGTGGGCAGCGGCTGGCCGTTCTTGGTCCAGTTGCGTAAGAGCTGGTTGACCATGGGCACGTCGCCGCGGTCGAGCAGCGAGGCGACCAGCGGGTCCGCTTCCGCGTCCCACACCCATCGCGGGTCCGCGCCGACGCCCGTGCCCGCCACCGAGCCCTTGGGCGACCAGGTCCACGCGTACGCGGGGGTCGCGGCGCTCAGGGCGCCGAGGGCGCCGAGCGCGCCGCCTGCCTTCAGCAGGTTGCGTCTGGTGGGTTTGTCCATGCCGTCGTTCCTCCTCCTGGTCGGGAGCCGCTAATTGAGATCCGAGAGCACGTACCTGATACGATGAAACAGATGTCAGATCTGCGTATCAGCATCATGACAGCACACTGTGAGGACCATCACAATAGGCATAATCGATTTGGGAGGTGGTCGTGGAATCCGCGCTGACCATGCTCATATCGCCATCGCTCATGTCGCCGTCAACCCCGACAGACTCAGAGTCCCTGCTGGAGCGCGCCTACCTCGACGCCGTCGAACAGGTCGGCGACCTGGACGAGACCCGTGCGCGCATCCTCGACGCGGCCTACGAGCAGTTCAGCCGGACGGGCATCCGGCGCTCCACCATGGAGGACGTCGCCCGGCGGGCCAAGGTCTCGCGGATCACCGTCTACCGGCGGTTCGCCACCAAGGACGTGCTGGTGGAGCACGTCGTACGGCGAGAGTTCCGCCGCTACTTCGACCAGTTCCTCATCGACATCGAACAGGCCGGCACCGCAGCCGACCGCGTGGTGCTGGGCTTCGTGAGCTCGCTGCGCACCATCCGGGACAACCCGCTGATCGGCGGCCTGATCGCCGCCGAGCCCGACCTGCTCATCCCGTCCATGATCACCGATGGCGGCCGCACCCTCGCGATCGTCCGCCAGTTCGTCGCCGGTCAGCTCCGCCGCGAGCAGCGCGCGGGCAACGTGCCCGCCGACCTCGACGCCGACCTGGTGGCCGAGCTGATGGTACGGATCTCCGCCTCCTTCCTGTCGACCCCCAGCGAGCTCGTCGACCTCGACGACGACGAGCAGCTCGCCGCCGTGGCGCGGCGGTTCCTGGTGCCCATGCTGAACGCCACCGGCTGACGGGGGCCGCCGCTCGCGGCCCCCGCCACGCCATCGATGCAAGCGATTGTCGTCACCTGCTCAGACCGTCGCCACCCGCCCGCACGAGACAGGTGCTGCCAGCAGCTTCGCGCGCAACGCCCTGGGCGTTTCCGGCAACCGCTTGTAGCGCCCCGGATGAAACTTTCACCGCCTCCCACCCCCTCACGCCCGCCTCCGCGACGCCTGACCAGCGGGAAGAGCGGGCGGGCGGGGCGGTCCCACGCCTGGGCCTTCCCGGGCGGCGGCGCACTGTGCTTCACTGCGAACGTCGTCCGGGAAAGCGCTTACCTAGGACTCTCCGCGACGCCGCCACCGACGCCTCTCCCTCATCCGGGGGCATCCCCCGTACACCGAAGTGGAGTTCACCGTGCGCAGAAGAAGAAGATGGGCGCTCTCGCTGGCCGCCGCACTCGTGACCAGCGGCGGGCTGGTGGCCGTGCTGACGGGGACCGCCTCCGCGGCCCCGGCCAACGGCAGCTACACGCTGGTCAACGCCGCCAGCGGGCTGTGCGCCGCGGTGCCCGGCGCGAGCACCGGCGACGGCGTCCAACTCGTCCAGACCGCCTGCGCCGGCACCGCCGGGCAGGTGTTCGCGCTCAGCGGCGGGCAGCTCAAGGCCGCGCACAGCGGCAGGTGCCTCGGCGTCCGCGACGCCTCCACCAGCGCCGGCAAGGCGGTGCAGCAGGAGTCGTGCACCTCCGCCGCCTCGCAGACCTGGCAGTTCACCGCCTCGGGGAGCAACTACCGGGTGGTCAACGCCAACAGCGGCAAGTGCCTCAACGTCAAGGACAACTCCACCTCCTCCGGCGCCGTGCTCCAGCAGAACTCCTGCGACTCGGTGGCCACCAAGCAGTGGACGCTGCGGCCCGCGAGCGGAGGCGGCGACCCGGACCCCACGCCGACCGCCACCCCGACCGTCACGCCGACCAGCGGCGGCGGCGACGGGAGCGGCCCGTGGCCGTCCAACACCGGCAGCGTCCACCAGACCGTGACCCGTGACGTCGGCACGTTCTTCGACGGCGGCATGAAGCGCTACTACGGCATCGGCGACGGCGGCCAGGGCGAGAGCCAGGACCCGATGTTCGTGGTGGCCAACGGCGGCACCATCCAGAACGTCATCATCGACGCCCCGGCCGGCGACGGCATCCACTGCGAGGGCTCGTGCACGATCAAGAACGTGTGGTGGAACGACGTCGGCGAGGACGCCGCGACCTTCCGCAGCTCCAGCTCCTCGGCGCGCTACCTGGTGGACGGCGGAGGCGCCAAGTCGGCCTCGGACAAGGTGTTCCAGCACAACGGCGCCGGCACCCTGACCATCCGCGACTTCCAGGTGCACAGCGCCGGCAAGCTCTACCGGGCCTGCGGCAACTGCTCGACCTCCTACCAGCGGCACGTGGTGATGGACGGCGTCACCGCCCGTTCCACCAAGGTGCTGGCCGGCATCAACACCAACTGGGGTGACACCGCCAGGTTCAGCCGGATCACCGTCTACGGCAGCGCCGTCATCTGCGAGAAGTACCGCGGCGTGCCCAAGGGCAGCGAGCCCACGAAGATCGGCGAGGGCGCCGACGGCGTGAACTGCCTCTACTCCCCGTCCGACATCACCTACCGGTAGGAACCCCCGATCGGGGGCATACCCCTCCCGCCTGCCCGTGACGCTCGCGCGCACGGGCAGGCGGGCCGCCGTCCGCCCCGCCTTCCCCGACCGGTCCTGACCGCCGGTGCGCACGGGCGGACGGCGGGGGAATGCCCCCTTGCTCACCGCCCGGCGGCGGACCGCTCCGGCAGCGTCGCCCGGCTCGGAGCCGTCGCCGTCACGAGGGCGTGCGACGGCGAGCGGGTCAGCGCCCGCCACGGGCCGGTGGCGCAGCCCGCCTCCTCCAGCCAGCCCCGGATCGTCTCGGCCGAATGCAGCGCGCCGCCCTGCGTGTGCCACAGGTTGAGCGAGAACGCCGCGCCGAAGGCCCGGTCGGCGGCGCCGCTCCCGGGCTCGGCCACGCTCTCCATGACGGCCAGCAGCCCGCCCGGCCGGAGCGTGGCCGCCGCCCTGGCGACGAGCGCGGCGGCGTCGGCCGCGCCGAAGCCGTGCAGCACGTTGAACAGGACGGTCACGTCCTGCCCGCCCGGCAGGTCGCAGGTGAGCAGGTCGCCGACGCGCCAGGTCAGCGGCCCTTCGGAGCGTTCGGCGACGGCGGCGTCGACGACCGTGGCCGTCAGCCCGGGGTGGGCGCGGCAGAACGCCCCGGCGTACAGCCCGTGCGCGCCGCCCAGGTCGAGCAGGCTCGTGCTGCCCTCCGGCAGCGGCGCCAGCGAGACGACCTCCTCCGCCAGCCACTCGGCGAGCCCGCGTTGCAGGTCGTGGAAGGCCTCGGAGAGGTGAGGGCGGCCGGCGAGCCAGTCGTAGAAGCCGCCCGCCGGGGTCCCGGAGCGCACCGCGCCGGCGAGCCCGGCCCACCGCTCCTCGACGATGGCCTGCCACAGGCCGAGGATCCGGCCGTAGTCGGTGGGCGAGTCCGAGCAGAGCCACGCCGTGCTCGCGGGCGTGTTGGCGTACCGGCCGTCGTCGCGCCGCACGTACCCGGTGGTGCTCAGGACGCCGAGCAGGTGCTCCAGCGCGGCCGGGTCGGCGCCTGCGGACGCGGCGAGCTCCTCCGTCGTCAGCGGCCCGGCCGCGAGCGCGTCGAACACGCCGAGCGAGCGCGCGGCCCCGACGGCGTGGCAGGCCATCAGGCCGAGCAGGTCGAGCATCGGCGCCGGAGCCTCGCCCCGGCGGAAGGCGGCCACCTCGTCGGGTGGCAGGTCGACCGGCATGAGGTTCCTCTCAGGTGACGGGGACCGGGACTGAACGGGTGTGGTCCAGCCGGCGCAGGGCGGGCATCGCGGCCAGCACGGCGGCCAGACCCAGCAGGAGCAGGCCGTCGAGGAACAGCACCAGGGCGATCCCCCGGCCCTCCCCCACGCCGACGATCAGGCCCGCGCTCCCCGCCAGCGCGCCGCCGGGCAGCAGCGCCGGGTTCAGCAGGTGCTCCGCCAGCGGCGCGGCCAGCAGGTAGCCGACCGGGACGGCGGCCGAGCCGAGCGTGTGCGCGGTGCCCATGGCCCGCCCCAGCAGGGCCGGCTCGACGCGGCTCTGCAGGACGGCGTGCGCGCAGCCGTTCACCACGGGCAGCGTGAACAGGAACCCGGCGGCGGCCAGCCCCACCAGGAGCGGGGAGGGGCTCAGGGTGTGCAGCACGAGGAAGACCCCGCCGAGCGCCATGAAGGCCGTCATCCCGGTGATCTTCCGGCGCGGCCCGCCCCAGGCGCCCATGAGGAGACCGCCGGCGAGCATGCCCGCGCCTCCGGCGAACATCAGCACGCCCAGGACCCCGGGGCCGGCGAAGGACAGGATCAGCGGCTGCACCAGCACCCCGGCGACGGCGAAGGTGAAGTTGAACCCGGTCAGCGCCGCCACCAGCGCCGTCAGCCCGGCCCGTGCGCGCAGGTGGCGCCACCCGGCGCCGAGATCCTCCAGCACGGCGGGCCTCTCGGTGACGGCGGCGTTGGGCCGCAGCACCGCCGCGGGCAGCCGGATCAGCAGCAGCGCCATCATCGCGACGCCGAACGTGCCGAGGTCGATCGCCACCACCCCCGCCGTCCCGACCGTGGCCAGGAGCGTGGCCCCGAGGACGGGCGCGGCGATCTGGACACCGGTGGACAGGTGCATGAGCCCGTTGGCGCGGCCCAGGTGCCGTTCGGGGATCAGCAGCGGGGTCATGGCCTGGTAGGCGGTGAGGTGGAAGACGCCGCAGGCGCCGCTGACGGCTCCCGCCAGCGCGACGTGCCACACGGCCAGCGACCCCGTCCAGATCAGCACGGCGAGGCCGGCCGTGGACAACGCCGCCAGGCAGTCGGTCACGATCATCACCGCGCGCCGGTCGAACCGGTCGACGACCACCCCGGCGAACGGCCCGATGAGGATGCCGGGGAGCATGCCGCAGAGCACGACCAGCGCGAACTGCGTCGGCGACTCGGTGGTCTGGTACACCCAGACGCCGAGCACGAAGGTGGTGAGGCTGGAGCCGACCGACGACAGCAGCGACGCCGTCCAGATGAGGGCGAACCTGACGACGTTCACGCGTGCACCGCCTCGGCCAGGCGGCCGGCGTAGCGCCGGATGAGGGCGCCGTCGGCGGGCGGGCACACGAGCCCGGCGCGGGCCAGGGCCCGCTCGGTGCGGCCGCAGTCGAAGACGGGCCGCCGGGGCTGCGGGGCCGGCACGTCCAGCACCGAGGCGAACGGCGCCATCGGGCTGTCCGCGCCCAGGCCGGCGGCGTGCGCCCGCCAGGTGTCCCACGGTACGAGGTCCGCGCCGAGCGCCTCGGCGATCTCCCGGTAGGAGATCGTCGCGCCGTTGAAGTAGTGGAAGTCGCCGGCCGTGTCCGGATCGGTGATCAGGTGGGCGATGCCCGCCGCGACGTGGTCCACGGGCGACAGGTCCTCCTCGAGCGGCAGGTCGGGCGCCATGTTCAGGCGGACGCACGTGGCCAGCAGACGGGCGAAGTAGTCGTCCGGGTTGCCCGCGCCGCTCCGGCTGTGCCCGCTGACGCGCGCCGGCCGGTGCACCACGACCGCCATCCCCTCGTCGCGGGCCAGGCGCACCAGCCGGTCGGCCACCCACTTGCTCTGGTCGTAGCCCGTCTCCAGGCCGGCCGGGTCGTCCGGGGCGGTCGTCTCGGTCACCACCCGGCCCCGGTGGGCCGAGCCGAGGAAGACGCCGAGGGTGGAGACGAAGTGCAGCCGGGCGCCGCCGAGCCCGGCCAGCCGCAGCGCTTCGACGGTGCCGCCGACGTTGACCGGCAGCATGCGGTGCAGGCTCTCGTAGAAGTTGACCTGCCCGCCGTTGTGGCAGATCACGTCCACGGCGCCGGCCAGCTCGGCGAACCGCTCCCGGTCCAGGCCGAACCGGGCCGCGGTCAGGTCGCCGGCCAGCCCGCGCACCCTGCCCGGCGAGGCGTCGAGCCCGTACGCGCGCAGGTTGCCCAGCACGCGCTCCTCCGCCTGGCGATCGCCGGAGGCCCGGACCAGGCAGATGATCTCGGCGCCGGTGCGGGCCAGCAGTTCGCCGACCAGGTGGGCGCCGAGGAAGCCGGTGGCGCCGGTCAGCAGGATGGCCCTGGTGCGCCGGGCCGGGCGCGCGGGTCTCGGCCGTACCGTGAGGTCGGACGGCAGGACGGCGAGCGAGGCGAGGTCCAGGTGCTCCGGCTCGCCGCCGCCGTGGTCCACGGCGGCGGCGAGCTCGGCCAGGTCGGCCGTCTCCAGGACCGCGCGCAGGGCCACGTCCGCGCCGAGCTCCCGCCTGATCTCGGCCACCACCCGGCCGGCGAGCAGCGAGTGCCCGCCCACCTCGAAGAAGTTGTCCGACCTGCGCACGTCGGGAACGCCGATGACCCGCCGCCACACCGCGGCGAGCGCCGCCTCGGTGGCGGTCGCGGGCGACTCCCCCGCGGGTCCCGGCAGGGGCGGCAGCGCCGCCTGGTCGACCTTGCCGTGGGCGGTGCGCGGGATGGCGGCGACCGGCACGAACGCGGACGGCACCAGGTATCCGGGCAGCCGTTCACGCAGGAAGGCGCGGAGCGCGGCCGGTGTCAGGTCCGTCGCGGCGTAGGCGACGAGGTGGTCGCCGGAGACGACGACGGCGCAGTCGGTGACGGCCGGATGCGCCCTGACGGCGTGCTCGACCTCGGCCGGCTCGATCCGGTGGCCCCGGATCTTCACCTGGCGGTCGCGCCGGCCCAGGAACTCGACCGCGCCGCCCGGCCGTACCCGGGCCAGGTCGCCCGTCCGGTACAGGCGCGCGCCCGGCGGCCCGTCGGGGTCGGGGACGAAGGCCGCCGCGGTCAGCGCCGGCTCACCGGCGTACCCGTCGGCGAGGCCCGCCCCGCCCAGGTGCAGCTCGCCCACGCCGCCCGCCGGCACCGCGTGGCCCGCCCGGTCCAGGACGCGGGCGCGCACGTGCGGCAGCGGCGTGCCGATCGGCACCCGGCCCAGGCCGCCGAGGTCGTCCGTGCCGTCGACGCGGTGGACGGTGGCGCAGACGGTGGCCTCGGTGGGGCCGTAGTGGTTGAACAGGGCGCACCTGCCGCGGGTCACGCGCTGCCAGGCGCGCGCGTCCTCGACCGGCACCTCCTCGCCGCCGACCATCATGATCTCGACGGGCCAGTCCTCGGGGACGCCGGTCGCGGCCAGGTCGGCGACCCAGCGCCGCCACAGCGCCACGGGCGCGTCGACGGCGGTGACGCCGTGTTCGGCGCAGAAGCGGACGAGCTCCGCGCCGTCCAGCCGGGCGGGCTCGGGGTGGATGACCAGGGCGCCGCCGGAGCTGAGCACGGGGAACAGGTCGCCGACGGAGGCGTCGAAGGTGAGCGGCGGCAGCATGAGCACCCGGTGCCGGGGCCCGAAGCCGTGCGCGTCGACGAACGAGCGGCTGAACTCCGCGACGGCGCCGTGCGACACCGTCACCCCCTTGGGCGTCCCGGTCGACCCGGAGGTGAAGATCACGTACGCCGGGTCTCCGGGCCGCGACGCCTCGGCGCCCCGGCCCGGCGGGGCCGCGGGGCCGGGGACCTCCAGCCTGGCCCCGTCGAACGCGTCCAGCCCGGCCGGCTCGCCGGGCCGGGCGACCACCGCGACCGCCCCCGCCCGCCGCAGCAGGCCGGCCAGGCGCGCGGGCGGGTGGGCGGGGTCCAGCGGCAGGTACGCGGCGCCGGCGAGCAGGACGCCGAGGATCGCGGCGATCCCGTCCGGTCCCGCGGGAAGGGCCACGCCGACCACCGGGCGGTCGTCGCGGGTGAACGGCTCCAGCCGCGCCGCCAGCTCGCGCGCCCGCGAGACCAGGTCGCCGTACGGGAGGCACTCCCCCTCTGTCAGGACGGCGGGCCGGTCCGGCGTCTGGCGGGCCCGGCGCACGACCAGGTCGGCGACGCTCTCCCACGCCCCGGTCGCGGCGGCGGGCCGGGCAGCGCGCCCGGTCCCGTCGTGAGACCCGTCCGGGCCGCCGGCCCGCGTGGTCCCGTCGTCGAACGGGACGCCGCTCACCGGCAGGCCGGGGTCGCCGGCGACGGCCTCGATCGCGACGGTCAGGTGGCCGGCCAGGGCCGCCACGGTCTCCGCGTCGAACAGGTCCGTCGCGTAGTCGAGGTACAGCTCCACGTCGTCGCCCACGGTGACGAACAGGGTGAGGTCGAAGCGGGCCTCGAGGGCGGCCAGATCCCACTGCTCGATCAGCAGGTCGCCGGCCGTCCGCCGGGGACTTTCCAGATGGTCCATGACGAGCATGACCTGGAAGAGCGGGTTGTGGCTGAGGTCGCGGCGGCCTCCGGCCAGCTCCACCACCTCGTCGAACGGGGTGGTGCCGTGCATGATCGCCTCGGCCACGGTGCGCCGGCACCGCCGGAGCAGCTCGGCCACGGTGGGGTCGCCGCCGAGGTCCAGCCGCAGCGCGACGGTGTTGGCGAACATGCCGACGGTCTGCCCGAACTCCCGCCCCGCGCGGCCGTCCATCGGGCTGCCGACCACGACGTCCCGCTGGTCGGCGTACCTGCCCAGGGTGGCTCCGAGCGCCGCCAGCACCATGGCGAACACCGTCGTCCTGGTGCCGCGCGCGCTCTCCATCAGGGCGTCGCGCAGTTGCGGGGACAGTCTCCACCGATGGCGGGCGCCGCGCCCGCTCGGCGCGGCGGGGCGCGGCCGGTCGGTCGGCAGGCCCAGCAGGGAGGGCGCGCCGGCCAGCCGGGAGCGCCAGTAGTCACGGGAGGCGCGGGCGCGCCCCGGACCGGCCTGACCCAGCTTGGCGACGTAGGCGGAGAACGGGACGGCGGGCGCCTCGGGTCCGTCCGTCCCGGCCAGCATGGCGTACAGCTCGCCGAAGAGGATCTGCAGCGAACGCCCGTCGCAGACGGCGTGGTGCAGGCAGAGGACGAGCACGTGGTCGTCCGGGGCCAGCCGGACGAGCAGCGCCCGCAGGAGCGGTGCCCGCCCCAGGTCGAACGGCCTGGCCACGAACGCGTCGCACACCGCGCGCGCCTCGGCCTCGCCGCGGACCTCGGCGACCTCCAGGTCCACGCGGGCCTCGTCGTCCACGATCTGGACCGGGCGGCCGTCCCCGCCGTCGGCCAGCCGGGTGCGCAGCGCCTCGTGCCGGGCGGCCAGGCGGTTCAGCGCCGCGGCGAGACGGCCGGGGTCGAGCGGGCCGCGCAGCCGGTGCCCGTCCCTCACCTGGTAGCCGGACGCGCCGGCCTCGTGCAGGAACCAGAGCCGTTCCTGGGCGGGTGTCAGCGGGAAGCCGGGGGCGGTCACGGCTTGGCCACCAGGTTGCGCAGATGGCCCGGCACCTGCTCGCCGAACAGGTCCCGGTACGCGGCCAGGTGCGCCTCCTCGAAGATCAGGAACGGCAGGTCGGTCGGCACCATGTGCCTGATCACCAGCATCGGCACCGGGCTCCGCAGCGGGCGGAAGTCGGGGTTCCACAGCCCGGCCTTGTCCGGCGGCCCGTCGTGGAACTCGCCGATCATCAGGCCGTGGGCCACGTAGGCGTCCTTGAGCTCGCGCTGGGCGGCGTCGACCACCTCCCGGGCGTCGCGCATGCCGGGCAGCAGGACGAGGATCGTCGCCGAGTGGGAGCCGGGCCTCCCCCGGGGCGCGAGGTCGAGGAACCAGTCGCGGTAGGGCGCCAGCAGGCCGCTCAGCGACTCGACGGAGTGGCCGCCGCCCGGCCGGACGGCCAGCCGGAAGGCCGAGCGGTCCAGCGACGTCTGCGCGTACGGGCACACCGGGCCCACCCGGCCCAGGTCCGGATGCGGCCGGCACAGGTAGGCGCGCGCCCACGCGACGACGGCCAGCAGGTCGGCCCGGTGCTCGCCGACGAAGGGGTGGGGGGCGGGGTCCTGCTCCAGGTCGACCGGGTCGAACAGGACGAGGGCGTCGTCGTGCGGATGTGTGATCATCGGGGGTTCCTCCGGTGGCGCCGCCCCAGCGCGGCGAGCAGGCCGGCGATACCCAGGCCGGCACCGGTCGCGGCCAGTGCGGCGGCCACCCGGTCCTGGCGCCGGGCGCGGCGCAGCGCCTCGCCGTAGGGCACGGTGGTGTGCGAGACGAGCGTGTACAGCGGCACCCAGGTGCCGGGGAACGCCTTGTGCAGCAGCAGGTCCAGCCGCTTCCTGGCCAGGCGTACGGGAGAGCGCATGCCGTCGCGCAGTTCCAGGAAGTTCTGCGCGGACAGCTCGGCCAGCACGTCGGTGTGCGGTTTGCGGGCGCGCTCGTAGGCCGCGAAGGCGGCCTCCCGGTCGTGCGGGTGCCGGGCCAGCATGCCGTCGAGGACCAGGCAGTCCTCGAAGGAGGCGTTCATGCCCTGGCCGTAGAAGGGGTAGACGGCGTGGGCGGCGTCGCCGACGAGGACCGCCTTGTCCCGGTGGTGCCACGGCGCGGTGCGCACGGTCGTGAGGTGGCTCATCGGCGCGGCGTCCGCCTGCTCGTCCAGGTCGGGCACCAGCTCCGCCAGGTGCGGGAACGCCTCGGACACGGGGTCCGGCGGCTCGTCGCGGGGCAGGAAGAGCGTGCAGGTCAGGCTGTTGTCGATGTTGGGGTGGGCCACGCCGAGGCCGCGCTCGCCCGGCCAGATGTGCAGCGCCTCCAGCGGCACCGCGGGCGCGCCGTCGGACAGGGGGTGGATGGTGATCTCCTTGTACCCCCATTCGAGGTACTCGCGGCTGAAGGCGGCCGGCAGGCCGCGCTGCATCTCGGTCCTGACGATCGAGGACGCGCCGTCGGCACCGACCACGAAGTCCGCGGCGAGCTCGTCGCCGTCCGCCAGGGTGACGCGGGCGCGGTCCCGGTCGACGGCCACGCACCGGGAGTCGAAGCGCAGCCGCACGCCGGGCTGCTTCTCCGCGTGCTCGACCAGCAGGCGGGCCAGCGCCTCCCGGCTGATGGAGTGCAGGATCTGGGACGGGTCCTTGCCGTAGGGGTGGACCGACGACCTGCCGCCGGCGGTGTGCACCATGCGCCCGCGCATCGGCACGGACAGCCGGCGCGCCTCCTCCCACAGGCCGACCTCGCGCAGGGCGGCGATGGCCCGCGCCGACATGCCGAGGTTGATGGACCGGCCGCCGTGGTGGCGGGTGGCGCGCGGGTCGGGGCGGCCTTCGACCAGGTCGACCCGGTGTCCGCGCCGGGCGATCAGGCTCGCGAGCAGCGGGCCGGCCAGGCCCGCTCCCACGATGACGGCCTCGGGGCTCGCGGTGGGCTCCACGGTGGGCTCCATGTCCGCGTCACCTCCCGCCGCGCGCGCTCAGGGGGCGCATGTCGGTCCACACCGTCTCGATGTGCGCCAGGCACTCCTCACGGGTCCCGGCGAAGCCGCCGGCCCGCCAGCCGGGCGGCAGCTCGCGGCCCGCGGGCCAGATGGAGTACTGCTCCTCGTGGTTGACCACCACCAGCACGTCACTCACAGGGTCTCCTCAAGAGCGCGCCGATCGATCTTTCCGTTGGGGGTGAGCGGCAGGGCGTCCAGAGGGACCACCCTGGTCGGGACCATGTACGAGGGAAGGACCTCGGCCAGCCGGCCGCGCAGGTCCGGGCAGTCGCCGACGACGAACGCCACCAGGGCGTCGCCGGACACCGCCGCCACGGACTGCCCCACGCCGGGCAGGGCGTCCATGGCGGCCTCCACCTCGCCGAGCTCGACCCGGTAGCCGCGCACCTTCACCTGGGTGTCGGCCCGGCGCAGGAACTCCAGCCCGGCGCCGGTGCGCCGCACCACGTCGCCGGTCAGGTACAACCTGCTTCCTGGCTCGCCGTACGGGTCGGGGACGAAGCGTTCGGCGGTCAGGGCGGGGCGGCCGAGGTAGCCGCTGGCCACGCCCACGCCGCCGATGGCGAGCTCGCCCTGGGTCACCTCGTTCAGCCGGTCGTCCACGACGTGCACGCTCGCGCCGTGCAGCGGGTCGCCGATCGAGATCGTCTCCGGTTCCGGCGGCACCTCCCACGAGGTGGCCCAGACGGCCGCCTCGGTCGGGCCGTACATGTTGACGAGCCGTCCGACCCTGGGCCGCAGTTCCCTGGCCAGGGCCGCGGGCAGCGCCTCGCCGCCGATCAGCGCGGTCAGCCGCGGGTCGCGGAACCCGGCGTACAGCAGGACCCGCCAGCCCGACGGGGTCGCCTGCATGTGGGTGACGCCCTCCCGCTCGATCAGCGCGGCGAGCCGTTTGCCGAGGATCGCGGCCTTGGGGTCGAGCAGGACGAGCCGGCCCCCGGTCACGAGCGGCAGGTAGAGCTCGGGCACGGACATGTCGAAGGTGAGCGAGGCGGCCGAGAGCCAGACGTCGTCCTCCGAAGAGCCGGTCAGGGCGCGCATCCCGGTGAGCAGGTTGGCCAGCGCCCGGTGCGGCACGACGACCCCCTTGGGGCGGCCGGTCGAGCCCGAGGTGTAGATCACGTACGCCGGGGCGGCGGGGTCCGGAGGGACGGCGGGGAAGGGCGGGGCCGGGGGGTGCTCCTCGTCCAGCCGTACCACCGGGACCGCGGTGGTGACGGGGTCGCCGTCGGTCAGCAGCAGGTGCGCGCCCGAGTCCGTCAGGACGAGTTCGACGCGGGCCGCCGGGTGGCCGGGGTCGAGCGGCAGGTAGGCGGCGCCGGTCCGCAGGACGGCGAGCATCGCGGTGACGCAGGCCGCCGACTTGGCGGCGCAGATCCCCACGAGGGCGCCGGGGCCCGCGCCGGCCGCGGCGAGCCGGGCGGCCAGCCGGTCCGCGGCGGCGTCCAGCTCGGCGTAGGTCAGGCGCTCGGCGCCGGCGACGATCGCGACCCGGTCAGGGGTGCTCGCCGCCTGGCGCCGGAATAACTGCACCACGTTTGGGAGCGCTCCCAATACAGGCATGGCTCAACTCCGAAGGTAGCGGTCAGACGTTCAGCAGTTCTTCGACGGCCTCGGCGGCCGCCCGCAGCCCGGGCCGCGCGGCCAGCGCGTACGGGGCCACCCGCTCGCCGTAGCCGTCGTCGCTCAGGGCGGCGCGCAGCAGGGGGACGATCTCCTCCGGCGTCCAGCGCCGCTCGGGCAGCCAGGACCCGAGCTTGAGCCGGGCCAGGCGCATGCCGTTGTCAGAACGGTCGAAACCGTGCGCCAGCAGGACCTGCGGCACCCCCGCCGCCACGGCCCTGACGACGGTGCCGATGCCGCCGTGGTGCAGCACCGCCCGCGCCCGCCCCATGACCTGGTGGAAGGGCAGGTGCGGGAACCAGGAGATGCCCGGCGGCAGCGGGTCGGGCACCAGGTCCCGGTGTCTGGCCACGACCAGGGCGGGCACCCCCGCGGCCGCGCAGGCGGCCACGGCGGCCGGGTAGAACCGCTCGTGGATCATGCGGCCGGTGCCGCCCGTCACGATCACCGCGCCCTGGTCGAGCAGGCGCTCGGCCTCCGGCGGGACCGCGCCCTGGAAGGTGTCGTCGCCGTACGGGGCCCCGGTCAGGCGCGCCCGCGACGGCGCGGCGATCCCGGCCCGGTCGAACCACTCGGGCCAGAGGCCGAGGTGGAGCTGGGCCGAGGTGAACCAGGAGGCCCAGTCGTCGACCGGCGCCAGCCCGAGCGTCGCGCGCACGGCGTCGAGGCGGTCGCTCATGGTCTCCCGGTACATGTGCACGGCGGGACGCTCGGACATGTACTGCACCGGCGTCACCGCGACCCACGCGGTCGGCACGGCCAGCAGCTCGCCGGCGAAGAGCGTCGAGATCGCCGTGGTGTGGCGGCCCACGAACACCGTCTCCCCCGGCACGTGCCGGGTCTTGAGCACCTGGCACTCGAACCGGATCTGGTCGAACAGCCCGGTGGCGTCGTAGAACCGCCGCCAGCGTTGCATGCCGGCGCCGAGCAGCATCGGCGTGTCGGCCAGGTACCGCTCGTACTCACGCTCCGTGTCGATGGCCGTGAACTCCAGCCCTTCGCGCCGGGCCACTCCCTCGAAGGGGGCATGGGTGAGGATCTCCACCCGGTGCCCCCGCCCCCGCAGGATGCGTCCCAGGCCCACGAACGGCAGCACGTCGCCGTGCGTGCCGTGGGTGACCATGACGACGGTGGTCAAGAGCCCTCCCCGGCCGAGGCGCCGGCCCGGGAGCCCTCCTCGATCGCGCGCGCGGCCTCGGCGACCGTCAGCCCTTCGACGAAGAGCACCTCCACCGGCAGCTCGACCCGGAACTCGTCCTCCACCGTGGCCAGGAACTGGACCATCGCCAGCGACTGGCCGCCCAGCTCGAAGAAGTCCTGGTCTGGGGACGTGACCTCCACGCCGAGGATCTCGGACCACAACCGCATGACCTCGTTTTCGAGCACGCCGAGCACAGCCATGACACTTACTCCTCATAGTGCGGGAAGGACACCCGTCGTCCGGGCGAGAGAGGGACGAGAGAGGGAACCGTGCACCTCGATCGGCACCATCGCCTGCGAAGGGGTTCAGCATCGAGCTGTTCACGCTCTCCGATGACAAGATCACGGGAGCGCTCCCACAAGGAACGCTAGGCGCGAACTGACAGGCTAGTCAACCTTTTCATCGCCATCTTCGCTTCTGTTAGGACGACGGTTGGGAGCGCTCCCAGCAGCAGCGGCACCCGCGGACGGCCCTTCTGTGAGCCATGCTCACTTCTCAGGCAGGGCGCGGGTGAGGTCGATCCCCGTCACCGCCTGACGTGGTGAGGACGCCGGGGTGCGCGCCTCCCAGGCCCGCCAGAGCTCCGCGTACCGGCCGCCGGCGGCGACCAGCTCCGCGTGCCCGCCCTGCTCCACGATCCGGCCGTGCTCCAGGACGATCACCCGGTCGGCGGAGGCCGCCTGGGTCAGGCGGTGGGCGACGATCAGGGTGGTGCGCCCCCGGGTGGCCGCGGCGGCGGACTCCTCCAGGGTACGGGCGCCCAGGCTGCCCGCCTCCGCGGTGGCCTCGTCCAGGATGGCGATCGGGGGGTCCACGAGCATCAGGCGGGCGAGCGCGAGCTGCTGGACCTGGGCCGTGGTGAGCTCGTGACCGCCCTCGCCGACCACCGTGTCGAGGCCGCCGGGCAGGGCGGTCACCCACTCCAGGGCGCCGACGGCCGCCAGCGCGGCGGCGGCCTCCTCCGGCGAGGCGTCCGGCCGCGCCAGGCGCAGGTCCTCGATGAGCGGCCCGGCGAAGACGTGGACCTCCTGCGTGATGATCGCGACGTGCTCGCGCAGGCGGTCGGGGGCGAGCTCGACGCCTCCGACGCGTACGGCGCCGCTGCCGGGCGTCAGGATGCCCGCGGCGATCGCCGCGATGGTGGACTTGCCCGCGCCGGTCGATCCGACCAGCGCGACCCGCGACCCGGCGGCCAGGCTGATGGACACCCCGTGCAGCACCTCGGGCGAGCCGTCGTAGCTGAAGTGGACGTCGCTCAGCTCCAGCGAGGCGTCGCGGGGCCCGGCCGGGCGGGCGGTGGACGCGATCCGCGCGTGCCCGGCGCTCCGCGCCCGCGCGGCCGTCGACCGCCTGACCGGGCGGGCGGCCGGCTCAGCCCGGTCCGCGCCGGGATCGAGGTCGATGACGCCGACGAGCCTGGCCAGGCTCGCCCCCGCCGCCTGGATCTCGTCGAAGGTGAACAGCAGCATGCCGATCGGGTTGAACAGCCGGTGGAACAGGACCGCCGCCGCGGCGCTCTCCCCCACGGTCACGGACCCCTGACGGACCAGGAAGAAACCGGTCACCAGGATCGCGGCCAGGCCGAAGAACTCCGCCCGGTTGACCCTCCCGACGAACCGGGTGAACAGCGTGAAGACCGACACGCTGATGTCGTGCACCTCGCGGGAGGCGCCGCCGATGCGGTGCAGCCGCCGCCCCTCCAGCCGGTACGCCTGCACGGTGCGCACCCCCTGCATGCTCTCCACCAGCAGCTGCGAGTTGTCCGCGACCGCCCGGCGCTCCGCGGCGTACTTCGGCGCGGCCCTCGGCAGGTACCAGCGCAGCCCCAGGGCGTAGAGCGGGATCGCGACCGCGCCGGCCAGCCCGAGCCGCCAGTCGAGCCCCGCCATCGCGCCGACGCTGACCACGCCCAGCAGGAACGAGGAGATCATGGCGGGCACGACGGTGGAGGCCGCCTTGCCGATCGCGGCCGTGTCGGTGCTCACCCGCGACAGCAGGTCTCCCTTGCCGAACCGTTCCAAGGCCGTCACGGGCAGCGACAACGCCCGCGCCACCGTACGCTCCCGCAGGTCCGCCAGCATCTGCTCGCACACGCGGCTGACCAGGTACATGGCCGGACCGGTGGCCAGCCCGCCGATGAGCGCCCCGGCCAGGATCACCAGCGCGACGGGGACGATCGCCGACCCCGGAGCGCCCTCGTCGACCAGGTCGACGAGCGTGCCGAGCACGTACACGGGCACCACCGACGCGGCGGCGCCCACGGCGCCCACCAGCACGGCGAGCGTGGCCGCCACCCACCGCGCGCGCAGCTCCCGGCGCAGCCACGCCCACGTCCTGCGCGCGTCGGCGACCGGCAGCCTGTCACCCCCGCCCCCCGCGCCGGGGTCGGGCGACTTGTCGGAGGTCGTCATCGCAGCACCGCCCGGTTGTAGTCGTCGTCGGTGACGGCCAGCCCGGCGTGCGTCCCCTCGGCTGCGACCCGGCCGTCGTCGAGGACCACGACCCGGTCCGTCATGGCGAGCAGCGCCGGACTGCTGGTCACCACCACGGTGGTGAACTCCCCGGCGCGACGGAGGTCGCGCAGCCCTCGGGCGATCTCGTGCTCGGTCACCGCGTCGACGGCGGTGGTCGGGTCGTGCATCACGAGGATCGGCGGGCGCGCCGTCAGCGCGCGGGCCAGCGCCAGGCGCTGCCGCTGCCCGCCGGACAGGCCGGCGCCGCGCTCGGAGACCACGTGCGCGAGGCCGGCCGGGTGGGCGGAGACGACCTCACCGGCCGCCGAGGCCGCCAGCGCGGCCTCGTCCAGCGGCCCGCCGGCGGTGACGTTCTCCTCGACGGTCCCGGTGAACAGGTCCGTGAGGTGAGGTTCCACCAGCATCGCCGCGCGGGCGCCGGCCGGGTCGAGCCGCGCCAGCGGGGTGCCGCCGACGAGGACCTCGCCCTCGTACTCCTCCGGCGCCACCTGCCCGGCCAGCACCTTGACGAGCGCCTCCCCGTCGGCGGCGCGGTGCGTCACCACGCCGACGAACTCGCCGGGGCGCACGTGCAGGTCGACCCCGTCCAGCGGGCCGTACCGGAACCCCCGCAGCTCCAGGCCGGGAGGACCGGCGACCTCCTCCGTACCTTCGGGCAGCAGCGGCGGGGCGCCCAGCACCCCGGCGACGCGGTCGGCGGAGGCCCTGGCGTCGGCGACCCAGCTGGGCACGACGGCGAGCAGGCCGATGGGCTCCATCAGGAACTGCGCGAGCCCGATGACGGTGATGAGCTCGCCGACCGTGATCCGCCCGTTGAGGGCGAACCACCCGGCCAGGATCGCGACCCCGCACGCCAGCAGCGCGCCGCCGGAGGTGGAGGCGGCCAGGTACCAGCCCTGGGTGCGGGCCGCGCGCACGGCCGCCCGCAGGGAGCGCCCGCTGACCTCGTCGTAGCGGCGGGCCGCCGCCCGCTCCGCGCCGATGCCGCGCAGCGGGCGGGCCCCGCTGACCAGGTTGGCTGCCAGCGAGGTGGCCTCGCCGGCGAGTTCCTGCTGCTCGGCCACCCGCTTGGTGATGAGCGGGGTGGCCGCCTGCAGCACGAGGAGCACCACGGGCGTCCCGAGCAGCACGGCGAGCCCGAGCTGGAGGTCGATCACGAGCAGTGCGACGGCGCTCACCGTGGTCGCGGTGAGCGCGCCCGCGACGCGCGGTACGTGGTCGAGCAGGTAGGAGGTGTTGCCGGTGTCGTTGATGGCGACGGTGAGCAGGTCGCCGGCCCGCCGGTCGGTCCTGATGCCGCGCGGATGCATGATCTTGGACGCGACCTCGACGCGCAGGGTGTGCGCCTCGTCCGCGATGGCGATCATGAGCTGGCGGGCGCCGAAGCGGTAGCACATGGTCAGCGCCGTGAACAGCGCGGCCAGGGCCGCCACCCAGATCGCCAGCGCGCCGCCGTCGCCGGGGGCGATGGCCTGGTCGACGATCACCCCGATGAGGATCGGCACCAGCGACTCGCAGACCTGGTGCAGGCTGATCAGGGCGGTGCCGGCGCTCAGCCGCCGGCGGTTGCGGGTCAGCGCCCGCCACAGGACCCGCCGGCCGGTCATGGGCCGGGTCACCGCCCGGTGGCCGGGCTCTCGCGCGGGCCCTTCCGCCCCTGGGTCTGCCGCACGCCGTTCTCATCGGGGAAGGGGTTGTCGGACAACGTCTCTCCTGGTTGCGTGGGGACCAGCGGGGGTGCGGGCGTCGGGGAGCGGCCCGGCCCAGGATCTCATCAGCCTTAGCCGACGAGACGACCGGCTCCCGAATAAGGTTAGCCAAACCTTTCCAGACCTGACAGGCCGCCCGGCCCGCGCCGGCACGCCGGGATCACGAACACGTCAGCCTCGACTATTCGTGGAGCCAACCGGCACGGCAGGCAGGATACGCAGGAGAGGAAGGCGAGGGTTCATTCTCATGCTCTTCTCCAACGTCGTCTTAATCGTGGCAATGCGCCCTCTCACAATGGGGCGATGACCGACCCTCGACAGCCCCACCGCGAAGAGCCGTGGGGCCAGGCACAGCAGTCACCGCCGGGACCCGGCCGTCCGGAGAACGGGCCGCAGCCGAGACAGGGAGGCCCGCCGTCCGACGTCGACCGGCGACCCGGCTCCTACCAGAACCCGTACGCCGGGGAGGCCCCGCGCAACCCCCTCGCCCGGCAGGCGTGGGAAGAGCCGCGGAACCCGCCGCCCCGGCCCGACTCCCAGGTCTGGCCGGACCCGCGGCACCGGCAGGACCCCCGGCCCTGGCCGGACGAGCCGGACCCGCAGCCGTGGCCGGACCAGACAGACCCGCAGCCCTGGACCGACCAGCGCCATCCGCAAGCGTGGCCCGACCAGCCGCAGCCCTGGACCGACCAGCCGGGCCCGCAACCTTGGCCGGGCCCGCGGTCCTGGGCGGACCCGCGGGATTCGCGGCACTGGCAGGACCGGTTCGGGGTGGGCGCGGGTCCGCAGGACTTCGATCCGCGGCCGAGGCGCGGCACCGGCCTGGTCGTCGGGCTGTCCGTCGGCCTGGCCGTGGCGCTGCTGGGCGGGGGCGCGGTCGGCGTGGTCTCCTACGTCAACGCCACCGGCGCCGGATCCGCGCCCGCCGAGCCCCGTACCAAGCCCTCGCTCCCCACGTCGGCGCCCTGGCAGTCCGACGAGCCGGCGCAGGACCAGCCCACGGACGACGGGACGCCGGCCGCCGAGCCCACGGACTCACCGTCCGCCTCCGCCCGCCCCGAGGCGGGATCGGGGATCGCGCACACCGAGTTCGACGACTGGCGGTTCGAGTGGGAGGGCGTCCGGTTCTCGGCCAAGAAGGTCGGCGGCTGGACGTACGAGACGTGCGATCCGGTCGACGGCCGCGGCGTGCTGGCAGGGAACAAGTGCCGGCGGGCCATCCAGGTCGCCTACACGGCCTACCGGGGGCATCTCAAGGCGGTGCAGGTCGCGATGGCGTTCCCCTCGGAGAAGGCCGCCAAGGCCGCGGCCGCGCGGCTGGCGAAGCTGGACTCGTCCGCGGTGAACACGCGCCGGGACATGACCTTCCGCACGTTCGCGTACGGGCAGATCCTCACGCACCCGTCGAAGAACTATGTGGTCACCACGATCGTCACCACGGACAGGACGGCCGAGTCCAAGGCGCTGAAGTTCCACGCCTACCTGCACGCCAACGGCGTCGGCCATTTCCTGCTACGCGACCGGACGGTCACCACGTGACCGCCGGATAGTATCCGGCACCCCCGCGGGCCGCGTCACGCGAGCCCATCGGCCCCGTCCGCCTCCGGGGCCCGAGGCCGTCACGCTGGGGACATAAGGTGCCATTCGGCTCCAAGTCAGGTACAAGAGCCGTCCCACACCATGGCCCGTTGTGAGTGGAAAACGTAGGAAGAAGTGGATCGCTGCGGTCGCGGCGGTCATCATGGCGGTCACGATGCCGGCCCTGCCGGCCGCCGCCGACGAGGGGGCCGACGAACGCCCCGACATCCCGGTCGGCACCTGGCTCGCCGCCCGTACCCAGCCCGCCGTGCAGCTGACCAGCCTCACCTACACCGGCACGGTGGCCGTGCCGTCCAGCGTGCTCAACCAGGCCGCGTTCAACCGGCTCGTCCAGCAGGCCACGGACGCCGTCACCTCCGGCAAGATCTCCGCGGACGAGCGCAGCATCGCCAAGTGGATCTTCCAGCGGATCGCCGCCGACGTGGACACCTACCTGGGCGTGAGCGCCCCTGAGCGCACGGTCGAGGCCGAGGTCGGCGGCATGTGCACGGGCTGGTGGGTGACCCCCGACGGCTACATGGTCACCGGCGCGCACTGCGTCCAGCTCGGCGAGACGGAGCTCGCGCAGACGTTCGCCCGGCAGGCGCTCGCCAAGTTCAACCAGGAGGACGCCCAGGGGATCGTCAGCGGCCTGCAGGGCATCGAGACCGACGAGGAGATCCTCAAGCTCGCGCAGCAGATCTTCGTCACGTTCAACACGAACCACATGAAGATCCGCAACCTGCAGCAGAGCCTCACGGTGCTCCAGAGCCTGCCCGGCGGCGGCGTGGACAAGACCGCCAAGGCGGTCCCGGCCGAGCTGGTGTCGGTGGGCGAGAACTACCCCGGCAAGGACTTCGCGCTGCTCAAGGTCAACGGGCAGCAGAACCTGCCCACGGTGCCGCTCGGCAATGACGGCGACGTGCGGACCGGCGACACCCTCTACATCAGCGGCTTCCCCGGTCTGGTCACCAACACGGCGTTCTTCAGCCTGGAGTCGAGGCTGGAGCCCGCGCTGACCGAGGGCCCGTACAACGCCACGCGGGCCACGCAGACCGGCGTGCCGTACATCCAGACCCAGGCGCCCTCCTACCACGGCAACTCCGGCGGCCCGGTGTTCAGCAAGGACGGCAAGGTCATCGGCATGCTGATCGCCGGCACGGTCAGCGAAGGCGGCGAGGCGTCGGAGAACGAGAGCTTCGTCCTGCCGGTCAGCATCGTCAAGGAGAAGCTCGGCGAGAAGAACGTCAAGCCGGCCCAGGCCCTCACCACCACCCGGTACAACGAGGCGCTGAACGACTTCTTCCGGCACTACTACGAGGACGCGCTGCCCAAGTTCCGCGAGGTGCAGGCGCTGTTCCCGAACCACCCGTACGTGGCCAAGTACATCTCCGAGTCTCAGCAGGCGATCTCCGCGGGCAAGGACCAGTCGCCCAGGCCGATCCTCCTGTGGGTGCTGATCGGAGCCGGCGTGCTGGTCGCCCTGGTGATCGCGCTGATCCTGGTCAAGGTCCTGCGCGGCCGCAGGCGTCAGGGCCCGCCTTCCCCGGGACCGGGCGGCGGCTACGCCCCGGTGTCGCCGTACCCGATGCACCAGCTGCCCGCCGCCCCTGGCCAGCACCCGCCGCACGCCCCGTACGGGTCCTCCCCGCACCACGGCGCACCGTACGGCGCGGACCAGCCCGCGAGCGGCCACCCAGGCGCTCCCCACCCCGGCACTCCTCAGCACGGCGCTTCCCCGTACGGGAACAGCCAGTACGGGGGCGGCCAGTACGGGAGCAACGGTCAGTACGGAGGCAGCCAGTACGGAGGCGGCCAGTACGGAAGCAACGGTCAGTACGGAGGCCCCCACGGCGCCCCCGAACACGGCGGCGGCCCGTACGGACCCCCCGCGCCTCCGCAGAGCGGCCCTCAGCCGCCCTACGGGGACCGGACCCGCAATGTCCGCTTCGGCCAGTTCGCTCCCCCGCCCGACGAGCGGCCATGAGCTCACGCCCCCGCGATCCGGCCCACCCACCGTGGGCTGGATCGACTGGGCGTTGCCGGGGTCCTCATGTCCCCGATGGAGAGGGCAGGCCGGTCCGCGGACCGAACCGGCGCCGGTACTCCAACGGAGTGAGCCCGATCTTGCGACGCATCAGCGCACGCAGGTTGGCGGCGGTGCCCAGCCCGCTGTGCCGCGCGACGTTCTCGAAGCTCGACTCGCCCCGCTCGATCAGCCGGCACGCCAGGGCGAGCCGTTCCCCCGTGAGCCACGCCAGCGGCGTGGTGCCCAGCTGCGCCTGGAACCGGCGGTGCAGCGTCGCCGGGCTGACCGAGGCGTGCGCCGCGAGGCCGGTCACCGTGAGCGGGCCGTCCAGACGCTCCTGGGCCCAGGCGAGGACGGGTGCCAGGGACTCGTCCCGCAGCTCGGGCACCGGCCGCTCCACGAACTGCCGTTGCCCGCCGTCGCGGTGGGCGGCGAAGACGAGCCGGCGGCTCACCGCGTTGGCGACCTCCGCGCCGTGGTCGCGCCGGACGAGGTGCAGACCCAGGTCGAGCGCGGCCGCGCTGCCCGCGGCCGTGAGGATGTCGCCGTCGTCCACGAACAGCACGTCGGTTTCGAGCCGGACGGAGGGGAAGCGGGCCCGGAAGGCGTCCGCCCACTGCCAGTGCGCGGTGGCCCGGCGCCCGTCGAGGACCCCGGACTCGGCCAGGGTGAAGGCGCCGCTGCAGAAGCCGACCAGCCGCGCGCCGCGCGCGTGCGCCCGCCGGACGGCGTCGAGCACGGCGGTTCTGCGGGGCACCTCGACGTCGGGACGGTTCGGGACGATCAACGTGTCCGCCGTTTCGGCCGCCTCCAGGCCGGCGACGCCCGTGACGGTGAAGAACCCGTCCCTCATCAGCGTGCGCGGCTCGGGGGAGCACAGGCGGAAGTCGTAGAGATCGCGTCCGAGCTCGGGCCTGCGCAGGCCGAAGACCTCGGTCGCGCAGCCCAGCTCGAAGGGGTTGGAGTTCTCGTCCACGATCACGACGACCCGGTGCGGGCCCGCGGCGGGGGCAGCGTGCGAGGATCCTTGCGACATGTGCTATTCCTAGCACTCACGCCGGGTGTGCCGGGCGGACCAGGATGTGCGGCATGAGCAAGGAACCCATCGCCCTCGGCGACGCCCTGGCCTCCTTCGACGCCCTGTGGAGCCCTCGCGTCGTCACGCGCGTCAACGACTACGACGTACGCGTCGCCAAGGTCGAGGGCGAGCACATCTGGCACGTCCACGACGACACCGACGAGTTCTTCCTGGTGCTCCACGGAGAGCTGCGCATCTCCTTGCGCGAGCCCGGCGGGGAGCGCACGGTCCTGCTCCCCGAGGGCGCGGTGTTCACCGTCCCCCGCGGCACGGAGCACAAGCCGGCCGCTCCCGCCGGCGCCGAGATCCTCATGTTCGAGCCCACGGGGACCCCCTCGGTCGGCGACCGTCATGACGAGATCCCCGACCACGTCGACGCGACGACGGGGCACGCGCTCGGCTCCTGAGCGACGTCCCGCGAGCGGCCTCACCCCGCGCACCGTCTCCGAGAAGCGCCCCGGACTCCGTCGGCGTGACAGCACAGCCCACGGGGTAGGTCGTCGGCCATGCGAGCGCTGCGGCGGATCAGCAAGCTGGCCGAGGAGACCCCGGCGCACCGGGATCGCCAGGCCGATCTGCTGCGTGCGGTCGCCATCGTCACCGTGATCACGGGCCACTGGCTCGCCGTGTACGTGACGTACGACGGCGGTTTCCGGGGCGGCAGCGTGCTGGACGTGGCGCCGTGGACGCGGTGGCTGACCTGGCTGTTCCAGGTGATGCCGATCTTCTTCCTGGTCGGCGGGTTCGCCGGGGCGGCCTCGCTCGACGCCCACAGGGGCCGTGGCGGCACCGCCGTGAGCTGGGTGCTGGGCCGTACGGACCGGCTCGTCCGGCCGACCACCTGCCTGCTCGCCGTGCTCGCCGCGGGTGCCGTGACGGCGCGGGCGGCGGGGGTCGATCCCGGGCTGATCGGCACCGCCGTCTGGCTGGCGGCGATCCCGCTCTGGTTCCTCGTCGCCTACCTGGCGGTGGTGTCGCTCACCCCGTTCATGTACGGCCTGCACCGCAGGTACGGGCTGTACGTGCCGCTCCTGCTGACCGTGCTCGTCGGCGTGGGTGACGCGGCCCGGCTGTCCACGGGGGTCAGCCAAGCCGGGTACGCGAGCTACCTGCTGGCCTGGCTGGCCGTCTACCAGCTCGGGTTCTCCTGGCAGGACGGGCGGCTGACGGCCTGGCGGGGCACGGGGCCGGCGCTGGCCCTGGGCGGGTTCGCCGCCCTGGTGGCGCTGACGGTGGCCGGGCCCTATCCGATCAGCATGGTGGCGGCCGCGGGCGAGGAGATGCAGAACACCGCCCCGCCCACCCTGGCCCTGATGGCGCTGGCCGCCGCCCAGACCGGGCTGGCCCTGTGGGTGCGCGAGCCGGCCAACCGGTGGCTGCGGCGCTCTGGCCCGTGGACCGTCGTGGTGGCCGTCAACTCCGTCATCATGACGGCGTTCCTGTGGCACATGACGGCCGCGCTCCTCGGCGTGCTGGCGCTGTATCCGACGGGCGTGCTGCCGGAGCCGCCGCCGGGCTCGCCGGCCTGGCTGGCGTGGCGGGTGCCGTGGCTGCTCGTGCTGGCCCTGTTCCTGGCGGCCCTGGTGGCGGTGTTCGGGCCGGTGGAGCAGCGCGCCGGCCCGCGGCCCGATCCGCGCCGCTCGCCGGTCGTGCCGGCCTGCGCCGGGATGGCGGGCGTGCTGGCGGGCCTGCTCGCCGCCGCCGTGGGCGGCCCCGGCGACCACGGTCTCACCGGCCTGCCGGTCCCGGCCCTGGCGGCCTATTTCGCGGGCGCGGCGATCCTCCGTTACGCCCGATCCCACTGAGGCGTTCCCAGCTCGCCTAGCTTGAGCTGCACAAACACACTTATCGCAGCTTTAAGTAACCGTATGCATCCTTGTGGTAGTACACACCTTCGGGGAGGAACAAGGATGACCACTGGACCAGACGGATTCGACGCCGCTCAGAGTGCGAAGAAGGAGTCGCCCCGGCGCCGCTTCCCCCGATCCCTGCTGCTCGCCGCCGCCACCGGCCTCGTCGTCGTCACGGGCGGCGGCGTCGCCACCGCGGCCGTGCTCTCGACCCCGCCGTCCGCCACTCCCACCCCCACTGCCACCAGCAGCGCGACCCCGTCGGACACGCCGTCCGAGGACCGGTCCGGCGAGAAGGCCGACAGGAAGGACCGCCGCGGCTGGGGCGGCCCGCCCATGGGCTTCGGCCTCCACGGCGAGTTCGTGGTGCCCGGCGAGGACGGCACGTACCTGACCCTCGCCACCCAGTACGGCGAGGTCACGGCCGTCGGCCAGGACTCGGTCACGGTCAAGAGCGAGGACGGCTACACCAGGGACTACGCGGTCAACGCCGACACCAGGATCAACCGCGACGCGAAGATCGACGCGCTGAAGGCAGGCCAGAAGGTCGGCGTCAGGGCCACGGTGGAGGGCGGCACGGCCACCGCCGTCGCGATCCGTGACCTGACGGCGTTCGCCGAGCGCGGCCCCCACGGCCCGCACGACAAGGCCGAGAAGGGCGAGAAGCGCGGCCACCACGGCCACGACCACGGCCCCGACCACGGCCCCGACCAGGGCCCCGACCAGGCGCCGGCGACCCCCGCGCCGACGTCCTGACCACCGCCGGGCGCCCCGCTCACCCGCGGCGCGCCCGGCACAGCCCCCCCGGCTCAATGGACGTCGATCGGACGCGCCTTCCCCTCGAACGGGAAACGGGCCCGGAAGTCCTTCTCCGCCTCGGCGAGCGACATGAACCGCACCCCCTTGTGCCCGCGCATGTGCTGGATCAGCCGTTCCAGCATGAGCAGCACCTGCGGCCGGCCGCTCACGTCGGGGTGCAGCGTGATGGGGAAGACCGCGTAGTCGAGCTCGCGGTAGACCCAGTCGAACTGGTCGCGCCACTGCACCTCGAGATCGCGCGGGTTCACGAAGCCGTGGCTGTTCGGCGACCTCTTGATGAACATCATCGGCGGCAGGTCGTCGAGATACCAGTTCGCGGAGAACTCGACCAGGTCCACCTCCTCGCCGTGGACCAGCGGCTTCATCCAGGTGGAGGCGTCCTGGTCGTAGTCGATGCGCGTCCACTTCTCGCCGCGGCGGGCGTAGAAGGGCTGGAAGTCCCGGTACGACTGCGAATGGTCGTACGTGAACCCGTAGCGGAGCAGCAGGTCGATGGTGCGCTCCGACATCTCCCACCACGGCGCGACGTACCCGCTCGGCTTGACGCCGAGCAGCTTGTCGAGCAGCTCGACGCTGCGCGCGAGCACGTCCTCCTCCTGCTGGGCGGACATCGCGACCGGGTTCTCGTGCATGTAGCCGTGGGCGCCGACGTCATGCCCCGCCTCGACGATCTTCCCCATCTGCTCGGGGAACGACTCCAGCGAATGCCCTGGTACGAACCAGCTCGTCCTGATGCCTTCCCGGGCGAACAACCGCAGCAGCCGCGGCGTCCCCACCTCAGCCGCGAAGACGCCCCGCTGGATGTCGTTCGGCGAGTCCTGCCCGCCGTACGAGCCGATCCAGCCGGCCACGGCGTCCACATCTATGCCGAAACACACGTTGATGGCTTTCATTCCACGGACGTACCCGGAGCATCACCGCGTACCGGTAATGAACCGACGATGTTCACCCCGGCCGTTCTGCCGCACCGACCTTCCGTCAGATCATCACCTCTACCGGCAAACAGGTTGAACCGGACAACCGACACAGCCATGATCGACGTGGAGACGTGCCGCGACGACGCGAAGGAGCCCGATGGACTCTCCCTCGATGCCGGACACGTCGGAGCCGGCCGGGGAGTCCGCACGGCGCACCCCGTGGCTGACGATCGCCGTCATCTACCTCGGCGGGGTCGTCGCGGCGATGAGCTTCGGCAAGTTCTCCCCGGTCGGGCCGGAGGTCGCGGGCGAGCTCGGGCTGTCGCTGTCGCAGCTGGGGTGGGTGATCTCGGCCGTCGTCGGCGTCGGCGCCGCCGCCGGTCTGCCCGCCGGCTACCTCGTACGCCGCGTCGGCGCGGAGCGATCGCTGGTCGCGGGCCTCGCCCTGACCGCGGCGGCGAGCGCGGCGAGCGTGGCCGCGCCCGATTTCGGCTGGTTGCTGGCCGCCCGGTTCGCCGAAGGCATCGGGTATCTCCTGATCATCATCACCTGTCCGGCGCTGGTCGTCCGCCTGGCCACCGGACGCGACCGGGGCACCGCCCTGTCGATCTGGGCCACGTTCGTCCCGGTGGGACTCGGGGCGAGCACGCTCGCGGGCGGCGCGCTGGCTTCCGCTCTGGGCTGGCGCGGCTGGATCGCGCTGGTCGCCGGTCTGACGCTGGCGATGGCGCTGGTCCTCTGGGCGCGACTGCCGCGGGGGCCCGGACGGCAGGCGGCCGGCCCGCGCCCCCGGGCCGGGGCGCTGTGGTGGCCGCTGGTGCTCGCCGCGGCCTTCTGCCTGGCCATCCTGGTGACCCTCCCGGTGATCGTCCTCCTGCCCACGCTCCTCATCGAGCAGCAGGGCTACTCGGCCGCCGCCGCGGGCGCCCTGACCTCGGCGATCTCCGTGCTCAGCGCGCTCGGCGGGCTGGCCGTGGGAGTCCTGCTCCGCCGGGGCATCCCGGTCGGCGCCCTGGCGCTGACCGGGCTGCTCACCCTCCCGGCCGCCTGGATCCTGTTCGGCGACCACGGTTCGCCGTCAGCCGCGCTGGCGGGCGCGGCGATCGTCTCCATCGAGAACGGGTTCCTGGGCGCCCTCGGCTTCGCCGCCCTGCCGCTGGTGCTGGAGCGCCTCGACCACGCGGACGTCGGCAACGGCGTGGTCGCCCAGGCGGGCAGCCTCGGATCACTGCTCGGCCCGCCGCTGTTCGGCCTGGTGGCGGCCGGGCTGGGCTTCGGGGCGCTCGTCCCGGCCATCGCCGTCGGCATCCTGGCCGCCATCGGATTGCTGCTGCTGGTCGGCAGGCGGGCGTCGACCAGGGTGCTCGGATGATCGTCGTACGAGTCACCGGCATCCTCATCGAGGACGAACGGATCCTCCTGCTGGATCAGGACACCGACGCCCGTTCCTGGACGCTGCCCGGCGGGCGGGTCGAGGCGGGCGAGCCTCTGGCCGACGCGCTGGTACGGGAGATGCGCGAGGAGACCGGGCTGGATGTGGAGGTGGGCCGGCTGCTGTACGTGTGCGACCACTTTCCGGATGGCGGCCTCCACGTCGTCCACATGACGTTCGAGGTCATCCGCGTCGGCGGCACCCTGGGGGTCGTCACCGAAGGCGTCGACACCAACCGGATCCGGGGTGTGCGTTTCGTGCCGCTGGTCGAGCTGCCGGGGCTGGGGTTCGGCTCGCGGTTCGTGGAGCTGGCCCAGGAGGGATGGCCGGAGGCGGGCTCGTACATGGGCGACAAGGCCAACATCGGGCTGTGACGCCGTAGCCAGAGCTCATGGTGAGCGGGTGGCCGTCGGTCACAGGGCGGGTGTTCTGGGCGTCCTTGATGGCCGTACGTCAGCCGAGCCGTCATCGGCGCCAGAAAGCGTCATGGGCGCGGCCCTCGGTCATTCTCGGAGCCGGTTCACCGCCTCGACGACGGGCGCCGCGCCGTCCTCCGCCGAGACCCGGGCCGAGAGGGCTTGGGCCCGCTGCCGGTAGGCCGGGTCGGTGACCGCTGCGGAGAGCGCGGCGGCCAGTCGTGCGGGCGTCAGGCGGCGGAACGGGATCGCGGCCGGAGCCACTCCGAGCGCCATCAGCCTGGACGCCCAGAACGGCTGGTCATTCATGACCGGCACGGCCACGGCCGGCACGCCCGCCCGCACCCCGGCCGCGGTGGTGCCGCCGCCGCAGTGGTGGGCGACGGCGGTCACCCGGGGGAACAACCAGTCGTGCGGCACGTCGCCGACCCCCAGCACGTCATCCGACATGCGCCCCCGCAGGCCGGTCTGCAACACGCCGCGCAACCCGGCCCGCCGCAGCGCCCGCACGGCTAGCTCCGTGTACTTCTCGGCCCGCGCGCCCGCCAGGCTGCCGAAGCCGACGAAGGCCGGTGCGGGCCCCGATGTCAGGAAGTCGCGCAGCACCGGATCCGGCTGCCAGCCCCGCGGCCGGAGCGGCCACCAGTAACCCGTGATTTCCAGTCCCGGCCGCCAGTCGGCCGGGCGCGGCACCACCAGCGGGCTGACCCCGTGGAAGACCGGCCAGCGCGTGCTCTCCCGGCGCCGGTAGAGGGTACGAGGGGTCGTCGGGGGCAACCCAAGCCGGGCCCGCATCTTCGTACTCAACCCGACGAGCACCGGGCCCGCGACGGGCGACTCGAACGCGAGCCGGGCCGCCCTGCGGTTCCCCCATCGCCCGAGCGACCGTTGGAAGAGGCTCAGGACCGGCGGAAAGTCCCCCGTAGGCTCGATCGGCTGCAGGTGCACTCCCATACTCGGCACGCCCATCGCCTCGGCGACGTGAAGGCCCGGCGCGCCCGCCACGCCGAGCAGCAGCAGGTCGGCGTCCCGCTCGGCGATCCCGGCCAGGCCCTCCACGAGTTGCTCGCCGTACTCCTTGAAGGCGCTGATGGACAAGCGGCCGGTCAGCGCGGTGAGCGGGTCCCCGGGAAGTGGCAGATGCTCCAGGCCACCATCGGTCACCAGCTTCGCGTACGGCTCGTGCGCGGCGATGGTCACCTCGTGCCCGGCCGGCCTCGCGTAACCGCGCACCCAGCCCGGTGTACGGCGCCACGTCCCCGTACGTGCCGACCCCGATGATCACAACCCGCATCCGGACCTCCGTCATCCTCGGTTATCATGCACTCGCATGATAAAGACTTTATCATGCGAGTGCATGAGAAAGTGGCGGGGTATGCCGAAAATCGTCGACCACGACGCCCGGCGGCGGCACATCGCCGAAGCCGTGCACCGCGTCATCCACGACAAGGGCATGGAGCGCGTCAGCCTGAGAGAGGTCGCCGCCGAGGCCGGGATGTCCATGGGGACGGTGCAGTACTACGTCACCACGAAGGACCAGATGCTCTTGCTGGCCCTGGAGCGCATCGCGGTCTGGATCGGGGACCGGGTGGCGGCCGTGGCAGCGCGCCAGTCCACACCGCTCGACGTGCTGCGGGCGATCGTGCTGGAGCTGCTGCCACTGGACGAGGAGCGCAGCTACCTGAACCGCATCGGGCTGGCATTCCAGGCGAGCTCGGTGGTGGACGACGACCAGGCGGCGGCGATGCGGCTCGGGGTGCCGGCCCTGCTGTCCCTCTTCGCCGAGCAGATCAGGGCCGCCCAGACCGCCGGGCAGCTCGCCGCCCACCTGGATGCGGAGAAGGAAGCGAGCATCCTGTACGCGTTCGCGCAGGGCATCGTGAACACCACCCTGGTCGGGCACTACACACCCGAGGGGGTCGCGGCGTTGCTCGACTACCACCTGGCGCGGCTCCACGCGGAATGATGATCGTGGCGTGAATCGCGCCCCGTGACGCCGGCCCCTTGAAGTCGCGACCAGGGCCTACGCGACCCGCTGGGGCGCGGGACTGGAGTTGACGTGGGCCTGGTCGAGCTTCCAGGAGCCGACCGAGGTCAGGCCAGGTCGAACTCGCCGTCCCGAACGCCGCCGACGAACGCCCTCCACTCGCCAGGGGTGAAGACCAGCGCCGGGCCGTGGGGGTTCTTGCTGTCTCGTACGGCGACGACACCGGGAAGGTTGGTCGCCACTTCCACGCACTGTCCGTTGTCGCCGCTGGCAGTCGCTTTGCGCCATTCCGCATTTTCGAGATTCACGGAGTCCATTTCCTTACCGCATCCTCTATGACCTGCAGTGACATTGCTTGTGGGTAGGCGTCCGCTCTGATGGTGTCGTACCTCATTTTGAGGCGTACGACTGAGTCATGGTCGCCGGTGACCAGACCCGATAGCACGGAATCGGCCGATACGACTTCCGTTCCGTCGCGTAGCCGTGCCAGCGCGAACGCGCTCATCATGCCAGCCGCGCAACCGGTCGCGGTAGGCACTACTTGGACAGTGATTCGTGAATCCTGTACGCGTTCCAGCAGCTGACGGAGTTGTTCGGCGAGAACCTTTGGACCACCTATAGGGCGGTGCAGCACGCTTTCGTCGATGATGGCAAGGAAAACCGGAGGGCTCGGGACATCGAAGATCTCCATGCGCCGCATCCGGACCTGGACTCGTTCCTCGACCTGCTCGACCGGGACCGTAGTGGCGAAGATGGCCCGCGCGTACTCGGGCGTCTGCAGCAGGCCGGGGATCACGAGCGGGTCCCACGACTGCAGGATGGCGGCCTGGGGCTCGATCTCCTCCACCCAGCGGGCGAACCAGCCGAGGGTCGGGGAATGCGAAATCTGCATGAACAGGTCCACGAAGTGTCCGTCGAGTTGAAAGGCGCGATCCAATGCCGCCGCGAACTCCACCGTGGGAGCCCGACGCCCTCGCTCGACGTGGCTGATCAGTGAGGTATGGCATCGAACCCTGCTGCTCAAAGCAGTCTGGGATATCCCCGCCTCCTTGCGGCGGCGCGTCAGGTCCGCCGCGAAGCGCGCCCGAGGAGACATCTGGTCACTGATGCCGTTGTCCACGCCACTCCTCATAGACACGTCGCTGAGACCCTGCCAAGTCCATACTGAGTGTGACAGTACAACTACGGAGGCATGACGTCCATCAGGATTCTCGTGTCTACTTCCGTCGCCGGATTAGGCCAGGTAAAGGCCCTGCAGAACGCTCCAGAAGCTCATGCTGAGAGTTCACGCAGTCGTACTAGACGCACTGCCTGTCACGGGAGGTCGGCATGAACGCGAACCCGTTGGCGACCCGACAGAACTACACGGAGCTGCCGGTCCACCCGATCGCGGTGTCTCTCGCTCGTAGATATGTGGTGTGCGTGCTGACGGACTGGGGACGCGACACCCTCATCGACGACGCCCAACTCGTGATCAGCGAGTTGGTCACGAACGGCATCAAGGCTTCAAACCCAAGCGAGGACGAGATTGAGGCGTACGGGATGCTCGCCAGCTCCTATCGGAGGGTCCGGATAGGACTCCACCGGGCAGCCGGTGGAGTCGTCCTGGAGGTCTGGGACTGCTGCCGGCGTCCTCCGCAACTGTGCCGGCCGGACGCGGAGGCAATCGGCGGCCGAGGGCTGCTCGTGATCGACACTCTGGCGATCACCTGGGGGTATCGGTGGCCGAAGACAGGCGGAAAGATCGTCTGGGCCATGCTGGGCGAGGTGTCATGATCGACCCGGACGACTGGGACTGCCCACAGCTCGCCCCGCATCCGCCCGGACGCGTCGGCTTGCCGACGATGCCGCTCGACTGGACGGCCGAGCGGCCGTTTCGGTCGCGGGTGCTGGACTACACCTGCTCGTGTCAAACGATCGTGTACGAGTTGCTTGCGTCCGGCGGGATGTACGTGATTCGCCGTACGTACCAAACCACTCCTCCACGAGTCGCCTACGCCGGACCCTGGTCACGATGCGCGGCCGAGACGATGTGGTACTCGATCCTCACAGGAGAGGCAAGTTTATCCAGCGCACCGTAGGCGAGCCCTGAGTGGTGGGATACGTGACCGGCCTGATCACATCTGAGTAACCGACATTCTCATCGACGACGATCTGCGCCGGCTGCTGTATCAAGACATGGAGATTGGTTCTTGGTCGCTGCCTGGCTGGAAGGTAGAGCCGGAGAACTGTCCGCCGACGTGCCGGTGTGGGAGATGCGCGAGGAGACTGAGCTACGTGAAGGTCGGCCGCTGCTGTAAGTGCGCGACCGTCTTCCCTGCGCCGGCCTCCTCATCGTCCATTCTCGAGAGAGATAGGTTCCGCCGTAACCACCATCGCGAAGCTCACAAAAGGTCGAGCAGCTCATCGATTCCTCTAAATCCATCTTGCAATTCTTGTACTGTGATGAATTCCACCTGAGGGTCCAGCAGCTTCTGGGGCTTGCCTGATTTATGCGCCAGTTCTCCTCTAGCTGTCGCCCATGCCTCCAGAGCGCTCAGCCACTGCTCATCGATGTCTTCTTCTCGCACTCCCAGCGGAAGAAGAATGCGCAGTAAATTTTTTTCCTTAATGCCGTTATTCTGCATAATAACATAATGAAGATATGTCTTTCGTGCAGCATCGATTCGCTGGGAAAGGTCAGGAGCCTTCTTTTGCCTCTCGCCAGCAGAAAGAATGGTCGTCTCTTTCCAGCCTAAACTACTCTCAAAAGCAACCAAGGCAAGCAAGCTTGGCCGAATAGTGCCCTGACCCAGCCACTCGCTAACAGCACGTGTGACGATCTGCTGCGCCCGATCCTCGATGAACGCCTCAAATTCGGCATGAGCGAGCAAGCGAAACGCCCTCGCACTCTCATGAACCTGAACTGTGTACAGACCAGTTGGATCGAACTCTTCTGGGAGAAGGTTGCTACGTAATTCTAGGAGGCGCGCAGAAAGAGTTTGAAATCGAGGGGACGACATCAGCTTTCCCTGAAAATGATTCTTTCATCGCCGCTCAAGTAGGGAATACGCACATTCCCCTCGCCGACAACCGGCGCGATCGCTTCTCCCCACTTCTGGAGTCGATACTGAGTTGCACTTATAGATTTCGTGGTACTTTGTACTGTCTTGACAAATTCCATATCCGAATCACAGAGGTCCTGGAAAGCCTCTCTAACGTCAGCGGCTCGTGCTTGTGCAGCGGACCGAACCGATGGCGAGGAGAAGTAATAAGTCATCACATCGAATATCGCCCTGTTGAAGCGGTTCTCGTAATGGTCTTTATCCCACCTATGAAAGGCATCAGAACCAAAGATAGCTACTGTGCTATCAATCGCGAGATCACACTGCAGTGCTGCGTCACGGATCCCAGCTGCCTCTGCAGGCCACTTCTCGTTAAGCTTCTCCGTCGTCCCATCGAGGAATTTCTTAAGGTCACCTCGATACTCTGGTAGATAATAGGAGAAGGCGAAGTACCTCAACAGGATCTCGACGTCTCGCATACGGAAGTCTGGGCCACTGAGCTTCAGGGCCTTCTGGAGAGAAGTGCTTTCGCTCGCGTAGTCATCAAGGAAGTCGGTAAACTCGCCAGGGTGAAGCGCCTGCCGTAGTTCTTGCGGGGATAGGCTTACGCTACCAGTATTCAGGCGCAGGAAGACCAGGTTTAGAAATTCCTCATTCGGCCATGCCCGAACCACTACAGTGCGGACGGTTTGATTGAGAAAGGAATTCAGATCTTCCACGCGGGCAGCATCATTCTCCATTTTCGCCAGCGTCTGCCTATTGAGATCAGTCCGCACATCCAGGCCTCGAAGGCTGAACTTGCGGAATTCCTCCTCCGCATGTGCAGCAAAGGACGACCCCTCTGCGAACTGGCGAAGCGCGAGAAGTCTTTGTTTGCCATCCAAGACCAAGAATGAGCCTCGCCGCCTCTTATCCTCGGCAAGGACCAACTGAGGTATGGGGAGGCCAAGAATCAGCGACTCGATGAACCGGCTTTTCCGTTTAAGGTCCCATGCATCTCTTCGCTGAAACCTCGGATTCAGCTGTATGTTTCCCCGGCGCAACTGACTCAGGATCGTTTCAGCTGTCCAGTCGGTGTCCGTGACCACTGCCTGTGAGACGGCGTCGGGCGCCACCGGCTCCTCATCGTCTTCAACGTCACCCCACTGCGTTTCAAGTTGAGAGATGCGAATGTCCGCCTCGTCCTGGTCGCTCATGCTCCCGCCTTTCCCCTTATCCCGGACAGTCTACCTCCTCCTGGTCCACTTTTCGCAAGGTTCTAGTAATCAGGCAGAGTCTAACCAAATCAGGAAATTATCTCATTCGTCCACATATGACCGTCTTGTCGCAATCCATATGTCTCATTGGAGCTACTGCTATGAGGCATTGCGTGAGGCGGGGACGAACGCCAGACTGGCCAACGCCCCTAGCAAGACCCTCACTGGAGGCATCCGCCCGTGCACGACACCCCGGTCGCCGGCCTGTACGACTCCCTACTCACCCGGAGGCTTCAGGAACAAGCGGACCTCTGGCGTCAGGCTGGTCATCTCGTGGAGACCACGCAGGTGGATGGTGAGGAGGTCGCTCACCTACTTGGCCGGTTCGTCGGACAAGCTGCTGCCCGCGCCTTCGCCACGCTAAAAACCCTGAAGAGCAGATTCACCTGGCCAACCAGTTGATGAGTCACCTGGCTGGCCGTGAGGTTGTTGCGGACGGTCCGTCCAAGTTGCTGTCGATCGTCGAGAAAGCGCCTGATGCGGTAGCTCCGCCCCGGCCGCTGACCTCACTATCGGAGGCCGCGCTCCTGACCAATCTCCGAGCGAGAGGTGGAGGCGGCGCGTACCAAGGCGTTGAAAGCCCTGACCGGGCGGCCGGGGGCAGGCGACGTGGGCGCGTCGTTCGACGCGGAGAAGGGCACCGTCAGCATCGAGGTCGAAGCGGAGACGACCCTGCAGGAGGTCAGGCAGGATCTCGGCGAGGTGCCAGGTCCACGCTTCCGGCAGACAGCGAGATCCAGATCGACGTCAAGGTCGTGGACGAACTGGACATCCAGCCGCAGAGGTGACATCGCGCTGTACACCCGCGGATCGATGACCGCGACGCGCACGTTCTACTACGCGAAGGACCGCAAACGATACCTCGCCGCCTGGATCGGTCAGCGAGGAGTACGGGTTCGATGGGTGCCCAGGTTCATCTCGCGGAGGTCGTCATGGGGCCGGTATGCCGAGCCGGTCTGGTCCGTGAGAAGGCTTCACAAAGAGCATCCCTTGTAGGGCGATCAGCAAGGTTGACAACCTTATTCCCACGACCACGGTAAGTTGCCGGGATTCGAGTAGGTTCCGTGAGGTCGGGGTCTATGCTTCCGCACCTCAGCCTAGACATAGAAAGAACCACCGCGATGAATGTCCGAGCAGAGTCTCTCGAACAAGCGTGCTTGCTTTACGTCATCGGTGCGAGCTCGGCAGAGACAGGAAGGCTGATCGGCGCACATAAGTTGAGGCCGGACGCATACGAACCCATCTCTGATGGCATCACTCGAAGCGACTGGTCGGAAGACCCTCGCCTTGCGACTGTGAGCGATTGGGGTCAGGGCGTTTTGGTCTCAGAGGTTAATGACGGCTGTCTGGGCGCCCAACCGGAGACGTTGGCAAAAATTGCCAGTGCAGGCCATGAGGCAATGGTGGCCTGTTGGCAAAGCGGGAAGATTCCAGGATGGCACGGCTGGCGCAGGATTGTTGCATATGTGAGTGATAATCGGCTAGCCTTCGCGTTCGATCCCAGGCGAGAGTCAAGACGCATCGGCTGGGCGGTTGACGCTCTTGACACCCACATGGCTGACCTCGCATGGCAGACAAGCCGGCGCGAATCAGCTCTAGTGCTTTTGGGACACCTTTCGGGAGCCGAGTTGTCGGATGACCTCATCCTGGGAGGGCGCGAGTTAGCTGACTATTCTCTCATCACTGAACCGCCCGCCCCTCTCGACGATAATGCTCTGCAAGCCTTCCTTGGGCCGCCCGCTTCTCGAACCTGAATTGCACTAGGATCCATGTGAACCTGATTTTCGCTCTTTCGGATCCTTCAGTCGTAGATCGCCGTTACTCCGGGATATCCCTGCGCCGGCGGGGGCCAGTGCCGTTTAAAAGGGGTTTAGGCTGATACCAACACCTGGCCATTGACCTGGATTTCCAAAGTCGCCTGTCAGGACCCTTCTGGCCGGATCAGCTCCGGATCGGTGCCCTGGCCGAGGGCCTGGTCGATCGCGGCCCGGCTGGTCCGGGGTGATGAAGACGTAGGCGCGGTTTGGCGGAACGCATGCATCAGGCAGGTCGAGGTGGTCGAAGCCGTCAGCGGTGTGGGGAGCGTGCGAGTCCCCGTACAGACGCTCGCCTTCGAGGATCGTCCCGGCGTAGGGCACCTCGACGCCGCGCTTCCCCTGCCGCATCACCGGCTTGCTGCCGGCGGGCCACACCGGGGCCGCGGCTTCTCCTTGGTAGCCGCTCTCCAAGGTCATGGGGCCGGTATGCCGAGCCGGTCTGGTGTGATGCGGCGGGCGTCACACTACGTAAAGGGCATCCCGCCCTATCGCGACCAGCAAGGTTAGCCTAACCTTATTCCCATGACCGAGGAGATCTCCCTCCGCGGGGCGGAGCTGTGCCTCAGCTATCACGGCGCCACCGTGGTGCACGACGGCCGGATCACCCTGCGGCCGGGCCTGGTGACCGCGCTGGTGGGCCCCAACGGCAGTGGCAAGTCCACGCTGCTGCGGGCGCTCGCCCGGCTGCACCGGCCCGACAGCGGCGCGGTGACGCTCGGCGACGGCGCCGACGCGCTGGGGCTGTCGGCGCGCGACTTCGCCTGCCGGGTGACGCTGCTGGCGCAGAGCCGGCCCACCCCCGGCGGGGTGCGGGTGTCGGACGTCGTCGGGTACGGGCGGCACCCGTACCGGAAGCGCTGGAAGGCGGCGGATCCTGACGGGGCCGCCGCTGTGGCGCGGGCGATGGAGCTGACCGGCGTGACGGCGATGGCCGAGCGGCCGGTCGACGAGCTGTCCGGCGGCGAGCTGCAGCGCGTCTGGCTCGCCACCTGCCTGGCGCAGGACACCGGCGTCCTGCTGCTGGACGAGCCCACCACGTTCCTCGACCTCCGCTATCAGGTGGAGCTGCTGGAGCTGATGCGCGACCTGGCCGACGAGCACGGCGTGGCGATCGGGGTCGTCCTGCACGACCTCAACCAGGCCGCCGAGATCGCCGACCACGTCGTCCTGCTCCATCAGGGGCGGGTCCGCGCCGACGGGCCGCCCGCGCGGGTCCTCACCGAGGACCTGCTCAGTGACACGTACGGGATCCGCATCGAGGTCAGCCATGACCCGGTGAGCGGGACCGTGACCACCCGGCCGATCGGCCGGCACAGCAAGACCGTTCACGCAACGACATGACAGGAACCACCATGCGCAGTGCCCTGACGGCCATCGCGGCCATCGCCCTTCTCGCCGCCTGCGGCACGACCGAAGCACCCGTACCCGAGCAGGCGGCGCCGGCGAGCGCGGAGCCGTCGGCGGGTCCCGTGACCGTGACCGACAGCCGGGGTAAGGAGATCAAGCTCGACCAGCCGGCGACCCGGGTCGTGAGCCTGGAGTGGGCCGAGACCGAGATCCTGGCCGGCCTGGGCGTCATGCCGGTGGGCGCGGCCGACGTGAAGGGGTTCGCCGTCTGGGACACCGCCGTCAAGCTCGACCCCTCGGTGCAGGACGTCGGCATGCGGCAGGAGCCCAGCGTCGACTCGATCAGCGCGCTCGACCCGGACCTGGTGGTCATGGAGTCCGATGACGTCGAGCTGGCCGCGCAGCTGGAGAAGTTCGTGCCGGTGCTGGTGGCCAAGGGCAGCGACGCCACGCGCAACCTGGAGCGGATGCGCGAGGACGTCGACATGATCGCGACGGCGGTCGGCAAGAGCGACGAGGGCGCCAAGCTGCTGAGCGACTTCGACGCGGCGCTGGCCGACGGCAAGGCGAAGATCGAGGCCGCGGGCGGCGCCGGCAAGCCGTTCGTGATGGCCGACGGGTGGAAGCAGGGCAGCTCGATCTCGATCCGCCTGTTCGGGAAGGGTTCGCTGGTGTCCGAGATCGGCGGCCGGCTCGGGCTGGAGAACGCCTGGAAGGGCGAGGTCGACAAGCAGTGGGGCCTGGGCACCACCGACGTCGAGGGCCTGACCGTGCTCAAGGACCCCGACACCCGCTTCTTCTACAACGCCTCCGACGACGAGGACGTCTTCGCCGACGGCCTGGCCAAGAACGCCATCTGGAAGTCGCTGCCGTTCGTGGAGAAGCAGCAGGTCACCCGGATGCCCGACGGCATCTGGACGTTCGGCGGGCCGCTCTCCGCCCAGCAGTACGCCGACGCGCTGGTCAAGGCGTTCACCGGTTGAGCACCGAAGTCCTGACCTCGGCGGTGCCCGACACGCCGCTGCGGCGGCTGGGCACCGCCGGGGTCTTTCTCCTGGCCTTGGCGGCCGTCGTCCTGGTGGCCGCCGTGCACGTGACGCAGGGCACCTCCTCGGTCGGCGCGTTCGACCTGCTGGCGCTGCCGTTCGGAGGCAGCGACGAGGCGGCCCGGGTGCTGCTGGCCTCGCGGCTGCCGCGGCTGCTGGCCGGGGTCTGCGTGGGCGTCGCGCTGGGCGTGGCGGGCGCGCTGCTGCAGGCGATCGCGCGCAACGCGATGGCCTCGCCTGACACGCTGGCCGTCAGCGCGGGCGCCTACCTGGCGGTCGTCGCGGGCAGCGTGCTCGGGCTGGCGCTGCCGGTGCCGGTCTCCGGCGCGCTGGCGCTGATCGGCGGTCTGGCCGCCGCCGCGCTGGTGCTGGCGCTGTCGTCGGGCGGGCGTACGGGGACGACGCGGCTGATCCTGGCCGGGACGGCCACCGCGCTGGCGTTCAGCTCGCTGACGAACCTGCTCATGATCCTGTTCGAGCAGGAGACGACCGGGCTGTTCGCGTGGGGCAGCGGCTCGCTCGTCCAGACCGATCTGAACGCGGTCACGCAGCTCGGGCCGGTGATCGCGGTGGCGCTGGTCGTGGCGGTGCTGGCCGGGCCGCGGCTGGACATCCTCGGCCTGGGCGACGACACCGCCACCGTGCTCGGCGTGAACGTGCCTCGGCTGCGCCTGTGGCTGACCATGCTGGCGGTGCTGCTGGCGGCGTCGGCGGTGACGATCGCGGGGCCGATCGGGTTCGTCGGGCTGTGCGCGCCGGTGATCGTGCGGCTGCTCCCCCGGTCGATCCCCGGGCTGCACAGGAGCCGGACGATGCTGCCGCTGGCGGGGCTGGTCGGCGTGCTGGTCGTGCTGGGGTCCGACATCGCGCTGCGGGCCGTGCTGGGCGCGCAGGCGGGGGTGGAGGTGCCGCCGGGCGTGGTGACCACCGTGTTCGGCGCGGCGGTGATGATCTGGCTGGCGCGTCGTTACCGTGACGCGGGGCCGACCCGGCGGCCGCCGGAGGCGCGCACGGGCGCGTCGCGGTCGCGGGGGGCCTTCCTGGCCGTGGTCGCGACCGGTGTCGTGCTCCTGGTGGGGGCGCTGGTGCTGGGGCTGCTCGGTGGTGACCGGTGGCTGCTGACCGGCGACGTGGTCAACTGGCTGCAGGGGCGCAGTGGGCGGGCGCTGACGTTCGTGCTCGACCAGCGGTGGCCCCGGGTCGCGGCCGCCGCGCTGGCCGGGGTGGCGCTGGCCGTGGCGGGGGCCGCGGTGCAGGCCGTGTGCCGCAACCCGCTGGCCGAGCCCGGCGTGCTGGGCGTGACGGCCGGGGCGGGGATCGGCGCGATCACGCTGCTCACCGTGGTGCCGATGGCCGGGATCTGGACGATGTCGGCGGCGGCGGGCGCGGGCGCGCTGATCGCCTTCGCCGTGGTCTACGGGCTGTCGTGGCGTGGCGGGCTGAGCTCGGACCGGCTGGTGCTGATCGGGGTCGGCGTGCAGTACGCGTGCACGTCCATCATCGTCCTGATCATCGTGCTGTCCGACCCGTGGAACACGGCCAAGGCGCTGACCTGGCTTTCCGGCTCCACGTACGGGCGCGTGCCGGCGCAGCTCATCCCGGTGGCGCTGGCGCTCGTGGTCACGGTGCCGCTGCTGGCCTGGCTGCGCCGGGACCTCGACCTGCTGTCGCTGGACGAGGACACGCCGCGGATCCTGGGCGTGCCGCTGGAGCCGGTGCGGCTGACCGCGCTCGCCTGCGCGGTGCTGCTCACGTCCACGGCCGTGTCGGCGGTGGGGGTCGTCGGCTTCGTCGGGCTGGTCGCCCCGCACGCGGCGCGCGCCCTGGTCGGGGCGCACCACAACCGGGTGCTGCCGGTCGCCGCGCTGCTCGGCGCGCTGCTGGTCAGCCTGGCCGACACGCTCGGCCGTACGGTGATCGCTCCGGCGCAGGTGCCGGCGGGGCTGGTGACGGCGTTGATCGGCACGCCGTACTTCGTCTACCTGCTGTGGCGGGCCCGGCCCGACTCCTCCTGACCGGCGCGCTCCGGGACGTACAGCGGCTGGAGGGCGCGGACCAGCGGCCAGGTCAGGGCGGCCATGTCGGCGGGGGTGCGGTGGCAGCCGCGCTGGAGCCAGTCGGCGGCCACGCCGATGAGCGCCCCGGCGGTGAAGGCCGCGGCGACGTCGACGCGGTCGTCCCCCGGGGGCGTGGGCGGCTGCAGGTGCTTCTGGATGGCCGAGATGATGCGGCGGCGGATGTGGTCGCAGACGCGGGCGCTGCCCTGCGGGCCGAGCAGGGCGCGGTAGAGGCCGGCGTGCTCGGCCAGGCTGGTGAAGAACTCCTCCAGTGACCGGATCGCCTCCGGCCCGGGGTCGGCCGTGCCGGGGTGCGGGCTGGGCAGGGACTCGATCAGGGTGTCGATCATCGCGGTGCAGGCGGCCTCGGCCAGCTCGTGGACGTCGCGGTAGTGGTCGTAGAAGGTCGAGCGGCTCACTCCGGCGCGCACGGCCACGTCGGCGACGGTGACGCGGGGCAGGTCGCGCTCCTCGACGAGCTGAATGATCGCGCGGGCCAGGGCGGCCTGGGTGCGGCGCACCCGGCGGTCGCCGGGGACGTTGGCAGAGGGCAGAGCCACGGCTTCCACTGTTCTTTCTGGCTACATTTGAAGGTTTTCCTACATCTGTAGGGTAACGTGCGAAGGAAGACGAGGGAAAGGACCGTCATCCAGCTGAGACAGCGGGAACTCGCCTGAACGGAACCATCCCCACAGAGGAGAAGCCGAATGAAGCAGGATCTGAGCTACCCCATCCCCAGCGACGCGGCGCTGGAGCCGCCCGCGGAGTGGGCCGAGCTGCGCGGCGAGTGCCCGGTGGCCCGCGTGAAGCTGCCCAGCGGTGACCAGGCGACGCTGCTGACCAGGCACGAGGACGTCAAGCAGGTGCTCGCCGACCCGCGCTTCACCCGGCTGCTCACCGCGCCCGACGCCGCCCGGCTGTCGGCCACCGACGACGGCGGGCTGTTCAACAGCGAGATGGCGCAGATCCTCCCCGACGGCGGCGAGGAGCACCTGCACTGGCGGCGCCTGGTCGGCAAGTGGTTCACCGCCAAGCGGATGGCCGCGCTGCGGCCCGCGATGGCGGAGATCGCCGAGCGGCTCGTCGACGACATGGTCAAGCGGGGCGCGCCCGGCGACCTGCGGGCCGACCTGGGCTTCCCGCTGCCGGTGTACGTGATCTGCGACATGCTGGGCGTGCCCGCCGAGGACCGGGAGCGGTTCTCGTACTGGTCCGACACGTTGCTCAACCTGACCCGCTACGAGAAGGCCGAGATCGACGCGGCCCAGCACGAGTTCTTCCAGTACATGTCGGCCCACCTCGCGGCCAAGCGCGCCGAGCCGGGCGACGACCTGCTGAGCGAGCTGATCGCGGCCGGCGGCCCCGAGGAGGGCGGGCTGTCGGAGCTCCAGGTGCTGGTCACCGGGATGGGGCTGCTGGTGGCCGGGCACGAGACCACGGCCAACATGATCGGCAAGATGGTCGCCATGCTGCTGGCCGACCGCACCCGGTGGGAGCGGCTGCTGGAGGACCCGTCGCTGATCCGTACCGCGGTGGAGGAGTCGCTGCGCATGGACGCCAACTCCGGCTTCGGCCTGCCGCGTTACCTGTCCGAGGGGATCGAGGTCGGCGGCACGGCGCTGCCGCGCGGCACCACCGTGGTGTGCAGCATGGCCGCGGCCAACCGCGACGAGAGCGTCTTCGACGCGGCCGACGAGATGGACCTGGCCCGCAAGCCCAACCCGCACCTGGCGTTCGGCGCCGGCGCGCACTCCTGCCTGGGCCAGGCGCTGGCCCGCACCGAGCTGCAGGTCGTGCTGGAGGTGCTGCTGCGCAGGCTGCCGTCGCTGGAGCTGGCCGTGAGCCCGGCGGAGCTGGAGCGCGTGGAAGGGCTGGCCGTCGGCGGCCTGCGCACGGTCCCGGTCCGCTGGTGATCCCGAATCCGAGAGAGGAAGCCCGCCATGAAGGTCATCGTCGACGAGGACCGCTGCTGCGGCGCCGGTCAGTGCGTGCTGCTCGCGCCGGAGGTGTTCGACCAGCGCGAGGAGGACGGCATCGTCGTCCTGCTGAACGCCGAGCCTGACGAGGGGCGGCACGCCGTGGTCCGCGAGGCGGCCGCCGTCTGCCCGGGGGCCGCGATCGAGATCCAGGAGGCGTAGCCGCCGCCGTTCTCCCCCGCCCTCTCGCGCCCTCTCGCGCCCGGAGGAGGCGCCCGCCGGCCGGTTCCCCGTGTTTCCGCAGGTTAAGCGGCATTTCGGGGTAGGTGAGGGTGCGGAGGATGTCTGATGGGGGACGCGCTCGACTACGCGGCGGTGTTCAACGCGACGCCGACGCCCTGCACGGTGGTGACGCCGGATCTGACCATCGTGGCGGTCAACGACGCCTGCCTGAGGACCACCCACCTCAGCCGGCCGGACGTGATCGGGCGGTCCGTCCTGACCGCCTTCTCCAGTCCCTCGGCCTTCGTGGAAACCCTGCGCGCCTCGCTGGAGCACGTGGCGCGCACCGGGACCGTGGACGTCGTCCCGCTGCTGCGGCACGACGTCGAGTCCGGCCGGCGGGGCGCGTACGAGGAACGCTACTGGACGCTGGTGCACGTGCCGGTGTTCGGCCGGGACGGCGAGCTGAGCTGGATCGTCTGCTGGGCCGAGGACGTCACGCCCCTGCTGGAGGGCACGCCGCCGGTCGACGAGCACGGCGACCCGGAGACGCGTCTCCACCACCGCGCCCGCGACCTGCTGGAGCTCAGCACCCGGCTGAAACGCGCGTACCGGCAGGAGCAGCGGACCGTGTCGGCGCTGCACGAGGCCATCGAGCACCAGCAGCGGTTCCTGTTCGACGCCACGCACGACCTGCGCAACCCGATCACCGGGCTGATGACGGAGCTGGAGGTCGCGCTCACCGAGCCGGAGGCGGACCTGCGTCCGGTCCTGCACAAGCTGCGCCGCGACGTCGAACGGCTCGACGACATCGTCGCCGACCTGCTGGTCCTGGCCCGCCTCTACACGGCGACGCCGCCGGTGACCGACCGCGTGGACCTGGCCCGCCTGGTCATGGAGGAACTGGAGACGCACCCGCCGAGCGCGGAGGTGATCACCCGGCTGGACTCCGGCGTGGTCGTCCGGGCCTCGCGGGTCAGGCTCGCCCGGGTGCTGTCCAACCTCGTCGCCAACGCCGAACGGCACACCACGAGCAGGATCGAGATCCTCGTCCGGACCGAGCCGCCGTTCGCCTTCCTGGAGGTCGTCGACGACGGGGCCGGCATCGCGCCGGAGGACCGGGAGAAGATCTTCCAGCGCGCGTACCGGGGCCTCGACGCGCGCACGCGGGACCCCGGCGGGTCCGGCTTCGGCCTGGCGATCGGCCGGGAGATCGCCCAGGCGTACGGGGGCGACCTGTACGCCGCCGACCAGCCCGGCGGCGCTCGCCTGGTGATGCGGCTTCCGCTGGCGCCCGGGACGGGCTGAGGCCGGTGGCGCCCGGGACGGGCTGAGGCCGGTGGCCGAGAGCGCCGGCGGCTCCGCGTCACCTGGCGAATGTCCGCTTGATGCCCGGTGAATGCCCTGGTTCACCCAGGTCTCTACTCGCACACTCGTGCCGTGAACCTCCAGCGAATGATCCGGTCATTACCCATCACCGCCCTCTCACTCCTGATGGTGGTCTCCACGGCGCTCTGGGCGGCGCCGGCCCAGGCGGTGAAAGGCGGAGACCCCGTCGCCGACGGCACCTGGGGCTTCGTGGCGAAGGTGAACGTGGGCGAGGCTCACAGCTGCAGCGGAGCTCTGATCAGCCCGCAGTGGGTGATCACCGCCGCCGGTTGTTTCGCCACTCAGGGACAGTCCGTCACGAGCGGGGCGCCGAGGACCGCGACGACGGTGACGGTCGGCGGGACGGGCCTGTCCGGTCCGGGCGGGCGGGTGCTGCCCGTGGAGTGGATCCACCCGCACCGCGACCGGGATGTCGTGCTGGTCAAGCTGGCGTTGCGGGTGCCCGAGGTCGCGCCTGTCACGATCGGCGCCACCGCTCCCGCCCCGGGGGACGCGCTGCGGGTCGCCGGCCACGGCCGGACCGCTGAGGAGTGGGCGCCGCGCCGGCCGCACGCCGCGCCGGTCGTGGCCGGGAACGTGGCCGCCGGTTCGTTCGGCTGGACCGGGGCGGACGGCGGCGACGTGAGCGCCTGTCAGGGCGACGCGGGGGCGCCCGTGCTCCGCACGAGCGGAAGCCGTCCGGAGCTCGTCGGGATCGGCTCCCGCTCGGGACAGGGGGGCTGCCTCGGCGCGGCCGCCGACGGCACCCGCGGCGGCGACGCCGTGCGGGTGGACGATCTGACGAGCTGGATCCGCTCGGTCGCGGTCGAGCCCGCCACGTCCTTCACCCGGTACGCGCAAAGCCTGACCGGGATCGGCGGATACGACCTGAAGGACAACCGCGACCAGGTGGTGGCGTTCGACTACGAGCATGCGGGAAAGCTCGATCACCTGGTGCTCTACCGCCCCGGCTCGGGGATCGTCTTCATCGTCAAGCGGAACGCGAACGGCTCCTACACCCCGGTCTACTCCTCGACCACCGGGATCGGCGGCTATGACCTGAAGGACGGCCGGGACCGCATCATCGCCTTCGACCACAAGGGCTCCGGGAAGCTGGATCATCTGCTGCTCTACCGTCCGGGCGGGAACACGGCCTGGATTCTCGAACACGGTCCCGGCAACACGTTCAGAGCCGTCTTCCACAGCTCGGCCGGCATCGGCGGCTACGACCTGCAGAGCGCCGAGGACCAGGTCATCGCCTTCGACTACGAGCACACGGGGAAACTGGACCATCTGCTGTTGTACCGGCCGGGGACCGGGATGGCCAGCGTGCTCAAGCACGGCGGTGGCGCCACGTTCACGCCCGTCTACGCCACGGCCGACGGCGGGATCGGCGGCTATAACCTGAAGGACGCCCGGGACCGCGTCATCGCCTTCGACTACACGAGTTCGGGCAGGCAGGACCACCTGATGCTCTACCGTCCGGGCGGGCACACGGCCTGGATCCTCGAACACGGTCCCGGCAACACGTTCAGAGCCGTCTTCCACAGCTCGGCCGGCATCGGCGGCTACAACCTGCAGAGTACGGCGGACAGGGTCATCGCCTTCGACTACGAGCACACGGGGAAACTGGACCATCTGCTGCTCTACCGACCCGGCGGGAAGACGGCGTGGATCCTGAAACACGGCGTCGGCAACTCCTTCGCCGCGGTGTTCCACAGCTCGGCCGGCATCGGCGGCTACGACCTGGAGATGGCGAAGGACCGCATCATCGCCTTCGACTACAGGAGCACCGGCGGGCAGAGTCATCTGTTCCTCTACCGGCCGGGCGACCAGATCACCTACGTCGCGGGACGGACCCTGCCGCATTCGGCGGTCACCCCGGTCACCGTGTCGCCCGCCCTCGGCCCGGACTCCATCGTGGAGAGGTTCGCCTATCCCGAGGACTTCCGGCACGCGTTCGCGGGCACCTCCGGCCAGGTCGATTGGGGCACGGACGAGGCCGAGGCGAAGAACTTCGAGCTGATCTCCGGCAACGGCGGGATCATCTGGGTCTCGTGCACCTCCTCCCCGGAGAACGGGGTCGGCGTGGTCAAGGTGTTCCCGGGACTGCTGAACGGTGAGAGCGAGATCGGCGAGCCGCACCTCGGCGTGACGGCGGTCTGCTTCAAGGTCCTCGGCTCCGGAGGATGGGTGAAGCTCCGGATCCCGAACGTCTATGAGGTCCAGGGAGACGGCCGCTCGCCCGGGGCCGGCCATGACGTGGACGCGACAGTCGTGAACGAGTCTTCCGGAACGGAACGCACCAAGCGCGTCGAGCGGGACGAGAGCGAGCAGTTCGGGCGTACGGATACCACCTGCGACGAGAGTCACCCGGACTATCCCGACAACTGCCGAGAGACCCTCCTGGAGCTGCGGGTCGTCAGCTGAGAACTGGACGGCCGGCCGGCGGCGGACACGCGGCCGGCCGTTCAGCCCAGGCATTGACCACATCGACCGGAAATGGTGGAAGTGAATACGATTCAAGCGTTACGCGACAGGACTCCCTGGCGGACGGCAGGGGTCATCGGCACCGTGCTCGCGTTGCTTCTCACAGGCAGCCCGATCACCCGGGCCGCGGTGGCGGACCCGCCCGCCGACCCGGTGTGCGAACGTCAAATGGTTCTGGAAGCGTGGGTCACGGGCGGCGTGAACGTGCGTCCGGCCGCTGAGCAGGCCCTGCTCGGGGACAGAGCGGCGATCTGCGCTGTGCTCGCCGCGCTTCCCCGGCTCGCGGCCCAGGACGATCGTGAACAGGTCGGCCGCATCAAGGCCCGCGGCGGGCCCGAGGTCGCCGCCTCCGCCAACGCCGCCCTGGTCTCGGACGACTCCGACGCCGTGGCGAGATTCCTTGACGGCGGCTGGGAGACCGCCCGGGAGATCGACCTGCGCGCCAGCGTGAACGAGATGAAGGCGGCCGGCGGACCGGAGGTCACGGCCGCCGCGAACACGGTGCTGCGCAACGGTTCACGCACGGCCATGGGGCAGTTCATCGAGTCGGGCTGGCGGCTGCCGTACAAGCTCGACCTTCGCGCCGTGGTCAACCGCGCGATGGCCGACGGCGGCCCGCAGGTGCAGGCCGCGGCGAATCGGGCGCTCCAGGACGGCAGCCTGGAGATGCAGGAGAGATTCGTCCAGATCGACTGGGGCGTGGCCCAGGCCAGGGACAACGAGAGCCAGACGTTGAACGACCTGCGGGCCAGTGCCACAGAGGCGACCCGCCGCGCGGCGTTCGAGACGGTCTCCGCGGTCGCGCAGGCCGAGCGTGCGAAAGCCGAGGCCGCGGCGGCCAAGACCGACGCGCAGGAGGCCGAACGCCTGGCCGCGCTGGCCGGGCAGGAGTCGGCGGAGGCCAAGCGTCAGGCCCGGCGCGCGGCTGAGGCCGCCGACCGTGCCGTGGCCGCGTCCCACGTCGCCGTACGGGCCGCCCGCGCGGCCGCGGAGGCCGCGCGGGCGGCGGCCGGTGCCGCGGGACGCGCCGCGACCGCGGCGGCGCGGGCGCACACGAAGTCCGACGAGGCGTGGGCGGCCGCGGCCGCGGCCGAGCTGGACGCCGACGCCGCCGCCGCGGCGGCCAACCACAACCGGGTCATGCAGCAGATCGGCCCGCAGATCTCCGCCTGGCTCTCCCCCATCGACCAGATCACCGCCGTGACGCAGCAGGCGTACGCCGCGGTCGCCGCCGCCGATTCGGCGCGGGCGAACACCGAGGCCGCCGGCCGCGCGGCCGAGGCCGCCGGCCGTTACGCGGGAGAGGCGAGCGCCGAGGCCAAGGCCGCGTTCGCGGCGGCCTCGCGCGCGGGCGCGAGCGCGGCACGGGCGAAGCGAGCCACCGAGGAGACGGTGCGTCAGGCGGACATCGCCAAGGACGCGGCCCGCAAGGCGCGCGACGCCGCGACGCGCGCGGTGTCCTACGCGGAAGCGGCCGCGAGCGCCGCGGCGAGCGCGGCCCAGCACGCGGGCAGCGCCGTCAACGCGGCCGAGCTGGCGACACAGCACGCGAACAACGCCTACCGCGCGGCCGAGGACGCGTTGCGGGCGGCCGAGACGGCCCAGATCGTGTACAAGGCGGCACGTGAGGCGGACGCCGAACGACTCAAGAACGAGCTCGACCTCGAGTTGTCCTTCGCCCGGCACATCAGCCAGGAATCCGCCCGGGCCCGCCTGGGGGACGCTCGCGGTTTCGGAGTGCCGATCGGCCGCTATCACACCCCCGAGATCGACGCCCTGATCGCCGAGGCCGCCGACCCCGGCACCGGCACCGCGACGGCGGCCCGCAAGGCGCGGCAGGTGGCCCGGTACTTCGCGACGGTGCCCGGCACGTGGACCAGTTCGGCGGCCATGGAGGCTCTCGGCGAGGACGAGGACGTCCTCGCCGTCGCGTTCGCCAGGACCGGTCTGGCAGCCGCGGAAGAGCAGGACGACCGCACGACCCTGACAGGTCTCATGGTCACCGGCACCCCGGCCATGAGAGCCGCCGCCCAGAACGCCCTCGACGGCGGGTGGCCGGACGTCATCGCGTTCCTCGACGACCCCGACTACCCGGAGCGGGCAGCCGAACAGCGGGAGCAGGTCGGCCGGATCCTCGCCGAGGCCCGCGACGCCGGCCACGCCCAGACCGAGGAGGCGGCGAACATCGCCCTGCGCTCGGAAGATCCGGACGCTCTCGAGGAGTTCCTGGAGGTGAAGCACAACACCGCGTACACGATCGACGTCCGCTCGAAGGTCGGCGCGATCGCCGGAGACGACTCCCACGGCACCGAGGTGCGCAACGGCGCGCAGATCGCTCTCGCCGGCACGACCGCGATGCAGGCCGACTTCCTGGAGGTGGGCCGGCACCGTGCGGCCGAACGCGACTACGCGACCGCGACGCACAACTACATCGCCACGTCCTTGATGATCGAGACCTCACAGATCGCGCAGCGTGCCGTCGACTTCGCGCGCACCGCGCAGGCCGCGGCGGCGGAGGCCCGCGATTCGGCGGAGGAGGCCATCGGGTACGCGAACGAAGCCGGCCGGGCGGCCGAGCGGGCGCGGACGTTCGCGACCGAGGCCGTCGCCCACGCGCGCGACGCCGCCACGTCCGCCGAACGGGCCGCGCAGGCCGTCCGCACCGCCGCGGCCGCGGCCCAGCAGGCCCACCAATCGGCCAGGAAGGCGTCCCTCTCGGCACGGTGGGCCCGCGCCTCGGCCGTCTCCGCGGCACAGGACGCCGCCGGCGCCTACGCCGCCTACGACACCGCGTACGCCGCGCAGCTCGCGGCCGGCAAGAGCGCGTCCGAGGCGGCGCGCATCGCCGCCGAAGTGTTCGACCACTATCGGGAACAGGCCGAACAGCGCCTCGACGAGCTCAAAGCCGAGTGGTACGGACACTGCGAGTGGGGGCCCGAGGACGGCCTGCCCGGTTACCACGACTGCAACGCCCACGTCGAGAAGATCCTCAACGACCCCAAGGGCCCGCTCCACGACCCGGACGGTTACGCCAAGGACCGCATCGAGCACTGCAAGAAGCAGTTCGTCGGCAAGGCCCAGGACGCCTGCATGTCCGTCGTCCTCAGCCCGCTCTTCTACTTCGCGGCACGAGGGATCGCCGACCGGGAGACCGAGACCCACCGTCTCGCCGAGGAGTACATGGCTCTGACCGGCCTGGACCTGCTCAACGGCGCCTCCCAGCTGTCGTTGATCAACCAGTGCAAGAACGCCGCGGGGAAAGCCGCCGCACGCGGAAGCAAGGCGTTCTCGGACTGCATCACCGGAGCCCTGGAGCTGACCGAGGAACCGGACTGGGACAAGTACTCGAGCCAGTGGAAGGGGACCTTCGTGGAGTCGCTCGTCCCCGAGGAGCTTCGATTCGCCGAGTACAACTCGGTCCTGGGGACGATGTACCTGCGCGAACACCTGTCGGACCGCACCATCCTCTCGGCGCTGCACGAATCCGAGCTGGCGACATCGCTGCTGCGCACCCTTCCGATCGGATGCGTCCAGGACGGCGGGCAGTGCCCGTACGCCGATGCCGCGTCGCAGCTGAGAGAGGTGAGTGATTCGATCAAACTACTGAACAACCAGGGCTACCTCGTCGACGCGTCCGGACGGGTGCTCGACGCGAGCGGACTGCCGATCGCGACCCTGCCGCCGGACAGCGACCTGGAGAAGTGGGCCCGGTACACCGTCGAGAGCGGGCTGCACGACGACCTCGCCGCCCTCGAACACCGCCTCGGCCTGCTGTACCGGCAGGAGTTCGGCCTGCCGGTCGCGCCTCCGGCCTGGCACCTGGAGACGCAGCTCGCCTATCGCGTCGCCACGCGGGAAGTGGCGCTGCGCGAGAACACGCTCCGGCTCGTCATGGACAACCCGGGCGGCGTCTGTGACGCGGTGCCGATCGACGGCACCGGACCTGACCAGCGGCGGCAGGCCGTGGCGGGATGCGTCCAGGCTGTCAAACTCCTGCTCCCTGCCGGCACAACTATGATCATCTACTATCCGGACCCGGACGATCCGGCGGAGCTGCTCGAAGTCACGGTGCGCGGCGTCGGCCGCTGGCTGGACTGAGCGGTGCGGACCGTTCCGCGGCCGATGGTCACAGGTGGCCGGTGCTCACCGTGGCCACTCGCCTCACGGGGCCGTCAGGGCCTGGAGGTCGCCCCGGATGAGCATGTGGTTGGCGAGCATCGCGTTCGTGGTGCCGTTCAGGGTCAGGACGGCCCGCAGCACGGTGTGATCGTCCGAGCTGACCCGGTCGTGCGTGATCTCCGGAGCGTGCTCTCCCCATGTCCGGCCGTTGCTCATACTCCCTGTCGGGGTGAGGCGGGTCGTCAGGGCGCGTTCGACGCCGGCGGCGGCCGATGCCGCCGGCAGCACGCAGATGACGTTGACGGGCCGGTCGTTCAGGCCGGCCGGACGACGCAGCCCCACGCCGTACAGCGTGACGGCCCCGCCGGCAGGTGACGGGGTCATCATGGTGGCCGCGGCGACGTCGCCCAGACAGGCGGCCATGGCCGCGTACTCCGGTTTGTCGGCCAGTGCGGGCGCCCCGCCCAGGGCGGTCGTGAGCACGTCGGGGGTCGAGGCCGCGGCCACCAGGGAGTCGGTGACCACCACCTGGTTGAGCTGGTTGGTCACGCCGGGAACGATCGCCCGGGACGGGTCCATCTCAGCGCCGGGGAAGAACGAGAGCCCTTCGTGGCCGCCCATCTCACGAGGCTTGGCGCCGAGGGCGGTCAGCTTCTCGCGTACGGCGTCCGCATCGACGTCACCGTCGAACCGGAACGCCTGCCGCGGAGGCAGGCCGATCGAGATCGCCCGCGTACTGGCGCCAGGGGTCACACCCGTGGCCTCCGGCAGGGCCTCCGCGACAACGGCGAGGCCGCCCAGTCCGGAGCTCGCCGCGCTCAACCAGCGGCGAGCCTCGCCGGCACCCGCCTTGACACCCAGGTCACGCCACCAAGCCGGTTCGCCGTACTCGAAGTACGCGGCGGCAGGTCCATCGCCGGAGACGGCGGCCATCGCGTCCATCAGGCCGCTGTCGCCGGCACGCTGCCCACATCCAGTCAGGACCAGCAACGCTGTCAGCGCCACGCTCACTTTTCGCATGGGGGCGAGCTTAGAGGGCGTGTCTTGATCTCGGCTGAATCCCGGCGGAGCACGACCTCGAGATGATCAGACCCTCCATAGGCCATCCGAGTCTGTGGGAGTTCCTGTCGGTCGCGGGCCTCCGGATGTAGGAACGTGAAGTTCCTGTATCGCTCCTAGCTTCTCCGGCATGGATAACAACACCGACATTTCGGCCGTTCCGTGTCGACATCCCGCAGTCCGAACTGGAGGACCTGCGGGATCGTCTCACTCGCACCCGCTGGCCCCGGCAGATCCGTGAAACTGGGTGGGAGCGCGGCGTTCCTGTGGACTACCTCCAGGAACTGGCGGTCTACTGGGCGAACGGCTTCGACTGGCGCGCGCAGGAGAAGACGCTGAACGAGCACCCGCAGTTCGTGACCACGATCGGCGGCCAGGACATCCACTTCCTGAACGTTCGCTCACCCGAGCCGGATGCGCTGCCGCTGATCCTCTGCCATGGCTGGCCGGGCTCGTTCGTGGACTTCCTGGACATGATCGGGCCGCTGACCGATCCTCGCGCGCACGGCGGTGACCCGGCGGATTGTCACTCGACGCTCTCCCCGTTACCCGCAAGTCGGGCAGTGAGCCGTTCATCGTGAACGGGGCGGCGGCGGGTCCCACTCTTGCCGACTTCTGGGCATGGGCGTGCTCTGACGTGATGAGCAACAGGCTGCGTGGCGTCCTCGCCGAGTACATCGTCGCCTCCGCCTTGAAACTCGGCGAGGACGTCCGCACGGAGTGGGACGCGGTCGACCTGCGGCTCCCCGACGGGCCTGCCGTTGAGGTCAAGTCGGCGGCGTATGTGCAGTCGTGGAGCCAGCAGCGGCTGTCGCGCATCGGGTTCGACGTCGCCCCCGCCAGAGGCTGGGATGCGACGACAGACGTCGTGGCTGCCGAGCCTCACCGGCCCAGCGGCGTGTACGTCTTCTGCTTGCTCCACCACACCGACAAGAAGACGGTCGACCCGCTCAACCTGGATCAGTGGGAGTTCTACGTCACGCCGACCGCGGCGCTGGACACGGCTCTGGGCAGCCGGACGAGGATCTCGCTGGCGCGGCTGCGGATGATCACACCGGACGCCGTGGCGTTCGGTGAGCTGGCCGCCCGCGTCGCCGAGTGCGCCCGGCTGCCGGCCTGAGCTGTGCCGGAGCGTCCATGACCCTGCTTCACCGCGGGAGCAGGACCGCGATGAGGGAGATCAGCGCGATCGGTCCCATCACGGCGGACGACACCACGATCGCGCGGTGGCCGGGCAGCAGGCGGGCGAGGGCGCGTGAGGCGGATCGCCGTACCGGGCCGGCGCCCGGCAGGACGAACAGGCCCAGGGTGAAGGCGCCCGCGGCCAGGGAGTCGACGTCGGTGGCGCTCAGCGGGCCCACCCGGTGCAGGAGGATCGCGGCGGTCATGCCGAACGCGAGGGCGAGGAGCGTGTGGCCCAGCGCCACGAGGGCGGCTCTGGCCGGCGTGCGCCGGTCCGGGCCGAGGAAGTGGTCCGCGGCGCGCAGCCCCAGCGCGAGCGCCGCCACCGCCATGCCCGCGGTGACCGGGTTGATGATGGTCACGCACATCAGCGTCACGAGGGCGAGCACGCCGACGAAGTCGCTGCCTGCCAGGAACCGCCGGAGGTCGAAGGGCTGCGACGGCGAAGGGCCGCCGTCACGCGACCGGTCACGCCGCTGGTCCTGTGGCTGGTCCTGTGGCTGGTCCTGTGGCTGGTCGAGGTGGCGGGTCGGCGGGTGGGCCCGTTCCCTGGCCGGCGCGGACGCGTACTGGACGGGTGGGAGCAGGTCGGAGACGGTGTTCAGCGTCAAGGTGCGGTCCGGCAGGGGCGCGGCGGCCGGGTCGAGGGCTTCCGCCGTGCGCAGCAGTTCGCGGGCGCCGGGCCGGGCCGCCGGGTCGATCTCCAGCGCCCGCGCCAGCCAGCCGCGCAGCCAGGCGGGGGCCAGGTCGAGCCGTGCCCGTCCTTCCATGGTGTTGTAGCAGACCGCCTCGAACGGTCCCGTGCCGAACGGCGGCCGGCCGGTGGCGGCGAAGAACACCGTCGAGGCCAGCGCGTGCACGTCGGCCGCCTGGGTGATGCGCGTGCCCCGGATGATCTCCGGCGCGAGGAAGCCGGGCGTGCCGACGAACATGCCCGTCCGCGTCAGCCTGACCGCGTCCACCAGGTGCGCGATGCCGAAGTCGATGACCAGCGGCCGACCGTCGACCATGATGACGTTGGACGGCTTGAGATCGCGGTGGATCACGCCGGCCGCGTGGATGTCGACCAGCGCCCGGCACAGCCCGACGGCCAGGCCGACGACCTCGCGCGCCTCCAGCGGCCCTCGGGTCAGCACGGTGTCCTCCAGTGTGCGGCCGGGGGCGAACTGGGTCACCACGTACGGGCGCTGACCCGCGAGTTCGGCGTCGATCAGCTGGGCGACGTGCCGGCTGCGGACCCGCCGCATCGCGTCCACCTCACGCGACAGCCGGTCGCCGGCCTTGAGGTCGGCCCGCACGTGCTGGTGCAGTTCCTTCACCGCCACTTCCCGGCCCGCATGGTCGAGACCGAGGTGCACCGTCCCCATGCCGCCTTCGCCGATCTTCCTGATCAGCCAGTAGGGGCCGAGCTGCTCCTGCGTCTGCGTGCTCATTCGCGGACGTCATCCTCCGTGTCGGGCGCGTCGATCCGGGCCCTTGTCGTTCAGGGCTCCCTTGGGATGCACAGTAGGCCAAGAACAGCCGGCGCGCGGCGTCGTGATCCGCGCTCATCTTCCCAGGATTTCGCGGACCCACGTTCCGTCCTGTCCGAGGGCCGGGGGCGGCAGCCGGTAGGAGGGCGGGGTGGCGCTGAGGCGGATGGGGTTGGCGACCTGGCCGACGCCGTCGATCTCCACCGCGGGTTCCAGTCCGAGGTCCTCGGCCAGGGCGAAGGCGGCGGCCAGGTCGTTGATCGGCCCGCACGGCACGCCGGCGGCGGTGAGCAGGCCGAACCACTCGTCGGCGGTGCGCGCGGCGAGCGCCTTGTTCAGCTCGCCGACGAGCCGGTCGCGGGCGGCGACCCGGCCGGCGTTGGTGGCGTACTTCTCGTCGCCGGCCAGGTCGGGCCGCTCCAGCACCGCGCACAGGGCCCGGAACTGCCGGTCGTTGCCCGCCGCGATGACGATCGGCCGGTCCGCGGCCTGGAACACCTCGTACGGGACGACGCTCGGATGCCGGTTGCCCATGGCCTTCGGCACGACCCCGGCGGCGGCGTACGCGGAGGAGTGGTTGGCCAGCGCCGACAGCAGGGACGACAGCAGCGAGACCTCGACCCGCTGGCCCTCGCCGGTCCGGTCGCGGTGGCGCAGCGCCGCGAGGACGCCGAGCGCGGCGTGCAGGCCGGTGATCACGTCGACCACGGCGACGCCCGCCTTCGTGCCCTCCCCGCCGGGCTCGCCGGTGACGCTCATCAGCCCGCCGACGGCCTGCGCGATCAGGTCGTAGCCGGGCAGCCCGGCCCCTTCGCCCGACCCGAACCCGGTGACCGAGCAGTAGACGAGGCCGGGGTTGAGCACGCGCAGCGTCTCGTGGCCGAGGCCGAGCCGGTCCATGGTGCCCGGCTTGAAGTTCTCCACCAGCACGTCGGCGCGGGCCGCCAGGGCCCGCGCGACCTCCAGTCCGGCCTCGTCGCGCAGGTCGAGGGCGATCGACCGCTTGTTGCGGTTGACGGCGAGATAGTACGTGGCCTCGCCGCCGGGGGCGTGCGGCGGGCCCCAGTGGCGGGTGTCGTCGCCCGCGCCGGGCCGTTCGACCTTGACCACGTCGGCCCCGAGGTCGGCCAGGAGCATCGTGGCGTACGGTCCCGCCAGCACCCTGCTGAAGTCGGCGACCAGCAGCCCGTCCAGCGCGGTCATGCCGGTGCTCCCGGCTTCGGCGGGACCTGAAGGTGACACCTGCTCAGCTTGGACATGCTCGCTACGGTACGCATCGCCCTGACCAGGATGAGCGGCCGGGGGCGTCGCTTGACCTGGAGCCCGCTCCAGCCGACAAGCTGGTCGTATGCAGACTCGTACCATCGGAAGCCGCAGGGTGAGCGCCATCGGGCTCGGGGCGATGCCCATGTCGGTGGCCGGCCATATGCCCGACGCGGACCAGTCCGTCCGCACCGTCCTCGCCGCCCTGGACGCCGGCCTGACACTGATCGACACGGCCGACGCCTACACGCCCGTCCACGACGACCCCGGGCACAACGAGCGGCTGGTCGCCCGCGCGCTGTCGCTGTGGCCGGGCGACCCGGGTGAGGTGCTCGTCGCGACGAAGGGCGGGCACGTGCGCACGCCGGGCGGCGGCTGGGACGTCGACGGCAGCCCCGGCCATCTCAAGCGGGCCTGCGACCGCTCGCTCAAGGCCCTGGGCGTCGACAGCATCGGGCTCTACCAGCACCACCGGCCGGACCCGAAGGTCCCGTACGAGGAGTCCATCGGCGCGCTGAAGGACCTGCACGACGCGGGGAAGATCCAGATGGCCGGGATCTCCAACGCGAACCCGGAGCAGATCAGGCTCGCCCACGCCATCCTGGGCGAGCGGCTGGTGAGCGTGCAGAACCAGTACTCGCCGCGCTTCCGGTCCAGCGAGCCGGAGATCGACGTGTGCGCCGAGCTGGGCCTGGCGTTCCTGCCCTGGTCGCCGCTGGGCGGCATCGGCCGCACGGGCGAGCTGCGCGCCGCCTTCGCCGAGGTCGCCGAGGCTCGCGGCGTCTCCCCGCAGCAGGTCTGCCTCGCCTGGGAGCTGGCCCGCAGTCCCGTGGTCGTCCCGATCCCGGGTTCCAGCCGGCCGGAGTCGATCCGCGACTCGGCCGCCGCCGCGTCCCTGGAGCTGAGCGCGGAGGAGGTGGCGCGGCTGGGCTGACGGCCATGCTCCACGGTGGCCCGCCACTGTTTGACTCCGCGCTCGGCGATCGCGCAGACTGACCCGTACCGGACAGTGATGTCCGGTACGGGCGATCGCAGGAGGACCGGATGACCGACCAGTGGGACTACCTCGTGGACGTCCTCGTCGCGGGCACGGGCGCGGCGGGGCTGACCGCCGCGATCGCCGCCGCGGACCAGGGCCTGGACGTGCTGATGGTCGAGAGCACCCCGAAGTGGGGCGGCACCACGGCCGTCTCCGGCGGCGGCCTGTGGGTGCCGGCGAACCCGCTGATGATCCGGGACGGCGTCCGTGACTCCGCCGAAGAGGCCCTGACGTACATGGACGACGTCATCGGCGACGCCGGGCCGGCCTCGTCGCCGGAGCGCAGGAAGGCGTTCGTCCGCACCGGCCCGGAGGTCGTGCGGTTCCTCGGCCGCAAGGGCGTCCGCTGGCGCAGGTCCGCCGACTACCCCGACTACTACCCGGACCGGCCCGGCGGCAAGATCGGCCGCTCGCTGGAGGTCGCCGGCTTCGACACCAGACTGCTCGGCGACTGGTACGCCTCCTCGCGGGCCAAGGACGGCATCCCGCTCCCCCTCATGACGGACGACGTGTGGCTGCTGGCCCGCGCCTGGTCCACGCCCTCCGGTTTCGTGCGGGGCGCGCGGTTCGTCTTCCGCTCGATCGGCGCGTACGCGAGCGGCAAGCGGCCCGTCGGCCTCGGCGGCGCGCTGGTGAGCTCGCTCATGCACATCGTCCGTACGCAGCAGACGCCGGTCTGGCTCTCGTCCCCGGTCGTCGAGCTGATCGTGGAGGACGGCGCGGTGGTGGGCGCCGTGGTGGACAAGGACGGCAGCCGGCGCAGGGTCCGCGCCCGTCGCGGCGTGGTGCTCGGCTCCGGCGGCTTCGCCCACAACCGGGAGTGGCGCGAGAAGCACCACGGCATCCCCGGCTACTCCTCCGCGCCGGAAGGCGACCTGGGCACGGCCATCGAGGCCGGCGCCCGCGCGGGCGGCGCGCTGGCGCTGATGGACGACGCCTGGTGGGGCGGGAGCGCGCTCGGCCCTGAAGGCGGCGCCCACTTCATGCTGGCCGAGCGGTCCATGCCCTTCGGGATCAGGGTGGACGCGAACGGCGACCGCTTCGCCAACGAGTCGGAGTCGTACGTCGACCTGGGGCACCACATGCTCCAGCACGACGTGCCGGGGCCGATGTGGCTGATCACCGAGGCCCGCCACGCGCGGCGCTACCTGAACACCACCCTGCTCGGCCGCAAGAAGGAGTGGGCGCGGGCCGGCCTGCTCATGGAGGCCCCGTCGCTGGAGGAGCTGGCGAAGAGGATCGACATGCGTCCGGAGCGGCTGCGCGCCACCGTCGAACGGTTCAACGGCTTCACCCGCACCGGTGTCGACGAGGACTTCGGCCGGGGCCGCACGGCCTACGACAACTACTACGGCGACCCGCGCGTCAAGCCCAACCCGAACCTGGGCCCGCTGGAGAAAGGGCCGTTCCGTGCCATCCGGGTGTATCCCGGCGACCTGGGCACCAAGGGCGGTCTGCTCACCGACGAGCACGGGCGGGTGCTGCGCGAGGACGGCTCGGTCATCGCCGGGCTGTACGCGGCGGGCAACACGACGGCGTCGGTGATGGGCCGCACCTATCCGGGCCCCGGCTCGACGATCGCGCCGGCCGTCGTCTTCGGCTATCTGGCCGCGCGCCACGCCGCCACCCGCTGACGGCCGGGCCACCGCTCAGGGCTCGATGCCCCGGCGCAGCAGGGCCCACATCCGCTCGGCGGTCGCGGGGCGCTCCCGCGCCGGGATCTCGGCGAGCAGGAGGGCGACCATGCCGACGGCCATGATGAGGTCGCCGGCCGTCACGTCCTCGCGGATCCGGCCGGCCCGGCGCGCCTCGGGCAGCCGGCCGGCCAGCAGCCCGGCGACGCGCTCGCGCACGTCGAGGATGCGCTCGTCGGGCTGCGTCGGCACGGTCACCATCCTGACGAACGCGGTGGAGGCGATGGACTGCTCGGTGATCAGGGCGAGCACGTCGTCGAGGGTGGCGTCGGGCCGGGCGGCGAGCGCCTCGAGCTCGGCCAGGCTGTCCTCGAACACGGCGAGCGCGAGGCTGACCCGGTCGGGGAAGTGCCGGTAGAGGCTGCCCTGCCCGACGCCGGCCGCGCGGGCGACCATGTTGAGCGGCGCGTCGTAACCCGCTCCGGCGAAGACCTCGCGCGCCGCCGCGATGAGCGCCGCCCGGTTCGCGGCCGCGGCGCTGGGTCCGCGATTGGGTCGACGCTCGGCTGGCATGGCGGCTATCGTAACAACCGGACAATATTGTCCGGTTAGTGTCGGACGAGAGGACGGCCCCTGTGACCACCTTCGACGACCGCGTCGCCCTCGTCACGGGCGCGGGCTCCGGGATCGGCCGGGCGATCGCCGTCGCCTTCGCCGCCGCCGGAGGCCGCGTCGTCGTCGGCGACCTCGACCCCGAACGCGCCGCGCAGACGGCCAAGGAGATCAACGGCTCGGCGCCGGACGGCCCCGCCGTCGCCGTGACCGCGGACATCGCCGACGAGGCCGCGGTCACCGCGCTCGTACGGACCGCGATCGACACGTACGGCCGGATCGACGCGCTCTTCAACAACGCCGGGATCATCGACACGATGGCCCTGCCCGCCGAGATCCCGCCGGAGCTGTGGGACCGCGTCCTGCGCGTCAACCTGACCGGCACGTTCCTGGTCACCCGCGCGGTGCTGCCGCACATGCTCGGCCAGAGGCGCGGCTCGATCGTCAACATCGCCTCGGAGGCCGGCATCCGCGGCGGCGCGGCGGGCGCCGCCTACACCGCGTCCAAGCACGGCGTCGTCGGCCTGACCCGGAGCGTGGCCTGGGCGCACGCCAAGGACGGCGTCCGCTGCAACGCCGTCCTGCCCGGCGCCACCCTCACCAACATCGCCGACGGGGCGACGTTCGACCAGGCCGGCGCCGCCCGGCTGAGCCCGGTGCTGGCGCTCGGCGACCAGCTGGCCCAGCCCGAGCAGATGGCCGACGCCGCCCTGTTCCTCGCCTCCGACGCGGCCTCGTTCGTCAACGGCGCGATCATGCCGGTCGACGGCGGCTGGTCCGCGGGCTGACCCTCCGTGATCACGCCGCGCTACACACGGCGTGATCACGGGTAGAAGGGCTGACAGGAGGTGGCGTTGATGCGCGCGTTGCGGTTGCCGGCCTGGAAGTCGGAGCCCGAACTGGTCGAGGTGCCCGATCCGGAGCCGGGTCCGGGGCAGGTGGTGATCAAGGTGGGCGGAGCCGGCGCCTGCCATTCCGACCTGCACCTGATGCGTGACTTCACGGGCGGCCTGCCCTGGGCGCCGCCTTTCACCCTCGGCCACGAGAACGCCGGCTGGGTGCACGCCGTCGGCGACGGCGTCACCGGCCTGGAGCCCGGCACGGCCGTGGCCGTCTACGGGCCGTGGGGGTGCGGCGTCTGCGAGCGGTGCCGGCTCGGCGTCGAGACCTACTGCGAGAACCCGGCGGGCGCGCCGGTGCCCGCCGGCGGCGGCGGGCTGGGCCTCGACGGCGGCATGGCCGAGTTCATGCTCGTGCCCGACGCCCGGTTCCTGGTGCCGCTGCCCGACGGGCTCGACCCGGTGGCGGCGGCCCCGCTGACCGACGCCGCGCTGACGCCCTACCACGCCGTGCGCCGGTCCTGGGCCAAGCTGCCGCCGGGCAGCACCGCCGTGGTGATCGGCGCGGGCGGCCTCGGGCACCTGGCGGTGCAGATCCTCAAGGCGACCACGGCCACCCGGGTGATCGTCGTCGACACCCGCGAGCAGGCCCGGGAGAGCGCCCTGCGGCACGGCGCCGACCAGGCGGTCGCGCCGGGCGAGCGGGCCGCCGGCGAGATCCGCGAGGCCACCGGCGGCCGGGGCGCCGACGTGATCATCGACTGCGTGGGCGCGCAGGAGACGCTGGCCCTGGCGGGCGCCATCGCGCGGATGCTCGGTGACATCACCATCGTCGGCATCGCCGGGGGCGCACTGCCGGTGACGTTCGGCTCGCCGCCGTACGAGGTGTCGGTGCAGTCGACGTACTGGGGCACCAGGCCGGAGCTGAGCGAGGTGCTCGACCTCGCGGCACGCGGGCTGATCCGGGCGGAGGTCACCACGTTCCCGCTGGACCAGGCCGTGGAGGCCTACCACCGTCTGGAGAACGGCGAGCTCACCGGCCGCGCCGTCATCGTCCCGAACTGAGCGACCCGTCGTCCAGCAGCCGTCGCAGGTCCGCGACCGGCCGCACGCCCGGAACCGGTGGGCGGCCGTCGACCACCAGGCCGGGCACGCCGGTGACACCGCGCTCGGCCGCCATCGTGCGATCTCAACCTCGGTTGAGGTCAACCCCCGCCGCCTGGGCGGCGACCGGCCCTTGTTCACGATCCGATGCGGTGATATCCGTGTGCTCAGACGCCGAGACAGGAGTCGCATCAGGTGATGGACGACGCCCGCAAGATCAGGCGGACCGCCGCCCCCGGGACCTGCCCGGTCAGCCGGGCCGCCGACGGCACCTGGCAGGTGCGCGGCTTCGCCGAGGCGCGGGCCGTGCTGCGCGCCGACGCCACCGTGCAGGCCGGGCTGGGCGTCGAGACGGTGGACAAGGCGCCCGCCGGGATCCGCCGGCCCGTCCTCTACCGCGACGGCCCCGAGCACCGCGAGCACCGGCGGCAGACCGCGCGCTACTTCACGCCGCGCCGCGTGGACGAGCACTACCGCGGACTGATGGCGGACATCGCCGACCGCCAGCTCGCCAGGCTGCGCGCGGACGGCTCGGCGCAGCTGTCCGATCTGAGCTTCGGCATGGCGATCGGGGTGGCCGGTGCGGTCGTCGGACTCACCGAGAGCAGGCCGGGCATCCGCCGCAGGCTGGAGCGCTTCTTCCCGGAGAAGTTCGGCAGACCCGGTTTCACCAGCCTGAGCGGGATCTACTGGATGGGACGGCAGATCCACAGCTGGGGCAGCATCTACCTGGCCGACGTCCGCCCCGCCGTCCGGCCGCGCCGCCGTGAGCCGCGTGACGACCTCATCTCCCATCTCATCGCCGAAGGATGCACCGACGCCGAGATCCTCGGCGAGTGCCTGACGTTCGCCGCGGCGGGGATGGTGACGACGCGGGAGTTCATCTGCGTCGCCGCGTGGCAGCTGTTCACCGACGAGGCGCTGCTCGACCGCTACCGGAAGGCCGGGGAGCCGGAACGGCTGGCCGTGCTGCACGAACTCCTGCGGCTCGACCCAGCGGTGGCGCGGCTGCGGCGGCGCACCACCGCGGACCTCGAACTCCCCGGGCAGGTCACGGTTCCCGCGGGCGAGGTGATCGAACTGCTCGTCGACGAGGTGAACGCCGACCCCCGGGCGGTGGGTTCCGGGGCGCTGTCCGCGTGCCCCGGCCGGGACCTCGACGCCGGCGCCGGGCCGGCGGTGCTCTCCTTCGGCGACGGCCCGCACCGGTGTCCCGGCGCGGGCATCGCCATCCTGGAGACGGACGTCTTCCTCACCCGGCTCTTCGCGCTGCCGGGGATCCGGATGGCGGCGGCGCCCACGGTCGGCTTCAAGGACGAGATCGGCGGCTACGAGATCCGCGGCCTCACCGTCACCACCGGCTGACGACGTCCCAGGTCAGGGCGTCATCGGCGCGGCGTGGTCCCTGGGTTCTATGCTGCCGATCATGAGCATCCCTCTCAGCGACAGCGCCCGGAGACTCCTCAAGGCTCCCAACCTCGGCGTTCTCGCCACTCTCAACCCCGGCGGCGGTCCGCAGACCTCGGTCGTCTGGGTCGGCACCGACGGCGACGACGTGGTCATCTCCTCCCAGGCGGGAAGACGCAAGGTGCGGAACCTGGAGCGGGACCCACGGGCCAGTCTCAGCGTGTTCGACCTTTCGGAGCCCGACAGGTACGTCGAGGTCCGGGGGATCGCGACGATCACCGAGGACGAGGGAAGGCGGCTGGCGGTGAGGCTGGCGGAGGAGTACGCGGGTGAGGGAGCCGGCGAGGAGTACCTCCGGCTGCCCCCGGAACTGGTGCGCGTGACGATCCGCATCACCCCGCAACAGGTGGCGGGGAACGCGGCGGGGTGAGGATCAGCCGTCGGCGGCCGGTCTGAGCAGGCCGATCTCGTACGCCGCCGCCACCGCCGCCGCCCGGTCCTTCACGTGGAGCTTGGCGAAGACGTGGAGCAGATGCGTCTTGACCGTCGCCTCGGTGATGAAGAGCTTCCCGGCGATGTCACGGTTCGTCGCGCCCCGGGCGATCATCTTGAGCACCTCGAGTTCGCGGCGGCTCAGCGTGCGCGGCGCCTCCGGTGCGCGGGCCTTCGCCGTCAGCACGCCGGCCACCGTCGGAGACAGCACGGTCTCGCCACGGGAGGCCGCCTGCACGGCACGGCGCAGGTCGGCGCGGGGCGTGTCCTTGAGGAGGTAGCCGGTGGCGCCCTGCTCGATCGCCGGCAGGACGTCGGCGTCGTCGCCGAACGTGGTCAGAACCAGCACGTGGACGCCGGGCGGCTGCTCGCGGAGCCGTCGGATGACCTCCACGCCGCTCATCCTCGGCATGCGCAGGTCCAGGAGCACGACGTCGGGGCCGGTGCGCAGGGCCACGGCGAGGGCCTCGTGCCCGTCGGCCGCCTCGCCGACGACCTCGAAACCGGGGTCGCCGGCGAAGATGCCGCGCAGGCCGTCGCGGACGATCGGGTGGTCGTCCACGATGACCAATCGGATCGGCGGCATCGGCTCACGGTCCCGGGTCGGGGTCGGGGTCGGGGTCGGCGGGGATGGCCGGGACGGTGGCGGAGACGCCGGCGCCCTGGCCGGGGGCGGACTCGATCTCGAAGCTTCCGGCCAGGCGGGTGACGCGCTGGCGCATCGCGACCAGCCCGAAGCCCTCGCCGTGGGACGCGCCGGCCGGGGCGAAGCCGGCGCCGTCGTCACGTACGTCCAGCGCCACCACGTCGTCCATGTACGAGAGCGTAAGTCCGACGCGCCCGGCCGAGGCGTGCTTGGCCACGTTGGCCAGCGCCTCCTGCGCCACCCGCAGCAGGCACGTCTCCACCTCCGCGTGCAGCGGCCGGGGATCGCCGGTGATCGACACGGTGGCGGGCACCCCGGTGTTCCGCGACCAGGTCGCCGCGAGGTCCTCCAGAACGGCCGCCAGCCCGGCCTCGTGCTGCAGCGACGCCGGGCGCAGCGCCTGCACCGAGCGACGGGCCTCGGTCAGGCTCTCCCTGGCCATGGCCGCGACCGTGTCCAGGCGGGCCCGGGCCGGAGGCGGCACGTCCTCGACGGCCTCCAGCTGGGTGAGGATGGCGGTCAGGCCCTGCGCGATGGTGTCGTGGATCTCCCTGGCCATGCGCTGCCGTTCCTCCAGCACGCTGGCTTCGCGGGCCCGGGTCAGCAGCTGGGCCTGGAGGTTCGCGTTGTCGCCGGCGAGCGCGACCAGCTTGGCGCTCGTCTCCCGTAACTCCGCGATCATCACCTTGCGCTGGTCGTTCTGGTCGGAGACGGTCTTGATGACCAGGCCGACGGTGGAGGCGGCCAGCACCCCGACGACGAAGGAGCCGAGCAGTTCGACCGGGGTGCGCCCGAGCTGCGGGCGGACGGCGATCAGCACGCCGACCGTCACGGCCACCCCGCCGTACGCCCACAACCCGGGCAGCAGCGCGAAACACTGGACGAAAGCTCCCAGCCCTGTCACCGTGAACAAGCTGTCGACCCGGTGACGGCGAGCAGGACGGCGAAGTAGGCGATCAGCACCACCGGGCGGGGGATCCAGCCCGGATGGGAGGTCACCAACAGCCAGTGCCAGGCCACCGCGAACAGCGCCAGGACCAGCACCTCCAGCCGCCACTCCCGCAGCAGGGCGAAGAGCGCGGGCAGCAGGACCAGCAGGTACGGCAGCGCGGTCTGGACCCGGTCCCAGCGTGATCTCGATGATCGCTGTCATGCTTCGAGCGTCGCCGCCGGGCGCCGCCGCCGACATCCACCGATCGGTTGATGGGGGCCGGGCGGTCATCCGCGGGTGACGAGCCCGCTCTCGTAGGCGGCGACGACGAGCTGGGCGCGGTCGCGGGCCTGCAGTTTGGCCAGGAGGCGGCCGATGTGGGTCTTGACCGTGCCGACCGTGAGGTGAAGGTGCCCGGCGATGTCGGAGTTGGACATCCCCCTGCCGACGAGGGTGAGGACCTCGCGCTCGCGCCGGGTGAGGTCGCCGAGGTCTCTCGTGACCGGGGCGGGGTGGGAGTCGCGCACGAACGCGGCGATGAGCCGGCGGGTCACGGTGGGCGCGAGCAACGCCTCGCCGGAGGCGACGACCCTGATGGCGGCCAGGAGGTCAGTCGCCGAGGCGCTCTTCAGGAGGAATCCGCTGGCGCCGGCTCTGAGCGACGCGTACACGTACTCGTCCTGATCGAACGTGGTGAGGATCAGCACGCGGATCCCGGCGCCGGCCGGGTCGGCGCAGATGCGCCTCGTCGCCTCGATGCCGTCCAGGTCCGGCATCCTGACGTCCATGAGGACGACGTCCGGTCGCCGCAGCCGGGCCAGGCGCACGGCTTCGGCCCCGGTGCCGGCCTCGCCCACCGTGGTCAGCCCCGGTGTGACGTCGATGAGGACCTTGAGGCTGTCGCGTACGAGGAGCTGGTCCTCGGCGAGCAGGACGCGGATCGGCGGGGCGGCGGCGTCGTCGCTCACGTCATCGTGCCGTTCTCGCAGGGCAGGTGAGCCGTGACGCGAAAGCCGCGGTCCGGACGGAATCCGGCGCTGAACGAGCCTCCGTACAGCTTGACCCGTTCGCGCATGCCGATCAGGCCGTGCCCGCCACCCTCGGCGCGTGGCGGACGGCCGTGGGCGGGACCGGGGGCGGGACCGTGGATGGGGCCGTCGTCGACGATCTCGATGGCGGCCGCCCGCTCGTCGATGTCCACGGTCACCGAGCAGCGCGTGGGCCCGGCGTGGGTGATGACGTTGGTCAGCGCCTGTTGCACGATCCGGTAGACCGACACGGCGAGCGCGGGTGGGAGCCGGGCCTCCTCGCGGACGGTCAGGTCGACCTCGACCCCGGCGGCGCGGGCGTGGGCGGCCAGCTCGGGCAGATCCGCTATGCCGGGAACGGGCACGGGGCCCTCCGCGAGGTCGCCGTCGGACCGCAGGAGACCGAGCACGCGGTGGATCTCGGCGAGCGTGTCCCGGCTGGTCCGCTCGATGACGGCCAGGGCGGCGCGCGCCTCCTGCGGACGTGCGTCGGCGACGTGGTTGGCCACGGTGGCCTTGACGGCGATCAGGCTCATGCTGTGGCCGATCACGTCGTGCAGCTCGCGGGCGATGCGTCTGCGCTCGTCCGCCACCGCGGCCTCGGATAGGTGACGGACGAGACGGGCGGTCGTGTCGCGCTTCCAGCGGACGACCGTGCCCATGGCCCAACCGGCCACCAGGAACACGCAGACCGCGCCGATCTCCACCGGCCAGTAGGGCGGCAGCTCGCTGGGCGACACAGGTGACGGGAGGCCGGGGAGCACCTGGTCGTAGAAGATCAGGACGGCGGCCGCCGCAGCGAACGCGCAGGTCACCAGGCCCGTCACCGACCAGGCGACCGTGACGGTGGCGGCCACCTGGTAGAGCACCAGCACGGCCGGGACGAAGGTCAGCCAGATCATGCCCGCCGCGACGGCGCCGGTGACCGTCGCCAGGACCGCCGTGGCGCACGCGAGGACGAGCACGGCCCTGGGGCGGAGCCGCCGGACGGCGGCGGGGAGGCTCACGACCGCCGCCACCGGCCACGCCGACCAGGCGGGCCACGGCGACGACGGCCCGGGCGGGTCGACGATGGCGTAAGCAATGACCAGCGCCAGGGCGACCGCCACCGCCGCGTCGGCGACGCCCTTCCTGCCGATCCTCCGTGCCCACTCCATGCGGAGAACGTATCCGCTGCCGGATCCGCGCGGCATCAGCCCACGGGCAGACATTCGCCGTCCGCCCTGGGTCGTAGGACCGGCTCCTCCCTGCCGTACAAATTCCGACCCCAGCCCGACGCGCCGCCATCGCCGCGCCCTTCACCATGCTGGTGCGCCCCCGGCACCCGGGCCGGGGCGCGCCGACACAGAGAGGACGGGCGGGGACACATGGACCTCGATCTTCGCGGGCGCGTCAACCGGCGGCGGCGGGCCGACGCGGACCGGCGGGCCGCCAACGCCCGGGCCAACCTGGGCCGCCGGCCGCCGTTCCCCGGGCGATGGGTGAGCGCCGCCTCGCTCATCGGCGGCCCGGTCCTGATCATGATCGGGATTCTGCTGCGTTCACCGTTCTACTATTTCGTCCCTTATCAACTCGTCGCCTACACCCAGCACCCCACCCTCATCACCGCCGCCTACGCCTGCTTCGCCGTCGGGTTCGTGCTGCTGTGGCCGGCCGTCATGACGCTGGCGCACAGAATCGCCGTCACCCACCCGCTGTGGGGGATGTGGGGCGGCTGCCTGGTGATCGTCGGACTGTTCACCCGTACGTTCCAGTTCGGCACGGATCATCTGGCCTTCCACCTGACCGACGTCCTCGGCCTGCGTGTCATGCTCGACGGCGTCGACGGCTACTACCTGGCCTGGCGGGACACGGTCTGGCATCCGTTCAGGGCCATGTCGGGCCCGGCCTTCTTCGGCTGGGTCGTGCTGGCCGTCGGCGCCTACCGTTCCGGTGCCCTGGGGCTGGGCCGCTCGATCGCCCTCGGCCTGATGTCGGCGCTCGCGCTCGGCACGCTCAAGGGCACCGAGCCGCAGTCGTTCATCGCCGTGGGCGGCCTGTGCCTGGCGTTCATCCCCCTGGGCGTCTCGCTGCTGCGCGACGGTCCCCCGCCGAGCAGGCGCGCTGTGGTCTGGATCGTCGTCCTCGTCGCCGTACACGTCCTCATGACGGCTTTCGGGCCGAGAGGATGACGGGCGGTCCCGGCGGTCCGCCCGCCCTACGGCTCGTAGTGGATGTGCATCGAGGAGATGCGGTCGTTCCAGGCGGCGCCGACGTAGTCCACCTTGGTCCAGTTGTGCCAGTACGTCTTCGCGCCCTGGTACGAGTTGTTCTCCCACACATTGAGGTAGTTGCAGCGGGAGTGGCCCTGCCGCCAGGAGGAGATCCTGTCGTTCCACGAGACACCGAGGTCGCGGATGCCGTACCCGGCGGTGTCGCAGGGGCCGGCGTAGCCCCACCAGCGGTATCTCGGCAGGCCCTGGTTGATGTTGTCGGCGGCCTCCAGGAGCAGCGTCGCCTCCGCGGCGGTCCGCGTCCCGCCGAGCGCGGCCAGGTCCGCCTTCTCGATGGTGTCCGCGCACACCTCCTTGACCACTCGGGAGAACTTCTCCCCCGGTTGGATCGGCTCCAGCAGGACGGAGCAGGAGCGGGCGGGGGCGGTGTTCGTGGACGCCGCCGCCGGGGCGGCGGCGACGCCGCAGGCCACCAGGGCGAGCGCGGCGATGGAACGGCTGTGCCTGCGGACCGTGGCGATCGTCGGCGATTTCGGGCGAGTACGCATGTCAGTCTCCTGTTGGTGGGGGACGCCCCCGTCGAAGGGGCGGCGGACGGCCCGCGTGAGGGCCTCCGTCCGCGTCGGCGGACCGGGCCCGGGGCCGGTGGGCGGTGGCGAGCTGCCGCACCTCTCACCCTCCATCGCCCCGGATCGCGCCGCCAGGACAGCAGCCGGGCCTTTGCCGGACATCTCGCGCGGGGAGCCCTACCGGCGATGATCCGGATTCACACATATCGACAGGGCAGGCGGGGTAGCGGGCCCCGAATGGGGTTACCTACGACATCGAGGCCGGGACGCCGGCTCAGCACGCTCCTGATCACCGTTCTGCTGCTCGGCATCACCGAGTCCATGATCGGGCCTTACCTCGTCCTGTTCGGCGCCGAACGGCTGCGGTTGTCCGCGCTGGAGATCGGCGTCTTCGTCTCTCTGACAGCGGTCAGCGGCATGGCCGCCAGCGTCTGGCTCGCCCGCCGCTACGATCGCCGCCCCGGCCGGTGGCCGGCCGTGCTGGCCGCGTCGCTGGCGGGGACGGGGTACCTGCTGCTCCTGGTGAGGCCGTCGTACCCGCTGCTGCTCGTCATCGGCGTGGTGTTCCTCGGCGCCGGCAGCGCCGTGTTCCCGCAGCTCTTCGCCCTCGCCAGGAGCCACGCGGACGGCACGAAGGCGGGGGCGGGCAGGGACACGCCCGTCCTGCGCTCGGCGTGGTCGCTCGCCTGGGCGATCGGCCCGCTGGCGGGCGGCGCGCTGCTGGCCGGTCCCGGCTACTCCGGAGTCCTCGCGGCGACCGCCTGCGGGTTCTGCCTGGTGGTCGTGGCCGTGCTCCGGCTGGACGCGCGCCGGCCGGTGACGGCCCGGCCCGCCGAGACGAGCCGAGGGCTTCCCCTCAGCTCGCGAGCCGTCGCGCTGCCGCTCGCCGGCTTCACCCTGTTCCACGTCGCGATGTTCTCGGGCGCGGTGGTGCTGCCGCTGTACGTGACCGAGGTGCTGGACGGCTCGCCGGGAAGCGTGGGCTGGATGTTCAGCGTCTGCGCCGTGGCCGAGATCCCCGCGGCGCTCGCCCTGCTGCTGGTGCCGGACCGCTGGAGGCCGCGTGTGATCCTGATCGGCATGGGACTCATGGTCGTCTACTTGGCGCTCGTGGCGGCGTTCACCGGGATCGTGGCTCTGGTGCTCGTCCACGTCGCCCGGGGCGTCGCCATCGCGGTCGTGGGCGCGCTCGGCATCGGCTACATGCAGGACCTGCTGCCGACCGCTCCCGGACGGGCCACCACGTTGTTCGCCAACTCGGCGACGGCCGGCTCGCTCGTGTCGGGCATCGCCGCCGGCGGCCTCTCCCACGCCCTCGGCTATCGCGCGGCCCTGCTCGTCTGCGCCGCGCTCAGCGTCGTGGCCTGGCTGCTGTTCCTCCTCGCCCAGCGGCGCGTACGAGTGGAGCCGGACGAATCCGTCACCGAGCCGGTGGCGCCGCGCTGAGCGAGGACCAGCGCGACCACCTCTTGGACCGGGTGCGGGCCGCGGCCGCAGCGTTGGAGCAGCCCTCGGCGATCAGCTCCAGCACCTCGCCCTCGCGCTGGGTCAGCCCGGTCGTTCGACGACTCGTCCGGTGGTGACGTACGTGCGATAGACGTCCGCGCCGTCGCGCAGGAAGACGTTCACCGCGAACCCGTCGCCCGCGTCCCATGTCCCGGTTGAAGGCGCCGTCCGGCGCCGCGTACCACTGGATGGTCCCAGCCCATGCGCCGCTTGGACGGCATGATCTCGGCCAGCGGCCCGGTGGAGACCAGCGCCATGGAGACGTCGCGGGCGTGCAAGTGCGCCAGGTGGCCGACGTTGTCGGTGAACATCGCGCAGCCGGAGCCGTTCGGCGGCCAGGGCGTCCTGCGCGCGGGTGAGGTGTTTCTCCTTGACCAGCAGGGCGTCCCGGGCGCTGCGCGACGTCTACGTCGGCATCGAGCGCTTCGACGATCTACAGCGCGACCTCGGCATCTCCAGCATAGTGCTGAGCGGCCGGCTGAAGTGGCTGGTCGAAAGCGGTGTGCTGGAACGCCGGGAGTACTCACAGCGTCCCGTCCGGCACGAGTACACCCTCACCGAGAAGGGCCGGGAGCTGTGCGACCTGCTGCTGGTGTTGGCGCGCTGGGGCGACCGCTGGACGTCCGGAGACTCAGGTCCGCCCACGCTGTACCGTCACCACGCCTGCGGCCGGACCAGCCATGTGGAACTGCGTTGCTCGGCCTGCGGGCAGCCGATGCGCGCGACGGACGTCGACATGCTGCCGGACCGCCGAGAGACCGGCTCACCGTGGTCATCAGGTTCACAGCCCGGCGCAACGAGTCGCGAACCTTGTCCTGCGACTCGGCTACGACTCCGATGAAGTCGGCCATGAGCGCCTCGACGGACGGCACGCCGATGCGCGTGATGTCGCGGCGGAAGGAGGAGCTGGCAGGCACCATTGACTGCCAGTCCCCGTGCAGTTGCTGGAAGATCACCCCCATGGTGGAGATCGCCTCCAGAGCCCGTTCGTTGTCCCGGACCAGCGCCAAATAGATCTTGGTCGCCTCAAGATAGCTGCCGCGACGGCATAAGAGCTCAGCAAGACCGACAGTGAGGTCCTCGTCGTACGGATGGAGCGCGAGGCCGTTCCGATAGGCCTGTTCCGCCTCGTCCCAGGCTTCAGGATTCGTCTCGTGGCCGCTCGGAGGAAGTTCGCGCAGCGCCACCGTGCCCATGGCGAGATGGGCCAGTGGATCGTGCGGGCAGCTCTCGAGAGCCATCGCGGCCGTTCGACGAGCCGCGTCATACTCGAGGACGTCCAGCTGGCAAAGCGCCAGAATGTACAGGAACGGAGCCCTGTCCGGTGCCAGCCTGACGGCCTCGGTGGCCGCCCTGAGGGCGGCACCCCTCCGGCCGTCACGATGCAGCACCCGTGCCATGGCGTAGTGCGCGAACGGATCGCCTGGATCGATGTGGAGAGCGGACGACGCCGCTTCGCGCGCCCTCTTCGTCTGCCCCAGGGCGAGCAGGCAGTGAGCGGCCACGCAATGTGCCGCGGCGGCCGTGTCGTCGTAGGTGATCGCCGGACCCAGTGCGTCTAGCGCGTCCTGCCAACGGCCCAGGTCGATGAGATTCTGTGCGGCAACCAGTGCCATTTCGCTGCGGTTCATTCCAGGCATCGCCCATTCGTGTAGGCCAGACGAGCGAAACAGGGACTGTGGGGCGTCGGCGAGTGCCGGTCTCAGAGCATCCGCTGCTGTTTGAGGTAAGCAAGCAGATCATCGTAGGCGCCGCCCTCGTTGGCGAACATGACGACGCTCTTCGCGGCGTCGAACCATGGGCCGGTCGAGGGACGCACCTGCCTCAGGGCCGTCTCGAAGTCGGACATGCCGATCATCCGGACGATGCCGCTGCGCGACGACGCGATGAGTGCCCGTTCGGCCGCGGTGTCACACAGATGTGCGAGGTCGGCACCGGAGAAACCCGTCTGTGCTGGAGGCGAGGGAGACCACGTCGATGTTCTCCACCGGGCGGCCCCTCAGGTGGAACTCCAAGATCGCCCGCCGCGCGGACCGATCCGGCGGAAGGACGAGGATCGTCCGGTCGAACCGGCCCGGCCGGCGAAGGGCGGTATCGACATCCCACGGCTGGTTCGTCGCTCCGAGAATGAACAGGCCCTCGTTGTCGGCTGCCACCCCGTCCATCTCTTCCAGCAATTGATTGACGACGGTGCGCATCCCGCTGCCACGGGACTGGCTGCGCTTCTGGCCGAGAGCGTCCACCTCGTCCAGGAACAGGACGCAGGGCGCCTTTCTCCTGGCCTGCGTGAACAGCTCGCGCAGGTTCCGCTCGGATTGGCCGAAATAGACGTCCAGGATGTCGGAGATACCGACCGCGACGAACGAGGCGCCGAGTTCTCCGGCCACTGCCCGGGCGAGAAAGGTCTTACCGCAGCCAGGTGGCCCGTACAGCAGCAGGCCACCGCGCAGGCTGGTGCCGTAGAGGGCGCGTAACTGGGGGTTGCGCATCGGAGCCAGAAACGCGGCCTCAAGCCGTTCCTTCACCTCCTCCATACCGCTGATGTCGGCCAGCCGCACCCTTGGGGGCTCGGTCTCGTAGGAGTCCAGGTCGACTTCGTCGGAGCTGTGGACGAAGCGTGGGCCGACCAAGCCGGCCACGTCGTCCTCCGCCGCCGTCCAGTCGAAGCCCTTCGCCGGTGAGGTGTCCGGCGGGGCCTCGGCCGCGGACGGCCGCGGCGGCATCGCGCCCCCTGCCTCCATCGAGTGCGGCGCGACCTGGGAGGAGACGTCAGGAGGCCTGCCTCCGAGGGCGTCGATCATGAAGTCCCTGGCTTCGTCACAGCCCGGGTCGTGCTGCAGTGCCGCGGCGGCTTCGCCCATCGCACCCGGGAGGTCACCGGCGTCCAAGAGAACCCGCGCGAGATGCAGCCTGAGAGTGACATCCTCAGGGCGAACGCTCAGGGCGGCGCGCAGGCTCGCCACCAGCTGGTCGTGAGCATCCATGGGGAACACCGTTCTCTGCACTGGTGTGAATCGGAACACGGCCGGGCGACGGCACCCGGGAGACGGCAGCCTACCTTGATCATCACCTGGGCGCGCGGGGAAAACCCGCTGGTATCCGGTACGGACGGCCGCCCACTACGCGCCGCTCCGCAGCAGGCCGGTCGTAGGCTGTGGCCTCATGCGGCGAAGACTGAGTGCCTGGCTGGTCCTGATACTGGCTCTGCCAGGATGCGGCGCGCCCTACATCAAGGGTCTGCCTACGGCGGCTGGTCACAGTGCGTCACCGCCCACGCCGATCACCGCGTCCGCGCCATCCACAAGTCTCGGCAGCCGACGTGCCGACGATGTCAACGGTGACGGTTACGCGGATCTGTTCCTAGATTCCGGCGCGTTGGGCGTCGTCTACGGCTCGTCCCGAGGGCTCGACCCCGAATCTCGGACGGTCCTGCCAGTACGCGACGAGCAGGGCTTGTCCGCACCCGCCGTGAACGCGTTCGAGTTGCCTCATACGGGCAACAGGGCGGACTTCGACGGCGACGGCTTCGGCGACATCCTGCTCAAAGGGTGTAGCCCCGTTCCATCGTGCCAGGACCGGCCGCTCATCTCCTGGGGCGGTCCGCGCGGCCTCAGGACCCCTACCCCGACCCGAGTACCTCTGCCGAAGGACAAAGCGGTGGAGGCCATGGTCGCCGGTGACTTCGACGGGGACGGCGTCGGCGATGTGGCGCTGGCCCCCTATGACGGAGCGGGCGCATGGGGTGAGGGGAAAGGGAGCCTGATGGTGCTGTACGGCCCGTTCAGCCGCACCGGGCTCCCGGCCCGCCACACCAGCCAGCCGACGTCCGTCGATTTCCAGAGCTTCACCGCCGACGAGATCGACGGGCGCCGTTCCACAGCGCTGGTCGCAGGACATGTCGAAGAGACCACCACACAGCTTTTCAGCGCAGACCGGGACGGCCTGGCGAAACAGGGGCGTGTACTTCAAGGGGGGACTGTGGCAGCGTTCGGTGACTTCGACGGTGACGGTCGCAGAGATCTCGCGGTCGGCTTCGAGGCACCCCAGGACGGCAACCGGCTGACCGTCCACTACGGCAACGGCCGTCGTGGGATGTTCGAAGGCGCCGGCGCGGCGGTCACCGGAGACTTCGACGGAGACGGCCGTGACGACCTCGCCTTCGGCGGGAGGAGCTACGGGTGGCAGCCTCCCGCTCCGTCCCGGATCTTCTGGGGCGGAGCGGGAGGACTGCGGACGAGTGAGGCCATCGGCGGGATGGACGCAGCGCCGCTGGCGGCGGGAGACTACGACGGGGACGGGGACGACGAACTGCTCCTCGCCGCTCCCCTGTCCGGCGGTGTCCCCGCGAACGGTGTCAAGATCTGGGTGACCGATGGCAGGAGGATTCTGACCAGCTTCTCCTGCGGCGGCATGGCCCGAGGCTGCCGATGACCTTCCGCAGACCACCTGGGGTGGGGTCGGAACTGCCTCCGCCGTCGTTCCAGGTGAGGCCGAGGTCGCGTACCACGCGGGCGTAGCGGCGGCCTGGGGTGAGCGACGCGCCACAGGCGCTGGCCGCCGTGCTCGGCCGGACCCGCACCCGGCTGCTGGCCGAACTCGACCAGCCCGCCTCGACCAAGGAACTGGCCGCCCGCCTCGACCTGTCGGAACCAGGCGCGAACCAGCACCTCACCGCTCTCCACAGGGCCGGATTGGCCAGCGCGCACCGCACGGGGAGATATGTGCTCTATGCCCGTACGGCCGTCGCCGAGACGCTACTCGCCGGCGACGCGAGTCCCACACCGAGCGATCACGAGTAGGAAGGGGCGGGAATCGCCGAACTCCTCGACCCACCCCGCGCCCACTCACGGGTCTCTACCCGGCGGACTGGCTCCTTGTCACCCACGCGGACGCCTGCCAGGTCCACGGCCGAGCCGTCGAACGACTCCAGGTGCATCCCACGGACCAGCCCTAACACCTCGGCGATCATCCCGGGCGGGGATCCTGCAAGGCCGTCAGACACCGATGTGACAACGCGGTGCCCGTTGACGAATCAAATGAACGGTCTTTTAATTCGTGCATGGGGCGCATAGCCGGTGTCACCGCCGCCGAGACCCGGGATCGGCTGCTCCGGGCCGCCGCGGACGTGTTCGCCGAGCGCGGGTACGACGGGACGCGGGTGGCCGACATCGCCGCCGCCGCCGGGGTGAGCAACGGCGCGCTCTACGCCCATTTCGGTTCCAAGGCGGAGTTGCTGGTGGCCGCGTTGCGGGCGTACGCGCGGCGGCTGCTGGCCGACCTGTTCGCCGACGATCCGGACCGGTCCGCGACCGGGCTGCTGCTGGCCATCGGGCGTCAGTTGCCCCAGCGCCGCGACGCCCGCGGTTACCTGCTGGTGGAGGCGCTGGTCACCGCGCGGCGCGACACGGACGTGGCGGGGCCGACGCGCGACTACGTCGGCGAGCGCGCCGACTGGATCGCCGGGCTGGCCCGGGTCGCGCAGGGCGACGGCGAGCTGGACCCGGCGCTGTCGCCGGAGGCGGTCGCCCACTTCTGTCTCCTGCTCGCCCTCGGCAGCGCGCTCGTCCCCCCGGACATGCACACCGTGGCCGAGGCCGAGTGGGCCGCTCTGCTCGGCCGCGTCGTCACCGGCCTCGCGCCCGCGGAGAGCTCTCCGCCGGAGACCGCTCCCCCCCAGAACTCCGCACCAAGGGAATCGACACCGTGAGAGTTCAGATCAACCCGGAGCGCTGCCAGGGTCACGGCCGCTGCTACGACATCGCGCCCGGCCTGTTCGGGGAGGACGCCGAGGGCTACGGGACGGTCCTCGGCGACGGCGCGGTGCCGCCGGACGAGCGGCGCACGGCCCGGCTGGCGGTCTCCAACTGCCCGGAAAGCGCAATCACCCTCGCCGAGGAGGCCTGACATGAGCGTGGACGACCGCTTCACCCGGAGCGTTCGCGAGCCGGACCCCGAGGAGCCTGTCGGCACCCGCAGCGAGATCATCACCGGTCCCGTGGGTGATTGGGCGACGGACTTCTCGCACCTGGAGCCGGAGTGGGCCGCGGACCCGTACCCGATCCAGGACGACCTGCGGCAGCGCTGCCCGATCGCGCACACGGACCGGTTCGGCGGCGGGTGGCTGCCGACCCGCTACGAGGACGTGGCGGCGATCGCGTACGACACCGAGCGGTTCTCGTCACGGTCGATCGTCATGAGCAACTTCCGGCCGCCGCGCGAGCTCGCGCCGGTGGGCGGCACCCCGCCGATCTCCTCCGACCCGCCGTTCCACCACGACGCGCGCAAGCTGCTGCTGCCGGCGTTCACCAAGACCGCGGTGTCGCGGCGGGAGGCGGCCGCGCGGGCGTACTGTCATTCGCTCATCGACGCGTTCGAGGGCCGGGACGTGGTGGACGCCGCCGGCGAGTACGCCCAGCACATCCCCATCAGGGTCATCTCCGACATGCTGGGCTTCCCGCCGGAGGACGGGCCGCGGTTCCGGGTGTTCATCGAGAACGTGCTCGAAGGCGTCAACCTGCCGCCGGAAGAGCGCATGGCCAACTTCCAGGAACTCTTCGACTACCTGTACGTGCAGATCCACGATCATCTGGCCAACCCGCGCGACGACCTGACGACGTACCTGATCGACGCCGAGCTGTACGGGCAGAAGCTGCAGCCCGAACACGTGTCCGGCACGATGGCGCTGCTGCTCATCGCCGGCATCGACACGACGTGGAGCGCGATCGGCGCGTCGCTGTGGCACCTGGCGAAGACCCCGGCCGACCGGGAGCGGCTGGTGGCCGAGCCGGAGCTGCTGCCGACCGCCATGGAGGAGTTCCTGCGGGCGTACGCGCCGGTCACGATGGCGCGGCTGGTCAAGGAGGACATGACCTGGCACGGGGCGGACATGAAGGCGGACGACTGGATCCTGCTGTCCTTCCCGTCGGCGAACCGCGACCCCGAGCAGTTCGACCGGGCGGGCGAGGTGGTCATCGACCGCGAGGTGAACCGGCACGCCGCGTTCGGGCTCGGCATCCACCGCTGCGTGGGCTCCCACCTGGCGCGGATGGAGCTGCGGGTGGCCCTGGAGGTGTGGCTGGAACGGGTGCCGTCCTTCTCGCTGGCCGACCCGGAGGCGGTCCGGTGGGCCACCGGCCAGGTGCGCGGCCCGCGCACCCTGCCGGTGCGCATCGGCTGACGACCGGGGGTGGACGATCCCGGCCCCCGGGCGCAGAGTGAAGGGCGGACGCTCCACCTGACGACCCGGGAGGAAGCATGCCCACCACCCACCACGCCGAGCACGTCGGCAGCCTCCTGCGGCCGCCCGAGCTGCTCCAGGCCCGCGAGGCGCACCGGCGCGGCGAGCTGAGCGACGAGACGCTCGCGAAGCTGGCGGACGAGGCGGCGCTCGGCGCGATCGCCCTGCAGCGCGAGGCCGGGATCGAGGTCTTCACCGACGGCGAGATGCGGCGGGCGACCTGGATGGCCGGCCTGCTGGAGTCGCTCGGCGGGGTGGTCCCCGTCGACGTGACGAACTCGTCCTGGTACCGGGGGGACGGGCAGCCGGTGCCGCCCGAGGAGACCTCCTTCGACATGGTGGCCGCGAACGCCCGGCTCACCCAGAAGAAGCAGCTCACCGCCGTCGAGGCGGCCTTCCTCCTCCGGCACGCCCCCGGCCCCTTCAAGATCACGATGATGAGCACGTCCATGGGCAACCTGCTGTGGCGGCCGGAGGTCAGCTCGGCGGCCTACCCCGACCCGGGCGCGATGATGCGCGACCTCGTGGCGCTGCGCGTCGAGGAGATCAGGCAGCTGATCGGGCTCGGCGTGCGCTGGATCCAGCTCGACTCGCTGGGCTACAACTTCGTGATCGACCCCGGCTTCCGGACCCGGATGTTCGGCGACGCCGCCCCTCCCCCGGACGTGCTGCTGGACCTCATCGTCTCGGTGGACGCCGAGCTGGTCCGCGCCACCAAGGCGATCGACCCGGACGTCACGGTCGGCATGCACATCTGCCGCGGCAACAACCGCAGCGCCTGGATGTCCAGCGGCGGTTACGAGCCGGTCGCCGAGCGGCTGTTCGGCGAGGTCCCGGTCGACCGGTTCCTGCTGGAGTACGACACCGAGCGGGCCGGCGGCTTCGAGCCGCTCCGGTTCGTCCCCGAGGGCACCACGGTCGTGCTCGGGCTGGTCTCCTCCAAGGTGGCGGGCCTGGAGCCGGTGGACGAGCTGCGCCGCCGCGTCGACGAGGCGGCCGCGTACGTGCCGATGGAGAACCTGGCGATCAGCCCGCAGTGCGGGTTCGCCTCCACGGCCAGGGGCAACCTCCTCACGGTCGACGACCAGCGGCGGAAGCTGGAGCTGGTGGCGCGGACGGCCGCGCTGGTGTGGGGCTGACGACGCCGGCGCCCCGCCCGGCCAGCAGCTCGGCGAGCCGGGCCGCGTTGCGCTGGGAGTTGTCGCCGCAGCAGTTGTTGGTGAGCACGTGGGTGACCTCGGCCTCCTCCGACAGCCGGTGGATCCTGGCAGCCCACGTGCGCAGCTCGTCCTCGGCGTACAGGTAGCCGTACTTCTCCTCGATCACCCGGCTCGTCCATCGCGCCGAGTGCCCGTGCAGGCGGACCACGGCCAGGTCCGCGGTGGCGGCCAGCACCGGCGGGACGGACGACGGGTGCCCCTGCGGCATGTCCACGCCCACGTACGGCAGGTCGTGCGCGGCGAGGAAGGCGAGCGTGTCCTCGCGGTGGGCGTCGTCCATCCAGGCGGCGTTGCGGAACTCGACGCAGATCCGCATCGGCCGGCACCGGTCGCGGCATCGCAGCAGGTAGCGGCGGCTCGGCTCGCCCGGCGGGAACCAGGGCGGGAACTGGAACAGCAGCGCCCCCAGCCTGCCCGCGTCGTGCAGCGGCCGCAGCGCGCTCAGGAACCGGTCCCACACCTGCTCGACGACCTCGGGCGGCAGGTCCCGCCGGTAGAGGGTCCGCCGGGGCTCGCCGAGCGCCTCGCGTAAGTCCTTGTAGAGCGCCGACGGGCGGGTCGGATGGCCGGTGAGCAGGGAGAACGCCTTGACGTTCAGGGTGAAGCCGTCCGGTGTTCGGTCACGCCACAGCTCGGCGGTGCGCCGGGCGGGCGGATGGTAGTAGGTGGCGTCCACCTCCACCAGGGGGAACCGGCTCGCGTAGTGAGCGAGCCTGGCCTCCGGGGTGGAGACCCCCGGCGGGTACCAGCCGGAGGCGAGCAGCGACTTGTCCGTCCATGACGCGGTCCCGACCAGGATCTTGCCCATGCCGCGCCTCGTACCCGGACGGGGCGGGCTCTCACCCGCCCGCGCGGGCGCGCCGCCGTCGCGGCGGCCTGGGCCGGTTCAGGCGCCGGGCCCCCGCACGCCCGCTGCACCGGCGTGCGGGGGCCCGGCCACCCCGGAGATCCGCCTGCCGCCCGGCGGGAGCCGCGGGCCACCCCCGGTGGTGACCCGTGGTCCGCCGGGCGGTCATCCTCCTGGCGTCCCGGGGAAGCGCCCGCTCACCGGAAGAGCGTGCGGGCGCCGTTCAGGGGGTTCACCCGGCGCGCGGGCGGTTCACGGGATCACCGTGCACGCGGCGCCGTTGAGGGTGAAGGAGGACGGTTCGGCGGTGTTGCCGGTGTGGGTGGCCTGGAAGCCGAAGCTGACCGAGGCGTCGGGCGCGATGGTGGCGTTGTAGGGCGCGTTCGTGGCCGTGATCTGGCCGCTCCTGGGCGTGACCGCGGTGTTCCAGGCGGAGGTGACCGTCTGGCCGGGCGGCAGGGTGAAGGCCAGCGACCAGCCGGTGATGGGCGTGGCGCTCCTGTTGGTGATGGAGACGGCGGCGGTGAAGCCGGTGTTCCAGGCGTTCGTCGTGTAGCCGACCTCGCAGGGTCCGGAGACGGTGGGCGTGACGGTGGGCGCGACGGTGGGGCCGGGGCCGCCGCCGGAGTCCAGGCCGAAGAAGCGGATGGTCTCCGCGGCCATCCCGCCTCTGGGCAGGTCGTGCCCGGCGCCCTGGAGGCTGATCGCCTCGACCGGCGCGGTCCCGCCGGTGCCGCCGTACCGGGTGCGGGTCTGGCCCGCCTGCGGGGTGTCGGTGAGGGACGGCGTCTGGCTCAGGCCGTGCACGTTCGTCCACTGCTTGATCTGCTCCTGGAAGTTGGGATAGCGCAGCGTGCCGTCCTCGGTGCCGTGCCAGATCTGCATGCGCGGCCGCGGCCCGGTGTAGCCGGGGTAGGCGGCGCGTACGAGGTCGCCCCACTGCTGCGGCGTCCTGACGATCTGGCCGTTGGCGCACTGGCTGTTCCAGCTCGACCCGTCGGTGGTGGCGAAGCAGCCGAACGGCACGCCCATGTAGGCGGCGCCGGCCTGGAACACGTCGGGGTAGACGCCCAGCATGACGTTGGTCATCATCGCGCCGGAGGAGACGCCGGTGACGAAGGTGCGGTCCGGGTCGCCGCCGTGGCGCTGGTGGACGTACCTGACCATGGACATGAGGCCGACGGGGTCGCTGCCGCCGTCGCGCCGCAGCGCCTGCGGCGAGGAGACGTCGAAGCAGGCCCCGCTCCTCGTCGCCGAGGGGTAGACGACGATGAACTTGTGGCGGTCGGCGAGCGAGGCGAACTCGGTGCCGGAGTGCAGCGCGGGCCCGGAGCCGGTGCAGTAGTGCACGGCCAGCAGCACCGGCGGCCGTGACCCGACGCCGTCGGGCACGTACAGGTGCATCCGCAGGTTGGTGGGGTTGGTCCCGAACCCGGTGACCTCGACCAGCTGGGCCGAGGAGGCCGGGGCGGCCAGGACCACCAGGCCGAGGACCGTCAGCAGGGCGGTGGTGACCGCGGCCGCGGTCGTACGGTGACGTGCTCTCATCCGCGCCTCCCGTCGCTCGAAACATTTCGATGATGTCCCGAAACTTTTGGTCGGGCAACCACGGAGGCGTGCCCCGTCGGCCGACCGGCCTTCTGACGTGCGCGGACCTCTACCAGCGAGAAGAAAGTTTCACGACTCGCCCGGCCGGGCGGCCAGTGAGGTGTAGACGTCCACCTCGCCGGGGCTGATCAGGCCGTCCTGGATGGCGCAGATGAGCAGCTTCTCCTTGGTGGGGGCGGGCCGGCCGGCCGCGGCGTACTTGACCCTGGCCCGGTCGATGTACTGGCGCACGGTCCGCTCCTTGACGCCCATCCGGGCCGCCACGGACGCCTTGGACATGGACTGGAACCAGTACAGCAGCGCCAGCCGCTCCTTCTCCGACAGCTGCGGCCGGTGCGGGCTCTCGTCGGTGGCGATCGCCTGCGCCATCGGCGGGGTCACGCTGGGCCGGTCGGCGGCCACCGCCAGGATCGTCTCCACGCACGACTCGCGGGTGGCCCGGCCCTTGCCGATGAACGCCGACGCGCCCGCGTCGAGCACGGCCCGGACCGTCTCCGGCTCCTCGTGCTCGGAGAAGACGACGACCCGCTGACCGCCCGCGCACAGCTCGCCCACCCGGTCCACGATCATGGTGCCGTTGAGGTTGAGATCGAGCAGCAGCACGTCCGCGGGCGTGCCCCGGACGGACTCGATGGTCGGCCCCTGGGCGACGAGCATGACCGGGCTGGGCGGACCGAACCAGGACCGCACCCCGTCCACCACCACCTGGTGGTCCTCGACCAGGGCGACCGTCACGTGGCCTGCCACATGCTGTTGACCCATACCTCACCTCCCTGACGCTGATAGGTGACGACGACCCCGCTCGCCTTACGCACCGGGTCGGAGCTGACCGCCAGGTCGTCATTGTCGGCCACGACGGCCACGCTCACCATGGTCGACATGGCCGACACCGTGACCCTGGCCCACGACCTCGCCCCGTCCAGCGCCAGCAGCGGCACCCGCAGCAGGTCCGCGCGTACGCTGTCGGCCAGGTCGGGCAGGGTGCCGCCGAACGGCGGCGCCGTCACCAGCACCCTGCGCCGTTCGGCGGCGTCGATGCGCTCGCGCAGCGCGGTCACCAGCGCGTCGGGCACGTCCTCGCGCTCGGTGATGAGCCGGCGCAGCCGCAGGGCGCCGGCCGTGCACTCCTGGCGCACCCGCTCGTCACCGGGGTCGGCGCCGTCGGCGAGCCGCTCCAGCAGGTCCTCGGCCACGTCGCGGATGGCACCGTAGCGGCGCAGCCGGTCGGCGTGGATGCGCTGCGCGGACATCCGCCAGGCCTCGTCGGCGGCCAGCCGCCGGGCCAGCAGGGCGGCGTCCTCGGCGCTGGCGCGCAGCGCGTGGCCGCCGACGCTGTAACCGAGCTGCAGGGTGATGGCGCCGGCCACCACGACCAGGTACTTGGCGACCGAGACCCGGTCGAACGCGCCGGTGACGACCATCGCGGCCAGCATGAGCCCGGCGTTGGCCGCCAGGAACGCGATCAGCTCGGCCCGCCAGCGCGGCCGGTTCCACAGCAGCATGACGCCGACCCAGCCGACCGACCCCCACCCCCAGTCGATGGTGCCCAGCAGGTCGCGCGGGTGGCAGGCGAGGATGACGGCGACGTCCACGGCCAGCGTCACCGCCACGAGCAGGCCCGTGCCCGCCGCCGGCACCGTCCTGTCGCGTAACAGGTGGACGGCGGCGACGACCCCGACCACGGTGTAGACGACCCAGGCGACGGCCGCCAGCACCGGCAGGCGGAAGTCCTCCCACCCGGTGACCGTGACGGTCAGGTCGTAGCCGACGTGCCACAGGCCGGCGATCACCACCGCGCCGAGCGCCGTGTAGCGGGCGTAGCGCCGCGCCACCTGCTCGATGTCGCCGGTCATGCCCGCCACCACAGCGTGACCCGGGTGCCGTGGCCGCCCGAGGAGATGTCGGCGCCGCCGTTGGGCAGGGCGCGCATGGTGTCAAGGATGGAGCCGCGCACGCCGAACCGGTCGGGCGGCAGCCGGTCGCGGTCGAAGCCGCGGCCGTGGTCGGCGACCTCCACCCTGATCTCGTCGCCGCGCCTGCTGGAGACCAGCTCGGCCTCGCGGACGCCGGCGTGCCGCGCCACGTTCGACAGGGCCTCGGTGACGGCGCGGGCGAAGCTCTCGGCGACCTCGCCCGGCACGGTCTCCCGGGTGAGCCGCCGGCGCACGCGCAGCCCGGCGGCCCGCCCGGCCACCTCGTCGAGCAGCGCGTCCAGGGCGATGGGCGCGCGCTCGTCGCCGGGGGTGGCGCGCAGCCGGTCGAGCGCCGACAGGTCGGCGACCGCCTGCTCGCGCAGGGTGGCCGAGGGCCCGTCGTAGGTTCCCAGGCCGACCATGGTGAGGGTGTGCAGAGACGTCTCGTGCACGCTGCCGACCTGTTTCAGCTCGTCCTCGCGGCGCAGCCGCTCCACCATGAGCGCGACGTCGGCGCGGGCGCTCTCCCTGAGGAACCCGTCGGCGGAGGCGGCGGAGCGGCGCAGCAGCGTCATCAGCACCGCGATCGCCAGCACCTGGCCGAGGTGGATGCCGAGGGAGACGGTGACGTCCTGGCCGGGGGCGGCGAGCCGCACCCCGGCCAGGTACGCCACCGCGACCCCCACACCGGTGGGCACGGCCGCCGCGGGCCGCCAGGCGACGGCCGGCACGATGATCGTCATGGTCACCAGCACCGCCACCCAGCTCGCGCCGCCCGCCAGCGCCTCCCCTGCCACCAGGTGACGCTGCGCGAGACAGAGCGCGACGGTGATCGCCACGTCGCCGGCGACGAGCCAGGCCGGCAACGGCAGCCCGCGCCACCACCGCAACAGGAACAGCGCGGTCCACCCGAGCTCGACCGCCAGAGCCGGGCCCAGCCAGGCCGCGGAGACGGGCGGGACGGCGCCGAGGGCGCCCGCGACGGCCACGACCACGCCCATGGCGCCGCGCGCGCCGGCAACGGTGCGCCCGGCGGTGCGCTCCAGTTGCCTGGCCGCCGAGTCGTAGCGTGTGGAACCGAGATGAGCCATCGCCCGTCCGCCCGCGACGCGATCACAAGTCGGCACACACGATAACGCACCTGATCCGTGCCGGCCGGATTCGCCGACAGGGATCGCCTGGCTGTCTTCCTCGGTCCTGCTCCCACCCCCGCACTCTCTACCGTCCGCGCCCCCGGCGGCATGACGGCTGATCGACCGTCATGCCATCCCCGGCCGGTGCGCGTGTACTGGCCCTGTCGCGATCACCGCGACTGAGGGGGGACCTCCATGACGCTCATCTCGATCTCGATCCTGATCTCCTGCCTGTCGGTGATGGCGGTCCGTGGCAGGCGGGGGCCGTGGCCACCGGGACTCCCGGTGGCACGGCCGCGGCTGTCGGCAGCGGGCGGCACGTTCGAGGGTTCGCACGGCCGCCCCTCCGACGAGTACGTGATCCAGGAACGGCTGATCGCGGTGGCCGACGGAGGGGGGCGGGGCCGGCCCGGTCACACGGCGGCCGCGCTGGCCCTGGGCGCGGTGGTCGCGGCCCGGCCGCAGATGGCCGGGACGCGGGCGGAGGAGCTGGGAAGCTGCGCGCGCACGGCGTGGCGGGCGGCGCTGCGCGCGGAGCCCGCCCTGGCGGAGGAGGCCACCGGCCTGGACCTGATCGTGCTGGACGTGGGCGAGCATCCTCGCCTGCGCTACGCCCACGTCGGCGGCGGCGCGATCTGGCACTGCGCGAAGGGCGGCAGGCCGCGGCGGCTGACGGCGGCCGGGACCGGACAGAGCGGGACCGCCGCGCCGGAGATCGGCAGCGTGCCGCTCCGCCAGGGCGACCGGGTCGTCGTGGTCACCGACGGGGTGGTCAGGGCGCTGGGCCTGGAACGGCTGCTGGAGCTGTTCGCCGACGGCCGGTCGCCGACGGCCTGCCTGGATCAGCTGTACGACGAGCTGTCGGTGCTGGAGCCGGACGAGGACGCCACCATGCTCGTCGCCGACTTCGTCAGCGCGTGACGCGCTCCCTATCCTGGTAGAGGCCGGACACGAGCCGGGCGGCCAGGATGTGGAAGGACGGTCGATGACGATCCCTCTCGGACCCTTCGCCGGCCGGACCATCGGCGAGCTCGGCCGCGAGCTGCGCGCGGGCCGCACGACGGCCGAGGAGCTGGCGCGGGAGTCGCTCGACGCCGTCGCCCGGCTCGACCCCGCGCTCAACTCCTTCGTCGGCGTGGATGCCGGGGGCGCGCTCGCGGCGGCCAGGGAGGCGGACCGCGAACTGGCCGGCGGCGCCGACCGGGGCCCGCTGCACGGGATCCCCGTGGGGGTCAAGGACCTGGTCGAGGTGGCCGGCCTGCCCGCCACCATGGGGTCGCGGCACTTCACGGGCTACGTCCCCGCCTCCGACGCGGCGTGCGTGACGCGGCTGCGCGAGGCCGGGGCGGTGATCGTGGGCAAGACCACGACCCACGAGTTCGCGTACGGGCCGACCGGCGACTGCTCGGCCAACGGACCCTCCCGCAACCCGTGGGACCCCGGGCGCATGTCGGGCGGCTCCAGCGGCGGCAGCGCCGCCGCCGTGGCCGCCGGTCTGGTGCCGCTGGCGATCGGCACCGACACCGGCGGGTCGGTGCGCATCCCCGCGGCGCTGTGCGGGGTGGCCGGTTTCAAGCCCGCGTACGGCGTCATCCCGGCCGACGGCGTCTTCCCGCTGGCGCGCAGCTTCGACCACGTGGGGGTGCTCGCCCGCACCGCCGGCGACTGCCTCCTCGCCTATCGGCTCCTCGGCGGCCGGGAGACCGGACCCTCCCGCCGCCCGCCGCGCGTGGCCTGGCTCGACCCCGCCCCGCTGCACGCCTGCGACCCCGAGGTGACGCGGATCGCGGCGGAGGCGGCCGGGGCGAGGGGGGTGGTGGGGAAGCTCGCGCTGCCTCAGCAGGTCGCCGACGCGCTGCGCGAGGTGTACGTCACGATCCAGAGCGCCGAGGCCGCCGACGTGCACGCCGAGCGGGTGAGCCGGGCGCCCGAGCTGTTCCAGCCCGAGGTGCTCGACCGGCTCAAGGGGGCGATGGAGGTTCCGGCCTGGAGGTACGTGCGCGCGGTGGCGCGGCTGCCCCGGCTCGCCGAGGCGGCCGAGGCGCTGTTCGAGGAGCACGACGTGCTCGCGCTGCCGACGGTGCCGTTCACCGCCCCGCCGCTCGGCCTGCGGGAGACGGAGCTGGGCGGGCGGCCCGTCGCCGTGCGCGCCGCGCTGCTGGCCCTCACGAGCCCGTGGAACGTGCTCGGGTTCCCCGCCCTGAGCGTGCCGGCCGGGACGGTGGCCGGGCTGCCGGTCGGGCTCCAGCTCGTCTGCCGTCCCGGCGACGAGGACCTGCTCGCCGCGGCGGCGCGGGGAACGGGGTCGTGAGCGACTCCGGGCATCCCGCGGCCTGACCGTAGTGCAGGCTGTACCACCGGTCTCCAGAGCGCTGGATCGATCTTGAGGCGGCGGGCCGACAGGCTTGGTCACGTCCGAGAACGAGCCATCCGAACAAACGGAGACACCCATGTCGCAGCACCCCGCCCGCATCCTGGCGGTCTCGGCGCTCGCCGCGCTGGCAGGGCTGAGCCTGACCGCGCCGATCGCGCACGCCGCCCCCGCCGATCCCGTGCAGCAGCGCCTGGACGCGCTGGTCGGCGAGTCCGCCTTCCCCGGCGCGCTGGCGGCGGTGGTCGGGCGCGACGGGCGGAGCCGGACCTACACGGCCGGAGTGGCCGATCTGAAGACCAGGGCGAAGATGCCGGAGAACGGCCGGGTGCGGATCGCCAGCAACACCAAGATGTTCACCGCCGTGGTCGCGCTCCAGCTGGCCGGTGAGGGCAAGCTGGACCTGGACGCGCCGATCGAGAAGTACCTGCCCAAGGTCGTCCGGGGCAAGGGCGTCGACGGGCGGAAGATCACCACCCGTCAGCTGCTCCGGCACACCAGCGGCCTGCGCGACTACGACGACCTCCTCGCCGGCGACTTCACCACCATGCTGGAGCGCCACGTCGAGCCGCGCGACCTGGTCGACGCCGCGCTGGCGCACCGCGACTCCCCCGCCAAGGGCTGGAGCTACAGCAACACCAACTACGTCCTGGCCGGGCTCATCATCCAGAAGGTCTCCGGCCGGCCCGTCGGCGAGGAGATCACCCGGCGGGTGATCAAGCCGCTGGAGCTGCGCGACACGTACTGGCCCGGCGTCGGCGAGCGGGCCATCCGCGGCCCGCACCCCAAGGGCTATCTCGCGCTCAAGCCGGGTGACCCGTACCGGGACGTCACCGCCATGGACCCGTCGATGGCGTGGGCCGCCGGCGCGCTGGTGGCCACCCCGAAGGATCTCAACACGTTCATGACCGCGCTGGTGGGCGGCAAGCTGCTCAAGCCCGCGCAGTTCAAGGAGATGACGACGACCGTGGCCGCGCCCCAGTTCGACATGGTGGGCGGCGCCCGGTACGGGCTCGGCGTCGCCACCTTCAAGCTGAGCTGCGGCGGCTTCGCCTGGTCCCACGGCGGCACCGCGCCCGGCTACGCCACCGGCAACGGGGTGACGCGGGACGGCCGCGCCGCCACCGTCGCGGTCACCGCCCTGCCGAACGAGCTGCCCGCCGTCAAGAACCTGGAAGCCGCCCTGGACACCGCTCTGTGCGCCTGACCGGCGCGCGGGGGCGCCCGGAGCGGTCACGGCCCGCCAGGACCGCGCGGTGTCCGGCCTCCGGTCACGGCCCGCCGAAGCCGAGCACCGTCCGCAGGATCGCCGCCGGGTCGCCGCCGTCACCTCGCCAGGCGACGTGCTGGTCGGGCCGGACCAGGACGAGCGGCGCCCCGTACCGGTCGAGCAGGCCCTCCCGCGTCAGGTCGACCACCGTGAACGGCGCCCCGAGAGCCCGCGCCGCCTCCTCGAAGGCGGAGGCGGATCCCGGGGCCAGGCGCAGCAGGGTGAGCCCTTCCCCCAGCGCGTCGTACAGGGAGCGGCCATCGGGCAGCCAGGCGTGCGGCAGCCGCGCGCCCGGCCGGGCGGAGCCGTGGTAGACCTGCGGGGTGTGCGGCGGGACGGGCGAGCCGTCGTCGGCCACGACCGGCGAGCCCGCGTAGTGGTAGCCGAGCACGAGCCCTTCGCTGTAGAACTCGCCCGCCTTGACCCGCAGCGCGGCGGCCGTCTCGGCGCGGGCGCGCTCGGCGTCGGGGCCGGCGCCGGTGAGCGGGCGGTCGGCGAAGGCGGGCGCGAGCAGCTTCTCCTGGGCGGAGCTGTCGGCGATCGTCTGCGCGGCGACCGGGCGGCGTTCGGCCTCGTAGCTGCCGAGCAGCGCGGGCCCGCCCCAGCCCTGGAGCACGGCGGCGAGCTTCCAGGCGACGTTGACGGCGTCGCCGACGCAGGTGTTGAAGCCGTGGCCGCCCCACGGCGGGTTGAGGTGGGCGGCGTCGCCGACGAGGAAGACCCGCCCGGCCCGGTAGCGGTCGGCGAGCAGCATCCTGGCCACCCACGGGTCGGTGCTGACGACGCTGATCGGCAGGTCGGCGCCGATCAGGACGCGCACCAGCCGCTCCGGGTCCGGCGCGGAGGTGCGCACGTCGACCCCCACCATGATCGCCCACCACTTGTCGTCGAGGTCCATCCGGCCCATCAGGCCGGACACCTCCGGATGGATCACCCAGTACTGCACGGCCGGGCCGAGCGGGACCTTCGCCGCCAGGCCGGGCGCGTGGAACACCACGCTGAGGTTGGGCCGCTCACCGGACGAGCCCTCGTACGACGCGCCGATCGCCTCGCGGCTGACCCCGGCGGCGCCGTCGCAGCCGAGCAGGTAGTCGCCCTCGATCGCGGAGCCGTCGGACAGCGCGGCGCGGACCCGGTCGCCGTCCTGCTCGATCGCGGTGACGGCGCGGCCGGTCAGGAGCGTGACGGCGGGCAGTTCGGCCACCGCCTCGCGCAGCAGCCGCTCCACGACCGGCTGCGGCACCTGCTGGCCCGGCTCGGCCCACCGCTCGTCGCGCTCGGGGTGCAGGCCGAAGGCGTTGGGGAACCGGGTGAGCTCGACGCCGAGCAGGTTGGTGCAGAACAGCACGTCCTGCGACCAGGAGACGGGCAGCGGCGCGGCCTCGCGCAGCCGGTCGGCGAGCCCCCACCGGCGCAGGTGCTCCATGGTGCGCATGCTGGTGGTCTTGGCGCGCGGCCGGTCCTGGTCGATCGTGACGCGCGGCTCCACCACGGTGGTGGGGACGCCGCGCCTGCCCAGCTCGACGGCGGCGGCGAGCCCGGCGGGGCCGCCGCCCGCGACGAGGACCCGGCTCACGCGCCGCTCCTGCCGGACGGGCCGGTGACCGGCGTGCGGATCACGCCGAGCCGTTCGACCTCCACCTCCACCACGTCGCCCGGCGTCAGCAGCCGGGGCGGCGTCCGGACGTAGCCGACGCCCTCCGGGGTGCCGGTGGCGACGACGTCGCCGGGGTGGAGCGTCAGCGTGGCGCTGATGTGGGACAGGAGCCGGGGCACGGTGAAGATCATGTCTCGGGTGTCGCCGTCCTGCATCACCTCGCCGTTGACCCGGGTGACCACGCGCAGCCCGTCGGCGAGGCCGCCGGTCTCGTCGGCGGTGACGATCGGGCCGATCGGGCCGCTGCGGTCGGCGTTCTTGCCGAGCGTCCACTGGCTGGTGAGCTTCTGCGCGGTGCGGGCGGTGAGGTCGTTGAACGCGGCGTACCCGAGGACGCCGGCCTCGGCCTCGCTCTCGTCCGCGTCGGCCAGCCGCGCGCCGACCACGGCGGCGACCTCGCCCTCCCAGTCCAGCCCCGGCTCCCCGGCCGGCACCGGGACGGCGACGCCGGTGACCGACAGCGAGGCCGTCCACCGGCCGAACACCGTCGGGTGCGCGGGCGGCTCGAAGCCGCCCTCCGCCGCGTGCGCCCGGTAGTTGAGCCCGACGCACAGCACCCGCGCCGACGGCGGCACGGGCGGCGCGAGCTCCACCTCGGCCAGCGGCACCCCGCCGGGCCCCGCCTGACGCGCCCGGTCCAGCCAGTACGGGACGTCGTCGTAGAAGTCGGTCACCTCCGCCAGAGGCGTGACCGTGCCGTCCGTCACGACGCCGACGGTCACGTGCCGCCCGCCGTCGCGCGCGGCCATCCCGACCAGCTTCACCGCGGGTCTCCTTCCTTGACCAGCCTGATGTCGAACTCGGCCGCCAGGAACGGCCCGTCCATCCCGAAGCGCGGGCCGGCGGACGGCCGGAAGGCGGCGACGAGCGCGTCCTTGACCGCGAACGCGGCGTCGGAGCCGAGGTAGGGGTCGCCGGCCACGAACACGTGGGTGGTGAGGGGCCGGTGCCCGGCGGCCCGGACCTTGACGTGGATGTGGGCGGGCCGCATCGGGTGGCGGCCGATCGCCCGCAGCAGCTCGCCGACCGGGCCGTCGGTCGGCACCGGGTAGCTGCTCGGCAGCACCGTGCGGAACCAGTAGGCGCCGTCGGGGCCGGTGGTGAGCAGGGCGCGCAGGTTGCCGTCGGGCTGCTCGGGGTCCTGGCTGTCGTAGTGGCCGGCGTCGTCGGCCTGCCAGACGTCGAGCACCGCGCCCGCGACGGGGACGCCGTCGCAGTCGGTGACGCGGCCGTGCACGACCGTGGGCTCGCCGCGCCGCCGTTCGGGTCCTTCGGCGATCCAGGCGCCCAGGGGGCGGGGCGGCGCGGGCGAGTGGAAGGGGCCCTCGACCGAGCTGGGGGTCATGGTGGGCGGGCCGGTGTGGTTCACCTCGTCGACGGCGGAGGTGACGCCCAGCATGTCGGACAGCAGGATGAACTCGTTGCGGGTCTCGGTGCAGGTGTGCCCGACGCGCACCAGGAAGTCGACGGCGCGCAGCCACTCGGCCTCGGTGGGCCTGGTCTCACGGACGAACGCGTGCAGATGGGTGACGACGCCGCCGACCAGCTCGCGCAGCCGCGCGTCCTCCCCCGCGACGGAGCCGAGGACCTGGGCGAGCAGGGCGTCGAGCCGGTCGGGGCCGGGTTCCGGGGTCATCGTCGCCTCCACCTCTCTCTTGATCGGCAAACCCTAGGGTGTGGGCCAGGGCGCGCACCAGGGAGGATTTCATTCAATGGCACACTGCACGGGTGACGGACGCTCCCCGTGGCCGCCGGCCGCCGCACGGCGCCCCCGTGATCGACCGGGCCTTCGCGCTGCTCGGCGCGTTCTCCGCGACCCGCAGGGCGATGACGCTGGCCGAGCTGAGCCGCGCCACCGGCACGCCGCCCAGCACGGCGCTGCGGCTGGCCCGCCGCCTGCTGCACTGGGGCGCGCTGGAACGCGACGGCGCCGGCCGGTACGTGATCGGGCTGCGGCTGTGGGAGCTGGCCTCCCTCGCGCCGCGCGGGCACGGGCTGCGCGAGGCCGCGCTGCCGTATCTGGAGGACCTGTACGAGGCCACGCACCAGCACGTGCTGCTGGCGGTGCGCGACGGGACGGAGGCCCTGCTGGTGGAGCGGCTGTCGGCGAGGGACGCCGTGGACGTGCTCTACCGGGTGGGCGGGCGGCTGCCGCTCCACTCGACCGGGGTCGGCCTGGTGCTGCTGGCCCACGCCGAGCCCGAGTTCCAGGACCGGGTGCTGGCCGGGTCGCTGGTGCACGAGCCCGAAGGGCTGCCCGTCTCGCCGGCGGCGCTGCGGCGGACGCTGGCGCGGGTGCGCGGGACGGGGCTGGCGGTGATCGAGCGGTCGGAGCCGGGGCCGCTCGTCAGCGTCGCCGCGCCCGTCCGGGACGGCGGCGACCGCGTGGTGGCGGCGCTGTCGGTGGTGGTGCCCGCCGCGGGCGCGGAGCCGCGCGTGCTCGCCCCCGCACTGCGCGCCACGGCCCGCGCCCTCTCCCGCGCCCTCGGCGCTCCCCGCTCCTCCTCGCGCTCCCCCTGACCCCTCCCACGCCGGCGCCCGCGCGTCCGGGTGTCCTTCAGGGGACAGTTCCGCGCGCACGACCTCGGACATCACTGTCCGCTGGCTACCGTTGACGCGTGGCGTACGTACGGAAAGCCAACAGAGGACCCAGCGCGGCGGCAGCCAACCGGGCGGCGCTCGTCACGGCGGCCCGCGAGCTGTTCGCGACCACCGGGTTCGACGCCCCGCTCAGCGCGGTCGCGCGACGGGCCGGCGTCGGGCAGGGCAGCCTCTACCGTCACTTCCCCGACCGGGCGAGTCTGGCGCTGGCCGTGTTCGAGGGGAACGTCGCCGAGCTGGAGTCGCTCGCCGCCGAGCCGGCGACCACGCTCGACGACCTGTTCGCGCGGATCATCGAGCAGACCGTCGCCTCCGTCGCGTTCCTCGACGTGGTGACCTCGGCCGACGAGCGCATGGCGGCCGTGCGGCACCGGGTGACCGAGCTGCTGGCGGCGAAACTCGACCAGGCCAGGCGGGACGGCGCCGTACGCGCCGACGTCACGACCGGCGATCTCCTGCTCGTCGTCGGCATGCTGGCCGGGGTGCTGAAGCGGACCCCGGCGGCCGACCTGTCGGCCGTGGCCGCGCGGGCCTGGACCCTGCTGCGCCGCTCGATCTGACCCCCGGCCTTGCCGGAGTTGCCAGTGAACTCCCAGCCTGAGGCATTAGCCTCTGTCCGCATAAGGGGATGGCCCGGGACGCCACCCGGCTGACATGGCTCGGAGACGAAAGACATGAAGATCCGGTACATGCTGTTGCACGCCTACGGCATGGGCGGGACCATCCGCACCGTCGTCAACCAGGCGAACGCGATGGCGGCGGCGGGTCACGACGTGGAGATCGTCAGTGTGGTCCGCCGCCGGACCAAGCCCCAGTTCGCCATCGACCCGCGGGTGAAGGTGTGGGCGCTGGTGGACCAGCGGACGGCGGTCGAGGAGGACTCGCTGGTCCGCAAGGTGTGGCGCCGCGCGCGGGGCAAGATCGTGCCCGCGGGCGAGTTCGCCGCCGGCTATTTCACCGAGCGCGTCGAGCGCGCGGTCATCGAGTACGTCTCCCCGCTGAGCGACGGCATCCTGGTGACCACCCGCCCGGCGCTGAACCTCATCGCCGCCCGCCGCGCCACGTCCGGCGTGATCCGGGTGGCGCAGGACCACATGAACCTGGGCTCGTACCGCAAGCCGGTACGCGAGCAGATCGCCCGCCACTACAGCCGCTTCGACGCGGTGGTGGTGCTGACCGAGACCAGCCGGGCCGAGTACGTCACCGCGCTTCCCGGCACCCCCGTCATCCGCATCCCGAACGGGATCCCGATGGCCGGGCGCGAGCCCTCCGACCACACGGCCCCGGTCGTGATCGCCGTCGGCCGGCTGGTGCGGCAGAAGGGCTTCGACTACCTCATCCAGGCGTTCGCCTCGGTCGCGGGCGAGCACCCGGACTGGGAGGTGCGGGTCTTCGGCACCGGCCCGTCCGAGGACAAGCTGCGCGAGCGCATCGAGGAGGCGGGCCTGACCGGCCGGTTCCGGCTGATGGGCCGCACCGAGAAGATCCACGAGGAGATGGCCGCGGCGTCGATCTACGCGCTCAGCTCCCGCATCGAGGGCCTGCCGATGGCGATGATCGAGGCGATGGGCCACGCTCTGCCCGTGGTGGCCTTCGACTGCCCGACGGGGCCGGCGGACGTCCTGACGAACGGCGTGGACGGCGTGCTGGTGCCGCCGCGCGACCCGGCGGCGCTGGGCGCGGAGCTGTCGCGGCTGATGGGCGACATCGAGACCCGGCGGCGGCTGGGCTCCGCCGCGGCGGAGACCGCCAGGAGCTTCTCGCCGGAGGTGGTGATGCCGCTGTGGGAGCGGCTGTTCACCGCGCTGGCCAACGGCGAGCGGCTCGACGGCCCGCCCTGGACCTGACGCCGGCCCGCCCCGGCGGAAAACCGCTTCCTCGATCGTCGGCGCCTTCACTACACTCGCCGGCGTACCGCGCGCCGCAGTGGCGCGCTCCGACGTCCGAGGGGAGCCGGCCGTGCGCCACCACAGCACCGCCGCCGCCGTCCCTCCGTCGCGGTACGAGGTGATCCTGGTGTCTCCGGCGGCCCGGTGCCGGCTGCGCGGCCGTCACCGGACGCCGTGACGAACCCCTGATCCGCCGGGTGGGCTCCGCCCTGCCCCGGTTACTCTCGTCCGGCCGATCGCGCTGTCCTGCCTGTACCTCATGAAGGGTCATGGACCGTGCGCCGTCCCACCACCAACACGCCGGCCGTCGTCCGCAACCTGGGCATCCTCGCCCATGTCGACGCCGGCAAGACCACTCTCACCGAACGCGTCCTGTACGTCACCGGCGCCACCTACAAGCGCGGCGAGGTGCACCGCGGGACGACCGTCACCGACTTCGACGCCCAGGAGCGCGACCGCGGCATCACGATCTTCGCCGCGGCCGTGAGCTGCGCCTGGGCCGGACACCGGATCAACCTCATCGACACCCCCGGCCACGTCGACTTCTCCGACGAGGTGGAGCGCTCGCTGCGGGTGCTCGACGGCGCCGTCGCCGTGTTCGACGGGGTCGCGGGCGTCGAGCCGCAGAGCGAGTCGGTGTGGCGCCGGGCCGACCGGCACGGGGTGCCGCGCATCGCGTTCGTCAACAAGCTGGACCGGGCCGGCGCCGACCTGGACACGGCCGTCGCCTCCATCCGCGACCGGCTGCGGGTGACGCCGCTGGTCACCCAGTTGCCGATCGGGCGCGAGAACGCCTTCGCCGGCGTCGTCGACCTGCCGCGCATGCGGGCGCTGACCTGGGACGGCGACGTCCTGCGCGAGGACCCGGTGCCGGACGGCCTGCGGTCCGAGGCGCGGCGGCGGCGCAGGCTGCTGGAGGAGGCGGTGGCCGAACTGCACCCGGACGCGCTGGAGGAGTTCTGCGCCGGGCCGGAGATCTCCGCCGGCACGCTCACGGCGGCGCTGCGCGACCTCACCCGTTCCGGTGCGGGCGTCGTGGTGCTGTGCGGGTCCGCGTACCGGAACCTGGGCGTGGAGCCGCTGCTGGACGCCGTCGTCGCGTACCTGCCCTCGCCGCTGGACGTGCCGCCGGTGCGCGGCACGCACGCCGGCGTGGAACGGGAGCGCGCCGCCGACCCGGCGGCGCCGCTCGCGGCGCTGGCGTTCAAGGTGACGTCCACCGCGACCGGCCGGCTGACGTTCCTGCGCCTGTACGCGGGCACGCTGCGCAAGGGCGACACCGTGCTGGACCCGGGCGCGGAGCGGACCGAGCGGGTCGCCCGCATCCTGCGGGTCCAGGCCGACCGGCACACCGAGGTGGACGCGGCGGTGGCCGGGGACATCGTCGCCGTGGCGGGGCCGAAGGCGGTGCGTCCCGGCGCGACGCTGTGCGCGCCGGAGGCCCCGCTGCTGCTCGAACCACCGTCGACGGCCGAGCCGGTGGTGTCCGTGGCCGTCGAGCCGCGCCGGGGCGCCGACGCGGAGCGGCTGGCCTCGGCGCTGGCGCGGCTGGCCGGCGAGGACCCGTCGCTGTCCGTGAGGACCGACGCCGAGACCGGGCAGACGCTGCTGTCCGGGCTGGGCGAGCTGCACCTGGAGGTGGCGGTGGAGAAGGTCCGCCGCGAACACGGGCTGGCGCTCTCCGTCGGCCGGCCGCGGGTGGCGCTGCGCGAGACGGTCGTGCGCGGCGTGTCCGGGATCGTGTACCGGCACGTCAAGCAGGACGGCGGGGCCGGGCAGTTCGCGCACGTGGTGCTCGACGTGGAGCCGGGCTCCGGGTTCGCGTTCGCGTCGACGGTGACCGGTGGCCGGGTGCCGCGCGAGTACGTGCGCGCGGTGGCGGAGGGCTGCCGCGACGCCCTGGCCGAGGGCCCGCTCGGCGGCCACCCGGTGACCGGGCTGCGCGTCACGCTGACCGACGGCGCCACGCACGTGAAGGACTCCTCGGAGCACGCCTTCCGCGCGGCGGGCCGGTTCGGCCTGCGCGAGGCGCTGCGGGCCTGCGTGATGGCGCTGCTGGAGCCGGTGGTCGAGGTCACGGTCTCGGCGCCGGAGGAGGCCGCGGGCGGCGTGCTGGGCGACCTGGCCGCCCGGCGGGGCAAGATCACCGGTACGGCGGCGGAGGCGGGCACGGTGGAGATCACGGCCACGGTGCCGCTGGCCGAGGTGTTCGGCTACGCCACCCACCTGCGCGGCCGCACGCGGGGGCGGGGCACCTTCAGCGCCCGCGCCGCCGGTTACGCGCGGGCTCCCGGCACGGTGGCGTCCCCGTGATCCGCGAGGGCCGGCCCCGCGCCTTGGGGCCGGCCCTGAAGGAAACGTGAAGCGTCCCGTAAGCGGGCGCCCGCATGATGGGGAACACGAACACGGCGGGCCGCTCCCGGCCCGCCGCCCGTCGAGAAGGAGTACGAGATGGCCGGCAAGCTGGTGGTTTCCGCTTTCGTGTCGCTGGACGGAGTCATGCAGGCGCCCGGCGGGCCGGGTGAGGACGACGACAACGGCTTCAAGCAAGGGGGGTGGCTGGCGCCGCACGTGGACGAGGCGTTCGGCCAGATCATGGGCGCCCAGCTCGACCAGGCGAGCGGCATGCTGCTGGGCCGCAGGTCGTACGACATCCTCTCCGCGTACTGGCCGCACGTGTCGGACGAGGACGGCGGCGAGCGGATCAACGGCATGCCGAAGTACGTCGCCACCAGGTCGCCGATGACGGCCACGTGGAACAACACCGAGGTGCTGACGGGCGAGGCGGCCCAGACGGTCGCCGAGCTCAAGCGGCGCACCGACGGCGAGATCATGACCCAGGGCAGCACCGACCTCATCCGCGCCCTGCAGCGGGCCGAACTGGTCGACGAGTACCGCCTGCTGGTCTTCCCCGTCGTGCTGGGCGAGGGCAAGCGGCTGTTCGCCGAGGGCACGATGCCGGCCGGGCTGAAGCTCACCGGGTCCACCGCCACCGAGGCCGGGGTGGTCTACCTGACCTACGCCTGGACGGGCGCGCCGGCGTACGGCTCCGTGGAGTAGCGCACGCCGGGTGATTCCTTACTTTCGTCAGGGGTGGTGCCCGACGTCCGGCCGATCTGGAGAGGCGCCGGGTCGCCCGCCCCGAACCGGACGAGTTCCTGGACGACAGCGGCAGCGGCGGCGTCATCACCACCGCCGCCGACCTGGGCCGATGGCTGGGGTTCCACACCGGCGACGGCCGGCCGCTGGTGACGCGGGGCGGCCTGGAGACCATGCACGCCCCCGGCCCGATCCACCCGTACGGGATGGGCTGGAGCGCCGACGGCGAGTCCGGGCTGCTCGTGCACTCGGGCAACCTGTCCACCTACAACGCCGTCCAGGCGATCTCGCCCGGGACGGGGTACGGGTTCGCGGTCATGACGGACAGCGCCGGGCTCACGGACGAGACGTACGCGGTCGCGATGGGCCTCGCGGCCATGAGCGAGGGACGGACGCCGGAGGTTCCCGGCGGTGACCGGGTGACGTCCGAACTGGTCCCGGCCGCGATCGCGCTGCTGTCGGCGGGGCTGAGCGGACCGTCACCTGGGCCCAGGTCACCTACTTCGCCGCCGGTGGCGGTCCGGCGGGAGACGATCACGCCGGCCCCGCGCTGCACCCGGGGTGATGAGAGCAGCTCACGTTTGGGCCTTGCCGGGTCCGGCAGGACGTCGGATGCTGAGGACACCCCCGACAAGTGAGGTGTCCGTGAAGAGCCTCAGATCCCTCGCCCGCGCCGCCTCGGCTCTCGCCCTCCTGGCCGGCTCCCTGGTCGCGCAGAGCGCGGCGCCCGCCACCGCGAAGACCGTGACCGCCGCTGCGACGGCCACCGCGACCACCGCCACGAGTGCCGCCACGAGTGCCGCCGCTACGGCCGCCGAGGCGCGCGGATTCGTCGACGCCCACAGCCACCTGTTCTCGTATGAGGCGTTCGGCGGCATGCTCATCTGCGGCAAGCCGTTCGACCCCGACGGCATCGCCGCCGCGCTGCGCGACTGCCCCGACCACTACCCCAACGGCGAGCTGGCCTGGTTCGAGAACTTCACCCGGACCGGCTCGCCCACCGGCACCCACGACCCGACCGGCTGGCCGACGTTCCCCGACTGGCCGGCGCACGACTCGCTGACCCACCAGCAGGCCTACTACACCTGGGTGGAGCGGGCCTGGCGCGGCGGACTGCGGGTGCTGGTCAACCACTTGGTGGCCAACCGCCAGCTGTGCGCCATCTACCCGCTGCGCCGCCACGGCTGCGACGAGATGGACTCGATCAGGCTGCAGGCCCAGCGCGCCCGCCAGCTGCAGGACCACATCGACGCCGAGCACGGAGGCCCCGGCCGGGGCTGGTTCCGGATCGTCGAGGACACCGCGCAGGCGCGGCAGGTGATCGAGGCGGGCAAGCTGGCCGTGGTGCTCGGCGTGGAGACGTCCGAGCCGTTCGGCTGCCGCCAGATCCTCGGCATCTCCCGCTGCACCCGGGCCCAGATCGACCGCGGCCTGGACGAGATGTACGCGCTGGGCGTGCGGAGCATGTTCGTCTGCCACAAGTACGACAACGCGCTGTGCGGGGTGCGGTTCGACTCCGGCACCCAGGGCGTGATCGTGAACGTCGGGAACCTGCTCGGCACCGGCTCCTTCTGGCAGGCCCGCACCTGCACGACGGCCGAGCACGACAACACCATCGACCCGGCGGGCGTGCTGCCCGACCAGATCGCCCGCCTGCTGCCGCCCGGCGTCTCGCTGCCCGCCTATCCCCCGGCCCCGCACTGCAACACCCGCGGCCTGACCGCGCTCGGCCAGCACATGGTCGAGGGCATGATGCGGCGCGGCATGATGATCGAGGTCGACCACATGAGCGTCAAGGCCGCCGACCGCACGCTCGACCTGCTCGAAGCCGCCGGCTACCCGGGCGTCATCTCCTCCCACAGCTGGACCGACCCGCGCTACCTGGAGCGCATCTACGCGCTCGGCGGCATGGTCGCGCAGTACGGCCACGACGCCGAGCACTTCGTGGACGAGTGGCGGCGCACCGAGCCGCTCCGCGACGCCCACCAGGTGCCGGGTTACGGGTACGGGCTGGACGCCAACGGCATCGGCCAGTTGCCCGGGCCCCGGTCCGGCAACGCGGGGAACCCGGTGACGTACCCGTTCACGTCACTCAACGGCGTCACCCTGGACCGCCAGCAGACCGGCCAGCGGGTGTGGGACGTCAACGTGGACGGCGTCGCGAACTACGGCCTGGTGCCCGACTGGATCGAGGACATGCGGATCATCGCCGGCCCGGAGATCGTCGAGGACATGGCGGCCGGGGCGGAGTCGTACCTGCGCACCTGGGAGTCGGCGGCCCAGCACGCGGCCACCCGCTGACCGCCTCGGCGGCCGCCGCGGGGTCGTCACGTGGTCAAGGTCCACGTGACGACCCGGCCGCCGCCGCGAGCCGGGGCGTGGTCAGGTCCAGGTGACGACCCAGTAGGCGACGCCGAACGGGTCCTCCTCGTACAGGACCCTGGACCGCCACGTCCCGCCTTCGCAGGCGGCGGCCATGACCTGCCAGGCTGCGCGCCCGGCGACCATGGCGCGCGCGCAGCCGGCCGGGTCCAGCGTCAGCAGCGCGCCGGGGTCGGCCGCCGCGAGGGCGGCGCCGATCCGGGCGTCGAGGTCGATCGCGTACGGGTCGACGTAGCCGGGCGCCTTCTCGCTGCGCCGGGCGCTGCCGTCGGCGACCACGAGCAGCCCCACCGGCCGCCCGCCCGCGCCCAGTTCGCGGCCGAGGGCGCGGCAGCGGTCGCGGGGCTCGTCGCCGCCGACGCCCTGGAGCGTCCACGGCACCGGGCGTCCCGCCAGCAGGGACCGCCCGACGGCCAGCGAGACCGGGAGGACGTCGTCCGCACCGGCCCTTCGCGACCCCGGCGCGACACGCGCCTCTTCGGCCACCCGCGACCCCGGCGCCGCCGCACGGGCCTCGTCGGCCGGCCGGGACCCCGGCACGGCGCGCCCCCCGGGTCCCCGAGGCCGGGCGGGCGCGATCCGGGACTCGGGGCCGGGGGCGTCGGCGGGGAACGGCCGGGTGGCGGTCGCGCCGCCCACGACGACGATCTCGCCGGCCCCCTGGCCGAGCAGCGCGGTGACGGCCGCGGCCATCGCCTCGCGCGCCCCCTCGGCCTCCCGTACGGGACCGCCGGTGACGCCGGGCAGCAGCAGCGGCGCGCCGGGGACGGTCGCCGCCGCGACGATCACGCGAGCCCCCGCACGGTGCGCGCGGGCGGGCGGACGCCCCGGGTCACCGCGACCATGTCGAGCACCTGCCGCGTCTCGGGCACGTTGTGCGCCCGGAACACCAGCGCCCCCTGCCAGGCGCAGAGCGCCGTCACCGCGAGCGTGCCCATCAGCCGCTCGCCCACGGGCAGGTCGAGCGCCTCGCCGACGAAGTCCTTGTTGGACAGCGACACCAGCACGGGCCAGCCGGTGGCCACCAGCTCGTCGACGCGCCGGGTCACCTCCAGGGAGTGCCAGGTGTTCTTGCCGAAGTCGTGAGCCGGGTCGATGAGCACGCGCTCGCGCGGCACCCCGGCGGCGACGGCCCGTTCGGCCAGCGCCACGGTCCGCTCGATCACGTCGGCCACCACGTCGGCGTACTCCACCCGGTGGGGGCGCGTGCGCGGTTCGACGCCGCCGGTGTGGGCGCACACGAGTCCCGCCCCGAACTCGGCGGCCACCTCGGCCAGTTTGGGGTCGGCCCCGCCCCAGGCGTCGTTGAGCAGGTCGGCCCCGGCGAGGCAGACCTCGCGGCCCACCTCGTGCCGCCAGGTGTCGACGCTGATGATCAGGTCGGGGTGGCGTTCGCGCACCTCGGCCACGAACGGGGCGGTGCGCTCGATCTCCTCACGCACGTCCACGTCGACGCCGGGCGCGGCCTTCACCCCGCCGATGTCGACGATGTCGGCCCCTTCGGCCACGACCTGGTCGACCCGGCGCAGCGCCTCCTCGCGGGCGAAGGTGGCGCCGCGGTCGTAGAAGGAGTCGGGGGTGCGGTTGACGATCGCCATCAGCAGCGGCGCCTCGCCGAACGTCCTGGAGCCGAGCGTGAGCCTCATCCGTCTCTCTCCGGCGCGACGCCGTCCCTGACGCAACAGAACATCGCTCCATTCTACGCCAGCCCCTCGGGAACCGGCCTGGGCGGGGACGATCAACGCGCGTACCCGCTCAGGCGGGCGTCGCGGGCAGGGCCGGCGGCCCCGCGCGGGGACCGCCGGCCACGCCGGCTACGGGGTGGTCACCGGGCTGCCGGTGACCGCTGCGGACCAGTAGAGCGCCCGGGCGACCTGCGGGAACAGGCCCTTCGGGTGGTTGCGGAACAGCGGCTCGGTGCCGAAGAGCACCACCGCCGCGCCCCGCTCGTCCCGCCCGCTCACCACGGCGGCCTGGCCCCTGGCCGCGTCCGGTCCGCCGGTGCCGTTCGCGTTGGGACGCCAGTGGCCGGACACGAGCGGGCCGTCGGCCGCGTACGACTGCTCGACCGTGACCTCGGGCCCGAGGCCGGTGAACCAGCGCGGCGAGTACACGAACGCGTGGTCCGGGGCGCCGCCGGCCACCTGCCCGTCGCCGTTGTCAATGACCCGGACGACGCCGTTGGCGTCGCTCCGGCCGGCCACGGCGGTGGCGGTGAGCAGCCCGGCGGCGGCGTTGAAGGCCGCGCCGGTGGCGCCGCGGGTGACCACGCCGCCCGTGGTCAGGAACGCGTCGAGCGCGGCCCTGGCCTCCGGGTCGAGCGCGGTGTAGCTGAGCCCGCTGGAGACGGCCAGCACGTCGGTGCCGCTCCAGTCGAAGCCGGCGTTGAGCACCGCGGTGGAGACCGGGGTGACGGCGAAGCCCAGCTCGCGCAGCGTGAACAGCTCGTCGGCGGAGACCGCGGCGGCGACGCGGACGGGCGCCAGCGGGGCGCCGCCGGCCGAGCGGGCCTTGGTGAAGGCCACGCCGTACCGTCCGGCCACGGCCGCGGCGGCGTCGCGGGCGCCGTCCGGGACGATCACCGAGCCGTCCGCCCAGGTCAGCTTCACGCCCCGGTCGAGCAGGTCGTTGACCGCGCGCACCTCCTTGGCGTCGCGCACGGCCAGCGCCAGCGGCCCGCGGCCCTTCGGCACGGACCCGGTGGGCGCGGCCGCCACGACCGGCGTGCCGATGACCCGCGGCCGGCCGGAGGTGACGGTGTCCACGGTGGCGCCCCAGAGCAGGGCGAGGCTCCAGCCGGAGATGTCGTACATGGCATCCACCCGCGGGGAGATGTCGTGCCCCGGCTCCAGCATCACGTTGGCCAGGCCCCGCTTGGGCTGGCGCATGTCGACCACGTACGAGCCGGCCGGGTAGAGCTTCCCGCCGGCCCGGAAGGGCAGCTTCGCCCGCACCACCCGGACGTCGTTGGCGACCAGGTGGTCCACCAGGCGGGCCGCCGCGGTGGCCGAGCGCTGCCCGTCGCCTTCGGGGATGACGTACGCGTGCGGGTAGGTGGTGGTGTAGACGTCCTCGGGCCCGAACCCGGGCACGATGCCCAGCGGCACCTCCTTGGCCGGTTCGCCCGCCGCGCCGCGCCTGAACACCTCGATCTGGTCGGCGATGATCCGGTCGTGCCGGGAGTCGACGAAGCCGTAGGTGGCCCTGACGGCCGCGGCGGCGATGTCGACGTTGATGGCCGAGCGGCGGCGCAGCTCCTCGACGGGCTGGTTGGTGTAGTCGGCGCCGTTCACCCGCATCGGGAACTCGATCGTGTGCGTGGCGACCGCGCCCTGGAACGGCGCGTACTGCGGGGTGAAGATCGGCGGCCAGTCGTCCCAGCCCTCGGCCGAGTCCCGGAACGGGATCTGCGGCGGGAACACCCCGTCCTTCTCCGGCGTGTAGCCGAGCGCCAGGATGGCCGCCTCGATGCCCAGGCCGTTGGCGTAGGTGTTGGTGATGAACAGGTCGTACTCGTAGTTCGCGCCGTGCGGCGGCGTGGTGGGCTCGACGAGCGTGCCGTTGACGTACCCGTGCAGGTCGAGCATGGCCACCGGCTGCTTGTCGATCATGATCTGGCGCATCGCCCTCGTCTCCGGCTGGGAGGCGGTGACGAAGTCGCGGTTCAGGTCGAACCCGGCGCCGTTCTGCCGGGTGCCGGCGATCCGGCCGTCGGGGTTGGCCGTCACGTTGAAGTACAGGCGGGTCCGCTTGAGCAGGGCGGCGACGGCGGGGTCGGTGCTGGTGGCGAGCTCCTCGATGACCCGCAGCGCGGCGTCGGTGCCCTCCCACTCGTTGCCGTGGATGTTGCCGTTGATGAAGATCGGCGCCTTGTACTTCCTGGGGAGCGACCGGTCGCGGGCCGCCCCGGCCGGGTCGTCCAGGATGCGTTCGCGGATCCGGTCCTGCTCGCGCGCCTCGGCGCGGCTCTCGGGCGCGGTGACGGTCACCAGGTACAGGTCGTGGCCGTTGTGGCTGCGGCCGGTGATCTCCGCGCTCACCCGGTCACTGCGCCGTTGCAGGTCGTTCAGCCTGGGGGCGATCTCGTGGTACGGGACGAGGCCGAGCTTGATGGCGGCGTCGGCGGGGTTCTGCGCGGGCACCGGCAGCGTGTTCCGCCGCGGGTAGCCACGATCGTGGCCGGGAGCGCGGCCGGGAGCGTGGCCGGGAGCGTGGCGGGCGGATTCGGCGGACTCTTCGGGCGCGGCGCGCAGCGCGGTGACCCGCTCGCCGGCTCCTGCGGCCTCCTCGTTGCGCTCCGGCCCGTTGCCGAAGTCGCGGGACGGCGGCGCGGGCTGCTGGACGGGTTCGGCGACGGCCACTCCTGGGGTCAGGAGCGCGGCGGATACGGCGACGGCCGCCAGGGAGACGAGTAAGCGCACGGGGCCTCCACGGATGTAGTGCGACTCGCGTAGATAACGATCAGATCTCCCCTCGCCACAAGAGACGTGACCATAGCGACGCACAATCCATGCCAAACCGTCATCGATCGCCCAAGTCGCCCAAGAGGGCGCACGTGGGTGGTCCCCGCGGCCCGCGCAGGACGCGGACCGCGGGGACCGGCGGTCAGTGCGAGAACGCCTGGAACTCGGCGGCCCTGACCTGATCACGGGCCGCGCTGGCCGTGCCGCAGTCGGTCGCCGAGTTGGGATCCTCGTCCTGCTCGCCCGCGTACAGCGGGTTGCCCGTGCACTGGGTGGTCAGCGCGCGGAACATCAGGTGGGTGGCGTCGGTCGCGGGCACGCGGAACGACTTGATGAGCAGGTCGGCTCCGCGGGGCCGGGGCAGCGCCGTGTCGAAGGCGTCGGACCGGCTGGTGTAGATCTTCCTGAACCGGGCCGGGTCCGCGCAGTCCCCGGAGCACGCCAGCACCTCGAACGAGCGCAGCGCCGAGAAGCGGTTCTGCCCGCCGGGATCGGCCGGGTCGTTGACGTTGGGCCTGAGCATGGCGCTCACCTGGACCCGGCGGACCTTGACGGGCCGGTCGCCCGCCAGGTCCACGGTCACCGACTTGCCGGCCGGGGCGCCGGTGAGCGAGGCCCAGTTCGTGGCCTCGGTCTCGTCGATGAGCCTGGCGTGGTTGACGCCGTCACCCGCGGCCGTGGCGCCCGCCGTGGCGGAGGCGTGGTTGCGGGTCAGGGGCAGCGGGAGCGGCAGGGTGACCCCCGGCGCCACCACGCCCTTGAGCCTGGTGTGCCCGAAGCCGTTGCCGGTGACCACGAAGTCGTACACGCCGGGCGTCATCTCGACGGTGTCGCCCAGTTCGGTGGCCGGGTCGGTGTCGGCGACCGGCACCACGCGGCCCTCGTAGTCGCCCACGTACAGCCGCAGCGCCGCGTCCCTGGCCTCGCCCAGCGGCTTCATCCTCAGCGAGCCGTTGCGGCCCTCCGGGTCGGCGAAGCTCGGCGTCGGGTCGGGGTCGTTGGGGCCGGTGCTGGCCGCCCCCTCGCCCAGGCCGTGCTCGGCGAACGCGCGCCACATGATGTCCTGGTTCCTGCCGCCGAAGCGGATGGCGTCCGCGGCGAGCAGCGCGTCGCGGTGGTCGACGTAGCTGACCGCGCCGGAGGCCATGAGCAGCAGCGCGTCGAACGAGAGCTGCGCCCAGCGCCGGTTGCCCGGGCACCTGTCCACCGGCCGCTTGCCGTCGGCGCACTCCCGCTGCTGCTTCGCGGTGCCGTCGCCGTACCGCTTGACGAACGCCGCGCGCACGTCGAACTGGGTGGCCGTCCAGATCTCGCCGTCGGCGTGCACCTGCTGGCCCACCAGGTCGTAGGCGATGTCGCTGTAGTTCAGCGGCGACTTGGACATGTCGTAGTTGCGGATGCCGCGTTCCTTGTCGCCGGTGACGTACCCGCCGGTCACGTACCGGGTGTCGCCCGCGGGGCGGAAGCCGTACTCGAACAGGTACTCCATGGCGAACAGGTCGGAGGTGCTCTCGTTCATGGCGCCCGCCTGGGCGCCGCTCCAGCCGGCGTTGGGGCCGCCGATCATGCGGCCGGAGATCGCGTGGCTGTACTCGTGCCCGATGACCGACATGTCGTAGTCGCCGTCGACGCACGGCGCGTAGAACGCGCCCGCGATCGGCTGCCACAGGTACATGTTGGTGATCGGCGCGACCCCGTCGGGGCCGGTGATCTGGTTGGCGTTGTCGCGCACGGTCAGGTCGCGGGCGCCGGCCTGGGCGTTGCCCAGCTCGGGGTCGCCGCCGAGCCCGCCGCGGTCGCCGTTGTCCTGCTGCATGTTCCACGCGGTCTCGGTGAAGCCGAGCCGGTAGGACCAGTCGTGCATGCGGTTGTGCTGCACGTGCAGGTTGGCGATGGCGGCCTCCAGGTCGGCCTCACCCGGCTGGTCGAACACGGCCGGGTTGCACCGGGCCTCGAACCAGGTGTTGCGCCACGGGTACTGGTAGTTCCGGCTCGGCGTGAGCACGTTGCTGCGGGTGCCGACCGTGAACGGGTCGCCGCTGGCGCGGTTCTCGTACGTGCGCGCGGCGTTGCCGATGCTGGTTCCGGTGGGCTGGCCGGTGGTGTGGTCCACGTCCCAGGCCCGGCCCGTCGCCGGGTCGCCGCCGGGGACGTAGTCGCAGCCGCGCTCGCCCTGGTGGCACCAGGTCTCGCGGGTGTCGCGGGTGGAGTAGTCCCCCGGCGGATTGGCCGGGAACACGTCCCACTTCGGGTTGTCCGGGTCCTGGTGGTGGTCGACGAGGTTCTCGCGGACCAGGACCTGGCCGCTGACCGCGTCCACGTGCGTGGTGTACGCGGCCGCCTCGCCGTCGCCGCCGCCGATCAGGACCACCTCGTAGGCGCTGTGCACGCCGTCGGGGGCCGGCACCGCGACCTTGGTGACCCGCTTGGTGACGGCGGTGACCAGGTCGACGCCGCCGTCCCTGGCGGCGATCTCCAGCGCCCGCTGCTCGTCGATCGCGGCGGCCGGCGGCGCGGCGGTCTCGCGCGACAGCGTCGAGGTGACGTGCCGTACGGCACCGTCGCGCACGCCGACGGCGACCATGCCGTCCACCCCGGCGGGCAGGTCGCCGAACCGCTGGCGCAGCAGCACGGCGTGGCCGTCGCCGATCGGGTTCACGGCGACCTTCTCCAGCGCGTCGACCGCCTCGGCGGACAGGCCGAACAGCCGCTCGTTGCTCTTGAGGTACGCGCGCGCGGCCTGCTCGGGGTCGGCGCCGAGGCCCTCGGCGAGCGGCTGGGCGGCGGTGACGACGGCCGGGGTGCCGAGAGCGTTCCATCGGACGGTGGCCTCGGGCGCGGCGGTCCGCGCGTTGGCCCCGACGGGCGGCGGGACCGTTCCCTGCCGGTTGTCGACGTCGGGCTTGCCGTGTTGCTCGGCCTGGAAGTCGTGGACGACGGGGTCGTTGCCGGCGGACGCGGTCTGCTCGCTCATGGCCGGCGTGGCGAGGGGCAGGACTAACGCCGCGGTGGCGGCTGCGATCACGGTGGTGCGTAACCAGGATGTGGTCGGCACGGTTGCCTCCTGTGGTGCCCGGGACGCGCGGTTTCACCCGCATCCGCAAGAGGTAGCACCGGCCGGATAGCCTGACAAGATCTTGTAAAGAGCAATTAAAGGGCGTATAAGCTGATGCACTCCCTATCTGGTCTTTTCTCGTGTCCACATGTGGACACGAGTCCTTTGTTGGCAGTTCTTCGTCTTGGAGAATGCCGGGGCTGTTGAGAGCCTGGGTTGAGTCGTTCCCGCAATCCCAGAGGCAGGTGGGTGAGTGGCGGAAACTCGCCTCGAGGGAGGCAACGACGGGGGCGCGGTCCGCATCGGCGCGACGGTACGGAGAGCCGTCAGAGCGTGGACCCCGGCCGTCCACGAGCTGCTGAGACACCTGGAGCGCGCCGGCTTCGACGGCGCGCCGCGCGTGCTCGGCGTCGACGACCGGGGGCGCGAGGTCCTCACCTTCCTCGAAGGCGAGACGCTGGGCACGTCCCAGGTCTGGCCGGAGTGGACCCGCACCGAGGACGCGCTGCGGCAGGTGGCCCGGTGGCTGCGCGACTACCACGAGGCCGTGGCCGGCTTCCGGCCCCCCGCCGACGCCGTCTGGCGCGGCGGCGGCCGCTGGCGGCCCGGCCTGATCATCGCGCACAACGACGCCAGCGCGTTCAACGCCGCCTGGCACGACGGCCGGCTGACCGGGTTCTTCGACTGGGACTTCGCCGGCCCGGTCCCGGTCGAGTCGGACGTGGCGTGGATGGCGCTGAGCTGGGTGCCGCTGCACTCGCGGCACGTGGCCGCCGCGGAGGGCTTCACCGCGTTCGACGCCAGGCCCAGGCGGCTGCGGCTGTTCCTGTCCGAGTACGGCTGGCGCGGCGACCCGCAGGTGATCGTCAAGGAGATCCAGGCGCGGATGACCGCCCGCGCGCTGGCCATCCGCCGCGGCGCCGCCGCGGGCGACATCCTCTACACCAAGCTGCTGAACCTCGGCACCGCCGACGACATGGACCGCGCCGTGCGCGAACTGAAGGACTTCAGCCCGGTCCGGTAACCGTCAGGCGCAGCGGCCGGCCATCCAGCGGCGGTACTGCCCCGGATAGTTGGTCATGACGCTGAGCGGGCGGAGCTTGAGTATGCTCTGCCAGCTGGTCACGTTGCCCTTCCAGCCGGGCGGCGGCTCGTCCCACGCGACGCTGTCGGTCCAGCGCGCGTGCGAACCCTTGAGCAGCGACGGGTGTCGCCGGGCCAGCTCACGCTGGATCCACGCGTCCCGCGAGTAGACCATGATCGGCTGGGCTTTCTGCCGCTTCAGGATCGGGCCGGAGATCTCCCGCCATCCGGCCGCGGCGTGCCTGCCGGCCAGGATGCGCCGGGCCTCCGCCTTGATCTCCAGCAACGCGACCGTCCGCGTCGACGCCGCGTACGCCAGCCACTCGCCCAGCGTGTAGACCCGCTCGCCCCGGTACGGGCCGCGCGCGATCCGCCGGCTCTTGAGGTTGCCGGGGCCGTTGCTCCACCACAGGTCGGTGATCGCACGCGGGCGGCCGGTCAGGCCGTTGGTCGTGGTGTTGTGCCACATGACGGCCTTGGTGCCGTTCCTGGTGAGCTGGACGTCGGCCTCGACGCCGTCGGAGCCCGCGCGCCGCAGGTCTCTGACGGCGCTGGGGTTGTTGGCCTGGCGGATGCGGTCCTTGCGGGTGGCGCCCGGGTCCTTGGGATAGCCGCCGTGGCCGAAGATCAGCGGACAGCGCCACCGTGGCGCCGCCGCCGCCGGGACCGTCGAGGCGGACGCGGCCAGGACGGCCACCACCGTCACCGCCACCCCGCTGTGCATCCATGTCATGAAGGCCCCCCCGGCCGAACACGTGCGCCCCCCGCGGAAAGAGGCTACGAGGTGCGCATTCGCACGATCAAGGCACCGCCGGACACGGCGTGGCGAGGTGCCACAATCAGGCGAAGCGCCGGTGATGCTCTGACAAGCTGGGGCCATGCGCCTGGCGACGTGGAACGTGAACTCGGTGAAGGCCCGGCTGCCGCGGCTGCTCGGCTGGCTGGCCGAGAAGGAGCCGGACGTCGTCTGCCTGCAGGAGACGAAGTGCCCGGCGGACGCCTTCCCCGCCGAGGAGGTGGCCGCGCTCGGGTACGCGACGGCCGCCCACGGCGACGGCCGGTGGAACGGGGTGGCGCTGCTGTCCCGGGTGGGGCTGGAGGAGGTGTCGGCCGGGTTCCCCGGCGAGCCGGGGTTCGACTCGGCGCGGGGCACGGTCACGGCCACGCCTGAACCCCGGGCCGTGGGCGCGACCTGCGGCGGGCTGCGGATGTGGTCGATCTACGCGCCCAACGGGCGGGCCCTCGGCTCCCCCCACTACGCCTACAAGCTGGCCTGGTTCGCCGCGTTCGGCGAGGCGGTGCGGGCCGAACTGCGGGCCGGGCGGGCGGTGGTGGCGTGCGGCGACTTCAACGTCGCGCCGACGGACGCGGACGTGTGGGACCCGGCCGTGTTCGCCGGGTCCACCCACGTGACGCCGGCCGAGCGGAAGGCGCTGGCCGGGCTGCGCGCGCTCGGACTCAGGGACGTGGTGCCCACGCCGATGAAGGGGCCGCACCCGTTCACGTACTGGGACTACCGGGCGGGCATGTTCCACAAGGACATGGGGATGCGCATCGACCTGGTGTACGCCGCCCCCGGCGTCGCCGATCGGGTGCGGTCGGCCTACGTGGACCGCGAGGCCCGCAAGGGCAAGGGGCCGTCGGATCACGCGCCCGTCGTGGTGGATCTGGCCTGAGCGGGCACCCGCACGCTTTCGAGGACGACGCCGCTGCGCGGCCGGGCGGGGACGCGCCGCAGCGAGATCGTCAGGTCCTGCGGCGGCACCGTGTACTCCAGGGCCGCCAGCCGCGCCGACAGGTCCTGCAGCAGCGCGACGGCGACCGCCTCGCCGGGGCAGCGGTGGCCGGTGTGCGGGTCGCCGCCGCCCTGCGGCACCAGGTCGTCGCGGCCGACGGTGGCGCCGGCGAACCGGCCGGGGTCGAAGCTGTAGGGGTCCTGCCACAGTTTCGCGTCGTGGTTCTGGCCGTACAGGTCGAGCAGGACGAGCGAGCCTTCCGGGATGACGGTGCCGCGCCACGTCAGGTCGGTCACGGCCCGCCCGCCGACGAACGGGGCGAACGGGTAGAAGCGCCTGACCTCCTGCGCGAACGCCTCGGCGTAGGCGTGGTCGCCGCCGCGCAGCGCCTGCCTGGTCTCCGGCCACCGGTGCAGCGCGTGACCGGCGAAGGCGACGAACCAGGCGACGGCGACGGTCGGGCGGATGAAGTTGAGCAGCTCGACCGCGGCGACCCGCGGCGGCAGCGGCTGCCCGCCTGCGTCGCGGTGCCGCTCGACCAGGTCCGCCGGTGATCCGGCGGGCAGGCTGACGGAGCCCGCGCGGGCGTCCTCGATCAGCCGGGTGAGCCACCGTTCACGGCGGCCCCTGGCACGCCTGGCCCGCCAGTGGCGCGGCCCGAGCGTGGCGAAGCCGTCGACCATGGCCACCATGTCCGCCGCGACCGCCTTCACGCCGGCCTCGGCCACGGGCACGCCCGCCCAGCGGCACACGCCCCTGGCGATGATCTCGGCGGCCTCGTCGAAGAGGACCACGGGCGAGCGTCCCGGCCAGGTCGCCACCGTCTCGTCCCAGGCGTCGCCGACGTGCCGGACCAGACGGCCGATGGAGTCGGGATCGGCCAGCACGGTCAGGAACAGGCCCTTGCGGGCCCGGTGGTCGGGGCCGTCGAGGGAGTGGACGCTGTCCTTGCCGACCAGGGTGCCCTTGATCGGCTCGGGGAGCGCGCCGTCCCGCCGCACGTGGCGCTCGTCGTAGAAGAACCGCACCGCCTCCGGCCCGCGCAGACCGGTGGCCCGGCTGCCCAGCACCCGGGTCACCACGTCGCCCCCGGCCTGCCGCCGCAGGTCCGGCAGCCAGGCGTAGCCTCGGGCGAGCAGGGCGGGCGTGCTGTCACGTAGGGAGAAGCCACCTAGGGAGAAGCCACTTAGGGAGAAGCGTCGTCTTGTCACCCGGGCGCACTGCCCGGGGCCACCCGGCCGAAACCGGCCCGGCGAGGAGGCCCGCGACCTCGGGCGTCGCCCGCGGCTGCGTGGGTAGCGGGACGGGACGACTCCCTGGGGAGGGAAGATGCGCTCGACGATCCCGCTCGGCCGGATCTACGGGATCCAGGTCGGGATGAACATCAGCGTGCTGGTCATCGTCGCGATCCTGGTGTTCGGGCTGGCCTTCGGCCGGTTCCCGCTCGCCTTCCCCGACCTGCCGGTCGCCGCCTACCTGGCGGCCGGGGTGGTGGCCGCGCTGCTGTTCATGGCCTCCCTGCTGGCGCACGAGGTGGCGCACGCGCTGATGGCCAGGCGGCACGGCATCGAGGTGGCACGGATCACGCTGTGGCTGCTCGGCGGGCTGGCGGAGCTGCGCGGCGAGCCCCGGAGCCCGCGCGCCGACCTGCAGATCGCGGTGGTGGGGCCGCTGACGAGCGTGGCGGCCGGTCTGGTGTTCGGGGCGGTGGCGGCGCTGGTCCAGGTGTTCGGAGGGCCGCCGCTCGTCGTGGGCCTGTTCGTCTACCTGGCCGCCGTGAACGTGCTGCTGGCCGTCTTCAACCTGATCCCGGCCGCGCCGCTGGACGGCGGCCGGGTGCTGCGCGCCGCGCTGTGGTGGCGGTGGGGCGACCGCGGCCGGGCCGCCGTCGCCGCCGCCCGCGCCGGGCGGGTGTTCGGGTACGCGCTGATCGCGATCGGCTTCACGCAGATCGTGTTCGGCGCCGGCTTCAACGGCCTCTGGCTGGCCCTGATCGGCCTGTTCCTGGTCAACGCCGCCAGCGCCGAGGAGCAGCAGGCGCGGCTCGGGTCCGCGCTGCGCGGGGTGCGGGTGAGCGACGTGATGTCCGCCGACCCGGTCGTGTCGCGTCCGGACGAGACCGTGGCCGGGCTGATCGAGGAGGTGGTGCTCAGCCGCCGCCTGTCCACGTACCCGCTGGTGGATCGGGACGGCGGCTTCGCGGGGCTGGTCACGCTCAACCGCGTCAGGCAGGTGCCGCCGCGGGCGCGGGCGGCCACCCGCCTGGCCGAGATCGCCTGCCCGCCCGGCGAGGTGCCCGCGGCCACGCCGGAGGAGCCGCTGATGGACCTGCTGCCCCGGATGGCGGGCTGCGCCGACGGGCGGGCCGTGGTGCTGGACCCCGGCGGCCGGCTGGTGGGCCTGCTGACGCCGACCGACGTCAGCCGCGTGATCCAGACCGCCGGCCTGCACTCCGTCGCGGATCCGTACCACGCGCCGGGCGGCGCCGACCTGGCCGTGCCGCCGCGCGACCACCGGGGTCGGGACGCCGCCTGACCTGGTTGTAGCGTGGTTCGACCACGCCGGGCCGGACGCGCCGTCCCGGGCCGCCGAAGGGGCCACCATGACCGTCAGCACCGCCGACCTGTACGACGAGCGCGGCGACGAGCTCGACTCGTGCGACCTGCAACTGCGCCAGTACGGAGGACGCCGCGCCTTTCACGGCCGGATCGCGACGGTGCGGTGCCACCAGGACAACGCCCTGGTCAAGGCGGCCCTGGCGGAGCCCGGCGAGGGGCGGGTGCTGGTGGTGGACGGCGGCGGGTCGGTGCGCACGGCGTTGATGGGCGACGTGATCGCGGGGTCCGCGGTGGCCGGAGGCTGGGCCGGGGTGGTGATCAACGGCGCGGTGCGCGACGTGGCGGCGCTGCGCGAGCTGGACCTGGGCGTCAAGGCGCTGGGCTCCAACCCGCGCAAGAGCGCCAAGGACGGCGCGGGCGAGCGTGACGTGCCGGTGTCGTTCGGCGGCGTCACCTTCCACCCGGGCGCCGAGCTGTGGAGCGACGACGACGGGATCCTGGTCACCCGGCTGCCGTGACGCCCCCGCGGCGCGGACGACAGCGGCTCGTGCGCCCCGTCCAGCGGGGCCCGACGCGGGGCCCGCGGGCCCCGCGGGCCCCGCGTAACCCCCGTGTTTTCAGTCCCCCTTCGCCTTGGCGTAGTCGGCGGCGCCGCCCGCGAAGTCGTAGACGAGCACCTGCTCGTCACCGACGACCCAGGCGTCGTGTCCGGGCGGGCAGACGAAGAGCTCTCCCGGGCCGACCTCCGTCTCCATGCCCTCGTCCATCTTGATGGCCAGCCGGCCGTGGACCACGAGCCCGTTGTGGTGCACCTGGCAGGACTCGGTGCCGGCGATCGGCTTGACCGACTCCGACCAGCGCCATCCCGGCTCGAACGTGGCCACGCCGAAGCTGAGGCCGCTCATCTCGAGCACCTCCAGATGTCCCATAGGGAAGTCGCGGCGCTCGTCCGGCTTGTCGAGACTCTTGACCTCGATCATGACGGTCCCCCCTCCGTCGCCTTCCAGTCTCCGCCTCGTCGCCGGGTCGCCACAAGGGGCGGACGCCCTGGTCAGCCGGCGAGCCGGGGCGGGAATCCGCCGGTCGAGATCGGGCCCCAGCGCTCGATGCGGACGCGGATGAGCGACTTGCCCTGGCGGTGCATGGCCGTGCGGTACTCGTCCCAGTCAGGGTGCTCGCCAGAGATGCACCGGAAGTACTCGACCAGCCCTTCCAGGGCCTCGGGCATGTCGAGCACCTCGGCGCGCCCGTCCACCTGGACGTACGGGCCGTCCCAGTCGTCGGACAGCACGCACACGGACACCCGGTCGTCGCGGCGGGCGTTGCGCGTCTTGGCCCGCTCCGGGTACGTGGAGATCACGATCCGGCCGTCACCGTCGACGCCGCAGGCGACGGGTGACAGCTGGGGGCGTCCGTCGGCCCGTGTCGTGGAGAGCAGTCCGTGGTGCCGGGGACGGAGGAAGTCGAGCAGTTCGGGACGTTCGACGCGGCGCGCCGTCGCGATCTTCGGAGCCATGCCGAACACTTTATGACGAGGCACGGGACCGCCGGACACCGTGGGCGGCACGGGCGGCGAACGGGAAATCCCGCCGGTCCGTTCTGACTCCGTGATGGAACAGATGCTTCTCCATCTCTTCCATGACGGCCTAAATTATCAATAAATTCGGGGAACGCGCGATTTTTGACCCGGGTCATCCCCCTTGTTCCAAGGAGCAATCATGCGTTCCCGCCTGCGTACGTGCGTGGCCGGCGCGGTCGCCGCCGCAGTGGCGCTCTCCACGGTCGCCGCCGCCGGACCGGCCCAAGCCCACCCTCGCAACGACAACGTTCGTAAGATCGTCAAGGCTGTCTCAGGCAAGAACGTCAAGAACCACCTCAGGGTGTTCCAGGCGATCGCCGACCGCTTCGACGGCACCCGCGTGTCGGGCACCAGAGGCTACGACGCCTCGCGCGACTACGTGTCCCTGCTGCTGCGCCTGGCCGGGTACAAGGTCACGGTCCAGCCGTTCGAGTTCCTCTTCGAGGGCTACCGGACGCCGCCCCTCCTCAAGCGCACCGCGCCGCAGGAGGAGACCTACAGCTACGGGTTCTTCAGCGACTACATCGCCATGGGCGACTCCCCGGCCGGCTCGGTCAGCGGACCGATCCAGCCGGTCGACCTGACGCTGCCGCCCGGCGCGCCCAACAGCTCCACCTCGGGCTGCGAGGCGAGCGACTTCGCGGGCTTCACCCCCGGCGGCATCGCGCTCATGCAGCGCGGCACGTGCAACTTCCGGGTCAAGGTGGAGAACGCGATCGCCGCGGGCGCGTCCGGCGCCATCGTGTTCAACGAGGGCCAGGAGGGCCGCACCGAGATCGACCTGAACCCGGTACTCGGCGGTCCCGGCATCACCATCCCCTCGTTCTTCACCAGCTTCGCCGTCGGCGAGGAGCTCGCGGCCGCCGGCACGTCCGTCACGATGAACTGGGACCCGATCTCCGAGACGCGGACCACGTACAACGTGATCGCGGAGAGCCGGAAGGGTGACCCGGGCAACGTCGTCATGCTCGGCGCGCACCTGGACAGCGTCCAGGAGGGCCCCGGCATCAACGACAACGGCTCGGGCAGCGCCGGCGTCCTGGAGGTCGCGCTCCAGATGGCCAAGCTGAAGCCGAAGAACAAGATGCGGTTCGCGTTCTGGGGGGCCGAGGAGTTCGGTCTGCTCGGCTCGGCGCACTACGTGGCCGGCCTCTCCGAGGAGGAGCGGGCCAAGATCGCTCTCTACCTGAACTTCGACATGATCGCCTCGACGAACTACACCTTCGGCATCTACGACGGTGACGGCGACGCCTTCGGCACCGCCGGGCCTCCCGGATCCGACCAGATCGAGGCGGACTTCGAGAAGTACTTCGCCGACCGCGGCGAGCCGTTCACCGCGACGGCCTTCACCGGCCGGTCGGACTACGGGCCGTTCATCGAGGTCGGCATCCCGTCCGGTGGCCTGTTCACCGGCGCCGAGGTGCTCAAGACCCCCGAGGAGGCCGCGATCTTCGGCGGCACGGCGGGCGTCCCGCTCGACCCGTGCTATCACCAGGCCTGCGACACGATCAAGAACATCAGTGACAAGGCGCTGGACGTGAACGCGGACGCGATCGCCACCCTGGCGGCCACGTACGCCTTCGACACCGGCGGGATCGACGGCGCGGGGACGGCGGCGAGCCAGGCGCGCGGTCAGGCCGCGCACCGGCACGGCCCCGCGGACTCGCTGAACTAGGCGATCCCACGCCCCTTCCGCGGCGCCCGCTCCCTCCGGGGGGCGGGCGTCCGGCTGTCCGCTCAGTCGAGCGGGGGCAGGTCGAGCAGGTCCATCAGGCGGCGCATCTGGGCCGGGACGTCGCGGAGGACGGCGGCGGCGCCCTCGGTGAAGGCGAGCAGCGCGCGCAGCCCCGCGACGTCGATGAAGCCCACGCCGCCGACGTCCACGACCAGGGGGTCGTCGAGGAGCCGCGCCCGTCTCAGCGCCGACAGCACCTGCGCGCGGTTGGTGACGTCGACGTCGCCCTCCAGCCGGACCAGGGCGCACCCCGGCGTCACGGTGCGGGTGACGCGGAGCAGGCCGTCGGTGTACAGCGGCTCTTCGGCAAGCGACTCTCCGGACAACGGCACCTGGGTATGCCGGACGTTCATCATCACCATCGTGACTCCCCGCGACGCGACCTCCGCCTCACACCATACCGGAAGAAGTTTTCGGTATAAAATGTTCCAGTGAGTAAAGATGAGCCGGGGAGGGTGGCGAGGGGATGAGCGATGTCGTCGACCGGAGATCCGGTTGGACGTTCCTGACCAATCACGCGCGCGTGCTGATCGCCGTGGCCGCCGATCCGCAGACGCGGCTCCGCGACATCGCCGCGACGATCGGCATCACCGAACGAGCCACCCAGGGGATCGTCTCCGACCTGGAGGAAGCCGGCTATCTGGAGCGGATCAGGATCGGGCGCCGCAACCGCTACCAGATCGACCCGAGCGCCGAGCTGCGCCACCACACCGAGGCCGGCATCCCGGTCCAGGCGCTGATCGACATGTTCCGGCACCGCGACCTGGGCGCCGGCCGGGCAGGCGACCCCGGCTGATCAGCGCCGCCCCGAGCCGCTGCGGCGCAGCGTGAGGACGGCCAGGTCGTCGCCGAAGTCGGCGCGGGTGAACGCGTGCAGGTCCGACAGCAGCGCGTCGGCCAGGCCCTGCGGAGGATGCCTGGCCCAGGCCCGCAGCCGGGCCTCCAGCGGGTAGAAGGCGCCGTCGGGGGCGCGCGCCTCGGTGACGCCGTCCGTGCAGAGCAGCATCTTGGCCTTCCGGGGGAACAGGAAACGCGCCGACGCGCGCGGCATGCTCCCCAGTCTGTCCAGTCTGCCCAGCCCGAGCGGGAGCTCCGGCTCGCCGAGGTCGACCTGCCACACCCGGGAGTCGGCGATGAGGTACGGCGGGATGTGCCCGCAGTTGACCGCCTCCGCCTCCGGCCCGTCGTCGATGTGGAGGACGAGAGCGGTGACGAACCGCTCGGGCTCGCCGGCGCGCCGCTCGCCCTCGTTGTACCTGGCCACCGCGGTCTCCAGCGCCTCCACCACGCCGATCAGGCTCTCCTCGCGATGGGCCGCCTCCCGGAACGCGCCCAGCAGCGCGATGGCCGCCCCGATCGCGTGCAGGCCCTTGCCCTGCACATCGGCGATCATCACCCGGGTCCCGTGATCGGTGTCGGCGACCTCGTACATGTCGCCGCCGACCGTGGAGTCCTCCTCCACCGGCTCGTAGGCCCCGTCGACCACCACGTGGGGGGTGCGCAGCGGCAGCGGGCGGACGAGCTGCCGCTGCAGCGCCGCCCCGGCCGAGCGCAGCCGGTGGACCTCCTGGTCGCGGGTGATCCGGTAGCGGCAGCCGAGCACGCTCCACACGCCGAACAGGGCGGCGAAGACCATCGCGCCCGCGTCGAGGCCGGCGCCCTCGCCCTCGGGGGACAGCGCCGCGCCCATCACCACCACCACCCACACCGACGCGACGGTGGTCTGCGCGACGCCGCCGACCCCGGAGATGATCGCGGGCAGGAAGATGAGCAGCGGCGCCAGCCGGTCGACGGCCCCGAGCAGCAGGCCGAGCCCGAGCACCGCCACGGTGACGACGATCAGCATGGCCGAGAACATCCACTGCGTCAGGTGGTTACTCTCGCGCCGCGGCCGCAGCGAACGTCTCACGCCTCCCCCGATGCCCCTAGCGCTCACCGGTCCCTTACCCCTCGTCCGGTCACGGAAGCATCGCGTGACGACCACGGTTGTCGTTGTCATGAAATTCCAGGTTTGACCGAGGATATATAGGTGCATCCTGCCTGTATGGGGGATTTCGGAGGATTTGTAGCTACCGGGGCCGGGCGGGCGGGCTAGCGACGTGCGGCGAGAGCCCCAGGCCGCCGCGGGCCCCGGCCGGGACGCGCGGTACCTCCATGGCCTCCTGCTGGACGCCGTCGACGCGAGCGGGGCGCACATCGGCGCCCTCTACCTGCTCGGCGAGGACGGCCAGGTGCTGTTCATGGAAGCCGAGCACGGATTCCCCGCCGCGATCGCCCGAGCCTGGTCCAGGGTCCGCCTCAGCGGGCCGGTCCCGGTCGCGGTGGCGGTGCGCGAACGACGCCTGGTCTGGCTGGCCGACCAGGAGGACCTGGCCCGCAGCTTCCCCGGCGCCGCGCTGGCGCTGCCGTACCACTTCGCGCTGGCGGCGGCGCCCGTCCACACCGGCGACGCCGACTGGGGCGGCCTGCTGCTGGCGTGGCCGTCGGGCCAGGCGGAGCTCACCGAGGAGCAGCGGCGGGTGATCGGGGAGACGTGCCGCGAGATGGGCACGGTGCTGCGCGAGGCCGCGCTGATCGGGCAGCCGGTGAAGGCGCACGCCCGGCCGCGCGTCGTCTCCCGCGCTCATGGGCGGCACCTCGACCCCGACGCCGGCCTGGCCGCCCTGGACTGCCTCAACGGGCTGCCCGAAGGCTATCTGGCGCTGGACCTGGAGGGCCGGATCACCTTCCTCACCGCACCGGCCGCCGAGCTGCTCGGCGAGTCGCCGTCCCGCCTGCTCGGCGAGCGCCCCTGGGAGGTGCTGCCGTGGCTGAAAACCCCCCAGTACGAGGACCGCTACCGGGCGGCGGTGATCAGCCAGGAGCCCGCCTCCTTCACCGCCCGGCGTCCCGGCGGGCAGCAGTGGCTGGCCTTCCAGCTCTATCCCGCTCCGCTCGGCCTCAGCGTCCGGATCACGCCCAGCACCATGGCGCGCGACCCCGGTCACCTCATGCCGGACCCGATGCCGCCCGGCGGCGGGACGGCGGACGCCACCACCCTGTACGGCATGCTGCAGCTGGCCACCACGCTCAGCCAGGCGGCCACCGTGCAGGAGGTCGTCGACCAGGTGGCCGACCACGTGCTGCCCTTCTTCAACGCGCAGTCCCTGTCCATCGTGACCATGGAGAGCGGCCGTATGATCCTGCTCGGCAGCCACGGCACGGTCCAGGCGAGCATCGAGAAGTTCAACGAGTGGTCGATGTCCGAGCCCGACGCCCCCAGCGCCCCCGGCGCCCCGGCCGAGCCCGTGTTCTACGCCACGCCCAGAGAACTGCGCGAGATCTATCCCCCGTCGGCCGACGACAACATCGCGGCCTGCGCGGTGCTGCCGCTCAACACGCCGGTGCGGACGCTCGGCACGCTCGTGATCGGCTACGAGCGCCCGCACCACTTCACCGCCGACGAGCGCGCCACCCTCACCTCGCTCGCCGGGCTGGTCGCGCAGGCGCTGGAACGGGCCACGCTCTACGACACCAAGCACCAGCTCGCGCAGAGCCTCCAGGCCGGCCTGCTCCCCCACCGCCTGCCACGGGTCGACGGGCTGGAGATGGCGTCCCGCTACGTGACCGCCACCCGCGGCATGGACATCGGCGGCGACTTCTACGACCTGATCCGGCTCGGTGACAGCTGCGCGGCCGCGGTCATCGGCGACGTGCAGGGCCACGACCCGACGGCGGCGGCGCTGATGGGGCAGGTGCGCACCGCGATCCACGCCTACGCCGCCTCGGGGGCCGCCCCCGGCCAGGTGCTCACGCACGCCAACCGGCTGCTCATCGACCTGACGCCGAACCGGTTCACCAGCTGTCTCTACATCAACCTCGACCTGAGCCGGGAGCTGCTGGACGTGGCCAGCGCCGGTCACCTGCCCGCGCTGCTGCACCACGACGGGGACGTCCGTCTGATCGAGCCGGCGCCGGGGCTCCTGCTGGGGATCGACCCGCACGCCGCGTACGAGGCGGCGCGGATGGCGCTGCCCCCCGGCGGCATGCTCGTGCTCTACACCGACGGGCTGGTCGAGGCGCCAGGCGTGACGCTCGACGACGGCATCGACGACCTGCGCCGGCGGCTGGGCCGCTTCGCCCGGCGGCCGCTGCAGGAGATCGCGGACGCCCTGCTGGAGCAGGCCCAGACCGCCGGCGAGCGCGACGACGACATCGCCCTGCTGCTGCTGCGCTCAGCCGGGTGACGGCCCGGGGTTCGCGGACGCCTCGGGGAATGCCTCGGGGAAGGCCTCGGCGCGGGCGGCGCGGCAGGACGGGTCCTCTTCCGCGACCCGTTCCAGCCGGGCCGACAGCAGGGCCGCCGTCTCCGCCAGCTGGGCCAGCCGGTCGGGTCCGAGCGCTTCGAGCACGGTGCGGCGGACGGAGTGCTCTCGCACCAGCCGGGCCCGCTCGCCGGCCTCGCGCCCCTCGGGGGTGAGCGTGATGTCCCAGCCCCGGGCGTCCTCGGCGCACGACTCGCGCCCGAGCAGGCCGCGCCTGGCCATCCGGCCCACCTGGTGGGACAGCCGGCTCTTCTCCCACTGCAGCACCCAGCGCAGCTCCAGGGCCCGCATCCGCCCGCCGGGGGCGGCGAGCAGCGCGTCGAGGATCCGGTAGTCGGCCTCGGACAGCCCGGTGGCCCGGGTCAGCTCGCGGGACAGGTGGGCGGCCAGCTGGTCGTGCGCGGTGCTGTAGGCCCGCCACGCGGCCAGCTCGGAGGCGGTCGTGGCTGTCATGCCGCCAGCCTATGCCACCGAGGTTGACATGTCATCTAAGCTCATTAAGGTTGACATATCTACCTATTGGAGGATGCGATGCCCGACTACGGCCACGACCTGCGTTTCGGGTCGTTCATCACCCCGCAGGCCGCCCGGCCCGAGCTCGCCGTCGAGCTGGCGCGGCTGAGCGAGGAGGCCGGCCTCGACCTGGTGACGTTCCAGGACCACCCGTACCAGCCGGCCTTCCTGGACACCTGGACGCTGCTGACCTGGGTGGCGGCGCGCACGGAGCGGATCCACCTGTCGGGCAACGTGCTCAACCTGCCGCTGCGCCCGCCCGCCGTGCTGGCCCGATCGGTGGCGAGCCTGGACCTGCTGTCGGGCGGCCGGGTGGAGCTGGGCCTGGGCGCGGGCGCGTTCTGGGACGCGGTGGAGGCGATGGGCGGCCGGCGACTGACCCCCGGGCAGGCGGTGGACGCGCTCAGCGAGGCCATCGACGTGATCCGCGGCGTGTGGGACGCCGGCGAGCGCCGCCCGCTCAAGGCCGGCGGCGCCTACCACCGGGTCGACGGCGCCAAGCGGGGGCCCGCGCCGGCCCACGACGTGCCGATCTGGCTCGGCGCGTACAAGCCGAGGATGCTGCGGCTGATCGGCGAGAAGGCGGACGGCTGGTTGCCCAGCCTCGGCTACGCCACGCCGGAGGACATCACCGCGGGCAACAAGATCATCGATGAGGCGGCGGCCAGGGCGGGCCGCGACCCCCGGGAGATCCGCCGCCTGCTCAACCTCATGGACGAGTTCGCCGGCGGCCCCACCGGGGAGTGGGTGGAGCGGTTACTGCCGTTGGTCGTCGAGGACGGGATCAGCACGTTCATCCTCGCCGGGGACGACCCCGCGGCCGTCGAGCGGCTCGGCCGGGAGCTGGCGCCCGCGCTGCGCGAGGCCGTCGCCGCAGAACGCGCCGCGCGCCGCGCCGCCACCGGCCCCGCGCGGCCGCCCCGAGCGCTCTCACTGCGCCGTCCCGGCATCGACTACGACGCGCTGCCCGCCTCGCTGGCGGACCGCGCCGTCGAGCCCGGCGACCGCGAGTACGAGCGCGTGCGCTCCAGCTACGTGTGGCCCGGCTCCCCCGGCCTGGTGCTCCGCCCCGCCACGGCCGCGCAGGTGGCCGAGGCGGTCGTGTACGCGCGCGGCCAGGACGTGCCGCTGGCCGTGCGCAGCGGCGGCCACGGCATCAGCGGGCGGTCCACCAACGACGGCGGGATCGTCGTCGACGTCGGCGCGCTCGACGCGGTCGAGGTGCTCGACCGCGGGCGCGGGCTGGTGCGCGTCGGCGCCGGCGCCCGCTGGGGCGACGTGGCGCAGGCCCTCACCCCGCACGGGCTGGCGATCAGCTCGGGCGACTACGGCGACGTCGGCGTGGGCGGGCTGGCCACGGCCGGCGGGCAGGGGTTCCTGGCCCGCTCCTACGGGCTCACGCTCGACCACGTGGTGGCCGCCGACGTGGTGCTGGCCGACGGCCGGATCGTGCGGGCGGACGCCGAGCACCACCCGGACCTGTTCTGGGGGCTGCGCGGCGCCGGCGGCAGCCTGGGCGTCGTCACCTCGTTCGACATCGAGGCGGCCGAGCTGACCGACGTGGTGTTCGCCGTCTTCGTGCACGACGCCTCCGACACGGCCGCGTACCTGGAGAGCTGGGGGCGCGCGGTGGAGGCGAGCCCGCGCAGGCTGACCCCGTTCACCACGATCTTCCCGGGCGGCCCGGGTCAGGGCCCGGTCGCCCAGACGCTCGCCGTGTGGGCCGGCGACGACACGGACGAGGCGGTGGCGGCGCTGGAGCCGTTCCTGGGGGTGGCGCCGGTGGTGCGGCAGGAGGCGCAGCTCGCCCCGTACGCGGCGATCGTCGCGCCGCACCGCAACCGGCACACCGGGCAGGCCGGCCACCTGCACGGCCATTCCGCGCTGGTGGACCACCTCGACGCGGACACCGCAGGACGGCTCGCGGAGATGTTCGGCGACGGGCTGCTCGTCATGCTCCAGGTGCGCTCGGTCGGCGGCGCGGTCAACGACGTCGACCCCGCCGCCACCGCCTACGCCCACCGCACCCAGAACTTCTCGATCACCGGCATGATCCCCCCGGACGTGGCGGAGCGCGCGGAGCGGGAGTGGGACGGGCTGGGCGTGACGGCCGCCTACCTCAGCTTCGAGCCGCACTTCGACGACAAGCTGCTGACCAGGGCGTTCCCGCCGCCGACGCTGGAGCGGCTGCGGCGGGTCAAGGCGGCCTACGACCCGGGCAACGTCTTCCGGCACAACTTCCCGATCACCCCCGCCTGAGCTACCAGGCGACGTGCAGGGAGGTCAGCCCGTAGACGATGTGCTGACTGCGGAAGGCCGGGGCCGGCTCCGCCTCCCTGAGCGCGGGGAAGCGCCCCAGCAGCGCCGGGAGCGCGATGCGCAGCTCCATCCGGGCCAGCGGCGCGCCCAGGCAGTGATGGACGCCGTGCCCGAAGGCCAGATGGCCGGGCTCGCCCCTCGACAGGTCCAGGCGGCCGGGATCGTCCACCAGGTGCGGGTCGTGGTTGCCGGCGGGCAGGGCGCACACCACCAGCTCGCCCGGCCCGATCCGCTGCCCGGCGATCTCCACCTCGGCGCCGGTCACCTTGAACGTGCCGGAGTGGACGATGCTCAGCCAGCGCAGCAGCTCCTCGACCGCGGCCTCCACCAGGCCCGGCTCCTCGCGCAGCAGGGCGAGCTGGCCGGGGTGGCGCAGCAGGGCGAGAGTGCCCAGCGCGAGCATGTTGGAGGTGGTCTCGTGCCCCGCGAGCAGCAGCAGCCCGCCGATGCCGGTCAGCTCGTCGGCGGACAGGTCGTCGCCGTGCTCGCGCACCAGGGTGCCGATCAGCTCCTCGCCGGGATCGGCCTGCTGACGGGCGACCAGCTCGGCCATGTACGCGCGCGACTCCAGCTGGAGCCGGACCGCCTCGTCGGGCGGGGTGCGCATGTCGAGCATGCGCCCGGTGCGCCGCTGGAAGTCCTCCCGGTCCTCGTACGGGACCCCGAGCAGCTCGCAGATGACCAGCGACGGGACCGGCAGCGCGAACGCGCTCACCAGGTCGGCGGGCGGGCCGGCCGCCTCCATGGCGTCCAGGTGCTCGCCGACGATGCGGGCGACGCGCGGCTCCAGGCGGCGCATCCGGCGGACGGTGAACTCGGCCGCCAGGGCGCGGCGCACCCGGGTGTGGTCGGGCGGGTTCAGCTGGAGCAGGTTGCCGGCGCGCAGGACGGCGAGCTGCTCCTCGGTCAGCTCCGGCGCGCCCGGCAGCTGCGCCAGGCCGCGCATGGCGATCGGGAAGCGCTCGGCGTCTCCCAGCACCTCGCGGATGTCGGCGTGGCGGGTGACCATCCAGGCGTCGACGCCGAACGGGGTGGCGACCCGGCTGACCCGCTCCGCGCGCAGGGCGGACAGCTCGGGCGCCGGGCCGAAACCGTTCCTGCGCATCCACATCGGCAACTGCGGCGACTCGCTCACTCGACCCCCTGAGGTGAGAACCGTCAGGTCTCCACTGTGAGCGATGCCGTGCCGACCCGCCAGGGGCTCAGGCGTCCTGCGGGACGATCACCCGCCAGGCGGCTCGGCGGACCGTCCAGGCGCGGTGCGTCGCCGGCGGGAAGAGCTCGCCGTCGGCGTTGGCCGGGACCGGCTCGCCCTCCACGGTGACGCCCCGGCCCCTGACCGTGACCACGTCGGCGCGCTCCGGATGCCTGCCGCGACGCAGCAGGACGCCGAAGGACAGCCGGGCCAGCGGCGAGACCGCGTACGAGATCACCACGTCGGCCAGGCCGTCGTCGGGGCGGGCGTGCGGCGCGAGCGGGGTGCCGCCGCCGATCGAGACGCCGTTGCCGATCCCCACCATGAGCACCCGCCGCCGCCCGTCGGTGACCGGCTCGCCGTCCACCTTCACCCGCAGCCGCCACCCCTTGCTGCGCACCCCCGCCACCAGCGCGCCCACCGCGTACGCGGCCCGGCGCAGCAGCGGCTTGAGCACGACCGCGTGCTCGGAGGCGTGCGCGCCGACGCCGACGTGCACGGCGTTCACCACGATGCCGCCCTCGTCGTCCACCAGCAGGTCCAGCGTCCGCTCCCGGCCGCCGGCCAGGGCGCGGGCCGCCTCCCGCGGATCGAGCGGGATACCCAGGGCGCGGGCCAGGTCGTTGCCGGTGCCCAGCGGCACCAGCCCGATCGGGCGCTCGGCCAGCTCTCCTCTGGCCAGCAGCGCCGCCACCACGGCGTGAACGGTCCCGTCGCCGCCCAGCACGACCGGGACGCGCGCGGGATGGTCGGCCAGGGCGCGTTCCATGTCGCCCGGCCGCTCGACGTCGAAGGTCACCACGTCCCCCGACAACTCCTCCAGCACCGTCGCGCGCGCCGTCTCGTCGACCCCGCCGGCCGCCGCGTTGCCGATCACCAGGAACCCGTGCTCCGCCATGGCCGATGAGGTGCCCGGGTACGCCGGGATCTAACCGTTCCTAGCCTCCGGCTGGGTACTTCGCGAGCACCTTGCCCGTCGGATCGGCGGCCAGGTAGCCCGTCGCGTGGTACTCGTCGGAGACGTAGACCCGGATCGAGCCGCTCTCGTAGAAGGCGGCGTCGATGATGACGTAGCGGGTCGTGGGCTTCTTGATGCCGAGCTCCCTGTCGGCCCTGCGGATCAGGCCGGGGAGCGCGTTCCAGTTGTAGGCCCGCAGGTTCACGGTGGGCTTGGTGACGGTGCCGCCGGGGCCGTCCTTGGTGGCCACGCCGCCCCGGTAGGTGTAACGGTCGTAGACCGCCTTGCGGCCCTTGACCGGGGCGCCGGCGATCGCGTACGTCGGATAGACGACCAGGTCGACGACCTCGGTGCCGCCCATGACCGGCCGCAGGTCGGCGACCAGGCGGCGCATCCCCGCCGGGGTGAGCAGGTCGGCGGGCTCCTCCGCCGGCTCCTGAGTCTCCTCCGGGGCCGCCTCCCGGGTCTTCTCCGAGGTGGTCTCCGGGGTGGTCTCCGGGGTCGTCTCCGGGGTCCTCCCGGAGACGGGCGGCGCGCTCGTCCGGTCGTTCGTGGACGGGGCCGCGGTGACGCCGCGCTGGAACGCCGGCAGCGCCCACACCACGGCCGCCGCCACCGAGACCGCCGCCACGCCGAGGACGATCGGCGTCGTCACTCCCCTGCGGCGGCCCGACCGGCGGCCGTGCGGCGGCGCGGTGTTCCAGGACGCCACCTGCGGGCCCGAAGGATGCCCGCCGCCGGGACCGTACGCGGGAGAACCGGCGTACCCGGGCCCGCCCTGGGAGCCCGGGTACGGCCCGGACGGCGGGCCTTGCCCCGGCAGACCAGGCGGACCCGGGAACGGACCGTGGAGCGGCGTGCCGGCGTGGGACGAGCCCGCATGGGACGGGCCCGCATGAGACGGACCGGAATGAGACGGACCGGAATGAGACGGACCGGAATGAGACGGACCGGAATGAGACGGACCGTGGAGCGGGGGGCCGGGATGGGGCGGGTGGGGGCCGGAGTGGGGTGCCGGTCCCGGGTCGTGGGCCGCGGCGGCGAGCATGCGGTCCAGCGTGCCGGGGTCCGGTCTGGCCGCCGGGTCGCGGTTGAGCAGCGCGAACAGCACCGGCGCCAGCGCGCCCGCCCGCTCCGGCGGCGGCACCTCCTGGTTGAGCACCGCGGCCAGGGTGGCCAGCGGCGTGGCCCGCCGCAGCGGGTGACGGCCCTCCACTGCCACGTACAGGAGCATGCCGAGCGACCACAGGTCGGAGGCCGGGTCGCCCTCGTGGCCGTTGATGCGCTCGGGCGCCATGTACTCGGGCGAGCCGATGAACGAGCCGGTCGCGGTCAGCCCCGGCGACTCCTGCACGGCGGCGATGCCGAAGTCGGTGAGCACCCAGCGACCGTCCGGGCGGAGCAGGACGTTGCCGGGCTTGACGTCACGGTGCAGGATGCCGACAGCGTGCGCGGCGCGTAACGCGGACAGCACCTCCCGCCCCAGCCGGGCCGCCTCGGCCGGGGACAGCGGCCCGTCGGACAGCCGGTCCTGGAGGGTCCCCCCGGTCACCAGCTCCATGACCAGCCAGGGGAAGGCGTCCTGGCCGGTGTCGACGATGTGGTGGATGGTGACGACGTGCGGGTGGTTGAGCCGGGCCAGTGCCCGCGCCTCGCGCAGCACCCTGGCGCGCAGCTCACGGGCCTGGGCCGGGTCGTGCTCCCCCAGGGCGGGATCGGGCGGCCGCACCTCCTTGAGCGCGACCTCCCGGTGCAGCGCCTGGTCCCAGGCCCGCCACACCAGCCCCATGCCGCCGCCGCCGAGCCGCGCCACGAGCTCGAAGCGGCCGTCGATCACCCGGTTCGCCATGCGCAGCAGCGTAGGGCCTCGGCGGGCGCGGCACCGCGCACCCGGCACGTGACTTGCCGCTCTGACGTCCTGGCCGGCGGGTGTCAGGAGCCGTCCCGGCCGTCCCGTCATGGCGGCCGGGCTCCGGCGGGCGGGTTACGGCTCGACGGCCGTGGTGCTGGGTCGCCGCTCCGGGGTGGCGGACCGGCCGCCGACGCACACCGAGGCGGTGCCGGAGGACCGCTCGACGAGTCTCCTGATGCCCAGCTCGTCGAGCATCGGCCAGTTCGGCGACCAGCCAGGGCCGACGTGGCGCTTGACGCAGCGCTCGTCCTCGGCGGTCGCCGGGCCGCCTGCCAGCAGCACTCCGGCGGCGGCGGTGATGACTGCGATCATGGCGCGCTTGTGCATGGATCCCCCCTGCGAACGGTGATCTGATCATCCGATCCGATCACTACCCTGCGCGAGGGATCGACTACGTAATGGTTGGACCCGTTGACCTTTACTCGGGGTTCCTGCGGACGATCTCCGCGTTCAGCACCGTGGCGAAGGCCGTCCACGACGCGTACGGGACCAGGAGCAGCCCCGCGGTGCGGTCGGCGCGCAGGGCCTTGCGCACGAGCAGCAGGTTGGCGGCGTTGAGCGCGACGATCTCGGCGAGCGCCAGCCGCGGCGAGCGGCGGCCGAAGAAGAGCGCCGGCCAGGCGGCGTTCAGCGTCAGGTTGGCCGCCAGCGTGCGGCCGAGCCCGCCGCGCCCGTCACCCGCCCGGTCCAGCGCGCGGGCGCTGCCGTAGGCGATGAGCGCGTACAGCGGGTTCCACACCAGAGGGAAGGCGACCGGCGGCGGCTGCCACGGGGGCTTGTCGAGCTTCTGGAACCAGGGCATCCCGGATCGGGTGGCGGCGGCGCCCAGAGCGGCCGCCGCGGCGGTCCCGAGCGTCGTGGCCAGCAGGGTCTTCTTCATGCCTCTGCCCTGCCCTCTCCGCGCGGCCGCTCACCCCCGGCGTGACACGCCAACGGGGGCGGTCCCGTCCGCGAGGGCCGGACCAGGAGCGCGACGCGACCGCCGATCACCCGGCGCGCGACGCGCTCCGGCGAAAGCCCGTTGTCTTTTGGCGTAGTTTGCACGGCTTTGAATAGAGCTCGGGACGCAGGGTAGCGGCAGGCGCTCTGGACGACACAAGCCCTTTGGAGGGCATCGATGACCGAGTATCCAGCCGGAACCTCCCCCCAACCGCCCCGCGGACAGCAGGAGGGAACGTTCCAGCAAGGCAAGGAGGCGGCCCGCGAGGTGGCCGCGACGGCACGGGAGCAGACGGGGGTTGTCGCTGGAGAGGCCCGCGAGCAGACCCGCCAGGCCGTCGAGCAGATCCGTGAACAGGCCAGGGCGCAGGCCAGGCACCAGAGCGAGCGGGCCGCGCAGGGCATCCGCCAGTGGGCGGACGAGCTGGCCGCGATGAACGACGGCGCCAAGCCGGACTCGCAGGTGGCCGGGGTGGTGCGGCAGGTCGCCGACGGTGGACGGCGAGCGGCCGACTACCTGGAGCAGAACGGCCTCGCCGGAGTGGTGAGCGAGGTGCAGGACTTCGCCCGTCGCAAGCCGGCGGTGTTCCTGGCCGGGGCGCTGGCCGCCGGGTTCCTGGTGGGCCGGATCGCCAAGGCCACCAGCGGCCCGCAGCACGACGAGCGGCGCTCTCCTGACCCGGCGCCGAACGCGTTCACCGGCGGCACGTACCCCGCGGGTCCCACCCCGTACGCCGAGCCCGGCTCCACGACCTATACCGAGCCGGGTCCGACGACCTACGCCGAGCCCGGCTCAGCGCCGTACACCGCGCCGGGCTCCGCGGGATCCGTGCCCTACACCGAGCCGGGCGCTCCCGGAACCGGGTCGTACGGCGGGCCTGACCCGGAGGGCAGCGGGGATCCGACCCGGCCGGTGACCCCTCCCGGCTCCGCGACCCCGCCACCGCCCGGCCGGGCCGGTGACCTGCCATGACCACCCCCGACCAGGAACAGCAGTCGCTCGGCCAGCTCGTCGCCGAAATAGGCGAGGACGTCTCCAAACTGTTCCGCCAGGAAGTGGAGCTGGCCAAGGCTGAGATCCGCCAGGAGGCGGTCAAGGCCGGCAAGGCGGCGGGGATGCTCGGCGGCGCCGGGTTCGCCGGCTACATGGTGGCCCTGCTGCTGACGCTGGCCGTGATGTTCGGCCTGGGCAACGTCATGGACCTGGGCTGGGCGGCGCTGATCGTCGCGGCGATCTGGGCGGCGGCCGGAGCGGCGCTGTTCGTGTCCGGACGTGCCCGCCTGCGCCGGGTGAACCCGAAGCCGGAGCAGACCATCGAAACCCTCAAGGAGGACGCGGCATGGGCACGCGACCTGAGGAAGTGAGAAGCCAGATCGCCGTCACCCGGGCCGAGCTCGCCGCCGACGTCGACCGGCTGGCGGACCGTACCAGCCCGAAGCGGATCGTGCGACGCCGGACCGACCGCGCGCGCGACGCAGCCCGTACGACATGGGAGCGCATCATGGGAACCTCGTCCCGCACCACCGACCAGATCCGCCACGGCGCGGCGCAGACGGCGGGCACCGTCTCGCACGGCGCGCACCAGGCGGGCGAGGCCGTCAGGGAGGGCGCGGAGCAGGCCGCGGTCGCGGTACGCCAGGGCGCCGAGCACGCGGCGGGCGCCGTGCGGGCGGCTCCCGAGCAGGCGATGCGCGGCACGCAGGGCAACCCGCTGGCCGCCGGTCTGATCGCGTTCGGCGTCGGGCTGCTGGCGGCCGCGCTCATCCCCCGCACCGAGGCGGAGCAGCGAGCCGGCGAGCAGCTCAAGGAGCAGGCCGGAGACCTGGTGGAGCCGGTCAAGGAGAGCGTGCGCGAGTCGGCCGCGAGCCTCGGCCAGGACGTCAAGGACGCCGCCGGGCAGGCGGCCCGGCAGGTGCGCGAGTCGGCCTCGGACGCGGCCAGGACGACCACGGATCACGCCGGCGACCAGGTCCGGCACGTGAGCGACCGTCACTGACCCCAGCGGAGGGCTCCCTGTCGGGAGCCCTCCGCTCTCACACCCGTCCCCCGGGAACGGGAACAGATCCCGGCGAAGCCTTCCCGACCGGACATCCACGAGCCTCCCTTCCCATCCCGCCGCCGGAACGGATCCCGGTGGGCGCGGGGCTGAAAGTTGCATCGCTTTTCCTGCCGTCCGCGCAGGTCACGGTCTTTCGGGGAGGCGGCCGTCTTTGCGGGTTCCCGGCCCGTTCCTACGATCTGCGGAGACGACGACGGGAGCGGGCGATGGCGAGGGTACGGGTCATCCTGATGGCGGTGCTGGCTCTCGTGGCGGGGACGCTGGTCGCCGCGAACGGCACCGCCGCGGGCGCCGCCTCCACCCGAGTCATGCCGCTCGGCGACTCCATCACCGGCTCCCCCGGCTGCTGGCGGGCCCTGCTCTGGAACCGGCTGCTGGACGCCGGCCACACCGGCGTGGACTTCGTCGGCACCCTCCCGCCCCAGGGCTGCTCGGTCGCGTACGACGGGGACAACGAGGGGCACGGCGGCGCGCTCGTCACCACCGTGGCCCGCCAGAACCAGCTCCCCGGCTGGCTGGCGGCCACCCGGCCGGACGTCGTGCTGATGCACTTCGGCACCAACGACGTGTGGAGCGACGTCCCGCCCGCCGCCATCCTGGACGCGTACACCACGCTGGTGGGCCAGATGCGGGCGAGCAACCCGGCGATGCGCGTCCTGGTCGCGCAGATCATCCCGATGACCCCGGCCACCTGCGGCGCGTGCGCCCAGCGGGTGGTGGCCTTGAACGACGCCATCCCGGCCTGGGCCGCGGGCATCTCCACCGCGCGGTCGCCGGTGGTGGTGGTCGACCAGTGGACGGGGTTCAGCACCGCCGCGGACACCTACGACGGGGTGCACCCGAACGCGTCCGGTGACCGGAAGATCGCCGACCGGTGGTACCCGGCGCTGGTCGACGCCCTTTCCGGCCCGCACCCGACCGTCACCCCCACCGTCACCCCCACCGTGACGCCCACCGTGACGCCCACCGTGACGCCCACCGTGACGCCCACGGTGACTCCGGCGGGCGGGTGCACGGCCGCCTACCGCAACGCCGGTCAGTGGCAGGACGGGTTCCAGGGCGAGGTGACGGTGACCAACACGGGCACCACCGCGACGAGCGGGTGGCGGGTGTCGTGGACGTTCGCCGACGGGCAGCGCGTCAGTCAGCTCTGGAACGGCACCCTGACCGCCGACGGCGCCCACGTGACCGTGACGCATCTCGGGTGGAACGCCCTGCTGACTCCGGGAGCGTCCACGAGTTTCGGCTTTCTCGCGTCATGGAATGGTACGAATACCGCACCTACCCTTTCATGCTCAATTCTCTGACATTTACCTCAATGTTGCCCGGCTTGCTTCGTACAACTTTCAACGTTGCGGAATCGTGACGGCTCCTCCTCGGCGAACCCCGGCTGACCTGCGTCAGATCACGTGAAAACCACCGCTTACGGAAAGCCGAGACGCAGTTCCATGTCGAAGAATCGCAAGAACAGAGCGAGAAAGCTTTTCACCACCGTTCTGGCCTCGGTCGGGCTGGTGTATCTGGGCGTCACCATCGTCGTCGGCGGCACGAGCGCCGCCGACGAGGCCGCCGGCATCATCGGCGGTTTCGCCCTGATCCTGACCGCCCTCGGTCTGTTCAGGGCCCGGGGCGAGCCGCCGCCGGGCCGCGCCGGGAAGGACGTCCCCGGCGGGCGGCCGGAGGCCATGGCAGGACCTCCGATCAGCCTCACCACGACCGGCGCCCACGCCCTGGCCGCCGCACTCGGGCTGCCCGTCCGTCCTTCGTGCGAGCCGCAGCCCGGCTCTCCGGGTTGCCCGCGCCTGGCCGACCCCCACACGTCCGGCTCGGCGGCTCCGTGCCCCCGGAGGAACGACTCCCTGGTGGTGGTCGTGTTCGGCCGCCCGGGATGCCGCGCCCACCCCTGACGAGCGCGCCCCCGGACTGTTCAGGGAGCGGATCGGCCGGGCCCCGGCGGGGCCCGGCCAGGGAAGGGCGCTCTCCGCCGTTCGATCAGGGTGTACGCGCCGGAACCGGACCCGGTCGTCGCCGGGGCGATGACCGCCGCCCGCCTTCTCCCTGGTCAGATGCCGTCAGCTTCCCAGTACGGGAGATGGAAGGTGTCCGCCACCGGCCGCCACAGCTCGGCGAAGCGGCGCTTGGCCGTCTGGGCGTCGACCGACCGGTCCATGCCGCGTTCATAGCCGGGTCGCCGCCGGGCAGTGCGTCCACGCTCAGTTCCCTGGCGGCGGCCAACTGGGCGGCGCGGGCCTCGGTGATCTCCTTCAGCGCGCGCACCCCGCCGCTCCCGCACCCGCGGGCGCCGTCGACGGCCCCCTGAATGTCGCCCCACGAGCGGTGGCTCGCCGGCAGGAGGCCGTCCATGGCCGACGCCTGACGTGCGGCTTCGGGGTCGAGGGACACGCCGGACGCCGGGTCGTCGGACGCCCCGGTTGCGAAATATACAGAAATAGAATCCCTCGAATCGCTTCTCCGTTCATGGAGATATTCGATAACGGCGCGCCCCCAGCCACTTCTCCGGTCGTACGCTCGCTATGACGAAGGGTGCGCATGGACACGGAAACAACGCACACCGCCTCCACCCCGGCGGAAATGAATAAACCTCACATGAGCAACGTGACACGATATCTGTGCGCCGGCGCCTATCTCGACGACTGGTTCAGGGACCGCTACCGCGCGGTGGCGCCCTCGTACGGCGGGTGCGAACTCGTCCCGATCGTCCACCGCTGCCGCCGCGCGCGGACCATGCTCGTGGTCCGCGACGCGCTGATCACCGCGGTCTTCGCCGTGGGTCTCTGGTGGGCGCCGATCGCCCTGCTCAGCCGGCTGACCTTCCTGCTTCCGTTCACCCTGCTGACGGCCGACCGGGTGCGGCACGGGTCGCCGGCCTCCTATCCCCGCGTCGGCCCGGCCGGCCCGGTCGCCGACGCGCTCGTGATCCCGGTGGCCACGCCGGCCGTCGCGGTCGCCTACCGGATCGCCGTCTACCTGACGCCGGCGTGCCGTCGCGGCTGGGGCCGCTGCTCGACCGCCTGACCGAGCCCGCATCGGCGACCTCATCCCCTGACCGTCAGCCCCACACCTCCCGGGCGGTCTCCACGATCAGCGCCAGCTTGGCGAACTGCTGGTCGGCGGTGAGCACGTTGCCCTCCACCGTCGAGGAGAAGCCGCACTGCGGCGAGAGGCAGATCTGGTCGAGGTCGACGAACTTGGCGGCCTCGTCGATGCGGCGCTTGAGCGTGTCCTTCGACTCCAGTTCGCCGCGCTTGGTGGTGACCAGCCCGAGCACCACCATCTTGCCGGGCGGCACGAACCGCAGCGGCTCGAACCCGCCCGAGCGCTCGTCGTCGAACTCCAGGAAGAACCCGTCGACGGCCAGTTCGGAGAAGAGCGCCTCGGCGACGAAGTCGTAGCCGCCGGCGGCGGCCCACGAGGAGCGGAAGTTGCCGCGGCACATGTGGGTGGTGATGGTCATGCCGTCGGGCTTGCCGTCGATCGCGGCGTTGATCTGCTTGATGTAGCGCAGGTGCATGTGGTCGGCGTCGTCGCCGCGTTCGGCCAGCTCGGCGCGCTGGGCGGGGTCGTTCAGGTAGGCCAGGCTGGTGTCGTCGAACTGCAGGTAGGTGCAGCCGAGCTCGCCGATGCGGCGCACCTGCTGGGCGTAGGCGGCGCTGAGGTCGGACCAGAACTCCTCCACGTCCGGGTAGACGTCCTGGTCGATGGCGGCGGGGCCGCCTCGGTAGTGGACCATGCTGGGCGACGGGATGGTGAGCTTGGGCACCGCCGTGGTGACGGTGTCGCGCAGGAACGTGAAGTCGTCGGCGAAGATGGGGTCGGTGAGCCGGATCCTGTCGTGCACCCGCAGCGCGGCCGGGGTGAACTCGATGTCGCCCCGCTCGTTGTGGAAGCGGACGGTGATGTGCTCGTCGGTGGCCTGGCCGATGCCGCCGAGCCGGTAGATGAAGTCCATGTGCCAGGAGGCGCGCCGGAACTCGCCGTCGGTGGCCGACTGCAGGCCGATCGCCTCCTGTCTGCGCACCACCTCGCGGACGGCCTGGTCCTCGGCCTCGCGCAGCTCCTCCCCGGACAGGGTCTGCCTGGCCTGGAGGAGCCGTTGGGGCCGCAGCAGGCTGCCGACGTGGTCGGCGCGGAACGGCGGTGAGGTGCGCATGGGTCATCCCCTCGGGTCGCGGGTGGGCGCGGCGGGGGCGGGCCGATCAATGGCCGCCCTGGCCGTGGCGGTCGCGGATCCGGGCCTTGAGCAGCTTGCCGGCCGCGTTCCTCGGCAGCTCGGGCACGAACTCCACGTGTTTCGGGATCTTGTAGCGGGCCAGCCTGCCGTACAGGTGGGCGATCAGTTCGGCGGGTTCGGCCGCGACGCCGGGGCGGAGCACGACCAGGGCCTTGCCGACCTCGCCCCACTTGTGGTCGGGCACGCCGATCACGGCGACCTCCGCCACCGCCGGATGGCTGTAGAGCGCGCTCTCGACCTCGGCCGGGTAGACGTTCTCGCCGCCGGAGATGTACATGTCGCCGATCCGGTCGGAGATGCGTACGTACCCGTCCTCGTCGGCGATGCCCACGTCGCCGGAGCGGAACCAGCCGTCGGCGGAGAGGACCTCGGCGGTCTCCTCGGGACGCCTCCAGTAGCCGGGCGTGACGTTCGGGCCCTGCACGTACACCTCGCCCGGCCGGCCGGGAGGGGCGGGCGAGCCGTCGGCGGCGACCAGCTTGACGTCGGAGAAGAAGCACGGGACGCCGGCCGATCCGGCCTTGGCGATCGACTGCTCGGCGGCCAGGAACAGCGCGCCGGGCGCGGTCTCGGTCATGCCGTAGCCCTGCAGGAACGTCAGGCCGCGGTCCTGGTAGAGGCGGATGAGCGGCTCGGGCACCGGGGCGCCGCCGCATAACAGGTGGCGCAGGCTCGTCAGGTCGGCGCCGGGCCAGCGGGGTGACTGGGCGAGGAAGAGGAACATGGCGGGCACGCCGAACATGACCGTGACCCGCTCGGTCTCGACCAGGTCGAAGGTGCGGTCCACGTCGAAGGACGGCTCCAGGACGGCCCGGCCGCCCTTGAGCACCGTGGGGACGAGGGTCTGGGCGAGCGCGGCGATGTGGAACAGCGGGGCGCTGATCAGCGTCACCTCGTCGTGCCTCAAGGGCACGTCCACGAGCAGGTTGAAGGTGTTCCAGACGAGGTTGGCGTGCGTGAGCACGGCGCCCTTGGGCCGCCCGGTGGTGCCCGAGGTGTACATGATCAGACAGTGGTCGTCCAGGGCCACGGGCTCGTCGAGCGGCGCGGGGTCGCCGGAGGCGACCAGGTCCTCGTACGCGTCTGCCCGGACGTGCCGCCCCGGCAGGCCGGCCCCGTCGTGCCCGGCGCCGAGCAGCAGGATCTCCGCGCCCGCGTCCCGCAGGATGTGGTCCAGTTCGGGGGCGGCCAGGCGGGTGTTGAGCGGCACGAACACCGCGCCCAGCGCCCCGGCGGCGAAGAAGGTCTCGACCAGCGCCGGGTGGTTGGGGCCCAGGTAGGCGATCCGGTCGCCGGCCCGCGCGCCGAGCCCGCGCAGCGCCGACGCGAGCCGGTCCACGCGCGTGGACAGCTCGCGGTAGGTGCGGTGGTCCTCCCCGTACGTGAGAGCCACCCGTTCGGGCGTCATCCGGGTCCTGCGTGCCGGCCACGAGCCCAGCCCCTGATTCCGCATCGGCCTCCTTGAGGTTCTCCGCCCTCAAGTTAGGCCACTATGCGACGGCTGTCACGGTTGTGCCCAACATAGATCGGGAACGGTGTCGAGGAGCCCTTCGACGATGGCGTCCGCCTCCGGCCTGAACCGCTTGTGCAGCCGGTGGCAGACCCTCTGGGCCTTCTCGGCCGGCCAGTCGCGCGGCAGGTGACGCAGCGGCAGGCGGGGGTCGGTCCTGATGATCTGCAGCCACTCGGTGAGCAGCAGCAGCGAGCGGGCCAGGTCGTCCGGCGCGGCCGGCACCGGGTCCTGCCGGTCCCAGCGGCGCAGGAACGCCTCGTAGCGCCGGCCCAGCCCCGCCAGGTCGTAGGCGTCGGCGACCAGCGCCTGCATGTCGGTGGGCTGCCGCGGCTCGGCGGAGAACACCTTCACCCCGCAGCCCAGATCCTCGATCAGGCCGGTGGCGTCCACCTCCCCCGGAGCGATCCACAGTCCGTTCTGCAGCGGCCCGAAGCCGGCCCAGACGAGCCGCGAGCGCAGCTCGTGGCGCTGCCGCTGCCACGACTCCGGCAGCGAGAAGCCGACCAGGGTCCACCGGTCGTGGTCGGCGTCGTTGACCACGCCGGTGTGCCAGATCCGCCGCGCGCCGTCCTTGAGCACCTCCGCGCTGGTGGCGGTGAGGCCGAAGTACATGCGCCGCCCCGCGCGCTGGCGGCGCAGCAGCCCGCGACGGACCATCCGGGTGAGGGCCGAGCGGGTCGCCTCCTCGGAGATGCCGACCCGGGCGAACGCGTCGATGAAGCTGCCGGAGAACACGCAGGCGGACCGGCCGTACACGTGATCGCCGAGGAAGGTCAGGATCACCGATTGCGGCCGCACGCCGCCGTCCCGTTCCGCCACAGCCCGCTCCGCCGCAATGTTAGGCATTCTATTGACAGCCGTAATGTACCTGCCTACATTCGGGGCCACTTCCCCAGGAGGCCCCGATGCGCAAGCTGCTCCCGTTCCTGGCAAGTCTCGCGGTGGCCCTGGCCGCCTGCGGCGGCGGCGGAGGTGACGGCGGTGCTGACGGCGGTGCTGACGGATCCGGCGGGCAGGACCCCATCCGGGTCGGGCTCATCGTCTCGCTCACCGGCAACTACACGCCCCTGGGCAGCGAGGACAAGAAGGCGGTCGAGCTGGCCGTCGAGCAGGTCAACGCCCAGGGCGGGCTGCTCGGACGCCAGGTGGAGCTGGTCGTACGCGACGACAAGACGGCCCCCGACCAGGGCATCGTGGCCTACAACCAGATCAAGGGCCAGATCGACGCGCTGATCGGCCCGGTGTTCTCCAACTCGGCGCTGGCCATCGAGCCCCTCGCGCAGCGCGAGAAGATGCCCTACCTGTCGCTGGCCCCCGCCGTGGAGCAGGTCGAGCCGATCAAGTCGTACATCTTCGTCACGCCCGCGCTGTCCAGCATGTACGCCGAGCGCTACCTGCAGTACATCCAGGCGCAGGGCATCAAGACGATCGCGGTGGCCTGGGACTCCAAGAGCGCCTACTCGGTCTCCGGGCACGAGTCGATGGTGGAGCTGGCGCCGAAGTACGGCGTCACGATCGCGGTGGACGAGGCGTACGAGACCGGCACCTCCGACTTCAGCCCGCTGTTCCAGCACGTGCGCGACTCGGAGGCGGAGGCGCTGGTGTTCTGGGGCTCGGGCGCGCCGGGCGTGACCGCGGCCAAGCAGTACGCGGCCTCCGGGCTGAAGACGCCGCTGTTCCTGACCGCGTCGCAGGCCAGCAAGCTGTGGCTGGAGCCGATGGGCGAAGCCGCCGAGGGCATGACCGTGCAGAGCGCGATCGGCGTGGTGGGCGAGCACCTGCCCGACGGCAAGCAGAAGCAGGTCATCGAGCAGATGGCCAAGCCCTACCAGGAGAAGCACGGCTACCCGCCGCCGCAGTTCGCCCAGGACGGCTACAGCGCGAGCCTGCTGCTGTTCGAGGCGATCAGGAAGGCGGGCAGCACCGACAAGGAGAAGGTCCAGCAGGCGCTGGAGACGATGGACCTGATCACCCCGAACGGCCGCTTCCGCTACTCCCCCACCGACCACTCCGGACTCTCGCCCGAGTACATCTCGGTCAACACGGTCAAGGACGGCGCGTTCGTGCCGACCGAGTGGGCGCGGGAACAGCTGGCCAAGACCGTCGCCGGGCTGGGGTGAGCGGGTGCTGGCTGTCACCGGGGTGTCGCGCTCCTTCGGCGGCGTCTACGCGGTGCGCGACGTCTCGATCGACGTCGGCGAGGGCGAGGTGTGCGCCGTCATCGGGCCGAACGGGGCGGGCAAGTCCACGCTGTTCAACCTCGTCACCGGCCACCTGGCCGCCGACCACGGGGAGATCGCCTTCCTGGGGCAGCGGGTGGACCGGCTGGCCCCGCACCGGCGGGCCCGGCTCGGCATGTCGATCGTCTTCCAGGGGGCGCGGGTGTTCCGCGGCATGACGGTCCGGGAGAACGTCATGGTCGGCATGCACGGCCGTACCCGGTCGGGGTTCGTGTCGGCGGCGCTGCGGCTGCCCCGGCACCGCCGCGAGGAGCGGGAGATCGGCCGCGAGGCGGACGCCGCGCTGGCGCGGGTGGGGCTGGCCGAGTGGTCCGGCCGTGCCGCCGACCGGCTGCCGATCGGCCAGCAGCGGGCGCTGCAACTGGCCCGCGCCCTGTGCGCGCGGCCCCGGCTGCTGCTGCTCGACGAACCGGCCTCCGGGCTGCGCGGGCACGAGCGGGAGCGGCTGGCCGCGCTGGTGGAGGAGCTGCGCGCGGACGGGCTGACGATCCTGCTGATCGAGCACGACGTGGGCTTCGTGACCCGGCTCGCCGACCGCGTCGTGGTCCTCGACCTGGGTCGGGTCATCGCCGAGGGCCCGCCGGCCGAGATCCGGGAGGACCCGCTGGTGCTCGCCGCCTACCTCGGGCCGGCGTCATGATCGACGTAGCGGACCTGGTCGTCTCGTACGGCACGGCCACCGCGCTCGACCGCGTCACGCTCGCGGTGGACAAGGGCGAGATGGTGGCGCTGCTCGGGCCGAACGGGGCCGGCAAGTCGACGCTGGCCAACACGCTGGCCGGGCTGCTCGCTCCGGCGTCGGGCACGGTCCGGATCGGCGGCAGGCTGGCCCTGGTCCCCGAGGGCCGCCAGCTCTTCCCTGACATGTCGGTCGCCGACAACCTGGCGCTGGGCGGCTGGCGTTCCGGGCAGCGTGACCCCGCCCCCGTCTACGAGCTGCTGCCGCGCCTGGCCGAGCTGGCCGGGCGGCGGGCCGGTGTGCTGTCCGGCGGCGAGCAGCAGATGGTGGCCGTCGGCCGGGCGCTGATGTCCCGCCCGCAGGTGCTCGTGGTGGACGAGCTGTCGCTCGGCCTCGCCCCGAACATCACCGCCGACCTGGCCGCCCACCTGACCCGGCTGAACCGGGAGCAAGGGCTGGCGGTGCTGCTGATCGAGCAGAACGCGCGGCTGGCGTTCGAGCTGTGCTCGCGCGCGTACGTGCTCGAATCCGGTCAGGTGCGGGCCGAAGGCCCGTGCGCGGAGCTGGCCGACGACCCGCGCGTGGCCAGCGCCTACCTGGGCGGGGCGATCACATGAGCGCCTTCCTGACGTACCTGCTCAACGGGCTGGCCGTGGGCTGCGCGATCGCGCTCATCGCCAGCGGGCTGGTCGCCATCCACCGGGTGACCGGGGTGGTCAACTTCGCGCAGGGCACGTTCGCCGTCGTCGCGGGGCTGTGCACGTCCTCGCTGCTCGGGCTCGGGATGCCGCACGGGGTGAGCGAGGCGGCGGCGGTCCTGCTGGCCGGCCTGGCCGGGCTGCTGACCGGGCTGGCCGCGATCGGCAGGCCCGGCACCACGCCGCTGTCGTCGCTGATCGTCACGCTCGGCATCGGGGTGCTCGCGTACGCGGTCGAGATCGTGCTCTGGGGCGACCAGCCGCGCTCGGCCCCCGGCCTGGCCGGGTCGGTGACGATCGCCGGCGCCCGCATCCAGACCCAGCACCTGCTGGTCATCGCCGTCACCGCCGTCACGTTCGTCCTGCTCGCGCTCTTCTTCGGGCGCACCTACCTGGGCAAGGCGCTGACGGCGTGCGCGTCCAACCCGTACGCGGCCCGCGTGGTCGGCATCGACCCCCGGCGGATGGGCCTGCTGGCGTTCGCGCTCGGCGGGCTGCTCGGCGGGCTCGCCGGGGTGCTGATCACGCCGCTGCGGCCGATCTCCTTCGACACGGACGTGACCTTGATCGTGAACGCCTTCGCCGCCGCCGTGTTCGGCGCGCTCACCCGCCCGGTCGTCGCGCTCGGCGGGGCGCTGCTGCTGGGGGTGGCCGAGACCATGGCCGCCGGGTACGGGTACGGCTCGCACCAGCTGGAGGTGGCGCTCGGGCTGATGCTGGTGGTGATGATCGTGCAGGCGAGCCGCCGGTCGGCCATCCACGAGGAGGCGGTGTGATGAAGGTCGCCGCTGTACGGACCGCCGCCGGGGCCGCGGTCCTGGCCGTCGCGCTGGCGCTGCCGCTGGTGCTCGACGACAGCGCGCTGGCCGTCTACGTCCTGCTGGGGCTGGCCGCGATCGTGACGGTCGGGGTGTCGCTGCTGATGGGGTTCGCCGGGCAGGTCTCGCTCGGGCAGGGCGCCTTCTACGGCGTCGGCGCGTACACGGCGGCGCTGCTCACGCTGAACGGATTCCCCCCGCTGCTCGGGCTCGTGGCCGCGCCGCTGGTGGCCGCCCTGTTCGCGGCGGTGATCGGGATGCCGCTGCTGCGGCTGCGCGGCCACCACCTGGCGTTCGCGACGCTCGCGGTCCAGCTCATCCTGCTGTCGCTGGCCGGGCAGCTGGAGTTCACCGGCGGCGACATCGGGCTGCAGGGCATCCCGCAGTTCGGCGTCGGGTCCTGGGAGATGGACGGCGCGGCCGCGTACGCCTGGCTCACCTGGGGGGCGCTGGCGCTGGTCATGCTGGTCACGCACCACGTCATCACCTCACGGCCCGGCCGGGCGCTGCGCGCCCTGGCCACGAGCGAGACGGCCGCCGCCTCCTCGGGCATCCCGGTGGGCCGCTACAAGCTGGTCGTGTTCGCGCTGTCGGCCGCGTTCGCGGGGCTGGCGGGCGGCATCTACTGCTTCTACACCGGGTACGTCGCGCCGGGGTCGTTCCCGGTGCTGATCTCCATCCAGTACATCGTCATGGCCGTGGTGGGCGGGCTCGGCACGGTGTGGGGCGCGGTGGCGGGAGCCGGCGCGATCACCCTGCTCGTCCAGGGGCTCGACCGGCTCGCCGCGCTGCCGGGGATGCCGAGCTACGCGCCGAGCGTGCTGTCGTACGCGGTGTACGCGCTGGTGCTGATCGTGGTCGTGCTGTTCCTGCCGCAAGGACTGGTGCCGGCGCTCACCCGGCGGGACCGGCCGCCGAAGACGGGGCGGGCCGCCTGACCGTCGCCCGTCCGCTCCGCTAGGACCGGAAGAAGTCGGTGAGCACGGGAGCGAGGGCCTTGGCGTTGACGGTGTGCTCGCGCACGTCGACGACGCGGCGCTCAGCGCGGGCGACGCACGCGGCGATCGCGTCGGCGGCCTGGCCGAAGAAGTCGCTCCGCAGCCCCGCCATGTGCGGGTCGACGCCCGATCCCGTGGCCGCCAGCGTCGGCTGGGTGATCGTCGCGAGCCGGGCGGCGGGCGGAGGCCCGTCACCCAGGCATGCGGCGTCGTAGGCCAGCGTGTGAGCGAGCTCCAGCAGCGGGGACCACATCGGCGAGCTCTCCGCTCCGGCGATGTCCTCCTCTGAGACGCCCGCCAGCCGCATGAACAGCTTCACCGCCTCGCCGCGTCGCCCGTCGGCCAGCACGGCGCGCAGCTGCCTGACGTAGTCCTGCCAGGCCTGGACCGCGGTGTCGCCGATCGCGTAGGGCACCTCGAACACCGCGAGCCTGCCGATGGGCAGCCCGGCCGCCGCCGCTTCCAGGGCGAGCGCCCCGCCGGAGGAGGCGCCGAACAGGTGCGCCGGCCCGCCGACCTCGTCGATCAGCGCCGCGAGATCCTCGATCTCACGCTCCAGCGCGTACGGCCGCACGTCGCCGCTCCCGGCGCGGCCGCGGCGAGCGTAGTTGACGGCGGTGAAGTCTCCGGCCAGTTCCTGGGCCAGCGGCCCGTTCTCCGTCCCGTCGTCGAGCCCGCCGCCCACCAGGACGACGACCGGACCGCTGCCGGTCCGCTCATAGACGATCGTCGTGCCGTCCCGTGACCTCACCCGCGCCATGGCGTCTCCTCGCAGTCGAACTCCTGTTTGAGAAGACGTTACTCCTGAAAAAGGAGAAGTCCAGAGCAGGCTCGGCGACGGCTTCCGCCCCCGGCTCCCTCTAGAGCGCACCGGTGTAGAGCCAGCGGCCCTCGTGGCGGACGAACCGGCTGTGCTCCTCCAGCGTGCCCGGCTTGCCGCGGTGCACGTAGTGGGCGCGGAAGCGGACCGTGCCCTCGGTGTGGACGACGCTGCCGCCGCTGGTCTCCAGGATCTCCAGCCGCACCCAGCGGGTCTTCCTTTCGAGGTCCAGGCCGGGCGGGCGGGTCGACGGGTGCCAGGTGCGCATCAGGTAGGCGGCGTCGCCGACGCCGAACGCGGAGTAGCGCGAGCGCATGAGCTGCTCGGCCGTCGTGGCGGCGCTCTCGCCGCGGTGCAGCCGGCCGCAGCAGTCGGCGTAGGCGGCGGGCAGGCCGCAGTGGCAGGTGGCGGGCATGCACCTATTGTGCCGCCCTCTCGCACCGGTCCCGCGTCAGCCGTCCTGCGACACCCGTCCTACGGGAGGGCGGCGGCGAGGGTGGTGAGGGTGGCGCCGAGCGGGGCGTCGACGGTGAGGGTGGCGTGGTGGTCGCCGCCCGTGGCCCCCTGGTTGACGATCGCGATGGGCAGGCCGAGCGCGGCGGCCCGGTCCACGAAGCGCAGGCCGGAGCGGATGGCCAGCGACGAGCCCAGGACGAGCAGCGCCCGCGCCGACCCGACGAGCGCGAAGCACTGCTCGACCCGCGGGCGCGGCACGTTCTCGCCGAAGAAGACCACGTCGGGCTTGAGCACCCCGTCGCACGAGCGGCAGCCGACCAGCCGGAACCCCTCGACCTGCGCGTCGGTGAGCACCGCGTCGCCGTCGGGGTTGATCTGTCCGGCCTCGGCCGCCCAGCCGGGGTTGGCCGCGCGCAGCCGCAGGTCGAGGTCGGCCCGTGGGGTGCGTTCGCGGCAGGTCAGGCAGACCACCCGGTCGAGGCCGCCGTGCAGCTCGATCACCTGCCGCGCCCCGGCCGCCTGGTGGAGGCCGTCGACGTTCTGGGTGACGATGCCGGCCAGGAGGCCGCGCGTCTCCAGCGCGGCCACCGCCAGGTGCCCGGTGTTGGGGCGGGCCTCGCCGATCTGCCGCCAGCCGACATGGCTGCGCGCCCAGTAGCGCCGGCGGGCCTGCTCGCTGCCGACGAACCGCTGGTAGGTCATCGGCTCGGCGTTGCGGGACCGGCCGGTCGGGCCGCGGTAGTCGGGGATGCCCGACTCGGTGGACAGCCCCGCCCCGCTGAGCACCAGCACCCCGCCGGCCTCGATCAGGCCGGCCAGCCGGTCGAGCGCGGTGTCTGCTGCGACGGTCACGCTTCCATGGTGCACGACCGGGAGGGGTGCCCGGGTCACCCGGCCTCGCGCAGCAGCCCTTCCCGCACGACGGCCTCCAGGAGCAGCTCGCGGTAGCCGTTCTCGTGGAACAGCACGGTCAGCCGGTCCTCGTCGCGGCGGATGACCTCGCCGGGCCCCCACTCGACGTGTTCGACGCGGGCGTGCACGGGGAACGGGCCGCCGCTCACCGGCTCCGGCTCCGAGACGGTGCCGGCCGTGCAGGTGTCGCAGGCGCCGCACGGGCCGGGCAGCCGTTCGCCGAAGTAGCCGAGCAGGAAGACGCGCCGGCAGTCGCGGATCTCGGCGTAGCGGCGCGTCATCTCCAGCCGGGTGCGCTCCACCTCCCGGTGCCGCTCGGCGACCTCCCGGGCGGCCCGCGCCGCCTCCTCGGGCGGGGGCGCGTCCTCGGTGGCGCTGACCGAGCGGGTGCCGAGCCGGACCGCGCCCGCCTTCTCCAGCAGGTTGAGCAGCGACGTGACGCCGCGGACGCTGAGCCCGAGCAGCTCGCGCAGGTGCTTGCGGTCGGTGCGCCCGCCCGCCTCGCGGATGGCGCGGGCGATCACGGCCAGCGCGTCCTCGTCCGGCAGCCCGCCGGTGAAGAACCGCCGCATCCCCAGGTCCTCCGGCCGGTAGAACAGCACGGCCGCGGCGGGCTCGCCGTCCCGGCCCGCCCTGCCGATCTCCTGGTAGTACGCGTCGAGCGAGCCGGGCACCTGGGCGTGCACGACGAACCGCACGTCCGGCTTGTCGATGCCCATCCCGAACGCGTTGGTGGCCACCACCACGTCGAGCTCGCCGGTCATGAACGACTCCTGGACGGCGTCGCGGTCGGCCCGCCGCATCCCGGCGTGGTAGGCGGCCGCCCGCACCCCGCGTTCGCGCAGGCGGCCGGCCAGCTCACCGGTCTGCTTGCGGGTGGCGGTGTAGACGAGACCGGGCTTGGCCAGCTCCTCGACGGCTTCGACCACGTCCTCGCCGTCGCCGGACGTCCTCCGTACCCGCAGGTGGATGTTGGGCCGGTCGAACCCGCACACGATCTCCACCGGGTCGCGCATGCGCAGCCGTTCGATGATCTCGGTCCGTACCGGGGGCGCGGCCGTCGCGGTCAGCGCGGCGACGACCGGCCGGCCGAGGGCCTCGGCGACCGCGCCGAGCCGCAGGTAGTCGGGCCGGAAGTCGTGGCCCCAGGCGGACACGCAGTGCGCCTCGTCCACCACCAGCAGGGACGGCTTCGCGGCGGCCAGCTCGCGCACCACGTCGGGCTTGGTGAGCTGCTCGGGCGCGCAGAACAGGAACTCCGTCTCGCCCGCGCGCAGCGACTGGAAGGAGGAGTCCCGCTCCTTCTTCGAGGTGGCGGCGTCCAGCCTGACCGCCCGCTCGTCGCGCCGGCGCAGCCCGGCGACCTGGTCGCGCTGGAGGGCGATCAGCGGCGACACCACCAGCGTCGGCCCGTCCAGCAGCAGCGCGGGCACCTGGTAGACGGCCGACTTGCCGCCTCCCGTCGGCATGACCACCAGCGTGTCCCGGCCTTCCGCGAGCGCCGTCATGGCCTCGAGCTGGCCGGGCCGCAGCTCCTCCAGCCCGAGCGTCTCCCTGGCCACCCGTTCCGCACGCCGTCCGGCGCTCGTCGCCATCCGAATCTCCCGTCTTCGCAAAGGGTGCCTCCCTTTGCCCATGGACCCGGCCTTCACTCCTGGCAGGCCGGCACGGCGGCTCCCCCGCCGGTCGGCGCCCGGAACGGCAGGTCGCCGGACGGGCGAAGTTCGATCACTTGCACCATGGAGGTTCGCGAGGAATCATCTTCGATCAGGTTCGATCGATACGCTGTGGGGGCTCGGAGGAGGAACATGACGACTACGGCCACCGGCTCCGCCGTCAAGGCCACGGCGAGCGGGCGGCCCGGCCCCCTGCTCGGCCTCTGGGGCCCGGCCGCCTCCCCGGACGCGCTGGCCGGCGTCCTGCTGGACCCCGGCCGCGCGCTGCCCGCGCCCGACCTGCGCGGCGAACCGGCCCGCAGGGCGCTGACGCTGATGCGCGAGCGGGCCGAGGCCGAGCGCGGCACGCCCTGGCCGCAGCCGCTCGCCTCCCAGTACGCGCGCTACTTCCAGGACGGCGACCGCACCGCCTACGAGGACGCCGTGTTCGGCCGCCAGCAGCGGCTCACCCGGGCCGTGCTCATGGCGGCGTCCACCGGCGACGACGGGTGGCTGGCCGAGGCCGCCGACGGCATCGCGCTGCTGTGCGAGCAGACCTCGTGGTGCTGGCCCGCCCACGAGGAGTCCTGCCGGCCGCGCGGCGCCGTGCTGCCCGACCCGGCCGCCCCCTGCCTCGACCTCGGCGCCGGAGACGTGGCCGCCCAGCTCGCCTGGGCCGACCAGGCGCTCGGCGAGCCGCTCGACCGGCGCTTCCCCGGGCTGCGGGAGCGGGTGCGCGCCGAGGTGCGGACGCGGGTGCTGGAGCCGTTCACCCGGCGGCGCGACTGGCACTGGCTCGGGCTCGACGGCCACGTGCACAACTGGTGCCCGTGGATCTGCGGCAACGTGCTCGTCGCCGCGCTGCGCCTGGCGGAGCCGGGCGAGGAGCGGGCGCTGCAGGTCGCGCTGGCCGTCGAGGGCGTCGACCGCTACCTCGGGGCGCTGCCCGCCGACGGGTCGGTGGACGAGGGCTACGAATACTGGTGGCAGGGCGCCTGCCGCGCGCTGGAGGCGCTCGACGTGCTGGAGCACGCCACCGCCGGGGCGCTGGACGCCTCCGCCGTGCCGGTGGCCCGCGCGACCGCGCGCTTCCCGTACCTGATGCATCTGGGCGGCGAGTGGTACGTGAACGTCGCCGACAGCCGCGCGCGGCCGCCCGGTGAGCGGCCCTGGCACGTGGCGCACCGGTGGGCGCGGCGGGCCGGCGATCCGCTCGGGGTCCGTCACGCGGCCTCGCGGCGCTCCGCCGCCGTCTCTCCCGACGCCGAGCTGGGGCGGGCCATGAGCGAGCTGGCCGACCCGGACTGGCCGGCGGCCGAGGCCGCCGACCCGCCGCTGGTCGCCTCCGCGTGGCTGCCCGGCGTCCAGGTGGGGGTCGCCCGCACGGCGGCGGGCACCGCCCGCGGACCGGCGCTCGTGGTGAAGGGCGGGCACAACGGGGAGAACCACAACCACAACGACGTCGGCTCGGTCGTGGTGGCCGTGGACGGGGTGCCGGCCGTGGTCGACGCGGGGCGGCCCACGTACACGGCCGGGACCTTCGGGCCCGACCGGTACGCGATCTGGACGATGCGCGGCGACTGGCACAACGTGCCCGAGATCCGCGGCACGCCGCAGCGGGCCGGCGCGTCCTTCCACGCCCGCGACGTCGAGGCGGCCGACGGGCCGGACGGCTTCCTGGTACGGCTCGACCTCGCGCCCGCCTACCCCGTGGACGGCCTGGAACGGTGGTGGCGGACGGCCCGGCTCGACCGGTCGTCCGGCGAGGTGACGATCGAGGACGCCTGGCGCTTCACCGGCGCGGGCGAGCCCAGCGTGCTGCGCTACCTGCTGGCCGGCGAGGTGCGGCGGGACCGTCCCGGCGAGGTGGAGGTGCGGCCGCCCGGAGGCGGGCGGGCCGCCGTGCTGACCTGGGACCCCGGGCTGGCGGCGGGTTCGCTGACGGTGCGCGAGCTGGACGATCCGATGCTCGCCGCGGTGTGGGGCGAGCGGCTGACCCGGCTGGAGCTGGCGGTGCCCGGCACCGCCGCCGGGTCCGTGCTGGTGCGGGTGGGGGTGCGCGGATGACCGGGCCCGAGTCGCCGGCGCCGCTGCCCGACGAGCGCCGCGCCCAGGTGGTCGAGCTGCTGCGGCAGCGCGGCGTCGTGCGCGTCACCGACCTGGCCGAGGAGCTGGACGTCTCGGCCATCACCATCCGCCGTGACATCGCGCTGCTGGCCTCGCAGGGGGTGATCCGGAGGGTGCGCGGCGGGGCCGTGCTGCACGGCGGCGCGCTGGTCGGCGAGCCCGACAGGCCGGCGCCGCCGCAGCCCGCCCCCGAGGAGAACGGCGGCGACACGCGCCGGCTCACGGTCGGGATGGTCGTGCCCTCGCTCGACTACTACTGGCCCGACGTGATCCGCGGCGTGCGCGAGGCCGCCGCCGCGGCCGGGGCCAGGCTCGTGCTGCGCGGCGCCTCCTACCAGGCGGCCGACGAGCGGCGGCAGCTGTCGTGGCTGGTGGAGTTCGTGGGCGTGGACGGGCTGCTGGTCGCGCCCACCACCACCGGCGACGACGGCGAGGAGCTGGTGCGGTGGCTGGGGCAGTCGCCCGTCCCGGTGGTGCTCGTCGAACGCGCCGCCACCGTCGGGCCCTACCGGGAGGCCATGGAGTCCGTCGTCAGCGACCATGTGCTCGGGGCCGCCATGGCGGTGCGGCACCTGGCCGCGCTGGGGCACCGCCGGGTCGGCGTCATCACCACCGTGCGGAGCCCGACGGCGCCGCACGTGCGGCACGGGTGGCGGCAGGCGTGCCAGGAGCTCGGACTGGACCTCGACGGCGTCCCGGACGTGACCACCGTGGACCGGCGTGACCCCGGCTGGGCGGCGGCCCTGGACGGCATCCTCGACGCCTGCCTGGCGACGGGCACCAGCGCGCTGCTGGTGCACTCCGACCCGGAGGCGATCAGCCTGGTCGAGCGCTGCCAGGAGCGCGGCATCCGGGTGCCGGGCGACCTGGGCGTCGTCACGTACGACGACGAGGTCGCCGAGTTGTGCGACCCGCCCCTGTCGGCGGTCCGGCCGCCGAAGGCGGCGATCGGGCGGGCGGCGTTCGCGCTGCTGTCGGCCCGTCTGGCGGACCAGGACCCGCATCGCCCGGCGCACCGCGTGGTCGTCGAGCCCCGGTTGATCGTCCGCTCGTCCTCGGCCTGACGATCCTCAGGGAAGGCGACCCTCAGGGAAGACGGCCCTCAGGGAAGGCGACCCTCAGGGAAGGCGGAGGGTGTCGACGGCGCCGTCGGGCCAGGTGACGCGGGCGGTCGTGGAGCCCAGGGCGAGGTCGGGCGGCGGGGTGGCCGCGCCCAGGTGGAGGAGGGCGGAGTACCAGCGGTCAGGCTCGGCGGCTGCCCTGGTGCCGCACCAGGGGATGAGCGTCTCGGACGACAGCGGGGTGGCGTCCGGGGCGGAGGTCACGTCCGCCAGGTCGAGGCCGGGGCCGGGGACGACCCGGGAGGGCAGCGGGGCGGGGGCGGGCCAGCCGCCGACGCGCAGCGGGAACGGGCACGGGGCGGACACCCGGACCAGGCGCACCTCCCAGGGGCCGCGCAGGGCGGACACGACCGTGAGCCCGGGGCCCGTGGTGACGGCGCCGGCGCGGCCGTAGCCGTGGTCGGGCGCGCCGGGGTCGGGGTCCACCCAGTGGGCCTGCCAGCGCGAGGCGCCGACGACGGTGCCGGTGGGGAGGCGGTCGGCCAGGAGGGTGTCGAAGCCGGTGCGGTGGCTGGGCCGGCCGGACGGGTCCAGCAGGGTCACCGACTGGTCCAGGGGGTCGGCGGCGTGCGGCCCGGCCAGGACGGGTGAGGTGGCGGTGGAGTAGCCGAGGCGGGCGTAGAGCGGGGAGTCGGTGCGGTGGTCGCCGGGCAGCGCGTGGTCGGTACCGTGGTTGACGACCCGGACGAGGCCGTCGGCGCGGGTGCCGGAGACCAGCCAGCCCGGTGACCGGATCACGCGCTGGAAGTCGCCCTCCTCCACCGGCAGCGGCTCCTCGACGGCGGTCCACACCGGGTGGTCGGCGGGCAGCGCGAGACCGTACAGGCCCTTGGCCGCCCAGTACGGCGAGCCGGTGCCGGAGTAGGACTGGGCGATCGGCCGCCAGGGGGCGTGCCAGCCGAGCGTGAGCAGGCCGTCGTCGCCGGGGGCGCCGCGCTCGGCGAAGTGGCGGGCGATCCCGGAGGCGGCGCGGCGCAACAGGCCGGGCGCGGGGGTGGTGAGGCCGGCCCGCGCGCCGGCCCAGAACGGGGCGGCGGCGGCGAACCGGTAGGTGAGGCTGCGCCCCTGGATCAGCGGGGACCCGCCGGCCCCGACGAGGTGCACGGCGTCGTGCAGGAAGCGCTCCAGCCTGGACAGGTAGGCGGGGCGGCGGGCGTCGGCGGCCGGGTCGCCGGCGGCCATCTCGGTCCACAGCAGCGGGTAGAAGTGCAGCGCCCAGCCGACGTAGTGGTCGTAGGCGCGCCGGTCGCCGTCGGCGTACCAGCCCTCCTCTCGGACGAACCCGTCGGTGAGGGCGAGCCCGGCCTCGAGGTCGGCGCGCGAGTAGGGCCCGCCGACGGAGGCGAGGAACTGCTCGACCACGAGCTGGAACCAGACCCAGTTGATCGGCGGGTAGGCGGCCCCGATCGCCGGGGCGAGATAGTCGATCACCCGCTCGCGCACGCCGTCGTCGAGCCGGTCCCACAGCCACGGCCGGGTCAGGTGGAGCACCAGGGCGATGGAGGCGGCCTCGACCTTGGCCTGGTCGTGCTCGTCCAGCCGCACCCACCGCTCGGGGGAGCGCGGGTCGGTGCCGGCGGCCAGGCCGCGCGCGTACCACTCGAGATGGCCGTGCGGGTCGCGGCCGGACTCCCCCGCCACCCGGAACCCGGCGGCCAGGAAGGTGCGGGCGAAGCCCTCCAGCGCGTCCACGTCCGGCCCGTAGCCGCCCGGCTCGCCGGGGAAGGAGATCCGCGCGTGGGAGGGGGAGGCGTGCCGCCGTGCCGTCAGCAGGAGATGGTCGGCCAGCGCCGCCCAGTGATCGCGGGTCCAGCCGGTGTGGGGCGACAGTGTCCGGTCGTCCAGCTCCCGCAGCCAGCGCATCGGGCCTCCAGTCAGCGATCTCCTGCGTGGGTTCAGGATGCTGGCAGCACCGAGCGAACACGTCAAGCACGCTCTGATCAAAAGCGCTCACTTCGATCAGCAATCGGACCGAAATACGCCGTTACGGCTGACCATCCCGATCAATAACGATCGCATAGCCCTGTTACGAGGTCTTGACGTGATTGACATGAATGGACATGATCAGCGGCACTGGCAAGCGCTTGCTGCGCCGAAAGGACCCGCGTGAGAGACCGTCGACGGCCACAGGCCCTGCTGGTCATGGATCCCGCACACATCGGGGTGCAGTTTCAGGAGCCGCAGCTACGCCGGTTGCACGATCTCGTCGAACTCGCCGATCCTATCTCGGCCATGAACCTCGACGACCCGCTCGTCCGTCGCCGGCTGCGTGAGGTCGAGGTGCTCGTGACCTCGTGGGGCTGCCCGCCGCTGACGAAGGACCTGCTGGACGGCGCCCCGGAGCTCCGGGCCGTCTTCCACTGCGCGGGCACGGTGCGCCCCTTCGTCACCGACGAGGTCTGGCGGCGCGGGATCCTCGTGACCAACGCCGCCGACGAGAACGCGATACCGGTCGCCGAGTACACTCTCGCCGCGATCATCTTCGCCGGCAAGAAGGCCCCCTTCCTGGCCCAGGACGCGCGCAAACATCGCGACGACTGGTCCTACGCGGCGGGGCGCGGCGAGCTGTCCAACCGCGGACGCACCATCGGCGTCGTCGGCTTCTCACGGGTGGGCCGCCGGGTCACCGAACGGCTGCGCGCCCTGGAGGTCGACATCCTGGTGGCGGACCCGTACGCCGACCCGGCCGGGGTGCGCGCGGCGGGCGGCAGGCTGGTCGGGCTGCCCGATCTGCTGGCGCGCTGCGACGTGCTCACCCTGCACGTGCCGGCGCTGCCAGCCACCCGTCACCTCATCGGGGCGGCGGAGCTCGCCCTGCTCAGGGACGGTGCGACCGTCATCAACACCGCGCGCGGGTCCGTCCTCGACACCGCCGCCCTGGAAAGGGAGTGCGTGCCGGGGCGGCTCGACGCGATCCTCGACGTCACCGATCCGGAGCCGCTGCCCGCTGACTCGCCGCTGTACGACCTGCCCAACGTCATGATCACCCCCCACATCGCCGGGTCTCTGGGATCGGAGACCCGGCGGATGAGTGACAGCGCCCTCGACGAGCTCGAACGCTACGTGTCCGGCCTGCCGCCCCGCGCGCCGGTGACCGCGGACGAGATCGCCGTGAGCGCCTGAGCCCGCTTCATGGAAGGAGACCGGATCGATGTTCGCTTCGAATCCGCCCGTCAAGGTCAGAGTGCGCCGCCCCTGGGTGAGGACCGCCGGGGTGGCCGCCGCGCTCGCCCTCGCGGTCGCCGCCTGCGGTGGCGGCGGCTCCGGTGAGCCAGCCGGTGAGGGCGGAGGCGCCACCCTCACGGTGACGGTGTGGAACCTCGCCAAGACCCCGGAGTTCACCGCCCTGTTCGACGCCTTCGAGAAGGCGAACCCCGGCGTCGAGGTGAAGCCCGTGGACATCCTCGCGGACGACTATCCCGAGAAGGTCACCACGATGCTGGCCGGTGGCGACAAGACCGACGTGATCACCATGAAGAACGTGACGGACTACTCGCGCTACTCCAGCCGCGGGCAGCTCCTCGACGTCACGGACCTGGTCAAGTCGACCGACAGCGCCAAGCTCGCGGGCCTGGACGCGTTCAACGTGAACAACACCTACTTCGCGGTCCCGTACCGTCAGGACTTCTGGCTGCTCTACTACAACAAGACCCTGTTCGACAAGGCGAACATCACCCTCGACGGCGCCATGACCTGGGACGACTACGCCAGGCACGCCCAGCGGCTCACCCAGGGCGACGGCGGCCAGAAGGTCTACGGCACCTACCACCACACCTGGCGGTCGGTGGTCCAGGCGGTCTCGGCGGCCCAGACGGGCGGCGACCAGCTCGGCGGCGACTACGCCTTCTTCACCGACCAGTACAACATGGCGCTGGGCCTGCAGAAGGGCGGCAACGCGCTGGACTTCGGCACCGCGACGGCGCAGCAGGCCGACTACCGGACGATGTTCGAGACCGGCGCGACGGCCATGATGCCCATGGGCACCTGGTACATCTCCGGCATCCTCGAAGCCAAGGAGAAGGGTGAGAGCCAGGTCGACTGGGCGCTGGCCCCGATGCCGCAACGGCAGGGCTCCGGCGAGGTCGTCACGTTCGGCTCGCCGACGGCGTTCGCGGTGAACAAGCGGAGCGAGAACGCCGACCTGGCCAAGAAGTTCGTCCAGTTCGCCGCGGGCAAGGAGGGCGCCTCGGCGATCGCCCAGGTGGGCGTGGTCCCGGCGCTGCAGGACCCGGCGATCACCGAGGCGTACTTCAAGCTCAAGGGCATGCCGGCCGACGAGCTGTCGAAGAAGGCCTTCGAGCCGGACAAGGTCCTGCTGGAGATGCCGGTCAGCGACAAGACCTCCGACGTGGACACGATCCTCAACGAGGAGCACCAGCTGATCATGGTCGGCGAGAAGTCGGTCGCCGAAGGGATCAAGTCGATGAACGACCGCGTCAAGAGCCAGGTCCTCAACTAGGGACGCCGGGGCGGGCGCCGGGGGGCGCCCGCCGCTCCCCTGTTCGCGAAGGAGTCACAAGGGACTATGGCCCACGTCATGACGCAGCCGGCGCAGGGCACGCCACAGACGCCCCGCCGGCGCCCGCCCTGGCGCGACATTCTCATCGGGTGGAGCTTCATCCTCCCCAACTTCCTGGGCTTCGCCCTGTTCACGCTCGTGCCGGTGCTCGCCGCGTTCGCGCTGGCCTTCATGGACTGGGACTCCTACGGCAGCCCTTCCTGGGTGGGGCTGGAGAACTTCCAGCGGCTGTGGAACGACGAGAACTTCCACGTCGCGCTCCGTAACACCCTCTACTACGCGGGCGGCCACATCCCGCTGACGCTCGTCGCCGCGCTCGGGCTGGCGCTGGCGCTGGACCGGAAGCTGCGCGGCGTCGAACTCTTCCGTACCGCCGCGTTCTTCCCGTACGTCACCTCGCTGGTCGCGGTGGCCCTGGTGTGGAACATGCTGTTCAATCCCACCGCCGGGCCGGTCAACCTGTTCCTGGAGTGGATCGGCGTCCAGGACCCGCCGCGCTGGGTCGCCAGCACCGACTGGGCGATGCCCGCGGTCATCCTCACCAGCGTCTGGCGCGACATGGGCTACTACATGGTGCTCTACCTGGCCGGACTGCAGACGATCCCCCGCGAGTACTACGAGGCGGCCAGGGTCGACGGGGCCGGCGCCTGGCAGCGGTTCTGGAACATCACGCTCCCGTCGCTCCGGCCCACCACGTTCTTCGTCCTGGTCATGCTGACCATCCAGAGCTTCAAGGTGCTCGACCTGATCGTCGTCATGACCGACGGCGGGCCGGGGCGCAGCACGCTGGTGCTGGCCCAGCTCGTCTACCGCGAGGGCATCAGGGAGGGCCAGTTCGGCTACTCGTCGGCGATCGCGCTGGTGCTGTTCCTCATCGTGTTCACGGTGACCGTCGTCCAGTTCCGCATCAACGAACGGAGGAGCTCCTGATGACCACCGTGCGCACCGCTCCCCCGGCCGCCACCACGCCCGGCGCGGGCCCCGCCGGCCGGCCGCCGCGCGGGCGGGGGCCGGTCCGCAGGACGCTGGCGTACGTGTCGCTGCTCGCGGTGACGCTGCTGGTGCTGCTGCCGCTCGGGTGGATGATCTCCTCGTCGCTGAAGCGGGACAACGAGGTCTTCACGACCCCGATCGAGTGGATCCCGAAGGAGTTCCGCTGGTCGAACTACGTGGAGATCTGGGAGCAGATCCCGCTGGCGACCTATCTGGGCAACTCGGCCTTCCTCGCGATCGTCATCACGTTCCTCCAGGTGCTCACCGGCAGCTTCGCCGCCTACGGCTTCGCCAAGGTGCGCTTCCCCGGCCGCGACGGGTTGTTCCTGGCCTACATCGCCACGATCGCGGTGCCCTGGCAGGCCTACATGGTGCCGCAGTACATCCTGATGCAGCGGGCCGAGCTGATCGACACGCACCTGTCGATCATCCTGCTGCAGGCGTTCGGCGCGTTCGGCGTGTTCCTCATGCGGCAGTACTACCTGTCGATCCCGGACGACCTGTGCGAGGCCGCGCGGATCGACGGGCTCAGCGAGTACGGCATCTACCGGCGGATCATCCTGCCGCTGTCGAAGCCGGCGCTGGCGAGCCTGGCGCTGCTCACGTTCGTCAACACCTGGAACGACTACATGGGGCCGTTCATCTACCTGACGAGCAACGACCTGTGGACCGTGCAGCTCGGCCTGCGCTCGTTCGTCGGCCAGTACCAGGCCGACTACGCCATGATCATGACTGGGGCCGTGCTGTCGGTGCTGCCGGTGGTGGTCATCTTCCTGTTCGGGCAGCGCTACTTCATCCAGGGCATCGCGACGAGCGGGCTGAAGGGGTGAGCGCCGCGCGCGGCCTGCTGCGCCCCGCCCGGCAGGAGACGTACGAGAAGGTCTTCGGCGCCGTCTACGTCGGGCTGATGACGAACGTGCTGCTGGCGCTCTCGTGCGCGCCGCTGCTCGCGGCGCTGGCGGTGGTGCGCGACCCGCCGGCGTCGTGGCCGTTCTTCGCGGCGCTGTCCACGGTGTGCGCCCCGGCGCTGGCGGGCGCGTTCCGCTGCTTCGCCCTGCTGGGCGAGGGCTCGACGGCGGTGTTCCCCGCCTTCTGGACGGGCTACCGGCGGGCCGGGACGCGGGCGGCGGGGGCGTGGCTGGCGGGCGCGGCGGCGGTGAGCGTGCTCGCGGTGGACGCCGCCGTGGTCGCGGGCACGCCCTGGGGTCCGGCACTGGTGCCGTTCTTCGCCACCGGGGCGGCGCTGGCCGTCGCCGTGACGGTGGCGGTGCTGGTCGTGGTGGCGGAGTCGCCGCGCCGGGTGCGCGACCTCGTGCGGCCGTGCCTGTATCTGGTCACCCGCCGCTGGTACCTGACCGCGCCGACGCTCGCGGTGCTCGCGCTGGCGGCCGCGGCGGTGCTGCTCAAGCCGGTGCTCGGGCTGCTGCTGGCGCTCGCGCCGCTGCTGTACGCGGTCTGGGCCACGACCAGGTACGTGGTGCTGCCGCTCGTGACGGAGACCTGACCGGCCGGGTTCATCGTACGGTCACGCCCGGTGCAACAGTCGGCCATCATGGTCCGTCACATTCGGTTCCCCGGCCGCTCACCGCTACGAGGGAACCCATGTTCCGAAGCGCGCGCACCATCCTCACCACCATCCTCACCACCGGCCTCACCACCGGCCTCACAGCCGTCGTCACGGCCCTGGCGGTCGCGGCTCCCACGGTCCCGGCCACCGCCGGGACACCTGCCGGAGTCGTCAACGTCGCCCATCGCGGGGCCTCCGGCCACGCCCCGGAGAACACGATCGAGGCGCTGCTCCTGGCCGCCCGGCAGGGGGCCGACATGGTCGAGTTCGACGTGCGGGAGACCAGGGACCACGCGCTGATCCTCATGCACGACACCACCCTGGCCCGTACCACCGACGTGGAGTCCGTCTTCCCCGGCCGGGCGCCGTGGCGGGTGGCCGACTTCACCCTGGCCGAGATCCGGGAGCTGGACGCCGGCTCGTGGTTCGGGTCCTCGTTCCGGGGCACGCGGGTGCCGACCCTCAGGGAGGCGCTGCGGGCCATGAGCCGCACCCGGCTCGGGCTGCTGGTGGAGATCAAGACGCCCCGCCTCCACCCCGGCATCGAGCGGCGCGCCGCCGTGGAACTGCGCCGCTCGTGGCACGGCCCGCTGGTGGTGCAGTCCTTCGACTGGGACGCGATGCGCGCCTTCCACCGGCTGATGCCCGACGTGCCGGTCGGGCTGCTCGGCACCCCCTCGCCCGGCGAGCTGCGCGGGCTCGCCGCGTTCGCCGGCCAGATCAACCCGCCGTACCGGGATCTCACCCGCGACTACGTACGGGCGGTCCAGTCGCTCGGCATGCGGGTGTTCACCTGGACGACCGACGACCCGGGCGTGATGCGGCGGCTCGGCTCGTACCGGGTGGACGGCATCCTCACCAACCGCCCGCACGTGCTCGCGCGGCTCTGACGGGTAACGACGGGGACATGGGAGATCAACACGTCGGCAGGGACCTCGACGAGGCGCACCGGCGGCCGCCGGGCGTCGGCGACGAGGTCGTGGAGGCTCTCGGCCTGTTCAGCGAGGCCCTGGAGAAGATCCACCGGGCGCGCGGCCACCTCTACGCCTTCCACCAGCTCACCGGCGGCGCCGACGCGGCCCTCGACCGGGTGGCGGAGCTGCTGCGCGGCGCGGGGCACGAGGAGCTGGCCGGGCGGATCGAACGGGAACTCATCGGGCTGAACGTGCTGGAGGGCCGGTGGACGTTCCAGGTCGTCGAGGAGTACGACGCGGGCTACTACGCGGCGTTCCAGCGGCTGGAGGCGGAGGCCCGTGACCAGCTGGTGGGCGGGCGCACCCACGTGTACGAGGCCGAGATGAAGGCCCGGCGCCGCACCCCCGGCGTTCGCGGGCACGAGCGCGGGCCGGGCTCGGCCGGGTGAGGCGTGCCGTCCCCCTGGCACCCCACCAGGGCCAGGGGGACGAACACGGACGGCCCGTCGAGCCGGTCGCGGACCGCACCACCATGCTGCTCCCCGGCCGGCGGACAGCGAAGAGACCAAGGTCCCGCCCACCGGGGACTTTCGGCCCGGGGCGCGGCCGTCAGGCGTTCAGGCGGGCCGGTGATCCGGCGCGGTAGGCGGGCAGTCCGAGCCGGTCGCGGATCGCCTGCTGGACCGTCGCCTGGTCGTCGCGCGCGTCGACCACCACCACGTACTCCTTGCGGCGGAACAGGTCGATCACCGGGTCGGTCTTGCCGTGGTAGTCGCGCAGCCGCCTGGCCAGCGCCTCCGGTGTGTCGTCGGCGCGGGTGACCAGCTCGCCGCCGCACACGTCGCACCGGCCCTCGATCTCGGGGCGGTGCGCGATGAGGTTGTAGTCCATGCCGCAGCGCGAGCACAGGCGGCGGGCCAGCACCCGGCGGCGCACCTCCTCGTCCGGCAGGTCGAGCAGGATGACGCCGTCGATGTCGTAGCTCTCCAGGAAGAACTCGGCCTGCGGCCGGTTGCGCGGGAACCCGTCGACGACGAAGCCGAAGTTCCAGTCGTGCTGCTGGAGCCGCTCGCGCACGACGTCCTCCACCAGGTCGTCGCCGACCAGTTCGCCGGCCGCGACGAGGCGGCGGACCTGGGCGCCGAGCTTGGTGTGGTTCTTGACGTGCCAGCGGAAGATGGCGCCGACGCTGATGTGGACCAGGTCGAGGTCGTCGCAGAGCAGCGCGGCCTGGGTGCCCTTCCCGCTGCCCTGCACCCCCATGATCACGTATTTGCGCATGTCCGCCTTCCTGCCCCCGTCACGCCGACGCGAGCCACCGCTCGTCGTCCTCACCCAGTTTCCAGGATCGGGTCAGGAAAGGCGTGGCGGAGATCGAGGCGAAGGTGCGGGCGTTGGCGGCGCGCACGTCGGCGTCCAGCCCGTCGAGCGGCCCGCCCGCCGTCAGGTCCAGCAGCCACAGCGGCCTCAGCTCGAAGCCGCGCAGCGCCTTGGCCTCGGTGGAGGCGATCCCGGCGTGGAACCAGCGCGCCCCGGCCTCGACGGCCCGCTCGAACAGCAGGTAGACGACGACGTTGAAGTACTCGGCGGCGCCGCGCAGCCGCGCGTAGTCGAACCCGGCGGAACGCAGGCGGAGCGTGTCGTCGTGGATGTAGTAGAGCACGTGCCCGACCGGCGGCTCCCCCGGCGGCCCGCACAGGATGACCCGCGCCGAATCCCCCAGGTGCTTGGCCTGGAGGGTGAGCATCCGCAGGTAGACGGAGAGATCGGCGTGGTGGCCGTGCTTGGCCTCGGTGACGGCCAGCAGCCGCGCCGCGTGCTCGGCCCACTCCCCGAGCGGCGCCTCGACGACGTCGTAACCCGCCGCGGCGAACGCGGCGCGCTCCTTCCTGATGTTCTCCGCTCGGCGGCCGCTGAGCGTGCTCAGGTACTCCTCCCAGCCGCCCGCGGGCACGCGCAGCCAGGCGTCCGCCGTGAGCAGCACCGGCGGCGCCGTCACGCCGCCGGCGCGCAGGTCCATGACGTCCCGCGTGCCCAGGTACGGGGCGAGCGTCGGCAGCCCCGCCTCCTCCACGGCCGCCCGCAGCCGCGCCGCCGCCTCCGCCCGGTCCGCGCCCGGCGTGACGAGCAGGTCCGCCTGGTAGCCGAAGCGCGGCCCGGCCAGCAGCCCGAACGGGGGCGGCGCGGGCAGGCCGCGGGCCTCCAGCAGTGCCGGGCAGTCGTAGAACGGGTGGGTGGTGCCCCCGGTCACGGACACCGGAAGCGCGGCCAGGCCGCCGCCGGGCAGGTCGGCGGTGATCGACCCGGTGGGCATGTCGGCCATGTCGGCGCAGAAAGCGAGCCAGCGGCGGGAGGAGTAGAACTTTCCGGCGGCCATGGAATCCCACGCGAACGCCGGCACACCGCTCAGGGGATCGGTGAAGGGGAGCACGTCTAGGACGCTGACACGCGGGAGGAACCTGGTCAAGGGTGCAAATCGGGGGAAGCCTGAGGGGTGCGCGGGAGCCTCAGGGGTGTGCGGGCGGGGGGATGACGGGGCGGGTGACGTCGTGGGCGCGCAGGTGGCCGCACATGCCCCAGCGCTCCTGCGCGGGCGCCTCCAGGAGTGCGGCGCGCCGCAGGTGGCCGCCGTCGCCGCGGCCGAGCGCGGCGAGCGTCTCGTCGGTGCCGCGGGTCTCGGCGGCGACCGTGCTCTCCCAGATGCGCCGCCAGCCGGCGACCCTGGGCCTGACCAGGGCGACGGCGCTGTCGTAGAAGCGCAGCAGCGGCCCGGGGTCACCGGCCCGGACGCTCGCGGCGAGCCGCAGATAGCCCTCGACGGCGAGGTCGCGCCGCCGCGCCACGGCGGCCTCCTCCTCCCCCTCGGGCAGGGTCGCCGCCTCCTGGTAGGCGGCCGGGTCGGACACCACCTCCGGCGGGAACGTCATCACGGCGTCGCCCGCCTCGGGCAGCCCGGCGTTCTGCATGACGACGACCACTTCCAGGCCGCCCCGGTTGACGGCCCGGTGGATGGTTCCCGGCGTGAACCACACGGTGGTGCCGGGGGTCAGCTCGGTCTCGCGCAGGCCGTTCAGGTCGAGCGTGTGCAGCGCGCCGCGCCCGCCGGTGACGACGTACGCCTCGGTGGAGGCGGTGTGCAGGTGCGGGGTTCCGCCTTCGAGGCCGTCGGCGCACGCGCCGGTGTAGACCGACAGCCGCGAGACGGAGGTGCCGCCGGGGAACGCGGTCATGCCGTGCCGTCCCCGGCCGCCGCGAACCCACCGCCCGGCACGTCGCCCGGGATGTCGCCCGGGATGTCGCCCGGGATGTCGCGCGGTGTGGTCGCCAGCGTGGCGCGGCCCCGCTCGGCCAGCAGCGCGCTGCCCTCCTCGCCGCGGTCTCCGTCGGCGATCACGACCGCGTACCGGAACCGGAGCGTCCCGCCGTCCTCGACCCGCAGCTCCTCGCTGAAGAAGGGCGCCGGGCACAGGCAGGCGAACATCTCGCTGCGGGCGAACCACTGCGGCGGGTGCCGGGGGTTGGCCGCGTCGTCGACCATGACGATGGTGGACCAGCCGCCGGTCTCGTCGTGCCGGCCGCGGAAGCCGAGCCACTCGGACCGCGTCCCGCGCAGTTCGTCGCCGCCGGCCCCGGCGGGCGACTGGACGATCCCGCCGGTGAACGAGCGCGGGCCGCGCCAGAACAGCCCGCCGTAGCCGGCGTTCTCGCGCCCTTTGGTGGTCGGGGAGCCGAAGTCCAGCGGGCCGCCGGACACGTTCGTCATGGCCGTGGCGAACACCAGCGCCCAGGTCGTCTCGTCCACCAGGGTGGCTGTGAGCGCGCGCCGTTCGTCGATGACGGGGCGTCCCGCCTGAGAAGTCCAGCCGAGCCGGTGTGCGAACCGGACGCGCCCGCCGTCCGCGGCGAGCGCGGTCATCTCGCGGTGCTCGGCGCTGCCGTTGTTCTCCAGCTGGACGTAGCCGCGCTCGCGCTCGTACGTGGGACCGCCCCAGAAGTTGTGCTCGCCGACGTGCGGCAGTGACCAGGCGATGCCCTTGTGCCAGACGTGGTCGTGCGGCCGGTAGAGGGAGACGACGTCGCCGCCCAGGGTGCGCACCGGGTGCAGGTAGGGCTTGGGCGACTCCATGACGGGCGTGCCGGGGAGGTAGACGTAGCTGAACAGCTCGACGCCCCCGGCCAGGACGGCGACGGAGCGGCCGAGCGTGTGGACGGCTTGGAGGGTGGTCACCTGTCGGTTCCTTCCCAGGGAGCGCCGGTGCCGTCCATGCGGCGGGCGAACGGGCTGCCGGCGGTGATCTGACCCCGCGTCACCCGCTCGCCGGTGAAGGCGGAGGCGTACAGGGCGGCCACGAACTCCATCGTGAGCCGGGCGTCCGCCGTGGTGACCGGCGGCGCCTCGCCCCGGTCGAGCGCGTCGAGCACCGCGGCGAGCTGGCCGTGGTGACCGCTGGACCCGGTGACGCGGGGTTCGGCGGACCACCGTTTGAGCACGTCCTCGCAGCCGGGCGCCGGCGTGACGGTCCAGTCGGCGTCGGTGTAGCCGTACAGGTGCTCCAGCTCGACGGTGGCGCGCTCGAAGTCGAAGCGGAGCGCGGACGTCTCGCGCGGCGACAGCACCGAGTTGACCACGGAGGCGACGGCGCCGCTATCGAACGTGACCATGGCCATCGACACGTCCTCGGTCTCGGTGCCGCGCGCCTGGCGGGCGGCCAGGCCGGTGACCTCGCGCCATCGGCCGAGCACCGAGAACAGCAGGTCGAACTGGTGGATGCCGTGGCCCATGGTGGGGCCGCCGCCCTCCGAGGCCCAGGTGCCGCGCCAGGGGACCTCGAAGTAGGCGTCGTCGCGGTACCACTGGGTGAGGCAGGTCGCCACCAGCGGGCGGCCCAGATCGCCCGCGGCCAGCATCCGGCGCAGCCGGTCGGCTCCGGGGCCGAACCGGTGCTGGAAGACGGTGGCCACATGCGCGGCCGAGCGGCTTTCGGCCTCGGCAAGCGTGTCGAGCTCGGCCAGGGAGAGCGTCGGCGGCTTCTCGACGAGCACCGTGACGCCCGCTTCGAGGCATTCGAGGGCGAGCGGGGCGTGCAGCAGCGGCGGGGTGCAGAGGTGGACGAGGTCGACCTGTTCCTCGCGCAGCAGCTCGGTCAGGGAGGCGAAGACGCGGGGTGCCTGCCAGGCGGTGGCGAAGGCGGTGGCGAAAGCGGTGGCGCGGTCGAGGTCGACGTCCACGGCCGCGACGAGGCGGGCCCGGCCGCCGGACGCGGCGACGGCCTGTGCGTGGACGGCGGCGATCCCACCGGTGCCGACGATCGCGGACCGGTAGCTGGGTCGAGACATGTGACCTTCACGGGGGTGGGGGGCACACACCGGGAAAACGCATTCCGAAGTCTGCCTCCCCGCCCGGGCACCGTCAAGGGTGCGGCCGGGAGGGCCGTGCCGCGCCTCCGGTCGTTGCGGAGGCGCGGCGCCGGTCATCCGGCGGCTGGGGTCACCTGCGGGCGGAGAGCTCGGCCAGCCGTTGCTCGATCGCGGCCAGCCGGTCGTCGAGCGACCGGCTGTGCAGCAGCTCGGCGATCTGGTCGGCCTCTCCCGGCTCCAGCTCGACGACGTGTCCCTCGTCCTCGGGATCGCCGTTCCGATAGATGGTCAGCCCGCGTCGGCCGTCGCGGAAATCGACGAGCGCGAGCCGGTCTCCCCTTCTGGTCGTGATCTGGTGAATGGTGCCGGTTCCGGGGACCGTCGCCGGAATGATCTCCATCTCCCTCTGTCTCCGTTCTCGTGGGGTGGTCGTTCGGGCTGCGGGTCCTGGTCACCGCGCTCGCCGTACCAGCGGGCCAGCCGGCCGCGGCGGCCCACGGCCCGCAGCCGCCGCTCGACCTCCTCGCGGGTGCGGGAGGTGGCGACGATCAAAAGCTGGTCACCCTCGTACAGCCGGGAGTCGGGAGCGGGCACGAGCGAGGACCGGTCGCGGACGACCAGGCTGATGGCCGCCGGTCGGGGCAGTCGCAGCTCCGAGACCTCCACCCCGTGCAGCCGCGACCCTTCAGGCACCGTGACCGTGAGCAGCTCGGCGTCGAGCACGTCGAGCGGCGCCGACTCGATGTCCACCTCCCTGGCCTCTTCCGGTCTGACCAGCCCGAGCAGGCGGGTGACGGCGGGCAGGGTGGGCCCCTGGATCAGGGTGAACACGACGACCAGGACGAAGACGATGTGCAGCAGGTCGAGGGCGCCGGGCACCTGGGCCACGATCGGGAAGGTGGTCAGCACGATCGGCACCGCCCCGCGCAGCCCCGCCCACGAGATGAACGCCTGTTCGCGCCAGGGGATCCGGAACGGGACCAGGCACGCGAGCACCGAGATCGGCCGGGCCACCAGCAGCAGGAAGGCCCCGATGACGAGCGCGGGCAGCAGCGCGTCGAGCAGTTCGCCCGGGTCGACCAGCAGGCCCAGCATGACGAACAGCCCGATCTGCGCCAGCCAGCCGGCGCCTTCGGCGAAGGAGCGGGTGGCGGCCCGGTGCGGCAGCATGGCGTTGCCGAGCACGATCCCGGACAGGTAGGCGGCGATGATCCCGGAGGCGTTGGCCCCGCCCGCCGCGGCGAAGGCGACGATGCCGAACCCGAAGGAGGCCAGCGGGTACAGGCCGGTGGAGGGCAGCGCCACGTACCGCAGCGTCACCACTCCCGCCATGGCCACGGCCAGCCCGATGACCGCGCCCGCGGCGATCTGGTAGATCATCTGCCCGCCGATGGTCAGCGGGTCGGGCAGGCCGCCGGAGGCGCTGAAGACCAGCACCAGGATCACGGTCGGCGCGTCGTTGAAGCCGGACTCGGCCTCGACCATGCCGGCCAGCTTGCGCGGCAGCGGCAGGGACCGCATGACGGCGAAGACCGCCGCCGCGTCGGTGGACGACACGATGGCGCCGAGCAGCAGCGCCAGCCGCCAGTCCATGCCGAGCAGGTAGTGCGCGCCCGCGGCGGTCAGCAGGACGCTGATGACCACGCCGGCGGTGGCCAGCAGGGCGGAGGGGGCGAGCAGCCGGCGCACGTCCGCCCATCGGGTGCTCAGCCCGCCCTCGACCAGGATGACGGCCAGCGCGGTCGCGCCGAGCGTCTGGGCGAGCTGGGCGTCGTCGAAGGGGACGCCCAGCACGTCCTCGCCGAGCAGCACGCCGAGCCCGAGGAACAGCAGGAGGCTGGGCAGCCCCAGGCGGGAGGCGGTGCGCGCCGCGGCGATGCTGACGAGCAGCACCAGGCCGCCCGCCAGCAGCACGACATACAGCTGCGGCAACGTCATCGTCGCCCCTCCTTCTCACATGAAGTAGCGCAGCCAGACATAGAGCCAGGCCATCGCTGTGCTGACCGCCGTGGTGAGAAGGCCGTACTTGGTGAACTGCCAGAACGTGATCTTGTGACCGGACCGTGCGGCCAGGCCGATGGCGACCACGTTCGCGCTGGCCGCCACCGCGGTGCCGTTGCCGCCGAAGTCCGCGCCCAGCGCGAACGCCCACCACAACGCCTGCCCGGTGTCAGGATCGGGAGCCTGCGCGACCAGCCCTTCCACGATAGGCGCCATGGTGGCCACGTACGGGATGTTGTCGAAGAACGCGCCGAGGACGGCCGAACCCCAGACCAGCGCGGTCGCCGCGCCGAAGAAGTTGTCGCCCACCGCGCCGATCGCCCAGTCGCCGATGGCCTTGATGACCCCGGTGTGCACCAGCCCGCCGACCATGATGAACAGGCCCATGAAGAACACCAGCGTCGGCCACTCGACCTCGGCCATCACCTCGGAGGTGTCGGCGCGCGCGACGAGCATCATCACGCCGGCGCCGATCAGCGCCACGATCGACGGATCGACGTGCACGATGGCGTGCAGCCCGAAGCCGACGATGACCAGGCCGAGCACGACCATGCAGCGGACGAGGAGCTTCGGGTCGGTGATGGCCCGCTTCTCCTGCAGCGCCATCACCTCGGCCACCCGGTCGGGGTTGTACTGGAACGAGCCGCGGAACATGAACCACGCCAGCAGCAGGAAGGCCGCCAGGACCACCACGACGATGGGCGCCATGTGGACCAGGAAGTCGTTGAAGGTCAGGCCCGCGCGGCTGCCGATGATGATGTTCGGCGGGTCGCCGATGAGGGTGGCGGCGCCACCGATGTTCGAGGCCAGCACCTCGGCGATGATGTAGGGCTGGGCGGGGATGTCGAGCCGCTCGCACACCATCAGCGTCACGGGCACGACCAGCATGATCGTGGTGACGTTGTCCAGGAAGGGCGAGGCGATCGCGGTGATGCCCATCAGCATCACCATCAGCCGGTACGGCCGCCCTTGGGATTTCTTGGCGGCCCAGATGGCAAGGAAGTCGAAGAGTCCAGTCTGCTTGACGATCCCCACGATGATCATCATGCCGAGCAGGAGGAAGATGACGTTCCAGTCAATGCCCTCGTGCTCGGAGAAGAAGACCTCAGCGCCGGGGATCAGCCCGAACACCGCCATGACACCGGCGGCGACGAGCACCACCTTGACCTTGTTCACCTTCTCGGTGGCGATGAAGAAATAGGCCACCACGAAGACGGTCAGGGCGATGACACCGCTCATCGTGCGTGCCCCGGCGGTCCAGTGCGGGCCGGTCGCGGCAAGGGCACCAGATACGGTGGTGATGTGTCAAGATGTCTCATGGCTTACAGTTTCGGTAACGGACTGGTAAGTGCGCCATCAGGGCTGACACCCATCTCCGGTGGGGTCCACCATGTAGAAACCCCCAGGTAATTGGGTGCTGGCACCGATGGACAGGCATGCGGCCCGGCGGCGACGCTGGTGATATGAACGAGCGACGTCCGGTGTCCGCGAGGTCACCCGCGCAGGCGCTGTTCCGGCGGCTCGTCTTGATCAACGGGCTGGTGTTCACCCTGGGCACGCTGATCCTGGCGGTCTCGCCGGCGACCGTCTCCGCGCCGGTCCTGCTGACCGAGATCCCGGTGCTGACCGTGGGGCTGGCGCTGATGCTCACGGCGAACGCGGTCCTGCTGCGCAGGAGCCTGGCGCCGCTGGGCGCGCTGACCGCGCTCATGCAGCGGGTCGACCTGCTGCGCTCCAGCGACAGGCTCCAGGAGAACGGCAACGGCGACCTGACCGACGTGGTGGCCACGTTCAACGCGATGCTCGACCGGCTGGAGGCCGAGCGCAGCACGGCGGCGGCGCACGCGCTGGCCGCGCAGGAGGGCGAGCGTCAGCGCATCGCCCGCGAGCTGCACGACGAGATCGGCCAGAGCCTGACGGTGGTGCTGCTGGGCCTGAAGCGCGCCGTCGACCGGGCGCCGAAGGAGCTGTGCGAGGAACTGCACGCCATCCAGGAGACGGTCCGCAGCAGCCTGGACGAGGTGCGTCAGGTCGCCAGGCGGCTGCGCCCCGGCATGCTGGAGGACCTGGGCCTGATCGCCTCGCTCAACGCGCTGGCCGCCGACTTCGCCGGGATGTCCGACGCGCAGGTGACCCGCCGGCTGGAGTCGCACCTGCCGGAGCTGGGCCCGGACGCCGAGCTGGTGGTCTACCGCATCGCGCAGGAGAGCCTGACGAACGTGGCCAGGCACGCCAGGGCGTCCAAGGTCGAGCTCTCGCTCTGCCGGCAGCCCGACGGCGTGGTGCTGAGGATCGCCGACGACGGCCGCGGCGGACAGATCACCGAGGGCGCCGGCGTGCGCGGCATGCGCGAGCGCGCGCTGCTGATCGGCGCCCGCCTGTCCATCACCAGCCCGCCGGGAGGCGGAATCACCGTGCAGCTGACCATACCGGTCCGGCCGGAAAGGAACTGATCAGGTTGGAACGGACCCGCATCCTGCTCGCCGACGACCACGCGCTGGTGCGCCGCGGGCTGCGGCTGATCCTGGACGCCGAGCCCGACCTCGTCGTCGTGGCCGAGGCCGGCAACGGCGCGGAGGCCGTCGAGCTGGCCGGCGAGGGCGTCGACCTGGCCATCCTGGACATCGCCATGCCGCGTATGACGGGCATCCAGGCGGCGCGCGAGATCTCCCGCCGCTCGCCTGAGGTGCGCCTGCTCATGCTGTCCATGTACGACAACGAGCAGTACCTGTTCGAGTCGCTCAAGGCGGGGGCGTCGGGTTACGTGCTCAAGTCCGTGGCCGACCGCGACCTGCTGGAGGCGTGCCGGGCGGCGATGCGCGGCGAGCCGTTCCTCTACCCGGGTGCGGTGACCGCGCTCATCCGCGACTTCCTGCAGCGCGACCAGCAGGGCGAGGAACTGCCCACGAGCCTGCTCACGCCGCGCGAGGAGGAGATCGTCAAGCTGGTCGCGGAGGGCCACTCGTCCAAGGAGATCGCCGACCTGCTGGTGATCAGCATCAAGACCGTGGACCGGCACCGCGCGAACGTGCTGGCCAAGCTGGGCATGCGCGACCGTCTGGAGCTCACCCGGTACGCGATCAGGGCGGGCCTCATCGAGCCCTGAGGTTCGCCATCCGGTCATACCGTTGACATCCTCACAAATTGCCTCATACGTTCTGTGCGAAACGTTTCGAAAGGCGTTCACCCAGGAACCGGAGGGGCATGACCTCGCTGCGCGACGTGGCCGAGCGGGCCCAGGTGGCCGTCAGCACGGTCTCCGCCGCGCTGAACGGGACCCGCCCGGTCAAGGCCGAGACCAAGCGCCGCATCGAACAGGCGGCGGCCGAGCTCGGTTACCGCCCCAACCTGCTGGCCCGCGGCCTGGTGAGCAAGCGGACCCGGATCCTGGCCCTGCTGTTCCCGCCGCCCGGCAGCGGGTTCGGGCTGACCGAGATGCAGTTCGCGACCGCCGCCGCCGAGGCCGCCGCCGAGCTGGGCTACCACATGCTGCTCTCGCCGGAGAGCGCCGACCCGGTCGAGGAGCTGCGCTACCTCACCGGGATGGGCCTGGTGGACGGGGTCCTGCTGATGGAGGTGCGGCTGACCGACGAGCGGACCGACTTCCTGCTGGAGTCCGGGGTGCCGTTCGCCATGATCGGCCGTACCCGGGACCCCGGCACCGTCGACCACGCCGACATCGACTTCGCCCGCACCGCCACAGAGGCCGTCGCGCACCTGGCCGGGCTGGGCCACCGGGCCATCGCCTTCTTCAACCACTCCACCAGCGCCTACTCCCCCGAGTACGGGCCGTCGGTCCGGGCCGGGGCGGAGTTCGCGGCCGCCGCGCGCGAGGCCGGCCTGGGCTACGCGGGAGACGTGCGCGCCGACACGGCGGACGAGGGACGGCGGGCCTTCGACCGGCTGATGGCCGAGCACCCCGAGGTGACGGCCGTCGCGGTGATGAGCGACCGGGCCGCGGTGGGCGTGCTCCAGGCGGTCGAGGAGCGCGGCTGGACCGTCCCCGGCGACCTGTCGCTGGTGCTGGCCAGCGCCTCGGCCCGGGTCGCGGAGATGTTCCGCCCCCGGCTGACCACGCTGGAGCCGCCGGGGGCCGAGCTGGGCAGGCTGGGCGCGCGCATGCTCATCGACCGGCTGGAGTCCCCCGGCTCGCCGCCAGCGCACCGCCTGGTGCCGTGCCGGCTCGTGGTCGGCGACAGCTCGGCGCCGCCGCGCACGACGGCCTCGCGAGGGGCCCTGCAGACCGAAGCATGAAGCGAGACCGAACCCTGAGGAGTGACCCCCCATGCCGACCTTCCCCGAGAACTTCCTGTGGGGCACGGCCACGGCCGCCTACCAGGTCGAGGGCGCCTGGAACGAGGACGGCCGCGGGCCGTCGATCTGGGACACCTTCTCCCACACGCCCGGCCTGGTGACCGGAGGCGACACCGGCGACCTGGCGTGCGACCACTACCACCGGCTGGAGGAGGACCTGGACCTCCTGGCCGGGCTGGGCGTCGGCGCCTACCGGTTCTCCATCTCCTGGCCGCGCGTGCTGCCCGGCGGCGGCGACCGGATCAACCAGGCGGGGCTGGACTTCTACCGGCGGCTGGTCGACGGCCTGCGGGCCAGGGACATCGCCCCGGTGGCCACCCTGTACCACTGGGACCTGCCGCAGGAGCTGGAGGACGCGGGCGGCTGGCCGAACCGCGACACGGCGTTCCGGTTCGGCGAGTACGCGCGGCGGATGGGCGAGGCGCTCGGCGACGGCGTGCGGACCTGGATCACGCTCAACGAGCCGTGGTGCTCGGCCTACCTCGGCTACGGCTCCGGCGTGCACGCCCCCGGCCGCACCGACCCGGCGGCGGCGCTGGCCGCGGTGCACCACCTGAACCTCGGCCACGGGCTGGCCGCCCGCGCGCTGCGCGAGGTGATCGACCCGGCGGCCGAGGTGTCGGTCACCCTCAACCTGCACCACGCGCGCGGCGTCTCCGAGCGGGACGCCGACGCCGTCCGGCGGGTGGACGCGCTGGCCAACCGGGCCTTCCTCGGCCCGATGCTGGACGGCGCCTACCCGCGCGACCTCCTCGACGACACCGCCTCGGTCACCGACTGGTCGTTCGTCCAGGACGGCGACGAGGCGACGGCCGCCGCGCCGATCGACCTGCTGGGCGTCAACTACTACAACCCGGTCCTGGTGCGGCGGTGGGACGGGAGCAGCCCCCGCGACACGGCCGACGGGCACGCGGACGGCTCCGCCTCGCCCTGGATCAACTGCGAGGAGGTCGAGTTCGTCCGTCAGCCGGGACCGTACACCGAGATGGGCTGGAACATCGACGAGACCGGTCTGACGGAGCTGCTGCTGCGGCTGCGCCGCGACTACCCGTCGCTGCCCCTCATGATCACCGAGAACGGGGCGGCCTTCCCCGACGAGGTCTCCGCCGACGGCCGGGTCCGCGACGACGACCGGATCGACTACCTGCGCCGCCATCTGACGGCGGTGGCCGAGGCGATCGAGGGCGGCGCGGACGTGCGCGGCTACTTCCTCTGGTCGCTGATGGACAACTTCGAGTGGGCCCACGGGTACGCCAAGCGCTTCGGCATCATCCGCGTGGACCGCGACACCATGGAGCGCACCTGGAAGGACAGCGCCCACTGGTACCGCGACGTGGTGGCGGCCAACGCCCTGCCCGCCGAGGCGGTCACCCCCTCGTCCTGAAAACCCACCCCCGAACAGGCGGCCGCTTCGCGGGAGCGCTCCCGCGAAGCGGGTCGTTGATCGTCAGGTCAGGATCTCCACGGTGCCGCGCTCGCCGTCGACGCGGACGCGGTCGCCGTCGCGCAGCCGCATGGTGGCGTTGCCCGTGCCCACCACGGCCGGGATGCCCAGCTCGCGGGCCACGATCGAGGCGTGCGACAGCGGCGCGCCCATGTCGGTCACCACGGCGGCCGCCCGGGGGAACAGCGGGGTCCAGCCCACGTTGGTCAGCGTCGTCACGAGGATCTCGCCCGGCTGGAGCCGGTCGCCCTCCTCCGGCCCGCCGATCAGCCGGGCGACGCCCTCCACCACCCCGGGGGCGCCGGGGAAGCCGGTGACGGTGTCCTGGGGCGGCACCCCGCCGCGCGCGTCGTACAGGTCGGCGCGGCGGCCGGGGTCGGCCGCCCAGCGCACCGGGTCGAACCGGCCGGCGATCAGCGCCGGGTAGGCGGGCAGCGCGGCGTAGCGCTCGTAGGTGGCGCGCCGGACGGGCACCTCGGCCAGCGGGGCGGTGTCGCCGCGCAGCACCGCGGCGATCTCCTCGCGGTCCAGGAAGAACAGCGCGTCGCCGTGCCCGGTCAGCTCCCCCGCGCGCAGCACGTACGCGCGCAGCATCCAGAAGGCGCGGACCACCTCCGAGCGGGCGGTCTCGCGGTCGCGCACCATCGTGTTCCAGCGCCGGACCCGCTCACGCATCCCGGCGACCTTGCGCGGGTACCGCCGGGCGAACCGGTCCCAGGCCGCGGCGGCCGCCTCGCGCTGGCGCTCCAGCAGCGTCTCGGTGTCCTGGCGCAGGTCGCCCAGCGCGGCCAGCTGGGCGTCGAGCCAGGCCGGGTCCTCGCCGGGCCGCGGCATCGAGATCTCGAACTCGTGCGGGCCCCGGTGACCGTAACGGCGGGCGAACTCCTCGCGGGTGATCTCTCCCCTGGCCACCTTGCCGAGCCCGGTGAGCAGGCCGAGGCTGGCCAGCTCGCCGTCGGCGTTCACGCCGGTGAGCATGGCCTCGGCGTCCGGCTCGCCCGCGAGCTTGCGCAGCCGGTCGCGGGTGAGCACCAGCGCCGCGCCGCCCTGCCGCCCCGCGGCCTCCAGCATCCGGGAGGCGGTGACCAGGTACGGCGTGATCTCCCGTTCCTCCAGCCGGGCCAGTTCGGCGGCCGAGCCGGCGGCGGCGATCCGGGCGCGCAGGTCGCCGGCGAGCTCCGGGGAGGCGGCCAGGAACGCGCGCATCCCCCGCAGGTTGCGGCGCACCCGCACCCGCAGCTTCACCGTCATCGGCAGGACCCGCCTGAGCAGCTCCCAGCGGGACGCCTCCAGCAACGGCACGTCCAGCCCGGCCGGCACCTTGCCGAACACCTGCTCCAGCGCGCTCACCGCGGACCTGAGCCCGAACGCCCGCGCCACGGAGTGCGCGATGCTGAGGTTCATGTAGAACCGGCCGCCGATGTTGCCCACCAGGTCGAAGCCGGGCAGCGTGGAGGCGTGCATGGCCTCGCCGATGAACAGCCGCACGAACGACCAGGTGGCGGGCGTCATCACGTCGGGGATGGCCTCGCCCAGGTTGCCCGCGGTCCACAGGTGGTCGCCCTTGAGCGAGTCGTTCCACTCCTCGTGCCGCTCGCCCAGCGCGGTGATCGGGCGCGCCTGGAGGATGGCGAACGCGCCGTCGCGCCGGGCCCACTCGACGTCCATCGGGGTCCCGTACAGCTCCTCGACCCGCGTGCCGAGCGCGGCGAGCTCGAGCGCCTCCCGCTCGTCCAGCACGGGCGCGCGCCGCAGCTCGTCGGGGACCGGCCGGTCGCGGGTGCCGTCCTCGGTGCGCACGGTCATGACGGCCTTGTCCCCGGTACGGGAGCGCGTGACCCGCCCGCGCGACACCACGACGGTGTCGGGGGTGACGTGGCCGCCGACGACGGACTCGCCGAGCCCCCAGGCGGCGTTGATCACGGCCTCGTCGCGGGCGCCGGTGACCGGGTCCGCGGTGAACAGGACGCCCGCCGCGTCGGCGTCCACCAGCTCCTGCACGACCACGGCGAGCGCCACGTCGGCGTGCGGCACGCCGTGGCGGTCGCGGTAGGCGATGGCGCGGGCGTTCCAGAGCGAGGCCCAGCAGCGCCTGACCGCGTCGAGGAGCGTGTCGCCCCGGACGTTCAGGTACGTGTCCTGCTGGCCGGCGAACGACAGGTCCGGCAGGTCCTCGGCGGTGGCCGACGAGCGCACGGCCACCGGCACCCCGTCGCCCAGCTCCGCGTAGGCGGCCAGGACGGCGGCGGCCAGGTCGTCCGGCAGCTCGCGCCCGGCGAACAGCCCGGCGACGCGGGCGGCGTCCCCGGCGGCGGCGGCCTGGAGGATCTCGTCCCGGAACGCGCCGGTGAACGCCCGGTAGGCGTCGGTGGTGACGACGAAGCCTGCGGGCACCGGCAGACCCGCCGTCGCCAGCCGCGCCAGGGAAGCGCCCTTGCCGCCCGCCGTGGCGAGGTCTCCGGCGGCGTCGAGCGGGAGTACGGCCTTCATCGCGTCTCCTTGGTACGAGGGAGGGACATCAGAGGGCACGCCCGTCGGGGCCCAGGGAGCCGGCCAGCCGGCGGCAGGCGATCTCCTCCAGGTCGGCGAGGAAGGCCCCGGTGGCCTCGGTGACCTCGGGGCCGGGCGGCGCGCCGGTGCCGAGAACCCGGCCGGCCGCGTCGGCGATCAGTTCGGTGACGCGGTCGTCCGGCAGCCGCCGGCCTTCCGGCCGCATGGCCTGCGGGACCAGGAACCCGTAGAGCAGCGCCATGACGACGGCGGCCCGTTCCTCGGCGCCGAGGTCGGCGCGGACCGCGCCGAGATCGGTCAGCTCGTCCAGGTAGCGGCCGAAGGCGGCGGCGAACTCGGTGGGGCCCTCGGCCTCGAACTTCTGCCGGGTGAGCCGGCCGAGCACCTGCGAGTCGCCGACCATGGCCGCCCAGGTCAGCGGCCGGTCCTGCAGCGCGGCGGCCAGCGCGCCGATCAGGCCGGGGAGCGTCCGCGGCCCGGCCTCGCGAACCTGGCGCACCATGCGGACCCGGTCGCGGCGGAGCAGCGCGCCGAAGAGCGCGTCCCGGGTCCTCCAGTGCAGGTAGATCGTGCCCTTGGCGACGTCGGCCGCGCGGGCCACGTCCTCGATCGTCGTCTTGTCGTAGCCCCAGCGCAGGATCAGCTCGGCGGCGGCGTCGAGGATGCGGTGCGCCCGCTCCAGGTGGCGGGCCGGGTCCTGCGGCGGCCGTCCTGGTCTGGCCATCGTCTGCTCACCCCAAAAATATTGTGACCAGATCAGCTTATACGGTCATTTAATCAGTCGCCAGCTGCCGACAAGGTGACCACCCCGCCCCGGCGGGGCCGTACGGTAGTGCTCATGGGCAGAGCGTTCTGGGTCGACCAGGACTTCGACAGGGACCGTGACGGGCGCTATGCCGTGCACGTGCGCAAGAACCTCGACGCGTTCGACTGGGGCGACATCGCGCCGGTCCGGTTCGCGTGCGCGGCCTGGGAGCTGGCGACGCCGCCCTCGCTGTCGCCCGGCTACGTGCGCTGGGACCGGCGGGTGCTGGAGGCGACCTGCGTGCGCAACACCTGGGACGGCTCGCTCAACGCGCGCGTCCGGCTCGTCTCGCCGCTGCCGGCCCAGCTGACCAGTTCGCGCGCCTGGTGGCGCGACCGCGGCTGGCTCGACTGGCAGGAGACGTTCGGCCAGTACGTCGAGCCGTCGCAGCAGGACCTGGCCCGCCACCCGTTCCTGCGCGCCTGCCTGCTGGTGGAGGCGCCGGTGCCGCTCGACGACCTGCCGCCGGAGCCCGAGGGCCCGCACGACGAGGTGGAGCAGAGCGCCGTGCGGGCCGTCACGGTGCTGACCCGCGAGCTGAACGCGTTGCTCGCGCCCGTCCTGGAGCAGCTCGGCCCCTGAGCATGCCGGACGATCTCCCGGGTATCAGGGGCCCATGAGACTCGTCGTGGGAGCGTTGCTCGCGGCGCTCGCCGCGGGCTGCGCGGCCGACACGGCAGGGCCGGCACGGGCCGCGGAGCACTTCCACGCCGCCCTCGCCTCCGGACGGTTCGAGGCCGCCTGCGCGCTCCTGGCCCGCAAGACGGCCGAGAAGCTGCCCGCCCCCGGCCAGACCTGCGCGGACGCGCTGCGCGAACAGCGGCTCGGGCCCGGAGGCCGGCCCACCGAGGTGAGCGTCTGGGACGACGAGGCGCAGGTCCGGCTGGAGGGCGACACCCTGTTCCTGCACCACTTCGGCGACGGCTGGCGGGTCGTGGCCGCGGGCTGCGCGCCGGTCCCCGACCTGCCGTACGAGTGCGGGGTGGAGAGCTGATGAAGGTGATGTTCGCGCTGACGCTCCTGGTCATCGTGTCCGGGCTGGCCTTCGTCTACGCGATCGGCTGGTCCCACCTGTGAGGCGGCTCAAGGACAACGCGCTGTCCATCGCCTTCCTCGTGCTGTTCCTGGCCTGCCTGGCGGGGCAGGCCGTGGCCGGCAGGCTGGACTACAACGAGCGCCAGCTGGTGAACGGCGGCGAGCCGGTCTCCTTGCTCCAGTACGCGTTCTCCTCCGACTACGCGGTGGACGTGGCGGAGAACTGGCAGTCGGAGTACCTCCAGTTCTTCCTGTTCATCATGGTCACCGTCTGGCTGGTGCAGCGTGGCTCCCCGGAGTCGAAGGAGCCCGGCAAGGAGGGAGCCGAGTCCGACCAGGAGCAGCTCGTCGGCGCGCACGCCCGGCCCGGCTCACCCGCCTGGGCCAGGGCGGGAGGGGCGCGCCTGCGGCTCTACAGCAACTCGCTCGGCCTGACCATGGGCGCGATCTTCCTGCTGTCGTGGGGGGCGCAGTCTGTGGCGGGGCAGGCGGCGTACAACGCCGAGCGGCTCGCCGACCTGCGCGACCCGGTCGGCTGGGGATCGTACGTGACCTCCCCCGACTTCTGGAACCGCAGCCTGCAGAACTGGCAGTCGGAGCTGCTCGCCGTGCTGTCGATGGTGGTGCTCTCGATCTACCTGCGTCAGCGCGGCTCGCCCGAGTCCAAGCCGGTCGGCGCGCCCCACTCGGCCACCGGGATCGAGGGCTGACCGGTCACCACGGCCACGACGCGGGCGCCCTCGGGGAAGGCGCCGCGGCCGGCCAGTCCGACGACGCCGAGCAGCATCTTGGCCACGTACACCCGCTCCACCCCGTACTCGGCGGCGAACGCGTCCAGCTCCGGCGTGGTGTGGGCGTAGCCGCCGAAATGGTGGTCGAGGTCGATCGACCAGTTGTCCAGGACCCGCCCGCACGCCTCGCGCTGCAGCCTGGCCACCTCCCCCGCGAGGAACCCGGCCCCCTTGAGCACCGCGAACCCGAGCGCCCGCTTGCCCGGCGGCAGCCCGGCCGAGATGCCCGCGAGCGTGCCGCCGGTGCCCACCGGGCAGCAGACGACGTCGTACGGGATCGGGATGTCGGCGGGCAGTTCGGCGCAGCCCCGGACGGCGGCGGCGTTGCTGCCGCCCTCGGGCAGGATCTCCACGTCGCCCCAGCGCTCGCGGAGCCGCGCCGTCACCTCGGGCGTGTGCTTGCGCCGGTACGAGGCGCGATCGAGATAGTCGAGCCGCATCCCGCAGGCGGCGGCGTAGGCCAGCGACGGGTTGAGCGGGAGCCGCTCCTCGCCCCGGATGACGCCGATGGTCTCGAACCCGTGGCGGCGCCCGGCGGCGGCCACGGCCCTGATGTGGTTGGAGTAGGCGCCGCCGAAGGTGAGAACGCGCGGGTGGCCGAGGTTGTGGCGGAGCTTGCGCGCCTTGTTGTCGTCGTGCATGAGGAAGACCCGCACCGAGCCGAGCGCGGGATGCCTGAGCTCCTCCACGCTCCTCCTGGTGCCGATCGAACCGTCCGTGCCGCTAGTCTACGGTCGGGGTCCTGTTGAAGGGTGTTGGATTATGCGGGTTGTTGAAGCTTTCCGGGCCGCTTTCGGCGCGGACCCGGCCACCGTCTGGCGGGCGCCCGGCCGGGTCAACCTGATCGGCGAGCACACCGACTACAACGACGGCTTCGTGCTGCCGTTCGCCGTCCCGTGGGGCGTGACCGCGGCGGTCAGCCCGCGCGACGACCGGACGATCCGCCTGCTGTCGCTCCAGGCGCCCTCGCCCGAGCCGGTGGTCCTCGCGGGCCCCGAGCGGGCCGAGGGCTGGACCCGCTACGTGGTCGGCGTCCTCGCCGTGCTCGGCGACCGGGTGCGCGGGGCCGACATCGCCGTCGACGGGGACGTCCCGCAGGGCGCCGGGCTCAGCTCCAGCGCCGCGCTGGAGGTGTCGGTCGCGTGCGCGCTGAACGAGCTGTACGGGCTCGGCCTGAGCCCGATGGAGGTGGCGCTGCTCGGCCGGCGGGCCGAGAACGAGTTCGTCGGCATGCCCTGCGGCATCATGGACCAGGCCGCCTCGGCGCTGTGCCGGGAGGGACACGCGCTGTTCCTCGACTGCCGCACCCTCGGCTCCCGCAACGTGCCGCTCGACCTGGCCGCCCACGGCCTGCGCGTCCTCATCATCGACACCGGCGTCCACCACGAGCACGCCGGCGGCGAGTACGCCAAGCGGCGGGCCGAGTGCGAGTCGGCGGCGCGCACCCTCGGCGTGCCCGCGCTGCGCGACGTGACCGACCTGGGCGCGGCCCTGGCCCGGCTGCGGGGCGACGAGCGCAGGCGGGTCGAGCACGTGGTGACCGAGAGCCACCGGGTCGAGGCCGTCGTCGGCCTGCTGCGCGCCGGCCGGCCCCTCGACATCGGCGCCCTGCTCAACGCCTCCCACCTGTCGCTGCGGGACAAGTACGAGGTCTCGTCGCCGGAGCTGGACGTGGCGGTGGAGGCGGCCGTCCGCGGCGGGGCGCGAGGGGCGCGCATGACGGGCGGCGGCTTCGGCGGCTCGGCCATCGCCCTGGTGGCCGAGGACCGGCTGGACGCGGTCCGCCAGGCCGTGACGTCGGCCTACGCGGAGCGCTCCTGGGAGCCTCCCCGCTTCCTCCCGGCGACGCCGTCCCCCGGCGCCCACCCGCTCACCTGACCTCTCCGGCCCCGCCTCACAGAGCCCTCGCCTCACAGAGCCCTCGCCTCACAGAGGCGGGAACCGCGGGGCGCGGCGCTCCACGAAGCTGGCGACGCCCTCGGCGAAGTCCGGCCGGCCGAACGACGCCAGCATCTCCTCCCTCGCCCGCTGGTACGACTCGTCGAGCGTCCCCATCCCGTCACCCCAGACCTGACGCTTGATCACCGCCATGGACGCCGGGGAGCTGAGCGCGGCCAGCTCCTCCGCGTACGCCCGCGCCTCGTCCAGCAACCGGTCCCCGGGCACCGCCCGCAGGGCCAGCCCCATCTCGCACGCCTCCCGCCCGCTGAACGTCCGCCCCGACAGCAACACGTCCATGGCCCGCTGCTGCCCCATGACGCGCGGCAGCACCCACCCCAGTCCGTACTCGGCGACCAGGCCGCGGCGCGAGAAGGCGGTGGTCCACTTGGCGTCCTCGGCGGTGAACACCAGGTCGCACATGAGCGCGTGCACCATCCCCAGCCCGGCGCAGGCGCCGTTGACCGCCGCGATCACCGGCTTGGCAATGGTGATGGGAAAGGTGTTGGGCCGCGGGTCCGGCTCCCCCTCGTACGTGCCCTGCTGGATGGAGGCCAGCGCCTCGAAGTCGGCCCCGGCGCAGAAGCCCCTGCCGGCTCCCGTGACGACGACCGCCCGTACCCCCGGATCCTTCTCCGCCTCGGCCAGCAGGTCGAAGTACCGGCGGCCGAGGGCGTCCGTCCAGGCGTTGAGCCGGTCCGGGCGGTTGAAGGTGAGCGTGAGCACGCCCCGGTCGAGCGAGGAGAGAACGAGTTCAGCCATGGGCCAACCGAACCATCTTCTAGATCGGGGTGCAACGCCTCTCAGTGGCGCGCCACGAAGTTGGGCTTGAGCACCGCGTCGTCGTAGTAGCGGTGGAAGACGGGAGTCGCACCGCCCGAGATGGGCGGCACGATCCAGGACCAGTCGGCCGGGCAGGCCCGCCCCGCCTTCTCCTCCTTCCGCAGGTGGGTGAGGAACCGGCGGGACTCGGTGTGGTGGTCGGTCATCGTCACCCCCGCCTTGTCGAACGAGTGGAGCACGGCCACGTTCAGCTCCACCAGCGCGTGGTCGCGCCAGAGCGACCGGTCGGTCGAGAGGTCCAGCCCGAGCCGCTCGGCCACCACGGGGAGCTGGTCGTAGCGGTCGGTGTCGGCCAGGTTGCGGGCGCCGATCTCGGCCCCCATGTACCAGCCGTTGAACGGGGCGCACGGGTAACAGATGCCGCCGATCTCCAGGCACATGCCGGAGATCGCGGGCACCGCGTGCCAGCGCAGCCCCAGCTCGGCGAACCAGGGGAACTCGGGGTGCTCGATCGGCACCTCCAGCACCACGTCGCCCGGCAGGTTGCAGAGCAGCGGCTCCCCCCGTCCCGGCCGGATCACCAGCGGCAGCACGTCGAACCTGCCCCCTTCGCCCCGCCAGCCCAGCGAACGGACCAGCTCGGTCAGCTCGACGTGGCGGGGATCGCCGACCACGGACCCGTCGGGCTGACGGTATCCGGCATAACGGATGAGCTGCTCGTTCAGCACCCGGGGCGCGGGACGCGCGGGCACGTCGGGCGGGAACACCGTGATCACCGGCCTGACCTTGCCGCCGTTGGTGGCCTCCCGCAGGTGCTCCACGCACTCCAGGGCCACCCCCTCGGCACTCGTCGTCCGGCGGCGGTCACGCACCTTCAGCGACTTCCAGTACAGGCGGCCGATGCAACGGTTGCTGTTGCGCCAGGCCACCCGGGCGCCGAACTCCAGCTCCTCGTACGTGTGCGTGTACGAGCCGCGCCGGGCGATCTCCCTGGCCACGTCGCGCAGCCGCGCGGACAGCCCGCCGGCCTTCGGGTGCTCGGTGTGGAAGAGCCTGACGAAGCGCTCGGCCTCGTGGTAGTCGGTGGTGCGCTCGATGAGGTTGTTCGGCAGGGGCAGGGCATCGAGGGTTCGTAGCGATCTGATCCAGGTAGGCACGCAGCAACCAGCACTTTTCCGGTCACGGATCGTCCCGCCGGTTCCGGGCCGGCAGCACGTCCTGGTGGCGGCGCCCTCTCCACACCGCCGTGACGGCTTGTCCGCGGCAGCTCCCATACTGGCCGGTCGAGACCGCTCCTGTCCGGCAAAATGGGAAACTGTGTGACGTTCCCGCTACGAGCGGTGAGTCCTCACCACGGTCGGCCATCCGCCGCGTCCATGCCGGGAACGGCGACCAAGCCGGGGAGTGGCCCCCGGAACGACTCAGGCCCCCTGTCCTCGATCAAGGAAGGGGGCCCACAGTGCGCAGCTTGTCAGCTCCCGCGAGAGGACTCGAACCTCTAACCTGCCGGTTAACAGCCGGCTGCTCTGCCGTTGAGCTACGCGGGATCGGGTGATCCGCGCTGATCGGAGGGCGGTTTAGGCCGCTCCGTCGGGCGCACGAATAGATTAGCGCACTCCTGGAGTGCGTGTCGCATCGTCAACGGGGTAGCCGTGGGAGCGGAGGTGCAACATGCGGTATCGAATGCCATTCGTCATGGGGCTGGCTGTTGGGTACGTGCTCGGCAGCCGAGCAGGACGTGAACGGTACGAGCAGATCAAGCGGACGGCCCAGCGCGTGGCCGACAACCCCCGGGTCCAGGAGGCCGCGGGGGTGATGGGGGCCAAGGCGTCGAAGGTCGGCGAGATGGCCCGGTCGAAAATGAGCGGGCCGTTGCAGGACAAGATGCCGTTCGGCAAGAAGGACCGGACCGGGACGGGTGCCGACCAGGGCACCGGCTGGCCGGATGAGAAGGTCAGCGAGACGACCGCGTCCGACCGTACGGGCATCCCGTACTGACGGAGACTCACCGGGGTTTCCGATGATGGCGTCCCGGCCCTCGGGCCGGGGTGGATCGACTGATGAGGGACCGGCGGATCGCCGTCAAGGCGGTCCGCCGTCCCCTGTCAGACGCCCATGCTGCGTCGCATGCCTTCGAGCGCCTGCTCGGCCTGGGCCCGCAGGCCCGGGTCCTCGGGGTCGAGGCCCTCGTCGAACACGAGGTTCCAGCCGATGACCTCGCCGCCCGGCCTGCGCCTGGCGACCAGGCGGACGCCGCCGCGGCCGGGCAGCTGCACGTGCTTGTTGACCACGATCGTGGCGTTGACGCGCTCGCGCAGGGTCTCGGGCAGCAGCCGGGGTTCGGGCACCCGCACCTCGTGGCGGTCTCCGCCGGTGGTGATCAGCCGCAGCCCGTACTCGTCCCACGACGCCTTGTCGACGGTCTCGTACGGGACTTTCGTGCCGTCGGGGAGGAACAGGGCCAGCGTGGTGGCCACCAGATGACCGTCGTCCGAAGAGGTGAAGGCGAGCACCCGCTCCCCCGGCTCGGTGGTCAAGGAGGCGCGGACATCGATGGGCAGGCGGCGGAAGACGTTCACCTCTTCACCGTATCCGCGCGTGCCGGCGGGCGGATCAGGGGTTCGTCTCTCCCGCGTCCGCAAGCAGGTCGAGGGTGAGGGCCGCGCTCCAGGAGAAGTCGCGGCAGCCGCGCCCGCTGCCGTCGAACGGGTCGAAGCACTCGCGGAACCCGGCCTGCCTGACGAGGCGGAGGGTGCCGTTGGTGAGCTGCTGGCCGAGCGAGTCCAGGCCGTGCACGGCGGCGGCGTGGCGCAGCAGCCAGTTGGTGTTCACCCAGGACGGGCCGCGCCAGTAGCGGGTGCGGTCGAACTGGATGGCGCGGATCTCGCAGCTCGGCACCGGGTAGCCGGTGGCGCCCATGAACCGGGCCGACTCCAGCACCTCGACGGCCGTGGCCACGTGCTGGGCGGGCAGACCGGGGTCGAGCAGCGGCCCGAACCCGCCGACGGTGCAGATCCGGACGAGCCGGTCGCCGCGCAGGTCGCGGGCGTAGAAGCAGCCGCCGTCCCAGAGCCGGTCGAGCAGGGCGTGCCTGATGCGCTCGGCCTGTTCGGCGTGCGGCGCGGGGTCGGCTCCTGCGACGGGGGCCAGGTCGGCCAGCGCCTGGCAGGAGGCGAGCCAGATCCCGTTGAACAGCGGGTCCTCGATGGCGAACGGGTGCTCGTCCCTCAGGTACTCGGGGCGGTAGCCGGCGTTGCGGTAGCGCAGGGCCAGCCACACGTAGCGGTCGTGGTCGCTGTCGGGGTGCCGTTCGTCGAGGCCGACGTTGCGGTACCCGTAGCGGATCTCGGGCAGCGCGGCGAGCGCGTCGTCCCATGCCGGGCTGTCGTCCATGCCCGACTCCCACGGGTGCACGATGGCGGCCAGTCCCACGCCGCCGAGGTCGCGGGCGCCGCCGAGGTAGGCGTGCTGGGCGGCCAGGGCCGGGAAGGCCCTCCTGACGAAGGCCGCGTCGCCGGTGTGCCGGTAGAGCCACCACAGCGCGAGTCCGTGCAGCGGCGGGGCGGTCAGCCCTGAGGTGAGCACCCGCGGCGCCGCCGGGTGGTCCTGCGAGCGCCACACGGCCGGGCCGGGGAAGTACGCCTCGGGCGTGTGGAAGACGATGTGCGGGAGCATCCCGGTCTCCCACTGTCCGTCCAGCAGGCTGAGCAGCTCGGCGCGGGCCCGGTCGGGGCGGTGCCTGGCCAGGCCGATGGTGACGAACGCGGAGTCCCAGCTCCATTGGTGCGGGTAGAGGCCGGGCGCGGGCACGGTGGCACTTCCCGTCCAGTTCGCGTCGAGCACGGACAGTGCTTCGCGCCCGAGCGCGGCGTCGTCGACCGCGGGCCGCGCCTCCATCCACCCACTATGCGCCGGTTGACCCGTGGGCGCTACGTTCTGCTGCCTCGCTTCGCCAGCAACATGACACCGAACGCCACGGCGCCGATGATGAGACCCCACTTCACCAGGTCGAAGAGGAAACCGACGAGCGGCCCGAGCAGGATGAATGCGGCGATTACGGCTGCGATCGCCAAAAAGATGCGTCCCATGTCCTCGACCGTACGAGATCCTTTAAGCGGATTGCAGGCATGGCAGGGTTCAATCAGGGACAAGTCAGGGTCCCCCCTACCGCACGGGAGCGTGATGAGCCAGGGACCACCCATGAGCAGGGAAGGCGCCGATCACGCGCTGCGCGCCCGGGCCGCCGAGCGCGACCGCATCTCGGGCGACCTGCTCGATCTGGAGTCGCACACGACCTACCAGGTGCTCAGGAGCGCCTCCTTACGCGACGCGACCCGGCGGCGCTGGGATGACGCGCAGGGCGCGCTGGCCACGCTCTGGTCCCTGTACGACGCGTACCGGGGGGTGCTGCGCGACGCGGAGAAGATCAGGGCCGAGCGGTCCCGGCTCGGCGGCGAGCAGCTGGAGGCGCTCACCTCGCTGCTGTCGGGCCGCTCGGTGCTGCTGAAGGCGCCCGCCAGGCCGGTCGAGCAGCGCTCGCTGCTGCCCCCGGTGGAGGAGCGGCTCACGCTCGACGAGACGGTGCTGCGCATGGACGCCGCCTTCCAGCACGCCACCGACGCGCTCACCGAGATCGACGCCGTCTGGTCGGCGCTGCTCCCCCGGGTCGACTCGGCCGCCGCCGCGCTGGCCGGCGCGCGCGAGCTGAGCGGCCGGCTGGGCGAGCCGGTCGACCTGGCCCGCCAGGACGCCGAGCTGGCCCGGCTGCGGGAGGCCGTGCTGGCCGACCCGCTCGGGGCCGGCCACGTCAAGCAGGAGCTGGACGCGCTGGTCCGCGGGCTGGAGCGCGTCCACGCCGACCTGGAGCAGGCGCTGGCGGTCAAGGACGAGTACGGCGCGCGCAGGGAGAACCTGCAGGCCGCGCTCGACGGCGTACGGGCGGCGGAGAGCCAGGCGCGGCTGGCGCACGGCGCCGTCGTCGTCAAGATCGCCCTGCCGCCGCAGGCGCAGCCCAGGAGCGTCGTTCCGGAGCTGGAGGCGGAGCTGGCGGAGCTGGACGTCGCGGCCGGTTCCTGGCTGGAGCGGAGCCGGCGGCTGGCGGCGCTGGAACGGCGGGCCGAGGAGTCCACGGCCAGGGCGACGGCGGCGGCACGGGCGCTGCACGGGCTGCTGGGCAGGCGCGAGGAGTTACGCGGCCTGCTCGGAGCCTGCCAGGCCAAGGCGGCCCGCACCGGCCTGGTCGAGGACCCGGACGTGATGCGGCTGTATGAGCGGGCCCGGCTGCTGCTGTGGAGCGCGCCGTGCGACCTGACGAAGGCGGCCGCGGCCGTCGACCAGTACAAGCGGGCGATCCACGGAGGTGGACGATGACGTCGTGCGCGCAGCCGGGCTGCACGGGCACGATCGACGAGGGGTACTGCGACCTGTGCGGCAGCGCCGCCGCCCCACCGGCCCCGGCGGCCGCCCCGGCGGGCGGATCTGCCGGGGTGTGGACCGGGGGCTCCGGCATGACGCAGCCCTCGTCAGCCACCCGGCCGGTGCGCTCGACCGGCCGCTCCGGCAGGACGGGGCCGTCGAGCAGCGGGCGGTCGCGGGCCGGGGTGCTGGCGGAGCTCGCCGACCTGCCGTCCGTGCCGTACCGCGACCCCACGAGCGCGGTGCTGGCCGACCCGCAGGTGCAGGAGGAGAAGCGGTTCTGCGCCAAGCTCGATTGCGGCAAGCCGGTCGGCCGGTCGGCGCAGGGGCGGCCGGGCCGTACCGAGGGCTTCTGCCCGCACTGCCGTACCCCCTACTCGTTCACCCCCAAGCTGGCCAAGGGCGACCTGGTGGGCGGCCAGTACCGGGTCCTCGGGTGTCTGGCGCACGGCGGCCTCGGCTGGATCTACCTGGCCTCCGACGAGAACCTGGACGGCCGCTGGATGGTGCTCAAGGGCCTGCTCAACACCGCCGACGCCGAGGCGCTCGCGGCGGCGGAGGCCGAGCGGCGCTTCCTGACGATGGTCGACCACCCGAACATCGTGAAGATCTTCAACTTCCAGCGCTCCGGCGGCCTCGGCTACATCGTCATGGAGTACGTCGGCGGCCAGTCGCTGCACGAGCTGCGCCGCCAGGGCCCGCTGCCGCTGCGGGAGACGCTCATGTACGGGCGGGAGATCCTGCGCGCGCTGGCCTACCTGCACGAGAACGGACTGGTCTACTGCGACCTCAAGCCGGCCAACGTGATCCGGGTCGGCAGGCGGCTCAAGCTCATCGACCTGGGCGCCGTGCAGCGTATCGGCTCACCGCCGGGCTCCTCCTGGGTGACGACCGGCTACCACGCGCCGGAGCTGGACACCCAGCCGTCGTCCGTCGCCTCCGACCTCTACACCGTGGCCAGGACGCTGGCCGTGCTGGCCGTTCCCGGCTTCAGCCCCACCCGGGGCGGCGTGGCCGAGCCGCTGCCGGCCGACTGCGGCCACGAGTCGTTCACGCGGCTGCTGCGCCGCGCCACCGACCCGGACCCGGCCGCCAGGTTCGCTTCCGCCCAGGAGATGGAGGAGCAGCTCGTCGGCGTGCTGCGCGAGGTCTGCGCGCTGGAGGACGGCGTGCCGTACCCGGCGCAGTCCGCGCTGTTCGGGCCCGCGCGGGACGCGGCGGGCACGGCGCTGACCGAGGACCCGCAGCGGGTGCTCGGCGCGCTGGACCCGGTGGAGGCCGTGAACTCGCTGCCCGTGCCGCTCGCCGACCCGGCCGACCCGGCGGCCGGGGCGCTGGCCGGGCTGGCCGGCAGCCACCCGCACGAGCTGGCCGCCCAGGTGCGGGCGATGCCGGAGACGCCGGAGACGCGGCTGACGCTGGCCAGGCTGCTGGCCGAGGACGGCCACGCGGACGCCCGGCGCGTGCTCGACGAGCTGGACCGGACGCTGCCCGGCGACTGGCGCGTCACCTGGTACCGCGGCGTGGCGGGACTCGCCGCCGGTGACCTCCGCGCTGCGGTGGAGTCGTTCGACCGGTGCGTGTCGGCGCTGCCGGGCGAGCGGGCGCCCAAGCTCGCGCTCGGGTTCACGCTGGAGCTGGCCGGCCGCGATCCCGTTCCCTGGTACGAGAGCGTGTGGCGGACCGACCACGCCTACGTCAGCGCCGCATTCGGGCTGGCCAGGGCGGGGTGGACGGCGGTGCTCGACGAGGTGCCCGCCTCCTCCAGTCACCGGGTCGCCGCGCAGCTCGCGCTGGTCGCCGCCGCCGCCCGCAAGGACGGGCGGCTGCTGGACCCCGCCGAGCTGACCGCCGCCGGGGAGCGCCTCGGCAGGCTGGCCGACCTCGACCCGCGCCGTCACAAGCAGCTGACGGCCGAGCTCCTGCGCGCCGCGCTCGCCTGGCTGGACGCCAACCAGGCGCGGCCGGGCGCGAAGGTGGCGGACACCCCTCTCACCGAGCGGGGCGTGCGCGGACGGCTGGAGTCGCTCTACCGCGAGCTGGCGGGCGCGGCGCGCACGCGGCGGGAGCGGCACGAGCTGGTCGACCTGGCCAACTCCGTACGGCCCAGGACGTGGCTGTGACGTGCCCGCTGTGCGAGTCGTCCGTGGCCCCGGGCGACTCCTTCTGCGAGTCCTGCGGCCACCCGCTCACCTCCCCCGCCTGCGAGTCCTGCGGGGCCGCCGCCGTGGACGCGGAGGGCTACTGCGAGCGGTGCGGGTTGCGCCAGACCACCGACAGGGACCACGCGGAGACGGTGCTCGACAACGGCGCCGCGGCCGTGACGGACCGCGGCCTGCGCCGGGCCCGCAACGAGGACGCGGTCGCGCTCCTGCCTCTGCGCAGGGCGCCGCTGCCGCGAGCCGCCGCCTCGACCCAGCCGATGCCGGTGACCCCCCCGCCGGACACCGTTCCGAGCCCACGGACCACCTCGCCGGAGACCGGTCCGGCCCGGCCCGGTTCCGCTCCGGACGCGCGGACGGCGCCGGCGGACGCGGGGGTCTTGACGGACCCCGGGGTGGAGGGGCCGACGGTTCCGGCCGGGGCGGCGGCTCCGCCGGGCGCGGGGTCCGGCGCGGTGGGAACGGTCACGGCCGGGACGGTCGCCGTGGTCTGCGACGGGGTGGGGAGTTCGCCCCGGGCCGACGAGGCCGCCGCCGTCGCGGTGACCGCCGCGGCCGCCGCGCTGGCGGACGGCCGCTCGCACGAGGAGGCGTTCGCGCTGGCGGGCGCGGCGGTCGGCAAGCTCGCCGCCTCGCCGGACGACGCCCCCGCCTGTACCTACGTGGCCGCCGTGGTACGACCGGGCGAGATCACGCTCTGCTGGGCCGGTGACACGCGCGCCTACTGGCTCGCCGCCGACGGACGCGGGGAGGGCACGCTGCTCACCGACGACGACGCCGTGCCCACCGGGGAGATCACCGCCTGGCTCGGGGCCGACTTTCCCGACGTCCGTCCCCGCGTGCGCGCGTTCGCCCCGCCGGGACCCGGTCTGCTGCTGGTGTGCAGCGACGGGCTGTGGCGCTATCTCGACGGCTACCGCTTCCCCGCCGAGGGAACCCCGCTGGACCAGGTCCGCCGGCTGCTGCGGCACGCGCTGGACTCCGGCGGCCACGACAACGTGACCATCGCCCTGATCCCTCCAGGAGGCCCGCATGGGTGACCAGCCCACCTTCACCTTGCATATCGACCAGAACAAGTACCTGCCGACGGACGGCCGGCAGGTGCACGCCGTCCTCACGATCGGCTCCTCCGGCGAGGCCGCGGCCCAGACCGCCACCGAGACCGCCGAAGTGATCATCGTGGACACGTCGGGGTCGATGAGCGGCAGCAAGATCCGTGATGCCCGTACGGCCGCGGCCACGGCCGTCGAGACGCTGCGCGACGGCGCGTACTTCGCGGTGATCTCCGGCACCTCCACGGCCAAGGTGATCTACCCCGGCGGCGTCGGGCTGGCCCGCGCCAACCCGGCGACGCGGGCCGAGGCGCAGCGGGCCATCGCCCAGCTGGGCGCCAGGGGCGGCACCGCGATCGGTGAGTGGCTCAAGCTGGCCGGCCACCTGCTGTCGGCACACCCGAACGCGGTCCGGCACGCCCTCCTCATGACCGACGGCCAGAACAACGAGCGCGAGGAGGTCTTCGCGAGCGTACTGGCCGCCTGGAGCGGCAAGTTCGTCTGCGACAGCCTCGGCGTCGGCGCCGACTGGGTGCCCGCCCAGCTCCGCATGGTGTCCGAGGCGCTGCTCGGCACGTTCGAGTTCGTCAGGAACCAGCACGAGCTGGCCGAGTTCTTCCGCCGGATCACCCAGACCACGATGGGCAAGACCGTGCCCGACCTGTCGCTGCGCATATGGGTGCCGCAGGCCGCCAGGCTCACGTTCGTCAAGCAGGTGTCGCCCACGCTGCTCGACCTGACCGGCAAGCGCACCGACGTCAACCCGCTGACCGGCGACTACCCGACCGGCGCGTGGGGGCGGGAGGACCGCGAGTACCACCTGTGCGTCGAGGTCCCGCCGGGCCAGGTCGGGCAGGAGATCAGGGCCGGGTGGGTGAAGCTGGTGCGACCCGACACGCAGGAGGTGCTCGCCTCCGGGAACGTGCTCGCCCAGTGGACCGACGACCTCGCCCAGTCCACCCGCATCAACCCCAAGGTGGCCCACTACGCCGGCCAGGCGGAGCTGCACGAGCTGATCCAGGCCGGGCTGAGCGCCCGCGCGGCCGGGGACGTGGCGGGCGCCACCGCCCGGCTGGCCCAGGCCAGGAAGATCGCCGCCGACTCGGGCCGGGAGGACACCGCGCGGCTGCTGGACAAGGTGGTCGAGATCGACCCTGTCCAGGGCACCGCCCGGCTGGTCAGGAACGTCGACAAGGCCGACGAGATCGAGCTGGACACCGGCTCGGTCCGCACCAGCAGGCTCCGCGGGACGCAGGAGGGCAGCTGATGGCGATCTGCCCGCAGGGCCACGCGTCGGGCAGCGACGACTACTGCGACGTGTGCGGGGCGCTGATCGCCGCGCCCTCGCCCGCCGCCCAGCCGGGGCCCGCGCATCAGCCGTCCGGACCGGCGGCGCCGCACGGGACGTCGCAGACGGCGTCCCAAGGGGCGTCGCAGGGGACGTCGGAGGCGGCGGAGAGCTGCCCGGTCTGCGCGACCCCGCGCGTCGGCCCGTTCTGCGAGCTGTGCGGCCACTCTTTCGCGGCCTCCTCCTCCGCGGGCGGCTCCATCGCGGGCGGCTCCATCGCGGGCGGCTCCTTCACGGGCGGCGCGCCGGGCGCGCGGACGCCGGTGACCGGCGCCCGGTGGGAGGCGGTGGCCGCAGCGGACCGCGCCTACTACGACCGGGTCATCGCCCAGGGAGGCCCGGACGCCGCGGCCATGGCCTTCCCCCCGTACTGCCCGGAACGCTCCTTCCCGCTCGTCGGCGAGCAGGTGCGCATCGGGCGCAGCCGCAGGGGACGTGACCTGGTGCCCGAGATCGATCTCGCCGGGCCGCCGACCGACCCGGGCGTGTCGGGCCTGCACGCGGTGCTGCTCCCCACGCCCGGCGGGTCCTGGACGCTGATCGACCCGGGCTCGGCGAACGGCACCCAGGTCAACGGCAAGCCCGTCACGGTGAACGTGCCGGTCCCGGTGGGCGCGGGCGACCGCATCCATCTCGGCGCGTGGACCGTGATCACGATCAGGGAGGGCACCCCTTGACGGTCACTCCGATCCCGCCCGCGCCGCCCGTCCCGAGCGCCGCCGCCGCGCCGCCGTCCCGGCGCGGCGTGCCCGGTAGGATCCGGGCGCTCACCGCGACGTCGGTCGCGGCGCTCGCGCTGCTGTTCGCCGCCGTCGTCGCCGGGGCCGCCACGGCGGGCGACGGCCTGCGCCTCATCGGCCGTGACGCCGGCCCTCAGGTGGTCGCCACCTCCGGCCTGTACTTCGGGCTGAGCGACATGGACGCGCTGATCGCCGACGTGCTCGCGCTGGGCACCGGCGACCAGACCCAGAAGCCGCAGGCCCTCGCGCGGTACGAGCGACAACGTTCGGCCGCCAACCTGGCGCTGCTGGAGGCGTTCCAGCTGGCCGGCGACGACCAGGCCGAGCGTCGTACCATCCAGTCCGTGCTGGACGGGCTGGGCCGCTACGAGCAACTGGTCGCGCGGGCGCTGCTGCTCGACAGCCAGTCCAGCCACGCCCCCGGGGAGCCGCCCGCCTCGGCCTTGGGCGTCTACCGGGACGCCACCGACCTCATGCGCCAGGAGCTGCTGCCGCAGGCCTACAACCTGACGCTGGAGAGCGGCACCATCGTGCGCCGCACCTACGACGACACCGCAGGGACGCTGCCGCTGCTGATGGCCGCGGTGATCGTGGCCGGGCTGCTCGCGCTCGGGTGCCTGGTGTATCTCCAGGTGTATCTGGCCCGGCGGTTCCGCCGGGTGTTCGGGCTCGCGCTCGTCGGCGCCACCCTGGTGACCGTGGGCGTGACCGTGGCCGGGCTGAACGTGATCCAGCGGGACCTCGACCACCTGCGGACCGCCAAGCTCGAAGGCTTCGACTCGATGGTGCACCTGGCCAGGGCCCGCGCCATCGGCAACAGCATGCAGGGCGACCAGAGCCGCTTCCTGCTGGACGAGGAGCGGGCCGACACCTACGAGCACCGGTTCCTGGACGCGTCGCAGCGGCTGATGTACGTGGAGGCGGGGAGCCTGGTGAAGTACCAGACCGCGGTGCGGAAGGCCGGGGACTTCCGGGGCATGCTGGGCCCCGAGCTCACCGGCGCGACCGCCGAGCCCGCGCTCGACGCCTACCTCCGCTACCAGGAGGCCGACACCCTGATGCGCACCCGGGCGGCCGCCGGCCGCACCGGCGAGGCGGTCGCGATCAGGCTCGGCGAGGTGCGGCAGGCGTTCAAGAAGTACGACGCCGAACTGGTGAAGATCGCCGACCGCAAGCAGAGCGTCTTCGCCTCGGCGGTCGGCCGCGGCGAGCGGGCGCTGGACGAGCTGTGGGCCGTGCTGCCGTTCGCCGCCGGCGGCATCGGCGTGCTGCTCGCCCTGGGCGTGTGGCCACGACTGAGGGAGTACCGTTGAAGCGGCTGATGATCGTGATGCTCGCGGCGGTCGCTCTGGTGGCCGCCGGATGCGGCGCCGGGACGCCGGAGTCCCTGCTCGACAAGGACGAGATCGTCATCGGCGTCCGGCCCGACCTGCCGTCGGTGGGATTCCGCAAGGGCGGCGGGTTCGAGGGCTTCGACGTCGACGTGGCCGCCTACGTCGCCGAGCGGCTCGGCAAGAAACACCGGCTGATCCCGGTGCTGGCCGCCGACCGCGAGGACGCCGTGCTCTCCGGAGAGGCCGACCTGGTGGTGGCCACGTACACGATCAGTGAGGACCGTAAGCAGAAGGTGCTGTTCGCGGGCCCGTACCACATCTCCTACCAGGACATCCTGATCCGCCCGGACGAGAACCGGATCAAGGACGTGCGCGACCTTCGGGGCCGGCGCATCTGTGAGGTGGAGGGCTCGAACGCGGCCCAGCGGGTGGTCGAGGAGCGCGGGGTGGCGGCGGAGGTCAAGCCGTACCCCGACTACCAGGCGTGCATGCTGGCGCTGAAGCAGGACCAGGTCGACGCCATCACCACCAACGACGTCATCCTGGCCGGGCTGGCCAAGCAGGACGGCGGCGGGCTGCGCCTGGCCAACGCCCAGTTCAACGAGCAGCGGACCGGCATCGGCCTGCGCCGTGGAGACGTGGCCGGGTGCGAGGAGGTCAACCGGGCGATCACCGACATGTACCAGGACGGGACCGCCGCCAAGCTGCTGCGCGAGTGGTTCGGCGGCACCGGCCTGGACTTCGACACGGTCGCGGTGCCGCAGTTCGAGGGCTGCTCGTGACACGACGGCGGGCCGGGGAGGCTCCCCGGCCCGCCGTCGGGACCGCACTCAGTCCAGATAGTCGCGCAGCATCTGCGCCCTCGTCGGGTGGCGGAGCTTGGCCAGGGTCTTCGACTCGATCTGCCGGATGCGCTCGCGCGTCACGCCGAACTCCCTGCCCACCTCCTCCAGCGTGCGCGGATGGCCGTCGGCCAGGCCGAAGCGGAGCTGGATGATGCGCTGCTCGCGGTCGGACAAGGTCGCCAGGATGTCGTCGAGCTGGTCCTGCAGCATGATGAACGCCGCCGCCTCCATGGGCACGACCGCGTCGGCGTCCTCGATGAAGTCACCGAGGTCGGAGTCCTCCTCACCGATCGGAGACTGCAGCGACACCGGTTCCTGCGCGATGCGCTGGATCTCCACCACCCGGTCGACGGGGAGGTCCATCTCCTTGGCGATCTCCTCAGGGATCGGCTCGCGGCCGAGGTCCTGGTGGAGCTGCCGCTGCACCCTGACGAGCTTGTTGATCGTCTCCACCATGTGCACGGGGATGCGGATGGTCCGCGCCTGGTCGGCGATCGCCCGGGTGATCGCCTGACGGATCCACCAGGTGGCGTAGGTCGAGAACTTGTAGCCCTTGGTGTAGTCGAACTTCTCCACGGCCCGGATCAGCCCGAGGTTGCCCTCCTGGATCAGGTCCAGGAACAGCATCCCGCGGCCGACGTACCGCTTCGCGATCGACACCACGAGCCGCAGGTTGGCCTCGATGAGGCGCTGCTTGGCCCGCGTGCCCTGCCAGACGAGCTCCCTGAACTCAGGGAAGGCCAGACGCGAGACCCCGTTGCCGAGCTTGTCCTCCGCGAACAGGCCGGCTTCGATCGACTTGGCGAGCTCCACCTCCTCTTCCGCCGTCAGCAGTGGCACACGGCCGATCTCCCGAAGGTAGATACGGACCAGATCACTGGTCGGCGCCCGCTTGCCTACGTCTTCCTCATCGGCGCGGGTGGTCTCCTCGTCGCCCTGGGGCTCGAGGACCTCCACACCGTTCTCGGCGAGCATCCGCACGACGCGTTCGAGCGCGTCGGAGGGAAGCTCGGATCGGTCGAGCGCGGCTGCGACGTCATCGACGGTTACGCTTCCGCGCTCCCTTCCTTTCGCGACGAGGTCCGCCACCTGATCTACGGATGGCGGTCCACTTGACAGCACCGATGCACCCACGGGAGACAGTCTGCAGTATTGGTTCCATAAAATGGCAGACCCATTTTTGTCACCGAAGGTAAGACCATCGCCCTTACCGAATTGAGATCCTATTTAGGTTTAGCCAGAGTTTGATCAGGAAAGTAAAGTCAATTACGTGTTCAGGATTGGTGTGGCCGGCTCCACGCGGAGCCGGCGACGTGGGACAGGCTGCCGGGATGCCGGTTTGCAGGGGCATTACGGGCGTCTGCCACCGGCAGTCCGCACGGCGGACGGGTACGTCCGCCGTTAACTGCCCGCGGCCCGGTCGCGCAGCACCCGGCGCTGCTGCTCCAGCGCCACCAGCTCGCCGAACAGCTTGTTGTATTCCTGCTGCTCCTCGACCGGGTTGAGGCGCTGGATGCGGGACTTGACCTGAGCGATGGCCCGGTCGACCGCGATGGCCTCGATGGCCGCCAGCATCGCCCCCGCGTAGCGCTCCTCGGCATGGGAGTCGGCCTGGATCGGCTCCACCGCGAACCGGGTCACCAGCGCCGCCGCGCCCTCCTCGTGGGCGTGCTCCAGCAGCCGGTCGACCCACGGGCGGCCGCCGTGGCCCGCAGCCGCCAGCCCGCCCGCCGCCGCGATCAGCCGGTGGAGGGTCACATGGTCGGGCGCGGTGAACGCCTGGGCGTCGAGCGCGTCGAAGCGCGGCCCGAGCAGCGCCGGTCGCTGCACGGCCAGCTTGAGCAGCTCGGCCTCCACCCGGACGTGCGGGTCCACCGGCGCCGGCCGGGAGACGCGCCGCGGGCGGCCGGCCTGCGCCCGGCCCACCTCGGCGATGCGGTCCATGACGAACCGCTCGTCCATGAAGCCCAGCCACCGGTCGAGGTCGACGGCGTAGCGCTTGCGCAGCCCGGCGTCCTTGATGCCGGCCACGATCGGCGCCGCCGCGTCGAGCGCCGCGATCTTGCCTTCGTTGCTGCGCAGGTCGTAGCGGTCGATCGTGCTGCGGATGGCGAACTGGAACAGCGGCTCGCGGCTGGCGACCAGGTCGCGCACCGCCGCGTCGCCCTGCTTGACCCGCAGGTCGCACGGGTCGAGCCCGTCGGCCTGGATGGCGACGTAGGTCTGCGTGACGAACTTCTGCTCGTCGGCGAACGCCCGCAGCGCCGCCTTCTGCCCGGCGGCGTCGCCGTCGAAGGTGAAGATCACCTCGCCCCGGAACTCGGCCTGGTCGAGCAGGAACCGGCGCAGGATCTTGATGTGCTCCTCGCCGAACGCGGTGCCGCAGGTGGCCACCGCCGTCGGCACGCCCGCCAGGTGGCAGGCCATCACGTCGGTGTAGCCCTCGACGATCACCGCCTGGGCGCGCTTGGAGATCTCCCGCTTGGCCTGGTCGATGCCGTAGAGCACCTGGCTCTTCTTGTAGAGCGGCGAGTCGGGCGTGTTGAGGTATTTGGGGCCGTCGTCGGAGTCGAGCAGCTTGCGCGCGCCGAACCCGATCACGTCGCCCGTCGCGTCCTTGATCGGCCAGATCAGCCGCCCCCTGAACCGGTCGATCGGCCCGCGCCGCCCCTGCTTGGCCAGCCCGCCCTTGACCAGCTCCTCGGCGCTGAACCCACACGACAGCAGGTGGCGGGTCAGCGCCTCCCACTCGGCCGGCGCGTAACCGACCTGGAACTGCTCCGCGTCGGCCCGCTCGAACCCCCGCTCCGACAGGAACCGCCGCCCCGCACCCGCGTCGGGCCCGAACAGCTTGCCGGCGTAGAACTCCGCGGCCAGCCGGTGGGCCTCGATCAGCCGCGCCCGCTCCCCGTGGTCGCGGCGCGGGACGTAGCCGCCCTGCTCGTACTGCAGCTGGATGCCGGCCCGCTGCGCCAGCCGCTCGACCGCCTCGCCGAAGGTCAGGTGCTCGACCTTCTCGACGAAGGTGATCACATCACCGCCTTCGGAGCAGCCGAAACAGTAGAACATCCCCCGCTCGGGGGTGACGTTGAAGGAGGGGGTCTTCTCGTCGTGGAACGGGCACAACCCCTTGAGGTTGCCGCCGCCCGCGTTGCGCAACTGGATGTGCTCGCCGATCACGTCGGCGATCGGGGAGCGCTCGCGTACGAGCGCGATGTCGACATCACGAATCCGGCCGGCCACGCCGGTGAGTCTATTCGGCTCCCCCGACACTTCCCTCATTGAGAGCGATGTGACCTGCGGGACGCGGGGCGATCATCGAGGTGGAACAGGTGGCGCCCGTTGGCCGGAAGACGTTATGGGACCGCTCCCTGTCGGCTACAAAGGTAAAGGTTGCACTCAGATACGGTGGAGATCATGCGAGCGGGGCGAATCGGCCTGGTGGCGGCGTCGACCGGCGTCGTGCTGCTGGTGGGCGGCTGCAGTCAGCCGGCCGGGATCGCGGGGGTGCGCACGGCGGCCACCCCCGGTCCGAGCTCGCCGACGCCCGCGCCGGCCTCGCAGGGCCCGGCCGAGGCGCCCGACGGCGGCGAGCCGGTGCGGGTGCCGCCGCCGAAGCTGTCCGACCACACCTACACCTTCCCCGTCGAGGACTGTGAGGTGAGCTACCAGCGCAAGCTGCTGGTGCTGCCGAAGACGACGATCTGGGCGCGGCGCGGGTGCGCGTTCGTCGCGCCGGTCGACGGCGTGGTCCACGAGGTCAACACCGCCAACCGGTGGCTGCCGTCCACCGACGTGGGCGCCCACCGCGAGGGCAGGTTCGTGACGATCGTCGGCGACGACGGGGTGCTCTACCTGGGCGGGCACCTCGACAGCGTGGCCGAGGGCGTCAAGCCAGGCGTACGGGTGAAGGGCGGCCGGGTGCTGGGCCGGGTCGGCACCTCGGGCAACGCCCGCGACACCGGGTCCAACCTCTACTTCGCGATCTCCTGGAAGACCGACCCGTCGCTGTGGTGGGTACGGCGCGGCATGGTGGAGCCGTGGGACTATCTCGACGCCTGGAAGACCGGCAACCGCACGCTCTCGCCCCGCAAGGAGACGCTGGCGCTGCGCCGCAAGCTGGGTGAGACGCCGCCGTGCCGGGTGCTGTGCGGGGCGAGGCAGCAGTCGTCCGCGCCGTCCGAGACCCCGACCCCGGCCCCGACGCGGAAGCGGAAGCGGACCCGCGCGACCCCCACACCGGACTTCGCGATCACGCTGTCGCCGACCGAGTCGGTGGGCGTCCTCGGCGGCGCCCCCTGAGGCGTCCCCTGAGGCCCTGAGGCGCCCTCAGGCGTCCCCGGGGCCAGGTGGTCTCCGGTGGGGCGAGCAGCGTGACCGCCGGCGCCAGGTGTCCCGTCCGGTCAGCGTGACAGCCACCGGTGCCAGGCGACGGCGGAGGTGTCGGTCAGCGAGGCGAGTTGGTCGATGACCACCCGCAGGCGGGCCGTGTCGTCGGGCGCGGCCTCGAAGTCCGCCCTGAAGGCCGGCTCCAGCGTCCCGGGGGCGCCGGCGATGACCAGCGAGGCCAGCTCCGTGATGAGCTCGCGCTGCCTGGCCTGGTTGGCGTGGTGGTCCTCGGTGGCCATCACGTAATGGGCGGTGATCCCCTTGAGCAGCGCGCACTCCAGGCGGGTCGCCTCCGGCACGACGAGGCTGGTCCGGTGGCGCGGGCCGTACGACTCCAGGGTGGCCGTCTGGGCGGCGCGGCAGAAGCGGCCGATGAGCCCGCTGGTGAGCGCCTTGAGCCCGGCCAGGTCCGGCAGGGTGGCCGCGAAGCGGCGGGGCCACGGCGGCAGGGCGACGAGCCGGGCGAAGAGCTCCTCCAGCTCCGCGAGGTCGGCGCCGGGCGCGTACCACGTGCGGGCCGTCACGCAGACGGCGGCGCGCTCGGCGGGCGAGCGCAGCGCCTCGGGGACGACGTGGCCGGAGTGCAGCGCGTCCTCCAGGTCGTGCACCGAGTAGGCGACGTCGTCGGCCCAGTCCATGATCTGCGCCTCGAAGCTGACCCGGCCGTCGGGCGCGCCGTCCCTGATCCACCGGAACACGGGCAGATCGTCGTCGTAGACGCCGAACTTGGGCGAGTCGCCTCGGGTCCACGGGTACTTGACGGAGGCGTCCAGCACCGCTCTGGTGAGGTTGAGCCCGGCGCTGCCGCCGTTCTCGCCGATGACCTTGGCCTCCAGCCGGGTGAGCAGCCGCAGGCTCTGCGCGTTGCCCTCGAAGCCGCCGCACGGCTCGGCCAGCTCGGCCAGGGCCACCTCCCCGTTGTGCCCGAACGGCGGGTGGCCCAGGTCGTGCGCGAGGCAGGCGGTCTCCACCAGGTCGGGGTCGACGCCGAGGGTGGCGCCCATCTCGCGGCCGACCTGGGCGCACTCCAGCGAGTGGGTGAGCCGGGTGCGCGGGATGTGCTGGCCCGCGCCGAACGCCTCGGCCGGGCCTACCACCTGCGTCTTCGCGGCCAGCCTGCGCAGCGCGGCGCTGTGGAGCACGCGGGCGCGGTCTCGCTCGAAAGGACTGCGCTCGGGGTTGCCCGGGGGTTCCGGAACCCAGCGCTCCGTGTCGTGCTCGTCGTAGACGGTCATAAGTGCAGTGATTTTATCCGGTTTCCGGTTTTCGCTAGGGTCGATCTACGCCAGCCCTCCTTCCCCGGGAGCCCTCACCCATGACGACAGCGTTCCGGGCCGTCCTCGCCTTCAGCCTGCTCGCCGGCTTCTACGTGCTCGTCGGCGGGTTCGTGGCGGCGGCGGTCGTACTGGACGTGCTGCTGATCATCGAGTTCCGCGCCGGTCTGGTGAAGTTCGCCGTCGTGCTGACGCTCGCCGCCGCGGCGCTCGTACGGGCCCTGATCATGGTGAGCCGCCGGCAGGGCGGCGAGCAGCCGGGCGTGGCCGTCACCAGGGAGCACGAGCCGGTGCTCTGGCAGACCGTGGAGGACCTGGCCCGCCTGGTCCGCACCGCGCCGCCCGACGAGATCCGGCTGGTGCCGGACGTCAACGCGGCGGTCGCCGAGGACACCCGTTTCCTCGGCCTGGTGGCGACCAAGCGCCGCATGTACATCGGGCTGCCGCTGATGCAGACGCTGACGGTCGACGAGATGCGCGCGGTGCTCGGGCACGAACTCGGCCACTACAGCGGCGCGCACACCCGTCTGGGCTCGCCGGTCTACCGTGGCCGGGTGTCGCTGATCGCGACCGTACGCGGCCTGCACCGCCACCCGTTCATCCAGCGGATCTTCACCTGGTACGCCCGGCTCTACCTGCGGGTGTCGCAGGCCGTGTCGCGCAGGCAGGAACTGGAGGCCGACGTGTTCGCGGTGGAGATCGGCGGACGCCAGGCGATGGCGGACGCGCTCCGCAAGATCCACTACACGGCGGCGGCCTGGGAGCTCTACACGGGCGCGTACCTGTCGATGGCGGGGGCGGGCGGCTGCCGGCCCGCGGCCGTGTTCGGCGGCTTCCAGTCGCTGCTGAACGACGCGTCCCGGCAGGCCGAGCTGGCGGAGCTGGCCGAGCGGCCCGAGGAGACGTCCCCGTACGACTCGCACCCGACCCTGGCCGAACGGCTGGCGGCGGTGGAGCGGCTGCCCGAGCCGGGGCACGTGCCCGACCCGCGCTCGGCGCTGACCTTGCTGCGCGACGCCGACGTGGCCGCCGACGCGGTGGAGCAGTCGATGTGGACGCCGCAGGCGCTGGCCGCGCTGCGCCCGGTGTCCTGGGACGAGCTGGTCTCGCGCGGCATGTACGAGGGCCGCAACGCCGAGGCGCTGGTCGACCTGGCGGTGGCGGGCGCCCGGGTGGTGGGGGCCTCCAGGCCGTACCTGGACGCCGCCTTCGAGGCCATCGCCAGAGGGCGGCAGGCGGAGCTGGAGGAGCGGCTGCGCGAACAGGGCTGGGCGGCCGGCGACGGGCTGCTGGCGCGGGTGCTGGGCGCGGCCCTGGAGGGACTGCTGATCCAGCACGGCCAGGCCCGCTGGGCGCTGTCCTGGTCGGGGCCCGCGCGGCTGCTGTACGACGACGGCGAGGAGGTGGCGTTGTCCGAGTACGCCGCCCAGGTGGCCGCCGACCCCGCCGCCGTGGCCGGGCTGCGGGCGTGGCTCGGCGACCTGGGGGTGCGCCACGACTACATTCCGGCCGACGCCGAACAGGCGGCGACCCGGGCCGCCTGACGCGACACGCACCGGACCCCACCGGACGGACCGTCACCGTACGGAGCCCTCACCCCAACGCGCGGAACCCCCGGCCAGGTCGCCTTCCAGTCCGGGAGTTCTCCCCCGCCGCGCCGGGTCCGGCGGGGCGCGAGAACCCGTGAGGGCCGGGGTCAGCGGGTGTCGGAGTCGGTGTCGCTGAGGGCGGCGCGGCCCGCTTCCAGGCGCGCCACCGGGATGCGGAACGGCGAGCAGGACACGTAGTCCAGGCCGGTGTCGTGGCAGAAGTGGACGGAGTCCGGGTCGCCGCCGTGCTCGCCGCAGATGCCGATCTTGAGGTCGGGCCTGGTGGCCCGGCCCTCCTCGGTGGCGATCGCGACCAGCCGGCCGACGCCCTCGCGGTCGAGGGTCTCGAACGGGGAGACGCCGAAGACGCCCAGTTCCAGGTAGCGGGAGAAGAACGCGGCCTCGACGTCGTCGCGGGAGAAGCCCCACGCCATCTGGGTGAGGTCGTTGGTGCCGAAGGAGAAGAACTCGGCGGCCTCGGCGATCTGCCCGGCGGTCAGCGCGGCCCGCGGCGTCTCGACCATGGTGCCGACCAGGGCGTCGACGCCCGTCTCGGCCAGGATGGCGACGGCCTCCTCGCGGACGTACTCCAGCTCCTGCACGGCGGCGATGAGCGGGATCATGATCTCCGGCTTGGCGCCGGGGACCTCCTTGGCGGCCTGGGCGATGGCGCGTACCTGCATGGCGAACAGGCCGGGGATGACCAGGCCGAGCCGTACGCCGCGCAGGCCCAGCATGGGGTTCTGCTCGTGCAGTCTCTTGACGGCGGCCAGCAGGGCGCGGTCCTTGTCGGTGGCCTCGCCGGTGGCGGCCTTGACGGACAGCTCGACGATGTCGGGCAGGAACTCGTGCAGCGGCGGGTCGATGAGCCGGATGGTCACCGGACGGCCGTCCATCGCCTGGAAGATGCCGATGAAGTCGGACTTCTGCAGCGGTTCGAGCGCGTCCAGCGCGGCCTGCCGCTCCTCGGCGGTACCGGCGAGCACCAGGTCCTCGACGAGCTGACGGCGGTCGCCGAGGAACATGTGCTCGGTCCGGCACAGCCCGATGCCCTCGGCGCCGAAGCGGACCGCCCTGGCCGCGTCCTCGGGGGTGTCGGCGTTGGCCCGCACGCCGAGCCGGCGCGTGGCGTCGGCGTGGCGCATGATGCGGTCGACGGCCCGGACCAGCTCGTCCTCGGGCTCGGCGCCCTCGAAGTACTCGACCACGGCGGAGGCGACGACCGGCACCTCGCCGAGGTAGATCTCGCCGCTGGTGCCGTCGATGGAGATGACGTCGCCCTCGTTGACGACCACGTCGCCGGGAGCGGTGAACGTGCGCCCGGCGACGTCGACGTCCAGTTCCTCGGCGCCGCACACGCAGGTCTTGCCCATGCCGCGGGCGACCACGGCGGCGTGCGAGGTCTTGCCGCCGCGGCTGGTGAGGATGCCGCGGGCGGCGATCATGCCGGCCAGGTCGTCCGGGTTGGTCTCGCGGCGGACCAGGATGACGTCCTCGCCCGCGGCGGCCAGCTCGGTGGCCCGCTCGGAGGAGAAGACGGCCTTGCCCACGGCCGCGCCCGGCGAGGCGTTCATGCCCTTGGCGATGCGCCGCTTGCCGGCGTCGCCGTCGAAGCGGGGGAACATGAGGCGGGCGAGCTGGTCGCCGGTGACCCGGGTGACGGCCTCGTCCATGGCGATGAGGCCCTGGTCGACGAGCTGGGTGGCGATCCGGAAAGCGGCGCCGGCGGTGCGCTTGCCGACGCGGGTCTGGAGCATCCAGAGCTTGCCGCGCTCGATGGTGAACTCGATGTCGCACAGGTCGCGGTAGTGGTTCTCCAGCGTCTCCATGATCGACAGCAGTTCGTCGTAGGAGCGCTTGTCGATCCGCTCCAGCTCCTGCAGCGGCATGGTGTTGCGGATGCCGGCGACGACGTCCTCGCCCTGTGCGTTCTGCAGGTAGTCGCCGTAGATGCCCTGGCGGCCGCTGCCGGGGTCGCGGGTGAAGGCGACGCCGGTGCCGGAGTCGCCGCCGCAGTTGCCGAAGACCATGGAGCACACGTTGACCGCGGTGCCGAGATCGGCGGGGATGCGCTCCTGGCGTCGATAGAGGACGGCGCGCGGCGCGTTCCAGGAGTCGAAGACGGCCATGACGGCCATCCGCATCTGCTCGCGCGGGTCGCTGGGGAAGTCGCTGCCGGTCTGCTCGCGGACGATGCGCTTGTACGACTCGACCAGGTGCTGGAGCTCACCCGCGTCGAGGTCGGTGTCCTCGCGGCCGTCCTTGAGCGCGTCGAGCGCGTCCTCGAACAGGTCGCCCTCGATGCCCAGCACGGTCTTGCCGAACATCTGGATGAGCCGGCGGTAGGAGTCCCAGGCGAAGCGCTCGTTGCCGCCCGCCTGCTTGGCCAGGCCGTGGACGGAGTCGTCGTTGAGCCCGATGTTGAGCACCGTCTCCATCATGCCGGGCATGGAGAACTTGGCTCCGGAGCGCACGCTGACGAGCAACGGGTCGTCGGCCTGGCCGAGCCGCTTGCCCATCGTCTCCTCGAGCGCGCGCAGGTGCTCCTCGACCTCCTGGTCGAGGCCGCCGGGGGTGGCGCCTTCGGACAGGTAGTGGCGGCAGGCCTCAGTGGTGATCGTGAATCCCGGAGGGACGGGCAGGCCGAGATTGGTCATCTCAGCGAGGTTGGCGCCCTTTCCGCCCAGGAGATCTTTGAGATTCCTGTTGCCTTCGGTGAAGTCGTAAACGTACTTGGCCACCACAGCTCCAATCAACGGCTTCTACCCGGACTCTACCGGCGGAATTGATGACGAAACTGCACCCTACGGTTAAGTCACTGTTTTCCCAGCTCAAACCCCCTACAGAGGTCTAATCCATTGATAAATTGACCTTCTTCTGGAAGTGGTTTATACCAATGGTTCAAACCAATTTTTGGACTATGTCCGAGCGGTGGATGGGTGAATGTGATCCAGCCCACCACAAGCCATGTGCGGCACCCCGGCGAGAGAAGGACCGGCCGGACCGCGCCCCTCCGCGCGGCTCTGGAGGCGAAAAAAGGGGGCCCCTCCGCAGAGAGGCCCCCGGGTGACGGCGCGCGTCAGTCGTTGAGGTGCTGGCGCAGGTAGCCCTGCACCTGGTCGATCGCGATCCGCTCCTGGCGCATCGAGTCGCGCTCGCGGATGGTCACGGCCTGGTCGTCGAGGGTGTCGAAGTCGACCGTGATGCAGAACGGCGTGCCGATCTCGTCCTGCCGGCGGTAGCGGCGGCCGATCGCGCCGGCGTCGTCGAACTCGACGTTCCACCTGCGCCGCAGCTGCGCGGCCAGGTCGCGGGCCTTGGGCGACAGGTCGGCGTTGCGCGACAGCGGCAGCACCGCGGCCTTGACCGGGGCGAGCCGGTGGTCGAGCCGCATGACCGTGCGCTTCTCCATGACGCCCTTGGCGTTGGGCGCCTCGTCCTCGGTGTAGGCGTCGAGGAGGAAGGTCAGCGTCGCCCGGTCGACGCCGGCCGCCGGCTCGACGACGTAGGGCACGTAACGCTCGCCGGTCTCCTGCTCGAAGAAGCTCAGGTCGGTGCCGGACGCCTTGGAGTGGGCGGTCAGGTCGAAGTCGGTGCGGTTGGCGATGCCCTCCAGCTCACCCCACTCGGCGCCGGTGAAGTTGAAGCGGTACTCGATGTCGACCGTGCGCTTGGAGTAGTGGGACAGCTTCTCCTGCGGGTGCTCGTACAGGCGCAGGTTGTCCTTGTTGATGCCCAGGTCCGTGTACCACCGGAAGCGCTCGTCGATCCAGTACTGATGCCACTCCTCGTCGGTGCCGGGCTTGACGAAGAACTCCATCTCCATCTGCTCGAACTCGCGGGTGCGGAAGATGAAGTTGCCCGGGGTGATCTCGTTGCGGAAGGACTTGCCGATCTGGCCGATGCCGAACGGGATCTTCCTGCGTGCCGACTGCTGCACGTTGAGGTAGTTGATGAAGATGCCCTGCGCGGTCTCGGGGCGGAGGTAGGCCAGGCCCGACTCGTCCTCGACCGGGCCGAGGAAGGTCTTGAGCAGGCCGCTGAACTGGCGCGGCTCGGTGAAGGCGCCCTTGTTGCCGCAGTTGGGGCAGGTGATGTCGGCCAGGCCGGACTCGGGGGCCTTGCCGTTCTTCTCCTCGTACGCCTCGAGCAGGTGGTCGGCGCGGAAGCGCTTGTGGCAGGACTGGCACTCGGTGAGCGGGTCGGTGAAGGTCTCGACGTGGCCGCTGGCCGCCCACACCTCGGGGGCCAGGATGACGCAGGAGTCGAGGCCCACCACGTCGTCGCGCGCCTGGACCGTCGACAGCCACCACTGCCGCTTGACGTTGTTCTTCAGCTCGATGCCCAGCGGCCCGTAGTCCCATGACGCGCGCAGTCCGCCGTAGATCTCGCTCGACGGGTATACGAGCCCGCGGCGCTTGGCGAGGCTGACGATGGTGTCCATGACGTCGGTGCGTCGTGCCATGTTGATCGGACTCTTTCCGGCTGGAGGTCGGCGAGGGAATGGATGTGAGATCCCAGCTTAGGGGAAGGGCGGACGGCTCCGCGCCCGAGTGGCGCTACGCCCCGTCCTGGACGAGAACGTCCTCGAACGCGGAGGGTTCGTTGACCATGAGGGTCATCAGGGGATAGAGCTCCATGCGGGCGGTGGACAGCGCCCTGCGGTAGAACCCGGCGCCCTCCCACTCGCTGACCAGGGCCCACAGGTTGGGCTCGTCGACGGACCTGGCGAGCCGGCCGCGCAGGTAGCCGGGCTGCGCGGCGAGCGTGTCGAGGACGACCTCGGCCTGCTTGGCGAACTCCTGCGACTGGGCGTCTGGAACGGTGTAACGGATCACGGCGAGCACGCCCCCAGCATGTCAGACCTTCCGCGACCGCCGGGGCGTTTCGGACGGCGCTAGGCTCGGGCCGTGGCCACTGACGACGACCGCCGCAGGCATCCGCTGGCGCAGCCCCGCGGGGAGCCGAAGGGCAAGCCCAAGCGCCCGCTGCCGCCGGGCGAGCAGTTCTTCACGCCAGGGGCGACGGGGTTGCGCGCGGCCGTCGAGCGGCGCAGCGCGGCGCCGATGGCGTTCCTGTTCACGCAGGTGCCGCGCTGGATCGCGCCCGCCGTGATGGTGGTGCTGCTGCTGGCCGGGTTCGCGGTGCAGAGCTGGCTGGGCGGACTGGCCGTGCTGCCGGTGGTGGTGTTCGTCGGCTGGCTGGGCTACCTGTCGTGGCCGTCGCTCGGGGTGGGCGGCAAGCTGTTGCGGGTGGCGATGCTGACGTTCCTGGTGCTGCTGGCCGCGACCAGGTTCGGGCTGATCTGAGGGCCTGCGGCGTCGCCCGCCGAACGATTTTGACAACCATTTTCATTCCCCGGCATACTGACTCACATGATGTCAGGACATTGCCGCATGAGTCTCGCCGGGACACTCGCAGGCGCGTTGCTGCTGGCCACGACCGCGTGCGGCGCCGACGCCGGGACCGGCGCGGCCCCTGACGGGACCCCGCGCGTGGTCGCCGCCTTCTACCCGCTGCAGTGGCTCACCGAGCGGGTCGGCGGCCCCGACGTCGAGGTGACGAGCCTGACCACTCCCGGTGTCGAGCCGCACGACCTGGAGCTGGGCGCCCACCAGATGGCCCAGCTGGAGGACGCGGCGCTCACCGTCTACATCAAGGGCGTCCAGCCCGCCGTGGACGAGGCCGTCTCGCCCGACACGGCGTTCGACGCCGCCACCGCCGTCACCACCATCCCGGTGGGCGGGCACGGCGAGCACGCCCACGAGGAAGGCGAGGAGGACCACGGCCACGAGGTCTCCTACGACCCCCACCTGTGGCTCGACCCGTCCAGGTTCGCCACCGTCGCCACCCGGCTGGGCGAGCGGCTGGCCGCCGCGGACCCCGCGCACGCGCAGGCGTACAAGGAGCGCGCCGCCGCCACCGCCGCCTCGCTCACCGCGCTGGACCAGGAGTTCGGCCAGGGCCTGACCACATGCTCGACGCGCGCCGTGGTCACCGCGCACGGCGCGTTCGGCTACCTCGCCGACCGCTACAAGCTGAAGCAGGTGGGCATCACGCTCGACCCCGAGTCCGAGCCCTCCCCCGCCCGGCTCGCCGAGGTCGCCGAGCTGGCCAAGCGCGAGAAGGTGACCACGATCTTCACCGAGAAGCTGGTCAGCCCCAAGGTGGCCGAGGTGCTGGCAGGCGAGGTGGGCGCCAGGACCGCGGTGCTCGACCCGCTGGAGAGCGCGCCTTCCGGGGATTACGTGTCCGCGATGCGCGACAATCTGAAGACGTTGCAGACGGCGCTGGGGTGCACGCATGGGTGAGACCGCTTTCGCGATGACCGGCGGGCGGGTCACGCTCGACGGGCGGCCCGTGCTGGCGGGCGTCGACCTGACCATCCGCGAGGGCGACGTCGTGGCCGTCATGGGCGCCAACGGCTCGGGCAAGTCGACGCTGGTGCGCGCGCTGCTCGGGCTCACGCCGCTGTCCGGCGGCTCGACCCTGCTCTACGGCGTCCCGCCCGCGCGCTTCCGCCAGTGGTGGCGCGTCGGCTACGTGCCGCAGCGCCTGGCGGTCGGCGGCGGCGTGCCCGCCACGGTCCGCGAGGTCGTCACCTCCGGCCGGATCGCGCGCCGGCGCCGGCTGCGCCGCACCGGCGCCGCCGACCGGGAGGCGGTGGCCCGCGCCCTGGAGGCGGTGGGGCTGTCCGACCGGGCCGGCGACCCGGCGCAGGCGCTCTCCGGCGGCCAGCAGCAGCGGGTGCTCATCGCCCGCGCGCTGGCCGGCGAGCCCGACGCCTACGTGATGGACGAGCCGACCGCCGGCGTCGACGCCGAGACGCAGCGGCTGCTCGCCGAGACGCTCACCCGGCTGGTGGCCGGCGGCAAGACCGTCGTCCTGGTGGCCCACGAGCTGGGCCCGCTGGAGCCGCTCATCACCCGTGGCGTGGTGATCCGCGAGGGCCGCGTCGCCCACGACGGGCCGCCGCCGCAGCCGGAGGGCGAGTGCGCCAAGCCGGGGCACGAACACGTCCATCCGCACGCCCCCGAAGCCGTGGCGGGCCCGCTGCGCGGCTGGCAGGGAGAGGCATGATCGACCTGAGCCTGCTCGACAAGCAGTTCTTCCAGCTCGCGCTGATCGCGGCGCTGCTGGTGGGGCTCTGCGCCCCCGCCGTGGGCACCTTCATCGTGCAGCGGCGGCTGGCGCTGCTCGGCGACGGCATCGGCCACGTGGCGCTGACCGGTGTCGCGCTCGGCTTCCTGACCGGCACCGCGCCGGTGCTGACGGCCGTCGCGGTGGCGATCGCCGGCGCCCTCGCCATCGAGCTGGTCAGGGCGCGCGGCCGCACGAGCGGCGACGTGGCGCTGGCGCTGCTGTTCTACGGCGGCATCGCGGGCGGCGTCATGCTCATGGGCATCGCGCCCGGCGGCAGCAACGCCAAGCTCAACTCCTACCTGTTCGGCGCCATCGCCAGCGTCACCGCCGAGGACATCTGGGTCATCGGCGGGCTGGCCGTGCTGGTGCTGGGAGTGGTCGCCGTCTTCGGCAGGGAGCTGTTCGTGCTCTGCCAGGACGAGGAGATGGCCAGGGCCTCAGGGCTGCCGGTGCGCTTCCTCAGCATGCTGGTCGCGGTCACCGCCGCGCTGACCGTGGTCATCGCCATGCGGGTGGTCGGCCTGCTGCTGGTGAGCGCGCTCATGGTCATCCCGGTGGCGACCAGCCAGCAGCTCACCAGGGGGTTCCGCTCGACGATGCTGCTGGCCATGCTCTTCGGCGTGGTGGCCTCCCTGGGCGGGCTGCTGGCCTCGACCGCCTCCACCCGGGTGCCGCCCGGCGCGGCCATCGTCCTGCTCGCCCTGGCCGGCTTCGCCCTGGCCCTGGTTGTCGGTAGATTCGTACGCCGAGGCCGATCCCAGGAGTCGAGAGTGAGCCAGGCAGGCAACGTGCGGGTCGAGGAGGTCCTATGAGCTCCCGGCGCGACGCCGTCCACGACACCCTCCGGCAGAGCGAGGGGTTCCGCAGCGCTCAGGACGTCTACGCCGAGATGCGCCAGACCGGCGCGAAGATCGGGCTGACCACGGTCTACCGCGCGCTGCAGGCGCTGGCCGACCACGGCCAGGTCGACGTGCTGCGCAACGACGACGGCGAGTCGGTCTACCGCGCGTGCGCCACCGGCGAGCACCACCACCATCTGGTCTGCCGCCGCTGCGGCCACACCGTCGAGGTGGCCGGCCCCGACGTGGAGCGCTGGGCCGAGACCGTCGGCGCCGAGCACGGCTTCACCGAGGTCACTCACACCGTCGAGGTCTTCGGCACCTGCTCGTCCTGCTCCGTGCCCGTGGGGGCGGGCTGACCCCCGCGCGACCCCCACAGCACGCCGAGCACGACCACCGCGCAGCCGGCGAGCTGCAGCGCCGACGGCCGTTCGCCGAGCAGGACCGCCGACAGCCCGACCGTGGTCATCGGCTGGATGAGCAGCAGCAGCGCGGTCAGCGCGGCGGGCTGCCGGGGCAGCGAGTAGGTGATGAGCGACCAGCCGAGCACCTGCGGGCCGAGCGCGAGCACCAGCAGCCAGCCGTGTTGGGGCCAGCTCGGGGTGAGGTCGGCGCCGCCGAAGAGCGGGCTGAGCGCCACCATGGCGAGCGTGGCCACCACGGTGGCGTGCGCGAGCGGCGCCGCCGAGCGGTCGGAGGCGCTCTTCATGATCAGCAGGAAGGCCGCGTACGAGAGCGAGGTCGCGATGCCGGTGACCACGCCGAGCACGGGGTTCGCGCCGTACGCGGCCTGGTCGAACACGCCGGAGATGAGCACGACCCCGCCGAACACCACGGGGGTGGCCAGCATCAGCGCGCGCGACGGCCGTTCACGGAAGAGCGCCCAGGCGGCGAAGGCCACGATGAACACCTGGAGGTTGCCCAGCACGGTGGCCAGGCCCGCCCCGACGTAGGCGATGGAGTGGTGCCAGAACAGCAGGTCGAGCGCGAAGAGCAGGCCGGCGAGCCAGGCCAGGAGCCGCGGCCTGCCCCGGAAGGGCCCGCGCCTGCGGCGTTCCAGCCAGGCCAGCATGATCATAGGCGGGATCGCGTACGCGCACCGGAAGATCGCCGAGGTGGCCGGCTCCACGTCGGCGAGCCGCACGAGCGGCGCGGAGGTGGAAATGATCAAGGCGCCGGCGATCGCGATCAGCACGATACGGCGATGTGAACTCATCGAGAAACCCAGGCCCCCCGTGGGAGAGATACGCTGCGACCACGCTAGAACCGGCCCCGACAGGAGTCAACATGCCGTTTGGCCATGACATGCAGCATTCCCTGGGCACCGTTGTCGACCTCGTCAACACCTCCCCCTCCACCGGCGGTGAAGACCGGCTCTCCAGTCTGCCCGAGCTGCAATCCTTCGTCGAGGCACGGGAAGTCAGCGGTCTGGGCGGGCTCACGGCACGCGACCTCGGCCAGGTGCGGATGGTGCGGGAGGCGTTCTACCGCGTCTTCACCGCGGCCGACCAGCCGACGGCGGTGCGCCTCCTCAACGGGCTGCTCTCCGAGACGCGCATAACGCCACGGCTGACCGAGCACGACGGCCACCCCCTGCACGTCCACTACTTCGCCCCCGACGCCACGCTCGCCGAGCACCTGGCCGCCGACTGCGGCGTGGCCCTGGCCCACCTGCTGGTGGAGGGCGAGTGGGAGCGGCTGCGCACCTGCGCGGCCCCCGACTGCGACCACGTGTTCGTCGACGAGTCGCGCAACCGCAGCCGCGTCTACTGCGACAGCCGCACCTGCGGCAACCGCATGCACGTGGCCGCCTACCGCGCCCGCCGCCGGGCCTGACCACCCTTGAACCTGCCCGCCAGCAGGGTCGCGGCGGTGGCCACCACGATCACGTTGAACACCATCTGCACCAGCACCAGCACCCTGGCCACCTGCCCCTGCGCGTGCACGTCGCCGAAGCCGACCGTCACCAGCGTGGAGACCGCGAAGTAGAGCGCGTCGGTCCTGGTCCCCAGGCCGACGAACTCGTCCTCCCGCCAGATGGCCACCCAGTAGTCGGCCAGCGCGAACAGCACCACGCCCAGCACGGTGACCAGCGCCAGGCGGGCCGTGGTGATCCCGCCCTGGTCGCCCGCCGACTCGCGCCTGACCTCCCTGACCACGCTCCACCCCACCAGCGCGATCCCGGCGAGCACCGCGACCGTCCGCAGCACCTGCACCCACAGGCGCGGGTCGGGTTGCACGGGCACCGCGTAGTAGGCCCCGAGGATCAGGACGGTCTGCCAGGCCAGTCGCCGCATGCGGGAAAGAGTGCCCAGCTCAGGGGCGGGTTAGACCGGGTTGGGCAGGGCTCCGCCGTAGCGCCTGTCGCGCTTGGCGTAGATCTCGCACGCGTCCCACAGATCCCTGCGGTCGAAGTCGGGCCAGAGCCGGTCGAGGAACACCATCTCGGCGTAGGCCGACTGCCACAACAGGAAGTTGGAGAAGCGCTGCTCGCCCGACGAGCGCACGAACAGGTCGACCGGCGGGATGTCGGGCTCGTCGAGATAGCGGGCGAAGACCTTCTCGTTGACCTTCGACGCCTTGACCCGGCCCGTCCGGAGGTCCTCGGCCAGCTTGAGCGCGGCGTCGACGATCTCGGCCTGGCCGCCGTAGTTGACGCAGAACTGCAACGTCAGCCTGCCGTTGGCGCGGGTCATCTCCTCGGCGGAGCGCAGCTCGTCGATGACGCTCTTCCACAGCCGGCCCGGCCGGCCCGCCCAGCGCACCCGCACCCCCATCGCGTGCAGCTCGTCGCGCCTGCGGCGGATCACGTCGCGGTTGAAGCCCATGAGGAAGCGCACCTCGTCGGGCGAGCGCTTCCAGTTCTCCGTCGAGAACGCGTAGGCGCTCAGGTAGGGGATGCCCAGCTCCAGAGCGCCCTCGATGACGTCGAACAGCGAGGACTCGCCCGCCTTGTGGCCTTCGGTGCGGGGCAGCCCGCGGGCCTTGGCCCACCGGCCGTTGCCGTCCATGACGATGGCCACGTGGCGGGGCACCAGCTCGCCCGGGATCGGCGGCGGGGTCGCGCCTGACGGGTGAGGGGTCGGCGGACGGACGTTCACACGGGCTCCCTTTCTACGTGGCGCAGCGAGCGTATCCCGTGTTCGAGGTGCCATTGCAGATAGGCGGCGACCAGGCCGCTGCACTCGCTGCGGTGGCGGGACTCCGAGGCGTCGGCCGTCGCCCAGTCGCCGCGCAGCAGCGCCGTCATCAGGCCGATCGTCTCCCCCGCGGGCACCGCCGCGCCGGCGGGCCGGCACGCCCCGCACACCACGCCGCCCGCCACGATGGCGAACGCCCGGATCGCGGGCGCGCGGCACTTGGCGCACGCCTCCAGCGCGGGCGCGTAGCCGGCGACGGCCAGGGAGCGCAGGAAGTAGGCGTCGAGCACCAGGCGGGGCTCGTGTCCGCCCTCGGCGAGCGTGCGCAGCCCGCCCACCAGCAGCAGGAACTGCCGCAGCGCCGGCTCCTTCTCGCCGTGGGTCAGCCGGTCGGCGGTCTCCAGCATCGCCGAGCCCGCGGTGTAGCGCGGGTAGTCGCTCGCCAGCGCCTCCCCGTACGGCCTGATCGTCTCCGCCTGGGTGACCACGTCGAGCGTGCGGCCGGTGTGGAGCTGCAGGTCCACGTGGGTGAACGGCTCCAGCCTGGCGCCGAAGCGCGAGGTCGTGCGGCGCACGCCCTTGGCGACCGCCCGGACCTTGCCGGTGCGCCTGGCCAGGACCGTGACGATGCGATCGGCCTCGCCGAGCTTCTGCGTGCGCAACACCACGCCCTCGTCACGGTAGAGACTCACCCGGCCATCCTATGGCCGTATCAAGATGACGACACTTCGTCTTCCACTCAAGGTGGTGTGACGCGACTTTCCGCAACCGTCACTAGACTTTGACGCCTGATCCAGATTGGCCGTTGTTCCAACCCCCGTCACCGCCTCGAAAGGTAGTCATGACCCGCGTGGTCCTGCTGGGCTCCTCGCCCGGCCCCGACACCGCTCCGACCGGCTTGAGGCTCGCCGCACTCCCCGGCAATCCCACCGTCGCGGAGCGGCTGCGCAGCCAGGTCCTGTCCATGGATCCGAGGCCCGCCACGATCGATTCCGGCGACGTGGCCGCCGCCCTGCGCTCCCTTGCGGAGGTCGCGGAGTCCGCGACCGAACCCCTGCTCATCATCCCGGAGAACTCGGTCGTCCACGACGAGCTGATCTATCAGATCACCAAGACCAAGCGCGGCGCGCTGGTCCTCGTCGCCAAGGAGCCGCGCCCGGTGACCGAGGAGGGCGAGGAGGCGGACGAGGGCTCCGACGCGCCGGACGAGCAGCTCAACGGATACGTGCCCATCGCGGAGGCCGAGCCCGAGATCGGGCTCAACCGCCTGGAGGGCCTGCCCGTCCGCGCCCGCATCGGCAAGACCAGGGTCATCTCGGTCGGCACCGCCACCCATGCCGTGACCAGGCCCAACGCGGCGCTGCTCGGCCCTGTCTACCTGAGCGCGCGCAACGCTCCGGTCCTCGCCGAGACCTGCCGCGAGCTGGCCGAGATGGCCTCCTCCTTCGGCCCGGACGACGACCTGGTCCAGATCGTCGTCTTCGGCCTGGTGCGCAAGGGCGTGTCGGTCGGCATCCGGGGCCGCCGCGACCTGTTCTACCGCCGCGTCGGCTCCCAGGAGGCGGCCCGCGAGGCCGCCGTGGAGATGTCCGGCTTCGACGAGGACCGGGCCCGGCTCAACAACGCGGTCAAGGGCGCCGACGGCTTCTTCACCACCTACTTCGTCTCCACCTACTCCCGGTTCATCGCCCGCTGGGCGGCCCGGCGGGGGCTGACGCCCAACCAGGTGACCCTCATCTCGATCGCGCTCGGGGTGGCCGCCGCCGTCTGCTTCGCCACCGGGCAGCGGCCCTGGATGGTCGCCGGCGGGCTGCTCATCTACTTCGCCTTCGTGTTCGACTGCGTCGACGGCCAGGTGGCCCGCTACGCCCGCAAGTTCGGGGTGCTGGGGGCGTGGCTCGACGCCACGTTCGACCGGTTCAAGGAGTACGTGGTCTTCGCCGGCCTGGCCGTGGGCTGGGTCGTCGCGGGCAACGGCGGCGACGACATCTGGATCTTCGCGCTGGCGGCCCTCGGCCTGCAGTCGGTGCGTCACCTGCTCGACTTCTCCTTCGGCATCTCCACCCGGCGCAAGCCGCCCGCCAAGCTGCCGACGCTGCCGCTCGACGCCCCTGACGACCGCGACCTGCGCCTGGCCCTGGAGCGCCGCAAGGTCGAGACCAGCCGGGGCGTCCGCCGCCTGCTCAAGATGTGGGGCAAGGCCGGCAAGTACCGCGCGGTCCACTGGGCGCGTAAAATGATCGTGTTTCCCATCGGCGAGCGGTTCGCGGCGATCGCGATCACCGCTGCGCTCTTCGACGCCCGCATTACCTTCCTCACGCTGGTGATCTGGGGCACCGTCGCCGCCGTTTACACACTCACCGGACGCCTCATGAGGTCGCTCGCATGATCACTCAGCCGCAGGCCGCCGCCACCCCCACGCCGGACCCCGACGAGGAGCGCCGGCGCATCCAGACCGCCCGCCTGCTCGCCTACCGCGACGACGGTCCCCTCGTCCACGTGCTGGCCGCCCGGCTCGGCAAGGGGCTGCCGCCGGTTCCCGCCACCCTGGCCGCGCTGCTCGCCGTCATCGCCGTCTCGGCGACCGGCCTCATCCGGCCGGGCTTCACGATGCTGGTGCCGTCGCTGATCCTGCTGCTCCTGGTGCTGCCGACCGCGCCGCGCGACCACCTGGGCCGCTTCGACTGGCTCACCCCGCCGCTGCTGCGCGCCGCCGAGTTCCTCACGGTGATCGTGGTCGGTCTCGCCGCGGACGCGCCGAAGTGGCTGCTGTTCGTGCTGGTGTACGTGGTCGGCTACCACACCTACGACACCGTCTACCGCACCCGCCAGAGCATCTGGCCGCCGGCCTGGGTGTTCTACGCCGGGCTCGGCTGGGAGCTGCGGCTGCTCATCATCGGCGCGGGCGCCGCGCTGGGGCTGATCACGCCGGTGCTGGCGGTGCTGACGGCCTACCTGTTCGTGCTGTTCGCCGTCGAGAGCGTGACGAGCTGGGTCCGGCTGGACAAGGCGTCGGCGCAGTCCGCCGCCGACGCCGAGCAGGACCTGGAGCAGTCGCCGGAGGACGCGCTGGAGCAAGCCACCGGCGAGGCCGAGAAAGCCTGACTTCTTCCGCGTGGAAGGCGGGGCCGTCCTTGGCCCCGCCTTTCGTGTTCCCCTGGCTTCTTCCAGGGAAGCCTTCCTGACGTACGGGCCCGCGCCCGCGAGCGGATCGCCGAGGCGCGGCGGCGCCCGTCTTCTCCGATGCGGAGAGCGCTCTCTCTTTCCGGCCGGTGGCCGCTCACCATCGCGTGCCGCTCGTGGTGCGGATTGTTGACAACGGGTAATGGAGTGTGTTTTCGTTCGGCGTGAGAGCGCTCTCTCCATCGGTCTCCCTTCCCCCCAGGAGCAGTGATGACTTCACCACCGTCCCGGACGCGCCGCCGGGTCGCGGCGGTCGCCGCCGCGCTGGCCGTCCTCGGCGGCCTGCTGGTCCAGACCGCCACCACCGCCGCCGCCTCCGTCCCCGCCACCCCCGCCGGCTGGTCGCTGGTCTGGGCCGACGACTTCAACGGCTCGTCGGGCTCGCTCCCCTCGTCCAACAACTGGATCATCGACACCGGCCACGGCTATCCGGGCGGCCCCGCCAACTGGGGCACCGGTGAGATCCAGAACTACACGTCCAACCCGGCCAACCTGAGCCTCGACGGCACCGGCAACCTGCGCATCACCCCGCTGCGCGCCTCCAACGGCGAGTGGACCTCCGCCCGTGTCGAGACCCGGCGCTCCGACTTCAAGCCCGCCGACGGGCGCATCCTGCGCATCGAAGGCCGCATCCAGATGCCGAACGTCACCGGCGACGCCGCCCTCGGCTACTGGCCGGCGTTCTGGGCGCTCGGCTCCCCCTACCGGGGCAACTACTGGAACTGGCCGGCCATCGGCGAGTTCGACATCATGGAGAACGTCAACGGCCTCAACAGCGTCTGGGCCGTGCTCCACTGCGGCGTCAACCCCGGCGGCCCGTGCAACGAGACCCAGGGCCTGGGCGCCAGCCGCGCCTGCCCCGGCTCGACCTGCCAGTCCTCCTTCCACACCTACCGCTTCGAGTGGGACCGCAGCGTCACCCCCAACCAGCTGCGCTGGTACGTCGACGGCCAGCAGTTCTTCAGCCTGAGCCAGTCGCAGTTCGACGCCACCACGTGGAACAACATGACCGGCCACGCCGGATACTTCCTGCTGCTGAACGTGGCCATGGGCGGCGCCTTCCCGAACGGCGTGGCGGGTTTCGGCACGCCGACCGCCGCCACCGTGCCCGGCCGGCCGATGCTGGTCGACTACGTGGCGGTGTGGCAGAGCGGCACCGGCACCCAGCCGACCGACCCGCCGACCGACCCGCCCGGTGACGGGTTCGACGCGCGCTCCACCATCCAGGCCGAGCGCCGCAGCGCCCAGTCCGGCACCATCACCGAGACCACCACCGACACCGGCGGCGGGCAGAACGTCGGCAGCATCGGCAACGGCGACTGGCTCCGCTTCGACAACGTCGACTTCGGCTCCACGCCCGCAGGGCAGTTCAAGGCCAGGGTCGCGTCCGGGGCGGCGGCCGGCGTGAGCGGGCTCGTCCAGGTGCGGCTCGGCAGCCCGACCGCGACGCCGATCGGCGACTTCGCGCTGGCGAACACCGGCGGCTGGCAGAGCTGGCGGACGGTCCCGGCCAACATCACGCCGACGACCGGCAAGCACACCGTCTACCTGACGTTCAGCAGCGGCCAGCCGGCCGACTTCGTGAACGTCAACTGGTTCACCTTCTCCACGAACTAGAACCCCCCGCCGAGGCCCGTCCTGCCGCAGGACGGGCCTCGCGCCTGCCCGGCCGCGCCATGCCGCCGATGCCGGCGATGCCGCCGATGCCGGTCAGGCGCTGGAGCGCGTCACCAGCCTGGCCGGCAGCACCACAGCCGTGGTGTGCCGGCCTTCCAGCCGCGACAGCAGCAGCCGGGCCAGCGCCATGGCCTGCTCGGTCGGGGACGTCCGCACGGTGGTCAGCGCGGGCGTGGTGTACGCGGCCGCCTCGATGTCGCCGAAGCCCACGACCGCCAGGTCGTCCGGCACCCGACGCCCGGCCTCGGCCGCGCCCCTGAGCGCGTCGATCGCCAGGTGGTCGGAGGTCGCGAGGACGGCGTCCAGCCGGCGCTCGTCGGCGAGCAGCCGGGCCAGGGCCGCCACGCCGGACCCGGCGGTGTCGTCCGCCAGCGCGACGTGCGGCAGTAACCCGGCCCGCCGCAGCGCGTCACGGTGCCCGGCCAGGCGGTCCTGGACGGCGACCAGGTGGGTGGGGCCGCAGATGAGGCCGATGCGCCGCCTCCCCTGCCGCAGCAGGTGCTCGGTGGCCGCGGCGGCGCCGCCGGCGTTGTCGGCGTCCACGTACGGCACGAGCGAGCTGATCGCGGGGCGGCCGAGCAGGACGAGCGGCACGTCGGTGCGGGCGAGCCGCTCGGCGAGCGGGTCGGCCCCGTCCGTCGGGAGCAGCACCACCCCGTCGGCCAGCCGGGCCTCGACGTGCCCGGCGATGCGGCGGTGGCTCTCGGGGGTGTCGGCGAGCATGAGCGTGATCTGCTTGCCGGCCCCTTCCAGGACGCTGGTGACGTACTGGACGACGGCGGCGGTGAGCGCGTCGTCCCGGCGCGGGATGGACAGGACGAGCGCGACCGTGTCGGTGCGGCGGGTGGCGAGGCTGCGGGCGGCCGCGTTGGGCACGTAGCCGAGCTCCTTGACGGCGCGCAGGACGCTCTCGCGGACCTCGGGGCTGACCGCGGCGTCGCCGTTGACGACGCGGGACACGGTGGCGCGGGAGACCTTGGCCCGGGCGGCGACCGTCTCCAGCGTGGGCCGCCTGGGCCGGCTGTCGGCCAGGCCGTTGCGGCGCGCCACGTCGCGGTACCACAGCGCGCTGTCCTTCAGCCGCCGCCGCTGGGTGGCGAAGTCGACGTGCACGATGCCGAACTTGCGCTGGTAGCCGTCGGCCCACTCGTGGCAGTCGAGCAGCGACCACAGCAGGTAGCCGCGGACCTTGGCGCCCTCGCCGAGGCCCGCGAGCAGGGCCCGCAGGTGCTCTTCGAGGAAGCTGACGCGGTCCACGTCGTGGATGCCGTCGCCGGTCACGGTGTCGACGAAGTCGGCCCCGTTCTCGGTGATCATCAGCTCCTGGTCCGGGTACTCGCGGGCCAGGCGGCGCAGCAGCACGGTGAGCGCGCCGGGCACGATGGGCCAGCCCATCGCGGTCACCGCGGTCGGCACGGTGCAGAACAGCACGCCGTCGCTGCCCGGGTAGGCCGGGTCGGCGAGCTGGCCCGGCTGGGCGCGCACCACGCTGGGCGCGTAGTAGTTGACGCCGAGCAGGTCGAGCGGCTGGGCGATGGCGGCCAGGTCGCCGTCGCGGACGTGGCCGAGCCCGGCGGCGGACTCCACGACCTTGAGCAGCCGCTCGGGGTAGCGGCCGCGCAGCATGGGCTCCAGGAACTGCCCGTGGACCAGGTCGTCGATCCTGGCGACCGCGTCGGCGTCCTCCTGCGACAGCTGCCGGCCCGGGTCGGTGACCTGGCCGGGGGTCATCACGGGCGCGAAGTTGAGCACGGCGCCGACCCTGGCCGCGCCGGCCGAGCGCAGCGCCGAGGCGGCCAGGCCGTGCCCGAGCAGCATGTGGTGGGCGGCGCGGAAGGCGTCGGCGGGCGACCGCCGGCCGGGCGCGTGCACCCCGGAGCCGTAGCCGAGGAACGCGGCCACCCACGGCTCGTTCAGCGTGAACCAGGTGTGCACCCGGTCTCCCAGCCTCCCGTGCACGGTCCTGGCGTAGTCGGCGAAGCGGAGCGCGGTGTCGCGCTCCGGCCAGCCGCCCTCGTCCTCCAGCGCCTGCGGCAGGTCCCAGTGGTAGAGGGTCGCGTACGGGGTGATGCCGGCCGCGAGCAGCTCGTCGACCAGCCGCTCGTAGAAGTCGAGCCCGGCCGCGTTGACCTGGCCGGAGCCCGTGGGCAGCACCCGCGGCCAGCTGACCGAGAACCGGTAGGCGCTCACGCCGAGGTCCTTCATCAGGCGCACGTCGCCGGGGTAGCGGTGGTAGTGGTCGCAGGCGTCCTGCGCGTCGGAGAAGGCGTCCCAGATGGACGGCCCCCGGCCGTCCTCCGCGTGCGCGCCCTCGATCTGGTACGCGGACGTCGACACACCCCACACGAACCCGTCAGGGAACGTCCCTCTGCTCATCACTCGTCCAACTCCCCGTGCCTGGCTGAAGTGGCCAGTCTGCCCCGATAGATCGTCGCGCGCCACACGGCCCAGGCGGTATACAGAGCCCGTGGAACTGGACCGGCTGGATCGTGACATCATCGCCGCGCTCGTCGACGACGCCCGGGCGACCTACGCCGAGATCGGGCATGACGTCGGCCTGAGCGCGTCGGCGGTGAAGCGCCGGGTCGACCGGCTGCGCGAGAGCGGCGCGATCACCGGGTTCAGCGCCATGGTCGCGCCGGCCGCGCTGGGCTGGACGACCGAGGCGTACGTCGAGCTGTTCTGCCAGGGCAAGACGAAGCCGTCCGACATCGCGCTGGCCGTGGCCCGCCATCCGGAGGTGGTGGGAGCGGCGACGATCACCGGCGAGGCGGACGCGCTGCTGCACATCAGGGCGACCGACGTGCGGCACGTGGAGCGGGTGATCGAGCGCATCGCCGCGGAGCCGTTCGTGGTGCGGACGAAGAGCGCGATCGTGCTGTCGAGACTGGTCGACAGCCCGCCCGGCGCCAATCTGCCGGAGCCGCGCAACGGATCGCCTGTCCCGGGCTGATACTCGCAACGAATCCGCGCGTCCACGCAACCCCACCCCCTTCCGGCTGCGCGCAGGGCGTTCCTAGGCTGTGCCTCGTCCCCTGACATGGGGAAATCCCCTGCTCGAAGACGACGGAGTCGTGCATGCCCAAACGCTTTCTCATGTGCCCGCCGGAGCACTTCGCGGTCGAGTACGCGATCAATCCGTGGATGGATCCCGCGGCGGGCGCCGACCGCGCCGTGGCGATGCGGCAGTGGGAGAGCCTCAAAGCGGCGTACGAGAGCCTCGGCCACGAGGTGAGCCTGATCGAGCCGGTCGTGGGCCTGCCCGACATGGTGTTCGCGGCCAACGGCGCGCTGGTCGTGGGCGGCCGCGTGTACGGCGCCCGCTTCGCGTTCCCGCAGCGGGCCGCGGAGGGGCCGGCCTACCTGCGCTGGTTCGCCGAGCGCGGCTACCCCACGCTGGCGCCCGAGCACGTCAACGAGGGTGAGGGCGACTTCCTCGCCATGGACGAGCTGATCCTGGCCGGCACCGGCTTCCGTACCCGGGTGGGGGCCCATCACGAGGCACAGGAGTTCCTGGGCCGCCCGGTGGTCTCGCTGCGGCTGGTGGACCCGCGCTTCTACCACCTCGACACCGCGCTGTTCCCGCTCGACGGACGCAACGTCGCCTACTACCCCGACGCGTTCTCGGCGGGCAGCCGCGAGGTGCTGGGGCGGCTGTTCCCCGACGCGGTGCTCGCCACCGGGGACGACGCCGCGGTGCTCGGGCTCAACGCGGTCAGCGACGGCGTCAACGTGGTGATCAACGCCGAGGCGGGCGACCTTCAGCTTGAGCTCAAGAGGCGAGGGTACGAGGTGGTTCCGGTCGACCTGTCGGAACTGCGCAAGGCGGGTGGCGGCCCCAAGTGCTGCACACTCGAGATCAGGGGGGAGAACTGACATGACCACCAGCGCAGAGCTGATCGAGACAAGCGAACTCCGCAGCGCCCACAACTACCATCCGCTGCCCGTGGTGCTCCACGAGGCGCACGGCGCCTGGGTCACCGACGTCGAGGGCAGGCGCTACCTGGACTTCCTGTCCGGCTACTCCTCGCTCAACTTCGGCCACGGCAACGAGAAGATCCTCGCGGCGGCGCAGGAGCAGCTGAGGCAGCTGACGCTGACCAGCCGGGCCTTCTACCATGACCAGTTCGCCCGGTTCTGTGCAGGACTGGGCGACCTGACCGGCAAGGACATGATCCTGCCGATGAACACCGGCGCCGAGGCCGTGGAGACCGCCATCAAGGTCGCCCGCAAGTGGGGCTACCTGGTCAAGGGCGTCGAACGCGACAAGGCCAACATCGTGGTGATGGAGGACAACTTCCACGGCCGCACCACCACGATCATCAGCTTCTCCACCGACCCCGACGCCCGCGCCGACTACGGCCCCTACACCCCGGGCTTCACCGTGGTGAAGTACGGCTCCGCCGACGCGGTCCGCTCGGCCATCGACGACAACACGGTCGCGGTGCTGGTCGAGCCCATCCAGGGCGAGGCCGGGGTGCTGGTGCCGCCGGACGGCTACCTCACCCAGGTGCGCGAGATCTGCACCGAGCAGAACGTGCTGATGATCGCCGACGAGATCCAGTCGGGGCTGGGCCGCACCGGCGAGACGTTCGCCTGCGACCACGAGGGCGTGGTGCCCGACATGTACGTGCTGGGCAAGGCGCTCGGCGGCGGCGTGGTGCCGGTGTCGGCGGTCGCGGCCAACCGGGACGTGCTGGGAGTGGTCAGGCCGGGACAGCACGGGTCCACGTTCGGCGGCAACCCGCTCGCCTGCGCGGTCGGCAACGCGGTCGTGGAGATCCTCAGGACCGGCGAGTTCCAGGCCAGGGCCGCCGAGCTGGGCGTGATCATGCACGCGCGGCTGCGCGAGCTGGTCGGCCACGGCGTGGTGACGGTGCGCGGACGCGGCCTGTGGGCCGGTGTCGACGTCGACCCGTCGCTGGCCGGCGGCCGGCAGGTGTCGGAGGCGCTGATGGCGCGGGGCGTGCTGGCCAAGGACACGCACGGGTCGACGATCCGGCTGGCGCCGCCGATCGTCATCTCCGAGGAGGACCTCCACTGGGCCCTCGACCGGCTCGCCGAGACGATCGGCTCCCTGCGCTGACCCGTGGGCGCCGGCGTGCCCGGCCGGTGAGCCGGGGACGCCGCGCCCGCTGTCATTGGAGCCGTACGGTGTCGACCTTCCTCACGTCGTCGCCCGTGGACTCGTACCAGGTGGCCTCGGCGCCGGGGAAGGTGAGGGCGGCCATCGCGTTCTGGAACCACGGACCCTTGATGATCTTCCAGCGGAAGGGCGGCCTGGGCAGCCTGGCCGAGCGGGCCAGCAGGCCGCCGATCAGCGTGGCGATGCCGAACTGGGTGAACACGTTGGCCCAGCGCAGCAGGCGGCTGAGCGGGTTGCGGATGGGCGAGCAGACGATCTGGTAGATCGGGCTGGTGCGGGCCTTGGCGACGTAGGAGTAGTGGACGTCGCCGGAGAGGATCAGCACCGGCTTGTCCAGCTCGGCGAGCAGCTTGGACAGGTCCTCGAACGAGCGCCGGAAGGCCGCCCAGTGCTCCAGGTCGACGGCCTGGCGGAAGGTCTCGGACATGCGGGCCACGGTCGGGCCCCAGGCGCCGTCGCACAGGGCCTCGTTCCAGTTCTGCACGCCGTGCACGCCCTCGGGGAGCAGGAACGGGATCGACGAGCCGATGATCAGGCGCTCGGCGGGCTTGGCGACCTCCTCCTCCAGCCAGGCCCATTCGAGGGGGTCGAGCATGCGCCGGTCGCCCGGCGTCAGCTGCCTGGCACACCTGGTGTCGATCATGATGAGCCGGGCATGGCCGAGGTCGCGGGAGTAGCTCCACCGGTTGCTGCTCGGCTCGGCGTCGGCCTGCGCGGCGAAGGCGTCGAGCTCGGCCGCGCCGTCGCCGCCGTCGACCAGCTTGCTCAGGAGGGGGTCGGCGGCCCGCTCCTGCGGGGACAGGTTGCCCAGGTGCTGGTAGATCCAGTAGGCGCCGAGCCCGGCGATCACCCTGCGGCTCCACCAGCCGGTCTCCGCCATCTGCCGGCGCCAGGTCTGCGAGGTGTTCCAGTCGTCGCGCAGATCGTGGTCGTCGAAGATCATCGCGCTGGAGACGGTGGACAGCAGCCACTGGATGTCCGGGTCGGTCCAGGCCCTGCGGTAGAGCTCGGCGTACTCCTCGAAGTCGGCGATCTCGTTCTTCGGCTCGGTGTCGCGGCGCTCGCGGATGAACTGCAACATCTCGGCCGAAGGGCTGTCGGCGTAGACCTGGTCGCCGAGGAGCAGCAGCAGGTCCGGCCACTCCTCCTCGCCGGCCTCGGCCAGATGGCAGCCGTAGGAGCGCAGCACGTCGTAGCCGTGGATGAGGACGCTCGCGGTCTCGTGCGGCGCGGTCGTGCGGCAGGAGCCGAACAGCAGGCGCGAGGGGCCCTCGGGCGGGATGAGCCGGATCCGGCTGGGCGGACGGCCTTCCAGCGGCCAGACCCGCGCGCCGTCGAGGGTGACGGCATAGGAGTCGACATTCTGGGAAAGCTCTGTCATGTCGACGATCGCGTAATGATGGCCGTGCACCGTGAAGGTCGCCGACTCGAAAGACCTGCCGGATGCCTCGACGGCGACCGTGCACGGCTCATCGGTCTCCACGAAGATCGAGGCGCTGGCAGAATCGACGTAACGCAACATCGGCCCGACCACCAGTGCGGGCATTACACCCTCCGCTTCGACAGTTCGGCACACTCCGGGCCACAAGCCTGCCAGAGTGGCACCTTCCAGGCATCTGGATCAGCAGCTTGGATCTTACGGGGATCACACATTATCTATTCCCTCACCCTATGATAATCCGTACAAGAACGCCCAAAACGGTTAAAGGCAACGGCGCCTTTACCCCATATATGGCGTACGTAACAGGAGGAAGCTCTCCATGAGTGTCATGGTGCCGTCAACGACGCCGGCACAGATCACCGCGGGCCGCGAGGCCCTCGCATCCGCTCTCTTCCAGCTTGACGGCGCGGCCGAGCGGCTGGGGCTCGACGACGGGCTCCGCACCATGCTCGCCACGCCGCGCCGGTCGCTGACCGTCGCGGTGCCCGTCCGCCGCGAGGACGGCGGCATGGACGTCGTTCAAGGCTACCGGGTCCAGCACAATGTCTCGCGCGGTCCCGCCAAGGGCGGCATCCGCTTCCATCCGGCCATCGACATCCACGAGGTCACCGCGCTCGCCATGTGGATGACGTGGAAGTGCGCGCTGGTCGGCATCCCGTACGGCGGCGCCAAGGGCGGCGTGGCCGTGGACCCGGCCCGCTACACCACCAACGAGCTGGAACGGCTCACCCGCCGCTACGTCAACGAGATCCTGCCGCTGATCGGCCCGGAGAAGGACATCCCGGCCCCCGACGTCGGCACCGACGAGCAGACCATGGCCTGGATCATGGACACCTACAGCGTGAACGCCGGATACGCGGTGCCCGGCGTGGTCACCGGCAAGCCGATGCCGCTCGGCGGCTCGCTCGGCCGGGCCGGCGCCACCTCGCGCGGCGTGCAGATCGCCGCCCTGTGCGCGCTCGGCCGCTCGCCGGAGGGCGTCACGGCCGCCGTGCAGGGCTTCGGCAAGGTGGGCGCCGGAGCCGCGCAGTACCTCGCCGACGCCGGCTGCAAGGTCGTCGCGGTCTCCGACGTGACCGGGGCCGTGTACGCGCCGGGCGGGCTCGACGTCCCCGCGCTGCGGGCCCACGTCGCCGAGACCGGCCAGGTGCGCGGTTACCGCCACGCCGACGCGCTCGGCCTGGACGAGCTGCTGGAGCTGGACGTCGACCTGCTGGTCCCGGCCGCCCTGGAGGGCGCCATCACCGAGGCGAACGCGCCGCGGGTGCGCGCCCGGATGATCGTGGAGGGGGCCAACGGCCCCACCACGCCGGAGGCCGACCGCATCCTGGGCGCGAACGGCACACTGGTGGTGCCCGACATCCTGGCCAACGCCGGCGGCGTGATCGTGTCGTACCTGGAGTGGGTGCAGAACATCCAGGCCTGCTCCTGGACCGAGAGCCAGATCGAGCGCAAGCTGCGCGACCTGATGGAGAGCGCGTTCGGCGAGGTCAAGTCCGTGGCCGCCGAACGCGACCTCACCCTGCGCGAAGCGGCGCACGTCATCGGCGTCGGCCGCGTCGCCGAGGCCCACCGCATGCGCGGCCTCTACCCGTAGAGCAGGCGTAGGGGGCCCGCGGCCACCTCCTCGCACCACCGGTGGAGGTGGCCGCCGGCCTGCCGGGCGAATGAACAGTACCCAGGTTGGGTAAACAATGATGTCGCAGATCAGAGCGCTGATCGTTTCCTGCTAGAAGTAGGTGGGTGTTGAGGTTGGTGCTCTGTCTGGCCCTGCTCGAACCCTCCGGCGCCGCCGAGGCTCCGCAGCGGAACATCCCGGCGCGCAAGGTGCTCACGCCGCACGGCGACCGGCTCGGTTACGCCCCGGTGCCGCGCCCGCTCACCGGCGCGCACCGGCTCACCGGGGTGCTGGTCGGCCGCGACCGCGCGACGGGCGAACGCGTGATGTGCGGCGGCACCGTGCTGCGCTCGCGCAGCCGCAGCCTGGTGCTGACGGCCGCGCACTGCCTGCGCGACCGCGGCCGGACGCTGGAGCAGCTGGTCTTCCTGCCCGGCTACGACGAGGGCCGGCCGCTGCACGGCGTGTGGCCGGTGGTGCGGACGTGGGTGCCGTCCCGCTGGCGGGGCCGCTCGTTCGGGCCCGACCTGCTGCCGTACGACGTCGGACTGGTCGGGGTGGCCGCCAAGCGGCGCGGCCGGCTGGAGGACGTGACCGGGCGCGGGCTGCGCACCCTGGCGACCGGCAGGGGCACCTCGCTGCGCGGGCTCGAACTCCTCGGCTACCCCGGCGGCAGGCGGTATCCGGGCGACCGCATGTACCACTGCGTCGGCGACGCGGTGGAGGGCGCCGAGGACGGGCCGGGCGTGCTGGTGACGCGCAACTGCCACGCGGCGTCCGGCGGCAGCGGCGGCCCCGCCCTGTACGAGGGCGCGGTGGCCGGCGTCGTCTCCTCCTCCAGCCCGCTGCACGACGCCAAGGGCTTCACCGTGCTCAGCCGGCTCGGCGGCACGCCGTTCACCCGGATGTACGAGCAGGCGGACCGCGTCATGAGCCGATCGAGCTGACGATCTCCTCGCAGAGGGCGTGGGTGACGAGGGCGTCGTCGGCCGTGATCAGGCGGCCTTCGGCGACGGCGGCGAGGAACTCCCGGCAGATCGCCTCGATGCCGCGCTGGCGGGCGACCGGCACCCAGTCGGGCCGCCGCCGCAGCGTCTCGCCTCCCGCGTAGTCGATCACGTCGCCGAGGTTGACCACGCGGCGCTTGACGCCGTCCCCCATCACCTCGCAGCTCTCCTCCGCGGCCCCGCTCACCCGGTTCATCACGCCGATGGCGGTGAAGCCGTCGCCGGACAGCTCCAGCACGACGTGCTCCAGCAGCCCGTCGCCGTTCACCCGGGTGCGGAACCGGGAGCCGGTGACCTCGCCCGGCGCCAGGAACCTCAGCGTGTCGACGACGTGGACGAAGTCGTCGAAGACCACCTGGCGCGGGACGCCTGGCTGGCGCTCCCTGTTCTTCTCCATCAGCACCAGGTGGCGGGGCAGCCCGGCCAGCGCGGTATAGCCGGGCGCGCGCCGGCGGTTGAAGCCCACCATCAGCGACCGCCCCTCGGCGCGGGCCAGCTCGGCCAGCCGCTCGCAGTCGGCCAGGTTGTCGGCCAGCGGCTTGTCCACGTACACGTGCACCCCCGCCGTCAGCAGCGTCTCCACGATCTCGGGGTGGGCGGGGGTCGCCGCGTGCACGAACGCCGCGTCCACCCCTGCCTTGACGACCTCGTCCACCGTCGCGGAGCGCCGGTCGATCCGGTAGGCGTCGCCGAGGCGGCGCAGCCTGGCCTGGTCGCGGGTGCACAGGTGCAGCTCGATCCCGGGGTGGGCGGCCAGCACCGGCAGGTAGGCCTTCTCCGCGATGTCGCCGAGGCCGATCATGGCAGTTCTCACGCGTCGAGCGTAGCCTTGAACGCCTCGTCGACGGGGGTGGGCGAGACGCCGAAGGTCCGCTGGAAGGCCGAGGAGTCGAGCACGTACGGCGCGGTGAACTGGTAGCGGACGTGCCGCAGCTCCCCGATCATCGGCTGGACCAGCCCCGCCGCCCGCACCAGCGGCCACGGGACGTGCACCATCCTCGGCGCCGGCCGGCCGAGCAGCCGGGCCATCCGCTCCCCCACCTGGCGGAACGTCATCGGCTCCGCGGTCGGCACGTGCCACGGCCGCCCCCATGCCCGCTCGTCGCCGCCCGCGACGGCCAGCGCCTCAGCCACGTCGGGCAGGTACGTCCAGCTGTGCGGGACGTCGAGCGGCCACACCACCGGGATGGTCCTGCCGGCCTTGAGCGGGGACACGAACCGCGTGCCCAGGTGGGACTGGTCGGTGGCGCCGGGGCCGAAGTAGTCGGAGCCGCGCACCTCGGTCACCCGGATCCGGCCGGCCCGGTGCGCGGCCAGCGCGTCCTCCCACATGCGGGCCCGTACCCGGGACTTGGGGTCGGCGGAGGCGAGCGGCAGGTCCTCGGTCATCGGGCCGGTGACCGGGCCGTAGGAGTAGAGAGGGCCGAGGATCGTCAGCACCGCCCCCGAGGTCTCGGCCGCTTCCAGGAACGACGCGGCCATCGGCGGCCAGTCGGTGAGCCAGCGGTGGTAGCGCGGGTTGACGCAGTTGTAGAGGACGTCCGCGCCCTTGGTGATCTCGGCGAGGCGGCGCCGGTCGGCGACGTCGGCCGCGATCTTGTGGGCTCCCTCGGGGCCGCTGCCGGAGCGGGTCACGACGGTGACCTCGTGACCCCGGTCGAGGAGCTTGCGTGCCAGGTGCGTACCGACCTGGCCGGAACCCACGACGACGTGTCTGCTCATGATCAGCCTGCTTCCGGACGATGTGGAGGACGGCGCTGTGATTGCCGTTCTCGTATGAGAGCGATGCTCTCTCAGGAGAGCACCGATCGTCAAGAGCAGTGCTCTCATTTTTGGCGCTTGCTCTGGTAACGTGCCGCGCATGACAGCGAGCCGAACGGCGCGAGAGCGCGTCAGAGCCGAGCTCACCAGGGAGATCGCCGACATCGCCCGCCGCCGGCTGGCCACCGAGGGGGCGGGCGGGCTGTCACTGCGCGCGGTCGCCCGCGAGATGGGCATGGTCTCGTCGGCGATCTACCGCTACTTCCCGAGCCGGGACGACCTGCTCACCACGCTGATCATCGACGGCTACAACGCGCTCGGCGAGGCCGTGGAGCGCGCCGAGGCCGCCCGCCCGCGCGACGACTTCCTCGGCCGCTGGCTGGCGGCCTGCCACGGCGCGCGTGACTGGGCGCTGGCCCACCCGCACGAGTACGCGCTCCTCTACGGCTCACCGGTGCCCGGCTACGAAGCGCCGCGGGACACCGTCCCGGCCCGGCTGCGCGACGTGACGGTGCTCTCCACCATCCTGCGGGACGCCGTCGAGGCGGGCGCCGCCGACCCGCCGCCGCTCGGCCCGCCACCGCCCGCCACGCTCGTGGCCGACGGGGAGAACATGCGCGTCATCATGGCCGGCGTGCCGGACGCGCTGGTTCTCCGGGCGCTCACATCATGGAGCGCGATGTACGGCTGGCTCAGCCTCGAACTGTTCGGCCAGCTGAACAACGCCGTCGAGGACCGGCACACGGCCTTCGACCACTCGATGCGCACCATGGCCGCCGTCATGGGCCTGCACTAGCGGGTCAGCAGCGGGACCATGACCTCGTCCACGATGTCGACCACCAGCCGGTCGGGGATGGGCGGCCCCTGGAAGAGGAAGTGCTGCCGCAGCAGGGCCTGACCGGTGTCGAGGCGGAGCGGCAGGGCCGCCTCCCGGGAGATTTCGCCGCGCTCGACGGCGCGCCGGGCGATCTCGGCCATCATCTTCCGGCCCGCGCCCTGGGAGTTCTCCCTGAAGGCGCGGCCCCCCGCCTCGTCGCCCAGCGCCTCGGCGAGCAGGCCGCGCATCGCCTCGCCCGCCGGGCCGGCCAGGATGTCGGCCATACCGCGCAGCAGGGCCAGCAGGTCGCCGCGGAGGCTGCCGGTGTCGGGGACCTCCGACACGTCCGGCAGCGAATGATAGACCGAGTCCATGACCAGGGCGACGCGGGTGGGCCAGCGGCGGTAGAGCGACGCCTTGCTCGCCCTGGCCCGCTCGGCCACGCGCTCCATGGTCAGCTTGGCGTAGCCGCTCTCGGCCAGCTCGTCGAGCGTCGCCCGGTAGATCGCGGAGGCGAGCTCCTCGCCCCGGCGGCGCGGCAGTTTGCGGTGGTCGGTGACCATCTCCGTCATCCTATCCAGCCGCCGTGACGACGCCCGCGTCGCCGTCCACGGTGACCCGCTGCCCGTCGGCCAGCGCCGCGGTGCCGTCGCCGGTGCCCATGACGGCGGGGATGCCGTACTCCCTGGCCACGATCGCGGCGTGGGAGGCGAGGCCGCCGGTGTCGACGACCACCGCGGCGGCGCGCTGGAACAGCGGCGTCCACGACGGATTCGTGTAGGGGCAGACCAGCACGTCGCCGCCGCGGAGCTTGCCGAACTCCGACGGGTCGCGGACGACGGTGACCGGCCCGGTGGCGGTGCCGGCGCTCGCGGGGGTTCCGGCGACGAGCGCGTCGGCGGTCTCGCGGGCGGGGAAGACGGCCCTCGGGTCGATGAGCCGCACCCCGGCGAGCTCCTCACGCCGGGCGGTCCGCGCGGTCACGGCGGCCCGCAGCCGCCGGGCGTGCGCGTCGCCCAGCGCGGCCACGTCCCCGATCTCCTCCAGCTCCTCCAGCCTGAGATGGAAGACGTCCTCGGGGGTGTCGAGCACGCCCGCGTCGCGCAGCCTGCGGCCGATCTCCACGATGGACCGGCGCAGCACGGGCAGCGGCAGCGTGAAGACGAAGTGGCTGTCCTCGCGGAAGGCGACGCCGGCCCGGGCGGCCTGCACCTTGCGCACCATCCTGTCCCGTCCGCGACCGCCTCGCAGCCGCGGGTGGGCGAGCAGCCGGTCCAGCACGTCGTCGCCCCCCGCGGGCCGGGGCGGCCCCGCGGCCAGCACCCGGACCAGGCCGAGCACGGTCTCCGGCGCGTCAGCCCAGGTCGGCGGGGTGACGAGCAACGGGCTGGCGCCCTCCCTGTGGCCGTACTCGGCGAGGAACTCCCGGAACCTGACCTCGAACGCCTCGGGCAGCGGGTCCCGGTCGAGCGCGCCGGTGCGTGCGGCCTCCTCGGCCAGCTCCTCCAGGGCCAGGTTCGCGTCGCCGGTGCGGGTGCGGGCGCCGGCGATCAGGTCGCCGAACAGGTCGGCCCGGCCGAGCAGCTTGAGCGCGACGAGCAGCCGCAGCAGCGACAGCCCGCTGCGGGGCAGGTAGTCGATGCGCAGCGCGGCCACCGGCCGCACGGCGGCCAGCACCCGGCGCGGCGTCCCGACGAGCTCCGGCCAGGGCAGCGCGGCCAGGTCGAGCGCCATGAGCGCGCGCACGCCGTCGAGATAGCGCGGGAAGCGCGGGTCGTCGGTCCACCGGGCGGGATCGTACCGGCGGGCCTTGGCGGCGATCAGGAACGGCGCGACGAGCGCCTTCGGCCCGGGGCGCGGGCGGGGCGGCACCAGCCGGTAGACGACCCCGTCCTCCTCTTCGAGGAACCCCTCGAACGCGCCGCGCAGGCCGAAGTGGCCCGTCACCGTGCCCATGAGCCCGGCGGGCCCGTGCGGCAGCCAGGTGGACATGTCAATCGGATAGGGACGGACCGGCACGTACTCCATCAGGATGGTGGCGAGCCTGCGCCGGAGCGGGTTGAGCCTGCCGAGCGGGGGCGGCGGCAGCGCGGTCATCGGCCGGGCCTGCACCAGGCTGACCTCGCCGTCCGCGTACGTCCACTCGATGTCCTGGGGGCGGCCGAAGCGGCGGGCCGCCTCGGTGCCGAGCCGGGCCAGCTCGCGCAGCACACTGCCGGGCAGGCGCGTGCCGGGCGCGCCGGCGCCGCTCTCGTGGCTGACCCCGCCGCCCGCCAGGGCGCGGATCACGACCTCGCGCCGGCCGGGCGCGAACTCGGCGATCTCCCCCTCAGGGGTGAGCACGTAGTGGTCGGGCGTGACGAGGCCGGAGACGACCGCCTCCCCGAGGCCGGTTCCGGCGTCGACGACGAGCCTGCCGCGGTCGCCGGTGACGGGGTCGGCGGTGAACATCACGCCCGCCGCCTCCGCCTCCACCATGCGCTGCACCACGACGGCGATGCGCACCTCGGCCGGGTCGATGCCGAGCCGGTCGCGGTAGGCGACGGCGCGCTCGGACCAGAGCGAGCCCCAGCAGCGGCGGACCGCGTCGATCAGCGCGTCCTCGCCCACCACGTTGAGATAGGTGTCCTGCTGCCCGGCGAACGCGGCGCCGGGCAGGTCCTCGGCGGTGGCGCTCGAACGCACCGCCACCGGCCCGGCGCCGAGCTCGCGGTAGGCGGTCAGGATCTCCCGGCGCAGGGCGTCCGGCATCTCCAGGTCGTCGAAGTACGCGCGCGTGACGTTTCCGGCGGCCACCAGGTCATAGGCGGCGGTCGTGACGACGAACCCGCCGGGGACGGGGAAACCGCCCGCGATCAGCTCGCCGAGGTTGGCTCCCTTCCCGCCCGCGAGGGCGAGGTCGCCACGGCCGAACGAACGCAGGGGGGCGACGAGTGTCATGAGGTCTCCTGGGCGTGAGCGGTGGTGCGAAGAGGACGCGCCGGCAGCGCCAGCGCGAGCAGGAAGGCCACGCCGAGCAGCGGCGACATGGCCGCGAGCACCGGTGGGACGGCCTCGGCGAAGGCGGCGCGCGCGCCGGCGTCCAGCCGGTCGCCGGCGCCGGGCAGGCCGCCGGCGAGGCGCGAGGTGATGAGCGCGCCGACGAGTGCGACGCCGGCGGAGGCGCCGATCTGGCGCAGGAACGTCACCGACGACGTGGCCGCGCCCAGATCGGCGTGGCCGACCGCGTTCTGCGCGGCCAGCACCATGACCTGCATGACGAGCCCGACCCCGAGCCCGATCAGCAGCAGCGCGCCGGCCAGCGCGGCCGGGTCCGGGGCCGCCAGCGGCAGCGCGGCCAGCCCGGCCGCGGCGAGCGCGGTGCCCGCCACGGGGTAGCCCTTGTACCTGCCGGTCCTGGTGATCAGCCTGCCGGAGACGACGGTGGTGGTGAGCATCCCCGCCATGAGCGCGGTGACCAGCAGCCCGGCGCCGGTGGCCGAGGCGCCGTGCGCGATCCGCACATAGGCGGGGATGTACGAGACGGTGCCGAAGAGCGCGAACCCGATGAGCAGGCTGACCGCCACCGGCACGGCGAACGCCCGGTCCCTGAACAGCCGGAGCGGCAGGATCGGGTCGGCGGCGCGGCGGGCGGTGACCAGCCAGGCCGCCACGGCGAGAGCGGTCAGCGCGAGGAAGGCGGGCTCGCGGGTCTGGCCCAGCATGACCACGCCGACGACGGCCAGGCCGAGCGTGACCGCTCCGGCGACGTCGACCGGGGCGCGCGAGCGGGGTCTGGGCAGCTTCAGCGTGACGGTGAGCACCACGAAGGCCAGCAGCCCCAGCGGCGGGTAGACGGCGAAGATCCACCGCCAGCCCGCCGTGTCGACGAGGAACCCGCCGACCAGCGGTCCCCCGACGGCGGCCACCACGTAGGCGGCCCCGATCAGCCCGAGATAGCGGCCGCGCTCGCGAGGGCTGACGACCTCGCCGATGATGGCCTGGGCGCCGATCATCAGACCGCCCCCACCGACCCCCTGCACCGCGCGGAACGCCACGAACTGCGGCATCGTCGCCGCCGTCGCGCAGAGCACGGCTCCGGCCACGAAGACCACGATGGCGATCTGCATCAGCGGCTTGCGGCCGAACCGGTCGCCGAGCTTGCCGTACACCGGCATCACGACGGTCGCGGCCACCAGGTAGGCGGTGATCACGGTCGGCATCTGGTCGAGCCCGCCGAGGTCACCGGCCACGGACGGCAGGGCGGGCGTCATGATCGTCTGATCGAGCGCGCCGAGCAGCATGGCGAGCATCAGCCCGGTCAGCACGACGATCATGTCACTCCTCCTTAGAGAACGGCTCGTTCTCTAAGGAGGGTAAGCCTGATTCTTAGGAAACGCAACGTTCACTATTTGGTCGTCGCACTGATCAGGCGGTCGAGTCCCGGGCAGAGCGACTCCCCCGGCCGCCGCTCCTCCGGGCTCGCCGGGGACCGCCATCGCGCAGGCCGAGTCCGCGGTTCGTCGATGGCGCGTTCGACGAGAGGCCGCGTCCACGATCCGATCGCTCAGCTCTTTTCGTGGCATTCGACGAATATGGTCGGGGTTCTTCAACATTTGAGGCAGATTTGCTTTTTGACATGGGCGCTCTCTGTTCACTTCCACGGACCATGGAGATAGTCAGAGCAATCGTACATTTGTGAATAAATCCTAGGTGCTCTCATACTTTCAGCGTCCTTTCGCTTGTTTTGATGAGGTGACGGTGATTACCGTCTGAACGACATGGGGGACGCCGCCTCCTGATCTGGGTTCTGGTGGAGCGAGCCGTACGAGGGGAACATCGTGGCTGACCTCGATCGCGACGCGATGCGGGCCGCTGCGGAGCGGATCCAGCGGTTGTCGGACGAGCACTGGTGGGCGCTGACGCCTTCCTGCCGCCTCATGGAGAGCGACACGTGGGTGGGACCGACCGGCGCCCGGTTCGACACGCAGGTCCACGCCGACCAGCGAGAACTCCAGGCGATGCTCAAGCAGGCCGTCCACAGCGCCAACGCGAAGCTGGCCTCGACCCCGGACACGCCATGAGCGGATTCAGCGGGGTCAAACAGGCCGAGTTCGACACGATGACCAGCAAGCACGCCGAAGCGGCGGGCCGGCTGGAAGAACTGGCCCGCACGCTGCACCGCGAACTGCGTGGGGCCGGACTCGACACCGCCCCGGCGGCGCGACTGCGCGAACTCGCCCGGCGGATCACCACCCAGGCCGAAGACCTGAGGCGGCGGCAGCAGCTCGTCCATGAGTTGCAGCGCCAGAAGGCCGCCTTCGGCAGGAGCACCTCCGCCGGAAGCTTCATAGAGATGCCCGACCGGCTCGAGGACGCCAAGGACCTGCTGGACGGCACGGTGGCCGGTAGGGCCGCACTGCGGGCCGCCGAGGGTGACGAGCAGGCACTGGCAGAACTGGAGAAATATGTATCGAGAGCAGGCGACCCGGAATTCGTGAACGCGTTTCTCGCCGCGATCGGCGCCCGGGGGGTCACGCGGATGGTCGGCTCGGTCACGACGATGCTGCGTGACGCCATGAACCGCGACGACTCCGAGCGTAAAACCCGGCTCGCCGTCTCGAGCAGGAACGTCCTCAGCATGCTGAGCATCTCGCTCGCCAAGGGCACCGACCCGGACAATCCCGCGTACCTGGGTGACGAATTCCTGGACGACCTGGTGCGGGAAGGACGGGCCCAGCACGCGACGGACGACGGCGGGACGTACCTGGGATACCAGGCCCAGGCGCTCATCTGGCGAGCGCACGACGGGACGCCGCCGTACTCGAAGAAGTTCATGGAGGTCGTCGGGCGCGACGTGATCGTGTACGAGCGCGAACAACGCCAGGACACATGGGCGGCGAGCCAGGACCCGCTGGGCCGCGCCTTCGGAACCGCCCAGATTCCCATCGTCGACCTGGCCGGCTCGCTGGGCCTCGGCACCCTGATGAGGCCGGGAGCCCCGACAAGAGGGCTGGTCACGAAGAGCTCGTCGATGGTGGAGGACCTGTTCCACGCCGCGAAGTCCAGCCGGGAGGCTTCCCACGCTCTGCTCGACCATACTCCGGCCGGGTGGAACGAATCCGTGCTGGATTATCTGCTGACGACCCGGTGGGGCGCGTCCCGGTACCTGGACGACTACGAACCGATCTCCGGCATGCTCATCACGGCGACCACCGGCCAGGACTCGATCAGCAAGAAACTGGCCGCCCAGCTGATCAAAACCACCTCGGACGAGATCCGCGAGGCGTTTCAGCGGGGCGGCGACAACCTGGAGATGAGAGATAGGGAGATCTTCGATCGATATGCTCCCTTGAGCTATCCGCTGGCCCGCGCCATCTCAGCCAACATCGACCAGCTGTCCAGGCTCTACCTGAACCACGCAGTTTGGGACGCCGTTTCTCCTGAGGACATGTCGTACGCGTTGGTGCTGGCCGGTTCCGACGACAAGGGCTTCGAGGCGCTGGCGAGAGCACAGACCGAACAGATGCGCGCCGCACTCGACACCGTTCCTCCAGTAGGGCTCAGTATCTCCAGCGCACAGGAGTTCGGCTTCACCGCAGCTGACGTGAGGAGGTTCGATCTCAACGGAAACGGCCGGATCGACAGAACCGACACGATCCAGTTCTTGAAGGACCGGACCACGGAGCAGGCAAGCCTCTTCAATCACATCGTAGAGTCCCGCCGTCAGGTGCTCATCGCTCAAGGACTTGACGACAAGAAGGCCGATGAGGCGCTGAAGGGAATGGTGGCGAATGCCATCGGCTTGATTCCGGTGCCAGGCGCAAGACAGGCAGGCATTTTGGCGGGTGGAGTCTTCGGGGAAATCATCGGCAGGGGGTACGAACAGCTTGCCGGGATTGGATACGACCAGATCGCCGAGCAGGTCGCCCTCCGGATGTCCACCAGTCACCGAGAACTGGACGAGACGTACCGAACGTTGGCGGACAACCGGCTGGGAACAGAGAGGCTGGCAGAGCAAATGATCGCCACGGCTCTGCTGAGTAAAGGGGCACTCGATGGACTGGATCTCGGAGGTGCGTCCTTCGCCATAAACGACCCGCCACGGATCAAACCATTTCCCGAGATGTCTGCTCAAGAATACGGCCAGTATCTTGCTTGGGCTCGCACGGCAGGCGGAAGCAGCGAAATCATCAGCACCTTCGAAGAAGCTTTCCGAAGGGTCGGTAAGGTGCACGACTACCTGAGTCTCGACAACGATAGCGGCTCCCCGTCCGGCGGTGATGAGTGATACACGTCCGTCTATACATTCTTCTGACTGGTCTGACAGTTCTCACCCTGGCCTGCGCCAACAAACCCCTCGCCCTATCCACACCTGCCCCGACTCCTCAACCGGCCGAAGATTCTGCACCATACATCTGCAAGCTTATCCCGGTGCAAGCTTTGCGGCTTGTCAGTGGTTCTACTGAGCCTCTGAATGAGAGAACAGATGGCAATGAAAGAAATGGTGACTGTCGGACTACCGACACCAATGCCCGCTTCCTGGAAGTGTGGTGGATGCAGGAAGGCATTGGGACGCCTAAAGGACATCTCGATTCTCTGATCAACGGCAGGCTTACCATCTATAAAAGACATGGAGGAGTAGATCTTCCCGCCGATCTGGGTGATGGTATGGCCGCTTATCTGACCGAAGGCCTATTGGCCGAGCAGCCGTACCAAGTAAGTGCGAAATTCCGTTGCGGCGGTACAGAGCGCATGATCGATATTTATCTGACGCAGGTCGCCAAAGGCCGGGATGCCATGAAGGATCTGACCGATCTCATGCGCATCGCCCAGAAGCGCTACAGCCACATCCACGCCTGCGCCCTCAACCCCCGGTGAAACACCTCGACCGCACCCCCATGGTCAGCGGGGCGCGGTCGAGGAATGGTGCGGCGTCGGGCCTTGTGGGCGGTGCGCCGGTCACCGGGGCCCCGCAGGTCGTGCGGGGCCGGTGGGGAAGCGGTCAGCGGGATGCGCGGTTGACCGCGGAGATGATGGCCTTGAGTGAGGCGGTGGTCGTGTTGGCGTCGATGCCGACCCCCCACAGCACTGTGCCGTTGACGTCGCACTCCAGGTAGGAGGCCGCCTTGGCGTCGGTGCCGGCGCTCAGGGCGTGTTCGACGTAGTCCAGCACGCGTACCTTGATGCCCGCGGCGGAGATGGCGTCGATGAAGGCGGAGATGGGGCCGTTGCCGATGCCTTCGAGTTCGCGGATCTCGCCTTCGACGCGGACGTCGGCGTTGATGCGGACCTTCTCGTCGACGGTGGAGTCGTGGCGGTGGGCCATGAGGCCGAGGCGGCCCCAGCGGTTGCCGGGCGTGGGCAGGTATTCGTCCTGGAAGATGGCGTACATCTGGGCGGGGGTGATCTCGCCGCCCTCGGCGTCGGTGCGCGCCTGCACCACCTTGGAGAACTCGATCTGCAGCCGTCGCGGCAGGTCCAGCTGGTGGTCGGCCTTCATGATGTAGGCGACGCCGCCCTTGCCGGACTGGCTGTTGACCCGGATGACGGCCTCGTAGGTGCGGCCGATGTCCTTGGGGTCGATGGGCAGGTACGGGACGGCCCAGGTCTGGTCGTCGACCGGGATGCCCGCGGCCGCGGCGTCGGCTTCCAGGTGTTCGAAGCCTTTCTTGATGGCGTCCTGGTGGGAGCCGGAGAAGGCGGTGTAGACCAGTTCGCCGCCCCACGGGTGGCGGGGGTGGACGGGCAGCTGGTTGCAGTATTCGACGACGCGGCGGATCTCGTCGATGTCGCTGAAGTCGATCTCGGGGTCGACGCCCTGGGAGAACAGGTTCATCCCGAGGGTGACCAGGCACACGTTGCCGGTGCGTTCGCCGTTGCCGAACAGGCAGCCTTCGATGCGGTCGGCGCCGGCCATGTAGCCCAGTTCGGCGGCGGCGACGGCGCTGCCGCGGTCGTTGTGCGGGTGGAGCGACAGGATGATCGAGTCGCGGTGCCGCAGGTTGCGGTGCATCCACTCGATCTGGTCGGCGTAGACGTTGGGGGTGGCCATCTCGACCGTGGCCGGCAGGTTGATGATCACCTTGCGGTCGGGGGTGGGCTGCCACACCTCGTTGACCGCGTCGCAGACCTCGATGGCGTACTCCAGCTCGGTGCCGGTGAACGACTCGGGCGAGTACTGGTAGAAGACGTCGACGTCGGTGGCCTCGGCCAGTTTCCTGACAAGTTTGGCGCCTTCGACGGCGATGGCGGTGATGCCTTCCCTGTCCATGCCGAAGACCACGCGGCGCTGCAGCGTGGAGGTGGAGTTGTAGAGGTGGACGATGGCCTGCTTGGCGCCGCGCAGCGACTCGAAGGTGCGCTCGATCAGCTCGGGCCTGGCCTGGGTCAGCACCTGGATCACCACGTCGTCGGGGATCCGGCCCTCTTCGATGATCTGGCGTACGAAGTCGAAGTCGGTCTGGGAGGCGGCGGGGAAGCCTACTTCGATCTCCTTGTAGCCCATCCGGACCAGCAGCTCGAACATCTGGAGCTTGCGGTGGGCGTCCATCGGGTCGATCAGCGCCTGGTTGCCGTCGCGCAGGTCGACGGCGCACCAGCGCGGGGCCTTGGTGATGACCTGGTCGGGCCAGGTGCGGTCGGTCAGCCGGATCGGCTCGAAGGGTTGATAGCGCTGGAACGGCATGCGGCTGGGCTGCTGAGCTGTCATCGGATCGCTCCTGGATGTCGGTCGAGAGAGCGGCCGACGCGCATGACTGGCTCCGCGGCGAGGGAGCCGGCCTTTAGAGGCCCCCGCCGCGGCAGCTAAGAAGGAGCCCGCGCAGCATGCGACTCACGGTATCAGACGTCTCGGCGTGGACCGGTCACCTTCTCACATGCTGAGAGTCTTCGGGTACGAGCACGCTCAGGCAGGTGACGCAGCCTTCCAGCTTCTCGAATTCCGAGATGTCGACCGCCACCACGGTGAGACCGCGCTGGTCCAGCAGTTCGGCGGTGCGGGGCGCGGAGGCCGCCATCAGGACGGTGTCGCCGCTGAGCGGCACGACGTGCGCGCCCGCTTCCTCCGGCGGCACCAGCAGGCCGGGCAGCCGGGCGTGCGCGGGGTCGCCGATGAGGGTGCCGTCGGGCAGCGCGGTCACGGCCGACTTCAGGTGGAGCACTCCGGACAGTTCGACGGGGACCACCCGGCGTTCGGGCAGCAGGGCGGCGAGCTGGGCGATGCCGTCGTCGTTGGTCCGCGCCGACCTGCCGACGTAGACGGTCTCGCCGACCTGCAGGACGTCGCCGCCGTCGAGCGTGCCCGGCCTCGTGATCCGTACCGCGTTCAGCCCGAGGTCCCGTACGGTCTGCTCGACGGACTCGACCTCGGGCCGCCGCTCCGGCGCGCCCGGCCGGGTCAGGACGGCGAGCCGGCCGGACACGACCACCGTGTCCTCCACGAACGGGGCGTCGGGCAGGTCGTCGGCGGGGGCGGCGTGCACGGGGCGCCAGCCGGCGGCGGCGAGCGCGGCGACGTAGGCGGCGTGCTGCTCGGCGGCGAGAGCGGGGGCGACGGGCTCGCGCGCGATGTTGGTGACGATGCCCTCGGCGATGCGGGGGCCGGGCTTCCTTACCACGGCGAGTCCAGGCATAGGGCGTGTTGTATCACGCGCGGGTTAGAGTCCCCGTATGCGGGACGACGAGATTCTGAGCAGGATCAAGGCTCTGGTCGACGAGGAGCACGGCCTGCGCGACAGGCTGCTTGCGGGCGAACTGGCCACGGACGAGGAGAACGCCCGGGTCAAGGAGCTGGAGGCGGCGCTGGACCAGTGCTGGGACCTGCTGCGGCAGCGGCGCGCCCGGCGCGGCGCGGGAGAGGACCCCGACGGCGCGTCGGCCCGTCCGGCGAGCCAGGTGGAGAACTACCGCCAGTAAATCGTTCGCCTGGGCGGGCGCGGGTGCGCTTGTCTGGTCCCATGCTGATCCAGCGGATCGAGACGGGCGAGCAGGCCGCCGGGCTGTACGAGACGTACGCGGCGAGCACGGCGGAGGTTCCGCGGCCGCTGTGGTCGCGCAAGCGGTTCTGCGCCCACCTCCTGGAGGGGTCGCCGAGGTCCCGGGTCGAGGCGTGGGCGGTGGCCGAGGACGGCCGGGTCGTCGCGGGCTACGCGCTGGGCTTCCCCCGCCACGACAACCCGCACCTGGCCACCCTGTTCACGCTGACGGTCCGGCCGGAGCTGCAGCGCCGGGGGGTGGGCACCGCGCTGCTGGATCACGCGGTCGGGCGGGCGCGGGCGGACGGCCGCGAGCTGCTGATCACCGACGTCACGCGCGCCGGCGGCCCGGGGTCCGCCTTCGCTGCCGCCCGCGGCTGCGCGGTGGCCCTCCACGAGACGCGCAGCGTGCTCGACCTGGCTACGGCCCACCTGGACGGGCTCGCCCGCCTGATGCCCGAACCCGGCGGTTACCTGCTGGAGCGCTGGACCGGACCGGCCGGTGACGATCTGCTGCCGGCGCTGGCGGCGGTGCTCGACGGCATGAACGACGCGCCGCGCGACGCGGGCGTCGAGGCCAGGCGGCACGCGGTCGACCTGGTGCGCGCCACCGAGGAGCGGATGCGGCGGGACGGCGAGGACTGCTACAGCGTGCTCGCCCGCCGCGCCTGCGACGGCGCGCCCGCCGGGATCACCCGGCTCTACCTGGACGCCGGCCGCGCCGACCGCTGGGGCCACCAGGGCGACACGGCCGTGCTCAAGGAGCACCGCGGTCACCGGCTCGGCCTGCTGCTCAAGCTTTCCAACCTGTTCCGCCTGCGCGAGAACGAGCCACGGATCGACCGGGTCGTCACCTACAACGCCGCCGGGAACCGGCACATGCGGGCGATCAACGAGGCCATGGGCTTCCGGCCGCTCGACGAGTGGCTGCAGTGGCGGCTGCCGCTGTGACCGGGCCTTCGCGCGGGCGCGGCACAATGGGTGATGTGACGGAAAGGACGGCGCTTCTTCGCCTCGCTCCGGAGCTGCTGCTGTTCCTTCCCGCGAGCCGGAGGGAGCCGGAGCGGCCGGTCGTCACCGACAGGTCGTCGACGCTCGGCCACCACGTGGAGTCCGCCGGGGTCCCGCTGACCGAGGTGGGCCCGATGACGGCCGGCGACCGCGGGGTGTCGCCGGCGTACGTGCCGAGGCCGGGAGACGTGGTGGACGTCGCGGCCGTGCCGCGGCCGCAGCCGCTGCCGGAGGCGCGTTTCCTGCTGGACGTGCACCTGGGGACGCTGGCCCGGCGGCTGCGGCTGCTCGGTCTCGACACCGCCTACCACAACGACATGGACGACCCGGCGCTGGTGGTGCAGGCCAACGCGGAGCGGCGGGTGCTGCTGACACAGGATCGCGGTCTGCTGCGCCGCCGGGCGCTGTGGCTGGGCGCGTACGTGCGCGGGTCGCGGCCGGACGACCAGCTGCGCGACCTGCTGGAGCGGTTCGCGCCGCCGCTGCGGCCGTGGACGCGCTGCACGGCGTGCAACGGCGAGCTGGTGGCCGCGTCCAAGGGCGAGGTCGCGGCACTGCTGCAGGCGGGGACCAGGCGCAGCTACGACGCGTACGGGCAGTGCCGGGAGTGCGGCCAGGTCTACTGGCACGGCGCCCACGGCGGGCGGCTGGACGAGATCGTCGAGTCCGCCCGGCGGTGGGCGACGGGGTGACGGTCACACCGCGAGGAGCCGGTGGACGTCCTCGCCGTGCAGGTCCTCGGCGTCGCCGGTGCGCACCACCTGGCCGGCGTCGAGGATGACGAACCGGTCGGCCAGCCGGACGGCGATGTCGAGATACTGCTCGACGAGGAGCACGGCGAGCCCGGAGGCGTGCAGGCGTTCGATGGCCTCCTCGATCTCCAGGATGATCGACGGCTGGATGCCCTCGGTGGGCTCGTCCAGGATGAGCAGCCGGGGCCGGGTGACGAGCACGCGGGCGATGGCGAGCTGCTGCTGCTGGCCACCGGACAGGTGCCCGGCCCGGCGTTTGAGCAGCGGCTTGAGCCCGGGGAAGAGGTCCAGCGCCGAGTCGACGGACTCCTTGCCGGTCCTGGCGGCCTCCATGGTCACCAGCAGGTTGCCCAGCACGGACAGCTGCGGGAAGCACTGGTGGCCCTGCGGCACGTACCCCATGCCGAGCCGCGCCCGCTCGTGGGTGGGCAGCCGGGTGACGTCGCGGCCGTCGAAGGTGACGGCGCCGGAGGTCGCGGGCAGCACGCCCATGATGGTGTTGAGCAGCGTCGTCTTGCCGACGCCGTTGCGTCCCATGACGCAGACGAGCTGCCCGGGGCCGACGTCGAGCGAGACGCCGAACAGCACCCGGGCCCTGCCGTAGCCGGATTCGAGCTCACTTGCCGACAGCATCGCTGGGCCTCCTCCCCAGGTAGACCTCCTGTACCCGCGGGTCGGCGCTGACCTGCTCCACCGACCCTTCGACGAGCACCCTGCCCTCGTGCAGCACCGTCACGGCCGAGGCGTGCCGGCGCAGGAACTCCATGTCGTGCTCCACCACGATCACCGTGTGGTCGTCGGCGATCTCGGTGAGCAGCTGCCCCGTACGCTCCCGTTCGTCCTTGGACATGCCGGCGACGGGCTCGTCCAGGAGGAGCAGGCGGGGCCGCTGTGCCAGCAGCATGCCTATCTCCAGCCACTGGCGCTGGCCGTGGGAGAGAACACCGGCTGAACGGCCGGCGAGCGGTTCGAGTCCGGTCCTGGCGAGCGCCTCCGCGACGGCGTCCGACACGCCTCGCCGCCGCGCGGCCAGCGACCACAGCGGTTTCCTGAAGCAGGCGGCCAGGTCGAGGTTCTCCAGGACGGTGAGCTCCTCGAAGACGACCGAGGTCTGGAAGGTGCGGCCGACGCCGAGCCGGACGATCTGGTGCTCCTTCCGGCCGACCAGGTCGTACCCGCCGAACCTGACCCGCCCGGCCGTGGGCTTCGTCAGGCCGGTGATCACGTCGATGAGCGTGGTCTTGCCGGCGCCGTTGGGGCCGATGAGGAAGCGCAGCTCGCCGTCGGCGACGGTGAGGTCCACGCCGTCGAGGGCGTGGAAGCCGTCGAAGACCACCCGCACGTCACGCAGTTCGAGCACGGCGTAACCTCCCCAGAAGGCCGGCGATGCCCTTCGGCGCCAGCGTCATGACCAGGATGAACAGCGCGCCCTGGAGGTAGAGCCAGCCGTTGGCGAACTGCTCGCTGAACGTGGTCTGGGCGTAGCCCATGACGACCGCGCCGAGCACCGCCCCGGCGAGCACCTGCCGGCCGCCGACGGCGACCGCGACGACCAGCTCCAGGGACGGGACGACGCCGAGCAGGGCGGGCGAGATGATGCCGACGACCGGGACGAACAGGGCTCCGGCGAGCCCGGCCAGACCGGCGGAGACGGCGAAGGTGACGGTCTTGACCAGGGCCGGGTCGTACCCGAGGAAGCGCACCCGGTCCTCTCCGTCGCGCACGGCGACCAGCAGCCTGCCGAACCTGCTGTTCACGAGCTGCCGGGTGGCCAGGTAGAGCATCCCGAGCACGCCCGCGACCACCAGGTACAGCACCCGCTGCGTGGAGTCGTCGGCCAGGTCGGCGCCGAACAGCTCGAAGAAGTTCGTCATGCCGTTGGTGCCGCCGGTCAGCCCCTGCTGCCCGACGAGCAGGATGACCATGGCGGCGGCCAGCGCCTGGGTGAGGATCGCGAAGTACGCGCCCCGTACCCGCTGCCTGAAGACCAGCGTGCCGAGCACGACCGCGAGCAGCACCGGCCCGGCCACCGCCATGGTCAGCGCGAACACCGGATCGGCGAACGGCGCCCAGAGCGCGGGCAGCTCCTCCACGCCGCTCCACACCATGAAGTCGGGCAGGCCGCCGCCGCTCTCGCTGAGCTTGAGGTACATGGCCATCGAGTAGCCGCCGAGGCCGAAGAAGACGCCCTGGCCGAGGGTGAGCATGCCGCCCTGCCCCCAGGCCAGCCCGATGCCGAGCGCCACGATCGCGTAGCAGAGGTACTTGGCGAGCAGGCTCAGCCGGAACGGCTCCAGTAGCAGCGGGGCGGCGACCAGGGCGATCACCGCGATGGCGGCGAACGGCAGGTTCCTTCTGATCATGTCAGCGCCCTCGATCTCAGGGCGACCAGCCCCTGTGGCCGCACCTGCAGGAAGCCGATGACGGCCACCAGCACGAGCACCTTGGCCAGGCTCGCGTCGGACCAGAACTCGGCGTACGAGTTGATCAGCCCCAGCCCGACGGCGGCGAGCACGGCCCCGCGCAGCTGCCCGAGCCCGCCCGCGACCACCACCAGGAAGGCGTCGACGATGTAGTAGGTGCCGAGCGCGGGGCCGACGGGGCCGATGAGGGTGAGCGCCACCCCGGCGAGCCCGGCCAGCCCGGAGCCGATGAAGAAGGTCAGCATGTCCACCCGGCCGGGGTCGATGCCGCTGGTGGCGGCCAGCCGCCGGTTCTGCACGACCGCCTGCGTGCGCCGCCCCAGCCTGGTACGGGTGAGGTACAGCCAGATGCCGGCCACGCCCGCGACGGCGAGCGCCATGATGAACAGGCGGTTGTACGGGAGGATGCCGACGCCGCCGGACAGCCACGACGGCGCGGGCACCTGCACGTTCGGGGCGCCGAACAGGTCGCGGGCGAGCTGCTGCAGCACCAGGCTGACGCCCCAGGTGAGCAGCAGCGTGTCGAGCGGCCTGCCGTAGAAGTGGCGGATGGCGCCGCGCTCCAGCGCCAGGCCCATGAGCCCGGCGACCAGGAACGCCGCGGGCAGTGCGAGCAGCAGGTCCTGGAGCAGGAAGGCGGTGTACGCGCCCGCCATGATGAACTCGCCGTGCGCCATGTTGATCACGCCCATCTGGCCGAACGTGACCGTCAGCCCGAGCGCCACCAGGAGCAGCACGGCCGCGATGGACAGCCCGATGGGGAGCTGGTTGACGACGGCCGTCATCACTCCTCCGCCAGTCCGCCGGCCCAGGAGTACCCCTTGAGGTACGGGTCGGGCTTGATCGGCTCGCCGGAGTCCCACACCTGCTCGATCAGGCCGTCGGGCCGGATGACGCCGATGCGGGCGGTCTTGTACAGGTGCTGGTTCTCGCCGTCGATGGTGACCAGGCCCTCGGGGCGTTCCAGGGCGATCCCGCCGGCCGCCTTCTTGACGGCCTCGACCTCGGTCGTGCCGGCCTTCTTGACCGCCTCGGCCCACAGGTGGACGGCGTTGTAGCCGGCCTGCATCGGGTCGCTGGTGACCTTGTCCTCGCCGTACGCGGCCTTGAACGCCTTGACGAACGCCTGGTTGGCCGGGGTGTCGGTGGTCTGGTAGTAGTTCCAGGCGACCGGGTGGCCGGCGATGTTGTCCACGCCGATCCCCTTGACCTCCTCCTCAGCGACGCTCACCGACAGCACCGGCATCGCCTCGGCGCTCACGCCGGCGCTCTTGAGCTGCTTGAAGAAGGCGACGTTGGAGTCGCCGTTGAGCGTGTTGAACACGGCGTCGGGCCTGGCCTGGACGACCTTGTTGACGAGGGTGGAGTACTCGGTGTGGCCGAGCGGGGTGTACTCCTCGCCGAGCACCTGCATCCCGTTCGCGGCCGCGTACGCTTTGATGATCTTGTTGGCGGTGCGCGGGAAGACGTAGTCGCTGCCGACCAGGAAGATCTTCTTCTTGCCCTGCTCCTTCAGGTAGTCGAGGCCGGGAATGATCTGCTGGTTGGTGGTGGCGCCGGTGTAGAAGATGTTCGGGGAGCTCTCCAGGCCCTCGTACTGCACCGGATACCAGAGCAGCGACTTGTGGCGTTCGAAGACCGGCAGCATGGCCTTGCGGCTGGCCGACGTCCAGCCGCCGAACACGGTGGCCACCTTGTCCTGCCTGATCAGCTTGGTCGCCTTCTCGGCGAAGGTCGGCCAGTCGGACGCGCCGTCCTCGACGACCGGGACCAGCTTCTTGCCGAGGACTCCGCCCGCCTGGTTGATCTCCTCGATGGCGAGCAGCTCGGCGTCCCGTACGGTGACCTCGCTGATGGCCATGGTGCCGCTGAGTGAGTGGAGGACGCCGACCTTGATCTCGTCCTCGGCGTCGGCGGAGGAGACGGACCCGGACGGCGGCGACCCGCAGGCCGCCAGGGTGCTGAGGAGAAGTGCGGAGACGAGGACGCGGGGGGTTCGCACCAGCAGTTCCTTCCTGCCGACCTGCCATTGGAAGAAAGGTGACTCCCTCGCGTGTCACGGATAGATCCCGCGTGTTAATTGCCGATTGCCACGCCCTCATCGGAACGCGGGTGTTCGTCATCTGGGCCGCTCAGCGGCGGAAACCGGCACGACATGGCGCGGCAACATCGGGGAAACGGAGGCTTCCTATCGTCCGGGCCATGCGGCTTACCCCACACGAGCAGGAACGACTGCTCATCCACGTCGCCGCCGGCGTGGCCCATGAGCGCCGGGCCCGCGGCCTGAGGCTCAATCACCCGGAGGCCACCGCGGTCATCGCGTCGTTCCTGATGGAAGGGGCGCGGGACGGCCGGACGGTGGCCGAGCTGATGGAGTCGGGACGTTCGGTGCTGCGCCGGGACGACGTCATGGAAGGCGTGCCCGAGATGCTGGACAGCGTGCAGATCGAGGCCACGTTCCGCGACGGCACCAAGCTCGTCACCGTGCACAGGCCGATCCCGTGATCCCGGGCGAGTACGCGCACCCCGAGGACGCCATCCCGCTGAACCCCGGCCGGCCGCGGGTGACGGTGCGGGTCGTGAACACGGCGGACCGGCCCGTGCAGGTCGGCTCCCACTACCACTTCGCCGCCGCCAACCCGGGGCTGGACTTCGACCGGGAGGCTGCCTGGGGGATGCGGCTGGACGTGCCGGCGGGCACCGCCGTCAGGTTCGAGCCCGGCGTGGCGCGCGAGGTCACGCTGGTGCCGCTGGCCGGCCGCCGGATCGTGCCGGGGCTGCGGCCCGAGCAGGCGGGAGCGCTCGATGACTGAGATCTCCCGGGCCCGCTACGCCGCGCTCTACGGCCCCACCACCGGCGACCGCGTCCGGCTGGCCGACACCGACCTGTTCATCGAGGTCACCGAGGACCGCTCGATGGGCCCCGCGGGGGCGGGCGACGAGGCCGTGTTCGGCGGCGGCAAGGTCATCCGCGAGTCGATGGGCCAGTCGAGGGCGACCCGCGCCGAGGGCGCCGCCGACCTGGTCATCACCGGCGCCGTGATCCTCGACCACTGGGGCGTGGTCAAGGCCGACGTCGGCGTCGTCGACGGCCGCATCACCGCCATCGGCAAGGCGGGCAACCCCGACACCATGGACGGGGTGGACATCGTCATCGGCCCGTCCACCGAGATCCTGGCCGGCAACGGCAAGATCCTCACGGCCGGCGCGGTCGACTCGCACGTACACCTCATCTGCCCGCAGATCCTGGACGAGGCCATCGGCTCAGGCGTCACCACGATCGTCGGCGGCGGCACCGGCCCGGTCGAGGGCACCAAGGCCACCACCGTCACCCCGACCTGGTACCTGGAGCGGATGCTGGAGTCGCTCGACTCCTACCCGCTCAACTTCGCGCTGCTCGGCAAGGGCAACACGGTCAGCGAGGAAGGGCTGCTGGAGCAGCTCAGGGCGGGCGCGTCCGGCTTCAAGCTGCACGAGGACTGGGGGACCACGCCCGCCGCCATCGACGCCTGCCTGTCCGTCGCCGACGCGACCGGCGTGCAGGTCACGATCCACACCGACACGCTGAACGAGGCCGGCTTCGTGGAGTCGACGCTGGCGGCGATCGGCGGCCGGGCGATCCACGCCTACCACACCGAGGGGGCGGGCGGCGGGCACGCGCCGGACATCATCCGCGTCGCCTCGTACGGCAACGTGCTGCCGTCGTCGACCAACCCGACCCGGCCGCACACCGTCAACACCCTCGACGAACACCTCGACATGCTGATGGTGTGCCACCATCTCAACCCGTCGATCCCCGAGGACCTGGCGTTCGCCGAGTCGAGGATCAGGCCGACCACGATGGCGGCCGAGGACCTCCTGCACGACCTCGGCGCGATCTCCATCATCGGCTCCGACTCGCAGGCGATGGGCCGCGTCGGCGAGACCGTCATCCGCACCTGGCAGACGGCGCACGTGATGAAGGCCCGCCGGGGGCGGCTCGGCGACGGCCCCGCCGACAACCTGCGGGCCCGCCGGTACGTCGCCAAGTACACGATCTGCCCGGCCGTCGCGCACGGGCTGGACGCGGAGCTGGGCTCGGTGGAGCCGGGCAAGCTGGCCGACCTGGTGCTGTGGGACCCGGCGTTCTTCGCGGTCAAGCCCACTCTGGTGCTCAAGGGCGGCGTGGTCGCCTGGGCCCAGATGGGCGACGCGAACGCCTCGATCCCGACGCCGCAGCCGGTGCTGCCGCGGCCCATGTTCGGCGCCGCGCCGGTGACGGCCGCCGCCACGTCACTGCACTTCGTGGCGCCGCTCGCGCTGGAGTCCGGGCTCGCCGACCGGCTCGCGGTGCGCCGCCGGCTCGTCCCGGTGGCCGACGTGCGGCGGCGCGGCAAGGACACGATGCCGCTCAACGACGCCCTGCCGCGCATCGAGGTGGCGCCGGACACGTTCGAGGTACGCGTCGACGGCGAACCCGTGGAACCCGCGCCCGCCCCGTCCCTGCCGCTGGCCCAGCGTTACTTCCTCTTCTGATGCACCCGGCGATCCTCCTGCTCACCGACTCCCGGCTCCCGGCGGGCGGGCACGCCCACTCGGGCGGGGCCGAACAGGCCGTGGCCCTCGGGCTCGTCCACGACCTGCCGTCCCTGTCGTCGTTCCTGCGGGGGCGCCTGCACACCGCGGGCGCCCTCGCGGCGGCACTCGCCGCCGCCGCCTGCCTCCTGGCCGCCCGCGTCCCCGGCGGGGTCCCGCCGTCCGGGGACGGGCGGCGCTCATGGGAGCTGCTGGACGCCGAGGCCGACGCCAGGACGGCGTCGCCCGCGCAGCGGGAGGCCGCGCGGACGCAGGGGCGGCTGCTGCTGCGGGTGGCGAGGAGGCTGTGGCCGTCGCCGGTACTCGACGCGCTGGCCGGGGAGGTGCCGAGCCCGCATCACCCGGTCGCGCTCGGCGCGGCGGCGCACGCGGCCGGCGCGACGCCCGGGGACGCCGCGCTCGCGGCGGCCTATCACGCGGTCACGGGTCCGGCCACGGCGGCGGTGCGCCTGCTCGGCCTGGACCCGGTGGCGGTGCACGGCCTACTCGCCGGCCTGACCCCCGAGCTGGCCCGGCTCGCCGAGCAGGCCGTTACTGACGCCCGGCCCGCCGGCCGTATCGAGCAGGCGGACCTCGACGTCCCACTCTCCGGCCGCGCCGAGCCGGCCGATCTCGACGTCCCACTCTCCGGTCGCGCCGAGCAGGGCGGGGGCGCGCTGGAGAGGTACGACTGGGGGGCGCTCGGAGCGCCGTCCGCACCCGCACTCGACCTGCTGGCCGAGCGGCACGCACGCGCGACGGTCAGGCTTTTCGTCTCCTGAGGAGGAATCCCGCGACATGGGCGCCAACCATGACGACCACCACCGCACCCCCGACGGCCACGGCAGAGCACTGCGGCTCGGGGTGGGCGGACCCGTCGGCAGCGGCAAGACGGCCCTGGTGGCCGCTCTCTGCCGAGCCCTCGGCCCCTCGCTCCAGCTCGGTGTGGTGACCAACGACATCTACACGACCGAGGACGCCGACTTCCTGCGCCGGGCCGGGGTGCTCGACGAGGAGCGCATCGCGGCCGTCGAGACCGGCTGCTGCCCGCACACCGCGATCCGCGACGACATCGCCGCCAACCTGGACGCCGTGGAGACGCTGGAACACCGGTTCGGCCCGCTCGACCTGGTCATCGTGGAGAGCGGCGGCGACAACCTGACGGCGACGTTCAGCCGGGGCCTGGCCGACCGGCAGATCTTCGTGCTGGACGTGTCCGGCGGCGACAAGGTCCCCCGCAAGGGCGGCCCCGGGGTCACCACGGCCGACCTGCTGGTGGTCAACAAGACGGACCTGGCCCCGATGGTGGGCGCGGACCTGGACGTCATGGCCAGGGACGCGGAGGCGGTGCGGGGCGGCAGGCCGGTGCTGTTCACCTCGATCAGGCAGGAGCCGGCCGTCGCCGAGGTCGCCGCCTGGGTGACGGACCAGGTCAAGTCCTGGCTGCACGAGCACGCCTGACATGCGCGCCAGAGCCGCCGTGGCCACCGCCGCCGGGCCGCGCCCAGACGGGACCGTGATCGCGCTGCTGCGCTCCGACCCTCCGCTGACGCTGCGTCAGACCGGTCCCGCGGCCGTGCACCTGGTGTCCACGGCGGCCGGTCCGCTCGGCGGGGACGACCTGGCGCTCGATCTGAGCGTCACCGCCGGGACCACGCTGGAGGTGGGCTCGGTGGCCGCCACGCTGGTCCTGCCGGGACGGGGCGAGTCGTCGATGCTGATCACCGCCGTGGTGGGCGAGGGCGCGACGCTCCGGTTCACGCCGGAGCCGACCGTGCTGGCCGCCGGATGTCTCCATCGCGTGTCCGTACGGCTCGCGCTCGCGCCGGGTGCGCGGGTGCTGTGGCGGGAGGAGATCGTCTTCGGGCGGTACGGGGAGCGGCCGGGCCGCTGCCGCACCCGCTTCGACGCGACGGTCGGCGGCCGGCCGCTGCTGAGGCAGGAGTTCACCGTGGGCGAGGAGTCGCTGGACTCCTCCCCCGCCGTGTTCGGCGACGCCGCGTGCGTGGGCACGACGCTCATCGCCGGGCCGGACGGGCCACCGGAGGCGCTGGTGACGGACGGCGTGGCCGTGCTGCCCCTGGCGGGTCCTGGCACGCTGGTCTCCGCGCTGGCGGCGGACGCGGTCGAGCTCCGCGCCAGGCTGCGCCGCGGCGAGTCGGCCGTCCTGCGGCCCGCCGGTGAGGAGTGGGTGTCGGTGGATGGCGCGCGGGACCGCCGCGGCTTATCGTGATCGTGTGGCCGAAGACCTCTCACCGTCTCCCATCAGGGCGGGCAGCCGGGGATACGCGGCGGTGATCGCGCTGGCCGGGGCGGCGCTGGTGCTGTGCGCGGTGCTGCCGTGGTCGGGGGTGCGGGCCAGCAGCTCCGTCATCGGCGGCACGATCTCCAGCGACACGCGCGGCATCGACGACATGCTCGGCGTCTACGCCCTGCTCGCCGGCCTGGCGGCGCTCGGGTGCGGCCTCGCGGGCCTGCTGGCCCGGCCGAGGCTCGCCGCCCTGGCGGCGGTGCCCGGAGGGCTGGCGATGCTGGTGCTGGTGATGTTCGTGTCGGATCCGCGGGGACCGGCCGACCGGGTCTCGCTCGATCTGGGCGAGTTGCTCTCGGTCGAGCCGGTGATCCGCTATGGCTGGTACGCGGCGCTGGCGGCCGCGTTCGCGGTGGTCCTGATGGCCGTCCTGGCGCTGGTCCGCCGCGGGTGAGGCCAGGTCAGGCGACCTTCGTCTCGGAGGTGATGGTCCGTTTGACCAGGCGGTCGCCGTTCATCCAGTGCCAGGTGCGGCACTTGTGCCGGCCGTCGCGGGACAGCTGGATGAGCTCGTACCGGTAGTTGTCGGGGTCGTCCTTGTACGACCACGTCAGCACGATCGTCTGGTCGTCCACCTGGCTCATCTCACCCTTGATGCGCTCGGTGTCGAAGTAGCCGATCCCGTCCTCGATCCGCCCGCCGAAGTCGAACACCTGCTGGCGGCCGTCGTCCCAGGTGTAGGTGTTGGTCTGGATGAAGCTGTACGCCCCGTCGATGTGGATGTACTCCCCACGCCACTCGCCGAGTCGCTTGTCCATGATCGGAATTCCGGGAACTGCCGCGCGAATGATTCCTCCTGGTCACAGGGTGATGGAGCGGTGGTTGACAGGTTGATGGCGGCGAGCTTAGCGTGACAATCAATTAAAATGGAACACTGTTCCGCAAACAGGAACATCCTCGCTCCCCGGAGGACATGTGACCGAGAACGACCGACAGCCGCTGGTCGAGGGGATCACCGCCGCGATCGTGGGTGTCACCGACTTCGGCCCGCACCTCGACCTCTTCCGCGACGAGCTGGGGTACGAGGTGGCCGGGGAGGGCGTGTCCCGGCGGCGGTCGCCGGTCCGCTGTGGGGCTCCGGCTCCGCGGACGTCGAGGTGAAGGCGCTGGCCGCGGCCGGGGCGGGCACCGGGCGCATCCACCTGGTCCGGGTGCCGGAGCCGGTGGCACCGGCGGAGCCGCCGCACAACCTCGACGTCGGCCTGGTCGGCATCGACCTGTACGCGCGCGACATCGAGGCCGCGCACGCCGGCTTCAGCGCCTCCGGCCGCGTCTGGACCGCCACAGCGGCTGGTCGGCGCGGACCCGCGACCTGGAGGCCGCCCTGGAACGCGTGCGCGCGACGGGCGGCGCCGTGACCGCCTCCCCGCTGGAGACCGACGACCCGCTGCACGGGCGCGCCCTGGTGGCCGCCGCCGACACCCCGAACGGCATCGCCGTCACCCTCTGGCAGCCCCGCGGCTGACCCCCCCTCGAATCCCCCGACCCGGTCCGACGTAAGGAACAGAGCATGCCCGTCCTACGTGGAGGCGCCCCCCTGTCGATCGCGGGCGGGGTGCGCGAGTTCGCCCGCGCCACCCCCTCGGCGATCGCGGTGATCGACGGTGAACGCACCCTCACCTACGCCGCGCTCGACGAGCGCGCCAACCGCCTGGCGTGCGCGCTGCTGGCCCGGGGCCTGACCACCGGTGACCGGGTGGCGGTGCTGCTCGGCAACCGGCTGGAGTATCCCGAGATCGCCGCGGGCATCGCCAAGGCGGGCCTGGTGATGGTGCCGCTGAACCCGAGGCTGACGGCGGGCGAGGCCCGCTACATCCTGGAGCACTCGGGCAGCCGCGCGATCGTCCTGGACGACGCCTGCGCCGCCGTGGCCGGGGACGCCGTCGAGGAGCTGCGGCTGACGGCGCTGTCCATCGACGGCGCGCAGACCGGGCGCCCGTACGAGGAGGAGCTGGCCGCGGCCCGCGTGGCCGATCCCGAGGTGCGGGTGGACGAGCTCGACCCGTTCTGCGTCACCTACACCTCCGGCACGACCGGGCGGCCCAAGGGCGTGGTGATCAGCCACCGCAGCCGGTCGCTCACGTTCTACTGCTCGGCGCTGGAGTGGGGGCTGGGCGCGGGCCGGGTGTCGGTCGCGGTGGCGCCGATGTACCACGGCGCCGGGTTCGCCTTCGGGTACGCCCCGGTCTACACCGGCGGCACCGTCACCATGCTGCGCAAGTGGGACCCGGAGGCGCTGCTGCGCGTGGTGGAGCGGGACCGGGCGCGGTCGGTGTTCCTGGTGCCGACGCACGCGCAGATGCTCCGGGCGCTGGACGAGGGCAAGCTCGCGGGCCACGACCTGAGCAGCCTGGACACCCTCTACTTCAACGCCGCGGCGCTGCCCTGGACGCTGAAGCAGTGGGTGATGGAGGCGTTCCCGGCCTGCGGCGTGCACGAGCTGTACGGGTCCACCGAGGCCGGCATCGTGACCAACCTCCGCCCCGTGGACCAGCGCCGCAAGCCTGGGTCGGTGGGCCACGCCTGGTACATGACGGAGCTGCGGGTGGTCGACGCGACGGGCCGGCCGGTCGGCCCGGGCGAGCCCGGCGAGCTGTTCAGCCGCTCGCCGTTCCTCATGAACGGCTACCACGACGACCCGGCGGCCACGGCGGAGTGCACGACCGAGGACGGCTTCCTGACCTGCGGCGACATCGTCGTCCGGGACGAGGAGGGCTTCGTGCACGTCGTGGACCGCAAGAAGGACATGATCATCTCGGGCGGGCTGAACATCTACCCGCGTGAGATCGAGGACGTCCTGTCCGAGCACGGGGCGGTCGCCGAGGCGGCGGTCGTCGGCACCCCGTCCGAGCAGTGGGGCGAGGAGGTCATGGCCTACGTCGTGCTGCGGCGCGGCGCCGAGGCCGCGGCCGAGAGCCTCTTCCCGGAGCTGGAGGCGCACTGCCGGGCGGGGCTGGCCGGCTACAAGGTGCCCAGGCGGTGGCAGGTCATCCCCGAGCTGCCCAGGAACGCCGGCGGCAAGATCCTCAAGCGCGACCTGAAGGCGCAGGCCGGCGCCTCCTAGGCCCTTGACCGGAAATACATCAGACAATTACGCTCTCTCGTGGAGAAACGACGTTTCATATAACGGAACAACCGGGCGTCAGGCCGGTGAGTGGAAGGACAACCTGGTGCGTCCCCATGTCGAGCTGATCCAAGAAGATGACTACGTCTGGCACGGCGCCGAGCTGGTCGGCGGCGAAGGACGGGCGAGCGAGCGCCGCCTGTCCGTCGACGAGGAGGACGGCTCCTCGTCGCTGCGGGTCGACTTCCACACCGACTGGGGCCGCGGGCCGGGCATCCACCACGCCAACACCGAGTACTACGTGCTCGAAGGCTCGATGACGTACGGCGGCCGCCGGATCGGCAAGGGCGGGTACGTGTACGCGCCCAAGGGCGTGCCGGCCGACGCGATCACGTTCGCCGAGGGCACCCGCATCCTGCACTACCGCGAGTACGGCGACGCCGGCTTCGACGCGGTCGACTCCCTCGCCGCCCCGCGCTGGGCGGACGCCCGCGAGGACGTCATCGTCATCGACAGCGACGCCATGCAGTGGGACGCGGTGCCGAACCCCGGCCCGATGCCCGGCCTGTTCATCAAGTACCTGCACGTCGACCCGGTGACGGGGTTCTACACCCGGCTGGTGCACGCCCAGGAGGGCTGGGCCGACCACCGCCTGGCCCACCACCCCTGCTACGAGGAGGCGTACACCACCCAGGGTCACATGGAGTACAACTTCGGCACCCTGGACCTCGGCACCTACTTCTTCCGCCCGGCCCGGGTCAAGCACGGCCACTTCACCTCGATGGAGGGCGGCGCGACGTGGCTGCTGCGCTCCGACGGCGAGCTGTTCAACTGGTACACCCAGAACGAGTGGGTGCGCTGGGGCGGCGAGGCCATCAACTACGGCCCCGGCGGCGGCGCCATGCGCTGGTCGCAGTCCTCCCACGAGCTCGGCGGCGTCTCCCGGCGCAGCGAGAAGGACATGGAGATGCTGCGGGTGTCGCTGGAGTACGCGCGGAGCCAGGGCGCCGAGGAAGGCGCCTACGTGGAACACGGCCTGGGCACCGACGCCAGCATGATCGCCATCGCCAAGGCCCTCGACACCGCCCGCCTCCAGGGCGGCCACGGCGAGCACGACCACGACCACGAGCACGACCACGGGGTCCCGGCCGCCGACTGGGGCGCCGAGCCGTCCGCGCTGGAGCACCCCGACCAGCGCACCGACGAGCACGCGTACAACTGGGGCGCGGGCCGCGTCTGGAAGCAGGGCGACCCCATCCCCGCGCCGATCCTCTCCAGCCTGCCCGTACGCAGCCGCTCCCGCGGCCGCTGGGACGGCGACGGCATGTAAGCGCTCCCGGCACCTCAAGAACCGCAGTGGCCGGGTCCTCAGGGGCCCGGCCACATCACATGTACGGAGTCCCCTTCGATGATTCTCGCCGCGCCGATCGAGCCGGTGCACGGGCTCAACGCCTACAGCCTGGCGATCTTCCTGCACATCGTCCTGTTCGCCTACTGGCTGGGCAGCGACATCGGCGTCTTCTACTCCAGCCGCTTCATCCTCCAGTCCGACCTGCCCACCCCGGCCCGCTCGGTCGCCGCCAAGATCATGCACGTGGTCGACATGGCGCCGCGCATCTGCCTGGTGCTGTTCCTGCCGAGCGGCGTGAGCCTGATGGCGCTCGGCCCGTTCGCCGAGGACTACTTCCCCTGGTGGTTCGTGGCGCTGGTCTGGGTGGCCGCGCTGGTCTGGCTGGCGCTGGTCGTCTACGACTACACGCGCGGCGCCACCGCGCTCGGCCGCGTCGTGCAGCGGCTCGACCTCGCCGTCCGGTACGGCCTGGTGGTCGTGCTGGTCGGCGTGGGCGCGTACATGATGGTGGCGGCGGAGCCGTTCGGGGTGCGGACGAACCCGAAGTGGCTGGGCGCCAAGCTGGCCGCCTACGGGCTCTGCATCCTGTGCGGGGTGATGATCCGCTGGCGGCTCAAGCCGTTCGGGCCGGCGTTCGGCAAGCTGGTCACCGAGGGCTCCACGCCGGAGGTCGAGTCCCGCATCCGCTCTTCGGTGCGCTCGTGCCTGCCGTACGTGTACGCGATCTGGTTCCTGGTGCTCCTGGCGGCCTTCCTCGGCGTCGTCAAGCCCGGCACCACCGCCTTCGGCTGACCGGAGACGAACGTCCGGCACGGGCCTCGCGTGGCCCGTGCCGGACGTTCGTTCAGGTGGGTGTCAGGCGCTCTCGCGGAGCTGCCCCAGGTAGGCGGCCTGGACGCGGGGGTCGTCGCGCAGCTCGGCCGCGCTGCCCTCCAGCCGCACCCGGCTTGATGACCTTCAGCGGCGCCAGGCCCAGCGACGGCTCGTCGAGCATGAGCAGACGCGGGTCGCCCATCAGGGCGCGGGCGACCGCGAGCAAGTTGCGCACCCGTTCGGGGCTGCCCCGCTCGATCACCTTGCCGCTCTCCAGCACGGTGGTCTCGTCGCAGAGGTTCATCACGAAGTCCACGTTGTGCTCTATCAGCGCGACGGCCAGCCCGCGCTCGCGCAGCGCCCGGCAGAGCCGGGCCAGGGCGTCGAGCTCGTTGGTCGTCAGGCCGGTGGCGGGCTCGTCCAGGATGAGCACCTTGGGCCGGCTGGCCACCGCGCGGACGACCTCCAGCAGGCGCTTCTGGCCGGAGCGACCCCTCAGTCGGCGCAGGTCAGTGACGCGCGTAGCGGCCCGAGGGCTCTCCGACGGTCTCGCCGTCGCGGAAGCGCACCTGCCCGCCCACGGCGGTGACGACCGGCCAGCCGGTCAGCTCGACCCCCTCGAACGGGGTGTGATCCTGACCGGACAGGCACACCTCGTTGGTGACGGCCTGCGCCAGCTCGGGGTCGACCACGGTCAGGTCGGCGTCGAAGCCCACCATCAGGCTGCCCTTGCGGCCCCACAGGTTGTAGGCGCGGGCCGGGTTGGCCGAGGCCAGCTCGGCGATCCTGGACAGCGGCAGACCACGCTTGCGGTGCCCCTCGGAGAACAGCACCGGGTAGAGCAGGGCGGTGCCGCCGAAGCCGGGGCGGGCCGGCCAGAGCTGGTCGCCCTTCTCGGCCTCCATGCAGCAGGCGTGGTCGGAGGCCACCCAGTCGATGGCGCCCTCGGCCACGTGCCGCCACAGGGCCTCGTTGTCGGCCTTGGTGCGGATCGGCGGGTTGACCTTGCCGCCGAGGCCGCCGGCCGCGTCCAGCGTGTCGTGGTCCAGGCACAGGTGGTGCAGGGTCGTCTCGGCGCGCAGGTCGCCGCCGAACGAGCGGCGGGCCAGCGCGACCGCGTCCACGGCCTCCGCGCTCGACAGGTGGAGCAGGTTGAGGTTGGTGCCGGTGTGCGAGGCCAGCGTGGTGGCCTCGCCGATGGCGACCCGCTCGGTCAGCGGCGGCCGGCCCTCGTGGTAGGCGCGCAGCGTCTGCGGGTCGCCGTTGGCCCGGACGCGGTCGATGAACACGCGCATGAGCTCGGACTGCTCGCAGTGCAGCGACACCGAGAGCCGTTTGTCCGGGTTGGCCTTCTGGACCGCGGTGATCTGCTCCATCAGCAGGTAGAGGTGGCCCAGGTCGTACTCGTCGCCCATGGTGAAGGAGCGCGCGTCGCGGCTGTTGGCCGCCAGGTCGAACCCCTTGTAGAACATGTAGTACTTGAACGACGTGACCCCGTGCTCCTCCACCAGCATCGGGATCTCGGCGATCTGGTCCACCGTCATCGGCGCGAGATGGAAGGCGTAGTCGGTCCAGGTGCGCCCGGAGACCGCGTTCAGCACCTCGGGGAAGATCTCCTTGTACGGTCCCGTACGGTCGAGGTAGTGGGAGCCGGTGCGGAAGTACGACAGCACCGTGGTGGCGCCGCCGACCAGCGAGGAGCGGGTCTCCTCTAAGGCGTCGAGCGCCAGGTCCCGGTAGATGCCGAGGTGGAAGTGGGCGTCCACGGCGCCGGGGAGCACCACCTTGCCGCGGGCGTCGACCACCTCATCGGCTTCGGCGGCGGGGATGTCCTCGGCCAGGGCCGCGACCTTGCCGTTGGAGACCGCCAGGTCGGCGCGGAATTCGCCGTGGTACGGCAGGACGACGGTGCCACCCTTGACGAGAAGGTCGTATCGGGACATGGAGATGGCCGGGCCCGGGGGTTCCGGCCGTCACCCCCTTTCGGATGCGTTCCAGCCCATCTGGGCGGACAGACGTGCGGTTGATTCGAGAAGCCTGGCCACGCACTCCTCGACCTCGGCGCGGAAGCGCTCGACCGGGCCGCAGACGCTCACGACGGCGACCGGCCTGCCGTGATGGTCGAGGATGGGCGAGGCCACGGAGGCCGCGCCGGACATGCGCTCGGAGAAGGACTGGGCGAAGCCGCTGTCGCGGATCGACGTCAGCTCACGGCGGAGCTTGGCCTTGTCCACGATGGTGTTGCCGGTCAACGGCTCCAGGGCGCCGAGCGACAGGTAGTTCTCGATCTCCTCCTCGGCGAGGTAGGCGAGGAAGGCCTTGGACGAGGCGCCCGCGTGCAGCGGGTGGGCCACGCCCAGGTTGACGCTCATGATGACCTCGCGGGCGGGGGTCACCTGGTCGACGTAGATGCGGTAGTTGCCGGTGCGGATCGACAGGGTGGCCGTCTCGTCGGTGCGCTGGGACAGCGTCACCAGTTCGGGCGCGGCGATCCGCCGCACGTCGATCCGGTCGAGGTAGGCCAGACCGAGCCGCATCGCGCCGACGCCGAGCGAGTAGCGCCGGGTCGACTGGTCCAGCTCGATCAGCCCGCGCACGCGCAGCGAGGCCAGGATCCGGTGCACCGCGGCCTTCGACATGCCGAGCGCGTCGGCGATCTCGGTCACGCCGAGCGTGTTCGACGGGGTCTCGGCGAAGTGCATGAGAACGTCCGCGGCCCGTTCGACGGTGGCGATGGCCTGTCCGGAGCTCTCCCGGGCGGGTGCCCGCCCGTCGGCGTTCTTGGTCGGCATCGTTCCTCCAAGGAAACAGTCAGAATCGGCTACCTACCTTGGCGGTGAAACCCGACGCGCGCAGGAAGATCGGTGACAATCCGCGTGTCGAGGAACTCCCACCACTCGTCCTGGCTGACCCGCTGGCTCTCCCAGCCGTCGTCCGCCTTGAGGGTGGACAGCGCCCTGCGGTATTCGCCCCAGGCCGCCTCGTCGTCGAACGCGGCCCAGTTCTCCAGCGTGTAGACGTCGCCCACGGCGCTGTAGTACCAGCGGACCTCGCGGACCATCGGCAGATCCCGGTAGAACCGTCTCCCGGTCCTCCAGCCACTGCCAGAAGCCCTTCATGTCCTGCCGCGCCCGGGACCGCAGTTTCATCCGGTGGACGAGGTAGATCATGGCGACGGGCTCCAGGTTGGCACTCAAGCGAGCTTGTTCCGCACACAGTAACGCTGTTTCAATATATTGGGAAGCCCTGGCGCCGGACGCTGTCCTGCGGTGATCCCGGCACCGGGGTTCCCCGCCGCACCGTGCGTCGACGTGGGGCAACGACCGACCTGACGCACTTCCAGCCATCTGAGGAGGCCGATTCCGTGGAGGCAGAGCAGATCGTCCCGGGGGACCGATCAGCGGTCGACGAGCAGCCGCCCCCCGTCACCGGGCCCCTGGCCGGCCTGGTGGTGGTCGACGTGGCCACCCTGTTCGCGGGCCCCCTGGCCGCGACGATCCTGGGCGACTACGGCGCGGACGTCATCAAGGTCGAGCACCCCGACCGCGGCGACCCCTCCCGCACGCACGGCGCGAGCAAGGACGGGATCGGCCTGTGGTGGAAGATGCTCGGCCGCAACAAGCGGACCGTGACCGCCAACCTGGGCCGCCCCGAAGGCGCCGAGCTGCTCAAGCGGCTGCTCGCCCGGGCGGACGTGCTGATCGAGAACTTCCGTCCCGGCACCCTGGAGCGCTGGGGCCTGTCCCCCGACACGCTGCTGGAGCTGAACCCCCGGCTGGTGATCGCCCGGGTGACCGGCTTCGGGCAGTTCGGCCCCTACTCCGGCCGGCCCGGGTTCGGCACCCTCGCCGAGTCGATGAGCGGCTTCGCCGCGGTCACCGGCGAGCCGGACGGGCCGCCGACACTGCCGCCGTTCGGCCTGGCCGACGGCGTGGCCGCGCTGACCTGCGTCAGCGCCGTCACCATGGCCCTGCACCACCGCGACAGGCCCGGCGGCACCGGCCGCGGCCAGGTCGTCGACCTGGCCATCATCGAGCCCCTGGTCACCCTGCTCGGCCCGCAGCCGATGGTGTGGGACCAGCTCGGCAGGGTCCAGCCGCGCACCGGCAACCGCTCGGTCAACAACGCGCCGCGCAACACGTACCGGACCAGGGACGGGCGGTGGGTGGCGATCTCCACCTCCGCCAACTCCATCGCCGAGCGGGTCATGCGCCTCGTCGGCCACCCCGAGGTGATCGACGAGCCGTGGTTCGCCTCCGGCGCCGAACGCGCCGAGCACGCCGACCTGCTCGACGGGTACGTGGGCGGCTGGATCGCCGAACGCGACCTGGACGAGGTCGTGCGGGAGTTCGAGGCCGCCCAGGCGGCGGTGGCGCCCATCTACGACGTCCGCGACGTGTTCGAGGACCCGCAGTACCAGGCCCTCGACACGATCACCACGGTCGACGACGAGGACCTCGGGCCGCTGCGCATGCAGAACATGCTCTTCCGGCTCTCGGCGACGCCCGGCTCCATCCGCTGGACCGGCCGCGCCAGAGGCGCCGACAACGACGACGTGTGGGGCGGGCTCGGCCTGAGCACCGAGGACCTGGCAGCCCTGCGAGACAAGGGGATCGTGTAATGACCGGGACGATCATGCGGACGCCTCTCTGGGAACGGCTGGACGGCGCCAGGATCGTCGACCTCGCCCAGCCCATGCGGACCGGCATGCCGCAGTCGCCCAGCCATCCGCGGTTCCGGATGGTCATCGAACGCCGGCACGGCGACATGGTGCGCGAGGACGGCGGTTCGGCGGCCAACGAGGTGATCCTGACCGGCGGCCACGTGGGCACCCACGTCGACGCGCTCGGCCACGTCTCCCAGGACGGCTACCTGCACGGCGGCGTCGAGGCCGCCGGGGTCCAGTCCCACCAGGGCCTGTCCGAGCTGGGCATCGACGCCTTCCCCCCGTACGTGGGACGCGGCGTGCTCCTGGACGTGGCCGCCCTGCACGGCGTCGACGTGCTCCCGCCCGGCTACGAGGTGACCCCGGCCGACCTGGAGAACGCGCGGGACCGGGCCGGCGTGCCGATCCGGCCCGGCGACGCGGTCCTCATCGGCACCGGCTGGTCGCACGAGTGGGACCGGCCGGGGCGGTTCATCGGCGAGGAGGGCGGCGTGCCCGGCCCCGGCCCCGACGCGGCCCGCTGGCTGGTCGAGCAGGGCGCGCGGGTGGTGGGCGGCGAGACCGTCGCCTTCGAGCAGATCCAGGCGGGCCGCGGCCACGGCGTGCTGCCCGTGCACCGCATCCTCCTGGTCGAGTCCGGGGTGAACATCGTGGAGACCATGCGGCTCACCGAGCTGCGGGAGCTGGGCGTGCCCGAGTTCCTGCTGGTGCTCAACCCGCTGCCCGTCGTGGGCGCCACCGGCGCCCCGGTCCGGCCGCTCGCGGTGCTGGCGTCATGACGATCGTCTCCGCTCTCGCCGAGTTCGCCGCGGCCTCCCGTGACGGGCTGCCCGAGCGCGTCATGGCCGACGTGACGGGCCGGGTGCTCGACACGTTCGGCAACTGCCTGGCCGCCCAGGAGCTGACCGGCCCGCACGAGCCGCACGAGGCGGTGCGGCGGCTGACCGGGCGGTGGGGAGGCGCCGGCGAGTGCTCGGTGCTCGGCCGCGCGCTCGCGCTGCCCGCCCCCTCGGCCGCCCTGGTCAACGGCACGCTCGCGCACGCGCTCGACTTCGACGACACCCACCTGCCGTCGGTGCTCCACCCGTCCGCCTCCGTGGTGCCCGCCGCCCTGGCGGTCGCGGAGCCGGTACGGGCGAGCGGCGCCGCGCTGTGCCAGGCCATCGCGGTCGGCGACGAGATCACCAACCGCCTCGGCATGGCGTCCTACCTGCCCGAGCTGCGCAACTCGGTGTTCTTCGAGAAGGGCTGGCACGCCACCTCCATCTGCGGCACGGTCGGCGCCGCCGCCGCCTCGGCCCTGCTCATGGGGCTGGACGCGGCCGGCATCGCGGACGCCATGGGCATCGCCGCCAGCATGGGCGCCGGGGTCATCGAGGCCAACCGCACCGGCGGCACCGTCAAACGGATCCACTGCGGCTGGGCGGCGCACTCCGGCGTGGTGGCCGCGGGCATGGCCGCGGAGGGCGTGACCGGGCCGCCGACCGTCTTCGAAGGCCGCTTCGGCTTCTTCCAGGCGTTCCTCGACGGCCGCTACGACGCCTCCGCGATCACCGCCGGGCTGGGCGAGGACTGGGAGCTGCTGCGCACGGTCTACAAGCCGTACCCGTCCAACCACTTCACCCACCCCGGCATCGACGCCGCCCTGACGCTGCGCGCCGAGGGCCTGCGCCCTGAGGACGTGGACGAGATCGAGCTGGGCGTGGCCGCGGCCCCGCTGCGCACGATCGGCGAGCCGTACGAGGAGAAGGTGCGTCCCCGGACCCCGTACCACGCGAAGTTCTCCGGCCCCTACACCGTGGCCAGCGCGCTGGTCGGCGGCGGCGGGCTGGGCCTGCACCTGGACGACTTCACCGAGGCCGCCTTCCGCGACGAGCGGCGGCTGGCGCTGGCCGCGCGGGTGCGGGTGGTGGCCGACGAGCAGTGCTCGCAGGAGTTCCCCCGGGCCTTCTCGGCCGTGCTGCGGGTGCGCACCCGCGACGGGCGGCGGCTGGAGCACCGCGTGCACAGCTCGCGCGGCGGGCCCGAGCATCCGCTCAGCATCGACGAGCTGGAGCGGAAGTACGCGCTCAACGCCGCGCGCGTGCTGGCCCCCGAGGCGGTCGCGGCGCTGGCCAAGGAGGTCCGCGGGCTCGCCGCCCGCGACGACGTCACCGGGCTGCTCGCGCCGGCGCTGATCGCGGCGGGATGACGGCCTCCGCGACGCCGGGGGCCGCTCGGTGAGCGGCCCCCGGCCGGTGAGCTGCCCGCTGTACAACGCCACCACGACGGGCGGCGCCTTCCTGGTGTCGCTGCTGCCGCAGGACGTGCGCGGGTTCGGGGCGGTGGAGACCGGGCTGATCATCCTGGTGGCGACCGTCGGCATGCCGTTCGGCGGCCGGCTCACCGGGCGGCTGGCGCAGGGCGGGTCGCTGCGCCGGCTCATGGCGGGCGCGATCACCGTCCTGGCACCGCCGCACCCCAGGTCAGGAAGCGGGCCAGGAGCGGACGAAGAGCGGGCCCGGCAGATCGGGGACGGCCGGGCCGTACGCCCAGGTCCTGGCCGGGAGCGAGAGCACCTCGACCTCGCACTCGGGGGCCGGGACGTCGGAGGCGGACGCATAACCCGCGGCCCGCGTGCCACCGTCCTCCGTGCGCAGCGCCTCGGTGACGGGCAGGCGGAGCGCCCGTGGGGCGTCGCCGTCGGGCAGGCCGTCCTGCCAGGCCGGGGGGCCGGAGAACCAGGCCACGGCCAGGCAGCCGTCCGGGCCGGCGGCACTCGCCGTACGGGGCGTGCCCGGCGGGAGGTAGGCGTAGGTCCCGGCGGGGAAGTCCGTGCCGCTGACCGAGATCAGCCCGTCCAGCACCACGAACTCCTCCGCGCACGGGTAGTGACCGGTGGCCTGCCTGCTCCACCCGGCGGGGAAGCGCACCAGCGACACCGACGCCGCACCGGCGGCGTGCAGCCGCACCAGCCGGACGGGGCCCGAGCTGGCGGGCATGACGACCTCGCGCCACTCCAGACCGGGTCCGTCGAGATCCACCACCTGGGCCATCAGTGCCCCACCTCCGCCGTAGCCGCGGGCCTCAGGCCCGCTTCCGTCATGGTCACGCAGTCGAGCATGGTCACGCAGTCGAGCATGGTCACCCCGTCGAGCATGGTCACGCCGTCGAGCCGCACGCGTTCACCCGGCCATCCCGAGGACGCGGCGCGCCTGGCGCACCACGGCCTCGTCGACCATCCGGCCGGCCGAGTCCAGCAGCACGCCCGACCCGCTCGCCTCGAACCGCTCGATCAGGTCCCTGGCCCACGCGACCCGCTCCGCCGACGGGGTGAACACCTCGTTGACGACCGCGATCTGGGCCGGGTGGATGCAGGCGCGGCCCGCGTACCCGAGCCGGGCGATCGCCTCGGTCGACGCCCGCAGCGCGTCGAGGTCGCGGAAGTCGGTGGAGACGGGCCCGACCGGCGGGGAGATGCCGGCGGCGGCCGAGGCGAACACGACCTGCGAGCGGGCCCACAGCAGCTCCCGTTCGTCCGGGCCGGGGCTGACGCCGGTGTCGGCGCGCAGGTCGGCCTCGCCCACCTGCAGCCTGGCCACCCGGGGGGCGCGCGCGATCTCCAGAGCCTGGAAGATCGACGCGGCCGACTCCAGCAGCGGCACCACCGGCAGCCCGTCCGCGCCGAGCGAGGTGAGCAGCGCGTCCAGCTCCACCAGCTCGGCGGCGCTCTCGACCTTGGCCACGACCAGCCCGGCCAGCGACGGCGCGGCGGCCACCGCCCGGACGTCCGGTTCGCGCAGTTCGCCAGGGTTCACCCGGACCCACAGCTCCACCGGGCCTGGATCGGTCTCGCGCAGCCAGCCCGCCACCGCCTGTCTGGCCGCGTCCTTGCCCGCCGGTGGGACGGCGTCCTCCAGGTCGACGATGAGCGCGTCGGCGCCCCGCCCGAGCGCCTTGCCCAGCTTGTCCGGGGCGTCGCCGGGCACGTACAGATGGGACCGCGCCATCCGGCTCACCCCACCTTCACGTCGCCGCGCGACAGGGACCTGGCCACCACCGTGCGCAGCACGTCGTTGGTGCCCTCGCCGATGCTCATCAGCACCGAGTCGCGGTAGAGCCGCTCGACCTCGTACTCGGTGGAGTAGCCGTAGCCGCCGTGCACCTTGAGCGAGCCGATCGCGGACTCCAGCGCGACCTCCGAGCAGAAGATCTTCGCCATGCCGGTCTGCGCGTCGGCGCGGCCCTTCCTGACCTGGTCGGCGGCCCAGTACGCCATGAGCCTCGCCGCCTGCAGCGTGGTGGCCAGGGAGGCGAGCTGGATCTGCACGGCCTGGAAGTCGCCGATCGGCTGCCCGAACGCCTTGCGCTGGCGCGAGTAGGCGAGCGCCTCGTCGTAGGCGCGCTGGGCGATGCCGACCGAGCGGGCGGCGATGTTGACCCGGCCCCACTCCAGGGCGGACAGCGCCTGCTGCATGCCGCGTCCCTCGACGCCGCCGAGCAGGTTCGCGGCGGGGACGCGCACGTTGTCGAGCACGATCTCGCACGACTCGGTGCCCTTGTAGCCGAGCTTCGGGATGTCCTTGGTGACCTGGTAGCCGGGGGTGTCCGCCTCGACGAGCAGGATGCTCATCCCCTTGTGCGCGGGCGTGGTGGCGGGGTCGGTCTTGACCAGGACCGGCAGCGGGTCGGCGTGGCGGGCGTTGGTGATCCACGTCTTGGTGCCGTTGACCACGTAGTGGTCGCCGTCGAGCCTCGCGGTGGTGCGGATTCCCTGGAGGTCGGTGCCGGCGTCCGGCTCGGTCAGGCCGATGCCGGTGCGGCGCTCGCCGGTGGCCAGCTCGGGCAGGTAGCGCCGCTTCTGGTCGTCGGTGCCGTGCATGGCGATCATGCGGCAGGCCAGGGAGTGGCTGCCGAGGATGCCGGCCACGCCCATCCAGCCGCGCGAGATCTCCTCGAAGACCAGCGCGAACGACACCGGGTCCAGGTCGAGGCCGCCGTACTCCTCGGGGATGGTGATGCCGAACAGGCCCATCTCCTTGAAGCCGTCGACGATCTCCGTCGGGTAGCGGCCCGCGTGCTCCCAGTCGCGCGCGACGGGCACGATCTCCTTGTCGACGAACGCGCGCAGCAGCACCCGGAAGTCCCGCTGCTCCTCGTTCAGCTCGAAGTCCATAACTACCTCTCGATCGGGACGAACACGGGCAGGGCGCGGCCGTCAGGCAGCGGGCGCCAGTCCAGCCGCAGCGGGTCGCCGACGCCGACCGCGCCGGGCTCGCCGGTGACCACGTTGGACAGCAGCAGCACGCCTTCGGCGAGCCGCACCCTGGCCACGACGTACGGGGGCGTGAAGCCGGGCATCGCCCGGTGGACCACGGTGCAGGCGTCGACCGCGGCCTCGCCGGAGGCGTCGAGCCAGCCCAGGCCCTCGGTGGCGCCGCAGGCCGTGCAGAGCGCCCGGGGCGGGTGCTGGGCGTGGCCGCAGGAGCAGCGCTGCACCAGCAGCCGCCGCTCGCGGGTGGCCTCCCACCAGGGCAGCGTGACCTCGTCGGGCTCGGGCACGTTCACCGGTCCACCCCCAGCAGGACGGTCGCGTGCGTGGACAGGATGCCGCCGGTGCCGTGGGCGAGCGCGACCTCCGCGCCGGGCACCTGCCGTTCGCCGCACTCGCCGCGCAGCTGGCGGGCAGCCTCGACGAGCAGCAGCACCCCGTACTGGCCGGGGTGACAGTAGGACAGGCCGCCGCCGGAGGTGTCGAGCGGGAAGCCGCCGCCGGGGCGGATGCGGCCGCCGGCGATCCAGTCGAGCGCCTCGCCCCGGCCGCAGAACCCGAGCGCCTCCAGCGTGAGCACGACCGTGATGGTGAACGAGTCGTACAGCTCGGCCACGTCCACGTCGGCGGGGGTGAGCCCGGCGCGGGCGAACGCGTCCCGGCCGGCCTCGACGGCGCCGGTCACGGTCAGGTCGTCGACGGTGGTCATCGACGTGTTCGTGGTGCGCTCGCCGTAGCCGAGCACGCGGACCGGCGGCCTGCGCAGGTCGCGGGCCCGCTCCAGCGAGGTGAGCACGATCGCGCCGCCGCCGTCGGTGACCAGGCAGCAGTCGGCGGAGGTGAGCGGCGTGGACACCAGGGGCGCGGCGAGCACGTCGGCGGCGGTGAGCGGCCCGGCCCCGTAGCGGTAGGCGGCCGGGTTGAGCAGCGCCCACTCGCGGGCGGCGACCGCGACCTCGGCGAGCTGCTCGCGGGTGCCGCCGTAGCGGTGCAGGTAGTGCTGGGCGGCCATGGCGTAGTACGAGATCGGGTAGAGCGGCCCGTAAGGCGTCTCGAACTGCGCCTCCGGCGTGTGCGTCTCCACGACGCCGCCGAGCGACCTGGAGCGCGCCGAGCGCTGGTTGGACGCGAACGACACCACGACGGTCGAGCACTGCCCCGCCTCGATGGCCTGGACGGCGCGCGCCACGTACATCTCGAACGCCGACCCGCCCGCGAAGGTGGAGTCGGTCCACGACGGCCGCAGCCCGAGATAGTCGGCGAGCTGGGTGGCCGAGAACCGGGACACCCCGGTGGTGGCCACGCCGTCGACGTCGGCGAGGGTGAGCCCGGCGTCGGCCAGCGCCCTGGTGACCGCCTGGGCCTGCAGCCCCAGGATGGACCTGCCGGTGACGCCGAGGTCGCTCTCGGCGGCGCCGGCGATGGCGACGCCGGTCATGGCGCCTCCCCGCGCAGCACGACCTCGGCCCCGGCCGGCTCGACCGCCACCCGCTCTGCCTGGTCCCCGCCGACGACCAGCACGCGCTGCTCGACGTGTACGACGTCGCCCTCGACGGCGCTCACCCGGCCGACGCAGCGGACGGTCTCGCCGGCGAAGACGAGGTTCTTGAACCGGAAATGCAGGCGGCGCACGAACGCGCCCGGCCCGAGCCAGTCCTGCAGCTGCTCGGCCAGCAGCGCGCCGAACACCTGCCCGTCCACGACCGGCGCGGGCAGCCCGCGCGAGGCCAGGTAGTCGGGGTCGTAGTGGAGCCGGTGCCAGTCCCAGGTGGCGCCGGCGTAGGCGACCATGGCGCGCAGGTCGATGGTCCGTTCCAGCGGCGGCACCTCCGCGCCGGGCGTGACCAGCGGTGCTGTCACCGTTCCTCCTTCCGCGCGACGTAGATGATGGTCTCCTCGTTGGTGCACAGCAGGTCGCCGTGCTGGTTGGTGTAGGTGGCGACCGAGGAGACGATGAGCATGTCCTGCCCGCCGGACGTGCTGCGCTCGGTGGCGCCGGCCAGCCGCCAGGTGGCGGTGATCACGTCGTCGGGGCGGACGTGCCGGTGGAAGGTGTAGGTGTTGCCGCCGCGCACCTTCCTGCTGCCGGGGATGTCGAGGTGCCAGTCGTGGCCCGCGTACCCGTCGGGGTCGGGCGGCACGTCGGCGTACTGGTTGGTCTCGCAGATCAGCGTCGGCGGCGCGACGACGCCGGGGTAGCCGTGCTCGCGGGCGTAGGCGTCGTCGGTGTAGAGCGGGTTGTCGTCGCCGACCGCCCTGGCGAAGTAGCGGATCGCGGCGCGGCCCAGCTCCTCCGGCGCGGTGTAGGAGACTTCCGTGCCGATCCTGGCGCGCAGCTCGTCGGTCAGCAGGCTCACGGCAGCACCGCCGCGGGGAAGACCTCCAGCAGGAACTCCGGCCGCAGCAGCCCGGCGCAGAGCGCGCCGGTGGAGGCCGGCCACGGCTCGCGCAGCAGCCGCTTGCGCACCTCGGCCACGCCCCGGTAGTCGGCCAGCCCGTCCGGGCAGACGAACTCGATCGTGGAGATCAGGTGCTCCGGCCCGGCTCCGGCGGCGGCCAGGACCTGCCCGATCGCGTCGTAGGTGACCTCGGCCTGGGCGACCACGTCTCCCGGGTGCAGCGCCTCCTGCGTCTCCATGTCGAGCGCGGCGAAGCCGCTCATCCACAGCATGCCGCCGGCCTTGACGCCGGGCGTGTAGGTGAGGGTGTCGTAGCGGGACCAGCCGGGGTTGACGGCCTCCAGCGGGTGGCGGGAGGCGGTGACGTCGAGCGCGACGAGCACGCCCGGCCGGTGCAGCCTGCTCATCAGGATGCCGCCCGCGCCGGGGTAGACGCCCGCGCCGCCGAGCCGTTCCTTGCGCGCCCGGTGGGTGCGCCGGTAGACGTCGCGGGTGGCGGGGGTGGTGTAGTCGTACGTGGTCACGGCGGCGTCGAGGGACAGCCCGGCGCCGCGCAGCAGCCGGTCGGCCTTGTCCAGGCAGTAGGCGTACTGGCCGATCAGGTCGCCCTCGCTCACCACCTCGCCGCGCTCGTCGACGGGCAGCACGGTCGGCAGGAACACGGCGCCGTCGGCCGTCTCGGCCACGCCGTCGCCGGTGACGGCCCTGGGTCCGCCGGGGCCGGCGTGCACCTCGATCTCGATGAACGCCGCCGGGCGGAGCAGCCGCTCGACGATCACCGTGGTGACGGCGGGCCGGTGCTCGCCGAAGATCTCCTGCCGGACGGCCTCGGCCTCCGGGTAGTGGTCGAGGCCGTGGACGGTGACGTTCTCGGTGATCTTGGTGACGTCGGCGAAGGTCAGCCCGGCCGCCTCCAGGATCGCCTCGATCTTCCGGTACGCGGTCCTGGCCTGGTCGGTCATGCCGCCCCGGACCACCATGCGGCCGCTCTCCGGGTCGTGCTCGCTGGCGGAATGGCCGGACAGCCAGGCGTCGGCGCCGTGCGTGAGGCCGAGCGAGAAGGAGTACCCCTCATAGCCGAACCAGGGGAAGTGGGCGGGACGGATGGCGTTGAGTGTCATGCGTTCTCCTCCGGTGCCGCGAGCCGGTCGGCGAGCGCGGCGATGGCGGTCAGGTCGGGCTCGTCGGCCAGCGCGCGGATCCGGCGGGCCAGCTCGTCCGCGTCCGGCGACGGCCCGCCCGCGCCCGCGGTGAACTTGGCCACCAGCGCGGCCTCGCTCAGCGGGTTGCCGGGGCCGCCGGCGCTCCTGGTCACCCGCCCCTCGACCTCCCGCCCTCCGGCCGGCCGCAGCCGCACGTGGCCGGGCGCGTCGGCGGCGACGCCGGGGAACGGGGTGACCTCGGTGCGGACGCGGGCGGCCAGGGCGGCGACGTCGTGGCGGCGCAGCGAGGCGGGCGCGTACGTGCCGAGCGTGACCTCGCCGTCCAGCAGCAGCGCCGCCACGCTCCACGGCAGCGAGAACTTCGCGTCGTACGGGGTGCGCGGGGCGAGCTTGCGGCCGGCGGGCTCGCACACGATGGCGGCGCTGTCGGGATGCACGTACGCGACGACCTCGGCGATCTCCCCCCGCGCCGCCGTGCGGCTCTCTCCGGCTGCGCGTAGCGCTTCGGCGGCGGCGTCGAGGGTGGCGTGCATGAGCTGGCAGGCCGGGTACGGCTTGATCGTGATGCGGGTGGTCTCCCACGTCGCGCTCAGGCCGTCGGTGATGCGGGCGGTGTCGGCGGGGCGTCCGGCCAGGGCCGCGTACAGGCCGTGCGGCCCCTCGATCACGGTGTCGGGGCCGCTGGCCCCGGCCGCCGCGAGCCGGGCGGCCAGGATGCCCGACGCCGAGGCCAGCCCGGGGTGCAGCTGCTTGGTGGACGCCCCGGTCGACAGGAACTCCAGCAGGCCGCCCGCCTGGCTCCCGGCGATGCCGAGCGCGTCCACGGCGGTGCCGGGGCCGAGCCGCATCAGCCGGGCCGCCACGACGGCGGCGGCCAGCACGCCGCACGCCATGGTGGCGTGCAGTCCCCGGGCGTGGAAGGCGTGCGGGGCGGCGGCGCCGAGCCGGCACACGGTCTCGTAGCCGGCGATGGCGGCGGCGAGCACCTCCGCGCCGGTCGCGCCGGTCTGCTCGCCCACGGCGAGCGCGGCGGGCAGCACGGCGGCGGTCGCGTGCACCAGCCCGCCCGCGTGGGTGTCGTCGAAGTCGAGCGCGTGCACGAGCGTGCCGGTGGCCAGGGCGGCGGCCACGGCCGAGCCGCGCGCGCCGGTGCCGGGCAGCGACGACTCGGGCGGGCCGCCGAGTCCCCGGGCGACGGCCACCGCGGGCGCCGCCGCTCCGGCGCGGCCCGCCGCGACGGCGGTGCCGAACCCGTCGAGCAGGTGCCGGCAGGCGGCCCGGCGCACCTCCTCGGGCGCGTCCGCCGGGCCGGGCCCGAGAGCCCAGGCGGCGAGGGTCCGCGCTACGGTCACCGCACCGCCCCCGGACTCCCCGCCGGACTCCCCGCCGGACTCCCCGCCGGACTCTCCACCGGGCTCTCCGCCGGGCTCTCCACCGGGCCGAAGGCGCCGGACTCGGACAGCTCGCGCACCCGGTCGTCGTCGTACCCGAGCAGGTCGCGGACGACGTGGCCGAAGTCCTCGTTGCGGCGCGGCGCGCGCCGGTAGGCGGGCCGCTCCGTGCCGACGCGGACCGGGGAGGCCACCTGGCGGACGGTGCCCCAGTGCGGGTGCTCGGTCTCCACCAGCAGGTCGCGGGCGGCGGTGTGCTCCTCCCGCATGACGGCGGCGACGTCGTTGATCGGGCCGCACGGGATGGCGGCGGCGTACAGCGGCGCGAGCCACTCCTCGACCGTGCGCCGCCGGAAGAGGTCCTCCAGCAGGGGCAGCAGCACGTCCTGGTTGCGGCGCCGGTCGGCGAAGGTGGCGAAGCGCGGGTCGTCGGCCCATTCGGGGTGGCCGATGACCTGGGTGAGCCGCTGCCAGAACTTCTCCTTGGCGCAGCCGACCACCAGCCAGCCGTCGGCCGCCTGGAACGCCTGGAACGGCACCAGCGACGGGTGCGCCGAGTGGCGGGTGCGCTCGGGGACGAACCCGGCGTTGAGGTGCCAGACCGCCGGGTAGGTCAGCAGCCCGATCGCGGTGTCGTACAGGCTGACGTCGCAGTCCATGCCGACGCCGTCCCTGCGGGCCGCGTGCAGCCCGGCGAGCAGCGCGATGGCCGCCACGAAGCCGCCGGAGTAGTCGACCAGCGACAGGCCGGACTTGGTCGGCGGCCCGTCCGGGTCGCCGGTGAGGTCCATCCAGCCGGCCAGGCCCTGCAGGACGTAGTCGTAGCCGGGCTCCTTGCTGCGCGGCCCGGTCATGCCGAAGCCGGTCAGGGAGCAGCACACGATGGCCGGGTTCAGGTGCTTGAGGTCGTCGTAGGTGATGCGGATCTTGGCCGGTACGTCGCCGCGCAGGTTGCTGTAGACGGCGTCGCTGACCTTGACGAGGTCCTCGAAGACCGCGCGGCCCCGCGTGCTGGACAGGTCCAGGGACAGGCTGCGCTTGTTGCGGTTGAAGGTCTCGAAGAACAGCGAGTCCTCGCCCTCGGCGTACGGGGGCACGTAGCGGCCGACGTCGCCGCCGGCCCTCGGGTCCTCGATCTTGATGACCTCGGCGCCCAGGTCGGCCAGGTGCACGCTGCCGAACGGGCCGGCGCCGTACTGCTCGACGGCGATGATCCGGACGTCTTCCAGCGGTCTCACGCTCGCCCTCCCGTGATGTCGGCGATGAGGTGGATGATGGCCTGCTGCGCGGCCCTGGTCTCGGCCGCGGACAGGCCGTGGGTCGGCGGGGTCAGCTTGACGGAGTCGGCCAGGCCCTCGTAGGCCGCGATCCGTTCGCGCACCTCGTCGCGGGTGCCGGTCAGGGTGAGCGCGTCCACCATGCGGTCGGTCACCACGTCGCCGAGGTGGTCGGCGCCGCGCCCGCCGCGGAAGGCCTCGACCACGGCCTCCTGGTCGGCGGCCAGGTCGTGGAAGGCGAAGAACTCGGCGTAGCTGCGCACGCTGGCGTAGAAGCCGACCAGGCCGGCCGCGCGGCGGCGGGCCACCTTCGGGTCGTCGTCGACCGAGCAGGCGGCGGAGACGACGAGGTCGAGGTCGTCGCGCCGCTTGCCGGGTGCCTTGCCCAGCCCGGCCTCGATCTCCGGCAGGATGCGGTCGGCCAGGTAGGCGGGTGAGCACAGTTCGTGGGAGATCCAGCCGTCGCCGACCTCGGCGGCGAGCCTGGTCATGGCCGGGCCGACCGCGGCCAGGTAGATCGGGATCCGGGTGCGGAGGGGCGGGAAGGGACGCTGGTAGCCGATGATCCGCATCGGCTCGTGCTCGCCTTCCAGGACCATGGGCTCGCCCGTGCCGCAGTGTTCCCAGAAGTGGCGCAGGTAGCGGACGGTCTCGCGCAGGTGGCCGACCGGCTTGCCCCAGCGGGCGTTGTGCCAGTCCTCGTTGAGCCGTTTGACCCCGCTGCCGAGCCCGAGCACGAACCGGCCGCCGGACAGCTCGTCCAGGTCCAGCGCCTCGAGCGCGGTCACCATCGGGCTGCGGGTGAAGGCGAGCGCTATGGCGGTGCCCACCCGGGCGCCGGTGGTGGCCTGGGCGAGCGCGGCGGCTGACACGGTCGCGCTGCGGTGCAGCTCGGGCACCCAGACGACCTCGGCGCCCGCCTCCTCGGCCGCGCGGGCGGCGGCGGCCTGCTCGGCCAGGGTCTCGCCCCACGGGCCGTAGGTGATGCGCACTCAGTCCTCCAGGGAGAGCGGCTGTTCCGCGGTGGGGAACAGGCCCTCGACCTGCTCGGCGCCGCGCTTGTACACGTAGAAGGTCCGGTTGAACGAGCAGACCTCCTTGCCGTCCTGGTTGAGCGTCCTGGTCTTCACCGTGACGATGCCCGCGTGCGGGCGGCTGCCCGACCCGCGCTTCTCCAGCACGATCGACTCGCTCCACAACGTGTCGCCGGCGAACACCGGGTGGGTCATCCGGATGTCGGTCCAGCCCAGGTTGGCGAAGGCGTTCTGGGTGAGGTCGGTGACGCTCTGGCCGACGGCGATGGCCACCGTGAAGGTGGAGACCACCAGCGGCCTGCCGAACTCCGAGCGCGCGGCGTACTGCGCGTTGAAGTGCATCTGGTTGGTGTTCATCGTCAGGAGCGTGAACCAGGTGTTGTCCGCCTCGGACACGGTCCTGCCGAGTGGATGCTGATACACGTCGCCGACTTCGAAGTCCTCGAAGAACCGACCCTGCCAGCCCGGTTTGACACTCATGACGTTCCCTTGCTCAGGTCTCACGCCGACAGCCAGAGCCTAAACATCAGACCATTCGAGGGTCAAGGCGTTGTTCCACTCAACGTAACAACGTTTCGTCTAGTCGCCGCTTTCCCGTCGCTCCCTGTCGATGCGCGTGTACGTCTCCCGCAGGTGCTCCAGATGCTCGCGCTGCGCCCGTTCGGCGGCCTCACGGTCACCGGACTCGACGGCCTCGAAGATCTCCCGATGGTCGCCCTCGACCCGCTCGAAGAACTCGGGCGCCGCCCGGTCGCGGGCGAACCTGCCCTCCAGCACACCGAACACGGGAGCGGTCACGGCGGTCAGCAGCGGATTGCCCGCCGCCGAGAGCAGCAGCTCGTGGAAGCCCCGGTTGGCGAGGAACCCGCGTCCCCGGTCGCGGCGCGGCTCGGCCAGCGAGCGCCGCAGCGCCTCCAGTTGCTCGGGGGTCCGGCGCTCCGCCGCCAGCCCGGCGGCGGGCACCTCCAGCAGGACCCTGACCTCCAGCAGGTTGGCCACCGAGCCGGAGTCGGTGAACAGCGCGAAGCTCGACAGCAGATAGCGCCTGATGTGGTCAGGATCGGGGTGCACCACGAAGCTGCCCCCGGCCACTCCCCTGCGGGTGACCAGCAGGCCCTCGCTCGACAGGACGCGCAGCGCCTCGCGCACGGTGCTGCGGCTCACGCCGTACATGGCGCACAACTCCGGCTCCACCGGGAGCCTGTCTCCCGGCTTCACCTGGCCGGCGAGTATCTGCTCTCTCAGCCGGCTCGCCAGGTCCTGGTACGCCGGAGCAGCGGCGCGATCGGTCGGCACGGTGTCCAGCGTAACCCGCGCGAGTGATCGTTTCGACCTGAGGTTCCCTCTAGCGAAACGGTGTTTCATCATGCCACCCTGATGCTCCGCGAGAAGGGAGCACCGACATGACCAGCAACGACCCGTCCCCCGGAGCGGCGCCGCCGAGCCTGCGCAGGGATCGTCCTGGCCCGCCGCCCCGAGGGAGTGCCCGTGGAGGAGGACTTCCGGCTGGAGACCGTGCCGGTGACGCCGCCGGGCCCCGGCGAGACGCTGGTGCGGGCCGTCCACCTGTCGCTCGACCCGTGGGTCCGCGGCGCCATGACGGGCCGCGACCTGGGCCACCCGCCGATCCACCCCGGCGACCTGGTGGCCCACCGTGCTGACCGGCGTCGACCGCTCCATGCGGGTGATGCGCGAGGAGACGTTCGGCCCGATCATCCCGATCATGCCGTTCGACGATGAGGACGAGGCCGTTCGTCGACGCCGAGATGTGGGGCACCACCAGCCGGGCCGGCGACCAGGCCATCGTGTTCACGTTCGGCTGGAACGACCGCCCGCAGGAGCGCATCGTCGAGATGTCGATGCCCACCGCCGGCTACCGCACCCGCCTGTGGCAGCACTTCGAGGACGGCAGGCTCAGCCGGCTCACCGTCATCGAGGAGCGCCGCGTCCCCGGAGCCGAGCCCGAACGCTGGTACGTTCCGGTCGGCGCCTGACTCACAGGAGGATCACTGGTGGAACTCGACTACGACCTCGTGGTGGTGGGCGCCGGCACCGCGGGCATCCCGTGCGCGGCGGAGGCCGCGCACGGCGGCGCCCGGGTGCTGCTGGTGGAGAAGGACCACCGCGTCGGCGGCACGCTGCACATCTCCGGCGGGCACATGGCCGCCGCGGGGACGCGCCGGCAGGCCGAGCGCGGCATCGCCGACTCCGTCGAGGCGCACCTGGCCGACATCCTGCGCATCAGCGGCGGCACCGTCCGCGAGGACCTCGCCAGCGCCGTGGTGCGGAACGCCGCCGAGACCGTCGACTGGCTCGACGGTCTCGGCTTCCGGTTCGCGCCCGAGACGCCGCGGATCATCTACGGGCACGAGCCCTACACGACCGCCCGCACCTACTACGGCGTGGACGAGGCGGCGTCGATCCTGGAGGTGTACGAGCGGGTGCTCGCCGACGCCACCGCCACCGGCCGCCTGGACCTGTGGAAGAACGCGCCGGTGATCGAACTGCTGACCGCCGGCGGCCGCGTCACCGGCGTCACGGTCCTGCGCGACGGCCAGGACGTACGGGTGCGCGCCCGCCACGTGGTGCTGGCCACCGGCGGCTTCGCCGCGGAGCCCGAGCTGTTCCTGGAGCTGGAGGGCGCGCCGCTGGTGTCAGCCGCCCACCCGACCTCCACCGGCGACGGCATCCTGCTGGCCAGGGAGCTCGACGCGGGCATCCAGGGCGCCGGCTCGTTCCTGCCGAGCTTCGGCGGCCTGCCGCACCCCACCACCCCGGGCAAGGCCAGCTGGTCGGACCGGCAGCTGCTCGTCGCCGCCGAGCGCCCGCCCGTCGAGATCTACGTGGACAGGACGGGCCACCGCTGGGTGGCCGAGGACGAGCCGTCCATCGACACCAAGGAACGCGCGCTCACCCGCATCCCGGACATGACGTTCTGGACCGTGTTCGACGACGCCATGCTGGAGTCGACCCGGTCCGGCCGCCCGCTCGTGGTCGGCTGGACGCCCGAGGACCTGCGCGCCCAGGCGGGGGTGCGCGTGGGCGTGCACGCCGCCGCCACGCTGGAGGAGCTGGCCGGGCAGACCGGCATCGACGCCGGCGGGCTGGTCGCGACCGCGGCCCGGTACAACGCGGCCGTCGCCGCCGGGTCGGACCCCGACTTCGGCCGCGTCCACCTGCCGCTGCCCCTGGCCACGCCGCCCTTCTACGCGATCCGCAACCACGCCATCTCGCTGGTGACGTTCGCCGGGCTGGACGTCGACGAGAGCCTGCGGGTGCGCCGCGCCGACGGCGAGCCCATCGCGGGCCTGTACGCCGTCGGCGAGGTCATCGGGGCGGCCGCCACCTGCGGGCAGAGCTTCTGCTCCGGCATGCTGGTCACCCCGGCCATCACCTTCGGCCGGCTGCTGGGCCGCCGCCTGGCTCAGTCGTAGAAGCCGAGCCTGCGCAGCTGCTTGGGGTCGCGCTGCCAGTCCTTGAGCACGCTGATGCGCAGGTCGAGGTAGACGCGCGTGCCCAGCAGCGCCTCGATCTGGTGGCGGGCCTTCGTGCCGACCTCGCGCAGCCGCTCGCCCTTGTGACCGATGACGATGGCCTTCTGCGACGGCCGCTCGACGAACAGGTGGGCGTAGATGTCGAGCAGGTCGTCGCGGTCCTCCCTGGGCAGCATCTCGTCGACCACGACCGCGATCGAGTGGGGCAGCTCGTCGCGGACGCCCTCCAGCGCCGCCTCCCTGATCAGCTCGCCGACCAGCACCTGCTCCGGCTCGTCGGTGAGCTGACCGCCCTCGTAGAGCGGCGGCGACTCCGGCAGGTGGCGCACGAGCACGTCGGCCAGCACGTCGAGCTGGTCGCCCGCCTGCGCCGACACCGGCACCACGTCGGCGAACTCCGCGATCTCCGACACCGCCAGCAGCTGCTCGGCGATCTGCTCCCTGCTCGCCAGGTCGCACTTGGTGACCACGGCGATCACCGGCGTCTTCTTGACCGCGGCCAGCTTGCCCGCGATGAACCGGTCGCCCTTGCCGATCGGCTCGTTGGCGGGCACGCAGAACCCGATCACGTCGACCTCGGTCAGCGTCGACAGGACAAGGCTGTCGAGCCGCTCGCCGAGGAGCGTGCGCGGCCGGTGGAGGCCCGGGGTGTCGACGATGACGAGCTGGGCGTCGGGCCGGTGCACGATGCCGCGGATCGCCCGCCTCGTCGTCTGCGGCTTGGACGAGGTGATCGCCACTTTGGTGCCGACGAGGGCGTTCATGAGCGTGGACTTGCCGACGTTCGGCCTCCCCACGAAGCAGGCGAATCCGGCACGATGGCTGTCTGGCGAGGTCACACTGTGCATTCTCGCCTATCAGCAGACCTGCGCACGCCACCAGGCGAACACGCCGGGCAGCACCCGCGGCGACCACGGGGTCATCGCCAGCCCGTCCAGCTCGTCCTCCCGGACCCAGCGGGCCTCCCTGATCTCGTCGCCGTCGGGGGTGGGCGTGCCGGACTCGATCACGCACCCGTACACGGCGATCATGTAGGCGCACTCGTGGCCGTTCGGGTAGTGGACTCGGAACTCGGGCCCGCCGTGGACGCCGATCAGGCCACGCACCCGCACCTCGATGCCGAGCTCCTCGCGCAGCTCGCGCCGCACCGCCTCCTCCGGCCGCTCGTCGGGGTCGAGGGCCCCGCCCGGCGCCGCCCACAGCCCGACGTCGCCGTGGCGGGCCACCAGCAGCCGGCCCTCGTCGTCGAACACGCAGCCGCAGACCGACGGCATCATCAGCAGGTCTGGCCCCAGCTTGGCGCGCACCCCGGCCAGGTAGGGCGACATCGGCATGGTCAGCCCCGCAGCGCGCCGTCGGGACCGGCCACCAGGATGGCCGGCACGCCCAGCTCCGCCGCCACCTCCCCGTCGTCCGGGGACGGCCCGTCGCCGGCGGTGACGAGCGCCACCGCCTCCAGCGCGCGGGCGCCGCTGGAGACCGCCGTCGCCACCGCCACCTGCACGGCCGACAGCCGCAGCGCGGACAGCGCGACATCGGTGGCCGCGTAGGTGCGGCCGGTCTCGTCGCGCACGGCCGCGCCCTGCGCGGAACCGTTACGGGCGCGCGACGCCCGCGCCAGGGTGATGAGCTTGTTGTCTTCCGGGTCGAGTGTCACGAGGACAGGTTACGGGCTGGCCATCCGCATCACCGCGTCGAGGAGCTGGCGGGTGCGCTGCGGCTCGACCTCGGCCATGCTCGTGTGCACCATCGACACCAGCATGTCGCCCGACCGGGCCAGCACCACGTCCAGCGCGTACGGGTAGCCGTTCAGCCGGCCGCGCAGCTCGCCCGCCACCGCCTCGTCGGCCACGTCCGCCACCGGGACGAGCGCCGTGCGCAGGTGGGTGCCGCCCCCGGCGCGCACCTCCCGGCAGGCCCTGAGCGCGGCGGCCAGCGCGCTCATGTGCTCCCCCGCCGCCCCGTCGTAGCGGGCCAGGCCCACCCCGACCTGCTCGCCCAGTTCGTCACCCTGGTAGCTCGCCGCGGCCTGGGCGGTCAGGCCCCGCTCGGGCGCCCGGCCGGCGGCCGCGTCCAGCACGGCCCGGCAGTTACGGTCGGCCGGCGTGAACGGCGCCCGCCACGGCTGCTCCGAGCGCGGCGAGAAGCCGTCGGGCAGCCGGGGCTCCTTGCTGAGGATCTCCTTCATCTGGGCCAGGGCCTCCGTGTCGAGCCCTTCGGCACCTCCACAGCCTGCCAGGGCACCGGCAAGGAGCCCGCAGGCGATGATCCGCGTTCCGCGTTTCATGATTCCCCCCGTGCCCAGCCTCCCCGACCAGCGAAAACGGCAATCCACCGGAGTTACCAATAAACGATCAAACGCTAAAAGGGTGCCCTCGCCCGGTTATCCGGACGAGAACACCCTTTACGCCGAACGACGTCCGACCGGCTAGCAGGCCGGGCCGTCGTCGTCCCCCCAGGAGCGCCCCGCCGCCGAACCCCTGCGACGGCCGGGCGCGTCCCTCTTCTCGGCACCCACCGCACCGGGTGCCGGGAAACAGGCTGGCGCACCCCGCTTGCAACTCACTTGCCGGCGGCTTGCCGCGGCCCGGGGCGACTCACTCCTGCTCGGTCGCCGCCGTCACGACCTCGTCCTGACCGGCCCGGACCCGGCGCACCACCACCGTGCTGATCCGGTTGCGCCGCCCCGCCAGGCTCTCGGCGGTCAGCTCCAGCCCGGCCACCTCCGCCTGCGAGCCGGCGATCGGCACCCGGCCGAGCGCGTGCGCCAGCAGCCCGCCAACGGTCTCCACGTCGTCGACCTCGATCTCGGTGTCGAACAGCTCGCCCAACTCGTCGACCGGCATCCGCGCCGTCACCCGCACCGCGCCGTCGGGCATCGGCTCGACCCGGGGAGCCTCCTGGTCGTACTCGTCGGTGATCTCGCCGACGATCTCCTCCAGGACGTCCTCGATGGTGACCAGACCGGCGGTGCCGCCGTACTCGTCGATCACGATCGCCAGGTGGATCTGCCTGGCCTGCATCTCGCGCAGCAGCTCGTCGATCGGCTTGCTCTCCGGCACGTACGTCGCCGGCCGCATGATCGACTCGACCGTCTCCGTATCGCTGTCGCCGCCCGACTCGTGCACCCGTCTGGTGATGTCCTTCAGGTAGGCGATGCCGATCACGTCGTCCTCGTTCTCGCCGACCACGGGGACCCGCGAGAAACCGCTGCGCAACGCCAGCGACAGCGCCTGCCTGAGCGTCTTGCCGCGCTCGATGTAGACCATGTCGGTGCGCGGCACCATCACCTCGCGCACCAGCGTGTCACCCAGCTCGAAGACCGAATGGATCATCTCCCGCTCGTCGGGCTCGATCACCCGGCGCTCCTCAGCCAGGTCGACGAGGTCGCGCAGCTCGGCCTCCGACGTGAACGGGCCGTCGCGGAACCCCTTGCCCGGCGTGAGCGCGTTGCCCAGCAGGATGAGCAGCTTGGGCAGCGGGCCGAAGATCTTCGTCAGCCCGTACACCATCGGCGCGCTGGCCAGCGCGACCGGCTCGGCGTGCTGGCGGCCGAGCGTGCGCGGCATCACGCCCACGATCACGTAGCTCACCAGGATCATCACCGCCGCCGCCGCGAAGTAGGCCCAGCCCTGGTCGTCCATCAGGTCGATGAACAGCAGCGTCGCGATCACCGTCGCCACCAGCTCACAGCTCAGCCGGAGCAGCAGCAGCAGGTTGAGGTAACGCGGGGCGTCGGTGACGATGGCGTGCAGCCGCTCGGCGCCGCGCTTGCCATCGCGCACGGCCTCCTCTGCGCGCACCCGCGAGATCCGCGTCAGCGCCGTCTCCACGCTGGCGATCAGGCCACCGACCACGACGAGGACGATGGCCAACGGCAACCAGGCGTTCACCGCGAGCTGCGCACCTCCCGCCATGCTTCGAGCAACCGCGCCTGCAGGCCGAACATCTCCTTGTGCTCCTCCGGCTCGGCGTGATCGTAACCGAGCAGATGGAGGATGCCGTGGGTGCACAGCAGCTCGATCTCGTCCTGAGCGCTGTGACCGGCCTCCTCCGCCTGCCGGGCGGCGACCTGCGGACAGAGCACCACGTCACCCAGCAGCGCCGGGTCGGCGGGCCCTTCGGACTCGCCCCTCGCGCCGCCGGGCCGCAGCTCGTCCATCGGGAAGGCGAGCACGTCGGTCGGGCCCGGCTCACCCATCCACTTCTCGTGCAGCTCCGCCATGACGTCCTCGTCGACGACCACGAGCGACAGCTCGGCCAGCGGGTTGATGCCCATCTCGGCCAGCACGTGGGTGGACAGCGCGACGAGGCGTTCCTCGTCGACGCCCACCCCGGACTCGTTGTTGATCTCGATGCTCATCGCCGCTTACCCCGTTGCTGCTGGATCGATGGAGGCTCCCGCAGCGCGTCGTAGCGGCCGTAGGCGTCGACGATCTCGCTCACCAGCTTGTGACGCACCACGTCGGCGCTCGTCAGCCTGGAGAAGTGGATGTCGTCGATGCCGTCCAGGATCTCCTGGACCACCCGCAGGCCGCTGACCGTGCCGGCCGGCAGGTCGACCTGCGTGACGTCGCCGGTCACCACGATCTTGCTGTTGAAGCCGAGCCTGGTCAGGAACATCTTCATCTGCTCGGCCGAGGAGTTCTGGGCCTCGTCGAGGATGATGAAGGCGTCGTTGAGCGTGCGTCCGCGCATGTAGGCGAGGGGGGCGACCTCGATCGTGCCCGCGGCCATGAGCTTGGGGATGGAGTCGGGGTCGACCATGTCGTGCAGCGCGTCGTACAGCGGCCGCAGGTAGGGGTCGATCTTCTCGTAGAGCGTGCCGGGCAGGAAGCCCAGCCGCTCGCCGGCCTCGACCGCGGGGCGGGTGAGGATGATCCGGTTGACCCGCTTCTCCTGCAGCGCCCGCACCGCCTTGGCCATCGCCAGGTAGGTCTTGCCGGTGCCGGCGGGGCCGATGCCGAACACGACCGTGTGCTCGTCGATGGCGTCGACGTAGCGCTTCTGGTTGGCCGTCTTCGGGCGGATCGTGCGCCCGCGCGAGGACAGGATGTCGAGCGACAGCACCTCGGCCGGCCGCTCGGAGGTCATGCGGAGCATCGCGATGCTCCGCTCGACGGCGTCGGGGGTGAGGTCACCCCCGCTGCGCAGCACCTCGACGAGCTCCTCGAAGAGCCGCACGACCGTGCCGCTCTCGTCGGGGCTGCCGGTGACGGTGATCTCGTTGCCGCGCACGTGGATGTCGGCCTTGAAGGCGCCCTCGATGACGCGGAGCAGCTCGTCACGGGAGCCCAGGAGGCTGACCATCGGGTATTCGTCCGGAATCAGCACCTTGGCTTGAGTGCGCGATGGAGGTGCCGTGCGTCGGGATTCGTGTAGTTCGGACATGGGCAGGCCAGCGGGCCTGATGCCTCCGGGTCTCGATGTCTGTTCTTCTTTACCCATCGTATCCGGGGCCGGAGCGTTTCCTCGCGGCAATTTCAGCCCGGCGGCCACGTCAGGTCGCGACCGCCCAGAACGTGCGCGTGCACGTGGAACACGGTCTGCCCCGCGCCCGCGCCGGTGTTGAAGACGATCCGGTAGCCGCCCTCGGCCGCGCCCTCCTGGACGGCGACCGCGTGCGCGGCCTTGAGCACCTCGTCGGCCAGCCCCCGGTCGGCCTCGGCCAGCGCGGCGGCGTCGGCGTGGTGCTCCTTGGGGATGACGAGCACGTGGGTGGGCGCCTGCGGGTTGATGTCGCGGAACGCGAGCGCTCTGTCGGTCTCGAGGACGACCTCGGCCGGGATCTCCTTGGCCACGATCTTGCAGAACAGGCAGTCGGTCACCCGATCACCTTACCGATAGGGGTGACTCTCCCCTACGTAAGGCCGGGTGGTCTTGACCTGCCACGCCGCGGATCCGATGATCAGCGTTGCGAATCGGTGACCGGATCAGCCGTGGTGGCCGAAGATCCAACGGTTAGGGTGTGTGTGCACTACCAGAGCGACGATTTCAGCCACGGGCGAGACCACCTGGCGAGGACACAACTGGGTCATGCCCCCAAATCCGGAAGAGCGTAAACCGTCAGGGAAGGCCGCGCGTCCCACTGATGTGACCACCGAAACCCTCCTGGTCGACAGATCCATGGGGGCGGTGCCGGTCGGGTGGGACGCCGACATGGCCGTGACCGCGCTTTACAGCGCGCATTTTCGGTCATTGGTACGTCTCGCCGTGTTGCTGGTGCGCGACATGGCAACCGCGGAGGAAGTCGTGCAGGATGCGTTCGTCGCCATCCACGGCGCCTGGCGCCGGTTGCGCGACCCCGACAAAGCACTCGCCTACCTTCGGCAGTCCGTCGTCAACCGGTCCAGGTCCGTGCTGCGGCACCGGGCGGTCGTGGAGAAGTACGCCCCGAAGGGGATGCCCGACGCGCCGAGCGCCGAGCACGGCGCCATCGGCGAGTTCGAGCGGTCCGCGGTCATCGAAGCCCTGCGGGCGCTACCGTCACGCCAGAGGGAGGCACTGGTCCTTCGCTATTACGGTGATCTGTCCGAAGCCGAGATCGCCCACGCCATGGGCATCAGCAAGGGGGCGGTGAAGAGCCACACGGCACGTGGCATGGCCGCCCTGCGTTCCGTCCTGGAGAAGATGTCATGACCCAGCCCCCCGACGAGTACGGCGAGCTGCTGCGCCGTGCCCTCCGTGCGGAGGCGGACGCGGTCGTGCCCTCTCCGGACGGGCTCGACGTCATCCGTACGAAGATCGAACGGCGCGGCGCGCGCAACCTCTTCTGGTGGCGGACCGGCGCCGCCGCGGCCAGCGCGGTGCTGGTCGCGGCCACGATCGTGATGGTCGTGCCGGAGCTGCGCCACCGCGTCATCGAGGCGCCGATCCAGGAGGTGCGCAGCACCTCCAGCGTCACCCACCCGGCCAAGTCCTCCACCAGCCGGCCCGCCGCGCCCAAGTCGACGGTGCGCCAGAGCGAGCCGGTGGTCGTGCCGCCGGTGCCCTCCTCGGAGCCGCCGCCCGAGCAGCCGGCGCGCCCGTCGGAGACGGCCAGGTCCACCGCCAAGCCGACGCCCTCCCCCACCCCGACCCCCTGCCCCTCACCGGCCGACGGCCAGGCCGAGCCCCCGGCCGACTGCCCGGAAGCCGGCGACCCGCCGGCGCCGTCACCCACGGAGACGGAGACCTCGCCCACGGCGACGCCGTGCCCGGAGGAGGAGTGCTCGCCGCTGACCCCGGCCCCGAACCCTTCCGACATGCCCAGCCCCATGATGAGCGCCCACACCCCCTGACCTCCCACGTCACCAGCGCCCCGTACGGGTGAGCAGGACGGCCGCCGCGGCCAGCCCGGCCGTCGAGGTCCGCAGCACCGTGGACCCCAGCCGCACCGTCGCCGCCCCCGCCGCCCGGAACTCCTCCACCTCCCGCTCCGACACCCCGCCCTCGGGCCCCACCACCACGACGATGTCGCCGTCGGCCGGGAGCGTCACCTGGGACAGCGGCTCCGCGGCCTCCTCGTGCAGCACCAGCCCCAGCGCGGCCCCCGCCAGCAGCCTCACCGCCCCGCCCGTCGTGACCGGCTCGGTCACCTCGGGCAGATGGAACCGCCTGGCCTGTTTGCCCGCCTCCCGGGCGGTCGACTGCCAGCGCCGCAGCGCCTTGGCCGCCTTGTCGCCCTTCCACTGGGTGATGCTCCGCGACGCCTGCCAGGGCACGATCACGTCGACGCCCGCCTCGGTCATCATCTCGACCGCCAGCTCGCCCCGGTCCCCCTTCGGCAGCCCTTGGACGACGACCAGCCTCGGACCGGACGGCGCGACCTCGTACCTGGCGAGCACCTCGACCCGCAGCGAGTCCTTGAGCACCTCACGCACCACGCACTCGGCCACCGCCCCCGCGCCGTCGGTGAGATCCACCCGCTCCCCCGCGCGCAGCCGTCTGACGGTGGCCGCGTGACGCCCCTCGGGACCGCCGAGCACCAGCTCGGGCCCATCAAGCTCGTCCGACAGGAACACCGGAACCGTCACCAGGCACCTCGGATTCTCTACGTTACGCAGCAGCGCGGACACGCAGCGCAATATCGTGTCGCGTGCAGCCTTCCTGAGATCACTTTACGAGGGGTCGATGACCGTCTCTCCCGCACGCCGGCGTCGCCGTCCCGTGCGCATCAGAACGCGCCTCCTCCTCGTCCTGGCCGTGCCCACGCTGCTGCTGATCTCCGGGATGACCGCGCAGGCCGCCTCCCACCTGCGCGCCCGTACCGCCGCCGCCGAGACGGCCCGGCAGGCCGCGCTGGTGCTCACGGTGCAGAATCTCGTGCACGCCCTCCAGCGTGAGCGCACCCTCCTGACGGCGCTGCACGCCGGCGACAGCCGCGTCAGGGGCGACCTCACGACCGCCCGCCTGGCCACCGGCCGCTCCCGCGCCGCCCTCTCCCAGCTGCTCGCCGCCGCCCCACCCGCCGGAGCCGCTCCGGACGCCGCGGGCACGCCGTACGTCTCCGTGCGTCAGGCTCTGGCCCGGCTCCCCACCCTCGATCGCGCCCGTACCGCGACCCCGGCCCTGCCTCTGGCGCCCGAAACGCCCGCGGTTCCCGGCGGTCCGCCCCGCGCCCAGCGGTCCGCGTACGGACCGGAAACGCCCATGATCGGCCCTTTCGGCGCGCCGATCACCCCCGCACCCGCGCCGGGCCGGCCCTCGGCCTCGGCGAGCGCCGGCTCGGAAACGGTGGAAGCCGACGCGGCCGGCCGTCAGGAGGCGTGGCCGGGGGCCGACGACAAAGGGGCGACGGGTGGGGGGCCGGCGACCGATCGTGGGCCGGTGGCGCGCCGGGAGGTCTTCCAGGCGTTCACCGACGCCATCACGGAACTGACGGACGCCTCCTTCGCGAGCTCCCCCGTACCGGATGGATGGTCGGCCGGCTTCCTGTGGCCGGACGGCGTTTTCACAGGCACGCCGGTGCCGGGGTCGTTCGCGGAGACGGCCGGTCTGGGCGACCCGGCGCTGACGAGGCCCGCGCGAGCGCTGGAGACCATCAGCCGGGCCAAGGAGGCGGCCTCGCGGGAGCGGGCGGTGGTCACGGCGGCCTACGTGACAGGCGGGTTCCGCCCGTCCGAGTACGTCGCGTTCCTGGAGGCCAGGGCCTCCATGGCGGACGCCCTGGCCGCTTACCGGCGGGAGGCCGGCCCCGCCGGAGCGGCCGAGCTGGCCCGGGCCCAGCGGAGCCCGCAGGCGACCAGGACGGCGCGGCTGGAACGACGCGCCCTCGCCGCCCCGCCGGGCACCCGCTTGGCGGTTCGCCCGCGTACCTGGCTCGTCGCCAGCGGCGCCTACGTCAACGCCCTGCACTCCGTGCAGCGCTCGGCGGGGCAGGAGCTGCTCGCCCGCGCCGTGGCGGTCCGTGAACGCCACACCCGGCACCTGAGGTTCCTGACCGGCGCGGGGGCGGCGATCCTGCTGGTCATGGCCGCACTGGGCACGCTTCTCGCCCGCTCCATCCTGCGTCCTCTCCGCAGGCTCACCGGCGAGGCGACGGCACTGGCCCGCCACATCGCCATCCTGGAGGCCGAGCCGCACCACCCGGCCGGCTCCGTCGAACCTGGAGGCGCTCACCCCGCCCACCTGTGGCACGCCTACAACGCCTCCTTCCCGCCCGCCGCCGCTCCCTTCCGGGGCCGGCGCGAGAGGGACGGCCTGGGCCACGAGGCCGTACGCCTCCAGGCACGCGGCCACCTGGTCCCCCGCGCCCACCGCCGCGACAGGGAGCGCCGGCCCCAGGACGTGCTCGGCGCGCCGACGGACTCGCCTCCCACGAGCCCTTCGGACGAGGGCCCCATCCCCCCGTCCCGTGCCCCGCACCCGCCGAACCAGCTCGCGCATCGCCCGGACGGTCTCGATAGACATGAGACCCCGGACGCCGCACTCCCCGGCGGTCCCGGTACAGCACACGAAGGTCCCCGTCCCCAGAACGGTCCCGACGCGGGACGCGAGACCTCTGTCCCGGGTGAGGAGGGCTCGGGCGAGGTCGCCGTACGGGGGGAGTTCCCTGGCCGTGACAGCGCGGCTGGACCCGTCCCGGCGCGTGCGGACGGCGGGGCCCGCCGGGGCGAGTTCGGGCAGTTGGCCGGGGCGCTGATGGACCTGCACGAGGCGGCGGTGCGGATCGCCGCCTCGCGGGCGGCGATCCGCCAGGACGCGGCCGCGTCGCTGGGAGGGCTGGGGATGCGGCATCGGGATCTGGTGCACCGGCAGCTGACGTTCATCAGCGTGCTGCAGCGCAACGAGTCGGACCCGGCGGTGCTGGCGCGGTTGTGCGAGCTGGACCGCCTGACCAGCCGCCTGCGCAGGAACTCGGAGAGCCTGCTGGTCCTGACCGGAACGCGGGGGCGGCGGCGTTCGTCGGAGCCGGTGCCGGTGGACGAGGTGCTGCGGGCCGTGCTGGCCGAGGTCGAGGACCATCAGCGGGTGGCGCTGCGGGTGGTGGGCCGGGCGGACGTGCGGGGGCCGGTGGTGGCGGAGGTGGCCCACATGCTGGCGGAGCTGCTGGACAACGCGCTCGGCTACTCCGCGTCCGATGCGGAGGTGAACGTGGTGTCGCGGGCCTTGGAGAGTGAGTGCCGCATCATGATCTCCGACCAGGGGGTGGGGATGACGGCCGCGGAGCTCGCCACGGCCAACGCCCGGCTGCGCGGCGAACAGAGCTTCCTGGTGACGCCGACCCGCTGTCTGGGACACCACGTGGTCGGCAGGCTGGCGGAGCGGCTGGGCGTGCGGGTGTCGCTGCACAAGTCACCCGGCGGCGGCGTCACCGCGCTGGTGACCCTGCCGGAGGAACTCCTGGCCGTACGGCCCGCGCAGCTCGTCAAGGGCTCCCGCTGAGCGCCCCGGCCCGGACGGCGCACGGGGCGGTGCCGGATGGACGGACCCGCGCCCGGGTCGGTCCTGGTGGGCGCGGGTCGGGAGGTCGTCAGCGGCCGTTGAAGGCGTCGCGGAGCCGGGAGAAGAAGCCCTGCTGCCCGGGCGCGAACTTGCCCGGCGGGCGCTCCTCGCCGCGCAGCTTGGCCAGCTCGCGCAGCAGCTCCTCCTGGGCGGGGTCGAGCCTGGACGGGGTCTCCACGTTCACGTGGATGAGCAGGTCGCCGCGGCCGGTCTCGTTGAGTCGCTGCACGCCGCGCTGGAACATGGTGATGACCTGCCCCGACTGTGTGCCGGGCCGGACGTCGATCTCCTCGGCGCCGTCGAGGGTCTCGACCGTGAGCACGGTGCCGAGCGCGGCGGCCGTCATCGGGATCTGGACGGTGCAGTGGAGGTCGTCGCCGCGCCGTTCGTAGATCTCGTGGGGCCGTTCGACGATCTCCAGGAAGAGGTCGCCGGGCGGGCCGCCGCCGGGGCCGATCTCACCCTCGCCGGCGAGCTGGATGTGGGTGCCGTCCTCGACGCCCGCCGGGATGCGCACCTTGATCGTGCGGCGGGTGCGGACCCGCCCGTCGCCCGAGCACTCCTGGCACGGGTGGCGGATGATGCTGCCGAAGCCGCCGCACTGCGGGCACGGGCGCGTGGTCATGACCTGGCCCAGGAAGGACCGGGTGACCTGGGAGATCTCGCCGCGGCCGTTGCACATGTCGCAGGTGTCGGGGTGGGTGCCGGGGGCCGCGCCGGAGCCCGTGCACACCTCGCACAGCACCGCCGTGTCGACCGCCAGCTCGCGGGTGGTGCCGAACGCGGTCTCACGCAGGTCGAGCTCGACCCTGATGGTCGCGTTGCGGCCTCGGCGGGCGCGCGAGCGGGGGCCGCGGGCGCCGCCCGTGGCGGTGCCGAAGAACGCGTCCATGATGTCGCTGAAGGGGAAGCCGGCCCCGAAGCCGCCTCCCGGCGCGCCGGCCCCGGCGCCGCCGAACGGGTCGCCGCCCAGGTCGTACATCTGGCGCTTGTTCGGATCCGACAGCACCTCGTAGGCCTGCGTGATCTCCTTGAACCGCTCCTGAGTGGCGGGGTCAGGGTTCACGTCAGGGTGCAGCTCACGAGCCAGCCTGCGATAGGCCTTCTTGATCTCGTCCTGACTGGCGTCACGGCGCACCCCGAGGGCGGCGTAATAGTCGCTGTTTGCCACTTATCGACCTCTTAAGATGCAGCCAGAATCTGGCTGACGTAGCGTGCCACCGCGCGCACGGCGCCCATCGTCACGGGGTAGTCCATCCTGGTCGGGCCCAGCACGCCGAGCCGGGCCAGTTGATTGTCGCCTTGACCGTATCCCGTCGCGACGATGGACGTGCCCCGCAAACCTGTGTAGGCGTTCTCCGATCCGATGCGCACGGTGAGGGCGGAAGGTGTGTCGGAGGAAGTCTCGCCGAGCAGGCGCATGAGCACCACCTGCTCTTCCAGCGCTTCCAGCACGTCGCGCAGGCCGACGCTGAAGTCGGCGCCGGCGAGGTTGGCCGCTCCGGCGAACACGATCTTCTCGTCGTGCCGTTCGACGAGCGTCTCCAGCAGGACGGACAGGATCGTGGCCATCGCCGGCCGTTCCTCGATCGGCAGCCGCTGGGGCAGGTCGGCGACCAGCTCCGGCACACTGCTGAGGCCGCAGCCGTCGAGGCAGTCGTTGAGCACCCCGCGCATGTGGGCGATGCGGTGGTCCTCCACCACTTCGGGCAGCTCGACCACGCGCTGCTCGACGCGGCCCATGTTGGTGATCAGCACCAGCATGACCCGGCGGTCGTGCAGCGGCACCAGCTCGACGTGGCGCACGGTCGAGCGGTTGAGCGTCGGGTACTGCACGACGGCGACCTGCCGGGTGAGCTGCGCGAGCAGCCGGACCGTGCGCATGACCACGTCGTCGAGATCGACCGCTCCGGCGAGGAACGTCTCGATGGCCCGGCGTTCGGCGGCCGACAGCGGCTTGACCTGGGAGAGCCTGTCGACGAACAGGCGGTAGCCCTTGTCCGTCGGCACACGGCCGGCGCTGGTGTGGGGCTGGGTGATGTAGCCCTGCTCCTCCAGCGCGGCCATGTCGTTTCTGACCGTCGCCGGTGAGACCTTCAGATTGTGACGCTCCGCGAGCGCCTTGGAACCCACTGGCTCGTTGGTTGACACGTAGTCTTCGACAATGGCGCGTAGCACCGCGAGTTTACGATCGTCGAGCACGTGCGCACCTCCTACCGCGACTTTCAGGGAAACGCCAGGCCTAGCACTCTGTGTTCCCGAGTGCCAAGTGTACGGCTCTCGCCCACAGGGTGCGATAACTCGGTTGTCCTCGCTGCTGCTGGCGTGCGTCAAGGACAAGCCTCACACTTGCCGACATGACCGACAAAACACCAGAGAATCCAGTCGATCCACCCTCCGGTCAGGGTTCCCCTTTCGGCCAGTCTTCTCAGGATGAGCCTTCCCCGTACGCACCGCCACAGCACCAATCCGGCACAAACCCGTACGGACCAATCCCCGATTACGGCCCGGACGATCCGCAGTCGCAGGCCGGTCCCCCCGGGCCCCAGCCCCAGCCGGGCGCCTTCGGGACTCCTCCGCAGTCCGACCCTTTCGGATCTCCGCCGCCTTCCGGACCTTACGGGCCTCCTCAGTCCGGCCCGTACGAGCAGCCGCAGTCGGGCCCCTACGGGCCTCAGCCCCAGACCGGGCCGTACGGAGCCCAGCCCCAGGGCGGCGCGTACGGACCCCAGCCTCAGTCGGGGCCGTACGGATTCCAGTCGCAGGCCGGTCAGTACGGGCCCCACCCCCAGTCCGGAGCGTACGGCCCGCCACCGCAGTCAGGACCGTACGGCGGCCCGCCCCAGCCGGGTTCCTTCGGAGCGCCACCCGGGGCCGGGCCTTACGGCGGGAGCCCGTACGGGCAGGCCGGTCCCGGGTACGGCGGGCCGCAGCAGTACGGTCAGCCGCCGTTCGGGCAGGCCGGGGCGCCCGTGGACGCGAAGGAGGTGCGCCCGCGCCTGTGGTGGATCGCCGCCGCCTGGGGCGTCGCGGTCGTGTGCGTGGTGGCGGGCGTGTTCGTGTTCGTCAACGGTGTGGCGAACACGGTCACCGACATGGCCCCGACCACGACCTTCGCCGCCGGCGAGCAGGTCTCGGTGTCGCTCGACCCCGAGGAGCGGCCGGCCGTCTACATCGCCGCCCAGGGCCGGGCGGCGTTCACCTGCGAGATCTCCGGCGGCCCCGGCCAGGCGCGGCTGGTCAACACGCCGGGCCGGCAGACCGTCACCGACGGCGGCCGGACGTGGGAGCAGATCCTGCTGGTCAACGCGCCCACCGCGGGCGACTACCAGCTCACCTGCGCCGTCCAGGGCGAAGCAGGTCAGGATGCAGGTCAGGATGCGGGTCAGGAGGTGCAGTTCGGCGTGGGCAGGGACGCGCTCTCGGTCGCGGGCGGGCTCGTCGGCGGAGTGGCCGCGCTGCTGCTCATCCCCGGCATCGGCGTGCTCAGCGCGATCATCGTGACAGTGGTGGTGCTGGTACGGCGGAGGAGCCATCGCAGACGCCTCGCGGCCGTCGGGTGATTTGCTACGGTCCCCGGTGTGTACGACGGAGATGTTCTCGCGGGAAACTGGCGGCGTCCGGGCAAGGGCAAGATCCCTCAGGTGCCCGCCGAGCCCGACCTGGTCGTGGAGGACGCCGAGAGCGGGTTCTGCGGCGCGGTGGTGGCCTGTGACAAGGAGGCGGTGACGCTGGAGGACCGCTTCGGCAAGCGGCGGCTGTTCCCGCTGGCGCCGGCCGCGTTCCTGCTGGAAGGACGGGTCGTGACGCTGGTGCGGCCGCGGGCCGCCGCGTCGCCGGCCCTCCGGCGCAGCGCGTCGGGGTCGATCGCGGTCGAGGGCCTGCGCGCCCGGGTCGCCAGGGAGAGCCGCATCTACGTCGAAGGCGTCCACGACGCGGCGCTGGTGGAGAAGATCTGGGGTCACGACCTGCGGGTCGAAGGCGTGGTCGTGGAATATCTGGAGGGCGTCGACGACCTGCCCGCGATCGTCGAGGAGTTCGGCCCCGAGCCGGGACGCAGGCTCGGGGTCCTGGTCGACCACCTCGTGCCGGGTTCCAAGGAGAGCCGCATCGCGGCCCAGGTGACGTCTCCGGACGTGCTCGTGGTGGGTCACCCGTACGTGGACATCTGGCAGGCGGTCAAGCCCTCCGCGGTGGGCATCCGGGCGTGGCCGCAGGTGCCGCGCGGGGTGCCGTGGAAGGAGGGTGTGATCGCCGCCCTGGGCTGGCGGATGGAGCCGCCCGAGGCGTGGCGGCGCATTCTGGGCGCCGTCTCGACCTACACCGACCTGGAGCCGGAGCTGCTCGGCCGGGTCGAAGAACTGATCGACTTCGTTACGGAGACCTCATGACCCAGGACACGAAATGACCCAGGACACGAACCAGCCGCCCGACGACGACGCGACCCGCCGCTTCCCCCCGGGCCGGCCGGGTCAGGGGTACGGGCCGCAGCCCGGTCATGGTCAACAGCCGGGAGCCCAGCCCGGCTACGGACAGCAGCCGGGGTCCGAGCCCTACGGCTACGGGCAACAGCCCGGGTCCGAGCCCGGCTACGGCTATGGACAGCAGCCCGGGTCCGAGCCCGGCTACGGCTATGGACAGCAGCCGGGGTCCGAGCCCGGCTACGGGTACGGGCAACAGCCCTGGTCCCAGCCCGGATCACCGCCGGACTACGGCCGGCCAGGGCCTCAGCCGGGCTATGGGTACGGGCAACAGCCGTCGCCCGGTTATCCGCCGCCCCCGTACGGCCACGCCGCTCCCCACCAGCGGCCCCAGCATGTCCCCGGCGCTTACGGCCCGCGCCCCGGCACGGACGACACCAGCATGGCCATGCTCTCCCACCTGCTGGGCCTGCTGATCTCCTGGGTCGGCCCGTTGATCATCTATCTGATGAGGAGGGACGAGTCCCCGTACGTCAGGGACCAGTCGGCCGAGGCGCTGAACTTCCAGATCACCATGTTCATCGGCTACATGGTCTCCGCGCTGCTGACGATCGTCCTGATCGGCATCCTGTTGCTGCCGATCGTGTGGATCGTGGCCCTGATCTTCCAGATCCAGGCCGCCATCGCGGCGCAGCGGGGCGAGAACTACCGCTATCCGATCAACATCCGCCTCATCACGTGAGCAGGTCGCGGACGAGCGCGTCGGCCAGGAGCCGGCCGCGCAGCGTGAGGACCATGCGCCCGGTCTTGAACGCCTCCGGCTCCAGCAGCCCGTCGGCCAGCGCCGCCGCCACCTTCGGACGGGCCCGCGGCGCCACGGCGGCCAGCGGGTAGCCGGAGTCGAGCCTCAGCTCCAGCATGAGCCGCTCGGTGTCGCGGTCCTCGGCGGTGAGCTCCTCGCGGGCGTGGGCGGGAGACAGCCCGGCGGTCAGGCGCTGGGCGTAGGCGGCGGGGTGCTTGACGTTCCACCAGCGGGTGCCGCCTACGTGGCTGTGGGCGCCGGGGCCGACCGCCCACCAGTCGCCGCCGGTCCAGTAGAGCAGGTTGTGGCGGCAGCGGGCGGCGTCGGTGGTGGCCCAGTTGGACACTTCGTACCAGCCGTACCCGGCCCCGCCCAGCATCTCGTCGGCGATCAGGTAGCGGTCGGCGGCCACGTCGTCGTCGGGCATCGGCAGCTCGCCGCGCCGGATCCGGGCGGCCAGGCGGGTGCCGTCCTCGACGATGAGCGAGTAGGCCGAGACGTGGTCGGGCTCGGCCTCGATGGCCGCGGCCAGGGAGGCGCGCCAGTCGTCGTCGGTCTCGCCCGGGGTGCTGTAGATCAGGTCGAGGTTGACGTGGGCGAACCCGGCTTTCCTGGCCTCCAGGACGGCCTGCCCGGCGCGGCCCGGGGTGTGCTGCCGGTCGAGCACCCGCAGCACGTGCTCACGGGCGCTCTGCATGCCGAAGCTGATCCTGTTGAAGCCGCGCTCGCGCAGCTCTTCGAGGGAGCGCGGGTCGACGGACTCGGGGTTGGCCTCGGTCGTCACCTCGGCGCCGGCCGCGAGGCCGAACTCGGCGTCGACGGCCGCCAGGATCCTGCCCAGGTCGCGGGCGGGCAGCAGGGTGGGGGTGCCGCCGCCGAAGAACACCGTCCGGACCGGCAGCTCGGCCTCCCCGAGCACCCGCCGCGCGAGCCGTACCTCCGCTATGGCGGTGTCGGCGTAGTCGCGGTGTGAGGCGCCCGGCCCGAGCTCGGCGGCGGTGTAGGTGTTGAAGTCGCAGTAGCCGCAGCGCGTCACGCAGAACGGGACGTGCACGTAGAAGCCGAACGGCCGATCGCCGAGGCCGCGCAGCGCGCTCTCGGGCAGTTCGCCGGAGGCGGGCGCGGGATCTCCGTCAGGCAGCGTGGATGGCACGTCTCCAGTCTGCCCGTTCCCATTGACTGCCCGATCCAGGAGTTCTACGATCCGGGGCAACTTATAGGAAAGTTTCCTATAAGTCAGGAGGCGCACCCCCGTGAAGAAGAGCATTCTCCTCGCCCTCTCCGTCCTGCTGTCCCTGACCGCGGTCGCCCTGCCGGCCGAGGCCAGGGGAGACCGCTTCAAGCGCGTCGCGTACTTCATCCAGTGGGGCGTCTACGGACGCGACTACCACGTCAAGGACGTCGACACCAGTGGAGCCGCCGCGAAGCTCACCCACATCAACTACGCCTTCGGCTTCGTCGACGCCGAGGGCGCCTGCTACTCCCCCGACCCGTGGGCCGACTGGCAGCGGCCGGTGCCCGCCGAGCAGAGCGTGGACGGCGTCGCCGACGAGCCCGGTCAGGCCCTGAACGGCAACCTCAACCAGCTCCGCAAGCTCAAGGCCAAGCACCCCCGGCTGAAGACGCTCATCTCGCTGGGCGGCTGGACCGGCTCCAAGCACTTCTCCGACGCCGTGCTCACCCCCGAGTCCCGCGCCAGGCTGGCGAGTTCCTGCATCGACCTGTGGCTGCGCGGCAACCTGCCGGGCCTGCCGCCCGGCACGGCCGCGGGCGTGTTCGACGGCATCGACCTCGACTGGGAGTGGCCCGGCTCGTCCGGCGCCGAGGGCAACGTCATCCGGCCGGAGGACAAGCGGAACTTCACCCTGTTCCTGGAGGAGCTCCGCGCCCAGCTCGACGCGTACTCCCGCGACGCCGAGCTCACCGCGTTCCTCCCGGCGGCCGCGGCCAAGATCGACGCTGGGTTCGAGGTGCGGCGGGTGTTCGACCTGCTCGACTTCGCCACCGTCCAGGGGTATGACCTGCGCGGCACGTGGGAGTCGCGGACCGGGCACCAGGCCAACCTGCTCACCGACAGGCGCGACCCGAACGAGGTCCGCTACAGCGTCGACCAGACGGTCCGCGACTACGTGCGCCGCGGCGCCCCTGCCCGCAAGCTCGTGATCGGCGTCCCCGCGTACGGCCAGGGCTGGACCGGCGTCACCGGCGGCGGCAAGGGGCTCTACCAGCCGGCCACCGGCCCCGCCCCCGGCAAGTGGGCCGCCGGCGTCGAGGACTACAAGGACCTCGTGGCCAAGCCCGGCAGGCGCTACCGCGATCTGGCCACCGGCGCGCTCTGGCTGTACGACGGCAACGAGTTCTGGTCGTACGACGACCCGGCGATGATGTTGCAGAAGGCGGCGTACATCCGGCTCAAAGGGCTGGGCGGCGCCATGATGTGGTCCATCGACCAGGACGACTCCCGCGCCTCGCTGACCACGGCCCTGCACACGGTCCTGAAGTGACGCCCGCACGTTGAACCCTCCCGCGTGGGTGCGCCCACGCGGGAGGACCCTCAGCCGCGATCAACCGTCGTCCCCGCAGACCGCCCACCCGCCCGGCACCGTCCCGACCCGCCCGACCCGCCCGACCCGTTCGTCGCCGTCCGTGCTTGGGCCGCGCTACGAAGGCACGCCGAGGACGCGCGCGGCGACCCGGTCCCACCGCTCGTCCCGCTCAGGGAGGGCCAGCACGCGGCGCAGGAGCTCCTCATCACCGTGGTAGGCCAGGGAGGACTCCGCCACCGTCACGCCCACCGCCGGGCGGTGGAGCACCTTCACCTCGTCCCCTGCTCCCAGCTCCCCCGGCTCCAGCACCTTGAGGTAGGCGCCGGGACGGCGGGCCTCGGTGAAGCGCCTGACCCAGCGGGGCTCGTCCAGCCAGTTGCGGAAGACCACGCACGGGACGCGCGGGCCGGTGACCTCCAGAAGAGCGGTGCCGATCCGCCAGCGTTCCCCGAGCAGCGCGCCGTTGACGTCGAGCCCCGAGGTCGTGAGGTTCTCGCCGAACCGGCCGTCGCGCAGCTCGCGGCCCAGCTCCCGCTCCCACCAGTCGTAGTCCTCCCTGGCGTAGGCGTAGACGGCCTGGCCGGGAGAGCCGTGGCTGGGCTTGTCGGCCCGCTCGTCGCCGGCCAGCCCGTCGGCCAGGACCGCCACGCGGTGCGGCACCGGCCTCTTGTCGATGGCCGTGCGCTTCAGCTTTCCGGCCCACTCGGCCTCGACGGTGTGCCCGACATTTACGGAGATGACACGCATGGGGTGACGCTAGCGGAGCCTCCTCGTCCGGAGCGATCGGAATATCAGGCCGGACGAGCGACCTCCTCGGCCTCGCCGGACCCGTCGTCGGCCAGCTCTAACAGGGCCTCCAGCGCGACCTGGCGCGCCTCCTCCGTGGACGCCCCCCGCTCCCCGAAACACTCGGCCGCCATGTCGAGCAGCGCCGTCACCACCACGGCGTCGGGATAGGGCACGTCGACCGCCACCTTGCCGTCATCGCCCAGCACCGCCGGCCTCAGGTGGAGCCGGAGCAACCGCCGCGTCTCCTCCGCCACGGCGACCCCCAGCAACGCGGCACGCTCCATCCGCTCGACCGTCATCATCTCACCCTCCAGTCGCACTGGTGTTCGGACGACCAAGCTAACGGGAACCACTGACAAAACGCCGGGAGGCGGGTCCCGCGTCGCGAGCTCGCTCCTGAACCGCGCGCCGGTGGTGATCGTCTCAGGGGCATGAGAAGCAGGGGCATGAGAAGAAGTTGGGCCGCCGCTGCGGCGCTGGCGCTCTCCGCATGCGGCGGCACGGGGGTTCACCAAGCGGCCGAGACCACGCCGACGACCGCGGCCACGGGAACCACCCCGGCCACCAGGGACATCCCAGCCACCGTGGCCACGGCCTCGGACGACCGGCCCGCCGCTGAACCGGCCGCTCCCGGCCGTCCTGTCGCCCAGTGGCTGCGGGTGGGCGGGCTGGCCGCACCCGGCCTCGGCGCCGTCCGCCCTCCGACGCTGGTGGTCTACGCCGACGGCCGGGCCATCGCCGGCGCGGCCCACGAACTCCGCCTGCCGCCTGCCGAGGTGGAAGCCCTGGTCAAGGCCCTGGATCAGGATCTGGCCGGGCAACCCGCCACCGCCTCGCCCCGGCCCGGCTCGCCGACGTTCCATGACGCGCCCATGACGATCCTCGGCGTGGACGGCGGGGGCGGGATGCGGGAGGTGCACGTGCCGTACCTGGAGCACGCCGCGAGCCGCTACGACGCCGCGCTCCTCACCGCCCGCGACCGTCTCTCCCACCTGGCGGCCCGCGTCACCGCGCGGGGCCGGACCTACTCCACCGATCGCGTACGCCTGTCCGCCGAACGGCTCGCCTCCTCCGAGACGACCGCCGAGCCCCTGCCGGAGGGTGTGCCCCTGCCGCCCGAAACGCAGGCGACCTCGGCGCGCAAGGACTACAAGGGCCACAAGGCGACCGCCATCACCCGGCTGGTACCGGGCGACGGGTCATGGCACGTCTACCGCCTGCCGACCGGCGGGCATCTCGCGCTGTCGTGGCGCTACCTGCTCCCCCACGAGTGAGCGAACCCCGTCGACTGCGAAAGCGGCACCGGATGCGATCGCCAGGCAATCGCTACCGATCGATGGGCGATGGAGAGCATGGACACACAGAGGCTGCAGTCCGGGCTGCGCCTGGTCGCACGCGGCCTGGAAGAGGTCGCGGCGGCGCTCGGCGAGCACGACCCGGCGAGCGAGGACGAGCGGACGGCCCGGGTCATCCAGGAATGGGGGCGCCGCGGGCTCACCCAGGAGGCCTCGGAGCTGTTCCAGCGCCACGGGTTCGCCCCCCAGACCACCGGCGGCTGGGCGCGCGGCGACTGGGCCGAGATCGGCGACGACGGGCTGCGCTACCTCACCGGCAAGTCGCACCGCTGGCTGGAGGAACGGCGATGAGCTTCTCCGTCCGCGTCACCGTACGCGGCTACGAGATCGACGTGCAGGGCCACCTCAACAACGTCGTCTACCACCAGTACGGCGACCACGCCCGCTGGGAGTTGCTACGCGCGGCCGGGATCGGGGCGGACGACCTGCGCAGGAGCGGCGTCGGCCCGGTCACGCTGGAGAACACCATCCGCTACCTCCGCTAGCTCCGCGCGGGCGGCGAGGTGGACGTGACGTGCGCGTTCGAGTGGGGTGAGGGCAAGACGTTCCGGGTGCGGCAGGAGTTCCTGCGCCCCGGCGGAGAGCCGGTCGCCGAGCTGACGGGCGTCGGCGGGCTGCTCGACCTGCGCGCGCGGCGGCTGGTCCACGACCCGAAGGCCCGCTGGCGGGAGCTGGCGGCCTCACCCGAGCTGCTGGGCCTCTGACGGCCGGCGCCCGCACCCGCGCGACGCTGGCTAGGCTCGGGATGTGGATGACAAGATCATCGAGGTTCGCGGCGCCACGGTCGAACTCGAAGGCGTTCCCGTGCTGCGAGACCTGAGCCTGATGGTCGAGCGCGGCGAGGTGGTGGCCGTCGTCGGCCCCAACGGGTCGGGGAAGTCGACCCTGCTGCGCTGCCTGGGCGGGCTGGTGCCGGTGTCCGCCGGGTCGGTCGAGGTGTTCGGCGCGCCTCCGGTCGACGGGCCCGCCTTCTGGCGCCGGGTGGCGTGGGCGGCCGACGAGCCGGCCTGGTATCCGGGGCTCACCGCCCGTGAGCACCTGGAGCTGATGCGGGCCGTCCACGGCGAGCCCCGGCTGGAGGTCGAGGCGGCCCTGGAGGTGTTCGGGCTGGTGGAACGGGCCGACGCTCCCCCGCTCAACCTGTCCACCGGCCAGCGCCAGCGCCTCGCCCTGGCCGCCGCGCTGCTCAGACCCAGCGAGCTCCTCCTGCTCGACGAGCCCGAGCGCGGCCTCGACGCCGCCTTCCGCGAGCGGCTCGGCGCGCTGCTGACCGGCTACGCCGCCGTCGGCGGCACCGTCGTGACGGCCACCCACGACGCCGCTCTCGCCACCGGCGCCCACCAGGTCTTCCCGGGCAACCAACCGACCACCTGACGCGGACTCCGCACCAAGCCCCACCCGACCGTCGACGGACGGGGCCCGCTCCTTTTCGCCACCCCGCCGCGCGGACGCCCGGCAGGCCGATCTGATCTCCGATGGGAAACCCCGCATGAACGACGTCACCGACGCCCGGCTCGTACGCGCGTTCGTCCGGTCGCGGCGGCGCCGGCCGGTCACCCTGCTCGACCGGTACGTCTCCGTCTTCATGCTGGCCATCGCCGTGGCCGTCTTCGGCAACCCGGTGACGACGGCCGTGGCGGGGCTGGCCGGGCAGGTGGAGGCCGGACGGACGGGGCCGGGGGTGGCGCTGGTGATGCTGGCGCTGGCCGGGTTCCTGGCGGTGGGCCGGGCGGCGGGCCCCGTGGTGCTGCCGGCCACCGACGCCTCCTGGCTGCTGCTGTCGCGCGTCGGCCGCCGGGGGCTGCTCGGGCGGCCCGTCAGGATTCTCGCCGTGGTCACCCTGGCCGCCGGGGCGCTGCTCGGGCTGGCGCTGCTGACCGCGCTGGGCGCTCCCGACCAGCTCGTCTGGCGGCTGCTCGCCGCGGTGGTGCTGGGGATGTCGGCGAGCGCCGGCGGGATGGCGCTGGCGGTGCTCGGCCAGGGGTCGCAGGCGTCGCAGACCTGGATGACGGTCGCGCTGGCGGCGCTGCTCGTGCTGGCCGTGGCGGCGGCCGCCGGCGCGGCGCGCGGGCCGCTCGCCGCGGTCGCCGCCGCGCCGGCCCAGGCCCTCGGCGCCGCCGCGGCGGGCGCGCTGGTGTCCGCCGCCCTTCTGGTACGTCACGCGTGGACATCACTCGACCGGATACCGGCCGGCACCTTGATGGGCGCGGCGACGCGGGCACGCCACCTGACCACGGCGGCGGTGCGGCTGGACCCCGGGGCGCTCACCTGGGCGGCCGAGGACAACCACTGGCGGGCCAGGCGCCTGCGCTCCCGGCGCTGGCCCTCACTGCCCGCCCCGCTCGCGCTGGCCTGGCAGGACTGGCGTCGCGTGGCGCGCCGCCCCGGCCGCCTGGCGCTGACGGCGGCCACCACCGCCCTCCCGGCCCTTCTCGCCCAGGCCGTCGGCTCCGCCTCCGCGGCCGGCGTTCCCGCGGGCGCGCTCAGCGAGGAGACACTCGCGGGCCCGGGGGCCGAGGACGTCGCCGGACTCGTGAGCACGCTGGGACCGGCTGCGGCGCTGCTGGCGGGGGCGCTGGCCGTCGCGGCGAGCGCGGTGGCCGGGGCCCGCCGGGATGCCGGCAATCCGGCGCTGGCCCGGCTGGCCGCCGTGGACCCGCGCGCCGCGCTGCTGGCCCGCGCCCTGCTGCCCGCCCTGCTGGCGGGCGCCTGGACGGCCGCCGCGCTGGGCTGGCTCGCGGCGGCCGGGGCATGGCAGGGCCCCTGGTGGGCGTTCGGGCCGCTGGTCGCGCCCGCGCTGGCGGCGGGCGCGCTCCGGATGGCGCGCAGGCCGCCGGTGGACCACTCGCTGCCGCTGTTCGACACGCCCATGGGCGCCGTCCCCATGGGTCCGGCGCTGTGGGCGGCCACCGGCCCGGACCTGGCGCTGCTCGGCTGCCTGCCGGCGCTGGCCGCGCTGGTCAGCCGGCCGGCGGACCTGTCGGGCCATCTGGCCGCCCAGGCGGTCGCCGGGCTGGCCGCGCTCCTCGCGTACGCGTACCGGCAGCGGCGGTAGGGCCTACTTCTTGGTCTTGTCGGAGCCGGAGTCGGTCGACAGGGCGGCCACGAACGCCTCCTGCGGCACCTCGACCCGGCCGACCATCTTCATCCGCTTCTTGCCTTCCTTCTGCTTCTCCAGCAGCTTGCGCTTACGGGAGATGTCGCCGCCGTAGCACTTGGCCAGGACGTCCTTGCGGATGGCGCGGATGTTCTCGCGGGCGATGACGCGGGCGCCGATCGCGGCCTGGATCGGCACCTCGAACTGCTGCCTGGGGATCAGCTCGCGCAGCTTCTTGGCCATCTCGGTGCCGTAGGCGTAGGCCTTGTCGCGGTGGACGATGGCGCTGAAGGCGTCGACCGGCTCACCCTGCAGCAGGATGTCGACCTTGACCAGGTCGGACTCCTGCTCCCCGGCCGGCTCGTAGTCGAGCGAGGCGTAACCGCGGGTGCGCGACTTGAGCTGGTCGAAGAAGTCGAAGATGATCTCGCCAAGCGGGAGCGTGTAGCGGATCTCGACGCGGTCCTCCGACAGGTAGTCCATGCCGAGGAGCTGGCCGCGCCGCCCCTGGCAGATCTCCATGATCGCGCCGATGAACTCGGACGGGGCCAGGATCGTCGACTTGGTGACCGGCTCGAAGACCTGCGCGATCTTGCCGCCGGTGGGGAACTCCGACGGGTTGGTGACGGTCAGCTCGCTGCCGTCCTCCATGACCACGCGGTAGATCACGTTGGGCGCGGTGGAGATCAGCGACAGGCCGAACTCGCGCTCCAGCCGCTCGCGCACGATCTCCATGTGGAGCAGGCCGAGGAACCCGACGCGGAAGCCGAACCCGAGCGCCGCCGACGTCTCCGGCTCGTAGACGAGCGCGGCGTCGTTGAGCTGCAGCTTGTCGAGCGCCTCGCGCAGCTCGGGGTACTCGTCGCCGTCGATCGGGTAGAGACCGGAGAACACCATGGGCTTGGGGTGCTCGTAGCCGGCGAGCATCTCCTTGGCCGGCTTGACGGCGGAGGTGACGGTGTCGCCGACGCGCGACTGGCGGACGTCCTTCACGCCGGTGATCAGATAACCCACCTCGCCGACGCCGAGGCCGAGCTCGGCGGGGTTCGGCTCGGGCGAGATGACGCCGATCTCCAGCGTCTCGTGGGTGGCGGCGGTCGACATCATGAGGATGCGCTCGCGCTTGCCCAGATGGCCGTCGAACACGCGCACGTACGTGACGACGCCCCGGTAGGTGTCGTAGACGGAGTCGAAGATGAGCGCGCGGGCGGCCGAGTCGGCCCGGCCGATCGGGGCCGGCACCTCCTGGACGACGTGGTCGAGCAGCTCGCGCACGCCCTCGCCGGTCTTGCCCGAGACGCGCAGCACGTCGGACGGGTCGCAGCCGATCAGACCGGCCAGCTCCTCGGCGAACTTCTCCGGCTGCGCCGCCGGCAGGTCGATCTTGTTGAGCACCGGGATGATGTGGAGGTCGGCGTTCATCGCCAGGTAGAGGTTGGCCAGCGTCTGCGCCTCGATGCCCTGGGCGGCGTCGACGAGCAGGACCGCGCCCTCGCACGCCTGCAGCGACCGCGACACCTCGTAGGTGAAGTCGACGTGACCAGGCGTGTCGATCATGTTGAGCACGTGCCCGTCCCACGGCAGCCGGACCGCCTGCGACTTGATCGTGATGCCGCGCTCGCGCTCGATGTCCATCCTGTCGAGATACTGAGCGCGCATGGAGCGGTCGTCGACCACCCCCGTGATCTGCAGCATCCGGTCGGCAAGCGTGGACTTGCCGTGGTCGATATGCGCGATGATGCAGAAGTTGCGGATCAACGCGGGGTCTGTCTGGCCAGGCTGAGTGCGCACCGAAGTCCGTTCCGACAGGTTTGAGGTCAAGCGTCTTTCATGGTGACATGCCCGGATGATGCTCCGAACCGTCCTGCGCCGCGGCCTGCGCCTGATCGCGCTCGCCTTGGTCGTCGTGGTCGCGCTGATCGGCGTCTTGGCCGCCGCGTTCCGCCTCCAGTTTACCGGGGCTCCGGCGGGCTGGGCGATGAGCACCGGCAACGACGCCCTCTGGCTGGGTCACATGTGAGTCGACGGCCGGCGGGACGAGCAGGACGTGCGCGTCCTCGCCGAGCGCCTGCGGACCACGGATGTCAAGGATCTGTACGTCCACTCCGGCCCGTTCGGGCTGGACGGGCGGCTCGACCCGGCCAGGCATCCGGAGGCGCCGCGGTTCGTCCAGTGGGTGAAGAGGCATCTGCCGGGCGTGCGGGCTCGGGCAGTCCGTCAAGGCCGCCGGCCTCGACCTGGACGACCTCGCCGCCGGCCGGAACGTGCTCGACGGCGTCGCGTCCGTCATGAAGGCGGGCTTCGACGGGATCCACTACAACTTCGAGCCTCTGGGCGACGGTGACACGGACTTCCTCGTCCTGCTCGACGAGACCAGGAAGGGCGCGCCCCGCCTACCGCGACCACGGCATCCCGTGGGGCGACGCGGCGGAGAGCGTCGCCATGGCGGGGCAGGGCGCCAAGCCGGCGCTGTCGGAGCACGGCGCGCGCGAGCGGTTCGGGCTGGCGCTGTACGTGGATTTCGCGGCCACGGAGGAGGACTGGCGGGAGTACGAGGAGAACTGGTTATCCTGATCCCGGTCGTTGATTTGAGCGGCGAGCTGGGTTATTGGTAGCCTGAGCAACTGCGTGTGGCGCGCCCTCTCAACGAGCCCGCGCGCTTCATCCACCACTTCAGACTTTCACCGAGGCTTCTTCGTGGCGAACATCAAGTCCCAGATCAAGCGCAACAAGCAGAACGAGAAGGCTCGCCTGCGCAACAAGGCGGTCAAGTCGTCGCTCAAGACGGCCGTCCGCAAGTTCCGCGAGGCCGCCGAGCAGGGCGACCTCGAGCAGGCCGTGGCGCTGCAGCGCATCGCCGCCCGCCAGCTCGACAAGGCCGCGAGCAAGGGCGTCATCCACAAGAACCAGGCCGCCAACCGCAAGTCGGCGATCGCCAAGCGGGCCGCCGCGCTCACCGAGAGCAAGTAGGTCCTGGTCCAGCCCTGGGAGCGCCGCACTTCTTCATGAGGTGCGGCGTTTTCTGCTGTCCGCATCCCGGCGAGGGCGCAATGTCACAGTTTCAATATCACGTACGCATCGCCACGCCGCATCTTCTCCGTCACCGTTGATCGGGCGCCCTTGCCCTCAGCGATCCGCTGCCCAATCCTCCTGGAGAGCGGACATGGAGGGATCGGATGCGGGGGCCGTGGGTCGTCAAGCGCGCGCTCAGCGAGCCGCTCCTGCTGCTCGCCGCGTTCGGCTCGATCCTGCTGGCCACCACCACGCTCGTCGCGCTGACCATGTACGCCTCCTCCATCGCCGAGGCGGGCGTGCGACGGACGATGGAGACCGCGCCGCTGCGCCAGGTGGCGGTGACCGTGACCGCCCCGGTGACGGACGAGACGTTCCCCCGCTACGACGCGGCGGTCCGCGCCCGGGTGAGCGAGGCGCTCGGCGGCACGCCCGCCGCGTTCTCGACGAGCTTCCACTCCGACTCGTACACGATGCCCGGCCAGGAGCGCCGCGAGGTGCCGGAGCTGCTCAGGTTCGGCAGCTACGACGGCCTCGACGAGCACGCCCGCCTGGTCTCCGGCGCCTGGCCGCGCCCCGGGGGCGACGGCGTCGTCGAGGCGGCGATCCCGCTGGCCGCGGCATCGGCGTCCGGCCTGGAGCAGGGGCGGGAGTTCACCGTGCGCGGCCGCCTCGACGGGCGGCAGGTCACGGTCCGCGTCACCGGCGTCTTCCAGCTCGACGACCCGTACGGCGACCGCTGGGCGGGCGAGCAACTGCTCGGCCGCGGGATCGAGATCGGCGAGTTCACCACGTACGGGCCGTTGATGGTGCCGCGCGAGACGTTCCTCGCCCGCTTCGCCACCGCCGTCAGCACGACCTGGACCGCCGTCCCCGACCTGCGGACGCTCACCCCTGAGCGGCTGCGGCCGCTGGCCGCCGACGTGGCCGGCCTGGACGAGGCGCTGAAGGAGAACGGCTGCCCGAACTGCACGGCCGCCACCCGGCTGCCCGGCATGCTGACCCAGCTCGACACCGCGTCGCTGGTGGCGCGCTCCACGATGCTGATCCCGGTGCTGCAGCTGATGCTGCTCGCCGCGTACGCGCTCATGCTGACCGCCAGGCTGCTGGCCGACCACCGGCGGATGGAGGTGGCGCTGCTGCGCTCGCGCGGGGCGGGCACGCTGCGGCTGGCCGCGCTGGCGGGCGGTGAGGCGCTGCTGGTGGCGGTGCCGTGCGCGGTGGCGGCGCCGTTCCTCGGGCCGCCGCTGCTGGCCGCGGTGAACGCGCTGCCGTGGATCCGGGCCACTGGTGTGCGCCTGGCGCCGTCGGCTGACGCGGGCACGTTCCTGATCTCGTTCGGCGTGGCCCTGGTGGCGGCCGTGCTGCTCACGCTGCCGGCCCTGGCGGGCGCGCGCCGCACCTATGTCGAGGAGCAGGCCGCGCGCGGGCGCGGCGCGGGACGCGGCCTGATCGAGCGGGCGGGCGCGGACGTGGCGCTGCTCGCGGTGGCGGCGCTGGCGATCTGGCAGCTCCAGCACTACGGCTCGCCCGTCACCGGCACCACCGGCGGCGGCCTGGGCATCGACCCGCTCATCGTCTCCGGCCCCGCGCTGGCGCTGCTCACCGGCGGCATGCTCGGCCTGCGGCTGGTGCCGCGCGTGTCCCGGCTGGCGGAGCGGATCACCGCCCGGCGGCCGGGGCTCGCGCCCGCGCTCGGCGCCTGGCAGGTGAGCCGGCGCCCGCTCCGCTACGCCGGACCCGCCCTGCTGCTGACGATGGCGATCGCGATCGGCGTCATGTCCATGGCCACCGCCGCCACCTGGCGCGGCTCCCAGCTCGACCAGGCGGGCCACCAGGCCGGCGCGGACCTGCGGCTGTCCGGCCCGCCCGACTCCCCGGAGCTGGGGTCGTCCGGGCGCGGCAGCGCGTTCGCCGCGCTGCCGGGCGTGACCGCCGCCTCGCCCGCCTTCCGCGGCCAGGTGGAGGTGGGCGGCGACGCCGCCGTCCTGCTCTCCCTGGACGCCGCCGAGCTGGAGACGCTCTTCCGGCTCCGCCCTGACCTGTCCGGTCAGTCCCTCGCCGGCATGAGCCGCGCGCTGGTGGACGGCCGGCCCGCGGACGGGGCCCTCGAACTGCCCGGCCGGCCCGCCGCGCTCTCCGTCGAGGCGCGCACCGACCGCAGCCTGCCACTGCGCGTGCGCGTCTCCGACTCCCTCGGCGTGTGGCGTGACCTGCCGCTGACCGCCGCCGGGGACGGACGGCTGAGCGCGGACCTCAAAGGGCTGGCCGGGCGCAGCGGTGAGATCGCCTACCCGCTGTCGGTGCGCGGCTTCGCCGCCACCATGCCGGAGCAGGGCGCGGCGACCGTCACGCTGTCCGGCCTGAGCGCCGACGGGCAGCCGGTCGGCGCGCCCGAGGTGCGGCTGGACGTGACGGACGAGCGGCCGGTCGTGGCCGGGTTCGCCCCGGCGCCGCCGTCACGCCCGCTGCCGGTCGTGCTCACCGCCGACCTCGCCGCCGCGAACAAGCTGGCGGCCGGGCAGACGGGCCGCGTCAACCTGGACCGCCAGGTCATCGACGTCACCGTGGCCGGCGTCGTCGAACGGATGCCCACCGCCGAACCCGGCCAGCCGGCCCTGCTCGCCGACTGGGCGACCCTGCAGGCGTACGACCTGGCCAACGGACGACCGCCCAGACCCGCCACCGAGTGGTGGCTGGCCGTCGAGGGCGGCGACACCCGGCCGGCCGCGCTGGCGCTGCGGAGCAACCCCGCGTGGGACGTGACCGTGGTCGACCGGGGCGAACTGGCCGCCGGCCTGCGCGACGACCCGCTGGCCAGCGGGCTGCAGGGCGCGCTCATCCTCGGCTTCGTGGCAGCGCTGGTGTTCGCCGCGCTCGGCTTCCTGGTGAACGCGGCCGTGGCCGCCCGCGAGCGGATGGCCGAGTTCACGATCCTGCGCGCGCTCGGCGTCAGCTCCCGGCAGGTGTTCGGGCTGCTGGCGGTCGAGCAGGCGTTCGTGGTCGTGCTCTCGCTGGTGGCCGGCACGGCGCTGGCCGCGGTGGTGGGCCGCCTGGTGGTGCCGCACATCGTGCTGACGGGGCAGGCGTCGGCGGTCACCCCCGAGGTGCTGCTCGACATCCCGTGGGGGGCGACCGCGGGCCTGCTGGCCGGGGTGGCGGCCGTGCTGTTCGGGATCGTCGCCGGTCTGGCAGGCAACCTGCGCCGCCAGGGCCTCGGCCGGGCGCTGCGCATCGGGGAGGACTCGTGAGGGTGCTGCGGCTCGCCCGGGTGCACCGGGGCGCGGCGGCCGTCCTGGGGCTGCTCGCGCTGAGCGCGTGCGTGCTCGTGGCGGGCCTCCCGCGGACGTTGCAGGCCGCCTTCGACGGCGCGCTGCGGGCGTCGCTGGCCGCCGCGCCCGCCTACCAGCGGGACGTGACCGCGACGCTGACCTCGTCCGGGCGGGAGGGCGAGCCGCGCGAGCCGGGCCAGTTCGCCGCGCACGGTGAGCGGTACCGGGAGCTGGTGCCCGAGCCGCTCAAGAGCCTGCTCAGCGGCGACGGGCACGCCGGCGCCAGGACCCACGGCACGCCGGTGTACGGCTCGGGCGGCCTCAGATACGTCAACCTCGGCTGGCTGTCCGACGCCGAACGGCGGGTGGAGTGGGTCGAGGGCCGGGCCCCCGAGAACGTCGGCACCACCCGGTGGCAGGGGCAGGACCTTCCCCTCTACGAGGTGGGCGTCTCCGCCGACGCCCACGAGAGGATGCGGCTGAAGGTCGGCGACCTGACGGTCATCGGCCAGAGCGACCTCGCCGCCGTGCGCGTGGTCGGCGTCTTCCGCGCGCGGGACGCCGCCGACGGCTACTGGTCGCACAACGGCGAGATCCTGAACGTCACCTGGCTCCAGCGGCCGGGTGGGACCCAGGAGGAGTTCCACACCACCGCGCTGGTCGGCGACGCCGCGCTGGGCATGCTGGGCGGTGGCGGCCGCAACCTGTCCTACCGGTGGGTCCTGCCGGTGGACCCTTCCCGGCCCGAGGCCCGGGAGGCGGGCGCGCTGGACGAGGCACTCGCCGAGTACACGCGGGTGCTGAAGGTGCAGCCCGGCCTGTCGTCCGGCACCGTCGTCTCGACCGGGCTGCCCGGACTGCTCGCCGAGTTCCGCGCCGCGCTGACGACCGCGCAGGTCGTGATGTTCCTGGTGCTCGGCGGGCTGCTCGTGGTGGCGGCCGGGGTGATCCTGCTGGCCGTGCAACTCCTGATCGGCCGGATGGACCAGGCGCTGTCGCTCATGCGGGCCCGCGGCGGGTCGCTGCCGCAGGTCGCCGGGACCGGCGCCGGACTGGTCGCGCTGGTGGTCGGGCCGGCCGCCGCCCTCGGGTACGCGCTCTCCTACCTCTTCCCCGGGCCGGTGCCGCCGCTCGTGCACACCGGGCCCACCGCCGTGGCGGTGACGGCGGTGGCGTTCGCCGCCGCGCGGATCGCCCTCACCCACCGGGCGCCGCTGCGCGAGCGGCGCGACGACGTGACGGCCGCCCGGCCCTCCGCCCGCCGGGTCACGCTGGAACTGCTGATCGTCGGCCTCGCCCTGGCCGGCGCCTACCTGCTGCGCACCCGCGGCGCCGCCACCGCGGGCCTGGACCCGTTCCTGCTGCTGGTGCCGCTCGCGCTCACGCTCGCCGCCGCGCTGATCACCATGCGCTGCTACCCGTACCCGCTGCGCCTGCTCGTACGGGCCACCGCCAGGTCCCGGCCGGCCGTGGCCTTCCTGGGACTGACGCGGGCGGCCAGGGCGCGCTCGTCCAGCGTGCTCCCGGCGCTGATCCTGCTGCCCGCGCTGGGCGTTTCGGTGTTCGCGTCGGTGATCTCCGGGAGCGTGTCGAGCACGCAGCGGCTGGCCGCGTGGCAGACCGTCGGCGCCCCGATCAAGATCACTTCTGATCGGGAGCTCACCGCCGAGGAGGTCGAACGGGTGCGCCAGGTGCCCGGCGTGACCCGGGTGGTGCCGGCGCAGCTCGCCGACGTGCAGGTCGGCCGCACCTCGGAACGGGCCCGGGTGCTGGCCGTCGACCTGGCGCGGTGGCGGGAGCTGATGGCGGGCGCGCCGCTGGCCCCGCCCGCGCCGCCCGCCGCGGGTCCTGGACTGCCGGTGCTCGTGTCGCCCGGCCTGAGCGGGCGCGGCACGTTCGAGATCGGCTGGCAGTCACGGCTGACGATCACCACGGCGGGCGTCGTACCGGCGGTGCCGGGGTTCTTCACCGAGGGCAAGTTCGCCGTGCTGCCGTTCGACGTGGGGCAGCGGCCCGTCGTGAACACGCTGCTGCTCTCCGGCGCGGCCGACCGGGCCGCGCTGGAGCGCGCCGTGCCGGACGCGCGGGTCGAGACGCAGGCCGCCGCGCTGGCCGCCATCCAGGCCGACCCGATGACGGGCGCGGTCAGCACCACGCTGCTCGTGGTGACGGTCGCGCTCGGCGGCTACGCGGTGGTCGCCGTGCTCATCGCGCTCGTGATGGGCGCCGCCGACCGGGCCGGGGCGCTGTCGCTGCTGCGCACCCTGGGCCTGTCCGACCGGCAGGCGCGGCGGCTCACCGTGCTGGAGGTCCTGCCGCTGATCCTCCTCGCCGCGCCCGCCGGTCTCGGGCTCGGCCTGGGCCTGCCGGCCGCGCTCGGCCCCGGCATCGACCTGTCCGCGTACGCCGGCGGGCTGCCCGTCGGCGGCTATGATCTCGACCTGACCATCCCAGCACTGCTGGCCGCCGGGCTCACGGCGGTCGCCGTCCTCGGCGCGTACGCGCACGCGGCCATCAGCCGCCGCCGCGACGTGAGCGCCGTCCTGAGAGTGGGGGGCCTGTGACGAACCCGACGTTGTCCGAGCTGGAGGCGGAGGCCGGCCGGGAGAAGCCCGCCTTCGGCGGCGACGCGCACATCGTCTGCGACAACCTCGTCCGCATCTACAAGACCGAGGGCGTCGAGGTGGTCGCCCTGCAAGGCCTCGACCTGCTGGTGGGCAAGGGCGAACTGCTCGCCGTCGTCGGCGCCTCCGGTTCGGGCAAGTCGACGCTGCTGAACGTGCTGTCCGGGCTGGACGTGCCCACCGCCGGCGTCGCCCGGGTGGCCGGCATGGACCTGCTGTCGATGACGGCCAGGGACCGGCTGCGCTACCGGCGCGAGGTGGTCGGGTTCATCTGGCAGCAGACCGCGCGCAACCTGCTCCCGTACCTGTCGGCGCGCGAGAACGTCGAACTGCCGATGAAGCTGGCCGGCCGGACGCGCCGCGGCCGGGCGGCCGAACTGCTGGACCTGCTCGGCGTCAGCCACTGCGCCGACCGCAGGACACCCGAGATGTCCGGCGGCGAGCAGCAGCGGGTCGCCATCGCGGTCGCGCTCGCCAACGCGCCGCAGCTCATCCTCGCCGACGAGCCCACCGGCGAACTCGACAGCGAGACGTCCGAGCAGGTCTTCGAGTCGCTGCGCAGGGCCAACAGGGAGCTCGGCGTGACCGTGGTCGTGGTGACCCACGACCCGCTCGTCTCCGAGCAGGTCGACCGCACGATCGGCATCCGCGACGGGCGCACCAGCAGCGAGACGCTGCGCCGCGAGGGCGCCGAGGGGCAGGTCGTCGCCGAGGAGTACGCGGTGCTCGACCGGGTCGGCCGGCTGCAGCTGCCCCGCGACTTCATGAACGCCCTCGACATGGAACGCCGTGTCCGCCTGGAGCTGGAGACCGACCACATCGGGGTGTGGCCGGTACGGGAGGAGCCCGCCGATGAGCAGTGAACCGTTGGTCGTCGTCGAAGGGCTGCGCAAGGTCTACCGCACCGGGCCAAAGGAGGTCGTGGCGCTGCGGGAGGTGTCGTTCGAGGCGTACCCAGGCGAACTGGTCGCCATCCGGGGGCGTTCCGGGTCCGGCAAGACGACGCTGCTCAACCAGGTGGGCGGGCTCGACCGGCCCGACTCCGGGCGGGTGGTGGTGGCCGGGCAGGAGGTCACCGCGATGCGCGAGGACGCGCTGCTGGCGCTGCGCCGGGACGTCATCGGATTCGTGTTCCAGTCGTTCGGGCTGATCCCGGTGCTGTCGGCCGCCGAGAACGTGGGCGTGCCGATGCGGCTGGTCCGCACCCCCGTCGAGGAGCGCGAGAAACGCGTCCGCACCCTGCTCGCCCTCGTCGGGCTCGACAAGCACGCGAACCAGCGCCCGTACGAGCTGTCGGGCGGTCAGCGGCAGCGGGTGGCCATCGCGCGGTCGCTGGCCAACCGGCCGCGCCTGCTGGTGGCCGACGAGCCGACCGGCCAGCTCGACTCGCAGACCGGGCGGCAGATCATGGAACTGCTGCGCGCCCTGGTCCGCAGCGAGGGCGTCACGGCCCTGGTCGCCACCCACGACCCCGGCCTGATCACCCTGGCCGACCGGGTCCTGGAGATCAGCGACGGCACGCTCCGCGAATCCTCGCTCCAGACGTCCTGACCGGCGGATCGCCCACCATGGAGGACGACCGGAACACCCCTTGACGACCGGCGCGCATCCCGCCCCCGGCGGGTCGCGACCACGGCCCCGTGTCTCGTGGGTGTCCTCAGCGGCCGGTGCGGCTGGCCACGATGACCTGGACGGTGTGCTCCAGGGCGTAAGCGGGGTCGGCGCCGCCGCCCTTCACCTGCTCGTCGGCGTCGGCCACGGCCTGCATGGCCCGCGCGAGCCCTTCGGGCCCCCAGCCCTTGACCTGCCTCCTCACCCGGTCGATCTTCCACGGCGGCATGCCCAGGTGGCTCGCCAGCTGACCGCCCCGCAGGTTGCGCGGCGCCCCGGCGACCTTGGCGATGGACCGCAGCCCGCCCGCCAGCGCGCTCACCAGCAGCACGGGCGCGACGCCGGTGCCCAGCGCCCACCGCAGCTGCTCCAGCGCCTCGCCGAGCCGCCCCTCCACGGCCGAGTCGGCGACGTTGAACCCGGTCACCTCGGCCCGGCCCTTGTGATAGCGCGCCACCGCCGCCGGAGTGATCGTCTTGTCCTGGGTGTCGAACATCAGCTGGTTGCACGCGGCTGCCAGCTCACGCAGGTCGTTGCCCACCGCCTCCAGCAGCGCCTGGGCGGCCTCCCCCGAGATGCCCCGCCCGGCCCGCTTGAACTCCGCCCTGACGAACTCCAGCCGCTCCGCCGGTTTGGTCACCTTGGCGACGGTGACCACCGCGGCCCCGGCCTTCTTCACCCCGTCGACCAGCGCCTTGCCCTTGGCCCCGCCGGGGTGTGCCAGCACGAGCACCACGTCGTCGGACGGCCGCCCGGCATAGGAGACGACCTCGGAGATCACGTCCTTCCCCAGGTCGTGCGCGGACCGCACCACCACGACGGTCCGGTCGCCGAACAGCGACGGCGACGTGAGCTGCGTCAGCTCCCCCGTCGTCACCTTGGAACCGACCAGGTCGTGCACCTCGGCCCCGGCGTCCTGCGCCCGCGCCGCCGCCACGATCGCGCTCACGGCCCGCTCCGCCAGCAACTCCTCATCGCCGATGACCAAGGTCACAGGTGCTGGAACGCTTCCCGCCATGCCGAGCAGCATCCCACGCCCACCCTCCAACCCCAAACCGCCCGTCTTCCTCCGGAGTCTCCTCCGAGCCCCATCCCGCACCTCCACCCGCCGGCTCGCCTTCAGGACCCGCGCGACACCACCGCCAGGCCGCCCTCTTGCGCGATCACGGCCACGTCGCCCGACCTGTCGGTGCGGTGGACCCGCATGCCCAGGCGATGGAGCAGGCCGAGGGTCGAAGGGGCAGGGTGCCCGTAGTCGTTGTCGGCGCCCACGCTGACCAGCGCCGCCCGAGCCCGCACCGCCGCGAAGAAGGCGGGAACCTGTCGGGGCGACCCGTGGTGGGGAACCTTGAACACGTCGGCCTGCGGCAGAGCCCCGCGGAGGAGCCGCTCCTGGGCCTCGGACTCGATGTCGCCGCTCAGCAGCGCCGACCCGGAGCGCCAGCGGACGTGCAGCACGATGCTGGCGTTGTTGGCGGCGCTGCCCTCCCCCGGCCCTTCCTCCGCTGGTGTGGCGTCGGGGGCGACGACGGTCACCTCGGAGGGGCCGAGCCGCCAGCGGGTGCCCGGCTGCGCGGTCTGCTCGGGAATGCGGCGGCGGGCCAGGTCGGCGCTGAGCCGGGCGCTCTGCGGGGCCGACGGGCGATGCGGGCTGGTGACGACGGCTCCCACCCTTCGGTCCCGGTGCACGCCCGCCAGGCCGTCGATGTGGTCGGCGTGCGGGTGGGTGAGTATCACCAGAGGCACGTCCCGCACCCCGAGCCGGCGCAGGCACCGGTCCATGACGACCGGGTCCGGGCCGGCGTCGACGACCACGCCCTGCCCCGGCCCCGCCGCGATGACCAGCCCGTCACCCTGGCCCACGTCGCACATGACCATCACCCACCCCGCGGGCGGCCAGGGCGCGGTGATGGGTTTGATCGCCAGCACCGCGACCAGGGCGCCGCCGGTGACCGCCAGGGCGACGGCCCGCCAGGCCCGCCGTCGCAGCACCACCACCGCCACGACGGCCACCACCGCGAGCAGCCCGATCCCCGTGATCCCCTGCGGCCAGGAGACGCCGGCCAACGGCACGCCGGACGCCCACCGGGAGACCATGATGATCCACCCGACCGCGTACCCCGCCGGAACCACCAGCACCTGCGCCGCCTCCGGCCAGAACGGCGCGACCAGCGCAGCCACGAACCCCAGCAGAGTCGCGGGCGCTACGGCCGGCCCCGCCAGCAGGTTGGCCGGCACCGCCACGAGGCTGATCTCGCCGGACATGAGCACCAGCACGGGGGTGACGGCGACCTGCGCCGCAGTGGGCACCACCACCGCCTCCGCCATCCACCGAGGCCACCGCCCCCGCCGCTCCCGCCCTTGCCGCCCCTGCCACCGCTGCCACCCGTGCCGCCCCCGCCGCTCCCCCGCCACGGGCACCGGTTCACCACGGCGCACCGCCTGCACCGGACGCGCTCCGTGCCGTGTCGGCTCGCCTGCTTGGTCGCCTGACGTCCTGGTATCTGAGGGCTTCGCGGTGTCGCCGGTGAGGCGGGCGCGCCAGCGGGGGCCCAGCAGGAGGATGCCCGCCGTGGCCGTCACGGAGAGAGCGAAGCCGAAGGAATGAGCCAGTTCGGGGACGAACAGGATGAGGAGCAGGACCGCCGCGGACAGGGCGGCGACACCGTCCTTGGCCCGGCCGGTGCCGAGAGCGAGGGCCGCCACCAGACCCATCAGCAGAGCCCGCAGGACGCTGGGCGAAGGCCGGGCCACCACCGCGAAGGCGATCATGGCCAGGGCGGCGAAGGCCGCTCTCGGGGCGAGGGGCAGGCCGGCCAACCGGCACAGGGCCAGGGCGGCGCCCGCGACGATCGCCAGGTTGGCGCCGCTGACGGCGTTGAGGTGGCTCAGGCCCGCCTCCTCCAGGTCCGCGTCCACCTGACGGTCGAGCCGCGAGACGTCCCCGACCACCAGGGCCGGGAGGAGGCCGCGCTGATCGGGCGGCAGGATCCCGGCGGCCTCGCGCAGCCCCGCGCGGAAGGCGCCCGCGACCGTGTGCGCGGAGGAGGGCGGCGTGAGGATCTTGGGCGGGTCCCGCACCAGGAGGAACGCGGCGACGAGCCCGGGCGAGGTCGGCACGGCGAGCCGGCCCCTGACCATGAGCCGCTGGCTCGGCAGGAGGGGACGCCACGCGGAACCGTTCCCGAACACGACGATCGGGGTGTGGACCGCCAGGCGGGTGGAACCGACTTGGACGGTCCGCACGGCGGCGTCGACGACGATGCCGTCCCGATGGAAGAGTCCCGGCTTGGGGTGTCTGACCTTGGGGTCGCCGGTGAGGGTGATCTCAGCGGTGACGGTCGCGCCTTCGGCGGCCAGCGCGGCGACCGTACCCGTGGTGACAGCGTGGAGCCGGAGCGCGATCGAACCGCTGACGGCGGCGACGCAGACCAGCACGGCGACGGTGGTGTTGCGGTGCGCCGGGTCCCGGATCAGCCGCCATGCCGCGAGCGAGCCGCCCACGCAGACGAGACCCGTGAGCGTGACGACGGGTACGGAGCAGACGAGCAGCGCGACCGCGGCGATCCAGGCTGCCATCGCCGGGAGCGCGAGAGGCCAGACCCGCCCTCTCGCCACTGCCCAGCTCTCGCGCCCGCTGTGCCCCGTGCCGCCCTGCCCACCGACGGCACACCGGGGACGACCCCGCCCGCCGCCCAAGCGACGGAGTCCCTCAGGGCGAAGCCGGATGAGGCGGGACCGGATGAGGCGGGACCGGATGAGGCGGGACCGGATGAGGCGGGACCGGATGAGGCGGGACCGGATGAGGCGGGGCCGGGTGGAAGGGCCGGGGATCGCCTTCGGGCCGGCGGGCTCGGGCATCAGACCCGGACCTTCGGTTTGATCTCCTCGAACCGCCGGGTGCCGATGCCGCTGACCTCGCGAAGCTGGTCGACGCTGGTGAAGCCGCCGTGGGTGGTGCGGAAGTCGACGATGCGGGAGGCCAGGACCTCTCCCACGCCGGGCAGCTGTTCGAGCTGGTCCTGCGTGGCGGCGTTGAGGTCCAGGACGGCGGCGTCGGGGGCTTCCGCAGGACCCGGCGCGACGGCGGGGCGGCCGACCATGATCTGCTCGCCGTCGACGAGCCGCCTGGCCAGGTTGAGCGTGTCCAGGGAGGCGCCCCGGCGGACGCCGCCGGCAGCGCTGATCGCGTCCTGCACGCGGGATCCGGTGGGCAACGGGTAGACGCCCGGATCATGGACCTTGCCGGCGACGTGGACGGTCACCTTCGTCGTCACGGCGGTGCTCTGCGCCGGGCCGGGCCCCGGGCCAGGCATCGAGCTGGGCACCGGAGTGGGGGCGGGCAGAGGCTCGGGGACGGGCCGGGAGCGCCAGAGGAAGAACCCCGCCACCAGGACGGCGACGGCTCCGAGCGCGAGCAGGGCCCGGAGCCCCGGCCTGCCCGGGTCGAGGGAACCGGCGGAGGCCCGGAATGCCTGGAATGACTCCGGCACCCCGGCGAGGAAGGAGGCAGGCTCGGATCCCGTGAGAGAACGGATCCGGGACTCGGCGATGGTCCGCTCGGACGTCGAATCTTGGGCGCGCACGGCCAGCAACGTACGGGCCGCCCGCACGGCCCATGGATCCAGAACGGGATTCTGTGGATGACCACGCCCCATCCACAATTCTCGGCCCTGGTCCGCCCTGACCGGACAGCGGGCCGGTCATCGCCGGCTTCAGGCCGGGCGCCTGACGCGTACTCGATCGATCGGACCCTCAGCGGACGCCGACGACCAGCCCAGGCGGTCCCCTCGCCTACGGCGGGTCCAGCGGGCCGAAGGCACGCGTAGCGGCGCCCGGCCCAAGGGGTTTCCCCGAAAAGACCTTGACCTTGATCTGCAGAGCTCCCCGCAGTCAGCAGCGCCACAGACACATCGCCCCACTGAGAAGTCCCGCCCAGGACGAACAGCCCGAGTGCGGTCAGGACGCCGGGGCGATCGTGATGCCGAGCATGCCGGGACCCACGTGGACGCCGATCACCGCGCCCACCTCCATGACCCGTACCTCCGTCACTCCCCGCACCCGCTTGGCCAGGTCGCGGGCCAGGGTCTCGGCACGTTCGGGAGCGGCCAGGTGCTGGACGGCGATCTCCACCTGTTCGCCGCCCGCGTCCTGCACCACCAGGTCCTCCAGGCGGGCCAGGGCGCGGGACGCGGTGCGGACCTTCTCCAGCAGGGCGATGCGGCCGTCCGTGAGCCGGAGCAGAGGTTTGATCATGAGGGCGGTGCCCACCAGCGAGGCCGCCGCGCCGATGCGGCCGCCGCGGCGGAGCTGGTCGAGCGTGTCGACGTAGAAGAGCGTCCGGGTGCGGGCGGCGCACTGGGCGGCGGCCCGCGCCACCGCCTCAGGGTCGCCTCCCTCGGCGGCGGCGCGGGCCGCCGCCAGGACGGGGAAGCCCAGGCCCATCCCGATCGAGCGGCTGTCGACGACCGTGACCGGCAGCGGGGCCTCACGCGCCGCCGCTCTGGCCGCCTCCACGGTGCCGGACAGCTCTCCTGAGAGGTGGACGGAGACCACGGCCGCCGCCCCCTGCGCGGTGAGCGCCGCGTAGCAGGAAGCGAAGCGCTCCGGCGCGGGCCTCGACGTGGTGGCCGTCGCGAGGTCCCCCCATGCGAGCGACGCGCACCCGCCTCCAGCCCTCGCCGGATCTCCGGGCGTGGCGTCTCCTCCAGTCCCCGCCCGATCTCCCCGCGCGGCATCGCCTCCGGCCTCCGCCAGATCTCGCGGCGCGGGCTGGGCTCCTGACGGGAGACCTGCTCGCGTCGCCCGCGCGGATCCGCTTCCGCCGGGTGAGGTGTCTCGTCGCGTACGGGTCGCCCCGGTCAGGGCTCGTGTGAGGTCGGGCTCGTCCCAGGAACGATCTCCAGAGATCACTTGTACGGGGACGACGCTGACGCCCGGCACCTCAGGCAGATAAGCGGTGGAATCCGTGACTACGGCGACAGCGGGCGACATATCCCGACTTTAGCTACTGAACCGGCGTCCCACCCCGCCAGACGCGGCGCGGCTTGAGGCCGAAGGACCAGGCGAAGGCGCCCTCGTGGTCGGCGTCCCACTGGACGATGTCGGCGAGCCGTCCCGGCTGCAGCACTCCGCGGTCGGGGGCGCCGAGGACGGTCGCGCCGCCGAGCGTGGCCGCGCGCAGCGCGTCGTTGACGCTCATGCCGAACGCCGACACCGCCATCGCGATCACCAGCGACATCGAGGTGATGCCGCAGTGGCCGGGGTTGTGGTCGCTGCCGAGCGCGATCTGCACGCCGTGCTTGATCATCTGACGGACCGGCGGCAGGTGGCCGCGCTGGAGCGCGGTGGCGGGGCAGACGACGGCGGGCACGCCGTACCGGGACATGATCGCGATGTCCTCTTCGGACATGTGGTGCAGCCCGTCGGCGGAGGCGCAGCCGAGCTCGGCGGCGAGCTGGACGGCGCCGCGGCGGCTGAAGATGCCGGCGTGGATGCGCGGCAGGAGGCCGACGTTGCGGCCCGAGGCGAGCACCCAGCGGGACTCTTCGGTGGTGAAGTGGCCCTCGTCGCAGTAGACGTCCACGCTGTCGGCGCCGGCGGCGGCCGCGTCGGCGCACCAGGCGCCCACGGCCTCGACGTACTCGCGCTGCCGGCCGAAGTATTCGGGTGGCACGACGTTGGCCGCGAGGAAGGTGACGTGCACCCGCGGCATCATCGGCTCCTTCTCCAGCTCGCGCAGGAGCCGCACGTCGGCGAGTTCGCCGTCGCGGGTGAGGTGGTAGCCGGTCTTGGCCTCGACCGTGGTGGTGCCGTTGAGCAGCCAGCCGCGCAGCCGCTCGCGCACGCCGTTGCAGAGCGTCCACGGGTCGGTGCCCCGGGTCACGGTGACCGTGGAGCCGACGCCGCCGCCCGCGGCGGTGATGGAGGCCGAGGTCGAGCCGCCGGTGCGGATGGCCAGCTCGGCGTAGCGGTTGCCGGCGTAGACGGGGTGGGTGTGGGCGTCGATGAGTCCGGGGGTGACGAGGGCGCCGCTCAGGTTCTCGACGTGGTCGACGTCGACGATGTCGTCGACGACACCGGGAACGCTCTGCGGCAGGTCAGGGGCTCGCCCGACCCACGCGATGCGGTCGTTGTGCACGAGGATCGCGGCGTTGCTGAGGACCTCGTTGCCGGTCCACAGCCGGCCGATGTTGGTCAGCAGCCGAACGGTCACCGCATCACCGCCCCACGCGCGAGCAGCGCGCAGCGCACGGCCTGTGCCGCGCCCACTGAGTCCGCTCCGGGTCCGGACGACATGGGGGGTCTCCTGCTCTCATCCGCAAAGCTGTGCGGTGACCGTATCGCCGGACGCATGATCTGGCGATTTCAGTTCAGTTACGTTATTTCACATGCGGGCTTGCTGTACAGGGTTATTCGGAAGAAAGCCCACTCTTCACAACCGTCGCCCTGACACACCCTCAACCTCTGGCCCCTGCGTGCTCCGTCGGCGCAGCAGCCGTCATCCGTTAACCCGTGTCAATCAGTCGAAAGGCTCGGCTAATCCTAGCAATCCCAGCGTTGCCGGACCACTGACGCGTTTGGGCAGCCCTGTACCACTTTGCGGCCAGAGCTGCCCTGGCTGACGGTCACGTCGGCCCTCGGGGAACGAGCCGCTAGGCGACCCGCTCGACGGGCTTGCCCACGCGCACGAGCTCCTGGTAGAGGCTCGGCAGCACGCGGGCGTTCAGGATGGTGCCGTCCTCGACGTGGTCGACCGAGAGCACCTCGCCCTCCTTGTGGGCCCGCGAGATCAGGTCGCCCCGGTCGTACGGGACGAGGAGGGTGACCTCGTGGTCCAGGCGCGGCAGCCGGCGTTCGACGAGGGCGAGCAGCTCGGCGATGCCGGCACCGGTGCGGGCCGACACCACGACGCTGTCGCGCTCGCGCCGCGTCAGGCGGTCGAGCACCTCCTGGTCGGCCGCGTCGGCCTTGTTGATCACCACGATCTCGGGCACGTCGGACGCGCCCTCGATGGTCCTGAAGACCTCACGCACGGCGGCGAGCTGGCCCTCGGGGTCGGGGTGCGAGCCGTCGACCACGTGCAGGATCAGGTCGGAGTCCGCGACCTCCTCCAGCGTGGACCGGAACGCCTCGACGAGCTGCGTCGGCAGGTGGCGCACGAAGCCGACCGTGTCGGCGATCGTGAACAGCCTGCCCTCCGGCGTGCGGGAGCGGCGCACGGTCGGGTCGAGGGTGGCGAAGAGCGCGTCCTCCACCAGCACGCCCGCGCCGGTGATCCGGTTGAGCAGCGAGGACTTGCCGGCGTTGGTGTAGCCCGCGATGGCGACCGCGGGCACCTCGCGCCGCTGACGGCTCTGCCGCATGGTCTCGCGGGAGGTGGACATGCCCCTGATCTGGCGGCGCAGCTTGGCCATCCGCTCGCGGATGCGGCGCCGGTCCAGCTCGATCTTGGTCTCACCGGGGCCGCGGCCGCCGATGCCGACGCCGCCGGCCGCCCGGCCGCCGACCTGGCGGGACAGGTTGCCGCCCCAGCCGCGCAGGCGCGGCAGGAGGTACTGGAGCTGGGCGAGCTCGACCTGGGCCTTGCCCTCCCTGCTCTTGGCGTGCTGGGCGAAGATGTCGAGGATCAGCGCCGTGCGGTCGATGACCTTCACCTTGACCACGTCTTCGAGCTGGCGGAGCTGGCCGGGGCTCAGCTCGCCGTCGCAGATCACGGTGTCGGCGCCGGTCGACTCGACCACGTCACGCAGCTCCAGCGCCTTGCCGGAGCCGATGTAGGTGGCGGGGTCGGGGAACTTGCGCCGCTGGATCAGGCCTTCGAGCACCTGCGAACCCGCGGTTTCGGCCAGGAGCTTGAGCTCCTGGAGCGAGTTCTCGGCGTCGTCGATCGTGCCCGAGGTCCAGACTCCGACCAGGACGACCCGCTCGAGTCGCAGCTGGCGGTATTCGACCTCGGAAACATCCTGGAGTTCGGTGGAGAGGCCCGCCACGCGGCGCAGTGCCTGGCGCTCCTCAAGGTCCATCTCGCCGGTCTCGTACTCGTCGAAAGCGGGGTTCGCGGGATTTTCGTGCATACGTGTCATCTCTTATAGGGAACGTCTGGACACCTCGGTGTCTTCCCCCGATCGTGGCACGACATCCCCATGGTCAACACCCCATTATCGCGGCAGCACGCTCACGTCACCGGATCCGGCGCTGATGACGATCTTGCGCGGGGCGCCGCGGTCGTCGCGCACCGAGACCGTGGTGTCCCCGCTGCCGACCTCGGTCCGCACGTCGTAGCCCTCGTCGGGCAGGCGCAGGGTGATGCCGCCCGAGCCCGTCTCCAGCCGGACGCCGTCGGGCGCGGCGGCGTACTCGAGCTCGATGTCGCCCGAGCCCACCTCGCCGGCGACGGTCTTGCTCGTCAGGCCGGCGGCGTCCACGGCGCCGGACCCGGCGTTGAAGGCGAGCGGGCCGGACAGCGACCTGAGCGTCACGTCGCCGGACCCGGTCTCGGCCTTGACCTGGAGGCCCTTCGGGATCTCGATCTCGTAGTCGACGCCGCAGTCGCTCCAGGTCCGCGGGCACTCGAACGTGATCAGCAAGGTGTCGCCGTTCACCGTGTGCTCGGTCCTGGGCTTCTCGCCGCGCCACCGGAGGGTCTCGTCGACCTTCACCGAGCCGCCCCCGGTCTCGGTGATCAGGGTGTCGCCCGAGCCGTTGCGCACCTCCAGCTTGGTGACCTTCTCCGTCACCTCGTACGAGACCGTGTCCTGCTCACTCGGCCCGGCGAGGCTGTCCAGCCCGCACCCCGTCAGCAACGCGGCCGATGCCAGCAGGCCGCCCGCGATCGCAATCCTGTTCATGACTCCGATCCTCGCGCGCGTGGCCCGTGCGCACATCGGGGATGCCCCGGAAGGCACCCCGGCTTTGACCCCCCGAACCCGGATGACGTACCTTCACTTCCATTATTCAGAACAACATTTCCACGAAGCGGAAAGAGATCGCACCATGGAGATCACCGGCCCGATGCTCGACCGGTTCGACGAGGTCCTGACGCCCGAGGCGCTCGCGTTCCTCACGACGCTGCAGCGGGAGTTCAACGGCAGGCGGCTGGAGCTGCTGGAGGCCCGCGAGGTCAGGCAGCGGGAGCTGTCGGCCGGCGGCACGCTCGACTTCCTGCCGGAGACGAAGGCGGTCAGGGAGGGCGACTGGACGGTCGCGCCGCCCGCGCCCGGCCTGGAGGACCGGCGGGTCGAGATCACCGGGCCGGTGGACCGCAAGATGACCATCAACGCGCTCAACTCCGGCGCCAAGGTGTGGCTGGCCGACTTCGAGGACGCCAACTCCCCGCTCTGGGAGAACTGCGTGCTCGGCCAGCTCAACCTGCGCCTCGCGCTCGACCGTACGATCGACTTCGAGTCCGGCGGCAAGTCCTACGCGCTGCGCCCCGACGAGGAGCTGGCCACGATCGTGGTCCGGCCGCGCGGCTGGCACCTCGACGAGAAGCACGCGCTCGTCGACGGGGACCCGGTGGCGGCGTCGCTGTTCGACTTCGGCCTCTACTTCTTCCACTGCGCCCAGCGGCAGCTCGACAAGGGCAAGGGCCCCTACTTCTACCTGCCGAAGATGGAGTCCCACCTGGAGGCGCGGCTGTGGAACGACGTGTTCACCCGCGCCCAGGAGCTGCTCGGCATCCCGCACGGCACGATCAGGGCGACCGTGCTCATCGAGACCTACCCGGCCGCGTTCGAGATGGAGGAGATCCTGTACGAACTGCGCGAGCACTCGGCGGGGCTCAACGCGGGCCGCTGGGACTACCTGTTCAGCGTGATCAAGAAGTTCCGCACCCGGGGCCGGGAGTTCCTGCTGCCGGAGCGGAACGCGGTGACGATGACGGCCCCGTTCATGCGCGCGTACACCGAGCTGCTGGTGCGCAGCTGCCACAAGCGCGGCGCGCACGCCATCGGCGGCATGGCGGCGTTCATCCCGTCGCGGCGCGATCCGGAGGTCAACGCGGTCGCGCTGGAGAAGGTCCGCGGCGACAAGACCCGTGAGTCGGGCGACGGCTTCGACGGCTCCTGGGTCGCGCACCCGGACCTGGTGCCGATCTGCCGCGAGGTCTTCGACGGCGTGCTCGGCGACCGGCCCAACCAGCTCGACCGGCTGCGCGAGGACGTCACGGTCACGGCCGCCGACCTGCTGGCCGTCTCCGAGACGCCGGGCGAGATCACCGAGGCGGGGCTGCGCAACAACGTGGACGTGGCGCTGCGCTACCTGGCCGCGTGGATGGGCGGGCAGGGCGCGGTGGCGATCCACAACCTGATGGAGGACGCCGCCACGGCGGAGATCTCCCGCTCCCAGATCTGGCAGTGGATCCACAACGACATCACGCTGGCCGACACCGGGGCGCAGGTCACCAAGGAGCTGGTCGAGCGGATCATCGGCGAGGAGCTGGAGAAGATCGCCGCCCAGCCGGGCTACGACGAGGGGCTGTTCGCCCAGGCGACGGCGCTGTTCAAGGAGGTCGCGCTGGACGACGACTTCGCCGAGTTCCTGACGCTTCCGGCATACGCCCGCATGCCGTAAAAGCCGTCCTATATTGGCACTGATGGAAGGCCGACTCGCTGGAGGCGCCATGCTCGACACGCTGACGGCGGCGCTGCGCGAGGTGCTGTCCGCCGACTCGGTGATCACTGACCCGGTGCGGCTGCGTACCTACGAGTGTGACGGCCTCACCTATCACCGCGCCACGCCCGGCGTGGTCGTGCTTCCCGCCACCGCCGAGCAGGTGGCGGCCGTGGTCAGACTGTGCGTCGAGTTCGCGGTGCCCTTCGTGGCCCGCGGCTCGGGCACGGGCCTGTCCGGCGGCGCGCTGCCCCGCGAGGACGGGGTGCTGATCGTCACCTCCAGGATGCGCCGCGTCCTGGAGGTCGACCTGCCCAACCGGCGGGCCGTGGTGGAGCCGGGGGTGACCAACCTGGCGATCACCGAGGCGGTGCGCGACCAGGGCTTCTACTACGCCCCCGACCCCTCCAGCCAGCAGATCTGCTCGATCGGCGGCAACGTGGCGGAGAACTCCGGCGGCGCCCACTGCCTCAAGTACGGCTTCACCGTCAACCACGTCGAGGCCTGCGAGATCGTCACCCCCGACGGCGACCTGGTGACGCTCGACCGGATGGACCCCGGCTACGACCTGCTGGGCGCGTTCGTCGGCTCGGAGGGCACGCTCGGCATCGCCACCAAGATCACGGTACGGCTGAGCCGGGTCCCCGAGTCGGTCACCACCGTGCTGGCCGCCTTCGAGAACATCGAGCAGGGCGGCAGGGCGGTGTCGGCCATCATCGCCTCCGGCATCGTGCCGGCGGCGATCGAGATGATGGACGCGCTGGCCATCGAGGCCGCCGAGGCGGCGGTGGCCTGCGACTACCCGCGGGGCGCGGGCGCGGTGCTGATCGTCGAGCTGGACGGCCCTGCGGCCGAGGTCGAGCTCCAGTTCGCGCGGCTCAAGGAGATCTGCTCGGGCGCGTTCGAGCTGCGCGTGGCGGCCGACCAGGAGGAGCGGGCGGCGATCTGGAAGGGCCGCAAGTCGGCGTTCGCCGCCGTCGGGCGCATCAGCCCGGCCTACATCGTGCAGGACGGCGTGGTGCCGCGCACCGCGTTGCCGCGCGTGCTGGCCGCGATCGACCGGCTGTCGGCCGAGCACCGCATCCGGGTCGCCAACGTGTTCCACGCCGGCGACGGCAACCTGCACCCGCTGGTGCTGTTCGACGACGCCGAGCCGGGCGCCGGCGAGCGCGCGGAGACGGTGTCGGGCGCGATCCTCGACCTGTGCGTCGAGCACGGCGGCTCGATCACCGGCGAGCACGGCGTGGGCGTGGACAAGGCGCGCTACATGCCGCGCATGTTCACCGACGACGACCTCGACACCATGCAGCTCGTACGGTGCGCGTTCGACCCCAGAGGGCTGTCGAACCCCGGCAAGGTGTTCCCCACGCCGCGGCTGTGCGGCGAGGTCCCGGGCGTGCGCAAGGGCGTGCACCCGCTGGTGGAGTCCGGGAAGGCGGAGCAGTTCTGATGCTCTCGGAGAAGCCGGCCGGCGCGACGGTCAGGGAGGCTGGGCCGGAGGACGCCGTGTGCGGGGTGACGCCGCGCTGGGTGGCGCTGCCCGAGACGGTCGAGGAGATCGCGTCGGTACTGCGCGCCTGCGCGGAGCGCGGGCTCGCGGTCGTGCCCGCGGGCGGCGGCACCAAGCTGCACTGGGGGCCGCCGCCGGAGCGGCTGGACGTGCTGCTCGACCTGTGCTGCATGAACGAGATCGTCGAGCACGCGGCGGGCGATCTGGTGGTGCGCGCGCAGGCCGGGGTGACCATGGACGCGCTCGCCTCGGCGCTCGCGGAGACCGGCCAGGAGCTGGCTCTCGACGTTCCGTTCACCGAAGGCACCACGATCGGTGGTACGCTCGCCGCCGCGGTCGCGGGGCCGCGCGCCTTCCGCTACGGCACGGCCCGCGACCTGCTCATCGGCATCACCGTCGTGCTGCCCGACGGCACCGTCGCGCGCTCCGGCGGCAAGGTCGTCAAGAACGTCGCCGGTTATGACCTGGGCAAACTGTTCACCGGTTCGTTCGGCACCCTGGGCGTGATCGCCGAGGCAACGTTCCGGCTCCACCCGCTGCCCGCCGACCGGCGCTGGATCGTGGCGGTGGTCGAGCCGCCCCGGGTGTCGGAGAGCGGGCCGTGCCAGGCGCGGGAGCTGGCCGCGATGCTGGCCGCCGCCCAGGAGGAGCCGAGCGCGGTCGAGCTCGACTGGCCGCACGGCCAGGGGCCGATCTGGATGACCGTGCTGGTCGAGGGCGCGGCCGCCGAGGACCGGGCGCGGACGCTGGCCGCGCGGATGGGCGAGGTGGTCACCGCGGTGCGGGACGAGCCGCCGCCGCAGTGGGGGCTGATCGTCGACGACCGCCTGCTGGCCGAGGTTCGCTTCCCGCCCGCGGCGCTGACCGAGGTGCTCGACGCCGTCCACTACACCGGGTTCTCGCTGCGCGGGTCGGCGGTGGCCGGCCGGCTCTGGCTGGAGCTGTGGGGCGAGGAGGGCCGGGCCGGCGAGGAGGACGAGGAGCGGGTCACCGGCGCGGTGGCCGCGCTCCGCGACCGGCTGGAGGGCTGCGGCGCCCGGCTCGTCGTGCACGCGACTCCGTACGAGAGCGTCCAGCGGTGGGGCCGCGTCGGCGCGCTGCCGCTGATGCGGCGGGTCAAGGAACGCTTCGATCCGGGACGCGTGATGTCTCCCGGCCGGTTCGTGGGAGGGATCTGAGATGGCCGCCGAACCCGATCCGAAGCTGATCGGTGACTGCGTGCACTGCGGTTTCTGCCTGCCGACCTGCCCCACGTACGTGCTGTGGGGCGAGGAGATGGACTCCCCGCGTGGCCGCATCCACCTGATGGGCCAGCGCGTGGAGGGCACTCCGGTCACGCCGGAGATGGCCGGCCACTTCGACGCCTGCCTGGGCTGCATGGCGTGCGTGACCGCCTGCCCCTCCGGGGTCCGCTACGACCGGCTGATCGAGCAGACCAGGGCCGTGGTGGAGCGCGAGCACGAGCGCGACCCCCAGGACCGGGCGGTGCGCGGCCTGGTGTTCGGCCTGTTCCCCTACCCGCGCAGGCTGCGGCTGGCGCGGCCGGGCACCGGGCTGGTCCGGCGGCTGGCGCCGTTCCTGGAGCGGGCCCATCCGAGCCTGGGGGCGCTGGCGGCGCTGGCGCCCGAGGTGCGGCGGCGGCAGCGGCTGCCCCGGCTGGTGCGGGCCAGGGGCCCGCGGCGGGCCGTGGTCGGCATGCTCACCGGGTGTGTGCAGGGCGAGTTCTTCCCCCAGGTGAACGCGGCCACCGCGCGGGTGCTCGCGCTGGAGGGCTGCGACGTGCTGATCCCGCCGGGGCAGGGCTGCTGCGGGGCGCTGAGCGTGCACGCCGGCCGGCCGGACCAGGCCAGGCGGCTGGCCCGGCGCACCGTCCGCGCCTTCCGCCGGGCGGGCGTCGACACGGTGGTGGTCAACGCGGCCGGCTGCGGCTCGTCCATGAAGGAGTACGGGGAGCTGCTCGGCGAGGAGCCGGGCTTCCGGGTGATGGACCTGTCGGAGTTCCTGGTCGCGCTGGGGCCGGTGGCCGAGCGGCACCCGCTGCCGGTGACCGTGGCCTACCACGACGCGTGTCACCTGGCGCACGCCCAGGGCATCCGCGCGCAGCCGCGCGAGCTGCTGCGCGGCATCCCCGGACTGGAGCTGCGGGAGGTGCCCGACGCCGCGATCTGCTGCGGCTCGGCCGGCACCTACAACATCTTCCAGCCGGAGGCGGCCCGCGACCTGGGCGACCGCAAGGCCGAGGCGGTCGGCTCCACCGGGGCCGGGCTGCTGGTGTCGGCCAACCCGGGCTGCACCATGCAGATCGCCGCGGCGATGCGCCGCCGGGGGGCCGAGATCAGGGTGGCGCACACCGCCGAGGTGCTGGACGCGTCGCTGCGCGGGGTCGCCCTGTGAGCGTGCAGTCGGTCGAGCGGGCGCTCGACGTGCTGGAGGCGCTGGCCGAGTACGGCGGCGAGGCGGGCCTGTCGGAGATCGCCGCCCGCACCGGGCTGCCGTACGGGACCATCCACCGGCTGCTGCAGACCCTGCTGGCGCGCGGCTACGTGCGCCAGGAGTCCGATCGGCGCTACGCGCTGGGCGGCGGGCTGGTGCGGCTCGGCGGCGTGGCCGAGGGCATGGTCGGGGTGTGGGCGCAGCCCCATTTGACGCGGATGGTGGAGCTGTCGGGCGAGACGGCCAACCTGGCGGTGCTCGAAGGCGACTTCATCGTCTACGTGGCGCAGGTGCCCTCGCCGCGCAGGCTGCGGATGTTCGCCGAGGTCGGCAGGAGGGTGCTGCCGCACAGCACGGCCGTGGGCAAGGTGCTGCTGGCGTGGCGGGCCGCCGAGGAGGCGGTCACGCTGCTGGAGCGCACCGGGATGCCGCGGCGCACGCCCAACACGATCACGGCCGCCCCGGCCATGCTCGACGAGCTCGGCCTGGTGCGCGACCGCGGCTACGCGCTCGACCTGGGCGAGGAGGAGCTGGGCGTGCACTGCCTGGCCGTGCCGGTGCGCGACGGCGCACGGGTGGTGGCCGCGATGTCGGTGTCGGGCCCGGCCGACCGGATCGACGCCCTGGACCGCGACGAGCTGGCCCGCGGCATGCTGAAGATCGCCGACGCGTTCGGCGCGGAGCTCAGCCCGGCCGCCGGAGGCTGAGGACCCCCGGCCCGCGCCTCGACGGATTAAGCTGTTGCGCTATGAGCAACAGCTCCGTGCAATCCGTCGACCGGGCCATCGCCATCCTGGAGATCCTCGCCCGCGAGGGGGCGACCCGCGTGACGGACCTGGCCTCGGAGCTGGAGGTGCACAAATCCACCGCGTCCCGCCTGCTGGGCGCGCTGGAGCAGGGCGGGCTCGTGGAGCAGACCGGCGACAGGGGCCGCTACCGGCTCGGTGTCGGCGTGGTGCGGCTCGCCGGCGCCGCCACCAACCAGCTCGACCTGGCCAGGGAGAGCGGGCCGGTGTGCCGGCGGCTGGCCGAGGAGATCGGCGAGACGGTCAACGTCGCGGTGCCCCGCGACGGCGACGCCGTCAACATCAGCCAGGTGCGCGGCCCGTCCGCGATCAGCGGGCAGAGCTGGGTCGGCGCCCGCACGCCCGCGCACGCCACCTCCAGCGGCAAGGTGCTGATGGCGTTCGGCGCGCTGGCCGTGCCCGCCGAGCTCTGCCGGTTCACCCCGTTGACCATCACCGACGAGCGGCGGCTCGGGCTGGAGGAGATCGTCCGGCGCGGCTGGGCCGCCGCGGTGGAGGAGCTGGAGCCGGGGCTGAACGCGGTCGCGGCCCCGATCAGGAACATCGACGGCGCGGTCGTGGCCGCCGTGAGCGCGTCCGGGCCGTCCTATCGGCTGACCCCGCAGCGGCTGCCCGAGGTGGGCGAGCGCCTGGCCGGGGGTGCGCGGGAGATAAGCCGCCGTCTCGGCTATTACGGTTGAACTATGTGCCGAAGCATCAAGACCCTGCGCCCCCCGTACACCGAGGACGTCACCGAGGACGACGTGCGGGCGGCGGCGCTGCAGTACGTCAGGAAGATCTCCGGCTTCCGGTCCCCGGCCCCGCACAACGCCGAGGCGTTCGACCGGGCCGTGGAGACGATCACCCGGGCCTCCGAGGAACTGCTGGCCTCGCTGCGAGTTCGCGGATCCCGTTGACAGGCCCGCCCGTCGGGAGAAGTGTCCGGGGTGAGCCACGACTCCAGGGGGGCGATCATGATCAGCGGGCGGTACGAGGGCCAGACCGGCGAGGTGACGCTGGCGCTCCGCGTCGACGTCGACGGACCCAGGCCGACGGGCCGGGTGAGCGGCGACCTGTTCTCCACCGTGGGCGCGACCGTCACCTACGAGGGGTCCTTCGTGGTGCACGCGCCCGCCGTCACGGCGGAGGGCGACGGGACGCGGATCGAGGGGCGGGGAGAGTTCACGTTCGCGCCGCCTGACCGGCAGGTGCGCGTCACGATCGGCGACGGCCGCGGCACCGCCCACGTCGCCGGGCGGGCCTACCCGATCGCCTTCGCCTCGCCGCACTTCCGCGAGGTCACGCTGGAGCAGGACTCGGTGGCCGGCGCCGTGCCGTTCGTCTCGTACCACACCGGCGCCCTGGGCGGGGCCGGCGGATCGCCGGCGCGGGAGCTGGACGTGGCTCGGGCGTGGGCGGAGGCCGGCGTCGGGCTGACCGTGACCGGGCCCGGCGTGATCCCGGTGGACGGCTCCGGCCCCGACCTGGCGTGGGACGACGCCGAGCTGCACCACGCGATGACGCAGCAGTTCGGCCTGTTCGGCGACGCGCCGGCCTGGCGGGTGTGGCTGCTCGTGGCCAGCAGGCACGTGGGCGGCTACCGGGGCATCATGTTCGACTACGACGACGCCCACCAGCGGCAGGGCGCCGCCGTCTTCCACGACGCGATCAAGGGCGACTCGCCGGAGGCGCAGCGGGCCCAGTTACGCACGTACGTGCACGAACTCGGGCACGCCTTCAACCTGCTGCACTCCTGGCAGAAGAACCTCGCCAGACCGCCCCAGCCGCTCGGCCCGCACGGCGGCTTCGGCGACCTGTCCTGGATGAACTACGTCCAGAACTACCGTCCCGGCGGCGAGGAGGGCTACTGGGCGGCGTTCCCGTTCCAGTTCACCGACACGGAGCTGGTCCACCTGCGCCACGGCTTCTTCCGGGACGTCGCCATGGGCGCCAACGCGTTCGGCACCGGCGCCGCCGAGGCGGTCCCGTTCGAGCAGCCGATCGAGGACCACTCGGGGCTGCGGCTGGAGGCGCGGGCCAAGGAGTGGTTCGCCCTCGGCGAGCCGGTGGTGGTCGAGCTCAAGCTCTCCTGTACGGGCGAGCCGCGCGTCACCCACGGCCACCTGCACCCCGACACGGAGTTCACCCAGGTCACGATCACCCAGCCGAGCGGCCGGACGGTGCTCTACCGGCCGATGATGCGCCACTGCGTCGACCGTTCGCCGCAGATCAGGCTCGACTCCGGCAACCCGGCCATGTACCGCAGCGCCTACATAGGCCACGGCCGCGACGGCCACTACTTCCAGCAGCCCGGCGAGTACCAGGTGCGCGCCCAGTACATCGCGGCCGACGGCTCGCGCGTGGTCTCCCCGCCCTGCCTGGTCCGGGTCCGCTACCCGGCCTCCGGCGACGACCACCGGGTGGCGGAGCTGATGCTGGGCGAGGACCAGGGCAAGCTGTTCTCGCTGCTCGGCTCCGACTCTCCGGCGCTGAACTCGGGCAACCAGGCGCTGGACGAGCTGCTCGACCGGTACGGCGGCCACCCGCTGGCCGTCTACGCCCGGATGGTCAAGGGCCTCAACGCCGAGCGGGAGTTCAAGGCCATCGGCGCGGACAAGCGGCTGGCGATCCGGCCGCCCGACCCGAAGCAGGGCGTCCAGCAGCTGGCGAAGGTCGCCGGGGCGGGCACGATCGACAACATCACGCTCAACATGGTGATGCGCCGCTGGGCCAGGGCGGAGGCCCGGCAGGGCGACCTGCCCAAGGCCAGGGCGGTCCTGGACAAGATGGTCGCGACCTTCCAGGCCAAAGGGGTCAACCCCATCATCATGGGCCAGATCAGGAGGCAGGCCGAGCTGACCTCGCAGGCGCTCAGTCTCGAGACATGACCGGCCGCCCGGCCTCGCAGCGCACCTTGATCTCGACGTCCTCGGCGCCCTCGGCGTCGGCCTCGAACTCCACCCCGGCCTCGGTGTCGGGGCCGGGGTCGACGCCGTCGACCGAGTAGCCCTGCGCGGGGCTCCACGAGCGCAGCGTCACCTGGCCGCCGGCGCAGGAGGCGATGACGGTGCCGCCGGCGCTGCGGATCACCTCGTTCTCCGGCGTCTGAGTGACGCCCGGCGACGCGCTGACGGACGGGCTGACGGGCGGGCTCGCCGACGGCTTCTCGGACGGGCTCGTGGACGGGCTCGTGGACGGGCTCAGGGGCGGGCGCTGGGTGGCCGTGGTCACCCTGGCCAGCGTGGCCCGCGCCTCCTCCTGCGTCATCACGCGGCCGGACGTGCCCGTCAGGCCGCCGCCGAGCAGGCCGAGCACGGCCACCGCCGCACCGGTCGCGGCGATCGCCGTCACGGCCCAGGCCAGGAGGAGTCGCTTCACACCCCCCACCTTCCCCCTCGTACGGCTAAGCCCAGGTTAAGACAGCCCTAAGAGGGTGCGCCGTACTCCGATTCACCGTCTACGGTTTCACCATATGGCTGACATCCTGCTGATTGAGGACGACGTGGCGATCCGCACGGCCCTGAGCCGCGGGCTGCGGGATCTCGGCCATGCCGTCGCCTCCTCCCCCACCGCCCTCGACGGCCTGCGGCTGGCCGTCCAGGACCATCCCGACCTGATCGTGCTCGACCTGGGGCTGCCCGACCTCGACGGCGCCGAGCTGCTGCGGATGCTGCGCGCGGTGAGCAAGATCCCGGTGATCGTGGCGACCGCCCGCGACGGCGACGCCGAGATGGTGCCGGTGCTCGACGCGGGCGCCGACGACTACGTGGTCAAGCCGTACAGCGCGGCCCAGCTCGACGCCCGGATCAGGGCGGTGCTGCGCCGGGCCGGCGAGACGGCGCCCGAGCCGCTCCGGGTGGGCGCGCTGCGGGTGGACCCGCGCGCCCGGCTGGCCGAGCTGGACGGCGTGGCGCTGGACCTGACGCCGCGCGAGTTCGACGTGCTGCACTACCTGATCGCGCGGGCGGGCGAGGTGGTCACCAAGCGCGAGCTGCTGACCGAGGTGTGGCAGCTCCCGTACGGCGGCGCCGACAAGACCGTCGACGTGCACCTGTCGTGGCTGCGCAGGAAGCTGGGCGAGACCGCCGCCGAGCCCCGCTACCTGCACACGGTGCGCGGCGTCGGGGTGAAGCTGGTCGAGCCGTCGTGAGGCGCTGGCTGGCGCTGCTGGTGGCGGCCACGACGTCGCTGGTGCTGATCGCGCTGCTCGTGCCGATGGCGCTGCTGATCCGTTCGGTGGCGGAGAACGGCGCGATGAGCCGTGCCACCGCCGCCGCCGAGTCGGTGGCCGTGTCGGTCGGCACCCCGGACCTGCCGCTGGCGGTCGAACGCGTCGAGGCGCCCGTGACGGTGTTCCTGCCTGACGGGCGGGTGCTCGGCGAGGAGGCCCGGCGCACCGACGCCGTCCGGCTGGCGCAGACCGGCCGCAGCGTCACCGCCGAGCGCGGCGACGGCAGGGAGGTGCTGGTCGCGGTGCAGTCGCCGCAGGGCACCGTGGTCATCAGGTCGTACGTGAGCGGCGACGAGCTGCTGCGCGGCGTCCGCGAGGCGTGGGCCGCCCTGGCCGGGCTGGGGCTGGCGCTGGTCGTCCTGGGCATCGTGCTCGCCGACCGGCTGGCCAGGGCCATGACCAGGCCGATCGACGGCCTGGCCCGGGTGTCGCACCGGCTGGCCGGCGGCGACCTGGAGGCGCGGGCGGTGCCGGGCGGCCCGCCGGAGGTGCGGGCGGTCGGGCTCGCGCTGAACCACCTCGCCGGCCGCATCGGCGACCTGCTGGCGGCCGAACGCGAGTCGGTGGCCGACCTGTCACACCGCCTCCGCACGCCGCTCACGGGCCTCAGGCTGGACGCGGAGTCGCTGCGGGACCCCGAGGAGGCGGCGCGCGTCGGCGCCCGGGTGGACGCACTGGAGCGCGCGGTCAGCGCGGTCATCACCGACGCCCGCCGCCGCTCGGCCGGGCGCGAGTCGTGCGACGCCGCGGCGGTGGTGCGCGAACGGGTCCGCTTCTGGTCGGTGCTGGCCGAGGACCAGGGCCGCGAGCTGCGGGTGGACCTCCCTGACGGCGAGCTGCCCGTCGCGGCCGGCGCCGAGTCGCTGGCGGCGTGCGTGGACGCGCTGCTGGGCAACGTGTTCGCGCACACCCCCGAAGGGGCGTCCTTCGCGGTACGGCTCACGCCGCACCCGTCGGGGGCCGTGCTCGTGATCAGCGACACGGGGCCCGGCTTCGACCCCGCCCTGCTCGCCAGGGGCACCAGCGGCGGCGGCTCCACCGGTCTCGGCCTGGACATCGCCCGGCGCACCGCCGAGTCCAGCGGCGGCGGCCTGACGGTCTCGTCCGACGGCGGCGCGCGGGTGGAAGTGACCTTAGGGCGTCCTTAACGCGGCGTTACCGGCAGCCGGGGTTTCCTTGATGACATGGACACCGCAAAGAAAATCATCATCGCCAGCGCCGCCGCCATGACCCTCGTGGCCGGTGGCTCCGCCGCCTTCGCCGCTTCCCAGAGCCCCTCCCCGAGCCCTTCGGAGAGCGCCTCGCAGAGCGCCCCCGTCCAGAGCGCCCCCCAGGTGACCGCCCAGCAGGCCGTCGACCTCGCGCTGAAGCAGGTGCCGGGCTCGTGGGTGTCGGAGATCGACTTCGACGCGCGCGGCACGCAGGCCGACGTGTGGGAGGTCAAGACCGTCAAGGGTGACGTGGAGCACGAGCTCGACTTCGACGCCGCCTCCGGCAAGCTGCTGAAGCAGGGGACCGAGCAGGCCGACGCCGACGACGACAACGACGACGACCGCGACGACAACGACGACAACGACCGCGACGACGACTGACGGTCAGCAGGAGTCGAGGACGCGCTCCATCGCGTCCTTCTCCGCCCGCGTCACCCACAGCTCGTACGTGGCCTTCACGTCGATCTGCCGGGCGATGTACGCGCAGCGGTAACCCCGGCGCGGCGGCAACCAGGTCGCCGCGTCGGAGTCGCTCTTCTGGCTGTTGAGCGGGCCGTCGACGGCCAGCAGGTTCAGCGGGTCGTTGGCGAACTCCTTGCGCTTGGTGGCCGACCACTGCTGCGCGCCCTTCTGCCAGGCGTCGGAGAGCGGGATCAGGTGGTCGATCTGGACGTCGCTGCTGGTGTCCTGGCCGCGCTTGAACTTGATCGTCTCGCCGCCGTACGGGTCCTCCAGGACGCCGGTGAGCACGATGCAGTCGTGGGTGCCCGGCTTGAAGGTCTCGTCGGTCAGGTCCCGCTTGAGGATGTCGTTGCGGGTGTCGCAGCCGTTGCGGTCGACGTCCGCCCAGGCGGGGCCGAACTCGTCCCGGTCGAAGCCGGTCTTCGGCGCCCGGCCCTTGACGTCGAGCTTCTCCAGCTTGCCGCGCGCCTCCTTGACGTCGACCTTGGAGGAGGAAGAGGAGGATCCGCCGTCCTTGTCCGCCTGCCGGTCCAGCTCCGCTTCCAGCTCCCCGCACCCGGTGAGCACCACCGCGGCGGTCAAACCCGCCAAGACCGCCCGAACACGCACTGCGACTCCCAGACTCGGCTATCAATCGTCTAGGTATATCAATTCCTCTTTGCCTCCGCTTTACCCATCCAAGGCGTCTATCAGCCACTTCGCGAGATAGTCGGTGTACGAGGAGCGCACGAGGACGCGATAGGCGTCGCCGTGCCGCGCCAGGATCACCGGCGCCCTGCCGAGGACCGTCTGGGCGTGGCCGGTGAACACCCCGGGATGCAGGTCGACCGGGCACCCGGTGATCAGGACGTCCAGCGCCCCAGGTCCGGTGAGCTCGATGACGGTGCGCTGACCGGAGACGTCCACCCAGCCGGGCCGCGGCTCGGCCTCGCCGGCCACCAGCCACCAGTCCGGCCCCAGCCGCATCCCCGTCCCCGGGTCCTCGCCCCGTACCTCCCACATGGGCACGAACGGCACCTCACGCACCCGCACCCGGTCGTCCCCCGCCGCGGCGAACCGCGCGGCGAAGGCCGCGGCGGGGCTCTCCGCCGGCGCCCTCCACTCCCGGCCCGGGAAGACTCCTGGCACCGCCGGACCGCCCGGCGACGGCGTCTCCCCCGGGGCCGCTCCTCCGGGCGCGGGGGCGCCGTCGCGGCGGAGGTTGTCCGGGTCGTGGAACACCGGGGACACCACCCGCACGGGGATCGCCGCGTCGCCCGAGACCGCCGTCAGCCGGTCGCCGGGCCGCACGTCCGCGGCCAGCGCCAGGCTGATGGCGCGCCCGAGCGCGACGCTCGGGTAGCTGGAGGTGACGTGTCCCAGCATGGGGCCGCCCGCCACGTCGGCGACGAGCTGGGAGCCCTCCTCGACGAACGCCGACGGGTCCTCCGTCAGCAGGCCGACCAGCCTCTTGCGGCCGGGCCGCGAGGTGTCCGGCCGCGCGTGGGAGCGCTTGCCGACGAAGTCCGGCTTGCGCCCGGACACGATCCACGACATGCCGAGGTCCTGCGGGGTGACCGTGCCGTCCGTCTCCTGGCCGACGATCGCGAACCCCTTCTCGGCCCGCAGCACGTGCATGGTCTCGGTCCCGTACGGGACGGCGCCCAGCTCCAGCACCGCCTCCCAGAGCGCCCGCCCGTAGGGCCAGGGGACGTTCACCTCGTACGCCAGCTCGCCCGAGAAGCTGATCCTGAAGACCCGGCCGGGCACGCCGAGCACGGACGTCTCGGTGCACCACATGAACTCCAGGCCCAGCGCGCCGGGGGCGACGGCGGCGATCACCGTCGCGGCCAGGGGCCCGGCCACCACGACGGTGGCCCAGTGGTCGGTGACCGAGGTGAGGCGGACGTCCAGGGACGGCCACTCGGTCTGGTGCCATTCCTCCAGCCAGTCGAGCACGGCGGCGGCGTTGCCGGTGGTGGTGGTCATCAGGTAGTGGTGCTCGCCCAGCCGGGAGGTGGTGCCGTCGTCGAACACCATGCCGTCGGCGGTGCACATCAGCCCGTAGCGGCAGGCGCCGACGGCGAGGGTGGAGTACAGATTGGTGTAGATCCGGTCCAGGAACGCGCCCGCGTCCGCGCCCCTGATGTCGATCTTTCCCAGGGTGGAGGCGTCCATCGCGGCCACGGCCGTGCGGGCGGCCCCGCACTCCCGCCGCACCGCCTCGTCGAGGGTCTCCCCGTCGAGCGGGAAGTACCAGGGCCGCTTCCACTGGCCGACGTTCTCGAACACCGCTCCCCTGGCGACGTGCGCGCCGTGCATGGCGGTGGTCCTGGCCGGGTCGGACAGCACGCCCCGGTCGCGGCCCGCGAGGGTGGCGAACGACACGGGCGTGTACGGGGGACGGAACGTGGTGGCGCCGACCTGGCCGGGGGCCGCGCCGAGCAGCTCGGCCAGCACCCCGGCCACGAGCGCGCCGGAGGTCTTGCCCTGGTCCGCTCCGGTGCCCGCGGTGGTGAACCGCTTGACGTGCTCCACCGAGCGCAGCCCCGCCCCGGTGGCCCTGGCCACGTCGGCGACGGTGACGTCCCGCTGGAGGTCCACGAAGGCCGTGGGGTCGGGGTCCAGCTCTCCCCAGTACGCTGCGGGCGGCCGGAGAGCCGGCTCATCCGGAACCGGAACCCGGAACCCGGAGCCGACCGGGCCGTGGGCATCGGCGCCCGCCCGGTAGCCGTCCTCGATGGCCTGCGCTGTGCCGTACAGCCCGCGGCAGGCGCCCGCGGGGGTCACCGCCTGCGCGGGCTCGCCGGGTACGAAGGCGCGCAGGGTCTCGTCGAAGCGCAGTCTGCCCTGCGACTGGCTGAACAGGTGCACGACCGGGTTCCAGCCGCCCGCCACGGCCAGCAGATCGGCCTCCACGCGCCGGTCGCCGATCAGGACAGCCGCGAGCGTCCCGTCGTCCCCGGCCACAGTCCCTGTGACCGTGCCGATGACGGTGCCGGTCACGGTGCCGGTCACGGTGCCGGTCACGGTGCCGGTCACGGTGCCGGTCACGGTGCCGGTCACGGTGCCGGTCACGGTGCCGGGGACGCCCCGGCCGGTCGGCGGCCCTTCCGGGCGGGGGTCCACGATGGCGGCGATCTCCACCCCGGCCGACTCCAGGTCGCGGGCGGCCTCGTAGCCGGAGTCGGCGCACGCGTACACGACCGCACGGGAGCCGGGCCGCACCCCGTACCGGTTGGCGTAGGCGCGCGCGGCGGCGGCGAGCATGACGCCGGGCAGGTCGTTGCCCGGGAACGGCAGCGACCGCTCGTGCGCGCCGGTGGCCAGCACGACGCGGCCCGCCCGGACGTGCCACAGCCGCTCCCCGCGCGGGCGGCGCTCGACGGCGACCACATAGTTGTGGTCGTGGTAGCCGATCGCGGTGGTCCTGGTCAGCACCCGCACCTCGGGCAGCGCCGCCAGGCGGGACCCGGCCGCGTCCGCCCAGTCCGGCGCGGGCGCGCCGTCCAGCAGGACGCGGCTGTTCAGCAGGTCGCCGCCGAGGCGGGGCTGGTCGTCCATCAGGATGACCCGGGCGCCCGACTCGCCCGCCGCGAGCGCGGCGGCCAGCCCGGCCGGGCCGCCGCCCACGACGAGCACCTCGCAGTGCAGGTAGCCCTTGTCGCAGCGGCGCTCGTCGGGCGCGTCGGGGTCGAGCCGGCCCCTGCCGCGCAGGCTCCACGCCTCCAGGTCCGCGTGCAGTTCGACGGTGGTGGCGGCCAGCATCGGGTCGGCGCCCACCCGGACCAGCGCGTTCGGCTCTTCGGGCCCGGCGCTGAAGATCCCGCGCGGCCGGCCCAGGTCGACGCTCCGCCCGACCACCCGTACGCCGCAGGCTAGCAGCGCGGAGGCGAGCGTGTCGCCTGGATGGCCGTGCAGCGGACGCCCGTCGAAGCGGAAGGGCAGCGTGACGGAGCGGTCGATCAGACCGCCGGACGGCAGACGGCTCATGGGGCCTTCCGGATCTCGTGGGTGACCGTGTGCCGCTCGACGGTGAACCAGGTGCGGCAGCCGAGCGCGTGGAACCAGCGCTCGCGGAACCAGCCCCTGGGGTTGTCGCGCATGAACACGTACTCGGCCCACTCGCTGTCGGACAGCTCGCCGGGCGTCTCGGGGTAGGCGACGCCGGCCTGTCCGCCGTAGTGGAACTCGTTCTCGTCGCGGGGGCCGCAGAACGGGCAGTCGAGGAGCATCATCAGTGGGCCACCGCCGCCGCGCCGTGCTCGTCGATGAGCGCCCCGCTGGTGAAGCGGTCGAGCGAGAACGGCGCCGCCAGCGGATGGGGCTCGTCCTCGGCGATCGTGTGCGCGTAGACCCAGCCGGAGCCCGGGGTGGCCTTGAAGCCGCCGGTGCCCCAGCCCGCGTTGACGTACAGGCCGTCGACCGGGGTGCGGCCGATGATCGGGGAGGCGTCCGGTGACACGTCCACGATGCCCGCCCAGGTGCGCAGCACCCGCGCCCGGCTGAAGATCGGGAACAGCTCCAGCGCCGCCGCCATCTGCGCCTCGACGACGTGGAAGGCACCGCGCTGCCCGTAGGAGTTGTAGGCGTCGATGCCGGCGCCCATCACCAGCTCCCCCTTGTGCGCCTGGCTGACGTACACGTGCACCGCGTTCGACATGACCACGCAGTCGAGCACCGGCTCCAGCAGCTCCGACACCAGCGCCTGCAGCGGGTGCGACTGCAGCGGCAGCCGGAGCCCGGCCTCGGCGGCGAGCACGGAGGTGTGCCCGGCGGCGGCGAGCGCGACCTTCCCCGCGGCGATCCGGCCGCGCGTGGTCTCGACGGCCAGCACCCGGCCGCGCGCGATCTCGAAGCCGGTCACCTCGCACCCCTGGATCAGGTCGATCCCGTACGCGTCGGCTTTGCGGGCCAGCGCCCAGGCGACGTGGTCGTGCTTGGCGATGCCGCCGCGCCGCTGCAGCGTGCCGCCCAGGACGGGATAGCGGGCCCTGCCGGACACGTCGACGATCGGGCAGAACTTCTTCACCTCGTCGGCGTCGAGCCATTCGGCGTCCACGCCGTTGCGCCGGTTGGCGTTCACCCGCCGCCTGCCCTCGCGCACGTCGCCGAGGGTGTGCGCCAGATTGAGCACGCCGCGCTGGCTGAACCGCAGGTCGTAGTCGAGTTCGTCGCTCAGCCCCTCCCAGAGCTTGAGCGCGTGCTCGTAGATGGCGGCGCTCTCGTCCCACAGGTAGTTGGAGCGGATGATCGTGGTGTTGCGGGCCATGTTGCCGCCCGCGAGCCAGCCCTTCTCCAGGACGGCCACGTCGGTGATGCCGTGGTTGCGCGCGAGGTAGTAGGCGGTGGCCAGGCCGTGCCCGCCGCCGCCCACGACGACCACGTCGTAGGCGGGCTTCGGGTCGGGGTCGCGCCAGAGGAAGTCGGGATGGGTCACCGTCGGATCTTCTCCATCTTCGGGTCGAACAGCGGCTCGGCGGCGACCTCGGCCGGGACGCGCCGCCCGAAGTACGTCACGTCCACGCGGGTGCCGGGCTCGGTCAGCTCCGCGGGCAGCCAGGCGTAGGCGATGGGCCTGCGGATCGTGTGGCCGTAGGCGGCGCTGGTGACGTACCCGACGGTGCGGCCGTCGTGCCGGACCGGCTCCTTGCCCATGACCACCTCGGCCGTCAGCAGCGGCGTCAGCTTACGGGTGACGTCCGGGGAGAGCGCGTCGCGGCCGACGAAGTCCTTGCCCGGCTTGACCGCGAAGCCCAGCCCGGCCTCGTACGGGTCGTGCTCGGGCGTCATGTCGACGCCCCACAGCCGGTAGCCCTTCTCCAGCCGGAGGCTGTTGAAGGCGGCCCGGCCGCCGGCGACCGGCAGGCCGGTGGCCCAGAGCGTGTCCCACAGCTTGAGCCCGAGATCGGCGGTGGTGTAGAGCTCCCAGCCCAGCTCGCCCACGTACGACACGCGCATCGCGGTCACCGGCACGTGGCCGACGTGGCCGGTCCTGCAGGTGAAGTAGCGGAAGCCGTCGTGGGACAGGTCCAGGTCGGTGAGCGGCTGCACCAGCTCCCTGGCGCGCGGCCCCCACACGCCGACGCAGCAGGTGCCGGGCGTGATGTCGCGCACGTACACGCCGCCTGGCGCGTGGCGGGTGATCCAGTCGAGGTCCAGGTTGCCGTTGGCGCCGATCTGGAACCGGTCCTCCTCGATCCTGGCCACGGTCAGGTCGGAGCGGACGCCGCCCCTGGCGTCCAGCAGGAGCGTGTACGTGACCGAGCCGGGCTTCTTGTCCACGTCGTTGGTGGTCAGCCACTGCAGGAACGCCGCCGCCTTCGGGCCGCCGACCTCGATCCGCTTGAGCGGCGTCATGTCGTAGAGCGCCACGCCCTCGCGGGTGGCGTGCGACTCGGCCGCGGCGATCGGCGACCAGTAGCGGCCGGCCCAGGCGTCCCGCCGGTCCGCGCCGGTCAACGTCCCGCCCTCGTCACTCCGGGCGAGGTCGCTCCGGGTGAGGTCACTCCGGGTGAGGTCGCTCCGGGCGAGGTCGTCCAGGAGCGGCCGGTTGGCCTCGAACCAGTGCGGACGCTCCCAGCCCGCCCCCTCCAGGAAGACGCCGCCCAGCTCAAGCTGCCTCGGGTGGAACGGGCTGGTCCGCATCGGGCGCGGCGACTCCATCGGCTGCAGCGGGTGGATGACGTCGTACACCTCGACGAAGTTCCGGGCGCCGCGCTCGGCGACGAAGGCCGGGGAGAGCTGGACGGGTTCGAACCGGCTCAGCTCGCACTCGTGCAGGTCGGTCGCCGTGACGCCGTCCACCAGCAGCTCGGCGAGCGCCTTGGCGACCCCGGCCGAGTGCGTCACCCAGACGGCCTCGGCCAGCCAGAACCCCTCCAGGCGCGGCGCCTCCCCGATCAGCGGGAAGCCGTCGGGGGTGAAGGAGAAGATCCCGTTGATGCCGTCCTCGTACGCGCTCGCGGCCAGCGGCGGCAGCAGCTCGCACGCGTCGCGCCAGGCGGGGTCGAAGTCCGCCTCGGTGAACGCCTGGACCGACGGCATCGTGGTGCCCTTGGCGGCGATCTCGTGCTGGGCGACGGGCATCGGGCGGTGCGCGTAGGAGCCGACGCCGACGCGGTCGCCGTGGTGCCGGAAGTACAGGTCGCGGTCCTGGTGGCGGAGGATGGGGCCGGTGCCGGGGCTGCCCGCCAGCGGCCCCGACTTCGCGTACTGGTGGGCCAGCGGGAGGAGCGGCACGGTCAGCCCGGCCAGCTCGCCGATCGACGGCCCCCAGAAGCCGGCCGCGCACACCACCACCTCAGCCTCGATGACCCGGTGGCCGTCGGCGGTCTCGACCGCCACGCCGGTGACCCGGCCGCCGTGCTGCTCGACGCCCACGACCGTGTGCCCGGCCAGGAACACGGCGCCACGCTCCGTCGCCCTCGCGGCCTGTCTCTCGCAGCAGCGCACGGCGGCGGCCAGCCCGTCGGTCGGCACATGGAAGCCGCCGAGCACCTTGCCGGGGTCGAGCAGCGGCCAGAGCCGGGCGCAGCCGGCGGCGTCGACCAGGCTGCTGCCGACGCCCCAGGACTCGGCCCAGCCGTGCTTGCGGTGCAGGTCACGCAGGCGTTCCTCGGTGGTCGCCACCTCCAGCCCGCCGACCTGGTCGAAACAGCCCAGGTCCGTGTATTTGCGCACGGTGTACGAGGCGAACTCGGTCATGGTCTTGGACGGGTTGGTCTGGAAGACCAGGCCCGGGGCGTGGGAGCTGGAGCCGCCGGTGGCATGGAGCGGTCCCCGGTCGAGGACCGTGACGTCCGTCCATCCGCGTGCGGTCAGCTCGTCGGCCAGGGCACAGCCCACGATGCCGGCTCCGATGATCACTGAACGAGGCCGGCTCGCCATGCACCCTCCGGTTGTTCCTTAATGCGCAACACAGACCGGACTACGCAACGAACATAAGCCCCAGCGATCCCCTGGACAAGAGCCGCACCACGTGAAGACGGACCGTCTCGTCTCTTGCTAGGATCCGGCCGTGCGACACAGAACCACGCCCGACGCGGGCCGCCGCAGCGAGGCCTCCCGCCACGCCATCCTCACCGCCGCCTTCGAGCTGGCCGGCGAGGTCGGCTACGCCAAGCTCAGCGTCGAGGGCATCGCCGCCCGCGCGGGCGTCGGCAAGCAGACTATCTACCGGTGGTGGCCGTCGAAGGGCGCGGTGCTCCTCGACGCGTTCCTGCACCTCTCCGAGGGCGACAGCGGCGAGAGCGACGGCGGCGGGGGCATGGCGCTGCCCGACACCGGCGACCTGGAGGCCGACCTCAAGCTGGTGCTGCGCGCCACCGTCGACGAGTTCGCCGACCCCCGCTACGACCGGCCGCTGCGCGCGCTCACCATCGAGATCATGCACGATCCCGCGCTGGCGGCCCACTACGCCGAACGACTGGACGGGCCGATGAAGGAGGCGAAGAAGACCCGCCTGCGCGCCGCCCAGGAGGCCGGGCAGCTGCCCGCCGGCCTCGACCTGGACGTGGCGGTCGACCTGATCTGGGGCCCGCTGCTCAGCCGCTGGCTGCGGCGCTCGGGCCCGCTCACCCACGCCTACGCCGACGCCGTGGTGGAGACGGCGCTGCGCGGCCTGTACGCCCGCTGACGGGCCCACGCCACCGGCCGGGGCGGTCAGGTGATGAGCATGCCGCCGTCGACCGGGAGCGCGACGCCGGTGATGTAGGAGGCGGCGTCGCTCGCCAGGAAGACCGCGGCCGCGACCAGCTCGGCCGGGTCGCCCGCCCGCCCCATCGGCACCCGCTGCTCCAGGACCCGCTCCAGGTAGCCGGGACGGTACTGCTCGGTCATCTCCGAGGCGAAGAACCCCGGCACCAGGCAGTTGACCCGGATGCCCCGCCGCCCGGTCCACTGCTGCGCGAGATCCCGGGTGAGGCCCTCCACGCCCGCCTTGGACGCGCTGTAGGCGGCCTGCGGCAGCCCGGCGGTGGTGCCGCCGAGCACGCTGCCGATGTTGACGATGGACGAGCCGGGCCGCATCACCCGCGCGCACGCCTGAGCCATCCAGTAGGTGCCGAGCAGGTTGACGTCGATCACCTGCCGGAACTCCTCCGGCGCCTCACGCAGGGCGGGCACGGCGGTGCCGACCCCGGCGTTGTTGATCAGCACGTCGACCGCGCCGAACTCGGCCACGGCCGCCTCGACCAGCTCCTGGCAGTCGTCCACCCGGGCCACGTCGGTGGACACGGCCAGGCACCGGCGACCGGTCTCCTCGACCAGTCGCCGCGTGTCGCCCAGCCGGTCGGCCCGGCGCGCGCCGATGACGACGTCGGCTCCGGCCTCGGCGAACCCCCGGGCGAAGGCCACGCCGAGCCCCGAGGACGCGCCGGTGACGATGACGACCTTCCCGTCGACCCCGAAACGCCGCAGCATGGTCAGAGACCGTACTCCTTGACGATGCGCTCGTGGCGCTCGACCTCGACGTCGACCTCGCGGGCGAGGTCGAGCCAGGCCAGCGGGTGCGACCAGCGCTCGGTGGCGTCGTCGAGCAGGGCGTCGACCTCGACCGGCGAGACGCCGGGCGGCACCGCCACCCAGCCGAACACGCCGGGGATCTGCTCGCCGGTCGTCGGGTGGGTGACCATGTAGTTCTCGTCGCTGTAGACCCACATGGGCCAGCCGCGCTCGGCCATGACCTCGGTGAACTCGGCCCAGTCGGACTCGCTCGGCGCGGCGCCGTCGAAGAAGTAGCTCGTGTAGCCGCCGGGCCGCAGAATGCTCACCGCCGCGAAGGGCGGCACGAAGTTCTGCTGCTCCTCGGGGTCCTCGGGCAGCGGCTCCAGCAGCTGCGGGTCGAACACCACGAGGTCGCCGGCGTTGTATTCCATGCCGCGCGGCTGCGGCAGCGCCAGGCGGGCGGTGGCGGGGCCGGTGCGGATGGAGAGCACCTGGCGGCGGCCCCCGTCGGGCGCGGGGAGGATGACCCGGATGAGGCCCATCTCCTCCTCGATCGGCCCCTCCGTGGACTTGATCGGCATGCCGATCTTGGCGGCGCCCTTGCGGACGGTCTCCCAGTCCTCGGCGGCGGTGGCCATGACGATCATGCGCCAGGTGTCCTCGTCGCCGAGCTCGTCGAGGACCTCCAGCAGCGCCTTGGCGCCCTTGGCGTTCTGGTCGAGCTGCTGGGCGGCGGTCGCCGCGATGCGGCGGGCCTCGATGCCGGCGCCCGCGGCGACCGCGTGCTCGGCGTTGTCGAGCGCCTCGGCCCAGCGCTCGCGGGCGATGTGGAGGCGGGCCAGGGTGAGGTGCTTGGCGGCGTGCGGCAGCATGCCGGCCATCTGCTCCAGCCGCTCGTCCTGCCGGGCCTCGACGAGGAGCGTGGTGAGGTAGGCCACGTCGTCGGGGTCGGCGGTGGCGATGTCGCCGGTGTCGACGAGCATCTTCCAGTAGATGTCGGCGCCGGTCGCGGGATAGCCCAGGAAGCCGAGCGTGGTGGTGTGGCGGCGGGTGGCCTCGAGGTCGCGGCCGGACAGCGGGGCCAGCCAGCCGACCCACCGCTCGGGGTCGGCGTTGTAGCCGTCGGCGGCGTCGAAGTAGGCGACGCGCTCGGCCTCGGGGCCGGGCGCCTCCGGCTCGGAGGTGGTCTCGGCGGCGGCCCGCAGCGCGGCCACGCGCTCGGCCACGCCGGTGTCGTCGCGCAGCTCGGCGGCGGCGGACTGGGCCAGGTCGGCCAGCGCCCTGGCCTGCCAGACGCCCTGCCGGGCGACGGCCAGGTCGCCCGCCACCAGGGCGAGCTCGACGCGGGCGCGGTAGCCGCCCATCGTGCCGAAGTAGTCGATCCACTGGCGCAGCACACGGCCGAGCTGCCAGGTGTTGGTGATCTGGGAGGAGCCGGACAGCTTGTAGACCGCCTGCGCCCACTCCACGAACACCCGGGGGTGGTCGCCCACGACGTCGAGGTCGGGCAGCGCGTCGACGGCCTCGGAGAGACGGTCGAGCGTGGCCAGGATGAGCGCGCGGCGCACGCCGTCGCGGTGCTCCTTGGCGACCGGGTCGTCGGCCTGGAAGGCGGCGGCCGCCTGCAGGGCGTCGAGCGCGCCCTCGGCGCGGCCGTCGGCGAACAGCGCTCGGGCGCTCTCGGCGCCGAGCTCCCAGCTCGCCTCGCGGCCGGCGGAGCGCAGCCGCTCGACGGCGGACTCGGCGTAGGCGACGGCCTCCGCGGCCCGGCCCGCGTCGACGAGCGCCGAGACGTACTGGGCGACCAGGCCGGAGAAGGCGGGCCCGGCGGGCTCGGCCTGCTCGATGGCCGGGCCCAGCAGCTCCAGCCGCTGGGCGGCGTAACCGGGGCCGTCGGTGTTGGCCCAGGCGACCGCGAGCGCCTCGACGGCCGCCGGGGTGGCCGGGCAGTCGCGGACGTCTTCGCGCCGGGCGAACGCGAGCAGCTGCTCGGCGTCCTCGACCGCGACGGCGCCCTGCGCGCGGTCGCCGATGCGGCCGACGAGGTGCCAGTAACGGGCGTAGAACTCCAGCCAGGGCAGCTCCAGGGCCTCCGCCTGCTGGGCGATCGCCGGGGCCATCACGTCGAGCTGTGGGTATCGCCCTTCGTAGGCCTGCGCGGGCAGGTCTCCCAGAGCCATGGCGAGGCCTACGTTGCCCGCCTCGGAAAGCTGCTGCTGGGTTTCGCCGACCCACGCCCAGATGTCCACGTCCATGGGGAGTCAGTCTGCCAGGTCAATGACCGTGCCCCAAACGCAGAAGCCCGATGAGCTCGTCCGATTCGTCGCTATTTAGCACGGAAAATACCGGTGCCATGAGATCATCGGTGACCTCTTCGACGGCGGCCCGGCGTGCGAGAACCTCCGGTCCCGGGGTCGGGTACGGCTCCGGCCACTCGAAGAACCTGGCGACCATCTCCCCGCTCCGGCCACCCAGCGGGGTCCCGTCGTGGTCGGCGGTCAGCGTCGCCTCCAGCGGGCTCAGCCCGGCCGCGAGCACCGCGTTGGCGTGCAGCCCGCCCCGCAGCTCGCGCACCACGTGCATGAGCTGCGCCGCCCTTGCGGGCGGATCGCCGGCGAGCGGCACGCCCCGCCATCCGGCGAACAGCGGCGCCCCGACCGGCGAGGCCGCCTGGACGACCTTCTCCAGCAGCTCGGCGATCCGGGCGCAGCCGTCGTACCCGCCTAGTTTGCGCCGGCCCCACTCCTGGCAGGCCCGCGCGTACAGCTCGACGGCCTGGTCGACGGGCATCTTACGGCCGTTCTCCCAGTTTTTCCTGACATGCTCGGACGGGAAGAACACGGCGACCGAGGTCACCACATCGGCCTCGCACTCGCCGAGCACGCCGCAGCGGCCCCGGAAGTAGAACTCGCGGGGGCCGAGGCCGTGCTCGTCGCACACCGCCTTGGCCTCGCGGGAGATCATGAAGCCGCCGCCGTACAGCCCGATGGGCGACTTGACCTGGACGGCGGTGGTGCGTGGGTCTGCCATCTCCACCCCTCTCGGTTCGATAAGCAGACCCAGCATCCCTCAGGAGAACATCATTCTGCAAGCGTCAGCTCGCCCGAGGCCACGATGACCGCGGGACCCCGCAGGTAGCTGGTCTCCTCGTCGAGCACGACGGTGAGCGTGCCGCCCGGCACCTCGATCGTCCAGGTGCCGGTGGTCTCGCCGGACAGCGCGGCCGCCGCGACCGCCGTGGCGACCGCGCCGGTGCCGCAGGAGCGGGTCTCGCCGGAGCCGCGCTCGTGCACCCGCATCACCGCGCGGCTGGTGCCGACCGCGTTGAACAGCTCGATGTTGACCCCCGTCGGGAACACCGCCGGGTCGAAGGTCGGCTGGTGGCCGAGGTCGAGCTGCGTCACCGGGTCGCCGATCGAACAGGCCAGGTGCGGGTTGCCCATGCTGATGTGGAGTCCCTCGTACTCCTGGCCGCCCACGGTGGTGACGCTGGAGCCCAGCACGACCGGCCTGCCCATCTCGACGGACACCTCGCCGTCGGCCTCCATCCGGACCCGCCGGACGCCGCCCCGGGTCACGACGTCGAACTCGTCACCCCGCACCAGCCCGGCGTCGACCAGGTAGCGGGCGAAGACCCGGGCGCCGTTGCCGCACATCTCGGCCAGGCCGCCGTCGGCGTTGCGGTAGTCCATGAACCACTCGGCCGGCTCTCCGGCCACCTCCGGCACCTGCTTGGCGCGCACCACACGGAGCACGCCGTCGGCCCCGAGGCCGGCCCGGCGGTCGCAGACGCGGGCGACGAAGGAGGCGGTCAGGTCGAGCTCGCCATCGGGGTCGGGAAGGATGACGAAGTCGTTCTCGGTGCCGTGGCCCTTGAGAAAGCGCATTGCTCGATTTTATCCGGACTCCCGCCCCGCTATCAGCGCCAGCGATCTGCCGAGCAGGTCGGGGTCGTCGTACGGGAGCCAGCGCACCCTCGGATCGCGCCGGAACCACGACTCCTGCCGCCGGGCGAACCGCCGCGTCGCCCGCACCGTCTCCGCGAACGCCTCCTCCTCGCTCCACTCCCCCTCCAGGTAGCGGATCACCTGGGCGTAGCCGAGCGCCCGGCCGGCCGTGCGGCCCTCGGCCAGACCGCGCCCGAGCAGCTCGCGCACCTCGGCGACCAGGCCCGCCGCCCACATCCGCCCGACCCTGGTCTCGATCCGCTCGTCCAGCACCGGCCTGGGCACCTCCAGCCCGAGCTGAACGCTCGGGTAGACCGCCTCGTAGGACGGCATGGTGGCCGAGAACGGCCGGCCGGAATGCTCGATCACCTCCAGCGCGCGCACGATGCGCCGGCCGTTGCTCGGCAGGATCGCCTCGGCCGCGGCCGGGTCGAGCTCGCGCAGCCGCGCGTACAGCGGCCCGGCGCCGCGCTCGGCCAGCTCGGCCTCCAGGCGGGCCCTGATCTCCGGGTCGGTGCCGGGGAACTCCAGGTCGTCGATGGCCGCCCGCACGTACAGGCCGCTCCCGCCCACCAGAACCGGCACGTCGATGGCCTCGATCAGCGGCCTGACCAGCTTCTGGTACTCCGCCACGCTGGCCGTCACCGTCACGTCCCAGACGTCCAGCAGGTGGTGCGGCACGCCGCGCCGCTCGGCCTCGGTGAGCTTGGCGGTGCCGATGTCCATGCCGCGGTAGAGCTGCATGGAGTCGGCGTTGAGGCACTCCCCGCCCAGCCGCAGCGCGAGGTCGACGGCGAGATCGGACTTACCGGCCGCGGTGGGCCCTACGACGGCGATGACTGGGTGACGCACGCCTACCAGTGTCCGCTACAGATCGAGCAGCGTGGGCTGCAGGTAGCCCTCGTGGGTCAGCAGCCAGCGCTTGGTCTCCACGCCGACGCCGCCGCTGAACCCGCCCAGCCCGTTGCCCGCGACCACCCGGTGGCACGGCACCACGATCGGCAGCGGGTTGGACCCCATGATCGACCCGATGCCGCGCGCGGGCACGCCGGTGCCGCTGCGCGCCGCCAGCTCGCCGTAGGTCACCGCCGTGCCGTACGGGACCTCGTACAGCGTCCGCAGCACCGTGCGCCGCACGCCCGAGGTCAGCCGCCAGTCGACCGGCGTCTCGAACCGCCGCCCGGCGCCGTCGAAATAGGCGAGAAGCTCCCCGACGACGGAGGCCGTACGATCCGGGTCATGGACCTCAGGCAGGCCGAGCCGGTCGCGCAGCCGCTCGCGGCCTCCCCAGCCCGACGCGACCAGCCCGTCCTCGGTGACGGCCAGCACGAACGGGCCGACCGGCGTCGGCACCTCGGCGAACGCGACGGTGGTCATCGTGTCTTCCCGTGAACTCGTCATCCTCGGCACCTCCAGCGCGGTCCCCACCCGACACCGTAACCACAACGGCTACCTGCTGCGCTGGGACGGGCAAGGCTACCTGTTCGACCCGGGCGAAGGGACACAGCGGCAGATGGTGCACGCCGGGGTGAGCGCCGGCCACGTGCACTGGATCTGCCTGACGCACTTCCACGGCGACCACTGCCTGGGCGTGCCCGGCGTCGTCCAGCGGATCGCGCGTGACCGGGTCCGCCACCCCGTGCGGGCCGTCTTCCCCGCCTCGGGCCGGGAATACTGGCGCCGGCTGCGGCACGCCGCCGTGTTCGCCGACACCGGCGTCATCGAGGAGCATCCGGTCTCCGGCGAGCTGGCCTCCGTCGGCCCGCTGACCGCCCGGCGCCTGTCCCACCCGGTCGAGTCGTACGGGTACCGCCTGCAGGAGCCGCCGGGCATCCGGATGCTGCCGGAGCGGCTGGCCGCCCACGGCATCCGCGGCCCCGAGGTGGGCGAACTGCAGCGCACCGGCTCGGTGCGCGGCGTGACGCTGGCCCGGTGCAGCGTGCCGAGGCCCGGCCAGAGCGCCGCCTTCGTCATGGACACGCGGCTGTGCGACGCGGTGTTCGAGCTGGCGAACGGGGCCGACCTACTGATCATCGAGGCCACGTTCCTGTCGGGCGAGCAGGCGCTGGCCAAGGAGTACGGGCATCTGACCGCGTTCGAGGCCGGGCTGGTGGCGGCCGACGCGGGGGTGCGGCGGCTGGTGCTCACGCACTTCTCCGAGCGCTACGGCCTCGCCCAGGAGCCCGCGTTCCTGGAGGAGGTGCGGCGCAGCTTCGACGGGGAGGTGTTCCTCGCGCGTGACCTGATGCGGGTCCCCGTGCCGCGCCGGCGGCGCTGAACGGTCAGTAAGGGCTGCGGCCCTCGCTCACGGCCTGGATCATGCGGACGGCGTAGGCGTGGGCCGCCTTGTGCAGGCCGTGGCCGTAGCTGACCCGGGCCACGCCCAGCTCCGCCAGCCTGGCCAGGCTCGGCGCGCCCGGCTTGAACAGGATGTTGACCGGGCCGTCCGTCTCCTCCACCAGCGCCCCGATCCCGGCCTCGTCCGACAGGCCGATCGGGTAGACGCAGTCGGCGCCCGCCTCCAGGTAACGCCGGGCGCGCGCCACCGCCCCGGCGCGGTCGCCGTCCCCGGCGATGTACGTGTCGATCCTGGCGTTGACGACGAGCGCCGGTCCCGCCGCGGCCCGCACCGCCGCCAGGAACGCCGCCTGCTCCTCAAGATCGATCAGCTCTCCCGTACGGGGGTCGGAGTCCTCCAGGTTGCAGCCGACCGCGCCGGTGGCCAGCAGCCGCTCGGCCAGCTCGGCCGGGTCCAGCCCGTACCCGCGCTCCATGTCGGCCGTCACGGGCACGTCCACCACCCGGACCACCCTGGCCACGGCGGCGAGCATCTCGGCGACCGGCGTCAGCTCGCCGTCGCCGTAGCCCAGCACGCCGGCCACCGCAGCGCTCCCGGTCGCCACCGCCGGGAAGCCGGCCTCCCGTACGGCTCTTGCCGACGCGGCGTCCCAGGCGTTCGGCAGGATCAGCGGCGCGCCCGGCACATGCAGGGCGCGCAGCGCCGCCGCCTGGTCGGTCACGGCGTCGTCGGTCACGGCGGATTCGGTCGTGGCGTCCATCGTCATGGCCGGCACCCTAGGGACGACGGCCCCCGCCCCTGTAGGTCCAGTGCCCCCGATAACCGGCAAACCACTTCGACCCCACGACGCACCCGGACGAGCACGCCCAGACAGAGAACGAGCGAATCACGCGCCCGGAGGGTGAGCGGGCGCGTGACGCGTGGTCCGGTGCGTCAGCAGCCGCTCTTGGCGCACTGGCCGGTGACCGCTCCTGCCGGGCCGTCGGCCGGGTCGTCGCCGTCGGACTGCGGCGGCTTGGCCGCGGTCGTGGGCTTCTTGCCGCCGTCTTCCTTCTTCGCGCCGGACTCCTCCGTCGCGGTCTTCTTCTTCGACGGGTCCTGCGCGGTGTCCCGGCTGTCGCCCGTGTCGCCGGAGGTGTCGCCGGAGGTGTCGCCGGAGGTGTCGCCGGAGGTGTCGCCGACGGCGGCGTCGCCCATCTCGGCGGCTTCCTCCTCGGGCAGGTCGGTGTCGGTGTCGGCGTCGCCCATGGTGGCCTCGTCGGCGGCGTCGTCGCGGAGCGGCTCGTCCTCGCCCTGCTCCGCGTCCTCACCGGCACCCTGGTCGGGCCCGGCCTGCCGGCTCTGCTGGGCGGGGGCGCCCGGCCCGGCCGCACCGGCGGTCAGCGCGTAGCCCACGCCACCCACCCCCAACGCCGCCACGAGCACGGACGCCGCGATGACAGTGATCTTCTTCTTGCCGCTCGGCCTGTTGGACGCGGCCCGGCGGCGGTCGCCTGGGCCGTTGAGGATCTCAAGTCGATCCGGCTCGGTCGGATCTTGCATGGTGCCACAACTCCTGCGGTCGTATCGGGAAAGCTCTCCGGCTTCCGCGGGCGATGGACCACACTAGCCGCAACAGTGGAATGCTCACGCAACAATCACAAAGGAATCACGACTTGTCCCCCCAAGGTCCTATTCGCCCAGGTCGTCGGCCTGCCCTCGCCCCCTCCGCCGCCGTCACGACCGTCCTGGTCATCGCGGGTGCCGCCATTCTCCTGGCGTTCACCGGCCACCGAATGCACGGCCGCGCAACGGCACCGGAAATCGATCAGGAAAGCGCGTTTTCCGATCATTCTCGCGCGGCGGAAAAGCCCAGTTGGGCGTCCGTTCCATCACCCGATCCGCGCACTCCGGCGCCGCGCTCCGCCACGCCGGGGGGCGCGGCCGGCGGTCCCTGGCTCCACCCGCTCCCCCCGCCGGGCGGCACACTCCAACCGCCGTCCCCCTCACCCACGGCCGCCGCCCGTGAACACACCGGCCGCGGCGCGTACGGCCCGGATCACGAGCCGATCCCCGGCCAGTCGCGCCCGAGCCGTTCCGACGCCTTGGAACGTTCCGGCCAGGACGATGCGGTCAGGCTGGACGGCCGCGCCCTGCAGGACCCGTCGCGTACCGCAGTCAGGCCGGACAGCCGCGCCCTCCACGACCCGTCGCGTACCGCAGTCAGGCCGGACGACCGCGCCCTCCACGACCCGTCGCGTACCGCAGTCAGGCCGGACAGCCGCGCCCTCCACGACCCGTCGCGTACCGCAGTCAGGCCGGACGACCGCGCCCTGCACAACCCGGCGCGTACCACGGACAGGTCACCCGGCCGCACCGGGGACCGGCCGGGCGGCCGGGCCTCTCACGGCCCGGCGCGTACCGCGGCCCCCTCGCCCCCTCCGGCTCCCCAGCCGGAGGCGCGGGCCACAGGGCTCCCCGGGCCCGATCCCTGCGCGACCTTCCACGACTTCCGCCGGCCGGCCTGCTACGAGGCCCTAGACGGCCTCGGACGCTGATCGGTCCCGTGGGCGGGCCGGCGGTCAGTGGGCGGAGCAGCCGGACGCCGGGGCGGCCACCGGGGCGGGGCGGCCGATGGAGGGCATCCCGAGCATCACTCCCGGCGCCCCCTGAGGACCCTCACGCCGGGCCTGCCAGGCGTCGCCCGCGCGGGTGCGCCGCAGCTCCCGGACCGGGCCGTCCGCGACCAGGTGGTGCGGGGCGGCGTAGGTGACCTCGACCGTGACCATGTCGCCAGGGCGGGGCGTCTGCTCGCCCGCCGCGAAGTGGACCAGGCGGTTGTCGGGGGCGCGGCCGGACAGGCGGCGGGTGGCGTCGTCCTTGCGGCCCTCGCCCTCGGCCACCAGGACCTCCAGCGTCCGGCCGACCTGCTTCTTGTTCTCCGCCCAGGAGATCTCCTCCTGCAGCGCGACCAGGCGCTCGTAGCGCTCCTGGACGACCTCCTTGGGGATCTGGTCGGCCATGGTCGCGGCGGGGGTGCCCGGCCTGATCGAGTACTGGAAGGTGAAGGCGTTGGCGAAGCGGCTCTCCCGTACGACGTCGAGGGTCGCCTGGAAGTCCGACTCCGTCTCTCCGGGGAAGCCGACGATGATGTCGGTGGAGATGGCCGCGTCGGGCATGGCCGCGCGGACCCGCTCGATGATGCCGAGGTAGCGCTCGGCGCGGTAGGAGCGGCGCATGGCCTTGAGCACCTGGTCGGAGCCCGACTGGAGCGGCATGTGGAGCTGGTGCATGACGTTGGGCGTCTCGGCCATGGCGGCGATCACGTCGTCGGTGAACGCGGCGGGGTGCGGCGAGGTGAACCGGACCCGCTCCAGGCCCTCGACGTCGCCGCAGGCCCGCAGCAGCTTGCCGAAGGCCAGCCGGTCGCCGAACTCGACGCCGTAGGTGTTGACGTTCTGGCCGAGCAGGGTCACCTCCAGGACGCCCTGCTCGACGAGGGTGCGCACCTCGGCGAGCACGTCGCCGGGGCGGCGGTCCTTCTCCTTGCCGCGCAGCGACGGCACGATGCAGAACGTGCAGGTGTTGTTGCAGCCGACGGAGATGGCGACCCACGCGGCGTAGGCGGACTCGCGCCGGGTCGGCAGCGTGGAGGGGAAGACCTCCAGCGACTCCTTGAGCTCGACCTGCGCCTCGCCCTCGATGCGGGCGCGCTCCAGCAGCACGGGCAGCGAGCCGATGTTGTGGGTGCCGAACACCACGTCGACCCAGGGCGCTTTACGGACGATCTCGCCCTGGTCCTTCTGGGCGAGGCAGCCGCCGACCGCGATCTGCATGCGCGGGTTGCGGACCTTGGCCGGGCGCAGGTGGCCGAGGTTGCCGTAGAGGCGGTTGTCGGCGTTCTCGCGGACGGCGCAGGTGTTGAAGACGACCACGTCGGCGGTGCCGCCGTCGGGCACGGGCACGTAGCCGGCGCCCTCCAGCAGGCCGGACAGCCGCTCGGAGTCGTGCACGTTCATCTGGCACCCGTACGTGCGGACCTCGTACGTGCGGGGGCTCTCCTGGGTCACAGTCATGGCATGAACCAGGGTAGTCGTTACCTGTCCCGCACCGGCCGCACAGCCCCAAAAGGCCAGCTTGACCAGTTGATGTGATCGGATCGGTACCGCCTGGTTAGTGACCAGCGTCCTTGAGGGCTCTACCGTTTGGGTCCATGACGGAGAACGGGGACGCCACTCCACTCGTGCAGATGGAGCATGTCAACAAGCACTTCGGGGCCTTGCACGTCCTGAAGGACATCAACTTGACCGTCTCTCGCGGCGAGGTCCTTGTCGTCATCGGCCCGTCAGGAGGCGGCAAGTCGACGCTCTGCCGGACGATCAACCGCTTGGAGACGATCGACGAGGGCCGGATCGTCTTCGACGGCCAGGTGCTGCCGGAGGAGGGCAAGGGCCTCGCCCGGCTGCGCTCCGACGTCGGCATGGTGTTCCAGCAGTTCAACCTGTTCGCCCACAAGACGATCCGCGAGAACGTCACCCTGGGCCCGGTCAAGGTTCGCCGCAAGGCCAAGGACGCCGCCGACAAGCGCGCCATGGAGCTGCTGGAGCGGGTCGGCATCGCGGCCCAGGCCGACAAGTACCCCGCCCAGCTCTCCGGTGGCCAGCAGCAGCGCGTCGCCATCGCCAGGGCTCTCGCCATGGATCCGAAGATGATCCTGTTCGACGAGCCGACCTCCGCGCTCGACCCCGAGATGGTGCAGGAGGTGCTCGACGTCATGATCGGGCTGGCACGGGACGGGATGACGATGATGGTCGTGACCCACGAGATGGGCTTCGCCCGCAGGGCCGCCAACCGGGTGGTGTTCATGGCCGACGGGCAGATCGTCGAGGAGAACACCCCCGACGAGTTCTTCACCAACGCGCGGACCGACCGGGCGCGTGACTTCCTTTCGAAGATCCTCACGCACTGACTGAAGAGGCAGGTTACACATGCACATGCGTCGGATGGGAGCGGTGCTCGCCGCGTTCGCCATGGTGGGGGCGTTGTCCGCTTGCGGCGGCGATGACGCCGGTGGCGGCGGTGGCGGCGGCGGTTCCTTCGCCACCGTGATCGACAAGGTCAAGGGTGGCGGCACCATCGTGGTCGGCACCAAGTGGGACCAGCCGAGCCTGGGCCTGAAGACCGGCCCCGAGCCGGAGGGCTTCGACGTCGACGTGGCCAAGGCCGTACTCAAGGAGATGAACGGCGGCACCGACGTCAAGGTCGAGTGGAAGGAGTCGGCCTCGTCCAACCGCGAGCCGTTCCTGCAGAACGGCACGGTCGACATCATCTTCGCCACCTATTCGATCACCGAGGAGCGCAAGGGCAAGGTCACCTTCGGCGGCCCCTACGTGCTCGCGCACCAGGACGTGATGGTCCGCAAGGACGACACCTCGATCACCACCCCGCAGAACCTCGAGGGCAAGCGGATCTGCAAGGCCGCGGGCTCCAACTCCTACAAGCGCATCACCGACCCGCCGCCGGACGGCGAGCTCGACCTCGACGCCACCACCGTCGACGCGGCCAACTACTCCGAGTGCGTGGCCAAGCTCGACGGCAGCAACCTCGACGCCGTCACCACCGACGACCTGATCCTGGCTGGCTTCGCCAAGCAGGCCGGCGGCAACTTCAAGGTGCTGGGCCAGGGCTTCACCGACGAGAAGTACGGGGTGGGCCTGAAGAAGGGCGACACCAAGACCTGTGAGGCCGTGAACACCGCGATCAAGACGCTGTGGGACAACGGCACGATCAAGGGCCTGCTGGACAAGTGGTTCGGCGGCATCGAGGGTCTGAAGCTGTCGACCGAGGCACCGCCGGCCGAGGGTTGCGCCTGATCACGTCAGAGGCGGCGGCCGGGATCCCGGCCGCCGCCCTTCTCTGTGGTGGAGCACGATGGACGAACTGATTAAGTACGCGCCCGAGCTCGCGGAAGGCTTCCTGGAGAACGTCAAGCTCTCCCTGGTGGCCGGGGTCGCCTCGCTCATCCTGGGCGTGATCCTGGTGGCGATGCGGGTCTCGCCGACGCCGGTGCTGCGTGCGGCCGCCACCGTCTACGTCAACGTGGTGCGCAACACCCCGCTGACGCTGGTGCTGGCGTTCTCCGCGCTGGGCCTGAGCGACAAGCTCGGCCTGGTCTTCTCGCAGGAGCCGAGCGTCAACTCGTTCTGGATCGTCGCGATGGGCCTGTCGCTCTACACCGCGTCGTTCGTGTGCGAGGCGCTGCGCGCCGGCATCAACACGGTGCCGATGGGCCAGGCGGAGGCGGCCCGGTCGATCGGGCTGACGTTCTTCCAGTCCCTGCGACTGATCATCCTGCCCCAGGCGTTCCGCGCCGTCGTCGCCCCGCTGGGCAGCGTGATGATCGCCATGATCAAGAACACCACGGTCGCCACGGCCGGCGGCTACCTGGCCGACGCCGCCGCCGTCATGAAGATCACCTTTGACACCACGGGCGCGTCGATCCCGATCTTCATCGGCCTCATCGTCGCGTTCATGGCCCTCACCATGCCCATCGGCTACTTCACCGGCTGGCTCTCCCGACGTCTGGCGGTGGCCCGATGAGCACGACAGTCCTGTTCGACACCCCAGGCCCGCGCGGGCGGGTGCGCAACCACCTGCTCACCGCGGTCAGCGTGCTGGTCGTCGGCGGCATCGGCTACTGGGTCTTTCTCGGCTTCGACGCCAAGGGGCAGTTCGAGGGCAGGATCTGGGAGCCGTTCCTCGACCCCTACACCTGGCAGACCTGGATCGTCCCCGGCCTGATCGGCACGCTCAAGGCCGCCGGCCTGGCCGCCGTGCTCGCCCTGGCGTTCGGCGCGGTCTTCGGCCTGGCCCGGCTCTCCGACCACGCCTGGATCCGGATCCCCGCCGGGCTCGTGGTCGAGGTCTTCCGGGCCATCCCGCTGCTGCTGCTGATCTTCTTCATCTTCTACCTGGCGCCGACGCTCATGGGCGGCGGCGACTACGCCTTCATGGCGGTCGTGCTCGGCCTGACCCTCTACAACGGGTCGGTGCTGGCCGAGATCGTCAGGGCCGGCGTGCAGGCCGTGCCCAAGGGCCAGTCTGAGGCCGCGTACGCGGTCGGCATGCGCAAGAACCAGGTGATGCGGCTGGTGCTGCTGCCGCAGGCGGTCACGGCCATGATGCCGGCGATCGTCAGCCAGCTCGTGGTGCTGCTCAAGGACACCGCGCTCGGCTACATCATCGCCTACGTCGACCTGCTCAACACCGGGTTCAAGATCATGCCGGCGGTGTTCTTCGGCTCGCTGATCCCGGCGGCCATCGTCATCGGCGTGATCTACGTCGGGCTCAACATGACCCTCAGCTTCGTGGCCAACTGGCTGGAACGGCGCAGCAGGCGCAGCCGCAAGACCGCGGCGGCTCCGGTGATGGTCGGCGGCGGGATCGACGGCGCCGACTGACGCACGAGCGGCGGGGATTTCCGGCAGGATGCGGGTATGCCCGCCGCTCTGTGGCTCTCACCCATCTCCACCTCCGACGTCGCCCGCGCGGCGGCGCGCCCCGGCTGGCCCGTCGCCTCGGGCGGCGCCGCCTGGTGGACGGAGGACCGCCCCGAGGAAGGCGGACGCACCACGATCGTGCGTCTGGCCGCCGACGGCTCCCGCACCGAGCTGCTCCCCCCGCCGTGGAACGCCCGCACCCGCGTGCACGAATACGGCGGCCGCCCCTACGCCGTCACCCCGGACGGCGGCGTCGTCTTCACCGAGCTGACCGACCAGCGGCTGTACGCGCGCGACCCCTCGGGCGAGATCCGCGCGCTCACCCCCGAGGGCGACCGCTACGCCGACCTCGCGGTGCGCGACGGCCGGGTGTGGTGCGTGCGCGAACGCCACCCCGACGGCGGCAAGGTCTCGCGGGCGATCGTGACCGTCCCGCTCGCCGGCGGCGACGCCGCCGAGCAGGTCACCGGCCACGACTTCTACGCCTCCCCCACCCTCTCCCCCGACGGCCTGCTGCTCGCGTACGTGTGCTGGAACCACCCCCGGATGCCCTGGCACGGCACCGAGCTACGCGTCACCCGGCTGTCCGACGGCGAGACCTGGACCGTGGCGGGCGGCCTCGCGGAGTCCGTGCTCGCCCCGCGGTGGCGCGACGACGGCCGCCTCTACCTGATCTCCGACCGCTCCGGCTGGTGGAACCTCTACGCGGCCGACACCGGCGGTGGCGAGCCCGAGCCGCTCTGCCCCCGGGAGGAGGAGTTCGCCTGGCCGCTGTGGCATCTGGGCGGTCTCCCGTACGCGATCCTCGCCGACGGCCGGCTCGCCGTCCTGCACGGGCGCGGCGACCTGCGGCTCGGCGTGCTCGACCCGCGCACGGGCGTCCTCACCGACCTGCCCGTCCCGTACACCGGCTGGGAGCCCGCGCTCGCCGCCGACGGCACGTCCATCCTCGGCATCGGGTACGGCCCCGCCACCCCGGCCTCCGTGACCCGCGTCGACACCACGACCACCGGCCCAGCGGGGACTACCGGACCACCGGGAGCCGTCGACCTGGCCGACGACCCAGCGGGAATGTCCGGCCCGGGAACCGACGACTCACCGAGAACGGCCGACGAACCCGTAACGACCGGTGCGGCGGGAACGACCGGTGCGGGAGAAACCGCCGCTGCGGCGGGAAGGACCGTCCCGATGGAAGCCGCTGTCGCGGCCGGGGCCGAGGGCGGCGGCTGGAGCGGGGGCGGCGGCGTCGAGGTGCTCGCCGGTGACTACGACCGAGTGCCCGACCCGGCCTACCTGCCGGCGCCACGGCCGGTGACGTTGCCGGGTGACGGAGACCGGGAGGTGCACGCCTTCCTGTACCCGCCCGCGCACCCGGACCACGCCGTGGACGGCCCGCGCCCGTACGTGATCTTCGTGCACGGCGGGCCGACCTCGCACGCCACCACCGCCCTCGACCTGACCAAGGCGTTCCTGACCTCACGCGGCATCGGCGTGCTCGACGTCAACTACGCCGGCTCCACCGGTTACGGCCGCGCCTACCGTGAGCTGCTCAAGGGGCAGTGGGGGCTGACCGACGTGGCCGACACCGTCGCCGCCGCCCGCTGGCTGGCCACCGCAGGTCACGCCGACCCGGGCAGGATCGCCGTCCGGGGCGGCAGCGCCGGCGGCTGGACGGTGATGGCGGCCTGCTGCCGGTCCGGCGCGTTCGCCGGAGGCGTCTCCTACTACGGGGTGAGCGCCCTGGCCCCGCTCAACGCGCACACCCACGACTTCGAGTCCCGCTACGTGGAGTGGCTCGTCGGCCCCGAGGACCTCCGCCTGTACGCCGAGCGCGAACCGCTCGCCCTGGCCGGCGGCGTCTCCTGCCCGATGCTGCTGCTCCAGGGACTCGACGACCCGGTGGTGCCGCCCGAACAGTCGGCCGCCTTCGCCGAAGCGCTGGCGGAACGCGGCATCCCCTGCACCTACCTGGCCTTCGACGGCGAGGCCCACGGCTTCCGCCGCGCCGAGACCCGCTCCACCGCGCTCGCCGCCGAGTTCGCCTTCTACCAACAGGTCTTCCTCTGAAGCAGGTCCTCTTACGGGTGCGGCTCCTTCTGAGGGAGTGGATGAGTCGGGGTTCGTGGTTCGGGCCTGGTTGTGTGCGGTCGGGGGCGATCGTCCGCTGTACGTTCGACGTGCCGCCCTCGCGCGTCGCGTTATCGCGTTCGCATCCGCCACCCGCTTCATGCGTGAGCGATGAGTTCAGGCGGCGGATAGGGTCTGCCCTGGCATGATGCAAATGACCTACGACGTCTCCCGGTGATCCGATGACCACTGTCAACGCCAATGAGATCGCCTTGGGCATCGAGTCGTTCGGTGACGACGACGCGCCACTCGTCCTGCTCGCGGGCGGGACGACGATGCTCTCCTGGCCCGACGCGCTTTGCGAGCGCCTCGCCGCTGGCGGGCGCCGTGTGGTGCGCTACGACCTGCGCGATAGCGGGGAGTCGACAACGACGGATCCGGAGGCGCCCGCCTACACTCTGCGCGGCCTCGCCGCCGACGCGGCGGTCCTCGCTGACACGCTCGGCGGAGGGCCTGCGCACCTCGCGGGGATCGGCGTCGGCGGGATGGTCGCCCAGGTGGCCGTGCTCGACCATCCGGGCGCGTTCTCGGCGCTCACCCTGGTCGGCACCCGCGCGGTTGCCCCTGGCCCGTCCGACGAGGACCTCCCCGACCATGACCAGGCGACAATGAGCCGGCTGTTCGCGCGTCCGATGCCCGATTGGACCGACCGCGAGGCGGTTGCGGAGTTCGCCGCCGCCGGAGCGGAGATCCTCGGCGACGACCCCGCCGCCGCGCGCGCAATCGCTGGGCGCGTCTGGGACCGCACGCCCGGCACCGCACCCCCGGTCCAGATGGCCAACCAGATGGGCATGGTGTTTTCCAGGCTCGACTGCAAACCCCGCTGGCGCGAGCGCCTGCCCGAGATCGAGGTTCCCACGCTCGTCGTCCACGGCCGCCGCGACCGGTTCTTCCCTGTCGGCAACGGCGAGGCGATCGCGCGCGAGATTGCGGGGGCACGGCTGCTCGTCCTCGAGGAGGCCGCCTCGGCGATCCCCCCTGCGGCGATCGGCGAGGTCGCCGAGGCGATGCTCACGCTCGGATAGAGGACGGCGGGTGCTGCCCGGGTCTGGCCTCCACGCAGCGTGGACGTCGAGGCTCGACCCGGCCGCGCGCCCGCGATCGGCACGATTCCAACCCGAGGTCCAGGATGCCTTTCGCGATCCGGCTTCCCTTGAGGATCAGCGCGCGAACTCGGTCGCCCGTGACTCCCGTACCACCGTGATCCGGATCTGCCCCGGGTAGGTGAGCTCCTCCTCCACCTGCTTGGCCACGTCGCGGGCGATCACCTGCGCCTGGATGTCGTCGATCGCGTCCGGCTTGACCATGACCCGGATCTCCCGCCCGGCCTGCATGGCGAAGACCTTCTCCACGCCGTCGTACGACTGCGCGATCTCCTCCAGCCGCTCCAGCCGCTTCACGTACGCCTCCAGCGACTCGCGGCGGGCGCCGGGACGGCTGCCGCTGATCGCGTCGGCCGCCTGGGTGAGCACCGCCTCGACCGTGCGCACCTCCACCTCGTTGTGGTGTGCCTCGATCGCGTGCACCACGTCCTCCTGCTCGCCGTAGCGCCGCGCGATCTCCGCGCCGATCAGCGCGTGGCTGCCCTCCACCTCATGGGTGAGCGCCTTGCCGATGTCGTGCAGCAGCGCGCAGCGCTTTAGCAGCGTCCGGTCGAGCTTGAGCTCGGCCGCCATGATGCCGGCGATGTGGGCGGACTCGATGAGATGCTTGAGCACGTTCTGCCCGTACGAGGTGCGGTAGCGGAGCTGGCCGAGCAGGAGCACCAGCTCCGGGTGCATGTCGGTGAGGCCCAGCTCCACCAGCGCGTCCTCGCCGGCGCGGGCGCACAGATCCTGCACCTCCGCGCGGCTGCGGTCGTGCGCCTCCTCGATCCGCTGCGGGTGGATCCGCCCGTCGAGCACCAGCTTCTCCAGCGTGAGCCGCGCCGTCTCCCGGCGGACCGGGTCGAAACAGGACAGCAGCACGGCTTCCGGGGTGTCGTCGATGATGAGGTTGACGCCCGTGGTCGACTCGAACGCCCGGATGTTGCGGCCCTCGCGGCCTATGATCCGGCCCTTCATCTCGTCGCCCGGCAGGTGGAGCACGCTGACGACGGACTCGGCCGTCTGCTCGGTCGCCATCCGCTGCACCGCCAGCGTCACGATCTTGGTGGCGCGCTTCTCGCCCTCGCGGCGCGCCTCCCCTTCGATCTCCCGTACGATCAGCGCGGCCTCACGCTTGGCCTGGAACTCGATCTCACGGACCAGCTCGGCCTTGGCCTGCTCGCTGGTCAGCCCCGCCACCCGCTCCAGGATGACCCGCCGCTCGTCCTCCACCCGCAGCAGCTCGGCCCGCCGGTCGGCCAGCTCGATCTCCGTCTCGGCGAGCTTGCGGTCCCGTTCGGCCTGCCGTCTGGCCTCCTCGTCGAGCCGCTGCTCCCGCTCGGCCAGCCGCTGCTCCCTGCGCTCCAGGTCGGCGCGGAGCTCCTTGAGCTCCGACTTCAGGACGCGGCTCTCCTCCTCGACCTCCCGCCGCATCTGCGTCGCGCTCTCCGCCGCCGCCTCCGACCTGCGCAGGATCTCCTCGGCGTCGATCTCCGCCTTGTCGCGGATCCTGCCCGCCTCCGCGCGAGCCTGCTCCAGCTCGTCCTGCACGGCCTCCAACTGCTCGGGATCGGGTTCGGCGGTCTTCGGCGCACCGCCGGACGTCCGCCTGACGACGATGAAGAGGGCTGCCATCATCCCGCAGGTCAGCGCGAGCACCGCCACCGACAGCACCACGACAAGCGGCCCCATGTACGCCCCGCCCTCCTCGCGTCGTCAACACTCACAAACGCGGCCCTCGCACGGGAGGGTCACGGGCGCGGCACGGAAAGCCCCGGGACAGATATCAAGCACAGGCTGACCTCACGCCGACTGGGGCAGCCGGCGCCTCGCCTGCCTCGATCAACCAAGCTCACTCGTCCGTCGTTCACCGGTATGGCAATCCGCACTGCGCGGAGTAACTCCTCACTGCCGTCGAGGTTATGCGTCGAACAGGTCACGAGCAAGCAAACGCCTTATCAAGGGTGTCCCATACGCCACCGTCGGCTTTCCTCATCAGCCGATCCCGAGCGGAGCGGACGATCAGGCGCACCGGCACCGGAAAGTGCGCCCGCGCTGGTGCGCGACGTCGCCTGTCATCGGGCCGGAGCTACGGATACTCGTCCTCGACCTCGACTCCCTCCTGCTCCAGCGCCTCCCGGATGACCCGGAACGACAGCCCCGGCGGGTAGCCCTTCCTGGCGAGCATGCCGGCCAGGCGGCGGGTGCGGACCTTGGGGTCGAGGGAGCGGGTGGCGGGCAGCTTCCGCTCCACGAGGCGTCTGGCCGTCTCCAGTTCCTGATCGGGATCGAGCCTCTCGACGGCCTCCTTCACCGTCTCCTGGTCGACCCCGCGATGCCGCAGCTCGTTGGCCAGAGCGCGCTTGGCCAGGCCACGCCCGTGATGCCGGGAGTCCACCCACGCCTCGGCGAACGCCTCGTCGTTGATGAACCCCAGCTCGGTGAACCGGTCCAGCACCGACTCCGCCACCTCGTCGGGCACCTCCCGTTTGCGCAGGGCCTCGGCCAGTTGCGCCCGCGTCTTGGGTGCCATGGTGAGCAGCCGCAGACAGATGGCCCGTGCCACCGCCTCAGGGTCGGCAGGCGGCGCCGCGGCGGCTCCCGAACCGGCGTCCGGCCCATCGGGCAGCCTCCCCCGCCCGGCTTTCCTCCCGGACCGTCTCCCCTTGCGTTCCTTCCTCGCCTTCTCCTCGGGAACCGGGTCGACGCCCGGCGTCGCCCAGAAGCCCGCCTCCCCGGCCGGCCTCTCCTCAACCACGGGAGCAGGCGACTCCGAGATGGGAGGAGGAGACGCGGATCCGAGATCAGGAGACACCGATCCGGCACCCCCGGCAGCGGACTCGGTGCCTCCGGCAGAGGTGGTGTGGTTCTGGTCAGGGAGTGCGTCGTCCCGGCGGTCCTCCAAGGGGTGCTCGTCAACGACATCACCAGCCGGGCCTTCAAGCTCCGCGGCGGATTCCCGTTGACGGCGGCGCTGCTCCCGCCACTCTTCGGCCGAAGGCCAGCCACCGCTCGTCGCCACGGCAGCCTCCCTCGCCGTCCCCCTGCCTCTCCGGCCAGAAGAACCGCGTGCCCGAGAACCACCATGGGACGTCACCACAACAGGGCCCTCGCCGGCCCCCGCACCGTCACCGGACCACTTCACCGAGCCGTCGTTGACTCCCGGGCCGTCATTCGACGTGGTCGCGGCAGAATCGTCGCTCGTCGTGCCGCCGTCGGGCGGTGGAGCGGAGGAGTCGTCGCCGGCCTCTGTCGTCGGATCGGCATCCGGGGAGAGCTCCTCCGGTGAGGCCGCCCGGCCTTCCCCCGGCCGGACCTGGGGCGCATCCCCGGGATGGTCACCAGAACCCGGCCGCAACCCCTCGCCAGCACCGCCTTCGAAACGGTCCGCCGGAGCCCACGGCGACGGATCGGCAGGCGTCCGCTCTCGTACGGACGAGGCGTCGAAGGCCACGGCCTGGTCATCCTGCGCCGTAGGAGCCTGCTCCCGCGAGCGCTCGTCATCCGAGGGCTCACCCCAGAAAGGGTGGCTCTGCCCGGGTTCGGCCGCGGGGCGGGTCCACCACGAGTCCTCGGGTGACCGCTGCTCGTCCTGGGGCCGGTCGCCGAAGAAGGGGTGGCGCCCGGCGGGCGACGGCGCGCGGTCGCCGCCCCCGGCGGACCGGCGTGGCTTGCGGCGGGATGAGGCCGGGGCGCCCCGCTCGGAGGGCGCCGGATCCGTGTCACTCATGCGCCGACCGATCAGACGTCACCAGGCTTCGGCGTGGACTTGGAGCCGCGGCCGGACGAGGCCGACGCCTTGGCGGGAGCGGCCGAAGCGGCCGAAGCGGCGGGAGCGGCAGGCACGACGGGCTCGGCGGGGTCGTCGAGACGCGGGCCCACACCCAGCTTGTCCTTGATCTTCTTCTCGATCTCGTTGGCCATGTCGGGGTGGTTGCGCAGGAAGTTGCGCGCGTTCTCCTTGCCCTGGCCGAGCTGGTCGCCCTCGTAGGTGTACCAGGCGCCGGACTTGCGGACGAAGCCGTGCTCGACGCCCATGTCGATGAGGCCGCCCTCGCGGGAGATGCCCACGCCGTAGAGGATGTCGAAGTCGGCGACCCGGAAGGGCGGGGCCATCTTGTTCTTGACCACCTTGACGCGGGTGCGGTTGCCGACCGCTTCGGTGCCGTCCTTGAGGGTCTCGATGCGGCGGATGTCCATGCGGACGGAGGCGTAGAACTTCAGCGCCTTGCCGCCGGTCGTGGTCTCGGGCGAACCGAACATGACGCCGATCTTCTCGCGGAGCTGGTTGATGAAGATGGCGGTGGTGCCGGTGCTGCTGAGCGCGCCGGCGACCTTGCGCAGGGCCTGGGACATCAGGCGGGCCTGGAGGCCGACGTGGCTGTCGCCCATCTCGCCCTCGATCTCGGCCTTGGGCACCAGGGCGGCGACCGAGTCGATGACGATGAGGTCGACCGCTCCGGACCTGATCAGCATGTCGGCGATCTCCAGCGCCTGCTCGCCGGTGTCGGGCTGGGAGACCAGCAGGGCGTCGGTGTCGACGCCGAGCTTCTTGGCGTACTCGGGGTCGAGGGCGTGCTCGGCGTCGATGAACGCCGCGATGCCGCCCGCCCGCTGCGCGTTGGCCACCGCGTGCAGCGCGACGGTGGTCTTGCCGGAGGACTCGGGACCGTAGATCTCGACGATCCTGCCGCGCGGCAGGCCGCCGATGCCCAGCGCGATGTCCAGGGAGATCGAGCCGGTCGGGATCACCTCGATGGGGGCTCGGGCGTCATCGCCGAGGCGCATGACGGAACCCTTGCCGAACTGCCGCTCGATCTGGGCGAGGGCAGTCTCAAGGGCCTTCTCGCGGTCGTTGATAGCCATGGGAACTCCCCCTGGAGGGTCGTGGTCCGAATCAGTCGAGTGAAAACTACGGCCTGCCACCGACATTTTCCCGGAGGCGGTCGTGGAGTCGCGGGCCCCCGCGCGACTATGTTAGCCGAACGACTGTTCGATCACACGTACCCCGGGAAGATACGCCATGAGCGGGAGGATCTGGCGGGCCTGTACGTGATCGAGTGCGCCGGCCCGGCCGAGGAGGTCGCCGCCCGCCGCCCATGGGTGCGGGCTTCGAGATCCGCCCGGTACGGGGCTGAGCGCCCGGTCGGCGGCCGGATATGTTCTCCCGCGCCTGAGCTGGGGAGACTCCTGGAAAGAGACCAGGAGGCGGCACGTGGTGAGCGCGTACACCCGGGAACGGCGCAGTCTGTTGCAGGATCTCGCCGAGGCGCTCCCCCGCCATGGGCTGGAGAGCCGGATGGTGGGCGGGGACGACCCGATGCTGCGGGTGTGGCACCCGGACACGGACAAGCAGACGCTGGTGTTCGCCACGCCGTCACGCGAGGGCTGGCTCTTCCTGTGGGCGCCGGGCGGGAGGGGCGACGCGAACGACCTGGAGCGCACGGCCCGCGGCCTGAAGGAGGCTCTGGGCTCAGCGTAGCCGGGAGGAGACGTCCTCGACCTGGCAGACGGCCCGCCAGACGGACTTGGCGCTCTCGCCGTCGGCCAGCGCCTGCATCACGGTGCGCCCGCCGAGCGGCGCGATGACGTAGTCGCGCGCCCACGACTCGGCGTAGGCGTCGCCGAAGTGGGCGCGCATCCGTCTCCAGAACTCGGTCAGGCGCATCACCCAAGTATGGAGCGCCCCCGGGTGTGGGTAAGACACGCACATGGCAAAGACCCCGAAATCCTCACCCCCCAAATCAGCCAAGGCCAAGGCCAACAGGGCGAAGCGCCGTCACCTGCTGTCCTTACAGCGCTCGACCGTACGGAAGGAGAAGGCAGAGAGGGCGGAGCGGCACGCCGGCATCCGGCAGGAGCCGCGGGCGGGCAGCCCGCGCACGCGGCGGGCGTCCAGGCGGTAGGTCACCCCGGGGGCGGGAGGCGACGCGCGGGGGGAACGGCGCGCCGGGTCCCGGCCGTCACAGCACGTGAGCGCCGTACATCTCACCGAGGTGGTCGGCGAGCAGTTCCAGCCGGGCGCCGTCGGGGTCCTTGAAGTAGATGGAGGCGCCGCTCTCGATCTGGTGCGGCACGCCGGCCATCTCCAGCTTGCCGCGCAGGCGCTCCCAGGTGGCGGGGTCGACCGAGATCGCGATGTGGTGCAGACCGCCGAGCACCTCCTGGTAGGGGCCGAGGTCGAGGCCCGGGAGGTCGAAGAACGCGAGCAGGTTGCCGTTGCCGAGGTCGAAGAAGAAGTGGTTGGAGCCCGGGTAGTCGCGGTTCTCGAAGATCTCCGTCAGCGGGAACTCCAGCAGCTCCTGGTAGAACTTGATGGTGCGTTCGACATCCGACGACAGCAGGGCGATGTGGTGCAGGCCGCGCGCGCTGGACGAGGGCCGGTGCGCTAAGAGGTAACGGCGCCGGATCTCCTCGCGGCGAGCCTCGACGGCCGCGTGGTCGATGGTCACGGTCGGTGTATGTCCGCCGGGGCCCCCGCTCAACCGCACGGCACCGGGGCAATGCGTTTTCTGTCGGTGGCGCGAGGCAGTATGTGCTGGTGAGCTCGCTCGACCGCTTCAGCCAGGTGACCAGGAGCTGGTTCTCCGGGGCCTTCGCGGCGCCCACCGCCGCCCAGGAGGGCGCGTGGGAGTCGATCGCCCGCGGTGACAACACGCTGGTGGTGGCCCCGACCGGTTCCGGCAAGACGCTGGCGGCCTTCCTGTGGTCGCTCGACCGGCTGGCGGCCGAGCCGCCGGCGCGGGGCACGCGGGTGGTGTACGTGTCGCCGCTGAAGGCGCTGGCCGTCGACGTGGAGCGCAACCTGCGCGCCCCGCTGGCCGGGTTGCGGCAGACGGCGCGGCGGCTGGGCGCGCCGGTGCCGGAGATCTCGGTGGCGATCCGTTCGGGCGACACGCCCGCGGAGGACCGCCGGCGGTTCGCCGCCAGGCCGTCCGACATCCTCATCACCACGCCCGAGTCGCTGTTCCTGCTGCTCACCAGCCAGGCGCGGGAGGCGCTGCGCGAGGTGGAGACCGTGATCGTCGACGAGGTCCACGCGGTGGCGTCGACCAAGCGCGGCGCCCATCTGGCGCTGACGCTGGAGCGGCTCGACGCGCTGCTGGAGCGGCCCGCGCAGCGGATCGGCCTGTCGGCGACGGTGCGGCCGGTGAGCGAGGTGGCGGCGTTCCTCGGCGGGCCGCGCCCGGCGGCGGTGGTGCAGCCGCCGGCCGACAAGCGCATCGAGGTCGAGGTGGTCGTCCCGGTCGAGGACATGACCGAGGTCGAGTCGGGGCCGGGGCCCGCCGACGCGGAGGAGTTCGCGCCCGACCCGGGCAGCCGGTCGATCTGGCCGCATGTCGAGGACCGGCTGTTCGACCTGATCGAGGCCCATGACTCGACGATCGTGTTCGCCAACTCGCGGCGGCTGGCCGAGCGGCTCTGCGCCCGGCTCAACGAGCTGGCGCAGGCCCGGCGCGGCGGCGAGGCCGACCTGTCGCAGTGGGACCGCCCGCCGGCCGAGGTGATGGCGCAGGCGGGGGCGGGCAAGGGCGCCGTGGCCGAGGTCGTGCGCGCCCACCACGGCTCGGTGTCCAAGCAGGAGCGGGCCCAGATCGAGGAGGCGCTCAAGTCGGGGCGGCTGCCCGCCGTGGTGGCCACCTCCAGCCTGGAGCTGGGCATCGACATGGGCGCGGTGGACCTGGTGGCCTGTGTGGAGGCGCCGCCGAGCGTGGCGAGCGGGCTGCAGCGCATCGGCCGGGCCGGTCACCAGGTGGGCGCGGTGTCCAAGGGCGTGATCTTTCCCAAGTACCGCGGCGACCTGGTGCAGACGGCCGTGGTGGCCGAGCGCATGAAGAGCGGCCTGATCGAGGAGCTGCGCTGCCCGCGCAACCCGCTCGACGTGCTGGCCCAGCAGATCGTGGCGATGACGGCGCTCGACGAGTGGACCGTCGACGAGCTGGAGGCCGTGGTCCGGCGCGCGGCCCCGTACGCGACCCTGCCCAGGAGCGCGCTGGAGGCGACGCTCGACATGCTCGCCGGCCGTTATCCGAGCGAGGAGTTCGCCGAGCTGCGCCCGCGCGTCGTGTGGGACCGGGTGACGGGCACGCTGCGGGGCCGGCCGGGGGCGCAGCGGCTGGCGGTGACCAACGGCGGCACGATCCCCGACCGAGGGCTGTTCGGCGTGTTCCTCGTCGGGGAGCGGGCCTCGCGGGTGGGCGAGCTCGACGAGGAGATGGTCTACGAGTCGCGGGTCGGCGACGTGTTCGTGCTGGGCGCGTCGTCGTGGCGGATCGAGGACATCACCGCCGACCGGGTGCTGGTCTCGCCCGCTCCCGGCCAGCCGGGCAAGCTGCCGTTCTGGCACGGCGACACCCCGGGCCGCCCGGCCGAGCTGGGCCGGGCCATCGGCTCGTTCCTGCGCGAGCAGGCCGGGAACGACTCGGCCGAGCGGCTGCGCGCGGCCGGGCTCGACTCCTACGCCGCCGCCAACCTCATGTCCTACCTGCGCGAGCAGCGGGAGGCCACGGGTTACGTGCCCGACGACAGGACGCTGGTGGTGGAGCGGTTCCACGACGAGCTGGGCGACTGGCGGGTGGTCATCCACTCCCCCTACGGCGCGCGGGTGCACGCCCCGTGGGCGCTGGCGATCAACCGGCGGCTGCGCGAGCGCTACGGCGTCGACGTGCAGGCGGTCCACTCCGACGACGGCATCGTGCTGCGCATCCCCGACACGCTGGCGGAGCCGCCGTCCGACGTGGCGGCGTTCGACGCCGACGAGATCGAGCAGATCGTGACCGAGGAGCTGGGCGGGTCGGCGCTGTTCGCGTCGCGGTTCCGCGAGTGCGCGGGGCGGGCGCTGCTGCTGCCGCGCCGCGTGCCGGGCCGGCGCAGCCCGCTGTGGCAGCAGCGCCAGCGGGCCGCCCACCTGCTCGGGGTGGCCTCGCGCTACGCGTCGTTCCCGATCGTGCTGGAGACGATGCGCGAGTGCCTGCAGGACGTCTTCGACGTGCCGGGGCTGGTCGCTCTGATGCGCGACATCGCGGCCCGGCGGGTGCGGGTGGTCGAGGTGGAGACGGCGCAGGCGTCGCCGTTCGCGGCGTCGCTGCTGTTCCACTACGTGGGCGCGTTCATGTACGAGGGAGACGCGCCGCTGGCCGAGCGGCGGGCGCAGGCGCTGGCGCTGGACACGTCGCTGCTGGCGGAGCTGCTGGGCCAGGCCGACCTGCGCGAGCTGCTCGACCCTGACGTGATCTCCGACACCGAGCGCGAGCTGGCCAGGCTGGATCGCCCGCTGCGTGACCTGGAGGACCTGGCCGACCTGTTGCGCTCGCACGGGCCGCTGCCGGAGCTCGACGTGAGCGTGCGCGGCGGCGACCCGGCCTGGCTGGAGGAGCTGGAGCGGGCGCGGCGCGCGATCAGGGTGCGGGTCGCGGGCGAGGAGCGGTGGGCGGCGGTCGAGGACGCCGCGCGGCTGCGTGACGCGCTGGGCGTGCCGCCGCCGGTGGGGGTGCCGCACGCGTTCCTGGAGCCGGTGGCCGACCCGCTGGCCGACCTGGTGGCGCGGCACGCCCGCACCCGCGGCCCGTTCCACGCCTCGACGGCGGCCGACCGGTTCGGGCTGGGCGTGGCCGTGGTGACCGACGCGCTGCGCAGGCTGGCGGTGTCCGGGCGGGTGGTCAACGGCGAGTTCCGGCCGGGCGGGCGGGGTGAGGAGTGGTGCGACGCGGGCGTGCTGCGGATGCTGCGCCGCAGGTCGCTGGCCCGGTTGCGCAAGGAGGTCGAGCCGGTCTCGCCCGAGACGCTCGCGGTCTTCACCCCGGCCTGGCACGGCGTCACCGCGGGTGGCGCGCGGGGCGCGGGCGGGAGCGCGCGGGCGATGGACGCGCTCGTCCGCGCCATCGAGCTGCTGCAGGGAGCGGCGGTGCCGGCCTCGGCGCTGGAGACGCTGGTGCTGCCGTCGCGGGTGCCGGGCTACCAGCCGGCGCTGCTCGACGAGCTGACCGCGGCCGGCGAGGTGCTGTGGGCGGGGCAGGGGTCGCTGCCGGGCGGTGACGGCTGGGTGGCCGTCTACTTCGCCGACACCGCGCCGCTGCTGCTCCCCGAGGCGGCCGAGATCACGATGACGCCGGCGCACGAGCGGATCCTGGAGGAGCTCGGCGGCGGGGGCGCGCTGTTCTTCCGCCAGCTCGCCGACCGGCTGGGGCTGCTCGACGACCAGGCGGCGGCGACCGCGCTGTGGGACCTGGTGTGGGCGGGGCGGGTGTCGGGTGACACCCTGGCCCCGATGCGGGCGGCGCTCGGCTCGGGGCGGCCCGCTCACCGGCCGGCGACCCGCCGGCGGCGGGCGGTGCTGCCGAGCCGGAGCGGGCCGCCGACGGTGGCCGGGCGCTGGTGGCTGCTGCCGGAGGCGGCGTCCGACACGACGCTGCGCGCGCAGGCGCAGGCGGAGGTGCTGCTGGAGCGGCACGGCGTGGTGACGCGCGGCGCGGTCACCGCCGAGCGGCTGCCGGGCGGGTTCTCACCGATCTACCAGGTGCTGCGCGCCTACGAGGAGAGCGGGCGGTGCCGGCGCGGCTACTTCGTGGAAGGGCTCGGCGGGGCCCAGTTCGCGCTGCCGGGCGCGGTCGACCGGATGCGGGCGATGGCGCCGTCGGCGTCGGGCGAGACGCGGGAGGAGCGGCGGGCCGTGGTGCTGGCCGCGGCCGACCCGGCCAACCCCTACGGGGCGGCGCTGCCCTGGCCCGCGCGTCCCGGGGAGGCGTCCCACAAGCCGGGCAGGAAGGCGGGGGCGCTGGTGGTGCTGGTGGACGGGCGCCTGGTCCTCTACGTCGAGCGTGGCGGGAAGACGCTGCTGTCGTTCGCCGACGACGAGCGGCTGCGGCCCGCCGTCGACGCGCTGGCGCTGGCCGTCCGCGACGGCGCGCTGGGCAAGCTCACCGTGGAGCGGGCCGACGGTGAGCCGATCGTCGACTCGCCGCTGGGGGCGGCGTTGGAAGAAGCCGGTTTTCACCCCACTCCGCGCGGTCTTAGGCTACGTGCCTAGATCATCCCCGTTTCAGCCGCAGGAGGCAGTTATCACCGCCGCGTTGAAGATCGACGGTCTGTCCAAGACCTTCGGCGAGAAGAAGGCCGTCGATGAGGTGTCGCTGACCGTGCCACAGGGCTCGTTCTACGGCCTGGTCGGACAGAACGGCGCCGGCAAGACCACCGCGCTCTCCATGGCGGTGGGGCTGCTGCGGCCTGACCGGGGATCGGCGCAGATCTTCGGGATCGACGTGTGGGCCGACGCACCGCGGGCCAAGCAGCTCGTCGGGGTGCTGCCGGACGCGATGGCCATGCCGGAGCGGCTGACCGGCCGGGAGGTGCTCACCTATCTCGGCCTGCTGCGCGGGCTGAGCCCGCAGGTGGTCGCCGAGCGGGCCGCGGAGCTGCTGGCGGTGCTGGAGCTCGACGCGGCGGAGAAGACGCTGGTCATCGAGTACTCGACCGGCATGCGCAAGAAGATCGGCCTGGCCACCGCGCTGCTCCACGCGCCCCGGTTGCTGGTGCTGGACGAGCCGTTCGAGGCGGTCGACCCGGTGTCGGCCGCGACGATCAAGGCGATCCTGCGCGGCTTCGTGGCCGGCGGCGGTTCGATCATCCTGTCCAGCCATGTGATGGCGCTGGTGGAGCAGCTGTGCGACCACGTCGGCGTGATCGACGCCGGGCGGGTGGCGGCCGCCGGGCCCCTGGCCGAGGTGCGCGGCGCCGGGTCGCTCGAAGACAGGTTCGTGGAGCTGGTCGGCTCCGGCTCGGCCACGGCCAGGGGGTTGTCGTGGTTGTAGCGGTGACGATGGCCCGGATGAAGATCGCCGTCCTGCGCCACAGTCTCACGGGTCAGCACGGCAGCATGGTCATCTCCGCCGGCTCGCTGGGGGCGGTGCTGGCCACGGGCACCATCTTTCTCGCGTTTCTCGACGGCGACTGGCTGACGGCCGCGTACGCGGTGTGGATGCTGGGCTGGATCATCGGGCCGGTGTTCTCCGGCGGCGGTGACGAGACGCTCCGGCCCGAGTTCTTCGCGATGCTGGGGCTGCCGGCACACCGGCTGGCGGTGGGGTTGCTGGCCTCCGCGTTCGTCGGGGTGGCGCCCGCGGTCAGCCTGCTCGCCCTGTCGGGGCTGGTGGTGGCAGGAGCGCGGCAGGGCGTGGTGGGGGCGCTGGTGGCGTTGCCCGCCATGGTGCTGCAACTGGCCGCGTTCGTGCTGTTGTCCCGGGTCGCGGTGGCGGTGCTCGGCATCGCGCTGCGGTCCCGGGTGGGCGCGGTCGGCGCGGCTCTGGTCAACGGGGCGATCCTGGCGTTCCTGGGGCAGGGCTGGGTGTTCGCCGTCGCGCTCGGCCAGGGCTCGGGGGTTCCGGAGTTCGTGCGTTATCTGCCGTCCGGCTGGGGCCTGCTGGCCGTGCGGGGCGACTATCTGGCCCTGGTCGCGCTGGCGGTGCTGGTCGGGCTGCTGCTGGCCGCGTGGGCGGCGCTGCTGGCCAGGCGGGCGGGGACGACCAGGCCGTCGACCCGCGGCCGCCGGCCCATGCGGGCGCGCTCGGCCCGGGAGGCGGTGGTGGCCAAGGAGCTGCGCACCTGGACCCGCGATCTGGTGCGCACCCATCAGATCACGTTCGCGCTGGCGTACGGGCTGTTCTTCGCGAGCGCGCCGCTCGTGCTGGGGTGGCCGGGGATGCTGCCGTGGGCGGGGCCGATCTTCATCGTGATGGCCGCGGCCATGACGGCCAACCAGTACGGCGACGAGGGCACCGCGCTCTGGCTGACGGTCATGACGCCCGGCGCGTCCGACGTGCGCGGCAGGCAGCTCGCCTGGCTGGTCGCGGTCGCGCCGGTGGCGCTGGTGGTGACCGTCGCGCTGACCGCCGTGAACGGCGGGCCGTGGCCGGTGATCTGCGCGGTGACCCTCGCGCTGCTGGGCGGCGGAGCCGGGCTGGTGCCGCTGATGTCGGTGTACGGCCTGGTGCCGGGCATCGACCCCGCGCGGCGCGGCGGCAACCCGCTGCGCACCAGCGAGGACGACAGCTCCCTCACCGGGCTGGCCTACCTCATGCTGATGCTGGTGGCGGCCACGGCGGTGCCCGCGGTTGTGGTGGCGTGGATGTTCGGCTGGCTGGGCGTGCCGGTCGGGGCGGCGACCGGCGCGCTGTGCTACTGGGGGCTGGGGCTGCTGGCCGAACGGCGGCTGGAGGCGCAGGGGCCGGAGCTGCTCCACATGATGCGCACCGGGCGGCGCCCGGAGACCAAGAGCACCTTCCAGGTGCCCGACATGCCGAGAGGGGCGCAGGCCGTCACCTACCTGTGCTGGGGGCTGGCCATGATCCCGCTGTTCCCGCAGGGGATCGTGGCGACCGTGTTCCTGATCAACGGCATGTACGAGCACAGCTGGTTCCTGGCCACCTACATGTCGCCGGGGCTGCGCTGGCCCACGGCCATCGGCATGATCGTGATCGGGCTGGCGTTGCTGGGCACCGGCTGGGTGCTGATGCGCCGGTACCGGCAGAAGGAGGAGGTCACCGCCTGAGCCGCCCCCTGGTCCGCCGGGCCCGTACGCGGGACAGCGGCGGCGGCGGGCGGCTCCGCGCTACGCGACGGTGGCTTCGATCAGGTCGTCGACCACCTCGGTGAGGTCCTGCTCGCGGGCGTGCACGCGGCGCTGGCGTTCGGCGCCGGAGCCCTTGTCCAGCAGGCGTTCCAGCCCGTCCCGGACGTAGGGGAGGTCACCGGCCTCGGCCAGCGCGTCGCCGACGTGGGCCAGGAGCCGGCGGGCCATCACCGGGGCGGGCACGAGCGTGCCGTGGCGCACGTCGAGGCTGTCGCCGGTGAGGCCGTCGCGGGCGGCCCGCCAGTAGGCGGCCCGCACGACCTCCGACGGGATGGGCAGGCCGCGGTCGCCGCGCGCCACGTCGGCCAGCGCCCTGACGACGAGGCCGCGGACCAGCCCGATGATGGTGAGGCTGTCGTTCACGTCGAGCGGCACGTCGGCGACCCGGATCTCGACGGTGGGGAGCTGCGGCGAGGGCCGGGTGTCCCAGAAGACGGTCTTGGGGTCCATGAGGGCGCCCGACTCGGCGAGCGCGCGCAGGGCCAGCTCGTAGTCGCCGAAGGTGGGGAAGTACGGCGGCGCGCCGGACACGGGCCATCTCCCCCAGCTGATCACCCGCCAGGAGGCGTAGCCGGTGTCGCGGCCGACGAAGAACGGCGAGTTCGCGGCGAGCGCGATGAGCGTCGGCAGCCAGGGCCGCAGATGGTTGCCGACGTAGACGGCGTGCTCCTCGTCCGGCACGTCCACGTGGACGTGCAGGGCGCAGATGCTGATCTCGTCCTGCAGCGCCCGGTAGAGGGTGCGGCCCTGTTCGTAGCGGGCGTCGTCGCTGAGCGGCGGCGGCATGACGTTGCCGAGCACCGGGATGCCGCTGGCGACGACGGCGAGCCCGCAGGAGCGGGCTGCCCCGGCGACCTCCTTGCGCGCGGCGCGCAGCTGGGAGCCGAGTTCGGCCAGGTCGGCGGAGGGCGTGGTGCGGGCCTCCACCTGGAACCGGGTGATCTCGTGGGCCACGTCGAGCATGTCCGTGGCGGCGGCCAGGACGTCGGCCGCCCTGGGGGTGACGTGGCGGGTGTACGGGTCGACGACGAGGTACTCCTCTTCGATCCCGATCAGCGGAACCATGCCCACACCTCGCAGGAAGTCGGGGGAGCCTCCGCACGGTTTGTGCCCGCCTGCCGCCTTCCGGAATCGCTACATCGTTACCGGCCCGTAGCATGCGGCCGGGGCGCCGGTGGCCAGGGCCCAGTAGCGGTCGCCGTAGGACCAGTGCCACCACTCGGTGGGGTAGTTGACCAGTCCGGCCGGCTCCAGCGCGGCGGCCAGGAGCTTGCGGTGGGCGCGGGCGTCGGCGGAGACGTGCGGGGCGGCGGTGTAGCAGGCGCCGTCGCTGTCCTCCGGGTTGTCGTTGACCTGCGTGCCCATGTCGTACTCGGTGCCCTCGGGGTCGCAGAGGGTGAGGTCGACGGCGGCGCCGGCGGTGTGCGGGGCGACCTCGACCGGGGAGACGTAGCGGCTGGCGGCGACGTGCGCCTCCTGCTCGGTGAGGGCGGGCGAGGCGGCGCGCAGCTGGTCGCGGTACGACTCGAAGTAGCGGCGCTGGGTAGCGACGGGCCGGTAGCCCTCGACGATCAGTAAGTGGTAGCCGTCGGGCAGATGCCGCTCGGCCCGTTCGAGCCTGGCCAGCAGTCCGGCGCGCAGGTGGGCGTAGGCGCCTTCGGCGTCGGCGAGCCGGTCGTCCACGCGGAGGCGGCCGCGCGTGTCGGCCAGGGCCTCGCCGTTGTCACGCACCGGGATCGCCGCCACGCGGGGATCGGAGATGAGCACGATGTCGCTCGGAGGGTGCCACATGTGCAGTGATTCTCACATAGCTGTCAGACAGTGTCGGAGAACACCTGTTCGCGAGCTTGTTCCAGCGCGGCCACGAGAGCGCCGCGGAGCACCGGGTTGCCGGGGACGCCGCCGGTGACGACGCGGGGCGGCGCGGGGCAGATGCGGGCGACGGCGTCCTGAACCCTGGCGGCCAGCCGGTCGCCGCCCGCGCGGCCGATGTCGCCGCTGAGCACGATCAGGCCGGGGTCGAGGACGACGGCGACGGCGGCCACGCCCACGGCGAGCCGGGCCGCCAGTTCGTCGAGGTAGTCGTCCCCGCCGCTGCGCACCTGGTCGGAGACCTCGGCGCCGGGCACCCCGTACGCGCCCGCCAGTCCCCTCAGCGCGGTGGTGCCGACCAGGCGCTGGAAGGAGCCGGAGTTGGGCTGCCTGACCTCGGAGGGCAGCGGCTCGCCGGGCACGGGCAGCCAGCCGATCTCGCCGGCGCCGCCGGTGATGCCGCGGTGCAGCCGGCCGCCGAGCATGACGCCGAGGCCCTGGCCGACGCCGGCCCACATGACCACGAAGTCGTCGACGCCGACGGCGGCGCCGTAGCGGTGCTCGGCGAGGGCGACCAGGTTGACGTCGTTCTCGATGGTAACGGAGGCGCCGAGGGTGCGGCGCAGCCCCGCCAGCACGCCGACGTGCCAGGCGGGCAGGTCCAGGGAGAAGCGGACGTCGCCGGTGCGCGGGTCGACCATGCCCCTGGTGCCGATGACGAAGGCGCGCAGCCGCGACAGGCTGACGTCGGCCGCGGCGCAGGCCCGCTCCACCCCGGCCTGCACGGTACGGACCGGGTCGCCGTCGGAGGGGTTGACCGTGACCTCGGCCACGGTGTGCCCGGTGATGTCGGCCACCCCGGCGGTGACGCTCTCCGGCAGCACCTCCAGCCCGGCGACGTAGGCGCTGGAGGGTCGTACGCCGTAAAGTGCGGCATTGGGTCCCCTGCCGCCGGCGCGTTCCCCCGCCACCTCCACCAGGCCCCTGTCCTCCAGCCTGGCGAGCAGCTGACCTGCGGTGACCTTGGACAGTCCGGTCCGCTCGCCCAGCTCGGCCCGGGTGAGCGGGCCTTCGGCGAGGAGGAGTTCGAGCGCGGAGCGGTCGTTCAGCCTGCGCAGCAGCCGAGGGGTCCCCGGGCTCCGGCTCATCTTCATGCCCCTCTCGTCACGATCGGCTAACGGACGGTTTCTTTTAAGAAAGTTTCTTGTTAGTTTAACACCTGTCGTTCGGCATTGACGATCAGCCTGGTGCGGACCGTAGGCCAGCACCCGGGAAGGGAGAACCCTGTGAGGATCGCGAAGATCACAGCCACTACGGTCACCACGGCCGCGCTGGCCCTGGGCGTGGCCGCCTGTGGCGGCGCCGAGGCGCCCGCGGAGCCGAGCGCGGCGAGCACCGCCGCGGCGAGCGGTCCCGCGCACGCGGGCAAGGAGCTCACGCTCTGGCGCCTGGGCGACAGCAACCCCGACGCGCAGAAGTACACCGACGAGCTGGTCGCCGCCTTCCAGCAGCAGACCGGCGCCAGTGTGAAGGTCGAGTGGATCCCATGGCCGCAGGTGAACGACAAGTTCACCGCCGCCGCGGCCGGCGGCGCCGGGCCCGACGTCACCGAGATCGGCAACGACCAGGTCCCGCTCTGGGTGAGCCAGGAGGCGCTCGCCCCGGTCACCGACATCGTCAGCTCCGGCGACCAGGCCCAGATCCCCAAGAACCTCATGGGCCTGGAGACGATCGACGGCGAGACGTACGCCGTGCCGTGGGGCGGCGGCACCCGCGCGGTCCTCTACCGCAAGGACTGGTTCGACGAGCTGAAGATCGAGGTCCCGAAGACCTGGGACGAGCTCGTGGCCGCGGCCAAGAAGGTGCAGGCGGAGAAGGGCTCGGACGTCGACGGCTTCGCCTTCAACGGCGGCTCGGACGCCAACCACCTGCTCGGCTCGCTGGCCTGGACCGCGGGCGGCGAGTACGCGGTCAAGGAAGGCGACAAGTGGGCCGGCAAGCTGGCCGAGCCCGGATTCAAGGCCGGTTTCGAGCAGTACACGTCCCTGGTGACGGACGGCCTGTCGAGCAAGTCGCGGCTGACCCAGAACAGCTCGGACATCCGTACCCGCTTCTCCAACGGCAAGGTCGGCATGTACCTGACCGCGTCCTGGGACCTGGCGGCGATCGAGGAGGAGAGCAAGGGCAAGCTCAAGGGCGACAAGCTCGCCTTCTTCCCGCTGCCGGGCAAGGACGGCGGCGAGGCGCAGGCGTTCCTCGGCGGCAACGACATCGCCGTGTGGGGCACCGCCAAGGAGCCGGAGGCGGCCAAGGAGTTCGTGAAGCTGGCCACCGGCAAGGAGTGGGGCGTCAGGTACGCCACCGACGGCGGCCTGCTGCCGGTCTACCCGGACGCGCTCGCCAAGCTGGCCGAGGACCCCGCGCAGGCGCCGTTCGCGGCCGCGTTCGCCAAGGCCAAGGCCTTCCCCGCGGACCCGAACTGGACCGAGGCCAACGAGACCAAGGCCGTGCTGCAGAACGCCGCGCGCCAGGTGATCGAGGGCAAGGCCTCCGCCGACGAGGCGCTCGCGGCGGCCAACACCGAACTCGAAGACATCCTCAACCAGTCCTGAGGACCCATGACCAACACGTCGACGCTGGCCCGGGGCGGCAGGCACGCCTCCGCCCCGGGCCGGGGCCCGTCCCGACGCCCCAGAGGCAAGGGCCTGCCCGTCTGGTCCATCCCCTACGTCCTGCTGATCCCCGGCCTGCTCGTCATCGGGGCGCTGCTGCTCTACCCGATGATCCAGGTCGCGGTCATCGCCTTCCAGAAGGTGGGCCTGCCGCAGATCAGCGGCAGAAGGCCGGCCGAATGGGTCGGCACCGACAACTTCACCCGGATCTTCGACAGCGAGATCTTCTGGGACTCGCTGCGCAACACGGTCGTGTTCGCGGTCATCGCCGTCACGCTGACCCTGGTGCTGGGCACCGCGGTCGGGGTGCTGCTGAGCAAGCTCGGCAGGAAGATGTCCACGTTCCTGGTGATCGGCATCATGTGCGCGTGGGCCGTGCCGCCGGTGGCGCAGGGCATCATCTGGCGGTGGCTGTTCGACGCCGAGGCCGGGATGATCAACTGGGCGCTGAACCTGCTGCCCGACTGGCTGTCCGTCGCGGTGTTCGGCCGCGCCGACTGGACCGGGGAGCCGTGGCTCAACGACGCCTGGTCGGTCTACCTGGTGCTGGTCATCACGGTGGTGTGGGCGTCCTTCCCGTTCATCGCGGTGTCGGTGCTGGCCGGGCTCAAGGGCATCCCCTCCGACCTGTACGAGGCCGCGCGGGTCGACGGGGCGTCCGGCTGGCGCACGTTCTGGCGGATCACGTTCCCGCTGCTCAAGCCGGTGTTCGCGGTGCTCACCGTGCTGTCGATCATCTGGGACTTCAAGGTCTTCAGCCAGCTGTACGTCCTCATGGGCGGGCCGACGAACCGTGAGGCGTTCAACCTGTCCATGTACTCCTACACCGAGGCGTTCAAGGCGCCGCAGAAGATGGGCACGGGCTCGGCGATCGCGCTGGTGCTGACGGTGATCCTGCTGGTGGTCACCGCCGTGTACATCCGGCAACTGGTCAAGCAGGAGGAGTTGTGATGAGCCCGCTGGCCAGGAGGCGTCTGGGCAAGGTGGCGCTCAACGGCACCGCCCTCCTGGTGTTCCTGTTCGCGGTCTTCCCCGTCTACTGGATGGTGACGACCGCCTTCAAGACCAACGACCAGATCTTCACCACCGAGTTCATCCCGTTCCCCACCCACTTCACCTTCGAGCACCTGGACCGGGTGCTGACCGAGGGCGTGGCCGGCAACTCGATCTGGGTCTACATGCGCAACAGCGCGATCGTGGCCCTCGGCACCGTGCTCGTCGGGGCGGTCTTCTCGCTGCTGGCGGCGACGGCGGTGGCCCGGTTCCGGTTCAAGGGCCGCACCGGCTTCCTGTTCCTGCTGCTGCTCGCGCAGATGATCCCGGCCGAGGCGCTGCTCATCCCGCTGTTCCTGCGGGTCAAGGATCTCGGCCTGTACGACCACCTCGGCGGTCTCATCCTGGTCAACGTGGGGCTGACGCTGCCCTTCGGCATCTGGATGCTGCGCACGTTCGTGGCCGCGGTGCCCAAATCGCTGGAGGAGGCCGCCTGGATCGACGGGGCATCCCGGTTCGTCACGTTCTGGCGGGTGCTGTTCCCGCTGGTGGCGCCCGGCCTCGTGGCCACCAGCATCTTCTCGTTCATCACCGCGTGGAACGAGCTGATCTTCGCGCTGGTGCTGATGAGCGAGTCGTCCGGCTACACCATGCCCGTGGCCCTGCAGTACTTCTTCGGCCAGAAGGGCACGGACTGGGGCGCCATCATGGCCAGCTCCACGATGATGACCATCCCGGTCGTCGTCTTCTTCATGATCGTGCAGCGCCGCATGGTGACCGGCCTGATGGCCGGCGCCGTCAAGGGCTGACCCACCCGCGCCTCCGGTACCTCTCTCTACCCGAGGCTGCCCGTTCTCACCTGATGAGGAGCCATGAGTCGAAGTGATCGGGGGCTGCGCCGCCTCGCGGCCGGTACGTTGCTGGCCGCCTTCCAGGGCACCACGCCGCCGGGCTGGGTGCTGCGCGAGCTGGAGGCCGGACTGGGCGGCGTCACGCTCTTCGGCTTCAACGTCGACGGCCACGAGCGTCTGTCCGCGCTCACCGCGGCGCTGCGGGAGGCGGGCGGCGAGCCGGTCATCTCGCTGGACGAGGAGGGCGGCGACGTCACCCGCCTGGACTACCACGTGGGCAGCCCGTACCCGGGGAACGCGGCTCTCGGCGCGGTGGACGACCCTGACCTGACCCGGCAGGTGTACCTGGCGATCGGCGCCGAGCTGGCCGGGTGCGGGGTCAACCTGGACATGGCCCCGGATGCCGACGTGAACTCCGAGGCGGACAACCCGGTGATCGGCACCCGGGCGTTCGGCGACGAACCGGACCTGGTCGCCCGGCACGCGGTGGCCGCCGTCGAAGGGCTGCAGGCGGCGGGCGTCGCGGCCTGCGTCAAGCACTTCCCCGGCCACGGCGCCACCCGGGTGGACTCGCACCTGGCCGTCCCGGTCGTGGACGTCACGCCGGAGGTGCTGCGCGACCGGGAGCTGGTGCCGTTCCGGGCGGCCATCGCCGCCGGCACCAAGTCGATCATGACGGCGCACGTGGCCGTGCCGGCGCTCACCGGCCGGGCGCCCGCCACCCTCTCGCCGGCCGCGCTCACCGGGCTCCTGCGCGACGAGCTCGGTTACGACGGCGTGGTGGTCTCCGACGCGCTCGACATGCACGCGATCACCGAGAGCGTGGGGCTCGGCGGCGGCGCGGTGCGCTCGCTGGCCGCCGGCGCCGACCTGCTCTGCCTGGGTCCGCTGCCCGGCCGCGACGACGTGCGGGGCGTGATCGACGCGATCGTGGCCGCCGTGGAGGAGGGCGCGCTGCCGTCCGCCCGGCTGGAGGAGGCGGCGGCCCGGGTGGCGGCGCTGCGCGCCTGGTTCGGCTCCCCCGGACGGACCCCGCCCGAGCGCAACGGGGTCGGGCTGCGGGCCGCCCGCCGCGCGGTGCGGCTGGCCGGCGAGCCGGCGCCGCTGGCCGAGCCGCTGGTGGTCGAGGTGGACACGCCGCCGACCATCGCCGTCGGCGACGTGCCGTGGGGGCTGGGGCCGTGGCTGCCGGAGGCGGAGATCCTGCGGGTCACCCCCGCCGCCGCCGACGTGCCGGGGCTGCTCGCCAAGGCCGCGGACCGGTCGCTCGTGGTGGTGGTCAAGGACGCGCACCGCCATCCGGACAGCCGGGCGCTGGTCTCGGCGCTGGTGACGGCCCGGCCGGACGCGACGGTGGTCGAGATGGGACTGCCGGTCTGGCGCCCCGACGCCGCCGTCTACCTCGCCACGTACGGCGCGGCCAGGGCGAACGCGCAGGCCGCGGCCGAGCTCCTGACCGGCCGGGCCCCGGTCAGGACGTGAGGAGCTCCTGGCGTCCTGACCGGCCGGGCCCCGGTCAGGACGTGAGGAGCTCCTGGCGGGCCTGGTCGAGCGCGGCGAGCACCGCGCCGCGCAGCACCGGATCGGGGTCGGTGACGGCCGTGGTGACCACCTGCGGGCGGACCGGGCAGATGCGGGCCACCGCCTCCTCCACCCGCGAGGTGAGCGCCTCTCCCCCGGCATGGCCGACCTCGCCCGCCAGCACCACCAGGCCGGGGTCGAGGATCACACAGACGGCGGCCACGCCCAGGGCGAGCCTGCGGGCGATCTCGTCGAGCAGCGCCTCGCCCTCGGCGCCGGCCGCGACCGCCACCTCGACGCCGTGGCCGGCGCTGTCGGCCGCGAACCCGTACCCCCGCGCCAGCTCCGCCACCGCCTCGGCGCTGACCAGCGACTGCAGGCCGCCCGCCAGCGACGGCAGCCGGCCGGGAGCGGTGCGGATGTCCTCCGGCAGCGGCACGCCCGGCACCGGCAGGTAGCCGATCTCACCCGCGCTGCCGGACCGGCCTCGGTGCAGCCGGCCGCCGAGCATCACCGCCATGCCCAGGCCGCGGCTGGACCAGAGCAGCACGAAGTCGTCGATCCCCCGCGCGGCCCCGTCGGCGCGCTCGGCGATGGCGGCGAGGTTGACGTCGTTCTCGATCGTCACCTCACGCTTGAGGTCGCCCGCCAGGGCCTCGTGGATGCCTTCGTGCCAGCCCGGCAGGTCGAAGGAGAAGCGTACGTCGCCGCTGCGCGGGTCGACCACGCCGGGCGTGCCGATGACCACGCCGCGCAGGCGGCTCAGGCCGACCTTGGCGGTGCGGCACGCCTTGGTGATCGCGTCGTGCACGGCGGCGACCGGGTCGGCGTGGCCGTCGGGGTCGACGGTGACCTGGGCGATCGTGCGGCCGTGGATGTCGGCGACCGCGGTGGAGATCAGCCCGGGACCGACCTCCAGCCCGGCCACGTAGGCGCTGGAGGCGATGACGGAGTAGAGGGCGGCGTTGGGGCCGCGCCCGCCGGCCTGGGCGCCGACCACCTCGACCAGCCCGCGCTCCTCCAGCCGGGCCAGCGTCTGCGACGCGGTGACCTTGGACAGCCCGGTCAGCTCGCCGATCTGGCCGCGGGTCATCGGCCCCGAGGCCAGCAGCAGCTCCAGAGCGGCCCGGTCGTTGATCTCCCTGAGCAGTCTGGGCACACCAGGGCGTCGCTCCACGCTGAATCCCACCGTCACAATCGAAAAGGTTGTTGGAAGTTTAGCGCTCCCACCCTTGCTTATCGATGCAGGTGAACGCGAGGATGGCTCATGCTTCCCGTCCGCCACCAGGTCGCCCTCCTGGCGCTCGGCATCGTCCTCTTCCTGGACGTGCTGCGGGTGTTCCTGCCCTCGCTGATCACCCTGTTCGGCCAGGCCGGCTCGACCGCCCCCGAGCTGATGGGCCTCTACGCGGCCGCCTGGTTCGTGCTGCCGTTCCTGGCCCTGCTGCTGCGACCCCGCTGGGCCGTGCTGGGCGGGGCCGCCGCGCTCGTGCTGGCGCGCGTCCTCCTGCAGGGGGAGGTCTCACAGCTGTACGTGGCCTCGGCGGGAGTGAGCGCCGGCCTGGTCTTCCTGTACGGGTGCGCCAGGAGCACCACCCGGACGGCGGCGCCCGCGGGGATCATGGGCGGCCTGGCCTGCTCGATCCTCGGACACCTGCTGCTCGACGGGGTGGACCTGGTGTGGCGGTCCGGGCCGCTCGTCTGGGCCGCGGTGCTGACCCTGTGCGCGGCGTTCCTGACCCTGGCCGTCCACCCGCGCCGCCACCGCCCGGCACCCGCGAGCCATGACAGCCCGGCCCGCACGGACGACGACGCCTCGGCCCCCGCGAACCACGACGACCGGCCCCGTACGGACGACGACGCCTCGGCTCGGGCGGGTGGCGACGCGCCCGGCGGTTCCCGGGACCGCGATGAGCTCGCGCCGGCCGGGACGTGGTTCCTGTTCGGGCCGGTGCTGCTGCTGACCGGGATGGCGGCCACCGGCTACGCGAAGGCGGCCGCCGGGCCCGGCCTGCTCGCCTGGGACGCCTTCCTCCAGGTGGCGGCGCTGGTCGCGGCGACGGTGCTGGCATCGCGGCCGTCGCGTTCCTCCGCCTTCGACACGATCGCGGGCGTGCTGCTGGTGTGCTTCACCGGCTTGCTGCTGCTGCCCGCGTCCGGGCCGGCGGGGCTGGGGCTGAGTGGCGCCATGGTGCTGCTGTGGGCCGGGCCGGTGCTCGCCGCCTCCGCGCGGCGGCGGGCGGGCGGACGCCAGGGGGTCGCGGTGCTCGGCGGCGGGGTGGTGTTCCTGGTGGCGACCTTCGCCTACTACGCCTCGTACGACCTGGACCTGGGCGTCCCCAACCAGGTCTGGCCGATCACGATCGCGGTGCTGGCGGCGGTCGTGGCGCTCCGGCCGGGGCGGGCCCGGCCGCCGGGGCCCCGGGTGCGGCGGCGGGCGTGGCCGTCCGTGGCGGCGACGGCGGCGCTCGCGGCGCTGGTGGCGGTCACGAGCTGGCAGCCGCCGCCGGTGGAGCGGGCCGCGGCCGGGACCACGGTCAAGCTGGTGGTCTACAACATCCGGATGGGGTTCGGGCTGGACGGGCGGCTGTCGCTGGACGACATCGCCGCCTGGATCGCCGCCCAGGAGCCGGACGTGGTGCTGCTGAGCGAGGTGGACCGGGGCTGGCTGCTCAACGGCGGCCACGACGACCTGGCCAGGATCGCCCTCGGCCTGGGCATGCGCTACCACTTCGCCCCGGCAGCCGACAACGTGTGGGGCGACGCCCTGCTGACCAACCTGAGCGTGCGCGCCGTTCACTCCCATCCGCTGGGCCGGCACGACTACCCGACAGGGGCGCAGGCCCAGGCCATCGTGCTCGATGTCGAAGGCGGCGGTGAGCTGGGCATCGTCAACACCCACCTGCAGGCCCCGGGCGGGCAGGCGGCCGAGGTCGCCGCCATGGTCGGGGCGCTGGCGGCCGGGAAGGACGCGGCCGAGGCGACTCCGGCCGGGCGGCACCCCCGCACCGGCGTCGTCAGGCCGGTGGTCCTGGCCGGGGACCTCAACATCCGGCCGGGCGATCCCGAGATGCGGGTGCTGGAGCAGGCCGGGCTGTCCGACCCGCTGCTCGACCTCGGCGACCCGCCCACCTCGCCCGCCGACGCCCCGGCCGAGAGGATCGACCACGTCCTGATCACCGAAGGGCTGACCGCCTTGTCCGCCGAGGCTCCGCGGGTGCCCTTCTCGGATCATCTGCCCGTGGTGGCCACCTTGCGCCTAACCAGTGTTGACCAACAGGGATAATCGACAACATGCGCCTTTCTGCTCGTGTCGACTACGCACTCCGGGCCGCCGCCGAACTAGCCGCGGCCGGTGCGGGCCCGACTACCGTCGGCGAACTCGCCAAGGAGCAGGACATGCCGCCCAAATACCTGGAGAACATCCTGCTGCAGATGCGCCGCGCCGGGCTGGTCCGCGGGCAGCGCGGCCCCGAGGGCGGCTACGTCCTGGCCCGGCCCCCGGCCGAGATCTCCCTCGCCGACGTGATCAGGGCCGTCGACGGCCCGCTGGCCAACGTCCGCGGCGAGCGGCCCGAGCACGTCGGCTACCGGGGGCCGGCCGAGTCGCTCCAGCAGGTCTGGATCGCGCTGCGGGCGACCGAGCGCGGCATCCTCGAAGAGGTCACGCTGGCGCACGTCGCCTCCGGCAACCTGCCCGACCACATCCGCCGGCTCGCCGCCGACCCCGCCGCCTGGGACTGACGGGACTGACCCCGTCTCAGGCCCGGTACGTCCGTGCAGGGAGTTCCTAGACTGGAGGCATGCCCGAGGGAGATGCCGTCTACCGCACCGCCGCGCGGCTGCGGGGAGCGCTCGACGGGGAGGTGCTGACCCGGTCCGACTTCCGGGTCCCCCGTCACGCCACCGCCGACCTCACCGGCCGGGCGGTGCTGGAGACCGTGTCCCGGGGCAAGCATCTGCTCACCCGGGTCGAGGGCGGGCTGACCGTCCACACCCACCTGCGGATGGACGGCAGCTGGCGGGTCGTCCCGGCCGGCCGGCCCGCCGCCCGGGGCGACCAGGTACGGCTGATCCTGGCCAACCGGCGCTGGCAGGCGGTCGGCGTGAAGCTGGGGATGGTGGACCTGCTGAGGACGGCCGACGAGGACCGGGTCGTGGGGCACCTGGGCCCCGATCTGCTGGGCGAGGACTGGGACCCGGCCGAGGCGGTGCGGCGGCTGCTCAGGGCGCCGGGGGCGACGATCGGCGAGGCGCTGCTCGACCAGCGCAACCTGGCCGGGATCGGCACGATCTATCGCGCCGAGACGCTGTTTCTGCGCGGCGTCTGGCCGTGGCGGAAGGTCGAGGACGTGCCCGACCTCGAAGGGCTGGTCGCGCTGGCTCAGCGGCTGCTGGCGGCCAACAGGCGTCACGCGGGCACGGTGACCACCGGGGACCGCCGCCCGGCGCACCAGACCTGGGTCTACGGCAGGGCGGGCAGGCCGTGCCGCCGCTGCGGCACTCGCATCAGCCGCGGCGAGGTGGGCGCGGGCCCACAGGAGCGACTGATCATGTGGTGCGGTGGCTGTCAGCCGGGCTAGGCAGCCACCATGTCCTTGACTTCGGGGAACACGGTGTCGGAGATCGACCCGGGGACCGAGTCGGGAACCGCGATGCGCTCGTGCTCCGGCGCGTCGGCGAGCACCGGCGCGGCCTGGAGCTCCGCCAGCGCGAACTGGTCGGAAACCTCACGCAGAACCTGCGAGAGCGGCACCCCGAGCGCGCCGCAGATCGACGCGAGCAGCTCGGAGGACGCCTCCTTCTGACCGCGTTCGACCTCGGACAGATAGCCGAGCGAGACCCGTGCGAGCGTGGACACCTCTCGGAGTGTGCGTCCCTGCCGCACGCGCAACCGCCTCAGCACGTCTCCGAGCAGCTGACGCAGGAGAATCATCTGTCGCTCCCTCCCCGGCGCGGATGGCTTCACCACGCCCCGCGCGATCGAGTCGTGCCGCCCGTTGTTCTTCTTCGCTTCGTACATACTCCTCGCCGTCATTGCCGGGCGTCTCCGCCCCTGGCCCGCCGCTCGTGGCGCATCGCGTGACTCATCAGGCCCGCCTGCCGGGCGCTCGCTGCTTGCAGTTGGCTCACGGACCTCACTCACAGCTCCACCGTACCCGCATCGACCGACAGCGCGTCAGACCGTGCTTCGCATGTTCGCTGGGGACGTAACACGGTAATCATCCGAAATGTTCCCCCTTGCTGGACATAAGCACACTTGCCAGGAGATCAATAGCCTCGTCAACCGTCTCTACCCTGATACGTTCGCGCGACCCCTGCAGGCTCAATCGGCGCCCCCAGGACCGCCCGCCGGGCCCGCTCACCGCGGCGAAGACGGTGCCGACCGGCTGTCCGTCCTGCGGCTCCGGCCCCGCCACGCCCGTGACGGCCAGCCCGTACGTGGCCTCGCACAGCCGCGCCGCCCCGGCCGCCATCGCCGCGGCCACCTCGGGGTGCACCGCCCCCTCGCGGCGCAGCAGGTCGTCCGGCACGCCCAGCAGCCCGTGCTTCAGATCGGTCGCGTAGGAGATCACCCCGCCCCGGAACACCCGGGACGAGCCGGGCACCGCCGTGATCGTCGCCCCGATGAGCCCGCCGGTGAGCGACTCGGCCACGGCCAGCGTGGCCTCCCGGCGCGCCAGCGTCTCCAGCACCTGCACGGCCCCGGACGGCCTGCCCGCCCCGGCCGTGCCCCCGGCGCCCTCCATGCTCTCCAGGCTCTCCGCGCGCTCGTCGCTCCCCGCGCTCCCCGCCATCACGGCGCCTTCCGCCGTCTCCACACTGCCCGCGCTCGCCGCCGTCACAGCGCCGGCCCCGGTCCGGATGCCACCCGGGCTCGCCGCCGTCTCCGTACGTCCCGAGCTCTTCACGCCCCCCATGCCCCTCACTCCCCGCGCGCTCGCCTCGCCATCCCGCGCAGCCTGATCGCGCGGATCACGTAGTCGACTCCCGTCACCAGCGTGGTCACGAGCGCCGCCGCCATCACCGTCCAGCGCAGCGCGTCCGGCACCCACGGCACCAGGTAGAGCGCGATCGCGGCGAGCTGCAGGACGGTCTTGACCTTGCCGCCGTAACTGGCCGGGATGACCGCCAGCCTGATCAGCACCAGCCGGAGCACCGTGATGGCCAGCTCCCTGCCGAGGATGACGATCGTCACCCACCACGGCAGCTCGCCCAGCATCGACAGGCACACCAGCGCGGCGCCCGTCAGCGCCTTGTCGGCGATCGGATCAGCGATCTTGCCGAAGTCGGTGATCAGGCCGTAGCGCCTGGCCAGCTCGCCGTCGAGGTGATCGGTGATCGACGCCACCGCGAACACCGCCAGCGCGGCCAGCCGCCAGCCCATACCCGGCAGGAACAGGCAGACGACGAAGAACGGGACGAGCGCCAACCGGAGGACCGTGAGGACGTTGGCGATGTTCCACGGGCTTACCGCGCGGCGCTCGTCTGCCGTCATGGACCGGCGGCCTTGATCCGGGCGATGAGATCGACCCCCTCGGCGTCGACGACCATGGCACGCACGAGCTGGCCCGGCACCAGGCCGATGCCCTGCACGGTGACCGACCCGTCGACCTCGGGCCCCTGGTGGGCGGCCCGGCCCTCGTAGCCGCCGTCGCCGAGGTCCTCGTCGATGAGCACGTCGACCTCCGTGCCGATCCGCTCCTCGGCGCGCTGCGCCGTCAGCTCCTCGGCCAACTCGGTGAGCACCCGCACCCGCTCGTCGACGACGTCCTGAGGGAGCTTGCCCTCGAACCCGGCGGCTTCGGTGCCGTCCTCGTCGGAGTAGCCGAACACGCCGATCACGTCGAGCCTGGCCGCCTCCAGGAAGGAGACGAGCTCGCCGAACTCCTCCTCGGTCTCCCCGGGGAAGCCGACGATGAAGTTGGAGCGCACCCCCGCCTCAGGAGCCTGCTTCCGCACGCTCTCCAGCAGGCCGAGGAAGCGCTCGGGGTCGCCGAAACGGCGCATCCGCCGCAGCACCCCGCCGCTGGCGTGCTGGAAGGACAGGTCGAAGTACGGTGCCACGCCGTCGGTGCCGGCGATCACGTCGATCAGGCCGGGGCGCAGCTCGGCGGGCTGGAGATAGCTGACCCGCACCCGCGAGACGCCCTCGACCGCCGCCAGCCGCGGCAGCAGCTTCTCCAGCGCCCGCAGGTCGCCCAGGTCCTTGCCGTAGGACGTGGAGTTCTCGCTCACCAGGACGAGCTCGCGCACGCCCCGGTGGGACAGCCAGTCGGCCTCGGCCACCAGCTCGTCGGGGTGGCGGGACACGTAGGCGCCGCGGAAGGCCGGGATGGCGCAGAACGTGCAGCGCCGGTCGCAGCCCGAGGCGAGCTTGAGCGAGGCCACCGGGCTCTCGTCGAGCCGCTTGCGCAGCACCCGGGGGCCGCTCGCGGGCGCGACCCCTTCGGGCAGGTCGCCGTGGCCGGGGATGTGGCCGCGGGAGGAGGTGGTCCGCTCCACAGGCGAGATCGGCAGCAGCGTGCGGCGGTCGCGCGGCGTGTGGGGCGTGAGCGGGCGCCCGGCGACCACGTCGTCGAGCCGCCCGCCGATGTCGGTGTAGTCGTCGAAGGAGATGACCGCGCCGGCCTCCGGCAGGGCGTCGGCCAGCTCTCTGCCGTAGCGCTCGGCCATGCAGCCCGCGGCGACCACCTTGGCACCGGAGTCGGCGGCGGCCAGCAGGGTGTCGATCGAGTCCTTCTTCGCCGACTCGATGAAGCCGCACGTGTTGACCACGACGACCTCGGGGTCGTCGTCGTCGAGCTGCCAGCCGGCAGCCTCGAGTCGCGCGGCCAGCTCTTCGGAGTCGACCTCGTTGCGGGCGCAGCCCAGCGTGATCAGCGATGCGGTTCGGCGGGATGACATGGTGACACTACGGTATCGGCAGTTGGCCACCACCCGATGCAGGGGTTACCGGGCCGGCGGCTTCCTCGGCACGAACGACCGGCGCACCCTCTGCCCCGGCTCCCCCACGGCTCTCATCTTCTTCCCGTTGACCTGCACCAACACGGTCCCGGCGTCGGCCACCTCGAAGTCGATCCGGCTCTGCGCCCGCCAGGTGGCGATCCGGCCGGCCTTGAGACTGCCGTCGAACAGCTCGCGCCCCTTGGCGTCGCGGACGGTCACCCGCGCCCGCCGCGTGGCCTCGACCGTGACCACGACCATGTTCTTCCTGGCCATGGCGACGGCCGGCGGCGCCTCCGTGAACGGCGAGTTGGGCGGCACGCTGGCCGCCGGCCGCTCGCCGCGGGCGGTGCGCACCTGGTCGGACGCCCCGCCCAGCACCTTGACCACGCCGAACACGACCACCACCGCCAGCGCGACCGCCAGCGCCGTGGTCCAGCCGGGCCCGCGCCGCTCGGCCAGCCTGAGCATGCGGTCGGTCTGGAACACCGCCGCGGCCCTGACCGGCTTGGGCGCCCCGCCGTGCTCCTGGTCGTAGCGGTGCACCACGGCCTCGGGATCGAGGCCCACGGCCCTGGCGATGGTCTTGACGTGCCCCCTGATGTAGAAGTCGTTCCCCGACTCGGCGAACTCGTCGCGTTCGACCGCCTTGATGATCGCCTCACGAATGCGCGTGATCTGGCTCAGCTGCTCGACCGTCAGCCCTGAAGACTGCCGAGCCGCCGCCAACGTTGCTCCGATGCTCTGCTCCTGCACGGCAACCGCCTTCCCCCACGACGGAGCGTATTAGCTCCTATTCAAACAGTTACCAATGGGGAAGTGGGCATTGGGGTCATTCGCCACGCAGGTCAGCCAGCAATCCGGGCAGATCATCCGGTTTCACCAGCACCTCGCGGGCCTTGGAACCCTCGCTGGGGCCGACGACCTCGCGGCTCTCCAGCAGGTCCATCAGCCGCCCGGCCTTGGCGAAGCCGACGCGCAGCTTGCGCTGGAGCATCGAGGTCGAGCCGAACTGGGTGGTGACGATCAGCTCGGCGGCCTGGATGAGCAGGTCGAGGTCGTCGCCGATGTCCTCGTCGATCTCCTTCTTGGCGCCGGCCGCGACGGTCACGTCATGGCGGTACTCCACCTGCATCTGCTGCTTGCAGTGGGTGACGATCTCGGCGATCTCTTTTTCGGAGACGAACGCGTTCTGGATGCGGATCGGCTTGCTGGCCCCCATCGGCAGGAACAGCGCGTCACCCTGGCCGACCAGCTTGTCGGCGCCCGGCTGGTCGAGGATGACCCGCGAGTCGGTCAGCGAGGAGACCGCGAACGCCAGCCGGGACGGCACGTTGGCCTTGATCAGGCCGGTGACCACGTCCACGCTCGGCCGCTGGGTGGCGATGACCAGGTGGATGCCGGCCGCGCGGGCGAGCTGGGTGATCCGCACGATCGAGTCCTCGACGTCGCGCGGGGCCACCATCATGAGGTCGGCCAGCTCGTCCACGATCACCAGCAGGTACGGGTAGGGCTGGTAGACGCGTTCGCTGCCGGGCGGCGGGGTGAGCTTGCCGGCCCGTACCGCCTTGTTGAACTCGTCGATGTGGCGGAAGCCGCTGGCTGCCAGGTCGTCGTAGCGGCGGTCCATCTCGCCCACCACCCATTCGAGGGCCTCGGCGGCCTTCTTCGGGTTGGTGATGATCGGGGTGATCAGGTGGGGGATGCCCTCGTACACGGAGAGCTCGACGCGCTTGGGGTCGACGAGGACCATGCGCACCTCGTCGGGGGTGGCGCGCATGAGGATGGAGGTGATCAGGCCGTTGACGCAGACGGACTTTCCCGCGCCGGTGGCGCCGGCGATGAGCAGGTGGGGCATCTTGGCCAGGTTGGCCACGATCGTGCGGCCCTCGACGTCCTTGCCCAGTCCGACGATCATCGGGTGGTGGTCGGCCTGGGCGACCTGGGCGCGGAGCACGTCGCCGAGCGCGACCAGGTCCTTGTCGGCGTTCGGGATCTCGACCCCGATCGCTGACTTGCCGGGGATCGGGGACAAAATCCGGACATCGGCCGATTTAACGGCATAGGCGATGTTCTTGGTGAGCGCGGTGACCTTCTCCACCTTCACCGCGGGTCCCAGCTCGATCTCGTAGCGGGTCACGGTCGGACCGCGGGTGAAGCCGATCACCTGGGCGTCGATGGCGAACTGCTCCAGCACGCTGGTCAGCGCGTTCACCACGACCGTGTTGGCCTTGGTCTGCGGCTTGGGCGCGGTGCCCGGCTTGAGGTGCTGCAGGTCAGGCAGCTGGTACGGGCCGGCCTGCGGGGAGAGTACGAGCTGCTCCACCTTGCGCGGCGCCGGGGTCGGCTGCGGCGGCTCAGGCGGCCTGACGACGGGCTCAGGGGACGGCGGCTCCTCCTCGTCCGTGAGCCCGGGGACGATCTCCGGCGAGTGCCGTTCGCGCTTCTCCTTCTCCGAGAGGACGGGCGTGTCGTACGGCTTGACCGAGTCCTCGCCCTCGGCGGCGGGCTTCTTCGGCCGGGTGCGCTTCCTCGGCTGCGGCGCGGGCCCGCCCTCCGGCGTCTGCCGCTCGAAGAGCAGGTGGCGCAGCTCGGCCAGCCGCTCGGGGATGCGGTGCACCGGCGTGGCCGTGATCACCAGCACGCCGAACCCGGACAGGAGCAGCAGCAGTGGGATCGTGATCCACGGCGGCAGGATGCTCATCGGCGGCGCGGACACGATGAACCCGATCAGGCCGCCCGCCTGCGACACCTTCTCCATCGTGTTGTTCGCGTCGCCCGCGGGATAGGGGGTGCCGTTGGCGACGTGGATCACGCCGAGGACGCCGACGAGCAGCGCGCTCCACCCGATCACCATCCGGCCGGTGTCGGCGTTCTGGTCGGGGTGACGCAGGTAGCGCCAGGCCAGCAGGCCGAGCAGCAGCGGCAGCGCCCACGCCAGCGAGCCGAACACGGCGTGCACGACGGTGTGGACCACGTCGGAGACGCCGCTCCTGGTGTCGCGCCAGGTCATGGCCGCCAGGACGACGGCCCCGGCGAGGACGGCCAGGCCCACGCCGTCGCGCCGGTGGACCGGGTCGAGGTCTCTGGCGTTCTTGCCCAGCGCCCTCGCGGTGCTGCCGATGCCGTTGGCGAGCAGCATCCACAGCCCCACGACCAGCTTGCCGATCATGGTGAACACCCAGCTGATCGGGTCCTGGTGCGTCAGGGGAGCCTTGCGCGCCGGCCCCGCCCCCTTCGCCCTGGACCGCCCCGCGGACGTGGCTCCCCGCTTCGGGGGAGTCGAGCGAGACGAGGGCGACCGCTTCGCCGGCCCCTTCGATGCGCTTTTCGGCGTACGGGTGGCCATGGTGCCAAAGGTACGTCGGATACTGCCGCGAAAGCACCGGGACGCGCCGGGGATCGCCGGATCATGTCGAAAGACCGCGTCGCGGACACCCGGAGACGCCCCCCGCCCCCGGGACGCGCCGCGAGTCCCGCCCCCTTCGTCGAAGTGGCGGAATCCCGGGCGGCCCGTCTGCCACTCTGAGAGTGACCGGATCGCCACATCGAGTGATGCCCTAGGACGCGCAGTGGAGACGACCCAGGTGTCGAGCACCGCCTTCGACGGCACGCCCCAAGCCCCGGCGGCAGCGCGGCGGTTCGTCCGCCAGGTGCTCGGCGCATGGCGCCTGGGCCACCTGGCGGAGGACGCCGTGCTGCTGACCAGCGAACTCGTCACCAACGCGGTGGTGCACGCCGGCACCGGCGTCGAGCTCACCTGCCGGCTGGACGCCGGGGCGGTGCCGCCCAGGCTGGAGATCGAGGTCGACGACCGGCGTCCGGGCCGGGGTCTCCTGGCCGAGCCCGCCCCCGCCGGGCCGGAGGCCACCTCCGGGCGCGGCCTGGCGCTGGCGAGCATGCTGGCCGACGCCTGGGGCGTCACGTACACCAGGACGGTGAAGCGGGTCTGGGTGCGGATGGAGGTCGACGGCGCGCAGGAGCCGCCCTCCCCCGCGGTGCCGTCGCCGCGCGAGCCGGTCGACGCGCTGCGGGTGGCGGTGCTGGTCGCCGACGCGGGCGGCCGGGTGATCTCCTGGAACGCCGACGCCGAGTCCCTGCTCGGCTGGACGGGACGGCAGGCCGTCGGCCGGCCGCTGGAGGAACTGGTCGACTGGCGCGGTCACGGCCCGCACGCACCGGCCCTGTCCGACACGCTCGCGCTCGGCCGCTGGCGCGGCGAGACGCGGATGCGCCACCGCGACGGCCGGCTGGTCCCGGTCTACGTCTCCCATCTGCGCACCGGAGGCTCGCCCGGGGACCGGCGGGCGATCTGGATGGTGGTGGGCGGCGACCACGGGTTCGTGCTGGCCTCGCCATCGCCGCCCGCCCGGCGGGAGGCGGGCCGGCGCATCGAGGACCTGCTCGACCGGGACGGCCCGCTCCCCGAGCTGCTCGACACGATCGCGCGCGTCGTCCAGCTGGCCGGCGCGGGCGACGCCGGGTACGTGCTGCTGCGCGCGGGCTCCGACCGGTTCACGGTGGCGGCGGGGGCGGGCGCCGCCGCCGGGGCGGTGAGCGTCGCCGCGGCGGGCGCGTTCGCCGCCGACCGGCGCGCGCCCGCGGTCGTCGAGGACCTGCCGGCCGCCGACGCCGAGCTGGCCGGGCTGCTGCGGGCCAGGTCGCTGGCCTGCGCGCCGCTGGTGGTGGCGGACGAGGTGATCGGCCACCTGGCGGTGACCGCCGCCGAGCCCGGCCGGTTCGACCAGGATCTTTCCGCGAGCCTGCGGCACATCGCCGACCAGGTGGCCGGCGCCCTGCACCGGCGGCGGCTGGCCGAGCGGGACCGGACGCAGCGGGGGCGGCTGTCGTTCCTCACCGAGGCGGGCGAGCTGCTCGCGGGCGCGCGAGACGAGGAGCTGATCGCGGCGCTGGCGGCCCAGCTCGTGGTGCCCAGGCTCGCCACCTGGGCCGCGGTCTACCTGACCGACCTGGCGGGCATGACCCGGCTGGCGCACGTGTGGCACAGCGAGCAGCGGCACAACGCCGAGCTGCGCGCCTGCCTGCCCGCCATCCCCCGCTCGCCGCTGGACGAGGTCGTCTGGCCGGTCACCCGGGAGAGCGTGCTGTCCTTCCCGCTGCAGGCCCAGGGCAGGTCGCACGGCGCGCTGGTGATCGGCCGCCGGGAGCCGGCGCTGCCGCTGGAGCTGGCGGCCCTGCTCGCCGACCTGTGCCGCCTGATCGCGCTCAACCTGCACACGGCCATGCTCTACGCCCGCCAGGCCACCACCTCGAAGGTGCTGCAGCGCAGCCTGCTGCCGGTGCCGATGGCGCCCGTCCCGGGGCTGGAGTCCGCGGTCGTGTACGAGCCGGCCGAGGAGGGCGCGGACGTCGGCGGCGACTTCTACGACCTGTTCACCGTGGCCGGCCACGGATACTTCGCGCTCGGCGACGTCTGCGGCAGCGGGCCCGCGGCGGCCGCCGTCACCGGGCTGGCCAGGCACGCCGTGCGCCTGCTTGCCAAGGAGCACTACACCGTGGCCGACATCCTCGACCGGCTCAACCAGACCCTGCTGGAGGAGGACGAGGATGACCGGTTCCTGAGCCTGCTCTGCGGTGAGCTGACCCCGCTGCCGCGGGGCGGCGCGCGGTGCGCGATCGCCTCGGCCGGGCACGTGCCGCCCCTGCTGCTGCGCGCCGACGGCCGGGTGGAGCAGGCGGTCACCACGCCGCAGCTGCTGCTCGGCATCGAGGCGGACGCGCGGTTCCGCGTGGAGTCGTTCGAGCTGGCGCCCGGGGACGTGCTGCTGTGCGTCACCGACGGGGTGACCGAGCGGCGCGACGGCCGGCGGCTGCTCGACGACGACGACGGGCTGGCCAAGCTGCTGTCGGGGTGCGGCGGGCTGAACGCCGCCGCCGTCGCCGAACGGGTCAGGCAGGCGGTCGCCTCCTTCTCCGCGTCCCCGTCGAGGGACGACGTGGCGCTGCTGGTTCTGCGGGCGACGCCGGCCCGGCGCTGATCAGCCGGGGAAGCGGTAGGTGGTCGTCGAGGTGCGGCGCTCGCCGGGGCGCAGCACGGTCGAGGGGAACTCCGGCTGGTTGGGCGAGTCGGGGAAGTGCTGCGTCTCCAGGCAGAGCCCGGCGTGCGGGCCGTACGGGGTGGCGTCGCCGTCGAGCATGCCGCCGGCGTAGAACTGGACGCCTGGCTCGGTGGTGGTGACCTCCATGGTCCGTCCGCCGGCCGGGTCGGTCACGGTCATGTCGCCGTCGAGCACGAAGCAGTGGTCGTAGGCGCCGTCGAACCGTTCGCCGACCGCGTGCGGCGTGGTGAAGTCGAACACGGTGCCCTCCACCGGGGCGAGCTCGCCGGTGGGGATCTTGTCGTCGTCGACCGGCAGGTAGCGGGCCGCGTCGATGCGGACCACGTGGCCGAGCACGTCGCCGCCGCCGGCCAGGTTGAAGTAGGAGTGGTTGGTCAGGTTGACCACGGTGGGCGCGTCGGTCTCGACGGTGTAGTCGATGCGCAGCGCGTCGCCGTCGAGCGTGTAGGTGACCGTGGCGGTCAGCGTGCCGGGATAGCCCTGGTCGCCGTCGGGGCTGGTGAGCGCGAGCGTGACGGCCGAGCCTGTGACGTCGCGGACCTCCCAGACCTTGCTGTCGAAGCCCTCGGTGCCGCCGTGGAGGCTGTTGGGGCCGTTGTTGAGTGGCAGGTGGTACTCGACGCCGTCGAGGGTGAAGCGGCCGCCCGCGATGCGGTTGCCGTAGCGGCCGACCACGGTGCCGAAGTAGCGGCTGCGGGTCAGGTAGTCGGCCAGGGTCGGCAGGCTCAGCACCACATTGACGCCGTCGATTTCAAGCGTTTGCAGGATCGCGCCGTACGAGAGCACTGCCGCGCGCAGGCGCCCCGAGGACAGTTCGTGGCGCTCGACGCTTTCCCCCGAGGGCAGCGTTCCGAAGATCATGAGTGTGCCTCTCCCGTTGATTCGCGGACGATCAGGCTGGTCTCCAGCACGGTGACGCCGCTGGTGGCCTCGGAGTCGACCGAGCCGAGCAGCAGGTCGACGGCGATGCGGCCGGCGGCGGCGGTCGGCATGGCGATGGTGGTCAGCTTGGGGCGGCTCAGGCGGCCGGGGACGATGTCGTCGACGCCGATCACGCTGAGGTCACCCGGCACGTCGACGCCCCGCTCGGCCAGGCCCTCGATCAGGCCGATCGCGACCAGGTCGTTGTAGGCGAGCACCCCCGTGGCGCCCGAGGCGATGACGTCGGTGACGGCGGCCAGGCCGCCGAGCTCGGTGGGCGGGTTGGGCCCCAGGAAGGTGACGTCGGCCCCGCTCATGGCGGCGGCGGCCGCCTGCATCTCCTTGCTGGTCCACGACCCGCTGGGCCCGGTCACCAGGGCGAGCCTGCGGTGGCCGAGCGCGGCCAGGTGCTCGACGGCGAGCCTGACCCCGCGCCCGACGTCCATGAGCACCGTGGGCATGCCCTTGACCCTGCGGTTGACCACCACGAACGGCACCTCCTCGCGCAGGCGCTCGATCGTCTTGTTGGTGAGCCGGGGGCTGCACAGCAGCACGCCGTCGACCTGCTTGGTGAGGGTCTGGATCAGCTCCTCCTCGACCTGCGGGTCCTCGTCGGTGTCGGCCACGAACACGTGGTAGTCGCGGAGCCTGGCCTGCGCCTGGGCGGCCTTGATGAGGGGCGGGAAGAAGGGGTTGGCGATGTCGGCCACGATCAGGCCGAGGTTGTGGGTGCGCCCCGTGGTGAGCGCGCGGGCGGCCCGGTTGGGCCGGTAGCCGAGGTCCTCGGCGACGGCGAGCACGCGGGTGCGGGTCACCGGATTGACCAGATGGGGCGCGGAGAACGCGCGCGACACCGTGGAGACGTGCACGCCTGATGCCTCCGCCACGTCACGAATCGTCACCGCCACGCTGGGCCTCCGAGCATGCACTGTACATTAATGCAAGCGCTTGTATCCATGTCAACGGATCCCCGTCGCGGGGGCCATGCGCCGGAAACTCACCTTACCGCCCACGGGGCCAGCGTCGATACCGCAGCCCGGGATGAGGCGGCTTGACGTTCTCCCAGCGACGCCTCAATACTTTTTGCAACCGGTTGCGGTCCACGATCCCTGCGGAAGGGTGAACGAGCGATGACACGAACATTGGTGACGGGCAGCGCCGGAAGGCTGGGGCGCAGCCTGGTCACCTGGCTGGCGCAGGCAGGTCACGAAGTGATCGGCGTCGACGTCACCGCCGGCACCCCGGACGAGGCTGCGGCCTCCCTCCCGGCCGACCTCACCGACCTGGGCGAGACGTACGACGTGATGGCGCGCTTCCGGCCCGACGTGGTGATCCACCTGGCGGCGATCGCGACCCCGTTCAGCCGCACCGAGGGCGTGATCTTCCGCACCAACACGCAACTGGCCTTCAACGTGTGCGAGGCGGCGAGCAACTCCGGCGTGGGCCGGGTCGTGGTCGCCAGCAGCCCGACGGTGATCGGGTACGGGTCGCCGTCCGGCTGGTCGCCCCGCTATCTGCCGATCGACGAGGACCACCCGACCGCGCCGTGGAACGCCTACAGCCTGTCCAAGGTCGTGGCCGAGCAGACGATGGCGTCGTTCGCACGCTCCCGCGAGACGCGGTTCGCGGCCGTGCGGCCGTGCTTCGTGGTGGCGCCCGAGGAGTGGGCGGGGGCTCCCACCCAGTCGGGCCACACCATCCTCGAACGTCTCGACCGGCCGGAGGTCGCCGGCGTCTCCCTGTTCAACTACATCGACGCCAGGGACGCCGCCGACATGATCGCCACCCTCGTCGAACGGCTGCCCGGCCTGCCCAACGGCGAGGTGTTCTTCGCCGGCGCCGCCGACGCGCTGGCCCGCCGCCCGCTCGCCGACCTGCTCCCCGCCGTGATGCCCGGCACGACCGACCAGGCCGCCGCGCTCACCGGCAGCCTGCCCGCCTTCACCTCGGCCAAGGCCGCCCGGCTGCTCGGCTGGACCGCCAAGCGCAGCTGGCGTACCGAACTGGAGATCTGATGCACCTCACCGGAGTCCTCTTCTTCCCCGTCACCCCCTTCACCCCGTCGGGAGACCTGGCCGAGGGGGTCCTGGCCGAGCACCTCGCGCGCGGGCTCGCCCACGGCCCCGGCGGGGTGTTCGCGGCCTGCGGCACCGGCGAGTTCCCCGCCCTGTCGGAGGCCGAGCACGCCGCCGCCGTCCGGGTCGCGGTCCGGACGGCCCGCGGTCGGGCGCCGGTGTTCGCGGGCGCGGGCGGGCCGTTCGGCGCCGCGCTGGCGCAGGCCAGGGCGGCGCGCGAGGCGGGCGCCGACGGGCTGCTGCTGATGCCGCCCTACCTGGCCAGGGGCACGGCCGAGGGGTTCGTCGCGTACGTGCGGGCGATCGCGGCGATCCTGCCGGTGATCGTCTACCAGCGCGGCCCGGTGGTGCTCGACCCGGACCAGGTCGTCGAGCTGGCCCGGGTGCCGGGCGTGGTCGGGCTGAAGGACGGCCTGGGCGACATCGACCTCATCCAGCGCTCGGTGCTGGCGGTGCGCAGGGAGGTGGGCGACGGTTTCACGTTCTTCAACGGCCTGCCGACGGCCGAGCTGACCATGGGCGCCTACCGGGGAATCGGCGTCGAGCTGTACTCATCGGCGGTCTTCGCCTTCGCACCCGAGATCGCGAACGCGTACCTCAACGGCGACCACCGGCTGCTGACCGAGTTCTACGAGCCGCTGGTGCGGCTGCGCTCGAAGGTGCCCGGGTACGCGGTCGCGCTGGTCAAGGCCGGGGTGCGGCTGGGCGGCCTGGACGTGGGGCCGGTCCGGCCGCCGCTGGTCGACGCCGCGCCCGAGGACGTGGCCGAGCTCGAAGCGTTGATCAAGCACGGGCGTTCACTGATCGGCACGCCGTGATCCGCGATCTGACGGTCACGCCGCGCACGGTCGCGCTGCGCCGTCCCTGGGGGCCGGACGTGCCCGCCAACCACGTCCTGGTCGTCGAGGTCGCGCTCGCCGACGGCCGGGTGGGCACCGGGTTCTCCTGGACGCCGCAGATCGGCGCGCACGCGGTGCGGGCGCTGCTGGAGCACGACGTCCGCGACGCGCTGATCGGCCTGGACCCGCATCCCGAGGTCGTGTGGGACCGGCTCTGGCGGCACCTGCGCGAGGCCGGGCCGGGCGGGATCACCACGATCGCGCTGGCCGGCGTCGACCTGGCGCTGTGGGACCTGCGCTGCGGCGAGCGCGGCCTGGTCGACGTGCTGGGCCGCCGCAGGGACTCCGTCCCGGTGTACGGAAGCGGGGTCAACCTGCACTACCCGCTGGACGAGCTGGTGGCGCAGGCCGGCCGATGGAAGGCCGCCGGCCTGCCCGGGGTCAAGATCAAGGTGGGCCGGCCGGACCTGCGCGAGGACGTGGCCCGGGTGGCCGCCGTCCGTGAGGTGATCGGCCCGGAGACGCTGCTGATGGTGGACGCCAACCAGCGCTGGGACCTGCACCGGGCCCGGCGCGCCGCCGAGGCGCTCGCCCCGTACGGTCTGCACTGGCTGGAGGAGCCGCTGCCGGCCGACGACGTGGCGGCGCACGTGGAGCTGCGCCGGTCGGTGGACGTGCCGATCGCGGTCGGCGAGAACGTCTACACCGTCTACGGCTTCCGCGACCTGCTGGTGGCCGGGGCCTGCGACGTCGTGCAGCCGAACGTGGTCAGGGTCGGCGGCATCACCCCGTTCCTGCGGATCGCGGAGCTGGCGCGCGCCTTCGACGTGCCGGTCCACCCGCACCTGCTGCCGGACCTGTCGGGGCAGCTGGCGCTGACGCTGCCGCTGCCGTCCATGGCCGAGGACGTCGAGGACGCCTCGTTCGCCGCGCTGGGGCTGCTCGCCGAGCCGTACCCTGTCCGGATGGACGGCGCGGAGCTGCGCGCCGGCGAACACCGGGGCCTCGGCCTGCGCTGGAGGTGACATGCGTGTCGTGCTGGCCGGAGCCCAGGGCTTCGGCTCCCACTATCTCGACCGGCTGCGCCGGCTGACCGGGCTGGTCGAGCTGGCCGGGGTCTGCGACGTGCGACCGGTCCCGCCGGAGAGCCTGGAAGGGCTCGGCTCCCCGGAGATCTCGGCCGACCTGCCCGGCCTGATCGCACGGACCGGCGCCGAGATCGCGATCCTGGCCACGCCCATCCCGACCCACGCCGAGCTGGCGCTGGCCGCGCTGGAGGCGGGCGCGCACGTGCTGGTGGAGAAGCCGACGGCGGCCACGCTGGCGGACTTCGACCGGATGGAGCGGGCCGCCGCCAAGGCGGGGCTGGCCTGCCAGGTCGGCTTCCAGAGCCTCGGCTCGGCGGCGGTGCCCGCGGTGCGCGAGCTGATCGCGAGCGGCGCGATCGGCCGCGTCACCGGCATCGGCGTGGGCGGCTCGTGGCCGCGCCCGGCCGCGTACTTCACCCGCAGCCCGTGGGCGGGCCGGCGGGTGCTCGACGGGGTGGACGTGGTCGACGGCGCGCTGACGAACCCGTTCGCGCACGCGCTGGCCACCGCGCTGGCCGTGGCCGGGGCTGACGAGCGCGGCGCGATCGCGTCGGCGGAGACCGAGCTGTTCCACGCCAACCGGATCGAGTCCGACGACACCTCCGCCGTCCGGGTCACCCTCGCCGACGGCACCCCGCTGGTGGCCGCGGTCACGCTCTGCGCGGCCGAGCGCGACGAGCCGTACGTGCTCGTGCACGGCGACAGGGGGCGCGTCCGGTTCGTCTACACGATGGACGAGGTACGGGTGGACGACGGGCCCGCGCGCCGCTACGGCCGCACCGACCTGCTGGTCAACCTGGTCGAGCACGTGCGGTCTGGCGTCCCGCTGCTGGCGCCGATCCGGCGCACGGGCGGGTTCATGGAGGTGATGGAGGCGATCAGGCTCGCGCCCGACCCTCTGCCGATCGCCGACGACCACCAGGACCTGTCCGGCGAGGGCCGGGTGCTGCCGGGCATCGCCGCCGCCGTCGACGCGTGCGCCGCGAAGCTCGCGCTCTTCTCCGAGCTGGGCCTCGGCTGGGCCACGCCGCTGGTGGTGCGCGGCCTGCCCGTCGCCGAGTACGTGACCAGTCCCGACCTGCCGCTGACCGCCGCGCCCCGCCCCTACCTGCACCCGGTGCGCACCCTCGGCGGCGCCGTGGTGACCGAGCTGCGGCCCGACGACCACCCGCACCATCTCGGGGCCGGGGTGGCGGTGACGGACCTGGGCGGGCGCAACTTCTGGGGCGGGCGCACCTACGTCCGCGACCGGGGCCCGGCCTGGCTCGACGACCACGGCGTCCAGCGGCACGTGGCCTTCACCGAGCGCCACCCCGCCGGCTTCATCGAGACGCTGCTGTGGCAGCGGCCCGGGGAGGAGGCGCTGGTGCGGGAGGAGCGGACGGTGCGGGCCCGCCCGGCGGCGCGCGGGTGGGTGCTGGAGTTCGGCTTCACCCTGCACAACCTGACCGGGGCGCCGCTGACGGTGCGCAGCTCGGCCACCAAGGGGCGGGCGGGCGCCGGTTACGGCGGGTTCTTCTGGCGCGCGCCGGCGGGCTCGCCGGGGTTACGCGTGTTCACCGCGGCGGCCGAGGGCGAGGAGCGGGTGCACGGCTCGCGGGCGCCGTGGCTGGCGCTGTCGTCGGAGGCGTGGACGCTCCTGTTCGTCCAGGGCAGCGACCCCTGGTTCGTCCGGGTGGCCGAGTACCCGGGCGTCGGCACGGCGCTGGCCTGGGACACGCCGCTGACGTTCGGTGACCGGCTGGACCGGAAGGTGTCCGTCGTGGTGGTCGACGGACGCCTGTCCCGCCAGGAGGCGGCCGAGCTGGCCGCGGGCCGCTGACGCCCCCGGCCCGGCGCGGTGCCACGCCGGGCCCGGGTTCACCGATCTCGACCGGTGACCGTCCTCTCAAGCCGGATTGAGCCGAGCGGCCAGCCAGGTGAAGGCGTGCTCCTGCATCGGCACGTCGAAGCGGTGCGGGACGTCGAAGAAGACGCCCTCGTATCCGCCGCCGGTGTAGCGGCGGGCGATGGCCTCGTGGGCGCGGCGCATCCCCCGCCCGGGGAACAGCCGGTCGTCTCCCGCGTACAGCGCCAGCAGGGGCCGCGGTGCTCCGGACGCGACCAGCGCGGGCCAGTCGCAGACCCGGGACAGGCCGGGCGGGAACAGCATCCACGTGTGCGAGGCCACGTACCCGTCGAGCAGGTCGGCGTAGGACGACGTCATCGCGGCGACCACGACCGCCCGGATTCCGGGGTCGAACGCGCCCAGCAGCGCCGCCCGCAGCCCGCCGCCCGACAGGCCGGCGCAGCCGACCGGGCCGATGTCGGGCCGCCCGCGCAGGTACGCCGCCGCGGCCAGGTCCTCGCCCGCCACCACGCCCGCGAACGACGTGCCCAGCAGCCTGCAGTACTTCTCCAGCACGTGCTCGTGGTGACCGGCGGCCACGTCGTAGCGGTCGGCCTCCGACAGCTCCGGGTCCGCCGCCAGGGCCGTCACCCGTTCCGGCATGTCCATGAGCGGGAACCGGCGGCTCCCCCAGCCGGTCACGTCGTGCGCCAGCACCGCGAAGCCGCGCCCGGCCAGCTCGGAGGCGAACGCCCGGCCGCCGTACAGCTCGCCGCGGAGCCGCCGCACCTCCGGCGTGGGCGGCTCGGGCCCGTCGGCGATCTTCTCCTTGCCCGCCCACTTCATGCCCGCGTGGCAGTGCAGGGCCACCACGCCGGGGAGCGTTCCCCGGTGGCCGCGCGGCCTGAGCAGGTAGGCGCGGGTGCGCGGACCGTAGCCGACGTCCCAGGACAGCTCCTCGCCGTCCAGGCCGTCCGCCGTCCAGGTGCGCTCCACCCGTACGTCCCGGGCCGTCAGGTCGAGCGTCCCGACGGCCTCCCGCGCGACGGTCCGCAGCTCCGGCCCGGCGGACGCGTCCGGGAACAGCTCCCACTGCCTCCCGGCCACGTCGGCGAGCCCCGAGAACTCCCCTAGATGTCGCATCTCGTACGGATCAGACGTCGGCGATCCGGGTGCCGCCGGCCGTGAGGCGGACGGGCTGGCCGGTGTCGGCGGAGCGGGTGGCCGCGACGCCGACCAGCACGCTGCGGATGCCGTCCCGGTAACCCGCAGGGCGGCCGAGCGGGTCGTCGCCTGGGCCGCGGAAGACGTCGTCCAGCAGCAGCCGGTCACCGCCGCCGTGGCCGCCCGCGCCCCGGTCGATCGGCACCTCCTCCGGCTCCCGCCAGTGGCGGTGCAGGACGAGCCGCTCCCAGGAGCCGGCCGCGCGCTCCTTGCTCGCCGCGCTCGGGTCGACGGCGGCGTGCGGCGGGGTCCAGGCGCGTTCGCACACCTCCAGCTCGATCCGCCCCTCCGTGCCGTTGAACGCCACCCGGTACCCCTCGAACGGCGCGTGCGCGGTCAGCGAGTAGGTGAGCACCGCCCGGTCGGCGTAGCGGACCAGCACCGCCATGGTGTCGTCGATGGTCACCCCGGGCGCGAAGACGTCCTGGTCGCGGATGTAGCCGTCCTCGTGCTCGGCGTCCAGGTAGAGCCGCTTGAGCCGCTCGTCCTGGGAGATGTCCAGGATGTACGGGTCGCTGCCCAGCCCAGGAGCGCCCTGGCCGCGCGGCGGTCGCGGGCCCCGCGGCCGCGCCTGGCCGTAGAAGCGCAGGTCGGTCTGGGCGAAGACGAGCTCCGGGGCCGCGCCGAGCCACCAGTTGACCAGGTCGAAGTGGTGGGTGGACTTGTGCACGAGCAGCCCGCCGGAGTTGGCGCGCTCGCGGTGCCAGCGGCGGAAGTAGTCGGCGCCGTGGATGGTGTCGAGCGCCCACTCGAAGTGCACGGACGTGACCTCGCCGATCGCCCCCTCGCCGAGGAGTCGCTTCACGGCCGAGTTGCGCGGCGAGTAGCGGTAGTTGAAGGTGACCACCAGCTTGCCGGGGTTGCGCTCGGCCGCCTCGGCGATGGCGGCGCAGCCCTCGGCGTCGACGGTGAGCGGCTTCTCCACGATGACGTCGAGCCCGGCGTCGAGGGCGGCGACGACGTAGCGGGCGTGGGTGGCGTCGACCGTGCACACGACCACGGCGTCGGCCAGTTCCAGCATCTTGCCGTACTCGTCCGGCGCGAAGCACGGCACCGGGCCGCCGATCCGCTCGGCGTAGTAGGCCATGCGCGTGGTGTTGACGTCGCACAGGCCGACGATGGTCCCGGTGTCCCGCCAGTCGCCCAGCAGCGCGTCGACGTACAGCTGCGCGCGGTGGCCGAGACCGACGAAGGCGTACCTGGTGCTCACGTGCTCTCTCCCCGGGTCGCGGTGGCGGCCGGGGGCGGGGCGCCCCCGGCCGGTCGCCGGCTGGTCAGCCGGCGATGGCGGCGTTCGCCTCCTGGAGGAACTTCGCCGCGGCCTCGTCCGGGGTCGCCCGGCCGAACACGACCTCCTCGCTGGCGCGCTCCAGGATGTCCTCCATCTCCAGGGCGCCCTTCGGCGGGGCCTCGATCGGGCTCAGCTCGCTCTTGACCTCGTCGATGAAGTCCAGGGTCTTCTGGTCGGCGGCCGGGAGCTTGTCCTTGACGGCGGCGAGCACCTTGGCGTTGGTGGGCAGGCCGCGGTCGCTCAGCAGGATGCCGGCCGCGTCGGGGTCGTTGACCAGGAAGTCGATGAACTTGCCCGCCTCCGCCGCGCGCTCGGTCTTGGCCGAGGCGGCGTAGAACATGGCGGGCTGCAGGAACATGCCGCTGGTGGTGGCGCCCTCCGCCTTGGGCATCCGCAGCAGCGTCATGTCCTGGCCGGACGACTTCGTCAGGGCGTTGAGCTGGTTGCTCCACCACATGCCCATGGCGCCCGCGTTGGTGCCGAGCAGCGACTGCTCGGGACCGGTGTCGCCGATCTCCTCGCTCTTGGCGGCGTCGGGCGAGCCCTTGGTCTCGATGAGCTTCTGGTGGATGGCCCACCAGGACTTGATCGTGTCGGTCGACATGCCGATCTTGGTGCCGTCGTAGAACTTCTCGCCGCGCTGGGCCGCGTAGATCTGCAGCCAGGCCGGGTTGAAGTTGTACTCGGCGCCGGTGACGGCGCCCGTGGCCGAGATCTCCTGGGCCAGTGTGACCCACTGGTCCCAGGTCCACGTGGCGTCGTCCGGCAGCTCCTTCTTCGCCTTCTCCAGCGCGGCCGGGTTGGCCAGCATGGAGAAGGCGTTGACGCCGGTCGGGACGGCCCACTGCTTGCCCTCGATCTGACCGCTCGCCAGGACCTGCTGGTCCAGGTCGGCGGTGGGCAGCTTGCCGCCCAGGTCCATCAGCGCGCCGCGGCCGGCGTACTCGCTGAGGCCGCGGATCTCGATGCTCAGCACGTCGGGGGCGTCGTTGGCGGCGACCTTGGTGGCGAGCTTCTCGTAGTAGCTGTCCCAGTTGGAGAAGTCGCCCTCGACGTCGATCGTCGGGTTCTTCTCCTCGAACTTCTGGATGGCCTGCTCGGTCAGCTTCTGCCGCGCGTCGCTGCCCCAGTAGGCGAAGGTGATCTTCACCTTGCCGCCGTCGCCGCCGTCGCCGCCGCTGTCGCCGCCGCCGCACGCGGCCGCGGTCAGCATGGCCGCCGAAAGCGCGGCGGCCATCATCGTCTTGCGAGAGCTGAGGTTCACAGCTCTACCTCCTCTTGGGTTACAGGGGGTGAAGAGGAACTACTTCAGGCCGGTGGTCGCCACGCCGCGGATCAGGTACTTCTGTCCCGCCAGGAAGAACCCGAAGATCGGCCCCAGTGACACGATCGACATCGCGAACATCGGACCCCACGAGGACTCGCCGCTGGAGTCCAGGAACTGCCGGAGCGCGACGGCGACCGTGAGGTTGTCGGAGTTGGTCAGGTACAGGTTCTGGCTGAAGAAGTCGTTCCACGTCCAGATGAAGGTGAAGATGCCGGTCGTGGCCAGCGCCGGCATGCACAGCGGCAGGATGACCTGGAGGAAGATCCGCCAGTAGCCCGCGCCGTCGATGGCCGCCGCCTCGTCCAGCTCCCGCGGCAGCGTCCTGATGAACTGCACCATCAGGAAGATGAAGAACGCGTCCGTGGCCAGGAACTTGGGCACCACCAGCGGCCAGATCGTGTTGATCCACTCCAGGTTGGCGAACACGATGTACTGCGGCACGACGGTCACGTGGTGCGGCAGCATGATCGAACCCAGCATGATCGCGAACCACAGCTTCTTCAGCGGGAAGTTCAGCCGGGCGAACGCGTAGGCGGCCAGCGAGCAGGCGACCAGGTTGGCCAGCACGGACAGGCCCGTGATGACGGCCGAGTTCCACAGGTAGTAGCCGAACGTGTGCTTCAGCGACGTCCAGCCCTCGCTGTAGTTGTCCAGCGTGACCGCGCTCGGCCACAGGCCCGGCTCGCGGAAGATGAGGTCCTCCGGCTTGAGCGAGCTGGAGATCATCCACAGCAGCGGGTAGAGCATGACCAGGCCGAAGCCGATCAGCAGCAGGTGCTTGAGCAGGCGGCCGCCCCGTGGCACCGGGCGGAACAGGAGCGGCACCTGCTTACTTCGAGTCGCCATAGAAGACCCAATACTTCGACGCGAGGAAGTTCACGCCGGTGAGCCCGGCGATGATGAGCAGAAGGACCCAGGCCATGGCGGCCGCGTAGCCCATCTCGTAGCTCTTGAAGCCCTTCAGGTAGAGGTAGAGCGTGTAGAAGAGCGTGGAGTCGACCGGTCCTCCGCTGCCGCCGCTGACGATGAACGACTGCGTGAACGACTGGAAGGACTTGATCACTTCGAGGACGAGGTTGAAGAAGATGATCGGCGTGAGCAGCGGCAGGGTGATCGAGCGGAACTGCCGCAACTTGGTGGCCCCGTCGACCGCGGCCGCCTCGTAGTAGCTCTGCGGGATCTGCCGCAACCCCGCCAGGAAGATCACCATGGGCGCGCCGAACGTCCACACGTGCAGGAGGATCAGCGTGCCGAGCGCGGTGTCCGGGTCGGAGACCCAGCCGGGCCCCTGGATGCCGAAGAAGGACAGCAGGGCGTTGACCAGGCCGTCGGTGCCGAAGATCTTCCGCCACAGGATGGCGATGGCCACGCTGCCGCCCAGGAGCGAGGGCAGGTAGTAGACCGAGCGGTAGAACGACAGCCCGCGCAGGCCCCGGTCCAGCGCGAGGGCCAGCGCCAGCGCGAAGGCGAGCTGCAGCGGCACCGACACGACCACGTAGATGGTGGTGACCTTGAGCGACTGGATGAACCGGGTGTCCTCGAAGAACATCTCCCGGTAGTTGTCCCAGCCGACCCACCGGGCCTCCTCCAGCAGGCTGTAGTCGGTGAACGACAGGTACAGCGAGGCCAGGATCGGCCCGACGGTGACCAGGAACAGGCCGATGAACCACGGCGCGAGGAAGACGTAGGCGGTGCGGGCCTCCCGCCGGCGGTGCACGTTCACGTTCCCGGCCCGCCGGCGTCGCTCCGGGGTGACAGAGATTGATTCGGACATACATCCCTCTTCCAGGCCCAGCCCGGCACGGCGGGATCGGATAGCGCATTCCTATAAGGACGCCAAAAGTTTCGTCAACCCTTTGCAGGTGTTACAAAGCCGTTATCGATATATCGTTACCGACATTTCCGCAGCTCAGATGTGTGGTGAACGCGGATATGCGTTCGTAACATTTTGACGCTGAGCCATTCTCACTACAACCGGTTGCATCGGTCGTCAACTGAGTCCGGACATGCCGACAGCCGCCCTGACCTGATCGGTCGGGGCGGCTATCGAGCAGGAACCGTCACCAGGCCCCGCCGAGCTCCTTCAGCGTGAAGACCCCGCCCACCCGGTCGTGCACCGGATCGCTCAGGTCCGGCTCCCCCTGCTCGGCGATGATCCCGGCGGCGTACGACTCGGAGCTGTCGCGCGACTCGTACCCGATCGCCCGCGCCTCCTCCAGCGACCACCAGCGGCGGGCGTTGTCGGAGACCCCCCACACGACGTGGAAGCCGGTGGCCGTGAGCGCGGCCTCGACCAGCCGGGCCAGGTCGTCCGGCGAGATCCAGGTGGCCAGCCCGCGGGTGTCGGCGGAGCGCTCGTTGCAGGTGCCGAGCCTGATGGCGGTCACGTGCATGCCGAACCTGTCGTGATAGAGGCTGCCGAGACCTTCCATGACGAGCTTGCTCACGCCGTAGTACGTGTCGGGGCGCGGGAAGGCGTAGTCGGCGAGCTCCCCGCCGGAGGGCGGCCGGGTGTGGAAGCCGGCGGCGTGGTGGCTGCTCATCAGCACCACGTGGCCGACCTCGGCCGCGCGGGCGGCCTCCATCAGCACGTAGGTGCCGTCCATGTTGGCCCGCACCACGTCGGCCCACGGGTGCTCGCGGCTCTGGCCGCCGAGGTGGACCACCGCGTCGACGTCCTTCATCGCGGCGGCCATGGCCTGCTCGTCGGTGAGGTCGGCCACGGCCAGTTCCTCGCCGGGTCCGGGGTCGAGCGGCGTCAGGTCCGACAGGCGCAGCGTCCGGCCCTCGCGGGCGAGGCGGGGACGGAGCAGCGTGCCGACTTTCCCTGCGGCGCCGGTCATCAGTATGCGCATGCCCCCGTTGTACAAGACGCCGGTCCAGATTCACATTCTTGAATATTGACCGTGATGTGTGTCACTGGTTACTTTTTTCAGGACTCGCCCACATCCACGACACTTGTCACATATGTGAACAGGAGGCGGTCTCATGTCACGACGTCTGCTCGGGGTCGCACTGGCCGCGTCCCTGGCCGTTACGCTGACAGGCTGCGGCTCCGGGGGAACGGGCTCGGCCACGGACGGCGCGCTGGAGATCTGGATCAGGCAGGCGCCCGACTCCGAGTCGGCCAAGACGGCGCAGCGCCTGGCCGAGGCGTTCACCAAGGCCAGCGGGATCCCGACCAAGGTGGTCGCGCTCTTCGACGACTTCGAGACCAAGCTGCAGCAGCAGGCGGCGCAGCGCGATCTCCCCGACGTCGTGATCAACGACACCGCCCAGATCGGCAACATGCAGACCCAGGGCTGGCTGACCGAGGTGGACCGGGCCTCGCTCGCGGGCGGCGACAAGCTCTCCGACCTCTCCTGGAAGGCCGCCACCGCCAGTGACGGCAAGACCTGGGCGGCGCCCTTCTCCGCCCAGGCCTTCGCCATCATCGCCCGCAAGGACTGGCGGGAGAAGGTCGGCATGGAGGTGCCCCAGACCTGGAAGGACCTCGCCGCGCTGGCCAAGGCCTTCACCGAGAAGGACCCCGACGGCAACGGCCAGGACGACACCTCCGGCTTCGTCATCCCCGGCGGCACCAAGCGCGGCTACGCCTCGTGGTACGCCTCCTCCTTCATCTACGGCAACGGCGGCGACTTCGTCTCCCCGTCCGGCTCCGGAGCGTTCACCGCCGTCACGAACGACCCCAAGGCCGTCGAGGCGGTCCAGTTCCTCCAGGACCAGTTCTGCGACGCCAAGACCGTCAACCCGGGCGCGGTCAGCAACGACACCACGGTCACCCACGAGGTGTTCGAGAAGGGCCAGGGCGGCATCTACCTGACCGGCCCGTACGTGCTGGCCCGGTTCGTGGAGAGCGTCGGCACCGACAAGATCGAGGTGTACCCGGTGCCCAAGGGCCCGACGGGCGGCCCCGGCACGCTGGGTGAGGGCGAGAACGTCTACCTGATGGCCGGTTCGCCGAACACCGACGGCCAGAAGAAGTTCGCCGAGTTCGCCGTCTCCGCCGAAGGCCAGCGCATCGGCATGAACAAGGACGCCAACGGCGCGATCGTCCGCCTGCCGGTCAACTCCGAGGTCGACCTGGCCGCCGAGCGTCAGGACCCGCGCTGGAAGGTGTTCCAGGACGCCTACGCCGACGCGGTCTACGCCCACCCGGTGCCGAACTGGGCGCCGATCCGGCAGACCTCCGCCGACGCGATCAACACGGTGTGGGCCGACTGCGACCAGGACGTCAAGGCCGAGATGGACGCGCTCACCACCAAGCTGACCCGGGAACTGCAGAACCAAAAGGCATCATGACCCCGACGCTGACCCCGGCGCGGCCGAGGACGGCGGCCCCCGGCCGGGCGCCCGGCCGGGGGCGCCGGCGGGGGCCGCTGATCGCCTGGGCCTTCCTCGCGCCCGCCCTGCTGCTGTTCCTGTACTTCAAGTTCATCCCGATGTTCACCGGGCTGATGATGAGCTTCCAGGAGATCCGCTACATCGACAGCACCTGGGTCGGGCTGGACAACTACGCGACCATCCTCACCGACGAGGCCTTCCGCTCGGCGATCTGGCACAGCCTGGTGCTGGCGCTGGGCACCACGGCCGGCTCGCTGGTGTTCGGGCTGGGTCTCGCGCTGCTCATCGAGGGGCCGGCCCGGTATCTCTGGTTCGTCAGGACCGCGGCCTTCCTCCCGGTCGTGGTCACCATGGCCGCGGTCGCCGAGGTGTGGCGGATCATGTACCACCCGGGCGACACCGGCACGCTCAACGTGATCCTGGGCTGGGCCGGCATCACCCCGCAGCCGTTCCTGGCGGACGAGGACTCCTCCCTGCTGTCGATCATGATCATGAGCATCTGGCGCGGCACCCCGTACGACATGATGATCTTCCTGGCCGGGCTGGTCGGCATCGACCGCACCCTGTACGAGGCCGCGGCGGTGGACGGCGCGTCCACCTGGCACCGGCTGCGGCACATCACGCTGCCCGCGCTGCGGCCGGTGTTCTGGATCCTGTTCACGCTCGCGGCCATCCGCGGCCTGCGGGTCTTCGTCGAGGTGTACGTGCTCACCAACGGCGGGCCGAACGGCTCGTCCGAGGTGCTTATGACGCTCATCTACAAGCTCGGCTTCCAGACCGGCGAGCTGGGCATCGCGTCCGCCGGCGGGATCGTGCTGTTCGCGGCGACGCTCGCGCTGACCGTGCTGGTCCAGCTGATGCGCAGGAGGCAGTCGGCATGATGAGGTTCGACAGCGCGCTGGGGCTGGAGTCGCGGCGCGGGCCGTTCGCCACCGCGGGCAAGATCCTGCTCTACTCGGGCATGGTGGTGGTCTTCACCGGGCCGCTGGTCGGGCTGCTGATCAGCGCCTTCAACAAGACGCTCGACCCGACCTCCTTCACCTGGTGGCCGGACGAGTTCACCTTCGACAACTTCGTGCACGCCGCCGACCGCAACGTCTACCGCTATCTGTTCAACTCTTTCGTGGTGGTCGGGTTCGGGCTGCTGCTGCAGATGATCGTGAGCGTCTTCGCGGCCTACTCGCTGGCGCGCAAGAAGTTCCGCGGCATGAGCGTGGTCATGCTCATCATGCTGACCACGATGATGCTCCCCGAGGAGATCATCGCGATCCCGCTCTCCCTGGTGCTCGCCGACCTGCCGGTGCTCCATCTCAACCTCATCGGCACGTACGCGGGCATGATCCTGCCGGTCGGCGCCTGGGGCTTCTCCATCCTCGTCATGACCGAGTTCATGAAGGAGGTGCCGGTCGAGCTGGAGGAGGCGGCCCGCATCGACGGGGCGGGCGAGCTGCGCACGTTCTTCACCATCATCCTGCCGCTGTGCCGGCCCGCGCTCGGCGTGATCGGGGTGTTCGGCTTCACCATGATCTGGGATCAGTACCTGCTGCCGCTCATCGTGGCGCCCGAAGCCGGCATGTGGACGCTGCCCGTCGCGCTGCGCTCGCTCCGGTCCGACGAGGAGGTGGGCATCGGCGTGCTGCTGGCTGCCACGCTGCTGGCCCTGCTGCCGTCGATCATCGCGTTCCTCGCGTTCCAGCGGCAGTTCATGCGCGGCCTCACGAGCGGGGCGGTGAAGGGGTGACGGTGTCCATATACCTGGACGACATCCCATATGCTGACGCCCAGAACCCGCAGTCGAGATGGGACGAGCATGGAGCCGCAGTTGGTCAAGTCCGCCGAGCGGACCGTACGCATCCTGGAGACCCTGGCCGCATCCCCGCACACCCTGACCCTGGCGGAGCTGCAGCAGCGCACCGGATTCCCGCGCAGCAGCCTGCACGCGCTGATGCGCACCCTGGTGGAGCTCAACTGGGTGGAGACCGACGCCGCGAGATCCGCCTTCGGCATCGGCCCGCACGCGCTGCTGACCGGGACCGCCTACCTGGACAAGGACCCTGCCCTGCCGTTCGCCCAGGCGACGCTGGAGGACCTCCGGGACGAGACCGGACAGACCGCTCACTTCGCTCGCAGGGACGAGGCGCACGTCCTCTACCTGGCCACCCGCGAGTCACGCGCCGCGCACCACATCATCCCCCGGGTCGGCAGGCGGCTGCCCGCCCACGTCACCGCGCTCGGCCAGGTGCTCCTCGCCCAGCTCACCGACGACGAGGTCAAGGCCCTGCTCCCGGACCCGCTGCCCGGCATCACCGAGCACACGATCACCGACCTGGGCAGGCTGACCGGCGAACTGGACCGGGTCCGCACCCGGGGCTGGGCCTACGAGCGCGAGCAGGGCACCGCCGGCGTGGCCTGCGTGGCCGTCACGGTCGACTACCGCATCCCGGCCACGGACGCGATCAGCTGCTCGATGCCCGCCGACCTGCCCCAAGCCCAGATCGAGCGGGTCATCGAAGCGGTGATCACCCACACCCACAAGCTGGGTGCCACTCTCCGACGGGAGGGCATCCGCTAGAAGGAGGCGTTGATGCGGCTGCAAGGCGTTCTGTTCTTCCCGGTGACCCCGTACGGTCCCGACGGCGACGTGGCCGAGCAGGTGCTCGGCCGGCACGTCGACGCCGGGGTCACAGCGGGAGCGGGCGGGGTGTTCACCGCGTGCGGAACAGGTGAGTTCAACGCCCTGAGCCCCGACGACCACACCGCCGCCGTACGGGCGTCCGTGACCGCCACGGCCGGGCGGGTGCCGGTCTTCGCGGGCGCGGGCGGCACCCTCCCCCAGGCCAGAGCCCAGGCCGAGGCGGCCGCCGCGCACGGCGCCGACGGGCTGCTCATCATGCCGCCGTACCTGGTCAGCGCCCCACCGGACGGCCTGGTCCGCTACGTGCGCGAGATCACCGGGGCGGGCGGCCTGCCGGCCATCATCTACCAGCGCAACAACGCCCGCTTCTCCCCCGCCGCCGTCGCCGAACTGGCCCGGCTGCCGGAGGTGATCGGGTTCAAGGACGGGCTGGGCGACCTGGACCTGCTCCAGCGCATCATCCTGACCGTGCGCGAGTCGGCCGGGCCGGACTTCACGTTCTTCAACGGCCTGCCGACGGCCGAGCTGACCGTGCCCGCCTACCGAGGGCTGGGAGTGAACCTGTACTCCAGCGCCGCCTTCGCCTTCGCCCCCGAGGTCGCGCTGGCCTTCTACCGGGCGATCACCTCCGGCGACGAGGACCTGACCCGGCGGCTGCTGACGGGCTTCTACAAGCCGCTGGTGGAACTGCGCGACCAGGTGCCGGGGTACGCGGTGTCACTGGTCAAGGCGGGGGTACGGCTGCGCGGGCTGGACGTGGGCGGCGTCCGGCCACCCCTGGTCGACCCGTCGCCGGAGCACGTGGCCGAGCTGGAAAAGATCATCGCCACCGGCCTCGACATCGCCGGCCCCTGACCCGTACCACCTCACCCGCCACCGGAACCACCGCACCATCCGCCGAACAGCACACCCAACCAGACAGTGCCACCCCAGCCGGAAGGCGCCACCCCGGACGGCGCCACCCCGGACGGCGCCACCCCGGACGGCGCCACCCCGGACGGCGCCACCCCGACCAGAGAGCACACCATCCGACCCAGACGGCGCCCCGCCCACCTCGGCTGCACATCACCGCCGAGCAGGTAGCGCACCAGGCCGACCAGCGGCGCGGAACCGCTGTTCAGTACGTGGCAGCCACCGTCCAGCGCTGACAACAGCACGCGGCCGGCGGCGGCCGTGCCCCGTCGTCCTCGTCAGAGGCCGACCACACCTGCCGTGCTGGTCGCCCCCGGTCTGGAGTCCTCCCGATGGTCACGGGAGGGCTCCAAGCCCGGGGCCGTCACTCACCGTTCGAGCGCGCCGTCCACGCGGCGCGGGATCCCCAGGGGGTTGTCGTCCTTCAGCTCGTCAGGCAGCAGCGCCTCAGGCCAGTCCTGGTAGGCCGTGGGCTCCAGCCAGCGGTCGATGGCCGTGGCTCCGACCGAGGTGGTCGCCGTGGTCGTGGCCGGCCAGGGGCCGCCGTGGTGCATGGCCCAGGTGACGGCCACACCTGTCGGCCAGCCGTTCCAGATCAGCCGCCCGGCCTTGCGCCCGAGCACGTCGGTCAGCGGCTCGGCCTCGCCCGGGTCTGCGGCGTGCACGGTGGCGGTGAGCGAGCCCTCCAGCCGCTCCAGCACCGGCGGCAGGTCGCCGATCTCCCGGTAGGTGACCACGATCGAGGCCGGCCCGAAGCACTCCTCGCCGATGCCGGGCAGCTTCTCGGCGAACGTGTCGAGGTCCGTGGTGAACACCTGGGGCGTCACCGACCAGCCGCCCTCCCCAGGCTTGCCCTCGGCCAGCAGCTGCAGCTGCCCCAGCCGGCCCAGGCCGCCCAGGTAACCGTCGCGGATCCGCTCGGCCAGCATCGGCCCGCCGCTGGTGCCCTCGACGGCCTCGGCCAGCGCCTTGCGCAGTCCGTCTCCCTCGGGCACGAACAGCAGCCCCGGGTTGGTGCAGAACTGTCCCACGCCCTGGGTCAGCGAGGCGGCGAACCCGGCCGCCACCTGCTGCGCCGGCGCCGACGGCAGCACCACGACCGGGTTCACGCTGCCCAGCTCGCCGAAGAACGGGATCGGCGTCTCACGCTCGTCGATGAGCCGCTGGATCGCCTTGCCGCCCGCGACGGACCCGGTGAACCCGGCCGCGACCACCGCCGGGTGACGCACGAGGTCCGCGCCGGCCTGCACGCCGTGCACCAGCCCCAGCAGGTCCGGGTAAGGGAGCGCGCCGCGTACCAGCTTGGCCACCTGCTCGGAGGTGCCGGGATGCCCGGGATGCGCCTTGACCACGACCGGGCAGCCGGCGGCCAGGGCGGAGGCCGTGTCGCCGCCCGCCACCGAGAACGCGAACGGGAAGTTGCTGGCTGCGAAGACCGCCACCACACCGGGCAGCGGGTGCTTCATGCGCCGCACGTCGGGCCGCGGCGGGTCGGCGTGGTCGATGATCGCGTCCAGGTGACCTCCGTCCCTGATCACCTGGGCGAAGAACCTGAACTGGCCGGTGGTGCGGCCCACCTCGCCGCGCAGCCGTACCTCGCCGAGCGCTGTCTCCTGGTCGGCGAGCCGCCACAGCTCGTCGGCGTGCGCGTCGAGCGCGTCGGCGACGGCCTCCAGCGCGGCCGCGCGGTCGTCGGCGGGGGTGGCCCGCCATGCCTGGCCCGCGGCCGCGGCGGCGGAGACGACCAAGTCGACCCCGGCGTGGTCGGTCTCGGGCACGCCGGCGCCCACGGGCTCGCCGGTCCTGGGGTCGTATCCGTAGATCATCGAATGGCCCTTCGGAGTCTTGACACCTTCTCAGCTCGATTCTTACAGTTGCCGCATTCTGTCCACAAACCTGGCCTTTGTTCACATACATGGACGGCGATCACATGATCATCAGGCAGATCCACGTCACCCCTGTCGCCTTCAAGGATCCGCCTCTGCTGAACGCCGCCGGAGTGCACGAGCCCTGGGCGTTGCGCACGATCGTCGAGGTGGTCACGGACGAGGGCCTGACCGGTCTCGGCGAGACCTACGGCGACCTGGGACATCTGTCCAAGGTACGCGAGTGCGCGCAAGCACTGGTCGGCCTGGACGTGCACCACACCAACCAGATGTACGCGCGCGTCGCGGCCACCGTCGGCGACGCCGTCAGCGACCTGCACGGCCTGACCGGCGTGGCCACCAGGGAGAAGAGCGTCGACCGGGTCTACTCCCCGTTCGAGGTGGCCTGCCTGGACATCCGCGGCAAGGCCGCCGGCGTCCCCGTCGTCGACCTGCTCGGCGGCAGGGTCCGCGACGCCGTCCCGTACGGCGCCTACCTCTTCTACAAGTGGGCGGGGCACCCGGGCGGTGAGCCGGACAGGTTCGGCGAGGCGCTCGACCCGGCCGGGGTGGTCGAGCAGGCGTCGCTGTTCATCAAGGAGCACGGCTTCACCTCGATCAAGCTCAAGGGCGGCGTGTTCCCGCCCGCCGAGGAGATCGAGGCCGTCAAGGCACTGCACGAGGCGTTCCCGGGCGTGCCGTTGCGCCTCGACCCGAACGCCGCCTGGACCGTCGACACCTCCATCCAGGTAGGCCGGGAACTGGAGGGCGTGCTGGAGTATCTGGAGGACCCCACGCCCGATATCGCGGGCATGGCCCAGGTCGCCGCCCAGGTGCCCATGCCGCTGGCCACCAACATGTGCGTCGTCACCCCCGAGCACCTGCCCGAGGCCATCGCCACCCGCGCCATCGGCGTGCTGCTGCTGGACCACCACTACTGGGGCGGCCTGCAGCGCTCGGCACAGGTCGCCGCGCTCTGCGGGACCTTCGGACTTGAGCTTTCCATGCACTCGAACTCCCATCTCGGCATCAGTTCGGCCGCCATGACCCACCTGGCCGCGGCCACCCCCAACCTCACCCACGCCTGCGACACGCACACCCCCTGGCAGGACGGACAGGACGTGGTCGCACCCGGCACGCTGCGCTTCGAAGCCGGCGCCGTCCCGGTGCCCACCGGCCCCGGCCTGGGCATCGAACTCGACCGCGACGCGCTGGCCGTCATGCACGAGCAGTACAGGACCTGCGGCCTCACGGCCCGCGACGACACCACGTACATGCGCCGCTTCCAGCCCGGCTTCTCCGCGGCGAGGCCGCGATGGTGAACGTCGCCTACGTCTACCCGTGGGACGTCGTCGGCGACCCCGCCGCCGCCGAGCGCATCGCCGCGCTCGGCGTCACCACCGTCGCCCTGGCCGCCTCCTACCACTCCACCCGCGCCGCCACCCCCTTCCACCCCGCGCATCGCGTCCTCGACGTCCCGCACTCCGCCTTCTACCTGCCCGTACGACCCGAAGCCTGGGGCCGGCTCACCCCCGCCGCCCCCACCTGGACCAGCCCCGACGCGTACCTCCTCGCACAGTCGGCCCTGCGCGCGACCGGCCTGCGCGTGCACGCCTGGACCGTGCTCACCCACAACGCGCACCTCGGCGCCGCCTTCCCTGACCTCGTCGTCCGCAACGCGTTCGGCGACCCGTACCCCTACGCCCTCTGCCCATCAGCCGCCGACGTCGCCGAGTACTGCGAGCGGCTGGTGCGCGAGGTGCTGGTGGCGGGTGAGCCGGACGGCCTCATCCTGGAGGGCTGCGGTCCCATGGGCTTCGCCCACCAGAGCGTCCACGAGAAGACCGCAGGCGCCGAGTACGACCCCGACCTTATGTCCCTCTGCTTCTGCGCCTCCTGCGCTCCCCGCTACCCCGCCGACACCCGAACCCGCGTCCGCACCGCCCTCGACACTCCCACTCCGGACACCCTCACCTCCGACACCCAACCAGCTCAGGCAAAGCCCTCAGCGAGCCAGACCAACCCATCCGCGAACATCACCCCTTCCTCCGGTCCGGGGCCAGGACCCGCGGCGTACCCGGTGGACGTCGCCCTCGGCCCTCTGGCGGACGACGTACGGGCCATCCGCGTGGAGCTCGCGGCCTCTCTCCGCCGCCGCCTGATCACCACAGCCCGCCAGATCGCCCCGGGAATCCCCATCACCCTGCACGCGAACCCCGATCCCTGGGCCACCGGTCCCTTCGCCGCCCTCCCCACCGGCGAACCAAGCGCCGACGTCCTGGTGGGCAACTGCTGGGGAGACCCTGCCACGGACGCCGCCCGCCTCACCCGCCTGGCGGACCTGTGCACCGCTGGCCAACGCGTCGGCGCCTACGTCCTGGCCCTGCCTCCACGCCCAGCCGACCCGGCGGCCCTGGCGGAGCTCCTCGCCCTCTACGCCAAGGCCGGCGCCTCGGAGTTCCACCTGTACCACGCCGGTCTGGCCGGCCCTCGCCGGCTGTCCGCCATGAGACAAGCCCTCGAACAGGCCTCGCCATAACCCACCCCCGCACGCCCACCCCTCCACACCCGCCGCCTGGTCGGCACCACCCCACCGTCTTGCACCACCCTCATGACGGCACCGCCACACGTCCGCCCGAAGCGCAAGCTGGCACCATGGGATGGCGCAAGCATCCGAAGACCATTCCCTCGAGCCACCGGCGGCCCCCGCCCTTTGACAGGCAGCCGAGGGCAGGCAGCCGACCACCAGCACCCCTCACCAGCTCCGGACCCAGCGGAAAACCCAGGCCTCCGGACCCGGCGGAAAGGCACAGGCGTTGGGTGACATCGAGATCGTCTACAGGAAGTACGGCGGCAAGCTGCACTGGCACCACCCCGGCACGCTCCTGGGCGAGGACGAGCACGGCGTCTGGGTCGCGGTGGCGCGCGGGACCATCGCCCGGAAGGGCGATGAACTGACGATCACGTGGCCGAACGACTCCGTGATCCTCTTCCCGCGCTCTGCCTGGTGGACCGCCACCTTCCACGCGCCACCCGACCGGGTCGAGGTGTACGTCGACGTCACCACCGTCCCGGAATGGCGCGATGCCCAGATCACCATGCTCGATCTCGACCTCGACGTCATCAGGATGCGCGACGGCCGCCTCTTCCTCGATGACGAGGACGAGTTCGCCGAACATCAACTGACCCTCGGATATCCCAGCTCCATCATCCGTCAGGCCGAAGAAACGGCTCATTGGCTCCTCCAGGCCGTAGGCCGTCATCAGGACCCGTTCGGCGGCGCACACGCCCGGTGGCTGACCGCTGACTCCCGACCACATCCCGACACCCCCTCACCTGGCCCTGCCCGTCCTGTTCAGTAATCCCGTCATACACCGGGCAGCCCCCGGACAAGCCTCACCCTCAACCGAACGCCCTCGTCACCGAGCTGCCGTGACCAGCCCGCTCTCGTACGCCGCGATCACCAGCTGCGCCCGGTCCCGGGCATCCAACTTGGCCAGTAAGCGGGTGATGTGCGTCTTGACCGTCGCAAGACTGAGCTGCAGGTGCCCGGCGATCTCCATGTTGGACAGCCCCCGGGCGATCAAGGTCAGCACCTCGCGCTCCCGCCCGGTCACTCCCTTCAGGCCCTGCGTCTGCGGTGCCGCGGGCATCCGCGCGAACTCCTCGATCAGCCGTCGCGTGACCGTCGGAGCCAGCAGCGCCTCACCTCGCGCCACCACCCTGATCGCGGCGAGCAGGTCGGCCGGCGGTGTGTCCTTCAGCAGGAACCCGCTCGCTCCGGCCCGCAGGGCGTCGTAGACGTACGCGTCCAGGTCGAACATCGTCACGATCAGGACTCGTGTGTCCTTACCGATGAGCCTGGTCGCCTCGATGCCATCCATGTCCGGCATCCGCACGTCCATGAGCACGACGTCGGGCCGCTCCCGCTCCGCGACCGCCACGGCCTCGATCCCGGTCGACGCCTCCCCCACCACCTCCAGGTCGGCCTCGGAGTCCACGAGAACCCTGAAGCTGCCCCTGAGCAGGGTCTGGTCGTCCGCGATCACCACCCGGATCATGAGTCCCTCCTGTAGGGAAGAGTGGCCGACACCCGGAAGCCCGGTCCGGCCGCCTGGCCCGCCTCGAAGGTCCCGCCGTACATCATGACCCGCTCCCGCATTCCGATCAGCCCGTGACCTGGCCCTCTGTCGGGCAGCGCGCGATGACCGGGCCCGTCATCGCTGACCTCGATCCGCACCGCCCGCCCATCGTCGATCACCGAAACCCGGCACCGCGCCGGCGCCGCATGCTTGACCACATTGGTGAGCGCCTCCTGAACGATCCGATAGACGGACAGCTCCACCCCTTCAGGCAGCCTTTCCCCGGCAACCTCCTGCCTTCCGTCTCCGCCCGCCCACCGCCCTTCTCCGGGCACGGCTCCCGGCCCGCCGGTTCCTGAGTCACCGGCGAGACGGCTTTCCGCGGCTCGGTTGCCTGGAACAGGAAGGCCTTCCGCACCTCGCGCGCTCGACGGAGGATCGGCACCTCTCATCCCAGAGACAGGACGCTCGCTCCCAACCCGCACGTCGAGCTCGACGTTCACCCCCGCTTGTCCGGCCTGCTCGGCCAGGCCGGACAAGCCGCGCAGCCCCGGCGCGGGCCCACGGGCGGGCGTCTCCGACGGGCGCAGCACCCCGAGCAGGTGGCGCATCTCGACCAGCGCGTCCCTGCTGGCGTTCTCTATCACCCGCAGAGCGTCGTGGGCCTCCTCCGGGTTCGTGGCCAGCACGTGATTGGCCACTCCCGCCTTGACCGCGATCAGCCCCACGTTGTGTGCCACCACGTCGTGCAGCTCCCGGGCGATGCGTAACCGCTCCTCTGCCACCGCCTGCTCGGCCAGGCGCTCGGCCTGGCGCGCCGCGTATATCCGTCGCTCGCGCACGGCGCGGCCGACCGTCCAGGCACCGCCCAGCGTGGCGATGCCGAACAGCGCCTCGTCCATGCCGAGCAGCCACACGGGCCCAGCCGCTTGGGGCACGCTGCCCACGGTGAACAGCCCGACCACCGTCAGCAGGGCGAGAACCCCGATCGTCGACGTGGGAAGCCAGCTCCCACGGTCCTCCCTCACCGCCACCAGGTAGAGCGCGTAGGCCGGCGATACGTACACGATGCTGAGCGCCCCGCTGAGCACGGCCACGACGGCCAGTGCCACCGTGAAGAGGAAGACCGGCAGCGGCCACACCCTTCTCAGAGCCAGAGGAAGCCCCAGGCCGAGAGAGATGGCGAGCCGGGCCCACGGTGGGATCGCGGCCAGGTTGACCGTCGCCGTGAAGGCGACCAACGCGAAGCTCACCGCGGCTGCCAGATCCAGCGCGATCAGCTGTGGGCGGCTCAGCGGCCCGACGAAGAGGCGGTGCGACTCGTGCACGTGAACGAAGGTAGCCCTCGAACTCAGCGCGCACGTCAGCCCGAGGTCTGACTTTAAGGTTCGGACCGTGGTCCGATGTGGCGAGGCCACGCCGTGCCGCACCCTTGACCGCGTGATCGAGCTCAAGCACCTCACGAAACGCTACGGCACCACGCTCGCCGTCGACGATCTGTCCTTCACGGTCCGCCCCGGGCGCGTCACCGGCTTCCTCGGCCCCAACGGCGCGGGCAAATCGACCACCATGCGCCTGATCCTGGGCCTGGCCACCCCCACCTCGGGTGAGGTGCTGGTCAACGGCAGGCGCTACGCCTCTTTCCCTCGGCCCATGCGCGAGGTCGGCGCCCTGCTCGACGCCAACGCGGTCCATGCCGGCCGCAGCGCCTACAACCATCTCCTGTGCCTGGCGCGCACCAACGGCATCGGGCCTCGCCGCGTGACGGCGGTCCTGCACCACGTCGGCCTGTCCGACGTCGCGCGGAAGAACGTGGGCGGTTTCTCGCTCGGCATGAAACAGCGGCTCGGTATCGCCGCGGCTCTGCTCGGCGACCCCGGAGTGCTGATCTTCGATGAGCCGGTCAACGGGCTCGATCCCGACGGCATCCGGTGGATCCGCGACCTGATGCGTTCGCTGGCCGCGCAGGGCAGGACGATCCTGCTCTCCAGTCATCTGATGAGCGAGATGGCGCTGACCGCCGACAGCATCGTCATCGTGGGCAGGGGCGAGCTCGTCGCGGAGGCCACGATCGAGGAGCTCACCGCTCGCTACCCCTCGTTGGAGGACGCCTACCTCGCGCTCACCGCGAACAGCGTCCAATACGGAGCAGGCGGTCCTGCCGATGAATCTCCCACGTCCCGTTTCCCCTGAGCGGTGAAGGCGCTTCCCCGCTGTTCGCCTGTGGCCGACGCCCCGGACCTCACTGGAGTAACCGATGACTGTCCTGCGCTCGGAGTGGCTCAAGATCCACTCCGTACGTTCCTATCGACTTGCCATCGCCGTGGCCTTCGGCGGGATCCTGCTCGGTCTGGGCCTCGCGCAGATGGCGGCCCAGATGTATGAGAGCGCGTCTCCTGCTCAGCAGGCCAAGGCGAGCCTGGCCGAGCTGGAGGAGGTCGTGCTGATGGTTCCTCAGCTCAGTCTCGGCATCCTGGGCGTGCTGGCCATGACCTCCGAGTACACGACCGGCCTGATCAGGACCAGCCTGACCCTGGTCCCCCGACGTTGGCCGGTGCTGGCGGGCAAAGCGGCCGTGGTCGGCATGATCGGGCTGGTGACGGGACCGGTAGTCGTGTTCGGCACCCACGTCACGTGCCGATGGGTCATCGGCGATCGATTCTCAGGGCTCTACCAGACCGCGTTCGCCGACAAGCTTCCCCTGCTCGTCGCGCTCAGCCTGACCGTGCCGGCGTTCGCGCTGCTCGGGCTGGGCATGGGAGCGGTCCTGCGCTCGGCGGCGGGCGCCATCGCGCTGCTCATAGGACTCCTCTACGTGATCCCGATGATCGTGGACAAGTTCCCCCCTCCATGGAGCGAGTGGCTCGGCTCGGCCATGATCGGCGCCCTTCCCCGCCAGATCAGCGGCGATCTGACCACCCCGGGTGTCTACGGCACCTCGCTGCCGCCGCCGGTGGCAGCCGGCCTGCTGGCCTGTTACGCGGTGCTGCCCGTCCTCGCGGGAATGTGGCTGCTGCGGCGAAGGGATGCCTGACATGACTCTCCAGCCCCGCACAAGCCCATCCCGTGCGTATCCATCCCCGACTACCTCGCCCCGTATGAGCGGTTCGCGCTCGGTTCCTCCGGTACGGCAGGTTGGTGTGCCTGCCGTACCGGTGTGGGGGTCAGACCTCGACCACCACAGGGATGATCATCGGGCGTCGACGGTAGGTGTCGCTCACCCAGCGCCCCACCGTGCGGCGCACCACGCGGCGGATCTCCTGCATGTCGACCACCCCGTCGGCGGCCTTCTCCTCGAGCGCCTTCTCGATCTGCGGGATGAACTGCTCGAACTGCGCCGGATCGATACCCGAGCCGCGCGCGTGGATCTCCGGTCCGGCCGTGAGCTTGCCCGTGCTCGAGTCGACCACGATGACCACGGAGATGAATCCCTCGTCGCCCAGGATCCTGCGGTCCTTCAGCGACACGTCCGTGATCTCGCCGACCGAGGAGCCGTCCACGTACACGTAACCAGCGTGCACCGCGCCGACGATTTTGGCACGGCCGTCGACGAGGTCGACGACGACCCCGTCCTCGGCGATCACGATGTGGTCCTCCGGCACGCCGGTGAGCGCGGCCAGCTTGGCGTGCGCCCGCAGGTGACGCCACTCTCCGTGCACCGGCATGAAGTTGGAAGGCCGGGTCAGGTTCAGCACGTAGAGCAGCTCACCGGCGGCCGCGTGGCCGGAAACGTGCACCTTGGCGTTGCCCTTGTGCACGACCCGGGCACCCCACCGGGAGAGTCCGTTGATGACCTTGTTGACCGCGGTCTCGTTCCCCGGCACCAGCGACGAGGCGAGCAGAACCGTGTCGCCCTCCGTGATGCGGATGGGGTGATCGCGGTTGGCCATCCTCGACAGGGCGGCCATCGGCTCGCCCTGCGAGCCGGTGCAGATCAGCACCACGTCCTGCGGCGGCCACTGCTCGATGTCACGAGAGTCGACGACGAGGTCCGGCGGCACCTTGAGGTAGCCCAGGTCGCGGGCCACCCCCATGTTCCGCACCATCGAGCGGCCGACGAGCGCGACCTTGCGGCCGTGCCTGGCCGCCGCGTCGATGACCTGCTGGATGCGGTGAACGTGCGAGGCGAAGCTCGCCACGATCACCCGCTGCTCAGAGGTACGGATGACCTCGTCGATGACCGGGCCGATCTCCCGCTCACTCGTGACGAATCCCGGCACTTCGGCATTCGTCGAGTCCGACATCAGCAGGTCGACGCCCTCGCTGCCGAGCCGGGCGAACCCGCCCAGGTCGGTGAGCCGGCCGTCGCTCGGCAACTGGTCCATACGGAAGTCGCCGGTGTGGAGCACTATCCCGGCGGGCGTCCTGATCGCGACCGCCAGAGCGTCGGGGATGGAGTGGTTGACCGCAAGAAACTCGCAGTCGAACGGCCCCAAGGTGCGCCGCTCACCCTCCACCACCTGGTCCTTCACCGGCTGGATCCGGTGTTCGGTGAGCTTCGCCTCGATCAGCGCCAGCGTCAGCCTGGAGCCGATGAGAGGGATGTCCCGCCGCTCGCGCAGCAGGTAGGGCACGGCCCCGATGTGGTCCTCGTGGGCGTGCGTCAGGACGATCGCCTCGACTTGGTCGAGCCGGTTCCTGATGTATTCGAAGTCGGGCAGGATGAGGTCGACACCCGGCTGTTCCGGCTCGGGGAAGAGCACCCCGCAGTCGACGATCAGCAGGCGGCCGTCGTATTCGAAGACCGCCATGTTTCTGCCGATCTCACCCAGTCCGCCCAGCGCAACGATGCGCAAGCCGCCCTCAGGCAGCGCCGGAGGGGGGCCAAGATCAGGATGCGGATGGCTCATGCCCGACCCCCATGGTCAAATCGCGTTCTCAAAACTCGCAGTTCCTCCCCGTATCTAGTGATCCGTCAACTTCACCCCGCCGGCCACCAGGCAAGTACGCAGCTCGGCGATTTGCTTTTCCGTCGCGGGCACCAGAGGCAGCCGCACGGGCCCGGCCTCCACACCCACCATGCTCAGTGCGGCCTTCGCCATGATCGCGCCGCCCGCGCTCATCATGATCCCCTCGACCACGGGGGCCACCTGCCGGTGGATCTCGCGGGCCTGCTCGACGTCGCCGTTGCGATGGAGCTGGATCATGCGGGCGAGCCTGGCACCCACCACGTGGCCGATCACGCTGACGAACCCGGCCGCGCCCAGCGAGAGCCAGGCGAGATTGAGCAGGTCGTCACCGGAGTAGAACACGAGATCGGTGGCGGTCATCACCTGGCTGCCGCCGAAGAGGTCGCCCTTGGCGTCCTTGACGGCCACGATGCGATCGTGCTGTGCCAGCCGGATCAACGTCGCGGTCTTGATCGGCACACCGCTGCGCCCCGGAATGTCGTACAGCATGACCGGAAGCTCCGTGGCGTCGGCCACGGCGGTGAAGTGCCGGTAAAGCCCCTCCTGAGGGGGCTTGCTGTAGTACGGAGTCACCACGAGGAGGCCGTGAGCGCCTTCGCGCGCTGCCTGCCGTGCGAGCTCGACGCTGTGGCGGGTGTCATTGGTGCCGGCCCCGGCCACCACGGTCGCCCGGTCGCCGACGGCCTCCAGGACCGTGCTGAGCAGGCGGGCCTTCTCCTCGTCGGAGGTGGTGGGGGATTCGCCGGTCGTTCCGCTGACGATCAGTCCATCGTTGTGCTGCTCGTCCACCAGGTAGGTGGCGAGCCGCCGCGCCGCCTGATAGTCGACCTCGCCGTCAGAGGTGAACGGCGTGACCATGGCGGTCAGCATGCGGCCGAAGGGGGCGTCGGTGGTTCCTGTTGGCGATGCCATAGTGCGAACGCTACCCGGATTCCGAAATCCCATGGACGCCGCCACCCGGTTTTGCCTGCCTGCAGCCGCCTTTTGTCACACGTCCTCCGACATCCCATGCAGATCAGGCATCTCACGCCTCGGCGCCACCGCATCCATACCCAGGCCTCATCGTCTCCAGCCGCCAGGCGGCCGAAACCGCGCCTGCCCGGCATGATCCGGGAAGCGTGGACTGATCAGGAAAGCGGGACCTGGAACGGGTTCGCCCGGCAAACGAGGAGCATCGAACCCGAGGCTCACGCATGGCACGGTCATGACCGATGGATGACGAACCCGTCACCCGCGCTTGAGCGACTGCCCCCGCCCGCGATCAACAGTTCCCGCGGAGTCAGCGGTCGATGCCGGCGCAAGGGCGCCCGGACAGCAGTCGACGATCAACAGCCCCATCCTCCGCAGAAACACTCCCGACACGGGCTGCGCGTCCGGAAAGGTCACAGTCAGCCCTTGTCTACGACCGCTCCAGCCAGGAGAAAGACCTCAGGACGACGCATCGAAGACGGACAGCCTTGGTCACATAGGTAGAGGTCGCCGATATGTGCTCGGGGGTACACACATCGACGACCTCTACCGGAGAATCGGCACCCCTTACACCGGCGTTACAGGGTTTCTCCGATAATTTTCCGCTACCGCGAAGTTGAGGCTCCAACGGTCATCGATGACGGACGGTCACCTGCCGAATACGGCAACATGGGGGAACGCCTCACACGAACCCTCAGGGATGGACCAGTGGCCACCTCAGATCCCGTCTACCTGCGTGTCGTCGGAGACCTCCGGCGGCAGATCCTTGACGGCACCCTTCCACCCGGCGCGCTCATCCCGTCGCGGGCACAGCTGACCCGCAAGTACCAGATCGGCGAGACCGCCGCCCGTCACGCGCTCCGGGCGCTGGTCAGCGAGGGCCTCATCATCGGCCGTATCGGTTCGGGCCACTACGTACGCGAGGCGTCCAAGCTCACCCCCTCGCACCGGTGGCGGTTCCTCGACCACCCCATCCCCTTCGCGACCGATCTGCAGTCCCAGGGCAGGCGGGTGACCTGGGACTGGCACAGCGAACCCGCCGCCGCGGGCCCCGACCTCGCAAGGCGGCTGCGGGTCGCCGCATCGGCGACCGTGACGCGGACTCGCTACGTGTTCCGCGGCGACGGCCGGCCGTTGCAGCTTGCCACGGCGTACGAACCGCTGGGGTTGGCGCCGCACGCCGGGGCGGAGGGGACCAGTCTGGTCACACGGATGTGCGCATACGGCGTGAAGATCACCGAAGTCGTGGAGAGTCTTCACACCCGGGAGCCCGAGCCCAGCGAGACCGAAGCCCTGGAACTGCCGGTCGGCGTGCACGTCCTCCACGTCGAGCGCACCCACTGGGCCGGCGACCGGCCGGTGGAGACAAGTGACATCATCGTGCCGGGCGACCGCTTCCGCATGGTCTACAGCATCCCCCTCTGACAGCAGGCGCTAGGTACATCACCTCACATCACCCCGCCATCCCCAGTCCGGCAGGCGCGAGAGCCGACCCTTCCCGGCAGGCGGGGGATGCGTCACTTTTCATCACCGCGCCGGCCATGTCCGGCAGCGCGAGCCGCCGTGTGCGGCGAGTGATCGTCATCTCGCCCACCCGCGAAAGGTGCTTTCGCGGGGGTGCCGGACATCTTGCTCGGTCGTGGAAGCGCAGGTCAGAGGTTGTCGGTGGGCGTTGATACAACCGTTGCGGAGGTGGGGCATGCGGGTCAAGGACTTGCCGAGGCGTGAGCGGCCTCGGGAGCGGCTCATGGAGAGCGGGGCGGCGGCGCTGGCCGATCGGGAGTTGCTGGCGGTGCTGCTCGGGTCCGGGTTCCGGGGAGCCAGCGCGATGGATCTGGCCGCGCGGGTGATCGCGCACTGCGGGGATCTGGACGGGCTGGTTCGATCGGAGCCGCACCGGTTGCTCGCCGTGCCGGGGGTGGGCCCGGCCAAGGCGGCGCGGGTGACGGCGGCGTTCCATCTGATCAGGCGGGCCGACGCGGAGCCGGAGCGGGCCAGGATCGCCTGCACGGCGGACCTGGCGGCGGTTGCCGCGCCCATGCTGCGCGGGCACGCGCACGAGCGGCTGGTGGTGGTCGTGTGCGATGTCCGGGGAGCGGTGCTGCGCCGGACGGTGATGACCGAGGGCGGCACGGACCACACGACGGTCCCGGTCCGGGAGATCGTGGCGGCGGTGCTCACGTCCGGGGGCGCGCTGTTCGGGATCGCGCACAACCATCCGAGCGGGTCGCTGGATCCCAGCGAGGACGACGTGGTGGTGACCCACCGTCTCCTGGAGGCCGCCGAGACGGTGGGCCTTCGCTTTCTGGATCATCTCATCGTCACGGATGCCGGATGGCGGCGGGTTCAGATATAACGCCAATCCGGCAATCACCGGTCTCTTTACTGCCGGAAAACTCGCACACAACGGATTCCGATCGCCCACGACCCCAAAACGCATGATCCCTACGAAAGCGCGGAAGCGCAGTCTGGCAGGGGAAAGGCATGGCATCCTCTTTCCCGCGGGCAGGCCGTCAAGGACGTCATCGGCCTTTACCCGTACATGGTTCCGTGTCCCCCGGAGGGCGTGGGGCCGTGTCGCCTGCTGCCGGGCATTCTCACTGCGGTCGAAGGCAATCCGTATCGTGGACGAGAGTGCTGGACGGGCATGTCACCCGGCAGCAGGCACCCCTGTCCGGCCGGTCACCCGCGTGACCGGCCGGACAGGACCAACCCGCGCGGTTCTCTGTCCGGTGGCCGCGCGGGACTCCGGCCCCTCCGCTGGTTCTCGGCGCCGGGCAGCCGCCCGGCGCCGAGGACTGTTCATCCCGAAGGAGGCGGACGGATCGGTCCCGACCCGGCCGGACGTGTCGCCCATGAAGGCGGACGATCGCGGCAGCCTCCAGGCGAGCCGGCCCTCCCAGCGGCCTCTACGGCTGGGCCCTTGGTTCCTTTCCCGCACGCTCCGGTCAGAGTCGCCGCGGCAGGCGGGTTTCGGTGACGCCGACGAAGGAGAGTGTCAGCCCTGGCGAAACCCGTGCGACTGGGCGGGTTCGCCAGAGCCGCCCCCTCGCAAGCCCCGGCCCGAATCCAGGACTTGCGAGGGGAGCTGGGCCCGGCAGGCGCAAAGGGCTGGGATGACGCCTGCCGGGAGTTCGGGGTCAGCGGGCCTCACCGCGCAGCAACTCGGCCCAGAGGGCATCGATGACCGCGGCCACGTCACGCCGCGACTCCTCGATCAGCGACCGCCTGTCCAGCCTGCTGATCCGGCGGATGAACCTCACTCCTCCCGCCTGACACAGTTCGTAGACCACCGGTCGGCAGTCACAGGTGTATTCGCGGACTTTCATCCGCTCCGTGCGCGGCACGGCGGGGCGCCACTCGATCATCACCGCCGCGCCGGCCATCGGCGCTATGTGCTGACCATGGAACTCCTCCGCCTTGCAGAACATGACGTCATTCTAGCTCTGACCATATCCATAGGTCTAGCTCGTACTCATAGGTTCAGTTGAGTGTCTACTTTGTGCAAGCATGTCTATATTGGTCTAGAATCCTGGGCGTGCTTGACCGCGAAGGACCCGTCCCCATCTACAAGCAGGTCGCCGAGCTCATCCGCCGGCAGATCGAGCGAGGCGATCTCAAGGCGGGCGACCCCGTGCCCAGCGAGGCCAAGCTGGAACAGGACTACGACATCGCCAGGACAACCGCCAGGCGCGTCGCCCGAGAGCTGCGCGACCAAGGCGTGGCGTACACGATCCAGGGCGAGGGCACGTTCGTCGGGCCGCCCACGGCCCCGCGCGCCGCCAGGAAAATTCCGCTCTATCAGCAGATCGCCCAGGAAATCGCCGAGCGCATCGAGAGAGGCGAAATATCGCCGAACCGCACGATACCTGGCGAAAAGCAAATGATGCAGGAGTTCGGGGTCGCCAAGGTCACGGCCCGCCAGGCGGTGGCTCATCTGAGAGAGCTGGGCTGGGTGTTCACGGTCCCCTACAGAGGAACTTATGTGAATCACAGGGACAAATGGCCGACGAATGTATAGCGCGCTCTGGCTCGCGCTATCTTCGTACCCATGTTCGACCCTGAAGGCGACTCCCCCCTTTATCAGCAGGTCAGCGAGGTTCTGCGGCTCCGCCTCGCCCAGTCCTCCCCAGGCGCGCCGGTGCCGAGTGAGGCCCAGATCCAGCACGAGTTCGGCGTCGCACGCACCACGGCGCGCCGAGCGATCAGGATTCTCCGTGATGCCGGACTGGTCCACACCATCCAGGGGAGAGGGACTTTCGTGGGCGCCTATACCGGCATTCCCGCCAAGCCCGGCAATAGCTCGAAATACCGCCAGATAGCCGATGAATTGGTGCAGCACATTCTGGAAGGCCGGTATCGCCCGACGCGTCCCGTGCCCAGCGAGACCGCTCTGATCCAGCACTACGACGTTGCACGCGAGACCGTAAGGCGCGCCCTGGCCACGCTCCGCGAAGAAGGCTGGATCTATACAGTGCCGCAGCGGGGCAGCTACGTCGCGGCCGAGGAGCGCTGGCCCACGACGCGGAACGACAACCAGACCACCGTGGTCGAGTCGGCCACCTCCCACGCTCCCGCGCGCCAGTAGGCACGATGCGCCTCGCGCCGATGGTCGACGTCCCGGAAGCCCTCGCCCTCGCGCCGGCGATCGAGCTCCGGCAGCCCTGCCGTAGCGCGCTTGGCGCCGTACAGGACCAGGTCGGGCAGGGCGGCGCGCATCTCGCCGGGAGGGCCCCGCGCAGCCTGCTCGCGCGGGCCCACATGAGCCCGTCAGAACACCGGGATGATCTCCTCGGGGTCGATGATGTTCACCGGCACCCCTTCGAGGTCGAGTTCGGGGATGGCGGGGAAGGCGATGCCCCAGCGTTCGACGATGGCGCGGATCTTGGCCATGGCCACCCGCCAGTTGTCCGCCTGTTCCTCGTACGAGAGCACGCCGAGCCCGGCGTCGCGGGCGTGGTCCATGAGGACGCGGTGGTTGGCCAGAAAGTAGGGCGGCAGTTCCCAGAAGCCTTCCGGCGGCTCCCAGAGGATCATCGACAGGAACACGAAGCCCGCGCGCAGCTGGCGGGTGATGAGGGTGCGGGTCTCGTCGGTGAGCCCGGGCCATTCGTTCTCCAGGATCGTCATGCAGATCTGAAGGTGGCGGGACTCGTCGCGGCCGATGCGCTGGAACATCTCCTGGAAAACGGGGTGCTGGGTGCCCGACGCCATGCCGCGGAACAGCGTGGAAGCAGCCATCTCGCCCATCATGAAGCTGGTGAAGAGCACCGGGAGCGAGTACTTGCCCACCGCGGAGCTGTAGCCGGTCCAGTAGCGGCCGCCGTTGTGGTAGAGCCAGCCGATGTTGTTGTGCGCGGCCTTCTCCAGGTCGTCGGCCGGGGTCCAGTCGAGCGGGCCGCCGGGCCAGAGGCGGGCGATGGTGCGCTGGCAGCATTCCTCGTGGTTCATCTCGTCACGGGTGATCGAGAAGAAGCACTTCCTGACCGGGTCCTCCTCGTGCTTCTCGAACGCCGAGATGGTGGCCCGGGCGAACACCGCCGGGCCGGAGGCGTCGAAGTTGGCCAGCACGGCGAACCAGTACATGATGCCCAGCCGCTGCTCGCGCGTGAAGTCGTCCGGATCGAGGCCGTCCCAGGGGAGGTCGGCCGGGTTCCAGACCATGCGCTTGGACTTCTCGTAGATCGCGGCGAGTTTCTCGGTCTCGACGCGCCATTCCATCGGGTAGATGTTCGGCTGCGGGATCTCCGGCGCCGGCCAGAACCCGCCTTCGGGGATCGTGAGGTCCGCCATGTGTGACACCTCCTCCCCCATCCTGCGGTCTGGCGTCACGGCTTTCAAGTACGGGCACGCTGGGTGACGGCGACGCACACGAGCACCGCCAGTGCCGCCGCCACGGTGGCGGGGCCGTACCTCTCACCCATCAGGAACCACGCCCACACCAGCGTGAGCAGCGGCTGGGTCAGCTGCGTCTGGCCCGCGCGGGCGATGCCGCCTCTGGCCAAGCCCGCGTACCAGGGGAAGAAGCCGAGGAACATCGAGATCAGCGCCACGTACGCGAAGCCCGCGAGGGCGGGCGGCGTGGGCGTGATGGGCGTGACGGCGGCCAGGACGGCGCTGACGGGGACCGTGACCGGGAGGGACAGGACGAGCGCGTACGAGATCACCTGCCAGCCGGGGGTGTGCCGGGCGAGCCTCCCTCCTTCGGTGTAACCGACGGCGGCCGACACCAGGGCGCCGGCCAGGAGGAGGTCGGGCCAGGCAGCGGTGGTCTCGGTCCGGGTGAAGGTGAAGGCGGTGATGACGACCGCGCCCGCGGCGCACGCCACCCAGAACACCGGCCGGGGCCGCTCCCCGGCCGTCAGGACGGCGCAGACGGCGGTCGCGGCGGGGAGCAGGCCGATGACGACGGCGCCGTGCGCGGTGCTGGCGCCGAGGTGCAGGGCCAGGCCGCTGAAGACGGGGAAGCCGAAGACCACGCCGAAGGAGATGAGCCCGTACGCGCGCCAGTGCGGACGCGGCGGCAGCGCCGGGAGCCCGGCGGCCTTGAGGCACACGAGCGCGACGGCCCCGGCGACGGCGGCGCGGCCGATCGCGACGAGCCAGGGGTCGAAGCCCTCCATGGCGTAGACGGTGCCGGGGAGGGAACCGGAGAAGGCGAGCACGCCGAGGAAGGCGAGCATGGTGCCCCCGCTCTCGGCGGCCCGGCGGCGCTCACCCACAGGCTCCTTGGCGGGGAGCGCTACGCCCTTCGAGGCAGTAGCGCTACTCTTGTCTTTCATGGAAAACGATAGCAGTATCGCGCAGATCGCCGCGATGCTGAGGGACGAGGTCTCCCGGCTGCGGCCGGGCGATCGGCTGCCGTCCAGCCGGGAGATCATGCGGCGGCACGGAGTGAGCCCCGTGACGGTCTCCCGGGCGCTGGGGCAGCTCGCCGCCGAGGGCAGGGTGATCACCAGGCCGGGCAGCGGGGCGTTCGTCGCCCGGCGCCGGGAGCCGGTGCGGGACGCCGCCGATCTTTCCTGGCAGACGGTGGCGCTCGGTGACCGGGTGGTCGACGACGAGGCCATCGCGGCGCTGCTCGCCCCGCCGCCCGAGGGGGTGGTGCCGCTGACCAGCGGTTACCTGCCGCTGGGGCTGCGGCCGGACCGGCAGCTCGCGGCGGCGGCCGTCCGGGCGATGCGCAGGCCGGGCGTGTGGGCGACACCGCCGCTGAGCGGGGTGGACGAGCTGCGCCGATGGTTCGCGCTGCAGGCGGGCGGTGACGTGACGGCCGGCGACGCGCTGATCGTCAGCGGCGGCCAGGCGGCGCTGAGCCACGCCTTCCGCGCGCTGGCCGCTCCGGGCACCCCAGTGCTCGTGGAGACCCCGACCTACCCCGGCGCGCTGGCCACGGCCAAGGCGGCCGGGCTGCGGGCCACGGCGGTGCCGGTGGACCGGGACGGGGTGCGGCCCGACCTGCTGGCCGAGGCGTTCGCGGTGACGGGGGCGCGGGTGTTCCTGTGCCAGCCGACACTGCACAACCCCACCGGCGTCACCCTCACCCTCGAACGGCGCCGCCAGGTGCTGGAGGTGGCCAGGGCGGCCGGCGCGTTCGTGATCGAGGACGACTACGCGCGCTGGCTGACCCCGCAGGCGCCGCCGTCCCTGGTGTCCATGGACGGTCACGGGACCGTGGTGCACATCCACTCGCTCACCAAGATCCTGTCGCCGAGCATGCGGCTGGCGGCGGTGGTCGCGCGCGGGCCGGCGGCGCACCGGCTGCGAGCCGCCCAGTTGGTGGAGTCGTTCTTCGTGGCGCGGCCGTTGCAGGAGGCGGCGGTGGAGTTCGTCGGGTCGCCGGCGTGGCGGCGGCACCTGGCGACGGTGCACGCCGAGATCGCCACCCGCCGCGACGCGCTCGCCGCGGCCCTGGCCGCGCGGATGCCGCGCGCGGAGCCGTACGTGCTGCCGATCGGGGGGATGCACCTGTGGCTGCGGCTGCCGGCGGAGACCGACGAGCGGGCGCTGGTGGAGGCCGCCAAGCGGAACGGGGTGCTGGTGAGCGCGGGCCGCATGTACTACCCCGCCGAGCCTCCCGGCCCGCACCTCAGGGTGACCCACATCGCGGCGGCGGGCGTGGCGGAACTGGCGGAGGGCGTCCGCCGGCTCGCGGAGTCCCTGCCCTGACCCCTCCGAGGGGCGGGCGAGATGTCCGTGAGGTCCGAAAGATCATGAAGCGAGTAGAGTGTTCCCCATGGAGGCGTCGGCCGAGCTGGTGCGCGATTTCGTGAACACCTACAGCGTCGAGGCCGACGCCGACGACCTGGGAACCCCCGCCGAGCTCGCCCTCTGGCTGCGCGAACGGGCGCTCACCGGCCCCGGCGATCGGGCCACCGACGACGACCTGGCGCTGGCCGTGGCCCTGCGGGAAGGGCTCAGGGCGGCGCTGAGGCGCGACGGCCGGCAGCCGGAGCTCCCGGTGCTGCCGCTGCGGGTGACCGTCGGACGGCGGCCGGAACTGGCTCCGATCGGGGCCGGAGTGCCGGCCGGGCTGGCCAGGATCGCGGCAGCGGCGTCCGGCGACTCCTGGGACCGGCTGAAGGTGTGTGCCGAGGACGGGTGCCAGTGGGCGTTCGTCGACGTCACCAGGAACCGTTCTCGATCATGGTGCTCGATGCGGGTCTGCGGCAACCGCACTAAAACGCGGGCATACCGGGCGAGGAAGCAGGGTTCGCGTCCTCGCCCAGGGTCAAACACCGATACGGTGTAACTCGTGCCTTGTGGCACGAACGGCAGGCGAAGGAGCGGGCCGAGATGGCAGACGTAGGCGTCCGGGCGGCCCGGCGCGAGGATGTGCTCCAGGTGGCGAATGTGCAGGTGCGCGCCTGGCGCTACGGCTATCGGGAATTCCTGCCCGAGGGTCCCCTCGAGCAGATGACAGGCCCGGCGGCCGAGAAGATGTGGCTGCGCCAGTGGGACGAGGCGATCGCCGCCCCGCCCACGTCCCGGCACCGCGTGCTGGTGGCGGTGGAGACCATCCTCGACACGGAGGGCTTCCCGGCGCTGGGCGTGGGCGGCGCCAACATGCCGATGACGCCCCGCGGCGGCGAGCGCGTGGTGGGCCTGGCCTCCCACTCCCCCGCCGAGGACCCCGACCTCGACCCGACCGAGGTCGCGGAGATGCTGACGCTGCTGGTCGACCCCGACTTCGTGCGCCGCGGCCACGGCAGCCGGCTGCTCAACGCCACCGTCGACTACCTTCGCGAGGACGGCTACCGGCAGATCGCCACCTGGGTGTTCGCCGACAACTACCCTGTCCTCGGCTTCCTGGAGTCGGCGGGCTGGGGCGAGGACATGGCCGAGCGGGTGCTCGACATGGGACGCCCGATCCGCATGGTCAGGCTCACCACCGACATCAGCTAGAGGTCTCTGCGCAATGGCAACCCCTGCTCAATGGCTCGCGGGAGCGCGCCCGCGCACGCTGCCGAACGCGATCGTGCCGGTCATGGTGGGCACGGGCGTGGCCATCGGCGAGGGCGGCTTCAGCTGGTGGCGGGCGGTGCTGGCGCTGCTCGTGGCGCTGCTGCTGCAGATCGGCGTCAACTACGCCAACGACTACAGCGACGGCATCCGCGGCACCGACGACCAGCGGGTCGGCCCGATGCGGCTGGTGGGCTCGCGGGCGGCCACCCCGCGCCAGGTGCTGACGGCGGCGCTGGGCTGCTTCGCCGCCGCGGCGGTGCTCGGGCTGGTCCTCGTGGTGGTGACGCGGGCGTGGTGGGTGCTGCTGGTGGGCGCGGCGGCGATCGCCGCGGGCTGGTTCTACACCGGCGGCAGCCGCCCCTACGGTTACCGGGCGCTGGGCGAGGCGTCGGTGTTCGTGTTCTTCGGCGTGGTGCCGGTGGTCGGGACCGCGTTCGTGCAGACCGAGCAGTTGTCGTGGGCGGCGCTGGTGGCGTCGGTGCCGGTCGGGCTGCTGTCCTGTTCGATGCTGGTGGTCAACAACCTGCGCGATGTCGCCACCGACGGGGAGTCGGGCAAGCGGACGCTGGCGGTGGTGCTGGGCCCGCCGCGCACCCGTACGCTCTACGCGGCCTGCCTGGTGGTGCCGTTCGTGGTCGCGGTGGCGATGGTGCCGCTCGCGCCCGCTGCCGCGCTGGCGCTGCTCGCCGCGCCGCTGGCCATCTCACCGGTCCGTACGGTCCTCGCCGGCGCGGCCGGGCCCGCACTGATCACGGCCCTGCAGCAGACGGGCAGACTGCAGCTGGCGTACGGGGCGCTCCTGTCCATCGGCCTGGCCGTCTCACTCTGACCTTCGGGACGTTACGTCTCCCGTGTCCTGGGCAGCCCATGACCGTAGACGTAAAGTCCTGTCGTTCAGAGATTGACTGGTCCGCCGGCCGACCGGTCCAGAGGCTTCACACGCGAGGTCAAGGCGTTGAACCCGCTCAACCCCCGCACGGTGGACGCAGCGTTCGGGCGGTCACTCGGCGAGATCCTCACCGTCGCGGCCGGTGCCATGCCCGGCGACACGCTGGCCAGCCTGGTCCTGGTCGGAGAGGACGGCCCGCGCACCGTGGCATCCTCCGTCCCCGGCGCGGCCGTCCTGGACGCCCTGCAGTTAGGCGCCGGCCTGGGCCCGTGCCTGGAGGCGCTCGCCAGTGGCGAGGCCGTCCGGTCCGACGACCTGGCGGCCGAGACCCGCTGGGGCGGCCTGTCCGATGAGCTGGCCGCGCAGGGGGCCCGGAGCGTCCACGCGCGACCGCTGACCTTCGACGGCCGCGTCCACGGCACGCTGAACCTCTACGGGGAGCGGGCGGGCGGCTTTCCCGCCGAGACGCTGACCGTGTCCTCCGTGACCGCCGGCCAGGCGGCGGTGCTGTATGACGCGATGCGGCGAGCCGCCCAGCTGGACGAGGTCATCGTCCAGCTCCGCGAGGCGCTCAGCAAGCGGGCGATCATCGACCAGGCGCTCGGCATCATCATGGCCCGGCGGCAGTGCACCGCCTCGGCGGCCTTCGACCTGCTGCGACGCGGATCGCAGCGGCGCAACGTGAAGGTGCACCAGGTGGCCGCCGACCTCGTGGAAGCGGTCACCGGCCAGCCACCGCAGCCGTCCCGCTTCCACGACCCGCCACCGGCCCACGACACCCCGGGGCGCCGTTCCGTCTCCCGCTGACAGCTCTCGTGGAGGATTCCGGTAGCGCGAGCGTTCAGCCGAGGGTCGCCGCCATGACCACGCGAGGCGCCACCTCGATGCCCATCTCGCGTTCGCGGGTCACCAGCGCGCGCAGCTCCGGCCCCCACGAAGACTCCGGCCACACCACGAAGCCGTGGCGCTCGTACCAGGGCGCGTTCCACGGCACGTCCCTGAACGTCGTCAGCGTCACCGCGGGGGTCCCCGCCGCGCGGGCGTGGTCCAGCACCGCCTCGATCAGGCGTCCGCCGATGCCCTGCCGCATCCGGTCGGGGTGGACGGCGAGCTGCTCCAGGTGGAGGTTGCCGTCGACGCGGGCGACGAGCGCGAAGCCGGCCGGCGGGTCGCCCTCGACGAGCACCGAGGACGGGTCACGGACCTCTTCGATCATGGTCGTGCCGGGCGGGAAGGTGATGCCCACCCGCTCGAACAGTCCGTCGGCGGCCACCTCGACGGCGGCCAGGCCGGGCAGGTCCCCGGCGTCAGCCCATCGCACCATGGCGACATGATCTCACGCCGTCCGTGGTTCGCCGCCTCCGGATATCGGGGCCGGCGCTCGTTGCGGAACAGGCGACGGCGTCAGAGGTCGAGCAGGCGCTCCAGGCCCACGGTCAGCCCGGGCAGCTCTCCCACCCGCCGCACGCCGAGCAGCACGCCGGGGGTGAACGCGGCGCGGTCCATCGTGTCGTGGCGGATGGTGAGGGTCTCGCCGCCGCCGCCGAGCAGCACCTCCTGGTGGGCGATGAGCCCGGCCAGGCGAACGGCGTGCACGCGGACGCCGTCGACGTCGGCGCCGCGCGCCCCGTCGAGCTCGGCGCTGGTGGCGTCGGGCATCGGGCCCACCCCGGCCTTGGCGCGGGCCTCGGCCACCAGCTCGGCGGTGCGCCGGGCGGTGCCCGAGGGGGCGTCGGCCTTGTTGGGGTGGTGTAGCTCGATGATCTCGACGGAGTCGAAGTGGCGGGCGGCCTGCTGGGCGAAGTGCATCATGAACACGGCCGCGATGCCGAAGTTGGGGGCGATCAGGCAGTTGGTGCCGGGCGAGCTCGCCAGCCAGTCGCGCACGGCGTCGAGCCGCGCGGCGTCGAAGCCGGTGGTGCCGACCACCGGGTGGATGCCGTGGGCGATCGCCCACTCCAGGTTGCCCATCACCACGTCGGGGTGGGTGAAGTCGACCACCACTTCGGCGCCTTCGAGGCCCTCGATCGGGTCGTCCTTGTCGATCGCGGCCACCAGCTCCAGGTCGGAGGCCGCCTCGACCGCCTTGCACACCTCGACGCCCACGCGGCCGCGGGCGCCGAGCACACCTACCTTGATCACGGGTTCAACCCTATACCAGAGGTCTCAGGCGATGGCGTGGGAGAAGTCCTTGTCACCGTACGGGCCGATCACGGCGAGCGTGAGCGGCCGGTTGAACACGTCGCCGGCGACCGCGGAGATCTCCTCGGCGGTGACCGCCTCGATGCGGGCCAGCACCTCGTCCACCGACAGCAGCTCGTCGTACACCAGCTCGTTCTTGCCGATGCGGGACATGCGTGAGCCGGTGTCCTCGAGGCCGAGCACGAGGCCGCCGCGCATCTGGCCCTTGCCGCGGACGATCTCCTCCTCGGTCAGGCCCTCGGCCACCACCCTGGCCACCTCGTCCCGGCAGATCTTGAGCACATCGTCGATCTTGGAGGGGAGGCAGCCGACGTAGATGCCGAACTGGCCCGTGTCGGCGTAGGCGGAGGTGTAGCTGTAGGCGGAGTAGGCCAGGCCGCGCTTCTCCCTGATCTCCTGGAAGAGCCGCGACGACATGCCACCGCCGAGCGCGGCGTTGAGCACGCCGAGCGCGAAGCGCCGGTCGTCGGTGCGGGCCATGCCGGTCGTGCCGAGCACCAGGTTGGCCTGCTCGGTCGGCCGGTCGAGGACGCGCACGCCGGACCGGGTCTCGGCGCCTGGGCCGCTGGTGCGCGGCGGGGCGGACGTGGCGGGGCCCTTGAGGGCGCCCGCCCGCTCGTAGGCCCGCGCGACCAGCTCCACGACGTCCTCGTGGCGGATGTTGCCGGCCACGGAGACGACGGTGAGCGGCGGCTGGTAGTAGCGGCCGTAGTACTCGGCGATCCGGTCGCGGCCGAGCGCGTTGATCGAGTCGGCGGTGCCGAGGATCGGCCGGCCGATCGGCGAGTCGCCGTAGAGGGCCGCCGCGAACTGCTCGTGCACCACGTCGGACGGGTCGTCGTCGTGCATGGCGATCTCCTCCAGGATCACGCCACGCTCGGACTCGACGTCGTCGCGGTCGATGAGCGAGCTGGTCACCACGTCGGCGAGGACGTCGACCGCGATCGGCAGGTCCTCGTCGAGCACCCGCGCGTAGTAGCAGGTGTACTCCTTGGCGGTGAAGGCGTTGATCTCGCCCCCGATGCCCTCGACGGACGCCGAGATCTCCATGGCGTCCCTCGTGGGCGTGCCCTTGAACAGCAGGTGTTCCAGGAAGTGGGTGGCCCCCGTGTGCTCGGGGTCCTCGTCGCGTGAGCCGATGCCGACCCACATGCCGACCGCGACGCTGCGCACGGTCGGCATGGTCTCGGTCACCACGCGCAGGCCGCCGGGGAGGGTGGTGCGCTTGACCACCCCCGCGCCGTCGCGGCCGGGGTGCAGCGTGGTCGTGGTCACGGGGCCTCCTTCGCCGGCCCCGCGACCACGGCGCCGTGTCTGTGTGTCGCCGTCACGAGTTGCGGTCGTCGCCCTCGGAGCCGACGCCGCGGGTGCGGACGCGGGTACGGGTGCGACGCGGGCGGTCGGACTTGTCGCCGCCGTCGGCCGCGGGGGCCTCGGGCTCGCCGTCGTCGCCGGACTCGCCCCTGGCCTCCTTCTCGGCGGCCTCCTTCTCGATGACCTCGACCGGCACCAGCGAGAGCTTGCCGCGCTGGTCGATCTCGGCGATCTCCACCTGGACCTTCTCGCCGACGCTCATGACGTCCTCGACGTTCTCGATGCGCTTGCCGCCGTGCAGCTTGCGGATCTGGGAGACGTGCAGCAGGCCGTCCTTGCCGGGCATGAGCGAGACGAACGCGCCGAAGGCGGCGATCTTCACGACCGTGCCCAGGTAGCGCTCGCCGACCTCGGGCATGTGCGGGTTGGCGATCGCGTTGATCGCCGACCGCGCGGCCTCGGCCGAGGGGCCGTCGGTGGCGCCGATGTAGATGGTGCCGTCGTCCTCGATGGTGATCTCGGCGCCGGAGTCGTCCTGGATCTGGTTGATCATCTTGCCCTTCGGGCCGATGACCTCGCCGATCTTGTCGACCGGGACCTTGATGGTGATGATGCGCGGTGCCGTCGGGTTCATCTCCGCCGGGGAGTCGATGGCCTCCTGCATCACCTCCAGGATCGCCAGCCGGGCGCCCTTGGCCTGCTTGAGCGCGCCGGCCAGGACCGAGGCGGGGATGCCGTCGAGCTTGGTGTCGAGCTGCAGGGCGGTGATGACGTCCTTGGTGCCGGCGACCTTGAAGTCCATGTCGCCCATCGCGTCCTCGGCGCCGAGGATGTCGGTCAGGGTGACGTAGGTGTCGCCCTCGCCGATCAGGCCCATCGCGATGCCCGCGACCATCTCCTTGAGCGGCACGCCGGCGTCGAGCAGCGACATCGTGGACGCGCAGACCGAGCCCATCGAGGTCGAGCCGTTGGAGCTGAGCGCCTCGGACACCTGGCGGATCGCGTACGGGAACTCCTCGCGCGACGGCAGGACCGGGATCAGCGCCCGCTCGGCGAGCGCGCCGTGACCGATCTCGCGCCGCTTGGGCGAGCCCACCCGGCCGGTCTCACCGGTGGAGTAGGGCGGGAAGTTGTAGTTGTGCATGTAGCGCTTGGTCCGCTCGGGGTTGAGCGTGTCGATGACCTGCTCCATGCGCAGCATGTTGAGCGTGGTGATGCCCATGATCTGGGTCTCGCCGCGCTCGAACAGGGCCGAGCCGTGCACCCGGGGCACCACGTGGACCTCGGCGGACAGCGCGCGGATGTCCTTGGTGCCGCGGCCGTCGATGCGCACACCCTCCTTGATGACCCGCTCGCGCATGAGCTTCTTCATCAGCGAACGGAAGGCGGCGGAGATCTCCTTCTCGCGGCCCTCGAACTCGGGCAGCAGCTTCTCGCCGGCCAGGGCCTTGACCCTGTCGAGCTCGTTCTCGCGCTCCTGCTTGCCGGCGATGGTGAGCGCGGCGGCCAGCTCGTTCTTCACCGCGGACTCCACGGCGGCCAGGACGTCGTCCTGGTAGTCGAGGAACAGCGGATACTCGGCGGTCTCCTTGGCGGCGACCCGCGCGATGCGGGACTGCGCCTCGCACAGCACCTTGATGAACGGCTTGGCGGCCTCGAGTCCCTCGGCCACCGTCTCCTCGGTGGGCGCGACCGCGCCCTCGGCGACCAGCTTGAGGGTGTCGCGGGTGGACTCGGCCTCCACCATCATGATGGCGACGTCGCCGTCGGCGAGCACCCGCCCGGCCACGACCATGTCGAACGTGGCCCGCTCCAGCTCGTGGTGGGTCGGGAAGGCCACCCACTGGCCCTCGATCAGGGCGACGCGGACGCCGCCGATCGGGCCGGAGAACGGCAGCCCGGCGAGCTGGGTGGACAGCGACGCGGCGTTGATCGCCACCACGTCGTAGAGGTGCTCGGGGTTGAGCGCCAGGATGGTGGCGACCACCTGGATCTCGTTGCGCAGGCCCTTGACGAACGAGGGGCGCAGCGGCCGGTCGATCAGCCGGCAGGTGAGGACGGCGTCCTCGGACGGCCGGCCCTCACGGCGGAAGAACGAGCCGGGGATGCGGCCCGCGGCGTACATGCGCTCCTCGACGTCCACGGTGAGCGGGAAGAAGTCGAGGTTCTCCCTCGGCTGCTTGGACGCGGTGGTGGCGGACAGCACCATCGTGTCGTTGTCGAGATAGGCGACGGCGCTGCCGGCCGCCTGGCGCGCGAGTCGTCCGGTCTCGAACCGGATCGTGCGTGTGCCGAAGGAGCCGTTGTCGATGACGGCTTCAGCAGTGTGGACACCCTCCACGGGGGACCTCCTTGGTCAGTCGGTCTCCCGCGCCCTTTTCACCGGCACCCTCGTGCGTCACGGGAATGGTGCCGCCCCACCGTCATGACAGGTGGAGACTTTCGGCGGCAGTCCGTCGTACGGACTTCCCATGTGTAGGTGCAGCGCCGGTCTTCGATCGAAGCGCCCGGTCATATACCGGAAGCCACTACCGAGGACCGGCCCGCAGGCGTCGCGGGTCGCATGGTGCTGAGCGGACGCGGGGGCTCTCAGTGTCTCGGTTATTCAGTTGTACGTCAGGCGCGCGGCCCTCGGCCACGGGACTCGCCGGACTATAGGAGAAGGGAGCGGCGTCCCGCGCCGCTCCCTTCCCATGTTATCGGCGCAGGCCGAGCCGCTCGATGAGCGAACGGTAACGCGCGATGTCGACGTTCTGCAGGTACTTCAGCAGGCGACGCCGGCGGCCCACGAGGAGCAGCAGGCCACGACGGCTGTGGTGGTCGTGCTTGTGGGTCTTGAGGTGCTCGGTCAGCTCGCTGATGCGCTTGCTCAGCAGGGCGATCTGCACCTCGGGGGACCCGGTGTCACCGTCGGTCGTCGCGTATTCGGAGATGATGGTCTTCTTGGCAGCGGTGTCGAGCGACACGGCTCTCCTTATGAGCTACGGGCACGCGCGGATGTGAGAGTGCGAACGACCGTGCGTGCCTACAGTCGCCGCGGCGAAGGCCTTCAGGGCAGCGCACGGCGCCGCCGTCACAGAGCCGACATGTAAGACTACCATCACGGAACCGATGCCCGCGCGAAGGCACGCAGCCTACACGTACTGCGCCACGTACTCCCCCGTGGGCTCGATGGGCTGGATGACGTCGATGAGGACCCCGTTGGGGTCGGCCACGATGAAGTGCCGCTGGCCGAAGTCCTCACTGCGCAGCGGCAGCGCGGGGGTGAGCCCCGCGCCCGTGACCAGCCGCTCCCACTCGGCGTCCGCGTCGCCGACCTCGAAGTTGAGCAGCAGCCCGGCCGCCTTCTTACGGTACGCCTCGGGCAGCGTCGGGTGCGTGTGGTCGAGCAGGGCCAGTTCGTACGCGTCGCGCCTGAGGCTGACGTACCAGTCGGCTTCGAAGGTGACCTCGAACCCGAACAGCCGCACGTAGAAGTCGCGCGACTCGGCCACCTGGTCGGTGCAGATCACTGGGTAGAAGCTGGTGAGCTCCATGATCCCTCCTGTTAACATACCGTCGGTATGTGGAGGTACGCTAGTTCGCGTACCATCGGTATGTCAACAGGGGCGTGACCATGACGAGAACCAGGGCCGAGCAGCGCGAGGCGACCAGGCGCGCGCTGGTCGCGGTCGGCAGGCGGCTCTTCGCGGCCAGGGGCTACGCCGCGGTGGGCCTGGCGGAGATCGTGCGGGAGGCGGGGGTGACCAAGGGCGCGCTCTACCATCACTTCGACGGCAAGGCGGCGCTGTTCCGCGCGGTGCTGGAGGAGGTGCAGCAGGAGGTGGCGGCCCGGGTGGCGGCCGAGGCCGACGCGGAGGGCGACCCGTGGGATCAGCTCAAGGCCGGATGCGCCGCGTTCGTGCGGGCCGCCGCCGCCCCCGACGTACAGCGGATCATGCTCATCGACGGCCCGGCCGTGCTCGGCTGGAACGAGTGGCGGGCGATCGACGAGGCCACCTCCGCCCGCCACCTGGGCGAGGCGCTCACGGCGCTCGCCGAGGCGGGCACGATCCCGCCCCGTCCGGTCGCCCCGCTCACCCGCCTGCTGTCGGGGGCGATGAACGAGGCGGTGCTGTGGCTGGCCCAGCCGCAGGCCCGGCCCGGTGACCTGGACGACACGCTGGCCGCGCTGTCACGGCTGCTGGACGGGCTGAAGGTCAGGACGTGAGGCGGCGGACCTGGTCGACGTCGGCGTGGATCTGGTCGACGAGCTCCTCGATCGAGTCGAACCGGGTGTTGCCCCGCAGTCTGGCGGCGAAGTCGACCGCCACGTGCACCCCGTACAGGTCCAGGTCGTCGCGGTCGAGCGCGTACGCCTCGACCGTGCGCGGCACCCCCTCGAACGTCGGGTTGGTGCCCACCGAGATCGCGGCCGGCCAGCGCTCGTCCTCGTAGAGGGCGGGCAGGTTGGCCACCGGCACGCACTCCAGCCACCCCGCGTAGACCCCGTCGGCCGGGATGGCGGTCTGCGGCGGCGACTCGACGTTGGCGGTCGGGAAGCCGAGCTGCCGGCCGCGCTGGTAGCCGCGCACCACCACGCCCTCCACCCGGTGCGGCCTGCCCAGCCCGTCGGCGGCGCCGGCCACGTCGCCCGCGACCAGCCGCTCGCGGATCAGCGTCGAGGACACGTCCTCGACCAGCGGCACCCCCTCGGCCGCGAAATCGTACTTCTCCCCCAGCGCGCGCAGCGTCTCGACGTCGCCCGCCGCGTCGTAGCCGAACGAGAAGTCCGCCCCCACCACGACCGCCGCCGCGCGCAGCCGCTCGGCGAGCACCGTCCGCGCGAACTCCGCCGGGCCGAGCCTGGCCACCTCCAAGGTGAAGGGCAGCACGACCACCTCGTCCACGCCCAGCTCGCGCAGCAGGCCGGACCTGCGCTTGGCCGTGGCCAGGCGCAGCGGCCGGTAACCGGGCCGCACGACCTCCTCGGGAGGCGGCTCGAAGGTCAGCGCGACCGTGCGCAGGCCACGCTCGGCGGCGGTCTCCACGGCCCGCTCCACCACCCGCCGGTGGCCGCGATGCACGCCGTCGAACACGCCGATCGTGACGACTGACCGCTCCGATTCCCGCACGCCCGCCCCCATTCCCTCATCCCGGATCGACCCTCCAAGACTGCCATGCGCCGGCCCGTGGCCCGCAACCGAGGGCGGTACGATCCGCTGCATGCCTCGATACGCGCTGCTGATCCTGCCTGCCTTCAACCGGGTCTACGCCGACAGCGCGCCCCGCCTGACCCGCGCCGAGCTGGCCGTCTTCGCCGAGCGCGGGCTGACGGCCGACGTGCCGGCCATCGAGGAGACCCGCATCGGCGGGCTGCCGTACGTCACCTTCACCACCTCCGCGCCGCTCTCCGGCGCGGACGTGGCGCTGCTGTCCAACCTGTCGTCGGTCTACGCGCTGTTCGAGGTGGAGGGCGAGCTGCTGCGGCCGGTGGAGCTCAGCCCGCTCGACCGGCTGAGCAGCGACCTGCTCACGATCCAGAAGTACGCCGGCAAGACCAACGAGCACTTCACCAAGCTGCTGCTCAACGTCACCGTGCTGGCCTCCGGCTTCCCGCTCGGCGGCGGGCTGGCCGTCCTCGACCCGCTGTGCGGCCGCGGCACCACGCTCAACCAGGCCCTCATGTACGGCTACGACGCCTACGGGCTCGACCACGACGGCAAGGACTTCGAGGCCTACTCCGGGTTCCTGCGCACCTGGCTGAAGAACAAGCGGCTCAAGCACACCGCCGAGACCGCGCCCGTACGCCGGCAGCGGGCGCTGGTGGGGCGGCGGCTGGACGTGGTGTTCGGCGTGACCAAGGAGGCCTACAAGGCGGGCGAGACCCAGAAGGTCACCGTGGTCAACGCCGACACCGTGCGCGCGCGGGAGTTCTTCAAGCCGCACTCGTTCCACGCCGTCGTCACCGACGCCCCCTACGGGGTGCAGCACGGCAGCAAGGGCGGCGCGGGGCTGTCGCGCAGCCCGCTGGAGCTGCTGGAGCGGGCCGTGCCGGGCTGGGCCGAGCTGCTGAAGCCCGGCGGCGCGCTGGGCGTCTCCTGGAACACCTACGGCGGCGGCCGCGACGAGCTGGCCCGGATCCTCACCGGAGCCGGCCTCGACGTGGTCGACTATCCCGACTTCGAGCACTGGGTCGACCAGGCGATCGTGCGCGACATCATGGTGGCGCGCAAGCCCGGCTAAGAGACGAAGACGGCCAGCGGCTTCGACAGCCGGCCCTGCTCCTCCACCAGCGCCAGCAGCTCGCCGTCGGGACCGAACATGCCGATCGGGCCCTTGCCCAGCCCGGCCGCGGGCAGCCGGCCGCCGTGCCTGACCACCCTGGCCTCCTCCACGCTCACGTCCCGGCGCGGGAACGCCGCCGCCACGGCCTCGCCGATCGGCAGGATCTCGCACTTCTCCGCGAGCTGGTCGAGGGTCCTGGCCCGGTCGAGCCCGTACGGGCCGACGTGGGTGCGGCGCAGCGCCGTCAGGTGGCCGCCGACGCCGAGCCCGCCGCCCAGGTCGCGGGCCAGGGCGCGGATGTAGGTGCCGGACGAGCAGCGCACGGTGGCGTCCACGTCGATCGCGTCCCCCTGCCGCCGGGGGTCGCCGATCGCGAACTCGTACACGGTCACCGGCCGCGCGGCCAGCTCGACCCCCTCACCGGCGCGGGCCAGCTTGTAGGCCCGCTCGCCGTTGACCTTGATCGCGCTCACCTGGGGCGGGATCTGCATGATCTCGCCGGTGAGCGCGGCCACGCCCTCCCGGATCCGCTCCTCGGCCACGTCCGCGGCCGAGGAGGTCGCGGTGACCTGGCCCTCGGCGTCGTCGGTGTTGGTCGTCACGCCCAGCCGGATCGTGGCTTCGTACACCTTCTCGGTCAGCGCCAGGTGCCCGAGCAGCCTGGTCGCCTTCTCCACGCCGACCACCAGCACGCCGGTCGCCATCGGGTCGAGCGTGCCGGCGTGCCCGACCCTGCGGGTGCCGGCCAGGCGGCGCAGCCTGGCCACCACGTCGTGGGACGTCCACCCCGCGGGTTTGTCGACGATGATCAAGCCGCTTTCGGCCATCACGCCTCTCTCAGCAGTGCCCGGAACTTCGCCATCGTGGCGTCGGGGCTGTCGTACGAGGTGAAACCGGCCGCGTTGTGGTGGCCGCCGCCGCCCAGCGCGGCGCACACGTGCGCCACGTCCACGCGGCCCTTGGAACGGGTCGACACCTGCCAGGCGCCCTGGTCGTCCTCCTTCAGCACCGCCGCCACGTCGGCGTCGTCGGTGCGCCGCACCACGTCGATGATGCCTTCGAGCTCCGAGTACGGCAGCCCGTACGCGGCCCGGTCGACCCGGGTCACGTACGTCCACACCAGGCCGTCGTCCAGCACGGCCCGGTCCAGCGCGGAGGCCAGCACCTTGAGATAGCCGAACGGGGCGCGGTCCCACAGCTCCCTGGCGATCTCGTCGGTGTGGAGCCCGGTCGCCACCAGCCGGGCCGCCATCTGGTGCGCGGCCGGGCTGGTGGAGGAGTGACGGAAGGAGCCGGTGTCGGTAACCAGCCCCGCGTACAGGCAGGTGGCGATGTCGCGGTCGAGCGAGCCGCCGAGCCGGTAGATGAGCTGCTCGGCCAGCATCGCGGTGGCCGCCGCGCGGGCGTCGATGAGGTCGACCGTGCCGAAGCCGTCGTTGGACGGGTGGTGGTCGACCACGATGAGCGCGCGGGCCCGGCGGACGCTGCCCTCCAGCAGTCCCAGCCGGGCGACGGACGGCGAGTCGAACGTGATCATCAGGTCGGGGGCGGCGGGGAAGCGGTCGGGCGGCACCAGCATGTCCTGCCCCGGCAGGAACCGCAGCAGGCGCGGCACGGTGAAGTCGCGGTCGCCGAACGAGGCGGACACCCGCTTGCCCATCGAGCGCAGCACGAACCCGACGGCCAGCATCGAGCCGAGCGCGTCGCCGTCCGGCGAGATGTGGCAGGCGAGCGCGACCTCGTCGGCCTCCGAGATGAGGCTGACGCTGCGCTCCCACGCCTCCTCCGACACGGTGACGGAACCGCTCCTGGCCGGGCGGCCCCGTCTGTCGCGTACGTCGGGTGTCACGGCGCCGCGGGCCCGTCCGGCTCGTCGTCCTCCGGCTTGCGGTACGGGTCGGCCTCGCCGGCGTAGGAGGCGCTCTCCGCCCGGCGGGCCACCTCGGCGTCCCGCGCCCGCGCGGCCATGATCAGGTCGTCGAGCTGGCGGGCGCTGTCGGGCAGGGGGTCGTGCTTGAACGTCAGCGTCGGGGTGAAGCGCACGCCGGTCTGGCGGCCCACCTCGGACCTGATGATCCCTTTGGCGCTCTCCAGGGCGGCCGCGCTGTCGGCACGCTCGGCCTCGGAGCCGAACACCGTGTAGAAGACCGTCGCCTCGCGCAGGTCGGCGGTGATCCGCGTGTCCGTCACGGTGACGAAGCCCAGACGCGGGTCCTTGATCCGGCGCTCCAGCATCTCGGCGACGATCTGCTGGATGCGGTCGGCGAGCTTGCGGGCTCGTGCTGCATCCACCATGTTCGCTCCCCCTTCACGCACGACCGGCGGTCGCGCAGTCGTTCAGTCTTCGTCGTTGTAGAGCCGCTGCCTGGCGGACAGAAGCTCGATCTCGGGGCGAAAGGCCACCAGCCGCTCGCAGGAGTCCATCACCTCTTTGCAGTTACCCGCAGAGGCGGAGATCACCGCGATGCCGACCTCCGCCCTCCTGTGGAGGTCGAGATGGCCGACCTCGGCCACGGCCACGGCGGGAAAGCGCCGCCGCAATTCGGCGACCAGGGGACGCACGACAGATCGTTTCTGCTTCAGCGAACGCACGTCGCCGAGCAGGATGTCCAGGGTCAGGGCACCCACATACATCGTTGGCAGCCGCCGCTTGCACTGGTGTCGAGCGCACGCCGGGCCGGTGCGGCGGAGGACCGGCCCAGGCGCGCGTAAGGCGCCCGGCGGATGACCCGCCGGGCGCCCGGCCACGGGTCAGGCCCGCGGCTTCTCCCGCATCTCGAACGTCTCGATGACGTCCTCGATCCTGATGTCGTTGTAGCCGACGCCGATGCCGCACTCGAAGCCCTCGCGGACCTCGGTCGCGTCCTCCTTGAACCGGCGCAGCGACGACACGGTCAGGTTGTCCGCGATGACGACGCCGTCGCGGATCAGCCTGGCCTTGCTGTTGCGGGTGATCACGCCCGAGCGGACCAGAGAACCGGCGACGTTGCCGATCTTCGGCACCTTGAAGACCTCGCGGACCTCCGCCGTGCCCATCTGGACCTCTTCGAACTCGGGCTTGAGCATGCCCTTGAGCGCCGCCTCGATCTCCTCGATCGCCTGGTAGATGACCGAGTAGTAGCGGATGTCGACGCCCTCGCGCTCGGCCAGGTCGCGCGCCCGCGGCTCGGGACGCACGTTGAAGCCGATGATGACCGCGTTGTCGTCGGCGACGGCGAGGTTGACGTCGTACTCGGTGATCGCACCGACGGCGCGGTGCAGGACACGGAGCCTGACCTCGTCGCCGACATCGATCTTGAGCAGCGCGTCCTCCAGCGCCTCCACCGAACCGGACACGTCACCCTTGATGATGAGCTTGAGCTCGTCGACGCGACCCTTCTCCAGGTCGCTGAACAGCTCTTCGAGGGTGCGCCTGCGGCTCGACTTCGCCATGTCGGCGCTGCGCTTGCGCGCCGCGCGCTGCTGGGCGATCTGCCGGGCCATCCGGTCGTCGGCGACCACGATGAAGTTGTCACCGGCGCTCGGCACCGCCGTCAGACCCATCACCAGGACGGGACGCGACGGGGTGGCCTCCTCCACCGGCTCGCCGGTGTCGTCGAGCATCGCCCGGACGCGGCCGTAGGCCTCGCCACAGACGATCGAGTCGCCGACGCGGAGCGTGCCCCGCTGGACCAGGACCGTCGCGACGGGGCCGCGCCCCTTGTCGAGGTTGGCCTCGATCGCGATGCCCTGCGCGTCCATCGTCGGGTTGGCCCGCAGGTCGAGCTCGGCGTCCGCGGTCAGCAGGATGGCCTCGAGCAGGTTGTCGATGCCCTGGCCCTTGAGCGCGGAGATGTCGACGAACAGCGTCGAGCCGCCGTACTCCTCGGCCACCAGGCCGTACTCGGTGAGCTGGGCCCTGACCTTGCTGGGGTCGGCGCCCTCCTTGTCGACCTTGTTGACCGCGACCACGATCGGCACGTCGGCCGCCTGCGCGTGGTTGAGCGCCTCGATCGTCTGCGGCTTCACGCCGTCGTCGGCCGCGACCACCAGCACCGCGATGTCCGTGGACTTCGCGCCTCGGGCACGCATGGCGGTGAACGCCTCGTGACCCGGGGTGTCGATGAAGGTGACCTTGCGGTCTTCGCCCTCGTGCTCGGTGGTGACCTGGTAGGCGCCGATGTGCTGGGTGATGCCACCCGCCTCGCGCGCCGCGATGTTGGTCTTGCGGATCGCGTCGAGCAGCTTGGTCTTACCGTGGTCGACGTGGCCCATGACGGTGACGACCGGGGGCCGCGCGGCCAGGTCGGCCTCGTCGCCCTCGTCCTCGCCGAACTCGATGTCGAAGGCCTCGAGAAGCTCGCGGTCCTCCTCCTCGGGGCTGACGACCTGGATGTTGTAGTCCAGCTCGGCGCCGAGCAGCTGCAGCGTCTCCTCGTTGACCGACTGCGTGGCCGTCACCATCTCGCCGAGGTGCAGCATGATCTGCACCAGCGACGCGGGGTGCGCGCCGATGCGGTCGGCGAAGTCGGACAGCGACGCGCCGCGCGGGAGCCGGATCGTCGCGCCGTTGCCGCGCGCGACCTGCACACCGCCGATCGCCGGCGCCGACATGTTGTCGAACTCCTGGCGCCTCTGACGCTTGGACTTGCGGCCACGGGCCGGACGGCCGCCGGGACGACCGAAGGCGCCCGCCGTGCCGCCACCGCGGCCACGGCCACCGCCGCCGGGACGACCGGCGAAACCGCCGCCACCGCCGCCGGGACCACCGGTGCCCGTGCGCTGGCCACCGCCGCCGGGACGACCGGCGAAACCGCCGCCGCCACCGCCGGGACGACCGCCACCGCCACCGGGGCGACCGCCGCCGCCGCCAGGACGACCGCCACCGCCGCCGGGACCACCGGGACGGCCACCGCCGCCACCGGGACCGGCCGGACGGCCCTGCGGCATCATCATCGGGTTGGGACGCGGCCCACCGGGACGCGGACCGCCCGCACCGGGACCGGGACGCGGGCCACCGGCGCCGGGACCCGGACGCGGACCCGCCGCACCGGGCGGGCCGGGACGCGGACCGGGCGTGGGCCGGTCGCCGCGGCCCTGCGGCGGACGCGGGATCGCGCCGTCACGCGGCGGACCGTCGCGGCGCTCGCGCGGGCCGGAGCCCCCGCCCTCGCGGTTGCCACCGGGACGCGGGCGCGCCTGGCCCATGCCGCTCGCGTTGGACGAGAACGGGTTGTTGCCCGGACGCGGGCCACGCGGGCCCGGCTTGGGTCCGGGCCGCGGGCCGCCGCCGGCCGGCGCGCCGGTGCGCGGGGCCTGGGCGGAACCGCCGCCGGGCTGGCCGCCGGAACGCGGGGCCGCCGGGCCGGGCTTCGGGCCCGGACGGGCCGCCGGACCGGGACGCGGGCCGGGTGTCGGCCGCTGACCGGTCTCGAACCGCGCCTGCGGAGCACTGGAGGTCTCGCCACGGGCGGCCTCGGGCTGCTGCTGCGGGGGCTGCGGCGGCTGTTGCTGCTGCGGCGCCGGCGGACGCGGCGTGCCGCCGCCCGCGGGGCCTGGACGCGGACCGGGCTTGGGCCCGGGACGCGGAGGTGAGGGGATCGGCGCCTGCTGGGCGCCGTTTCCGGCCTGGCTGTCAGCCGGCCGGGGAGCAGCCTTCGGCGGCTGCGGCTTGTGGGACGGCGAACCGCCGCCCTTCGAGGGTGCGCCCTTCGACACACCCAGAGCTTCGGTGAGCCTGCGGACCACCGGCGCCTCGATGGTGGAGGACGCCGAACGGACGAACTCTCCCATCTCCTGGAGCTTGGCCATGACGACCTTGCTCTCTACGCCGAACTCCTTAGCGAGCTCGTATACCCGGACCTTCGCCACTGCACTCCCTAACTCGGCCCGGGAGGCTGGCTGTGCCGTCCGGACCGTCGCTACCTTGACGTCTTCATCGCCGCGTGCTCATCAGGCGCTCATAGCAATCTGACTCCGCCCCATCAACTCGGCGTCCTACATGACATTTCGTGGTTCTCCTTCAAGGTGCGCCCGCACGCGCGAGACGTCGAGCGGCCCCGGCACGCGAAACGCGCGCGAGAACGCCCGGCGACGCTCGGCAAGCTCCAGACAACTCATGGACGGGTGCAGCGATGCACCCCTGCCAGGAAGCCGTCCGCGCAGGTCGGGGACCACCTGGTCCTCGACCAGCACCAGTCGGAGCAGCTCGGACTTATCCGTGCGAACCCTGCAGCCCACACAGGTGCGCTGTGGGGCCGCGTGGCAACCATATTCCAGATTACCGTGTCGACGCATCTACGGAACCGGCGGCATCCTCTGGCTGAGTGTCAGGACGGATGTCGATCCGCCAGCCTGTCAGCCGATTGGCAAGCCGGGCATTCTGCCCTTCCTTACCGATGGCCAGCGAAAGCTGGTAGTCAGGAACGATCACCCGCGCCGCCCGCCCTTCGAGATCGAGAACCTCGACATGGGAAACACGCGCGGGCGACAGGGCATTCCCGACGAACTCTCCGGGATCCTCGGACCAGTCGATGATGTCGATCTTCTCGCCGTGGAGCTCGGCCATCACGTTGCGCACCCGTGACCCCATCGGGCCGATGCAGGCGCCCTTGGGGTTGACGCCGGCCTTGCGGGACCGTACGGCGATCTTGGTGCGGTGGCCGGCCTCGCGCGCCACCGCGGCGATCTCGACCGTGCCGTCGGCGATCTCCGGCACCTCCAGCGCGAACAGCTTCTTCACCAGCCCCGGATGGGTGCGCGAGAGGGTGACCGACGGGCCCTTGTGACCCTTCTTCACCTGCACCACGAAGGCACGGATGCGCTCGCCGTGGGTGTATTCCTCGCCCGGCACCTGCTCGTGGGCGGGCAGCACGGCTTCGATCTTGCCCAGGTCGACCAGCACCACCCGAGGGTCCTTGCCCTGCTGGATCACGCCGGAGACCAGCTCGCCCTCGCGGCTGGCGTACTCGCCGAAGTTGATCTCGTCCTCGGCGTCGCGCAACTGCTGCAGGATCACCTGTTTGGCCGTGGTGGCCGCGATCCGGCTGAAGTTGCCCGGAGTGTCGTCGTACTCGCGCACGATCTCGCCGTCCTCGTCGAGCTCGGCCGCCCAGATCGTGACGTGGCCGGTCGCCTTGTCCAGCTCGGCGCGCGCCTTGGCGGCGGCGCCCTCGGTGCGGAAGTAGGCGATCAGCAGCGCGTCCTCGATCGCCTTGACGACCAGGTCGAAGGAGATGTCCTTCTCCCGCTCCAGGCTGCGCAGGACGCTCATGTCGATGTCCACGAGGCTCCCCCTTAGCCCTCGTCGCCGTCGACGTCGTCGTCGATGCGGCGGAACTCCACCTGCACCCGCCCACGGGCCAGGTCCTGATAGTCGAGCCTGCGGGCGGCTCCGGCGACGTCGAGGTCCACCCCGGTGTCGTCGGCCGACAGCACCCTGCCCTCGATCACGCCGCCGTCTCGCAGCTCCGCCTTGACCAGCCGTCTCGCGGCGCGCCTCCAGTGGCGCGGCTCGGTCAGCGGACGGTCCACGCCGGGCGATGACACCTCGAGCGTATAGGGAGCGGCGCCCATCGCGTCGTCCTCGTCGAGCGCCGCCGAGACGGCCTGGCTCACGTCGGCCACGTGGTCGAGGCTCACGCCGCCGTCACGGTCGACGACCACCCGCAGCAGCCGGCGCCTGCCGGCCTGGGTGACCGTCACGTCCTCCAGGTCGAGGCCCTCCGCGGCGACCACGGGCTCCAGGAGCTTCATCAGGTGGTCGCGGGGTGACGCGCTGCCCATACCGACCTCCCCTATTGTCGAGTCACAGCCGGGCGGACCTCGCCACTGGCTGTTGACACCCTATCTGTTCGGCCTCCCTCCCCGGCTGAAGGCGGGGGGATTCGTACCGTCACGAGTGGATCTTCCCGCCGGCGAGCGGCCTGCCCGGCTACGGTCGCGCCTGACCGCGTGTGGCGGTACGAGCCCTTACGATGCTGTCTGCGGTCCGTAACAGTGAAAGGTCCCTGCTCGTGCGCCAGCCTCACCTCTCCAGGCGAGCCCTGCTGGCAGCCGGGGCCGCCGCGGCGCTCGCGGGCTGCAGCGCGCCGCCCGATCCCAAGCCGGTACGCGACACCCCCGAGCAGGCGCTGGCCCGCACGCTCATCGCCGACAAGGAGCGGACGATCGCGCTCTACTCCGCGCTGGTCGACGCCGGGGGCGACGACCAGCTCGCCGCCCGCCGCGCCCATCACCAGGCGCACCTGGCCGAGCTGCGGCGGCGCTACCCGGGGCTGCGGGCGTCCGGCTCCCCCGCCCCCGCGACGTCCGCCGCCTCGTCCGGCACCCCCACGGCGACACCCGCCGCCACTCCCACGGCGACCCCCGCGATGACGCCCTCGCGGCTGCGGGTCCTGGAGCGCCAGGCGGCGGCGCGGCGGCCCGGCCAGCTCGCCGGGGTGGCGCCCGCCCTGGCCCAGCTCGTGGCGAGCATCGGGGCCTGCGAGGTCCTGCACGCCGCGACCGCCGTCAGGCCGCCCGCACCACCGCCCGCACCACCGCCCGCGAGCGGCCCGGCCGACCCGGGCGACGTGGAGAAGCTCCGCAAGGCGCTCGCGGCCGAGCACGCCGCGGTCTTCGCGTACGGGGTGCTGGGGGCGCGCACCTCCGGCTCCCTGCGCGCGCGGCTCACCCGCGCCTTCGACGCCCACCGCGACCGCAGGGACGAGCTGCGCCGTCTCATCACCGCCCGCGGCGGGCAGCCCGCCGAGCCCCAGCCCTCCTACGCGCTGCCGTCCATCCCGTCCGGCGGGGCCGCGGCCGCCCGGCTGGCGGCGCACGTGGAGACCGGGCTGACCGCGTCCTATCTGGAGCTGGTGGCGGCCACCGACACCGCCCTGCGGCGGTACGCCGCGGTGGCCGTGCAGGAGGCGGTCATCCGGGGCCACTCCTTCCGTCCGGGCCCGGCCACGGCCTTCCCCGGCCTGCCCGCCCCCGCTCCCGCCTCTCCGTCGCCCACCCCGTCCCCGGGCGGCTGAACCACCTCCCGGCAGCAGATGGGATCCCGAGCACCTGGCGACTAGTTGACATCGACTACTCGACACCGGATAGTTGGTTTCGACCAAGGGAGGCCGGGGTGGCGGAGAAGCGCAAAGTGGGCAACCTGCTGGCGCTGGCCGTCCTGTCCTACCTGAGCCGGCGTCCGATGCACCCGTACGAGCTGGGCCGGACCCTGCGCGAGCACGGCGACGCCCGCAGCATCAAGTACACCCACGGGTCCCTCTACATGGTCGTCGGGCAGCTGGCCCGCGCCGGGCTCATCGCCGAGGTCGGCACGAGCAGGCAGGGGCAGCTGCCGGAGCGCACCGTCTACGAGCTCACGGACGAGGGGCGGCGGGAGCTGGCCGACTGGCTGAGCGAGCTGGTCGAGCAGCCCAGGCACGAGTACCCCGGATTCGTGGCCGCGCTGTCGCTGATCGGGGCGCTGCGGCCCGACCGGGTCGTGGAGCTGCTGCGCAGGCGGCTGGACCGGCTCGCGGAGCAGCGCGCGGAGATCACCGCCCTGATCGAGGACACGGTGGCCGCCGGGCTGCCGGAGCTGTTCGTGGTCGAGGAGGAGTACCGCCTCGCGCTGCTGGAGGCCGAGGTGGCCTTCGTCGAGCGGTTCGTACGGCGGGTCACCGACCCCGAGACCGGCTGGGGCCGCGCATGGGCGCGGGCGCACGCCGCGTGGGACCCGGACGGAGGTGGTCAGCAGGGCTGACCGGCCGGGAGGATCCCGGTCGAGGTGCGGGAACACCTCGACCGGGGTCTGGCCTCGTATCAGATCCCGCGGGAACGGAACCCGGCGCACGAGGTCGGCAACCGCAAGGGTAGCCGGACTCCTCCCCGTGGGACGTGTCACTCACTGGAGGAGTTCTGTCATGTTCCGTCCCGCTTACTCGTTAACCGCCCGCCGGCTGGCCCTGGGGGCGGTCGCCGGGCCCGCGCTGTTCACGCTGTCCTGGCTCACGCTCGGCCTGATCAGCCCCGGCTACACGCTCTTCGGCCACCGGTTCGCCGGCTACTCGCCCGTCAGCCAGCCCGTCAGCGGGCTCGGCCTCGGCGTCACCGGGCCGTACATGAACGCCGCGTTCGTCGTCACCGGCCTGATGCTGGCCATCGGGGTGGCCGGCGTCTTCAGGGTCGCCGCGGGGCCAGGCAGCCGGACCTGCGCGGCGCTGCTCGGGCTCAGCGGCGTGGGCCAGGCGCTCTGCGGGGTGTTCACCCTGGAGCGGATGCTGCCGCACACCCTCGGCTACGTGCTGGCCATCGGCACCCCGGTGATCGGCTTCCTGGTGGCCGGGAGACACTTCCGCCGGCTGCCGGGATGGCGACGGTTCGGCACGTGGCTGCTGGCGGGCGGCCCGCTCACGCTCGTGCTGCTCGTGCTGTTCTTCGTGACGTTCGAGCCCACTCCAGGCGGGGCCGAGGACGGAGTCGCCGGGCTGGTGCAGCGCCTGGGGATCGTCGAGGTGCACGCCTGGTTCGCGGCCATGGGCGTGCTGGCCTTCAGGGATCGGGCCCGGGCGCGGGTCAGCGTCGGCGGCAGATCATGACCTCGGTGGTCGGGCTCTCGCGCAGCACCCGGACCAGGCGGCGTTCGAGCGGATAGAGCAGGGCTCCGGCCAGCCAGCCCGTGATCTCGGTCAGCGTGACCGCGCGCAGGAACCCGCCCCACAGTTTGCGCCAGATCGGGTGGGCGTCCACCTGCGCGTTCATCAGGACGAGCATGGGGACGCGGCGCAGCACCTCGAACCCGGCCTCGTCGAGGGCGGCGGTGATCCACGGGAGGGTGTGGTTGACCTGGTAGTCGGAGCGCTGCTCGGGCCGGTGCAGGAAGTTCTCCGACAGGATGAGGACGCCGCCGGGCTTGACCGCCCTGCCGATGTTGTGCAGGGCGGCGCGGTAGCGCGTGTCGTCGGTGATGTGGAAGAGCATGTCCATCGCCGACGCCGCGTCATAGGCGGCGTCCTCCAGGCGGTCGCCGGGGTCGGCGATGTCGAGCCGCAGGAACGTGTCGTCGGGGAAGCGTCCGCGCAGGCGCTCGACCGCCGCGTCGGTGAGGTCGCTGCCGGTGATGGACCCGGCCCCCAGCGCCCGCCACTGGCGGACGTAGAAGCCGGTGCCGGAGCCGACGTCGAGGATCCGGCACTTCGGCAGGTTGAGACCGAGGGTGGTGACCTCGCGGCGGAAACCCTCGGCACGCACGCGGTACATCCAGATGTTGAACGCCCTGCCGAGGGCCTTGTAGCCGACGCCGCTCTCGGTCCAGTCGGACTGGAGGCGCCGCTCCCAGAAGTCTTTCAGTTCGACATGTGGCTTCACCGGACCGAGCGTTACAGCCCCTCACCGCCCCGTCAAACCGGGGCGGTGATTCACCACCTTTGTCAGGACTCGCAGGCGGCGACGATCTGGTCGGCGGCCTCCGAGAGCGGGATCTCCCGCTTCTCGCCGGTCACCCGGTCGCGCAGCTCGATCACGCCCTGGGCCAGGCCGCGGCCGATCACCACGATCGTCGGCAGGCCCAGCAGCTCGGCGTCCTTGAACTTCACCCCGGGCGACACCTGGGGCCGGTCGTCGACGAGCACCCGCAGGCCGCGGGACTCCAGCTCCGCCGCCAGCTCCAGCGCGGCCTCGACCTGGCGGTCCTTGCCGGTGCCGACGATGTGGACGTCGGCGGGCGCGACCTCGCGGGGCCAGACCAGGCCCAGCTCGTCGTGGGCCTGCTCGGCGATCACCGCGACCGCGCGGGAGACGCCGATGCCGTAGGAGCCCATGGTGACGCGGACCGGCTTGCCGTCGGGGCCGAGCGCGTCGAGCCCGGCGGCGTCGGCGTACTTGCGGCCGAGCTGGAAGATGTGGCCGATCTCGATGCCGCGGTCGATGGACAGCGCCGAGCCGCAGCGGGGGCAGGGGTCGCCGGCCCGCACCTCGGCCGCCTCGATCGTGCCGTCGGGCTCGAAGTCGCGGCCCGCGACGACGTCGGCGGCGTGCTTGCCGGGCTCGTTGGCGCCGGTCACCCAGGCGGTGCCGGTGACGACGCGAGGGTCGACGAGGTAGCGGATGCCGAGCTCGCGCAGCACCTGCGGGCCGATGTAGCCGCGGACCAGGCCGGGGTTGGCGGCGAAGTCGTCGGCCTCGAAGATGGCGGGCTCGCCGGGCGCCAGCGCGGCCTCCAGCCGCTTGAAGTCGACCTCGCGGTCGCCGGGCACGCCGATGACCACGGTCTCGACCACGTCGGAGCCGGGCGTGGAGACCTTGACGACGACGTTCTTGAGCGTGTCGGCGGCGGTGATCGACAGCCCGTGGTGCTCGTTGACGTACGAGACCAGCGACTCGATCGTCGGGGTGCCGGGGGTGTCCATGACGCGCTGAGCGGGCAGCCCGTCGAGGGGGCGGGCGGCGGGCGCGGTGGTGGTGACGGCCTCGGCGTTGGCGGCGTAGCCGCACGCGTGGCAGGCCACGAACGTGTCCTCGCCGGTGGGCGTCGGCGCCAGGAACTCCTCCGAGGCCGAGCCGCCCATCGCACCCGACGTGGCGAACACGATCTTGTAGCGGATGCCGAGCCGGTCGAAGGTGCGGATGTAGGCCTCGCGGTGCTGCTCGTAGGAGCGCTTGAGGCCGTCGTCGTCGAGGTCGAAGGAGTAGGAGTCCTTCATGAGGAACTCGCGGCCACGCAGGATGCCGGCCCGGGGCCTGGCCTCGTCGCGGTATTTGGTCTGGATCTGATAGAGGGTGACCGGATAGTCCTTGTAGGAGGAGTATTCGCCCTTGACCATGTCGGTGAAGAGCTCCTCGTGGGTGGGGCCGAGCAGGTAGTCGGCGCCCTTGCGGTCGTGCAGGCGGAAGAGCGTGTCACCGTACTCGGTCCAGCGGCCGGTGGCCTCGTAGTACTCGCGGGGCAGCAGCGCGGGGAAGAGCACCTCCTGGGCGCCCATCCGGTTCATCTCCTCGCGGACGACGCGGGTGATGTTCTCCAGGACGATCTTGCCCAGGGGCAGCCAGGAGTAGATTCCGGGCGCTACCCGGCGGACGTATCCGGCGCGAACGAGGAGCTTGTGGCTCGGCACTTCCGCGTCTGCCGGGTCGTCCCGCAGGGTGCGAAGAAACAACGACGACATGCGCAGCAACACGACTACTCCTTGCTCGAAACCGGCTGTGAAGGGTTACAGGCTATCGATTCCGACGAGGCGTACGCGCGTGCTTATCACGCCGGCAGGACCGTCAGCCCCAGGATGAACGTCCCGGCCGCCACGGCGGAGATCGCCAGGGTGCGCGCCCGCGCCGGCGCCGTCCGCCGCAGCAGGAGCACGCCGACCGCCGCCAGCGCGACCACGAACGAGGCGGGCAGCGGCCAGAGGTGCGCCCCGGCGAAGCCCTGCGTCGCCCGGCCCGCCAGGTCGATCACCAGGACGGCGCCGATGGCCCCGGCCGCCAGGTCGCCCCACCGGTCGCTCCTGCGGGTCACGTAGGCGAGCAGCCCGACCCCGACCAGCAGCGTGACGGTCCAGTAGAGCCCGGCGGTGGTGCCGCCCAGCAGGGCCGGATCGAGGCTGCCGCGCAGCGCGCCGCCGCCCATGACGGCCACCACGGTCGCCACCACTGCCAGGAAGGTGGTCAGCAGCGCCCAGCCGAACCCGGAGGCGGTGGCCCCGACGGCCACGGTCAGCGCGAGGTAGGCGTACGGGTCGTGGATCTGGCTCAGCCAGCCCGGGATCCGGCCGGCGCCGAGCATGCCGGCAAGACCCACGGCCAGGCCGGCGAGGAACGCCACCACCAGGTGGATCTCGATGCCCCGCTGCCGCCGGTCGAATTCGGCGAAGTAGTCGTTGTCGATCGTGCTGGTCTTCATCCCTTTCCCCTGGCAGAGGCCAACTGACAGCCACCTCCACATTATGTGACCGTACAAGAAAGGCAAATTTCGGTTAACCGGAAGTAAGGGACGCTCAGCCGCCGAGGAGTTCCTCCCACGGATGGCGGGTGTTGGTGCGGCGGGTGGTGTCGAGCGCCTCGGCCAGCCGCCACAGGCCGGGGCGGGCGCGTGCGCCGGCCCGGCCCATCGGGTCGACGGCGCGCAGCTCGAACCGCACGCCCATGACGGTGAGCAGGGCGGTGGACCCGCCGCTGGCTCCCGGGGCGACCAGGTCGGGCATGCGGTCGGCGAGCAGCGCCGCGGCCTCGGCGGCGAACGGGCCGTCGCGCCACTCGACGTGCCAGCTCAGGTCGGCGCCGCGCCACCACGTCAGGTCGCGGCAGGACTCGATGAAGTCGGCCTCGGTCGCCAGCGCGGCCATCACCCTGCCGAAGGCCTCATAGTGCATCGGGCCGTCGGACGGCAGGTCGTTCCCCGCGACGAGCGGTGTGCCGTCCTTCGCCCGTCGCGGCGCGCGCTTTCGCCTCACGGGCAACACTGTGATCGGGACGGGCGCGTTTCCGCAAGGGGCGGCGTCGGGCGAGAGCCCTCGGGGCCGCCGGGTAGCGACGCTCCCCGGAGTGAGCTCTCTTGGCCCGATTTGAGCGGATATATCGACAGACGTCATGGTTGGGCGGTATTCAGGGATGACGGGTTCATGCGTACGACCGATCGGGGATACATCGATCACGCCGGCAGATCGCCTCTGGTGGGACGTGCGTCCGAGGTGGAGAATCGCCGGAACAAGGGAGGCGGCGTGACGTTGCGCGTGGCGGTCATCGGATCCGGCCCCGCCGGGATCTACACGGCGGAGGCCCTGGTCAAGCAGTCCGGCGAGCCCTTGGAGGTGGACGTACTCGAACGGCTGCCGACCCCGTACGGGCTGGTCAGATACGGCGTCGCGCCCGACCACACGTCGATCAAGTCCATCGCCAACTACCTGCGCGGGGTCCTGGAGCTGCCCGAGGTGCGCTTCCTCGGCGGGGTCACCCTCGGCGAGCACCTGACCGTCGAGGACCTGCTGGCCTGCTACGACGCGGTCGTCTACTGCACCGGCGCGATGGTCGACCGGCGGCTCGGCATCCCCGGCGAGGACCTGCCGGGCAGCGTGGCCGCCACCGACTTCGTCAACTGGTACTGCGGGCATCCCGACGTGGACCCGTCGCGGTTCACTCTCGACAGCTCCGAGGTGGCGGTGATCGGCGTCGGCAACGTGGCCGTCGACGTGGTGCGCGTCCTGGCCAAGACCGCCGAGGAGCTGAGCGCCACCGACGTGCCCCACGAGGTGCTGGAGCGGCTGGCCGGCAGCCAGGTCAAGGCCATCCACATGATCGGCCGCCGCGGGCCCGAGCACGCCAAGTTCACCCTCAAGGAGCTGCGCGAGCTGGGCGAGCTGGCCAACGCCGACGTGTGCGTGCGCCCGGAGGAGGCAGTCGTGCTCGGCGGCGACTTCCCGCGCCAGATCAAGGGCAACATCGAGGTGCTGCGCTCATGGTCGGAGCGGAACCCTGCGGGCCGGCCGCGCCGCCTGGACGTGCGCTTCTGGCTGCGGCCGGTGGAGATCCTGGGCAGCGAGCGGGTGGAGGGCCTCAGGCTGGAGCGCACCCGTCTGTCGCCGGAGGGCCGCGTGGTCGGCACCGGCGAGTACGAGACGCTGCCGGTCGGCATGGTGCTGCGCTCGGTCGGCTACCAGAGCGTGCCGCTGCCGGGGGTGCCGTTCTCCGAGAAGACGATGACGGTGCCTAACGCGGCGGGGCGGGTGCGCGAGCGCGAGTACGTCGCCGGCTGGCTCAAGCGCGGCCCCACCGGCGTGATCGGCACCAACAAGTCCGACGCCGCCGAGACCGTCCGCACGCTGCTGTCCGACCTGTCCGGGCAGCCGCCGCGCGACCTGAAGCGGCTCGACGCGCTGCTGACCGAGCGCGGGGTCCGGCCGGTGACGTACGGCGAATGGCAGGCGATCGAGGCCGCCGAGGCCGAGCTGGCCAAGTCGCTGGGCCGGGGCGAGCGGGTCAAGCTGGTCGGCCTGGAGGCGATGCTGCGGGCCTGCCGCCCCTGAGAACCGGCCTCTGAGAACCGGCCCCTGAACCGGCCCCTGAGAACGGCGCGGAGAGGAACCCATGCGCACCACCGTCCCGTCCGCCGTCCCCGGATTCCCCGAGGTCCACTGGATGCAGCGGAGCCGTTACCCGGCGGCCGAGCCCGGATGGCAGCCCGTGCACACCGTGTACGTGCCCGCCGACCGGTTCGGCTCCGGCACCGTCACCGCGTGGGGCGACGAGGCGCTCGCTCTGGCCAAGGCGCACCTGTCCACGCCCGCGGAGCTGGCCGAGGTGTTCGGGGTGCCGGAGCCCGTGTCGGCCGCCGCGCACGAGCGGGTGCTGCGCAAGCTCGCCACCGAACCGGTCGAGGACCTGCGGGTCGACTTCGAGGACGGGTACGGGGTGCGGCCCGGCGAGGAGGACGGCCACGTCGAGGCGGCAGTCGAGGCGCTGGCGGCGATGCGCGCTGCGGGCACCCTGCCGCGCCGGTGGGGTCTGCGGGTGAAGTCGTTCGCCGACGGGGACCCGGAGCGGTCCGTGCGGACGCTCGACGGGTTCGTCACCGGGCTCGTCGAACGGCTCGGCGAACTGCCCGAGGGATTCGTGGTGACGTTCCCCAAGGTGCTGATGGAGCCCTATCTGGGGCAGTTCGCCGCGTTCCTGGAACAGTTGGAAGGGGCGCTCGGGCTCTCCGGACTGCGGTTCGAGATCCAGGTGGAGGCGCCGCAGACCGTGCGGTTCCTCCGCGCCGAGCTGGCCGAGGAGCTGGGCGGGCGGCTGGCGGCGGCGCACTTCGGGGTGTTCGACTACACCGCCGCGATCGGGCTGCCCCCGCACGAGCAGCGGCTCGACCATCCGGCCTGCGACCACGCGCGTCACGTGATGCAGACGGCGTTCGCGGGCACCGGCGTGGAGCTGTCGGACGGGTCGCTGGCCGCCTCCCCGGCCTCCGGCTCGGCCACGGACGTGCGCGCGCTGTGGCGGCGGCACGCCGGGCTGGTCCGCCACTCCCTGGCGCACGGGTTCCACCAGGGGTGGGACATGCATCCGTCCCACCTGGTGAGCCGGTTCGCCACCGTCTACGCCTTCCATCTGGCGCGGTACGACACGTACCGGGAGCGGGTGCGCGCCTGGGAGGAGCGGCGTGCGGCGGAAGGCGGCGTCATGGACGAGCCGGCGACCGTCAGGACGCTGGTCGCGGCGCTGCGCCGGGCGGACGCGGCGCTGCCCTGAACGCCCCGGGCCGGCCGCGGCGGGCCGGTCGCGGCGGGCCGGTCATGGAGGGTCAGGCGAGGCGGGTCAGTCGCGGCGGGTCAGTCGCGTTCGATCAGGGACCGCCAGCGGCGGACGAGCTGCGCGTCCACCGGGTCGGACCAGCTGCGCCGGACCGCCGAGCCCACGTGGAAGGCGCGGATGCCGTAGTCCAGCAGGTCGGGCACGTGCCGGGGCCTGAGCCCGCCGCCCGCCAGGATGATGGAGCCGTCGCCGGCGTCGGCGCGGGCCTTGAGCGTGGGCAGCCCGTCTCCCACACCGTGGGGGGAGCCGGACGTGAGCACCGTCGCCAGGTTGGGCAGCAGCCGGACGGCCCGCCACGACGCCTGCACGTCGGCCGCGTGGTCGACGGCGCGGTGGAACGTCCACGGCAGCGGGGAGACGGCGTGGATGAGCGCCTCGGTGGCGGCCAGGTCGACCGCGCCCGCCTCGTCGAGGAAGCCGAAGACGAACCCGGCGGCGCCGGCCTGCGCCAGCTCGCGGGCGTCGCGGCGCAGGCGGTCCAGCACGTCGCCGCCCGCGGCGAACCCGTCGTCGCAGCGGAGCATCACCATCTGCGGCAGCGGGCACTCGGCGGCGATGGCCGCGACCGTCTCGGGGGCCGGGGTCAGCCCGTCCGCCGCCATCCCGGTGACGACCTCCAGGCGGTCGGCGCCGCCCTGTTCGGCGGCCACGGCGTCGCGCACGCCGAGCGCGATGACCTCGAGCAGGGATCCCGTCATGGACGGAAGGGTATAGGCCAATGTGACCACTTTTGACCGACAGAGTGTGGACAGTTCGCGCAAGGCCCTCCACGCCCGGCCGGGGGCGCGGGCCGGAGCCCGCGCCCCCGGGCGTCAGGCGACGATCAACTCGGCCGCCGTGAGGTCACGGAAGGCCGTGATCGCCGGGTCGGCGGCCCGGCGCTGGAACAGCGCGCCCGAGGCGCGGTGCGGCAGATCGACCGTGCGCACGTGGCGGAAGCCGCGCCGCCGGTAGTAGCGCTGCAACACCTCGTTGCGCTTGGCGCAGTCGAGCCGCAGCCACGGCAGCCCCGACCCGTACGCGGTCGCGCCCGCCCAGTCGAGCAGCGCGTCGCCCAGGCCACTCCCCGACCAGGACCGCGCCACCGCGAGCTTGTGCACGTACAGGGCGGCGCCGGGGTCGTCGGCCGCGGTCCAGAACTCCGGATCGGCGTGCCGGTCGAGGGCTATGGTGGCGACCGGGGCGCCCCGCCCGTCGGGATCGAGCGCGCGCAGCTCGTCCTGGAGCAGGAACAGCACGCGCTGCTCGATCAGCGGGACGATGCGGTCCGGGCCGAAGCCCTCGCGAGGCCACTGACGGACGCCCCGGGAGTGCAGCCAGCCCGCCGTGTCGGCCAGGAGGTCGAGGACTCCGCGCAGGTCGCCGGGCTCGGCTCGGCGGAGGGTGAGGGGATGCAGGAGGGTGTTCGTGCGCATGATTCACCTTTCATCGCAGTGTGCAGGCATGCGGACACTGAGCGTGATCGACGGATGGGACGCCGGTCCAGAGATGGGACCTATGTTCCGATTTATCCGATAGCCCGAAATGTTCAGATAAATCGCAATATGGGGAGCGCTATCACTCCCCGCGCCCAGCGAGACGGCAGGCTCACTGTGCCGCGGCCGGCGGGATCACCCCCAACCGAGCTCTGTCAGCGGCGATCGAGCTCGTATCTGATCAGATGTTTGTCGGCGGGCAGCACCGACACCGCGACGCGCACGGGTGTGTCGGAACGGTCGTAGCCGACCCGGACGTACACCATCACCGGTGTGCCGAGCTCCAGCTGGAGCCGCTCGGCCTCCTCCTGGTTGGGCATCCGCGCCCAGATGTCGTCCACCACGCGGACCTGCCCGTGCCCCAGCTCCTCCAGGACGCGGTTGGCGCCGCGCTCGATGTCGCCCGGCCGGGCGATCTCCGAGTCGGCCACCAGTTCCCGGGGGAAGTAGGAGTCGTTGGTGTTGTAGGGCTGGCCGTCCACGAACCGCAGGCGCCGCCGCACCACCGCGAGTTCCCCGTCGGACAGTTCCAGCCTGCTGGCGATCTCCTCCACCGGAGATACGGTCAGAACCTCTATGTACTGACTGGGCGCGCGGCCTTCCTGCGTGACCGCGTAGGCGAAGGCCTCACGCAGCTCTCCGGAGGGCTGCGGCTCCAGCTCGCGCTGCGGGTACATGAGCAGCGGCCTGCGATCCCTGACCACCGTGCCGCGCCGTGGCGTACGCGTGACGAGCCCCTCATTCACCAGTTCACCGAGGGCCAATCGGACGGTGTTGCGGCTCACCCCATGGTCTTCCATGAGCTGCGCCTCGGTCGGCAGCTGCGCTCCGGGGCCGAGTATGCCGGAGTAGATGGCCCTTCTCAGCTCCGAAGCCACCTGCTGATACAGCACCGACCTTGCCACTTTCACCCCTTTTGTTCCAACAATTTAGACGATCTGGTTCTAGCAGGCCATCTCCCCTTGACCGGACGGCATCCGCAGCCGCATCATCCATTCGTTGGTACAAATCCATCGAAAGGCCGGTGAGGGGGTGAGGGCCGGTGGTGCCGCGAGTATGCCGTACGTGCCCTGGCGGGACCCCTGCGAAGCAACACGTTTACTGCGTTGCGGGTTGCCTCGCCATGGGTTCCACCACATCAGCCAGAGCGTCCGACACGGCAGCTCCACACCTTCCGTGTTAACCGAGCCGAGCGTCCGGCGCCAAGACGGGCCCCTCATCCGGCATGAGGGGAGCGCCCCCGTCAGCGCACCGGGAGCGTCCCGGCCGGCACGGCGGGCGGCAACGCCACCAGTGGACCGACACCCGGAGTCCTCGCGAGAGGGTCACTCCCCCACCAACTCCGTGCGCGTCATCACGGTCTAGGACTCCATCCCTCGCCGGAGTCCTGGGCCGCCGCACACGGGGCAGGAAGCGCGTCCTGGCGGGTCCCCCACGCCCGCCAGGGCGCGCGTCCTCTTTTCCGGGCTTCCTCTGCTTTCTGGGCTTACTCTGCTTCTGGGCTTCCTCTACCGGCAGGAGCCGCCTTGTCACGCCACGGCAGCGCCTTGTGCCCTCGCGGCACGGTGACGGTTCACCGGTGCGGGGTGACGTTGTTCTCGCCTGCTCCGCGGTCAGGGTTCGGTGTCGTCGGCACGACCGGACGAGGCCGGCCGCGCATCACCTCTTGACGGGGCGGGGTGAGCCGCCTAGCTTACCAAGCAAGCGCTTGGTAATAGGAGGCGGCCATGGTCTACACGCGTGAGGCACTCACCCAGGAGAGGCGGCTCGCCTCCCTGCTGTGCAGGCCGCGCCCGCCCGCGAGCGACCCCGTGGACCCCGAGAGGTTCCGCTCGGTCCTCGGCCGCTTCGCCACCGGCGTGGTGGCCCTCACCGCGCGTGGCCGCGACGGAGGTCCCTGCGGACTCGCGGCCAACTCGTTCACCTCGGTCTCGCTCGACCCCCCGCTCGTGGCGTTCTGCGTGGCGTACAGCAGCACGAGCTGGCCCCTGTTACGGGCGGCCAAGGTGATCACCGTGAACATGCTGGCCGAACACCAGCGGGCCGTCTGTGTCCAGATGGCCACCCGCGGCGGAGACAAGTTCGCGGGCCTGACCTGGAGGGATTCGCCCGCCGGAAACCCGGTGCTCGATGGCGCGCTGGCCTGGATCGACTGCCGGGTCGAGGCCGAACATCCCGCAGGTGACCACGTCATCGTGGTGGCCCGTGTGCTGCAGCTCGACACCCACGCCGACGGCGGCCCGCTGGTGTTCTACAACCGCTCCTATGGCGGCTTCGACCCTATATCTTGACACTCAAGATATAGTCGGGGGCATGGCTATCACCGAGCCCATGTTCCTCGCGCTCACCGCCCTGGCGGGCGAGCCGCAGCACGGCTACGGCATCGTCCAGGAGGTCGAGCGCATCTCCGGCGGCCGCGTCCAGCTCAAGATCGGAAGCCTGTACGGGGTGCTCGACCGGCTGGCGGCGCAGGGCCTGGTCGCGCTCGACCGGGAGGAGATCCGGCAGGGGCGGCTGCGGCGCTACTACCGGCTGACCGACGAAGGCGCCGCCGCGCTCCAGGACGAGGCCGCCCGGCTGGCCGCCAACGCCGAGGCCGCGACCGCCCGTCTGCGCGCCCGTCAGGCCGGCGCCCCGGCCGTGTTCTCCCTTCCGCCGCGCGCCCGCCGGGCCGGCGCCCCGGCGTCCGAGGGCCGGTCGGCCGCCCGGCTGGTCGCGGCACTGGTTCCCTTCTCGCCGTGTGCCCGTACGGGAGGCATCGGATGAACGAGGACGAGTTGCTGGAGCGGCGCTACCGCGCCGTGCTGCGTCTGCTGCCGGAGAGCTACCGGCGCGAGCGCGAGGACGAGATGGCGGCGGCGTTCCTGGAGGCGGCGGGTCACGCGCCCGACGCGGACAACCCGCGCCCCCGCTGGGACGAGGTGGGCAGCGTGCTCGCGCTGGCGGTGCGGCTGCGGCTCGGCGGGCCGGACGCCTCGCCACGGGCGTTCGCCCAGGGTGCGGCGGTGCGTCTGATGGCCCTGCTCGGCCTGGCGTTCCTCGCCGCGATCTCGGTGCTCACCGCGGTCCACCAAGGCGGCGCGATGCTCGCCGGGGTCCACCAGGCGGGCGAGCTGCTCACCGGGGCGCCGCGCTCGGCCGACCGGCTGCTCTTCCTGCTGGACGCGGTCGAGTCGGGCTGCTGGGTCGTGGCGTTCACGACGCTGGCGCGCGGCCACTCCCGGACGGCCGGCCGGATCGCGGTCCTCGCCCTGGTCCCCATCGCCGGATCCACCGCCGTCCGCCTCGCGGTCGTCCCCGCGCCCTGGCCGCAGACGTTCATGTGGCTCACCCTCACGACGGTCCTGGTGATCGCGCTGCTGCTGGGCCACCATCGCGACGCCCGGCCGGTGACGCTGCCGTGGCACCGGACGGCGGCCCCGCTCGCGGCGGGCGGCGTCGCGGGGGCCTTCCTGCCCGACCCCGCCCTCGGGACGTGGCCGCAGCTGTGGACGGACCCCGTCGGGCTGGGCGTGTCGGCGCTGGCGGCGGGCGCGGTGGTCTGCGCGGTCCGCAGGTCGTCCGCGCCGTGGCGGCTCGCCCTGGCCATGCTGGCGGCGCTCCTCATGGCGGTGCGGCTCATGGACCTGAGCGACGCGTACGGACCGTTCCTGATCACGGGTCTCACCCAGGTGACCCTCCTGGCCGTCCTGACGGTCGGGCTCGGCGTCACGGGGAGACGCGCGCTGCCCGCGGCGGTCTAGCCGGCCGGGCCTGCCCGGATGGCGACCAACCGGTCGGTATGGCATGCTCCGGACCATGAATCTGTTCTCGGTGGAAGGCAAGACGGCGGTCGTCACGGGCGGCTCCCGGGGTATCGGGCGCATGATCGCGGCCGGGTTCGTGACGGCAGGCGCGAAGGTGATCATCTCCGCGCGCAAGGCGGCCGAGGTGGAGAAGACCGCCGCCGAGCTGGGCTGCACCGCCGTGGTCGCCGACCTGTCTACGCCCGAGGGGGTGGACGCGCTGGTGTCCGCCGTCGACGGGCCGCTGCACGTGCTGGTCAACAACGCGGGCGCCACCTGGGGCGCGCCGCTGGAGGAGTATCCCGAGCACGCCTTCGACAAGCTCTGGAACATCAACGTCAAGGGGGCGTTCACGCTCGTCCAGCGCCTGCTGCCCCGGCTGCGCGAGGCCGCGGGCGAGGACGACCCGGCACGGGTGATCAACGTCGGCTCGGTCGACGGGATCAGGGTGCCGGTGATGGAGACGTACGCCTACTCCTCCACCAAGGCCGCCGTGCACATGCTGACCCGGCACCTGGCCAGGCAGCTGGCCCCGGAGCACATCACCGTGAACGCGATCGCCCCGGGACCGTTCGACTCCAAGATGATGGCCTTCGCCCTGAACGACCCCTCGACCCGGGCCTCGATCGCCTCGACCGTGCCGCTCGGCCGCATCGGACGCGCCGACGACATGGCCGGCGCGGCGATCTTCCTGGCCTCGCGGGCCGGCGCCTACCTCACCGGGACGGTCATCCCGGTGGACGGCGGCATCACGGCCTAGAGCAGCTCGCGGAGCGCGGCGGCGAACCTGGCGGCCGATCCGTCGGCCTGATTCAGGTAGAGGTACGGCTCGGTCAGCTCCAGCTCGATCAGGGCCGGGGCGCCGCCGGGGAGCCGGACCAGGTCGACCCTGGCGTACAGAAGAGGCTGCGGGATGTCGGCGAGCACCTTCTCGGCGAGTTCGACCTGGTCCGGGGCCGGTGTGCGCGGCTGCGCCCGGACGTTGTCCGCGCCCGTCATGCCGGGGGCCAGCATGGGCGAGCGCCGGACGGCGTGGCTGAATCGGCGGTTGAAGTAGAGCAGCGAGGTCTCGCCCTCCGACTCGACCATGTCGAGATAGGGCTGGACCATGGGGGTGCGACCGGCGGCCTCCAGAGCGGCGGCGCGGGCCGCCGCCTCCGCGCGGTCGGCGGTCCTGGTGGTGTCGCGGGCGCTCGCCGAGATCGAGGGCTTGACGACGTACTCCTCGTGATCCGGCAGATCCCGGGAGGACCAGTGGGTGGGCACGATCGGCACCCCGAGGTCGCGCAGGTAGGTCTTGTCGGTGTTGGACTCCAGGACGACGGCCGGGTTCAGCAGCCGGGAGACCCGCTCCACGCGGCGGGCCCAGGCCAGGAACTCGTCCCTGCGGTCGAGATAGTCCCAAACGGATCGGACGACGACGGCGTCGTAGGCGCTCCAGTCGGTCTCCGGGTCGTCCCAGCGCTCGGCGCGCCCGTCGATGCCGGTGTGGCGCCAGGCCTCCAGGACGGTCTGGCGCTCGTCGTCGTGGCCATCCGGATCGTCAAAGGTGACGTACGCACACAGAACCATCCGGCGATGGTAGCGCCCGCACCCCCGGGCGGCGCGGGCGCCTCCATCCGCTAGTCGACCTCGACGCCGACGCGGGCCCAGCCGCGGTTGGTCGGCACGACGGCGTTGCCGTTGATGGTGGTCACGTTGGCCGCGGCTGCGCCGCCGCGGTTGCTGGTGCCGATGTTGCTGAAGTTGTTGCCGGTCTGGGACGACTCGGAGTTGCGGCTGCCGTTGCCGATCCGGGTGTCGGCGTGAGCGGCGGCGGCCAGGAGGGCGACACCGGCGGCCGTGAGCCCGATGAGGGCGAGCTTCCTGATCATGTCTGTCGGGTCCTTTCCGGTTCAGAAGAAGATGAAGGTCACGGCGGTGCTGCCGTGGGCCGCCGTGATGGCGTAGCCGTTGAGGTTGTTGACGTTGACCGACCGGCCCCAGCCGTAGTTGGCCGCGCCGACGCGGGAGAAGAGGTTGCCGGCCTGCCACGACGACGTGTTGGTGCTCCAGTTGTCGCTCCAGCGGTCGGCGTGCGCGGGCGCGGCCGTCACCGTCACGCCGACAGCCGCCACCAGGAAGCCCGTGGCGCACAACTTCTTGATCACTTCAGCTCCTTCGTAGGGTGAGGGCGTGGCGAACGCCCTCGTCGACCTGCCTTGACCTGAGGGGGGCCAAAGCCAGAGCGATCCTATAACTGTGTGTAGTCAAGACGTGTCATTGAGTTATCAGAAGATTGTTCTACGACTATCGCTGACAGAGGATGTCAACAGAAGCCCTCTACCGTCACCGCGTGATCTATGAGCTTCGCCAGTACACGCTGCGCCCTGGTCTGCGGGACACCCTCATCGAGCTGTTCGAACGGGAGTTGGTCGAGCCGCAGGAGGCGGCGGGCATGCGGATCGTCGGCCACTTCAGGAACGCCGACGACCCCGACCAGTACCCCTGGATCCGCGCCTTCGCCGACATGGAGGCCCGCAAGGCCGCACTCACCGCCTTCTACTCGGGTCCCGTCTGGAAGGCGAACCGCGACGCGGCCAACGCCACCATGCTCGACTCCGACGACGTCCTCCTGCTCCGGCCCGTCTCGGCTCCCGCCGCCCCCGCCTGGTCCTGGCCCCGCCCCCTCACCGCCGACGCCCCGCGCCCGCCCGTCGGCGCCACCGCGCTCCCCACGTCCCTGTACGTCGCCACGATCTGTCACGTCGAGGACGGGTTCGCCGCGCACTTCGCCTCACACGTGGCGCCCGCCCTGGTCGAGGCCGGTGCGCCGCCGATCGCCTGCTTCGAGACCGAGCCGGCCGCCAACACGTTCCCGGCGCTGCCCGTACGTGAGGGGGAGAACGTGTTCGTCTGGCTGACCCGCTTCGCCCGGGCGGAGGACGAGGTCCCCCCGCCCGCCCTCGACACCTTCCTGACGGCGCCTCCGCGCCGGCTGCGCCTCTCCCCCGCCGCGCGCTCCACGCTGAGGTGACCTCACAGGCCGCCGGCGAGCACCTCGGCGGCGGCCTGGCCGCAGACGCGGGCGGCGCCGTACGTGGCGATGTGGACGGCGCCGAGGTCCGCGCGGTGAGGCAGGCCCATCTCCACCACCACCGCGTCCGGGCGGGCACTGAGCAGGTGGAACAGCGCCTCGGCCTGCCAGGCGTGCCGGTGGGCGTCGCGGACCACGATCACCAGCGGGCGGCCGTCGACCTCGGCGAGCAGGTCCTCGATCGCCGGCCCGGTCGCCTCACCGGCGGTGAACCGGGTCGCGGTGGTGCCCGGCAGCAGCCCGGCGAGAGGCGCCGCCACGCCCCACGGGGTGGTCTTGTCGATGGCCAGGTGCGTCTCCGGAGCCAGTTCCACCACGTGCGGGGCGGAGGACAGCGGCAGCGACGCCGGGTCGGCCCGGCGGGTGACGCGGAGCGCCCGCCGCGCCGCCACCAGCCCGACCTCCCCGTCCCCCGCCGCTGGGTCCGCCGTGCTGCCCGAGGTGGTCCAGAGCGCCAGCTCGCGGACCCTGCGAGCGGCGTCGGCCAGTCGTTCCTCGGGCAGCAGCCCGTCCATCACCGCGGCGGCGATGGCGTCGCGCATCCCGGCCGCCGTGGCCTCGTCGAAGCTCTCGCCGCCGACGCAGATGGCGTCCGCCCCGGCCGCGATGGCGCGGGCGGCGGCCCCGCCGATCCCGTACGGGCCCGAGACGGCGGTCATCTCGATCCCGTCGGTGATGATCACCCCGTCGAACCCGAGCTCCTCGCGCAGCAGGCCGGTCAGGACCTTGGGGCTGAGCGTGGCGGGCAGGTGCGGATCGTACGACGGGACCAGCAGATGCCCCGTCATGACGGCCCGCACGCCCTCGGCGATGGCGGCGCGAAAGGGCAGCAGCGCCTGCTCGATGTCGCCGTCCGAGACGACGGGCACGCCGTGGTGGGAGTCGACCGAGGTGTCCCCGTGGCCGGGGAAGTGCTTGGCGCAGGCGGCGACGCCGGCCGACTGCAGGCCCCGGACGAACGCCCGGGTGTGACGGGCGACCACTTCGGGGTCGGCGCCGAAGGCCCGCAGCCCGATGACCGGGTTGTCGGGGTTGGAGTTCACGTCCGCGGAGGGCGCGAAGTCGATGCCGATCCCGGCGGCGGCGAGGTCCAGCCCCAGGTCGCGGGCGAGTTCCTCGGTCAGGGTGAGGTCGTCCACGACGCCGAGCGCGTACCCGCCGGGACGGCTGCTCCCGGTGGCCGCCTCCAGCCTGGTCACCTCGCCGGTCTCCTCGTCGACGCCGACCAGCGCGTGCGGGTTCTCGGCGTGCAGGACCGCCGTGAGCCGGGCCACCTGCTCCGGATCGGCGATGTTGCGGGAGAACAGCACCACTCCGGCCAGCCCGTCGGCGAGCCTGCGGCGCACCCAGGCGGGCGGCTCGTGCCCCGCGAAACCCGGCAGGAGAACGGCGTCGGTCAGGCGGAGGAGATCGCGGCTCAGAGGCATGAACCGCAATCTAATAGGAAAGTTTCTTATTTGCTAGAGGCGTTACCGAACGTCACCCCGTCCTCCGCAGGACGAACCCTCCGCACACAAGACCCCGAACCCGTCAGCTGACGATCGCGGCCACGACGCGCGGGCCGGCACCGGTTCGCCCCGGGTCCGGCGTGCGCCGGGAGCGCAGGATAATGGCGGGGTCGGCGGATCCGGTCGATCACCAAGCGCTTGGTCGAGGGCGCATAATGGTGACCGTGACAACGCGAAAGAACTCCGGCGGCACCACCACCCAGACGAAACGTTCCGGCACCGCCTCCTCGGGGGCGGCGTCCGAGCGCCGCGAACACCTCGTCAAACTCGCCGCGGAGCTCTTCGCGCGCAAGGGGTTCCAGGCCACGACCGTCCGGCAGATCGCCCAGGAGGCGGGCATCCTCTCGGGCAGCCTCTACCACCACTTCGACTCCAAGGAGGCGATCGTCGACGAGGTGCTGTCCACCTTCCTCGACGATCTCACGGCCCGCTACCGCGCCGCCGTCGACGGCGGCTCCGACCCGCGCACGGTGCTGACGGAGATGGTCCGCATCGGGTTCGCCACGCTGGAGCCGCACCGCGCCGCGATCACCGTGATGCAGAACGACTGGAACTACCTGCGCCAGTTCGAGCGGTTCAACTACCTGGTCAAGGCCGAGGAGGAGGTCGAGCAGATCTGGGTGTCGCAGATCAGGGCCGGCCAGGCGGCCGGACAGCTCCGCGACGACGTCGACCCCAAGCTGACCTACCGCATGATCCGCGACACGATCTGGGTGGCGGTGCGCTGGTTCCGTCCCGACGGCCGGCTCGACACCGGCGAGCTGGCCGAGCACTTCGTCACCGTCCTGTTCGACGGTCTGGCCACCGGCCACCGGACGTCGCACCGGGCATGAGCCTGACCGAAGAGGTGCGGCTGGCCCTGCGGAAGGCGGCCGAGCCGGACAAGGCGGCCGCCATGCGGGCCTACATGAAGTCGGCGATGCCGTTCCTCGGCGTCCAGGCCGGGCCGCGGCGGGCGGCGCTCAGGCAGGTGTTCGCCGACCATCCTCTGGGCACCGCGCCCGAGTGGCGGCAGGCGGTGCTGCGGCTGTGGCGCGAGGCCGAGTTCCGCGAGGAGCGCTACGCCGCGATCGAGCTGACCGGTTTCCGCCTCTACCGCGACTATCAGACCCTCTCCACCGTCCCGATGTACGAGGAGATGATCGTCAGCGGCGCCTGGTGGGACCTGGTGGACGAGCTGGCCACGCACCGCGTCGGCGGGCTGCTGGCGGCCTTCCCCGACGCGATGCGCCCGCTCATGCTGGAGTGGGCGCACGCCGGCGACCTGTGGAAGCGGCGCACGGCCATCCTCTGCCAGAACCGGTTCAAGTCCCGTACGGACACCGCTCTGCTGTACGCGTGCATCGAGCCGAGCCTGTCGGACAACGACTTCTTCGCGCGCAAGGCGATCGGGTGGGCGCTGCGCGAGTACGCCAAGACGAACCCGGACGAGGTGGTCCGTTACGTACGGGCGAAGGGCATCTCGGGTCTCAGCCGCCGGGAGGCGCTGAAGAACCTCACCTGATCACCTGGTCCACAGCGCGTCCTGCGTCGCCTGGACGAGCGCCAGCAGCTCGTTGGTGACCCGCTCCCTGGACCAGGCCAGCGCGTACGTGAGCTGGAGGCCGGCGCCCTCCAGCGGCACGAACACCACGTCGTCGCGCCGCACGCTCCGCACCAGCAGGTGCGGGATCGGCAGCACTCCCGTCCCGGCGGCGACCAGGTCGAGCGCGGCCGCGAAGTCGTCGTCGCGGACCGTACGCGGATGTCCTGGCAGCCCTTCCCACCGTCTCCCGCCGGGCGTCAGCACGACGAGCCCGGCCAGTTCCCCCGGCCACACCCCGCCCCGGGACGCCAGGGCGTGGGTGGGCGGGACCGCGAGGTGGTCGACCGTGACGTGGAAGCGGGCGGCGGTGACGAAGCGGGCCGGCGCCGGCGTGGCCAGGATCGCGGCCGACGCCTGGCCCTCGTCGAGGGCGGCCGCGGCGGCGGCCCGGCCCGCCGGGTGGAGCTCGACCGCCACCGGCGGGGTGCGTCCGGCCATGCGCCGCGCGATGCGGGCGGCCAGCGGACCGGCGAGCGGTGGATAAGCGAGGTGAATGACCGGACGGGCCAGCCTCGACGCCTCGGACGCGAAGGCGGCGGCCGACTCCAGCACCTGTTCGGCGTAGGGCAGCAGCGCGACCCCGGCCGCCGTCAGCCGCACCGCGCGGGCGGTGCGCTCGAAGAGGCGGACGCCGGTGGCGCGTTCGAGGCGGGCGACGGCCTGGCTGACGGCGGGCTGGGACAGGCCCAGGTCGGCCGCGGCGCCGGAGAAGCTGAGCCGCGCCGCCACCCTGACGAAGCACTGCGTCTCCCTTGTCATAAGCGACACGAATAGATGATGCACCAAGCAGGCAGGGCCGTGCACGATGCCCAGACGTTCACGATCACCTGAGGAGCGATGCGATGCCCGCCTTCCCGCAGTCCACCGTGCTCGGATATCCGAGGATCGGCCCTCACAGGGAGCTGAAGCGCGCCCTGGAGTCGTACTGGGACGGCCGGTCCACCCGCGCGGACCTCGAGTCGGCGGGCGCCGCGATCCGGGAACGGACCTGGCGCGGGCTGGCCGGTCTGGGCCTGGAAGGGCTCCCGTCGAACACGTTCTCCCTCTACGACCAGGTACTCGACACGGCCGTGCTGCTGGGTGCGGTGCCGGAGCGCTATCTCCAGGCCGCGGACCCGTACTTCGCGATGGCGCGCGGCACCGACGGGCTCGCGCCGCTGCGGATGACGAAGTGGTTCGACACGAACTACCACTACATCGTGCCCGAGGTCGGGCCGGAGACGGCCTTCAAGCTGGACGCCGCCAAGCCGCTGGGCGAGGTGCGCGAGGCGCGGGCGCTGGGGTACGAGACGCGGCCCGTGGTGGTCGGGCCGGTCACGTTCCTGCTGCTGTCGGCGGACCCGGCGGCGGCGCTCGCGCGGCTGGACGACGTGCTCGCCTGCTACGAGGAACTGCTGGGGGCGCTGGCGGCCGAGGGCGTGGCGTGGGTGCAGCTCGACGAGCCCGCGCTGGTGGCGGACCGGACGCCGGCGGAGCTGGCGGCGGTGCGCGTGGCCTACGACCGGCTGGGGAACGCGGCGGCGCGGCCGGGGCTCTTCGTGGCCTCGTACTTCGGACATCTCGGGGAGGCGCTGCCGGTGCTGGCGGCGACGCCGGTGGAGGCCGTCGGGGTGGACCTGGTGCGCGGCGGCCTCGACGGGCTGGAGGCGCTCGCGGGCAGGACGGTGGTGGCCGGCGTGGTGTCGGGCCGGGACGTGTGGCGGACGCCCCCGGAGCGGGCGGCCCGTGCGCTGGAGGCGGTGCGCACGTTCGCGGGGCAGGTCGTGGTGAGCACGTCGTGCTCGCTGCTGCACGTCCCGTACGACGTGGCGGCCGAGCCCGAGCTGGTCCCGGCGCTGCGGGAGCGCCTGGCGTTCGCCGAGCAGAAGGTGGCGGAGGTGGTGGCCCTCGCCCGCGCGGGCACGACGGCGGCGCACGACAGGGGCGCGCCGCATGAGCCGGACGCCGGCCACCACGCCCGCGCGACCGGGGACGAGGATCACGGCGCGGTCGGGGCGCGGAGTCCGTACAGGGTGCGGGCGGCGGCGCAGGCGGCGCGCCTCGGGCTGCCGCCGTTGCCCGTCACCACCATCGGGTCGTTCCCGCAGACCGGCGAGCTGCGGGCGGCGCGGGCGGCCGTGGCGGCGGGGACGCTCGGCCCCGAGGAGTACGAGAGCCGGGTCCGGGCCGAGATCGAACGGGTCGTCCGCCTGCAGGAGCGCCTCGGCCTGGACGTGCTGGTGCACGGCGAGCCGGAGCGCAACGACATGGTGCAGTACTTCGCCGAGCACCTGGACGGCTTCGCGGTGACCAGGAACGGCTGGGTCCAGTCGTACGGGTCGCGCTGCACGAGGCCGCCCATCCTGCACGGGGACGTGGCGAGGCCGGAGCCGATCACCGTCGGGTGGGCCGCCTACGCGCGGTCGCTCACGGACCGGCCGGTCAAGGGCATGCTCACCGGTCCGGTCACGATCGTGGCCTGGTCGTTCGTCCGGGACGACCTGCCGCTGCGCGAGGTGGTGCGCCAGGTGGCGGACGCGGTGCGGGAGGAGGTGCGGGACCTGGAGGCGGCCGGCGTGCCGATCATCCAGGTGGACGAGCCGGCGCTGCGCGAGCTGCTGCCCCTGCGCCGCACCGCGCAGGCCGGCTACCTGGAGTGGGCGGTGGCCGCGTACCGCAGGGCGACCTCCGGGGCCGGTGACGGCACGCAGATCCACACCCACCTGTGCTATTCGGACGCCGGTCAGATCCTGGCCGCGATCGACGGGCTGGACGCGGACGTGACCACGATCGAGTCGGCCCGGTCGGGAGCCGGGATCCTGGACGCCGTCGGGTCGTTCGGGCGCGGCCTGGGGCCGGGCGTGTACGACATCCACTCGCCGCGGGTGCCGGACGCGGCCGAGGTCGAGGACCTGCTGCGCCGGACGCTGGCGGTGCTGCCCGCCGAGCGGGTCTGGGTCAACCCGGACTGCGGGCTGAAGACCCGCACCTACGAGCAGGTGGAGGCGGCGCTGGCGAACGTGGTGGCGGCGGCCGCGACGCTACGGGCCGAGCTCAGCCCGTGAAGGTCCACTCCAGGTGGGCCAGGGCCGCCTCGGCATAGCGGGACGGGCCGGTGCTGAGGCCGTAGGCGAGGTCCTCGATGAGGCCGCAGCGGGCGTAGAACAGCGCCCGCCGCCGGTCCTCGGCGCCGAAGGGCCCGTCGTAGGAGGCCAGGATCAGGTCGAAGACCTCCGGCCCCAGGTCGCGGTAGAGCTTGGCGAAGTCGTGGGCCGGGTCGGTGACGGCGGCGTCGGTCCAGTCGATGACGCCGGTCAGCGCGCTGGTCTCGGGGTCGGCCAGGAGGTGCTCGGCGCCGAGGTCGTTGTGGCACAGCCGGAGCTCGCGCGGCTCCGGCGGCGGCTCTGCGGCCAGGAACCGTTCCACCAGGGGACGCTGCTCCTGCGGCACGTGCCTCTCGACGTCGCGGTACTCCAACTGGGCGTCGTGCAGCAGGGTCGGCGCCGGGTAGACGTCGAGCGGGGTGAGCTCGCGCGCCCGCTCCTGCGGGACGCCGTGCAGCGCGCTCAGCAGCCTGCCGAGCGGCTCGGCCAGCCGCTTCGGGTCGCGTACGGGATGCTGGTCGAGCGGCTTGCCGGGCAGCGCGTAGTAGGCGATGACGCCTTCCTTGTCGTCGCCGAACAGCACCTCGGGAACCCGTACCTCGACCAGGTCCCTGATCGCGGCCAGGAGGGCGACCTCGCGCCGGACGGCGGCGGGGTCGGCCACCCGCGCCCGGACGATGAGCTCCCCGTTGACGAGATGCACGGTGTTGTCCAGGCCCTGGCCCGCGGGGACGACGGTGTCCACCTCGTAGCCGGGGAGGTGGCGGGCCAGCAACGCGCGGATGTCGCCGATCACATCCTGAAGCGTAGGCCCACCGCCCCTCACGTGCGAGCCTTATTCACTATTGCCTATTTGAGCGCCCCCGCCGTGAGCCCCGTCTGGATCTGCCGCTGGAAGACCGTGTACACCACCAGCATCGGCAGGATGGCCAACGTCAGCGCCGCGAACAGGGCCGCCCAGTCCTGGTCGTAGCCCGCCGCGGTGGAGATGTCGGCGATGCCCTGGGTGAGCACCCATTTGTCCCGCTCCTGCAGCAGCACCAGCGGAAGCTGGTACTGGTTCCACTGGCCGAGCACGTTGAAGATGGTGATGCTCACCAGCCCCGGCCTGGCCATCGGCAGCATGATCTGGAAGAACACCCGGGTGTGCGAGGCCCCGTCGACGGTGGCCGCCTCCGCGACCGCCGTGGGCAGCGTGCGGAAGAACGCCGACAGGAAGAACACGGTGAAGGGCATCGAGTACGCGATGTACACCAGCACCAGCCCGGCGTGCGTGTTCAGCCCGATGAACGGGCCGACCAGCGGGACGTGCCCCATGTTCTGCACCACGAAGAACAGCGGCGTCAGCGCCAGGTAGACCGGGAACGCCAGACCGGACACGAACAGCAGGTAGACGGCCCGGTTGCCGCGGAACGGGTAGCGGGCCAGCACGTAGGCGGCCATCGACCCGACGAGCATGGTGCCGGCCGTGCTGAACGACACCACGATGACGCTGTTGAGCATGTACTGCCCGATGTGCGCCTGCTCCCAGGCGCGGGCGAAGTTGTCCCACCGCAGGGCGGCGGGGAGCGACCAGGCGTCGCCGAAGATCTCGTCCTCGCTCTTCACCGAGGCGAGGAACGTCCACAGGATCGGCACCACCGTCAGCACCGTCCACACCACCAGGGCCACATGGGTGAGGACGTCCAGCGGCCCGAGCCGCCGGCGGCGTTCCCGGCGGGCGAGCCTGCGTGAGTTCGCGGCCGTCCACGATGTCGTCGTCATAAGCGTCAGTACTCGATTCGTTCGCGGCGGGACAGGCGCAGCGACAGGATCGCGAAGCCGATGGTGAAGAAGAACATCACGACGCCCAGCGCCGAGGCGTAGCCGAAGCGGAAGTACTGGAACGCGTTGCGGTAGATCTCGGTGGCCATGACCGTGGTGGAGAAGTCCGGCCCGCCGTGCTGGTCGGTCATCACCCACACGATCGCGAACACGTCCAGCGCCAGGATGCCGAGATAGACCCAGGCGACCTGCACGGTGTCCCAGAGCAGCGGCAGCGTGACGCGGAAGAAGAGGCTGAACCGGCCGGCCCCGTCGATCCGCGCGGCCTCGAACATGTCGCGCGGGATCGACGCCAGCCCGGCCGAGAACAGCACCACGTAGAAGCCGACCGCCTGCCACACCATGACGCCCAGGACCGACCAGAACGCGACGTCCGGGTCCGACAGGAAGCCGACGGGGCCCATCCCCAGCGCCATCAGCGGCGCGTTCAGCATGCCGCTGTCGTCGGGCCGGAACACCTGCTGGAACAGCACCGCGACCACCGTCACGGCCAGCACCTGCGGGAAGAAGAACACCACCCGGTAGAACGCCGACCCGGCCACGCCTCCCACGCCCTGCCCTTCGCGCCCCACGTTGAGAAGGAACGCGAAGAACAGGGCGATGACGATCGTCAGCAGCGGCAGCAGCAGGAGCAGCGCCGCGTTGTGGGTGACCGCCTTCCAGAAGACCCCATCGGCGAACAACCGGATGAAGTTGTCGAACCCGATGAAGGCGGGCGTGGCGTTCACCCCCCGCCAGTCGGTCATCGCGATGTAGAACGCCTGCAGGTACGGGGAGATCACGTACACCAGGTAGAGCGTGACGGGCGCCGCCAGGAAGGCCAGGATGAACAGCCCCCGGCGGTACTTGGCGAACATCAACGCCGGTACTTCTTGATCGAGGAGTCGGCCTTGAGCTCGTCCGCCTTCTTCTGCAGCCGCTCCACGAACTCCTTGGCGGTGGCGCCGCCGCTCATGAGCCGACCGGTCGCGGCGACCGCCTCGTCGTGGAGCTGGGCGTACCACTGACGCCAGCGGAAGTGGACGGTGTTGGCGCCGGCCGCGGCGAGCGCCTCCGTGGCGCTCTTGGCGCCCGGCGTCAGGTCGCGGCCCTCACCGGCGCCCTTGACCACGGACACGGTACGGACCAGCTCGCTGAAGTCGCCTGCCGCCTTCTTCGACAGCATGGCCCGCAGGTACTCCACGCCGCCCTGCGGGTTGGCGCCGCGCGACGGCACGATGAAGGTCTCGCCGGGCCGGGTGTGCAGGGTGCCGTACGGCAACTTGTCGGAGGCGGTGAAGTCCGGGATGGGGAACATGCCGTACTCGAAGTCGTCCGGCGTGGTGGTCGCCTGCTCGTTCTCCAGCCAGGAGCCGCTCGGCAGCATGGCGACCTGGTACTTGTTCTGCGCCGTCTGGGTCTGCACGTGGTCGAGGCCGGCGGTGCCCTCCATCAGGTACTTGGCGCCCACCTCGGCCCACGCCTCGGCGGACTGGAGCACCGGCTCGGCGGTCCAGGCGCCGTCCTCCAGGTTGTCGATGTTCACCAGCACCTCGCTGCCGCCGATCTTGGCGGCCATGGTGAGCAGCGGCTCGTACAGGTACTGAGGATGCTTGCCCGCGTACGTGAACGGCGCCATCTTGCCCGACTTCTTGATCGTCTCGCACAGGGCCAGGAACTCGTCCCAGGTCTTGGGCACCGCCCAGCCGTTGTCGCGGAACGCCTTCTGCGAGAACCAGATGCCGTGGATGTAGTTGACGTAGCCGACGCTGAGGAACTTACCGTCGAGGGTGCCGAAGTCGACGACGGCCGGGTCCAGGGTGTCCCTGACCTTGACGTTCGGGTCGTCCCAGCTCGGCGCGTCCAGCAGCGGGCCGAGGTCCTGGAGCTGGCCGTCCTGGGCGAGCGCGCCCATGTCCAGGGCGTTGGCGCCGGAGTTGTCGATCACGTCGGGCGGGTTGCCGCCGGCGAAGCGCGGCTGCAGGACCTTGGTGATCTCCTTGGTGGCGCTGTGCTTGATCGCGACGTCGGGATACTTGGTCTTGAACAGCGGCTGGTGGATGTCGGTGGCGTAGGCGTCGCCGAAGCCGCCGTCGAAGATCCACACTTCCAGCGGCTTCTTGGCGTCCACGCCGAAGGGGTTGGCCGCGCTCGTGGCGGCCGGCGCGGCGGACGAGGTGGGGGCCTGGGTCTGGGGGGTGGCGCACGCGGCGAGCGCGCCGGCCACCGGGGCGAGGGCCGCCGCGCGGAGCAGGCCGCGGCGGGTGATCTGGGGGGTGTTCTCCATGGGTCCCTACTCCTGACTTGTCTGACTCAACGTCGGATGCGTCCTGCGTACCGGCTCTCCAGGGCTCTGTTGTGCTCGTCACCGCCGATCACGTTGGCCGACAGGTAGATCGGCGGCGTCTCGCCGAGCGCGACCAGGCGCTCGACCGTCTCGGTGACCATGAGCTGCGCGAGCAGCGCCGAGGTGATGGTGGAGACGGCGCCGTAGGTCCCCCCGCCGGGCAGTTCCAGCACCGCGTCCCCGTACGGGGCGCCGTTGTCCAGCACCACGTCCGCGAGGTCGAGCAGCTTGCCGCCGGACGGATGACGTGAGGTCATCCGTCCGCTGTGCTCGACGGAGGTGATCGCGATGAGCGGGTGGCCGCGCTCCTTGACGAGCGAGGCGAGCTCGACGACCGCGCCGTTGACGCCGGAGCTGGAGATCAGCACGAACGCGTCACGCGGGTCCACCGGCGCCAGCGCGTAGATCCGGTACGCGATCTCGGCGTCCCGCTCCAGCTCGGGGGTGAGCACGCCGGGCGGCTCTCCCCCGTACAGGACGAGGTCTCTGGGCGAGAGCCGGTTGCTCGGCACCAGCCCGCCCGCGCGTCCGGCGATCTCCATGGCGATGGCCTCGGAGTGACCGGAACCGAAAGCGTTTACCACACCGCCCGCGCGAAGCGCCGTCACCAGCGCCGCGGCGGCCCGCCCGACCGGCTCCGCCTGGCTCTCGGCGACCTCGCGGGCCAGCTCCAGCGCCACGGTTGCGTACGTCATTCAGCCTCTTTCCACCCGGTGACTCTCCACGGCGGCGATCGTCAGCTCGAACGCCTCGTTCGTGCGCTCGTACGTCCGCTGCGCGACCGCCACGTACACGGTGTCCAGCACGAAGAGCTGGGAGTGGACGGCGGCCAGCCCGCCGAGCCGGAACGTGGTCTCCCTGCTCGCGGTGGTCAGCACCAGCTCGGCCAGCTCCGCCAGCGGCGACCGGGCGAACGAGGTGACCGCCACGGTCAGCGCGCCGTGGCCGCCTGCCTCGGCCAGTGACTCCATCACCTCGCGGGTGCGGCCCCGGTGGCTGATCCCGATGGCCACGTCGCCGTCGCGCAGCAGCGCCGCCTCCGACAGGGCGACGTGCGCGTCGTACGCGCTCCAGCACGGGATGCCGATGCGGCGCAGCCGGCCCTCCAGCATGGTCGCCACGTTGCCGCTGGTGGAGACGCCGACCAGGAGCACCCGGCGGGCGGCCACCACGGCGTCGGCGACCTTCGAGACCACCTCGGGATCGAGCTGGGCGGCCGTGTCCTGGATGAGCCGGGCGTCGGCGGCGGCGATCACCTCGATGGCCACGTCGATCGGGTCGTCCGGGCCGATCTCGTGACCCACGCCCGCGCCCCACCCGGCCTGCGCCGCCCGGCCGGTCTCGGTGGCCAGCGCCACCCGCAGCTCGGCGTAGCCGGAGAAGCCGAACGCCCGGCAGAACCTCGTCACGGTCGCCGGCGAACTGCCCGAACGCTCGGCCAGTGCGATGATCGTCGACCGCGCGGCCTCCGCCGGGTCGTCGAGGATCACCTCGCCCACCCTGCGCAGCGCTTCGGGCAGAACGGGAAGCTCGGTCTCGATACGGCCCAGGGCACCAGGAGTCACGAACATTCCTTCCGAACATTCGGCCTTCGGCGAAAATTATTCTTGCTTACTGGTCACGTCAAGACCCACAATCTGATCGTGACTATTCCGCTCGTGGTCGGGGTCGACGCCGGCGCCACGGCCACCCGCGTGGCGGTCCACACGCTCGACGGCACCCGGGTCGGGTACGCGCTCGCCGGCGCAGGCAACCCCACCGCGCACGGCCTCGACAAGGCCGTGGCCGCCATCGCCGGCGCGGTGCGCCAGGCCCTCGCCGGCCACGACGGCTCCCAGGTGGTGAGGTCGCTCGCGGGGGTGGCCGGGCACGTCCAGCGGATGCTCCCCGGCCTGGACAAGGCCTGGGCCGACCTGGGCATCCCGTCGGGCCCTCGGCTCTCCGGCGACGTCGAGATCGCCTACGCCGCGGGCTCACCGGAGCCGGACGGCTCCCTCCTGCTGTCCGGCACCGGCGCGGTGGCGGCTGCCATCAGGTCACACCGGCTCGACCGGATCGCCGACGGGCTCGGCTGGCTGCTGGGCGACGCGGGCTCCGGCTTCTGGATCGGCCGCGCCGCCGCCCGGCACACCGCCGCCGCCCTCGACACGTCCTCCCCCGACGACCTGACGGAACTGGTGCTGCGCCACTTCCTCGGCGACTCGCGCGGAGCCACCGCACGCGACACCGCCGACCGGTTCGTCCGCCTCGTCCAGGGCGGCCACATGCGCCTGGCCGAACTCGCCTCGCCGGTGAGCCGGGCCGCCGCCGACGGCGACCCCGCCGCCCTGGCGATCACCCGCCAGGCCGCCGACCACCTGGTGGCCACCGTCCGCCGGGTCCACGTCTCGGGGCCGGTGGTCCTCGCGGGCAGCGTGCTCACCAACGACGGTCCCGTACGCTCCCGCGTCCTGGAACTGCTGGGCGGCGAGCAGGTGCGCACGGCGGGCGACGCGGCGGGCGCGGCGGCCTGGCTGGCGGCCCGCGACCACCTGCCGGAAGACCGCGCGGCCGCGGTGCACGCCGCCTTCACCGGCGCCGCCACGCCGTGAACTCCGCCTCCGAGGCGAGCCGCCGCGATCCCGTCACTCCGCCGCGACGGGGCCTGCGCCGCCTTCTCCACCGCGGCCAGGTCGAGCTGGCCGGCGGTCTCCCGGAGGAGCCGGAGGTCGTTGCCCGCCACCACGCCCAGCACCTTCTCCAGGCTGTCACCGGGCAGGATCTCCCGGCCGACGTCGGCCCACTGGTCGTCCCTGCCCGTCAGCGCGCCGGGCAGCTCGTGGCGCACGGTCCCGATCCGGCCGAGAAGGTTCACGCGGTGATAGTGACGCTCACCGCCGCCTTCCGTGTGCCGGTGGAAAAATCATTCTCGACCGAATCCCGTTTCCACGCCCTGTCGTAACCTTGCGCTCACGTGGAGTCACCGAGACCCCGAGGGGAGATCGCCGTGAGCGGGAAGCACGCAGGCAAGCCGAAGAAGGACGAGCCGCTGACCAAGACAGGCCAGCCGGGGAAATCGACGGATGGCACCTGGCCCGGAGGGAAGGGCAAGCACACCAAGAACGGCGAACAGGGCGGGCAGGAGAAGTGATCAGCGCACTCAACCGCACGGAGGCGCTCATCCAGGAGTTGGCCCCCCCTCGACCACCGGATCGCCGACGCGATGCGCGAGGTTCCCCGTCACCTGTTCATCCCGCCCGTCGCCCTGGCGGGCCTCGGTGGCGAGAACCCGCGGCTCATCGACCGCGAGGCCGACCCCCGCGGCTGGTGGGACGCGGTTTACTCCGACAACCCCATCATCACGCAACTCGATGACGGCGCCACCGACATAGGAACCGCCCCCGGTGACTCCACGTCGTCATGCTCCGCACCTGGCATCGTCGCCCAGTTCCTGGAACTGCTCGACCCTGAACCCGGAACCCAAGTGCTGGAGATCGGGACGGGCACCGGCTGGACCGCAGCCCTGCTCTGCCACCTGGTCGGCGCGGCCAACGTCGCGACGACATAGAAGTGCTCGCGCCCATCGCCCGCATGGACGTCGCGACCGTCGGACTCACAGCCGGTCAGGAACACGAGCATCAGCGCGACGGCTGCGCTAGATCAGCCGGCACCTTAGTCTCGCCCGTCTCCCAGGCTTACCGAGATTATCTCGACCGATTCGACCTGCCTGTTCTGCGACAGCGACTTGATCTCTTCGAGCTCGACGCTTGCGATAAATCCCTCGACCGTTCCGGCTCGGGACAGTCTGCGCAGCTCACCCAGGTCCAGATTGAGTTGAGCGAGGAGCGGCGCGTCCTCGTCCCGGAGAGTCGAGACCCACAACTTGAAACCGTCGGACGCGGGCATGGGATGGTCACTCGCACATGGCAGACTCTTGTCATCGCAGAACGAGTCATCCCAGGAAACCGACCCCTTGGAGTCGTTCTGCAGGCGAAAGATGGCTACGTCGATACCGTTCAGCAGCCAGGCGTCGACAATCTTCGCGGAGGTGGAGGCAGAGAGTTCGACCATGACCAAGGCGCGTAGGTACTTGTTCTTGTCAGGCAGGTCGACAAGGCCCTGATCCTTCGGGGTAAGCCCGATCGGCGCCGATTCCCCTGAACTACTGATGACCGAAGTCAGGTACCAGGGCCTCAGGTGCGGTGCCGAGACGTCACCGGAGGGAAGGAGTTCGACGGCTGCTTGACGAGTTGCCTCGTCCCCCTTGTTCAGCGGATAGGCGGAACGGGGATCAACCAGCAAGGGAACGGTGCCGCCCCAGGGGCCGATGTCCGCCTCCTTCGACGGATCGGCGCGAATACGGTAGTCCGGGCGAGAAACAGCGAAGGCGTTCGCCAGGACGAGCTTCGCCCGCGCCGTGGATAAGTCAGTCCATGGCCCAGAAGCTTGGTAAACGAAAACAGACAGCAGGGCCAGGGCGGTAAGGGTCGATATGATCATAAATATTCGACGTCGGCTGACGAGTGCCAAGACACCGTCCTCACAATCTACTGAGTGTGCTGGTGCCGGCCCCTTGTCAAGATGCCGGCACCAGCACACGATTCACTCCGAGTTGTTCACCGTTTCATGGTGAACGGGGCGAGACCTCATCAGGAAAGTGGAGGCTTCTTGAGCGTGGACTTGTGGTAGCACCCGACCGGTGTGTAACTGCGACCATTCCAGTTGATCGGGTACATGCCCCCGTAATCTCTTTCTATCTTGCACCACAGGTCGTGCTTGACCGGGGTTGTCTGGTAACGCACTTTATAGCGGCTCTGAGCATTCTCGTGCCAGTAAGTGAAATCGAAGGAGTACTCTGTGTGATTGGGCCTGAGCACGCCGTTCTGCTCGATCAGGGACGTGTCGATCCACGCCCACGAGCCGTCGCCCTGCCTGAGCTGGGTGGGGCCGGAGTAGGACTCGGTGGTCAGGTGCCCGTCGGGGTACGCCCAGGTGCGGGAGGTTTCGTGTAGGCGTCCTCGACGGCGACGGGCTTGTTGTCCTTGCGCGCCTGCTCCACCGCGGCACGCAGGGCCGCGTCCGGGTCCTCGGGCCGCGGGAACGTGGTCACCGCAGGGTCCGTGGCTTTGGCGTTCTGCGGATCAGGGTCGGCGACGGCTTCCCTGACGGGGCCCGGTGACCAGCAACGATGCCGCCACCGTGAGCACCGTTGCGGCCGCGAGCCTCCGTTTGGGTTTGCTGATGGTACGGGGTCTTCTGCCTAACTCGTTCACTGACGACCTCAATCGGAGTGAATTGGCTTGTCGGCCCTGATCATCAGCCGGAAGATCATCATGATCAACATGACATAGATCACAAATAAAATGAACCTAAAAGCTGTAACTTCTGCGAAGTTACGAGCGAAACCCAACGGGCAAGATTTTCGAGTCGACGGTAATTCAGATTTCCTCATCCAGGTATCAACTGCAGGCGTAGTCATACAGCCGCGACCAGTGGCGAGAATCGACTGAGACTACCCACGGAGAACGGTGACCTGGCGGCCGTACGGCGTGGCCGCCTGCTCGAAGCAGCCGCGTTCCTTCCACGGCGGAGCCTCGGGCCGCCGGTCGAAGATGACCAGCACGCCGGTGGTGAGGCTGAGCCGGTCCAGATACTCATCCAGCTGGGCGAGCCCCTCGGACAGCGGGTCGTCCTTACCCGCCCGCCAGACCTTCAGCTCCATCGCCTCCCGTTGCACCAGCCGCACACCGTCCGGCCCGGTGTAGGGCCAACGGACCAGCACGTCCAGACGCTTGGTCCCGGCCGCGTACTCCCGGTCGAGCTGGCCGCCGCCGTTCACCAGCCGGTGCAGGAATGCCATGAGGATGATCTGACAGGCCGCCTCGTGATAGCCCTCTTGGCGGATGAGCACCTCGCCGTGCTCGCGCCAGAACACGACGAACTCCCGCAGCAGCCGCTCCAGGTCGAACCGGCCGTCGGACAGCACGAAGCTGCGCGGATCGGCCTTGACGAACCGCTCCGTACGATCGCCCAGAACCCGGAGCAGAACCTCTCGGTAGATCGGGTTGGCGATCTCCAGATCCCTGGTCCCCCGGATGAGGCCCAGATCGTGCACGTAGGAGACGTCGTCGTCGAAAGAGGTGTCCGCGCTGGGCCATGTGCCCGCCACGATCGGTTCGATCACCCGTTCCACCCGTGGTTCGTGCAGCCGCGCCACGAGGGCGTCCAGATGGGTGGCGCGCGCCCGGATCAACCGTTCCTTGGCGTCTTCCACCTGCCCGGCGGTGACGGCGCCGGTCACGCCCATCTCGAAGACGATCTCATGGGCCAGGGCGTTGACCAGCCACGGTTGCCCTTGGGTCAGCTCGAAGGCCCGCTCCACCGCGTCCTTGGTGAACTCCTGGCCGGTCGCCTCCGTGTGCTGGCCGTACAGCTCGCCGATCTGGTCGGCGGTGAAGTCACTCAGACGCAGCGACTTGGTGATGATGTTGAACGGGCTGGCCGGGTTCGACCGGCCGGGCTCGCCGCCCGAGGCGACCTTGTAGTCACGCACGTCACGCAACCCGCACAACACCACGGACGCGGGGAAAGGACGGCCCTGCGGCCGTGCGTTGTGGCCTTCACGGAGCTGGCTGAGGATGCTGACCATGCTGTTGCCCTGTATCGCGTCGATCTCGTCGAGAAACAGCACCACCCGGCGCGGACTGCGGCGGCACCACTCGGTCAGCGCCGTACCGAACAGGGTGCCCGCCGGGGTATGCGGCCAGGACTCCGGCGGCAGCAGTTCCTCCGGCCATCCGGCCCACTCGGCGGCCTGGCGGAGTGACTTCAGCAGGATTTCTTCCGCCGCGGCGTAGTCGTCGCCGGCCGACTTGGCGCGCTCGCAGGAGAACATCAGGGCGGCGATGTCGCCCTCGGCGTTCAGCTCGGACGCCAGGGCTTCCAGCGTGGTCGTCTTGCCGGTCTGCCGGGGCGCGTGCAGCACGAAGTGGCGATCCATGTCGATCAGCGCTCGCGCCTCGGGAAGCCGAGGAGCGGGTGGGAGAACGTAGTGGAGCCGGGGATCACAGGGGCCCGCGGTATTGAAGGATCTCACTTGGAGTGCGAGCATAATCACATAATGTCATCGCCGTGACCGTGCTGAGTGTGTTCCGAGAAGAGACTGCGGCTCCTTCTGGTGCGGCGTCCCCGCTCAGCACGGGGACGTCGAAGCGGACGTTGCTCACGGTGCTGCCGAACTCCACCTCGGCGTTGTACAGGAAGACGCGTTGGCACCCAGGGGCGGTCGTGGTGCCGGTTCTCCACGGGCCATGTCTGGTTCGCGCCGTTGACGTAGATCTGGAAGTAGGGCGCGGGGTAGGCGTGCTGCCAGCACAGGCGCAGCGCGTAGCGGTACCTCGTGTTCCCGTCGTCGAACGCCACCGTGCCTTCCAGCAGGGTCAGCGCCCCGTAGCCGCCGGAGCGCGACGGCCAGGGCTGCGAGGGCGGCGGCGATCGACGCCAGCGGGCGACGTCCTTTCGAGCGTACGGTCAATTCACACCTCTCCGTTTCGGAAGTGCCGAGTGCTCGGAGATTAGAAGTGGCGTCAGTAACGGTCCAGCACGGCCCGCATGGAGGGCCTATCCGGTCCGGCACTAAAAGCACTGTCAGGGCGCCCATAGGCAGGCCCCCTGGGCAGAGAGGCAGGGTATCGGGTCGAAAAGTTGCGGCACGATAATGAAAGATTCACGGCATCAGGCCCACGGGATTCGACTCTCCCACTTCACGCGGCTTGTCCAATTCTGTAAGACAGAGGTGCCATCAACCTTCCCGAGGTGAGCGATGGACCTACGGCACATCAGGTATGCGATCACGATCGCCCGCGCCGGCAGCCTGCGCCGGGCCGCGGCCGTGCTGCGCATCGCCCAGCCCACGCTGTCGGAGCAGCTGCGGGCGCTGGAGAAGGAGATCGGTGCGGAGCTGTTCACCCGGTCCTCCAGCGGGGTCCAGCTCACCGAGGCCGGGGAGGCGTTCCTGGCGCAGGCGACGGTGGCGGTGGAGGCGTTCGACCGGGCGGTAGCCGCCGCCCGCCGCACGGGGCAGTGCACCCGGCTGGGGGTGGCGGACGGGCTGAGCGATGTGGTGGCGCGGCTGTTGTCGCCGTTGCCGGACGCGCGGCTGCGGGTGGCGCCGATGGGGACGGCCGAGCAGATCGTCTCGCTGATGGACGGAACGCTCCAGGCCGGGCTGGGGTACGCGCCGGGCTCGCTGCCGCGTGGGGTGGCCCGCATGCTGGTGCACCGTTCGCCCGTGCGCGCGCTGCTTCCCCGTGATCATCGGCTCGCCGGGCGGGAGCGGCTGCTGCTGGCGGAGCTGGCGGCGGAGCCGCTGGTCATGCCGGAGTCGGAGGCGGTGGCGGGGGCGCGGCGTTTTCTGGAGGCGTTCGTGCGACACCGGCTGCACCCCCGGCTGGGCGCGTCGGCGGCGACGCACGAGCTGGTGGTCGCGATGGTGGCCGACGGCGCCGGCTACACCCTGTGCGTGCGGGAGGGTACGCCGGTGCCGGAGCCGCTGGCGTTCGTGCCCATCGTGGAGGAGGTGCCGCCGATCGAGGTGGTGCTGCTGTGGAACCGGCAGGCCGACGTGCATGATCTGCTCAGCTCTGCCCGCCACCTGGCACGGCATGGATAGTGTTACTCTCCAAGAGATGCGGATGTCCGAGTTGAGCGCCAGGTCCGGCGTCGCCATTCCCACGATCAAGTACTACCTGCGCGAGGGCCTGCTCCACCAGGGCGAGCAGGTGGCCGCCACCCGCGCCGAGTACGACGACTCCCACCTGCGCAGATTGTCGCTGATCAGGGCTCTGGTGGAGGTCGGGAAGCTGCCGATCGCGACCGTGAAGAAGGTCGTGGCCGCGATCGAGGACGAGTCGCTGCCCTTCCACAACATGCTGGGCACCGCCCACCACGCGCTGACCCCTCAGGTCGAGCCGGAGCCGACGCCCGAATGGGAGGCGGCCAGGGCCGAGGTGGACGCGCTCATCTCCGACCTCGGCTGGCAGGTGAGCCCCGAGGCCCCGTCCCGGGACGAGCTGACGCAGACCATGGCGCGGATGCGCCGGCTCGGCCTGGGCAAGGACATCCGCGCGTACGCGGAGACGGCTGAACGGCTGGTCCGCGAGGTCGAACTGGACGCCATCCCGCTGAGCGACGACCGCGACGCCGCCGTGCAGGCGCTGGTGCTCGGCACGGTCCTGTACGGGCGGGCGCTGGAGTCGCTGCGCCGTCTCGCCCAGGAGTCGGAGTCCGCCCGCCGCTTCACCTCCGCCCGGGAGGAGCGGGACCCCGGCGCCGGGCCCGGGGGGTGAAGAGGACGCGGTCAGACCACGTGACCTGAGCGGGAGCGGTTACTCGCCACGCTGCAGCGGATGGTGCCGACCCGGCTGGAAGCCTGCCCCTGAGGCATCCAGGACCCGCCGCCGGGTAGGGCGGGCCGGATGTTCGACGGATTCGCGGAAAGCCGCGTGGACACCGGTGAGGCGGAGATCTACGTCAGGCACGGCGGCGAAGGGCCGCCGCTGCTGCTCCTGCACGGCCATCCCAGAACGCACGCCACCTGGCACCGGACGGCTCCCCTGCTCGCCGCCGGCCACACCGTGGTCTGCCCTGACCTGCGAGGGTACGGCCGCTCCTCCAAACCGGAGACCACCCCCGACCACGAGCCCTACTCCAAGCGCGCCATGGCCCGCGACCTGGTCGCCCTCATGCGCACGCTGGGCCACGACCGGTTCGCGGTCGCCGGCCACGACCGGGGCGCCTACGTGGCGCACCGGCTGGCCGCCGACCACCCGGACGCGGTGACCCGGCTGGTGGTCATGGACGCGGTCCCCATCGGCGAGGCCCTGGCCCGCTGCGACGCGGAGTTCGCGGCGCGCTGGTGGCACTGGTTCTTCCTCGGCCAGACGGCCAAGCCCGCCGAACGGGTGATCAACGCCGACCCCGACGCGTGGTATCGCGGCGACCCGGACCAGATGGGCGCGGAGGCGTACGAGGACTATCGCCGCGCCGTCCACGACCCCGCGACCGTGCACGCGATGTGCGAGGACTACCGGGCGGGGCTCGGCCCGGACCGCGCCGCCGACGAGGCCGACCGGGCGGCGGGCCGCAGGATCGGCTGCCCGGTGCTGGTGCTCTGGGCGACCCGCGACGACATGGAGGAGTTGTACGGCGACCCGGTCGAGGTGTGGCGCGCCTGGGCGGACGACGTGCGCGGGCACCCCGTCGACAGCGGCCACCACCTGGCCGAGGACGCGCCCGCCGAGCTGGCCGCGGCCCTCGGGCGCTTCCTGAAGGAGTCAGCGGCGGGCTAAGGCGAGATAGCGGGTGAAGGCGTCCTGGCCGTCCGGGGTGAACGGCCAGCGCCACACCGCCAGCCGCAGCTCGTCCTCGCTCATCCACCCCTGCCACGGCACCCGCTCGGGGTCGGGCCGAGGCTCCCCCGCCAGGACGGCCTCGTGCACCCCGAGCCAGTAGGGGCCGGACACGCCCCGGCACAGGAACCTGACCACCGGCCGCACCGGCGCCCGCGCCCCGAACTTCTCGGCCAGCAGGCGGGCCGCCGCCCGCTCGTACGACTCTCCCGGGGCGACGGGGCCGCCGACCGTCACCTCGTAGTAGCCGGGGAAGCGGGCGGCGCGGTCGGAGCGGCGGTGAACGAGGATCCGGCCGTCCGCGTCACGGCAGACGGAGGTGGCGACGCGGTGCAGCCAGCCGCGCCTGACCGCCTCCGCGCGGTCGGCCACGCCGAGCACCTCGTCCTGGTCGTCGACGCCTTCCACGAGTTGGTCCACCCGCACACCATCGCAGGCGGGTGTGACACTTTGCTCAGTCGCTGACCGTGACCGGGCGTTTCAGCAGCCACAGCGCGGCGCGTTGCAGCAGCGCGCGGTGGACCTCGTTGGCGTAGGCGCGGGTGTCGTGGCCGAGCGCGTCGTAGAAGACCCGGCCGCGCCGGACGGGCCGGGCCCACATGAGCGGCTGGCCGCGGGAGGAGGCCAGCGGCTGGACGTCCGGGAGCAGGTCGAGGTCGCTGTAGACCTCGTCGACGACGTCGAAGTCGCGCAGCCCTTCCACGACCGGGTGGCCGCCGTGGACGCGCACGCCGGTCCAGCCGAGCTGCGGGTGGTGGGACTTCGGCCAGGACCAGCAGCCGCCGAGCACGCGGGGCCAGCCCTGCCAGTCGTCGAAGCAGATGGCCGCGGCGTGCATCCCCAGCAGGCCGCCGCCCCGCTCCAGATGGTCGAGCAGGGTGGTGCGGGCCTGGGCGGGCAGCGCGAAGCGCCACCGGTCGCGCAGGTCGGCGAACCGGTCGAGGCCCATCTGCCAGCGCAGCGCGTTGACGGTGATGAGCTGGACCTCCGGCGGCTCGCTCAGCGCGCCGGCGATGTCGTCGGTGACCTCCGACTCGATCCCCACCTCCGCCAGCACCTCGGCGAGCGCCGCCGACGTGGCGTCGAAGTCGTGGAACGGGCCTCCTGACAGGATCAGATTGCGTGCCACCCGCCAAGCTCATCACGCCCGCCCCCGCTTTTCCACCGGTGCGGGCGCCGCATCCGGCCGAGGGGCGGGCGCCGCATCCGGCCGAGGGGCGGGCGGGCGCGCCGGGTACGCTGCGCGGCATGACCGGGGTCGACGACTTCGAGGCCTGGCGCCCGCTGCTGCTCGGGCTGGCCTATCGCCTGCTGGGGAGCATGTGGGACGCCGAGGACGTGGTCCAGGACGCCTGGCTGCGCTGGTCGGCGGCGGACCGGCAGGACGTCAGGGAGCCGCGCGCGTTCCTGATCACCGTGGTGTCGCGGCTGGCGCTGGACCAGCTGCGCTCGGCCCGGGTGAAGCGGGAGGCCTACGTCGGGCCGTGGCTGCCGGAGCCGGTCCAGGACGGCGAGGCCGGGCCGCTGGACACGGCCGAGCTGCGCGACACGGTGTCGTTCGCGACCCTGCACCTGATGGAGCGCCTGTCGCCGCCGGAGCGGGCGGTGTTCGTGCTGCGGGAGGCGTTCGAGCTGCCGTACGACCGGATCGCCGGGATCATCGGCGTGTCCGTCGCGAACGCGCGCCAGCTGCACCACCGCGCCGCCCGGAGGCTGGCCGAGGGGCGGCACGGCCGGTTCAGTCCGTCGGCCGAGGAGCACGCCGAGCTGTTCAACCGGTTCCTCGCCGCGGCCGGCGGCGGCGACCTGGAGGCGCTCACCGAGCTGCTGCACGACGACGTCGTGTACTACAGCGACGGCGGCGGCAAGGTCCGCGCCGCGCTGCGCCCGATCGCCGGCCGCGACAGGGTGCTGCGCTTCTTCGCCGGGGTGTGGGAGCGCTACGAGCGCGGGAGCGCGGTGCTCGGCTCGGCCAACGGCCAGCCCGTGCTCTGGTCCGTCCTCGGCCGGCACCCGCAGCTGCTCGCGCTGGACGTGCGCGACGGCCGCATCCAGACCGTGTACGGAGTGCTCAATCCGGACAAGCTCACCCGCGTGCGCCCGCCGATGTGAGGGCGCGACCGGCTTTATAGTCCAGTCATGGATCTCGGTATCTCAGGCAAGGTCGCACTCGTCACGGGAGGCAGCGCGGGCATCGGGCTCGCCGCCGCCAAGAGCCTGGCGCGGGAGGGGTGCGACGTGTGCGTGGCCGCGCGCAACCCCGAACGGCTCGCCGACGCGGTGGTGGAGCTCCAGGAGTACGGCAAGGTGGTGCACGCCGTCCTCGCCGACGTGGAGGATCCGCAGGCGGCCGAGCGGGTCGCGCGCGAGACGCGCGACGTCCTCGGGCCGATCGACATCCTGGTGGCCAACGCGGGCGGGCCCCCGGCCGGCAGGTTCGTCGACGTGACCGCGGCCGAATGGGACGTGGCGGTGCAGCGCAACCTGCTCGGCACCGTACGGCTGATGCGCGCGGTGCTGCCGGAGATGCGCTCGCGCGGCTGGGGCCGGATCGTCACCGTGACCAGCAGGTCGGCCAGGGAGGCCATCGACGGGCTGGCCCTGTCCAACGCCACCCGCTCGGCCGTGGCCGGCATGGTGCGCACCCTCGCCCGGGAGGTGGGCGGCGACGGCGTGCTGGTCAACAACGTCATGCCCGGCCCGATCGACACCGACCGGCTGCGCGATCTGTCCGGCGGCGAGGATGGGCTGGCCGAGCGGGCGGCGGGCGTGCCGGTGGGGCGCGTCGGCCACGCCTCGGAGGTCGGCGACGTGGTCGCGTTCCTGGCCAGCGAGCGGGCCTCGTTCGTGAACGGCATCTCGCTCCTGGTGGACGGCGGCGAGAGCCGGGTCATCGCGTGACCCCCGCCGGCGGACAAGAGGGCATCGCGCGGGTAGGGGAATGACGGAAAGGCAGGGCATGGACAAGCCGGTCATCGTGACGGTCGACGACGACCCGGGGGTGTCGCGGGCGGTCGCCCGCGACCTCCGGCGTCGTTACGGGCAGCACTACAGGATCGTCCGCGCCGAGGCGGCCGTGCAGGGGCTGGAGGCCGTCCGGGAGATGCGGCTGCGCGGTGACGAGGTGTGCGCCATCCTCGCCGACTACCGCATGCCGCAGATGAACGGGGTGCAGTTCCTGGAGGCGGCGATGGACATGTACCCGTACGCCCGCCGGGTGCTGCTGACGGCCTACGCCGACACTGACGCCGCGATCCAGGCGATCAACGTGGTGGACCTGGACCACTACCTGCTCAAGCCGTGGGACCCGCCGGAGGAGAAGTTCTACCCGGTGATCGACGGCCAGCTCGACGCCTGGCAGCGCACCGACCGGGTGGAGGTGGCGGAGCTGCGGGTGGTGGGCGACCGCTGGTCGCGGCCGTCCTACAAGGTGCGCGACTTCCTGGCCCGCAACCACGTGCCCTACCAGTGGATGCTGGCCGAGGACCCGGAGGGCGCGCAGCTCGTCGCCGCCGCCGGGGACGACTGCCACCTGCCGCTGGTGGTCACCGCCGACGGGTCGATGCTGCAGGCGCCCGACCAGTCGACGCTGGCCTCCACGGTCGGGCTGTCGACCACGCCGGCCACCGACTTCTACGACCTGATCGTGGTCGGCGGCGGCCCGGCCGGTCTGGGGGCGGCCGTCTACGGCGCCTCGGAGGGCCTGCGCACGGTCCTGGTGGAGGCGCACGCCTCGGGCGGGCAGGCCGGGCAGAGCTCGCGCATCGAGAACTACCTCGGCTTCCCCGACGGGGTGTCCGGTCAGCAGCTCGCCGACCGGGCCCGCAGGCAGGCGCTGAAGTTCGGCGCCGAGCTGCTGAGCGCGCGCAAGGTGACCCACCTGGAGCCGCGCGGCCAGGCGCGGGTGGTCGGCTTCAAGGACGGTGGCGAGATCGCCGCGCACGCGGTCATCCTGGCCACCGGCGTCAGCTACCGCCGCCTCGACGCCCCCGGCCTGGACGACTTCGTGGGCCGGGGCGTCTACTACGGGGCCGCGCTGACGGAGGCGCCTTCCTGCCGCGACCAGGACGTCTACATCGTGGGCGCCGCCAACTCGGCCGGCCAGGCGGCCGTCTACCTGGCGGGATTCGCCAAGACCGTGCATGTGTTGGTGAGGAGTGACGGTCTGGAGAAGTCCATGTCCCACTACCTCATCGAGCAGATCCAGGCGATCGGCAACATCGAGGTCCACCTGGAGACGCGGGTCGCCGGCGGCGAGGGCGACGGCCACCTGCAACGGCTGACGCTGTCGGCCGGGGGCGGGGAGCGCGTGGTCGACGCGCAGTGGCTGTTCGTGTTCATCGGCGCGGAGCCGTACACCTCGTGGCTGGAGGACACGATCGAGCGGGACGCCAAGGGGTTCGTCGTCACCGGGCCCGACCTGGTGCAGGGCGGGCAGCGGCCGCGCAACTGGACGCTGCGCCGCCAGCCCTACTACCTGGAGACGAACGTGCCGGGGGTGTTCGCGGCCGGCGACGTGCGCGCCGAGTCGATCAAGCGGGTGGCCTCCGCCGTCGGGGAGGGCGCGATGGCGGTCGCGCTCGTACACCGCTACCTGGAGAAGCAATGAGTACGGTCGACATCGACGAACTGCGCAAGCTCTTCCTGTTCGAGCGGCTGACCGACGAGCAGCTCACCAAGCTCGCCGACAGCGGCCGGATGGCGACCTACGGGCAGGACGAGGACGTCGTGCGCCAGGGCGAGCCCGCCGACTGCTTCGTGGTGCTGATGGAGGGCGAGGTGCAGATGATCTCCGAGACCGTCAGCGCCGGCACCGTCGCCATGCCCCGCACCTCGCAGCCCGGCGTGTACGGCGGCGCCACCTCCGCCTACCTGGGCGAGCGGGCGCCGCAGACCTACCAGCACACGCTGCGCGCCACCGCCCCGTCGCGGCTGTTCGTGCTTCCGGCCAGGAAGTTCGCCTACATCGTGACCGAGTGGTTCCCGATGGCGATGCACCTGCTCGACGGGCTGCAGTCGGGCGGGCGCATGCAGCGGGAGATGATCGACCGGCGGCAGCGTCTCACCGCGCTCGGCACCATCACGGCCGGGCTCACCCACGAGCTGAACAACCCGGCGGCCGCGGCGGTGCGCGCGGTCAGCGAGCTGCGCTCGCTGGTCAGGTCGTCGCGGGTGGAGCTGGCCCAGCTCGCCGAGAACGGCATCCCGCCCGAGCGGCTGCGCGCGCTCATCGAGATGCAGGAGGCGTGCATGGAGGCGGTCGGCACGCTGCCCGCGCGCAGCCCGCTGGAGATCTCCGACGCCGAGGACGAGCTGGGCGACGCCCTCGACGAGCTCGGCGTCGAGAACGCGTGGGACCTGGCGCCCGCCCTGGTCAACGCCGGGTTCGGCGCCGAGCACCTGGACAAGGTGCGGCGCAAGGTGGGCGAGGAGCACACCCCGGCCGCGCTGCGCTGGCTGTCCGAGGCGGTGGAGATCTCGCAGATGCTCAACGAGGTCACCGAGGCCACCGAGCGGATCACCACGCTGATCCGCTCGGCCAAGGAGTACTCCCAGATGGACCGGGCCCCGTTCCAGGTGCTCGATCTGCACCGCCTGCTCGACAGCACGGTCGCGATCTTCCGCGGCAAGCTGCCGCCGGGCATCACGGTGGTCACCGACTACGACCGCACCCTCCCGCCGGTGCCCTGCTACGGCGGCGAGCTGAACCAGGTGTGGACCAACCTGATGCACAACGCGCTCGACGCCATGGGCGAGGAGGGCACGCTGACCATCCGCACCGCGCACGACGAGGACGAGGCGATCGTGGAGATCGGCGACACCGGCCACGGCGTGCCGGACGCGATCAAGGACCGCATCTTCGAACCGTTCTTCACCACCAAGAGCGTCGGCGAGGGCACCGGGCTGGGGCTCGACATCTCGTACCGGATCGTGGCGGGGCGGCACGGCGGCGAGATCAAGGTGCGCTCGGTGCCCGGCGAGACCTGGTTCGAGGTGCGGCTGCCGCTGCGCGAGGCCGCTAACGGGGATCGGTCACCATCCGCGTGAGCCGGGGCACGATCTGGTCGGCGGCCATGCGGAAGCCGTCGTGCTCGAACTCGTTGGTCACCCACACCCGCAGGTTGCCGACCCGCGCGGCGGTCTCCAGCGACAGGCCGGCGTCCACGTACATGTCGTCGTGGTAGACGACGGCGGCGACCGGCACCTCGTTGGCGGCCAGCCGGTCGGGGTCGTACAGCGGCGGCCAGTCGTCGGCGGCGGCGAGCAGCTCGGCCGCGCCCTTGAACGGCCGCAGCGCACGGATCTCGTCGAACATCCAGGGATAGGCCATCTCGCCGGTGAACATGCCGAACGCGCCGAAGTCGGGGGGCAGCAGCCGTTCGGCCGCCCAGCGGGTGGCGGCGCCCTGGGCGTAGATGAGCTCCTGCAGCACCATGTAGAGCGGGTTGCCGACGAACCCGGTCTCCGCCATGACGTCGTACAGGAACGCGTCGGAGAGCCGGTCGCCGTGCCAGGCCTCGGCGAGCTGCCAGTGGAGGCGCTCGGAGCCGTCGCCCATGCCGAGCTTCATGCCGAGCGTGCGGAAGCGCTCGACGGTGAGCCGGTCGCCGTCCGGCAGCAGCACCTTCTCGCCGGCCAGGCGCTCGGCGACGCGCCGGGCCGCCGCCTCGTCCTCCGGGTAGCGCAGGTAGTGGCGGCGCACCTTGGCGCGGACCCGTTCGTACGTGCGCGCGCAGACGTCGTCGGCGGTGGCTTCGAGGCCCGGCAGGCCGCCGGTGACGTGGCATGCCCGGAGCCCTTCCGGCGCCTGGGACAGGTAGGTGAGGGTGATGAAGCCGCCGTAGCTCTGCCCCCAGGTCTCCCACGCGCCGATGCCGAGCGCCTTCCTGATGTGCTCGCAGTCGGCCACGATCGCGTCGGCGCGGAAGTGCCGCAGGTAGCCGGCCAGCTCCGCGTCCGATGCCGCGTCGGCGGCGGTGACGGGGGTGCTGCGGCCGGTGCCGCGCTGGTCGAGCAGGAGCACCCGGTGGGTGGCCAGCAGGGGCCGCCAGTGGCCGGGGCCGGTGGGCCGGGGCGACTGGCCGCCGGGGCCCCCCTGCAGGAACAGTGCCCACGGCAGGTCACCGGTGACGGCCGGGTCGCGGATCTCGCGGGCGAACACCCGGATCGTCCGCCCGCCGGGGTCGGCGTGGTCGAGGGGGACGGTGAAGACGTGGTCGGCGACCGTGATGCCGGGCATGGTGACTTTCACGTTCAGCACCCTATGGGCGGGACACTGGCGTCCGAACCTCTGCGGGAAGGAACCCCATGGCGATCGAGGAATGGTCCCGGCAGGCGCTGCCCGCGATGCTGGACGACATCAGGACGCTGGTCGAGCTGGAGACCCCCAGCCACGACGGGCCGGCGCTCGCGCGCGGGCTGACCGCCGTCCGCGAGCTGGCCGCCGGGCGGCTCGGCCCGCCCGCCGGCGAGACGCGGCACGACGGCGGGCGGTACGGGGACGCGCTGGAGCTGCGGTACGCGGGCACCGCGCCGGGCGAGGTGCTGCTGCTCGGCCACTACGACACGGTGTGGCCGGCGGGCACCCTGGCCGGGTGGCCGTTCGCGATCGAGGACGGCACGATGACCGGGCCCGGCGTGTTCGACATGAAGACGGGGCTGGTGCAGGCGATCTGGGCGGTGCGCGGGCTGCGCGCGCTGGGGCTGCCGCATCCGGGCGTGCGGTTCCTGTTCAGCGGCGACGAGGAGATCGGCAGCCCGGCGTCGCGGCCGCGCATCGAGTCGGCCTGCGCGGACGCCGTGGCCACCTTGGTGTTCGAGCCGTCGCTGCGCGGCGCGCTGAAGACCTCCCGCAAGGGGGTGGGGCAGTTCGACGTGACGGTGACCGGCGTGGAGGCGCACGCCGGGCTGGACCCGGCGGCCGGGGCGAGCGCCGTCCACGCGCTGGCGGAGCTCGTGACACGCCTGGCCGCCGCCGGCGCCCCGGAGCGGGGCACGACCGTGAACGTCGGCCTGATCAGCGGCGGCACCGGCCGCAACGTGGCCGCCGGCCTGGCGACGTGCGGCGTCGACGTGCGGGTGGGCGACCCTGCGGAGATGGCCAGGATCGACGGGCTGTTCGCCGGGCTGCGGGCCGCCGACCCGCGCGTCACGGTGTCGGTGGCGGGCGGGTGGAACCGGCCCCCGATGACGCCGAACGCGCCGTCGCGGCACCTGTTCGAGGAGGCGCGCACGGTCGCCGCGGCGCAGGGCTGGGAGCTGGCGGAGGCCGCGGTGGGCGGCGCCAGCGACGGCAACTTCGTCTCCGCGCTGGGCCGGGCGGTCCTGGACGGCTTCGGCGCGGTCGGCGACGGCGCGCACGCCCGGCACGAGCACGTGCTGGTCGGCCACATCCCCGAGCGCACCGCCCTGACGATCGGGCTGATCTCCGCCCTGGCCTGAGGCGGCCGGGCCGATCAGCCGCGGCGCTCGCCGAGCAGGACCGGCAGACTCCGGGTGCTGTTGCCGAGGACCGACCCGAGCGGCCTGGTGCCCGCGTCCGGGCCGGCGAGCCGCATGTCCGGGAACGCCGCGAACAGGATGGCCAGCGACACCTCGCCCTCCAGCCGGGCCAGCGGCGCTCCGAGGCAGAAGTGCCGGCCGTGCCCGAACGACAGGTGGCCCGGCTGCGGCGCCACCGCGTCGAACCGGCAGGCCCGTTCCCCGTAGCGTTCCGGGTCGCGGCCGGCCGAGGCGAAGCAGGCGACGACCGCCTCTCCCCTGCGCACCCGTACCCCGTCGATCTCCAGGTCGCGGACCGCGTACCGCATCGGGAAGTGGGCGATCGGCGAGTCCCACCGCATGGTCTCATCCACGACGGCGCTCCACGGCAGCTCGCCCCCGAGCGCGAGGGCGAGCTGGGCGGGCTCGCGGAGCAGGGCGCGGGCGCCGTTGGTGAGCAGGTTGACGGTCGTGACGTGCCCGGCGATGAACACCAGCTCGACGGTGTCCAGCAGCTCCCGTCCGGTCAGCTCGCCTTCCTGGACCAGGGCGCTGATCAGGCCGGGCCCCGGAGCACCGCGCAGGTCCTCGACGATCTCCGTGAGGAGCCCGTACAGGACCCTTCTCGCCTCGGTGACGTCCACCGGCGTGTCGCCGACGCCGGCGGCCACGTCGGTCAGCTCGTTCACCTCGGACCGCATGCCGGGCGGGATGCCCATCAGCTCGGTGATGACGTCCCGCGGTATCGGGTAGGCGAAGTGCTCGCGCAGGTCCACCGGCCCTGGCGGGAGCGCGGCCAGCCGGTCCACCCGCTCGGCGGCCAGCCTCGCCACCCACGGCCGCAGCTCCTCGACGCGGCGGGCGTTGAAGACGCGGGCCAGCGGGCCGCGCAGCCGCCGGTGGGCCTCGCCCTCGGCGTTCAGCATGGACGTGTCGAAGGTGATCCGGCGCACCGCGGTGCCGTCGCGCACCTCGGCCCGGCCCTCCGGGTCCCAGTGGCTGATGTCCCTGGACAGGTCCGGGTGGGCGAGCACGGCGGCCACGGTCGCGTGCCGGGTGGCGGCCCAGGCCCGCACGCCCTCCATCTCCACCGGGACCAGCGACCCCAGTTCGCGCAGCTTCGCGCAGTCCGCGTGCACGTCCGGGCTGGCGGGGTCGAGGACGAACCTGACCCCGGCACCCGTCTCGGCGGTGTCCACGGCTCAGCCCACCCGTTCCGGCGTCGCCGCCAGGGTGGCCGCGTCGAGCCACGGCTCGCGCCCCAGGTAGAGGTCGCGGACCAACTCGCCGGCGGCGGGCGCGTTGCACAGGCCGTGCCCGGAGAATCCGGCCGCGTACAGGAACGCGGGCGGCCCCGGCAGGTGGCCGATGAACGCGGTCCTGTCCGGGCTGGCGTCGCGCGCCCCGGTGACCGCCGTGTGCAGCCGGATCCCGCTCAGGCTCGGGTACGTGACCGCGAGCTGGGCGGCCACTCCGGCCCGCCAGGCGGCCCTGTCGCGGTCCGGGTAGCCCATGCCGATCAGCAGCCGGTCGCCGCGCAGCCGCACCAGCAGCCGGCTGGAGGCGTCCAGGGTGACCGGCAGCTCCGGCAGCGCCTCCAGCGGGTCGGTGACCAGCAGCTCCTGCACGACCGGCTCGGGCAGCGGCAGCCGCACCCCCGCCGACCTGGCCAGCGGAGCCGACCAGGCGCCGGCGGCGCACACGACGGCGTCGGCCGTGATCGCGCCGTGCGGCGTCTCCACCCGGCCGTCCTGGACGTCCAGCGCCGGGCAGCCGGTGCGCAGCCGCGCCCCGGCCCGCCTGGCGCCGGCCGCGTAGCCCTCGACGATGGCCGCGGTGTCGGACACGTACGCCTGCGGTGACCAGGCGGCGGCGAGCAGCGGCAGGTCGCCGCCGATGAGCGGGTTGAGCCGCCTGGCCCGGCGGGCGTCGATCAGCTCGGCCTCCACCCCGGCGGCCCGCTGGGCGGGCAGTTCCGCCTCGAACGCCGCCACCTGGTCCGGCTCGGTGAACAGCACCAGGTAACCGACTTGGCGCATCGGCAGGGCGGCGCCGGGCCTGGCGGCGAAGTCGCGGTAGGCGTCCAGGCTGCGCACGGCCAGCGCGGAGCTGACCGGGTCGCCGGCGAAGTAGGCGCGCAGCACGTCGGCCGTGGCCCGCGAGGCGCCGCAGCCGAGCGTGCCGCGCTCCAGCAGCACGGTGTCCACCCCGGCCTCGGCCAGGTGGTAGGCGACGGACAGGCCGATCACCCCGCCGCCGACGACCACGACGCGGCCGCTCATCCGAGCGCTCCCTCGCGCCGCAGGCCGTCGCCGAGATGCCACGGGAAGAGCTGCAGGTTCCAGCCGCCCAGGCAGTTGACGTACAGGGCCAGGTGCGCCATGAGCGCGGCGAAGTCGTCGCGGCTGCTGATCCGGTCCAGCCCGCCGAGCGCCCTCTGGGTGAACTCGTGGAGCTTGCCGAGCCCGCAGTAGCCGAGGAACTCGGCGGGTGTGGCGGCGAGCAGGCGCGCCATGTGGCGCAGCGACTCCAGCGGCATGTCCTCGTACGCGGCCCGGACCAGCCCGCCGAAGCAGGCGTAGCCGAGCGGCCGGGTCTCGCCGTTGACGAAGACCAGCGTGGTGAGCACGGTCGAGAAGCTGCCCGCGCCTGACGGGATGCGGCCGTCGTGCAGGTCCGCCAGGTCTTCCGGCGGGCTCAGCCAGATCCGCTCGGTCTCGGCGTGCACCTCGCCGATCAGGGCGTCGATCTGCGGGTCGGCCACGCTGAGCCGGGGCAGGCTGTGGCCGCCCGCCTCGCCGGCGCGCCTGACCTCGGCGACGATCGGCTTCTTGCTCCGGTAGAGCGACTCCCAGATCGCGGCCCCGGACTCCACCAGGGTGTCCAGATGCTCCGGGAGGACCTGGCCGATGGGCACGGCGGGCATGGGCTCGGTCAGCTCGCCGTACTTGATGCCGAGGTGCTGCAGCCGGGAGGCGAACAGCGTGCCGTCGGGTGCCTCGCGACGGTCCACGGTGTGCGTGCCCCTCTGGTGCAGCAGCGCGTGGACCGGGGCGACGTGGTAGAGGTGATGGCCCGCCACCAGGGCATGCCCCTGCAGACTTCGGTACGGGAGCGCGTCCCAGACGCTCTGCGCCAGGGCGGCGTTCCGTTCGTCCAGTTCGGCGATCACGGCGGTGCCCAGTGCAGGCCAGCCGATTTCTACTCGTCTAGTCACAGTATGCGACATTAACACTACATATAGTGATATTGGTGACAAGCCCTCCCTTTCCTGGCGTGACAAACCGGGACCTCCGGTGAGACGGTCGAATCCGGATCGGCTGTCGTCTCGGGGGTTCGGAGTGGTCCCTGGTTACCGTGATGTACGCCAGCTGGGCAGCGGGCGCACCGGCCGGGTCTTCCTGGCCACGTACCAGGAGACCGGCGCGTACGTCGCCATCAAGTACCTCAACGCGACCCTGCGCAGGGACGACGGCTTCATGACCCGCTACCGGCGGGACGCGGCGGAGCTGGTGGAGATCGACCACCCGCACGTGGTCAAGGTGCACGAGTACGTCGAGACGCGCCGGCGGGCCGCGGTCGTGATGGAGCTCGTCGACGGGGTGCCGCTGCGGGAGATCCTGCGCGAGCACGTCCGGGTCAGCCCGGAGGCGGCGCTCGTGGCGGCCAAGAGCGCGCTGGAAGCGCTGGCGGCCGCGCACGAGCGCGGCGTGGCCCACCGCGACGTGCGGCCGGAGAAGCTGCTCGTCCAGGCCGACGGGACGGCGAAGCTGACCGGCTTCGGCATCGTGACGCACGTCGAGGAGCCGGACGTGCCCGCGGGCAGCCCGCCGTACATGGCGCCCGAGCTGTGGACGCGCGGCGCCGCGGGCCCGCCTGCCGACGTGTACGCGGCGGCGTGCCTGCTGTTCGAGGCCGTGCGGGGCCGGGTGCCGTACCGCGGCGAGGACCTCCCGGCCCTGCGCGGGCAGCACCTGGCGGAGCCGGTGCCGCTGGAGGTGGTGCCGGACCCGCTGCGCAATCTGCTGCGGCGCGGGCTGGCCAAGGCCCCGGCGCTGCGGTACGCGTCGGCCAGGGAGTTCCTGGCCGAGCTGGAACGCGACGCGCTCGCGGGCTACGGGCAGGAGTGGGAGCAGCGGGGCCGCCGCCATCTCGCCGAGCCGGCGACCGCGCTCGCGCTCCGCTTCCCGCTGGCCAGGACCGAGCCGGAGCCCGCCCGGCGTTCCGCCGCCCGGCCGCTGCCCGCGCCACCGCCGTACCTGTGGCTGGCGGTGGCGACCGTCGTGGCGGTGGCGATCTCGCTGCTCGCGTCCGGAGGGACGCTGTCCACGGGACCGGCCACCGCGCCGATCCCCCCGCGGACCGCGGAGGACACCGGGAGTCCCGCCCCGGCGGCCACCGACCCGAGCTTCCCGGCCCCGTCCGAGTCCGCCCCGTCCGAGTCCCCGTCCGAGTCACGCCCGGACCGCAGCGCTTCCGGATCCCCCGGAGAGAGCCGCCCCACCGGTCCGACCGCCTCGTCGGCCCGGCCGCGCCCCGGCCCGACGACCGCCGGACCAGGCCCCACCGCCTCCGGATCGCCCGCGCCCGGCCGCGCCGCCGTGACCGGGGTCGCCATCCTGTCCTGGAACGGCTCGGCCGGCTCCGTCCGGGTCACCGCCGACGGCACCGGCGCCGTCCGGCTCCGGCTGTCCTACCTGCGGCGCGAGGACGGCGGCGTGTCGCGCGAGCTGGCCGGAGAGAGCCGCACCCTGTCCGGCCGCACCGAGTACACCAGCCGGGCCGGCCGCGACCTCGGTCAGGTGCCGTGCGGCAGGCGCGCCCATCTGACGCTGGTGGCGATGACGGAGCCCGCGGCGGCGAACGGACCGCAGATCAGCGAGGTGGCGATGGACGGCCCCGCCTGCGCCTCGCCCTCCCGGCCCGGGACGCCGTCCCCGGACGGCCCGCCTCAGAGCTCGCCGGGGAACCAGCTGGGCGTGATGAACAGGCCCGTGGCCTCCACCAGGACGGTGCCGTCCGGGAGCGCCATGCGGCCGTCGGCCCAGGACTTGCGGCCCTCCGAACGGGTGTACTCGGCCGTCGCCACGACGGGCGTCCCGAACGGGACGGGAGCCCGGTAGGTCATCGTCAGGGAGGCGGTCAGGCCGCCGCGCCCGACGGCGCCGAGGGCCGTGCCCAGCAGGTGGTCCAGGACCATGGCGCTGACCCCGCCGTGGACCAGGCCCGGCGGGCCCTCGTGCAGCGGGCGGAAGACCTGCTCGGCGCGGACGCCGCCGCCCGGCAGGTACTCGATCTCGATCGGGGGCGCGAACGGGTTGGCCGCGCCGACGACGGCGTTGCCCATGAGCCAACGGGGCTCGCCGACCTCCGCCGGGGGCCGCCGGACGGCGTCGAGGCGCTCGGTGAGCGCGCGCAGCTCCTCGGTGACGGCGGCGATCTCCTTGTCATCGGCGCCGGTCGCGACCACGGCGTCCATCAGCTCACGGGTCTGCGCGACCAGGGCGAGAAGCGCCGTGTAGGTGGATGCGGACGTGGCCTCGAGCGTCATGCGACGATCTTAGACCGAATTTCATTCTAGAAGACGGGACCGACCCAGGGACGTTCGTCACATTCCGCGAGGTCACGTTGACGTCACGAAGGAGTCACGCCACGATTCCAAGATTTTTTGCGATTGAATCCCCTTTGGCACGTTCTTTACGAAATACTGCTGACCTGCCGGTTTCAAGGCGAGGATGATCTACCCGCTATTGGCACTGGCTTGACCTGGCGATTCGTGACGGTAACCTCCTGGATCACGGAGGACTACTGGTCTCCGGTTTCGTCACACGTGTCCCGGGGGCTCCCCCTCGTACCCCGGGCTGCGCGGACGGGATCGGTCTTGCTCGGAAGGGTTGGCCCCCAGACTTCCATGACCCCTGAGATGCGGAAGTTCATCGAGCTTCTGGAGAGCCAGCTCGGCTACTCCGAGAAGGCCGGTGCGTACACCAAGTTCGGCAACTGGTACGGCGAGACCATCGAGTTCGACGCCGACTACACCTCCGCACCCTGGTGCGACATGTTCCTGGCCTGGGCTGCCACCAAGCTCGGGTACGAGGAGTGGATGGGCCAGTTCGCCTGGACGGTGGCGCACGCCAAGTGGTTCAAGAAGCAGGACGCGTGGGGCACCAAGCCCGAGCCCGGCGCGTTCGTCTTCTTCGACTGGAGCGGGTCCGACAGCATCAGCCGCATCGACCACATCGGCGTGGTCACCAAGGTCGAGGGCGGCCGCATCCACACCATCGAGGGCAACATCGACGGCGGCGTGGCCAAGCGTAAGGAACGTGACACCAGCAAGGTCGTCGGCTACGGGTACCCGTGGAAGATCAAGGAGCGGCTGGACGCCGAGGCGGCCCAGAAGGCGGCCGACGAGGCGGCGGCCATGAAGGCCAAGACCGGCGTCGGCACGAGCCCTCTGGGTGACGGGCTCGCCACCCTGGTCCCGCACGTCGAACTCGACGGGCAGGCGAAGGCCTCGTCCGGAGCCCGCGCCGGCAAGGAGCGGGACAAGAAGGGCGAGACGCCCAAGGCCGGCAGGTCCGACGCCCCGAAGAAGTCCGAGTCGGCCCCCCAGACCGCGGTCACCCCCGGTGCCGGTGAGGCGTCGGCGCCGAGGTCCGGCAAGCACGCCAAGCCCACCACCGCCGACACCAGCGCCGTCACGACGGGCCCCATCCCGGTCATCACGGACGTCGCCGCCACCGGCCCGTCCACCACCGTCGACTCCCCCGCGCTGCTGACCTCCGCCCTGGTGGCCGCCCTCGCGGTGCTGGCGGTGGCCAAGGCGAGGACGCTGCGGCTGCGGCCGGCCCTGGCCGGGGCGGCGGCCGCGCAGGATGCCGCGCCGCGCTCCCACCGCCGCCGCAAGCCACGCAAGGAGACCCCCGGGGAGACCCGCAGGGAAGTCCGCACCCCGTCGGCGCGCGCGCTGCAGCAGCCGATGGAGCTGGAGGCGCCCCGGCCGCTGGTCGACGGCCTGGAGCCGGTCACGGCGCTCCGGTCGTTGCGGGCGCTGTTCCCGCTCGAGCCCGTCGTCATCCCGGAGGCGACCAGCGCGTTCGACGCCTTCTCCCGCCCGGCCCCGGCGCGGCCGGAACCGGTGCGGCCAGAACCGGTGCGGCCCGTCACCCTCATCTGGGAGGGCGACGGCGCCAGCCGCCGGCTCCTCACCGACACCGGGCCGATCGAGATCCCGCGCGAGCCGGGGCTGTACGAACTGCCCGACCCGTACAGCGGCTTCCACCTCCTGGGCGGCGCGTCCGGCCCGTTCCCGATCCGCGAGGAACCCGTCCTGCCGCGCCGCCCGCACGCGACCTCCTCCGGCACCCATCCGGGCCGCGGGCGTGACCTCGTGACCGCCCCCTCCCACGGCCGCCCGGAGGAACGCTCCGCGACGGACGCCCCCCTCCGCGGTCGCCGTCACCGTCAGTCCGTGGACGTGCAGCGCCTGGAGCCGTTCACCCCGGACGCCCCGCTCCGGGGCCGCCGCCACCGCACCATCCACGACCCCCGCGCCCCGTACGACCCGACCGGCCGCGCCCTCGACACGAGCCGCGGCGCCCCGTACGAGCCGGCGGCCCGTACGCACGACGGCAGCCGCCACCTCCCCCACCGGCCGGACGCCGCCGCCACGCGCACGTACGAACCGGCCCTGACCGGCGCGTCACGGACGGCCGATCACGCGCCCCCCGCCCGCGACACCCACACCGCTCCGGCGGGCCGCCGAGGATCCCGCCGAGGCCGCCACCGCGCCTGAGCCCCACCACTGGCCTCCCCCGCCCGTACGGCCTCCCCGCACCCGCCGCCGTCCGGCCATGCCGCGTCCCCGGCCGCCGGAGCCGAGCCGTGGCGGCTCGCCACCTTGCGCCCAAGCAGGTTCACGGTCTTTGCCTCTTCCGCTCGACCTTGCAGTCCGATAATCTAAAGAACGTTGGAATAAGAGAAGAGGAGCCCCCCATGTCGTACCCCGAAGCGCGTTATCTGGGCGAGTCCGGCGAGGCCAGCGGCCGCCTGAGGCCCGCCACGCTGGGCCCGGACCTGGTGATCGGCAAGGACCCCGGGACGCGGGTGCACTATCTCGGCACCGGCGCGTCCACGAACGGCGCCTTCGGCCTGTACCGGTGGGAGATGGGCCCCCGGCCGGGCGGCGCGCACGCGCACTTCCACCGCACGATCACCGAGTCGTTCTACGTCCTGTCCGGCGCCGTGAAGCTCTACAACGGCAAGGAGTGGGTGGAGGGGACCACAGGGGACTTCCTGTTCGTCCCCGAGGGCGGTGTCCACGGCTTCAGGAACGAGTCGGGCGAGCCCGCGTCCCTGTTGATCCTGTTCACCCCGGGCGCGCCACGCGAGGGCTACTTCGAGGAGCTCGCCGCCATCGCCGCCGACGAGCGGCAGCTCACCCCGGAGGAGTGGACCGAGTTGTATCTCCGCCACGACCAGTACATGGTGTGATGTTCCCAGAAGAGCCCGTCTACGAGCAGCTCGCCCGGGTCGGCAAGGCGCTGGCCAGCCCGGTGCGGCTGCGCCTGCTCGACGTGCTGGACCAGGGCGAGCGCACCGTCGAGGAGCTGGCGCGGGAGGCGGGCGTCCCGCTGAAGAACACCTCGGCCCAGCTCCAGCAGTTGCGCGCGGCCCAGCTGGTGACCGCCAGGAAGGAGGGCACCCGGGTCCACTACCGGCTGGCGGACGAGCGGGTGTCGCGGTTCCTGGGCGCGTTCCAGGGGTTCGCCCAGGAGCGGCTGGCCGACCTGCGCGACGCGATGACCGAGCTGCTCGGCTCGTACGAGGCCGTGTCGGCGGACGAGCTGGCCACCCGGCTCTCGGATCCGGAGACGCTCGTGCTCGACGTGCGCTCCCCCGACGCCTTCGCGGCCGGGCACGTGCCGGGCGCGGTGTCGGTGCCACTGCGCGAGCTGGAGGACCGCCTGGGCGAGCTGCCCGGCGGCCGGGAGATCATCGCCTACTGCGGCGGACCCTACTGCGTGGTGTCGCCCCGGGCCGTCGAGCTGCTGCGCGGGCACGGCTTCCAGGCCAGGCCGCTGGAGGGCGGGCTGACCGCGTGGCGGCGATCCGGGCGGACCGTCCGGGGACTTTAGCCCCGGACGGGGACCAGCCCCCAGGATCAGCGGCTCAGATCAGGCCCAGCGCGAGCATCGCGTCCGCCACCCGGCGGAACCCGTCGATGTTGGCCCCGGCCACGTAGTTGCCGGGCATCCCGTACTCGTCGGCGGTCCGCAGGCAGCGGGCGTGGATGTCGCCCATGATCTCCTGCAGCCGGTGCTCGGTGGTCTCGAAGCTCCACGAGTCGCGGCTGGCGTTCTGCTGCATCTCCAGCGCGCTGGTGGCCACGCCGCCGGCGTTGGCCGCCTTGCCGGGCCCGAAGGCGACACCCGCCTCCAGGAACACCTTGATGCCCTCGGGGGTCGTCGGCATGTTCGCGCCCTCGCCCACCGCGACGCAGCCGTTCGCGACCATGGTGGCGGCGTCGCGGCCGGTGATCTCGTTCTGCGTGGCGGACGGCATCGCCACCTCGCAGGGCACGTCCCACACGCTGCCGCCCCGCACGAACGTCGCGTGCGGGCCGCGCCGCGCCGCGTACGCGTCCATCCGGCCGCGCTCCACCTGCTTGACCTGCTTGAGCAGGGCGAGGTCGATCCCCTTCTCGTCCACGACGTACCCGGAGGAGTCGGAGCAGGCCACCACGGTGCCGCCGAGCTGCTCGATCTTCTCGATCGTGTAGACGGCGACGTTCCCCGATCCGGACACCACGACCCGCTTGCCGTCGAACGAGGTGCCGCGCGCCTTCAGCATCTCGTCCACGAAGAACGCGCACCCGTAGCCGGTGGCCTCGGTCCTCACCTGCGCTCCGCCGTACACCAGGCCCTTGCCGGTGATCACGCCGGACTCGTAGCGGTTGGTGATGCGCTTGTACTGGCCGAACAGGTAGCCGATCTCGCGCCCGCCGACGCCGATGTCGCCGGCCGGCACGTCGGTGTACTCGCCGATGTGCCGGTAGAGCTCCGTCATGAAGCTCTGGCAGAACCGCATCACCTCACGGTCCGAGCGGCCCTTGGGGTCGAAGTCGGAGCCGCCCTTGCCGCCGCCGATGGGCAGCCCGGTGAGGCTGTTCTTGAAGATCTGCTCGAACCCGAGGAACTTCACGATGCCCAGGTAGACCGACGGGTGGAAGCGCAGCCCACCTTTGTACGGGCCCAGCGCGCTGTTGAACTCGACCCGGAAGCCGCGGTTGATGTGGACCTCGCCGCGGTCGTCCTCCCAGGGCACGCGGAAGATGATCTGGCGCTCCGGCTCGCAGATGCGTTCGATGATCTTCGACTCGGCGTATTCGGGGTGCTTGCCGAGAACCGGGCCGATGCTCTCCAGCACCTCCCGCACCGCCTGGTGGAACTCGATCTCCCCAGGGTTGCGGCGCAGGACGTTGTCATAGATCGACGACAGCTTCTCGTGCAACACGGACTCTCCCACTCGTTCGCCATACGCGTCCTCACCTTACGAGGAAGCCGGCTGTGAGCTCCACCCACCCCCGCTTCTGACCTGCGAGTACCCGGTGGGCGGCCGGAGAACCCAGGTCAGGCGCCCACGTGCGCCTTGGGACGCTCCGCCGTGACGGCCGGCGCGGGCTCCTCGTCGTGCCCCTCCACCGACAGGTTCGGCAGCAGCCGGTCCAGCCAGCGCGGGCACCACCAGTTGGCCCGTCCCAGCAGCACCATGGTGGACGGCACCAGGAATCCCCTGATCAGCGTGGCGTCCACGGCGATCGCCACCGCCAGGCCCACGCCGAACGTCTTCACCATCGAGTCCGGGTACGCGATGAACGCGGTGAACACCGCCACCATGATCAACGCGGCCGAGGTGATGACCCGCCCGGTCGACCCCAGCCCTTCGGCCACGGCGCGCGCGTTGTCGCCGTGCTTCAGGTACGACTGCCGCACCGCCGTCAGCAGGAAGACCTCGTAGTCCATCGACAGCCCGAACAGCACCGCGAACAGCATCAGCGGCACGTAGCTCTCGATCGGCACCGAGAAGAACAGGGTGTCCACGAACGAGGCGCTCACCGGCGGATCCATGCCCACCAGCCCGCTGCCGACGCCGAAGGAGAACACCGCGGCCAGCGCGCCGAACGCGGCGCCGAGCGAGACGAGGTTCATCAGCGCCGCCTTGAGCGCCACCACCGGAGCCCGGAAGGCCAGCAGCAACAGCAGCGCGCTGAGCAGGACCACGATGCCGATGACGAGCGGGGTGCGCTCGATCAGCCGGTCGGCGGCGTCGGTGAGGGCGGCGACCTCCCCGCCCACGTGCACCTGGAGCCCGTCGCCGTCGAACGTCCTGATCTCGCGTACGAGGTCGGCGGCGCGCGCGTCGCCTGGCGGGTAGTCGGAGATCACCTGGATCACGACCGCCCGCTCGGAGTCGTTCAGCTTGGGCTCGGCGACGTGCGCGACGCCGTCGAGGTCCCCGATCCGGTCGGCCAGCCGGTCGGCCGCGGCCTCAGTGATCGTGCGGGGCGAGGCCGCCACCACGGTCAGCGGCCCGGTGCTCCCGGGGCCGAACCCGACCGTCATCAGCTCGTACGCCCGCCTGGGCTCCGACCCCTGCGCCCCGTACCCGTCGTCGATCGGCCCGAGCTTGAGCGACAGCGCGGGGGCGGCGAGCGCGGCCAGCACGATCACACTGCTGATCAGCACCCGCCATGGCCGCCGTGCCACCCAGGCGCCGAGCGCGGCCCAGCCGGACGACTCCGCCCGGCGGCCCAGGAACGGCACCTTGAGCGCGTTCACCCGGTGGCCCAGCAGGCCGAGCAGCGCCGGCACGAGCGTGATCGAGGTGAGCACGGCCATCACGACGGAGATGCCGGTGATCCAGCCCAGCGTCGCCAGCAGCGGGAACCCGGCGAACATCAGCGCCGTGAGCGCGATGACGACCGTGCCGCCGGCGAACACCACCGCCCCGCCCGAACTGGACACCGCCCCGCGCACCGCCTGCTGGACGGGCAGGCCCGAGGCGAGCAGCCGGCGATACCGCGACAGCAGGAACAGCGCGTAGTCGATGCCCACGCCGAGGCCGATCATCGTGGCCATGATCCCGGCCTGTTTCGGCACGTCCACGACGTGCCCGAGCAGCCCGATCACACCCAGCCCCGCCGTCACGCTGACCAGCGCGGTGAAGATCGGGATGAGCGCGGCGGTGAGCGTGCCGAAGGCGAAGATCAACACGAGCAGCGCGCAGATCACGCCGATGACCTCGCTCGGCCCGGTCTTGATCTCCTTGTCCGCCGGGGTGGAGCTGTCGTTCGCCACGACCTCCAGCCCCGCCGCCCGCGCGGGCTCGGCGGCCTTGGAGATCCGCTGCGTGTTCTCGGCGACCTTGGTGCTGTCGTGGCCCTCCAGTCGCACGGTGATGACGCCGATCTGCAGGTTGGAGGCGATCCCGCCCTGCCGGAACGGCGAGTCGGCCTCCTTGACGTGCTCCTGCCTGCGGATGTTCGCGACCGCCTCGTCGACGGCCTCCTTGCGCGACTCCTCGATGAGCGGCCCGTCCGGGGAGTAGAGGACGAGCTGTACGGTGCCGCCCGGCTCATATCCCGGCCCGAAGCCGTCACGCATCAGGTCGTGGGCGCGCTGCGCGTCGGTGCCGGGGATGCTGACCTCGCTGCTGACGGGGCTGCCCAGGACCAGGCTGCCTCCCATCGCCGCGACGGCCAGCGTCACCCACAGTGCCAGAACGGCCCGCCCGTGCCTGGCGCACCAGCCGCCCAGCCAGCCCAGAAAGCGCGCCATCGAGCCGCCCCCTTGCTCAGAACGACCGTCCTGTACGGTCGTACAGAGTAGGATAAAACGGGATCAGCGCGAAGCTGACGCGGAGCCGGAATTGAGACGATGACCACAGCCGACGACACTCGCAGCCGTATCTTGGCCGCGGCTCGCAAGCTGTTCGCCGAGCGCGGCTACGCCAACACGTCACTGGCCGACATCGCCGCCGCCGTGGGGCTGACCAAGACCGCGATCGCCTACCACTTCCACCCCAAGGACAAGCTCGCCGCCGAGCTCATCGCCCCCGCGGCCGAGGACCTGATCACCCTGCTGGGCACCGACTTCGCGGAGGACCGCCGCGCCTTCGTGACGGCCCTGGTCGACCTGATGGTGCGGCACCGCGCGGTGATGCGGCTGTTCATGGAGGACCTCGGCACCGCCGACGCCGCCCCGCCCGGCTCCACCGGCGAGGCCGTGCGGACCTTCCGCGACGAGATCTACCTCAGGCTCGTCGGCCCGCACCCGGACGACGCGGCGAGAGTACGCGGCTGGGCCGTGCTCGGAGCCCTGAACTCGGCCGTGGTCCACACCATGGATCTCGGCCACGACCAGGTGCGCCCCCTCCTGCTGCGCATCGCCCTGGCCGTCGAGAGCCTCTAGCCTCTGACATCCGTCACTTCGCGCAGGTGGAGGGCGGCGGTGGCGGGGGCTCTCAGCATGGCGGCGCGCAGCCGGTCCGGCGGCAGGCCCTCACGCAGGGCGGCGACCGCGGCGGCGCTGACCGCGCCCACCGCCGCGCCGGTGACGGCCGCCGCCGAGACGGGGTCGAGCTCGTCCGGGTAGGCGCGGTGCAGGGCCTCCGCCAGGTCGGTCTGGGCGGCGGCCATGCGCTGGAGCAGCCGCACCTGGACCGCGGGCTCGGTCGCCACCAGCCGGGTGCGGGCCGCCGCCAGCCCGGTCGGCAGGTCCTTGGCCGCCGCGTCGGCGACCATCGCGCCGATCGCCCGGGCCAGCGCGCGGGCCGGCCCCTCCCCGGGCCGCCGCTCGCCGAGGGCCGCGACGCCCAGCTCCACCCGGGGGACGCTGTTGGCGAGCAGCACGTCCTCCTTGGCCGCGAAGTGCAGGAAGAACGTCCGCGTCGACAGCTGGGCGGCGGCGGCGATCTGCGCGACCGTCGTCCGCTCGTACCCCTTCTCCTCGAACAGCCGTACGGCGGCCTCGACGAGCGCCTCCCGGGTCCGTTCCTTCTTGGTCTCGCGCAACCCCATGCCGCAGAGCCTACTGCATCGGATGTATCGCTATATTGCATGCACTGATGCATTGAGTGTATTAATACATCAGTGCATCGAAAGGAGTTCGGCATGGGCAGTCTGGATGGGCGGGTCGCGCTCATCACCGGCGCGGGCCGCGGGATCGGCAGGCAGGAGGCACTCTTCTTCGCCTCCGAGGGAGCGAAGGTCGTGGTCAACGACCCGGGTGTGACGGCCGAGGGAGCCGCCGAGGACCCGGGCGTGGCCAAGGCGGTGGCCGACGAGATCAGGGCCGCCGGAGGCGAGGCCGTGGCCAGCACCGACGACGTCACCGACTGGACAGGGGCCAGGCGGATGGTGGAGACGGCGGTGGAGGCGTTCGGGGATCTCGACGTGGTGGTCAACAACGCGGCGATCCAGCGCAGGCGGGCCCTGGTGAACATGACGGAGGACGAGTTCGACGCCGTGCTCGCGGTGCACCTCAAGGGAACGTTCGCGGTCACCCGGTGGGCCGCCCGCCACTGGCGCGACCGGGGCGACTCCCGCGACCGCGCGGTGATCAACACAGTGTCCGCGTCAGGGCTGCTGCTGCCCGGGATCACGCAGGGCAACTACGCGGCGGCCAAGGCCGGCGTCGCGGCGCTGACCGTCGCCCACGCCGTGGAGCTCGCCAGGTACGGGGTGCGGGTCAACGCCGTGTCCCCGTCCATGGCCCGTACCCGGCTCACCGAGGGCGTCCCGGGGATGGCCGATCCGGGGGACGGCGCGTTCGACCCGCTCGACCCGGCGCTGACGGCGCACGTCGCGGCCTACCTGGCCACGCCGGGCTGCCCGGTCAACGGGCAGGTGCTCGCGGTACGGGGGACCTCGGTGACAGCGCTGAACGGGTGGAGCGCGGGTCAGAGCGTGACCAAGGACGGCGCGCCGTGGACGGTGGCCGAGCTCGGCGAGGCGATGGCGGCGCTCCCTTGGCGCGATCCGCTGGCGGAGGCGGTGGCGATGGTGGGCGGCAGCCTCGGCGACGGCAACCGGGACAGGCTGCTGGCCATGGTCGACGCCATGCTCGCCGACCCCGGCTGACCGGTCCCGGGCTGAGGCGGGCGTCAGGGTTCGGCCGACGGGTCCGCGGCGGCGCTGGACCGGGTGGGGGTGGGCTCGGGCTCTGTTGGGCCGGGCTCGGTGGGGTCCGGCTCGGTGGGGTCCGGCTCGGTGGGGTCCGGCTCGGTGGGATCGGGCTCGGTGGGATCGGGGCCGCCGGAGGGCCCGGCGCCGATGGTGATCGTGACGCGGCCGCCGGGGGCGGCGCAGGCGTCCGGCGCGGGGTCCTGGGCGATGGCGACGTCGTGCCGGGACTCGTCCTCGACCACCTGGGTGCGGACCACCGGCGCGAAACCGGCGACGCGGACGGCGGTGAGCGCGCCGTCGCGCGACTGCCCGACCACCCCGGGCACGAGGGCGCCGTGGCGGGCCACCACCAGGGACACCGCGGTGCCGCCTGAGACGCGGGCGCCGGCCTTCGGGTCCGTGGAGAGGACCTGACCGTCCGGCTCGGCGGCGCAGCGGGTGGAGACCTTGCCCAGCTTCAGGCCCGCGCCGGTGACGGCGCCCTCGGCCTCCTCGCGGCGCGTGCCGGCGACCGCGGGCACCTTGACGCCCGCCGACACCTCCAGCGCGACGGCCGAGCCCTTGGCGACGTGGGCGCCGGCGGCGGGGCGGGAGGCGAGCACCTGGCCGATCTCGCGCGGGGAGTCCCGTTCGGTGACGTCACCGGCTGCCAGCCCCGCACGTTCGAGCGCCCTGACGGCGGCGGCGCGGGAGAGCCCGGCCACGGCGGGAACGGCGATCTCCACCTGCTGCCGGACGGGCGGGTCCTTCGACACCGGGGGCGGATCGTCCACCACGCGCGTGGGCGGTCGGTCCTTGGCGATCTGATCCCCGTTCTCCTGACCGGCCGGTCCGGCGGTGGGAGCGGAGGTCGGCGTGCCGGCCCGTACCTGCATGTCGGCCTCCCTGAACAAAGGCACGAACAGGGTCACCAGCACGGCCGCCGTCACCATCAGCGCCCCGCCCACGGCCAGCCCCGCCCGGCCCAGCGCCCGCCGGCCGCGCCGCTCGGGCGGCGCGACGGAGTACGACCCCGGCGACGGCGCGCCGGAGAGCGGCCCCGGCGATGGCGCGGCAGCATACGGTCCTGGCGGCGCGGCGGGGTGCGGCCCGCGCGGCGCGGCGGGGTGCGACACCTGCGGAGTCCCGCCCACCCGCTCGGGCGAAACGGGCGCACGCGGCACCCGCTCGACGGGATACCCGGCGGGCGACCCGCGATAGGCCGCCCCACCCATCCCCGCCCCAGCACCACCCGCCATCCGCGTGCTCCCACCATCCCCCCACCCGGCACCACCCACCGCCCGAGCGTTCCCGCCATCCCCCGGCGCGGGCCCTCCCGCTCCTACCGCGTCCCGTACCGGCCCGCCGTCGGCGGACCGCACTGCCCCGGGCGGCGAGCCTCCGTCCGCATCCGGCCCCGCAACGGTTTCACCCCGCGGGTCCGTGGCCTGGTCGTACGGACGAGCGGCGGAGATGGGCAGGCGGTAGCCCCCCGGAACGCCGGTGCCCTCCGGCTCCGCGAGAGGGACAGACGGCTCCGAACCGGCGTTCCCCGGGTGGAGCGGAGGAGCACCGCCCGCAGGACCAGTCGGAGGAGCCACGCCCGCAGAACCGGCCGGAAGGACCGCGCCGGCAGAGCCAACCGGAAGGGCGACGCCAGCAGAACCGGCCGGTGGAACAGCCCCCGCAGAACCGGTCGGAGGCATGTGGCTCGGGGGGCGGAGTGGGGGGACGGCGTGCAGGATGTGCGGTGGCGGCGAGCGCAGCACCTCCACCGGCAACCCCTCCGACGTTCCCAGCAGCTCCAGCAGCAGGTCCCGGCTGGTCGGCCGGTTCCTGGCCTCCTTGTCCAGGCACGCCGCCACGAGGGTCCTGAGCCGTCCGTCCAGGCTTCCCAGGTCGGGCGGAGCGGTGAGGATGCGGTGCAGCACCGGCGCCACCGAGTCCTGCCCGAACGGCGCGGTCCCGTTGGCGGCGAAGCACATCGTGGCGCCCCACGAGAACACGTCCGCCGCCCCGGTGACCGCGCTCGCGGTGATCTGCTCGGGAGCCATGTACGCGGGGGTGCCGACGCTCCTGTTGGTCAGCGTGGCCGCCGCGTCGAGCGCCCGGGCCAGGCCGAAGTCGATGACGCGCGGCCCGTCGGGGCCGAGCAGCACGTTCTGGGGCTTGAAGTCGCGGTGCACGATGCCCGCGCGGTGGATGGCCGCGATGGCCGTGACGGTGCCGACGGCCAGCCGCTCCAGGGCGCCGCCTCGTCGCGGGCCGGCGAGCATGACCTCGCGGGCCAGCGAGGGCCCGTCGACGTACTCGCTGACGATGTACGGCCTGCCCTCGTCGAACCCGGCGTCGGCCACCTGGGCGGTGCAGAACCTGGCCACCTGCTTGGCCAGCTCCACCTCGCGCAGGAACGCCCCGCGCTCGTCGCCCACGGGACCGTGGAGCAGCTTGACCGCGTAGCTCTCCCCGGCCAGGGTGCCGAGATACACCACACCCTGGCCGCCCTCGCCCAGACGCCCGGACAACTCGTAGGGTCCGAGCGTCCGGGGATCCCCCGTCCTGAGCGGCTGCGCCGTTGGCACGGGGCGCCTCCCCTCGCCGCCACCCTCGTACCTCTCTACTGAAGCAGCCGGTGGCGGAGAGTCAACGGCGGCCGGGGCATCGCCGCCTGACCGTGACCGTTCCAGGTCAGGAGGCCCGCGCGACCGTGCCCGAATACGTCACTTCCTCCTGTCCCTGGCGGGTGACCGTGATGACCATCTGGTCACTGTCGCCGACGGGCCGCACGCGGAGCGTTCCCGGATGGCACTCGGCGCCGGCGACGTGCCGGAGCTCGTACGCGAGAGCGTCCGCAGTGGGCCGCAGCAGGCCGGAGCAGTGCAGGTCGGCACCCCATCGCATGCTCGACCCCGGGCCCTCCTCAAGGGTGATGTCGACGGGGAACACGCGCCCGGCGCTCGGATGGGTGGCCGAGCCGGTCCAGCGGCCGGTCAGCCCGTCATCGGCCGGCCAGAGCGCGAACACCGCCGCCGTGAGCACCGAGGTCAGGGCGGCGGCGGCGAACGCCCATACCGGTAATCGCCTCCGGCGGGGCGGCGGCTCGGGGACGTCAGGTCGGGTGGAGGTGGCGGTGTCGACGAGCCGGGCCAGGGCCTGGCTCCCGGTGACCCCGGACCGGGCCGTGGCCGGCACCCGCCACGCGACGGTCGCCGGATCGTCCGCGGATGCCGGAGCGCCACCGCCGGCCCCGGCGAGCCTCCCGCCGTCCGATCCGATCGGCCTCCCGCCGTCAGGGCCGGTCGCCGGGAGGACGGTCGCCGTGCCGGACCGTGTGGCGCCGGCCGACGGGCCGAGCACGGCGATGGCGCCGGAGGTCAGGACATCGCCGGTGGCGTCCTGGCCGAGCAGCCGCCGCAGCACCTCCTCGGCGTCCGGCCGGTCGGCGGGGTCGGGCGCCAGGCAGGCGTCGACGATCGCGCGGAGCTGTCCGGACAGCGTGCCCAGGTCAGGCTTGCCGTACAGGATGCGGGCCAGCACCTCCTGGTGCGTCACCCCGGTGAACGCGTGCCGGCCCGTGGCGGTGAAGGCGACGGTGAGCGCCCACGCGTACAGGTCGGCGGGCGGCCCCGCGGGTTCGCCCTTGATGCGTTCGGGGGCGAGGTAGGCGGGCGTGCCGATGGTGATCTTGCCGGTGGTGGCGGCGCCGTCCATCAGCCGGGAGATGCCGAAGTCGATGACGCGCGGCCCGTCGAGGCTGAGCAGCACGTTCCCGGGCTTGAAGTCACGGTGGACGACTCCCGCCCGGTGGATGGCGCCCAGGGCGGTGGCGGTGCCGATGGCCAGCCTGTGGAGCGAGCCACCGGTGCGCGGCCCCTGGTCGGCGACGTGCTCGCGGAGCGACACGCCGTCGACGTACTCGCTCACCAGGTAGGGCCGGTCGCCTTCGAGATCGGCGTCGAGGAGCTGGGCCGTGCAGAAGGGCGCGACCCTGCGCACCGCCTCGATCTCGGCCAGGAACCGCCGCCGCACGCCCGGATCGGCCGACAGGCTGGCGTGCAGCAGCTTGATCGCGACCCGCGCGCCCTGGCCGGTGTGGCCGAGGTAGACGACGCCCTGCCCGCCGTGGCCGAGCCGTGCCGAGAGCTGGTAGGTGCCCAGCCGGCGAGGGTCATCGGCTCGGAGCTCGGACATGGAGCGTCATTATTGCAGGGATCATGTAAGCCCGCCGTGCGCCGTCTCCTCGGTGGAGGAGCGCGTCCCGTCGCCCTTGAGGTTGCCGAGCATCCGCCGGAGCAGGCCGGCCAACTGCGCCAGCTCGTCCGCCGAGAAGCCGGCGAGCATCCGCCTGCTGATCGCGCCGAAGACCGGCGCCAGCTCCGGCACCAGCGCCAGCCCTTCCGGCGTGAGCTCGATGACCACCGACCGGCGGTCGCCGGGATGCGGGACCCGCCGTAGCAGCCTTTTGGCCACCAGCCGGTCCACCAGCCGGGTCATGCCCGCGGTGTCGGTGCCGAGCCGCCCTTTGAGGTCGCTGGGGGTGGCGTTGCCGGGGGCGGCGTTCAGCAGCAGGGCCGCTTGCTGCGAGGTCAGGCCGTACGGGGCGAACAGGCGTTCGGTCTCGGTGTGGAGCTCCCGTCCGACCAGGGCGAGCAGGGAACCGCCGCCCAGGACCAGGGCGATCGAGGGATCAGTCATCCCGCCACAATAGCTGTCGCGACACTTACTGTCATGACATTTTTTCACGTCGCCGCCCCGGCCAGGCGTCGGCGTCGCCGGGGGCGCGATAGGTTTTACGGGTGCTGGAACAGGTTGTGGCGACGCGTTACGTGACGCCGCTGCGTGAGGGCGGGTCGCTGCCCGGCGTGGTCGAGGGCGACGACCTCGGGACGTACGTGGTCAAGTTCCGGGAGGCGGGCCAGGGCCGCAGGGTTCTCGTGGCGGAGATCATCGCCGGTGAGCTCGCCCGCCGCCTGGGCTTCCGCACGCCCGAGCTCAAGCTCATCGATCTCGACCCTCAGCTCGGCGCCCGCGAGCCGGACGAGGAGGTGCAGGACCTCCTCAAGGCCAGCGCGGGCCGCAACCTGGCGGTCGACTTCCTGCCGGGCGCGCTCGGCTTCGAGCCGCTCGCCTGGTCGCCCGACCCGGCGTTCGCGGCCCGGCTGATCTGGTTCGACGGCCTGATCCACAATCTCGACCGCACCTGGCGCAACCCCAACCTGCTGCTCTGGCACGGCGAGAGCTGGCTGATCGACCACGGCGCGGCGCTCTGGTTCCACCACAACTGGAAGACGGCCGACCCGCTGCGCCCGTTCGACGCCGGTGACCACGTGCTGGCCCCGTTCGCCGAGGGGGTCGAGGAGGCGGCGGGCGAGCTGTCCGCGCTGATCACCCCCGAGCTGCTGGAGGAGGTGACCGCGCTGGTGCCCGACGAGTGGCTGGACGGGGAGCCGGGTTTCGCCTCGCCCGGGGCCGTGCGCGAGGCGTACGTCGACCATCTGTCGCGGCGCGCGCACGGCCCCGGCGGGTGGCTGACACGGGCGGCGCCGCCGGCGCGCCGGTCCGGTCCGGGGTCGGTCGGCGCGTTCTGGCGAGGTGAGCGCGGATGAGCAGGGACGTCTACGAGTACGCGGCGATCCGGGTGGTGCCGCGGGTCGAACGGGGAGAGCTGATCAACGCGGGCGTGCTGCTCTACTGCCAGCCGCGCGGCTACCTGTGCGCCCGGGTGGAGCTCGACGCGTCCCGCCTGCGCGCCCTCGACCCCGAAGCCGACGTCGAACGGGTCGCGCAGGCCCTGGGCGCCTACGAGCTGGCCTGCGGTGACGAGGCGGGCCCGCTGTCGGGCGAGTCGCCGGGCGGCAGGTTCCGCTGGCTGACCGCGCCGCGCAGCACGATCGTGCAGACCGGCCCGGTCCACGCCGGCCTCACCGCCGACCCGGAAGCCGAGCTGACGCGGCTCTTCGACCGGCTCGTCCGCGTCTGACGCGTCTGACCGTCCACGCGGCCCGGCGGACGCGCCGGATCAGAAGAGCACGGACATGAACGTGTCGACCTCGCGGAAGCCCACTCTGCGGTAGACGGCCCTGGCCGAGTGGTTGAAGTCGTTCACGTACAGCGTCACGAGCGGCGCGAAGCAGTCGAGCGCCGCCTCCACGACCGCGGCCATGCCCGACACGGCGTATCCGCGTCCGCGCAGGTCCGGATGGACCCAGACGCCCTGGATCTGGCAGGCCTGCGGGGTGACCGCGCCGATCTCGGCCTTGAACACCACCCGGCCGCCCTCGATCCGCGCGTACGAGCGCCCGATCCGGATCAGCTCGGAGACCCGCGTGCGGTAAAGCGCGCCGCCGTCGCCGAGGTTGGGCGAGACGCCGACCTCTTCGGTGAACATCGCCACGCAGGCCGGCAGCAGGGTCTCGAACTCCTCCGGCCGTACCCGCCGCACCAGCGGGTCGGCGGGCACCGGCGGGCGGGCGGCGGTCGCCATGACCGGTTGCGCCCAGCGGATCGCGCGGGCCCGGCCCCAGTGCGGCTCCAGCCGCTCCCACAGCCGTCCCACCGCCTCGGCCGGCCCCACGATCGAGGAGCAGCGCCGGCCCTGCTTGCGCGCCCGTTCGGCGAAGGCGTGCACCGCCTCGGGGCCCGCGTTGATCGGCACCAGGTTGGCGCCCGCGTAGCAGAGCGACACGAGCGCGCCGCGCGGCCCGAAGCCCCACATCTGGCCGCCCAGCCGGGCGGGGTTGAGCCCCACGCTCCGCACCCGGGACGCGACGAAGACGTTCGCGACCGGATCGGTGTCGAGCAGAGCGAGCACCTCGTCCCGGTCGCTGTCGTCGAGGACGCGCGACGCCGATGTCCGCAGCATCACATGGTCAGACTACGCGAACGACCACGGAATAGCTCATCTGGCTAGCACGTCAGTGAGCCTTTCGTGACCTGAGGCCTTACCGGATCGCATGGCGGCCCTCGGGCGGAGCTCCGGCTTGGCCGCGCAGCGCGCCCCCTGGGCCGGCAGCGTGCCGTCGCGGAGGTAGGCGACCAGGTGACGGTCCACGCACCGGTTGCCCGCGAGCGAGACGCCGTGGTCGCCGCCCGCCTCGACGACCATGCGCGCGGTCGGGAACCTGCCACGCATCCTGGCCGCTCCCGCGTACGGGGTGGCGGCGTCGTGGCGTGACTGGAGCATGAGGATCGGCGGCAGCCGCAGCGAGCCGCGCACCTCGACCGGCCGCCCGCCAGGCACCGGCCAGAACACGCACGGCGCGTTGAACCAGGCGTTCGACCAGGTGAGGAACGGCGCCTCACGATGCATCCTGGTCATGTCGCGCCGCCAGACGGTCCAGTCGCGCGGCCAGTTCGAGTCACGGCACTGGATGGCGAGGTAGACGGCGTAGCCGTTCTCGTCCTTCGCGTCCTGCCTCGCGTACTTCTCCCACGCGGCCACGAGCGCCTTGGTGTCGCCGGCGCGCACGTACGCGGACCAGGCGGAGACCAGCTCGGGCCAGATCCTCTCGGTGTAGCCGCCGACGTTGAAGAGGTCGTCCAGCTCGCTCGGGCCGACCACTCCGCCCGCCGGACGCTCCGCCAGCCGGGAGCGCATCGCGTACCAGGCGAACCTGGTCTGCCTCGGATCGCGGCCCAGCCGGTAGACCTCGTTGCGCCGGGCCGCCCACGCCACGAGGGCGCGGTGCCGCCTCTCGAAGGCGCGGTCCTGGGCCAGGTTGGACCGGTACCACTCGCCCTCGGGGGCCACCACGCTGTCCAGCGCCAGGCGCCTGACCCGGTGCGGGAACAGGGTGGCGTAGACGGCGCCGATGTAGGTGCCGTAGGAGTAGCCGAGGAAGCTGATGCGTTCCTCGCCGAGCGCGGCGCGGATGCGGTCGAGGTCCCTGGCGACGTTCTCGGTGTTCATGTGGGGCAGCAGCCACGCGTAGCGGTTGCCGCACCGGTTGGCGTAGTCGGCGGCCCGGCTGAGCAGCACGTTCTCCTCGGCGCGGCTGCCCGGCACCGAGTCCGGGCGCGGGGGCCGGTAGTAGACCTCGGGGTCGGCGCAGCGCATGGCCGGCTGGCTGGCGCCCACCCCGCGCGGGTCGAAGCCGATGATGTCGTAGCGTTCCCGCACCTCGCGCGGGAGTAGTGCGGCCACGTACAGCGCCAGGTCCCGTCCGGAGGCGCCGGGGCCGCCCGGGTTCACCAGCAGCGCGCCGAGGTGGTCGCCGTCACGGGGCACCTTGGCCTTGATCCGGTTGACGGACAGCTTGATGGCGTGTCCCGACGGCTCCCGATAGTCGAGCGGGACCCGTACGGTGCCGCACTCGGTGTCGAAGGCCACCGCGGCGGCCGGCTTGTCGTCGGCCTTCGCCGGGCAGGCGCCCCAGGCGACGCGCGCCGGCACTGCTCCCGGCTTCGTCTCGGCGTCCACGCTCACCGGCGCCACGCACACGCCCAGCATCGCCAGGCCGCCGACCAGTCCCACGAACCGCTTCACCCGGCTCCTCCCCCTATCCGTCGGAGAGGAAATACTTCCCTAAGTAGTGCCTCGGTGACGGAGGGTATGGGAAATTACTTGCCATCCCGTGATGCGTCCCTGGTGCGGGGCGGGGGTTCCGCTCAGTAGAGGGTGAGGCGGTCGTAGGCGGGGCGCCACTCGTCGCGGTACGCCTCCCGGATGGCGGGGGGCAGGTTGCCGAGCAGGGCCGCCGCCACCCTGGGCGTCCTGCCGTCGAGCAGCCAGGGCAGATAGGTCGTGAGGTCGTCGCCGATGCGGCCGCGATGGGCCTGGCCGAAGCGGCTCCACTCCTCCTGGCGGAGTGTCGCGTCGATGAGCGCCAGCCCGTCGGACTCCTCGTGCCTCAGGTGCCCGGCCAGGCCGGTGGCCAGGGCGTCGACCAGGCCGGCGAGCCGTCCGGCGCCGTGCTCCCTGTCGACCAGCGCGGCGTCGACGGCGTCCAGCAGCGGGTCGATGGCGGCGTGCTCGTCCTCCATGGCGTCGAGCAGCGCCAGGCCGTCGGCGGTCACGGCGCCGCGCATGGCGGGCCAGAGCACGTCGTCCTCGGTCGTGTGGTGCACCCGCAGGAACTTCTTGAACAGCTCCCACCCGGCGGCCGCGGCCAGGATCCGCCGCGGGTCGTCTCCTGTCTTGGCGGCGACGCGGGCGACGCGCTCCACCTCGCGCCGGAGCGCGTCGTGCAGGGCCAGCATCATCGACATGTCCAGCCGATAGGGCATCTCTTCCTCCTCGGTTATGTCAGGGACCCTAACCGTCTGCCCGCTTAATCGTCAACAAGCCAACTATTGCTCCGCGTAACTGTCACCTCGATGGATAGGCTGCGTTGCCGGAGGTGCGCCGTATGCAGGAAAGGACGCTCACGCAAGCGCTGAGCGGGTCCCTCGGGTCTCTGCTGCGCCGGGTCTACGCCCGGTTCACCACGGAGGCGATGTCCGACGATCCCCGCTCACGCGACTTCGTGGTCCTCGACACCCTCGCCGACCAGGACGCCGACTCCCAGCACGAGCTGGCCGAACGGCTCGGCATCAACCGGACGATCATGGTGCGGCTGATCGACCGGCTCCAGGCGGACGGGTACGTCACCCGCACCCGCAACCCCGCCAACCGGCGCTCCTACGTACTGTCGATCACCGGGAAGGGGCGCGCGGCCCGCGACGCCATGCGCGAGGCGGTCGCCGAACGGGACGCCCGGATCACCGGGTCACTGACCCCGGCCGAACGCGAGCGGCTCAACGAACTGCTCAGCCTGCTGCTGCCCGACCCCGAGCCGCTGCGGACCACCGCCTACCTGGTCGCGCAGGCGCACTACCGGGTGCGCCGCATGGGTGACGCCCGGCTGGCGGGGACCGGCCTGCGCACCCGCCACTTCGGCAGCATGGCCGCCCTGGAGGCCCTGGCGCCGTGCTCCCAGCAGCAGCTCGCCCGCCGCATGCACGTCACCGAGCCGGCGGCGGCGCAGATCGTCGACGAGCTGGTCCACCTCGGCCTGGTGGCCCGCGGCCAGGACCCCGCCGACCGCCGCCGCTACGCGCTCGAACTGACCCCGCTCGGCCGCGAGCGCCTCACCCCCGTCCGCGAGGCCGCCGAGAGCCTCCGGGCGCAGGTCCTGTCGCTCGTGGGAGCCGACGGCGAACGCGAACTCCGCACCCTGCTCACCAAGCTCCTCCCGGACCCCTGACCGCCGGGGGATTGACCCCGTACGGATCAGCGGACGACGACTTCGGGCCCGGAGGCGTCGTCGTCGAGGTCCACCGCCACGCCCATCTCCTCCGCGAGGCGGAGCGCCTCCTCGATGAGGGTCTCGACGATCTGCGACTCCGGCACCGTCTTGATGACCTCGCCCTTGACGAAGATCTGGCCCTTGCCGTTGCCGGAGGCCACCCCGAGGTCGGCCTCGCGCGCCTCGCCAGGCCCGTTGACGACGCAGCCCATCACGGCCACCCGCAGCGGCACCTTGAGCCCTTCGAGCCCGGCCTGCACCTGCTCGGCCAGCGTGTAGACGTCGACCTGGGCCCGTCCGCACGACGGGCAGGACACGATCTCCAGCCCTCGCTCGCGCAGCCCGAGCGACTCCAGGATGGCGGAGCCGACCTTGACCTCCTCCACCGGAGGGGCCGACAGCGACACCCTGATGGTGTCGCCGATCCCCTCGGCCAGCAGCGCGCCGAACGCCACCGCCGACTTGATCGTGCCCTGGAAGGCCGGGCCCGCCTCGGTGACACCGAGGTGGAGCGGGTAGTCGCAGCGGGCCGCCAGCAGCCGGTAGGCGTTGATCATGACGACCGGGTCGTTGTGCTTGACCGAGATCTTGATGTCGCGGAACCCGTGCTCCTCGAAGAGCGAGCACTCCCACAGCGCCGACTCGACCAGCGCCTCGGGCGTGGCCTTGCCGTACTTCTGCAGCAGCCGCGGGTCGAGCGACCCGGCGTTGACCCCGATGCGGATCGGCACGCCGTGGTCGGCGGCGGCCTTGGCGATCTCGCCGACCTTGTCGTCGAACTTCTTGATGTTGCCCGGGTTGACCCGCACCGCCGCGCAGCCCGCCTCGATCGCGGCGAAGACGTACTTCGGCTGGAAGTGGATGTCGGCGATGACCGGGATCTGCGACTTCTTCGCGATGATCGGCAGCGCCTCGGCGTCGTCCTGGGACGGCACGGCCACCCGGACGATCTGGCAGCCGGAGGCGGTGAGCTCGGCGATCTGCTGGAGGGTCGCGTTGACGTCGGCGGTGACCGTGGTGGTCATCGACTGCACGGAGACGGGCGCGTCACCGCCCACGGGCACGTCGCCGACCATGATCTGACGGGAGTGCCGGCGTTCGGCGAGCGGCTTGGGGCGGACCGTCGGGATGCCCAGTGCTACAGAAGACATTTCAACCCTTGCGTGTCGACGACGCTTCCAGTCTAGGAAGCTAGCGGGACTGCCCGGTTGTGAGCTCGGACGCACGGGCGCGGGCCCAGGCGTCGGCGGCGAGCACCTCCTCGACGGAGTCTGCCGGGGTGACCTGGTGTTCTTCCACGACCTTGGCGACCGTGTCGACGATGCCGAGGAACGGCAGTCCGCCCTTGACGAACGCCTCCACGCACACCTCGTTGGCCGCGTTGTAGACGGCGGGGGCGGTGCCGCCCGCCGAGCCGACGTGCCGGGCCAGCGCCACCGCCGGGAAGGCGGCGTCGTCGAGCGGCTCGAAGGTCCAGGTGTGGGCCCTGGTCCAGTCGACGGGGGCGGTGGCGGCGGCGACGCGCTCGGGATGGCCGAGGGCCAGCGCGATGGGCAGCCGCATGTCGGGCGGGCTCGCCTGGGCGATCGTGGAGCCGTCGAGGTACTCGACCATCGAATGGATGATCGACTGAGGGTGGACCACGACCTCGATGCGGTCGAAGCCGATGTCGAACAGCAGGTGGGCCTCGATCACCTCCAGGCCCTTGTTGACCAGGGTCGCCGAGTTGATGGTGATCACCGGGCCCATGGACCAGGTCGGGTGGGCCAGCGCCATCTCGGGCGTCACGTCGGCCATCTCCGCACGGGTGCGGCCGCGGAACGGGCCGCCGCTGGCGGTCACCACCAGCCGTCTGACGGCGGCGGGGTCGTGGCCCCGCGGCCCGGACGCCCACAGGCACTGCTGCAACGCCGAGTGCTCGGAGTCGACGGGCACCAGCCGCCCCGGCCCGGCCAGCCGCTTGACCAGCGGCCCGCCGACGATCAGCGACTCCTTGTTGGCCAGCGCCAGGGTGTGCCCGGCTTCGAGGGCGACCAGCGTGGAGGTCAGGCCGAGCGCGCCGGTGATGCCGTTGAGCACGGTGTCGCACGGCCGGCCCGCCACCTCGGCGACCCCGTCGGGACCGGCCAGCACCTCGGGGCTCGCGCCGTGCGCGGCCAGCGCCTCCCGCAGGGCGGGCAGGGCGGCGGGGTCGGCCACGGCCACCACCTCGGCCCGGAACTCGGCCGCCTGGCGGGCGAGCAGGTCGGCCCGCGCGCCCCCGGCGGCGAGCCCGGCGACCCGGAACCGCGCCGGGTTGGCGGCGATCACGTCGAGGGCCTGGGTGCCGATGGAGCCGGTGGAACCGAGCACGGTCACGGAGCGGAGGGTCGGTGGACGCACCCGTCCATTGTCTCCCCCCGCCGCGCGTGCCCGCGCACGGCGTCGCGGCGCGCCACGAGGAATTCACGGAAAGTAGCCGCAAGGACACATGTCGTAGTGCACACTCGGTGGGCATGACCCTGAGCATCCCCTTGCTCGCGGCCGCGCCCCTCGTCGCCGGCCTGCTGGCCCCCGCCCTCGTCGGAGCGAACCCCGAGCAGTACGCGAGCACCGCCGACACGCCGCGGGCCGTGGCCGCGCCCCGCCTGCCGGAGCCGCCGGGCGCCCGGGGCGTCCCCGCGGCCGGCGAGGTTCCGGGAGCCACGACGCCCGGCGGGATCGCCGAGGTCGTCGAGCACGTGGCGGGCCGCGACGCGGCCGACCACGCGCGCGTGCTCTCCTACTGGACCCCCGACCGCATGGAGAGGGCCCTGCCGATCGGCCTGCTGGGTCTCGTCGCCAAGGAGAGCGGCCTGCTGGGCGGCCTGCCCGCGCGGTCCGGTCCCGGCCTGTTCCCTGCCGTCTCCGGCGGCGACGCCGCCGTGGTCCCGGCCCGGCGCGGCGTGCGGGCGACGGCGGCGCGCCACCGGTCGGCCCGCCCGCTCTCGAGCACGTCAGGCTCCCGGTGGGCGGTCGGGGGCGCGGTGACCAGGACCACCGGCCGGGTCTTCCTCACCATGAACGGCGTCGACTTCGTCTGCTCGACCAGCACCGTGCGCGGGCGCAGCCGCGACCTGGTGATCACCGCCGGCCACTGCGTCAAGGACGGCACCGGCGCCTGGGCCAAGAACTGGACGTTCGTGCCGGGCTACCGCAACGGCGGCGAGAAGCCGTACGGGCAGTGGACCGCACGCCGGATGCTCGTGACCGGGCCCTGGTCGCGGGGGGCCGACGACAGCTACGACGTGGGCATGGTGGTGCTGGCCCCGTCGCGCGGCCGGCACGTCGCCGACGTCGTGGGCGCCCAGGACATCGCCTTCAACAGCCCGCGCGGCGGTCACGCGATCAGCTTCGGCTATCCCGCGGACCCGCCCTACGACGGCCGCCACCTGGTCTACTGCGCGGGCCCGCTGCGCGCCGACCCCTACGGCGACACCCACGACCAGGGGCTCGGCTGTGACATGACGGCGGGTTCCAGCGGCGGGCCGTGGCTGTCGCGCTTCGACTCCGCCTCCGGCAGGGGCACGATCACCTCGCTGAGCAGCTTCAAGTACAGCGACGACCGCCGCACCATGTACGGCCCGCTCCTGGGCGAGGCGGCCAGGAAGCTCTACCTGACGGCTGAGCGCGCCTAGCCGCCGGGCGCCCGCTCCTCAGAGGTCGAGGCCCGTGAGCACCATGACCTTCTCGTACGTGAGATCCTCCATGGCCGGGCGCAGGCCCTCACGCCCGATGCCGGAATCCTTCACCCCGCCGTACGGCATCTGGTCGGCCCGGTAGGACGGCACGTCGCCGATGATCACACCGCCGACCTCCAGCTCCCGGTTGGCCCGGAACGCGATGTCCAGCGACCGGGTGAACACCCCGGCCTGGAGGCCGTACGCCGAGTCGTTGACCATGGCGAACGCCTCGTCCACCGAGGCGGCCCGCTGCAGCACCATGACCGGGCCGAAGATCTCCTCGCGGCAGACCTTGGCGTCGGCGGGGACGTCGGCGAGCACCGTGGGCGCGAACGTGGCGCCGTCGCGGGTGCCGCCGGCCAGCACGCGGGCGCCGCCCTCGACGGCCTCGCGCACCCACTGCTCGACCCGCTCCGCCGCCTCCTCCGAGACCATCGGCCCCACCTGCGTCTTCTCGTCGGCCGGGTCACCGACGACGAGCGCGGCGACGGCCGGGAGCAGGCGGGCCACGAAGTCGTCGTACACCGGCCGCTCGACGATCACCCGCTGGACGGCGATGCAGCTCTGGCCGGCCTGGTAGTTGGAGAAGAGCGCGACGCGCCGGGCCGCCCAGTCGAGGTCGGCGTCGGCCAGCACGACGGCGGCGGCGTTGCCGCCCAGTTCCAGGGTGACGTGCTTGCGCGGCACCTGGTCGGCGATGGCGTAGCCGACGGGGGCCGAGCCGGTGAACGACACGACGGGCAGCCTCGGGTCCCGCACCAGCGCGGAGGCGCGCTCGTTGGCGACCGGCAGCACCGAGAACATGCCTGCGGGCAGCTCGGTCTCGGCCAGGATGTCGCCCAGCACGAGGGACGACAGCGGCGTGGCCGGGGCCGGCTTGACCAGGACCGGGGCGCCGACGGCGATGGCGGGGGCGACCTTGTGCGCGACCAGGTTGAGCGGGAAGTTGAAGGGCGTGATCGCCAGCACCGGCCCGTACGGGACGCGGGAGACGTAGGCCAGCCGGCCGGCGGCCGCGGGCTCGGTGTCGAGCCGCTGCACCTCGCCCGACCAGCGGCGGGCCTCCTCCGCGGCGAAGCGGAAGGTGGCGACGGCGCGGCCGACCTCGCCGCGCGCCCAGAAGATGGGCTTGCCGTTCTCGGCCATGATCAGCTCGGCGATCTCCTCGGACCTCTCGGCGAGCCTCCGCGAGACGTGGGCCAGCGCCTCCGCACGGATGTGGAGGGGCAGCGCCGCGGCCTTCGCGGCGACCGCGTGCGCGGCGGCGACGGCCTCCTCCACCTGGGCGTCGGTCGGCATGGAGACCCTGCCGACCTCGCGACCGTCGTCGGGGTTGGTCACGGTGAGCTCGCCGTCCCCGGTGGCGGGGCGGCCTGCGAGCCAGAAGGTACGCACGTCCATGCCTCCGACGTTATGCCAAGCGCCGGGCCGGGGATTTACGCCAGGGTGCACAAGACCGCCGGAGGGCTCTGCCGTCATGTACAACCTGGTGGTATACCCGCCATGTAACGGAAGTAGGCCTAATTCAGGATGTTTAGCATGCGAAGCGGTTTGAACGATCTCCGCCATGGCTAAGTCATCGATGCGGGTCTCCCATAGCGGCGGGCCCCTTGGCAGAAAGGCGTGGGCCCATGACCTCCTCGGCGCCGCTTGGGCTTCAGGGCGCCTACCTGCAGGGTGAGCGGGCCGGCCATGACGAGCTCCGTTCCCGCCTGCTCGACGTCGCGGTCAACCTCCTGGTGACCGACGGGCCCGAAAGCCTGACGATCCGCAGGATCGCCACCGAGGCGGCGTGCACCACGACCGTCATCTACACGATGTTCGGCAACCGGGAGGGCCTGGCGGAGGCGCTCTACCTGGAGGGCTTCGAGCGGTTCCGCCACCTGCTGGAGCGGGTGCCGCCGCGCCGTGACCCGCTGGAGCACCTTCAGGGGCTCATCGCCGCCTACCGCCAGGCGTGCCTGAGCGAGCCGGGTTACTACAGCCTCATGTTCGAGCGGGCGATCCCCGGTTTCGAGCCCAGCGAGCGCGCCCGCACCCTCGCCAGGGCGGCGCTCAACATCTTCGACCGGGTGATCTCCGACTGCATCTCGGCCGGCCATCTCCAGCCCACCCAGCCGCGCAAGGTCGCCGACGCGCTGTGGGCTGCGGCGCAGGGGGCGATCAGCCTCGAACGGGCGGGGCACCTGCGCGACGGGGCCACCTACGAGGTCGTCACCCGGGCGACGACCGCCTACTTCGCCGCCGGCAAGGACTGACCCGCCGCCTCCAGCGCGAACCAGAGCTCGGCCCGCACCCCCGGGTCGTCCAGATCGCGGCCGAGCAGGTCGGCGACGCGGCGCATCCGGTAGCGCAGGGTGTGGCGGTGCACGCCCAGGCGCTGCGCGGCCGCGTCCCAGTGGCCGTTGCTCTCCAGGTACGCCCGCAGCGAGTCCACCAGGTCGGCCCGCGACCCGTACGCGGCGAGCGGCGCCAGCAGCGCGGCGGCGAAGGCCCGCGCGGCGTCCGGGTCGACCAGCGCCATCAGCCCCTGCCCGGCCAGCTCGTCGAACCTGAGCACCCGACCGCCGCCGCGCCCGTAGGCCCGGCGCGCCTGCTCGACCCCCGCCCGCAGCTCCCGATACGTGCACGGCACGCTGATCCCGGCGCCGCCGCTCACCGCCTGGGCGGCCCGATCGACCGCGTCCTGCGCGACGAGCGCCACGACGACGGTCCCCGCACCGGACGGCGGCGCGTCGGCGGGGGCGTCGGCGGGGGCGTGGCGGGCGGTGAAGGCGATCTGCTCCAGCTGCTCCAGGGAGTCCTCGCCTGCCGCCATGACGACGAAGGGCTCGCCGGGCAGGCCGGGCCCCAGAGGTCCGAGGACGCCGCGCGCCTGCTCCGCGGCTCCCGGTTCGGCCAGCAGCAGCCGCAGCACCGCGCCGCGGACCCGGCGCTCGCCTTCGAGCTGGGCGCTCCCCTGCTCGAAGGCCAGTGTGAGCAGCGAACCCGCGGCGTTGACGACGGTGTGCGAGACCGGGGTGAAGGCCCGCACGGTCCCGACGGCGAAGAAGCCCCTGGGGCGGGGCCCGCCGCCCACCGGCTGCACCACGACGTTCTCCCCTGGCTCCGCCAGAGCCAGCGTGGCGGGCGCGCGCTCCGCCCCGGTCTCGGGCCGGCCCGCCGCCGACGCCCGGCCGCGCAGCCGCCTGATCTCGGCCGCCACCATCCGCGTCCTGGCGCCCCGGGTGGCGTGCAGCACCTCGCCGGCGTCGTCGAAGAGCGCAGCCCATCCGCCCAGCTCCCTGGCCAGCCGGTCGATGACCGCGTGGGCGCCGTCAGGATGGAGGGCCGCGCGGGTCAGCCGGCCCTGGGCGGCGAACGCCCGGGTGACCTCCTCGTACTGCTCGGCCGCCAGCAGGTCGCTGACCGCCTTGGTGACCGCGATGAACGGCGTCTCCCTGGGCACCTCCAGCAGCGGCAGCCCGGCGGCGCGCGCCGCCTCAAGCAGGGCGGGCGGCACCTCCTCGTGCGTGAGCCCGACCGCCACGCCGAGCCCGGCGACGCCGCGCGCCACCAGCCGCCCGACGTAGGCGGGGAAGTCGTGGGCCAGCCGCATCCCGGTGGTCAGCACCAGCTCGCCGCCCTCCAGGAACGGCGTCGGATCCTCCAGCTCGCTGACGGCCACCCAGCGCACGTCGCGGTCGAGCGAGCCGGCCAGCAGGCGCAGGCCCGTCCGTCGCGCCACGACCTGCAGCGATGGTGCCATCTGAGTTTTGTCCATTCCGGCGAAGAGAAGCACCCTCAGTGTGACATATCGACATATCGGGACTGGTCGACGGCCGCCGTACCGTCGGAGGCATGAGCATTCCCCAGGAGCGGCGCGTCGTCACCGCGATCCCCGGCCCGAAGTCGCAGGAACTGCTGGCCCGCAAGCAGGCCGCCGTCCCGTCCGGCATCGGCACGACCCTTCCGGTCTTCGTCACCCGCGCGGGAGGCGGCGTGGTGCAGGACGCCGACGGGAACTCGCTGATCGACTTCGGCTCCGGCATCGCCGTGACGAACGTCGGCAACGCCGCGCCGAAGGTGGTGGAGCGGGTCAGCAAGCAGGTCGCCGACTTCACCCACACGTGTTTCATGGTCACCCCGTACGAGTCGTACGTGGCCGTCTGCGAGAAGCTGAACGAGCTCACCCCCGGTGACCACGACAAGCGCACGTTCCTCGTGAACAGCGGCGCCGAGGCGGTGGAGAACGCGGTCAAGGTCGCCCGGCACGCCACCGGCCGCCAGGCGGTCGTCGTGTTCGACCACGGCTACCACGGGCGCACGCTGCTGACGATGACGCTCACGGCGAAGAACATGCCGTACAAGCACCGGTTCGGCCCGTTCGCGCCGGAGGTGTACCGGGTGCCGCTGGCCTATCCGTTCCGCTGGCCGACGGGTCCGGAGAACTGCGCGGAGGAGGCGGCCGCCGAGGCCATCGACATGATCAGCAAGCAGGTCGGCGCGGAGAACGTGGCGGCCGTGGTGATCGAGCCGATCGCCGGGGAGGGCGGCTTCATCGAGCCGGCCAAGGGGTTCCTGCTGCGGATCGCGGAGTTCTGCCGGGACAACGGCATCGTGTTCGTGGCCGACGAGGTGCAGACCGGCTTCGCCCGCACGGGGAACCTGTTCGCCTGCGAGGACGAGGGCGTCGTGCCCGACATCATCGTCACCGCCAAGGGCATCGCGGGCGGCCTGCCGCTGGCCGCGGTGACGGGCCGGGCGGAGCTGATGGACAAGGTGCACGTCGGCGGGCTCGGCGGCACGTACGGCGGCAACCCGCTGGCGTGCGAGGCGGCGCTGGGCGTGCTGGAGACGATCGCCGAGGAGGACCTGGTCGGCAGGGCCCGCAGGATCGGCGAGATCATGCTGCCCCGGCTGCGGGCCATGAAGGAGCGGTTCGGGGTGATCGGCGACGTGCGCGGGCGCGGCGCCATGATCGCGATCGAGCTCGTGGTGCCCGGCACCAAGGAGCCGAACCCGACGGCGGTCCAGGAGGTCGTCAAGCGCTGCCACGCCGAGGGGCTGCTGGTGCTGACCGCGGGGACGTACGGCAACGTGCTGCGGTTCCTGCCGCCGCTGGTCATCCCCGAGCATCTGCTGGACGAGGGCCTGGGCATCCTCGAAAAGGCCATCGCTGCCCTCTGATACGACCATAAATCGGGCATCCGGCTTGTCGCTGGATGCCCGATTTTGTGGTGTAAATCGTGTGCCTTGGGTAGAAAATTCACCCTTACTTGACGCGCCACTAGACGATCACGGATCCCGCCAGGGTTATAACGGATCCGAACGACGACGGGCGACCGCTGCGGGGGAACGTGATGAACTGGGGTCCCACCAGAACGGCACCGGAGATGCTGACGTTCGACCCTGAGGGCATGACCACCGCCCAGCGTGACGGCGACGCCTGCGTGGTCTGCTACAAGAGGTGGCCGCGCCCGCGGGTGCGCGTCGGCCGCTTCCCCGACGACATGGTGGCGATGGCGTGCGCCGACTGCGCCGCCGCGCTGTCGCCCGCCCCGCCAGCCACGGTGGTGGCCTTTCCGACCCGCTGAGCCTGACCCGCTGAGCCCGACCCGACCCGCCGACCCGAACCGCTGAGGCCGATGCGGCACGCGGGCAGCGAGACGCCCCGGGACGGGGGGAAGGCCCGGGGCGTCTCAGCAGGTCGCACCCAGCGGGGGATGGGCGCGCCCGCGACACGGTGGCGCGGGGCGGCACGAACCGGCCCCGCTAATCGACGAGCTCCCGCCACCGCTGCGACCAGGCGGCGTAGTCGGCGCACTCCCCCTTGGGCGGCCGGCAGTCACCCGGCGGCCGCGTGGCGAACACCACGCGGTCCAGGCGGTTGCTCCTGGTTGCACCGTACGCCTCGCAGACGCTCCTGGCGCGGCCTTTGCACGCCTTGGTATTCGCGGGCGCCAGGCCGTTCCAGGCGGCGGCGTCACGCTGCGCGTCGGTCCCGGTCATCCGGTTGAGCCAGCGGTAGGCGCAGTCGGTGGCGGTCACGCCGGCCCCGAGCATCCAGGAGTCGACCCAGCCGGTCACCCGGGGCGCCGCGACCGCCTTGACCGGCTGGCGGGCTCTCACCAGCAGCTCGCGCAGGTGAGGGGTGGCCTGGCCGTAGTCGACGGAGCCGTTGGCGAAGCCCTTGACCAGGTCGAGCTGGTTGGTCCAGAAGGTGCGGCCCGGCGTCGCCTCCAGCCGCTCGGCCGCCTCGCCCAGCCGCCCGGCGTCGAGCTCGAACGGGTCGTCCGCGCCGCCCGCCAGCGCGACGTCCGCGAGCGTGAGCGGGCTGTCGCGCAGCATCACCCGGTCGGAGCCGAACACGTCGGCCAGGTCGCGGCCCTTGACCCTGCTCGTGTCGTAGAGGAACTCGTGATAGCCCCACAGGAACGGCACCCCGTAGACGGTGTCGCCGTCGGAGACCAGGTCGCGCAGCCGCTCGGGGATGTCGTCGTAGTCGTCGACCCGGTCGGCGTCGACGGCCTGGACCTTGCGCGCCTCGATCAGCTCGGCGGCCAGCACCGGCCCGGCGGAGACGAGGTCGTAGGCGTGCCCGGCCAGCTTGGCGGACATCTCCTCGGGGGTCTGCACGGTGTCGATGCGGGCCAGCCGGCAGCCGGTGTCCTTCTCGAACGTGCCGGTCCAGTTGGCCTGCGGGCTGATGCCGCCGTACTCGGCGTAACCGCGGTAGGCGAGGATCTGCAGCGTGCCGTCGCTCTGCGTGGGGCTCTCGCTCGGCGCGGGACTCGGCGTGGCCTCGAGGCCGGGCGTGGAACCGGGGGTGGGACCGCTTGCGGGCCCCACGGACTGGGCCGCGCCCGTGCCTCCCAGCGCCGCCAGGGCGAGGGCCAGCGCGGGCAGACGGTTGCGGATCACGCCTCGGAGCTTACCGGGGGGCGGGCGGTGATCGCCGCCGCCCGCCCCTCGGCGCGCGGCTACTTGTTGGTGGGGAACCCGAGGTTCACGCCGCCGTGCGACGGGTCCAGCCAGCGCGAGGTGACGACCTTGCCGCGGGTGTAGAAGTGGACGCCCTCGGTGCCGTGCACGTGCGTGTCGCCGAAGAGCGAGGCCTTCCAGCCGCCGAAGCTGTAGAACGCCATCGGCACCGGGATCGGCACGTTGATGCCGATCATGCCGACCTCCACCTCGTTCTGGAAGCGCCGGGCGGCGCCGCCGTCGTTGGTGAAGACGGCCGTCCCGTTGCCGTACTCGCCGCCGTTGATGATCTCCAGCCCTTCCTCGTACGAGGAGACGCGGACGATCGACAGGACGGGACCGAAGATCTCCTCGGTGTGCACCCGCGTGCCCGGGGCCACGTGGTCGATCACGGTCGGGCCGAGCCAGAAGCCGGGCGTCTCGGACGCCTTGCCGCCGCCCTTGACGGCGGTCTCGCGGCCGTCCACGACGACCTTGGCGCCTTCCTCGACGGCCAGGTCGAGGTAGGAGGCGACCTTGTCGCGGTGCGGCCCGGACACCAGCGGGCCCATCTCCGACGCGGGGTCGTCGCCGGGGCCGACGGTGAGCCGCGCCACCCGCTCGACGATCTTCTCCACCAGCTCGTCGCCGACCGGGTCGACGGCCAGCACGACCGAGATGGCCATGCAGCGCTCGCCGGCCGAGCCGAAGCCCGCCGAGACGGCCGAGTCGGCCACCAGGTCGAGGTCGGCGTCGGGAAGCACGAGCATGTGGTTCTTGGCGCCGCCGAGTGCCTGCACGCGCTTGCCGTGAGCGGTTCCGGTCTCGTAGACGTACCGGGCGATCGGGGTGGAGCCGACGAAGGAGACGCCGCGCACGTCGGGGTGCTCCAGCAGCCGGTCCACGGCGACCTTGTCGCCCTGCACCACGTTGAACACGCCGTCGGGCAGCCCGGCCTCCTGCCAGAGCCGCGCCATCAGCAGCGACGCCGACGGGTCCTTCTCCGACGGCTTGAGTATGAAGGTGTTGCCGCACGCGATCGCGATCGGGTACATCCACATCGGCACCATGGCCGGGAAGTTGAACGGCGTGATGCCGGCCACGACCCCGAGCGGCTGGCGGATCGAGTACGAGTCGACCCGGGTCGAGACGCCCTCGGAGAAGCCGCCCTTGAGCAGGTGCGGGATGCCGCAGGCGAACTCCACGACCTCCAGGCCGCGGGCCACCTCGCCGAGCGCGTCGCCGTGCACCTTGCCGTGCTCGGCGGAGATCAGCGCCGCCAGCTCGTCGCGGTGCGCGTACATCAGCTCGCGGAAGGCGAACATCACCTGCGCCCGCTTGACCAGGGAGGTGTCGCGCCAGCCGGGGAAGGCCCGCGCGGCGGCGGCGACGGCGGCGTCCACGTCCGCGACGGAGGCCAGCGCGACGGTGCCGCTGACCTCGCCGGTGGCGGGGTTGAAGATCTCCGACGTGCGGCCGTCGCCGTCGACGAGAGCTCCGTCGATCCAGTGCTTGACTGACTTCACTGCTGTGCTGCCTCTGCGTTGATGACTTCGAGTGCGTTGACGATGATGCCGAGCCCCTCCGTGGCCTCGTCGACCGAGAGGGTGAGCGGCGGGGCCATGCGGATCGCGGTGCCGCGCAGGCCGCCCTTGCCGGCCAGCAGCCCGGCCTTCTTGGTCTCCTCCATGAACCGCGACGCCTGGGCGGGCGTGTCCAGCTCGACGGCGAACATCAGGCCCTTGCCGCGCACGTCCTTGACGATCGGCAGCCGCTTCGCGGCCTCGCGCAGGCCATCGATGATGATCTTGCCGGTCCGCGCGGCGTTGGCCTGCAGGTCGTGGTCGAGCACGTAGTCGAGGGTCGCGTTCGCCGCGGCCATGGAGACCGGGTTGCCGCCGAACGTGGCGACGCCGGCCGCGTGCAGCGCGTCGAGCAGCTCGCCGCGGGCGACGACGCCGCCGACGGCGAAGCCGTTGCCCAGGCCCTTGGCGAAGGTCATCATGTCGGGGGTCACGCCGTGGTTCTGGATGCCGAAGAACGCGCTGCCGGTGCGGCCCCACCCGGTCTGCACCTCGTCGGAGATGAACAGGATGCCCTGCTCGTCCAGCACCTCCTTGTAGGCGGCGAACAGCCCGTCCGGGGGCATGGTGAAGCCGCCCACGCCCTGGATCGGCTCGGCGATCAGCGCGGCCACGTCGTTCGAGACGGCGGTCGACAGCACGTGGCGCAGGTCGTCCACGCACGCCGCGATGTAGTCGGCGTCGGACATGCCCTTGAACTGGGCGAGCTGCCGGTCGGCGCCGTGCAGGAAGTGCACGTTGAGCGGGGACAGCGAGTTGTTCTTCCAGGACCGGTTGGAGGTGACGCTGACGGCGCCGAAGGTGCGGCCGTGGTAGCTCTGCCGCATGGCGAGCACCTGGTCGCTCTTGCGCGCGTACGTGGCGAGCAGCAGCGCGGTCTCGTTGGCCTCGGTGCCCGAGTTGGTGAAGAAGACCTTGGCGTCAGGGATGCCGGACAGCCGGGCGATCTTCTCGGCGAGCTCGATCTGACCGCGCAGCAGGTAGACCGTGCTGGTGTGGACGACGCCGGTGGCGATCTGCCGCTCGACGGCCTCGCGCACCTCGGGGACGTCATATCCGATCATGTTGGTCAGGATGCCGGCGAAGAAGTCGAGGTAGCTCTTGCCGTCGGCGTCGACGACGCGGTTGCCCTTGCCGCTGACGATCTCGATGGGGTCGTTGTAGTAGAGGCCGACCCAGTTGGGGATGACGGCCTTGTGGCGCGCGAGAAGCTCGGACATGTCTTGAGTATCGCCGCTGCACCGCTATGCCCGTAACCGCAAGGTGTCGCCGTACGTTCCGATCCTCTTACAAGGTGTCGGCCGCCGGGGGAAGAGGTTTCAGCCAAGACTGCCTTGGTAGGGCTACGTCTAGCAGGGAAGACGAAGATCCGCCCCATCAGGGGAAGCCTCCCGGGAAAGGCCGGGAGACGCAACAGGCGGTCTCCGGAGGTCGGCAGACCGCCGGATCGGGGGAACCCAATGCGCAAGACGCTCACGGGCCTGGGGCTGGCCTTCTTTCTGACGCTCGCCCCGGCCGCGGCCGCGACGGCGGACACTCCCGCCGCCCCCGCCGCGCAGAGCCAGGTCAACCCGTCGCCGCAGCCGCAGCAGGACGAGGGCGGCGGCAACGCGGGACTGTGGGGTCTGCTCGGCCTGCTGGGTCTGCTGGGCCTGGCCGGCATGCGCAAGCAGAAGGAGCACCACGTCGGCACCGCCGAGCACATGACCAACCGCCCGCCGCGCCCGTAAGGTCAGGCGCAGTCCACGGCTCCCCGCGCCGGCCGGTCCGGCGCGGGGTCCCGCCGTCCGGGACGGGTCAGACGGTCGCCGGCTCCGGGGCCGCGGCGGGCGCCTGGGGGCGCAGCAGGGCGGCGGCCACCACCGCCGCCGCGACGCAGAAGGCGGCGCCGACCCACGACCCGACGTGCATGGCCGTGGTGAAGGCGGCTCCCGCCTGGTCCGCCAGGGCGGGCGACCGGATCGCCACCCCGACGGACTCCCTGGCCGCCTCCGGCGCGGACGCGGGCATCTGCCCGGTGTAGACCCCGGCCAGCACGCTGCCCAGCACGGCGATGCTCAGCGCCAGGCCGACCTGCTGCACGGTGTCGTTCATTGCGGAGCCGACGCCGGCCCGGTCCAGCGGGATGGCGTTCATCAGCGAGGTGTACGCCGACGGTCCCGCCAGCCCGCCGCCCACGCCCATGACGACCAGGGCGACGAGCAGGGGCAGGTAGCCGGTGGTGCTCGCCATGACGGCGAAGCCCCCGGCCATGACCAGCAGCCCGCCGCTCACCAGCGCCCGGTTGCCGACCTTCTTGCCGAGCCCGGCGCCGATCCCGTTGAAGACGGCCGCCGCGACCGCGTACGGCAGCATGGCCAGCCCGGCGACCACCTCCTCGTATCCGAGCACGAACTGCAGGTACTGGGTGAGCATGAACATCACGGCGCCGGCCCCGAAGGACATCAGCAGGATGGACATCGACGCGCCGCTGAAGTTGCGGTCGCGGAACAGGAACAGCGGCAGCATCGGCTCCTCGCGCCGCCGTTCCCAGAGCACGAAGGCGGCCAGCGCGGCCACCGAGACCGCGATGACGGCCCAGTCGAGCTCGCGCTCGATGATGACGTAGACGGCGGCCGTCAGCCCGGTGGTCGACAGCGCCACGCCGACCGGGTCGAGCCTGCGGGCCGGTCCGCGCGTCTCGGGCATCAGGACCAGGGCGGCCACGATGGCCAGCGCCGCGATCGGGATGTTCGTCAGGAAGACCGAGCCCCACCAGTAGCTCTGCAGCAGGAAGCCACCGAGCGTGGGGCCGATGATCACGCTGACCATGGCAACCCCGCCCCAGACGGCCATGGCGGTGCGCCGCTCCTCGGCGTCGAAGACGGTCATCAGGATGGAGAGCGTCGACGGCATCAGGATGGCCCCGCCGACGCCCATGAGCGCGCGGGCGGCGATGAGCTGCCACGGCTCGGCGGCGAGGACGGCGGCCACCGACGCCCCGCCGAACAGGGCCAGGCCGATGACGAGGAACCGGCGGCGGCCGTACCGGTCCGACAGGCTCCCGGCCGTCAGCAGCAGCCCGGCGAACGCCAGCACGTAGACGTCCAGGATCCACTGGACGTCGGAGGGGGTGGCCCCGAGCTCCTCGATCAGGGAGGGGATGGCCAGGTTGAGGATGGTGCCGTCCACCGACAGCACCATCAGCGAGAGACAGAGGACGGCGAGCACCCACCAGCGTCGCGGGTCTCGTACAGCGTTCGAGTTCACTCGCACACTGTACGAGCATCCTCGTACAGTGTGCGAGGGGTTTTAAGCTAGAAGAATGAGCGGCAAGCAGTTCTCCTCCGTGTGGATGCGCGAGCCCCGGCCGTCCAGGACCCCGGGCCGCAGCCGCGAGGAGATCGTGCGCGCCGCGATGGAGCTGCTCGACGCCGAAGGACTCGACGGGCTGAGCATGCGCAAGCTCGGCGCCAGACTCGGCGCGGGCGCGACCAGCCTCTACTGGTACGTGGCCAACAAGCACGAGCTGCTGGAGCTGGTCTACGACGAGATCTGGGGCGAGATGACGGTCCCCCCGCCGGAGGACACCTGGTGGCGCCAGACGGCCGGCACCTTCGCCCACAGCATGCGCCAGGTGATCCTGCGCCATCCCTGGTCCGCCGGGCTCATCGGGCGCACGCCCGCCCTCGGGCCCAACGCGCTGGAGGTCGCCGGCCGGCTCTCCCGCGCCTTCAAGAAGGCCGGGTTCCGCGGGCTGGACATCGACTACGCGTCGTCCACGCTCACCGCCTACGTCTTCGGCACCACGATCCCCCAGGTGGCCTACAACGAGATGATGGCCGAGAGCCCTCTCGACGAGGAGAGCATGCGCGCCGCGGTCGAGCGGGCCGCCGCCGGCCACCCCGACCTGCTGGAACGGCTGCGCGAGAGCGAGCCGGCCGACCTGACGCAGGCGCGCGAGATGATGTTCACCTTCGGACTCGCGGCGGTGCTCGATGGCCTTGAGGCGAGGCTGGCGACGTAGCAGGATCCGGAGCATGAGCGATTTCCGAGCCGCGCGCGACCTCCTGCTCCAGGCCGACTACGCCACCGCCCGCCGGGAGTTCCGCTGGCCGGAGCTGGGCGAGTTCAACTGGGCGCTCGACTGGTTCGACGGCGTCCTGGCCGCCGAGACCCCCGACCGGATCGCCCTCAAGATCACCGGCAGGGTCTCGTACACCTTCGCCGAGCTCTCCGTGCGCTCCAGCCGGGTCGCCAACTGGCTGCACGAGCAGGGCGTGCGGCGCGGCGACCGGATCCTGCTCATGCTCGGCAACCAGCCCGAGCTGTGGGAGTCGCTGCTGGCCGCGATGAAGCTGGGCGCCGTCGTCATCCCGGCCACCACACTGCTGACCCGCAAGGACGTGGCCGAGCGGATCGAGCGCGGCGGGGTGTCCCACGTGATCGCCAACGCCGAGGACGCGGGCAAGTTCGGTGGCGGCCCGTACACCAGGATCGCGGTCGGCGACGCGTACGGCTGGCTGCCCTACCACGCCTCCGCCAGGGCGCCCGAGCGGTTCACGCCCGACGGGCCCACGCACGCGGGCGACACGCTGCTGCTCTACTTCACCTCCGGCACCACCTCCCAGCCCAAGCTGGTCGAGCACACCCACGCCTCCTATCCCGCCGGCCACCTCTCGACCATGTACTGGATCGGCGTCCGGCCCGGCGACGTGCACCTCAACGTGTCCTCCCCCGGCTGGGCCAAGCACGCCTGGAGCAACGTGTTCGCGCCGTGGAACGCGGGGGCGACCGTGCTCGTCCACGACTACCAGCGCTTCTCCGCCCCCGAGCTGCTGCGGGTGCTGCGCGACGAGAACGTCGACACCTTCTGCGCGCCGCCGACCGTCTGGCGGATGCTCATCCAGGAGGACCTGTCGGCGTGGCGGGTGCCGCTGCGCGCCGCCGTGGCCGCCGGTGAGCCGCTCAACCCGGAGATCATCGACCAGGTGGCCAAGGCGTGGGGCCTCACGATCAGGGACGGCTACGGGCAGACGGAGACGACCGCGCAGATCGGCAACGTGCCCGGCGAGCCGGTCAGGCCGGGCTCGATGGGACGGCCGCTGCCGGGGTACGAGATCGCGCTGCTCGATCCGGAGACGGGGGAGCCGGGAGACGACGGGGAGATCTGCATCCCGCTGGCGGACCGCCCCCTCGGCCTCATGTCCGGATATGTCGCCGGATCTAGTGAAGCGATGCGTGACGGGTACTACCACACGGGCGACATGGCCTCCCGCGACGCCGACGGCTACATCACCTACGTCGGCAGGACCGACGACGTGTTCAAGGCCTCCGACTACCGCATCTCCCCGTTCGAGCTGGAGAGCGTGCTGCTGGAGCATCCGGCCGTGGCGGAGGCGGCCGTGGTGCCCGCGCCCGACCCGGTGCGGCTGGCCGTGCCCAAGGCGTATGTGACGCTCGCGCCCGGCGCCGAGCCCGACGACGCGACCGCCCGGTCGATCTTCGAGCACTGCCGCCGCGAGCTGGCCCCGTTCAAGCGGGTGCGCCGGCTGGAGTTCGCCGAGCTGCCCAAGACGATCTCGGGCAAGATCCGCCGCGTGGAGCTGCGCGAACAGAGCCCGGCGCGGGAGTTCCGCGAAGAGGATCTCTTCTCCTGATCACCTGCCAGTCTGTCAAGTGAAGCCGGTCCTGACTTACATGCTGATCGGCTAAGCTCGGCGGCGTGCTGCCCACCATCGCCGACATCCTCGACCTGGAGACGGTCCGTCGCGGCAGCCCGCGCGTGGTGGCGGGCGCCGACCGGCTCGACACGAAGGTGCGCTGGGTGCACGTCGGCGAGATCGCCGACATCGCCCAGCTGCTGCGCGGCGGCGAGCTGGTGCTCACCACCGGCGTGGCGCTCCCCGACGACCCCGGCGAGCTGGCCGACTACATCGCCGCGCTGTCCTCGGTCGGGGCCTCCGGCCTGGTCGTCGAGCTGGGCCGCAGGTTCGTCCGCGAGCTGCCCGCCGCCGTGGTCAAGTCCGCCGAGGAGCACGGCCTGCCGGTCATCGTGCTCACCCGCGAGACCCCGTTCGTGCAGATCACCGAGGCCGTCCACGCCCGCATCATCGACATCCAGCTGGAGGAGCTGCGCGCCTCCGAGCAGCTCCACGAGGTGTTCACCGAGCTGTCGGTCGAGGGCGCCTCCCCCGCCGAGGTGCTCGCTCAGGTGGCCAGGCTGTCGGGCCGCCCGGTCCTGCTGGAGAACCTCGCCCACCAGGTGCTGGCCTGCGAGTCGGCAGGCCGCGACGCGGGGTCGCTGCTGGCCGGCTGGGAGAGCAGGTCCCGCGCCGTCTCCCCCGCCGAGCGCACCGCGTACGACTCCGCGTCCGGCTGGCTGGTCACCACCGTCGGCGCGCGGGGGCAGGACTGGGGGCGGCTGATCCTGCTGTGCGACCGCAGGCCGTCGCCGCGCGACCTGGTCCTGGCCGAGCGCGCCGCCACCACGCTCGCGCTGGGGCGGCTGCTGGAGCGCCACCAGGAGTCGCTGGAGCGCCAGGCGCACGGCACGATCATCACCGGCATCCTCACCCACGCCTACTCCGACCCCGAGGAGGCCGCGGCCCGCGCCCGCGCGGTCGGCGTCCCCCTCACCGGCCGCAAGCTGGTCAGCGTGGTGATCCGGCCGATCGACGTGACCGACCAGGCGCTCGACGGGCCTGCCGAGCTGGGCGAGCTGGCCGAGTCGACCGCCGCGGCCTGCCGCGACGCCCGGCTGCCGGCCCTGGTGGGCGCGCTCGACCAGGACCGGGTGGGCGTCCTGCTGCCGCTCCCGCCGCGCGCGCACGCCGAGCCCGCCCTCACGGCGCTCTCCGAGCGCCTGCGCGAGCTGTGGAAGCACGGGACCGCGTTCGTGCTCGCCGCCGGCTCGGTGGTGGAGTCCATCCGCGACGTACGGCGCAGCTTCCTGGAGGCGGAGCAGGTCGCCGACGTGGCGGTCCGCCAGCCGGACGGCCGGCCTTTCTACCGGCTGCCCGACCTGCGCCTGCGCGGGCTGCTCCACCTGCTGCGCGACGACGCCAGACTGCAGACCTTCGCCGAGCGCGAGCTGGGCGGGCTGCTCGCGCACGACGCCCAGCGGGGCGGCGACCTGGCCCGCATCCTGCGCATCTACCTCGACGCGGGCCGCAACAAGGCGGTGGCGGCGCAGAAGGCCCACCTGTCGAGGCCCGCCTTCTACGACCGCCTGCGCCGCCTGGAGCGCATCCTCGAGACCGACCTCGACGACGTCGAGTCCTGCCTGTCGCTGCACGTCGCGCTGCTGGCGCTGGAGTCGTTCCGGCGCGACCGTTAGCGCCGGCCCGCGGTCAATCCGGATGCGCCCCAGCAGCCCGGCCTCATAGCCTCGGCCCCATGAACGACCGCCCCTTCGTCCCCGACGACTTCGCCGTCCCCGCACCCCCGGCCACCCCGTGGTTCCGTCTCGAACCCCTGGGCCCCCAGCACAACGCCGCCGACCACGCCGCCTGGACCAGCAGCATCAAGCACATCCGCGAGACCCCGGGCTTCCCTGACGGACGATGGCCTCCCGTGGACGGCATGACCCTGGAAGCCAACCTCGCCGACCTGCGGCGCCACGCGGACGACTTCGCCGGGCGCCGCGGCTTCACCTACACCGTCCTGGACACGGACGGCGACGTGATCGGATGCGTCTACATCTATCCCTCCACGGGCGACGCCCACGACGCCGACGTGTCCTCCTGGGTCCGGGCCGACCGGGCCGAACTCGACGTGCCCCTGTACCAAGCCGTGACAGCCTGGCTGTCCGCGCACTGGCCGTTCAGGACGCTCAGCTACCACCCGCGCTGAGACCCCGCTAGAAGCCCATCGCCGCGCGCACCTCGTCGAGGGTGACCACGGCCCGCTCGCGGGCCCGCCGGTTGCCCTCCGCCAGGATCTCCCGCACCTCGGCCTCGTCGTGCTCCTTCCTGCGCTTCCTGATCGGCCGCAGGAAGTCGTTGACCGCGTCCGTGGTCAGCCGCTTCAGGGCGGACGCGCCCCCGTACCCGATCTCGTCGGCGAGCTCCGCGGGCGGGCGGCCGAGACAGAGGGAGGCGATCATCAGCAGGTTGGCCACCTGCGGGCGGTTTTCCTCGTCGTAGGTGATCAGGCGCTCGGAGTCGGTGCGCGCCTTGCGGATGAGCGCCGCCGTCTCGTCCTCGGTGGCCGACAGCGTGATCGCGTTGCCCCGGCTCTTGCTCATCTTGCCGCCGTCCAGACCCTGGAGCAGCGGCCGGTCGCCGAGCATGGCCTCGGGTACGGGGAAGACGCGGCCGTAGCGCTCGTTGAAGCGCCGCGCGATCGTCCGGGTCACCTCCAGGTGCGGCAGCTGGTCCTTGCCCACCGGCACCAGCGTGCCCTTGCAGAACAGGATGTCGGCCGCCTGGTGCACCGGATAGGTGAACATCAGCCCGCTGACCGCCTTCTGGCTGCTGTGCGCGATCTCGTCCTTCACGGTGGGGTTGCGGCTCAGCTCCGACACCGTCACCAGGCTCAGGAACGGCAGCATCAACTGGTTGAGCTCGGGCACCGCGCTGTGCTGGAAGATCGTGACCTTGGCCGGGTCGAGCCCCACGGCGAGGTAGTCCAGCAGCAGCTCGGTGATGTTGCGCTGGATCTCGCCCGGCAGGTCCCGGTCGGTGATCACCTGGTAGTCGGCGACCAGCACATAGGTCGGATACCGGTCCTGCAGCCGGACACGGTTGGCCAGGGAGCCGAAGTAGTGGCCGATATGGAGCGGCCCGGTGGGGCGGTCTCCGGTGAGCACGGTGTGTGCCATGGTCTCTCCTCGGGAGAATCGGTCGATGCCGTCCGGAGGGATCCCCGCGCCCGGGGCCGCCCTGAGGACGGCCCTGTCGCATGCGAGGTCAGCGGCCGTCTGGCGGCCACCACCACATGCCGATGCGCTTCACCCGTCCATTCTAGGCGAGGGTCGACTCACCAGTTGGGGCGTATGTCAATCTCGTAACCTCTGCGGGCGTTTCCCGTGTTCTCCTGACCGAAGCACCTTGATCAGTCAGGATGGGGCGGTCCCGTTCCGCCCTCATGGAGTTCGCATGTCTCGACGCACCCTCGTCGCCGGCCTGGCCATGGCCACGACGATCACGGGCCTCGCCGTGCCCGGCGCCGCAGCCGAGCAGGCGGCGGAGAAGTTCCCGTCATCCAAGTTCCCGCTCGGCACGCGCTCCGCCCCCACGAAGACCATGACCAGCGTGACCTCGGGCATCGACCTGTACGACGTGCGGGCCGGCTCGTCCACCGACGGCTACACCGTCACCGTGCTCATGCCGAACGGCCGCGACGCCGGGACCCGCGAAGCCGCCGAGGCCACGCTGGCCGCCGTCGAGGCGACCGGTGAGGTCGCCGGCATGCAGCGGCTGGTGCGCCCCCAGGTCGCCGACGCCCCCGAGCAGGAGCTGTTCATGGTCCGGGTGGGCCTGTGGTCCTTCAAGCAGCGGGCCAAGGCCGACGCGACGGCCAAGCGGCTCAAGCAGGCCGGCCTGAAGATCAAGGTCGACTACCTCGGCGACGACGGCCTCAAGACCACCGGCCCCTGGCACGCCCAGGTGCTCACCATCGACGCCCGCGCCTTCCGCGGCTCGTACGGGGCCTCACTCGGCGCCAGCGTGGCCAAGCGGGAGACGGTCTCCTCGATGGCCAAGCGGGACGGCGCCATCGCGGCCGTCAACGGCGGCTTCTTCAACATCCACACGGCCAAGGAGCTGCGCGGCGAGCCGGTCGGCGCCTCGGTGGTGGCGGGCAGGCTGCTCAGCGAGGCGGTCCCCGGCCGCTCGGCGATCGTGCTGCGCGGCCGTACCGCCAGGATCACCGAGTTGCGGACCACGATCACGGCGATCTCGCAGGACGGCGCCAAGCACCCGATCGCCGGCGTCAACCGCGCGGCCCTGCCCGGCGAGCTCGTCCTCTACACCGAGGAGTACGGCGCCAAGACCCCCGCGGCCGACGGCGCCGACGTGGTCATCGACGCCAACGGCCGGGTCGAGGCGGTCCGCACGCCCGGCGCGGCCGTGCCGAAGGGCAAGCGGGTGCTCCACGGCGCGGGCGAGGCCGCCATGTGGCTCAACGAGCACCTCTGGCAGGGCTGGACCGTCAAGATCGACACCAAGGTGCGCGACCTGCGCAAGGGCCGCGACCTCCGGCTCACCCCCGACCTGCACGTCGTGTCGGGCGGCGTGGGCCTGGTCCGCAACGGCCGCACCCAGATCACCGCCAAGCGCGACGGTCACGACTCGCTCAACATGATCCTGCGCCGCCACCCGCGCACCCTCGCCGGCACCACCCGCGACGGGAGCCTGATCCTGGCCACGATCGACGGCCGCCGGCCGGGCGTCACCGTGGGGGCGAACTTCATCGAGGCCGCTCAGTTCATGCGCTGGCTCGGCGCCACCCAGGCGATCAACCTGGACGGCGGCGGGTCGACGGCCATGGTGGTGAAGAACAAGGTCGTCAACCAGCCGTCCGACGGCCGCGAACGCGCCGTCGGCGACGCCCTGCTCGTCCTCCCCCGCTAGAAACCGGCCCGCTGAAAACCGCCCGCCGGGAACCGCCCCTCGGCGCTACTCCGTGCGCCGGGGGCCCGGTTCGCCGGAGGTGCCGGCGACGTCCAGCGCGGCGTCGCCGGCGAGCGGGCCGCCGGCATTCCCCGGGAGCCGCGTACCGGCGTCAGGGTGCTCTGGCGTGAGCCGGCGGTCGGCGCCCGGCCGGGCCGCCCGCCGCCTGGGCAGGAACGCGGAGACGATCATCCCGGCGGTCGCCGCGACCGCCGAGATGATCAGCGCGACCTCCAGCCCGCCACGCGAGGGCAGCGTGGCGGCGCCCAGCCGGACGGTCTGCGTGGCCAGCACGGCACCGATCACCGCACTGGCCATGGACGTGCCGATGGAACGCATGAGCGAGTTGAAGCCGTTGGCCGCCGCCGTCTCCGAGGTCGGCACCGCGCTCATGATCGAGGCGGGCATGGCGGCGTAGCCGAGACCGGCCCCGGCCGAGACGATGGTGGCGGCCAGCACGACGTGCCACACCTCCGTCATCAGCAGCAGCGCGGTGACGTAGCCGGAGACGGCGAGCAGCGCGCCCAGGATGAGGGTCACCTTGGCCCCGTACGCGCCGGTGACGCGGGCCGAGACGGGCGAGAGCACGATCATCATGCCGCCGCCCACCGCCATGCACAGCCCGGCGTCGAGCAGGCTCAGCCCGAGCCCGTAGCCGGAGGCGGCCGGCGACTGGAGCACCTGGGGGAAGACCAGCTGGGTGCCGAACATGGCGAAGCCGAACGCGATGGAGGCCAGGTTCGTGAGCAGCACCTCGCGCCGGGTGGTCGTGCGCAGGTCGACCAGCGGATTGGTGACCCGCAGCTCCGCCCATCCCCACAGCGGCAGGATCACCGCCGCCGCGGCGAACAGGCCCAGGGTCAGCGGGCTCGTCCAACCCCAGCTGCCGCCCTTGCTGATGGGCAGCAGCAAGCAGATCAGGCCGGCCGACAGCCCGGCCACGCCGACGAAGTCGAACCGCCCGCCGGTTCGCAGCGGCGAGTCCGGCACCAGGGCGAGGGTCAGGACCAGGCCCATCACCCCCATGCCGGCCGAGACGAGGAAGAGCACGTGCCAGTTGGCGTACTGGGCGACGACGGCGCCGAGCGGCAGCCCGATCGCGCCGCCGGCGCCCATGGTGGCGCTCATCAGCGCCATGGCGGACCCCATCCGGGCGGGAGGGAGCAGGTCGCGCATGATGCTGATGCCGAGCGGGATCACGCCGACCGCGCAGCCCTGGAGCGTACGGCCGAGCACGACGAGAGGCAGCGCGCTGGTGAGGGCGCAGATCGCCGATCCCACGACCATCAACGCGAGACTGATCACCATCATGCGCCGCTTGCCGTACATGTCCCCGAGCCGGCCGCTCACCGGGGTGAACACCGCCGACGCCAGCAGCGTGGACGTGATCACCCAGGAAGCGTCCTCCGCCGAGGCCGACACCAGCCGCGGCAGGTCGGGGATGATGGGCACCACCAGGGTGAACATCATCGACACGACCATGCCGCTGAAGGCCAGGGCGGCGGTGACGACGCCGCTCGACTTTCCGGGAGGAAGAGGCATCGGCACCGGACTCCGTTCGGTCAAGATCTGCGGTTTGACAGGATAAGACTGCCGGATGCCGCGAAGAAGATCCCCACCCCCTGCACGAAACTGACCTCGACATCGGGCACCTGCGCGGCGGCCTCGCCCCGCAACTGCCTGACGGCCTCCTGGATGGCGAACATCCCGTACATGCCGGTGTGCGTGTACGAGAGCCCGCCGCCGTTGGTGTTGGTCGGGAGGCTGCCGCCGGGGACGGTGTGGCCGTCCGCGACGAAGGCCCCCGACTCGCCCCTGCCGACGAACCCGAGATCCTCCAGCCCGTAGAGGGGCAGGTGCGCGAACGCGTCGTAGATCATCAAATGGTCGACGTCGCTGTGACCGAGTCCCGCCGTGCGGAACGCCTCGGCGCCGGAGCGGCGGAACGCCTGGAAGGAGCCCAGGTCCTCCATCTGGGAGACCATCGCCGCCTCGGTGGCCTCGCCGGACCCCAGCAGGTAGACGGCCCGGTCACCGCGCGGCAGGTCGGCGGCCCGCTCGGCGCTGGTCAGCACCAGGGCGCCGCCGCCGTCGGTGACCACGCAGCACATGTCCCGGGTGAACGGGTAGGCGATCTCCGGAGCCTGCAGCACCTCGTCCACCGTGACGATGTCGCGCCGCAGCGCCCGCGGGTTCTTCACCGCCCATTCCCGCTGCGCGACGACGACCCGGGCCAGGTCCTCCCGGCCCATGCCGCGATCGTGCAGGAAGCGCAGGGCGGGGACGGTGAAGGTGGCGTACGGGGTGATGGCCCCGTACGGCGCCTCGAACTGTCCGGCGGGCGTCTCGTTCTGCCCGCCCCACTGCCGCGCGCCCACGCGGGAGCGGCCGGACTCGCCGTGGGTGATGAGGACGACGTCGGCCGCGCCGGCCGCGATGGCCGCCGCCGCGTGCCGGACGTGCAGCAGGAAGCTGCAGCCGCCGACCATGGTGCCGTCCGCCCAGCGCGGGTGGATGCCCAGGTGGTGCGCCACGTCCAGGGCCAGCGGCCCGGCGGTCGCCACGCCGTCGACGTCGGCGGGGGTGAGCCCGGCGTCGCGCAGCGCGTTCAGGCCCGCCTCGGCGTGCAGCTGGAGCATGGAGGTGTTCGGCAGCGTGCCGATCTCGTCGGTCTCGGCCGCGCCGACGATCGCGATCCGGCCGCCGTGCATGCTGGTCACGCGCGCTCCTCCTCGGGCTCGAAAACCGGCAGCATGGTGCCGCCGCGCTCCTCGAACGTCACCCGGAGCCGCAGGTCCAGAGGCAGGTTCTCCGGTGCGGGCTCGACGCCCACCACGTTGGTCATGAGCCGCGGCCCCTCGTCGAGCTCCACCAGAGCGATCACCGGCGAGACGTCCTCGAACCCCGGCACGGGCCGCCTGTTGATCACATACGAGACGAGCCGCGCCCGGCCGGACACCCGCACCCAGCTGACGTCGGACGAGGCGCAGTAGCGGCAGAACGGGCGCGGGTAGAAGTAGTGCCTGCCGCACGAGGCGCACCGCTGCACGCGCAGCTCGCCCTCCTTGGCGGCTTCCCAGTACGGGGCCGTCTCGGGGGTCGGCCTGGGCATGAAGTTCTTGATCACACCGTCCTCCGGGTGAACGTGCCGCGGTCCAGCACGACCTGGCCGGCCACCGTGGTCTGGAAGAGCCAGGTGTCGCCGTCGTCCCACAGCGCCACCGTCAGCTCCTGCCCGGGGAACACCGGGGAGGCGAAGCGGGCCGACATGGCGCCGAACACCTCGGGGTCGGAGCCGCACGCGGTGTGCAGCAGCGCCCGGCCGGTGAAGCCGAACGTGCACAGCCCGTGCAGGATCGGCCGGCCGAACCCGGCCTTCGCGGCGAGCCAGGGGTCGGAGTGCAACGGGTTGCGGTCACCGCTCAGCCGGTAGAGCAGCGCCTGGTCGGGCCGGGTGCGGTAGGTCACGACGTGGTCCGGCTCCCGCGCGGGCCGTTCCCAGGCCGCGGCGGACCCGCGATCACCACCGAAACCCCCCTCGCCGCGGATGAAGGTGCCGGTGCTGGACTCGGCGAGCACCTTCCCCGACGCGGCGTCCATGACCGTCGACTCCAGGACGGCGATGGCGTTGGGCCCCTTGTCGTAGAAGGCGGCCACGCGGCTTCTGGTCACGGTGGACCCCTCGGGGGGAAGCGCGCCGTGCAAGGTGATCGACTGCTCGGCGTGCAGCACCTGGGCGATGTCGAAGTCGCCGAGCGGGGGCATCGACCCGCCGGTGCCGCCGATCATCACGGCGAAGGTGGGCAGCACCTGCTGGGAGACGTCATGCGAGTTCTCCGTCGTGAACGGCAGCTCGGTCAGCGGATCCTCGGCCCCCGCCCCCACTCCGAGCGCATAGAGGATGGCGTCCGTCGACGTCCATCGGCGTCCCGCGCCCTCCCACTCCTTGCCCGCCAGGTCCAGGTTCAGCGCCACGGAGGCTCCTTCCGTCAGGTCCTTCCAGCACCATAATCCGGACAAAGTTCGTCTGTAAATACTGCCGTCCAGTGGCGCACCGCCCGATTCCTGGCAGACTTGACCGCATGAAGCCCGCTTCGGTCACGGCGCGACCAGGACGACCACCGGACCCCGACATCGAGCCCCGCGTGCTCAACGCCACGCTGGAGATCTACGCGGAGGTCGGCTGGGCCGGGTTCACCATGGACGCCGTCGCGCGCCGGGCACGGGTGGGCAAGGCCGCCCTCTACCGCCGCTGGGAGAGCAGGGAGAAGCTGATCGTCGGGGCCCTGGCCTCGCTCACCACCCCCGTCATGGCCGAGACCACCGGCTCGCTGCGGGAGGACCTCCTGGCCATGTGCGTCCGGACGCTGCGGGCACAGCAGAGCCGCGACGGCCTGGTCGGACTGCGGGCCCAGATCGAGGCCAAGTTCTATCCCGAGCTGTTCGGCCAGGCCATGGAAGACCTGGGAAAGCAGTGGCGGACCATGTACCGGCAGTTCGTGCTGCTCGCCATCGACCGGGGCGAGATCCCGCAGGGCACCTCGCCGGCCCTCGTGCTGGACGCGGTCAACGGCATCGTCGTCAACCACGTGCTGTCCACGCCCATCGACAAGATGCCCGCCCTTCTGGAGGACGCCCCCCGCTACGCCGAGCGGGTCGTCGACTTCGTCCTCTCCTCCATCGGCTACCGGCCCGCCGCGAGCGAGGGAGCGACCCTTGACACCGACGGGGCCCCGACTTAGCTTCTGTGTTGCGGACACATTTCGTCCATAATTATCCCCGGCACTATTTGTCGCGCACCCCTCCCATGAGCAATTTCGGACATTTCATGTCCGAATCAGGGTGTGCGTCCTTGGACGACTGCCGCGACGCGACAGGTCTGGAGGAACGAATGCCACCTACCGCCCCCGACGTGACATCCGACAGTCCCGGTTTCTACGCTCTGGCACTCCAGGATCCGCAGCGCATCGCCTTCATCGGCCCAGAGGGCGACCAGACCACGTTCGGCGCGCTGGGCGCGCGGGTGAACCGCATCTCCCACGGCCTGCGGGCACTGGGCGTGGGCAGGCAGGACATGGTCGCCATCCTGGTACGCAACGGCCGGGAGTACCTCGAACTCGCCCTGGCCACCCTCCAGATCGGCGCCTACATCGTGCCGATCAACACCCATCTCGCCCCGCCCGAGGTCGCCTACATCGTCAAGGACAGCACCGCCAAGGTGCTCGTGGCCCACGCCGACCTGGCCGAACGCCTGGACGGCGAGGTCGGCGGCCTGCCGGCACACCGATTCGCCATCGGCGGCCAGGTCGCGGACTGGCAGACCTACCCCGAGCTCTGGAGCGACCGGCCCGAGGACCAGCCCGGCGACCGAGCCATGGGCGCGATCATGAACTACACCTCCGGCACCACCGGCCGCCCCAAGGGCGTGCGCCGCCCGCTGTCCGGCCTCTCCCCTGAGCAGGAGGCGCCGCTCGCGGCCCGGCACTTCTACACGCTCGGCTTCCGCCGGGAAGGCGTGCACCTCGTGTGCTCCCCGCTCTACCACGCCGCCCCCGGCGCGTTCGCGATCAACGCCCTGCACCTGGGCCACACCGTGGTCTGCCACCTCAAGTTCGACGCCGAAACGGTGCTGCGCGACATCGAGCGCTACAGGGTGACCACCAGCCACATGGTGCCCACCCACTTCCACCGGATGCTCCGCCTGCCCGAAGAGGTCCGCGGCCGCTACGACCTGTCCAGCGTCGACAGCCTCATCCACGCCGCCGCGCCCTGCCCGGTCGAGATCAAGAAGCAGATGATGGAGTGGGTCGGCCCCAAGCTCTACGAGTACCTCGCGGCCACCGAAGGCGGGATGTCCCAGGTCACGCCCGAGGAGTGGCTGGCCAAACCCGGGACGGTCGGCCGCCCCCAGCCGGGCACCACCCTGCGCATCGTCGACGAGAACGGCGACGAGGTGCCGGCCGGACAACCTGGAACGATCTACTTCGGCAACGCCGGCCAGGCGTTCGAGTACTACAACGACCCGGCCAAGACCGCCGCCGCCCGGCTCGACGGCCTGTCCACGGTAGGCGACTTCGGCTATCTGGACGAGGACGGCTACCTGTTCCTGCTCGACCGCAGGACGGACCTGATCATCTCCGGCGGCGTGAACATCTACCCGGCCGAGATCGAACAGTTCCTGATCACCCATCCATCCGTCCAGGACATCGCGGTGATCGGCGTACCCGACCCCGACTGGGGCCAGAGCGTGCTCGCCGTCGTCCAGCCGTCACCGGGAGTCGCACCCGGCGAGGCGCTGGCCGATGAACTGCAGGCCTACTGCGCGGAAGGACTGGCCTCGTACAAGCGCCCCCGCCGGTTCGAGTTCCGCGACGACTTCCCGCGGACGGAGGCCGGCAAGCTCCAGCGCCGCAAGCTGCGCGACGATTACCTCGGAACGGGCTGACACCGCTGCCCCGGAAACGCGGAAAGGCCCCGAGCGCAATGCTCGGGGCCTCCCCAACTAAAAGATTGTCCGGCGGTGACCTACTCTCCCACACCCTCCCGAGTGCAGTACCATCGGCGCAGAGAAGCTTAACTTCCGGGTTCGGAATGTAACCGGGTGTTTCCTTCCCGCCATAACCGCCGTAACCCTCCGAAACACACAAACAGGAACACTGTTTGCAGTCTCAGAATTGCCTAGTGGACGCGAGCAAAACACTTCACAAAGTATGCTTTGTGGTCAAGTCCTCGGCCTATTAGTACCGGTCAGCTCCACACGTTACCGCGCTTCCACCTCCGGCCTATCAACCCGGTCATCTCCCGGGAGCCTTACCCCCTCACAGGGTGGGAGACCTCATCTCAAGGCAAGCTTCCCGCTTAGATGCTTTCAGCGGTTATCCCTCCCGAACGTAGCCAACCAGCCATGCACCTGGCGATACAACTGGCACACCAGAGGTTCGTCCGTCCCGGTCCTCTCGTACTAGGGACAGCCCCTTTCAAGTCTCCTGCGCGCGCAGCGGATAGGGACCGAACTGTCTCGCGACGTTCTAAACCCAGCTCGCGTACCGCTTTAATGGGCGAACAGCCCAACCCTTGGGACCTACTCCAGCCCCAGGATGCGACGAGCCGACATCGAGGTGCCAAACCATCCCGTCGATATGGACTCTTGGGGAAGATCAGCCTGTTATCCCCGGGGTACCTTTTAGCCGTTGAGCGACACCGCTTCCACACGCCGATGCCGGATCACTAGTCCCAGCTTTCGCTCCTGCTCGACCCGTCAGTCTCACAGTCAAGCTCCCTTGTGCACTTACACTCAACACCTGATTGCCAACCAGGCTGAGGGAACCTTTGGGCGCCTCCGTTACCCTTTAGGAGGCAACCGCCCCAGTTAAACTACCCACCAGACACTGTCCCCGATCCGGATCACGGACCAGAGTTAGACATTCAAAACGACCAGAGTGGTATTTCACCAATGACTCCACCCGAACTAGCGTCCGAGCTTCCCAGTCTCCCACCTATCCTACACAAGACGCTCCAAACACCAATGTCAAGCTGTAGTGAAGGTCCCGGGGTCTTTCCGTCCTGCTGCGCGAAACGAGCATCTTTACTCGTAGTGCAATTTCGCCGGGTCTGCGGTTGAGACAGCGGGGAAGTCGTTACGCCATTCGTGCAGGTCGGAACTTACCCGACAAGGAATTTCGCTACCTTAGGATGGTTATAGTTACCACCGCCGTTTACCGGCGCTTAAGTTCTCACCTTCGCCAACTCGAAAGCCGGCTAAGCGGTCCCCTTAACGTTCCGGCACCGGGCAGGCGTCAGTCCGTATACATCGTCTTACGACTTCGCACGGACCTGTGTTTTTAGTAAACAGTCGCTTCCCCCTGGCCACTGCGACCCCCACCAGCTCCCACCGCAAGGATGTTCACCAGCAGAGGTCCCCCTTCTCCCGAAGTTACGGGGGCAATTTGCCGAGTTCCTTAACCACAGTTCACCCGATCGCCTTGGTATTCTCTACCTGACCACCTGAGTCGGTTTAGGGTACGGGCCGCCACAACACTCACTAGAGGCTTTTCTCGGCAGCATAGGATCATCCACTTCGCCACAATCGGCTCGGCATCACATCTCAGGATATGCGCGGGGCGGATTTGCCTACCCCACTCCCTACATGCTTACCCCAGGACAACCATCGCCTGGGCTGGACTACCTTCCTGCGTCACCCCATCGCTTACCTACTACCACCTCAGGCCGAGCGTTCAGCCTAACACCCGCCCCGAAGGGCCGGCTGACTTAAGGACTCTTAGTATCAATGGGTTCGATATGGGCGCATTGAAGCGGGTACGGGAATATCAACCCGTTGTCCATCGACTACGCCTGTCGGCCTCGCCTTAGGTCCCGACTTACCCTGGGCGGATTAACCTGCCCCAGGAACCCTTGGTCATCCGGCGCGAGGGTTTCTCACCCTCGATTCGCTACTCATGCCTGCATTCTCACTCGCACAGCCTCCACCACTCGATCACTCGGCGGCTTCACCGGCAGCACGACGCTCCCCTACCCACCAACAAGACTCACGTCCCATCAGTGCCACGACTTCGGCGGTGTGCTTGAGCCCCGCTACATTGTCGGCGCAGAATCACTTGACCAGTGAGCTATTACGCACTCTTTCAAGGGTGGCTGCTTCTAAGCCAACCTCCTGGTTGTCTCTGCGACTCCACATCCTTTCCCACTTAGCACACGCTTAGGGGCCTTAGTCGGTGATCTGGGCTGTTTCCCTCTCGACTACGAACCTTATCGCCCGCAGTCTCACTGCCACGCTCTCACTTACCGGCATTCGGAGTTTGGCTGACGTCAGTAACCTTGTCGGGCCCATCGGCCATCCAGTGCTCTACCTCCGGCAAGAAACACGCAACGCTGCACCTAAATGCATTTCGGGGAGAACCAGCTATCACGAAGTTTGATTGGCCTTTCACCCCTACACACAGATCATCCCCCAGGTTTTCAACCCTGGTGGGTTCGGTCCTCCACCCAGTCTTACCTGAGCTTCAACCTGCCCATGCGTAGATCACTTCGCTTCGGGTCTACAGCATGCGACTCAAACGCCCTCTTCAGACTCGCTTTCGCTACGGCTCCCCCACACGGGTTAACCTCGCCACACACCATAACTCGCAGGCTCATTCTTCAAAAGGCACGCAGTCACATCACACAACAGCAAGCTGCTGTAAGCTCCTACGGCTTGTAGGCACACGGTTTCAGGTACTCTTTCACGACCCCTCACCGGGGCACTTTTCACCTTTCCCTCACGGTACTCGTGCACTATCGGTCATCAGGGAGTATTTAGGCTTACCAGGTGGTCCTGGCAGATTCACACAGGATTTCTCGGGCCCCGTGCTACTTGGGATCCCCTCCAGCAGTCGACAAGGTTTCGCCTACCCGGCTCTCACGGTCTACGGCAGCCCTTCCCAGAGCTTTCGACTACCCCATCGATTTCTCACTGCCCGGTCGATCGGCAGACCGACCAAGAAGGTCCCACAACCCCGGACATGCAACGCCTGCCGGCTATCACACACGCCCGGTTTGGCCTCCTCCGCTTTCGCTCACCACTACTCACGGAATCACTCTTGTTTTCTCTTCCTACGGGTACTGAGATGTTTCACTTCCCCGCGTTACCACCAACCGCCCTATACATTCAGGCGGAGGCAACACCACATGACTGGTGCTAGGTTTCCCCATTCGGACATCCCCGGATCAACGTCTGGTTGGCGACTCCCCGAGGCTTAACGCAGCCTCCCACGTCCTTCATCGGCTCCTGATGCCAAGGCATCCACCGTGTGCCCTTAAAAACTTGGCCACAAAGATGCTCGCGTCCACTATGCAAATCTCAAACAACAAACAGCAACCAGCTCCAGACACCCCACACGGGGAGCATCCTTCCCTGGTCCTGTACCGAGGTCTCACAAACCCGCAGGCCCACCCCATGCCGGGGCGAGCCTGCCGAAGTCCGTTCCCTCAGGACCCAACAGTGTGTCCAACCAGTCTCGGCCCTCCCCCGCACGCTCCCACTCCCACCCCTCACGAAGAGGATGCGGGCGGTACTAGCACGGTGACAACCGGGACCGGTTGAGTAGCCAGTGCTCCACTAGTGAGCTGTCACCCCACCACACGTACGGTGGTGACGGGTGAGAGTGCTCCTTAGAAAGGAGGTGATCCAGCCGCACCTTCCGGTACGGCTACCTTGTTACGACTTCGTCCCAATCGCCAGCCCCACCTTCGACCGCTCCCCCCACACGAGGTGGTTGGGCCACGGGCTTCGGGTGTTGCCGACTTTCGTGACGTGACGGGCGGTGTGTACAAGGCCCGGGAACGTATTCACCGCAGCGTTGCTGATCTGCGATTACTAGCGACTCCGACTTCATGGGGTCGAGTTGCAGACCCCAATCCGAACTGAGACCGGCTTTTAGGGATTCGCTCCACCTCGCGGTTTAGCAGCCCTCTGTACCGGCCATTGTAGCATGTTTGCAGCCCAAGACATAAGGGGCATGATGACTTGACGTCATCCCCACCTTCCTCCGAGTTGACCCCGGCAGTCTCCCATGAGTCCCCACCACCCCCGAAGGAGCGTGCTGGCAACATGGAACAAGGGTTGCGCTCGTTGCGGGACTTAACCCAACATCTCACGACACGAGCTGACGACAGCCATGCACCACCTGTCACCCAGTCCGAAGAGGCGCACATCTCTGCACGTTTCCGGGTGATGTCAAACCTTGGTAAGGTTCTTCGCGTTGCGTCGAATTAAGCAACATGCTCCGCCGCTTGTGCGGGCCCCCGTCAATTCCTTTGAGTTTTAGCCTTGCGGCCGTACTCCCCAGGCGGGGCGCTTAATGCGTTAGCTCCGGCACGGAACCCGTGGAAGGGTCCCACACCTAGCGCCCAACGTTTACAGCGTGGACTACCAGGGTATCTAATCCTGTTCGCTCCCCACGCTTTCGCTCCTCAGCGTCAGGTAAGGCCCAGCAAGCCGCCTTCGCCACCGGTGTTCCTCCTGATATCTGCGCATTTCACCGCTACACCAGGAATTCCACTTGCCCCTGCCTACCTCTAGCCGGCCCGTATCCACCGCAGACCCGCAGTTAAGCTGCGGGCTTTCACGGCAGACGCGACCAGCCACCTACGAGCTCTTTACGCCCAATAATTCCGGACAACGCTTGCGCCCTACGTATTACCGCGGCTGCTGGCACGTAGTTAGCCGGCGCTTCTTCTGCAGGTACACGTCAACTTCGTCCCTGCTGAAAGAGGTTTACAACCCGAAGGCCGTCATCCCCCACGCGGCGTCGCTGCGTCAGGCTTCCGCCCATTGCGCAATATTCCCCACTGCTGCCTCCCGTAGGAGTCTGGGCCGTGTCTCAGTCCCAGTGTGGCCGGTCGCCCTCTCAGGCCGGCTACCCGTCGTCGCCTTGGTAGGCCACTACCCCACCAACAAGCTGATAGGCCGCGAGCCCATCCCCGACCGAAAAACTTTCCACCCGCATCCGATGCCGGAGCAGGTCGTATCCGGTATTAGACCCAGTTTCCCGGGCTTATCCCAGAGTCAGGGGCAGGTTACTCACGTGTTACTCACCCGTTCGCCGCTCGAGTACCCCGAAGGGCCTTTCCGCTCGACTTGCATGTGTTAAGCACGCCGCCAGCGTTCGTCCTGAGCCAGGATCAAACTCTCCATAAGATGATTTGAATCCCAACCAAAAAGGAATCCGTCATAAATGACGGGGTTGTGCATCATGCACTGGCTTTTAACACACTGTTGAGTTCTCAAGAAACGGACGCGTACATCCCGGCAAGATCCGCAGCGGGCCCCTGCCGAAGAGGCGTTCATCTCGTCTTTGTGTCACCGATCTTTTCAGCCCCCCGAGTTTGTGTCAAATTGACGCAAACCCTGCCGAGCCGCCAAAGTAGGCAACCGCCCCGTCTCCGAGGCAACCCCTCTAACTTACTCCGAACTTCCGCCCTTGTCCAATCGGACGCCGGCCGAGGTCGGAGAGAAGAGGATGCGCCGGCACGAGGCCGACTGGACGGCTTCGCCACTCCCCGGAAGGGGGTGGCTTCTCGTCTCCCCTGCTGGGGAAGGCGACGGGCAGGCCGTGCCCGTTCGGAACACGGAGAACTGTATGGACGGCTCCCGTAGTCGTCAAATCCAACCGTTCACGCCGGTGTCACCCAGGCGACACGGGTACGTACGGTGCGTGAGCAAGCCTCTCGTGCCCCGTGCTCTCACCGTCCTGGTAGGCATCGCCGGGGCGGTGATCGTGCTGTTCGGACTGCGGGAGGTGGCGTCACTCGCCGGGCCGTTCGTGCTGGCGCTGGTGCTGGTCATCGCCGTGTCGCCGGTGCGCGGGTGGCTGTTCAGGCTCAGGGCGCCGCAATGGGTCCAGGTCGCGGTGCCCTTCCTCATCCTGGTGCTGGTCCTCCTGAGCATGGCCGGAGTGCTCTCGGTCACGGCGTTGCAGCTCAGCGGGCTCGCCCCCACGTACGCCGGCCGGTTCGAGAAGCTGATCGCCGACGGGCGGGCCTTCGCGATCGAGCACGGCGTCAGCAGCGAGCAGATCGACCGGGCCGTCGACAGCTTCGACCCGGGACGCGTGATCGAGATCGCGCAGAGCCTCCTCGGTGGGGTGATCGGCGTGTTCTCCGCCCTGTTCCTCATCTTCGTCCTGCTTCTGGCGATGTGCTTGGACGCACCCGCCACATCCCGCGTTCTGCGCTCCGGGGAGGGCAGGAGCGCGGCGCTCGTGGAGGCGCTGGGCCGGTTCGCGCACAAGACCCGCCGCTACCTGATCGTGTCGACCGTGTTCGGGCTGATCAACGCGGTCCTCAACGTGATCGCGCTCTACCTCATCGGAGTGCCGTTGCCGCTTCTCTGGGGAGTGCTCGCCCTGATCGCGAACTACATCCCCAACATCGGCTTCGTCATCGCCCTGCTCCCGCCCGCCACACTCGCCCTGCTGGACGGCGGGCTGAACGAGATGGTGCTGGTCATCGTGGCGTACGTGATCGCCAACGTGGTGACGCAGTCGCTCCTCCTGCCGAAGTTCCTCGGTGACGCGGTGGGGCTGTCGACGACGATGACGTTCCTGTCGCTCATCGTGTGGACCTTCGTGCTCGGGCCGCTGGGGGCGATCCTGGCCATCCCGCTGAGTCTGCTGGCCAAGGCGCTGCTCATCGACAGTGATCCGTCGGCGGCGTGGGCGGGGGCCCTGATCTCCAACCAGCCGATCACGCCACGAGCCGGCTCAGCGTCACCCCGCTCAGGCGCTTGACGTCGTGGGACAGGTGGGCCTGGTCGGTGTAGCCGGCGATCGCGGCCACGTCGGCGAGCGGGACGCCTGACCGGGCCAGGCGCAGGGCGCGCTGGAAGCGGACGATGCGCTGCAGCGTCTTGGGCGCGTACCCGAAGCTGGCCACGCTCCTGCGGTGGAGCTGGCGCTCGCTCAGCCCCAGCTCCCACGCGACCTCGCGGACGCCGCGGCCCCGGGCGAGCGAGGCGGCGACGGCGGGGGCGGCCGGGTCGGACGGCGGGGTGCGGCGCAGCCGGTCGGCGACCGCGGCGAGCATCACCCGCATCAGATCGGGAGAGTCGCCGCACAGACCGCCACCACCCGGGCAGCCGCACGGGGAGCCGCACAGGCCGCCATACGAGGATTCGCACAGGCTGTCGGCCGCCGCGAACGGGGCCGTGGCGCCGGGTGGCACGGCGGGCGGGACCGGGACGCGGCCTGCGGCGTGGGCCGTGAGCAGGGCGGGGAAGACGTCGAGCGCGGGCAGCGGCACGCGCTGGTCGCGCAGCTCGGGCACCGGGACGCCGAACACCTCGCCCACCGCGCCGGGCCTGAAGCGGATGCCGGTGAAGGTGTCGCCGAGCTTCATCCGCGTGGGCACGGGCCCGGTATCGGGGCCCGCCACGAAGGGGCCGGACGGGCCCCAGATGAGGTCGACGCACCCGTCCGGCACCACGAGCTGCGGGCGGTCGTCCTCACTCACCTGCCGCCACAGGCAGGCGATCCGCCCGGACAGCGCGGGAGGCGGCGACCACTCGACGTACATGCTTCCACGCTACGCCTGCCCCCTGACAGAAACCCAGCCGCAGAACCAGGCGCAGGAGCGGCCGGCGTCAGACGGGTAGGCGGTCGTACGCGCGGAGGGTCTTGAGGCGTTCGACCGTGACGAAGCCGCCCCATTCGTGCTCCACCACCGGCGTCCACATGGGCCAGTTCGGGTTCCAGCCGCCCTCCTCCGACTGGGCCGCCGCCAGGGCGTCCAGGTGCCGGGCGAGCACGTCCTCCGTGAACAGGGGCAGCCGCAGCGGGCGCGGGGCGAAGTCCAGCGGGAAGTGGGCTTCGCCGGAGGCGCCGGGGTCGAGGGTGACCGTGGCCAGGATCGCGTCCTTGAGCCGGTCGAACTCCGCCCCGGCCCGCTCCCGGTCGTCCACGAGGTCGAGGAAGGTGACGATGGCGCGGGCCTCGTACGGGGTCGTCTTGTCGACGGCGGCGATGCGCGTCCAGCAGAAGTCGGTGGCCGGTCCGCGCCACGGGTGGTCGACGCCGTGCGCGTGCAGCAGGCCGGCGAGCGAGGCGGTGGGGATCAGGTGAGGGTGAGCCGGGGAGCCGTCAGCGGGCTCCCACCAGGGCGCCCTCGGCGCCTCCCGCACGGTGGGGAGGCAGAAGGGGACGCCGCCTTCAGGGGTGGTGATGGAGACCAGGTAGTCGCAGGCGGAGCGGACCATGGGGTCGGCGAACGCGTCCAGCTCGTCCAGGATCCAGAAGGCGACCTCGACGGGTTCAGGCTGGCTGGCTGCGCCGCGCAGGTCGGGTTCGAGCGCGTGGCCGAAGCCGCCGTCGGGGTTCTGGTAGCAGCGCAGGACGTCCAGGACGCGATCGCGTGAGCCGCCCGCGAACAGGGCTTCGAAGCGGAGCCGGTCGAGGAGCCTGGCGTGGTTGAGCAGGTAGTGGTGTGCCCGTCGGAGTACGTCCATGAGACCGACGCTACCGAGACCACCCCGCCGGGCACTTGTAGGAATCGGACGCGTCGCGCGGATTTAACCGGTTGCCGCGGTTCACGGCCGCTCCATATGGTCGGCCGCATGCAGTGTTCTTGCTTCTTCACGATCCGCATCCGCAGCGGCCGGCCTCTGGCCCGCTAGCGGACGCGACCCGTTCAAGCGCGTTCCGCGGCGCGCCCGGGGCCTTCGAGCTTCCCATCGACTCGAGGACCCGGAAGGGCAGCTGTGGCGCAGGATTACGCGCACGGAAATCATTCACACACGCAGAAGAAGGCCAGGAGCTCGGGCGACCGCACGCCCAGAGACAGGGCGAGACGCGTGCTCTCCCAGAACTTCCTGGCCGACAGGCACGCCCTGGAGCTGGTGGTCAAGGCCGCCGACCCGGAGGGCCTGGTGCTGGAGCCCGGCGCCGGCGAGGGGGTGCTGACGTTCGCGCTGGCCGAGGCCGGGGCGCGGGTGATCGGCTACGAGATCGACCCGAGACTCGCCGGGCTGCTCAGGTCGCGCACCCGCGACGACCCGCGCGTCGAGGTGGTGCGCGGCGACTTCGCCTCGGCCCGCCCGCCGGGCGAGCCGTTCGCGGTGGTCGGCAACATCCCGTACTCGGTCACGTCGCGGATCGTGAGCTGGTGCCTGCGGGCCCGGTCGCTGACCTCGGCGACGCTGGTCACCCAGCTGGAGTACGCCCGCAAGCGGACCGGCGACTACGGCCGGTGGAGCCTGGTCACGGTGGAGTCGTGGCCGTGGTTCCACTGGCGGATGGGCCACCGGATCGGCCGGGAGTGCTTCCGGCCGGTCCCGTCGGTCGACTCGGCGATCCTGCGGATCGAGCGCAGGCCGCGGCCGCTGGTCGGCTCGGGACGGGACTGGCAGCGGCTGGTGGAGCTGGGCTTCAGCGGGGTGGGCGGGTCGCTGCGCGCCTCGCTCAGGACCCGCTACGGCGGGGTCGACGCCGCCCTGGCCGCCGCCGGGGTGGCGCGGGACGCCGTCGTGGGTCACGTACACCCCGACCAGTGGCTCACGGTGTACGACCGGCTAGACCTGTGAGGTGAGGCGGGCCGGGTCCGTCGGAACAGCGGGCCCGGCCGGATCGTGCTCCGGCGGCCTGCGCCGGCCCCACGGCATGGCGGCGAGCAGGACCGGCAGGAGCACGATCGAGGCCCGCGACCAGTCCTGGTGCAGCAGCCACCACTCCATGTCCTTGTACTGGGTCATGTAGAGGTAGCCGTAGCCGGCCCACAGCGACACCCCGATGATCGCCGGCCAGGCGAACCGGGTGGGCCTGGCGACCAGGAACGGCATGAACCACAGCAGGTACTGGGCGCCCAGCCGGGGCGTGACCACCATGAAGATCAGCAGGATGGCCAGCGTCATGTCGATCGGGTCGGCCCGCCACCAGATGACGATCGCGGCGGCGACGCAGGCGTAGATCAGGTAGGTGCCGGTGGTCGCCAGGTCGGCGCGGAGCGCCCAGTCGCCTCCGGTGAAGTGGGGGGTCCAGCCCCACTCGCCGACGATCGGGCGGATGGCCCGGATGGTGTCGATGACCTCGGGGATCTGGCTGATCGAGGTGCCGGCGAAGACCGGCAGCGTCACCAGGAAGAAGATCGGCGCCGCGCCCGTGCACAGCAGCGCCACGATCCGGGAGCGCAGCTGCGGCAGGAGCAGCAGCATGCCCGGGACCAGCCAGATCGGCCAGCTCTTGGCGCACAGCGCCAGCCCCATGAGCAGGCCGGCGTACGCGCCGCGCTTGAGAGCCGCCCGGTCGCCCTCGGCCGGTCTCAGCGCCTGTCCCAGCGTGCGCAGCGCCCACCCGGGGAGGCCGGCCCAGCCGTGGCCGGCCAGCGCCCCGCGCGTCACGGCGACCACGTCCGCCCTGGGGACCGGGGCGCCGGAACCGCGGGCGACGACGAACGCGGCGACCCCGAACACCAGCGCCACCGGCTCGACCTGGCCATGGAGGCAGGCCACCATCAGCGCGATCGGGTTGAGCGCGTACTGGAAGGCGCGCAGCGACGCCTTCGGCCCGCCGGCGAGCTTGGCGACCAGCGGGATGAGCACGATGTCGGCGACCACGGTGACGATCCGGCCGGTGTACTCCCACGGGATGCCCAGCCACAGCAGGATGCCGTACATGTACGGGATCGTCGGCAGGAAGTGCCAGCCGCCCTTGCTGGCCAGGACCGGGTCCTCGCCGTTGAGCACGGCCTCGCCCGCCGGTTTGAAGCTGTTGACGAAGTCGACCGGCTGGTGGGCGTCGCCCGCGGCGGTGAACATCAGCACGACGCGGACCACGACGCCGACGAGCAGGGCGGCCCAGAGCGGCGGTCGCCAGTCGCGCCATTGGGCGATCAGCGCGAGCGCGAGGCCGGCGGCGAGGATGACGGCTGTCGGGAGTGCAGTTTCCATGGCGGGACCTAGATTGCCCTACGCCCTTGCGTGCTGCCACACGGGTTCTGTTTCTAATCTCCGACATGCGGGGTCGTAAGGCGTCAGAACATGACCGTCTGTGCTGAACTTTTCGCATGGGGGGATCGGAAGTCAACCAGGCGCTGGTGAGGCTCTATTTCGAGGCGCGCGAAGGGCTGCGCGACCCGGTCGCGGCCTGGGCGGAACTCACAGCGAACTCTGAGGTTTACCGGCAGGCGCGGGGCGGCCGGCGGGTTCCCCTGGACGACGGGACGGCGGCCGAGCTGGCCGCCGCGGCAATCGTGCACACCGCGTCCGAGCACGGCTCCGACCAGGTGGCGGCGCTGTCGACCGCGCCGCTGGCCGGGCTGGTGGGCGGGCTGGGCGGCGCGGTGCTGACCGAGCAGTCGAGCGCGCCCGCGCAGTTGCTCGGGCCGCGGTTCCGCGGGCCGAGGCCGCAGGACTGGGCGGATGCCGCGTACGTGCTGCTCTGGGGGGAGAACAACAGGAACGTGCGCGCGCCCGGCTCGCCGTGGGTGATCGCCGGCCGCTACAAGGGACAGAAGGTGGTGGCCATCGGCACGCACCCGACACGGCTGTCGGACGAGACGCTGGTGGTGCGGCCCGGCACGGACGGCGCGCTGGCCATGGCGGTCGGTCACGTGCTGCTCAAGGAGTTCTTCCTGGACCGGCCCGCGTTCGCCGAGCACGCGATGGCCGGCACCGACCTGCCGGCGCTGGTGCGGCTGCGCGAGCTGGAGGACGGGCTGGTGCCCGGCGGGATGCTCGGCCGCGCCGCCGGTCAGCTCAGCCTGTACGGAGGCGACGGGGTCACGGCGGCGGAGGTGCTGCTGCCGCGGTTCGACGTGGGGCCGGGCGTCCTGCGCCGCGGCGTGCCGGCGGTGCGCGACGGCGAGGATCTGGTGACGACCGTGTTCGACCTGCTGCTCGCCGTGTACGGGCTGCCCCGGCCCGGCCTGCCGGGCAACTGGCCGGAGGGCTACGACGACCGGGCCGCCCCGTACACGCCGGGGTGGCAGGAGGCGCACACCGGGGTGGCGGCGTCGCGGGCGCTGAAGCTGGCCAGGGAGCTGGGCGTCACGGCGGAGAAGACGGGCGGGCGGTGCGTGGTGGTGCCGGGCTGGCTGGACACGCCGCACGCCGACACCGCCTACCGGGCGATGCTGGCGCTGCTCGTGCTCACCGGCTGCCGTCACGGGTGGGCGCAGCCGTCGGGCGGCGCGGGCGTGCCGCTCGTGCCGTACCTGGTGCTGCACGCCTGCGGCGAGGACCGGTCGGACCTGGGGGCGCTGAGCTGGGCGCTGGCCGACGGGCTGTTCGACCGGCGGACGTCGCGAGCGGTACTGCTGGACGCGGTGCGCGGCGGGCTGCCCATGGCGCCGCCGCCGCGGGTGCTGGCGCTGCCGCGGTGGATCTATCCGCTGCCGCCGCAGGTGGATCTGCTGATCGGGCCGGACGACCGGTGCGACCTGGCCGTGCCGGACTCCCGGCTGGTCGCCGACATGGTGGCGAAGCTGTCGGACGTCCAGGTTGAGCCGGGCGGCGAGGAGCAGGAGCCGGGCGAGCACGCGATGCGGACGGTGGTGGACCACGCCTGGATGTACGAGTACGGGGAGGCGCTGCCGGTGTACCGGCCGCCGGGGGTGGGGGTGCCGCTCAAGCCCACCCAGCTGGTGCGGGTGGGCTGAGCCCGGGGCGGGAGCGCCGCCCCGGGCTCGGGTCTTGTCAGAAGCCCGCGGTGATGCGGGTGAACTCCCACTCGGCCTGGGAGATGCCGCTGCAGTGGGAGACCACGCCGCCGCCCGGGCATGGGCGGTCCCGGTTGACGCCCCAGTACGCGAACCGGTTCAGGCCCTTGGACCTGGCCCAGTCGCGGATCTGCGTCCACGTCTGCGGGGTGGTCAGCTCCTGCTGGTCGGACAGGCCGTTCATGCCGGAGATGCCCATGCGGGCGTACGCCTGGGCGTCGGTGTAGCCGTAGGCGTTCTTGAGCGCGTTCTTCAGTCCCTCGGCGGCGTTGACGGTGTCCTGGTAGATGTTCGAGCTGCCGAAGTCGAACGGCATGATGGTGAAGTTGTCGATCGGCACGTTCAGGGCCCTGGCCTGGTTGATCAGGCGGACGCCGTGCGCGTTCGGGCCGGTCCTCGAGGTGCCGAAGGTGACGACGACCTTGACGTTCGGGTTGTTCTGCTTGACGATCTTGAGGCCGTTCAGGATGCGGTCCTGCACGGTGTAGTTCTCGAACTCGTCGGTGTTCTCGATGTCGAAGTCGACCACGGCCGGGCCGACCGCGTCGATGACCTGCTGCACGGCGCCGGCGAAGGCCTGCGGGGTGGAGCAGTTCGGGCCGAGCTTGTTGCCCTGCCAGCCGCCGAAGGAGATCTGGACGCTGCCGCCCTTGGACTTGATCCTGTTGATCGCCTGCTGGTCGGCGCCGCCGGTGAGCGGGCGCTGACCGTCCCAGGCCGGGGTGCAGCCGCCGCTGGACAGGATGAACGCCATGGTGAACGACCTGACGCCGGTCGCGTCCATGACGGCGCCGGGGTCGGGCGGGCTGCCCCAGCCCATCCAGAGGTACGGGGCGCCGGGCATCCGGCCCGGGTCGGGGTCGGGGCCGCCGCCCTGGGAGGTGCGGGCGGTGACGGAGGCGCTGTGGCCGGACAGGTTGCCGGCGGCGTCGCGGGCCCTGACGGTGTAGGTGTAGCCGGTGTCCGCCGCGCGTCCGGTGTCGGTGTACGAGGTGCCGCTGACGGTCGTCACCAGGGCGCCGCCCCGGTAGACCTGGTAGCCGGTGACGCCGACGTTGTCGGTGGCGGCGTTCCAGGCGAGCGAGACGCTGCTGGAGGTGACGCCGGTCGAGCGCAGGTCGCCCGGCACGGACGGCGCCTGGGTGTCGCCGCTGCCGCCGCTGACCTGCTTCCACAGGGCGGGCACGACGTCGGGCTCCCAGCCCGGCTGGGAGGTGTGGCTCTGGAGGCACTCGTAGTCGACGCCGTTGTGGGTGACGCGGGTGCCGGCGGTGTAGGGGGTCCACGCCGTCCAGGCCGCGTAGGCGGCGGCCGTCGCGCCGTGCGCGGCGGGGACCGCGACCGTGGCCAGGCCGGAGAGGGTCATGGCGAGGGAGGCGAGTAACGCAAGGAACATACGCCGAAATTTCATGACATTCCCTGGAGGTGCGGTTTGACGGTCTTCGAGAAGTTCCAGTTGTGGGTGGCGTCCCAGTTGATGGACCAGGTCATCGCGCCCCTGATCCCGGGGTAGGCGCGCGGCGGGACGAAGGACCCGCAGCGGGTGCGGGTGGCCAGGCAGTCCAGCGCCTGGTTGACGACGGCGGGCGCGACCACGCCGCCGCCCGCGGCGCCCGGCCCGGCAGGCAGGCCCAGCGCCACCTGGTCGGGCCGCAGCCCGTTCTCCAGCTGGATGCAGGCGAGCGCGGTCAGGAAGTCGACCGAGCCCTGGGAGTACGCCCACCGCTGGTCGCAGCCGAGCATGGACCCGGAGTTGTAGTACTGCATGTGGACGACCGTGAGGATGTCCTTGATCGACAGGGCGAGCTTGAAGTACTCCATCCCGGTCGACTGCATGTCGATGCTCTGCGGCGCCATCGTGATGATCAGACCGGGGCCGGCCTTGGCGCGCAGCGCCCTCAGGGCCTGGGCCATGTGGGTGGCGTCGAGCCCGTTCTCCAGGTCGATGTCCACGCCGTCGAACCCGTACGAGGTCATGATCCCGTACATGGAGTCGGCGAAGCGGGTCGCGGCGGCGGCGTCGGCCACCCGCACCCGCCCGGCCTCGCCGCCGACCGAGAGGATGACCTTCTTGCCGCGCTGGCGCAGCGCGCGGACGTCCGCCCTGAACTGGGCGTCGGTGTAGCCGCCGAGCGCGGTGGCCAGGCCGGGGTCGAGGCCGAAGACGACCTCGCCGGGTGTCGCGCTGGCCTCGCCGAAGGCGATCGCGATCAGGTCGTACTCGTCGGGCACGGCCGACAGGCGTAGTTCCTCGGCCTGGTTGACGAAGTTGTGCCAGTAGCCGGTGAGGAAGTGCGCGGGCAGCCCCTCCCCCGGCTCGCCGGGATCGCCGGGATCGCAGCCGGCGGTGGTGGCGGTGGCGGGGTCGCTGGGCGCGGACTCGCCCGCGCCGTTGTGGGCGCGGACGGTGTAGGTGCGGGTCTCGCAGGCGCCGAGTCCGCTGATCGTCGCGGTGGTGCCGCTGACCGCGGCCTTGACAGTGGTGCCCTCGTAGACGCGGTAGCCGTCGGCGGCTCCCGGGGCGGTCCAGGTCAGGGTGATGGCTCCGGCGCCGCCGGTCGCGGTGAGCCCGCCGGGCCTGCCGGGCACTCCGGGGCCGGCGCCGCCGTCGCAGGGGGCGCCGTTGAGCGTGCAGCCGGTGATGCCGGGCAGGCCGCCGGGGCTGCCGGTGAAGCCGAAGCTCGCGCTCGCTCCGGGGGCGAGGGCGGGCGCCCAGGACGGGTTGGTGAAGGTGTAGTGCTGTCCGTTCCTGGTCTGCACGGCGTCCCAGGCGGACGCGATGGAGAAGCCGGACGGGAGGTCGAACTGGACGTTCCAGCCGTTCATCGGGCTGGAGGTGCCGTTGGTGACGGTGATTTTGCCTTCGAAGCCGGTGCCCCAGTCGGACACCTTGGTGAAGGCGGCGGTCGCCGAGGCGGCTTGGGCGGGGGGTGCGGTGAGTCCGAGTGCGAGGGTCGCGAGCACGACCAGGATCACGCGTGCTTTCACATTGTCGTCCTTGTCGGTGGCGTGCCGTGCGCCTTGCGCCGGGGGGTGAGAGCGCAAGCCGCACGGCACGGCCCGCGGAGGCAGACGCGAGCCGTCAAGAGGTCCGATCTGTTAGGAAAGTTTCCTAAGAGTTGACGTGATCGTAGCCTTGACACCCCGGGCTTACAAGGCCCAACGCGTCACCGCCTCCGATGCCCCGCCACGCCGGGCGGCGGGGCCCGGACGGTTCAGTTCTGCCGCGTGATCTTGACGTCGTCGACCGCTGCCTCGACCAGCGAGGCGGTGGCCGTGTCCGCGGCGTCGATCAGGATGCGCACGGTCTGCCCGGCGAACGGGGTGAGGTCCGCGGTGGCCACGCTCCACGCGGCGTCCCGGTCGGAGGCCGCGCCCGCCTGCTGGAAGACGGTCGCCGTGGTGTTGCCCACGACCCTGACCCGGAAGTAGTCCGCGCTGGTCGCGTTCGACCCGTGCGCCAGGTACCAGGACAGCGACAGCGAGAGGGTCCCGCCGGTGGGCAGCGTGATCGGCGGCGACTGGATCGAGGAGACGCCGCCGTCCAGGTCGTACGCGCCGGCCGAGGAGCCGGCCAGGCGGCCGGTCACCAGGTCGTTGCTGCCGCTGACCGTGGTCCCGAGCTGCTTGGCGCCCGAGGAGGAGGTGTCGGCGGGGTCACCGCGCTCCCACTGGCCGAGGGTGGCCGTGTCGGTGCCGTTCGGGTTCACCGTCCAGCCGGTGGCGGTCTCGAAGGTGTCGGAGTAGACGGTCGTCGGCGGGGTGCCGGTGCCGCAGTACTGGGACTCCTTCCCGATGATCCGATAGACGCAGTCGGAGTACTCCAGGAAGCGCAGCACCGCCTCCCTGTTGCGGGTGGTCTGCGGCCCGATCTGCTCGTCCGGCGGGTAGAAGCCGGGGCTGGCGCCGACCGGGTACATCTCGAACGTGTAGCTGAAGATCTTGTAGACGCCCCACAGCCAGTCGTTGATGGTGCCGTCGGTGATGTAGAGGTCGCTGGACTGCTCGGGGGTGTAGCCGTTCGTCGAGGCCATGTTCTGGCCGAGCGTGGCGTGCGCGTTCCGGTCGTCCTGCGTCAGGCCGGGCGCGGTGTCGTTGAAGGTGTAGCCGTACGGCCACAGGATCAGCTCGCTGTAGGTGTGCCAGTCGATGTGCGACCTGAGCTGCTGCACGCCGCCGACGACGCGGCCGCGCACCCAGTTCGCCACGGCCCTGACCTCCGGCGCCGACTCGGCCGACGGGCCCCGGTAGGTGTCGCTGGAGGCCGTGCCCGAGGATCCGCCGCAGCAGCCCCACTGGTAGGCCCAGTTGCGGTTGAGGTCGGTGCCGATGGCGGAGCTGCCGCTGTTCGGCTGCCTGTTCTTGCGCCAGGACCGGTAGCTGCCCGTGGCGATGTCGTACTCGCCGCCGTCCGGGTTGAGGTCCGGCATGATCCAGATCTCCCGGGAGTTCACCAGGGAGGTGATCCTGGAGTCGCCGCCGTACCCGTCGGTGAGCAGGTCCATGATGTAGAGCGCCATCTCGACGGTGAGGTGCTCGCGGGCGTGCTGGTGCGCGGTGAACAGCACCTCCGTCTCGGCCTCGTCCGTGCCGACGTTGTCGCTGATCTTGACGCCGACGAGCTGCCGCCCTTCGTACGAGGTCCCGTACGTGAACTTGCCGGCGATGCCCGGATGGTCGGCGACCAGGGCGTCGATGTACGCGATCATCTCGGGGTAGTTGTGGTAGGCGGAGTCCGATGGCGGGAAGTCAGCGACCGCGGCATCGGACGTGGATCTCGGGCGCGGGACCTCCGCGACCCGGTAGCCGAGGTTCCTGATGGCGGCGACCTCGGCTTCCGTGGCGGTGACCAGGACCGACTGGTCCGTCACCTCGTCGATGGCCGCGCCGGTGGCCGCGACCGCGCTGCGTTGCTGCGCGTTGGCCGGGCCCTGGACGCGGTACTGCTTGTTCGGGGGCGGCTCGGCGGCGGCCCCGGCCCCGGTGGCTCCGGTCAGGCAGGCCAGGGACAGGGCGGCCAGAAGGATGACTAATCGGCGGTACACCTCGTCCTCCTCAGGCGCGCGGGCTCGGTGTTGACGCGCGCCTGACCTGAGAGTGAAGACGCCTCCTGCCTCAGGGAAGGCCCAATCTCGGCGTCCGGGGGGTGGCGGTAATGTGAAGCGTCATCACAGCGGGCCTGGAGCGAGGGCGGGATGTTCTTCGGCATCACGGATATCTGGACGTACGTCATCGGCGCTTTTCTGATCATTCTCCTCCCCGGGCCCAACTCGCTGTTCGTGCTCGCCCAGGCCGCGCAGCACGGCGTGCGGCAGGGATATCGGGCGGCGGGCGGGGTGTTCGTCGGCGACACGGTGCTCATGCTGCTCTCCGCCGTCGGCGCCGCCTCGCTGATGCGCTCCACGCCGTTGCTGTTCACCGTCGTGAAGTACGCGGGCGCGCTCTACCTGGCCTGGCTGGGGCTCCAGATGATCCGGGGAGCCTGGCGCGCGTGGCGGAACAAGGACGTCGAGGCGGCCGTGACGACCGGTCCCGGCCGGGTGGCGCGCGCCCCGCGCCCGTACGGCAAGGCGCTGGCGATCAGCCTGCTCAACCCCAAGGCGATCCTGTTCTTCGTGTCGTTCTTCGTCCAGTTCGTGGACCCCGGCTACGCCACGCCGGCGCTGTCGTTCCTGATCCTGGGCTCGATCATCCAGGTGTTCAGCGCGCTCTATCTCACGGGGCTGATTTTCTGCGGCTCGTTCCTGGCCGCCCAGTTCCGGGCCCGGCGGCGGCTCAACGCGGGCCTGACCTCGGGGGTCGGGGCGGTTTTCGTGGCATTCGGGGCATCGCTGGCGGCTTCGTCGCTCAGCTGACCGCCTCAGGGCGGCCATTCTGAACGTGTCAAAAGTGGCAGTCGCGGTCTGAGACGTCAGGTACGGTAAGCCACCGGTAAGCGCCCGGCAACCCACCAATGCGACGGTCCGACAGTGCCAGGGTGGCCGCGAGGTGACATCGAGCGGTCCTTCCGGCAAGCCTGTCTGCCCGAAGCCGGGGTAGTCCCAGCCCGTCGGCCTATCTGCGGAGCAAGCGTTGAACCACCCTCCTGTCACCCTGCCTCGACTGAGCGCCCTGGCCCGTCAGGCCGCCCCGCGGCTGCTGGAAGCCGTGGTCGCGCCCCTGGTGGTGTTCTATGCCGCGATGATGCTGCTGGGTCTGCACTGGGCCCTCGTCCTGACCTGCTCGTGGGTCTACGTGGGCGTGGCCTGGCGCCTGATCAAGCGGATCCCGGTGCCCGCCACGATGTACCTCGCGGCCGCCGCGATCACCCTGCGCACCGTCATCGGCCTGTGGACCGGCACCTGGGTGTGGTACTTCATCCAGCCCGAACTCGGCACCATCTGCATCAGCATCGCCTTCCTCGCGTCCGTGCGGCTGAACCGGCCGCTGGTGGAGAAGCTCACCCTCGACTACATCCATCTGCCCAACGCGGTGCTCAAGCACGAGCGGGTGCGCAAGTTCTTCGCCCGGATCACGCTGCTGTGGGCGTTCGTCCTGCTGATGAACTCGGGCCTGAGCATCGCGCTGGCGATCTACGAATCCCTCGCGGGCTCGCTCAGCGGCTACATCGTGCTGCGCACGTCAGCCGTGGCCCTGATAAGCGGCCTGGCGATCACCGTCTCCATCTTCGGCTTCAAGCGGCTGCTGCGCCGGCTGCACGTCGCGCACGCCTGACCTCTCGGCGAGCAGGAACGCTCCACCCATCCCCATCGCCATCCCGGTCAGCAGGCCGCACAGCTCCAGCAGGTCGGGCAGCCCGGTGGTGGCGGCGCCGAGCGGCGCGGCCGTCACCGTGATGATCATCGCGTACAGCCCCCAGGCGAACAGCGACCCCGACCCGAGCCAGGCCACGACCAGCGGCCGCCAGAACGGCCCCCGGCCGCGCGCACTCACCAGCACGACCAGCGCCGCGCCCGCCGCCACCGCGAGCACGCCCTTCACCCCCTGCTGGAGTGCGCCGGCCGGGGTCATCGCGTCGGCGACCTGCGGCGGCAGCCCGCCGCCGCCGCCGAACGCCCAGGAGAGCCGGACGGCGGCGATGGCCGCCGCCACCAGCGCCGAGCCCCACGCGACCACCCGCTGGAACGCTCTCGTCGCCGATGGGTACGGCAGCCCCACGGCGGTGGTGAGGACGCCGGGCCAGCGGTCGCGGGCGTAGAGCGCGAACGCCGTCATGAGCCCGGCCCCCTGCCCGACGAACCCGCCGTAGACCATGACGTACACCCACGGCTCGATCGGCCCGGCCACGTCGAACAGGGAGGACCCCTGGAGCAGCAGCCCGAGCGGCGTGACCAGCACGATCACGCCGAGCAGGCCGGTGCCCACCCAGAGCGGCAACAGCACCAGCCAGGCGGGCAGCCGCATCCCCCAGCGCATGGTGAACCCCAGCGCCAGGACCAGCGCGACGGCGTCCATGCCGAACGTCATCGCGTTCATGCCGTACATCACCGAGTCCTCCATGAACTCGGGGTCGGTGACGCCGATCGGGCTGCCCGTCAACCAGAGGATCTTGAGCGTGAGGTACGGGAGCATGGCGGCGATGGCCACGACCGCCGCGCCGATCCGGCCGAGGCCGGCTGCCGGTGTCTCGTTCATGCCTTCGAGCCTGTCCCCACGGGCGGCCGCGGACCTCGCCCGGCAGAGGGATCCTCCTCCCCCGCGCGGGGGAGCCCGGCCGCCTCAGGGCAGGTCGGCGGCCAGCTCGTAGCCTCCGGCCGAGGGACCGGCGGACAGGGCGCCGCCGGCCAGCCGCACCTGTTCGCGCAGGCCCGTGAGGCCGCGTCCGCCGGTGACCGTCGCCTCCGGCACTCGGGCCGGCGGGCCGTTGCGCACCACGATCCGGTGCGGCGTGACGGTGACGTCGATCTCGGCGCCGGGGGCGTGCTTGGCGGCGTTGGTGAGCCCTTCCCGCACGACCGCGTGCGCCAGGACGGGAAAGGGCTCCCGCAGGCGCGACGTGATGATCAGCCCGGAGTCGCGGGCCCGCTCCACCAGCGCGGCCACGTCACCGGACGCCGCCCGGGCCCCCGGCCGGCCGCGGTCGCGCGGCGGGGTCAGCGGCGCGGCGTCGGCGTCGTCGCTCAGCACGCCGATGATCCGTCGCAGCCGGTCGGTGGCGTCGGCGGCCGCCGCGCGCAGCTCGCCCGCGGCCCGGGCCTGGGCGGGCTCCAGCGCGGGCGACAGCTCCAGGCCCGCGGCGCGGACCGCGATGAGCGCCAGGTCGTGGCCGAGCGAGTCGTGCATGTCGCGGGCGATCCGCGCCCGCTCGCGCAGCCGCGCCTGCGCCTCGGCCGCCTGGCGGGCCTCGTCGCGCTGGTGCAGCAGCCGCCTGCGGAGCGCGCCGAGGAGACAGGGGATCACGTAGACGCCGAGCAGGCCGGTCACCATGGTGACCCACAGGCCGAACGCGCCGCCCTCGGCGAGGACGAGGACGACGCCGATGACGGCGATCGCGCCGCCTCCCGCGATGACCCCGGTGCCCTGCGGCGACGACCCCAAGGGCACCCGGCGCCCGGTGAGGTAGGCGTACCAGATGACGAACGGCGACACCGGCGAGAACGGGACGACCTTCACCTCGGTGGCTCCGGGGACGAGCCAGGTGAGGTCGGAGGTCGCCAGCGCCTCGCCGAACTCCCACGGCCCGAGCGGCAGCAGCAGCGCCACCGCCGCCGCCGGCCACCGGCGGCCGACGAGCACCGCGGCCCCCGCCAGCGCCAGCCGGGGCCCGGTGACCGCGGAGAACGCCCCCGCGTCCGTCAGCGGGTCGGGCCCCAGGGCCATGACCACGATCGCCAGCGCCCCCCACAGGAGCACGTCCTTCAACACCTGCCGGCCGTCCTCGCGACGCAGTCCCTTCACGCCCGCCACGGTAGCCGCCGCCCACGGGCGGCCACCGCCCCCGAAAGTCAGGACCCGGCCCTGACGAACGTCAGGTGGCCCGATCCCTCCCCCCGGCGGTAGGGCGGGCCCCACCGCCAAGACGGATGCCCGCACCGGTGTGCGGGGCCCGCGAGTCCGCTTGGATCAGGAGGTGCCCGCCGGAGGTCGCACCGCCCGCCCTGACGAAAGTCGGGGTCGGCGCGTGCCGATCGGCCGATGTGCCGGGACCCGCGGGGTCCTTAGGTTCGCGGCGTACGGCCCTGACCTCGCTCGGGGACGAGCCCGCGTCCGACCCCGGGACATCCCCGATGTCCGCCGGCACCTCTCGCGGCCAGGGTGAGAGGGCGCGCCTACCGATCGGAGTTCACTGATGTCGCACACCGTCCTGGAGTTCCTCCAGCAGGTGATGTCGTCGCCCTGGCTCTACCTGGCGCTCTTCGCGCTCTCCCTGCTCGACGGGTTCTTCCCCATCGTGCCGGCGGAGACCTCGGTGATCACCGCCGGGGTGTTCGCGGCGACCGGCGAGCCGAACCTCGCCCTGGTGATCGTCGTGGCCGCGGCCGGCGCGTTCGCCGGCGACCACATCTCCTACCTGCTCGGGCTCAAGGGCGGCGGACGGCTGCGCGGGCGCAAGGCGATGGTGTGGGCGCACGGCGCCCTCGCCGAGCGCGGCGGCCTGGTGCTGGTGGTCGCCCGCTACATCCCCGGCGGGCGGACCGCGACCACGCTCACCATGGGCGCCGTCCGCTACCCGCGGCGCTCCTTCGCGTTCTTCGACGCGATAGCGGCGATCTCGTGGGGGCTGTACTCGGGGCTGATCGGGTTCTTCGGCGGGATGGCGTTCGAGCGCGACCCCCTCAAGGGCCTGCTGCTCGGGCTGGGCCTCGCGGTCGGCGTCACCGCCGCCGTGGAGCTCGTCCGCTGGCTGCGCAGGCGGCGCGCCATCGGGGTTTCCCCCGCGCGACTCCCCTCGGACACGTCGGTTTGACCTGGCCGGGTGAGCATGCGGCTTGAAAGGAGTGCGGCATGACGACGGTACCGGCCGCGGTGATCGCCCTGATCGGCTCCCTGTTCTTCGCGCTCGGGGCCGCGCTGCAGCAGTTCGAGGCGGTCGGCGCGAACGGCGCGGCTGGCGCGGACCGGCCGAAGATGCTGGAGCTGCTGCGGCGGCCACGCTGGCTGCTGGGCGGGGCCTCCATCCTGGCCGGCGGCGGGCTGCACATCGTGGCGCTCGGTCTCGGCCCGCTGACCGTGGTCCAGCCGATGGGGGTGGCCAGCCTCCTGTTCGCGCTGCCGATCGCGGCCACCCTGCACGGCCGCAGGCCCACCACGTCCGAGCTGGGTGCGGCGGCCGTGGTCGCGGCGGGGCTGATCGGCCTCGTCCTGATGGTGCCCGAGTCGGCGGGGCCGGTGCGGCTCGACCTCGGGGAACTGTTCACCCTGCTCGGCCTCTCCGGAGCCGCGGCGGCCCTGCTGTGGGCCGGGTCGCGGCCGGCGTCCCCGGCGGGCCGGGCCGCGCTGCTGGCCACGGCCTCCGGAGTCCTGTACGGCGCCACGGCCACGCTGGTGCGGGTGCTGGTGGACGGCGGCTGGAACTGGGCCTACCTGCTGGCACTGCCCGTCCCCGCGCTGCTGGCGCTCATGATGCTGCAGCGCGCCTACGCCGTCGGCCACTTCGGCGTCTCCTTCGCCGCGTTGCAGATCGCCGACCCCGTCACCGCGGTGGCGTTCGGCGCGCTGCTGCTCGGCGAGCCCCTCCCCACCGGCCCGGTCCCGATCGCGGCGGCGGCGCTGGCCGCCGCCGGGACCGTCGCGCTCGCCCGTACGACCCCGCTCGAAAACCGGCCTCTCCGGGCCGGACGCATCTCTGAAAGCTGAGGAGTCACCCCACCATGGCGATGCCCCTGCACCGGACCCGCCCGGACGCCGAGCTCTTCCCCGTGCCCGACCGCCCGCGGCGGATCATGATCTCGACCGACACGTACCCGCCCGACGTGAACGGCACGGCCTACTTCACCCACCGGCTCGCCGCCGGCCTCGCCGAGCGCGGCAACGAGGTGCACGTGGTGTGCCAGTCGGACCTCGGCCCGGCCGCCGCCGACGTGGTCGACGGCGTGATCGTGCACCGGCTGCGGTCGGCGCCGCTGCTCGTCCATCCGACGATGCGGGTCACGGTCCCCACGCGGCTGGACCGGCTGATGGCCGCCATCGACCCCGACGTGCTGCACACCCAGGGCCACTTCGTCGTCGGCCGGGCCGCCCTGGCCGCCGCGCGCCGCCGCGGCGTCCCGGTCGTCGCCACCAACCACTTCATGCCCGACAACCTCTTCCAGTTCGGCCGCGTCCCCGAACGGCTGCGCCGGGGCGCGGGCCGGCTGGCCTGGCGCGACTTCGGCCGGGTGTACCGCAAGGCCGACCGCGTCACCACGCCCACTCCGCTGGCCGCCGCCCTCCTCGCCGAGCAGGGCTTCGACCGCGAGGTCGAGGCCGTCTCCTGCGGCATCGACCTGACCCGCTTCCACCCGCACGCCGAGCCGAAGGCGTGGGCGCGCAAACTGCTCGGCCTGCCCGACCGGCCGACCGTGCTGTTCGTCGGCCGGCTCGACGAGGAGAAGCGGCTCGCTGACCTCGTCCGGGCCATGCCGTACGTGCTGAACGACGTCGACGCCCAGCTCGCGCTCGTCGGCCGCGGCAACCAGCGCGACGAACTGGAGAGGCTCGCCGACAGGATCGGGGTGGCCGGGAACGTGTCATTCCTCGGGTTCGTGGCCGACGAGAAGATGCCGCAGGCGTACGCGGCCGCGGACGTGTTCGCGATGCCGAGCGTGGCCGAGCTGCAGAGCATCGCCACCCTGGAGGCGATGGCGACCGGCCTGCCGGTGGTGCTGGCCGACGCGATGGCGCTGCCGCACCTGGTGAACGGCGACAACGGCTACCTGTTCCCGCCCGGTGACGTGCCGGCCCTGGCCCGTCACCTGACCGCCATCCTGGCCGACGGCGACCTGCGCGAGCGGCTCGGCCTCGCCGGCCGCGCGCTCGCGCTCTCCCACGACCACCGGACGTCGCTCGCCCGGTTCGAGCAGATCTATGACGAGGTGACCAGATGACCGTACGGGCCGCCATCGCCGTCTCCGTCACGGCGACGCTGACGTCCGCCTGCGCCCTGGGCTACGCCGAGCTGGCGCTGCCCGCCCAGCCGCTGCTCAGCCACTACGCGCTGGTGCCGGGCGGGATGGCGCCGACGCTCCTCGGGATGCTCGCGCTGGCCGCGGGGTGCCTGTCCCTCGCGTACGGGCTGGTCGCGTCGGACCCGCGCGGCACGGCGGCGAGCCGGGTGCTGCTGCTGGCCGCGGCGGCCGGGCTGATGCTCAGCGGGATCTTCCCGACCGATCCGGCCACGGCCGAGCTGAAGTCGCTGACGGGGGAGGTCCACCGCTGGTCCGCAGCCGTGGTCTTCACCACCCTGCCGGTGGCGGGCTGGGCGCTGGCGCGCGGGCGGGCCGGCGCGGTGCGCTGGAGCGCCGTCAGGGCGCTGGCGGTGGCCGCCGCGCTGATGCTGGCGGCGTACCTGGCCGCACATCCCGCCTCCGTCACCTCGGTGTGGATCGGCGGGGAGGGCTATTACGGGCTGCTGGAGCGGGCCGTGGTGGTGGCGGACATGGCGCTGCTGGCGGTCATGGCGGTCGCGACGCCGCGGCCCGCCGCCGCGCCCGTCCCCACCTCGGCCGTGGAGGAACGCCCCGAGCGGCTGGCCGCCTGACGACGTTTCGACCGGGGTCGAAGGACTTGCCGCCTAACGTGGCCGCATGGTCGTCATCACCCGTCACGCCGAGGCCCTCGCGGTGCTCGCCGACAGCCGTTACATCCCGCCCCCGGTCAGGCAGGACGCGCCGGAGGGGACGCTCGCCTGGCTGCGCGCCCGCGCCTCCCGGTTCAGCACCGGGCAGGCGCACGCGCGACGGCGGCGCCTGCTGGAGGACCTGCTCGCCGCCCTCGACCCGGACGCGCTCCATGACGCCGCCAGGGACCTGACGCTGGAACGGGACGGGCGCTGGGAAGGCGTCCCCGTGACGGTGCTCGGCCACGCCCTGGGCTTCCGTGACCCCGGCCTGGCCGCGGCCGTGCGCGCCGCCGCCCCCGGTTACCTGTCCGGCGAGGAGACGCCGGAGGCCGACGCGGCGGTCCGGGACCTGTTCGCGGGCCGCGGTCCCGCCGAGGACGCGGTGGCCCGCGTCACGCTGCTGCTCCAGGCGCACGACGCCACCGAAGGGCTCATCCGCAACGCGCTGCGGCAGGCCCGGCCGGGTGACGACGTGCCGCGGGCGCTGGAACGGACGCTCCGGCTGGACCCGCCGCTCACCGTGACGCGGCGGCTGGACCGGGAGACCGGCGCCGAGGTCCGGATCGACCTGGTCCGCGCCAACCGCGACGGCGAGCCGCACCTGACGTTCGGAGCGGGCGTGCGACCATGCCCCGCCGACCGCCACGCGACGGCACTGGCCACCGGCGTGGTGACGGCGGTCCTGGCCCGATGAGCCCTCAGCGGGCGAAGTGAAGGCGGACGGACCAGGGCCACGAACCCCAGGCCGTTGAGGTGAGGGCAGACGGGCCGGGCGGGGCGGGGTACGGCGGGCCGGGGCCTCGTGGGAGTGCCGCTCTGGCCGGGATAATCGGGGCATGCGCTTCGAGATCCTCGGCCCCACCGCGGTGCGGGGTGCCGACGGGACCGCCATCCCGATCGGCGGTCCGCGGGTCCGCGCGCTGCTCGCGCTGCTGGCGCTGGAGCCGGGGCGGGTGATCGACGCCGACCGGCTCGCCACCGGGCTGTACGGGGAGGAGCCGCCGGAAGGCGTGGCCAACGCGCTGCAGTCGCAGGTGTCGCGGCTGCGCAGGGCGCTGGGGCGCGACCGGGTCGAGTTCCACCCGGCGGGCTACCGGCTGGTGGCCGACCCGATGGACGTGGACGCGATCCGGTTCGAGCGGCTCGCCGCCGAGGGCCGGCGGGCGCTCGGCTCCGGAGACGCGCGGCGGGCGGCGGCGCTGCTGCGCGAAGGGCTGGCGCTGTGGCGGGGCAGGCCGCTGGCCGACGCGCCGCACGCGGGCGCGGCGGCGGCCCGGCTGTCGGAGCTGCGGCTGACGGCGGTCGAGGACCGCACGCAGGCGGACCTGGAGCTGGGCCGGCACCGTGAGCTGGTCGCCGAGCTGCGCCAGCTCGTCGCCGACCACCCGCTGCGCGAGCGGCCGCGCGCCCAGCTCATGCGCGCCCTGTACGGAAGCGGCCGGCAGGCCGAGGCCCTGGCCGCGTACGCGGAAGGGCGGCGCGTGCTCCGCGACGAGCTGGGCCTCGAGCCGGGACCGGAGCTGACGGCGGCCCATCTGGCGGTCCTGCGCGCCGACCCGGCCCTGGGACCGGCCGCCCCTCCCATCCCCGACGACGCCTCCCGCACAACGGACGGCCCGATAAGCGGCGCCGTGGGTGGTCCTGTAGGTGGTCCGGTGGGTGGAGCGCCGGAAGGATCCGAGGGGGGCGTGGGTGCGGCGGGTCGCGGGGGCCGTGAGGGGGTCAAGCTGGGGACACGGGCGCAGCTGACGAGTTTCGTGGGTCGGGGTGAGGAGCTGCGGCAGGTGAGCGCGGAACTGGCCGCGTCCAGGCTGGTCACCCTGGTCGGGCCCGGCGGCGCGGGGAAGACGCGGCTGGCGCTGGAGGTGGCCGAGCGGGCCGAGGGCGACGTGTGCCTGGTGCAGCTCGCCCCCCTCACCGCGGAGTCCGAGGTGACGCCCGCGGTGCTGACCGCGCTGGGCATCCGCGACCGGCACCGGCCGGAGCCGCCCCGGCTGGAGCCGGCCGAGCGGCTGGTCGCCGCGCTGGCCGGCCGTGACCTGCTGCTCATCCTGGACAACAGCGAGCACGTGGTCGAGGCGGTGGCGCGGCTGGCCGACACGCTGCTGGGGTCGTGCCCGGGGCTGCGGGTGCTGGCCACCAGCCGGGAGGGGCTGGGCATCACCGGTGAGTCGCTGGTGCCGGTCGCGCCGCTGCGCCTGCCTCCGCCCGACGCGCCGGACCCGCTGGGCTATGCGGCGGTACGGCTGTTCGCCGACCGGGCGGCGGCCGTGCGTCCGGGCTTCGCGGTCACCCCGGACAACGCCGAGCAGGTGATCCGCATCTGCCACGCCATGGACGGTCTGCCGCTGGCCATCGAGCTGGCGGCGGCCCGGCTGCGCACGCTGCCGGTGGCGGAGGTGGCGGCCAGGCTGGACGACCGGTTCCGGCTGCTGGCGCGTGGCAGCCGGACGGCGCTGCCGCGTCACCAGACGCTGCGCGCCGTGGTGGCGTGGAGCTGGGATCTGCTGGACGGGGACGAGCAGCGGATGGCGGGAAGGCTGACGGTGTTCGCGGGCGGCGCGACCGCCGAGGCGGCCGAGCGGGTGTGCGGGCTGCCCGAGGAGCTGCTGTTCTCGCTGGCGGAGAAGTCCCTGGTGGAGGCCGTGGACGGCCGCTTCCGCATGCTGGGGACGATCCGCGCGTTCTGCGCCGAGCGGCTGGAGGAGGCCGGGGAGGCGGAGGCGATCCGCGAGGCGCACGCCGCCTACTACCTGAACCTCGCGGTCGAAGCCGACGGCCATCTGCGCCGCGCCGAGCAGCTGGAGTGGCTGGCCCGTCTGGACGCGGAGAGCGACGACCTCAACGCCGCCGTACGCTGGACGACCGAGTCGGGCCGGCTGGAGACGGCGCTGCGGCTGGTGGGCTTCTGCGCCTGCTACTGGTGGATGCGCGGACACCGGACGGTCAGTTCGGCCCTCGGGCGGGAGCTGCTGGACCGTGTCGGCGAGACCACGCCGGCGGGCCTGGAGGAGGAGTACGCCATGTGCGTGCTCGTGGCGGCCTGGAACGGCGTGAACGGTGACTGGCTCAACGAGCGGCTCGAAGCGCTGCGCCCCTCCCGGACCACCGACTACATACCGGCCAGGCTGGAGTTCCTCACCTTGCTGCTGTCCATGTTCACCGGCCCGCCCCCGGACGTGTCCACGGTCGCGGAGCTGCGCGAGCTGACCGCGGCGGTGAGCATGTCACCCTGGTCGACGGCGCTCACCGGCTGCGGGTACGGGTTCCTGCTGCAGTTCGGGGGCCAGGAAGGCAGGGCTCGGGCGGAGTTCGAGCGTTCGCTGGCCGCCTTCCGCGCCATGGGCGAGCGCTGGGGCACCATGCTGGCGCTGTCCGCCCTCGCCGACCTGGCCGCTGAGCAGGGGGACCACGCGACCGCCCTGGCCATGGCGGACGCCGCGCTGGAGGTGGCGCGAGAGCTGGGCGCGCCGGCCGACGTCGCGGAGGGCCTGTGCCGGCGTGCCGACGCGCTGGCCCGCACCGGCGAGCTGGAGCGGGCGCGGGCGACGTACGAGACGGCCGCGGACCTGTCCCGGCGGGTCGGCTCGACCGACATGCTGGCCAGGGCGCACTGCGGGCTGGGCGAGGTGGCGCTCGCGGTGGGCGACGCGGCCGGCGCCCGTACCTGGCTGGAGCAGGCCCGCGAGGAGTGCCCCACGGCCTGGTACAGCGTGAGCGAGCTGAGGGAGCGGATCAGCGCCGGGCTGACGGCCGCGGCGGAAGCGGTCAGCGGACGGTAGGCCCGCGGTCAGCGGGCACCGTGACCGTGGACCGCATGAAGAAGAAATGGTCCTGCCTGGCGATCTGCTGCCTGGCCACCCTCCTCCTGTCCGTGGATCTCACGGTCCTGCACCTGGCCCTGCCGCGGCTGGTCGCCGACCTCGGCGCGTCCTCCACCCAGTTGCTGTGGATCGGCGACGTCTACGGGTTCGCGCTCGCGGGCCTGCTCATCACGATGGGCAACGTCGGCGATCGCGTCGGCCGCAAGCGGCTGCTGCTGATGGGCGCGGTCGCGTTCGCCGCGGCCTCCGCGGTCACCGCGTACGCGCCGAACCCGGAGCTGCTCATCGCGGCGCGGGCGCTGCTGGGCGTGGCGGGCGCGACGATCATGCCGTCCACGCTCTCGATCATCAGGAACGTGTTCACCGAACCGGCGGAGCGCACCACCGCCGTCGGGATCTGGAGCGGGATGAGCGCCGCCGGGTTCGCGCTCGGCCCGGTGGTCGGCGGTCTGCTGCTGGACCACTTCTGGTGGGGCTCGGTGTTCCTGATCAATCTGCCGATCATGGCGTTGATCGTGGTCGCGGGCGTCCGGGTGCTGCCGGAGTCGCGCAACCCGTCGCCGGGCCGCATCGACCTGCTCAGCGTGGCGCTGTCGTTCGCCGGGATCGTGGCCGTCATCTACGCGGTCAAGGAGGCGGCCGACAAGGGCCTGGCGCACGTGGACGTGCCGGTGGCGGGGTTGCTGGGGGTGGGCTGCCTGCTGGCGTTCGTCCTGCGGCAGACGCGGCTGGCCGAGCCGTTGATCGACGTGCGGCTCTTCAGGCGGCGCGCGTTCTCCGCGTCCATCGGCACCAACCTGCTGGCGATCTTCACGATGATGGCCATGTCGTTGATCTTCGCCTGGTACTTCCAGCTCGTGCTGGGCTGGTCGCCGCTGCAGGCGGGGCTCGCGGGCCTGCCCGGCGGGTTGAGCGGGGCGATCGGCGGCGTGCTGGCCGGCTCGCTGGTGAACCTGATCGGCAGGAACGGCGTCGTGGCGCTCGGGCTGCTGATGAACGCGGGGGCGTTCTTCTTCTACTCCACCCTCGGCCTGAAGGTCAGCTACCCGGTCATGGCCTGCGCCATGATCGTGGGCGGCATGGGCATCGGGCTGGCGTTCACCGTCAACAACGACAACGTGCTGGCCACCGCGCCCAAGGAACGCGCGGGGGCCGCGGCGGCGGTCTCGGAGACCTCGTTCGAGCTGGGCGGCGCCCTCGGCATCGCGATCCTCGGCACGCTGCTGAACAGCACGTACGCCGGGCGTCTCCAGGTGCCCGCCGGGGTGCCGGACGAGGCGGCGCGCGAGTCCATCGCCGGGGCGCTGACCGTCGCCGAGTCGCTGCCCGCCGCGCAGGCCGGTCAGCTCGTCGTGGCGGCGCGGGAGGCGTTCGTCGAGGCCGTGAGCGTCACGGCGCTGACCACGTCGGCGATGCTCGTGGTGGTGGCGGCGCTGGCGCTGGCGGGGCTGCGCGGCGTGCCCAAGGTCATCCCCGAGGAGGACCTCGCGCGGACGCACTGACCCCCGCCGGGAGGCGGCGTCACCTCACAGGTGCTCGCGCAGGAACTCCGCCGTCGCCGCGACGGCCTGCGTCACGTACGGTTCGCGGTCGTACAGATCGGTGTGCCGCCTGGCGTCCAGCCAGACCAGCCGCTTCGGCTCGTCCAGCCGCTTGAACGCCTCCTCGGCGCCTTCGGGCGAGCAGAACCGGTCGGCCACGCCGTGCACGAGGAGCGCCGGCCTGGGCGACAGGAAGTCGGCGCCGATCATGTTGTCCATCGTCATCAGCTCGCGGACGCTCGCGCTGGTCACCCGGTTGACCCAGTGGGCGGAGGCGGAGCGGCCGGTGCCGTAGTAGTCGAGGAGTTCGGCGCCGGGCATGGCGGCCTCCCCCTCCTCGGCCACCGCCGGGAGGTACGCCACGGGCCCGCCCAGGTCCTGCCGTTCGAGCACGTCGGTGAGGGCGGCCAGCCTGGCCTGGTAGTCCGCGTCCGTCCGCGTCGTGTACGGGTTGTGGTACGCCCCCGCGATCCCGGCGAACGCCTTGACCCGGGGGTCGAAGGCGGCGAACTTGAGCGCGTAGCCGGCGCCCAGGCAGATGCCGGCCACGCCGATCCGCTCCGCGTCGACCTCCGGCCGCGAGCGCAGGAACGACACCGCCGCCCGCAGGTCGTGCAGCTTGCCCTGCGGGTCCTCGTGGCAGCGCGGCTCCCCGCCCGACTCGCCCCAGTTGCGGTGGTCGAAGGCCAGCGTGACGAACCCCTGGGCGGCCAGCAGCTCCGCGTACCGGCCGGTCACCTGGTCGCGCACCCCGCTGAGCGGCCCGGTCAGGACCAGGGCGGGGAGCGGTCGCGTACCGTCGGGCACCCGCAGGTCGCCGACCAGCGGCAGGCCGTCCACGGCGAACTCCATCCTCATCCCTCCAGTGTGAGAGACCGGGCCCGCGGCGGGGCACGCCGCGGGCCCGCCGCCGCTAGGAGTCGAAGCCCAGCCCCATCCGGTCCAGCGTGCGCAGCCACAGGTTGCGCTTGCCCTGCTGCTCGTCGGCCTTGGCGATCGACCAGCGGGTGAACTGGATGACGCCCGAGCGGACCGGCTCGGGCGGGAACGGCATCGGCTTCTCCCGTACCATGCGCAGTTCGGTGCGCTCGGTCCGCTCGCCCGCCAGCAGGTCGAGCATGACGTTCGCGCCGAAGCGGGTGGCGCCGACGCCCATGCCGGTGTAGCCGACCGCGTAGGCCAGGCGCCCGCCGTGGGCCTGCCCGTAGAAGGCGCTGAACCTGCTGCAGGTGTCGATCACGCCGCCCCACCGGTGGGTGAAGCGCACGTCGGAGAGCTGCGGGAAGGTGTCGTAGAAGTGCCGGGCCAGCTTGACGAAGGTCTCGTCGCGCTGCTCGTACTCCGGCTTGACCAGGCCGCCGTTGTAGTAGACCGCGTCGTAGCCGCCCCACAGGATGCGGTTGTCGTCGGTCAGCCGGTAGTAGTGGAACTGGTTGGCGGCGTCGCCCACGCCCTGCCGGTTGCGCCACCCGATCTGGCCCAGCTGGGCGTCGCTGAGCGGCTCGGTCATCAGCGCGTAGTCGTACACGGGCACCACGAAGTGCTTGAGCCGGCGCAGCAGCGGCGGGAACACGCCGGTGCCGAGCGCGACCCTGTGGCCGGTGACCGACCCGTGCGGGGTGCGCAGGGTGATCGTCGTGCCGTCGTCGTCCAGCGAGCGGACCGGGCTGCGCTCGTGCACCCGCACCCCGAGCCGCACGCACGCCTCGCGCAGGCCCCACGCCAGCCGGGCCGGGTCGAGCATGGCGCAGCCGCTGCGGTCCCACAGCCCGCCCAGGTAGGTGGGCGAGTCGATCTCGGCGCGGAGCCGCTCCCGATCCAGCGGCACGTAGTCCAGGCCGAGCTCCTCGATCAGGTCGAGGTGCTCGTAGAGGGAGTCGAGCTGCCACTGCTCGGTGGCGACGTTCAGCTCGCCGGTGCGCTCGAAGGAGCAGTCGATGTCGTGGCGGCGGAGTGTCGCCTCGATCTCGTCGAGGTTCTCCACCCCCATGCGCTCCAGCCGGTCGAGCTCGTCCGGCCAGCGCTCCAGGCCGTTGGCCAGGCCGTGCGTGAGGGTCGCCATGCAGAACCCGCCGTTGCGGCCGGAGGCCGCCCAGCCGATCCTGCGCCCCTCCAGCAGCACCACGTCCTGCGAGGGGTCGCGTTCCTTGGCCATCAGGGCCGTCCACAGGCCCGAGAAGCCGCCGCCGACGACGACCAGGTCGGCGGTGGTGTGTCCGGAGAGCCGCGGTCGCGGCTCAGGTCTGGCCGGGCTGTCCAGCCAGTACGGCTTGCGCTCCGCGTCAGCCAGCGCCTTCAGCGGATCCACAAATCCCACTTCCCTTACGGTGTCTATGAAGAGTTGAAAATCGCGGGACCAATAGGGTGATCACGCGCGGGTTCCCCCCGCCGGAATCCGATCTCGCCTCCCTGTTCTTTGCCGGTGTTCTTTCTGAGCAGTGCCGAAAACCCCCCGCGGCGGGCGGGGGGTTCCGGACGGGTTCAGGTGCGGCGCCTGGCCGCCACCGCGTTGATGATCGCGATCAGCACGCCGACGCCGAAGATCAGCGTACCCATGACGTTCACCTGCGGCGGGATCCCGGTCTTCACCGAGCCGATGATCCACAGCGGGAAGGTGAGTGTGGAGCCGTTGACGAAGCTCGTCACCACGTAGTCGTCGATGGACAGCGCGAACGCCAGCATCGCGCCGGCGAGCACGCCGGGCAGGATGGACGGCAGCGTGACCAGGCGGAAGGTGGCCCACGGCCCCGCCCCGAGGTCCTTGGCCGCCTCCTCCAGTGACGGGTCCAGGGTGACCACGCGGGCCCGCACGGTCACGGTCACGAACGCCAGCGAGAACAGCACGTGCGCGATCGTGATCGTGATCTGGTCGCGCGGGACGTTCGCCGAGACGAACAGCGACAGCAGCGAGGCGCCCATGACCAGCTCGGGCGTGGAGATCGCGGCGAACACCAGGAAGTTCGTCGCCCCCTGGCCCCGGAACCGGTGACGGCCCAGGGCCAGCCCGAGCATGGTGCCGATGACCACGGTGATGACCGTGCTGGCCAGCGCGATGACCAGCGAGTTGATCAGGGCCCTGCTCAGGTCGGGGATCGCGAACAGCTCCCCGTACCACTTGAACGTGAAACCCTGCCAGGTGGCGTTCGACTTGCTCTGCTTGTCGTTGAAGCCGAACGCGATCATGACGGCGATGGGCGCGGCCAGCCACAGGATGATCAGCCAGGTGTACGCCTTCAGCAGCCGGTCGCCGAACCGGCCCCGTGCTCCGCTCATCGCGCCGCCGCCTCCAGCACATTGTCGGTGCCGAGCACCCGGGCGTACACGAAGATGCCCACGAGCAGCACCGCCATCAGCGTGAACGACAGCGCCGAGGCCGTCGGGTAGTCGTTGTTGACCAGGTACTCGGTCTGGATGATGTTGCCGATCATGGTGTTGCCGGTCCCGCCGAGCACCTGGGCGTTGACCGGGTCGGCCGTGGCCGGCACGAACGTCATCAGCACCCCGGCGAACACGCCCGGCAGCGACAGCGGCAGCACCACCTTGCGGAAGGCGGTGCCGCGCGACGCGTACAGGTCCTGCGCCGCCTCTACCAGGCGCGGGTCCACCCGCTCCAGCGACACGTAGATCGGCAGGATCATGAACGGCAGCCAGTTGTACGTCAGGCCCGCGATCACCGCGAACGAGGTGGCGAGCACGTGGAAGTCGGCGCCCAGCACCCCCCAGCCCTTCAGCGTGCCGAGCAGGATGCCGTCGTCGGCCAGCAGGAAGCCCCAGGAGATCGTCCGCAGCACGAACGACACGAAGAACGGCAGCAGCAACAGGAAGAGGTAGACCGACTTGCGGTTGCCGCCCTTGAACGCGATCCAGTAGGCGACCGGGTAGCCGATCACCAGCATGGCCGCCGTCGCCGCCGCGCCGTAGCCCAGCGAGCGGACCAGCTGGGTGCTGTAGGTGCCGAGGGCGTCGCCGTAGTTGGAGAAGCTGAACGTCATGACGAAGCCGTCGATCACGTTCCCGGTCTGCAACGACACCGACGCCATCGCCGCCAGCGGCACCACCAGGAAGATCGCCAGCCACATCCAGCTCGGCAGCGCGAGCAGGTAGGGGGTCAGACGCCTCATGACCTAGGCCTGGGTGACGGACTGGAAGATCGGGTTGAACACCTGCTCCTTGGCCGTGGTGAGCGGCGTGTAGCTGCGGAGCTTGGCGTAGTCGGCCTCGGTGGGGAACATCAGCGGGCTCTCGGCCATGTCGAGCAGCGCCTTCTTGTCCTCGCCGGACGCGCTCTCGGCCTTCTTCCGCAGCAGGTCCTGGACGGCCGGCACGGGCGTGACGAACTGGATGTACTCGTCCAGCTCGGCGGCGATCTCCGGCTTGTAGAGGAAGTCCATGAGCGTCATGGCGTCCACCGGGTTGGCCGCGCCCTTGGGGATGAGCATGTTGTCGGTCCATATCGTGCCGCCCTCCTCGGGCACCACGAACGCGACCGGCTCGCCCGCGAGCTGCCGCTGGAACACGTCACCGGACCAGGCCATCGTCAGCCAGACGTCGCCGCGGGACACGGCGTCGATGTAGTCCTGGTTGTAGTACTTGCGCACGATCCCGGCTTCACGCTGGGCCTTGAGCTTCTCCCCGGCCTTCTTCCAGTCGTCCTCGGTCGAGGTCTCCGGGTCGACGCCGAGGGCGATCATGCCGAAGTTGGCGATCTCCTGGGCGTCGGCCATCATGCCGACCCGGCCCTCGTACTTGGCGTCGAACAGGGCGTCGATGCTGGTGATCTTGTCCTTGACGTACTTGGTGTTGTACGCGATGCCGGTGATGCCCGAGGCGAACGGCATCGTGTACTTGTTGCCCGGGTCGTAGGCGCGGTTCTTGTACGCCTCTCCCGCGTTGGCCTGGAAGTTCGGCATCTTCGACTGGTCGAGCATGACCGCGTAGCCCAGCGTGAACATGTGCTGGAGCTGGATGCCGTTGGTCATGACCACGATGTCGTAGCCGAGCGGCTGACCGGCGCGGAGCACCGGGTCGGCCTTGCCGAAGAACTCCGTGTTCTCGTTGATGACCTCCTTGTACTCATAGGAGATCCCGGTTTCCTGCTGGAACTTCTTCAGCGGCCCGTGGTCCTCGGGCATGTACTCGGGCCAGTTGGCGAAGACGACCTTGCCGTTCTTCTTCTGCTGGGCCCAGTAGTCGGCGACCGCGTCGGCCTTGGGGGGTTCGGCCTTCTGTCCCTGGACGCCGCAGGCGGACAGGGCGAGACCGGCGGCGGACAGGCCCGCGAGCCGGAAGACGTCGCGGCGGGTGCGGGGCTGGGTCATACCCCGCACGAGGGCGGGGGAATGCAGGTGTTTCATGACGTGCTATCAACTTCCCATCACATATGAGTGCTGCGCCTGCCAGGACAGCCAGACGGAGTCTCCCCGCTCCGCCGTGACCGTCGCGTCGTGCGCGTTCTGCTCGAACACCGTGATGTCGGCCCCGTCGGCGAGCTTCACGGCGTAGCTGTTGTACGTGCCGAGGTAGACCACCTCGGACACGGTTCCTGGCAGGGCGCTCACGTCGCCCGTGGGCTCCTGCGTGGCGAGGGTGATCTTCTCGGGGCGGACGGTCACCGCCACCTCGCCCTCCCTGCCGGGCACCAGCACCCGGCCGCCGCCGAGCTTCAGCACGCCGCCGGTGGCGGTGCCCGTCAGGAGGTTGGAGGTGCCGATGAAGCCCGCCACGAAGGTGGTCGCCGGCCGCTCGTAGATCTCGCGCGGCGGGGCGAGCTGTTCGATGAGCCCGTCCTTCATGACGGCGATCCGGTCGCTCATCGTCAGCGCCTCGTTCTGGTCGTGCGTCACGTACACGAACGTGATGCCGACCTCCCGCTGGATGCGCTTGAGTTCCAGCTGCATGGCCTGGCGCAGCTTGAGGTCGAGGGCGCCGAGCGGTTCGTCGAGCAGGAGCGCGCGTGGCCGGTTGACCAGCGCGCGGGCCAGCGCGACGCGCTGCTGCTGGCCGCCCGACATCTCGCGCGGGCGGCGCTTCTCGCGGCCGGTCAGGTCGACGATGGCCAGCATCTCCTCGACCCGCCGCTTGATCTCGTCCTGCGGCGTCTTCTTCTGCTTCAGCCCGAAGGCCACGTTGTCCCACACGCTCATGTGCGGGAACAGCGCGTAGGACTGGAAGACCATGTTCACGTCGCGCTTGTTCGGCGGCACGTCGGTGACGTCCCGGCCGTGCAGCCGGATCACGCCCTTGGACGGCTCCTCGAAGCCGGCGATCATGCGCATGGTGGTGGTCTTGCCGCAGCCGGACGGGCCGAGGAGGGAGAAGAACTCTCCCTCGGCGATGTCAAGCGTGACGCCCTTGACCGCCTGGACGACCTCGCCGTGCGAGACGTACTCCTTGACGACGTCCTCTAGTTCGATCGCGCTGTCAGTCGGGGTGTCGGGCGGGGTCTGGGGCGGGGTGTCGGGAGGACTCTGCTCGGCCATATCCGGGGGTTCCCTTTGTACTTGCTTATCGCGATATTTCGTACTACTCGCCGATGTAGTGCATGACGTGCTTGACCCTGGTGTAGTCGTGCAGGCCGAACACCGAGAGGTCCTTGCCGTACCCGGAGTGCTTGAAGCCGCCGTGCGGCATCTCCGAGACGAACGGGATGTGGGTGTTCACCCAGACCACCCCGAAGTCGAGCTTGTTCGACATCCGCATGGCGCGGCCGTGGTCGGAGGTCCACACCGAGCCGCTGAGGCCGTACCTGACGTCGTTGGCCTTGGCCAGCGCGTCGGCCTCGTCGGTGAAGGTCTGGACGGTGATGACCGGGCCGAACACCTCGTTCTGCACCATCTCGTCGTCCTGCTTGAGCCCGTCGACGACGGTGGGGGCGAAGAAGTAGCCGCGGTCGCCGACCCGCTGCCCGCCGGTGAGCACCTTGGCGTGCGCGGGGGCGCGGTCGATGAAGCCCTGGACGCGGGCGAGCTGGTTCTCGTTGTTGAGCGGACCGTACAGCGCGTCCTCGTTGGACAGGTCGCCGGTCACCGTGGCGGCGGCGGCCTCGGCCAGCGCGGCCACGAACTCGTCGTGCACGCTCTCCTGGACCAGCACCCGGCAGGCGGCGGTGCAGTCCTGGCCGGCGTTGTAGAGGCCGGCGACGGCGATGTCCTGGGCGGCCTTGGCCAGGTCCTTCACGTCCTCGAAGACCACGACCGGGGCCTTGCCGCCGAGCTCCAGGTGGACCCGCTTGAGGTCGTCGGCGGCGCTCTTGGCCACGGACATGCCCGCGCCGACCGAACCGGTGATCGCCACCATCGCGGCGGTCGGGTGGCTCACCACGGTGGCGCCGGTCTCGCGGTCGCCGGTGACGACGTTGAAGACGCCGGGCGGGAGGACGCTGCCGATGATCTCGGCGAGCTTGAGCGTGGAGGCCGGGGTGGTGTCGGACGGCTTGAGCACGACGGTGTTGCCGGCGGCGAGCGCGGGGGCGATCTTCCAGACGGCCATCATCATCGGGTAGTTCCACGGCGTGACCTGGCCGATCACGCCGATCGGCTCGTGCCGGATGACGCTGGTGTGGTCGGCGAGGAACTCACCGGCCGTGGGGCCTTCGAGCGTGCGGGCCGCGCCGGCGAAGAAGCGGAAGTGGTCGGCCGCCACGGGGGTCTCGTCCTCGGCCATGCGGGCGAGCGGCTTCCCGGTGTTGCGGCACTCCGCCTCGTTGATCTCGTCGGCCCGCGCCTCGATGGCGTCGGCGACCTTGAGCAGCAGGTTGGCCCGCTCGCCCGGGGTGGTGGCGCCCCACGACTCGAACGCGGCGGCCGCGGCCGCGAAGGCGGCGTCCACGTCCTCGGGGCCGGAGATCGGGGCCTGCAGGTAGGCCTCTCCGGTGCACGGGTCGATGACGTCGGAGAATCGGCCGCTCTTGGCGTCCACGAACTCACCGTTGACGAAGTTCTGCAGACGGACGGTCAAGGGATGACCTCCTGTTGAGATGGCTGCTGAGGTGGTGTTGCCGCAGGTGGTTGAGGTTGCGGTGACTCTTACAGAGTAACCGCATCTAAACAAGGGATTTCGTGGCGAAGATACCAAATCGCTACGAAATCGCTTGACAGATCGTCCAGAACTGACACCATGTCGCACCAGGACGGCAACCCGGAGGGAACGCCTCCGTAACATGCCGGCCGGTTGGAGGATCCCTCGACATGACCACGCCGCCGCGCGTACGCCGCAGCAAGGACGCTGCCACCGGATCGGTCGTGCTCGACGAACTGTCCAAGCAGATCATCGAGCAGCTCCAGTCCGACGGGCGTAGACCGTACGCCGCGATCGGCAAGGCCGTCGGCCTGTCGGAGGCCGCGGTCCGCCAGCGGGTCCAGCGGCTGCAGGAGGCCGGTGTCATGCAGATCGTCGCCGTCACCGACCCGCTGACGCTCGGCTTCCCGCGCCAGGCCATGATCGGCGTCACCTGCGAGGGCGACCTGGAGTCGGTCGCCGACGAGCTGGCGGCTATAGAGGAGATCGACTACGTGGTTCTCACCGCGGGCTCCTTCGACCTGATCGTCGAGGTGGTGTGCGAGGGCGACCGTCATCTGCTGGAGATCCTCAGCAAGATCAGGGCCATCCCCGCGGTCCGCGGCACCGAGTCCTTCGTGTATCTCAAGCTGCGCAAGCAGACCTACTCATGGGGCACCCGATAGCCGCGCCACCGCCCTGACCGGCGCCCCGTCGGCGCCCGCCAGCCTGATCGGCAGCATCGACACCTCGACGGACCGGCCCGACGCCTGCGCCTCCAGCAGCCGGCCGAGCCCTTTGAGGTTCTCCGCGATGACGGCGTGCGCCCCGCAGAGCACCCGGTGCGCGGGGAGGTCCCGCGCCGGGGTGGGATCGACGCTCAGCGCGTCGATCCCGACGGTCCGCACGCCCCGCTCCACCAGCAGCCGCGCCGCCTCCTCGGTCAGATGAGGATGACCGAGGTACGCCGGAGTCCCCCAGTGGGCCGACCACCCGGTGGCCACGAGCACGATGCGGCCGAGCTCGCCCCGGAAGAGGTCGGGCCCGATGGCCGCGCCCGGGGCGAGCCCCCGGGCGTCGACCGTCACGGCGGGCCCCACGAACCGCTCCAGCGGAAGCTCGTCCAGGTCGGGCAGGGTGTCGTCCAGATGGAACGGCGCGTCCACGTGGGTCCCGGACTGCGAGCCCAGATGCACGGCCAGGACGTTGACCCCGTCGCGGCCGGCGGTCAGCGCCGGCTCGATCGTCACCTCCGGATCGCCTGGATAGACGGGCATCCCGGTGACGATCGGCACCGACAGGTCGACCAGCTCCATGGCCGTCATCCTCACACGGTCGAGGCGGGCGCGGGGACGGTGGCGGGCACGATCGGCGGCACCGGCGTGTCCGCCGTGCGCACCCAGCGCGGGCCCAGCGGCCCGTACACCTCGCGCGGCTCGGGGAAGAGCCGCAGCAGGACCAGGTAGAGCACCGCCGCCGTGACCAGGCCGAGCGGCAGCGACACGTCCACCCCGCCGGCCAGGTCGCCGAGCGGCCCGACGAACTGCCCGGGCAGGTTGACGGTGGTCAGCGCGAGCAGCGCCGAGACCAGCCAGGCGGTCAGGCCGCGCCAGTTCCAGCCGTGGCTGAACCAGTAGCGCCCGCCCCGCTGCCGCCGGTTGAACACCTGCAGCGCCTCGGGGTCGTACCAGCCGCGGCGGGTCACGTACCCGAGCATCATGATCACCATCCACGGGGCCGTGCAGGTGATGATCAGGGTGGCGAAGGTGGAGATGCTCTGCGTGAGGTTGAACGTGAAGCGGCCGATGAAGACGAACAGGATCGACAGCGAGCCGATGAACAGCGTCGCCCGCACCCGCGTGAAGCTCGGGAACACGCTGGAGAAGTCCAGCCCGGTGCCGTACATCGAGGTCGTGCCGGTGGACATGCCGCCGATCAGCGCGATCAGGCAGACGGGCACGAAGTACCAGCCCGGCGCGATGGCCAGCAGGCCGCCGACGTAGTTGGGCGCGGCCGGGTCCATGTACGCGGCGGCCTTGGTGGCGATGATCGACGCGGTGGCCAGGCCGAAGAAGAACGGCAGGATCGTGGACGCCTGCGCCAGGAACGCGGCCCCCATCACCCGGCCGCGCGGGGTGCCGGCCGGGATGTAGCGCGACCAGTCACCGAGGAAGGCGCCGAACGAGACCGGGTTCGACAGCACGATCAGCGCCGCGCCGACGAACGACGGCCAGAACAGCGGGTCGCCGGGCGCCAGCACGCCGGGGTAGGACGGGTCGAAGTCGCCGGCGAACGCGAACACGCCCAGCACGAACAGCGCCGACGCCGCCACCACGGCGATCTTGTTGACGAACAGCATGAACCGGAAGCCGTACACGCACACCACGAGCACCAGGCCCGCGAAGATCGCGTACGCGACCCCGTAGGTGAAGTCCGACTCCGGCAGCCCGACGAGCCGGTGGGCGCCGCCGACCAGCGCGTCCCCGGAGGACCACACGGAGATGGAGAAGAACGCGATCGCCGTCAGCAGCGACAGGAACGAGCCCACGATCCGGCCGTGCACGCCCAGGTGGGCGGAGGAGGAGACGGCGTTGTTGGTGCCGTTGAGCGGCCCGAACAGCGACAGCGGCGCCAGGATGAGCGCGCCGACCAGCAGGCCGAGCACGGTCGCGGCGAGCCCCTGCCAGAACGACAGGCCGAACAGGATGGGGAAGGCGCCGAGCACGCACGTGGCGAACGTGTTCGCGCCGCCGAAGGACACCCTGAACAGGTCCACCGGGCGGGCGGTGCGCTCGGCGTCGGGGATGCGGTCGATGCCGCGGGTCTCGATCTCCGTGATGGCGGTGCTCATGTGTTCTCCCGCAGGGCCAGGAGGCTGACAAGGTCGTAGGCGACGTGGGAGGCGGCGACCGAGGTGATCTCGGCGTGGTCGTAGGCGGGGGCCACCTCGACCACGTCCGCTCCGATGAGGCGGCACCCGGCCAGGCCGCGCAGGATCTCCAGCAGCTCGCGGCTGGTGAGCCCGCCCGCTTCCGGGGTGCCGGTGCCGGGGGCGTGCGCCGGGTCGAGCACGTCGATGTCGACCGACACGTACAGGGGGCGGTCGCCGATGCGCTGACGCAGCGCCTCGATCACCTCGTCCAGGCCGCGCCGCAGCACGTCGGCCGCGGTGACGAGGCCGAAGCCGAGGCGCCGGTCGTCGTCGAGGTCCTTCTTGCCGTACAGCGGGCCGCGGATGCCGACGTGGCCGAGCGCCTCGGTGTCGAGCAGCCCTTCCTCGACCGCGCGCCGGAAGGGGGTGCCGTGCGTGTACGCGGCGTCGAAGTAGGTGTCCCAGGTGTCCAGGTGGGCGTCGAAGTGCAGCAGCGCGACCGGCCCGTGCCGCCGGGCGGCGGCGCGGAGCAGCGGCAGCGCGATCGTGTGGTCGCCGCCGATGGTGACGAGCCGGGCGTCCAGCGCGCCCGCCGCCTCCTCGATGCTCTCGATCGCCTCCTCGATGCGGAACGGGTTGACGGCGATGTCCCCCGCGTCCACCACCTGGACCCGCTCGAACGGGAAGACGTCCAGCCCGGGGTGGTAGGGCCGCAGCAGCCGCGACGCCTCGCGGACCGCGGCGGGTCCGAACCTGGCGCCGGGGCGGTAGGAGACGCCGCTGTCGAACGGCACGCCCACGACGGCCACGTCCGCGCGCTCGACCTCGTCGATGCGAGGCAGGCGGGCGAAGGTGGCGGGCCCGGCGAAACGGGGGACTCTGGCGGAGTCGACGGGGCCTTTTGTCATGCGCACAGTCAATGTTACGCCTCTGACCTGCGGCAATTGGAATCGTCACGAAGTCCTACAGTGGGGGTTGTGGCTGACCACAAGGTGACGGTGCTCGACCTGTTGCGCTCGCCCGCCCTCCAGTTGCGCCTGCTGGCGGGCGAGGCGGGGCTCGGGCGGTCGGTCTCCTGGGCGCACGTGAGCGAGCTGACCGACCCGACACCGTGGCTGCTCGGCGCCGAGATGATCATGACGACCGGCATCGGCGTGCCCCGCTCCGCCGCCGACCAGCGCGCCTACCTGGAGCGGCTGGACGACGCCGGCGTCTCGGCGCTGGCCCTGTCGGCGCAGCTGCACGTGCCGCCGCTGCACCGGGCGTTCTTCGAGACGGCGGAGCGGCGCGGCATGCCGGTGCTGGAGGTGCCGCTGGCGGTGCCGTTCATCGCCGTCTCCCAGGAGGTGGCGGCGGCCGCGCAGGAGGACGCCCGCCACCGGCTGGGGGCGCAGCTCCAGGTGTTCGGGGCGCTGCGCTGGCTGGCGGCCGAGGACCTCGACACGGCGACCCTGTTCAGACGGCTGGAGCGGCTGTCGGGCTACCAGGTGTTCCTGTGCACCCCGCAGGGGCGGCCGCTGCTGCCCGGCGTGCCCGTGCCGCCGTCACCGGACGTGCTGCCCGCCGAGCCTGACGCGCCGCCGACGATCCCCGGCGGCTTCGTGCTGCCGGTGCCCGCGCCCGGCGGCCCCGCCGGGTTCCTGGTCGCGTTCGAGCGCGAGGGCGCCCGCCCGGCCGGGCTGGCCGTGGTCCAGCACATCGCCACCGTGGCCGCGCTCCAGGTCGCCATGGCCCGCAACGAGCGCGAGACGCTGCGCCGCGAGGGCGCCGAGACGCTCTCGGAGCTGCTGCAGGACGTGCTCGACCCGGCCACCGCGCGCCGCCGCCTGGCCCGGCTGGGGCTGCCGCTGGAGGCCGACGTGGTGCTCGTCGTGGTGCGCGCCGCCGGCGACGACGGCCTGCGGCGGGCGCTGGCCGACCACCCGCACCTGCTGCTGCGCCGGGGCGACGACCTGTACGTGCTCGGCCCGCCGTCCCTGGCCGGGCCGATCTCCGAGCTCCCGGACGCCCGCGCGGGCATGAGCCGGCCGTTCCCGCCCGGCGCCTCCACCCGCGTGGCCAGGCGCGAGGCCGTCTGGGCGGCCACCCGGGCCGTGGAGTCGGGGCAGCCGATGGTCGTCTACGGCAAGGACCCGACGGGCCGGTGGCTGCCGGAGGACACCGACACCCTGGCCGCCCTGGTGGACCACGTCCTGGGCGAGGTGCTCGCCTACGACGCCGCGCACGACTCCCACCTGCTGACCACGGTCCGCGTCTGGATGGAGCACGACCGCCGGTCCGACGACACGGCGGCGCTGCTGCACATCCATCCCAACACGCTGGCCTACCGGCTGCGCCGGTTCGCGGCGCTCACCGGGCGCGACCTCACCTCGACGGCCGCGTTCGCCGAGGTGTGGCTCGCCCTCCAGGCCGCCCGCCAGCTCGGCCTGCCTTGACAACAGCCGCACGATGACGGCTGGACCAGTGGACATCCGCCAGGGATGAGCGGGCCGCCTCAGGACAGCTGCACGGTGGCGATCTCCCAGGCCTTCAGCGGCAGGCGCAGGGCGCCGTCCGCGACCTCCAGGGCGTCGCCCGGCCGGCCGCGCAGGTCGGCGCGCCGGGCACGGGTGAAGCCGCCCGTCACGAGCGCCTGCGTGGGGCTGTCCGTGAGCGCCACCACCCGCAGCTCCTTCCAGTCGTCGCGCAGCCGCAGCGAGGTCATGACCACGCCGTCGCCCGTGACCGAGAGCCCGGCGGCGGGCGCGGGCAGCGGGAGCGACGGGTCGCCGGCGCCCGCCACGGTCACCAGGTCGTGGCGGAACTCCTCGGCCGCCGCCGGCACCGCCTCCCACGTCCCGGCGTAGGGCATCAGCGCCAGCGACACCGACCGCAGCCCGCGCGACTGCGCCATCGGGGTGGGCAGCTGGGGACCGGCCGGCTCGGGCCGCAGCGCGTGCCGGTTGCGCGACAGGTAGCCGACCGAGCGCAGCAGCGTGAGCGCCAGCTCGCCGCCGTCGTCGACCAGCTCGTACTCGGTGACGTGCTCCAGCAGCGCCGCCACTCCCCCGGCGGCCACCCAGGAGGAGGCCGGGTAGGTGGGCAGCGGCTCCTCGCCGCAGCCGGCTTCTGGGGCGAGCCCGCGGGTGACGACCGCGAACTGGCCTTCGGCGTGGGAGACGCCGGTCCGCTCGGGCAGCGGCACGTGCAGCCGCACCCGGTGGTCGGCGCACCGGTTGTCGAAGTCCACGGTGAGCCGGGCGAACGGCTCGCCCGCCCGCAGCTCGACCCGCGTGCGGACGGCGATCTCCTCGGTCGCGTCGGTGCGGGAGCGCGCGGGGATCTCCGGCGTGCCCTCGACCCCGTCGCCCGCGGCCGGCCACCGGTAGGCCCGCCACACGTCGTACGCGGCCACCAGCGGCCCGGCGCACACCAGTTGGACGTGCACCGACTCCGGCTCGCGGACCAGCCGGTCCTCGGCCGGGGGCGCGTAGTTGTAGCTGTCGCCCACGTCGCCGCCGTCGACGATGCGGCCGGCTCCGCTGAGCGTGACGCCGTGGGCCCCGGTGAGGCTGAGGGTGCCGTCGCGGGCCACCTCGACGCGGAGCAGCCCGTTGTCGAGCACCCGGTCCGCGGCCCGCACCGGCGGGACCGACGACGGCGGCCCGCCGGCGGCGCCGTCGTCCGGGACCGGCCGCACGCTGGTGTGGCCGAGCGGCGGCGCCTCCACCAGCGCGGCCACGGTCCGGCGCGGCTCGGCGAGGATGCGCACCCGGGTGACCCCGGCGAGCGCCTCGCGCACCTGGCCGACGTCGAACGGCAGCCGCGACTCGCGGGCGACGGTGAACGTCAGCACGCCGTCCTCGACGGACCAGCCGGTGATGTGCTGCCCGTACAGCTCGGTGCCGTGGACGAAGGTGAGCGCCGTGGCGGGGTCCATCTCCTCGTCGAGCAGCAGCGTCGGCGCGTACTCCAGCGGCTGGACCGGCACCCGGGCGCCGGTCGCGTCGACGATCGGGTCCTCGCCCGCCACGTCGAGCAGCACCACGGCCCGCCGGGTGGCGGAGGTCGGGTTGACCACCAGCACGCCGCCGGACGGGACGGAGGCGGCCAGCCGGGCGGTGACCATGTCGCGCACGGCGTGGCCGAGGTGCTCGGCCTCGGCGATGCGGGCGGCGACCTGCTGGGCGGTCTCGTCGACGCCGCAGCCGGTCACCGAGTCGTGGCCGCTGGCGTCGACCAGCCGCCACCAGGCCATGTCGAGGAAGCGGCCGGGCCACTCGGCGCCCCAGAGCGCTGCCAGCGGCTCGGCGTAGCGTTCGACCATCCGCTCGGCGCGGCCCATGGCCTGCTTCACGGCCGGGCGTACGGAGATGACGCCGGGCAGGATGTTGGCCCGCGCGTGCGAGCGCAGCTCGCCCACCACCCGGGGCAGCCCGTCGACGTCGGCCGGGTGGGCGGTGACGTAGCCGGACAGGGTGTCCATCCGGGCGCCGAGCCCGGCCACCATCCCGGGCAGGCCGCGCACCGGGGCCGAGTGGTCCGTGCCGTACATCGCCAGCAGCGGCCCGTCGGGGCCGTGCCAGCGGCGCATGGTCGAGACGAAGGCGGCGCCGCGCTCGGCCAGCCGCTCCGGGTCCTCGAACAGGTGGGCGCCGTTGCCGTAGCCGCCCGCGGGCAGGTACTGGGCGCGGACCGCGGTGCCGTCGGGGGCGACCCAGGCGAACGCGTCGGTGGTCACCGACGACGGCACACCCCGGTAGACGCAGGCGTGCGCGAGCCCGGCCCGGCGCAGGATCTGCGGCATCTGCGCCGTGTGGCCGAACATGTCGGGCAGGTAGCCGACCGGCATGGCGCCGCCGAGCTTGTCCGCCCTGGCCATGCCCAGCTCCAGGTTGCGCACGATGTTCTCGCCCGAGCAGAGGAACTCGTCCAGCAGGATCTGCCACGGCCCCACCGCGAGCCTGCCGGACTCGACCAGGGCGGCCACCCGGTCGCGGTTCTCCGGCCGCACCTCCAGATAGTCGTCGACGCAGGCCAGCTGCCCGTCGAGGGTGAAGTGGTAGGCGGGCTCGCGCTCCATCGTGTCGAGCACCTCGTCCATCAGCGCGACCAGCCGCAGCCGGAACCGCTGGAACGGCTCGTACCACTCCCGGTCCCAGTGCGTGTGCGGGACGACGACGATCTGCCCGTTCTCACCGGTCTCTCCGGTCGTCCCGGTGAACCCTGCGCTCACGCTGCTTCCCCTCCGATCGGCAGTCCGTGCTGTACGGCGTAGCGGGCGGCGACGCGCTGGGCGGTGACGATGTCCTCCAGGGCGCCCGCGCGCCCGGTGAGCGGCGGCTCGCCGCCGTCGGCGAAGGCGTGGAAGGCGGCCAGCTGGACCTCGAACGCCTCGGTCACCTCACGCCACTCCGTGCGGCTCTCCCCGCCGGACACCACGGTGAGGACCGTGGGCGCGTTCATCAGGTAGGGCGCGGGGAAGGCCAGCTCCAGCGTGCCGGCGTCGTGGTGGACGGCCACCGTCTCCCGGTACGCGGGATAGTCCTCCAGGTAGTGCCACCGGATGGAGAACCGCCCGGCGGCCGGGAGCGGCCCGGAGATCTCCACCGACCCGGGCGCGTTCCCCCACGTCTCCACGTGCCCGATCTCGGCCGGCGAGCCGGTGAGGCGGCGCAGCAGCGACAGGTCGTGGCAGATGGAGCCGAGCGTGACCGCGTACAGCGCGCGGACCGGCGCGGGCGCCTGCTCGCCGAGCGCCCGCGACACCAGGGCGTCCTCCTGCTCGCGCAGCCTGGCCACCAGGTCGGCGGGCACGTCGCCGGCCCGGATGAGGTTGGCGAAGGCGAGCTGCGACTCCCCGCTGGGGTGCAGCACGGTCACCTCGACGGACCTGATGGCCTCCGGCCCGCCCAGCTCGGCCAGCAGCGCCTCCGCCCGGCGCACGGCCGGGTCGTACTGCTTCATGTAGCCGACCATGAGCCGGCCCTCGGGCAGCGCGGCCACCTCGGCCCGGGTCAGCGCCAGCGGCTTCTCGCAGAGCACGGCGTGACCCGCCGCCAGCGCGCGCCGCACGGTGTCGCCGTGGGAGCCGGAGGCGAGCACGAGCACGGCCTCGAAACCCCCGGCGTCCAGCATCGCGTCGAGCGAGGTGTGTCTGCCGGGCGCGCCGAGGCGGTCACCGACGGCGTCGGCGAGCGTCCGCGACAGGTCGCAGACGGCCGTCACCTCGAACAGGTCGCGTCGGCGCGACAGCAGCGGCGCGTACACCGCCTGCGTGACGGCGCCGCACCCGACAAGGGCGATCTTCAAGACTGGATCCTCCAGCGTGACGTCAAAGTCCGAGTTCCCGTAGCTTCTCGCGGTTGGCGGCTTGATCGGTGATGTTCCGCGCAACTGACCGTCTGCCGGGGAGCGTGTCCTGCTCGATGATCACCCAGCCGGTGTAGCCAATCTCGTCGAGCGTCCGCACCACGCCGGACAGGTCCAGCTCGCCCTCGCCGAGCGGGGCGAAGCCGCCGCGCCCCATCAGCTCACGCAGGTCCGCGCCGTCGGCCAGGGCCTTGGCCATGATCGTCCGGTCGCCGTCCTTGACGTGCACGTGGCCGATCCGGTCCGACCAGTCGCGCAGCGCCGTCACCGGGTCTCCCCCGGCCAGCAGCAGATGGCCGGTGTCGAGGCAGAGCCGCACGTCGGTCAGCTCCAGCAGCCGCTCCACGTCCTGCGGGGTCTCGACGTAGGTGCCGAGGTGGTGGTGGAAGGCGGGCTCGAAGCCGGCGTCGCGGCAGCGCCGGACCGCCTCCTGGACGCGGGCGGCGTAGCCGGGCCACTCCCCCGGCTCCAGCCCTGGAGCGTTCCCTCCGGGGCGGGCGAAGCGCGCGGGCGCACCGGAGCAGCCGAGCGTCGGCCGGGGCCTGAGGTGGTCCGGCGCGGGCGGCGCGGCGGCGAACACCTCCAGCGTGGCGTCCAGCGCGGCCAGCCCCTGAGCGAACGCGTCCGCGTCGCCGAAGCGCAGGTCGGCCCAGCCGCCGGCGAGCAGCAGCCCGCCCAGCCGGTCGGCCAGGTCGTCCTTGGTGCCCAGGTAGCCGAGGGGCCCGAGGTCGATGCCGTCGTAGCCGGCCCCGGCGATGGCTGAGACCATCTCGGCGGAGGTCAGCGGCGGCGGCGCGTCACTCAGCTCGAACACCCCGAAGCTCACCGGGGCGTTGGCGACACTGATCAGGCGCATAGCGCCATCACCTCGTTCTCGTAGGTTTCCAGGCGGTGACGTCCCGCGACGGCGGGGAGCAGCACCCGGTCACCGCGGATGACCAGGCGCTCGCCGCCGGGACGGACCAGGACGAGGCCGTCGGCGTCCAGGGCGAGAAGTTCGTCGCCCAGGCGCAGCAGCAGCGGGGCGTCGGGCCCGGCGGAGACGGCGGTGCGGCCCTCGGCGACGGCGGCGAACACCGCGCCGGCGTCCTCGGCCAGGACCCAGGTGGTGGGCGAGCCGGGCAGGCCGTCGGCGCCGGGCCGGTGGAAGTCGCTGGCGCCGATCGCCACCACGTCGGGCCGCCAGGCGTCGGCCCAGGCCAGGGGCGCGCCCCAGCGGCGGTCCCACCAGCCGGAGTGCCACACCTCGGCGACCTTGGGCCGGTGGGTGAACGGCAGCAGCCAGGCGCAGTCGGCGGCGAGCGGGTGGTTGATGGAGACGAGCCCGCCCGCGCGCTCGGCGTGCGCCACCCAGGAGTCGGCCGGCTGCCGGAAGTCGACCCAGCCGACGTCGCCGAACACGTTGGCGTGCCCGCGGTCGGTGGTGACCTCCTGGCCGGGCAGCAGCGCGATCCCCCGGTCGGTCTTGGCCAGCTCGGGATGGTGGCTGACCGTGTTGTGATCGGTGACGGCCAGGAAGTCCAGGCCGCGGCCGCGGGCCAGCTCGGCCAGCTCGGCGACGGTGAGCTGCCCGTCGCTGTGCACGGTGTGGGCGTGGAAGTCGCCGGCGAGCCAGCGCAGGCCGTCGACGCCGGGGATGTCGCGCCGGGGCGGCCGCTCGCCGTGCGCCGGCCCGGCCTCCTCCTGCGGAGGCGCCGGCGCCGCCGTCTCGGTACGGATCTCCAGCGTGTAGTCCAGGCCCTGCGGCGGGATCCGGTGCAGGCGCAGCCACACCCGCCACTCCCCGGTCTCGGGCTCGCCGGGCAGGTAGCCGGGCGTCGCCCAGCCGGGGGCGATCGTATACTCGTCGCGCGCCCCGCCGGACCAGCCTCGGAAGCCGCGCGGCCCGGCGCAGCCCAGGTCGAGCACCCCCCGGGACCGGTCGTACGACAGCCGGACGGTCACCGCCGCGGTGCCCGCCGGCACCTCGAACGGCACCTCCCTCAGGATGCGCTCCAGCCGGTCGTCCAGACTCCAGCGGCCCCTGATGACGGTCATGCGGCCACCAGTTCGCCGTCGCGGTAGACCAGCGCGCGGTCGCGCCGGGGCACCACGGCGCCCTGCTCGCCCAGCGCGGGCTCGCGCCCCTCGGGCACCACGGCCTGCACCATGACCCCGCCCACGTCGAGCGTGACCAGGTGGGAGGCGCCGAGGTTCTCCAGGATGACCACGTTCCCGGTCAGGCCGTCCTCGACGGTCCCGGCCTGGTAGGTGGTGTATTCGGGACGTACGCCGTACACCAGTTCCTCCCCGTCGACCAGCAGTCCTTCCGCCGAGGCGGGGACGGGCACCTTGCACCCGGCCACCTCCAGGGTGTCACCCCGGCACACGGCGTCCAGCAGGTTCATCGGGGTGGAGCCGATGAACCCGGCGACGAAGGTGTTGGCGGGCCGCTGGAACACCTCGGACGGGGTGCCGATCTGGCGGATGAGCCCCGCCTCCATGATCGCCATCCGGTCGGCCATGGCCAGCGCCTCGGCCTGGTCGTGGGTGACGAACACGGTGGTGACGCCCAGCTCCCGCTGGAGCTTCTTGAGGAACGTGCGGGCCTCCAGGCGGAGCCGGGCGTCCAGGTTGGACAGCGGCTCGTCGAACAGGAACGCCTGCGCCTGCGTGGCCATCACCCGGGCCAGCGCGACCCGCTGCTGCTGCCCGCCGGAGAGCTGGCCCGGCCGCCGGTCCATCAACCGCTCCAGGCCCAGCCTGGCGGCCACCTCCGTCGCCTTGGCCCGGCGGTCGTCCTTGGACACCTTCTTGATCCGCAGCGGGTAGGCGATGTTGTCGGTGACGTCCATGTGCGGGAACAGCGCGTAGTCCTGGAAGACCATGGCGACGTCACGGCCGCCCGGCTGCACGGACGTCACGTCGCGCCCGCCGATGACGACCGCGCCGCCGGTCGCCACCTCCAGGCCCGCGATGGTACGCAGCAGCGTCGTCTTCCCGCAGCCCGAGGGGCCGAGCAGGGCGAAGAACTCGCCGTCGGGGACGGTCAGGTCCAGCGAGTCGAGCGCCTTCACCCCACCGGGATAGACCTTGGTCAGGCCCCGAAGTTCGATTGCGGCCATTTCAGCGCTTGATCCCTCCGTGGAAGCGGAAGCCGTACTTCTTGCTGACGAACAGGTACATGAGCACCACGGGGACCGAGTAGAGCAGGCCGAACGTGGACAGCACCTTGAGGTTGGCCTGGCCGCCCTCGGTGTAGAGGGTGTACATGATCACCGCGGCGGGCTGCTTCTCGACGTCGCTGAGCAGCAGGTACGGCATCAGGAAGTTGCCCCACACGTTGGCGATCGTCCACACCGCGATCGTCGCCAGGCCGGGCCGGACCACCGGGACGACCACGTGCCAGACGATCTGCAACGGCGAGGCGCCGAAGACCCGCGCGGACTCCTCGTACGACTTGGGCGTGGTGTCCATGAAGTCCTTGATCATGAAGATCGCGGCGGGCAGCAGCCCTCCGGTCATGATCAGGATCAGGCCGGTGTGCGAGTCGATCAGGCCGAGCTCGATGGCGAGCTGGAACAGCGGCACCATCGCCGCCGTGCCCGTGATGATCGACGACAGCAGCAGCAGCGCGTACAGCAGGGCGTCGCGCCCCGGCAGCCGCACCCGGCTGAGCGCGTACGCCGCCAGCGCCGACATCACCACCACCAGCACGGCGGTGCCGATCGCCAGGATCAGCGAGTTGACCAGCGACCCCAGCGCGTACGGGTGCTCCAGGATGATCTGGAAGTTCTCCCAGGTGAAGTCCGGCAGCCGGACCTCGTACGTGGGGTTGGAGGTGAACGGCGCCGAGGCCAGCCAGAGCAGCGGGATCGTGAAGAAGGCCAGCAGCAGCGCGACCAGCGTGTAGAAGCCGATCCGGCCGGCGACGAACCGCGTCATCTCCTCCTCCTGAGCAGCCGTAGGTAGAAGATCGCCACGACCAGGTTGATCAGCAGGATGATCGTGGAGATCGCGGCGCCGTAACCCAGGTCGCCGCTCTGCAGCGCGGTCTTGTAGACGTACACGGCCAGGATCTCGGTCTTGTTCTCCGGCCCGCCCGCGGTGAGCAGGAACGGCCCGAAGTCGTTGAACGTCCACAGGCTGATCAGCAGCAGGTTGGTCAGGATGTGGCCGCGGATGTGCGGGAAGACCACGTCACGTAACTGCTGCCAGCCGGACGCCCCGGCCAGCCGCGCGCTCTCCAGATGCGAGGGCGGCACGTTCCCGAGCGCCGCGCCGTACAGCATCATCGAGAACGCGGTGCCGCGCCAGGTGTTGAAGATGATGATCGACAGCATCGGGTGGTCGAGCAGCCAGGCGAAGCCCGGGATGCCCAGCATCGCGTTGAGCGTGCCGCTGTCGCGGTCGAGCAGCGCCACCCACAGGAACGCGACCACCGCGCTCGGCAGGATCCAGGCCAGGATCACCACGCCCTCGACCACGCTCTTGAGCGCGCCGCGGCGGTTGCGCATCAGCCAGGCCAGCGTGAAGCCGAGCAGCACCTGCCCGATGACGGCCGACCCCAGCACGAACTGGAAGGTCAGCACCGTGGAGTTCCAGAACCCCGGATCCGCGAGCGCTCTGAGGTAGTTGTCCACGCCGACGAACTTCGGCTCGGCCGCGGCGATCCCGGTCAGCCGGTAGTTCATCAACCCCAGGTAGATGACCCACAGCGCCGGGAAGACCAGGAAGACCGCGATGAGCGCCAGGGCGGGCGCCACGAAGGCCCCCGCCCGCAGCCTGCCCAGGCCCGCGGCGTCGGAGCTGTAGCCGCGGGCGGGCGTCGCGTCGAGGACCTTCGGATCAGGAGGCGACGTTGTTCGCGCCACCGACGATTCCTTCGAGCTTCTTCTGGTAGTCGGCCGCCGCCTGGTCGGCCGCCGTGCCACCGGCCACCGCGGCCGTCGCCTCCTGCAGCGCCACCGACACCTGCGGGTAGACCGCCACCGGCGGCCGGTAGGCCGTCAGCGGGAGGACCTGCTCGGAGATGAACGTCAGCAGCGGCTCACCGGCCAGGATCTCCTTGTTGACGTCGGAGCGCGGCGTGATCCGCACGTTGCCGTCCTTGGTCTCCTCCTTCAGCGCCTCCGCCGACAGCGTGAAGGCCAGCAGCTCGAAGGCCTCCTTCGGGTGCTTGGAGCTGGGGTTGAGGGTACGCAACGCGCCGCCGGACATGCTGACGAAGTCCTGCCCCCTGATGCCCTTGCCGGGCTCGATCGCCGGGATCTTGGCGTAGCCGACGGCCTGGTCGCGGTCGGTCATCGGGGCGACGCCGGTCTTGGGGTTGACCACGCCGCGCCAGAAGTAGTCGCCCTCCAGCAGGATGCCGATCTTGCCCTCGGCGAACTGCTGGAACGACTTGTCGCGGCCCTTGGCCTCCTGCTGGAGCTTGGGGTCGCCGAGGCCGCCGCCGTAGACCTTCTGGTAGAGGCCGAGGGTGTCCTTCAGCGGCTGCGAGGCGCCGGTCCACTTGTCGTCCCGCTGGACCTCGCCGCCCGCGCCGGCCAGCAGCGGGAGCACGCCCTGCATGGTGGTGGCCTCGCCCATGGCGGTGCCGGCGTTGATCTGGATCGGCACCGGGACGCCGGACGACTTGAGCTTGGCGCCCGCGTCGAGGATCTCCTGCCAGCTCGTCGGCTGCCAGTCGGCGGGCAGCCCGGCCTTGCCGAAGAGGGTCTTGTTGAAGTACAGGACGCGGCCGTCGGTGCCGATGGGCAGGGCGTACTTCTTGCCGTTGAAGGTGGCCAGGCCCTGGACGGCCTCCGGGATCTGCTGCCAGCCCTCCCAGCTGTCGGCCGCCGGCCCGGCGACCTCCGCCAGCGGCTTGATGTAGCCCGCCTCGGCGAACTCGCCCGCCCAGATGCCGTCGATGTCGATCACATCGGCCCCCTTGCCTGACTTCAGGTCAAGGGAGAGCTTGGTCTTGTACTGCTCGTCGTCGACGCCGCTGGGGATGAACCTGACCGTGACGTTCTTCCCTTTGGCCTTCTGGGCCTCCTCGAACTTGGGGATCACCCAGTTGGCGATGTGGTCGGCCGCCGCCGCGTTCTTGCCGCCGGCGATGGCGTTCTGGGTGATCGTCAGCTCGATGGCGCCGCCTTCGCCGCCGTCACCGGACGACTGGCCGCAGGCGGCCAGACCCAGCGCGGAGGCGGTGAGCACCGCGACCACACCTATCGACCTTTTCCGCACCATTCTGCAAACCCTCCGACACATCCTGTAGGGAGGAAGTCAGGGCCAATATGTCATGACATGTATATGACGTACAGTCCTGGCTGATTTCCGGGAGCGTGCCCGTGGGGGTCATCAGGAAATCGGTCTCGGGCACGGTGAGAAACATAGCGGACATCTATATGTCATGACAATATGCCATAGTGTCTGCCCGGAAGCTCCAGCTGTGGAGGTGCGTTGTTCGACCTGATCACGATGGGACGCTGCGGCGTCGACATCTACCCGCTGCAGACCGGCGTAAGCCTGATCGACGTCGAGTCCTTCGGTAAGTTCCTCGGCGGCAGCCCGACGAACGTCGCGGTCGCCGCGGCCCGTCACGGACTGCGGCCCGCCGTGGTGACCGCCGTGGGGGCCGACCCCTTCGGGCAGTGGGTACGGCAGGCGATCCGCGGATTCGGTGTCGACGACGTCTACGTGGGGACGGTCGAGGGCCCGCCCACCCCGGTCACGTTCTGCGAGATCTTCCCGCCTGACCACTTCCCCATCTACTTCTACCGGGGTGAGCATCCGCCTGACCTGCGGATCACCCCCGAGTCCCTGGACCTGAAGGCCGTCCGTGAGACGCGGGTCCTCTGGTTCACCGGGACCGGGCTGAGCCAGGAGCCCAGCCGCTCGGCGCACGCCGCGGCGCTGGCGGCCCGGTCGTCCGGGTGGACGGTGTTCGACCTGGACCACCGGCCGATGCTGTGGGAGTCCCGGCAGGCCGCCGAGCGCGCGTACCGGGAGGCGCTCCCGTACGCCAACGTGGCCGTCGGCAACCTCGACGAGGTCGAGATCGCCGTCGGCACCCGAGACCCGGAGGCGGCGGCGCGGGCGCTGCTCGACGCCGGCATGGAGGTGGCGATCGTGAAGATGGGCCCCGACGGGGTGCTGGCCCGCACCAAGGACGAGCACGTGGTGGCCGGGCCGGTCCGGGTCGAGGTGGTCAACGGGCTGGGAGCGGGTGACGCCTTCGGCGGGGCGGTCTGCCTCGGGCTGGTGCGCGGCTGGCCGCTGGAGCGTACGGTGCGCTTCGCCAACGCGGCGGGGGCGCACGTCGCGGCCCGCCTGGCGTGCGCGGAGGCCATGCCGTCCACCGACGAGGTGCTGGCCCTGCTCGGCGACCGGCCCGCCGCCGGCTCCGGGAGCGAGGTGCGTCCTTGAGCGACGTCACCCTGCCCGGGATCAGTCGTTACGACCGGCTGACCCGCATCCGCGCCACCGATCCAGGGGAGATCGCCCAGGCGGCGGCCCGCAGGCGGCGGCGGGAGCTGCCCGGCGAGGGCGGACGGCTGCTGATCATCGCGGCCGACCACCCGGCGCGCGGCTCGCTGGCCGTCCGGGACCGGCCGCTGGCCATGGCCAGCCGGTTCGACCTGCTGGACCGGCTGCAGGTGGCGCTGGCCCGGCCGGGCGTCGACGGCATCCTCGCCTCGCCCGACGTGCTGGAGGACCTGCTGCTGCTCGGCGCGCTGGAGGACAGGCTGGCCTTCGGCTCGATGAACCGGGGCGGGCTGCAGGGCTCGGTGTTCGAGCTGGACGACCGGTTCACCGGCTACGACGCGACCGCCATCGACCAGATGCGGCTCGACGGCGGCAAGATGCTGTGCCGCATCGACCCGACCGACCACGCCAGCGTCGACACGCTGGAATCCTGCGCCCGCGCCGTCACCGAGCTGGCCAGGAGGCAGCTGGTGGCGATGGTGGAGCCGTTCTGGACGACGCGCACCGAGACCGGGTCGGTCCGCAACGACCTGTCCCCCGACGCGGTGATCCGCGCCATCAGCGTGGCCCAGGCGCTCGGCGTCACCTCCGCTTACACCTGGCTGAAGATCCCGGCGGTGGCCGAGATGGAGCGGGTGATGGCCGCCACCACGCTGCCGGCGCTGCTGCTCGGCGGGGATCCGCCGGACGCGGCGGCCGCCTTCGCCGACTGGGGGCGGGCGCTGCGCCTGCCGGGGGTGCGGGGGCTCGTCGTCGGGCGGGCCCTGCTCTACCCTCCGGACGACGACGTCGCCGCCGCCGTGGACGGCGCCGCCGCGCTGGTCCGAGAGGTGGGGTCATGACATTCTTTCCGTACGGTGAGGCGGCGAGCGGGCCGTGGGCCGTGGAGATCACGCCGTCGCTGGCCGGGTGGGACTACGCGGGGCTGCGGGTGGTGGATCTGACCGGGGCGCCGGTGTCGTTCGGCACGGGCGAGGAGGAGATGATCGTCCTGCCGCTGTCGGGGTCGTGCGCGGTGACGGTCGGCGGCTCTCAGGTGTTCGAGCTGGCCGGGCGGCCGTCGGTGTTCGCCGGACCCTCCGATTTCGCCTATATCCCGATTCATGAGCAGGTGACGCTGACCGGCGCCGGCCGGATCGCGCTGCCCTCCGCGCGCGCCACCCGCCGCCTGGAGCCGCGCCACGTGCCGGCCGGCGAGGTGCCGGTGGAGCTGCGCGGCGCCGGCCGCGCCAGCCGCCAGGTGAACAACTTCGCCGCGCCCGAAGTCTTCGCCTGCGACAAGCTCGTCGCCGTGGAGGTGCTCACCCCCGGCGGCAACTGGTCGTCCTACCCGCCGCACAAGCACGACACGGCCAACCCCGGCGAGGCGGTGCTGGAGGAGGTCTACTACTTCGAGGTGGCCGACCAGGGGCTCGGCTACCAGCGCGTCTACTCCTCCGAGCGGGGGCGGATCGACACCCTGGCCGAGGTCGGCTCCGGCGACGTGGTGCTGGTGCCGTACGGCTACCACGGCCCGTCCATGGCCGCCCCCGGCTACGACCTCTACTACCTGAACGTGCTGGCCGGACCCGCCGAGGAGCGGTCCATGGCGTTCTGCGACGACCCGCGGCACGCCTGGATCCGCGCCAACTGGGACGGCCAGGAGATCGACCCCAGGCTGCCCTTCGGGAGGACCCAGTGAGACTGACGGTGGCCCAGGCTGTGGTGCGCTTCCTCGCCGCCCAGCACATCGAGCGCGACGGCGCCGAACACCGGATGTTCGGCGGCGTCCTCGGCATCTTCGGCCACGGCAACGTGGCCGGCGTCGGCCAGGCGCTCGCCGCCTCCGGCGCCGACCTGCCCTACTACCTCAGCCGCAACGAGCAGGCCATGGTGCACACCGCCGCCGCCTACGCGCGGGCCCGCAACCGGCTGTCGACCCTGGCCTGCACCACCTCGATCGGCCCCGGCGCCACCAACATGGTGACCGGAGCGGCCGCGGCGACCATCAACCGGCTGCCCGTGCTGCTGCTGCCCGGCGACATCTTCGCCACCCGGGTGGCCAGCCCGGTGCTGCAGGAGCTGGAGGACCCGCGCTCGTACGACGTCTCGGTGAACGACTGCCTCCGGCCCGTCTCCCGCTTCTGGGACCGGGTCAACCGGCCCGAGCAGCTCCCGCCGGCGCTGCTGGCGGCCATGCGGGTGCTCGCCGACCCCGCCGAGACGGGCGCGGTGACGCTGGCGCTGCCGCAGGACGTGCAGGCCGAGGCCGCCGACTGGCCCGACGAGCTGTTCGCCCGGCGCGTCTGGCACGTCCCCCGGCCCCGGCCCGGACGCGCGGCGCTGACCCGGGCCGCCGAGCTGGTCAAGGCCGCGTCCCGGCCGCTGATCGTGGCCGGCGGCGGCGTGATCTACAGCGAGGCGACCGGGGAGCTGCGGGCCTTCGCCGAGACGTTCGGCGTGCCGGTCGCCGAGACGCAGGCCGGCAAGGGCGCGCTGCCGTACGGTCACCCGATGGCGATGGGCGCGATCGGCGCCACCGGCACCACGGCCGCCAACGCGCTGGCCCGCGAGGCCGACCTGGTCATCGGGATCGGCACCCGCTACAGCGACTTCACCACCGCCTCCCACTCGCTGTTCGCGCCGGAGGCCCGGTTCGTCAACCTCAACATCACCGGCTTCGACGCCGCCAAGATGTCCGGGCTGCACGTGGTCGCCGACGCCCGCGAAGGGCTGACCGACCTGGCGGCCGCGTGCGCGGGCCGGTCCACCGGCGAGGCGTACCGGGCCCGCGCCGCCGAGCTGTCGCGGGCCTGGGACCGCGCCGTCGACGCGGCGTACGCGCTGGACGGCGACCCGCTGCCGCAGCCGGCCGTGATCGGCGCGGTGAACGCGGCGGCCGGCGACGACGGCGTCGTCGTCTGCGCGGCCGGGTCCATGCCCGGCGACCTGCACAAGCTCTGGCGGCCCAGCGGGCCGGGGAGCTACCACGTCGAGTACGGCTACTCGTGCATGGGCTACGAGATCGCCGGCGGGCTCGGGGTCAAGCTGGCCGCCCCGGAGCGCGAGGTCTTCGTCATGGTCGGCGACGGCTCGTACCTGATGATGGCCCAGGAGCTGGTCACGGCCGTCGCCGAGGGCGTCAAGCTGACCGTGGTGCTGGTGGACAACGCCGGCTTCGCCTCCATCGGCCGGCTGTCGGAGAGCGTCGGGGCCGAACGGCTCGGCACCGCGTACCGCCACCGGGGCGAGGGCCGCTACGACGGCGGGCCGCTGCCGGTGGACCTGGCCGCGAACGCGGCCAGCCTCGGCGCGACCGTGCTGCGTCCCGGCTCGCTCGCCGAGCTGCGCAAGGCGCTCGACACCGCCCGCGCGGCCACCGGCGTCACGGTCGTGTACGTGCGCACCGACCCGATGATCGACAGCCCGTCCTCGGAAGCCTGGTGGGACGTCCCGGTCGCCGAGGTCTCCGGCACCGAGGCGGCCCGCGCGGCCAGGACCGCGTACGAGGCCGCCAAGCGCGACCAGCACCGCCGTCTGGCCCCGCCGACGGGCTGACCGGGAGCCCGGGTCCCCGGTCACGGGCCGGTGACCTGCAGGGTTGCCGTGCGCGCCCCGGGGAAGGCCATGGTCCGGGGGGGCTGAGCTCGGGGGAGGCGACGATGGACCCTTGGCGCGCGCTGGGCTGGCTGGGCATCGCCGCGGTGGTGCTCTACTGCCTGTCCCACGTGGGCACGGTGGTCCTGTCGATCATCCTGGGGTTGTTCGTCGCCGCGCTGCTGGCGCCGCCCGCGCACTGGCTGATACGGCGCGGGCTGGGCCGGTCGCTCGCCACCACGATCACCTTCGTGGGCGGTCTCCTGCTGGCCTCCGGGCTGTTCGCGCTGCTCGTGCCGCCCACGGTCAGCGGCCTGGCCGAGCTGCGCGCCAGCGTCGGCACGATCCTGCAGCAGCTGCACGCCCTGGCCTCCCAGTTCGGGCTGGACTTCCAGGATCTGCTCGCCCAGGGCAAGGCGTGGGCCGAGCAGCGCCAGCAGCAGCTCGCCACCGGGGCGGTGGCCGGCGTGCGCACGGCGACCGAGATCGTCGTGGGCGCCGTGCTGGCGGTCATCCTGGGCGTCTACTTCGTGCACGGCGGCGACCGGCTGTACCACTGGCTGACCGGGCTGTTCCCGCCCCGGGCCAGGGTGCGGCTGCGGGTGGCCGGGCCGATCGCGTTCGGCGTCATCGGCCGCTACATCCGCGGGGTGGCGCTCGTGGGCGCGGTGGACGCGTTCTTCATCGGCATGGCGCTGTGGATCCTCGGGGTGCCGATCGCGGTGCCGCTGGCGGTGCTGACCTGGGTGGGGGCGTTCCTGCCGATCGTCGGCGCGTTCACGGCGGGGCTGCTGGCGGCGGTGGTGGCGTTCGTGTCCAAGGGCTGGCTGATCGCGCTCATCGTGGTCGGGGTCACCGTGCTGGTGCAGCAGATCGAGGGTCACGTGCTGGCGCCGCAGATCTACGGCAAGGCGCTCGACCTGCCGGGGCCGGTCATCCTCATCTCGATCGCGCTCGGCAGCCTGATCTTCGGCATCGCCGGCGCCTTCCTGGCCTCTCCGGTGGCCTCGGTGATCGTGGCCCTGCTGAACCGGGAGAACTTCAGCGAAGGCGACGCCCGGACTCCGGCGCGCACCTGAACGTCCTGCTCCGCACTGTTCACGCCGGGCCCCGCCGGTCCTGTTCCTCCTGGGTGTGCTCGCGGAAGACGATCGCGGCGCCCAGCGCGGCGGCGGCCGGGACGAACAGCTCTCCTGGGCCGGTCCGGGTGACGGGGACTCCGTTGCCGGTCAGGAGCCGTGCGGTGGCGGCGACGTCGCGTACGGACACCGCGTAGGCGGCGAAGGCGGGCAGCCCGGCGGCGCTCACCCGGCAGCAGGCGGGCGAGCTCCGACGCGGCCACGATCGTCACGCCCGCCCGGTCGCCGGGGCCGGTCGGCTCCTGGCCGAAGTACGTGGCGTAGCGCCGTGCCAGCTCGGGCAGCCCTCGGTCGTCGGCGCAGAGCACGACCCCGGCCAGCCCGGTCGCGCCGTTGGGATGGCCGGGGTGCCGCCGGCCTGCTGGGTCCTCGACCGGCGCGTTCTCGGCGAAGCCGATCCTGCCCTCCGGCACGCGGCCCGGCGGCAGGCCGGGGCCGGAGATCTCCAGGTAGCGCGCGGGCTCCAGCACGGTCCCCGCTGCTGTCTCGACGGGCCGCTGGACGGTGTGCACCCCGCCGTGGGCGACGCCCGCGGCGGTCAGCCGCGCCGCGAGGCCGTCGAGGTCGGAGGTGTCGGCCAGGACGATGTGCACGCCCGGGAAGCGGTCGAGCAAGGCCGTGAGGTTGGCGGCGGTGGCGCGGATGGCGGCCGTCAACGCCGGCCGCCTGTCCTCCGGCACCCGCAGCGGGATCGGCCGGGCCCCGGTCGGCACGCCGCCGGTCACGGCCACCAGCTCCACGAAGCCGCGCGGGAAGTGCACATGGGCGTTGACCAGGCCGAACGGCTCCGGCATGCCCGGCAGGACGGGGTAGGCCGGCGCCGACACGGTGAAGCCGAGCTGCCGGTATGTCTCCATGGCGCGGGTCAGGTCCCGGACGACGTGACCGACGTGGTGCAGCCCGTTGATCGTCATTCCGCGCTCCAAAGTGATAGTGACTCTCAGTTGAGAGTAAACCATCTTTTGTCTGTACGATAGGGTGCCGCCATGGCGGAGGGCGGGCTGCGCGAGCGCAAGAAGGCGAAGACCAGGGAGGCGATCCTGCGCGAGGCGTTCCGGCTCTTCCGCGAGCGCGGCTACCACGCCACCACCGTCGAGCAGATCGCCGAGGCCGCCGAGATCTCCCCCGCCACCTTCTTCCGCTACTTCCCGGCCAAGGAGGACCTGGTCACGCTCGACCGGTTCCCGGCCCTCGTGGAGGCCCTGGCCGGTCAGCCGCCCGGCCCGCCGGTCACCGTCCTGCGCGGCGCGTTCCGCACGGCCTTCGCCGCCCTGTCCGGCGAGGAGATCGCCGCCGGGCACGCGCGGGAGGTCTTCGCCGCCACCGTGCCCGAGCTGCTCGTGGCCAACCTGCGCAGAAGCCCCGGGCTGATCCGCGAGATCCGCGCGGCCGCGGCCGACAGGGCCGGCCTCGACGCCGGCGACCCCGCCGTCCGCGACGCCGTCGGCGCGGTCCTCGGAGTCGTCGCCATGGTGTGGACGGAGTGGGCGGCCACCCCCGGCATGGACGGGCCCGCCGAGATCGACAGGGCGCTGGCGCGCCTGGAGTCCGGCCTGGGCCGGTGACCTGCCCGCCCGCGGGTCAGCCGCGCTGTTCGAGCACGTCGGCGATGCCCGCCAGGAAGGCGTCCACGTCGGCGATCAGGTAGCCCGGCCTGAACACGACGGTGGCGAACTTCACCTCGCGCACCTCCTCGGCCGTCACCGGGTGGCCGGTGGTGTCACGCAGCGTCGCCACGATCCGGTCGAGGAACGCGTCGACCTCGTCCTCGTGGTAGCCGGTGCCGAGACGGCCGGGCCGGAACACCACCTTCTCCACCCGCGCCGCCTGGCTCTCGAACCACTCCTCGCGCAGCAGCTCACCGGTGGGCTCGGCCAGGGCCGGCCGCACCGGACGCTTGGCCACCGGGCGCTTGGCCATGGTCTCCAGCGCCACCACGAACGCCTCCAGCGCGAAGTCGACCGCCGTCTCCTGGTAGCCGCGGCGGCGCGAGGTGAACGTGGCCGAGCGCACCTCGTCGGCGGTGACGGGTTCGAGGTCGAGCGCGCCCCTGCCCAGCGTGGCCTCGATCCGCTCGATCAGAGCGTCGACCTCGGCGGGGTCGTAGCCTGAACGCATACCCATGACGCGCGGAAAGCGGTTCAAGCCCACTCCTTCGGGATCCTGCCAGGGGGTCGCCCTCTATTGTGCGATCAACGACCACGGTCACGCGAGTCCCGGCCGTCACGGTAAGACCACCATGAGGCCGGCCCGCGTGTCCCTGCCCCGCCGAAGACGTGATTCATCCGTCATCCGGGAGCCGGCATCCCCGCCCGGGACGAGCTGTCCGCCGGGAGGCGTGGGCTATTCGGCGGCGGCGAGCTGGCCGCAGGCGCCGTCGATCTCGCGTCCGCGGGTGTCGCGGACCGTCACCGGCACGCCGTGGAACTCCAGCCGCCTGACGAACGCCCGCTCGTCCTCCGGCCGCGACGCCGTCCACTTCGAGCCGGGCGTCGGGTTGAGCGGGATCAGGTTGACGTGCACGAGCTTGTTCCTGACGAGCTTGCCGAGCAGGTCGGCCCGCCACTCCTGGTCGTTGACGTCCTTGATGAGCGCGTACTCGATGGACACCCGCCGCTTGGTCCTGGCCCCGTACGCCCAGGCGGCGTCGAGCACCTCGGCCACCTTCCACCGCGTGTTGATCGGCACCAGCGTGTCGCGCAGCTCGTCGTCGGGGGCGTGCAGCGACAGCGCGAGCGTGACCGGCAGGCCCTCCTCGGCGAGCTTGCCGATCGCGGGCACCAGCCCGACCGTGGAGACGGTGACGCCGCGGGCGGAGATGCCCAGCCCGTGCGGGACGGGCTCGACCAGGCGGCGCACCGCCTGGATCACCTGCTTGTAGTTGGCCAGCGGCTCGCCCATACCCATGAACACCACGTTGTTGACCCGGCCGGGGCCGCCCGGCACCTCGCCCGCCGCCAGCGCGCGGGCCCCGGCCACCACCTGCTCCACGATCTCCGCGGTGGACATGTTGCGGGTCAGCCCGGCCTGGCCGGTGGCGCAGAACGGGCAGTTCATGCCGCAGCCGGCCTGCGACGACACGCACATCGTCACCCGGTCGGGATAGCGCATCAGGACCGACTCGACGAGCGCGCCGTCGAACAGCCGCCACAGCGTCTTGCGGGTCGTGCCCCGGTCGGTGGTCTGCTCGCGCACCGACGTGAGCAGCGGCGGCAACAGCGCCGACAGCTTGTCGCGGGAGGCGGCGGGCAGGTCGGTCATCGCCTCCACGTCGGTGGTCAGCCGCTCGAAGTAGTGGCGGGAGAGCTGGTCGGCGCGGAACGCCTTCTCCCCCAGCTCGGTGACGGCCGCGCGCCGGTCGGCCATGGACAGGTCCGCGAGGTGGCGAGCCGGCTTGGCCCTGCGCGGGGCGACGAAGGTGAGCTGGCCTGGCTGCTGGGACACGATCCTGCCTCTGCTTTGTCACGGGGATTGGCGACCAGGGTAGTGAACGCTTGCCCGGCGGGGCGAATTCCGTGGCGGCCGCCCGGCGCTCCGGATCCGGTCAAGGCTCGCACGAGGGTCAGGTGCCGATCTACAGTTTCCCCGTATGACGATTTTCCGGTCTGCGTCAGGCGAGGGGCACACCGAGGTCGTCCTCACCGCCGGCAGCCCGTACGGCAGCCGGATGCTCGTGGTCGAGCGCGACGAGGACGCCTCGGTCGCCTACCTGTGCTCTTCTGACGGCACCGTGCACGGCGCGTGCTGGCTGGCCAACCACCGGCCCGCGCCCGCCGTGGTCGACCTGGCCCGCATCAACGCCGGGCTGCCGCCGCTGATGCCGCGGGCCAACACCCTCCACCCCGCGGGTCGCCGGCCGCTGGGGCAGCTCACGCCGCTCTGGTTCGAGGAGGGTGACGGGGTCGCGCTCTACGAGGAGGACGACCTGCTGGCCGTCATCCCCGGCTGGGCCGACATGCACCGCGGCATGCCCGGTTACGCCCGTGACGCGGTGGGCGAGTCGCCGTTCGCCTGGGCGCTGTCGGAGGCGCTCGAAGGGCTGCGGCCCCGCCTGGCCAACGCCGAGTCCTACTGGCGCTGGCGCTACTCCGAGGGGTCGTGGCCGTCGTTCCAGCAGTTCGTGATGGGCCATCTGGACCGGGTGCTCGGCCCGGCCGGACGCTACTGGGACGCGGGCGGCGACCGGCTGCCGACCGTCGGCATCACCGAGCGCCCGCCGCACGGCGACCGGCTGTTCAGCGTGCTGTCGACGGTGGGGATGAGCTGCCAGCGGATGCCGACCGTGGAGCAGTGGATCGACCAGCCCGGCGCGTACGCCAGGATCGAGCTGGCGGTGGCCACCCGCGAGGACCCGCGCGAGGCGGCGCTGCTGCTGGTGTGGCTGGCGCAGTATCCGTGGCACTCGGTGACCTGGCTCGGCCACGGCCACACCGCCAAGTGGTACCACGAGCCGGACACGTTCCCGCTGGGGCCTCAGTATTCGGGGGTGCTCATGCAGGCCGACGCGCCGGACATGCCGCCCATGGGTGGGTTCGCCTTCGGCGGCGAGGCCGTACGGTGGCTCTGGCTGACCCCGATCACCGGTGAGGCCCTCACCGGCTAGCCCGCCGGATCTCCTCGGCTCATACGAAGAGCGCGAGCAGCAGCCAGACCGGCACCAGCGTGGACACCAGCGAGTCCAGCCGGTCCATCAGCCCGCCGTGGCCCGGCAGGATCGTGCCCAGGTCCTTGATGCCGAGATCCCGTTTGATCATCGACTCCACCAGGTCGCCCACCGTGGCCAGCGCGGCGGCCAGCGCGCCGATCAGCGCGCCCTGCCACCACTCGCCGCCGAGCAGCCACGTCACCAGCCACGTGCCGACGAGCGTGCAGGCCAGGACAGAGCCGCCGAAGCCCTCCCAGGTCTTCTTCGGGCTGATCAGCGACATCGGGTGGCGGCCGAACAGCACCCCCGCCGCGTACCCGCCGATGTCGCTGGCCACCGTGACCGCGATGAAGATCAAAACCCGGTCGTTGCCGTCGGGAGGCGCCAGCAGCAGCGCCGCGAACCCCGCCAGCAGCGGCGGGTAGAACAGGATGAACACCGAGGCCGTCGCGTCGCGCACGTAGCCGTCGGTGCCGCCCGCGAACATCCGCCACACCAGCAGACCGAACGCGAACACCACGAACGTGCCGAGCAGCCATGCCCCGCCGCCCCAGTAGGCCGCCGCCTGCATCGCGGCGAGCCCCACCAGGATCGGCACGGCCGGGACCCGGATGCCGCGGGTGGCGAAGGCCCGCACCAGCTCCACCACGCCCACGCCGACCGCCGCGACGAGCACCAGGAGGAAGAGCTCCTTGACGGTGTAGAGGGTGATCAGGACCGAGGCAGCCAGGCCGGCGCCGACACCGATCGCTGCGGGGAGATTGCGGCCGGTGCGGCTGCCGCCGCCGGGGCTGGGGCCGGCCGTTCGTTCTTCCAAGACTTCTCCATAGGCCACGGCCCCCGCCGTCAGGCGAGGGCCGTAGATGCGCTACCTGCGACGGTCCGCTGCGGGCGCCCGCCGGCAGCGGGCCGCTCAGACTTCGAGCAGCTCGGCTTCCTTGTGCTTCAGCAGCTCGTCGATCTTGGCGACGTGCTTCTGAGTGAGGTCGTCGAGCTCCTTCTCGGCCCGCCTGACCTCGTCCTCTCCCGCGTCGCCATCCTTGATCATCTTGTCGAGCGTCTCCTTGGCGGAGCGCCGGATGTTGCGGATGGACACCTTGGCGTGCTCGCCCTTGTTCCTGGCGACCTTGATGTACTCCTTGCGGCGCTCCTCCGACAGCTCGGGGAAGGTCACGCGGATCACCTGGCCGTCGTCGGTCGGGTTGACGCCGAGGTCGGAGTCGCGGATGGCCCTCTCGATCGCGGCCATCGAGCTCTTATCGTACGGCTGGATGAGCACCATGCGAGCCTCGGGCACATGGAACGACGCCAGCTGCTGGATCGGCGTCGGCGTGCCGTAGTACTCGGCGTTGATCTTGTTGAACATCGCGGGGGTGACCCGGCCCGTCCGGATGCTCGCGAAGTCCTCCTTCGCGACCGAGACGGCCTTGTCCATCTTTTCCTCGGCTTCGAGGAGGGTTTCGTCGATCACAGCGGCTCCCTGTCTTCTAGCTGGCGGTGTCGGGCTCACACCTCATTTGCCTGCGGGACTCACCAGCGTGCCGATCTTCTCACCGCGGACCGCTCGCAGGATGTTGCCCTCGCCCATCAGGTCGAAGACCACGATCGGCAGGTCGTTGTCCTTGCACAGGCTGATCGCGGTGGCGTCCATGACCGCGAGGCCACGGAGCAGCACCTCCCCGTAGTCGAGCTGGTCGAAGCGCACCGCGTCCGGGTTCTTGCGCGGGTCGGAGTCGTAGATCCCGTCCACCTGCGTGCCCTTGAGCAACGCCTCGGCGCCGATCTCCAGCGCCCGCTGGGACGCCGCGGTGTCGGTGGAGAAGTACGGGGAGCCGAGCCCCGCGCCGAAGATGACCACGCGCCCCTTCTCCAGGTGGCGGATGGCCCGGCGCGGCAGGAACGGCTCCGCGACCTGCTGCATGGTGATCGCGGTCTGCACCCGCGTCTCGACGCCCCGCCGCTCAAGGAAGTCCTGCAGGGCCAGGCAGTTGATGACCGTGCCCAGCATGCCCATGTAGTCGGCCCTGGCGCGGTCCATACCGCCCTCGGACAGGGTGGCGCCGCGGAACATGTTGCCCCCGCCGACGACGATCGCCACCTGGACGCCCTCGCGCACCGCCTCGGTGATCGAGTCGGCCAGGTGATCGACGACGACGGGGTCGATGCCCAGCGGCTCGCCGCCGGCGAACGCCTCACCGGACAGCTTCAGCATCACCCGCTTCCAGCGAAGCTGGTTCCGAGCCGGAGCGGCCGCCGTCGTGGCGGGCTCCTGGTTGTCCTGCACGGCGGCGGCCTCCCTCTCTAGGCGGTTCGTGGAACTGGAGAACTGGCTCCAGCCTATGCCTGGCCGACCTTGAACCGGACGAAGGCCTGGACCCGCACGCCGTTCTCCTCGGCGTACTTGCCCACGGACTTCTTGTTGTCCTTGACGAAGGCCTGCTCCAGCAGCGTGAAGTCCTTGTACCAGGCCTTGACCCGGCCGTCGACGATCTTGCCGATCGCGGCCTCGGGCTTGCCCTCCTCGCGGGTCATCTCCTCGAAGAGCTTGCGCTCCTTGTCGATGACGTCGGCGGGGACGGAGTCGGCCTTGAGGTACTGAGGGGCCATGGCGGCGGCGTGCTGCGCGATGTCCTTGGCCACGTCCGCGGCCGGCTTGTCGAGCTGCACGAGCACGCCGACGGTCGGCGGCAGCGCCGGGTCGGTCTTGTGCATGTAGGCGCCGACGTAGCCGCCCTCGAGCACGGCGAAGCGACGGATCTCGATCTTCTCGCCGAGCGCGGCGTTGGCGGCGTCGAGGTGCTCCTTGACGGCCTTGCCGTCGAAGGAGGACTCCAGCAGCGCCGCGACGTCGGCCGGCTTGGTGGCCAGCACGTGGGCGACGACCTGGGCCGCGAGCTCCTGGAAGCGCTCGCCCTTGGCCACGAAGTCGGTCTCGCAGTTGAGCTCGAGCAGGGCCGCGGCGGAGTCGCCGTCCTGCTGGAGCGCGACGAGGCCGTTGGAGGCGGTGCGCGCCTCGCGCTTGCCGACGTCCTTGGCGCCCTTGAGACGGAGCAGCTCGATCGCGCGGTCGAAGTCGCCCTCGGCCTCCTCCAGAGCCTTCTTGCAGTCCATCATGCCGGCGGCGGTGATCTCGCGGAGCCGCTTGACGTCGGCCATGTTCACGGAAGCCATTGCTTTTCCTTGTGGGATGTCGGTGATGTCGTCGTGCGTCGGGCGGGCGCCGCCGCTCGGGCACCCACCCCTGTCGTTACGGCACCGCGTGCCGCACAGAAGCCGGTACGCGTCCCGTGCCCGTCAGAGCGGGCCCGGAACGTCCTGCTCGCCCGCCCCGTCGGGGAGGGGGTCCAGGACCGCCGCCGCCCGGCCCGCGCCGGCCGTGCCCGGGAGTCGGGCACGGCCGGCGGCGGGAAGGTCCGGACGCGGCACGGGCAGGTCAGGCCTGCTTCTCGTCCTCGGGCTTGGCCTCGGCGGCCGGAGCCTCGGCAGCCTCGGCGGCCGGAGCCTCGGCGACCTCGGCGACCTCGGCGACCTCGACAGCCTCGGCGGCCGGGGCCTCTTCGGCGGCCGGCGCGGCCTCGGCGGTCTCCTGCGGCTTGGCCTCGCCCTGCTCGCCACCGCCCTGCTCGATCAGCTCGCGCTCCCACTCGGCCAGCGGCTCGGCGGCGGCGGGCTTCTCGTCACCGCGGGAGGCGCCCGAGCGGGCCATGAGCCCGGCGGCCACGCCGTCGGCCACGACGCGGGTCAGCAGGCCGACGGCGCGGATCGCGTCGTCGTTGCCCGGGATCGGGTAGTCGACCTCGTCGGGGTCGCAGTTGGTGTCGAGGATCGCGACCACCGGGATGCCGAGCTTCTTGGCCTCGCTGATCGCGATGTGCTCCTTCTTGGTGTCGACGACCCACACCGCGCTGGGCACGCGGCCCATGTCGCGGATGCCGCCCAGCGTGCGCTCCAGCTTGTCCTTCTCGCGCCGGCGCATGAGGAGCTCCTTCTTGGTGAGCCCCGAGGCGGCGACGTTGTCGAAGTCGAGCTCCTCGAGCTCCTTCAGGCGCTGCAGCCTCTTGTGCACGGTGGAGAAGTTGGTGAGCATGCCGCCCAGCCAGCGCTGGTTGACGTAGGGCATGCCGACCCTGGCGGCCTGCTCGGCGATGGCCTCCTGGGCCTGCTTCTTCGTGCCGATGAACAGGATCGTGCCCCCGTGGGCCACGGTCTCCTTGACGAAGTCGAAGGCACGGTCGATGTAGGACAGCGACTTCTGCAGGTCGATGATGTAGATGCCGTTGCGCTCGGTGAAGATGAAGCGCTTCATCTTCGGGTTCCAGCGACGCGTCTGGTGTCCGAAGTGAACGCCGCTCTCGAGCAGCTGTCGCATGGTGACGACGGGGGCCATGAGCTGGTCCTCCAGGTTGGGCGCCCCGGCCGCGGCCGGGCGCGATTCTCGGTTGTGTCGCGGTGGCCGGTCGGCACCGCCCTGATGCCCCGAAACCACTCCAGCCGGGCAGAGCCCGGACCGACGGAGCGGTCTGCGACGGGGCATGCGAAGTCGGCCTGCGGTCACAGGCCATCGAAAAGTCTACCTCCCGCGCCACCCCCGCCTGACCGATGAGGTCAACGGGACCCCGATCGGCCCCGGGTCGCGTCATGGTCCTCGGTGGGCAGGCCCGGGACCCGCCTGCGGACGCGCGCGAAGAGGTTGATCTGCGCCTCGGCCAGGCGCGCGCCCTCCGGCGCGTCCTCCGGGCTCCGCCGGCGCGCCACGTACGGCTCGATCAGTCTCTCGATCTCCTCCGCCAGGCGGGCCAGCTCGGCGGCGTCGAGCCGGAGCGTGGCCCGGGTGAAGCGGGTGGCCTCACGCCACTCCTCGGGCTCGTGGTCGAACGCGGCCTGCGCGCGCTCCAGCTCGTCGTCGGCCTCCCTGCGGAACGCCCGGATCAGGAGGTTCTTGGCCTCCCGTACGTCCGGACCGTCCTCAGGCTGCAGGTCGATGGCGAGAGGGGTGTCGGTCGAGCGCCACAGACGCTCACGGCCGTCGCCCCGCGGCGGGGCGTCCTCGACGAAGCCGTACTTGGCCAGCATCCGCAGGTGGTAGCTGGCGGCGCTGGGGGTGATGCCGGCGCTCCGGGCCACCTCTGTGGCGGTGGCGCTGCCCTCGATGCGCAGCCTGCCCAGGATCGCCAGGCGGGCCGGATGTGCCAGGGCCCGCATCGCCAGGGGATCGCTGAGCCCCTCCGTGTCCATGCGCCCCAAGGTATCGCGGCCCAGACGTGAAGGGTTGCCTTCACATCTCTGAAGGATTACTTTCATACATCCTGAAGGATTTCTTTCACGCTTCCGGGGAGGCGACCCATGAACCAGCCCGCACCGCTGCGCGAACAACGGGACTACCGGCTGCTCTGGTCGGCGCGGACCATCTCCATCACCGGCTCGGAGGTCTCCAAGATCGTCGTCCCGCTGACCGCGATCACCCTGCTGGCCGCCTCCCCCTTCCAGATGGGCCTGCTGACGGCCGCCGCCGCCGTGCCTGCCCTGCTGTTCGGACTGCACTCCGGCGCCATCGCCGACCGCCTGCGCCGCTACCGGCCGCTGATGATCGGCTGCGAGCTCGTCTCCTGCGCCGCCGCCCTCACGGTGCCGCTGGCGTGGGTCCTCGGCGTGCTCACCGTCCCCTTGCTGATCACCGTCGCCCTCGTGATCGGCACGGCGGCGGTGCTCTTCAGAGCCGTCAACTTCCCGTACGTGGCCGCGCTCGTCCCCCCTGACCAGAGGACCGCCGCGATGGCCGGGTTCAACGCCTCCTACTCGGTCGCCTCGGTAGCCGGTCCCGGCCTGGCGGGCGTGCTGGTGCAGGTCCTGACCGCGCCGCTGGCCATCCTGGTCGAAGGGATCTCGTTCCTGGTCTCCGCGATCCTCCTGCGGACCATCCGCACCCCCGAGGACCGGCAGCCCGCCCCCTCGCGCGGCCTGTGGCGCGACATGACCGAAGGGCTGCGGGTCACCATCTCCCGGCCCGTGCTCCGCGCCCTGCTCGGCGCGGGCGTGACCATCAACTTCTTCGCGATGGCGTACGTGGCCGTCGCCATGCTCTACATGCTGCACACCCTGGGCATCCCGGTGGGCCTCATCGGGCCGCTCACCGCGCTCAGCGGCATCGGCGGCATTCTGGGCGCCTGGGGCACCACCCGCCTGGTCAAGCGGCACGGCGAGAACAAGGTGCTGGTGGGATCGGTGCTGTTCTTCCCCATCGAGATCCTGGTCGTCGGGCTGCTGGACGGGCCGCTGTGGTGGAAGGTCGCGGTGCTCGGCGTGACAGGGGCGTCGACGGGCGCCATCGTGGTGGCGTTCGCCTCGTGCATGAGCGGGGTCATCATGCGCGACACGGCGGAAGAACTGCACGGCCGGGTCAACGCCACCATGACCTTCGCCGTCCAGGGCGTGATGGCGCTGGGCGCGCTCGCGGGCGGGGCGCTGGCGGAGGTGCTCGGCCTGCGCCCGGTGATCCTGCTGTGCGCGGCCGGCATCGCGACCGCCGTCCTCTGGATCTGGGCCTCACCCCTGCGCCCCCCGTCCCCGCCGCGCGCCGTCCCCTGGCCGCGCTCCCGCCCGGGGAAGGGGCGGTCCGGCGCGGCCTCCGTGCCGCTGGGCTCCTCAGCGGAGGCCGACCGCACGATCACCAAGCGCCAGCCCCTCGTCTAGCGCGGTGACCGCGTTCACCGGTACGACCATCCCTCCGGGCTGTCGCCCGGTCCCACATCAGCCGGGTCCGGCCTTCTCCGCACGGACCGCGCTCTTCGTCCACAGCCCCACCGCCATCCACCGCCGTCGTCCACAGAACCGCGCTCGCCCCGGCTCCGCCCACCCGCCGAACCGCACACTCGCGAGCATGCCTCCTCGCACCGCCCTGGCCGCCCTCGTCCTCGCCATAGCGCTGCCCTTCCTCACCCCGGCGGACGCCACGCGGCCGGCACGTGCCACCCCACCCTCCGTCACTCCAACCGACACCGCCACACCAGCACGCGCCGCCCCGCCCCTGACCACCCCGGCCGACACCACCCGACCACGCGCCGCCCCGCCCCGCCGCACGGAGTCCTCGTTGGCCGCGCCTCGGGCCTCACCGGCGCGGCCGAGCTGGCGAAAGCCCTTGGACGGGGATCTCAGGATTCTCCGCCGGTTCTCACCACCGCCCGCCCCCTGGCTGGCCGGTCACCGAGGCGTCGACCTCGCCGCGCCACCCGCCGCCCCGGTCCTGGCGGCCGGGCCGGGCACGGTCGGCTACGCGGGCTCCGTGGCAGGCCGAGGCGTCGTCACGGTCGACCACCCGGGCGGCCTGCGAACCACCTACCTGCCGGTCGCCCCGGCAGTCCGCCCTGGTGACCCTGTGGCCGCAGGAGATCACCTCGGCGACCTCGCCCCCACCCCGCCGCACTGCCCGGAGTCCTGTCTCCACTGGGGGCTCCGCGAAGGCGAGACGTATCTCGACCCTCTCCTCCTGCTGTCCGCCGCCCGCGTCCGCCTCCTGCCTTATTGGTCGTCCGCAACGTCCGCGGCCCCGCCCCGGCGCCCGCCGGTCACCACCCCGCCGGCGCAGGTCCCCGAGTCACCAGGTCGTGGGTCACCGGCCTCCGAGCCGCTCCCGGCGTTCATCCCCCGGTCCACCGCCGTCCCTTTGCCGGGCCCGCTCGCGCTGGCGACCCTCGTCGTCGCCCCTGTCCTGCTCGTCCTCCTGCTCCGCCTTCTCCGTACGAGATCACGCCGGTCCCGGGGCAGGCATGCGGCCCACCCTCCGTCGGGCAGAGGTCAGCACCGCAAGGAGCCGGATCACCGGGCCCCCACGGCGCCCGGCAACGCCGAGACGAACCGGCGTACTGACCACGGACGGCGACCACCCGAGGTCGTGGCCCCGGACGGCGACGGCCCGACGTAACGATCCCGGACGGCGACCACCCGACGTAACCACCGCGGCCGACGACCCGACGCAGTGACCGCGGACGGTGACGAGCCGCAAACGAGAACGAGCTGCGGGCGGCGGAATCGCCGGCCGCTCGGAAACCGGCGAACGGCTCAGCGCCCGCCGTCCGCCTTGTGGAGCTCGCCGAGTGCCCAGACGGCCCAGTCTCGGGACGCCTCGTACTGGCGCAGGCCGTAACCGGCGGCGAGCCAGCCGAGGGCCAGACGACCTTCCCCGACGACCGGCGTCTCACCGGACACGATGTCCCTGAGCGGGATGATCTCCTTCTCGGACTGGGCGACGATCTCGTGAAGGATCCTCCGGGCGTCGCCGGGATCGAGCGCGGACAGCAGGAAGAGCCTCAGCACCCCCTCGTTACGCACCGTGCTGCCTTCCCACGGTTCGAGCAGCCATGCGCGCAGCGCGGCGAGGCCCGATGCGGTGACGGCGTGGACGCGGCGGCCCCTCGCGCCTTCCTCGGCACGCTCGACCAGGCCCTCGTCCACGAGACGGGCCAGCTCCGGATAGATCCGGTTGTGACCGGCCTGCCACGCATACCTGCCGAGGTCGCCCTCGAACTCCTTGGCCAGCTCGTATCCGGTCGCGGGCCGCTCCGCCAGGAGGCCGAGCAGTGCGTATCTCAGGGCCATGCCGTCGATCATATCACCTCCAATTGGACAGGTCCGTATTGACATGTCCAATTGGATATGTGAACACTGGTCCACGTCCAGAGGAGTTGACATGACACAGACCCCCGCCCACATGAGCGGCCACCTGACCCCCGTCCCGGACGAGATCGACGCCGCCGACCTGCCCGTGACCGGCACGCTGCCGCCCGAGCTGACCGGCCGTTACGTCCGCAACGGCCCCAACCCGCCGCCCGGCCGGCCGTCCGACCACTGGTTCCTCGGACACGGCATGCTGCACGGGGTGCGGCTGCGCGACGGCCGCGCCGAGTGGTACCGCAACCGGTGGGTCCGCACGCGCTATCTGGCCGGGCAACCGGAGACCAGAGCCGACGGCACCCTCGACCTGTCCGTCGTGACCGCGAACACGCACGTCATCGGACACGCCGGCCGCATGCTCGCGCTGGAGGAGGGCGGCCTGCCGTACGAGGTCACGCCGGAGCTCGACACCGTCGGCCCGCACGACTTCGCCGGGCGGCTCACCACGGCCATGACGGCCCACCCGAAACAGGATCCCGTGACGGGCGAACTGCACTTCTTCGGGTACGGCATGACCCCGCCCTACCTGACCTACCACCGGCTCGACGCGTCGGGCGAGTTGGCGCACAGCCGCGAGATCACCGTCCCCGGGGCGACGATGATGCACGACTTCGCCATCACCGAGCACCACGTGGTCTGGCTCGACCTGCCGCTCACCTTCCGGCCCGAACTGGTCGGCAAGACCATGCCCTACCAGTGGGACGACGCGTACGGGGCACGTCTGGGCGTCATGCGGCACGACCGGCCCGACGCGCCCGTGCGCTGGTTCGACGTCGATCCCTGCTACGTCTTCCACGTCGGCGACGCTCACGAGGACGCTCACGGGCGCATCGTCCTCAACGCCGTCCGCTATGCCCGCTCCGACTTCACCGCCATGTGGGGCACCGCCGGCGACACCGACGACCCGGCGGGACCCGCCGCCGCCGCTGCCGCCTCTCCGGCCGCTGCCGTGCTGCACCGCTGGACGCTCGACCCGGCGACCGGCGTGGCCAAGGAGGAGGCGCTCGACGACCGCTCGGTGGAGTTCCCGACGCTCGACGACGAACGGGTGGGCCGGGGTGCGCGCTTCCTGTACGCCGTAACCGGCCCCGAGCTCGTCAAGTACGACCTGTCCAGCGGGCAGGTCACCGGCCACGCCCTGCCCCCGTCGACGGTCACCGGCGAGGCGGTCTTCGTGCCCGCGACCTCCGGGCCGCGCCGCGAGGACGACGGCTGGCTGATCTCCATCACCACCACGCTCGACGGCAGCGCGTCCCAGCTCCTCGTGCTCGACGCCGCCGACGTCGCCGCCGGACCGGTGGCGGCCGTCGAGCTGCCGCGCGGCGTTCCGGCGGGCTTCCACGGCACGTGGTTCCCGGACGACCCCACGTCCTGACGGCGCCCCGGGATCTCCGCGAGGGCCAGACCGTCAGCGACCGGACGCTACCTGGCAGGGATCCCGGACGACCTGGACTGAAGATCGCATCAGGAAGCGCCCCCGGCAGAGGCCGACCGGTGGTCAGGCGCGCGGGTGGGCCTGGTCGTAGGCGCGGCGGAGGCGGTCGATCGAGACGTGCGTGTAGACCTGGGTGCTGCTCAGGGAGGCGTGGCCGAGCAGTTCCTGGACGCTGCGCAGGTCGGCCCCTCCTTCGAGGAGGTGGGTGGCCGCGCTGTGCCGGAGCCCGTGGGGCCCCATGTCCGGAGCTCCCTCCACCTGACGCAGCCGGGCATGCACCACGCGCCTGACCGTGCCCGCGTCGACCCTCCCGCCCCGCACCCCCAGGAACAGCGCGGGCCCGCTCCCCTCACGCGTCCACAGGGGCCTGCCGTGCACGCACCACCTGTCCAGCGCCCGCAGCGCCGGCGCGCCGAAGGGCACCGCCCGCTCCTTGCGCCCCTTGCCCAGCACCCGCACGACCCGCCGATCCCTGTCCACGTCATCGACGTCCAGCCCGCACAGTTCGCTGACCCGGATCCCGGTCGCGTACAACAGCTCCAGCAGGGCCTGATCGCGCAGTTCCTTCGGCTCCCCGATGGACGGCGCGTCGAGGGCCTGCCGGGCCTGCTCCTGATCGAGTACGGCGGGCAGCGCGCGAGGGGCCTTGGCCGTTCCCAGCAGCAGGCCGGGATCGTCGGGGAGCCACCCGCGCCGATGGCAGAAGGCGGTGAACGTCCGCAGGCACGCCGTCCGCCGCGCGAGCGTCGCCCGAGCCTTACCCGCGTCGTGCTGCGCCGCCAGCCACTCGCGGAGCGCACTCACGTCCAGACCCTCGATCCCTCCACCGAGATGGTCGAGCAGCGCCCTCACGTCACCGAGGTAGGCCCGGACCGTATGCGGCGAGAGGTCCCGTTCGAACCGCAGGTACGACTCGTACTCCCCGATCACCTCATCCACGCCCACAGCGTCTCCCGTCCATCGCTCTTCCGCCCTCACCTCTCGGTGGGTACCCAGGTCGTCCCGATGACACCGCTTTCCGCTGAGGGCTTCCAGCACGGGCGTTCTCCCCCGGTTCTCGCACGACCGCGCCTCTCACTCCGTCTCCGCGCCGGTATCGTGCGCGCCGAGGACCCGCGTCCGGGAGCATAGATCACTCTCGAAGACTGATCGTCACAGCCCCGCTCGACCGCGCTGCCGATTGGTCGCTCAACGCCTTGTCGCTCAACGCCTTGTCGCTCAACGCCTTGTCGCTCAACGCCTTGTCGCTCAACGCCGCCGTCGAACGTGTCTCGGTCGTGACCGAGCGACCGAGGAAGAGAGTCACCCGCGTCCATGAGGTGGCCTTGGACGTGTCTCGGTCATAGGCCGGGCAACCCAGCGGCTCAGTCGTCAGTGTGTCGCGGTCTCGGGACCAGCGTGATCTGCGCTCCAGGCTGGGGACGCCCCGCCGAGGAGACAGTCCCTCCGGGCTCCGTGCCTTGCCCGAGAACGGCAGCACCGCCGAACTCCGCATCTTCCCCGAGAACGGCAGCACCGCCGAACTCCGCATCCTCCCTGGGGACGGCACCACCGCCGACCTCCGCACCCTCCTCAGCCGAAGGCCGGCCCGGGAGCGCGTTCTCGTCAGCAGATGAACCCGGCATCCCACCCTCGATGTCCTCCGCACCGTGCCGGGACTCGCCCACTCGGGCCAGGGGAGGATGCTCACTGTCCAGCACCGCCGGGAAGGGAGCCGGAGGGTGGGGGTCCGGACGCCGGACCGGGTCTGGGGCGGGTGCGGCCTTCGGGTAGACCGGGGAGGCCGGGGTGCGGGCCCGCCAGCCGTTGGCGGTGCGTTCGACGTAGCCGCCCGCCGCGAGGGCGCCCAGGGCGCTGAGGGCGGTGTCGAGGTCCACCCCGGCGGCCACGGCGATGGTGGCGGGGCCGGCGCTGACCCTCCCAGGGACGGCGTCCAGGACGCGCCTGGTCCGCTCCGGCAGGAAGTCGCGGGGCAGGGCGGGACCTCGCGGGGTGGGGGCCAGGTCGTCGCCCATGACGCCGACGAGCTCGATCATCTCCTCGGGGGTGGTGACGCAGACGGCCTTGCGCTCGCGGAGCAGGCGGTGGCAGCCGTCGGAGAGGGTGGAGGTGATGGGGCCGGGGACGGCCCCGAGGTGTCTGTCGAGCGCGAGGGCGTGGCCGGCGGTGTTGAGTGCGCCGCTGCGCAGGGCCGCCTCCACGACCAGGGTACCTCTGGACAGGGCGGCGATCAGGCGGTTTCTGATGAGGAAGCGGGCCCTGGTCGGCCGGACGCCCGGCGGGCATTCGCTGACCAGCACGCCCTGGTCGCGGGCGCCGGCGAACAGGGAGCGGTGCTCAGCCGGGTAGCAGTAGTCGACGCCGCAGGCGAGGACCACGACCGTGGGGGCGTCGGCGGCCAGCGCTCCCCGGTGGGCGGCCCCGTCGATGCCGAACGCGCCACCGGACACCACGGTCCACCCGCCTTCGCTCAGCCCGATGCCGAACTGGGCGGCGACGTGGACGCCGTAGGAGGTGGCGGCCCGGGCGCCGACCACCGCGACCGAGCGCAGGCAGGAGAAGCGCAGGTCGGCGGTGCCGTGGAGCCAGAGGCCCAGCGGGCGGCCGGAGTCGAGGGCGTCCAGTTGGGTGGGCCATTCGGGGTCGCCCGGGATGACGAGCCTGGCGCCCGCCCGCTCCCCCGCCTCCAGGTCGGCCGCCGGGTCGCAGGCGGCCAGGCGGGCGTGCCAGGTCGGCAGGCGGCGGGTCAGCTCGCCGTCGGCGAGGCCGGGTGGCGTGTCCCCCTCGCGCAGGGTCTGCAGCGCGTGTGGAGCGCCGAGCCGGGACACGAGGTCGCCCATGACGGTGTCGCCAGCGTCGGCCACGCGCATGAGGGCGGCTCTGGCCTGGTGCTCGGGGGTGTGCATGTGGGTCCTCCTGGGGTGGGTCACGGGTCGAGGCCGAGCCAGAGGGCGAGCGCGGCCGAGGTGTCGTTCTCGTCGGGTCGGGGCTTGCCCGCCAGGTCCGCGAGCGTCCAGGCGACGCGGACGACCCGGTCGAGGCCGCGGGCGCTCAGGGAACCGGAGTCGAGGCAGCTGGTCATGGGTCTCATGGCCGCGTCGGACGGCCGGAACCGGGAGTGCAGGGCCGCGGCCGGGATCTCGGCGTTGGTCCGCCACGGGGTGCCGGCGAGGCGTTCGGCGGCGCGCGAGCGGGCCGCGAGAACGCGCTCGGCCACGGTCTCGCTGGTCTCGACGAACTGGCGGTCGGCCATGAGCTCTCGCCGGGAGGAGCGGGCCACCGTGACCTTCATGTCGATGCGGTCGAGCAGCGGGGCGGAGAGCCTGCCCAGGTAGCGGCGCCGGGTGGTGGGTGAGCACCCGCAGCCGCCGCCCTTGTCCCGCGGCTGGGCGCACGGGCACGGGTTGGCCGCCAGGACGAGGATGAACCGGGCGGGGAAGGTGACCGAGCCGATCGAGCGGGACACGGTCACCTGCCCGGACTCCAGGGGCTGGCGCAGCGAGTCGAGCACGTGGGACGGGAACTCCGGCGCCTCGTCCAGGAAGAGGATGCCGCGGTGGGCCAGGGAGACCGCGCCGGGACGGACCGTCGAGCTGCCGCCTCCGACGATCGCCGCAGCCGTGGCGGTGTGGTGAGGGCTGATGAACGGCGGCCGGAACACCATGGGGCTGTCGGGCGGGAGTGCCCCGGCGACGGAGTGGATCGCCGTCACCTCCAGGGCGTGATCGAGGTGGAGGTCGGGCAGCAAAGTGGGCAGGCGCTCGGCCAGGAGGGTCTTGCCGGTGCCCGGCGGGCCGAGCATCCAGAGGTTGTGGTTGCCCGCGGCGCACACCTCCAGGGCTCTGCGGGCCATCGGCTGGCCGACCACGTCGGACAGGTCGGCGTGGGGCCGGACGGCCGGCAGGACGGGCAGCGCCCGCTCCCCGGGGTCGGGCCCGCCGTACTCCGACGGCCCGGGCCGTTCGGGCCGTTCGGGCCGGAAGCGTCCGGGATGCTCGGGCGGGGACGGCGGGAAGTCGCCGGCGCGGAGCCACTCCACGAGACGGCGCAGGTCGGGTGCGGGCACCACCCGCACGCCGGGCACCAGGGAGGCCTCCTCGGCGTTGGCCTCCGGGACCACCACCGTGACGTCGTCGTCCTGCTTGGCCGCGCTCAGCACCGCCGGGAGCACGCCGCGCACCGGGCGCAGGCGGCCGTCCAGGCCGAGCTCGCCGAGGAAGAACGGCGCCGCGATCCCGGCGGCGGGGACCACGCCCGCCGCTCCCAGGATGGCCACCGCGATGGCAAGATCGAATTGGCTGCCGCGCTTGGGGAGGCTGGCGGGGAAGAGGCTCACGGTGATGCGGGCGTCGGGCCACGGGAAGTGACTGTTGACCATGGCCGAGCGGACGCGCTCCCTGGCCTCGCTCAGCGCCGTGTCGGGCAGCCCGATGAGGTGGATGCCGGCCAGGCCGTTGCCGACGTCGGCCTCCACCTCCACCGAGCTGCCGGTGACGCCGACCAGGGCGACGCTGCGCGTGCGTGCGACTGTCATCTACGACGCCCCCCGTACGTGACGCAGCGAGTAGTCGCCCGCGAAGCGCTCCAGGGCGATCACGTCGATCCTGACCGTGGCGTACGTCCGCGACTGGGCGGACAGCCACTTGGCCGCCAGGGCGCGCAGGCGGGCCAGCTTGGCGGGGCGCACGGACTCCAGCGCCGTGCCGTGAGACGCGCTCGATCGGGTCTTGACCTCGACGACCACCAGGGTGGAGCCGTCCTCGGCGAGGATGTCGATCTCGCCGTGGCGGCAGCGCCAGTTGCGCTCGATGATGGTCATGCCCTCGGCGCGCAGGTAGTCGGCGGCGAGTTGCTCACCGTGTCTGCCGAGTTCGTTCTTCGCGGCCATGTGCCACCTCCGGGCACCGACCTTGACGCACGGAGCGTGGCGGATCGGCCACCGAAAGTGGTTCTGGGGACAACCTGCCTCGCGGACCGCCGCCTGTGGATGACGGAACCCCCGGCAGAGGGCACGCAGAAGGCGAAAAGGGGCGCGAGTCCTCGCGCCCCTTTTGTCAGCTGGTCACGGCGTCAGCCCGAGAAGCCCTCCTTGGGCATCTCCAGGTCGGCCTTGGCGAGCTCCTCGACGTTAACGTCCTTGAACGTCACCACACGGACGTTCTTGACGAACCGCGCGGGACGGTACATGTCCCACACCCACGCGTCCTGCATCTTCACGTCGAAGAACACGTCGCCGTTCTCCGCCGTGCGGACGTCCAGGTCGACCGAGTTGGTCAGGTAGAACCGCCGCTCCGTTTCCACCACGTAGGTGAACAAGCCGACGACATCGCGGTATTCGCGGTAAAGCTGCAGCTCCATCTCGGTCTCGTACTTTTCGAGATCCTCTGCGCTCATCGCGGTCCTCCTGTCGTACCGGTCCCCCGGCGTGCCTGATCAGGCAACCCCGGCCCCCATTTCATTCTTGCCCATCCCCCTGGCCACCGTGACGAAGGAGTAACGGTGATGCGGGCACGGGCCGTGCGTCTCGAGTGCGAGGCGATGCTGTGGTGTGACGTACCCCTTGTGCTCGGCGAAGCCGTACTGCGGATAGGTCACGTCGAGCGCGGCCATCAGCCGGTCCCTCGTCACCTTCGCCACGATCGACGCGGCCGCCATGCAGGCGGCCACCTGGTCCCCCTTCCAGACCGCCAGCGACGGCGCCGGCAGGCCCGGCACCGGGAATCCGTCGGTGAGGATATATCCCGGATCACAGGACAACCGCGCGACCGCCCGCCGCATTCCCGCCACGTTGCACTTGTGCAGCCCCCTGGCGTCGATCGTCTCCGGCGGGATGACGACGACGCCGACGTGCGCGGTGGCGAGGATCTGGTCGTGCAGCCGCTCACGCACGGCGGGCGTGAGCAGCTTGGAGTCGCCCAGCCCCTCGACCGGCTTGCGCAGGATGACGGCGGCGACGACCAGCGGGCCGGCGCACGCGCCGCGACCGGCCTCGTCCACTCCGGCGATGGGCGTGAGGCCGCGGCGGGCCAGCGCCCGCTCATAGGCGTAGAGCCCGGAATCACGCCGGACCACGCTCGGTCGAGGGCGGAACGCTACTGTCATGACACTGGAAGCGTACGCCCCATCCGGCGCAAACCGCGACTACTCGACTTGTGCGAAGCTGTCGGGTTTGGTGAAGATCGTGCCGCGTCCGAGCGGCCAATAGCGCACCACGGCCGTGCCGATGACGTCGTCGACCGAGATGAACCCGCCACCCGGCCCTTCCGTGTGGCTGCGCGAGTCGGCGGAGGCGCTGCGGTGGTCGCCCATCATCCAGAGCTTGCCCGGGGGCACCTTGACGTCGAACTTGTCGCCCGAGGGGAAGTCCTCCGGGTAGAGGTAGGACGACTCGTCGAGGGGCTTGCCGTTGATGGTGATGCGCCGTTTGGAGTCGCAGCACTTGACCTGGTCGCCGCCGACGCCGATCACCCGCTTGATGGTGTCCTCGCCGTTCCAGCCCTTGAACACCACGATGTCGCCGCGCTCGGGCGGCCCCGCGAGCTTGTTGACGAACACCCGGTCGTTGATCTTGAGGGTGTTCTCCATCGACTCCGAGGGGATGTAGAACGACCCGACCACGAAGGCCTGCAGCAGCAGGGCGATGCCGATGCCCGTGATCAGCAGGAGGACGGTCTCCCGGAAGCCGCCCTTTTTCTTCTTCTCCAAGGACTCCGCCTTCTCGGTCACGGTCATCGACGCTTGCTGCGCAGCACGCGCCGGCGGACCAGGACCAGGGGGGCAGCCAGCACGAATCCGGCGACGAGCGGGGTCGCCCCGCCGAGCGCCTGGAGCGCGGGCTGCGCGAACGTTTCGGGGATGGGGATGGTGGCGGCCCGGGAGAACGGCCAGACGATGACGAACGCCCGGCCGATGACCTGGCTCTCGGGGATGGCCCCGCCGCCGGGGTCGCCGGTGTGGGAGCGCGAGTCCATGGAGACCTGCCGGTGGTCGCCCATCACCCACAGGTGGCCGGGCGGCACGTCGGTCTCGAACTTCTCGCGGGAGGGCAGGTTACCCGGGTAGAGATAGGAGCTCTCGTCGAGCGGCACCCCGTTGACGGTGATGCGGTCCTGTTTGTCGCAGCACTCGACGTGGTCGCCGCCGACGCCGATGACGCGCTTGATGTAGTCCTTCTCGCCGGGGACGATGCCGAACGCGGTGCCGACCCACCGGAAGAAGCCCTCGACCGGGTTGCTCGGCTCCTCCATCTGGAACTCGCCGTCCCAGGAGTTGACGCCGGAGAAGACCACCACGTCGCCGCGCTCGATGTCGCGGGTGTGGTAGACCAGCTTGTTGACGAGGACCCGGTCGTTCGTGAGGAGGGTGTTCTCCATCGACTCCGACGGGATGTAGAACGCCTGGACGACGAAGGTCTTGATGATCAGAGCCAGCGCGAGAGCCACCACCACCAGGACGGGAAGCTCCTTCCAGAAGGAGCCCTTCTTCTCGCTCTTGCCGTCCTTCGGGTCTTTGTCCGGCTCCCCGCCTTTGGCCGGTTTGTGAGTCTCTTCGGCGACCACGTCCACCTCGTCCTCGACAGGGCGGCGCGCCGCGCCGTGCTCCTGGCTCTCGCTAGTCATCGGTGATGAGCCTAGATGATGCGCCGGCTCGACAAGCCTGGACCGACGTTACACCGGGCACGAGTCGCTCCACATAAAGGAAAGGCCCCCGCAAAGGCGGGACGGCCCGCCCCGCAGGGCAGGCCGTCCGGACGCCGCGCTCACTTGCTGGGCGTCTCGCGCTTCTCGCGGATGCGGGCCGCCTTGCCGCGCAGCTCGCGCATGTAGTAGAGCTTGGCGCGGCGCACGTCGCCACGGGTGGCGACGACGATCTTCTCGATCACCGGGCTGTGCACCGGGAAGGTGCGCTCGACGCCGACGCCGTAGCTGACCTTGCGGACGGTGAAGGTCTCGCGGGCGCCGCTGCCCTGACGGCGCAGCACGAACCCCTTGAAGACCTGGACGCGGGACCGGTTGCCCTCGACGACGCGTACGTGGACCTCGAGCGTGTCACCGGGGCGGAAGCCCGGGACGTCGCTGCGCAGGTTGTCCTTCTCGAGCTCCTGGATCTTCGTGTGCATGAGAGATGCTTCCTCAAGTCTCGCGAGCACGCGGAGGTCCACCCGGCCTGGGCTCATGGCGGACGCGCCTGCTGATTCGGTGAACCCGGGAAGCTTCCCGGGCATGCTGGACCAACCGCATGACAGTTGGCGACGCTTCAGTTTGCCACATCTTCCGGAGGGACGCGAAACGCCAGCTCGTCGAGGATCCGCCTGTCGCCCTTGTCGAGTGTCTCGGGGTCGATCGCCGCCACCAGCTCGGGCCTCGTGGCGACGGTACGGCGCAGCGCCTCGTCACGACGCCACCTGGCGACCTTGCCGTGATGGCCGGACAGCAGGATCTCCGGCACCTCGTGCCCGCGCCAGACGGGCGGCTTGGTGTAGACCGGGCCTTCGAGCAGGTTGCGCATGCTTCCCGGCGCGAAGGAGTCGTCGACGGCGGAGAACGCGTTGCCCAGCACGCCGGGCAGCAGCCGCCCGACGGCCTCCGTCATCACCAGCACCGCCACCTCGCCCCCGGCCAGCACGTAGTCGCCGATGCTCACCTCGTCGACGCGCAGCCGCGAGCCGTACTCGGTCATCACCCGGGAGTCGATGCCCTCGTAGCGGCCGCACGCGAACAGCAGCCACTGCTCCCGCGCCAGCTCCTGGGCGAGCTCCTGGGTGAACGGCCGGCCGCTCGGCGTCGGGACGATCATCCGGGGCGCGCCGTCGCCGATCACGTCGTCGATGGCCTCGCCCCACACCTCCGGCTTCATCACCATGCCGGGGCCGCCGCCGTACGGGGTGTCGTCGACGGTCTTGTGCACGTCGCGGGCCCAGTCGCGGAGCTGGTGGACGCGGACGTCGAGGGTGCCGCGCCGGCGCGCCTTGCCGATCAGCGACACGTCGAGCGGCGCGAAGTACTCGGGGAAGATCGTGATGATGTCGAGCCTCACAGCAGACCTTCCGGCGGGTCGACGACGAGCCTGCCGCCCTCCAGGTCCACCACCGGCACCAGCGCCTTCACGAACGGGATGAGCGCCTCCTCGCGGCCGCCGCCGCGCCGCACGACGAGCAGGTCCTGGCCGTGGTGGAGCACGTCGCCCACCTCGCCGACGGTCTCGCCGCCGACGGTCTCCACCGTCAGCCCGATGAGCTGGTGGTCGTGGAACTCGTCGGGGTCGTCGGACGGCTCGACCTGCGAGGAGTCGATGACGAGCATGGTGCCGCGCAGTTCCTCGGCCCTGTCGCGGTCGGTGACGCCGGCCAGGGACAGCAGCAGGACGTCCTTGTGCCAGCGGCTGGCTTCGATCACCAGCGGCCCCCGCTCGGGCGGGTCGGTGACGAGCGTGTTCCCCACGGCGAAGCGCAGCCCGGGATCGTCGGTGCGCACCTCCACGGTCACGTCACCGCGCACTCCGTGGGGACGGCCTATCCTGCCGACGACCAACTGCACGTGGACCTTTCCTCTCCGAAACCACGAGCGCCCCCACCGGCGTTGACCGATGAGGGCGCGCGAAACCTGGCGCTAACGGACCGTTTCGTGCAGGTCGAGCAGATCGACCCGGACGTACTTACCGTCAGCCAGGGCGTTCACGACCGTGCGCAGAGCCTTGGCGGTGCGCCCGCCGCGGCCGATGACCTTGCCCAGGTCGTCAGGATGCACCCGGACCTCCAGAACGCGCCCGCTGCGGATGCGGCGGGCGCGGACCCGGACATCGTCGGGATGTTCGACGATGCCCTTCACGAGGTGCTCGAGGGCCTCCTCGAGCACGTCAGCCCTCGCCCTCGGACGGGGTCTCGGCGGCGGCCTCGGCCTCGTCCTTCTTCTTGGACTTCTTAGGCGTGGTGGCGGTCGTCGTGCCGGTGTCGCCACCGGCCAGGGCCTCCTTCGCGGCGGCCTCGTAGACGGCGTGCCGGTCGGGCGCCGGCTCGGCGACCTTCAGCGGCGCCGGGGCGGCCTCGCCCTTGAACTTCTGCCAGTCGCCGGTGAGCTTGAGCAGCTTGAGCACCGGCTCGGTCGGCTGCGCGCCGACGCCCAGCCAGTAAGCCGCGCGGTCACCGTTGATCTCGATGCGCGAAGGGTTTTCCTTCGGGTGGTAAAGGCCGATCTCCTCGATCGCCCGCCCGTCACGCTTGGTGCGGCTGTCGGCGACGACGATGCGGTATTGAGCGTTGCGGATCATGCCGAGCCGCTTGAGCTTGATCTTGACTGCCACGGGTGTGGTCTCTCCTGCGTTAACAGAGCGCGAGCGAGCGGGCCTTCATCGAGTGGGGCACGATGGCAGACCGCTCAAGGGACAGGCGCGGCCGGCGGGAGATGAGAGGGCACCCACCTGGTCACGATGTTCCAACATGTCATTGTGCCAGACACCGGGCACTGCCCGGGACCCACACGCCCGCCGGTGCGAAGATTACTTCTGCCCCGGCAACCGCAGCTTGGACGGGTCGAAGCCCGGGGGCAGCTCGACGCCCGGCGGCAGCTTGCCGCCGAGACCGCCGAGGTTGCCCAGCGCGCCGCCCTTCGTGGGCTCGGCCGGCTGCTCGGCCGCGGCGGTCTTGCCCAGCGCGGCCTTGCGCGGGTCGCCGCTCACGCGCCGACCCTTCTTGGCCTTCTTGGACGCCTTGCCACCCTTGCCCTTGCCGCCCGGCATGCCGGGGATGCCCATGCCGCCGGCCATCCGCTTCATCATCTTCTGGGCCTCGAAGAAGCGGGTGATCAGGTTGCTGACGGCGCTGACGGTCGTGCCGGAGCCGTTCGCGATGCGGGCCCGCCGGGAACCGTTGATGATCTTCGGGTCCTGGCGCTCGGCCGGGGTCATCGAGCGGATGATGGCGGCGATGCGGTCGAGGTCGCGGTCGTCGATCGAGTTGATCTGGTCGCGCATCTGCCCCATGCCGGGCATCATGCCGAGCAGGTTCTTGATGGGGCCCATCTTCTGGACCATCATCATCTGCTCGAGGAAGTCCTCGAGCGTGAAGTTCTCGCCCGAGGTGAGCTTGCCCGCCATCTTGGCGGCCTGGTCCTCGTCGAACGTCTTCTGCGCCTGCTCGATCAGGGTGAGGATGTCACCCATGTCGAGGATCCTGGAGGCCATCCGGTCGGGGTGGAAGGCGTCGAAGTCCTCGATCTTCTCGCCGGTGGAGGCGAACATGATCGGGCGGCCGGTGATGTGCCGCACCGACAGGGCCGCGCCGCCGCGGGCGTCGCCGTCGAGCTTGGTGAGCACCACGCCGTCGAAGCCGACCCCGTCCATGAACGCCTGGGCCGTGGTGACGGCGTCCTGGCCGATCATGGCGTCGACCACGAACAGGATCTCGTCGGGCGTGACCGCGTCGCGGATGTCGGCGGCCTGGCGCATCATCTCTTGGTCGATGCCGAGCCGGCCGGCGGTGTCGATGATGACGATGTCGTGCTGCTGGCGCCTGGCCTCCTCGACCGAGCGGCGGGCGACGTCGACCGGGTCGCCGACCCCGTTGCCCGGCTCGGGCGCGTAGACGGCGACCTTGGCACGCTCGCCCATCACCTGCAGCTGCTGCACCGCGTTGGGGCGCTGGAGGTCGGCGGCGACCAGCAGCGGCACGTGACCCTGCTCGCGCAGCCAGGTGGCGAGCTTGCCCGCCAGCGTGGTCTTGCCGGAGCCCTGGAGGCCCGCCAGCATGATCACGGTCGGCGGCGTCTTGGCGTAGCGGAGCCTGCGCGTCTCACCGCCGAGGATCTCGATCAGCTCGTCGTTGACGATCTTGACGACTTGCTGAGCCGGGTTGAGCGCCTGCGAGACCTCCGCCCCGCGAGCGCGTTCCTTCACCCGGGCGACGAACGCCTTGACCACCGGGAGCGCGACATCGGCTTCGAGCAGCGCGATGCGGATCTCGCGGGTGGTCGCGTCGATGTCGGCGTCGGACAGCCGACCCTTGGATCGGAGGGAGGAGAAGACCGATGTCAGCCGGTCGGAAAGCGTCTCGAACACGTGGTTGGCCAGTCCTCGAAGCGAATGTGGGTCTGCTCTCAGCCTATCCGCTTCGCTAGCCGTTCCAGCCTGGCACGGCCATCCGGACCGACAACGCGTGTTCGACCAGGTTGATCAGCGCGCCCTTGACCGAGTCCTTGGAGCGCGCGTCCAGGCGGATGAGCGGGATGTGCGGAGCGAGCGTGAGCGCGTCGCGGACCTCGTTGTCGCCATGCGGGTACTGGCCGTCCCAGCCGTTGATGCCCACGATGAAGGGCAGCTGGGCCTCCTCGAAGTAGTCGATCGCGGGGAAGCTGTCGGCCAGCCTCCTCGTGTCGACCAGCACCACCGCGCCGATGGCCCCTCGCACCAGGTCGTCCCACATGAACCAGAACCGGTGCTGACCCGGCGTGCCGAACAGGTAGAGGATCAGGTCGCGGTCCAGCGACACGCGGCCGAAGTCCATGGCCACCGTGGTGGTCGTCTTGAGCGGGGTCATGCCCAGGTCGTCGATCCCGGCCGAGGCGTCGGTCATCACCGCCTCGGTGGTCAGCGGCATGATCTCCGACACGGCGCCGACGAACGTCGTCTTGCCCACGCCGAAGCCTCCGGCCACCACGATCTTCGTCGAGGTGAGGCCGGGGCTAGAGCCTGCGAAGTCCACTGAGCACCCTTTCCAGCAGGTTGACATCCGGGCGGCCGGCATCGAGCTGCGGCTGGTGCACCCGCACCAGTCCTTCCGCCGCCATGTCGGCGATCAGCACCCGAGCCACGCCCAGCGGCATGCGTAACAACGCCGACACCTCCGCGACCGACCGCACCTGGCGGCAGAGGTGACTGATCGCCTTGTATTCGGGAGTGATGTGGGAGAACTCCCGGTGTTCCGCCGTCGCCGACGACACCAGGGCCTCCATCGCGAGCTTGACCCTGGGCGCGGTCCGCCCCCCGGTCACCGCGTAGGGACGGACCGGGGAGGCCGGGTCGTTGCTCGACGGCGGGGGCGGCTGAGGAGTCCAGCCGCCGCTGTTCCATCTGGGGTCCGTCACCTACATCACCTGGTCTGGCTGGCGCGCAGCTCCGCGCGCACCGCCGGAGTCAGCACCTTGCCGGCGCGATCCACCATCAACGTCATCTGGTACGCCACCAACCCCATGTCGCAGTCGGGGGCGGCGAGCACTCCCAGACAGGATCCATCGCTAATGGACATGATCAGCATGAGCCCCCGTTGCATCTCCACGATCGTCTGGTTGACCGCGCCGCCCTCGAACACCCGGGCCGAGCCCTGCGTCAGGCTCACCAGCCCGGAGGCGATGGCCGCCAGCTGGTCGGCCCGGTCCGCCGGGAACCCTGCCGACGTGGCCAGGGGCAGCCCGTCGGACGACACCACCACCGCGTGCGCGACACCGGGAACACTGTTGACGAAGTCAGTGATCAACCAGTCCACCCCCCGTGCCGCCTGGCTCAGGTCGTTCACGCGCCCTCCTCCCTGTTATCCGCGTTCCTGGAGTCAGAGGCGAAGCTCGCCCTGCCCTCACTGAGATCGTCACGCGCCGCTCTGAAGCCCTTCTGGAAGCTCGCCAGCCGGTTGCGCACCCGTTCCGGCGAGATCGCGGGCATCGGGGCGACTCCCTTGGGCGCGGAGGCCGTGTCGGCCGAACCGGGCACCAGGTTCGCCTTGGGCACCCGCTTGGGCAGCCCGGAGGCCGTCGCGCCGTCGCGTACCGGTTCGGCGGCGGCCTGCGCGGCGGTCCAGCCCGCGTCCGCCGTGGCCGATCCCCAGGCGCCGCTGCTGCCGCCGCGCTCGAACCAGGCCGACTCCACCGAGGCGAAGATCGGCAGGTAGTCGTCGCCTCCCGAGGAGGGGTTCACCGCGGGGATGGGGCCGGTGGCGCCGGACTCCGCCGTCTCGGGGAAGTCGTAGGTCTGCCTGCCCCGGCCGCCCGGGTTCCTGGTGGGCAGCGGGTCGGCGGTGCGCTCGGGCAGCGGCGCCGGCTCGTTGGCCCACGATCCGGGGACGCGGGAGGGGATCCACACGTCATCGGTGTCGAACCCGCCGCTCCGGGGGCCCGACGCCCACGAGTCCGGCCCGCTGGAGGGCCCGCTGGAGAGCCCGCTGGAGGGCCACTGCATGGCGGAGGACGGCCACGAGCCGCTGGGGTCGGCGTTCGGCGGGTACGAGGGGTGCGCCGGGCTCATCTGGAAGCCGTTGTCGCCCCATTGCGGCGCGGGCGGCTGCGAGGCGTGGACGTCGGCGCGGGAGCGCTGCATGCCGGCCAGGGCGCCGGCCGCGCCGGGCGAGCCGTCGAAGGGCATCGCCTGCATGCCCAGCAGGGTCTCGGGGAGCAGCACCATCGCGGTGAGCCCGCCGCCGCTCTGCGGTCGCAGCTGTACGCGGATGCCGTGGCGCTGCGCCAGCCGGGAGACCACGAACAGGCCCATCCGGCGGGAGACCGACACGTCCACGACGGCGGACTCGCCGAGCCGCTCGTTGGCCTGGGTGAGTTCCTCGCCGGTCATGCCGATGCCGGAGTCGGTGATCGACAGCATGACGCCGCCGCCGTCGATCCGGCTGCCGGAGACCGTCACCCTGGTCTCGCGCGGGGAGAACGACAGCGCGTTCTCGACCAGCTCGGCAATCAGGTGGATGACGTCGTTGACGGCCTGCCCGGCGACGGAGACGCCGTCGGGGACCTGGAGCACGACCCGCTCGTAGTTCTCGACCTCCGACAGCGAGGCGCGGGCCACGTCGACGAGCTTGACGGGCTGGCTCCAGCGCCGGGGCGGCTCCTGGCCGGCCAGGACCAGCAGGTTCTCGGAGTTGCGGCGCATGCGGGTGGCCAGATGGTCCAGCTTGAACAGGTTGGCCAACCGCTGCTCGTCCTGCTCGCCCTGCTCCAGCCCGTCGATCAGGGTGATCTGCCGTTCCACCAGCGTCTGGCTGCGCCGCGACAGGTTCACGAACATCGCGTTGACGTTGGCGCGCAGCCGCGCCTCCTCGCCCGCCAGCCGCACCGCCTCACGGTGCACCTCGTCGAAGGCCCGCGCGACTTCCCCGATCTCGTCCTTGGAGGAGATCTGGATGGGCGGCACGTGCAGCGACTCCGGGTCCGCCTCACCCTCGCGCAACTGCCGCACCAGGCCGGGCAGCGTCTTGCCGGCGACCTTGAGCGCGTCCCCGCGCAGGCGTCGCAGCGGCCGTACGAGCGAGCGCGCCATGATCGCGGTTACCACGAGGACCAGCACCAGCAGCAGGACGACCAGGCCGATGCTGAACGCCGCCGCCTGCCTGTCGGCACTCTGCAGGTCCGCGGCGCGGGTGGCGATCTCCTGCGACAGCGTCTTCTGCACGGCGTGCATCTTGTCGACGGTCTGCGTGATGGAGTCGAACCAACGGTCGACGTCCTTGGTGGTCGTGATGTCCAGCCGCTGCAGCGGGGTCCGGCTGTTGTGCAGGAAGATCGCGCGGTTGGCGTAGAACTCGGCCCGGCCGACCTCGGCGCTGGTGACCGTGTTGTCGAAGAGCTCGCGCTGGCTCGGGGTGGCGGCGCTGCGGAAGGTCGCCCGCTCGCTCTCCCGCAGGGCGCGGGCGTCGACGAAGGCGTTGAACTCCGGTCCGGTGAACTCGCCCTTCAGCAGCGCGGAGGCCAGCAGCGCGCGCTGCTTGGAGGTCTCCTCCTCGGCCCGCGCGACGGCGCGCATGGCCGTTCCGGCCGCGATGATCTGCTCGTCCGCCGCCCCGCTGCCGAGCTCGTCGAAGAGCTGCAGCAGCTCGCTGATGGCCTCGCCGTACTTCTCCACGGTGGGCAGCGGAGGCAGCTGAGTCGCCTTGACCGTCTCGCGCATCGCGGGGAGCTGGGAGAGCCGGATGCGGACCAGGTCCAGACGCCTGCGGCCCAGGTCCGACAGGGAGCCCTGGACGGTCCCGGCGGTGGCGAGCGTGCGCTCGATGCTGGCGTCGACGATGCCGTGCTGGGTCTCCAGCTGCGAGGACTCGCTCGGCCGGCGGTTGGAGGCGACGAAGCGGGCGGCTCTGTCGCGCTCGACCGCGAGGTTGTGGGTCAGCTCGCCGACGTCGCTCATCAGCGTGTTCACCTCGCCGACCCGCGCGTACTCCTGGGCGCTGGCGACGGAGGTGCCGACGCGCAGCGCGCCGAGGAGCACGCCGACGACCGTCGGGATGGCGATGAGAGCGATGAGGCGGGTCCGCACGCGCCAGTTACGCAGAGCGAACGCGCTGCCCGGCTGGGGCAGGGGCCGTTCCCCTGGCGCCAGCGTCGAAACAGGCGGTCCCGGCAGGTCTTTCGCCCTGCTACGACCGGAATCGGTCGTTGGTGTCCTCACTGTGGCAACCTCTCGCCATAGCCTGCTGTTGAGGGAGATCGTGCGTTTTTCTCACGCCGACGCGTGATCGCAGGCAAGTTCGGTGCCCAATTTGAGCACAAACCTCATAGTTGAGCCAACGTCTCACGAGTTTTCCGTCGTCCGAAGGGTCGCTTTGTTCGGGCCGCTAACCTCCGTTCACGGAGCGCAACCATCGCCTCAATCCGGACATATGACCCGTAAGATGACAGAAAGTAATATATACGACCATAAACCGAGATGTCGTATTAGGCAGAAAAGTAGGCCATTCGAGGGATAGCGTCTTCAGCTCCGATCAAGCCTCCGGTACGCTTCACGCCCGGCATCCGAATGCCGCGCTCCAGAAGCTTCCCCCTGGTAGGAGAACCTCCCCCATGACACGCATCCTGCGCTGTCGCGCCATTGCCCTCGGCGTCGCAGTCGCACTCAGCCTTACCGCCTGCGGCAGCGGCGGCGAGCCCGCCGACACGACGGCCAACACCGGCGGTTTGGAGAAAACCACGATCAAGGTCGGCGCCCTCCCCATTCCGGACTCCGTATCGCTGTATATCGCGAACGCCAAGGGCTTCTTCAAGGAGGAGGGCCTCACCGTCGAGCCGGTCACCATTACCGGTGGCGCGGTCGCGGTCCCCATGATCGAGAGCGGCGAGCTCGACATCTCCATGACGAACTACGTCTCGACCTTCTCCGCCGTCAGCAAGGGCAAGAAGATCAAGCTCGTCGCGGACATGTACCAGGCTGCTGAAAACAACTTCAACATCATGGTGCCGAAGGACTCGACGATTAAGTCCGTGGCGGACCTGAAGGGCAAGACCATCCTGGTCAACACCCTGAATAACATCGCCACGCTGGCCGTGACGACGCAGCTCAAGGTCGCCGGACTTACTGCAGAGGACGTCAAGTTCGCGGAGAAGCCGTTCCCCGACATGGGCAACGCGATCGCGGGCGGCCAGGCCGACGCCGGCTGGATCACCGAGCCGTTCATCACCGCGACGCAGAGCAAGCTCGGCTTCCGCAAGCTCGCCGACACGATGACCGGCGAGACCGAGAACCTGCCCATCGCCGGCTGGATGGCCACCGAGGAGTGGACGCAGAAGCACCCGAAGACGCTGGCCGCCTACCAGCGCGCGATCGCCAAGGCCCAGGAGCTCGCCGCCAGCGACCGCAAGGAGATCGAGGCCAGGCTTCCGGACTACACCAAGATCGACGCGCAGACCGCGTCGGTGATCACCCTCGGCACCTACCCGAGTGAGCTGAACGCCGACCGGTTGCAGAAGGTCGCCGACCTGATGCTCGAGTACAAGTACCTCGACAAGCCCATCGACGTGAAGTCGATCATCGTGGCGCCCCCGTCCGCGGGATGAACAGAGCACGTCTGACCCGCGGCGCCATCGGCGTCGCGGGCTTCCTCGTCATCGGCGAGCTGGTCGTCCGGCTCTGGGTGTCCCGGGCGTTCGACTTCCCCGCGCCGTCGGTGATCCTGTACGAAGCCGCGCTCCTCCCCCTCGACCCGGAATTCCTGGAAGGAATGCTGATCACGGTCGGGAACTGGGGGCTCGGTCTGCTCATCGCGATCGGCGTCGCGGTGCCGCTGGGCGTGCTGCTCGGCGCGCTGCCCCCGCTGGAGCAGGCGGTCCGTCCGCTGGTGGAGTTCATGCGGCCGATCCCCTCGGTGGCGATCATCCCGCTGGCCATCCTGCTCATCCCGAACGACTCGCTGATGAAGGTGTCGGTCATCGTCTACGCGTCGCTGTGGCCGATCCTCATCAACACCCTGTACGGCATGAACGACGTCGACCCGCTGGCCAAGGAGTCGATGCGGACCTTCGGGTTCGGCTCGCTGGCCGTGCTGACCCGGGTCAGCCTGCCCAGCGCCGCGCCGTTCGTGGCGACCGGCGTGCGGATCGCCGCCGGGATCGCGCTGGTGCTGGCGGTGAGCGCCGAACTGGTGGCGGGCGGCGTCAACGGCCTCGGGGTGTTCGCGGTGGCGGCCGGCGCGGGCAACCGGATGGACCTGATCATGGCGGCCGCGCTCTGGGCGGGGATCTTCGGCGTGCTGGCCAACGTGGTGCTCCAGCTGGCCGAGCGCCGGCTCTTCCGCTGGCACTGGCTCCGGACGGGAGGGGCGCGGACGTGAAGGTGCTCAACAGGCTCTGGTTCGTCCCCCTGGTGCTCGTCGCCTGGGAGCTGATCACCCGGTTCGTCTATCTGGACGACGACTTCCCGTCGCCCAGCACGATCGTCACGCGGATGTACGAGCTCTGGTTCTCGGGGCCGGCGTCGCGGCTCTTCCTCACCGACGACGCGTTCGAGAACATCATCCCCAGTCTCGGCCGCATGTTCGGCGGCTGGATCCTGGCCTCCGTGATCGGGGTGGCGCTCGGGGTGGTCCTCGGGCGCTCGCGCAAGATCTCCGGGTACGTGGACGGCCTGATCGAGCTGGGCCGGGCGGTGCCGCCGCCGATGCTGCTGCCGCTGTTCGTGGTGCTGTTCCAGTCGGGTCTGGCGACGCAGCTGGCCACGATCGTGTTCGGCGTCATCTGGCCGGTGCTGCTCAACAGCATCGACGGCGCCCGTTCCGTGGACCGCACCTACACCGACACGGCCACCGTGTTCGGGCTGTCGAAGGCCCAGCACCTGCGCGTGGTCGTCATCCCCGCGGCGTCCCCCAAGATCTTCGCCGGGCTGCGGCTGAGCCTGTCACTGGCGCTGATCCTCATGGTGATCTCGGAGATCTTCGGCGGCACCGACGGCATCGGCTACCAGCTGCTGGTGGCCCAGCGGAGCTTCGACGCGGCCGGCGTCTGGTCGGCGATCGCGCTGCTCGGCGTGCTGGGCTATCTCGTGAACGCGCTGTTCGTGCTGGCCGAGCGGCGTGTCCTGATCTGGCACCGCCAGGCCAATCGCACACCATGACCGTATGACCTCGAGAAAGGCACCCATGCGTCACTCCGACGACCTCCTCTGGAGCGCGATAGCGGACCTGTCCCGCTTCGCGGCTCTGCTCACCATGGCCGACCTGGGCGTGGCCGACGAGCTGGCCCACGGCCCACTGGGCACGGCCGAGCTGGCCGAGCGGTGTGAGGCGGATCCGGACGCGCTGCGCAGGGTGCTGCGGGAGCTGGCGGCCATGGGCCTGGTGCGGCGCACCGGGGACGACCGTTACGACCTCACCGGGCGCGGCACCCCGCTGCGCTCGGACGTCCCCGGCTCGCTGCGCTCCTCCATCCAGATGCTGGGCGAGGAGAGCCTCTGGTACGCGCTGGGCAGCCTGCCGGCCACGGTCCGCGCGGGGTCGTCGGCGCTCACGGCCCGCTTCGGCGGGCTCTACGACCACCTGGCCGCGAACCCGGAGACCAGCAGGCTGTTCGGCGAGTACATGGCGACCCGGGCGATCCCGTTCATCGAGGGCCTGGTGAAGCGCTACGACTTCACGGACGTACGCACCCTGGTGGACGTGGGCGGCGGCCGGGGGCACATCCTGGCGGCGGCCCTGCGGGCGAACCCCGAGATGCGCGGCGTGCTGCTCGACCAGGCGCACGTCATCGAGCAGGCCAGGCCGGCGCTGGAGGCCGAGGGGGTGATCGGCCGGTGCGAGCTGGTGCCGGGCGACTTCTTCCGGGAGGTCCCGGCGGGCGGCGACGCCTACCTGCTGGGGAGCGTGCTGCACAACTGGGACGACGAGGACGCGGTGACGATCCTGCGCAACGTGCGCCGGGCGATGGACCCGGCCGGCCGGGTGCTCGTCCTGGAGGTCGTGCTGCCCGACGACGACGCTCCCCACCTGGGCAAGGACCTGGACATGCGGATGCTCGCGGTCTTCGACGGCGGCGCCGAGCGCAGCCGGGCGGAGTACGGCGCGCTCCTGGCGCGGGCCGGCCTCGCGATCTCCCGGGTCGTCCCCCTGGACGGCTCCGCCAGCGTGGTCGAGGCCGTGATCGAGTCGCCGGCCGGTTAGCCGTTCCAGCCCGGCACGGCGGTGCGCACGGTCAGGGCGTGCTCGACCAGGTGGATCAGGGCGCCCTTGACCGAGTCCTTGGAGCGCGCGTCCAGGCGGATGAGCGGGATGTGCGGCACCAGCGAGAGCGCGTCGCGCACCTCGTTGTCGCCGTGCTGGAACTGGCCGTCCCAGCCGTTGATGCCCACGATGAAGGGCAGCTGGGCCTCTTCGAAGTAGTCGATCGCGGGGAAGCTGTCGGCCAGCCTCCTCGTGTCGACCAGCACCACCGCGCCGATGGCGCCGCGCACCAGGTCGTCCCACATGAACCAGAACCGGTGCTGACCCGGCGTGCCGAACAGATAGAGGATCAGGTCACGGTCCAGCGACACCCGGCCGAAGTCCATGGCCACGGTCGTGGTGGACTTCAGCGGGGTCATGCCCAGGTCGTCGATCCCGGCGGAGGCGTCGGTCATCACCGCCTCGGTGGTCAGCGGCATGATCTCCGACACCGCTCCCACGAACGTCGTCTTGCCCACGCCGAAGCCGCCGGCCACCACTATTTTGGTCGAGGTCAATTCCCCGCTAGAGCCTGCGAAGTCCACTGAGCACCCTTTCCAGCAAGTTGACATCCGGGCGGCCGGCTTCCAGCTGCGGCTGGTGCACCCGTACCAGTCCTTCCGCCGCCATGTCGGCGATCAGCACCCGCACCACGCCCAGCGGGATGTGCAGCAGGGCCGAGACCTCGGCGACCGACCGCACCTGGCGACACAATTGGGAAATCGCGTGATATTCAGGGGTTATATGGGAGAACTCCCGCTGTTCCGCCGTCGCCGACGACACCAGCGCCTCCATCGCCAGCTTCACCCGCGGCGCCGTGCGCCCGCCGGTCACCGCGTACGGCCGCACCGGCGACGCCGGGTCGGGCTGCGACCGGGGCGGGGAGCCCGGCTCCCGGCCACCGTTGTTCCACCGCAGATCCGACACCGGCATCACCTGGTCTGGGACGCGCGCAGCTCCGCACGCACCGCGGGCGTGAGCACCTGCCCCGCCCGATCCACCATCAAGGTCATCTGGTAGGCCACCAGCCCCATGTCGCAGTCGGGAGCGGCGAGCACCGCCAGGCACGAGCCGTCCGAGATCGACATGATGAGCATCAGCCCTCGCTGCATCTCGACAATGGTCTGCGAGACCCCGCCACCCTCGAAGACCCGGGCGGCTCCCGCGGTCAACGACACCAGACCGGACGCGATCGCCGCGAGCTGGTCCGCCCGGTCCGCGGGGAACCCCGACGAGGCCGCCAGCGGCAGCCCGTCGGAGGAGACCACCACCGCGTGGGCCACGCCCGGCACCGTACTGACGAAGTCAGTGATCAACCAGTCCACGCCGCGGGCGGCATGGCTCAACTCGTTCATATCCGATCACCCTCGCCTGTCTGATCGTTCCTGCCGTTACCGCCGCCGAAGGCGGGCCCTCCGGAGGGGTTGCCGCCGAAAGCCGGGCTCGGCGGGGGCGCGGGCGCCCGGCCGCCGTTGATGTCCTCGCGCGCCGCCCGGAAGCCCTGCTGGAAGTTCGACAGCCGGGAACGGAGCCGGTCGGGCGAGACGGGAGGCACCGGCGTGACGCCCTTGGGCGCCGACGCGGTCTCGGCCGAGCCGGGCACCAGGTTCGCCTTGGGCACCCGCTTGGGCAGCCCGGCCGCGGTCGAGCCGTCGCGGACCGGTTCCACCGCCGCCTTCGCGGCCGACCAGCCCTCGTCCGCCTTCGACGAGCTCCAGCTCGAACCGCCGCGCTCGAACCAGGCAGACTCCACCGCGGCGTAGATCGGCAGGTAGTCGTCCCCGTCACCGGAGGAGCCGGAGCCCACCGCCGGGAGCGGGCCGGTGGACGGCTCGCCGCCGGGGAACTCGTACCTCGGCCGCTCGGGCGGGTCGATGCGCTCGCCGTACGCGTAGCCCATGGGCCGCTGCTGGTCGGGCATGCCGCGGCGGGGCAGCTGGTTGCCGCCGTTCCATCCGGGCGTGCGCGGGGGCATCCAGTCGTTGGTCTCGTACGCGCCGCCGCCTCCCCGGGTCGGCTCCGGCCAGCCGCCGTCCGACGGCCACGGCGGCACCGGCCAGCCGGACCCGCCGTCGGGGCTGGAGGGGAACGACGGGTGTCCGGGGCCCATCGGGAAGACGTTGAGCGGCATCGGCGCGGGGTGCGGCCCGCTGTACGGCTCGCTCTGGCCGCCGGACGCGCCCGCGAGCGCGGCCGACTGGGAGAGCAGCGACTCGGGGATGAGCACCATGGCGGTCAGCCCGCCGGCGGCGTGCGGGCGCAGCTGCACCCGGACGCCGTGGCGGTGCGCCAGCCGGGCCACCACGTACAGGCCCATCCGGCGGGAGACCGCCACGTCCATGCCGGGCGTGTCCGTCAGCCGCTCATTGGCCTGGGCCAGTTCTTCGGCGGTCATGCCGATGCCCGCGTCGGTGATCGACAGCATCACGCCGCCGCCGTCGATCCGGCTGCCCGACAGGGTCACCCGGGTCTCGCGCGGGGAGAACGACAGCGCGTTCTCGACCAGCTCGGCCAGCAGGTGGATGACGTCGTTGACGGCCTGCCCGGCGATCGACACCCCGTCGGGGACCTGGAGCACGACCCGCTCGTACCCCTCCACCTCCGACAGCGAGGCGCGGGCCACGTCGACGAGCTTGACCGGCTGGCTCCACCGGCGCGGCGGGTCCTGGCCGGCCAGGACCAGCAGGTTCTCGGAGTTGCGGCGCATGCGGGTGGCCAGGTGGTCCAGCTTGAACAGGTTGGCCAGCCGCTGCTCGTCCTGCTCGCCCTGCTCCAGCCCGTCGATCAGGGTGATCTGCCGTTCCACCAGCGTCTGGCTGCGCCGCGACAGGTTCACGAACATCGCGTTGACGTTGGCGCGCAGCCGCGCCTCCTCGCCCGCCAGCCGCACCGCCTCACGGTGCACCTCGTCGAACGCCCGCGCCACCTCGCCGATCTCGTCCTGGGTCTTGACGCCGATCGGCGCGACGGGGGCGGCCGTCGTGTCACCGCTGTCGCGCAGCGTGCGCACGGTCTGCGGCAGCCGGTGGTTGGCCACGTCCAGCGCCTCGCGGCGCAGCCTACGCAGCGGCCTGATCAGGGAGCGGGCGATGAGGGAGATGATGGCGAGCACCACGACCAGCAGGATCATGATGAGCACGGCCGAGATCAGGGCGGACCTGTTGGCCCCGTCCTCCAGCGCGCGGGCGCGCAGGATGAGGGTGGACGCGAGCGTGGTCTCCACCTTCCGCATCGCGTCGATCTTGCCGGTGCTCACGTCGAACCAGGTGTCGACGTCCTTGGCCGGCTCGTTGCCGATGCTGAGCGGCCGGTTCTGCGCCGACTGGGCGACGGCCCGCAGCCTGAACAGGTCGGTCTGGTCGATGTCGCGGCCCACGACCTGGTTGCGGAAGAGTTCGAGCTGCTCCTGGGTGGCCAGCGTGGCGAAGAGCGTCTGCTCGCTCTCCTCCCGCGCCTTGGCCGCGGTGAGGGATTCCAGCTCGCCGGCGTCGAAGCCCTTCTTGTCCAGCGCGCTGGCCAGGATGCCGCGCTGCCGGGACGCCTGCTCCTTGGCCCGCGCCATCGCGGCCATCGCGCCCGCGGTGTGCGCGACCACGTCGTCCACGGCGACCTGGCCGAGCTGGTCGTGGAACTGCAGGATGGCGGCGTTGATCTGGGAGTACTTGGAGATCGTGGGCAGCGGCTGGATCTTGCCCTCGACGGCGGTGTCGCGCAGCGCCCGGATCTCCTCCAGCCGGCGCAGCACCGGGCGCACCGCGTCGCCGTGCGTGTCGTTGACGGTCTCGGCGCGCCGCCGGGCGTCCCCGATCAGGTCGTCGACCTCGTCGTGCAGGCCGCGTAACTGCGGTTCGCGCACGTCCGGCCGGCCCTGGGCGATGTAGAGGGCGGTCGCGTCCCGTTCGGCGCCGAGCGCGTGGCTGACCGCGCCGAGCGACTCGCTCAGCTCGGCGACCTCGCGCAGGGTCTGGTACGTGTTCGCGTCCTGGAGGGAGGTGATCACGTTCAGCCCGCCCAGGGCCACGGCCACGGCGGTGGGCACCACGATGAGCGCGACCAGGCGTGACCGCACATGCCAGTTGCCCAGGCGGAATCTGCTAGAGGAAGGCTTGACCTGGGGTCGGTCCTGATGGCCGTGCGACTCGCGGTCAACGGAAGCTACAGCACCCTGCGTACTCACTGCCTTCGCTACCTCTCGCCCCGGAGGGAATCTCGATGACCATGCATGGATTGCAGGAGGGCTCAATGACTATCGAGATGAGGGCCTTTTCGAGCATGAGATCCACGAACCTGGGATCCAATCGTTCCCGACAATGCGACACGATTACCGGACCGTCCGTCGCCGGCGGCGAAATGGACGGTCTGCTCACAGCTCGGTCAGCCGATCATCGAACGCATCACCTGTATCGGGAACCCACGGATCACCTCCTTCACCACCCGACTCAGGCCCCTCAACCTGGGTCAAGGCTGGCGAAAGCACATAGATTGCTAAATGTTCAAGCCAATCACCACGATAGAACGTCAATCTAGCAATGCAACCACAAGTGATATTTTCGCGATGAAGAAGCGTCATCTGGTGCTACCGTCAGTGCTTGTTGCGTGTCAGGCGCATCTTCCGCGAGTAACAGACCACCCCCCTACCTTCCGGCTCCGTCTCACCGTGCGAAGGGAGTTCCCGACATGAGGCTTGGCCGTTCCAGCAGGGCCGCCATCATCGGGTTGGCCCTGGCGCTGGGGATCACCGCTTGTAGCGGTGACACGCCCACCACCAGCGTGCCGACCTCGACCGCTGCCGCCGACGGCGGCTTGGAGAAGACCGAGATCAAGGTCGTCGGCCTGCCGGCCATCGACACGGCCGCGCTCTACGTGGCCATCGATCAGAAGCTGTTCGAGAAGGAGGGGCTCAAGGTCACGCCGCAGATCGTCCAGTCGTCCCCCGAAGCCATTCCCATGCTCCTGAATGGTGAGATCGACGCCATGTTCGGCAATTACGTCTCCATGTTCCAGGCACACGACCAGGGCGCGCTGAAGCTGCGGATCCTGGCCGAAGGCTCACGCGCGGCGCCGGACTCCCTGAGTGTCATGGCTTTACCTGATTCGCCAATCAGGTCGGCGAAGGACCTCGAAGGCAAGACGATCAACGTGAACGTGCTGCACAATTTCCAGGAGCTCGCCCTCACCCAGGTCCTTAAAGCCAATAATGTCGATCCGAAAAAGATCAAGTATGTCCAGGTGACGTTCCAGAACATCATGCCCGCCTGGCAGAAGGGCCAGATCGACGCCGCCTATCTCGGCGAGCCCCTGGTGACCGCGGCGACCTCCCAGATGGGCGCCCGCAAGATCCTCGACCCCGCCTCCGGCCCCGCCGCCGAGTTCCCCATCTCCGGGTACGTCAGCACCCAGGACTGGTACGAGAAGAACCCGAAGACCGCCGCCGCCTTCCAGCGCGCGCTGCACAACGCGGCCAAGATGATGGAGGGCAACCGCGAGCTGGTCGTCGACGTGCTGCCGAACTTCACCCAGATCGACAAGGCCACCGCGGCGACCGTGACGTTCCCGTACTTCTCCAGCTCCGACAACCCGGTCCGGCTGCAACGGGTGGCCGACTGGATGGTCGAGGCCGGATGGCTCGGCAAGGACATCGACGTCGCGTCGCTGATGTCTCCCACCACCTCCGGGTGAGCACGCCCGTCCTGACCCGATCACCGCTGGCACGCCCCCGGTCCGCCCGGTGGGCGCGCCGGGTGACCGGGGCGCTCGGGTTCGTCGCGCTGGTGGAGATCGCCGGACGGGCCGGGGCGGCCGAGTTCCTGCCGCCCGCCTCGGAGATCCTCCAGCGCGCCGGGAGCCTGCTGTCCGACCAGGCCTTCCGCGCGCACGCCGGCACGAGCGTGCTCGCCTGGGCGATCGGCCTGGCCGTGGCGGCGCTCGTCGCGGTGCCGCTCGGCGTGCTGTTCGGCAGCGTCCCGCTGATCGACGCGGCGACGCGGGCGATCGTGGAGTTCCTGCGGCCGATCCCGTCCGTGGCGCTGATCCCGCTGGTGGCCCTCCTCATCGGGACCGGCCTGCAACTGCGGATCACCCTGGTCGTCTACGCCGCCGTCTGGCCCATCCTCTACAACACGATGTACGGCCTGCGCGCCGTCGATCCGGTGGCCAGGGAGTCGCTGCGCTCCTACGGCTTCGGCCGGCTCTCGGTGCTGTGGTGGGTGTCGCTGCCCTCGGCGGCGCCGTTCATCATGACCGGGTTCCGGCTGGCCACCGGCGTGGCGCTCATCCTGACCGTGAGCACCGAGATCGTCGCCGGGCGCGGCGAGGGCATCGGCGTGTTCATCTACTTCGCCGGCATCGCGGTGCCGGCGAGGATGGACGACATCCTCGCCGGGGTCGTCTGGGTGGGGCTGTTCGGGGTGGCGGTCAACGCCCTGCTGGTGGCGGCCGAGCGCCGGCTGTTCCGATGGCACCACGCGCGGGTGGGAGGCGGCTCGTGACGCGGCTGGGCCGGGCGCTGTCCCGGTGGCTGCTGCTGGCGGTGCTGGTCATCCTCTGGGAGGTGGCGACCAGGGCCGCGGGCAGCGCGTTCTTCCCGCCGCCGTCCACGATCGTGACCCGGATGCACGCCCTGTGGTTCTCCGGGCCGCCCGGCCGGCTGTTCCTCACCGACCAGGCCGTGGCGGACATCCTGCCGAGCCTGGGCCGGATGGCCGGCGGGCTGGCCGGGGGCGCCACCGCCGGGATCCTGCTCGGGCTGGCGCTCGGGCTGTCCGCCCGGGCCTACGACTATCTCGACGGCGTGCTGCAGTTCCTGCGGGCGATCCCGCCGCCGGCGCTGGTGACGGTGTTCCTCGTGGTGTTCGGCTTCGGGCTGCGGATGCAGCTGGCCTTCATCATGTTCAGCGTCGTCTGGCCGGTGCTGCTCAACACCGCCGACGGCGCCCGCGCGGTCGAGCCGCTCTACCTGGAGACCGGCCGGGCCTTCCGGCTGTCGCGCCGGGAACGGGTGATGCGGATCGTGCTGCCCGCCGCGCTGCCGAAGGTGTTCGCCGGGCTGCGGCTGGCGCTGTCGCTGTCGCTGATCGTCACCGTCTTCGCCGAGCTGCTGCCCGGCACCACGAACGGGATCGGCTTCCAGCTCACGGTGGCGTACTCGATGTTCAACCTGCCGGCGATGTGGGCCGGGATCGTGCTGCTGGGCGTCCTCGGCTATCTGCTGAACGAGCTGTTCCTGGTGGCCGAGCGCCGGGTCCTGGGCTGGCATCACGCGCGCGAGAGGGCGGGCGTGTGAGGGTCATCCGCCCGGCGCCAGCACGGTCCGCACGTCCAGCCTCTCCCGCAGGTACCCCTGCCGCAGCATCAGGTCGGCCACCCGCTGCAACTGCGCGGGCTCCAGCTTCACCGGGTAGCGGCCGAGCGCGATCTGCCCGGCCGTCACGTCCCCGATCGCGGTGTAGGCGGGCAGCACCGCCATGACCTCGTCCCTGCTCCCCGCGGCCAACCGCTGTGCCTGGGCGACGGCCCGCCGGAAGCCCGCGAGCGCCCGGGGATGCGCCGCGGCCCACTCCCCTGTCACCATCCAGCCCGAGATCGGCAGGTCGGCCAGCTCGCCCGTCATGGTGTCGGCCAGCACCCGGAAGCCCTGCCGCCGCTTCGCCGCGGTGATGAACGGCTCCGTCATCCAGGCCGCGTCCCCCTGCCCGGCGACCAGCGCCTCCGCCATGTCGGGGAACGGCTTCTCCACGTACGTCACGTCGCCGGCCCCGAGCCCGGCCCGGCGGAGCGTCTCGCTGACGGCCAGCGTGCCGATGTTGCGCAGGTTGTTCACCAGGACAGTCCTGCCCTTGAGCCCGGCCGGGCTCCTGACCGGCGAGCCGGCCGGCACCATCAGCAGGAACGCCCCGGGACCTGAATGGTAGAGGTCGGCGATGACCTTGATCGGCTCGCCGGCGGCGGCCGCCAGGAACGCCGAGACGTAGTTCGTCATCGTGATGTCCAGCGCGCCGCTCTCCAGCCTCGGCAGCGCCGTCGCGCCTCCCTGGACGACCACCGGCCGGACACTCAGCCCTTCCTTCAGGAAGAAGCCCTTAACACCGGCGATATACAACGGCGCCGCGTCGGGAATAGGCAGCACGCCTACGTCGAGAACGGTCTTTTCCGCGCTCATTCCGTCCGCCGGAACCGGCCCCGCCGCGGCGCAGGCGGCCGGCGCCAGTGCCGCGGCCAGGGCGATGACCATGGCCTGACCTCGTATGATGCGTGACATCGGAGTCGCTCCTGCACGGGGTGTCATGACAGCGGTGAAGCGTACCCGCAGCTCATCGCGGCAGAATGCGGCTTCGGCATTTGCAACCAATGGGCCCTTCGGTAGAGTCGCCGTGTTATCTCTGGACTCGCCCCTAGGAAAACCACGTTGCTTGAGATAGAAAACCTCACACACACCTACGGAGCAGGCGGGCCCAACGCGCACCACGCCATCGACCAGCTCAACCTGAGCGTCGCCGAGGGCGAGTTACTGTGCATCGTCGGCCCCTCCGGATGCGGGAAGTCCACGCTCCTGCGCTCCATCGCCGGCCTGATCACTCCGACGGGCGGCCGGATCAAGGTCGACGGTCAGCTGGTCAGGCAGACGCCCGACAACCTGGCCGTGGTGTTCCAGGACTACAGCCGGTCCCTGTTCCCCTGGATGTCGGTGGCCGACAACGTGGCGCTGCCGCTGCGCCGCAAGAGCATGGACGCCAAGCGCCGCCGCGAGGCGGCCGCCGAGGCCCTGGAGTCCGTGGGGCTCTCCGACGCCGGGCGTAAGTACCCGTTCCAGCTCTCCGGCGGCATGCAGCAGCGGGTCGCGATCGCCCGCGCGCTGGCCTACCGGCCCACCCTGATGCTCATGGACGAGCCGTTCGGCTCGGTCGACGCGCAGACCCGCGAGGACCTCGAGGACCTCGTGCTCAAGGTGCGCGGGCATCACCGGATGACGATCGTGCTGATCACCCACGACATCGACGAGAGCGTGTACGTGGGCGACCGCGTGGTGGTGCTGTCCAAGGCGCCCGCGCACGTGGTCGGCGACCTTCAGGTCAAGCTGCCCGCGCCGCGCGACCAGATCACCACCCGCGAGCACCCCGACTTCGTCCACCTGCGCGCCGAGGTGGGCCGTCTGGTCCGCGGCCAGCCGGTGGCGCACTGACGGCGGGGGCGCGTCCGGAGACAGGAAGGCCGCCGCCCGGTCCGGGCGACGGCCTCCGGTCCGCCGAGGGTCAGGCGGGCGCGTGCATGTGGCGGGAGAGCGCGTGCTCGACCAGCGTGATCAGGGTCGACTTCACCGAGTCGCGGACGCGGGCGTCCAGGCGGACGATCGGCGTCTGCGGGCCGATCGACAGCGCCTCCCGGACCTCCTCCTCCGAGTGGGCGAACTGCCCGTCCCAGCCGTTGATGCCGATGACGAACGGCAGCTTGGCCTCCTCGAAGTAGTCGATCGCGGGGAAGCTGTCGGCCAGCCGGCGGGTGTCCAGCAGCACCACCGCGCCGATGGCGCCTTTGACCAGGTCGTCCCACATGAACCAGAACCGGTGCTGACCGGGCGTGCCGAACAGGTAGAGGATCAGGTCGCGGTCCAGCGACACGCGACCGAAGTCCATGGCCACCGTGGTGGTCGTCTTGTTCGGGGTGAGCGACACGTCGTCCACTCCGGCGGAGGCGTCGGTCATCACCGCCTCCGTGGTGAGCGGCAGGATCTCGGACACCGCTCCCACGAACGTCGTCTTGCCCACGCCGAACCCGCCCGCCACGACGATCTTCGTCGAGGTCAGGGCGGGGCTAGAGCCTGCGAAGTCCACTGAGCACCCTTTCCAGCAGGTTGAGGTCCGGCTTGCCCGCGTCCAGGGCAGGCTGGTGCACGCGGATCAGGCCTTCTGACGCCATGTCGGCGATCAGCACCCGGACCACCCCCAGAGGTTGTTTGAGGAGGGCGGAGATCTCGGCAACCGACCGAACGTTCCTGGTCAGCTGGATGATCGCCTGATATTCCGGACTCAGCAATGAAATGTCTTGGTATTCGGACGTCACGGAGGACACCAGCGCCTCCATGGCGAACTTCATCCGCGGGGCCGTCCGCCCCCCGGTCACGGCATACGGCCGTACCAGGGAGCTGGACTTCGGCGGACGGGGAGCCGACGGATGCGGCGGAGTATTGCTATCACCAACCCAACCCTGACCTGACACCATGATCTCCTGTCACCCGGCTAGCGGGGTCGGGCCGCCTGCAGTTCCGCGCGTACAGCCGGTGTGAGCACCTGCCCCGCACGCTCGACCAGCAGCGTCATCTGGTAGGCCACCAGGCCCATGTCACAGTCGGGAGCGGCCAGTACCGCCAGGCAGGAGCCATCGCTGATCGACATGATCATCAACAGGCCGCGCTGCATCTCGATGACGGTCTGGGTCACCATCCCGCCCTCGAAGACCCGGGCCGCGCCCTGCGTCAGGCTGATCACGCCCGAGGCCACCGCGGCGAGCTGGTCGGCCCGGTCCTTGGGGAACCCCTCCGAGTAGGCAAGCGGCAAGCCGTCGGACGACACCACGACGGTGTGCGCGACGCCCGGCACGTTGTTGACGAAATCAGTGATCAGCCAGTTGATGCCACGCGCTCCCTGGCTCAACTCTCTCATTGCTCCTCCTCATTCACATCTCCGCGGGTGAACGCGCGGCCTTGCCGTACACCTTGCTGGAAACTCGACAGCCGGCTCCGCAGCCGCTCGGGAGAGATCTGCGGCGGGGGCGAGGTGACCGCGGGTTCGGCCAGGCTGGCCGTACCGGGCACCAGGTTCGCCTTGGGAACGCGGCGCGGCAGGCCGGACGAGGTGGTGCCGCCCTGCGCGGGCTGGGCCACCGCCTGGGCGGCCTGCCAGCCGGTGTCGGCGGGAGAGGACCACGACGCGCTCACGCCCGACTGACCGGGCGTGCGCTGCGGCAGCAGCGGCTTGTCCGTGATCGCCGCGTGCTGGGCGGTCTCCGCCTCCTCGACCGGCGCGACGGACCGGATCCCCGGCTCGCTCCGCTGGAACTGCTCGGACTCCGGCCGGCGGAACCAGTCGGACCCCACCGAGGAGAAGATCGGCAGGAACTCCTCGCCCTGTTCCTCCATCGGGGAGTTGCGCACCGCGGGGAGCGGGCCGGTCAGGTCCTGCGAGGAGTACTCGCCGGGCCCGAACGGGTCGTAGGCGCCGTCCGACGGGTAGGACTGGGCGGCCTTCACCGTCTCGGCGAAGGACGGCCAGCGCTGCTCCGTGCCGAAGGACTGCACCGGCTCCTCGCCGTAGGGCGCGCGCGGCGCCGGGTCGCCGAACGACCCCCAGCGCGGCTCCTCCCGCTGCTGCTGCTGCTGCTGCGGCGGCGGCGGCTCGGTGGCGAAGGACGGCCAGCGGGCCTCGTCGCGCCGCGCCACCGGGTCCTCGGCGAACGACGGCCAGCGGGGCTGCTCCTGCTGCGCGACCGGCTCCTCCGCGAACGACGGCCAGCGCGGCTCCTCGGCCTGCGGCACCGGCGGCTGCGGCGGCTGCTCGCCGAAAGAGGGCCAGCGCGGCTCCTCCTGGACCGGCGGCTGCTCGGCGAACGACGGCCAGCGCGGCTCCTCCTGCGGCCCGGCGCCGGTCCGCTCGGTGAACGGCGGCCATTCCTGCTTGCCCGGCTCCGGGTACGACGGCCAGCCCTCGCCACCGGGCGCCGGGATCGTGCCCGGCCACTGGGTGTCGAGAGGCGCGTTCTCGCCGCTCCGGACGTCCTTCGTCTCCATGGACAGGGACGGCGGTGAGGAGAAGACCGAGCCGTTGGCCGACGCGGCGGCGGAGTCGAACTTGGCCGGGTCGAAGCTGGTGAAGGCGTCGTACTGGGAGCGCTGGTTGGGCACCGAGCCCTGGCCGCCGATGAGCAGCATCGCGGGCAGCAGCACCATCGCGCTCAGGCCGCCGCGCTCGCGCTGCTTGAGCTGGACGCGGATGCCGTGGCGCAGCGCCAGGCGGCCGACCACGAACAGGCCCATGCGCCGCGAGACCGCGACGTCCACGACCGGCGGGTTGGCCAGGCGCCAGTTGGCCTCGCCCAGCTCCTCGGGGCTCATGCCGATGCCCTGGTCGTTGATGGTCACCAGCACGCCGCCCTCGGCGGGCTGGCTGCTGACCTGGACCTTGCTCTCGCGCGGGGAGAACGAGATGGCGTTCTCGATCAGCTCGGCGAGCAGGTGGACGGTGTCGGTGACGGCCGGGCCCGCGACCTGGACCCCGGACGGGATCTGGATCTGGACACGCTCGTAGTTCTCCACCTCGGACAGCGAGGCGCGGGCCACGTCGACCAGCGGCACCGGCTCGCTCCACTTGCGCGCGGCCTCCTGGCCGGCGAGGACCAGCAGGTTCTCGCTGTTGCGGCGCATGCGGGTGGCCAGGTGGTCGAGGCGGAACAGGTTGGCGAGCCGCTGCTCGTCCTCCTCGCCCTGCTCCAGGCCCTCGATGAGCTGGAGCTGCCGTTCGACCAGCGTCTGGCTGCGGCGGGAGAGGTTGACGAACATCGCGTTGACGTTGGCGCGCAGCTTGGCCTCGTCGCCGGCCAGCCGGATCGCCTCGCGGTGGACCTCGTCGAAGGCCCGCGCCACTTCCCCGATCTCGTCGCGGGTGTCGATGCCGATCGACGGGACGTCGGGCACCTGGGCGCCTTCGCCGCCCTCCCGCAGGATGCGGACCGTCTCCGGCAGCCGGGTGGTGGCCACCTGGAGGGCCTCGGCGCGCAGCCGGCGCAGCGGGCGGACCAGCGAACCGGCCACCCGGCTGGTGATCACCAGGACGAGGAGGAGCAGGATCAGGATGGTCGCGCCGGAGATGATGGCGTTGCGCTGCTCGGCGTCGCTCAGCTCCCGGGTCTGGGTCACCACCTTGGTGGCCAGGGCGTCCTCGACCTTGCGCATGGCGTTGGCGGACAGCAGCGTGCTCTCGTACCAGAGGTTGAGGTCACGCCTGGTGGTGACGTCGAGGTCCCGGATGGTGGAGTACTCGCGCAGCTGGGCCAGGGCGCGCTGGCGCATGGCGTCGGCGCGGTCGATCTGCGGGCCGCGCACGGCCTGGCGGTAGGCGCGCTGTTCGGCGGCGCCGGCCTCCTGCTCGAAGCGCTCCAGCTCCGACTGCTGACGGTTCCATGAGCCCAGGAAGTCGGACAGGTCGTCGTAGTCCAGCTTCCGCTCTACCAGGGCGACGACCAGGATGCCCTGCTGGCGGGAGACCTCCTCCTTGGCCCGCTGGAGCGCCGTCAGCGCGGCCACGTCACCCTGGAGCACGTCGTCGCCGATGCCGGCGCCCAGACCGTTCTGCAGGTTGGACAGGACCTCGATCATGGTCGAGAAGGTGCTGATGGACGCGCGGGGCGGGACGTTCTGGGTGCTCATCGAGGCGCGCAGGCCGTCGAGGCCGTTGAGCCAGCGCGTGATGTTCTCCACGTCGGAGCGCACGCGCGCCGGGTGCGAGGAGTCGATGGCGCTCGCGGCGTCGATCACCCGCTTCTTGGTGGTATCGACCGTTCCACGCTGCGTGCGGAGCTGGGCGAGACGCACGGGGCGGCGACGGTCGGCGATGTACCAGGCGGTGAGCGTGCGCTCCTTGCCCAGCTCGTGCACGAGCGCGCCCACGCGCTGGGCGAGCTCGGCGACCTGGGTCACGCGACGGTACTCGGTGCTGGTGCCGACGGCGCTCGCGAGCTGAAGCCCGGCGAGCAGCACACCCACGAGCGTGGGGATGAGAATCAGCGCCACCAGCCTCGAGCGCACGCGCCAGTTGGCCAGCCGGAAACGTCCGCCTGTGTTGTCCCCCGGCCTCGTGTGCTTGGGGTTTTCCGTCCTCACTGACTCTCGCTACCTCTCGCCGTACGTGCTCGAAAAATCAGACACGTGTGTGGCGTGTGGGATTGTGCTGGGCTGGGTAATTGGAACACACTCCGTACCAGATCGGCCAACCGAACATATCCCATCAAATGCGCCCAAGTAGGTACTTTGGGCGACATTTCGCCGCACACGGATTCACGCTGGCCTGAAAGAGTCCCGCTCGGCGGGGGCCGCGTGCTTGATCATGAGGTGCCGCGTCACCGCGTACTCCAGGACGGCCTCCTGGCTCATGTCCTTGCCGAACCCGCTGCCCTTGACGCCGCCGTGCGGCGCCTCGCTGGCGATGGGCAGGTGGTCGTTCACCCAGGTCACCCCCACGTCCAGCCGGTGTGAGACGCGCATGGCGCGGGCCACGTCACGCGACCACACCGACGAGGCGAGCCCGTAACGGGTGTCGTTGGCCAGCCGGACGGCCTCGTCCTCGCCGTCGAACGGCAGGGCGACGAGCACCGGCCCGAACAGCTCGCCCTGGACGATCTCGCTGTCCTGTGCGACATCGGTCACAAGCGTCGGCGGGTAGAAGAAGCCGGGCCCGTCGACCGGCGCCCCGCCGTGCGCGATCCGGCCGCCGGAGCGCGCCACGAAGCCGTGCACGCGCTCCCGGTGCGCCTCGGAGATCAGCGGGCCGATGTCGGTCGCCGGATCCCAGGGGTCGCCGGCGGTGATGTGGGCAAGAGTTGCCCGAAGCGCCTCCACCGCCTCGTCGTAGACCTCCCGCGCCACGTACACGCGGGTGGCGGCGGTGCAGTCCTGGCCGGTGTTGTACGTGGCGCCCATGGCCACGCCGTGCGCCATCTCGGCCAGGTCCGCGTCCTCGAAGACCAGCGCCGGCGCCTTGCCGCCGAGCTCCAGGTGGACGCGCTTGAGCGTGGCGGCGGCGCCGGTCATGACCGCCCGGCCGGTGTCGGTGGAGCCGGTGACGCTCACCATGTCCACCCCCGGGTCGGTGACCAGCGCCTGGCCGACCTCGGCGCCGCCGGTGACCGTCTGCACGAGCCCGGCGGGCGCGCCCGCCTTGGCGAACAGCTCGGCCAGCCGCAGCGTGGTGCGCGGCGTCTGGGGCGCCGGCTTGATCACCACGGCGTTGCCGGCGGCGACCGCGGGGCCGACCTTCCAGACGGCCATGACCAGCGGGAAGTTCCACGGCGCGATCGACCCGACCACCCCCACGGGGCGGCGCAGCAGGACCGAGGTGTAGCCGGAGCTGAAGACCCCGGCCCCGGTGCCGTCGAGCGAGCGGGCGGCCCCGGCGAAGAACCTCAGGTTGTCGGCGAGGAAGGGCAGCTCGCCGTCCCTGAAGACGGCCGCGGGCTTGCCGGTCTCCTCGACCTCCAGCCTGGTCAGCTCCTCGGACTCGGCCTCCACCAGGTCCGCCACCTTGAGCAGGAGTCTGGCGCGCTCGGCGGGCGTGGCCTCGGCCCACTCCGCGGAGGCCGTCCTGGCCCGCTCGACGGCGGTGGCGACGGCCTCCACGGGAGTGTCCGGCACCTCGGCGCAGACGGTGCCGGTGGCTGGGTTGATCAACGTACGCATGAACTTACTTTCCTTGCCGGTCCCGGCCGCCTAGCTGCGGCCGAACTCCTCGATCAGGTCGGCGGCCTTGCGCAGGCCGTCGCGACGGCGGATCTCCTCGCCGGCGGCGGCCAGCCTGGCCCGCAGCTCGGCGTCGCCGAGAAGGCGGTCGAGCGCCCCCGTCAGCTCCTTCTCGGTGAAGGTGTAGGTCGAGAGCCTGACACCATAGCCCAGCTCGTGCACCCGCTGGGCGTTGTCGTACTGGTCCCAGAAGAGCGGCAGCAGGATCATCGGCTTGCCGAAGTGCAGCGCCTCGGTCGTCGTGTTGTTGCCGCCGTGCGTGATGACCAGGTCACACTGGGGGACGATCTTCGTCTGGGGCAGGAACTCGGCGCCCCACATGTTCTCGGCGAGCTTGATCTCCTCGTGCAGCGGGCCCATGGAGACCACGTACTGGTGCGGCGTGGTCGCCAGCACGTCGATCACCCGCTGCATGAGGCCCACGTCGGCCGAGCCCAGCGAGCCGAGCGAGAAGTAGACCAGCGAGGCGCCCTCGCGGCGCTCGAAGGGCAGCTCGAAGTCCTCGTCGGTCTCGCGCACCGAGGAGTCGAGCCGGTGCCAGGTCGGGCCCAGCGGGCGGGCGTCGGTGTAGTCCAGGATCTCCGGGTACACGTAGAGGTTCAGGCCGCCCTCGTGGATGAAGTCGAGGTCGGGCAGCGGCGAGGTGCCCTGCTCGACGCACCACTCGTTGTAGGCGCTCCAGATCTCCCTGTGGGTGCGGTCGTACTCGGCGCGGAAGGCGTCCCACTCGGAGCGGTCGTCGGCGGGCAGGCCGGAGAAGACCGGCGGGATGTCCTCGCCGCGGATCTCCAGCGGGTTGCAGGAGACGATGCGGACGAACTTCTTGCCCGCCGTGAGCAGCGCCGGGAACGTGAGGACGTTGTCCTCGACGATGACGTCCGGCTGGACCCGCTCGATGATCTGCTTGAGCTGCGGCTCGCAGTACTTCGCGCCGTCGATCAGCTCCTTCCAGATCGGGACCGTGACGGTCTCCAGCTGCTCGCGGGTGCTCTTGCGGTACTCGGGGGCGGTGTCGCGGATGAAGTCCTTCCAGAACTGGCCGGCGTCCTGCTCCTCGTCGGACGGGGGCGCGAGGTCGACCAGGTCCTCCTCGAAGCCGAGGGCCTCCAGCTTGCCCTTCCACGACGCCTCCGCGGCGAAGACCACGCGGTGGCCGCGGCGGCGGAGGATGTCGCCGATGCCGGCGCTGTTGTTGGTCGGGCCGTAGGCGCTTTCCGGCATGAACAGAATGGTGAGAGACATGAGCACTCCGCGGGGGTTTAGCCTTTTGAAGGGGAATTCAAAACTCATCTGGCGTGAAGGTCAACTTCAGGGCACTATGGTCACGGGTTCCTGAATGTTTAGCCAACTCTCGGAAGCGAAGGCGAAGATGGCCCAGCGCAAGAGCCGCAGTGACCGGCGTGTCGACCTGATCGAGGCGGCGCGACGGGCCATCATCCGGCATGGCATCGACCGGGTGCAGTTGTCGCACGTCGCCGAGGAGGCCGGGCTGACCTCCGGGGCGGTGCTCTACCACTACCCCGACCTGAGCGAGCTGCTGGTCGAGGCGCAGCACGCGGGCATGGAGCGCTTCTACGAGCAGCGGCTGCGGCAGATCGCCGCGTTCACCGACCCGGTCGCCAAGCTGGTGCTGACCATCCGCTCGGGGCTGCCGACGGGGCCGCTCGACCCGGAGGTGCGGCTGCTCAACGAGATGGGCGGGGCCGCCGGCCGCAACCGCGTCTACGGGGTGCTGCTCACCTCGCTGTACGACCGGCAGGTGTCGATGTACCAGTCGATCCTGGACACGGGGGCGGCGCTGGGCGTCTTCAGCCTCACGACCGATCCGCTGACGATCTCCCGCAACCTGGTCGCGCTGGAGGACGCGTACGGCTACCGCATCACGGCGCGGCACCCGCTCATCGGCCCCGACGAGGCCGCGGAGCTGATCCTGTCGTACGCGCGGACGGTGACGGGCAACGATCTGATTCATTGATCCACCGGGATGATGACCGCCTCGCCCGCCCGCCAGTCGAGCCGGACGTCGGCGCCCGGCCGCACCTCTCCTGCGCCCTGCACGGCCACCAGCATGGGCCTGTCGCGGCCGGGGACCTCCACCGAGATGTGCGAGACGCCTCCGTAGAAGCTTACGTCCAGCACCGAGCCCTTCAGCCCGCGCGACTCCTCAGCCCCGATCAGCTCGACCCGCTCCGGCCGGACCGCCAGCAGCGCCTTCGCCCCCTGCTCCAGGCCCTCCGCCGGGGTGCCGGGCAGCACGCCGAAGTCCTCGGTCACCAGTTCGTCGCCGGCGCCGACCGTACCCTCGAACAGGTTGTTGGCGCCGACGAAGTCGGCGACGAAGCGGGTGCGCGGCCGCTCGTAGAGCGCGACCGGCTCGTCCACCTGGCGTACCTTGCCGCTGTCGAAGACCGCGATGCGGTCGGCCAGCGACATGGCCTCCTCCTGGTCGTGCGTGACGACCACGAACGTGATGCCGACCTCGTGCTGCAGCCGCTTGAGCTCCAGCTGCATGTCGGCGCGGACCTTCTTGTCCAGCGCCGACAACGGCTCGTCCAGCAGGAGCAGGCGCGGGCGCTTGACGATGGACCGTGCCAGCGCGACCCGCTGGCGCTGGCCGCCGGAGAGCTGGTTCGGCCTGCGGCCCCCCAGCGCCGACAGGCCCACCGTCTCCAGCACCTCGCCGACGCGCTTGTTGATCTCGGCGCGCGGCAGCTTCTCGCGTTCCAGGCCGTACGCGACGTTCTTCGCCACCGTCATGTGCGGGAACAGCGCGTACGACTGGAACATGAGGCTGATGGGCCGCCGGTTCGGCTGCTTGCCCAGCAGGTCCTCGCCGTCGAGCGTCACCGTGCCGCTGTCGGGCGTCTCGAACCCGGCGATGATGCGCAGCAGCGTGGTCTTGCCGCAGCCCGACGGGCCGAGCAGGGCGAAGAACTCGCCCTGGCCGATCTCCAGCGAGACGTCGTCGAGCGCGGTGACGTCGCCGAACCTACGGCTGACGCCGTCAATCTTGAGCACGCGGAACCCTTTCCCCGATCTTGGTCATGCGCTGTCCGGCGATCACCGCCGTGAAGCTCACCAGGAGCAGGATCGAGGCCAGCGCGTTGATCTCCGGGGTGACCCCGAAACGGATCATTGAGTAGATGACGATCGGCAGCGTCTGCTCGGTGTTGCCGATCGTGAAGAAGGCGATCACGAACTCGTCCAGCGACAGCGTGAACGCCAGCAGGGCGCCCGCGATGATGCCGGGGGCCAGCTGGGGCAGCGTGATCTTCATGAAGGTGGTCACCGGGCCGGCGCCCAGGTCGCGCGAGGCCTCCTCCAGGGAGGTGTCCGCGCCGGTGAGCCGGGTGCGCACCACCGCCGCCACGAACGCCATCGAGAACAGCGCGTGCGCCAGCACGGCCGAGTACAGCCCGAGCGTGAGCTGGATGAACCCGTAGAAGAGCAGCAACCCGATGGCGAGCACCAGGTCCGGCAGCACGGCCGGCATCAGCGCCAGCGCGTCCAGGGTCTTGGACCGGGAGTGACGGGCCAGGCCGACGGCCAGCATGGTGCCCAGCACGGTGGCGATCACGGTGGAGCCCGTGGCCACGATGAGCGTGTTGACCAGGCCGCTCATGACTCGTTCGTCGGCGGCCAGCTCGCCGTACCACTTGAGGCTGAACCCCTCGTAGGTGTACGCCGTCTCCCCGGAGTTGAACGACATGACGACCAGCACCACGATCGGCGCGTACAGGAACACGTACGTCGCCCAGAACGGGAGGTGCAGCCACCCTGATCTACGCACGGCGCGTCACCCACGCCTGCACGACCAGGAGCACGATCAGCACCACGATGACCGCCAGCGCCAGCGCGGAGCCGAAGGGCCAGTCGCGCGCCGACAGGAACTCGTTGCGGATCAGGTTGCCCACCATGGCCGACTTGCCGCCGCCGAGCATCTCGGGGATGACGAAGTTGCCGAAGCTCGGCACGAACACGAACAGGCAGCCGGTCAGCACCCCCGGCATCGTCAGCGGCAGCGTGACCTTGCGGAAGGTGGTGAACGGCGAGGCGCCCAGGTTGGCCGACGCCTCACGCAGCTGCGGGTCGAGCCTCTCGATGGCGGCGTACAGCGGCAGCACCATCAGCGGCAGGTACGAGTAGAGCAGCCCGAGCACGATCGCGCCCTTGTTGTAGAGCAGCTCGTACGGCCCCATCCCGAACGCCTGGAGCCAGCCGTTGATCAGACCCTCCGGGCTCAGCAGGATGATCCAGGCGTAGACCCGGATGATGAAGTTCGTCCAGAACGGCAGCACGACGGCGACCAGCGCGACCGTCTTCCACGTGCGCGGCAGGCGCGCGATCATGTAGGCCGTCGGGTAGCCGATCAGCAGCGCGAGCAGCGTCGCCAGGCCGGCCATCTCCAGCGAGTCGACGACCACGCGGAGGTAGAGCGAGTCGAACAGGCGGGTGAAGTTCTCCGTGGTGAACTCGTAGACCACACCGCCGAACCGGCCGCGCTGGAAGACCGTGTAGCTGAGCACCAGCGCCAGCGGCACCAGGAGCAGCACGGTCAGGTAGGCCAGCCCCGGCGCGAGGAACACGAACGCGCCCAGCCGGCGCCCTCGGGAGAGGGACACCGGCCGGGCTTCTGGCTTGTCCTTCACACTTATTCGGCCTTGATCTCAGCCGCGAGACGGGTGTACTTCATGCTCGCCTGGCCGATGTCGATGATCGACTCACCGTTGAGCAGCTCGGCCGGCTTGGTGCCGAGCAGCGAGCCGGGGACGATCTTCACCTTGTCCATGGCGGCCTTGTTCGGCACCATGTAGTTGATGTTCTCGGCCGCCCAGCGGTGCACGTCGGGGCTGAGGATGTAGTTGATGAAGGCGTGCGCGGCCTCCTTGTTCTTGGAGGTCTTCATGATCACCATGGTGTCCACCCAGAGGTCGCTGCCCTCCTTCGGAACGACGAACTTGATGTTCTGCTTCTCGTCGGTGGTCGGGCACCAGCCGTCCCACGCCTCGACCATGACGGCCTCGCCCTTGATCAGCCGGTCGCCGAAGGTCAGGTCGTCGTAGGCCAGCAGGCGCGGCTTGGCCTCGACGAGCAACTCCTTGACCTTGGCGATCTCGTCGTCCTTGTCGGTGTTGACCGAGTAGCCGAGCGCCTTGAGCGCGGGCAGGGCCAGCCAGCGCTCGGTGGTCATCATGGTGACCTTCTTCTCGGCCCAGGCCGGCGGCTTGAGGATGTCGTTCCAGCTCGTGGGCTCCTTCTTCACCAGGTCACTGCGGTAGCAGATGCCGGTGGTGCCCCAGGTGTAGGGGACGGAGAACTTGTTGCCCTTGTCGTAGGCGAGCTGCGTGGCCTCGGGGTACAGGTTGGCCAGGTTGGGGATGAGCTCCGCGTGGATCGGCTCCAGCAGACCCTGCTCGTTCAGCGCCTGGGCGTACTGCCCCGAGACGAAGGCCACGTCGATGCCGCTGTCGCCGCCGGCGGTCAGCTTGGTCATCGCGACCTCGTTGGTGTCGTGCAGGGTGACGTCCAGCTTGGAGATCTTCAGATCCCGCTTGACCATGTCCTGCAGCTCTTTGGGGGTGTAGCCGTCCCAGACGGTCACCGTGAGCTGCTGCTTGGTCAGGTCCGCTTGCGGGTCGAGCTGGGCTGCTGCCTGCTTCGCCGTCCCTGCGCTGTCGGTCGATCCACCGCCGCACGCCGCGACGGCGAGCGCGAGGCCGGCCGCCAGTGCGGCAGCCGGAAGACGACGGGTGAACCGGGTTCGGATCACGGCCGCTACTCCTTAGGAATGTGCGTTGTACGGGGGGTCGCGCGACCAACCGGGCACGGCAGACCAGACCGAGAGTGTTGCAGCATAAATCAACATGAGCAAGACTTTGGCGTACATTGCTACCTGGAAGTTTGATCTAAGTGTTGAACTCGGATTCAATTTGGGAGCGGCTGCTGTCTCTGAGTGAGAAGCCGCTCACCGAACGGGACCGCGGCCTCACGGCGGCCCTGCTGGGCATGTGGGAAGACGAGGTGCCGGCGCCCTTCGAGGTCCGGCGCTTCCTGCCGCTGCCCAGCCTCTCGTACGAACCGGCCGGCTGTCACATCGGGGTGCCCACCGAGCGGGATTTCGCCCCTCATGTGGATCAGACGAACTATTCGGTCGTCGTGGCCGAACAGATCGTCGTGAAATGGCTCACACCGCCGGTCCCGCTCCCCCATCCGGCGCTGGACGTCCTGGCCCACCTGGCCCGCACCGGCTTCCCGCACACCGCCCCGCCGTACGCCGCCCTGCTGGCCGGCTCCCAGGTGCTGGCCCTCGTCACCGGCTACCTCCCGGACGCCACCGACGGCTGGACCTGGTGCGTGGACGCCGCCGAGTCGGCCGACACCGCCTTCGCCCCGGCGCTGGGCACCCTGGCGGCCGACCTCCACCTCACGCTCGCCACCCTGCCCGCGGAGCCGACCGGCCGGAGCGGGGCCGCCCGCGTCCATGACCACGCCCGGCGCGCCGAGGACGCGCTCGACGAGGCCCTGGCGCTGACCGACGGCCCCGACGGCGCCTGGCTGCGGACCGTGGCCGGCCGCCTGCGGGCGGAGCTGACGCCGCCCCCCACCGACGCCCCGGTGATCCGCATCCACGGCGACCTGCACGTCGGCCAGATCCTGCGCTGGCGCGACGGCTACGCGGTCATCGACTTCGACGGCAACCCCACCGTGACCGAGGCCGACCCGTACCAGCCGGCCGCCCGCGACGTCGCCCAGCTCACCACCAGCATCGAGCACGTCGCCCAGGTGGCGGTCAGGCGCCGCGGCACCGCCCCGGAGCGGGCCGCGAGCTGGGCCGCCGAGGCCAAGGCCGGCATGCTCGGCGCCTACGAGGCCCGCCTGGCCGAGAACGGCCGTCCCGACCTGCTGGACAAGTCCCTGATCCGGCCCTTCGAAGTGGAGCAGGAGTGCCGCGAGCTCATCTACGCGGCCCGCCACCTGCCCCGCTGGCGGTACGCCCCGATGGGCGTGCTGCGCACCTGGATGGAGAAAGCGTGAACCCCGAACTCTTCCTGGCCGACCTGGAGGCCAAGCCCGCCGCACTCGCCGAACTGGCCGGGGCGCTCGACGCCGCGGACCCGTTCGCCGAGCTCCCCGAGGACATCGGCCGGGTGCTGTTCCTCGGCATGGGCAGCTCCCGGTACGCCGCGGGGGTCGCCGCGCTGCGCCTGCGCGCCGCCGGGGTGGACGCCTGGGCCGAGTACGCCTCGGCCGCCGCGACGTTCCCGCCCGACCCCCGTACGCTGGTCGTGCCGATCTCGGCGACCGGCGGCAGCCGGGAGACGCTGGACGCGGTGGCGCGGTACGCGGACGGGCCCTCGTACCTGATGGCCCTCACCGACGCGCCCGGCTCCCCGCTCGCGCGGGCCGCGCGAGCGGTGATCCCGATGCGCGCGGGCGAGGAGCGCGGCGGCGTCGCGTGCCGGACGTTCCAGCACACGCTCGCCCTGCTGCTCGCCCTGGAGGCGCGCCTGACGGGGGCGCGCGCGGACGTGGCCACCCTGGTGCGGCGCGCCGCCGAGGCCACGGCCGACCTGCTGGAGCGGCGCGACGACTGGCTGCCGCAGGTGCTGGAACTGCTGGACGGGCCGCACGGCGTCTACGCGATCGCCCCCGCCGAGCGGCTCTCCTCGGCCGAGCAGTCGGCGCTCATGGTCCGCGAGGGCCCGCGCAGGCAGGCCGACGCCTGCGAGACGGGCGACTGGGCGCACGTCGACGTCTACCTGACCAAGACGCTGTCCTACCGGGCACTGCTGTTCCCCGGCTCCGGCTACGACGAGCAGGCGATGGACTGGGTACGTCAGCGCGGCTCCACGGTCGTCGCCGTGGGCGGCGAGGTGAAGGACGCCACAGCCGTGGTGCGGTACGCGCACGACGACGACCCGGACGTCCGCCTGCTGACGGAGACCCTGGTGGCGGAGCTGGTGGCGGCCTCCTGGTGGTCGGCCCAGACCGGCTAGGACGGTCGACTCCGGAAGGTGGCCGGCCCGGACCCGGTGGGTGGCCGGCCCGCCCTCTCTCAGCGGACGGTGCGGGCGGTCAGCGCGTGCTCCACGAGGGTGATCAGCGTCGCCTTGACCGCGTCGCGGCTGCGGGCGTCCGTGCGGACGATCGGGATGTGCGGCGCGAGGGTGAGCGCCTCGCGCACCTCCGTCTCCACGTGCGGGAACTGCCCGTTCCAGCCGTTGAGCCCGACCACGAACGGCAGCTTGGCCTCCTCGAAGTAGTCGATCGCGGGGAAGCTGTCGGCCAGCCGCCGCGTGTCGACCAGCACCACCGCGCCGATCGCGCCCTTCACCAGGTCGTCCCACATGAACCAGAACCGGTGCTGACCAGGGGTGCCGAACAGATAGAGGATCAGGTCACGGTCCAGCGACACCCGGCCGAAGTCCATGGCCACCGTGGTGGTCGTCTTGTTCGGGGTGAGCGACACGTCGTCCACCCCGGCCGACGCGTCCGTCATCACCGCCTCCGTGGTGAGCGGCATGATCTCGGACACCGCCCCCACGAAGGTCGTCTTGCCCACGCCGAACCCGCCCGCCACGACGATCTTCGTCGAGGTGAGCCCCGGGCTAGAGCCTGCGAAGTCCACTGAGCACCCTTTCGAGCAGGCTCCTGTCCGGCTTGCCTGCGTCAAGCTGCGGCTGGTACACCCTGACCAGCCCTTCCGCCTCCATGTCGGCGACCAGCACCCGCGCCACGCCGAGCGGCATCGCCAGCAGCGCGGAGACCTCCGCGACCGACCTCACCTGCCGGCACAGCTCGCTGATCTGCCGGTACTCACGCGTATAGGTGTGACCGAGCTGGATGGACGTCGCCGACGACACCAGCGCCTCCATCGCGAGCGCGCTGCGCGTACGGCCGCCGGTGACGGCGTACATCCTGACCAGTGAGCTGCGCTCCGGCTCCGGCTCGCCGCCATGCCACGATGCCAACGTCTACTCCCATCACCACGGTCGCACGGCCGACAGTTCCGCGCGCACGTCGGGCGTGAGCACCTGTCCCGCACGTTCCACCAGGATCGTCATCTGGTAGGCCACCAGGCCCATGTCACAGTCGGGGGCGGCCAGCACCGCCAGGCAGGATCCGTCGCTGATCGACATCACCAGGAGCAGACCGTGCTGCATCTCCACCAGGGTCTGCACCACGTTGCCGCCCTCGAAGACCCGCGCCGAGCCCTGGGTCAGGCTGACCAGCCCGGCGGCGATGGCCGCCAGCTGGTCGGCCCGGTCCTTCGGGAAGCCCCGGGAGAAGGCCATCGGCAACCCGTCGGCCGAAACGACCACGGCGTGCGCGGCGCCGGGCACCTCTTCCACGAAGTTGGACACCAGCCAGTTGACGTCCCTGGCGGCCTGGCTCAGATCCTTCATCAGTCCTCCTCGTCGAGCTCGGCGCGCCCCTTGCGCACGCCCTGCTGGTAACTGGAGAGCCTGTTGCGGAGCCGGTCGGGTGACACCGGAGGCGCGGGCGCCGGTGGCGGGGCCGGAGCGGCGGCGCCAGGCACCAGGTTCGCCTTCGGCGTGCGCTTGGGCAGCCCGGCGCTGGTCAGCCCGCCGAGCGCCGGTTCGCGGGCCGCTCCGGCGGCGTTCCAGCCCTGGTCGGCGGGCGAGGACCAGGCGCCCGCCTGGGGCGGAGCGGGCGGCGGCGTGGACAGGTCGACCTTGGGGATGGCGGCGGTGTCGCCCTGCGCCGACCACGAGTCCCCCGACGACCAGGCCGCGTCCGTCTCGGGCGGGGAGCCGGCCGCGTCGGAGAAGTCGGGCTTGGTGAACCAGCTCGACGCCGCGGGAGCGGGCTCCGCCGAGGCGTGGAGCGGCGCGTACTCACCCGAGGTGGACGGCGGCCCAGCCGGCGGGCCGCTCTGCTCGGGAGGCAGGCGGCGCGGTAGCCCGCCTGCCGCGATCCCGTTGTCGGTGGGAAGGCGGCGCGGCAGCTCCCCGCCGTGACCGCCGTCCGGCCCGAGCCCTCGCGCCCCGCCGGCGAACCCGCCGTCCGAAGCGAAGTCACGCGACCCGGACCCGAACCCGCCCTCCGAGGCGAAGTCACGCGACCCCGACCTGAACCCGCCGTCCGGCGCGAAGTCACGGGAGCCGGGCCCGGACCCGCCGTCCTGCGGGAACCCGCGTGGCGCGGCGCCGGGCTCGCCTTCCGAGAGGAAACCGCGCGGGCCGGCGTCGGAGGCGAAGCCGCGTACGTGGTCACCCGAGTGGGTGTGCGACGAGCTGAACCAGGACGACTCTGCGGCCGAGTCCATCGACGGGTGCGCCGTGCCCGGCATGGAAGGATGGCCGATGCCCGGGTGCGCGGTGCTGGCCTGCATGGGGACGTGCGCGAACGGCGGCGGCTCCTGGGCCGAAGCGGCCGGCGGGAACGGCGTCCCGGTGGCCGCCGCGCCCGGGACCGGGGTGAGCAGCATCTCGGGCAGCAGGACCATGGCGGTGAGCCCGCCCACGTCCTGGCGGCGCAGCTGCACCTTGATGCTGTGCCGCAACGCCAGCCGGCCGACCACGAACAGGCCCATGCGGCGCGACACCGACACGTCCACGACCGGCGGGTTGGCCAGGCGCCAGTTGGCCTCGGAGAGCTCCTCGGGGCTCATGCCGATGCCCTGGTCGGTGACGGCGACCATGAGCCCGCCGCCGTCGATGCGACTGCTGGAGATGACGACCTTGGTGTCGCGCGAGGAGAACGACACGGCGTTCTCGATCAGCTCGGCGAGCAGGTGCACGACGTCGTTGACGGCCTGCCCGGCGATGGCGGCGTCCGACTGGACCTGGATGCCGACGCGGTCGTAGCTCTCGACCTCGCCCAGCGCGGCGCGGACCACGTCCATGAGCTCGACCGGCTGGCTCCACTTGCGGGCGGCCTCCTGGCCGGCCAGGACCAGCAGGTTCTCGGAGTTGCGGCGCATGCGGGTGGCCAGGTGGTCGAGCTTGAACAGGTCGGCCAGCCGGTCGTCGTCGCGTTCGCCGCGCTCCAGGCGCTCGATGAGGGTGAGCTGCCGCTCGACCAGCGTCTGGCTGCGGCGCGAGAGGTTGACGAACATCGCGTTGACGTTGGCGCGCAGCCTGGCCTCGTCGCCGGCCAGCCGGACGGCCTCCCGGTGGACCTCGTCGAAGGCCCGGGCCACCTCGCCGACCTCGTCGCGGGAGAAGATGCCGATGGGCGGCACCTCGGCGCTGACCGCGCCGTCGCGCGACTCCCGCAGGTGCTGGACGAAGTCCGGCAGCCTCTTGCCGGCGATCTCCAGGGCTTCGGCGCGCAGCCGGCGCAGCGGCCGGACGAGCGAGCGGGCCACCCCGGTGGTGATCGCCAGGACCGCGACGAGCAGGGCGATGACCGCGCCCGCGATCACGTACGCGCGCTGCTGCTCGGCGGAGCTGAGCGACTCGCTGCGGCCGAGGATGCCGGCTTCCTGGCGCTGCTCGACCGTGCGCAGGGCGTCGATGACCGTGGCCGACGCCTCGAACCACTGCCCGGCGTCGTCGCGGTCGGCGAGGTTGAGCCCGCGCAGCGTCTGCCCGGCGGTGGCCCGGATGAGCACCAGCTCGCGCAGGAACAGCATGTCGTCGGCGGAGCGGCCGTTGACCGTCTCGTCGAAGAAGCGGCGTTCGTCCGCCGTGGCCTCCTCGGCGAAGGCCTCGCGCTGGTTCTCCTCACGGGACAGCTCGCCGAGGAAGGTCTTCAGCTGCTCCTGGCCGAAAGAGCCTTCCACCAGGGCGGTGGTGACCAGGGCCTGCTGGAGGGAGACGCTCTCTTTGGCCCGCGCCAGAGCGTCGAGCATGCGGGTCTGCCGGAACAGCTCGTCGTCCTGGCTGCCGCTGATCAGCTCGTTGTGGATGGAGAGCAGGTCGTTGATGACGGTGGTGTAGAGCTCGACGGCCGCGGTGGGCAGCAGGTCGGCCTCGATGGCCTGGTCGCGCAGCCCGCCCAGGTCGTCGAACCGGTTGAGCATGTTCTCGATCTGGTCGGCGGTGCGGCCGGTGACCCCGCCGAGCAGCGCGTTCGCGGTTCCGCGCAGCTCGCGGATGGCGGCGTCGCTCCTGCCGATCTGGGCGCGCACGTCGGGCAGCTGGGCCCGGGGCCGGCCCCGGGCGATGTACCAGGAGAGCCTGGCGCGTTCCCCGGAGATCTCGTGGGTGAGGCCGCCGACCTGTTCGCTGAGCCGGGCGAGCTGGTTGATGCGGGCGTAGTCGGCCGCCGCCCCGTTCGAGGCCACGACCTGGACCCCGCCCAGCAGGACGGCCGCGGCTGTCGGCACCAAGATCAGGGCGACCAGCCGGGCGCGGACCCGCCAGTTGCGCAGCCGCCACCTGCCTTCCTCCGGCGGCCGCTCTGCTAACTCTGTACTCACCGAACGCAACCTCTCGCCCTGTATCGGCGTAAATGCCCTGCATCGGCGTATATGCAGGACCTTCATGACCTATGGCAAATCTATGCAAGCCCGGGTAATTGCCACACACCCGCGTCAGGCCAGCCCTCAGACCATAACGCGACATAAGTCAAGCAGTGTGACGCATGAGCATAGAACCTGGGGCTCCACTTATGAAGCCCATAAGGAGAGAAATATTGCATTACGCCCGATTATGTCCATGAATGCGAGGTTGGAACGTTCCAGGGACGTAACACCGCAGATGCACGCAGATCTCCTAACGGTCACGACGTTGAGTTTTGCTTTCTCAACCCCATATGTTGTGCCCCTTAGGCGAGAAGGCGAGGAGTACGGGTGTCCCCTGACAGCGCGGCCATCGCGGTCGAAGGGCTCTGGAAGATTTTCGGGCCCAAGTCCGAGAGCGTGCTGGCGAGCCAGGACAGACATCTGGACCCCGCGGCGCTCAGGGAGAAGACCGGCTGTACCGCCGCCGTCAGGGACGTCGGCTTCGAGGTCCGCCCCGGCGAGGTCTTCGTCGTCATGGGCCTGTCCGGAAGCGGCAAGTCCACCCTCGTACGGTGCCTCACCCGCCTCATCGAGCCCACCGCGGGCCGCGTGACGATCGGCGGCACCGACGTGACCGCCGCCTCCCCCGCCCAGCTCCGCGACCTGCGCCGGCACCACGTGAGCATGGTCTTCCAGCACTTCGGCCTGCTGCCGCACCGCAGGGTGATCGACAACGTCGCGTACGGGCTGGAGGTGCAGGGCGCGGCCAGGGCCGCCAGGCACGAGCGGGCCAGGGAGATCCTGTCGCTGGTCGGCCTCGACGGCCACGCCGACTCCTACCCCGACCAGCTCTCCGGCGGCATGCAGCAGCGCGTCGGCCTGGCCCGCGCGCTCGCCGTGGACCCTCTGGTGATGCTCTTCGACGAGCCGTTCAGCGCGCTGGACCCGCTGATCCGCCGCGACATGCAGGCCGAGGTCATCCGCCTGCACCGCGAGGTCGGCAAGACGATGGTGTTCATCACCCACGACCTGGCCGAGGCGCTCAAGCTGGGCGAGCGCATCGCGATCATGCGGGACGGCGGGATCGTCCAGCTGGGCACCCCGGAAGAGCTGGTGGGGGCTCCCGCCGACGCCTACGTGGCCGACTTCGTACGCGACGTGCCCAGGAGCCACGTGCTGACGCTGCGCTGGATCGCCCGGCCGCCCGAGGAGGGCGAGCCGCTGGACGGTCCTGAGCTGCCCGCGAACACCGTGATCAAGGACGCCATCGGCGCCGCCTCGGCCTCCTCCAGGCCGATCCGGGTGATGGACGGCGAGGAGCTGTCCGGCGTGGTCGACCGGGTGGACCTGCTCGCCTTCCTGTCCGGCCAGGACGTCCCGGCGACCGCGCGGACCGGCGCATGAGCAGCACGACGGTCACCTCCGCCTCCTCCAGGCTGCGCCTGCCGAGGTGGGTGGCCCCGGCGGGGATCGCGGCGCTGTTCGCGCTCGCGTACCTCGCCTTCCGCGGCACCGGCACGCTGCCGCACGACAGCGAGGCGGCGCCGTTCACCGCGGTCACCGAGCTGCGTGAGTGGATCGACGACCACCGCAACGACAACCCGCTCTTCCTGTACTTCCTCAACTACATCCGCCTGTTCGTCGGCGCGCTCTACACCTCCTTGCAGTCGGTGCTGGTGGCGATGGGCTGGCCGGGGCTGATCGGGGTCATGGGCGGGCTCGCCTGGCTGGCGGGCGGCTGGCGGGTCGCGCTGCTCGCGGTGGCCGGGTTCTGCTCGTTCGGGGTGTTCGGGCTGTGGGAGTCGAGCGTCGAGACGCTCGCGCTGGTCACGGCGGCGGTGCTGCTTTCTCTGGTGATCGGCGTCCCGCTGGGCATCTGGGCCGGGATGTCGGCGCGGGTGCGCGGGGCCGTCACGCCGGTGCTGGACGTCATGCAGATCATGCCGACGTTCGCCTACCTGGCGCCGCTCGCGCTGTTCTTCCACATCGGCGCCCCGGCCGGCGTGATCGCGACGATGATCTACTCGATCCCGCCCGCGATCCGCATCACGGCGCTGGCCATCGAGCAGGTCTCCCCCACCGCGGTCGAGGCGTCCGCCTCGCTGGGGGCCACCCGGGCGCAGACGCTGGTCAAGGTGTATCTGCCGTTGGCGCGCTCCACGATGGCGCTGGCGGTCAACCAGACCATCATGATGGCGCTGTCCATGGTGGTCATCGCCAACCTGATCTCCGCGCCCGGCCTGGGCTCCGACATCATCCGCGGCCTGTCCAGGGCGCAGGTCGGCATCATGCTCCCGGCCGGCGTCGCGATCGTGATCATGGCCGTGGTGCTGGACCGGATGATGGTCTCGGTGGCCAGGCGCGACCCGCACAGCCGGATCGGCCGGGGCAACGTGGTCGCCGCCGGCGCGCTGGCGCTGGCCGGGCTGGCCGCCGCGGCGTTCGTGCCGCGCCAGTGGCCGGAGAACCTGACGGTCAACGTCACCCGCCCGGTCAACGAGGCCGTGCTCTGGGCCGAGACGAACTGGTACGCCGTCACCACGTTCGTCAAGGACACCGTGACGAGCTACCTGCTCAACCCGCTGGAGACGCTGTTCACCACCGCGCCGTGGTGGCTGGTCGCCGCCGCGGTGCTCGTCGTCGCCTGGCGGGTCAGCGGAGCGCGGCCGGCGCTGACGGCGCTCGCCTGCCTGCTGGCGATCGCGCTGCTCGGCACGTGGGAGCACTCGATGCGGACGCTGACCACGGTCGCCGTCGCCGTCGCCGCGACCCTGGCCGTCGGCGTGCTGCTGGGCATCGCCGCCGCCCGCTCGGCGCGCTTCTCCGCCGTGCAGCGCCCACTGCTGGACGCCGCGCAGACCATGCCCGCGTTCGTCTACCTGCTGCCGGCGCTGGCCCTGTTCGGCACCACCCGGTTCACCGCCATCTTCGCCTCGATCATCTACGCCGTGCCGCCCGTCGTGCGGCTGGTCGAGGACGGCCTCAGGAACGTGCCCGCTTCCGTGATCGAGGCCGCCGCGTCCACCGGCTCCACCTCCGGCCAGATCCTGTGGAAGGTGCAGCTGCCGATGGCCCGCCGGGCCATCCTGCTCGCCGCCAACCAGGGGATCGTGCTGACGCTCGCCATGGTCGTCGTCGGCGGGCTGGTCGGGGCCGGCGCCCTCGGCTACGACGTCGTACTCGGATTCTCCCAGCGCCCCGACTTCGGCATGGGCTTCGTGGCCGGTGTCGCGACGGTCCTGCTCGGAGTCATGCTGGACCGCATCACGCAGGGCGCCGACAGGCGTTCGCTTCCCCGGAAAAGGAAAGTCACATGAAGATTCGCCTGTTCGCAGGCCTGTTAACGCTCGCCCTGGCCGCGGGGTGCGGCGGAGCCACGGTCGACGGCGGCGCCACCACCGCCGCCTCCCCCGAGGGGTCGGCCGCCGCCTCGTCCCCGGCCGGCACCGTGAAGATCGCGATCAACCCGTGGGTGGGCTACGAGGCCAGCGCCAACGTGGTGGCGTACCTGCTGAAGAACGAGCTCGGCTACACCGTCGAGATGCCGGAGATCAAGGAGCAGCTCGCCTGGGAGGGCTTCGAGACCGGCGACGTCGACGTCATCATCGAGAACTGGGGCCACCCGGACCTCAAGAAGCAGTACATCGAGGAGAAGAAGGTCGCCGTCGAGGCGGGCTCGACCGGCAACAAGGGCGTCATCGGCTGGTACATCCCCAAGTGGATGGCCGACGAGCACCCGGACATCACCGACTGGAAGAACCTGAACAAGTACGCCGACCTGTTCAAGACCTCCGAGTCGGGAGGCAAGGGCCAGCTGCTCTTCGGTGACCCCTCGTACGTCAGCAACGAGGCCGCGCTCATCAAGAACCTCAAGCTGGACTTCAAGATCGTCACCGGTGGCAGCGAGGCGGCGCTGATCAAGAGCGCTCAGCAGGCGCAGGCGCAGAAGAAGGCGCTGCTGTTCTACTTCTGGGACCCGCACTGGCTGTTCAGCCAGACCGAGCTGGTCCGCGTGAACCTGCCCGAGTACACCGAGGGCTGCGACGCCGACCCCAAGAAGGTCGCCTGCGACTACCCGGAGATGGACCTCGACAAGATCGTCAGCAAGAAGTTCGCCGACACCGGCGGCAAGGCGTACGAGCTGGTCAAGAACTTCAACTGGACCAACGCCGACCAGAACCAGGTGTCCGACGACATGACCAACGGCGGCATGACCGGTGAGGAGGCCGCCAAGAAGTGGATCGAGGCCAACCCCGCCAAGTGGCAGGCCTGGATCCCTCAGTAAGCCCCCTCCGACACCCACGAGACCTGTGGCCCCGCCTTCCGACGGGGCCACGGTCGCGGAGACCCTCATGCGAACCAAGATTCTCGCCGGGCCGCTCGCGCTGGCCCTGCTGCTGACCGCCTGCACGGGCGAGGAGTCCCCCACGGCGTCCGGCGCCACCAAGACGGTCAAGATCGACATCCACGGCTGGGTCGGTTACGAGGCCCAGGCCGCCGTGCTGGCCCACCTGCTCAAGAGCCGGCTCGGTTATCAGGTGCAGACGCGCGAGATGGCCGAAGCGGATTCCTGGAAAGGTTTCGAGACCGGCGAGGTCGACGTCATCGTCGAGAACTGGGGTCACAACGACCTCAAAGAGGAGTACATCGAGAAGAAGAAAGTCGCACTCTCCGCCGGCCTCACAGGCAACAAAGGCGTGATCGGATGGTATGTCCCTGAGTGGATGGTCAAGGAACACCCGGACATCACCGACTGGCGCAATCTGAACAAGTACGCGAACTTGTTCAGGACCGCGAAATCCGGCGAACTCGGTCAGGTGCTCGACGGCGATCCCTCGTTCGTCACCAATGACGAGGCGCTCGTCAAGAATCTCAAGCTCGATTACAAGGTCGTCTACTCCGGCAGCGAGGACGCATTGATCAAGGCCGCCCAGTCGGCGACCAAGAACAAGACGCCGCTGCTGCTGTACTTCTACGAGCCGCAGTGGCTTTTCACCAAGGTCAAGCTGGTGAAGATCAACCTGCCGGCCCACGCCATCGGCTGCGACGCGCGTCCGGCCCGGGTCGCGTGCGACTACCCGCCGTACCTGCTCGACAAGATCGTCAGCAAGCGGTTCGCCGAGACCGGCGGCAAGGCGTACGAGCTGGTGCGCAACTTCCAGTGGACCAACGACGACCAGAACAAGGTCGCCAGTGACATGATCAACGAGGACCTGACCGCCGCCGAGGCCGCGAAACGCTGGGTGGAGGAGAACGAGATCGTGTGGAAGGACTGGATCCCCCGGTGAGCTACGACTACGTCATCGTGGGCGGCGGCTCCGCCGGCAGCGCCCTGGCCAACCGGCTGAGCGCCGATCCGTCCGTGTCGGTGCTGGTGCTGGAGGCGGGCCGCGCCGACTGGCGGTGGGACGTGTTCATCCACATGCCCGCCGCGCTGATGTTCCCCATCGGCAGCAGGTTCTACGACTGGAAGTACGAGTCCGAGCCCGAGCCGCACATGAACGGCCGGCGCGTCTACCACGCGCGCGGCAAGGTGCTCGGCGGCTCCAGCAGCATCAACGGCATGATCTTCCAGCGCGGCAACCCGCTGGACTACGAGCGCTGGGCGTCCGACCCGGGGATGAAGACCTGGGACTACGCCCACTGCCTGCCGTACTTCAAGAAGATGGAGAACTGCCTGGCCGACCCGGACACCGACTTCCGCGGCGGCGACGGCCCGCTCAAGCTGGAGCGCGGCCCCGCGCGCGGGCCGCTGTTCGAGGCGTTCTTCGAGGCCGTCCAGCAGGCCGGGCACCCGCTCACCGACGACGTGAACGGCTACCGGCAGGAGGGCTTCGCCGCCTTCGACCGCAACCTGCACCGCGGCCGCCGGCTCAGCGCGGCCCGCGCCTACCTGCACCCGGTGCGCGGCCGCCGCAACCTGACGGTGCGGACCAGGGCCTTCGTGGAGCGGATCGTCTTCGAGGGCGACCGCGCGGTCGGCGTGATCTGCGACGGCGAACGCATCACCGCCGGCGAGGTCGTCGTCTGCGGCGGCGCGATCAACTCGCCGCAGCTGCTGCAGCTGTCCGGCGTCGGACCCGCCTCGCTGCTGGAGCCGCTGGGCGTCGAGATGGTGCACGACCTTCCGGGCGTGGGCGAGAACCTGCAGGACCACCTGGAGGTGTACGTCCAGCACGCGTGCAAGCGGCCCGTGTCGCAGCAGCCGTCGCTGGCCAAGTGGCGCAGGCCGGTCATCGGCGCCCGGTGGCTGTTCCTGCGCGGCGGGCCGGGGGCCACCAACCACTTCGAGGCGGGCGGCTTCATCCGCTCCAACGACGAGGTCGCGTACCCGAACCTGATGTTCCACTTCCTGCCGATCGCGGTGCGCTACGACGGCTCCGCGCCGGCCGGCGGCCACGGCTACCAGGTGCACATCGGCCCGATGTACTCCGACGCCCGCGGCTCGGTCCGCATCACCTCCGCCGACCCGCGCGTCAAGCCGGCCCTGCGCTTCAACTACCTGTCGACGGAGCAGGACCGCCGCGAGTGGGTGGAGGCGATCAGGCACGCCAGGGACATCCTGTCCCAGCCCGCCTGGGCGGACCTGGACGGCGGCGAGCTCTCCCCCGGCCCGTCCGTGGAGACCGACGAGCAGATCCTGGAGTGGGTGGCCCGCGACGCCGAGACGGCGCTGCACCCGTCGTGCACCTGCAAGATGGGCGTGGACGGGATGTCGGTCGTGGACCCCGCGACGCTGCGCGTGCACGGCCTGCGTGGGCTGCGCGTGGTCGACGCCTCGGTCATGCCGTACGTGACGAACGGCAACATCTACGCCCCGGTGATGATGCTCGCGGAGAAGGCCGCCGACCTCATCCTGGGCAACACCCCGCTGCCTCCGGAACCGGTCGAGTTCTACCGCCACCAGGTCAGCGGTCCAGCCGCTGGTACGTCCTGACCGACAGGACGGCGAAGACGGCCGTCAGCGCGAGCGGCCACAGCACGGCCATGAGGACCGGGTGCTGGGCGGCCCACGACGTGCCGCCCACCGCCGTGGCGACGACGCCGGCGGCCTCGGCCAGACGGGTCGCGTCCCGGATCACCACGTCGAGCCGGTCGCCCCCGAGCCGCGACTTCAGCTCGTCCGGCGTGCCCTCGGTTCTTGCCGGCGCCGTTCGGCCCGAGCAGGCCGCACACCGTCCCCTCGGCCACCTGCAGGTCGAAACCGTCCAGGGCGGCCTTGTCCCGGTAGGCCTTGCGCAGTCCGCGCGCCTCGATCATCGCCATCGCACGCTCCCGTGTCGTACAGCGTACGGTACAGAGCACGGTTCACATCCGCAACCGTACGGTGTACCGTACATAGGGTGACGGTAGAGTACAGCGGCAAGGGAGACCCGGCGCGCAGCCTCGCGCTGCTCTGGCGCACCAGCGAGCGCGTCAGCCGGAAGGGCAAGCCCGACCTGAGCGTCGACCGGATCGTGCGGGCCGCCATCGAGGTGGCCGACGCCGACGGGCTCCAAGGGCTGTCCATGCGCCGGGTCGCGGAGAAGCTGGGCGTGGGCACGATGTCGCTCTACACGTACGTGCCGGGCAAGCCCGAGCTGCTCGACGTCATGCTCGACACCGTCTACGGCGAGACGGCCAGGCCCGAGGACGTGCCCGGCGGCTGGCGGGCCAGGCTGGAGCTGATCGCCCGCGAGAATTGGGCGCTCTACCTGCGCCATCCCTGGCTGCTGCAGGTGGCCACCAGCCGCCCGGTGCTCGGCCCCAACCTGACCGCCAAGTACGACTACGAGCTGCGCGCGGTCGACGGCATCGGGCTGACCGACGTGGAGATGGACTCGGTGATCACCCTGATCACCGGCTTCGTGCACGGCACGGCCCGGGGCGCGGTGGAGGCGGCGCAGGCCGAAAGCCAGACCGGGATGTCCGACGAGCAGTGGTGGGCCGCCCACGCGCCGTTCTTCGGCCGCATCGCCGACCCGGCGCACTTCCCGACGGCGGCGCGGGTGGGACAGGCGACCGGCGAGTCGCTCGGCGCCGCCTACAGCGCCGAGCACGCCTTCACGTTCGGCCTGGCCAGGGTGCTCGACGGCATCCAGGCGCTGGTGGACGGCCGCGCCCAGGCGGACGGCCCGTAGGCCGCGGGCGCCGGACACCCGCCGCGCGCCGGGTGACGGCCCGCAGGCCGGTCGGCCGTGCCCGACGTGGCGGTCCGCTCAGTTCGCCGGGTGCCGGTCGGCGGCGAGCAGGACCGCACGATGGCGTTCGGCGGGCGGCCCGGTCCAGGTCAGGCCGGGGTCGTCCGCGGCCAGCATGCGGAAGAGCACGTCGCGCAGCAGGGCGCCGGCGGGCATGCCCGGCCGCTCGGCGCGCAGCTCCGCGTAACCGTCGAGCACGCGGGCCAGGTCCAGCAGGAGCGTGTTGCCCTCCTCGTCGCCCCTGGCCGCGACGGTGACCTGGAGACTGCCGGAGTCCTCGTCGGCGGACCATCCCGTGACGCCCTCGGCGCCGTCCGGGCAGACGATCTCCCGCACGGTCGCCGCGAACGCGGCCCGGTCCATGCCGTCGACGGGGCCGGGCGACCACCCCGGACGCAGGTGCAGCACCCCCGGCTGCTCGGTGGCCACGCAGCCGGCCACCAGCTCGCGCACGGTCTCCTCCGGGTCGTGCAGCCCTTCAGGCCCGAGGTCGGCGAACCGGTCCGCGAGCAGGCGCAGCGAGACGAGGCGAGGCGGGTCGTGGACGGTCAGCACGCCGCGTTCCTCGCCGACGCTCAGCGGGCCCACCTTGTCCTGGTACGCCCGCAGCCCTTCCCTGAAGGCCACCCGCGCGTCCTCGTCCAGCCGGGCCGCCCAGCTCCCCGGGTACCGCTCCGGAGCCGCGTCCCCAGCCTGGGAGGCCCGGCGCCGATAGGACCAGACGATCACACTGATGACGGCCAGGCCGCCCGCCAAGGCGATCCACACCATGTACGCCCTTTGTCGCGATCAATGCTGAAGATCTAGCAGCGTAGTGTGCGCAAGCCGCTGATTTCCTGAAATTTCGTGCTATACCGGCGCGGCCCGCAGGCGCACGACATGCTCCACCAACGAGATCAGCGTCGCCTTGACCGACTCCCGGCGTCGCGCGTCCGTACGGACGATCGGCACGTGCGGGGAGAGCGCCAGAGCCTCGCGCACCTCCTCGTCGGTGTGCGGGAACTGCCCGTCCCAGCCGTTGATCCCGACGATGAAGGGCAGCTGGGCCTCCTCGAAGTAGTCGATGGCCGGGAAGCTGTCGGCCAGCCTCCGCGTGTCGAGCAGCACCACCGCGCCGATCGCGCCGCGCACCAGGTCGTCCCACATGAACCAGAACCGGTGCTGACCGGGCGTGCCGAACAGGTAGAGGATCAGGTCGCGGTCCAGCGACAGCCGCCCGAAGTCCATGGCCACGGTCGTGGTCTGCTTGTGCGGCGTCAGGCCGAGGTCGTCGATCCCCGCGGAGGCGTCGGTCATGACCGCCTCGGTGGTCAGCGGCAGGATCTCGGACACCGCCCCCACGAACGTCGTCTTGCCGACGCCGAACCCGCCCGCGACCACGATCTTCGTCGAGGTCAGGCCGGTGCTAGAGCCTGCGAAGTCCACTGAGCACCCTTTCCAGCATGTTGAGGTCCGGCTGTCCCTGCGCCAGGCGTGGCGCGTGCAGGCGGACGAGCCCTTCGTCGGACATGTCGGCGACCAGCACCCGGGCCACGCCCAGCGGGACCCGGAGCAGGGCCGAGATTTCGGCGACCGACCGGAACGAGCGGCACAGCTGCATGATCGCCTCCTGTTCGGGAGTGAGCATGGCCATCTCGTCGTCCGGAATGGACATCGATGAGATCAAGGTCTCCATGGCGAGGTGATAGCGCGGCTCGGACCGGCCACCGGTCACCGCGTAGGGGCGGAACAGGGGCTCTTCGTCCCCGTGCCCCTCACTCCCGTACACGGCCCTCTCCCCTCATCTCCACTCACATCACCGCGTCCTGGCCGCTTGCAGCTCCGCGCGCAGGGCGGGCGTGAGCGCCTGGCCCGCGCGGTCGACGAGCAGCGTCATCTGGTACGCCACCAGACCCATGTCGCAGTCGGGCCCCGCCAGCACGGTCAGGACCGAGCCGTCGCTGATCGCCATGACGATGAGCAGCCCGCGCTGCATCTCGACCACGGTCTGCGTCACCGAGCCGCCCTCGAACACGCGGGACGCGCCGACGGTGAGGCTCAGCAGCCCCGCGGAGACCGCGGCGAGCTGGTCGGCCCGGTCCGGCGGGAAACCTTCGGAGGCGGCCAGGCTGAGCCCGTCAGCGGAGACGACGACCGCGTGCGCGACCCCGGGCGTGTTCCGCACGAAGTCGGTGATCAGCCAGTCGAACCGGTGCGCCTCATGGCTCAGGGTCGTCACTGGCCCTCCTCAGGACGCTCGCTCACTCTCGTTCCTCCTGTCCGCGGATTTCGGCCCGCCCCCGCCGCACTCCCTGCTGGAAGCCGGCCATCCTGTTGCGGATCCGCTCGGCCGACAGAGCCGGCCGGGGTGCCTGAGCCTGCTGCTGAGCCGCCGGCCTGCCCGCCGAACCCGGCACGAGGTTCGCCTTCGGCGTGCGCTTGGGGAGCCCGGCGGAGGTGACGCCGCCCAGGCTCGGGTCGCTCGCGGCGGCCGCCGCCTGCCATCCGGCGTCGGCGGCGGTGCGCCACGTCTCCTCGCCCGAGGGCGCGGCCGTCGCCGGACCGTCCTCGCCCGCGCCGTTCTCCGGCGCCCGCTCCTCCGGCGGCCGGCGGAACCAGGCCGACTCCACGGCGGCGAAGATCGGCAGGTACTCCTCCTGCTCCGCCTCCATCGGCGAGACCTCCGCCGAGGGCATCGGGCCGGCCCCGCGCAGGTCGCCGGCGCCGTGGCGGCCGCCCGGCGGCGTCGCGCGCGAACCGTGCCCGTTCGGCGGGTCGGAGCTCGGGAGGCCGGGTTTCGGGAACTCCGAGCGCGGCTGCCGGCGCGGCAGCTCGATGCTCGGGTACGACCGGTTCGACTCCGGCGGGCTCGTGGACGACGGATCAGCGGATGACGGACCCGGCCCTGACGGATCCGGCCCTGACGGGCTCTGGTGCGACGGGCTCGGGTGCGACGGGCTCTGGTGCGACGGGTCCTGGTGCGATGGGCTCGGGTGCGACGGGCTCGGGTGCGACGGGCTCGGGTACGACGGGTAGGAGCCCGGCCGGTCCTGTGCCGGCGGCCGGGCGGGCGGGCCCGACGGGTACGAGCCCGGGGTGAACCCCTGCGCCGGGCTCGGGTACGACGGGAACGCCCCGGAGTCGAGGGACGGGTGCCGCGAGACGCCGGGGTCGGCCCCGAACGGCCCCGTCAGAGGCCGGCCGGCGCCGGAGTCGAGGGAGTCGAGGCTGCCGTAGGAGCGGAAGCCGTTCTGCGCGGGCATCTGCGGCCGGTGCGGGACGGACGTGCTGCCCCCGCCGAACGCGGGCCGCTGCGGCAGCGGCTGCCTGGTGGCGTCCTGGATGAGCGCCGGCGGGATCAGCACCATGGCGATCAGCCCGGTGCCGTCACCCCGGCGCAGCTGCACCCGGATGCCGTGGCGCAGCGCCAGCCGGCCGACCACGAACAGGCCCATGCGCCGCGACACCGACACGTCCACCACGGGTGGCTCGGCCAGGCGCCGGTTGGCGTCGGCGAGCTCCTCATCGGTCATGCTGATGCCGCTGTCGGTGACCGACAGCAGGGCCCCGCCGCCCTCGATGAGGCTGCTGGAGACGGTGACCTGGGCGTTGCCGGGCGAGAACTGCAGCGCGTTCTCCACCAGCTCGGCCACCAGGTGGACCAGGTCGTTGGCGACGCTGCCGAGCACCGAGGTGGCGCGGTGCACCTTGACCTGGACGCGCTCGTACCCCTCGACCTCCGACAGCGCGGCGCGCACCACGTCGACCAGCTTGGCCGGCTGGCTGCGGCGGCGGGTGGGCTCGTGACCGGCGAGGACCAGGAGGTTCTCGGAGTTGCGGCGCATGCGGGTGGCCAGGTGGTCGAGCTTGAACAGGTCGGCCAGCCGGCCTCCGTCCTGCTCGCCCTTCTCCAGGCCGTCGATCAGCGAGATCTGCCGTTCGACCAGCGTCTGGGTGCGGCGTGAGAGGTTGACGAACATCGCGCTGATGTTGCCGCGCAGCTCGGCCTCCTCGCCCGCCAGCCGCACCGCCTGGCGGTGCACCTGGTCGAAGGCGCGGGCCACCTCGCCGATCTCGTCGTTGCCGGCGATGTCGATCGGGCGGATCTCGGGCGCGGTGGTCTCGCCGGAGACGCGCAGCTGGCGCACCACGTCCGGCAGGCGGAAGCCGGCGATCTCCAGCGCCTCCGTGCGCAGGCGGCGCAGCGGGGTGACCATCGAGCGGGCGATGGCGACGGTGAGGAGCAGCACGATCAGCAGCAGTCCGACGATCAGCGTGCCGACGATGATCGCGTTGCGGATCTCGGAGTCGCGCAGTTCCTGGGAGCGCAGCGCCACCCGCTCGGCCAGCGAGCTCTCCACCGACCCGAGCGCGGCGATGACCTTGCTGTTGTCGTCGAACCACTGGTCCGGCGGGGGCGTGTCGGCGTTGGTCGAGGCGAGCAGGTCGCCCCTGATCCGCACGCCGGGCGCGCGGCCGCTGGCCAGCGTGACGGCGCGGGCCTTGGTCAGCTCGCTGTTGTAGTACTCGGGGATGGTCAGCGCGCGCTGCAGCTCCATGCCCGCGCGGGCGCCGGCCTCCTGCGTCACGGCCTGGATCTGGCTGCGCTGCGCGGCGTTGGCCGCGATGAACCGCTCGACCTCCTTGGCGTCCACGCTGTCGGCGTTGTAGTAGCCGCGCAGGAGCTGGGCGCGCTGGCGGGAGACCTGCTCCTTGGCCCTGGTCAGCGCGCTCAGCGCACGGAACTGGCCGACGATCTCGGAGTCCTCGCTGAGCAGGCTCAGCTCGTCGTGCAGGCGCAGCAGGGTGTCGAGCAGCGTGTCGTAGCGGGTCGTGTCGCGCCGGCCCTCGGCCCGGATCTTGGACAGGTTGCCCAGGTCGGCGTGGGTGCGGCCGACGACGTCGGTGACGCGGTCGCCGTAGGACCCGTCCATCGCGGCGAGGTCCGTCCGCACGGCCTTGACGAGCCGGTCGACCTCCGCCTTGCGCTCCTCGTACGGCTGCTCCAGCCGCTTGCGCTGGGACCGGGCGGCGTCGTACCAGCCGCCGGTGTCACGCTCCAGGCCGAGTGCCTGCACCAGCGCCCGGATCCGCCCCGCCTGCTCGGCCGCGACGGCCGTGCGGTCGAAGGCGGAGACGCTCTGGACGGACTCCACCACGCGGGCTCCCCCGAGCACGACGCCGGCCATGGTGGGGACGAGGACGAGCGCGGTGAGCCGCCAGCGCACCCGCCAGTTGCGCAGCGCCAGCCGCGGTAGCGCCCGTCTGGCGCGGGCCCGTCGCGCGGTGCCGGCGCCTTCGGCATTCCCCGTTGTCACTGCTCCCGCTACCCCTCAATCAAGCCGATGCCCGGCATCGGTCATCAGGCCGTCCACAAAGTATCCGCAGCACCTGACGTAACACACAAATCGGGCACAATCGTTACAAAGGTGACCGGGGAGCGTGCGCTGGTGGTTATCGCAACGCGGCGAGTACGGCGTCGCGAACCTGATTGCGTTGGGTGCTGTCGCTGAGGGGGCGTCCAACACGGTCGACCACATAGAACACGTCCACGGCCTCCGCGCCGAGAGTCTCCACGCGGGCGGCCCTGACGTCAAGACCGCAGTCGCCGAAGGCGCGTCCGATGCGCCATAGGAGACCGGGCTTGTCATGGGCCCTGACCTCGACCACGGTGGCGGTCGCGGAGGCGTCGTCGACCAGCGTTACCTTGGGCGGCGCGACCGGCACCCGCACCGGCCGCATCGCCCTCACCCGGCGGGCCAGCCTTTGCTCGATGTCAAGGCGGCCGGCAAGGACCAGGCGGAGATCGGCTTCCAGGGTGGCGGGGTCCGGCGGCGTGCCGTACTCGGGGACGACGGAGAACTCGATCACGGCCGTGGCGCCGGCCGACGCGGCCGAGGCCGAACGCACCACGAGCCGGTGCGCGGCCAGCACGCCGGCGGCGCTCCACAGCAGGCCGACCCGGTCGGGCGCGACCACCGTCACGGCGCCGCCGTTGACCCGCACCGCGCCGCCGCCGTGGCGGGCCAGCGCGGCCTGCTCGCGCGAGAGCGTGGGGGCCTTGGGCGGCGGCGAGCCGGACAGCACCGACCGCACCCGGCGCACCAGATCGGCGACCAGCCCGGCCTTCCAGGTGTTCCAGGCGGCGGGGCCGGTGGCGTTGCCGTCGGCCACGGCCAGGGCCGCGAGCAGCTCCAGCACCTCGCGCGAGCCCACGGTGCCGGCGACCTTCTCGATCGTGACCGGGTCGTCCAGGTCGCGCCGGGTGGCGGTCTCGGGGAGCAGCAGATGGTGGCGGACCACCGTGGCCAGGACGTCCACGTCCCGGGAGGGCAGCCCGATGCGGGCGCCGATGTCGCGCACCACGACCTCGCCGGTCGAGGAGTGGTCGCCGGGCCAGCCCTTGCCGATGTCGTGCAGGAGCGCCGAGATCAGCAGCAGGTCGGGCCGGGAGACCTCGCGGGTGTGCCCGGCGGCGTTCGCGGCCGCCTCGATCAGGTGACGGTCGACGGTGAACCGGTGGATCGGATGGCGCTGCGGGCGGTGCCGCACCCGCTCCCAGTCAGGAAGGAGTCTGACAATGATCCCCGCCTGGTCGAGCTCCTCCCACACGGGCACGGCCGCGCGGCCCGCGCCGAGCATCGACACCAGCGCGTCGCGCGCCTCCTCCGGCCACGGCACCGGCATCGGGGCCGACTGGGCCGCGAGGACGGAGACGGTCGCGGGGGCCAGCGGCAGGCCGGACTCGGCCGCCGCGGCGGCGGCGCGCAGCACCAGCACCGGGTCCTTGCCGGGCGCGACGCCCCGGGCGAGCACCACCTCGCCGCCGTGCTCGACCACCCCGTCGGCCAGGGGACGGCGCCCGCGCGGCGCGGGCCCTGACAGGAGCCTGTCAACCGTGCGCCAGGTCGCGTCGAAGGCGTGGGAGATCGTCCGGCCCGCCTCGGCGAGCCTGCGCATGACCGCCTCGGCGTCGAGCAGGCCGAGCAGTCCGGCGACCGCGTCCTGCTCCTGCAGCACGAGCTTGTCGGTGCCGCGGGCGGTGACGACGTGCAGGGCGTGCCTGACGTCGAGGATGAACTCGTGGGCCTCCCGTGCCCTGGGGCCGGGCGCGGAGGCGACCCAGGCCGCGGCCACGGCCTGCATCGCCTGGACGTCGCGGAGTCCGCCGCGGCCGTCCTTGAGGTCGGGTTCGAGGAGGAAGGCCAGCTCACCGCTGGTCCTGGCCCGCTGGTCGGCCGCGTCGCGCAGCTCGCCGAGCCGGCGCCGGGAGTCGGCCCGCCACTCGGCGAGCACCGCCTCCCTGGCCCTCCTCGTCAGCTCGGCGTCCCCGGCGATGTGCCGGGCCTGGATCAGGCCCAGCACCGCCTTGAGATCGTCCCGGGCCACCGCCACGGCCTCGTCCACGGTGCGGACCGAGTGGTCGAGGCCGACGGCGGAGTCCCAGATCGGATACCAGATGCGATCGGCTATCCGGCCGACGTCCGGCCGGCCGTTGTGGAGCAGGACGAGGTCGAGGTCGCTGCCCGGGGCGAGCTCGCCCCGGCCCAGACTGCCCACGGCGACCAGTGAGACGTGCTCGCCGTCACTCGCCGTACGGAAGAGATCCTTGAGCCAGCGGTCGGTGTCCGCGGTGCGTTCCTTGCGGGCCGCGGCGTACGAGCGTGCCTCATCCCTCACGTGTTCCCCCCGCTCCACACGGCGTCATGGTCAGAGGGCCTCCGGCCCGCGCTCTCCCGTCCGCACCCGGACCACGGAGTCGACCGGGACGGACCACACCTTGCCGTCGCCGATCTTGCCGGTCTGGGCCGCCTTGACGATGACGTCGATGACGTCCTCGGCGTCGTCCTCGTCGGTCAGGACCTCGACGCGGACCTTGGGCACCAGGTCCACCTGGTACTCGGCGCCGCGGTAGACCTCGGTGTGGCCGCGCTGCCGGCCGTAGCCGCTCGCCTCGCTGACGGTCATGCCCTTGATGCCGAACTGCTCCAGGGCGGCCTTCACGTCATCGAGCTTGAAGGGCTTGATGACGGCGGTGATGAGCCTCATGCTTCCACCTTCTTGGGAGCCGGGGTGGTGACGGAACCGTTGGGTGAGGTCACGCCCGAGGCGTGCACGGTGCCGAGGTCGTAACCGGTCTCGGCGTGGGTGGTGACGTCGATGCCGGTGACCTCGTCCTCGGCCGGGATCCGGAAGCCCATCGTCTTGTTGATGATCGTGCCGATGATCCAGGTGACCACGAAGGAGTAGAGGCCGACCGCGACCGGGCCGAGCACCTGCAGGCCGAGCTGGCCGAAGCCGCCTCCGTAGAACAGGCCCGTGCTCTGCGCGTCGGTGGCCGGGTAGGCGGCCACGAAGCCCAGCGCGACCGCGCCGATCACGCCGCCGACCAGGTGCACGCCGACCACGTCGAGGGAGTCGTCATAGTTGAGCTTGTACTTCAGGCCGACCGCGAAGGCGCAGACCGCGCCGGCGATCAGACCGATCAGCGCGGCGGCCCAGGGGTCGACGAAACCACAGGCGGGAGTGATGGCGACCAGGCCGCTGACCGCGCCGGAGGCGACGCCGAGGCTGGTGGCGTGGCCGTCGCGGAACTTCTCCACCACGAGCCAGGCGCCGGCCGCGACGGCGGTGGCGAGCTGGGTGTTCATGAAGGCCAGACCGGCGATGCCGTCGACGATGAGCTCGGAGCCGGCGTTGAAGCCGAACCAGCCGAACCACAGCATCGCCGCGCCGAGCAGCACGAGCGTGAGGTTGTGCGGCCGCATGGGCTCCTTGCGCCAGCCCTGCCGCTTGCCGATGACCAGGGCCAGCGCCAGAGCCGCCGCGCCGGCGTTGATGTGCACGACGGTGCCGCCGGCGAAGTCCTCGATGCCCATCGAGTTGAGCCAGCCGCCGCCCCAGACCCAGTGAGCCACCGGGAAGTAGACGATCGTCACCCAGACCCCCGCGAACAGCACCCAGGCGCCGAACTTGGCCCGATCCGCGATCGCGCCGCTGATCAGCGCGACGGTGATGATGGCGAACGTCAACTGGAAGGCTGAGAAGACGAGGCTGGGCATGCCCGAGCCGTCGTCCGCCGTGGCCGTCTCGACGAGACTCTGGAGTCCCAGCGCGTCGAACCCGCCGACGAAGTTGTTGATCGCCGCGACAGGGTTCTCCGTGAATGCCAGGGAGTGACCGTAGAACAGCCAGAGCACGGTGACGACGATGATCGCGGCGAACGACATCATCATCATGTTCAGGACGCTTTTGGCCCTGGTCATCCCGCCGTAGAACAGCGCGAGACCAGGGGTCATCAACAGCACCAGCGCGGTAGCCGTGAGCATCCAGGCCGTGGTGCCAGTATCGATCTGCACGACGCGACCCTCCTTTAGTGTGACGTGATTGCCACAGCGTGTTCGGCCCCGGTTTCGGCGCTCGACCCGGTGTGTTTCACATTCGTGAATCTCGCCACACTGGTGTTTCGAGAGAGTTTCGGTCGTCTCACGACCCTCAATTAGCTGCTTTTCGGCCCTTTCTGCCGCGTACCACGGCCGTCCCGGGCGTGTCGCGTCTCACCCCGCGCGGCGCAGCCGTACGGCGTCGCCGGCCGCGATGGCGCCGGGGCGCAGCACTCGCGCGTACACGCCCGCGCACGGCTGCGGCCCGGCGCCCAGCACGTCGAGGCGGTTGTGCCGAGCCACCGTGCGCAGCGCGTCGGGGTCGCGCGGCGACTCGCCGTGCGCCAGCGTCGGCACCGCGCAGCGCGGGGTCGGCGCGATGACCTCCAGGACCAGCCCGTCGCCGATCTCCAGCTCGGCGCCCACCCAGCCGTTCTCCACGAACCCCGGCTCGTCCGTCGCGACCACCAGGTTGGGGCGGTAGCGGACGGCCTCCACCGTCCCGCGCGGGCTCAGCTCCCCGATAGCGGCCAGCGACGACGTCGTGATCAGATGTACGGGAGCGAAGTCGAAGAACGTGCCCGCCGGGGCGGCCCCGCCCAGCCTGGTGGTCGTGAACCCCACCTCGGCGTCGACGCCGCCGCCCAGCACCTCCTCGGGCACCGACCGTTCCAGCTCCGCGTCCGGCGGCGGCACGTCCACCACCCGGACCTCCCGGCCCAGCAGCTTCGACAGCTCCTCGTCCCCGGGGACCCCGCCGCCGAGGGTGAGCAGGTCGCGCCAGAGCCTCGGGTTCTTGGCGCTGGCGATCTTCCCGGTCTCGACGTCGAGCACCGCCCTGACCCGGTCGCCTTCCAGGCCCCGCTCGGTCACCCGCACGCCGGCGACCTCCTCGCCCGGCATCGACTTCACCGGGTAGCGGTACATCCTCTTCACGATCATGCTGCCGAGCCTACGTCGCCCGCCTCCCCCGGCGACGAGCCGTCCAGACGCCGGACAGAGACCGTCCAGACGCCGGACAGACGCCGGACAGACACCGGACAGACGCCGAGGCCGGTCCCCGGGCGGGGACCGGCCTCGGTGACGTCAAGGTCAGGCGGCGGCGTCGGCCATGCGGCGCAGCCGCGCGAGCGCGTCGCGCTCGATCCGGCGGGCGCGGTCGCGGCCGATGCCGTAACGCTCGCCCACCTCGGTGAGCGTGTGCTCCCGCCCGTCGACCAGGCCGTAACGCCAGCGCAGCATGTCGCGCGTGTCGCCCTCCAGCCCGGTCAGCCACTGGTCGAGCCGCTCGCGCTCCAGGATGTCGATCGCCTGCTGCTCAGGATCGGCCCAGGTCTCGTCGGCGATCATGTCGCCCAGCTCGGTCTCGTCCTCGTCTCCCACGCCCAGCTGGAGCGACACCGGGTCGGACGCCCAGCGGCGCAGCTCCCGTACGCGCTCGACGGGCAGGTCGAGGATCTTGGCGAGGTCGTCGTCGGTGGGCTCGGCGTCGAACTCCGCCAGCATGTCGCGGCGCACCCGCATCAGCCGGGTCATCTGCTCCCCGGCGTGCGTCGGCAGCCGCACCGGCCTGGCCTGCTCGTGGATGGCCCGGCCGACCGACTGCCGGATCCACCACGTGGCGTAGGTGGAGAACTTGTATCCGCGCTTGTAGTCGAACTTCTCCACCGCCCGCACCAGCCCCAGGTTGCCCTCCTGGACCAGGTCGATGAGCGGCATCCCGCGCCCCGAGTACTTACGGGCCACCGCCACCACCAGGCGCAGGTTGGCCTGGATGAACTCGTCCTTCGCCCGCCGGCCGGAGATCGCCAGGCGCTCCAGCTCCTCGTCCGCCGCGTCCCCGATCCGCGGCTCCGACCCCCCGCGGTCGAGCAGCTGCTCGGCGAACAGACCCGCCTCGATCCGCTTGGCGAGCTCCACCTCCTCCTCCGCGGTGAGCAGCGGAACCCTCCCGATCTCGGCCAGGTAGGTCCCCAGCAGATCCCGGTCCGCGACGTGCTGCTCCTGCGCGCGACTCCCCGTAGGTCTTGCCATCCCCTGGCACCTCGTTCCGCAGGCTGCGTTCTATACCCGCCCAACGTCCGGCCGGAAGCAAAGATTCCCCAAAGGCCTACGACCAGGGGAGGGTTCTGCGGGTCCTACTCAAGGAGGAGACCGCCGCGGAACACCTGGTGAACAAGGGGGACGCCGGGCCGGTAGGCCAGGTGTACATAGGAGGGGGCGTCGAGGACGACGAGATCCGCCCGGCTGCCGTGACCCAGCCACCCTACGTCCGTCCGGCCCAGCGCGCGCGCCCCGCCCCTGGTGGCCGCCCTGATCGCCTCCAGCGGCGTCATCCGCATCTCCCGCACGGCGAGCGCGACGCAGAACGGCATGGACGAGGTGTAGGACGAGCCGGGGTTGCAGTCGGTGGCCAGCGCGACCGTCACCCCGGCGTCGATCAGCCTCCTGGCGTCGGGGTAGGGGGAGCGGGTGGAGAACTCGGCCCCGGGCAGCAGCGTCGCCACCGTGCCCGACGAGGCCAGCGCGTCCACGTCGGCGCCGGTCAGATGGGTGCAGTGGTCGGCCGACGCGGCGCCCATCTCGCACGCGATCCGCACCCCTGGGCCCTCGCCCAGCTGGTTGGCGTGCACCCTGGGGCGCAGCCCCGCCTCGATCCCGGCGGTGAGGATCTCCCTGGTCTGGTCGCCGTCGAACGCGCCGCGCTCGCAGAACACGTCCACCCACTTCGCGTACGGGGCGCACGCCCGCAGCATCTCGCCGGTGACCAGCCGCACGTACGCGTCGGGATCGGCCCCGGCGGGCACCACGTGCGCGCCGAGGAACGTGGTCTCGTCGGTGAGCGTCGTGGCGATCTCCAGCGAGCGGCGCTCGTCCTCGACGGTCAGCCCGTAGCCGCTCTTGATCTCCACCGTGGTGGTGCCCTGCGCGTTCATCTCCGCCACCAGCGCGGCGGCGCGGACGGCCAGTTCGGCGTCGCTCGCGGCGCGGGTGGCGGCGACGGTGGTGCGGATACCGCCGCCGGTGTAGCGCTCGCCGGACATGCGGGCGCCGAACTCGGCCGTCCGGTCGCCGGCGAAGACCAGGTGGGCGTGGCTGTCGACGAACCCCGGGATGACGGCCCGGCCCGCGACGTCCACCCGCTCGTCGGCCGCGGGCGCCCGCCCGCTCTCCCCCGCCCAGGCGACCCGGCCGTCCTCGACCACCAGGGCCGCGCCCTCGATCTCCTCGCGCTCCGGGTCGCCGGTGTAGAGCAGCCCGATCCCGTCGATCAGCGTCGTGGTCACCGCAGTCCTCCCGTCGTCCCCGCGAACAGTCCGTCCCCGCTGGTCACCGCAACTCCTCCATCGCCTCGGCCAGCAGGGCGCCGACGTCGCCGAGCACGTGCCGGCCCTCCTCGACGATCTGCCGGCCGCCCGAGACGACCGCGCGCACGTCGGCCGCCGTCGCCGCGAACGCCACCGCCTCCAGCCCGGCCGCGCCCGCCGTCCGTACCGTGTCCGTCCGCACCGTCACCAGGTCGGCCCACGCGCCCGGCACCAGCAGCCCCGCGTCCGGGAAGCCGAGCGAGGCGTGGCCGGCGGAGGTGGCGGCGGTGAGCAGTTCGGCGGCGGACCAGTGGCCGCGCCGCTCGGTGGCCAGCCGCGCGTTCAGCTCGACGGCTCGGGCCTCCTCGAACAGGTCGATCACCGCGTGGCTGTCGGAGCCGAGCGTCAGGGGCGAGCCCCGGTCGAACACCGCCCGCGCCGGCCCGATCCCGTCGGCCAGCTCCCGCTCGGTCGTCGGGCACATGCACAGGCAGGCGCGCGAGCCGCCGAGCAGCTCGACGTCCGTCTCCGACAGGTGGGTGGCGTGCACGGCCGTCGAGCGCGGGCCGAGCGCGCCGTGCCGGTGCAGCAGTTCGACGGGCGAGGCTCCGTACGCCGCCACGCACGCGGCGTTCTCGGCCCGCTGCTCGGAGACGTGCGCGTGCAGCGGCGCGGCGTGCGTGCGGGAGAACTCCACGACCACCGGCATCTGCTCGGGCGGAACGGCGCGCACCGAGTGGATCGCGGCGCCGATCTCCACGTCCGGCTGCCCCTCGTACGCGGCGGCCAGCCCTTCCGCCCGCGCCGCCCACCCGTCGGCGTCGCCGTCGCCGAACCGCAGCTGCGCGCCGGCCGGCGCGGCGCCGGGGCCTCCGGCCACGTAGCAGGCGTCGATCAGCGTGACGCGCAGGCCGGCATCCCGCGCGGCCCTGATCAGCGCGTGCCCCATCACGTTGCGGTCCTCGTACGGTTTCCCGCCCGGGGCGTGGTGCAGGTAGTGGAACTCGCCCACGCAGGTGACCCCGGCCAGCGCCATCTCGGCGTAGACCGCCCGCGCCAGTCTCAGGTAGGCGTCGGGGTCCAGCCGGCCGGCGACCTCGTACATGCGGTCACGCCACGTCCAGAAGTCGCCCCTGCCCGTCTGGGTGGCGGCGCGCAGGGCTCGGTGGAAGGCGTGGGAGTGCGCGTTGGCCAGGCCGGGGATGGTCAGCCCCGGCAGGCGGCGAGCCCCGCCGGGCTCGCCCCGGGTCACGCTCACGATCCTCGGCCCGTCGACCTCCACGAGCACGCCGTCCACGACCCCGTCCGGCAACCACGCCCGCTCACACCAGTAGGTCACCGGCACAGCTCCTCCAGCACGTCGGCGAGGGCGATGACGCCCGCCCGGCAGTCCGCCTCCTCGGCATGCTCCTCGGGCGAGTGGGACACGCCGGTGGGGTTCCGTACGAACAGCATCGCGGCGCGCACCCCCGCGGCGGCGAGTATCCCCGCGTCGTGCCCGGCCCCGGTCGCCAGCACCGGCACCCGCCCCGCCCCCGACGCCGCGACTCGCCCCGACGTCTGCCCGGCCGTCTGCCCGGACGTCTGCCCGGCCGTCTCCCCGGGCACCTGTCCCGCCGTCCGCCCCGTGGCCTGCCCGGATTCCTGTCCCGCTGTTCCCTCCACCGCCCTGGCGATCCGTTCCCGCAGGTCGCGGTCGAACTCGACGAGCGGCGTCCACGACTCCTCCCGCACCTCCACCCGCCGCGCCGGCTCCCCCGGGGCCCCCGCGAGGAGGTCAGAACCCGAAAGGGCTCGCGCGTCCGGCTCCGACAGGAGCGCGACGACCTCCCGTACGAGCGCGCGCACGCTCTCCTCATCCGGGCCGCGGGCGTCGAGCCAGGCGGCGACGTGGCCGGGCACGGCGTTGGCGTTGTTGGGCGTGACCAGCACCTTGCCGACGGTGGCCAGCGCCTCGTGGCGGACGGCGGCCTCGCGGGCGGCCTGCACCAGGCGGGCCAGCAGCAGCATCGGGTCGTCGCGGTCCGCCAGCCGGGTGGTGCCGGCGTGGTCGGCCCGGCCGCGCAGGTCGAACCGCCACCGCCCGTGCGGCCAGATCGACCGTCCGACGCCGACGGGCCGATCCAGCGCGGCCAGCGCCCTGCCCTGCTCCACGTGGAGTTCGACGAACGCCCCCACGCGGGCCAGCGTCTCCGGGTCGGGCCCGAGCGCGCGCGGGTCGCGGCCGGCGCGGGTGAGCACGTCGGCCAGGGTGTCGCCGCGGTCGTCGGTCAGGCCGAGGGCCCGCTCCGGCGTCATCGCCCCGGTGAGCAGCCGCGACCCCACGCACGGCACGCCGAACCTGGCGCCCTCCTCGTCGGTGAAGCAGACCACCGCGAGCGCCCTGCGCGGCCGGAACCCCCGCTCGCGCAGCAGGTCGAGGGCGGAGAAGGCGGAGACGACCCCCAGCGGCCCGTCGTACGCCCCGCCCTGGCGGACGGAGTCGAGATGGCTCCCGGTGGCCACGCCCGGCTCCCCCGCCGGGTCGCCCCACCAGGCCCACAGGTTGCCGTTGCGGTCCTCGGTCAGGTCGAGCCCCCGGCGCGCGGACTCGCCGGCGAACCAGGCGCGCAGTTCGAGGTCGGCGTCCGACCAGGCGTCCCGTACGTAACCGCCGGTGACGGGGTCGCGCCCCACGTGCGCGAGTGCGTCGAGCATGGTCACACTCTAGTGAATAGATCCATTCAGCGCCCGCGCCGGGCGATCTCTCAGGTGACCGGGCCGGCGCTCGGCCGGATGGTCAGCTCGGTGAGGTGGGCGTCGGGGCCGGCGGTGATCGCCGCCAGCATGGCGCGGGCCACGGTGTCGGCGGTGAGGTAGCGCTCCGGCTCGTAGTCGCCGCCTTCCTGCTCGCGCACGCTCCGCTGCATGTCGGTGTCGATCCGGCCCGGGTAGACCGTGGTCACCCGCAGCTCCGGCTCCTCCTGGCGCAGGGCGTCGGCGAAGGCCCGCAGCGCGAACTTGCTGGCCGCGTACGACGCCCAGCCCGGGTTGGCGCGCCGGCCCGAGCCGGAGTTCACGCAGACGACGTGCCCTCCGGCCCGCCGGAGCGCCGGCAGCAGCAGCCGGGTGAGCTCGGCCACCGCGAAGAGGTTGAGCTCCATGGTCTCGCGCCACACCGAGGCGGGCAGCTCGCCGATCCGGCCAAGGGTGGTCACGCCCGCGCTGTGCACGAGCACGTCGAGCCGGTCGACGTGCGGCAGGGACTCCTCGGTGACCGTGGTCAGGTCGACCGGCCAGGGCAGCGCGCCCGGCAGCTCGGCCGCCAGGTCGCTCAGCGCCCGCCGGTCACGCCCGAGGAGCAGCACGTCGTGGGTCGGGGCGAGAGCGCGCGCGACGGCCGCGCCCACCCCGCGCGTGGCCCCCGTGATCAGGGCCTTGGGTCGTTCACTCATGGAAGGAAGCCTTTCACGGTTGACAAGATACTCAAATTTGAACACAAACTTGAGCAGTGACCACCACGCGCATCCTCATCCTCGGCACCCTCCTCGACGGCCCGCGCAACGGCTACCAGGTACGCCGCCACCTCGAGACCTGGGGAGCCGACAGCTGGACCAGCGTCAAGTTCGGCTCGATCTACCACGGGCTCGGCAAGATGGCCGACGAAGGGCTGCTGGAGGTGGTCGAGAAGGGCAAGGGCGGCGCCACGGTCTACGCCCTGACCGACGAGGGCCGGTTCGAGTTCCACCGCCTGCTCCTGACGCTCTGGCACGCGCTGATGCCGATCGTCGACCCGTTCCAGGTGGCGATCACGTTCATGGACCGCCTCGACAAGGACACCCTGCTGGCGGCGCTGCGCGACCGGGGCGAGCTGCTGGAGGCGACGGTCGCCGGCCTCGACCGGTCCTACGGCTCCAAGCAGCGCTTCGGCGCCCCCCGCCACATCGACGAGACCCTCAGGCTCAACACCGCCATGCTGCGGGCGCAGCTCGACTGGTGCCGCCAGGCGCTGAGCAAGGTCGAGGACGACGAGCTCCCCTAGGAGAAACATGATCATCCATGTGAAGGGATTGACGAAGACCTTCACCGCGCGCGGCCCTAAGGGCACGCGGACGGTCGACGCCGTACGCGGCGTCGACCTGGAGGTGGAGGCCGGGCAGATCTACGGGGTGCTCGGCCCCAACGGCGCGGGCAAGACGACCACGATCCGGATGCTCGCCACCCTCATCAGGCCCGACGCCGGCACCGCCACCATCGCCGGGCACGACCTGCTCGGGGAGCCCGGCGAGATCCGCCGCGCCCTCGGCTACGTCAGCCAGGCCGGCGGGGTCGAGGAGCAGTCCTCTGCACGCGCCCAGGTGACGTTCGCGGCCAGGCTGTACGGGGTCGCGGACCCGTCCGGGGCGGCCGACCGGGTGCTGAAGAGGTTCGACCTGGCCGAGATCGCCGACCGGCCGGGCCGCACCCTGTCCGGCGGGCAGAGGCGGCGGGTGGCCATCGCGCTCGGGCTGGTCCACTCGCCCCCGCTGCTGTTACTCGACGAGCCCACCACCGGACTCGACCCGCAGAACCGCGCCAACCTCTGGGACCGCGTCAGGGAGCTGCGCGAGCAGGGCACCAGCGTCCTGCTCAGCACCCACTACCTGGAGGAGGCCGACGCGCTCTGCGACCGGCTGGCGATCGTCGACCACGGCGTGGTCGTCGCCGAAGGCACCCCGGCCGAGCTCAAGCGCGAGGTCTCCGGCGACGTGGCGACGCTCCGCCTCGACGGCCCGGAGCGGGCCCCGCACGACAGGACGACGCTCGACGACGTCTTCCTGGCCAGGACCGGCCGATCGCTACGGGACACGGGAGCCGACGCGTGATCAGGGACACCGGCCTCTTCCTGGGCCACGAGCTGCGCGGCACCTTCCGCAACCCGATCTGGCCGCTGTTCGGCATCGTCCAGCCGGTCATGTACCTGCTGCTGTTCGCCCCGCTCTACGCCGGCATGGCCTTCGGCGGCGACCTCGGCCTGGCGCTCACCTCGTTCGCGCCCGGCATGCTCGTCATCACCGCTCTGTTCGGCACGATGGGCGTGGCGTACGGGACCATCTACGAGATGCGCAGCGGCGTGCTGGAACGGATCGCGGTCAGCCCCACCTGGCGGCCCTCCATCGTGCTCGGCCGCATGCTGCGGGACGCGGCGGTGCTGATGCTCCAGTCGCTCATGGTCATCCTCGTCGCCCTGCTCATGGGGCTGCGGATCGGCTTCCCCGGCCTGGTGCTCACGCTGCTGCTGCTGGCCGTCACCGGGCTGTTCGCCTCGGGCGTGGCCTACGGGCTGGCGCTCAGCCTGGGCGACGAGAACGCGATGGGGCAGCTCATGCAGTTCTTCGCGCTGCCGCTCATGCTGCTGTCGGGGGCGCTGCTGCCGATGGCGCTGGGGCCCGGGTGGCTGGAGCGGGTGGCCTGGTTCACGCCGTTCTACCACCCGGTCGAGGCCGGGCGGGCGCTGTTCGCCGGCGACCTGACCGACCTGTCGATCCCGCTCGCGTTCGGGATCATGCTGGGCCTGGCCGCGCTGACCGTCACCTGGTCCGTGCGTTCGCTAAGGAAGATCACCGGTTAGGAACGTCCCGGTCTCGTCCGTCATCCGCTCGTACTCCTCCAGCCGCGCCTGGGTGCGCAGCGGCGCCGCGTCGGCCATGGCCTCCACCAGGGCCATGGCCAGGGCCAGCGGCGCCGCGTGGGAGTCGAACACCAGCCGGTCGCCCACCGGGGCGTCGAGCACCGCCTCCGCGGGGAAGTCCGGCCGGTCGCAGATCGCGGCCACCCGGTAGCCGATCTTGTCCGCGTACTCCAGCGCCTGCATCACCTCGGCGGGATAGCGCGGCAGCACCACGGCCACCAGCCACTCCGCGCCCGCGCGCCGGGCGGCGTGCAGCCCGTCGATCAGCTCCGACCCGCCGTGGGCGAGCAGCCGCACGTCGGGGTGGATGCGGCGGGTGTAGTAGGCGAACGTCGTGGCCAGCCCCGCCGACACCCGCAGGCCCAGCACGGGGAGCGGCTCGGCGGCGGCCAGGCACGCGCCCAGCTCCTTCAGCGGCAGGGACGGCAGCCGGTCGCGCACCGCGGTCAGGTTCCTGATCTCCCGGTCGATGGCTCCTTTGATCAGGCTCTCCTGCTGCCCCTCCGGCGGGCCGCCGAGCACCAGCGGGCGCAGCGCCTGCCGCAGCTCCGGGTAGCCCGCGAACCCGAGCACCATCGCGAACCTGGTCACGGACGGCTGGCTCACGCCCGCCCGTTCGGCCAGCTCCACGCTCGACAGGAAGATGGCCTCCTCCAGGTGCTCCGACAGATAGTGAGCGATCCTCCTCTGCACCGGTGAGAGCCTGCGGCCGTCGAGCAGCCGGTCCAGCCCGCCGTGGTAAGCGCCCGTCACACCTCCTCCAACACCGTGGACCTGGTGTTCTCATCCCACATCGGCATCACGGGTCACTCAGGACTCGCGCATCGGGACGCGTACGCCGCGCTCGGCCGCCACCGCGGCCGCCTCGTCGTAGCCGGCGTCGACGTGGCGCATGACGCCGGTGCCGGGGTCGTTGGTGAGCACCCGGTCGAGCTTCTCCGCGGCCAGCGGCGTGCCGTCGGCGACCGTCACCTGGCCGGCGTGGATGGAACGGCCGATGCCGACGCCGCCGCCGTGGTGGATGGACACCCACGACGCGCCGGACGCCGTGTTGAGCAGCGCGTTGAGCAGCGGCCAGTCGGCGATCGCGTCGGAGCCGTCGGCCATGGCCTCGGTCTCGCGGTACGGGGACGCGACGGAGCCGCTGTCGAGGTGGTCGCGGCCGATCACGACCGGCGCCCGCAGCTCGCCGGAGGCCACCATGTCGTTGAACCGGCCGCCCGCCAGGTCGCGCTCGCCGTATCCCAGCCAGCAGATACGCGCGGGCAGCCCCTGGAAGTGGACCTTCTCCCCGGCCTGGCGGATCCAGCGGGCCAGCGGCTCGTTGTCCGGGAACAGCTCCAGGATCGCCCGGTCGGTGGCCGCGATGTCGGCGGGGTCGCCGCTGAGCGCCGCCCACCGGAACGGCCCCTTCCCCTCGCAGAACAGCGGCCTGATGTACGCGGGCACGAACCCGGGGAAGTCGAAGGCCCGCGCGTATCCGGCCAGCTTCGCCTCGCCCCTGATGGAGTTGCCGTAGTCGAACACCTCGGCCCCGGCGTCCTGGAAGCCGACCATGGCCTCGACGTGGACGGCCATGGACCCGCGGGCCCGCTCGGTGAAGCCCGCCGGGTCCTTGTCGCGCTCGGCGGCCATGTCGTCGAAGGCCACGCCCAGCGGCAGGTACATGAGCGGGTCATGGGCCGAGGTCTGGTCGGTGACGATGTCGATCTCGGCGCCGGCGGCGAGCAGCGCGGGCAGCGCCTCGGCCGCGTTGGCCACCACGCCGATCGACAGCGGCCGCCGCGCGTCGCGCGCCTCGTACGCCAGCCGCAGCGCCTCCTCCAGCGACTCGGCGCGCACGTCGAGGTAGCGGTGCTCGATGCGGCGGGCCACGGAGCGGGGGTCGCAGTCGACGCAGACGGCGACGCCGCCGTTCATGGTGACGGCCAGCGGCTGCGCGCCGCCCATGCCGCCGAGCCCGGCGGTGAGCGTGATGGTCCCGGCCAGCGACCCGCCGAACCGCTTGGCCGCCACCGCCGCGAACGTCTCGTACGTGCCCTGAAGGATGCCCTGGGTGCCGATGTAGATCCACGAGCCGGCGGTCATCTGCCCGTACATGGTGAGCCCGGCGGCTTCGAGCCGACGGAACTCCTCCCAGTTGGCCCAGTCGGGCACCAGGTTGGAGTTCGCGATCAGCACCCGGGGCGCCCACTCGTGGGTGCGGAAGACGCCCACGGGCCGCCCCGACTGCACGAGCAGGGTCTCGTCGCCCTCCAGCGTGGTGAGCGTCCGGACGAGCGCGTCGTAGGAGGCCCAGTCGCGGGCCGCCCGCCCCGAGCCGCCGTAGACGACGAGCTGCTCGGGATGCTCGGCCACCTCCGGGTCCAGGTTGTTGCGGAGCATGCGCAGGGCCGCCTCCTGCGGCCACCCCTTGGCGGTGAGCGTGGCTCCTCGCGGCGCTCGCACGGTGCGGCTCATGGCGACCTCCTGAATGAACGCATTCATCAACGTCACCCGAAGAGTACAACGGGAGATCGCGAGCGGAACGCCTAGCTCACGAGGAACTGGGTGGCCGCGAGCTCGCGGTAGAGCTCGTCGGCGCCCACCAGCTCGTCGTGGGTGCCGACGGCCCGCACGCCGCCGGCCTCCATGACCACGATGCGGTCGGCGTTGGTCACCGTGGACAGCCGGTGGGCGATGACCAGCACGGTCGTCTCGGCGGCGACCTCGGCGATGACCTCGCGCAGCCGCAGCTCGTTGACCGCGTCGAGCTGGGAGGTGGCCTCGTCGAGCAGGAGCAGCCTGGGCCTGCGCAGCAGCGCCCTGGCGATGGCCACGCGCTGCCGCTCGCCGCCGGACAGCAGCACGCCCCGGTGGCCGACCAGGGTGTCGAGGCCGTCGGGCAGCCTGGCCACCAGGTCGTCCAGGCGGGTGCGGGCGACGGCGCGCAGCAACGCGTCGTCGGTGGCGTCGGGGGCGGCGAACAGCAGGTTCTCCTTGAGCGTGCCGGCCAGCACGGGCGCGTCCTGCTCGACGTAGCCGAGCGCCGCGCGCAGCTCGCCGAGCGGCCAGTCGCGGATGTCGCGGCCGTCCAGCGAGATGGTCCCGCCCTGGTGCTCGTAGAAGCGTTCGAGCAGGGCGAAGACGGTCGACTTGCCCGCTCCGGACGGGCCGACGAGCGCGGTGAGCCCGCCGGGCGGCACCTCGAAGCTGACCCCGTCGTGCACGACCGGCCGGTCGTCGCCGTACCGGAAGGTGACGTCGTCGAAGCGCACGCCGAGCGGGCGGCCGCCGGTGGCGGCCGGCTCGCCGACGGGCTCGCCGGGCAGGTCCTCGACCTCCTTGATGCGCTTCAGCGCGGCCAGGCCCTGCTGGAGCTGGACCGCGCCCTCGACGAGCTGCCCGATCGGCGCCACGAGGTAGAACAGGTAGAGCAGGAAGGCGATCAGCGACGAGACCTCCAGCGCGCCGGAGGCGACCCTGGCCCCGCCCACCCCGAGCACGCTCAGGAAGGCGATCTGCACGGCCATGAAGGTCGACACCCCGGCCAGCGAGGTCCACCCGGCTACCTGCAGGCCGCGGTCGCGGGCCCGCCCGGCGGCGCCGGCGACGACGGTGATCTCGCGCTCCTCGGCACCGCTGGCCTTGACCGTGCGGTAGGCCTGCAGCGCCCGGTCGAGCACCGCGCCCATCTCGCCGACGGCCTCCTGCGCGTCCTTCTGCGCCCGCATGATGCGCGGCATGACCGAGCCGGTGAGCCCGCCGATCACGACGATCACGAGCAGCGTGACCAGCAGCAGCGTGCCGTCCATGGCGGCCATCAGGACGATGGCGCCGACCAGCATGAACACCGAGCCGACCGAGTTGACGACACCGTTGGTGAGGACCGCGCGCAGCAGGGTCGTGTCGCCGGTGACGCGGGAGAGCAGGTCGCCGGGCTTGAGCCGGTCGACGTCGGCCACCCGCAGCCGCAGGATGCGCTCGACGAGCCGGAGGCGGGCCCCCATCACGACGCTCTCGCCGGTGCGCTCCATCAGGTAGGAGCCGCCGGCCGACACAGCGGCGCCGACCAGGACGGCCACGGTCAGGCCGATGAGCGGCCCGGCCATCGACCGGTCCGCGCCGAAGGCGTCCACCACGTACTTGGCCAGCAGCGGCATGGCGAGGCCGGCGGCCGAGCCGATCAGCTCCAGCACTCCGCCCGCGACCAGGATCCACCGGTGCGGGCGCAGGTAGGCGAGCAGTTCTTTGATCACCGAATCCCCTTCCGGGAGTCATTCGACCGCACCCGGCGGCCGGGTGCGCGCTTTCGCACCCGTCAACCTAAATTGACGACTCAGGTATGTCAACTTATGTTGACGACTCCTCCCTGAGGATGACGCGACCGGCGTCCTCCGGACGGACAGGGCGTCAGGTGGCGAGGACGGCGGCGCCTCAGTCGACCCCGGGCAGATCGGGGACGTCGTACTCGGCGTCCCCGTCGTCGACCCGCCGCATCGCGATGTCCTCCGCCCACGCCGCGGCCCACGCCCGGATCTCCCGCGACCGGTCCGGGGCCACCCCGCAGGCCGCGAACTCCTCGTCGGCGATGAACTCCACGAACTCCAGCCGCATGAGCAGCTCGGCGGTGGAGAAGTCGTCCGCGTGCAGCCTGCCGAGCCGCTCCAGGTCCCTGAAGGAGTACGGATCAGCCACGGCGGCGAGGGCTGCGACATCGAGGGCCAGGCCGCGGTCGTGGAACGCGCGCAGCCTCGCGCCCGCGGCGTCGTTCCGCGGGCCGTCGGAGCGCGGGGGAAGCGCCATGGATCAGGTACGGCGGCGCAGGCGGCGGGAGGACGGCAGGTCGTGGCGCCCCGACAGGAACTCCTGGAAAGCGATCTTGGCCCGGATCACCGGCCGCCGCCAGCGCTCCTCCCGGTGGATGGCCCTGGCCATCTTGCGCGGCGCGCGGCCGGCGAAGAACCAGTGCGCCCACGGCGACCCCGGCCGCGCCAGCCGCACCGCGCCGACGACCAGCAGAAAAGGCAGGAACAGCCCCGCCATCCCGGTCCAGATCTTCCCCTTGAGCAGGGTGACCACGGCCAGCAGCAGGTTGCCCACGATCAGCGCCGCCGGGTTGACCAGCGGCAGGCCGAAGTCCCAGGTGAGGGGCCGCAGCCCGATGAGCAGCAGCCCGGTGACGGCCACGGCGATGAACACCGCGTCCACCGAGGTCCGCCCCTCCTCCTCCCAGTAGACGTCGTGCAGGTGGAGGATCAGCGCGAACTCGTCGAGCACCAGGGCCGCCCCGACGCCGAACACCGACGCCGCGACCGCGTACCCCACCTGCGAGACGCCGGAGACGATCAGCCCGGCCACCCCGCCGACCAGCATGAGCACGACCCCGAACACCACGTGGTGGATGTGCATCTCCCCCACGTTGACGTTGCGGAACCAGCCCACCTTCGCCCTGATCAGCCGTACGTTGATGCGGGTGGCGATGAACGCCACGATCAGCGCGACGAAGAAACAGAACAGCGGCAGCCGTCCCGTCCCGATGATGTGTGACTGAAACCACTTCTCCATGACCGTGTACAGAACTCTACGATCACGATCGTGGTGGTTGCGGCGTAAGACCCCCGTTTCACACCCTTGGACCGCGTCCGCAGTCTCAGCGGGCCCGGTCGTAGACCAGGGCGATCTCGCCCAGCTCGCCGGTCTCCTGCCGGGTGAGCGTCCACGTCGAGGCCGGCAGGCCGTCGTCGAACAGCCGCTGCCCGCCCCCGGCGATCTGGGGGAAGATCATGAGGTACAGCCGGTCGATGAGATCCGCCGCGAGGAGCGGCTTGATGACGCTCGGGCTGCTGTTGACGAGGATGTCGCCGGAACCTGTGGCCCGGAGGTCGGCGACGACGTCGGCTGCGGGGGCGTTCACCACGCGGGCGTGATCCCACGGCGCTTCGGTCAGCGTGGTCGAGAGGACCACCTTCTCCGTGCCCACCAGCCACTTCGCGTAACCGCGATCACGCGGGTCGGCGTTCTCGTCCTCGGCGACCGACGGCCAATAGCCCAGGAATCCCTCGGCGTTGACCCGGCCGAGCAGCGCGGTCGTCGCGCCCTCCCAGATGGCGGTCAGGTGGCCCCGGGCCACGTCCGTGGCCACGTACGGGGCGAATGCCGCGAAGTCACCGGGACCGCCGGGGCCGTGATAGCGGCCGTCGAGGGTGAGGTTCAGGTTCGCGGTCACGCGGCGGTCGGTCGAGCGGGTCATTCGGTGCTCCTTGTCTCGGTGTCATCCGCGGCGAGGATCACCACGAGCTTGTCGAGGCTCTGGCCGAAGCCGAGCTCGATGCCCGCGACGAAGTCCGCGGAGTCGACGGTGCTGTCGGTGATCCGGAAGTGGACGTCGAGGTCTGTGCCGGTTTCGGCAGGCCGAAGGGTCAGGTCGAGGTGGGAGGTGAACGCGGGGCCGCCGCCGGGGAGCAGCGGGGAGAGGCGATAGGCGAGGCGTTCACCGGGGCGTACGTCGTCGACGACTCCCTCCGCGCGCCCGGCGACCGGGTCGGAGCCGTCGGCGTCCTCGGCGTCGCGGTACACCTGGACGATCCGCCCGCCCGGCCGGGCCTCGAACACGACCTCGGCGACGCGCAGGTCGTCGGGCGTCCACCACCGGGCGAGCAGGGAGGCGTCGGTCAGATGGCGCCAGACGTCCTCCGGGCGCCCCGCCAGCGACCGGTGGAACCTGAACGAGCGGCCGTCGGCCCACCCCGCCTCCTTCGCGGCGAGCCGCTCCGTGTGGAGCCCGGCCCCGTAGCGGTCGAAGGTCTCGCGGGCGCCGTCGGCCTGGTCCGCGAGCCTGCCGAGCACGGCGGCCAGGTCCCGCAGCGGCGCGGGCCTGAGCGCGTAGACGCGGCGCTGGCCGGTGCGCTGGGAGGTGACGACGCCGGCGCGCTCCAGGGTCTGCAGGTGCTTGGTCGTCTGCGGCTGGCGCGCCCCGGCGAGCTGGGCGAGGACGCCGACCGAGCGGGGGCGCTCGGCCAGCAGGCTCACGAGCCGCCAGCGCGCCGGGTCGGCCAGTGCGGCCAGGAGTGCGTCCATGGAGGCATTATTCTCCACGACGAATGTTCGTGTCAACGAATAAGTACACGCCTGAAGGGGCACACGGTCATCCGGGCACTCCCGTCAGGAGAGGAAACCCCGCAGCAGGGCGGCGGTGCCCTCCAGGTGCTCGCACATCGCGCGGCGGGCGGCCTCGGGGTCGCCGGCGAGGATGGCCGCCACGATCGCGCGGTGCTGGGCCGCCGCGTGGTCGAGGTTCACCTGGAGCATGGGGATGGCGTTGAGCAGGTCGCCGACCCGCAGGCGGGCGTCCGCGCAGGCGGCGGCGAGCAGGCTCGACCCGGTCAGCTCGGCGATCGACAGGTGGAAGGCGGTGTCGAGGCGGCGGTAGTCCTCCAGCGACGCCGAGTCGAGGTCGGCCAGCCGGCGCAGGAGCGTGTCGCGCTGCCCGTCGGTCAGCTCGGCGCCGGCCAGCACCTGGGCGGCCCCGCACTCGACGGCCATGCGGAAGGTGAGCGCGTCGGCCAGGTCGTCGGTGCCCATGTCGGCGACCGCCTTGCGCAGGTCGGCCGGGCCCGGCCGGGGCGGCGTGTAGGTGACGAACGCGCCGCCGTAGCGGCCGCGCCGCACGTCGAGGAAGCCCGCGTCCTGCAGGGCGCGGATGGCCTCGCGCAGCGTCACCCTGCTGATGCCGAGCTGGACGGCCAGCTCGCGCTCGGGGGGCAGTTTGCCGCCCGGCGCCACCACGCCCAGTTTGATCGCCTGAAGGAGCCGCTCGACCGTCTCCTCGAAGGCGTTTCCGGCCCTCACCGGCCGCAACACCGTCATCAAACGCGCCGACTCGTCCAACGTGTCCTCAGGTCTTGACAAGCGATCCCGCCATACACATCAATGGTCTGAGACTAGCCCAATCAACGGCGAACCGCCTCCTGCCAGATCGGAGCCAGCACGTGAGCGAGCGGTCCAGTCATGGCTTTCTCACCGTCGACGAGCTGCGGCAGGAGGTCGCCGCCGGGCTGATCGACACGGTGCTGCTGGCCGTCGCCGACATGCAGGGCCGTCTGCAGGGCAAGCGCCTGTCCGCCCGCTACTTCCTCGACGAGGTGCTGCACCACGGCTCGGAGGGATGCAACTACCTGCTCGCCGTCGACGTGGACATGAACACGGTCGGCGGATACGCGATGTCGTCCTGGGATCGCGGGTACGGGGACTTCGTGATGCGCCCGGACCTGTCGACGCTCAGGCGCGTGCCCTGGCAGGAGGGCACGGCGCTGCTGATGGCCGACCTCGTCTGGGAGAACGGCGACGACGTGACGGCCTCGCCACGCCAGATCCTGCGCCGCCAGCTCGCCCGGCTGGAGGAGCGCGGCCTGCGCGCGCACGTCGGCACCGAGCTGGAGTTCGTCGTCTACGAGGACTCCTACGAGCAGGCGTGGCAACGCGCCTACCGCGACCTGACCCCCGCCAACCTCTACAACGTCGACTACTCGCTGCTCGGCACCGCCCGGGTCGAGCCGCTGCTGCGCCGCATCCGGCGCGACATGGAGGGCGCGGGCCTGTACGTGGAGTCCGCCAAGGGCGAGTGCAACCTGGGCCAGCACGAGATCGCCTTCCGCTACGCCGAGGCGCTGGTCACCTGCGACAACCACGCCGTCTACAAGAACGGCGCCAAGGAGATCGCCGCCCAGGAGGGCAGGTCGATCACCTTCATGGCCAAGCCGAACGACCGCGAGGGCAACTCCTGTCACATCCACATCTCGCTGCGCGGCACGGACGGCGAGCTGGTGATGGCGGGCGACGGGCCGCACGGGCTGTCGCCGCTCGGCCGCCGGTTCGTCGCCGGCCAGCTCGCCTGCCTGCGCGAGCTCACCCTCCTGTACGCGCCGAACGTCAACTCCTACAAGCGGTTCGTGCCGGGCAGCTTCGCGCCCACCGCCGTCAAGTGGGGCTTCGACAACCGCACCTGCGCGCTGCGCCTGGTCGGCCACGGCCGCTCGCTCCGGGTGGAGAACCGGGTGCCGGGCGGCGACGTGAACCCGTACCTCGCCGTGGCCGCGCTGGTCGCGGCCGGCCTGCACGGCATCGACGAGGAGCTGGAGCTGGAGGAGGCGTTCGAGGGCAACGCCTACGCCTCCGGCGCCGAGACCGTCCCGCACACCCTGCGTGACGCGCTGACCCTGTTCGAGGGCTCCAAGCTGGCCAGGGAGGAGTTCGGCGAGGACGTGGTGGCCCACTACGCCAACAACGCCAGGGTGGAGCTGGCGGCCTTCGAGGCGGCGGTGACCGACTGGGAGATGTTCAGGGGATTCGAGCGCCTGTGACGAGCATGAAGATCATCAATCCGGCGACCGAGCAGGTCGTGGCCGAGGTCGAGATGGCCGGGGTCACCGAGGTCGACGAGGCCGTGGCCAGGGCCGCGAAGGCCTGGCGGGAGTGGCGCGAGGTGGCCCCGGGCGACCGGGCGCGGCTGCTGCGCGCCTTCGCCGACCTGGTCGACGCGCACGCCGAGGAGCTGGCCCTGCTGGAGGTGGCCAACGCCGGCCACCCGGTCGGCAACGCCCGCTGGGAGGCGGCCACCGTCCGCGACGTGCTCCACTTCTACGCCGGCGCGCCCGAGCGCAACCACGGCAGGCAGATCCCGGTGCCCGGCGGCGTCGACGTGACGTTCCAGGAGCCGCTGGGCGTGGTGGGCGTGATCGTGCCGTGGAACTTCCCGATGCTGATCATGTCGTGGGGCGTCGCGCCGGCGCTCGCGGCGGGCAACGCGGTCATCGTCAAGCCCGCCGAGCAGACCCCGCTGACCGCGCTGCGGCTGGCCGAGCTGGCCCTGGCGGCGGGCCTCCCCGAGGGGGTGCTCCAGGTCCTGCCTGGAGCAGGGGAGGTCGCGGGAGCCCGCCTGGTGGAGCACCCCGGCGTCGCCAAGATCGTGTTCACCGGCTCGACCGAGGTGGGCAAGCAGATCGCGGCCAAGGCCGCCGCGCACGTCAAACGGCTCACCCTCGAACTCGGCGGCAAGTCGGCCAACATCGTCTTCGCCGACGCCGACGTCGCCAAGGCCGCCGCCGCGGCCCCGTACGCGGTCTTCGACAACAGCGGCCAGGACTGCTGCGCCCGCTCCCGCGTGCTGGTGCAGGAGAGCGTGTACGACGAGTTCCTCGAACGGCTGTCGGAGGCGGTGCGCGGGCTGCGCGTCGGCGACCCGCTCGACCCCGCCACCGAGATGGGCCCGCTGATCAGCGCCGAGCACCTGGAACGGGTCCGCGGCTTCGTCGCCGACCCGTTCCTGCAGGGCTCGTGCCCGCGGGGCCGCGGCTTCTGGTTCCCGCCGACGGTGCTGACCTCGGACGTCACCGACCGCGCGTTCACCGAGGAGATCTTCGGCCCGGTCGTGTCGGTGGTGCCGTTCGCCGGCGAGTCCGACGCGGTCCGCATCGCCAACGACACCCGCTACGGCCTGTCCGGCTCCGTCTGGACCCGCGACATCGGCCGGGCGCTGCGGGTGGCCCGCGCGGTCGAGGCCGGAGCGCTCTCGGTGAACTCCAACTCCTCCGTCCGTTACTGGACCCCGTTCGGCGGGTTCAAGGAGTCCGGGCTCGGCCGCGAGCTGGGCCCGGACGCGCTCGCCGCGTTCACCGAGACCAAGAACGTCTTCATCTCAACGGAGTAGCGACATGCAGCGTTTGCTGGACCGTGTGGCCGTCATCACCGGGGCGGGCAGTGGCATCGGCCTGGCCACCGCCCACCGGTTCGCCGAGGAGGGCGCCAAGGTCGTCTGCGTCGACGTCGACGAGGAGGCGGGCGCCAAGGCCGCCACCGCGGTCGGCGGCCTGTTCGTCAAGGCGGACGTGACCAGCGAGGACGACGTGGTCCGGATGTACGAGACCGCGTTCGGCGCCTACGGGAGCGTGGACGTCGCGTTCAACAACGCGGGCATCTCGCCGCCCGACGACGACTCCATCCTGGAGACCGGCCTGGACGCCTGGCGCCGGGTCCAGGAGGTCAATCTGACCAGCGTCTACCTGTGCTGCAAGCACGCCATCCCGTACATGCGCCGCCAGGGCAGGGGCTCGATCATCAACACCGCCTCGTTCGTGGCCGTCATGGGGTCGGCGACCTCGCAGATCTCCTACACCGCGTCCAAGGGCGGGGTGCTGGCCATGTCGCGTGAGCTGGGGGTGCAGTTCGCCCGCGAGGGCATCCGGGTCAACGCGCTGTGCCCGGGGCCGGTGAACACGCCGCTGCTCCGGGAGCTGTTCGCCAAGGACCCCGAGCGGGCGCAGCGTCGGCTGGTGCACGTGCCGCTCGGCCGCTTCGCCGAGGCGTCGGAGATCGCGGCCGCGGTCGCGTTCCTGGCCAGCGACGACGCCTCGTTCATCACGGCGTCGCAGTTCCTGGTCGACGGCGGCATCTCCGGCGCGTACGTGACGCCCCTGTGAGCAGGACCCTGAGCCGGACCGTGAGCCGGACCGTGAGCCGGCCCGTCATCGGTGTCAGCACCTACGTCGAGCCCGCGCGGTTCACGGTGTGGGACCTGCCCGTGGCGCTGCTGCCGTACATGTACGTGGAGCAGGTGACGCGGGCGGGCGGGCAGCCGGTGCTCATCCCGCCGGCGGGCGAACCGGCGGCGCTGGTGCCTCGGCTGGACGGGCTGATCCTGGCGGGCGGCGGGGACGTCGATCCGGAGCGGTACGGGGCGTCCCCCCACCCCCACACCGACTACATCCGGAAATTTCGGGACACGGCGGAGTTTGGCCTGATGACCGCGGCGCTGGAGGCCCGCCTCCCCTTCCTGGGCGTGTGCCGGGGCCTCCAGGTCCTCAACGTCACCCTGGGCGGCACCCTCCACCAGCACCTCCCGGACGTGACCGGCCACCGCGGCCATTCCCCCGCCCCAGGCGAGTTCGGCCACCTGCCCGTGCGCCCGGTCCCCGGCAGCAAGGTCGCGAAGATCCTCGGCGACGCCCCGGTCACCGTGCCGCACTACCACCACCAGGCGGTCGACCGCCTCGGCGCGGGCCTGACCGTGACGGCCACCACCGAGGACGGCACCGTCGAGGCGGTCGAACTCGACTCCCACCCCTTCGCCGTCGCCGTCCAGTGGCACCCGGAGGCGGCCCAGGACTGCGCGCTCTTCGAAGCCCTCGTCTCCGCCGCGAGACGGCCGGACGCGACAATTCGCTCCCCAGGCCGTTAGGCTTGCCGCATCACCGTCGAAGCCGTGCGGGAGAGCGTCCTGACAGCCGGTCGGGGCCCCTGAAGGAGCAAGCCCTCCCCGCGAACCTCTCAAGGCAAAGGACCGTACGGCCGAGGTGTCCTCTGGAAAGCAGGTCCGCGCGACCTCGCCGAAGGTGAAAGTCCGGAAAAAAGCCGGGCGAAACTCTCAGGCACCGACGACAGAGGGGGAGGATCCCGGCATCCGATCCTGCCCTGAGGTGCGAGACATGTCCCGATCGACGCCGCTGAGAGACGTGCACGAGTCTCTCGGCGCCACCCTGACCGACTTCGCCGGCTGGCTCATGCCGCTGCGCTACGGCAGCGAGTCCGCGGAGCACAACGCGGTCCGCCAGGCGGCCGGGCTGTTCGACCTGTCGCACATGGGAGAGATCTTCCTGACCGGCCCGCAGGCGGCGCAGGCCCTCGACCACGCCCTGGTGGGACACCTGTCGGCGCTGGCGAACGGGCGGGCCCGCTACACCATGATCGTCGACGAGCGCGGCGGGGTGCTCGACGACCTCATCGTCTACCGGCTCGGCGACGAGGAGTTCATGGTCGTGGCCAACGCGTCGAACGCGGACAAGGTCGCGGACGAGCTGATCGATCGCGCCAAGGCGTACGACACGCGGGTCGAGGACCGCTCCGACCGCTACGCCCTCATCGCCGTCCAGGGCCCACGGGCCGAGGAGATCCTCGCCACCCTCACCGACGCCGACCTCGCCGGCCTGAAGTACTACACCGGCCTGCCCGGCACGGTCGACGGCCGGAAGGCGCTCATCGCCCGCACCGGCTACACCGGCGAGGACGGCTTCGAGCTGTTCGTGGCCGCCGAGGACGCGGTGCCGCTCTGGCACGCGCTGACCGCCGCCGGCGAGCCGCACGGGCTGAAGCCGGCCGGGCTGTCCAGCCGTGACACGCTCCGCCTGGAAGCGGGTATGCCGCTGTACGGCAACGAGCTGAGCGCGGAGCTCACCCCGTTCGACGCGGGACTGGGCAGGGTGGTGAAATTCGACAAGCCGGGCGACTTCGTGGGCCGGTCGGCGCTGGAGGCGGTCAAGAACGTGCCGCCGCGGCGCCGCCTGGTCGGGCTGGTCGCGCGCGGCCGCCGGGTGCCCCGCCACGGCTACCCCGTCACCAAGGACGGCGCCGTCGTCGGCGAGGTCACCAGCGGCGCGCCCTCGCAGACGCTGGGCAAGCCCATCGCGATGGCCTACGTCGACACCGGCGTCGACGCCGGCGTCGACGCCGGCGTCGACGAAGGTCTGGCCGTGGACATCAGGGGCAGGCAAGAACCCGTGGACGTGGTCGAGCTGCCCTTTTACAGGAGGAACAAGTGAGCAACATCCCTGACGACCTGAGCTACACCAAGGAGCACGAGTGGGTCTCCGGCCTTGAGGACGGCCTGATCGCCACGATCGGGATCACCGCCTTCGCCGCCGACGCCCTCGGTGACGTGGTGTACGTGCAGCTCCCGGAGGTCGGCTCGACCATCGAGGCCGGGGACTCGGTCGGCGAGGTGGAGTCCACCAAGTCGGTGAGCGAGATCTACACCCCTGTCGGCGGCGAGGTGGTGGAGGTCAACCAGACCCTGGTGGACGACCCGTCGCTGGCCAACAGCGACCCGTACGGCGAAGGCTGGATGTTCCGGGTGCGCGCCGACGGCGACCCTGAGGACCTGCTGTCGGCCGAGGAGTACGCCGCACTCACCTCGGGCGAGTCCTGATCCACCGCCGGGGCCCGGCCGCGGGCCCCGGTTCCCACCTCGTGAAAGGCGCCCATCGATGGCGATCAGCGTCTTCGACCTCTTCAAGATCGGGATCGGCCCGTCCAGCTCCCACACCGGCGGTCCGATGGCCGCCGCGCACAAGTTCGCGCGCGGCCTGCACCACGACGGGCTGCTCGGCCGTACGGCCCGCGTCGAGGTCATCCTGTACGGGTCGCTCGGCCTGACCGGCAAGGGCCACGGCAGCGACAAGGCGGTCCTGCTGGGCCTGTCGGGCGAGAAGCCCGAGCTGGTGGACGTCGACGCCATCGACGGGCGGCTGGCCGCCATGCGCGAGTCCGGCACGGTCCGGCTGTTCGGCGAGCGCGAGATCCCGTTCGTGGTCGGCGAGGACCTGGTCTTCGAGCGCAAGATCTCGCTGCCCGAGCACCCCAACGGCATGCGCTTCACCGCCTACGACGAGGCGGGCGGGACCGTACGCGAGAAGGTGTACTTCTCGGTCGGCGGCGGCTTCGTGGTGGACGAGACCGCCACCGGCGCCGACCGCATCAAACAGGACGACACGGTCCTGCCCTATCCGTTCACCAGCGGCGAGGAGCTGCTCAAGCACTGCACGGCCACCGGCCTGTCGATCTCCGGGCTGATGCTGGAGAACGAGAAGGCGTTCGGCCTCGGCGAGGATGAGATCCGCGCCCGGCTCCTCGACATCTGGCGGGTCATGTCGGAGTGTGTGCGCCGGGGCATCGCCAAGGAGGGCGTGCTGCCCGGCGGGCTCAAGGTCAAGCGCCGCGCCCACCAGCTGCACCGCCGCCTGCAGGCGGAGTCCGCCGAGAAGGACCCGCTGCAGGCGATGGACTGGGTGTCGCTGTTCGCCCTCGCGGTCAACGAGGAGAACGCCGCAGGGGGCCGCATCGTCACCGCCCCCACCAACGGCGCGGCCGGCATCATCCCCGCCGTGCTCACCTACTACTCCCGCTTCGCCCCGAACTCCGACGACGACGGCGTGATCCGCTTCCTGCTGACGGCGGCGGCGATCGGCGTGCTGTTCAAGGAGAACGCGTCCATCTCCGGCGCCGAGGTCGGCTGCCAGGGCGAGGTCGGCTCGGCCTGCTCGATGGCCTCGGCCGGGCTCACCGAGGTGCTCGGCGGCACCCCCGAGCAGGTGGAGAACGCGGCCGAGATCGGCATCGAGCACAACCTAGGCCTGACCTGCGACCCGATCGGCGGCCTGGTGCAGATCCCGTGCATCGAGCGGAACGCGGTCGCCTCCATCAAGGCCATCACCGCCGCCCGCATCGCCCTGCGCGGCGACGGCCGCCACCACGTGTCGCTCGACAAGGCCATCAAGACCATGCGCGACACCGGCAGGGACATGCTCGACAAGTACAAGGAGACCTCGCGCGGCGGCCTCGCGGTGAACGTCATCGAGTGCTGACGCGCCGCGGCGCCGCCTGACGGCGGACGTGGACGCGGACGACCGCGCCGACCTCGTCGTCGCCGACCTCGCGGCGGATGCGGCCGACGATCTCCCGGTCCAGCTTGCCCACGACCGCGCCCACGTCCGCCTCCGCGGGGCAGGAGAACGAGATCCGCAGCCGGGCCGCGCCGTTCGGGTCGCCGAGCACCCGCACCCCCGCCCGCGACAGCCCTTCCACGTCCTTCAGGCCCACGCAGAGCATCGCGGTGCCCGTACCGGACCGCGCCCCCAACCGGCCCCAGCCGAGGCTCAGCACCAGCCACCGCAACGTCACCAGCGCCAGCACCACCAGCAGCAGCGCCATCGCCCACAGCGTCCACGGGTTCCCGGCCACGGCGTCGACGGTGCGCTCCGGCAGCACCCTGGCCCGCGGCGACAGCCCGGCCAGGTGCCCCCGGCCGCGCAGCCACGCATAGCCGCCGGCGAACAGCAGCACCGCGCCCACCACGGCCAGTCCCAGGCGGTTGCCCCCGTACTGCCGCATCACAGTCCCTTCCTGCGCAGCCGCATCACGACCTCGCCCGTGCCGAGCGTGCCCAGCCCCGCCAGCCGGTCGCCGACCGCGGTGCCCACCTGCCTGAGCATCGCGCCCGACGACTCGGGCCCGGTCGTCACGGTGACCTCGATGCGCCGCCTGCGCAGCCGTACCCTGACCCGTTCCACCCCCTCGGCCTGCCGCGCCACCGCCAGCAGCGTGCGGCGCAGGCCGGAGCGGGTGATGCCGATGACGATCAGCGGGTCCGTGGTCTCCACCGGTACGAGCCTGCACCGGCCCGGCAGCACCGCCAGCAGGATCAGGCCCGCGCCGGCCAGCGCCACCCCGAGCGCGGACAGCGACAGCTCCTTCCACGAGGTCGCGGACGCCAGCGCGACGGCGTCGTCCACGGGCACGACGCCGAGCGGCCGGCTCCACAGACCCGCGACAATCTCCGCGGCCACGAGCCAGAAGCCGGCGGTCAGGAGCGCCGCCACGATCACCGCGGCGGGCGTGCGGGCGGGCCTGAGCACCCGCCGGGACCTGCGGAGCGGGGAGTCGCGCGGGGCGACGGCGGTGCCGGGCAGGAGTTGCTGCAGCGTGGTCATCACACCCACCAGAGGTACACGGGCGGGGCTCGCGCTCGACCGTGTCCCCGCCGCCCGTTTGCACGATCATTACGGCCTGGGCGATCAATGCGAATCACCCTCATGTTCATCTGCCGGTTATGCCGTTACGCTGCCGGTATGGACGACCGCCAGCGCTACGACCGGGCCACCGCCTCGCTAGAGCCACCGTTCGCCATCCTCGACCTGGCCGCCCTGCGCGCCAACGCCGCGAGCATGGTCCGCCGCGCCGCCGGCAAGCCGATCCGGGTGGCCACCAAATCCATCAGGTCACGCCCGCTGCTGGACCAGGTGCTCGCCATCGACGGCTTCCGCGGCCTGCTGGCGTTCACCCTCCCGGAAGCGCTCTGGCTCGCCTCCCACGGCCACACCGACCTCGTCGTCGCCTACCCCACCGCCGACCGGCACGCGCTGGCCGAACTCGCCGGCGACGCCCAAGCCGCCCGCGACATCACCCTCACCGTCGACTCCGCCGAGCACCTCGCCTTCATCGACCACGCCCTGGCCGGCGTCCGCCCCCGGCACGAGATCCGGCTCTGCCTCGACGTCGACGCCGGCTTCGTCACACTCGGCGGCCGATTCAGGGCCGGCGCGCTCCGCTCCCCCGTCCGCGACGCCGACCAGGCAGCCGACCTCGCCGCCGAGATCGCCAAACGCCCCGGCTACCGGCTCACCGGCCTGCTCGCCTACGAGGCGCAGATCGCCGGCGTCGGCGACGCCCCGCCCAGCGCCGCGTACGGCCGCGCCGTACGCCTCATGCAGACCCTCTCGGCCAGAGAGCTCATCCTGCGCCGCGGCCGCATCGTCAACGCCGTCCGCCAGGTCGCCGACCTCGAGTTCGTCAACGGCGGCGGCACCGGCTCCATCGAACGCACCGTACGCGAGAAGGCCGTCACCGAGGTCGCCGCCGGATCCGGGCTCTTCCACCCCCGGCTGTTCGACTTCTACCGCGGCTTCACCGGCCGCCCCGCCGCGATGTTCGCCCTCCCCGTCGTACGCCGCCCCGGCCACGACACCGTGACCGTGCTCGGCGGCGGCTACCTCGCCTCCGGCCCCGCCGGACCCAGCCGCGTACCCCAGCCGTACCTGCCCGCCGGCCTGCGCTACAGCCGCGACGAAGGCGCCGGCGAAGTCCAGACCCCCCTCACCGGCCAGGCCGCCGAGGACCTGCGCATCGGCGACCGCGTCTGGTTCAGGCACGCCAAGGCGGGCGAGCTGTGCGAGCGCTTCGACACCCTGCACCTCGTCGACGGCGACACCGTCGTGGAATCCGTGCCGACCTACCGAGGCGAGGGCAGGACCTTCCTGTAAGCCCTACCGCCGCCTGCGCCGCCGCCACAGCACCACGGCCGCCCCCAGCGCCAGCACCGCGCCCAACCCGATCAGCACCGGAGCCAGGTCCGGCGGCTCCTCGTCCCACAGCCGGTCCGGGTCCTGCCCCAGCTCCACCGGCCGCGGCGACATGCCCAGCGCGTCACTCACCTGCGCCACCAGGTGACCGGCCCTGCTCTTCGCATCCGCCACCGTGCGCTCGGCGACCCGCTTCGGGCTCACCCGGTCGGCGATGGCGTCCACCGTCTGCGCCAACTCCGCGCGCGTCCGCGCGATCCGCCGCTCCAGCTCATCAGGATCGGTGTCAGCCATGACTCTCCTTCCGGCGCGCTCCTGCTCGTGACGATCAGTCTGTCAGGTCACCAGCCCGGACGGCACGGCAGGCCGCCGGTAGGTTCTCCAGTAGGTTCTCAAGAAGAACCACGGGAGGACCTGATGACCGAATCCAAGCTCGCGCCCGGCGACGCCGCGCCCGAGTTCACGCTGCCCACCGCCGACGGCGGCAGCGTCTCTCTCGCCGGCCACCGCGGCAAGCGGGTGATCCTCTACTTCTACCCCGCCGCCATGACCCCCGGCTGCACCAAACAGGCCTGCGACTTCCGCGACAACCTCGACCAGCTCACCGCCGAGGGCTACGTCGTCCTGGGCGTCTCCAAGGACAAGCCCGCCAAGCTGGCCACGTTCGTCGAACGCGACGCCCTGACCTTCCCGCTGCTGTCCGACCCCGAGCTGGCGGTCCACAAGGCGTACGGGGCGTACGGGCTGAAGAAGCTCTACGGGAAGGAGGTGGAGGGCGTCATCCGCTCCACCTTCGTCATCGACGCCGACGGCAAGATCGAACAGGCCCTCTACAACGTGAAGGCCACCGGCCACGTCGCGAGCCTCAAGAAGAAACTCGGCCTTTCCTGACAAAGAGCATTTCACCCGCCTGTGACCCTCAAGAATTGTCGGTGAGTTTTTCTATTCTCACGACATGGCCGCTTACCAGAAGTACACGCGAGAGATGCTCGCCGAGGCGGCGGCGGCTTCTCTCAGCGTCGCCGACGTGCTCCGCCGCCAGGGCATCAGGTGGACCGGCGCCAGCCACGCGCACATCGGTCGCCGGCTGAAGCACTACGCCATCGACACCTCGCATTTCGTGGGCAGGGCGCACGGCAAGGGCCGGAAACCTCCCACACTGCGCACCTACCAGGAAATACTCGTCCTCCGCCCGCCGGGTTCCATCCGCGATAAGGCGCCTGCGCCGCGCCGGGCCATGCAGGAAGCCGGGCTGCCGTACGCCTGCGCAGGCTGTAGGATTGACGGCACGTGGCAGGGCAGACCGCTCACCCTCCATGTCGACCACATCAACGGTGACTGGCTCGACAATCGACAGGAGAATGTGCGATTCCTCTGCCCTGACCGCCATTCTCAGACCGCGAATTCCGCCGGTAAGGGAAAGGTGAGGGGCCGTAGCCCAATGGCAGAGGCACAGCTTTTAGGTAGCTGACAGTGTGGGTTCGAATCCCACCGGCCCCACACATATTTCCTGAATGCGGGAACAGGGCCCCCTTCCTCATCAGAGCGATTGATCCGGTCGATCGACGACAAGCAGGTTCGTCATGCTGCGGGGTCATGAAACGCTTCGTCCCGCCCTTCGAACGCGAACGGATGACCTGGATCAAACCGTCCTTCCTGTGGATGATGTACCGCTGCGGATGGGCCACGAAGCCAGGCCAGACCAGGGTCTTGGCCATCGACATCACGTGAGAGGGGTTCGCCTGGGCGCTGGGACACTCCTGCCTCAGCCATCCCGACGCCGGGACCGGCCATGCGGAGTGGAAGAAACGCTTACGCGAAAGCCCGGTCCGGATCCAGTGGGATCCTGAACGCGACCCGCACCACCATGCCCTGCCCCATCGATCCATCCAGATCGGGCTGTCCGGCGTTGCCGTCGCCCGCCATGTCGACCAATGGATCCTGGGAATCACCGACCTGACCGATCGGGTCCGTGACATCCCGCAGGCGCTGCACGACGGGAAGGACGTCACCGAGATGCTCCCGGTGGAACGCCCGTACCCCCTGCCCACGCGACTCGCCGAGACCATCGGCGCGAGCACCGCACCTGCTCTCGGCTGAGCGAGCACGGCGACCTGTCGGCACCGCGACGGCGACCGGCTGGGCCACACTCGGCGAAGCCGATCACCCGACCGTGTTGGCCGGTTTCTCCCCGCGGGCGTACTGGGCTATCTGGGTGGCGGCGACCTGCCAGGCGCGGGTGTCGGCCTGGGGGACGTCGCCCGCCACGTGCGGGGTGACGAGGACGCCGGGGGCGTGCCAGAGCGGGTGGTCCGGCGGGAGGGGTTCGGGGTCGGTGACGTCGAGGATGGCGCGCAGGCGGCCGGCGCGGGTCTCGGCGAGCAGGGCGTGGGTGTCGACGACGGGGCCGCGGGCCGCGTTGAGGAGGATGGCGCCGTCCTTCATCGCGGCGAGGAAGCCCTTGTCCGCGAGGTGGTGGGTGTCGGGGGTGAGGGGCACCATGAGGGCGACCACGTCCTGGACCGGCAGCAGGGTGCGGAGGTCCGTCATGGGGACGACGCCGGGGCGGGCGCGGCGGGCCATCATCGTGATGCGCGGGCCGAACGGCTCCAGCCGGGCGCGGAGCTGGGTGCCGAGGTCGCCGGCGCCGATGATGAGCACCCGCTGGTCCCAGAGCGACTCGGCGACGTGCGGGTTCCAGCGGCCGTCGGCCTGGTCGGCGGCGAAGGCGGGGAGATCGCGGGCGACGGTCAGCAGGGTGGCGGCGGCCCATTCGGCGACGGCGGGGCCGTGGGCGCCGCGGGCGCTCGACAGGGTGACGTGCGCGGGCAGGCGGCCGGTCCAGGAGTCGGTGCCGGCGCTGAGGGTCTGGACGAGCCGGAGTGCGGGGAGCCGGTCGAGCAGGGCGAGGACGCGGTCCACGGGGCGGGAGGGGATGACGATGACCTCGGCCGCCTCGGCGCCTTCCGGGGGCTCGGCGCGCACGTCGTACAGCAGCGGGGTGACGCCGTCCACGGCCGACAGCGCGTCGAGGCCGCGCGGGTGTGGGACCAGAACGACGACGGGCAGCCGTGAGGCCGACCCGAACCGGCCCGCCTCACGCCGCGCGCCGCACGGCGCAGACCCGCCGGGAGAAACGTCCTCGCAGGACCGGGCGGACCCACTCGACGGGACAGGCTCGCTCGGTGGGACGTGCGGGTCCGGGGCGATCGGGTCGCTGGGCGGGGTGGGGTGGGGAGGGTGGTGGGGCTGGTGTGGCGGCATGGTGGTCCCGGGGTTCGGCTGCCCGGAGTTCATTCCCCGTACTCCCGCCGCGTACCCGGAGATCGCTAGCCGGTGCGCGTCGGCAGGGGCTGGGGTTCGAGCTGGCAGATGATCCGGCCCTCGGTCTGGAAGCATCGGCGCTCGCCGGGGCGCAGGGGGAAGTCGTCGTGCCGGTCGAAGGGGCCGGGCCGGTCCCAGGAGGCGGCGGGTTCCGGTCTGTTCCCGAGCTCGCCGGCCAGGGCGACGGCGCCGCCGCCGAGGAGGCCGCCGAGCACGAGGCCGGCGAGTCCGGCTCCGGCGATCTGGGTGCGCTTGTCTCGGAGCTTGTCTCGGAGGAGGTCGCCGAGGGCCGGCTTCGGGGGTGGCGCAGGCGGCAGCGGGTCCCAGCCGGGGCCGGAGTACGGGCCAGGCCCGAAGTCTCCGTAGGGAGTGGGGTGGACGGTGGTCCTGCCGTCGCCGGAGAACCCGAGGATCTCGGTGCGCGGCCGTTCCGCCGTGTCGTGCCGGCTCGGGTCGTAGCGGCTCGTGTCGTAGCGGCTCGTGTCGTAGCGGCTCGGGTCGTGGCGGCTCGGGTCGTGGCGGCTCGGGTCGCGCGGTGGTCCGTTCACACCGCGCGACCCGGCATCGCGATCATGATCCGTCATCACGATCTCCCTTTACTCGCCCCGGAGGGCGCTCCCGGGTACCAGGTTGCCGTAGCTGCCGTAAGCGTGGTGTAAGACCTGGGTCGTACGCGCACTTCCGTCTCAAGGCGGACCCGGGAGGTGTTCGGCGTCCGTATCGTGAGGATGTGTTCGGCAAGGTGAGGGCGTGGTCGGCGCGCCGCGGGAAGATGATGGACGCCCTGCGGGTGGCGCCCGTCGCGGTGCTGTGCCTCTTGCCGGCGGCCCCGCGCGCGTTCGACGAGCCTGCCGGGCTGGCCGGCCATGTCGCTCTGACGCTGGTGCTGCTGGCGCCGCTGATGGTGTGGTGGCGGCGGCCGGTTCTGGCGTTCTGCGGGGTCGCGCTGGTGAGTTTCGGCCAGTGGGCCGCGGGGGTGGAGGTGGTGCCGGCCAACCTGGCGGTGCTGGTGGCGCTCTGGGCGGTGGCCGCGCGGTGCTCGTTGCGGTGGTCGTCGGCGGCGGTGCTGGTGACGGAGCTCGGGGTGTTGCTGGCGCTGGTGCGGTGGGACACGCCGACGCTGGGCATGTTCACGACCGGTTCGATCCTCGTGGTGACGGTCTGGCTGGCCGGGCTGTACGCGAGCACGCGCAGGCGTTATCTGGAGGGCCTGGAGGAGCGGGCCAGGCGGGCGGAGCTGGAGCGCGACCAGCGGGCCAAGATGGCCGCCGCGGCCGAGCGGGCGCGGATCGCCAGGGAGCTGCATGACGTGGTGGCCCACCATGTGAGTGTCATGGTGGTGCAGGCCGACGGCGCGGGTTACGCGATCGGCTCCGACGCGGAGCAGGCCCGGCTGGCGGTGCGGGCCGTCTCCCGTACCGGCAGGGAGGCGCTGGCGGAGATGCGCCGGCTGGTGGGCGTGCTCAGGGAGGACGAGGGCGCGGGCGGCCCCGAGTACACGCCGCAGCCGGGGCTGGCGCAACTGGAGGACCTGGTGCGCGGGGCGGGCGTGCCGGCGCGGCTGCGGGTCGTCGGTGATCCCGGCGCGCCGCCGGAGGGCGTGCAGCTGGCGGTCTACCGCATCGTCCAGGAGGCGCTGACGAACGCGCTCAAGCACGGCGGCTCTCGGGTGCGCGCCCTGGTGGAGCTGCGGTGCCGCGACTCGGAGCTGGTGGTCCGGGTGACCGACGACGGTCTGGGTGCGGCCGCGCCGCCCGCCTCCGGCGGTCACGGGCTGCTGGGGATGCGGGAGCGGGCCGCCATGTACGGCGGGGAGGTCACGGCGGGGCCGCGGCCGGGTGGCGGGTTCGAGGTGCTGGCCAGGCTGCCGGTGCCGCGGGTGCGGGCGGCTTAGGGGTTCGGGTGGACGGGACGATCCGGGTGATGCTGGTCGACGACCAGGAGCTGTTGCGGGCGGGGTTCCGCATGGTGCTGGGCGCGCAGCCCGGCATCGAGGTGGTCGCGGAGGCGGGCGACGGGTCGCGCGCGGTGGAGCTGCTGCGGTCCGTCGAGGTGGACGTGGTGCTGATGGACGTGCGCATGCCGGGCATGGACGGGGTGGAGGCGCTCGGCCACATCCGGGGGCCGAAGGTGCTCATCCTGACGACGTTCGACCTGGACGAGTACGCGTTCGCGGCGGTCAAGGCGGGGGCCTCGGGCTTCCTGCTGAAGGACGTGCCCACGGCGGAGCTGGTGAGCGCGATCCGGTCGGTGCACGCGGGTGACGCGGTGGTGTCGCCGCGTACGCTGCGGCGGATGCTCGACCGGTTCGCCGCGCACCTGCCGTCGGAGCCGCCGGCCGCGGCGGCGGAGCTGACGCCGCGCGAGCGGGAGGTGCTGCTCATGGTGGCGCGGGGCCGCTCGAACGCGGAGATCGCGGCCGAGCTGGAGGTGGCGGAGGCGACGGTCAAGACGCATCTGGGGCGGGTGCTGGCCAAGCTGGGGCTGCGGGACCGGGCGCAGGTGGTGGTGTACGCGTACGAGGCGGGGCTGATCGTGCCGTCGCATCGGCTGAACGGCTGATGGGGGTCGTCCGGCGGCGCAGGTGAAGTCCCTCCTCAGGGCCCATGGATGGCGAGATTTCCGGCTTTAGCGTGAATCGCGTTCGTAAGTCCCTGACGAGGAGTGAACGTGAGCTTCACCGAGTCCCGGCACCATGGCCCTCCGGCCGTGATGGCCACATCCCTGACCAAGGTGTACGGCGAGGGCGACGCCCGGGTGCACGCGCTGCGCGAGGTGGACGTGTCCTTCGCCTCCGGCGCCTTCACCGCCATCATGGGCCCGTCCGGCTCGGGCAAGTCCACGCTGATGCACTGCCTGGCCGGTCTGGACACGGCCACCTCCGGCACTGTCCACATCGGTGACGTCGAGCTGACCGGGCTCGGCGACAAGCAGCTCACGCTGCTGCGCAGGGAGCGGATCGGCTTCGTCTTCCAGGCGTTCAACCTGTTGCCGACGCTGACGGCCGAGGAGAACATCCTGCTGCCGCTGCGGATCGCCGCCCGGCGGCCGGATCCGGCCCGCTACGACCGGGTGATCGCCACGGTGGGGCTGCGTGACCGGCTCGGGCACCGGCCGGCGGAGCTGTCCGGCGGCCAGCAGCAGCGGGTCGCGGTGGCCAGGGCGCTGATCAGCGAACCGCGGGTGATCTTCGCGGACGAGCCGACGGGCAACCTCGACTCGCGCAGCGGCGCGGAGGTGCTGTCGTTCCTGCGCGCGTCGGTGCGTGAGCTGGGGCAGACGATCGTCATGGTGACGCACGACCCGACGGCGGCCTCGTACGCCGACCGGGTGGTGTTCCTGCGTGACGGCCGGCTGGTGGACGAGCTGTCCGCGCCCACGCCGCAGACGGTGCTGGACACGCTGATCAAGCTGGAGGCGTGAGGTGCTGAGGACCGCACGCGCGGGGCTGCGGGCGCACCGGTTCCGGCTGCTGCTCACCTCGCTGTCGATCATGCTGGGGGTGGCGTTCATCGCGGGCACGTTCGTGCTGAACGACACCATCCAGGCCGGGTTCGCCGAGCGGGTCACGGCCGACGCCGGCAAGGTGGCGGTGGCCGTGCTGCCGGAGGATCCCGGCGAACGGATCGGGTCCGAGGTGCTGGCCCGGGTGCGGGAGGTGCCGGGCGTGCGCGAGGCCCAGGGCCTGGTACGGGCGAACGCGCCGCTGCTCGGCAGGGACGGCAGGGCGATCGGCGACGTGCCGGCCACGGCCGTGTCGATCGTCTCCGGGGCGCTGGACCGGACCACGATCGTCGGCGGCACCGGTCCGGGTTCCGACGACCACGCGGCGGTGGTCGACGAGAACACGGCCAGGGCCGAGGGGTTCAAGGTCGGCGACACGGTCAGGGTGCTCGACCACCGGGGGCAGGCGCACGCGTTCAAGCTGGTCGGCCTCCTGGATCCGGGAGTGGACCAGGAGCTGGCGTACACCGGCGCGGTCGGGTTCACCCCGGCCACGGCGCGGCGGATGACCGGCGTGAAGGGCTTCGCCGAGATCGACGTGGCCGGGGACGACCCGGCGGCGCTCAGGCGGGCCGTGGCGGCGGCCGCTGGTGGCGGCCACCGGGTGCTGACCGGTGAGGAGCTGGCGGCCGACCTGGCCCGGCGGGCCGGGCTGGAGCTGCGCGCGCTCACGGTCGGGCTGCTCATGTTCGGCCTGGTGTCGATGTTCGTGGCCGGGCTGGTCATCTACAACACCTTCGCCATCCTCGTGGCGCAGCGCGCCCGCGAGATGGCGCTGCTGCGCTGCGTCGGGGCGACCCGGGGACAGGTGTTCGGCTCGATCCTGATCGAGTCGGCGGTGGTGGCGCTGGTGGCGTCGGCGACCGGGCTCGCGGCCGGGTACGGGCTGGGCGCGCTCACGCTCGCGGTCCTCGACGCGCTGAACGCGCCGCTGCCGACCGAGGCGGCGCTCGCCCTGTCGCCGGAGACGATCGCCGTCGGCCTGGGCGTGGGCCTGGCAGTCACGGTCGGCGCGGCGGTGCCGCCCGCCCGGACCGCCACCCGGGTGGCGCCGGTGGCCGCGCTGCGCACGCAGGTGGAGGAGCAGCCGTTCCGCGCGGGCCGGCCGCGGGTGGTCCTCGCGGCGCTGTTCCTGGTGACGGGGCTCGGCGCGGCGGCGGCGGGGGCGCTGGTGCTCCCGCCGGGCGAGCAGGTCTCGCTGTTCGTGGTGATGGGGGGCGGCGTGCTGACGTTCCTGGGGGTGCTGATCCTGGGGCCGGTGCTGGTCAGGCCGTTGAGCCGGGTGCTCGGCCGGGTCCCGGCGGCGCTGTTCGGGGTGCCGGGGCGGCTGGCGGTGGACAACGCGGGACGCAACCCCGGGCGGGCGGCGACCACGACGGTGGCGCTGACGGTCGGGGTCACGCTGATGACGCTGATCTCTGTGGTCACCACGTCCACCCGGGCGACGGTCACGGAGAAGCTGGACGAGCAGTTCCCCGTCGACTATCTGCTCGTCCCCCAGGAGCGGGAGAGAGGCATCCCCCGGTCGGTCGGCGAGGAGCTGAAGGACCGGCCGGAGCTGGCCGCCGTGCTGCGGGTCCGCGAGAGCGCCGCGACGGTGGGCGCGGTGGACGTGCGGATCGGCACGTACGAGGGCCGGATCGGTCCGGAGCCGGTCTCCGGCGCGCTGCCCGAGCTGGCCGCCGGGCAGGTGGCGGTGCGCGGGAAGGCCGCGGCGGACCTGCGCGTGGGCGTCGGCGACACGGTACGGGTCGGCGCGGGGTCCGGGACGGTGGCGCTCACGGTGGTGGCGGCCCTGGGCGAGGCGTCGCCGTTGCCGTCGCTCGCCGTGGCCCCGGAGCAGTTCACCGAGTTGTTCGGTGACGTGCCGGACAGCCAGGTGGTGATCGTCATCGCGGACGGCGTGGCCCCGGAGCGGGCGCGGGCCGTCGTGGAGGCGGCCACGGCCGCGCACCCGACGGTCCAGCTGCGGAGCTCGACCGAGGTGCGCGGGGAGTTCGACGAGACGCTGGACATGCTGCTGATGATCGTCGCCGGGCTGCTCGGGCTGTCCATCCTCATCTCGCTGCTCGGCATCGCCAACACGCTCTCCCTGTCGGTGCACGAACGTACCCGGGAGTCGGCGCTGCTGCGGGCGCTCGGGCTGACCAGGGCGCAGCTGCGGCGGATGCTCTCGATCGAGGCGCTGGTGCTGGGGCTCGTCGGCGCGGTGGTCGGGGTGGTGCTCGGCCTCGTGTTCGGCTGGGCGGCCGGCCGGGCGATGCTGCCGGGGGCGGTCTTCGCGGTGACGCCGTGGCAGATCGGGCTGTTCGTGGCGCTGTCGGGGGTGGCGGGCGTGGTGGCCGCGATCCTGCCGGGGCGACGGGCGGCCAGGGCGTCGATCGTGGGAGCGCTGGGCACTGGCTGACAATCCGGATAAATCAGTTATCGCTGGCTAAATCCGGATATAGGTAACTCCGTCGCGAAGGGTCTTCGCTCCGGCGTGCCCGAGGCCGGGCGTCCATGGGGGCGGCGCCCGGCCCGCGATGGCAGGACCCGCCGGTCAGCGCGGGTGGCGGCCCGGCCACAGGTCGGCGACCGACTCCGGATCCAGCAGAGGACGGGCGACCACCTCGCCCGAGGACCCGTCGATGACGACGCACCCGCCGCCGATCGTGTCCGGCAGCCGGGCCGGATCATCCGGCTCCGGCTCCCGCGCCCACGCCACGAACCCTTCGCCGAACCCGTAGACCCCCACGGGCAGCGCCCCCTCCGCCGGGCGCACCCCGTTGAAGTACTCCTCCGCCAGCGCCCTGGCCTGGTCGAGGTTCACCGCGGCTGCCCCTTCCTGTCGAGGATGACGCAGAACACCCCGGTCACGGTGGTGTAGAGAGGATCGACCGCCATGTGACCCCGCTGCGCGTCGATCCAGATGACCTCGCCCTGATGGTTGACCGCGTTCCAGGCGTGCGACCCGCCCGCGGGCCAGCGGACCACGATCACCGCCGACGCGCCGTGCCCCGCCTCGCGCAGGCGGAGGGCCAGCATCGGGTAGGCGTGCCGTCCCTGACCGGCGTACTGGAAGCGCTGGCCCGTCCAGCGTTCCATCCGCGCGGTGCTCCCCGCCTCGCCGGTGAGCAGCGGCCGGCCGATGGCGTCGTACTCGGGCGTCCTCGGCGCGGCGGCGGCCGGCTCCCCGTGCCAGGTGGACAGCACGGCCAGCGCGCAGTCGGCGGCGTTCGAGGCGCGGAACGGGTCGTCGGCGGGGCCGCCGCCGTTGATCAGCCGCACCCAGGTCCCGCGCGGATCGGGGAACCGGGTGCCCGGCTCCACCGCCAGCGCCAGGTCCTGCTCCACCTGCGGGTCCGGCCGGGCCAGCCCGCCCGGCGTCCCGTACGACCTGCTCTCGGCCAGAGCCGGCGGCCGGTGCGGCCAGTCGAACCAGTCGTACCCGGCGACCCCTCGCTTGCTCCCCGCGCCCCCGCCGAAGTGATCCGACGGACGCCCGGCGGGCCCCTGGTGCCCCGGATGACCGAGCTGCGTCTCTCCGAGGTCGCGAACACCGGCGGCCGCGACCGGCGGGCGGGTCCCCAGAAAGGTCACCGGGGGAACGGCAGGCGCACCGGCCCGGCCTTCCGGCCAGGGCTGCTCGCCTCTTGGCCGGGCCGCGCCGGTGGGTTCGGGCTGTCCGAGTTCTCCTAGGATTCCCGCCCCTCCGGCGCTCCCCACATCGCCGGCGCCGTCCACGCCCGCGCTCCCTTGCGGGCCGGGCTCGGCAGCCTGGGTGTCGGAAGTCGCGGGCTCACGGCCGACGCACGCGCCGTGCGGCGGGGTCGTCTGCAGGTCGGGCGCTTCAGCGGGGCTCTCACCGTGCGGGGCCGACCGGCCGAGAGCCTGTGCTCCCAGGTCGCGCCGAGTCGGTGAACCGTCTGGATTCAGATCACCCCAACGGGTCGAGCCCACGGTGGGCGGACCGTCGTGGACCCCACCGTCCCGTACCTCGGGACCTCGCGCGACCGTGCCGAGGGAACCCTCGCCGTCCGCCTGAACCGGTCCTGCCGGAGCAGGACCCGGAGAAACCGGGGCTTCGAAGAGCCACGCGCCGGAGTTCCACCCGGCCGTTCCGCAGGAGTGCCGCTCCGGGAGCGGGCTCCCGGCAGGCTCCGGCGTCGCCTGCGCATGGGCAGCGGGGTCGGGTGGGTCAGGCGGATCGGAGTCGGGCGGGCCGGGGGTGGTGGCGTTCTCGTAGTCGAGCCACCGCACCCCGTCGGCGACCACGGGGTTGTACTGCCCCTCGGGTAGGACCCACCGGACGCTGGGTTTGCGGTCGCGGGACACGTCCTGCCTCCTGTCAGTGCTCGACGCCGATCGTAGGGGCGCGCGGCGTGACGCAGGGGCGAAAGTCAGGAAGATTCTCGGCCAGGACTAGGCGCCCTACCAGCACAAACGCCCTCATTGCCGGGCGATCGAGCCGTCGTCAGGTGACGTGGACGTTGATCGTGTGCCAGCCGGTGGCGCCGTCGGGGGCCACCGGCGCGCGCTGTTCGGTCTGGGTGCGACCGGCCGCGTCCGTCGCCCGTACCTCGATCGTGTGGTCGCCCGGCGTGGCGTCCCAGTCGAGCGCCCACTGCCGCCAGGTGTCCGGGCCGGGCACCTGGGCGAGCCGCGCCTGCCGCCACGGGCCCCGGTCGACCCGCACCTCGACGGCGTCGACGCCGGTGTGCTGCGCCCAGGCGACGCCCGCGATCGTGGTGCGGCCGGTCTTCAGCTCGGCCTCGGCCCGGGGGACGTCGATCCGGGACTGCGTCTTGATGGGCCCCTTGGCCGCCCAGCCGCGCGGCGTCCAGTACGCCTCGTCGCGGTCGAACCTGGTCACCTTGACGTCCACCACCCATTTGGTGGCCGAGACGTACCCGTACAGGCCGGGCACCACCTGCCGCACCGGGAAGCCGTGGTCCACGGGGAGCGCCTCGCCGTTCATCCCGATGGCGAACAGCGCGTCCCTGCCGTCCAGGATGACGTCCACGGGGGTGCCGCACGTGAAGCCGTCGCGGGAGGTGGACAGCAGCATGTCGGCCTCGGGGCGGACGCCGGCCTCGCGCAGCACGTCGGCCATCCGCACGCCGAGCCAGCGCGCGTTGCCCACGTAGGGGCCGCCGACCTCGTTGGAGACGCAGGCGAGGGTGATGTCGGCCTCGACGAGCGGGCGTCGGAGCAGGTCGTCGTACGTGATCTCGATGGGCCGGTCGACGAGGCCGTGCACGCGCAGGGTCCAGGTCCGCGGGTCGACCTGGGGGACGATGAGCGCGGTGTCGACGCGGTAGAAGTCGGCGTTCGGGGTGACGAACGGGGACAGGCCGCCGATCCTCAGGTCGGCTCCGGCCGGGAGGGGCGGGGCCGGGTGCGCGGCGGGGGGCAGGGTGACGCGGACCCGGGCGGCGTCGACGGCGCGGGCCCCGGCGAGCGAGCGGCCCAGGAAGGCGGTGGCTCCGGCGGCCGCCACGCCTCCGGCGGCGCCGGTGAGCAGGCGTCTCCGGTCGAAGGCGGCCGGCACGCCCGGCGCCCGCATGACCGCGGGCCGCTCGGCGGTCCCGGCGGGTGGTTCGTGCCCCGGTGTGCCGCTCGGAGAGCCTGCCCCGTCCGCGGGGCGGCCCCGGGGCGGGGTGGCGCGGCGCAGGAGCCAGGGCAGGGCGCAGGCGCCAGCCACGACCCCGGCCAGGGTCGGCAGGGCGTCGGCGGCCGACGCGCCGGGCCTGGTCAGCACCGCCGCCAGCCCGATCGCCCCGAAGGCGGCGAGGCCGGCCGTGCCGTAGGCCGGACGACGCCGGGCCGCCACGCCGATGCCGGCCGCGATCAGGGCGAGCACGACGAGCACTCCCCCGACCAGGACGTTCTTGTCGTTCTCGCCGAACGTCCGGATCGCGAACTCCTTCAGCGGCGCCGGCGACAGGTCGACCACCCAGTCGCCCACGGCCAGGACCGGGAACACCCCTGCCCGGATCAGTCCTGCGCCGAGCTGCGCGACGCCGAGCGCCACGGCGCCCGCCACGATGCCTGCCAGCGCGCCCGCCCAGGCGGGCGCGGCTTCTTCTCTCCCCACACCACCGACGCTACGCCTCCGGTGGCCGCGGGTTCTTACGCGGTGGTTACGGGGTGAGCAGCTCGCGGACGACGGGGGCCAGGGCGCGGAAGGCGCGGCCGCGGTGGCTGATGGCGTCCTTCTCGCCGGCCGTCATCTCGGCCGTGGTGCGGGTGTCGCCGTCGGGCACGAAGATCGGGTCGTAGCCGAAGCCGCCGGAGCCGCGCGGGGCGCGGATCAGCCGGCCCGGCAGGACGCCCTCGGCCACGCGCGTCTCGCCGGAGGGCAGCGCGAGCGCGGCCACGCAGGTGAAGTGGGCGGTGAGCTTGTCGTCGGGCACGTCGGACACCTGGGCGAGCACCAGGTCGAGGTTGGCCCGGTCGTCGCCGTGCCGTCCGGACCAGCGGGCGGAGAAGACGCCGGGCATGCCGTTGAGCACGTCGACGCAGAGCCCGGAGTCGTCGGCCACCGATGGCAGGCCGGACTGCCGGGCCACCTCGCGGGCCTTGAGCAGGGCGTTGTCCTCGAAGGTGACGCCGGTCTCGGCCACGTCGCCGATGTCGGGGAACTCCTCGAGCCCCACGATGTCGAACCCGTCGAGGATGCGCCGCAGCTCGGCGATCTTCCCGGCGTTGCGGGTGGCGAGCAGGATCCTCATGCGGACAGCGCCTCCTGCTGGATCAGCGTGAGCTCCTCGCATCCGACGGCGGCGAGGTCGAGCAGCCGGTCGAGGGCGCCGCGGTCGAACGGCGCGCCCTCGGCGGTGCCCTGCACCTCGACGAAGCTGCCCTCGCCGGTCATGACGACGTTCATGTCGGTCTCGGCGGCGACGTCCTCGACGTAGCAGAGGTCGAGCATGGGCACCGAGCCGACGACGCCCACGGAGACCGCCGACACCGAGCCGATGAGCGGGTCACCGGGGCACATCTTGCGCTCGCGCATCCAGGCGACGGCGTCGGCCAGCGCGACGTAGGCGCCGGTGATGGCGGCGGTCCTGGTGCCGCCGTCGGCCTGGAGGACGTCGCAGTCGAGCAGGATCGAGTTCTCGCCCAGGGCCTTGTAGTCGACGCAGGCGCGCAGCGAGCGGCCGATCAGCCGGGAGATCTCGTGGGTGCGGCCGCCGATCTTGCCGCGTACGGACTCGCGGTCGTTGCGGGTGTTGGTGGCGCGCGGGAGCATCGCGTACTCGCCCGTCACCCAGCCCTCGCCGCTGCCGCGCCGCCAGCGCGGCACGCTGTCCTGCACGGAAGCGGCGCACAGCACCCGCGTCTGGCCGAACTCCACCAGCACGGAGCCTTCCGCGTGGGAGAGCCAGTTTCTGGTGATGGTGACGGGGCGGAGCTGGTCGGGGTTTCGGCCATCCTGTCGCGACATGCGGATCAGCCTATCTCCGCCGCACGCCGGCGCGGACCGCGTCTCACGCCAGGTCGTAGACGGCGCCGCTGCGGGCCAGCTCGATCGGCCCGGTGTAGCCGCCCTTGGTGGCGTCGTCCAGGACGGCGGTCTCGGGGTTCCACGGTACGAGGTGGGTGAGCACGAGGCGGCCCACCCCGGCCTTGGCGCCGTGCTCGGCCGCCTGGCGGCCGGACAGGTGGAGGCCGACGGGCAGGTCCGGCCGGTCGAGCAGCGACGCCTCGCACAGCAGCAGGTCGGCGTCGGCGGCCAGCTTGACGAGCTCGGCGCACGCGCCGGTGTCGCCGGAGTAGGCGACGCTGCGCCCGCCGTGCTCGACGCGGAATCCGTACGCCTCCACGGGGTGGTTGACCCGGGCGGAGGTCAGGGTGAACGGGCCGACCTCGATCGTGCCGGGCGCGAGCCCGGTGAAGTCGAACGCGGTCTCCATGCCGGGCTCCTCCGGCATGCCGTAGGCGCCGGCGAGCCGCCGCGGCGCGTCGGCGGGCGCGTGCACGGGGACGCGCGGGTACGGGGCGGCGGGGCCGTAGGTGCGGGCCACGTGGTAGCCGCACAGGTCGAGGCAGTGATCGGCGTGCAGGTGGGACAGGCAGATCGCGTCGACGTCGTACAGGCCGATGTGGCGCTGGAGCACTCCCAGGGATCCGCTGCCGAAGTCGAGCAGCAGCCGGAAGCCCTCGGCCTCGACGAGGTAGCAGGACGCGGGGCTGTCAGGGCCGGGAAAGCTTCCTGAGCAGCCGATGATGGTCACTTTCATGCGGGCCTCCCTTGACGGTGGTACCCCCCACAGGAGCGACTTCGACCGCGTCGATCTCCGGGCCCAGGAAGCGGCGTCCGAGCCGGGCGAAGAGTGTGGAGTCGCCCGTGGCGCGGAAGCGGTGCCGGGGGGTGGCCTCGCTGCCGGCCGCCAGGCCGCGGTCGTGCAGGACGCGGTAGACGTCCTTGGCCGTCTCGTCGGCGCTGGACACCAGCGTGACCCCGTCGCCCGCGACGTAGGAGATCGCGCCGGTGAGCAGCGGGTAGTGGGTGCAGCCGAGGATGAGCGTGTCGCATCCGGCCTCCTGGATGGGCTCCAGGTAGCCGCCGACGGCCTGGATGAGCTCCTCGCTCATCGTCTCGCCGCGCTCGACGTACTCCACGAGGCGCGGGGCGGCCACGCCGGTGAGCAGCACGTCGGGGGCGGCGGTGAAGGCGTCGTGGTAGGCCATCGACTGGATCGTGGCCCGGGTGGCGATCACGCCCACCCTGCCGTTGCGCGTGGCGCGCACCGCCCGCCGGGTGGCGGGCTGGATCACCTCGACGACGGGCAGCTCGTAGCGTTCGCGGGCGTCGCGGAGCACGGCGGCGCTGGCGCTGTTGCAGGCGATCACGAGCATTTTGACGCCGTCGGCGACGAGGTGGTCCATCACCTCGAGCGCGTAGGCGCGCACCTCGGCGATGCGCTTGGGCCCGTACGGCTGCCGGGCCGTGTCAGCGACGTAGGTGATGGACTCGTGGGGCAGCTGGTCGATGATCGCCCGGGCGACCGTCAGTCCGCCGACCCCGCTGTCGAAGATCCCAATGCTGGCGTCCGGCACTCTTCAGAGGGTAGGCGACCTGCGCTGTCTCCACTGCGTAAGAATGCTCACAGCGCGCGTGTCACCCTCGTCCCACCCGCGCCAGCTGGCGCGACTGGGCGACCAGGCGGCCCGTCGAGTCCCACACCTCGGCTTCCTCGTCGAACCATCCGTCGGCGATGAGCCGGCCGCCGGCGACCACGGTGAGCCAGCCGGGGGCGGGCAGCGCGCGCAGGTGCCAGGTGAGCTCGACGGTCGGCGCCCAGCCGCGCAGGCCGGCGGAGAACACCACGGGCGGCAGCGCGTCCACGGCCACCGCCAGCACGAACGGGTCGGGGTCCTGCGGCTCGGCCATCCGGAAGTAGGCGCGCGACTCCGGCCGGCCTGCGGGCGCGCCGGTGAGCCAGCCGATGCTCGGCGGGTCGAACCGGACCTCCACCTGGGCGTTCATGTTCATGTTCGACTCGGGCTTGGGGTCGGGCAGCCTGACGCACTCCTCCAGGGGCGGCATGGCGTGCCCGGGCTCGGCGGCGTAGACGGGGTCGGCGTTCGTCAGCGTGGCGGTGGTGACGAGGGTCTCCATCTGCGCGACGTCGTCCTGGACGAGGGTGGCGCGGGTGAACGCGGCGGTCCTGCCGGTCTTGATCCGTTCGACGCGTACGGTGGCGGGCCCGGGGACGGGCGCCTTGAGGAACTGGGCGGCCGTGCTCACCGGGTGCGCGAACGGCGACTCGTCGACCACGGCGCGCAGCAGCACGGCCATCAGATAGCCGCCGTTGAGCGGGCCGCCGATCTGGTAGCCGGGGTCGAGACACACGTCGTAGGTGGTCTCGTCGACCCGGATCGCCTGCGTGGCCTCGTCGAACTTGGTCATCCGCCCCTGCCTCGATACGGAACTATATTCTAGTACGTCATACTGTACGGCATCCGGACATTGACGACCCACCTGCCCAAATATGGCGATCTTGCGAAAAGAAGCCGGGAGCCCGCACAGCCGGGCCTGACACGTACTTCAGTACATTGCAAGCGGGGGTCTAGCAACATCAGCTAGTTTCTGTGTGATTTAAGCGTCCACAGTGTGAGTTGAGTGATGTCTGCGAATTATCCCCCGTCGGGGCAGGATCCTGACCGGACGACAGCGTACCGGTGGAATCAGGATCAGCCCGAGAACCCGCCGACGATGCCCGCGTCCCACGGCCAGCCCTACCCCCCGCAGCAGCCGTACCAGCAGCAGGCCCCCTACGGCCAGCAGCAGCAGTACGGGCAGCCGCAGTACGGGGGACAGACCGACTCAGGTCAGCAGGCTCCCTACGGCCAGCAGGCGTCCTATGGCCAGCAGGCCCCCTATGGCGGCCAGCCCGGCTACGACCAGCAGCAGTACGGGCAGCAACAGCACGGCCAGGCCCCGTACGGCCAGCAGCAGCACGCCCAGCAGGGCGGCTACCCGCAGCAGGGCTACGACCAGCAGGGCTACGGCCAGCAGAACTACGGCCAGCAGGGTTACGGTCAGCAGGGTTACGGCCAGCAGGGCTACCCGCAGCAGGGTTATGGCCAGCAGGAGCAGCTCGGCTGGCAGGGCCAGGGCGCGGCGGGCGGCGAGCCGCCCGGCAAGAGCCGCAAGGGGCTGGTGATCGCCATCGCGGCGGCGCTCGCCGTGGTGCTCTTCGGCGGCGGCGCCTGGGCCGTCGGCTCGTTCCTGGGCGGCGGCGGCACCCAGCCGCACGACGTGCTGCCCGCCGAAACCATCGCCTACGCCCGGCTTGACCTCGACCCGGCCGCCAACCAGAAGGTGGCCCTGTTCCAGATCGCGCAGAAGTTCTCCGCCACCAAGGACACCTTCCAGGGTGACGATCCTCGCAAGGCGTTCTTCGACTCCCTGAAGGAGAGCGAGGGAGACCTGAAGGACGTCGACTTCGCCAAGGACATCGATCCGTGGCTCGGGAGCCGGATCGGGTTCGGCGCGGTGCCCAGCGGCGGCGAGGACCCCGACGTCGTGATCGCGGTCCAGGTCAAGGACGAGGAGGCCGCCAAGGCCGGCATCGCCAAGGTGATGGGCCGCGCCAAGCACGGCATCGCCTTCCGCGAGGACTACGCGATCGTGGGCCAGACGCAGGAGCAGGCCGACAAGTACGCCGCCGCGGAGTCCAGCCTGGCCGACAACGCCGAGTTCAGCGCCGACCTGGGCACGCTCGGCGAGCAGGGCGTGCTGTCGTTCTGGGCGCACGCGGGCAAGCTCGCCGAGCAGTCCAAGGATCTCGTGACCGCCGAGCAGCAGCAGGCGCTCAAGCAGCTCAAGACCGCCCGGTTCACCGGCGCGCTCCGCTTCGACGCCGGGTACGTGGAACTCGCCGGCACCATGACCGGGGCCACCGGTCTCACCGGCGGCGCTGACCTGACCACCGCGAACCTGGCCGCGCTGCCCGGCTCGACCGCCGGCGCGTTGACGGTCTCCGGCATGGACCAGATGCTGACCAAGCAATGGCCCGAGATCCAGAAGTCGGCGGGCGCGTCCCAGGAGTTCCAGGCCGTCCTGCAGCAGGCGCAGCAGTACGGGCTGAAGCTGCCGGACGACCTGGCGACCCTGCTGGGCCAGAACCTCACCCTCGCCATCGACAGCGAGGGCCTCGACACCCAGCAGTTCAAGGCCGGCCTGCGGATCGCCACCGACCCCGCCAAGGCCCAGGCCATCGTGGACCGGCTGCAGCAGAGCCTGGCCGCCCAGGGTCAGCCGCTCCAGATCGCCAAGGTCGCGGGCGACGGCGTGTTCACCGTGGCGACCACCGACGAGTACGCCAAGAAGCTGGCAGGAGAGGGCACGCTCGGCGAGAGCGAGACCTTCCAGGCCGCCATCCCGGACGCGGGCGAGGCCACGTACGGCCTGTTCGTGGACCTGGACAAGGTGGAGAAGCTCTACCTGGCGGACATGCAGGGCGATGAGAAGGCGAGCGTGGAGGTGCTGCGCGCCGTCGGTCTCAGCGGCAAGGTGACCGACACGGAGATGACGTTCTCCCTGCGCCTGCTGTTCAACTGACGGGACGCGAAGGGCGGCCGGCGCGACGCCGGCCGCCCTTTCTCGCGCTCAGGCCCAGAGCTGGCCTTCGAGCCGCTGCTCGGCCTCGTCGAGGGTGCCTTCGTACGCGCCCGTCGAGAGGTACTTCCAGCCTCCGTCGGCCACCACGAACACCACGTCGGCCCGCTCGCCGGCCTTGACGGCCTTGCGCGCGACGCCGAGGGCGGCGTGCAGGGCGGCGCCGGTGGACACGCCCGCGAAGATGCCCTCCGAGGCCAGCAGCTCGCGGGTGCGGCGCAGCGCGTCGGCCGACCCCACGGAGAACCGGGTGGTCAGCACCGACTCGTCGTACAGCTCGGGGATGAAGCCCTCGTCCACGTTGCGCAGCCCGTAGACCAGCTCGCCGTAGCGCGGCTCGGCGGCCACGATCCGCACGCCGGGGACGCGCTCGCGCAGGAAGCGGCCGACGCCCATGAGGGTCCCCGTGGTGCCCAGACCCGCCACGAAGTGGGTCACGGTGGGCAGGTCCTCCAGGATCTCCGGCCCGGTCGTCTCGTAGTGGGAGCGCCAGTTGGCCGGGTTGCCGTACTGGTAGAGCATGACCCAGTCGGGATGGGACGCGGCCAGGTCCTTGGCCACCCGCACCGCCTCGTTGGAGCCGCCCGCGGCCGGCGAGGAGATGATCTCGGCGCCCCACATGCGCAGCAGCTGGCGGCGCTCCTCGGAGGTGTTCTCCGGCATGACGCACACCAGCCGGTAGCCCTTGAGCCTGGCCGCCATGGCCAGCGAGATGCCGGTGTTGCCGCTGGTCGGCTCCAGGATCGTGCAGCCCGGGGTGAGCAGGCCGTCCTTCTCGGCCTGCTCGACCATCCACAGCGCGGGCCGGTCCTTGACGGAGCCGGTGGGGTTGCGGTCCTCCAGCTTGGCCCACACGCGCACGTCCGGCGACGGGGACAGCCGCGGCAGCCCCACCATGGGCGTCCGGCCGACCGAGTCGATCAGGGATTCGAACCGCATGTCATCCGCCGGCGACGGCCGGGAGGACGGTCACCGTGTCGCCGTCGGAGACGGGGGTGCCGAGCCCGCCGAGGAAGCGCACGTCCTCGTCGTTCAGGTAGACGTTGACGAACCGGCGCAGGCCGTTGTCGTCGACGAGGCGCTCCTTGATGCCGGGGTGGCGGGACTCCAGGCTGGCGATCAGCTCGTCCAGGGTGGCGCCCTCGGCGCTGACGGCCTTGGCGCCGTCGGTGTAGTTACGCAGGATGGTCGGAATGCGGACCTCGATGGCCATCGCTGTCAATCTCCTCGATCTGGTCGTCGTCCCATCGGCATGCAACGCCGATGGCCTGCTGGGGATTCCTGGTCAGGTTCCTGATCAGCGGGGACGACAGTCGTACAGGAGGACAGCAGGAGTGTGCGCGAAGAGGAAACTCTGCACAGGCCCGCCCATCATGGGACGAACCTTACCTCTTCCTCGCTGATCTCACCGTCCACGATGCGGTACGAGCGGAACTCGACCTCGTTCTCGTCCCTGGTCGAGACGAGGACGTAGTGGGCGTTCGGCTCCGACGCGTACGAGACGTCCGTCCGCGACGGGTACGCCTCGGTGGCGGTGTGGGAGTGGTAGATCACCACCGGCTCCTCGTCGCGGTCGTCCATCTCACGCCAGACGCGGAACTGCTCCATCGAGTCGAACCGGTAGAACGTCGGCGAACGCTCGGCGTTCTCCATCGGGATGAACCGCTCCGGCACCCCGTCCCGCCCCGCGATCACACCGCACGCCTCGTCGGGGTGGTCGGCCCGGGCATGGGCGACGATCTTGTCAACCAGTTCCTGCGAGATGGTCAGCATGCAGCGGAAGTTACCAGAGGGCGCGGACCAGGCTGTCCTGCAGGTAGGTGAGCCAGTCGTAGGTGACGAACGCCGGATAGCGCGGGTCGTCCTCGGACATCGACTCCAGCTCCTGGTGGATCTCCTCGGTCACCTCCAGGCGGGTGCCGAGCGTGAGCCGCACGTCGTTGAGCGCGCGCATCCACGCCTGGGCCTGCTCAGGAGTCAGCTCCACCCGGCCCGGCGCGGCGGTGTCGAGCAGGGTCTGGGCGTCGGAGCGCTTGCCGTCGCGCAGCGTCGCCTCGGTGTAGCGGCGGAACTCCGACGACTCCCGCTCGTCCTCGTAGGCCGACGGGAACAGCCGCGCCAGCACCGGGTCCGACGGCGGACTGGCGTCGCCGATGCCCAGCGCCCGCTCCAGCGGGTCGTCGCTCGTCTGGCCGGGCGCGACCAGCCCGAGCACCATCGAGACGAGCGAACGCAGGATCGAGACCTCGGCGGCGTCGAACGCCGCGATCACGCCCCCGCCGCGTCCGGGGGAGAATCCCGAGCTCACGAGCGCCGCCTCACTTGACCGAGTCCGGCTGGACCGTGGCCCAGAGCCCGTAGGAATGCAGAATCTGCACGTCGCGTTCCATCTCCTCGCGGGTGCCGCTGGACACGACGGCCTTGCCCTTGTGGTGGACGTCCATCATCAGCTTCTCGGCCTTCTCCCGGGTGTAGCCGAAGACCGTTTGGAAGACATAGGTCACATAGGACATCAGGTTGACCGGGTCATTCCAGACGATCGTGACCCATGGCAGATCGGGCCGGACGTCCTGTGAAGGACGCTCGACGGTGATTGGAGCCGTGCTACCCACATTCATGAGTCTGCCCTATGTGGGCCGTACTCTCGACTCGTGACGATGACCATGAGCACGGCGTTGCTCACAGATCACTATGAGCTGACGATGCTGCAGGCGGCCCTGCGGAGCGGGGCCGCGCACCGGCGGGCGGTCTTCGAGGTGTTCGCCCGCCACCTGCCAGGAGGGCGCCGCTACGGGGTCGTCGCCGGCACCGGACGGGTCCTCGACGAGCTCGAACGCTTCCGCTTCGGCACCGACGAACTCGCCTTCCTCCGCGAGCGGCGGGTGGTCGACGAGGAGACCCTCGGTTTCCTCGCCGACTACCGGTTCTCCGGCGGCATCCACGGCTACCGCGAGGGCGACCTGTACTTCCCCGCCTCCCCCATCATGGTCGTCGAGGGCACGTTCGCCGAGGCCGTGCTGCTCGAAACCCTCATCCTGTCGATCCTGAACCACGACTGCGCGATCGCCTCGGCCGCCTCCCGGATGGTGAACGCCGCCGGCGCCCGGCCGCTCATCGAGATGGGCTCACGCCGCACGCACGAGCAGGCCGCCGTCGCCGCCGCCCGCGCCGCCTACCTCGCCGGGTTCGCCTCCACCTCCAACCTCCAGGCCGGGCGGGCGTACGGGATCCCCACGGCGGGCACGGCCGCCCACGCCTTCACCCTCCTGCACGACACCGAACGGCAGGCGTTCGAGGCCCAGATCGCCTCCCTCGGCCCCGACACCACGCTGCTCATCGACACCTACGACGTGCCCGAGGCCGTGCGCACCGCGGTCGAGCTGGCCGGGGAGAAGCTCGGCGCCGTCCGCATCGACTCCGGCGACCTCGCCGCCGCCGCCCAGGAGGTACGCGAGCAGCTCGACGCGCTCGGCGCCTTCCACACCCGCATCCTGGTCACCTCCGACCTGGACGAGTACGCCATCGCCGCGCTCGCCGCCGCCCCCGTCGACGGCTACGGCGTCGGCACCTCCCTGGTGACCGGCTCGGGAGTGCCCACGGCCGCGCTGGTCTACAAGCTGGTGGCCCGCGAGACCGCGACCGGCAAGCTGGAGCCGGTGGCCAAGCGGTCGGTGGGCAAGCCGTCGCGGGGCGGGCTCAAACACGCCTACCGCGTGCTCGACGCGTCCGGCCACTACGAGACGGAGCTGGTCAGCACGTCCGGGCTGGTGCCGGCAGGCGGCGTGCCGCTGCTGACCGAGCTCGTGCGCGACGGTGAGATCATCGGCCGGGAGCCGCTCACCGAGGCGCGGAACCGCCACGCCGAGGCGCTCACCCGCCTGCCGCAGGACGCACTCCACCTCGTCCGCGGGTACGCGGCGATCCCCACGGAGTTCGCCTGACGTATCGTGGCCCCTATGGGTACGGCGCTGATCATCGTCGATGTGCAGAACGACTTCTGCGAGGGAGGCAGCCTCCCCGTGGCCGGCGGCTCCGAGGTGGCGGCCGCGATCACCCGGCACGTGGCCGCCCACGGCTACGACCACGTGGTGGCCACCCGTGACCACCACGTCGACCCCGGGCCGCACTTCGCCGACGAGCCCGACTTCGTGACCTCCTGGCCGGCCCACTGCGTGGCCGGCACGCCCGGCGCCGACTTCCACCCGGCGTTCGACACCTCGGCGGTGGAGGAGGTCTTCAGCAAGGGCGCCCATGAGGCGGCCTACAGCGGCTTCGAGGGCGCCTCGGGTGACGGCGTGCCGCTGTCGGAGTGGCTGCGCGAGCGCGGCGTGCGCGAGGTGGACATCGTCGGCATCGCCACCGACCACTGCGTCCGCGCCACCGCCGTCGACGCCGTCACGCACGGCCTCGCGGTCCGCGTGCTGCTCGACCTCACGGCCGGCGTGTCCCGGCAGACGACGGACGCGGCCGTGGCCCAGCTCGACGCCGCCGGCGTCACCCTGCACGGCGCCCCGATGGTCCGCTAGTTCACGTCGGCGGGCAACACGGTGAACGCGTCGCCCCACAGCGGCTTCATCGCCCGGAAGTGCCGCTGATCCAGCGTGAGCACCCGAGTCGTCTCATAGCGGGCCGCGATGAGCGCCACAGACGCGTCAGTCAGGCCGACCTGCATGCTCGCGTACTGCTCCACGATGTCCGCCGCCTGTCGTACGTCCAGTGCGGACATGACGACCATCTCGTAGAAGCCGCTGGTTATGCTCCGCAGAAAGTCGAGTTCGCGACGCACTCCCGCGAGTTTGAGGATCATGTAGTCGGTCTCCGCGAGCACGTACGGGGACAGAAGGATCGCTCCTCGCTCCGTGAAGAGCACGTCGCGGGCCTCCTTGTGCTGCGGCTGCCCCGGGTCGATCGCAGCGAGCAGGCCGCTGGTGTCGAGAACGAGCATCAGCCGCGCCCGCCCTCGCCGAAACCCTCCGCGAGGATCTCATCGACGCGTTCGGCCGTCAGCGGCTCGTCGCTCAACTCGAAGAGCGGCAGCGTGGGGCGGGGCCGCTCGGTCACGATGTCGTCGCCGAGCATCCGGGCGATCGCCTCGCGCATGTAGGCGTCCTCGGACATGTGATGCGCCCGGGCCGCCTCCGCGACCCGCTGCCTCATGTCCTCCGGCAGGTACAGACTCACCTCTGGCACTCCTCTACGGTAACGCGGCGTCCCTGCGACGCCACCGATCACGAAGAGTACAGATTCCTTCACGCTCCGGTGATGCGGACGCCAAGAACCCGAAGGACTTTCTCCACCCGGAGGAAAGATCTCCACCTCCGGTGCACATCGCTCGGGGACGCCGGCCGTTCCCGCCGGGCCGAGGTGAGAGCAGGGTGCGGGCCGGACCCGGTCGCCCGGCGACCCCGGGCCCGCCGGGCGAGGGTGCGGCGGGTCAGCCGCCGTCGCTGTCCAGGCGCGGCGAGCCGTCGTCGTCCCGTTGCTCGGTTGTGCCGCGGGTGTCCGCCGCCGGGCCCTCGGTTCCCTTCTCAGGCCCTGACACGCGCTCGCCGGACCCCGCCGGCTTGGGCAGCGGGACCGGCGCGCACTCCTTCACCTCACCCTTGATCACCGAGATGGACAAGCTGGTGGGCGTCTCACCTGGCCCGCTGCCGGTGACCGCCAGCACGAGCGTCTCGCCACCGCCGACCGCGTTCTTGGTGATGGTGAAGTCCACCTTGCCGCCGTTCGCGTGCAGGCCGGACTCCACCCGCCCCTCGGCCTTGGCGGGCTCGCCCCTGGACGGCTGGCAGGTCTTGCCCTCGGGAAGGTAGTCGACCTGGGCGTCGACGCCCTGGGCCGCCAGCGCCCGCTCCAGCTCCCCCGGGTCGCGGAGCTCGTTGATGGTCACCTTGATCGAGCCGTCGGCCTGTGAGGCGACGGCGAACGCCGCGGACGCGCCGCCGTTGATCATCAGCGCCGCGACGGCGGCGGCCGCGACTCCCGAGAGCGCGGCGGCCAGCTTGACGAACCGCCGGGGCACCCGCCGCGCGGCGGTCCCCCGGACGGCGCCCTGGGTGGCGAGCGCGCCGGCGGCGAGGGCCTCGCGGGGCGGTGCTCCGGTGGTGAGGCCGTGCACCGTGATCTCCTCGCCGAGCGCGGCGCGCATCGTGGCGAGCCGCCGATCGTCGGGCTCCGGCGCGTCCGCGCGCATCTCCTGGAGCAGCCGCAGGTCATCCATGGTCTGTTTCCTCCTCGATGTCGGTCGGGTCCATCCCGCCCAGCGCGGCGCGGGTCTTCTTCCTGGCCCTGTGCAGCCTTGACCTGACGGTCCCCACCGGGATCCCGAGCGCCTGGGCCACCTCCTCGTAGCCGAGGTCGGCCCACGCGGTCATCAACAGCACGTCACGCTCGTCGGGGGACAGCTCGGCCAGCGCGCGGGCGAGGTCGCGCTGCGTCGCGGAGGCCGACACCCGCGCGTCCACCCGGTCGGCGTAGCTCTCCACCACGTCGTCCACGCCGGTCCTGGCCAGCGCCTGGTAGGACCTGATCTCGGTACGGCGGTGCTTGCCGATCAGGTTGGCGGCCATCCCGTACAGCCAGGGGCGGGCGTCGGCGTGGCGCACGTCGTACCGGTCGCGTCGGCGGAAGGCGGCCAGGAACGTCTCGGCGACGAGGTCGTCGGCGAGCGAGTCGCCCAGCCGCCGGGTGACGTAGCGGTGCAAGGCGGGCGCGTGCCGGTCGAACAGCGTCGAGAACGCGGCCGGGTCCCGCCAGGACTGCTCGATCACCTCGGCGTCTGTGGACACGCGTGCTGTGTCCGTGATCAAACTCGCCCCCTCTCCATCGGGTGTCGTCACTCCTTTTCACCCGATGGCGGGATTCGGGTTCTCAGGCCCGCACGTTCTCAGGCCCGCACGGCGGCGCGGCGCAACGCCTCGTCGAGGGTGCCGAAGACCTCGAAGGCGTTGCGCAGCCCGGTGATGGACAGCACCCGGGCCAGCACGCCCTGCACGCCGCCCAGCAGCAGCCGGGTGTCACGCGCCTCGCACCGGTGCATGATGTCGAGGAGCTCGTTCATGCCCATCGAGTCGCAGAAGCCGACCTCGCGCATGTCGAGAACCAGGAAGGACGTGGGCGGCAGCTCCCACACGCGTTGCAGGTGCTCTCGGAGCGGGGCGAGCCCGTACGCGTCGATCTCGCCGCTCAGCCGGACGACGACCGTGTCGGAGAAGAGGCCGCACGAGACGACGAGCAGCGGCCTTCCCATGGCCTCAGGCGACATGAGCACGTCCCTCTGGATCTCCGTAAGGCAGCCCAAGGGGAAGTGTTGCCGACGCGGCCCGCTTTCTAACGGAAGGCTACGACTCTGTCGCCAAACGCATAGGGTTACGGAGCGTCACGATATCGCCGGCCGCTGATCCGAAAGCCTCACCGGCGCTGGGTGGCCCAGCGCCGGATGAGGTCGATGCGCTCCTGGATCTGCTCGGCGCCGGCCTGCGCGATCGGCGGTCCGCCGCAGGAACGGCGGAGCTCGGCGTGGATCACACCGTGGGGCTGGCCGGTGCGGTGGTTCCAGGCGCCGACCAGGCCGTTGAGCTCGCGCCGCAGCTCGGCGATGCGCTCGTGCGGGGCGAGGGTGTCCTTGGGCTCGGCGGGCTGCTTGCGCCTGGCCGCCTGCTGGTCGGACTGGCGCTTGCGCAGGAGCGTGGCCACCTGGTCGGGCTCCAGCAGGCCGGGCAGGCCGAGGAAGTCCTCCTCCTCGGCGGAGCCGACCTCCGCGCCGGTGCCGAACTCGCCGCCGTCGAAGAGCACCCGGTCGAAGGTGGCCGAGGTCTCCATCGTCTCGAACGGCAGCTCGTCGCCCAGGACGTCAGGGGTGTCCTTCTTGCGGTTGGCGTCCTGCAGCAGGCTGTCGTCGAGGCCGTCCTCGGGCGGGCGGCGGTTGAGCACGTGGTCGCGCTCGGCCTCCATCTCGTTGGCCAGCCCCATGAGGGTGGGCACCGACGGCAGGAACACCGAGGCGGTCTCGCCGCGCTTGCGGGCGCGCACGAAGCGGCCCACGGCCTGGGCGAAGAACAGCGGCGTGGACGTGGAGGTGGCGTAGACGCCCACGCACAGCCGGGGGATGTCGACCCCTTCGGAGACCATGCGGACGGCGACCAGCCAGCGGTCGCCTGACGCGGCGAACTGCTTGATCTTCTTGGACGCGCCGGGGTCGTCGGACAGCACGACGGTGGCCGGCTCGCCGGCGATGGCGCGCAGGTGGCGGGCGTAGGCGCGGGCCGTCTCGTGGTCGGTGGCGATCACCAGGCCGCCCGCGTCGGGCACGTGCCGGCGCACCTCGGTCAGGCGCCGGTCGGCGGCCTGCATGACCTGGCGGATCCAGTCGCCCTTCGGGTCGAGGGCGGCCCGCCAGGCCTGGGACAGCTGGTCCTTGGTGAGCGGGGTGCCGAGCGTGGCGGCGAGCTCGTCGCCCGCGCGGGTGCGCCACCTCATCTCGCCGGAGTAGGCCAGGAAGATCACCGGCCGCACGACGTTGTCGGCGAGCGCGGGGCCGTAGCCGTAGGAGTAGTCGGCGCGGCTGCGCTTGAGGCCCTCGCCGTCCTCCTCGTAGGTGACGAACGGGATCGGGCTGTCGTCGGAGCGGAACGGGGTGCCGGTGAGCTGCAGCCGCCTGGTGGCCGGCTCGAACGCCTCGCGCACGCCGTCGCCCCACGACTTGGCGTCGCCCGCGTGGTGGATCTCGTCGAAGATGACCAGCGTCTTGCGGGCCTCCGTGCGGGCGCGGTGGAGGGCGGGATGCATGGCGACCTGGGCGTAGGTCACCGCGACCCCGGTGTAGTCGCGGCTGGTGGCGCCCTGGCTGTTCTTGAACTCGGGGTCGATGCCGATGCCCACCTTGCCGGCGGCGTCGGCCCACTGGCGCTTGAGGTGCTCGGTCGGGGTGACGATGGTGATCGCGCGGATCACCCCGCGGGTGAGCAGCTCGCTGGCGATGCGCAGGGCGTAGGTGGTCTTGCCGGCGCCCGGCGTGGCCACGGTGAGGAAGTCGCGTGGCTCTCGCCCGAAGTAGAGGTCGAACGCCTCCTGCTGCCAGGCGCGCAGCTTGGGCGCGGTGCCCCACGCGGCGCGGTCGGGATAGGAAGGCGACAGGTGGGATGCGGCGAAGGTGCTCACCGCATCACCTCTGAGGTTCGTGTGCTTCGCTGTCTCACAGTGTCCCAAGAGTAAACCGGCTCACTGACAAGACGTGCCGCGCACCGTCGATTCTGGCCAAACACTCTCATGCGTGCTATCGGGCTCACCCGGCGCTCGCCATGACCGCGTCCAGTGCCTGCCTGGCGGCCGTCTCCTCCGGCTGGAGCAGCCCGAGGACCAGCGCCGCTCCCCCGCCATGCGTGACGAGAGTCACACGCAGGTACGCGGGCCGGTTGACCACGTCGTCGTACTGGGCGCGCACCGCCCTGGTGTGCCCCCGGGCGACCGGCCGGTCGTCGACCACCTTCACCCGGTCACCCTGTAACAGGAGCCGCGCGTAGTGGGCGACGGCGTCCTTGACGCTCTCGCCGGGGTCCTTCACCGGTCCCGCCAGCGGCCTGGTCATGACCACGCCGCCGCCGTCGTCGTCCCTGGCGACGGCGGTGAACCCGGTGACCGGCGCCACCTTGCCGTCCGCCCACCCGGGCGGCAGCTCCAGCCGCACCCCGGCGAGCGTGTCGATCAGCGGCGTCGTCCCGCCGCCGGTGGGCAGCACGCGCGGCGCCGCGAAGGCGAGCGCCGCCACCAGCGCCGTCGCCGCCGCGATCGCCAGCACCGGCCAGGCCACCCGGCGCAGGGCCCGTCCCGGCAGCCGGGGGCCGGGATCGGCGGGGGTGCCGTGCATGCGCGCGGACGGCGGCAGCGAGTCCCAGCGCGTCCGGACGCGGTCGTCACGCTCCATGGACGATGTCCTACCATCACGGGCGGCGCCGGTCCGGCGATCCGTTGCGGCCGGGGCTGGAGTGACGGATCAGGTTGCCGGGGCGGCCACCCGCGCCGCGAGGAAGGTGGCCGCCAGCCCGATCAGCGCCATCAGCCCGCAGATCACCGCGAACCCCACCGCGATCTGATCGGGCGTGTGGCCGATGAGGTTCGACAGCGCGCCGGCGATCCCGAGCGCGAGCGCCGCTCCCAGCATGTCGGTCACGGACAGCGAGGCGCTGTTGGCGCCCTGCTCGTTGACCGGCGACTGCCTGAGCGCGGTGACGTTGATGGTGGCCATCGCCAGCCCCATCCCGAACCCGGCGACGATCCAGGCCGGCACCGCGATCCAGCCGGGTACCCCCGGCACGACCGCCGGCACGGCGAGCAGGATGCCGAGGGTCACGCACGCCGCGCCCGTCCTGATCCGGCGGTGCGGCTCGATCTCACGCCTGCTCTGCAGGTACGAGCCGGCCGACCAGCCCAGGGCCCCGGTGGTCAGCGCGAGGCCCGCCTGGGCCACGGAGAACCCCTTGACGTCGGTCAGGGCCAGCGGGATGAACCCGTTGACCCCGAAGAACGCCGCGGAGAACAGCCCGCGCATCATGACGGTCGTGGGCAGCCCGCGGCCGAACCGGAGCGCGGCCGGCGGCAGCAGCCTGCCCAGCCCGTACCCCAGGGCCGCCAGGCCGAGCAGGCTCCACACGGCGCCGGCGACCGGCGACGCGTCCAGCCTTTCGATCCCGTACAGGAGCACGCCGCTGCCGGTGGCGGTCGCGGTGGCGGCCACCGTCATGGCGGCCGGGCGCGAGCGCGGGCCGGTGGCGGGCTCGTGGTCGTCCATCGGCCGTCTGAGCGAGGGCGCGAGCATGAGCAGGGCGGGCACGACGAGCGGGATGATGCCGTAGAACACCCAGCGCCAGTCGAACTGCGCGACGAAGCCCGCCACGGACGGGCCGATCATCGACGGCAGCACCCACGCGGCCGACAGCGCCGCGAACACGCGGGGGCGGACGTCCTGCGGGTAGACCCGGGCGATCATCACGTAGAGCGCCACGACCGTCGGGCCGGCGCCCAGCCCCTGCACCGCCCGCGCCAGCAGGAACATCTCCTTGCCAGTCGCGGCCCCGGCGAGCGCCATGCCCAGCACGAAGATCCCCAGACCGGCGAGGAACGGCAGCGCGTAGCCGCGCCGGTCGGCCCACAGGCCCGCCACCACGTTGGCGAACAGGCTGGCGATGAAGAACGCGGAGAAGCTGACCCCGTAGAGGTCCAGGGCCCTCAGGTCCTTGGAGACCTGCGGCATGATGACACTGACCGACATGCCCTCGAACGCGACCAGCGTGACGACGAGCAGGATGCCCAGGGTCGCCGTGCGGTAGGCGGGGCCGAAGATGCGCGGGGCATCGTATGGGGCGTCGAGTGCTTTCGGTACTGTCACCCCGACATCGTATTCAGGCGGGCGCGTGCGGCGGGCGAGGGGGCCGAGGTCACTCGCCCTTGCCGTCGCCCTCGCCGCCGCCGGACGGGAGTCCCTCGTAGATCTCCTTGCACTCCGGGCAGACGGGGTACTTCTTCGGGTCCCGGCTGGGCACCCACACCTTGCCGCACAGGGCGCGGATCGGCGTGCCCGTCACCATGGACTCGGTGATCTTGTGCTTGTCGGCGTAGTGGGCGAACCGTTCGTGGTCACCGTCACCGTGTGACGTCTTCGGACGGGTTTCCTGCTCTGGAAGGATCTTCGTGCTCACCCCACCGAGTCTATGCCCGCCCGGGTACGGGCCAGAAGAACGGTACGGCCCCCGGCCGGTGCGGTCGGGGGCCGTGACGCGGGTTCAGCCGACGTGGACGGGGACGTCGTCCATCTTGCGGCCGGACTTGACGAACAGGGCCAGCACCGCCGTGAGCAGCGCGATGCCGGTGCTCACCAGGAAGGCCATGTTCATGCCGTCCATGAAGGCGCTCTTCACGGCCGGGCCCACGGCCTGGGCCAGCTGTTCGGGGATGCCGGGCGGGAGCCCGCCGAACGAGGCCGCCGCCTCCAGCTGCTCCAGCTGGCCGGGCGGGATCGCCTGGGCGGCGGGGCCGAGGTGACCGGGGAGCGTGGCGGAGATCCGCCCGGCCATGACCGCGCCCAGGATGGCGGTGCCGAGCGCGCCGCCGACCTGCATGGCCGACTGCTGCAGGCCGCCCGCGACGCCGGTGAGGCCTTCGGGGGCGTTGCCCACGATGATCTCGGTGGCGCCCACGAAGACCGGCGACATGCCGAACGCCAGCACCACGAACGGGATCGAGGTCTCCAGGAACGAGGCGTCGATGGTCAGCTGGGACATGAGGAACATCGCCCCGGCGGTGACCACCAGGCCCGCCGACATCGTCAGCCGTGGCCCGAGCCTGCCGAGCAGGATGCCCGCCAGCGGAGAGGCGACGATCATGCCCGCGCTCATGGGCAGCATCCGCAGGCCCGCCTCCAGCGGGGTCAGCCCGTGGGTGCCCTGGAAGAAGAAGCCCAGGAAGAACATGGCGCCGAACATCGCGAAGGCGACCATCATCATCAGCAGGGTGCCGATGGAGATCGACGCGTTGGCGAACAGCGACAGCGGCACCAGCGGCTGCCTGGCCCGGCTCTGCCAGAAGACGAAGGCGGCGGTGAGCACCGCGAAGGCGGCCAGGAAGCCGAGCGTGGTGGAGTCGCCCCAGCCCCATTCGGGCGCCTTGATGATCGACCACACCAGCGCGAACATGGCGCCGGACAGCAGGACGACACCGCCCCAGTCGATCTTGTTCATCACCTTGATCGGGCTCTTCTCGATGAGCAGCACGCCCAGCACCAGGGCGAGGATGCCCACCGGGGCGTTGATGAAGAAGACCGACTCCCAGCTCACGTTCTCCACGAGCACGCCGCCCACGATCGGGCCGGCCGCGCTGGACAGGCCGATGATCGCACCCCACGCGCCCATCGCCTGCTTGAGCTTGTCACCCGGGAACGCCTCACGTAGCAGCGCCAGCGCGGCCGGCTGCAGCAGCGCGCCGAACAGGCCCTGCAGCACGCGCAGGCCGATCAGGGCGCCCGCCGGCGAGAGTCCCGGGATGAGGTCGGCCAGCTCGGCGCTGAAGCCGATGCCCACCGACACCAGGGCGAAGCCGCCGACGCCGATGAGGAAGACGCGCTTGTGCCCGAACAGGTCGCCCAGCTTGCCCGCGGTGATCAGAAAGACCGCCAGCGCCAGCAAGTAGCCGCTGGTCACCCACTGCAGCTCGGCCAGGGTGGCGCCAAGGTCGGCCTGAATGGCCGGGTTGGCGATGCCGACCACGGTGCCGTCGAGCATCACCATGATGACGCCGAGACTGACCGCCAGCAGCACCAGCCACGGATTGCCGCGTGCGCCGGCCGCGGCCGGTGGCGGCGACGGCGCGTCCACCGCCTTCGCTTCTGCCATGAAATCCCCCTCAAGAGTCTCTTTGAGCCTCAGGCACATTAGTGGCAGAGACTGCCAGCTGACAAACGGGTTTCATTCGCCTACATCTGACATGTGGCAGAATATGACAGGAAGACGGCGAAGGGGTTACGGGCATGGGTCTGCGGGAGCGCAAGAAGGAGAAGACACGGCTCGCCCTCCAGGACGCCGCGTTCGAGCTCTTCCTCGAACAAGGGTACGACTCGACCACGATCGACCAGATAGCGGCCGCGGCCGACGTCTCCCCGCGCACCTTCTTCCGTTACTTCACCGGCAAGGACCACCTGGTCCTGTGGTTCCACGAACAGACCGAGCGGACCATGCTGGAGGCCCTGGCCGAGCGGCCCCCGGACGAGCCGCCGTTCGCCTCCATGACCCACGCCCTGCGCGCGCTGCTGCGCACCATGGAGCTCTCAACACCGGAGGACAACGCGCGATTCCTCAAGGTGCGGCGGCTCCTCGACGCCAACCCCCACCTGGCGAGCGCCACCTTCGCCCGCGTCATCGAGACCGAGCGGCGCCTGGTCGAGGCCATCGCCGCCCGCCGCGGCGTCGACCCCGGCCGGACCCCGCTCCCCCACCTCGTCGTGACGTTCGTCATGGCCGCCATGCGGATCGGCTTCACCTGCCCGGCCGACCCGTGCGGCCCGCGGGAGATCGTCCGGCGCATGGAGGAGACGCTCCAGCTCGTCGAGCGCTCGCTGCGCCCCGGCTGGGACGTCTAGGTCAGTTCATCGTGGGATCGTCCGGACAGGTCGCCACGAACGCCAGCTCGCCTCTCTGCCGCCGCAGGACATGCCGCCAGAGCGAGCCGGGGTCGGCGTGGAAGGTGTCGCCGGGCTCGGCGTCCACGACGTACCACGCCCCCTCCGCGATCTCGCTCTCCAGCTGCCCGGTGGTCCAGCCCGCGTAGCCGGCGAAGATGCGCATCTGCGCGATCTCGCCCTGGAGGATCTCGGGCGGCGCGTCCAGGTCGACCGTGCCCAGCCGCGACACGGCCGCGGTGCCGGCGTGGAGCCTGCGCCAGCCCAGCGGCTCCTCGCCGCTCGGCACGGCGGCCAGGGCCAGCGCGCTGTCGGTCTGCACCGGCCCGCCCTCGAAGAGCACCGGCGGCCCGGTCACCAGCGGGTCCCACACGGGCAGCACCTGGGTCACCGCGATCTCGCTCGGCCGGTTGAGCACCACCCCGAGCGTGCCGCCGTCGTGGTCGTGTTCGAGGATCAGCACGACGCTACGCCGGAAGTTGGGGTCGTCGAGTAGCGGCGTCGCCACCAACAACCCGCCGACGTAGATCGCCTCCGCCATACCTCCATCATGAAGGAGGAAGAGGGCTTCTCGCGCCTCTAGCCGCCGGATGTTACGCAATGCAGTGATAGGCCACGATGCGGACGACCGCGGCGGCGCTTGGGGCACGGAGCGTCAGGAGGTCACGAACGCGCCCGCCCTCGCGGCGATCAGCGCGCGGGCGGCCGACCGGGCGGCCGTCGTCTCGTCCACGGGCTGCCTGAGGACCATCAGGCGGTAGTAGAGCGGCGCCGAGACCGCGCGGATGAGCTCCGCACCATCGGTGCCCGGCGACAGCTCACCGCCCGCGACCGCGGCGTCCACGACCTTGGCCCACTCGGTGATGCGCCGGTCGTAGAAGGCGTGCAGCGCGGCGGCGGCCCCCTCGTCGGAGGTGGCGGCCGCGATCACCGCCTGGAGGGTGGCGCCGAAGTGCGGGTCGTTGATCGCCGCCAGCACGGACCGGGCGTTGGCCAGGAGGACGCTCTCGATCGAGCCGGCGTCCGTGCCCGGAGGCGGGAAGGACCGCGCCGCCAGCTCGCCCATGAGGTCGGTGACCAGGCGGGCGCGGGTGCCCCAGCGCCGGTAGATGGTGGTCTTGCCGATGCCCGCCCGGCCCGCCACCTGCTCCATGGTCAGGCGGTGGAAGCCGCGTTCGACCAGCTCGTCCTGGGCGGCCCGGAGCACGGCCGTGCGCACCTTCGCCGTGCGCCCGCCGGGACGGACCGTTCCCGCAGAGAGGGGCCCTGGCTCCATCGAGTCTCCATCCGTTCCAGGTCGCCGCGGCCACCCGGAGATCGGTGACCGCTCCTCTAGAACGCTCCAGATTCTGATGAACGGCCCCAGGCCGCGACAACACCTCTGTCCTGATCCGGCCGGGCAGCCGTCGCTTCCCCGAGGCCCCACGACGAGCGGGGGGCGCCCACCGTCGCGATGGCCGCCCCCGCCGTACGGACCAGAACCCGGGAAGGGCTCTCGTCAGGCCTCGGTGAAACCGCGGGCCCGGCCGCCCGCGGACTCGCGGACCGCCGCCGCCACCGCGCCCGCCACGTCCGGGTGGAAGACGCTCGGGATGATGTAGTTGGGGCCGAGCTCCTCCGCCGTCACGACGGCGGCGAGAGCGCCCGCCGCCGCCAGCAGCATCTCCTCCGTGACCTCGGTGGCCTGCGCGTCGAGCAGGCCGCGGAAGACGCCGGGGAAGGCCAGCACGTTGTTGATCTGGTTGGGGTAGTCGGAGCGCCCGGTGGCCACCACCGCGCAGTGTTCGCGGGCTTCGTCGGGCGAGACCTCCGGCTCCGGGTTGGCCAGCGCGAACACCACCGCGCCCGGCGCCATCGAGGCGATGTCCTCGCCGGAGAGGATGCCGGGGGCCGACACGCCCACGAAGACGTCGGCGTCCTTCACCGCGCCACGCAGGTCACCGGAGTAGCCGTCGGCGTTGGTGTGCTCGGCGATCCACCGCAGCGAGTCGTCGAGGTCGTCGCGGGCGCCGTGGACGGCGCCGCGGTAGTCGCAGACGATCACGTTGCGCGCGCCGGCGGCCATCAGCAGCCGGAGCACCGCGTTGCCCGCCGCGCCCGCGCCCGCCATCGTGATGCGCACGTCCTCCAGCTTTTTGTCGACCACCCGCAGCGCGTTGGTCAGCGCGGCCAGCACGCAGATGGCGGTGCCGTGCTGGTCGTCGTGGAAGACCGGGATGTCGAGCAGGTCGCGCAGCCGCCGTTCGACCTCGAAGCAGCGCGGCGCGCCGATGTCCTCGAGGTTGATCCCGCCGAAGCCCGGGGCGATGAGCTGGACGGCGCGCACGATCTCGTCGACGTCCTGGGTGTCGAGGCAGATGGGCCAGGCGTCGATGCCGGCGAACCGCTTGAACAGCGCCGCCTTGCCCTCCATCACCGGCAGCGCCGCCTCCGGCCCGATGTTGCCCAGCCCGAGCACCGCCGAGCCGTCGGTGACGACGGCGACGGTGTTGCGCTTGATGGTGAGGCGGCGGGCGTCCTCCTTGTTGCGGGCGATCGCCATGGACACCCGCGCCACCCCCGGCGTGTAGGCCATGGAGAGCTCGTCGCGGTTGCGCAGCGGCACCTTCGACTGCATCTCGATCTTGCCGCCGAGGTGCATGAGGAAGGTCCGGTCGGAGACCTTGTGGATGACCACGCTCTCGACGGCCTCGAGCTGGTCCACGATGGCCTGGGCGTGGTCGGTGTCGCGGGCCGCGCAGGTGACGTCGATCCGTAGCTTCTCGTGGCCGGCGTTGGTGACGTCGAGGGCGGTCACGACCCCCCCGGCCGACTCTACGGCGTGGGTGAGCTGGCTGACGGCCTTGCCGCCGGCCGGCACCTCCAGCCGCACGGTGATGGAGTACGACACACTCGGGACGGTCGCCACGTCAATCGCTCCTTCGCGCCTGACCATGAAGTGCTCCCATGTTAGGGGTGTTCCGGTCAAGCCAGCGCCTCGGCGGCCATGACGATCAGGTCGGCGCACGCCGCCACGGGGATCGCCGTGCTGTCGACCATCAGGTGGTAGTGGCGGGGATCGGCCGCGTCCGCGCGGTAGAAGTGGCGGACGTAGGCGGACCGGGCCCGGTCGTTGTTCTCGATGACCTCGCGCGCCTCGTGCTCGGTCGTGCGGCGCAGCCCGGCCACCCGGCGGACCCGCCGCTCCAGCGGGGCGTCGAGGCGCACGTGGAGCGCTCCGGGCAGGCCGGCGAGCACGATCGCCCCGGCCCGGCCCAGGAAGACCCCGCCCTGGGAGCGCGCGGTCTCGTGGAGCACCCGCTCGGTGCGCCGGACGAACTCCTCGGGCGCGCGCGGCAGCGCGCCGGGAACGTACATGTCGACGCCGCCGAACGTGACCGTCGGCAGGCGCAGCGCCTCGAACAACAGCCGACGCAGGCCGTGCTCGGCGCGGTCGTCGTAGGCGAGCGCCTCCTCCAGCGAGCACCCCAGCTCCTCGGCGACGGCGCCGGCGATGGCCCGGTCGACGAAGGGCACGCCGAGCCGCCCGGCGACCGCCGGGCCGATCTGGTGGCCGGCGGTGCCGTAGGTCGCCGAAAGGGTGACGACGTGCACCCTTCCAGACTAGAACGCGGGCTAGAACAGGGCGCTGGCCAGGGCTCTGCGCGCCTTCGCCAGGGACGGGTCCTCGGCCGGAAGGGTCTCGAACAGGCCCAGCAGGTGGACGCGGGCCTTGTCGCGGTCGTCGCCGGAGGTGCGCCTGACCACCCCGATGACGCGGTCGAACGCCGCGTCGACCGAGCCCGACAGCATCTCCAGGTCGGCGGCGAGCAGCTGCGCGTCGATGTCGGCGGGGTCCTGCAGCCGGCGCTGCACCTCGGCCGGGTCGGCGTCGGACGTCCGCTTGATCAGCCTGACGCCGGCCAGGCCCATCCTGGCGTCCTCGTCGGCGGGCACGCGGGCGAGCAGCCGCTCGTAGGCCGCCTCGGCCGCGTCGAGGTCGCCCTGGTCGATGGCCTGCTCGGCGGCGACCAGGTCGGGGTCCGCGGGCGGCGCCTCCGGCTCGCCCGGCCCCTGGGCGGGCGGCCGCGCCCCCGGGCTGGCCTGGTAGAACTGCTCGACGGCGGCCATCAGCTCGTCGAGCCAGCGGCGCACCTCCTGCTCAGGCAGCACCTGCTGGAAACCGGTGACGGCCTGCCCCTGGAAGATCGCGAGCACGGTCGGCACGGCCTGCACGCGCAGGGCCTGCGCGATCTGCGGGCTGGCGTCGACGTTGACCTTGGCCAGGACGGCCCGCCCGCCCAGGTCGCCGACGACCTTCTCCAGCACCGGGCTGAGCTGGGAACTGCCCGGGGCCCGCGGCGACCACAGGTCGAGCACGACGGGCACGCTCATCGAGCGGTCGATGACGTCCGTCGTGAACGTCTCCTCGGTCACGTCGACGACCGAGGCCGATGAGGCAGCCTGGGAACCCCCGGCCTCCCGCCGGGCCTGCGCCTCCAAAGCCTGCTTGCGCGCGCCCAGATCCACCGCTCCGTAGAGCGACCCGGGCCTAGAGAAGTCCGCCATGCTCCTCATCTTGCCCCATGGAAGGGACCGAGAAGTCACCCGCCGCCACCCGCAGCGTGCGCAGCAGGTCGAACATCCGGCCAAGCTCGCTCTCGGCGTACATCTCCAGGCCGAACTCGGCCGCCATGAGGTCGTCCGTGGCGCGCCGCACGACGTCGCGTCCGGCCGGGGTGATCTCGGCGAGCACGCCGCGCCCGTCCCGCGGGTTGGGCATGCGGCGCACCAGCCCGGACCGCTCCAACCGGCTGACGGTGTTCGTGACGCTGGTGGGGTGGACCATCAGCCGTTCGCCGATCTTCCACAGCGGCAGCACCCCGGTCCTGCTGAAGGTCAGCAGCACCAGGGCCTCGTAGCGGGCGAAGGTCAGGTCGTACGGCTTCAGCAGCGAGTCGAGCTGGGACAGCAGGATCTGGTGCGCTCTCATGATCGACGTGACGGCGGCCATCGCGGACGAGGCGCCGAAGTGCGCGCGCCAGGTCTCCGCGGCCCGGTCGATGGGGTCGAACGGAAGGTTGAGCGGCTTGGGCTGCGACACGCAGATACGTTAGCGCGCCCCTCGTCCAGATTCGTCTGCTTACAGAGCGCCATCGCCTTCTCCGCTTGGCCAAGAATCCGGGCATCCTTCATCACGCTCCGTTATGGTTCTCGCATTGATTGGTGACGGGGGAGCCAAGTCCATCAGCCGCGTGGGGACCCGGCCGGACTTCGCCCGCTCCCGCCGTCGCCTACGGGGCACGGGGGGTGCTTGATGGACTTCATGGGGATGACGCGTGCGTGAACACGGGGGCGTCACACGCGGGGAGATCAAACAGGGCGCGGCCGTCACGGTGGTCGTGCTGCTGCTGCTCGGGCTGGTCGCGGCGTGGAGCGTCCTGATCCCCGGTGTGGACGCGTGGGAGAACATCGTGGCGGCGGTCATCGGCTCGCTCCGGATCACCGGGCCGGTCGCCGCCGCCTTCGCCGCCTGGGTGGCCCTGCGCAAGCGCCGTGCCACGCGCGACCTGCCGCTGACGACCTGGCGCGCGCTGAAGGCGCCGCTGGCGATCGTGCTGGTGGTGGCGGGCTCGTTCGCGGCCACCGTGCTCGTGCTGGCCGGCAGGACGCTGCTCACCGAGCAGGCGGGCCGGCTCAGCCTGACGGGCCTGGGCATGGGCATGGCGGGGCTGGCGCTCTACTCGGTGATCGGGTGGGTGGCCGGCTGGATGCTGCCGTACACGCCGACCGTCCCGCTGGCAGGGCTGGGCTGCTACGCGCTGTTCAGCTGGCTCGCCGACGGCGCGGGCTGGGCCGGCCGTCTCGCACCGGGTACGGGCGAGCCGTACGACCTGTTCCAGGGGCTGAGCGGGGCCGTGTTCCTCAACCAGATCATCTGGCTGCTGGGCGTCACCGGGGCGCTGCTGCTGGGGTGGGCCGCCCTGGTCACCCGGCAGGCCCTGGTGCTCGCGTTCGCGCTGCTGGCGACGCTGGGGGCCGCAACGGGGGTGGCGCGGGTGCTCTCCGAGCCGCGGCCCGCGGCGGCCCACGAGATCGCCTACAGCTGCCAGGAGTGGCCCATCACCGTATGCCTCCACCCCGGCATGCGCGGCGGGCTGACCGAGCTGGGCGCCGCCTTCACCGAGATCGCCTCGCGCCTGGCGGAGACCCCGGCCGCGTTCACCCGGGTCGAGCAGCGGCCGCTGGACGAGCCGCTCAAGCCGTCCCACGGGCTGGCGCCGATCCACGTGCCCGACCTGTCGGCGGGGTTCGCCGAGGAGGCCGCGCACGAGTACGTCGACGCGCTGGCCGCCCGGTGCCCCGGCAGCCCCGCCGACGGCTACCGCGAGATCGTGACGGCCTGGCTGCGCGGCGAGCCGCTGCCCGGCGGGCCGCTGCTGGAGCACGAGTACGCCGCCGCCTGGTTCTCCGGGCTCAACGAGCACCAGCGCCGCGAGTGGCTGCGCATGTTCTTCAGCGACTTCCAGGCGTGCAAGCTGTCGGCCACCCACTTCGGCGGCGGCCCGGCCGGCACTCCCCCGCAGGTGTCCACCCCGGTCGCCACACAGGTGCACCAGGAGAGCGCCCCGCAGGTCTACCCCGTCTATCCGGACCCGAGCGGGCAGCCCTCGCCGAACTGGGGACCGGAGATGTCACCTCAGAGCTGGCACAGATGATCCATCTCAGGGTAGTCAAGGTCACATGACGACTTCGCAGACGGCGCCCCCGTCGGTCACTCCGGGCCGGCGCCGCACGTGGCGATATCTCGCGGGACTGCTCGTTCTGGCGGTCCTGCTCGTGGTGGCCGGGCGGCTGGCCTGGTCCTGGCTCAACCCCATGGGTGAGCAGACCGTCGACCGCAGCCAGCCGGTGCTGCTGCAGTCCATCAAGGACCTGAGCCGCTTCGAGGCCGCGACCGGCAGCTTCCAGGTCGTGGTGGACCTGGAGAAGGACGCCAACTTCCTGCCCGACGCGGTCAAGGGCTCCCGCACCCTCTTCGTCGGGGCGGGCGGCGTGGACGCCTACGTCGACTTCGCCGGCCTGGCCGGGGACGCGTTGACCGTGTCGGAGGACCGCAGGTCCGTGACGATCACCCTGCCGCCCGCCCAGCTGGAGAAGCCCAACCTCGACAACGAGCGCTCCTACGTCTTCGCGCAGCAGCGCGGGCTGCTGGACCGGGCGGAGGACTTCCTGTCCGGTTCCCCGGCCGACCAGCGGGAGCTGTACGTGCTCGCCGAACGCAAGATCGCCGAGGCGGCGGCGGCCAGCGACCTGAGGGCCAGGGCCGACGCCAACACGCGGAGCATGCTGGAGGGCATGCTGAAGTCGCTCGGCTTCACCGAGGTCACGTTCAAGGCGGGCACGAGACCTTAGGACACCTAGACGCGGGATGCCCGGTCCCCGGGTCCGGAGATAAGGCATCCGCCCGATGTGCCGGGGTGGTCCTTAGGACGAGTCTTGAGAGTGCCGGAAGAGACGAAGAGGAGCACTCTCATGAACGCCGAGTTCGACTACACCGTCATGCAGCACCGGGCGTACGAGCTGCGCCAGGAGGCCACCGAGCGCCGGCGGGTGCGGGAAGCGGTCAAGGCCGGCAGGCCCGAGCGCCGTCACCGCTCCGTCTTCGCCCGGCTGCGTGACGTATGACCACTCCACGAACGCCCGGCCGCACCCTCCCTCGCGGCCGGGCGCACCATCCCCCTTGACCTCCCTTATCCTCCCTTGACCTCCCTTGACGAGGCACCACCCACAGGCGGCGCGCCCGCTCCCCAGGGTTCGGGGAGCGGGCGCGCCGTCTTCGTCCGCGTCAAGTGACAGCTCTCAGGCGCCCTTCGGCACGCTGATGATCAGCGCGTCGCCCTGGCCGCCGCCGCCGCACAGGCCGGCGGCGCCGACACCGCCGCCGCGCCGCTTCAGCTCGTGGGCGAGGGTGAGCACGATGCGGGCGCCGGAGGCGCCGATCGGGTGGCCGAGCGCGATGCCGCCGCCGTTGACGTTCACGATGTCCATCGGCACGCCGAGCTCCTTGACCGACTGGATCACCACGCTGGCGAACGCCTCGTTGATCTCCACCAGGTCGAGGTCCTGGGCCGTGAGCCCCTGCTTGGCCAGGGCGTGCTTGATGGCGTTGGCCGGCTGCGACTGCAGGGACGAGTCGGGGCCTGCGACGTTGCCGTGGCGGCCGATCTCCGCCAGCCACTCCAGGCCCAGCTCCTCGGCCTTGGCCTTGGACATGACCACCACCGCGCAGGCGCCGTCGGAGATCTGCGACGCCGACCCGGCCGTGATGGTGCCGTCGGCCGCGAACGCCGGGCGCAGCCTGGCCAGCGTCTCGGCGGTGGTGTCGCCGCGCACGCCCTCGTCGTGCTCGACGACCAGCGGCTCACCGCGCCGCTGCGGGATCTCGACCGGCACGATCTCCGCCTCGAAAGCGCCGTTCTTGGCCGCCGCGGCGGCGAGCTGGTGGGAGCGGGCCGACACCTCGTCCTGCTCCTCGCGGCCGATGCCCAGCCGCGCGTTGTAGCGCTCGGTCGACTCCCCCATGGCGCACTGGTCGAAGGCGCAGAACAGGCCGTCGTGGGCCATCGAGTCGACGACTTCCGAGCCCCCGTACTTGACCCCCTTGCGCAGGCCCGGGAGCAGGTGCGGGGCGTTGGTCATCGACTCCATGCCGCCCGCGACCACGATGTCGAACTCGCCCGCGCGGATCAGCTGGTCGGCCAGCGCGATGGCGTCCAGGCCGGACAGGCACACCTTGTTGATCAGGATGGACGGGACCGTCATGGGGATGCCGGCCTTCACCGCCGCCTGGCGGGCGGGGAGCTGGCCCGCGCCTGCCTGCAGCACCTGGCCCATGATCACGTACTCAACGGCCTCGGGCGCCACCCCCGCACGCTCCAGCGCGGCCTTGATCGCGAGGCCGCCCAGGTCCACAGCCCGCAGGGTGGACAGCGAGCCGAGCAACTTGCCGATGGGGGTACGCGCTCCGGCGACGATGACGGAACCAGACATGCGGGGCCTCCTGTGCACACGAGGGGAGCTCTTTGACACCATACCTAGCGGTAGCAGGGTGTTCGCTATGGAGGTGGGCCACACATGTTCATGCGCATCGACCACATCGGGATCGCGTGCCACGACCTCGAGGAGCAGATCGCGCTCTTCTCCGGGCTGTTCGAGCTGGAGGTGGTGGCCAGGGAGGTCAACGAGGAGCAGGGCGTGAAGGAGGCCATGCTGCGGATCGCCGACGCCGACGGCGGCGGCTCCTACATCCAGCTGCTCGAGCCGCTGTCGCCCGATTCGCCCGTGGGGAAATTCCTGGCCAAGAGGGGTGAGGGAGTCCACCATGTGGCGTTCGGCGTGCCGGACGTCTCCGAGGCCATGTCTAAGATCGGCGGCAAAGGTGTGCGCCTGCTCGACGAGAGCCCCAGGCACGGCTCCATGGGATCGCAGATCGCGTTTCTGCACCCCAAGGATGTGGGAGGAATGCTGACCGAGTTGGTGCAAGCGGCCAAGAGCTAGCAAACACAAAATTCGTTCATTAGTAACTGGTCATGCAGAAACCCGGACGGGGCTTCGCACTCGGCATCGGCGGAGTACGCTGGCTTTCCACCGGACATGGAGCCTGCCGCGAGGCACGGGCTCCAGGCTCGGATGCCCCGAACCCCCCGTCCGGCCCGTGTAGCCGTCTCGACAACCCAGGATCGAGCCTCCATGCAGTCCGACATCGACGCCCAGCTCAACAACTTCTTCGAAGACGCACCAGCCCGCGAGTTCGACGTGGTGCTCCGAGGTTATGACCGGCATCAGGTCCACGATCACCTGAAGCAGCTCGACGCCGAACTGCGCCAGGCCCGCGAGCAGGCCACTTCCTTGCAGCGAGAGCTGTCCGACTCCCAGCGCCAGCTGCAGGAGCAGGAGCGGCCCACCTACTCCGGTCTCGGCGCCCGCATCGAGCAGCTCCTGCGCCTGGCCGAGGAGCAGGCCACCGAGCTCGTCCAGGCCGCCAGGTCCGAGGCCAACGAGATCAAGGCCGCGGCCAAGGTGGAGGCGGCCGATCTGCGCGCCGCCGCGGAGGCCGAGGCGGCCGAGAAGCGGGCGCAGGCGACGCGCGAGAGCGAGGAGATGCGCACGAGCGCCGAGCGCGACGCCGAGGAGATCCGCTCGACCGCCCGCCGGGAGGCCGACGAGCTGACGGCGACCACCGAGCGCGAGGTGGCCAAGCTCCGCGCCACCGCCGACCACGAGGTCGCCGAGAAGCGCGCCGACGCCGAGCGTGAGATCGCCAAGCTGCGCACCACCACCGAGCGCGAGGTGGCCCAGCTGCGCGCCTCGACCAAGCGCGAGCGCGACGAGGTGCTCACCACCGCCAAGCGGCAGGCCGACGAGATGCGCGCGCAGGCGCAGCGGGTCCTGGAGGAGTCCGAGGCCAAGCGGGCGCAGGACGAGGCCGAGTTCGAGATCCAGCTCGCCTCCCGGCGCGAGGAGGCGGAGCGCCAGGAGGCCGAGCGCCACGCCGCCACGCAGGCCGCGACGCAGAAGCTGGTGGCCGAGGCCGAGCAGCGCGCCGCCACCGCCGAGTCCCGGGCCACCAAGGCGACCCAGCAGGCCGAGCAGACCCGCCGCGAGGCCGATCTGCACGCCAAGCAGCTGGTCGCCAACGCCCGCAAGAGCTCCGAGCAGATCGTCAGCGAGGCCAAGAGCAGCGCCGAGACGATCGTCACCGAGGCGAAGAACGAGGCCGAGCGCACCCGCACCTCGATGCAGCGCCAGGTCGACGAGCTGACCCGCCAGCGCGACAGCATCACCAGCCACCTGGCGCAGCTGCGCCAGCTGCTCGGCGGCGCCGCCCTGCCGGGCCTCGACCCCGAGCCCGCCGTCACCGCGGCCCCGCCCAAGCCGGCCCTGGCCGCCGCGACGGTCGACGACCGCCCGGCTCCGATCGCCGCGCCCGCCAAGGCCGAGAGCAAGGCTGACGACGACGCCGAGTGGTGGCAGGAGTAACCGGCCGCGCCCGCCGCTGAGGCGTCCTACACGGGATTGATCGCACAAGATGAGAGAGCCTGGTGACCGAGGTCGCTAGGCTCTCTCTCGTTGTGCCCCCTGGTGCAGGAGAGCCCGTGACCGCGACAGCCGATCCCGCCGCGCCGCCGCCCGCAGGCGGCGGCGGGCCGACGACCGACGGGACGGGGTTCCCTCCTGACGGGTACGGGATGCCGGGGAAGCCGCTGGTCCGGGGGCCGTTCCTGTTCGGGCTGACCGGCGGGCTCGGGGTGCTGACCGCCATCGCGCTCGCCCAGATGGTCGTCAGCTCGCTGAGCGTGATCATCCTGATCGTGGTGGCGATGTTCCTGGCCGTCGGGCTGAACCCGGCGGTGGAGGCGCTGCAGCGGCGCGGCCTGGCCAGGCGGTGGGCGATCACGTCCGTGTTCGCCGCGGTGATCGTGGCGTTCGTGCTGTTCGGCCTGGCCGTGGTGCCGCCGGTCAGCCGGCAGCTCGCCGACTTCGTGGCGGCCGTGCCGGAGTACGTCAGGGAGCTGAGCAGCCATCCGACGCTGCGCGAACTCGACGCCGATTACCAGATCCTGCCGCAGCTGGCCTCGTTCGTCACGAGCACCCTCGGCCCGTCGCTGGCCACCGGCGTGGTGGGCGCCGGGCTGGTGGTGCTCGACGGCCTGTTCACCACGATCACGCTGCTGGTGCTCATGCTCTACTTCCTGGGCTCGCTGCACACGATCAAGGCCTACCTGCTCAAGCTGGTCCCCGCCTCGCGCCGTGACCGCACCGGGGCGATCGCCGAGCAGATCCTCGGCGGCATCGGCGGCTACGTCGCCGGCAACATCCTCATCTCGGTCATCGCCGGCGTGCTGACGTGGGTCTTCCTGTCGATCGTGGGCGTCGAGTACGCGCTCGCCCTCGCCCTCGTGGTGGCCCTGACCGACCTGATCCCGCTGGTCGGCGCCACGATCGGAGCCGTGTTGGTGACCGGCGTGGCGCTGCTCGGCTCGGTGCCCGCGGGCCTCGCCTGCGCGATCTTCTTCGTGATCTACCAGCAGATCGAGAACTACGTCATCTACCCGCGGGTGATGAAGCGCTCGGTCGACGTGACGCCGGCGGTGACGGTGATCGCCGCCCTGGTGGGCGGCGCCCTGCTGGGCATCGTGGGCGCGCTGCTGGCCATCCCGGTGGCCGCCGCGATCGCCCTGATCATCCGTGAGATCGTGATACCCCGGCAAGCTCGGAGCTGAGGAAGCGCTCCACGGCCGCGTTGAACGCCTCGGGCTGCTCGACGGCGACCAGGTGACCGGCCTTGGCGATGACCTCCAGCCGCCCTTCCGGCACCGCCTCCGCCATGGCCTGCGCGTCCGGCGGCGGCGCCAGCTCGTCCTCGTCGCCCACCAGCACCAGCGCGGGCACCTTGAGCGCGGCCAGCGTGTCGAAGGAGTCGGGCCGGGCGGCCATCGCGCGCTGCGCCCAGGCCGCGGCCTGGGGCGGCGCCGCCTGCACGAGCCCCTTGACCCGGCCGAACACCATGGCCCTGCGCTGCTTGGTGGTGGTCCCGATCAGGGCTGGAAGCACCTCCTTGACCAGCACGTCGCTGCCGTCGGCGAGCACCGCCCTGGCGATGCGCTCGCGGTTGTCGCGGGCGGGCTCGGTGTCGGGGCTCGCCTTGGTGCCGGCCAGGATGACGCCCAGCACCCGGTCGGGGTGGCGGCGGCAGAAGGCCATGGCGACGTAGCCGCCCATCGACAGGCCGCCGACGACCGCCCGCTCGACGCCCTCGTCGTCGAGCATGCGGGCGACGTCGTCGGCCATGAGGTCGATCGACGGCTCGTCGTCGCCGAGCCGTGACCCGCCGAAGCCGCGCAGGTCGGGGGTGATGACCCGGCACGCCCTGGCCAGACCCTCCCGCTGGGCCAGCCACATGGCCGAGGAGAGCGGGAACGCGTGGAGCAGTACGAGCGGGAGTCCGCTCCCGGCTGTTCTCGTGTAGAGCTGCACGGACCTCACGGTAGCCCGGTTCGCCGCGACATTCACTCCATGCCCATGCCGATATGCCGGGAATGGACCGTCCGGTTCGTCAGGCAGTGGTCAGTCCGCCGTCGACGATCAGCGTCTGCCCGGTCATGTAGGACGAGGCGTCACCGGCGAGGAACACGGCGGGCCGGGCGATCTCCTCGACGGTGCCCCAGCGGCGCATCGGCACGCCGGAGACCGTCGCCAGGCCGCCGTTCCCGTCATCCCAGAGGTTGCGGTTGAGGTCCGTGGCGGTCCAGCCCGGCAGAAGGGCGTTGACCCGCACGCCCGCCGCCGCCCACTCCAGGGCGAGCGTCTTGGTCAGGGCCACCAGGCCCGCCTTGGCGGCCGCGTACGGGGCCAGGAAGGGCGCGCCGAGCGCGGCCGCGGAGGCGATGTTGATCACCGAGCCGCTGCCGCGTCCGAGCAGGTGGGGCGCGGCGGCGTGGCAGACGGCCATGGCCGAGTCGAGGTTGAGCCGCATGATCTTGTCCCAGCCGCTCAGCCGCAGGTCCTTGAACTCGACCAGGAAGTTGGACCCACCGGCGTTGTTGACCACGATGTCGAGGTGGCCCAGCCCGGCGATGGCCGCGCGCACGGTCGCGGCGGCGGTGTCCCTGTCGGTCAGGTCGGCGGGGATGGCCACGGCCTGGCGGCCGCGCGCCCGGATCTCGCCGGCCAGTTCGGCGAGCGCGTCGGCCGAGCGCGCGGTCAGCGCCACGTCGGCCCCGGCGTCGGCGAACGCGAGCGCGATGGCCTTGCCGATGCCCTTCGACGCCCCGGTGACCAGGGCCTTCTTACCGTCTAGAGCGAACGCGCCCACGATGCCTCCTCCGTACGGACCGAACGAGATTCTATGAGGCTCAGATCTCGGTGGGGAGGGGGTAACGGTCCGGTACGACGCGGCGGACGATCTCGTCGAGCACGATGCGCACGTACGGCTCGCCCACCCACAGGTGCTTGGCTCCCTCGACGCCGACCACCTCGGCCTGCGGCACCCGGGCGAAGCGGCGCTCGGCCTCCTCGGGGCGCAGGTAGTCGTCGAACTCGGGCACCAGCGCGATCAGCGGCCGGCCGAACCGGGCCCAGGCGTCGAGGTCGGCGTCGGTGGCCCTGTGCAGCGGCGGCGACAGCAGGATGGCCCCCTCCACCAGGGGATCGTGGGCCCACTTGAGCGCCAGCTCGCTGCCGAACGACCAGCCGACCACCCAGACCCTGGGCAGGTCGTGGAACTCGGCGTACTCCAGCGCCGCGGCCACGTCGAACCGCTCGCCCTCGCCGCCGTCGAACGCGCCCTGGGAGGTGCCGCGGTCGGAGGAGGTGCCGCGGGTGTTGAAGCGCAGCACCGCCAGGTCGGCCAGCGCCGGCAGCCGGTTGGCGGCCTTCTTGTAGACATGGCTGTCCATGAAGCCGCCGTGGGTCGGCAGCGGATGCAGCGTCACCAGGGTCGCCACCGGAGGCCGTTCCTCGGGCAGGGCCAGCTCGCCGACCAGGGTCAGGCCGTCGCCGGTGTGCAGCTCGATCGGCTCACGCCGGGCGGGAAGCACGGTCGCCGCGCGAATCTCCACGTCACTCCTTCGTCGTCAGTAGCGGCTGCGGCCGGGGCCGCGGTCCAGTCTCTTGCGCCAGCACACCGGATGCCAGTGGCGGCGTTCCTCCTCGCCGCCCGGCCAGTCGGGCCAGGTGACCAGATGCGGCCGGCCGCCCCGGATCTCCTGGTCGCAGCCGGGACAGCGGTAGTCCTTGGTCGACGCCTGGCCGGTGAGCGAGCGCACCTTCCACTCGCCGTCCGGCCACTCCTCCACCCGGTCGGCGCTGGGCGGGACGACGGCGGGCCGGGTGTGCTCCCTGCGCCGGGCGCGGCGCGGGCTCATGGCCGCGGGAAGGCGCGCACGCCCGCCGTGACGAGCTGGTCGAGCAGCGGCGCCGGGGCGAAGGCCGGCTCGCGGTACTCCGCGTACAGGGCCCGCAGCCCCTCCCGGACCGTGTCGAGGCCGATGGTCTCGAGCGTCTCGAACGGCCCCGCCGGGTAGCCGCAGCCCAGCCGCATGGCGGAGTCGATCTCGTCGATCGAGGCGTAGCCGGACTCGTACATCCGCACGGCGTCGTTGAGGTACGGGTAGAGCAGCGCGTCCACCACGAACCCCGCCCGGTCCCTGCACGCCACCGGCGTCAGCCCGATCACCTTCATCAGGTCGGCGGCCGCGTGGGCCGCCTCCGGCGAGGTGAGGACCGTGGAGACGACCTCGGCCACCCGGCCGCCCACCAGGTGGACGCCGACCATCCTGGCCGGGTCGCGGAGCTGGACGGCGTGCTCGATCATCGGCCGGTCGGCCAGGCGGAGCAGCACGTCGGGCTCCTCGGCCGACTTGAACCCGGCCGCGCGCAGCCGCTCCGCCAGCTCGCCGCCGCCCGATCCGGCGATGTCGAAGGTGATCACCGAGGACTTGGCGGGTTCGTGCGGCCGGGGATCGGCGCCGTGGAAGCCGCGCCCGGTCTTGCGGCCCAGCAGCCGCGCCGAGACCAGCTCGCGCAGCACCGGCGCAGGCGCGTGGCGGCGGTCGCGGGTCTCGTCGAACAGCACGCCCATGATCTCGTACGCGGTGTCGAGCCCGATCAGGTCGAGCAGCTCGAACGGGCCCATGGGCAGCCCCGCGCCGTGACGCATCGCCGCGTCGATGTCGTCGCGCCCGGCCACGCCCTGCTCCATCAGCACGGCGGCGTGGTTCAGGTAGGGCAGCAGCAGCCGGTTCACCACGAACCCGGCGCGGTCGCCGACCACCACCGCCGTCTTGCCGAGCCGTACGGCCAGCTCCCGCATCGCCGGCACCACGTCGGCGTCGGTCACGACCGTACGGACCACCTCGGCCAGCCGCATGACCGGGGCCGGGTTGAAGAAGTGGAGGCCCACCACCCGGCCGGGCCGCCCGGTGGCGGCGGCGATCGCGGTGACGGACAGCGAGGAGGTGTTGGTGGCCAGCACAGTCTCCGGTTTGCAGATGCCGTCCAGGTCGCGCATCAGCGCCGTCTTGTGGCCGAGCACCTCGGGGATGGCCTCGACCACCAGGTCCGCCTCCCGCAGGTCCTCCCTGGCGGTGGTGAGGGTGATCCGGCCCAGGACCGCGTCGCGGTCGGCGGGCGTCAGCTTGCCCCGGTCGACGGCGCGCTGCGTCGATCTCTCCAGGTGGCCCCGGCCGCGGGCCAGCGCGTCGGCGTCGGCCTCCACTCCGATGACCCGCAGCCCGCCCCGGGCGAACACTTCCGCGATTCCGGCACCCATCGTGCCGAGTCCGACCACTCCCACCATTTCAAACGCCATGCTCGTAGTTTTACAGAGCCGCTAGGGTGGACTCTCATGCGGCTGGTCATCGCGCGTTGCAGCGTCGACTACATCGGACGGCTCACGGCACACCTGCCGATGGCCCCCAGGCTCGTGCTCATCAAGGCCGACGGCAGCGTGTCGATCCACGCCGACGACCGCGCCTTCAAGCCGCTCAACTGGATGAACCCGCCGTGCAAGCTCAAGGAGGACGGCGAGACCTGGACCGTCACCCACGGCAAGACCGGCGAGAAGCTGGTGCTGACGATGGCCGAGATCCTCCACGACTCCTCCCACGAGCTGGGCGTCGACCCCGGGCTCATCAAGGACGGCGTCGAGGCCCACCTGCAGGAGCTGCTCGCCGAGCACATCACCACCCTCGGCGAGGGCTACACGCTCATCCGGCGCGAGTACATGACGGCCATCGGCCCGGTCGACATCCTGTGCCGCGACGCCAAGAGCGCCACGGTGGCGGTGGAGATCAAGCGCCGGGGTGAGATCGACGGCGTCGAGCAGCTCACCCGCTATCTGGAGCTGCTCAACCGCGACCCGCTGCTGGCCCCGGTGCGCGGGGTGTTCGCCGCGCAGGAGATCAAGCCACAGGCCCGGGTGCTGGCGGCCGACCGGGGCATCGAGTGCGTCACGCTCGACTACGCCGCGCTGCGCGGCATCGAGCCGGAGAACCCGACCCTGTTCTGACGCGTTCGCGGGACGGCGTCGCGCCCCCGTCAGCCGTGAGCCGGATCGACGCCGTGAAGGCCGGCCGGACCCGTGCGTCAGGGGGCGGCTAGTAAGCAAAGCCTTACGGGCCTATCGTGGCGTCATGACGACGCTCACGTTCGAATCCCTGAACCCGGCGACCGGCACGGTCGTCGGCAGCCACCAGAAGCATGACGCCGAAGCCGTGCGCGAAGCGGTCGGCCGGGCGCAGGAGGCCGCCGTCTGGTGGGAGGAGCTGGGTCACGCGGGACGCAGGCGCAGGCTGCTGGACTACAAGGCGATCGTGACGCGCGAACTGCGGGCCCTGGCTCAGCTGGTACACGAAGAGACGGGCAAACCGGTCGCGGACGCCACTCTGGAGATCGTGCTGGCGATCACGCACATCGACTGGGCCGCCCGCAACGCCCGCAAGGTGCTCGGGCCGCGCCGGGTCTCGGGCGGGATGATCGGCGCCAACCTGGCGGCCACGCTGGAGTACCTCCCCCTGGGCGTCGTCGGGATCATCGGGCCGTGGAACTATCCGGTGTTCACCCCGATGGGGTCGATCGCCTACGCGCTCGCGGCGGGCAACGCCGTGGTGTTCAAGCCGAGCGAGTTCACGCCCGGGGTGGGGGTGAAGCTGGCGGAGCTGTTCGCGGAGGCGGTGCCGGAGCGGCCGGTGTTCCAGACGGTGACGGGGCTGGGTGAGACGGGCGCGTTCCTGGCACGCGACCCCCGGGTCAAGAAGATCGCCTTCACCGGCTCCACGGCGACGGCCAAGCGGGTGATGGCGGCCTGCGCGGAGAACCTGACGCCGATGGTGGCCGAGTGCGGCGGCAAGGACGCGTTCATCGTGGACGCCGGCGCCGACATCGAGGCCGCGGTCGACGCGTGCCTGTGGGGCGCGCTGGCGAACGCGGGCCAGACGTGCGTGGGCGTGGAGCGGGTGTACGTGGTCGACGCCGTGTACGAGCCGTTCATGCGGACGCTGTCGGAGCGGGTCGCCACGGTGAAGGCGGGCGAGCACTACGGGCCGATCACCATGCCGGGGCAGCTCGACATCATCAAACGGCACATCGACGACGCGACCAAGTCAGGCCGCACGGTCACGGGCGGCCCGGACTCGGTGCGGCCGCCGTACGTCGACCCTGTGGTCGTGGAGGATGTGCCGGAGGACTCCCCCTCGGTGCGCGAGGAGACGTTCGGTCCGACGATCACGGTGCGCCGCACCAAGGACGCGCAGGAGGCGCTGGAGCTGGCCAACGACACGACGTACGGGCTGGCGGGCACCGTGTTCTCCGGTGACAGGCGCCGGGCGATGCGGCTGGCGCGCGCCATGCGCACCGGGATGGCGGCCGTCAACTCGGTCATCTCGTTCGCCGGCGTGGCCTCGCTGCCCTTCGGCGGTACGGGCGACTCCGGCTTCGGGCGCATCCACGGCGCCGACGGGCTGCGGGAGTTCGCCCGCGCCAAGTCCATCTCGCGGCAGCGCTTCGCGGTGCCGGGAATGCGGCTGACCTCGTTCTCCCGGCAGCCCGAGGAGCTTGAGCGGCTGATCAAAGTTGTCACGTTCTTGCACGGACGACGTAAGAGGTAATCTGTCTGCCCTTTCCACAATCCGATCATCCATCCATAATTGTGTGCTCGGGGGCCACGATCATGTTGGACGGGTGGAATGTGAACCGGTCTTACCGGGGAATGTCAGCGGAACAAAGGCTGGCCGACAGACGCGAGCGGCTGATGACAGCCGCCTACACGCTCTACGCGAAACCAGGTTTCGCGGCCACGACGATCGAAAGGCTGTGCTCGGAGGCGCGGATCTCCAACCGCGCCTTCTATGAATGTTTCGGGGGCCGCGAGGAACTCTTACAGGCGCTGCACGAGCGCTGCGTCGAGGAAAGCCTGGCGGTGGTCTCCAAGGCCCTGCAGGACGCGCCCAACACGCTCGACGGCCGGATCAGGGCGGGAATCCGGGCCTATATCGAGTTCGCCACGGCCGACTGGCGCAGGGCCCGGATCATGCATGTGGAGGTGCGCAGATCCGGCGATGTGCTGATGATGTCGCGGCAGCGGGCGATCGACTCCTTCGCGCGGCTCGTGGAGGAAGCCTGGGCCGATTTTCCGCAGGCGCCGGGGATGAATCGGCGGCTGGTCGCGCTGGGCGTAATAGGCGGGCTCCAGGAGCTCCTCATCGAATGGCTGCTGGCCGGGGAACCGCCGGAGCTCGACGAACTCGTGGGCGTCGCCGTACATCTCTTCCTCAGAGCGCTGGCCCCATAACGGCCGCCCGCAATTGTTGGTAAATGCCGCTGGAATGGAAATTCACGCCACCGCGGCGGCCGGCGCCTCGACGTGGAGAACGCGGTTCAGCCGGGTCACCGCCAGGATCCGCATGATCCGCGGGGGCACCGCGCGCAGCACCATGCGGCGTTCGGCGTCGAGCGCGAGCCGATGCGTGCCCACCAGCACGCCGAGACCCGTCGCGTCGATCATCTCCAGGTCGGACAGGTCGAGGATAAGATCGCCGGCGCCGGACTGCACCGCCTCGTGCAGGCGCGACCGCACTCCCTCCGACGTGCCCGCGTCGAGCCGGTTGCCGAGCCGTACCACCTGACCCTTCAGATTGCCCTGGACGCGCATGCCACCTCCTTGAATAGGGGATATGACCCCGACCTATATCCCCTACCCACGTACGGGCAGGGACACGACCGCCGTGAGCAGAAACTCCCCGTCGCCCGCGGGCCCGGCGGTGAGCTCGCCGTCGAGGGCCGCCACCCGCTCCTTCAGCCCCGTCAGCCCGCTGCCGGCGTCGCCGCCGTCACGCGGCCCGGCCCCGTCGTTGCGTACCCGCAGCTCGGCCCGGTCGTCGGTGAACCGTACCAGGATGTCGCAGTAGGTGGCCGCGCTGTGCTTGAGCACGTTGGTCACCGCCTCCCGGACCACGTAGGCGAACATCGGGGCCACCTCGCCGGGCGGATCGCGATAGGGCAGATGGCAGCGGCAGTCGATGCCGGCCGCTTCGAGCACGTCCTTCACGCTGTTCAGCTCGGCGGTCAGGTCGAGATCCCGGTAGCCGCGCACGGCCTGCCGCAGCTCGCGCAGGGCCTGGCGGGTGAGGTCGCTGACCTCGGCCATCTGCGCCCTGGCCGCGTCCCCGTCCGCGTCCGACAGTCGCACGGCCAGCCCGGCCTTGACCGCGATCGTGGACAGCCGGTGCCCGACGAGGTCGTGCAGGTCCCTGGAGAAGCGCAGCCGCTCCTCGGCCAGCGCGAGCCGGGTGTGCGCCTCCCTGCCCTGGTGCGCCTGGATGGTGAGCTCCAGCATCCACATCCACAGCCGGTTGGCCGGCGGGAAGGCCGCGCACACGAGGCCGTAGGTGACGCCGAGGAACAGCAGGGTCCTGCCCTCGCTCCAGTCGCCGGTCACGAGCATGTCCGGATCGATCAGGTAGTTCAGGTGACCGAGCGCGACGCCCGCGCCCGCCGTACCCACTGCCATGAGGACGGCGGCCCAGGCCGGCACCCCGAGCGAGGCCACCGACAGCCACGCGACCAGCGCCATGCCGAAGGACGCCGGGTCCGCGCCGCCGGCCGCCACCGCCGCGACGGCCAGTGCGCCGGCTCCCACCACCTCACGGGTGGGATACCGGTGTTCGATCACGGCCGTGCAGATCCGCAGGTAGAGCCAGGTGAAGCAGGCGAGCAGGACCAGCGCGGCCGCGGTGCGCGCCCACGGGAGCGGGTCTCCCCTGACCGCCGACAGGGCCAGGCGGGCGCCGACGAAGAGCCACACGAAGGGCCCGAACGTCGCCAGCATCCACCAGGTCCTGCGGCGCGCCCGCTCGATCGCGTCCATCACTTCGCGCGGAGGACTTCACCGAGCTTCACCCTGGCACCGGTGCGCAGCACCGCGCGCTCGTACACCTTGGCCCCGAAGGACAGGGTGGCGAGCACGGCCAGCACCATGAGCCCGACCGACGCCGCGACCTCCCACAGGGGCACCTCGGTGGCCGCCATCCGCACCGGCATCACCATGGAGGAGAACGGCGGCACGAAGGAGACGATCGTCGCGACGGGCCCGGTGGGGTCGTTGACGGCGTAGAAGGCCACGAAGTAGGCCGCCATGATGACCATGGTCATCGGCGACATCACGTTGCCGACCTCCTCCTGGCGGGACACCAGAGAGGCCAGCGCGGCGCCCAGCGTGGCGAAGAACGCGTAGCCGAGCACGAACCACAGGATCACGCCGGCCATGATGCCGGTCATGCCGGGCGGGAAGTCGGCGGCGAACCCGGAGACGTAGGAGGCCACGAGGCCGACCACGAGGATCGAGCCGAGGTTGATCAGGCCGAGCACGCCCAGTCCGATGATCTTGCCACCGAGAAGCTGCCACGGGCGCACCGAGCTGAGCAGGATCTCCACGATCCGGCTGCCCTTCTCCTCCACCACGCCCATGGCCACCGTCATGACCTGCCCGATGATGAGCATGAAGAGCACCAGGACCAGCACCAGCGCGATGCCCGTCCTGGCGGCCTCGTACCGGGTGTCCGCGCCGACGGACTCCACCTGCAGCGGGGCGATGTTCACTCCCGCGGCGCCCAGCTTCACCTCCCGGTGCGTGCTCTGCAACAGCACGCCCAGCTCGGTGTCGATCTCCCCGTCGGTGAGCACCTTGCTGCCGTCGACCAGGGCCGCGTCCACGTCCCCGTCGAGCACGGCCCGCGTCGCCGCCGCCTCGTCGGGGTAGGCGCGCCACTCGAACTCCATGTCGGGCGCCGCCGCCTCCAGCGGCAGCTGCTGCGAGTTGACGGTCCCCAGCGTGTACGAGTCGGGGCCGTCGAACAGCTTGGGCGCGAACGCGAGGGCTCCCACGATCACCACGGTGATCAGCAGGCTGAAGATGTACGCCCGGGTCCGGATCTGCGTGACGATCTCCCGGCGCGCGACCAGCATCATCCCGTTCACGCCACGGCCTCCTTGAAGATCTCGGTGAGGGTCGGCTGCTCGACCCCGAAGTGCTCGACATGTCCCGCCTTGACGGCCCGGCGCAGGATCTCCTGGTCGTCGCCGTCCTCGGTGACCAGCACGTGGCGGTCACCCTGCACGCTCACCAGGCCGGGCAGGCCGTCGGCCCACCCGGGAGCCGGGTTGCGGACCACGACCCGCAGCGTGCCGCCCTCGGCGGCGCGCAGCTCGTCGACCGGGCCGCTGGCCACCATCCGGCCCGCGGAGACGATCCCCACGGAGTCGCAGAGGCGCTCCACCAGTTCGAGCTGGTGGCTGGAGAAGATCACCGGCACGCCCCCGCGGCACCGCTCCTGCAGCACCGTCGCCAGCGCGTCGACCGCGATCGGGTCGAGGCCGGAGAACGGCTCGTCCAGGATCAGCAGCTCCGGGTCGTGCACCAGCGCCACGGCGAGCTGCACGCGCTGCTGGTTGCCCAGGGAGAGCGACTCCACGCTGGAGTTCCTGCGCTCGGTCAGCCCGAGCCGCTCCAGCAGGTCCTCGGTCGCCTTCTTGGCCCGGTCCTGGCTCATCCCGTGCAGCCGGCCGAAGTACTCGATCTGCTCACTGGCGCGCATCTTCTGGTAGAGCCCGCGCTCCTCGGGCATGTAGCCGAAGCGCCGGCGGTGGACGTGCGTCACGGGCTCTCCGCGCCAGCTCACGGTGCCGGAGTCGGCCTTGAGCACACCCATCACGATCCGCATGGTCGTCGACTTGCCCGCGCCGTTGGCGCCCACGAAGCCGAACATCTCCCCCGGCCGGACGGTGAAGCCGATCCCGTCCAGGGCCTGCTTGCCTTCTGGCGTCCCGGCGGAGCCGGCGAAGCGCTTGCGCAGTCCGCTGATCTCAAGCATCAGGTCCTCTCCTTCATCATGTCCCGATAGTGACGTATTCAGCATTCGACCTGGTAGTTGCGGAAATCAGGGGCCTGGGGTGCGGTACGCGTCCGATCCGGATGACATTTGTCATTACGCTGAAGGCATGACGCGCCCAGACAACGACAAACCGGTCGTTCTATCCCGGATCTACACCCGGACCGGGGACGACGGCACGACCACGCTCGGCGACATGAGCCGGACGTCGAAGACCGACCCGCGGCTCGCAGCCTACGCCGACGTGGAGGAGGCCAACGCCCACCTCGGGCTGGCCCTGTCGCACGGCACCCTGGCCGACGACCTGGTGACGGTGCTGCGGCGCGTCCAGAACGAGCTGTTCGACCTCGGCGCCGACCTGTCCAGCCCGGTGACCCCGAACCCCGAGTTCCCGCCGCTACGGGTCGAGCAGTCCTACGTCGACTGGCTGGAGGAGCAGTGTGACCACTTCAACGAGCGGCTCAAGCCGCTGCGGAGCTTCATCCTGCCGGGCGGCGACCCCGCCACGGCCGCGCTCCACCTGGCCCGCGTCACCGTCCGCCGCGCCGAAAGGACCACCTGGGCGGCCCTGGGCGAGCACGACGACATGAACCCGCTGACGGCCACCTACCTCAACCGGCTGTCGGACCTTCTCTTCATCCTGTGCCGGATCGCCCACGACGGCGACGAGATCCTCTGGAAGCCCGGCGCCACCCGCTAGACGCGCCTCAGGCGACGTCGAGATAGGCGCTCGGGGGCGCCGACTCCAGCCAGGCCAGGAAACCGGTCAGCGCGTCGGCGCTCATCGCCAGCGAGACGTCGCGGGTCGAGCCCGAGCAGTCGACCGCGTACAGACCGTTGTCGAGCTCCCTGCGCCCCGAAACGACGAGGCCGCGCCTCGCGATCGCGTGGCGCGGCCTCAGTCGCACGTCCCAGAGGGGAATCCAGTGGAGCTCTCCGTCGGCGTAACGTGCCACTCCGGCACGCCAGCCCCCGTCACCCGCTTTCAGGCGGCAGGGTACGTTGCCGCGGCGGGCAACCAGAAACACCCGGGCACTCAGGGCGACGGCCAGCAGCGCGCAGATCACCAACGTTGCCACCATGCCGCCCCCCAAGGCTCGTGAAAGTCAGACCTCTTCGCCCGCCGCCCGCAGCCGTGCCCGAGCCCGCTTGGCCTCGAGCGCCGCGTCGGCGTCTTCCTGGTTGGCCTCGACCGAGGCCTGGGCCCGGTCGAGAGCGTCACGGGCCGCCGCGACGTCGACCTCGGAGCCGAGCTCGGCCGCCTCGGCGAGCACCGACACCTCGTCGTCCGCCACGGAGATGAAACCCCCGTGAACGGCGGCGACCAGGTCGCTCTCGCCTTCCCGCTTCACACGGAGCACGCCGCCTTCGACGAGGACGCCGAGAACAGGTGCGTGTTGCGGCATGATACCGATCTCGCCGTCCACGGTCTTGGCAATCACCATGTCGGCCTCGCCCGACCAGATCTCACGCTCGGGTGAGACAACCCCTACGCGTAGCTTGGCCACTTGTGTAGGTTCCTTTCCGATCAGGTGGTGGCACGGCCGGCCGCCGCGCCACCACCGTAAGAGGGCGATTTAGCGGCGCTCGAGTTCCTTGGCCTTGGCCACGGCCTGGTCGATGCCACCGACCATGAAGAACGCCTGCTCGGGCAGGTGGTCGTACTCACCCGCGCACAGCCCCTTGAACGAGGCGATGGTCTCGTCCAGCGGCACGGTCTCGCCCGGCTGGCCGGTGAAGGCCTCGGCCGCGTACATCGGGTGCGACAGGAAGCGCTCGATGCGGCGGGCCCGCTGGACGGTGACCTTGTCCTCCTCGGAAAGCTCGTCGATGCCGAGGATGGCGATGATGTCCTGGAGCTCGCGGTACTTCTGCAGGATCCGCTTGGTCTCCTGGGCCACCCGGTAGTGCTCCTCGCCCACGATCTGCGGGTCGAGGATCCGGGAGGAGGAGTCGAGCGGGTCCACCGCGGGGTAGATGCCCTTCTCCGAGATCGGCCGGGACAGAACGGTCTGCGCGTCGAGGTGCGCGAACGCGTTGTGCGGGGCCGGGTCGGTGATGTCGTCGGCGGGCACGTAGATCGCCTGCATGGAGGTGATCGAGTGACCGCGCGTCGAGGTGATGCGCTCCTGGAGCACGCCCATCTCGTCGGCCAGCGTCGGCTGGTAACCCACCGCGGACGGCATACGGCCGAGCAGGGTGGAGACCTCGGAACCGGCCTGCGTGAAGCGGAAGATGTTGTCGATGAACAGCAGCACGTCCTGCTTCTGCACGTCGCGGAAGTACTCCGCCATGGTCAGCGCCGACAGCGCGACCCGCAGCCGGGTGCCCGGCGGCTCGTCCATCTGGCCGAAGACGAGCGCGGTGTCCTTGAGGACGTCCGCCTCCTCCATCTCCAGCCAGAGGTCGTTGCCCTCACGGGTACGCTCGCCCACACCGGCGAAGCAGGAGGTGCCGCCGAAGTTACGGGCGACCCGGCGGATCATCTCCTGGATCAGAACCGTCTTGCCGACGCCGGCGCCGCCGAACAGGCCGATCTTGCCGCCCTGCACGTACGGGGTGAGCAGGTCGATGACCTTGATGCCGGTGACCAGCAGCTCGGTGCGCGACTCGAGCTGGTCGAAGGGCGGGGACGGACGGTGGATGCCCCACCGCTCCTCGATCTTGAGGGACGAGGTGGGCACGTCGAGCGTCTCGCCCAGCGCGTTCCACACGTGGCCCTTGACGACGTCGCCGACGGGCACCGAGATCGGGCCGCCGGTGTCGAGCACGGCCTGGCCGCGGACCAGGCCGTCGGTGGGCTGCATGGAGATGGCCCGGACGAGGTTGTCACCCAGGTGCTGGGCCACTTCCAGCGTCAGGGTCCTGGTCTCGCCACCGAGGGTCACGTCGACCTTGAGCGCGTTATAGATGTCCGGCATCGTGTCGATGGAGAACTCCACGTCGACGACGGCGCCGGTGACACGTGCCACGCGGCCAGTGCCGGCCGCGGGGGTTTCTACAGTTTCAACAGCCTCTGCAGTCATTTCACTCTTTCCCCGCTGCGGCGTCAGCGAGCGCGTTGGCGCCACCGACGATCTCGCTGATTTCCTGGGTGATCTCCGCCTGGCGAGCCTGGTTCATCTGCTGCGTGAGAATCCGCATCAGCTCGTTGGCGTTGTCGGTCGCGGACTTCATCGCGCGCCGCCGCGCGGCCTCCTCGGAGGCCGCGGACTGCAGCAGCGCGGTGAAGATGCGGGACTCCACGTAGCGCGGCAGCAGCGACTCCAGCACGTCGCCCGCGGTCGGCTCGAACTCGAAGTACGGAGGGATCGCGGTGGACTCCGTCGCCTCGGTCTCCTCGACCTCCAGCGGCAGGATCCGCCTGACCACGACGTTCTGCGTGAGCATCGAGACGAACTGGGTCGAGACGATGTGGATCTCGTCGATCCCGTTGTCGTCCTTGAAGGAGTCGATCAGCGTGTTCGCGATCTCCTTGGCGTCGGCGTAGGACGGGTTCCGGGAGAAACCGGTCCACTGCCCGCCCATCTCGCGCTGGCGGAAGGTGTGCCAGGTGACACCCTTGGTTCCGCTGACGAACGGGATGTACTGCATCCCGCGTCCCTCGATGAGCCCGCGCAGGGCCTCGGCCTCGCGCAGCACGTTGGCGTTGAAGCCGCCGCAGAACCCGCTGTCACTGGTGACGATGAGGACGCCCGCCTTGGCGGGGTTCTCCTTCGCCACGGTCAACGGGTGGTCGACGCTGGCCGCGTTGCTGACGACGCCGGTGACGGCGCGAGTGATCTCGCGCTCGTACGGCAGCGCCGCCTGCATCCGTTGCTGCGCCCGCACGATCCGTGAGGAGGCGATGAGCTCCTGGGCGCGCGTGATCTTCGCGGTCGACTTGACCGAGTTGATCCGCCGCCGCAGCAGCCTTAGCTGGGCACCCATGTCCTACTTCTTCTCCGCCGGCCGGACGACCTTCTTGATCTTCTCCTGGCCGACCTCGTCGGCGCCGAGCGGCGCCACCGGCTCGTCCTTCACCAGCAGCTCGCCCGAGGAGGTGGTGAAGCCCTTCTTGAACTCCGTAATGGCGTCCTTGAGAGCGGTCACGGCGTCGTCGGGCAGTTCCTTGGTCTCACGGATGCCGTCGAAGACGCCCTTGTGCGAGGAGGCCAGGTAGTCGAGGAACTCCGTCTCGAAGCGGCGGACGTCCTCGACCGGCACCTCGTCGAGCTCACCGGTGGTGCCGGCCCACACCGACACGACCTGACGCTCGACCGGGAACGGTGAGTACTGAGGCTGCTTGAGCAGCTCGACCAGCCGCTGACCGCGGTCCAGCTGGGCCCGGGAGGCGGCGTCGAGGTCGGAGGCGAAGGCCGCGAACGCCTCCAGGTCGCGGTACTGCGACAGGGAGAGCTTGAGCGTGCCGGCCACCTTGCGCATGGCCTTGACCTGGGCGGAGCCGCCGACTCGGGAGACGGAGATACCGACGTTGATCGCGGGGCGGACGCCCGCGTTGAACAGGTCGGTCTCCAGGAAGCACTGGCCATCGGTGATGGAGATGACGTTGGTCGGGATGAACGCCGACACGTCGTTGCCCTTGGTCTCGATGATCGGCAGACCGGTCATCGAGCCCGCGCCCATGTCGTTGGAGAGCTTGGCGCAGCGCTCCAGGAGACGGGAGTGGAGGTAGAAGACGTCACCGGGGAACGCCTCGCGGCCCGGCGGGCGGCGCAGCAGCAGGGAGACGGCGCGGTAGGCGTCGGCCTGCTTGGTGAGGTCGTCGAAGATGATGAGAACGTGCTTGCCCTGGTACATCCAGTGCTGGCCGATGGCCGAACCGGCGTAGGGGGCGATGTACTTGTAACCCGCGGGGTCGGAGGCCGGGGCCGCGACGATGGTCGTGTACTCCATCGCGCCCGCCTCCTCGAGACGGGACCGCACCTGCGCGATCGTCGAGCCCTTCTGGCCGACGGCGACGTAGACGCAGCGCACCTGGCGGGCCGGGTCGCCCGACAGCCAGCCCTCGCGCTGGTTGAGGATCGTGTCCACGGCGATCGCGGTCTTGCCGGTGCCGCGGTCGCCGATGATCAGCTGACGCTGGCCGCGGCCGATCGGGGTCATGGCGTCGATCGCCTTGATGCCGGTCTGCAGCGGCTCCTTCACGGGCTGCCGCTGGACGACCGACGGGGCCTGCAGTTCCAGGGCCCGCAGTTCCTCGTGCTCGATCGCGCCCTTGCCGTCGAGTGGCTTGCCCAGGGGGTCGACGACGCGGCCGAGGAAGTTGTCGCCGACGGGCACGGACAGGACCTCGCCCGTCCGGCGGACCGTCTGGCCCTCCTCGATGCCGGCGAACTCGCCGAGGATAACGACACCGATCTCACGGGGGTCGAGGTTCAGTGCCAGGCCGCGCGTGCCGTTCTCGAACTCGAGCAGCTCGTTCGCCATCGCCGAGGGAAGGCCGGAGACATGGGCGATTCCGTCGCCGGCGTCGACGACGGTCCCGATCTCCTCGCGCGCGGCGCCTTCCGGTTCGTACGCCTGGACGAAGCGCTCAAGCGCGTCCCGGATCTCGTCCGGCCGGATCGTAAGCTCCGCCATCTCTACTCTGTCTCCCTCTTCGCCTAGCCGGCCAACCGGCGGCGGACTTCTTCGATTCGTCCCACAATGGTGGTGTCGATGATCTCGTCGCCGATGCGGACCGAGAATCCACCGAGCACCTGCTTGTCCACCTCGACGTTCAGGTGCACGTCACGTCCGTAGGAGGCGCGCAGCCACGCGACGAGGCGCCGCTTCTGCTCCTCGCTCAGCTCGACCGCGCTGCGGACCACGGCGACCAGGCGCCGGCTCTGCTGAGCCACCAGGCGGCCGAACTCCTCCAGCCCTGCTTCCAGGCTACGTCCTCGCGGATGTGCGACGGCCTGCGTGACGAGCCGCAACGTGCTCGGCGTCACCTTGCCGTCGAGCAGCGACCGCAGCAGCTCGCGCTTGCCCTCCTGAGGAGCGCCCGCGTCGCTGAGCGCGCGGCGCAGCTCCGGGTTGGCGGCCACGATGCGGCCGAAGCGGAAGAGCTCGTCCTCCACGTCGTCGAGCCGGCTCAGGCTCTCCGCCTCGGCGGCCGCCGCGACGACGCCGAGCCGCTCCAGCACGTCGGCCAGGTCACCGACGCGCGACCACCGGGCCGAGACCGCCGCCTGGGTGGTGGCCACCGCGGCCTCGCTGACCTTGCCCTCCAGCAGCACGCGCACGGTCTGCGCCTTCTGCTCGGCGGGCTTGGCCGGGTCGGACAGCGCCCGGCGCAGGCCGTGCTCCCGGTCGAGCAGATCCGCGACCGCGAACAGCTCGTCGGAGAGCGCGCCGAGGTCGGCGCTGCCCGCGACCGCGTTGAAGCGCTCCTCGACCTCTGCCAGCGACGTCCTGCTCATGCCGCGCATTAGCGCACCGCCTGCGCGTTGGAGCTCTCCAGCTCGTCGAGGAACCGGTCGACGATGCGGCTCTGCCGGGCCTCGTCCTCCAGCGACTCGCCGACGATGCGGCCGGCCAGGTCGGTGGACAGGCGGCCGATCTCGGTGCGGAGCTGGGCGAACGCCGCCTGGCGGTCGGCCTCGATCTGGGCGTGCGCGGCCTCGACGAGGCGACGGGCCTCGGCCTGCGCCTCCTCGCGGAGCTCGGCCTTGATCTGCGCGGCCTGCTCGCGAGCCTCCTCGCGGAGCCGGGCCGCCTCTCGCCGGGCCTCTTCGAGCCGCTCGGCGTACTGCTGCTGCAGGGCCTGGGCCTGGGCCTGGGCCTCTTCCGCCCTCTTGATGCCGCCCTCGATGGCGTCGGTCCGCTCGGCCAGCGTCTTCTGGACGCGCGGGACGAGGATCTTGCCGACGACGAGGACGACGACCAGGAACGCGAAGATACCGACGACGAGCTCATAGGTGTGCGGGAGAAGAGGGTTGGTGCCCTCTTCAGCCACCACCGCGTGGAGCGTAGCTGCCATGATCATGGGTGCAGCCTTTCGTCAGGGGATTCTTCTGGTCGTCAGAGCGCCGCGAAGATGAACGGCGCGACCAGACCGATCAGGGCGAGGGCCTCGGTGAGAACGAAGCCGAGGAGCATGTTCTGGCGGATCAGGCCGTAGGCCTCGGGCTGACGCGCGATGGCCTGCACGCCCTGACCGAAGATGATGCCGACGCCGATGCCGGGGCCGATGGCGGCGAGACCGTAACCGATGGCGGTGACGTTGCCGGAGACCTCAGCGAGAAGACCCATTGCTCTTTTTCCTTTACTGGGACGGCCGGTGAAGTGGAGTCTCACCGGTCATGGATATTCCGGTATGTGGTTCTCAGTGCTCCGCGTGCAGAGCGCCACCGATGTACATCGCGGCCAGCATCGCGAAGAGGAAAGCCTGCAGGAACTGGATGAACATCTCGAAGCCGGTGAGGATGATGGTCATCACCACGCCGACGAGGCCGACGGCGGAGCCCGGCAGGGTCAGCTTCTCGAAGAGGAACCAGAAGCCCACCATGCTGAAGAAGGCGAGCAGCATGTGCCCCGCGAACATGTTCGCGAACAGTCGCACCGCGTGCGTGAACGGCGCGATGATCATGTTCGACAGGAACTCGATCGGGGCCAGCAGCAGGTAGATCGCCTTCGGCAGTCCCGGAGGGAACATCATGTTCTTGAAGTAGCCGATGCCGCCCTGGTGCTTGACGCCCAGGTAGACCTTGAGGACGTAGATCGAGATCGCGAGCACGGCCGGGAAGGCGATGTGCGAGGCGACCGGGAACTGGATGAACGGGATGACACCCATGACGTTCCAGACCAGGACCAGGAAGAAGACGCTGACGAGCAGGCCCATCCACCGGTCGGCGTCCTTGCCCAGGAAGGGGCGGGCGACCTGGTCGCGGACGAACATGTAGCCGTACTCGGCGACGTTCTGGACCCCCCTGGGCACGAGCTTGGGGCTGGCGAAGGCCGCCCAGCAGAAGCCGATCACCAGGATCGAGCTCAGGATGGCGAGCAGCACCGGCTTCGTCAGCCAGGCGATGCCGGCGATGGGACCCAGGTTGAACAGTTCGTCGGGCGTCGGCGCCCGGAACTCTCCGCCCGGTGGTGCTAGGACCGTCAGCGCACTCACGCGGCGTTCCCTTCAACGTCGTAGTGGATCACAGGAGTTTCCTCGGCGAAGTGGTCGCGGCGCGGGGCTAGCGACCGTGCCGTCGGTAGACCGCGTAGCCGGCCAGCACCAGCCCCAGCACGATGCCTATGGGGAAGAACGCGGACATGTCGAGCCAGCGGTCCAGCAACCACCCGATGCCGCCGTAGACCGCCATCCCGGCGAGAAGATAGCTGGGGACTGACCACATGGCGTCGGCGAAGTCGCGACCGTCTGTCTCCGGTCGGCGTTCCTGTTCGCTCATCGCGGCCCTGACGATAGCAGGCGGGCAGAGGACTAGTCATATCGGACCCCGTCTTTTACCAGGCTCATCGGTCGCCCTGTCCGGGGACTTTGGCGTCGGGGTCGACGTACAGCATCTTGGTCTTGAGGAAGGCGCGGACCTCGAAGGCCGTCCACACGATGGTGCAGACCACCACGGTCCAGGCGAACGCCTGCGGATTCCACAGCGTGGTGTCGCCGAAGGTGGCCAGCATCAGCATGATGACGATGACCTTCACGAGGTAGCTGCCCATCGCGGCGATGGCCATCAGCTGGGGCGAGACGCGGGCGGCGTACGACACGGCGACCACGCTGACGCTGAAGAAGACGCACACGAGGAGCACGCCGATCGCGGCGCCCAGCGCTCCCTTGGCACCGGCGAGGACGAAGGCCGCGACCAGCGCGATCGCCCCGACCCCAAGGGTGGGAAGCGCGGCGCTCTTCAGTACGCGCACGTCGTTGGCCTGCATCGGTGCTCCATCAGCCAGTTATCAAGCGAGCGTTTGCTACCTCCAGGACACGAGCGTCTGGAGGCCCTGCTCGTGAAAGATATCACAAGCTCACAGAAGACCGCTTTTACCTGCCGTTTCTAGTGCGCGATCATGGACGGCCCGGATAGAGCGGAATGACCGAGTGGGGATCGGTGCTGGTCGGCTCCTGTGGCCCGCCCGGCGGCGGAACCCGCCGGCCGAACTCGGTCTCCGGTCTCACCGGCGGCATCGGCCCGGTGGGCGGGCCGTCGTCGTCGTCGCTCGACGGCTTGTCCCGCGAGGCGTGCGCGCCGCCCCGGCCGCGCCAGCGCGGCAGGGCCATCAGCACCAGCACGCCGAGCGCGAGCAGAATCACCACCGGGAAGGCCAGCACCGGCACGCTGACCACCGACATCGCGAAGATGCCGAACGCGAAGAGGAACGCCCACGCGTACATGATGAGCACGGACTGCCGGTGGGAGTGGCCGATGTCCATCAGCCGGTGGTGCAGGTGGCCGCGGTCGGGCGCGAACGGCGACATCCCGTAGGAGGTGCGGCGGACCACGGCCGTTATCAGATCGATGAGCGGGAGCACCAGCACCGCGGCGGGCACCAGCAGCGGCAGCAGCACGCCGAACCGGTTGATGCCCTCGATGACCGACGGGTCCACCGGCATCACCGTGACGAGCGACGAGGCCAGCACCAGCCCGATCAGCATGGCGCCGGTGTCGCCCATGAAGATCTTGGCCGGGTGGAAGTTGTGCGGCAGGAACCCGACGCAGGCGCCGATGAGCACGGCGGAGATGGCGGCGGTGGTGGTGATGCGGTCACCGCTGACGTTCTGGCCGAGGTAGATCGAGTAGGCCCAGGTCGCCATGCCGGCGATGCACACGATGCCCGCCGCGAGCCCGTCGAGCCCGTCGACGAAGTTGACCGCGTTGATCGCCACCACCACGACGAGGATCGTGATGATCGTGCTCAGTGTGTAGTCGAGGCTGGTGGAGCCGCCCCAGTCCTTCGGCAGCGGGATGTAGGTCAGCCGCAGCCCGAAGTGGACCAGCACCCCGGCGGCGGCGATCTGCCCGGCCAGCTTGATGAAGGGGTCCATGCCCCACCAGTCGTCGAGGAAGCCGGTCAGCGTGATCAGGCCGCCCGCCACGATCAGGGCCAGCACCGGCTCGCCGTCGGAGGCGGCCAGCGCCTCGCCGGTGTTGTCCAGCTGGCCGGCCACCAGCAGCCCGACGACCAGACCTCCGTACATCGCCAGGCCGCCCAGCCTGGGCGTGGGCGTGGTGTGCACGTCGCGTTCGCGGATCTCGGGGGCGGCGCCGATGCGGATCGCGAAGCGGCGCACCAGCGGGACCAGCAGATACGTCACCGCCGCCGCGATGAGTGCCATGAACAGGTATTCGCGCACGGACCTAGTTTCCCGGATGCTCCGGCCGCCTGTGACCGGAAAACGACACAGACCAGCTTATTATTGGCTCATATAAGGCTGATGTATGGCCGACAGCGCCAACACCCGCTCCCGAACGTCCGCCGCCGCCTCCGGCTCACGCACCGCCCGGGCGACCAGCGTCCCCACCTCCTCCAGCTCTCGCGGTCCCAGACCCTGCGTGGTGACGCACGGTGTGCCCACGCGGACGCCCGAGGTCACCCGCGCGGGTTCGGGATCGTACGGGATCGCGTTCCGGTTGAGGGTGATGCCCGCCGCCGCGCACCTGCGCTCGGCCTCGGCGCCGGTCACCCCGAGCGCCCGCACGTCGATCAGCGCCAGGTGGGTGTCGGTGCCGCCGGCGACCGGCCGCATCCCCGACTCCGCCAGCGCCGCGCACAGCGCCCGCGCGTTGGCGATCACCTGCCGGGCGTACGCGGCGAACTCCGGCCGCATCGCCTCCCCGAACGCCGCCGCCTTGGCCGCCACCGCGTGCATCATCGGCCCGCCCTGCGTGAACGGGAACACCGCCCGGTCGACGCGCGCGGCCAGCTCGTCCGTGCACAGGATGCCGCCGCCGCGCGGGCCGCGCAGCGTCTTGTGGGTGGTGAAGGTGACGACGTCCGCGTACGGCACCGGGGACGGGACCGCCCGGCCCGCGATCAGCCCCATCGGGTGCGCCACGTCCGCCATCAGCCACGCCCCCACCTCGTCGGCGATCCCCCGGAACACCCCGTAGTCGATCAGCCGCGGATAGGCCGTCGCCCCGCACACGATCACCTTGGGCCGGTGCCGCAGCGCCAGGTCCCTGACCTCGTCGTAGTCGATCAGCTCCGTGTCGCGCCGCACCCCGTACGAGGCCACCTCGAACCACCGGCCGGAGAAGTTCGCCCGCGAGCCGTGCGTGAGATGGCCGCCGTGCGGCAGCGCCATGGCGAGCATCCGGTCGCCCGGCTGCAGCAGCGCCGCGTAAGCGGCGAGGTTGGCGGACGAGCCCGAGTGCGGCTGCACGTTGGCGTGGTCCGCGCCGAACAGCTCGCGCGCCCGCCGCACCGCCAGCCTCTCGGCCCGGTCGACGACCTCGCAGCCGCCGTAGTAGCGGCTGCCCGGATAGCCCTCCGCGTACTTGTTGCTCAGCGTGGAGCCCAGGGCGGCCAGGACGGCGGGCGAGGCGAAGTTCTCGCTGGCGATGAGCTGGATGCCGCCGCGCACCCGCTCGACCTCGTCGAGCAGCACGCCGGCCAGCTCCGGGTCCCGCTCCTCCAGGAGCCCGAAGTCCGGGCCGTAGAAGGGTCCTGCACCCATGACCCCACTGTACGGCGGCGTACCTCTTTGTCCTAGTTTGGCGCCTCCTTCAGGAGAAGGCGTGCGGCGCGCCGGCGGGGGCGGGGATCCACCGCGGCGTGTCGGCGGCCTCGTCGCTGATGGCCGTCAGCACGGCCTGGCGGTAGAGGGCGACCCTGTTCCGCCACTGGCCGATGTCCTCGACATAGCGCGAACCCACCGGGGCGTCCCACGTCTGCGGACTCCTGGCCCTGGCGTAGACCTTGTCCACGGCGGACGCGAGCTGCTCCAGCAGGGGCAGAGCCTCCTGCCAGGCGGTGACCAGCCGCTGGTACTCAGGGTTGAACTCCCACACCCTGGGCTGCTCGTCCAGCGGACCGGTCGCGGTGGCGGGCGGCATCTCGCCGAGCTCGCGGGGACGCGGCGCGGGCGGATCCACGTACATCAAGCGCTCCTCCCATCGTCACTCCGGCGCGGCCCACCGGGCTCGACCTGCCCCGGCGGACCATCGGCACCCGGCCCCCAGTCCAGGACCTCGGCGCCCGGCGTCTCCATCGGCGGGCCGTCCGCGGCGTTCTCGATCAGCGCACGCAACTCCTCCGCGGTGACCGCCGCATCACCCCCGCCGGACCGCGCCCCTTCCCTTCCGGCGAACGACAGGTCGCCGTACGAGGTCGCACCGTCAGGAAGGGCGGCATCCACGCCTACGCCGACCGCGTCCCCACCCAGCGACGCGTCGACGACGACCGCGGCCGCGGCCCCATCGTCAGAAAGCGATGCGTTGACAGCGGCCGTGGCCCCGTCGTCAGGAAGCGGGACGTCGATGCTCACGACGGCCGTGACGCCGCCGTCAGGGGCAGGGGTGGGTGGAACCACCAGGCCGGTGCCGCCGTCGCGCGAGGGGGCGTTCTGGCCGTTCTCGGGACCGCGCCCCTCAGCAGGCGACCCGTCCCGGCCGCCCTCCGGAACGGACCGTCCCTCACCAGGTGAGGCGTCCCGGCCGTTCTCCGGAACTGACCGTCCCTCGCCAGGCGAGGCGTCCCGGGAGGCTCCGTCGTCGCAGGGACCGCCCACGGTGGGCATGTCGGCCGGCTGGGCACGGTCGAGGTTGTCGAGCAGGCTCTCCAGTTCCCTCGCTGTGGGCGGATCGAGAGGCACCTGGATGACCTTGACCCCGTCGACCTCGACGACCCGGGGCCTGGTGGTGTCGATGTCGTCCGGGTGATCCTTGGCCGGGGTGTCGGCGATGTTCTGATTTGATCCGTCTCTCGGCTCGCCGACGTCGGGCTTCTCGGTCCCCGGCCGGTTGTCGCACACCCCGTCCCGCCGGCCGTCATCCTCCGGCCTGGCGCCGGACCGGTCCTCTTCCGGCGTCCCCCGGTCTCCCACGTCCGGCTTCTCTTGATCCCTCGCATCGGGCTTCTCCCCGGTGTCCGGGTACGGCTCCCTCCGCTCGGCGTCCGGCGCCCCCTGATCCGCGTCCGGCTTGCCCTGACCGAGCCTGTCATCACGCGCCCCGGTGTCGTCGCACTTCCCGTCCCGCTCGCCATCCCCATCGGGCTTGGCATCGGGCCGGTCCGCGTCGGGCTTCTCGCCCCGCCCATCTGCGTCGGGCTTCTCGCCCCGGGCATCCGCGTCGGGCTTCTCCCCTCGGCCGTCGGCGTCCGGCTTACCGTCCCGGCCTTCCGGCTGACTCCGATCCGGCTTCTCATCCCGCCGATCCGCGCCAGGCTTCTCATCCCGCCCATCCGCGCCGGGCTTCTCGCCCCGGGCGTCGGGGTCCGGCTTACCGTCCCGGCCTTCCGGCTGACTCCGATCCGGCTTCTCATCCCGCCGATCCGCGCCAGGCTTCTCATCCCGCCCATCCGCGCCGGGCTTCTCACCCCGGCCGTCGGGGTCCGGTTTGGGGTCGCGGGCGTCTGGTTGGGTGTCACGAGGGCCGTCGGTGGGAGGGTCGGTGCGGCGGTTCTCGCCGGCGGCGCGCTTCTCCAGGAGGTCCAGGCGGGCGGAGACGTCCTTGACCATCCGGTCCGCCTCCTCCGCGACCTGCACGGGCCGATGCGTGGTCTGGAGGGGGAGGCCCGCCCTGGACATGATCCGCGAGACGCGCCCCTCGGTCTCCCGCAGGTCGACGGCCGCCCGTTTGGTCTCCGCCAGCAGCTCGCGGACGAGCTGGGGATCCATGCCGTCGAACTTGCCCATGGGCCACTCCCGGACGTCGCTGCTCCCGGGTCTCACCGTATGCGGGCCGCCGCCCACCACGCAGGCGGGATAAGCAGACGGTATCGGTCAGGCGTCGGTGGCGACGTACCCGATGATGCCGCGCAGTTTCTCCACCGGGATGGCGCCGCGGCGCAGGAGCCTCGGTACGGCGGTGGTCAGGTCGAGGATCGACGACGGGGTGTTGTCGCCGGACTTGCCGCCGTCGAGGTAGACGGCGACGGAGTCGCCGAGCTGCTGCTCCGCCTCCTCAGCGGTGACCGCGGCCGGGGAGCCCGAGCGGTTGGCGCTGGAGACGGCCAGCGGGCCGGTCTCCTTGAGCAGGTCGAGCGCCACCGGGTGGAGCGGCATGCGCAGGGCGACGGTGCCCTTGGTGTCGCCGAGGTCCCACGACAGGGCGCGGTTGGCCTTGCAGACGAGGGTCAGCGGCCCGGGCCAGAAGGCGTCGATCAGATCCTGCCCGTAGGGGCCGAGGTCCTCGACGAGGGCGTTCGCGGCGCGTACGGTGCCGACGAGCACGGGCGGCGGCATGTCACGGCCGCGGCCCTTGGCCGTCAGGAGTGCGGTGACGGCCGCGGCGGTGAAGGCGTCGGCGCCGATCCCGTACACCGTGTCGGTCGGCAGCACGACGAGGTCGCCGCGCCGGGCGGCTTCTGCGGCCTCCCGGAGGCCCTCCGCCCGCTGGTCGAGGTCGCTGCAGTCAAAGCGCTTGGTCACGGTCTCGTTGCCTCACTCCGCCCGCGGGCGGTGTCCTGCGAGGCCGCCTCCTTCCCCTCGTTCGGCGTCGTCCGGAGGGCCGCGCCGCTGGCGTGCATCCTAGTCCTGGCCGAGCCGTGCGGTGACGAATCGATCCCTGCGGGTGAGATCCTGGCGCAGCCGCACGTCGCGCCAGCCGTTGTCTTCGGAGAACTGCAGGTAGACGGCCCTGCCCTGCTCGTCGGCGTGCTCGACGGCGACCCAGCCGCCGGGGCGCAGCAGGCGGCGCGCGGTGCGCTCGACGGCCCGCACCTCGCCGAGACCGTCGTCTCCGGTGCCGTAGAGGGCCCGGACCGGGTCGTAGTCGCGCACCTCGGGGTCGCGCGGCACGGCTCCGGGCGGGATGTACGGCGGGTTGGAGATGACCAGGTCGACCTTGCCGTTGAGCTCGGGCAGGGCCTCGGCCAGGTCCTCCGGGTGCAGGTGGGTGCGGCCTTGACCGTGTTCGGAGATGTTGCGCTTGGCCCAGGTGTAGGCGTCGGGGTCCACCTCGACGGCGTGCACCTCGGACAGCGCCACCTCCTGCGCGATGGACAGCGCGATCGCGCCGGAGCCGGTGCCGAGGTCGACGACGAGCGGCGCGGTGACGTCCATCGCGCGCAGCGTCTCGATGGCCCAGCCGGCCATCACCTCGGTCTCGGGGCGGGGCACGAAGACCCCGGGGCCGACGGCCAGGTCGAGGTAGCGGAAGTAGGCGTGGCCGGTGATGTGCTGGAGCGGTTCGCGGGCCTCACGCCGCGCGACGCCCTCCCAGAACAGCGCGTCGAAGTCGGCGTCCTTGACGGTGTGGAGCTCGCTCCTGCGCACGCCGTGGACGAACGCCGCGATCTCCTCGGCGTCGGTGCGGGGGGACGGCACACCCGCCTCCGCCAGCCGGGCGGTGGCGAGGGCGATCTCGTCCAGCAGAAATGTCATGAGTGTTGTGCGAGCTTCTCCGCCATCTCGGCGTCGATGAGGGACTGGGTGACGGCGTTGAGCTCTCCGTCGAGAACCTGGTCGAGGTTATACGCCTTGAAGCCGACGCGGTGGTCGGAGATGCGGTTCTCGGGGAAGTTGTAGGTGCGGATCCGCTCGGAACGGTCGACGGTGCGCACCTGCGACTTGCGCTCGGCCTGGGCGGCGGCGTCGGCCTCCTCCTGGGCCACGGCCAGCAGCCGGGCGCGCAGGATGCGCAGCGCCGACTCCTTGTTCTGCAGCTGGCTCTTCTCGTTCTGGCAGGAGACGACCACGCCGGTCGGCAGGTGGGTGATGCGGACCGCCGAGTCGGTGGTGTTGACGCTCTGCCCGCCGGGGCCGCTGGAGCGGTAGACGTCGATGCGCAGGTCGTTGGGGTCGATCTGGACCTCGACCTCCTCGGCCTCCGGGTAGACGAGCACGCCGGCGGCGCTGGTGTGGATGCGGCCCTGCGACTCGGTGACGGGCACCCGCTGCACGCGGTGAACGCCGCCCTCGTACTTGAGCCTGGACCACACGCCCTCGTCGCCCTTGGCCTTGATCGCGACGGTGACGTCCTTGTAGCCGCCCAGGTCGGACGGCTGACTGTCGATGATCTCGGTCTTCCAGCCGATCCGCTCGGCGTAGCGGAGATACATGCGCAGCAGGTCGCCGGCGAACAGCGCGGACTCCTCGCCTCCCTCGCCCGCCTTGATCTCCATGATGATGTCCTTGTCATCGTTGGGATCACGCGGGATGAGCAGGTGCTTGAGCCGCTCTTCGAGCTTGGGCAGGCGCTCCTCGATCTCCTTCGCCTCGGCCGCGAACCCCTCGTCCTCGCCGGCCAGCTCCTTGGCCGCGACGAGGTCGTCGCGGGCGGCCTCCAGCTCCCGGTAGGTGGTGACGATGGGGGTGAGCTGGGCGTAGCGCTTGCCGAGCGTGCGGGCCCTGGACTGGTCGGCGTGCACGGCGGGGTCGGCGAGCTGCAGCTCCAGCTCGGAGTATTCCTTGAGCAACTCGTCGAGGTTCACCGTCGGGTCCTTCGTCGTGTGGGCTGAGTTCAACCAAGAACGCCGGCCCGCCGCACGGTCGTGCGTCGGGCCGGCGTCGGTGAAGCTACTTGCCCGAGGCCTTCTTGCCGAAGCGCTTCTCGAAGCGCGCCACCCGGCCACCGGTGTCGAGGATCTTCTGCTTGCCGGTGTAGAACGGGTGGCAGGCAGAGCAGACGTCGGCGTGGATGACGCCGTTCTTGGCGGTGCTGCGGGTGGTGAACGTGTTGCCGCAGGAGCAGGTCACCTGCGTCACGTGGTAGTCAGGATGGATGTCGCGCTTCATGGCTGTCCTTTCGGGTGCGGTCGCCGGGTCGCCAGGCAGGTGCGACGGAGCGCAGAGGGCGGGAGCCGGTACCGCGAAAATCGGTCAGCTACCAGTGTGCCAGATCCTTCAACCGTCCAGCGCCGCCCCGCATTCCCGCCGGGCCGGCGCCGCCGCGGACGCGAACAGGCGGCGGGGACGTCCCCGCCGCCTGCCGGTCGTCCGCCGCTAGTCGCGGTCGTTGTTGACCGTGGTCTTCTGCACCTGGAGCAGGAACTCCGCGTTGGACTTGGTGTCCTTCATCCGGTCGAGGAGCAGCTCCAGCGCCTGCTGCATGTCGAGCGCGTGCAGCACCCGGCGCAGCTTCCAGACGACCTGGAGCTCTTCCCGCGCCATGAGGATCTCTTCCTTACGGGTGCCGGACGCGTCGACGTCCACCGCGGGGAAGATGCGCTTGTCGGCCAGGGACCGGTTGAGCTTGAGCTCCATGTTGCCGGTACCCTTGAACTCCTCGAAGATGACCTCGTCCATCTTGGACCCGGTCTCGACCAGGGCCGTGGCGAGGATCGTCAGCGAGCCGCCGTTCTCGATGTTGCGGGCGGCGCCGAAGAAGCGCTTGGGCGGGTAGAGGGCCGTGGAGTCGACACCACCCGACAGGATGCGCCCGGACGCCGGGGCCGCCAGGTTGTAGGCGCGGCCGAGCCGGGTGATCGAGTCGAGCAGGACGACCACGTCGTGGCCCAGCTCCACCAGGCGCTTGGCGCGCTCGATGGCGAGCTCGGCGACCGTGGTGTGGTCCTCGGCGGGACGGTCGAAGGTCGAGTGGATGACCTCGCCCTTGACCGAACGCTGCATGTCGGTGACCTCTTCGGGCCGCTCGTCCACGAGCACGACCATCAGGTGGCACTCGGGGTTGTTGCGGGTGATCGCGTTGGCGATCGCCTGCAGCACCATCGTCTTGCCGGCCTTCGGCGGCGAGACGATGAGACCGCGCTGGCCCTTGCCGATCGGGGAGACGAGGTCGATGATCCGCGTGGTGAGGATGTTCGGCTCGGTCTCCAGGCGCAGGCGCTCCTGCGGGTAGAGCGGCGTCAGCTTGTTGAAGTCCGGCCGGTTGCGGGCCTGCTCCGGGTCCATGCCGTTGACGGTGTCGAGGCGGACCAGGGCGTTGAACTTCTCGCGCCGCTCGCCCTCACGCGGCTGGCGTACGGCGCCGGTGATGACGTCGCCCTTGCGCAGGCCGTTGCGGCGGATCTGGGCGAGCGAGACGTACACGTCGTTGCTGCCCGGAAGGTAGCCGCTGGTCCTGACGAAGGCGTAGTTGTCGAGGATGTCGAGGATGCCGGCGATCGGGATGAGGACGTCGTCCTCGCCGATCACGGGCTCGGTGCTGTCGAAGCGGTCGCGGCCCCGGCCGCGGTTGCGCTCCCTGAAGCGGCCCCGGCGGCTGCGGCCGCCGCGATCGTCGTCACCGTCGCCGCCGCGTGGGTCGCCGCCGCGCTGGTCATTCCCGCGCTGGTCATTCCCACGCTGGTCATTCCCGCGCTGGTCGTTCCCACGCTGGTCGCCACGGCTGCCCGCGTCGGCGGCCCGCTGGTCGCCTCCACGGTCGCCACCGCGATCACTGCCGCGATCACTGCCACGGTCGTTGCCACGGTCGTTGCTGCCGCGCTCGCCACGGTCACCGCGGTCGCTGCCGCGCTCGCCACGGTCACCGCGGTCGCCACGGTCGTTGCCGCGCTCGCGGCGCTCGCCGCGGCTGCGGCGCTCGCGCCGGCTCTCGCCGCGGTCCGCGCGGGAGTCGCCCTGCTGGTTGTCGGCCGGGGGCTGCTCGATGACGGGCTCGGCCGGGGCCACGACGGGCTCGGCGGGCGCGGTCACGACAGCCGCCTCGGCCACCGGCTCGGCGGCCTGCGGGGCGGGTTCCTCGGCGGCCTTGGTGCGGGAGCGTTCCCTGCGCGCCCGGGCGGGGCGCTCCACGGCGGGCGTCGCGTCCGCCACGGCGGGCGCGTCGGCGATCGCCGGGGCGCCTTCTCCGGAAACGCCACCCTGCTTCTCCTGGATGGCCGCGATGAGCTGGCTCTTCCGCATCCGCCCGGTCCCGCTGATGCCCAGCTCGGCAGCCATCTTCTGCAGCTCGGGCAGCACCTTGGCGGACAGGCCGGTGCCGGAGCGACGCGCGCGGGGCTTGGCCGCGGCGCGAGTGGGGGTGTCGCCGGACGCCGCAGTTGTGCCTGGTGCGTCGGAGAGGAGTTCGGTGGTGTCGCTCAACTAAAAGGTCCTTCCCAGGGGTCGGGCGCCGGCTTCATTCGGCCGGGCGTCCCGGAGGTGCTTGCGATCCGGCGGGACAGACCGGCTCGGGGTGCACATTTGCGATCTTCGGCCGCCGCTGAGGACGGTCGCCACTCTAGGCAAGGGGCTCGTCCAGGTCGCCACAGGACAGTGGCGCGTGGATGAGACCCCCCAGATTGCTGCCGACAACCAGATGTCGAGGTGATCGAACGCGCTGGTCCCCGTCGTCGCCACCTCACGTCGGGCCAACCGGGTGTGGGCCAACCGGAGGCGACGGATTCCGGGGAGACAGCCGCGCTGCTCACGCCTCGCGACGTGAAGCATGATGCAGCGATGTGTGGCTGACAAGCACGCACCCAACAAGGGGGCACCTGGTGCGGCTATTAGCCTAACATCACCAGCGCACACGGCTATTCCCTGAAGGTCTAGAGAGGCATCAGCGTGTCTCGGGGAATTGAACGCTCGCACCAACCGGGTCGACGTCCATTAGCTGGATGTGCCAGTCAGTACCCACTTCTGGCGCGATCAAATCCTGCGTATCCGAGGTCGAAAACGCAAGGACCGTGGGCCCCGCTCCCGAGACGACCGCGGGCACGCCCACTGTACGGAGCCGTTCTACCAGATCAGCGCTCTCCCGCATCGCAGGCGCGCGGTAGGGCTGATGGAGACGGTCCTCGGTGGCGGCGAGCAGCAACTCCCGATCCGGCCGCTGGGTCAACGCCGCGATCAGCAGCGCGGCCCGGCCGGTGTTGAAGGAGGCGTCCTTGTGGGGCACGTCCTTCGGCAGCAACCCCCGAGCGGTCTCCGTGTCGAGGCGGGTCGGCGGGACGATCGCGACGGGACGGACGGCCGCATCAGGTGTCAGTTTCACCATACGCGGTGCGTCGTCGTGCTCGCTCCATGCGATGGTCAGGCCGCCGGCCAGGCACGGAGCGACGTTGTCGGGGTGGCCTTCCATCTCGGTGGCGAGCGCGAACACCGCGTCGTCGCCCAGCTCGCCGCCGCCAAGCGCCCGCGCGGCGAGGATCCCCGCGCAGATGGCCCCGGACGAGCTGCCGAGCCCCCGGGCGTGCGGGATCCGGTTGCGGCAGCGCAGCCGGATCCCGGCCGGCTGGGCCGCGCCCATCCGGTCGAACGTCCTGCGCATGGCCCTGACGACCAGGTGGCCCTCGCCGGAGTCGACCTGCCCCGCGCCTTCGCCCTCGACCTCCACGGTCACGCCGGGCTCATCGGTGACCGCGGCCTCGACGTGGTCGTACAGAGTCAGCGCCAGCCCGAGCGCGTCGAACCCCGGCCCGAGATTGGCGGACGTGGCCGGCACCCGTACCTCGACGGTTCTCATTCCTCACCTTTCCCCGTGAATACCGTAAGCCCCCTGAACAAGCTCATCGACGGCGTCGCCTCCATACACCGCGAACCCCGTGCAGGCGGACGACTCCGGAGCCGCGCGACATCTCCGGCCACGGAGACGACGACCTTCCCACGCCCGTCTCCCTGTCTCCTCGCGCGGGGGCCACGGCCCGTAGGTCTCACAGAGTCGCGGAACGCGCGGGGTCAGGCCAGGTGGAGGGCCGAGGCGGCCGCGTGGACGTCGATGGGGATGGTGACCGGCGCGGGAGCCCCGGAGATGGCCCAGTCGGGGTCCTTGAGCCCGTTGCCCGTGACCGTGCAGACGATCCGCTGCCCCGGGTCGACCAGGCCCTCGGCGTGCGCCTGGAGCAGGCCCGCCACGCTGGCTGCCGAGGCCAGCTCGACGAAGACGCCCTCTTCCTGGGCCAGCAGCTTGTAGGCGGCGGCGATCTGCCGGTCGGTGACCTTGTGGATCAGGCCGCCGGACTCGTCCCTGGCGGCCGTGGCGAGCTGCCAGGAGGCGGGGTTGCCGATGCGGATGGCGGTGGCGATGGTGTGGGGGCGGGTCACGGGGGCGCCGTCGACGATGGGCGCGGCGCCGCTGGCCTGGAAGCCGAACATGCGCGGGCGGGTGGCCGCCACCTTGTCGTCGGCGTACTCCTGGTAGCCCATCCAGTAGGCCGAGATGTTGCCCGCGTTGCCCACCGGGATGCAGTGGATGTCGGGGGCGTCGCCCAGCGTGTCGACGATCTCGAAGGCGGCGGTCTTCTGCCCCTGGAGGCGGAACGGGTTGACCGAGTTGACCAGCGCGATCGGATAGTTGGACGAGAGTTTGCGCGTCATCTCCAGGCAGTCGTCGAACGAGCCCTCGACCTGCAGCAGGGTCGCGCCGTGGACGAGCGCCTGGGCGAGCTTGCCCATCGCGATCTTGCCGCGCGGCACCAGGACGGCGCAGGTGAGGCCGGCGCGGACGGCGTAGGCGGCGGCCGAGGCGGACGTGTTGCCGGTGGAGGCGCAGATGACGGCCTTGGCGCCTTCCTCCACGGCCTTGCTGATGGCCATGGTCATGCCGCGGTCCTTGAAGCTGCCGGTGGGGTTGGCGCCCTCGACCTTGAGGTAGACCTCGCATCCCGTCAGGGCGGAGACGCGGTGCGCGGGCACCAGCGGCGTGCCGCCTTCGAGCAGCGTGACGACCGGCGTCGTGGGGGTGACCGGAAGACGCTCGCGGTACTCCTCGATGAGGCCACGCCAGGACCTGCTCATGACTGTCTCCCTACCTGCGGTGTTCGGCACCGAGTGTACGGGGTGGGCAGGGGTGCGAGGCGGCCGGGGAGAGTTGTCAAGGCCCTGACAGCCTGGTCTCGCCAAAGCCATTATTCAGCAAATTCCCAGCATCTCCCGATAGGGTCTCGGCAGGGGGTCAACCATATGAACGCGCGTCCTGCTTTGCCGCAGAACGACTATTCAGCCTTGCCGCCGCCCGAGCTCGGCGCCTGGTCACCGGCCCTGTCCGTGAGCGTGGTGATACCCGTGCACGGCGGGCCCCACCTGGAGTTGACGCTCGCCGCGCTGGCGGCGCAGACCTACCCGGGCCACCTCATGGAGGTCGTGGTCGTGGACGACGGCGGCGAGCCGCCCGTCGAGCTTCCTGAGATCCGCCCGGACAACACCAGGATCGTGCGGCCGGCGTGCGGCTGGGGCATCTCGAACGCGGTCAACACCGGCGTCAAGGCCGCCGACGGGGAGATCATCCAGCGGCTGGACGCGGACATGGTGCCCTGCCGCGAGCACATCGAGGCGATGGCCCGCTGGCATCACGTGACCGACTACCTGGTCACGATCGGCATGAAGAAGTTCGTCGAGCCGCCGCCGCTCACCGCGGGCGAGGTGTTCCGGGCCCGCGCGCTGGACGAGCTGTTCGACCTCGGCGAGGCGGTGCCCAGTTCGACCGAGGCGACGATCGCCAAGACCGACGGGCTGCGCAAAAGCCGCAACCCCTACCACGTCTGCACCGGGCCGACGGTCGCCCTGCGGCGCGAGGTGTTCGACGCCGTCGGCGGCCTGGACCCGCACGTGCCGCGGGGCGAGGACACCGAGTTCGCCTACCGGCTGGCGATGCACGGCGTCGTCTTCGTACCGGAGACGCGGGCTCGGGCCGTCCATCTGGGGCTGCCCGCGCAGCACCGCGAGCGGGAGCGCGCCGTGCGGGCCGTCGAGCCGTACCTCGCGCACCGCGTGCCGCTCCGCCGCGACCTGCGCAAGGATCGGGGGCGGCGGTGGCTGACGCCGTACGTGGAGGTGGTGCTGGACGTCACCGACACCGCGGAGCCGGTCGTGCGCCGGGCGGTGTCGGCGGCGCTCGACGGCAAGGTGCACGACGTGGTGGTGACGCTGGTCGGGCCGTGGTCGCGGCTGCGGGAAGGCCGGCGGTCGGTGCTGTCGGACCCGTGCTTCGAGCTGCGGCTGATGCGCGACCTGTTCGGGCACGACGACCGGATCAGGCTCATCGACGAGGCCGCGCCGACCCCGGCCCCGGCGCCGTTCCGCTACCGGGGGCCGGTGGACGTGCCGCTGCACCGGGTCACGCTGGAACGCCTGATCGAGACGGCGCAGAAGGACCTGATCGGGGTCCTGGCGGTGGATCTGCCGGACGGCCGCGAGGCCCGGCTGGAGCGCACCTCGGCGCTCGGCCGCGCCCTCTTGCTGGCGCGGCCCGGCGAGGACCTGGACGCGATCATCGACACCACCCACGGTGTGCGTCACGTCACTCCCGACCGCTACTGGCCCCGGCCGAAGGCGCAGCCCCCGGCCCCGGTGACCATCCAGGCCCCGCCCTCCCCCGACCGCACCCTGCTGGCCCGCCTCAGGTCCGCCCTGCGCCCCGGCTGACCTCGCCGCGCGTCCGCGTCACTCCCGGTACGGGACGTCGCCGTACGTGACCGGGGCGGGCGTCACTTGCGCAGGGCGCGTCTGACGCGGGCGGAGAGAGCCGTGCGGAGGGTGCGCTGGCGGCGCTCGGCGGCGGCGAGGTCGCGGCGCAGGCCCGCCACCTCCTTGCGGAGCGCGGCGATCTCCCTGCGGTACTCGACGGCGCTCTTGCGCCACTTGCCCGCCTCGTCACGCCACCTGGCCACCTCGCCCCGCAGCCGCTCGGCCTCCTTGCCCAGCCGCTCCGTCTCGGCCTTGGCCTTGAGCCGGACCCGGTACGCGCTCCGGCGGCCCTGCGGCTCCGGCTGCTCGGTGGCGAACCCGTAGCTCTCTCCGGCCGCCCAGGCGACGCCGGACACCTCGTCCACCACGTCGTCGAGCTCCTCGCCCGGACCGGCGAGCAGGCGCGCCCTGGCGAACGACGCGGCGTACTCCAGCCGCGCGGCCACCACCCCGCCGGGCGTCTCGTCGAGCAGCACGTTGAGCAGGCCGAGCCCGTCGGTGCGTGCGCGTTCGAGCAGCGCGGCCACGGTGTCCTCGCCGGGCACCCAGCCGGGCGGCAGCCGCAGCACGTACGGCACGGCCGGGTCGGCGTGGTGGGAGGTGGCCAGCCGCACCCGGGGCTCGAACGCGTAGTGGCCCTGGACCAGCGCCAGCTCCAGGTTCGGGTCCTGGAGCGGGGCGCGGCGGTCGCGCCGGAGCGTGTCCCAGGGCCCGAGCACCACCACGCGCAGGTCGTGGTGCGTCCCGGCGAGCAGCGCGTCCACCGTGGCGCGCACGGTGTCGTACCCGGCGGTCCCGTCGACCAGGACCTCCAGGTACGGGATCTTCCACTGCCTGCCGGGATGGCGGCGCAGCCAGCGGTAGGCGGGGACGCGGTCGCCCACGAACGCGTAGCTGACCCGGTCGATGCGCTCCTGGTGGCGCATCCGCATGGTGGGGCCGAGGTGGTAGGCGAGAGCTTCGGGTTCGGGCACGAACACGGCCCCGGCCTGCATGAGCCGGTAGCCCATCTCGGTGTCCTGGCCGAGGACCAGCTCGCCGTCCATCGGCCCGGCGGCCTCGACCAGCCGGGCGCTGACGGAGGTGGCGCCGCCGACGTGCAGGCTGAAGGGACGGTCGAAGGTGTCGGTGAGCCCGTTGGTCCGCTCGATCAGCCGGACGATCCAGGCGTGCGGCTCGGCGGGTTCGAAGTGCGCTTCGAGGTCGTCGGGCAGCGTGTCGGGCAGCGGGGCCTCGGAGAAGCGCAGGTAGCCGGTCACGGCGAGGTACGGGGCCGCGTGGTGCCAGCGCATGTGCGCCATGACCGCTCCCGCGGTCGGCACGACGTCGGAGTCGAGCCAGTGGATCACGTCACCACTGGCCTCGGCCAGGCCGGCGTTGCGCGCGTTGCCGCGGCCGGGCGTCTCGCAGCGGACCAGCCGGGTGTGCGGCGGGCGGTCGGCGGGCAGCCGCAGGGCCGGGTCGCTGCCGTTGTCGACGACGATGACCTCGGTCAGGTCGGCCGGGTAGGTCTGCCTGGCGAGCCCGGCGAGCACCAGGTCGAGCTGGTGCTGGCCGCCGTAGGCAGGGATGATCACGCTCACCCGCAGCTCCGGCGTGAAGTTCCCGGCCGGCCGGATCGAGCGGTAGTCGTTGCCGCGTACTCTCATGCCGCTTCCATCAGCAGGCTGGGGCGGAAGCCGTGCCACTGGTTGGCGGCGACCTTGACGAAGTGGGCCAGCGGCAGCCGCCACGTGTGCTGCTCGCTCAGTCCGCGGCGCAGCACGTACCCGAGCCCGTGGGTGCGGTAGACGCGCGCCCCGGCTTCGGCCGCGGCCTTGAGAAACTCTCGATCCACTGCTTCCGACAAAACAGGAAAACCCCCTATTTCCTGAAATCTGTCCCGGGAGAGCATGATCGTCCCCCCCGCCACGTGATCCGCGAACACCTCGCTCACGTACGCCGCCCCGCTCGCGAAGGTCGTCCGCCTGATCGTCAGATTGAGCGGCTCCAAATAGAGGAACTCACCCGTGACCCCCACCACGTCGGCCCCCGAGTAGGCGGCCGCCATGAGCAGGTCGGCCAGGTGGTCGGGACCGTACCAGTCGTCGTCGTCCCACTTGGTGAGGTGGTCGCCGCCGGCCAGCGCGGCGGCCCGGTTGAGCACCTCACCGAACGGGACCCCGGCGTCCACCTCCACCCAGCTCACCGGCAGCTGGCAGTCCTCGACCGCCTCCCGCACCCGGTCGAACGCGACCCCGTGCAGCCCGAGCGCCACCTCGGCCCGCACCCCGCGCTGACGCGCGATCCGGCCCAGGGCCGAGGCCACGAACTCCGGCCGCTTGGTCGCCATCACCACGCTCACCAGCGGCGCGGCGGGGTGACGCGGCGCGGCCAGCCGGCGCAGCCGGATGCTGTGCTCCTCGCGCCGCAGGTCGGCCACGCACCGCGCGGTGCCGTCGGGCTCGTGCGCCAGCCAGGCGCGGTCGGTCACCAGCGCCGCGAGCTCCGCGGGCACCCAGGCGGGCGCCTGTGAGGCCGTCAGCGGCACCCCGGCGGCGGCCAGCCGCATGACGCCGTCGAGCGGCGCCTCCTGGCCGGGCCAGACGATCTCCAGCCCGCGCAGCGCCCGCAGCTCCGCCTCCCCGGGCTCCTCCGGCCCGTCCACGACCCATGCGCCGCCACGCCAGAGGAGCCGGGCGAGCCCCTTCTCCGGCGTACGGGCGAAACCGCATGGGGTGAGGGACATCGATGCTGCTCCTGGGGGCCGAGAACGCGAACGGCGCCTACCTTACGCCGCTTCTGACACGTACGTACTGATCCGGTGGGCTTTTCCCGGAAACCCTGCAGATAGGTCACAGCGCACATTCAGCATCTTTTACGCACAGTGCCCTTAAGAGCCACCCCGGCGGTGTCCGAAATCGTCCCGTGATCAGCATCCGCCGATCACGGGACGGAAACGACGCCTGTGCGGCTACTCGTCGCCCTCGACGCGCATGACGCTGGCGATGGCCCGGACGATGTCGAGCTCGCGCAGCCCCTCCATCGTCGCCGAGAGTGCCGCGTCGCTGGCGCGGTGGGTGACGATGACGAGCTGGGCGTCGTCGCCGTGCCCCTCCTGGCGCACCGTCTGGATGGACACGTCGTGCTTGGCGAACAGCTCCGCCACCCGGGCCAGGACACCCGGCTTGTCGGCGACGTCCAGGGCGACGTGGCAGCGCGTGACGGTCTCGCCCATGGGATGCACCCGCAGCGACGCGTAGGTGGACTCCTCCGGGCCGCGGGTCCCGGCCAGGCGGTTGCGGCCGACGGCCACCAGGTCGCCGAGCACGGCAGAGGCCGTGGGGGCGCCGCCCGCGCCCTTGCCGTAGAACATGAGCTGCCCGGCGGACTCCGCCTCGACGAAGACCGCGTTGTAGGCCTCGCGCACCCCGGCCAGCGGATGGGACCTGGGGATCATGGCCGGGTGGACGCGGACGCCGACGGAGCGGCCGTCGTCGGAGCGGGCGCAGATGGCCAGCAGCTTGATGACGTAGCCCATGGCCTTCGCCGAGGCCACGTCGGTGGCGGTGATCTCCGTGATGCCCTCGCGGTGGACCTGGTCGGCGGTGACCCGGCTGTGGAAGGCGAGACCCGCCAGGATGGCGGCCTTGGCGGCGGCGTCGAAGCCCTCGACGTCGGCGGTGGGGTCGGCCTCCGCGTAGCCGAGGGTCTGGGCCTCCTCCAGCGCGTCGGTGAAGGACGCGCCGGTCGAGTCCATCTTGTCGAGGATGTAGTTGGTGGTGCCGTTGACGATGCCGAGCACGCGGTTGACGCGGTCGCCGGCCAGCGACTCCCGCAACGGCCGCAGCAGCGGGATCGCGCCGGCCACGCTGGCCTCGAAGTAGAGGTCGCCGCTGCCGGACCTGGCGGCCTCGTACAGGCTCGCGCCGTCCTCGGCCAGCAGCGCCTTGTTGGCGGTGACGACCGACTTGCCGCGGTTGAGCGCGGCGGTGATGAGGGAGCGGGCGGGCTCGATGCCGCCGATCACCTCGACGACGATGTCGACGTCATCGCGGGTGACGAGCGACTCGGCGTCGGTGGTGAGCAGGCCGGGGTCGACCTCGACGTCGCGTTTGCGGCCGAGCCGGCGCACGGCGACGCCGGCCAGCTCCAGCGGGGCGCCGACGCGGGCGGCCAGGTCGTCGCGCTGCTCGTGCAGGAGCCGGATGACCTGGGAGCCGACCACGCCACAGCCCAGCAGGGCCACCTTCAACGGTTTCACAGCTGCCCCCTCAACAGGTCGTCTTCTGTCTCGCCCCGCACGATCACCCGGGACCGGCCGCCGGCGACGGCGACCACGGCGGGTTTGGGCAGGTAGTTGTAGTTGTTGGCCAGCGAACGGCAGTAGGCGCCGGTGGCGGCGACCGCCACCAGGTCGCCCGGCACCAGGTCGGCGGGCAGATAGCAGTCGCGCACGATCATGTCGCCGCTCTCGCAGTGCTTGCCGACGACGCGGCTGAGCATCGGCCCGGCGTCGCTCTCGCGGCTGGCCAGGACGACGGTGTACTCGGCGCCGTAGAGCGCGGTGCGGACGTTGTCGCTCATGCCGCCGTCGATGCTCACGTACGTGCGCAGCCCTTCGACGTCCTTGACCGTGCCGACCTCGTAGAGGGTGACGCCGCCTGGACCGACGATGGTGCGGCCCGGCTCGACGGTGAGGCGGGGCACCGGCAGCCCGGCGTCGAGGCAGACCTTGCGCACGATCTCGCGCAGGCTGTCGGCGACGTCCTTGATGTCGGGGGCGTCGTCGCCGTCGACGTAGGCGATGCCATAGCCGCCGCCGAGGTCCAGCTCGGGCAGCACGACGCCGTGCTCGTCCTTGATCCGCACGAGCAGCGTGGTGAGGCGGCGGGCGGCCACCTCGAACCCGGCCGTGTCGACGATCTGGGAGCCGATGTGGGAGTGGAGGCCGACCAGCTCCAGGGACGGCAGCTCCAGGACGCGCCGCACGGCCTCGGCCGCGGCGCCGGAGCTCAGCGACAGGCCGAACTTCTGGTCGTCGTGGGCGGTGGCGATGAACTCGTGGGTGTGCGCCTCGACGCCGGTGGTCACCCTGATCATGACCTTGGGCCGCTTGCCGAGCTCGGCGGCGAGGTAGCCGAGCCGGGCGATCTCGTCGTAGGAGTCGACGACGATGTGGCCGACGCCGGCCTCCAGGGCCCGGGTCAGCTCGGCCGTCGACTTGTTGTTGCCGTGGAGGGTGATGCGCTCGGCGGGGAATCCGACGCTGAGCGCCACGGCCAGCTCGCCGCCGCTGGCCACGTCGAGGCCGAGGCCCTCGTCATGGAGCCAGCGCACGATCTCCTTGCACAGGAACGCCTTGCCGGCGTAGTGGACCTCGGACCCGGCGAAGGCGGTGGCGTAGTCGCGCATGCGCGAGCGCACGTCCTCCTCGTCGAGCACGTAGAGCGGGGTGCCGTACTCGCGGGCCAGGTCGCGGACGTCCATCCCGCCGATCGTGAGCGCGCCATCGGCCCGGCCGGACGTTCGCGGCCAGATCACGGGGTTGATCCGGTTGAGGTCGTCGGGCGCCAGCGGGGGGCGCTCGTGGGGGGGCGGCTCGGCGTGCCGGTCCCCGGCGGGGTGGGCGAATCGACTCACCCGATCGAGGCTATCGGAACGGCCCGTCTGCCCGTGCCCGGTGCCCATCTATCGAGACGCGAACGTCAGCCAGGCGGCGAAGATTTTACGCTTTTTCGCCTTCAAAGCAGGTATTTCTCAGATCCGGTCCGGTCCGATCAGCACGCTCTCCACCGCGGCCGCCAGCCGCACCCGCGCGGCGTGCACCGGCTCGGGCGCCGCGTCGCCCATCGGCACGGCAGGGGCGCGTTCGTGCGCGTCATGGTAGGCCAGCGCGAGCCGCACCAGCCACGCCTCCCAGCCGGGGTCCCGGCTCGCCGCCCGTCCGGGCAGCTCGGCCAGCACCCGCAGGACCGCCCGGTCGTACGGGGACGACAGCAGCTCGGGCCGGCCGTCGCGCGGCACGCCCAGCTCGCGCGCCCAGCGCCGCACGGCCGCCGCCCGCGCGTGCCCGTAGCGGACCACGAATCCCGGGTTCTCCCACGTACGGGGGAAGTCAGGCCAGCCGGGGTCGGCCAGGGCGGGAGGCCGGAAGTCGTCCAGGAGCGCGCCCGGCACCGCGACCACCACCCGCACGAACCCGCTGGGCAGCGCCTCGGCCCCGGTGACGCCGGGGAGCTCGCGCAGGCGCGCGGCCAGCCCGGCGGCCGGCACGCCGCGCCGCAGCGCGGCCGCCGAGACGTAGACGGCCTCACGCTCCCACGTGCCGTCGGGCGCCGGCGGCTCGCCGAGCACCTCCGCCAGCCGCGCGGGCGTCACGGGCCCTCCCCGGCCGTCGGCCCGATCACCGGTCCGGTGACCCGCGCGCACACGGTCAGATCAGGGCGTGCGGCTCGGCGGAGCCGTACTCCACCAGGTGGGCCGCGCCCAGCAGCCAGCGGTCCTCGTCGCGCACCCGCACGTAGCCGAACCGGTCGGCGGAGAACACCTTGATCCCGTCCTGGCGGCACTGGCGCATGAGCACCTCGTCCCAGCCGTCGGTGAGGTCGGCGAAGCCGAGCTCGCGCAGCGCGTTGCGGCGGGCGAGCAGGGTGGCCCCGGAGATCTCCGGCAGGTAGGAGTACTCGGCGTCGGGCTGCTTGAGCAGCGTGGCCTGCGGCTTGCGCAGGTGGGCGTAGAAGGCTCCCTTGCCGACGAGGTCGGCGGTCGTGAACAGGAAGGCGCGCCGCAGGTCGGACAGGTAGTGGGAGCCGTAGACGTCACGCGGGTCCATGACCGCGACCAGGTCGGCCTCGCACAGGTCGAGCCCGCGCCCGAGCATGGCGCCCACCGTCAGGTCGGGGCGCAGCGGCCGGTGGATCACCTCGGCGTCGGGCAGGACCTCGCGGGCGCGCAGCTCGGCCTGCGGCGGGCCGAAGACGACCAGCTGGGTCACCCCGCTCTGGCGGCCGACCTGGGCCAGCGCGTGCTCCAGCAGCCGGCCGTCGGGGACCACCAGCAGGACGGAGGTGTCGAGGGTGGCCCGGACGCCGGGCAGGCCGACCTTGTCGAGCAGCTCGTCGATCCGCTCGGTCATGGTGCCGCTGTCGTAGGCGCGGCGCAGCGCGACGTGCGCGCGGCGGGTGTCGGGGTCCTGGCCGATCGGGGTGCCGCAGGCGGCGAGCTCGGCCAGCCGCCACATCGGCGTGCCGGGCGGGCAGTCGACGCCGGCCGGCCAGCGGTAGGAGGTGAGCGCGTCGGGATAGGAAAGGTGCTCGGGGAGCAGTTGGTCGAGGGTCAGCATCCGGTCGATGCGCCCGCCGGACAGCGGGAGCGGGTTGTGGATCCGGGGCTGGATCCCGAACTGCAGGCGCGGCCAGCCCACGGTCAGGTCGGTGGTGAAACGGTGCTCGAACAGCTCGGCGGCGGCGGCGTAGGCCGAGACGTCGCCGTGGGTGTGCCAGAAGACGGTGCGGACGCCGCGCTCGGCGCACCAGGCCAGCAGCGCCCTGAGCCCCTCGCCCGGCTCGCCGCGCAGCTCCCCGGCCCAAGGCCCGGTGGCGACGGACTCCACCACGAGCAGGTGGGGCACCTCCAGCGGCAGCACGCGGGCGAAGTCGCGCGGCGTGAACCCGGTGGTCTGCCGCCACTCGTAGCGCAGCAGCGCCTCGGCGTGCGGCTCGGCGATCACCGCGGCGGTGATGTGGGGACGGGTGTTGGGGCCGGTCGGCACCCGGAACGGCTTGAGCTTGAACGACTCACCCGCGAGCGTGCGGGTCGAGGCGGTGGCCTGGAAGGCGGCGCCGGGCCGCTCGTCCTTCTGCCGGCCGGCGGCAACGGGCTTGCGCTTGGGGGCGATGGGCCGTTTGACCGGCTTGGTGGCGCCCTTGAGCTCCTTGGCCAGCCGTACGGGGTTGCTCTTGCCGGTCTTGATCGCGTCGCCGAGCCGGCTCCACCGCGCCACCTTGATCGACTTCAGCTTCCAGTTGGCCACCTCGGCCTGGTAGCGCTGCTCGGCCAGCTCCTTGCGGAGCTTGTCGGCGGCGGCGCGCTCCGCCTCCAGCGCCTCCTCGGCCGCGGCCAGCCGCTCGGCGAGCGCCTTGGCCTCCTCGGCGTGCCGCTCGGCCTCGGCCAGCCTGCTCTGCGCCGCGTCCAGCAGCCTGGCCAGCTCGGCCGCGTGCTCGGCCTGCGCGACCGCTTCCCGCAGCGCCTTGCGCGTGCTCTCCAGCTCCGTGGACACCTGGACCTCCGTCTCGTAGCCCGGCAAAGGATACTCTTTTGCGGGAAGCGGCTCGAAGGGATGAGATCCGGTGCAGTTCATCGTGCGGCCCTATGTCTGCGGGGGTCTCGGCCGGGTCGACGGCGCCCTGCTCGACAAGCTGTGCTCCGCCGGCCCGCGCGTGCGGCCCGCCCTTCAGACGGCCGAGGCGGCGCTGTTCAGCTCCGCCCCGCTGCCTCCTTATCAGCGGTCCGGCGAGGGGTTCGCGTTCTCCTGGGGAGAGCGCCGGCCCGGCGCCGACCGGTCGGCGCCGGTCTCCGACTGGATGGCGGTCGCGGAGACGTACGAGACTCCCGGCCTGATCGGCGACGGCGCGCGGGTGACGCTGCACGCCGGCGCGCTCGGGCTGGTCGACGTCTACCACGTCCGGATCGGCGAGGCGGTCTACTTCTCGTCCCTGATCCAGCCGCTGCTGGCGCTGGTGCCGCTGGAGATCGACTGGTCGGCGTGGGCGTCGATCCTGCGGGTCACGTTCCCGCTGGGCGAGGCGACGCCCTACCGGGCGATCAGGCGGCTGTCCGGCTCCGGCGCGCTGGTGTGGGACGGCGACCGGCTGTCCACCGAGCGCAGGCTGCCGCGCTGGCTGCGCGAGGAGCCCTACGAGACGTGGGTCAGCGCGGGCGAGATCGTGGAGCTGCTGCACGAGGTCTACAAGGACTACGACGGCCGCAAGCTGCTGGTGCCGATCAGCGGCGGCTACGACTCGCGGCTGCTGGGCAGCGTGGCCAGGGCCCGCGGGTTCGACGTGGAGTCGTGGACCACGAGCCCCGACGACGGCACCGACACCGACATCGCCTTCGCCCGGGCGATCACCCGCGAGCTGGGCATCCCGCACCGGGTGATCGCCCAGGACCCGGCCGCCTACCCCGCCGACGCCGCCGCGGTGGCGCGCAGGCTCGAATACCTGACGCCGCACCACGCCTGGTACGCCCCGTTCGCCAAGGAGGTACACGAGTCGGGCCGGATCCTCGTCGACGGCCTGGCCGGCGGGCCGCTGCTGAAGAACTTCATGGTCAGCGGCGCCGCCCTGGAGGCCACCGGTCAGGCCGAGCGGTCGGCGGCCGTGCTCGGCTCGCTCAGCCTCGGGGCGCCGTCGCGGCCCTTCCTGTCGGAGGCGGCCGAGGCGTGGACGGCCGAGACGGTGCGCGAGCAGTTCGCCTCGGCCACCTCGATGCTCCACGGTCACCGGGCCGAGCTGCCGCTGTCGGTGCTCCACACCCGCACCGTGCGCGGCATCGCCCGCTCCGCGGTCAACCTGGTGGGTCCCGAGGCGTCGTTCGCGGCGCCGTTCATCCACCCCGACTTCTTCGACGCGGCCCTGTCGGTGGGCGTGGCCCGCAAGGACCGGGGCCGCTTCTACCGCGAGGTGCTGCACGCCGCCGATCCGCGGGTGGCGGCCCTGCCCTCGACCAACGTGGTCAAGCAGCCGTTGCGGCGGGTGCCGCTGCGCTCCACGGCCGCCCCGGCGCGCGAGTACTCCCACCGGATGCTGCGGGTGGTGGCCACGCGGGTGCCCGGGCTGCTGTCGGACGAGCTGCACGCGCTGGTCGCGGACGGGCCTGACGCGCTGACCCGGTTCAACGGGTGGAACGACCGGTTCTGGGTGCGCGGACTGGTTCTCTTCGGGCTGTGGCTGAGCGACTTCGAGAATGATCTGACTGACCTGTCCGCACCGTTCTAGTTACTGCGAGAAGAACGCGGCGTAACATCACGATTACGGAGAGGTCTCAGGGGTATTAAATCTCGCACAGCATAAGCGGGTTCCGGAAAGCCAACGGGCTGGTAGTGTTCGGCCCGTAAGCGCCGCACAAGCGGGCGCCGGATCACAAATCCGGGCCTGTCAAGGGCATGGATTCGCAGGGATGACGACTCCACGCGGCGCGGTCACCAGATATGAACGCCGGGGTAACCGGTGACTTCGTCCTGCCCACATCTCTTACTGTGAGCGACACATGATCAACGCATCCCCATCACCGGAGCCGGTGGCCGAGAACTTCATCTCGGAGGACCCGGCCTGGTACAAACGGGCGGTGTTCTACGAGGTCCTCGTGCGAGGGTTCAAGGACTCCAACGGGGACGGCACCGGAGACCTGCGCGGCCTCATCGAGAAGCTCGACTATCTCGAGTGGCTGGGCATCGACTGTCTGTGGTTGTTGCCGCTCTACGAGTCGCCGCTGCGCGACGGCGGCTACGACATCTCCGACTACATGAAGATCCTGCCTGACTTCGGGGATCTGGCCGACTTCATCCAATTGGTCGAGGCCGCGCACGAGCGCGGCCTGCGGATCATCACCGACCTGGTGATGAACCACACCTCGGACCGGCATCCCTGGTTCCAGGCGTCCCGCCACGACCCCGAGGGCCCGTACGGGGACTTCTACGTCTGGTCGGACGAGCCGACCGGCTACCCGGACGCGCCGATCATCTTCGTCGGGGCCGAGGAGTCCAACTGGACCTGGGACCCGGTGCGCAAGCAGTACTACTGGCACCGGTTCTTCCACCACCAGCCGGACCTCAACTACGACAACCCGGCGGTTCAGGAGGCCATGCTGGAGGTGCTGCGGTTCTGGCTCGACCTGGGCATCGACGGGTTCCGGCTGGACGCGGTGCCGTACCTGTTCGAGAGGGAGGGCACCGCCTGCGCCGGCCTGCCGGAGACGCACGCCTACCTGAAGAAGATCCGCGCCGAGGTCGACCGGCTCTACCCCGACCGGGTGCTGCTGGCCGAGGCCAACGGCTGGCCGGAGGACGTCGTCGAGTACTTCGGCGACCCGACGGTCGGCGGCGACGAGTGCCACATGGCCTTCCACTTCCCGCTGATGCCCCGCATCTACATGGCGGTGAAGAAGGAGACCCGTGAGCCGATCTCCGAGATCATGTCCCGTACCCCCAAGCTGCCGGACACCGCGCAGTGGGGCATCTTCCTACGCAACCACGACGAGCTGACGCTCGAGACGGTCACCGAGGAAGAGCGCGACTACATGCACAGCGAGTATGCCAAGGACCCGCGGATGCGGGCCTACCTCGGCATCCGCCGCCGCCTGGCGCCGCTGCTGGACAACGACCGCGACCGGATCGAGCTGTTCACCGCGCTGCTGCTGTCGCTGCCGGGCTCGCCGGTCATGTACTACGGCGACGAGATCGGCATGGGCGACAACATCTGGCTGGAGGACCGCGACTCGGTGCGCACGCCGATGCAGTGGAGTCCCGACCGCAACGCGGGCTTCTCCACCGGCGACCCCGGGCGGCTCTACCTGCCGGTGGTCATGGACCCGATCTACGGCTACCAGGCGATCAACGTGGAGTCCCAGCAGCGTAACGAGGGATCCCTGCTGAACTTCACCCGCAAGATGCTGCAGATCCGGCGCAACCACCCGGTCTTCGGCACCGGCGCGTACACCGAGATGTGGTCGTCCAACCCGTCCGTGCTCACGTACGTGCGCGAGGAGCGCGACGACGTGATGCTCTGTGTGAACAACCTGTCGAAGTTCCCCCAGCCGGTGGAGCTCGACCTGCGCCGGTTCACGGGCATGACGCCGGTTGAGGCGCGCGGCGGCGTGCACTTCCCCGTGATCGGCGACCTGCCCTACCTGCTGACGCTGCCGGGCCACGGCTTCTACTGGTTCGCGCTCCGGCGGGAGGCCGTCACCGAGCGGTGACGGGCACCTGGGCACGGGCCGCGCGGCGGGCGGGAATGAGCGCCACCGCGAGGGCCGTGCCCACCGCCAGCAGCACCGCGGTGGCCAGTGTCACCGGCGAGGGCGGGCGTCCGATCCCGGCGCCCACCCCGCTGGTGTGACCCTGCAGGTCGATCAGCCCGGTCACCACCGACACCCCGGCCACCGCTCCCACCACCACGCCCAGCACCACGAGCAGGCCGGTGCCGGTCACCAGCGTGGCCATCACCTGGCGGGGCGTCAGCCCCATCGCCTTCAGCACGGCCAGGTCGGCGTCGTGGTCGCGCAGCCCGAGCGCGCTGGCGGTCAGCAGGTTGGCCAGGCCGAGCAGGGTGAGCACGGCGATCAGCGCCACGATCACCACCCGGATCATCGCCAGCCTGTCGGCGGGGTTGACCGCGGCCTGCACCTCCAGGCTCTCCCCCGACCCGGCCAGCAGCCTCGCCGCCACCTCGTCGCGGTCGGCGCCGGGGTGCAGGGCGAGCGCGTAGTACTCAGGCGGCACGGAGTCCTTGGCCGCCAGGCTGTCGAGCCCGACCGACAGCACCTCGCCGTCCTGGTCGGGCTCGACGGTGCGGCCCACGATGCGCACGATCAGCGGCGAGCCGCCCACGGTCAGCCGCACCCGGTCGCCGATCTTCACCCCGAGCAGGTCCAGCAGCCCCTGGCCGGCCACGGCCTCGCCCGGCTCCGCGTACATGCGGCCCTCGACGACAGGGAACGGGTAGCGGTCGGAGGCCGAGCCGCCGATGGCCCGGACCAGGACCGAGCGGCCCTCGCCGGGGGCCAGCGCGTTCACATCGGTGCCCGGATAGACGGCGGCCACGTCGCGGTCGGCGCGGGCCAGCCCGGCGGCCTGGTCCGTCTCCATCTTGCCGGGCCGTACGTGCAGCGCGGCGTGCTGGCCGACCTGGTCGGGGTTGCGGGCGAAGTTGTCGAGCGTCGCCCACACGCCCAGGCCGATCGTGACCATCATCATGGGCACGGCCAGCCCGAACACGGTCAGGAACGCGGGCACCCGGCGGGTGAAGGCGTCCCTGGCCCCCAGCACGAGCGCCGGCGGGAGCCGTACCAGCAGAGCCAGCCTGGCGAGCCGGGACAGGCGGCCGCCCGGCGGCTGGGTGGAGGCAGCCGGGATGGGCGGGGTGCGCCCGCCGCGCCAGGCCGGCACGCCGACCGCGGCCAGCACGACCAGCGCGGTGCCCGCGACGATGGTGAGCACGGGCATCGGCGCGACGGAGGTGGCGCCGAGCGCCGCCACGGTGGCGGCCCAGCCGGTGACCGCGCCGAGCGCGACCCCGAGCAGGCCGAGAGCGCCGTGCTCGACCAGCAGCAGCAGCGCGACCTGGCCACGGGTGAAGCCCATGGACTTGAGCGTGGCCAGGTCGCGGAGCTGGGTCAGCACCCGCCCGCCGGCCGCGTTGGCCAGCGCGAGCGCCGCCGCCACCAGCCCGACCACGCCGAACAGCGCGAGCAGGGTGCCGAGCAGCCGGTTGTCGAGCTCCATCGCGGCCCTGATCTCACGCCAGGTGTAGAGCCGCTGCAACTGGTCGTCCAGCATGACGACGACCCGCTGGGAGACCACCTGCGCGGCGTCGGCGTCTGCCAGCCGCAGCCCGGTCACCCACTCGCTGCGGCCCAGCATCGGCTCGATCCGGTCGAGCGCCTCGGGCAGCACCCACGCCAGGCCGGGCGTCCACTCGGGATAGAAGCCCTGGTCGGCGGTGTCGGCGATGCCGCGCACGTAGAGGGTGTGGCGCTGGCCGTTGAGCGCGATCACGGTGAACGGGGCGCCGATCCGCAGGCGCAGGTCGCGGGCGAAGGAGTGCTCGACGACCACGCCGTCGGGCTGCGCCGGGTCGAGCCAGCCGCCCTCCACGAGCGCGGGGTGCGCCACGCGGGGCGGGGTCGCGGGCATCGCGCGCAGCGAGGCGGGCTCACGCCTGCCTTCCTGCATGGCCGTGACGGGGGCCGAGCGGTACGGGCCCGCCGTGGCGGTCACCCCGTCGAGCGCCTGCACGCCGGCCAGCTGGGCGGTGTTGTCGCGGGTGTAGAGCCAGACGTGGGCGCCCTCGGTCTGGGCGAACAGGCCGCGCCACGGGTTGGTGGAGTCCTCCAGGAGCGTCACCGCGGTGATCAGGGCCGCCACGATGCCGGCCACGGCGAGCACGGTCAGCGTCGCCTGGCCCCTCCGCGCCCGCAGGTCCGCCCTGATCCAGCGGCTTCCCGCCAGTGCCGTGCTCATCGAAGGTCGATCACTTCTCCGACGGTGCGCCGGCGCGGCCTGGCCAGCCGCCCGTCGTCCACGATCTCGCCGTCGAGCAGGCTGACCACCCGGTCGGCGAGCGCGGCCACGCGGGCGTCGTGGGTGACCATGACGATCGTCTGGCCCTCCTTGTGGACCCGGCCGAGCAGGCGGAGCACGTCGCGGGTGTTGCGGCTGTCGAGGTTGCCCGTGGGCTCGTCGGCCAGCAGCACGCTGGGCTGGTTGGCGAGCGCGCGGGCCAGCGCGACCCGCTGCTGCTCGCCGCCCGAGAGCTGGGTGGGCGCGGCGTCGGCGCGGTCGGTGAGGTTGAGCGCGCCGAGGAGGCTCTCGCGGCGCTCGCGGGCCTCCCTGGGCGAGGCGCCGGCCAGCAGAGCGGGCAGCTCGACGTTGTCGGCCACGGTCATGCTGGCCACCAGGTTGAAGAACTGGAAGACGAAGCCGATCTTCTTGCGGCGCAGCAGCGCCCAGGCGCTCTCCGAGAGCGTGTCGGCCCGCCGGCCGTCGACCCAGATCTCGCCGCTGGTGCGCGCGTCGAGGCCGCCGAGCATGTGGACGAGCGTGGACTTGCCCGAGCCCGACGGGCCCATGATCGCCACGAACTCCCCCGGCTCCACCTGGAGGTCCACCCCGCGCACCGCGGGCACCGGCACCGCGCCGCCGGAGTAGATCTTCACCAGGTTGACCGCCTTGAGCACGGGCTGGTCACTCATGCGAGGTCCTCCTGACACCTTTCGAGCCAGTCCAGATCGGCCTGGAGGTGCAGCATGGCACCTTCGATGAGCAGTGTCGCCACCCTGTCCTCTGGCGGGGTGCGGTCGAGGAGCTCGTTGAGGTCCTTCATCAGCGACAGATAGTGGCGGCGCTGCCGGTTGATCAGCACCATCCGGTCGGCGATGCCGATCATCGGGGCGAGCACGAGCTTCATGAAGAACTCGTCACGCACCCGCGGGCCCTCGGTAGGCTCGTCCACCCACAGGTCGAGCACGTCCCGGCCCTTGGCGGTGAGGTAGTAGACCTTCTTGTTGGGTCGGTTGGACTGCTCGACGTCCACGGCTCGGACGAGGCCGTCCTTCTCCAGCCGGCCCAGCGTCACGTAGATCTGGCCGATGTTGGGCGACGGGTACGCGCTGCCGAAGGTCTGTTCGAGCGCCTGTTTCAGCTCGTAGCCATGGGCAGGCTCCTTGGCCAGCAGCGCCAGCAGGTGAAGCCTCACCGCCTCACCTCCCCGTGTGTGTTACGGATGCGTTACATGCATTCCCGTTGACCATCAGATTACCGGTGTGCATAACATGAATGCATCTACCTAACACGTATGTAGCCTCTGCGCACAAGGAGGAAATAGCGGTGTTCCGTCGTCTGGCGCTCGTCCTCGCCGTCCTTGCGGCGCAGGGATGCGCGGCGACGGGTGATCAAGGTGGCGACACGTCACGGACCGGAGGCACCGGCCCGATCACGTTCGCCACCGGGCGCGACACCACGGCGTACCTTCAACCCTTGCTGGATCGCTGGAACCAGGCCCACCCGGCCGAGAAGGTGACGCTCATCGAGCTGCCCGAGGCGGCCGACGAGCAGCGCGCCCAGATGGTGGCCAACTTGCAGGCCCGCAGCACCCGTTACGACGTGCTCGGGCTGGACGTGGTGTGGACCGCGGAGTTCGCGGAAAACGGCTGGATCATCCCCTTGGAGCGCGGGTCCTTCCCGCTCGACAAGTTCCTGCCGCCCGTCGTGAAGACCGCGATCTACAAGGACAAGCTGTGGGCGGTCCCGTACACGAGCAACGCGGGGCTGCTCTACTACCGCACCGACCTGGTGAAGAAGCCGCCCCGAACATGGGCGGAGCTTCGCCAACAAGCCCAACGGATCACGAAAAAGCACGATATCGAGGGTTATGCCGGACAGTTCCTCGCGTACGAGGGGCTGACCGTCAACTTCTCCGAAGCCGTGCAGTCGGCGGGAGGGCAGATCCTCAGCACCGACGGCACCCGGGTGACCCTCGACCCCGCCCCCGCGACGACCGCGCTGGAGTTCCTCCAGCAGGGCCTGCGCGAGGGCTGGATCCCCGAAGAGTCGCTGAACTACAAGGAGGAGGAGTCGCGCCTCGCCTTCCAGGAAGGCCGGCTCGCCTTCGCCCGCAACTGGCCGCACGCCTACGGCCCGGCCAGGAACAGGCTCGGCGACAAGATCGCGGTCACCACACTGCCGGGCCCCGACGGCCCGGGGAGCAGTTCGCTGGGCGGCATCAACCTGGCGATCAGCGCCTACTCGCAGCACCAGCAGACCGCGACGGAGTTCATCCGTTACTTCACGAGCCTGGAGAACGAGCGCCGGGTGCTCACCGAGGGATCGTTCCCCCCGGTGTGGACCGAGCTCTACGACGATCCCGAGCTCATCGAGCGCTTCCCGTACCTGCCCGTACTCAAAGAGAGCATCCTCGCCGCCGAGCCGCGCGCGGCGAGCCCGCACTACAACCAGCTCAGCCTGGTGATCGCGAGCACGGTCGCCAAAGCGCTCAACCCCCCGATCAGCGAGACCGCGGACGATGTGGCGGCCTCGTTGAAAGCCGAACTTGAAGAAATCATCCGAACACAGTGAGGCAAGCCATGCGAAAAGGCAGTGCAGCAGCGATCCTGACCGGTCTGGCGCTGGCGGTGGCCGCCTGCGGCAACGCGCCGACGACCTCCGAGCCGGCCGCGTCCGCTCCCGCCGCCTCCGAGAGCGCCGGCGGCAAGACGCTCGAGGGCGTCACGCTGGAGGTGGCCGCCAAGTGGACCGGCGAGGAGCAGAAGAACTTCGAGCAGGTGCTCAAGGCCTTCTCCGACAAGACCGGCGCCAAGGTCACCTACGCCTCCACCGGTGAGGACACCGGCGCCTACCTCGGCCCGCGCATCCAGGGCGGCAGCCCGCCCGACGTGGCGATCCTGCCGCAGCCGGGCCTGGTCCAGCAGTACGCCGAGCAGAAGGCGCTCAAGCCGCTCACCGACGACGTCACCAAGGAGATCGACGCCAACTACACCGAGTACTGGAAGGAGCTCGGCTCCGCCGACGGCCAGGTGTACGGCGTGCTGATCAAGGCGGCGCACAAGTCCCTGGTCTGGTACCAGTCGAAGGCCTTCGAGGACGCCGGCGTGCAGCCGCCGACCACCTGGGACGAGCTGGTGACCGCCTCGCAGACGATCGCCGACTCCGGCACCGCGCCGTTCTCGTTCTGCGGCGCCTCCGGCTGGACGCTGACCGACCTGTTCGAGAACGTCTACCTGTCCTCGGCCGGCCCGGAGAAGTACGACCAGCTCTCCAAGCACGAGATCCCGTGGACCGACCCCAGCGTCGCCACCGCCCTGGAGAAGATCGCGCAGATCGCCGGCAAGAAGGAGTTCGTCGCCGGCGGCACCTCCGGCGCGCTGCAGACCGACTTCCCGACCTGCGTCACCAAGGTCTACGGCGAGAAGGAGGCCGCGATGGTGATCGAGGCCGACTTCGTCGCCGTCACGGCCGAGGAGTCCGGCGCCAAGGTCGGCGAGGAGGCCAAGTACTTCCCGTTCCCGAAGGTGGGCGACACCGCTCCGGTCGTGCTCGGCGGTGACGTCGCGGTGGCCATGAAGGACTCCCCTGGCGCCATGGCGCTGCTGCAGTTCCTGGCCTCCAAGGAGGGCGGCGAGGTCTGGGCCAAGCTGCCCGGCTACCTGTCCCCCAACAGGAACGTCTCCCCCGACAACTACCCGAACGAGATGACCAAGCAGCTCGGCCAGACGATCGTCACGGCCGGTGAGTCGGTCCGCTACGACATGTCCGACCTCGCGCCCAGCGCCTTCGGCGGCACCGACGGCAAGGGCGAGTGGAAGGTCCTGCAGGACTTCCTGCGCGACCCGAGTGACGTCAAGGGCGCCCAGGAGGCGCTCGAGGCCGAGGCCAAGAAGGCCTGGAAGTAAAGAGGCATGGCCGTGACCGAAAGGTTGGACGGCCCCCAGGACCCGCCCGTGGACTCCACGGGCGGGCCTACCTCGGGACCGGCTGATACCCCCCCAAAGAGACGACGCCTCGGCCCGTCACCGACGATCGCCATCGTCTTCCTCATGCCGGCGGCCCTGCTGCTCGGCATCTGGGTGGTCTACCCGATCGGCTACTCGATCTTCCGAAGCCTGTACGACGCCTCTGGCCAGGCGTTCGTCGGGCTGGAGAACTACGGGACCATCTTCAGCGACGGCGGCACGCTGCGGACCATCCGCAACAACCTGATCTGGGTGGTCGTCGCCCCGATCGTGGTCACCACGATCGGCCTGATCTTCGCGGTGCTGACCGAGCGGATCAAGTGGGCGACCGCGTTCAAGCTGATCGTCTTCATGCCGATGGCCGTCTCGCTGATGGCCGCCGGCGTCATCTTCCGGCTCGTGTACGACGAGGACCCCGACAAGGGCCTGGCCAACGCCGTCATGACGGTGGTCGGTGACACGTTCTCCTCCTCGCAGGGCTACCCGGAGGCGCGGGCGCGGACCGGCGACGAGTCGCCGGTGGCCGCCGAGGAGGACGGCACCGTCGTCACCAAGCAGCCGGTCGAGGCAGGGCAGCCCGTGCTGATCCCCATCGTGGGTGTCAAGCCCGAGGTGATGCCCGCGAACGCCCAGCCGGCCGTCGCGGCGACCGGCGGCGACGGGCTGGCCGGCACGGTGTGGTTCGACTTCACCCCCGGCGGCGGCGGCGTGAACGGCCAGCCGGACGCCACCGAGAAGGGCCTGCCGGGGATGACCGTGGAGGCGGTCAGCGACGGCCAGGTGGCGGCGACCGCGACGACGGCCGAGGACGGCTCGTTCCGGTTCGAGGGCCTGACCCCGGGCTCCTACGTGGTGCGGCTGCCGGCGGACAACTTCACCGCCGCCTACAACGGCCTGACCTGGCTGGGCCCGACGCTGATCACCCCGGCGATCATCGGGGCGTTCGTCTGGGTGTGGGCCGGGTTCGCCATGGTGCTGATCGCGGCCGGCCTGGCGGCCATCCCGCGTGACGCGCTGGAGGCGGCCCGCATCGACGGCGCCAGCGAGTGGCAGGTGTTCCGCAGGATCACGGTGCCGCTGCTGTCGCCGGTCCTGCTCGTCGTCTTCGTGACGATGATCATCAATACCTTGAAGGTGTTCGACCTGGTGTTCATCATCGCACCGCCGTCGGTCCAGCCGGAGGCGAACGTGATCGCGCTGGAGATGTGGCGCGTCTCGTTCGGCGGCGGGAACAACCAGGGACTCGGCAGCGCGCTGGCCGTCTTCCTGCTCATCCTGGTCCTGCCCTTCATGATCATGAATATCCGCAGGTTCAAGAGGGGCGACTCATGACGACGGCGACGGCACCGGCACCGGCGCGCAGCCACGCCGGCGCGCCGCGGAGAAACCTGATCGGACGCATCGTCGACCGCCTCGGCAGCGGCGTCGTCCAGGTCGTGATGATCCTGCTCGGCCTGTTCTGGCTGGTCCCCACCCTCGGCCTGCTGGTGGTCTCGCTCCGCACCACGGAGATCAACAACGCCGAGGGCTGGTGGACGGTCTTCACCAAGCCGGCCGAGCTGACCATCGCCAACTACCGCGACCTGCTGGCCGGCGGCTTCGGGGCGTCCTTCTGGAACACGGTGGCCATCACGGTGCCGACCACGATCCTGGTGATCGGCATCGCGGCCATGGCGGCGTACGCGTTCGCCTGGATGGAGTTCCCCGGCCGGGACCTGCTGTTCCTGGTCGTGGTCGGACTGCTCATCGTGCCGATCCAGATCGCGCTGATCCCCGTGGCCGCCCTCTACGGCCAGGCAGGGATCTTCGGCTCGATCCCCGGCGTGGTGCTGTTCCACGTGGCGTTCGGACTGCCCTTCGCGATCTTCCTGCTGCGCAACTTCTTCATCGGCATCCCCGCCTCCCTGCTGGAGGCGGCGCGGATGGACGGGGCTCCTGAGTGGCGGATCTTCGTGTCGGTGGTCTTCCCGCTGGGCAAGCCCGCCATCGCCTCGCTGGGCATCTTCCAGTTCCTCTGGGTGTGGAACGACATGCTCATCGCGCTGGTCTTCGCCAACTCGGCGAACCAGCCGATGACCAAGTATCTCCAGTCCCAGATGCGGCAGTTCGGCACCAACATGGACATCCTCTCGTCCGGCGCCTTCCTGTCGCTGATCATCCCGCTGGTGCTGTTCTTCGCGTTCCAGCGCTACTTCGTCCAGGGCATGATGGCCGGCTCGGTGAAGTAGACCTCGGCGGGCGCCCGTATCCCGCGGGGGCACGGGCGCCCGCTCCTTGGTGATCATTTCTCCGGGTTCCGTACGCATCGCCCGCCAGACCTGGCTAAGCTCATCGCCCATGGCCGGACGTCCACTGAACGAAGTCGTCGAAGCCGGATGGGCTCGCGCGCTGGAGCCCGTGGCAGAGCGCATCGCCCACATGGGCGAGTTCCTCCGCAAGGAGATCGCCGAAGGCAGGCAGTACCTCCCCTCGGGGGGCAACGTGCTGCGCGCCTTCAACCAGCCCTTCGACGACGTCAGGGTGCTGATCGTGGGGCAGGATCCGTACCCCACGGTGGGGCACCCCGTGGGGCTGTCGTTCTCCGTCGCCCCCGACGTGCGGCCGCTGCCCGGCAGCCTGATCAACATCTTCAAGGAGATGGAGTCCGACCTGGGGCTGCCCCGGCCGGCCAACGGCGATCTCACCCCCTGGGCCGACCAGGGCGTGCTGCTGCTCAACAGGGTGCTGACCGTGATGCCGGGCAAGCCCGCCTCCCACCGCGGCAAGGGCTGGGAAGAGGTCACCGAGCAGGCCATCCGGGCCCTGGTCGAGCGCGGCAAGCCGATGGTCGCGATCCTGTGGGGGCGCGACGCGCGCAACCTCGCGCCCATGCTGGGGTCGGTGCCGCGGGTCGAGTCCGCCCACCCCTCCCCGCTGTCGGCGCGCAACGGCTTCTTCGGCTCCCGGCCGTTCAGCCGGGCGAACGAACTGCTCGTCCAGCAAGGCGCGGCCCCCGTGGAGTGGAAGCTGCCCTAGGCTCGTCGCATGAGTGACGCACAGAAGTTCCTACGACTCACGGTCGAGCTGACGGTCGAAGTGCTCGACGTGGACGCCCTTCAGGCGGCGGCCCTGGCGGAGATCCGCCACCCCGAGGCCGAGCTGACCGACGAGGAGCGCAACGAGCAGGCCGAGCTGGTCAAGTCCGACGAGACCGGGGCCTCCGCCCTGCAGTGGCTGATCGAGCCCGAGCACGTGCTGCAGCTCGTCGACCACATCGACGAGATCGAGCCGCGCGAGGCGATGCTCGGCGTGGAGCCGTCCGAGGGCCCGGCCGAGGACGAGGAAGAGTCGGAGGACGAGCACCTCCACATGTGACCGTCCGGCCGGCCACCCGTCGAAGGTGGGCAGCCGGGGACGCGGCGCGCGAGGCGCGGGCCGCCCCGGCCGGAGCCGACCGGCACCGGCCGGCGGGCGCTCACCGGGGATTACTCAGAAGGACACGTCGTGATCGTCGCATTCTCCATCACCCCGCTGGGCGTCGGCGAAGGAGTCGCCGAGCCCGTCGCCCGCGCCGTCAAGGTGGTGCGCGAGAGCGGGCTGCCGAACCGCACCGACGCCATGTTCACCACCGTCGAGGGCGAGTGGGACGAGGTGATGGACGTGGTCAAGCGGGCCGTGGACGCGGTGGCCGAGGTCGCGCCTCGTGTGGGTCTCGTCCTCAAGGCCGACCTGCGCCCCGGCGTCACGGACGGCATGACGAGCAAGGTCGAGTCGCTGGAACAGCACTTGGATCGATAAACGCGATATGTCTTGGCCCCTCCCAAGACGCGTCATATCGTGGCCAACGCGATATTACTCGTCCCTTGGGAGGCAGTCATGTCGTACCACCGCGTCCCGGTTCTGGTCGTGGGCGGCGGATACGCCGGCCTGAGCGCGGCCATGCTCCTGGCCTGGCGGGACATCCCCGTCCTGCTCGCCGAACGACGGCCCGGCACCTCGGTCCAGCCCAAGGCCTTCGGGGTTGACATCGGGCCGTCGAGTTACTCCGTACGGTCCCGGGCATCGAACAGGAACTGACCGACGTCTGGGCGGGCATCGGCGACACCTGGTGATCACCGGGCAGGCGGGGCCGGACTTCCTCGACACCTACGACGCCGAGCGGCGCCCCATCGGGGTCATGACCGCGGACGCCCCGCTGGCCGACCTCGGCCTGCGCATGCCGCCGGCCGCGCGCGACGGCTATCCCGAGCCGCTCGACGACCCGATGGGCGCCGTCCTCGGCGCCCGCTACCACTCCACGGCGGTCATCGAGGGCGCCTCGGGGTGGAGCTGTCGCACATCGTGGTCGACGAGCTGACGGACGTCACGGGTCAGCGGCGGGCGCGGTACGGCGTGGGCGCGGGGGGCGCGGTGCTGATCCGCCCGGACGGCTACATCGCCTGGCGCGCCACCGGCCCCGCCCCCACCCGGCCGCCACCCTGGAGTCCGCCCTCCGCCACATCCTCAGCCGCTGACAGAACCCGCCCCACCCAGCGTGAGTCGGCCGGCGTGTGAGCCGACCGGGTGTGAGCCGACCGGAGGGAGCCCCCTGGAGTGGTGGTCAGGTGGAGAGGAGTTGTTCGCGCTCGGTGGTGAGGTCGGTGAGGCGCTGGGCCAGGTCGGCCTGGCGCTGGGCGAGCGTCCGGAGCGAGTCGTCGATCCAGGCGGACATCTCGGCCACGGCGGTGCGGGTCCGGGCGATGCGCTGGTGCTTGAGCGCGTCGGTGATGATGTTGTCGAAGAAGACGTCGGCGAACCAGCGGGTGTCGACCTCCGGCATCTTCGGGTCGGCGGCCCAGCCGAGGTCCGCCAGCTCCCTGGAGAACGTGTCGAGCGCCTGCTGGGCCTGCCACGTGGCCTGGTCGGCGCCGACGAGGTGCTGGTGCTCGACGGCGTCGGCGAACATGCCGCCGCCCAGCATGTCCCAGGTCGAGGCCCCGCGGGCGGTTTCGAGCAGCGTCAGCACCTGCCGGACCCACTGCGCGGCCGCCATGCCCGCCTGCACCGCCTCCTCGTGCTCACGCAGGTCGGCCCGCGTGTCGGCCAACCGGCCGGACAGCTCCATCAGGCATCGCCCCCGCTCGTCGCCGCGCTCGACGAGCAGCCGTTCCTTCTCCGTCAGCAGCCGCTGGTAGTCGTCGGGCGCGCCCGCCTGGGCGGCGAGGTCCCGTTCCGTCGTGGCGAGGTCGGCGGTGAGGGCCTCCAGCCTCGCGCGCTGCCCGTCGAGGCGCTCGCCGGCGAGGGCCGCCTCGGCGCGCTCCTTGGCGAGCCGTTCGTCCCTGGACCCGGCGAGCCTGGCCAGGAGCCCGGGCAGGCCGCCCTCCAGGCGCTCGACGTCGCGCCGTTCCTCGGCCAGTTTCTGCTCCAGCCGGGTCACGAGGTCGGTGACCTCGCGGATCTGCCGCCCCAGCGTGGTCCGCTGAGCCGCCAGGTGGTCGAACCAGCGGACGCGCTCGCGGGTCTCTCTCAGCCTGTCGTCGAGGTCTTCGAAAGGGTCCACGTCAGTCCTACGAACGACCGCCGCCTGACGTTCCCCGCCCGGCCCGTCCAGGGGCGCGAAAAGGAGCCGGGGCTCAGGCCGCCGTGGGGGTGAGGCCGGTGCGGACCGGGGTCTGGGTGGCGCAGAGCCAGTCGTTGAGCGAGCCGGTGAACCCCGACGGCGGCCCGACCTGGAGGCAGGCTGCGGGACCTGGCCCGGTGGCGGGCCTGACTCTCAGGCGTCTGATGCTGCCCCGTCCTGGTGAGGGGGCGGGCGCGCACGGGGTGAGGCGGACGCCGAGCGGGCCGGGAGGAAGGGGGAGGTGGTCGTCGATGGCCCGGCGGCGGGCGCCGGGATGGGCGGAGGCGAACGCGAGGTGGCCGGCGACCAGGCGGGCGGCCACCGTGCGCAGGAGGTTGGCGGCGCACAGGGTGTGGGCGCAGGCCGCGCCGTCGAGGGTGACCTCCGGCAGGCCGAAGCGGCGCAGGCCCCGGGAGGTGATCGTGAGGCCGTCGCAGGCGGCGGTGCCGGCCGGGTCCCACGGCGGGCAGGTGGCGTCGTCGTGGACCCGGACGTCCCAGCCGAGCCACCCGTCGGTCAGGTCGAAGGCGGCGGGCTCCGGATGGCGGGCGGGCAGGACGCCGCCGGTCAGGGGGTCGAACAGCAGGCCCTCGTACGTCCGGGCGAGGGCGCGGGCGGCGGCCCTGGCGGCCTGGGCGGCGGCGGGGGACGCGTGCGGCGGGGCGGTCGAGGAGACGGCGAGGTGCTGTCCGGAGCGGCGCAGCAGGCGGCGCTCGTCGGGGGTGAGCGGGATGGCGCCGGGTTTCCACGGGGTGGGATGGCGGGTCAGCCGCAGGCGGGGCGTGCCGAGCGCGGCCAGGGCGGCCCGGCTGTGTGGGCCGGTCAGCCGCCAGGGCGTGACGGGGGCGACGGTGAGCGTGACGATGAACAGGGACGTGAGGGCCGCGGGCAGCGGCAGGACGATCTTCATGAGGGCCTCCGGTGGTCGGGGCCTCAGGATCGGCGACGAGGGGCGGGACCCGTCGAGGCGAACACCGTTCTGGGGATGACCGGCCCGGAGGTGAGCGCCTGTGGACGGCCATCAGATCGTGCGGGCGCTCCGGAGCGGGGCCAGGAGGACGGCCGGCCCGCGGGCGTCAGCCCGAAGGGCGGTGGATGACCAGGGACTGGCCGGGGAGCCGGGTCCCCTTCTCGTCGCCCGTCACCGGATCGTCCGAAGCCAGCAGCACCCTGCCCCGCGCCACCGGCACCGTGACCGTGTCCGTGCCGAAGTTCACGCTCACGCAGACCCCGCCCCGCCGCATGACCAGCCACTCCCCGCCCGGATCGGCCTCCACCCGGACCCGGTCCAGGCGCGGGTCCGTCAGCTCGGGCAGCGCCCTGCGCAGCGCGATCAGGTCGCGGTACCAGCACAGCAGCGACCAGTGCGCCTCCTCCTTCAGCTCCTGCCAGTCGAGCTTGCTGCGCAGGAACGTCTCCTCGGCGGACGGGTCCGGCGCCTCCCACGTGTAGCCGAAGCCGTCGAACTCCTTCTTCCTGCGCCCGCCCTCGCTCTCCCGCAGGTGCGGCTCCACGTGATCGGAGAAGAACAGGAACGGCGTGCCCGCCCCCCACTCCTCCCCCATGAACAGCATCGGCGTGAACGGCGAGGTCAGCAGCAGCCCGGCGCCCAGCTTGAGCGCCGGCATCGGCAGCCGGTCGCCCATCGGCCGGTTGCCGATCTGGTCGTGGTTCTGCAGGCAGGCGACCAGCCGGTGACCGGGGACGCCGGTGTAGGGCCTGCCGTGCGCCCGCCCGCGGAAGCTGGAGTGCCCGCCGTCGTGCAGGACCCCGCGCGTGAGCACCTTCACCAGCGCGGACAGACCGGCGAAGTCGGCGTAGTAGCCGTGGGTCTCGCCGCTCACCGCGGTGTGCAGGGCATGGTGTACGTCGTCGTTCCACTGGGCGGTCATGCCCAGGCCGCCCGCGTCCAGGGACCGGACCATGCGCGGGTCGTTCAGGTCGGACTCGGCGATCAGGGACAGCGGCCGGCCGACGGCGCACGACAGCGCGTCCACCTCCTCGGCGAGCTCGGCCAGCAGGTGGGTGGCGCGCTTGTCGTGCAGCGCGTGCACGGCGTCCAGGCGCAGCCCGTCGATGTGGTAGTCGCGCAGCCACTGCAGCGCGTTCTCGACGAAGTAGCGGCGCACCACGTCCGAGCCGGGCCCGTCCAGGTTGACCGCCTCGCCCCAGTAGCTGCCCTCGAAACCGCCGAAGTACGGGCCGAACGGGTGCAGGAAGTTGCCCGAGGGCCCCAGGTGGTTGTAGACCACGTCGAGGATGACGCCGATGCCCGCCCGGTGGCAGGCGTCGACGAAGGTCTTGAGCCCGTCGGGGCCGCCGTACGTCTCGTTCACCGCGTACAGGTCGACCCCGTCGTACCCCCAGTTGCGCGCGCCGGGCACCGGCGCGACCGGCATGACTTCCACGAAGTCGACGCACAGCTCGACCAGGTGGTCCAGCCGGCCGGCGGCGGCCTGGAACGTCCCCTCGGGGGTGAAGGTGCCGATGTGCAGCTCGTAGATCACGGCGCCGCGCAGGTCGCGGCCCTTCCACTCGTGGTCGGCCCAGGTGTAGCGGGCGTGGTCGTACACGGCGCTCGGCCCGAAGACGCCCTCGGGCTGGCGGCGGGAGCGCGGGTCGGGGTAGGGGCCGTCGCCGTCGAGCACGTACGCGTAGCGGGTGCCGTGAGCGGCGTCCGGCACGTCCAGCGACCACCAGCCGTCCGCCCCCGCGGTCAGCGGGCTGCGCCGGCCCAGGGTCTCGACCTCGACGGCCGTGGCGTTGGGTGCCCACACGTCAAAGATCATTTCGCTCCAGCAGTGCGACGGGGAGGGAACCGAGCAGGTGGGCCAGCGGAACGCGCCCGGTGTGCAGGCCGCCGCCGAGCAGGTCGCGCCAGGTGCCCGGCGGCAGCGCCAGCGTGGTGCCGCCCCAGCCGCCGCGCCGCTCCAGGCGGACCGGCAGGCGGGTGGCGACGGCGACGGCCCGCGCGCCGACGCCGGTCCCGGTGGGGTCGGCGCCGCCGCGGGCGAACGCGATCACGTGCGCCGCCGCCTCGCCCTCGGCGCGCAGCGGCGTGTACGGTGCGGCGGGGCCGAGGCGGCGGCGCAGCCGCAGGGCCTGCGTGGTGACCCGGAGCTTGGCGGCGTCCCAGTCGGAGGCGGGCACGCGCGGGTACGCGACGGGCCGCCGGTTGTCGGGGTCGACCAGGGAGAAGTCGGTGGTCTCGTTGCCCTGGTAGACGTCGGGCACGCCGGGCATCATGAGCTGGACGATCTTCGCCCCGAGCGAGTTCGCCATCGCGTAGCGGTCGATCCGCTCGGTGAAGTCGCCGATCGGCAGCCGCACGGCGGCCTCGGCGAACGCGCGCAGGCCCTGCTCGTAGTCCGCGTCGGGGCGTACCCACGAGATGGCGGTCTTGGCCTCGCGGGCCGCCTTCAGCAGGTAGTCGGTGAACCGGTCGGCGGAGATCGGCCAGGCGGCCATGAGGTTCTGCCAGGCCAGGTAGTCGAGCCGCGCGTCGAAGGCGACCTGGGCCGACCACTCGGACACCGCCTTCTCCCACTCCTCCGGCAGCTCCGACAGCACCGAGAGCCGGGCGCGAACGTCCTCCGAACGCTTGGTGTCATGGGTGGACAGCGTGGTCATGGTGTGCGGGAGCATGGCCGCGCAGTAGGCGTGGAACTCCTCGACCGCCACGCCGAAGTGGTCCGGCTCCCACCCGACCTCGTTCAGGCTCGACAGCGGGAACCAGCGGTAGAGCGCGGTGTCCTCCACGCCCTTGGCCATGACGGGACCGCAGGTCTGCTGGAAGCGGGTGATCACCTCGGGCGGCCCGTACAGGACCTGCTCGACGAGCGGGCGGACGGCCGGGGAGCAGGTCGCGGCCGCCGCCTCGATGATCTCGACCGACATGGCGGGCGGCGGCTCGCCCGGCACCACGTAGGCGCGGTAGACCGGCATGGCGGCGAGCAGCTCGGCGACGGCCGCGGGGTCGCAGGAGGCGGCGCGGGCCAGCCGGTTCACCTCCGCGCCGAAGAACAGCTCGATGACCTCCTGTTTGGCCAGGGTCATGACCTGCCGGTAGTCGGCGGGCTCGCCGGTCAACCGGGTGAACAGCTCGACCAGCGGCCGTTCGCCCTCGGGGTCGACGAACAGGCCGGTGACGCGGTTGAGCGTCTCGTAGCCGGTGGTGCCGTCACACGCCCAGGCGCCGGGCAGCCGCTCCTCGCCGATGAGGATCTTCTCCACGATGGTCCAGATCCCGCCGGTCCTGGTGCGCAGCCGTTCCAGGTAGCCGCGCGGGTCGGCGAGGCCGTCGGGGTGGTCGACGCGCAGCCCGTCGGCCAGTCCCTCGCCCAGCAGCCAGAAGATCACCTCGTGGGTGGCGGAGAACACCTCGGGGTCCTCGACCCGCAGCCCGATCAGGGTGGACACGTCGAAGAAGCGCCGGTAGCCGGGGCCCTGCCGCCAGTCGACCAGCCGGTAGTGGCCCGGGTACGGGAACTCGTGCTCGTGGTAGCGCAGCACGTCGCCGTCGACGACCGGCTCGGTGTCGTCGCCGAGCACCGGCAGCGCGACCTTGCCGTCCTCCCATTCCAGGTCGAACCAGCGCGCGTACGGCGAGTCCGGCCCGTCCTTCAGCACCGACCAGAACGGGGCGTTCCGCGTGTTCATGTGGTTGGGCACGAGGTCGAGCACGATGCCGAGATCGTGCGCGGCGAGCTGCCCGGCCATCTCGCGGAAGCCCTTCGCGCCGCCGAACTCCTCGCGGATCCTGGAGTGGTCGGTCACGTCGTAGCCGTGCAGGGAGCCGGGCGTCGCCTGCAGGATCGGTGACAGGTAGACGTGGCTGACGCCGAGGTCGCGCAGGTAGCCGGCGATCTCCGCGACCTGGGCGAAGCCGAAGTCGGGGGTCAGCTGCAGCCGGTAGGTCGAGATGGGCCTAGACACGGCGCAGCACCCGCACGCTCCTCCCGGGCACGGCCACGTCCTCCCCCGCCCGGCACACCCGCACATCCAGTTTGATCGGCATCGCGGTGTCAATCTCGGTATGCCACATATCGCCGTAATCCTTGGGGATCGTGAAGCGGATCGTGTCGTGGTGCGCGTTGAACAGCAACAGGAACGAGTCGTCCGTGATCGGCCGGCCACGCCGGTCGGGCTCGGTGATGGCGTCGCCGTTGAGGAAGACGGCCAGAGACTTGGCGTAGCCGACGTTCCAGTCGCTGTCGGTCATCTCCTCACCCGACGGGGTGAGCCAGGCGATGTCGCTGAGCCCCCGTACCGGCTTGCCGTAGAAGAACCGCCTGCGCCGGAACACCGGGTGCTTCTTGCGCAGCGCCGCCAGGCTCTGGGTGAACTCCAGCAGCAGCCAGTTCTCCCGCACATCCGACCAGTCGACCCAGGTCAGCTCGTTGTCCTGGCAGTAGCCGTTGTTGTTGCCCTTCTGGGTCCGGCCCAGCTCGTCGCCGTGGGACAGCATCGGCACGCCCTGCGACAGGAACAGCGTGGTGAGGAAGTTGCGCTTCTGCTGCTCGCGCAGGGACTCGATGGCCCAGCCCGCCGGGCCCTCCTCGCCGCAGTTCCAGGACCGGTTGTCGTCGGTGCCGTCGCGGTTGCCCTCCTTGTTCGCCTCGTTGTGCTTGTGGTCGTACGAGACGAGGTCCTGGAGGGTGAAGCCGTCGTGGCAGGTGACGAAGTTGATCGAGGCGGCCGGGCGGCGGGTGTCGGCCTGGTACAGGTCGCTCGACCCGGTGAAGCGGGAGGCGAACTCCGGCATCGTGGCCGGCTGGCCGCGCCACAGGTCGCGGATGGTGTCGCGGTAACGGCCGTTCCACTCGGTCCAGCGCGACGGGAAGTTGCCCACCTGGTAGCCGCCCGGCCCGACGTCCCACGGCTCGGCGATGAGCTTGACCTGCGACAGCACCGGGTCCTGCTGCACCAGGTCGAAGAACGCGCTCAGCCGGTCGACCTCGTGCAGCTCCCTGGCCAGCGTCGAGGCCAGGTCGAAGCGGAACCCGTCGACGTGCATCTCGATGACCCAGTAGCGGAGCGAATCCATGATCATCTGAAGCACGTGCGGCGACCGCATGAGCAGGCTGTTGCCGGTGCCGGTGGTGTCCATGTAGTAACGCGGGTCGTCGTCCACCAGCCGGTAGTAGTTGGGGTTGTCGATCCCCCGGAACCCCAGCGTCGGCCCCAGATGGTTGCCCTCGGCCGTGTGGTTGTAGACCACGTCCAGGATGACCTCGATGCCGGCCTCGTGCAGCGCCTTCACCATGGCCTTGAACTCCAGCACCTGCTGCCCCCGCTGCCCGGTGCTCGAATACCGGTTGTGCGGGGCGAAGAAGCCGACCGAGTTGTAGCCCCAGTAGTTCGACAGCCCGCGCTCCTCCAGGATGTGATCGGTGACGTACTGGTGGACCGGCATCAACTCCAGCGCCGTCACCCCCAGCTTCGTCAGATGATCGGTGATCACCGGATGGCCGAGCGCGGCATAGGTGCCGCGGATCCGCTCGGGGATCTTCGGATGGCTGATGGTCAGCCCCCGCACGTGCGCCTCATAGATCACGGTGTCGTGGTACGGGGTCGCCGGCGGCCGGTCATGACCCCAGCCGAAGAACGGGTTGATCACGATCGAACGCGGCACGTACGGAGCCGAGTCCAGGTCGTTGCGGCTGTCGGGCTGCCCGAACCGGTAACCGTACGCCGCCTCGTGCCACGTCACCTCACCCTCGATCGCCATCGCGTACGGATCGAGCAGCAGCTTGTTCGGGTTGCAGCGCAACCCCTGCGCCGGGTCGTACGGGCCGTGCACGCGATAGCCGTAACGCTGGCCGGGGCCGATCCCCGGAAGATAGCCGTGCCAGATGAAGCCGTCGACCTCGGTGAGCTTCACCCGCTCCTCGCGGTTGTCCTCGTCGAACAGGCACAGCTCCACGGCGTCGGCGACCTCCGTGTAGAGCGAGAAGTTCGTGCCTGCGCCGTCGTAGGTCGCCCCGAGCGGGTAGGGATCTCCAGGCCAAATTTCGATCATCGAGGCGTCCTCCCGGTCCCTCCCATATTCGGTTTCCCCCGCCCTACCGGACAAGTCCGGTCTCGTTACCCGCTGACGCGACCCAGTACCTTCCCCGCGTTCCGCTTCGATCACCTCATCGGGGAAAGCGGTGGACCGCCTCCGACGACGCGGCATCGGAGACGGCCCACGACCTACCGGCGCACCCGGATCACGGCGTGCCCCGCGCGGAGAACCGGCCGGCCTGGCAGCCGGCCTGTGCGTGACCGACCCTGATCACCTCCAGCAGCACCCAGTGCGGCTTGCGCGGATGCGGCCACACCAGCACGTCCACGGCCCAGCACGCTCCCGCGATCCTGCGCCGGCCCCGCTCCAGGTCGTCGGCCGTGATCCCGGCCCGGCACCACACCCAGACCCGCTCCCCGAACGGCGCCGGCGCGCACCAGAGCACGGCGGGCGTCTTCCCGCGCCGGTTCACCAGGTACGCCTCGACGAATCCGACCCGGATCCGGTGCGCGGTCACCACGCACCGGATCCGCCCCCACACCTCCGACCGCGCGGGCGGCCAGAGGGCGACCACCACGAGCACCGTCGCGATGGCGATCAACGCCGGCCCGGTGGCCACCACCGCCGCGTACGCCAGGAATCCGGCGAGGCCGATCTCATACCTCCATCGCCAGAGCACAACTAGAGGGTGTGGGCGAAGGACGGGAACGGTCAGTCGATGCAGTGTGTCGAAAATGCTCAAGGTCTCTCTCCTGACCCGAAGCAGTCCAGACACGCACCGCGGGGGGTGACCCCGGTGCCGCGACAGGTGCCGCACGTGATCAGCGCATGCCCTACGGTTCTGCTGTAGACCCTGATCAGCGGGGCTGGGCTCCGCACTCGCCAGCCCGCCGCTCTTGCGCGCCCATCGAAGCGGCGGCAGATCCATCGATCAAGGAAGCGGAGAAGCAGAAAGCCGAATCCAGTTCGGACATCTTTGTCGTTGATCGTGTTAATCCGATCCATGGTGTGAGTCCTTGGGGCACGACTGATTTGTGCCATTGCTACATGCATATGGCAAATGCCGCTAGGCTTTGCCAGTGACTGTTGCCTTACTCATTTGCCCCTAGCCACTTCTGTGGGTACAACAGGCGTAAGCGTCACCCCACCCGAGGGCCGTTATGAGCTGCGCACCCCCCAGCCCTGCAAACCACACCCGATCGCCCAAGACAGCGGAGAGCACCGCGGTCCACAGGCAAGCGGACGGAGACAGATGACCAGTCCGACACTCCGTCAACGCCAACTCGCCCGACGCCTGCGAGATCTACGCCAGGAGGCAGGCCTGAGCATCGCCCAGGTGGCGGAGCACCTTCTCTGCTCTCCGGCGAAGATCAGCCGGATCGAGACCGGTCAGCGGCGGGCCAGTCTTCGCGACGTCCGCGACCTCGGCCAGCTCTACGGCATCCAGAATGCGAACGAACTCATGGAGCTTGCCCGCGACGCCAGACAACAGGGCTGGTGGCACCAGGGTGAGGGCATCGACATCGGACCACTGATCGACCTTGAGAACGAAGCGAAAGCCATCACCGAGTACGAGACGACAACGATCCCCGGCCTCATGCAGACCGAGGACTACGCCAGGGCCGTCATTCGGGGATTCTTCCCCGACAAGGACGCGACGCTCGTGGAGCGGCAGGTAGAGGTGCGCATGCGGCGCCAGGAACTACTCCGGCGGCCGCAACCTCCACGCTACTGGGTGCTGCTGGATGAGTCCTCCCTCCACCGGCACATCGGCGGAGCCAAGGTCATGAAGAGACAGCTGGAGCAACTGGCCCAGTTCGCCGAGCTGCCGCAGGTGACCATCCAGGTCGTGCCCTTCGAAGTGGGAGCGCACATGGGGTTCGACAGCGCCTTCATGCTCCTGGAGTTTGACCGGAATGTCGATATCGCGGACATGGTGTTCATGGAAACGAGGGCGGGTCACATCTTCGAGGAGAAACCCAACCAAGTCAGCCGCTTCAGGGATGTAATAGATCACCTTCGCGCAGACGCGCTCAGCCCTGTCGCCTCCCTCAAGATGATCCTCATGCGGCGCGACCACTTCGCCGGCAAGGAAATATGAGAATCCCTATCTGGCAATTGCCTCAGGCACGTACCATGTAAGGCAAGCGGCTACAAACGTCATGTTTGACGTTCAAAGCCACCTGCAGCATGCCTTGATTTAGCTCCAGCCAGCCAGCTCCACCCAGCGTCGCAGCCGGGCAGGGAGTCTTTAGCCGTGCAAAAAACCAGGACGCCTTGACATTGCATAATCGCGCCGCTTCAGCAACAACAGGAGCCGCGCAGAAGTGGGAGCCCCTTCCGGGCTGCGACATCGCGATCCAAAACATCAATCCGCCTAACCACACGATCTTCCTTTTACATCAGGAATATGCGGCTTTCGTGGAGAAGCAGCCAGGAAAGGTGATCAAGACAATAGGTCGAGCGGCTTCCCGCTTTGACCAGGAGAGGCACGACATGACTTCGCTTCCCCCGCCGGAGATCACCTGGAAGGTGTCCTCCCGCTGCAACAACGGCAGCTGCGTCGCCGTGGCGCCGTTGCCCGACGGCCGCATCGCCGTCCGCGACACCAAGCAAGCAGACGGGCCCATGCTGAGGTTCTCCGGGGACGAGTGGCACGCCTTCATCGGGCAACTCAAGCACAGCTGAACCAGCCGTCACAGAAGGGCAGGCCACGCAATGGCGGCCCGCCCTTCTGTCTTACGTGAACACATTTCGGGGTATGGCTGAGGGCGACGTCTGCAGACAACTTCTGAGAGGTACCGCATGGGTCCCCTCCAAGGTCTCCCCGAAATGACCTGGCACTCGTGCAACAACGGGCATTGCGTCCAAGTAGCACAACTCGGCGACACAGTCCTCATCCGCGACAGCAAGGATGCTGAAGGCGCGAAACTCTCGTTCGACCGCACGGAGTGGGAAAGCTTCCGCGACGCGATCAAGGAGGGCCGGTTCGACGCCGTCTGAGGCGCAGGTTTGACCCTGGCGTGACCGGCTACATACCCCCGCTATGGGTGGGTTCAAGAGTTTCCTGCTGCGCGGCAACATCGTCGAGCTGGCCGTGGCCGTCATCGTCGGCGCCACCTTCAGCGGGCTGGTGCAGGCCCTGGTCCGAGACCTCATCACGCCGCTGATCGGCGCCATCACCGGAGGGCGTCAACCGGACTTCGCCGAGTACTCGTTCACCGTCAACGGCAGCGAGTTCAAGTACGGCGACTTCCTCAACCATCTGATCACCTTCATGATCATCGCGGCGGTGGTCTACTGGCTGGTCGTGATGCCGATGACGCGGCTCATCAAGATGTTCGACCGTGACAAGGCCGCCACCACGAAGGAGTGCCCGGAGTGCATCGGGGAGATCCCGATCGAGGCGCGCCGGTGCATGCACTGCACGGTCGAGCTGGTGCCCGAGACGGAGAAACCCGCCACCACCGGGTAGGGACGCCACGCGGGCGAGCGGCGGTCAGGGCGCGGTTTCGGCGTTGTTCCAGTTCGTACCCGCTCATGTGCGGCCTTGGTCCGACAAGATGGACGGGTGAGCGTTGAGTTGATGGTGTGGGACGAGCCCGTGCCCGTCTCCAGGGACCAGGCGCGGGCCACCTACCTGGAGGTCCGGAAGGGCGAGCCCGCCCGGGGGGACCTGCCGGAGGTCGCCAAGGAGCTGCCGGGCGCGGTCACCGCCTTCGGCGACCGCGTCCTGGTGACGATGGACCTGGAGACCATGGACGAGATGTCGGCGCAGGTCTTCGAGGTGGCGCGGACGCACGGGCTCGTGTGTTACGACCCGCAGCGCGATCTGGTGCACAACGTGGCGCCGCTCGGGGTCTACCAGGGCATGCAGCTCCACACCGGCGACGGGCTCGTCGTCCGCGATCCCGACCTGGGGCTGGTGCACGACGTGCTGGGCACCATGTCGCCGCAGAACCCGTTCGTGACGCTGGTGACCTTCGGCCACCACTTCATCCAGGTCTCCCCCGGCTACGAGCTGGAGTACAAGGAGGGCGCGATGGTGCGCGCCGAGGTGGCGGAGCTGGAGGAGGTGCGGCGCGCCTTCCACGAGTACGCGACGGGCGAGCGGGGCTTCCTCGGCCGTCATTCCTGGTCGGACGCCTGACGCTCACCCCGCGGCCGTCAGGCGTCCGCGGACCAGCCGGACGACCGGGGTGACGGCGCCGACCATCAGCAGCGTCAGCAGCGGCGCCAGCGTGATGCCCAGCACGAACCCGCCCAGGACGTCATGCGGGTAGTGCACGCCGACGAACACCCTGGAGAACGCCATCACGGCGGCGAGCGGCACCACCACCCAGCCCAGCGCGCGCCAGGCCAGCATGAGCGTGCCCGCCGCGCCGGCGGCGATCACCGCGTGGTTGCTGGGGAACGACCAGTCGTCCAGCGGCGGGCAGGCGGCGATCGTCCGGACGCCGCCCCGGCACGGCCGGTCCTCCCTGACGATCAGCTTCAGCACCTCACTGGTCACGTACGCGCCGACGATCCCGGCCGGCCCGGCGATGGCGATGGCCAGGTCGCGCGGGGGCGCATGGCGGGCCCGCCACCAGCACACGACGAACAGCGCCGCGAAGATGAACAGCCCTGCGTCGGTGCCCACCTCGGCAAGGGTGTGCAGCCAGGCGGGCGTGGTGAGTGCGAAGTCGACGATGTCGCGGTACACGCGTGTCCCATCCGTTCAAACAGCTGATGGACACGACTTTACGAGCATGGCGACCATGAGCGCGTCAGCCGAAAGAAGGAGGGTTCAGGCGGCGCCGAGGAAGCGCCTGGCCAGCGCGAGCCGGGTCTGCTCCAGCTCGCCTTCCGTGATCAGACCGCGATCGAAGGACTCGGCCGCGGCGTCGCGCTCGGCGAGGTAGCAGGCGGCCATGATCTCGCTGCGGAGCGGCGTGAAACCGCGCTCGACGCATTCGGTGAACATCCGGGCCTTGGGCTCGAGCTTGTCGCGGGCGACGGTGCAGGCCAGATCCTGGGCCTTGAGCTGCGCGACGGCGTCACGGAGGGTGACCATCCCGGACGAGCCGACGAACTTGGTGTCAAGAGTGATCTTCAATTCCTTTCGCCTCCGTTTTGGTACAACGCTTGGCAACGGGGGCGTATTCCCAGCTCGCAGCGGGTAAAGAGGCAGTCGTGATCGGAGAGCACGTGATCGTCGGCTACACCCACGACGCGGGCGGGCGGGAGGCGCTGGCCCTCGGCGCGGCCATCACCAGGGTCACCGGCGGTGAGCTCACGGTGGCCTCGATCTATGCGCCCGGCAGTCCCGGTGAGTCGGTCCAGGCCCAGGCCTACCTGGCGGAGGCGGGCGTGGCTCTGGAGAACGTCCCCTCGGAGTACATGGCGTTCGAGAGCCGGGGCGCCGGTCGCGGGCTCGGGGTGCTGGCCAGCCGGATCAGGGCCGATCTGATCGTCGTCGGGTCGGCGGGCGGCGGTCAGCACGGCCGCATCGCGCTCGGCAGCACCGCCGCCCATCTGCTCCACCTGTCGCCGGAGGCGGTGATGGTCGCGCCGTCCGGCTACGCGCCGGTCGGCCGGTCGTCCAGGCTCACGCTCGCGTACGTGCACCGGCCGCAGTGCGACGAGGCGGTGGGGCGGGTGGCCCAGGCGGCGCTGCGCCTGGGCGTGCCGCTCCGGCTGCTCACTTTCGACCTGCGCACCGACGACCCGGAGCGCATCCGCGACGATCTGGCGCTGGCGGTGCGGCTGGCCTGGGAGACCACGGGGATCGAGGCGGAGGCGGAGGTGGCCGAGGGGCACGACGTGGCGGCCGCGATGGAGACCGCCACGTGGCTGCCGGGCGAGCTGCTGGTCTGCGCGGCCAGCGAGGACGCCCAGCCGCACCGCGTCTTCATCGGCGAGCTGGCGATGAAGATGCTGCGCGCCTCCTCGGTCCCGGTCACCGTGCTGCCACGGGGCTTCTCCTGATCGCTCGCTCGTACAGCTCCAGATACTGCTCGGCCATGACGGCGGGTGAGAAGCGGCGGGCGGCCTCGCGGCGGCACTCGTCCGGGTCGATCTCGTCCGCGCGGAGGATCCACTCGGCGAGTTCCTCCTCGGTGTCGGCGAGGAAGCCGGTGCGGCCGTGGTCGATGATCTCCGGCAGGCAGCCGCGGCGCAGGCCGATGGGCGGCACCCCCAGGGCGAGGGCCTCGACGACGGCGGTGCCGCCCGGTTCGTCCCACTGGATGGGGAACAACGCCGCGCGGGCCGAGGCGTAGAGCCTGTCGCGCTCCTCGCCGCCGACCGAGCCGATCCAGGTCGCGCGTTCGCCGTCGAGGTAGGGGGAGACGTGGTCGAGTTGGTAACGCACGTCCGGGTGCCCGAAGAGGGGGTGGGACGGATCCTCGGCTACGGACTCCAGCTCGGCGGGGGTGGACAGGCCGCTGACCGGGCCGGCCAGGGTCAGCGGCAGGCCGAGTTTCTGGCAGATGCGGGCGGCGATGTGCTGGCCCTTGAGCCCGCAGACACGGCCCATGACGATGAGGTGCTCACCGCGCTCGACCCGCAGGCCGGTGCCCGCCAGGGGGGTGGCCAGGTGGACGGCGCCGAGCGCCGACCGGCGCAGCGCTTCGGGGGCGCGGGCGAGCTGGGAGTGGGAGACGCCGTTGACAGCGATCTTGTTCGGGAAGGAGTCGTAGAAGGCCGCGTGCTTGCGCAGGTCCCAGTGCAGGGTGTGCAGGACGGGCGGGCCGTCCAGGGCGGCCAGCACGCCGGGGCCGACGACTTCCAGGTGGTCGTGGACGAGGTCGATGTCGTCGCGGCGGCGCAGTTCCTCGGCCACGCGCGCCTGGTGGGCGTGGGCGATGCCCATGACCTGGTTGTACGGCTTCTGCAGGTGCGGGAACTGGCCGTCGTCGTAGACGCTGATCAGCTCGTCCACCTCGATCGTGCTCGTCCCGACCGAGGCGAGCACCACGCGCACGCCGCGTGAGCGCAGTTCGGGGATCAGGGTGGCCACGACGTTCTCGATGCCGCCGTAGCCGGGGGGCGGCACCGGGAGCCAGGGGCCGGAGTTCAGCAGGATCTTCATGCCACGTCCTCCTCTAGGACCAGAGAGGCCAGGGGGGGCCGCTCCGCCACGGCCACGTCCACCAGGTCCGCCTGCCCGTCCAGACCGAACTGCAGCAAGGTGTGGGCGGGCGACTCGGAGGAGACCAGGCGTCCCTGGTTCTCCAGGCGGGACCAGGCGGTGAGCATGATCTGCCCGGCCATCCGGCCGAGCGCCGGCACCGACTGGTGGGTGTGGGTGCGGACGCCCAGGTCGACCTGGGCCATCGCGTCGAGGCCGACGAGCTGCAGGAGGTCCACGAGCAGCCCGAACTCGACGCCGTACTCGGTGACGAAGGGGACCTGTTCCAGCACTTCGCGGCGGGCCGCGTACTCGCCGCCGAGGGGCTGGGCGAAGCCGGACAGTTCCGGCCAGAACATGTTGAGCAGGGGCCGGGCCACGAGTTCGGTCACGCGCCCGCCGCCGCCGCGGCGGGCCACCCCGTCTGCGCCCGTGTAGGGCCGTTCGTAGGCGCCCTTGACGAACTGGATATCACGGTCCACCAGCAGCGGCCCGAGCAGTCCCGAGACGAAGTGCGAGCCGAAGTCGCGCAGGTCGGCGTCGATGAACACGACGACGTCCCCGGTGGTGGCGGCCAGTCCCTTCCACAGGGCCTCGCCCTTCCCGGTCATGGGCGGCAGGTGGGAGAGAACCTCCTGCTGCGCCACCACCCGGGCGCCGGCGGCGGCCGCCCTGGCGGCGGTCGCGTCGGTGGACAGGGAGTCGACCACGACGATCTCGTCCACGAGCGGTGTCCGCTCCACCAGCTCACGGCGGATCTCGGTGACGATGTCGCCCACTGTCGACTCCTCGTTCCGAGCCGGCAGCACCACGCTCACCGTGGTGGTTCCCTTGGCTAGCAGGAGAGCGTCGACCGGCCATTCGGCGGCCGTGCTGGAGTGGGGTCCATACCATTCACGGACCCTGGCCAAGGTCCCCAAGTCTTTTTCCATGCAGTCAACCCCGATCTTTGGAGGTCAGGTCGGCGACATCTGCCCCCTTGATGACTCTTCGAACATGTTTGTTTGTTTTGCGACTCTCGTGGGATAGGCCGGGTATGTCTCCCGCTATCCGTGTGGGCATCGTAGGGGCAGGCAATGTCGCCGCCCGTCATGCCGACGTCCTATCAGGTTTCCCCGATGTAACGATCGCTGGGATCGCCGATACCGATCCTCATAGAGCCGAGGCGCTGGCCTCGAAGCACCGCTCCACCGCCTATGGCAACCATGCCGATCTGCTGAGCGCCGGCGATCTGGATGCTGTGTACGTGTGCGTGCCTCCCTTCGCGCACGGTAACCCGGAACATGACATCTTGTCGTGCAATCTGCCGATTTTTGTGGAGAAGCCGCTCTCCCTGGACCTGGCCACCGCGGAGTCGATCGCCGACGAGATCGACCGGCGCGGGCTGCCGTCGGCGGTCGGTCACCACTGGCGCTACCTCGACATCCTCGACCGCGCCCGGGACCTGCTGGCCGGCCGGCCGGTGCGGCTGGCCCTGGGCCACTGGCTGGACAAGGTGCCGCCGGTCGCCTGGTGGCTGAAGCCCGACATGTCCGGCGGACAGACGGTCGAGCAGGCCGTCCACGTGCTGGACCTGGCACGGCTGCTCGTGGGCGAGGTGACCATGGTGCACGCGGTGCCCGCCGTCAACACGGTCGACGGCGAGGTGGACCGGGCCACCGCCGCCGTCATGAGCTTCGCCGACGGCGCCGCCGGTCTGCTGGCCACCTGCAGCCTGCTGGACCGCAAGCACCGGGCCGGGCTGGAGGTGCACGCGGAGGGCATCGCGCTGGAACTGAGCGAGACCGAGCTGGTCGTCGACGGCGGGGAACGGGTGCGGGAAGGGGAGCGGGCCAAGGTGGCCGTGGATCGCGCGTTCATCGACGCCGTCCAGGGTAAACAGGCCGACGTACGAGCCCCGTACCGGGAGGCGCTCAAGACCCACCGGCTGGCGCTCGCGCTGGCCCGGTCCGCACGCGAACGGAAGCCGGTGATGATCGATGCGTGAGGTCGCGACGGTGCTGAGCATCGAGGCGCCCGGCGAGGTGACCCTGGTCGAGGAGAAGCTCGGCGACGTGCCCGAGGGCGGCTTCCGGGTGGAGACCGTGCACAGCGGCGTGTCGGCCGGCACCGAGCTCACCTACGTCAAGGGCGACAACCCCTACCTGACCTCGACCTGGGACCGCGCCCTCGGCCTGTTCCTGGAGGGCGCCCCGTCGATCGCCTACCCGGTGCGCGGCATCGGTTACATGCAGGTCGGCCGGGTGGTCGAGACCCGCACCCGGGCGGTGGCCGAGGGCACGCTGGTGGCCATGACCTACGGGCACCGCAGCGGCTACGTCGCCGACCCGATGCGCGACCGGTTCGTGCCGCTGCCCGCCGACCTCGACCCGATGCTCGGCATCTACGTCGCCCACATGGGCCCCATCTGCGCCAACGGGCTGCTGCACGCCGCCGCCGACCTGTACGGCCCGGACGTGCACGACCTGGGCGACGGCGTGCGCGGGCGGCGGGTCGCGGTGGTCGGCGCGGGCGTGGTGGGCCTGCTGACCGCGTCGTTCGCGATGTCGTACGGGGCCGCGGAGGTGGTGGTCGTGGACGAGACCCCGTCCAGGCTGGCGGTCGCCGAGGCGCTGGGAGCCGACACGATGGCCGCGGACGCCGACCCGGCGGTCGAGCTGAAGCGGCGCTGGCGGCACGGCCCCGACGACCGCGGCGCCGACGTGGTCTTCCAGTGCCGCGGCCAGGCCAGGGCGCTGGCCCTGGCGCTGAAGCTGCTCCGGCCCCAGGGCGTGGCGGTCGACCTGGCCTTCTACACCGACGGCGCCCAGGAGGTGCGGCTGGGCGAGGAGTTCCACCACAACGGGCTGTCGCTGCGCTGCGCGCAGATCGGGAGGGTGCCGCGCGGCCTGGCGCACGCCTGGGACAGGGAGCGGCTCTCGCACGAGAGCATCGCCCTGCTCGCCGGGCGCGGGGAGCGGCTACGCCGGCACCTGATCACCGACGTGGTCGGGTTCGCGGATGGCCCCCGCCTGCTGACCCAGCTCGCGAGCCGTGAGCGGCACGCCCTTCAGGCCGTGCTCAGCCAGGACGTCCACGAGCAGGGCGGCTGACCAGCTGAAGTCGCCGCACCCGTGTCCCGCCAGGGTGAAGGGGTCGAAGTACTCGCGGAAGCCGGACCGGCCCACGGCGTTGACCATGCCGTTGGCGAGCCCGTCGGCCAGGTCGGCCCGCCGGTCCTTCAACCCCTGCCACACCAGCCAGGCCACGTTGATCCAGCTCGGCCCGCGCCAGTAACACGCCGGGTCGAACTCGGCGGCGGCCGGGGAGTAGCTCGGCAGCACGCCGTCCTTCAGCCCGAACAGGTCCAGCCCGGTGCCGATCAGCGCGTTGGCCACGTCGCGGGGCAGGCCGGGCAGGATGAGCGGGGTCAGGCCGGCCGCGCTGGAGGAGCGGACCAGGCAGCCGGTGAGGGCGTCGCGGGGGTGGAACAGCCCGTCCTGGTAGAGGTGCTCGACCATGGCGGCGGTGATCCGCTCGGCCTCCGCGCGGTGCGGCGCGGGGTCGCGGCCGAGCACCGCCGCGATCTCAGCCAGGGCCCACTCGGCGCTCCCGTACGCGGCGTTGAAGAGCGGGTCCTCGACCTGGAAGGCGCACGCCCGGCGGTAGCCGGTGTCGCGGTAGGCGCGGGCGAGCGCGATGTAGCGCTCGTAGTCGCGGTCGGTGGGCCGCTCGGAGGGGTCGATGTGGCGCAGGTCGCGGCGGCACACGCCGTCGGGCGTCGGCTCCACGGCGTTCAGCGGCAGGTCCCAGCTAGGGCTGTTGTCCATGCCGGATTCCCAGGGGTGCACGATCGAGACGAGCCCGTCGGGCCCGCGCCGCTGCGCGCGCAGGAACTCCTGCTGCGCCACCAGCCGGGGGTAGATCCGGGTGAGGAAGCCGGGGTCGGGCTCGGCCAGGTGGACCCGCCAGGCGGCCAGCGCGTGCACCGGCGGCTGCACGATGCCGGAGGTGGTCCAGCCGGACGGCGACCGCACCGCCCAGAACTCTGGGCCGGGGAAGTAGGCGCCCTCCGGCACCGAGGGGTTGAACACGATGTGCGGCACCCTGCCGTCACGCCACTGGGCGCCGAACAGGCTGAGCAGCTCCGTCCGGGCCCGCCGGGGCGACCAGCGGGCGTGGCCGATGGCGATGAAGGCGGAGTCCCAGCTCCACTGGTGGGGGTAGAGCGTGCGGGAGGGGACCGTGTAGCTGCCGTCCCAGTTGTCGATCAGGACGCGCAGCGCGTCGCGAAGGATCATAGGAACTTCCTGATGAAGGCTGCTGTCTGGGGGAGGACGATCTCGGGCTCGCCGCGCAGGCGGCATTCGAGCGCCAGGTAGCCGTCGTAGCCGACGGCGTCGAGGGCGGCCAGCTGGGCCGCCCAGTCGAGGTGACCGGTGCCGGGCTGGTTGCGGTTGGACTCGCTGATCTGCATGTGCGCGAGGTAGGGGGCGGCCTCCACCAGGGAACGGCAAGGGTCGTCCTCCTCGATGTTCATGTGGTACGTGTCGCCGACGACCCTGATCGCGTCCATCGCGCAGTACGAGACCGCCTCGCGCAGCGTGTTGACCATGTGGTTCTCGTACCGGTTGAGTGGCTCCAGCATGATCAGCACGCCGTTGCGCTGGGCGTGCTCGCCGAGGATGCCCAGCGCCTCGGCCAGCACCTCGCGGTCCTCACTGGCGTTGCGCGGCGGCGTGAACGGGGGCAGCCGGAGCGAGAACTGGCCCCAGGACGCCGGGGTCATGACGCCGATGCCGCCCAGCTCACCGATGACCGACAGCTGGGAGCGCAGCTGCTGGATGGCGTCCTTGCGCTTGGCCGGGTCGAAGTCGCCGATGAAGTGCGGCATGTCGACGCAGACGGTCGGCATGACGACGCCGTCGGCGAGCGCGCGCTTCAGCTCGGTGAGCCGGCCCGCGAAGTGGAAGTCGCCCTTGCCCCGCAGCTCGATGGCGTCGAACCCGGCCTCGACGGCGAACGCGAACTTCTCCTGCAGGGACCGGCCCGGCAGGAGCTGCTCCTGAGCGGCGAGCTTCACTGTGACTCCTCGAAGGTGAAGACGAGCTGGAGCACCTCGGACTGGTGCTTGTCGATCAGGTCGAAGGCCGCCGGCGCGTCGTCGACGGGCACGAGGTGGGTGACGAGGCAGCCGACGTCGAGCTCGCCCCGGTGGACGACCTCCATGAACGTGCGCTGGAGCCGCTCGACGTCCCAGCGGTGGGACAGCCAGGAGGCGACGCCGCCGATCTGGGAGGAGATGAGCTGGACCTGGTTGTGGTGGAACTCCTCGCCGAGCCGCAGCCCGATCCCGTCGCCCTGGTAGAAGCCGGCCGCGACTACCCGCCCTCCCCGGCGCACGGTGCGGATGGCCTCCTGCAGGCCGAGGTGGCTGCCGCTGAGCTCGATCGCGGTGTCGGCGCCCTCGATCCGCTTGCGGGTGAACTCGGCGACCGAGCCGGAGCGTACGTCGAACGTCTCGGCCGCGCCGTACTTCCTGGCCAGCTCCAGGCGGCCGGGGATCGCGTCGGCCGCCACCACGCGGGCGCCGCTGAGCACGGCCAGCCGGGTGGCGAGCAGGCCGATGACGCCCTGGCCGAAAATGGTGATCTGGTCACCGAGGTGGATGTCGGCGGCGTGCACCGCGTTGAGCGCGATGGCGCCGACCCGGGCGAAGACCGCGTGCAGCGGCGTCGCGTCGGGCGGCAGCACGTGGCCGGCCAGGAGGGAGGCCGGGACGACGGCCTCGGCCCGATGGCCCCAGATGCCCCAGACGACGCTGCCGACGGCGGGCTCGGCGACGTCGGGGGCCGCCTCCACCACCTCGCCGACCTCCTGGTAGCCCCATCCGGACAGGGGGTAGGCGTGCGTCCGGCCGTCGAGGAACAGGCGTCGCTCGGTGTCCCACTTGCGGTTGAGGTAGGGGTTGGTGCCGCGGTAGGCGGTGAGCTCGGTGCCCGCGGAGACGCCCGAGTACATCGTACGGACCCGCACACTGCCCGGGACGAGCTCGGCGGGCGGCTCCAGGCCGACGGCGACGCGGCCCGGTTCTTGGAAGGTGATGACGCGCATTACCATCACTTACGCTTATGAATCAAACAAAAGTCACGGGATTAGTTCGGCTCCGCACACCATAGTCATGCGCGGATCACTCGAAAGTCTACGACTTCCGTATGAGAAACTGGAGCAAAAAGGGGTTTCAGTCACCGATTTCTGGAAAGCGACCTTACCTGCATGTGACGTCAGGCAGCTCCAGGCGGGGGTACCAGTCGCTTGTGCCGACCGAAACCGCTCCACATCGATGCCCGAAATCCGATCAGATGGAGCCTTTCTGCGCCGACCGCCGCGTCCGCCGGACACGAGGATTTCGCCGCGAATGGACCCGCCCTTTGCCGCGGGCCGTCGCCTGAGGACCAAACGAGGGGCGTGCGAGGAACGGCGGTGAAGGGTCGGCATGGGTACAGACTGGTATCGGAATGGACACCCGCGCGTTGCTTGATGATCAGCGGGTAAGTGGCGGCATATCCCCATCCCGGAGGAGCGCGTCATGCCGAAGAAGGTAACCGCCGTCCTCTCCGCCGCAGTGCTGTCGGCCGCGTGCCTGACAGCCTGCGGCGGCGGCAGCGAGCAGGAAGCCGGCAACAAGATCACGGTCTGGACCGAGGAGAACCTCGAAGACCGCATGGCCGTGCAGCAACAGATCATCAAGGAGTTCACCGAGCGGACCGGCATCCAGGTCGAGCTCGTGGGCGTGGCGGAGGACCAGTTCAGCCAGGTCATCACCTCCGCCGCGGCGGCGGGCGACCTGCCCGACGTGATCGGGGCGCTGCCCCTGGGCTCCGTCCGCGAGCTGGAGGCCAACGACCTCCTCGACACCGAGACCCCTGGCAAGATCGTCGACCAGCTCGGGCGCGACACGTTCTCCGCCCGCGCGCTGGAGCTCAACACCGGCGACGGCAAGCTGCTGGCGGTCCCGAGCGACGGCTGGGCCCAGCTCATCCTCTACCGCAAGGACCTGTTCGAGAAGGCGGGCCTGGCGCCGCCCGACACCTACGAGGCCCTGGAGAAGGCCGCGGCCGAGCTCAACACCGGCGGCGTCGCGGGCATCACGCTCGCCGTCGCGCCGAAGGACTCCTTCACCGCCCAGAGCTTCGAGCACGTGGCGCTGGCCAACGGCTGCCAGATGGTGGACGACGCCGGCAACGTCACCCTCGACTCGCCGCAGTGCGTGAAGGCCTTCGACTTCTACGCGAACCTGGCCAAGAACCACTCGGTCAAGGGCACCCAGGACGTCGACTCGACCAGGGCGACCTACTTCTCCGGCAAGGCCGCCATGACCATCTGGTCGTCGTTCATCCTCGACGAGCTGGCGGGGCTGCGCAAGGACGCGCTGCCGAGCTGCGAGCAGTGCCGCGCCGACCCGGAGTGGCTGGCCGAGAACACCGGGGTCGTGACCGCGCTGAAGGGGCCCGACGGGAGCGAGCCCGCGCAGTACGGTGAGATCGTCTCCTGGACGATCATGCGGGACTCCGCGACCGACCCGGCGAGCCGGTTCGTCTCGTACATGATGAACGAGGGCTACGAGCGGTGGCTCGGCATGGCGCCGGAAGGCAAGTTCCCGACCCGCGAGGGCTTCGCGGAGAAGTGGGGCGGGCTCGAGGCCGGCGTCGACACCAAGAAGCCGCTGAGCGACGTCTACCCGCCCGAGGTGCTCGACGCGCTGCGCACCAGCCCTGAGACGTTCGGCCGCTGGGGCATCCCGCAGGGCCAGGGCAAGCTGGCCGGCGCCGTGATGGGCGAGCTGCCCGTGCCCACCGCGCTGAGCGCGGCGGTGGCGGGCTCGGTCACCGCCCAGGAGGCCGCGGCCCAGGCCAAGCGGGAGGTCGAGACCATCAAGCGCGGGATCCGCGAGTGAGGCGCGGGCGCACGCTGCGCGAGCAGGAGGGCCGGGCGGGGCTGGCGCTCATCTCCCCCACCCTGATCATCACGCTGGTCGTGGTGGTCGTGCCGCTGCTGTGGGCGATCATGCTGGCGTTCCAGGACGTCCGCCTGATCAACATCCGGCAGGCGGGCATCTTCGGCAACTACACGCTGGAGAACTTCACCTACGTGATCACCGAGCCGGGGTTCTGGTCCGCCCTGGTCAACACGCTGGTCTACACGGTGGCGGGCACCGCGCTGTCGATCGTGATCGGGCTGGTGACGGCGCTGGCGCTGCGCGACCGGTTCAGGGGCCGCACGATCGTGCGGGCCTCGATCCTGATCCCGTACGTGGCGCCGGTCGTGGCGGTGGCGTTCCTGTGGGAGACGATGCTCAACCCCCAGTACGGGATCGTCAACACCTGGCTGGACGAGCCGATCGCCTTCCTCACCCAGGCCAAGGGCACGTTCCTGGGCATCGAGGTGCCGGTGGCGCTGCTCACGGTGATCGCCTTCGAGGCGTGGCGCTACTTCCCGTTCGCCTTCCTGTTCATCCTGGCCAGGATCCAGGCGCTGCCGGCGGAGCTGGAGGAGGCGGCGGTGGTCGACGGGGCCACGCCGACCCAGCGGTTCCGCTACGTGATCATGCCGCAGCTCTGGCGGATCATCGCGCTGCTGTCGGTGCTGCGGTTCGTGTTCACGTTCACCAAGTTCGACGACGTCTACCTGCTCACCGGCGGCGGCGCCGGCACCGAGGTCGTCAGCGTGCGGGTCTACAACTTCCTGACCGCCCGCGACGACATCGGCGCCTCCGCCGCCCAGGCGATCGTGCTCGCCGTCGTGCTCGTCGTCTTCCTCGTCATCTACCTGCGGTTCTTCGGCGGAGGTGAACGTGAGCAGGGATAGGTTCGAGCGGGCGCTGCTGAAGGTGCTGCGGCCGGTCGTGATCGCGGTGCTCTTCCTGATCACCGCGTTCCCGTTCTACTACATGGTCATGCTGTCGTTCCGGGACATCCAGGAGCTGATCCTGCAGCCCGGCTCCCTCTGGCCGCAGACCTTCACGTTCGACACGTACCTGAACGTGCTGGACCGGCAGGGGTTCCTGACCTTCATGCGCAACAGCGCGATCGTGGCCGTCGCGTCCGTGGCGGTCACCCTGCTGATCTCGATCCCCGGCGCGTACGCGGTGGCCCGGCTGAACTTCTTCGGCCGCCGCCAGGTGCACTTCCTGTTCCTGGCCGTCTATCTCTTCCCGGCGATCGTGCTGGCCATCCCGCTGTTCGTGCTGTTCACCATGCTCGGGCTGCGGGGCTCGCTGGTCGGCCTGATCCTCGTGTACATCGCGCAGACGGTGCCCGTCACGGTATACATGCTGCGCAACTACTTCGAGACCGTGCCGCAGAGCGTGGAGGAGGCGGCCGCGATCGACGGCTGCGGCCGGCTGACGACCATCTGGCGGGTGGTGCTGCCGCTGTCCAAGCCCGCGCTCATGGCGACCGGCCTCTACGCGTTCATGATCGCCTGGAACGAGTTCCTGTTCGCCCTGCTCTTCCTGGTGGAGAAGCGGGACAGCTGGACCGTCTCCCTCGGACTCTCGCAACTCGCGGGCAGTATCGAGATCCCGACGACGGTGCTCATGGCAGGATCGGTGGTTCTGACACTGCCCATCGTGATCCTTTTCTTCGCCAGTGAGAGGTTGCTGACGGAAGGGCTCACGGCGGGAGCGGAGAAGGGATAGACCATGCTGACGGCAGGGCAGATCCTCCAGCTCATCCGCGATCGCACCTGCCGCACCCGCAAGGAACTGATCGAGTACACCGGCCTGTCCCGGTCGACCATCACCGACCGGGTGGACCGGCTGATCGACGCCGGGTACATCCACGAGTCCGGCGTCGGGGCCTCCGGGGGCGGGCGACCGCCCTCGGTGCTCGACATCGACGCCACCAGCCGCCTGGCGCTGGTGGCAGACCTCGGGGCCAGCCACGCCCGGGTCGCGCTGACCGACCTCGCGGCCCGGCCGCTGGCCGAGGAGCACATCGAGATGCGCATCGAGCGGGGCCCTGAGGCCGTGCTCACCTGGGTGCGGCAGGCGTTCCGGCGGCTGCTCGACCGCACCGGGCGCCCGCCGGGGCAGATCTGCGGCATCGGCCTGAACCTGCCCGGCTCGGTCGACCAGACCTCCGGCCGGATGATCCGGTCGTTCCTCATGCCGGGCTGGGACGACCACCCGATCACGGAGGCGCTGCGCGCCGAGTTCCCGGTGCCGGTGCTGGTGGAGAACGACGCCAACGCGATGGCGCTGGGCGAGTGGTGGTCGTCGTGGCGCGACTGCGCGTCGCTGGTCCTGGTCAAGGTGTCGACCGGGATCGGCACCGGCATCGTGCTGGGCGGCCGGATCTACCGGGGCGTCGAGGAGGCGGCCGGCAACCTCGGCCACGTCCGGCTGTTCGAGACCGACGACCGGGTGTGCACCTGCGGCTCGCGCGGCTGCGTGGCGTCGCTGGCCAGCGGCCAGGCCATGGCCGCCGACCTGGGCCGGCACAGCAGCCGCGACGTGGTGCGGCTGGTGCAGACCGGCGACCCGGCGGCCATCGCGCGGGTCCAGGAGGGCGGGCGGACGCTGGGCATCGTGCTGGCCACCGCGGTCAGCCTGCTGAACCCCGGCGTGCTGGTGCTCGCCGGCGACATGGCCGAGACCGGGGAGCACTACCTGACGGGCATCAGGGAGAGCGTCTACCGCAGGAGCCTGCCGTACACGACCCGCAACCTGGAGATCGCCACCAGTTCGCTGGGCGACCGCGCGGGCATCGTGGGCACGGCGGTGATCGTCATGGAGCACGTGCTGTCGCCCCAGGCCGTCGACGCGGCGCTGGCCGCCCGGCCGCGCACGGACGCCGTCACCTGAGCGCCCGCTCCAGCTCCGCCCTGGCGGCCACGAGCGAGGGCCCGTACCAGGTGAGCAGCCGGCCGCTGACCGGCACGCAGCGCAGGCCGGGGAACGACTCGGGGCCGTCGGTCCGGCTGAAGGCGTACGGCTCGTCCGGCAGCACCACCAGGTCGGGGCGGGCGCCGGCGAGCTCGGCGAGCGGGATCCTGGGATAGCGCTCGGGGTGGCCGGCGTACAGGTTGTCCACGCCCAGCCGGGCGAGCACGTCGCCGGTGAAGGTGTCGCGGCCCGCCACCATCCAGGGACGGCGCCAGATCGGGACGATCGCGGTCCGTCGCGGCCCCCGGTGCGGCTCGCGCCAGACCTCCCCGGCTCTGACCAGCCACGGCGGGACCTCGACGCGGCAGGCGTCGGTGAACATCCGGGCCAGCGAGGCGAGGGCCTGGTCGAGGGTCTCGATCCTGGTCACCCAGACGGGCAGGCCGGCCGCGCGCAGCGCATCCAGGTCGGCGGCGCGGTTCTCCTCGGCGTTGGCCAGCACGACGTCCGGGTCCAGCCGCCTGATGACGTCCAGGTCGGGGTTCTTGGTGCCCCTGACCCGGGTCACGTCCAGGCCGGGCGGGTGCGTGCACCAGTCGGTGGCGCCGACCAGGGCGTCCGGCAGGGTGGCGGCGACCGACTCGGTCAGCGACGGGACCAGTGAGACGATCCGGGAAACCGTGGCCGGGACCGGTACGGGAGTGCCGGTGTCGTCACACACCGCAGCAGGGTCACGCATGAAGCCGGGCATTGTCCCCACAGTCGACGTTACCGGTGTCTAGAATCTTGGAAAGAGTTTCTCATCTTCGGATGTGGGGGGCCGACGATTGGAGCCGGAGTCCGTGGGTTTCGATCCGAACACGCCCAACGTCGCCCGGATGTACGACTACTACCTGGGCGGCAAGGACCACTTCCCCGCTGACCGGGAGGCGGCCGAGCAGATCCTGCGCATCGTGCCGGAGGCGAGACTGGCCGCCCGGGCGAACCGGGCGTTCCTCGGCAGGGCCGTACGCCATCTGGCCGGCCTGGGCATCCGGCAGTTCCTCGACATCGGCACCGGCCTGCCCAGCCAGGGCGCCGTGCACGAAGTGGCCGACAGCGTCACCGGCGGCAGCCGGGTGGTCTACGTCGACCTGGACCCGGTGGTGCTGGTGCACGCCAGGGCGATGCTCGACGGCGAGGACAAGGCGGCCGTCCAGGGCGACCTGCGCAAGCCGCAGGAGATCCTCGACCACCCGGACGTCCGCAAGGTCCTCGACTTCCGCCGGCCCGTCGCCGTCCTGCTGGTCGCGGTCATGCACTTCGTGCAGGAGTCGGAGAACCCGCGCGAGATCATCCGCACCCTGCGCGAGGCGATGGCCCCCGGCAGCTACCTGGTCCTCACCCACGGCGCCAGCGAATCCCGGCCGGACGCCGTGGACGAGGGCACCGAGATCTACAGCAGGGCCACCTCGCCGCTCGTGGTGCGCGACCGCGCCGGGATCGCCGCCCTGTTCGAGGGGTTCGAGCTGCTGGAGCCCGGCCTGGTGTGGCTGCCGGAGTGGCGGCCCGGCGACGGTGACACGATCGACTTCATCGACGACCCGTCCGCGTCGCTGGGCCTGTGCGGCGTCGCCAGGAGAAACTAGCCGCCCGGAGAAACTAGACGTTGCGGCGGTACTGCCCGCCCGCCTCGAAGAGCGCCTCGGTGATCTGGCCGAGCGAGCACACGCGGGCCGCGTCCATCAGCACCTCGAAGGCGTTGCCGTCGGACATCGCCACCTCGCGCAGCCGGGCCAGCGCGGCCGGGGCCTCGTCGCGGTGCCGCTCCTGGAAGGCGTGGAGCCGCTCCAGTTGCGAGCGCTTCTCGTCCTCGGTGCCCCGGGCCAGCTCCAGCTTGTGCGGCACGTGCTCGTCGCCGTTGCGGAACGTGTTCACCCCGATGATCGGCAGTGACCCGTCGTGCTTGCGCGTCTCGTACAGCATGGACTCGTCCTGGATCTTGCCGCGCTGGTAGCCCGTCTCCATCGCGCCCAGCACGCCGCCCCGGTCGGACAGCCGCTCGAACTCGCTCAGCACCGCCTCCTCCACCAGGTCGGTCAGCTCGTCGATGATGAACGAGCCCTGCAGCGGGTTCTCGTTGCGCGCCAGGCCCCACTCGCGGTTGATGATGAGCTGGATCGCCATCGCGCGGCGCACCGAGTCGGCCGACGGGGTGGTGACGGCCTCGTCGAAGGCGTTGGTGTGCAGGCTGTTGCAGTGGTCGTAGACCGCGATCAGGGCCTGCAGGGTGGTGCGGATGTCGTTGAAGTTCATCTCCTGTGCGTGCAGCGACCGGCCCGAGGTCTGGATGTGGTACTTGAGCTTCTGCGACCGCTCCCCCGCGCCGTACCTCTCCCGCATGGCCACCGCCCAGATGCGCCGGGCCACCCGGCCGAGCACGCTGTATTCGGGGTCCATGCCGTTGGAGAAGAAGAACGACAGGTTGGGCGCGAAGTCGTCCACGTCCATGCCGCGCGCCAGGTACGCCTCCACGTAGGTGAAGCCGTTGGCCAGGGTGAAGGCGAGCTGGCTGATCGGGTTGGCCCCGGCCTCGGCGATGTGGTAGCCGGAGATCGACACCGAGTAGAAGTTGCGGACCCGGTTGCGGATGAACCATTCCTGGATGTCGGCCATCATCCGCAGCGAGAACTCGGTGGAGAAGATGCAGGTGTTCTGGCCCTGGTCCTCCTTGAGGATGTCGGCCTGCACGGTGCCGCGCACGGTGGACAGCGTGCCGGCGCGGAGCGCGGCGGCCTCCTCCGGCGAGGGCTCGCGGCCGTGCTCCTCGCGGAAGCGGTCGAGGGCCCGGTCGACGGCGGTGTTGAGGAAGAAGGCCAGGATCGTCGGGGCGGGGCCGTTGATGGTCATCGACACGGACGTGTTGGGCGCGGAGAGGTCGAAGCCGTCGTACAGCGCCTTCATGTCGTCGAGCGTCGCGATCGACACCCCCGAAGTGCCGACTTTTCCGTAAATATCGGGCCGGAGGTCGGGGTCGTTCCCGTACAGCGTCACCGAGTCGAACGCGGTCGACAGCCGGGTCGCCGGCTGGCCCTCCGACAGCAGCTTGAAGCGCCGGTTGGTGCGGAACGGGTCGCCCTCGCCGGCGAACATCCGCGTCGGGTCCTCGTCCTCGCGCTTGAACGGGAACACGCCCGCGGTGAACGGGAACCGGCCGGGCAGGTTCTCGGCCCGCAGCCAGCGCAGCAGCTCACCGTGGTCCTCGAAGCGGGGCAGCGCGACCCGGGGGACCCGGTTGCCGGACAGCGTCTCGCGCCAGAGCGGGGTGTGGATCTCGCGGTCGCGCACCCGCACGACCAGCTCGTCCGCGCTGTAGCGGGCCCTGGTCCCCGGCCAGTCGGCCAGCAGCGCCCGGCTCTCCTCGGTCAGCTCGCCCTCGGCCTCGGCGCTCAGCCGCGCCAGCCGCTCGTCCTCCTCGCCGAGCAGCGCCCGCACGGCCTCCAGCTGCTGCCGCCGCCGCGCCACCTCCGCCTGGGCGCGGGTCTCCTCGTGGTACGCGCGCACGGTCTCGGCGATCTCGGCCAGGTAGCGGACCCGGGACGGCGGCACGATGGCCGCGGACGCCCGCGAGGTACGGCCCTCGACGGGGGCCAGCAGGCCGGGGCCCGCCTGCAGCCCCTTCTCCGTGAGCAGGCCCTTGAGGTGGTGGTAGAGCGCGGTCACGCCGGCGTCGTTGTAGCGGGCCGCGATCGTGCCGAACACCGGCATGTCGTCCGGGCTGACCCCGAACGCCGCCCGGTTGCGCACCATCTGCCGGCGCACGTCGCGCAGCGCGTCCTCGGCCCCCCGGCGCTCGAACTTGTTGATCACCACGGCCTCGGCGAAATCGAGCATGTCGATCTTCTCCAGCTGGGAGGCCGCGCCGAACTCCGGCGTCATCACGTAGATCGGCACGTCCACGTGCGGCACGATGCCGGCGTCGCCCTGGCCGATGCCGGGCGTCTCGACCACGACCAGGTCGTAGCCGGCGGCCCGGCAGGCGGTGATCACGTCGTCGAGGCAGGCGGGCACCTCGCTGGGGGCTCCCCTGGTGGCGAGCGAGCGGAAGTAGGTCTGCGGGCCCAGGCTGTTCATCCTGATCCGGTCGCCGAGCAGCGCGCCGCCTCCGCGCCGGCGCGTCGGGTCGATGGCGATGACCGCGATCCGCAGCTTGTCGTCGTTGTCCACCCGGAACCGGCGGACCAGCTCGTCGGTGAGCGAGGACTTGCCCGACCCGCCGGTGCCGGTGATGCCCAGCACCGGGGCCGTCCTGCCGGCCGCGCGCAGTCCCTGGACCAGCTCCGCGGGGGCGCGGCCGGACTCGATGAGGGTGATCGCGCGGGCCAGCGCCGCCTGGTCGCCGGAGACCACGGCCTCCACCGACGGAGCGCCTTCCAGCTCGGCGTCGCACTCCTCGATCAGCTTGTTGATCATGCCGGGCAGGCCGAGGCGCTGGCCGTCCTCGGGCGAGAAGACCCGCGCGACGCCCCGGGAGTGGAGCAGCTCGATCTCCTCGGGCACGATCACGCCGCCCCCGCCCCCGTACACCCTGATGTGGCCCGCGCCGCGCTCGCGCAGCAGGTCGACGAGGTAGCTGAAGAACTCCACGTGGCCGCCCTGGTAGGAGCTGATCGCCACGCCCTGGACGTCCTCCTGGATGGCCGCGGTGACGATCTCGTCCACCGACCGGTTGTGACCCAGGTGGATGACCTCGGCTCCCTGCGTCTGGAGGATCCGCCGCATGATGTTGATCGCCGCGTCGTGACCGTCGAACAGGGCCGCCGCCGTCACGAAACGTACGGGATGGACCGGAACATGCACGCTTGCTCACTCCTTAACCGGTGGGCCTGCCTCGAAGATACTAGGACGTCCTACTATTTCCCAGACTTCCCTGGGTAGGGGTGGCTCATGCGTGCCATCACACTGGTACCGGGCAAGCAAGGCACTCTCGGCCTGACCGAGGTGCCCGATCCGCGGCCGGGCCCCGGCGAGCTGCTCGTCCAGGGGCTGGCCCTGGGCATCTGCGGGACCGACAGGGAACTGGTCTCCGGCGAGTACGGCTTCCCCGGGGAGGGGCCGATGGTCCTCGGGCACGAGTCGCTGGGCCGGGTCCTCCAGGCGCCGGACGGGTCCGCGTTCTCGCCCGGCGACCTGGTCGTGGGCGTCGTGCGCCGGCCCGACCCGGTGCCCTGCGGAGCCTGCGCCAGGGGCGAGTTCGACATGTGCCGCAACGGCGAGTACACCGAGCGCGGCATCAAAGGGCGCGACGGGTACGGCAGCGAGCGCTGGACGGTCGAGGCCGGGTACGCGGTCCGCGTCGACCCGGCGCTGGGCATGCTCGCCGTCCTGGTCGAGCCCGCCTCCGTGCTCGCCAAGGCGTGGGAGCACATCGAGCGGATCGGCTCGCGGGCCTGGTTCCAGCCGGAGAGGCTGCTCGTGACCGGGGCCGGGCCGATCGGCCTGCTGGCGGCGCTGATGGGCCGCCAGCGCGGGCTGGAGGTGCACGTCATGGACCGGGCGGCGAGCGGGCTCAAGCCCGAACTGGTCGCCGGCCTGGGCGCCACCTACCACCAGGGCAGCGACCTGGACGCGGTCGGCGGCTACCTGCCCGACCTCATCATCGAGGCGACCGGCTCCGGGCCGCTCATCTTCCAGGCCATGCTGAGCACGGCCTCGGCCGGCATCGTCTGCCTGACGGGCGTCTCCAGCGCCGGCCGTCAGCTGCCTGCGGACGCGGGGCGGATCAACCGCGACATCGTGCTGGAGAACGACGTCGTCTTCGGCACCGTCAACGCCAACCTGCGCCACTACAGGGCCGCCGCGAAGTCCCTGGGCGAGGCGGACCGTTCCTGGCTGGACGCCCTGATCACCCGGCGGCTGCCGATGGAGGAGTTCGAGGCGGCCTTCGACGAGGGCGAGCACATCAAGGTCGTCATCACCCTGGAGTCCTGACGGCCGAGGCTCAGGACTCTCGGTCGTAGGGCCGGCGGCGGCGGGGCGCGCCGACGGGGACCGACTCACGCGAGGGCGGCCCCGGCTGGGGCGGCACCTGGTCGCGCATGACGTACTGGGGCCCGCTCCGCTCGATCTCGGGCTGGGCCGATGGCGCGTTCCATGGGCGGGGACGGACGCGGCGGCGGCCCGCGAGGCGGAAGGCGACCACCACGGTGGTGACCACCATGATGAGCAGCAGCGCCACCGGCGTGCCGATCACGTCGAGCGGGTTGCTCCCGGCCTTGTCGGCCCGCTCGCGCAGCGGGAACGGCTGCTCGGTCTCGCGGATCTCGATCCGCTCGGCGTTGGCCTTGACCAGGCGCGGCAGCCCGTAGCCCACCACCTTGTCGGTGTCGCGGACCTTGCGCTTGAGCCACACGCGGTCGACGTTCGCCTCGATGGTGTGGATCTTCTCGCCCACGACCCGCTCGACGACGCCGACGTGGTCGATGCCCTTGTAGCTCTCGCCGCCCTTCCAGTCGAAGAACACCAGAGCACCCGGCTCCGGCTTCCGCGTCCAGGCGTCCTGCTCGATGAACCAGACGGCGTGGGACGGGGTCCAGGCGAACTGCCCGACGTACTCGGTGAGGCCCGCCTTGTCGGCCGCCCAGGCGAGGAACATGTCACACCACGGCGCGTTCTTGTACTGGGGATCGTCGACACGCTCGGCGTACCAGTGGCCGAACTTGGTGTGCTGGCCGTTCTTCTCCCGGTAGCCAAGTTCCTTTTGGACCGTTTTGAGTAACTTATCCGCAATCGGGTCCAGCTCGACTCCCCCCAGAGGCGTTACAGATCACGATGGACTGTAATCGCGGCATCGCGCACGTGCGCGTGACACCCGGAAAATGTCAAGCTATGAGGCGATATTTCAGTACTGGGACTGAAGGGGACAGTGAGGCAGGAGGGATCCGACGGTGCTACGCTCCCGCCCCGACCCGGTAGATCTGGTCGTCCCCCGCTCCGGGGGCGACGACGTCGGCCACGATGACGGTCACGTTGTCCGGCGAACCTCCCTCGTTCGCCAGATCGATCAACCGCTGGACGGCCGCCGCCGGGTCTGCCACCGTGGTCAGCACCTCGTGCAGGACCTCGGGACCGAGCACCGTCGTGAGCCCGTCCGAACAGAGGAGGTAGCGGTCATCAGGGTCGGCCTCGCGCAGCGCCAGGTCGGGCTCGGCCCGGCCCTCGCTGCCCAGCACCCGCAGCACCATCGAGCGGCGCGGATGGACCGCGGCCTGGTCCTCGGTGATGCGCCCTTCGTCCACCATCGACTGCACGAGCGTGTGGTCCTTGGTCATCTGGTAGAGCGCGCCGTCGCGAAGCAGGTAGCCGCGGGAGTCGCCCAGGTGGGCCAGCGCGAACCGGTAGCCGTCGAAGAGCATCGCGGTCACCGTCGTGCCCATGCCCCGGCGCGCCGGGTCGATCTCGGCCAGCTCCACCAGCCTGCGCCCCGCCTCGCGGACCGCGCCGTCGAGCGCCGCCTCCAGGTCGCTCCCCGTATCGGGAAGCGTGGCGTCGACCTCGCGCATGACGGCGATCGCCGCCGCGCTCGCCAGCTCTCCGGCCGCATGCCCGCCCATTCCGTCAGCCACCACGAGCAACCGGCCACTCGCGTATCCGGAATCCTCATTCTGCTCCCGGCGGCGGCCCACATCTGATCCGGCGGCATAGCGGATGTTGTGCTTCATACACCGCAGTAAATCACTGGTTGAAAGACTTCACAAGCAGATGCGCTGAAGACTCGGTTGAACTAGGGTGGCCTCATGAGCCACGACCCGACCCTGAACGCCGGCGACATCGCCCGGCTCGCCGGTGTCGGGCGTGCCGCCGTCAGCAACTGGCGCCGACGCCACGAGGACTTCCCCGTGCCCATCGGCGGCACGGCCAATCAGCCGCTCTTCTCGCTGCCGCAAGTCGAGGAGTGGCTACGCCGCTATGGGAAGTCCTACCAGGTGTCCCTGGGAGATCGGGCGTGGCAGCGCCTGAAAACCGCGGGCGATTTGCGCCTCGGCCAGGCCGTGGCCCAGGCCGGCGCCCTGCTGACCTCGGAAGAGAGCGATCTGGAGCCCGAGCAGGCAGAGCTGGTGTCGGAGCTGGCCGAGCGTCACGGTGCGCTGACGGCCTACGAGTTCCTCGTCGAGCGCTACCTGGAGGCCCACTCCCGGCAGCTCTCGGTCACCCGCGACGACGTCGCCGAGCTGATGGTCACCCTCGTCGGCGACGCCCGCACCGTCCTCGACCCCGCCTGCGGGGTCGGCACCCTGCTGCTGCACGCCGCGACCGGGGACGGGCGCCGGCTGCTCGGGCAGGAGCTGAGCGAGAGCTCCGCCTCGATCGCGGCCACGCGGCTGCGACTGCGCGGCGCCGACGCCACGATCACGTCCGGCGACGCCATGCGGCACGACGCCTTCGCCGGCGAGCCGGCCGACGCGGTCGTGTGCGACCCGCCGTTCAACGAGCGCGCCTGGGGCTACGAGGAGCTCGTCGGCGACCCCCGGTGGGCTTACGGCCTGCCGCCGCGCGGCGAGCCGGAGCTGGCCTGGGTGCAGCACTGCCTGACCCACGTGCGGCCCGGCGGCCTGGTCGCGATCCTCATGCCGCCTGCCGCCGCGAGCCGCAAGGCCGGCCGGCGCATCCGCGCCAACCTGCTGCGCGCCGGCGCGCTGCGGGCCGTCGTGGCGCTGCCCGGCTCCGACCTGTGGCTGCTGCGCCGGCCCGCGGCGGGCCGGCGGCCGCCGTCCGACGTGCTGATCCTCGACGCCACCGCCGACCCGTCCGTGGTGGAGCCGGCCTGGCGCGCCTACCTGCGCGACGGCGCGGGCCAGGCCGTGCGGATCATCGACCTGCTGGCCGACGAGGTCGACATGACCCCGGCGCGCCACCAGCGGCGTGAGGACCTGGGCCGGGCCTTCGCCGAGACCCGCGACCGGTTCCTGGCCGCCGCGGCCACGCCGCCCGACCTGAAGGTGCTGGAGCAGCCGCTCGACCAGCCCGCCACCACCGTCGGCGACCTGATCAAGGAGGGCCTGGTGTCGGTCTCGCAGGCCCCGCCCCGGATGGCCGTCGGCGACGGCGAGCTCCCGGTGCTGACCGCCGACGACGTGGCCACCGGGTCGCCCCCGTCCGGCCGCGCCACCAGCCAGCGGGGCCTGGTCGCGGTCCAGCCGGGCGACGTGGTGGCCTCCTACTCCTCCGTACGGGTGATCTCCGACGGGGGCGGCGTGCTGGGCCCGCAGCTCACGCTCTACCGCGTCGACGCCCGCAGGCTCGACCCCGACTTCCTGGCGGGGTTCCTGCGCGCCGCCGGCAGCCGCGCGACCACCGGCTCCAGCCGGTTCGACGTGCGGCGCACCCGCCTGCCGCGCATCCCGCTCAAGGAGCAGCGCGCGTACGGCGAGGCGTTCCGGCAGCTCGCGACGCTGGAGGACGCGCTGCGGGAGACGTCGGAGCTGGGTCAGACGCTGATCCGGCTGGGTCTCGACGGGCTCACCGACGGTCATCTGCACCCGCAGTCCTGACAGTGTAGTTTTTCCCCGGAAGGGCGCGGGAGGGGGGCATATGGTCATCGGCGACCGCTATGTGCTCGACGATCTTCCTCTCGGCCAGGGCGGCATGGGCGCCGTCTACGCGGGCCACGACCGCCACCTCGACCGCAAGGTCGCGGTCAAGCTGCTGCGCCTGCCGGGCGGCCCCGACCAGGAGCTGGAGCACCGCTTCATCCGCGAGGCGCGCATCCTGGCCCGGCTCGAACACCCCGGCGCCCCCGTCCTGTACGACTTCGGCACCCACGAGCAGCGGCTCTACCAGGTCATGCAGTTCATCGAGGGCGTCACGGTGGCCGACGTGGTGAGCGAGCACGGGCCGCTGCCGGTGGCGTGGGCCGCCGCCATCGCCGCGCAGTCCTGCGCCGTCCTGTCGGCCGCGCACGCGCTGTCGATCTGCCACCGCGACCTCAAGCCGACCAACCTCATGCTCTGCCCCGACGGCAGTGTCAAGGTGCTCGACTTCGGCCTGGCGATGCTCCGCGACGCCGACGTGACGACCTTCACCCGGATCGGGCAGATCCTGGGCACGCCCGCCTACATGGCGCCGGAGCAGATCCAGCACGGCGTCGCCGAGCCCCGCAGCGACCTCTACTCCCTGGGCTGCGTGCTGCACGAGATGCTGACGGGCCGGCAGCTGTTCACCGGCCCGACCGACTACGTGGTGTTCGAGAAGCAGGTGAAGGAGCGGCCGCCGGCCATCCCCGGTCTGCCCGAAGGGCTGGGCGTCCTGCTGGGGCGGCTGCTGGAGAAGTCGCCCGACGACCGGCCCGCGGACGCCGACGAGCTCTACCGGCTGCTGGAGCCGTTCGCGGTGACGCTGCCCATGCTGCCCGGGTTCCTGGCGGCCTCCCCCAGCCCGGGCCGCATGTACGCGCGGATGGTGGGGCGGGTGCTCAGCTAACGGCTCAGGCGACGAGCAGGAGCACGCCGATCGCCGGCATCACCAGGGCGGTGGCCCCGTGGGCGCCGTAGGCGACGGCCCTGGGCCCGCCACTGCGCAGCACGACCAGCGCGTCGCCGAGAGGGATGCAGGTGGCGGCCGGCATGCACCAGCCCAGCAGGTGGGGTGTCGCCCCGGCCACCAGGACGAAGATCAGGAGTCCGGAGGCGATGTCGCGCACGGCCTTGACCTGCAGCCAGGCCTGGAAACTCGGGTTCTCGACCGGATGGTGGTGAGCATGCGGGGAGGCGGTGACCACGCGACGGCCGGCCGAACGCGTGGAGTACAGCCAGCCGGTGCTCTACAGCCATTTCGACGGCAAGGACGCCATCGTGAGCGCCGTCGCCGTCGACGGCTTCGCCGAACTCGCCACCCAGGACAAGAGAGCGCTCTTTCCCGCCCTGAGAACGCTCTCTTCATAACAGCGATCGTTACCCAACAGTCGTTGACAGCCCGTGGTGATCTGACCGAAAGTTTTCGGAGAGCGCTCTCTCACTCCCCAAGGTCTCCCATCCCGGAGGGCTCCATGGCTCCTCGTTTCCGGCGTATCGCCGTGCCCTTGATCACCGCGTCCCTGCTCGGCCTCGCCACCGCCTGCGGTGACGGCGGCGCGGGCGAGACCGCGGGCGCCTCCGCCGCCCCCGCGGAGAAGGTCAAGCTGACCGTCAACCTCTTCGGCGACTTCGGCTTCAAGCCGCTGTACGAGGAGTTCAAGAAGACCCACCCCAACGTGGAGATCGTCGAGAACGTCACCCAGTTCAACGACCACCACAACAACCTGGTCAAGCGCCTGGCCACGAACGCCGGAGCGGGCGACGTCGAGGCCGTCGAGGTGGGCTACATCAGCACCTTCACCGCCCAGCCGCAGAAGTTCGTCGACCTCAAGCAGTTCGGCCTGGACAAGCGGCAGGGCGAGTACCTCGACTGGAAGTGGTTGCAGGGCCTCAGCAAGGACCGCTCGCAACTGCTCGGCCTCGGCACCGACGTCGGCGGCCTGGCCATGTGCTACCGCAAGGACCTGTTCAAGAAGGCCGGCCTGCCCGAGGACCGGGAGGAGGTCGGGCAGCTCTGGCCGACGTGGGAGCAGTACATCGAGACCGGCAAGAAGTTCGCCGCCGCCGACGTGGCGGGCGCCAAGTTCGTCGACTCCCCTGGTGAGATCTTCCGCGCCATGGTGAACCAGGCGCCGATCGGGCTCTACGACGCCCAGGACACCATCATCGTGGACTCGAACCCGGACGTGAAGAGAGCCTGGGACCTGTCCAACCAGCTCACCGCCGAAGGGCTGACCGCCAAGCTCGCGGCCTTCTCGCCGCCGTGGAACACCGGTTTCGCCAAGGGCTCGTTCGCCACCATCATCTGCCCGGCCTGGATGACGGGGTTCATCCAGGAGCAGGCCCAGGACGCCTCCGGCAAGTGGGACATCGCCACCGTGCCGGGCGGCTCCGGCAACAGCGGCGGCTCCCACCTGATGGTGCCCAAGCAGAGCAAGCACCAGAAGGAGGCCGCCGAACTGGTCGACTTCCTGACCTCCAAGGACAACCAGGCCAAGGTCTTCAAGGAGACCGGCACGTTCCCGTCCATCCCGGCGCTGTACGAGGACGAGTCGATCCAGACGTTCACCAAGCCGTTCTTCGGTGACGCGCCGATCGGCAAGATCTATTCCGAGGCGGCCAAGGCGCTCAAGCCGCAGCACCTCGGCCCGAAGGAGGCGGACGTGCGGGTCGCCATCGGCAACGGCCTGGGCCGGGTCGAGCAGGGCAAGCAGACTCCGGACGAGGCGTGGGCGCAGGTCCTCGAGGACGTCAAGAAGATCAAATGAGCGTTCTCCCTCTCGCGATCGGGCGGAGGCGTAGGGCCAGTGTGCGGCACACCCTCGACACGAGGGTGTCGCCGTACGCCTACGTGGCGCCCTTCTTCCTGCTGTTCGCCGCCTTCGGCCTGTTCCCGCTCGCCTACACGGCCTGGGTCAGCCTGCACGAGTGGACGCTCCTGGAGGAGGAGCAGACCTTCGTCGGGATGGGGAACTACGGGACGCTGCTGGCCGACGGCTACTTCTGGAACGCCACCTTCAACACCTTGTCGATCGGCATCCTGTCGACCGCGCCGCAGCTCGTGCTGGCCATCTGGCTGGCGCACCTGCTCAACAGGAGACTGCGCTTCCAGACCCTCTTCCGGATCTCGCTGCTGGTGCCCAACGTCACCAGCGTCGTCGCCGTGGTGGTGATCTTCAGTCAGCTGTTCGGGCGGGACTTCGGCATGATCAACTGGGTGCTGTCATGGTTCGGCGCCGGCCGGATCGACTGGGCCGCCGGCACCGCGACCTCACATCTCGCGCTCTCGGTGATGATCATGTGGCGGTGGACGGGCTACAACGCGCTCATCTTCCTGGCCGCCATGCAGGCCGTGCCGCGCGAGCTGTACGAGGCCGCGACCCTGGACGGGGCGAGCAACCTCAAACAGCTGGTCAGGATCACCGTGCCGATGATCCGGCCGACGATCATCTTCGTGGTCATCGTCTCGACCATCGGCGCCATGCAGATCATCGCAGAGCCGCTGCTCTTCGGCTCCGGCACCACCGGCGGGGGCACCATGGTCACGGGCGGGCCCGACCGGCAGTTCCAGACGCTGGCGCTCTACGTCTACGAGCACGCGTTCACCAGGTTCGACTTCGGCTACGCCTCGGCGGCGTCGTGGGTGATGTTCCTGTTCGTGGTGCTCGCCGCCGGCGTCAACTTCCTGGTGAGCCGGCGTGTGAAGGGCGGTGTGATATGAGGCTGCGCTACCTGACCCTGACGGCGGTCGCGTTCTTCTCCGCGTTCCCGCTGTACTACAGCGTCGTGGTGGCCTCCCGGCACAACTCGGCGCTGGCCCAGGTGCCGCCGCCGCTGCTGCCCGGGGGCAACTTCTTCGCCAACGTGGCCCGGGTCTTCGACACGGTGCCGTTCGGGCTGGCGCTGCTCAACTCGGTCATCGTGGCCGGATCGATCTCGATCGCGGTGATGTTCTTCTCGACCCTGGCCGGGTTCGCCTTCGCCAAGCTGCGCTTCCGCGGCAGGAACGCCATGCTGGTGCTCACGGTCGCGACCATGATGGTGCCGGCCCAGCTCGGCATCATCCCGCTCTACATGCTCATGATCAAGCTGGAGTGGACCGGCACGAACTACGCGCTGATCGTGCCCGCGCTGGTCAACGCCTTCGGCGTGTTCTTCATGACGCAGTACCTGGGCAGGGCGCTGCCGACCGAGTTGCTGGAGGCGGGCCGGGTCGACGGCTGCACCACCTGGGGGCTGTTCTGGCACGTCGTGCTGCCCGCCGCCCGGCCCGCCGCGGCCGTGCTGGGCATGCTGACGTTCATGTCGGCCTGGAACGACTACTTCTGGCCGCTCGTCGTGCTCACCCCGGACAACCCCACGGTCCAGGTCGCGCTGTCGTCGCTGGCCAGCGGATACGTCAACGACTACGTCCTGGGCCTGGCGGGCACGGCGGTGGGGACCCTGCCACTGGTGCTCGTCTTCGCCCTGTTCGGCAAGCAGATCATCGGCGGAATCATGCAAGGAGCGGTCAAGGGATGATTTTCCCGGAAAAGTTCGTCTGGGGTGCCGCGACGGCGGCCTATCAGATCGAGGGGGCGGTCAAGGAGGACGGGCGGGGCCAGTCGATCTGGGACACCTTCTCCCACTCCCCCGGCAACGTGGCCGACGGCGACACCGGCGACGTCGCCTGCGACCACTACCACCGTTACCGCGACGACGTCGCCCTGATGCGCGAGCTGGGCCTGGCGGCCTACCGGTTCTCGGTGGCCTGGCCGCGCGTCCAGCCCGATGGGCGCGGGCCGGCGAACCCCCGCGGGCTGGCCTTCTACGACAGGCTCGTCGACGAGCTGCTGGAAGCCGGGATCGCACCGTACCTGACCCTCTACCACTGGGACCTTCCCCAGGCGCTGGAGGACAGGGGCGGCTGGACCGACCGCGACACCGCCTTCCGGTTCGCCGACTACGCGGCCGTCGTGCACGACCGGCTGGGCGACCGCGTCCACGACTGGGCGACGCTGAACGAGCCGTGGGTGGCGGCGTTCCTCGGTTACGGCAACGGCGTGCACGCGCCCGGCCGCCGGAACCCGGCCGACGCCCTGCGCGCGGCCCACCACCTGCTCGTGGGCCACGGCCTGGCCGCCGCCCGGCTGCGGGAGGCGGGGGCGGGCAGCATCATGCTGGTCGTCAACTCCTCCCCGGTGCTCACCCCGGCCCAGGTGAACGACCCGGCGGCGGTGCCGGCCGAGGCCGACGCGGCCGCCGTGGACCGCGTACACGCGCTGCTGACCCGGCAGTTCCTCGACCCGGCCGTCCACGGCCGCTACCCGGAGGAGGTGCTGGCCGCCGCCGGACGCAACGGCGGCACCGGGCACATCCTGGACGGCGACCTGGAGATGATCAACGCGCCGATCGACCTGATCGGGATCAACTACTACAACCCGTGCGTGGTGGAGGCGGGGCCAGGACTGCCGGCCGACGCGGCCTGGCCGGGCTCGGAGGACATCCGCTTCGCCCCGGCCGACGCGCCGGTCACCGCGATGGGCTGGCCGATCGTGCCCGACGGCCTGTCGCGGCTGCTGGTACGGCTGTCGCAGGACTACCCGGACGTCGGTCTCATGGTCACCGAGAACGGCGCCGCCTTCGACGACGTGGTGGAGGACGGCCGGGTGCACGACGCCGACCGGGTCGCCTACCTCCACGGTCACCTGCGCGAGGTGGGCCGGGCCATCGAGGCGGGCGCCGATCTGCGGGGCTATCTCGTCTGGTCGCTGCTCGACAACTTCGAGTGGGCCGAGGGCTACCGGCGCAGGTTCGGCATCGTGCACGTCGACTACGCCACGCAGGTCAGGGTGCTCAAGGACAGCGCGCTGTGGTACCGGGACGTGATCGCGACGAACCGGCTGTAGATTCTCTGCGTGTCCTCCCCTTCGGCGCAGCCATGAGACGCCCCACCCTCGAAGCGGTCGCCGCCCGCGCGGGCGTCTCACGCGCCACCGCGTCCCGCGTCGTCAACGGCCAGACGACCGTGGCCCCGCACATCCGCGACGCCGTGCTGCGCGCCATCGACGAGCTGGGCTATGTGCCCAACTCGGCCGCGCGCAGCCTGGTCACCCAGCGCACCGACTCGATCGCCCTGGTCGTCTCCGAGCCGCCGACCAGGGTGTTCTCGGAGGATCCGCTGTTCGCGACGGTGATCCGCTCGGCCAGCCTGGAGCTGGAGTCGGTCAACAAGCAGGTCGTGCTCATGCTCGCCTCGTCGGCCAAGAGCCACGCCAGGGTGGAGCGTTACATCGCGGGCGGGCACGTCGACGGGGTCATGCTCATCTCCATGCACGGCGCCGACCCGCTGCCGAGCGCGCTGTCGCGGCTGCGCGTCCCGGTCGTCTCCTACGGCCGGCCCGCCGTCCCCGTCGACATCCCGTACGCGGACAACGACAACGTGGGCGGGGCGGAGACCGCGGTGCGTCACCTCGTCCAGCAGGGGCGCCGGCGCATCGCGACCATCGCCGGGCCGCAGGACATGATCGGCGGCCAGGACCGGCTCACCGGCTACCGCAACGTGCTGCGCGACTCCGACCGCCGCTCGATCGTCGCGGTGGGCGACTTCACCCGCGAGTCGGGAGCGGTCGCCATGCGGCAGCTGCTCGGCGACGACCCGCAGCTCGACGCGGTGTTCGTGGCCAACGACCTGATGGCGGTGGGCGCCCTGCAGGCGCTGCGGCAGGCGGGGCGGCGGGTGCCCGACGACGTGGCGCTGGTGGGCTTCGACGACATCGAGGCGGCCAAGTACACCGAGCCGCCGCTGACCACGGTCCGCCACCCGGTGATCGAGCAGACGGCTGCGATGGTCCGGCTGCTGCTCGACCTGTTCGCGGGCGCGCCCGCCGAGCCGGTGGTCCTGCCGACGGAGCTGGTGATCCGCGACTCGGCCTGAGAGGGCCCTTGACAGGCCGGTTTTCCGCGTATGACAGTCAGGATTTGAAAACTGTCACGCAGAAAGGCGCCTTTGGTGAAGAAAATCGCCACGATCGCGGCCTTATGCCTGGCCGCCGCCCTTCTCCCCACGGGAAGCGCGGCGGCCGATGTCACCGGCCCGCCCGTGCTCAACGCCCCCGTCTTCAACGACCCCGTCGCCGACACCGGCGTGCCCGGCACGCCGAGCGCCCAGCAGTCGGCCGTGATGGACCAGCTCATCCGGCTGATCAGGGCCGCCAGGACGGGCAGTGAGATCCGGTTCGTCAACCACCAGTTCTCCCCCGGCCAACGCTCCACCGAGGTGGCCGACGCGCTCGTCCAGGCGCACCAGCGCGGCGTCCGGGTCAAGGTCATCCTCGACGACATGGAGAACGGCGCCAACGACGAGATCACCGCCCGTCTGCGGGCCGTGCTCGGCGCGAACGAGGGCGCCGGCTCGTACGTGATCGGCTGCGAGTATCCCGACCCGGCCGCGGTGGACCGCGGCTGCATCGGCCGCGACTACCTGCACAGCAAGTTCGCCCTGTTCTCCGGCATCGAGGTGAACGGGACCACGCACGGGAACGTCGTCTTCCAGACCTCCTCGAACCTGTCCGACTGGTACCTGTACAACTCCTACAACGACGCGTTCACCCTCACCGACGCCGCCGTCTACAACGGCTACGCCACGTACTTCGACGACCTGCGCGAGGGCCGACGGCGGGCGCCCGATCCCGCCTACTACTGGACCACCCCGACCGGCTCGAAGTACCGGGCCACGTTCTTCCCGCGCGTCCAGTCGAGCGGCGACCCGATCGCCAACATCCTCAAGCTCGTCGAGTGCCGCTACCAGGACGCCGACGGCGTCTACCGGCAGACCGACATCAGGCTCGTGCTGACCCACTTCAACAAGCACCGCCTGGCCATCGCCCAGGAACTGGTCCGGCTGCGGGGCGAGAACTGCTGGGTGGACCTGGTCTACTACCTCAGCTCCGACGGCACCGGCAACGCCGACGCCGCCATCCGCGCCGAACTGGCCAGGACCGTCAACGGCCGGCGCGTCCAGGTGACCCCGTGCCGCTTCACCGTCGGCGATCGCTCGGTCGTGCCGCACCTGAAGCTGATGATGACCGACGGCTTCTACGACGACGACATCACGCCCCGCGTCTACACGGGCAGCGCCAACTTCACCCATCTGGAGAACGCGGACGACGCCCAGATCAGGATCTCGGGGCGGGACGTGCACACCCAGTACCTGTCGTACTTCTACAAGGTGCGCGACACCTGCCGAAGCCGTACCTGATCGCTACGGGACCGTCCGCGCCGGGGGTCAGGCGGTGGAGACGCGGCCCAGGAAGGCGTCGAGATTGGCCGTCATCCGGTCGATCTGCTCGTCGACGGTCAGCGACTCCTCCAAGCGCTCGCCGAACTCCGGCTTGCGCTTGCCCCGTACGTACAGCGAGCAGGCGAGGTCGGCGCAGATGTAGGCGCCGACCGAGTCGGCGTCGCCGCGGCGGCGGCGGGCGGACACCAGGGCGACGCCGCTGCCGGTGTGGGTGGTGAGGCAGAGCGAGCACATGCTGCGGCGCTGGTGGCCGTGGCGGGCGGTGACGAGGCGGAGCGCGACGCCGACGGTGCGGCCGTCGCGCTCGGCCACGAGGTAGGCGCGGTCGGGGGCCTTGGGGTCGCGCCAGCCGAGGAAGTCGAGGTCGTCCCACGGCTGCCCGGGCAGGTCACGCGGCACGTGCAGACGGGACGCCTCACCCTTGGTGCAGTTGACGAACGAGGTGCGAATCTGCGGTTCGGTGAGCGGTCTCATGGCTTACAGCCTAGGAGTCCTAGGCAAATGGTTATTCACCATCGGATTCGCGGATCGAGCCACATACGTTACCAAAGGGTGCCATCGTGGTCCGGTCCCTTTCATTCCCATCGATAGGGAGACGGATCGTGCCGAAGTTCGCCGTGGTGGCATCGGTCATCGGCCTGGTGCTCATGTCAGCCGCCACCCCCGCGCAGGCGGCCGACCAGACCCTGACCATCGCGTACACCTGCTCGGGCGGCCCTTTCGGCAACACCACGCTGAGCGTGCCGATCGTCGTTCCCGACACCGCGACCGGCTCCTTCGAGGCCAAGTGGAGCATCCCCGCGCTGACCCTGCGCGCCGCCGCCACCTCCACCACGCAGGTCCAGGTCGACGGCGAGCTCGCGGTCACCGGCGGCACCCACAGCGGCCTGCCGAAGCCCGGCGCGAGCGTCACGGCGGGCTCGGCCACCACCCCCGCGAGCCAGGTCACGAGCACCGTGCAGATCACCGCCGCCACCGGCGGCCAGGTGACGGTCAAGCCGTCCACCGAGACCGGCAGCCTCAAGCTCGCCCTGGCCGTCAACCCGGCCGAGGTGACGACGTGCACCACCACCGGCACCCAGAGCGTGACGGTCACGGCCGGCCAGGGCGGCGGTGACGACACCGGCGACGAGACCGGCGACGTGGTCGCCTACACCTGCCGCCCCGCCTCCGGCGCCGCCCAGTCCGTGCGCATCAGGACCACGCTCACACTGCCGACCGCGAACCCCGGGGTCGGCGAACAGTTCACGATCGGCTGGAAGGGCACGTACGAGAGCGGCGCCGAACTGGAAGCGCCCAACGGGCTGCCGACGAACGGTCTGAAGATGTACGCGTACGCGTCGATCTCCGGCCTGCCCGGACTCACCTCGGCCACCGGCGTCGGCGAGCTGAGCGGCGTCGCGGTCGGCCAGTCGATCGCGCTGCCCGCCTCCGTGGACCTGAAGACCACCTCGCGGCAGGCGGGCACCGCGACCGTGAAGCCCGCCTCGGTCAACTTCGGGCTACGCCCCACCGAGCCTCTGATCGAGTGTGAGCCGACCACCCCCGGCTCGCTCAGGACGTACCCGCTGACCATCGGCGCCGGCTCCACCTCCCCCTCGCCCTCACCCACCAGGACCGCGGTCGTGACCGAGACCCCCGCCGAGGACGACGAGGAGACCGAGGAGCCGAGAACGTCGATCACCCCCCGGGAGGGGGTCGCCACCGGGGCCGGCGGGGACGCGGGACCGGACGGGCGGATGGTCATCCTGGCGGGGACGGTGCTCATCCTGGCGGCCGCGGCCGGCGGCCTGTTCCTCCGCCGCCGGCCCCTGAGGTGACCGGCCCTCCCGGCCTCGCCTTCGCGCCGCGCCGTCAGACGCGGAAGACGCGGAGCTGGAGCGCCAGGGTGGCGTAGTAGCCGGTCAGCGTGGTCAGCTCGAAGATCACCGGCTCGGGCAGGAGTGCGTACTCCTCGTCGTCCAGGTCCCCCTTCGCCACCAGGGCGCGGGTGACCCGCAGGACCGCGGCCTCCTCCGGGTCGTCCAGCGAGAGAGGCTCGCCCGTACGGACCGCGCCGAGCTGGGACTCGGTGAAGCCCAGGCCGGACGCGATCTTCTCGTGCACCTGGAGCTCGAAGACGCTGGACCAGTGGGCGGCGACGGTGAGGATGGCCAGCTCACGGCACCGGTCCGAGAGCGACGAACGGTAGCGGATGGCGGCGCCGAGCTCCTGAAGGGGATCTCCCAGGGCAGGGCTGAGAAGCATGGCGTTGAAGGGGCCGATCAGCGCGCCCTGCTCGTCGAGCATCGAGGCGCCCCGGGGACCGGCGTTGACCCGGTCGTAGAGGGCGCGGGCGGCGGGGTCGAGCCGGGCGGGCGGCATCGGGCGAAGACGCATCACCGCACCGATGCTAGCCCCCAGGCGGCGCCGCGACGCTCGGCCGGACGGCGCAAGGCGCGTGAAACTCGTTCACACGCTCTCTTAAAGAGAAGTTAAAGCGATTTTGGATCACCGGCTGGAAGCCTGTCGCCATCCGGTCGATCCCTCTGAGAAGAGGACGCGAGGAGGACTCCGCGCCCTGTCCCCCGCGTCCAGACTGCCGGCCCTCAGGACTTCTCTTCGATCAGGATCGGCTCACCCCCAGCTTCCTCGGAGGAATGCGCATGTCCAGATCCGCAGTCTTACGAGCCGCCGTCACCGGCACACTCATCGCCGCGAGCCTGGCCGCCACGGCGAGTCCCGCCCTGGCGGCCCCGAATCTGCAGCTGCCCTTCCTGTGCGGTCAGCAGTGGCGGCTGGACACCTGGGCGCACGCGCCCGCGCTCGACATGGTGAAGGAGCCCGACCAGCAAGGCACTGACGGGGCCACGCTGGTCGCGCCCGCCGCCGGGACGGTGAACCAGTCCTTCTACCACAGCAACGCCGGCAACGTGATCCAGATCAACCACGGCGGCGGCTACTACACCACGTACCTGCATCTGAAGTCCCGGTCCGTCTCGGTCGGCGCGAAGGTGCAGATGGGTACGACGATCGGCAAGGTCGGTGCGACGGGCCCGACCTCCAACGGGCATCCGCACCTGCATTTCGAGCTCGGCCACGACGCCGACGGCAGCGGTTCGGCCTCCTGGGGGTACGCGGGCTCGGAGCGGGTCAGGCCGACCTTCAACGGGGTGACCTACGGCGGCTCCAACGGTCAGACCTGGCGTAACGTCACCAGCCGCAACTGCGGGGCGGCCGCCACCCCCGAACCTGACGCTCCGGCGATGATGCGCGACGACGGCGACGGATCGATGACGATCTACCGGTGGAAGTCCACCAGATCGGAGTTCGACCGCGCCAGCGACTACAACTCCGGCGGCTGGACCATGGCCAACACCGGAGACCGCGTCGCCGCCGGAGACGTCAACGGCGACGGCAAGGACGACGTCGTCGCCACCTACCAGAACACCGACGGCACCTTCAGCTTCCACGTGTGGAAGAACGGCGTCTCCTACGCCGGCACCTGGTACACCTCCGGCCCCTACAACCTCGCCCCCGTCGACGGCCGCCTCGTCGTAGCCGACTTCAACGGCGACGGCAAAGCCGAACCCGCCATGATGCGCGACGACGGCGACAACACCATGACCATCTACCGCTGGACCTCCAACGGAACAGAGTTCAACCGCGCCACCGACTACAACTCCGGCGGCTGGACCATGACCAACACCGGCAACCGCATCGCCGCAGGAGACGTCAACGGCGACGGAAAAGACGACCTCGTCGCCACCTACCAGAACACCGACGGCACCTTCAGCTACCACGTGTGGAAGAACGGCTCCACCCACGCCGGCACCTGGTACACCTCCGGCCCCTACAACCTCGCCCCCGTCGACGGCCGCCTCGTCGTAGCCGACTTCAACGGCGACGGCAAAGCCGAACCCGCCATGATGCGCGACGACGGCGACAACACCATGACCATCTACCGCTGGACCTCCAACGGAACAGAGTTCAACCGCGCCACCGACTACAACTCCGGCGGCTGGACCATGACCAACACCGGCAACCGCGTCGCCGCAGGAGACGTCAACGGCGACGGAAAAGACGACCTCGTCGCCACCTACCAGAACACCGACGGCACCTTCAGCTACCACGTCTGGAAGAACGGCTCCACCCACGCCGGCACCTGGTACACCTCCGGCCCCTACAACCTCGCCCCCGTCGACGGCCGCCTCGTCCTCGGCCACTGGTAACTCCTGGAGGGCCCGGCGACGTGCCGCGGCCCGCGCCCGGCCTCGACGTTCACCCTGACCATCGAGAACTGAGCGGCTGCAGTTCGTCCCTGGTGGGCAGGCCCTGCCAGTCGCTGGCGCACGAGAGCGCGGCGGCGCTCAGCCGTGTCCCGCGCTCCAGGCGCTCCGGCGGGGTCAGCCCGTCCAGGGCGGCGCTGAGGTAACCGGCCACGAACGCGTCCCCGGCCCCGCCGGTGTCGACCACCGGCGCCTGCGGGCCGGGGACGTCGTGGCGCATCCGGTCGGCCCGCACGCTCGCGCCCTTGGCGCCCCGGGTGACCACGACCTCGCGTTCGGGGGTGAGGGCGGGCTTGACGAGGTCCAGCTCGTCCTGGCGGACGAACAGCAGGTGCGACTGGCAGGCCAGCTCGGAGAGCACCTGCTCCGCGTCACGCACCGACGCCCACAGCTCGGGGCGGTACTCCACGGCGAACGAGATCGGCACCTCGGCGCTCTTGGCCGCGCTCACGGCCGCCAGCACGGCGTCGTGCGGGTCCCGGCCGAGTGCGGCGGTGACGCCGGTGACGTGCAGCATCCGGGCGGCGCCGATCCGGTCGATCGGCACGGTGCCCGGGGACAGCGTGGAGCCCGCCGAGCCCGCGCGGTAGTGGGTGATCAGCGGTTCGCGGCCCACCCGTGCCTCCCGCAGCAGCAGGCCGGTCGGCACCCCGTCGGTGACGCGCGTGTCGGCCACGTCCACGCCCTCGCCGCGCAGCGTCGTCAGCACCCGGGCGCCCAGTTCGTCGGAGCCGACCTTGCCCAGATAGGCGCACCGGTGGCCGAGCCGGGCCAGCGCCACGGCCAGCGTGAACTCCGGCCCGCTCAGGTCCAGCCTGGCCTCGCTCTCGTGGCGGACCCGGCCGCTGGAGACGACGCCCAGCGCTTCGCCGAGAGTGTAGACGTCGATCATGGCAGGACTCTAGCCGGTCAGGTCACCTCAAAACGGATTTGTCTCCATCAGTCCTGGTGAACACCGTAATCGAAGATTTTCCGTAACTTTGCCGAACCTTTTCCCCTTATGGTGGATCTAACTGATAAAAGGCACCGGCCAATCCGGGTCGATGCCGCAAGAACTACGGGGAGAAGCACCCTCATGCGTAAGATCGCCGTAGGCCTCGTCTCGGCCGTCGCGGGCGGGACCATGCTGATGACCGGCGGCGGCGCCGTCGCCGCCACCAAGGCGCCCACCGTCGAGATCCTCGACGTGTCGCCGAACCCTGTCGTCGTCAGGGGCAACACCGAGACCGTCGCCAACTTCAAGGTCGGCGCCAGCTCGGATGTCGAGAAGGTGGAGCTCAGCGTCGAGCCCGCCAGCAGCGACCTCCGGACCATGCGGGCCAAGGAAGTCAAGCCGCTGGAGAACTGGCGCTTCTCGGTTCCGTTCACCTCGCACGACCCCGAGGGCAAGTGGCGCGCCATCGCCGTCGCCTTCAACAAGGACGGCAAGCGGGTCGCCCACGACACGTCGTACTTCTACGTCGACGTCCGCAAGGGCTGGAGCAAGGCCGACACCCGGCTGAGCTTCGACGCCTCGCCGTCGAAGGTCCGCAAGGGCAAGTCCGTCTACTTCTCCGGTCGCCTGCAGTACGAGCGGGGCGACGACTGGCGCAACGCCCGTAACGAGAAGGTCCACATCTACTTCCGCGCCAGCGGCTCCAGCGCCTGGAAGTGGATCGACTCCGACCGCACCGACCGGTGGGGCAAGTTCTACGCCAAGGAGCGCGCCTACAAGAGCGGCAGCTATAAGGCCGTCTTCAAGGGCGACCGGAAGCTCGACGACGCCACGAGCCGTAGCGACTACGTGCGCGTGTACGGCTGGCACCGGTAAGCACCACCACTGAGCGAAGGCCCGGCCGGGGCTCCGGCCGGGCCTTCTCCATGCCCGGGACCTGCGGTGAGATCCCCGATCCTGGGGGTAGCGTCCCGATATGCCAGAAGATCTGCTCCGCGAGTACGACCCGTTCGACATCTTCGACGCCGAGGCGTCCAGGCTCGACTGGTTCTTCGCCGGCCTGGACGAGGAGGGGTGGCGGCGCCCGTCCAGGGCCGCCGGGTGGACCGTGCGCGACGTGCTCGGCCACCTGGCCGGGGAGGAGCTCTACAACCAGGCCTGTCTCGACGGCACCATGGACGACCTGCGGCGGCTGATGGAGTCCGAGGGCATCGCCGGCTACAACGAGTTCAACGAGTGGTGCGTCCGCCAGCGGCGCGGCCTGCCCGTCGAGGACGTGCTGAAGGAGTGGCGCGACAAGAACGGCGACACCCGCCGCCGCATGCGCGCGCTCGGCCGCGACGCCCTCCTGGAGACCATGGCCGGTCCGTACCCGGTGGGCAAGCAGACCTTCCACTACGCCTCCGAGTACGCCACGCACGCCGACGACGTGGGCGCGCCCGTCCGCCCGGACGAGGAGGACGCCCGGACGTTCTGGCGGGTCGCCGTCGGCCGCTTCGCGCTGGCCGAGCAGGACACGAGGGTCCAGATCGAGCAGACGTCCGACGAGATCTGGGTGCACTTCGGCGACGCCGAGGCCACCCTGTCCTATCCCCAGTTCGTCGAGGCCACGGTGGGCCGGCTGCCGGAGGGGCAGGGGGTCAGCCCGCGGCTCGTGTCGGCGCTGCGGTGCCTGGCCTGAGCCTCGTCCGAAAGGAGTGTGACCCCATGTGGCTGCGCAACCGCGCGGGCACCGAACCGGTGACCGCGCGCAGTCCGTACGGCCTGCGGCGCATCCTGTCGCTGGCCGCGATCGTGCTGGCCGTGGCGGCGACGGTATTCTTCGCGGCCCGGGCGATGAGCACGGGCGAGGCGGTGTGGGCCTGGGAGGCGGCGATCGCGGCGGCCGTGGCGGTCATCGCCGCCGTCGACCTGCTGGTCATCAGGAGCCGGCGCTCACGCGGACGCGACCGCCAGGACCAGTAGGGCCACGGTGACGAGGACGGCCAGGGCGATGAACCACCACCGGGTGAACACCGGCCGGCGGTCCTCCTCGCGCTCGCCGAGCCGCGTGACCCGCTCGGCCAGCTCCGGGTCGTCGCGTCGCAGCTCGTCCTCGATCTCCTCGAGGATGCGACGCTCCCGCTCCGACAGAGCCATATGCCCTCACCACCGCTCCGGCAGCCCGCACGCGCCTAAGCCTCCTCAGCCCGCTACCCGGGGAGGGGGCCTTCAGTACGGTGAACGGCGGTCAGCTGCCGCCGGGGCGGAGTTCATTCACGTGCTTCGGGATCCAGTCCGAGCACCGAGCGGCCGCCGTCGACGGGCAGCGTCACCCCGTTGACGAAGGACGCCTCCGGCGAGAGCAGGTACGCGACGGCGGCGGCCACCTCGCCGGCCGCGGCCACCCGGCCGAGCGGGTGCAGCCGGGCCATCTCCCGCTCGATCGCGGCCGCCGTCTCCGGCTCCTGGCCCGCCAGGAAGCTCTCGTACCGCTCCGTCACCACCGAGCCCGGCGCCACGGCGTTGACCCGGATCCCGTGCCTGCCGTACTCGACGGCCAGCGCCCTGGTCAGGCCCTCGATGCCCGCCTTGGCCGTGGCGTACGGCAGGCTGCCGGGCACCGCGCGGCGGGCCTGGTGAGAGGTGATGTTGACCACCGCTCCGCCGGCGCCGGCGGCCAGGAAGCGGCGCACGGCGACCGCGCAGCCCACGACCGCCAGGTCCAGGTTGGCCGCGATGAGGCGGCGCACCTCCTCGACGGGCGAGGTGTGCACGGAGGCGTCGCGGAAGACTGCGGCGTTGTTGACCCATCCAGACAGCGGGCCGGCCTGCTCGGCCAGGTCCGCGGCGCGGCCGGCGACGGCCTCGTCCGCCGCGTCGCCGATCACCGGGACCACCCGTTCGCCCGCCCAGTCCAGCGCCTCCGGGTCGCGCTCGACGGCCACGACCGTGTGCTTCTCTCCCAGCAGGCGTTCGACGATCGCCCGCCCGATGCCTCTGCCTCCACCGGTCACCACGTACGAAAGGGTCATGAGGGGACCATATGCAGCGGCTACGATCGCCGTGGGCGAACCCGGCTCCAGAGCGACCCCGAACACGTAAGGTAGCCGCATGAATACAGCCACCGAGGTCCTGCACCGCGTGTTCGGCTACGACACGTTCCGGCCGGGGCAGCAGGAGATCATCGAGCATGTGGCGGGCGGCGGCGACGCGCTCGTGCTCATGCCGACCGGCGGCGGCAAGTCGCTGTGCTATCAGATCCCGGCCCTCGTCCGGCCGGGCGTGGGCGTGGTGATCTCGCCGCTGATCGCGCTCATGCAGGACCAGGTGGACGCGCTCACCGCGCTGGGGGTGCGCGCCGGGTTCCTCAACTCGACGCAGGACCTCGACGAGCGGCAGCTGGTGGAGGCCGAGTTCCTCGCGGGCGAGCTCGACCTGCTCTACCTCGCGCCCGAGCGGCTGCGGCTGGAGTCGACGGTGCGGCTGCTGAAGAAGGGCGACATCGCGCTGTTCGCCATCGACGAGGCCCACTGCGTCTCCCAGTGGGGCCACGACTTCCGGCCCGACTACCTGGCCCTGTCGGAGCTGCGCGCCCACTGGCCCGAGGTGCCGCGCATCGCGCTGACCGCCACCGCCACCCCGGCCACCCACGCCGAGATCGCCGAGCGCCTCGGCCTGCGCGAGGCCCGCCACTTCGTGGCCGGCTTCGACCGCCCCAACATCCACTATCGGATCACCGCCAAGAGCGAGCCCAAGCGCCAGCTCCTCGACTTCCTCCGCGCCGAGCATTCCGGCGACTCCGGCATCGTCTACTGCCTGTCGCGCTCGTCCGCCGAGAAGATCGCCGCCTTCCTGGTCGAGAACGGCGTCCCCGCCCTCCCTTACCACGCCGGTCTCGACGCCCGCACCCGCGCCCACCACCAGGCCCGCTTCCTGCGCGAGGACGGGCTGGTCGTGGTGGCGACGATCGCCTTCGGCATGGGCATCGACAAGCCCGACGTGCGTTTCGTGGCCCACCTCGACCTGCCCAAGTCCGTCGAGGGCTACTACCAGGAGACCGGGCGGGCCGGGCGCGACGGGCTGCCCGCCACCGCGTGGATGGCGTACGGGCTGCAGGACGTCGTCCAGCACCGGCGGATGGCGCTCGAAGGCGACGAGCAGCACCGCCGCCGCCAGGCCCTCCACCTCGACGCCATGCTCGCTCTCTGCGAGACCGTGACGTGCCGGCGGGCCATGCTGCTCGACTACTTCGGCCAGCCGGGCAGCGGCCCGTGCGGCAACTGCGACACCTGCCAGACCCCGCCCGAGTCGTGGGACGGCACCGTCCCGGCCCAGAAGATGCTGTCCACGGTGCTGCGGCTGGCCCGCGAGCGTGGGCAGAAGTTCGGCGTGGGGCAGATCGTCGACATCCTGCTCGGCAAGACGACGGCCAAGGTGCTGCAGCACGGCCACGACTCGCTGACCGTGTTCGGCGTCGGCACCGAGCTGGGCAACGCCGAGTGGCACGGCGTGGCCCGCCAGCTCCTGGCGCAGGGGCTGCTCGCGGTCGAGCCCAACTACGGCGCCCTGGTGCTCACGGACGCCAGCGGAGACGTGCTGCGCGGCCATCGGGAGGTCCGCCTGCGCCGCGACCCCCGCCGCGCCGCCAAGCCGGCCGCGACGCCGAAGGCCCGCCAGGCGGCCGAGCTGCCTGCCGAGGCCGCTCCGGTGTTCGAGCGGCTGCGGGCCTGGCGCGCGGCCACCGCCAAGGAGCAGGGGGTTCCGGCGTACGTCATCTTCCACGACGCGACGCTGCGGGAGATCGCGACGCTCGGGCCGTCGACGCTGGAGGAGCTGGGCACGGTGAGCGGGGTGGGCGAGAACAAGCTGGCCAAGTACGGCGAGCAGGTCCTCGCCGCGCTCGCCGAGTCCCCGTGACCTCCCCGGGGGGCGGGCGGAGTCGGCTCAGTGGTGGTGGCCGCGCCGGCCGAGAGTGTCCACCGGAGTGGCGCCGGGGCGGGTCCACTGCGGCACGGGGCGGGTGTCCTGCCCCCAGCCGGCGTTCCCGTCGGCGTCCGAACGCCACGACGAGCTCGCGGGGCGTCCCTCGGGCCGGCCCTCGGGCTGCTCCTCCCACGCCTCGCCGCGCCCGTACGGGGTCAGGTCGAGCAGGCCCATGGACCCGTTGACCCGCTCGTTGCCGCGGCCCGTCGTGGCGTAGGTGAGGAAGGCGCGGTCGCCGTCGCGCAGATAGCAGGCGAGGTACCCCATCTCGCCGCCGGCCGGCCCGTCCACCCCGCGGACCGAGTACCACGGCTGGGTGTAGCCCATGAACGCCAGGTAGGGGGCCACCTCCTCCCACGGGCCGGTGGTCACGATGGCGAACGACACGCCGCGGGCGTTGAGGTACACGGCGTCCTTCAGGTGCCACACGGTGGAGGTGCAGCCCTCGCACTGCCCCTGGTGGGGCGCGCCGTCGTACCACATGTGCTTGTAGACCACGAGCTCGTCGCGGCCCTGGAACAGGTCCAGGAACGGGACAGGCCCGTCCGGTCCGGTGACCTCCACCGTCGCGTCGAACTCCACCATCGGCAGCCTGCGGCGGGCCGCGGCGATGGCGTCGCCCTCGCGGGTGTGGGCCTTCTCACGGCGCAGCAGTTCGTCGCGGGCCGCCTGCCAGGTGGCCTGATCGACGACGGGCGGGCGGCCGGGTGTGGTGGTCATGGTCTCTCCCGCGGGTGTCGTACGGACGGTCACCCTTACAGACCCGCGCCCCGGCCGGAAGTCACCGCGGCGGCACGTTCCCCGTGCGGGCGCGGGCGCGCGGCCTCAGGAACCTTTCCGCCCGCGCGTCTGTAGAGAGAGGTGGACGGTGGCGGACGACGGAAGGAGCGCCGGTGCGGGTGCGGGTGGCGGTGATCGCGGTGGCCGTCGGGCTCGCCGGCGGGTGCGCGGTGAGCCCGGGTACGGGCCGGGCAGCGGGGCCGGTGAGCACGACCGAGGCGCCCCAGGTGAGTGCCACGAGCACGGACGGGCCGGTGTCGGCGAGCCCCCGGGCCGTGAAAACCGGGGAGACGTGCCGTGGGACCGAGTTGCTCACCTCGGACGACGGGTTCCCGGAGGTGCGCGGCACGTCGCGGGACGCCGAGCTGTGGGGGTTGCTGTTCGCCGAGGCGCCGTTCGAGGCGGGGGCCGAGGTGAAGATCGTGTGGCGGATGACCGGTGACGGCCCGCTCAAGGTCTCGGCCACGGGACCGGGCGGGAAACGGGCCAAGCTCGTCTGGCTGGAGGAGCACGGCGGATCCAACTGGCGGCGGCCCGGTTACGAGTGGGGCACCGGGTGGGTGTTCCCCGCACCCGGGTGCTGGAAGGTGGAGCTGTCCAGGACCCGGGGCTCGGGCCACGTCTGGCTGCGCGTGGCCTGAGGTGGGGGCACGTCGATGCCCGAGGCGGCTGCTACGCGCGGTGTGAGGTGAGGGCGCGGTCGACGAACGCCGTCACGTCCGCCAGCACCTCGTCCTTGTTCGTCTCGTTGAACACCTCGTGGCGGGCCTCCGGATAGATGATCTCGGTGAAGTCGGCGCCCTTGACGGCCTCGATGCCGGCCCGGGTGCCCGACAACGGGACGAGCCGGTCGTCGGAGCCGTGGATCCACAGCGTGGGCACCGGGCCGAACGCACCGCCCTTGGTGATTGCCTCGATGCCGGTGGCCAGCGCCTCCAGCGTGGGCCGCTTGAACGCGCCGTGCCACACCAGCGGGTCCTCGGCGTAGGCGGCGCCCACGGCGGGGTCGCGGGAGAGGGTCGCCGGGTCGATCGGGACCTCCGGGATCGGGTCGAGCGCGAGCAGCTGCGGGATGACCTCCCAGGAGCCGATGACCGGCCCGGAGAGCACCAGCGCGGCCAGGCCGCCGCCGTACCGCTGGGCGTAGCGGGCGGCGATCAGGCCGCCCATGGAGTGGCCGATCAGCACCACCGGCACGCCGGGATGGTCGGCGCGGGCGCGTTCGTCCACCGCGTGGACGTCGGTCACCACGTCCTCGAAGTCATCGATCAGCACCCGCTCGCCCTGCGACCTGCCGTGTCCCCGGTGGTCCGGGCCGTAGACGGCGGCGCCGTGGCGCACCAGGGCGTCGGCGACGTGCTCGTACCGGCCGATGTGCTCGCCGTAGCCGTGGACGAGGACGGCGACGTAGCGGGGCCGCTCGCGCGGCCACACGCGCACGACGATCTCCCCTCGCGTGCCGTCGAACCTGTGCTCCCGTGACTCGGCCATGTCGTGCTCCTCCGTCTCACCTGCGGTGAGCGTACGTCCCGGGCGCGGCGCGGTGCCAGGCAGGTGGGAGAGGTTCGCCGGCGGGCAAGGCTAGATGTCGTAGTCGAACTCGTCGTACGAGAGCTTCCTGCGCAGGATGCGGATCACCTTGGGCGGGTCGTCGTGCGGGCCCGGCACGTAGTAGGGCCTGCCGCCCCGGCCGAAGGTGATCGCCGACGGCCCCTCCCACGCGCCCAGCAGCGGCGAGACCTGCTCGAACTCCTCGTGCGACCCGATGCCCAGCGACCGGGCGTAGTCGTCGGCGCCGAACACGAGGTGGCGGGCCAGCTCGATCGGCGCCTCCTGGAAGCCCTTGTAGTCGCTGAAGAAGTACTCCCTGAACCGCAGCAGCTCCCGCTCGTCGAGCACGTCGGGGCCGATGACGTTCTTGACGCCGGTGCAGTAGACGTCGGCGAGGTAGCCGGCGACCGTCATCCTGTCCCACGTGTGGCGCCTGGCCACCAGCACCGACACCATGCCGCCGTCGGCGCCGGGGGCCTCGTCGGCCCAGCCCCGGGCCGGGTCGACGCCGAGGCCGTTGCTCCAGCCGACGCTGATCCAGCAGCCGGCCAGCTCCGGCTCGCGCCCGCCGTCGCTCGCCGCGGCGTCCTCGGCGGCGATGGCGCGCACCAGCGGGGCGACGGCCGACGGAGGCACCTTGAGCGCGCGGGCGATCTCCTTGGGCGAGCGGCCCTCGGCCCTCAGCTCGCGTACGCGTTCCTTGAGTTCTGCGCTGTCCACCCGCGCAGCCTAGCCGTAAGGGCCGGTGAAGGGGATCGTAAGCCCCTGCGGTCATCGTGGCCCGCAACGACCGCGACGAAGGAGGCCACGATGGCGCGGACCGGCTGGTACGAGATCATCCGGGTGTTCGACGCCCCGCGCGAGCAGGTGTTCGCGGCCTGGACCACGCCGGCGCGGTTCGCCCGGTGGTTCGGGCCGCGGTTCACCGACGCGCCGGTGGACCGGATCGTCCTGGACGCCCGGCCGGGCGGCGGGTGGCGGGTCACGCTGACGGCCGAGGAGGGTTTCGAGGTGACGTTCGACGGCGTCTACCGGGAGGTGACGCCGCCGGAGCGGCTCGTCTTCACCACCGGCGACCCGGACGGGCCGGGGCCGGCCTCGGTGGTGACGGTCGAGCTGGCGGACGAGGCGGGCCGGACGGCGATGACCTTCCGCGAGCGCGGGGCCGACGCCTGGGAGGAGTCCAGGCGGGGCTGGCTGGAGTTCCTGGACCGGCTCGGCGAGCTGCTGGCCGGGTGAGGGTCAGAGCGCCGCGGGCGCCTCGTCCAGCTCCAGCTTCGCTCCCTCCTCGTACGCGGCCGCGAACTCCGGCTCGCCCAGGGCCTCCCGGCACGCGACGGTGACCCGGGCGACCTCCTCGTGCTCGGAGGGCGCGGCGGGCGTCTGGTGCCGGGCGCGGGCCGACGCGGCGACGCCGAGCAGGCGGGCCGCCGCCAGGGGGGAGCCGCCGGCGGCCAGCGCGCTGGCCATGCCCTCCACGGTGAACGCGGTGGTGCGCGGGTCGCCCAGTTTGCGGCACGCGTCGTAGGCCTCCCGGTGCAGCTCCAGCGCGGCGGCCCAGTCGCCGCGCTGCTCGGTGACGTAGCCGAGCGCGGCCAACGTGCTCGGCAGGTGCAGGGCGGGCTCGACGCCGGGGCCGCGCGGGACGCCGTCGAGCAGGTTGAGCAGGTGCTTCTCGGCCAGGTCGAGCTCGCCGGCCTTCTGGGCGGCGAAGGCCAGGCCCATCTCCGACATCATCCGGCCCTCGCGGTAGCCGTGGGAGACGGCCAGCCGCATGGCCTCGCCGCACAGCTCCATCCCGCGCGCGTGGTCGCCCTCGTACATGGCCACCCAGCCCAGCCACGAGGTGCGGCGGACCACCTCGGACCAGAGTCCCAGCTCGGCGGCCAGGCCCAGGCCCTCGGCGAACAGCCCCTTGGCGCGCTCGCCGTCGGCGAGCGTCTGGGCCAGCCCGGCGAGCCACTCGGTGGCCTGGAGCAGGCCCCACCGGTCGCCGAGCTCCCGGAACAGCCGGGCGCTCTCCTCACCGATCTCCTTGAGCGTCTCCAGGTCGCTGCGGGCGAAGGCGGACCTGGCCTGCTTGCTGAGCGCGGCGGCGACGCCCCACCGGTCGCCGGCGGCGCGGCACGCCTCCAGCGCCGTGGCGATCAGCCTCTCGCTCGTCGGCAGGTCGAGCACGACCATGCCGACGAAGAGGGTGGCCCTGGCCCGGGTGGCCGGGTCCTGGATCCGGGCGAGCACCGGCTCGTGGTCGACCTGGTCGCCGAGCAGCATCGTGAACCCGGCCAGCCATCCGCCGGCCCGCGCGGCAAGCGCCTCGCACGGTTCCAGGTCCGACGCGGGTGGCGATCCCGGACCCGGCCCCGGGCCCGGGTCGCGCCCGGCGGCGGCCAGGGCCGTCTCCAGGGCGCGCTGGCCCTCGGCCAGGCGGCCGCGCAGGAACCAGTACCACGCCAGGGCGTTGACCAGCCGCAGCGCGACGTCCGTCGCCCCCTGTCCGACGGCCGTGTCGAGGGCGGCGCGCAGGTTGGCGCCCTCGGCGTCCAGCCGTCGCAGCCAGGCCCGCTGCTCGTGGCCGTACAGGTGAGGCTCGGCCTGTTCGGCCAGGGCCAGGTAGCAGCGCGCGTGCGCGGCCCGTACGGTGTCGGACTCGCCCGCGTCGGCGAGGCGGTCCAGGCAGTATTCGGCCACCGACTCCAGCAGCCGGTAGCGCACGCCCCCTGCGCCGTCCACGACCACCACCAGGGAGCGGTCCACCAGCCGGGCCAGCACGGCGAGCACGTCGTGCTCCGGGCTGATCGCCTCGGCGGCCCGCAGTGTGCAGCCGTCGGCGTGCACGGCCAGCCGCCGCAGCACCGCCCGCTCGGGCTCGGTGAGCAGCTCCCAGCTCCAGTCGATCACCGCCATGAGCGTCCGCTGGCGGGCGGGCGCGCCGCGCCGGCCCGACGCCAGCAGCCGGAAGCGGTCGTCGAGCCGGTCGACCACGCCCTGCACCCCGAGCGCCCGCACCCGGGTGGCGGCCAGCTCCAGCGCCAGCGGGATGCCGTCGAGCCGGCGGCAGAGCTGCGCCACCGCCTGCGCGTTGCCCGCGTTGAGCGCGAAGCCGCGCGCCGAGGCCGCCGCCCGCGCCACGAACAGCCGCACCGCGTCGGACCTGGCCATGACCGCCAGGTCGGTGCCGCCCGGCAGGTCGAGCGGCGGCACCGCCCACAGCACCTCGCCGTCCACCGCCAGAGGCTCCCTGCCGGTGGCCAGGACGCGCAGCCCCGGGGCGGCGCGCAGCAGCCGCGCGACCAGCTCGGCGACCTGCTCCACGACGTGCTCGCAGTTGTCCAGCACGAGCAGCGTCCGGCGGGACCGCAGCGCGTCGGCCAGCCGGTCGGCGGGCGCGGCGGCGTCGTCCTGCCGGATGTCGAGGACCGCCATGACGGCTTCGGGCAGCGCCGCGGTCCGCCGGTCGAGCGGGGCCAGCTCCACCAGCCACACCCCGTCGGGGAACTCCTCCGTCAGCTCGCCCGCCACCTCCAGCGCCAGCCGGGTCTTGCCGACCCCGCCGGTGCCGGTGAGCGTGACCAGCCGTTCTTCCCGCACCAGCGCGCGAACCTCGGCGAGCGCCTCGCCCCGGCCGATGAGCCTGCTCAGGGAGGCGGGCAGGTTGGTCGCCGGGCGCCGGGCGGGGCCGCTCAGCGCCGGGTCCTGGTCGAGTATCGCCTGGTGCAGGGCCACCAGCTCGGGGCTCGGGTCGAGGCCGAGCTCCTCGGCCAGCCGCTCGCGCAGCTCCGCGTAGCCGGCCAGCGCCTCGCTCTGCCGGCCCGCCCGGTAGAGGGCTCGCAGGTGGGCGGCGCGCAGCCGCTCCCGCAGCGGGTGACGGGCCACCAGGTCGCCCAGCTCGGCCACCAGCAGCCCGTGCTCGCCCAGCTCCAGCCGGGTCTCCGCGCGCAGCTCCAGCGCGCTCAGCCGCTGCTCCTCCAGCCGTACGGCGGCGGTCCTGGCGAACTCCTCGTCCGCGAAGTCCGCGTACGCCGGGCCCCGCCACAGGCTGAGCGCGTCGGCGAGCAGGGCGGCGCGGGTGCGCGGGTCGTCGGCCGCCTCGGCCCGGGACAGCAGGCGGGCGAAGCGCGCGGCGTCCACGTCGGCCGCGGACAGCTGGTAGCCGGGGGCCTTGGAGACGACCAGGCTCTTGCCGCCGGGCTCGGCGTCCTCCAGCGCCTTGCGCAGCTGGGAGATCCGCACCTGGAGCGCGCCCACCGGGTTGCCCGGCGGCTCGTCGCCCCACAGGTCGAACACCAGGCGGTCGCCCGAGACCGGCCGGCCTTCCGCCGTGAGCAGGTCGGCGAGGAGCGCGCGCACCTTGAGCCCCGGCACGGTCACGAGCTCGCCGCCGTCGGTCCACACGGCGAGCGGGCCCAGCACTCCGAAACGCATGCCCGCCACCATAGGCGACGCCTCCGACCGTTTCGGGGTCAGCGCCCTTCGGCCTCGGGGGGTGGCGGGAGGTGGGGGGCCTTCCTGGGGGAGCCGCGGTAGCGGACGGGGTCGTAGCGGCGTTCGCCGACGTCCAGCTTGGCGTGCGCCGCCGCCACCAGGTCGACGCCGAGGACGTCGGCGAGGCGGACCAGGTAGGCGGTGACGTCGCCCAGCTCGGCCGTGATCCGGGACAGGGTCTCGGGGTCGGGGCTGCGGGACTCGTCGGGGGTGAGCCACTGGAGTTCGGCCACCAGCTCGCCGACCTCGCCCGCCAGCGCCATCGCCAGGTTCTTCGGCGTGTGGAACCGTTCCCACTCGCGGACCTCCGCGAACACCCGCATCCGCTCGGCCAGCCCGTCCAACTCCGTCGTCATGGGTCACGACCCTACGAGCCCCGGAGGGCCGCGTGCGCGGCTCCTGACGGCGGCGAAATTTTCGACCACGGGGCCTGAACGTTTCAGCGCGGCACCTGCGACCGGTTTGTGGATAATCGTCCGAGCGACACGGAACGAGCGGAGCGGGGGCCTGATGGACGCGGTGATCGACGGACGGGCGGCGGAGGCCGGCGACGTGGCGCTCGCCGTGTCGGCGCGGTACGGCCACTTCACGGCGATGCAGCTGCGCGGCGGCAAGGTGCGCGGGCTGCGGTGGCACCTGGAGCGGCTGACCGCCGCCACCCGCGAGCTGTTCGGCCTGGAGCTCGACCTGGACCTGGTGCTGCGCTCGGTCCGCGAGCTGGGGGCGGTGGACGCGAGCGTGCGGGTGTACGTGTGCGACGCGGGCGGGGTGCGGGTGATCGCGGTGTCCGGCCCGCCGGTGCGCCTCCCCACCACCCCCAAGGGCCTCAGATCCGTCCGCTACCAGCGGTTCCTGCCGCACATCAAGCACACCGGCGGCTTCCCGCAGGGCTATCTGGGCAGACTCGCCGAGCTGGAGGGGTACGACGAGGCGCTGCTGACGTCGCAGGACGGGGTGATCTCCGAAGGGGCGATCACGAACCTGGGATGCTTCGACGGCGACCGGGTGGTCTGGCCGGACGCGCCGATGCTGCACGGCGTCACCATGCGGGTGCTGGAGTCCGAGCTGGCGCGGGCGGGGGTGCCGTGCGAGCGGCGGGTGCTGCGGGTGGCCGACCTGCCCGGCTTCCCCGTCGTGTTCCTGGCGAACTCGTGGGGCGTGGTGGCCGTGGACCGGGTCGACGGCCACCGGCTCAAGGTGGACGAGGCGCTGATGGCCGGGGTGACCGGCTGCTACGAGGCCGCGCCCTGGGACTCCTTCTGATCGGGTGACCAGCCGCCGGGTTCGAGACGGTTGAGCAGGGCGGCGAGCGTGGTCCCGTACACGACGTGGCCGGCGGCCATCACGGCGGGGCGGCCGGGAAGGTCGCGCACGATCGGCGGGAGCAGGCTCAGGCGCGGCACCCAGCCCTGATAGCTGACCACCCAGATGAGCAGCGCGTAGGCGACGCCGAGCGACACGCGGCGGTCCGGCTCGCGCGACAGCAGGGCGAAGGCGGTGCCGGAGGTGACGCCGAAGCCGAGGTGGGCCAGCGCGCCGAGCACGCCCTCGCCGGGCTTGGGGCGTCGCTTGCCGCCCGGGAGCAGGCCGCGGACGATGTGCTTGGGCGGCTGGGCGGGCATGAGGCCGGCCTTCTGGCCGGCCAGCATGACGGCGCTCATCGTCACGGTGGCGACCGCGCCGCTGAGGGCCCCGTTCACGAGTCTGCGCATCATGGCCCTGCCGCTGCCCCCGCCGGCAGGGCCGAAACGCGAGGTCAGGCGGGCAGCGCGGTGGTGCTCTCGCGCACGATCAGGTCCGTGGCCAGCTCGACCCGGCGGGCCTCGGGCGGCTCGCCGCGCCGCATGGCCAGCACGGTGCGGGTGGCGAGCGCGGCCATCTCCTGCAGCGGCTGGCGCACGGTGGTCAGCGGCGGCCAGGCCGACTTGGCCAGCGGGATGTCGTCGAAGCCGACGACGCTGAGGTCCTCGGGGACCCGCAGGCCGCGCTGTCGGGCCGCCTCGAAGACGCCGAACGCCTGCATGTCGCTGCCCGCGAAGATCGCCGTGGGCGGGTCGTCGAGGGAGAGCAGCGCGTGGCCGTGGTCGTGGCCGGAGTCGACCATGAACGTGCCGCGCCGGATCAGCTCGGGGGTCATGGGCACGCCGGCGGTCTCCAGGGCGGCGCGGTAGCCGTCGATGCGGGCCTGGCTGCACAGCATGTCGGCGGGGCCGCTGATCATTCCGATCCGGCGGTGGCCGAGCTCCAGCAGGTGGCGGGTGGCGGCCAGGCCGCCGTTCCAGTTGGTGGCGCCGACGGAGACGACGCCGGGGGCCGGCTCGCCCTCGGGGTCCACCACGACGAACGGCAGCGAGCGGGCGCTCAGCTGGTCCTGGACGCCGACCGACAGCTTGGAGGCGACGATGACCACGCCGTCGGTGCGGCGGCCGGCGAGCCGTTCGAGCCAGTCGCGGCCGGGTCCCGCGTGGGTGTGCAGGACGGTGATGACGACGCTGGCCCCGGCCTCGTGGGCGGCGCTCTCGGCCCCGCGCACGATCTCCATCGCCCAGGGCGACTCCATCTCGGTGAAGACGAGGTCGACCAGCCCGGCCGGGGTCTCGTCCTGGCTGATGCGCCGCTGGTAGCCGTGCTTGTGCAGCAGGCGCTCGACGCGATGGCGGGTCGCCGGGGCGACCTCCGGCCGACCGTTGATCACCTTGGACACCGTGGGGATCGACACCCCGGCTTCCTCGGCTATGAGGGCGATCGTCACCCTCCTCTTCCCAGACATGATCCGGAGTTTATCCGAAAGTTTCGGAGTCCGTATGAGCGGGGGTGATCGGATCGCGACTGTCAGAGCTATTGACGCCCCGCGTAACGGCTACCTATGCTCCGGTGGACGAAAATATCGGGGGGTTCACGAAACTTTCGCCAGCCGAGGAGGGAACCCCTATGAAGCGAACCTGCGCGTTGATCGCGGCGGCCGTCCTGGTAGCCGGTTGCGGAGGCGGACAGACCGCCACGACTGAGCCCGGCGACGGTGGCTCGCCCGGCAAGGTCACGCTCGAATGGTGGCACCTGTCCACGTCCGACCCCCTGAAGACCATCTGGGAGACCCGGGCCAAGGAGTTCCAGGCCGCGAACCCGCACGTGACCGTCAAGATGACGGTCCTGGAGAACGAGGCGTACAAGTCCAAGCTCACCACGCTCACCCAGTCGGGCAAGGCCCCCCACGTCTTCGCCACCTGGGGCGGCGGCGTGCTGAAGCAGCAGATCGACGCGGGCCTGGTCAAGGACATCAGCGCCGACGTCGCGCCGGAGCTCGGCACCTTCACCACGGCGGCGCTGGCCGCGTACCAGTTCGACGGCAAGACGTACGCGCTGCCGACGGACATCGGCATGGTCGGCTTCTGGTACAACAAGAAGCACTTCGAGCAGGCCGGCGTCACCGAGCCGCCGAAGACCTGGAGCGGCTTCCTCGACGCGGTCAAGAAGCTCAAGGCCGCCGGCATCATCCCCATCGCGCTGGCCGGCAAGGAGAAGTGGCCGGGCCACTACTACTGGGCCTACCTGTCCATGCGCATCGCCGGACTCCAGGCGATGCACCAGGCCGGCGTCGACCACGACTTCACCAAGCCCGAGTTCATCGAGGCGGGACGGCAGCTCAAGGCGCTGGTCGACCTGCAGCCGTTCCAGCGGGGCTTCCTCGGGGCCGGCTACTCGACCCCCGACGGCCAGTCCGCCAGCGTCTCCAACGGCAAGGCCGCGATGGAGCTGATGGGCCAGTGGGCTCCGGCGGTGCAGAACGACTCGGGCAAGGGCCTCGGCAAGGACCTCGGCTTCTTCCCGTTCCCCGAGGTCGAGGGCGGCAAGGGCGTCATCACCGAGGCGTTCGGCGGCGGCGGGGGCATGGCCGTGGGCGCCGACGCCCCGAAGGAGGCCCTCGACCTGATCAAGTTCCTCACCAACACCGAGAACCACACCAAGACCGTCGAGGCCGGCGGCGTCCTGCCGGTGCTCAAGGGCGAGGAGAGCGCGGTCAAGGACGAGAACCTCAAGATCGTCGCCGACTCGCTGGCCAACGCCACCGGCTTCCAGCTCTACCTGGACCAGGCGTACCCGCCCGCCGTCGGCTCCGAGGTCAACGACAGCGTGGCCGAGCTGATCGCCGGCGCCAAGACTCCCGAGCAGGCGGCGCAGGACATCACCGAAGTGGCGAAGAGCGAGAGCGAATGACGACCGTGACCCGCCGGCCGGAGGCGGAGACGCTTCCGGCCGGGCCTCGCCGCCACCGCCGGCGCGGCAGGCCCAGGAACCTGCTGACGATCACCCTGTTCCTGCTGCCGGCCCTGGCGCTCTTCCTGCTGCTCGTGGTGGCCCCGATCCTGGTGGCGATGTACGCCAGCGCGTTCCGGTGGAACGGCTTCGGCGGCCTGCCCACGAACTTCATCGGCTTCGACAACTTCACCAGGCTCTTCAGCAGCGACATCTTCTACACCGACCTGACGAACCTGCTGCTGGTGATCACGGCCACTCTGCTGATCCAGCTCCCGTTCGCGCTGGGCATCGCGATGCTGCTGCACCAGCGCATCCGGGGGCGGGCGTTCTACAGGCTGGTGTTCTTCGCGCCGTACGTGCTGTCCGAGGTCATCACCGGCGTGCTGTTCTCGCTGATCCTGTCGCCGGAGAACGGCATCGCCAACCGGATCCTGGGCCCGCTGGGGCTGGAGTCGGAGTGGCTGTCGGACCCCGACAGCGCCCTGTGGTCGCTCTTCCTGGTCATGACCTGGAAGTACTTCGGCTTCCACATGATGATCTACCTGGCCGGCCGGCAGAACATCCCGAACGAGCTGATCGAGGCCGCGAAGATCGACGGGGCGGCCGGCTGGAAGGTCTTCCGGTACGTCACGCTGCCCCTGCTCGGACCCACGATCAGGATCAGCGTGTTCCTCTCCGTCATCTACACCATCCAGCTCTTCGACCTGGTCTGGATCCTCACCGAGGGCGGGCCGGCGCACGCGTCGGAGACGCTGGCCGTGACCATGTTCACGCTGGGCTTCGAGCGCTCCCAGGTGGGCTACGCCAGCGCCATCAGCGTGGTGATGTTCGGGCTCAGCCTGATCTTCGCCCTGGGATACCAGCGCCTGGTCATGCGACGTGACCTGGAGGGCGCGACCACCGCCATGGGAGGGAAGCGATGAGGCGCACCACCCTGCCTCTGCACGCGATCGCCTGGATCGTCGGCGCGTTCATCCTCATCCCCGTGGTGTACGCGCTGCTCGGCGGCTTCAAGAGCACCCAGCAGCTCTCGGTGAACCCGTTCGGCCTGCCCAGCCCGTGGGAGCCGGGCAACTACACCGAGGTGCTGGCCGAGGGGTCCTTCTGGCGTCAGGTCTGGAACAGCACGTTCATCGCCGTCGCCACCACCGTCCTGGTGGTCGCGCTGTCGGCGCTGGCCGCGTTCGTCTTCGCCCGCTTCGCCTTCCGGGGCAGGGAGGCGCTGTTCACGCTCTTCACGGCGGGCCTGATGTTCCCGTTCGCGGTGGCGATCCTGCCCATCTTCGTGATGCTGCGCACCCTGAACCTGCTGGACAACCCGATGGGCGTGATCCTCGTGCAGGCCGCGTTCGGGCTGCCGCTGACGATCATCATCCTGCGCCAGTTCTTCAGGAGCATCCCGGGCGAGATCGAGGAGGCGGCCACCATCGACGGCTGCTCGGCGTTCGGCTTCTTCTGGCGGATCCTGCTGCCGATGGCCCGCCCGGCGATCGCCACCGTGTCGGTGCTCGCGATCGTGGGGAGCTGGAACAACTTCATGCTCCCGCTGGTCGTCTTCAGCGAAGAGCTGAGCTGGACGCTCCCGCTCGGCATCCAGCAGTTCCAGGGCCAGTACAGCACCGACACCGCGCGGGTGCTCGCCTACCTCGTGCTGGCCATGGTGCCCGCGCTGGGGTTCTACGCCATAGCGGAACGCCACCTGATCGGTGGTCTCACAGCCGGCGCGACGAAAGGGTGACCATGCTGCACGTCTCCGGAGCGCAGCTCCGCACGGCCGACGACCAGCCCGTACGCCTGCGCGGCGTCGGATTGGGCGGCTGGATGAACCTGGAGAACTTCATCACCGGCTATCCGGCCAACGAGGCGTCGATGCGCGCGGCGGTTCGCCAGGTGCTGGGCGAGGAGCGGGCCGCCCTCTTCTTCGACCGGCTGCTCTCCTCCTTCTTCACCGAGCAGGACGCGGCACTGCTGGCCGGGCTGGGCGTGAACTGCGTCCGCATCCCGGTCGGCTACCGGCACTTCGAGTCCGACGAGCGGCCGTTCGAGATCACGCAGTGCGGCTTCACCCACCTGGACCGAGTGATCGACCTGCTCGGCCGGCACGGCGTCTACAGCGTGATCGACCTGCACGCGCTGCCCGGTTCGCAGAACCAGCACTGGCACTCCGACAACCCGACGCACGTGGCGGCCTTCTGGCAGCACCGGCACTTCCAGGACCGGGTCGTGCACCTGTGGGAGGCCCTCGCCGACCACTACCGGGACCACCCGTGGGTGGCCGGCTACAACCCGGTCAACGAGCCGGGCGACCCGAGCGGCAAGGTCGTCGGCCCGTTCTACGACCGGCTGGTCAAGGCGGTGCGCGCCGCCGACCCCCGGCACGTGCTGTTCCTGGACGGCAACACCTACTCGACCGACTTCTCGATCTTCCGGGAGGTGTACGAGAACACGGTCTTCGTCTGTCACGACTACGCCCTGGCCGGGTTCGCCCACGGCGGCGGCTACCCCGGCTACACCCAGGGCCGCTGGTGTGACCGGGACGAGCTGGAGCGCACGTTCGAGGAGCGGTCGCGGTTCCAGCGCGAGACCGGCACCCCGCTGTGGGTCGGCGAGTTCGGGCCCGTCTACACCGGCGACCCGGAGCGGGACGGGGAGCGCTACCAGATCCTCCGCGACCAGCTGGAGATCTACGACCAGCACCAGGCCGGCTGGTCCCTGTGGACGTACAAGGACGTCGGCCTGCAGGGGCTGGTGTGCGCGGGCGGGCCGTACCTGGAGAGGTTCGGCCCGTTCATCGACAAGAAGCGGCGCCTGGGCGCGGACCGGTGGGGCTCCACCATGGAGGAGTGCGCCGAGGTGCTCGCCCCGCTGCACACGCTGATGGAGACCGAGTTCCCCACCTGGGACCCGTATCCGTGGGGCGCCCGCTACCAGACGGACGACCTGATCCGGCACATCCTCATCGCCCAGGCGCTGCTGCCCGAGTACGCCGAGTTGTTCAGGGGCCTCGACGACAGCGAGCTCATCGCGCTGGCCGATTCGTTCGCGCTGGAGAACTGCCGCCGCCGCGAACCCCTGCTGGAGCTGCTGGCCGCGAACCTGGACGGGACCGCGTCAGTCTGACGCGAGCCGGAAGGAGTCCGTGTTGTCGCGCTGGTCCGGGTCGAGGAAGGTCGAGGTCACGGACACGGTCACCGTGTCCGTGGCCCCGGCCCGGGCCCGGACCGGGACGCTCACCCGTACCGGCCGGCCCGGACGGACCATCGCCGGCGTGCACGTCACCCGCTGTCCTGCGGCCCGGCAGCCGGGCGCGGCGCCCGCCCGCGCGCCGGGCGGGAGCGTGAACGTGACCGGCACCCGGGCCGCCGCCATCAGCCCGCGCATGGTCACGGTGGCGGTGACCCGGCCGCCGGCGCCGGAGCCCTCGACCGACAGCGCGTCGTACACGCCCTGCGGGTCGGCCCGCCGGATCACGGCGCCGAAGCTCTCCCGGCCGAGCGGGTTCGCCACCGCGTAGCCGAAGCCGTCCTCGTCACTCGCCCCCGAGGTCAGCACCCCCAGCAGCAGCCCGTCCCCGTCGAGCCACGGGCCGCCGCTGTTGCCGCCGTAGAGGTGGCAGTTGTCGGTCCGCAGCCGCCCGCCGACCGTCCCGCCCAGCGCGTGGCCGGGCCACGACCGGGTGCGGGCCAGGCACCAGAGCTGGCGGCTGCCGTCGTACGGGGCGTCGCTGGGGTAGCCGATGCTGGAGACGGTGTGCCGGCCGCCCTCGTTGCGCACCGGGGTCAGCGCGCCGGCCTGTTCCTGCAGCGTCGCGCCGCCCCGCCTGCCGACCTCGACCAGCGCCAGGTCGTAGACGGAGTCCCAGTCGTAGGGGGTCACGCCGGTGAATGGCCGCGGCTTCCAGACGCGCCGCGCCCCCCACACGCCGTACGGGGCCCGCTCGTCCGCGGTCTTGGCCCTGCCGTCGTACGCGGGCACGAACGCCAGGTGCTGCGACCACCTGGCCTGGGCGCCCCGCGCGGCGACCCCGTACACGCAGTGCGCGGCCGTCACCACGAGCAGCCCGCGCGCCGAGCGGACCACCGCGCCGCTGCACGATCTGCGGTGCCCGGCGGCGTCCAGGAAGAACAGCCGGCCGGTGGCCCGGCTGCTCTGCGCCTGCCGGTAGGGCCGGCGCACCGGGCCGTAGCCGTTGACGTCGGCGCCGGGCGTCAGCCGCCGGCCGTTCGGCACGCTCGTCCACGCTCCGGCCGAGCGCGGGATGACCACGTTCTCCGGCAGGTCGGTGGCGTCGGCCTTGGACTGCTTCCTGGCCGTCCAGTAGTCGATCGCCCGCTGCGGGTCCATCTCCGGGGAGACCTCCGCCCCGGGCACGGGCGGCGGCGCGGCGGCGGCCCCGGCGGGCGGCGCGACCAGCGCGGTGGTCACCGTCACCAGGGCGAGCAGGGTGCTTCGGCGTGACATCGGTCTCCCTCAGATCGAATCCCAGGAAGCACAGTAAGTCACGAGAGCGGCACGTCCGGTGAGCGACGCCCATCCGGCTCTACAGAGCGGCGCGCATGGCGTAGCCCGAGGTGGAGGCGTGGCCGGCCGCGTTGACGACGGTGATCGTCACCCAGGGCCGCGCCGGGTCCGGGTTCTCCGGCGCGAACGGCGCCCACACCGACTCCAGGGAGCCCCGGCGGGGGCCGGGCAGTTCCTGGGGCGCCTCCACCGTCACCGGCCCCACCCCGGCCCGGTGGTAGGTGAAGCGGACCGCGCCGCCCCGCAGGTGGTGGCCCTCGACGGTGACTCCCGCCACCCCGTCGCGGACGGCCGGGGCCGCGCGCACCACGATCGGCTCCTGCCACCCGGCCACCAGCTCGTCCGCCAGCGACGGCGCGGCCGGGGCGTCACGGCAGGTCAGGAACGGGTCCCAGCCGTACGCGATGATCTTGTGCGGTCCCGCCGCCGCGACCTGCTCGTCCACCCGGGCCTTGGTGGTGCGGCCGCGCAGCGGGAACGGGTCGGCCCGGCCGCACTCGCCCGCCGCCTGGGCGGGTTCGAACACCTCGACGTTCACCCACAGCTCCACCCCGGGCACCACCCGCCGGGCCGCGGCCTCGATGTAGTCGCGGGTGGAGCCGTAGTAGGCCTGCCTGTTGGTGACCTTGCCGGTGACCGGTTCGAGGCGCGCGTCCACCGGCGCGTCCACCTCGTCGGCCCCGTACACCGGGACCTTGCCCACCCCGCGCCCGTCCTGGACGGCGATGACCATCGGCGCCCCCGCGCGGGTGGCCGCGATCTGGTCGAAGCCCCGCTCCGCCCGTTCCGGCGGGAAGCCCCGGCCCCGGCGCGCGTCCCAGAACGGGCTCACCATGATGGTCATCCCGGGCCAGGCGCGGGCGACCACCTCGTGCTGCGCCGCGTACAGGTCGATGATCGGGTCGTCGTCGGCCCGGTCGCGCATGGCCAGCTCGAACGACTGGTAGAGGCCGCCGAGCGCGGGCGAGGACCCGTACCGCTGCCGGTAGTCGGCGACCACCCGCGCGGTGAAGGCGTTGAGCGCCGGCAGGTGGTCCAGGCCGGGCAGCCACGGCTTGGCCTCGTCCTTCGGCGGCACCGGCAGGCCGGGGAAGACCCGCATGCCCTGCGCGGCGGCCTCGGCCATCATGTGACCCACGCCGTCGCCGTCCGCGGCGACCAGCAGCAGGTCGTAGGAGGAGTCGTCGCACGAGTCGCCGAGCATCAGCCGGTGGTAGACGCGCCCGCCGTTCTCCACCCGCCGGTCCAGGCCGGGGCAGCGCAGCACGCCGGCCCCGAAGTGCTCGCTCGCCGTGTACGTGTAGACCCGCCTGATCTCCCGGCCGGTGTCGCGGGCGGCCTGGTAGCAGGTCCTGCCGTCCTCGACGCAGCCGGCGAAGGCCCCGGCGGCCTCGCCGGTCACCCGGCCGGCCGCGTCGACGGCGGCGGGCAGCAGCCGCGCGCCGAACGTGATCAGCGTGTCGGCGCCCACCCCGTGGATGGCCTCGACCATCCGCCGGGTCACGCAGGCGTCGGAGCGCGGGATCATCCAGTAGCCGGTGATCGGGTAGCGGGCCATGACCCGGGTGTCGCGCGGCGCGCACTCCTCCGCGGCGACGCCGGACGCCCGGGTGAGCGTGCCGACCACGCTGTCGGGCAGCACGGCCAGCACCACCACCGTGACGGCGACCGCCACGCGCAGGACCCGTTGCAGCACGCCCGCCCCTTCGCGCCGGGTACGACTCACACGCTACGTCGTGGAGCCCGATCAGGTTGGGCCTACTTGCCCCCGATTCTCCCGTCTACGCTTTGTGAACCCGAGCTGTCAGCGAGGTGAGCCGTCCATGACCGCGCTCGATCGACGTTCCTTCCTCGCCACCGGCGGCGCCCTGGCCACCGGTGTCGCCGTCGAGACCCTGGCCACCCACGCCGCCTGGGCGCGGACGGGCCGCGAGGCCGCCACCGGCGCGGAGGGCTACGGCCCGCTCCGCCGCACCCGCACCAGGAACACCGGCGAGGAACTGCTCGCCCTGCCCGCCGGCTTCTCCTACGTGGTGCTCGGCAGGACCGGCACCCCGATGTCCGACGGCGTGCCCACGCCCATCGCGCACGACGGGATGGCCGCCTTCCCCGGCACCCGCCCGCACACCGTCCGCCTGATCCGCAACCACGAGGTGCGCACCGGCCCCGGCACCCCGCAGGGCCGCGTGCACGTGCCCGGCTCGGCCCGGTACGACGAGCTGGGCGTCGGCGGCACCACCACGCTGGAGGTGGACCTGCGCGGCGGCCAGGTGGTGAGCCACTTCGTCAGCCTCAACGGCACCATCGTCAACTGCGCAGGCGGCCGCATGCTGGGCGACCGCGGCTGGCTGACCTGCGAGGAGACCATCGCCGGGCCCGCCGACGGGTGGCGGCGCAAGCACGGCTACATCTTCGAGGTGCCGCTGCGCGGCCCCTCCCCCGGCAGACCGGCCGCCTCCATGCCGCTGACCGCGATGGGCCGCTTCTCCCACGAGGCCGTCGCCGTCGACCCGCGCACCGGTTACGTGTACGAGACCGAGGACGAGTCCGGCAGGCCCAACGGGTTCTACCGGTTCCGCCCCCGCGACCCGCGCGACCTGAGCCGGGGCGGCGTGCTGGAGATGCTCAAGATCCGGGGCGCGGACGGCTACGACTGCCGCGAGGGCCAGCGGATGGGCGCCCGGCTGCCGGTGGAATGGGTCCGGATCGACGACCCCGACCCGGACCTGGAGGGCGGTGCCCCCACCTGCGCGCGTCAAGGCCTGGCCAAGGGCGCCGCCAAGTTCAACCGGCTGGAGGGCTGCTGGTGGGGCGACGGCTCGGTGTTCTTCAACTCCACCAGCGGCGGCGACGCCAAGAACGGCGACGGCCCCGGCGCCGACGGCTACGTGGAGGGGTACGGCCAGGTCTGGCGGTACCTCCCCGGCCGCCGCGACGGCGGGACGCTCGTCCTGGTGTACGAGTCGCCCGGCCGCAAGGAGCTGGACTCGCCGGACAACCTCACCTTCACCCCGCGCGGCGGCATCGTGCTGTGCGAGGACGACGCCTCCGGCGCCGACGCAGACCCGCACCCGCTGGCTCCCGGCCTGGCCAACGTCAACCGGCTGATCGGGCTGGACCCGCGCCGCGGGCGGCCGTTCGAGTTCGCCGTCAACATCGCCGACGACAGCGAGTTCGCCGGGGCGTGCTTCAGCCCTGACGGTTCGGTGCTCTTCGTCAACCAGCTCGGCTCGACCAGCTCGACCGAGCCGCCGGGACGCACGTACGCGATCAGAGGGCCGTGGCGGAAGGGACCGCTATAGACGCTTCCCGGTGAAGTCGTCAACTGCGAGATTGTCCCAAATCTGGCACATGCCATGGGCTGACTGGGTCTTCTCAGGGGGAGGCTCCCGGCATACGTTCCGTTAAGCACGCTTCGGGGGCATCACGTGCCGTGCGGATCTCCTTTCCAGCCGTTCTCCGGGACGGTCCCGCGCCTACGGGCGCACGACTGCCCAAGCCGTCACATGGAAGTGCGACATGACCTTTCGTCAAGGCGTCATCCGTGTCCTCACACTGGTCACGGCACTCGCCCTCCCGCTCTCCCTCACCACCCCGGCCCAGGCGGCCGGGGGCCTGGACGACGTCTTCGCCAAAGTGCTGGTGAAGCAGGTCAAGGGCGCCAACGTGCAGAAGCACCTCAAGGCTTTCCAGGCCATCGCCGACGCCAACGGGGGCAACCGGGCCGCCGGCACCTCCGGCTACAACGCCTCCCGTGACTACGTCGCGGGCAAGCTCCGCAAGGCCGGCTACCGGGTCACGCTGCAGCCGATCAACTTCGTCCAGAGCTGGACCGAGAACAGCCCGCCGGTTCTCGGCGACTTCACCCCCAACGAGGACTTCTTCACCTTCCAGCCGTCACCCGCCGGTGACGTGACCGCGCCGGTGCAGGGCGTCGACCTGACCCTGCCGCCGACGCCCACGCCGACCTCGACCAGCGGCTGCGAGATGTCGGACTTCGCCGGCTTCACCCCGGGCAACATCGCGCTCATCCAGCGCGGCACCTGCCCGTTCGCCACCAAGGTCCGCAACGCCGGGTTCGCCGGCGCGTCCGCGATCATCGTCTTCAACGAGGGCCAGCCCGGCCGGACCGAGGCCAACCCGCTGGACATCGGCGAGTGGCGGGCCGGGATCCCGATGATCTACGCCGACTTCGCGGTCGGCCAGGCGCTGTCCACCACGACCACGCCGGTGCGCCTGGCCGTCGACGCGACGCTCACGCTCGGCACCAACGACAACGTGATCGCCGAGAGCCGCTGGGGCGACCCGCGCAACGTCGTCATGGTCGGCGCCCACCTGGACGGCGTCCCCGAGGGCGCGGGCATCAACGACAACGCCTCGGGCAGCGCCGCCATCCTGGAGACCGCCCTGCAGATGCAGCACTTCCCGGTCAAGAACAAGGTCCGCTTCGCCTTCTGGGCCGCCGAGGAGATCGGCCTGCTCGGGTCCGACCAGTACGTGGAGAGCCTGAGCCAGGCCGAGCGCGACCGGATCAAGGTCTACCTGAACTTCGACATGGTCGCCTCGCCCAACTACGGCCTGTTCCTCTATGACGGCGACGACTCCGACGCCGCCGGCGCGCCCGCCGGCCCGCCCGGATCGGCCCAGATCGAGGCGCAGCTGGAGGACTTCTTCGAGGACCGCCGCCAGCCCACCCGCGGCACCGACTTCGACGGCCGCTCCGACTACGGGCCGTTCATCGCCGTCGGCATCCCGTCGGGCGGCATCTTCACCGGCGCCGAGGGCATCAAGACCGCTGACGAGGCGGCCCTGTGGGGCGGCACGGCCGGCCAGGCCTACGACCCGTGCTACCACGCGGCCTGCGACAGCCTCGCCAACATCAACGCGTTCGCGCTGGACCTGAACTCCGACGCGATCGCCGACTCCACCGCCCGGTACGCGTTCAACCTGCGCTCCATCCCGGACCGCCCGGACGCGGCGGCCTCCCGTGCCGCCGTCTCGTCCGCCGACGCCCGCGGCTGACCCACCCGACAGAGGAACGGCCCGCACCTACCGGTGCGGGCCGTTCCGCGGTCAGAGGACCCGGACCACGGTGACCGAGTCGGTGGGCAGGCCGCCGCCTGACGGGGTCAGGTCCACCCCGGCGGGCCGGGCCCGGTGCGCGGGGACGCCGTCGAGGCCGAGCGTGATGTCGGCGACCGCCAGCCGGGGCCGCGCCGCGCCCTCGACCCGGAGCGTGAACTCCACCCCTCGCGCCGGCGGGGCGAAGAACTGCACCTCGAACGGCCACGGCCCGTCCTCCCTCTCGATCCGGGGCAGCGGCACCGGCGCCTGGCCCGGCACCGCGAACTCCCCGCCGGTGACCAGGCCGCCCACGTGCAGGTTCAGCTGGTAGGCGGCTCGCTGGGACCGCATCCGTACCCGCAGGACGGTCCCGTCGCCGTCCCGCCGCTCCTCCAGGACGGTCAGTTCGGGCGCGGGCAGCGCGACGGCGGGCGCGGGCCCGACACGGGCGGGAGTCTGCCGGTACGGGAGCGGCAGGTCCCACGAGGCGGGCACGTGCGGCGCCCGCTCGGCCGCCCACGGGTGCGGCGGCTCGGTCATGCTCACCCAGCTGCCCTGCCGGGCGTCCGCGTCGAGCACGTAGGCCAGATGCGCCAGCCGGGGCTGCTCCGGCCCGAACCGGTTCACCACCAGCCCCACGCCCGCCAACACCAGCGCGAGCACCGCCGCCACAGCGGGCCCGGCCCAAACGGCCACCCTCCGCCGGCCCTGCGCGACCGCCACCGGCGCCGGCCCTCGCACCGGACCGGTCCCTTCGCCCCGCACGGGACCAGCCGCACCGTCCGCGGCCTCGCCCCGCTCAGAAGCAGCCACCGCACCACCCGTGGTCCCGCCGCGCACATGAGCGGCCGTCGGGGTGATGGCGGCCAGGAGCGGGAGCAGCGCGAGGGCGGCGAAGGCGTAGAAGAGGCCGGCGGGGGTGGCCAGGGCCAGCCCGGTCGCGTTGCTCATCGACCGCGCCCCGACGCTGAACAGCAGGACCGCCGGCGCCGCGCCGCACGCCAGGACGGCCGCCCCGAGCACCGGACGCCGCCGCGACGCCAGCGCGCCGGCCAGTCCCGCGGCTCCGGCGAGCGCGGTGAGCGACCCGTAGTGCGACGCCCCGGGCATCAGCAGCGCCCCCGCCACACCCAGCACCGCCAGCCAGAACAGCGTCCCCACGGCCAGCACCACCGCGTTCAGCCACCGCCGCAGCGCGACGTGCCCGGCCCACGTCACGGCCACGGCCGACACGGCCAGCGCCAGCCGGTACGGCCACGGCTGGTAGACATCGCTGACCAGGTCCCCGTACCCCGGGTCCAGAGCCACGAGCGCCGGCCACAGCCCCGTGCCCAGTCCCCCCATGACGACCAGCACTCCCAGCACGGCGACCACTCCTGCGAACAGCCGGGGCACCGTCACAGGCACCCCACCCGGCTCCCCCTGGCCACCCGAGCGGCCCCGGCGGTCCACGGGGGACGGTGGTGACACAGGGAGCGGGCGGGCGGACAGTCTGGCGTACGCGGCGACCGCCAGGACGGCGAGGGCCGCCAGGGCCGCCAACGGCGTCGCGAGCCCCGCCGGGTACCGGGCCACCATCCCGAGGAGCGAGAAGAACACCTCGTCACGCGGCCCGCGCAGCTCCCGCAGGTCCGCGCCGCCGACCTCGCGGACCATGGCGAGCGCGTTGTCGCCGTGCATCTGCAGCGCGCCCCGGTCGAGCGCGGCGGGGGTGTCCCTGGGGTGGTGGTAGTACGCGCGCCCGCCGGAGAGCCCCAGGTCGATCCCGATCCACCCGTTCTCCTCCAGCACGGTCAGGTCGGAGTGGAAGCCGGTCTCCCGGTAGGCGGCCACGAGCGCGGACTCCCCCACCGGGTGCGGCATGGCCCGCGCGAACGCCCCGACGAGGGCGCCGCCGCCGGGGGTCACGTTGTAGACGGACGACGGGGCGGCGTTCCCCGGCCCCTCCATGTTGATCATGACGCCGCCGTCCCGGGCCAGCGGGTGGCGGGCGAACGCCGCGGCCCCGATGAGCCCCGGTTCCTCGCCGTCGCTGAGCAGGATGACGAGGTCGTTGCGGAGCCGCGGGCCGGTGAGCAGGGCGCGGGTGATCTCCAGGACGGCGGCCACGGACGCCTTGTCGTCGCTGGCGCCCGGCGTGGTGGGCGTGGAGTCGTAGTGGGCGGCCAGCACGACGCGGCCGGTGGGGTCCCGGCCGGGGATGACGGCGATCACGTTCTCGGCGATCCCGGCCACCACGTCGCCGCCGCCGAACCCGTACGTGCCGGCCTCCGTCCGCACCTCGGGCCGTAACCCGAGCCGGGTCAGCTCGGCCACGAGGTGGTCGCGGACGGCGTCGCCGGCGGCGGAGCCTATCGGCGTGGGCCTGTCGGCGATGCGTTCGAGCGTGGGCCAGGCGCGGTCGGCGCTGAAGGAGCCGGGCGGCGCGTCGCGCCCGGCGGGAGCGGGTGGCAGCTCGGCGAACCAGGCGGCGGCCGCGAGCAGCGTGACGGCGACGAGCGCGACGGCGGCGGCCGGCCGCCTGCGGGCGAAGGAGGTCATAGGATGCATAATGGATTGTGCACAGGTGATTGTGCAAGCTCGTCTGTGCACAATCACCATCTGAACCCCAGGTGGAGGCGGGCGGAGTTGCACAGATCTCACGTCGCGGCTACGTTGGCCGACATGGCTGAGCACGGCACGCGCAAGCTCGACGACCTTGAGGCGCTGCGCGCGCTCGCCCATCCCCGGCGCCAGCGCATCCTCAACCAGCTCAGCACGCGCGGCCCCGCGACCTCCGCCGAGCTGGCCCGCGCGCTCGACCTCAACACCGGCGCCACCAGCTACCACCTGCGCGAGCTGGCCAGGCACGGCTTCGTCGAGGAGCTGCCCGGCAAGGCCAGGGGCCGCGAGCGCTGGTGGCGCTTCGTCCCCGCCGACCTGCGCTTCCCGCTCCGCAGCGAGCAGGACGAGGAGACCCGGGCGATCCTCGACGAGATGAACGCCCGCGCGATCTCCGACGGCATGCACGAGTTCCGCCGCGCCCAGGCCGCCGTCCAGCCCGGCGGATGGGGCGACGCCTTCCCCTACTCGCGCGGCACGATCCGGGTGACACTGGAGGAGCTGGCCGAGTTCTTCGAGGAGTACATCGCGCTCCTCAACAAGTACGACAAGCCGGCCGAGGAGGCGGGCCCCGAAGCCCGCGTCGTCCACACGCGTTTCTTCGGCTACCCCGAGACCGACGGGTGAGCGATCATGAGGAGAGGGTGCCATGCGGGTCGTCGTGACGGGTGCCCACGGCAAGGTCGGCCGCGCGGCGGTGCGCGCCCTGCTGGCCGCGGGACACGAGGTGACGGCCGTCGACCTCACCCGCCCCGTCTGGGAGCGGCCCGGCCCCGGGGAGCCCGGCTACCTGCGGGCCGATCTCACCGACGCGGGCCAGGCGTTCGCGGTGGCGCGCGGGGCGGAGGCCGTGGTGCACGCCGCGGCGATCCCCGACCCCGCCCACGACCCGCCGCACGTGGTGTTCCGGCACAACCTGATGGCCACGTTCAACCTGATCGAGGCGGCGGTGGCGCTCGGGGTGCCGCGGTTCGTCAACATCTCCAGCGCGACCGTGCCGGGGTTCTTCTTCGCCGACCGGCCGTGCCTGCCGGCGTACGCGCCGATCGACGAGGCCCATCCGATCGCGCCGCAGGACCCGTACGCGCTCTCGAAGCACTTCGGCGAGCAGCTCATGGACGCGGCGGTGCGCCGGTCGGACATCCGGTGCGTCTCGCTGCGGCCGACCTGGGTGCAGCACGAGGGCACCTACGAGCGCAACCTGGGCCCGGTGCTGCGTGACCCCTACCGGCCGGACCCGGGGCTGTGGAGCTACGTCGACGTGGACGACCTGGCCGACGCGGTCGTGCTGGCCGTCGAGTCCGGGCTGACGGGTCACGAGGTGTTCTGCGTCGCCTCGCCGGACAACGCGGCCGGCCGCGAGCTGGCCGACCTGATCACGACGGTCTACGGGGAGGCGATCCCGATCAGGCCGCTGTCCAGGCCCGACGCGTCCGGCGTCTCCTCCGCCAAGGCGGTGCGGCTGCTCGGCTGGCGGCCGTCGCGGTCCTGGCGCGACCACCTCGACGCGGACGGGCGGGCGCTGAAGGGCAGGTCCGGCGCCTGAGCGGCGGCGCCGAGGGGGCCGCCGCGCTGACGGCCCCCCGCGGTCGTCAGTTGGTCAGCGGACCGAACTCCTTGCGGGTGTCGATCACCTCGCCGAACAGCTCCCAGCGCTCACCCTTGAACTCCATGAGCTGCATCGACTCGATCGGGAAGGCGTCGTCGGCCGAGGTCTGCAGGGTCACGCCGGGCAGGAGCATGTCCACCTGGACGTCGCGCAGGTTGCGCACCGACTCCATCAGGCCCTCGCGGGTCTTGCAGGGCGCGGCCTCCATCGCCTTGTGGAAGCTGCTGGCCACGGCCCAGCCGAAGGTGAGGTACGGGATGTTCGGGTCCGCGCCGGGCGCGTACTGCGCCATCTTCTCCTTGTAGAGCTTCATCTCCGCGTCGTCGGCCCACCTCGGGTCGTTCGGGTCCTTGTAGTACGAGGAGGACACGACGCCCTGCACGTTCTCGAAGCCGACGGGCTTCAGCACGGTGACGGAGGCGGCGACGTTGTTGACGATGTGCAGCGGGTTCCATTTGGTGTTCTTGGCGTCGGCGGCCAGGGCCTGGGAGCCGAACCTCGGGGTGGTGATGTTCAGGAACACGTCGGCGCCGGACTCGGCGAGGTTGCGCATCTGCGGTTCCACGCTCGGGTCGGTGACCTCGTAGCTCTGCTCCGCCACGACGGTGACCTTCGAGCCCTCGATGGCGCGCTTGAAGCCGCCGAACAGGTCCTCGCCGAAGTCGTCGTTCTGGTAGAGGACGGCGACCTTGGCGTCGGGCTTCTCGGTCTTGAGGTACTGGGCGTAGACGCGGGCCTCGGAGACGTAGTTCGGCTGCCAGCCGATGGTCCACGGGTGCTCGGTGTCGGTGCCCCACTGGGAGGCGCCGGTGGCGACGAACACCTGCGGCACCTTGCGCTGGTTGGTGTAGTCCCAGGTGGCGGTCGTGGACGGGGTGCCGAGCGTCTGGAACAGCGCGAACACCTGCTCCTGCTCGACCAGCCTGCGCGCCTCCTCGACGGCCTTCGGCGGCTGGTAGCCGTCGTCGCGCACGACGAACTCCACCTTGCGCCCGGCGACGCCGCCCTTCTCCGCGTTCACGTAGTCGAAGTACGCCTTGATGCCCTTGGGGATGTCACCGTACGCGGACGCCGGCCCCGACAGCGGGTAGATGCCGCCGAGCTTGAGCGTGGTGTCCGTGCTGCCGGTGGTCTGCTGTCCCTGGCACTGTCCCTGGGCGGCGCCGGTCGTCGCCTGCCCGCCGCCGCTCTCCCCCCGGCCTCCGCAGGCCGCCGCGGCGATCACCAGGGTGGCCGTCACCGCCGTACGGCCGATCGCAGTCAAACGCATTGCTGTTACCCCTTCCGGAGGGTCTTCTTGAGAGAGTTGGCCGCGCGCCCCGCCAGGCCGGCCAGGCCGGTGGGGGCCACGTACATCACCGCGATGATCAGGAGGCCGAAGATCACGCCGGGTGCGGCGTCGTTGACGTCCTGGGCGAGGCCGGGCACGAACATCACGAACAGCGCGCCGAGCACCGGTCCCGGCAGCGAGCCGAGCCCGCCGACGACGATGCCCGCCAGCAGCGTGATCGACAGCGTGACGGGGAACGAGTCCGGCGAGACGAAGCCGATCACCCACGTGTAGACGCAGCCCGCCGCCCCGGCGAACATCGCGCTCCAGGCGAAGGCGAGCGTCTTGTAGAACGACAGCCGCACCCCCATGACCTCGGCCGCGATCTCGTTGTCCCGCACGGCGTGCAGCGCCCGCCCGACCCGGGACCGCAACAGCCCGGCGGCCAGCAGGAACGCCGCGACGGCGACGGCCAGGGCGAGGAAGTACAGCCACTGGTCCTCGGCCAGGCCGCTCCACGCGGGCGGCGCGGGCTTGGCCAGCGACAGCCCCATGGAGCCGCCGGTGATCTCCTCGAACCGCTTGAGCAGCGGCACCAGGAAGATAGCGATGGCCAGGGTGACGAGCGCCAGGTAGAGGCCGCGCAGCCGCATCGCGGGCACGCCCAGCACCAGCCCCAGCGCGAACGCCACGGCGGCGGCCACGGGCAGCGTCACCAGGTACGGCACGTCCCCGTGGAACATCATGATCGCGGACGCGTACGCGCCGACCGCGAAGAACGCCCCGTGCCCGAGCGAGATCTGGCCCGCGTGCCCGACCAGCAGGTTCAGCCCGAGCAGCGCGACCGCGTAGACCAGCACCATGGTGAGCTGGAAGACGTGGAACGGCACGAGCTGGAACGGCGCGTAGACCGCGGCGGCCAGCAGCGCGCCTGCCACGATCCACTGCCTGCGCGGCGCCCGGCCGCGCGGCCGTGCCTGCCCCCGTGGAGGCGCTTCGGCCGCCCTGCCGGTGACCTGTGTCGACTCACTCATGCCCGCTCCACCACCGCTCGCCCGAACAGGCCCTGGGGCCGCAGCAGCAGCACGCCCAGGATGATCACCAGCGGCACGCCGACCTTGAGGTCGGACCCGATGACCCCGACGTAGGCGCCGGCCAGGGTCTCGGCCACGCCCACGATCAGCCCGCCGGCGACGGCGCCCGCCGGGCTGTCGAAGCCGCCCAGCGTGGCGGCGGCGAAGGCGTAGATCAGGACGCCGCCCATCATGTTGGGCTCCAGGAACAGCAGCGGCGCGACCAGCACGCCGGACACCGCGCCGACGGTGGAGGCCAGCCCCCAGCCGAGTGCCAGCGTCAGCCCGACCCGGATGCCGACCAGCCGGGCGGAGACCGGGTTGGTGGCCACCGCGCGCATCCCGAGACCGATCTTGGTGTGCTGGAACAGCAGGTAGAGCAGGCCCATGACGGCCCCGACGACGGCGAGCACGCCGAGTGTCTGGAAGCCCACGCTCAGCCCGCCCACCTCGAACGCGCCGCCGGGGAACGGGTTGGGGAAGTCCTTGATCAGGAACGACCAGATCCACCCGGCCGCGGCGTTGACGAAGATGAACAGCCCCACGGTGACGATCACCAGGGTCAGCTCGGGCGCGCCCTCGACCGGCCGGATGATCACCCGTTCGATGAGCATGCCGCCCGCGAACGACACGGCCAGCGTGAGCACCAGCGCCAGCCAGAACGGCAGACCTGCGGCGGTGAACTGCCAGGCGACGTAGGTGGAGAACATGGCCAGCTCGCCCTGGGCGAAGTTGACGATCCCGGTGAACTGGTAGATCAGCACCAGCGCGAGGGCCAGGCTGGCGTAGATGGCGCCGGTGCTCAGCCCCTGGACGACCTGTTGCAGGAATCCGGTCATGTCAGACCCGGTATCCGAGGTAGGACTGGGCGACCTGCTCGTCCTGCCGGATCTGCGCCGCCGTGCCCGACAGCACGATCCGCCCGGTTTCCAGGACGTGCGCCCGCTGGGCGACGCCCAGGGCGAGATGGGCGTTCTGCTCGACGACGACCACGGTGGTGCGCTCCTGTTCGTTGATGGTCCGCACGATGCGGAACAGCTCCCGGGTGACCAGCGGGGCGAGGCCGAGCGACGGCTCGTCCAGCAGGAGCAGCCTGGGACGCAGCATGAGAGCCCGGCCGAGGGCCAGCATCTGCTGCTCGCCGCCGCTGAGGCTGCCCGCCGCCTGCTTGAGCCGGGGCTTGAGGGCGGGGAAGTAGCCGTAGATGCGGTCGAGGTCCTGCTCCAGGCCGTCGCGCCGGGTGTAGGCGCCCAGGCGCAGGTTCTCCTCGACGGTGAGCGGCATGAACGTGCCCCGGCCCTCCGGCACGTGCGCGACGCCCATCCTGGCCAGCGCGTCGGGCGGGCGGCCGAGCAGCTCGACGCCGCCGAGCCGGACGCCGCCGCGCCCCTTGACCAGGCCCGACAGCGCCCGCAGCAGGGTCGTCTTGCCCGCCCCGTTGGGGCCGAGGATGGCGCAGATCTCGCCCTCGCCCACGGTGAAGGTGACGTCGTGCAGCACCTGGGCGCCGCCGTACCCGGCGTCCAGCCCGGTGACCACCAGCTCGCTCATACCGCCGTCCCCAGGTAGGCCTCGATGACGCCGGGGTCGCGCTGGACCTCCTCGGGCGGGCCTTCGGCGATCTTCTTGCCGAAGTCCAGGCACACGATCCGGTCGCAGGTGCTCATGACGAAGCCCATGTGGTGCTCGACCACCACCACGGTCAGGTCCAGGTCGTCGCGCAGCGCGCGCAGGGTGCCGGCGAACTCCTCGACCTCGGCCGAGTTGAGCCCGTTGACCGGCTCGTCCAGCAGCAGCAGGCGCGGCTCCGCGGCCAGCGCCCTGGCCAGCTCCACCCGCTTGAGCGTGCCGAACGGCAGCCCGGCCGCCGGGTGGTCGGCGACCGCCGACAGGCCCAGCCGCTCCAGCAGCGCGTCGGCGCCGGCGCGCAGCCGGCGTTCCTCGCCGCGCACGCCGGGCAGCCGCAGCGCCGCGGTCAGGAAGCCGGCCCGGCCCCGGTGGTGCGCGCCGACCAGCACGTTGTCCCGTACGGAGACGCGCGGGAACAGGCCGAGGTTCTGGAAGGTGCGGGCGATGCCGAGCGCCGCGATGGCGTGCGGCGGCACCGCGAGCAGGTCCTCGCCCTCGTAGCGGACCCGCCCCGCGTCGGCCCGGTAGCGCCGGGTCAGGCAGTTGAACAGGGTGGTCTTGCCGGCGCCGTTCGGTCCGATCAGGCCCACCATCTCACCGTTCCGTACGGAGAACCCGACGCCGTCGAGCGCGGTGATGCCGCCGAACCGGACAGTGAGATCGTGTACTTCCAGCATCCGGCCTCCTGGGCACAGCGAGCGGAAGAATGTTCTGAAGTTGGGGTCAGCGTAGGTTCGGCCCGTCTCCGGCCGCATTGGGCACGGCGACCCAACCTGCGCACCGAAGGTTGTCCACAGGACACAGCGACTGTCTCGGAGCGGTTACGAGCCGTTGACCTCCCCGCAACCGGCGGGGATCATCCCGGACATGTCCAGTGGTTCCGGCGGTCGCGCCGGCGCGGAAACGTTCACTGGTACGGAGCCGGTCCGGGCGCAGCGCGCGCGGATCCTCTCCGAACTGCTCTCCGACCTCGACAGGCTGGCCGAGGTCGCGGTGGCGACGATGCGCGCCGAGATCCCCGCCTACGCCGCCCAGCCGGAGGCGTTCCTGGCCGACGTGCGCGACCAGGTGGTGCGCCATTACCGGGGCAAGCTCGCCGTGCTGTTCGAGGACCGGACGGTGAAACCGGAGGACATCGCCTACGTCCGCCAGGCGGCGGCGCGCCGGGCCAGGGCCGGGGTGGCTCTGGCCGACTACATCAACGCCTTCCGGGTCGGCCAGCAGGTGTTCTGGGAGTCGGTGCTGGCCAGGGCCGGCCACACCTACGCGGGGCGGGAGGCGGCGCTGTCGCTGGCGGCCCCGCTCATGCGCTACTGCGACTTCGCCAGCACGCACGCCGCCAACGCGTACATGGAGTTCCAGCAGTACGCGGCCGCGGAGGCGGTGCGCGAGACCCGGGACCTGCTGGAGACGCTGCTGGCCGGCGCGGCGCCGACGCGCGGGCCACAGCTCGCCGCCGCGCAGGCGCACGGGCTCGGCCCGGACGTCCGCACGCCGCTGCTGGTGGTGGTCGCGGTCGTGCTGGACCCGCCCAGCGTGGTGCCGCGCGGGCCGGACCGGGGCGCCGACGCCCGGCACGCCGCGTGCGCGGCCCTGGCGCGGATGAGCGCCGGCGGCGCCAGGACCGGCGGGCGGACGCTGTCGGTGGTGCGCCAGTCGGAGATCGTCGCCATCCCGGTGCTCGGTCAGGGCGGCGATCCGGAGGAGCTGTGCGACCGGCTGCAGGCGCTGCGGGAGTCGCTGCTGGCCGAAGGTATCGTGCTCGCGATGGGCATCAGCACCGTGGCCGCGGGCATCGCGCACCTCCCCCAGGCCTACCAGGAGGCGCGGGCGGTGATCGACTTCCTGCCGGAGGACGGCGGGGTGGCCGCGCTGCCGCGCATCACGCCGTTCCAGTATCTCGCCCTGGGCGCCGACGACACCGCCCGCAACCTCGTGGACCCGCGGATCACCTCGCTGCTGGACGAGGACCGGGCCAGGGGCGGCGTGCTGACCGCCACGATCCGGGCCTTCGCCGCCGCCGACCTCAACCTGCGCACCGCCGCCGAGCGGCTGCAGATCCACCCCAACACCGCTCAGTACCGGCTGCGCCGCATCCAGGAGCGCACCGGCAGGAGCCTGCGCCGCATCGACGACCTCGTCGAGCTGCTCGTCGCGATCGCGCTGCAGGACTCGCTGCCTCCCACCAATCCCGAGCGGAAAAAACTGGGTACCGCGACCGATGAGGACCGGGGGACCTCCGGCGTACGGTCGTCCCCATGAACCTCGCCGACCGGCTCCACACCTGCGCCGAACGACTCGGCGACCGGGCGGCCATCACGCTGGACGACGCGGTGCTCAGCTACCGGGCGCTCGACCTGATGTCCGCGCGGGTGGCGGCGCTGCTGCGCGGGCGCGGCATCGGCGTCGGCGACCGGGTGGCGGTCATGCTGCCGAACGTGCCGGAGTTCGCCGTGGTCTACTACGGGGTGCTGCGCATGGGGGCCGTCGTGGTGCCGCTCGACCCGCTGCTGCGCAGGCGCGAGATCGCCGCGTACGTGAGCGACTGCGGGCCGCGGCTGCTGATCGCCTGGCACGCGTTCGCCGAGACCGCCGAGGCCGGCGCCGCCGCCACCGGAACCGACTGCTTCTTCGTGGTGCCCGGCGAGTTCCGCCGCCTGCTGCGCGGGCTGCCCGCAGACCCGGAGGTCGTCACGCGGGACGACGACGACACCGCGGTGATCCACTACACCGCCGGCACCACCGGCCGGGCCAAGGGCATCGAGCTGACCCACGGCAACCTGGGCGGCAACGCCGCGATCGTGGCCCGCATGCACGCGCTCGGCGTGGACGACGTGGTGCTCGGCGCGCTGCCGCTCTACCACTCCTTCGGCCAGACGTGCTCGCTCAACGCGACCGTGCACGCCGGGGCCCGGCTCACGCTGATGAGCCGCTTCGACGCGGGCCGGGCGCTGGAGCTGATCCGCCGCGACGGGGTGACGGTCTTCCAGGGCGTGCCGACCATGTACATCGCGCTGCTCGACCACCCGGGCGCCTCCGACCTGTCGCTGCTGCGCATCTGCGTCTCCGGCGGCGCCCCGCTGCCGCTGGACGTGCTGCGCGCCTTCGAGGAGCGCTTCGGCTGCGCGATCGTCGAGGGGTACGGGCTCAGCGAGACCTCCGCGGTGGCCGCCACCAACCGGGGCGGCGACGGCCGCCGGGCCGGCTCGATCGGCTGGCCGGTGCGCGGCATCGAGATGCGGGTGGTCGGCGAGGACGGCCGCCAGGTGCCGTGCGGCGAGGTCGGCGAGATCGTGGTGCGCGGCCCGAACGTGATGAAGGGCTACTGGAACAATCCGGCCGCCACCGCCGAGGCCATCAAGGACGGCTGGTTCCACACCGGCGACCTGGGGCGGGTGGACGAGGACGGGTTCTTCTTCCTCGTCGACCGGCGGCGCGACGTGATCCTGCGCGGCGGCTACACGGTCTACCCGCGCGAGGTGGAGGAGGTGCTCTACGAGCACCCGGCGGTGCGGCAGGCCGCCGTCGTCGGGGTGCCGCACCCGGAGCTGGGCGAGGAGATCGCCGCCGTGGTGGCGCTGCGGGAGCCGGTCGGCGCGGACGAGCTGCGCGCCTTCGTCAAGGAGCGGGTGGCGGCGTACAAGTATCCCCGGCACGTCGCGATCGTCGGCGAGCTCCCGGTGAGCCCGACCGGCAAGATCCTCAAACGCGCGATCACGCTTCCCCCGGCCGGCGCCGATCGCGGGCTGGTCTGATCAGGAGCCGGGCTGGGTGGAGCGCAGCCACCGCAGGGCGCCTCTCGACAGCGCGACCAGCACGTCCACGGCCTCCTCCAGCTCGGGGTAGCGGCCCTCCAGGTGGCCGAGCGCCAGGGCGTTGGTGGCCGCGTTGATGCCTTCGGCGATCATCTCCAGGCGGCGGCGGTCGCGCTCGTTGTCGGCGGTGTAGCCGAGGGCGGCCAGGTCGGCCGCGTGGTGGTCGCGGTAGGCCTTGGCGCTCTCCAGCGCGAAGTCGCGCAGCGGCGAGGACGGGTCATGGCGGGCGCGCAGCTGGAGGCGCAGCAGCTCGGGGTGCCGGGAGATGGCCTCCAGCGGGATGCGGAAGGTGTCGCGGTGGCTCTCCAGCTCGGTGGGAGCCTCGCGGGCCTGGCGGCGGGACTCGCGCATGGCCCGGCGCAGGCGCTCGCCGCCCTCGTCGCCGAGGGCGCGCAGGAGGTCCTGCTTGTCCTTGAAGTGGACGTAGAAGCTGGACTGCGCGATGCCGGCGGCCCTGGCGACCTTGACCGTGGTCAGGCCGGCCTCGCCCTCCTCGTCGAGGATCCGCAGGGCGGCCCTGATGAGCCTGCGCCTGGTCAGGTCCTTGGCCTCGCTCCTGGTGAGCGGTGTGTTGGTCACGGGGCACCCTCTCTCGTCCACCGATAACTCTAGTGTGGTCGCTTCCCCGGTAACGATCGTGCTCTGGCGCTTGTGCGGAATTTCACCGATAGTACTATCGGTGAAATTGCTCTCGGGGGGATGTCCGGGAGGAGGCGTGATGAAACGCTGGAAGACGCCGTTGGCGCTCGCGCTGGCGGTTATGACCTTGGTGGCGTGCAGCGGTGAGCGGCCCACCGCCGAACCGGCCGGTGAGGCGCCGGCGGACTCGTCGTCGCCCAAGGCGGGCGGACGGCTGGTGTACGGGCTGAGCGCCGACGCGAACGGGCTCAACCCGGTGACCGACCAGTTCGCGGCACAGAGCTACAGCATGGTCACCACCATCGTCGAACCACTGGTGAGCGTGGACGCCGCCGGCGACTGGAAACCGTACCTGGCCGAATCGCTCACCCCCAACGACGCCTACGACGAATGGGCGATCAAGGTCAGGGAGGGCATCTCCTTCCACGACGGCATCGCGCTGACCGGCGACATCGTCAAGGCCAACCTGGAGGCGCAGAAGGCGTCACCGCTCAACACGGCCGTCTTCCAGCCGCTCGACTCGATCGAGCTCACCGACCCGATGACCGTCACGGTCAAGCTCAAGCAGCCCTGGGTCGCCTTCCCCTACTACCTGGCCGCCCAGGTCGGCATGATCGTGCCGCCCTCGTCGCTGACCGACCCCCGCACCGCCAGCCTCAAGCCGGTCGGCACCGGCCCGTTCGTGTTCAAGGAGTACGTCCCCGACAGCCGGATGGTGGTGACCAAGAACCCCCGCTACTGGCGCGAGGGCCTGCCGTACCTGGACGAGGTCGAGTTCCGCATCCTGCCCGACAGCCAGACCCGGGCCCAGACGCTGGAGGCCGGCGGCATCGACGCCATGGGCACCACCCGCGACGAGGACATCACCAAGTACGGCGGGCAGAAGGACGCCTTCGCCGTGTACCGGACGCAGGGCATGCCCGTGCCGGAGTACACGTTCATGCTCAACACCGCCGTCCCGCCGCTCGACGACGTCCGGGTGCGTCGCGCCCTCGCCCACGCCACCGACCGCGCCGCCGTCGTCTCGACCCTGCGCGGCGGGCTGACGGAGCCCGCCGACGGGCCATGGCCCAAGGACTCCAAGTGGTACGCCGACCAGGGCACCTATCCCGACTACGACCTGGCCAAGGCCACCGCCCTGGTGAAGGAGGTGGAGGCGGAGAAGGGCCCGATCAAGTTCGAGGTGATCTCCACCCCCGACCCCAACACCATGCAGGGCGTCGAACTGGCCCAGGACATGTGGCGCAAGGCCGGCATCGAGGTGACCATCAAGCAGGCCGACCAGCCCGACCTGATCAACCGCGCGGTCATCGGCAACTACCACGCCACCGTGTGGACCGCGTTCTCCTCCTCCGACCCCGACGGCGAGTACATCTGGCTGCACCAGGCCTACGCCCAGCCGGTCGGCAACGTCTCGCTCAACTTCACCCGGTTCAAGGACGAGCGGCTGAGCAAGGCGCTCGACGCCGGCCGGATGTCCCCCGACGAGGCCACCCGCAAGAAGGCGTACGCCACCGTCCAGGAACGGCTGCGCGACCAGGTGCCGTACGTCTTCCTCGACCACCTCACCACCGGCGCGATCATCACCAGGGCCAAGGTCCGCGGCATCGGCGAGCAGCTGCTGCCCGACGGGGAGAAGGGCCTGCCGCTGACCGGCTCGCCCATCCCGTACCACCCGTTCTCCCAGATCTGGGTCAGCAAGCAGTGATCCTCGCCGTCAACCGGCTCGTCCGGCTCCTGGTGGTGCTGCTCGTGGTGACGTTCCTGTCGTACGGGCTGCTCAACCTCCTGCCGGGTGACCCCGTCACGCAGATCCTCGGCATCTCGGCGACGGAGGAGGCCCGCACGCAGCTCCGCGCCGACATGGGGCTCGACCAGCCGCTGATGGTCCGCTACTCGGACTGGCTGGGCGGCCTGCTCACCGGCGACTGGGGCACCTCCTACATCTCCCGGGTGCCGGTCGCCGACGAGCTGATCGAGCGGCTGCCCGTCACGCTGGAGCTGCTCGTCGCCGCGCAGCTCGTGGCGCTCGGCCTGGCGATCCCGGTGGGCGTGGCCGCCGCCCGCCGGGCCGGCGGCGCCCTCGACCAGGCGCTCACCGCGCTGAGCTTCGCGCTGCTGTCGACGCCGGTGTTCGTGCTCGGCGTGCTGCTCATCCTGCTCTTCGCCGTCACCTGGCAGATCCTGCCCGCCACCGGATGGACGCCCATCTCGGTGGACCTGGGCTGGAACATCACCTCGGTGCTGCTGCCCGCCATCACGCTCGGCTGCGGGCAGCTCGCCGTCTACGCCCGGCTGCTGCGCGCCGACCTGATCGCGACCCTCCAGGAGGACTACATCACGCTGGCCAGGGCCCGCGGCCTGTCGCCGCGCCGCATCCTGTGGCGGCACGCGCTGCGGCCCTCCGCCATCTCGCTGATCACCGCCGTGGGCCTCAACCTCGGCGCCCTCATCGGCGGCACAGTGATCATCGAGACGCTCTTCGGGCTGCCCGGCATCGGGCGGCTCATCGTCGACTCCATCTTCTCCCGCGACTATCTGACCGTGCAGGGAGGCGTCGTGCTGATCTCTGTCGGCTACGTGCTGGTCAACTTCCTGGTCGACGTCGTGTACGCGGTCGTCGACCCGAGGATCCGTCGTGCGTAGGCGCCTCGGACCGGTCTTCTGGCTCGCGACCGGGTGGATCGGGCTGGTCGTGGCCGCCGCCGCGCTGGCCGACCTGCTGCCCCTCGCCGGCTACGACGAGACTCTGGTCGGCCCGCCCCGGTCCGGGCCCAGCGCCGAGCACCCGTTCGGCACCGACGGCCTCGGCCGCGACGTGCTCAGCCGCGTGGTGCACGGCGCCCGCGTCTCCCTCGGCGTCGGCATCGGCGCGGTGGTGCTCGGCCTCGGGCTCGGCGCCCCGCTCGGCATCCTGGCCGGGTACCGCAAGGGCATCGCCGACGCGGTGATCATGGCGGCCAACGACATCGCGCTGGCCTTCCCCTCGCTGGTGTTCGCGCTGGCCGTGGTGGCCTTCGCCGGGGCCAGCCTGCGCAACGTGCTCATCGTGCTCGGCGTGCTCGGCATCCCCGCCTGGGTCCGGCTGATCCGCGGCACCACGCTCGCCTTCGCCGAGCGGGAGTTCGTGCTCGCCGCCCGGGTACTCGGCGTACGCGACCGCCGCATCCTGTGGCGGGAGATCATGCCGAACGTGGCGGTCCCGGCCGCCTCCTACGCCTTCATCGGGATGGCCGTCGTCATCGTGGCCGAAGGCAGCCTGGCCTTCCTCGGCCTGTCGGTGCAGGCCCCCACCCCGACCTGGGGCGGGCTCATCAACGAGGGCCGCACGCTGATGGAGGACGCCCCGCACGTGGTGCTCGCGCCCTCGGTCGTCATGTTCCTCACCGTGCTCGCCTTCAACCTGGTCGGCGACCGGCTGCGGGCGCTGACCGACGTGCGGCAGAGCGGGCTGGAACCGGCCCGGCAGGCCGCGCCGCTGCCCGCGGGCCCCGCGCCCCGGCCCGTCACCGGCGCCCTGCTCCAGGTCGACGACCTGCGCACGCACATCCACACGCCGCGCGGCACCGTCAAGGCGGTCGACGGGGTGTCCTTCACGCTGGAACGCGGCAGGACCCTGGCCATCGTGGGCGAGTCCGGGTCCGGCAAGTCGATGCTGATCCGTACCATCCTCGGCCTGCTGCCCGCCACCGACGTGTCCCGGGGCGGGCACGTCCACCTGGAGGGCGACGACCTGACGGCGTTCACGCCCGAGCGGATGCGCCAGGTGCTCGGCCGCCGGCTCGGCACCGTCTTCCAGGACCCGATGACCGCGCTCAACCCGGTGCGCACCATCGGCGCCCAGGTGACCGAGCCGCTCCGGGTGCACCTCGGCATGAACCGCCGGCGGGCCCGCCAGGAGGCCGAACGGCTGCTCGCCTCCGTCGGCATCCCCGACCCGGCCCGGATGCTGCGCCGCTACCCGCACCAGCTCTCCGGCGGGATGCGCCAGCGGGTCACCATCGCCATGGCGCTGTCCTGCGGCCCCGACGTGCTCTTCGCCGACGAGCCCACCACCGCGCTCGACGTCACCATCCAGGACCAGGTGCTCCGCCTCATCCACCGGCTGCGCGAGGAGCGTGACATGGCGGTGGTGCTGGTCAGCCACGACCTGTCGGTGGTGCGGCAGTGGGCCGACGAGGTGATCGTCATGTACGCGGGCAAGGTCGTCGAGCACGGCCCCGCCGAACAGGTCTTCGCCCGGCCCCGGATGCCGTACACCGAGGCGCTGCTCCAGGCGGCGCCCCGGCTCACCGACCCGTCGCACCACCGGCTGCGGGTCATCCCCGGCCGCCCGCCGGACCTGTCCGACGTGCCGCCGGGCTGCCCGTTCCGGCCGCGCTGCGCGTACGCCCAGGACCGGTGCGCCGAGGAGGCTCCCCCGCTGCTCGCGGAGGCCGGCGACCACCACTACGCCTGCTGGTACCCGACCGGCACGGCACTCGACGACGCACCGGAAGGAGCCGGGACCCATGGCCGGTAGCGGGACGGCGCACCTGCGCCCGCGTGACGAAGTGCTGCTCCAGGTCGAGAATCTGTACGTGGAGTTCCCCGCCGGACGCGGCCGCACGGTCAGGGCGGTCTCCGGCGTGAGCTTCGACCTGGCCAGGGGCGAGACGCTGGGCATCGTCGGCGAGTCCGGGTGCGGCAAGTCGAGCACCGCCAAGGCGCTCGTCCAGCTCCCCCGCCCGCGCGCCGGGTCGGTGCGGCTGGACGGGCTCGACCTGACCACCCTGCGCGGCGAGGCGCTGCGCAGGGTCCGGCGGCGGGTACAGATGATCTTCCAGGACCCGATCTCGTCGCTGAACCCGCGCCGTCGCGTCCGGGAGATCGTCGAGGAGGGCCCGCTGGTCTGGGGGTCCGGCACCGGCAAGGTGGACGAGGTCCTGGAGGCCGTCGGCCTGGACCCGGCGACGGCCGCGGTCCGCCGGCCGCACGAGTTCTCCGGCGGGCAGTGCCAGCGCGTCTCCATCGCGCGGGCGCTCGTGCTGGAGCCCGAGGTGGTGATCTGCGACGAGCCGGTGTCGGCGCTGGACGTGTCGGTGCAGGCGCAGATCCTCGCCCTGCTGGAGGACCTCAAGGAGCGCTACCGGCTGACGCTGGTGTTCATCGCGCACGACCTGGCCGTGGTGAAGAACGTCAGCGACCGGATCATGGTGATGTACCTCGGCAAGACGTGCGAGCTGGCGCCCAGCGAGGAGCTCATCGCCCGCCCCGCCCACCCGTACACCAAGGCGCTGCTCGCCGCCATCCCCGGCAGCGGGCTCGACCTGCCCCCGGCGGACCGGCTCATCAGCGGCGAACCGCCCTCACCGGTCGACCCGCCGTCCGGCTGCCGCTTCCGTACCCGCTGCCCGCGCGCCGCCGAGAGGTGCACGCGCGAGGAACCCGAGATCCGCCCGGTGAACGGCGGCGACCACTACGTCGCCTGCCACTTCCCCGACCTCTAGGAGAACGCTCATGGCCATCGACTTCACCCTCGCCCCCGAGCACGAGGAGATCCGCAAGCGGGTACGCGCCTTCATCCAGGAGGTCGTGATCCCCGCGAGCGAGGAGCTGAGCGAGCGCGACCGGGACGCCTACCTGCGCGGCATCTTCGCCCTGCGGGAGCAGGCCAAGGCCGCCGGGCTGTGGCTGCCGCACATGCCGAAGGAGTGGGGCGGCATGGGGCTGGGCCACGTCGAGCTGGCGATGGTGCAGTCGGAGGCGGCCAAGACCCGGCTCGGGCCGTGGGTGCTCAACTGCCAGGCCCCCGACGAGGGCAACATGCACACGCTGCTGCACTGGGCGGACGACGAGCAGAAGGAGAAGTACCTCCGGCCCCTGCTGGAAGGCCGGGCGATGTCCTGCTTCGCCATGACCGAGCCCGAGGTCGCCGGCTCCGACCCCACCCTGATCCGCACCCGGGCCGTCAAGGACGGCGACGAATGGGTGATCAACGGGCACAAGTGGTTCATCTCCAACGCCCGCAGGGCGACCTTCGCCATCCTCATCGCCAGGACCGAGGACGACGTCCCCGAAGGCCACCGCGGCGCCAACACCGCCTTCCTCATCGACCTGCCGCAGCAGGGCTGGAACGACGTGCGCGAGGTCGAGACCATGCACGGCTCGACCGGCCACAGCGAGATCGTCATCGAGGACCTGCGCGTCGCCGACAGCCAGATACTCGGCGGGCGCGGCAACGGCCACCGCCTCGGCCAGTACCGTCTCGGCCCGGCCCGGCTCGCCCACTGCATGCGCTGGATCTCCCAGGCGGAGACCGCCCTGGACATGATGGTCGACCGGGCGCTCAACCGCTACAGCCACGGCTCCCTCCTGGCCGAGAAGCAGGGCGTCCAGTGGCTCATCGCCGACTCCGCGATGGAGCTGTACCAGTGCAAGCTGATGGTGCTGCACGCCGCCTACAAGATCGACCGCGGCGAGGACTTCCGCACCGAGGTCTCGATGGCCAAGCACTTCGTCGCCAACAGCCTCAACCGCATCATCGACCGCGCCATCCAGGTCCACGGCGCCCTCGGCTACTCCACCGACACGCCGCTGGCCCACATGTTCCAGCACGCCCGCTGGGCCCGCTTCGCCGACGGCGCCGACGAGATCCACCAGATGCGCATCGCCGAACGCACCATCGCCGCCTACCAGTCCACCGGCTCCACCACCTCAGCCACGGGCGACCTGCCTCTGTAGGCACCCCCCCATCCGCCCCCGGCTGGTGATCACACATTGGTCACCCAGGCATGGCTCCATCCCACCAGCGAACCGGCGCATCACCGAGTCTCCGCGGAAACATGTAGATATGCGCCTCCACACGCCGGTCTATCAGTGCGCCGTCATAAGGACGTCCGGCTGCTGAGAAAGCCGCCCGGATGAACTGCCTGACCTTGCTGTTTCCGGGGTGAACATGGCAGAAGTCGAACGAAATCTCCGGCTGGAAGAATACGTAGAAAACACCTGGGCGGGGTGTGTGCTTCGGGTGGTGCTCGTCATAGCATGGCGCGAACACCGATGTGAACATCCGCTGTCCACCGAACTCGAACTGCCAGTCTGGATGCGACAGATCCCCGTCCATGCAATTGACCCCAGAGACATCATATGCGGCCAGGCCCCGCATGAAGTCGCAAAACGCGCCTCGCACCGACGCGAAGGTCAGGGGAACCCTCCCATGGTGAATTTCGATGACTATGCCGTGGAGGCGTTCGGAGACCACACGTCCAACCAGCCGAGTTAACGCCTGAGCTGTTGACTCGAGGTTTTCCGGGAAGGGCCTCGTCGAGTCCCAAGGTGGGCAGTATGCCACTCTGGCACTCCGGGCGAACGGACAGAGAGTATTTTCGATCACCCAGGAGAAACCTGAATTCTGAGCATCGTCCATGGCCCGACCACCTGCAACCGACGGCCTATTTTTTCCAGTCTCCCATGGTCATCCGGTTTCGTCCATTGAGGTGCCAGGAATGTGGCTCAGCCGCCCAGATGTGCCGAAAGAGCTCACGCGCGCTCGGCGTGCGTAGTAACGAGAAGACGCTCTCACGCGTCTCTTTCAGCTTCTCTGCGATAGTCACACCGATAGCTGCCTTTTCGGCTAGCTCCAGGTCACAGTCGAGGTTGTCCGCATCCTTGACAATTTTCGCCTCCAGTGTCTCCTGCATCTCGTATTCCTCCCAAAGGCTGACGAGCTGCTTCTCCAGGGAGGTATCACGGGCGGAGTCGGCGAACGCCTCGTTCTCTCCGCGCTCCACATACATACGTGTCAAATAGTTGACATCGCCGGTTCGCGTCTCCGCCAAATCATGCAGCACCGCCATTTGCAGAACCTTGCCGACGTCGCCACCTTCGCGCTGCGCGATAATCATCGCCAGCCAGCCGACACGGAGGCTGTGTTCAGCAAGATTGGCGAAGTCCACGCCGCCGAACTGATGCCACGTCCGCACGACATGGCGCATGGTACCGATCTCGAAGAGAAATTCGACATCTCGTTCCCAGCTCATGGCTTCCCTTCCTGATTCGGCTCGTCGGGCTGCCTAGAAGTCTATCTGCTGAACACTTCAGCCGTCTCGGAAGGCAACACTTCAAGCAATGATCTTGTGTATGCCGCCGCAACCGCCGCCGCATGGCGATGCCATTGGTCATTTTTGACCGAATCACCATAATCAGAAACACCACGAACCACCATATAATAGTAGCCGAACTGCCATCCGGCCTCTGCGATACCTGATCCTTCCATTTCTATGGCCCGAAGATCGTACCGGTCACGAAGGAGATCTCTGAATTCGCGGTCCCGAAGCAGCGTGTTGGACGATCCGATACATCCCCGGAAAACTCGAGAACGGCCGCGTCTGCGCAGAACGTCCCGTGGGTGTTTCAGCACTTCTCCGTCGTCACCTAGCAATCTGTCACTGCTCGCTGGCGGCCGTCTGTAAGTCGGAAGCTTTCGTACCAGACTGTCGAGGTGCTCCTCCCAGGGAAACATGCCCTCCATGGCTTCCGCTTCCAGTTGGTTGAGCGCCCCGATCAGCCGGGCCGAGGGCGGAGGTGTGATGTCCCGACCCTCGAAGACCCCGTCAGTCCGGGATCCATGGTCGAACTGAACCACGCCCTTCCTGTCGGAGATGACGACATCCCCCAGTCGGACATGCTTCTCTGGGCGGGTCGGCCACGGTACCCCGCAGGCGATACCGACCAGGATCACCACCTGCACGCCGGGGAATGTCCGCAGAAGATTCGCCGTCGCCGACGAAGCACTGTTCGTACCCATGCGCCTGAGCTGGGTCAGAACGACGCGGTGGTTACCTCCGGCGGAAACTGCGCGGCGCCGAGGTATCTCTCCGAGTACATAGTCGTTGGGATCCCCGTCGACCTGCCGGGGAGCCACGGCCTCCAGGAGATTCTTCATCGCGACGTACTCCTCCGTGAGCGCGGTGACGATCCCGATGGCCGGCATGCCCGCCCTCCTCATGGACCCCGAGGTGCTCGTCATTATGGGGCGGCGCTCGTCGGCAGTCTTCCTAAGGAGCCCGATCAGAAATTTTGCGTTCTCCGCAGCTCTCGCTCCCATCCGCTCCCCCCTGCTCATCCATGCCGCGAGGTAGCGCCATTCAGGCGTCAGGCGCAGCCGGACCAGCTGGCTTGCGGATGCTGCGTCGAGGGGGTGCAACAGATCTAGGGCCACAAGAGATCTGGTTACCTGGTCGTACCTGAACGAGACGCGATCTGCCTGCATGGCGAAAGGGCTTCGCAGGTAGACCAGGCCGCCCACAAGCTTCGCGTCAAGTGGGCCCGTATAGCTTTCGACGTACGCGCCCTCGATGATGGGGTCAAGCAGGTAGCCGGGCATTTCCATCCGCTGTCGCCGCAGGAGGTCCACGACATGCGAGGTCACGAAAGCTCGGCCCTGCAGGCTGTCGGGGATCGAAGACCAGCGCTCCCCGAGACCACTCGGAAGGTCGAGAACCGCCCCTGGGTCGAGTTGCTTGCGGACGTCCTCTCCACCGAGGACCCCAAGCCACCTTTCGGTTATTGTGCGGGTCGAGCTGCCGACTCGCTGCCGGTAAGGCGGCAGGTGGAAAGCGTGTCGTTTTTTGTAGGCGAGATAGATTTCCCGCGGCGAGCTTCGATCGTACTGGTCCAGCTTCGACTCGCGATGCTCTTCGAGGCTGGGCTCCGCTGCGGAAATCCATAGGTAGCCGAGATCCACCAACTCCGCATGCTCACGCACGAGGTCACGTGCGAGCCCGCTTTCAAAGAAAGAGGAGGCAGGCAATATCAATTCGTCAGCGTATAGCACTGCGAGCCTCAGCGCCCGTCGCGCCTCCTGGCGAATAGCCTTGACACTTATTCGCCATTTCATTCGAGCACGAGTATAGTGATAATAGTCGAGGAAATGAATGTAGACCACCGCGGGCCGGGCGACCTCTTTCCCCGCCATGTTACCGTACATGTTCCGTAACGAGTGGTGCGGGACGGCGCACAAAATCCAGAATCAGTATTCGCTTGCCCGCCCGACCATAGAAGCTTAACGATTCGAGCGAGAAGGCAGGGCATGTCAGCATCGCGATCACTTCCTCGACGCGGGGAGCGAAGAAGTTATATGGCGTTCCTGTGAATTTATCCTGTTTCTGCAGGCACGAGATGCCCTTCACATACTGCTCCAAGAGATTAATCTCCTGATATTGAGCCGCCATCAGGTCTTCCAGGACGTCTGGAAGGACTATGACGAGGTCGCCACCGGCCGTCACACAGTCCGCAAGATTCTCCGCAACCTGCTTGGTGAATGGAAATTCCAGAAGGGAGAAGACCACGAAGGCGAGGTCAGCGCCGATGGCACTGGAAAGAGGCTCTCGAAAATCGGTCACGATCTCGCGAGCGCGAGCCGGCAATTCGACTCCCCTTACTGCATAGCGGACACAGTCAGGCTTGTCATCCAGGAGAATCCAATCGATAACCCAGTCTGCGAACGTTCTGGAGAGGATCCTGGAGATGTACCCGCTGCCACAACCTATGTCCAGGACAGTTCTAGGATTCCGATCACGAATCTTTCCCGCGAGATACGGCAGCACCAGCTCATTGCGGCGCTCGTCGGATTGACAACCGTCATCCCAACGGTCAATCCATTCTGTGGCTGCCATCTCAGCCCCTCACCTGAGGCCAGTGTGCGACAGAGAATACATCAAGTCCGTAACCGCCGGAAGACGCCTGAAGTCGTGAGCGTCGTTCCGATCCAAATCCTCGACCGAAACTGGAATTCTCGTAGAACCGCAACCGCCACCCGATGCCGATGATTCATCGGCTTCCTGCCAATCATCGCACCGATGAATCAGAGCCTGGCGGGAAGACGGCGCGTACGCAGCCGGCCGAGACGGCGGCCGTCACTCCTGGTTCCTCGTAATTCTTGATCCCGATGGACGGCATTCATGGCGAAAGGCGTGAACCGATATCGGGGTCGGCGTGGTGGTGACGGACGCCGGTGGGCGGATGCTGCTCGGGTGGCGGGCCAAGGATGGGGAGGAGCGGTCCCGGTGCCTGCCTCGGCGGCGCGGTCGAGGCCGGGGAGTCTTTCAAGGACGCCGCCATGCGGGGACTGCGCGAGGAGACCGGCATCGGGACGCCAGCACGCGCGCTGGGCCCGCTTCGCCGACGCGATCCATCGAATGCACATCGCCGAACGCACCATCGCCGCCTACCAGTCCACCGGCTCCACCACCTCCGCCACCGGCGGACTGCCCCTGCGAACCGCCCTTGTTCGCTCCGAGCGAGTTGACAGACACGTGCAGGAGCGGGTCTATCAGCCGCAGTTGCCCCGGGGTCGGCAGCGTCGTACGAAGCCGCCACCCCATCGGGCAGGCCCAGAGCCGTGCTTTCGTAGATCTCGGCCAGTACGACCAGCAGACGGGCGGACGGCGGCCGTTTAGGCCACCCTTCGTAGTCGTACAGCCGCGACTCGCGCAGAGCGGCCGTACCCGCCGGGTCGGCGTCGTTGATTATGGACACGACGGCGGCGGCGGTGCGGCCGTGCGCGAATCGATGGAGCCGCAACGGGCTCACGGGGTGAGTGAGGGCGAGGACATCCGCGATCTGATCCCAGGTGATCCCCTTCCCTCGCAAGGGGCCGCTTCCGGAGCAGGAGCAGGACCGGGCACGCCAGATCTTCGACGGGGTGTTCGCGGATCACGCAGGGGACGGCTGACCGGGTCACGGGGATTTGCGGGGGCGATGGTCGATGATGTGCTCACCGCCGCCCGGGTAGGACATGATGAGCAGCCGATAAGCGCCCTCTTCCTCCCCCTTCCAGGGCATCCGGCTCAGGTGGACGCGGATCCGGTAGTGGCCCTTGCCGTGGGCGGCGAGGTCGGGGAGCAGGGCGCTGCCCAGCCCGTCGTGCAGGACGATGCTGCCGTCCGGGCTGTGGTAGCCGACCTCGACGACGCGTGCCCAGCCCTTGGTCTCCATCGGCGGGCGCCGGTCGTACGTTTCGACGGTGACGCAGGAGCGGAGTGAGGTGCTGGCGAAGACGATGAGATGGCCGGGGGCCGAGGCGACCAGGTCGTCCTCCTGCGCGCGGTCCATCAGGTCGTCCTCGAAGGGGTCCGTCTCGGCTCCCTCTTCGTACGCCTGGAGGGGCAGTTCCGGCCAGATGGGACTTTTCACCACAGTCGCCTTCACCGGCTTGATCAGGGGGCGGTGGCGGGGGACCTTGGCGCATTTGCGCTGCTCCGCCGCCACCCAGGCCAGCAACTCGCGCTCCTCGGCCTCGGCCGCCGCCTTCAGCGTGGCGGCGGCGCGAGGGCAGATGCCCGCCAGGAGGGTCGGCAGGTCCGCCTGGTCGAGGCCGTCGCTTGCGCGGAGCCCTGCCGGCTCGCGCGGGTCTGCTCGGGTGTAGGCGCCGCACAGGCGGTGCCCGTAGACGATCAGCCTGTCGTCCGGCATGCCCTGCGCGAACGACGGTTTGCCTGACGTGCGCACCTCGCACACGAACGCCCGCTCACCGGTGAGCGGCGGCGCCGAGGCGTCCCACCGCCGGTCTTCCTCCGCCCGCTCGCAGGCTCGTGCCGTGGTGACGGGGCCGGGCGCGTGGTCCGAGACCGGGACGAGGACGAGCGCCGCGACCGTGACCGTACCGGCGAGCGCCGACCGCCACGGCCCGCGCGGGCCGGGCCCGCGTCCGGGTGCCGATTCCTCCGGCCGGCTCCCGAGTTCGTGCGCGGTGCGGGCGAGCCACACCAACCAGAACACATCGAGCGCCTGGCCACCGATCAAGTACCAGGAGAAGGCGGCAATGCTGTCCGGGACGTGGATGGAAGCGATCACGGGCAGGAAGAACTCCGCTGCCGACACCGCTCCCGACCACACCGTGGCCCGGCTCCACCGGCCGTCCCTCCCCTGGGCGGCCAGCGTCAGTGCCATCCAGACGAGCCACGGCAACCCGAACAGCTGGAGTGAGCCGACATCCACGAGCGAGACGACCGGACCGCACATCCCCGCCACCAGCGCGGCCGTCCGCACCACCGTGGAGGCCCGGTCGAGCACCCGGTAGAACAACACCACCAGAGCCAGCCACAGAGCTTTCTTCAGGAGGTCGACCCACCACGGAGAAGGCACGAACTCGAAGACCAGCGACGCGTACAGGACGACTCTCAGGAGACGAGCGTCTCTGGACAGTTCCGCCTTCCCCCTCATGGACCGCCCGCGCAGGATCTGCCACAACCCCCATCCCTGCAACACCCCCAGTGCCACCGTCGGCAGCACCCTCGCCCACCCGCCGAAGCCGGTGCCGAAGACGCCGGTGGCGAGCCAGAGGTGGCCGACGTCATCGGTGACCACGGCGACCGCCCCCGACACGACGACCGCGGCGACGAATCCCCCGGCCACCACGGCGGCGACCCGGCCGAACCTGTAGCGGCGCATCGGTCCGTTCCTCGCATCTCCGGGGGCATGGGGCGCCCAACCCTAGCGAAGATCAAGTCCTACACTGGCGCGTGCGCCGCAAGGGGAGGTCGGATGGGGATCGTCGGGGTGGGGGTCGTACTGACGGACCCGCAGGGGCGGATCCTGCTGGGCGAGCGGATCAAGGCCGGTGAGGAGCCGTCCTGGTGCCTGCCGGGCGGCGCGGTGGAGCCGGGCGAGACCTTCGAGGACGCCGCCGTACGCGAGCTTGAGGAGGAGACCGGCATCACCGACGCCGGCCCGCCGCGCGTGATGGCCGTAACAGTCGACCACCCCGGCGGGACGGTGCGGGTGACGGCGGCCGTGGCCGTGGCCCTGGGTGAAACCATGCCGCGGGTGACGGAGCCGCTGGTGTTCCGGTCGTGGGAGTGGTTCCCGCCGGACCGGCTGCCGTCGCCGCTGTTCCCGGCGACGGCTCACGTCCTCGGCCGGACGGCGACCCCGCGCTACGAGGTCGCGCCCGGCTGACGGTGCACCACCCGGTGCACGATCCGGCCGTCCGGGCTGTGGTAGCCGACTCGACGCGTTCCACGAGCAGCGCGAGGAGCGTGCCGTCTCCCGTGACCACGGCGGCGATCGACCCCCGTCGGCCGCGTGACCGGCTGCGGTGCCCGTCCGCTGAACCGATCTCGCCTGCGGCACGTTCCGGAAGGCATGATGATGCGAGTCCTGGTCGTGCTGGCGCTGGTGGCGGGGTTCCTGGTGGCGGGCGGGGGCACGGCGCACGCCTGCAAGTGCGTGCCGCGCGAACCGGCCGAGCGGCTGCGCGAGGCGGACGTCGTGCTCACCGCGACGGCCACGGCGGTCCGGGTGGACGAGCCGATGCTGGACGGCGGGCGGGTGACGGCGACGCTGCGGGCCGACCGCGTCCTCAAGGGTCCGGCGCGGGCCGAGTTCGAGGTGGTGACCAGGGCGGACGGGGCCGCCTGCGGGTTCGCGTTCACCGAGGGGACGCGTTACCTGGTGTACGCCCGCGACGAGGACGAAGGGCTGAGCACGTCGCTCTGCTCGGGCAACGAGGTGCTGGAGCCGGGCGAGGAGGCGCGCACCCCGCCGGCGGCCGGCGCCGCGCCGCGGGTGTCGCAGCCCGCGGAGCCCGGGTTGCCGATCGCGGTCGCCGTGCTGGCGTCGGTGGTGGCGGTGACCGTGGTGATGTGGGCGTCGGCGCGGTCAGGCCGGGAGTAGGACTCTCGTCTGCGCCGCGCGTCCGTCGCGGACGACTCGTCCTCTCGTACGCGGCATGAAAGTTTCACCGCCGACCAGGGCCGATGGGGCGGCCCTCGCCGGTCGGCGCCGCGTCCGTTGACGGGGCGGCACACCCCGCCGGAAGATCCTGGGAGCGCTCCCAACGCACCTTCGAGGATCCTTATGACCCGACGCCTGGCCACGGCACTGGCCCTGCTCACCGCGTTCGCCCTGGCCCCCGCCATCCCGGCGCACGCCGCCGCCGACGAAGGACCGGAACAGATCGTCAACGGCTCCTTCGACGACGGCACCGCCTCCTGGTGGGGCACCGGCAACATCACGCTCGGCGTCGACGACGGCCGGCTCTGCGTGGACGTCCCCGGCGGCACCGCCAACCCGTGGGACGTCATCATCGGACAGGACAACCTGCCGCTGGTCGAGGGCGAGACGTACGCGTTCTCGTTCTACGCCTCGGCCACCCCGGCCAAGGTCGGCAGGGCGCTCGTGCAGCTCCCGGTCGACCCGTGGACGCAGTACCTGTCGGCCGCGCCCGCGATGAGCGTGTCCGGCGACGTCCACCGGTACACCTTCACCGCCCCCGTCTCGCTGCCGAACGCCCAGGTCGCCTTCCAGGTGGGCGGCAGCGCCGAACCCTGGAGGCTCTGCGTGGACGACGTGTCGCTGCGCGGCGGCGCGGAGCCGGACGAGTACGAGCCGGACACCGGCCCCCGGGTGCGCGTCAACATGGTCGGCTACCTGCCCGACGGCCCCAAGAACGCGACCGTGGTCACCGAGGCGGCCGAGCCGGTGACGTGGGAGCTGAAGAACGCGACAGGCCGTACCGTCGCGCGCGGCACGAGCACCCCGCGCGGCCTGGACGACAGTTCCGGGCAGCGGGTGCACAGCATCGACTTCGGCGCCTACCGCAAGGCCGGCGCCGGCTACACGCTCAGCGCCGACGGCGAGACCAGCCGTCCGTTCGACATCGCCGCCGACCTGTATGACGAGATGCGGGTCGACGCGCTGAAGTTCTACTACACCCAGCGCAGCGGCATCGAGATCCGCGACGACCTGCGGCCCGGCTACGGCCGCCCCGCCGGCCACGTCGGCGTCGCCCCGAACCAGGGCGACACCAGCGTCCCCTGCCAGCCCGGCGTGTGCGACTACTCGCTCGACGTCAGCGGCGGCTGGTACGACGCGGGCGATCACGGCAAGTACGTGGTCAACGGCGGCATCTCCGTCCACCAGCTCATGAGCGTGTACGAGCGCGACAGGTCCGCCTTCACCGACGGGCAGCTGGACATCCCGGAGAGCGGCAACGGCGTCCCCGACGTGCTGGACGAGGCCCGCTGGGAGCAGGAGTTCCTGCTGAGCATGGAGGTCCCGCAGGGCGAGGCGCTGGCCGGCATGGCGCACCACAAGATCCATGACCGGCAGTGGACCGGGCTGCCGCTGATGCCGCACCTGGACCCGCAGCCGCGCGAGCTGCACCCGCCGTCCACCGCCGCCACCCTCAACCTGGCCGCGACCGCCGCCCAGGCCGCCCGCGTGTTCGCCCCGTACGACGCCGCGTTCGCCGCGCGCAACCTGGCCGCGGCCCGCCGGGCGTGGGCGGCGGCCGTGGCCAACCCCGACCGCCTGGCCGACCCGAACGACGGCATCGGCGGCGGCGCCTACCCCGACTCCGACGTCAGCGACGAGTTCTACTGGGCGGCGGCGGAGCTGTTCATCACCACCGGGGAGAAGCGGTTCGCCGACTTCGTGCTGGCCTCGCCGCACCACACCGGCGACATCTGGCGCGAGCGCGGCTTCGACTGGGGCAACACCGCCCAGCTCGGCCGCCTCCAGCTGGCGACGGTGCCGAACGCGATCCGCGACCGCGAGCGGGTGCGCCGCTCGGTGCTGGAAGGCGCGGACAAGTATCTCGCCACCCAGCGGGAGCACCCGTACGGGCTGCCGTACAACCCGCCTGACTACGACTGGGGCTCCAACAACCTGGTGCTCAACAACATGGTCGTGATGGCCGTCGCCTACGACCTGACCGGCAAGGAGAAGTACCGCGCCGGGGTGCGCGAGGGCATGGACTACATCCTCGGCCGCAATGCGCTCAACCAGTCGTACGTGACCGGCTACGGCGAGGTGTCGTCCCAGAACCAGCACAGCCGCTGGTACGCCCGCCAGCTCGACTCCTCGCTGCCCAACCCGCCGCGCGGCACGCTGTCCGGCGGACCGAACTCGGCCATCCAGGACCCGGTCGCCCAGCGGCTGCTCCAGGGCTGCGCGCCGCAGTTCTGCTACGTGGACCACATCGAGTCGTGGTCCACGAACGAGCTGACCATCAACTGGAACGCCCCGCTGGCCTGGATCTCGACGTTCCTGGCCGACCGGTCCGGGCGCGCCGGTTGCGACGTCCGCTACACGGCGCGCGGCGGCCGGAGCTTCACGGCGGAGGTCACCGTGCGCAACGCCGGCGGCAAGTCGCTCGACGACTGGACGCTGCGCTGGTCGTTCCCCGGCGCGCAGCGTGTCAGGAACTCCTGGGGCGCCGCCGTCTCCCAGGACGGGCCGGTGGTGACGGCGAAGAGCGACCGGCGGCTGCGGGCCGGCGGCACGGCCGTGTTCGGCTTCGCCGCCACCGCGCCCGCGGGCCCGAACCCGTCGCCGGAGGTGTTCCACCTGAACGGAGACCGCTGCCGGTAGCGGCGGTCCCGACGCGGATCCGGTCCGGTCGGCATAGAGTCGATCCATGCCTCCAGACCGGGCCGGACGAGCGGCGCTGACGACCTCCGTGACAGGGCCGGCGGACCTCCTGGCGCCGGCATGACGGCGCTCCTGTGGCTGGGGGCGCTCGGCTCGTGGCTGTTCGTCGTCACGTTCACGCTGGACGGCTGGACCCGGCCGGGATACCGGCCGGTCCGGCACCCGGTGAGCGCGCTGGCGCTCGGCCCCCGCGGCTGGGTGCAGGGGGCCAACTTCATCCTGTGCGGCCTGGCGATCACTGTGGGCGCGGTCGCCCTGGGGAGCGCGCTCGGCAGCGTGCCGCTCGCCGCCGCGATCGCGGTGTTCGGGCTCGCGCTGGTCGCCTCGGGCGTGTTCCCGATGGACCCGATGCGGGGCTATCCGCCCGGGACGCCCGACACCACCCCGGAGGCGGTGTCGACGCGGCACCGGCTGCACGACTGGGCCGGGGCGCTCGTCTTCGGCCTGCTGCCCCTCTGCGCGCTCATCGCGGTGTTCGTCCTGCCCGACGCGGGATGGAAGTGGTACTCGGCCCTGACGGCGACCGCCCTGGGCGCCGGCTTCGTCGCCTTCAGCCAGGCGTGGGAGAACGACCATCCGAGAAGCGGGCTCGTGCAGCGCGCCACGATCATCGTGGGCTGGGTCTGGCTGGGGCTGGTCTTCACGTACGCGGCCGGCTAGGACGCCGGCTCCGCGGCCGGGCGCAGCTGGGCCACCAGCGGCCCCGGTTCGTCGGCGAAGAACCGCACCGTGGTGACCGCCGCCTCGGCGCCCAGCGGCCTGACCGCGGTGACCGGCTCCGACAGCTCCACCACCACGTTCACCTGCGACGCCACCGCCACGGTCAGCCGTTCGCCGTCGACCGTGACCAGGCCCGACTCGTTGTAGCCGCGCACCGTGCGCACCGAGGCGACCAGCTCGCGCGGGATGCGCAGGTCGAAGAAGACCCCGTACCGGATCCGCAGCTCCCGGTCGGTGACCACGTGCGGCCGGGTGACGCAGGCGGCCACCACCCCGAACCCGAACAGCAGCCCGTACAGGTCGAGCGCCAGGATCGGCACGCGGATCGCGGCCGGCACGTCGAAGGCGCGCAGCACCACCTCCACGACCACGGCCTCGCCGCCCATCACGACCAGGAGCAGGATCATCGTCGCCGACTGGGCCCGGGAGTAGGACGCGGCGAGCGCGCCGGGCGGCACGCCGTCCCGGCGGCGGGTGACCCACAGCACCAGGCTTGCCAGGCCCTTGGCGTCGAACCTCATGATGCGGCGCAGCGCTTTCACGTTCTCTCCCTCACCAGGTCGACCATCAGCCGGAACACCTCGGCCTGCGCCGGTGTCAGCTCCTCCAGCAGGGCGTCGAACCAGGGCCCGCCCGTCGGCGGCAGGTGCCCGGCCATCTGGCGCACCAGCTCGTCCGGCAGGTGCGCGGCGGCGTCGGCGGCCAGCTCGCGGACCCGGGGGTCGTCCGGCCGGGCGTCGCCCAGTTCGTCCAGCCGCCGGTAGAGCTCCTGGCTCCGGTCGCGCATGCCGGGTTCGGCGAGCGGCCGCATCAGCTGGACGACCTCGTCACGGTCGCCGGGACCGGCGGTCGTGTCCATGAGTGTGAGCATCTCCCGGTCCATCTCGGCGACCCTCGACCCCCGCACGGTCAGGTCGCGCAGCACCGCCGCCATGCCGGGGGACACGGCCGAGTCGGGCCGCAGTTCGCCCTCCTCCAGCAGCGCGGCCAGCCGGGCCCGCCGCGCCGCGAGGGCCTCCTGCTGTCTGGCGAGGTCGGCGTCCAGCTCCAGGAGCACCTCGCGCAGGTCCCTGCCCCGGTCGTCCGCGAGCACGTCGCGTACCTCGTCCAGCGACAGCCCCAGCTCGGCCAGCCGGCGGATCCGCGCGAGCAGCACGGCGTCGCGCAGCCGGTACTCGCGGTAGCCGCCGGCCGTCCGCGCCGGCTCGGGCAGCAGCCCGAGATGATGGTAGTGCCGCACGGTCCTGGTGGAGACCCCGACCAGCGCGGCGAGTTCGCCGATCCGCATGCCTCCATGAGACACGTTGACGCTACGTCAAGGTCAACCGAACGCGGCGAGCGTGTAGACCGGGTCGGGGCCGGGCCGGTCCTGGGCGGGCAGCGCGGCGAGCCGCCTGTCGAGGCCCGCCGGCGCCTCCGGGCCGGCCTTCGCGGCCCAGTGACGCCCGCCCTCGGCCAGCAGCTCGCGCCAGCGCCGGGGGCTGCGGCCCTGGCCGTGCCCCGTGAACGCGACCCTGCCCCGCTCCGCGAGACCGGTGATAGCCGCCACGCGGGCCGACGTGTCCGCCGGCGGGGCCAGGTGAGCGTCCCGTACGGGCGAGATCAGCGCGGCGGCGGGATCGTCACCGTGGTAGGCGGCCGCGTCCTTGTCCACGGTGGTGATCAGCGTGCCGCCCGGCCGCAGCACCCGCGCCGCCTCGCGCAGCGCGGCGGCCGACAGGTCGGCGTCCAGCAGGTGCAGCAGCCAGATCATGACGACCGCGTCGGCGCCGCGGCCGGGCAGCGGCAGCCGGGCCGCGTCGCCCAGCGCCACCGCTCCGGGCATCCGCCCCGCCGCCACGCGGGCCATCCCGGCGGACCGGTCGACGCCGACCACCCGGCGGCCGGGGCGGCGCAGGCGCGCGGTCACGCAGGCACCGCTCTTGCCAGAGGGCTCCGCCCTGCCTCGCGCGTTCCGGCCCGCCGCACCGCGGGACAATGGAGTGGTGATCACCGTCATGACCGGGGCCGGCATCTCCACCGAGTCCGGGATCCCCGACTACCGGGGCCCCGGCGGACTGTGGCGCAGAGATCCGGACCACGAGAAGCTCGTCACCATCGGCTACTACCTCGCCGACCCCGACATCCGGCGCCGGTCCTGGCGGTTCCGGCGCGACAGCCCGGTGCGCGCCGCCGAGCCCAACGCCGCGCACCGGGCGCTGGTGGAGCTGGAGCGGGCCGGCCGCCTCGACCGGCTGATCACGCAGAACGTCGACGGGCTGCACCAGAAGGCCGGGTCGGACCCGGAGCGGGTGCTGGAGCTGCACGGCAACATGTTCGGGGTGGTGTGCGTCGGCTGCGGGGAGCGTTCGACGCTGGACGAGGCGCTGGACCGGATCGACGCGGGTGAGCAGGACCCCGCCTGCCTGGCGTGCGGCGGGATCCTGAAGACGACCACGGTCATGTTCGGCGAGAACCTGTCCGAGGACGTCGTCGCCGAGGCGGCCGGGGCCGCCGAACGGGCGGAGGTGTTCGTCGCGATCGGGACGTCCCTTCAGGTGATGCCCGCCGCGTCGCTCGCCGCGCTGGCTGCGCGGAGCGGGGCGCGGCTGGTCATCGTGAACGCCGAGCCGACCCCGTACGACCGGATCGCCGACGAGGTGATCAGGGACCCGATCGGCGAGGCGGTCCCCCGGCTGGTGGCGCGGCTCACCGCTTGAGCCGGAACCGGTCCGCCTGGAACGGGGTGAACGGCGTCGACAGCGTCCTGGCCTCGGCGGGCCCGCAGAGCGCCGCCAGCAGGTGGCCGGCGAAGGCGTAGTCGATCGCGTGCGGGACGAGCTGCCCGTTCTCGTCGATGGTCTGGTACTTGGCGCGGTTCAGGCCCACGGAGATCTGGCGGCTGCCGTCGGGGCTGGACAAGGACTGGGTGAGCATGCCCCACACCGCCCCGTCGTGCCCCCAGAACCGGCCGCAGGGCAGGTCGGCCGCGTAGATGCCGAGCCCGTACGGGATCAGGCCGCCCCCGGCGGCCACCGGCACCGTCCGCTGCATCTCGGCCAGCGTCCCGGACCCGATCAGCTTGCCCCTCAGCAGCTCCCGGTAGAAGCGGTTGAGGTCGTCCATGGTGGAGACGACGGCCCCGGCGGTGCCGGCCCAGGACATGTCGTAGACGCCGAAGTCGCGCGGCGGGTCGAACAGGCCGTAGAAGGACTCGTACGCCCCGGAGCTCGGGCCGGGGATGCGCGGCGTGCGCGGGAACGAGGTGTGTCGCAGCCCGGCCTTCTGGATCACGTGACGGGTGATGTACCGCTCGGCGTCCATGCCGGAGACCTTCTCCAGCAGCAGGCCGGCCAGGATGTAGTTGGTGTTGGAGTACGAGCCCGGCGTCGTTCCGGGCTGACCGGTGGGCGGGAACGCGAGGCCGAGCCGCACCAGTTCCTCGGGCTCGACGCGGCGGTAGCGGTGCTCCTCCAGGCTGTCCAGGGAGCCCTCCAGCAGCGAGGGGAAGGCGCCGGGGACGTAGTCGGCGACGTGGCTGGTGTGGTTGAGCAGCATGCGCACGGTGATCGCGTCACCGGTGATCAGCTCGGGCAGGTAGCGGCTCACCGGCGCGTCCAGCGCGATCTTGCCGCGTTCGGCCTGCTGGAGCACGGCGACGGCGGTGAACGTCTTGCTGATGCTGCCCACCCGGTGCACCATGTCCGGCTTGACCGGTCGCCCGGTCCGCACGTCGGCCACGCCGGAGGCGCCCTTCCACGACGCGCCGCCGTCGCGCACCGCGGAGTAGACCCCGTACATCCCGGCCTCGTGGATCGCCTCCAGCGTCTCGCGCAGTTCGCCGCCGCCGGGCGGGGCCGCCGCCTGGGCGGGCGCCGCCAGCGTCCCTGCGAGGAGCAGCGTGCTCACCCCCGCGAGCGCCCTTGTCAGGATCGACATGTGCCGTCACCTCCGGATCTCGGTTCCTGGTCACGCACGAGCCTGGCCGAGCGGCGGCGGCGGGACCAGTCGGTCCCGTCATCGACAGGACATGACAGCTGTCATGTCCTGGCGTGGCCGGGGTCGTTGACCTCGCCACGCCCGTCCGCGCATGATGCTGGCCATGGCCCTGCGCACACTCCACCACCACGACCGGCACGGCGCCGCCGGCGTCATGAGCCACCCGCGCGCCTACGAGCTGACCTCGGCGCTCGGCTTCCTGGGCGCCCGGCGTGAGGTGTTCACCCGCCTGGCGATCCAGGCCGGACCGAGGCCGGGCGAGCGGTTCCTGGACGTGGGCTGCGGCACCGGTTACCTGACCCGGGTGGTCGCGCCCGTCGTCGGCCCGGCGGGACGGGTGACCGGGATCGACCCGTCCCCCGAGATGATCGGCTACGCCCGCGGGCGCGCCCCTGGCAACTGCGACTACCTGGTGGGCGAGGGGCAGGCGCTGCCGTTCCCCGACGAGTCGTTCGACGCGGTGGTGTCCAGCCTGGCTGTCCACCACATCCCCGAGGACGCGCGGCAGGCGGCGATCCGGGAGATGTCCCGGGTGCTGCGGCCGGACGGCAGGCTGCTGGTCGCCGAGTACCGGCTGCCGTCGCGCCCGCTGGCCCGGCGGCTCGCCGAGGTGGTCGGCGGGCCCGCCAGGCACGGCGACCCGTACGGGATGCTCCGCACGCTCCTGCCCGGGGCGGGCCTCCGGATCGAGGCCGAGGGTGACCTGCCGGTGATGCTCTCTTACGTACGGGCCCGCAAACCGGCATGATCCGCCCCATGAACCCCCTCGACCGCATCGCCCGGGTCCGCCTGTCCTCGGTCTACCTGCCGCTCGACGTGCCGGTCAGCGACGCCAAGGTGCTCACCGGGCGGCAGCGGCCGATGACGGAGGTGGCCTTCCTGTTCGCCGAGATCGCCACCGAGGGCGGCCTGGAGGGGTTCGGGTTCTGCTACTCCAAGCGGGCGGGCGGTCCCGGCCAGTACGCCCACGCCTGCGAGCTCGCCCCCGACCTGATCGGCGAGGACGCCAACGACATCCCCAGGCTGTGGGAGAAGCTGGCGTGGGCCGGCGCGTCGGTGGGGCGCGGCGGGCTGGCCGTCCAGGCCATCGCCGCCTTCGACATCGCGCTGTGGGACCTCAAGGCCAGGCGGGCCGGGCTGCCGCTGGCCAAGCTGCTGGGCGCGCACCGCGACTCGGTGCGCTGTTACAACACCTCCGGCGGGTTCCTGCACGCGCCGATCGAGCGGGTGCTGGACAACGCCGCGGCGGCGCTGGAGCGCGGCATCGGCGGCATCAAGATCAAGGTGGGCCAGCCTGACGGGCGCGCCGACCTGGCCAGGGTGCGGGCCGCCCGCGAACGGCTGGGCGCGGACGTGCCGCTGATGGTCGACGCCAACCAGCAGTGGGACCGGCCGGCGGCGGCCCGGATGGGGCGGGCGCTGGAGGAGTTCGGCCTGGTGTGGATCGAGGAGCCGCTCGACGCGCACGACCACGCCGGGCACGCGGCACTGGCGGCCGCGCTCGATACGCCCGTCGCCACCGGCGAGATGCTGTCCAGCGTCGCCGAGCACGCCGAGCTGCTGCGCGCCGGCGGCGCGGACGTCCTGCAGCCGGACGCGCCGCGGATCGGCGGCATCACCCCGTTCCTGCGCCTGGCCGCCCTCGCCGAGCACCACCGGGTGCAGCTCGCCCCGCACTTCGCCATGGAGATCCACCTGCACCTCGCGGCGGCGTACGGGCAGGAGCCCTGGGTGGAGCACTTCGAGTGGCTGGAGCCGCTCTTCGAGGAGCGGCTGGAGATCCGCGAAGGCCGCATGCTCGTGCCCGACCGGCCGGGGCTCGGCCTCACGCCGAGCGAGCGGGCGGCCGCCTGGACGGCCGAGCGGCGCGAGTTCCGCTGATCACGCGACAGGCGTCACAGGTGGCCCTGGCTGCCGACCGTCGCGAGCTCGCGCAGCTCCTGGGTGAGGCTCTCGCGGACCTTGGCCATGATGCGGCCCTGGGTGGCCTCGTCCGTCACCTCGAACACCACCCGGGCCAGGAACACCGCCCGGCGCCCGTCGCATCCGGCCCGCGTCGCCACCCGCTGGATGAACTCCTCCCGGCCGAAGTGCTCGCCGGTGCCGAGGCCGCCGTAGACCTCGGTGCGGCGCAGGTTCTCGCCGATCTCGTGCGGCAGCTGGGCGGCGAGCTTGTCGGCGAGGCTCTCGGGCAGGCGTTCGCCGAGCGTCTCCAGCGTCGCCCGGATGGCCCGCTCGGCGTGCGCCCGGTCACTCAGGCGTCCTCGCGCCTGTACTTGGCCGACGAAGTCGTCATGTCGCATGATTTAACCCCCTTCGTCCCACCCAGCGGCTACCCGGTCCCGGCGGCGTCACAGGAGGCCAGGCCCCAGAAATGGGTAAAAGCTCCGGGGCCCGGAGCCGTCGGTCGGCATGGCGCCTTCAGGACGCGTACAGGGCCGCGACATGCTCCAGGGCGTCGGCGTGCAGCGCGCCGTGGAACGCCGGCGCCCGGCCGGCGGCCCCCTCGGTCGCGGTGACGACCGTGACCACCACGTACGGGCCGGCCGCGCCGACGCCGACCTTGCCGTACGCGTACCGGTCGTGCGTGCCGCCCCGCCGCCAGCGCAGCGCCGCCGACGAGCGCAGCGACAGGCTGAGCGCGGCGGCCTCGGCCCGGTCCTGGGTGGGGAAGGCCAGCAGGAGCTGGACCGCCTTGAGCCTGCCGTCCCGGGCGGAGTAGGCGGACTCGGAGGCGTGGTCGCAGCCGTGCCCGGCCAGCGGGCGGCCCTCGCCGTCGACGGGGTCGCAGGTGTCGTGGTCCCAGCCGCCCACCTTGCGGGCCCTCGGCACGCGGGCGTGGTCCCGGTCGCCGAACTCCTCGTGGCTCAGCTCGTGAGTCAGCGGTTGCCTGGCGGGGGTGCGCCGCGGCTCCTCCGTCGTCGACGCGGGCGGCGTCGCCGACGGGGCCGGGACCGCCCGCAGGCGGACGTCGATGGCGTTGACCGTGAGGCCGGCCATGAGCAGCGCCGCCAGGGTGACGGTCAGCCCGACGGCCAGGGCTCCGCGCCGGCCGGCCGCCTCCCCTTCCGACGCGTACAGCCTGGGCACCGGGCCGTCGGGCCCGTACGGCGGGGCGCCGAAATCGGCCGGCCTGTACGTCCCGCCTCCCCGCCGCGTCCTGCGGACGTCCCAGCCGCCACCCCGCGACGCCTTCCTCCTCCCCCCACCCCGGCCACGCCCCTTCGCCGGACCCGCCCCGAGCCCGTCCAGGACCGGACCCGGCCCAGGCGCGGCCGGAGGCGTCCGGGGCTGGTCCGGGGGTGGTTCTGGCCGAGGGTGGTCCGGGGGTGATGCCGGCGGGGCGTCGAGGGGCCGGTCGGTGGGTGCCTGCGGGTGTGGGTCGTCCCCTAAAAACGACATATCCCCATATTCTCTGGATAAGTCACTACAGGCGATCACCCCGCCGCCTTGCGGCTCAGGTGCTCCCAGGCCCGGTACTCCTCCGCCCGCGCCCGGTCCAGCTCGGCGACCAGGTCGTACGAGGCCGCGCCCACGATCAGCCGCCGGGGCGGGTCGGGCAGGGCGACCAGTTCCATGATCACGGGCGCGGCCGTCCGCGGATCGGGCCCGGTGTCCTCTCCCCACATCGCGGCCAGCTTCTCCCGCAGCGGGTCGTAGATCGCCAGCGGCTCGGCCACGGTGGTGCCCGTCGTGAACAGGCCCGTGTCGTACCCGCCCATCTGCAGGTTGGTCACCTTGATCCCGAACGGTTCCACCTCCATGGCCAGCGCCTGCGTGATGGAGTCGAGCGCGGCCTTGCCCGCGCCGTAGAACCCGACGGACGCGAACCCGACGCCGGCCGCCATCGAGGTGACCTGCAGGATCCGTCCGCCGCCCTGCCTGCGCAGGTGCGGCACGGCGGCCTGGCAGACCCAGACCGCGCCGAGCACGTTCACGTCGAGGTGCGCCCGGATCTGCTCCTCGGCGGCTTCCTCGATCATGCCCATGAGCAGGCCGCCGGCGTTGTTGACCACGATGTCGAGCCGCCCTAGCGAGGCGACAGCGCCGTCCACCGCCTCGCGCACCGCGGCTCGGTCGGAGACGTCGAGCGCCACCGGGACCAGCCGCCCGTCGTGCCCGGCGGCCAGCTCCTCCAGCGGCGCGACGTTCCTGGCCGCGCCGACGACCCGGTCTCCCTCGGCCAGCGCCGCCTCGGTGAACGCCCTGCCCAGCCCTCGCGAGGCCCCGGTGATGAACCAGACCCGTGACACGGGCCCACCCCCTCGTCCTGTATAAAAACGAGACGTTGCGTCTCGCCTCCACATGCTGCACCGATGATCTCACACTGTCAAGACGGACCGTCTCGTCTCAGTGCGGACGCGTCAGACCACGCCGCCGTTCCGGAGCGCCGCCGGTGGGTACCGTGCGGTCATGGGTGACGCGTACACACTGGGCCCGGAGACGGGGCGGCTGCTGGTCGAGACCAAGCGCACCGGGCTGGGCGCCAAGGCCGGGCACGATCTCACGATCGAGGTGACCCGGTGGAGCGGCGAGGCCCTGGTGGACGCCGACGACCCGGGCGCCTGCCGGGTGAACGTCGACGTGGACGCCGGGTCGCTGCGGGTGGTGTCGGGGACGGGCGGGGTGAAGCCGCTCACCGACTCCGACCGGGCCGACATCGAGCGCACCATGGGCGGCAAGGTGCTGCACGCCGACCGGTTCCCCGCGATCGCGTTCCGGTCCGGTCAGGTGAGCGGCACGCGGGAGTCGTTCCGGGTGGAGGGGGAGCTGACGCTGGCGGGCGAGACCAGGCCGCTCACCCTCGACTGCCGGTTCGACGGCGAGCGGGTGCGGGGCGCGGCGACGGTCACGCAGAGCCGGTGGGGCGTCAAGCCGTACTCGGCGTTCTTCGGCGCGCTCAAGCTGGACGACGACGTCGCCGTCCGGTTCGACGTGGCGCTGGTCAGCGCGGCTTCCTGAACAACGTCTCCTGGGTGATGCTGGCGGCGAGCCGGCCGTCGCGGGTGTGGATGGTGCCGGTGTACCAGCCGCGCCCGGCGGCCACGGTGTGCGGCACGAGGTCCATCAGCACCCACTCGTCCATCACGGCCGGCCGGTGGAACCAGACCGCGTGGTCCAGGCTGGAGCCCGAGCGCCCGCCGCCCCCGTGCGGGATGCCGGTCAGCCCGCTGGAGATGTCGGAGAGGTACGTGAGCACGCACGCGTGCAGGAGCTGACCGCCGGGCAGGTCCTGGGTGCAGCGGGCCCAGAAGCGGGTGGGCCATTCGGCGGCCGCGTACGGCTGCGGCGGCAGGCGGCTCTCCATGGAGAACAGCCGGGGCAGCTGGGCCGGCGCGAGCCCGTCGGGGTCCGGCGCGTCCGGCGCGGGGTGCATCTGCACGTCCACGCCCGGCTCGGGGACGTGGAAGGACGCCGACATGTTGAAGATGACCTTGCCGTTCTGGATGGCGACCACCCGCCGGGCGGAGTACGACCGGCCGTCCCTGTCGCGGTAGACCCGGAAGACGGTGGGCCGGGCGGCGTCGCCGCTGCGCAGGTAGTAGCCGTGGAGCGAGTGCGGCAGCCGATCGGGGGCCACCGTGTCGCCGGCGGCGGCCAGGGCCTGGGCCGCGACCTGTCCCCCGTACAGCGGGAACGGCTCCTCGAAGACGGTGGCCCCCCGGTAGAGGTCCTCTTCGAGCTTCTCCAGCGTCAGCAGGTCGAGCACGGTGGGGGCGGCCACGGGGCTGAAGGTCGACATGAGGCAGACGGTAGAGGACGACGCCGGGCGGGCGCGAGCCGGGGTGGGGCGCTATGAGAAGCTCGTCCCGGTGTTCGCCCAGGGAGAGGAGAGCCGGTGGCCGAGGCCGAGGACGAGCTGATCTACGAGGTCGACGGCGGCGTGGCGGTGATCCGGCTGAACCGTCCGCGCTACCTGGGCGCGTTCACCTGGCCGATGATCAATGCCTGGGCGCGGGCGCTGCGCGAGGCGCAGGAGGACGAGGACGTCCGGGTGGTGGTGCTCACCGGCACCGGCGAGGGCTTCTGCAGCGGCGTGGACCTGAAGGCGCTCGACGAGATCGAGGCGACGCCGATCGAGCGCAAGCGCATGCTGACCGACCGGGTGCACAAGGTGGCGCGGGCCGTCGAGGACCTGGACAAGCCGCTGATCGCGGCGGTGAACGGGGTGGCGGTCGGCGCCGGGATGGACATGGCGCTCATGTGCGACATGCGGTTCGCGGCCCGGTCGGCCCGTTTCTCCGAGGGCTACATCCGCATCGGCCTGATCCCCGGTGACGGCGGCGCCTACTTCCTGCCCCGGCTGGTAGGCCCGGCCAAGGCCATGGAACTGCTGATGACGGGCGACTTCGTCGACGCGGACGAGGCGCTGCGGCTCGGCATCGTCAACCGGGTCTACGACGACGAGGCGCTCATGGCCGAGACGATGGAGTTCGCCAGGGGCATCGCGGCCAAGCCGCCGATCGCCATCTCGATGATCAAGCGGGCGGTCTACCAGTCGGCGCGCGCCGACCTGCGCACCAGCCTGGACCTGATCTCCTCCCACATGGCGATCGTGCAGGCCACCGACGACTACGCCGAGGCCATGACCGCCTTCCGCGAGAAGCGCCCCGGCCGCTACCGCAACCGGTGACCCACGTTGACACGACAGAACATTATTCGATAGGCCAGGGACATGGTCGCAGCCGACGAGTTCGATGAGATCCTCCGCCAGGTCCGGCAGTTCGTCCGCACCCGGGTCGTACCCAGGGAGCAGGAGATCGCCGACGCCGACGCGATCCCGGACGACCTCCGCCGCCAGGCGGCCGGCATGGGCCTGTTCGGCTACGCCATCCCCGCCGAGTACGGAGGACTCGGGCTGGACATCGCCCAGGACGTCCGGCTCGGTTTCGAGTTCGGTTACACCACGCTCGCGTTCCGGTCCATGTTCGGCACCAACAACGGGATCGCCGGCCAGGTCCTCGTCGGGTTCGGCACCGAGGCGCAGAAGGAGCGCTGGCTGCCGTCGCTGGCGTCCGGCGAGGTCACCGCGGCGTTCGCGCTGACGGAGCCGGAGGCGGGCTCCGACCCGTCGGGGCTGAAGACCTCGGCGGCGCCCGACGGCGACGGCTGGGTGATCGACGGCACCAAGCGGTTCATCACCAACGCCCCGATCGCGGGGTTGTTCGTGGTGTTCGCCCGGGTCCGGCCGGCCGACGCGGCGGGCAGCGGCATCGCGGTGTTCCTGGTGCCGGCCGACGCTCCCGGCGTGACCGTGGGGCCGAAGGACGCCAAGATGGGCCAGGAGGGCGCCTGGACCGCCGAGGTCGCGTTCACCGGGGTCCGCCTCGGCGCGGACGCGCTGATCGGCGGCGAGGTCGACGCCGGATTCCGGGCCGCGATGACCGTGCTGGCCCGCGGCCGGCTGCACATCTCGGCGGTGGCCGTGGGCCTGATGGAGCGGGCGCTCGACGAGTCGGTGGCGTTCGCCGCGCACAACCGGCAGGGCGGCCGGCCGGTCGGCGACTACCAGCTCGTGCAGGCGATGCTCGCCGAGCAGAAGGCCCTGTGCATGGCCGGCCGGGCGATGGCCGCCGAGGCCGCCCGGCTCTGGCTGACCGGCGAGGACCGCAGGCTCGCGCCCTCGGCCACCAAGCTCTTCTGCACCGAGGCGGCGGACAAGGTCGCCGACCTGGCCGTCCAGGTGCACGGCGGCAGCGGCTACATGCGCGGCGTGCCGGTCGAGCGGATCTACCGCGACGTGCGCCTGCTGCGCCTGTACGAGGGCACCAGCGAGATCCAGAAGCTCATCGTCGGGCGCGAGCTGATGCGCGGGGCCCGCGCGTGACGCCCGACGAGAAACGCGTCGCCCGGATCGACGGCGCCGAGACGCGGGCCGCCGCCGGTGCCAGAAAGGCAGGTCGCTGATGTCCGCACCGCTGGAGGGGCTGCGCGTCGTCGAGCTCTCCGGGTACGTGGCCACGCCGCTGTGCGGCATGACCCTGGCGCAGCTCGGCGCCGACGTGGTCCGGGTGGAGCCGATCGGCGGCCAGGCCGACCGCTCCCGGTGGCCGCTCGGCCCGTCCGGCACCAGCCTCTACTGGACCGGGCTCAACAAGGGCAAGCGCGCCATCGAGGTCGACTTCCGCTCCGAGGAGGGCCGCGCGGTCATCGCCGACCTGATCGAGCGGCGCGGCGTCGTGGTGGCCAACGCCGACCTGCCCGGACTGTCGTACGAGAAGCTCCGCGAGCGCCGCGGGGACCTCATCCACGCGCTGCTCACCGGCAGGCGCGACGGCGGCACCGCGGTCGACTACACGGTCAACGCCGAGACGGGGCTGCCCGCGGTGACCGGGCCGGCCGGGATCGACGGGCCGGTCAACCACGTGCTGCCCGCCTGGGACATCGCCGCCGGGCTCTACCTGTCGACCGGGCTGCTGGCCGCCGAGCGGCACCGGCTGCTGACCGGCGAGGGGCGGCGCATCACGGTCGCGCTGCGCGACGTGGCGCTGTCCATGGTCGCCAACCTCGGCTACCTGGCCGACGCCCAGCTCGGCGGCGAGCCCAGGACCAAGGACGGCAACCACCTGTACGGCGGCTACGGGCGCGACTTCCGCACCGCCGACGGCCGGCGCGTCATGCTCGTGGTGCTCACCTCGCGCCACTGGTCCGACCTGCTCGCCCTGACGGGCCTCGCCGCCGCCGTCGAGGCGGTGGAGCGGGCGCTCGGCGCCGACTTCCGGCGCGAGGCCGACCGGTACGCGCACCGCGCCGTCATCGGCGGGCTGCTGGAGCCGTGGTTCGCGGCCCGGCCGTGCGCCGAGGTGGAGGCGGCGCTGTCGGCCCGGCGACTGCTGTACGCGCCGTACCGGACGTTCGAGGAGCTGGCGGCGGACCCCGAGGCGCTGCTGGCCGGCAACCCCGTGCTGGGGATGCTCGACCAGCCCGGCGTGGGCCCGCACCTGTCGGCGGGCTCGCCGCTGGTCGTGGACGGCGAGCAGGAGCCGCCGCGCCCGGCGCCGTCCGTGGGCCGGCACACCGGCGAGGTGCTGCGCGAGGAACTGGGCTACTCGGAGCGGGACGTCGCGGCGCTGCGCGAGCGGGGCGCGATCGGCTGACCCCGTCAGGTGAGGGGCACGGTCATGCGGCGGACCAGGGTGTGCAGGTAAGCCCGGAAGTCCTCCACCTCGTCCGGCCCGGCCGGCTCCCCCTGCTTCTGCGGCCAGTCGGGCGACACGCGGCGCATGCCGCCCGACAGGAACCCGTACACGCACCACACGATGGTCCAGACGAGGTGGTGGCCGTTCACGTCGGCCGGCAGGAGCCCTCGTACGGCCGCCACCACCTCCGTGGCGAGCGGCTGCGAGTAGAGGTCCTCCATGTCGGGCGTGTCGGTGGCGTCGCCGGTCCAGCGGTGCAGCCACAGCGCCAGATACTCCGGATGCGCGACGTTGAAGTCGAGATAGGCGTCGACCAGGTCGAGCGCGCCCTGGAGGCCGGGGGCGGCGGACCTCAGGGCCTGATCCATGACCTCCCGCTCGGCCTGGACGGCGCGGACCATCACCTCTTGGTACAGCTCCGGCTTCTCGCCCACCAGCCGGGTCAGCCGTTCCACGTCGACGCCCGCCGCGTCGGCGATCATCCGCATCGACGTCCAGTCGTACCCCAGCTCGGCGTAGAGCCGCGTCGCCACCCCGATCAACCGGTCCGTCTCCGCATCCATGGCCCTCACTGTAGGTGATGCCGCGATCTCCGTACGACAGGGGGTGGGATGTCGCTCCTGGTCAGAGCGGTCGCGGCGGGCGGGCGGTCAGAAGAGCCGGTTGATCCCGGGCCCGACCAGGGTCAGCCCGGCGCGCTCCGGCTCAAGGCTCACCAGGCGCCGCGTCCGCCCGGTGCCGACGTTCAGGGCGTACGCGACCGTGCGGCCGTCCGCGCGGCCGTCCGCGCGGCGCAGCATGATCCTGTCCAGCGTGGCCTCGTCGTGGGAGAAGCCCTCTTCGGGCGGGTGGGCGCTGGGTGACTCGGGGCAGCACGCACTGCAGTAGGTCCTCGGCGAGGTAAGCGCACCCTGCCGGCGCACCCCGCCGGGCAGGAGGTTGCACCTCACCGTGTTCCGGCGGGGCGCGTCTCGGGCGCGGGAAGGCGGCGCGGCGGCCCGGAGCCGCCGCGCCGCGATCTTGGGGTCAGCTCGCGCTGCAGGAGACCGTCGGCCAGGTCCAGTTGCCGTTGTGCTGGATCGTCACCCCCCAGTTGTTGCCGCTGCCGTTGGGCCTGGCGGTCATCGTCTGGGCGCTGGGATAGCCGGCGCTGATGTTCCAGGTGGAGAGGATCCGCGCCGGGGACGGCACGTTCATGGTCACGGTCCAGTTGCTCGATCCGCTGACCGCGACGTTGAGGTTGTAGCGGTCGCTCCACTGCTGGCCGGCGGAGAGCGTCGCGGTGCAGCCACCGCCCGGGTTACCGGGGTTGCCGGGGTTGCCCGGGTCTCCGCCGCTGCCGCCGATGGTGATGTTGGAGTTCCCGCTGCTCTGGTAGCCCTCGGTCGCCAGGATCATGTAGTCATGGCTGCCCATGCTCATCCCGTTCCTGGCCCAGGCGTCGAAGTGGTTGCCGGAGGTGATGGTGCCGCCGGTCCGCCGCGACTGGCGGACGCTCCAGAACTGCTTGAACGTCCTCGTGCCCTCGATGGAGGGGGCGTTGTAGCGGGTCGTCTCGTAGATGTCGTACGTGCCGCCGTCGCTGGAGACCGTGCCCTTGTACGTACCGGTAGGCCGGTAGCTGCCCCAGTTGTCGACGATGTAGTACTCGATGAGCGGGTTCCGCGTCCAGCCGTAGAGCGTCAGGTAGGCGTTGCCTGACGGGTTGAAGCTACCCGAGTAGGTGACCGCCCGGCGGCCGCCGGTGCTCCAGCCCTTGCCGGCGACGAAGTTGCCGGTGTTGCGCCAGGAGGTGCTGTAGTTGCCGCCGGAACCGAGCTCCATGGAGACCGTTCCCTGGCTGTCAGTCCAGAACGAGTAGAAGTACCCGTTGTTGTTGCCGGTCTGGTTCGAGGTGATGGGGGCGGCGTGCGCGATGCCGGGCATCGCCACGGCCATGAGCAGAGCGGCGGCTACGGCGCAGGAGCGGCGGACGAGCGAGCCCAGGCCGCCGCGGCTGCGGATCTTCGGGGGTGCGGGGGCGCCGTGCATGGTGCTTCCTCCTCGCGAAGGCGGACAGCGTGGTACGACCCCGGCGAGGCCGGTGGCCGGAGGTCGATGGCGACAGTGTCAATCCGGCCCCGAAAGTTGTCAACGATTCCCGAAATGTATCGGCGAGACTCAGGAGCCAATAGACCTGGCTATCGCCTTCACCTGGAGATCAAGCGCCGACAAGGCTGGTGAAACTTTCACACAGCTCTGATTAATCGAAGGATCACTATCATGGCGCGAATGCGGAAATTACCGTTAATCGGCCTGGTCGCGGCCCTCACTGCCACCTGTTGCGGCACCGCCTCGGCGGCCGCCACCCCCTCGCGGACGACAAGTCCCCTTACAGCAAGGGTCTTTCGCAACCGGTCAGGGGCCCGATCTATCCCGCATACGGCAACCCGTCCATCGACGTGCTCCACTACGGGCTGAAACTGGCCTGGCGGCCGGACCGCTTGTGGCGGCGGCCCGCGGCCACCGTGTTCTCGATGGACAGGCTGTCACCGAGGTCGTAGCTGACGTACACCGCCGGGGTGGTGCGGCAGTGCTCCAGCGGTCCCTCGATCCACCAGGCGTAGCAGTTCAGGCCGGGTCTGGCGTGCTCGGGGCCCCGGCGGGGCGGTGAACGTCCACTCCACGTCCTCCCGGTCGTCGGCGACCGTCAGCCGATAGGCGCCCTCGCCTTCGGGTCGGCCGGCGCGAACACCTTGTCGGAGGCGGTCGCGGCGCCCGGTGTGCTCGGTGTGGCGAACCACCGCTCCCGGGTGCTCCCCCGCTTGTCGAAGACGCCGACCCGGTAGCGGGTCTCCTCGACCTCCTCGGCCGGGTCCGTACCGGTCCGCGCGGACATGCCCGTGGAGTGCACGATCGTGGGATCGAGCGGCCAGACCCACTGCGACCGGCGCTGCGGCAGCGGGAGAGCCCAGTTCACGGCGTCCGTGCCGGTGCCCAGATAGGTGACGTCGTCGGTACGCCAGGTGCTCCGCCAGATCGAGGCCCCGATGTACGCTCCGGCGGGCACCTCGAGGTCGACCCGGTGGAGCCCGCGCTCGGTGACCTTGTAGTGCGTCGAGTCGGGGACGCGGCCGTCCTCGTATGGCCGGAACACGTAGGCTTCTGCGTGATGGCCAGCGGGATCGGGCAGGCGCCCTGCTTGTCGTTGAAGGCCAGGATGCCGGCGGTGCCGGCGTCCCTGATCGGCCCGACGCGCTCGATCCGCAGGCCGCACGCGTTCCCCATGACGCCCGGCGCCGGCTCGGCGTCGATCAGGACGAGCGCGCCGCGCAGGTCCTTGCCCGCGAGGTCCTCCGGCAGTCCCTTGCCCGCCTCGACACGGCCCTTGGTGACCTTCTCGGTCGGCAGCGCCCACACCTTCTCACGAGCTGGGCGAGCTCCTTCTCCCGGCCCACCAGGACCGGCGAGATCACTCGGCCAGCTCGCACGCGATCATTCAACTGCACGCGCTTTCACATATCAATCGTCACCCTTGGGGTGACCTGTCCTGGTTCAGCGGTCAGCCGGTGGCGCAGAACACGCGGTCGAGGGACTGGAAGGCGGCGAGCGCGGCCTTCTCGTCGGCCGGCTTGGGCAGGGCGGTCAGGGCGAACGAGACGGCCCGGCCCTCCTCGGTGACGCCGTTGCGCGTCTCGTAGCCGTCGATGTCGCCGCCGTGGCCCCAGATGTGACCGCCGCAGGAAAGCTTGATCTTGAACATGCCGAGGCCGTACTCGAAGCCCGGCAGGAAGTTCTTCAGCTTGACCGTCTCCTTCATCTCCTTGAGCTGCTGGGGCTTGAGCAGCTTGCCGCCCATCAGGGCCACGAAGAAGCGGTTCACGTCGCTCGGCCTCGCGATGAGCTGGCCGGCCGCCCAGCCCCAGCTCGGGTCGATCTCCGTGACGTCGACCGGCTTCGCCCCGGACTCGCCGAAGTGGTAGCCCGCAGGGTGCGGGTCGCGGATGGTCTGGACGCCGGGACCGGGCCAGTAGGTGTGCTTGAGCCCCAGCGGCTTGATGATCCGCTTGGTGATCTCCTCCTGGATCGGGCGGCCGGTGACCTCCTGGATGAGCAGGCCGAGAGCGACGTAGCCGGTGTTGCTGTAGGCCCAGTCCTTGCCGGGCGGGAACAGGCGCTTGTGGCCGAGCCCCTGGCGGAGCAGGTCGTACGGCTCCCGGTACTTGTCGCGCACCTCCAGGATGGAGGGCATGTCCTGGGTGTAGTTCGGCAGGCCGCTGGTGTGGTTCAGCAGCATCCGGACGGTGATCTTACGGCCGTCGTTGCCGTTGCCGCGGATGACCTTGGGGAGATACTTCTCGACCGGCGCGTCCAGATCGATCTTGCCCTCGCCGGCGAGCTGCAGCGCGACCACGGCGGTGTAGGTCTTGGTGTTGCTGGCGATGCGCACGTACGCGTCGGCCGGGATCTTCGCCTTCGTCCTCAGGTCGGCGACGCCGGCCGTGACGTGGCGGACCCGGCCGTTCTTGTCGCGCACCGTGCCGAGGGCGCCGGGGAAGCCGTGCTCCTTGACGAGCCGCTCCAGCTCCTTGCGCAGGGCGTCGTCGCGGCCCGTCTCGGGCTTCCCTGTCGCGGCCCGGCCCGCTTCGGCCTTCCCGGCGGCGGCGGTCGCCGGCGCGGCGGTCAGGGTGAGCGCGGCCAGCGCGGCGAGCGCGCCCGTAGTGATCTTGGTGAACATGGTGGTCGGTCCCCGTCGGAGTCGGTGGTCGTGGTGACGGGTACAAGACTCCCGCCGCGGGCCGCCATGATCGATCCCGTGCGCTGGAGACCCGGAGTACAGCAGGCACTACCGGCCGGCGCTCACGACGCGCCCAGCCGGACCTCCGCCATCGGACGCCACCGCCACGTCGCCGTCGCGTCGTCCTGTTCGACGATGTGGATGCTGCGGATGGTCACCTCCCGATCCGGGAGCCGCTCCCCCAGCGCCTCGATCACCGGGGCCGCCGGGCCGTCCGCGTTGCTGTAGGCCACCGCGACGTGCGGGGTCCACGAACCGTGAGGGAGGTAGCCGTCGCGGCCCGTCGCCGCCCGCGTGGCGAACTTCGCCGCCTCCAGCAGGGGCCGCAGCCGCTCGGCCGGCCGCGCCTCCAGCGCGACCTCCTCCGGGTCGTACAGCACACGGCCGAGCGTGACGGTGAACGGCTCGACCCGGGCGAGCTGGCCCGCCGCCTCCTGAGCCATCACGCCCACCTGGTCCCCGGTGATCTCGTCGGCGCTTCCGGCGACGAACGTGGTGAGGTGGAGGAACGCGGGCGGCACCGGGTCGAGCCCGGGCACGCCCTCCAGGCGATCACGGGCGTCCTGCGCGACGGCCCGCGCGTGCGGGTCGTCACCCAACAGGACATGCCAGTAGATCCGGCCCTGGGATCGGCGTCTCCCCCATCGGTCGGCCATGCGCGTCGGGAGTGGACTCACACATCCTCCTCGTCCGGGCGGGGAGTGGTACGTGGTGATCTGCTCACACAGCGTGGTCACCATATCGGAGCGGCGCCGGAGCGGGCGGCCAATCGCCCGGCCCGTCCGGCCCGGTCACCCGGCCCGCGCCGGCGATGCCGCGGCCCACCAGGGAATGCCCGCGGAACCGGGACCCAGGCAAAATCTCCCCGCGCCGATGAGTTCTGCGGCCCGGGTAGGTCTACCTCTGAACAGATAAGGAAACGCACGTCATCAGGGAGACACCATGGCCACGAACGCGCTTCCGCCGGTCGTCGACGCCGAGACCTGGCAGCGCGAGCTCGACGCGCTGCGGGCCAGGGAGAAGGCCGCGACCCGGGAACTCGACGCCATCGCCGCCCAGCGCCGGCGCCTGCCTATGGTGCGGATGCCGGACTACACGCTGGAGGGCGAGGAAGGACCGGTCCGGCTGGCGGACGTCTTCGAGGGCAAGAGCCAGCTGATCGTCTACAACCACATGTGGTTCCCGGGCAAGGAGTGGCAGTGCCCGGGCTGTACGGGGTTCACCTCGCAGTTCACCCGGCTGGAGTTCCTGGACAACCACGACGCCCGGTTCGTCATCGTCACCCAGGGCCCCATCGACGAGGCACTCGCCTACAAGCGGCGGGTCGGGAACAAGATGACCTGGTACTCCACCGCCAACAGCCCGTTCGGCGCCGACGTCGGCGCGCCGCCCGGCGGAGGCTTCGCCGTCAACGTGTTCCTGCGCGACGGCGACACCGTCTACCGCACCTGGCACACCAACGGCCGGGGCACCGAGCAGATCGGCCACTCCTTCGCGCTGATCGACCTCCTGCCGTACGGCCGCCAGGAGGAGTGGCAGGACTCGCCCGAAGGCTGGCCGCAGTCGCCCACCTACAGCCGCTGGGCCGACTCCAAGGAGATCGCGGCCATCTACGGCGAGGACAACGGGTAAGCCGGGGGCGGGTGCCGGGGGCGGAGGTCCCGCCCCCGGCGTTCCCACCCCGTCGACAGATCTGGAGCACTCCCTGTGGGGAAGGGGAGGGGCCATGATGACCGGACGCCGCCGTGACGCCGCGCTCTCCCCTTCCGAGCAGGCGGCCGTACGCGAACTCCTCGACGCCGACCGCCGCAGGACCATCGGCCGCATCGCCCTGCTGGGCCGCGACCGGGACGAGATCGTCACGTCGTCGGCGCTGACGGCCCCCGACGACGAGCACGACCCCGAGGGCACGTCCACCGCGTTCGAGCGGACCCACGTCCAGGCCCTCCTCGACCAGGCCCGGACCCACCTCGCCGAACTCGACCGCGCCTCCGAGCGGCTACGCGACGGCACCTACGGAACCTGCGCCAGGTGCGGGCGGCGCATCCCCGTCGAACGCCTGAAGATCCTCCCGGCCGTCCGGACCTGCGTGCCCTGCGCCTCCCGCCGCCGCTGACCTGCCGCCGGCCGTCCGCTCCCCCTAAGGGCCGTCCCCTAGACGTGCGGCGGTAGGCCCGGGGCCCACCGTACAAGGGAGGACGTAGACCGACTGCCTCCCCTCGCCGGACGTTTCCCGCCGCCCGTTTCGTCAGTCTGGATCCAGACGGAAACGACATCGACGGGGAGCACCAAATGATCGAGAACGCGATCTCCAAGCTGGCCACCTGGCTGTCCAGGCACAGCATCGACGTGCTGCGCGTCAGCCTCGGGCTGGTCTTCGTGGCCTTCGGCACCCTCAAGTTCTTCCCGGGGGTCAGCCCGGCCGAGGCACTCTCGGTGGCCACGCTGGAGAAGCTGTCCTTAGGCCTGCTGTCGGGCTACGCGGCGCAGTTCGTGATCGCCGGCATGGAGGTCTTCATCGGCCTCACCCTGGTCACCGGCAGGCTACTGAAAACCGGACTGGTCGTGATGACCGGCGCCCTGGCCGGCTTCTTCGCACCGTACGCACTGTTCTTCACCGACCTGTTCCCCGGCGCCCCGACGCTGGAGGCCCAGTACATCTTCAAGGACATCGTCCTGGCCGCCGCCGCCATGGTCATCGGCGCCCGCGCGCTCGGCGCCCGCCTGACGCCGGCGCCGAGCCTGATCTTCGAAAAGCCGGCGACCGGCCCTCGGCCCGTGTACGACCGCTGACTCCGGCCCGCCCGTCAACGAGATCCATGAACCGATCGACGATCCCTCGCCCGCCTGACGCGACCGCCGACGGCGGGCGATTCCCTTCACCCGGTCCGGCTGCCCCACAGATGGGCGAGCAGCAAGTCCAGCGGACGCGGCACGCGGCCGGGGTCGAGCGCCGCGACGAGGAGCCGGGAATAGCGGATCTTGCGGCCGGACCCCGCCGACATGAACCGGCGCAACTGGTCGTGCGCGGCCCGGCCGCGCCACGCGGGCTGCCTCTGCAGCGTACGGAACGAGCCGAGCTCGCCCTCCGCCTCGACGACGCGCTCGACCGCATCGGCGCCCAGGGCGCGGATCAGCTCGTCCTCGAGGTCGGCGACGCACACGAAGAACCCGAGCGCCTCCATGTCGCCGCGGCCGAGACCGGAGCCGAAGCCGGCGAGCTCCAGCCCTCGCCGGAAGTCCTCCTCCTCGCCGGCGTCGCACAGACCGGCCAGCCGGAGGCCGCTGCCCGCGGGGCCGAACCTGCCGAGGTACGTCCTGATGTTCGTGGCGCCGCCCATCGCCACCACCGAGACCCCTGCGGCGGCCAGGTCGCAGCCACGGCGCTCCGCCAGCGCCTCGACAGCCGACTTGTCGCTCACTCCTTCGACCAGGACCACGGTCCGTGTGTCACTCACAGCGCCAGCTTCGCACCTGACTGGGCGAGATTCATGCTATTTCCCGCGGTGCGTGATCAGGTGGCCGGCTGGTGCCCCCCTCGGAGGGCGTCCAGCTCCGCCCGGATCCGCCCGAGCCCTTCCGTGCCCAGCCGGCGCCCGTCCGGGAGCTGGTCGTCCCGTTCCCAGCGCCACGTGGTGACCATCGCGAGCATGAGGATCCGGCACGCGCGCAGCAGCTCCCGGTCGACGCCCGGATAGTGCTCGGCGACCTCTTCGGGCGCGTGGGCCAGGTCGAACTCCACCGGCCCGCGGCAGCACGTCTCGAAGTCGATGAACAGCGGCCCGTCCCTGGTGACGAGCACGTTGCCCGGATGCGGCTCGCCGTGCAACAGCTGCTCGGCGCCGCCGCGTTCGCCGATCATCCGCCCCAGGCTCCGTAACGTGTCGCCGAGCAGCTCCCGGTCCGCGTCGGCGAGCGCCGGGGTGTGGTCGCGGCCGGCCACGAGCCGCTGCGCGTGCCCGACCCGGTCCGTCACGTGCGGCACCGGGACGTCGACCTCGCGCATCCCCGCGTGCAGGCTCCGCAGCGCGGCGGCGTAGCCGGCCGGGGACAGCTCCTGAGGAGTCACCGGTTCGTAGAAGGTCCACAGCGTGACATCGAAGCCGTCACGCTCGTAGACCCGTGGCTCCGCCCGAGGGTCCAGAGCGGCCACCGGACATCCGGCCTCGGCGAGCCGGCGGGCGAGCTCGACCTCGAACCGCGCGATCCCGTGCGCCAGGGGCGCCACCCTGGCCACGACGTCGGCCGGCAGCAGCCGCAGCGTGAGCTTGTTCGAGTTGTGGAGCACGACCGCGTCGGCGGCCGCCAGGCCGAGTGACGAGGCGATCGACCTGGCCGCGGCGACGGCACGTGTGACCTCTGACTCCTGCAACGTATCCTCTTCCCTTCAGGTGGTACGACGCATGGACCCACCGCAACCCTCGCACACCGGCGATCTTCCAGCGGTCAGCCGATGCGGTAGACCCGGTAGTCGACGGGGTCGAGCGCCGGCTCGTTGACGGCCACGGTCACCGCGGAGCTCAGCCAGGCGTAGCGTTCGGCGCCGGTCTCGAACAGCGGCGCGTGCGTCTCGTTCCAGGCGATGGTCTCACCGGTCCGTCCTCCCTCACCCGATTCCCTGGACTGTTTGTCCAGAACAGACATACGATCCAGTCATGACCGCCGCCGATCCCCGCGTCCAGACGTGGGCCCCGGTCTGCCAGGCTGTCGCCCTGCTGCTCAGCCCGTACGCCGAGGTCGTCCTGCACGATCCCGAGACCGATCAGGTGCTGGAGATCTGGAACCCCATGACCTCGCGCGCCCCCGGAGACCCCTCCTTCCTCGGCGAACTCGACGAACTCCCCCCGTCAGCCACAGACGTGTACGGACCGTACGAGAAATTGCTGGTAGACGGTCGCCGCCTGTCTTCCATCACCGCGATCCTGCGCGACCCCCAGGGGGAGACGTCGGCGGTGCTGTGCGTCAACCTCGACCGCACGCCGCTGGAACAGGCCGCCGCCGTCCTGTCCGCGTTCGGCGCGCCGACCGTGCCGCGCCCTCAGCCGCTGTTCGAACAGGACTGGCGCGAACGCGTCCAGCACGTGATCGGCGCCCAGGTCCGAGAGACCGGCAACCCGGTCGAACGCCTGACCCGCCAGGACCGCCTGGCCGTGCTCCGCCGGCTGGACGAGGAGGGGGTCCTCGCGGTGCGCCGGGCCGCGCCGGTCGTCGCCGGCGCCCTGCGCGTCTCCCGCTCCACCCTCTACAGCCTGCTGGCGGAGCTGCGAGCCCCACGTACGGAGGATCGACCGTGACCGCACTTCCCGACTTCCGGCTGGAAACCTACTTCTCCCGGTGGGAGTTCACCGCCCGTCACCACCTGACGGCCTCCGACGCCCAGACCATGACTCTCTCCGAACTGCTCGCCCTGGCCGGCGACGAGGACCGGCACGCCTTCGAGAACCTGCCCCTGAGCTACACCGAGACCTTCGGCGACCCGGCCCTGCGCCAGGTGATCGCCGCCACGTACGCCCACGCCGCCCCCGACGACGTGCTCTGCTTCGCCGGCGCCGAAGAGGCCCTCTACCTCGCCTCGCACGTCCTGCTCGGCCCGGACGACCACGCGGTGGTGCTGACCCCGAACTACCAGTCCGCCGAGACCGTGCCTCTGTCGCTGTGCGACGTCACCGGCGTGGCCCTCGACCCGGACCACGACTGGGCCCTGGACCTCGACCAGGTGGCGGCGGCGATCCGCCCCAACACCCGCCTCGTCTCGGTCAACTTCCCCCACAACCCCACCGGCAAGGTCATCGACGTGGCCGACTTCACCGCCCTGGTGAACCTCTGCGACGAACGCGGCATCCACCTGTTCAGCGACGAGGTCTACCGCGGCCTCGAACGCGACCCGGCCCGCACTCTGCCCCAGGCGGCCGACCTGTCCGAACGCGCGCTGTCCCTGAACGTGACCTCCAAAGCCCTCGGCCTGCCCGGACTCCGGATCGGCTGGATCGTCTGCCGCGACCGCGCCCTCCTGTCCCGCCTCGAACGGGCCAAGCACTACACCACCATCTGCAACTCCGCGCCCAGCGAGGTCCTGGCCCGCATCGCGCTCAAGGCCCGCGAGACGATCCTGGACCGCAACCGGGCCCTCATCGCGGCCAACCTGCCGGCGTTCGACGCGTTCTTCGCCGAGTTCGCGGACCACTTCGAGTGGCGCGCCCCGGACGGCGGCTGCGTGAGCTACCCCCGCTACCTCGGCGCCGACGGCGTGGAGACCTTCTGCGCCGACCTGGTACAGGAAGCCGGCGTCCTGCTGTTGCCCGCCGGCATCTACCGCTCGGACCTCACCCCCACGCCCACCGACCGCTTCCGCATCGGCATCGGCCGCCGCGGCGCGGAAGAGGGCCTGGCGGCCTTCGCCGACTGGATGCGCGCCAACCGGTGACGACGCACACGACAAGAAGACCACCAAGTCCGGCCGCACTTCCAGAAGCCCGAAGCTCGGACTTTCCCAATCGGTAGCGGCTCATTTCGCAGGGCGGTCATAGTCGGAGTGATTACCGATGCGCTCCGGCGTTCCCAAAGCTCTCGAGAGGCGGCCAGAGCATGACAGAACTACCCCAGGTGATCACTACGAGGGGCAGCGATTGCTACCACGCCGGCGAGGATTGCCCCATGTTCCTGGCGGGCCGATACGGCAGCGAAATCCAAGGCAACCGCCTGCACAAAATCCTGAGAATGCCCGCAGCGGACGCGCAGGCCAGCGGCTGGAGGCCGTGCCCCGGATGCGTCGGCAGCTCTTGACAGCTGGAAAAGTTCATCCCCGACCACGTTTGCGGCGACTGGCTGCGGAAGCCCCGCTCCTCGATACCTCCCCGGCCTGATCACCTCGCCGGATTGTCGGCGGCGAAGGATACGGTGGACCGGTGGAACTCACCCCCCAGCAGGCGCTCGGCCTGCGGATGTCCAGCCTGCTGCTACGAGCGTCGACCGGCGCCGGCCGGGCGACGGGCGTGGCCGAGGTGGTGACCTGGCTCGGGGCGATGCAGGCGCAGGACCTGGCCAGCGGTCTGTGGTCGTTCGGCGCGCGGCTGCCCGGACACACCGCCGCCGACGTCACCGCCGCGCTGGAGCGGCGTGAGGCGCTGCGCACGTGGCCGATGCGCGGCACCATCCATTTCGTCCCCTCCCGCGACGCCCGCTGGATGGTCGAGCTGATGGGCGTCCGGGTGCTGAACGGCGCGGCGCGGCGGCGCGAGCAACTCGGCCTCTCCGAGGAGACCGCCCTCCAGGCCATGGAGGTGCTGGGCGCGGCCCTGGCCGGCGGCGGGCGGCTGAGCCGGTCGGAATGCCTGGCCGTGCTGACCGAGAAGGGCATCGACACCAGCGGCCAGCGCGGCTACCACCTGCTGTGGTACGCGAGCCAGCGGGGCCTGCTGTGCATCGCCCCCAACATCGGCAACGAGCAGAGCTTCGTGCTGCTCGACGAGTGGGCCCCCGACCCGCACCGGCCGGAGCGCGACGAGGCGCTGGGCACCATCGCCCTGCGTTACTTCCGTGGCCGCGGACCGACCACCCGGCAGGACTTCGCGGGCTGGACCGGCCTGACCGCGACCGACGCCAAACGCGGCATCGCCGTGGCCGGCGACGCGCTGGCCCGGGTGACCGTCCAAGGGTTGGAGACGTACCTCGACGCCGCGCTCCTCGACACCACCCCTCCCCCGGCCGGCGACGACGAGGTGCTCGTGCTGCCGGGGTTCGACGAATACCTGCTGGGCTACAAGGACCGCTCGCTCATGGTCGCCGACGAGCACAAGGCGGCCATCATCCCCGGCGGCAACGGGATCTTCCGGTCCACCGTGGTACGCGCCGGCCGGGTCGTGGCCACCTGGACACGCACCCTCACCAAGAGCGGAGTACGGATCGCCGTTCAGCCGCTCACACCGCTCGGCGGAAGCGACCGGGCGGAGGTCGAGCGGGCGTTCGAGCCGTACGCGCAGTTCGTCGAACGCACCCCGGAGGTGCGCTGGCCGTGACCCGGCGGGGACGGCGCCGGCCCGGCGGCCGCCGCTGATCGCACGGCGGCTGCCTACCTGGCCACGGTCCGGGCGAGGAGGGCGCGCAGGAGGCGGACGTAAGGGCTCCGGCGCGCGGGGCGCGCCGGCGGACTCCAGGTGGCTTCTGCGCGGTCCAGGCCGTCCTCCACGCAGGCGTCGTGCAGGTGCCGCCACAGCAAGGGCCAGGTGAGACGGGCAGGGCCGTGGACGCGCATGGCCAGGGTGTGGCGCAGCAGGGTCCGGTGTTCGTCGACGGGCAGCACGGCGTATTCGTGGAACCCGTCGAAGCCGCGCGGGGCGCCGAAACCGAAGCGCACCCAGGTGGAGGGAACGTAGGCGATCACGGTGTAGCGGATGGGACCGTGTCCGCCTGCCGCTCCGACGGCCAAGGGCCGGTCCAGGCGCATCGCGGGCCAGTCGCGGCGCGGCCACAGCGCGTCGTGCTCCCCGGCCAGGGAGTCGATCAATGACCCGACCTCGCTCTGTTCCGCGTGGATCAGGCGTTCGTGCACGTTGTACACGCCCATCGAGTCCTCCCTATCGGGTTTCAGAGACATCCCTCTAATATTCAGGAGAGTATCCTCCATTTCATGGCGAGGCCAGCCCGATTCACCGCCGACCAGTTCGTTGACGCCGCCGTACGCAAGGCCGCGGCGGCCGGTCCGGCGGCCGTGACCATGTCCGCGGTCGCGGCCGAACTGGGCGCCCCGAACGGCTCGATCTACCACCGGTTCGCCACCCGTACGGACCTGCTCGCCGAGACGTGGCTGCGCACCGTGGAGTCCTTCCAGGAGGGATACCTCGCCGTTGTCGGCACCCCCACCCGCGACGCGGCGGCGCAGGTCGCACGCGCCGCGGCTCGCCAGGTGGTCGCCTGGAGCCGCGCCCATCCCGAGCAGGCGACCGTGTTGCTCTACGGCGCGGACGACTTCGACCGCGCTCACTGGTCCGAACCGCACCGCCGGCGCGCCGAGGCGGGCAACCAGCGCGTCCACGCGGCGCTCGCCACCCTCGCCGACACCCTGGAACCGCACACCCCCGAGTCCGCCGACCGCGTCACCCTCGCTCTGATCGACCTGCCGCTCGCGCTGGTCCGACGTCACCTGCGCGCCGGCGCGGCCCTGCCCCCGCATGCCGAGGATCTCGCCGAGGACAGCGCCGCCGCCCTCCTGAGCCGTCAGTGTCTTCGAGGCGCTGAGGGCAAGGGCGGTCCGTATGGGGTGGCCTCGTGACGAGAGTGTGACGAGGGCGGCTCGCCTCTCGGCCTCCCCCGCGTGCTCTGACAGAGCACGACTCCGTACGCGAGCCGATAGCACGTCCTTCAGGGGCCCACGGCTGAGTAAACAAGCAAAAAGCCAGGTCAGACGAGATCTGACCTGGCTGATGGTGTGTGCCCCCTGTAGGATTCGAACCTACGCACCCGGCTCCGGAGGCCGGTGCTCTATCCCCTGAGCTAAGGGGGCTCAACGAGAACCAAGGCTACCAGCATTCCGGACCCCCTCGGCACCAGATAACCGTCCGCCAACACATCGCCGGAAAACCCCCCGTCACCGCTCTGCTACCGCTAGCTTGACCGCCGTGGGTGAGGTTCTGGGCAAAGTTCTGGTCGTGGACGATGACGAGGTCATTCGTCAGCTCATCGCCGTCAATCTGAACCTTGAGGGGTTCGAGGTGGTGACGGCCACCGATGGGCAGGATTGCCTTGATCGGGTGCTGGACGTGCGGCCTGATGTGGTCACGCTGGATGTGATGATGCCGTGTCTGGACGGGTGGACGACGGCTGAGCGGTTGCGCGGTGACGAGGCGACGCGGCACATCAAGGTGGTGTTGATCACTGCGCGGGCGCAGGATGACGACAAGCGCCGGGGCAGGGAGATCGGGGTCGACGCCTATCTGACGAAGCCGTTCGATCCGGGTGAGCTGATCCAGGTGGTGCGGGACCTCGTCACGGGATGAGGCCGTCGCGGCGGGCCGTGGCCGCGGCCTGGGTGCGGGTGGAGACGTCGAGTTTGCCGAGGATGTTGGAGACGTGGACGCTGACCGTCTTCTGGGCGATGAAGAGGCGGGCGGCGATCTCCTTGTTGGTGAGGCCTTCGGCGACGAGGGCGAGGACCTCCTGCTCGCGGGCGGTGAGGACGCTGTCGGCGCCGCCGGTGCTGAAGCGGGCGCGGCGGGCCAGGTCGGCGAGGGCGCGGCGCAGTGGTTCTGCGCGCAGGCTGGTGGCGGTCGCTTCGGCTCGGGACCACTCGGTCATGGCGGCGTCGCGGTCGCCTGAGGCGAGCAGGGCCTCGGCGAGGCGCCAGAGGGCGCGCGCCTCCTCGTAGGGGAAGAAGGAGAAGGTGTCGGCGACCTGCCGCCACAGCTCGGGGTCGAGACGGCCGTGGACGCGGTGCCATTCGGCTTCGGCGCGCAGCGCCCACGCCTGGCCTTCGGGGCCCATGTGGACGCGCTCGCCGAGGATGCCGGATTCGACGGCGTGGCGGGCGGCGGCGAGCAGGTCGTCGGCGCCTTCGGTGGTGCCGAGGTCGGCGAGCGCCCACAGGCCGACGGCGGCGATGCGGACGGTGCCGGGGTCGCCGGGCACCAGGATGTCGAGGGCGGCGCGTACGTGGTCGAGGGCGGTGGCGGGGTCGCCGTGCCACAGGGCGTGTTCGGCGGCCAGGCCGCGGGAGATGTAGGCGGTGAGCTGGTCGCGCCAGAACGGGCGCAGCCATCCGAGGCGGCTCTCGACGGCGGGCCGGTCGCGGCCGACCTCGATGAACAGGGCGAACGACGACAGCAGGGCCTCGGGGGTGGTGCCGACGCGGGCGCCGAAGCCGGCCGCGACCGCTTCGGCCTGGTCCCAGTCGCCGGACACGTAGTGGATGAGGAAGCGGAGGAAGCGCAGCTCGGTGCCGTAGATGCTCCACTTGAGGCCGGTCTCGTAGGCGAGCCGGATGCCGGTGTCGGCGACCTCGGCCGCTTCGGCCATGCGGCCCTGGTCGAAGTGGATGCGGGCGTGGTGGAACAGGGCGCGCAGGTCCATCGCCAGGTCGCCGCTGCGCCGGGCGGTGGCGAGCCGGACGAGGTCGTGGGCCTTGGCCAGGCCGTGGTGGACCTCGGTGTAGATGGCGAGGATGAGCTGGGCGTTGGTCTCGGCGTCCTTGGCGCCCGCGGCGCGGGCGGTGTCGAGGGCGCGGTGGGCGAGCGCCTCGACCTCGGAGTGGCGTGCGGTCCACATCAGGGCGCGGGCGAGCGTGGCCAGGGCCCTGGCGAGGGAGACCTGGTCGGTCGCGGTCTCGACGGCGTGTTCGGCGGCCGTGACGGCGGCGTCGAGGTCGTCGACCTCGACGAGGTAGTAGGCGAGCCGCTCACTCACCTCGGAGGTCTGGGGCTGGGCGCGCAGGGCGGTGATGGCGCGGTGGTTGTCGCCGCTGTCGGCGGCGGCGACCGCGCTGCGGAAGGCGAGCGTCTCGCGGCTCTCACCGGCCAGCTCGGCGGCGTCGTCGACGCGGTCCCACAGGCTGAGCACGCGGTCGTAGTGGCTGTGGGCCTCGGCGGGGGCGCCGAGGCGCTCGGCCTCGCGGCCGGCCTGGGCGGAGGCGGCCAGCGCGCCGGCCAGGTCGTGGCCTGCGAGGTGGTGGTGGGCCAGCTCGGCGGGTGAGGTGAGCAGGCGGGCGAAGGCGGCGTGGAGGCGGGTGCGCTCCCCGGGCAGCAGGTCGTGGTAGACGGCTTCCTGCAGCAGGGCGTGGCGGAAGGCGTAGCCCTGGCCGTGGACGCGGAGCAGCCCGCGCGAGACGATCTCCCGCACCGCCTCCTCGAACTCCGGCAGCGGCAGCCCGGCGACCTCGCGGAGCAGCTCGTCCTCGACCCTGCGGCCGGCGACGGCGGCGGCGCGCAGCACCTGCTGGCCGGCCGGGGAGAGCACCTCGACGCGGGACATCAGCAGGCTGGCCAGGCCGTCGGGCAGGCTCTCGCCCTCGGCCAGGGCGGCGAACAGCTCTTCGGCGTAGAACGGGTTGCCGTCGGCGCGGGTGACGATGAGGTTGAGGTCGTGGGCGCCGACGGCGCCGAAGGTGGACACGTAGTCGGACATCTCGTCGGCGTCGAGCGGGCCCAGCTCCACGCCGGTGACGGTCGGCAGGCGCTTGAGCTCGGCGAGGACGGAGCGCAGCGGGTGCCGTCGGTGGATGTCGTCGGTGCGGTAGGTGCCGACGACGCAGACGCTCTCGGTCTGGACCATGCGGCTGAGGAACACGAGCAGGTCGCGGGTGGACCGGTCGGCCCAGTGGAGGTCCTCGATCACGAACAGCACCGGCTGGATCTCGTGGAGCAGCCCGAGGAGCGAGCCGAACAGCCGCTGCTGGGTGAGGCCGGCCTGCGGGGCGGTCTCGGTGCCGGGCAGGAGCTGGCCGAGCAGCGGGTGGGCGGCGGCGGCCGCGGCCACCGCGGGCTCGGCGCCGCGCAGGGCGTCGGCGAGCGGCAGGTAGGGCAGCGCGTCGCCGAGCTCGGCGCACTGGCCGGCGAGCACGCGGAAGCCGCGCTCGCGGGCCTCTGCCACCAGCTCGGCTGCCAGCCGGGTCTTGCCGATGCCGGCGTCGCCGCCGACGAGCGCGACCCCGGCGGTGCCGGACGCGGCCGCGTCGAGCACGCGGACGAGCCGAGCCAGCTCGGCCGCGCGTCCGACGAGGGAACCGTTCACGCAGCCACTATCCCACGGGTGACCGACAACCTCTTTGGTCCACGATTTGTACGGCTGATTGGCCTTAATCCAGGACCAAACGCGCCCGTACAGTCGGAGGCATGATCTCCCCGACCACGTTCCTGCTGTTCGCCGCCACCTCGATGGCGCTGGTGCTGATCCCCGGGCCCAACCATCTCTACATCGCCGCCAGAGGGCTCGCGCAGGGCCGTTCGGCGGGGCTGGCGAGCGCGCTGGGGGTGGAGGTGGGCACGCTCGTGCACATCGCCGCGGCCGCGCTCGGCCTGTCGTACGTGATCTCGCAGTCGGCGACGCTGTTCGCGGTCGTGAAGTGGGCTGGCGTCGCGTACCTCGTCTATTTGGCGATCCGGGCGTTCACCGCGAAGGACGGCGGAGCGGAGCGGCAGCCGCCCGCGCAGCCGCTGCGCGCGGTGTTCCTGGAGGGCGTGCTGGTCAACGTGCTGAACCCGAAGGTGACGCTGTTCTTCCTGGCGCTCCTGCCGCACTTCGTGGACCCGGCGGCGGGGTCGCCCGCGCTGCAGGTGGTGGTGCTCGGCCTCACGCTGCTGGTGCTGGGGCTGATCTCGGACGTGGTGTACGCGGTCGCGGCGGGCGCGCTGGGCGGCCGGCTCGCCCGCCGGGCCAGGACGCTGCGGTACGTCAGCGGCGTCGTCTATCTGGGCCTGGGCGTGGCCACCGCGTTCGCCGGGAGGAGATGAGGGTCACCGGACCTCGGCGAGGGCGGCCGGGACGCGGTCGAGCACGGGGTGCGGCATGAGCCCGTAGGCGTAGAAGTCGACCGCCGCCGCGCCCGCCGCCTTGGCCGCCCGCGCCTTGGCGACCAGCCGGTCCGCGGAGTCGGTGTCGGGGTGTCCTGGCCGCAGCACCGCGCGCACCTCGCGGTCCTTGCCGACCGAGCGCAGGTAGGCGCCGACGTCGTCGGCGACCCTGGCCGCGTCGCGGGCGTAGGCGAGCACCGCGAAGGCGGGCACCAGGTCGCCGAGCGCCACCAGGTCGACGCCCAGTCGCCAGGCGTCGTGGGCGGCCAGCCCGGGGGTGGGCAGCCCGTCGGCGTAGCCCTTGACGGCGCCGGTCGCGTCGGCGAACACCAGCTTGGACCCTTCGTCGCCGACGGCCGAGGCCACGTCGGAGACGAGCGTGGTGACGGTTTCGGACCTGGCCCTGGCGTAGGCGACCACGTCGGGCCCGGCGTACGCGGTCAGCGCGGCCCTGGTCACCTCGCCCTGGGCGGGCGGGTCGCCGTCGAGCACGCCGCCGAGGATCCTGGCGCACTCCTCGCGCGCCACCTCGGCGTCCACGCCCAGGTCGGCGGCCCGGCGCATGCAGTAGTCGCAGAAGCAGAGCCCGAACAGGTAGGCGTCCATCGGCCCGAGCGGCACGAACGAGCGCCCGGCCCGCAGCGGCCGGAAGTGCAGCGACTCGGCCACCACGGACTCGACGCCGAGCCTGGCCACCGCCCTGGCCAGCGCGACCGCGTACGCGCGCGCGTCGGGGTGGGCGGGGCACAGGTCGGCGGGCGAGCCGCGGTCGCCGAAGCAGTCGCGGACGGTCACGTCGGGGTGGGCCCTGCCGAGGGTGGCGTTGCGCAGGAACACGCTCCAGCCGTGCAGCCGGAGCCCGCGCTCGGCGCACGCCTCGCGCAGCCCGTCGAAGGTGTCCTGGTGTCCGGCCGGCGGCCGCAGCCGCAGGCCGGAGAACAGGTCGGCGGGCGGGGGGAAGTGCGCCCCGTCGTGGCGTACGGTCAGCCGGGACAGCCCGTGCGGGGTGACGTCGCGGACGGCGTGATGGACGGCGCCGACCGTGACGCCGGTCGCCCCGTACCCGCTGATCTTGTCGAGCACCCGCTCGACGCCCTCGCCGCGCAGGTCCTCGGCGAAGGCGAACACCGAACTGTCCACGGCAGGCGTCCCTCAGGCGCTCTTGTGCGCGACGAAGTCGATCTCCACCAGGATGTCGAGCAGGTGCGAGCCGACAGTGGTGCGCACGGGGTACGGAGGGGTGAAGTACGACTGGTAGACCTCGTTGTAGGCGGCGAAGTCGCGCTTGAGGTGCTGGAGGTGGACGGTGGCCTTGACGACGTCGTCGAAGCCGAGCCCGTGCGCGGCCAGGATCGCGCCGAGGTTGCGCATCACCTGGTGGGTCTGGGTGACGACGTCGTCGCCGACGACCTCGCCGGTCTGCGGGTCGAGCGGGCCCATGCCGGAGGTGTAGACGAAGTCGCCCACGACGAGGCCCTGCGAGTAGGCGCCGATGGGGGCCGCGCCTTCGGTGGTTCTCAGCTCTTTCTTCACTGCTGCTCCTGGAAACGGGTGGTGATGGTGCCGGCGATCCGATAGTCGCCGTCGACCAGGGGCAGCTGGCGCCACTTGTCGAAGGCGGTGCACGGATGGGAGATGCCGAACGCGAGCAGGTCTCCGGGCCGGAGGCCGTCGGCGCGCACGATCGTGTGCTGGTCCCACATCGCGACGACGGTGACGCCGCCTCGCCTGGGCACGGGCAGCCCTTCGTCGTACGGGGCGTCGCGCTTGCCCATGCCCACCACGGCCAGGCCGGGTTCGGGGGTGGACAGGACGTGTGCCCACACCTCGAGCGCGGGGCGCAGCTCGCCGTCCATCCGGTTGTACGGGGTGCGCTCGCGGTAGAAGCCGTCGTCGTGGGTGACGTAGGCGCCGCTGCGCAGGAGGATCCGGGCCTGGGTGGCGGCCAGGTGGCGGCCGATCACGTCGAACCACTGGCTGCCGCCGACGGTGAGGATCGGGGTGCGGACGCGGAGGTGCTCGACCGCCTCCTGCAACAGATCCAGATATTTCCGGACCTCTTGTGCCGTGTCGAGCGCTCCCTCGTACCCCGCGATCCCCGCTATCTCGACCCCGTCGGTCCGCTCGATGTGACGGACCAGCGCCAGCAGGTCCTCGACCGTGCGGCACCCGGCTCTGCCGCCCGGATGGCCCAGCTCGGCCAGCACCGGGAACGGCCGGGAGCCCGCGAAGGAGGCCAGGAGGTCGGCCCCCGCCGGCGAGTCGGCGAACGACAGCAGCGTGAAGCCCGGGTCGGCGTCGAGCTCGGCGGCCGCCCAGCGCAGCCCCGCGGGGTCGACGACCTGGTTGGCCACCATGATCCGGGCGGCGCCGAACCCGCGCACCGTGCGCGCCTGGGCCGGCGAGGCCACGGTCAGCCCCCAGGCCCCGGCGTCGAGCTGGCGGGCGGCGATCTCCGGCGACATGTGGGTCTTGGCGTGCGGCGCGAGCTCCATCCCGTGGTCGCGGGCGAAGGCGGCCATCGTGGCGATGTTGTGGTCGAGCGCGTCGCGGTGCACGACCATCAGCGGGAAGGTCAGCTCCCCGCCGAACACCGAACGCCCCAGCATCTCCGGCACCGCACTCCCCCTCTGCCCGGTTCCGACCCTATCCTGCGGATCTTGAGCGCAGTGCCCTCCCGGGCGTCGCCCCGGTCAGCTCGCCGGCCGCCAGCACCCGTTCCCCCGAGACCAGCACGTCGTCCACCCCGGCGGCCGGCTCCCTGGGCGTCTCGTACGTCGCCCGGTCGGCGACGGTGAGCGGGTCGAACACCACCACGTCGGCGGCGAACCCGGGCCGCAGCAGCCCCCGGTCCGTCAGCCCGAACCGCCGCGCAGGATGGGACGACAGGTGGACCGCGGCCTGCTCCCACGTCCAGTCGCCGAGCTCGCGGACGTGCCGGCCGAGGAAGCGGGCGAACGCCCCGAAGCCGCGCGGGTGCGGGTGGCCGCCCACGTAGATGCCGTCGGAGCCGCCGGTGTGGGACGGGTGGCGCAGCATGCGGCGCACCGACTCCTCCCCCTCCGGGCCCTCGTCGGGACGGGCCGCCACGCAGCCCGCCTCCAGCCGGGTCTCGACGAGCAGGCGGCGGCAGAACTCCGCCGGCTCCACCCCCTCGCGCTCCGCCGCGGCGACGACGGTCAGGCCCTCGGCCCATTCCAGGCCGGGCGCGTGCGAGATCGTCAGCCGCGGCCAGGTCTGCGCCAGCCCCGGCCACCAGGCGTCCAGCTCGCCGGAGCCGAGCATCGCCAGCGCCTTCTCGGTGTCGGCGGCGGGCACCGTGGGCGGCAGCACCACCATGGCCAGGATCGTGCTGCTGCGCAGGTAGGGGTAGGTGTCGAAGGTGAGGTCGACGTTCGCGCCCGCCCCGTCGAGCAGCGGCAGCAGCACGTCGGCCGGGCCGTGCAGATGGGAGACGTGCACGGCCGCGCCGGACCGCTCGGCGATCTCCACCACCTCGCCGAGGCCGACCCCGGCCCTGGCGCCGTAGGCGCGCATGTGGGTGACGTACGGCAGTCCGCCGAGCGGGCGGCAGAGCTCGGCCAGCTCCTCGGCGTTCGCGTAACGGCCCGGCAGGTACTCCAGCCCGCTGGACAGCCCGACCGCGCCCTCGGACAGACCGCGCTCGACCGCCGCCAGCATGAGCGCCAGGTCGTCGCGGGAGGCGTGCGCCGGCGAGGCGCCCATCACGTCGTAGCGGATCGTCCCGTGCGGCAGCAGGTAGGCGGTGTTGACCGCGACCGCGCGGTCGTAGCCGTCGAGCAGCTCCGCCACGGACAGCGGGCCCTCCCGCAGCGGGCCGTTGACCGCCGCGAAGTAGCGGGACGCGTACGCGACGGTCTCGGCGGAGCCGGGCGCGAACGACAGCCCGTCCTGCCCGAGCACGAACGTGGTCACGCCCTGCCGCAGCGCGGCGAGCTGCACGGCGGGGTCGAACACCACCGCGTCGCCGTGCACGTGGCAGTCGACGAAGCCCGGAGCCACCAGCCGGCCGGACGCGTCGATCTCGGACGCCGCCTCGGCGCCGTCGAGCCTGCCGACCGCCGTGACGCGGTCACCGGTGATCCCCACGTCCGCCCGGCAGGGCGGGGCGCCGGTGCCGTCGAGCACCCGGCCGCCGCTGATGACTACGTCGAACCTCACCCACAGATTCAACCACCGGTGGTGCGTACGTAACACGACCCTTCTGACCGTGAGACGAGCGGGCCGGGCCGGATCGGGCGCTCGGCGAGCAGGTCCCGGGCCCGCGTCCTGGCGAGGTTCCAGCCGTTCCACGGATCGGGCCGGTCCAGGTCGTTGGCCGCCACCACCTCGGCGAGCACGCAGCTGCGCAGCGGCTCCGGCAGCCGGTCCAGCGCGGGCACCGCCTCGGCCCCGAGGTCGCCCAGGTAGTCGGAGTCCAGTTTCTGCACGCCCCGCACCGCCACCTGCGACTCGGCCACCCGCAGATCCGGGTTCACCACCGCGAAGGCGCCCAGGGCCAGCCCGGTCACCAGGACGACGGTGCGCGGCAGCCAGCCCGAGCCGCGCCCGGCGAGCCGTCCAGCCCCGGCCAGCAGCACCAGCGCGAACAGCGCCCCCAGCCAGTACACCGTCGCCTCCACCGACAGCCGCAGCCGCGACAGGCCGTACGCGTCGGTGTAGAGGTCCATCCGGTGCAGCGCGGAGAACAGCACCACCGTGGTCAGCCCGCACAGCAGGCCGAGCTGCCCGGTGAGCAGCCACCGCTCCCGCCGCTCGGTCCTGATCACGCCGGCGGCCACCCCGACGATGCCCAGCACGACCACGCTGACCACGACGAGCTGGAAGAAGCCCTGCCTGGCGTACTCGGCGTAGGTGAGCCCGGCGGTCCTCAGCACCCACGCGTCGCCGCCGAACAGCGCCGTGATCTGCACCGCGACGAACGCCGCGAACAGCAGGTTGACGGCGGTGAGCGGCACCAGCCAGATGGACCTGCTCACCGGGATCTTGAGGTCGGGCGTCACCGGGTCGACGACCGGCCGGAGCGCCACCAGCACCACCGCCGCCGGCAGTGCCGCGAACACCGCGAACACGGCGAGCCGCACCGGCAGCGACTCGGCCCACTCGGGTGTGGCGGTCAGCCGCTCCACGTAGGCGGCGAACACCGGGTCGGCCGAGGAGAACAGCAGCCCGAACACCCCCAGCAGCACGACCGTGATGCCGATCCCGGCCAGCGCCGGCAGGACGCGCCGCCTGGCCGTCAGCGCCTTCAGCGGCGCGGCCAGGAACCAGGGCAGCGGCCCGAGCGCGAACAGGACGGAGGCGCCGCCCCTGAGGACGCCGAGCCAGCCGAGGCCCGCGCCCGACACGGCCAGCGCGGCCAGCCCCGCCCCCGCCAGGAGCAGGACCCCGACCAGCCAGTCGGCGTCCCTGACGGCGGCCATCGCGATCAGCCAGTACGCGGTCAGCCCGAAGGCGATCGTCCACGGCGTCATCCGCCGGGTGACGGCGGGCAGGGCGGCCGCCCCGAGCACCAGGGCCACCAGGACGATGCCCAGCCCGAGCTGCGCGTCCGGCAGCGCGATGGCCGCGAACACCCCCGCCCCGCCCGCCGCCGGCAGCAGCCAGCGCGGGGTGGCGGGAAGCACCGGCCTGGGGAACAGCGGCGGCGGCGTGTAGGCGGGCGGCCCTCCCGGCCCAGCCGTTGCGTAGGCGGGCGTGGCCTGGCCGTACGCCGCGACCAGGTGCGCGTGCTCGGCGGCGCGGCGGGCGACGCCGGCGCCCACAGCCGTCCCGACCGCGCCGAACAGCGCGGTGACGCACACCAGCGTGAGGAGCGCGGCCCCGTCCCCGAGGAGCACACTCGCCATCGCGGCCGCGAACAGCCCCGCCACGAACCCGACCGCCAGCCCGAGCATCCCCCCGGTGACGATGCCGACCAGCCCTTTCACCGGCGGCTCCGCACCCGGCCACCCCACCCACGACCCGGCACGCGGCGAGGCGGCCGGCGCTTGCCCCCCGGAACCTGCCGGCACGGCGTCCTCCGCCCCGGGGCTTCCGGCGTCCGGTCCCGCGGTCCCCGCGTGCGCGACGTCCGCGGGGCCGGACAACGCCGGCACACCCACCGTGGCGGGGACCGGAGTGCCGGCCGTGCCCGGTCCGGCGGAGGGGGCGGGCTCGGGGTGTGGCGCCGGCTCATCCCCGCGGCGGCCGTCTTCGGGCACCATCACAGTCCTCCCTGGCAGGTCGACGAGCATGCGGCACCCCGCGCAGTCGTCGATGCGGATGGAGCCGCCGTGCAGTTCGACGATCTCCTTGACGATGGCCAGGCCCAGCCCGGCTCCCCCGCCGTCGGCGGTGCGCCCGGCGTCGAGCCTGGAGAAGCGTTCGAACACGCGCGCCCTGGCCGACGCCGGGATGCCCGTCCCCCGGTCGGCGACCGCGAGACGCACCCCGGCGCCGGTGGGCGAGGCGGTCACGGTGACCGTCCCGTCCGGCGGGCTGTGCCGTACGGCGTTGTCGAGCAGGTTGGCCAGGACCTGGGCCATCAGGTCGGGGTCGGCGAGGACCACGAGCCCGGCGGGGACCGAGGAGGAGAGCCGGACGTCCTCGCGGGCCAGCGCCGCCTCCCGGACGGCCTGCTCCACCAGCGGCCGCAGCTCGACCGCCTCCGGTTCGATGAGCCGCGCGCCGGAGTCGAGCCGGGACAGGTCGAGCAGCTGGGCGACCAGGCGGCCGAGGCGTTCGGTCTGGGCGAGCGCGGTGCGCATGGTGACCGGGTCGGGCGCGGAGACGCCGTCGACGACGTTCTCCAGGACGGCGCGCAGCCCGGTGATGGGCGTGCGCAGCTCGTGGCTGACGTTGGCGACCAGCTCGCGGCGCTGCCGGTCGACCTCGCCGAGGTCGGCGGCCATCGCGTTGAAGGCCCGCGCCAGCTCTCCCACCTCGTCGCGGGAGGTGGCCCGGACGCGCAGCGAGTAGCGGCCCTTGGCGATGGTCTGGGCGGCCCTGGCCATCTCGCGCAGCGGCCTGGTCATGCCCATGGCGAGCACCTGGACCATGATGAGGGCGAGCGCCACGGCCACGCCGATGCGGACCTCGCGTGACAGCCCGGAGTTGATGCCGACCTCGTTCACCGCGAACGCGGTCGCGACGGCCAGCACGATGACGATCCCGAGCTTGACCTTGATCCGGCCCAGGAAGTCGAGCGGTCTCATGGCCGTACCAGCGCGTAGCCGACCCCGTGGACGGTGCGGACCACGTCGGAGCCGAGCTTGCGGCGCAGCGCCCGCACGTGGCTGTCGACGGTCCTGGTGGCGGCCGCCTCGGAGAACCCCCACACGTCCGACAGCAGCCGCTCCCGCTCGAACACCTGCCCCGGCCGTTCGGCGAGGCGGCGCAGCAGGTCGAACTCGGTACGGGTGAGCTGCGCCTCGGCGCCGCGGACGAACACCCGCCGGGCGGCGGTGTCGATCCGCACCTCCCCCACCTTGATCACGGCGTCCTCGGCGGCGAGCTGCCCCGCCCGCTCGACCCGGCGCAGCAGCGCGTGGATCCTGGCCACCAGCTCGCGCATGCTGAACGGCTTGGCCAGGTAGTCGTCGGCGCCCACGCCGAGCCCGACGAGCACGTCGGTCTCCTCGCCGAGTGCGGTCAGCATGAGCACGGGCACCGGGCGGGCGGCCTGCATCCTGCGGCACACCTCCAGCCCGTCGAGTCCGGGCAGCAGCCGGTCCAGGATCACCAGGTCGGGTTCGGCCGAGGCGAACGCGGCGAGCCCGGCCTGCCCGTCGGCGGCCGTCCTGACCTGGAACCCCTCGGCGGCGAGCCGGTCGCGGACGGCCCGCGCGATCGTCTGGTCGTCTTCCACCACGAGGATGCGTCGCTGCTGCGTCACATCCCAGAGCCTAGAAGCGGGGTGTGCAGACGGCACTCCCCAATTCGTGCACATCCGGTGCAGACTTGGGCAGTGAACATCCCCTCATACCTGCGCCGCCTCGGCCTGCCCGAGTTCGAGCACGCCCCGCCCTCCGCCGCCGCCCTGCGCGACCTGCACATCGCGCACGTGGAACGGGTCCCGTACGAGGTGCTGGAGATCTGGCTGGGCCGGCCCACGTCGCTGGATCCGCTGGAGTCGGCGGCCCGGATCCTCGGCGGCCGCGGCGGCTACTGCTACCACCTGAACGGAGCTTTCTCGGCGCTGCTGACGAAGCTGGGTTACACGGTGACGCGGCACGTGGCCGGCGCGCAGATGCGGGGAGGCGAGCCGGGGATCACCGGCAACCATCTGGCGTTGACGGTGTCGGGGCTGCCGGACGAGGCCAACCCGGGTGGCGCGTGGCTGGTGGACGTGGGGCTGGGCGACGGGCTGCACGAGCCGCTCCCGCTGGTCGCGGGCGCCTACCGGCAGGGCCCGCACACGTACGGGCTGCGGCCGTCGGAGGTGGCCCCCGGCGGGTGGCGGCTGGAGCACGACCCGGGCGGGTCCTTCCTCGGCCTCGACTTCGGTCCCGAGCCGGCCGCGATGTCGGACTTCGCGGCCATGCACGACCACCAGTCCACGTCGCCGGAGTCGGGGTTCATGCGGGTCGCGGTGGTGCAGCGGCGGGACGCGCGCGGGGTCGACAGCCTGCGCGGGCTGGTGCTGTCGCGGCTCGGCGTCGGGGCGGACCGGGTGACGCTGGAGAGCGCCCGCGACTACTACGCGGCGCTGGCGGACGTCTTCGCGCTGCCGCTGGACGACGTGAGTGGAGCGGAGAAGGACCGGCTGTGGGGGAGGTTGCACGCCGCGCATGAGGCATGGCTCGCCTGACGGGGTACACAGCTCGTCAGGAGGTCGCTGGTGCGCGTGGCCAAGGGAGAGACCGGGAAGCTCGCGGGACGCTATCGGCTGCTGAACCCCCTCGGCGGGGGTGAGCTGCTGCTGGCCTTCGACGAGGTGGAACACCGGGACGTGGTGGTGCGCCGGCTGCGCGCGCCCGCCGGGGAGCTGGACGCGGCGGTGCTGGAGGCCCGCCGCGTGGCCCGGTTCGTGCATCCGGCGATCGTGCCGGTGCTCGACGTGCCGGTGGAGGACGGCGAGCCGTGGCTGGTGATGGCGTTCGTGGAGGGCGCGTCGCTGGAGCAGACGGTGCGCGGGCGGGGGCCGCTGCCGGTCAGGCAGGCGGCCCGGGTGGGCGTGTACGTGCTGTCGGCGCTGACGGCCGCGCACGCCGCCGGGATCGTGCACGGCCGGGTGCGTCCGGGCAACGTGCTGCTGTCGCCGACCGGGCGGGCGCTGCTGACGGGGTTCGGGCTGCCGGCGACGGGCATGCGGCCGGGCGCCGATCTGTGGTCGCTGGCCGCGACGCTGCACTTCGCGGTCGAGGGCAGGCCGCCGGGCCAGGAGCCGGCCGCGGCGACGGACCCGTTGCGGGCGCTGATCAGGGCGATGCTCACGCCGGACTCGCCGCCGTCGGAGGCGGTGGCGTGGACCCTGCGGCGGCTGGCGCTGGACCGCTCCCTGGATCGGGTGGTCGCGACCGATGGCCCGCTGACCCCGGCGCGGGCGGCGGCGGTGGGCCTGGCGGTGCTCGACCGGCTCGCCGCCTGGCACGACCGCGGCCGGCACCACGGCGGGGTGCATCCCGGCAGCGTGCTGATCGACCCGGAGGGCCGGGCGTCGCTGCTCCCGCCGCCGGTGCCCGCGCCGCCGCCCGCCTATCTGCCGCCGGAGGGCGTGCCGGGGCCGGCGGGCGATCTTTGGGCGCTGGGTGCCACGATGTTCCTGGCGGTGGAGGGCCGGCCGCCCGCTCCTGGCGCGACGCTGGTGCGGGCAGGGCCGCTGGCGCCGTGCCTGGTCGGCCTGCTGGCGGGGCCGCCGGCCGAGCGGCCGGCGCCGGCGGCGCTGCGGCGGCAGTTGCTCGGCGTGCTGCCTATTCACGATATATCGTGACAGGGAACCTGGACGACGTCTCGCTCGTTGTCCGCACGACGCAGAATGTGGGAAGAGGCGGGGCGAGCGCTCCGCGTTCGGAGGATGTTGAGGATGTCACCAATCCAGAAGTACGCCATCGGCGCCGGCGTCGCCGTCCTGTTCTCGTGGATCTTCCTTCCCGGCTGGGTGACCCTGCTCGTCGTCCTCGGCGTGGTCGCCGCCCCGGTGGCCGGCTACCTCATGCTCGACCCGTCGCAGCGCGAGCGGCTCAAGAGGTCCCGCCGGCGCGGCATCGGCCGCTAGTGCCGGGGCCGGCGGGGGCCTCAGGCCTCCGCCGGCGCCGCCACCCGCTGGGTGACCCGGCGCTCGACGTAGAACGACAGGAACGGCACGGTGCCGCCCAGCATGACGCCCAGCATGTAGGGCCAGCTCCAGCGCGCCTTCATGCCCAGGTTCATCACCGCCACCAGGTAGAGCATGTAGAGGCCGCCGTGGATGGGCGCGATCACCTTCGACAGGCCGGGCAGGTCGAAGCCGTAGCGCAGCACCATCCCGACGCAGAGCACGAGCAGCATCACGCCGACGACGTAGGCGAGCACCCGGAAGGGCTTGAGAGCCGATTCCACCGTTAACCTTCCAGAACCATCTCGGGGGACCTCTGACGGTCCCGATCCGCTCGTACGGCGTCGCGTACGAAGTGGAACCACATGAACACGGCGAACCCCGCGAAGATCCACCAGTTGGCGGCGTAGGCGAGGTTGCGCCAGGTGACCTCGCCGCCGGCCATGGGCGGTTTCGAGGCGACCTGGGTCAGCGCCCCTGACGGGGGTTCGGCCACGACGTAGCCGTTGCGCACCTGCTCGCCCCGCCACAGGTTGACCAGCTCGCCGGTCGCGACCGTCTGCACCTGGCCGGGGGGCAGCCCTTCGGGCCTGCGCTGGACGGTGTCGCTGCCCTGCTGGGGGCGCAGCCGGCCGGGGACGCTCGCCCGGCCCTGCGGCACGGCCGCCGCGGCGGGGTCGGCGGCGTCGGCCACCCAGCCGCGCACCACCGGCATCAGCGTGCCGTCGTCGAGCCGGAGCGGGGTCAGCACCCAGTAGCCGTGGCCGCGTGAGACCTTGCCGCCCGGCGCGTCGACGTCGGCGCGGCGGTCGGCGACGAGGAGCTGACGGCTCGCGTCGTAGACGCCCTCGACGGTGACCCTGCGGCCGACGGCGTCACCCCGCATCTGCGCGCCCACGGGGGCCAGCTCCGTGACGGACACCGGGGCCGGGTCCGTCGTCAGCACCGGCTTGCCCGAGTCGTTGAACACGCCGAGCTGCCAGCGCCCGAGCATGATGAACGCGATCACGACCCCGATCGTGAGCAGGTGCAGCCCCAGCAGGCGAGGCGACAGCAGGGTCTTGAGCATGCCTTCAAACTATCCGCCCGTGGGACCGGTTCCCCCACCAGCCCACCGGCGAAACCGAAGAAAAGGCGCAAACGCCGGCAAGCGATCACGCTAGGCTGCTGGCCATGTCTGACCAGCATATCGATCCCGCGGGCAACACCCAGCAGTTCCGCGCCTTCGCGCAGCGGTCCGAGCAGGAGTCGGCCGCCACCGCCAAGAAGTCGCCGGTCCTGCCGATCATCGCGGTGGTCCTCGCCGTGGCGATCATCGGCGTGGCGGCGTTCCTGCTGCTCCGCTAGCCCTCTCCTCGTCACAGGGCGCCGACCCGCCACAGGTGTGGCGGGCTTTTGTCATGCCCGTACCACCCGGCCCGACCGGCGTGCTCGTCGTGGTACCTGGACGAGCACGGGGTGAACCGGACGATCCGGCCGGGCTTCACCTTCGAGTACGGGGCGCGTACCCGGAAGGCGAAACCCGGCGACTACGAGCTGATCGGCTGAGTCAGCGGCGCGGCGAGACCACCAGGGCGCTGCCGCCGCCGCGCCTGGACGGCTCGGCGACCGCCTGGATCCGGTCCCGGCCGACGAACTCCAGCGCGGTGGCCGCGCCGATCTCCGGGTTCAGCACCAGGTCGTGGCCCCTGGCCTCCAGCTCCTGCTCGTACCGGTCGAGGAAGCCCTGCTCGGCCTGGGTCTGCGCGGTGTTGCGCTGGGTGGCCCTGGGGGCGGCCAGCGCCTCGGGCAGCGACATGCCGAACTCGTACCGGTTGACCAGGATCTGCAGCACCGTCGTGATGATCGTGGAGCCGCCCGGCGTGCCGAGCGCCATCACCGGCCTGCCGTGGTCGAACACCAGCGTCGGCGCCATCGACGAGCGCGGCCGCTTGCCGGGGCCGGGCAGGTTCGGGTCGCCCGGCGCCGGGCCGAAGGTGAAGTCCGTCAGCTCGTTGTTGAGCAGGAACCCGCGGCCCGGCACCACGATGCCGTTGCCGCCGGTGGACTCGATGGTCAGGTTGTAGGCGACCACGTTGCCCCAGCGGTCGGCCACCACCAGGTGCGTGGTCTCCGGGCCCTCGGCCGTGGTCTCGGCTGCGGTGCCCTGCGCGGGCGGGCAGTCCTCGTACGAGCCGTCGGGGACGCCCGGCGCGGCGGGGTGCGCGATCGCGCGCTCGCCGACCAGGCAGGCGCGCTCCTTGGCGAAACCGTCCGACAGCAGCTCCTTCAGCGGCACGCCCGGCACGTCGCCGACGTAGGCGTTGCGGTCGGCGAAGGCCAGCCGGGACGCCTCCAGATACTCGTGCAGGCCCACCTCGGGCAGCGCGTCCAGGATGTTGAGCGCCTCCTGCACGGTCGAGCCGCCCGACGACGGCGGCGCCATCCCGTACACCGTCAGGCCGCGGTAGTCGGACCTGGTCGGCTCCCGCATCAGCGCGCGGTAGTCGCGCAGGTCGCCCAGCTCCATCAGGCCGGGCCTGACGTTCCTGGTCGAGCCGGGGGTGACCGGGGGCCGCTTGACCGTGGCCACGACCTCCCTGCCGAGCTCTCCCCCGTACAGCCAGCCGGTGCCGCGCCGGCCCAGCTCGCGGTAGGTGGCGGCCAGGTCGGGGTTCCTGAAGACGGAGCCGACCGGCGGCGGCGCGCCGTTCGGCAGGTAGAGCTTCGCCGTGGAGGTGAAGTCCTTGAAGCGGGCCGCGTTCTGCGCGGTCTGGTCGTGGAACGTCTGGTCGACCACGAACCCCCTGGACGCGACGGTGACGGCGGGCTGCAGCGCCTGCTTCAGCGACATCGTGCCGAACCGGCGCAGGGCCAGCTCCCACTGGGCGACCGTGCCGGGCACGCCGGCCGACAGACCGCTGGTGACCGCCTGGTCGAACGGGATGCCCTCCAGGGAGGTGGCCGTCATGGCCCGGGGCGCGGCCTCGCGGCCGTCGATGGTGTGCACCTTCCGGCGCTCGGCGTCGTAGTAGACGAGGAAGCCGCCGCCGGCCAGACCGGCGGAGTAGGGCTCGGTGACGCCCAGCACGGCGCCCGCGGCGACCGCGGCGTCGACGGCGTTGCCGCCTCTCCTGAGCACGTCGATCGCCGCCTTGGAGGCGTCGAGGTCGACGGTGGAGACCGCGCCGCCGTACCCCTCGGCGACAGGGACCTTCTGCTGGGGCGGGTGGTGGGTGGTGGCCGCCGCGGGCGCGGCTGGGGCCAGGGTGACGAGGACTGCTGCTGCGGGAACGATCACTCGGCGCATGGACTACACGATGGCCCAGCTACGTCCCGGGCGGTAGGGCCCCCTGCGACCGAAGGTGGATGCGGTGGTGCCGCGGGGGTCCTAGCGTGGGGGCGTGGGCAGGAAGTTCGGGCTCGATCCGTACAACGCGGTGGTGGTGGCCGTCACCCAGGTCGTGTTCTCGTACGGCGCGTACTACGGGCAGCCCTTCCGGGAGCCGATCGACGCGGTGGCGGTCGCGCTGCTGCTCGTGGGGCCGGTGGGCGTGCTGCTGCGGCGCAGGTTCCCGGTCAGCGTCGCGGCGGGCGCGCTCGTGGCCACCTACGTCTATACCTGGCTCGGCTACCCGTACGGGCCGGTCTACCTCTCCCCGATCATCCTGCTGTTCTCCCTCGTGACCCGGGGCCTGCGGGTCGCGGCGTGGATCATGGCCGGCGTGACCATCGGGGTCTTCATCACCTACGGCTACATCCGGGCCGGGCAGCCCGCGGGGCTGTTCCACGACCTGGCGGTGACGGCGTTCGTCCTGCTGCTGATGGTGGTGGCCGAGCTGACCAGGATCGTCAGGGAGCGGCGCGCCCAGCAGCAGCGGGCCGCCGAGGAGGAGACCAGGCGGCAGGCCAGCGAGGAGCGGCTCACCATGGCGCGGGAGCTCCACGACGTGCTGGCCCACAACATCTCGCTCATCCACGTACAGGCCGCCACCGCGCTCCACCTCATCGACGACAACCCCCAACAGGCCCGCACCGCGCTGGCCACCATCAAGACCGCCTCCAAGGAGGTGCTGGGCGAGATGCGCTCGGTGCTGAACGTGCTGCGCGAGGGCGCGCCCCGCTCCCCCACCGCCGGGCTCGACCGCCTGGACGAGCTGATCGAACGCTCCGGGCTGGACGTGAAGCTGGAGCGCACCGGCGCGCGCCCGCTGCCGCCGCAGGTCGAACGGGCCGCCTACCGGATCGTCCAGGAGTCGCTCACCAACGCCTCCCGCCACGCCCCCGGCGCGGCGGTGACGGTCCGGCTCGCGTACGAGCCCTCCGGCCTGGGCATCGAGATCACCGACGACGGCTCCACCACGCCGCCCGTGCTGGCCGGGGAGGGCAGCGGCAACGGCATCCCCGGCATGCGGGAGCGGGCCGCCGCGCTGGGCGGGACACTGGTGGCCGGCCCGTCCGGCACCGGTTTCCGGGTCTCGGCCCGCCTGCCGCTCCCCGAGGAGAACCGATGATCAAAGTGCTGCTCGCCGACGACCAGGCCCTGGTGCGGGCCGGGTTCAAGGCCCTGCTCGACGCCCAGCCCGACATGAGCGTGGTCGCCGAGGCGTCCGACGGCGCGGAGGCGATCCGGCTGGCCGGCGAGCACGGCCCCGACGTGGTGCTGATGGACATCCGCATGCCCGGCATGGACGGCCTCACCGCCACCCGGCAGATGCCCGAGGGCCCGCGCATCATCATCCTGACCACGTTCGAGCTGGACGAGTACGTGTTCGAGGCGCTGCGCGGCGGCGCCAGCGGGTTCCTGGTCAAGGACACCGAGCCGGCCGAGCTGATCCAGGCGGTCCGGGTGGTGGCGGCCGGCGAGGCGCTGCTGTCGCCCAGCGTGACCCGCCGCCTGATCGCCGAGTACGCCTCGCGCGCCAAGGAGCCGCTGGCCGCCGAGGGCCTGGACCAGCTCACGGACCGCGAACGCGAGGTCCTCACCCTGGTCGGCGGCGGCATGACCAACGACGAGATCGCGGCCAAGCTCTTCATGTCGCCGGCCACGGCGAAGACGCACGTGAGCCGCGCCATGATGAAACTGCGCGCCAGGGACCGGGCCCAGCTGGTGGTGGTCGCGTACGAGTCGGGGCTGGTGAAACCGGGCTGGCTGTGACGCCTTGTCAGACGGACGCGACGGGCTGGACGCGTGAGACGCCGCTAGGCGACCGCTCCCGCCCTGGGCTGCCGGCGTGATGGCCAGACTGCGTGACATGGTGATCGACTGTGCGCACCCCGCCTCACTCGCCCGGTTCTGGGCCGCCGCGCTCGACGGCTACGAGGTGGCGCCCTACGACGACGCCGAGCTGGCCAGGCTGCGTGCCGCGGGGGTCGACAATCCGGAGAACGACCCCACGGTCCTGCTGGAGGGCGGCCCGCCGCGACTGTGGTTCCAGCGGGTCCCCGAGCGCAAGGCGGGGAAGAACCGCCTCCATCTCGACCTGCGTGCCGAGGACCGGGAGACGGAGGTCGAGCGGCTGGCCAGACTGGGTGCGGTCGTGCTGGACCGGCGCGAGGAGTGGACGGTGCTGGCCGACCCCGAAGGCAACGAATTCTGCGTCTTCTGAACCTTCACGGCCGGGCGTGCGGTTCACGGTCGACGAAGGTGAACATCGACGGTGCGCTGGATGTCCTCGTCGGTGACGTTGCCGAAGATCCCGCAGGCGAGTACGAGGTCGGCGGGCGCCATTCCCTGGCACCAGTCGATGCGCGCGGCGTCGGCGGTCAGCACCTCGACCTGGTCCAGCCCGGCCGCCGCCGCGGCCTGCCGGGCGGCGGCGGCGTTGCGCGGGTCCAGCTCCACCAGGCGCGCTCGTACGTCGGCGCGGCGTGGATGACCGGCCAGGACGCCGAGCAGGTCACGGCCCTGACCGGCACAGAGGCTGATCACCTTCACCGGACCCGGGGCGCAGGTGTCGAGCACCGCCTCCACCCGCTCCTGGACCACGCGCAGCCGCCGCGCCAGCGGAGAGCCGGGAAGATCGTAGTCGTCGTGCCACGTCTGCCAGTCCATGCCCACCCTCCAGGGTGCAGGGGACATCCGTCCTCGGACGTACGGAACCGTACGCGGAAGCACCATCTTCGCCGGCACCGAGCCGGTGTTGCGGATCGCCGCATGGGTCTCGTTGCCGTCGTCGGCCCTGATCTGGACGCCGAGGCGGAAGCTCGGGAAGTCGGCGGCGTGCTCGTGGCCGTCACGTAGGGAACCGCACGCGAGATCGCGCCTAGCGCCTTGGTACCTAGGTACCTCACGCGCGATGCAGCGCCTGGAGTAAACGAACTGTCACTGGTAGCGATCGGAAAGGGCCGTTACCCTCCGTGTGAGACCCTTCGGCGGAGAGGACGAGGATGCAGGCGGCGGCCCTGTTCGGCAGCGGGCTCGTGGCCGGGCTGCTGGCGGGGACCGCGTCGTGCACGGCGGTGCAGGGGGGTCTGCTCGTCGGGCTGACCGGGGAGCGTGACCGGACCGTGCTGGGGTGGTTCCTGACGGGGCGGCTGCTGTCGTACACCGTGGTGGGCGCGCTGCTCGGGCTGGCGGGGTCGGCGGTGAAGCCGCCGCCGCAGGCGCGGGCGGTGCTGCTGGTGGCGGCGGGCCTCATGGTGGTCGCGTTCGCGGTCAGGCTCTACCGCCGCCCCGGGTGCGAGCCGCCCCGGCGCGCTTTCGGCGGTCTCGGCCCGCCGCTGCTGGGCGCCGCCACGATCCTGGTGCCGTGCGGGGTCACGATCGGCATGGAGCTGATAGCGATCTCCAGCGGTTCGCCGCTGTCGGGGGCGGCGGTGATGGCCGGGTTCGTGCTCGGCACCGCGCCGGCGCTGGGCCTGCTGGGCTGGCTGCTGCGGCGCGTCACCCGTACGAGGCTGGTGAAGGCGGCGGCGGTGCTGGCCGCCGCCACGGGGCTGTGGACGATCGGGGCGGGGATCAACCTCGGCGGCTGGCTGCCCGCCACGGCCACCGCCACCGCGGGCGACCGGAGCCCTGTGGTGACCATCTGGGCGCTGCGCGACGGCTACCGGCCGGCGGCGGTGCGGGCGCCCGCCGGGGTGCCGGTCGAGGTGGTGTTCAAGCGGGTCGACCGGGGCTGCACCGACACCGTGGCCTTCGCCGGGCGCGACCTGGCGCTGCCCGCGACCGTACGGCTGCCGCCGCAGCCGCCGGGCACCCTCCGCTACGCCTGCGGCATGGGGATGTACACCGGATTCATCACGTTCTCCGCGGAGTAGGAGGCGGGAGCGGGTAAATGCTGCCGGGCCGCTCGGCGATTACGGTTCGCGATCGGGCGATCACATGCCACCCTTTCTCGCATGCTCTGGCAAGGTGACATGACGAGGCCGGCCGTTCCGGCGCCCCGGGTGGGCGACGAGGCCGAGCTCCTGATGGCCGCGCGGGAGGGCGACGCCCGGGCCGCGCACCGGCTCGGCAGGCTCTACGCCCAGCGCGGCGACCGTGGCGCGGCCCGCCACTGGTGGGAGTCCGCGGCCGGGGCCGGCAACGTCGACAGCGCCTACAACCTGGGCCTGTGGCACGAGAAGCACGGCACGCTCGACGAGGCGCTCGGCTGGTACGAACGGGCGGCGGCGGCGGGCGACTCCGAGGCGGCGGTCAACCTGGCCACGCTGCTGCTGGAGCAGCGCGGCGACCCCGGCAGGGCCAGGTTCTGGTACGAGCGCGCGGCCCGCGAGGGCAACCGGGCGGCGGCGCGCAAGCTGGCGCTGATCTGCGAGGACGCCGGTGAGCCCGCGGCGGCGCGCGAGTGGCACCGGCGGGCGGCGGCGGACGGTGACGCCGCGTCGGCGCACGACCTGGGCTTCCTGGCCTACTCCGCGGGCCAGGACGAGGAGACCGTGCGCTGGTGGGAGACGGCCTGCCGGGCGGGCCACGCAGGCGCCGCCTACTGTCTGGGGCTGTTCCTGCGGGCCGGGCGCGACCCCGAAGGCGCCGAGTCCTACTACCGGCTGGCCGCCAAGAGCGAGCATCCGGGCGCGGCGGCGCAGCTGGGCGCCATCGCGCTGGCCCGCCGCGACCTGCGCACCGCCAGAGGCTGGTACGAGCGGGCGGCGTACGCGGGGCGGCTGGAGAGCCAGCGGATGGCCGGGTTCGTCTGCGTGGAGCTGGGTGACGCCAAGGGGGCCAGTCACTGGTTCGGCAGGGGGGCGGCGGCCGGCGACCCGGAGTCGGCGTTCAACTTCGGGCTGCTGCTGATCGCCGAGTTCGGCGACCTGAAGGGCGGCCAGCACTGGTTCAGGCAGGCGGCGCTGGCGGGGCACCACCGGGCGGCGCTGGAGCTGGCCGGGCTGCTGTCGGCGGCGGGGCGTGACGGCGAGGCGCAGGAGTGGCTGACCGGTCCGCCGCCGCCCGTCTGGGACCGGCCGGCGGAGCCGGAGCTGGCCGCCCGGGCCGAGCTGGCCGCGCTGGCGACCGACCGCAGGGGCGGGCCGGCGCTGGGGGTGGCGGAGCTGACGGAGATCCTCGCCACCTGGGACCTGGTGACCAGGCCGCTGCTCGACCACGGCGAGGTGATCCCGTGGCTGGTGACGCGGAGCGGGCTGCACACGAGCGCGGTGGAGCACCTGGCGTCGGTGCGCGGCACGCTGCTGCGCCCCGGCAGCGCCCCGTGGCCCAGCCCGGCTGAGGTCGAGCACGTGCTGGCGACGGCGCGTGAGCTGCGCCACCGGCTGGGGCTCTCCGGCGCCGCCCGGGAATGACCCGGACGGGCGGGATCGCGGCTGAGCGCTAGGCGGCCAGAACCTCCTCCACCGGCGTGTGGGCCAGACGGAGCGCCCGGGCGACGGGCTCGTTGGTGAGCGCGCCGTCGTGGGTGTTGAGGCCGCCCGCGAGGCCGGCGTCGCCCCGCAGCGCGTCCTTCCAGCCCTGGTCGGCCAGTTTGACCGCGTACGGGAGCGTGGCGTTGGTGAGCGCGTAGGTGGACGTGTGGGGCACCGACCCCGGCATGTTGGCCACGCAGTAGAACACCGAGCCGTGCACCTCGTAGGTCGGCTGGGCGTGCGTGGTCGGCCGTGAGTCGGCGAAGCAGCCGCCCTGGTCGATGGCGATGTCGACGAGCACCGAGCCGGGCTTCATGCGGGCGACGAGGTCGTTGGAGACCAGTGTCGGGGCCTTGGCGCCGGGGATGAGCACCGCGCCGATGACCAGGTCGGCGGTGAGCACCTCCCGCTCGATCGCGTACGCGTTCGACACCAGGGTCTTGAGCCGGCCCTGGTAGACGGCGTCGATCTGGCGCAGCCGGTCGACGTTGGTGTCGAGCACGGTGACCTCGGCGCCCATGCCGACGGCGATCTGCGCCGCGTTCAGGCCGGAGACGCCGCCGCCGATGACGACGACCTTGGCGGGGGCGACGCCGGGCACGCCGCCGGGCAGCACGCCGCGCCCGCCGTTGAACCGCATCAGGTTGTAGGCGCCCACCTGCGGCGCCAGCCGGCCCGCGACCTCCGACATCGGCGCGAGCAGCGGCAGCGCCCCGTTGACCTGCACGGTCTCGTACGCGACGGCGGTGGTGCGGGCGGACAGCAGCGCGTCGGTGCAGGCGCGGGAGGCGGCCAGGTGCAGGTAGGTGAACAGGACGAGGCCCTCGCGCAGCCGGTGGTACTCCTCCGCGACCGGCTCCTTCACCTTCAGCACCAGGTCGGCCTCGGCCCACACCTGGTCGGCGTCGTCGCGGATCTTGGCGCCGGCGGCGAGATACTCCTCGTCCGGGATGTGCGAGCCCTCGCCCGCGCCGCGCTGGACGGTGACGTCATGGCCGCGGCCGACCAGCTCGTGCACGCCGGCGGGGGTGACGGCGACGCGGTATTCGTGGTTCTTGACCTCGGCAGGCACGCCGATCTTCATGGGTGGTGCTCCTTGCTTCAGAGAAAAAAATATCCGGTACGGGATCCCGTACCGGATATCTTGTCGTTCAGAGGCGTGCCCACGCTTCCTTCAGCACGCTTCGCAGGATGCCGCCGATCTCCTCGAACTCCTTCGGCCCGGCGATCAGCGGCGGCGCGAGCTGGATGACCGGGTCGCCGCGGTCGTCGGCGCGGCAGTAGAGGCCGGCCTCGAACAGCGCCTGCGACAGGAACCCGCGCAGCAGCCGCTCGGACTCCTCGGCGCTGAACGTCTCCTTGGTGTCGCGGTCCTTGACCAGCTCGATGCCCCAGAAGTAGCCCGAGCCGCGCACGTCGCCGACGATGGGCAGCTCCTCCTTGAGGCTCTCCAGCGTGGCCCGGAACAGCGGCTCGTTCGCGGTGACGTGGCCGAGCAGGTCCTCGCGCTCGAAGATGTCGAGGTTGGCCAGCGCGACGGCGGCCGAGACCGGGTGCCCGCCGAAGGTGTAGCCGTGGGCGAACATCTCCTCGCCGTTCTTGAACGGCTCGAACAGCCGGTCGTGCGCGATCATCGCGCCGATCGGCGCGTAGCCGCTGGTCATGCCCTTGGCGCAGGTGATGATGTCCGGCACGTAGTCGAACTTCTCGCCGCCGAACATGGTGCCGAGGCGGCCGAAGGCGCAGATGACCTCGTCGGAGACGAGCAGCACGTCGTACTCGTCGCAGATCTCGCGCAGCCGCTGCCAGTAGCCGGGCGGGGGCGGGAAGCAGCCGCCGGCGTTCTGCACCGGCTCGGCGAAGACGGCGGCCACCGTGTCGGGGCCCTCCATCTCGATGGCGCGGGCCACCCGCTCGGCCGCCCAGAAGCCGTACTCCTCGGGGGTCATGCCGGGGACGCCGGTGATCTCGTCGGCGCGGTAGTGGTTGGTGTTGGGCACCCGCACCGAGCCGGGCACGAGCGGCTCGAACATCTGCTTGAACGCGGGGATGCCGGTGATCGACAGGGCGCCCTGCGGGGTGCCGTGGTAGGCGATCTGACGGCTGATCACCTTGTGCTTGAGCGGCTTGCCGATGAGCTTGTAGTACTGCTTGGCGAGCTTCCAGGCGCTCTCGACGGCCTCGCCGCCGCCGGTGGTGAAGAACACGCGGTTGAGGTCGCCGGGCGCGAGGCTCGCCAGGCGCTGGGCCAGCTCCGCGGCCTTGGGGTGCGCGTACGACCACAGCGGGAAGAACGCCAGCTCCTGCGCCTGCTTGGCGGCGGCCTCGGCCAGCTCGCCGCGTCCGTGACCGACCTGGACGACGAAGAGCCCCGCCAGACCGTCGAGGTAGCGCTTGCCGTGGATGTCGTAGATGTAGGCGCCCTCACCGCGGACGATGGTGGGCACCTCGGACTTCTGGTAGGTGCTGTGCCTGGTGAAGTGCAACCACAGGTTGTCCTGCGCGGCCTTCAGGACGTCGCGTTCAGGCTGCGTCATGTGTATCTATCCCTTGTGTCGAGCTGCACACCAGTGTGCCGCCTCACCAGCCACTTTGCCAAGGGATTGCGTCGTAACCAAACTATCAAGACCAGGGATCCGCAGAACTTTTCTGTAACGACTACGAAATCCGCAGTGCCTTGACGATCGACTGCCCCTCGGCGGGACTCTCGCCTGGGGACCGCGGTCGCCTCAGTAGGCTTTGGGGGAACACCCACCATCGAGAACGACCCCCGGGGGACCTTCCCGTGACTCCTGACCAGATCGAGAGCGCCGTCGCGGCCGCCATGCCGCAGACCGTCGAGGAGCTCAGGCGCCTGGCCGCCATCCCGTCGGTGGCCTTCCCCGGGCATCCCGAGGAACCCGTGCACGCCGCCGCGGCCATGGTGGAGGAGCTGCTGCGCAGCACCGGCCTGCCGCGTGTGCAGCGCGTCCCGGTCGAGGGCAGCTTCCCGGCGGTGTACGCCGAGGCGCCCGCACCGCCCGGCATGCCGACCGTCCTCCTGTACGCGCACTACGACGTGCAGCCCGCGGGCGACCCGGCCGCCTGGCGCACGCCCCCGTTCGAGCCCACGCTCATCGACGGCAAGCTTTACGGCCGCGGCACGGCCGACGACAAGTCCGGCGTCCTGTCGCACGTCGCCGCGCTCCGCGTCTTCCAGGGCCGCTTCCCCGTCGGCGTCAAGGTCATCGTCGAGGGCCAGGAGGAGTACGCGGGCGAGCGGCTGGAGGCGTTCGTCGAGCGCAACCCCGAGCTGCTGCGGGCCGACGCGGTCGTGGTGGCCGACACCGGCAACCCGCGCGTCGGCGACCCGGCGGTGACGACGTCGCTGCGCGGCCTGGCGGCCTTCACCATGGAGGTGCGCACGCTCCGCGAGGCCGTCCACAGCGGTTCGTTCGGCGGCGCCGCGCCCGACGCGCTGGCGGCGCTGATGCGCATGTGCGCCGCGCTGCACGACGACAACGGCGACGTCCGGGTGCCGGGCCTGCCGCGCGGCTCCTTCCTCGGGCAGGGGCCCACGGAGGAGGAGTTCCGCAAGACCGCGGGCGTGCTCGACGGCGTGTCGCTGGTCGGCTCCGGCTCGCTGGCCGACCGCCTGTGGTCCTCGTACGCGATCACCGTGACGGGGCTGGACGTGCCGTCGGTGTCGGGGGCGATCAACGCCGTGCAGCCGGTCGCGCGGGCCAGGGTGACCGTGCGGGTGCCCCCGGCGGGCGACCCGAAGACCACGGTCGACGCCGTCGCGGAGTTCCTGCGGCAGGTGGCGCCGTGGGGCGTGCGGGTGTCGTTCGGCGACCTCACCGTCGGCTCGGGCTTCCAGGCCGACTCGGGCGGCAAGGCGCGCGCCGCGCTCAACAGGGCGATGGAGCGGGCCTTCGGCCGGCCGCCCCGCGACGTGGGCGCGGGCGGCTCGATCCCGCTGGTCAACACGCTGCTCAAGCAGTTCCCTGCGGCGGAGATCCTGCTGTTCGGCGCGGAGGACGAGGACGCCGCCTGCCACGCGCCCAACGAGCGGGTCGACCTGGAGGAGCTGCGCCGGGTGGCGACCGCCGAGGCGCTCTTCCTCCAGGAGCTGGCGCAGTCGTAGCCCGCGGGCAGGTCGCCCTCGCGCGCGCGGGGGCGGCCTCCTCGCACGTCAGGCGTGCGCCTCCGGGCGGGGGAAGAGCCGGAGGAAGCGTTCGGCCACGGCCCGGTCGCCGTCGATGCGCAGCGTGTCGGCGGGGACGCCCAGGAACACCACGTCGCGCAGGGCCTCGGGACCGGCGTGCAGGACGGCCTGCGCGCTCTCCCCCTCCGCCGTCCTGGCCAGGGCGAAGCTCCCGTCCGACACCGTCGCCAGGAAGCTCGGCTCGCCGAGCCGCAGCTCGACCCGGCACGAGAAGCCGGCCGCCGCCTCGGGGTCGAACACCGACTTCAGGGCCTGCATGAGGGCGTCGACGCTCAGCGGCCGGGACGAGGTGAACGGCATCCTGCTGCCCCACCGGGCCAGCGCCAGCACCACCGGCTCCAGCTCACGCCCCCGGTCCGTCAGCTCGTACACCTGGCTCGCGGCGGGCGGCGGCAGCCTGCGGCGGCGCAGGACGCCCGACTCCTCCATCTCGCGCAGCCGCTGGGAGAGCACGTTCTGGCTCGCGCCGGGCAGGCCGTCGCGCAGGTCCGTGAAGCGCTTGGGGCCCAGCAGCAGCTCGCGCACGATCAGCAGCGCCCACCGCTCCCCGATGTGGTCGAGGGCGCGGGCGACGCCGCACGGGTCGTCGTAGGTCCGCATCGAAAATCCTTGCGAATGAGTACTTCTTGGTCCTAGTTTAGGACCAACCTCAGGACAGGAGCTGCCCCATGAACGCTCTGGACACCCTTCCACAGGGAGACGTCCGGCTGCTCGAGCACCCGACCGCCCGCAAACTGCTCGGCTCGAAGGAGCTGGCCCGCGTGGCCTACGTCGCCGCCGACGGGACCCCGCGCCTCTACCCCACGCTGTTCCACTGGGACGGCGAGGAGCTCGTCATGGCCACGTTCGCCGGCGCCGCCAAGATCAAAGCGCTGCGGGCCAGGCCGGAGGTCGCCATCACCGTCGACACCACGGCCACCCCGCCCGAGGTGCTGCTCATCCGCGGCCGGGCCGAGGTGACCGACGTCGACGGCATCGTGCCGGAGTACGCGCTCGCCCACCACCGCTACGCGGGCCCCGAGCAGGGCGCGAAGAACGTGGCCGAGGCCGACCGGCCCGGCGTCCGCATGGCGCGCATCGCCGTCCGGCCGGCCTGGGTCGGCGTGCTGGACTTCCAGACCCGCCTGCCCGGCCAGATGCCCGCGGGGTCGTGATGGCGACGTTCGCCCTGATCCACGGGGGCGGCGGGACCTCCTGGGCGTGGCGCCCGCTGGAGGCCTGCCTGCGCGGACGCGGTCACCGGACGGTGGCCGTGGACCTGCCGCTCGACGACCCGGACGCCGGGCTCACCGACCACGCGGACCACGTGGTCGCCGACGTGCTCAAGAACGTCGGGCATCTGGACGACCTCGTCGTCGTGGGCCATTCGTGGGGCGGGTTCGTCGCGCCGATCGTCTGCCACCGGGCCGAGGCCGAGCTTCTGGTGCTGCTGGCCGGCATGGTGCCGAAGCCCGGGGAGGCGCCCGCCGACTGGTGGGAGGCGACCGGGTTCGGCGAGGTGGACATCGACGACCCGATCGCCCGGTTCATGCATGACGTGCCGGCCGACCTCGCGGCCGAGGCGCTGCGGCACGGGCGCGAACACGCCGAGAAGGCGCTGGTCGAGCCGTGGCCGCTGGACAGGTGGCCGGACGTGCCGACCCGCTACCTGCTGTGCCGGGACGACCGGTGGTTCCCGCCGGAGTTCGTCCGGCCGATGGTGCGCGAGCGGCTGGGCGTCGAGCCGGACGAGATCGGCGGCAGCCACAGCGTCATGCTGTCCCGGCCGGAGGAACTGGCCGACAGGCTCATCGGCTACCTGTGACGGGGAGCTCGTACACCCGGCGGACGCTGCTGCCCAGCCTGCCGACGTCCGCACCGTACACGTGGATCGACACCCCGGTCTCCGAGCTGGTGTTGCGCACCTTGTGGATGTCGCCCGGAGGGGCGAAGCCGCTGACGTCACCCGGCCGGTTGTCGGCGCGGCCGATCTCCACCAGGCGGTCGCCCTCGTCCCGGTAGAGGGTCTCGTGCTCGTTGCCGCTGAGCACGGCGAACGCGCACCACGAGACATGGTCGTGGATGACGGTCTCCTGGCCGGGACGCCAGACCACGGCGACGATCGAGAACTCGTCCTGCGCGTGCAGCACCAGCGACACGTACGTGTCCGGGTCGCCCAGCCGCTCCTCCTCGGTCAGGATGTCCAGGCCGGGCAGCCGCTCGCGCAGCAGGTCGGCGACCGCGAAGGCGGTCTCCCTGGCGGGCAGGCGGCGGGCGGCCACCGCGCCCACCCTCTCCACCAGCTCGGCCAGGCCCGGCCGCGCGATCGTGACGGTGTCCATGACGCCTCCAGCTCCTAGGGGAAAAGCGGCTCCCTCTCCTACCGTGCGCCATCGCGCATTGATAGGTCCAACAGAAGTATTCGTACCGACCCATAGATACGATTGATGAATGCTGGATGTCACCCGGCTCCGCGTCCTGCTCGCCGTCGCCCGCACCGGCTCGCTCACCGCGGCCGCCCGCGAGCTCCACTACGCGCAGCCGTCCGTCAGCCACCACCTGGCCCGGCTGGAGGCCGAGACCGGCGCCAAGCTGATCCAGCGGGCGGGGCGCGGCATCCGGCTGACCGAGGCGGGCAAGCTGCTGGCCGAGCGGGCGAGCGACATCGTCGGACGGCTCGACGCGGCCGCCGAGGAGCTGGCCGCGCACGTCGGGCTCCAGTCGGGCCGGGTGCGGCTCTCGGCCTTCCCCTCGGCGCTCGGCACGTTCGTCCCCGAGGCCGCGGCCCTGCTCCGGAGGGCGCACCCCCGGCTGCGGCTCGAACTCACCGAGACCGAACCGCCCGAGGCTCTCCGGCTGCTCCGCGCCGGGCGGACGGACGTCGCGGTCATGTTCCGGTACGACGACACGGCGCCGGAGGACCCCGGGATCCAGATGATCCACCTGTGGGACGACCCGAGCTACCTGATCACCCCGGGCGACGCCCGGGGTGATCCTCCGGCGGCCGAGGAGGCCGAACTCACCGCTTACACCGAAGCCTCGTGGATCGCGGGATGCGACCGGTGCCGGAGCCACCTGCTCGACATGTGCGACAAGGCCGGGTTCGAGCCGCGCATCTCCTTCACCAGCGACGACATCGTGGCCGTGCAGGCGCTGGTCGCGGCCGGGATCGGCATCACCGTCCTGCCAGGGCTGGCGCTGCGCGCGCACCGCCATCCCGCCGTGACCGCGCGCCGCATCCCCGGCTCCACCCGGCACGTGTACGCCGCCGTCTACGGCCGCCCGCCGCACCCTCCAGCCACCGAGGCGCTGCTCACCGCCCTGCGGAAAAGCCTTTGACGGCCCCTCATACGATGACCGTATGCCCGACCTGACCACGCTCGCCCTCTTCTCCGCGGCGACCCTGGCGATCCTCCTCGTGCCGGGGCCGGCGGTGGTGTTCATCGTCACCCGCAGCGTCGCCCAGGGCAGGGCCGCAGGGCTGGTCTCGGTGCTCGGCGTGCACGCCGGGTCGGCGGTCCACGTGGTCGCCGCCGCCCTGGGCATCAGCGCCGTCCTCGCCGCCTCGGCGACCGCCTTCACGATCGTCAAGTACGCCGGCGTCGCCTACCTCCTCTGGCTCGGGCTCCGCAGACTCCTGGCCCGGCCGGCCGACGAGGACGCGGCCGAGCCGCCGATGCGGTCGAAGCGGCGGACGTTCTGGGAGGGGGCCGTGGTCAACGTGCTCAACCCCAAGACGGCGATCTTCTTCCTGGCGTTCCTGCCGCACTTCACCGACCCCGCGGCCGGGCCGATCGCGCCGCAGATGCTGGTGCTCGGCCTGGTCTGGATGGTGCTCGGGATCGCCTCCGACGGAGCGTACGCGCTGCTGTCGTCGGCGCTGGCCACCCGCGTGCGGCGCACGGCGCGGGCCCGGCGGCGGATCGACGTCGGCAGCGGGCTGGTCTACTTGGGGCTGGCGGCCTGGCTCACCGCAGAGAAGGCCTGACAAGCCCGGAAATTTCGTGGCCGGGGTGGGATAGTGAGCTGGTGGCGGAATTCTTCCTGAGGCCGGGCGCCGGGCAGGGCATTCCAGGACCCGGCGACTAGGCGGCGGCCATGGACGGGCCACCACGCGATTCCCCCTGCGGACGGATCGCCTCCGAGCACGTCGTCGACGTCTGCTCGGGTGATGACGGTCTCGCCGGGGTGGCGGGCACCGGGTACGTGGTCGCCCCCGGCCTCGTGCTGACCTCGGCCCACCTGGTCGACCCCGGCGCCCCCTGTCACGTACGCGGAGGCGGATCGCGGGCGGCGGCCGAACCGGTGTGGCGCGGCCACGGCTCCCTGGCCGCGACCCTGCTCCGCGTCTCCACCCCGGAGTCCCGTACGAGCCCCGGCCCGTCTCCCCCGTGGGCCGGCCCCGTCGGGCCGGTCCGGTGGGGACGGGTGACCGGCGACGCGGTCCGGTGCGCCGCGCACAGCACGGGAATCCCACCCGAGACCGCGACGGCCGGAGCGGTCGCGGACGACGAGCGCGCCTTGCCGACCGAGGCCGGGACGGTCGGGGGCGTCGCTGACGGCCACCACGGCTTACCGGCCGGGACCGTGACGGTGAGGGCCGTGGTGAGTGGCGGAGGTGGGGCGTGGTCCGTTCGTCCGGCGGTGGAGCTGACCGGCTCGCCGCCCCGCTCCCTCGCGGGGGCGGCGCTGCTGGCGGAGCCCACAGGGCACCTCGTCGGCGTGCTCGTCTCCTGGGACGGGGACGGACATGCGGACGTCGTGCCGGCCGAGGCGCTCTGGCTGGACGACGGCTTCCGCTCCTGGGTGGAGGACACGGCGGCGCCGGTGGAGGACGTGTCCGGGAGCGAACGGGTCGTCCTGCTGCCCGGCCTGCTGCAGCCCGCCTCGGTGGAGCCGCCGGAAGGGTGCCCGGACTGGTCGTTGCCCGCGGCCCGGCACACGGTGGTGCCGTTCGTCGGCAGGAAAGCGGAGCTGGCGGCACTGCGCACGTGGGCCGCCGGACCGGAGCCGCTGTCGATCGCGCTGATCACCGGGCCGGGCGGCTCGGGGAAGAGCAGGCTGGCGGTGGAGCTGTGCCGGGAACTGTCCGCCGCCGGGTGGGACGCCGGCGGCGTGGCGGGACCGTCCCTCATGGGGCCGCTCTCGGATCCGGCGGCCAGGCTCGACGCGCTCCGGCCGACCCTGCTGGTGCTCGACTTCCCGGAGCCGTCGGCGACGCTCGCCGCCGAACTGGCCCGCCGCCTGGCCGACCACCGGCACAACCCGCGCGTCCGCCTGCTGCTGGTGGCCCGCGCCTCCGCGGGAGTCGCCCCGCCCTCAACCGGCTGGTGGCGCCGGCTGGACACCGCCGCCGGCGGCCGTCTCAAACGGCTCGTGCATACGACGATCCGGCTGGAGGACCACCCGCTGACCCTGCCGGAACGCGCCGAGCACGCCGCCGCCGCCATCCGCGCCTACGCCACCCGGCCCGCCCCCGGCCGGCCCGCCGACACAGGTGACGCGCTCGACCGGATCCGCCCCTTTCCGCTCGACGACCCCCTGTACGCGGTCCCGCTGCGGGTCCACCTGGCGGCCCTCCTGCGGGTGCGCGGCCACGCGATCGGGCCGGGCGACGAACTGGTCCACCGCTTCCTCACCCGGGAACGGGAGCGCTGGTCCGCCTCACCGGAAGCGCCGGACGCCGGGGTGGCCGGGACCGCGGTGGCGTCGGCCGTGCTGACCGCCGCGTCGCCCGGGGAACTGCGCGTGCTGCTGTCGCTCGTACCAGGGGTGGACGAGAAGCGCACGGCCGGGATCGCCACGTGGGTGACCGGTTTGTTCGCGCCGCCCGACGAACAGGCCGAACGGCCCCACGGCACGTGGACGCCGTCCCGTGCCGACGTGTCCGGCGGTGCTTTCGAAGCGTGGACGCCGTCGCCTGCCGACGGGCCCGGCGGGGCGTCCGAGGCGTGGCCGATGTCTCCGGTGGACGTGCCCGATCTGGTGGTGGGGCAACTGCTTGAGGAGACGGCGGGGCTGGAGGCGCTGGTCCTCGCCGTACACGATCATCCGGGGCGGACGGCGGCGCATCTGGCGCGGATGCTGGACGTGCTGCGGCTGGGTGCGGATCAGCGGCGGGTACGGGCCGCGCTGCGGTCCCTGGTCGCGCACCGGCTGGACCGGATGCTCACCGAGGCCGCCTCGGGGCCGGGTGAACAGTTGCTCGACCGGATCGACGCGGTGCTGCGGCTCCTGCGGGGTGAGCCGGAGGTGGCGCGGGCGGTGGCGGCCCTGCCGCCGTGGCAGGCGCGGCACCCCTGGGTGCGGCCGCTCCAGGTGACGCTGGCCGAGATGCGGGTGGAACGGCTGCGCCACGGGAAGCGCGCCGACCTGGCCACGGCGCTGTCCACGTCGTCGGCGTGGCTGGCGGCGGTGGGGAGGCTGCCCGAGGCGGTCGCCGCGGCGGGCAAGGCGGCCGAGCTCTTCGCCGCCGCTCCCCCGTACGAGCAGGCGGAGAACCACGCGGAGGCGCTGTTCAACCAGGCGGCGTGCCTGTTGCTGTCCGGGGTGCCGGAGCCGGCGGTGAGGCCCGCGCGGGAGGCGGTGGCGCGGTTCGGGATCCTGGCGGAGGAGGACCCCCGGTACGCGCCGCACGCCGAACGGGCCCGGTACAACCTGGCGTGCGCGCTGGCGGGCACGGGACGGCTGCGGGAGGCGGTGGCCGCGTTCCGGTCCGCGGGTGGAGACCCGGAGATGGCCGAGGACCTGGAGACGGTCCTCGGCGCCCTGCCCGGCCCGCCCCGGTCCTCTTCCCCGTCCGCGTTCTCGTCTCCGTCGCCGTCCCCATCCCGGTCCGCGTCACCGGCCCCGTCCCGGTCCGTGGGTTTTCCCGCTGCGCCGGACTCGTCGACGGGTTTCGCCCCTGGGCTGTGCGCGGGCGTCGGCGGGGCCCTGGGGCCGCTGGACGAACGGGACGCAAGGCGGTTGCCGGGGCTGGGGGCCAGGTTGGCGGTCGAGGTGGTCGGGGCCGTGCGCGACGTGGCGGTCACGGATCAGGAGGTGTGCCGGCGGCTGTACCGGCTCGGGGCGCGCCTGGAGCGGCAGGGATGGGGGGAGGCCGCCACGGTCGTCGCCGAGGAGGCGGTCGTGCGGCTGCGCGGGATCGCGGCGGAGGAGCCGGGCCTGCGTACGGTGCTGGCCGCCGCGGCGGGGCTGGTGTCGCGGGTGCGTGGGGAGCGGGCGGAGCTGGAGGCCGCGATGGAGGCCGCCGGCGAGGCGGTGGAGAACCTGCGGGCGCTGGTGGTCCTGGAACCCGGGCGGCACCGGCGGGAGCTGGCGGAGCGGCTGCGGGAGCTGGGCGAGTATCTGATGGCCCGCCGGAGGCCCGGGGCGGCGCTGGACGTGCTGCGGGAGTCCGTGTGGGTGGCGGACGGACTCGGTGACGGGCTCGGTGACGGGCTCGGTGACGGGCTCCGTGACGGGCTCCGTGACGGGCTCCGTGACGGGCCCGGTGACGGGCTCGGTGACGGGCTCGGTGAAAGGCCCGGCGAAGGGGCCGGTCGCCTGGTCGCCGAGTGCCGCCGGTCCCTCGGGGTGTGCCTGGTGGAGCTGGGGCGGGCCGCCGACGGGCTGGCCCAGTTCGAGACGGCGGCCGGGCTGCTCGGAGGGGCGGGCGAGCAGGATGCTCGGCTGCTCCGGGACCTCGCGGGATGGATCCGCCGGGCGAGGACGCCGCCGGGACGAGCGGTCGACGAGGCGATGGGGGCGTCGCCGGAGGAGACGACGGCGCGCGGGCGGCTGCTCGTCGGGACGCCGTTCCTGGTCAGGGCGCTGGAGGTCAGGCCGTTGCCGCGCCAGGACGTGCTGCGGACCCTGCTGGACGATCTGGCCGGCCATCTCGACGGTCCCGTTGGCGAGCCCGCCCTGCTGGGGCCGCTGGCCGCGTTCGCCGACGTGTTCACGCGGGAGGTGCCGGTCAGTGCCGCGCCCGGGTTGCACGAGACGCTGGGCGAGTGCCTGGAACGGTACGCGATGCTCACGGGGGAGGCGGCGGCTGCCGAGGCGGCGGTGCGGGTGTTCCAGGGGCTGGCGACCGCCCGCGGGGAGTACCGGGAGCGGCTCGGCGTCGCGTTCGCCGTCCTCGCCAGGATCGAGCACGAACTGGCCCGCCCGGTGCACGCCACCCTGGAGCGGGCCGCCGACCTGCTGGCCGGCTCCCCGGAGCAGGCGACGCTGGCCGGGACGCTGACGCTCTACGGCGACACGCTGCTGGCCGCGCGCCGCCCGGTGGAGGCGCTGGCCCACCTGGAGCGGGCCGCCGACCTGTGCGACGAGCCGGCCGTCGCCGCCACCGCGTACGCCGGGCTGGCGGCGGCGCTGGCCGCGCTGGACCGGCCGCAGGCGGCGCTGGAGGCGGTCGCCTGGTCGGTGGCCGAGCAGGAGCGGATGCCGGGGGGCCGGGCGGCGCCCCGGGCCAGGGCGGACGAGGTGCGCGGGCGGGTGCTGCGCCGCCTGGGCAGGAGGCGGGAGGCGCTCGCCCATCTGGTCAAGGCGGTCGACCGGTATCGGACGCTCCCCCGTACTCCCGCGCGGCGGTTGGCGGCGGCCGAGGTGGCGGTGGCGATCGTGGACGACCTGCTGGCGGACGGCCGGGCCGAGGAAGCGGTCGAGTACGCCGCGTTGGCCGTCGACGGGTACGCGGCGTCTCCGCCCGCGCGGCTCAGGCACGCGCTGGCCAAGCAGCGGCTGGTCCGCTGCCACCTGATGCGGGGCGCGCTGGGCGAGGCGGCTCCGCTGGTCGAGGAGCTGATCGTGGACGCCAGGCGGGCGGGCGGCGATCTGACGTACCGGGCGGTGCTCGCGGACTCGCTGGCGCAGAGCGCGGAGCTGCTCACCATGCTGCGGCTTGACGACGGGCCGCGCGCGGAGGCGCGGGCGCGGGAGTCGGTCAGGCTGTACGACGAGCTGATCGCGGCGGGGATGGCGGCGCAGGGCGTGCACGCCGGCCGGGCGGGCGCCAACCTGTCGCTGGCGGCGGCGCTGGGGGTGCAGGAGCGGTACGGGGACCAGGTGGCGCCGCTGCGTGAGGCGGTGGCGGCGCTGGAGCGGTACGCGCCGGGTGATCCGGTGCTGGCCGGCCATCTGGCCAGGGCCATGCTCATGCTGGGCGAGGCGCTGATGGCGGCGGGCCGCGCTCCGGAGGCGAGCGCGGTGCTGCACCGCGGTACGCGGGTGATCAGGGACGGCCACCTGAGCGCGCTGGCGCACTACCGGCTCGGCCTGTGTGAGCTGCGGCTGGGCCGTGACGAGGCCGCCGACGCGGCCCTGCGCGCGGCGGACGGCACGCTGCGCGAGCTGCTCGGCGAACGCGACACGGGACACGACGCCGGACACGACGGCCGGCGTCACGGCGAGCGTGATGGCGGGCATGCGAGCGGGCGGGGTGGTGAGGACGACGAGGAACTCGTGGAGATGCACCGTGACGTGCTCCGTGCGCTGCTGGCGCTGAACGAGCGCGCGGGCCGGGCGGGTGAGGTCGCGTCGGTCCGGCGCGACCTCGTCCACCTGCGCTGGTTCCAGCTCCGCTGACCCGGGCTCAGCGGCTCACGGCGGTCTCCCGTTCCATGCGTGACAGTTTCTCGGGGTTGCGCACGGCGTAGAGCCCGGTGATGAGGCCGTCTTCGACGCGCATCGTCATGACGGTCTCGATGACGCCGCCGGCCTCGACGATCAGCGCGGGCTGGCCGTTGACCTGTGCCTGGCGCAGCGACGCGGCGGGGCCGATCTTTCCCAGCAGCCGGCTCACCTGGTCCGCGCCGACGACGGGGGCCGGTGCGGCCTTCCTGAGTCCGCCGCCGTCCGACAGCAGGACGACGTCCGGCGCGAGGACGTCGAGCAGGCGCTGCAGATCGCCCGTCTCGATCGCGTTCTGGAACGCCGTGAGCGCGCCGCGGGCCTCGTCCGGGGAGACGCCCCCTCGGGGCCGGCGTGCGGCGACGTGGGCCCGTGACCGGTGGGCGATCTGGCGGACCGCGGCCGGGCTCTTGCCGACGGCTTCGGCGATCTCGTCGTAAGCCAGATCGAACACCTCGCGCAGCACGAACACCGCCCGCTCTGTCGGGGTGAGCGTCTCCAGCACCAGGAGCATCGCCGTCGAGACGCTGTCGGCCAGCGCGACGTCCTCGGCCACGTCCGGAGCGGTCAGCAGCGGCTCGGGCAGCCACGGGCCGACGTAGGACTCCCTGCGGCGGCCGAGCGTGCGCAGCCGTTTCAGCGCCTGCCGGGTGGTGATCCGGACCAGGTAGGCGCGCTGATCGCGCACGGCGCCGAGGTCGACGTCCGCCCACCGCAGCCAGGTCTCCTGGAGGACGTCCTCGGCGTCGGCGGCCGAGCTCAGGATCTCGTAGGCGACCGTGAAGAGGAGGTTGCGGTGGGTGAGGAACGTCTCGGTGGCTTCCGTCCCGTGGGCGTGGGCGGGTGATCCGGTGGTGTCCTTCGGTCGCTCGCCGCGTTCGCTCATCGCCGGTTTCCCCGCCTGTTCGTGTCCCGTGCCATGCATACGATCCCGGCCCTCACCGCCGTGTGACACCGGCCGCCTGTGATGTATGTCACACCTACGGGCTGTCACGGGGACCGGCCGGCCGGGATCTCTTGCTCGTCAGCATGCCGCCCCCTCCGGGCCGGCACGGACAGAGGAGCGTGAGGAAGAAAGCCATGAGTTCAGCGCTTGAGATTCTCCGCCGTGACTTCGGCGGCGACGTCATCGAACCGGGGTCGGCCGAGTACGCGTCGGCCGGCGGCACGGTACTGGCCCAGGGCAGCCCCGCCTGGATCTTGCGGCCCAAGAGCGTCGAGGACGTGCGCGCCGGGGTCAGGTTCGCCGCCGGGTCCGGGCTCCCGCTGTCCGTGCGGGGCGGCGGGCACGCCTTCGCGGGCTTCGGCACCAACGACGGCGGCATCGTGATCGACCTCGGCCTGCTCGCGAGCGTGGAGGTCGTTGACGAGGAACGGCACCTCGTACGGATCGGCGGCGGCGCCACCTGGGGCCAGGTCGCGACGGCGCTGGCCCCGCACGGCCTGGCCATCTCCTCGGGCGACACCAGGAGCGTCGGCGTCGGCGGGCTGACGCTGGCCGGCGGCATCGGCTGGAAGGTCAGGAAGCACGGCCTGGCGCTGGACAACGTGGTCGCCGCGGAGGTGGTCACCGCCGGCGGGGAGGTCGTGCGGGCCGACGCGCGGGAGCACCCGGAGCTGTTCTGGGCGATCCGCGGCGGTGGCGGGAACTTCGGGATCGTGACCGCCTTCGAGTTCGCCGCGCACCCGACGACGGACGTCCACTTCGGCAGGATCGCCTTCCCCGCCTCGGAGGCCGCCACCGTGCTCCGGGGCTGGGCGGACCACCTCCGCACCGCGCCGGAGGAGCTCACGTCCGCCGCGGAGGTCGCCAACCCGTTCGCGGGCGGGCCCGCCGCGCCCGTCGAGATCGTCGTCGCCTTCGACGGGGCGGACCCGGAGCCCGCCGCGGCCGCGATCGACCCGATCCGCCGCCTCGGCACGGTCATCTCCGACGACGTCGCGCCGATGCCCTACGCGGCCACACTCGTGGACGGCGTCACCCCGCCGCCGGGCGTCCGGCTGGTCACCCGGAGCGCGTTCACCGAACGGAAGTCGGTACCCGCCGTCCTCGCAATCCTCGCCGAGGCCGGGACGTCGGACGGGGCGCCCTTCATCTGGGTCCGCGGCGTCGGCGGCGCCGTGTCCCGGGTGCCCGCCGACGCCACCGCCTACGCCCATCGCCAGGCTGAGTTGATGGTCGCGACCGTCGTCGTGGGTCCGCAGCCGGTCGTCGAGGCCGCAGGTCCCGCCCTGGACGCGATCTGGGCGAGACTCGCGCCGCACGTCGACGGCGCCTACGCCGGCTTCCTCTCTTCCGCCGCCGATGAGGACGTGGCCGCCATCTATCCCGCGCGGACCCGGGAGCGGCTCGCCGCGGTCAAGCGCCGGTACGACCCCGGCAACCTGTTCGCCCGCAACCACAACATCCGGCCCCGATAGGTCACCGCTCCCGGGCGGCCAGTACGGTCTCCCTGGCCCATCGGTAGTCCGCCTTGCCGGCCGGTGAGCGTTCGACGCGGTCCACGAACGCGTACGAGCGGGGCACCTTGTATCCCGACAGCTGCTCCCGGCAGTGGGCGTCGAGCTGGTCGCCCGTGACGGGCAGGCCGGGACGCGGCTCGACCACGGCGGCCACCCGGCTGCCCCACCGCTCGTCGGGCACCCCGGTGACGACCGCGTCGAACACGGCCGGGTGCCCCTTGAGCACCGCCTCCACCTCCTCGGGGAACACCTTCTCGCCGCCGGTGTTGATGCACTGCGAGCCGCGTCCGTACACGGTGATCGTGCCGTCTTCCTCGACGGTGGCGAGGTCGCCGGTGAGCAGCCAGCGGGTGCCGTTCTCGGTGGTGACGAAGGTGCGGGCGGTCTTGTCGGGGTCGTTGTAGTAGCCGAAGGCGATGCGGCCGGCCTTGGCGACGGTGCCGAGGTCGCCGGAGCCGGGCCGGACGGGGTGCAGCCGGTCGTCGAGCACGACCAGCTGGGCGTGCGGGGTGGGCCGGTAGCGCAGGCCGGTCTCGGGCCGGGCCCCGTCGACGCCGTCGGCCGTGTACCCGGCCTCGGTGGAGCCGAAGCTGTCGCGGATCAGCACCTGGGGCAGGAGTTCCCGCAGCCGGTCGCGTACGGTGCCGCTGAGGATGGCGCCGGTCGAGCTGAGCACGAACAGCGACGACACGTCGTAGGAGCCGTTCTCCAGCGCCTCGGCGAGGGGCCTGGCCATGGCGTCGCCGGTGATGTTGAGGCTGAGCACCCGCTCCCGTTCGACGGCCCGCCACACCTCGTCGGCGTCGAAGGCACGGACGTACACCATGGTCGCGCCCAGCCAGAAGGCGATGAAGGTGCCCATCTGGGCGGCGCCGTGCATGAGCGGCGCGGCGGCCATCATCGTCAGCGGGCCGGCCTTGACGGCCTCGTCGACGACCTCCTGCGGGGTGGCGCGCGGGTCACCGGTCGGGTTGCCGCCGCCGAAGGCCATGAACAGGTCCTCGACGTGCCACATCGCGCCCTTGGGCATGCCGGTGGTGCCGCCGGTATAGATGATGTAGAGGTCCTGGCCGGAGCGCGGCCCGAACCCGCGCCCCGGGTCGCCGTCCCGCAGGGCCTGCTCGTACGGGACCGCGCCGGGGATGCCCGGCTGCCCGTTGACGGTGATGAGGTGGCGCAGCTCGGGGGCCTGCCCGGCGACGGCGGCCACCCGGGGCTCGAACTCGGCGTCGTACAGCAGCGCCCGGATGTCGGAGTCGCGGTAGAGGTAGAGCAGCTCGGCCGCCACGTACCGGTAGTTGACGTTGACCGGGACGGCGCGGAGCTTGAGCGCGGCCAGCAGGCCGGCGACGTACTCGACCCCGTTGTACAGGTGGATGCCCACGTGGTCGCCCGGCCCGATCCCGCGGGAGCGCAGGTGGTGGGCGAGCCGGTTGGCCTCGGCGTCCAGTTCGGCGTAGGTGCGGCGGTCGGCGCCGCAGACCACGGCGGTCCTTTCCCCGATCGCGTCCGCGAGCCCTTCGAACAAGTCAGCGTGGTTGAACTCCATCAGGGCTTCTCCCGTCCGACGATCCACATGGCGAAGAACTGCGCTCCTCCCCCGTACGCGTGACCGAGGGCCAGGCGGGCCCCGTCCACCTGGTGGTCGCCCGCCGCGCCGCGCACCTGGAGTGCGGCCTCGGCGAACCTGATCAGCCCGGACGCCCCGATGGGGTTGCTGGACAGCACCCCGCCGGAGGGGTTCCACGGGATGTCCCCGTCGAGGGCGGTGGCGCCGGACTCGGTGACCTTCCAGCCCTCGCCCTCGGCGGCGAAGCCGAGATTCTCCAGCCACATCGGCTCGTACCAGGAGAACGGCACGTACACCTCGGCCACGTCGAACTGGCGGCGCGGGTCGGTGACGCCGGCCTGCCGGTAGACGTCGGCGGCGCAGTCCTTGCCGGCCTGCGGGCTCACGGTGTCGCGGCCGGCGCGGAAGATCGGCTCGGAGCGCATGGCGGCGCCGTGCACCCAGGCGGGGGTCCCGGTGGCGGCCCGCTCGGAGGACAGCACGATCGCGCAGGCGCCGTCGCTGGACGGGCAGGTCTCCAGGTAGCGGATCGGTTCCCAGAGCATGGGCGTGGACTCGACCATCGCCCGGTCGATGCCGGGGATGCGCAGGTGGGCGTAGGGGTTCTTGAGCGCGTTGAGCCGGTCCTTGACGGCGACGAGCACGCCGATGTGGCCGGGGGCGCCGCTCCTGCGCAGGTACTCCCTGATGTGCGGGGCGAAGTAGCCGCCGGCGCCGACGACCAGCGACGAGCTGAACGGCAGGTGGGTGGACAGGGCCCAGGTGGCGTTGGACTCCGACTGTTTCTCGAAGGCGACGACCAGCACCCGCTCGTGCACGCCCGACTGGATCAGGCCGGCCCCGACGAGGGCGGTGGAGCCGCCGACGCTGCCCGCGGTGTGCACGCGCATCATCGGCTTGCCGGCGGCGCCGAGGGCGTCGGCGAGGTACGCCTCGGGCATCATGACGCCTTCGAACAGGTCGGGCGCCTTGCCGATGACGACCGCGTCGACGTCCTGGAACGTGAGCCCGGCGTCCTCCAGGGCCCGCAGCGCCGCCTCGCGCACCAGCCCGGCGATCGACACGTCCCTGCGCTTGGTCGTGTAGTGCGTCTGCCCGACGCCGATCACGGCGCAGCGCTCGGCCATTCATGCCTCCAGGACGGTGACGAGGTTGTGCTGCAGGCAGGGGCCGCTCGTCGCGTGGCCGACGGTGCGGCGGGCGGCGCCGTCGTGGATGCGGCGGGCGGCCTCCCCGATGCGGATCAGGCCGGTGGCCATCACGGGGTTGGCCGCCAGCGGGCCGCCGGACGGGTTGATCACCGTGCCGTCCGGCAGGTCCAGCGCCCGGCGCAGGATCGGCTCCTCGTGCGTGAACTGGGCGTGCAGCTCGGCCACCTCGACCGGGCCCTTGCCGACCCCGGCCGCGCGTCCGGCGTCGGCCGTCGACGGCGACCGGGCGAGGTCGCGCAGGCCGAGGTAGTGCGGTTCGATGCGGTGGGCGATGCCGGCGATCCAGGCGGGGTTGGCGCACAGGTCGCGGGCCCGGTCGCCGGCGGCCAGCACCACGGCCGCCGCCCCGTCGGTGACGGGCGCGACGTCCGACTCCTTGAGCGGCTCCACCGGGGACCCGCCGGGCAGGTCGTCCGGCAGGTCCAGCGCGTACGGGTTGCGCCTGCCGTCGGCGCGGCTGCGGCGCGCGATCGCGTCCAGCTCGTCCCGGCCGGCGCCGAGCGCGGCCGCCTGCAGCGCCGCGTAGGAGAGCTGGTCCAGGCCGAGCGGCGCGAGATAGTACGGGTCGAGCTGCAACGTCATGATCGACCGCAGGTCGCCCTGGGAGGACTTGCCGAACCCGTACACCAGGGCGGTGTCCACGTCGCCGTGCTGGAGCCGCACCCACGCCTCGTACAGGGCCCAGGCCCCGTCCATCTCCACGTGGCTCTCCGAGATCGGCGGCCACGCGCCGATCGCGTCCAGCGCGGAGACGAACGAGAACGGCGCCCCCGCCAGGTAGTCGCAGCTGCCGGAGCAGGTGAAGCCGAACCTGCTCAGCCCGGTCCGCGCCTTCACCTCCTCGATGACGGGCAGGATCAGCTCGGGCTCGGACAGGCCGGTGTCATGACCGGTGTGCCGCGTCTGGGCGAAGGCGACGATCGCGACCTGTTTCATTCACAGCTCCACATCGAGTTCGCCGGTGGGCGCGAACCACCGGATGTTCGCCATGGACGCGGTCCGCTCGCTCTCGGGCACCCACTCGGCCCTGACCCGCATCCCCTGTCGCACCTCGTGCGCGGGGATCCCGCCGACGAGCGCGATCAGGGGCACGTCGGCGCCGTCGAGGAGCACGTACGCGGAGACGAAGGGCACCTCGGGGGCCCGCGGGTCGGGCAGGTTGTTGATCGCGAAGGTGGTGACCGTCCCGGTGTCGGGCAGTTCGACCCGCTCGCCGATCGTGACCCCGCACTGCGGGCAGGACAGCCGGTACGGGACGTACACCTTGCCGCAGCTCGCGCACCGCCCGCCGATGAGGACGCCGCGCCTGACCCCTTCCAGGAACACCCCGAGCGCGCCGCCGGCCCTGAGCGTGTACGGCAGGCGGACCGGCGAGACGATGGTGGTGACCTCGGGGGCGAAGCAGGACAGGTCGGTGATGTGGCCGCGGCGTTCGGCGCGCCAGACCGGCCACACGCGGGTGCCGGGCCGGACCGCCTTGGGGTTGCCCGCGTCCACGGCGTGCACGAGCGCGGTGTCGGCGCCGTCCAGCTTGATCAGCGCCCAGGCGAAGGGGCGGTCCAGCGGGTGCTCCGGCCGCGGCTCGGCCACCCACGCGCAGGAGGTGACGGTCCCGGCCGGGCCGACCTCGACGTAGTCGCCGGTCACCGGGTCGCCGGTGGCGGGGTCGTACTCCAGCGGGGGGACGAGCACCCGCCCCTCGGCGGTGCGCGCCCCGACGATCCGCCCGGCGCGCAGCTCGGTGAGGAACCGGCCGATCACCGGCCCGGTCGATCGGGTGTAGCCGCCGGGGAACTCCAGCACGTGCTCCGCGGTCAGCGGATCGGACATGCACCCTCCTGGGGGTCGTCAGATGGCGCGGTCGCGGCCCTCCCAGTACGGGGCGCGCAGCTTGCGTTTGAGCAGCTTGCCGTTGGGTTCGCGGGGCATCTCGGCGATGAAGTCGACGGTCTTCGGCCACTTCATCCTGGCCAGGCGGCCCTCCAGCGAGCCGAGGATCTCCGCGGCCAGCTCCGGGCCCGGTTCGGCGCCGGGGGCGGGCTCGACGACGGCCTTGATCTGCTCGCCCCACTCGTCGTCGGGGATGCCGAACACGGCGACGTCGGCGACCTTCGGGTGGACCATGATCTCGTTCTCGATCTCGGCCGGGTAGATGTTCGCCCCGCCGGAGATGATCATGTCGGCCTTGCGGTCGCACAGGAACAGGAAGCCGTCCTCGTCCAGATAGCCGATGTCGCCGACGGTGAAGAAGTCCTTGAGCCGGTTCTCCTCGGTCTTGGCCGGGTCTCCCTTGTACTCGAAGGAGGCGCCCAGCATCTTCATGTAGATCGTGCCGGGGGTGCCGGCGGGCACCGGCTCGCCGGCCTCGTCGGCGATGAGCAGCTCGGTGATGGGCCAGGCACTGCCGACCGTGCCGGGGCGCGCCTTCCAGTCCTGGGGCGTGGCCAGGGTGCCGCCGCCCTCGGTGGCCGCGTAGTACTCGTAGACCACGTCGCCCCACCATCGGAGCATCTCCTGCTTGACCGGTACGGGACAGGGCGCGGCGGCGTGGATCATCCACCGCAGCGAGGACAGGTCGTAGGCGTGCCGGGTCTCCTCGGGCAGGGCGAGCAGGCGCTTGAAGTGGGTGGGCACCAGGTGGGAGCTGGTGATCCGGTGACGCTCGCAGAGCCGGAGCATCTCCTCGGCGTCCCACCGGTCCATGTAGACGACGGTGTGCCCCAGGTGCAGGGCCGTGCCGCCGAACTGGCTGACGGCGGTGTGGTAGCTGGGCGAGGTGACCAGATGGGCGTTGGGCTGTCCCGGGGTGATGCCGAACAGGGCGAGCAGGAACGTCATCAGCTCGGCCCCGTCGTCGGGGTCGAGCCCGCCCAGCGGGCGGCGCACGCCCTTGGGCCGGCCGGTGGTGCCTGAGGTGTAGTGCATGGTGGCGCCCGCGGTCCGGTCGTCGGGCAGGGTGTCCGGCTGATCGGCGGTCAGCTCGTCCAGCGGCCGGAACCCGGGCAGGTCCGCCACGGCGAAGCGCCGCTCGGGGGCGACGGCGTCCGCCGCCCGCACCGCCTCGGTCACGTACCTGGGGTGCGCGACGAACGCCCTGGCCTCGCTGTCGGCCAGGATGTACGCGATCTCCGGCCCGGTCAGGTGCCAGTTGATCGGCGTGTAGTACCAGCCGGCCTGGAGGGCCGCCAGATAGAGCGCGAGCCCGTCGGAGCCGTTGGGCACCAGCCCGCATAAGCCGTCGCCGGCCCGCAGCCCGAGCGCGCGCAGCCCGTGGACGAGCCGGTTGGCCCGGGCGAGGAGGTCGCCTGCCCGGTGCTCGGTGCCGTCGGGGTCCACGGCCGCGATCCAGCCGGGGTCCGCCTGCGCCAGCCGCCAGAAGCCGAGCGTGCCCATCGGTACTCCTCACCAGGTGTTCGAGGCCCCGAGCCAGGCGAAATAAGAACAGGTTCTCATTTCTTTCGGGCAGCGTAACCCGCGGCTATGGTGTGAGCAAGCGCTTGATTTCAGGAGGAGTGAGTGGAGCTTCTGCCGATCAGCACCCCCCACTGCCGCGTGGAACGTGACCACCACGTGGTGATCGTCACCATGGACCGTCCCGAGGCCCGCAACGCGCTCTCCCTCGACATGCTCGTCGGTCTGGCGAGCGCCTGGGCGTACGTCTCGGCCGAGCCGGAGGTCCGGGTGGCGATCCTGACGGGCGCCGAGGGCACGTTCTGCTCCGGCGCCGACCTCAAGGCGATGTCCGCGCCCTCGTCGGACCCCGAGATCGCGGCCCGCGCCGAGCGGATCACGAACTACCACTGGAAGGGCCTGCTCCGCGAGGACCGGCCCGCCAAGCCGGTCATCAGCGCCGTCGAGGGTTACGCGGTGGCGGGCGGCACCGAGCTGCTGGTCGGCACCGACCTGCGGGTGGTGGCGGAGTCGGCCACGCTGGGCCTGTTCGAGGCCAGGCGCGGGCTGTTCCCGATGGGCGGCTCCGCCGTCCGCCTGCCGCGCCAGATCCCGTACTGCCACGCGATGGACCTCCTGCTCACGGGCCGGGCCGTCACCGCCGCGGAGGCGCTGACGATGGGCCTGGTCAACCGGGTCGTCCCCGACGGCCAGGCGCTCGCCGCCGCCCGCGAGCTGGCCGCCGACGTGGCGGCGGCCGGGCCGCTGGCGGTCCAGGCGATCCTGCGCACCTACCGCGACACCGAGGGCCTCCCGGAGGCGGAGGCGCTCAAGGTGTCGGACGAGCTGGGCTGGCCGGTCATCGGATCGCAGGACGCCGAGGAGGGCGCCCGCGCCTTCCGCGAGAAGCGCCCCCCGGCCTACCGGGGCCGCTAGTCGCGGGTGATGCGGTCCAGGCGTTCGAGGGCCTCGGCGAACTCCTCCACCAGGGAGTAGACGACGTCCTTGGTGGAGCGGACCTGGTTGGTGACGCCGATGATCTGACCCGCCGGGAACGTGGACAGCTCGGCTGCGTCGGAGCGGCCGATGCGCCGCAGCGCGTCCGACACCAGCATGAACTGCAGCGGCATCGGCAGGGTGCCGGGCGACTCGGCCGACTCCCAGGCGTCGGTCCACTCGTTCTTGAGCAGCCGGGCGGGCTTGCCCGTCCAGCTGCGGGAGCGGACCGTGTCGCGGGAGGTGGCGGCGAGGATGCGCTGCCTGGCCATCTCGGGGGTGTCGGCCTCCTCGACCGTCAGCCAGAGCGAGCCGGTCCAGACGCCCTCGGCGCCCAGCGCCAGGCCCGCCGCCATCTGACGGCCGTTGCCGATGCCGCCCGCCGCCAGCACCGGCACGTCCACGGCGTCCACCACCTGCGGGATGAGCACCATGGTGGAGATCTCGCCGGTGTGGCCGCCGGCCTCGGTGCCCTGCGCCACCACGACGTCCACGCCCACCTCGACCTGCTTGAGCGCGTGGCGCGGGGTGGAGGCGAGTGCGGCGACCAGCACGCCGTGCGCGTGCGCCTGCTCGACGACGTCGGCGGGCGGCGGCCCGAGGGCGTTGGCCAGCAGCGCGATCGGGTGCCGGAGCGCGACCTCGACCTGCGGCCTGGCGGTGGCGTCCGTCCAGCCGAGCAGCACCCGGCCGGCGTCGGCGTCCTGCGACAGGGGCGGCACGCCGTGCGCGGCGAGCAGGTTCTCGACGAACTGCCGGTGCCCGTCGGGGATCATCGCCTGGAGGCGGCCGACGAGGTCCTCCGCCGGGAAGTCGGCGCCCTCGTAGGAGGCCGGCATGACGACGTCCACCCCGTAGGGCTTGCCGTCCACGTGGTCGTCTATCCAGGCGAGCTCCTGTTCGAGCTCTTCCGGGGTGAAGTAGAGGGCGCCCAGGACGCCCATGCCGCCTGCTTTGCTGACGGCGGCCACCACGTCGCGGCAGTGGCTGAACGCGAAGATCGGGAGGTCGATGCCGAACAGGTCCGTCACACGGGTCCGCATGTCCCGACGATACGGCCGCGAACAGCGAACTGCAACGTGTTCTACTACAAGACCTTTCGCTCGTACTGGCGAGTAACATACGACTAGAACACGTTTCAAATCGCAGTTGTCACGGTCCCGGGAAAAGAAAAGGGCCCGCACACGGCGGGCCCTTCGGGAAAAGCGGGGTCAGACGCGGCGGCGTCCCATCACCACGCCGGCCAGGATCAGCGCGACGCCCACGATGAGCAGCACCAGCGGGATGGTGTTGCGCAGCAGGTTGATCTGGCTCTTGGCGGACTCGGCGTTGTCGACCAGCTGGTTCACCGTCTGGTCGGTCATCTTGGCGGTGGCGACGAAGGCCGCGGCGCGCTCCACGCCGTCCTGCGTCTTCAGCACCTCGTGCCGCTGCACCTCCTGCTTGACCGGGGAGCCGGTGACGGGCTCGACCCAGTAGGTGGTCTTGCCGTCGTACCAGCGGTCGATCTGCACGTCACCGGTCACGTCGGTGATGCCGACGATGTTGGCGGGGATCGTCTGCGTGGAGGTCTTGGTCGGCGGCACGACCTGCTCGAACACGTACGCGTTCAGGCCGTTGACCTTCTCCTCCCGCACGAACCTGGCGTCGAAGGCCGCCCTGGCGGTGGAGTTGAAGACCTTGTACGTCTTCTTCTCCACGTCGAACGGCCACTTGTAGATCTGGCCCTCCAGGGTGACCGGGGCCTTGGCGACGTTCACCCCGCAGCAGTTCACGGCCACGCCGGAGTACTTGTCGAAGGCGCTGCGCCGGTCGGAGATGTCGACCGACCTGCGGCTGTTGGTCACGTCGTTGACCACCGTGGCCTCGTCCCAGACGACGCGGTCGCCGGTGGCGTCCTTCACGTCTCCGCGGGTGGTGACGATGATCTCGAGGTCGGCGTTGAGGACCTTGAGGTCCTGGCGCGAGAAGTACTGCGCGCCCTTCGCCTCCAGGTGGGAGATGCCGAACTGGTTCGCGGGCGCGGAGATGAGCTGCCCGGCCGCCCAGAACTTCAGCAGCGGGGCGAGCGCGATGAAAAACGCGCCGAGCCCGATGAGGACGAGCGTTGAAATACGACCCATCGAGACCTCCGCAAAATTAGAACGTGTTGTCGTCTGTTTCATGTGACCTGCATCAAAGTATGACAATGAGTGATCGACGTCACCTGCCGGACCGGAGCCGCAACCAAATCGATAGAAACATGTTCTATCGTGGTTCCGGTTACCGGACCCGGAGGGTGAGAGCACTGAAGAGAGACGCCGCTCTCGACGGCATCCGCGCCTTGGCCGCGCTCGGAGTGTGGCTGCTCCACGTGGCCAGCAACACCGGCGTGATGTACGGCGAGGGCATGTACGCCTGGCTGCTGTCCCGCCTCGGGATGGCCGTGCCGGTCTTCTTCCTGCTGTCGGGCCTGCTGCTGTACCGGCCGTGGGCCAAGGCCGCCGTGGAGGGCACGCCGCGCCCCGCCGCCGGCCTCTACCTGTGGCGGCGGGCACTGCGCGTGCTCCCCGTCTACTGGCTGGTCGTGTCGCTGGCCCTGTGGGCCTGGACGCCGCTCGACTGGACCGGCTGGGTGGTCTGGCTGCTCCTGTTGCAGAACTACGTCCCGGGCATGAACAACGCCGAGGGCCTCTACCAGATGTGGACGCTGCCCATCGAGATGGCGTTCTACCTGGTGCTGCCGGTGCTCGCCTGGGCGCTGCACCGGTGGGCCGTCAGGGGCGGCAACGTGCCGGTCCGGCTGCTCGGCGGCATCGCGGTGCTGCCGGTCGTCTCCGTCGCCACCGTGGTGGCCTCCCGGGTGCTGGAGATGCCGGAGCTGGCCCTCTGGCTCCCGTACCACCTGGTGTACTTCGCCTGCGGCATGGCGATGGCGGTGCTGTCGGTCTGGCTCGGCGGCAGCCGGGTGATCGGCTCGCTCGCGCCCCAGCTGCTGGTGCTGGCCTTCCTGCTGTACGCGGTGCTCTCCACGCCGCTGGCCGGCCCGCGCACCCTCACCCTGCCGACCCTCGGGGAGTCGCTGTTCAGGGTGACCCTGGAGGCGGCCGTGGCCGTCCTCGCGGTGGCGCCGTTCGCGCTGGCGCCCGACCCCGGCTCGCTGCGGCACCGGCTGCTCGGCAACCCGGTCGCGGCCTACCTGGGCCGCATCTCCTACAGCTTCTTCCTGTGGCACGCCCCCGTCATCACCGTGCACCGGCAGATCACCGGCGACCCGCCGTTCACGGGCGACTTCGTCAGCCTGGCGGTGGTGTCGTTCATCGTGTCGCTGCTGCTGAGCGTCGCCAGCTATCACCTGATCGAACATGTCGCGCTCACGCTCGGCCGGCGCCGGTCAGCACCTGCTCGGCCGCCGGAATCTCCGGCTCCGCAGCCGGTCGCTCCCGCCGCGTGACGAGCCGCCCGAACAGCGCCCCCACGGCCGCGCAGGACAGGAGCTGCGGCACCTGGTCCATCAGCGGCCCCGGCTCGATCCCGTACCCGCGCAGCGTCAGGCCGGCGGCCTGGGCGCCCGCGGCCGCGCAGAACATCACCGCCGTCAGCCAGTACGCGCCCTTCCAGCGCCCGCTCAGCCACAGCGTCAGCGCCCCGGCGGCGACCAGGGCGAGCATGCCGGGCGTGCCCGCGATCCAGTAGCCGAACGCCAGCCCCGCCACCACCGCGTACGGCGCCCGCCAGCGCGACAGCCGCGAGCGGTCCGCCGGGGCGGCCGCGCGGACGTGCTCGGGGCGCGGGCCGAGCGGCACCAGGGAGAGCAGCGCCAGCAGCGCGATGCCGCCCAGCCCGGCGACGAGCGCGAACCAGTAGGTCCTGTCGGGCAGGTACTCCAGCCGCACGGCGCCCGAGGTGCCGGCGGGCAGCTCCCACGCCTGCTTCCAGCCGTCGATCCGGACCGGCCGCAGCGTCCGGTCGCCGATCGTCGCCCGCCAGCCGGCGTTGAAGTTCTCGCCGATCACCAGGAAGGCGTCCTCGGGCGCGCTCACGTGCACCTCTCGCACGGACCGCGTCCAGGTGCCGGCCCACGCCGCCGTGTCCACCTGGCGGGCCGTCCCCGGCAGGGTCCCGACGGCCAGGTTCTCCACCTGGAACGGCTCCCACCCGGCCACCTTGACCCGGTTGTCGCCCTCCAGCAGCTCGGCCTCCTCGCACCCGGTGATCTGCACCGGCCGCTGCTCCAGCAGGTCCCGGTGGCTGCCGGCGACGCGGGTCTCGACGACCCGGCCGTTCACCTCGATCCGCGGCCCGATGCCGCAGGCCAGACGGAGCGGGATGTCACCCGGGGTGCTGGCCTTGGCGACGCCGGGGATGGCCAGCTCGGTGACCTGTACGCGCTGCGAGAGCGGGAAGAACCGGATCTTCAGCTCGGTGGTGGTGATCGGGTCGAAGCGCACGTACCCCCGCTCGTCGACCCGGCCGCCGCGCGAGACGCCGCCGTCGCCCGTGACCACGACGTCGAGCGACTGGGTGTCGCTGCCCGGCCTGCCGACCTGGATGCGGGAGATCTTCTTCTTGCCCTTCCAGGCGACGGTGAGCGCGGGCTCGCGGTCGCCGTCGGCCGGGATCCAGGTGGTGGTCAGGTCGCCGTCGAACGCGGACCGGGGCGCGACCACCGCGTCGTCGCTGAGCTGCGACGTGCCGGACACCCGCGTCACCGCGCCGCTGACCCGGGTGAACCGGTCCACGAGCGCGCTGTCGCGCAGCACGGCCGTGCCGCGCAGCGTGGCCGGCCCCTTCTCCTCAACGGTGAACGTCCGGTCGAAGCCGCTGCTCTCCTCCCCGGTACGGGCCAGCCGCGCCGGATTGCACACCCACCGGTTCACCCCGCGCATGCACCCGGGCCTGGCGTCCAGGCCGCGGTCCATGACGAACACCTCGCCGGAGCCGGGCAGCCGGATCGTCCGCCCGGCGGTCACCCCCGGCACGCTGAGCTCGACGATCCCGGCGCGCTGGCCGTAGACCCAGTCGCCGGGCAGGATCGCGGTGATCGTGATCCGGATCCACGAGGTCGGCCCCTCGGGCAGGGTCAGCCACTGCGGGTCGGTCGTCCGGCTGACCTCCTGCTCCAGGCGGCCGGCCTCGGTCTCCACGGCCACCCGGCCCACCGACTGGCCGAGCAGGATCTCGCCGCCGAACATGACCTGGACGCGGGAGAGCTGACGGCGGGACGGCAGGTCGACCTGGAGCCACTGGCCCGTGGGCGAGCGCGCGCCGTCGGTCTCCCAGCCGGTGCCGACGTCGCCGTCCATCGCCGACCAGGGGCCGCGCGACGGGTCGCTCACCCCGGCGGGCGCGCCGGCGTCGGCCGCCGACGAGGAGGCGGTGATGTCCGCGATGCCGTCGTACTCGGCGGTCGCGGTGTTCTCCAGCCAGCCCTTCTCCAGCAGGTCCTTGGCCAGCACGCCGGTGAAGCCGGCCCGCGCGTCCTCGGTGAGGGTCGGGCTGACGTTGGAGCGCAGCTCGCCGAAGTGCCGTTCGCGCAGCCGCAGCGCGTCGGTCACCACCTCCGGGGCGTCGATCCCGCCGGCGTCGTCGTTCACCAGGACCGGCCCGTCGCCGAGCAGGCCGAGGTCGCCCATGCTGAGCAGCGAGTCGGGGCCGCCGCGCACCCGCAGCGCCTCCCCGGCCGGCCGCACCGTGACCAGGTCGGCCGGCTCCGCCACCTCGTAGAGGTCGAGCGCGGGGAACGCGGCGTCGAGCGCGTCCACGGCGTCGTCGCCGAACACGTCGCCGATCGGCTCGCCGAACGAGCGCACCTTGGTGATGCCGGGCGACTCGCTCATCGCCTCGTGGATCCGGGCCGGCCAGGCACCCTTGAGCTGCTCCCTGAGCAGGTCGTTACGGGCGAGCACGTAGCGCACGCCCATGCGCTTGAGCACCTCGGTCAGCCCGGCCGAGCCGTGCCCGGCGGTCAGCCGCTGGTCGACTGCGTCCAGCAGCCGGCTCATCCCCACCGAGCCCGGCGGGGTGATCTGCCGGGCCGTCCACCGGACGCCGGACAGGGGCTGGAGCGGCTCGTCCATCGGCCGGCCCCACACGTACTCGCCGAACGCAACGCCGGGCACGACCAGCACGCCGGACTCGCCCGCGTTCTCGTCCAGCCAGGCCGCGGCCTCCCGCCAGTGGTCGGGCACCTGCTTGAAGACGCCCGGGTACGCCAGACCCTGGTTGAAGACCGGCAGGACCAGCGCGGCGAACGCGGCCACCGCCACGGTCCGCAGCGGCAGCCTGGCCCGGCCGAGGACGCTCGCCAGCAGGTGGGCCAGGCCGAACGCGAGCGCGAGCCGGATCAGCGGGTCGAACTTGCGCAGGTTGCGCAGCGGCGCGAGCGGGCCGTCGAGCAGCCACCGGATCGGCTCGGCCACCGCCGGCTCCAGCGCGCTGATGTGCCCGGCGGTCACCGCGGCCGTCCCGACCAGGAAGAGCGTGACGAGGAAGCCCTTGGCGGGCAGGTCGCGGCGGGCCAGCCCGGCCAGGCCCAGCGCGGCGATGACGCCGGTGACCGCGACCATGGCGCCGGAGGTGGCGATCGCGTAGCCGGGCGGCTGCTCGAACACGCCGCTGAGCGGCAGGAAGCGCACCCAGTCGGAGGCGCCGCGCAGCGCGTTCGTCAGCGACGTGACCTGCGTGGTCGCGGCGGTGGTCTCGGTGTAGGGCAGGAACGAGAACGCGTACCGGCCCACCAGCAGCAGCGGCAGCGACCAGAAGAGGGTGGCCACCGTGACGGCGGCGGTCCACCAGCCGAGCATCCGCCAGCGCGGCACCGGGCGCGGCCGGGTGAGGATGTAGACGACGGGGGCGACCAGCACGGCCAGCACCGCGACCGCGTTCACCCCGCCGCACAGCGCCACGGCCAGCCCCGACCGGACCGCCGCCCTGGCGCGCTGCCCCGTCTCGGCGGCGGTGAGCAGCGGGATCAGGATCCACGGCAGCATCGCGGCGGGCAGCCACTCGATCGAGATCTCGCCGACGATCGACAGCGCGCGGGGGGCCAGCGCGTACGCCAGCGCGCCGGCGATCCGGGTGCCCGGCGTGCCGATGCCGAGCTTGCCGGCCAGCCGTTCCGCGCCCAGGAACGCCGCGCAGAACAGCAGCGTCAGCCAGAGCCGCTGGGTGATCCACGGTTCGACGCCGGCCAGGTCGCCGAGGGCGAAGAACGGGCCCATCGGGAACAGGTAGCCGGCCGCCTGGTTCTGGAGCTGGCCGAAGTGCTGCAGGTCCCACAGGTGGGTGGCGCGCTCCAGCCAGCCGAGCGGGTTCAGCGCCAGGTCGAGCTTGGTGTCGGAGATCAGGTGGCCGGGCTTGGTGGTGAACGCCAGGATCGCGAAGCCGGCGCAGCACAACAGCAGCCAGAACCGGTGCCGGGCTCTGTCCGTCACCGCTCCTCCAGGTTCGCACCGCTGATCAGCGCCATCAGGCGATCGGCGCCGGCGTCCCAGGAGAACCGGCCAGCCCATTCACGACATTTCATGTTATAGGCGTCAGGGCCCTCACGAGTCAGCTCGTCCAGGGCGGTGGCGAGGCCCTTGGCCAGGTCCGTCGCCGGCGAGCCCGTGTCGGGCACCAGCCAGCCCGTCTCCCCGTCCCGTACCGCGTCCCGCAGCCCGTCCACGTCGAACGCGACGGTCGGCACGCCGAGCGCGGCCGCCTCCACCACGGACAGCCCCCAGCCCTCGCCCTGCGAGGCGCTGACGTGCACCCACGCCGAGGCGATCAGGCGTTCCTTCTCCTCCTCGGGCAGATAGCCGTGGAGGGTGACGCCCTCGGGCAGCCGAGCGCGCAGCGCGGCCTCCTCCGGGCCGCGGCCGACGACGTCGGCCCTCAGGCCGGGCCACCGCTCGCGCAGCTCCGCCACCGCGTCCAGCAGCACGTCCACCCGCTTGTGCGCGACCAGCCTGCCGACGCAGACGACCCGCGGGGCCGGGCTCCTGGCGACCTCGGGCGGCCGGCCGGCGCTCACGCCGTTGTGCACCACGTGGATCGGGCCGGTCCAGCCCAGCCGCTCCCGCATGGCGCGGACGGTGGACGGCGACACGGCCACGCTCGCGCGCCCGCGATAGGTCCAGCGCGACACCGGCCCCTCCAGGAACCGTCCCACCGCGGCCAGCCACCACGGCAGGTGCACGCCGAACTGCCGGTCGTGCACGTGGTGCACGACCAGCAGGATCCGGGTACGGCGCGGCAGCACCCACGGCGTGAAGAACGGGATGCCGTTCTGGCAGTCGAGCACCGCGTCGAACCTGGCGCGCCTGGCCAGCAGCCAGAGCAGCACCAGCGGATAGACGGTGAACACCCCGCCCATCCGGCGGACCCGTACCCCGTCGCTGGTCTGCGCCCGTGACTGACCGGGGGCCCGCGCGGTCACGAAGCACACGTCGTGGCCCGCGCGGGCCATCCGGCTCGCCATCTGCCAGGCGTAGGTCTCGGCGCCACCGGAGTCGGGGTGCCAGGGGTCGCGCCAGTTGACGACGGCCACCTTCATGGAGTGATCATGGAGTGTTCACGGATATCCGACGGGGTCGAGGGGAGGTTCCCAGGCGGGCGAGACGGACGCGGGCGGGAAGGCCCGCAGCCGCAGCCAGATCCGGCCCAGCTCCAGCAGGATGCCGAAGCTGTGCCGGGCCGGGGAGAACCGCGATCCCGGCATGTCACGCCAGTGGACCGGGATCTCCAGCACCCGGGAGCCGCGACCGGTGCAGCGCGCGAGCAGCTCCACGTCGAACGCGAACCCGGGGGTGCGGAGTTCGGCCGCCACTTCGCGGGCCAGCGGCCCGTCGAAGAACTTGAACCCGCACTGGGTGTCGCTCACCCCGCGCACCAGCGCTCTGGCCAGTGCGCGGAAGCCGACCGCGCCGATCTCGCGGACCCGGCTGTGACGGTTCTCGACGCTCGAGGACGTGTGCGCCCGCGAGCCGATCACGACCCGCTCCCCGGAGAAGAGAAGGCCGAGCGCGACGTCGACGGCGGCCAGGTCGGTGGCCATGTCGGCATCGCAGAACCCGACGAACGGAGCACGGGTCCCGATCAGTCCCGCACGGACCGCCGCCCCCTTCCCGGGCTCGGGGCAGCTCACCAGCCGGACCGGTACCTCGCCCTCGGGCCAGGTGCGGACGATCTCGGCGGTGCCGTCCGTGCTGTTGTTGTCGACGACGATGACGGCGGTCGGAAACGGCATGCGGGCAAGCTTCGCGCACAGCTGCAGGAGCCCCCCGGGAAGTCGGCGTTCCTCATTGTGGGCGGGAACGACGATCTCGAGCAGTGGTCGCCGGCTCGCCCTCGCGTCCCTGGCGGAGGAGGGCGACATGGCGGCGCTCGGTTACCGCACGCCGTAGTTGTAGAGCGGCTGGTTGACAGGCGTGGCGGTGGACCCGGTCAGGGAGACGGTGGTGATCGTCATCAACAGGGCGGCCACGGCGACGCCGATGATCGCCGCTAAAAAGACCTTGATCACGGGGGTTCCTCCTGAAACGACAGAGTCCGGGACTGGGCACAAACCTAGAACCAATTACTGCTACTCGCTAGTAGCTAGACCGGATTTTTACCAAAGCGCTGATAGCACCCCTTACCGGGGTGTTTGCGACGGCGCCAACCTGTAGAGAAGCAGCTCAGGGGCGTCGGCCACGACCTCGGCGTCCCGGAGCCAGCCGGCGAACCGATTGCGCTCCTCAACTGTCCCCGCATCAACGATGACGTACCTGAATCCCAGACCGGCCAGGTCAGGAGAACGGCCTTCTAGTACGCGTTCTACCTCCGTCGCGCGGGGGTCCTCGCTCCGCACGACCATCTCGCCCACGCGCACCACGTCGTTCGTCACCACCCGCCGCCCCGGCACCGCGAAGAACCGCTGCGCCGGGTCGAGCACCGGCCGGCCGCCGTTCCAGTCAAATCTGCGGTACGACTCGAACGGCAGCACCAGCACGTCACCTGGAGCCGGATCGTCACGCAACGTCACCCTGGCCTCGTACCACGCCCGGGGGTACGGGACCGCGTCCAGCGCCCCCAGCGCCCCCCACGCCATCGTCGGCAGCACGGCCACCGGCACCGCCACCAGCGCGCCCGCCAGCACACCCGCCGTCCCGCGCCGCCGCCCCCGGTCCCGCCCTGCCGCCGGGACCGGCTCAGGCTCCGCCCCGGGAACCCGCCCGGCCGCCGCCGCCAGCAGCCCGATCCCCACGGCCGCGAGCAACGCGACCGGGGCCACGTACTGCTGCGCGTCCCGGAAGACGGCGAACCCGCCCCAGACGCCGACCAGCCACTTCAGCGCCGACCGTCCGGCCTCGGTGACGCCGGCGCTCGCGATCGCGAACCCGATGACGCCCGCCACCACCAGCCCGTTCCGGTACGGCAACCCCCGCCCCAGCCGGACGAACGCGGCGCTCCCTGCCACCGTGAGCAGCAGCCGCGCCACCGCCCCCACGACCTCCCCGTAGCCCACGGGCACGGCGTTGGCGTTCCAGATGCCGCCCAGGGACAGCAGGCTCCCCAGGGTCCCGAACGGCGTGTCGGCCCGCGACGCGAACGCCTCCACCCCGACCGGGTCTCCCGCCAGGCCGTGCGGACGCAGCACCGCCGGCACCAGCCAGGGCAGGCAGAAGGCCCCCAGCACGACCCCGGCCCGCAGCACCCGCGCCCATCGGCCGCGGTGATCCCCGCCGGCGCCGTCCCCCTCCGCCGCGCCCGCCCGCGCCGGTCTCCGCGCGAGCGCGGCGACCGGGAGGGCCGTGACGACGGTGACCAGCATCGCCGCGAAGCCGCCCGTCGCCGCCGGCAGGAGGGAGACGGCCAGGCGGCGGCCCCGGCACAGGGCGTGGACCACCCACGGCAGGCCCGCGTACCCCAGCAGGAGGGCCCACTGGCCGATCAGCAGCCGCTCGGCCACGTACGGGTTCCACACGTAGAAGGCGGCGCCGGCGAGCCGGGGCGCCAGGCCCGGCGATGGGACGAGGACGGCCACCCCGGATGCCCCCAGGACGAAGATGGCCAGCAGGATGAGCTTCTGCACCAGCTCCCCCGGCAGCACCTGGGAGAGCGCCGTGACCACGGCGTCGCTGGGCACCACCCGGGGCGCGCCGCCCGCCAGCCCGAAGGTGAAGAGGGAGAACGCCGGGTCGGGGACGAAGACCATGTCGTGGAGCAGCACGAATCCCCAGCTCAGGGCAGGTCCGAGCGCGAGGGTCGCGAGGGTGAGACCGAGGACGGCCCCGGCCAGGGCGGCTCTGGCCTGGTGAGGCATTCTGCTATGACATCACACCTCGATGACTGCTTTTCCCAGCATGTCGCCATATGAGAGATGCGTCCGCCATGCTGGCAGTGGGGGCTGGAGCCAGGGGAGGACGGCCGTGACGGCGAGAACGGGCCGCGGCGACATGGTGCTCGCCGCGGGGCTGGCCATGGTGGCCGCCGCGCTGGTGTGGAAGTTCGAGCTGATCCGCCGCACGTACTTCCGCCAGGACGACTTCATGTTCATCGCCCGCGGCCTGGAACAGGGACTGACCTGGGACTACCTGATGCGGATCGACTGGGGCCACCTGATGCCCGCCCCGTTCGCGATCCACTGGGCGATGGGCCGCCTGGGCGTCTACAACGACGTGCTGGCCCACGCCGTGACCGTGTCCCTCCTGGCCGCGGCGGGGCTGGCGGTGCTGCGGCTGCTGCGCGTGCTGTTCGGGTCCCGGCCGGCGATCCTGCTGCCGCTCGGGTTCTACCTGCTCACCCCGATGACGCTGCCCTCCACCGTGTGGTGGGCGGTGGTGGTGGAGATCCTGCCGTTCCAGACGGCGCTGGCGATGGCGCTCAGCTCGCACGTCCTCTACACCCGCACCCGGCGCTTCCAGCACGCGCTCGCGGCGGCGGGATGGACCGTGTTCGGCATGGCCTTCTTCGTCAAGGCCCCGTTCATCCCCGTGCTGGCCCTGGTGCTCACCCTCGGCTGGCTGAACCGGTCGGGGACCAGGCGGATCTGGCTGCTCTACGCGGCGGTCCTGGTCCCGTACACGGTGATCTTCTTCCGGCAGCTGTTCACGACGGTGCAGCTCACGAACGTGACGTTCGAGCCCGCGCTGCCGTCGGCCGGGGTGGCGGCCGGCACGGCGTGGAAGCTGCTGACGGGGTCGCTGGTGCCGGCGTCGCTGGGCGGGCCGTGGAACTGGCAGCCGATCGGCGACGACTACGCGCTGGGCGCCCCGCCGGCCGCGCTCATGTGGGCGGCCGGCGCCGCCGCGGCCGTCGCGGTCGCGCTCTCCGTGCGCCACCGGCGGCGGGCCTGGCTCGCCTGGACGATGCTGCTCGGCTACGTGCTGCTGGCCGACGTGGTCCCGATCTGGCTGGGGCGGGCCGCCCAGCTGGGCGCCGACCTGGCCGGGTTCGAGCTGCGGTACGTCTCCTCGACGGCGGTCCTGGTGACCGTGGTGATCGGGCTGGCGTTCATCCCGGTGGCGGGCGAGGAACGGCCCTGGCTGCGGCCCCCGCCGTCGTGGTCGCGGCGGGCCTGGGCGCCGGTGGCGGCCGTGGTCGCGGCGGGCTCGGTCTGGTCGGTGACGGCCTTCGGCGCGCTCCCCCTCGGCAGGAACGTCGAAGGGTACGTGGAGACGGCCCGCGTCGCGCTGGCCCGGGCGCCCTCCGGCTCGGTCGTGCTGGACACGTACGTGCCGGCCAAGGTGGCCGAACCGATCTTCTTCTACCAGTACGCCCGCGTCTCCACCGTCCTCGGCCCGCTCGCGCCCGGCCCCGTGAACTGGACGGAACGGCTGTCCGGGCCGGTCGGCGCCCCGCTCATGTTCGACGCGCAGGGCCGGCTCAACCCGGTCGACCTCGACGGCGTCACCGTGCCCGCCGGCGCCTCCTGCACGCCCGTCGGCGCCGACGAGGTGGTCTTCCCGCTGCCCGAGCCGCTGCCGGGTGACGAGTGGACGGTACGGGTCGCGTACCTGAACGGCGCGGAGACCACGCTCGTCGTCCGGCTGGGCGGCTCGCAGGCCGAGGTCCGGGCGGGCCGGGACCTCGGCGTCACCTACGCCACCGTCAGCGGCGCGGGCTCCGAACTGGCTCTGCGGACGATCGGCGGGGCGGGCGCGTGCGTCGGCGAGATCAAGGCGGGCAAGCCCGTGCCGGCCGAGAACGGCACGCCGGTCCCCGCACGGCCGGCGCTGCCGTGAGGGGACCGGGTGGGGGTCACTTGCCCGGCTCGGGGTCCCTGGGCAGGCCGAGCAGGCGCTCGCCGATGATGTTCAGCTGCACCTCGGTCGTGCCGCCGTAGATGGTCATCGCCCGGGTGGCGAGCACGGCGCGGTTCCAGTAGCCGGGGTCGCCGAGCTTCATGTCGGCGGCCAGCGTGGCCTGCGCGCCGATCAGGCTCACGGCGGTCTCGGAGACGTGCTGGGCGTGCGAGGTGGACAGCAGCTTGCGCACCGAGGCGTCGGCGCCCGGCTCGTTGCCGGCGAGCTGCTTGAGCGTCACCCGCAACGACAGCGCGTTGATCGAGTGGCCCTCGCAGATGACGCCCGCGAGCTGGTCCGCCTCGACCGGCGTGAGCTCGCGGCCGAGCCGGCCGACCAGCCCGAGCAGGTCGGGCACGGACGCGCCGGTGCCGCCGGAGCCGGAGGAGAGCGAGACGCGCTCGTTCGAGAGCGTGTTCCTGGCGACCTTCCAGCCGTCGCCGACCTCGCCCACCACGAGGTCGTCGGGGACGAACACGTCGTCCAGGAAGACCTCGTTGAACAGGTTCTCACCGGTCATCTCGGTGAGCGGACGGACGGTGACGCCGGGGGACTTCATGTCGACGAGGAAGTACGTGATGCCCTCGTGCTTGGAGCCCTCACTGGAGTTGCGGGCGATGCAGATGCCCCATTCGGCGACGTGCGCGACCGACGTCCAGATCTTCTGGCCGTTGAGCCGCCAGCCGCCCTCGACCTTCTCCGCCTTCATCTGCAGGGAGGCCAGGTCGGAGCCGGCGCCGGGCTCGGAGAAGAGCTGGCACCAGATGATCTCGCCGCTGAGCGTCTTGGGCAGGAACCGCTCCTGCTGCTCCGGCGTGCCGTAGACGGCGACGGACGGCACCACCCAGGCGCCGATGATCAGCGCGGGGAGCTTGACCTTGGCGGCCTTCAGCTCCTGGGCGATGAGCACCTGCTCCAGCGGGCTCGCGCCGCGCCCCCACGGCCTGGGCAGGTGCGGCATGACGAAGCCGCGCGCGGCCAGCGCCCGCCGCTGCTCCTTGCCCTCCAGCTGAGCGATCTCCGCGATCTCGGCGCGCAGGGCCTCGCGCAGCGGCTCGGCGTCCTCCGGCAGGTCGAGCTCCATCTCGCGGCCGACGCCGCGCAGGGCCAGCTCGCTGACGCGGGCGGCCCACTCGGCTGACGGCCCGAGCAGCGCGCGCAGGGTGAGCGCGCGCCGGTAGTAGAGGTGCGCGTCGTGCTCGAAGGTGTAGCCGATGCCGCCGAAGGTCTGGATGGCGTCCTTGGCGCACTGCACGGCGGCGTCCGGAGCCATGACCCCGGCGACCGCGGCCGCGTAGTCGAGCTCCTGGCCGTCGGCGCGGGTGGCGTCCCAGACCGTGGCGCGGGCCTGCTCCAGCGCGACCAGCATGCGCGACAGCTTGTGCTTGATGCCCTGGAACTGGCCGATCGGCCGGCCGAACTGCACCCGCACCTTGGCGTAGGCGGCGGCGGAGCTGACGCACCAGGAGGCGATGCCCGCGGCCTCGGCGCCGAGCAGGACGGCGGCGATGTTGCGGACGTCGGCGCTCTCCACCCCGTCGAGCACCCGGTCGGCGGGCACGCTGACGCCGTCCAGCTCGACCTTGGCCACGGACCTGGTGAGGTCGAGCGACTGGAGCGAGGTGACGGTCGCCGCCGCGGCGTCGACCGCGACCCACAGCTCGCCGTCTTCGGTGGCGACCGGCAGCACGATCACGTCGGCCGTGGCGCCGCCGAGGACGGGCTCCGCGGCGCCGGACACGGTCAGCGAGCCGTCACCCGCCCGCGTGCCGGTGAGGGCGCCGGACAGGGCCAGCGCGCCGGTGCTGGTGCCGTCGGCCAGGCCGGCCAGCAGCTCGTGGTGCTTGGATGCGTGGATGACCGCGCTTGCCAGCACGGTCGGCACGTACGGGCCGGGCGCCATCCGCTCGGCCAGCGCCTCGACGGCGACGGCCGCCTCCAGCAGCCCGTATCCCGAGCCGCCCGCCTCCTCCGGCAGGTGGAGGCCGAGAAGACCCTGCTCCGCCAGGCCCGGCCAGAAGGCCGGCCGCTCGTCGGCGGCGGAGCGCAGCGTGTCGGTGGGAATGCCGCGCTCCGCCCAGCGGCTCACCGACTCGTGGAGCGCCTCGTGCTCCTCGCTCAACCCGATCGCCATCGCTCATCCTCCAGGCGGTTTCCGTAGATGCCAGAACCATATTCTAGAGGACGCTTCTGGCCTAGAGTGGGCGAACTTTCTCTGCCAACGTGTTCAGATCCGCCCAGTACGCCCGGCCACTCTCCGGGATCGAGGCCAGCAGCATCGCGGGCTTGACCTTCCCCACCTCCAGGACGGACACCAGCGCGTGACCGGTACGCCGCTCGCCGCCGTCGGGGTAGGCCACCCGGAAGGCGAGCGTCCAGCCCTCGCCCCCGGACGCCTTCCGGGAGCCGGTCCAGGTCAGGGTGGCGCCCTCCGGATACTGCGTACGCAGCGCCCAGCGGGCGGCCCTGGCCGCGATCGCGCGGTAGTCGGCGTCGGACGCGGGCTTCGTCTCCGGGGTCGCGCCCGGCAGCATCGCCGACGCGACCACGGTCTGCGGCACCTCGGTCTCGCCGACCCGCTGCGCGTACGCGAACGGGGCGAACGACCTGGACCGCCACGGGCCGCCCAGCCGGGGATAGCTGATGCCGGTCCGGGTGTCCCTGACGGTGCCGGCGACGACGGAGGCCCTGCCGGGCAGCTCGGGGAACGCCAGCCGCGCGGGCGCCGCCGGCAGCGTCGCCCCTCCGCCGGCGGCACCGGGCGTGGGGCTGTCCGACACCGAGGGGACCGGGGCGACGTCCTCCTCGTTCCCGGGCTGGGTGGGCACGTCGCCGGAGAAGATCACGAACACCAGGAGGACGGCGGCCACCGTGGCGACGATCGCGCCCAGCAGGTAGACGACCTTGATCGGGATATCGCCGATCCGGCTGAGCAGCCCGCCCTTCGGCGGAGGCGGCGGTCCCGGCGTCGCGGGTGGCGCGGGCGGCGTCTCGGCCGGCCGGAACGGCCCGCCGGCCGTCCCCGCCCCGGAGAGCCCTCCGTCGCGGACCGGCCCCGACCCCACCCGCACGGGCCCGACCCGCGCCCGCGGACCGGCGGGCCACGTGTCACCGAAGGACGGCGACGTCACCCCGCCGTCCGTCTCCTCGGTACCTGCCGCCGTGGAGCCGCCCTCGTTCGCGGGTTCGGGACCCGCGCTCTTCGGGCCGGCGTCGGGGGGTGACGAGGCTCCTTCGGGACGGTCCCGGCGGAAGACGGTCGTTTCCTCCTCCGCGGGCACGACGATCTTGCGAAAGGGAGCGGTGGGAGCATCGTTGTCGTTGTTCTGATCGCCGACGTCCGCCATGGAGTCGAGGCTACGTCACCCCGAGGGGCGACATTTCCGCCAGAACCCCAGCAGAACTACATTCTGTACCGTTCCCTTCATCCGCGATTGTCCACCACCCCGGCGAACCGGCCGACCGGCGACGTGCAGGAAGGCGTATCTTTCGCCTTGAGCTGGGCAGACTACGAGACATGCGCAAGATCGCTGGAGGGCTGGCCGCCGCCGTCCTGGTCACCGGATGCGCCGGCGTGCCCGGCGCTCCTGGCGCGACCTCGCCCACCGCCTCACCGACCACCTCGCCGACCACTCAGGCCACGTCCGCCACACCCGGCGCCACCGCTCCCTCCCTGCCGCTGGAGCAGACGTACGAGCGCGTGATCTCGCAGGTGCTGCCCTCGATCGTGCAGATCACCACGGCCACGGGTCTCGGCTCCGGCGTGGTCTACGATGACCAGGGCCACATCGTGACCAACGCCCACGTCATCGGCGAGGCCACCGAGGTGGAGGTCACGCTCGCCACCGGCGGGGGTTCGCGCGTCGCCAAGGTGGTCCAGTCCTTCCCGGCCGGCGACCTCGCGGTGATCAAGGTGGACGACCCGCAGGACCTGCGCCCGGCGACGTTCGGCGACTCGTCCAAGCTCCGCGTGGGCCAGCTCGTGCTCGCCATGGGCAACCCGCTGGGCCTGTCGGGCAGCGTCACCGACGGCATCGTCTCCGCCGTCGGCCGCACGGTCACCGAGCCCGAGGGCTCCGGCTCCCCCGGCGCGACGATCGCCGGAGCCATCCAGACCTCGGCCGCCATCAACCCGGGCAACAGCGGCGGCGCCCTCGTCGACATGGCCGGCCAGGTGATCGGCATCCCGACCCTCGCCGCCACCGACCCGTCGCTCGGCGGCGGCGCGGCCCCGGGCATCGGCTTCGCGATCCCCAGCAACACCGCCACGGACATCTCCGCCCAGATCGTCAAGCACGGCCGCGTGATCAACAGCCACCGGGCGGCGCTCGGCATCACGGGATCCACGGTGATCGGCGACACCGGCCAGCCCGCCGGCGTCGGCGTCCGCTCGGTCCAGAGCGGTGGCGGCGCCGCCAAGGCGGGCATCCGCGAGGGCGACGTCATCGTCTCGGTCGGCGGCAAGGAGACCCCCACCATCGCCGCGCTCACCGAACTGCTCACCGGCTACAAACCGGGCGACAAGGTCGAGGTCGAGTTCGTACGCGACGGCGAACCGCAGAAGGTCACCGTCACCCTGAGCGAGCTCAAGACGGACTGAACCGCACAGGTGCCCGGGTCAAGGTCCGGGGGACGAGCATCCCAAGTTTACGGACGCGCCCGCCGCCTGTCCTCGTGCTCCCGTCCGGACACCGTCACAGTCGAGGACATGACACAGACGACAGCGCACACCAGGGGCCGCAACTGGGGCCGGTTCACCCTCCACTACGTCGAGATGATCATCGCGATGTTCGCCGGCATGTTCCTGCTGGACTGGCTCGAATCCCTGGCGGGTCTGAGCTTCTCGTACGAGACGCAGCCGGAGGCCGCCTACCTGCTGATGGCGCTCAACATGTCGATCGGCATGGCCGCGTGGATGCTCTTCCGCGGGCACGGCTGGGGGTCGACGCTGGAGATGTGCGCGGCCATGTTCGCGCCGGCCGTGCCGCTCTTCCCGCTGCTGTGGCTGGGGCTCATCGACGGCGACGGGGTGATGATGGCGGCGCACGTGGCGATGTTCCCGGCCATGCTGGCCGTCATGCTGCGCCGCCTGGACGAGTTCGCGGGCTGCGCCCACTGAGCGGGGGACCGGGAAACGGCGGCGCCGGGATGGGCGCCGCCGTTCCGGTGCCGGTGGGCCTGTTCTCCGAGGTCAAGAGGCGCGCGCCGAGCCTGGCTGGGCGGGGGCGTCCCGCGCGTACGCGATCAAGACGTGCCGACGTATCGACCTTGAGGGGGGCCCAGAGGTAAGTTCGCGCTTACAACTGAGCGTCAGGGGCGGGTGGCCGGAGCCCGCGTCTGCCGGTGCCGGAAGGAAGAACATGAGCACGGTCCGCAGTGCCCACCCGCATCACCGACTCACCTGGGTCCACCAGGTGACCAAGCACGCCACGGCGCAGCCTGGGCAGCCCGCGATCAGGTTCAAGGGCGAGACGACGACCTGGGCCGAGCTGGACGAGCGCAGCCGCCGCCTGTCCACCGCGCTCGAAGCCCGGGGCGTCGGCCGGGGCGACCGGGTGCTGGTCCTGCTGACCAACCGTCCCGAGTTCGTCGAGACCCTGGTGGCGATCAACCGGCTCGGCGCCATCGCCGTCCCGGTGAACTTCCGGCTGGTCGCGGCCGAGGTCTCCTATTTGGCGGAGGACTCGGGCTCCTGCGCGGTCGTGGTGGAGCAGGCGCTCGCGCCGGTGGTGGCCGCGGTGCGGGCGGGTAAGGAGGCGGAGCTGCCCTGCCTGGTGGTCGGCGACTCCCCTGACGCCGCCGGCGCGGGCGCCGAACGCTACGAGGACGCCGTCGCGGCCGCCGAGCCGAGCACCGCGAGCGGCCCCGACGACGTCGGCACGGTCGCCCTGATCATGTACACGTCGGGGACGACGGGCCTGCCCAAGGGCGCCATGCTCTCGTACGAGAACCTCCTCGGCCAGACGATCACCCTGCTGCAGACGCTCCGGCCGGGCAACGATGAGATCTGCGTCGTCACGTCGCCGATGTTCCACATCGCCGCGGTCGGCGTGATCGTGCCGAACCTCATCTTCGGCCACACCATGGTCATCACCCCGACCGGCGCCTTCGACCCGGAGGCGTTCCTCGACCTGGTCGAGTCGGAGCGGGCCACGAACGCCTTCCTGGTGCCGGTCCAGTGGCAGGCCGTCTGCGCCAGCCCCACGCTCGCCCAGCGCGACATCCGCCTGCGCACGATCTCGTGGGGAGCGGCGCCCGCGACCACGGCCATCCTGCGGGCGATGGAGAAGGCCTTCCCCGGCGTGGCCAACGTGTCGGTGTTCGGGCAGACCGAGATGTCGCCCATCACCACGTCGCTGCCCGGCGACGACGCGATCCGCAAGATCGGCTCGGTCGGCAAGCCGGTGCCCCTGGTCTCGGTGCGCGTGGTGGACCAGGACATGAACGACGTTCCCCAGGGCGAGATCGGGGAGATCGTCTACCAGGGCCCGCAGACCATGGTCGGCTACTGGAACAACCCCAAGGCCACCGAGGAGGCGTTCCGGGGCGGCTGGTTCCACTCGGGCGACCTGGTCCGCGTGGACGAGGAGGGCTTCTTCTACGTCGTCGACCGCCTCAAGGACATGATCATCTCCGGGGGCGAGAACATCTACAGCGCCGAGGTCGAGGCCGTGCTCGCCGACCACCCCAAGGTCCGCGAGGTCGCCCTGGTCGGCACCCCCCACGAGAAGTGGGGCGAGACGCCCGTGGCCGTGGTCGTCCCGAACGACGAGCAGGACCCGCCGACGGTGTCCGAACTGGCCGAGTTCTGCGTCACCCGGCTCGCCTCGTACAAGAAGCCCACCCAGGCCGTCGTGGTGCCCGAGCTGCCCCGCAACGCCTCGGGCAAGATCCTCAAGAACCGCCTGCGTGACATGGTCAAACAGGACTCCTGACGGGCGCACGAACGCGACAGGCCCGGCCGGATGGATCCGGCCGGGCCTGTCGCGTGACAGTGGAGGTGGCGGGAATCGAACCCGCGTCCTTCAACCCCAAGAAAGGGCTTCTCCGGGCGCAGCCTGCTGTGCTTTTCTCAGCCCCGGCGATCACGCAGGCGAGTCGCCGACGGGCTCAGCCACTGTTTGGTTTCCCGCTCACCCCCGTGGCCGGGTTGAACGGTTGAGCCTTCTAGCGATGCCAGATTCCGAGCCGAAGGCGCTCTCGGGCTGGCAGAGGCTTCGCTACTTAGGCAGCGAGAGCCAGGGAACCCTGGCTGACCTCAGAGTGCTTCTTATTGGCACTTATTGTTCGCGGTCACAGGATTAACGAGGTTATGTCCGCAGTCCTCGGCCCGCTTCACCTGACTTGCAAGGCCAAAGTCGAAACCAGTCACCCCCTGTGGAGTTGTCAACACGATCTCCGAGGAGACCGAGCATCATGACGATACCTCTGACAACACCCTGGATGCCAACTTGATTCCCGCGACGTCGAGCTCGCGGACGCGGGGCCCCGTGGGCCCCCGGGAGCGCGGCACAGCAGCATCACGCTCCCGGGGGCGACCGGCAGGGTCGAGCCGGTCAAATGACGGCAGGACTTCCCCCGAGATGAAGTCCTGATCTCATCACGGCGACTGGTCCCGCAACCCCCCGAGCGGGACCGGTCACTTGGTAAGACGCGACCGGCCCGCCGGATGGTTGCTCCGCTTCACGAAAATCACGGAGAGTCGCCGAGGGCGGCGAAGAAGCTGCCGGCCACGGCCGCGGGGTCGTAGTCGCGGGTGTACACGGAGATCGCCAGATCGCCCTGCCAGCCGACGAACCAGGCGTTGTTGTCCTTGCCGGTGGGCGCGGACGCCACGCCGTGGACGCGCCCGCCGCCCGCCTGCGCGGGGGTGCCCTGGGCGCCGGCCCGCATCATGGCGGCCAGCGCCTTGCGGACCTCCGGGTCGAGCTGCTGGGGCTGGGGCTGCGGCGCGGGCGTCACCTCGGCCGCCGCCGTGTCGGGGGCGTCGGGGTCGGTCACCAGCACCGGCGGACGCCAGGTGCCGGAGGCCACCGCCGCAGCGACCAGGGCCATGCTGAGCGGGCTCACCTGGACGTTCTGGCCCGCGATGGCCTTGGCCTTGTCGGCGTCGCTGCCGAAGGCCGGCAGGGAGCCGCTGAACGACTTCAGCGGCAGCCGCCACGGCTGCCCGATGCCGAAGGTCTTGGCGCTCTTGGCCAGGTCGTCGCCGCTCACCCGGCGGGCGAGCGAGGCCAGCGCGGTGACGCAGCCCTGGGCGAAGTTCTCCTGGAACGTGGGCGAGGAGCCGGTGGCCTGACCGACGTTGACGAACCGGGCGCCGCCGACCGTGCGCTCCGCGGGGCAGGGAAGCCGCTGCCCGGTCCGTACCCCGGCCCGCAGCAGGGCGTCGGCCGCGACGACGGAGAACGCCGTGCCGGCCGGGAACTTGCCGGCCAGCGCGTCCTTCTCCTGGTGCAGGCCGCGGGTGGCGACGGCGCGGATCTCGCCGCTGGTGCGGTCGACCGCCACCATGGCGCTGGTGCGGGTGCTGGAGACGGCGCGCTCGGCGGCCGCCTGCACGCCGTCGTCGATCGTGGTCTGCACCGACCGGTTCTGGCGGCCGGGCCACTGCTGGAGGGAGGCCACCTCCTCACCCGACTTGAGGTCGAGGATGATGACCTCGGTCTCCGTGGAGCCGGTCAGGTAGCCCTGGTAGGCCTGCTGGAGCCCGCTCTGGCCGATCGAGTCGCCCGCCCGCTGGGGCCCGCCGAGCTTCTGCTCGGTCTCCGGGGTGAGGGCGCTGACCCGGCCGACGATCTGCTTGGGGTCGGCGGGGTCGACCGGCTGCTTCTCCGTGACGGTCTCGACCTCGGGCAGCGCGTCGAGCTTCTGCTTGACCGACTGGTAGCGGGTGCGGCCGAACGTGATCAGCGGCACGGTCTCGTTGGGCGGCGCGGAACGGATCCGGCTGAGCAGCCGGTCCTCGGCGTAGCCGGTGATCTGGGAGAGCTGCTTGACGACCTCCTCGGCGCGGTCGCCGAGCCGCGCGGGCACCACGCGGGCCACGTACAGGAACGTGTCCTGCTGCAGCGGGTCGCCGCCGCGGTCGACGACCGGCTGGCGCGGCTTCGGCTCGGCCTTCACCGCGAACCGCTGCCCCTCCTTGAGCTGCGGATGGAGCACCGACGGTGACCACTTCACCTTCCAGGAGCCGCCGTCGAGGTGGAGCGGCAGCACGCTGTCGTACGTCCACAGCGGGTTGTTGTCGCCCAGGTCGACCTCGACGCCGAACTCGGCCCGCGACTCCTCACCGGTCACCGTCAAGCTCTTGATCCGGAACCGGAAAGAGGCGGCGTCGAGCTGCAGCTTGGCGTCGGCCAGCGCCCTGCGCACGGCGGCGGGGTCGCCGTCGGCGCGGGAGGCGGCCAGCTCGTAGTCGTTGGACTGCCAGCCGACGAGGAAGTCGCGCACCGCTTCGTGCGGGGACGCCTCCTCGAGGCAGCCGGTCAGGGTCGTGCTCGCGACCGCCAGCGTGACGGCCGCGGCGAACGTGCGGCGGGCTCGGCTCATCGGTTGCGGTGGCGGAGCGCCCGCGCCATCTCCCGCTTGGCCTGCTTCTCGGCCAGCGACTGACGCTTGTCCCAGTCCTTCTTACCGCGGGCGACGCCGAGCTCGATCTTGGCCTTGCCGTCCCTGAAGTAGAGCTGGAGCGGCACGATCGTGAGGCCGCCCTCCTTGGTCCGGGCGGCGAGCTTGTCGATCTCCTTGCGGTGGAGCAGGAGCTTGCGCTTGCGCCGGGCCGCGTGGTTGGTCCAGGTGCCCTGCGCGTACTCGGGGATGTGGACGTTGAGCAGCCACGCTTCGCCGCCCTCGATGGCGGCGTAGCCGTCGACCAGCGAGGCGCGGCCCTCACGCAGCGACTTCACCTCCGTGCCCTGCAGCACCAGCCCCGCCTCGAAGGTGTCTTCGATGTGGAAGTCGTGCCGGGCACGCTTGTTCTGGGCGATGACCTTCCGCCCGGTCTCACGTGGCATGCTTCGACCTTACCGGCGTTCCGTCAGACCCTGAGGTAACGACGAAGCGTGACGAACGATGCCAGAACACAGATGACCACACCGATGATCATAGTCAAAGTGATCACCGACGCGACGTCGTCCCAGCCGATCGTCGCCGCCGTGGACGACAGGAACTGCGCGACCTCGTCGAACAGCAGCACCTTGGTCACGATCAGCATGACCGCGGCGAACACGCCGCCGATCAGGCCCGCGATCATGCCTTCCATGACGAAGGGCAGCTGGATGTAGAGGTTGGAGGCGCCGACGAGGCGCATGATGCCCGTCTCGCGGCGCCGGTTGAACGCCGACAGCCGGACCGTGTTGCCGATCAGCAGGGCGGCGGCCAGCACCAGCACCACGGCCACGACCACGGCGGCGTAGCGCAGCTTGTCGAGCATGGTGAAGAACTGGGCGATCAGGTCCCTCTGGTTGATCACCTGTGCGACGCCCGGCTGCCCCTGGAGCGCCTGGATCACCGGCTGGTAGTTGTCCGGGTTCTCCAGCTTGATGCGGAAGGACGTCGGCATGTCCTCGACCTTGGCGGCGTCGGCCAGCGCCTTCTGGTTGCTGTAGGCGTCCCGGAAGTTCTTGTACGCCGTGGCCTGGTCCTCGTAGAAGACCTGCTCGACGCCGGGCAGCCCCTCGATCTGCTGCTTGAGCGCCTGGGTCTGCGCCTGGGTGACCGCCTTGCCCTTGCAGGAGGGCATGTCGCTGTTCTTGGTGCAGAGGAATACGGATACTTCGACCTTGTCGTACCAGTAGTCCTTCATCATGCCGACCTGGGCGTTGATCATCAAACCGACGCCCAGCATCGCCATGCCGACCGCCACGGTGATGATGACCGCGATCGTCATGGTCAAATTGCGACGGAGGCCGATCCAGACCTCGGAGAAGATGAAGTTCGCCCGCATGATTCTCTCTGCTGCTCCCTGTCAGTACGCCTGGCCGTACACGCCACGCGACTGGTCGCGGACGATCTTGCCGTCCTCCAGCTCCACGACACGTTTGCGCATGGAGTCGACGATGGCCGCGTCGTGCGTTGCCATCACGACCGTAGTGCCGGTTCGGTTGATCCGGTCGAGCACCTTCATGATGCCGATGCTCGTCGCGGGGTCGATGTTGCCCGTCGGCTCGTCCGCCAGCAGGATCATGGGCCGGTTGACGAACGCGCGGGCCATGGCGACGCGCTGCTGCTCGCCGCCGGACAGCTCGTCGGGCATGCGGTGGGCCTTGCCTTCCAGGCCGACCAGCTCGATCACCTCCGGCACCACCTTGCGGATGAACCGCCGGGGCTTGCCGATGACCTCGAGCGCGAACGCCACGTTCTCGTAGACGTTCTTGTTCGGGAGCAGCCTGAAGTCCTGGAACACGCAGCCGATGCGGCGGCGCAGGTGAGGCACCTTGAAGTTGGAGAGGCGGGCCAGGTCCTTGCCGGCGACGTGGATCGCGCCGGAGTTGGGCCGCTCCTCCTTGAGGACCAGACGGAGGAACGTGGACTTGCCTGATCCCGAGGGACCGACGAGGAACACGAACTCGCCCTTGTCCACGTCGACCGAGACGTGGTCCAGGGCGGGCCTGTTCTGGTTCGTGTAGACCTTGGTGACATTATCGAAATGGATCACGAGAGCATCACGGCATGCCAGTCTAGGGGTCAGGACGGATGCGAGGGTGGCACATGCCCACTTCCCGTCGCTCGCCGATCGGGGACGCCCGGCTTTACCGTGGATCGACGTTCCGATTGGCTGGAGCACAGTCTAGGGGGAAGACTGGCATGGAACGTCCATAACGGAAACAAAACGATTGTGCGGCTAGACTTGGGGCTGACATGAGTTGCCAACACCTCGTATGCGCCCAGTGCGCTCACCCTGTCATCGAAGGCCGCTGCGCCGTCTGCCGCGCCAACCGGGAGCGGCTGCACGGCCATGGCCTCGCCGGCCTCTCACCCGCCCTGATCGCGATCGTGCTCCTCGTGGCGCTCTTCGCGACCCTGGTGCTCGAACACCTACTGGGCGTCTGACTCCTGGCGCCGCATCCAGCGGATCTCCGACTCGATGAACTGGTCGAGATCACCGTCGAGCACGCCGGACGGGTTGCCCGCCTCGGTGCCCGTCCGCAGGTCCTTCACGATCTGGTAGGGGTGCAGGACGTAGTTGCGGATCTGCGTGCCCCATGACGTGGTCGTCGCGCCGCGCAGCTCCGACATCTTCTCCGCCTCCTCCTGCCGCTTGCGCTCCAGCAGCTTGGCCTGCAGGACGTTCATGGCGGTCGCGCGGTTCTGCAGCTGTGAACGCTCGTTCTGGCAGGAGACGACGATGCCGGACGGCAGGTGGGTGATGCGCACGGCCGAGTCGGTCGTGTTGACGCCCTGGCCGCCGGGGCCCGACGAACGGTAGACGTCGACGCGGATCTCGTCCTCGTTGATGTCGATGTGGTCGGTCTGCTCCACGACCGGCACCACGTCGACGCCCGCGAACGAGGTCTGGCGGCGCCCCTGGTTGTCGAACGGGCTGATCCGCACCAGGCGGTGGGTGCCGTGCTCGCCCCTGAGCGTGCCGTAGGCGTAGGGCGACTTGATCGCGAAGGTGGCCGACTTGATGCCGGCCTCCTCGGCGTAGGAGGTCTCGTAGACCTCCGTGGGATAGCCCTTGCGCTCGGCCCAGCGCAGGTACATCCGCAGCAGCATCTCCGCCCAGTCGGCCGCGTCGACGCCGCCGGCCTGGGAGTTGATCGTCACCAGGGCCTCGCGCGCGTCGTACTCGCCCGACAGGAGGGTGCGGACCTCCAGCGCGCCGATGTCGGAGCGCAGCGAGGACAGCTCCTTGTCGGCCTCGGCCCGCGTGTCGTCGTCGGCCTCCTCGGCCGCCAGCTCGTACAGGACCGAGAGGTCGTCGAGCCGGCGGGACAGGCCGTCCACGCGGTTGAGCTCCCCCTGCATGTGGGAGAGCCGGCTGGTGACCTTCTGCGCCTTGTCGGGGTCGTCCCACAGGTCGGGGGCGGCAACCTGGGTCTCCAGCTCCTCGATCTGCTTGCGCATGGAGTCGAGGTCGAGCACGTCTTTGATGCTGCGGAGCGTGCCGGCGAGCTCGCTGATCTCATCTGCTGGATCGATGTCTGCCACGCCTCCCTAGAGTACGCGACCGGCGGGGGGCCGAATAACATGGCCAGGTGCGTGTACACGGTCGGCGGAAGGCGCTGGCGCTCGCCGCCGTCCTGCTGGCGGGGGCGTCGGGCTGTTCGGGCCCCGCAGGCGGCCCGTCGACCGGCCCGTCCACCAGTGCGGCGGCCGCCTCGGCGAGCGCGGCGCCGTCCGCGAGCCCCGTCCCCGCCGAGCCCGAGGTCACGCTCGACGAGGCGGCCGAGGTGTTCTCCACCTTCGTCGCCACCGACAACGTGCTGCGCGCCTCCGGCGACCTGAGGCTCGCCATGGAGTACGTCCGCGACGCCGAGGCCCGGCTCACCGCCGTCGCCTACCTGTCGAGCGGCGGCAGGCCGCCCCGCCACACGTGGGGCACCCCCACCCTGTACGTGCCGCGCTTCCCGCAGGGCGCCTCCGCGGCATGGTTCTCGGTGCTGGCCGACCGCGACGGCGAGCTCACCATGCTGACCTTCGCGAGAAACGGCGACTGGCGGCTCAGCGCCGCCGCCCGGCTGCTCGACGCGGACAGCCGGCCGTCCATCGAACTCGACGCCCAGGGCTACGCGACCGCGATCGCCGACGACGACCGGAGCGTCACCATCCGCCCCCAGCTCATCGGCCCCCTGCACGCCACCGTGGCCGAGACCGGCACCGACGGCGTCGCGGCCGGCCTCCTCGCCGACGGCCCCCACACCACCGAGGTGGCCCGCCAGATCACCGAGGCCAGGGAGAGGGCCAAGAAGAACGGCTTCAGCTACGACTCGATCTTCCAGGCCGGCGACTTCCCGGTCTACGGGCTGCGCACCGCCGACGGGGGCGCGCTCATCCAGTACTCACTGTCCCGCACCACCACGACGACGACCAAGACGGCGGAGGACGACTACATCCCCGTCCCGGAGTCGGCGCGCTGGTCGATCTCGGCGCCGGTCGTGCGGCGCAACCTCCGCCTCACGGAGATCAACACGTACGTGACGGCGGTCCCCCCGGCGCGGGCCCCGGCCGCGGCGAAGGTCGTCGGCCACGCGGGCGCGCTGACCAAGGCCACCGGGCAGTGAGCCGGAGGCCCGGCGTCAGTCCGCCGGGAGCAGGGTGCCGAGCGGCCCGAGATCGAGGTTGAGGTCGGCGGGCGACAGCCCGAAGCGGTCACACAGCTCGGTCATGGCCTCCTCCAGCCGCATCAGGGTCAGCCCCACCGCCTCCAGCTGCTCCCCGGTCAGCTCGCCCCGGTCCATCCGCCGCACACACTGGCGTTCCACCAGCTGGCGGATCAGCTCGACCAGCGTCAGCACCAGGCGGCTCAGGTCGCGCTGCACCGAGTCAGCGTCCGTCTCCAGCCGCCACTCCCCACGGCGCACCGCCTGCTCGTCGGTCCACTCCGTCATGTCGCATCCCTCCTTCGATCGCGTCGTCCTCCCGCACGGACACCAGCAACGCCCGCAGGGAGATCCGTACGAGGTCGAGGCCGGAAATGGACAGCACCACGTCACCCGTCACGACCACCCCGCCCGTCAGGAGGCGGTCCAGCAGGTCGACGAGCGCCACCCGCTTCTCAGGCAGGTAGCCCTCGGCGGCGAGCCGGCCCCCTCTCGGCTCAGGACGCGTCACCGCGCGCCGCCTCACCGTCATGATCGAGCGCTGCGAAGGAGTACGGCGCCCACGGGCCGACCAGCTCCACGGCGACGCCCTGCCCGGCCACCTCCTCGACCACCCGCGTGAACTCGGCGGCGCGCCCCTCGTCCACCAGGTAGGCGCCGTTGAGCACCATCTGCTCGCGGCGTCCCGACAGCTGCGGGTCCTGGGCCCGGTGGCGTCTGCCGGCGACGGCGACGCCCATCAGCGCCTCGTGCACGGCCTGGGCGTGCTCGGCGGCCCGGCGCCAGTCCGCCTCCCGCCCGCGCAGGGCCGCCCGGCGGCGGTTCAGATACGCCGCGCCCGGCGCCCCACCCCGCGACCCGGCCCCCGCCCCGGCCCTCGCCCCGGCCCTCGCCCCGGCAGAGCCCTCGGCAGAGCCCTCGGTGGGGTCCTCAGTGGGGTGCTCGGTGGGGTGCTCGGTGGGGTGTCGCTCGGCTGAGGCGGGGGCGGCGTAGGCCTTCACGCCCCACTCCCACCGGCCCGAAAGCCGGCGCAGCACCGCGTCGAACGCGTCGTGCCGTTCGTCGAGCAGCTCCCGTACCTGCGCCTCCCCCGTGTAGACGGTGACCAGCCTGACCGGGGCCGCGGGTCGCAGGCGGGCGACGGCCTCCACCACCCGGTGATGGGCCCGCGCCGTCTCCTCCAGCCAGGCGAGGTCCTCCATCGAGCGCCGCAGCGCCTCCTCGCCGAACTCCCGGAGCGACACCGGGCTCAGGACGGCGGCCAGACCCCGGTGGGCGAGACGGCGCACCGGGGCTCCGGCCACGCCTTCCAGGCCGTCAGGCTCCTCACCCTCGTCGCGGGTCACCGCGTACAGGTAGAAGCCCTGGTCAGCGGCCACGCTCGACCGCCTCGGGCTCGTGGCCGCGGACGCCCTCCGCCCGCGTGGCGACGATCTCCTCCAGTGCCGCGAGGCGGCGGCGCAGCTTGCGGTTCTGCTTCGCCAGCTGCTGGGTGTCGCCGGTGAGCCACGGGTCGTGCTCCCACCAGTCGATGCCCATCTCGCGGGCCGTGTCGACCGAGGCGATGAGCAGGCGGAGCTTGATCGTGAGCAGCTCGATGTCGAGCAGGTTCACCTGGATGTCACCGGCGATCACGACTCCCCGGTCGAGCACCCGTTCCAGGATGTCCCCGAGGTTGGCCGAGTCGCGGCCGCCGCCGTAGGACGGCTGCGCCGAGGTTCCCGGAACGTACGGGCCCGACCGCGCGGAGGCGCTCACCGCGAGGCCTCGCCGGGGTCGCCGCTGCTCCGCTTGTAGCGGCGCACCCGGTGGTAGGACAGCAGTTCGCCGTCCAGGTCGAGGTCGAGCTCGTACAGGGCCAGGGTGTCACCTGACGACGGGATGCGACGGTCCTCCACGACCTCCACGCCGACCAGCCACCCGTCGTCCGACGGCTCCACCCGCGTGACGCCTTCGGCTTCCCTGCCGGTCAGCTCGGTCACCACCCGCAGCCCCACGTCGGCCACCGCGGCGGCCGGGAGATCCTCCGAACGCGGGCGCTCCTCGCGGCCGCCATCCGGTCTGTCTCTGCCTGGCGCGTGCTGGCGCTCGGTCCCTTGCCTCGCAGGCACGTGATCACCCCCGTATCCCCCTGGTGCGGCCCCCCGCTAGCGCCTCACCAGCCGATCATCCCCTGCAGGATCTCGTCCACCGCCCGGGCCTCCTCCTCCTCGGAGATGGCGCCGGCGACTCTGGCCTGCTCCACCTCCTCCAGGCGGCGCCGGACCACGGCCGGATCGCGCAGTTCCCGCTCCACCTGGTCTCTCACGAGTTCGCCCATCTTGACGATCGAGTAGAGCGGCAGCAGCGGCCAGCCAAAGAGCAACGTCCCCAGTCCCAACGTCGTTCACTCCTTCCATCGCGTAACCGTCCGTGGTCCGCGATCAGGACGTGCCTGTTCAGCGGTCGGAGCGTGCCCGTCCTCAGTCAGGAGGTGCCCGGTCCGCGGTCAGGACGCGCCCGGCCTACGGTCAGGACGTGCCCGATCCGCGGTCAGGACGTGACCGGTGAAGACGTGGCCGGTCGGCGGTCAGGACGTGCTGACGAAGTCGTACGGCGCCATCGGGCCGAGCAGGCGCACCTCGGCCCGGCCCGACCAGTCGCGGGCCAGTTCGTCCACGGCCTGCTCGAACTCGGCCTGCCGGTCCCGCTCCACCAGCGCGGCCACGTGCGCGGCGTCGCGCTCGTGGCCGGGGTCGCGCACGACCAGTTGTTCGCACCGGTCCTCCAGGTCCTCGACCACCGTCGCCGTGTCCTCCTCGCGTTCCTCCGCGATCGAGTGCTCGATGATCTCTCCCAGCCGCATCCGCTCGTTGCGCGTCGCCCCCTCCGGACGGCCGGCGATCCGCTCCCGGAGCATCGCCGCCTCGTCGTTGGCCCGCAGCACCTCACCGAGGATCGCCCGCTCGTCGTACCTGGCGTTGACGACGTACTGCGTGCGGCCCTCCACGTCGTGGAGGGCGCCGACGAACGCGTCGTGGTACGGCTTCAGCAGCTCCTCCACCACGGCGTCGGAGTCCGTCAGCACCGCCCCGAACCGGAACGGCAGCACCGGCACCTCCGCCGCGGCCCGGTCGAGCAGTCGCTGGTGCGTCTCAAGATCTCGCGGACGGCCCAGCGGGCGATCCGTCTCGACATCGCTGACCAGGGCCGCGACCTGGTCGTACGTCACGAGGCGCACCTGTCCGGCGGGCTCCCCCACCCCCTCGGTCCCGGGCTCGACCTCGACGTCCACGGGGACGATCCCGTACACGTACGACGCGTTGTCGTGCGGCTCCTCCACTGCCGAGGTGCCCTCGTGCCTGGGAGCCCTCCTGCGTGGCGACATCAGCCCTCCCCTCCACGACGTGCCTTGCGCGGCCGCCTCTCCGGCTCGGCGAACTCCTCCTGAACGTCGGACCCGCCGGCTGCTTCCAGCTCTCCACCGGCCGCTCCCTGCCCCTGCTCGACGGCCTTGCCCTGGGTCATGCCCTGGACGACCTCCGGCAGGTCCTTCTGCGTGGACGAGAGGTCGAGCCGGTTGGCCGCCTCCGCGAAGCGCAGATAGGTGTCGACGCTGGCCACGACGATCCGGCTGTCGATGGTCAGCACCTCGATGCCGACGAGCGAGACCCGGACGAAGGCATCGATGACCAGCCCTTTGTCGAGAATGGTGTCGATGACGTCCGCCAGGTTGGTGCCTCCGCCGCCGCCGCTCGCCGCCGTGCCGCGACTGGCAGTCTGCACGCTCATGTCATCCCCCCTGATACCGGCCGACCGCGTCCTTCACGACCGGCCTTGACGGGTGGTCGTTACTGGGCTCGGACCTTGCGCCGGCGGACGGGCCGCTCGATCTCGGCCGGGCGTCTGCGCTTTCCGGCCCGATGCCGCGCGGTGGCCGGGGCCGGCTCCTCCGCAGGCTCCCCTTCCTCCTCGGACTCCTCTTCGGGCTCCTCTTCGGGCTCCGCCTTCTCTTCCTCTTCTTCCTCCTCGGCTTCCTCGTCCTCCTCGGGTGCCGCCGCCTCGGGCTCCTCCGGCTCTTCCGGCTCCTCCTCTTCCTCCTCCTCGGCTACGGCTTCCTCTCCGGCAGGCTCCTCTTCTTCCTCGGGCTCCTCTTCCTCCTCCTCGGGCTCTTCCTCGGCTTCCCCTTCTCCCTCGTCCTCAGGCTCTTCCGCTTCCGCCGTCTCGCCCTCTTCGGGCTCCTCTTCCTCTGGGCCCTCTTCGCCCTGTTCCTCCTTGAGGGCGGTCTCCTGATCCTTGACGACCTCGCTGTCGCGGATCTCGCCGCGCCAACCCTCCAGCTCGTCGGGATTCAGCAGGACGTGGGACATCACGTGCCGCCGGAAGTGCTTGAGCTCCAACCGCACCCGACGCCCCTGCGCACGCCACAGGTTGCCGGTCCGCTCGAAGAAGCCCTGCGGGTGGTACTCCAGCACCACGAGCACCCGGGTCAGGTCGGGTGTGAGCTCGTGGAAGGTCACCGCGCCGTCGACGCGGCCCTTCTCGGCCTCCGAGCGCCAGATGACCCGCTGGTCGGGGACCTGCTCGACGATGTGGGCCTTCCAGGTCCGGTGGGACATGAAGACCTGGGTCTTCCAGGTAAGCTCCTCGTCCGCGTCCTGCTTGACCGTCTCGACCTTCTTCATGAACGTCGGGAAGTCCTGGAACTGGGTCCACTGGTCGTACACCAGGCGCCGGGGCGCCCCGATGTCGATCGACTCCACGATGTTGGTGACCTTCTCGTGGCCGCTGCCGCCGCCTTTACCGCCACCACCGCCAGTGACCTTCTGCATCACGCCCTTGAGCCCTCCTTTCAGGGCTCCGCCCAGGAAACCGCCGCCCGCTTTGTCGGAGCCTGTCACCGCGCTCACCAAACCCTTGCCGCCGTGTTCCACGTACTCGGTGAGCCGGCCGGTCAGGCCGTCGACCTTGTCCCCGACGGAGGACAGCACGCGCGCCCCCGCCGCCTGCGCCAGCCCCTGAGCGGACTGCGCCAGCCGGCTCATCGGCAGGTTGCCTGCGACTCCCTTGCCGGCCTCGCCCGCCTTCCCCGCGACGTCCTCCGTCCGGTCCTGAGCCGTTCGCGTCGCGGCTTCGCCGGTATCGCGGGCCTTCTTCGCCGTCTTCGTCACCGTCTCGGTCACTTCAGTCACCCCCGTGACTGGGCGGCCTGCCTTGCGGTACGCGTACGCCGCTGTGCCTTACCGCGCTCGGGCCGCTCCTCGGTTCGCGCCGGCCTTCTCTTGGGCCGCGCCGGTCGCTCGGCCGCCTTCTCGGCGCCTTCTTCCTCGGCGCCCTCTTCGGCGCCCTCTTCCTCAGTGCCTTCTTCCTCGGCGCCCTCCTCTGCGCCCTGCTCCTCGGTGCCCTCTTCCTCGTAGTCCTCTTCCTCGTAGTCCTCTTCGCCGCCGGGCTCCTCCTGCTCGGCCCGGGTGCCGTGACGGCCTGCCGCGCGTTCCTGCAGCCTCTCGCTCAGGGAGTCGATCTGCCTGGTCGCCGCGGTGACGACGGCCTGCTTGCCGATCTCCACGAGTTCGCCGCGAAGGCGGTCGGTGAGCTGCTGGACCTCCGTGGTGGAGCCGAGAGCCTTGACGCCCTGCGCGAGCGATCCGCCCTCACCGGAGCTCGCCCGTCCCGCCAGCCCCGCCGCCGCCAGCGCCGCCGCCGTGCGGAACTTGCGGCGCCTTCCGAGGAAGTAGCCGGCGAGTACGGCGAAGGCCACCTGCAATTTGTCCGACATGATCAGCGCTCCTTCCGGTTCGCTCCCATCTCGCCCCGTACTGGTGCCGTACAGGCGGACAGACCCGAACGTGTCAGCGCCTGCTCGCCGCGGCGTGCCCTACCCCGAAAACGGATAAAGGACCACATAACGGAAAACGTGGAACAGACTTGACGTTCGAGGCGCGGAAGCGGATCGGAAGGGGAAAAGCGCCGGGGCGGCACCCCCTGAAGGGTGCCGCCCCGGACGCCTGGGTCATGCCTCCGTATGCGGGAGGCTGGTGGAGGACACCAGGGTGCGGATCGCGCGCAGCGCCACCGAAAGCGTCGCCAGGTCGAAGTTGTCGCTCTCCCAGATCTCGGAGAGCGTCTGCCTGCTGCGCCGGACCGCCGCCGAGTTGGCCTCCACCCACCGGGCCAGCCGCTCCTCCGGGGGCAGCCCGGGGGCGCTGTGGGCCAGTACGTCACGGGTGAGCGCGGCGTGGGCGGCGTAGAGGTCGTCGCGCAGGGCGGCGCGGGCCATCGCGTTCCACCGGTTGTCGCGGGGCAGGGCGATGACGCGTTCCCTCAGACGGGCCAACTGGAGGCGGTCCGCCAGGTCGAAGTAGACCTCGGCGACCTCGTTGACCGGGCGGCCGGTGAGCGAGGAGATCTCGACCAGGTCGAACGTGGAGTACGCGGGCACCATGGCGGCGACCCGCTCGGCCAGGTCGGCGGGCACCCCCCGGGCCACGAAGGAGTCGCGCCGGTCCTCGAAGGCGGCCAGGTCGGGCCCGGTGAGGAGCTTCGGCAGGTGACCGAGCAGGCCGTTGACGCCCTTGACGAAGAAGCCGGCGGAGCCCGCCAGGTCGAGCGGCGGGCGGCGGTTGGTGAGCAGCCATCGGGTGCCGCGCTCGCCCAGCTTGCGGGCTTCCAGCAGCATGGCGAGCTGCGTGGCCGTGTCGATCTCGTTGTCCAGCGACTCCACCATGCGGTGGAAGCTGGCCAGGTCGAAGACCTCCCGGGTGACGAGGAAGGCGCGGACGATGTCGGGCATGGAGGCGCCGGTCTCCTCGCGTACCCGGAACAGGAACGTGGTCCCCATGGAGTTGACCAGGTCGTTCACGATGCCGGTGACGATGATCTCGCGCCGCAGCGGGTGCGCGTCCATGTACGGCCGGAACCGCTCGCGCAGCGCCGACGGGAAGTACGTGACGAGCCGGGGCGCGAGGTACGGGTCGTCGGGTAGGTCGGTGCCGAGCAGGTCGGCGTCGGCGACGAGCTTGGTGTAGGCGAGCAGCACGGAGAACTCGGGCGCGGTCAGCCCGAGCCTGGCCTGGCGGCGCTCGGCGAGCGCCTTGTCCGAGGGCAGGAACTCCAGCTTGCGGTTGACCTGCCCGTCACGTTCCAGGCGGCGCAGGTAGCGGGCGTGGATGTGGAGCATCTCGACGGCCTGGGCGCGGGCGGCGGCCAGGACGACGTTCTGCGCGTAGTTGTCGCGCAGCACCAGCTGGGCCACCTCGTCTGTCATCGAGGTGAAGAGCTGGTTGCGCTGCTTGTCGGTCAGCTCGCCGTCGCGGACCACCTGGTCGAGCAGGATCTTGATGTTGACCTCGTGGTCGGAGGTGTCGACGCCGGCCGAGTTGTCGATGAAGTCGGTGTTGACGAGGCCGCCGTTCAGCGCGAACTCGATGCGGGCGAGCTGGGTGAGGCCGAGGTTGCCGCCCTCGCCGACGACCTTGCAGCGCAGGTCCGCGGCGTCGACCCGGACCGGGTCGTTGGCCTTGTCGCCGACGTCGGCGTGGGACTCGGCCGCGGCCTTCACGTAGGTGCCGATGCCGCCGTTCCACAGCAGGTCGACGGGCGCGCGCAGGATGGCGCTGATCAGGTCGTTGGGCGCCAGCGAGGCCACCTCGCCCGGCAGGCCGAGCGCGTCGCGGATCTGCGGGGTGAGCTGGACGGACTTGGCGGTACGGGGGAACACGCCGCCGCCCTTGGAGATCAGGGAGGTGTCGTAGTCGGCCCAGGAGCTGCGCGGCAGCTCGAACAGGCGCTGCCGCTCGGCGTGGGAGCGGGCCGCGTCGGGGGTGGGGTCGATGAAGATGTGGCGGTGGTCGAAGGCGGCCACGAGCCGGATGTGCCGCGACAGCAGCATGCCGTTGCCGAACACGTCGCCCGACATGTCGCCGATGCCGGCCACGGTGAAGTCGGTGGTCTGCACGTCCACGCCCATGGTGCGGAAGTGGTACTTGACCGACTCCCAGGCGCCGCGGGCGGTGATGCCCATGGCCTTGTGGTCGTACCCGATGGAGCCGCCGGAGGCGAACGCGTCGCCGAGCCAGAACCCGTACTCCCGGGCGACCTCGTTGGCGATGTCGGAGAACGTCGCGGTGCCCTTGTCGGCGGCGACCACCAGGTACGTGTCGTCGCCGTCGTGCCTGACCGTGTCGGGCGGCGGCACGACCTTGCCGTCGACGAGATTGTCGGTGAGGTCGAGCAGGCCGGAGATGAACATCCGGTAGCACGCGACGCCCTCGGCCAGGAGCTCTTCCCGGGAGGCGGACTCGGGCGGGCGCTTGACGACGAATCCGCCTTTGGAACCCGTGGGCACGATGACGGTGTTCTTCACCATCTGGGCCTTGACCAGGCCGAGGATCTCCGTGCGGAAGTCCTCCATCCGGTCCGACCAGCGCAGCCCGCCCCGGGCGACCTTGCCGAAACGCAGGTGGACGCCCTCCACCCGGGGGGAGTACACGAAGATCTCGTACTTCGGCCGCGGCAACGGCAGCACGCTGATCGCCTGCGGGTCGAACTTCAGCGAGATGTACGGCTTGCGTGCGCCGTCGACGCGCTGGAAGTAGTTCGTCCGGAGGGTCGCCTCGATCATCTCCAGGTAGGCGCGCAGGATCCGGTCCTGGTCCAGCGAGGCCACCTCGTCCAGCGCCCCCAGGATCTCCTCCTTCAGCGCCCCCGTCAGCTCCTCGCGCGCCTCGTCGGGGCGGCGCGGGTCCAGCCTGGCCTCGAACAGCCGCACCAGCAGCCGGGACAGCCGCACGTTGCCGAGCAGGACCTGCTCGATGTAGCGCTGCGAGAAGGCGCTGCCGGCCTGGTGCAGGTACTTGGCGTACACCCGCAGGATCTCCACCTGCTGCGAGGTCAGCCCGGCCTTGAGGATGAGCGCGTTGAAGTCGTCGGCCGGGACCACCCTGTGCCAGAGCGCCATCAGCCCGTCCTGGAAGAGCTGCTTGAAGTCGTCCCGCTCGACCTCGGGCGACGGCGTGTAGCGCAGCCCGAAGTCGTAGATCCAGGCGTTCTTGGTGGCGGGGTTGTTGTCCCTGTCGACCTCGTACGGGCGCTCGTCGACCACCTCGACCCCGAGCCGTTGGAGCAGCGGCAGCATCTTCGACAGCGAGATGGGCGACCCGAGCCGGTAGATCTTGAGCCGCCGCTCCCCCTCGGCCGCGTCGTACGGCTCGTACAGGTTGAGGTCGATCCGGTCGTCGCCCGCGCCGTCGAGCTGCTCCAGCCGGCGCAGGTCGACCACGGCTATCTTGGGCGGGAAGTCGACCTTGTACGCCTCGGGGAACGCGGTGTGGTAGCGCCTGATCAGCTCCGGCGCCTCCTCGTCGGAGACCATCCCGGCGATGGCCGCGCCCAGGTCGTCCTCCCAGGAGCGGGTGATCGCGGCCAGCCGCGCCTCCAGTTCCTCGACGTTCACGCCGGGCGGCGGGAGCTGCTTGCCGCGCTCGCCGCGGATCACCACGTGCAGCCGGGCCAGGGCGGATTCGCCGATCATCGCGCTGTAGTCGAGCCCGTGGCCGCCCAGCGCCTTGAGCAGCAGGTCCTGCATCTGCAGGCGGACCTTGGTGGTGTAGCGGTCGCGCGGGAGGTAGATCAGGCAGGAGATGTAGCGGCCGTAGTCGTCGCGCCGCAGGAACAGCTTGACCTGCTTGCGCTCGCGCAGCCGCAGCACGCCGAGGGCGATCGGCAGCAGCTGTTCGACCGAGGTCTGGAACAGCTCGTCGCGGGGGAAGGTCTCCAGGATCTCGATGAGGTCCTTGCCGTCGTGGCTCTCCGGGGTCAGGCCGGCGGCCTCGATCACCGCCGCCAGCTTGCGGCGCAGCACCGGGATGCGGGAGATCGACTCGCTGTACGCGACGTGCGTGAACAGGCCGAGGAAGCGGCGCTCGCCGATGACCTCGCCCTCGGGCGAGAAGAGCTTGACGCCGATGTAGTCCAGGTAGGCGGCGCGGTGCACGGTGGCGCGGGAGTTGGCCTTGGTGATGATGAGCAGCTGCTTCTCGCGGGCCCTGGCGCGCAGTTCGGCGGGGAGCGAGGAGAAGCTGTCGGAGTGGACCTTGTCGTCGCGCAGGATGCCGAGCGCTGCTCCAGGCAGGGCGCGCAGCGTCTCGCCCTCCTCGCCGCTCTCCAGCCGGTACTCGCGGTAGCCGAGGAACGTGAAGTGCCCGTCGGCGAGCCAGCGCAGCAGGTCGAGGCTGTCCTCGACCTCGGCGGGCGGCAGCGGCGGCGGGTTGACCGACAGGTCCTCCGCGGTCTGCACGGCCAGCGCGCGCATCTTGCGGAAGTCCTCGACCGCGTGGCGTACGTCGGTGAGCACCCGCAGCAGGTCGGTCTCCAGGTCCTTCAGCGTCCCGGCGTCGGACAGGCGGTCGATCTCGATGTGCATCCACGACTCGGCCAGGATCTGCCCGGTGACGTCCTCCTCGCCGCCGCCGAGCATCTTGCCGGTCATGTCGCGCCGGACCCGGATCTGCGGGTGGACCACGAGGTGGACGCCGATGCCGTGCCGGTCGAGCTCCATCGTGACCGAGTCGACCAGGAACGGCATGTCGTCGGTGACCACCTCGACCACCGAGTGGCCGGGGTCCCAGCCGTTCTCGTCGAGGGTGGGGGTGAAGGCCCGGACGACCGGCCTGCCCTGCGGGCGCGTCTCGGCCAGCTGCCGCTGCGACATCGCCGGTCCGTACACGTCCACCGGATTGCGGTCGAGCAGGTCTTCCGGGGCCACGTGCCGGTAGTAGACGCGCAGGAAGGACAGTGCCTCCTCGGGGCTCACATGGTCGCCGCCCACCGCGCACTGTCGCGCGGCTCTCTGGAGCAGCTCATCCTTGGCCTCGTCGAGCGGCATTTTCGCTCTCACTCCTTTGTGAGGGTTCGCCATGGCACATTCACAGCCAGGCTCTGAGTTCCCACAACAGCGGGAAGTAGTGCATTTGAGTACGACTGCGCAGATAAGGGGCACCCGTCGAGCCGCCAGTGCCCGACTTGGTGCCGATCTGCCGCTCCACCATCTGGACGTGCCGCATCCGCCACAGGGCGGTGGTCTCGTCGTGGGTGAGCAGATCCTCGGCCAGCTGCCACAGATCGTCGTGGGACCTGCGGTCCCTGGCGACGGTCAGCAGCGACTCCCTGATCTCCTCGTCGTCGGAGACCGGCAGCCCCCGCCGGGAGAGCGCGGCGACGTACGCGTCCCAGAGGGTGGGCTCGCCGAGGCGGCGGCGCAGCCGCAGGCGTTCCTCGTCGCCGGCGTCCTTGAGCCGGTCGAGGTAGCGTGCGTCCTTCACCCCGGACAGGAACTCCAGCTCGCGGAACTGCACGGACTGGAAGCCGCTGGCCGGCGCGAGCTTGGCCCGGAAGGCCAGGAAGTCCTGGGGCGTCATCGTCTCCAGGACCTCGACCTGCCCGACCAGCACCCGTTCCACCGCGTGGACGCGCCGGAACAGATGCCTGGCCTGCCACAGCTCACCGGCGAACATCGCGTCGCGGACGTTCTCCAGCTCGTGCAGCAGCAGTTTGAACCAGAGCTCGTAGACCTGGTGAACGGTGATGAACAGCAGCTCGTCGGGCGCTTCCGACTGCGGCTGCTGTTGCGCGAGCAGGGCCGGCAAGCGGAGATAGCCGCCGTAGGAAACCCGGCGGCCCTCCTCACCGAACTGCCTGTCGCGAGGGACGGCCGCATCATCGTCGATGCCCACCGCACACCTCCCCCACATCCCCGGTGAAAGCCGGGCGAACGCCTCGCCGTACCGATATCACCCGAAAAGGGCAAAGACGTCAACGTGACATCGACATCGGCGGGTCGTCCTCTGATGCGGAGGGCGCCTGCTTGAGCTCGTCGAGCTTCTCCGGCACTTCGGAGAGCTCCATGAGCTCGGCCTGGCACTGCTCACACACGTCGAGGTGGCGTTCGAACGCCTCGTGCTCCGAATCATCGAGCACACCGAGGACGTAGGCGGCCACCCCGTCATGCATCAGCCGGCTACCCCCTTGTCCCGCAGAAGTTCGCGGAGAGCCCGGATGCCGTAGTAGAGCCGGGACTTCACCGTGCCCGGCGGGATCCCCAGAATCTCCGCCGCTTCACTTATCGTACGGTCCCGTAGGTAGGTCTGCTCAATAACTTCGCGGTGTTCATCCGACAGGCTGCGCAGAGCGTCCGCCACGACGATCGCGGACAGCGCTCTCTCGGAGCCGTCGGGCACCGCCATCATGTCGACTTCCGGAGGCTCGACCTCATGGGGCCGAACGCTCTTTCGCCGACGTCCGTCGATGACAATGCGGCGGGCCACCGTGAGCAGCCACGCCCAGAGGAGGCCCGGTTCCCATTGCAGTCTGGCCGAGTTGCGCCAGGCTCGGACGAGCGTCTCCTGCACCACATCCTCAGCCCATTGCAGATCGTTACCGGTCGACTTGCGTACGTGGCGCAGTAGAGGGCCGCCGAACTCCTGGTACAGCACCGCGATGCGGTGCTCCGCCTCGGCATCAGCACTCTCGAACCTGCCGTCGAGGTGACTCAGCACGGGGCACATCTTTACACCTTCGTTATCAGTCCGGTAGCCACTCCGATAACTCCGGTCATTTCTGACTATTCCTCAGGATGGGTGAACCGGCCGTGATAAGGCCGCGTACCTCCCACCATGCACAGGCTTTTGCGTGGCGAAGTAGTGATGTTCGGCGGCTTCGCACTCGCGGCAGCGGTCACCATCCTCCTGGTCATGCCGCAGGCGAACACGGCCGTGCTCACCGAGGTGACGCAGACGTCCTCGGGCCCGCTCGGGCCCGCGGACCGCGACTTCCTCGTCAAGGTGCGGCAAGCGGGCCTCTGGGAGATCCCCGTCGGCCAGTGGGCGCAGGTCCGCGCGGACTCCGCGCGGGTCAAGGACGTCGGGGCGCATCTCGTGGAGGACCACACGAAACTCGACGCCCAGGTACGCCGGGTGGCGGCGCAGCTCGACGTGCCGCTGCCCGACCGGCCGAGCCCGGACCAGCAACGGTGGATGGCGCAACTGGCCGCCGAGACCGGTCCGGCGTTCGACCGGGACTTCGCCAGGCTGCTGCGCGCGGCGCACGGCAAGGTGTTCGCCGTCGTGGCGAACGTGAGGGCGGGCACGCGCAACTCCGTGATCAGGAAGTTCGCCGGGACGGCCGTGACCGTGGTCATGCGGCACATGACGCTGCTGGAGTCCACCGGACTGGTCAACTACGACGAGCTGCCGGAACCGCCGACGCCCTCACCCGCAGCACCCGCCCCAGCGGCGGTCGACCCGAGGAGACAACCATGAGATCCAGACGCATGGCCGCGGCCATGTCTGCCTTAGCGGTGGTGGCCGGCGGGCTGGTGTCCGCGGCGGTCGTCGGCGGCGCCCAGCCCGCCTTCGCCGACTGCGAGATCACCGAACAGCGTCCCCCGCAGCAGGGGCAGCAGCAGGAGCAGGAACAACCCGAGGAACAACCCCAGGACCAGCCCCAGGACCAGCCCCAGGACCAGCCCCAGGACCAGCCCCAGGACCAGCCCCAGCAGCAGGACGAGGCCCCGCGGGATCAGGAGAACCGGAACCAGGACCAGGACCAGGACCAGGACCAGGGCGCCCAGCAGGACCAGGAGAACCAGAACCAGGACGGCCGGCAGGACCAGGACCAGGGGGCTCAACAGGACCAGCAGGACCAGCAGGACCGGAACGGCCAGGATCAGAACCAGGGCGGCGCACTGGTCCGTGACCCCGTAGCGGACCCCGACGCGGACCCCGTGGCGGACCCCGAGGCTGACCCCGAGGCGTCGGCCGAGACCTTCGGCCGGCGCGACGGCGACCGCTCCAGGAACCGTCCCACGCCGAGCCGGCGGCCGTCGGGCACCGCGTCGCCCTCGCCCTCGCCCACCGGGAACGAGAGCGACTGCGACGACATCGGCCCGTTCGTGAGCGACTTCGTGGACATCAGGCAGATCCCGGCCAGGCGGCTCGACGCCCGCATCGGCCGCGGCGGCTCCCGCGGCACGTTCGTCTCCCGCTGCGGCACGAACGGCGAGGGCCACAACAACCCGGACAACTTCATCGTCGCTCCCGGAGTGCGCAATGGAGCACACCACCTGCACGACTACGTGGGCAACCTGTCGGCAGACGCCTTCTCGACCGACGAGAGCCTGGAAGCCGCGGGCACCACGTGCCGCCTGGGCGACAAGTCCACGTACTTCTGGCCGGTCCTGCGCAACCGCCTGGTCGACGAGAACGTCGACGACCCGGATCGCAACGTCGGCCAGGTGCTCCGTCCACGGGCGGTGATCCTGCAGTTCCGCGGCAACGCGACCGCGCGGGTCGTGGCGATGCCGCGCTTCCTGCGGCTCATCACCGGTGACGCCAAGGCCGCGACCAACGGCCCGGCCAACGCCCGCGCCGGCTGGTCCTGCAGCGGCTTCACCAACCGGGTCAGCCCCGACAAGTACCCGCTGTGCCCGCGCGGCAGCCAGGTGCTGCGCATCCTGGACTTCCCGAGCTGCTGGGACGGCCAGAACACCGACAGCGCCAACCACCGCACGCACGTGGTCTTCCCCGACCAGGGCGGCGCCTGCCCGCAGGGCACCCAGCCGATCCCGCAGCTGCGGATGACGCTCGCCTACTCGGCGCCGCGAGGTCCCTCGTTCGCCCTCGACGCCTTCCCTGAGCAGTTGCACAACCCGGTCACCGACCACGGCGACTTCGTGAACGTGATGCCGGAGCGGCTCATGTCCACCGTCATCAACTGCATCAACAGAGGCCGCCGTTGCTGACCTCCGGCCCCGGGAACGGCAACGAGGCCGAGTAGGCCCTCCCGAGTCGCACCCTCATCCGACCTTGGAGGGAATGAATGCTCCACAGACGACACCCCCGGCACGCCCCGACCCAGCTGGACACCAGGAACATCCGGCTCGGGGCGAGCACGTCGATCGCCGCGGTCCTTCTGTCGGTCTTCGCTCTGACACTGACGGACCGCGGCATGGAGATGCTCGGCCGAGGAGTGGGCTTCCTCGAGTACTACGCGGGTGTGCTGGCGCTGATGTCCCTGACAGCGACGGTCGCCCTGGGGCTGCTCACCACCGAACGCGTTTTCCTGTCCCCGGCGAACCGGGTCCGCGCGCAGCTCGCGCACCGGGCCGCCGCGTTCGCCGGGACGGCGTTCCTGCTCACGCACGTAGCGCTCATGATCTCGCTGCTGCACGTCCCGCCGATCGCGGCCGTGATCCCCGTCGCGGGCATCTGGATCGGCTTCGGGACGATCGCCTTCGACGCGATGGTCGTGGTCGTGATCACGGGGATCGTACGGGGGAGGTTCGCGGTGACCGGCAGGCCGTGGGTGTGGCGGCTGATGCACGCCTCCGCCTACGTGGCCTGGCCGGTCGCCATCCTGCACGGGCTGACCGCGGGCCGGTGGGCGGCGAGCTGGGTCACCTGGTCGTACATCGCCTGCCTGGCCGCCGTCGCGTCGGCGCTGCTCGTCCGCCTGCTGGCCACCGCGCTGCGGCCGCCGCAGACGGCGGAGTGGGTCGACGCGCCCGAGGTCAGCGACGCACCCGTCGAGGTGCCCACGGGGGTCAACGCGCCGGTGAGCCTCGCCGAGGCCCGGCGGAAGTATCGGGAGGCGGGATGACCCCGACCGTGATCGACCAGGAGAATCCGTGATCCCCCATTCCGTGCCGCGCGTGCTGCGGCTGGGACCGGCCCGGCTCACCGCCGGGCTCGACCACACCAGGAGGCTGGACCTGCCGGCGCACCGCACGCTCCACGGCGACCAGGTGCCCCGCACGCTCGACGACATCATCGCGCAGGTGGAGGAGGTGGACATGCGCGGGCGCGGCGGCGCGGCGTTCCCGTTCGCACGCAAGCTGCGGGCGGTCGCCGACGCCGCCCGCTCGGGCGAGTGCGTGGTCCTGGTGAACGGGGCCGAGGGGGAGCCCGCCAGTTCCAAGGACGCGATGCTGCTGGTCCGCAACCCGCACCTGGTGCTGGACGGCGCCGTGCTGGCGGCGGAGGCGCTGAACGCCCGCGAGGTGGTGGTCGCCACCGTGGCGGGCGAGGTGGCCGAGGCGTCGATCATCGCCGCCGTGGCCGAGCGGCGCGCCGCCAACGTGGCGGGCGCCGCCGAGAGCCGCATCGGGATCCGCGTCGTCGGCCTGCGGGAGCGGTTCATCTCCGGCGAGGGCGGCGCGCTGGTGCGCGCCGTCAACGGCCTGGAGCCGGTGCCGCCCGGCAGGAAGCGGCGGGCCAGCACCAGCGGCGTGGACGGCCTGCCCACGCTGTTGTCGAACACCGAGACGTACGCGCAGCTCGCGGTGCTGGCCGAGCTCGGCCCCGAGCAGTACGCGAAGGTCGGCACCACCCGGGAGCCCGGGACCGTGCTGCTGACGGTGAGCGGCGGCGCCGCGAACCCGGCGGTGGTGGAGGTCCCGACCGGCACCCGCCTGATCGACGTGCTCGACGTGTGCGAGGCGGAGGTCGGCGACGGCGTGCTGATCGGCGGCTACCACGGCGCCTGGCTGGACGCCCGCACCGCCCTGTCGGCCATCGTCTCCCGCGAGGGGATGAAGGAGGCGGGCGGCAGCCTGGGGGCCGGCATCGTGGTGCCGCTGGGCGACTCGACGTGCCCCGTCGGCGAGGCGGCCCGGGTGGCAGCGTACCTCGCGGCCCAGTCGTCCGGGCAATGCGGCCCGTGCCGGCTCGGCCTGCCGGACGTGGCCAGAGGCCTGACGGCGCTGACCGACGGCACGGGCTCGATCGACGCGGTGCGCCGCTCGGTGCGCGCGGTGGAGCGGCGGGGGGCCTGCTTCCACCCGGACGGCACGGCCAGGTTCGTGCTGTCGTCGCTGGACGCGTTCGAGGAGGACGTCGCGCTGCACCTGGAGCACGGCTCGTGCGGGCGGCCGGTGCGCGGCGTGCTGCCGCTGCCGGAGCGCGAGGAGGAGCCGGAGTACCGCCTGGACGTGGACTGGACCCGCTGCCAGGGCCACGGCCTCTGCGCGCACCTGCTGCCGGAGTTCGTGAAGCTGGACGACTACGGGTTCCCGTCGTTCCAGCCGGTGCCCGGCTGGATGTTCAAGGAGGCCCGCCGGGCGGTGGACATGTGCCCGGCGCTGGCCCTCCGGGTCGCCGAGGCCGGATGACCGTCAGAGGCCGAGCAGCGGGAGGCACGGGCCCAGGTGGTGGATCTCGATCCCCTCCACCGGGGCCCAGTCGCCGCGGGGCAGGCGGAAGTTGCGGGTGACGGCCGGCCCGCCCTGCCTCCGGTGCAGGGCGATGCCGTCCTCGTGGTAGCCGAGCTTCCTGGTCACCGCGATCGAGGAGTGGTTGTCCTCGAACGCCCCGGTGGTCGCGTACGCGGCGCCCAGGCCGGCGAAGGCCAGGTGGAGCACGGCGGCGCGCATCTCGGTGCCGATGCCCCTGCCCTGGAAGGGCAGACCAAGCCAGGAGCCCGAGGTCACCTCGCGCAGGACGGTGAAGTCCTGGGCCGACAGCTCCTGCATGCCGACGACCCGGCCTTCGAAGACCACCACGAAGCCGAGCGCCCACCTGGCCGGGGACAGCTCACCCCACTGGCGGAAGTGGTACTGGACGGTGCTGCGGGCCCGCTCGGCCGGGGCCGCCTCGGACCAGGGGAACACGAACGGCATGACGCCGGCTTCGTGGATGCCTTCGGCCGCCCGGTCCGCGAGCTCGTCCAGGTCCTCAATCGAGGGGTAGCGGAGTTCGAGTCGCGGCGTGGTGATGGAAAGTCGGAAAAACGGCCAATTGCGCATACTTCTTCATATTTCCACCAATAGGCGATACTAGAGAACACTTTTCTCAGTACTGTCAATGAACCGCGAAACCGAGAAAACCCCGCCCGCTGTCCTTCATGATGGCTCTCAGCGGGCGGGAGCCGGCGACAGCGAGCAGGTCTGGCGGCGGAACCTGCCCGGAGGCGTGCCGAACTCGCGCTTGAACGCGTTGGCGAAGGCGTACTCCGAGCCGTAGCCGACGCGGTGGGCCACCTCGCTGAGCGGCGCGTCCGTCGTGCGCAGCAGCCGCGAGGCGGTGCTGAGCCGCCACCACGTCAGGTAGCCGAGCGGCGGCTGGCCGACCAGCAGCGCGAAGCGGCGGGCGAACGCGGCCCGGGAGAGCCCGGCCAGGTCGGCGAGCGAGGCGACCGTCCACGGGTGGGCGGGGTCGCGGTGGACGGCCTCCAGCGCCGCGCTGATGCCGGGGTCGGCCAGAGCGGCGGCCCAGCGGCCGACCGCGCAGTGCTCGAAGTCGAGGTCCAGGTAGGCGCGCAGGATGTAGAGGAGCAGGGTGTCGAGCAGGGACGCCACGACGGTGTCCGCGCCCAGCCGCGGGTCGGCGATCTCGGCGGCGAGCAGGTCGACGGCCGCGCGCAGCTCCCGCTGCTGCCCCAGGCGCGCGGGCAGGTGGATCAGGTCGGGCAGCTCGCGCAGGATCGGGTGGCCGCGGGTCTGGTCGAGCCGGTAGCCGCCGCAGAGCGTCACCGTGACCGCGCCGGACCCGCCCGCGGAGGTGGAGGAGAACAGCCCGACCTCCCGGTCGGGCTCGCAGTGGCTGTCGGCGAGGTCGGTGGAGGGCGAGTCGGCCAGCGCGTAGCCGCGGCCGTGCGGGACGAAGAGCACGTCGCCGACGTGGAGCTGGATCGGGTCACCCGTGTCGGGAAGCAGCCAGCAGGAGCCCTGGAGGATCACCTGGAACCCGGCGGAGCCCTGCATCGAGGGGAAGCGCTGCCCCCAGGGCGCGCTCCAGGCGACGCGGACCGAGTGCGGCAGCCCGATCCGCATGCCGGCGATCACATCACTGAGAACGTCCACGCGGCGAGTCTAGCCGCCAAGACGATCGCGTATGAAAAACAGACACAGGCACATTGGACCGCGCAGCCGGCCCTCCTAGCGTTGCTCCCAGCGAAAAGGAGGCCCTGTGTCCACGACCCTGATGCGCGCCGCGCGCATCCACGAGTACGGCGACGCCGACGTGATCCGCTTCGACGACGTCCCGAGACCCGCACCGGGACCCGGCGAGGTCCTCGTCCGGATGGCGGCCACCTCGTTCAACCCGTCGGAGGTGGGCCTGCGGGCGGGTTTCCTGAAGGGCCTGCTCGACGTGACGCTCCCGCACACGCTGGGCTGGGACCTGGCGGGAACCGTCGCCGAGACCGGCCCTGGCGTCACCCGCTGGGCTCCGGGCGACGCGGTGTTCGGCCTGGTCAGCGGGAGCGCCGCCGAGTACGCGGTGGCGCCCGAGCACGACCTGGCGGCGGCGCCGGCCGCCATCCCGCTGTCCCACGCCGCCGCGGTCCCCGTCGCCGGGCTGACCGCCTGGCAGGCGGTGCACGAGGAGGCGCGGATCCAGGCGGGGCAGCGGGTGCTGGTCAACGGCGCGGGCGGCGGGATCGGCCTGTTCGCCGTGCAGCTCGCCAAGCGGGCGGGCGCGCAGGTGATCGCCACGGCGAGCCCGCGCAGCCGCGAGGCGGTGGCCCGGCTGGGCGCGGACACGATCGTCGACTACACGGCGGAGCCGCTGCCCGGCGGCATGGACGTGGTGCTCAACCTGGCGGCCGTGCCGGAGGCCGAGGCGGCGGCGCTGGCCCCGCTCGGCGACCTGGTCATCACCGCCGCCACACCGATCGACGCCCCGAACGCCCGCCATTTCGTCAGCCGCGGCGATGCCGCCCAGCTCGCCGCGATGGCCGCGCTGATCGACCGGGGCGAGCTCGTCGTCGAGGTCGCCGAGACCCACCCGCTCACCGCGCTGGCCGATCTGCACCGCAGGGCCGAGGCCGGCCAGACGCGCGGCAAGATCGTCATCACTCTCTGAGGAGCCTGTTCATGATCAGGATTGGCATCGTCATCGGCAGCACCAGGCCCGGCAGGGTCGGCGAGAGCGTCGCCCGCTGGGTGCACGACCTGGCCGTCAAACGCGGCGACGCGGAGTACGAGCTGGTCGACCTGGCGGACTACGCGCTGCCGCACCTGGACGAGCCGCTGCCCGCCGCCACGGGGCAGTACGCGCGCGAGCACACCGCCGCGTGGTCGGAGCGGATCTCCTCCTTCGACGGGTTCGTCTTCGTCACCCCCGAATACAACAGCTCGACCTCGGGGGCGCTGAAGAACGCCATCGACTTCCTGTTCGCCGAGTGGGCCGACAAGGCGGCGGCCTTCGTCAGCTACGGCGTCGACGGCGGCGCCCGCGCGGCCGAGCACCTGCGGCAGGTGCTCGGCCGGCTCAAGGTCGCCGACGTGCCCGCCCAGGTCACACTGTCGATCTACGCCGACTTCGAGGACTTCAGCGTGCCGCGGCCGGCCCCGCAGCACGAGGAACGGCTCACGGCCATGCTCGACCAGCTCCTCTCCTGGGCGACGGCGCTGCGCCCGCTCAGGGTGTGAAGCCCGCTCAGGGCGTGAAGCCCGCTCAGGGCGTGAAGTAGCGCAGCACCTCGGGGTTGGCCATGGCGTCGGGGTTGGCCGCCTGCTCGACGGGAGTGCCGAGCAGGATCTTGCGTACCGGCACCTCGAGCTTCTTGCCCGACAGCGTGCGCGGGATGCCGGGCACGGCGTGGATCTCGTCCGGCACGTGCCGGGGCGACAGCTCCTCGCGCAGCGCCACGCGGATCGCCCGCTCGACCTCGGGGGTCATGTCGGCCCCCTCGGCGAGCGTCACGTACAGCAGCAGCCGCCCCTCCTGGCCGAGCTGGCCGGTGTCGATGACGAGGCTGTCGGCCACCTCCTCGAACCGCTCCACGACCCGGTAGAACTCGCTGGTGCCCATCCGGACGCCGCCCCGGTTCAGCGTCGAGTCGGAGCGGCCGTAGATGACGCAGCTTCCGTCGTCGTTCAGCTTGATCCAGTCGCCGTGGCGCCAGACGCCGGGGTAGACGTCGAAGTAGCTCTCCCGGTAGCGCTCGCCGCCGGGGTCGTTCCAGAACATGACCGGCATGGACGGCATCGGCTCGGTGATCACCAGCTCGCCGACCTCGCCGACGACCGGCCGCCCTGTGGGGTCGAAGGACTCCACCTTCGCCCCCAGCGACCGGCACGGGATGACCCCGGCCCTGATCGGGTGGAGCACGGTGGCGCCGACGAATCCGGTGCAGACGTCGGTGCCGCCGGAGAACGACCCGACGGGCACCCCGGGCAGTCGCTCGGCCACCCAGGCGAACCCCTCCGGCGGCAGCGGCGACCCGGTCGAGCCGACCCCGCGCAGCCGCTCCAGCCCTTCGGGGACGACCCCGGCCTTCATCGACGCCATCAGGTACGGAGCGCCCACCCCGAAGTAGGTCACCCCCTCGGAGGCGGCGATCCGCCACAGCGCGGCGGGCGACGGGTGGGCTGCCGCGCCGTCGTAGAGCACCGCGGTGGCCCCCACCAGCAGGGCGCCGACGAGGTAGTTCCACATCATCCAGCCGGTCGTGGTGTACCAGAAGAACACATCGCCCTCGCCCAGGTCCTGGTGGAAGGAGAGCGACTTCAGGTGCTCCAGCACGACGCCGCCGTGGCCGTGCACGATCGGCTTGGGCAGCCCGGTGGTGCCGCTGGAGTAGAGGATCCACAGCGGGTGGCCGAAGGGCACCGGCTCGAACTCCAGCGGCCCCTCCTCGGCGCGCAGCCCCTCCCAGCCGATCACCTCGCCGTGCGGGACCTCGCGCGTGACCGGCGGCGCGGGCTCGCCCCGCTGCGGCGGCCGGCCCTCCTCCGCGGCCGACAGGTACGGGATCCACACGGTGGCGCGCAGGCTGGGCAGTCCCCCGGCGATCTCGTTGACCGCGGCCGACCGGTCGTAGGCCTTGCCGTTGTAGCGGTAGCCGTCGACCGCGATCAGCACCGTGGGCTCGATCTGCTTGAACCGGTCGACCACGCTCGGCACCCCGAAGTCGGGCGAGGCGGCCGACCAGATCGCCCCGAGCGAGGCCGTCGCCAGGAACGCGACCAGCGCCTGCGGGATGTTCGGCAGGTAGGCCGCCACCCGGTCGCCGCGCCCGACCCCCAGCCGCACCAGGCCGGCGCGGACCCGGGCGACCTCCTCGCGCAGCTCCGCGTACGAGATCTCCTGACGCGCGCCGTCCTCGGAGACGAACACCACGGCGGTGCCGGCGTCGCGCCGCAGGGCGTTCTCCGCGTAATTCACCGTGGATCCGGTGAACCATTCGGCGTCCGGCATCGTCCCAGTGATGACGGGCCCGTCACCACGCTTCCCGACCACGCCGAAGTGGTCCCAGATCGACGTCCAGAACTCCGCCGGGTGGTCGACCGACCACTGCCACACCTCTTCGTACGCCGCGCCCGGGCGGCCCAGCCACTCCAGATAGCGGGTCAGCGCGGCCCGGGCCACGATCTCGTCAGTCGGTTCCCAGAGAAGTGCACCTTCAGCAACCATGTGCCCCATCCTGTCGGCAGCTCGGGCGGAAGTCATACCCGCGCGCCCACATAACTTGCTAGCGCCTGAGGTGGTCCACCGCCATATGCGCGGCCGTGCCGATCACCGCGTCGGCGCGCGGGTGGTTGAGCGCGGCGCTGACGGACCGGGTGATGACCGCCACCGCGTAGCGGCCGCCGTCGGGATACTCGACCACGCCCGCCTCGCCGCGGATCGTCGGCAGCGTCCCCGTCTTCCCGCTGACCGCCACGTCGTCGTACGGGAACCCGGAGGCCAGCCGGTGCGGCCAGACCTGGAGGTTGAGCACGGCGCGCATCCACGCGCAGGAGTCGGGGGCGGCGGCCTCGTCGCGCCAGATCAGCCCGAACAGGCGGGCCAGCTCGCGCGGCGTGCCGCGGTTGGCGCGGGCGGGGTCGAGCACCCGCATCTTGTCGAGGTCCTCCTGGTCGAGGTACGGCCAGCCGTGGCCGGTGTCCTCGGCCATGCTCGCGTTGGACTCGCCCGCGGTCATCAGCACGCGGGTGACCTCGAACCCGAGGCCCTCCAGCATGGCGTTGACCGCGTCCATGCCGACCCTGGACAGCAGCACGTCGGCGGCGGTGTTGTCACTCACCGCGATCATCAGGTAGGCCAGGTCGCGCAGCGACATGGTGACCTCGTCGGACATGGCCGACAGCCCCGTGGGGCCGGGGACCCGGTCGGCGGAGGTGACGGTCACCCGGCTCGCCAGGTCGAGCAGCCCCGCGTCGGCCTGCCGGCAGAGCTCGACCAGCAGCGCCACCTTGAACATCGAGGCTATCGGGAGCCGCTCGTCGGCGCCGTGGCCGACCTCCCGCCCGGTGTCGAGGTCGACGGCGGACAGCCAGCCGGTCACCCCCGCCACCCGGAACAGCTCCGCGAACGCCGGCCCGGTCATGCCAGCATCCCCGGCCTCCGGCTGACCCGCCGCACGGGCGCCGCCGCCTCGTCCGTCATCCCGGCCCGCTCCTTCAGAATCCGTACGGCCAGCGCGGAGAAGCCCTTGACCGCCGCCGTCTCGGCCCGCCAGGCCGTGGAGACCCGATAGGCGATGGGCGAGCCTAGCAGCGGCCGCCAGGTCAGGCCCGGCAGATCGGCTCTAGGCGCGAACGTCACCGCCATCCCGGCCAGCACCAGCCCCAGCCCGGCGCCCTCGTGCACCTGGCCGGGCACGTAGCCGTGGCGGCGGCACTCGGTGAGCGTCTCGGCGTGCATGCCCGGCTCGCCCTCTCTGGGCGGCATCAGCAGCTCGCGCCCGGCCAGGTCGGCCAGGTGCAGCTCGCCCGCGCGGGCCAGCGGGTCGCCCGCCGCCAGCAGCACGCCCTGCGGCTGCACCAGCAGCGGGCCGAAGCCCAGCCCCGGGGCGTTCACCGGGTGGCGCACCAGGCCCACGTCGAGCGTGCCGCCGGTCAGCGCCGTCACCTGGTCGGCCGTCCAGCTCTCCGCCGGTGTCAGCCGTACCTCAGGGTTGGTCGCGCGGAAGCCCTCCACCAGCGCGGCGATCACAGCGGCGGCGAGGTCGGGCGGGACCCCGACCTTCAGCGCGGTGCCCGCGCCGTGGCGGGCCAGCTCGTGCAGCCGGTCGACCCTGGCCACGATCTCCCTGGCCTCGCCGAGCAGGAGCCGCCCCGCCTCGGTCAGCCGGACCTGGCGTCCGCCGCGGTCGAACAGGCGCACGCCCAGCTCCTCCTCCAGGCGCTTGATGCGCTGGCTGAGAGGCGGCTGGGCCATGCCGAGCCGGATGGCGGCGTTGCCGAAGTGGAGCTCCTCCGCGACGACGGTGAAGTAACGGAGATGGCGGACCAGGTCCATGGCCAGCCACTATATCCAGACTTATATTGATCAGGGCGATATATCAGTATTGGACAGTCCGTGTAGGGCTCTGCTGTGGTCTGACGCATGGGTTCACATCAGGGGGCAGATCATGTGGCGGACACGTACGCCCATCTGCGGCCGGAGGCTCCGCCACGGCGCAGGCGACGCCGATGGCCGTGGGCCGGAGCGGCGATCATGGTGCTGGCGGCGGGGGTCGTCTGGGCGCTGCGCACCACCGGCTCGCCGGAGGAGGTGGCCGACGCCTACCTCGACGCGTGGAGCCGCGGCGACCACGCGGCGATGCGGGAGCTGGTCGCCGACCCGCCCGCCGACTTCGAACGGCGCCACCGGCGCTTCCTCGCCGACCTCAAGGCCGAACACCTCACGGCGCGGCGGCACGTGCCCGGCGGCGTCTTCGCCGCGGGCGCCGCGGACACCGGCGTGGTCTCCTTCCAAGCCACCGTGCAGGGCGCGGCCGACTGGACGTACGAGAGCGAACTGAAGGTCGTCGAGCGGGACAGCACCTGGAAGATCGACTGGACTCCGGCGGCCCTCCACCCCGAGCTGACCGGGAAGCGGTCGATCCGGGTGGCGCGGGTGGAGGCCGATCCGACACCGGTCCTCGCTGCCGACGGCACCCGCGTCGACACCCCGGGCTCCCCCGGCTCGGTGCAGCAGCTCGTCGCGGGACTGCGCGAGACCTACCCCGACCGGTTCTCCGGGAGCGCGGCCCACCACGTCCAGCTGTACGAGGGCGGCAGGCTGCTCAGGATCCTGTCGGGAACGCGGGAGAAGGAGCCGGTCCGCATCACGGTCGACCTGAAGGTGCACGCCGCCGGCGCGGCGGCGCTGGAGGACGTGGACAAGCCCGCCGCGCTGGTGGCGCTGCGGCCCTCCACGGGGGAGATCCTGGCCGCGGTCAACAAGCCGGGCGGGTTCAACCGGGCGCTGCTCGGCGCGTACCCGCCGGGCTCGACGTTCAAGGTGGTGACCGCCTCCGCGCTGGTCGCCGGCGGGGTCGGGCCGGACTCCCGGGTGTCCTGCCCGGCCGAGCAGAACATCGGCGGCTTCCCGTTTCACAACGCCGGGTTCAAGGACTTCGGCACGCTGCCGTTCCGCGACGCGTTCGCGCACTCGTGCAACACGACGTTCGGCGACCTGGCGGTGTCCGAGCTGGGCGCGGCGCGGCTGGCCGAGGTGGCGCGGAGCTTCGGCTTCGGCGAGAAGATCACCCCGGGGGTGCCGGCGGTCGCGGCCCGGTTCCCGGCCCCCAAGGACGCCACCGACCTCGCCTCGGCCTCCATCGGGCAGGGTAGGGTGCTGGCCAGCCCGCTCAACATGGCGTCGGTGGCCGCCGCCATCGCCGACGGCGCCTGGCGTCCGCCCCGGCTGGTGCCGGAGGACCTGGTGCCCGGCCGCACGCTGCGGCCGCGGCCGCTGGAGGAGGGCGTGGTGGCCGCGCTGCGCGACCTCATGCCCGCCGTCGTCACCGACGGCACCGCGCACGCCGTGCGCTTCCCGTCCGGCTCCGCCGGCAAGACCGGGACCGCCGAGTACGGTTCAGGCGCGGAGCCGCCCTCGCACGCGTGGTTCATCGGCTACCGGGGCGACCTGGCCTTCGCCGTCGTGGTGGAGGGCGGCGGCGCGGGCTCCGGGGTGGCCGCCCCGATCGCGGCCCGCTTCCTGCGCGAACTGTCCTGATCGGGCCGCGCAGGTGCCGGGTCAGCCGGCTCTGCGGTCGGCCGGGGTGGTGAGCGCGGTCACCGCCGCCACCACCTCGGCGGCGTCCGACAGGTCGGGGAGCACGAGGTCGGCCCCGGCCTGGCGCAGCTCCGTCGCCGTCGAACGCCCCGAGGCCACCGCGATCATCCCGGCGCCGCCGATCCGCGCCGCCTGCACGTCACGCGCCGAGTCGCCGATCATCACCGTGTTGGCGGGGGTGAACGGCACGCCCAGGCGCGCCTTGGCCCTCCCCTGGGCCACCTGCAGCAGGCCGGCCTTCGGATAGGGCTCCTCGCCGTAGCCGCCCAGCTCGAAGTCGACGTACCTGTCGAGCTTGAACGCCTGGAGCTTGAGCACCGCGTTGCTCTTGATCGTGCCGGTCAGCACCGTCTGGACGACGCCGTCGAGCCGGGCCACGGACCGGAGCGCGTCCCTGGCCCCGGCCATCATCCGGCCCTCCTTGGCCAGCCTCCTGCGCCGGTCGGCGAAGGCCGCGGCCAGCGCGTCGAGGAAGCGCGGCAGGTGACCGTCGTCGGCGACGACGCCGTTGACGGCCAGCGTCTCGAAGATGATCTCGGAGTCGGGCCGGCCCATCGCCGGCACCAGCTTGACCAGCGGACGCCCCGTCACGGCGCGGAACGCCTCGGCGTAGGCGTCCCTGGTCACGATCGCCACGTCGACCAGCGTCAGGTCGACGTTCCACAGCACCAAGCGGTTGATGGCAGCCTCCTGTAACCGAACCCTGCCAGGTTACCCAGGGGAAACCTGGCGGTCGGGCCGCCCGGACGAACCGGTCGGATCAGGCATGGCCGAGCGCTTCGGCGAGCGTGTCGACGACCGGGAAGCCGGTCGACTCCAGCTCCGCCCTGGTCGACATGCCGCCGGTGTAGAGCACGGCGCGGGCGCCCACGTGAGCGGCCGCCACCCCGTCGTCGACGCTGTCGCCGATCACCAGCACCTCGCGCGGGCGCACGCCGAGCGAGATGATGTGCGCCTCCATGTGGGCCGCCTTCTCCCCGCCGGTCACGCCGACCAGCCCGTCGACCCTGGTGAAGTGGCGGGTGATGCCGAACGAGTCGACCTTCGGCACCAGGTGCGAGTGCGGCGCCATCGAGCAGAGCGACTGCGTGCCGTCCCACGTGGTCAGCGCCAGCTCCGCGTCCACGGCCAGCCCGCAGACGTCGGCCAGCCGGTTGTAGGCGTCGTGGAAGCCGTGGTCGAGCAGCTCCCACTCGCCCTCGGTCAGCGGCCTGCCCAGCATGCGTTCGTACGCGACCCAGATGGGCCTGGTGTAGACGGCGCGGAAGGCGTCGGCGGTGAGCGGGGGAAGCTCGTACGGCTTGAAGACCTCGTTGGTGGCTCCGACCACGGCGTCGATGTCGTGGAAGAGCGTGCCGTTCCAGTCCCAGACGATGTGTTGTGTCATGTCGCGTACCAGACTAGTCAGGAGCCGAGAAGATCGGGAATCTCCTGCGTCGCGTACCACATCAGCTCGTGGGCCTCGGCGCCGTCGACGACGAAGCGGGCGTCGTCGTCGCCCTTGTCGGCGTCGGGCAGGGCGGCGACGGCCGCCGTGACGTCCGCGACCGCGTACTCGTCGTCGACGTGCACGGCCGCCACCTTGGCCAGCGGGACCGGCCCCGCGACCCGCACCCTGCCCTTCTCCCCCAGGTCGGCGCTCGCCTGGACGGCGTGGTCGGCCACCTCGGCGGCCACCACGACGCGGCGGCCTACCCCGGAGGGCTCCCCCGTCGCCGCGGCGAGCAGGCGCAGGGAGGCGCGGGCGGCCTCGGTGAGTGCGACGTACTCGAGCTCCTCGGTGTCGCCGGAGGCGTACCACTCGATCAGCGCGGGCGTCACCGCGTAGCCGGTCAGCGGGGCGGGGCCCAGCTCGCCGTCCTGGACCATCCTGGCCAGCGCCGGCAGGGTGCACGGCAGGTAGACGCGCATCAGGAACCTTTCGCAGCTTGCACGGGCACCATCATGCCCGTCGCAACGGGAGCCGGAGGAGAGACTCGAGTTCCAGGATGGTCGTGTCCGCGTCGCGGTGGTGGATCCCGGCCAGGCCGAGCGCGCGGGCGGCCAGGATGTTGGCCTCGATGTCGTCGATGAACACGCACGCCTCGCCCGGCTGGCCGATCAGGCCGAGCGCGTGGTGGAAGATGCGCGGCTCGGGCTTGCGCATGCCGACCTCGCCGGAGATGACGACCGCGTCGAAGGCCTCGTCCCAGCCGTCGCGCTCGTAGGTGTTGGACCAGGAGTTGGACAGCAGGCAGGTCTTGACGCCGTGCCCGCGCACCTCGCGCAGCATGTCGTACATGGCCTCGACGCGTTCGAAACCGGCGAACATGCGGGCCAGGAGGCCCTCGGGGGCGGGCGGGACGCCGTCGAGGGTGAGCAGCCGGGCCGCCAGGTCGTGCTCGAACGCGGTGCCGTCGATCTCGCCGCGCTCCAGGGCGTGGATCAGGGTCTCCCCGTCGCCGTTGTAGGCGGCGTCGACCAGTTCGCGCATGACCTTCCGGTAGTGATCGCCGTCGATGCGGTCAGCGATGATCCACTTGGCGATGGAGTCGGTCATGCTGGTGGTGAGCACACCGCCCCAGTCGATCAGCACCCCGGTGACCACATTGCCTCCTTAGATCAGGTTCCAGGGTAGAGCGTCGCACAAGGGGAATTTTCGCCACCGGGCGCCCCATGACGGATCGCCGGAACGGGCTCAGCGCACGCGGGCCGCCAGCCTGCGGTGCTCGGCCGAGCGGACCACCTCGGCGGCCTTCGCGGCCGAGACGACGGGCGCCTTGCCGAGCAGGCCGCGGTTCTTCTTGAGGGTGAGGAGCCGGGTGACCGACTGGTCCAGCCGGGCCTCGGAGACGCGGCCGGACTCGACCGCCTTCAGCACCGCCTGATACTGCTTCGGCAGGTCGTTGGGCATCAGCAGCAGGTCGGCGCCGGCCAGCACGGCGCGGACCGCGACCTCGCCGTCGTCGTACTTGACCCGGGCCCCGGCCATGTTGAGCGCGTCGGTGGAGATGACGCCCTTGAAGCCGAGCTCCTTCCGCAGCAGCCCGGTCAGGATCGGCTTGGACAGCGTGGCCGGATCGCCCGACGGGTCCAGCTTGGGGTACACGATGTGCGCCGTCATGATCGCGTCCACCCCGGCGTCGATGGCGGCCCTGAACGGCGGCGCGTCCAGGCGCTCCCACTCGGCCCTGGTGTGCTTGACGACCGGCAGGCCGGTGTGGCTGTCGACCCGGGTGTCGCCGTGGCCGGGGAAGTGCTTGGCGCTGGCCGCCACGCCCGCGGCGTCGAAGCCCTTGACGGCGGCCCCGACCATCTTGGCCACCTGGTCGGGCTTGTTACCGTACGCGCGTTTGCCGATGACCGGGTTGCGCGGATCCACGTTGACGTCGGCCACCGGGGCGAAGTCGAGGTTCACGCCCATCGCGCGCAGCTCCGCGCCGGTCGCCCTGGCCACGTCGCGCGCCAGGGTGGGCCTGCCGGTCGCGCCGATCTCGGCGGCGCCGGGGAAGCGGGTCATCACCGCCGACATCCGCGACACCAGGCCGTTCTCCTGGTCGGTGCCGATCAGGAGCGGGACGTCCGAGGACTTCTGCAGGCCGTTGGTCAGCCCGACCACCTGCCCGACGCTCTTGACGTTGCCGGGGAACAGGATGACGCCGCCCAGGTGGTACTTGGCGACGACCTTCGCGGGGGTCTGCGCGCCGTAGCGGGCCTGGTTCTCGCCGGAGACGGTGTCGGCCGCGGTGCCGTGGACGACCGGCATGAACAGCTGGCCGACCTTCTCGCGCACGCTCATCCGCGCGAGCGTCCGCCTGACCGGGTCACCGGCCGGGGCGGTGGTGCTGACGCCGCCGGTGGCGGGGGTGCCGGAGGGGACCGGCTCGGCGGTGGGGCTCGCCTGGGAGGCGGGCGGTCTCGCGGCGGGGGCGCCGTCCGCCGCGAAACCGCACGCCGCGAGTGACACCGTCAGGAGACCTGCCGTACCGATCCGTCGAAACATGGTCCCACGCTATCCATGACCGGGGGATGTGCCGTCCCCTTTTCCCGCTCCGCGAACTCGCCGGTCCCCTCCGGCCGCCCGCTCGGCTCTCGGGGAGCGGCGGGCGGGCGGGTCAGGGCGTCGAGGCGATGGCCGCGAGCTTGTCGAGGATCTCCTCCGAGCCCTCGCCCTCGGCCCTGATGACGATCTGCTCACCCTTGCGGACGTCGAGCGCCATGATCTGCAGGATGCTCTTGCCGTTGACCGGGTCACCGCCCGTCGAACGCGCCACCGTGATGTCCATCGGGGCCTTCATCGCCGTCTGCACGAACGTGGCCGCCGGGCGGGCGTGCAGCCCCACCTCCGCGGCCACCGTCGCCGTCCGCTCCCCCATGGGACCTCCTTCTCGTCTCTGGTCCAGACCGGCCGGACCCTTTCTCACGTCCATCGGAACAGCGCGTCGCCGGCCCGCACCGCGCCCTCGGCGAGGGGGGTGACGGCGCCGTCGAGCGCGTCCAGCGCGACGACCGGGCAGACGGGCGAGCGGCCGCCCGCCTCGATCTCGGCGGGATCCCAGGCCACGACCGGCTGGCCGGCGCTCACCCTGTCGCCCTCCATCGCGAGCAGTCGGAATCCCCTCCCTCGAAGCTGCACCGTGTCGATGCCCAGATGCACCAGCACGCCCCTGCCGTCATCTCCCACGATCACATAGGCATGCGGATGCAGCTTCACGATTTTTCCAGTTATGGGGGCGACGGCCTCGCCCGGCCCCCTGCAGGGGTCGATCGCGGTTCCCGGCCCCACCATGCCGGCCGAGAACACCGGGTCGGGCACGGCGGTCAGCCCCACCGCCGCCCCCTCCACCGGGGCGAGGACAGTCGTCATGTGTCTCGCCCTCTAGCCGATGAGATCCTCGATGTCGCTGGCGATCGTGTCCGCCTCCGGCCCGACGACGACCTGGACCACGTTCCCCGCGGCCATCACGCCGTGGGCGCCCGCGGCCTTGAGGGCGGCCTGGTCGACCTTGGACGCGTCGCGCACCTCCGTGCGCAGACGGGTGATGCAGGGTTCGATGTCGATGATGTTGCCGACTCCGCCCAGACCGGCGATCAGCGCGTTCACGTCCGCCGCCATCAGGCCCTCCTCGTCCGTGGCTGTGTGACCAGGCTGCTCAGGGGCGACAGACCGCCCCGGGGATCAGTCCGTCTGGGTGACCTTGTTCAGGCCGCGCGGCGCGTCCGGGTCGATGCCCAGCCGCCTCGCGAGCGCCTCGGTGAGCAGTTGCCCGGGGATCACGAGTCCCATCGGGGCCACCCACTCGGGCAGGTCGGGGCCGTTCAGCGCGGCCGTGCCCGCCGCGGCCAGCGCCCTGCCGCCGCCGATCGTGTACGCCGCCGCGCCCGCCGAGACGACCCGCTCGGCCAGCGCCACCGTGCCCTGGAGGGTCGGGCCGTCCTCCGCCGCGACGAGCAGCGCCGGGGTGTCCCGGTCGACCACGGCGATCGGGCCGTGCAGCAGGTCGGCGTACGACAGGCCCATGGCGTGCAGGTAGCAGGCCTCCTTGAGCTTGAGCGCGGTCTCCAGCGCGGTGGAGAAGGCCAGGCCGCGGCCGGAGACGACCACGCCGTGCCTGTCGGCCAGCCCCGCCACGACGGCGTCCAGGTCACCCGGCTCGGCGATCAGCTTCTCCACGGCCTCGGGCACCCGCAGCAGGTCGGTCCGGTCCACGTCCGCGCCGAGCCCGAGCGCCAGCACGGCCAGCGCGGCGAGCTGGGTGGTGTAGGTCTTGGTGGCGGGGACCGCCTCCTCCGTCCCGGCGACCGTGCACAGCGCCAGGTCGGCCGCCTGGGCGAGCGGGCTGTCCGGGCCGCCGTTGGTGACGCCGACGGTGGCGGCCCCGCAGTCCTTGGCCCAGGCCAGCGTCTCGGCGATCTCCTCCGTACGGCCCGACTGGGAGATCGCGACGGCCAGCACGCCCTCCAGGTCCAGCTTGCGGCGGTAGGTCGTGGCGATGGACGGCGCGGCGAGGGACGAGAGCCGCCCGGCGTGCGCCTCCACCAGGTAGCGGCCGTAGACTGCGGCGTTGTCGGAGGTGCCACGCGCGATGAACAGCAACTGCCGGGTCCGCTCGCCCAGCGCCCGCACCTCGTCGATCCTGGGCAGCAGGGAGTCGAGGGTGGCTCGCAGCGCCTCGGGCTGCTCGGCGATCTCGCTGCGCATCTTGGTCATCTCGGCGATCGTTCCTCCGTGTCGGCATCGAACTTGACCCTGTTTCGCGTCTTGTGGTCTAGTCCGGACTAGACCAGTACGAACCATAGCTCATCGGACAGGCCCGATCGAGGGGAGGATCCCGTGGCCCACATCGACCCGGACAGCCCGGTGCCCAAATACTTCCAGCTTCGCGAGATCCTGCTGGACCTGATCGACAGCGACGAGCTGAGCATCGGCGCCGCGATCCCGTCCGAGCGCGAGCTGTGCCAGCGCTTCGGGCTGTCGCGGATGACCGTGCGGCAGGCGGTCGACCACCTGGTCTCCGAGGGACGCCTGCACCGGGTGCCGGGCAAGGGCACGTTCGTCGCCCGGCCCAAGATCGAGCTGTCGCTGCAGCTCACGTCGTTCACCGAGGACATGCGGGCCCGCGGCATGGCGCCCGGCTCGCGCGACCTCGACCGGCGGATCATGCGCGCCAGCGCCCACCTGGCCAAGGAGCTCGGCATCGCGCCGGGCGAGGAGGTCCACTTCATCGAGCGGCTGCGCACCGCCGACGGCGAGCCGCTGTCCATCGAACGCGCCCACATCCCGGTCAAGCTCGCCCCCGACCTGGCCGAACACGACCTGACCGGCAGATCCCTGTACGAGCTGCTGGAAAGCCGCTACGGGCTGGTCATGGACGCGGGCGAACTGACCATCGACGGCGGCATCGCCGACCCGAGCGACGCCGACCTGCTCAAACTGCCCCCCGGCGGCGCCGTGCTGCTGCTCCAGCGCAGGTCGTTCTCCGGAGGTGTCTGCGCCGAACTGGGCGTGTCCACCTACCGGGCGGACCGCTACCAGCTGCGCACCATACTCGAAATGCCCGCAAAGCGGGGTTGAGGGCCGACCCGGAGGAACACCCGGTGAACGAGACCACCGCCGACCGGCCTTCGCCGTTCTCGCGCCTGATGACCGTGCTCCAGAGGCTGGGCCGCTCGCTGATGCTGCCCATCGCCGCCCTGCCCGCGGCCGCCCTGCTGCTCCGCTTCGGCCAGCCCGACATGCTCGGGTCCAACGGCGCCGAGCGTGGCGGCCTGGCCGACGTGGCGGGCTTCGCGTGGATGACCGAGGTCGCCGCGGTGCTGGCGGCGGCCGGCGAGGCCCTGTTCGAGAACCTGCCGCTGCTGTTCGCGGTGGGCGTGGCCATCGGCTTCGCGCGCAAGTCCGACGGCACCACGGCGCTCGCCGCCGTGGTCGGCTACCTCGTCTTCGACCGGGTGAGCAAGGTGATGTTCGCCGGCTCGACCATCCGCGACACCGTGACCCTGCGCCAGGTCCAGGACCAGGGCGTCATCGAGATCATCAACCACGGCATGCAGAACCCCACCAAGGTGCTCGGCGGCATCCTGATGGGGCTGGTCACCGCCCTGCTCTGGCAGCGGTTCCACCGGATCAAGCTGCCGTCGTGGCTGGCGTTCTTCGGCGGGCGGCGGTTCGTGCCCATCCTCACCGCGTTCGTGGCGCTCGGGCTCGGCGTGCTCATCGGCTGGGTGTGGCCGATCCTCGGCGAGTGGATCGGCCAGGCCGGGGAGGCGCTGACCACCCTCGGGCCGCTCGGCACCGGCCTGTACGGGCTGATCAACCGGCTGCTCATCCCGCTGGGGCTGCATCACTTCGTCAACTCGATCGTCTGGCACGTGGTGCCGACCTGCGAGGTGGACGGGCGCACGCTCGGCGGCGACTGGAACTGCTACTTCGGCGGAGCGCCGGAGTCCGGCCAGTTCATGGCCGGCTTCTTCCCCGTCATGATGTTCGCGCTGCCCGCCGCCGCGCTCGCCATGTGGCGGGCCGCGCCCCCGCACCGGCGGGCCACCGTGGGCGGCATCATGCTCTCGGCGGCGCTGGCCTCCTTCGTCACCGGCATCACCGAGCCGATCGAGTTCGCGTTCATCTTCGTCGCGCCGCTGCTGCTGGCCGTGCACGCCGTGCTCACCGGGCTGGCGATGGCGCTCACCACGCTGATCGGCGGGCAGCTCGGCTTCGGCTTCTCGGCGGGGCTGCTCGACCTGCTGCTCAACGCCGGCAAGTCCAACACCCAGAACGTGCCCGGCATCCTGCTGCTCGGCGTCGCGTACGGGGTGGTCTACTACTTCGTGTTCAGCTTCCTCATCCGGCGGCTGAACTTCATGACCCCAGGCCGCGAGCCGGAGCCCGACGTGGACTCGGGCGAGGCCACCCCGATTCGGTCATGACCTCATGGCCGGTCCACCGGTCCGCAACCTGGGGCCTCGCGGGGCGCCACCGCTCCAGGTCGTGGTGACCTTCTTCGCCATCCCCCGCGAACCGGGGCGCCGATCGGGGAAGTTGGCGGGCCGCGTATCCCGGGGCGTGACCGGAACCTCTTAGTACCGTCTCTCCCCCGAACCCCCCGGAGGCCCGTGATGTCGCCCTTTCCCGAGGTCCACGGCTCGCTCGCGCTCGACACGCCCCTCGTCTGGGGACCGCCGGGCGCACTCCCCGACGAGCGCCGGCTCCGCCAGCTCGGGCAGGCCATCGCGGAGGTCCTCGCCGGCCGCAGGCCCCCGCAGACGGTCGCCGACCGCCTCACCGACCAGGCCCACCGCGAGCTGGTACGGGCCGGCCGCATGCTCGACACCCGCCGCCCGCCCTTCGTCGGCGTCCCCCACGTCAAGGAGCCCCGCGACGGCGTGGTGGAGATGTGTCTCCTGGTCCACTGCGGCGAGCGCGACCACGTCCTGGCCCTGCGCCTGGAGCGCCGGGGCGTCCAGTGGCTGTGCACGGACTTCGAGACCGCCTGACCGCCCCCGGCGGGGCCCGGGAAGGCGAGACCCCCGCCCGTGAGCCGGGCAGGGGTCTCGGTGCCGCGTGTCAGTTGTTGGCGTGCTTCGGGTCGCCGTGGCAGCGCTTGTACTTCTTGCCCGAGCCGCACGGGCACGGCGCATTGCGCTCGACGTTGCCGTAGGCGGCGCGCTCGGCCTGGGTGGTGCGGACGCGGGTGTGCTCCACGTCGCCCTGCTCGCCCGGGGCGGTGTACTCGAGCTCCGCCGGACGGTCGGGGCCGCGCAGGCCGCGGGCGATGATGCCCCGCGTCTCGGCCAGCATCGGGTCCTCCTGCTCCTCGACGATGGGGTTCTCCTGAACCTCCACCTCCAGGTTGAACAGGAAGCCCACGGAGTCCTCCTTGATGCCCTCGAGCATCGCGTTGAACATCTCGTAGCCTTCGCGCTGGTACTCGATCTGCGGGTCCTTCTGCGCGTAGGCCCGCATGCCGATGCCCTCGCGGAGATAGTCCATCTCGTAGAGGTGCTCGCGCCACTTGCGGTCGAGAACCGACAGGATGACGCGCCGCTCCAGGTCGCGGGTCGCCTCGGGGCCCCACTCCTCCTCGCGCCTCGCGTACGCCTCCAGCGCGTCCTTCTTGATGCGCTCCCTGATGAGCTCGTCGGTGATGTTCTCCTGGCCGCCGGCCTCCGCGACGAGGTCTTCGAGGCTGACCGAGACGGGGTAGAGGCCCGCGAACGCCTTCCACAGCTTCTCGAGGTCCCACTCCTCGGCGAAGCCGTCGGAGGTGGCGCCGTCGACGTAGCCGTCGATGACGTTGCCGATGAAGCCGCTGACCTGGTCGTGCAGGTCGGCGCCCTCCAGCACGCGCCGGCGCTCGGCGTAGATCACCTTGCGCTGGCGGTTCATCACCTCGTCGTACTTGAGAACTTCCTTGCGGATCTCGAAGTTCTGCTGCTCGACCTGGTGCTGGGCGGAGGCGATGGCCTTGGAGACGATGCCCGACTCGATCGGCTGCTCCTCGGGGATGTTGAGGCGATTCATGATCACCTCGACCTTGGCCGCGTTGAACAGGCGCATCAGGTCGTCGCCGAGCGACAGGTAGAAGCGGGACTCGCCGGGGTCGCCCTGACGGCCGGAGCGGCCGCGGAGCTGGTTGTCGATGCGGCGCGACTCGTGGCGCTCGGTGCCCAGCACGTAGAGGCCGCCCAGCTCGGTGACCTCGTCGTGCTCGGCCTTCACCGCGGCCTTGGCCTTCTCCAGCGCCTCGGGGTAGGCCTTCTCGTACTCCTCCGGAGTCTCGACCGGGTCGAGGCCGCGCTGGCGCAGCTCCACGTCGGCGCGGAACTCGGGGTTGCCGCCGAGCATGATGTCGGTGCCTCGACCGGCCATGTTGGTGGCGACGGTGACGGCGCCCCTGCGGCCCGCCTCGGCGATGATCGACGCCTCACGCGCGTGGTTCTTCGCGTTGAGCACCTCGTGGGTGACGCCGCGGCGCTTGAGCGCCTTGGACAGCCGCTCGGACTTCTCCACCGAGGTGGTGCCGACGAGAACCGGCTGGCCGTGCTCGTGGCGCTCCTTGATGTCGTCGACCACCGCGTTGAACTTGGCGTCCTCGGTCTTGTAGACGACGTCGGGCTGGTCCTTGCGGACCATCGGCCGGTTGGTCGGGATCGGGACCACGCCGAGCTTGTAGGTCTGGTGGAACTCGTTGGCCTCGGTGGTCGCGGTGCCGGTCATGCCGGCGAGCTTCTCGTAGAGGCGGAAGTAGTTCTGCAGGGTGATCGTGGCGAGGGTCTGGTTCTCGTCCTTGATCTTCACGCCCTCTTTGGCCTCGATGGCCTGGTGCATGCCCTCGTTGTAGCGGCGGCCGTGGAGGATGCGGCCGGTGAACTCGTCGACGATGAGCACCTCGCCGTCGGCGACGATGTAGTCCTTGTCCTTCTTGAACAGCTCCTTGGCCTTCAGGGCGTTGTTCAGGAAGCCGACGAGGTGGGTGTGCTCGGGCTTGTAGAGGTTGTCGATGCCGAGCCAGTCCTCGACCTTCTCCACGCCGGACTCGAGGATGCCGACCGTGCGCTTCTTCTCGTCGACGATGTAGTCGCCGGTGCTCTCCTCGCCGGGGTTCTTCGCCTCGACGCCGCGGCGCAGCCGCGGGACGATCTTGGCGAACTCCTGGTACCACTTCCCGGACTGCTCGCCCGGGCCGGAGATGATCAGCGGGGTCCTGGCCTCGTCGATGAGGATCGAGTCGACCTCGTCGACGATGGCGTAGTTGTGGCCGCGCTGCACGCACTCGTCGAGGCCCCACGCCATGTTGTCGCGCAGGTAGTCGAAGCCGAACTCGTTGTTGGTGCCGTACGTGATGTCGGCGAGGTACTGCTTGCGGCGGTCGTCGGGCGTCTGGCCGGACAGGATCACGCCGACCTCGAGGCCGAGGAAGCGGTGGACCCGGCCCATGTTCTCGGCGTCGCGCTTGGCGAGGTAGTCGTTGACCGTGACGACGTGCACGCCCTTGCCCGACAGGGCGTTGAGGTAGGCGGGCAGGGTGCAGGTCAGGGTCTTGCCCTCACCGGTCTTCATCTCCGAGATGTTGCCCATGTGGAGATTGGCGCCGCCCATGATCTGCACATCGAAGTGGCGCTGGCCGAGCACGCGGCGCGCGGCCTCGCGCACGGTGGCGAACGCCTCGGGAAGCAGGTCGTCGAGCGACTCGCCATCGGCATGGCGCTGCTTGAATTCGTCCGTCAGGGCGCGCAACTCCGCGTCGGACAGGCTCGTGAAGTCGTCCTCGATGGAGTTGACCTGATCTGCGATCCGCTTGAGCTTGCGCAGAGTCTTGCCCTCGCCGGCACGTAGGATCTTGTCGAGAATGGCTGCCACTTTATGTAAAGCTCCTCGCAGGTCTACCCCGGCGGCGCCGCCGAGAGGAGAGGCCGAGACAAACTTCCCCGCTGCCATCGTAGGCCGTTCTCCAACCAGACACAGCCACCGTGCCGACAAGGGCACAGGACTTGTCTGGGAGAATGTCGTGAGGGCAGATGGTACGCCGGTCAAAGACCGGTTCGCCCCGATAACCGGGATATCCGGGCAAGGAGGGATTTGTCATGGTTGAAGGCCAGAAGTCTGAGCAGACCGAGAATCTGGGAAGCCACGGCGGCCGCGCGTCCTCATGGCTGGCCGTGACGGTGATGCTGATCGGGTTCACGGTCGGCGGATTCGGTCTGACCATGGACAACTGGATGATCGTCTGGATCGGCGTCGGCCTCTTCGTGGTGGGGGGCATCCTCGCCCTCGTCTTCGACATCTTCACCGATGTGGTCATCGACGCGCCCCGCGCGGGCATGCGCGCCGAAGACCACCGCTGACATCTCCCTCGGGTACGGGGCTCCCGTCGAAGGCGGCCCCTCCGAGGCACCCCCGACGGCGACGGGTCTTCAGCGTGTCAACGCGAGCCTGCCGCCGCTTCATTCCCCGGCGTTCTGTCAGTGGCCGTGACTAGCATTCCGGCCATGCTCCCCCGTACGGAATCGCAGACATGACTGACCTGACCCCCGACGAGGCGCGCCGGCTGATCCTGCGCGCCCAGGGTCTGCTCGGCTCCGACGGCCGCCGCGGCGGGGTTCACGGCATGCTCCGCAGGCTCGGCGCGGTCCAGCTCGACACCATCTCGGTGCTCGCGCGCTCCCACGAGCTCGTCGCCTACGCCCGGCTCGGCGCGGTGGGCAGGCCCGCCGTCGAGCGGGCCTACTGGGACGAGCCGGCCCGCAGCTTCGAATACTGGTGCCACGCCGCCTGCATCCTGCCGATCGAGCACTGGCCGCTCTTCGCGTTCCGGCGGCGCGCCTACCGCGAGCGCCGCTTCCGCTGGCACGAGGTGCCCGACAGCGTCGGCAAGCTGCTCGACCAGGTGCGCGAGAGCGGCCCGCTCACCACCTCCGACGTGGGCGGCGCCAAAAACGGCGGCCCGTGGTGGGACTGGTCCGACTCCAAGATCGGCCTGGAGTGGCTGCTCGACATCGGTGAGGTCGTCTGCACCCGCCGGGTCGGCTGGCGCCGCGTCTACGACCTGGCCGAGCGCGTGGTGCCCGCCGAGCTGCTGGCCCAGGAGCTCTCCGACGAGGAGTGCGTCACCCGGCTCGCGGCCATCGCCGGCCGGTCACTCGGCGTCGCCACCCGGGCCGACCTGATCGACTTCCTCCGGCTGCAGGGCCGCACCACCGCGCTGCTCGACGAGGCCCTGGCGAGCGGCGCCGCCGGGCTGACGCCGGTGCGCGTCCACGGCTGGCCCAACGCCAAGGCCGGACGCAACGGCGCCGGCGGCGGGCCCAACGCCTGGGCCGACCCGGCCGCGCTGGAGTCCGAGCCGCGCGGCCGCCACCGGACGACCCTGGTCTCGCCGTTCGACTCGCTGATCTGGCACCGCGGCCGCACCGAGCGCGTCTTCGGCTTCGCCTACCAGCTTGAGCTGTACGTGCCCAAGCACAAGCGGGTGCACGGCTACTTCACGATGCCGGTGCTGGCCGGGGGCCGTCTGATCGGCCGCGTCGACCCGGCCCGTGAGGGCACCACCCTGGTGGCCAGGCAGCTCAGCCTGGAGCCGGGCCTGACCAGCGCCCGATGGGTGGAGGCGATGCGGGAGGCGCTCTGGTCGGCCGCCGCCTGGGTGGGCTGCGACGCCGTCCGCGTCGAACGCACCGACCCGCCGGAGCTCGCCGCGGCGCTCAACACGGCGCCCGCTCTCTGAGCCCCGGCCGGCCCTCGCCCGTCCTCAACACAACGCGCGCTCTCTGGGGCCCGGCCGGTCCCCCGCCCGTCCTCAGCGAGGGCGGGCGGGGTGAAGCCGGGTCACGTGATTTCCAGCATGCGCTCGCGGACCGCGTACACCACGGCCTCCATGCGCGAGTGCAGCTGCAGTTTGTCCAGGATGTTGCGGACGTGGTTCTTCACGGTGTTCTCGGAGATGAACAGCTGCTTGGCGATCTCCCGGTTGTTCATGCCCTTGGCGACCAGCCGCAGGACCTCCATCTCCCGGTCCGTCAGGCGTGGGACCGGGAGCTGCGCCGGGCGCTCGGTCCCCTTACGGCTCATGTTGGCGAACTCGCTGATGAGCTTGGCCGCCATGGCCGGGTTGATTAACGACTGGCCTTCGTGGACGCCGCGCACGGCCGCCGGCACGTCGTTGATCTGGACGTCCTTGAGCAGGTAACCGGTCGCGCCTGCCTTGATCGCCTCGAAGAGGTCCTCCTCCTCGTCGCTCACCGTCAGCATGATGATGCGGGTGCTCGGCACCGAGGCCTTGATGCCCTTGGTCGCCTCGATGCCGTCCTGCCTCGGCATGCGCACGTCCATCAGCGCCACGTCGGGCATGAGGCGGTCGGCCAGCTCGACCGCCTCCTGCCCGTCGCTCGCTTCCCCGACCACCTCGATGTCAGGCTCCGCGGCCAGCGCCAGGGCCAGGCTGCGCCTGATCAGCTCGTGATCGTCCACGATCAGCACACGGATCGGCTCGCCGCTGGAGGGGCGCGCCTCGCCGGACTCGGTCACAGGGCCTCCTTGATCCGCCTCGCGACCGTCGTGTCGTCGATCCGCTCGCTCATCCTCGCCTGACTGAGCTCGCTCACGTCTCCTCCTCGTCGGGGGGCCAGAGCCGTCGGACCGCCATGATCGCACGTGTGCCGCGGTCCTCGGGTGGTCCGAGAAGATCTTTCTGGCGGTCCGTCAGGGCTCTACGAGCCGCAGCACGCCGTAGTTGTACCCACGACGGTTGTAGACGACGGACGGAAGACCGCTCTCCTTGTCACGGAACAGATAGAAGTCGTGGCCGACCAGCTCCATCTCGAGGAGGGCCTGGTCGATGGTCATGGGCTCTGCCTTGTGGAACTTCTCCCGGACGATCAGAGGGCCGTCGCCGTCCATCTCGATGGGGACGATGTCGTCGTACTGCTTCTCGTCAGGCAGCCGGTCCTCCTCGGACTCGGCCTCCTCGCGGGCCGGCACGGCCTGCTGGGGCATGGGCGCGGCCAGGTCGGGCACGCCGGCCGTGAACTCCGCCACCGAGGCGGGCTTGTGGTTGCCGTGATGGACCTTGCGCCGGTCGGCGAGCCTGCGCAGGCGCCCTTCCAGCTTGTCCATCGCGATGTCGAGGGCGGCGAACCGGTCGTCGGCGCAGGCCTCCGCGCGGATGGCGGGCCCGCGGGTGTGAATGGTCAGCTCGACCCGCTCTCGCTGGTCGGCCACCCGGGCGTTGCGCTCTTTCGACACCTCCACATCGACTCGGATGAGTTTGTTGTCCAGACGCTCGATCCTGGCCAGCTTGGTCGTCACCTGGTCGCGGAACCGATCACTCACTCCTGTGTGCCGGCCCTTGACGATGATGTCCATGCAACAGCCCCCCTTCGCCTAACGACTGAGATAGAGCGCCCGACGACCTGCCAGGTGCCGGGCGGGGTCCAGTCCGGTCTGCCTTTCTCTCACGCTTACCCTCTTCCGACTCCTCGTCACCGGGAACGCGGATGGCACCCGTCCGGCCGACCTGGTCTTCGACCCCACATCCGCCTGCTGAGGGTTTCGCAGCTCTGATGCCACTACCGCCCTTCTCTCCTGACGGGGGACATCTGGACCCCCGGGGAGGCAGGACTTACCCCTAAGCCGCACCGTGATCGGTCGACGAAAAGTCGCCTTACGTGGGCCGTTTCGCCTGCGGCTGGCATCGGCTAGCGGAGCCGGGTGCTCCGGCTCTGCGCAACCACGGACCCGAACGGGTGCCATGTTCAGACGCTATCCGGATCGGCGGCGAATGTCAGCCGGGGCGAGCCTCAAACGATCACTTTCCGTGATTTTCTCGCTGGGTTACGGCCTGATCAGATGCCGGGTTTGGTCCCTCGCCGCCCTGTACGGGAAGAGATGGCATGGCCCTGAGCTGCTTGAGCGACCTCTCCCAGGTACGAAGATGTAGCCCCGGAGAGACAAGGCAGAGACGATCTTTCCTCACCGAGGGTCACCGTAACCATTTCGTGAGCTTCGGCGTGTCGCGGCGACGGTGACGGCCAGCGGCACGGCCGCTCCCGCCTCCCGCAGGGCCCGCGCGGCGTCGGCGAGCGTGGCGCCGGTCGTGACCACGTCGTCCACGATCACCACCCGGGCCCGTTCCAGCCGGTCTCCGAGCCGACCGGGACCGCCCGGCGCGCCGCAGCGCACGGCCCCATCCGCGCCGTGGTCCATCCGGTCGGTCGAACGGCCCCGTACGAGTGCTTCCGGTGGAGCGAGGTCGCGGGGAGGACGTGGGCGGGTGGAGTGGTCCAGGAGGCGGATGGCTTCCGGTGGTACGTGGAAGGAGCCGGCCAGGTTCGCCACCCGGTCGGCGGAGCTCAGCCCTGCCTGGTCGGCCACCTTCCGGCGTTGCCGCAGCGCGGGCCAGAGGAGGGCGGGAACCTTCTGGCGGCACAGGCGGCGCACCACCCGGTCCGCCAGCGCGGCCACGTGATCATGGCCCCGCCCCTTGACCGCCGCCCGGCCGCTGGGCACGGGCACCACGATCACCGGCTCCCCGGCCGGCCCGCACGCCCTTGGGCCGCTCCGCCCGGCACGCGCGGGAAGGCCCTCCCCCGCGCCCTGGACGGCGCCCACAAGGCCCTCAGCGTCCTGGTGAGGATGGCGCAGGGCGGTCATGAGGGTGAAGGCCAGAAGGTCGGCCAGACGTCCGGCCAGGGCCGCCTCGCCCCTTTCCTTGTAGGCGATGACCGCCGCGCGCACCACGCCCGCGTACGGGGAGGCGGACCAGCACGCGGGCAGCCCGTCAGGGACGGGGCTTGGCATGCGGCAGGCGGGATCGGCGAGGCGCGCCAGGCAGGCATCGCACAGGCGACCCCCCGCGACGCCGCAGCCCAGGCACGGCTGCGGCAGGACGGCGTCGAGCAGAGCGGCGAACACCACCTCAGGATGCCGCCCTCCACCGACACTTTCCGTATCGACCCGATCACCGAGACGGGACCGCCCAAAGGAGCCCGCCGCGCCACCAGCCCGGAGGCCATGGCCGGCATCGCGGTCAGCCCAGGGTGAAGAGGGGGTGGTCGACGGCTGTGGCCGGTTTGGGGGTCCAGGTCCGCTTGTCGCGGCTGTATTCGAGGATCTCGTTGCTCTCCTCGGTCGTCGCCAGGATCGCGTCGCCCAGGGCGGCCAGGCGCTTCAGCCGTTTGCTGGTCGTCGGCAACTGCGCGGCCTCGCCGTCGCCGACGTTGATCTCGTTGACGAACTGGCCGGCCTTGGTCTGGACCAGGACCAGCAGGTGGCCGCCGTCGCTCCAGGCGATGTCGACGATCTCGTCGCCGCCGGACACCGTCGTCAGCGTCTGGAAGTTGCTCAGCATCGCGTTGCCGCCGCCGCCCGTGAGCGCGCCGACCTGGACCTCGCTGTCGCCGACGGTGACCGCGACCCGGACGCCGTCCCTGGCCATCCGCAGGGAGGTCACGTCCTGCCCTCTGAGCGCGGGGGCGGCGATGCGTTCGGGGCCGCGGCCGACGACGGGGTGTGAGCGGATGACGGCGTCGTTGCGCCGGTCGAACGTCCACAGGCTGCCGTCGCGGTGCCAGGACGGGTCCGTGAGGTCGGGGCCGGGGATGGACTCCTGCCAGCGGCCGTCGGGAGAGTGACGGGTCACCCAGATGCCGCCCGCGGCGGACCTGGCGGCGATGCGGTCGCGGTCCTTGGAGATCGCGAAGCCGGTGTAGCCCTCGCTGGGCTGCCCGGCGGGACCGGTCACCGGGTGGCCCTCGCCGTCGGGGGCGAGGATGAAGACGGCGCCGTCGCTGGTGTAGAAGACCTGCTTGTCCTCGCTGCCCAGCCAGCTCTCCGGCAGGTTGGCGGGCACGGTGAGCGAGCCCGACGAGAAGAACTGCTCGCCGTCGAGCAGCACTTCGAGCGTGCGCCCGTTGGCCAGGTTGTTGCTGCTCAGGCTGGCCCTGAGCTGGGCCTGGATGCCCTGGGTGAAGGTGGAGAGGGGGTTGAACGGGCCGCTCACGTTGATCAGCACCCGGTCCTCGCTGGACCGGATCCACCGCACCCTGACGCCGTCGGGGAACTCGTTGCCGACCGCGCCCTGCAGCGCGCTGGTGGGCCCTTCGATCAGGCGCTCGATGATGGTCTGGGCGAAGCTCTTGTCGGGGTCGATGCGCAGCCGCACCCGGTCGACGACCAGCCGGTCGGGCTGCGGGTCGGCGCCGGAGGAGCCGTTGAGGTAGTAGAGGTTGGTGGGCCGGTACGCGCGGCGCACGTCTGCGTCGGTGAGCAGCAGGCCCTGCTGCAGCCCGTTGACCCTGTAGGCGCCGCTCGCGTCCTTGACCAGGGTGAACTGGCGGGTGATCTTGGGGTCGTCGGACCGGCTGACCGGCACGTACGTGTCGTCCTCGTTGATCTGCGCGATCTTGTTGCCCTGGACGGTGACGGCGGTCTCCCGCTTCTCCTTGTCCTCGATGAGCTCGCCGAACCGGAACGAGTTGTCGATCACGGTGATCGCACCGTCGGGTTTCCAGACGCGCCGGGCCTCCTCGGTGAGGTAGCCGGGCAGGACGGAAGGGTCGTCGTGGTAGGCGGCCATGGCGGCCAGCAGGCCCTCCACGACCTGCTGCGGCCCCCAGTCGGGCTGCGGCGCGACGGCGACCATCCGCTGGAACGGCACGGTGACGGAGTCGCCGCTGCCCGCCTCGTCCACCGGGAACGGCCCGCCCACGGGGATGACGGCGCACCCGGCGACGGCCGTGAACAGCGCGAGCGCGAAGGCGGCGGCCCTGAGTCGCCTAGACCTCGTCATGCCCGCCCCCGTCGCCGGTGGCCGGCAGCAGCACCGGCGTCATCTGGCCGCGCCAGGTGCGGCGCATCTCGATCTCGGGCGGCACCAGCGACAGCGGGGAGCCCTTGAGGCCGATGCCGGCCTTCCTGGGCAGGGTGAGCCGGAACTGCGAGCCTTCGCCCGGCTGGCCCCACGCCTGCAGCCAGCCGCCGTGCAGCACCGCGTCCTCGCGGGAGATGGCCAGGCCGAGGCCGGTGCCGCCGATGGTCCTGGCCCGCGACGGGTCGGCCCGCCAGAACCGGTCGAAGACCAGGGTCTCCTCGCCGGGTTTGAGCCCGATGCCGTGGTCGCGCACGGCGACCGCCACCGCGTCCCTGTCGGCGCCCACGGTGACCACGACATCGCGGCCCTCGCCGTGCTCGATGGCGTTGAACAGCAGGTTGCGCAGGATGCGCTCGACCCGGCGGTTGTCGATCTCGGCCATGCACGGCTCGTTGGGCAGCCGCAGCTCGAAGCGGGTGCTGTGGCGTTCGGCCAGCGCCTCGGAGTCGGCTATGGCCCGCAGCACCACGTCACGGACGTCGACGGAGTCGAGGTCCAGGGTGGCGGCGCCGGCGTCGTACCGGCTGATCTCCAGCAGGTCGGCCAGCATCGACTCGAACCGTTCGAGCTGGGCCTGCATCAGCTCGGCGGAGCGGGAGGCCATCGGCTCGAAGTCCTCGCGCGCGTCGTACAGCAGGTCGGCGGCCATGCGGACGGTGGTGAGCGGGGTGCGCAGCTCGTGCGAGACGTCGGAGACGAACTGCCGCTGCACCTGCGACAGCTCCTCCAGCTGGTGGATCTTCAGCGCCAGGTTGGCGGCCATCTCGTTGAACGAGGTCGCGAGCCTGGCCAGGTCGTCCTCGCCGCGTACCTTGAGCCGTTCGTCGAGCTTGCCCGCCGCCAGGCGCTCCGCCGCCTGGCGGGCCAGCCTGACCGGCGTGACGACCTGGCGGGCCACGAGGTACGCGATCGCGGCGAGCAGCAGCACCAGCCCGAAGCCGACCACGACGATGGCCAGCCGGACGTTGGACAGCATCTGCTCTTCCTCGTCGAACGGGAAGAAGTGGTAGACCTCGTAGCTGCCGTTGACGTGGAGGATGGCGCCGATGACGAGGGTCTGCCTGGGCTGGCTCTCGCCGGGGAAGCTGATCGGCTCGGTGTAGCGCTGCGGCCTGTCGATGAACTTCTCCGCCTGGCGGCGCAGCATCTGCTGGAGGGCCAGGGGGATGTTCCGTTCGCTGACGTTGCCCGACGCGCGTGACCTGCCCGGCTCGTCGACGTTGAGGATCAGCACCTCGTAGCGCTTCTTCCAGCCGTCCCTGCCGGTGCCGATGATGGTGTCCATCACCTCGTCGAGCGGGTCGGGCGGCACACTGTTGCCGGAGTCGGAGGGTTTGGCCTGGTCGTCCTCGCGCCGGATGAGCGCGTCGGCGATCTGCAGCCGGTCGGCGGCCGCCTCGCTCGCGGCGGACTGCTGCCGGCGCTCGATGACGGAGTTGTTGATCTGGTCGGACAGGAAGATGCCGAGCACCATGACCACGATCACCGAGATCACCAGGGTGCTGGTGACGACCTGGAGCTGGAGCGAGCGCCGCCACAGCCGCCGGATCCTGCCCGCGGCACGACGAGCCCGCCGCCGGACTCCGCCGAGTATCTGGCGGAGCGTCCGGCGGCGCGGGCGTCTGGTCTTGGCCGGGGGCATGGCGGGGGAGGCGGGACGCTAGGCGGGGCCGGCCTTGTAGCCCACGCCGCGGACCGTCACCACGATCTCGGGGTGCTCGGGGTCCTTCTCGATCTTGGCCCGGAGACGCTGCACGTGCACGTTGACCAGGCGGGTGTCGGCCGCGTGGCGGTAGCCCCAGACCTGCTCCAGCAGGACCTCGCGGGTGAACACCTGGCGCGGCTTGCGGGCCAGGGCGACGAGCAGGTCGAACTCGAGCGGCGTGAGGTTGATGGTCCCCTCGCCGCGCTTGACCGAGTGGCCGGCCACGTCGATGGTGATGTCGCCGATCTGCAGGATCTCGGGGGTGGGCTCGTCGGTGCGGCGCAGCCGCGCCCGCACGCGGGCCACCAGCTCCTTCGGCTTGAACGGCTTGACGATGTAGTCGTCGGCGCCCGACTCCAGCCCCAGCACCACGTCGATGGTGTCGCTCTTGGCCGTGAGCATGACGATCGGCACCCCGGACTCCGCCCGGATCCGGCGGGCGACGTCGATGCCGTCGGCGCCGGGCAGCATCAGGTCGAGCAGGACGAGATCGGGACGCGTGTCACGGAACGCGTCCAGCGCCTTGTCGCCGTCACTGACAAAGGATGGTTCGAAGCCCTCTCCGCGCAACACGATGCCCAGCATCTCGGCGAGAGCGGCATCGTCGTCGACGACCAGCACGCGACCTTTCATGGCCCCTCATTCGTTCTACGCATTTTGGGACATACCTGCACGGTCGGTGAAGGTTACCCCCGCCCGGCCCATGAGTGTGACATGAGTCCCGCGGAAGGCGGACATCCGGCTCGCACCACGACCGCTCCCCTTCAGTCTGCGGTAACAGAAGGTCTTTCGGCCACCCTGGGCGAGATCCTCGGCGCCGGAACGCGTGCCGGAAACGGCCGGGGACGCGGTCTTGTCCAGGGCTGGACACCACCCACCCGCCCAGCGTGCCAGGATTGGGATATGTCAGACGGTCACGGTCCCACGTCAGAGAGGCCTACAGGCTGGGCCGCGGAGCAACCCCCGCCCTACGGCGCGCCTCCGGCATCGCCGTGGACCGCCCCCGCCGGTGCACAGCAGCAGCCCTCCGGCCCTTCGTTCGCGCCCCCGGAGGGCGGGCAACCGTCCTTCGGGCAACCGTCCTTCACGCCGCTCGCCCCTCCGCCCTACGGGCATCCGCCCTATGCCCCGGCGCTGCGGCCCGGCATCATCCCCCTGCGGCCGCTCGCTCTGGGCGACATCTACGACGGCACGATCAAGATGATCCGCGCCAACCCGAAGGCCGTGCTCGGCCTGTCGGCGATCGCGGCCCTGCTCGTCGCCATCCCGGTGGCCGTCGGGCAGGGCTTCGTGTTCGGGGCCATGACCCCGTACCTGGACGAGTCCACCGCCTTCGGCGCGGGGGACCCGGCCCTCACCTCCGGCTCGCTCGTGGCCCAGCTCGCCGGCTCGCTCGTCTCGGCGGCGATCAGCTTCGTCGCGGTGACCGTGCTGACCGGGGTGCTGACGCGCATCCTCGGCCGGTCCGTGTTCGGGGGCAGGATCACCGCTCAGGAGGCGTGGCGGACGACCAAGAGCAGGCTGCCCGCCCTGTTCGGCGTGGTCGCGCTGCAGGGTCTCATCATGCTGGTCCCGGCGGCCGTGACGGTCGCGGTGCTCGCGGTCGCCATCACGGCGGGCGTCTCGGCCGGGGCGACCGTCGCGCTGTTCCTGCTGATGTTCCTGGTCTCCTTGGCGTACGTGCTGTTCTTCCGTGCGCGCTTCGCCTTCGCGCCGGCCGCCGTGGTGCTGGAGGGCAGAGGGCCGATCGACGCGATGCGCCGCTCGTGGAACCTGGTGACCGGCCAGTTCTGGCGCGTCCTGGGCATCCTGGTGCTCACCATGCTCATCGTCGGGCTGATCGCGGCCGTCCTGCAGCTGCCGTTCACCATCGCCGGATCCCTCATCGGCATCCTGGGCGAGGGGTCGGTGGGATCGGTCGTGATCAGCTCCGTCCTGATCGCCGTCGCCGGCATGCTCGGCGCCATGCTCACCTACCCGCTGGAGGCGGGCGTCTCCGGGCTCCTGTACGCGGACCGCCGCATGCGGTCCGAGGCCTTCGACCTCGTCCTGCAGACGGCGGCCATCGAGCAGCAGCGACAGGGCTGGGTGCCCACCTCGGCCGACGAGCTGTGGCACCCGTCCCACTCCGCCCGGTCGTGAGCCCGATCGACAGGGAGGACGCCGCCTGGGGCGCGGCGCGCGAACTCCTCAAACCCCAGTACGCGCAGGAGTCGCTGTTCGACCGGTTGACGCGCCACTTCGACCAGTTCGTCGGCGACCTGCTGGACATGACCGCCGGCGGCGGGGCCGCGGGCGGCGTCCTGGCGGCGATCGTCATCCTGCTGCTGCTCGTGGGCACCGCCCTGCTGGTCGCCCGGCAGATCCGCCGCTCCAGCCGGCGCCGGGCCGGGCCCGGCGAGCTGTTCGACGTGCGGCGGCTGACCGCGGCCGAGCACCGGGAGGCGGCCGAGCGGTTCGCCGCCGAGAGCCGCTGGACCGAGGCCGTCCAGGAGCGGATGCGGGCCATCGCCCGTGACCTGGAGGAGCGCGCCCTGGTCGACGGGATGCCGGGCCGCACCGCCGACGAGCTCGCCGCCGAGGCCGGCCTGGCGCTCCCGCCCTTCGCCGCCGACCTGACGGCGGCGGCCCGCTCCTTCGACGACGTCACCTACGGCGGCGTCCCCGGCACCCCCGCGGCCTACACGTCCATGGCCACGCTGGACACCCGGCTCGCGGCCGCCCGCCCGGCCTCCCTGGGCGCCGCCTCATGACCACGCCGCAGGAGGCTCCGCCGGCGGCCGGGAGCGGGTCGGCGCCGACGTCGCCGACCCTGAGGTCGATGTGGCGGGGCGGCCGGCTCATCGCGCTGCTCGGCCTGATCGTCGTGGCGATCGCCGCGCTCACCACGCTGCTCGGCCCCGAGCCGCGCCAGGAGCGCTTCCTCGATCCCGACGACACCTCGCTGCGCGGCTCCAAGGCTCTGGCGGAGCTGCTGCGGGTCAGAGGCGTCACGGTGGACCGGGTCGACTCCGTGGAGAAGGCCAGGGCGCTGGGCGGCGACCGGCTGCTGTTCGCCTCCGACACCCTGTACCTCGCCACGGACCAACTGGCGGACCTTCCCGGTGACCGGCTGCTCGTCGGCCCGTTCGACCTGGAGCAGCTCGGGCCCGGTGTAGAGCCGGTGCCGGAGCCCGTGCGGGAGCGCTCGCGCGCGCCCGAATGCGCGCTGCCGGCCGCGGTCGCCGCCGGGAGCGCGTTCATCGGCGGGATCGCGTTCGAGCTCCCCGGGGGCGGCACCGGCTGCTACCCGTCGCGCGAGGGCTGGACGCTGGTCACCCACACCGCCCCGACCGGCACCACCACGGTCGTCGGCAGCGGCTCCTTCATGACGAACCTGCGCCTGGCCGAGGACGGCAACGCCGCGCTGGCCATCAACCTGCTCGACACCGGCAAGCCCGTCACCTGGCTGGTGCGCCCCGAGGCGCCGGCCCCCGGTGACCTGGCGGGCGCCGATGGCCGGTCGCTGTACGACCTGATGCCGGCCGGCGTCGGCTGGTCGCTGCTCATGGCGGTCGTGACGGTCGTGCTGGTCGCGTTCTGGCGGGGCAGGCGGCTCGGGCCGGTCGTAGTGGAACGGCTGCCGGTCGTGGTGCGGGCCGCCGAGACCGTGGAGGGCCGCGGCAGGCTCTACCGTGCCAGGAAGGCCAGGGCCAGGGCCGCCGGAGCGCTGCGGGCCGGCGCGCTCGACCGGCTGATCCCGCGGCTCGGGCTGGGGCGGGGCGCGAGCGGCCACGAAGTGGTGGCGGCGATCGCCGCCCGCACGGACGAGGACCCCCGGCAGGTGGGCGACGCGCTGTACGGCCCGCCGCCGGAGAACGACGAAGGGCTGGTCGCCCTGGCCGGATACGTTGAGCACATCGAAAGGAAGGTCAGTGAGCTCTGAGCATTTCGCCGGAGTGGCGGCCCCCGCGGACGCGGCCAGGGAGGCGCTGGGCGCGCTCCGCGCCGAGGTGTCCAAGGCCGTGGTCGGGCAGGACGCGGTGGTGACCGGGCTGGTCATCGCCCTGCTGTGCCGGGGTCACGTGCTGCTTGAGGGCGTGCCTGGCGTGGCCAAGACGCTGCTGGTGCGTACCCTCGCCGCGGCGCTGGCGCTGGATTCCAAGCGGCTGCAGTTCACCCCCGACCTGATGCCGGGTGACGTCACCGGCTCGCTGATCTACGACGCCAGGACCGCGGAGTTCGAGTTCCGCGAGGGCCCGGTGTTCACGAACCTGCTGCTCGCCGACGAGATCAACCGGACCCCGCCGAAGACGCAGGCGGCGCTGCTGGAGGCGATGGAGGAACGGCAGGTCAGCGTGGAGGGCGCGGCCAGGAAGCTGCCCGACCCGTTCGTGGTGTGCGCCACGCAGAACCCCGTCGAGTACGAGGGCACCTACCAGCTCCCCGAGGCCCAGCTGGACCGGTTCCTGGTGAAGCTGACGGTGCCGCTGCCGCCGCGTGAGGAGGAGATCGCGGTGCTGGAGCGGCACGCGTCCGGCTTCGACCCGCGCGACCTGTCGGAGATCAAGCCGGTGGCGACGGCCGCCGACCTGGCGGCGGGCCGCGAGGCGGTGGCGCGGGTGCACGTCGCCCCCGAGGTGCTCGGCTACATCGTGGACGTCGCCCGCGCCACGCGGAACTCGCCGTCGCTCCAGCTCGGCGTCTCACCGCGCGGGGCGACCGCGCTGCTGGCCGCCTCGCGCGCGTGGGCGTGGCTGTCGGGCCGCGCCTACGTGACGCCCGACGACGTGAAGGCGCTGGCCAGGCCCGCGCTCCGGCACCGCGTCCAGCTGCGGCCGGAGGCGGAGCTGGAGGGCGCGACCGCCGACGGCCTGCTCGACGGCATCCTCGCCTCGGTCCCGGTCCCGCGGTGACGGCCCGCCGATGGCTCTGACGGGACGCGCCGGGCTGGTCGCGGCGCTCGGGATCGTGGTGGTGCTGTTCGCGCCCCAGCCCGGTCCGGCGCTGGCCGGAGTGTGCCTGCTGCTGGCCGCCGGCATCCTCGTGGACCTGGTCCTCGCGGGCGCGGTGCGGCCGCTGCGCTTTCACCGGTCGGGTGAGCGGCTGGTGCGGCTCGGCGAGAGCACGACGGTGGAGCTGACGGTCGAGAACCCCGGCGGCAGGCGGGTGCGCGGCGTGCTGCGCGACGCCTGGCAGCCGTCGGCCGGGGCGGCGCCGCGTGAGGCGCCGCTGGACGTGCCGGCCGGCGAGCGCCGCAAGGTGGTGGTGACGCTCACCCCGGCCAGGCGCGGCGACCGCGAGTCGGTGGCGGTGGCCGTGCGCTCGCTCGGGCCGCTGGGGCTGGCCGCCCGCCAGGGCAGCCACCGCTCCCCATGGACGGTGCGGGTGCTGCCGCCGTTCCTGTCGCGCAAGCACCTGCCGGCCCGGCTGGCCAGGCTGCGCGAGCTGGACGGCCGGCATCCCGCGCTGGTGCGCGGGCAGGGCACCGAGTTCGACTCGCTGCGCGAGTACGTGGCCGGCGACGACGTGCGCTCGATCGACTGGCGCGCCACCGCGCGCCGGCACGACGTGGTGGTCCGCACCTGGCGGCCGGAGCGCGACCGCCGGGTGCTGATCGTGCTCGACACCGGCCGCACCTCGGCGGGCCGGGTCGGCGCGGCGCCGATCCCGCTGGCCGGGGCGGTCCCGAAGGGCCCGGCCGGACAGCCGGCGCGTCCCGAGCCCGGATGGCCGAGGCTGGACTGGTCGATGGACGCGGCCCTGCTGCTGGCCGCCCTCGCCGCCAGGGCCGGCGACCGGGTGGACCTCCTGGCCTACGACCGGTCGGTGCGGACCTGGGTGAGCGGCGCATCCCGCACGGAGCTGCTGTCGTCGCTGGTCAACGCGATGGCGCCGATCGAGGCCGAGCTGGTCGAGGCCGACGCGCAGGGCATGGTGGCGGCGATCCTGGCCCGCGCCAAGCGGCGCTGCCTGGTCGTGCTCCTCACCGACCTGAACGCGGCCGCGATGGACGAGGGCCTGATGCCGGTGCTGCCGCAGCTCTCCTCCCGTCACCTGGTGCTGGTGGCCGGCGTGTCGGACCCGAGGGTGGCGGCGATGGCCGCCGGGCGCGGCACGGCCGAGGAGGTGTACGACGCGGCGGCGGCCGAGCACGCCCGGCTGGAACGCAGGCGGATCACGGCCAGGCTGCGCCGCCACGGCGTCGAGGTGGTCGACGCGCCGCCCGACGACCTCGCGCCCGCGCTGGCCGACCACTACCTGGCCCTGAAGGCGGCCGGGCGGCTCTAGACGCTCGGGGCGACGTCGGGGGCGTCCTCCAAATCGCCGGTCTGCCCGTCGCGGGTCGCGCGGCGTCCGAGCACGATCACGTACACGAGGAAGACCACCTCGGCGAACACCCCGATGCCGACGCGGGCCGCGGTGGGCAGCCCGGACGGGGTGACGAACCCCTCGATCAGCCCCGACAGGAACAGCACCACGATGAGGCCGAGCCCGACCGCCATGACCGCCCGGCCCTCTTCGGCCAGGGCCTCGACGCGCCGGCGCGTGCCGGGCGCGATGACGGCCCAGCCGAGCCGCATGCCGGCGGCCGCGGCCAGGAACACGCCGGTGAGCTCCAGCAGGCCGTGCGGGGTGATGAGGCCGAAGAAGATGTCGAGCTTGTCCCTGGAGGCCATGAGGCCGCCGGAGACGCCGACGTTGGCGGCGTTCTGCCACAGGACGTAGGGGATCGGCAGGCCGAGCACGGCGGCGTACGCGATGACCTGGAACGACACCCACGCGTTGTTGACCCACACGTGAGTGGCGAAGGAGGCCGCGGGGTTCTCCGAGTAGTAGTCGGCGAAGTCGTGCTCGACCAGCTGGGTGATCTCCTCCTCGGTGGCGATCACCGCCTGCACCTGGGGGTCGCCGGCCACCCAGGCGCCGACCACCCAGGCCACGGCCACGAACGCCAGCGAGGTGGCCAGCCACCACCAGCGCGTCCGGTAGGCCACCGCGGGGAAGGAGACCGTGAAGAAGCGCACCACCTCCCGCCAGGCGGGGCTGCGGGCGCCGGTGACGGCCGAGCGGGCCTTGGCGACCAGCGCGGACAGCCTTCCGGCCAGCATCGCGTCGGAGGAGGAGGAACGGACGATCGACAGATGGGTGGACACCCGCTGGTAGAGCTCGACGAGCTCGTCCACCTCGGCCCCCGTCAAGGAGGAGCGATGCTTGACGAGGTGGTCCAGCCGGTCCCAGGTCGGGCGGTGGGCCGAGACGAACGCGTCGATGTCCACAGAGACCATTGTGGCCGCTCACGGGGACGGTCATTGCCGTTAGGCTCCACTTATGTCAGAGGTTGTGACCGGCGATGCCGTCGTCCTCGAGGTACGGGTCGCGCAGTTCCCCTCGCGTGCCGTGGCCCTTCTCATCGACGTCCTCGTTCAGCTGGTGCTGCAGGCGGCGGGCTTCTACGCGTTGCGGCCGTTCGCGGACTTCACCGACGTGTCGATGCTCACGGTCATGGCCATCGGGATCTCGGTGCTCGTCCTGGTCGGCTACCCGGTGGCGGTCGAGTCGCTGACGCGGGGGCGCAGCCTCGGCAAGCTGATCCTCGGGCTGCGCGTGGTGAGCGACGACGGCGGCCCTGAGCGGTTCCGGCAGGCGCTGGTCCGCGGGGTGACGGGGGTGGTGGAGATCTGGGCGTTCTTCGGGGCGCCGGCGCTGATCTCCTCGCTCATCTCGCCGCAGGGCAAGCGGGTGGGCGACCTGTTCGCCGGGACGATCGTGATCTCGGAGCGGGTGCCGCGGAGCCGCGCCGACGCCGTCGTGATGCCGCCGCAGCTCGCGCACTGGGCGGCGTCCCTGGAGCTGTCGCAGCTGCCGGAGGAGGTGGCGGCGGCTGCCAGGCAGTACCTCACCCGCTGGCATGACCTGTCGCCGCAGATCCAGTACGAGATGGGGATGCGGATCGCCACCCAGACGGCGTCGTACGTGTCGCCCGCCGCGCCGGCGGGCGTGCCGCCGCACGCCTACCTCAGCGCCGTCCTGGCCGAGCGCCGCCGTCGCGACCAGGCCAGGCTGATGCGCCACGCCGCCCCCGCCCCGCAGGCTCCCCACGGGCCGGCGCAGGCTCCGCCGCCTCCTCAGGGCCCGCCTCCTCAGGGCCCGCCTCCTCAGGGCCCGCCGGTCCCCGCGCCTCCCCCGCGGCTCTCCCCGGAGACCCGCGGCGACGCACCCGGCGGCTTCGCCCCGCCGCGGTAGGACGCCGACACGAGGGCGCCGGCCCCGGGAAGGTTCCCGGAGCCGGCGCGGAAGGAAGGTCGGTCCTCGTCGTGGTCGAGCCCCGGTCCTACTCGCGGTAGGACTGCTGGGTCTGCACGTTGAGGATGTCGGACTTCACGCCGTTGGCCTTGTTGGTCAGCGGGTCGTTGATCTTGAGGACGTCGAGGCCGTTGTCGAAGTCGGCCGCGTACACGTACCCGTTGTAGTAGTACGCCGACCAGACGCCGCCGCCGCTGCCGTCGGCCTTCGGGCCGCGCTCGAAGTAGCCGAACTCGCGCGGGCTGGTCGGGTCGGTGAAGTCGAGGAACGAGACGCCGCCCATGTACCAGGCCTGGACCATGATGTTCTTGCCCTTGACCGGGATCAGCGAGCCGTTGTGCGCCACGCAGTTCTCGGTGTCGGCCTGGTGCCTCGGGATCTTGAAGTAGCTCTGGAAGACGAGCTCGCCGCGGTCGATGCGGTAGATGGCGTTCGCGCCGCGGTTCGGCCCGACCGCCTCGTTGCAGGTGGCCGCGCCGCCGCCGCCGAGCTCGTCGGTGAACAGCACGGTCTTGGCGTCGTTGGTGAAGGTCGCCGAGTGCCAGAACGCGAAGTTCTCGTCGGTCATCCTGGCGGTCACCCGCGGGTTGACCCGGTCACGGATGTCGAACAGCACGCCGTCACCCATGCAGGCGCCGGCCGCGATGTCCTTCTCCGCGTAGACGGTGATGTCGTGGCAGCCGGTGGTGGGCACGAGCAGCCCCGGCTGGGTCTCGTTGCCGCCGTCGGGGAAGACGACCGGCGTGGCGGCCACGTGCGCCTGCGTCGGGTTGCGCAGCGGAACCTTGATGATGGAGATCTTGTCGTGCGGCGGCTGGCAGTCGGGCAGGTTGGCCGCCGGCAGGTACGAGGAGACGTAGACGTAGACGTTCTGGTCCCGGTCGCGGCCCTTGCCGGGCACCAGCGTCAGGGTGTGGGAGCCGCAGTCGGTCTCGACCGACTTGATGTAGCGCGGGTTGCGCTTGTCCCGGATGTCGAAGATCCGGACGCCCTCCCACGACTCCTTGATCGCGGCGCTCTGCCCGGTGCTGTTGCACGAGTCGTCGCTGCGGGAGTTGTCGACGGCGGCGAACAGCAGGTCGCCGTAGACGCTGAGGTCCATCTGGCTGCCGGGGCAGACGACCGAGCTGACGACCTTGGCCTTCTTGGGGTTCTTGATGTCGTAGATCGAGAAGCCGCCGTAGTTGCCGACGTAGGCGTAGTCGCCCTGGAAGGCGATGTCGGTGTTGATGGTGCCGGCCAGAGGCGCGGGCTTGGGGATGTTGAGCACGTGGCTCACGTTCGGGCTGGTGACGACCGTGTCCGCGGGGGGGATGTCACTGGCGGTCGCCGGTAAAGCCGTCAGGCCGAGGGCGAGGCCGGCGCCGGCTGCGAGCAGCGCGCGGAGCGTGCGGGTCATATAGGGGTGCCTCCTTGGTCTCATGTGTCACATGCCGAAGGCGGCGGGGCCTCGGTGAGGTCCCGCCGCCGTCGGTGATCAGTGGTTGCGCCCGTGGTCCCGGTAGGACGCCTGGGTCTGGGCGTTGAGGATGTCGAACTTCACGCCGTTGGCCTTGTTGGTCCGCGGGTCGTTGATCTTGAGGACGTCGAGTCCCAGGTTGAAGTCCGAGCCGTAGATGTAGCCGTTGTAGTAGTAGGCCGACCAGTGGCCGCCGCTGAGCGGGTTCGGCGCGTCGGGGCCGCGCTCGAAGAAGGCGATCTCCTGGGCGTTGCCCGGGTCGGTGAAGTCCACGACCGAGATGCCGCCCTGGTACCAGGCCTGGACCATGATGTCCTTGCCCTTGACCGGGATCAGCGAGCCGTTGTGGGCCACGCAGTTCTCGGTGTCGGCCTGGTGCCTCGGGATCTTGAAGTAGCCGCGGAAGCTCATCTGACCGTCGGCGCCGATGTCGTAGTAGGCGTTGGCGCCGCGGTTCGGGCCGATGGCCTCGTTGCAGGTCGCCCTGGTGCCGCCGCCGAGCTCGTCGGTGAAGATCACCCGCGTGGCGTCGTTGTTGAAGGTGGCGGAGTGCCAGAAGGCGAAGTTGACCTCGTCACGGACGGTCGCGGTGACCCTCGGGTTCTCCGGGTCGCTGATGTCCATGAGGATGCCCTCACCCATGCAGGCGCCCGCGGCGATGCCCTTCTCCGGGTAGGCGGTGATGTCGTGGCAGCCGGTGGTGGCCGACTTGCCGTTGGGGTACGAGCCCGGCACGCCGGGGAAGCCGCCGTCGGGGAACAGGTTCGGCGTGGCGATGACCGAGGCCGAGCCCGGGTCCTTCACCGGCACCTTGATGATCGAAATCAGGTCGTGCGGCGTCTTGCAGTCGGGGAAGGCGTCGTTCGGGCCGTACGAGGAGATGTAGATGTAGACGTTCTTGCCCCTGCGGTCGGGGACGAGCGTGTGGGTGTGGGAGCCGCAGTTCGTCTCGACGGACTTGATGTAGCGCGGGTTGCGCTTGTCGCGGACGTCGAAGATCCGCATGCCCTCCCACGACTCCTTCACGGCCGCGCTCTGGCCGGTGCTGTTGCAGGAGTCGTCGTTGCGGGAGGAGTCGACGGAGCCGAAGACCAGGTCACCGTAGACGCTGATGTCCATCTGGCCGCCGGGGCAGACCACGGAGCTGACGACCTTGGTCTTCTTCGGGTTCTTGATGTCGTAGATCGAGAAGCCGTAGTAGTTGCCTACGTAGGCATAGTCACCCTGGAAGGCCATGTCCGTGTTGATGTCGGCGAGGGCCTCGGGCTTGGGCACCGTGGTGACGTGCGTGATGTTCGGGCTCTTGACGATCTCGCCGGGAGCCGGGATGTCCGCAGCGTGCGCGGGGAGACCTGCCATGGCTAGTGCGATGGCGGCACCCGCGAGGACTAGGAACCTGCGGGGGGAGTGCACGGAGAGATCCTCCTATAAAGGGTATATAAGTGGTCAAATCTTCACTCTTCGAGACCTCCCGAGACCAGCTTTCAGACTGTCAAATGTTCGAGCACTGTGCTCTCTGTAAACGATCACCCATTTCTCCTAGAATGCGACGTTCGTACCAGAACTTCAGGAGGCTGAGTGCGCCTCGCGCTCGTCATCGTCACCGCCGCCCTCACGGTGACCACCATGTCCGGCTGCGCGTCCGAGACCCCGGCGCCGCGCGCCGACTCGACCGCTCCCGTGATCGCCCCGGGCAAGCCCGGTGAGGAGGCCAGGACCCTCGCCCCGGACGAGGCCGTCAGCGCCGTCCCCCAGGCCACAGCGAACGCGGCGGACATCGCCTACGTGCAGGACATGATCGTCCATCACCAGCAGGCGCTCGACATGGCCATCCTGGCGCCGAGCCGGGCGGAGTCGGCCAAGCTCAAGAGCCTGGCGTCGCGGATCAAGGACAGCCAGGGGCCCGAGATCCAGTGGATGCGGACCTGGCTGCAGCAGCAGGGCCAGCGGCTGCCCGACCATCACGGCGCGCACGAGGGCATGGCCGGCATGGCCACCCCCGAGGAGATGGAACAGCTGAAGGCGGCCTCGGGCCAGGCGTTCGACCGGCTGTTCCTGGAGCTGATGATCAAGCACCACGAGGGCGCCATCGAGATGTCCACCCAGGTGCTGAAGGGCGGCTCCCACCTGCGCATCGAGGAGCTGGCCAACGACGTGGGCGTCACCCAGCTCTCCGAGATCCGGCGGATGCGCGAGATGCAGGCGGCAGGCTAGGAGCCGCTGCGCCACGAGCGGAGGTAGGCCTCCTGGTCGCCGGTGAGCGCGTCGATGCCGATGCCGGCGGCCGCCAGCTTGAGCCTGGCCACCTCCTGGTCGATCTCCTCCGGCACGTCGTACACGCCCGGCTCCAGCCCCGTCCGCTCGCGGGCGAGCCAGGCGACGGCGAGCGCCTGCGCGGAGAACGACATGTCCATCACGGCCGCGGGATGGCCCTCCGCGGCCGTGAGGTTGACCACGCGGCCCTCGGCCAGCAGCAGCAGGCGGCGGCCGTCGGGCAGCACGTACTCGTCGGTGTTGGGGCGGATCCCGCGGCGCACCTCGCCGGCCAGCTCGTCCAGCGCCCGCACGTCGATCTCCACGTCGAAGTGGCCGGCGTTGGCCAGGATCGCCCCGTCCTTCATGGCCGCGGCATGCTCGGCCGTGATCACGTCGCGGTTGCCGGTGACCGTGATGAACAGGTCGCCCGCCGGAGCGGCCCGCTCCATCGTGCGCACCTCGTACCCCTGGAGGGTCGCGTCGAGGGCCTTGACCGCGTCGATCTCCGTAACGATCACCCGGGCGCCCAGTCCCCTGGCCCGCTCGGCCACCCCGCGCCCGCAGTAGCCGAACCCCGCGACCACGACCGTGCGCCCGGCCAGCATGGTGTTGGTGGCCCGCATGATGCCGTCGAAGGTCGACTGGCCGGTGCCGTAGCGGTTGTCGAACATCCGCTTGGTCCGGGTGTCGTTGACCGCCACCACGGGGAAGCGCAGCGCCCCCTCAGCGGCCATCTGACGGAGCCTGATGATGCCGGTCGTGGTCTCCTCACACCCTCCGGACACCCCGTCGAGCAGGTCGGTCCGCTCGGTGTGGAGGATGTTGACCAGGTCGCAGCCGTCGTCGAGCACCAGGTCGGGCCGGACGTCGAGGGCCTGGTGGATATGACGGTAGTAGGTGGCCCGGTCGACGCCCGCCCTGGCGTGCACGGCCATCCCGTAGCCGCGCAGCGCCTCGGCCACGTCGTCCTGGGTCGACAGCGGGTTGGAGGCGGCCAGCGCGATCTCGGCGCCGCCCGCCTTGAGCGCCCCCATGAGCACCGCGGTCTCCGCCGTGACGTGCAGGCACGCGGCCACGCGCAGCCCGTCGAGCGGCCTTTCCGCGGCGAACCTCTCCCCCAGCGCGGTCAGCACCGGCATCGACCGGGCCGCCCACGAGATGTGCCGCTCCCCGCTCTCCCACAGTTCCATGCAAGCTCTCAGACACCAAGGCTCCGGAGGGGCGCCCACCCCTCCGGAGCGTCGAACACGCGGGAGATCAGTAGCGGTAGTGGTCGGACTTGTACGGGCCCTCGACGTGGACGCCGATGTAGGCCGCCTGCTCCTTGGTCAGCTGGGTGAGCTTTACGCCGAGGGCGTCGAGGTGCAGCCGGGCGACCTTCTCGTCGAGGTGCTTGGGCAGCGTGTAGACGCCGATCGGGTAGTCGGCCGTCTTGGTGAACAGCTCGATCTGCGCGATCACCTGGTTGGTGAAGGAGTTGGACATGACGAACGACGGGTGGCCGGTGGCGCAGCCGAGGTTCATCAGGCGGCCCTCGGCGAGCACGAGGATGGAGTGACCGTCGGGGAACACCCACTCGTCGACCTGCGGCTTGATGGTGCGCCGCTCGATGCCGGGGGTCTTGGCCAGGCCGGCCATGTCGATCTCGTTGTCGAAGTGGCCGATGTTGGACACGATCGCCTGGTGCTTCATCTGGGCCATGTGGTCGGCCCGGATGATGTTGAAGTTGCCGGTGGTGGTGACGAAGATGTCGGCGATGCCGACGACGTCCTCCAGCGTGGTGACCTGGAAGCCGTCCATCGCCGCCTGGAGCGCGCAGATCGGGTCGATCTCGGTGACGATGACCCGGGCGCCCTGGCCGCGCAGCGCGTCGGCGCAGCCCTTGCCGACGTCGCCGTAGCCGCACACCACGGCCACCTTGCCGCCGATGAGCACGTCGGTGGCGCGGTTGAGGCCGTCGATGACGGAGTGGCGGCAGCCGTACTTGTTGTCGAACTTGGACTTGGTGACCGAGTCGTTGACGTTGATCGCCGGGAACAGCAGCTGGCCGTTCTTGTGCATCTCGTACAGGCGGTGCACGCCGGTGGTCGTCTCCTCGGTGACGCCCTTGATGCCCTCGGCGATCCGGCTCCACCGCTTCTCGTCGGTGACCGTGCGCTTGAGCAGGTCGATGATGACGTGCCACTCCTCGGGGTCGTCACCGGTGGCCTCGGGGACGAAGCCCGCCTTCTCGTACTCGGCGCCCTTGTGGACCAGGAGCGTGGCGTCGCCGCCGTCGTCGAGGATCATGTTGGGGCCGTCGGCGCCGGGCCAGGCGAGCGCCTGCTCGGTGCACCACCAGTATTCCTCCAGCGTCTCGCCCTTCCAGGCGAACACGGGGACGCCCTTGGGGTCCTCGGGCGTGCCGTCGGGGCCGACGACCACCGCGGCGGCGGCGTGGTCCTGCGTGGAGAAGATGTTGCAGCTCACCCAGCGCACCTCGGCGCCGAGCGCGACCAGCGTCTCGATGAGGACGGCGGTCTGGATGGTCATGTGGAGCGAGCCCATGATCTTCGCGCCGCGGAGGGGCTGGGAGGCCGCGTACTCCTTGCGGATCGCCATGAGGCCGGGCATCTCGTGCTCGGCCAGCCGGATCTCCTTGCGGCCGAACTCGGCCAGTGACAGGTCGGAGACCTTGAAGTCCATCTGCTTTACCCCTCGCGTCATCGTGTGGTCGCCGACGAGTCTAGGCGGCCCTCAGGCGAGGTGGCACCCCGAGGACCCCGAAGTTGACGTAAGAATGTAAGAATGCGTATCACGGAAGCGGCCAAGCGGCTCGACATGTCACCCCGGATGCTCCGATACCGGGATTCCCTGGGGCTGCTGCCGCCCGTGCGCGAGCGGGGCGCGCACCGCCGCTTCGGCCCCGAGGAACTGGCCGCCGTGGCCCAGGCGGTGGAGCTGGAGAAACGGTTCGACGTCTCCCCCGCCGAGCTGGCGTTCGCGCTGCGCGCGCTGAGCGATCCTGGCGTCGCCGCGGCCGTGCGCGAGCTCGGCGTGCGCATCGGCCGCATCCAGGTGCCGCGCCGGGCGCTGGACTTCGAGAAGGAGAAGGCGTTGCGCCTGTTGCGAACCCGGCCCGCCGGGGATACGTCGAACAGGGCATGAAGGAGCTGCTGCTGGCCGCCATGCTGGCCGTCACCCCCGCGCAGACCACCGTGAACGTGAAGGTCTACTTCTCCCAAGGGCACGGCGTGCCCGGCAAGGTCGTGCCGGTCACCCGTACCTCCCCGCACGCCGGCGTCGCCCGGTTCGCCGTCGAGCAGCTCATCAAGGGCCCCACCGCCGCCGAACGGCGCCGGGGCCTGCACTCCGAGCTGACCGGCAAGCTCCGCGGCCGGTCCGACTGCGGCGCCGACTTCTCCCTCAAGATCCGCAAGGGCACCGCCACGCTCCGCTTCTGCCGCACGGTCTGGGGCGCCGGTGTCGGCTCCGACGCCCGCGCGCTCCGTACGATCGACAGGACGCTCAAGCAGTTCCCCACGGTCAAGAGGGTGGTGACGCTGGCCAGGGACGGCCGCTGCCTGTTCGACCAGACCGAGTCGGGCACGTCGTGCCTGACCGGGCGCGAGTGACCGGTCAGACCCTGCCGACCGCCTCCCGGTCGAGGTCCGGCTCCAGGTAGATCACGCGGGCGATCGGCACGGCCTCGCGGATGCGCCGCTCCGCCTCGTCGATGCCCGCGGCGATCTCCGGAGCGGTGTCGGAACGGGTCACCGCGATCTTCGCGGCCACCAGCAGCTCCTCCGGGCCGATGTGCAGCGTCTTCATGTGGATGACGCGGTCGACCTGCGGCGTGGCGTCCAGCGCGGCGCGGATGCGGGACTCCATCTCGGGGGCGGCGCTCTCGCCGAGCAGCAGCGACTTGGTCTCCACGGCCAGCACCACCGAGATGACGGCGAGCAGGAAACCGATCATCAGCGTGCCGACGGCGTCCCAGACGGGGTTGCCCGTCACCACGGCCATCGTCACGCCGAACAGCGCGAAGACCAGGCCGAGCAGCGCCCCGAGGTCCTCCAGCAGGATGACGGGCAGCTCGGGCGACTTGGACCGGCGGATGAACGCCATCCAGCTCTGGTCGCCGCGGACCGCGTTGGCCTCCTTGATGGCCGTGCGGAACGAGAAGATCTCGGCGATGATCGCGAAGATCAGGACGCCGAACGCCCACTGGGGCGAGCTGAGCGGCTCGGCGTGGGTCAGCTTGTGGTAGCCCTCGTACAGCGAGAACAGCGCGCCGATCGCGAACAGCACCACGGCCACCACGAACGCGTAGAAATAGCGCTCCCGCCCGTAGCCGAACGGATGCTCGCGGGTGCTGGCCCGTTTCGCTTTCCTGCCGCCCAGCAGCAGCAGTGCCTGGTTGCCGGAGTCGGCGACCGAGTGGATGCCCTCGGCCAGCATCGACGATGACCCCGTGAAGGCCGCCGCCACGAACTTCGCCACCGCAATGGACAGGTTGGCGGCCAGAGCCGCCAAGATCGCCTTGGTTCCGCCGCTCGCGCTCACCGGTCGTCTCCCGTCGTACGAACCCTTTTCAAGTCTGGACGGATCTTAGTGGGTGACCCGGGCCCGCAACTCGGTGATGGGACCCACCGGAGTCGGGTCCAGGCCGTAGCCCAGCGCGAGGTACGTGGTCGCGAAATCGGCCGGCCCGATGAGGGAGGCGAGCCGCTCCAGCGGGTGGTCGCCGTCGGCCGCCAGCTCGGTGACGAGCACGTCGCGGTCCTGCGCCAGCCGTACGACGGCCTCCCTGGCACTGGTCACCCGGGGGTGCTCGTCGAGGTCGCGCAGCAGCACCAGCCGCAGCGTGCGGGTGGCGGTGTCGGCGAAGATGTCGCGCTCGGCCAGCGGCCCGTCGAACACCGCCACCTGGTTGTGGCCGGCCTCGGGCAGCTCGCCGAACACGGCGGGGTATTTGGCGTCCTCGTTGAGCCGGGCGGCGAAACGGGCCGCCGCCGCGGCGGCCAGCGGGGACGAGCCCCAGATCATCGGCACGGTCTCGGCCAGGTCCATCGCGAGGGTCTTGCCGGGGTTGAGGAACGAGTCGCTCGACGGCCGGCAGCGGTGCGCGACCTCCTCCAGCACCCTGGCCACCCGCTCGTAGACCGTCGGCTCGGTCCGCACCAGGCCCAGCGCGGAGGCGGCCACCACCAGCGGGGTGGTCACGAGCCACAGGTCGGCCCGGGGCCGGCCCTCGGTCGGGATCGGCACGTACACCGAGGACGACTGCACCGCCACCGCCTCCAGCGCCGAGCCGGCGGGGCCCACCGCGAGGAGGGTGCAGCCGCGCCGCACCGCCTCGGTCGCCATGGAGATCGTCTCGCCGGTCTCGCCCGACCAGGAGACGGCGATCACCAGGTCGGTCGCCCCCACCCAGCCGGGCAGCTGGTAGGAGCGGACCGTGACCACGGGGATCGGAGCGCCCTGCCCGCACACCGCGGCCAGGAGGTCGCCGGCGAGGGCGGAGCCGCCCATGCCCACGACCACGACGGCCCGGGGCCGCACGTCGGCGACGAGCCGGTCGACGCCCGACTCGACCGCGACGCGGTGACCGGTGCGGACCTGGGCGGCGGAGCCGGCGACCGCGCGGAGCATGCCTCCCGGGTCGCACTCGGTCAGATGATGCTGATCGTCGAGCCTCTCGGGCTCCCAGGTCACGGCTTCCTGGCCTCGTCGACGAGCAGGACGGGGATGTCGTCACGGACGGGGTAGATCAGGCCGCAGCCGGTGCAGGCCAGCTCCGCGCTCTCGCCCTCCACCCGCAGGGCCGCTTTGCAGGCCGGGCACGCCAGGATCTCCAGCAGCCAGTCGTCGATCTTCACGGTCATACCTCTCTCAGCAGGTCGAGAACCTCGTCCCGGACCGCCGCCATCGTGGTCTCGTCGGCCGCTTCGGCGTTGAGCCTGAGCAGCGGCTCGGTGTTGGACGCGCGCAGGTTGAACCACCAGCCGCCGCCGGTCACGGTGAGCCCGTCGAGCTCGTCGAACGCGCCCCTGTCGGCGAACGCCGCACGCACCCGGCGCACGGCCGCCTCGTGATCGGCGACCGTGCTGTTGACCTCGCCCGAGGCGTGGTAACGGGAGTAGGCGGACACCACCCGCGACAACGGGTCGGACTGCTCGCCGAGCGCCGCCAGCACGTGGAGCGCGGCCAGCATGCCGGAGTCGGCGAACCAGAAGTCGCGGAAGTAGTAATGAGCGGAGTGCTCGCCGCCGAAGACGGCGCCGGTGCGGGCCATCTCGGCCTTGATGAAGGAGTGGCCGACGCGGGTGCGGACCGGGTCGCCGCCGTGCTCGCGGACGATCTCCGGCACGCCCAGCGAGGTGATCAGGTTGTGGATGATCGTCGCCCCGGGGTTCTTGGCCAGCTCGCGGACCGCCACCAGGGCGGTGATCGCGGACGGCGAGACCGACTCGCCGCGCTCGTCGATCACCCAGCACCGGTCGGCGTCGCCGTCGAAGGCCAGGCCGAGGTCGGCGCCCTCCGCCACCACGGCCCGCCGCACGTCGACCAGGTTGGCCGGCTCCAGCGGGTTGGCGTCGTGGTTGGGGAACGAGCCGTCGAGCTCGAAGTAGAGAGGGGTGAGGTCGATCGGCAGCCCGTCGAGGACCGCCGGCACGGTGTGGCCGCCCATGCCGTTGCCGGCGTCGACCACGACCTTCAGCCGCCTGATGGCGGACAGGTCGACGAGCGAGCGCAGGTAGTCGGCGTAGGCCGGCAGCAGGTCCTTCTCGATCAGCGAGCCGGTGGGCGTGCCCGTGACGCCGATCAGCTCGGCCGCCCGGTCGCGGATCTCGGTCAGGCCGGTGTCGCCGCCGATCGGCACCGCGCCCGCGCGGCACATCTTCATCCCGTTGTACTGGGCGGGGTTGTGGCTGGCGGTGAACATCACGCCCGGCAGGCCGAGCGTGCCGCTGGCGAAGTAGAGCAGGTCGGTCGAGCCCAGCCCGGCGTGCACCACGTCGGCGCCGCGCGAACGGGCCCCCCGGATGAACGCGTCGGCCAGCACCGGCGACGAATCGCGCATGTCGTGGGCCACCACCGCCGACCGGGCCCCGGTCACCTCGACGAACGCGGCCCCCACCGCCTCGGCCGCCGGCTCGTCGAGCTCGTCGGGCACCAGGCCACGCACGTCGTACGCCTTGAAGATCTTGGCGAGGTCGCCCATCCAGCTCCGCCCTTAGGTCGTGACTCCGGCCAGAGCCGAGCCTACCGGTCGCGGTGCTGCTGGGCCGACCTGAGAACGCGCAGATGCCCGCGCCGGCCGACCTCCACGCCCTGGCCGACGGGCTCCCCCGCGCCGGGCCCGCTCGGCCTCGCGGCCTCCCTGACCGCGTTGGCCAGCGCCTCCAGATCGTCGGTGCTCGGGGCGGCGCCGTCCGTGGGCAGGCGCACGACCTCCCAGCCCCTGGGCGCGGTGAGCCGCTCGGCATGTTCGGCGCACAGGTCATAACAGTGCGGCTCGGCGTACGTCGCCAAGGGGCCGAGAACTGCGGTCGAGTCGGCGTAAACGTACGTGAGCGTGAAGACGGCAGGCTGACTGCAGGCGGTGCGGGAACAGCGGCGGACGGGGCTCACGGAGGGACCGTATCTGGTAAGGGGGCGGGACGCCACTATCTGAGCGCTCTTAAAGAGCGTGTCGCCACAATTCGGACAGCTGTCGCAGGCTATCCACCTACATGCACCGATGCCGGTGTTCTTCGCCGGTCACCCGTAGACTTGCCGTTGTGACTAGCAAGCGCGGTCCCCGACGGCGCGACAGGCACGGGCGCGGCCTGCGCGGCCCGATCGCCCCTTCCTACGTCCCCATGGCCAGGGCGCGCAGCGAGCGCTTCGACGACCTGGTGCTCGACGCGGTCGACCGGCTCCGGCCCAAGTGGGGCAGGCAGCTCTCCGCGGTGGAGTTCGCGGTGGAAGAGGTGCCGCCGCTCAGCGAGCTGGGCGACGGGCCCGGCTTCGGCGCCGGCCCGATCCCGCTCGGCCGCGCCGCCGGCGCCCGCGGCCAGTCCCCCGCCTCCATCGTCCTCTACCGGCGCCCCCTGGAGGCCCGCGCCCGCGACCGCGACACGCTCGGCGCCCTCGTGCACGATACGGTGGTGGAGCAGGTGGCCTCTCTCCTCGGCCTCTCCCCCGACACCGTCGACCCCGGCTACGACGAACGCCGCTGACGCCCGGCGGCCCCCCGCACCGGCGCGTGCCCGGCCAAGGGTCAGGGGGCCGATCAGGGAAGGACCGCGCGGGCGGTGTCCGTGAGCGGCCGGAGCACGGTCCACAGCCGGGCCGGCGCCAGCGGCTGAGCCGTGATGAGGACTCCGGTCCTGAGCCGCTCCTCCACCACCCGACCCCCGTACACCCGCCCCGACACCGGCGTGACCAGCACCGCGTACGCGCCCTCGCCCGCCAGCCGCACGTTCCTGGTCCGCCCCGCCGGGACCGTCACCTCCACCGGCGCCCTCGGCTCGCCGCCCTCCGGCACCACCTGCACCCGCACCTTCCCCGCGCCGTCCGGCGCCGTCAGCACGAGCCGGGACCCCGCCCCGTTCGCCGCCACCGCGCTGCCCAGGTCGAGAGCGGGAGTGCCGGCGGTGAACGCCACGTCCGGCTGCCGGCCCGTACCGGTGATCACGACACCCGCCACCACCGGCACCGTCGAGGTGAGCACCAGGGCCGCCGACTCGCCGCCGATGCCGGTGGTCACGTCCAGCGGCAGCACGCCGCCCGCGGGCACGTCGACGGACTCGCGGCCGCGCATGGCGTACGCGGCCCCCTCGGTCACGGCCTTGATCCGCACCGTGGCGTCGGTCTCGCCGGGCGCGGCGACCAGGAGCTCGCGCCGCCCGCCGCCGCCGGGGATGGCCGGCACCACGACCTCGGTGGCGGGAGCGGCGGCCGGCGGCAGCCAGTCGACCCCGCCGGTCTCCAGTTCGGCACGGGCCGAGACCGCCAGCCTCCCGGTGAACGTGGTCACGCTGACCGCCATCACGTCGGCGGCGGCGGCCAGCGTGCGGAGGTCGATCCGGCGGTGCTCTCCGGGCGCGATCTCCATCCCGAGCCCCTCGTCGCCCGACACCGGCCCTTCTGCGGCGTACACCTCGACGTCGGCGAAGGCCGGCGCCTTGTCGGCGTTGACCAGGTGCAGCGTGACACGGGCACGGGCGGGTCCCGGGCCGACGAGCCAGCTCTCGGCCGCGGGCTCGGCGCACCGCAGCCCGGCGAGCCCGCGCCCGGCGCCGCCGGTCGCCCGCGTGATGTAGCCGGCCTCCAGGCCGCCCGGGCCGTTCACGGTGTACGGTCCCGCGTCGTTCATCGGCTCCCGCGACAGCGTGCCCGGCAGGTAGACGCTGACCTTCTCGCCGCGGGCGGCCGGGCACGTCGCCGTCGCCGCCTCCACCGGCACCTTCCTCGCCTGCGCCTCGACCGGCGGCCGCGGAGCGGGCCTCGTCACGTACGCGACCCCGTACAGGGCCACGAGCGCCGCCACCACCAGCACGCCCAGCCCGAACCGGCTCGCCGCGAACGTCCTCACGACCCACCACCCGCCCCACGCCGCCGGCCACCCGCGGCGACCGTCCGGAACCCCGCCGCGCCCCGCCGGGCCTGACCGCCTTCCTCGGGCCGCTCCGGCAGAGCGCCCGCCAGGACCGGGACGGGCTCGGTCTCCTCCTCGGGCTCCCGCCTGCCCGGGGCGGCCAGCACCACGACGGCCACGACCATGGCGCCCTGGGCCCACAGCCAGGGAGTGTGCAGGAAGTGGGCGGACGACGGCGGGACCGGGGTGACGGGTTCGGCCACCCGCCACAGCCCGCCGGCCTCGGACAGGCTCATCCGCTGCAGCGACGGCTGGGAGTCCAGCGTCTCCGCCAGCGGCGGCGGCACCGGTGGCGCGACCGCGACCATGGCCACGCCGTGCTGGGCCAGCGTCGCCGCGTCGGTGCCGCCGCGCCCGCCGGCGAGACCCTCGGCGGCGGTGCGGACGCGGGCGCGGGCCTCGGACACGACGGGCACCTCCGCCTCGCCGATCAGCGGGGCCCGGCCGCGCAGCACCGTGAACTCCGATCCCCTGATGAGCAGGGTCTGCTCGCCGCCGCGCGAGTGGATGGCGGCCAGCGCGGGCAGCGGGTCGGGCACGTCCGGCCGGAGCGGCCCGCGTACCCCGTGCACCACCCAGTGGCCCGCGGCCAGCAGCGGAGCGCCGAACGCCACGGCCGCGACCAGCCCCGCCGCCATCCGGCGCGGCCCGCCCGCCGCCCACAGCGCGGAAAGACTCCCCGCGACCAGGCCCGCGACCACGAGCAGCGCGGCGGCGGCCACCGCCAGCGGCACGCCGGGCCAGGCGGGCGCGCCGGACACGCCGACCCTGGCGACCACGAGCGCCACCAGCACGCCGAACAGCGCCGCCGCCCACCCGGCCGCCACCGCCCTGCGGCGCCCGCGCACCAGCAGCGCGGCCAGCCCCGCGGCCACCAGCCCGCCGGTCACCCAGAACGGCGGCACGCCCGGCCCGCCGGGGTTCAACGCCAGCAGGAACTCCGGCGCCAGCCGGGCGTCACTCAGCCCCGGACCGTGCAGCCCCGCCTCCAGCAGCAGCCGGCCCGGGTCCAGCACCAGATCCACCAGCCACGGCAGCAGCAGCGCGACAGGCGCCGCCAGCGCGATGCCGGCCGAGGTCACCACCTCCGGGCGCCGCCGGCGCAGCGACCAGGCCGCCGCCGCGCCCAGCGCGGCGGCCAGCACGTAGACGATCGGGACGAACGCGGTCCCCACGGCCAGCAGCAGGCCCAGCCCCCAGGCGGCGCGGCGCGACCGCCGCCGGTCGCCGAACAGCAGATGCGCGCCGAGCACCGCGTAGGCGGGCAGCAGCACGAACACCACCGCCGTCCCCAGCCTCCCGGTCGCGACGGCTCCCGTCGCGACCGGGAGCAGCGCGTACGTGGCCGCGATCCACACCCGCACCGCCACCCCGGCCACAGGGCCGCCACCTCGGGCCTCATCGCCCCCGAGCCCTTCAACCCCGGAACCCTGAATCCCAGAACGATGGGACCCGAGGACGCCGGCCTCTGAACCGTGGGGCCCGGAGTCGGAGGTGATGCCGGGTTCGGCTTCCGCGGGGCCGTTGGCATCGCGCCCGTGCCGTCCGGTTCGGCGGCGTTTCCCTCCACGGGCCCGCATCCCGCCGCCCCAACGGACAGGGGTGTCACCGGTGCCTGAGGTCCTGGCGGAGCCCGGCGTCTCACTGGAGTCCGGAGTACGGGCGGAGTCTGGAGTCTCGGCGGGGCGAGGAGACGGGGCCGCGTCGGAGAAGAGGCTCGCGGCGGAGAAGAGGTTCCCGGCCGTGGAGAGGTCGGAGACCGTGGCCCGCCCGGCGACCGGAGAAGGACCCGACGCCGAGGCACGACCCGAGTCCGGCCCCGGACCCGAGGCGAAGGCGGAACCCGAGGAGGCGGAAGCCGAGGAGGCCATCTGGCCCGAGGCCGGGCCGGGACCCGGTGCCGCGACCTCGGCCCGCGGGGCGACGCGGGAGAAGGCCGGCAGGCGGCGGGTGGCCAGGTAGGCCGAGGCGCCGGCCAGCGGCACCGTACCGAGCAGCAGCACCGACACCACCGCCCACGTCTGCCCGAACGCGAGCGTGGCCAGCCCCGCCACCACAGCCGTGTACGGCGGCGCCCACCCCGAGGAGCCGTCGGTGTAGAACGCCCAGAGGTCCGCCGCGTCCCCGGTCACCGGGACGAGCGCGCCGCCGCCGAGCCGGTCGCCGCCGAGCAGCGACCGCTCGGCCACCAGCGTGACCAGGGTGAGCGCCAGCACCAGCAGCACCCCCGGCCGGCCGAGGAAGCGTTTGACGGCGCCGCGGTCCTCGGGGAGCTCCTCCTGGTCCTGCGCGCCGTCGGGAGCGGCGTGGTGGTGGCGCCCCGCGGACTCGACCGGCCGGTCGCCGTTCAGGAAGCCGCGCCCCATGTCGGCCAGCCGCCGCAACCCCGCGCCCCGGGGGGTGAGCAGCGGCCTGACCCGCGCGAACCCCTTCTTGCGCCCCGCCCGCCTGGCCCGCCGCGCACGCGTCAGCCGCAGCGGGTGGACCAGGATGGACCCGAGCGCGACCAGTTCGTCCAGTGCGTTCGCCGGCTGCTTGCCCACCAGGAACAGCAGCGTACGGACGAGCGAGCCGGCCAGGTTCCTGGCCAGGGCCCACAGCATGGTGCGGAACGGCAGGTTCGCCATGACGACGAAGATCGCGTTGCGCCGGTCGAGGCGGCGCGGGTGGTCGCCGCTGACGGTGATGCGCCGCCGTCTGCGGGCCGCCGCCTCCGCGTGCCAGGCGACGGCGTCCGTGACGACGAGCACCCGGTGACCGGCGTCGCGGACCCGCCAGCACAGGTCGAGGTCGTCGCGGAAGAGCGGGAAGAACGGGTCGAGGCCGCCGGCCGCCTCCCACACGTCGCGGCGGATCAGCATCCCGGCGGTGGACACCGACAGCACCTCGCGGGTGCCGTCGTGCTGTCCCTGGTCGAACTCGTGGGGCTCCAGCCCGGTGTCCCTGCGCCCGGTGAGCCCGACGGTCACGCCGATCTCCAGCAGCCGCCGGCGGTCGAGCCAGTCGCGCAGCTTGGGGCCCAGCACCGTGGCCTTGCGGTCCTGGTCGGCGGCGTGCAGCAGCGCTTCCAGCGCCCGCCGGTCGGGAGCGCAGTCGTCGTGCAGCAGCCAGATCCACTCGTTGTCGCCGGTGGCGGGCGCGGCGCTCAGCGCGTCCGCCACGGCCTCGCCGAAGGAGGCGGACCGGGGCAGCGCGCGGACGTTGCCGGGGCCGAGCGCCTGGGTGAGCAGATCGGCCGAGCCGTCGCGGCTGCCGTTGTCGACGCCGATCACGCGGTCCGGGCGCCGGCTCTGCCCGAGCAGGCCGCGCAGGGTCTCCCCGAGCCAGCGCGCCCCGTCGTGCGAGACGACGACCACGGTGACGTAGGGACGAGTCATCGGGCTCCAAGGGGCGGATGATCAGGCGCGCTCACCCTACCGGTCGAACCGGGTCACCCACGTGAAAAAGGGGTCACACGGGAACCCCGCATGACCCCTTCACCCGCATATCACTAAACGGCCTGGCGCTTGATCCTTCTGCGCTCCCGTTCGGACAGCCCACCCCAGATGCCGAAGCGTTCGTCGTGCTCGAGCGCGTATTCCAAGCACTCGGCACGCACCTCGCACGACCGGCACACCTTCTTGGCTTCTCTGGTGGAGCCGCCCTTTTCCGGGAAGAACGCCTCTGGATCAGTCTGCGCGCACAGAGCGCGCTCCTGCCAGCCCAGTTCTTCAGCGTCAAGCTGATCCTGTGCGATGACCAGATCGGTCACTGCACACCTCCCTGCCGCCCGCCCGCAATGGAGCCCCCCATGGAACGCCTTCCTTAGTACCCACCCACAGGAAGGCGTAACAACATGGTTGTAATTACACGCGTGTGCCGTACGCGACGTCAAGCGGCATGCCGGTATCCGGGGAAAGACCTGGTCTCGCCCCGGTCCAGCGTCGCGTGTGCGGTTCACGCCCGGTTCACGCCGTTCTGCCGCACGGCGTGGGCGGGGGTGTTCAACGCTGCCAGCGGTCGGAACCGTATCAGGGCGGGATAGAGCTCCGCCCTTCAGCCACCTCTTCTTAAGCAGTACTTTGCGGACCCCTTACTTCCGCGGCTCGTTCGGCGTGTAGATGGCCGTCGGGTCGATGGGGTCGTCCCCCCGGTAGCTGTTCGGGTCGAGCCTGACCGTCGAGTCCGGCGCCTGGTGGGTCGGCTGATAGCTCTGCGGCTCGTACGGGTTCTGCTGGGGGGCCTGATGCTGACCGTGCTGCGGCTGGTGCTGCTGCGGGTTGCCGAGCGGGTCGTCGTACGGCCTGGGCCGGCTGGAGTAGTCGGGCACGCGCAGGTCGGGCTGGGTGCCGATGCCCGACTGGTACGTCTCGGCCTGCTGGTAGGCGTCGAGCAGCTGCTGCGAGCGCGGGTCCACGGGCGCGTCGGGCTCCTGGGCGGCCGCCCCGAACTCCCGGCCGGAGTACCCGGTGAACGGCTGGCCGCCCTGGGACTGCTGGTCGAACGCCGGCGCCTGGTCGTAGTACGGCTGCTGCCCGGCCTGCCCGGTCGGGGGGTAGGGGACGCTGGGCGCGGTCTCGCTCGAGGAGTAGGCCTGGCCGAACCCGCCGCCCGCCTGTGCCTGGCTGTCCGGCTGCTGCCCGTACGAGCCGTACACGTTGGGCCGGCTGTCACCGGAGGCATAGGACTGGGGCTGGGCGTAGACGTCGGGCTGGCTGTCGGCCGGAGCGTACGGGTTGGACGCGGCGTGGACGTTCGGCTGACTGTCGGCCGGGGCGTACGAGCCGGGCTGGGCGAAGACGTCAGGCTGGCTGTCGGCCGGAGCGTACGGGTTCGACGCGGCGTGGACGTTCGGCTGGCTGTCGGCGGGGACGTAAGGGGCGGGCTGGTACTCCTGCGGCTTGAACCCGGCGTCCGGTGAGGTGTCACCGGAGTTGTAGGCGGGCTGCTGGGCCTGGGAGGCGTACGGGTCCTGCGCGGGCGACGCGTACTGCGCCTGGGCGGGCTGCTGCGCGTACGGGTCCTGACCCTGGCCAGGCGGCGCGTACTGCTCCTGAGGAGGCGGCGCGTAGGGGTCCTGCGCCGGCGGGGCGTACTGCGCCTGGGCGGGTTCCTGCGCGTACGGGTCCTGACCCTGACCGGGCGGCACGTACTGCTCCTGCGCGGACGGCGCGTACTGCTCCTGTCCCGGCGAAGGCGGCGCGTACGGGTCCTGCGCAGGCGGGGCATACGAGCCCTGTGCAGGCGGGGCGTACGAGCCCTGCGCGGACGGCGCGTACGAGCCCTGCGCGGGCTGGGCGTACGGGTCCTGAGCGGGCGTGTACGGGTCCTGCGCCGGGGCGGGGGCCGCGTACGCGCCCTGGGCGGGGGCGTACTGCTCCTGGGCGGGCGGGGCCGCCGGGTCCTGGGCGGCGGGCGGCGCGTAGGGGTCCTGGGCCGGGGGCTGCTGGGGGAAGCCCTGGTCGAAGGCCTGATGGTCCTGCCCCTGCTCGCGGTCCGCCGGGGCGGCCGGGAGCGCGGCTATGGGCTGCTGGGACGCGGACTGCGGCGGGTAGGCGTCCGGTCCCTGCTGCGCGTACCCGGGGATGCCCTGGGACGGCGGCTGCGGGGCGTACTCCTGCGACGGAGGCTGGGGGGAGTAACCAGGGGCCTGGGACGGGGGCTGCGGCGCGTACCCGGGGGCGGGCTGCCCGAAGCCGGGCTGCGGGCCGTGGCCCGGCTGGGGAGGCTGACCGTACCCCTGCTGCCCGGGCTGCTGGCCGAAGCCCTGCGGGCCGTACCCCTGCTGGGGCGGGAAGCCCTGCGGGTAGCCCTGGGCGGCGGGCCGGCGCTGGGGCAGCACCTGGGGCAGCAGGTAGACCAGGGCGATGGCGGTCAGCGCCAGGGTGGGCGCGACGCCGAGCACGAACTCCACGGTGGAGCGCGCGCCCAGGTCCGCGAACAGGCCGAGCAGCAGCGACAGCGCCCCGAACAGGGTGGCCAGCGCCAGGAAGGCCGCCGACGCGTACGCCACGATCTTCGCCTTGGGCGAGGGCGGGCCGACCTTGGTGAGCAGGAGCACCGCCCCGAGCAGCAGCGCGGTCACGACAGGGCTCGTCAGGCCGCCTGCGTACGCGGCCGCGCGCTCGGTGATCGAGCCGACGCCCGAGCCGATCAGGATCCGCCCGATCGCGAGCAGGATGTCGAGACCGCCGGCCGCCAGCATGATCCAGGCGGCCGGCTCTCTCAGCCGGGTGACGTCAAGTTTGTTCACAACTACCCCCATCAGACCCTTTAGCCCGAAGGGAGTTTGCCATATCGTCACAGAACCCGCTCCGATCACAGGTCGCGCGTTGGTCTCAATACGCGCCCCGACCACCGTCATGCGCGGCACCGGAGCAGGGCGAAAACGGCACGATGGAAGACTGGCCGCATGCACATCGTGTCCCTGGCGGGCGGCATCGGCGGCGCCCGGTTCCTGCGCGGGCTGCGCGCCACCGCCCCCGACGACCAGATCACCGTGATCGGCAACACCGGTGACGACATCACGCTGTTCGGCCTGCGGGTCTGCCCTGACCTCGACACCGTCATGTACACCCTGGGCGGCGGCATCGACGAGGAACAGGGCTGGGGCCGGGCGGGCGAGACCCACACGGTCAAGGAGGAACTGGCCGCGTACGGGGTCGAGCCGCAGTGGTTCGGGCTGGGCGACCGCGACTTCGCCACCCACATCGTCCGCTCCCAGATGCTGGAGGCCGGCTATCCGCTCTCCCAGATCACCCAGGCGCTCTGCGCCCGCTGGCAGCCGGGGGTCCGCCTGCTGCCGATGACCGACGACCGGTGCGAGACGCACGTGATCATCTCCGACGAGCACGGCAGGCGCGCCGTGCACTTCCAGGAATGGTGGGTGCGGTTGCGGGCCTCGGTCCCGGCGGAGTCGTTCGCGCTGGTCGGCGTCGACGCGGCCAAGCCTGCGCCGGGCGTCCTGGAGGCGATCGCCGACGCGGACGTGGTGATCCTGCCGCCGTCCAACCCCGTGGTCAGCATCGGGACGATCCTCCAGGTTCCCGGCATCCGTGAGGCGCTGACGGCGAAGACCGTGGTGGGCGTCTCCCCCATCATCGGCGGCGCCCCGGTGCGCGGCATGGCCGACGCCTGCCTGACCGCGATCGGGGTGGAGACCAGCGCCCAGGCGGTGCTGGAGCTGTACGGCGCCGGCCTGGTCGACGGCTGGCTGGTGGCGCCGGAGGACGCGGGGGTGGCCCTGGAGGGCGTACGGGTGGCGGCCCGTCCCCTGCTCATGACCGACCAGGACGCGGCGGCCGCCATCGCCCGCGCCGCCCTCGATCTCGCACAGGAGCTCTCCCGATGACCGCTGACCCCACCCACTCCGCCGCCGCGCGCCTGGAGGTGTTCGGCGTGCCGGGTCTCGGCGAGGTGCGCCCCGGCGACGATCTGGCCGCCCTGCTGGCCGGCGCGGACGTGCGCGACGGCGACATCGTCGTGGTCACGTCCAAGATCGTGAGCAAGGCCGAGGGCCGCGTCCGCGAGGCCCCGGACCGGGCCAAGGCCATCGAGGACGAGACCGAACGGGTGGTCGCCCGGCGCGGCGACACCGTGATCGCGCAGACCCGCCACGGCTTCGTCATGGCCGCCGCCGGGGTCGACGCGTCCAACACCGCGCCCGGCACGGTCCTGCTGCTCCCCGAGGACCCCGACGCCTCGGCGCGCCGGATCAGGGCCGGGCTGGGCCGCCGCGTCGGTGTGATCGTCTCCGACACCTTCGGCCGGCCGTGGCGTCACGGGCTGACGGACGTGGCCATCGGTGCGGCCGGGGTGGTCCCGCTGGCCGACTTCAGGGGCGGCACCGACACCCACGGCAACCCGCTCAGCGCCACCGTGACGGCCCTGGCCGACGAGATCGCCGCCGCCGCCGAGCTGGTCAAGGGCAAGCTCGACGGGGTCCCGGTGGCGGTCGTGCGCGGACTGTCCCACCTGGTGACCGAGGACGACGGTCCCGGGGTCCGGCCGCTGCTGCGGCCCGCCGACGAGGACCTGTTCCGGTACGGGTCGCGCGACGTGGTGTTCGCCCGCCGGACCATCAGGGAGTTCGCCGACCGGCCGGTCGATCCGCAGGCGGTGCGGCGGGCCGTGGCGGCGGGCATCGCGGCGCCGGCCCCGCACCACACGACGCCGTGGCGGTTCGTGCTGGTGGAGTCCGCCGCGACCCGGGCGCGGCTGCTCGACGCCATGCGCGAGGCGTGGATCGCCGACCTGCGCGGCGACGGGTTCACCGAGGAGTCGATCGCCAAGCGGGTCAGGCGCGGCGACGTGCTGCGCCACGCCCCCTACCTGGTGGTGCCGTGCCTGGTGATGGCGGGCTCGCACACGTACCGCGACGAGCGGCGCAACGCGGCGGAGCGGGAGATGTTCGTGGTGGCGACGGGCGCGGGGGTGCAGAACTTCCTGGTCCAGCTCGCCGTCGAAGGGCTGGGCTCGGCGTGGGTGTCGTCGACCATGTTCTGCCGTCCGGTGGTGCGTGAGGTGCTCGACCTGCCGGAGGCGTGGGACCCGATGGGGTGCGTCGCGGTCGGCCACGCCGCCGCTCCCCCGCGTGACCGGGCGCCGCGTGAGGCCGCGGACTTCATCCTGACCCGGTGATCCGTGACCGTGCCTGCTGTTGACCGGCCGTTCTCATGAAAAGTCACGAACCAGTTCACTGTTAGGAAACTTTCCTTTACATTTGGGCCAACCCCCCAAGGTAAAGGAGCCCTCGATGCGAAGGTTGCTCACGGTCCTGTCGGTGGCGGCGACCGCCGCCGCCACCACGGTCGTCTCCGCCACCCCCGCCCTCGCCCACGGGTACGTCAACGCGCCGCCCAGCCGGCAGGCGCACTGCGCCCAGGGCCGGGTCTCCGGCTGCGGCGACATCGTCTACGAGCCGCAGAGCGTGGAAGGCCCCAAGGGCCAGCGCAACTGCCACGGCGGGATCAGCAGGTTCGCCCAGCTCAGCGACGAGTCCAAGCCCTGGCCCGCGACCTCGGTCGGCAGCACCGTCAACTTCACCTGGACGCTCACAGCCCGCCACGCCACCAGCACCTGGGAGTACTACGTCGGCGCCAACCGCGTCGCCGTGTTCAACGACGGCGGCCGGCAGCCCGCGGCCCAGGTCAACCACACCGTGAACCTCTCCGGCTACAGCGGCAGGCAGAAGGTGCTGGCCATCTGGAACGTCGCCGACACCCCCAACGCCTTCTACGCCTGCATCGACCTCCAGATCGGCGGCGGCGGCACCCCGAGCCCCACCCCGACGCCCACCCCGACCCCCACCCCGACGCCCACGCCCACCCCGACCCCGACGGTCACCCCCACCTCGAACCCGGGCGGCACCTGGAAGGCCGGCACCGCCTACGCGGTCGGCTCCACCGTGACGTACGGCGGCGCCACCTACCGCTGCATCCAGGCCCACACGGCGCTCACCGGCTGGGAGCCGCCGAACGTGCCCGCCCTCTGGCAGCGCCTCTGACCCGAAGGGGGCGTCCCTCCGGGCGCCCCCTTCCTCACGGGGCCGGCTTGCAGGTGGGGCGGCACAGGCGGCGGGCCAGGGCGGCCAGGAACACGTCGATGATCTCCCCCGGCTGCTGGGCCACGTGCAGCGAGCCGTTGGTGGCCTCGGTGATGGCCGTCAGCCCTTCGCGGTCCACGCCGTCGCCGAAGGCGATGACGATGATCTGCACCGGCCGGTCCGGGTCCCATTCGTCGCGCAGTCGCTCCACCAGGGCCGGCATCTTGATGCCGCGGCCGTCGTCCTTCCCCGCCGTGATCACCAGGAGCGAGTTGTTCATCTCCTCGCGGTACTCGGCGCCGACCTTGCGGAAGCCGCGCAGGATCGAGTCGTACAGCGAGCTGTCCCGTTCCGGGTGGGCCCGCATGGTGGCGGTGAGCCGGTTCAGCTCGCCGCGCCGGACCACCTGGCCTGACTCCGGCTCGTTGATCGACCCCAGGCCGACCCGCTCGCGGTAGTCCTGGATGCCGCCGACCCGGTGCGCGAACTCCCACAGCCCCATGCGCGTGGACTCGGGGAAGAGCTGGAGCCCGATCCTGGCCGCCTCCAGCGCGACGCCCGCCTTGGTGGTGGCGCCGCCCTTCAGCTTCTGCGCCATGTGCTTGGAGGTGTCGGTCAGCACGAGGATGTTCGTCGGCGGGGCGAGCCTGCTCCAGGCCCGCAGCGCCTCGTCGATGTCCTCCGGCGACACCGACGGCCGTACCTTCGGCGTCGTGGTCGGGAGCTCCGGCCCGGGCGAGATGGGCCCCCGCGTGCCGTCCCCCGACCGGAACCCGGCCCGGCGCACGATCTCCTGGCCCTCGGCGCCGCCCAGCCAGTCGGCGAAGGACTTGGACGCCTCGGCCACGGCGGGGTCGGTGGCGGTGACCACGTACGGGTAGTCGAGCGCGATCGTGCCCTCCCGCGGGTGCAGCGCGACCACCGGGTCGTCCGACGGGGCGCGGTTGTGGATCCACACCGACTGCTCGGGCACGATCACGACCGGCCGCTCCCAGAAGGTGCGGTCGTCCACCGCGGCCAGCATGCTGCGGTAGTCGGGCGCCGAACCGGCCTGCGCCCAGCGGACGAACGCGGTCAGCGCCTTGTCCGCGTCGGGCCCCGTGCCGACCACGTCGCGGGCGGCGGCGACGGTGGCGATGCCCGCGCCCACCAGCGACGGGTCGGGCACCCGGACGACGTCCGGCTCGTCCTCCGTGGGCGCGAGCCGGCCGCGGACGGTGGCCGGGAACACCATCCGCCAGTTCATCTCCGTCTTGCCGACCGCGAACCGCTCGGCCAGGGACGAGCGGGTGGCGAACACCAGCGGGGAGGTCGCCACCACCGTCTCGCCGCCCGGCAGCGCGCCGGCGCCCTGGTTGCGCGCCAGCCGGATCCAGGCCGACGAGTCGGCCACCCACCCGTCGGGCCGGTCGCGCAGCACGCCCACCCGGTCGCCGATCAGCGTGCGTAACACCGTGGCCGGCGGCTGCTCGGTGACCTGGACGAGCACGCACCGGCCGCCGGCGGTGGTCTTGGTCTCGTTGAACCGCCCGGCCGCCTCCATGACGGCCGGGGCCACGTCCACCGCGGCCGCCACGCTGACCAGAACCGGCTCTCGCGTGGCGCACACCGCCGCGCCGCCGCCGAACACCACGACGACCGCCGCCGCGACCACGGCCACGACGGTCGTGCCCGCCAGCATGCCGCGCCGCAGCGCTCTGGCCCGTCTCTGCTGGGGAGACAGCGCGGCGCGATGTCGGCCCAAACGCACGGTGAACCTCTCTCCGAAGGGGGTTGGCGATTCTCCCAGTGCCTCCCGGTGCGGACGCAAGTCTAACTAGAACTCGTTATATCTAGGCGAGCGGCAGCACCCTGCGCACGCTCTGGCACACGCCGTCACTGGCGGCCGAGGCGGCCAGCCGCTCCTCCGTCGGCGTGCCGTACTCGGTGGTGCGCTGACGGACCGGCCGCCCGGTGACCTCCGCCATGGCCCGCAGCTCGCTGATGGTCTTGTACGAGCCGTTCTCCGAGCCGGCCATCCGGCTGATCGTCTCCTCCATGAGGGTGCCGCCCAGGTCGTTCACGCCGCCTTGGAGCACCTGGCGGCACAGGTCGTCCTGGAGCTTGACCCAGGAGCACTGGATGTTGCGGATCGCGCCGTGCAGCAGGATCCTGGCCAGCGCGTGCACGGCGCGGTTCTCCCGCGCGGTGGGCCCCGGCCTGGCCACGCCCGCCAGGTAGATGGGCGCGCTGGTGTGCACGAACGGCAGCAGCACGAACTCGGAGAAGCCGCCGGTCTCCTCCTGCAGCCGCCTGATCAGCTTGATGTGCCGCACCCAGTGCAGGTGGTTGTCCACGTGCCCGTACATCATGGTGGCCGTGGTCGGCAGGCCCACCCGGTGGGCGGTGGTGACGACCTCGATCCACTCGGCGGCGGGCAGCTTGCCCTTGGTGAGCACCCAGCGCACGTCGTCGTCGAGGATCTCGGCGGCCGTCCCCGGCAGCGAGTCGACCCCGGCCTCGCGCGCCCCGCGCAGCCACTCCTCGATGGACAGGTTCGCCCGGCTGGCGCCGTTGATGACCTCCATCGGCGAGAACGCGTGCACGTGCATGCCGGGCGTGCGCGCCTTGACCGCCCTGGCGATGTCGAAGTACGCGGTCCCGGGCAGGTCCGGGTGGATGCCGCCCTGCATGCACACCTCGGTGGCGCCCGCCTGCCACGCCTCCTCCGCCCGGTCGGCCACCTGCTCCAGGCTGAGCGTGTACGCGTCCGCGTCCGTCCGGCGCTGGGCGAAGGCGCAGAACCGGCAGCCGGTGTAGCAGACATTGGTGAAGTTGATGTTCCTGTTGACCACGTACGTCACGTCGTCGCCGGCCGCCTCCCGGCGCAGGTCGTCGGCGATCCCGGCCAGCTCCTCCAGCGCCCGGCCGTCGGCGGACAGCAGCGCCACCGCCTCGTCGTCGGTGAGCCCCGCGGGGTCGCTCGCGGCCCTGCTCAGCGCCTTCCTGATCTCGGCGGGCGTCCCGGCGCCGCCGGTCGCGGCGGGGAGGCGGTCGCGCAGGGCCTCCCAGTCGCCGTACACGTGGTCGAAGTCGTCCCTCCGGTCGTGGGTGCGGCCCGTGGTGTCGACCTCGACGTGCAGGTCCACCCGCCCGCCCGGGGCGAAGCCGCCGTCGGGCTCCTGCCAGGGCAGCCCTTCGGGCAGCGCGCCCTCCCTGGCCAGCCCGGTCTCCGGCTCCGCCAGCGCGGCGACGTGCGCCGCCAGCCGCGGGTCCAGCCACGGCTCGCCCGCCTGGACGTACTCGGGGTAGATCGTCAGCCTTTCCCTGAGCCGGAACCCCGACTCGGCGGTACGGGCCGCCAGCTCGTCGATCTGCGGCCACGGCCGCTCCGGGTTCACGTGGTCCGGGGTCAGCGGCGACACGCCGCCCCAGTCGTCGATCCCGGCCCTGATCATGAGCGCGTACTCGGCGTCGACGAGGTTCGGCGGGGCCTGCACGCGCGCCTTCGGCCCGAGCACGAGCCGGGTCACGGCGATGGTGGCGGCCAGCTCCTCCAGGTCGGCGTCCGGCAGGCCGCGCATCGCCGTGTCCGGCTTGGCGCGGAAGTTCTGCACGATCACTTCCTGGATGCCGCCGTACTCGCGGGCCACCCGCCGGATCGCGAAGATCGACTCGGCCCGGTCCTCGACCGTCTCCCCGATGCCGATGAGGATGCCGGTGGTGAACGGCACGTTGCTGCGCCCCGCGTCCTCCAGCACCCGCAGCCGCACCGCCGGATCCTTGTCCGGCGATCCGTAGTGGGGCTGCCCCTTCTCCTCGAACAGGCGGCGCGAGGTGGTCTCCAGCATCATGCCCATGGACGGCGCCACCGGCTTGAGCCGCTGCAGGTCACGCCAGCTCAGCACGCCCGGGTTGAGGTGCGGCAGCAGCCCGGTCTCCTCCAGCACCCTGATCGCCATCGCGCGCACGTACGACAGCGTGTCGTCGTAGCCGTGCGCGTCCAGCCACTCTCGGGCCTGGTGCCAGCGGTCCTCCGGCCGGTCGCCCAGCGTGAACAGCGCCTCCTTGCAGCCCAGCGCGGCGCCCTGCCTGGCGATCTCCAGCACCTCGTCAGGGGACAGGAACGGCGACGGCAGCTTGTGCGGGGCGGTGGCGAACGTGCAGTAGCCGCAGCGGTCCCGGCACAATCTGGTCAGCGGGATGAACACCTTCCGGCTGTAGGTGATGATCCCGGCGCGGCCGACGGCCTCCAGCCCGGCGTCCCGCACCCGGGAGGCATGCCCGAGCAGGGTGTCGAGGTGCTCGCCGCGCGCGTGCAGCAGCACGGTCGCCTCGGTACGGTCGAGCGCCTTGCCGTCACGGGCTCGGGCGAGGGCGCGGCGCATGGCCGAATCACTGACAACGGTCATAGCGGCACACTACGTCGGCCTGGGTTCCCGCATCGCACTCAGGGGCGGCTAAAAGGCGCGGTAGTCCCTGGGCGCCATCCGGGGGCCGCGGGCGGGCGGCCGCCGGCCGGTGAGCGTGATGAACAGGCCGGCCCGGTGGCGATGGCCCCGGTACGGCTCCAGCAGGCGCAGCATGCCCGGATCGTCGGTCTTCTCGCCGGTCAGCGCGTACCCCACGATCTTGGCCAGGTGGTAGTCGCCGACGCTGATCGCGTCGGGGTCGCCGAAGACCCGCTGGCGCACCTCCGCCGACGTCCACACCCCGACGCCCGGCAGCGCCCGCAGCAGCCGGTCGAGCTCCTCGCTGGTGGCGGCCGCCTCCAGCTTGGCGGCGTGCCAGGCGGCGGTGGCGATCGTCCTGGCGCGCACCGTCTCCGCGCCCGAGCGGTGCCAGTGCCAGACCGGGATCTCCCGCCACGCCGACGGCTCAGGCACCACCCGCATGCCCTCGGGGGCCGGCCCGGGAGCGGGCTCCCCGTAGCGGTGCAGCAGCCAGCGCCACGCCCGCCAGGCCTCCTGGCCGACGACCTTCTGCTCCAGCACCGCCGGCACCAGGGCCTCCATCACCCGGCCCGTCCTGCCGATCCGCAGCCCGGCGTGCCGGCGCACCGCCTCGCGCAGGATCTCGTGCCTGATCTCGAACCCGGAGAAGTCGTCCTCGGCGCCGAGCAGCGCAGGCAGGCCGTCGAGCATCCACCCGGCTCCCGGCCCCCAGGCCTGGCCGCGCACCCGCCCGCCCGTCACCGACACCCGCAGCGTCGCGGGCCCGGAGGGGGTGCGGCAGGTGCGCCAGATCGCGCCGTCGGGCGTCCGCCGCCAGGCCGGGTCGCCGCCGCCCCGGCGGTGCGGCGCCAGCGCCAGCGCCACGTCCAGCGGGCCCTCCGGGACCCAGGTGCGCTCCTCCACCCTTCCAGTCTGCCGCCACCCGGCCACCCGGCGGGACGGCGGGCGGATCCGTGGAGTCAGGCGTCGCTGGAGTAGCGGATGGAACGCTCCGGCAGCTCCACGCCCGGCCAGACGCGCACCCCGGCCCGCAGCTCGTTGCCCGGCCCCACGACCGCGCCGTCGCCGATCACCGCGTCGCTCACCACCGCGCCCGTCCGCACCCGCGCGCCCCGGCCCAGGACCGAGTCGGTGACGACCGCGCCGCCCTCGACCACCGCGCCCTCGCACAGCACGGACCCGGCCACCGTGGCGCCCGCCTCGACCGTCGCGCCCGCGCACACGGACGTGCCGTCGCGCACCTTGGCCTCCGGCGAGACCGACGAGCCGGGCAGCGCCAGGAACTCGCCGGTGGGGCCCGGCATCGCCGGCGACTCCAGCCGGCCGAGCACCAGGTCGCGCGAGCCCTGCACGAAGGCCGCCGGGGTGCCGACGTCCAGCCAGTAGGTGCGGGTCGCGTACCCCAGCACCGGCTGTCCCGACTCGATCAGCCCGGGGAACGTCTCGCGCTCCACCGACACGACCTCGTCACGCGGGATCTCGTCGATGACCGACCGGGTGAACACATAGCAGCCGGCGTTGATCCGGTTGGTCACCGGGTTGGGCGTCTTCTCCAGGAACGCGGTCACCCGCCCGTCGTCGTCGGTGGGCACGCAGCCGAACCTGGCCGGATCCTCCACCTCGGTCAAATGGAGCGTTACAGCGGCCTGGCGCGCCAGGTGGAGGCGCACCTGCTCGCCGATGTCGTGACCCGACAGGATGTCGCCGTTGAGCACCAGGACCGGATCGGACGGCCCGGAGCCGAGCGCCTCGGCGGCGTTGCGGATGGCGCCGCCGGTGCCGAGCGGCGTCTCCTCCGTCATGTACTCCAGCGAGAGCCCCAGCTCCGCCCCGTCGCCGAACACCGGCTCGAACATCGCCGCCTTGTACGAGGTCGCGAAGACGATCCGGCGCACCCCGGCCGCGCGGGCCCGCGCGAGCTGGTGGGCCAGGAACGGCACACCGGCCGTCGGCAACAGCGGTTTCGGCGTGCCCAGCGTCAGCGGGTGCAGGCGCGTGCCACGCCCTCCGACAAGGAGGATCGCCTCGAGGTCCGGCAAAGAGCTCTCCATAGTTGTGCGAGGGTAGCGAACTATTCGGTCGCCCGCTGGTAGGAGCTCAGGTGGGCCTCCGCCGACGCCTCCCAGGTGAACTCGCGCGCTCTGGCCAGTCCCGCCTCGCTGAGCTGCCGCCTCCTGCCGGGCGAGGCCAGCAGTTCGGCCAGCCCCCGGGCGATGCCGTCGGCGTCGGGCTCGGTGTAGGCGACCGCGTCACCGCCGACCTCGGGCAGCGACGTGCGGTGGGTGGTGAGCACCGGCGCGCCGCAGGCCATGGCCTCCAGCACCGGCAGCCCGAACCCCTCGCCCCGCGACGGGAACGCCACCACGAGCGCGCCGCCGAGGAACCCGGCCAGGTCGGGCGCCGCCATGAAGCCCGGCCGCACCACCTTGACCGTGGCCTCCACCTCGCGGCAGGCCGCGTCGACGTCGTTCTCGTGCACGCCGCCGCCGAGCACCAGCGCCGGCGGCTTGTCCAGGTCCTTGACCGCCCTGGCGAAGCCGCGGATCAGGTTGGGCACGTTCTTGCGCGGCTCCAGCGCGCCCAGGAAGGCCACGTACTGCTGCCCGTGCAGCCCGCACCGGCTGGCCGCCCGCCGGATCTCCGCCTCCGAGGGCGGGTGGAACTGGCTCTGGTCGACGCCGTGGTAGGCGACGTCGATGCGGGTCGGGTCGGCGTCGAGCACCCGCACCAGTTCGTCCCTGGTCGCCTTGGAGGGCACGATCACCCGGTTCGCGTGGCGCACGGCGGTGCGGGTCGCGGAGCGGAAGAACGAGGCCTTGGCCGGGCTGTGCTGCTCGGGCTCGGTGAACCAGGTGACGTCGTGCACGGTCACCACCGTCCGCAGGCCCGAGCGGAGCGGGATGGAGTAGTAGGGGGCGTGGATCACGTCGGCGCCGGTCTGACGGGCGAGCAGCGGCAGGCCGGTCTGCTCCCAGGCGAGCCGGGCGGCCCGGTTCGTGATCGAGACGGGGCCGGGGAGGACCTGCGCCGAGGGCGCGAGGCGTCTGTAGCGGCCGGCGTCGGCCCGCTGGCAGACCACGGCCAGGTCGGCGCCCCCCCGGTCGAGCGCCGCGACCAATCCGTCGACGTATCTGATCAGAGCTCCGCGGTCGGCGGGAACCGCCGCCGCGTCGATGAGCACTCGAGGCATACGGTGATCTTCTCCCCTCAAGATCAACGCGGGGCTCGGCAGCCCCCCTCTTCTTCCACCTTATGACCAGCGTCCCCTAAAACGTGTGCCAAATCACACGGAGATACGCCTTGCGGACAATCCAGCTACTCCAGCGCAGAGCAGGTCGCCCAGCACGATCACCACCCGGGACGTGAGCGCGACCGCGATGGCCGGTCCGGCGTCCATCACCGGCGCCAGCGCCGCCACCATGGCCACCTCCCTGACCCCCGCCCCGGCGGGCACCACGAACGTCATGATGCCCAGGCACCACGACAGCGCGAACGCCCCCACGGCGAAGAGCAGCCCGCCCTGCGGGGCGACGAAATAGAGGTGCACCCCGTAACAGGCCCAGCCCGCCAGCGCCCAGCCGAGCGCCGCGAGCATCCCCTTGCGGGTGAGCGGCCGCTCCAGCGGCTCCCGCTTCAGCCTGCGCAGCCCGAAGCCGATCACCGCGTTGACCACCTTCGGCTCCAGCAGCACGAGCAGCACAGGAACCAGGAGCAGCAGCCACCCGAACCGGTCCCACCCCAGCGTGCCGAACGCCACCAGCAGCCCGCTGGCGAGCTGGACCGGCATCATCAGGAAGAACGCCGCCGCGCTCCGCGCCCGCGGCACCCCCAGCTCGCGGCCCATCTCCATCTGCGCCAGCATCGGCCACACGGCCCCCGGGATGTACTTGCCGAGCTGGCCCACGAAGAACACCTTGGCGGCGCTCCGTACGGGCAGCCGCGACCCGAGGTCGGCCAGCAGCGTCCGCCACGTCAGCATCGCGCCCAGCAGCGCGCCCACCACGGCGGCCAGCGAGGCGGCCACCATCGCCGGGGTCAGCTCGCGGAACCCGGCGGCGACCTCGTCCCACCGCGACGCCACGGCCCACGCCCCGAACCCCAGCGCCACCACCAGGAACCCGCCCCGGACCGCCTTACGCCACCAGCCCCTACCGGTGGAGGCGGGAGCGGGCGAGTCCATCGTTCCCTCGTCGTCGCGGGGGATCGGGGAGGCGCCGGAGCGGGGACGGTCCGTCACAGCGGCCGGACCCGTTCGGGTGGCTGGGGCAGGGCCGCGCCGACCGGCCGGCGCGGCGTCTTGGTCGCGACCCAGAGGTACGTGGGCACGAGCGGAAGCAGCAGCCGCAGCGCCGCGCGCGGGGTGCGGGCCAGCAGCGCCCGGGCCGCGCGGCCCGGGACGCCGGGGAACAGCTCGCCGCCCGCGAACCGCTCGGGCGTCGCGAGGACCGGGAACGTGTAGTCCCACACGTGGAAGGCGCGCAGCATCCTGCGCAGCCCGCGCCGCGTGCGGAAGCGCTCGTAGTAGTGGTCGGCCCGCCCGGACGCGCGCACGTACCGGTCGGCGAGCGAGGGCGGCAGGTAGGACAGGAACGGCAGCTTGTAGTGCGGCTCCATGACGCCCAGCCGGTTGCCCAGCCCGAGGTAGAGCACGCCGTCGTCGGCGAGCACCCGGTGCATCTCGGCCACCACGGCGTCGGGGTCGACCACGTGCTCGTAGATGTGGTTGAACACCAGCACGTCGATCGACCCGTCGGGGAACGGCAGCGCCGTGCCGTCGCCGCAGACGAACGCCACCCGCTCGCCGAACCGGTCGGCCGCCTTGCGCAGCCCCGGCACGTCGATGTCGATGCCGAGGGTGTGCTTGGCCCCGGCTGCGGCCAGTTCGTCGGCGATGAACCCGGCCGAGCAGCCGACGTCGCCGACGGTCAGCCCGCCGAGCGGCCCGTGGAAGTGCTCCAGCACCGCGATGATCTTCGCGGCCTTGCGCCGGCGCTTCTCCTCGTCGAGCATCGCCGCCTGGAACTCGGAGTAGGCCAGCTGCGCGACCCGTTGCTTCCCCACGTCGCCCAACAGTACCCGCGCCCGCCCCGGCCGGCGGCCGATCCCGGTCACGCCCGGCCGTACCGATCTCACGCGCTGTGTGCCTGTTCGTCATTCGGTGACTGGCTTTCACCTGCGCGAACACCGTAGCCTTGCGGGATGCTCCGTCGCCTGTTGCGCATCGTCCTGGCGCTGGTCGCGCTCGGGTTCCTGGGCTACGGCCTGGCCGTCAACTGGGACGACACGGCGGCGGCCGTCGCCGAGATCTCACCGTGGGCGGTCGCCGGCGCGTTCGCCGCCGTGCTGCTCGGCCAGTTCTTCATGCTGCTCGCCTGGCGGCAGGTGCTGGCCGGGCTGGGCTCGCCGATGCCGGTGCGGACCGCCGGGCGGATCATGTTCGTGGGCCAGCTCGGCAAGTACATCCCCGGGGCGATCTGGGCGTACGCCGCGATGATGGACCTGGGCCGCGACCACGGCAGCCCGCCGCGCCGCACGTTCGCGTGCATCTCGCTGGCGCTGGTGATCAACCTGGGCGTGGGCATCGCCATCGCCGCCGCCACGCTGGCCACCCAGGAGGTGGTGCGGCAGGCGTGGTACCTGCTGCTCCTGCTGCCGGTGATCGCCGTCTGCATGCACCCGAAGGTGCTCACCTGGGGACTCAACCTCGCCCTGCGGCTGGCCCGCCGCGACACGCTCGACACCGTGCTGCCCGGCCGCACGGTGCTGGTCACGGTCGCGTGGACGGTGGTCGGCTGGCTCGTGTACGGGCTCCACATCTGGATGCTGGCGGGCCGCTGGGACCTGTACGTGATCGCGACCGGGGCCTACGCGTTCGCCTGGTCGACCGGGCTGCTGGCGTTCCTGGTGCCGGCCGGGGTGGGCGTCCGGGAGGGCGCGCTGGTGCTGGTGCTCCACCCCATCCTCGGCACCGGCCCGGCGCTCGCGATCGCGGTGGTGTCGCGGCTGGCGTTCACCTTCGCCGACGTGACGGCCGCAGGGCTGGCGCTCCTGCTGGGCCGTCAGCCGAGCAGGGCCGCGGTGTACGCGACCCAGAAGGGGTCGGGGTCGACGGCCTTGACCCCCGACCGCAACCTCTCCGGCTCGCCCGAGACGTAGAACCGCTCGATCGCGTCCCTGAGCGCGTCGGCGCTGCCCGGCTCCACGAGCAGCCCGTCGACGCCGTCGGTGACGTGGTCGGCGAGCGCCCCCACCCGGGTCGCGATCACCGGGACGCCGTGCTCGTGCGCGAGCCACACGTTCTGGCTGGCCGTGGCGCTGCGGTAGGGCAGCACGAGCGCGTCGGCCCCGGCGAACAGCCCCGGCACGTCCTCGGCGGCGACGTAACCGGGCCGCAGGTCGACCCGGTCGCCGAGGCCCAGCTCGCGGACCAGCGCCCGGGTCTCGTCGAGCCCGCCCCAGAACTCCCCGGCCACGGTCAGCGACACCTCCGGCGGCAGCGCCCGCAGCAGCAGGTCGAGCCCCTTGTACGGGCGCACGATGCCGAAGAACAGCAGCCGCCGGTGCACCCGGTCGGAGCGCGCGGCGTGGGTGGAGGGCAGGTGCGGCGGCAGCGCGGCCACCCGGACCGGCCTGGAGGTCAGCTCGCGGGCCAGCCCGGCCTGCTGCTCGGAGTGGGTGAGCACCACCCCGGTCCGCCTGAGCAGCGCCTTCATCAGCGGCCGGTCGTACGGCTTGCGCTCGTGCGGCAGCACGTTGTGGCAGAGCGCGACCGTACGGGCCCGGCCCCGCAGCCCGGCCAGGACGCCGAGGTAGGGCGGCACCTGCACCGGGCTGAGCACGGCAAGTACCACCAGGTCGGCGGCGCGCAGCCGCCGCCCGGCCGCCACCCACCCGTCGGGCCGGCGCCAGTCGAGCTCGCGCAGCACCTTCGGGTACGGGACGCCTTCCGGCGCGTCGATCGTCTGCTGCCCCGGGTAGAGGAACGACGGGTACTGCGCCCGCCAGGACTCGATGACCACGTCGTGACCGAGCGCCGCCAGCCGGTGGGCCAGCTCGGTGGTGTGCTGGGCCCCGCCGCCCTTGTAGGGGTAGGTGGGGCCGACGATCGCGATGCGCACGCTCAGTCCCCCCGGGACCGCACGATCAGGTCGGCCAGCAGCGCCACCGACCCGATCAGCATCCCCGACAGGAAGATCATGACGGTGTTGGCCGGGAAGTAGAACGGGTGCTGGATCATGTCCCACACGCCCTTCGCGAACCCGATGCCGACCAGCCACAGCGCGGGCGGCATGAGCACCTTGAGCGGGTTGAAGTACATGATCATCCGCAGCACCTGCAGGATGTAGCGGTAGGCGTCGGAGACGAAGCTGAACTTCGACTTGCCGGCCCGCTTGGCGTAGTCGATCGGCAGGTAGTAGATGTCGTGCTGGTTGGACAGGAACGACAGCGTGATCGTGGTGACGCAGGAGAACCCGGGCGGCAGCAGCCGCAGGTAGGGCCTGGCCACTGACTTGCGGAAGGCGCGCAGCCCGGAGTTGAGGTCGGGGATCTTCTGCCCGGCGAGCATCTCGGCGACCTTGCGGATGACCCACTTGGCGGGCACCCGGAGCAGCTTGTGCGAGCCCTCCTCGCTGGTGCGGGCCCCGACGACCTGGTCGATCGTCTGGTCCTTCTCCAGCATCTGCACCAGCTCGGGGATGCGCTCGTTGGGGTAGGTCATGTCGGCGTCGGTCCAGACGACGATCTCGCCCCTGGCCTCCTGTGTGCCGATCCTGCGCACGGTGCCCGAGCCGCCGTTGCGGTGGAAGGCCCGGATGCGCAGGTGCGGGTAGAGAGGCGCGGCCTGCTTGAGCCGGTCCAGCGTGTCGTCGGTCGAGCAGTCGTCGACCGCGACCAGCTCGTAGGTGTAGCCGCTGGAGTCCATCGCCCTGGTGATGCGGTCGACCTCGTCGATGACATGGTCCTGCTCGTTGTAACACGGCAGGACGATGGTGACGTACGGGGTTTCCTCATCCACGGCGAATCCACCTTGTCGCGAAGGCTGGGGACACGGGGGCTCTGTGCGTGCTCACGTGGGACGAGGGTACTCTGCCCCGCTGGTGGCCGCGTGCACATCGCAGGTCAAGGCAGGGCCATCCACACGTTGATCCGCAGTGACCAGGTGCCGTCGGGCGGCTCGGTGAGCGACCGCTCGTCCTGCCGGGTGACCAGCCCGATCAGCCACGTGGCCGGCCCGTACGGGGCCACCTGGCTCTCCTCGGCGGCCAGCACGACCGGGACCCGCCCGGCGGCCCGCACGCGCTCGATCAGGCGGCGCACGTCGCGCCCCGACGCGGTGTCGCCGTCCTGCCTCTTCACCTGGGCGGCCGGGACGCCGCAGGTGCCGCGGACGACCTGGGTGAACCGGTCGCCGGTGACCCGTTCGACCACGAGCACCGAGGCGTCGCGCGGGATGCGCGCGCACATGGCCGCCACCGCCGCCGCCTCGCCCCGGCCGACGGGCGTGAACGCGGTGCCGATCGAGATCACCGCGGGCGGCGCCACCAGCAGCAGCGCGCAGGCGGGCACGACCCAGCGGCGCGGCCGCGTGCCCTTGGCCGCCCGTTCGCGCAGCCGCTCCGCGCCCCACACGGCCAGCAGGATCACGCCGGGGATCACCAGGGGCACCAGCCGGCGCGCGGCCCACGGATGGTCCGGGGTGATGGCCGGGCGCAGCAGCGTGGCGAGTGTGGCCCAGCCGATGACCAGCAGCGGCAGCAGCCACGGCAGGCCGCGTCCGCGCAGCAGCCGGCGCGTCAGCACCGCCGCGGCCAGGGTGGCGAGCACGAGGGCCGGGACGCCGACGTACCAGGCCAGCCAGTGCAGGGTGTTCTCGAAGTACAGGCGGGTGCCGTCGGCGGGCAGGCCGTTGGCCCGCTGGATCTGCTCGATGAAGGTGGCGGTGAGCCGGTCCTCCTCGTTGTCGGGGACGCGGCGCACCGTCTGCACCCACGGCCGCACCGCCAGCGCGGCCACGACGAGCACCACCAGCGCCGCCCCGGCCGTCGGCAGCCATCGCGGCGGCCGGAGCCTGGCCAGCAGCGGCGCGGCGGCCGTACCGGCGAGCGTGAGCACCACGACGGCGGCGCAGATCAGCAGCAGCGGGCGGAGCGAGCTCGACAGATAGGTCAGATAGGGCCGCGACAGCCCGTAGCCGGCGGCCAGGCCGAGGCCCGCCCCGGCGGCGAGACCGGCCAGCAGCGGCGCTCCCAGCTCTCCCGGGCGGCCCGGCGACCGGCGGCCCATCGCGACGAGCACGCCCGCGAACGCCAGCACCGGCAGCACGTCGCGCAGCGCGTCCACCCGCACCAGCACGGCCAGCCCGAGCGTCAGCCCGCCCAGCGCCGCCCCGAGCCGCCGCCCCTGCCCGTAGAGGGCGTCGTACACCAGCGCCAGCCCGCCGAGCAGCAGCAGCGCCGACGGGATCTCGCTGAACGTGGTCCGCGAGGTGTAGAGGATCGGCAGGCAGCAGGCGAACGCCGTCGCCGCCACCGCCGCCCAGCGCCCGCCCGCCAGCCGCGCCGCCAGCCCGGCCAGGGTGAGCACCGCCAGCGCGCCCAGCACGGCCGGCATCAGGAACAGCCCGCCCGCCCACTCCCCGAACGCGAACAGCAGGGGGGCGCCCGGCATGAACTGCGGCACCACGGCGCCGTCGTAGGCGTAGAAGCCCACGCTCTCGAAGATCAGCGACGGGTCGGGGCCGCCGAACGCCGCCACCTGCGTGGGGATCGGCAGGAAGCCCTCGCGGGCCAGCCAGATGGCGTACTGCGCGTAGGTGGACGGGTCGCGGCGGACCGCGAGCTGCTCGCCGTGCATGACCGCGTTGAACAGGCCGGAGCCGAGCGCGACCGCGGCCACCGCCGCCACCTGCCCGGCGGTGGCCTCCACCGCCTCCACCGCCTTGACCGGCCCGCGCGTGCCCGCCAGGCACAGCAGCGCGGCGGCCACCAGCCCGAGCGGCACCGCGATCGCCGGCCGGTAGACGCCGAGCGCGAGCAGCGGCAGCGCGACCAGCAGCCAGCCCGCCACGGCCAGCGCGGGCAGCACCGAGACCACGGCGAGCACCCGGCCCGCCGGCGGCCTCCGCGTCGGGTCCAACCAGGCGATTCTCATCAGGTGAGCGAGCGTATCCAACATCACGACGGCACCGTGCGCACCGCGGCGCCGCGCCGCGAACCGGCCCGCCGCCATCGGTGGGGCCTTCCGCTCTCCCCCTCTTCCGTGATGACGGCGCGGGCGGCGGGGGCCGGTAGCGTACGCGGCGTGGCGGAAGATCGGGAGGTCGCGCGGGCGGGGTTCGCGCGACGGCACGGCTGGTTCCTGGCGATCCTGGCGGCCGGGACCGCCCTGCGGGTGATCACGATGCTCGGCTACCGGCCGGCGCTGTGGTTCCCCGACTCCTACACGTACGTGGTCACCGTCATGCGGCCGCGGCCGGACCTGGTCCGCCCGGCGGGCTACTCGATGTTCATGAAGCTGCTGGAGCCGCTCCACTCCTTCGGCGCGGTCACCGCGGCGCAGCACCTGCTCGGGCTGGCCACCGGGGTGCTGGTCTACTGGGTGGCGGTACGGCGCGCCCGCCGGTGGATCGCGACCCTGGCCGCCGTCCCCGTGCTGGTGGAGCCGTACCAGATCCAGCTGGAGCACCTGCTCGTCTCCGACACGCTCTTCATGTTCCTGGTCGTCGCCGCCGTCGCGCTCGCGCTCTCCGGGCGGCCCAGGGCGGTCACGGTCGGGCTGCTGCTGGCCGCCGCCTCGCTCACCCGGACCGTGGGACAGCCGCTGATCGTGCTGCTGGCGGCCTGGTTCGTGCTGCGGCGGCAGGTCAGGCCCGCCTGGATCATGCTGGTGGCGGCGCTGGTGCCGATCCTGGCCTACGGCGGCTGGTTCTACGCCACCTACCAGCGGGCCGGCATCGTCGGCGCCAACGGCGTCTTCCTCTACGCCCGCACGATGTCGTTCGCCGACTGCGCCAGGATGAACCCGCCCGCCGACCTGAAGGCGCTCTGCGACCCGCGCCCGGCCGACCGCAGGCCGCCGTCGCAGGAGTACATCTGGGCCAAGGACGCCCCGATCGTCGCCCTGCCGGGGATCACATTCACCGAGGAGACCGACGACCTGGCCATGCGGTTCGCGCTGCTGGCCATCCGCACTCAGCCGCTCGACTACGCCGGCTCGGTGCTGGCGGAGCTGGGCCGCTCGTTCCTGTGGGGCCGGCCCGTCTACCCCGACCAGGAGATCTACGACTACTACCAGTTCCCCGAGACCCCGCCGGGCCCGCCGGGCCGCTACCCGGCGCGGGTCGGGACCGAGTTCGCCAAGCTCTACGAGCAGGGCCCCATCGGCACCTCGATCGTCGAGCCGTACGCCGGCTGGATGCGCGGCTACCAGGACGTGGCGCGCCTGCCGGGCACGGTCCTGCTGGCGGTCCTGCTCGTGCCGCCGATCGTCTCCGGCCGGCGGCGCCTCCGGTACGGCGCGAGCGGGGGTTCCGGCCCTGCCCTCTGGATTCTCCCCTGGTCCGTGGCCGTTGTGCTCTTGGTCACTCCGGCGGCCGCCGCCGAGTTCGACTACCGGTACGTGCTGCCGGCGGTGCCGCTCGCCTGTCTGGCGGCGGCGCTGAGCTGCGGGAAGGACAAAGAATTTACACGCGATATTCCACGAGATGTCCAGGTCTGAGTATGCTTTGCCCCTGTATCATCACGCCTGGGTCACGGTCGATTCCTCCAGTCATGGCTGCGGCGGCGCCGCGAGTGACCTAGTCTCATGGCGCAGAACGACCGAGCCGGCGTATGACGCGCAGTGACGAGGCTAGGGGGCGCATGAGTGACTACAGAGGCGTGTCCGTAGAGGACACCAGGGCCGCCCCGCCCCAGCCCGGCAGCAGGATGGCACGCAGGCTCGCCGCCGCGGCGCCGCCCCCCAAGGACCCCCAGCGCGGCCACCGCGGCAGGGACGGCGGCGGAGGCGGCGGCAGGATGCGCGTGCTGGCCTGGGTCAGCATCGCCGCCACCTCCCTCATGGTCGCCGGCTCCCTGACCGGCTACGTCGTCTACCGCGACGCGTTCGACGCGATCAACAAGAAGAACGTCAAGGAAGACATCATCACCCCCCGCCCCCGCGACACCGGCGCGTTGAACGTGCTGCTGGTCGGCTCCGACACCCGCGCGGGCGACGGCAACGCGAGATACGGCCAGGAGACGGCCCGGCTGGCCGACGCGGGCGGCAAGCGCACCGACACGATCATCCTGCTGCACATCTCCCCCAACCGCGACCAGGCGCGGCTCGTCAGCTTCCCGCGCGACTCGATGGTCGACATCCCCAAGTGCAAGAACGAGAAGACCAAGCAGGAGATGCCGCCCCACAGAGCGATGATCAACTCGGCGTACAACGACGGCGGCATCGCCTGCACGATCTCCACCCTTGAGACGCTGACGGGCATCCGCATCAACCACTTCGCCGAGGTCGACTTCAGCGGCTTCAAGAACATCGTCGACTCCCTCGGCGGCATCGAGATCTGCCTCAAGTCCGGCGTCAACGACAAGAACTCCAAGCTGGTCCTCCCTCCCGGCAAGAGCCTGCTCAACGGTGAGAAGGCGCTCGGCTACGTACGCCTGCGCAACTACGGTGACGGCAGCGACATCCAGCGCATCAAGCGCCAGCAGATCTTCCTCAGCAAGGTCATCGCCAAGGCCACGAGCAACGACCTGCTCACCGACCCGGTCAAGCTCACCGGCTTCATCAAGTCGGCCGCCCAGTCGGTGACCATGGACCCCGACCTGGCCAACGACCCGCAGAAGCTGCTCGACATCGCCAACAGCGCCAAGGACCTGACCGCCAAGGGCGTCAAGCTGACCACCGTCCCGTGGATGCCCGACCCCGAGGACAAGAACCGCGTCGTCTGGGAGCAGCCCGCGGCGGGCGAGCTGTTCAACTCGATCGTCAACGACACCGAGATGCCCGAACCCGAGCCGTCCGCGACGGCCGCGCCGAAGGTCGCCGTCAAGCCCGGCCAGGTCCGCATCCAGGTGCTCAACGCCACCGGGGTGCCGGGCAAGGCGCGCGAGGTCGCGGACCAGCTCGCCAAGGAGGGCTTCCAGGTCGTCGGGCTGGGCAACTACTCCGCCGCGGACGGCACCCCGGTGGCGGCCACCGAGGTGCGCTATCCGAAGACGGCCGAGACCGGTGCCGACCACGCCGGCGTCCTGGCCAAGAAGCTCAACCCGGGGCCGGACCCCCAGGCCGGCAAGGTCAAGCCCGGCACCACCGAGCCCTACGTGCCCACGGTGGCCCCCACCACCACGCCGGCCGCCGCCGGCAAGAAGGGGCCGGTGCTCCAGCTGGTCATCGGCAGCGACTTCAAGGGCGTCAGGGTCACCAAGCTGTCGGAGGCCGTGGAGAAGAACACGATCAGCGCGTCCCAGCAGCGCAACGTCTGCGTGTAAGCCACCTGCAAGTTGTCTGTGGAACAGTCAGGCCGTGAGACAGGACCCGCGCCACGGGATATCGTGGTGCGGGTCGGCGACGCGGCTCGCCCTCGCAGGCGCTGTCGCCTGTCGTGTTCCCCGGCCCCGAGCGAAGCTGAGCGACTTCCCTGTGTCTGACACCAAGTACTCCCCACCGGTCCACGCTCCCGGCGATGAGAGTGCGGGACCGGCCAACACGGGAGCCCGGTGGCCGCTCCCCGGCGAAGGGCTCTTCACCCCCCGCCCGGACCAGGCGCCGGCCGACCCGGCGCGGGAGCCGGCGCGCGAATCGGAGCCACAGGCCGAGCAGCCGCCCAAGCGCAGGCGCGACCCCTACCTCGACAACGTCAAGTTCGTGCTCATCGCGCTCGTCGTCGTGGGCCACTCGCTGGTGCCGACCCTCGACGCCGACTCCAACCGGGCCCTCTACATCTTCATCTACACCTTCCACATGCCGCTGTTCGTGCTGATCAGCGGCTACCTGTCCAGGAACTTCTGGAACTCCAACGCCAAGACCAACAAGCTGGTCGACACGTTCCTCGTGCCGTACGTGATCGTCGAGGTCGGCTACGCCGCGCTGCGCTTCGCCCTCGGGGCGAAGTGGAGCCTGACGATCATCGACCCGGCCTGGCTCAACTGGTATCTGCTGGCGCTGCTGTTCTGGCGGCTGTCGACGCCGGTGTGGAAGCGGATGAAGTTCCCCATCCCGGTGGCCATCGCTATCTACCTGTTCGCCGGGTTCTCCGAGATCTCCGGCGACTTCAGCATGGACCGGTTCTTCGGCCTGCTGCCGTTCTTCGTGATCGGGCTGGTCATGCAGCCGGAGCACTTCGAGCTGCTCAACCGGCTGTGGATCAAGATCGTGTCGGTGGTCACCATCCTCGCCGCCGCGGCCGTGGCCATCCTCATCGCGCCCAAGGCCCCGCTCGCGCCGTTCTACTTCAAGAACAGCTACGAGAAGATGGACCTGTCCTGGTACATGGGGCTCGGCGTGCGCACCGGGCTGCTGCTCTGCAGCCTGGCACTCTGCTTCGCGCTGCTCGCGCTGGTGCCCAGAGGCGAGACGTGGTACTCCGATCTCGGCACCCGCACGCTCTACTGCTACCTCCTCCACGGCATCCCGGTGCTCATCGCCAAGGAGCAGGGCTGGCTCAACCTGCCGTGGCTGCACGGCCCGCTGGGCGCCCTGGCGATCAGCTTCAGCTGCTTCGCGCTGGCGATCGTGCTCTGCCTGCCGGAGACCCGGACGGTCTTCAAGTGGGTGCTGGAGCCGCGCCTGACCTGGCTCTACCGCCGTCCTTCGAGAGGCCGGGCGGCCGGAAGCTGAGCGGCGGTCCCCCCGCCCCGTCGTCCGCGGTACAGAGCCGGTCCATGGGGTGATGGTCACGGCGTTCGGCGGTTGATGTACTAGGAGCCATGGCATCGCATCTGATCCAGGGCAGGACGGTGACCATGCCCGTCCGGGTGCGGGACGTGATGGTGTGCGGCGCTCTCTACCTGGTCCGGGCCGACGCCGCGCGGGCCGTGCTCGCGTACTCGGGGCTGGACGTGGCCGAGGTGCTGCCCGGCAAGGCCGTCTGCGTGCTGGTGTTCGCCGACTACCGCGACGGTGATCTCGACTCCTACCACGAGTTCGGCATGGCGTTCCTGATCCGGCGACCGGGCACGACGGGCTCGGTGGGGCTCGGCGACCTGCGGAACGCGGCCGCGTTCGTCCACTGGATGCCGGTCGACCAGGGCTTCACGCTGGAGGCGGGGCGCGCGCTGTGGGGGGTGCCGAAGGAACTGGCGGACATCGACCTGCGGCTCGGCTCCCCGTACAAGCGCTGCGTCCTGCGCAGGGACGGCCGGCTCGTGCTCGACATGCTGATCAAGCCGGGCGCCCCGCTGCCCGGCCCCGGCCCGGTGGTCGCCCTGGACGCCTACACCCACCGCGACGGCCGCACCCGGCGCATCCCCTGGGCCCTGCGGACCCGGGGGGTACGGGCGCGGCCCGGGGGCGCGCTCATCCGGCTCGGCAACCATCCCATCGCCAAGGAGCTGAGCGAGCTGGGCCTGCCCAAGCGCCCCCTGCTGGCCGGCACGGTCGCGCACGCCACCATGGCGCTGGAAGAGGCGGAGATCCTCTGAGAGGGCCTCAGACGATGGGCGGGCGGCCGAGCTTCACCATGCGCCAGGCCGTCTTCCAGGCCATCGGGCGGCGCTCGCCCGCGGGGGTGCGCAGGCCCTCGTAGAAGCCGGTGAACCAGGCCTTGAGCGACTCCTTGGAGCCCAGCTCCCGGATCAGGGTCAGCACCACCCAGTCGAGCAGGTAGATCACCGCCAGCGGCCACGGCAGGTTGCGGCGGGCCAGCCACACCCGGTTGCGCGCGTTCAGCCGGTAGAACTGGGCGTGGCGGGTCGGCGGCACCTGCGGGTGGTACATGACCGTCTCGGCGTCGTACTCGATCCGGTAGCCCTCGCCGAGCAGCCGCCAGGCCAGGTCGGTCTCCTCATGGGCGTAGAAGAACCGCTCCGGCAGCCCGCCCACCTGGAGGAAGGCCGAGCGCCTGACGGCGGAGGCGCCACCCAGGAAGGTCGTCACCGGCGAGCTGCGCTCCGGGTCGCCGGCACGCAGGCGGGGGACGTGCCGCCGCTGCCCGACGCCGCCGTCGGGGTCCATCACCCGGAAGGAGATGACGGCCAGGTCGGGCTCGGTGGCGAAGCGGTCCCTGACGTGCGCGGCCACCTTCTGGTTGGCGTACCAGCCGTCGTCGTCGAGGAACAGCACCACGTCACCGGAGCACTCCTCGACCCCCCGGTTACGGCCTGCGGGGATGCCCGTATTGTGGTCGAGCCGGATCGTTTTCACGGTCGCCGACGAACCAGCGGGTGGCGTCGCGGACAGCTCGGGCACGTCCGCGCCGTTGCCCACGACCACCACCTCGACGTCGCCGTCGATCTGGTTGAGCGCGGACGCGACCGCCCGGTCCAGCTCCGCGACCCGGTTTCCCATGGTGAGGATGACGCACGAGATCTTCAACGCATCATCGTCCTGACGCGTCGGGAGCACGGGCGGAGCAATCTTTCATGATCACCGAGTCTGCTGGGTCGCATTTTTCCTGATATTGGTGGAGCTAAGCGTATCGGAACCGGTAGTGAACCCCCACCGAACCGTGAATGTCCGATCAATAGGACGGACGAGGGCCCCCGCTGGTTCCTGGAATCGCATCACGCCAGCCGCCTCGACGCCAGGATGCTGACCAAATGCAGGACGACCTGTAGCCCGGCCGCGACCACACAGGCCACCACGAGCACCCGGGTGGCCATCAGATCGCCCCGCACCACGTCGATCACCGCCGTCGCCAGCGCGAGCAGCGACAGCTCGATCGGCTGCACGATGCGGTGGAACCCGGTCGCCGCCAGCACCCGGCGGCCCAGCCCCAGCAGCCCCGAGCGGAACTGCACGGCCGCCGCCTCGGTGGCGGCGGGCAGGCCGCCCTTGGCCCGCGCGACCTCCACCAGGTCGGACTCCGCCTTGATCAGGATGGCGCCGAGCGCCGCCGCGAAGCCCAGCACCGTGTACCAGTCGGGCAGCACGGCCGACGCCCGCCAGCCCAGCCCGGCCAGCAGCGCCGCCTCGGCGAAGTAGGCGCCGACCCGGTCGAGGTAGACGCCGGTCAGCGAGGTCTTGCCTGTCCAGCGGGCCAGCTCGCCGTCGGAGCAGTCGAGCAGCAGGTAGACCTGCACCAGCAGGGCCGCCCCCACCGCGGCCCACAGCCCCGGCAGCGCCACCACCACCCCGGCCGCGACCCCCGCCACCGTCATCACCCAGGTGAGCTGGTTGGGCGTGACGGAGGTCTTGGTCATCAGCCAGGTGACGTAGATCGACAGCCTGCGCATGTAGAGGACGCCCGCCCAGTGCTCACCGTTGCGGCGCTCAAGATGGCCGGCGGGCTGGGCGACCCCGCGCAGCTCAGCGACCGTAGGCCCGGACATAGTCCTCCACCCGATCGCGGATCTCCGAGTCCTGCAGGCGCAGGTGCTCCAGGATCGTGTAACGGCCGGGACGGGTGGACGGCGCGAGCGCCACCGACTGGGCGAACTGCTCGTTGCTCAGCCCGATGTCGCCGGGCAGCACCGGCAGCTCGTGGCGGCGCAGGCAGTCGGTGACCTGCCGGAGTCGCGCCTCGTCCTCCCGTAGGAAGTAGCAGAAGGCGGTGCCGATCCCGGCGAGCTCGCCGTGGTTGGAGGTGCCGGGGAAAAGCTGGTCCACGGCATGCATGATTTCATGGTCCCCACCGCTCGCGGGCCGAGATGACCCGGCGACCACCATCGACATGCCCGACAGGATCAGAGACTCGGCCAGCACGGTCAGGAACGCGTCGGACTCGATGGAGTCGGCCCTGCCCAGCAGCGCCTCGGCCGCCGTGCGCGCCATCGAGCAGGCCAGCCCGTCGATCGGCTCGCCCCGCTCGACGTTGCTGAGCTGCCAGTCCTCGCACGCCGACAGGTTGCTGAGCACGTCGCCCACGCCCGAGCGGACCAGCGACCGGGGCGCGTTGTGCACGAAGTCCAGGTCGACCAGGACCGCCAGCGGCATCGGCACGCCGAACGTGCCCTTGCCGCCCTCGTACAGCAGGGAGGCCGTCGGCGAGCAGATGCCGTCGTGGGACAGGTTGGTGGCGACGGCGACCATGGGGATGCCGGCCAGCGAGGCGGCGTACTTGGTCGTGTCGATGGTCTTGCCGCCGCCCACGCCCACGACCACCTCGTAGGCGCCCTTGCGCAGCTCGCCGCCGAGGGTGACGGCGGCCTCCACGCTGCCGTCGGAGACGCGGAACACCTCCGCCTCGTCGAGCGTCGGCGCGATCAGGCTCTCGATGTGGTCGCCCTGACCGGGGCCGACCGCGACCGCCACCCGGCCCGAGGTGGCGACCCTGCTGTCGGCGAGCAGCGCGCCGAGCTGGGCGACGGCGCCGCGCCTGACCTCCATGGTGAGCGGCGCGGGCAGCATCCTCGCTAGAAGCGGCATCCGGCCCCCTCAGTAGCGGACGGCGATGGCGCGGGCCTTGGCGAGGTCGTCGTGGTTGTCCACCTCGACCCAGTCGACCTCGCCGATGGGCGCGACGTGGATCGCCTCGCCGCGCTCCACCATCTCCTGGTAGCCGTCCTCGTAATAGAGCTGCGGGTCGCGCTCGAACGTGGCCTTGAGCGCGTCGGCCAGGCGCTCGGCGGCGCCGGGCCTGATGAGCGTGGCCCCGATGTACTCGCCGTAGGCCTCGGACGGGTCCATCAGCTTGGTGATGCGGCGCAGCGCCCCCTCCTCGGAGAGCGTCACCTTCATCTCCTCGTCGGCCAGCTTCTTCACGTCGTCGACGGCGAGCAGGATGTCGCTGGTCTCGGGGGCGGCGAGCAGCGTCTTCTCGACCGACACGGGGTGCACGGTGTCGCCGTTGACCAGCAGCGCGCCGCGGGCGAAGTGGTCGCGCGCGCACCACAGGGAGTAGGCGTTGTTCCACTCCTCGGCCTTGTCGTTGTGCACGAGGGTGAGCTCGACGCCGTGGCGCTCCTCGAGCTCGCGCTTGCGCTCGTGTACGGTCTGCGCCGCGTAACCGACGACGACCACGACCTCGCGCAGGCCCACGGCGGCCAGGTTGCGCAGCGAGATGTCCATGATCGTGGTGTCGCCGTCGACCGGCACGAGCGCCTTAGGCAGCGTGTCGGTGTACGGCCGCAGGCGTCGTCCGGCTCCAGCGGCCAGCACCATTCCCAGCAACGTGCACTCCTCAGTCGAGCATGACTACGTAGGCCCAAAGGTTAGTTGGCTTTCGGCCCGCTGCGGGTAATCCGGCCTCAGTCTTGTGTTCCGGCTTCCGCCGCGCGGGCCCCGGTCCTCGGCGCGGCGAGCCAGCACGTGAGGCTCTCCCAGCCGAACGCCCCCCACAGGTACGCGGCCAGCAGCGCGAACCCGCCGGTCACCCAGCCCACGAGCGCGAACAGGCCGAGCACCAGCATCCGCCCCTCCCAGCCCAGGCCGAGCGCGGCCAGCCAGGGCGGCGGGTAGACGCGCTGCCGCATCCGGTAGACCAGGTCGTAGTGGTGGAAGGCGGCGGCCCCGAGCACCAGGAAGATCAGCACCGGGGGCACGCCGTAGGCGAAGCCGCAGGCGGCGATGAAGGAGTACTCGATCGCGCGCAGGATGGGCGGCGCCATCCAGTCGTACCGGCCGTCGTGCGGGTGGGAGCTGCCGGGCCCGGCCAGCAGCAGCGTCACCAGCGGCGCGAACACGGCCAGCCCGCCGGCCCCCGCCATCCCCATCAGCAGCAGGATCCCTGTGACGAACGCGGCGGCGGCGAGCGGCGGCAGCGGCGGGAGCTGCCCGGCCACGAGCATGCCCATGCCGCGCGAGAGCGGCCCGTCGTCGCGGTAGGCGACGACCTTGCCGCGCGGCACCGGGACCATGTGAACAGAGATCATTCCGCGGACCTCACCATCCGGCCGGCGAGCTGGTAGAGGGCCGCCACGCCGCCCCAGCCGAGCAGCGCCACGAACGTCACCCGGGCGTCGGACAGCGCCGCCGTGACGGCGATCAGCGCCGTGCGCTCCCCGATGGGCAGCGCGATGATCCTGCGCAGCCAGTGGACGGCCGAGCCGTGCCGCACCCGCTGGGCGATCCTCAGCAGCCCCTGCCGGGGACGGGCGCCGTGGCCGGCGGCGGCCGGCTCCTGCAGCGAGCGCACCGGCCCCGCCCACAGCGCGCCGACCTGGCCGGCGTCCCACACCGATCCGGCGTACGAGAAGTGGATCGAGTGGCGGACCGACTGCAGGATCATCGCGGCCACGGCGAGGAACCAGATCCCGTCCGGGTTGCCGCCGCCGGAGGCGTGCGTGGCCAGGTAGCCGTAGGCCAGCCCGACGTAGACCGCGTACTCCTTGAGCCGGTCGGCCATCCCGTCGGCCCACGCCCCGAGCGGCGTGAACCCGCGCGTGTAGCGCGCGAGCTGACCGTCGAGGCAGTCGAGCGCGAACGACAGGTAGAACAGCACGGCCCCCGCCACCAGCGCGCCCCGGCCGCCGGCCGAGAACCAGATCGCCGCCAGTCCCGCCAGGGCGATCGAGATGCCGGTGACGGCGTTCGGGGTGAGCCTGAGCGCGTGCGCGGGCTTGATCAGGCGCCGGGTCAGCGGCGAGACGCAGTACGAGGCGAAGAAGCCGTCGTCGGACTTCACCGCGCGGTCGAGGCGGACCTCGTCCTCGTCCACCTCGGCCAGCCGCTCGATCGCCGCGTCGGCGGAGGTCTGGGCGGTGGCCCGGGTGCTGTGGAGCGGCCCGAGCGCCGCCGGGCGCACCCGCGCGCCCGACCTCACCAGGCCGACCAGCAGCAGGTCGGCGGCCTCCGCCGGGGTGACCGCGCCGAGCCTGCCCGACTCCGCCAGCTCGGCCAGCTCCTCGGCGACGTCGGCGAGCGCGCCCAGGTCGGCCTCGCCGACCTGCACCACGCCCGCGAACGCGGCGTTGGCCTCGGGAACGGTGTGGAACGAGCTGCCCGCTGCGCTGATCCGCCCGCCCTGGACCCGGAGCGGCGGCCGCGTCGGCCCCACCGCGGACTCGGCGGCGACCAGCGCCCGCGTGTCGCGCGCCGGGTGCTCCAGCAGCATCGCCAGCGCCTCGGTGTGGGCCACCAGGTCGCCGGGGACCAGGGCGACCGGCCCTACCGCCACGCGGGCCAGCTTGGCCACGCCGCGCAGGTCGGCGGCGAGCCCGCCGTCCGACGTCAGGACCTGGACCTCGCGCACCCGCAGCGTGGTGAGCTGACCGGTGAGCCGGTCCAGCAGTGTGCCCTCGCGGCAGCCGAGCCGGCCCCCGGGAGTCGTGGCGAGCAGCACCGCCGACACGGCCGTGCCGCTCCCCGTGAGTGAGTCTGTCAAGGCGCGGATCCTCCCGTGCGATGAGGGAGCGCGTGACACACAGCGTAGCGATCGGTCCACGCGATAGCACGGACCAGGACCGTTACCCTCGAACTATGATTTCTCGGCTGCCCTCCATCGGCGTGGTTCTCGCGGGCGGCGTCGGTCTGCGTGTCGGACACGCCGAGCCGAAACAGCTCATCAAGCTCGCCGGGCGGACGATCCTGGAGCACACCATCGCGCTGTTCGACGCCTCCGACGACATCGACGAGGTGGTCGTGCTGATGACGCCGGGCTTCGTCGAGCCGGTGCGCGAGCTGGTGCAGCGGTGCGGGTTCGGCAAGGTGACCGCGGTCGTCGAGGGCGGCGCGAGCCGCACCGAGAGCACCTGGCGGGCGTTGCTGGCCGTGGGCGAGCGGGAGTGCAACGTCCTCCTGCACGACGCCGTACGCCCCCTGCTGGAGCCGCGGATCATCGCCGACTGCGTCCGCGCCCTGGAGACGTACGAGGCCGTGGAGGTGGCCATCCCGAGCTCCGACACGGTGCTGGTGGCCGAGGGCGACCTGGTCCGGGAGGTGCTGGACCGGTCGCGGCTGCGGCGCGCGCAGACGCCTCAGGCTTTCCGGCTGTCGGTGATCCGCGAGGCGTACCGGCGGGCCATGGCCGACCCGGACTTCGCCACCCGTCAGGCGACCGACGACTGCGGCGTGGTGCTGCGCTACCTGCCGGAGGTGCCGATCCACCTGGTGCCTGGCAGCGAGCGCAACCTGAAGGTCACCCACCCGCTCGACCTGTCCATCGCCGAGCGGCTGCTGCGCCTGGCCGCCGCGGGCACGCCAGCCCCCGCCCCGGCCGACTACCGGCGCGTCCTCGACGGCCGGACGCTGGCGGTCTTCGGCGACGGCGCGCGGCTCGCCGCGCTGGCCGGGGAGCACGGCGCGGCGGTGCGGTCCTTCCCCGCCGAACTGGCCGGTACGGAGGAGCAGGCGGCCAAGTCCCTGGCCGAGGCGGGCCCGGTGGACCACGTGATCCACCTGTCCGTCCCCGTGGACGACGAGCTGGCGGGCGCCCACGCGCGGACGGTGGCGCTGGCCTGCCTCGGGGCGGCGAACGTCGCGCGGGCGGCGTACCCGGTGCTCAGGGAGAGCGGCGGCGCGCTCGTCCTGCTGGCGGGCGGCGGCGGGGGGAGCGTCGCCGCGCCGGCCAGGGCGGCGACCGCCGAGCTGGCGCGCACGCTGGCCGCCGAGTGGGCCGCGCACGGCGTCCGCGTCAACGCGGTGCTCACCGGGCCGTCGCCCATGACGGGCGGCGAGGCGGCCCGAGCCTGCCTGGACGCCCTGGTGTCCGGCCTGACCGGCCAGGTCGCCGAGACCTGAGCGCCCGGCTCCCGGCTTCGTCGCCTGCCTTCGGGCCACCCGTACGCGGGCCCGGGCGGCATGAGGGCGCCGCCCCGCCGGTGGGTGGCGAGGCGGCGCGGGGAGGCGTCAGCGCGGCGGGCGGGCCAGCCTGCGCGGGGAGGCGTCAGCGCGGCGGGCGGGCCAGCCTGCGCGGGCTGGTGAGGAAGCCCCAGCCCCACGACATGTGCATGGTCGCGTACACCACGGGCAGCCACAGCCTGGCCTTCCACGGCAGCCCGCTCCCAGTCAGCGCCGACCCCGCCACGATGGCCGCGGCGTACCCGCCCGGGACGATCAGCCCCAGCGGGAAGAACGGCGCGACCACCAGCCCGAGCAGGATCGCCAGCACCGCGACCGGCGGCGCGAGGTAGCGCAGGTTGATCGTGCCCTCGTGGGTGCGCGCGACCACCCGCCGCCACCTGCCGTAGTGGAAGTACTGCTTGGCCAGCGCCCTGACGTTGGGCCTGGGCCGGTAGGAGACCCGCATCCGCGGCTGGAACCACACCAGGCCGCCGGTCTGGCGGATGCGGTGGTTCATCTCCCAGTCCTGGGCGCGCTGGAAGTGCTCGTCGTAGCCGCCCACCCGGTCGAGCGCCGAGCGCCGGAACACGCCGAGATAGACGGTGTCGGCGGGCCCGGCCGTGCCCCCGACGTGGAAGGCCGCGGCGCCCACCCCGATCTTCGAGGTCATCGCGCGCGCGACGGCCTGCTGGAACGGGCTGACGCCCTCGGCCGCCATCACGCCGCCGACGTTGTCGGCGCCCGTCTCGTACAGGGTCTCGACCGCCACCCGCAGGTAGTCGGGCGGGAGCATGGCGTGGCCGTCGACCCTGGCGATGATGCCGTTGCGGGAGGCGGCGATGGCGGCGTTGAGCGCGTTGGGCGTGCGGCCGGTGGGGTTGGGCACGACGACCACGCGGCGGTCGGCGGCGGCGATCGCGTCGGCGACCTCTTGCGTGCGGTCGCGTGACGGTCCGATGGCGAGGACGACCTCGATCTCACCCGGGTAGTGCTGGGCGAGGACCTGGTCGACGGCTTCGCGGAGATGGCGCTCCTCGTTGAGGACCGGCATGACGACGGAGATGGGGGGCCAGCCACGCGTCTCCGCTGGCGCGTGCGGCGAGTCGGGGAACTGCTTCATGGCGGGGCTCACGCTACTGTACGACCACGGGAGGACGGCAATCGACGGCGAGATCCTCCGGCGGCACGGAGGGGGGACACGGCCATGCGCGACCCGAGCGAGGACGACGCCGGGGTGATCGTGGGCGGCGACGCCTACGGCGGCGTCAAGCTCGCCGGCGTACGGCGCAGGCCGCGCAGGAGCGCCCGGGTCCGCCGGCGCAACGCGCTCGTCGCCGGCCTGCTGTCCATGGGCGTGCTGGTCGGCACCGGCGTCGTGTGGGCGACCCCGCGCCAGATCGGCACCGTCGACGCGGGGGTGGAGGAGACGGCGCCGCGCGGGGCGGAGAACATCCTGCTGGTCGGCGTCGACAAGCGCGACGACCTCACCCGTAAGAAGCAGAACGAGCTCAAGCTCGGCCGCGAGTCCGGGCAGCGCACCGACACCATGATGGTGATCCACCTGTCGGAGGACCACAGCAGGATCACCGTCGTCAGCCTGCCGCGTGACACCTGGACGACGATCCCCGGCAAGGGCGACCACAAGATCAATGCGGCCTACCAGTTCGGCGGCCCGAAGCTGACCGTGCAGACGGTCCAGCAGGCCACCGGCCTGAAGATCAACCGGTACATCGAGGTCAACGTGCTCGGCTTCATCGACGTGGTCGACTCGCTCGGCGGCGTCACCGTCTGCACCCCCGTGCCGATCAACGACCCCAAGACCGGGCTCGAACTCGCCGCCGGCACCCACGAGCTCCAGGGCGTGCAGGCGCTGGGCTACGCCCGCACCCGCGCCACCGCCCGCTCCGACCTCGACCGGATCGACCGCCAGCAGCAGGTGATCTCGGCCCTGCTGAACCGCGCGCTGAGCGCCGACACGCTGGCCAACCCGGCCAAGCTGGCGTCGTTCGTCAACACCACGCTCGGCACGATCAAGGTGGACCCCGACGACGGGCTGCTCGGCCTGGCCGCCCAGCTCAGGGACGTCAAGCTCGACAACGTCCAGTTCGCCGACGTGCCGCTGGCCGACGTCGACCACCGCACCCCCACCGGCGAGTCGGCGGTGCTGTGGGACAAGCAGAAGGCGCGAGAGCTGTTCCGGGCCATCGAGGCCGACCAGGACCTGGTCAAGCCCACCCCCAAGGCGAGCCCTTCGGGCAAGTCGTCCGCCAAGCCGGCCGCGGTCGCGCCGGAGCAGGTCACGGTCAAGGTGCTCAACGGCACGCTGATCAGCGGTCTCGGCGCCCGGACGCGGACCGCCCTGATCGCCTACGGCTTCCGGGTGCCCGAGGACGCGGGCAACACCAAACGCAAGGACTACAAGAAGACCGTGGTACGGCACGCCCCCGGCCAGGAGGCCGCCGCCCGCGCGGTCGCCGCCGCCATCCCGGGGGCCGACCTGCGTCAGGCGGACGTGGACGGGATCGAGGTCGTCCTCGGCGCCGACCAGCCGAAGGTGGCCAAGCCCAGGACGAGCCCTTCGGCGAAGCCCAGCGCTACCCCGACCGCGGAAACCGCAACACAGAACATCTGCAAGAAATAGATTAACAATCCTCCACGAGGGCAACCTTTTCCCCATGGTGGTCAGGTGCTGGCAGGAGGATCTCTGCACGGTCGTCGGCGTCTCGGGTGAGCTCGACGTGGCGGGCGCGCCCCGGCTGCGCGCCGAGCTGGAGCCGGTCCTCTCCACTCCGGGCCCGCTCAAGCTGGTCATGGACCTGAGCGAGGTGCCGTTCTGCGACTCGGTGGGGCTGGGCGTGCTGGTCTCGACGCTCAACCACGTGCGGCGCACCGGCGGCAGGCTGATCCTGGTCCTCCAGGAGGGCATGATCAGCCACCTGCTGACGATCACGAACCTGGACCGCCACTTCGAGACGAGCCCTTCGCTCGCCGACGCGCGCGCGGCGCTCGGCACCGCGGCGTAGACCCCGGCCGGGCATACGAGACGATGTCCATGGTCGTCCCCTGGCCTGTGGAGGCATGCGTTGTTCGATGAGTTCCCCGAGCCCGCGCGGTCGCAGCTCGGGTCCGCCCACGGCGAGGGCAGGACACGGCCGGAGTGGTGTTTCGTGGAAGGCCCGGCCCGCCTGGCGCTCTGGGCCCCGTTCGCCGGCGCCGAGCCGGTGCTCGTCTGGCAGTTCGAACCGGGCCCCGACCCGGCCGCCGCCGCGCGCCTGCTGCGCCGCGCCCAGGCCGCCGCCGGCGTCTCCAAGCTCATCCATGACATCCCGCTGCCGCCGGGCCTGTCGCCGCTCGTCGACCGGGCGGTCCAGCACGAGTCGCTGACCGGCGCCGGGTTCACGATGGAGGTCGAACGGCTGCTGCTCGAATGGCGGCTCGGCAGCGACCTGCCCGCCGACCCCGGCCGGCTGACCTACCGCCCGGCCAGGGAACTCGACCCCGCGCATGTGCTCGACGTGCTCGTACGCATCTCGTACGGGTCGCTCGACTACGACACGCGGCAGGAGCTGGCGACGGCGGGAGCCGAGCACGAGGCCCGCTGGATGTACGACGACCTGATGAACCGCAGGGGCAAGCCCGGCTGGTTCGTGATCGGCTACCTGGACGACGAGCCGGTCGGCCTGGTCGCGCCCGACGACCACTCGATCGCCTACATCGGGGTGGTGCCGGAGCACCGCGGCCGCGGCTACGTCGACGACCTGCTGGCCCACGGCACGCGGACGCTCGCCGAGGCCGGGGTCGAACGCGTCGTGGCCGCCACCGACGTGGCCAACACGCCGACCGCGGCGGCGTTCCTGCGGGCCGGCTACTCCGAGGTCGGCCGCCTGTACCGTTACTACTGGCGTGCGGCTCGGGAGGCACCATGAGACTGGGCGTGATCTTCGACAGGGAGCTGCCGCCCGAACGGCTGGTGCCGGTGGCGCGGGCGCTCGACGACCTGGACCGGGTGGACGACCTGTGGGTGGTCGAGGACCTGGGCTGGACCGGCGGGATCTCCTCCGCCGCCACCGCCCTGGCCGCCACCTCCCGGCTGCGCGTCGGCCTCGGCATCGCCCCGGCGCCGCTGCGCAACCCGATGCTGCTGGCCATGGAGCTGGCCAACCTCGCCCGGCTGCACCCCGGCCGGCTGGCCGCGGGGATCGGGCACGGGGTGCCGGCCTGGATGGCGCGGGCGGGGGCCGCGGCGCCGTCGCCGCTCGCCCTCCTGGAGGAGACGATCAGCGCCGTACGGTCGCTGCTGCGGGGCGAGACGGTGACCATGGCGGGCCGGTCGGTCCAGCTGGACGGGCTGTCCCTGGTGCATCCGCCTCAGGTGGTCCCGCCGGTTCTGGCGGGCGTCCTGCGACCCCGCTCGCTGGCGCTCTCGGGCCAGGTGGCGCAGGGCACGATCCTGCCCGAGGGCTTCGGCCCCGACCGGGTCCGGCAGGCACTCGGCCAGATCGCCGCCGCCGGCGACCACGAACTCGTCGTCTTCACCTACCTGCACGTCGGGCCGGGGTTCCCCGGTCACCTCGCGGCGGAGCAGGCGGCGTTCCTGGACGTGGCCCCCGAGGAGGTGGCGATGGCGGTCGGCACCCCCGAGGAGGCGGCGGCGCACGTCAGGGCCCTGTGGGCGGCGGGCGCCGGCACGGTGCTGGTCCGCCCCGTCGCCGCCGACCCTCTCCCCCACGTCAAGGCCCTGCTCGCCGCGCTCTGACGCCCTCGCGTACACGGGAAGCCTCGCCGGAAGGCGGACGCGGAGCGGCCGTCCGGCTGATCCGCGCTCCGCGGCCACCGTGGCCGGCCGGTGGCAGGTGGCCGCGGAGCGCGGTCGTCCGGCTGTCGTCAGTCGCCGTCCTGGTCGTTGTCGTCCTGGCCGTCGTCGTCCTGCGGGTTGGTGACCACGACGTCCGGATCGTCGTCCCCACCGTCGCCCCCGCCCCCGCAGGCACCCGTCAGCCCGAGCACGCCCACCATGGCGGCCGTGGCGAGCATGGCCTTGTGGCTCCTCCGACGCAGCATGCGCATCTCCTCAGCTCAAGGTCTTTACTGTCGCTTTCTCCTTAACCGCCGAACAGCGGGTTTAACAGGTGAGCCACGCGATCATACGGACCTCAAAATAAACGACCGATCGTTCATATAGTATGGCGGCATGACAGACGACGGACGCCTGCTGCGCGGCCGGCGCAGCAGGGAGGCGATCCTCGGCCAGGCCGTCAGCCTGGCCTCCGTGGAAGGCCTCGACGGGCTGTCCCTCAGCCGCCTGGCCACCGCGCTCGGCATCAGCAAGTCGGGGTTCTTCGCCCACTGGCGTGACAAGGAGCAGCTCCAGCTCGACGCCGTCGACTGGGCGGTCCGCCAGTGGACCGAGCGGATCATCTCCCCCGCCCTGCGCGCTCCCAGGGGCGTCCGGCGGCTCTTCGCGCTGCACGAGGCGCGGCTGCGCTTCTACACCGACCGGGTGCTGCCCGGCGGGTGCTTCTTCCTGGCGGTGCAGACCGAGTTCGACGACCGCCCCGGCCCGGTGCGCGAACGCGTCTCACAGGCGAGGCGCGACTGGCTGACGCTCGTGCAGCGCCTCGCCGCCGAGGCGGTCGCGTGCGGCGAGCTCCGGCCCGACGTCGATCCCGCCCAGCTCGCGTACGAGATCGAGGCCCTCGGTGAGCTGGCCGTCGCCCATTCACGGCTGTTCAGAGAGCCTCAGGCCATCACCTACTCGCGCCGCGCCGTCCTGCAGAGGCTGCGCGCGCTCTGCCCCGACCCCGCACTCCTGCCGGAGGACTGAATGACCGACGAAGGGCACTACGAGTCCGTCCACGTCCACTTCGACGACCTCGACCTCATGGGCCTGCTGCACAACTCGCGCTACGCCCTGCTGGTGGAGCGCGCGATCTCCGCCTACTGGAACAGGCTCGGCTGGTCGCCGGACCCCGCCACGTCGGCCTTCAAGGACGTCTCCTTCGCCGTGCGCGAATTCAAGATCACATACCGGACGCCCGTCGCGAAGGCCGGCGAGCTGGCGGTGCGCCTGTGGATCGAGAACATGGGCAACAGCAGCGTGGTGTACGGCTTCCTCGTCCTCTCGCCCGACCACGAGACCACCTATGCCGAGGGCTACCGTGCCCTGGTCAACCTCGACCCGGCGACGCTCCGCCCCACCCCGATCAGCGCCGAGTCCCGCGCCGCCGCCGAGCCCCTCTTCCTGCGCGCGGCAGCGCGCCTCTGACAGGCCACGGAGTCACAGAAGCGTACTTCTGTGTTTCCGCGTCAGCCGGACTCGGCGAACCGCCTGAGCACGGGGGCGAGCACGTCGGGCTCGACGCCGTGGTTCTCACCCTTGACGACCTGGAGGGTCGCGGTCGGCAGCAGCTCGGCGACGGCGCGGGCGCCATGCCCGCCATGGTGTCAGCCACGAACCGCCCGTCGTAGGCGATCGTGTGCGCCACCTCCTCGACGGCGGGCCAGAACGGGCTCTACCGCATGCCGGCCACGACCTCGGCGAGCCGATCGCCGCGGTGAAGAACATCTCCACGGCGTCGCCCGGACGGCCCTTGGCGATGGCTTCGTCGAGCCGCTGGACGTAGTCGCGCGGCACGGGCGGGCGGGTATCTCCCGCGCTCCTCCAACCCTCGACCTGTTCGGTGGTCGCGGGTTCCTCGACCTCATTACCGCGGAGCGTCTGAGCCTCGTGCTGATCGTTCGCGTTACGTGGCTGGATTGACGCCCCACGCCAGAAGGGCAGGCGACTGTGGCGAGGCCGAGCAAGGGGACGCGGTTCGTCGCCGTCGACGGCGTCGGCTATCGGTGGCGGGTGCGTTCCAAGGCGGGCCGCCGACGAGGCGAGGACCCGGCCCCGCTCCGCTTCACCGTCGAACGGGCCGGACGCCCGGGTGCGGAGCCTCCGGGGTCAGCGGGTTCTCGGGTCGCGGAGTGAGCTCATCGCCTCCATCAGGGTTTCGTGGATGTACTCCAGCTCAGGTGTGGAGTAGCTCGACCAGTCGTCAGATGATTCCTCGCTGGACCAGTCCTGGGCGGCCGCGAGTTCGTGCCGGTAGACCCACCAGAGGTTCCCCGAGGGGTCCTGGAAGCGTGCGAGGGTGTCACCGAAGAAGTCGGTCGGGCGGGTGACGATGCGCGCCCCGCGGGCCTCCGCTCGGGCGAGGGTGGCCGCCACGTCGTCCACGTAGACGCGGGTGAGCGCGGGGGTGAACGGCCAGTCGGGCTTGCGGTCGGCGAGGCTCAGCAGCGAGTCGCCCAGCCGCAGCTCGGCGTGGAGGATGAGCCCGTCCTTGTCTGCGGTCCGGGCCTCCGGCACGTCGGCCGCGCCGAACACGTCGATGAGGAAGCCGATCAGCTCGGCCGCGCTGTCGGTGATGATGAACGGGTTCACCGTGTTCGAGCCGGCGGGTGTCGCGGTCATGGTGGTCCTTCCCTTGAGGGGATCGGTGGTGACCGCATGATGGCAGCGGATGAGGTCACCTCCTGTCCGCGTCGACCGACGGGGAGGTGTCGAGGGCGTGCAGCATCCGTACGAGCGCCGCGCGCAGTTCCGCGCGGGCTGGGTCGGTAAGGTCGACGCTGTACGTGACGCCCTCCGGAATCCACGACAGCCCGTACATCGTCTCCCGGATGTCGGCCCCGCCCACCGGCCAGATCGTGGTGTCGGCGCCCGCCGGTTCGGCGCCCTGCGCCCACGCGCCGAACAGCCGCCGCAGCCGTTCGATCGGCATCCGGATGGTGGCCGTCGCGTCGTTCGCCTGCTTGCCCCATGACGCCGCGACGGCCACGTACTCCTCGACCTGCCGCGGCGAGAGCGGGCGCGGCTCGAAGAACGCTCCGGTGCGGAGCACGCCGGAGATCCGATCGATGCGGAACGTGCGCCAGCCGTCGTGGTCGAGGTCCCAGCAGAGCAGGTACCAGTGCCGTTCGGACGGCGTCAAGTGGTGCGGCTCGACGTGGCGCGACCGCGACCTGTGAGTGAAGCGGACCCGCTCGCCGTCCCGGCAGGCCAGCGCCAGTTCGGTCAGCACGGCCGGGGACACCCCGGCCCCGGTCCCGGCCGGCCGGACCGCTGTGGCGAGCGCGTTGACCCGTTCCCGCAGCGCGGCGGGCAGCACCCGTTCGAGCTTGGCGAGCGCCCGTACCGTCGTGTCCGCGCCGTCGGTGAGCTGCCGCGTCGCCGCCAGCCGCAGGCCCGCCGCCATGGCCACCGCCTCCTCGTCGGTGAGGAGCAGCGGCGGCACCCCTTCACCGGGTTCGAGACGGTAGCCGCCGGCGAGCCCCGGAGCCGACTCGATCCGGTAGCCGAGGTCACGCAGGCGTTCGACGTCCCGGCGTACCGTGCGCTGCGAGACCCCGAGCCGCTCCGCCAGCTCGGGACCCGTCCAGTGCCGGTGCGTCTGCAGCAGGTTGAGGAGGGCGAGCGCGCGTGCGGTGGGGTTCGGCATGCCGCCCAGCTTGCCGTGGAACGCGGACTGTTCCCGTCCTCATCGTCAGGAGTGCGGGTCTCCGAGGTGCGGGAACCGGTCCAGGGTGTCGGTGTGCGGCGACAGGCCGGTGGGCGGCGCCTCGTTCTTCGTGAGGAGCGCGACGCGCATGTCGATGACGTCCTCGGTGAAGGTCCGGCCGTTGGGGTACGCGGCCGGCTTGGACGGGTCGAAGTGCAGCACGTCCGGCAGGAGGCCGGGTCGTCGATCGCGGCGACCGCCTCGTCCCGGGAGTAGCCGCCCGTGTGGCCCAGCAGGTGGACGAACTGATCCGTCCACCGTTCCCGGTCGTCGGCCGGCTCGCCCGCGTTGTACTCCTCCTTCGTGTCGTCGGTGTTGAAGAAGAAGGCGTCGCTGCGGCTGCCGGCGGCCACCTTGTAGTCGCCGCCGCTGACCACGTTGGCCCGGGGCCCGAAGGAGACGGCGGCGTCCGCCACGATCCTGTCGCCCACGGGTTGACCCCCGTCAACCCTGTTTCTGCAGGTTAAGCGGTAGGTGTACGTCGGTCAGCGCGGTGCGAAGCCGTGCAGCAACGCCTCGACGACCTCGTCGGCGGACGGCAGCGGCTTGCCCAGGAGCCCCCGATAGACGATGACCCCGACGAGCATGTCGCTGATCAGCCACAGGTCCACATCGGCCCGCACCTCGCCCCGCGCGAGCGCCCTGTCGTAGATGCCCCAGGAGCGCTCCATCCGCGACCGCATCGCCGAGCGCATGACCTCGGCCACGGCGGGGTCGCGCCCGGCCTCGCCGTAGATCTGCCCGGCCATCGTCGCGGACGCCCGCCACGCCTCCAGCGTCTCTTCGGCGACCACGCGCAGGTCGCCCGCGAACGACCCGGTGTCGGGCATCGCGACCTGTGCGTCCATCGCGGCGGCGAGCGCGTCGAGCAGGAGGTCGCGCTTGGTGGCGTAGCGGCGGAACACGCTCGCCCTGCCCACGGAGGCGGCCTGCGCCACCTCGTCCATGGTGAAGTCCAAGCCCTTGGTGAAGAGCAGGGCGGCAGCCGCCTGTTTGATGCGCAGATCAACCTCAGGGTCGGGCTTGCGGGCCATATATGAGACTCCTAGTATCAGATACTATGGGTATCAGAATAGTTATCATAGGCGCCGGTCCAGGTGGGCTGACGGCGGCGCGCTCGCTGACCGCCGCCGGGCACCGGGTACGGATCCTCGAACAGGCCCCGGCCCTGCGCACCTCGGGCGGATCGGTGACCCTGTGGCCCGGCTCGATCCGCATCCTGCGGGAGCTCGGCGCCGACCCGTCCGACCTCGGCAGCCGCCTGACCCGGCTGGAAGGGTGGGCGCCCGACGGCGAACGGCTGATGACCATCGACCTCACCCGCGCCGAACGCGCCCACGGCGCGCCCAGCGTGCACCTGACCCGCCGCGCCCTGGCGGAACGCCTGGCCGAAGGGGTCCCCGTCGAGTACGGGAGCGAGGTCGTGGCCGTCGCCCCCGAGCGGGCCGAGGTGACGCTGGCCGACGGACGCACGATCAGCGGGGACGTTCTCGTGGGTGCGGACGGCCGCGACTCGGCCGTCCGGCGGGCGCTGTGGCGCGAGGACCCCGCCGAGCGCACCCCCTGGGTCACCTGGCAGACCTTCGCCGGCGCGCCCGAAGAACTGGTCGGCAGCGGCCGGTCCCTGGTCATCACCGGCGAGGAGGGGATGTGCGGACTGTCCCCGGCGGGTCCCGGCCGGGTGCTGTGCTGGTTCGAGGTGCGGACCGCACCGGGCCGGCCGCTCTGGCTCGACGAGGCCGACCCGGTCGTCCGGCTCAAGGAGGTGTTCGGCGGCTGGCGGGGCCTGGTGCCCGAGGTGCTGTCGGTGGTGACCGACCTGGAGGCGTTCCCGCACTGGCGTCACAAGGTGCCGCGGACCTGGGGACGAGGGCCGACCACGCTGCTCGGGGACGCGGCCCACACGATGCCGCCCAGCCTGGCCCCCGGCACGAACCAGGCGGTGGAGGACGCCTGGCTGCTGGCCCGCTCGCTGTCGGATCTGCGCGGATACGAGAGGACCCGGGCCGGGCAACTGCGCCTGCCCGCCCGGCTGGCCGGGGCCGAGATCACCAACCAGCCGGGCAGGCGCGTGCCCGGCGGGCTCATGAGCACGCTGTACTCCTGGTGGATCCGCAGGTCGAGCGGATACCTCTCCAGCCGTCCGGGCTGACCGAGCGGATCCGCTCCCCCGCCCTGCGCGCTCCCAGGGGCGTCCGGCGGCTCTTCGCGCTGCACGAGGCGCGACTGGCCCCAGCCGCCCCGGCGATCTCGCGAAGGGCGTCAGGACGAGTACATCCGCTCAAGGCCAATGAGGAGGATGCGCGAATCGTGCCCGGCCTCGGCCTTCAGTTCGTCCGTGAACCCGGCTCCGCCGTAACAGGCCAGGATGGTGTCGCGCGTGTCGTAGCCTTTACGACCCAGCAGGTCCCGCGCCCTTCTCCAGGACGTTCAGCGGATGAGTGATCTGGTCCGATCTGCGGCCCACGAAGCCGGCGATCCCGCCGTTGGTGGCGTTGCCGCCGGCAATCGCGGCCAACACTGAGTGGTAGAGAGCAGGGTCGCGGATATCGGTTTCCTCCGCGTCAGCGCCTCGGTGAACAACCGGAGCGACTCGGCCTCTGTGGCCTCGACCGCGCCGAAGTACATGCCGTCGGCCACCTCGGCCAACGCCTGCAGCAAGAAACTCTTCCCCCGCCGGCGCCGGCCGGAGACCCGCCCCGGCTTCGCCAGCACTCGTCCTCCCCCAGAACTTACAGAAGCGTACTTCTCAGAAGTACGCTTCTGTAAGCTCGGCGCTCACCCGGACTCGGCGAATCGCCTGAGCACGGGGGCAAGCACCTCGGGCTCGACGCCGTGGTTCTCGCCCTTGACGACCTGGAAGGTCGCGGTCGGCAGCAGCTCGGCGATGGCGCGGGCGCCGACCATCAGCCACGGCTCGGTGCCGTCGCCGTGCATGGCGAGCACAGGGACGTCGACCCTGGCCCAGCGGTCCTTATCGAGCGGGTTGCCCGCCATGGTGTCGGCCACGAACCGCCCGTCGTAGGCGATCGTGTGCGCCACCTCCTCGACGGCGGGCCAGAACGGGCTCTGCCGCATGCCGGCCACGACCTCGGCGGGCATGCCGATCGCCGCGGTGAAGAACATCTCCACGGCGTCGCCCGGACGGCCCTTGGCGATGGCGTCGTCGAGCCGCTGGACGTAGTCGGGCGGCACGGGCGGGCGGGTGTCGTCGACGATGAACGGCGGCTCCCACAGCACCAGCCGGCTGATCGGCAGCCCGGCCGCCGCGGCGTCGAGCGCGAGGGCCGCGCCGGAGGAGGCGCCGCAGACCATGGCCGGCGCTCCGGCGTCGTCGATCAGCGCCGCGAGGTCCTCGATCTCGCGCTCCGTCGCGTACGGGGCGGTGTCGGCGCTCTGGCCCCGCCCGCGCCGGTCGTAGGAGTACGTCCGGAATCCGTCGCGGAGCAGCTCCCCGACCTGCGCTCCCAGCGGGTTGACGGCCCGGTGGGAGGTCGCGCCGTCGACCATGATCAGCGGCTGTCCTTCGCCCACCGCGTCGAACGCGATGATGGTGCCGTCCTTGGAGCGAACCGTTCCCATGATTGGCTCTCCTCTGTTTCGGAACTGGACGGTACAGTACTCACATCGGTACGGAACTGTCCAGTACTATCCTGTGCCGAGGCTTCGAGGAGGCGTTGTGGACCCACAGCAGAGCGGTGCCCAGCCGGACGGCGGACGCACCGCCAGGAAACGGCGCGCCATCCTGGCCGCCGCCACCGAGGTGTTCCTGCAGAACGGCTACCTCGGCGCCAGCATGGACGAGGTCGCCGCCAAGGCCGCCGTGTCCAAGCAGACCGTCTACAAGCAGTTCGCGGACAAGAAGCACCTCTTCGCCGAGATCATCCTCGGCACCACCGCCCAACTCGTGGACGGCTTCGAGCAGACGTACGGCAGCGTCCTCGACGAGGCCACCGACCCGCGCCAGGCCCTGCGCGACCTCGCCCGCGTCTTCCTCGCCAACCTCACCCGGCCGGACGTCCTCCAGCTGCGCCGCCTGGTCATCGCCGAGGCCGACCGGTTCCCCGACATCTCCGGGGCGTGGTTCGAGCGCGGCTTCCACCAGTCGCTGGTGCTGCTGGGCGAGGCGCTGGAACGCCTGGCGGACCGCGGGCTGCTGCGGAGGCCAGCGGACCCGACGCTGGCCGCGTACCAGTTCGCCGGGCTGGTCATGTACAAGCCGATGAACCAGCTCATGTTCGCCGGCACCCACGCGGGCCCGGACCCCGAGGAGCTCGACCACATCGCCGACCAGGCGGCGGAGGCCTTTCTGGCGGCGTACGGAGTGTGAGGCAGGCAGTCGTGATGGCGGAATGCCCTGTGCTACGGCGGCACCCGATAGGGCCCTGCCCGTGATTCCCGCTGCCGCAGGGCCGATCCCGCTGACCAGCGGCGCGACGGCACCCATAAGCGCGGCGGAGTATAGGAAGAGCCCAAGCAGGCCACCACAGCCGAGCGCCCCCGCGGCCTCGAAGGGCAAGCGATCGCGCCAACCTGGAAGGCCGGAGCCAGGAACAGTCAAGCAAGGGAGGAGGCAACATCCCATTATGGCCTTTTGGCAGTAGGACTGCGTCAAGGCAGCCATCTGAACAGATCAGAGCAGCTCAATATGGCAAAATGGGTATCACGAGCAGCTATTTCAGCATTCGTCCTAGTCTTCGCAGTTGCCGCGGGGAGCGCCCTCCTGCTGTCTCCGATCGCGTTGGGCTGCCATCGCCGGCATGGCCCGCCGCCTCACCCGGAGCGGCCCCGCTCGGCGACAGGCCAAAATCGTCTGCGCCTAAGCAAGATCGTCGATCTCAAACACTCACTGAGGTCGACGTGCGCCGCGTCGCCCGCGCGTTCTTCCGAGGTGAAACAGGGAGAATATACTGGCGAGAGATCGGGACCGGCCACAGAGATGATCGACTCGACGTCAGCAGAAGTTCGTCCGCATTTTCGACGAAGAACTCAAGAAAGCCGAAGCAATCGCCCCCTCGTCACCTCATGCGGCCGAAGAGACAGGCTAGATCCACACCGAAAGCCACCACAGTGTTAGGTGTGATCACGGTTATCGAACTCGCGATCCTGGTACAAACGCGAGAGCTTCTTGAGGGTCGTTCGCCAGTAGCAGGCTCGCTGAACTGCGCGACGTTGCGGTGATCGCGGTGTGGTTTCGCCAACCAATCCTCGCCGAGAGGCTCGGCCTCATCCTCCATGAGGGCGGCCTGGTTCTGATCGCTCTTCTCGCCGAGGGCTAGGAGGCAACTCGTGGCGGCCTCGAGAGCTGGCCCGCCGACGAACTTACGGATCCTATCGGTATCGCTCAGTTGCCTGACCGCCCACCGGCCAGCGAGAGGATCTACGGCAACAGCTCCGATGTTGACGAACTCACCGGTGTGCGGGTCCGGGAGACAGCGAACAATCGAGTAGACAAAACGACTCATGGGACCGGCCTCCCCTTCTAGATCAACTCTCGGGATCCTGATCAGAGTCACACACCAACGCGTCGATCATGCAGCCCACTCCGACGGCACGTTCTCGACGGCAAGAAGGCTACGCGCGGACTCCTGGCGCCCCCCGAGCCTTAACGAAGTAGCGGCGCCCGTCACTGGCCAGGAGATGCAGGCCTGGACCAGACCTGACCAGCCGCGCAGAACCCCGGGCGTCCTGTTCGGTCTTGTGGCCATGGACTTCGCCTGGCTGATGCGCCCCGCCCCCTCCCCGCCTCCGCCATACCCTCAAGCGTTCCGAGGCTCCCCACCTGTACGCCCTCATCGACCGTATCGGCATGGAGTTGGAAGCACCCCAGACAGACCTGATCGCCGTCAGCGGTGACGTCAAAGCCTCGTTCCGTCACCTACGGCTGGCGCGTCGCCCTTCTGGCTCAGAGATCGCTCACTCCCGAAACGGCGACGCCAGACATGGGCTACGGTTTCACCTGACTTCCGGCACTCGTACGGCTCAGAGGTTCCATGGCGATTCCGAGGAAGTACTCGCGGCCGATCACCGTCGGCGATACCCGATTCCGCTGGCGCGTCCGGCGCAAACCGACGTACTGCCAGGGGAACAGTTGGTCCCCCATGACGTTCGCGGTGGAACGGGACGGCGCTCCGGGGCGCGTACTGCTGGTGTCACTCCCCTGCTCCAGACCGGACGCCTGGCTGGGAGAGCGAGCCATCGCCATCCGGCCGGCGCTCGTGACGGCGGCCATCCGCCTGGCGCTCGATCGCGGCTGGGACCCACGGCGAGCGGGCAGCGCCTTCCTCCTGGAACTCACCGATGACGACCTGACCGCCATGACGGCCGGGCCGCCCGCGTACGACATCCCTTTCATGCGCAGATGACCTCCGGCTCGCGTGGTCCGGTAACCGGATGGAAAGCCAAGCCTCGTGGCGATCACGCCGCGGCGGCGTCGCGCGGCCGGACCCGCAGCCGGGCCAGGACCATGAGCACGGCGACGGCGGGGCCGATCCCCCAAGCCAGCGGCGCGACGGCGCCCATGAGCGCGGTGGAGTCGAGGAAGAGCCCGAGCGCACCGCCCAGGCTGAGCACCCCCGTGACCCCGAAGGCCACGCCGATCCCGCCGGCCCAGAAAGCGGGGGCCAGGAACAGGCAAGCCAGGGAGAAGAACACACCCCAGCCGAGCATCTCCAAGGTGAACGTCAGCGACGGCAGCCCGTAGGGCTGGAACCACTCCAGGCCAGCCGCCGCGTCCCGGCCGGCACTCTGCCTGACCATCGTCAACGCCACGAACCGGTTGGCACAGGTGCACACGGCACACAGGACGACGAACGTCAGCGAGACGAGCGTGTAGACCTGCTTCCCGGCCGGGGCGGCGAGATGGATGGCGCACCACAGCGGCACCATGATCAGGCCCGCGAGCATCATGATCACGTGGAAGGTCGTCGCGAAGGGCTCCTCGGGTGGGAACGGCAGCCCTCGCACCGTCATCACGGCCAGAGCCGCCATGTAGACCACCAGCAGGGCGACGAACCCGCCACCCGCCCAGGTCCCCACGGAAACGACTGCCGCCCTGTCTCTCATGTCCTCACCCTCCGGTTAGTGGCGTATCTCGTACACCATAACGGTGAATTGTGTACGCCACTATAGGGTTCGTCTGAACGTACGGCACCGCGAGGGAGACAGCCGCGATGGGCGAGCAGCACAGGAGACCCACACCAGCGGGCATCGAACTGGCCTGGCGCGCCTCCCGGACCCGAGCCGACCACCAGGCGGACGGCAGGCACAGACCGGGCCCGCGGCCAGGTCTGAGCCTGGAACGGATCGTCGCGGCCGCGATCGACATCGCCGACCGCGAAGGGCTCGCCGCCGTGTCGCTCGCGCGGGTCGCCTCCGCCCTCGGCACCGCGACCACCTCGCTGTACCGGCACGTCCGCGCCAAAGACGACCTCGTGATGGTGATGCGCGACGCCGCCGCCGCGCCGCCGCCCGATCTACCGGCCCCCGACCCGGCGCGATGGCGGGAGTCCCTCGCCGACATCGCCTGGCAGATCTACGACCTCTACCGGCGACACCCCTGGACGCTGCAGGTCCCCACGTTCGGCCCGCCGAACACCCCGAACTACCTGCTGTGGGGAGAACTCATGCTCAAAGCCCTGTCCCGCACCCGCCTGGGCCCCCACGACCAGCTCCGCGCCGTCACCCTCATCTTCGGCTACGTACGCGAGCAGGCCCGCCTCAGCCTCGACCCGGTCATCGCCGACGGCGCGGCGGAGGACTACTTCCGATTCCTCGGCAAGGTCATGACCCCCGACCGGTATCCCATGTTCTGCCGCCTTTTCGCCGACGAGGCGAACACCGGTTCCATCGGATACACCGCCGAGGACTTCACGTTCGGCCTCGACCGGATCCTGGCCGGGCTGGCCGAGCTGGAGTGATCCATCCGGGCCTCCGGGATTCCGCGTATCGGTAACAGCTTGGAGGCCAACGATGTCCACCCCGCATCACGACAGCGAGGCGCTGATCCCACGCCCGCCGCTGCTCGCCGGACGGCAGTCGCTCAGACCGCCCCGGCCTACTGGGCTCTGTTCGTGCCAGTTGCGGGAGCTGATAATGAGGGCCCGCGGCTAGGTGAGGTTCTCGATGCCGGAACAGATCATCGTGCTGACAGCCCTCGAAGTCGAGTACAACGCTGTCTACCAGCATCTGACGGAGTTGGAGACGGATGAGCACGAATCCGGGACCACCTTCGAAATCGGCACGATGCGCGGCTGCCCGTGGCAGGTGGTGATGGCCGAACTCGGTCCCGGCAACCTTGGAGCCGCCGTGGTCACGACACAGGCGATCCAGCGATACTCGCCCCGTGCCGTACTCATGGTGGGGATCGCAGGCAGTCTGGCTCCGGACAAGGTCAAACAGGGCGACGTCGTCATTGGCACCAAAACCTACTGGTACCACTCGGCCAAGCACGAGGGCGAACGTGTCTTGGCTCGCCCGGACAGCTGGCCAGGATCCCACCGCCTGCTGCAGCGGGCCAAGGTGGTAACCAGGAGAAAACCGTGGGGCCAGGCGAGGTTCGGGGTCCATACGAAGCCGATCGCCTCGGGCGAGGTGGTGTTGAACTCGGCCGATTCCTCGCTCAAAGACCAGTTGCGATTCCACTACAACGACGCCGTAGCCATCGAGATGGAGAGCCGTCCGCGCGAAAGCCTCCACCCTCGACGACCGAGTCACACGACTCCAGTCCCCATGAGGGACAATGATCCGTTCGCCACGCTGGAGGACCAGATCGCACGGACCCAGAAGGAGGTCCGCCGAGCGTTCTCCCACCCGGCCGCCGACGATCCCCTCGCCGCGCTCATGGGCGCTCTGGACACGCTGAACGGGCACCTGACAAACCTCATCGACCTGACCAGTGGCGAACAGCGACGTGCCAAGGGAACGCGGAAGGTTCTCCTGCGGGACCAGTAGAGCGGCTTGCCGACCAGCTCGCAGTCCCCGGAAAGGACTGGACCCACGCCGGCCGAGGCCCGCTGCATGGAGGAGGTCTTCGGACGCTCGACCTCTTCGGCGGCCGCGGGTTCCTCAGCTTCATCACCGCGGAACACCTGCTGATCGTTCGTGTCACCTGGTTGGATTGACGCCGCCTGCCCACAACACAGCTTACGGAGGCCCTTCCAGCTCCCCCTGGAGGGCCTCCGCATCCAAGCACGGCCAGGCGGAAGGTTTCCGCGTTACCAGCTACTTGAGGAGCTGCCGGGCCATCACCATGCGCTGGATCTGGTTGGTGCCCTCGTAGATCTGGGTGATCTTGGCGTCTCGCATCATGCGTTCCACCGGGAAGTCCTTCGTGTACCCGTACCCGCCCAGCAACTGCACCGCGTCCACGGTGATCTCCATGGCCGCGTCCGAAGCAGCACACTTCGCGGCGCTGGACAGGAACGTGAGGTCCTTCTGGGGCTGGCCCTTCATGGCCAGCTCGGACTTGGCCGCCGCGTGGTAGGTCAGCTGCCGCGCCGCCTCCAGCTTCATGGCCATGTCGGCGAGCATGAACTGCACGCCCTGGAAGTCGGCGATGGCCTTGCCGAACTGCTTGCGTTCCTTCACGTAACCGACCGCGTAGTCGAGCGCGCCCTGGGCGATGCCGAGCGCCTGGGCGGCGATGGTGACGCGGGTGTGGTCGAGGGTGGCCAGGGCGGTCTTGAAGCCGGTGCCGGGTGCGCCGATCATGCGGGACTCGGGGATCCGCACGTCTTCGAGGATCACCTGGCGGGTCGGGGATGCCTTGATGCCGAGCTTGCGCTCCTTCGGCCCGAACGAGACGCCCTCGTCCGACTTCTCCACGACGAAGGCGGAGATGCCGCGGGCGCCCCCGGCGGACGGGTCGGTGACGGCCATGACCGTGTAGTACTCGGACACGCCGGCGTTGGTGATCCACATCTTGGTGCCGTTGAGCACGTAGTGGTCGCCGTCGCGGACGGCGCGGGTCTTCATGCCGGCGGCGTCGGAGCCGGCCTCCGGCTCGGAGAGCGCGTACGAGAACATGGCGTCGCCGCGGGCCACGGCGGACAGGTACTGCTGCTTGAGCTCCTCGGACGCCGACAGCATGATCGGGACGGTGCCGAGCTTGTTGACCGCGGGGATCAGGGAGGAGGAGGCGCAGGCGCGGGCGACCTCCTCGATGACGATGACGGCGGCCAGCGCGTCGCCGCCGGCGCCCCCGTACTGCTCGGGGACGTGGATGGCGTGCAGGTCAGCGGCGACGAGGGCCTTGTAGACGTCCCACGGGAACTCCTCGGCCTCGTCCGCCTCGGCGGCGCGGGGGGCGATCTTCTCGTCGGCGAGGGCCCGGACCGTCTCCCGGAGCATGTCGTGCTCTTCGGCGGGCGCGTACAGAGGAAAGCTCATACCTCAGATAGTAGGACGTCCAAGCATCTTGCTACCAACCGGTACGGTTTGTCGAGTTGGCAAGGTGGCACGAAGAAGGGGTAACGCGGGCCTGTAGCATGCCTCCGCGATGGAAAGGAGCTACTCGTGCCATATCGCCTGACGGTGATCGGGACCGGCTACCTGGGCATCACGCATGCGGCCTGCATGGCGGATCTCGGGTACGAGGTGCTCGGCCTCGACATCGACGCCGGCAAGGTCCGCTGCCTCAACGACGGTGAGCTCCCCATCCACGAACCGGGGCTGGAGCCGGTGCTCCGCCGCGGGCTGGAGTCCGGCCGCCTGCGTTTCACCACCTCCTACGAGGAGGCGGGCGCGTTCGGCGACGTCCACTTCATCTGCGTGGGCACGCCGCAGAAGAAGGGCGAGTACGCCGCCGACGTGTCCTACATGGACGCCGCGATCGACTCACTGGCCCCCTACCTCGACCGCGAGTGCCTGGTCGTCGGCAAGTCGACGGTCCCGGTCGGCACCGCGTCCCGGCTGGCCGACCGGCTGACCATGCTGGCCCCGACGGGCGCGCAGGCCGAGCTGGCGTGGAACCCGGAGTTCCTGCGCGAGGGCTTCGCGGTGCAGGACACCCTCAACCCCGACCGCATCGTGCTGGGCGTCCGCACCGAGCGGGCCGAGAAGGTGCTGCGCGAGATCTACGAGCCGCTCGGCGACGTGCCGATGGTGGTGACCGACTTCGCGACGGCCGAGCTGGTCAAGTCCGCCGCCAACTCCTTCCTGGCCACCAAGATCTCCTTCATCAACGCGATGGCCGAGGTGTGCGAGGCCGCCCACGCCGACGTGCAGCAGCTCTCGCTCGCGCTCTCGTACGACGACCGGATCGGCGGCCGCTACCTGAACCCGGGGCTCGGCTTCGGCGGCGGCTGCCTGCCCAAGGACATCAGGGCGTTCATGGCGCGGGCCGGCGAGCTGGGGGCCGACCAGGCGCTGACGTTCCTGCGCGAGGTGGACGCGATCAACATGCGTCGCCGCGCCCGCATGGTCGACCTGGCCCGAGGGCTGGCCGGGGGCTCTTTCCACGGCTGCACGGTCGGCGTGCTCGGCGCCGCCTTCAAGCCGAACTCCGACGACATCCGCGACTCCCCCGCCCTGGACGTGGCGCTCACGATAGAGCGTCAGGGCGGCAAGGTGACGGTGTACGACCCGATCGCGCTCGACAACGTCCGCAAGGCGCACCCCGAGCTCGCCTACGGTCAGTCCGCTGTCGACGCGGTACGCGGCGCGCACGTCGTGCTGCTGCTGACGGAGTGGAAGGAGTTCGTCGACCTGGACCCGGAGGCGCTGGGCTCGGTCGTGGCCGCCCGCAAGATCGTCGACGGGCGCAACGCGCTCAACGCCGAGGCGTGGCGCTCCGCCGGGTGGCACTACCGGGCGCTGGGCCGCCCCTGATCAGCGGCGCACCCACTGGGTGAACACCGGCCGGTAGCCCTGCCTGGCCCAGAACGGGCCCGACAGCGGGTTCGGCACGGCGTGGTGCAGCACCGTCACGGCAACGCCCGACGCGTCCAGCCGGGCGTGCGCGGCGGCGGCCAGCGCCGCTCCCACCCCGCTCCCCCGTACGGCGGGATGGGCGTACATGACGGCCAGATAGGCGGCCGGCGTCCGCGTCACCAGGGACGCGACCCAGCGCGACCGGGGCGGCGGGTCGACGATGACGACGCCGGTCACCGCGCCCCGGTCCTCGGCGACCCAGGCCCACGAGTGCGGCAGCGTCTCGGCCAGGTGCTCCCTGATCCTGGCGGGGGTGGACGGCCGCGGCGTGACCCAGCCGAACTGCGCGTCGTAGGCCACCAGCGCCTCGTACAGGCGCGCGACGCCCTCCAGATCGCCGGGGGCGGCGGGGCGCACCCGCGGGCCGGGCCTCGCCCGTACGGCGCCGCGCGGGCGGGCGGCGACCGCGACCAGCGGCGCGAAGCCGCGCAGGGACAGGGCGCGGACGGCGGCGGTGTCGCGGCTGGGCCAGAGCACCGCGAGCGGGCCAGGCTCCGGCCGGGGCGCGGCCGTCCAGGCGTCCAGCAGCGCGCCGAGCGCCGCCTCCGGGTCGGGCCCGCTGACGCGGGCGTGCAGCCGGTGGACGACGAGCGGGCTCCAGGTGGCGGCGAGCGCGTCGGGGGTGGCACGGTCCATCGTGGCCAGGCCGACGCCGCCGGGCACCTCGACGAGTTCCTCACCGGGGCCGGGCCTGGCCAGCCGGTCCTGACCTCCTGCCAGCGGGTCGGCGGCGCGGACCCGGGCGGCGTGGACCGCCAGCACGGCCGGCACGACCGTCTCCGCCGGCGGGCGGATCAATCGGCCGGCTTGAGCGCCGCGGCCTCGGCGCGCAGCCGCTCGCCCTTGGCGTGCGCCTGCTCCTTGAGCCGCTCCTGGAACTCGACCATGCGGGCGCGCAGGGTGGCGTCGGTGGCGGCGAGGATGCGTACGGCGAGCAGGCCGGCGTTGCGCGCGCCGCCGACGGCGACGGTCGCGACGGGCACCCCGGCGGGCATCTGCACGATCGACAGGAGGGAGTCCAGGCCGTCGAGGTACTTCAGCGGCACCGGCACCCCGATCACCGGCAGCGGCGTCACCGAGGCCAGCATGCCGGGCAGGTGGGCGGCGCCGCCCGCGCCCGCGATGATGACCTCCACGCCGCGGTCGGCGGCCCGGCGGCCGTACTCGATCATCTCCGTGGGCATCCGGTGGGCGGAGACCACGTCGGCCTCGAACGGGACGCCGAACTCGGCGACCGCCTCCGCCGCGGCCTTCATCACCGGCCAGTCGGAGTCGCTGCCCATGACGATGCCGATGCTCACGTGTACTCCCCGGTCATGAGGTAGACGGCGGCGTGGCGGGCGCGGGCCCTGACCTCGTCGAGGTCGTCGCCGACGGCGGTGACGTGGCCGATCTTACGGCCGGGGCGCACCTGCTTGCCGTAGAAGTGCACCTTCACGCCGGGGTCGTGGGCCATGACGTGCTCGTACCGCTTGAACAGGTCGGGGTCGTCGCCGCCGAGCAGGTTGGCCATGACGACCGCGGGGGCGGTCATCGCGGGCGAGCCGAGCGGCAGGTCCAGCACGGCCCGCAGGTGCTGCTCGAACTGGGAGGTGCGGGAGCCCTCGATCGTCCAGTGGCCGCTGTTGTGCGGGCGCATGGCCAGCTCGTTGACGACGAGGCCGCGGGCGGTCTGGAACATCTCGACGGCCAGCAGGCCGGTGACGCCCAGTTCCTCGGCGATCCGCAGGGCGACCCGCTGCGCCTCGGCCGCCTCCTCGGGGTCGAGCCCGGGGGCGGGGGCGAGCACCTCGACGCAGATGCCGTCGCGCTGCACGGTCTCGACGACGGGATAGCTGACGCCCTGGCCGTGCGGGGAGCGGGCGACGAGCACGGCCAGCTCGCGTTCGAACGGGACGAACGCCTCCGCCAGCAGCGGCGACCCGGCAGCGAACGCCTCGGCCGCGGCCGCCTCGGAGTCGCACACCCACACGCCGCGGCCGTCGTAGCCGCCGGTGATGGCCTTGAGGACCACCGGCCAGCCGTGCTCGGCGGCGAACGCGGCCGCCTCGCCGGGATCGGAGACGCGGGCCCAGGCGGGGCACGGGGCGCCGATCGCGGTCAGCCGCTCGCGCATGACGGCCTTGTCCTGGGCGTGGAGGAGGGCGTCGGGGCCGGGGTGGACGGCGTGACCGTCGTCGACGAGGGCCCGGATGAGCTCGCCGGGGACGTGTTCGTGGTCGAACGTGATCGCGTGACAGCCCTGGGCGAAGGCGCGCAGGTCGTCGAGGGAGCGGTAGTCGCCGACGACGGTGTCGACGACGACCCGGGCCGCGCTCTCGTCGGGGGCGCCGGCGAGCACGCGCAGCTCCACGCCGAGGGCGATGGCCGGGGGCTGGGTCATCCGGGCGAGCTGCCCGGCGCCGACGATGCCGACGACGGGGCCGATGGGACTGTATGCGTTCACGTGAGGTGAGCATACCGGCCGCCTCCTGGACGTTCCCAGGTAGAGACCCTTACGCGGTCATCAGGTCGAAATGGCGCTATGGGGGAAGTGTTCAGGAAAGGGGATCCTGACGCGGGCGGTAAGGTACGCCGGTACGCTGAAGTGGTCGTGATTGACGAGGCAGAAGGGCCGAGCAGAAACGTGCGGTTCGTCAAGAGCTTGTACCAGCGGTTCGCCGCCCTTCTGCACGAACTGACCAAGTTCGGCATCATCGGCGGCCTCGCGTTCCTGATCGACCTGGGCGCGCTCAACTTCTTCCACCTGGTCGTCGGCATCGGGCCGATGACCTCGAAGGTGGCGGCCACGACGATCTCGACCACGTTCGCCTACGCGGGCAACCGCTTCTGGACGTTCCGCCATCGCGAGCAGAGCGGGCTGGGGCGCGAATACTTCCTGTTCTTCCTGATGAACGGCATCGCGCTGCTGTTCGGCGTGCTGGTGATCGGGTTCACCACCTACACGCTCAAGCTCGACGACCCGGTCAGCCTCAACGTCGCCAACATCATCGGCGTCGGCCTCGGCACCCTGTTCCGCTACTGGTCCTACAAGAAGTGGGTGTTCCTGGAGGCCACCACGCCGATCCCGGCCGAGCTGCCCGGGGTCGGCATCAGGCAGGACCGCTGACGACGCGGGTCCGGTCCTGGCCGTCGGCCGGGCGCAGGAAGACGGCGAAGGTGACGGGCCTCCTGCGTACCAGCTCCAGCCGGCCGCCGTCTGCGGCGGCCAGCGCGCGGGCGAGCGTCAGCCCGAGGCCGGTGCCCCCGCCCCCGCTCACGTTCCGCTGGAAGATCTTGGGCGCGATCTCGTCGTCGATGCCGGGACCCTCGTCGGTCACCTCGATCACCACGTAGTTGTCGCCGCTCGTCGTGGTCACGGTGACGGTGCCGCCGCCGTGGCGCAGCGAGTTCTCCAGCAGTGTGGCGATGACCTGGCCGAAGCCGCCGGTGGTGGCCAGGGCCTTGAGGTCGCGGGTGCCGGCCAGGACGAGCCTGCGGCCCACGCCGCGGAACACCGGATCCCACTCGGTCACCTGCTGGACCAGCACCTCGTCGATGGAGATGGGCTCGGCCTGGGAGTGGCGCTGGCGGCGGGCCGCGGCGAGCAGTTCGTCGATCACCGCCGTGAGCCGCTCGGCCTGCACGATAGCCGCCTCGCCCTCCTCGCGGACGACGTCGGGGTGGTCGGAGGCGGCGACGATCTCCTCAAGCCGCATGGTGAGGCCGGTCAGCGGGGTGCGGAGCTGGTGTGAGGCGTCGGTGGCGAACTCGCGCTCGCGGGTGAGCAGGTCGGAGATGCGCGTGGCGCTGCGGTCGAGGACCTGGGCGACCCGGTCGAGTTCGGGGATGCCGTAGCGGTGCCTGCTCGGCCGGGCGTCTCCCGAGCCGAGCCGTTCGGCGATCATGGCCAGGTCGCGCAGCGGCAGCGAGAGCCGGCGCGACTGGACGATCGCCAGGCCGACGGCGACGGCGAGAGCCGCGACGGCCAGGGCGACGATCAGCAGCAGGCGCGCGTACACGTCCTGCTCGACCTGGGCCCGGTCACGGCTCACCCGGACGAAGATGCCGCTGTCGGACTCGGCGTCCTCGGTCATCTCCTGGCCCGAGGGCGGCGGCGTGCCGACGACGGTGGCCTTGGGGGGGTTCCCGCGCTCGAATATCTGGATGTAGCGGTCCGGGTACTTCTGCTCCAGCTGCTGCGGGTCGAGCGGCGTCTCCTGGATGCGGGCGTACTCGACCTCCCCCACCAGGCGGGTCGCCTCGGCCCTGAGCTCCTGGGCGGCCTCGTCGACGATCAGACGGCTGACCACGACCCCCAGAGGCACCCCCAGCAGCAGAACGGCGATGGCCGCGACGAGGAGGGTTGAGGAGAGCAGGCGTCGGCGCATGCCTACTCGCGCTCGAAGCGGAAGCCGACTCCCCGGACGGTGGTGATGTAGCGGGGCTTGGCGGCGTCGTCGCCCAGCTTGCGGCGCAGCCACGAGATGTGCATGTCCAGGGTCTTGGTGGAGCCCCACCAGTTGGTGTCCCACACCTCCCGCATGATCTGCTCGCGGGTGACGACCTTGCCGGCGTCGCGTACGAGCACCCGCAGCAGGTCGAACTCCTTGGTGGTGAGGTGGAGCTCCTTGTCGCCCATCCAGGCGCGCCGGGAGTCGGCGTCGATGCGGACGCCCTGGACGACCGGGGTCTCCGACGTGCCGCGCCGCAGCAGGGCGCGGACCCGGGCGAGCAGTTCGGCGAGCCGGAACGGTTTGGTGACGTAGTCGTCGGCGCCGGCGTCGAGGCCGACCACCGTGTCGACCTCGTCGACGCGGGCGGTGAGGATGAGCACCGGAGTGCCGTGGCCTTCGGCGCGGATGCGCCGCGCCACCTCGAGGCCGTCCATCTCGGGCAGCCCAAGGTCCAGAACGATGAGGTCGATCCCACCCGACAGTGCCCTCTCCAGGGCCTGCGGGCCGTCGGGGCTCACCTCAACCTGGTAGCCCTCGCGGCGCAGGGCGCGCGCGAGCGGCTCGGAAATCGAGGTGTCATCCTCGGCGAGAAGTACGCAGGTCATATGGCGATCGTAGGACCTTAGGCGATCGTTTCCCGGGCACAGCGCGCGGTTTGACTCGTAGTTGACCTATCTATTGACCTGGGCAAACGCGACTAAATGTCGGTTAGTCGTGATTAAATTAGCGCGTTTCTCGGGGACAAACCCTTACGCCTCCGAGAAACGCGACCGCCCGCCGGGAAAACCGGCGGGCGGGGGTCACGGCGGCGAGCCTCGAAGGGCGTGGTGGCGGACGGCGCGCGAGAGGGCGGCGGGCTCAGTCGTCGACGGACCGCGGCTCGGCGTAGCGGGCGAGGTAGAGCGGCTCGCCCAGCGTCTCCATGAGCTCGAGCTCGGTCTCCAGGTAGTCGATGTGCTCCTCCTCGTCCTCGAGGATCTCCTCGAAGATGCGGGCGGAGGTGATGTCGCCCTTCTCGCGCATCAGCGCGATGGCGGGCCGCAGCCGCTGCACGACGCCCAGCTCGACCTCCAGGTCTGCCTGGAGCTGCTCGCGCACGGTCTGCCCGATGTGGAGCGTGCCCAGCCGCTGGTAGTTGGGCAGCCCTTCCAGGAACAGGATGCGATCGGTGAGTCGCTCGGCGTGTCGCATCTCTTCGAACGACTCGTCGCGGGTGTGCCCGGCCAGTTTGGTGTAGCCCCAGTTCTCCTGCATCTTGGCGTGCAGGAAGTACTGGTTGATGGCCGTGAGCTCCGCCGTGAGCTGCTCGTTGAGCAACTCGATGATCTGCTTGTCACCCTGCATGGAACGGGCCCCTTGTGCTATGCCGTGGTCAGGTCCTCAGACCTTTTCAGCATCGCACAGATCTTCCGTACACAACGGGCGCAGTCGCCCCCTGCGCCCGTGGTGTCGCGGATCTGCTTCGCGCTCCTGGCGCCCGCGGAGATGCAGTCGTGGACGTCGTTCTCGGTCACGGCACGACAGACACACACGTACATCGGGGCAGCCTCTCGGGGGAGCTGGATAGGTAAGGCATACCTAAGGTAGCTCACTGAGGTAAGGCTTGCCTATGTGGGCTCCGCCATAAAGCGGCGTCAGTGGCCGCGGGCGATCCATTCGTCCAGGTGGGGGGCCTCCGCGCCGATCGAGGTCGAGTCGCCGTGCCCGGTGTGGACGACGGTCTCGGACGGCAGCACGAGCAGCCGCTTCTTGATCGACTCGATGATGGTGTCGAACGACGAGTAGGACCGCCCGGTCGCCCCCGGCCCGCCCTTGAACAGCGTGTCGCCGCTGAACAGCGCGCACACCTCGGGCGCGTGCAGGCAGACCGCGCCGGGCGAGTGGCCGGGGGTGTGGAGCACCCGCAGCTCGATCCCGCCGACCTCGATCTTCTCGCCGTCGGCGAGCGGCTCGTACGCGACGTCGCTCCCGTAGACCTGGTCCCAGAGCACCTGGTCGTCGGGGTGCAGCCGGATCGGCGCGCCGGTGCGGCGGGACAGTTCGGCGGCGGCGTTGATGTGGTCGTTGTGCCCGTGGGTGCAGACGATGGCGCGCACCCGGCGCCCGCCGACCCGCCGCGCGATGGCCTCGGCGTCGTGCGCGGCGTCGATCACGACGACCTCGCGGGCGTCGCCGACCAGCCAGACGTTGTTGTCGACGTCCCACGTGCCGCCGTCGAGGGAGAACGTGCCGGAGGTGATGACCCTGTCGAGCATCAGAGGATCACCACCGACCGCAGCACGTCGCCGCGCTCCATCTTGTGGAAGGACTCCTCGACCTGGTCCAGCGCGATCGTCTCGGTGACGAACTTGTCGAGCGGCAGCCGGTGCTGCAGGAACAGGTCGATGAGCATCGGGAAGTCGCGGCTGGGCAGGCAGTCGCCGTACCAGGACGACTTGAGCGCGCCGCCCCGGCCGAACACGTCCAGCAGCGGCAGGTCGAGGCGCATCTCCGGCGTGGGCACGCCCACCAGCACGACGGTGCCGGCCAGGTCGCGGGCGTAGAAGGCCTGCTCGTAGGTCTCGGGGCGGCCGACCGCCTCGATGACCACGTCGGCGCCGAAGCCGCCGGTGAGGTCGCGGATCGCCTCGACCGGGTCGCTCTCGCGGGAGTTGACGGTGTCGGTGGCGCCGAAGCCGCGCGCCCATTCGAGCTTGCGGTCGTCCACGTCCACGGCGATGATCCTGGCGGCGCCGGCCAGGGAGGCGCCGAGGATCGCGGCATCGCCGACACCGCCGCAGCCGATCACCGCGACCGAGTCGCCGCGGGTGACGCCGCCGGTGTTGATGGCGGCGCCGATGCCCGCCATCACGCCGCAGCCCAGCAGCCCGGCCACGGTCGCGGGCGCCTCGGCCGAGACTTTCGTGCACTGCCCGGCGGCGACCAGGGTCTTGCCGAGGAACGCGCCGATGCCGAGCGCGGCCGACAGCTCGGTGCCGTCGGCGAGGGTCATCTTCTGGGTGGCGTTGTGGGTGTTGAAGCAGTACCACGGCCGGCCGCGCAGGCAGGCCCGGCACTGACCGCACACGGCCCGCCAGTTGAGGATGACGAAGTCGCCCGGCTCCAGGCCGGTCACGCCCTCGCCGACCGCCTCCACGACGCCCGCCGCCTCGTGCCCGAGCAGGAACGGGAAGTCGTCGCTGATGCCCCCCTGGCGATAGTGGAGGTCGGTGTGGCAGACGCCGCAGGCCTGCACGGTCACCACCGCCTCTCCCGGCCCGGGGTCCGGGACGAGCACGGTTTCGAGAGAGACTTCCTGGCCCTTGCCTCGGGCGATGACACCCTGCACTTCGTACGGCATGCCAGCCATCTTGTGTCTAGGAGGCTGATCTCCGCAAGACATGCGGGCGCACCACGCCGAGACCTCTCGCCTGACGCTTCCTGTGCCGGTGGACGACGAACCGCCTGTCACCCTTCAGCGCCCCGGCCAGCGCGTCGTCGGTCAGGATCATGCCGGGCCCGGCGATGGCGGTGAGCCGGGCCGCCAGGTTGACGGTGGTGCCGAAGACGTCGCCCAGCATCGGCAGCACCGGCCCGTACGCCAGGCCGACGCGCAGCTCCTCGGCGTCGATCAGGTCGAGCGCGATGGCGGCGGCCTGGGCGGGGGTGGACGCGGTGAACAGCACCTCGTCGCCGAGCGTCTTGACCAGGCGGGCGCCGTGCGCGGCCACCACGTCGGCGGCCCGCGACTCGAACCCCTCCACCAGCGCGGCCAGGTCGCGCTCGGGCAGGTCGCGCGAGCGCCGGGTGAAGGACACCAGGTCGGCGAAGCCCACCGCGATCGGCACGGGCTCGTCGCCGACGGCTGCGACGGCCAGCAGGCGGGCGCTGGCCGCGGCGAGCTGGGCGCGCCAGACGTGGATGAGCAGCCGCTCGAAGTCCGGCAGCAGGGTCCTGGCCGTCTCCAGCACCCGGTCGAGGTCCCCGGCCGACGGCTCGCGGCCGCCGGGGACCATGGCCCCGATCACGATCTCGGCCTGCCACTGGGCCAGCCGGGACGTGGTCTGGCCGAGCGCCCGCGCCATGCGGACGACGCTCTCCTCGTCGAACGTCCCGCTGTCGAGCATGGCGCGCACCCGCGAAAGCGCCTCGACGTCGGCGTCGGAGAACGCCACCGCGTCGTCGGCGAGGGTGGCGAAGCCGAGCGCCCGCCAGATCCGCTCGGCCAGCTCTCGTGAGACGCCCGCCTCGGCCGAGACCTCCTTGCGGGTGAAGCGGGAGGGCAGGCCGGACAGGAGCCGCTCGATCTGCCTGGCCGTCGGCGCGCGCTCGTCCACGCGTGCAGGTTACCGGCCGTCCACCTCGCCGTCGGCCGCGTCCTCCAGCAGCCGGAACAGCTCGGTGCGGACCTCCTGGATCCGCGGGATGTCGCGCAGCACGATCTCGCCCCGCTCGCTCGCGGACTCGACGGTGAGGGTGCCGCACCCCAGCAGCCGTTCGAAGAACGTCTGGTCGGAACTGACGGTGTTGACCTTCGACATCGGGATGTCGTCGGTCGACTTGTTGAGCACGCCCGTGCTGATCGTGAACCGGTGGGTGGTGAGCACGTAACCGGTGTTCTTCCACTGCAGGTACGGGAAGAACGACCAGGTCGTCAGCAGGAACAGCCCGACGACGGCGACCGCGATGCGGGCCCAGCCGGCGTACTCCCACGTGCCGGGGATGTAGTACATGGCCGCGCCGGTGGCGGCGGCGATGAGGATGAGCGCGATGAAGGGGACGACCAGCCGCTTCCAGTGCGGGTTGAAGGACCGGACGCGGCGCTCACCTTGGGTCAGGTGGTGGTCGGGAATGGTCATGGGCACATGGTGCCACCCCGGCCTGATCAGAGGCTACGGCGTCGCGCGGACGTGTACGACGTCTCCCGCGCTGAGCGTGTGGTCCCGGCCGCCGGCGTTCACCCGCAGGTGGCCGGCGTGGTCGACGCCGGTGGCGCGGCCGGTGAGCACGCCGTCCCCGGGCAGCTCGACCCGCACGTCGCGGCCGACGGTGGCGGAGACGGCCAGGTAGGCGGCGCGCAGCCCGCAGGCGTCGGCGTCACCGCCGGCCCGGCTCCACTCCCGGTAGTGGACGTCGACCTCGCGCAGCACGGCCCGCAGCAGCGGGTCGCGGTCGAGGCAGGCGGCCTTCTCCACGGCGAGCGAGGTCGCGGTGGCGACGGGCAGCTCGTCCTCGCGCGGCAGCACGTTCAGCCCCATGCCGACGACCACCCCGTCGTCGACCCGCTCGGCCAGCACCCCGGCCAGCTTCCGCTCCCCGATCAGCAGGTCGTTGGGCCACTTGAGGCGCACGTCCAGCTCGGCCAGGCGGCGCACCGCCGACGCGGCGGCCACGCCGAACAGCAGCGGCAGCCACCCGTACGCGGCGACGGGCACGGCGGGCCTGAGCAGGACCGAGAACGTCAGCCCCGCGTAGGCGGGCACGGTCCACGCCCGGCCCAGTCTGCCCCGGCCCGCGACCTGCTCCTCGGCGACCAGCACCGCGCCCTCCCGCGCGCCCGCCCTGGCGGCCCCGGCGAGGTCGGCGTTGGTGGAGCCGGTGCTGTCGACGACCGTGACGCCCGTCCACAGCGAGCCGGGGCGGACCAGCGCCCGGTTGAGCGCCGCCTCGGACAGGGGCGGGCGGTCGAGGTCGGAGTATCGAGACACCTCACCATCCTCCCGTACGCGGGGAGGCCGGGCGAAGGCAGGCGCCGGCCGGGAGCAAGATGGATGCATGAGCAAGCGATGGGATCCGCGCAACTGGGCGTCGTGGCGACCGTTCGGCCTCGGGCTGCGCAAGCCGAACAACTATCTGGAGCTGGTCAAGGCCTTCCGCTCGGTCAAGGGCAACCGGCGCTACGCGTGGCGGATCCTCACCCGGGGGACGTGCGACGGGTGCGCGCTCGGCACCAAGGGGATGCGCGACTGGACCATGCGGGAGGTCCACCTGTGCAACATCAGGTTGCGGCTGCTGCCGCTCAACACGATGCCCGCGCTCGACGTGTCGGTGCTCGCGGACGCCGACAGGCTCGCGGGGAGGAAGAGCGCGGAGCTGCGCGCGCTGGGGCGGCTGCCGTACCCGATGCTGCGGCGCGCCGGCGAGCCGGGCTTCACCCGCGTGTCGTGGGAGGAGGCGCTGGGGGTGGCCGCGGACGGGCTGCGCGGCGCGCGCTTCGGCGCCTACCTGACCAGCCGCGGCATGCCGAACGAGAACTACTACGCGGCCCAGAAGGCGGTGCGCGCCCTCGGCACGAACAACGTCGACAACGCCGCGCGCATCTGCCACTCGCCGTCGACGGTGGCGCTCAAGGAGACCATCGGGGCGGCGGCCACGACCTGCTCCTACCAGGACTGGATCGGCTCGGACCTGATCGTGTTCATCGGGTCGAACCCGTCGAACAACCAGCCGGTGGCGATGAAGTACCTCTACCACGCCAAGAAGGCCGGCACCCGGATCGCGATGGTCAACGCCTACCGCGAGCCGGGGATGGAACGGTACTGGGTGCCGTCGAACGCCGAGTCGGCCGTGTTCGGCACGAAGATCACTGATGAGTTCTTCGGGGTCCACCAGGGCGGCGACATCGGCTTCCTGAACGGGGTGCTCAAGCACCTGATCGAGAACGGCTGGATCGACGAGGACTTCGTCGAGCGGCACACCACCGGCTTCGACGAGGTCCGCCGGGCCGTGTCGGCGCAGTCGTGGGAGGTGCTGGAGGCGCTGTCCGGGTCGACCAGGGACGAGATGCTGCGGCTGGCCAGGATGCTGGGCGAGGCGCGCTCGGCCGTGCTGGTGTGGTCGATGGGCATCACCCAGCACACCCACGGCGAGGACAACGTACGCGCGATCGTCAACCTGGCGCTGGCCCGCGGCTTCGTGGGGCGCGACGGGTGCGGGCTGATGCCGATCCGCGGCCACAGCGGCGTGCAGGGCGGGGCCGAGATGGGGGCGTACGCGACGGGGCTGCCGGGCGGGCTGCCGGTCACGCCGGAGAACGCGGCGAGGTTCTCCGAGCTGTGGGGGTTCGAGGTGCCGGCGGCGCCGGGGCTGACCGCGACCGACATGATCGACGCGGCGCACGCGCGGGAGCTGGACGCGCTGATCTCCTCGGGCGGCAACTTCCTGGAGGTGCTGCCCGACCCGGGCTACTGCCGGGAGGCGCTGTCCCGGCTCCGGCTGCGGGTGCACGTCGACATCGTGCTGTCGTCGCAGATGCTCGTGCCGGCCGAGGGTGACGTGCTGCTGCTGCCCGCGCAGACGCGCTACGAGATGGCGGGCGGGGTGACCGAGACCTCGACCGAACGGCGGGTGATCTACTCGCCGGAGGTGGAGGGGCCGCGGATCGGCGAGGCGTGGCCGGAGTGGAAGATCTTCACCGAGCTGGCCGCCACCACACGTCCCGAAATTTCGCGACTCATACGGTTCACCGGCACGCCCGCGATCCGCGCCGAGATCGAGCGCGCGGTGCCCTTCTACCAGGGCATCGCCGGGCTGCGGCGGTTCGGCGACAGCGTCCAGTACGGCGGGCGGCACCTGTGCCCCGGAGGCCGCTTCCCGACGCCCGACGGGCGGGGCGGGTTCTCCGCGGTCGAGCCGCCGGCACTGGAGCGGCCCGACGGCACGTTCTCCGTCGCCACGCGGCGCGGCAAGCAGTTCAACAGCATGGTCCACGAGCGCGTCGACGGCTTCAACGGCGCCATGCGCGAGGCCGTGCTGATGAGCCCGTACGACGCCGACCGGCTCGGCCTGCCCGACGGCGCCCCGGTCGAGCTGCGCGCGGGCGAGCGGACGTACCGGGGCAAGGTGCTGCGCGCCCCGCTCGTCCCCGGGAACCTCCAGATTCACTGGCCGGAGGGCAACGTGCTGCTGGACGAGGCGCGCCGCTCCCCGCAGGCGCGGATCCCCGACTACAACGCCTTCGTCACCGTGCGGCCGCTGTGACCAGGCCGGGCCCCACCACCCGCGCCCGGATCCGCCAGCTGTCCGGGCGCACGGTGCGCGAGCGCCGCGACGACCTGGCCACCGAGGAGCCGCTGGAGATCCGGCTGATCGGGGCCGACGGGACGCGCAGGACCGTGGCGATCACCATGCGGACGCCGGGGCACGACTTCGAGCTGGCCGCGGGGTTCCTGCACGGCGAGGGCCTGACCGGGGCGGACGGCATCGCGTCGATCGCGTACTGCTCCGACGAGGACCTGCCGCCCGAGGAGCGCTACAACACGGTCACCGTGCGGCTGCGCGGGCCGGTCCCCGACCTGCCGGCGCTGGAGCGTCACTTCGTGACCTCCAGCGCGTGCGGCGTGTGCGGTTCGGCGGGGCTGGACCGGCTGCACGAGCGGTGCGATCCGCTCCCGCCCGGCGGGCCGCCGATCGCCCCCGAGGTGCTGTACGGGCTGCCGGACGCGCTCCGCGCCGGTCAGGGCGTGTTCGGCAAGACGGGCGGGCTGCACGCGGCGGGCCTGTTCACGGCCGACGGCGTCCGGCTGGCGGTACGGGAGGACGTGGGCCGGCACAACGCCGTGGACAAGCTCGTCGGCTGGTCCGCCATGGGCGGCCGGCTCCCGCTGGCCGGGCACGTGCTCATGGTGAGCGGCCGGGCCGGTTACGAGATCATGCAGAAGGCGCTGGCGGCGGGCGTGCCGGTGGTGTGCGCGGTCTCGGCGCCGTCGTCGCTGGCGGTCGACCTGGCCAGGGAGTTCGGGCTGACGCTGGTGGGCTTCCTGCGCGGTGAGCGGTGCAACGTGTACGCGGGCCATGAGCGGATTCTTATGGAATGAAGCATTCCGTTCTGATATTCTGGGAACAGAACAAACCGTTCCGTTCCTTTGCGAGGAGTCCGCCGTGATCCGTCCGTACCGCATCGAGATTCCTCAGACCGACCTCGACGACCTGCGCGCCCGGCTGGCCAGGACCCGCTTCGCCGACGAGATCCCCGGAGCCGACCAGGGCGTCCCGGTCGAGCGCGTCAAGCGGCTCGTGTCGCGCTGGCGCGACGGCTTCGACTGGCGCGCCCTGGAGGCCGGGCTCAACGCCCACCCGCAGTTCACCACCGAGATCGACGGGCAGAACATCCACTTCCTGCACGTCCGCTCGGCCGACCCGGACGCGCTCCCGCTGATCCTCACCCACGGCTGGCCCGGCAGTATCGTCGAGTACCTCGACGCCGTCGAACCCCTGTCGCGCCACTTCCACCTGGTCATCCCCTCGCTGCCCGGCTACGGCTTCTCCGGCCCGGTCACGGAGCCTGGCTGGGACAACCGGCGCATCGCCCGCGCCTGGGCCGAGCTCATGGCGCGCCTGGGCTACACCCGCTACGGCGCAGTGGGCAACGACGCCGGCTCGATGATCTCCCCCGAGGTCGGCCGCGTGGACCCCGAGCACTGCGTCGGCGTCCACGTGACCCAGATCTTCTCCTTCCCCTCCGGCGACCCGGCCGAGTTCGCCGGGCTCTCGGAGGAGGATCAGCAGGGCCTGGGGGTGCTCGACTGGTTCTGGAAGGAGAAGGGCGCCTTCAACGTGCTGCAGTCCCAGCAGCCGCAGACCCTGGCCCACGCCCTGATGGACTCGCCCTCAGGGCTGGTCGGCTGGCTGGCCCAGCTCTTCGACGAGGACCTCGACGACGACTTCGTGCTGGCCAACGCCGCCGTGTACTGGCTCACCGGGACCGCGGCCTCGGCGATCCGGCTCTACTGGGAGAACGCCCGCGCCGAGCAGCCGTCCGGGCCGACGACCGTGCCGCTGGCGCTGGCCATGGGCGAGGGCGACTTCGTCTCGATCCGCGCCTTCGCGGAGCGCGACCACGCCGCCATCGTCTCCTGGAAGAAGCTCCCCGCCCCGGCCCGGGGCCACTACACGGCCCACACCGCGACGGACGCCCTGACCTCGGACGTCCGCGACTTCTTCCTCGGCCTGTCCTGACGCGGCCCGGCCGGGAGGCCGGCCGGGCCCGCGGCTACAGTGACCCGGTGCTCATCCTCTTCGCGGTGGTCGCCGTGGCCGACCTCATCGCCGTGGCCTGGGGCATCGAGTGGCTGGAGTGGGTGGCCAAGCCGCTGCTCTGTCTCGTGCTCGCCGCGTACGTCCTCCGGACCACGCCCCGGCAACGGCTGCTGGCCACCGGGCTGGTGTTCGCCACCGCCGGGGACGTGGCGCTGCTCGTGGACGGCCAGGTCGCGTTCCTCGTAGGGATGACCGCGTTCCTGGTGATGCAGATCTGCTACATCGTGGTGTTCGTCCGGATGGGCTCCCGGCCGCGCCGGGCCGCCGTCGCGTACCTGCTGGTGTGGGCGGCCGCCGCCGTGGCGCTGTGGCAGCCGCTCGGCGGGCTGGCGGCGCCGGTGCTGGCGTACGGCCTGATCCTGGTGGCGATGGCGGCCTTCGCCGCCGGGGTGAACGCGGTCGCGGGGATCGGCGGCGCGCTGTTCGTCTTCTCCGACTTCCTCGTGGGGCTGGGCGTGACGGGCACCGACTTCACCGGGCGCGGCGTGGCGCTGATGACGACCTACATCCTGGCCCAGTTCCTGATCGTCCGCGGCGTCCTGCGCGCCACCCCGCCCCGTCAGCCCGCGTGATCGCCGCCGTCGCACCCGTCAGCAGGGCCCTTGTTCCCACCTCATCGGCCTCCCCCTTCATCGATCTTGATCCGTACCAAGGCCATATCGCCGTGCGTCAGCCCGTGTTCTGCAGGCCCGCCGCCACGCCGTTGACCGACAGCAGGAGCAGGGTCGACAGGCGGTCGCGTTCGTGGTCGGACGGGTCGCCGGTGCGCAGCACCGTCAGGGCCCGCAGTTGCAGGTGCGACAGCGCGTCCACGTACGGGTCGCGGAGCTGGACGGCGCGGGACAGGACCTTCCGGTTCTCCAGGAGGCGCTTGTGGCCGGTGACCCGCAGCACCAGCGTGCGGGTGCGGTCGTACTCCTCCAGGACGCGCTCGGTGAAGTCGTCCCTGCCGCCGAGGGCGAGGTAGCGGGCCGCGATGGAGCGGTCGGTCTTGGCCAGCGACATCTCGGCGTTGTCGAGCATCGCGTTGAACAGCGGCCATTCGACGTAGGCGGCCTGGAGCTCCTCCAGCGAGTCGACGGCGGCCAGGCCGGTGCCGAGGCCGTACCAGCCAGGCAGGTTGACCCGGGTCTGCGCCCAGGCGAACACCCACGGGATGGCCCGCAGGTCGTCGAGCGAGCGCGGGGCGCCGAGGCCGCGGCGGGCCGGGCGGGAGCCGAGGCGCAGGGAGCCGATCTCCTCCAGCGGGCTGACCAGGGCGAACCACTCGGGGAAGCCGGGGGCTTCGGTGAGCGCGCGGTACGCCTCCTCGGACGCCCTGGCGACCCGCTCGGCCAGCGGGCGGAAGCGTTCGGCCGCGGCGGCGGTGCGGGCGCCGACCGCGGCGGAGGACGCCAGCAGGACGGCGTTGGCGACCTGCTCCATGTGGCGGCGGGCGATCGCCATGTGGGCGTAGCGGGCGAAGATGACCTCGCCCTGCTCGGTGACCTTGAACCGGCCGGCGACCGAGCCGGGCGCCTGCGCCAGCACGGCCCGGTTGGCCGGCCCGCCGCCCCGGCCGAGCGCGCCGCCCCGGCCGTGGAACATGCGCAGCCGTACGCCGTGCGCGGCGGCCCACGCCGTGAGCTGCTCCTGCGCCTCGTACAGGCGCAGGGTCGCGGCGGCCGGGCCGAGCTCCTTGGCCGAGTCGGAGTAGCCCAGCATGATCTCCATGCGCCGTCCGCCGGCCGCCAGGCGCTCCTGGACCTGCGGGATGTCGAGCATGCCGGTGAGCACCCGGGGCGAGTTGGCCAGGTCCTCGCCGGACTCGAAGAGCGGCACCACGTCCAGCGCGAGCGGGCGCCCGCCCAGGGCGTGCGCGACCAGCTCGTACACGGCGGCGATGTCGTCGGCGGAGCGGGTGAAGGAGACCACGTAGCGGGAGCAGGCGTCGACGCCGAAGCGGTCCTGGATCCAGGCGATGACGCGGATCGTGGCCAGCACCTCCTCGGTGCGCTCCGACAGTTCGCCGCCCGCGCGGATCTCCTCCAGTGCGGCCGCGTGCACCTGGGAGTGCTGGCGGATCTCCAGCTCGGCCAGGTGGAAGCCGAACGTCTCCACCTGCCAGATCAGGTGCTGGAGCTCCCCGTACGCCTGGCGGGGCGCGCTCTGGGCCAGACTTTCCTGCGCCAGGCGCAGGTCGGCGAGCAGCTCGCCGGGGCCGCGGTAGGCGAGGTCGAGGTCGCGGCGGCGGGTGGCGGCGATGCGGGTGGCCACGAACAGCAGCCACTGCCGGTGCGGCTCGCGCGGCGACCGGGTGGCCAGTTCGGAGACCAGGTCGGGGTGATGGTCGACGGAGGCGCCCAGCGCGGCCGCCAGTCCGGCCGAGGCGGGGGCGAACTGGGCGGAGGCGGTGAGCGTGCGGCCGATGCGCGAGCAGGCGTTCTCCAGGGCGGTGAGCACGTGCTCGGCCTGGATCTGGATCGCCTCGCGGGTGACCTTGGCGGTGACGTTGGGGTTGCCGTCGCGGTCGCCGCCGATCCAGCTGCCGAAGCGGATGAACGGCCGGGCGAGCGGCTCGCCGGTGCCGTCGTGCAGGGCCGCGTCGAGCGACCGGTAGACCTGCGGCACCATCCGGAACAGGGTCTCGTCGAAGGCGGCCATGGCGGTGCGGACCTCGTCGAGCGGGTCCAGCCGGGTGTTGCGGAGCTGTGCCGTACGCCAGAGCAGGTCGATCTCCTCCAGCAGGCGGCGCCTGGCCTCGTCCCGCTCGGAGGCGCCCCTGCCGGGCGTGTTGAACTCGGTGAGCTGGTGGCTGACCCGCTGGATGGCGGTGGCGACGGCCCGCCGGCGCGCCTCGGTCGGGTGGGCGGTCAGGACGGGGTGCAGCTCCAGGTCGCGGACGAGCTCGGCGACGCGCTCGCGGCCCAGCTCCTCCACGGCGTGCGCCAGCGACTCGCGCTGCACCGCGTCCTCGGTGTCGCGGCGGCGCAGGGACCGGATGCGGTAGTGCTCCTCGGCCAGGTTGGCCAGGTGGAAGTAGCAGGTGAAGGCGCGGGCGATCTCCACCGCCCGGTCGATCTCCCACGCGGACACCATCGCGGCGATCTCGTCGGCGGACGTCTCGCCGCGGCGGGCCGCGATGACGGCCTTGCGCAGGCGTTCGACGTCGGCCAGCAGGTCCTCGCCCCCCTGCTCGGCGATCACCTGTCCGAGCAGGCTGCCGAGCAGCCGCACGTCGCGGCGCAGCTCGTCGGGCATCTCGGTCACGGCGGCACTGCGATGCTCCAGCCCCTGGTCAATCATGATTCGAAGCGTATACACCGCTTCCGCGCCACCGCAGAGGGGTCTCACTTATTGGACTAGACCACTGGTCAGGCGGGCTTCGAGACGGCGGCCAGCATCTCCGGCATCCTGGCGAAGCCGATCCGCGCGGCGAGCCTGCGTCCGAGCACCTCGGCGGCCAGCCCGTAGAAGGGAGCGAGCGCGCACACCCAGAGCAGGCCGAAGAGCATCGGCACCAGGAGCGGCAGCGTCAGCAGGACGATCCCGGCCGTCGCGCCCATGGAGGAGGCGAACGCCAGTCCGCCCTGGCCGGGCGCGGCGCCGGTGAAGGCGTTGAGCCGCTCGGGGACCGTGTACGGGATGACGACGCTGGTGACGGAGCCCACGCCGAACCCGATGCCGAGCACGCCGAGGCCCGCGAGCACCGCCCAGACGATGCCGCCGGTGCCGCCTGTCAGCACTCCGGTGATGACCGCGACGGCCACCAGGATCGGGATCCCGACGACCGCGCCGGCCAGGTGGCGGCCCGCGAGGTCGACGCTGAGGCCGCGTTCGGAGCCGATGGCCACGGCGTTCATCCACAGGGAGCGGCCGTCGATGCCGAACGCGTTGCACAGCTGCATCGTGACCAGCAGCCCGCCGAAGGCGGTGAGCGCGATCGGCACGGCAGGGCCGGAAGGGCCGCCGCCCCCGCCGCCCCCGCCGAACGAGATCGCCAGCACGGCGGTCAGCACCACCGCGGAGAACCACACGACGCGGTAGCGGGGCTCGCGCCGCATGTACTTGAGCTCCTTGGTGACCACGGCCGCGAGCGGCCCGTCGGGCAGCAGCCGGTCGACGAGCCCGCTGTCGCGGCGTACGGAGGCGGCCGGGTTGGAGGCGTCGGTGGTGACCAGGGCGCGGTTCAGTGACTTGATCCACAGCCAGGCGGCGGCGACGACCACGAGAGCCACGGCGGCCAGCTCGGCCAGGCCGGCCCAGCCGCCGTCGGCGATGGCGTGGGCGGCCAGGCCGGACGGCGTCCAGCGCAGCACCTGCGCGGCCCCGTGGAGCAGCGCCACCGGGTCGCTCAGGTCCCTGCCGATCAGCAGGTTGGGCAGCTGGAACAGGAGCACCGCGCCGATCGCGGCGACCGCCAGCACGTCGCGCCCGCGCCGGCTGCGCAGCGCGCCGGACAGCGAGGTGGTCACCAGCCGGGAGGCGACCAGGCAGAGCGCGAACTGCAGCAGCACGGCCAGCGTGCCGATCAGGAAGCCGCCGACGCCGGAGGCGAGCGCGACCAGCGCGCCGGCGGTGACGATCAGAGAGGCGGTCGGCCACACCCCGGTGGCCGAGGCGGTGAACATGCCGACGGCCAGCCGCGACGTGGGCAGCGGGAACAGCGCCAGCCGCGCCGGGTCCAGGGTGTCGTCCAGGCCGAACGCCATCAGCGGCAGGGTCATCCACGCCACCAGGAACAGGGTGAACACCACGATGACGAGGTCGGCGGCGACGTCCGGCGGCGCGAGCCGGATCAGGCCCATCAGGAAGAAGCCGACCCCGGCCGCGAGCACGGCCACGACGAGCGTGAAGACGAACCCGAGCTTGCGTTCGAGGTCGCCGCGCAGGTTGCCGGCCAGCAGGCGGAGCTTGAGCTCGGCGAAGAGCCGTACGGTCGTCACGGCTCGTCACGCCGCCCGAGCCAGGACAGCTGGGACTCGCCCGTCCGCGTGCCGCCGACCAGCTCCAGGAAGGCCTCGTTGAGGCTGCGCCCGCCGCGCACCCGCTCCAGCGGGCCCTGGGCGACGATGTGGCCGTGGTCCATCACCGACACCCAGTCGCACAGCCGCTCGACCAGGTCCATGACGTGACTGGAGAAGATGACGGTGGAGCCGGAGGCGGTGAAGCCGCGCAGCACCTCGGTGAGGGTATTGGCGCTGACCGGGTCGACGCCCTCGAACGGCTCGTCGAGGAAGAGCACGGACGGGTTGTGCAGCAGCGCGGCGGCCAGGCCGATCTTCTTGCGCATGCCGGTGGAGTAGTCGACGACGAGCTTGTCGGCCGCGTCCGCCAGGTCCATGACCTGCAGCAGGTCGGCGGCGCGCCGCTCGGCCTCGGCCTTGGGGATGCCGCGCAGCCTGCCGTTGTAGAGGAGCAGCTCGCGGCCGGAGAGCCGCTCGAACAGCCGCAGTCCTTCGGGCAGCACGCCGATGCGGGCCTTGACCTCGACAGGGTCGCGCCAGACGTGGAAGCCGTCGATCTCCACGTGACCGCCGTCGGGCCGGAGCAGTCCGGTGATCATGCTCAGCGTGGTGGTCTTGCCCGCTCCGTTGGGCCCCACCAGACCGGCGAAGCTGCCCGCGGGCACCACCAGGTCGACCCCCGCGACGGCGACCTGCGCGCCATACCTCTTGAACAGGCCGGTCGTGCGAACGGCATCCTTCATGCGACCACTCTATGAGCAGGGTTTACCCTTGCGCGCATGAGCGCTGCGGAACCCATGCCGGCGATGCCGGACATCCACACAACGGCCGGGAAGATCGCTGATCTTGAGCGACGGCGGGACGAGGCGGTGCACGCCGGGTCCGCGGCCGCGGTCGAGAAACAGCACGCCAAGGGCAAGATGACCGCCCGCGAGCGGGTGCTCGCGCTGCTGGACGAGGACTCGTTCGTGGAGTTCGACGAGTTCGCCCGGCACCGGTCGACCATGTTCGGGCTGGAGAAGAAGCGCCCCTACGGCGACGGAGTGATCACCGGTTACGGCACCGTCGACGGCCGCCAGGTGTGCGTCTTCTCACAGGACGTGGCCGTGTTCGGCGGGTCTCTCGGCGAGGTGTACGGCGAGAAGATCGTCAAGGTGATCGACATGGCGCTGAAGACCGGGTGCCCGATCATCGGGATCAACGAGGGCGGTGGCGCCCGCATCCAGGAGGGCGTGGTCGCGCTCGGCCTGTACGCCGAGATCTTCAAGCGCAACGTGCACGCCTCCGGCGTGATCCCGCAGATCTCGCTCATCATGGGCGCGGCGGCCGGCGGCCACGTCTACTCCCCCGCGCTGACCGACTTCGTGGTCATGGTCGACCAGACCTCCCACATGTTCATCACCGGCCCCGACGTGATCAAGACGGTCACCGGCGAGGAGGTCACGTTCGAGGAGCTCGGCGGGGCTCACGCGCACAACACCAGGTCGGGGGTGGCCCACTACCAGGCCGCCGACGAGACCGACGCGCTGGAGTACGTCAAGGCTCTGCTGTCCTACCTGCCGAGCAACAACCTGGACGAGGCGCCCGCGTACGAGGCCGCCGAGGACCTCGAGCCCGACGCGGAGCTGGACGAGCTGATCCCGGACTCGGCCAACCAGCCGTACGACATGCGCCGGGCGATCGAGCACGTGCTCGACGACGGGGAGTTCCTGGAGGTGCAGGAGCTCTTCGCGCCGAACATCGTCGTCGGGTTCGGGCGGGTGGACGGGCGGCCGGTGGGCGTCGTCGCCAACCAGCCCATGCATTTCGCCGGATGTCTGGATATCGACGCATCCGAGAAGGCCGCTCGATTTATTCGAACATGTGATGCCTTCAATATCCCAATCCTGACTTTTGTTGATGTGCCGGGTTTCCTCCCCGGTACGGATCAGGAATGGAACGGAATCATCCGCCGCGGCGCCAAGCTGCTGTACGCCTACGCCGAAGCGACCGTCCCGCTGGTCACCGTCATCACCCGCAAGGCGTACGGCGGCGCGTACGACGTCATGGGCTCCAAGCACCTCGGCGCGGACGTGAACCTCGCCTGGCCCACCGCGCAGATCGCGGTCATGGGCGCGCAGGGCGCGGTCAACATCCTCTACCGCCGCGAGCTGGCCGCCGCCGACGACCCCGACGCCGAGCGCGCCGAGCGGGTCACCCAGTACGAGGACACGCTGGCCAACCCCTACATCGCGGCCGAGCGCGGCTACGTGGACGCCGTGATCCGCCCCTCCGAGACCCGCGCGCAGATCGTCAAGGCGCTGCGTGCCCTGCGCAACAAGCGCGCCACCCTGCCGCCCAAGAAGCATGGGAACATCCCGCTGTGACCGAACCATCACGTCCCCACCTGCGCATCGTGCGCGGCGACGCCACGCCCGAAGAGATCGCCGCTCTGGTGGCCGTCCTCGCGGCCCGGCCCGCCGCCCCGGAGTCGCCGTCGCGAACCCGTACACAATCGTGGAGAAACCCAGCAAGAACCATGCGTAAGCCGCTCACCTCGGGGAAGGCGGCTTGGCGGATGAGCGCCCTGCCCTAGATCGATCCCGGGAATCGGGTGTCAATCTCCTCGGGAGTTGGGACTATCTAGAGAAAGTAGGCGTATATAGTCGGCCGATCAACTAACGCCGCGGCCTGGAGGACATCATGGCCATCCCAGACCTGGTGCCGCACCCTGTGGCAGCGAAGTACGCCGTCCTGGTGGACGTCGGATATCTCTACGCTGCCGCAGGGGAAGTGCTGCTTGGAGCGAAGGAACGCAAGGAATATCGTGTGGCCGCGGATGAGCTCATCCAGAGTCTTCAGAAACATGCAGAGGAACGTATTTCTGGTGAGCTCTTGCGGATCTATTGGTATGACGCCGCCCGTGACCGCGTGCCCACCGTCGACCAGCGCGTCATCGCCCAGCTGCCCTGGGTGAAGGTGCGCCTGGGCAACCTGAACGCGCGCGGCCAGCAGAAAGGCGTGGACGCGCAGATCAGGAGCGACCTGGAGGCGCTGGCCAGGCACCACGCGGTGACCGACACCATCCTGCTGGCCGGCGACGAGGACATGGTCCCCGCCGTCGAGGCCGCGCAGGCGTACGGGGTGCGCATCCATCTGTGGGGGGTGGAGCCGCCCTACGGCACCAACCAGGCCGAGCGCCTGGTCTGGGAGTCCGACACCGTCGAAGTGATCAACGCTGATTTCCTGAGGCCCTTTTTCAGCCGTGCTCCGCAGCCCGTGGCGGTCCCGCCGCCCGCGGCGGCGCCGTCGCCCGCTCAGGTGTTCGCGGGCCGCTCCCCGGTCAAGCCGCACGTCAAGCCCGGCCAGGTCGCCAAGCTCGGGCCGAGCCGGCCACGGGTGGAGGACGTGGGCGAGCACGTGGCGCAGAAGTGGATCCTGACGCGGGGCCGCGACAACATCCGCGACCTGTTGCCCGGCCCCATCCTGCCGACCGTGATCGACACCGAGCTGCTGATCGAGGCGGAGAAGGAGCTGGGCCACTCGCTGCGGCCCTACCCGGAGGCGCGGGTCTGGCTGCGCGACGGGTTCTGGGCGCGCGTCTACCGCGAGTTCGACCTGGGGGTGGGCGTCTCGTCCAAATAGCCGCCAGACCGGGACCCCGCACTGAGGTCCGATTCCCGCCAGTCGCCACCGGTGAGCAGGCATAGTCTCAGAGGTATGTCTCCTCTGGAGCTCGACTTCGACGCCTGCTACCGGGCCGCCTCGGCGCGGGACGCCCGGTTCGACGGGCGGTTCTACACGGCGGTGAAGACGACGCGCATCTACTGCCGTCCGATCTGCCCGGCCCGCACGCCGGCCGCCAGGAACGTGCGATTCTACCGGCATGCCGCCTCGGCGGAGGCCGCGGGGTTCCGGCCCTGCAAGCGCTGCCGGCCCGAGCTCTCCCCCGGCGACCCCGGCTGGGACGCCCGCGGCGACCTCGTCGGCCGGGCCCTGCGACTGATCGACGACGGGGCCGCGGACGAGGACGGCGTCTCGGGCCTGGCCAGACGCCTGCACATCACCGAGCGCCACCTGCACCGGCTGTTCGTGGCCGAACTCGGCGCCGGGCCGCTGGCGGTGGCCAGGACCAGGCGGCTGCTGCTGGCCAAGCAACTGCTGACGGAGACGGCGCTGCCGGTCACGGACGTGGCGTTCGCCGCCGGGTTCGGCAGCGTCCGCCAGTTCAACGCCACCATGCGCGAGACGTACGGCTTCCCGCCGAGCGAGCTGCGCGCCACCGCGGGCGGGCCCGCGCCCGCCACCGGCCAGGGGGCTCCCGGAGCGGCGTCGCTGCGGTTGCGGCTGCACCGGCGCGAACCGTACGACGTGGCCGGAGTCCTGACGTTCCTGGCCGCCCGCGCGATCCCCGGGCTGGAGACCGCGGACGAGCACGCGTACAGCAGGGCCGTCCCCGGCGGCACGATCACGCTCACCCCGCGCCCCGGCCATCTGGCGCTGGACGTGACCGTCGACGACACGCGGCACCTCGCCCGCGTGGTGGCCCGCTGCCGGCGGCTGATGGACCTGGACGCCGACCCGGACGCCGTCCGCGACGTGCTCGGCCGTACCTCGCTGGGCCCGCTCGTCGCGGCCAGGCCGGGGCTGCGGGTGCCGGGCGCGTTCGACGGGTTCGAGCTGGCGGTACGGGCCGTCGTCGGTCAGCAGATCTCCGTGGCGGGCGCCCGCACCCTGCTGGGCCGCCTGGTCGAGCGGGCCGGGCGCGACGGGCGCCTGTTCCCCACCGCCGCCGGGCTGCTCGACGCCGACCTGACCGGACTCGGGCTGACCGGCAGGCGCGTCGTCACCCTGAAAGAGCTGGCCACCCGCGTGGCCGGCGGCCTGATCGACCTCGACGGCGGCCAGGAGCCCGCCGAGGCGGTCAAGGCACTGCTCGCGGTCCCCGGCATCGGCCCGTGGACCGCCGGCTACATCGCCCTGCGCGCGCTGCGCGACCCCGACGCCTGGCCCACCGGCGACCTGGTGCTGGACCGGCGCATGGCCGAGCTGGGCATCCCGAAGGATCACCTCGAACGGTGGCGGCCCTGGCGGGCCTACGCCGCCCTGCACCTCTGGAGTCATCGATGATCGACGCACAGGTCCTGCCCACGCCGGTGGGAGAGCTGTCCGTGCTGGTCCGCGACGGTGTGCTCGTCGCGGCCGGCTTCACCCCCGAGCCCAAGGAGATGTTCACCAGGCTCGCTCCCGCCGTCCAGGCCGAGGGCCTGACCGTGGTCGACGACCTCGGCCCGGCGTCGCGGGCGGTGCGCGACTACTTCGCGGGCGACCTCGACGCCCTCGACGCCATCCCGGCCGAGCAGCCGGGCTCGCCCCTCCGCCGGGCGCTGCACCAGGCCCTGCGCGAGGTCAAGGCGGGCACCACCGTCACCTACGCCGAACTGGCCGAACGCGCGGGGCTGCCCAGGTCGGCGGCCAGAGCGGCGGGCGGCGCCTGCGCCCGGAACCTCATCGCCCCGTTCGTGCCCTGCCACCGCGTCCTGCCCAGCACGGGCGGATTCGGCGGCTACTACTACGGCGTCGCCGTCAAGGAGTGGCTGCTCGGGCACGAGTCGGGCCGCCGCTGACCGTGCGGAACGGTGCGGGACCGGGCCCGGTCGGCACGGCCCCGGGGCTCACGGGCGGACGTTGCTCTGCACCTCGCCGACCGGCACGTCCCTGGACACCTCCACCTCGATCGGGTCGAACTGGATGCCGGCTCCGCCCGTCACCGTCACCGGCCACACGCTGGTCACCGTCAGCTCGTACACCTGGCGCGGCCGGTCGATCGAGGCGCGCAGGTAACGCACCCCGCAGGTGAACTCCGCCCCCCGGGCGTACGGCCGGCCCGCGGCCCCGCAGTCCTTCTCCCGCACCTCGGCCCGGTCGGAGCCGGTGCCCGCGTCGATCCGGATGTCCCGCAGCGTCGCCGTCACCGTGGCGCTCATGACGCCCGGCAGCGTCGCGGTCACCGACCGGGTGGTGTCGCCGACGCCCTCCAGCCAGACGAACGTCGGCAGGTTGACGTAGCTCTTGGCGTCCGGGTTCAGCGCGACCGTGCCCTCGGGCACCGTCAGCGCGGCCCTGGCGATCTCGGCCAGCTCCTGGAACGTGATCCCGCTCGGCGGCGTCTCGCCGGGGGGGACGAACACGAACTGCTGCAGCCCCGCCCAGCAGGCGGCGCCCCTCGGGTCGCCGCTGTTGTACGCCGGGGACCACCACAGCCCCGGCTGCCCCACCTTGTCCTTGAACTGCTGGATGAAGGAGCGGAACCCCTCCTCGTCGGCCTGCGCCCGGCCCCGGTTGGCCACCGGGTCGGACATCTGCTCGAACATCTTCTCCGCGTCCAGGCCCGGCTCGTACCAGCAGGGGCTTCTCATCGTGTAGCCGTCGTTGCGGCCGTTGCCGACGTCACCGGTGATGCGGATCTTCGAGTGCTCCAGCACGACCCCGGCGGTGCGGCCCTGCTGGGTGCCTCTGACCTTCGCCTCCTCGTTCGGCGGGTCGGGAGCGGCGCCGGCCAGCAGCGTTCCGGCGACGATCATCGCGATCAGCGGTCTCATCGGCCGCATCCTTCCGTGCCGTAGGCGATCTGCTTGATCCGCCACCTGCCGTCGTCGTCCTTGCGGGCGAGCATCCGCTGCAGGTAGGGGGTGCGGATGGAGGTGGGCTGCGGCGTGACCGGCTCACCCGCGCCGGTGACGACCTTCATCCGCGTCTCGTCCACGCAGACGTCGACCTCGGCGCCCCGGCCGACGATCGCGTTCACCTTCAGCCGGTAGAGCCGCGACCGGCCGGCCACCGCGTACCCCCCGTCGGTGAACTCGCGGACCCAGCGGATCGCCTCCTCCCGGAACATCGGGTCGGCGTGCCGCAGGTGGCCGTCGTCGCCGGAGAAGACCGCCCGGTACTTGGCCAGGTAGTAGTCGGGGAACAGCCGCAGCAGCGCGGTGTCCTGGCCGGGCCAGTCGATCCGCACCCGCAGGTCGCCGACGTCGACGGAGGCCGGCCGGTCCGACGCCGCCGGCCGGTCGGACGTCTCCCGAGTCGGGGTGGGCGACGGCCCGGCCGCGCCGGTGGCCGGGGCCGGCTCCTCGCGCGGCTGGTAGGGCCGCTCGGCGGCCTGCCCGCAGCCTGCCAGCAGCAGCGACGCGAGCAAGGCCGTGATCGTCTTCATGCCGTGGACTCCCTGACGAGGTGGACGCGCCACGACGGCAGCAGCTCGTCGATGAGCGCCTCGGTTTCCGGGGCGAGGCCGCCGGCGGCCCGCCGGGTCAGCCACTCGATGACGGCCCGCAGCCGGGCCAGGTCGCCGGTCGCGTGCGCGGCGCGCAGCAGGTCGCGCCAGAGGCTCTCGTCGTCGCCGGCCAGCAGCAACGCGGCCCGTACGGCGGCGATGGCGGCGTCCGGCTCCCCCTCGGCGAGCCGGATCTCGCACAGGCGGCGGGCCGCGTCGGCCACCTCGGCGACCACGTCGTACTCCAGCGCGTCGGCCGCCAGCCAGGCGTACCGGCCCGGCGGCCTGCCGGTCAGCAGCGGGCCCCTGACCAGGCCGAGGGCCTTCTCCAGCAGCACGGTCCTGGCCAGCTGGTCGCCGTGCGAGCGCCGTACCAGCTCGCGGAAGAGCGCCCAGTCCGTGCGGACGCCGGGCCCGAGCGAGAGCCGGCCGGACTCGTCCTCGCGCAGGTGCTCGGGGCCGAGCCAGGCGACGACGCGGGCGATCGTGGCGTCCCTGACCATGGGCTGCACGCCGCGCGGCCACAGCACGCCGCCGAGCACGACCGGGTGCACGCCGCCCGGATGGGTGGCGAGGTAGACCAGCAGCTCGGCGGCGAGCGCCATGCGGCCCTCTTCGAGCGGCCGCGGGCCGACGACCTCGACAGGGCCGAGAATCCTGATCTCGACCGCGGGCTGGCGCAGGTCCGTCAACGGCTCCGGGCCGGGGATGCGCTCGCCGTCGACCCGGCCGGCGGTGCGGAACAGGTCGACCAGCGCCCGGTAGTGGCGGCGCGGCAGCAGCTGCGCTCTCACCTCGAAGCCCAGCTCGGGCAGCCTGGCCAGGCCGTCCTCGGTGATCTCCCAGGTCCAGGTGGCGTGCGGCACGTCGCCGGCGACCACGTACCCGGCCGAGTCGTTCCTGGCGAGCAGGGCCAGGCGGCGGGCCTCGTCATGGGTCGGCGCCACAGCCGACAGCAGGTAGTGGGCCACGCCGGGGCGTCCGTTGATCCGGCCGGTGAGCACCTCCCGGCGCGGGGACGCGCCCGCCTCCAGCTCCGGCAGCACCTCGGCCAGCCCGCCGACGGCCCTGACCCGGTCGGGTGCGATCGCGGTCAGCTCCTCGCCGAACCCGACGAGCGTGACCCGCATACGGTCGGACCACCGGTTGGTGGCCAGCTCCACGGCGAGCGCGGCCAGCGCCGCCGTGGTCTGCGGGCCGCGGATGTTGATCAGGCCCTGCGCCGCCTCCAGGTCCACCAGCACCCGGCCGCTCCGGTCGGTCCCGATCGACACGAGCCCGGGGTACGGGGCCCCGCCCCGCTGGTCGTCCAGCAGGCGGCCTTCCTGCGCGGCCAGCCGCCACACCTGGCCGCCGTCGTCGGCGGTCCACGGGGCGGGCGGGTGCTCGTCGGGCGGGTGGACCCACAGGTCGAGCGAGCGCGCCGACAGGTGGGCGGCGTAGACGGTGGGCGGGGTGCGGCCCCGCGCGCCCAGCTCGGCGCCGAGCAGCCGGAGCCCGAGATCGAGGATGCGGGCGCCGGGCTTGTCGGCGCCCAGCCGGAGCGCCACCTCGGCGTCGGCGGCGTCGCCCTGCGGGCGCGCGACCCGGTGGCCGGTCAGCCGGCGCCAGAGCTGCTCGCGCCGGCGCACGGCGAGCAGGGCGAGCAGGCCGGCGGCGGCCAGCGACGCCCCGGACAGGACGTCCAGCAGGGCCGAGCCGCCCGCCTGCTGGTCGCCGTGGCCGTTACCGTTCTGGTCGCCGTGCTGGTCAGCGCCGGTCCTGTCGCCGGAACCCCGGTCGCCCTGCCGCTGGTCTCCGGAGCCGCGCTCGCGCTGGTCACCCGAGCGCTGGTCGCCCTTCCCCTGCTCGCCCTTCCCCTGCTCGCTCTTCCCCTGGCCGCCCTTCCCCTGCTCGCCCTGCCGCTGGTCGACGTCGGCCGGGCGGTCCTTCTTGGGCGGGCCCGGGTGTTCCTTGAGGGTCTGCGCCCTGGCCTGGTTGGCGGGCACGAGGTGCGTGTTGCGCGCGTCGTCGGGCATGTCGAGCACCCACCCGGGCCTGATCAGGTCGGCCATCCGCAGCCGAGCCCCGTCGGGCTGCTCCTTGTGCTGGTTGAGCCGGAAGATCTCGGGGTAGCGCCGCCCGTCGCCGAGGCACTTCTCGGCGATCTCCCACAGGCTCTCGTGGTGACGGCCGTGCGGCGGCTGCACCACGTACACCTTCTTGGTCCGCTGGTTGTCGACCACCTGCTGCTCCACGACCGGGGCCGTGAACGCGACCGCCGTCACCGGAGGGATGGTCGGCGGCGGCCCGGCCAGCCTGGCGATCGGCGCGACCGCGGCGCCCGTGGTGAACAGCACCAGCGCGGCCGTGACGAGCTTGTTGGCCAGCACCTGAGTGCCGCCGGACAGCGGCACCCTGGCCGGCATCCCGACCCGGCGCACCCCCGCGTACACCTCGACCACCACGCACGCGAACAGCTGCAGCCAGGCCAGCCAGACGAACAGGACCAGCAGCGCCGTGATCGTGCTGGGCCCGACGCGGGCGGTGAGCAGATCCAGGTCGAGCAGTTCGGGGCCGATCGGCGGCCCGACGAACACCAGCAGCGCGTACGGCACGCCGCCGACGAGCGCCAGCAGCAGCGCGAGCGCGCCGAGCCCGGCCAGCACGTCGCCGAGGCGGCGTCTGGCAGGGATGCGCGCGGGAGCCCGGGCGGGCGTCCGTCCGCGCGCGTGCTGGGCCGGACCTGGCATCACCACTCCCTTTCTCACGTCCAGCGTCCCGACTCGCCGGTCCGTTCTCCACCGACCGGCCGGAATCGGTCTGACTCACCGCGCCTCGGGCGCCGCCGCGGCCTCCGCCACCATGCCGGAGCCGGAGAAGCCGATCGCGCCCAGGAAGAAGGCCGTCCAGGGCACCCGGACGGCGACCACGACCTGCTCGTCCTGGATGGCGCACCTCTCCGCCGCGACGCCGTCGTCGCCGTGCGCTTCGAGCACCTCGCCGGCCCGCGCGCACACCTCGTCCTCGCCCAGCAGCCGGACCTGGCCGGTCTCGCGCAGCTGGTCCACGTCGACCTGGTCGGCGCCCGCCCTGGCGGCCTGCTCGGCGATGTCGGCGGCGCGCAGCCGGGCGTTGATCGCCGCCCCGCCGTCCACGAGCAGCCCGGCCAGCAGGAACACCACCACGGAGAAGAGCACGGTGAACACCGACATCGACCCGCGATCGCGCCGCCTCACTCGACCCTCCTGAACTGCTCCAGCGGCACCACCGCGGTGCCGGTCATGCTCTTGGCCGCGCCGAACCCGAGGAAGCCCAGGTCGAGCTCGCAGGTGACCTCGGCGCGCACCTCGCCGCCCTCCTCCCAGCGGGAGCCTTCGAGCGAGACGGCGGGCGCCGCGCACTGCCCGTCGAGCGCGGCGGCGGCGATCTCGTCGGCGGCCGAGCCGGCCTCGTCGAGCGTGCGCTGGACGGAGGCGGCCCTGGCGGCGTCCCTGGCCGCGCCGTTCACCTCGCCCTGGGCCTCGACCAGCCGCCCGGCCCCGGCCAGGAACAGCAGGAAGAGCACGAAGACCGGGGCCAGCAGCACGGTCTCGACCGCCATGGAACCGCGGTCCCGGCCGCTCATCCGCACTCCTCCCCGCCGTCGTCGGGGCGGAAGCACTCGACCGGGCCGCCGGCGGTGGCGGTGATCGTGAAGGCCAGCTCCGGCAGCAGCGGGATGACCTGGACGGCGCTGCCCGTCACGGTGACGTGCCGCTCGTCGGGTTCGCGTTCAGCCGTGGTCACGTCGGCGCCGGACAGCAGCCGCGGGCCGATGGCGGTGACGACCTCTCTGGCCCGCGCCTCGGCTTCGCCCTCCCAGCCGCCGGAGTCGGCGGGGGCGGCACGGGCCACGCGGGCGCCCTCCCGGGCGGCGGCCTCGGCGACCTGTCGGCCGTGGAACCAGAGCGCCACCTGCACGATGAGCAGCACCACGGCGAGGACGACGGGCATCAGCAGGGCCAGCTCGACCACGGTCGCGCCGCCGTCGCGCCGTCCCCGGCGGCTCACTCGCCGCCACCGCCACCGCCACCGCCGAAATTGCCCTCGATCTCGGCCTGCTTGCTCTCGACGAGCCCTCTGATCAGCGTGGCGAGACCGAGCGCGACCCCGGCGATGATGGCCGTGATGATGACCCACTCCACGGCGGAGGCGCCGCGGCTCGGGGCGGTGCGGGCGCGGTGGATGCGCACGTGCAGCAGCGCGACGGCGTAGATGATCCACGGATGGTTCATTCAGGACCCCAACATCTTCATAGCGGCGGGAAAACTGAGAAAGATCACGAAGCCGGCGCAGAGCAGGAGCTGGGCGACCAGCATCGACTGGGAACGCTCGCCCGCCCGGCCCTCGATCTCGGCCAGCTCGCGGCGGCGCAGCGTCGCCGCCCGCGCGGTGAGCGAGGAGCGGACCTTGGCGCCGTCGTCGGCGACCAGCCCGAGCGCCGCCGACAGGTCGCGCAGCTCGTCGATGTTGATCTCCTCGCCGAGCTGCCCGAGCGCCTGCCAGGGGGTGATGCCGACGATCCTGGCGCCGCTCAGGGCGTCGCGGATGCGGGCCATCGCCCAGTTGGGCTGGTCGCCGCTGACCGAGACCGCCATCATCAGCGCCTCGGGCACGCCGCGGCCGCCCGCGAGGTTCATCGACACCAGGTCGAGGAACGCGCCGACCACATGACGGAAGTCGCGCCGGCGAGCCGCCGCCTCCTTGCGGACCTGCAGGTCGGGCAGGAAGAAGAAGACCGCCGCCGCCAGCACCGCCACCCAGAACGGGACCGCAGGCGACGTGCCCAGCCCCATCAGCAGCAGCCAGCCGAACAGCAGCGGGAACGCCAGCAGCCCGCCGGCCGCCAGCAGCGCCTTGGTCGCCAGGAAGCCCTCGAACGAGCGGCCCACCAGCGCCAGGTCCGCCTTGACCGACCGGACCTCCCAGCCGCGCGCCGCGTACAGCGCCGCCAGCCGCGCGCCGAGACCGCGGCGGAACGCGCCCACCTCCTCCTCGGGCAGCAGGAGGCTGACACGCGGGGCGTCGGCGCTCTCGCGGACCGCGTCCAGCGCCAGCAGCCGCGCCACCAGCCCGGGCCGGGCCGGGAAGATCGCCCGTACGAGCAGGAAGAGGCCCAGGCCGGTGAGGCCGCCGGCCAGCACGCCCTCAACCATGGTCGCCTCCCATCAGCAGCCGGGTGGGCTTGTCGAACCTGGCCAGCCTGCGCATCCAGGCGAACCCGGCGCCGAACAGGCCGGCGACCACGACGAGCACGGCCTGGCCGAGCGCGTCGTCGTACTCGCCGACGTACGAGGGGTTGAAGACGACGAGCAGGGCCGCGAAGACGAGCGCGGTGATCACCACGATCTGGACGCTGCGGCGGGTGGCGCGGCGCTCCGCCTCGACGCGGCGGCGCATGTCGAGCTCCTCGCGGGCCGACACGGCCAGCGCGCCGAGCACGTCGCGCAGGCCGGGGCCGCGCAGCTTCGAGTTCAGCACGAGCGCCGCGACGACCAGGTCGGCGGACGGGTCGTCGAGGTCGTCGGCGAACCGGCCGAGCGCGTCGGGCAGCGCCATCCTGGTGTGCAGCCGGTCGACCAGCGCGCGCAGGTGGGGCCGGAGTGAGGGCGCGGCGGCCCGGATGGACGCCGGGATGGCCTGCTCCAGCCCGGCGGCGCCGGCGATGGTGTCGCGCAGCGACTCCGTCCAGGCGGCCAGCGCCTCCAGGCGGCGCATGGCGGCCCGCTCTTCGGCGGCGCCGCCGGACAGGCCGCGCCAGGCGAACACCAGCAGCACCGTGCCGGCCGCCACCACGGGCCAGCCGGTGACCAGCAGGACCGCGAGGGACGCGACGGCCGCCACGGCCGTGCGGGTGGTCAGCGTCTGGACGAGGTGGCGCCGGGGCTTCGAGGGCCGGGGGCGCATCCCGTACAGGGAGATCACGAGCAGGAACAGGCCGCCGCCGGTGGCGGCGCCGGTCAGCAGGGCGAGCGGGTCGAGCCCCGGCATGGTCACCAGCCTCCCGGGTGATAGCCGTGCGCCATGAGCTCCTCCAGGCAGGAGACCGGCGCGTGCGGCACCCCCGCGCCGTCGGGGCCGGGGATGAAGATCTCGCTGGACAGCACGCGGCCGTCGCAGCCGTTGACCTCGCGGATGCTGGAGACGTAGCGGCGCAGGGTGCCGCCGCGGTGGTAGTCGTTGCGCTTCTCGATGAAGACGACGAAGTCGATCGCGCCGGCGATGAGCATGTGGGTGGCGTCGATCGGCAGCCGCTCACCGGCCTGGAGCGCGTAGGTGGCGATGCGGTTGAAGACCTCCATGCTGGAGTTCGCGTGGATGGTCGACAGGCTGCCGTCGTTGCCCTGGGTCATCGCGTTGAGCATGGTGACGATCTCGTCGCCGAGGACCTCGCCGACGATGACGCGGCTCGGGTTCATCCGCAGCGACCTGCGGACCAGCTCGGCCATGGTGATCTCGCCCTGGCCCTCGGAGTTGGGCAGGCGCTGCTCGAAGGCGACCACGTTCGGGTGGAGCTCGGCGAACTGGTCCAGGCCGAGCTCCAGGGCGCGCTCGACGGTGATGAGCCGCTCGCCCGGCGGGATCTCGTTGGCCAGCGCGCGCAGCAGGGTGGTCTTGCCGGCGTTGGTCGAGCCGGCGATCATGATGTTCTTCCTGGCCGCCACGGCGGCCGTCAGGAACCGGCCGATCTCCGGGCTGATCGTGTTGTTGCCGACCAGGTCGGAGAGGAACACCTTGCCCAGCCGGGCGCGCCTGATCGACACCGCCGGCCGGACCGTCACGTCCATCACCGCGCTCAGCCGGGAGCCGTCGGGCAGGCGCAGGTCGAGCTGCGGGTTGGCGGTGTCGAACGGCCGGCTCGACAGCCCCGAGTAGGCGGCGAGGATCTGGATCAGCTCGGTCAGCTCCTCGTCGGACTCGGCCACCGGGTCGTGCATGAGCTCCTGGCCGTCGGCGTAGCCGACGAAGACCCGGTCGCAGCCGTTGATGTCGATGTTCTCCACCTCGGGGTCGTCGAGCAGCGGCTGCAGGCGGCCCACGCCGAACAGCGCGGCGTGGATGCCGGCCGCGAGCGCCTCCTCCTCCTCGACGGTGGGCGGGGTGCGGCCGAGGCCGATCTCGCTGCGCGCGTGCTCCTCCAGCACCTGCGAGATCAGCGCCCTGGCGAACTGGCGCTCGTCCTCACCGGTCATCGGCGGCATGCCGTTGGCCTGGTCGAGCCTGCGCTGGTGGGCCAGCCGGTCGCCGACCTCCTGGCGGAATCTCTTGACGAGTGCGTGGTCGATCATCGATGGCTCACCAGCCGTCCGGCGAGGTCGCGTGCGGTACGGATGAGCAGCGAGCGGTCGAGCCTGCCGCCCCACTGGCCGCGCAGCAGCTCGGCGCCCTTCGGATCGTGGGCCAGGCCGTGGACGAACCCGACGTACGGGCCGACGATCCGGCGCACGTCCTCGATGGAGGCGCGGTAGGTGCGCGGATCGGCGATCACCACGACGCCGTGGGCCTTGCTGATCGTCAGGCGCTCGCGCAGGTGGGCGACGTGGTCGAGGGTGGCGCGGGTGAGCAGGATCACCTGGTCGGCCTCGGCCATCAGGTCGCCGAGCTGGGGGCAGCCGCCGAGACGGCCGCAGTCGGCGATCACGTCGGCCTGGTGGATGCCGGCCAGCGCGCGCCCGAGCGGGCCCCACAGCCAGGTGAGCCCGGCCGCCTGCTCGCCGTGGGTCAGGCCGACCAGCACGTCCAGCCCTCCGATGATCTTCTGCGTGTGCGCCGGGATCTGCGCGGGGTCCAGGCCGCGCCGGGCCGTCGCGCCGAGTGTGAGCAGGCCCTTGCCGGGGTTCAGCACGCCGCCGTCGGCGGCCGGCAGCCGGTAGGCCAGGTCGCCGCCTGCCGGGTCGCACTCGGCCAGCAGCACCGGGCGCGGCCACACCGCGGCCAGCGCCGTCGCGGCGGTCGTCACCCCCGGCGCGCCCTTGTCTGCGGCCAGCACGATCAGGGCCACCTCAGCGCGCTCCCGGCAACTCGGCGACGGCGATCTCGCCGCTGGAGGCGTAACGGACCACCACCGGTGAGACCTGGGTGTCGACGATCACGGTGACCTGGCCGCCCGCGCCGGTCCTGCCGCGCTCGCCGACGCTGTGGACCAGGGCGTTCTGCGCGAGCACGCGGCTCTCGTCCGCGCTGCCGCGGGCCGGGACGTACACCACCTGGACGCGATCCCCGTCACGCAGGCCCGAGGGCATCTGGCCGGGCTTGAGCGCCAGGCCCACCATGGCCCTGCCGGGGCCCAGCTCGGCGCTCTCCTTGACGCCCATCGCGTTCGTCAGGAGGGTGCCCGGCAGGATCGTGACGGCCGCGAAGCTGTCGAGCACCTGCTCGCGCTGCGACCAGCTGACGAAGTCGACGCCGGTGTCGGCGACCTGGACCTCCTCCAGGGCGTCGGCGGTGAACTGCTGGCCCGCGCCTATCTGCTGGGTGATGCGGATCGCGGAGACGCGGTCGCCGCTGCGCAGCACGAGCAGGGTGGTGGCCAGCGCGCCGCCCAGGATGAGGAGCACGGCGAGGGCGGCCAGGGCAGGCTTGCGCTCGCGCGGCGGCACGGGAAGCTTGCGCGAGGCCGGGCCTGACAACCCGGCCGTGTTTACGGCGGGTTTTTCACTGGTCCTCAATCGGGCTCCCAGGATGAATTGGTGAATTCTCGCCCATTATGTGCATCGCGTTGCGGGGGTGGGGGGCGATTGCGGGGAACCATGCTGGTTTCGCAGGACTCCGTGTGTCAACCAGCCATAATCAATGCCTATTGTTTCTACCAGGTTGACGGCTGGGATTGATCTAGATATATGGCGTTGGGTTATGGCTCAGTCCTTTAATACGGGATTTTTTGCGATTTATCCCTTTAAGCTGCTCCATCGCCGGTGCCGGTTATCCACAGGGCCGGGAATCCATGCCATTGCCGTCAACCTGAGGGCCTAGCCTCGCTCCGGGCGTTACCTTGGCGCCCGAATCCGACCGAGGAGACGGCCCATGCGGATCAGGCTCACCGTGCTCGGCGAGCAGGGCGACCGTGACGTCGTGCTCGACGGCGACGACGATGCCACCGTGGCCACGGTGAGCGCGGCCCTCGGCGACCGGGAGCCGCTCGCCCCCGTCGTCCGCCTGCCCCGGGCCAGGGCCCCGTACGGCATGTCGTCACCGGCGTCCGCCGGGCCGCTCGGCGGGCCGGCGCTCCCCGGCCGCGGCCCGGGCAGGCGCGCCCCCGGCAACGGCCACCGCCCCCCTCCCCCAGCAGGCCCCGCCCGTCCCGGGCCGAACTGGCCCGCCTCCGGTTCGCCCCCGTCCGACTGGTCCGGGTCCGGTTCACCTGGGTCCGGTTCCACCGGTTCCGTGCGGGAGGGCGCCGCGCTCTGGCGTAACGGGCGGCCGCTCGACCCGCGTGCCCTCGCCAAGGCCGTGCTGCACGACGGCGACAAGGTCACCCTCGACGAGCGGCTGGCCCGGGCGACGATCGTCGAGGAGCCCGCCGGGATCGCGGAGATCCGGGTGGTCGGCGGCCCCGCCGCCGGCGCGGTGCACCGGCTCGGGCTCGGCGCCCACGTCATCGGCGCCGACCCTCTGTGCGCCATCGTGGTGGCCGATCCCGCTCTCGCCCCCGAGGCGGTGATCGTCCGTGTGACCCCCGAGTCCATCACCGTGGAGCGCGCCCTGCGCACGGCTCCCGAGCAGGCGCGGATCAAGCTCAAGGGCCGCTGGGCCGACGAGGTCGCCGAGCTCTCCGCCCGGGTGGCGGAGCGGGAGGCCGCCGCGTTCGCCGCCGAGGCGCGCAGGCCGCCGCCCGAGCTGGGTGCCCGGCCGCTGGGCGAGGCCGTCGAGTGGCCGGAGGACACGCTGCTCGCCTGCGGCTCGTCGCTGTTCACGCTGACCGCCGTCGAGCCCCGCGACGCCCACCTGACCCCCCGGCTGGAGGGCGGCGTCGCCTACAACCGGCCGCCGCGGCTGCGCCGCCCGGACGGCAGGCGCACGTTCAAGAAGCCCAAGGAGCCCGTCCGCGCCGAGGGGATGCGGCTGCAGCTGCTCGCCGCGTTCCTGCCCGCCGTCATCGGCGTGACGCTCGCGTACGTGCTGAACCAGTGGTACTTCCTGCTGTTCGCGCTGATGACGCCGGTCATCATGGTCGGTCAGTGGTGGAGCGACCGCCGCCACGGCAAGAAACAGCATCGCAAGGCGATGAAGGAATACCGCGCGCTGCTGGCCGCCTACGACGAGGAGGTGGAGGCCGCCAGGGCCGAGGACGAGCGGCGGCGCCGGTCCGACTCGCCCGACCCGGCCCAGGTGCTGCTGACCGCCATCGGCCCGCGCAGGCGGCTGTGGGAGCGCAGGATCCACGACGACGACGCGCTCCGGCTGCGGATCGGGCTCGCCGACCTGCCCGCCAACCTGGAGCTGAGCGAGGAGCAGGGCGGCTCGATCGATCCGCCCGTGTGCCGGGCGGTGCCGGTGTGCCTGCCGATGCGCAGGCTCGGCGTCGCGGGCGTCACCGGCCCCCGCGACGACGCCACCGGCCTGGCCGGGTGGCTGGTCGGCCAGGCGGCGACCCTCCACAGCCCGCGCGACCTGACCATCGTGATCCTCTCCGCGCACCCCGACGGCGAGCGCCGCTGGGGGTGGGCCCGCTGGCTGCCCCACTGTGCCCCGCGCGGCGGTGAGGAGTGCGTCGCGCTGATCAGCGCCGATCCGGAGTCGGCGGCCCGGCGGGTCGGCGAGCTGGCCGCGCTCATCGACGAGCGCCAGAACACCGCGATCCCCGAGCTCGGCAAGATCCCGACGGGCTGGGACGACCTGGGCGGGCCGGAGCCTCCGGCGTTCGCCGCGTTCGACACCCGCCCGTACGACGTGCTGGTCGTCGTCGACGGGGCCCAGGCCCTGAGAGGGTTGCCGGGCATGCCGCAGGTGCTGCGGCAGGGGCCGCGGGCCGGCGTCTACACGGTCGCCGTGGACGACGACCAGCGGCTGCTGCCGGAAGAGTGCGCCACGGTCGCGGCGTGCGGACCCGACGGCCAGGTGGTGCTGCGCGGCGCCGGCCTCGACCTCATCGGCGCCGTGCTGACCGACCAGGTGTCACCGTCCTGGTGCGACCGGCTGGCCAGGGCGCTCGCCCCGATCCGGGACGTCAGCAGGCAGGACACCGACGGCGACCTGCCCGACGCGGTACGCCTGCTCGACCTGCTGGGCCTGCGCGCCGCCACGGGCGGCGAGCTGGCCGCCAGGTGGCGCGACCGGGGCTCCACCGAAGCGGTGATCGGCATGGACCCCGACGGCCCGTTCGCGGTCGACCTGCGGGTCGACGGCCCGCACGCGCTGATCGCCGGCACCACCGGCGCGGGCAAGTCGGAGCTGCTGCAGACGCTCATCTGCGCGCTGGCCGTCGCCAACCGGCCCGACCAGCTCACGTTCGTGCTGATCGACTACAAGGGCGGCGCCGCCTTCAAGGAGTGCACCCGCCTGCCCCACACGGTCGGCATGGTGAGCGACCTCGACGGCCACCTGACGCAGCGCGCCCTCGACTCGCTGGCCGCCGAGATCCGCCGCCGCGAGCGCCTGCTGCTCGCGGTGGGCGCCAAGGACCTCGACGACTACGCGGGTCCGGTGGCGCTGCCACGGCTGGTGCTCATCATCGACGAGTTCGCGGCGCTGGTGGCGGAGCTGCCCGACTTCGTCGCGGGCCTGGTCGACATCGCCCGGCGCGGCCGTTCCCTGGGCATCCACCTGATCCTCGCCACCCAGCGGCCGGCGGGCGTGGTGACGGCCGACATCCAGGCCAACACGTCGCTGCGGATCGCGCTGCGGGTCACCGAGCCGGCCGAGTCGGCCGACGTCATCGACACCCCGGACGCCGCGCACATCTCCAAGTCCACCCCCGGGCGCTGCTACGTGCGATCGGGCGCGGGCCGCCCGACGGCGGTGCAGGCCGCCAGGGTGGGCGGCCGCGCGCCCCTGCCCATCCCCCCGCCCTCACCCCATGTCCCGCCTCCCGCCGACCCCTCCCAGGGCCCCGCCCACGGCCACCGTCCCGGGCTCACCGGACCCGCATGGGAGCCCTCGCGAGGCGACCACCCAGGACTGGCCGGACCGCCTTGGGAGCCCGCGCGTCCGCAGGCGAACGTGCGCGTGGTCGAGGTGGGGTGGGCGGGCCTCGGCAGGCCGCTGCCCGCGCCGCCGCAGAGCGCCGACGAGTCATCGGTCACCGACCTGTCGATCCTCGCCGACGCCCTGATCGAGGCCGCTCGCGTCGCGGGCGTCCCCGCGCAACCCCGCCCATGGCTGGAGCCGCTGCCCGCTCAGGCGGTCCTCGGGCTCCCCGGCCTCGCGGCGTCCGGGGCGGAGAGGTCGTCGATCACCGTGGTCGAGCCCGGCGTCCCGGGTTCGGGGGCGGCTGACGGGTCCGGCGAGACGATCGCGCTGCCGTTCGGGCTCACCGACCGGCCGTGGGCGCAGGATCGCCGGGCTCTCGCGCTCGACCTGCCCCAGGGCGGCCATCTGCTCATCGCCGGGTCGGCGCGCAGCGGCCGGTCCACCGTCCTGCGCACGATCGCCGGCTCGATCGCCGCCCACACCCTTCCGTCGGACGTGCACCTGCATGCCGTCGACTGCGGCTCCGGCGCCCTGCTGCCGTTGATCGCGATGCCGCACTGCGGCGCCGTCGTCACCCGTGACCAGCTCGACCGGGTCGAACGCCTCCTGGCCCGGCTCCGTGACGAGATCGCCCGCCGTCAGCAACTCCTCGCCGAGGCCGGACACTCCTCCCTCGCCGAGTACCGCCAGGCCGGTCACCGCCTCCCCTGGCTGGTGTTCATGCTCGACCGCTGGGAGGGGTTCGTCGCCGCGTTCGAGGGCTACGACTACGGCCGCCTGCTGGAGTCCCTGCTCCAGTTGATGCGCGAGGGTCCGGCGGTCGGCTTCCGGGCGGTGGTGACCAGCGACCGCTCGGGGCTGCTCGGCCAGGTGTCGACGGTGTTCGACGACCGCCTGCTGCTGCGTCTCACCGATCCGTCCGATTACGGCCTCGCCGGCTTTCCCCTCAAGGGACTGCCCGCGTCCATGCCGCCGGGCCGCGCGCTGTCCATGGGCGAGCACGGCATCGTCGAGCATCAGGTCGCCCTGCTCAGCCCCGACCCCTCGGGGCCGGCGCAGGTGGCCGCGCTTCAGGCCCTCTCCCGCGCCTGCTACGCCTCCGGCGAGGCGATGGGCATGGGCGGGGAAGGCGTGGGCGGGCGTCGGAGGGTGGGGGCGGGAGAGCCGCTGAGCCGGGTCTGGCTGTGGGAGGGCGAGCCGCCGTTGCGGGTGGACCCCCTGCCCATGCGCATCACCGCCGCCCAGGCGCTGGATCTCGATCCGGCGTTCACGCCGCCGTCGCCGCTCTGGGCGCTCGTCGGGGCGGGCGGTGACGCACTCTCCCCGCTCGGGCTCGACCTGCTGGGGTACGGTCCCGGCGCGGTGATCGCGGGCCCGTCGCGCTCCGGCCGATCGTCCGCCCTGCTCACGGCGGCCCGGTCACTGATCGCACGGGGCACTCCGGTGATCGCCGTGACGCCGCGGCGCAGCCCGCTGCGGGATCTGGACGGGGCGCTGGCGGTGCTCGACGGCGACGCGGCCGGCCTCGCCGAGCTGGTCGCCGACCTGAGCCGGTTCGTGGTGCTGGTGGACGACGCGGAGCTGGTCAATCCCGACTCCCCCATGGGCACGGCACTGGAGGAGGTGCTCAGGTCGGGGAGGGACGGCGACCACGGGCTGCTCATCGCCGGTACGACCGGTGACCTGGCCGTCGCCTACCGCGGGTTCGCCGCCGAGACCCGCAAGTCCCGTACCGGGTTGCTCCTGTCGGTGCAGAGTCAGGCCGACGGCGACCTGTTCACCATCCGGTTACCCCGCGGCACGGTCGGCGGGCCGCCCGGACGGGGGTTCCTGGTGACGGCCGGAACGGTGACACCCGTCCAGGCCGCTCTCCCCGGCGACCCCTGACACCCGTCAGGGGATGGACGGGCGCCGTCTGCTGCGCCGGTCAGGCCAGGCCAGGCCGTCGAGGCCAGGTCGGACCGTCCGGGTCCAATCCAGGCGAGGTCGAGTCAGGTCGGCGCCGGTCAGGTCACGTCAGCCGATCCTGCTGTTCACCGAGCCGGTGTCGTCGCCCCACAGGTCGTCGTCCTCGTGCAGCCAGGTCGTGGACTCGCGCTCCTGGTTCTCGCCACCGCCGCCGGCGCCTCCCATGCCGCCCATGGGCATGAAGGGCGGCATGCCGGTGCCGGCGCGGGTGCTGATGGTGGTGGCCTGGGGCAGGCCGGAGGCGCCGCGGCCGCCGCCGCCGTACGCGCCGGGGGTGAGCCCCGTCGACGCCCTGGGGGTGTTACCGGTCGTCGCGTTGTAGCCGCTCGTGGTGGGGGTGAAGCCGTTCGTGGGGGTGGTCCCGTTCGGGGTGGTGCCGGTCGTGGTGGACAGCGGGTTCGTCGTGTTCGGGGGCGTGTGGCCGGTGGTGGACGGGTTGTAGTCGGCCAGGCTGGTGTTGGGGTCGGGGATGTCCGTCGCCGGGTTCCGGTTGAGGCCCTCGCCGTGGATCGGCGGTGTGGCGCCCGTGCCGGGGGTGGTGCCGACGGGCGGGTTGGGCCCGTTCGGGTCCGTGCCGATGGGGTCGATGAGGCCGGGATCGTTCAGGCCGGGCGTGTTCGGGCCGGACGTGTCCGGGTTGTACGGGGCGACGATCGGGTTCGACGGATTGCTGGGACCGCCGTACGGGCCGTTGTACGGGTCGTTGTACGGGCCGTTGCCCGGAGAGGTCCCCGTCGGCTGGGCGCCGGGCGGGTAGGTGATCGGTGGCGGTGTTTCCAGGTTGGGCTTCGGGGTTGTGAGGTCGCGCAGGCTGGTGTCCACCTTCTCCGGCATGGCGTTGTAGACGTGGGCCAGATCGTTGCCGAAGGTCCGAAGGTGGAGGCCGGCGAGTTCGTCCTGGGACCCGAAGTCCGTCTTGGCGTCGTTCGCCTCCTTGCCGTCGCCGTTGTAGTAGCCCGTGTAGGCGCTGTAGACGTCGGGCACGCTGTCGTTCCAGCTGCCGATGGACTGGTTCGCCCACGTCGGCATGACACCCTTCCAGGTGTCGTCGATGAACGCCTGGTGCTGGCGGACCACGTTGCCGAGGTTGTCGAGCGGCGTGTGCATCGCCTTCAGCTTGGCGGCCAGCTCGCCCATCGTCTGGTAGAGCTGGTACAGCCCCCGCTGAGCCTCGACCGAGGCCTTGCCCTCCCACACCTCGGCGAGCTTGTACGCCTGGGCCTTGATGTCCTCCCTGGCCTTCTCGACCGCCGCGTGGGCGTTCTTGTAGGCGTCGGCCGCGCCGGTGATGCTGCCGACGTTGAAGCCCTTGATGAAGTTGACGACCTCTTCGACGTTGCGGCCGTCGGTTCGGGCGTCCCATCCACCGCCGACTTTGAGCTGGTGGGTTTCCCTTCTGGTCTCGCCCATGCCGGTCAGCCCCCTTGGTTGGCTATGTCCGTGCCCTGGTAGGTACCGGCTCCCGCCTCCACGAGGGCGACGGCGATGCCGAAGTTCTCCAGGACGTCCCCGTAGGCGTTGAGGAACTCCTGGTGGGCCTTGGCCAGGGTGGCTTGGAAGGTCTGGCCGGCCTCGAAGTCGCGGATGGTCGCCAGGTGGTCGCGCACGTCCTTGAGCGAGCCGTAGGACTGCAGATCGTTGATCGAGCCCTGGTTCTCGCCGTAGCCGCTCCCGTTGATCGGCTTCATCACGTCGCGCAGTTCCCTGGCGATGTTCGCGATCTTCTTGGCGTCGTACCCGACGCCGTCCCGCTCAGCCTGCAACCCGGGCCAGGCCGCGGGTTCTTTCGGTTCTGCCACAAGACCTCCCCCAGTCGGCCGTTTGATCAAGCACCTTACTCGAACCGTTCCTTTTCCGTACAGAAGACGCAGTGTCAACTTGCGTAACATGTGGCGCTATGCAGACCCAGAAGGATCTCTATCAGGCGCATCGCCTCATGACCCAGCGGCTGGGTCTGGCACTGCTGCAAGGGGAGCCGGATCTCCCCGAGTCGCCGATGCGCCGTCAGAACGTCGCGACGTTCGCCGGGATCCTGGTGGGCGTTCTGATCATCGCCGCGTTCGGCATCTGGGGGCTGCTCAACCCGGGGAACGCCACCAAGCTGACCGACGCCGGGCAGTTGCTGGTCGAGGAGGAGACCGGCGCCTCCTACGTCTACAACCAGCAGTCCGGCAAGCTGCAGCCGGTGGCCAACTACGTGTCCGCCCGCCTGCTCCTGGACGACCAGGACATCAAGGTCAGAACGGTGTCCGCCGAGTCGCTGGCCGGCTTCGCCCGCGGGCAGAAGGTGGGGATCCAGGGCGCTCCCGACTCGCTGCCCGCCCGGGAGCGGCTGGTGAAAGGCCCCTGGTCGGCGTGCGTAGTGGAGGGCAAGGACGCGGCGGGGGTGCGCAAGCCGTACGTGACGCTGGTGGCGGGGACCGAACTGGGCGGAACCCCCGTGGGCGACGACGCCCTGGTCGTCAACGACGGCCGGCAGGACTGGGTGCTCTGGGCCAACCACCGCATGCGGGCGCCCAACGTGAGCCGGCTCACCGACCAGACGCCGCGCCGGGTCCCGGCCTCGTGGATCAACGCCATCCCGGCTGGCGTCGACTTCGTCCCGCCCGCCATCGGCCAGCGGGGCAAATCGGTCCGCGGGCCGGACGGGCGGGCGTCCCGGGTGGGACGGGTGTACAAGGTGGAGTCCGTGGCGGGCGCGAGTGAGCGGTGGTACGTGCTGCTCGCCGACGGGCTCGCCCCGATCGACCAGACGCAGGCGCGGCTCATCCTGCTGGACCCGGTGAGCAAGAGGGCCTACGGCAGGCTGCCCGTCCGCGAGACCGTGATCGACGCGGCGACCGCCAACGCGGCAAGGGCGGCCGGGCAGCGCCTGCTCGACAGCGGCCTCCCGGCCACGATGCCGCAGTTCCGCACCCCGGGCATGTCGGCGCCGCTCTGCGCGGTCTACCAGGACACCGTGAAGGGCTCGGCCAAGGCCGTGCTGACCACGGGCAGCCGGATCGGCATCCCGACCCCGGGCGCGAGCGCCGGCGTGGACAAGGTCGACCAGGTGCTGCTGCCGCCGGGCGGCGCGGTGCTGGCCGGAACCCTGCCCGGCGACGGGCAGTTGTCGGCGGTGAACCAGTACTCGCTCATCACCGACCAGGGCAAGCGGTTCCGGCTGATCTCGGGGGACCTGGTGGGCAAGCTCGGGTACGACGCCGCGGACGTCGCACCCGTGCCCGCCCACCTGCTGCGGCTGATCCCGGACGGGCCCCTCCTTGACCCGGCGGCGGCGCGGGTCCCGGTCCAGGACGTGCAGTCCGTCACACCGGGGCAGACCAGTCAGTGATCGCCCCGGCTGTCAGAGCGGAAGACCTCCGCCCGGCCGGGTGAGCGACTCGTCCATCTTCGGCAGGAGGGTGCCGACGTTGTCGTCATAGGTCATGCCGTCGTTCATGAACGGCTTCGAACCGCCGCTCTGCATCAGGGACATCTCGGTCGGGATGGCCTTGAGCGTGGGGAAGACCTTGCCGGCGCTCTCCGTCTGAATTTTGAGCATGCTCAGGAGCCCGACGAGGCTCGCGACAGCGATTCCGTGCTTCTTGAGCATGGACTTCACGGTGTTGGTCACGGGCGTGGCCACGGCGGCGTCCGTCGCTTCCGCGGCCGCGGCCGTGACCGGATTGCTTCTCGCGGCCATCTTCCAGACCCCGTACGCCATCATGCCGACGGCGATGGCCGAGCAGACGAAGGCCCCGACCTTGTAGAAGCCGGCCGTCGAGTCGACGGCTTCGCCGGTGGCGTTCCTGCTCTCGTTGAGGTTCTTGAGCGACTCCTTGAAGCTCGTGTGGACCTTGTCGAAGGCCTCGAACGCCTCGCCCTCCCAGGTCCCCTTGTCCTTGAGCGTGGTCTTCAGAGTCTCGATCTCCCCGTCCAGTTGGACGAGGTCGTTCACCTTCCATTCCTTGGCCGACTCCATCATCCCTTCGGGATCGGAGATCATGGTGCCGAGCGCGGCGGCGACATAGAACGCCCACGGGCGCATGATCATGGGGGCTGCGACCGTGGCCATGGTGGCCGCGGCCATGTACGTCTCCTTGTAGATGCTCACAGGTCCTCCTGACCGATCACCTGAGGCGCGAGGTCCTCGTCGTCTCCCCAGACGCCCTCGTCCTCGGACAGCCCGACGGTCTGGTCACGGTCGCGCTCCTCTTTGCCGCCCGCGCCCGCGCCTCCCATGGGCATCATCGGCATCATCGGCATGCCGGGAGCGCCCGCGAGGCGCGCCCCCGCCGCGCCGGGTGTGAGCCCGTTCGCGCCGATCCCACCGGGGCTCAGCCCGGAGACGCCGGGGGCGATCCCGGTGGTGCCGGGAGTGAGTCCGGTGCCCGGGCTCATGCCGAGGGAGTTCGGGTTGAGGCGGTTGGCGAGGTTCGGGTCGATGGACGGCACCTGCGGGGTGGCAGGCGGCTGGTAGGACGACAGGTCGGTCTTGTTCGGATTGTTCAGCGCCGAGTCAAGATCGGGAACCCGCATGTCCGCCGGATCCTTGCCGGCCAGGTTCGGATCCTGGAGTCCGTTGTTGGGCAGATTCGCGTTCGGCTGACCTGTGGAGGGGTTGATGCCGGGCACGTCCGTTCCCGGCGGGTTGCCCGGGAGGTCCGTGCCGGGCGGATTGCCGCCATTGGGCACGTCCACCTGCGGCAGCGGCGTGGTCGGCACCGGGGTCTGCGGCAGGTCCATGTCCCCCAGCTTGGGAGCCTGGTTCTTGGGCAGGTCCGCTGCGGGCATCTTGGGGAGCTGGGGCGTCTGGCCCGGCCCGATCGGCAGGTTCGGGTTGCTGTTGTCGTCGGCCTTGCGGTAGTTCTCGTCGGCCGCGTGGAGTGCCGGTTTCCAGCTCGCGAGCGCCTCCCTGGCCCGCTGCAGCGCTTGAGCCTGCGACTGGATCGCCGACTCATGAGCGCTGTGCACACCCCAGCCGAGCACCCCGAAGTGGGGCCAGGGCACCCTCAATTTCCCGTTGTTCTGAGCAAGGCCGTCGAGAGAGGCGACCTGGCCGTCGATCGAATTGCCGGCCGTCTTGAGTTCGCCCTTGGTGAAGGAGATGCCGGACGACGGCTTGCCGCCGAGGCCGCCGAGGTTGCCGAGATTGGGGAAAGGGTCCGACCCAGGAGTGCCCATCAGTTCATCCGATCACGGGATCCGTTGTGTCATGGCTGGACGTCCAGGAGTTGGGGTCCTCGGACAGGAACGTGGTCCGTTCGATGCCGCCGCTCTCTCCGGCGGCGCCGCCGCCACCGCCCATGAACGGCATCATCGGCAGACCGCCGGCGGCCCCGCCGAGACCGCGTGCGCCGATGCCGCTCGCGGGCGTGGTGCCGAGGACTCCGGGTGCGCCGATCACCGATCCGGGGGGCGTGCCCATGGGAGTGAGGGTGCCGGGCGGGTTCACCGCGGTGGTGGGGGTGAACGGCGACGGCGAGAACGTCGTGGTGGGCGTGAAGGGGGTGGTCGTGGTGGGCGTGAACGGGGTGGTCATGGTCGGCGCGGTGGTCGCCAGGTCCGTCAGGCGCGGGTCCGTTGTCCGCGAGCCGTCCGTGGTGGTCGTCTCGCCGGCGCCGATGACCGGCGGCACGGTGCCGTCGGGGTTCCTGGACGGATCCTGCGACGAGCCGTCCGGGTTGGCCGGGTCCGACATGCCGGGGCCCGATCCGCCGGGGGTGGAACCGTCGGGGTTGGAGCCGCCCGGTGTCGAGCCGTCCGGGTTGGAGCCATCCGGTGTCGAGCCGTCCGGGTTGGAACCGCCCGGGTGGGAACTGCCCGGGTTGGAGCCGTCCGGGCGGGAACTGCCCGGCGTGGAACCCGGGCCCGTGGGGGCGCTTCCGTCGGTGAGGCCGTTGCCGAAGGTCGGGCCCTGGGTTCCGGACCCCGTGGGGTAGGTCACGTTCTGGGTCTCGGCGGTGCTGCCGGGGAGGGTGACCTTCGGCAGGTCGAAGACGAGCTCGTCCGGGATCTTGGAGTCGTAGACCTTGACGATCTGCTGGTTGAGCTCGTGCAGCGTCCTGCGGGCGTGCGCGTCCTCCATCCTCTCGTAGACGTTGTCGGCCGTGTCGGCAGGGATCTTCGCCTGGTCGACCTTCGTCTGGGCCTCCTGGAGATCGCCGGCGTACGTCGCCAGGGCGCCGCCCATCTGGGTCAGCCTCTCCGACAGGTACTGGCCCGAGGTGTGCAGCATCTCCAGCGCGTGCCGCGCCTTGCTGGCGTCCGGTCCCTTCCAGATGTCGAGGATCCGGCCGGCGTGTTCCTCCAGGGCGCTGACGGCTGCGTTGATCTTGGTGGCGGCGTCCCGGTACGTCTGGCCGGTGCCGTCGATGAGGAAGGGGTTCGTGTTCTCGAGAAGCCCCTTGACCTGCGCCTTCTTCGTGCTCACCGGTGGCGCCTGGCCGGACGGACGGTCACCGGACTTGATCTGGACGACCTCGGTCATCAGGATCCACCCTCATTCGCCCGGCGTGCCCGGTCGTGGTTGTCCGCACTGGTCTCGACGGCCTCGACCACGCTCTGGTAGGCCTCGATGAACTTCTGGTACACCTCGGCGAACTTCGCGCCGGCGTTGGTCGAACCGATGGTCGAGGCCAGGGAGCGGGCGTCGTCCCACTGGCCGATGTCGGCCGCGGAGAGCCCGTTGCCCGTCGAGATCTGGTCGATGTTCCCGTTGGGGCGCCCGCCCTTGCCGAGCATGGCGTCGAGGCTGGTGCGCAGTTCCGTGGCGATCGTCCGCAGGGCGGCCGGCGAGTTGTACCGCTCGTCGAACAGGCCGGGGTCCGGCCGCAGGTGCGTGCCGCCGCCCCCATCGTTACCGTTTTGTGCCATTACTCACCTTTATGACAGCAGAGCTCTCGGCCACCGCTTCTGGGCGATGACCGAGAGGAGTACGAACCGGACTAGTCCGACCAGATGCTGATGTTGCGCTTCTCGGCGCTCTCGTAGTTGCCCTTGGCGATGTTGACCGCCTGGGCGGCTTCGAAGAGCTGCCTGCCCATTTCCTTCTCGCGCTCGTTCCACTGGGCGCGCTTGGTGTCGAAGAACTGCTCGGCCTGGCCTTCCCAGCTGGCGCCGAGCTCGCGCTTGATGTCCTGGTAGAGGGTGTCGGTCGCTTTGTCGAGATCGGTGATGATCTTCTGAAGCTGGAGGTAGGCGTCCTCCATCGAGGCGAACCGAACATAGGTGTAGTCGTCAGGCATGCCCATGGCGTTGTCCGTCCTGCTCAGCGCGTGTTGATGAGGGAGTCGATACGGCCGCCCTGACCGCCGCCGGTGAAGTTGCCGGCGATGTCCATGTTCTGCTCGGCGGCGTTGCGGTAGACGCCGGCACCCATGTTGAGCCTGTCGTAGATGTCCTCAAGGATCTTGATGACCTGCTTGAACTCGCCGTCCCACGCGGTCAGCGCCTGAGCGAACCGCTGCGCGGCGCCACCCTTCCAGCCCTGCGTGGTGAGATCACCCTTGATCTGCTCGACCCGCTGCCGCATGGCTTCGATCTGCTGCGCGGTCTTCTCGCAGTGCCCTGCCGCGGTCTGAAGTTGTGCGGGACTCGCCCCGTACAGTGCCACTGGACCTCCAAGTCGAGATGGCCTGGTCTGTCACGGGGATGCCCAGTCAGGAAGGAACCTGACTATCCCCGCGATCAACATCAAATGGCATGTTAATCAACATCAACCCCAACATTCCCAGAAACGTCAGATCACGGATCGGCAGCGCTGTGGCGACTTTTCGGTGAACATGCTGGTGACAGGCCGGGGACGCCAGAAATGGCGACAGTGTGGGCGGGCGTCAGAGGTCCAACCGGCGGCGGATGCGGTCGAGTTCGGCCATGACGTCGGTGAACGCCCGGTCGTGGACCGCCTCCACTTCCTTGAGCTGGGCGGACAACGCCTGGGGATCACCCATCTTCATGGGGTTGTCCTCCTCCCCGAACACCTCCCCGGCCAGTTCGGCGAAGTTCCGCTGGAAGTCGGCCGCGGCCTCGGCCAGCACGGTCTTGATCAGGTCGGCGAGCTCGCCCGAGCTCATCCGCATGGCCTTGGGATGAAGTGTGAGATCGCGCACACCGGACGTGTCGTACACCACCGAGACGAAGCCGTCCTCGTCCTCGGCCTTGCCCACGCAGTCGCCGACGCTCCGCTGGAACCGCTCCAGCCCGGCGAGCTGCTGATCCATGCCCTTGATCAGCTTTTCGACGTCGATGTTGGCGAAGTCGCCGAATCCCTGCATCACTCAACCTCCCCTACGGATCAGCCGGACAGACCGCGCACCCACGTGTAGACGTCCAGGACGCCCAGCGCGAGCGGAAAGAGCTGGACGATCAGCGCCATGTCGAGGATGTCGGCCGCGCGCCCCCAGAACGGCGACGGCTTCCCCGTGGCCAGCCAGAGCCCGATGCCCACGCACATCAGCGCCAGCCACAGGATCCCGATGGCCACGGAGACCGAGCCGACGATCCCGCCCTGGCCGACCATCGACATCGCCAGCATGGCCAGCCCGGACAGGCCCACGCCGATCAGCCAGAGGCGCTGGCCGAGCCCGAGGAACACCCGGGCCCGCATGATGAGCGTGAGTGACAGGGACGCCGTCATGAGGTCCGCCACCCAGCCCTCGTGGAGCACCAGCAGCACCAGGGTGACCAGCGCCGAGAGCCCGATCATGACGATCAGGCCGGTGACGTAGCCCTGGGCCGCCTTCGTGCGCTCCTGGATGGCCTCGGCGTCCAGCCGCTGGTTGTCGCTGCGGAGCTCCTCGGCGGTGGTCGGCAGGGCCGGCAGCGGCACCTTGGCCATCCGGAACGACAGGGTGGGCACCAGCGGGCTGAGCGCCAGCAGCAGGGCCATGGCCATCCCCGCCACTCCCGCCGGCGGCGGCGACCACACCATGATGATCGCCGAGCAGATTCCGCCCACGGTGGCGACCCCGGCGATGCCGAGGAATCCGGGCAAGCCGTCGGAGATCAGCGCACCGGCCACGGCGGCCGCCATGGCCGTGCAGGCCAGCGCCGCGAGCAGGTGCGGGGTGCCGAAGCCCAGAGAGTTCCCGGGGGCGAACAGGCCCGCCACGAACGCGTACGGCAGAGCCGCGTGTCCGATCAGGGCTCCGGCCATGGAGTCGCCGACCGCCCGGGACAGCAGGGTGGCCGTGACGATCAGCAGCAGCGCCAGCACCCCGGCCACGATGGTGACGGTCAGCGCGGGCATGCCGGACAGCGCCAGGCCGGTGGCGCCCAGCACGAGCAGCCCCAGGGCGCCGCCGGCGCCGACGATCCTGGTGTGCGCGGGCGTCCAGGTGCCTCTGCGGCGCACCCCGGAGGCCACCACGTCGGCCACGTCGTCGTACAGGGCGGGCGGCAGGGTGGCCGTACGCGGCCGGAGGTAGAGGATCTCCCCGTCGAGCACCCCCAGCGATCCCAGGCTCTGCCCGAGGTCGAGCGGCGCGCCGCCGAGCCGTTGCAGCGTCCAGCCGGGCGCCGCGGCGGCCTCGCCGTTCACCTCGCCCAGGGCGCGCAGCAGGCTGGGCATCACGTTCGGCAGCGGGATGTCGGCGGGCAGCGAGAGGTCCGCCTTGCGGCGGGGGCCCACGATCGTCAGGTGGCACTGGGCCGGCAGGGGCACCGGCACCTGCGCCAGGGCGCCCTGCTGGATCGGTCCCCGCGGCGGCCCGGGAGGTCCGGAGAACCCGGCCGGCCCGTGGAATCCCTGGGGCGGACCGTAATGCGGGGGCTGGCCGACCGGAACTCCGGGGATCGGGGTCGGCGATCCAGGCGGAGGTCCTTGAACAATTTGTCCCATTTCCAACTCTCCGTCCCCACCAATGGTCACGGACAACAGAGAACATATCTGGTCGCATCTGGTAAGAACGTCACGATGAGCATCGTCGTCGTGCGCCGCCCCGAGAGGCGCCCAGGTCCCCAGCCCCCGCGCGGGGAGGTGTTACTCGAATCACCTCCCGAGATCCCGGAGGTGCAGCCGCAGGGCTTCGCCATGGTCCTGACCTATCTGCCCATGCTGGCGGGCGCGGCCGCGATGGCCCTGATGTTCACCGCGTTCGGCAACGCCAACCCGATCATGTACGTGGCCAGCGGCCTGTTCGCACTGTCCATGCTCGGCATGACGGCGGGCCAGATCGCCCGCCAGGTCGGCGAACGCAAGTACCGGCTCAACGGCGCCCGCCGCGACTACTTCCGCTACCTGGGCCAGGTGCGCAAGCGGACCCGGCGCGCGGCCAAGCAGCAGCGCGAGGCCCTGGAGTGGAGCGGCCCCGAGCCCGAGGCCCTCTGGTGGATCGCCCTCGGCCCCCGGCTGTGGGAACGGCGCTCACGCGACGAGGACTTCGCCACCGTACGGCTCGGCACCGGCGTCCAGAAGCTCGCCATCCAGCTCATCCCGCCGGACTCCAAGCCGGTCGAGGACCTGGACGCGCTGGCGGCCGGCGCGCTGCGCAGGTTCATCAGGGCGCACTCGACGGTGGCCGGGCTGCCGGTCGCCGTGGCGCTCGGCTCGTTCGCCAGGATCCGCGTCACCGGCGACCCCACCACCGTGCGCGACCTGATCCGATCCATGATCGCGCAGCTCACCGTCTTCCACTCGCCCGACGACATGCGGATCATGGTGTGCGCCGGGGCGGAGACGATGCCGCACTGGGAGTGGGTCAAGTGGCTGCCGCACGCGCTGCACCCCGAGGAGGCCGACGCGGCCGGTCAGGTACGGCTGATGACCGAGAACCTGGCCGAGCTGGACCGGCTGGTCGGCGGCGAGCTCAAGGAGCGCGCCCGCTTCCGGCCCGGGGCCGCCGCGGAGGCGCTGCCGTACCACGTGCTCATCGTGGACGGCGGGCACGTGCCGCAGGACTCGCAGCTCGGCAGCGACGCCATCCAGGGCGTGACGGTCATCGACCTGTCCCGCGGCACCTCGGAGGTCGAGGAGAAGAGCACGCTGCGGCTGGACGTCCAGCCCGACGGGTTCCACATGGTCAAGATCGACCACACCGGCAAGGAGCACCGCACCCGGCTCGGCGATCCCGACCGGCTCGACTACCTGCGGGCCGAGGGCCTGGCCCGGCAGCTCGCGCCGCTGCGCGCCTCGGCGTCGGCCGTGGGCGAGGCCGAGGACGTGCTGTCGGCCAACACCACGCTCACCGACCTGCTCGGCATCGGCGACCCCACCATCCTGGACCCGTCGCTCGCCTGGCGGCCCCGGGCCGGCCGCAACAGGCTGCGCGTGCCCATCGGGCTCGGCGCCGACGGCCGCGTCGTCGAGCTGGACATCAAGGAGTCCGCGCAGGGCGGCATGGGGCCGCACGGGCTGGTGATCGGCGCGACCGGCTCCGGCAAGTCCGAGCTGCTGCGCACGCTGGTGCTGGGCCTGGCGGTCACGCACTCGTCCGAGATCCTGAACTTCGTCCTGGTCGACTTCAAGGGCGGCGCGACCTTCCTGGGGCTGGACTCGCTCTCCCACGTCTCGGCCGTCATCACCAACCTGGAGGACGAGCTCCCGCTGGTCGACCGCATGTACGACGCGCTGCACGGTGAGATGGTGCGCCGCCAGGAGCTGCTCCGCTCGGCCGGCAACTACGCCTCGCTGCGCGACTACGAGCGGGCCAGGGAACAGGGCGCGGAGCTGACGCCCCTGCCGACGTTGTTCGTGGTGCTGGACGAGTTCAGCGAGCTGCTGTCGGCCAAGCCGGAGTTCATCGAGCTGTTCGTCATGATCGGCCGCCTGGGCCGCTCGCTCGGCGTGCACCTGCTGCTGGCCTCGCAGCGCCTGGAGGAAGGGCGGCTGCGCGGCCTGGACACCCACCTGTCGTACCGGATCGGCCTGCGGACGTTCTCCGCCATGGAGAGCCGGGTCGTGCTGGGCGTGGCCGACGCCTACGAGCTGCCCTCCGCGCCGGGCAACGGCTACCTCAAGTTCGACACCACCGGCATGACCCGATTCAAGGCCGCGTACGTTTCCGGCTCCTACCAGTCGGACAACCGCCACGCGGGCGACGACGAGGGCCACACCATCCTGCGGCAGATCGTCGAGTACGGCTCGGCGTACGTGCCGCTCCCCGTCATGCCGAAGAAGCCCCGGGAGGCGCCGGCGGCCGAGGTGGACGAACGCTCCCCGCAGAACAGCCTGCTCGACATCCTGGTGCGGCGCCTGCAGGGGCACGGCCCGGCGGCGCACCGCATCTGGCTGCCCCCGCTCGGCGAGCCGCCCACGCTGGGGCACCTGCTGCCGCAGCTCTCGGTGACGCCGGAGCTGGGCCTGTCCACACCCGGCTGGAGCGGCAGGGGAACGCTGCACGCCGTCATCGGCATCATCGACAAGCCCTTCGAGCAGCGGCGTGACCCGTACTGGCTGGACCTGTCCGGCGCGGCCGGGCACGTCGGCGTGGCCGGCGGCCCGCAGAGCGGCAAGAGCACCGTGCTGCGCACGCTCGTCTCCAGCCTGGCGCTCATCCACACGCCGCGCGAGGTGCAGTTCTACTGCCTGGACTTCGGCGGCGGCGGCCTGGCCACGCTGGAAGGGCTGCCGCACGTGGGCGGCGTGGCCACCAGGCTCGACGCCGAGCGGGTGCGCCGGACGGTGGCCGAAGTGTCGGGCATCCTGCACCAGCGCGAGCGGAGCTTCGCCGAGAACGGCGTCGACTCCATCGCCACCTACCGCCGGATGGTCGCGGACGGCAGCCTCCAGGGCGACGGCTTCGGCGACGTGTTCCTGGTCGTGGACGGATGGCTGACGATCCGGCAGGAGTTCGAGAGCCTGGAGGCCGTGATCACCGACCTGGCGGCGCGCGGCCTGGGATACGGCATCCACGTGGTGGCCGCGACCAACAAGTGGTCGGAGTTCCGGCCCAGCATCCGTGACCTGTTCGGCACCAGGATCGAGTTCAAGCTGGGCGACGCGTACGAGTCGGAGATCAGCAGGAAGGCGTCGCTCGCCGTGCCGGACGGCGTGCCGGGACGCGGCCTGACCAGGGACGGCATGCACTTCCTCGCGGCGCTGCCGCGCATCGACGGGCAGCGGACCGCGAACGACGCCTCCGACGGCATGCGCTCACTCGTCGAGGCCGTACGGCAGTCGTGGCAGGGGCCTTCGGCGGCGCCGGTGCGGCTGCTGCCCGCGCTGCTGCCCGCGGCCGGCCTGCCGGGCCCGGAGCAGACGGGGCCGAACCGGATCGCGATCGGCATCGACGAGGCGTCGCTGTCCCCCGTCGCCCTCGACTTCGAGACCGACCCCCACTTCGTCGTGTTCGGCGACAACGAGTGCGGCAAGTCCAACGTGCTGAAGCTGATCATGGAGGGCCTGGTCGCGCGGAAGACGCCGAACGAGGCCATGATGATCGTGATCGACTACCGGCGGTCGCTGCTGGACACGGCGGTGACCGACCACCGCATCGGCTACGCCGCCTCCAGCACCGCCGCCACGGAGCTGATCCAGGACGCCCGCGCGGCGCTGCTCAAGCGGCTGCCGCCGGCCGACCTCACCCCGGAGCAGCTGCGCTCACGGAGCTGGTGGCAGGGCGCGGACCTGTACATCGTGGTCGACGACTACGACCTCGTGGCGACCACCAGCAACCCGCTGCTGCCGCTGGCCGAGCTGCTGCCGCAGGCCCGCGACATCGGCCTGCACCTGGTGCTGGCCCGGCAGAGCGGCGGCGCCAGCCGCGCCATGTTCGACCAGGCCGTGCAGCGCATGAAGGAGATGGCCAGCCCGGCGCTGATCATGTCCGGCAACCGGGACGAAGGCCCTCTCTTCGGCAACGTCCGGCCACAGGCGCTGCCCGTCGGGCGCGGCTTCTACGTGGACCGCAGAAACGGCTCGCGGTTGATCCAGACCGCTTACCTTGGGCAGGAGGCCCGGTGACCTTGATCGACGTGCATGTGCAGGCGCTCGAGGAGTGCGGGAGGCAGGCACTGCGGGTCAGGAACATGCTCGACCTCGACGACGCGTTCGTGGACGCGGGGCGGAAAGCGCCACAGGGCGACACCGACTCCGGCATCTTCGGCGAGCTGGAGAACGCGAAGAAACTCGCCAGCAAGGTCGACGAGGTCTGGGAGGCCGTACGGGACGAACTCGGCGCGGCCCGCAACCGCCTCGGGAACGTCGAACGCTCCCTCGGCGACGTCGCCGCCAACTTCCGCGAAGCCGAGAGGCCCTGAGCGTGGGCGTCGTGTCGGAACTGGCCGCGCTGAGGAAGAAGGTCACCGGCGACCTCCAGGCGATCGGCGACCTGGCCAACGGGCTGCGGACGGTGGGGAACCACGTCACCACCTCCACCGACCGGCTCACCTCGGGTGTGACCGAGGTCGGCAAGGCGTGGCAGGGCGAGTCCGCCACCGCCTTCGTCACCTACATGAGGGCCTATCCGGGGGCGGGCGGCAAGCTGCAGGGGGCGCTCTTCTCCTGTGCCACGGCTCTGGACACCGCCGCCGGCGAACTGCGGACGGCCCAGGGCACCGTCGAGGGACTGCACGAGATGGCGGTGTTCGCCCGCCGCGAGTTCCTCAAGGCCAATCCCGACGCCACCCAGGCCCAGGCCGACGAGCACGTGAAGGTCAAGCTCGGCGGCGATCCTGTCGGCAGGGCCACCACGGCCGCGAACAAGGCGGACAAGGCGTTGTCCACCGCCGCGACCGCGCTCGGCGAGCAGCTCGGCGAGGACGGCTTCGGCTTCTTCCAGAACATCCGCCAGCCCGGCGGGGCGGACTTCACTCCCGGTGACAAGAAGCCCGACTGGAGCAAGGTCCCCGGCTTCCGCCCCACCTTGGACGACGCCCCCGCCACGGACGACGCCCCCGCCACGGAGCCGAGCGGTCAGACCCCCGCCTCGCCCGGCGGCGAGTCCCCCGGTTCGCCTGGCGGTCAGACCCCCGGCTCGGCGTCCCCGACCGGCTCCGGCACCCCGGACAACGGCGACGGCGCAGGCCCGCCGTCCTCGTACGGCGACGTCCCCGCGCCGAAGCAACAGGTCGTCGACTGGATCAAGGAGGCGCTGTCCGTCATCAAGTCGCCGGAGATGGCGGCGGTGCTGGCAGAGCGCGGGCTGGACGTCAGCGACCTGGATCCGAACGACCCGAAGGACATCGAGCGCATCTGGGCGATCATCCACCACGAGTCCAGCGGCAACCCCAACGCCATCAACACCTGGGATCAGAACGCGCGCGACGGCGTGCCGTCCCAGGGGCTGATGCAGACCATCCCGCCCACGTTCGACAAGCACCACCTGCCCGGCTACGACAAGATCCGGGAGCCGGTGGACAACATCATCGCCGGGGTGCTCTACACCTACAGCCGCTACGGCAGCCTGGCCGAGCACCCCGGCATCGCCTCGCTGGAGCGCGGAGGCGGCTACAAGCCGTACTGATCCCCCATACGGAGTAACGGCGGCGTGAACACTGCCCTTCAACTGGGCAAACACCGAAATTTCCGGCGAGGCGCACTGGTACAAAGATCACGTGTCGACTGATCAGGAGCCCGCGCTGACCAGCCCGTGCCCGCACGCCCCCGGATGCCCGCCACCCGTCTGCCTGCCGCCGGCGCTGCTGCCCACCACCGCCGCCGGGACGCGGACCACACCCGTCCGCGATCCGGGCGGCTCAGGCCAGTCCGGCTACGAGACCGCCATCGGCTACCTCGACAGCTTCGCCGGCACCATGACCGAGGCCGCGGAAGGCGTGGGTCTGGTCAGGCAGCGGACACCGCGCTTCGAGGGGTGGAACCTGGCTCCCCTCGCCGGGGTGCCCGTCGTCGGCCTGATGTTCGTCAACCGGTTCAACACCATCGCCGACACCTGGAGCGACAGCGCGGGCATCCTGCGCGACGTCCTCGTCACCGACGCGGGCAAGATCAGCAGGTCCGCCCTGAACTACCGGCGGGCGGAGCACCGATGACCGAGCCTTCGGGGCTGGTCGTCCCCGGCCGGACCACTCCCCCGCCGGGTGTCCAGCAGCTCCACCTGACAGACACCCGCGGCAACGTCACCAGGACCGTCCAGGTGCCGCCCGCCGCCACGCGCACCGACCCCGGCTTCTTCAAGCGCCTGGTCACCCAGCTCAACCCGCTGCGGCAGACCACCAGGGGCGCGATGCTGCTGTCCGGGCTCGGCGGGGGCGCGCTCGCCATGGACGTCGCCGCCACCGCCAACCTGGGCAACCCCTTCCTGTTCTACGACCGGCGCGAGACCTGGAAGGAGATGTCCGGCTCGCTGGAGGGCGACCGGGCGAATCTCTGGCGCGGCTATTTCGACGACGTCTCGCCCCACTGGAAGGGGCAGGCGGCCGGGATGCTGCAGCAGTACATCAGGTTCAACGTCAACGGCCTGTTCGGCCAGCTCGGCAAGGTCGGGGACGAGATGAGCGGCGCCATGCACGGTCAGTTCAAAGAGGTTCTCGAGTACGACCTGTCGGTCATCGGGCTGTACGCCGGCTCCGCGCCGATCCTGCGCACCCTGACCTCCATGAGCGCGCAGCCCGTCGCCCGGGTCGCCCTGATGACCCAGGTCGGCGTGTTCACGACCGCGCTCGGCAACCTCGTCAAGCAGTTCGCCGACGTCTACAACTCGTACGAGGGCGACCTCAACAAGCTGGAGCTGAAGCTGAACGACCTGCGCGGGGCCTTCTACGAATCCGGCGACCCCGGGCGAGGAGCACGCGATCTGCGGTTGTCGCCGACCATCGAGGACCCGGGCGCCGTGCGGGACCTGTGGGTGCCCGCAGGGGAGGCGTGATGAGCGGGCCGGACGCCTGGGACGGCGACCTCGCCGCCCTCCTGCGTGAGGTGGACGGCTGGGCGGCCGGGCTCGCCCGCACGCTGGACGAGCTGGCGCGGGAGCGGCTGGAGGGCACCGACGCCACCGGCGCCGTCCGGGCCCGGGTCTCGGGCACCGGCCGGTTGACCGGGCTGGACATCGACGCTCGGGGCCTGCGCGACCTGGACCACGAGGGAGTGGCCTGGGCCGTCAAGGAGGCCGTCGCGGCGGCGCGGAGCGCACTCGGCGACCGGCTGACGGAGCTGACCGGCGGCCCGGTGGACGGCGCCACCGATCCGCTGGCCGCCCACGTCGAGCGTGTCATGCGGGAGGGGTGAACGGTGCGGGAGATGGAAGAGGCGATGGCCCGCTTGGAGGAGCTGATCGCCACGGCGCGGCGGGCCGAGCGGGCGGCGGCGGAGTGGCGCGCGCGCCGGTTCACCGGAAGGGCCGACGAAGGCCGCGTCGTCGCCGTCACGGACGCCCTCGGCACCCTGCTCGACCTGCGGGTCCATCCGCTGACCCGGAGCCGCGCGGACGCCCGCCGCCTCGCCGACGCCATCCTCGCGGCCATCACCGCCGCCGAGAACCAGGCAGAAGCCGCCAGGACCGACCTGCTCCCGCGCCTCCCCTGACCGGGTTCGGGGGAAGGCGTTCCGGCGTTCGGGGCAAGGCGTTCCGGCGCGGGAAACGGTCAGAAAACGCGAAACCCCCTCCGGATCACCGGAGGGGGTTTCTGCCGGGTGGGTCAGCCGCAGTTGGCCCAGCCGGTGCGGACGCCTTCGTCCTCGACGCTGCCGGCGAAGCGGACGCACTTGCCCTTGGCGGGCGCCTTCACCGGGCCGGCGTAGTACTCGTAGTTGCCCAGCGCGGTCTTGGCAACGTAGAAGCCCTCGCCGCAGACCTGGACGGCTCGACCCTGTCCCGCGCCCTCGTCGGACGCGCCGTCGGCTTCCCGTTCCTGTCTTCCGTCACGGTCACCGTCGGCTGCGCCGTGGTCTGCTGCGGCACCGGCTGGGTGGTCACCAGGACCGGCGTGGGCACGGTGCTCAGCTCGGGAGTCGCGGGCGGCTGCGACGTCCAGTGGACGCGGGGCGGAAAGCGCCACAGGGAGCCCGGCGGGGCGGACTTCACTCCCGGTGACAAGAAGCCCGACTGGAGCAAGGTCCCCGGCTTCCGCCCCACCTTGGACGACGCCCCCGCCACGGAGCCGGGCGGTCAGACCCCCGCCTCGGCGTCCCCGACCGGCTCCGGCACCCCGGACAACGGCGACGGCGCAGGCCCGCCGTCCTCGTACGGCGACGTCCCCGCGCCGAAGCAACAGGCGATCATCCACCACGAGTCCAGCGGCAACCCGAACGCCATCAACACCTGGGATCAGAACGCGCGCGACGGCGTGCCGTCCCAGGGGCTGATGCAGACCATCCCGCCCACGTTCGACAAGCACCATCTGCCCGGCTACGACAAGATCCGGGAGCCGGTGGACAACATCATCGCCGGGGTGCTCTACACCTACAGCCGCTACGGCAGCCTGGCCGAGCACCCCGGCATCGCCTCGCTGGAGCGCGGAGGCGGCTACAGGCCCTACTGACGTCACCGGGCGGTGAAACGCCGCGAAACAGCGAAACCCCTCCGGACGCACCGGAGGGGTTTCGCATCGCTCAGGTCAGGTGCACTTGGGCAGGTCGTCGTGCACGGTCTCGAGTCCGACGCCGCCGGAGAACCGGACGCACTTGCCCTTGCCGTAGTGCTTGACCGGACCGGCGTAGTACTCGAAGTTGCCCGTGGCGGACGGCTTCCCATGGCCGTGCACGTCGAGGGTGATGCTCACCGGGGAGGCCTTGCCGATCTCCATCCTCTTCATCGTCACACCGCAGACCTGACCGCTCTTCTCGTTGTAGAGCAGGAAGATCTCGCCGCCGATGAACGCCTTGCTGCGCTGGACGTTGAAGCCCTCACCGCAGACCTTCTCGGGCGTGTGCGGGTTCTGCACCGGCTGTGCCTGGGTCGACGTGGCGGAGACGCTCGGGGTCGCCGTCACCGTGACCGTCGGCGTGGGCGTCGGGGTCGGCGTGGGGGTCGGCGTGGGCGTGACGGTGACGGTCGGGGTGGGCGTGGCGGTGACGGTGACCGTCGGGTGGACCATGTTCCGCGACCGCGTCGGCGTCGGCGTGGCCGTGGCGGTCGGGGTGTCCTCCCGGGCCTCGGGAGCGGTCACGGTCACCGTCGGCTGCGCGACCGGCTGGGTGACGATCGGGGCCGGGGTCGGCACCGTGCTCAGCTCAGGGGTCGCGGTGGCCTGGCCCTCCCAGTCGTTGGGCAGCACCATCGGGCCGACGCTGTCGGGGTCGGAGCTGGAGGGACTGGCCCACGGCACGACCACTTCGGACTGGTCCGGGGGTGTCTCGACCTGGGCGGGGGCCTGGCTGGGCACGCTCACGCCGTTCTCCACCTTGCCGGTGCCCGAGCCGCGCTGGTCCGCCCGCTCTCCCGCGGCGGCCGCCGGCTCGAACCGCTCGGGCGAGGCGTAGTGGTTGGCTCCCCACAGGCCCGCGCCGGACAGCAGCGCCAGTGCGCCGACGGCGGCGGCCAGCCCCATCGGGAACTTGCGCTTGGGCGTCGCGGAAACGGTCTGCGCGGGCACGGCCACCTGCGGCGGCTGCTCGCGCGGCGCCTCCCAGGCGGGGCCGGGCGCCGGGTGGGACCCGGGCGGGAGCGCCGCCTGCTGCGGCTCCAGAGGCGGTCCCCAGTTCTGCGCCGGCGGAACCTGCTGCGGAGGCATGCCCGCCACGGGCACGCCCGGAAGCGCGGCGCCCGGCACGGGACCCCCGGCCACCGGCACGCCCGGAAGGACGGCGCCCGCCACGGGCACGCCCGGAAGGACGACGCCCGCCACGGGCACGCCCGGCACGGGGACACCCTCGATCGGCTGGGACGGCGGCTTCTGGGTGGCCAGGGCGGTGCCGCGCTTGTCGCCGAGGAGCTGCAGCAGCGCCATGTCCGTGGTCGGGCGCTGGGCGACGTTCTTGGCGAGGGCGGACATGACCACCCGGCGCAGCGGCTCGGCCAGCTCGCCCAGCTCCGGCTGCCCGTTGAGCACGGCGTCCTCGTCCTGGCCGAACGGGGGCCGGCCGGTCGCGGCGAACACCACCGTCGCGGCCCAGGCGAAGATGTCGGCGTAGGGCCCGTACGCCAGGCCCCGGATCTGCTCCGGCGCTCGGTAGCCGAGCTCCCCGGCGGGCTCGCCGAGGTCGATGTCGGTCACTCGGGGGCCGTCGCCCCCGAGGATCACGTTGTGCGGCGTGAGCCCGCGGTGCGTGATGCCCGCCAGGTGGATCGCGGTCAGCGCGGTGAGCGTGCCGACGGCCACCCGCTCGACCGCGTCGGCGTCGAGGGGGCCGTCCTCGGCCACGACCTCCGCGAGGCTGCGTCCTTCGACGTGCTCGCGCGCCACGTAGACGTGGTTCTCGTACGTGCCCGCCTCCAGGGTCCTGGCGACGGAGGCGCTGGACACGCGCTGCACTCCGGTGTGACGGGCGAGGTCATCGCTGCCCGCCTCGGAGGAAGGCAATAACTTGACGACTCTCCATGGCGCGTCGTCGGACTCCTTGCCGAGGAAGGCCGAGCCTCGCGGCCCATCGGTCAAGCGTCCTGAGATGACGTACGCGCCGAGCTTTTCGGGATCACCCGGCCGCAGGGGGTGCATCTGCGTCCCTTCACTAAAGGCAAGATCTCGAAGGGACATTCAACCGCATCTGCCCCTTTTGTATCAGTACTTTCATCAGCCTTTACCGAATTCATTCACAATTTGTGATCAAGGCCGCGACCGGCGCGCCAGCCTCGCCTCCGGCCGAGCGGGACGAGCACCGCGAGGGCGCCGACCAGCGTGGCGGCGATCAGCGCGCCCGCCCCGATGACGGCGGCGACGGCGACGGCGGTCTCGTCGCGGGGAGGCACCTTGGCGATCGCGTCGGCCGGGAGCGCGGACGGCGGCGGTTCGGCGACCACCGGCACGTTCGCGGCCTCGTAGGGCAGCACCGCCGTGACCGCGAGCACCGGGTTCACCATGCCGGCCCCGGTGCCCGTGCCCGCCGTGCCGTCGGCGGTGGCGACGATGCGGCGGCGCACCTGCTCCTGGTTGAGCTGAGGGAAGCGGGCCCGGACCAGCGCGGCCGTGCCCGCGACGTACGGGGTGGCGTAGCTCGTGCCCTCCAGGCCGCGCATGTAGCTGCGCCCCGGCCAGGGGGCGGTGATGTCGATGCCGGGGCCGATGACGCCGACCGGGGTGGCGGCGTTGGAGGAGTCGACCCGGCCGCCGTCGGGCCCGGCCCCGCCGACCGACAGGACGCCCTCGTAGGAGGCGGGGTAGGCCGGCACGTCCTCGTCGTCCGGGCCGGTGACGTTCCCGGCGGCGGCCACCACGACGATGTCGTCGGCCAGCGCCCGCTGGACCGCGGCCCTCAGCGCCGGATGGTCGGAGGCGCGGACGGACACGTTGATCACGTCGGCCTTGGCGTCGACGGCGTTGTTGATCGCGTCGACCAGCTTGCTGATGCTGCCCTGGGGCTTGTTGCTCTGCTTGACCATCACGATCCTGACGTCGGGCGCGACGCCGTGGAAGGGCACCCCTTCCAGGTAGCGGGCGCCGATGATGCCCGCGACGGCGGTGCCGTGGCCGACGCAGTCGTGATGGCCGGTGTGGGTCTCGTCGATGATCTTGGCGATGCGCAGCTGCGGGTGGCCGTAGTCGACGCCGCTGTCGACGACGGCGACGGTCACTCCCCCGCCCCTGGTCAGCCGCCAGGCGCTCTTGATGTCGAGCCGTTTCTGCGCCCAGGGCTCAACGGCGGGCAGCTTGAGCGTGCCCTTCTCCGGCTTGCACTGGTCAGGCGCGGCGGCGGCCACCGCCGGCGCCGCGACGACGTGCAGGGCCAGCAGACTCGCCAGGAAGGCGCGACCGATCATGTCGGGAAAGCGTAGCGTGCCCGTTTCGCGCGCGCGGGAAGCCCCGGCGACGCCGGGGCTTCCGCGATGGCCGCGTCAGCGCGTCGCGGACTCGATGTTGCCCCGATAGGTGTCGATGACCCGGGACGCCTCGGTCAGCTCCTCGGTCATGCGCTGGAAGGCGGTCCGGTAGCTCTGCCACGCGCCCTGGAACTTCTGGGCGCCGGGGCCCGTCCAGGCCGTGCCGACCTTGGCGGCCTCCTTGTCCAGCGCCGCCATCGTGGCGCGCACGGCCTCGGACTGCTGCTTGAACTGAGCGGACATCGTCTGCATCTCTGCAGGGTCGCCGCCGAGCATGCTCTGGCTCACGCATACCTCCTGATTGGGGACGCCGGATCGGACGAAGCGCCCTCACCCTAGATGCGCCCTCACCGCCACGTCGGCCTCCATACCGAGCGGCTATGGTCGAATGCAGCACCATCTGGCCTGACCCACCTGTAGCTGATCGTTTTCGAGCACTTACACTCCCCCTCAGTGCTCGCCCAGGAAGGATGGATGTCGGTGCAGAAGGTTCTCATCGCCAATCGCGGCGAGATCGCCGTACGAGTGGCCCGCGCCTGTAAGGACGCCGGTCTCGGCAGCGTGGCCGTCTACGCCGACCAGGACCGCGACGCCCTCCACGTGAAAGTGGCCGACGAGGCGTACGCCCTGGCCGGTCAGTCGCCCGCGGAGACCTACCTCGACATCGGCAAGCTGCTCGACGTGGCCGCCCGTTCCGGCGCCGACGCGGTCCACCCCGGTTACGGCTTTCTGGCCGAGAACGCCGGCTTCGCCCGGGCGGTCATCGACGCGGGCCTGATCTGGATCGGCCCGCCGCCCGCCGCCATCGCCGCGCTCGGCGACAAGGTGCAGGCCAGGCACATCGCCCAGAAGGTGGGCGCGCCGCTGGTCGCCGGCACCAAGGACCCGGTGTCCGGGGTCGAGGAGGTCGTCGCGTTCGCCGAGGAGCACGGCCTGCCCATCGCGATCAAGGCCGCGTACGGCGGCGGCGGTCGCGGCATCAAGGTCGCGCGCCGCCTGGAGGAGGTCCCCGAGCTGTACGAGTCTGCGGTGCGCGAGGCGGTGGCCGCCTTCGGCCGCGGCGAGTGCTTCGTCGAGCGCTACCTCGACCGGCCGCGGCACGTCGAGACCCAGTGCCTGGCCGACAGCCACGGAAACGTCGTCGTGGTCAGCACGCGCGACTGCTCGCTGCAGCGCCGCCACCAGAAGCTGGTGGAGGAGGCGCCCGCGCCCTTCCTCAGCCCCGAGCAGCTCGGCATCCTCTACTCCAGCTCCAAGGCCATCCTCAAGGAGGCCGGCTACGTGGGGGCCGGCACCTGCGAGTTCCTCGTCGGCCAGGACGGCACCATCTCCTTCCTGGAGGTCAACACCCGTCTCCAGGTCGAGCACCCGGTGACCGAGGAGGTCGCGGGTGTCGACCTCGTCCGCGAGATGTTCCGGATCGCCGACGGCGAGCCGCTCGGCTACGACGACCCCGAGCTGCGCGGCCACTCGATCGAGTTCCGGATCAACGCCGAGGACGCGGGCCGCGACTTCCTGCCCGCCCCCGGCACGCTCACCGCCATGCGGGCGCCGTCGGGCCCCGGCGTGCGGCTCGACGGCGGCTACGAGGCCGGCATGACGGTGCCGGGCGCGTTCGACTCGCTCGTGGCCAAGCTGATCGTGACCGGCCGCACCCGCCGGGAGGCCCTGGAGCGGTCGCGGCGCGCGCTGGCCGAGTTCGAGATCGACGGCATGCCGACGGTGCTGCCGTTCCACCGGGCGGTCGTGTCCGACCCGGCCTTCGTCTCCGAGCCGTTCGCCGTCCACACACGGTGGATCGAGACCGAGTTCGACAACACCATCGCCCCGTACGCGGGAGCGACCGAGACCGCCGAGCCGGAGGCGCGCGAGACGGTCACCGTCGAGGTCGGCGGCAAGCGGCTGGAGGTCGTGCTGCCCGCGGGTCTGGGCGCGGGCGCGGCGGCGTCCTCCGGCGCCAAGAAGTCCCGGCGCGCGGCGGGCGGCGCGAAGAAGGCGGCGGCGGGCGGCGACGCGCTGGTCTCCCCGATGCAGGGCACGATCGTCAAGGTCGTGGCCGGCGACGGCGACACGGTGGCCGAGGGCGACACCGTGGTGGTGCTGGAGGCCATGAAGATGGAGCAGCCGCTGACGGCGCACAAGTCCGGCGTCATCACCGGCCTGGCCGCGCAGGTCGGCCAGACGGTCACGTCGGGGGCGACGATCTGCGAGATCAAGGAAGCGTGACGGCGCGGCGGGATCGGTCCCGATCCCGCCGATTCCCGAAATGCCGGACATGTGCGGTCGCTGCCCGGCCGTTCCCGGGACTTGCCGTGCGCCCGGAAGGTCGGGTGCGGATGTTCCCCGGGATCCGCTGTGCGCCCCGAACGTCCGGGGCGGGTAGCGTGCCAAGTGAGGAACTTTGCCGACCGCCCGTTCGTCCTCATGGGCGAAGGAGGCTTGCTGCCAATGACACATCCGCTGCGCCGCGCAGGGGCCGCGATCGCGGTTCTCATCGCCGGTCTATTCGTCACTCTTGCGCTGTCCCCTGCCGCCAACGCGGCGGCGGCGCCGCCCGATGCCCAGACGGTGCTCGCCCACTGGAAGAGCGGAGACCCCCTCTACGTGCAGTCGGGGTCAGCGCTCAGCTCTGACCAGCAGTCCGAGATCCGCGACGCGCTCAAGGACTCGAAGAACGACATCTATCTGGCCGCCTTGCCCGACAACACGGTGACCGACCCCGCCGCCTACATCAAGCAGCTCGGCGACGCGGTCTCCGAGGCCAAGAAGTCCGGTTCCGGTGGCCAGTTCACCGTGGCCGTGCTCGACGGCCCGTCGCTCTTCGCCGCCTCCAACTTCGGCAGAGCCGGCATGACCGACCAGCTGTCGAAGCTCGCCGTGCGCAACAACGACGACGTCGTGTCCGGCATGCAGGACTTCATCGCCCGGGTCAACCTCATGGCCGAGGGCAAGTCGCGCTCCGCGCTCGACTCCGGCCCGGTCAACGACGGCAGCGGCTTCGGCGCGCTGGCCACGCTGGGCGTGCTCGCGCTGGCCGGCGGTGGCGGCTACTTCCTCTACTCGCGCAACAAGAAGAAGAAGCAGGCCATCCAGGACGCCAAGGACCTGGCCGCCGTCAAGCAGACCGTCGAGGAGGACGTCACCAAGTTCGGTGAGGAGATCACCGCGCTCGACACCGACGTCGTGCTCTCCGGCGAGGGCGGCAAGCACATCGACGAGTGGCAGCAGGCCCTCGACTCCTACGAGAAGGCCAAGACCCAGCTCGCCGCGGTCGAGCGGGCCGACCAGGTCCGCGAGGTCACCGGCACGCTCGAGGAGGGCCGCTACGCTCTGGCGGTCGTCAAGGCCCGGGTCGACAACCAGCCGGTGCCCGAGCGGCGCGCGCCCTGCTTCTTCAACCCGCAGCACGGTCCTTCGGCGCGCGACGTGCGCTGGGCCCCGCCCGGTGGCGCGGTGCGCGACGTGCCCGCCTGCAAGGCCGACGCCGAGGCGGTGGAGCGCGGCTTCGACCCGCAGACGCGCGAGGTCATGGTCAACGGCCAGCGCCGCCCCTACTACGACGCGGGCCCTGCCTACCAGCCGTACGCCTACGGCTACTACGGTGGGTTCGGCGACATCATGACCGGCATGTTCATCGGCACCATGATGGGCTCCATGATGGGCTGGGGCATGGGCGGCATGATGATGGGCGGCATGATGGGCGGCGGCTACGACGCCGGCGCCGGCGACTTCGGCGGAGGCGGTGACCTCGGCGGCGGCGACTTCGGCGGCGGTGGCGGCTGGGGCGATTTCGGCGGCGGCGACTTCGGCGGCGGCGACTGGTAAGCCACACCCCGCACCCACACGAGCGCGCTCCCTCCGAGGGGCGCGTTCTCGTTTGTACGGAGGAGCATCAGAACGCCATCGCCGCCGACGGCGCCGCACCGCGGAGCAGCAGGAGGCATTCCGCCGGCCGGCCGCCGAGGTCTCTGAGACGCGAGCACCCCGTCGGCCGGCCCCGGACGCCTGCCGTCGGCTGACCGCCGACGGCTTGGCGGTCAGCCGGTCAGGCCGAACGCCTTAGGCAGTTCCTGCCGGACCCGGGAGCCCGCGCGGTCGCTCGCCTCCAGCCGCAGCGACACCGACGTCGCCTTCGCGGGCGCGGCGGGCAGGCGTGCCGAGCGCGTGTCGCCCTGGCCGGTCACCCGCAGGGCGGTCCAGGTCGCGCCCTCGTCGTAACTGACCTCCAGCTTCAGCCCGGCCAGCGACGAGCCCCGCCCGGTCCGCGCCTCGTGGTAGCCGGTGACCGTCACCACGGTGCCGCTCCCCTGCGCCTGGTTGCGCTCGTCGAGGGTGACGGCGTAGCGCACGTGCAGCAGCGGCTGGATCGCGCACGGCTCCCCGGCGGGGACGGCGGGGCAGGCCGCGATCGCCCGCGCGCTCAACCTCAGCCGCAGGCACCGTGCAACGCCGGGTGAACGAGCTCATGGGCCGCTACGGCGCCCAAACCCGCTTCCAGCTCGGGCTGCAACTCGGTCAGGAACGGTCACCGAGCCGTTCCGGGGATCGTTGCGACACGGTGACCGATCACTGACGAGGAGAAGCACGGTGAGACGCTCGGCCGGGCATCCTTGCCGAGCGTCTCGCCGTCCAGCCTTGGCGTCCTGGCCGGCTCCCGGTTCCTCGGCCGGAGCCGGCGTGCGGGGTCATCAGGGAGAGACCGGGTCCTGGTGCTGGCTGGCCTGCATCGTGTACAGCTCGGCATAGCGGCCGTTCAGCGCCATGAGGGTCGCGTGCGTGCCCTGCTCGATCACCTTGCCGCGGTCCAGCACGTAGATGCGGTCGGCACGGCGCACGGAGGCCAGCCGGTGGGTGACGAGGACGACCGCGCGACCCTCCTGGGCCAGATCGCTGACCCGTTCGAACACCTCGATCTCCGCCCGGGGGTCCAGCGCGGCGGTGGGTTCGTCGAAGATCACCACGCCGGCGTCGCGGTAGTGCGCCCGGGCGAGCCCGATGCGCTGCCACTGCCCTCCGGACAGCATGGTGCCGCCCAGGAACTCGGGCGCCAGCAACGTGTCCCAGCCCGCGTCGAGCCGCGAGACCACCTCGTCGGCCCGGCCGAACGCGGCCGAGGCGTCCAGCGCGGTCGCGTTCGGCGGGCGCGTCGATCGGCCGATCGTCACGTTGACGCGGGCCGTGAACGGCCACTCCACGAAGTCCTGCGCGACCAGGGCGACTTGATCGTAGAGGCTGCCACGCTTCACCTCGCCGGTGGTGAAACCGTCCCACCAGACCGCCCCGGCCTGGGGCATGTACAGGCCGACCAGGATCTTGGCCAGCGTCGTCTTGCCCGAGCCGTTCTCGCCCACCAGGGCGACGATCTCGCCCCTGCGGACGGTCATGTTCACGCCGGCCAGGGAGGGCCGCTCGTTGTTCGGATAGGTGAACCACAAGTCCTTGACGGTGATCTGGTCGGGCGGCGCGGTCAGCTCGATCGTTCCTCCGCGCATCGCCTCCGCCTCGGCCCGGTCGCACGCCTGCTTCCAGTCCTGGACGAACAGGCCCTGCTCGTACAGGTCGTTCACCGCCGACACCAGCGAGGTGAGATGGTGGGTGCCGGTGCGGATGGCGATCAGGACCGTCCCGGCCACGGCCAGCGGCACCGAACCCGACACGAGCAGCGCGCCCAGCACCCCGTACATCCCGAGCCTGGCCAGGCCGGCGACGCCGTCGGACATCAGCGTCGTGCGCGCCTCGAGGCCGGCGAGGCGGGCCTGTTCCGCCTCCGACAGGCGGGCCAGCCGCTGGTAGTGGTGGAGCAGGAAGCCGTCCGCGCGATGGGCGCGCACCTCCTCGGCGGGAGAGGCCCCGATCAGCAGCTCGGACAGGGTTTCGAGCTGCCGCTGCAGCTCCGTCCACCGCTTCATGGAGGTGAACCTGGCCCGCGCCATGCGCATCGCACCCCAGGCCGACGGGATCGTGACGGCCGCCATCAGCGGCAGCAGCAGCGGGTGCAGCACGGTCAGCACCCCGGCCGCGGCGACCAGCCCGGTCATCGCCTCCACCAGCGCGATCGCGTAGGCGGTTACCATCCGGGCCGACAGCGCGCCGCGCGCCGCGGCCGACATCAGATTGCGGAACTCGGCGTTCTTGATGATGACGAGTTCCACCCGCACGGCCCGTTCGAGCAGCCTGACCGTCGCGGCGCGGTCGATGCGGGGAGCGAGCTTGCCGTTCGTCGCGTCGCCCAGCGAGGACAGCACGCTGCGCGCCACCCCGCCGGCGGCCACGGCCAGCAGGACAGGAAGGGCGTCCATCAGCCGTTCCACGGTGGGCGGGCCGACGAGGAGCAGCTCCAGGGCCTCGTTCGTGGCCAGCAGCACCGCCCCCGTGGCCGCGCCCGCGAGCAGCTTCGCCGCGACGGCCACGGGCAGCAGCAGGTGCCCGGCGTGCCAGGCCAGCCCGAAACTGATCCGCATCAGCCTCGGCAGCCGCCACAGCAGCGTCCAGAAGCCGAGGTCGACTCCGGCCCCGTCGTGCTGGGCCCAGCCGGCGCTCATCCTGATGCCGCTGCCGAACAGCGGGTCGACCTCCGGGATGCGCACCCGGCCGTCGGCGCGGTGCCGGCCGGCGCGGGCGTTCGGCCGCATGCCGTCCACGCCTCTCCCCTCCAGGTCGATGCATGAAAAACCGGAGGGACGGAGCGTCCCTCCGGCCGGAACCGCCGGCGTGGTGCTCAGACGGGCCGCATGCAGCAGCGGCTCACGGAGTAACAGTTCCAGCAGGTGTTCGTGCACTGGGAGCTGCCGGGCACGCAGATGTACCCGCCGCTGTTGGACGCGTAGATCGTGGTGTCCTGCTGCCCGTCCGCCGGCACCACCTCCAGGTCCAGGTCGAACAGCAGGTCCTCGTCGGACAACGTCAATGTCGACATAGCACTCCTCATGGTCAGCTTGGTGGCGTTCCCGTCCCGCCGCGCCCGGGACGGGAACACGAAAAGGCCGCTCCCCGAGCGGAAAGCGACTGCACACCAGTATTCGGCAAGGCGCTTACGCGCCGAGTACGCCGCCCCTACGCGGCGATCACGCGGCCCGCGAGTGCGCTTACGGGCGGGAAACGGCTGGCTAGGGTGGCCGCGATCGTTCACATTCGGGGAGTTCGCATGAGTGACCAGCCTCGCTTCGCCGCCGCGGGCGCCGCGTTGTTACGCGTCCCGGTAGCGCCTGTCGCGCGGGCCGCCGGCGTCCGCGCGGGGGCCGGCGACGGGGAGGACACGGCTTTCCTGCGGGAGGCGCTGCGCGACCCGCTGTTGCGCGAGGCTCTGGAGGTGTCCAGCCCGTCGCTGGCCGGCGTCCTGGACCGCGTCGAGGCCGGCCGGCCGGTCGAGGAGGCGAAGCGGCGGCGCGCGGTCCTGGCGACGGCGCGTTACCTGCTGCGGATGGCCGGCCGCCCCACGCCCTTCGGCCTGCTCGCCGGCGTGGCACTGGCCGGCTTCGGCGACACCGCGAAGGTCCGGCTCGGCTGCGCCCACGCCAAGGGAGTGCGTCCGGACGCCGGCTGGCTCGCCGGCCTGCTGGCCGCATGGGAACGTGACCCGGCAGTGCGCCGCGGGCTGCGCGTGGTCGCCAACGACCTGTGCGTCGTGCGCGGGGATCGTCTGGTGCTGCCCTACGTGCGGCACGGCGGCCCGGACGGCGGAGGCGGCGCCAAGGAGCTGTCGGTACGCCACAGCGAGCCGGTACGCCTGGCGCTGGAGTGGGCGGCCCGGCCCATCGCGTACGAGGAACTGCTCGGCCGCCTCCGGGCGGCGTTCCCCGGGGCGTCCCCGGCCGCCGTGGAGGCCATGGCCGGGCAGCTCGTCGAGCGCGAGGTGCTGCTCACCGACCTGCGCCCGCCGCTGAGCAGCTCCGACCCCTTGGCCTACGTGCTCGATCGGGTCGCCGCCGTGGACGACCTGAACGAGGCGGCCAGGCTCGGCGAGGTCGCCGCCGCGCTGGCCCGCTACGCCGACTGCGCCCCGGGGGAAGGCCGTCCCGCGTGGCGGGCGGCCGTCGCGTCGATGCGCGCGCTGCGCCCGGCCGACAAGTCGCCGATCCAGGTGGACCTGCGCTTCGACGCCGACGTGACGCTGCCGCAGGCGGTCGCCGACGAGGCCGCGGCCGCGGCCTCGGCGCTGCTGCGCATGTCCGGTCCCGCCCAGCCGCCGCCGCACCTGGCGGAATACCACACCGCGTTCCTCGAACGGTACGGCACCGGCCAGCTCATCCCCTTCGCCGAGCTCACCGACGCCGAACGCGGCCTCGGCTTCCCCGCCGGGTACCTGGTGCCGGAGAGCGAACGCCTGGCGCGGCCGGCCCCGGAGCGTCACGACCCGCACGACGCGCTGCTCGCCGAACTGGCCCAGCAGGCGCTCCTGGACGGGACGGGCGAGGTCGTGCTGGACGACGAGCTGGTGGCCCGGCTCTCCGCCGACGAGGAGCCCCACCTGCCGCCGCCGGAGTCCGCGGAGCTGTGCGTCCAGCTCCTGGCAGAGTCCGCGGAGGCTCTCGGCCGGGGCGAGTTCCGGCTGGCACTCGCGCCCGCGACGGGCTCCTCGATGGCCGGGTCCCTGTTCGGGCGCTTCGCCTACCTGTTCCCCGAGGGGAGCTATCCGATGGCACCCGTGGCCGAGGCCGCAGGGGGCGCCGGACCGATTCGGGCCCAGCTCGTCTTCCAGCCGCTGGTCCCGCGCGTGGCCAACGTGGCCCAGGTGCCGGTGGTGTGCGAGCACACCCTCGCCCTGGGCGCGTTCGCCGAACGGTCGGACCCGCGGGTGCTCGGCGCGGGCGACCTCCTGGTCGGCGCCGACGACCACCGGCTGTACCTGGTGTCCGGCCCGCACGACCGGGAGGTCACGCCCGTCTCGCCGCACATGCTCGACACCACGCGGCTGAGCGCGAACGCGGTCCGCCTCGTGCGGGAGATCGCCGAGGGCGGGCATCGCCACCTGCGGAGCTGGTCGTGGGGGGCTGCCGAGGCGCTGCCCTGGCTGCCGAGGGTCCGTTACGGCCGGACCGTGCTCGCGCCGGCCCGCTGGCGGCCCACCGCCCGCCTGGGCGAACGGGAGCTGGGCGAGGACGAATGGTCGGCCGAGCTGGACGCCTGGCGGGCGCGATGGCGGGTGCCCGACCGGGTGCAGGTGGTCCACGGCGACCATCGGGTGGAGCTCGACCTGACCGCTCCCCTGCACCGCAGGGTGCTGCGGCACGAGCTGTCGCGCCGCCCGCACGCATCGGTGTGCGAGCCGCCCGGCGCCCCGGAGGACACCGGCTGGCTGGACGGGCACGCCAACGAGCTCGTCGTCCCGCTGACGCTCGTGACCGGCGCCGCCCGCCGCCCCAGGCCTCTGCCGCCGGGGCGGGCGCCGCGCCCGCGCCACCTGCCGGGCGGCGCCTGGCTCTACGCCAAGCTGTACGGCACCCGCGACAGGCAGGACGAGCTGCTGGAACGGCACCTGCCCGCCCTGATCGCGCAGTTGCCCACCTCGGTGGACCGCTGGTTCTTCATCCGCTACCAGGATCCCGACCCGCACCTGCGGCTCCGCTTCCACGGGGACCCGGCCCAGGTCAACGCGCTCCTGCTGCCCGCCCTGCACGACTGGGCCGGCCTGCTGTGCGATGCCGGGCTGGCCGCGCGCCTCACGCTCGACGCCTACGAGCCCGAGGTCGCCAGGTACGGCGGCACCGGCACCGTCGAGGTCGCCGAACGGGTGTTCGCCGCCGACAGCGCGGCGGTCCTGGCCCAGCTCCGCCTCCGCGAGCGCGGCCTGAACCTCGGCCCGGAACTGCTGGCGGCGGCCAACTACGTGGACATCCTGCGCGGCCTCGGCGATCCCGACTGGCAGCCGTGGCTGCTGTCGGTGCTGCCCAAGGGGGAGCACCACGCCGCCTTCCGCGACCAGCGGCGGGAGGCGGTCACGCTCATCGACCCCGACGGGGACTGGCCGGCGCTGGCGGCCCGGCCGGGCGGCGCCGAGCTGCTGGAGACCTGGAAGGCCCGCCGGCCCGCCCTCGCGGCCTACGGACAGGCCGTCCGGGAGGCGCTGGCCGCGCGGCGGCTCACCGGCACGCGATTCACCGTGACCGGCGCGCTTTTGCACATGCACCACAACCGGTTGCTCGGCATCCGCCCCACCACGGAGCAACGGACGCTGGCCATCCTGCGCGGCGTCGTGGAGGCCGGCCTTTCCAGGAAGAGGTTCACCTCGTGACACCCGCCACCGGCCAGGAAGCCACACACACCGGCAGCGCCGGAGCGACACGGGCCAGAGCCGCCGCGGTCGTGACCGACCTGGCCAGGCGGCTGGCCGACCCCGCCTTCGTCGCCGGCCGCGCGGCCGCCCCGGACAACCTCCGTCCGACGCCGGACGGGGCGGGCCTGCCGATCTGGGAGCCGGTCTGCCTCACCGACGGGTATCCGGCCGTGGCCCTGCTGTACGCCGAGCTGGCGCACGACGACCCCGCCTGCCGCCGGGTCGCGCACGCATATCTGGCGCAGGCCGCCGCGCAGGCGGCGCACGCTCCCCTGGGCGGGCTCTACAGCGGCCACACGGCCCTCGCCTTCGCCGCCTCGCGGGCCGCGCGCCGTCCCGGCGAGTACGCCAGGCTGCGCACGTCGATCGACGAGCGGCTCACGGCTGAGGTCCAGGCGCGGCTGCGCCCCGAGTGGCAGCGCATCGAGGACGGCAGGGCCGGCACCTCGTTCGCGGCCTACGACGTCATCGGCGGCGTCACGGGCGTGGGGCGATACCTCCTCGACGTCGAGCCCGCCCGCGCCGTCCTGGAGGAGATCCTCGCCTACCTGGTCGCGCTGAGCAGGCCGCAAAAGGACGGGGGGACGGCCCTGCCGGGCTGGTGGGTGTCCCACACACCGTTCGGCGAGTGGTCGGACGGGTACGGCGGCCACGGCAACCTGGGACTCGCCCACGGAGCGCCGGGACCGCTGGCCCTGCTGGCCCTGGCCTGGCGTGCCGGCGTGCGGGTGCCCGGCCAGGACGAGGCCATGGCGCGGATCGCCCGGTGGATGCTCGACTGGCACGACTCGGACGGGGCGGGCACGTACTGGCCCGGCTGGGTGCGGCGCGAGGACCTCGACGGGCCCCCGGCAGAGCTGCCCCGCAGCCGCACGGCGTGGTGTTACGGCGTCCCCGGCGCGGCGCGCGCCCTGCAACTGGCCGGAATGGCGCTGGGGCGGCCGGATTGGTGCCGGTTCGCGGTGGAGGCGCTGCGCGGCACGCTGGCGCTGCCCGAGGAGCAGCACGGCGTGCAGGACGCGGGGCTGTGCCATGGATGGGCGGGCCTGCTCCACCTGACCCGGCTGGTGGCGCGGGACGCGGACGACGCCGAGCTCGCCGGCGCCGCGGACCGGCTCGCGGTCCGGGCGCTCGACCTGTACGACCCGCAGGCCCCGTTCGGATTCCGGGCGGCGACGCAGCGGCACGGGACGAGCGTCGACCTGCCCGGGTTCCTGGAGGGCGCGACGGGGATCGCGCTGGCGCTGCACGCGTACGCCGGCGACCGGCCCGCGGAGAGCGGCTGGGACGCGGCGCTGCTGGTGCGGTGAGCGGCGGTGCGACGACGCTCGGGGTTCCGGGGGTGGTCGCGCTGCGCCGTCGCCGGGAGTAGTGCGCACCCGACGAGTCACACGATCATCACCCATCCGACATGCGACGAACGGAGATCTCTGATGCGCAGACCAGGCGGGTCACCGCACACTCGGGCCTTGCCGGCCCTCCCGCTCCCGATTCCCCCGTCGCCTATAGGCGACGGTCCCCTCGGGAGACGCTGATGGAGGGCGTCCAGGAGGGCCTCGCATCGGCGTGGGCCTGGCTGTTCGCCGAGCCGCAGGAGGCCGAGCGCATCGACTGGGGGCGGAGCGCGCTCCGCTTCACCACGTCGGACGAGGCCCGCGCGCTGATCGACCGCGAGCGGGTCGAGCGCTGGCTCGCCCACGGCAACCTGCGCTACCCCCAGTTCAGCCTCACCTTCGGCGGCGAGGCGCTGCATCCCAACCGTTACACCCGGGCCCAGGTCGTCGGGGAACACCGGCACACCGGCTGCGCCGACCCGGGCCGGATCGCCGCGGCGATCGGCGAGGGCGCCACGCTGTCGCTGACGGGCATCGAGGTCTGGGACGAGCACCTCGCCCGGCTGTCGGCCGAGCTGGGACGGGCGTTGGTGGCGCGCGTCCAGACCGTCGCGTTCCTGACCCCTCCCGGGCACTTCGGGACGCGGGCCCACCGGGACGCCACCCACGTGTTCGTCGTCCAGGCGGAGGGGAGCAAGCGCTGGACGCTCTACGACCTACCGGCCGGCGACGACTGGGACCTCGCCGAGATCCCCGGGGAGGACGCCGTCACCGAGGAGGTCGAGCTGCGCGCCGGCGAGGGACTGTACGTGCCGCTGGGCATGGGGCACCGGGCGATGGCCGGGCCGGAGGGCTCGCTGCATCTGTCCGTCATGGTGAACCCGCCGCGGCTGCGTGAGGTCGTACAGGCGTGGGCGGCCCAGGTCAGCGCGGCCTTCACCGGCCAGGAGCACCTGCCGATCGGGCGGGAGGGCAGGATAGAGGCCGTCGGGGAGGCGCTGCGCAGGATCCAGGAGACGCCGGTGGACCTCGGCGCGCTGGCGGCGGCCGTCGAGTCCGCGGCGCCGCCCCCGGACCGGGCCGCGCCTCTGCCCTGGCCTGCCGCCCCCGGAGTCAGCGGGCGGTGACGGCGACGCCGTCACCGCCCGTCCGCCGGGGCGGGGCGGTCGCTGAGGACGGCGCACCGGAGCGGCTCGCCGGGCCGCCGCGTCGGGCGTCCCCGGCCTTCGGGTCCGGGGAGACGGACGGCCGCGCCGCGGCCGTCCGGGACCGGGAGGGCGAGGGGCTCCTCCGCGGCCAGCCGCTCGGCCGCGTACAGCCGCAGCAGCCGGTCGAGCCGGTAGCGGTCGCCGGCGCCTGATCGCCGCAGGAGGTGCGCGGCGGTCAGCGTGGCGAGCAGCGGCTCGGCCGCGCCGGCCGACGCGGCCAGCAGCGCCGCCGCGGCGTCGAGTGTGATGTCGCCCGGTGTCTTGGCCAGGAGGCGGAAGAGCCGGCGGGCCGCGGGCGGCAACGCCGAGTACGAGCGGTCGTACGCGGCCCGGATCGACGCCTCATGGTCGCCCGCGACCGTAAGCGCGCCGAGCGGGTCTCCCGAGCGCAGCCGGGCCAGGTAGCGGCTCGCCTCGGCAGGAGAGCGGCCGATCAGGTTGGCCGCGGCCAGCCGCAGCGCCAGCGGCAGGTCGCCGCAGAGCCGGGCGATCTCCGCCCGCGCGTGCTCGTCGCCGGCCTCCCCGCCGGGGACGAGCTCCGCGAGCAGCCCCACCGACTCCGCACGCCGCAGCGGTCCCAGCGTGACGACGCGGGCGTCGTGCAGCGCGGCGAGGCCGCCCAGGTCGGTCCTGGAGGTGACCAGCACCGCGCATCCCGCGACTCCGGGCAGCAGGGGCCTGATCTGGGCCGCTTCGGCGGCGTCGTCCAGGACCAGCAGCAGCGAGCGGCCGGCCAGTTCGGCGCGCAGCCGGGCCGCTCGCGCCGCCAGGTCGTCGGGAAGGGAGGCGCGGTCGACCCCGGCGGCGAGGAGCGCCTCTGCGAGCATGTCCGAGGGGTCGCGCGGCCTGCCCTCGGCGTCGCGCAGCCGGACGAACCACTGGCCGTCCGGGAAGGCGGAGCGGACGCGGTGCGCGATCCGGACGGCCAGCGCCGTCTTCCCGGTCCCCGGCGCGCCGCACACCGCCAGGATGGGCACCACGGTGCGGCGGGCAGGGCTCACCATCAGGGACACGCCCTCCTCGACCAGCTCCGCGCGTCCGGCGTAGGCGCCGAGGTCCGGCGGCAGATGGCAGGAGGCCCGCCATGGGCGGGGCGCAGGGGTGGAGTGCGCCCCAAGGGGGAGGGCCGGGGTGCCGTTGAGCACCTGACGGTGCAGGTCCTGCAGGTCCTCGCCCGGCTCGATGCCGAGTTCGTCATGCAGCAGCCGGCGGAGCCGGCGGAACGCCTCCAGCGCCTCGGCCTGCCGGCCGCTGCCGTGCAGCGCCATGACCAGCTGCCCCCAGAAGCGTTCGTGCAGCGGGTGCTCGGCGGTGAGCGTCCGCAGCTCGGCGACGACCTGGCGGTGCCTGCCGAGGGAGAGGTCCGCCTCGATGCGGCGCTCCAGCGTCGCCAGCCGCTCCTCGGCGAGCGGGAGCGCGGCGAGCGTGCGCAGGGTCTCGGACGGCACGTCGGCGAGGGCGGGCCCCCGCCACAGTGCCAGCGCCTGCCGCAGCAGGGCCGACTCCGCGGCCCGGCCGTGTGCCACCGCAGTCTCGGCCCGGTCGCGGAGATCCCGGAAACGGTTCAGGTCCAGGGTGGTGTCGGGCGTTTCGATGAGGTAGCCGTCGGACTGGGTGACGATGACGTCGGCCGGGTGGAGGGCCGCTCGCAATCGCGCCATGTAGGTCTGCACGGTGCCGCGCGCGCCGGCCGGGGGCGCGCCGTCCCAGACGTAGTCGATCAGTTCGTCCGTACGGACGGTGCGATTGGCCCGGAGCAGGAGCGCGGCGAGCAGGACGCGGTGCTTGCCCGCGGGCAAGGACACCTGCCTGCCGCCGATCCGCACCTCCAGCGGTCCGAGCACACCCAGTCGCGTCTGGTCCGCCTGCACCAAGTCCCCTTGTCGTCGTTGCCCGTCCGGCGCCCGCCGGGTGGCGGGCAGGCGATGGTTTCGCACCGTAGTTGGCACGCCGACACGGCATACCGCAAATGGCGGGGGTGTCGGCATCTCAGCGATATTTGGCGGAAATGCGAGGATGACGTCCTCGTCACGGCCCCCGTCCGGAGAAGGGGCCGGTGATCAAGGCACTGGGACGAGCCGAATTGGCAGAAAGGACTCTGTTCCCGCCTTCGAAAACGCCAGCAGGATGATCCCCCACTTCCGCTGAAGCCTGATCACGTTCTTGGGGGCCGCTATGACGACACGGACGCGCGGAGCTGTGAGCATGCTGTGCCTCACCGCAGTGGCAACGGGCTGCGGCGCCCTGCCGACGGCGCCGCCACCCTCCACCGCGCCCCCGGCCGTGATCACCTCGGCCGGTACCGGCACACGGAGTCCCCAGCCTGCCGAGGCCACCTTGCTGCGGGTTCCCGCCCGGCCCTGCCAGGCCCTCAACGCGCGGATCCGGGCGAAGATCGGGATGCCGAAGACCCAGAAGGGCAGACGCTCGGTTGTCGACGTCTCCTGCCAGTGGACGAACGATCCAGGTCGCCGGCCGCCGTTCAGGTTCAGGGACCTCAAGGTCAGCTACTCCGTCGGCTTCGAGGGCGTGACCGACCTCGACGATGCCAAGAGGTCCTTCGACCAGAAGAGGCGCGCCGACTACCGCCGGCCCAGTGGGTTCGGCGGCGCCCCGCAGCGCAAGGGAATGATCAAGCAGGTGGGGTCCGCGAAAGCCGGGCGGGACTTCGACGAGGGCTACTACGTCTATTACGTGTGGCAGATCGCCGAAGCGAGGCGAGGTGAGGGCTTTGTGGTCATCCGTAAGCACAACGTGCTGATCACCATCAGAGCCAGCGGCTCCGACGTTCCCGGCCGGCAAGTGCGCCAGAGCAGGCCGCTGCCGGAAGCCGCCGCGCGGGACATCATCGACGCGGTGGCCGGCCCGCTGACCGCCGCCGTCCGCTGAGACCTCTTCCTCCGCGGGAGGAGGAGCACGCCGCGGGCACCGTCCAGGCCTGGCGTCTCCATCGCGGTGCGGAGGTTCAGAAGATCAACACGATCTTCCCGTTCAGGCTCCCTCGCCGGAAATGCTCGTGCGCGGCTTTGATGTCCTGTAACGCGTACTGCGCCTCGACCCGGATCTTCAGCCGCCCGCCGTCCACGGCCGCGGCGAGTTCGGCGAGTCCGCGGCCGTCTTCGCGAACCTGGTTGACCGTGGTGCGCACCCGGCGGTGCGACAGGTCGGGCACGGGCCCGGCTTGAGTGGCGATCGAGGCGTACCTGCCGCCGTCGGCCACCGCGCCGGTGACAAAGGCGCCGAAGGTGTCGAAGACGGCATCGTAGCCGCCCACCTGCAAGGTGGCCCGGTCGGTGGTGGCGTGGTCGGCTCCCAGTTCGTGTGCCACCTCGATCTGCGCCTGCCTGGACACCAGCGCGTCCACCCGCGCTCCGCGGGCGCGCGCGAGTTGCACCGCGAGTCCGCCGACGGCTCCTGCCGCGCCTGCCACCAGCAGTTTGTCCCCCGGTCCGATCCGCAGCCAGTCCAGGGTCTGCGTCGCGGTCAGTCCCGGCAGGGGCAGGGTCGCCGCCTCGGCCAGGCTGACCGACATGGGCGCCCGGGCGATGGAGGCGGCCGGGACGGCGACGAGGTCGGCCCATGAGCCGCGCCCGGTCGCCAGCTGATGCACCATGCCGAACACCCGCTCGCCGACCGGCAGCCCGCTCGTGCCCGGATCGACGACGATCCCCGCCAGCTCCCAGCCCAGCGTCATCGGCAACGGCGGCGTGCCTTCACCGATGGCCCCTGCCCGCGTCTTCTCATCGACCGGGTTGACGGCCGAGGCGATGACCCGGACCAGCACCTCGCCCTCGGCCGGTCGCGGTTCCGGTACGTCGACCGGCGCCAGCACTTCAAGATCTCCCAAGTGGTCGATCCGCACAGCACGCATGTCCAACTCCTAAGTTCGATGATTATCCAACTTTAGCGTGATGGACGGCGAGACGCGGGCATGTCGGCCGGGGTGCCGGTGCGCACAGCGGGCAAACCCAGCAAATCGGTTTGACCGAAGTTTCGAAGTTACGTAGATTCGGACCATGAAGCGAGCCTCCGCCCTGGCCGCCCTCGTCGTGGCCGCCCTCGCCCTGTTCGTCGCTCCGGCCCCGCCCACGCTGGGCTCCGCGACGACCGGCGACCCCGCCCTGGCGAAGCTGGTACGGAACGCCGCCGGGCAGGAGGGATACCGGGGCCTGTCCGTGGCGCTCATCGAGAACGGCCGGATCCGCCACGCCGGAGTGGGCGACACCGGCGGGGCCGACCCCCGGCCGGTGGACCAGGACACCGCCTACGAGCTCGGGTCGATCACCAAGCCGATGACCGGGATGCTGCTGGCCGACCTGGCGGACGAAGGGCTCTCCCCCGGCACGCCGGTGCGCGACCTGCTGCCGGGCGTCGCCTTCTCCGACCCCGCCGTGGCCGCGGCGACCCTCGCCGAGCTGTCCTCGCACCGGGCGGGGATCCCCAACCTGCGCATGACGCCGGTGGGCTTCCTGCGCTCGTATCTGTACGTCTTCGCCGGCGAGGACCCGTACGCCGCCGCGGGGCCGCGGAGCATGCTGGACGACGCCGCGGCCGTCTCAGCCGGGAGGCGAGGCGAGGTCTCCTACTCCAACCTCGGCGTGGCGCTGCTCGGCCAGGCGCTGGCCGAGCACGCGGGCACCGGCTACGAGACCCTGCTGCGCACGCGGCTGCTCGCCCCGCTCGGCATGGGCTCCACCGTCGTGCTCCAGCCGGACGAGCCGCTGCCGGCCCGGCACGCCCGCGGCCGGAACGTGAACGGGCTGCCGATGGAGCCGTGGCGCGACCACGGGTACGCGGGCGCGGGCGGCGCCGTCTGGTCCACCGCGCACGACGTCGCCCGGCTCGTCCAGGCGGTGATGGCGGGCTCCGCGCCGGGCGCGGACGCGGCGACCCCGCGCTTCGACGCCGGTGACGGCGAGCGGATCGGCTACGGCTGGTTCACCACCCGGTACGGGGAGCGCGAGATCACCTGGCACAACGGCGGGACAGGCGGGTTCCGCACGTACGCGGGCTTCGACCGGGCGTCCGGCCGGGGCGTGGTGGTCATGGGCAACACCGGCACGTCGGTCGACGGGGTGGGCCTGCGCCTGCTCGGGGCCGAGCCGCCGGCCGGCGGCGGTCCGGAGATCCGGCCGCTGATCTTCGCCCTGGTCTTCCCCTTCCTCGGGCTCGGCCTGCTCCACTCGGCGTTCCGGGCGTCGGGGCTGGACCGGATCTCGGTGGCGACCCGGGCCCTGTGGGCGGTGCTCTTCCTCGGGCTGGGGCACACGGCGGGCGGCTGGGACGTGGTGCCGCCGTTCGTGTGGGCGCTGGGCGCGGGTGTGCTGGGCGCCGCCGTGGCCGCCGCCGTGGCCCGCCGGCCGGTGCTGCCGGTCAGCGCGAAGCCGGTGACGTGGCACACCTGGCTGTCCCCCGCGGTCGCCGCCGTGCTGCTGGCCGCGTTCGCGTTCTTCCTGATCCGCTAGAGACTTCCTGATCCGCTGGAGGACCGTTCCCGGTCAGGTGCTGGCGCGCAGCGCGAGGTGCGGCGCGAGCAGGGTGGCGTCCGGGACGGTCCTGCCGTCCAGTTTCTCCATCAGCAGCCGCACCGCCTCCCGCCCCACCTCCTCGGCCGGGATCAGGACCGAGGTGAGGGCCGGGCTGGCACGTTCCGCCACGTCGTCCGGGCAGATCGCCACCACCGCCACGTCGGCGGGGACGCGCCGGCCGAGCTGGCGCAGGGCGCTGAGCACGTGACCGACCGCGGCCTCGTTGTGCACCACGAGCCCGGACAGGTCCGGCTGGTCCCGCAGGAGCCTGGCCAGGGTCGCGTACACCTCGTCGAACGTCTCCTCGCAGGGCAGCGCCACCCCCGCCACCCGGTGCGCGGCGACCGCGGCGACGAAGCCCTCGCGGGTGCGGCGGGCGAAGCCGGTGCCGCGCTCGTACACCACGGCGGGCGCGCCGAGCAGGGCGATCCTGGAGTGGCCGCGCTCGGCCAGGTGGGCGACGCACTGCCCGCCGGCGGCGGCGAAGTCGAGGTCGACGCAGGTGAGGCCGGCGGGCTCGGCCGGGAAGCCGATGAGCACGCTGGGCTCGGCCAGCTCCCGCAGCAGCGGCACCCGGCTGTCGTCCAGCTCGACGTCCATGAGCACGAACGCGTCCACCAGCGCGCTGGCCGCCACCCGCCTGATGCCGTCGGTGCCCTCGTCGGCGGTGAGCAGCAGCACGTCGTGGTCGTAGCGGCGGGCGGCTGTGACGACGGCGCTGGCGAAGCGCATCAGCACCGGCACGTGCATGCCGGCGCGCAGCGGCAGCACCAGGGCGATGACGTTGGCCCGCTTGCTGGCCAGGGCGCGGGCGCCGGCGTGCGGGTGGTAGCCGAGCGCGGCGATGCTGTCGAGCACCCGGCGCCGGGTGCCGGCCGAGATCGTGCGCTTGCCGCTGAGCACGTACGAGACGGTGCTCACGGCCACGCCGGCGTGCCGGGCGACCTCCGTGATGGTGACGGTGCGCCCGCTCAAGTCCCGGCCCCGACGTCGATCTGGCTCAGCGTGACCCCTTCGTTCTCGAACACGACATAAAGATCGTGCACTCCCCGCGTGCCCGCAAGGGAGGCGGCGACGGCGCGCAGGTCGTACCTGCCGGTCCTGGGCACGGGGAAGGCGGCGATCGGCCGGCCGTAGAGGGGGTCGCCGATCCGTAAGGTGATCATGCCGCCCTCGGTGCTCCCGAGCACGGCCAGGCAGGAGGCCGCGCCGGTGAGGTCCACCTGGCGGAACACGATCCAGGCGCCCTCGGTGCCGGCCCGGACCGCCTCGCCGCGCTCGCGGTCCGACGCGGTGAAGGTGATCGCGTCGTACTCGTCGTGGTCCACGGCGCGCAGCAGGCCGCGGCGCGGCGGGATGACCTCGCCGTCGACCTCGAAGCGGGCGCCGACCCGCAGGTCGGTGGCGCTGCGGCCGGCCATGAGCCGGTGCGGGGCGCGTTCCACGACGAACCGGCCGCTGGTGACGTCCCAGCAGGCCAGTTCGCGTACCGGCAGGTCGAGATGGACGGCGCGGCTCTCTCCGGGCGCGAGCCGCACCCTCTCGAAGCCGCGCAGCCGGCGCAGCGGTTGCTTGACGCGGGAGCGCTGCTGGTGCGTGTAGAACTGGACGACCTCGGCGCCCTCGCGCGGCCCGGTGTTGGTCACGGTCACCGTCGCGCGCACCCGGTCGCCGTCGCAGGCGACCTCCAGGCCGGAGTAGGCGAAGTCGGTGTAGCCGAGGCCGTGCCCGAACGGGTAGCGGGGGGTCCCGCGGAAGTACAGGTAGGTGGCGTCGGCGGTGATGATGTCGTAGTCCAGCAGGTCGGGCAGCTCCTGCTCGGAGCGGTACCAGGTCTGCGTGAGCCGACCCTCCGGCTCCGCGTCGCCGAGCAGCACCTCGGCCAGGGCGTGGCCGTACTCCTGCCCGCCGTGCGCGGACCAGAGCACCGCCGGCACCCCCGAGGCGGTCCAGGTGAGCGGGTAGCCGCTGCTGATCACCATGACCGTGCGCGGGTTGGCGGCCAGCACGGCCCGGACCACGGCGTCCTGGGCGGGGGCGAGGGCGAGCGTGCTGCGGTCCTCGGTCTCGCGGCCGTTCACCAGCGGGTGGTCGCCGACGACCACGACGGCCACGTCGGCGGTGGCGGCCAGCTCGGCGGCCTGCCGGGCGCCGCTCCTGACCACTTCCAGCGACAGCCAGAGCGCCTGGTCGGCGTCGTCGACCAGGCGCAGCGTCCCGTCGCCGGCGACGCCGACGTAGCAGCCGGTGGAGATGTGGCGCAGCGTCACCGCGCCGCGCGGCCGCTCCTCCATCCGGAACGTCTGGCGCACCTCCCACCCGTTCGGCCCCGGCTGGTCGTTGACCAGCACGCCGTCGTCCACGGAGACGAACCGGCCGGTGGCGGCGGCGCGCAGCGCGTAGGCTCCGCCGCCCCAGTCGAACACGTCGAACAGGCCGGGCTCGGCGCCGAGGCTGAGCGGCCCGCCGGCCGGGTCGGCCGCCACGTGACCCGCCTCGGCGGTCAGCGTCACCCGGTCGACGGCCTCGCAGAAGACGGTCTCGCACCGTTCGGCCAGCCCTGCGCGGGCGGTGACGGCGTACGGGAGCGTGCCGCTGTACCAGTCCTCCATGAGCGTGTCGCCGAGCTGGCCGACGACCGCGACGGTGGCGACGTCGCGCAGCGGCAGCAGCCCGTCGTTCTCCAGCAGCACGAACGAGCGCCGCGCCGCCTCGCGGGCCAGGTCCTGGTGGCGCGGGCAGTTGACCACTTCCTCGGTGAGGTGGTCGTACGGGGTCGCGGGGTCGAACTCGCCGAGCCGGAACCGGATCGACAGCAGGTGCCGCACGGCGGCGTCGAGGTCGGCCTCGCCGATCAGTCCGCGCTCCAGCGCCTCCCTGATGTGCCCGAGCGTGGCCTCGGACCGGTCGTCGTCCTGCGTGAAGCTGTCCAGCCCGGCCCTGATCGCGTGCGCGTACGCCTCGGCGGGGTCGGCGTGGTAGCCCTGCGGCGAGACCAGGTTGCCGGGCGCGCAGGCGTCGCTGACCACGAGCAGGTCGTCCGGCGCCCAGGCCCGCAGGACCTCGCCGATGAGCGGGCTGAGGTGCGCGGGCCGGCCGTTGACCAGGTTGTAGGAGGGCATGACGGCGACCGCGGCGCCCTGCTCGATGGCGGGCCTGAAGGCGGGCAGCTCGTACTCGTGCAGCACCCGGGGCGGCACGTTGCTGGAGGTGACGCAGCGGTCGGTCTCGTTGTTGTAGGCGAGGAAGTGCTTGAGCGTGGGCGCGGTCTTGAGCACGCGGGGGTCGCTGCCGCGCAGGCCGGAGGCGTAGGCGGCGGCCATGAGCCCGGTGAGCCACGGGTCTTCGGAGTAGCCCTCCTCGTTGCGCCCCCAGCGCGGGTCGCGCAGCGGGTTGACCACCGGGGCCCAGACGTTGCGGCCGGCGCCGGTCGGGTCCTTGTGGTGGAAGGCGAGCACCTCGTCGCCTGCGGCCTCGCCGACGCGGCGGACCAGGTCCGGGTCCCAGGTCGAGGCCAGGCCGACGGCCTGCGGGAAGACGGTGGCGGGGCCGAGCCAGGCCAGGCCGTGCAGGGCCTCGGTGCCGGTGCGGAACGCGGCCACGCCGAGCCGGTCGACGGGCGCCTGGTACTGGTGGAGCAGGCCGATCTTCTCGTCGAGCGTGAGCCTGCGCGACAGGTCGGCGATCCGGTCGTGGAGGGGGAGCTCAGGGTCGCGGAAGGGTTCGTGCATGGCCATCCTCTGAGGGGAGTGTCGAAGCGCTTCGATGACCGGCCGGTGGAGTTACCTCAGTGTTTCTCCGGGTTTCCTGAAGCGTGCACGCGGGCGTGAAGCCGGGTCAAGAGGTTCGTGAGATTCCGCCCGGCAATCTTCCGGAATCGAGGGAGTCGAGCACCCGCGCCGCGCCGCCCAGGGCCGCCGCGTCGTGGCCGAGCGTGGAGGCCACCACCTCGCAGCCGCCGGCCTGCGGCGCGATGGCGGCGTCGAGCACGGCCGCGCGGGCCGGCGGCAGCAGCCACGGCGCCAGCGGCACGTAGTAGCCGCCCAGGACGATCAGCTGAGGGTTGAGCAGGTTGGCGATGATCGACACACCCCGGCCCAGGGCCGCGCCGACGGCGCCGAGCGTGGACAGCGTGGCCGCGTCGCCGGCCCGCGCGGACCTGACGACCTCCTCCAGCTCGATCTCGATCTCGGCCGGGGACGGGTCGGCGCGGCGCAGCACGGCGCCGACGCCGGCCATCGCCTCCAGGCACCCGCGCCGCCCGCAGCGGCAGGCGGGGCCCTCGGGGTCGAGCTGGACGTGGCCGAGCTCGCCGCTGTAGCCGAGGCGGCCCCTGCGCAGCCTCCCGTCGAGGATGACGCCCGCCCCGACGCCCATCTGCCCGGTGAGGTAGACCAGGTCGGAGGCCCCCGCGCCGGCGCCGAAGCGCTGCTCGGCCAGCGCCGCGAGGTTGGCGTCGTTGTCGACCTGGATCGCGAAACCGGGGTCGCGCAGCGCCTTGGCCAGGTCGCCGCCGAGGTCGGCGTCGCGCCAGCCGAGGTTGGGCGCGATGCGCACGGTGCCGTTCACGTCGATCAGGCCGGGCACCGCCACGGCCAGGCCGAGGACCTGCCGCTCCTCCTTGGCCATGCGGTTGACCACCCGCCGGACGACGGCGGCGACGTTGGCCACCCCCTGGTTGACCGACTCGCCGGCGCTGAAGGAGCGCCGCCAGGCCAGCAGCCGCTCCCCCGCCAGGTCGGTGGCCACGGCGGAGACGTAGTCGACGTTGATCTCGACCCCGATCGCGGCGTACGGGGAGCCGTCGAGGACGAGCATGGTGGCGGGCCTGCCCACGCGGTTCTCGGTGAGGCCCGTCTCGCGGACCAGGCGGCGGTCGATCAGGTCGGCGACCAGGCTGGAGACGGTCGCCTTGTTGAGGCCGGTGCCGGCCGCGATGTCGGCGCGGGAGCACGGCGCGTGCTCGCGCACGAACCGGAGCACGACCGCGAGGTTGGTGGCCCGGACGTCCGCGAAGTCGGCCGGCTGCGGGCCGGTCGTGGAAGTGATCAATCTGAGCCCCGTTCCCGCCGAGAAGTGACCCCAGCATGCCGCATCGCCGGCGCCCTCCACCAACCTGTGACCGCGACGCTCCCTCGGGGTCGCGGTCACAGTCTACCTAATTTGTTTGGGCGGCAAACCAACTAATGAGGCCGAGAGGCGCCCTCAGGCTATTCGGGGGTGCAGGTGAGGGCCGGCGGGGAGCCGGCGCTGGACTGGCTGGCGTTGAAGCCGAACGACGTGGTGGCGTTCGGCGCCAGGTTGCCGTTGTAGCCGGCGTCGGTCACGCTCACGTTCGCCCCGGTCTGGGTGTGGGAGCCGCTCCAGAGCTGGGTGATCCGCTGGTCACCCGGCCAGGTCCAGGTCACCCGCCAGCCTGTGAGGGCCGAGCCGCCGGTGTTGCGGACCGCGACCTCGGCCTGGAAGCCGCCGGGCCACTGGTTGCCCGGCGTGTAGGTGGCCGTGCAACCGGTCCCGGGAGTGACGGTCGGGGTGACCGTGGGAGTGATGGTGGGCGTAACGGTGGGAGTGACGGTGACCGGCGGGCCGGTGCGGTCGCCGTAGATGATGCCGCGGCCGTTGGTGCCCAGGTAGACGCGGCCGTACACGCGGGGGTCACCGGTGAGCGCCTCGCCCATGTTGCCCCACTGGTGCTCGTCGTCATTGATCCGGAGCCAGTTCGCGCCGGTGTCGTCCGAGCGGTAGAGGCCGGTGACGCCGTCGATCGTGGCCACCGCGAAGATCGCCATGTAGGTCGCGCCCGGCGCGGCCTTGCCGAAGCCGACGTTCACCGAGCCGGTGATCCCGGAGACCTTGGTGAAGGACGCGCCGCTGTTGGTCGAGCGCCACAGGCCGCCCTCGCCCGCCAGCCAGATGTGGCCCTCGACGCCGGGCACGGCCTTGAACTTGCCGGTCGTGGGCAGCCCGGAGGCGGCGGTGGCGGTGAACGACGCGCCGCCGTTCGTGCTGGCGTAGAACCGGCCGCCGGCGAACCCGTAGAACTTCGCGGCGTTGACCCGGTCGGACTCGACGATCGCGCCCGTGGGCAGGCCCTGCACCTGGGTCCAGGAGGTGCCGAAGCCGACCGAGTAGTGCGGGGTGACGCCGCGCGGCGCCCACACGAAGCGGGAGCCGTCGGCCGCCGCCGCGACCGTGCCGCCCTCGTTGATCCCGCCGGGCTCGCTGCCCTGGAACCAGTTGGCGCCGCCGTCGGTGGAGAAGGCCACGTGGCTGTCGTTCGGCCGGTCGGCGTCGGTGAAGTTGCCGGCCCGCACCATCACGGCCGGGTTCCGCTCGGCGTAGTCGAGGCTGGTGGTGGAGGTGAAGTTCGGCGAGGTGAACATCATCGGCGGCACCGCGTCCAGGTTCGTGTGCCGGAACCCGGCGATGTCGCCCAGGCCGCTGATCAGCGGGGCGCCGCTGGGCGGGCTGATCAGGTCGAGCACCGCGGTCTCCTCCAGGCCCTTGACCATGGGTCTGATCGTGAACCGGCCGCCCGCGTCCCACTGGGTGAGGTTCTCGGTGCCGTAGATCGTGGCGCCGGTCCCGTACATCATCCGGTCGGAGTCGAACGGGTCGATCTCCAGCGACTCGGTCATCCAGCCGAGCTTGGGCGTGACCTCGGGCGGCTGCGGGTTGGTGCCGAAGGTCAGCCAGGGCACCTCGGAGATGTCCATCTCGTAGCGGAAGCCGCGGTTCGGGTACGAGGTCCAGTCCCAGACCCGGGTCCAGGTGGCGCCGGAGTCGGTCGACCTGAAGAAGATCACGTCGGGCCACCAGGAGATCTGGGTGGCGACCATCAGCGTGCCGGGGTTCTGCCGGTCGAGAGTGAGGCCGCTGTAGCCGAAGTAGTCGTCCGAGCTGGACGACGGCACCGGGCTGACCTGGGTCCACGTGCCGGTCGCGGTGTCGAGCCGCCACACGTCGCCCTTGGCGCCGTCGTACGGGCCGCTGGTGTCGCTGGTGGCGATGAACAGGTGGCCGTTCTCGGCGTCCAGCACGCCCTTGTGCGCGATGTAGCCGGTCGGCTGGCCCGCCACCCGCTGCCAGGTGGCCCCGGCGTCGGTGGTGCGGTAGACGGTGTTCTGCTTGTCGGCGACGCCCACGTAGATGGTCCTGGTCGCGGTGCCCGAGGAGGACGAGCGCGGGTCGTAGGTCACCCAGACGACGCCGGGGCGGTGGCTCTGGTAGCCGTTGGGGTCGCCCGGGTCGTCGGCGTGGTCGCCGGGGTTGGGGAAGCTCGTCACCTTCGCCCAGGTGGCGCCGTGGTCGGTGCTGCGCCACAGGCCGTTGCCGTTGGGGGCGCCGAGGTAGAGGACGCTGTTGCGGTTGGGGTCGACGGCGAGCGCCTCGCCCATGCCCCGGCCGGGCATGTTGCCGCCGAGCTTGAACGGCAGCTCGGTGGCCTGCCAGGTGTCGCCCTTGTCGGTGGAGCGCAGGATGGCGCCGTTGTTCGGGTCCCAGTCGTTGGTGTACATGCCGACGGCGGCGTACAGCCGGTTGGTCTGGACGGGGTCGGTGGCGAGGCTGATGACGCCGTTCCAGCCCCACTTGTCCCAGCCCACCCAGTCGAGCAGCGGGGTCCAGGACTTCGACGACTCGTTCCACCGGTACGCGCCGCCGATGTCGGTGCGGGCGTAGATCAGGTCGCGCTCGGTGGGGTTGAAGACGATGCCGGGCACGAACCCGCCGCCGTCGATCCGCACGTTCTTGAAGTTGTACGGGTCCGCCGCGACGGCGGACACCGGGGTCATCCGCACGACCGCTGTGACCAGCAGGACGGCGGTGATCGCGAGCAGGCTGAGCAATGCCTTTCGCATGAGCGGCTCTCCCTTTTCCCGGCACGCCGGGAGAAGGCGTGCCCGAGGACGAACAGATGACCGCCATGCACGACCAGGTTGCAGGGACCCTGACCGTCGCCGCGCCTTCGCGCATGAACGATATGAGGCTCACACACGCCTCGACTGGGCGTCAATAGTTTGGACGGACAACGAAATAAGTCGGCCCGGCGCGGGCCCATGCCCCCGCGCCGGGCCGGCGGTTCTCAGCGGGCCAGGGTCAGGTCCCTGAGCCGCACGTCGCCCCTGAAGACCACGTACAAATCACCGGTGCCTGGCCGGAGCCGGGCCGTGACCGTCTCGTAGGCGTACACCCCGCCCGTGGCCGGCACCCGCGCGGTGGCCAGCAGCGCGCCCCGCGGAGAGCCGCGCCGCAGCTCGATCGAGCCGCCCTCGGCCGACGCCACCCCGGCGCTGAGCCGGCCGCCGTGGACGGTGTCGGTGAAGGAGATCCAGCCGCCGTCCGACCCGGCCACCACGTCGCCGCGCACCTTGTTCTCGTCGGCGAACGTGACGCCCGCGTAGTCGTCGAAGTTAATCGCCCTGGTCGTCCTGGTCAGGTCGCGCGGCGGCACCCGCTCCCCGCTCACCCTCAGCGTCGTGCGCTGCCTGATCCGGTCGGCGGCCGAGCCCACGAGCACGTCGTGCGTGGCCGTCTCGACCACCTCCTTGTCCCGCGTGTGGTCCCACACCGCCAGGTCGGCCTTCCTCAGCGGGAACGTCACGGTCCTCGACTCGCCCGGCGCCAGCGCGATCCGCTGGAAGCCGCGCAGCTGCTTGACCGGCTGGGCGAAGCGGGACTGCCGCTGGTGGGTGTAGAGCTGGACGACCTCCTCGCCCGCGACCCGGCCGGTGTTGGTGACCTTGACGCTCACCTGCTCGCCCTGCGCCTTGAGCCCCTGGTAGCCGAAGGTGGTGTAGCTGAGCCCGTGGCCGAAGGCGAACAGCGGCCTGTCCCGGTCGTACAGGTAGGTCATCCCGGTCTTGACCAGGTCGTAGTCCAGGATGCTGGGCAGGTCGTCGCCGGCCGGCCAGGTCTGGGTGAGCCGCCCGGCCGGGTTGACGTCGCCGAAGAGCACGTCGGCGACCGCGTGCCCGGTCTCCGCGCCCGCATGGGTGGTCCACAGCAGCGCCGGCGCGTCCACGACGACGGGATAGCTGGTCTCCAGCACCACCACGGTCCTCGGGTTCGCCTTGCGCACCGCCTCGATCAGCCGCTTCTGCCCGTCGCCGAGCCGCAGGTCGTCGCGGTCGTGGAACTCGCGGCCGTGCACCCACGGGTGACTGCCGACGACCACGACCGCCACCTCGGCCGCGCGGGCCTGCTCGGCCGCCGCCGCGATGCCGTCGGAGACGACCTCCTTGGCGAACCGCGCCGCCTGCGCCTTCGGGGCCAGCGCGAGCGCGCCGTCTGCGGTCACGGTCACGTACGGGTCGGGCAGCGCGTACCAGCCCTCGACGCTCTCGAAGCCCGCGTACCGGATCAGGTAGGTCCCGTCGCCCTGCCTCTCCAGCGAGAACTGCTGCTGCACGTACCAGCCGTGGGGGTCGTCGTCGTCGGTGTCCAGCGAGCGCCAGTCGCCGCCGAGCAGCTTGCCGTTGCCCACGTTGCGCAGCGTCGAGACGTCACTCACCCAGTCGGTCACGTCCCATTGCGAGGCGGGCGTCGGGGCGGTGTCGGTCAGCGCGGCGTTGTCGTCCGGGCCGGTGCCGGTGGCGGTGACGTACTTGCCGGACCCGACGTGCCTGAGCGCGATCCGCTCCAGGCCCTCGCCGGTGGTCACGCCGGGCACCCGCTCCTTGATCCCGTCCAGCGGGGTGACCTGGTACGGCATCCGGCCCGCGTACCAGTCGCTGTAGAGCCGGTCCGCCAGCGGCCCGACCACGGCCGCCGACTTCGGCGAGGCGAACGGGAGCGTGCCGGAGTTCCTCAGCAGCACCGCCGCCTTGCCGGCGGCCTCGCGGTTGAGCGCGCGGTGCGCGGGGCTGTCGATCACGTCCGCGCCGATGCTCCTGTACGGGCCCCCGTCCGGGTCGAAGTGACCCAGGCGGAACCGGATGGTCAGCGCCCGGCTGACGCCCCGGTCCACGTCGGCCTCGGTGATCAGGCCCCGCTCCAGGGCGGCGGTGAGGTGCGTGACCAGCGGTCCGGTGTCACTGCCGTCGATGGTGAAGCTGTCCTGGCCCGACTTGAGCACCGCGGCGAACGCCTCGGGCTTGTCGTCGAAGTAGCGCTCCAGGTCGGTGAGCGCGTGCGGGCCCCAGGCGTCGCTGACGTTGTAGAGCGTCTCGTCCGTCCACGACCTCACGACGTCCTGCAGATCGGCGTTGACGTGGCTGGGCCGCCCGTTCACCAGGTTGTACGAGGCCATCACCCCGGTCGCGGCCTTCGCCGAGATCGCGTCCCTGAACGGCCGCTCGTAGTACTCGTGCCTGAGCTTGGGGGTCAGGTTGGAGGAGGTGAGGCTCCGGTTCACCTCGTTGTTGTAGGCCAGGTAGTGCTTCAGCACCGGCGCGGCCTTGAGGTAGAACGGGTCGTCGCCCCGCATCCCCTTGCCGTACGCGGTGGCGATGGCGCCGGTCAGCAGCGGGTCCTCGGAGTAGCCTTCCTCGTTCCGGCCGGCCCTGGGGTCGCGCAGCGGGTCGACCACCGGCGCCCACACCTGGAGCCCCCACAGCGTCGGGTTGATCGTGTTGTGTCCCCGGACCTCGTCGCCGACGGCCGAGCCGACCCGCTTGACCAGCTCCGGGTCCCAGGTGCTGGCCAGGCCGACGGCCTGCGGGAACACGGTGCCGGAGGCGAGCTTCTGGTTCCAGTTGTCGTTCAGGTCGTTGGTCCAGGCGACGCCGTGCAGCGCCTCGGTGCCGTTCTTGTGGTAGGGCACGCCGAGCCGCGGGATGGCCGCCTGCGACTGGTGCAGCAGGCCCAGCTTCTCCGTCAGCGTCAGCCGGCCCAGCAGGTCGGCCACCCGCCGCTCCACCGGCAGCGACGGGTCGCGGAACGGGAAGTCGGCGGCGGCCCCGGCCGGAGCCGTGAGCAGCGCCGCGACCAGGGTGAGCGCGAGCAGGATCGGGATGCGTAACCGTTTCTTCATGGAGTCTCCTCGGGAGGGGGTGGCTCACTTCACGGCCCCGACCGTGATGCCTCGGGTGAGCGTGCGCTGGAAGATCAGGAAGAACGCCACCGCCGGGACGATGCCGAGCAGGGCGGAGGCGCTGGACATGGTCGCGTCCATGTACCGCTCGCCCTGCAGCACGCCCAGGGCGACCGGCACGGTCTGGTTGTCGTTGGAGATGAGGAAGATCAACGGCAGGAAGAACTCGTTCCAGGTCCAGATGAAGAAGAAGATCAGCAGGACGCTCAGCGTCGGCCGGCTGATCGGCACCACGACCCGGACCAGCGCCAGGAACCGTCCCGCGCCGTCGATCTCGGCCGCCTCCAGGATCTCCTTCGGGAACCGGCCGAGCACCGCGCTGAGCAGGTACGTGCCGAACGCCGCCTGGATCACCGTGAATATGATGATCATCGACAGCCGGGTGTCGTACAGCCCGGCCTCCTTGGCCAGGTAGTACAGCGGGTAGGCCAGCGCCTCCTGCGGCAGCGTGTTGGCCACCAGGAACAGCACCAGGATCGACAGCCGGCCGCGCACCCGCCCGATGCCCAGCGCGTACGCGTTGAGCACCGACAGCACGACCGCCAGCACCGCGACCGAGCCGCTGATGAGCAGGCTGTTCCAGAGCTTCTCGCCGAAGTCCACCCGGTTCCAGAAGTCCACGATCCCCTGGAGGTGGAGCCCGCCGGGCAACCCGAGCGGCCCCTCCGACGCGTACTCCTCGGGCGTCTTGACCGCGTTGAGCGCCACGAGGGCGAACGGGAACACCATCACCAGCGCCGCCACCGTCAGCGACGCCAGCACGGCCCAGCGCCCCGGCCCCCTCACGGCTCACGCTCCTGCACCCGCAGGAACAGGAACGTCACCACGACGATGACCAGGGCCAGCACGGTCGCGATCGCGGACCCGTACCCGACGTTGCTCTTCTGGAAGAAGTTCAGGTACGAGAAGTACGACGGCACCAGCGTGGCGTTGCCGGGCCCGCCCCGGGTGAGCACGAAGATCGGCCCGAACACCTTGAGCGCGGCGATCGTGCAGGTGAGCAGCACCACGAAGATCTCCGGCCGGATCTGCGGGACCGTGATGTGCCACACCTTGCGCCACCACGACGCCCCGTCCAGCTCGGCCGCCTCGTAGTAGGCCGGGTCCACCCGCTGCAACCCGGCCATGAAGATGACCACCGGGTAGCCGAGCTGGAACCAGACCATCACCGCCATCACCGTGGCCAGCGCCAGGTCCGGGTCGCCCAGCCAGTCGAGCTCCAGGCCGAACGCCTGGTTGACCGCGCCGTAGGACGGGTGCAGCAGCCAGCCCCACACCACCCCGGCCACCGCCACCGGCAGCACCTGCGGCAGGTAGTACAGGGCGCGCAGGGTCGAGGCGGTGCGCGGGCCGAACCGCTTGGCGACGTAGTCGAACAGCGCCGCCGCCAGGAGCAGGCCGAGCACCGTGGGCACGATCGCCATCGCGAAGATCAGCGCCACGTTGTTCTGGAACGACAGCCAGAACCGCTCGTCCTCCAGCAACCGGGCGTAGTTCTCCAGCCCGACCCACCTGGGCGTGCCCACCCCCGACCAGCGGGTGAGGCTCACGCCCAGGTTCATCAGGAAGGGCACCACGATGACGGCCAGGAACAGCACCAGGCTCGGCACCAGGTAGGGCCAGTAGCCCTTCTTCCGGACGCGCATCTAGTTACCGAGATCGGCGAGGTTGTCCTCGTACGGCCGCGCCAGCTCGTCCAGCATCGCGGCCGGCTGCTTGCTGCCGTTGATGAGGTTCTGCGTCGCGGCGACCATGACGTCGTAGTAGCCGGGCGCCGGCCAGTCGGGGTAGAACGCCAGCCCGTCGCGGCCGGTCAGCGTGTTGAAGCTCTCGATCAGCTCCTTGCTCTTGGCGTCCGTGATCGCCGCCGGGTCGGCCGCGACGGGCACGCCGCCGGAGTTGCCCAGCAGGTTCTGGACCTCCTTGCTCATCGTGATGTCGATGAAGTCGTAGGCCAGGTCCTTGTTCTCCGACTTCTCCGGCACCACCCAGAGGTTGCCGCTGGAGCCGGGGGCCATCGTCGCGCCCGGCCACAGGAAGTGGCCCCACGCGAAGTCCTTGATCTCCGAGGCGAACCGGCCGTACCACCAGCTCCCGCTGACCATCATCGGGTGCTCGCCCTTCATGAACGCGACGCCCATGTCCTCGGCCTTGACCCCGGCGGACTTCTTGTCCAGGTAGCCCTTGGCCACCCAGTCGGCGAACGTCTGCGCGCCGTAGGTGAACTCGGGGCCGTGGAAGTCGACCTTGCCCTGGTACGCCTGGAACCTGTCCACCCAGGCGCGGTCGGCCTTGCTGAGCGCGAGCTGGTAGAGGATCTGCTGGGCCGGGTACTCGGCCCCGGCCGTGCCGATCGGGGTCACCCCGGCCTCGACGAAGGCGTCGAGCGCGGCGGTGAACTCCTCGAAGGTCGTCGGCACCTCGACCTTGTGCTTCTCGAACAGGTCCTTGTTGTAGTAGACCATCACGAACTCGCCGTAGTTCGGGATGCCGTACCACTTGCCGGAGCCCATGACGCCGCGCTCGTCGTACCTGGCGGTGGTCTGCAGCCCGCCCGGCAGCAGCTTGTCCCAGCCGCGCCCGGTGACCTCGGCGCTCAGGTCGGTGAGCAGGCCCTGCTTGGACAGCAGGCCGGCGGTGGCGTTGCCCTTGTTGTACTCCATGAGGTCGGGCGCCTCGTCGGAGTTGAGCACCATGCTCGCCGTCTTCTGGATCTGCTCGAAGCTCTTCTCCTCGAACTCCACCTTGACGTTCGGGTGGGTGGACTCGAACGTCTTGATCGCCTCGGCCCAGGCCTTGCCCATGGCGGACTCGGCGGACTCGTAGTGCCAGAGCCTGAGCACGCGGGGCCCGTCGCCCGGCGGGCTCTCCGCGCCGGAACCGCAGGCCGAGAGGGCCAGCACCATGGCCGCCAGCGCCGCCACGCCAGACTTTCCGATCATGTTTCCTCCTGGGTGATGACGGCCCGGCCGGGGGCGCCCGGCACCGGGGCGAACTCGACGGCGGCGACCCGTTTCGGGCCGCTGACGGTCACGCGCAGCGTGTCGCCGTCCCGTACGGCCGTGACGGCGGTCTCCCCGTCGGTGTCGTTGATCCGCATGCGGCGGTCGCCGCTCCCGAAGGCGACCAGCGTGAGTTCGCCGGGCGTCGAGACGGTCGCGCCGGGCTCGGCGACCGGGATCAGCGCGCCGTGCCGGACGAACAGCGGAAGCTCCGCCAGCGGCTTGGCCACGCGCACGTAGCGGGGCCCGGCGTGCACCTCGCCCGTCCACCAGTCCACCCACCGGCCCTCCGGCAGGTAGACCTCGCGCACGCCGTCCGGCGAGGTCATCGGCGCGACCAGCAGGTCGCGGCCGAACAGGTACTGCAGGTCCGCCTGCCAGGCGACCGGGTCGCCGGGGTGGTCGACGCAGAGCGCCCGCATCATCGGCGCGCCCGTCCTGGCGGCGTCCACGGCGGCCGAGTAGATGTAGGGCATCAGCCGGTAGCGCAGCCGGAGCGCGGCCACCGCGTGCTCCTCCACGGCCGGGAACTCCCACGGCTCCCTGCTGGTGGTGCCGTGCAGCCGCACCAGCGGCGACAGCGCGCCGAACTGGGTCCATCGGACGAACAGGTCGTCGCTGGGCCTGCCGGTGAAGCCGCCGGCGTCGTGACTCCAGTACGGCACCCCGGACAGGCCGTGCGCCAGCCCGCCCCGGATCGTGCTGCCCATCGCGGCGTAGCTGGTGTACGTGTCGCCGCTCCACTGGGCGCTGTGCCGCTGCCCGCCGAGGAACGACGAGCGCGCCCACACCAGGCCGTGCCCGTGCACCTCCCGGGTGACCTCGGCGACGGCGTCGTTGAACAGCAGCGTGTAGACGTTGTGCAGGTCGGTGCCGGTCATGCCGTTGGCGGCCACGGCGTCGTGCGGCACGCCCTCGGCGAAGTCGGTCTTGAACGCCTGCACGCCCTGGCGCAGCAGCGCCCGCAGCCGCTCCTGGAACCAGCGGACGGCGTCGGGGTCGGTGAGGTCGAGGATGCCGCAGGCGGGGTATGAGCCGTGCCAGGTGTCGGCCACGTACGGCTCCCCGTCCGGCTTTTTCAGGAAATATCCGGCATCGGCTGCTTCCTGGAACGCCGGGCTCTGATGGGAGATGTACGGGTTCATCCACAGGCAGACCTTGAACCCCATCCCGTCCAGCTCCGCCAGCATCGCCTCCGGCTCGGGGAAGGTGACCGGGTCCCAGCGCAGGTCCGACCAGTGGCCGTCGGTCTGCCAGTAGGTGTCCAGGTGCAGCACGTCGCACGGGATGCCGCGCTCCCTGATCGTGCGCGCCCTGGCCAGCACCCGCTCCTGGCTGTCGACGCAGAAGCCGGAGGAGATCCAGGTGCCGAACGCCCACTTGGGCGGCAGCGCCGGCCGCCCGGTCAGCCCGTTGTACCGTTCAAGCATCTCGACCGGCGTCGGCCCGGCCAGCACGTAGTAGTCCAGGACGTCGTCGGGCACCACGATCTGCACCGCGCTGTGGGTCGACTGGCACACGTCGAACTCGGTGGGCCCGCCGCTGTCGACCAGCACCCCGTACCCCCGGCTCGACACGTAGAGCGGGATGTTCTTGTACGCGCGCTGCGACTCGGCGCCGAAGGCGTCGAAGTTCCACATCAGCGGGCGCTGGCCGCGCTTGTCGAGCGGCGCGAACGACTCCCCGAACCCGGCGAACGCCTCGTCGGGCGCGGCGGCGAAGCTCTCGTGGAAGGCCACGTGCGCGCCCCCTGCCGAGGACCGGCCGAACGGCAGCGTGCGCAGCCGGCCGCTGATGTCGACGTGTCCCCGGTCCTGCTCGACCAGCGGAGCGCCGGTGGCGTCGGTGAAGCGCAGGTGCCACGGCGCGAGCGTGATCTCCGCGCGCAGGGAGCCCGCGTCGATCACGATCGGCTCCCCCGGCGTCACCTCGGCCCTCGCCCCCGCGTACGAGCCCGGCGTCACCAGCGCGAGGGCCAGCTCCGACCGGGGCCGGGTGTCGGCGTCCGCGCTCAGCCTGACCCGGATCACGCCCTCGCCCGCCGCCCCCACCTGCACGACCAGGGTCTCCTCCGCGGTGGTGACGGCCTTCAGCATCACCGCGGCACCGTCGGCGGCGACCAGTTCGGCGGCGGTCAGCGCGGACAGACCACCCTCGCCGCGCGCACGCACCGGCAGCTCGGGCGGATCGGCGACGAAGTACTCGTGCGCGACGAGCGGGGGGCGGTAGGGCATGGGCGCTCCTTTTCCGAACAGCGCGGAACTCGTGAATTAGTTTGGTGCCCATACCAACAAACGTCAACGGTGCTCCCCCGGTGAACACTTAGCCCTTGCGCTAACTATCAGGTTCCCGCAATACTTAGCCGCATGGCACAGCATTCGGCGCAACTGGACGGCGTGTTCGTCGCCCTGGCCGACCCGACCAGGCGTGCCGTCGTCCGGCGCCTCGGCCACGGGCCCATGAGCGTCGGCGACCTCGCCCGCGAGTTCCCGATGACCCTCCCCTCGTTCATGAAGCACGTGCGGACGCTCGAGTCGAACGGGCTCATCCGCACGGTCAAGTCCGGCCGGGTGCGCACGTGCGCGCTCAACCGCGAGCGGCTCGCCCTCGTCGACGACTGGCTCGCCGAGCAGCGCCGCATCTGGGAAGAGCGCACCGACCGCCTCGAACGGTTCGTCACGGAGGACGACCGGTGAACCCCGATCTCGACTTCGCCCTGGAACGGATCATCCGGGCCCCGCGCGCGACCGTGTGGAGCGCCTGGACCGACCCGGCCAAGCTCGCCCGCTGGTGGGTCCCGGCTCCGTCCCGCTGCCGCGTGGACCGCCTGGACCTGCGACCCGGCGGGGCGTTCGTGACACGGCTCAGCGACGACGGCGCCGTTTTCGTACCGCATATGGACGCCTGCTTCCTCGCCGTGGACGACCTGGAGCGGATCGTGTTCACCAACGCGATCACCAGCGCGTGGCGTCCCGCGAACCCCGACCCGGTCGCGATGACGGCCACGATCGCGCTGGACGACCACCCTGACGGGACCCGCTACCGGACGCTCGTCCGGCACGGCGACCCGGCGTCCCGCGCCCATCACGAGAAGATCGGCTTCGCCACCGGCTGGGGCACCGTCGCCGGCCAGCTGGCCGCTTTCACGGAGGCAACGCAATGAAGATCACCCTCACCGAGTTCGTCACGCTCGACGGCGTCAGCCAGGGCCCCGGCTCGCCCGACGAGGACACCAGCGACGGCTTCACCCACGGCGGCTGGCTCGTGCCCCACATCGACGGGACGTTCGTCCGGCGCGCCTCCGACTGGCTCGACCTGGCCGACGGCCTGCTGCTCGGCCGGCGCACCTACGAGGCGTTCGCGCGCGACTGGCCGAAGATCACCGACCCCGCCGACCCGTTCGCCGAGCGGATGAACACGCTGCCGAAGTACGTCGTCTCGAACACCCTCACCGAGGGCGCCTGGGACCCCACGACCGTGCTCGTCGGCGACCCGGTCCGGTCGGTCGCCGCGCTCAAGTCACGCCCGGGACGGGAACTCCAGATCCACGGCAGCGCCCGCCTGGGCGACGCGCTCCTGTCGGCGGGCCTCGTCGACACGCTCCGCCTCGTGGTCGCACCCACGGTGCTCAGGACCGGCCGCCGCCTCCTGACCACCTCGGGCGACACGTCCGGCCTCCGCCTGACCCATCACGAGGCGACGCCGAACGGCCTGCTGCTCCTCGAATACGAGACGACAGGCCGAGCGCCCCGAGCCGAGTACGACGGCGTCACCGCCTTCATCTAGCCGGAGCGCGGCCGCGCAGCAGCGGCAGGTAGACCTCGTCGACGATCTCGACCAGGACGCCGTCGGGCACGGTCGAGAGCCCGCGCGTGACGTACTCGTTGCGCAGCAACGCGACAGCCACGGTGACGACCCTCGGGTGGAGCGCCTCCGGCGGCGCCTCGCCCCGGGCGACGGCGCGGCCCACGACCGTCAGCCAGACGCCCGCGCCGCCCTCGGCGGCCAGCTCGTGCAGTTGCGCCAGCAGCTCCGGCTCGTCGCCGATGCCGGCCAGCAGGCCGCGGAGGATCTCCGCCTGCGGCGAGGACGGCCCGCGGTTGATCCCGCGCAGCAACGTCAGCACGTCCTCGCGCAGTTCGCCGGTGTCGGGCGGCGGCAGCCTGTCCGTGGCCAGCCGCCGGTAGGCGGCGACGGCGAGCGCGGCGCGGTTGGGCCAGCGGCGGTAGATCGCGTTCTTGTTGGTGCCGGCCCGGCGGGCCACCCGGTCCATGGTCAGCCCGGCATACCCGGACTCGGCGAGCTCCTCCTGGGCGGCGCGCAGGATGGCGCTCTCCAGCTCGGCCCCCCGCCGCCTGCCCGGCTTCGCCGCCGCCTCTTCACTCACCACAGAAGGGTACATCACGTACCTTATTCAGGTTGTCCGTCTGATAGCTTGCCCTGTGCATAAGGTACGAGACGTACCTTATAGAGACGAGAGGACACCCCTCCATGCGAGCCAAGGGCATCGGCTACGACACCGGCTTCATCCTCGACGGCGTCGAGAACAGGCCGTTCGACCGCACGATCATGGAACGCGAGCTGCGGATCATCCGCGACGACCTGCACTGCACCGCGGTGCGGCTGATCGGCAACGACCTGGACCGCATCGAGTTCGCCGCCGGCCACGCGGCCGACCTCGGCCTGGAGGTCTGGTTCTCGCCGTTCCCCCAGCAACTGGAGCCGGATCGGATCGTCGAGCTGCTTCTCGACGGGGCCGAGCGCGCCGAGCGGATCCGCCGCCGGGGAGCCGACGTCGTCTTCGTCGCCGGTGCCGAGCTGAGCCTGTTCAACCACGGGTTCCTGCCCGGCCGGACCCTCCGGGAGCGCGTCGGCGCCCTGCTGGCGGCGGGCCCCGATACCCGCGAGCGACTGACCGCGCTGTCCGCCCGCGTCAACGCCTTCCTCGCCGAGGTCGTCACCGCGGTGCGCGGACGGTTCGGCGGCAAGGTCACCTACGCGGCGGTCCCGCTGGAGAACGTCGACTGGACGCCGTTCGACATCGTGTCCGTGGACGCCCACCGCTCGAAGGAGGTCGCCCACCTCTACCAGGAGGGCATCCGCACCCTGGTCGCGCAGGACAAGCCGGTCGCGATCACCGAGTTCGGCTGCACCACCCACCGCGGCGCGGCCGACGACGGCGCCCGCAGCGGGGAGATCGTCGACTACGACGGCGGCCTCCCGCTACGGCTCACCGGCCACTACGTCCGCGACGAGCAGGAGCAGGCCACCTACCTCCGCGAGCTCCTCGACGTGTTCACCGCCGAGGGCGTCGACGCCGCGTTCGTGTGCACCTTCGCCTGCTACGGCCTGGTCCACCGCCCCGACCCCCGCGAGGACCTCGACCTCGGGAGCTGGGGCGTGGTGAAGGTCCTGGAAAACGGCGACGGCGCCGCCTACCCCGGCCTGCCCTGGGAGCCCAAGGCCGCCTTCACCGCCGTCGCGGACTATTACCGGGGCCTCTGACGCGCGGACCTCCCGCACGCCCGGACGCCCGGCACGGCGGCGCCGTGGACCTCAGCTCTTGCGGGCCTTCGCCCGGCGCGCCGCCGGCTCCTCGACCAGCGTGACACCGGTCTCGGCCTCCAGCGCCGGGGCGTAGCCGGCGGCCCGCAGGGCGTCCATCGTCTCCCGCTCGGAGCTCGCGCTGATCAGCACGGTCGGCGCGATCAGGCGCAGGCCGAGCTTGCGCAGCGCCTTGGCCCCGGCGAGCTCCGCCAGGAGCGCCTCGTCCTCGGACCGGACGCAGCAGCCGGAGCGGACCACCCGCATCCGGCCGTGGGTCCGGCCGACGTCCTTGATCAGGTACTCCAGCGGCTGGGGGAAGTCGCCCTGGGCCACTGCCCGCAACTGCCTGAGCAGGTCCTCGGCCTCGTGGCCGGTGTCGAGCGCGCGCCGTACGGACGCCGGGGAGATCCGCCACACCACGGCGTGACCTTCGGACTCACGCGTGCCCACCGCGTTGAGCAGGGCGGCCAGGCGGGCCTCAGGAGTGCCGCTCACCACGGCGGTCAGGTCGGTCTGGAAGCGGGCGGTGGTCTGCGGCGGCGGCAGCAGGCCGGCGAGAACGGGGCCGAGCACCGGACCGGGCGCGCGCCAGGCCTGGCCGGTGCGGAGCAGGCCGAGCAGGGCGTGGCCGAGTGCGGTCAGGGCGTCGTCGGCGACGACGCCGAGGAGTGCGGCCTCGCGGATGGTGGCGGCGATCCGCTGGGCCCCGTCCGCGCCTTCGGCGACGCGCATGGGCCGGTGCCAGGTCGTGGCGGCCACGAGATACTCGGGCGCGCCAGCGGCGCGGCGGCCGGGAGCGGCGGCGAGCGCCTCCAGCAGGGCGTAGCGCAGGCCGACAGCGTCGGGGTCGTCCGCGGCGGCCAGGGCGACCGGCGTCTGGTCGGGATCGGGCCACCACAGCGGGATGTCGCGGCAGACGGCCCAGGCGGCGAGCACCGGCACCAGCCGTTCGGCGGGCGGGAGCGACAGCCACCGGTCGTAGCGCGTGGTGGGCAGTACCACGTACGTGGGGTCGGGAGCCTTGGCCCGGCGGTTGGCGGGGCGCTCGACCGGCTCGGCCAGCGCGCCCAGCAGGTCGGCCCGGACGCACAGCTCCAGCAGGAAGCGGACGGTCTCCTCCGGCAGCCGCAGCAGCTTGACCAGGCGCTTGGTGTCGCGCACCGCGACCCCGCCCGCCTTGCGCACGGCGAGCGGCTGCTCGGCGCAGGCGGCCAGGAGCCGCTCGATCTGCCAGGCCACGGCGACCAGGGCGCCCTGGGAACCCGCCTCGGCGCGCTCCGCGCCCGGCAGCTCGGGAGGGGACGGCGGCCGGGGATGGAAGGAGGACCGCGTCTCGCCGCGCACCGCCAGGGCGACCTCCATCGGCAGCTCGGCGACGTTCGGCAGGCCGGAGGGCAGCAGCAGCCCTCTGGCGGCCAGCCAGTCGACCCCGCGGTGCCCGGACCCCCCGGGAAAGAAGGTGTACTTGCCGGTGGAGCTGTAGCCGTAGGGGCCCGCGGGGTGGAAACAGCGGGTCTCGACCAGGGGTCCCTCGTACGCCAACGGCTGCAGGAGCTCCTTGGCCTCCTCGGGCGCCGCGTCGAGCATCGCGCGCAGCCGCGCGGGGTCGGTGAGGACGGCCAGGACGTCCTGTTCGGCGGCCGCCCGGGTCGCCGCCTTCTCCAGCCCCAGCGCGGCGGCCACGCGGTGCACCTCGGGCGCGTTGAAGTGGCGGGAGATGAGCTGCCCGGCGGGCCGGCCCAGGGCCATGCCGTCCGCCAGGGCGCGGTGGACGTAGTTGTGCGCCACCACCTGCTCGCCGTGCGGCGGCAGCAGGAGCGCCTGGTCCGCCAGCCGGTCCAGCGTCGCCTCCGCCTCGGCCCTCAGGCGGGGGTCGTCACCGGCCAGCAGGCCGACCACCTCGCTCCGGGGGACCGCGCGGCTCAGCGGGTCGGGTGCGCGCCAGCGTTCCTCGGGGAACGGGCCGTGCCGCTGGTCGGCCAGCCAGGAGACGGCGCCCAGGGCCTGGATGTCCGGGAGCGTGCAGAACTTCACCAGCTCGGCTGCCACGTAGTCCTGGCCGAGCAGGCGGGCCAGATCGGCCGGCGACAGCTCGCCTCCGTGGCGGCGCAGTGCCGCGCGGTCGGCGATCAGCTGGAGCTGCTCCGGAGCGCGCGTGGCGAGCCAGTCGGCCATGGCGTTGCGTGGCATGTCCGCCAGAGTAGCCCCGGCACACGGCCCACCGGGCCGCCCGTGTTGCTGTTTCAGCAAACATGTTTGCCTTTTCGGCGTGCCGATCCGCATAGTGTGCGCGGAGGTGGTCGAGATGACCGAGCAACCGGACAACGGCTATGACGTGGTGGTGGTCGGCGGCGGCGCCGCGGGGCTGAGCGGGGCGCTCATGCTGGCGCGGGCCAGGCGGACCGTGCTGGTGATCGACGCGGGCACACCGCGCAACGCCCCCGCCGAAGGCGTGCACGGGCTGCTGGGCCGCGACGGCATGCCGCCGGGTGAGCTGCTGGAGCGCGGCCGGGCGGAGGTCCGCCGCTACGGCGGCCAGGTGGTGACCGGCGAGGTCGAGGCCGCGGCCCGCGACGACGACGGGTTCGGGGTGAGGCTGACCGACGGCCGGGCGGTCCGGGCGCGCCGGCTGCTGGTCACCACGGGGCTGGTGGACGAACTGCCCGACGTGGCGGGGCTGCGGGCCAGATGGGGCCGGGACGTCGTGCACTGCCCGTACTGCCACGGCTGGGAGGTCCGCGACCGGGCCATCGGCGTCCTGGCCGGCGGACCGATGTCCGTGCACCAGGCGTTGCTGTTCCGGCAGTGGAGCGACGACGTCACGTACTTCACGCACACCATGCCCGCCCCCACAGGCGAGGACGCGGAGCGCCTGGCCGCCCGCGGCATCAGGGTGGTGGCCGGCGAGGTCGCGTCCCTGGAGATCGTCGAGGACCGCCTGGTGGGAGTACGGCTGAGCGACCGCACCCTGGTCAGCCGTGAGGTCCTGGCGGTGGCGTCGCGCATGGAGGCGCGGGCCGGTTTCCTGGCCACGCTCGGGCTGCGGCCGGTCGAGCACCCGGGCGGCGCCGGTGAGCACATCCCCGCCGACGCGACCGGCCGCACCGAGGTGCCGGGAGTGTGGGTCGCGGGCAACGTCACCGACCTGGTCGCCCAGGTCGGCACCGCGGCGGCGGCGGGCGCCGGCGCGGCGGCCCAGATCAACGCCGACCTCGTCGCCGAGGAGACCCGCGAGGCGGTCGCGGCCCACCGCGAGCTCACCTCGGCCGGGTCCCGCTGACACCGAAAGGAACGACTGTGTCCGAAACCTTCGACAAGGCGTACTGGGACGAGCACCACGACGGTCATGCCCCGGCCGCGCCCGGCCCGCCCAACCCCTACCTGACGGCGGCGGCCGCGGCGCTGGACGGCGACCTGGCGACGCTCAGTCCGAGGGCGGGCGCTGGAGTTCGTCGAGCAGGCCGGCTCCAATCAGCGAGCGGGCGAGAGACAGGCTGCCCCAGAGCATCATGTCCTTGCCCGGCAGCCGCTTGAGCGCGGCGACCTCCTCGGCCGCGTCGCCGCGCACCACGCGCGCCGCCTCCCAGTCACCCCACGGCGCCTTGTCCAGGGTGGCGGAGAAGACCACCTTGGGCAGGGTGTTCACGGTCTTGGCGACCGTCTCGTCGGCGGTGGGCCAGTACCGCACGAACATCCGGTACGTCTCCGCCCCCAGCAGGACGGTGTCCACGTTCGCCAGGATCCGGAGGTTGTCCTGGTCCACCTGGCCGTAGTCGGTCACGGACTCGAAGAAGTCGAGTTCCCCGTCGGGCCCGGCCACGTAGCCGTCGGCCGAGACGAGCTCTTGGATGATGAGTTCGCGCACGTGTGATCAGACTGGACCAGCCGATCCAACTCATCGGTCAGATGTCGAGGGCCGTCTCGGGCTGCATGAGGCGGCGGGCGGCCTCGGTGATGGAGCCCGACAGCGAGGGGTAGACGGCGAACGTGTGGGCGAGCTGGTCGACCGTGAGCCGCTGCTGCACCGCCACCGACACCGCGAGGATCAGCTCCGACGCCCGCGGCGCCACCACCACGCCGCCGAGCACGATCTGCGTGTTGGGCCGGCAGAACAGCTTGACGAAGCCGTCGTTGAAGCCCTGCATCTTGGCCCGCGCGTTGGTGGCCAGCGGCAGCTTGACCACCTTGGCGTCGATCTCGCCCGCCTCGATGACCCGCTGGGCCACGCCGACGGCGGCGATCTCCGGGTCGGTGAAGATGTTGGACGCCACGGTGGCCAGCCGCAGCGGCTGCACCGCCTCGCCGAGGGCGTGCCAGACGGCGATGCGGCCCTGCATGGCGGCGACGGAGGCCAGCATGAGCACGCCGGTGCAGTCGCCGGCCGCGTAGACACCGGGCGCGGACGTGCGCGAGACCTTGTCGACCTTGATGAACCCGTGCGGGTCGAGCTGGACCCCGGCCTCCTCCAGGCCGATGCCGCCGGTGTTGGGTATCATGCCGACCGTCATCAGCGCGTGGGAGCCCTCGGCGGTGCGGCCGTCCTCGAGGGTCACCACCACGCCGTCGGCGGTGCGCTTGACGGAGGCGGCGCGGCTGCGGCCCATGACGTTCATGCCGCGGCGGCGGTAGACCTCTTCGAGGACCTCGGCGCCGTCGGCGTCCTCGTTGGGCATCATGCGGTCGCGGCTGGAGACCAGCGTGACCTCGGCGCCCAGCGAGCGGTAGGCGCCGGCGAACTCGGCGCCGGTGACGCCGGAGCCGACCACGATGAGGTGCTCGGGCAGCTTGTCGAGGTCGTAGAGCTGCCGCCAGGTGAGGATGCGCTCGCCGTCGGGCTCGGCGCCGGGCAGGATGCGCGGGGTGGCGCCGGTGGCCACCAGCACCACGTCGGCCCGGATCGTCCGGTCGCCGGCCTTGACCACCTGCGGGTCGACGAGCCGGCCCTGAGCCTTGACGATCTCGACGCCCTCGGCCTCGACGCGCGCGGCGATGTCGGCGGACTGCGCCTGGGCCAGTTCTTTGACCCGCTTGTTGACGAGGGGCAGGTCGACGCTCGCCACGCCGACGTCGCCGTCGAGCCCGCCGTCGAAGGCGACGCCCAGCGACGGCGCGTCGAGCAGCGCCTGCTTGCGGACGGAGGTGGCGATCAGCGTCTTGGACGGCACGCAGTCGGTCAGCACGCACGCCCCGCCGGGACCGTCGCGTTCGACCAGCGTGGTCTGCGCGCCTAGCTGCGCCGCGACCAGCGCCGCCTCGTAGCCGCCGGGTCCGCCACCGATGATCACGATCCTCGTCACATCCCTATTGTCCCGCATACTCTGAGCTGCCGACGAACGGGGCGGCCACGGTCGCGCTACGCTTTCATGCTGTGCCTGTTTACGCCGCCTACGGCAGCAACATGGACCCGGAGCAGATGGCCATGCGGGCCCCTCACTCCCCCCTGCGGGACGTGGGATGGCTGACTGGCTGGCGCCTGACCTTCGGCGGGGAGACCCTGGGGTGGGAGGGCGCGCTCGCCACGATCGTCGAGGATCCCGACGAGCACGTGTTCGTCGCCCTCTACGACGTGCCGGAGTTCGACGAACACTCCCTCGACCAGTGGGAGGGCGCCGCCCGCGGCCTCTACCACAAGGTCCGGCTGCGGGTGCAGACGCTCGAAGGCGAGGTCGTGGCCTGGTTCTACGTGCTCGACGGCTACGAGGGCGGGCTGCCATCGGCCCGCTATCTCGGCATCCTGGCCGACGCCGCCGAGCGGGCGGGCGCCCCCGACGACTACGTCAAGGAGCTGCGGGGACGCCCCTGCAAGTCGCTCGGCGACTGACTCAGCTCAGCGGCAGGTGCCTGGTCTCCTTCAGCGCGAACGCGTACACGCAGGTGGAGACCAGCGCCAGCCCCGACATGTACCACGGGAACAGGTAGGACGCGCCGGCGTTCGCCATCGCCGTGCCGATGAACGGCGCGGTCCCGCCGAACAGGGCGACGGTCAGCGAGTACGGGAAGCCGGCGCCGGCGGCGCGCACCCGGGTCGGGAACAGCTCGGAGTTCACCGCGGCCGAGATCGAGGTGAAGCACCCGAGGAACACCATGCCGACACACTGGATGACCAGGAGGCTGGCGAACGAGTCGGTCAGCATGCCCAGCAGCGGCACCGGCAGGATCGTGAACCCGAGCCCGAACGTCAGCAGCATCGGCCTGCGCCCCACCCGGTCCGAGACCATGCCCAGCAGCGGCTGCAGGATCATGAAGAACACCAGCGCGATCGTGCTCACGGTGAGCGAGTCGGCCTTGTCGAAGTCCACGGTCTGCTGGGCGTACGTGGGCAGGAACGTGGTCCAGGTGTAGTACGCGACCGTGCCGGCGAGGGTGATGCCGACGATGAGCGCGGCCTTGCCGGGGTGGTGGCGCAGGAAGTCGAACATACCGGGCCGCTCGGCCCTGCCCTGCCGGATGTCCTCGGCGAGCGTGCTGGTCTCCTCGGCGCCGCGGCGGATCCACAGGCCGACCAGGCTGATCAGCGCGCCCACGACGAACGGGACCCGCCAGCCCCAGGCGTTCATGTCGGGCTCGGCGAGCATGGTGGCCAGCAGCGCGGCCAGTCCGGAGGCGAGCAACTGGCCGATCGTGGTGCTCACGTACTGGAAGCTGGAGAACAGGCCGCGCCGTCCGGGCGGCGCGGACTCCACGAGGAACGTGGTCGCGGCGGCGAACTCGCCGCCCACCGAGAGCCCCTGCACGAGCCGGGCCAGGGTCAGGATGATCGGCGCGAGCACGCCCGCGGCCGCGTACGTGGGCGTGACCGCGATCATCAGCGAGCCCACGCCCATCAGGATGATGGTGAACGTCATCGCGGCCTTGCGGCCGAACCGGTCGGCGAAGACGCCCACCAGCAGCCCGCCCAGCGGCCGCATGAAGAAGCCCACGGCGAAGACGCCGAAGGCGCTCAGCACCGGCACGAACGGGTTGTCCGTCTCGGGGAAGATCTGGTGGGAGAAGTAGACGGTCAGGAAGCTGTAGGCGTACCAGTCGTACCACTCGACGACGTTGCCGACGCTGGCGGCGAAGAGCTGGCGCATGCGGCTCTTGGGGATGCCGAGGGGGGACGGGGCAACGGGTGAGGTCGCCACGGGCGGCTCCTTTGCTCAACAGTGCGTAATGCCGTAATCTGCGAGGAATTGGCCGAACCGGTCAGGCAGCCCGTCCCGGATGACGGAACCCGACACAGAAACGGCTCAGCGTGGACGTTCTCGACCGCCGCCTCGTCGCCGCGCTCCAGGTCAGCCCCCGGGCGTCGTGGGGTGAGCTCGGCCGGGCGCTCGGCGAGCACGAGCGGACGGTCGCGCGCAGGCTGCTGCGGCTGATGGCCGAGGGCGTGGTGCGGGTCACCGCGATCCACGACGACGCGCGCACCGGCGGCGGCCTCCCCGCCCATCTGCACGTCCAGGTCCGGCCCGGCACCGCGCAGACCGTGGCGCGGGCGCTGTCCGAGCGGTCCGACATCCGCGCGGTCTTCGCGCTGACCGGGGCACTGGACCTGGGCTGCGAGCTGGTCCCGCCGTCCCGGGAGCACCTGCACGACCTCGTGTCCGCGCAGATCTCCGCCATCGACGGGGTGGTGCAGACCCAGACCCAGGTCGTCCTCCACACGTTCAGGACCGTGGCCGACTGGCACGCGCCGCTTCTCACCGACGAGGAGGTCGCCAGGCTGCGCCGGGCGACGCCGGCGGCTCCCCTGCCCGATGTGGACGGGCTTTCACCTCTGGAGAAGAAGATCGCCCGCCTGCTGGTAACCGACGGCCGGATCCCGGTCGCGGCCGTCGCCGAACGGCTCGGGCTGTCGCAGCCGACCGCGCGCAGGCGGATCGTCTCCCTGCTGGAGCGCCGCCTGCTGCTGCTCCGCGCCGAGGCGGAGCCGGCGCTGCTCGGCCTGGCGGTGGAGGCCCAGCTCTGGCTCAAGGTCCGGCCGAACGGCCTGGACCGGACCGGCCGGACGCTCGCCGCCCATCCGCACGTGCGCTACTGCGCCGCCACGACCGGCACCCACCGGCTCGTCGTCCAGGTGGCGGTGGCCCACGAGTCCGCGCTGCACGGGTTCCTGTCGGACGTCGTCGGCCCGCTCGACGAGGTCACCGACCTCGATGTCACACTCATCACCCGGGCCTACAAGCGGGGACACCTGCGCAAGTCCGGCCTGCTCACCATGGAGAACAGATCATGACGCCTGCCGAGAACGAAGTCGCCGACCTGTGCGTGGAGCTGATCAAGGTCGACAGCAGCAACTACGGCGACGACAGCGGCCCCGGGGAGCGGGCCGCCGCCGAGGTCGTCATGGCCCGGCTGGCCGAGGTCGGCATCGAGGCCACCTACCTGGAGAGCGCGCCCGGCCGGGGCAACGTGATCACCCGGGTCGAGGGCTCCGACCCGTCGCTGCCCGCCCTGCTCGTCCACGGCCACCTGGACGTGGTCCCGGCCAACGCCGCCGACTGGTCGGTGGACCCGTTCGCGGGCGAGGTCCGCGACGGCTACGTCTGGGGCCGCGGCGCGGTCGACATGAAGGACATGGACGCGATGATGCTGGCCGTGCTCCGCCAGCTCACCCGCGACGGCCGCCGGCCGCGCCGCGACCTGGTCTTCGCCTGGCTGGCCGACGAGGAGGCGGGCGGCAACCTCGGCGCCAAGTACCTCACCAAGCACCACCCCGGCCTGTTCGAGGGCGTGACCGAGGCGATCAGCGAGGTCGGCGGCTACTCGCTGGAGATCGACCCGTCGCTGCGGCTCTACCTCATCGAGACGGCCCAGAAGGGGCTGTCCTGGATGAGACTGATGGCCGACGGCACCGCCGGCCACGGCTCCATGCTGCACCCCGACAACGCCGTCACCGAGGTCGCCAAGGCGGTGGCCCGGATCGGCGCCCACGACTGGCCGCTCACCTACACCCCGACGGTGCGCCGCTTCCTCACCGAGATGGCCGACGCGTACGGGCTGGAGTTCGACGAGGCCGACCCCGGGCCGCTGCTCGACCGGCTCGGCCCGCTGGTCCGGTTCGTCGGCGCCACCCTGCGCCACACCGCCAACCCGACCCAGCTCGACGCCGGCTACAAGGCGAACGTCATCCCCGGCCAGGCCTCCGCCGTCGTCGACGGCCGGTACCTGCCGGGCTACGAGGACGAGTTCTTCGCCACGATCGACTCGCTGATGGGGCCGAAGGTGCGCCGCGAGTTCGTCCACCACGACATCGCGCTGGAGACGACGTTCGACGGCGCCCTGGTCGAGTCGATGATCGCGGCGCTGAAGGCCGAGGACCCGGCCGCGCGGGCGATCCCGTACTGCATGTCGGGCGGCACCGACAACAAGACGTTCTTCGCCGACCTGAACGTGCGCGGGTTCGGGTTCGTGCCGCTGCGGCTGCCGGCCGACCTCGACTTCGCGGCGATGTTCCACGGCGTGGACGAGCGGGTGCCGGTCGAGGCGCTCCAGTTCGGGGTGCGGGTGCTCGACCGCCTGCTCCTAAACTACTGAGGTGAGTAATGACCCCTATGTCCTCGCCCGAGAGGCGGCCGCCGCGCTGAAGGCCGCCGCCGGTCTCGACACCTTCGACGTGGCCCTCGTGATGGGGTCCGGCTGGGTTCCGGCCGCCGACGCGATCGGGCAGGTGGTGGCGGAGGTCCCGTTCACCGACCTGCCGGGCTTCGCCGCCCCCGCCGTCGCCGGCCACGGCGGCCGCATCCGCGCCGTCCGCACCGACGCGGGCCGCCATGCGCTGATCTTCCTCGGACGCAGCCACCTGTACGAGGGGCGCGGCGTCGACGCGGTGGTCCACGGCGTGCGCACCGCCGCGGCGGCCGGGGTCCGCACGGTCGTGCTCACCAACGCGGCCGGCGGGCTGCGGCCCGAGACCCAGCAGGTCGGCGACCCGGTGCTGATCAGCGACCACATCAACCTGACCGGCGCCAACCCGATCACCGGCACCACCTTCCTCGACCTGACCGAGGTCTACTCCAAGCGCCTGCGCGACCTCGTACGGGAGATCGACCCCAGCCTCACCGAGGGCGTCTACGTCGCCTTCCGCGGCCCGACCTACGAGACGCCCGCCGAGATCCGGATGCTGCGCACGCTCGGCGGCGACCTGATCGGCATGTCCACCGTCCTGGAGGCCATCGCCGCCCGCGAGGCGGGGCTGGACGTGCTCGGCGTCTCTCTGGTCACCAACCCGGCCGCCGGGCTGGCGGGCGACCCGCTCGACCACGAGGAGGTCCTCCAGGTCGGCCGCGCCACCGCCGCCCGCATGGGCGTGCTGCTCGCGAAGGCGGTCGACCGGCTGTGACCAGCGTGCAGGACCGGGCGCGGGCGTGGCTGGCGCAGGACCCCGACCCCGACACCCGCGCCGAGCTGGCCGGCCTGCTGGAACGCGGCGACGCCGAAGGGCTGCTCGACCGGTTCGGGGCCAAGCTGGAGTTCGGCACCGCCGGGCTCCGGGGTGAGCTGGGCGCCGGGCCCAACCGGATGAACCGGGTCACCGTCATGCGCGCCGCCGCCGGGCTGGCCCGGGTGCTCGGCCCCGGCAGGCACGTCGTCATCGGTTACGACGCCCGCCACAAGTCCGACGTGTTCGCCCGCGACACGGCGGCGGTGCTGGAGGGCGCCGGGCTGCGCGCCTCGGTGCTGCCGGGCCCGCTGCCGACGCCGGTGCTCGCCTTCGCCGTCCGCCACCTGGGGGCCGACGCGGGCGTGACGGTCACCGCCAGCCACAACCCGCCCCGCGACAACGGCTACAAGGTCTACTGGGGCGACGGCTCCCAGATCACGCCGCCGATCGACGCCGAGATCTCGGCCGCGATCGACGCGGTGGGCCCGGTCGGCGACCTGCCGCTCGGCGGCCCCGGCACGCTCCTGGACGACTCCGTCGTGGCCGCCTACCTCGACGCGGTCACCACGCTGCCGCTGGGCGAGGCCCGCGACCTGCGGGTGGCCTACACGCCGCTGCACGGCGTGGGCGCGGACACGCTCGCGCGGGCCTTCGCGGCGGCCGGCTTCGAGCCGCCGCTGCCGGTGGCGGAGCAGCGCGACCCCGACCCCGACTTCCCGACCGTGGCCTTCCCCAACCCGGAGGAGCCGGGCGCGATGGACCTGGCCGTCGCCCTGGCCGCGACGGCGGGCGCCGACCTGGTGCTGGCCAACGACCCCGACGCAGACCGGTGCGCGGTGGGCGTCCCGCTGCCGGGCGGCGGCTGCCGCATGCTCACCGGCGACGAGGTGGGCGGCCTGCTGGCGGAGCACGTCATCACGCACACGTCGGGCGAGCGCATGGTGGCCACCACGATCGTCTCCTCGACCCTGCTCGGCAAGATCGCCCGCGCCCACGGCGTCGGCTACGGCGAGACCCTGACCGGCTTCAAGTGGATCATCAAGGCCGGCCCCGGCCTGGTCTTCGGCTACGAGGAGGCCATCGGCTACAGCGTCGGCACCACCCGCGGCGGCTCCCCGGAGCTGCCGGTCCGCGACAAGGACGGCATCGGCGCCGCCCTGACGGTGACGGCCATCGCCGCCGGCGCCAAGCGCGACGGCCGCACGCTGCTGGACCTCCTCGACGACCAGGCCCGGCGCTACGGCCTGCACGCCACGACCCAGCTGTCCTTCCGGGTCGCCGACCTGTCCCTCATCAAGGACGCCATGACCCGCCTGCGCGCCACCCCGCCGGACCGGCTCGGCGGCCACGAGGTGGTGCGGATCGACGACCTGAGCCGCGGTGACGGCGGGCTGCCGCCGACGGACGGCCTGCGCTTCACGCTGTCGGGCGACGCCCGGGTGGTGGTCCGGCCCTCGGGCACCGAGCCGAAGCTCAAGTGCTACCTGGAGGTCGTGGTCCCGGTGGCGGACGACGTCGCCCCGGCCCGCGCCCGCGCGGCCGAAGACCTGGCCGCCCTGAAAACCGACCTGAGCGCCGCCCTGGGACTCTGACTCCACCGCTGAGACCACCATTTGTGGACGGTCCACAATTGGTGGTCCTGGGACGTGCGCTGGACAAGTGCCGCGCCAGCAGGACCGGACGCCCCTTCCAGGAGCGCGAGCCGCGGTCCTGGCATGACGCCCTCGTTCTCCTGGCCCGCGCACTGCCCGAGGACGCACCGGTCGAAGATGCCCGGCGCCGACGCCGGCACCCCCCTCTACGCCGTCTCCCGGGCCGGATGCGCCGTCGACGGGATCCGCCACGTCACCCCGGGCGAGCTCCTCGAAGCCTGGCGCTGACCCGTCACGGACGTTTGGTCTCACCCGTGAGACCAAACGTCCGGGATGGTCTCACTGGTTCGCCACGTGAGACCGAAGTGTCCGTTGGTCTCACCGAACCTTCCCTCTAGGCGATGCCCCTTTTGTGGTTTATCGTGCGACATATCCGAGTAACCGAACGTTCGGTAGGCCGATGACTCCCCTCGCCACGTACCTCACCGACCGCGACGCCGACGCCGGTCTGCGCATCAGGACCGCGGCGGTGCTGCTCTTCGCCCGTCAGGGGTACGCGGCCACGACCATCCGCGATCTCGCCCGTACCGTCGGCATGACGAACGCCGGCATCTACCACCACGTCCCCAGCAAGGAAGCCCTCCTCGCCGACCTGCTCATCTCGGGGCACCGGGGTCTCGTCGAGGCCACCGCGACCGTGGTCGACGGCGTGGCCGGCGCCGCCGAGCGGCTGGCCCTGCTGATCAGCTCGCTCACCGCCACCCACGCGCTGAACCCGCTGACCACCCGGGTCATGGACGGCGAGCTGCGCGCGCTCACCCCCGGCTCCGCAGCCCTCGCCGAGGTCATCGCGCTGCGCGACGCGTACGAGGACCGCTGGCGGCAGGCGGTGGCCGACGGGGTAAGGGAGGGCGTCTTCCACGTCGCCGACCAGAAGCTGACCCGGCTCGCCCTCATGACCATGTGCACCGGCACCAGCGAGTGGTACCGCCCGGACGGCGACTCGACGCTGGAGCAGGTGTGCGCGGAGTTCGTGGCCATCGGGCTGGCGGCCGTCCGGGCACCGGCCCGCCCGCTGCCGATCGCCGACCTCTCCCTGCTGCCCGACCTGCCCTGGGAGCCGCCTCGTGACTGACCCGTACCGAACGATTCCCGAGTTGGTCCGCCACGCCGCGCAGCGGTACGGCGGACGCGAGTTCCTGCGCTTCCCCGAGGCGTCGCTGAGCTTCGCCGGGGCGGACGCCGAGTCCGACCGGCTGGCCGGGGCGCTCGCCGCCGAGGGCGTCCGGCCCGGCGACCGGGTGGCGATCATGATGGAGAACGTCGCCGGCTGGCCGCTGAGCTGGCTGGCCGTGCTCAAGGCCGGGGCGATCACGGTGCCGGTCAACGTCCGGTACCGGGCCGCCGACCTGGAGCACGTGCTGCGCGACTCGGGCGCGGTGGCCACGCTGACGACGCCGGAGCACGTCCCGCACCTGCCCGGCCGCGTCTACACGCTGGACGCGCTGTCCGGGCCCGCGTCGCCGCCCGACATCTTGCCTGACGCGGATGATATTGCGAATTTTCAGTACACCTCGGGCACGACCGGCTTCCCCAAGGCCTGCCTGCTCACCCACGACTACTGGATCCGCTGCGCGCGCATCGTCGCCGACAGCGTGCGACTCCGCGACGACGATGTCATGATCATCGCGCAGGCGCACTCGTACATGGATCCGCAGTGGACCACCCTCATGTGCCTGATGGGCGGCATCCCGCACGTGGTGCTCCCCCGCTTCTCCGCCTCCGGCTTCTGGCCCGCCGTCCGCGAGCACGGCGCGACGCTCACGTACGTGCTCGGCACGATGCCGCTGCTCCTGTACAAGCAGCCGCCGCACGACCTCGACCGGGACAACCGCATGCGGCTGGTGCTGTGCTCCGGCATCGCGCCGAACCTGCACCGCGCGTTCGAGGAGCGCTGGGGCGCGCCGTGGCGGGAGCTGTACGGGTCGACCGAGAGCGGCCCCGACCTGCTCGCCGGCCCGGAGGCCGTGGACACCGTCGGCACCGGCGCCATGGGCCGGCCCCCGGCGGGCAAGGAGGTCAGGGTCGACGAGGAGACTGGCGAGATCCTGGTCCGCGGCACGCCGATGATGAAGGGCTACTGGAACCACCCGGAAGCCACCGCCGCGGCTTTTCGCGGCGGCTGGTACCACACCGGCGACCTGGGCTTCCAGGACGAGCACGGCTACATCCACCACCGCGGGCGGCTGAAGGACATGGTGCGCAGGGGCGGCGAGAACATCTCCTGCGCCGAGGTCGAGCGCGTCCTCGGCGAGCACCCGGCCGTGCTCAACTCCGCCGTCGTCCCGGTGCCCGACGAGCTGTGGGGCGAGCTGCCGAAGGCGTTCGTCCAGCTCAGGCCGGGCCATGCGGCCGACAGGGAGACGGCCGCGAGCCTGGTCGCGCACGCCGCCGAGCGTCTGGCCCGCTTCAAGGTCCCGGCGTACGTGGAGTTCGTGGACGGTTTCCGGCTCACCCCGTCCGCCCGTATCGAGAAGCGTCACCTGCTCCGGCCCGACCAGCGGGCCGGGGCGTTCGCCTTCGCAGAGGAGAGGTCATGATCGACATCACGGTCCGCGACGAGGTGGCCGTCATCACCCTGAACCGTCCGGAGAAGCTCAACGCGCTCACCGCCGGCATGCGCAGGGACCTCGCGCAGGCCGTCCGCGACCACGGCGACGGCCCGGTCAGAGGCATCGTGGTGACGGGCACCGGGCGGGCGTTCTCGGCGGGCGAGGACATCAACGAGGCGGTCGGCCGGTCCCTGCTGGACGAGGTCGCGCTCTTCCATGACCTGACCAGGGCCGTCCTGCAGACCCGGGTGCCCGTGGTGGCCGCCGTCAACGGCCTGTGCGTCGGCGGCGCCGCCGAGTGGACCCTCTGCTTCGACGCCCGCCTCGGCACCCCCGCCGCCGAGTACTTCCTGCCCGAGAACCACATCGGCCTGTCGATCTCCAACGCCTCCAGCCTCCTGCTGCGCCGCCTCATCGGCGGCCGGGCGCTGCGGCTCGTGCTGGACTCGGCCCGGATCGGCGCCGAGGAGGCGCAGCGGCTCGGCATCCTGGACGAGATCGTGACCCCGGACGCCCTCCTGGACATGGCGATCGGCCTCGTCCACCGCTGGACCCTGCCGGGCACGGCCACCGGCGTCCACCTGCGCCTCCTGCGCCCGTCACTGGAGGAGGTGGAGGCCGCCTTCGCCGTGGAGACGGAGGCCGCCAAGGAAGTGGAGGACTCGGGAATCGCCCAGGCCGGCATGGACCGCTTCGTCAACCGCGACCGCTGAGGCGCGTCATCGGCTGGAGTGGGCCTGGCCGCCGTTGAGGGCCTTGCGGAGGAGGGTGGCCAGCTGGTCCTGTTCGCGGGCGTCCAGGTTGGCGATGGCGGACCGGGCGAACGCGAAGGACTCCTCGAAGGCGGCGTACAGGGCGGTCCCGTCGGCGGTCCTGACGATGTGGCGGGAGCGGCGGTCGTCGGGGTGCGGCTGGCGGCGGACCAGGTCGCGCGCCTCCAGCCTGCGGATGATCTGGGTGACGTTGGAGGCGTCGCAGCCGATCTCGTCGGCCAGCTCGCGCATCCCGATCCGCCGGGTGAGCCGTCCGAGCACGCAGGCCTGGGCCACGCTCAGGCCGTGCTCCAGGGCGGCGGTCTCGAAGGCGCGGTCGTAGGCGTCGACGAAGTCGAACATGGCGCGTTCGGCGTCGGTCGACGCGGTGACGGGTCCCGAGGATACGGCCATGGCATCACTCTACCAAGAACTTGATGTACTCAAGTATGTGTGCCAAGGTAATGCTTGATTCACTCAAGCATCTACGAAGGGCGCCCACGACATGACCCACACGATCCTGGTGACCGGTGCTCGCGGCAAGACGGGACGCGAGGTGGTCACCCGGCTGCGCCGCGCCGGACTCCCCGTCCGCGCCGGATCGTCCCGGCCCGCCGGCACCGATCAGGTCCGCTTCGACTGGGACGACCCGGCGACCTGGCGCGAGGCGGCCGCGGGCGTGGACGCGGTCTACCTCATGCGCCCGGACCTTCCCGCCGCCCCGGACCTCGTGGCCGGCGTGGTCGAGGCCAACCCGGACGCGCACGTCGTCCTGCTGTCCGAGCAGGGAGCCGAGACCCTCGCGCCGGACCACTGGACGCGCCGGGTCGAGGACGCGGTCGTCACCCGGGCCGCCTCCTGGACCCTGCTCCGCCCGTCCTGGTTCCACCAGATCCTGACCGACCCCCGGTTCCACCTGGCCGCCGTACGGGACGACCGCGTCCTGAGCCTGTCCTCGGGCGGCGCGCCGCTGGCGTGGGTCGACGCGCGCGGCATCGCCGAGGTCGCCGTGGCCGCGCTCCGCGCGCCGGACGACCACCGCGGCCGGGCGTACACGATCACCGGCCCCGAGGCGCTCACGGTCGAGGCCGTGGCCAAGGAGCTCTCCGCGCGCCTCGGTCACGAGATCCGCGCCGAGGACCCCGTACCGCAGGAGGCCGCCGACGGCCTGGACCCCTGGACGGCGGGCATCCTCGACGACCTCTACCGCCGCGTCCGGGAGGGCGGCTTCGCCGAGCTCTCCCCCACCGTGAAGCTGATCACCGGACGCGAGCCCACGTCGCTGGGCGCGTTCATCGACGCCCACCTCGACGCCTGGCGGACCCCGGGCGGGTGAGGTCAGCGGGCGTCAAGCGCCTCCCTCAGGATCCTCACCGCCTTCGGCCCGACCCCGTGCAGCGCGCCGAGCTCCGCGTCCGAGAGGCGGGCGACCTGGTCGAGCGTGGTGATGCCGGCGCCCACCAGCGCCCGGGTCGCGGGGCGCCCGATCGCCTTCGGCAGGTCGCCGGCCCCGTCGGCCCTCTCCGCCGCCGACGCCAGGGCGGCGAGCTCCGGCGGGGCGCACGAGAGCCAGGCCCGCCGCACCCAGTGGTCGAGCGCCTGGCCGTTGATGTCGGCGATCGGCAGCCGCACCCAGTCGCCCGACCGCGCGGCCGTCGCGTGCTGGGAGACCAGGTCCTCAGCGTCGGCGGCGGGCAGCCGCAGCCGCACGTGGGCGTCCGGGTCCAGGGCGGCGAACTCCTCGCCGCCCACGGTGAACACCGGGCCGCCGCCTTCGGCCGCCTGGGGGTGAGAGAGGGCGGTCTTGCGAAGCTGGGCCGCGGTCGTCATCCCTCCACCCTGGCACGCCGGCGACCGGCGCGCGCCGATCCGTCCCCCGGTGCGGACGGCCGGGCGAGGAGGCGCAGGACCAGAACGCCGAGCACGGCGTGCAGCGCGGCGGCGACCGCCGCGGCGACGTGCAGGCCGGTGACGAAAGCCGCCTTCGCCTCGGCGACGGCCGCCGGGGCCACCTCGGCGAGCCGGCGGGTCTCGTCGAGGGTCGGGGCGAGATCCGGCCCCTGGAGCCGGAACACCAGGGCGGCGAGCGAGCCCAGCAGCGCGATGCCGAGAGCGTTGCCGAGCTCGTTGGAGGTCTCGGCGATCGCGCTCGCCGACCCCGCCCGCTCCACGGGCACGGCGGCCACGGCCGTGTCGGCGACGACGCTGAACGAGATGCCGTAGCCGACGCCCGCGACCACCGTCGAGGCGACGTACCAGCCGATCCCGCCCGAGACGCCGGTCAGGAGCAGCAGGAGGAGTCCGGCGGCGACGCACAGGTGGCAGGCGGCGAGCGCCGTCCTCTTGCCGACGCGGTCGATCACGGCCGGCGTGACGACGCACACGACCGTCAGGACCGCCGCCCCCGGGAGCGCGAGAAGCGCCGCCCGCAGGACCGGCACGTCCAGGACGGACTGCAGGTACATCCCGGCGAGATAGGCCGCCGCCGACCAAGCCGCCAGGGGCAGCAGCCCGGTGAGGATCGCCAGCGCGAAGACGCGGTCGCGGAACAGGGAGAAGTCGATCAACGGGTGTTCCAGCTCCCGCTGGCGGCGGGCGAACCACACCAGCAGACACGCCCCGGCGACGACCGCCGCCACCGGGACCGCCGACAGTCCGTCCGCGGCGGCGTGCTTGATCCCGTAACTGGCCAGGAGCAGCCCCCCGGCCGAGCTCAGCACGCTGAGCGCGTCGACCCGGCCGGGCCGGGTGGCGCGCGCCTCACGCAGCAGGACGGGCCCGAGCAGCAGGAACAGGGCGATGACGGGCAGGTTGATCAGGAAGACCGAACCCCACCAGAACCGTTCCAGCAGGACGCCGCCGACGACCGGCCCGATCGCGAACCCGGCGGCGAACGTGGCCGCGAAGATCCCGATGGCGCGCGCCCGCCGTCGCGGGTCGGGGAACAGCTCGCTCAGCACCGCCAGCGCCGACGGCAGCAGCGTGGCCCCCGCCACCCCCATGAGGGCGCGGAAGGCGATGAGCAGCTCCACGTTCGGCGCGAACGCCGCGCCGGCGGAACCGGCGCCGAAGACCGCGGCGCCGATCATCAGCAGCCGCAGCCGGCCGTACCGGTCTCCGAGGTTGCCGAACGCGATCAGCAGGGACCCGACGGCGAATCCGTAGACGTCCAGGAGCCAGAGCGCCTGGTCGGCCGTCGGCGAGAGGGCGGCGCTGATCCGGGGCATCGCCAGGAACAGGATCGACCCGTCCATCGAGACCAGGAGCACCGGGCAGAGGATCACCAGGAGGCCGAGCCAGGCCCGCAGGCCGTGAGATCGCTGTCGAGTCATGGCCTCGACGGTGCGGCACCCGCGCCCGCCGGGGCCACTCCCCTGTCGTGGGTACCCACGACAGGTGCACCCACCGGCCGGGCCGCTCTTCTAGGCTCGGATCGTGGACAGCCTCGGCACGTTCCTGAAGAGCCGCCGTGACCGGGTGACCCCGGCGGAGCTCGGCCTGCGCACCTACGGCTCCTTCCGCCGCGTGCCGGGCCTGCGGCGCGAGGAGCTCGCCCGGCTCGCAGGGGTGAGCGCCGGCTACTACACGCGGCTCGAACAGGGCCAGGCCGAGACGGCCTCGGAGCAGGTTCTCGACGCGCTCGCGCGGGCGCTCAAGCTCGACCCGGTCGAGACCGTCCACCTGCACAACCTGGCCCGGCAGCGCCCCGTGGCGCGCCCGGCCGACCCGGGCCCCGAGACGCCGCACCCGAGGGTCCTCGCACTCCTGGAGAGTCTCGGCGCGGCCGTGCCCGCCCTCGTGCTCGGCCGGCGCGGCGACGTGCTCGCGTGGAACCGCGCCGGCCACGCGCTCATGGCCGGGCACGCCGCCTTCGACGCGCCGGCGGACCCCGCCCGGCGGCCGTCGGTGCCGCGGATGTTCTTCCTCGACCCGCTCACCCGCGACCTGCACCGCAACTGGCCGGAGCTCGCCCGCGTCCACGTCGCCTACCTGCGGCTCACCGCGGGCCGCTACCCCATGGACGCCCGGCTGGCCGGGCTCGTCGGCGAGCTCACGATGCGCAGCGACGCCTTCGCGGCGCTGTGGGCGACGGGCGACGTCTCCGACTGCACGGTGGGCACGATGCTCCTGCGCCACCCGACCGTCGGCGCCGTGAGCGTCGACTACCAGGTGTGGCTCCAGCCCGACAGCCCCGACCATCGGCTGGAGATCTACACGCCGAACGACCCGGGCTCCGCCGACGCGCTGCGCATCCTGGCCCACCAGGCCGGGCAGGCCGGACGCTAGCCGGCCACGACGGCGGCGACGATCAGGGCCAGCGCCACCACGGCGGCCGCGACGGAGTCGTAGGCCCAGTTCGTCCGCGCCGGCCCCGGCTCCTCCTTGCGGAACCTGGCCTGCTCGGCGCGGCCGGTGATCTGGTCGGCCACCCAGTCGGCGTGGGTCCTGCCCGCGAAGACCTCCGCCGCCGCCTGCTCGCCCTTGGTCAGCGTGGGCTCGGTCTGGTAGCGGCCGCGCCGTACGGGGGCGGCGCCGCGGCGCTGGGCCTTGGCGCGCTCCCTGGCCGAGGTCATCGGGGTCCACAGGCGCAGCAACCGCCCGCCGGAGTGGGTGACGTTGATCGAGTGGGAGACGGTCACGTCGTCGACCGAGGCCCAGGGCACGAACGTGGACCGCAACGGCGTGCGGCCCAGCAGTCCGGGCTCGGTGAGGACGGTGGCCGGGCGCAGGGCGACGACGTACACGACGGCGGTGAGCGCGCCCAGCACGGCCAGCGCCACCAGGGACGGCTTCCCGCTGTAGCGGACGATCAGGTCGACCACATTGGCGGCGGCGAACACGACCCAGACCCAGCCGAAGACGTAGGCGGTCTTGGAACGGAAGACCTGTTTCACGGCTGCCACTTGAGCTGGGCGAATCCGGGCTTGATCACGCCGTTGATCAGCGCGAGACGTTCGTCGAACGGCAGGAAGGCCGACTTCATCGCGTTGACCGTGAACCACTGCAGGTCGTCCCAGCCGTAGCCGAACGCCTCGACCAGCTGGGCGAACTCCTGCGACACGCTGGTGGAGCTCATCAGCCGGTTGTCGGTGTTGACCGTGACCCGGAAGTAGAGGCGGCGCAGCAGCCCGATCGGATGCTCGGCGATCGACGCGGCGGCGCCGGTCTGGAGGTTGGAGGTGGGGCACATCTCCAGCGGGATGCGCTTGTCGCGCACGTACGCGGCCAGCCGGCCGAGCTTGGCGGAGCCGTCGTCGGCGACGGAGATGTCGTCGATGATGCGCACGCCGTGGCCGAGCCGGTCGGCGCCGCACCACTGGATGGCCTGCCAGATGGACGGCAGGCCGAACCCCTCGCCGGCGTGGATGGTGAAGTGGGCGTTCTCCCGCTGGAGATACTCGAACGCGTCGAGGTGGCGGGTGGGAGGGTAGCCGGCCTCGGCGCCGGCGATGTCGAAGCCGACGACGCCGACGTCGCGGTAGCGCACGGCCAGCTCGGCGATCTCCATCGAGCGGGCCTGATGGCGCATGGCGGTGAGCAGCGTGCCGACGCGGATGCCGCGCCCTTCGGAGCCCTGGCGGAAGCCCTCCAGCACGGCCTGCACCACCTGGTCGAGGGTGAGCCCGTCGGCGGTGTGCTGCTCGGGGGCGAAGCGCACCTCGGCGTAGACGACGCCGTCGGCGGCGAGGTCCTCGGCGCACTCGGCGGCGACGCGGGCGAGCGACTCGCGGGTCTGCATGACGCCGACGGTGTGCTGGAAGGTCTCGAGGTAGCGCTCCAGCGAACCGGAGTCGGCCGCCTCCTCGAACCACTGGCGCAGGTTGCCGGGGTCGGTGGTGGGCAGCCGGTCGTAGCCGGAGTCGCGGGCCAGGTCCACGATGGTCTCGGCGCGAAGACCACCGTCGAGATGGTCGTGCAGCAGAACCTTGGGCGCGCGCCGGATCTCGTCAATCGTGGGACTCATCCGCCCATGATACGAGCCACCAGGGCCGCGTCACTCGTCGCGACGGGCGGAATCGGGGCTGAAGGCGGGCAGGCACACCGCGATGTACTCGGCGCCCTCGTCGCCGGTGCGGTAGCGGATCCTCTCGCCCGGCTCGGTGACGAGGGTCTGGCCGGCGAGCACCTCGGTGGTGCCGCCCGCGTGCTCGACCAGGACGGCGCCGCGCAGCACGAGGGTGTACTCGGCGAACTCCGGGGTCTGGGCGGGCTCCTCCCAGCCGGGCGGGGCGACCATGTGGGCGATGGAGACCGCCTCGTCGCCGCTGTTGACCCGGCCCACGTGCTCGTCGATGAGCTTGCCGCCCGGCACCGGGACGCGCGAAGGTCCTTCGATCTTTCTCACCACACGATCAGTGTGCCACGTCGACCACCAGGCGGGGCGGGTCGCTGAGCTCACGGACCTCGAAGCCCTTGACCGCGCCGGTCAGCAGGGCGATGCCGACGACGCCCTCGAAGTCGCCGGTCTTGGCGATGGCGGTGACGGTCCCCGACGGGGGCACGGCGGTGCCGGTCCAGGTGGGCACGCCGTCCTCGTCGTGGGCGTCGGCGGGGGTGAGCCGCAGGTGCAGGGCGTGGCCGCCGTTCAGGTCGATGGGCCGGCCGGACCCGTCCTGTTCCAGCTCGCGGACCCACCGCACGGTGTAGCCGGGGACGTCGCCGTCGAGGTCGACGACCACCCGGTCGTACGCGGGATGCCGGCCGACCCGCACCCCGGTGACCGTCGCCGGCTCGATGCCGTCGCGTTCGACCTGGACGGGGGCGGTGCCGGTGGGGCTCGGGGCGGGTGCGGCGGTGGGTGTCCCGGTGGCGGGCGACCCGGGGGCGGAGGACGTTGTGCTGCCCGCCGAGGTCGCGCCGGGGGGCGCCGTGCCGCAGGAGATCAGGGCCGCGCCGCACGCGAGAAAGGCGACGGCGGCCCGTACGAACGGGGTCATGTGACCTGGATGCCCGGTGACCGCGCCGGCGATGCGCCGGTGACCCGATCGGCATCAGGAGGGGAGGCGGAGCGGCCCGGCGCGACAGGTCCGGCGCCCGCGCGGCGGCGTCTTACAGAGATCTTTACGGCGTGGTAACCTCCGCGCATGGACGATCAGTTCGCGGTCGACACCTGGCACTACGTCCTGGCCAGGCACGCCAGGGCCATGTGCGCGCTGGAGCGCGAGCTGGGTGCCAAGCACGGGCTGGGGCCCAGCGAGTTCGAGGTCCTCGACCGGATCGTCCACCACGACAGGAAGCTGCGCATCCAGGAGCTCTGCGAGGAGGTCCACCTGAGCCAGAGCGCGCTGTCGCGGGTGGTGGCCCGCCTGGAGAGGGCCGCGCTGGTCACGCGCCGGGCCTGCGACTCCGACCGGCGGGGCGTGTTCGTGCGCATCACCGACGAGGGCCGCGCCCGCCACGCGGCCGCCCTGCCCACGCAGCGCGCCGTGCTGTGCGCGATCTTCGCAGAGGACGCCGCGCCGCTCCTCGCCCGGTGACCTTCCGGACCTTTCGCCGGTACGCTGCGGCGATGTTCTTCTTACACCGCTCAGTCAAGACGGTCGCGGCGACCGCCGTGCTCACCGCCGCGGTCACGACGCCCGCGGCGCACGCGCGGGAGACGGACCAGGTCCTCCGGGTCTACAACGACAACATCGAGAACCTGGTGATGAACAACGCCGACGGGTCGTGCACCCGGATCTCGGGCCCGGCCCACCTCACCTCGATGCTGGTCGACGACAGCGGCAGGACGGGCACGTCCGGCGTGCGGGCGCCCGACCTGCTGATCGTCCAGCAGGTGCGCGGCATCGGGCAGGCCAGGGCCTACGCCGACCAGCTCTCCGCCAAGTTCGGCTACCCGGCGGGCACCTTCAAGGCGATCGTCGCCTGGGACGACCCGCAGCCGTGGGGCGGATCCCACCACTGCGACCGGCAGTCGCTCGGCGACCTGAAGAAGCGTCAGACCAACGGGATCATCTACAACACCAGGACGCTGAAGCTGGCCGAGACCTCCAAGTACTGGAGCGCGGGCTGGCTGAAGCCGGGCACCTCGTACGCCGGCGGGGCCGGGTGCACCCTGTACAAGCCGCCCAGCAACGACGACGGCGCCGCGTACGCCTACAAGTGGAAGCGCACCAGCGCCATCGCGGCGAGGTTCACGATGCGGGCGACGGGGACGCCGGTGTTCGCGGCCTCCATGCACCTGCCCCAGGAGAACCGCAGGAACGCCTGCGCCGGGCCGGGCGACACGGGCCTGGCGGGCTCCGGCATCCGGCTCGGCGCGGACGCCAGGAGGCTGATGAACGCCTCGACGATCCGCGTCGTCGGCGTCGACGCGAACCGCACGGGCATCGCCAGGACCACGCTCGGCGGCTACGGCATGACCGGCTACGGCGCGAAGCCCACGTTGGGCTCCAGGAAGATCGACTACCTGTTCGTCAAGGGCGCCGTGCGGCCGTCGCCGGTCGACCACACGGTGAACAGCACGAAGTCGAACCACCGGGCGCTGTACGCGTTCATCACGGTGTGATCCGCTCGATGACCAGCGGCAGCGCGTCGCCGGCCGTCTCGCCGACCTCGTAGCCGCCGTCCAGCGCCGCCAGCGCCCGCTCGAACCGGGCGGCGTCGTCGGCGTGCAGGGTCAGCAGCGGCTCGCCCCGGGTGACCCGGTCTCCGGGCTTGGCGTGCAGGGTAACGCCGGCGCCCGCCGAGACCGGGTCCTCCTTGCGGGCCCGGCCCGCGCCGAGCCGCCAGGCGGCCAGGCCCACCGCGTAGGCGTCCAGCCGGGTCAGCACGCCGGACGACGGCGCCTCGACCGTCAGCGTCTCGCCCGCGCGGGGCAGCGGCGCGTCCGGGTCGCCGCCCTGGGCGGCGATCATCCGCCGCCAGGCGTCCATCGCCGACCCGTCGCGCAGCGCGTCGGCCGGGTCCTTGCCGGACACCCCGGCGGCCTCCAGCATCTCCCGCGCGAGCCGTACGGTCAGCTCCACCACGTCGGACGGCCCGCCGCCCGCGAGGACGTCGACCGACTCCTCGACCTCCAGGGCGTTGCCCACGGCCAGGCCGAGCGGCCGGTCCATGGCGGTGAGCAGCGCGACCGTGCGCACGCCCGCGTCGGCGCCGAGCGCGACCATGGTCTCGGCCAGTTCGCGGGCCCGCTCCGGGGTCTTCATGAACGCCCCCGAGCCCACCTTCACGTCCAGCACCAGCGCCCCGGTGCCTTCCGCGATCTTCTTGGACATGATCGACGAGGCGATGAGCGGGATGGACTCGACGGTTCCGGTGACGTCGCGCAGCGCGTACAGCTTCTTGTCGGCGGGGGCCAGCCCGGACCCGGCGGCGCAGACGACCGCGCCCGCCTCGCGCAGCACGCCGAGCATCTCGTCGTTGGAGAGCGAGGCCCGCCAGCCGGGGATCGACTCCAGCTTGTCGAGCGTGCCGCCGGTGTGGCCGAGGCCGCGGCCGGAGAGCTGCGGCACGTAGGCGCCGCAGGCGGCGACCAGCGGCGCCAGCGGCAGCGTGATCTTGTCGCCGACGCCGCCGGTGGAGTGCTTGTCGGCGGTGGGCCGGTCGAGCGCCGACCAGTCCATCCGCTCGCCGGAGTCGATCATCGCCCGGGTCCAGCCGGCGATCTCACGCCGGTTCATGCCGTTGAGCAGGATCGCCATCGCCAGCGCGGCCATCTGCTCGTCGGCGACCTCGCCGCGCGTGTAGGCGTCGATCACCCAGTCGATCTGGGCGCCGGTCAGCTCCCCGCCGTCGCGCTTGGCGACGATGACCTCGATGACGTCCATCACGACACCCGGGACAGGTCGTCGGGGCCGAACGCGTACGGCAGGATCTCGGCCATCCGCTTGGGCCCGTCGACGGTCTCGACCAGCAGGTCGGCACCGCCGAACTCGAACAGCAGCTGCCGGCAGCGGCCGCACGGCATGAGCAGCTCACCATGGCCGTCGACGCAGGTGAAGGCCAGCAGCCGGCCGCCGCCGGACGCCTGCAGCGCGGACACCAGCCCGCACTCGGCGCACAGCCCCACGCCGTAGGAGGCGTTCTCCACGTTGCAGCCGGTGACCACGCGCCCGTCGTCGACCAGCGCGGCGGCGCCGACCGGGAACTTCGAGTACGGAGCGTAGGCGTGGTGCATGGCCTCCGCGGCCTTGGCGCGCAGAGAGTCCCAATCGATGATCAATGCTGTTCCCCCCGTCGGTAGCGTACGCCGTCGGCCTTGGGCATCCGCAGCCGCTGCGACGCGACGAGGAGCACCAGCAGCGTGAGCACGTGCGGCGTGATGAAGACGAACTCGTTCGGCAGCCGGTCGACGGTCAGCCAGAGCCAGAAGAGCCCGGCCGCGCCCACCACGGCGCCGCCCATGACCGTGTAGTCCCTGGCGCCGAGCGCCGACAGCCCGTCCGCCTTACGGAGCCTGACGCCGAGGTAGACCAGCAGCAGGATCGCGCCCAGGAGCAGGAAGGACGTGATCGCCCCCTGGCTGCGCAGCTGCAGGCCGTCGGCGTACCCGAAGAGCGCGGCGCCGGCCGCGAGCCCGCCGGGCCGCCAGTTGCCGAAGATCATGGCGGCGAGTCCGATGAAGCCGCGCCCGGCCGTCTGGCCCTCGACGTACTTGGTGCTGACGAAGACCAGGAACACGCCGCCCAGTCCGGCGAACGCGCCGGAGATGACCACCGCGATGTACTTGATCCGGTAGACGTTCACGCCCAGCGACTCGGCCGCCCACGGGTTCTCGCCCGCCGAGCGCAGCCGCAGCCCGAACGAGGTGTGCCAGAGCACGAAGAACGTCAGCGGCAGCATCAGCACGGCCAGGATGACCAGCACGTTCACGTTGTGCGTGAGCCCGCGCAGGATGCCCGCCAGGTCGCCGAGCAGGAACCACCTGGTGCTCTCCAGGCTGCCCAGCCAGTCGGGCCCGTCGGACAGCAGCGGCAGGCTCAGCTCGGGCGCCGCGGACGACAGCGCGGGCGAGGTGGTGATGCCCGCTCCCGCCTGGTTGGCGTGGCTGCCCTCCTTGTAGAGCACCTCGGACAGGAACCGGGTGACGCCGGGGCCGAGCAGGTTGATGGCCACGCCGCTGATGATGTGGTCGACGCCGAAGGTGACGGTGGCGATGGCGTGGATGAGGCCGCCGATCGCGCCCGCGAGCAGCCCGGCGACGAGCGCCGCGTAGGGGCCCCACTGGTAGCCCGCCCAGCCGGCGAACCACGTGCCGAGCACCATCATGCCTTCGAGGCCGATGTTGACCACGCCGGCCCGCTCGGCCCACAGGCCGCCGAGCCCGGCCAGCCCGATCGGCACCGCCAGCATGAGCGCGGCCGCGAACGTGCCGGACGAGGTGATCTCGTTGGCCCCGGTGATCAGGCGGATCAGCGACACCAGCAGGATCGCCGCGGCGACGCCGATGAGCGCCAGATGGTACTTGCGGGTCCTGGTCATCCTGCCACCTCAACGGGAGTGTTCCTGCCGAGCGCCTGGGCGGCCCGCCGTTCCTCGCGCCGCAGCGCGACCCTGCTGGTGACCTCGTTGGCGATGACCACCAGGAGGACGATGGTGCCCTGCATGATCGTGATGACCGAGGGCGGCACGTCCGCGAACTGCAGCGGACCCTGCGCCCGGTCCAGGAAGCCGAACAGCAGCGCGGCCACCGCGATGCCCGCGGGCTTGTTGCGGCCCAGCAGGGCCACGGCGATGCCGAGGAAGCCCAGGCCGGGGGTGAAGTTGGAGCCGAAGGCGTGCTCGTCGCCGAGGAGCTCGGGCAGGCCGATGAGGCCCGCGACCGCTCCTGAGAGCACCATCGCGGAGATGACCATCTTCTTGGGGTCGACGCCGGAGGCGAGCGCGGCCGGCGCGTTGAGTCCGCTGGCCTTGACCTCGAAGCCGAACCTGGTGCGCTCCAGCACCAGCCAGATCCCGACGCCGAGCAGGACGGCGACGATCAGGAAGCCCCACAGGCCGTCGCCGCGCGGCGCGGGCAGGCCGAACATCTCCAGCAGCACGTTCACGTTCGGGAACCACGCCGACTCGGGCAGCGCGGGCGTGCTCGTGGTGAGCTGCCCCTCCGCCCGCTCGCCGGCGAACGGGCCGCGGACCAGGTACGCGGCCAGGTTGATCGCGATGTAGTTGAGCATGATCGTGGAGATGACCTCGTTGACGCCCCGGGTCACCTTCATCACGGCCGGGATCAGCGCGTACAGGCCGCCGGCGGCCGCCGCCACGATGATGATCACGGCGATCTGGATCGGCGCGGGCGCGACGAACGTCGAGCCGACGAAGGCGGCGCAGATGGCCGCGATGCGGTACTGGCCCTCGACGCCGATGTTGAAGAGGTTCATCCGGAAGCCGATGGCCACGGCCAGGCCGGCGATGAACAGCGTCACCGCCCGGTTGAGCATGTCGGCGATGCTGGTCGACACGGCCTTCTCGGTGGCGCCGAAGTCGAAGAACGCGGCGAACGCGGCCGCCGGGCTGGCGCCCGCGGCGACGATCGCCACACTGGAGATGCCGATGGCCAGCACGATGGCCGCGGCGGCGCCCGCGACGGTGAGCAGCGCCCTGAAGAGCCCCGCGGGCATCACGCCTCCTCAGTGCCGGTGATGGCACCGGTCATGTAGCCGCCGAGCCGCTCCGGCGTGACGCCGGACGGGTCGAGCCGGGCGGCGAACCGCCCTCTATAGATCACGTACAGCGTGTCGGACAGGCCGATCAGCTCGTCGAGGTCCGCCGAGATGAGCAGCACGGCCAGCCCGGCGGCGCGGGCGTTGCGCAGGTGTTCCCAGATGGCGGCCTGCGCGCCCACGTCGACGCCCCGGGTGGGGTGGGCGGCGATGAGCACCTTGGGGTCGCCGCTCATCTCGCGGCCGACGATGAGCTTCTGCTGGTTGCCGCCCGACAGGGCCAGGGCCAGGGTGTCGACGCCGGGGGTGCGCACGTCGTACTCCTCGACGATGCGCTGGGTGTCGGCCCTGGACGCGCGCCGGTCGATCCAGATGCCGCGGCGGGCCGGGGGCCTGGTCTGGTGGCCGAGCACGCGGTTCTCCCAGAGGCTGGCCTCCAGCAGCAGGCCCTGACGGTGGCGGTCCTCGGGGATGTAGGCGATGCCCGCCTCGCGGCGGCGGCGCGTGGGCCAGGCGGCGATGTCCTCGCCGCCGAGGCTGAGCTCGCCGCCCACCGGGCGGATGCCCATGATGGCCTCGATCAGCTCGGACTGCCCGTTGCCCTCGACGCCCGCGATGCCGACGATCTCGCCCTGGTGGATCTGGAACGACACGTCGTCCAGCAGTCGCCGGCCGCCCTCGGCCTCCATGGTCAGGCCGGACGCCTGGAACATGACGGTGTCGGTGACCGTGGACTCGCGGGTCTCGGGGGTGGGCAGCTCGCTGCCGACCATGAGCTCGGCGAGATGGCGGGCGGTGGTGCCCGCGGGGTCGACGCCGGCGACCGTGGTGCCGCGCCGGATCACGGTGATCGCGTCGGCGATGCTGAGCACCTCGTCGAGCTTGTGCGAGATGAAGATGACGGTGAGGCCGCCGGCCTTGAGCTCGCGCAGGTTCTGGAAGAGCTCGTCGACCTCCTGCGGGACGAGCACGGCGGTCGGCTCGTCCAGGATGAGGATGCGCGCGCCGCGGTAGAGGACCTTGAGGATCTCCACCCGCTGGCGGTCGCCGACGCCGAGGTCCTCCACAAGCCGGTCGGGGTCGACCCGCAGGCCGTGGCGCTCGGCCAGCTCGTTGATGCGGCGGCGGGCGCCGGCCTTGTCGAGCACGCCCGCGGTGCTCGGCTCGGCGCCCAGCACGATGTTCTCCAGCACCGTGAAGTAGTCGGCGAGCATGAAGTGCTGGTGGACCATGCCGATGCCGGCGTGGATGGCGTCGCTCGGCGTGCGGAAGGAGACCTCTTGGCCGTCCACCTTGATCGTGCCCTCGTCCGGCTTCTGCATGCCGTAGAGGATCTTCATCAGCGTCGACTTGCCGGCGCCGTTCTCCCCGACGATCGCGTGCACCGTCCCGGCTTCGACGGTGAGGCTGATGTCGTGGTTGGCCACGACACCGGGGAAGCGCTTGGTGATGCCCTCCAGCTGGACGGCGGGCGGCACCGCGGCGGCGATCTGAGGGTTCATCGGCCGCTCATTCGATCTCTCCTTGGGCAGATACAGGCCGAAGGCCCGGGTCACGGGACGCCGGGCCCTCGGAGAGGCGTTCCTCAGATCACGGGGTGGTCGGGACCGTGATCTTGCCGTCGACGATGTCCTTCTTGGCAGCTTCGATCTTGTCGGCGAGGTCGTCGATCTCACCGCCGGTGGTGGACAGGCCGACGCCGTCCACCTTCAGGTCGTAGATCACGTCGCTGCCGCCCTTGGCGCCGCCCTGGAAGGCCTTGATGAACTCGAACACGCCGACGTCGACGCGCTTGAGCATGGAGGTCATGATGACCTCCTGGAGGTTGGTCTCCTTGACCGTCTGGCGCTGGTCGGAGTCGACGCCGATGGCCTTCTTCTTGGCCGCGGCCGCCGCCTGGAACACGCCGAGGCCGGAGTCGCCGGAGGCGTGGTAGACGATCTCGGCGCCGTCCTGGTACATCTTCTCGGCCGCGACCTTGCCCTTGTCGGGGGCGCGGAAGCCGGTGAAGTCACCGTCAGGGGTGAGGTACTTGACGTCGATCTTGGCGTCGCTCTTGACCGACTTCACGCCGGCCTCGAAGCCCGCCTGGAACTTCTTGATCAGATCGTTCTCGACACCGCCGACGAAGCCCACGTGGCCGCTCTCGGCCTTGTGCGCGGCCGCGACGCCCGCCAGGTAGGAGCCCTGCTCCTCGGCGAAGAGCAGACCGGTCACGTTGGGGGCGTTGGAGCCCGAGTCGACGACCGCGAACTGGATCTCCGGGTACTCCTCGGCGGCCTTCTTGATGTCCTCGCCGTAGGCGAACCCGACGCCGATGATCGGGTTGTAGCCCGCGTCGGCCAGCTGGGTCAGCAGCTCACCGCGGTTGGAGCCGTCGGAGGCCGGGCTGAGCTCCTTGATCTCCGCGCCCAGCTCCGTCTTGGCCTTCTCCAGGCCCGCGTAGGCGGCGTCGTTGAACGACTTGTCGCCGCGTCCGCCGATGTCGAACGCGAGCCCGACCTTGAGCGGACCGCCCGCCGGAGCGCTGGTGTCCGCGGAGGGCGCGGTGCTCGCCGTCGTGTCCCCACCACTGCCACTGCCGCCACAAGCCGCGGCCGCCATGAGCATGGCACCGGCCAGCGTGCCGGTCGCCAACCTGCCGAATCGCTTGCTGAGCAAGGCGACTCCTTCCATTTCCCCGCCGTCAAACTTCATCGCAGGCGCGAAGAAATGCACGGCAACCCTGCACGGAAGATAGTTGGTTGACCAGGCCATACCAAACCGGCACACAGGGTCGCAACCGCTCCGTTATCGACCTCAAGCGGGACTGTGACCTGGATGCGTCCCCACCTGCCCTACGAAGCTTTGCCCAATTTTGGGCCTCGCCATCCGGTCCGGGGGGATCGATCATGGCAGGGCATTCCCCAACCGGGGCCACCACTCAGGAGTCCAGCCATGCACCCCTGGAAGGCAATCGCCGTGCCGCTGGCCGCGGCCATGGTGCTCACCATGGCGTCCGCGACCCCCGCGGCATCGGCGGACACCCCCGCCATCAAGATCGAGGGAGGCGCGACCCAACCGGTCTTCTCCCGCGCCGACGCGATCAAGCAGACCGTCTTCGTCGAGGTCGCAGGAACCGACAGCGACAGCGACGGCAGCCCCGACCGGGTCGCCGTCGACATCCTCCGGCCCAAGGAGACCGACCAGGGGCTGAAGGTCCCGGTCATCATGGAGGCCAGCCCCTACTACGCGGGCGGCAACGACGTCGCCAACCACGTCGTGGACGTCGACGAGCACGGCAACCCGCTGCCCAGCACGTTGCGAGGGCGGAGCAAGCTGTCGAGCGAGCCGTTCGACTCCTACTACGACAACTACTTCGTGCCCCGCGGCTACGCCGTCGCCCTGGTCGAGAACCTCGGCAGCGGACGCGCCACCGGCTGCCCCACCACCGGCGACCGCAACGAGACGGCCGGGCCCAAGGCCGCCATCGACTGGCTGAACGGCCGCGCCAAGGGCTTCGACGCCGACGGCCGGCCGGTCGAGGCCACCTGGTCCACCGGCAAGGTCGGCATGATCGGCGTCTCGTACAACGGGACCCTGCCGAACGCGGTGGCCGCGACCGGCGTGAAGGGCCTGGAGACGATCGTGCCGATCGCCGCGATCTCCTCCTGGTACGACTACTACCGGGCCAACGGCGGCGTGGTCGCGCCCGGCGGGTTCCAGGGCGAGGACGCCGACGTGCTGGCCAAGTACGTGCTCACCCGGGAGAACGGCCAGGAGGTGTGCGGGCCGGTCATGGACCACCTGACCTCCGCCCAGGACAGGATCACCGGCGACTACAACGACTTCTGGGACGACCGCAACTACCTCAACGACGTGCGCAAGGTCCGGGCCAGCGTCTTCCTGGTGCACGGGCTCAACGACTGGAACGTCAAGACCAAGCAGGCCGCCCAGTGGTGGTACGCGCTGGCCCAGCGGAACGTGCCGCGCAAGATCTGGCTGCACCAGGGCACCCACATGAACCCGTTCAGCCTGCGCACCGTCGAGTGGCTGCGCCAGCTGCACGGCTGGTTCGACCACTGGCTGTACGGGATCGACAGCGGGATCATGCGTGAGCCGCAGGCGGACGTGGAGATCGAGGCGGGCGTGTGGGGTCAGCACCGGTCGTGGCCGCTGCCGGGCGCCGCGCCGGTGCGGCTGTGGATGGGCTCGGGCTCGAAGCTCGGCCTGCTGCCGCGTCCCCTCTCGGCGCGCGAGTCGTTCGTGGACCAGAAGACCCGCACGGCGGAGGAACTGGTGGAGAACGCCCCGGCCGCCGACCCGAACCGGCTGGCGTACCTCACCGGCGCGCTGCCGACGGACGTGCGGATCTCCGGCACGCCGACGGTCAGCGTGCGGGCCTCGATGCGGAACGGCGCCTCGCCGTTCCTGACCGCGCTGCTCGTGGACTACGGCACCGACACGCGGCCGGACGGCAGGCTGGTGTCGACGGGCCAGGAGTACTGCTACGGCCAGGGCGTGCCGGGTGACACCGGCTGCACGGTGCTGCGCCGGCTGGGCACGGCCGAGACCCCGTACAAGATCGTCAGCCGGGGCTGGCTCGACGTGCGCAACCGGAAGGCCGCCGACCGGACCGAGCCGATCCGGGCGGGCAAGGAGTACACGTTCACCTGGGACTTCCAGCCCCAGGACTACCTGTTCAAGAAGGGGCACAGGATCGGCGTCGTGATCATCTCGACCGACCACGACTACACCCTGCGCTACCCGGCGGGCACCGAGGTGACGCTGTCGCCCGGCCACTCGTCGGTGCGGCTGCCGGTGGTCTTCGGCAGGATCTCCTGACATGCGACGGCGGCGGGAGACCGGAGTCTCCCGCCGCCGTCCGGCGCTCGTCAGGCCAGCGCGGAGGTGATCTCGTCCGCCGCCGGCACGCGGGTGCTCTCGAACAGGGCGGTCAGCGCGGTCGTCGCCATGACCCGCACGCCCATCGCGATCGCCCGCTCGTCGATGTCGAACGTGCCCTGGTGGATGTCGTAGGTGACCCCGGTCTCCGGCGAGCGGGTGCCGAGCCGGGCGAACGCGCCGGGGATCGACTCCAGGTACCAGGCGAAGTCCTCGCCGCCGAGCGACTGCGACGTGGACACCACGGCGCCCGCGCCCAGGGCGCGCTCCGCGGCCTCCCCCAGCATCTGCACGCAGTCCTCGTCGTTGACCACCGGCGGCACGCCGCGGGTGTAGTCCATCGTGGCCTCGATGCCGTACGCGCCCGCGACCGACTCCAGCAGCGCCTTGATCAGGTCGGGCGCGGCGTGCCAGGCCTCCTCGTCGAGGCAGCGGACCGTGCCCTCGGCCACGCCGTCGTCGGGGATGGCGTTGGCGGCGGTGCCGGCCTCGACCCGGCCCCAGACGAGGCTGAGCGAGGAGCGCGGGTCGATCCTGCGGGACAGCGCGGCGGGCAGCTCGGTGAGCACCTTGGCCAGCGCGAAGACCAGGTCGGCGGTGAGGTGCGGGCGGGCGGTGTGACCGCCGGGGCCGGACACCCGGATGACGACCTTGTCGCAGGCGGAGGTGATCGGGCCGCTCTTCAGTCCGAGCTGGCCCACGTCGACCCGGGGGTCGCAGTGGAGGCCGAAGATGCGGTCGACGCCGCTGATGCCGCCGTGGGCCATGACCTCCAGCGCGCCGCCCGGCAGTTCCTCGGCGGGCTGGAAGATCAGGCGCACCCGGCCGGGCAGCAGCCCGGCGGCGGCCTGCTGGGCGAGGAAGAGCGAGGTGCCGAGCAGGATCGTGGTGTGCACGTCGTGTCCGCACGCGTGGCAGGAGCCGGGGACGGTGGAGCGGTAGGGCGCGTCCTTCTCGTCCTGGAGCGGCAGTGCGTCGATGTCGGCGCGCAGCGCGATGGTGGGACCGTCGCCGCTGCCCACGTCGCAGATGATGCCGGTGCCGCGCGGGAGCACCGTCGGGGTCAGCCCCGCGGCTACGAGCCGCTCGGCGATCCGCTGGGTCGTGCGGTATTCAGCGAAGGCCAGCTCTGGATGCATGTGGAGGTCGCGGCGGAACGCCACGAGATCCTGCTCGGTCTCCGCCAGGAACGCGTCGAGTTCCCCTCGAAGCTCACGCCCCTGCATCAGTCACCATCCCGTCCCGTGCCGTGCGTCGTCTACTGCCCATATCGCACGGCAAATAGCGCCGTATTCGTACTTGTCCCACTGTGGTCGACTGTTCTGTCGGAGCAGCCGTCCGGCCAGTCACGATTGCCGCACACCCGGAGGTCATCGGGGATCGTCAGCGCGGGGCACGACTCTCGGTCGCCTGTTGAGGACAACCGCTACAGCCCGGATCACAGCGGTCGGCCGTGGAACCTGGCGATGCTCCGACCTTATCGCTCTCATGGGGCTTCTTGCTGACGACTACACCAAAAGTTAGCCGACGACATGCCCGTAACCATCGATGGTCACCGAGAGTGACAGATCACGTGACTCGAAAACGGTCACAAGGGATCATTAGATCGTCACCCGGGGCCGCGACTCCCAAACGTGGTGACCGATTCCGAATCGTGTCACTTTCGGCCATGGTCATCACACTACCGCGATGGCTGCATTTGGGGGAAATGCGTGTTTCACTCGCATTATGATCACTAACATCCCGTTCGGGGAGAAGTATGCTGGGTTGAGCATCTTCGAGCCGGGCGAGGGGACCCTGGTGGTCGTACCCTCGCTCTCCCTCCCCCAGGATGAGCTCCGCAGCATCACGGGCGCGCGATGCTACGAGGAACGCCTGCTCTTCCTCCTGATGACGCTCCGCGAACCCGGCGTGAAAGTGATCTACCTGTCGTCGGCGCCGATCGACCCCGCCATCGTCGACTACTACGTCGGCTTCCTGCCCGACCCCGAGGAGGCCGCCAAGAGGCTGACCCTGATCAGTCTCGACACCCCCGACGCGCAGCCCCTCACCCGGACGCTACTCTCCCGTCCCGACGTCGTGGAGCAGGTGAAGGCGGCGATCGACGGCGACGCCTGGCTGGTCCCCTTCGTGCTGAGCGAACTGGAGGAGGAACTCGCCTCGTTACTCAGCGTGCCTCTCTACGGCCCGGCCACGTCGTTCGCCTACTACGGCTCCAAGAGCGGCTCGCGGGAGATCGGCGTCGAGGCCGGCGTGCCGATGGCGCGCGGCTTCCGCGACCTCTACACGATCGCCGACATCCAGGACGCGATCGAGTCGCTGCCCGGCGAGCGCCTGATCGTCAAGGTGAACGACGCCTACTCCGGTCTCGGCAACGCCATCGTGCCCAGGGGCGACCTGCCGGGCACCAGCTTCGCCGCCGAGGGCGAGACCTGGGCCACCTTCGCCGAGAAGGTCCGCGAGCGCGGCGCGGTCGTCGAGGAGTTCATCGAGCACCGGCCCCTCTACCACCCGAGCGCGCTGGCCCGCATCACCCCCGGCGGGCACTACGACGTGCTCGCCACCCACGACCAGGTGCTCGGCGGCGCGAACAACCACGTCTACCAGGGCTGCACCTTCCCGGCCGCGCCGGAGTACCGCGCCGAGGTCGGCGACTGCGCCGCCCGCATCGCCCGCGCCCTGGCCGCCAAAGGCGTGATCGGGCTGTTCGGGATGGACTTCTTCGCCATGAAGACCGACGCCGGCTACGCGGCGCTGCTGTGCGAGATCAACCTGCGCATCGGCGGCACCACCCACCCGTACGGTGCCGCGCTGCTCACCACCGGCGGCGTCTACGACCCCGGCACCGGCCTGCTGATGGCCGACGGCCGGCCCAAGTACTACACGGCCACCGACAACTGCTCGGCCGAGTGCCTGCGCGGCCGCACCCCGGAGCACGTCCTGCGCGAGGCCGACCGGCTCGGCCTCGGCTTCGACCACGACACCCGCACCGGCAACGTCTTCCACCTGCTCGGCGCCATCCCCGAGCACGGCAAGTTCGGCTTCACCTCGATCGCCGACTCCCGTGAGCAGGCGGACGAGTTGCACCTCCGGACCCGTCGCGCCCTCTGCGGCTGATTCCGCCACGGAACTGTGCGTTAATAGCGGAGTCACGTATGGGCTGGAGGAGGCGCTCCGGTGGAGCCGTACTTCCTGATCAAGGACCCGCGCAGCCGCGCGCGTCTGCGCATGAGCGCGTCCGCCGCCTCCCACGAGCGGCTGGCCTTCCTGAACGAGGCGAGCAGCCGCATCGGCAGCACCCTCGACATCAAGGAGACCTGCCGCGAGGTGATGGACGTCGCGGTCCCCCGGCTGGCCGACACCGGCGGCATCATGGTGCAGGAGCGGCTCATCACCGAAGGGGAGTTCCCGGCCCGCAAGAAGGACGGCTCGGCTCTCGTGCGGCGCGTGGCCACGGCGGCGGCGACGCACGACCCGTGGGAGTGGGACGACGCGTTCCCGGTCGACGAGGTGTGCGTCTATCCCCCGTACCTCCCGCAGGGGCAGGCCATGGCCACGGCCGAGACCGTGCTGGTGCCCCGGCTGGACCGCGCCGTCGGCGAGGAGAACGCGCAGGCGTTCCAGCGGCCGGTCATCGCCCGCCTGCTCCCCGGGTGCTCCTTCCTCGTCACACCGCTGCTGGCCAGGGGCAACGTGCTCGGGTTCCTGGTGCTGCTGCGCCGCGACTGCAGCGAGCCCTTCGAGGAGACGGACATCCCGCTGGCCGAGGAGTTGGCCGCGCGGACCGCGATCTGCATCGACAACGCCCGGCTGTACGAGCGCGAGCGGCGCACCGCGCTCATGCTCCAGCGCTCCCTCCTGCCGACCGGGCTGCAGCGGCCTCCCGGCCTGGAGATCGCCTACCGCTACCTGCCGGCCAGTGACCTGGCCGAGGTGGGCGGCGACTGGTTCGACGTGATCCCGCTGGCCGAGGACCGCACGGCGCTCGTGGTCGGCGACGTCATGGGGCACGGCATCCGCGCCGCGGCGACGATGGGCCAGCTCCGCACCGCCACCCAGACGCTGGCCAGCCTCGACCTCGACCCGGCCGAGCTGCTGTTCCGGCTCAACCGCGTGGCCCACCAGCTCAGCTCCGACCAGATCGCGACCTGCCTGTACGCGACGTACGACCGCACGTCCGGCAAGATCGCCATGGCCAGCGCGGGCCACGTGCCGCCGGTGCTGGTCGAGCCCGCGGGCAGGGCCGCCGCCGTGTCCGTCGTGCCCGGCCTGCCGCTCGGCGTCGACGTCGGGGAGTGGGAGACCCGCACCGTCGACCTGCCGCCGGGCGGCATGCTCGCCCTCTACACCGACGGCCTGGTGGAGAGCCGGCACCAGGGCATCGACGAGGGGCTGGACAGCCTGTGCTCGCTGCTGAGCGGCCCTCCCCGGGGCATCGAGCGGATCTGCGACATGATCGTCACCGCGCAGCGCCCGGCGGAGAAGCGGGACGACATCGCGTTACTGCTGGCCAAGGCCGGCTGACCCGTCACGGCCTCGGGCGCGCAGGCCGCGCCAGCCGATCAGGCCCAGCGCGATCCCCAGCACGACGTTGACGACGATGAGGATCCCGTGCACCACGTAGAAGCCGGTGGCGTGCCCGTCGGCGAGGTTGAATCCCAGGTTGATCCACTCGACCACCATGAACGCGCCCAGCGCGATGAGGAATCCGGCGATCTTTCGTGACATGACCATCTCTCTAGTATCTGAAGCGGATCTTCGGGGGATGTGTCGGCACATGGGCGACGACACGAAGCTACGCTGAGTTCGCGATGTGGATGAAACTGGTGCCTATCACGGCACTCTTTGCGGCGGTGACGTTCACCGGGGCGGCACAGGCCACCCCGACCCCGCCGCCTGTCGGCGGCGACCTGATGGCCGTCCGCGGCCTGGTCAAGCCCGGCGGGTTCAAGGCGCCGCCGAAGACCAAGGCGACCTCGTACGTGATCGCCGACCACGAGACGGGGCAGGTGCTGGCGGCGAAGGACCCGCACGGCCGCTACCGCCCGGCGAGCACGCTCAAGATGCTCACCGCGGCCACGCTGATCACCAAGCTCGACAAGAACCTCAAGGTCAAGCCGAGCCGCAACGCCGTCAACCAGGAGGGTAGCGCGGTCGGACTGCAGTCCAGACCGATCTACAAGGTCGAGGACCTGTTCAGAGCCCTGATGATGTCCTCCGGCAACGACGCCGCCATGGCGCTGGCCGAGGCGAACGGCGGCCTGGCGAAGACCATGAGCGACATGAACGCCGAGGCGAAACGGCTCCAGGCCAACGACACCGTGGCCAAGACCCCCAGCGGCCTCGACAAGCCGGGCCAGAGCAGCTCCGCGTACGACCTGGCGCTCATCGCCAGGGCGGGCCTGTCCAACCCGGACTTCCGGCGGTACGTGAGCACGAAGACGGCCAGGTTCCCGGCGCCGAAGAAGTGGTACGAGATCAGCAACCACAACAAGCTGCTCTGGCGCTACCCGGGCATGATCGGGGTCAAGAACGGCTGGACGTCGAAGGCGCACAGCACGTTCGTCGGCGCGGCCACCAGGAACGGCCAGACGATCATCGTGTCGATCATGAAGCACGAGGGCTACTTCTGGGACGAGGTGGCCGACCTGCTCGACTGGGGCTTCGCCGCCCGGGGCAAGGTGACGCCCGTCGGGCAGCTCGTCGACCCGCTGCCCGACGAGCCGGTCCAGCAGGCGGCGCCGGCCGTCACGCCCGACGCGACCCCGGCGCCCACCCGCGAGCCGATGATGGACACCGCGGCGTCCGAGCAGACGGACAGCACCCGCACCACGGGCTCGCTGGTGATCGGCGGCGCCCTGCTGTTCGGGCTGGCCTGGCTCGGCTACGGCATGTACCGCAGGCACAGGAGGCTATGACGCGTCGGCGGGCTCCGGCGCGTCCGTCGAGGGCACGGGTGAGGGGGCCGGTGGCGGCGCGCCTCCGGCCGTGGCGGTCCACGCGGCCACGTACAGGATGAGCCGGGCGGAGAGGTTGATCCACAGCAGCAGGCCGACCACCACCGCGAACGCGCCGTAGACCGGGTTGGACAGCGTCGAGGCGAGCAGCAGCGAGGCGAGCTGCTTGAGCAGGCCGAACCCGATCGCGCCGAGCAGCGCGCCCTGCGCCAGCACCCGGAACGGCTGGGCCGGCCTGGCCACCCAGCCGAACGCGATCATGAACAGCAGCCAGTCGGCGCCGACGCTGCCCACCACGCCGACGAGCCCGGTCGCGGCCGTCGCCAGCGGCGACGCGCCGCCGAACAGGAAGTCGGCCACGACCTTGGTGGCCTGCGTCGCCAGCCCGCCGACCAGCACCGACACGATGAGCGTCAGGCCCAGCAGGATCAGCGAGACCAGGTCGCGTAGCTTGCCGAGGGCGAACGAGAGCGGCGGCGAGGTGGTCATGGACATCTCCCGCAGCGCCCCGCGCAGCGCGTCCACCGCGCCCAGCCCCGCGTAGAGCAGGCCCAGCAGGCCGATGACGCCCGCGGTCGCCTTGGCGTCCTTGATCGCGTTCAGGTCGATCGCCCCCGCCAGGCCGGGCAGCCGCTGCACGATCGCCGTCTCCAGCGCCTCCGCCACCGCCTCGCTGGCCGTCACCACGTATCCCAGCAGGGCGAACGCCAGCGCGATCAGCGGGAAGAAGGACAGGAAGGCGAAGTACGTCACCGCGCCCGCCAGCCGGTCGCCCGACTGCGCCTGGTAACGCCGGACCGTCTTCATGAGGTGGTCGACGGACGGCCTGCGCACGCGCCAGCCCTCCACCAGCCGCCCGCCCCGGTTCTTCGCGGACCGGATCCGCCCGGCCAGGCTCGTGCTCACGCCCCAGACCTGCCCTGGAGGCGACGTTCATATCCCCTCGGCGATCATTCCGCGCCGGGGGATTCCCGCTCGACGGGCCGCTCAAGCCTTCAGTGATCTTCGGCAGATTGCCAGGGCGAGCTTCGGCAGATTGAAAGCCGCACTATGGCTCTCCGCCCATCAGCGCCCCCGAGGGCCGCCGGCTCCTGGAGACGGCGGGGCCCCGGTCAGTCGCGGGCGCGGTCGGGCTCGTACGCGAGCAGATCGCCGGGCTGGCAGCCGAGCACCTCGCAGAGCTTGGTCAGCGTGGAGAACCGGACCGCCCTGGCCCGCCCGTTCTTGAGGATGGACAGGTTGACCAGCGTCACCCCCACCCGCTCGGCCAGCTCGGTCAGCGTCATGCCGCGCTCGGCGAGCAGCCGGTCCAGGTGGACGGCGATGGCGTGTCCCTCGACGTCCGCAGGCGACATCACCTGCCCCCTTCCCGCTCTTCGCTCATCCGCGCCGTGCCGCGCGGCACGTGCCCCACGACCGGCACGCCTGCCCCGGTGATCGGCAAGCCGGGCCTCGGTATCGACGGTCGATGACAAGGAACACCGCTTCCGACGAGGCAGGCCGTCCGCGCGGTCAGAAGGTCGGCAGGAAGCCCACCCGGTCGCGGACCTCGGCCATGGTCCTCCCGGCCACCGCGCGGGCGCGCTCGGCCCCCACCGCCAGCATCCGGTCCAGCTCCGCCTCGTCGCCCAGCAGCTTCTCGGTGCGCTCGCGGATCGGCGCGAAGGCGTCGACGACCGCCTCGGCCACTTCCTTCTTGAAGGTCCCGTAACCCTGTCCCGCGTATCGGGCCACCAGGTCGGGGATGGGCGTGCCGGTCAGCGCGGACTGGATGCGCAGCAGGTTGGAGATGCCCGGCTTGTTCTCCTCGTCGAAGCGGATCTCGGTCTCGGTGTCGGTGACGGCCCGCATGATCTTCTTGCGCAGCGGCCCCGGCTGCTCCAGGACGTCCAGGATGCCCGCGGGGCTGGAGGAGGACTTGGACATCTTCGCCGACGGGTCCTGCAGGTCGGTGATCTTCTCGACCTCCTTCAGGATGTACGGCTCAGGGATCGTGAAGGTGTCACCGAAGCGGTGGTTGAAGCGCTGGCCGAGGTCGCGGGTGAGCTCCAGGTGCTGCTTCTGGTCGGCGCCGACGGGCACGCTGTCGGCCTGGTAGAGCAGGATGTCGGCGGCCTGCAGGATCGGGTAGGTGAACAGGCCGACGCTGGCCGCGCTCTCCCCGTAGCGGGCCGACTTGTCCTTGAACTGCGTCATCCGCGCGGCCTCGCCCATGCCGGTCTGGCAGGTGAGGATCCAGGCCAGCTCGGCGTGCTCGCGGACGTGGGACTGCACGAACACCGTCGAGCGCTCCGGGTCGAGCCCGGCGGCGAAGAGCTGGGCGGCGGCCACGCGGGTGCGGCGGCGCAGCGCGGCCGGCTCGGTGGGCACGGTGATCGCGTGCAGGTCGACCACGCAGTAGAACGCGTCGTGGGTCTCCTGCAGCGTGACCCACTGACGGACCGCACCCAGATAGTTGCCCAGGTGGAAGGAGTCCGCGGTGGGCTGGATGCCGGAGAGAACACGAGGTCTGGCCATAGCCCTCCATTGTGTCAGGAATCAGCTTCGGGCGGCGACTCGGCGACGGGGCGGCGTTTCACCCTCACCCTGGCGATCCTGCGGCCGTCGAGCTCGATGACGGTCAGCTCGAAGCCGTCCACGTCGACGGAGTCGTTCACCTCGGGCACGCGGCCGAGCATCGCCATGACGAAGCCGGCCAGCGTCTCGTACGGGCCGTCCGGCAGGCGGATGCCGGTCTCGTCGGCGAAGTCGTTGAGGTTGGTGAGGCCGTCGATCTCCATCGCGCCCGTGGGCAGGATGACGGACTCGTCCACGACGTCGTACTCGTCCCTGATGTCGCCGATGAGCTCCTCGACCAGGTCCTCCATGGTGACGATGCCCGCGGTGCCGCCGTACTCGTCGATGACGATGCACATGTGCTGGCCCTCGTCGCGCATCTCGGACAGCGTGGTGAGCAGCCGCTTGGAGGCGGGCACGAACTTGGCGGGGCGGATCGGCACCAGCTCGCTGAGCGGCTCGGTGCGGCCCGTGAGCACGGGGTCGAGCAGGTCCCTGACGTGCACGAAGCCGATGACCTCGTCGTAGGACTCGCGGTAGACGGGGAAGCGCGAGTGGGGCAGCGCGGCGGCCAGCACCGCGGCCTCGGCCAGGGGCGTGTCGGCCTCCATGAACTCGACCTCGGTGCGCGGCAGCATGAGCTCGCGGAGCTGCCGCTTGCCGGCGGCGAACACCTCGGCGATCAGGTTGCGCTCGTCGGGGGTCAGCTCGGCGTGGCCGACGACCATGTCGCGCAGTTCCTCGGTGGTGACCTCCTCGCGGTCGGCCTGCGGGTTGCCCCCGAGCAGCCGGACGACGCCGTCGGTGGACTTGGACAGCGCCCAGATGACCGGCCGCGACAGCCCGGCGAGGCGGTCCAGGAAGGGGGCGACGATCAGCGACAGGCCCTCGGCCCGCTGGAGCGCGAGGCGTTTGGGCGCCAGCTCCCCGAGCACGAGGGAGACGTACGAGATGGCCAGGGTGACCAGCACCAGCGCGAGCACGGACGCGAGGGCGGCGGGCACGCCCCAGCCTTCGAGCACCGGCAGGAGCTGCACGCTGAGCCGGTCGGCGCCGAACGCCGCCGAGAGCATGGTCGCGACGGTGACGCCGATCTGCACCGCCGACAGGAAGCGGTTCGGGTCGCGGGCGAGTTTGGCCACGCGCTCGCCGCGGCGGCCCTTCTGGGCGAGCTTGCGCACCTGGCTCTCCCGCAGCGAGACCATGGCGATCTCGGCGGCGGCGAAGAATCCGCCGACCAGGATGAACAGCAGAACCACGACGATGTTGGCCGCGACGGTGTCAAACATGGTGGTTGGCAGCGTATACGGGGCCGTTCCCGCGTATGCTGAACCGCAAGCCGTACAAAATCAAACAGATTCGAACGGGAGTCAACATGAGGCTGCTGGTCACCGGAGGCGCGGGGTACGTCGGCAGCGTCGTCGCGGCGCAGCTCGTGGCGGCGGACCACGAGGTCATCGTGCTCGACGACCTGTCCACCGGCCACGCGGACGCGGTGCCGGACGGTGCGACGTTCGTGGAGGCCTCGATCGAGGACGCCGGCCAGGCGCTCGACGGCGTCGACGCGGTGCTCCACTTCGCCGCCAAGTCCCTGGTCGGCGAGTCGGTGGAGAAGCCGGGCCGCTACTGGGCCAACAACCTCGGCGGCACGCTGGCGCTGCTGGAGGCGATGCACGAGCGCGGCGTACGCAAGATCGTGTTCTCCTCGACCGCGGCCACGTACGGCGAGCCGGAGAGCTCCCCCATCCCGGAGAGCGCCCCCACCCGGCCGACCAACCCCTACGGCGCCTCCAAGCTGGCCGTCGACACCGCGCTGACGGCCTTCGCCGGGCTGCGCGGGCTGGGGGCGGTCAGCCTGCGTTACTTCAACGTCGCCGGCGCGTACGGCCGCTACCGCGAGCGCCACACGGTCGAGACCCACCTCATCCCCAACGTGCTCAAGGTGGCCACCGGCGAGCGCGAGTCGGTCAGCGTGTTCGGCACCGACTACCCGACGCCCGACGGCACATGTGTGCGCGACTACATCCACGTCGCCGACCTGGCCACGGCCCACCTGCTGGCGCTGGGCGCGTGCCGGGAGGGCGAGCACCAGATCTTCAACCTGGGCAACGGCACCGGCTTCTCCGTGCGGGAGGTGATCGAGGTCTGCCGCGCGGTCACCGGCCACGAGATCCCCGCCGTGGTCGGCCCGCGCCGCCCGGGGGATCCGGCCGTGCTGGTCGCCTCCTCAGAGCGGATCCAGCGCGAGCTGGGCTGGAAGCCGGAGCGCACGGAGCTGCGGGACATCGTCTCGGACGCCTGGGAGGCGCTTTCCGGGATTTGACCCCTGTGACGGGTGAAGATGTGCTGTGATATCGAAATGTGAGGACCTTTTCACCAAGGGTGACGAAGGCGCTCTTCGGCGCCGTCATCGTGACCGGTTGCGCGATGGCCGCGGCCGGAGTGGTGTTCGCCACTCCGGCTCCGCTGACGACCGTTCCGGCGTCGTCGAGCTGCCCGGCGGCCACCGGAAAATGACGGGGCGCGCACCGGGGAGATGACGAGGCGCGCGCCCTCGCGGACGCGCGCCTGCCCCGTGCGTACGGCTCAGATCAGGCCCAGCGACCTGACCGCGTCGCGCTCCTCGGCGAGCTCCCGCACCGAGGCGTCGACGCGCTCACGGGAGAACGCGTCGAGCTCCAGGCCCTGGATGATCTCGAACCTGCCGTCGACCGCGCGCACCGGGAACGACGACACCAGGCCCTCCGGCACCCCGTAGGAGCCGTCGGAGACGACCGCGGCGGAGGTCCAGTCGGTGCCGTTGACCCAGTCGTAGACGTGGTCGATGGCGGCGTTGGCGGCCGAGGCGGCCGACGAGGCGCCGCGGGCCTCGATGATCGCGGCGCCGCGCTTGGCGACCGTCGGGATGAACGTCTCGCGCAGCCACTCCTGGTCCACCTGCTCGGCGGCGGACTTGCCGCCCACCTCGGTGTGGAACAGGTCGGGGTACTGGGTGGCGGAGTGGTTGCCCCAGATCGTCATGTTCTTGATCTCGGTCACCGGCACCTGGAGCTTGGCGGCGAGCTGCGAGATCGCGCGGTTGTGGTCGAGGCGGGTCATCGCGGTGAACCGCTCGGCCGGCACGTCGGGGGCGTGCTGCTGGGCGATGAGCGCGTTGGTGTTGGCGGGGTTGCCCACGACGAGCACCCGGATGTCGTCGGCGGCGTGGTCGTTGATGGCCTTGCCCTGCGGGCCGAAGATGCCGCCGTTGGCGCCGAGCAGGTCGCCGCGCTCCATGCCGGCCTTGCGCGGCATGGCGCCGACCAGGAGGGCGACGCTGGTGCCGTTGAACGCGACGGCCGGGTCATCGGTGATCTCGATGCCGGACAGCAGCGGGAACGCGCAGTCGTCGAGCTCCATGGCGGTGCCCTCGGCGGCCTTGACCGCCTGCGGGATCTCCAGCAGGCTCAGCTTCACCGGGACGTCGGGCCCGAGCAGCTGGCCCGACGCGATGCGGAACAGCAGCGCGTAGCCGATCTGTCCGGCAGCGCCGGTGACGGTCACCTTTACGGGCGTGGCCATGGCCTTTCCCCTAACTCGCAAGCTGGTCTGTTGACGTTCGGATGTTACCCGGTCGTCATTCGCAGGCTTCCATCGCGGGCACCTTCACCTCCGGCTTGAACTCCACGTTGCCGAAGTGCTTCGCCAGCAGCTTCTTGATCACACCCGTGCGGTAGAGGTCGGCCACCACGCCGGAGATCGCCTTGCACGTCCGCACGTCGCCGGCGCGCAGGCCGACGCCGTAGCGCTCGTCGGTGAGCTCGGCGCCGAGCACGCGGAAGCGCACGTTCTCCCGACCGGCGAACCCGGCCAGGATGACGTCGTCGCCGGGCACCGCGTCCACGGTGCCGTTGAGCAGCATGTTCATGCATTCGGCGTAGTTGCTCGCGGGCACCGGGTGAACGTCCACGCGGTCCTGCACCGCGCCCACCGACGGGCTGTTGACGCCGCAGATCCGCTTGCCCTTCAGGTCGCGGATGGAGTCGATGGGGCCCTTGTGCACCAGCACGTCCTGGTGGGCCAGGTAGTAAGGGCCGGCGAAGGCGACCTGGGGGTCCTCGACGATGGAGTACGTCGCCACGACCAGGTCGACCTTGCCCTCCGCCAGGGCGCGGGCCCGGCCGGCCGGGGAGACGGCGACGAACTCGACCTCGCGGGCGCCCAGCCCCTCGGCAATGTGGCGGGCCACGTCGACGTCGAAGCCCTCGAACGTGCCGCCGCGCCGGAGGCCGACCCCCGGCAGGTCGCCCTTGACCCCGATCACGAGCTTGCCGGTCCCGGCGGCCTTCTCGGCGACGCCGGTGTAGGAGGGCAGCGGCTGGACGCTCGCACTGGACCCGGAATCCTGGCCGAGGGCGAGCGTCCAGCCGTTGCGGAAGGCCACCGCGGCGAGCGCCGCGAGCATGCACAGCACGACGGCCGACGCCACCCACCACGTGACCCGTCTCCGCCTCCGGGACGGCGCGGGCGGCCGCGGTCCGCCGACCGGAAGAACCCCCTCGGTCCCGTGCGCGCCCGTACCGCCAGGACCCCCGTGCGCGCCCGTACCACCGGGACCCCCGTGCGCGCCCGTACCACCGGGACCGCCGTGCGCGCCCGTACCGCCGGGACCGCCGGGCGTGGACGTGCGGCCGGAGAGGGCCGGGAAGGCCGTGACGGCCGGCCCGTCCGGGGCGGGGTGGTCGGTGACCGAGACGCGGCTGAACGGGGTGGTGTCGTCGCCGGCCGCCTGCACGCCCCGCGTCAGCAGCGCCGTGGACGCGCCGACCGTCTCGGGCTGCCCGAGCAGCCGCAGCAGGATCTGGTCGGCGGAGGGCCGGTCGGCGGCCGACTTGGACAGCGCCGCCCGCACCACGCCGCGCAACGGCTCCGGCATCATCTCCACGTCCACCTCGTGGGTGAGGATCCGGTTGAGCACGGTCGCGATCGAGTTGCCCTCGAACACGGCGGTGCCGGTGGCGGCGAACGCGATCGTCGCCCCCCACGCGAACACGTCGGTGTACGGCCCGATCTCCTCGCCGGCGATCTGCTCGGGCGCCATGTAGGCGGGAGTCCCGATGGCCCGGCTGGTGATCGTGCCGGTCGAGTCGATGATGCGGGCGATGCCGAAGTCGACCACGCGCGGCCCGTCGGCGGCGATGAGCACGTTGTCGGGCTTGAGGTCGCGGTGGATGATCGAGGCGTGGTGGATGGCGGTCAGCGCGGTGGCGGTGCCGATGGCCAGCCGGTCCAGCGCGGTGCCGGTGAGCGGTCCGTCGGTGTCGACGAGGTCGCGCAGCGCCCGCCCGTCGATGTACTCGCTGGCGATGTACGGGGTGTCGCCGTCGAGGTCGGCCTCCATCACCCGGGCGGTGCAGAAGGACGCCACCCGCTCGGCCGCCTTCAGCTCGCGGGCGAAGCGGGATCGGGCGCTCTTGTCACCGGTGAATTTGACGTGCAGCAATTTGACGGCGGCCCGCTCACCGTGCTGGTTCACCCCGAGAAAGACGATGCCCTGCCCGCCCTCGCCGATTCTTCCGGTCAGCCGGAACGACCCCAGCTGGGAGGGGTCGCCGGCGACTAGCGGCGAGATGTGCGGCATTCGACTTCCCCACGTGTCCTAACGAAGCCCGACGAGGCAAACTTTACGACGTTGGAGAACTTCCCAGAGAGCTGTTAACCGTTCGTGACGTCACCGTTCGCGGACAGAAGCCGCGTTCACCGGTCGCACGCGGACTCGATGCCGAACTCCCAGCCGCCGTCATCTTGCCGCCCCGGGCTCGTGCTCTGGGGTCCCCACCAGCGCTCGGCCCGCAGTGACAGCTCGGGCGCCGCGGCCAGGGCGCGCTCACAGTCGACGATCTCCAGGAAGAGCCGTACCTCGATCAGCCCGCGGGGGCGGATCGTCAGGCGAAGGCGCGACCGCCGTCCTCACGGACCTCGGTGAGCCGGACCCCGTCCGCGCGCAGGCCCACGCCCGAGACGGTGACGGGGAACCAACCGTCGTCGACGATCCTGTGCCGAAGCCGCACGACCGTGTTCCGTACCCGGCCGGCGTCGTCACCGAAGGTCAGGACATCGGGGCTGCCCCCGTCGACCGCCAGCCGGGGGACGGCGAGCCCGCTCGCCGACGCGCCAAGCACGAGCAGCACCACGGCCACGAGGGCGCCGCGCATCCGCCGGAGCTCGCTCGGGGTCGCCATTCCGGCGCCGTGGTCCAGCCGTTCCCACACGTTATCGGGTATCACTCCACGCCCCTGCCCCTTTGACCAGCATTCTGTTACTTTCTCCCGGGGACGAGGGACATTTCGTGACATTGATTCTTTTTCTGGCATTCCTCGCGGTCGCGGTTCCTTTCGTGTACCGGACCCAATCCGAGGCCGTGCCGCGCAGCAGTATGCACCGGTTCTCCCGCTTTTACCAGGTAGAGGTCACTCCGGACAACGGCTCGGCCATTCTCCGTTATCTGCATGTCACGACGAGTTCCATGCGTATCGGAACGGTCGCCGGGCTCGCCGTCATGGTCGCGCGGGCCGACGGGGAATCGTTCGCCATCAGCCCTATCTGGCCGATGATCGGATGGTTCTGCGGAATGGCAGCGGCCGAGACGCTCGCCGCCCGTCGAGGCGGCCGGCCCTCCGCTCCGCGTGCGGCTGGCGCCGGCCCGGACGAGCGCGCTGTGGGTGTTCGCCGCCATGGCGTCCGGCGCGATCGCGCCCGCCTCCGTGCTGCGTTCGTTCCAGGCGGAGGTGGATCTCGCCGAGCATGGCTGGGTGGTGTTCACGCTCGCCGTCATCCTGACCGTGAACCACCCGCGCTGCCGGGGGTCAGGCGGGTGCTCGGCCTCGGCCCGTACGGCGTGATCGGCACCACCGGGCACCGCGCCCTGCCCGGCGCGCCCGAGCTGCTCACCCTGGACCTCGGCGGCCGGGTGCGCAGCCGGGCGCCCTTCGACCCCACCCGCCCCGGTCGGCTCGTCGCCAGGCACCTGAGGACCGGCACGGTCACGAAACTGCCCGCCGAGGGCCTCGGGCCCGGCGCGGACCTGCTGCTCTCCCCCGACGGCCGGCACCTGCTCTTCCGGCGTGCTCAAGCGGAGCGCCCAGCGCTGGTCGACGTCGAGCGCGGCACCGTGCGCCGGCTGCCTGAGGGCGGGCGGGTCGCCGGCCGGACGGCCGGCGAGCCGCCGAGCTCGTCCGCTGGGAGGCCGAGAACGCCCGGCGGAGCTCTCGGTCCTGATCGGCTCCGCCCGCTAGTAGGCCAGCGCCTTCGCCTTGTACGAGGCGCGCAGGAACGGGTTCTTGAACTTCGGGTACGCGATCGTCGACGGGTCACCGTCCGAGGTGTAGCGCATGTCCGGGTTGGCCTTGAGCCAGTCGAGCCAGGCCGTCGAGCAGAACTGCGCGCAGTCGCCCTTCTTGTCCATCGCCCTGATGCGCGGGATGCCCAGCGGGTCGTACGACTTGCTGAACGGGGACGCCGACGGGGTGTACCCGGCCAGGAAGACGCCCTGGTGGTGGTACGCCTTGCCACGCGCCGCCCACTCCTTCTTGCGCGGCTGCACCCCGTACGGAAGAGCGATCGTCACCGGCTTGACCGCGGCCAGCTCGTTGATCTGCTTGCCGATCGAGCCGATCTGCTCCTCGACCTGCGCGTGCGTGCGGGTGCGCAGGTTGTGGTGGTCGCGGGTGTGGTTGCCCAGGTCGAAGCCGTTCGACTTGAGCCACAGCAGGGTCTGCGCCTGCTCCTCCCGCACGTGCTTGCCGAACATGTCGCGGGTGATGTAGAAGGTCCCGACCGGCCGGAAGCCGGAGTACCTGGCGGCCACCTCGCGCATGATGGCGACAGCGGTGTTCGCCTTGGGCGTGCCCATCTCGTCCAGCGTGAGCTGGGAGGGCGAGGAGTCGTCGAAGGTGAGCACCACCGGGTGCTTGCCGGCCGGGATGTCGATCTTCCCGGTGACGAACTCGGCCGCCGTGATCGGCACGTAGTCCTCTTTGGCCAGCCGTTCGAGCTCGGTGCGGAACTGCTTGGGCGTGCGGTCGTCGGTGGTCTGCGGCTTGTCGACGATGCGGTGGTACATGAGAACCGGGACCTGGCCCAGTTCGTTGGCCTTGACGGCGGCCGCCGCCTTCATCTTGGCGGCCGTGGACTGCTGCTGCTTGGCCGCGGAGTCGGCCTTGGCGTCCTTCGCCTGGGTGACCGGCTCGGAGCCGCACCCGGACACGATCACGGCGACCGCGACCACACCCACGCCACTGACGAAACGCAGTCGCATTCGAACCCCCCGAGATGCGCACGACTGTTATGGAGGGCTCTTACCCTGCTGATCAACACCGCCGCACCAAGAGATCGTCCAGGAAGCGGAAAGGGCCGCCCGGAGGCGGCCCTTGCGCGTGGGGAGACGGCGGTCAGGCCATCTTCTTCTTCAGGTTCTCGTCCAGCGCGGCGAGGAAGTCCTGGGTCGTCAGCCACTCGGCGTCGCCGCCGACCAGCAGCGCCAGGTCCTTGGTCATCTGGCCGCCCTCGACGGTCTCGACGCAGACCCGCTCCAGCGTGTCGGCGAACGCGGTGACCTCGGGGGTGTCGTCCAGCTTGCCGCGGTGGGCCAGGCCACGGGTCCACGCGAAGATCGAGGCGATCGGGTTGGTGGAGGTGGGCTTGCCCTGCTGGTGCTGGCGGTAGTGGCGGGTCACGGTGCCGTGCGCCGCCTCGGCCTCGACGGTGCGGCCGTCGGGGGTCATGAGCACGGACGTCATCAGGCCGAGCGAGCCGAAGCCCTGCGCCACGGTGTCGGACTGGACGTCGCCGTCGTAGTTCTTGCACGCCCAGACGTAGCCGCCCTCCCACTTGAGCGCGGCGGCCACCATGTCGTCGATCAGGCGGTGCTCGTAGGTGAGGCCGGCCTTGTCGAAGTCCTCCTTGAACTCGGCCTCGAACACCTCGGCGAAGATGTCCTTGAAGCGCCCGTCGTAGGCCTTCATGATCGTGTTCTTGGTCGACAGGTAGACCGGGTAGTTGCGGGACAGGCCGTAGCGCATGGACGCGCGGGCGAAGTCGCGGATCGACTCGTCCAGGTTGTACATGGCCATCGCGACGCCCGCGCCGGGGAAGTCGTACACGTCGAGCTCGATCGGCTCGGAGCCGTCCTTCGGGGTGAAGGTCAAGGTGAGCGTGCCCTCGCCCGGCACCTTCAGGTCGGTGGCGCGGTACTGGTCGCCGAAGGCGTGACGGCCCACCACGATCGGCTTGGTCCAGCCGGGTACGAGCCGCGGCACGTTGGACATGATGATCGGCTCACGGAAGATCACGCCGCCGAGGATGTTGCGGATCGTCCCGTTCGGGGACTTCCACATGTGCTTCAGCCCGAACTCCTCGACGCGCGCCTCGTCCGGGGTGATGGTGGCACACTTGACGCCCACGCCGTACTTCCTGATGGCGTTCGCGGCGTCGATGGTGACCTGGTCGTCGGTGGCGTCGCGGTGCTCGATGCCGAGGTCGTAGTACTTCAGGTCGATGTCGAGGTAGGGAAGGATCAGCTGGTCCTTGATGAACTGCCAGATGATCCGGGTCATCTCGTCGCCGTCAAGTTCGACGACGGGGCCCTCCACCTTGATCTTGGGCATGCGAACGGTTCCCCTTCATGAATGAATGCGTTGAGGCTATCGGACGCCTCGTCAGCGAGAGAAAAGGGACTCGATCAGGGCCTTCGCCGCCTGGTTGTAGAGCAGCAGCGAAGTCAGCACCAGCATGAACCCGCCCAGACCCAGGATGATCGCGTCCGCTCTCCGGCCGCGGACCGCGAGCGGCCCGCCGAATCCGGAGAAGCGCAGCGCGGCACCGACCATGATCACGCCGCCCAGGGCGAAGCCGCCCCAGCGCGGGTCCATCAGGAAGACCAATCCCACGGCGACGGCCGCACCCGCCAGAATCAGCGGGTACGGCCCCCAGCCCTCGCGTTCGACGTCGTCGCTCAAGCTCATCGCTCGTCGATCGGCTTCCACTTCTGGTCGGTCTCGCCGATGTACTCGCTGTCCGGACGGATCAGGCGGTTGTCGGCGTGCTGCTCGATCACGTGCGCCGTCCAGCCCGACATGCGGCTGATCGAGAACACGGGAGTGAACAGGTCTGTCGGGATGCCAAGGTAGTGGTAAACCGACGCCGCGTAGAAGTCGACGTTCGGATAGAGGCCCTTCTCCTCGAAGACGACCTCTTCCATCTCCTTGGACATCCGGTAATAGGTGTCGTCGCCGGCCGCCTCGGCCAGCTCCTGCGACATGCGGCGCAGATGGGTGGCGCGGGGGTCCTCGGTCTTGTAGACGCGGTGGCCGAAGCCCATGATCTTCTCGCCGGCGGCGAGCTTGTCACGGACCGCCTGGGCGACGCCGGTCGGCGCGATCGACTCCAGGGTCTTCATGACCTGCTCGTTCGCGCCGCCGTGCAGCGGGCCCTTGAGCGTGCCGATCGCCGCGACGATGGCCGAGTGCATGTCCGACAGGGTAGCGGCGCAGACGCGGGCGGCGAACGTGGAGGCGTTCATCGTGTGGTCGGCGTGCAGCACCAGGCAGGTGTCGAAGATCTCCACCTCGCGCTGCTCGGGGGCGCGCCCGGTGATCTGGAACAGGAAGTTCGCCGCGATGCTCAGTGAGGGGTCCGGGTCCGGGGCGGTCGCGCCAGAGCGGGCGGCGTGGTAGCGGGCCACCAGCAGGGGTTGCTGGGCGGTCATGCGGGCAGCCTTGCGCAGGTTCGCGTCAGAGCTGTTGGAGTCCTTGTCGGTGTCGTCGGCGCCGGACAGCGACACGTAGCTGCGCAGCGCCTCCATCGGTTTCTGCCTCTCGGCGATCTCGGAGATGTTCGCCGAGACGAGCGCGCCGAGCTCGCGGCCGCGCACCAGTTCGTCGCCGTACTCCTGGAGATCGGCGCGAGTGGGGAGCTTGCCTCGTTGCAGCAGGTACGCGGTCTCCTCGAAGGTCGCGCGGCCGGCCAGGTCGTGGATGTCGTATCCCCGGTAGAACAGCCGACCGGCTTTTCCGTCGATGTCGCTGAGCGCTGTGGTCGCGGCGACGACGTCAGCCAGGCCTTTGGTGGGCTTGTCCGCCATGAGTGTTTCCTCCGCTTATCTTCCGACGAAGTCTACCCGTGAGCTGGCAAAACCGTCCGCAGAGGTCCAGACCAATTTCACGAGCGATTCTGCTTTCGGCAAAGGAGATTCCGCATCCCCGCGTTTGGGTAAGCCGGAGCTGTAGTAAGAGTTACGGCGGGCTACCTGGGGAGGAACTGCCGTGGAGGGGCCGTTCATACGCATCGAGGACACTGGCGAGGTGATCCCGTTGCGCCCCGAGATCACGACGGTGGGAAGAGGCCGCGGTGTCGACATCCGGCTCACCGATCCCAGCGTCTCTCGGCTCCATGCCGAGTTCGTCAGGCGAGGGCCTTACCTGTACGTCGTTGACCTGGGCCTGTCCCGCAACGGCACACGGGTGAACGGCAGGCCGATCGCCCGGAGGGTGCTCGACGACGGCGACGTCGTCTCCTTCGGGGCCGCGCGGGCCCGGGTGGGAGGAGTCCCCCGTGAGGACTTCGCCCCCGAAGTGGAGCTGCGCAGGGCCGCGGCGCCCGAGCTGACCAGGCGCGAGGTCGACGTGCTGACCTCGCTCTGCCGGCCGGCGCTGTCCGACGAGGCGTTCGTCGCTCCGGCCACCGCGCGGGAGATCGCCGACGACCTGGTCGTGACGGAGGCCGCGGTCAAGCAGCACCTGCTGCGGCTCTACCAGAAGTTCAGGATCCCCGAGGGCACCAACCGCCGCACCCGGCTGGCCAACGAGGTCGTCGCGCTCGGCCTGGTGCGTCCGACCCCTGTGGTCCCCCCGCAGCGGTCGGGGACCGCCTCCGAGCCGTCAACGGCCGGCCGCAGGGCTTCCTGACAGACGGATCGCGACCGGGGCTTCGGCGAGGGGTTCCGGCAGCGCCAACGGACCGGAGCCCGGCGTGATCGTGCCCAGCACCCGAGCGCCCGACGCGCCCGTGCACCTGGGCACGGTGGCCGGCAGACCGTGTGCGGTGAGCCAGCCGAAGAGCGAGAAGGCGATCGCCTCCTTGCCGTCGGCCGGCACTCCGAGTTCGTCGCTGGTCACGAACGCGGCCGGCGCCGCCCGCGCGCGCAGCATGCCCATCAGCGTGGGGTTGCGCGCGCCGCCGCCTGACACGATGACGGTGTCGAGCCGGTGGCGGCGGATCTCGGCCGCGACGGTCTCGGCGGTGAGCGCCGTCAGCGTCGCCACCAGATCCGGCAGGGGCAGCTCCGCCCGCACGTAGTCGGGGGTGAACAGTTCCTTGCCGGTGGATTTCGGCGGATCCAGCCGGTAGTAAGGGTCGGCCAGAAGCCGGTCCAGCAGCCCGGCGTCGACCGTGCCCGCCGCCGCCAGCGCGCCGTCCTCGTCGTACGGCGGCGCGGCGGCGTCGATCAGGGCGCAGCCGGGCCCGGTGTCGTAGGCCAGGGCGGGCTCGCGCACGGTCAGGTTGGCGATGCCCCCCAGGTTGAGCGCGCCGGCGCGGCCCCGCCCGGCGGGCAGCCCGGCCATGAGCAGCAGGTCGAGATAGGACACCAGGGGCGCCCCCTGGCCGCCGGCGGCCACGTCGCGCGCCCGTACGTCCGACACCACCGGCGCCCCGGTGCGCTCGGCGATCCAGGCCGGCTGGCCGAGTTGCAGCGTGCCGCGCACCCGGCCGTCCTCCACCCAGTGGAACAGGGTCTGGCCGTGCGAGCAGATCAGCTCGCACGGCGGCGCCTCGGCGGCGGCGCCGGCGAACGCCTGGCCGATCAGCGTGTCCAGGGCGCACACCTCACCCAGGTCCACCCGGTTCGGCGGCAGCGCGGCCAGGATGCGGGCTCTCAGCCCCGGCGCGTACGGCCGCTCGCCGACGTGCGCGATCGCGCCGGTGAGCACGCCGCCGTCGAGCGTCCAGTCCACGACGGCGCTGTCGATGCCGTCGTGGGACGTGCCGGAGATCAGGCCGAGAACCCGCATGCGCTCAGATCACCCGGAAGCCGTTGCTGGGCTTGCTGGTCCGGTTGACCCGGTCGACCGCCACCACGTAGTAGTGGTCGCCGCGCTTGCCCTCGGGGTCGTGCCAGCGCACCTGCCGGTCGCCGGGGACGACCGCGACCAGATGGCGGGCGTCCTCGAACGCCGAGTCACGCGCCGGCTGGGGGAAGCGGAAGATCGCGTACTGGAACGGCTCGTCCCTGCCGGTCGCCACCGCCCGTACCTCCACCCCGCCCTGCTTGCGCAGCGCGTAGGCGAGCACGGGACGCGACGGCGCCTTCCCGTCCGCCAGGCGCGGCAGCACCGGCGCGAGCGCGGGCCGGACGTAGTGGTCGTTGACAGCCGTGCTCACCGAGGCGATCCGGTCCTGGCGCAGGTCGTTGGCGTTGTACCAGATGTCGCCGCTGATCTGGGGGTGGTCGCGGTTGAGCGTGAGGTGGTCGGACAGCTCCTTCGGGTCCTGCCACTCGGGCGCCTGCGCCGGGTCGCCCGCCTTGTACGCGGCCTGCCCGATCCACAGCAGCGTGCCGGTGCCGTCGGCCACGTCCGACCACCACGGCACGAGCTTGGAGTAGTCGGCCGGCGGCTGCCCGATGTACCAGTAGAGCTGCGGCGCGATGTAGTCGAGCCAGCCCTTCTTCACCCAGCCCCGGGTGTCGGCGTGCAGGTTGTCGTACGACTGGCCGCCGTTGGTCTCGGAGCCGAGCGGGTCGGTGCCCTTGTTGCGCCAGATGCCCGACGGGCTGATGCCCCAGGCGACGTCCGGCTTGATCTCCCGGACCCGCTGCTGCATCTCCGAGACCATCAGGTCGACGTTGTGGCGGCGCCAGGTGGCCAGGTCGGGGAAGCCCGCGCCGTACTGGGCGAACTCCTCGGCGTCGTCGAAGGCCGTGCTGTTGACCGGGTAGAAGTAGTCGTCGAAGTGCAGGCCGTCGATGTCGTACCGCTTGAGCGCGTCGAGCATCGCGTCCTGGCAGAACGTCCGCACTTCCGGGATGCCGGGGTTGTAGTAGAGCTTGCCGCCGTACGGGACGATCCAGTCGGGGTTCCTGCGGCCGGGGTGGTCGGGGTGCAGCTGGTTCGGGTCCGCCTGCATCGACACCCGGTACGGGTTGAACCAGGCGTGGAAGGCCAGGCCGCGCTTGTGGGTCTCCTCGACGGCGAACCCGAGCGGGTCGTAGCCGGGGTCCTGCCCCTGCACGCCGGTGATCCAGTGGGACCACGGCTCGTACGACGACGGCCAGAACGCGTCGGCGGTCGGCCTGATCTGCACGAACACCGAGTTGAGCTTGCGCTGTTCGGCCAGGTCGAGCCAGGCCAGGTACTCGGCCTTCTGCTGCTCGACGGTGAGCCCCTGCTTGGAGGGCCAGTTGATGTTCACCACGGACGCGATCCACATGCCACGCATCTGGCGCAGCGGGGGAACGTACTCGGTCGAGGCGAAGGCGGGCAGGGGGATGGTCGTCGCGGCTGCGGCGAGGGCGAGGCCCTTCAGGAGAGTCCTTCGGCTGGGCATGGGGGGTGGCCTCCCGGAAGCGGTTGTGTCGAGGGCGACGATGACAGAAAATTACCTTCAGATCAACAACCGTGAAGGAAAATGCCGCATGACCGTAGACCTGTCCAGGCTGGCCATGACCGTGCTCCAGCCGGGTTACGCGGGAGCCTCGCTCCCCGACTGGATGCGCGGGGCGCTCGACCAGGGGTTGGGCGGCATCGTGCTGTTCGCGCGCAACCACCCGCTCGACCTCGCCGCCCGGCGGATCCGCGAGCGGCGCCCGGACGCGATCGTCGCCGTCGACGAGGAAGGCGGCACCATCACCCGCTTCGAGGTGGCGGCCGGCAGCTCGGTGCCCGGCAACCGGGCACTCGGCGTGGTCGACGACGTCAAGCTGACCGAACGCGTCGGCCGCCAGCTCGGCCGCATGCTCGCCCGCGCCGGCGTCACGCTGAACTACGCGCCCACCGCCGACGTCAACGCCAACCCGGCCAACCCCGTCATCGGCGTCCGCTCCTTCGGCCCCGACCCCGCCCTGGTCGCCCGCCACACCGCCGGCTACGTGGCCGGCGTCCAGGGCGCCGGCGTCGCCGCCTGCGCCAAGCACTTCCCCGGCCACGGCGACACCACCACCGACTCCCACCTGGCGCTGCCGGCCGTGCGCGCCTCCCGCGACCTGCTCGCCGAGCGCGACCTGCCGCCGTTCCGCGCCGCGATCGAGGCCGGGGTGCGAGCCGTCATGTGCGGACACCTGCTCGTGCCCGCCCTCGACCCGGACCTGCCCGCGACGCTCAGCCGCGCCGTGCTCACCGACCTCCTGCGCGGCGAGCTCGGCTTCGACGGCATGCTCGTCACCGACGCCATCGAGATGCGGGCGGTGGCCGCCCTGTTCGACCCCGGCGAGATCGCCGTCCGCGCCCTCGCCGCAGGCGCCGACGCCGTCTGCGCGGGACTCGTCACCGAGGACGGCCTGTACGCGATGCGCGACGCCCTCGTCCGGGCCGTGCGCGATGGCAGGCTCCCGGAGGAGCGCCTCGCCGAGGCCGCCGCCCGCGTCCGCGCCGTCTCCACCTGGCACGCCGGCCAGGCCGCACTGCGCGACCGGGCCCTCGCCGAACCGGACGACCCCGCCGGCCTCGAAGCCGCGCGGGCCGCGCTCACCGTGACCGGCGCCGGCAAGCTCACCGGCCCGCCGCTCGTGGTCGAGGTCAACACCCGCCACAGCCAGGCCGTCGACCAGGACAACCCGAGCGGCGTCACCGCCGCCCTGTCCGCCGTGCTGCCCGGCACCCGCCGCGTGCCGCTCGAACCCGGCGGCGCACTGCCGCCCCTCGGCACCGGCCCCGCCGTCCTCGTCGTGCACGACGCCGCCCGCCACTCCTGGGTCCGCGAGCGCCTCGCCCAGGCCGTACGGGAGCGCCCCGACGTGATCGTCATCGACACCGGCATCCCGGCCGAGCCCACCGGCGCCGCGCATCTGGCCACCCACGGCGTCTCCCGCGTCTCCGCCCAGGCCGCGGCCGAATGGCTGGTCTCGTGAACGGCGACCCACCCGAGCCCGCCAGCCCCGCCAGCCCCGCCAGCCCTGTCGCCGCGGTGCGCGCCGTTCTGCCGTCGCTCACCCCGGCCGCCCAGGCCATCGCCCGCATCATCCTCGACGACCCCGGCCTCGTCGTGCGCAGCACGATCACCGAGTTCAGCACGGTGTCGGGCACCAGCGAGGCGACGGTCGTCCGTACCGCCAGAGCCCTCGGCTTCACCGGCTACTCGCAGCTGCGCTTCGCGCTGGCCGCCGCCGTCGCCAAGGAGCCCGAGCGGCTCGTCCCCGGCGACCTCGCCCCGGACGACCCGCTCACCGACGTGATCGCCAAGGTCGCCCGCGCCGAGTCGGAAGCCCTCGCCGACACCGCCGCCCAGCTCGACCCCGAACGGCTCGACGAGGTCGTCACCGCCATCGTGGCCGCCCGCCGCGTCGACGTCTACGGCGTCGCCGCCTCCGGCCTGGTGGCCACCGACATGTCGCAGAAGCTGCTCAGGATCGGCCTGTCGAGCCACCCGTTCAGCGACGCGCACCTGGCGCTGACCAGCGCCGCGCTGCTGCGGCCCGGCGACGTGGCGGTGGCGATCAGTTGCAGCGGCGAGACCCCGGACGTCCTCGTCCCGGCCCGGACCGCCGCCGACACGGGGGCGCTGCTGATCGCCATCACCAACAACCCCCGCTCGTCCCTGGCCGAACTCGCGCACCACACGCTGGTGTCGGCAGGCCGGGAGACGGCGTTCCGCCCCGGCGCGCTGGCCAGCCGGATCAGCCAGCTGCTGATCGTGGACTGCATCTTCGTGGGGCTGGCGCAGCGGACCTACGACAAGGCGGACGCGGCCATCCGCGCCACCCGCCAGGCCACCGACCGCTACCGTCAACGCACGTGACCGTCGTCACCGGGTCCCGCGAACCGCGCTGTCACGGGTGCCAGCCGCCCTCGACTGATCGGCGGCACTGATCGGGATCGTCGCCGGCGCTGGTGAACAGGGCGGTGAGCAGCGGCACACCGTGGGCGAGCGCCTGGCGTGGCAGCGGCCCGGCGACCAGTGAGGCCAGTCCGTGGCCGACGGTCCAGCTCTGCGTGGCCAGCTCCAGCGAGTCGACGTCCTCACGGAAGCGCCCGGCGGCCTTGGCCCGGTCGACGCCGCTGACCAGGCAGTGCAGCGTCCGGTCAGCGGCCCCGAGGTCCTCCAGGTCGGCCGCGGCGTCGAACATGACCCGGTAGAGATCCGGGTTGTCCAGCGCGTTGGACAGGTAGGCGGCGCCCAGCGCGGCCAGATCACGCACCGGGTCCTCGGACAGTGTGACCGCGGCGAGCCTGGCCGCCAGGCGGGTGAAGCCCTCCTGCCGCGTGGCCCGCCACAGCCCGTCCATGCTCCCGAAGTACGTGTAGACGGCCATCGTCGAGACACCGGTGCCGTCCACCAGCGAGCGCAGCGTCACCGGCTGCCGGGTGGCGAGCATGTGCGCGGCCCGGTCGATCAGCAGGGAGCGGACCGCCGGGTCCTTCGTCCTGACCATGGCACCACAATACATAGCTTTGCTATGTTTTGAGGGGCACCGATCACGTGCCCTTGACGCGGAGGAGTGGACATGGCCGTAACACTGGTCAACCCCGACGGGCTGCCCAAGCCCGAGGTCTACCGTCAGCTGTCGATCGCCACAGGGTCGAAGCTGGTGTTCATGGCGGGCCAGGTGGCTCGCGACGCCGAAGGGCGGAGGGTCGGCGAGGGGGACCTGGCGGCCCAGGTCGAACAGGCGTACCTCAACATCGGCACCGCCCTGGCCGAGATCGGCGGGAGCTTCGACGACGTGGCGAAGCTGACCGTCTACGTCGTCGACTGGACTCCCGACAAGATGCCGCTGCTGGGAGAGGGTGTCGCCCGGGCTGCCGCGAAGCTGGGCGTCGACCCGGTCAAGCCGATCACGCTGCTGGGGGTGGCGGCGCTGGGGGAACCGGATCTGCTCGTCGAGGTCGAGGCGACCGCCGTCCTCGACTGAGCCAGCTCATACGTTGCTTTTCGTCGGCGGGTGAGCGGTGGTGAGCGAGGACAGGTCGCCTTCGATCTTGGCGGTCGTGGCCAGCAACGGCGGGAGGAGTGTGCGTCTGGCCTGCTGGGGGGTGGTGCGGCTGGCGTGGGTGGAGACGTTGACGGCCGCGACTACCGCCCCGGAACGGTCCCGAACGGGGGCGGCGATCGAGCGGAGGCCCTCTTCCATCTCCTGGTCGACCATGGCCCAGCCCTGCTCGCGGATGCCGTCCAGCTCGTCGCGCAGCGCCGACGGGACGGTGATGGTGCGGGAGGTCAGGCGGCGCAGGTCTGCGTGCTCCAGGTAGACGTCGAGGTCCGCCGGGGGGAGGCCGGCGAGCAGGACACGGCCCATGGAGGTGCAGTAGGCGGGGAAACGGGTGCCTATGCTGATCGACACGCGCATGATCCGGGCGGTGGCGACGCGGGCCACGTACACGACGTCCTCGCCGTCCAGCACCGCGACGGAGGCGGACTCGTGCACCTCGGCGGCCAGGCGTTCCAGGTGGGGGGCGGCGACCTCGGGCAGTGACAGGCTGGACAGGTAGGCGTAGCCCAGTTCGAGGACACGCGGGGTGAGGGCGAACAGCCGCCCGTCGTTGCGCACGTAGCCGAGGTCGGCGAGGGTGAGCAGGAAACGGCGGGCGGCGGCGCGGGTGAGGCCCGTCTTACGAGCCACCTCGCTCAGCGTCAGCTCGGGGGCCGTGGCGCTGAAGGCGCGGATCACGGCCAGGCCGCGGGCCAGCGACTGCACGTGTTCGACCATGGGGTTCCCTTGACACCGGCGGGCAGAGGCGCGGCTCTCCCCGGAATGTTCGGCCAGTGCATAAGTGTACGTATGCCGAACACGCCTCGCGGTGGCGAGCTAGCGTCCGCTGCCCGAACCCGGACCTCGTACGAGCCCCTAGGCGTGCAGCCGCTCGGCCGCCTCCACCACGTTGGCCAGCAGGAGGGCGCGGGTCATCGGGCCGACGCCGCCGGGGTTGGGGGTGAGGAAGCCCGCCACCTCGGCCACGTCCGCCGCCACATCGCCGGCGATCTTGCCGTCGACGCGGGAGACGCCGACGTCGAGCACGGCGGCGCCCGGCTTGACCATGTCCTTGGTGATCAGGCCCGGCACGCCGGCCGCCGCCACCACGATGTCGGCCCGGCGCACGTGGCCGGCCAGGTCCTGGGTGCCGGTGTGGCAGAGGGTCACGGTGGCGTTCTCGCTGCGCCGGGTCAGCAGGAGGCCGAGCGAGCGGCCCACGGTGATGCCCCGCCCGACCACGGCCACCTCGGCGCCCTTGATCGGGACCCCGTACTCCTGGAGGAGCAGCACGATGCCGTGCGGGGTGCAGGGCAGCGGGCCGTCGACCATGTGGACCAGGCGGCCGAGGTTGACCGGGTGGAGGCCGTCGGCGTCCTTGGCCGGGTCCATCCGCTCCAGCAGGGCCATGGTGTCGAGGTGCTTCGGCAGCGGGAGCTGGACGATGTAGCCGGTGCACGCGGGCGAGGCGTTGAGCTCGTCGATGGCGGCCTCGACGTCGGCCTGGGTCGCGGTCGCCGGGAGGTCGACGCGGATGGAGGCGATGCCCACCTCGGCGCAGTCGCGGTGCTTGCCTGCGACGTAGATCTGGCTGCCGGGGTCGTCGCCGACGAGGACCGTGCCGAGCCCGGGGGTGACGCCGCGCTCCTTGAGTGCGGCCACGCGGGTCGTCAGGTCTGCTTTGATCTTCGCCGCGGTGGCCTTGCCGTCGAGTGTCACTGCGCTCATGCGTCCAATCCTTCCATGCCGCTCCCCCGCGCCTTTCCGTGGCCTTTTCCTGGTCATGACATCGTTGTCATCGCCCCCGCGAAGGCATAGTGTGGCCGTCGCTTCCGGGTGTTAGGGGTTGATTTGTCTGTTCGCCTGCTGTCCGCCGAACCGACCGACCTGTTCGTGGGGTCCCCTTACCGTCCCCGTCAGGTGCTGAAGGTCACCGTCACGCGCGGCCCGCGCGAGGCGGTGCTGGAGGTGCGCGGCGACGGCCTTTCCGGCCACGCGACCGTGCCCGCGGGGGACGGCCCGGTCACGCTGGAGGTGCCGCTCGACGCCGAGGCGCCACCGGGCGCGGTGGTGCCGTGCGTCGTCGCCCTGGAGGGCGAGACGCTGGACGTGACCGTGACGGCCGAGTCGCCCGGGTGGACCGTGTTCATGGTCTCCCACTTCCACTACGACCCGGTCTGGTGGAACACGCAGGCCGCGTACACCAGCCCGTGGGAGCTGCTGTCGGCCGACGCGACCACCAGGCCGCTCTGGGAACGCAACGCGTTCGCCCTGGTCGAGGCGCACATCGAGCTGGCGCTGCGGGACCCGGACTACCGGTTCGTGCTGGCCGAGGTGGACTATCTGAAGCCGTTCCTCGACACCCACCCCGAGCGCCGCGCCGACCTGCGCGCCCTGCTCGCCGAGGGCCGGGCCGAACTGGTCGGCGGCACGTACAACGAGCCCAACACGAACCTGACCGGGGCCGAGACCACCATCAGGAACCTCGTCTACGGCATCGGCTACCAGCGCGACATCCTCGGCGGCGACCCGCGCACCGCCTGGCAGCTCGACGCCTTCGGGCACGACCCGCAGTTCCCCGGCTACCTGGCGGCGGCCGGGCTGACCGGCAGCGCCTGGGCGCGCGGGCCGTTCCACCAGTGGGGGCCGATCAGCAAGAACTTCAGGGTGGCCAGGGACGACGCCGCCCTGATGCAGTTCCCCAGCGAGTTCGAGTGGATCGCGCCGTCGGGGCTGGGGGTGCTGACGCACTACATGCCGGCGCACTACTCGGCCGGCTGGTGGATGGACTCCGCGCCGACGGCCGTGGACGCCATGGCAGCGGTGTACGAGCTGTACAGGTCGCTCAAGCCCGTCGCGGCCACCCGGAACATCCTGCTGCCCGTCGGCACCGACTACACCCCGCCGAACAAGTGGGTGACCGAGATCCACCGGGAGTGGAACGCGCGGTACGTGTGGCCGCGGTTCGTGTGCGGGACACCGCGGGACTTCCTCGACGCCGTCCGTACGGAGATGTCGGTCTTCAGCCCGCAATCACGGGACATGAATCCGATCTATACCGGCAAGGACGTCTCGTACATCGACACCAAGCAGGCCCAGCGGGCCGCCGAGGTCGCGGCGCTCGACGCCGAGCGGCTCTCCACGCTCGCCGCGCTGCTCGGACTCGGCCGCTACCCACACACCGCGCTGGACAAGGTGTGGCGGCAGCTCGCCTACGGCGCCCACCACGACGCGATCACCGGTTCCGAGTCCGACCAGGTCTACATCGACCTGCTGACCGGCTGGCGCGAGGCGTACGACCTGGCGGCGGACGCCCGCGACCGGGCGCTGGACGCGCTGATGAGCCAGGTGTCGGTGGACGGGCGCAGCGTGGTGGTGACGAACACGCTGCCGTTCGCCCGCGACGGCCTCGTGCGCGTGCGGCTCGGCCCCGGCCTGCGGGTGACGGACCCGGCGGGCGCGGAGATCCCCGCGGTGGCCGAGAACGGCACGCTGGCGTTCCTGGCCCGCGACGTGCCCGCGACTGGCTGGCGCGCCTACCGGATCGTCGAGGGCGCGGCCGAGCCGTGGCGGCCCCTTCCCGGCACGGCCGCCGAGAACGAGCGGTGGCGGGTCGTCGCCGACCCCGCCAGGGGCGGCGCGCTGACCTCCGTCATCGACCTGGCCGACGGCCGCGAGCTGCTCACCGGCCTGGGCAACGAGCTGCGCCTGTACGAGGAGTACCCGCAGCATCCGGACATGGGCGAAGGACCGTGGCACCTCATGCCCACCGGCCCCGCCCTCGGGTCCGGCGACGCCCCGGCGACCTCCGCGCGCGCCGAGACCTCCCCCGTGGGGCAGCGCGTCGTCGTCACCGGGCGCTGCGGCGAGATCGCGTACGAACAGACCATCACGCTCCTGACCGGTTCGGACCGGGTGGACTTCAGCACCCGCGTGCTCTCCCACAGCGGCGCCGACCGTCTGCTCCGGGTCCGGTTCCCGGCGCGCGTCGAGGGCGCGCTGCCCGTGTCGGACGTGGCGGGGGCGGTGGTGGGGCGCGGGTTCGCGCTGCCGGACGCGGACTCCGCCGAGCACCCGTGGACGCTCGACAACCCGGCCGCCACCTGGTTCGGCCTGTCGTCCACCGCCCGGGTCGACCTGGGTGAGGCGGGGGCGCGGGCGATCGGCGTGGCCGAGATCGTGGTGCCGGGGCCGTCGGACGCGCCGCGCGCCCGCGCGCTCGTCGCGGCGCTGGCCCGCGTGGGGGTCACCGCCACCACGTCCACCGCCTCCGGCACCCGGTACGGGTGGCTGGACGTGGACTCGAACCTGCCCGACGTGCGCATCGTCCTCGGCGGGCCCGACGTCAACCCGGTCGCCGCCGAACTGCTGTCCCGCTGTGACCCGGCCTTCCTGGAGGCGGTCGAGGCGGGGGCGCCGCGCGTGTGGGTGCCCGCCGAGCGCCCGCTCACCGAGGTGTGGCGGCCCAGCGCCGACCTACGCGACCTGCGCTCACTCCCCGCCCTCGTCGTCGCGGGGCCGGACGCCGGGTCGCTCGATGAGTTGGTCGGCGGGCTGGTGGCGGATCTGGCGGACGCTGTCGTCACGGCGGTCTGCCCGGCCGGGGCCGAGCGGCTGGACGACCGGACGGTGGCGTTGCTCACGTACGGGCTGCCGGGCTTCGCGGTGGACCCGTCGGGGGCGTTGCACCTGTCGTTGATGCGGTCCTGCACGGGCTGGCCCTCCGGCGTCTGGCTCGACCCGCCGCGCCGCACCGGGCCCGACGGGTCGGCGTTCCAGCTCCAGCACTGGACGCACGAGTTCTCGTACGCGCTCACCGGCGGGCCGGGCGACTGGCGGGCGCACCGGCTGCCGGCCGCCGGGCAGGAGTTCAACACCCCGCCGCTCCCCCGCGTGGTGGACCCGGCGGGCGGGTCGCTACCGCAGGCGCACTCGCTGCTGCGCGTCGAGCCGGCCCGTGAGGTGCTGCTGGGCACGCTCAAGGCCGCCGGCAACCCGCACGCCCACGGCCGCGCCCGCCACGCCGACTCGGCCGTCACCCTGCGCCTGGTCGAGGCCACCGGCCTCGGCGCCACGGCCGCCGTCCACTCCCCTCTGCTCCCCGCCACCCTGACCCCCGCCGACCTCCTCGAACGCCCCCTCGCCGCACCGGCCGCGGGCGGGGTGCGGCTCGGCGGGGCCGAGGTGGGCACCTTCCTGGTTCCGGCCCGGCCCATGGAGAGCGGGGCCGAGCTGGGAGCCGTGCGAGAGGCCGCGCAGCCGGTCTACGCGCGCTACTGGCTGCACAACAAGGGTCCTGCCCCGCTCGGCTACCTGCCGGTGTCCGTCGCCGTGACCCCCGGGCTGGTCACCCCTGACGGGCCGTTCGAGGTGGAGGTCGTCGTGGCGTCGCACCTCACCGACACGGCGCACGAAGGCGTCGTGGAGGTGCGGGCGCCCGACGGGTGGGCGGCGCTGCCGTCACGGCGGCCGTTCCGCGTCGAGCCGGGCGGCCACGTGCGGTTCCCCGTCACCGTCACCCCCGCTCCCGGCCGGGGTCTGTACTTCGTCGCCGTCCGGACGGGCGTCGGCGGGCAGGTGATCGAGGACGTCGCCACGGTGGCGCTCGGCGAGGCCCCCGAACTGCCCGTGCCCGGCCCGGCGCCCGCCACCGGCGACGCCATCCGGGGCACGACCGCCGCCGAGGCCCGCCCCACGGGCCTGTCGGTGACCACCCTCGCGGACGCGCTCACCCTGCGCCCCGGCGACCGCGCCGCGCTCACCGTACGGCTCGCGAACGGCACCAACGGCGAGATCCGAGGCGAGGCCCAGCTGGCCGCCCCCTGGGGCACGTGGGAGCTGCTCCCCTCGGTGATCCAGGGCTTCTCGGTGCCCGCCGGACGGACGCTTGACGTGACGTTCCCTGTGGAGGTGCCGCCGGACGCGCCGGACGGGCGCTTCTGGGCGCTGCCCAAGGTCATGTGGTTCGGCCGCTGCCAGTACGCCGCCACCGTCGGCCTGGAGGTGACCCGGTGACGCGCGCGGAGGAGGTCATCGGGTTCGTCGGCGGCGGGCCCGTGGGGCGGCCGGAACTCGACCGCCGGATCGCCATGCTGCGGGAGGGCCCGCTGCGCTCGGCGCTGCCCGTGCCCGGCAGCGCCGAGGACCGGCAGCTGGCCCGCTGGCTGACCCAGGTGATCCTGACCGAAAGGCTCTGCGAGGCCGAGGCCGCCCGCCTCGGGCTGGGCCCGGTGGACGACGCCCCGCTCGACCGGCTCGCCGCCGTGGAGCTCGGGTCCATCAACGCCGCCGCCTACCACGGCAGCCCGTGGGTGCGCGCGGTGTACCGGCACGTGGCCGCGACCGCCGTGGCGCCGTCGGCCTGGCGTCCCTCTCCCGTACGGGCCTCTCCCGTACGAGATTCTCCCGTACGACCGGGTGGGGAGACCCGTCACCTGGTGCGGCACCGCCTGTTCGGCGACGGGGAGACCGCCGGGCGGGCGGGGCCTGACGACCTCGAACCGCTGGGCGCGGTGACACTGGAGTCGCTCCCCCGTGCCCTGGCCGACGCCCTGCGCCAGGGGCCGCCGGGAACGCTCGTCGGCCCCGTACGGGACGCCCTGGGCTGGCACGTCGCCATCGCCGAGCCCGCGGAGGCCGAGCCGCCCGCGCGCGGGGACGCCCGGCCCGAGGCGGCGCGGCGGCTGGCGTTCGCGCGGTGGATCGACGAGCGGCGGGCCGCGATGGTGCGGCTCGTGCCCGGACTGGAGCATCCTGGCGATCCTCGCCAGCCCGACAACCACCACAAGCATTGATGAATCACATACTTGCCATCGACATCGGCGGGACCAAGCTCGCCGCCGCGCTCGTGGACGCGAGCGGGTCCGTCCTGCGCTCCGCCACCCGGCCGACACCCCGGCAGCAGGTCATGGCCGCGTTGGGCGGCCTGATCGAGGAGGTGACCGGAGGCGGGCCGGAGCCGGTGGCGGCCGGGATCGGGTGCGCGGGGCCGCTGGACCTGGCCGCCGGCACCGTGAGCCCGGTGAACATGCCGAGCTGGCGCGGCTTCCCGCTCCGGGACGAGGTGCGCGAGCTGACCGGGCTGCCCACCGTGCTCGCCGGGGACGCGCAGTGCATGGCGCTGGGCGAGCACTGGGTCGGCGCGGGTCAGCACAGCCGGGCGCTGCTCGGCATCGTGGTGTCGACCGGGATCGGCGGCGGACTCGTGATCGACGGCACGCCGGTGCTCGGCCCCACCGGGAACGCCGGGCACGTCGGCCACATGAGCGTGGACCCGTACGGGGAGCGCTGCGAGTGCGGCGGTCGCGGCTGCGTCGAGCGGTATGCCAGCGGACCGAACCTGGCGCGCTGGGCCCTGGAGAACGGCTGGACCCCCGGCCTGGCCTCATCGAACCGCAGGCGACCGGACGGGCCCTCTCCGGACGGGGGCGCGCCCTCTCCCGATGGAGTGACCCCGGCCGGGCCGGCCGCGGATGCGCGGACGCTGGCGCGGGACGCCGCGGCCGGTGACCCGGTGGCGGTGGCCGCGTTCGAGCGGGGCGCGAGGGCGCTGGCCGGGATGATCGCCTCCATGGCGGCCGCCGTCGAGGTGACGACGGCGGTCATCGGCGGGGGCGTCTCCCAGGCGGGGCCGGTGCTGTTCGGGCCGCTCGAGGCGGCGCTGGACGACATCGGCGGGCTGGGGTTCGTCAGGGCCGTCGAGGTGCGGCCGACCACGCTGGGGGTGCGGGCGGGTCTCGCCGGGGCGGCCAGGCTGGCCTGGGACTACTCGCGGTCGGCGAGCTGAGCCTCGCGTCGCTCGATGATCCTCCGCGTGAACGGGATGAGCTCCATGGCCCGGCCGCCGAGGTAGGCGCCGATGAAGGCCAGCGCGATGAGCAGGAAGGGGCTGGTGGCGAATCCATTCACGGCCAGGAGGGCGTGCAGGGATGCGTCGAGCAGCGTCATGGAGCACTCCATGGGGGAATGGGACACGCGACGCGCATCAGATTAACCGGACAAGAGTCGTGCTGATGCACTTTTCCGACAAACTCGGCGGCCCGAGGCCGGGCCGCCGAGTCGCCGATCAGTGGAAGAAGTGCCGCGTGCCGGTCAGGTAAAGCGTGATGCCCGCCTTCTCCACCGCGTCGATGACCTCCTGGTCGCGTACGGAGCCGCCCGGCTGGACGATGGCCCTGACGCCGCCCTCGATGAGCACCTGCGGCCCGTCGGGGAACGGGAAGAACGCGTCGGACGCCGCCACCGAGCCCGCCGCCCGCTCGCCCGCGCGGGTGACCGCGAGACGGCAGGAGTCGACCCGGTTGACCTGCCCCATGCCCACGCCCACGGTGGCGCGGTCGGCGGCCAGCAGGATCGCGTTGGACTTGACCGAGCGGACGGCTCGCCAGGCGAACACCAGGTCGGCCAGCGTCTCCGGGGAGGCCGGCTCACCCGCCTTGAGCTCCCAGGCGGACGGGTCGTCGCCGGGCGCGTCGATCCGGTCGACCTGCTGGACGAGCAGCCCGCCGTCGATCCGGCGGAACTCGGCCGCGCCCTCCGGGCCCCGCGGGCAGGCGAGCAGGCGCAGGTTCTTCTTCCGGGTGAGGATCTCCAGCGCCTCGGGCTCGAACGCGGGCGCGATCACGACCTCGGTGAACACCTCGGCGATCTGGCCCGCCAGGGCCGCCGTGACCGGCCCGTTGACGGCGATCACCCCGCCGAAGGCGGAGACCGGGTCGCAGGCGTGGGCCTTGCGATGGGCCTCGGCCACGTCGGCGCCGACGGCGATGCCGCACGGGTTCTGGTGCTTGATGATGGCCACGCACGGCTCGGCGAAGTCCCACGCGGCCCGCCAGGCGGCGTCGGCGTCGAGGTAGTTGTTGTAGGACATCTCCTTGCCGTGCAGCTGCTCGGCGTTGGCCAGCCCGTCGCCGCCGCCGGTGTAGAGAGCCGCACCCTGGTGCGGGTTCTCGCCGTAGCGCAGCTCGGCCTTGCGCCGCCAGGTCGCGCCCATGAAGGCGGGCCAGTCGCCCTCGGCCGCGTACGCGCTGCCGAACCAGGAGGCCACGGCCACGTCGTAGGCGGCGGTGTGGGCGTAGGCGATGCCCGCCAGCCGCTTGCGCTCGGCCTGGCTGAACCCGCCCTGCTCCAGCGCCGCCAGCACCTCGCCGTAGAAGCCGGGGTCGACCACGACCGCGCAGGTGCTGTGGTTCTTGGCCGCGCCGCGGATCATGGCGGGGCCGCCGATGTCGATCTGCTCGACGCACTCCTCCGGCGACGCCCCCGAGGCCACCGTCTGCTCGAACGGGTAGAGGTTGACCACGACGAGCTGGAACGGGTCGATCTCCAGCTCCTCCAGCTGCGCCACGTGGCTCGGCTTGCCGAGGTCGGCCAGCAGCCCGGCGTGGACCCTCGGGTGGAGCGTCTTGACCCGCCCGTCGAGACACTCAGGGAACCCGGTGAGCTGCTCGACCTTGGTCACCGGGATGCCGTACGACGCGATGGCGGCGGCCGTGCCGCCCGTGGACACGATCTCCACCCCCGCGCCGTCCAGGCCCCTGGCCAGCTCTTCCAGCCCTGACTTGTCGTACACGGCGATCAGGGCGCGCCGGATGGCGATGCGGGTCACGAGTTTTCCCCTCCGATGTGGTTGCCGATGCGGACGGTCCGTCCGCTGACCGTCCAGCCCTCGCGGACCATCCGGCCGACGGTGTCGACGAGCAGGCGGCGCTCGACGGTCTTGATGCGTTCGTGCAGCCCGGCCTCGTCGTCGCCGGGCAGCACGCGCACGGGCTCCTGGGCGATGATCGGCCCGGTGTCGATGCCGTCGTCGGCCAGCATCACGGTGCAGCCCGTCACCGTCACCCCGTAGGCCAGCGCGTCACGCACGCCGTGGGCGCCGGGGAACGCCGGCAGCAGCGCGGGATGGGTGTTGACCACCGGGAACGACTCCAGCGTCGGAGCGCCGAGTATCTTCATGAAGCCCGCCGAGATCACCAGGTCGGGCTGGTGGGCCGCGATGGCGGCGGCGATGGCCACATCCCAATCTTCGCGAGACGGATAATCACGCACATTTCGCACGAAAATGGGTACGCCTGCGCGTGACGCCCTGGCCAAACCTTCGATCCCCTCGCGGTCGGCGCCGACGGCCACCACGCGGGCCCCGTACGAAGGATCGGCGGAAGCGTCCAGCAGGGCCTGTAGGTTTGTTCCAGAGCCGGAGACGAGGACGACGAGCCGCCCAGCCTTAGACACGCACACTCCAATGGACATCGCGGGGTGGGGCTGCAAGCGTATCCGTTCCCTCGCGCGGCGACGCAGAGGAGGTCAGGTGTCGACACCGGTGCAAGCACCGGCCGGTCAGCAGCCCGCGGAGTCCGCGGGCCGCCGAGCGATCTGGTTGTCCATCGCAGCGCTGGCCATGACGTTCATGCTGCCGCTGGCCGGGTTGGTCATGGCGGTGTTCGCGCTCGTGGCCGGCATCCGCGCGCTCCCGCTGCTGAAGAGCGCGGGCAAACCCACAGGCGTGGCGTCGGGCGGCATCGCCGTCGCGATGGCGGCGCTCCTGCTCTCGGCCGGGGCGACCTCCATGCAGGTCTACCTGATGGACGAGAACTCGGCCTACCAGGAGTGCATGAAGGGCGCCGGCACGGTCCGCGCGCAGGGTGAGTGCTTCGTGCAGTTCAGGGAGTCGGCGGAGAAGAAACTGCCCCCCGACGTGCTGGAGCTGCTCGGCGCGGCCCGCCCCTGAGCCTGCGCCCGCCCTTGACCTCGCCGCTCTGACGCGGCGCCCTAGTCGCGGTCCCAGGCGTACGGGTCCACGTAGATCACGTGGCCGCCCTTGTCGTCGGACTCGTCCACGATGTCCTTGCGGCTGGACCGCGACTGGTCCAGCGGCGCAGGCGGGCGCGCCTGGGCCAGGGTCTCGGCGGCGGCCGTCGCGTGCTCGTCCTGCCAGTCGTCCCTGATGACCGGGATCGGCTGGGTGTCGGCCTCGGTGGCGTCCATCCAGTGGCCGGGCAGCGGCCGGGTGTCCGACTCGGCCAGTCCGACCTTGCCGGCCGCCCTGGCGATCGCCGCCCCGGCCTTGCGCACCGGCGCGGCCGCCTTGTCGAGCGGCGCGCGGGCCCTGCGGCTGAGGAGCAGCAGGTTGGTGACGCCGGCCGAGATGCCGGCGGCCACCCCCACCTCCAGCCCGACCGACAGGGCCACCTCCCACACCGGCGGCCCCACCACCGTCAGGCGTCCGCCGCCGATCGGCCCGCCGGACAGCGCGGCCAGCGCCGCCGCCGCCAGCCCGGTCGTGACGCCGGTGAGGAACCCCCAGAGCGGCGCGGCCTCGTACGCGGGAGAGGGCGAGATCCTGGCCACCACGACGCCCGCCACCGCGCCCGCCGCGAACGGCAGCGCGATCACCGCCATCAGCCAGGCGGGCGCCGGGCCGCTGTCGGGCAGCGCGCCCAGCATCGGCAGGCTCGGCACCGTGCCGAGCTGCACGCCCGTCGGCGCGACCAGCGTGTCGGCGCCGACCGAGAACCCCGGCCCGGCGATGTAGGCGAGCCCCCAGATGACGGCGTTGAACAGGTAGAGGAGCTGCACCAGCAGGAGCAGCACGCCGCCCACGAACCCCGGCGCGAGCACGTCGGACAGCGCCCGCACCTGGTCGAAGTTGAGCACCACGGCGACCAGCACCAGCGCCAGCCCGGCCACGAGCATGATCGCGATGGCCACGGCCGTGCCGGCGGTCACCGCCCGCACCCGCTCGGGCAGCAGCCGGGGCATCACCCGCCACGGCCCGATCGTGCGCGCGGTGGCGAGCACGCCGGCCAGGAACGCGAGGATGAAGTGGCTGACCAGCGCCTCGCCGATGGACGGCTTGGTGATGTCGTTGGTGGTGACCAGCGCGATGCCGCCGGCCAGCATCGCGTACGGAGCCGCCAGCGAGACGCCGGCCTGCACGACCAGCACGAGCTGGGCCCGCCGCCGCGCGTTGGCCTGGTCCTTGGGGCTGTTCTTCGGCAGCCGGGCGGGCAGCCTGAGCCGCAGGTCGGCGTCGCGGGCCATCCACCGTCCGGCCTTGTAGAGCAGGATGGCGGGCAGCACCATCAGGCCCAGGGGCAGCAGCCCGACCCGGCCGCCGGGGATGTCGAAGCCGGCGTGGTGGGCGGCCAGCCAGATCTGCGCGGCCGTGCGGAACACGCCGGGCAGCCCCTGGCCGAGCGCGCCGCGCGGGGCGGCCATCCAGCCGACGAGGGTGAGCGTGGTGAGCACGGCGAGCCCGGCGCCGAGCGTGATGGCGGCGGCGAGCATGCCGGACACGGGCAGGGGCCGGCGCGACTCGTCGTCGTCACTCGAGATCCCGGGGAGCTTGCCGAGCACCGACCGGGGGGCGGTGCGCAGCTGGTCGAGTATCGCCGTCACAACAAGCGATTTTCTCAATCTTTCCCGACCGGCGCTTGGTTGACGCGCCGCGTCCGCCCGGTTTATGCGCCGTTTCCGGCGCCGGACGGCACCGGGACGGCACCGGGACGGCACCGGGACGGCACGGCGGTCAGCGGTCGCGGGCGTGCCGAAGGCCCCGCGATGGTCGCGGGGCCTTCGCGCGGGAGCCGTCAGCGGGACTGCATGATCTCCCGCATCAGCCGGGCGGTCTCGGAAGGGGTCTTGCCGACGCGGACGCCGACCTTCTCCAGGGCCTCCTTCTTGGCCTGCGCGGTGCCGGCCGAGCCGGACACGATCGCGCCGGCGTGGCCCATCGTCTTGCCCTCGGGCGCGGTGAAGCCCGCGACGTAGGCGACGACCGGCTTGGTGACGTGCTTCTCGATGTAGGCGGCCGCGCGCTCCTCGGCGTCGCCGCCGATCTCGCCGATCATCACGATCGCGTCGGTGCCGGGGTCGTCCTGGAACGCCTGGAGGCAGTCGATGTGCGTGGTGCCGATGACCGGGTCGCCGCCGATGCCCACGGCGGTGGAGAAGCCGAAGTCGCGCAGCTCGTACATGAGCTGGTAGGTCAGCGTGCCGGACTTGGACACCAGGCCGATGCGGCCCGCGGTGGTGATGTCGGCGGGGATGATGCCGGCGTTGGAGGCGCCGGGCGAGGCGATGCCGGGGCAGTTGGGGCCGATGATGCGGGTCTTGTTGCCCTTCTCGACCGCGTACGCCCAGAACTCGGTGGTGTCGTGGACCGGCACGCCCTCGGTGATCACCACGCAGAGCGGGATCTCGGCGTCGATGGCCTCCTTGACCGCGTCCTTGGTGAACGCCGGGGGCACGAAGACGACAGACACGTCAGCCCGGGTCTTCTCCATCGCCTCCTTGACCGTGCCGAACACGGGCAGGCCCTCGTGGGTGGTGCCGGCCTTGCGGGCGTTGACGCCGCCCACGACGCGGGAGCCGGCGGCGAGCATGCGGCGGGTGTGCTTGGTGCCCTCCGAACCGGTCATGCCCTGAACGATGATCTTGCTGTTCTCGGTCAGCCAGATAGCCATGTGTCACGCACCTACCGCAGCGAGCTCGGCGGCCCGCTTGGCCGCGTCGTCCATCGTGTCGACCAGCTCGACGCGCGGGAGCGCGGCGTCGGCCAGGATCTGTCGCCCGAGCTGGGCGTTGTTGCCGTCGAGGCGGACCACCAGGGGGTGGTTGACCGACTCGCCGCGGCTCTCCAGCAGCTTGAACGCCGAGACGATGCCGTTGGCCACGGCGTCGCAGGCGGTGATGCCGCCGAACACGTTCACGAAGATCGACTTGACCGACGGGTCGGACATGATGATCTCCAGGCCGGCCGCCATGACCTCGGCGGACGCGCCGCCGCCGATGTCGAGGAAGTTGGCCGGGGCGGGCTTGCCCGGGAACGCCTCGCCGGCGTAGGCGACCACGTCGAGCGTGGACATGACCAGGCCCGCGCCGTTGCCGATGATGCCGACCGAGCCGTCGAGCTTGACGTAGTTGAGGTCCTTGGCCTTGGCCGCGGCCTCCAGCGGGTCCTCGGCGGCCTTGTCGACGAAGGCGACGTGGTCCGGCTGGCGGAAGGAGGCGTTGTCGTCGAGCGTGACCTTGCCGTCGAGGGCCTTCACCTGGCCGTCGGCGGACAGGATCATCGGGTTGACCTCGACCAGGCTGGCGTCCTCGTCGACGAACGCGCACCACAGCTTCTCGATGAGCTCGGCGGCGCCGTCGAGGGACTTCTCCGGCAGCCCGCCGGCGGCCGCGATCTCCCGGGCCTTGGCGCGGTCGACGCCGGTCAGGGGCGAGACCGGGACCTTGGCGACCTTCTCGGGGGTCGAGTGGGCGACCTCTTCGATGTCCATGCCGCCCGCGGCGGAGCAGATGGCGAGGAAGGTGCGGTTGGCGCGGTCGAGCAGGAAGGAGAAGTAGTACTCCTCCGCGATCGCGCTGGCCTCCTCCACGAGCACCTTGTGCACCGTGTGGCCCTTGATGTCCATGCCCAGGATGGCCTGGGCCTTCTCGACGGCGTCGGCCGCGTCGTCGGCGACCTTGACGCCGCCGGCCTTGCCGCGCCCGCCGGTCTTCACCTGCGCCTTGACGACGACGCGACCGGTGAGCTCCTCGGCGGCGGCGCGCGCCTCCTCCACGGTGTGGGCGACGATGCCGCGTGGCACCGGGATGCCGTAGTCGGCGAAGAGTTCCTTCGCCTGATGTTCGAACAGGTCCACGAGGGTCCGTCCTTGCTTCTCCGACTGAATGTTCGACGGCCCGGGCCACCCCGTACGTACGTGCCGGGCGTTTCCGCCAGTGAAGCCTAGCCCCAGCGCAGACCCTTCCAGGTCACTGGGTCGCGCATGTGCCCGGATGTGACGGTCATCTCACTCCGGCTGCGGCCCCTGCACCAAATATGCACGGATAAATCCCTATTTATCCGTGCATTGAGATATCGCTGTGATCTTCGATGGGCAAGATACGTTCCCTCCTCCCCTTTGACCTAGGATCACGATGAGAAGAATGATTGCCGGATTGGTATGTGCCGCTGCGGCGACGCTGGCCACGGTGGCGCCAGCGCAGGCCACGACGGTCAATCCGGTCAAAGCACTCAAGAAGCAGTTCTCTCCCGGACACGGAGTGCGGGTTTCCGAAACCGCCCGTAGTTATGTCGACGGAAAAGCCGCACTCGTCACCCGGACGACCGGAAAGCTGGCATTCGGCAAATCCGGCGTCACAGGCTCCGACCTGAGCTTCCGCTACAAGCCTGTCAAGGGCCAGGACGTTCCGATGACCGCCTCGCTCGGCGCCACGCGCACGATCAGCGTGGGCGGCCACACCTACATGCAGGGCGGCCTGTTCAGCGACGAACTGCCCGACGGCAAGAAGTGGATCCGCTACGAGGGCGTGACGGCCTACCAGACCGGCCAGCTCGTCGACATCTTCAACCCGAAGGTGCTCAAGGGCGTGATGGCGAATGCGAAGGTCGTCAAGGGCGACTACAAGGGCACCATCACCCTCAAGAAGCTGGCCGCGCTCCAGGGCGAGAAGCTGACCGGCGCGCTGAGCAAGATCAAGGTCGGCTACCTGATCGACACCAACGGCAAGGGGCTCGTGACCCGCGTGGTGAGCGACTGGACGCTCGACTTCGGCGTGCTGGGCACCAGCCGCTCCGTCACCGAGAGCCGTTACACCGGCTGGGGCGCCAAGGTGAAGATCACCGCCCCCTCGGCGTCGCAGTGGATGGACAGCTCCGACCTGCTCTCCCAGGACCGCGACAGCGACATCCCGGCCGAGATCTCGGACAACGCGATCAGCTCGCTGGGTCAGGGCCGCTGACTTTCCCCTTCCTCTCCCGTACGCGAGAGGCGTAACAACCCCGAGGCCGGGAACGGCGCGTCGCCTTCCCGGCCGGCACGGGACGCACGACCCTCGCCTGTTCACGTCGGCGGGGCGGAGTACGGCCATCTCCTCGTCCCGGCGTGCCTGGACGAGGTAATCCGGCGCATCGCTCATGCCATGGCCGCTCCACGTCCATCTCCCCCCAGGAATCGAGATTCGCAATGAAGCGTTTGATCGCCGGTCTCGCGCTGGCGTCCGCCGCGACCTTCGTGACGGCCGTCCCCGCTCAGGCCCAGGCCGCTCCCAAGAACCCGCTCGTCGCCGTGAAGAAGCAGCTCGTGCCGGGCAAGGGCGTGAAGTTCACCGAGCGCACCACCTTGATCACCCCGATCTTCCGGGACATCTTCGTCCGCCGCACCGGCACGATCGCCTTCCGCAAGAACGGCGTGGCCGCGTCGGACAGCACCGGCAAGCTCAACGTCAGGGCCAGCGACCTGGGTGACGAGGCGCCCGAGCTGGCCAAGGCGATGGTCAAGCCGGAGCGCACCATCTGGCTGGGCAACACCTCCTACCTGTCCGGCGGGATCTGGGCCCATGTCCTGCCCGAGGACAAGAAGTGGTTCAAGCTCTCGCAGGGCACGACCGGCGGCGTCACCGGCGTCTACGGGCAGCCGCTGAACGTCGCCGAGCCGGCCACGCTCAAGGCCATGCTCAAGAACGCCAAGGTCACCGGCAACGGCTACTCCGGCAAGATCACCGTCAACGAGGTCCGCAAGATCTCGCCGTGGTTCCGCCACACGCTCATGATGGACAAGTTCCCGGCCAAGGTGCTCAAGACCCAGATCACCTGGCGGCTGAGCGTCGACGCCAAGGGCCTGCCGACGCGGCTGGTGACCACGTACCCGCTGGGCGTCCTCGACGGAGCGCCGAAGAAGAGCGAGACGGTGAGCGTCGACACCCGCTACACCGGCTGGGGCACCAAGGTCACCATCAAGGCGCCGAGCGAGAGTGACGCCAGCGCCAAGCCGAAGGACGGCCAGGAGGAGACCCTCGACCACATCGAGATGCTGGACGGCGTGAAGGTCGGCCTGTAGGCGACCGGCCTCCGCACGCGGGCCGCACCCCCTGCCCCGGGGGTGCGGCTTTGTGGCATTTGGACCGTTACGTCATCGTGACGGCCGATCTGCCGTCGAAACACGTGTCCCAGTTGTCACACGTACGGACGCGTTCGACGCGGAGAACCATAGCTCAGGAGTACGACCGTGAATCTCTTCCCCCGGATTCTCGCCGCCGCCGCGCTGGCGACCGCGGTGGCCTGCGCGGCCGAGGGCGCCCCCGCCCCGGAGCGGGCCGCCGCGCGGCAGGCGGCGCGGCCTCAGGCGGTGCAGTCCCAGGCGGTCCAGCCTGAGGCGGTGCAGGCGACCCAGCCCGTCACGAAGCCGCAGAAGAAGTTCAAGATCGGCATCGCCGACATCACGCCCATGGGAGAGAAGACGGAGAAGGTGGGGGTCGGCTTCCCCATCATAGTCACCTTCGACCGCGACGTGCCCGACAAGGCCGCCGTCGAGTCCGTGCTCAGCGTGCAGGCCGAGAAGCCCGTCGAGGGCGCCTGGCGGTGGGTGTCGCCCCGCAAGGTCATCTACCGCACCAAGACCTACTGGCAGCCGTACCAGAAGGTGCTGTTCAAGGCCCAGCTCAGCCAGATCCCCGGCAACCACAAGGCCAGGAACGTCAGCCGCCGCTTCGCCGTCGGGGCCAAGCACGTCTCGCTGGTCGACACCCGCAAGCACGTCATGAAGGTCTACCGCAACGGCAGGCTGGCCAAGAAGATCCCGATCAGCGCCGGGCGGGGCGGCCTGATCAGGAACGGCGTCGACGTCTACCTGACCACCAGCGGCGTCCACCTGACCATGGGCAAGAAGGCCGTGGAGACCATGACGTCGTCGTGGCTGGGGGTGACCGACCCCAAGGACCCGCGCTACTACAAGGAGGAGATCCCCTGGGCGGTCCGCATCTCCGACAGCGGCGAGTACGTCCACCAGAGCTTCGGCGACTACCAGTATCTCGGCCGGTCCAACCAGAGCCACGGCTGCGTTCGGGCCACCCCGGCCGGAGCCAAGTGGTTCTACCAGATCACCCAGCGCGGCGACGTCGTCAAGATCGTCGGCACCAAGCGCAAGCTCCAGTGGAACAACGGCTGGAGCTACTGGCAGCTCAACTGGACCCAGTGGAAGAAGGGCAGCGCCCTGCGCACCGCCCAGAGCTGACCCCTCCGGTGCGGGCCCACGGCCCGCACCGGCCGGTTTGCTTCTCAGAGCACCCGGCCGGCTTCTCGGCGCACCGTCAGAGCTTCTCCAGCGGCGCGTACGCGAGCAGCAGCGTCTTCTCGCCCCCCGAGCCGAAGTCGATCTTGACCTTGGTCTTCTCGGCCACGCCGTCGACCGACACCACGGTGCCGAGGCCGAACGCGTCGTGGGTGACCCGGTCGCCCGGCGTCAGCGACGGCATGCTCCGGCCACCGGCCTTCTTCGGGGCCGCGGCCGGGGCGGGCTCGCGGCGGGTGGCGGCGCTCCACGCGGACTTGTCGGGGTCGCTGCGCCACTCGACCAGCTTGGCCGGCACCTCGCCGACGAACCGCGAGGCCGGGTTGAACGACGGCGCCCCCCACGAGCTGCGCACCGCGGCCCGCGTCAGGTAGAGCCGCTGCTGGGCGCGGGTGATGCCGACGTAGGCCAGCCGGCGCTCCTCCTCCAGCTCCTTCGACTCGCCGATGGAGCGGATGTGGGGGAAGACGCCGTCCTCCATGGCGGTCAGGAAGACCACCGGGAACTCCAGGCCCTTGGCGGTGTGGAGCGTCATCAGCGTCACAACGCCCTGGCCGCCGTCCTGCTCGGGGATCTGGTCGGCGTCGGCGACCAGCGACACCTGCTCCAGGAACTCCACGAGCGTGCCCTCGGGGTTGGCCTCCTCGAACTCGCTCGCCACCGAGACCAGCTCCTGGAGGTTCTCCAGGCGGGACTCGTCCTGAGGGTCCTCGGACGCCTCCAGCTCGGCGCGGTAGCCGGTGGCCGCCAGCACCTCCTCGGCCAGCGTGGCCGGCGGCACCCCCTCGCTCTTGGCGATCAGCTCCTCCAGCATCGCGACGAACTCCCTGATCGCGTTGAGCGAGCGGGTGGCCATGCCCGGCGCCTCGCCGGCCCGCCGCAGCCCCTCCCAGAACGGGATCCGCTCGCGCGCGGCGAACGCCTCCACCATCGCCTCGGCCCGCTCGCCGATGCCGCGCTTGGGCACGTTGAGGATGCGGCGCAGCGACACCACGTCGAGCGGGTTGGCCACCACCCGGAGGTAGGCCAGCAGGTCCTTGACCTCCTTGCGCTCGTAGAAGCGCACCCCGCCGACGACCTTGTAGGGCAGGCCGGTGCGGATGAAGATCTCCTCGAACACCCGGGAGGCCGCGTTGGTGCGGTAGAAGACCGCGACGTCGCCCGGCCTGACGCCCTCCTCGTCGGACAGCCGGTCGACCTCCTGCGCCACGAACACGGCCTCGTCGTGCTCGTTGTCGGCGACGTACCCCACGATCTTCGGCCCGTCGCCCTGGTCGGACCAGAGGTTCTTCGGCTTGCGCGACTCGTTGCGGGAGATGACCGCGTTGGCGGCGGCCAGAATGTTCTGGGTGGAGCGGTAGTTCTGCTCCAGCAGGATCGTGCGGGCGTCGGGGTAGTCGCGCTCGAACTCCAGGATGTTGCGGATCGTCGCGCCGCGGAAGGCGTAGATCGACTGGTCGGCGTCGCCCACCACGCACAGCTCCGACTGGCCGGTGCCGGAGCGCACCTGCTCGCCGTCGGCGGTGCGCAGCTCGGGGAAGCCGACCAGCTCCCGGATCAGGATGTATTGCGCGTGGTTGGTGTCCTGGTACTCGTCCACGAGGACGTGGCGGAACCGCATCCGATAATGCTCGGCCACCTCGGGGAAGAGCTGGAAGAGCGTCACCGTGTTCATGATGATGTCGTCGAAGTCCATCGCGCCGGCCTCGGTGAGCTTGAGCTGGTAGCTCTTGTAGGCCTGGGCGAGCGTCTTCTCCAGATGGGAGCCGGCCCGCTCGATCGCGGTCTCGTAGTCGATCAGCTCGTTCTTGAAGTTGCTGACCTGGGCGGAGAACGACCGGGGCGGGTAGCGCTTGGGGTCGAGGTCCATCTCGCGGCAGACCATGGCCATGAGGCGCTGGGAGTCGGCCTGGTCGTAGATCGAGAAGCTGGACGGGAAGCCGAGCCGCTTGGCCTCGCGGCGCAGGATGCGCATGCAGGCGCTGTGGAAGGTCATCACCCACATGGCCCGCGAGCGCGGGCCGACGAGCTTGTCGATGCGCTCCTTCATCTCGCGCGCGGCCTTGTTGGTGAACGTGATGGCCAGGATCTCGCCCGGGTGGACGTCGCGCTCGGCGAGGAGGTAGGCGATGCGGTGGGTGAGCACCCGCGTCTTGCCGGACCCGGCCCCGGCGACGATCAGCAGAGGGCTGCCGTGGTGGAGCACGGCCTCGCGCTGCTGCGGGTTGAGGCCGTCGAGCAAGGGGTGGTCAACAGAGACGTGGGTGGGCACGTACCTAGGTTAAGACCCCTCACCGACAATCGGCGCCCGGAATGCCGGGGAGCGGACTCCCGTTGTGCCCGAAGACGCCTCGGAAAGGGGAGCCATGCTGCCGGAGAGTGAGATCACCAGGGTCCTCGTCGTGACCGCGCACCCCGACGACGCCGACTTCGGCGCCGCGGGCAGCGTGGCCCTGTTCGCCGACCGGGGCGTGGAGGTGACCTACCTGCTGGTCACCGACGGCGACGCCGGCGGCAACGACCGTGCCCTGGACCACTCCGGCATGGCCGAGCTGCGCCGCGCCGAACAGGCCGCGGCGGCCAAGTGCGTCGGCGTGAGCGACCTGCGCTTCCTCGGCCTCCCCGACGGGACCGTGGTGCCCTCGCCGGACCTGCGCAAGGAGATCGCCCGCACCATCCGGCAGGTACGGCCCGAGCTGGTGATCACCCATCACCCGGAGCGCAACTACCAGTTCATCGCCCCCAGCCACCCCGACCACCGGGCGGTCGGCGGCGCCACGCTCGACGCCGTCTACCCCGACGCGCGCAACCCGTACGCCTTCCCCGACCTGCTGGAGGAGGGGTTGGAGGCGTGGACCGTGCGCGAGGTGTGGCTGATGGGCGGGCCCACCAGGAACCACTGGGTGGACATCACCCCGGTCCTCGACCGCAAACTGGCGGCGCTGCAGTCGCACACCAGTCAGGTGGGTCACGTCGAGGGGTTCGTGGAGACGGTCAGGGGCCGGCTGGCCACCTGGGCCCGGCAGGCGGGCCTCCCCGACGGGCACTACGCCGAGGGCTTCCAGGTCGTCGACACGGCATAGACCTCGCCCGCTACGGCACCGAGCCGGGCGGCGCCACCCACAGCGACGGCTGCCCTGTGACCTCGGCGATCCGGTCGTAGTCGCGGTGGTAGTGCAGCACCGTCGCGCCGTGCACCTCGGCGCAGGCGGCGATGAGCAGGTCCGGCGGGCTTACGCCGCGATGCTGGGAGGACTTGATCAGCTCCCGCTGGACCTCGCGGGCGCGCGCCCAGACGTCCTGCCCCGCCGACAGCCTGATCACCTGGTGCTGGGCGCGGATGACGCGCTTGTAGTGGGCGTGGTTACGCGCGCTGTAGCCGACCTCGAGGTCGATGATGTCGCAGGTGGCCACGACACGAGCCGCGTAGAGCGGGTGCAGCGCCTTGGCGACGACCTCGCTGGTCCTGATGCGCGCCAGCGCGCTCGTGTCGAGCAGGTAGATCACTCCTGTCGCCGCCACGCATGCTTCATGACCTCCGGATCCAGCAGATCCGGGCTGCCCTCCGTCCGCCAGAACTCGAACGCCTCGAGCGCTTCCGCCCTCTCCTCGTCCCGTTCGAGCACCGAACGCAGGGCCGAGTGGACCGTCTCCTTCATGCTGCCCGTGCCCAGTTTCTCCTGGACCGCCTGCACGAGCTCCTTGTCGATGTCGATGACCGTTCGCATGGAACACCACCTCCGAACCTCCAGCGTATATCACGGATTGTGATCTTGATATACGCACTCTCCGTGCCGACACGAACACGTTGAGGCGCGAAGACGACCTTAAAGCAGAGGTCAAGAGAAGATGCGCAGGCCGGAGCCGCGAGGTGAAGGATCCTCATCCCCGGGCGGAGATCAGCCTCACCACCGGGAGAACATCACCAGCGCTGCCGGGCCTCCTCCGCCCAGCCGGTCAGCCCGTCGAGCTCCACCCAGGTGCCGTCGTCGGCGCGGGCCCGGCCGGCGAAGTGGCCGAAGCACTGGTGGGTCTCCGAGCCCACCACCCCCAGCTCGGTACGGGCCACCCGCTCGTAGAACGGCGTGAACTCCACCTCCACCCGAGAGCCGGTGATCCGCCACGGCCGCATCCAGTCGCCGCGGTCGTAGCTCCACTCCAGCTCTTCGCCGATCTTGTGCAGCCGCCCGTCGACGAACAGGCCGTTCTCCGTGCTCCCGGTGCCCGCCGTCCAGCGCCCGCCGAGCTGGATCGCCCTGCCGGGCGCGCAGCCCGCCGCCCAGTTCCAGGTGATCGAGTACGGCCAGCGCCCCCGCCCGTGGTCGAGCACGGCGAAGGAGTCCTCCTCCCGCACTTCGTACGGGACCGAGTCGAGCACCAGCTTGCCGCGGACCGGCCGGCCGAGGTCCTTGACCGTGTACTGGAAGCGCCGGGGGCTCCACGGCACCACCACGCCGAGCGACTCGTGGCCTTCGCGGAGCGGGAGCTCCAGGTCGACCTCGACGCCCTCGGCGCGGGCCCGCAGGGAGGCGCCGGCGTCGGTCTGGGTGATCCGGATGGAGAGACCGGAGCCCTCGGCGACGGCGGCGCCCTGGCCGCTGCGGTCGGGCATCACGGTGCCGCGGGCGAGCGGCACCACCACGTCCTTGCGCACTTCCTTGCCCGCGGCGCGGTCGAGCACGTAGAGGCCGTGCACGCCGGCGTAGTCGAGCGAGGACGCCACGACGCCGACGATGTGGGACGGGGTGACGATCCCCCAGTACTCCCAGCGCTTGGTGCGGCCCCAGCCGCGCAGGTTGGCCCGGTGCAACGGCCGCCGGGTCCAGCCCACGGCGGCGGGGTTGAGCCGCCCGTCGGGCAGGCAGAGGTCCACCGGCTCGGTGATCTCCCGCTCGTGGGTCGTCATCAGAGGGAGACCTCCTGCTGGACGGGTTCGGTCCTGGTCGCGGCGAGGCGGGCGAAGAGGTAGCCCAGCGAGTTCGTCGCCAGATGCAGCATCGCCGGCGCCAGCAGCCCGCCCCGGCGCCGCAGCTCGGTGAACAGCACTCCCGCGGCGGCCGTTGCCAGCACGCTGCCCGCCACGACCCGCGCCGTGTCGAGCCGCTGCGGCGACTCACCCGCGACGGCGGCCCCCAGCGCCGGGTTGGCCCGCGCCATGTCGGCGGCCGGCAGGATGTGCCAGAGCCCGAACAGCGCCGACGACACCGCCGTGGCGGTGGCCTGGCCGTGGTCCCGGCGCAGCAGGGCGTGCAGCGCCCCGCGGAACCCGACCTCCTCCAGCAGGACCGTGCCGACCGGGACCTGGAGCAGGGCCTCCTCCAGGACGCGGGCGCGGGTGAGCGACAGCGCCCGCTCGTCGTGGAAGAAGGGACGGGTACGGGGGAGGCTGACGCCCGCCGTGTAGACCGCCACCACGCCGGCCGCCAGCGCCCCGCCGATCAGCGCTCCCCTGCGGCCGTGCTCGAAGCCCAGCTCCTCCCAGGTCACCCCGGACCTGCGGGCCATCGCCACCAGCGCCGCCGTGGCGGCGGCGGACGTGAGCGGGCCCAGCCGGGGCGCGACCCGGTTGTTGATCACGTTGGCCGCCGTCAGCACGGCGATCGAACGAAGCAGCACCCTTGAAGGCTAGCCGGACTCACGATCCATCAGGGCCGCCGGGTCAGGAGGCCGCGGAGCCGGGGAGGCTCGCGGGGAGGCGGGAGCGGCGGCGCTCGTCCGGGGTGAGGCCGCCCCAGATGCCGTCGGCCTCACCTGCCCGCACCGCGTACGACCGGCACTCGGTGAGGACCTGGCACGTCGCGCAGACGGCCTTGGCCCGCGCCTCCTGGACGGGTGACGGGGCGAGGGGGAAGAAGAGCTCCGGGTCGCTGGACTTGCAGGCCCCGCTGCGCAGCCAGCCGATCTCCTCCAAAGGCATGGGGTAACGCTATGCCGTGCACAAGATCAGTCGCATCATCCTGGGGATTGACATGCGGCTACATCACGGGAAGTGCGGCTCAGCAGGCGTCGACCCCGCGCGTGTAGCCGGCGGCGAACGACCGCTGGCGTTGCTCGGCCGTACCGTGGGCCGCCGGGTCGAGCCAGTCGTCGGTCGGGTCACCCGCGGCGGCCAGGTTGAGCAGGAGCTCGTCCTCGTCACCCGGCTCGGCGGTCAGCGCGCCCGAGTCGATCAGAGCGCGCAGCGTGCCCCCCGCGTAGCAGTCGGCCTGCAGCTCCAGCTGCACGTTGAGCTCGAAGGCGGCGCCCAGCTGGGCCTGCACGGCGTGGCCGAACTCGTGCGGGATGATCAGGTAGACGGAGCCGTCGCCCATCCGGCTCCACAGCGTCCGCATCCACTCCTCGTCGTAGGCGATGAAATGGCCCGCCGAGCAGTAGAAGGCGTTGTTCGGCGCGGACGGCTGCCCGCCGCAGGCCGGCCCTTCCGTCCCGGAGTAGGGGACGAAGTCGTTGATCGGGCGGTAGGTCGCCCCGGACGCCGCGAAGTACTGCTTCCAGAACTCCTCCGACAGCGTCCTGGCCCCCCGCACGTCGTCCTCGAACGTGTCGGAACCGCGCCGGTCCCTGGACGGCGACGAGATCAGTCCGCAGGCGGCGACCGGTAACAGGAGCAGCGAGGCGAGCAGCAGACGCGCCAAGGGGGAAGGGGTCACGTGCGTCAGACTGCCCAGGTGTGCACGGGCTCATTCGCGTGCATCCGGGTGAGGTACTCCAGCGTCATCGCCCGCAACGCCTCGTGGCGGTCGCCGCCGATCGCCCGTACCTTCTCGACCTGCCAGGTCGCGCCGGTACGCCCGGTCAGGCAGCGGCCCTCGATGACGCCCAGCAGCCGGCCGGAGATCTCACGGTCCACGCCGAGCCGGTCCAGCCCCTCGTACGCCGTCGGCAGCAGGCGGCGCAGGATCAGCTCGTCGGCCGGCACCTCGCCGACCCCCGGCCAGTACAGGCGGGCCTCCAGGCCGTGGCGGGCGGCGGCGTAGAGGTTCTCCTCGGCGGCGGCGAACGACATCTGGCTCCAGATCGGCCGTTCGGCGTGCGGCAGCACGCTCATCAGCCCGTAGTAGAAGGCGGCGTTGGCCGCGATGTCGAGCACGGACGGGCCGGCGGGCAGCACCCGGTTCTCCACGCGCAGGTGCGGCTTGCCGTTCACCACCGCGTACACGGGACGGTTCCACCGGTAGATGGTGCCGTTGTGCAGGGTCAGCTCGTGCAGCTCAGGGACGCGGCCCCGGTCCAGTTCCGCCCGGGGGTCCTCGTCCTCGCAGATCGGCAGCAGGGCCGGGTAGTAGCGGACGTTCTCCTCGAACAGGTCGAAGACGCTGGTGATCCACCGCTCGCCGAACCACACCCGGGGCCGCACCCCCTGCGCCTTGAGCTCGGCCGGGCGGGTGTCCGTGGCCTGCTCGAAGAGCGCGATCCTGGTCTCGCGGTGCAGCTCCTTGCCGAACAGGTACGGCGAGTTCGCGGCGACGGCGACCTGGGGGCCGGCGATGGCCTGGGCGGCGTTCCAGTGTGCGGCGAACGCCTGCGGGCTGACCTGGAGATGCAGCTGGACGCTGGTGCAGGCGGCTTCAGGGGTGATGCTGTCGGCGTGCGTGTCCAGTCGCTCGACGCCCTCGATCTCCAGGTGCAGGTCCTCACCCCGGGCGGCGAAGATCTGCTCGTTGAGCAGCCGGTAGCGGGGGTTGGCGGAGAGGGTGCCCTCGCCGATGTCCTCCTCGCGCAGCGTGGGCAGGATGCCGACCAGCATGAGGTGGGCGCTCTGCGACCTGGCGCGCTCCTCGGCGTGGTTGAGCCGCGCCCGCACGTCCTCCTCCAGCCTGCGCATCCCGTCGCCGCTCAGCTCCTGCGGCCGGCCGTTGATCTCGATGTTGAACTGGCCCAGCTCCGTGGCCCAGTCGGGCCGCGCGATGGCGGCGAGCACCTCGGCGTTGCGCATGCACGCCCCGCCCTCGCCGTCGACGATGTTGAGCTCGATCTCCAGGCCGGCGAGCGGCCGGTCGTCCTCGAACTTCGACTCGCGCAGCAACTGCGCGAAGACGTCGAGGCACCGGTGCACCTTCTCGCGGTACTTCCGGCGGTCGTCCCGGCTGAACACGACGACTGGCACATCTCTGCCCATAACTGGCAATGTCGCACGCCAACCCCGGTTTCACCACCCCATCCGCCCCTCGACTGAGGCAAGGAGCATCTCCGGAGAAAACCGGAAAGAAGGGGCCCGTCTATCGCACCAGGGGTCAGACGAGGCGGCGGGCGGTGGCCCAGCGGGAGAGCTCGTGGCGGTTGGAGAGCTGGAGCTTGCGCAGCACCGACGAGACGTGGGTCTCCACCGTCTTCACCGAGATGAACAGCTCCTTGGCGATCTCCTTGTACGCGTAGCCGCGGGCGATCAGCCGCAGCACCTCCCGCTCGCGCTGGGTCAGCGAGTCGAGCTCGGGGTCGATGGAGGGCGCCTCCGACGAGGCGAAGGCGTCGAGGACGAACCCGGCCAGCCGCGGCGAGAAGACCGCGTCGCCGTCCGCGACCCGGCGGATGGCGTCGGTCAGCTCCCTGCCGCTGATGTTCTTGGTGACGTAGCCGCGGGCGCCGCCCCGGATGACGCCGATCACGTCCTCGGCCGCGTCCGACACCGACAGGGCGAGGAAGCGTACCTGGGAGCCGGAGCCGAGCACGCGGCGCAGCACCTCCTGGCCGCCGCCGCCGGGCATGTGCACGTCCAGCAGGACGACGTCGGGCCGCAGCTCCGCGATGGCCTTGACGGCCGAGTCGACGTCCTCGGCCTCGCCCACGACCTCTATCGAGTCGCCCAGCTCGGCCCGCACTCCCGAGCGGAACAGCCGGTGGTCGTCGACGATCAGCACCCGCGTCATTGCTTCTCCACCTTCATCGTCAGCATCACTTCGGTGCCCTCACCAGGCTCGGTACGCACTCTGGCGGCGCCGCCGTGACGTTCCATCCTTCCGATGATGGACTCCCTGATCCCCATCCTGTCCACCGGCACCGCGTCGAAGTCGAACCCCTTGCCCCGATCCTTCACGAAAATCGTGACCTCTTCACCCTCGACTTCGGCGTACACGGAGATGGACTGACTCTCAGAGTATTTGGCCGCGTTGACCATCGCCTGCCGGGCCGCCTTGAGCATGGCCGCGAGCCTGCCGCCGGAGTCCAGGCCGACGTCGCCGACGCAGACCACCTCGATCGGGACGCCGTGCGCGTCCTCCTCCTCGGCGGCGATCCGGCGCACGGCGGCGGCAAGGGTGGCGTCGGCGTCCTGGGCGGGCTGGTAGAGCCAGTTGCGCAGGTCCCGTTCCTGGGCGCGGGCCAGGCGGGTGACCTCGCGCTGGTCGTGCGCGACGCGCTGGATGAGGGTGAGCGTGTGCAGGACCGAGTCGTGCACCATCGCGGCGACCTCGGCCCGCTCCTCCTGGCGGATGCGCTCGCGCCGTTCGAGCTGCAGTTCCTTCCACAGGCCGGCCAGCCACGGTGCGGCGATGACCGCCAGCCCGCCGACCACGACCGACGTGAGCAGCAGGCCCTGGCCCGCCTCCTGGAGCTGGCCCTCGACCACCAGGAAGCCGATGCCGCCCGCGACCACGAGCATCACGCCGAGGAGCGTGCGCACGCGGTTCTTCCTGATGCTCTTGGTCGCGCCGCTCACCCAGTGCTTGCGGCGCTCCGGGTCGGCCTGCTGCCACAGGATCAGCCCGCCGATGCCGCCGATCGCGAACGGCAGCATGCCGATGCCGCCCCGCGAGGCGCCGGTCAGGAACCCGAACGCGAACAGCGCCACCCCGATCGCGGTGAACGCGGCCAGCTGGCTCCAGTCACGGGCGGGCGGCTCTCCCCGGTACGGCTCACGCGGCGTGATCATCCACAGCACCGCGTACGCCACGCCGCCGACCCCGCCGACCACGCTGAGCAGCACGAACACGAGCCTGATCACGACCGGATCGAGCTTGAGCTGCGCGGCCAGCCCTTGGGCGACACCGCCCACGAGGCGGCCCTCCATAGGACGCATCATACGGCGGTACGGCACGCCGGCCTCGGGCTCGACGACTGTCTTCTGGTCTGCCATAACACCGTCATCGTCACATGTCATCGTGTGCCTGACATCAGGGAACGACCCCCGGGTCGGGTCAGGGGTCTCCCGGATGCGTGCCCCCGCGGGGTGGGTCACGATGGTCTCATGACAGAAGCGCCACCCAGGGAACCGGCCTCGCCCCCGAACGTGCTGCGCCGCAGCCGCGAAGGACGCTTCCTCATGGGCGTGTGCGCCGGGCTCGGCAGGCACACCGGCATCGACCCCGTGGTGTTCCGGGTGGGGTTCGTCATCCTGTTGTTCGGGTCCGGCATCGGGCTGTTCCTGTACATCGCGGCTTTCCTGCTGATGAAGGAGCCCAGCGGACGGCCGGGGCTCATCGAGCAGTGGACCCGGCGCGACTTCGACGCCGACGCGGTGATGGCGCTGCTGACGGCCGTGCTGGCGCTGGGACTGGGCATCAACCTGTCGACGGTGTGGCTGGGCACCGGGACGCTGGTCGCGGGGCTGTTCCTGGCCGTCGCGCTGCTGGCGGCGCACGCCCACGGGGTCGACCTGCTGGGGCTGGTGCGTTCGATGCCCGAGCGTCTCAACCGGCGTCCCCGGCCCGCGGATCTGGACGAACCCGCCCACAGGCAGGCTCCCCGCGTCCCCCCGTACGCGCAGTCCGCTCCCACGATCGCCCACCGTCCGCCGGTCGGCGAGCCTCTCCGGGAGCGCACCGGCGACGACGGTCTCACCGCGCCGCCCCTGGGCGCCGCCCCGCACCAGAACCTTCCCGGGCCGCCCTCGGCCGCTGAGGACGAGACGCCAGTACGGGCCGTCCACGACGATCCGGCTGTCCCAGCCGTCCGGGACGACACGGCTACCCCAGGTGTCCCGGGTGTCCCGGAGGACACGGCTATCCCGGCCGTCCGGGACGAGACGCCGGTGCCGGCCGCTGGGGACGCGGCGAGGCCCGCGCCTTCCTCTCCCGACGCGGCGGGGACGGGCGAAGGGACCGTGGCCGGTCGGGGCGAGACCGTGCTCCTTCCTGGCGTCCAGGCGTCGCCTCGGGGCGACTCCGTCGAGGAGCCGGAGGCCGCGGCCTTCCACGCTGAGACCGGCACGGACGCGAGCGGCAGTGCCGGGGACACCGCCGGGGACACCGCCGGGGACACCGCCGGAGACACCGCCGGGGACGAGCGGGTCCGCCCCTACGGGACCCACGAGGAGCCCGGCACCGCACCGGACGGAACCCGCCGCATCCCGGCCTACCGGCCGCTCGCCGGACACGGCTCACGCGAAGAAACACGTCTCGGCTCGTACGGGGAAACCGGTTACGGCTCGCGCGAGGAGACATGGCAGGGCTCGTATGGGGAGTCCGGGTTCGGGGCGCGGGGGGAGCCGTTCGCGCCGCATGGCCCGTACCAGCCGCTCGACCCCGCCAAGAGGGCGGGCGGTTACTCGCCGTACGACCCCGAGCTGTACGGGCGGCCGCGGCGGAGCAAGCGGCCGAGGTCGTTCATCGGCGTCATCACCATGCTGCTGGCAATGATCATTGGAGGGATCCTCGTGGCCGTGCAGGCGGCGTCGCCTTCGGGCGTGCAGCCCACGATCGTCGGCGGCGCGGTGCTGGTCACCATCGGGGCGGGGCTGCTGGTCGCCGCCTGGTGGGGCAGGGGCGCGGGGCTGGTGGGCGCGGGCACGATGGTGGCCGTGCTGATCGGGGTCGGGTTGATGTTCGGCGGGCTTCCGGCGAAGGTGGGGGCGTCCGTCTGGCTTCCGACCAGCGTGGAGGAGACGCGCCAGGTGTTCGACGTGGGCGTGGGCGACGGCGAGCTGGATCTGTCGGAGCTGCCGCTGAAGGCGGGGTCGAGGGTGGAGGTGCGCGCCGCGTTGTCGTTGGGCTCCCTGGAGGTGATCGTGCCGCCCGAGGCGCGGCTGGAGGTGCACGCGACGAACCAGGTCGGCGACATCCAGGTGGACCGGGTGCTGCGCGGGGGCGTGAAGGTCCGGCTGGACAAGGTGCTGGAGCCGGAGGTGGCGCCCAAGGGCGAGCCGGCGACGCTCGTGCTGAACATCCGGAGCGGGGTCGGCGACGTGGAGGTGCGGCGTGCGGCGTGATCTCGACCGGCCGCGGCGTCTGCACAGGACCGACTGGATGGCGTTGCTGAGCGGAATCTTGTTCATCGTGCTGGGGATCTTGATTCTGACGCGGTCGATCAAGGATCCGCTGGTCCTGTTGCCTCTGGTGGTCACGGGGCTGGGGTTCTCGGGGCTCGTGGCGATCATTGCCAGGGTCTTTCGTGGTAAGTGACCCTTGACCGGGAGAAACCCGGGCGTACGGTGGGCCTTGTCCGCCTTTTCCCTGCTCCTGTGAGGGAGGACGTATGCCCCGAATCTCCGTCAAAGTTGACGGAATCGCCTACGAGGAGGATGTCGAGCCGCGGCTTCTTCTCGTCCACCTACTCCGAGAACGGCTCGACAAGACCGGAACCCCCGTCGGCTGCGACACCAGCAACTGCGGCGCCTGCACCGTGATGCTCGACGGCAAGACCGTCAAGAGCTGCACGATGCTCGCGGTGCAGGCCGACGGCTGCGAGATCGTCACCATCGAGGGCCTGGCCGCGAACGGGTCGATGCACCCGATGCAGCGGGCCTTCCACGAGGAACACGCGCTGCAGTGCGGCTACTGCACGCCGGGCATGGTCATGGCCGCCATCGACCTGCTGAGAGACACACCGGACCCGTCGGAGGAGGCGATCAGGGAAGGGCTCGACGGCAACCTCTGCCGCTGCACCGGCTACTGCAACATCGTCAGAGCGGTGAAACGGGGCGCCCAGGAGATGGGTCAGGCGGTGAAGTCGTCATGACCGAGGTGGGCAAGGCGAGGAAGCGCAAGGAGGACGCCCGGCTGCTGACCGGGCGCACGCGGTGGACGGACAACCTGCGGCAGCCGGGGATGCTGCACGTGGCCTTCCTGCGCAGCCCGATGGCGCACGCGCGGATCACCAGGGTGGACGTGGCCGGGGCACGCGAGCTGCCCGGGGTGTTCGCGGCGTTCGCCGGTCAGGACGTCGCGGACGAGCAGGGCAGCCTGCCGTGCGCGTGGCCCGTGTCGGAGGACATCGTCATCCCCGAGCACCCGCCGATGGCGGTCTCGGAGGTGCGGTACGCCGGTGAGATCGTCGCCTGCGTGGTGGCCACCGACCGCTACCGGGCGGCCGACGCGCTGGAGGCCATCGAGGTCGACTACGAGCCGCTGCCTCCGGTGCTCGACCTGGAGGCGGCGCTCGCGCCGGACAGCCCGAAGGTGCACGAGGCGGGCAACCAGGCGTTCTCCGTCAAGATCACCTCGGGTGACATCGAGGGAGCCTTCAGGGACGCCCCGGTGGTGATCGACCGGACGTACGTGCAGCAGCGCCTGATCGGCGCGGCCATGGAGCCCAGGGCCGTGCTGGCCGCCACCGACGGCGACTCGTACACCCTGTGGACCTCCACGCAGATCCCGCACGTGCTGCGGGTGATGCTGGCGATGGTCACCGGCATCCCGGAGCACCAGCTTCGAGTGATCGCGCCGGACGTCGGCGGCGGCTTCGGCACCAAGCTGCAGGTCACCGCGGAAGAGGTGCTCTGCTTACTGCTCTCCCGACGGCTGGGCAAGGCCGTCAAGTGGACCGAGTCGCGCAGCGAGGGCAACATGGCCGTGCACCAGGGGCGCGGCCAGCTCCAGCACGTCAGGCTCGCGGCCGAGGCCGACGGCCGCGTCCGCGGGCTCCAGGTCGACCTGCTGGCCGACATGGGCGCGTACCTGATGCTGGTCACCCCCGGCGTGCCGATGCTCGGCGCGACCATGTTCAACGCGATCTACAAGATGGACGCGTACGAGTTCGCCTGCAAGGGCGTGTTCACCACCAAGACGCCGACGGACGCCTACCGGGGCGCGGGCCGCCCTGAGGCCACGTTCGCGATCGAGCGGATCATGGACGAGCTGGCGGCGGAGCTGCGGCTGGACCCGATCGAGGTGCGGCGGCGCAACTGGATCAAGCACGAGGAGTTCCCCTACACGACCATCTCGGGCCTGACCTACGACTCCGGCAACTACGAGGCGGCGACCGACAGGGCGCTGCAGCTGTTCGGCTACGACAAGCTGCGCGCCGAACAGGCCGACCGGCGGGACCGGGGCGACCCGCTGCAGCTCGGCATCGGCGTCAGCACGTTCACCGAGATGTGCGGGCTGGCCCCGTCGCGGATGCTCGGCGAGGCCAACTACGGCGCGGGCGGCTGGGAGCACGCGTCGGTGCGGATGCTGCCGACCGGCAAGGTGGAGGTCGTCACCGGCACGTCGCCGCACGGTCAGGGCCATGTGACGTCATGGAGCCAGATCGCGGCGGACGCGCTCGGCGTGCCGTTCGAGGACGTCACGGTGGTGCACGGCGACACCGCGATCTCGCACAAGGGCATGGACACCTACGGCTCCCGTTCGCTGGTGGTCGGCGGGGTCGCGGTGCTGCAGGCGTGCGAGAAGGTGCGCGAGAAGGCCCGCAAGCTGGCCGCGCACCTGCTGGAGTGCGCGCCCGACGACCTGGAGTTCGCCGGCGGCGCGTTCACGGTGAAGGGCACCGAATCCCGCACGACGATCCAGGAGCTGGCGCTGGCCGCCTTCGCCGCGCACAACCTGCCCGAAGGGGCGGAGGCCCGGCTGGACTCGGACGCCACGTTCGACCCGGTCAACTACTCCTTCCCGCACGGCACCCACCTGGCGGCGGTGGAGGTGGACACCGAGACCGGCCAGGTCAGGGTCCGCTCGTACGTGGCGGTCGACGACGTGGGCACGGTGATCAACCCGCTGATCGTCGAGGGCCAGGTGCACGGCGGCATCGCGCAGGGCATCGGCCAGGCGCTGTACGAGGAGGCCGTGTACGACGCGGAGGGCAACTTGCTCACCGCCACGCTGGCCGACTACCTGGTGCCGTCGGCGGCGGACCTGCCGGACTTCGTGACCGACAGGACCGAGACGCCGGCCACCAGCAACCCGCTGGGCGCCAAGGGCGTCGGCGAGGCGGGCACCATCGCCTCGACCCCGGCGGTGGTCAACGCCATCGTGGACGCGCTGCGGCCGCACGGGGTACGGGACGTGCCGATGCCGTGCACCCCCGAGCGGGTGTGGCGGGCGCTGGAAGGAGGACGGGCATGATCCCGGCACCGTTCGACTACGTGCGTCCCGGGTCGCTGGCGGAGGCGTGCCAGGAGCTGGCGGCGGACGAGGACGCCAAGGTGATCGCGGGCGGGCAGTCGCTGCTGCCGCTGCTGCGGCTGCGGCTGGCGTACCCGACGAAGCTGGTCGACGTGGCGCGGCTGCCGGAGCTGGCGGGCGTGCACGACCGCGGCGACCACGTGTTCATCGGCGCGATGACCACGCACGACGAGGTGCTGCGCTCCGAGGTGGTGGCCGCGGGCTGCCCGCTGGTGGCGCTGGCCACCGCCCTGGTGGCGGACCGGGCGGTGCGGCACCGGGGCACGTTCGGCGGGTCGCTGGCGCACGCCGACCCGGCGGGCGACCTGCCCGCCGTGCTGCTGGCGCTGGAGGGCGTGCTGGTGGCCCGCTCGGCGCAGGGCGAGCGGGAGATCCCGGCGGCCGGCTTCTTCGTCGACTACCTGGAGACGGCGCTGCGCGAGGGCGAGATCCTGGCCGGCGCGAAGATCCCGAAGCTGGGCGACGGCTGGGGCTTCCACTACGAGAAGTTCCGCCGCACCGCGCAGGCGTGGGCGGTGGTCGGCGTGGCGGTGGCCGTGCGGCGCTCCAACGGCTCGATCCAGGAGGCCAGGATCGGGCTGACCAACATGGGGCCGACCCCGCTGCGGGCCCGCGCCGCCGAGACCGCGCTGCAGGGCGTGGAGCTGGGTGACGGGCTCAGGCGGGCGTGCGAGGAGGCGGCGGCGGACACCTCGCCGCCCGCGGATCTGCACGCCCAGCCGGACTACCGGCGGCACCTGGCCCGCGTGCTGACGCACCGCGCGGTGCGCACGGCGGCCGGTACGCCCTGATCAGGGATGCGGGGGCGCCCCTTCCGGGGCGTCCCCGTGGCACGTAGTCTTCGCAGCAGCGGGAAGGAGCGAATCGATGGCGATGCGGTTCGAGCACGAGTTCACGGTCCCGGTCCCCGTCGAGCAGGCCTGGGCGGTCCTGCTGGATGTCGAGCGAGTGGCCCCCTGCCTGCCGGGTGCGGCTCTCGACACCGTCGAGGGTCAGCGGTTCACGGGCAGGATGAAGGTCAAGGTCGGTCCCATCACCGTCACCTACCGAGGCTCGGCCGCGTTCGAGGACGTCGACAAGGACGCGCACACCCTCGCCATCCAGGCGTCGGGCAAGGAGGCGCGGGGCTCCGGCACCGCCGCCGCCACGGTCAGGGCGCGGCTGACCCCGGCCGCCGACGGGACGACGTCGGTGGCCGTCGAGACCTCGTTCAACGTGACGGGACGGCCCGCGCAGTTCGGCCGCGGTGTGATGGCCGAGGTCGGCGGGAAGCTCATCGACCGGTTCGCGGCGAACCTCGCCGAGCTGCTCGCCGAGCCGGCCCAGGAGACGACACAGGAGACGGCGCAGGAGTCTGCGCGTGGGACGCGGCAGGACGAGGCCGCCGCCGAGGAGCCCTCGGAGCGTCACCTGGCCGCCGTGCCGGCCCCCGAGGAGGACGTCCGGCCGGCGGGCACCCTGCGCACCTCCCGCACGGCCGACGAGGAGGCGCTCGACCTGCTCGACATCGCGGGCGCCCCGTTGCTGAAGCGGCTGGCGCCGGTTCTGGGCGGGATCGCGGCACTGGTCGTCATCGTCTGGGTGATTCGTCGCCTTATTCGGTGATTTTGGGAGCAAAAACCTAGCAATCCGGACGTACCCCGTGAAGTGTCGGGGAACGCCTACTCCCACGTCATGACACTCGGGGGTTGGCATGCCGGACTGCACGGTTGTCGTGATCACCTACAACGACGCCAGCCGCCTGCCCAGGGCGGTCCATTCGGTGCTGGGCCAGACGCTGCGCGACCTTGAGGTGATCATCTCCGACGACGCCAGCACGGACGACACCCCCCGGGTCGCGGCCGAACTGGCGGCGTCCGACCCGCGCGTGCGCTACCTGCGCGGCGAGCGCAACAGCGGCGGCTGCGGCGCTCCCAGGAACACCGGGCTGGACGCCGCCGCGTCCCCGTACCTGATGTTCCTCGACAGCGACGACGAGCTGCCCCGGCACGCCTGCAAGAGCCTGCTGGCCGAGATCGAGCGGACCGGGACCGACTTCGTGTCCGGCCAGATCTCCCGGCTGTACGAGTGGAACGGGCGGCTGCGCCCGTACTATCCGGAGCTGTTCGAACGCCGGCGCGTGGTCGAGGGCATCCGGGCCGAGCCGGAGCTGTTCCTGGACTCCTTCAGCACCAACAAGCTGTACGACGTGCGATTCCTGCGGGAGAGCGGGGTGCGCTTCCCCGAGGACATCCACTACGAGGACCACGTCTTCGCCGCCGAGCTGTACACGCGGGCGCGGCGGTTCGCGGTCGTGCCGTGGGTCGTCTACCACTGGCACCGGACCCGCGGCGACTCCTCCATCTCCCTGTCCATCAAGGACATGGACAACGTCCGCCAGCGGGTGGCCGCGGCCCGGCTGAGCGACGACGCGCTGCGCCGGCAGGGGTTCGCCGACCTGGTGCCGGCGCGCCAGTACCGCTTCCTGCGCCAGGACCTGTGCGTCTACCTGAACCCGCTGCCCGGCAGGGACCTGGTGTGGGCCAAGGAGTTCGCCGCCGTCGTCCGCCCGTACCTGGAGGAGATCCCCGCCGAGGTGTACGAACGGGTGGACCCGCTGGTCAAGGTGTGCTGCCGGCTCATCATGGACGACCGCGTCGAGGACCTGCGCGTCGCGGCCGGCTGCCTGACCGGGCCGCGGGCCGCGCCGCGCGCCGCCGTGCAGCTCGGCGGGCGCACCTACTGGGGCACCACGGTCTCGCCCGGCCTGGACATCACCCGGCTGCGCCTGGCCGAGCTGCCGTTCACGGCGTCGCGGCTGCGGCACGAGGTCAGCGAGCTGACCGCAGAAGGCGGCAGGGTGCGGATGACCGTGCGTACCTTCGACCCGTTCGGCGTGCTGCCGGTGGAGTGGAAGGCGTTCCTGGACCTCGGCGGGCGGCGCGTCCCGATCCGGCCGCGCCCGTCCGGCGACGGCGGCTACGTCACCGACGTGGTCTTCACCCCGGCGGGCTCCGGCGAGCCGCGGATCGGCTTCACCCGGCTCTCCGACGGGCTCACCACCACCGACCGGCTCATCGTGGACCCGGCGACGACGCCGATCGAGCTGCCCGGCGGCACGCTCGGCCCCGAGGGCCACACCGCCTACCTGCGGCTGCGGCGGCGCCGTGTCCGGTGGCGCGCGCTGCTCGGCCGGGTCAGGAGGCTGCTCATCAGGAGACTGAGCACGCCGGCGGCGAAGCTGCGCGCGTACAAACTGCTGATCAAGGTGGTGCGGCCGCGGGCGGACCTGGCCCTGTTCGAGTCCGACGTGGGCAAGGGCTGCACCGGCAGCCCCCGGGCCGTGTACGAGGAGCTGCGCCGTCGCGGCCTGCCCGTCGAGGTGGTCTGGTCGGTGGCCGGGCGCGGGCAGGCCCCGCCCGGGGCCCGCCGGGTGCGGCGCGGCGGCTGGAAGTACGTCTGGACGCTGGCCAGGGCCGGCTACTGGGTGGACAGCCACGGCTTCCCGCTGGACTACCCCAAGCCGCGCGGCACCCGCTACCTGCAGACCTGGCACGGCCAGGGCATCAAGTCCGTCGGCTTCGACGCCCCCGACCTGCGGGGCGACTTCGACGGCCCGCGCGCCCGGTGGCGCGCCGCGGTCGCCCGATGGGACGCGCTGATCTCGCCCAGCGCCGAGTTCTCCCGCCGCTTCGTCCCGTCGAACGGCTACACCGGCCCCGTCTACCGGCACGGCACGCCGCGCTGCGACGCGCTGGTCAAGGGCGAGCTCGCGGGCGACCCGCGCAGGCTGCTGGAGCTGCCCGCGGGCAAGAAGGCGCTGCTGTACGCGCCCACGTACCGTGACCGGGCCAGGAGCAGCGGCCGCTCGGTCCGGGCGGACCTGGAGCTGATGGCCGAGGAACTGGCCGGCGAGTGGGTGGTGATCCTGCGCACCCACCCGGTGGAGCGCTATCGGCCGCCCGAGCACCTGCGGCACTTCGTGCGGATGGCCGACGCGTACCCGGAGGTCAACGACCTGATGCTGGTCTCGGACGCGCTGCTGACGGACTACTCGTCCGTGATGTGCGACTACGCGATCACCGGCAAGCCGATGCTGTTCTTCGTCGACGACTGGGACGAGTACCGGCTCACCGAGCGGGGCGTCTACCACGACCTGTTGTCCATCGCGCCGGGACCGTGCGTGACCACCACGGAGGAGCTCGTCGAACGCCTGCGCGACCTGCCCGCCCAGCACGCCGCGCACGCCGCGCGGTACGGGGCCTTCCGCGAGCTGTGGTGCGCCGACGAGCGCGGCGACGCCGCCGCCCGCACCGTCACGGCCTTCTTCGGAGGCGGGTCGTGAACGTCGTGTTCGCCTGCCTGGACGCCGACACGCTCGGCGGCGTCCAGCAGGTCACCCACACCCTCGCGCAGGGCCTGGCCCGGCGCGGACACGAGGTGCACGTGATCGGCCTGCACCGGGCGGAGGCGCCCTTCCGCTACGTCGAGCGCCCGCACTACCGCAGCCACCTGATAAGCCGCGCGCCGGTGGGCCCCGAGAGCGCGCTCGCCCGCCGCCGGTCCCGGCGCAGGCTGCGGGAGCTGCTGGGCGGGATGCCTCCCGGCTACGCGGTGCTCACCTCACCGGCCGTGGTCTCCAGGCTGACGGAGCTGGTGCCGGGGCGACTGCGGGCCATCGGCCAGTATCACGGCTCGTACGAGCACGCGAGCGGCTGCTGGCACCTGGGCTCGATCAGGAAGCACTACCCGGCGCTGGACCAGGCGGTGTTCCTCAGCGAGGACGACGCGTGGCACTTCTCCGAGCAGGCGCTGCTGCCCCACGCCTGGGCGCTGCCGAACCCGCTGGCGAGCTGGCCGGACCGGGTGTCGGAGCTGTCCGCGCCGCGCGTGCTGGCGGTGGGGCGGCTGGAGGGGGTCAAGCGGTTCGACCGGCTGATCAGCGCCTTCGCCCGGTCGGCCGCGCCGCGGCCGTGGGAGCTGCACCTGATCGGCGACGGCGCGGAGCTGGAGCGGCTGCGGTCTCACGCGGCGCGTGAGGGGGTGGCCGACCGGGTGGTGTTCCGGGGGCGGGTGCCCGCCCGCGACCTGCCGGCCGAGTACCGGGCCGCCTCGCTGGTCGCGCTGAGCAGCGAGCACGAGGGGCTGCCGGTCGTGCTGCTGGAGGCCGCCGCGCACGGGGTGCCGGCGGTGGCGTTCGACGTGTCGGGCGGGGTGCGTTCGGCCCGGCCGGTGCTGGTCCCGCCCGGCGACGTGGACGCGCTGGCGGAGCGGCTGGGGTGGCTCATCCGGTCGGAGCGCGACCGGCGGCGGCTGGGCGCCGCCGCGCGCGAGCGGGCCGAGGCCTTCCGCCTCGACCGCGTGCTGGACCGCTGGGAGGCCCTGTTCGCGCACCTCGAACGCTGAGCCTCACACGGGTTCGCGCGCGGGCAGCGCTGGGCCCCCGTGGCCGGCGCCGCCCGCGCCGCACCCGTGCTCAGCCGTGCTCGGCCAGCTCGGGCGACTCGTTGCGCTGCTGCGGGACCCCCGCCAGCACCCGCTGACCGCTGGTCAGCAGGGCCGCGACGGGGCTCGGCTCACGCATCCGGTTGAGACGGTCGCGGAAGCCCTTGCGCAGCCGGCTGGTCCGGCGCCTGGCCATCGTCTTCTGGCAGGCCGTCACGTGCTCCTTGGCCGCGCGCGGCGCGCCGGACAGCTCATAGCCGTTGGCCTCCAGGCGCTCGCCGAAGATCTGCTCGCAGAGCGAGATCTCCCACGAGTCCAGCCGGTTCGCCCAGCTGCCCACCCGGCTGCGGGTGACCTCGCCGTGGGTGTTGCTGTGCCAGACCTTGTGCGCCGGCACGGTCACGCTGGCGGCCTCGCGCGGCGACACCATGGCGGGCGCGAAGTCCTCCTCCAGGAAGACGCAGAGCTTCTTCAGCTCGGTCTCCGGATCGTCGGTGAGGTCCTCGTACCGCAGCTCGAAGTAGGTGTCCTGGGGCAGTGTGCGGCGCAGCCGCTCCCCCGCGTCCATGGCCTCGGCCCAGGTGGCCACCGCGTGGAAGGAGTCGGACGTGTACCAGGGCATCTCCTTCAGCGACGCCACGCAGTCGCGCCCGTCCCTGATCAGGTGGATGAACTGGGCGTCGGGGAAGAGCCTGAGCAGCAGATCGGTGTGCTTGATGTAGCTGGGCCGCTTGTCGCCCCAGCGGGGCTTGTCGAAGCGGTCGGCGTACATGCGGAAGGCGGTGCCGATCACCGAGCCGAGCGAGCCGGGCCCTTCCACGGCCTGGCGGACGAAGTCCACCTTGTCGATCTTCAGCTCGCGGAACTTGGTGCTGCGGTCGCCCGCGATCCACTCGGCCAGGGAGCGGCGGCGGGAGGCCCCGCGCAGGTCACCGAACACGCGGCGGCGGTAGTAGGCGGGAAGGACGAACCTCGTCTCAGGCGCCACCGCCAGTCGCGGGTGGGAACTGAGCATGAGCTGGAGCATCGTGGTGCCGGAGCGCGGGCACCCGATGACGAACACCGGCCGGTCGGACATTTCGTACTAACCCCCGAAACTTAGACGAGAACGTGCTCTCGGCTTTCCTGGGCAACTCCGTGCCTGCGCGCGAAGAGCCACATCCGGTAGACAAGGAAGACCTCATTGGCGAGGAGCAGGAAGCTGGCCGCCGCCGCCACCGGGATCAGCGCCACGGTCCCGACCAGGGGCGCGATCACGAACACGGCCGCGTGGAACTCGATCCCGCTGATGAGATGCGATCGCACCCGGTGGCGGGCCAGGAAGGCGTTGAGCCGCTGCAGGAAGCCCGACGGCTCAGGCGGCGCGACGTCCTCCTCACGCGGCGCCGGCACCAGGTCCGGCGTGGCCTCCTCGGTGTTCCGCTCCCCTCTGATGGCGGCGTGGACCCGCTTCATCTGCGGCGCGTTCACGTACCTGAACAGGTCGAGCACGGCCACCGCGGCGCCCAGCAGGATGTAGGCGACCTCTCCGGTGCGCTCGTACTGCCCGTAGGCGAGACCGGCGGCGCACAGCACCACCCGCACCCGGTCACCGACGTAGTCGAGCCAGAGCCCGAAGGGCGTCCCCGTGCCCTTCAGCCTGGCGATCTTGCCGTCGACACAGTCGATCATGAAGCTCAGATAGAAGATCAACGCACCGGCCGCCAGCTCGCCCGCCGCCAGGCACACGGCCGACGCCAGGCCGAGGACCAGCGAGAACACCGTGAGGTTGTTGGGCGTGATCCGGGTGCGGTTGGCGACCACGAGCGCGACCCGGCAGGCGACCGGGTCCACGAAGTACACCGTCCACCAGGAGTCTCTCCGCTTGCGTGTCTCGTAGACGTCATCGAGCGAATAGGTCCTCATGGACAGACAGCATGACGACTCGCCGTGTTTGAATCTTTACTCTCTGCCACTGCTAGGCCATGTCCATGCCCGTTCTTGACCATCTGCAGCCCCGGGGTTCAGCCGTACAGCAGGCGCATGACCTTGCGTGCGGCCCGCCGTGGGCGGGCGAGCCCGCGCGACAGCCGGTAGCCGAGCGTCCTGCGGTAGACGGAGGCGTGGTGCCGGCGCCGCCGCAGCCGAGCGCGCGCCCTCGCCAGCGCGCGCTCGCGGGAGACGAGCCGGCGCTCCAGCCGGGAGATCCTCCCCTGCGCGGCGATGAGCTGCCCGGCCAGCCGGTCCCTCGCGCGCAGCAGGTCGCGGTACGTCGGCGCCGGGTCGCCCGGCTCGGCGGACGGGCCCAGCTCCGCGTCGAACGCGCGGGCCGCCTCCAGCTCGGCAAGGTCGCACGGCCGGCCGGCCAGGTCGCAGAGGGTGAGCGCGAGCTGGTCGCTCTCCAGCGGCCACGGCCACGGGTGGTGGCGCCCGGCGGCCAGCAACCGCACCGCGAACCGCCACAGCATCCGGCAGAGCACCACGGCCGGCGGCGGCGAGGGCGGGGCCGGGCCGGGGTCGAGAGGGTGGAAGGAGTCGCCGTCCCAGACCAGCGTGTCGGCCGCGGCGGTGACGTCGCCGCCGTCCTCCACCCACTGCGCGAGCGCGGCGAGCAGCACCCGCACGGCCCGCACGTCCTCGCGGGCGCAGGCCTCCACCAGGGCCTCCTCCACGACCCGCCCCACCGGGACCGGCCGCTCGGCGCCGGCGGGCAGCCGCCTGGTCACGAGCCGGCCGGTGCCGTCGCCGACCAGCTCGTGCACGGACGAGCCCTCCTCGACCAGGCCGAGCGGCAGGTCCACCGGCTCCGGTTCCTCCCGCGCGGCCACGGCGAGCCAGAGCGGGGCCAGTTCCTCGCCCAGCCGGTGCCGGAACACCAGCCTGGTCAGCCGCATCGGGTCGGCCGCCGGCATCCGTTCCCCCTGGCGCGCGCTCAGCGGGAACGTGAGCGCCTCCGGCAGCCCCATGGCGAGCAGCTCGCGGGCGAGCACAGCGCGCGGCGCCCGGCCGTCGGGGTAGGCCGCGTAGCAGCGCTCGACGCGCAGCCCGGCCGACTCCAGCGCGGCGTCCAGGCTGACCGGCCCTCCCGGGTACGTGGGGTCGAAGCCGTGCGGCTCCCAGGAGTCGCCGCCGTCGCGGTCCGGCGGGCACGCGTCCACGAGCCGGTCGACCCCGAGGTCGTTGCGCACCCCGAGCGCCAGCCGCCCGCCTGGGGCGACGAGCCCCGCCAGCGCGGCCAGCGACTCACCCCACGGCACGGCCGGGGCCTCGGCCGAGTGGGCGCGGGCCAGCCCGTCCAGCGCGAGCACCAGATCGTACGGCCCGTCCAGGGCGAGCAGGTCCAGCCGGCCGCAGTGGACGTCCGCGTCCGGATGCCGCTCCCCCAGCGCGCACGCGTCGGGGAACGAGCGCAGCACCGCGGCCACCGACCCGGCCCGCGCCGCCACCCGGTCCACCAGCCCCACCGGGTGCGGGCCGACCAGCAGCACCCGGGCGGCGCCGGGCAGCAGCCGGTCGAGGAGCTCCAGCGCGACGGGCCCCCAGCCGGTGACGTCGCCCGTGTCGGACCACAGCAGCATCTCGCCGCCGACCAGCCGGACGTTCCCCGGGCCCTCGCAGACCCGCCTCTCCAGTGCCTCGGTCACGCGCCCGGCACCCGCTTCCGTCCGGTGACGCGGGCGTGACCGTACCCGTCCTCGCGATCGTGCATGGTGTCCCCTCGTGCGGTTGGCGCGCCCCGTCCGACCTTCGCAGCCGCCCGCCGCCGCCACGCGGCCTTATACGTTTTGCTTACCCGCTCGGGGGTCCCGGTTTCAGTTGGCCCGATCGGCCGTAGGGTGTTGGCTGTGCTGATTCATGGCTTACTCGCGGCGTCGCTGGCGCTGGGCGGCGCCCCCGCCTCCACCACCCAGGCGAAGATCGACTGCACCAAGGTCAAGTGTCTGGCGCTGACCTTCGACGACGGCCCCGGCACGAGCACCGCCAAGCTGCTCAAGATCCTCAAGAAGGAGCGGGCCAAGGCCACGTTCTTCCTCACGGGCAAGTACGTGGACCAGCGCCCCCGGCTGGCGCGGCGGACCCTCGCCGAGGGCCACGCGATCGGCAACCACACCTACTCCCACTTCTCGCTGAGGCCCCGGCTCGAAGAGGAGATCCTCGACGACATCCAGGCGGGCCAGGAAGCCATCAAGCGGGCCACCGGCCACACGGCGACCATGTTCCGGCCGCCGTTCGGCCACACCGACGAGCGCGTGCTGCGCGTGGCCGACCAGCTGAACCTCGCCGAGGTGAAGTGGACCGGCACCACGCTCGACTGGTCGCTCAAGGACAAGAAGAAGATCGCCGCCAAGGTGCTCGGCCTGGCCAAGCGCGACGGGATCATCCTCATGCACGACACGGTCCCGCAGACGGTCCAGGCCATGCCGGGCGTCATCAGGGAGCTGAAGAAGCAGGGCTACCACCTGGTCACCGTCCCGCAGCTCTACGGCGGCAAGCTGAAGCCGGGCGTCAGCTACCCGTAGCGGCTCGGCGGGCCCCGTTCACCACGGAGCCCGCCGAGATCCGGCTACCGGAGGGTGAAGGCGCGCAGCGTGGTCTGGGTGACGCGGTTGCCCGCGGCGTCCCAGGCCTCGGCCCGCAGGCTCACCGCGCCCTTGGTGGCCGCCAGGCGCGGATACGTGGCCGAGACGGTGTAGCCGCCGTCACGACCGCGGCGCACGTCGGCCGGCTCCCAGCTCGCGCCGTCGTCGGTGCTGGTCCACAGTTTGAGGCCGGAGACCTTCGGCGCGCGGACCGTGCTCGGCGCGTGGTAGGCGTCGGCGGCGAAGGTGTGCCGCCGTCCCGCCGGCACGCTGTTGTCGAGCCCGATGCCGTCCGACAGGTCGTACGAGACGAACACCACCTGTTCCGGCCGGCACGGATCCGTGATGCCGAGCAGGAGGCCCAGACACTTCAGGTCCCGGGTGGCGTCCTCGGTGACCGTGCCGGAGCGGAAGGTCCACTCCGCCGTGGTCCCGTTCCCGGGATCGTCGAGGGTCAGCCGGTAGTCGCCCGTCTCCTTGGGCAGGGTGAACACCGGGAACCCGCGGGCGTCGCCGGGCGGGATCTCCGCGCCGTCCTTGTACAGGCGAGCGCCGCCGATGTAGGTGTCCCCGGACTGGCCCTCAGGCCCGATCAGGGTGTAGGTGGCCCACAGGACGTCCGCCTGCCGGCAGATCGGGCAGAACCCGGTCCCCTGCCCGTCGGCCGCCCGGCGGACGGAGTCCGACACGGTGAAGGCGCCCGGAGTGTAAGGCCCGGCGTTCCACCGCTGGGTGAGACGGACCGGCTTGTCGAACACGTGCATGGTACGGAGCTGGTTCCGCTGTTCGCTGCTCGTCTGGCGTACGACGACGACCTCGGGATCTATCGGGCCGACGTACTCGGTGCGCCTGTCCGGAGCCCGGACGATCGGCAGGTAGGCCGGGTAGACGTTCGCCTGGCCCTCGGCCACCGGCCAGGAGGAGGACTCGTAGTCCGCGGGTGTGCCGGAGTGGTACTGGGTGTCGATGGTCGCCAGCCGCCGCTCGGTGATCTTGTACGTCATGGACGCGGGAATCCGGTCCCGCTCGACCGGGTGCAGCTGGTAGGCGTAGGGCGACGTGGGCGTGCCCTTGACCGTGATGGTGACCGGACCCTTGGCCAGTCGCCTGGTCAGCTCCTTGGCCTCGGCGGGGGCCACCGTCACGTAGGGGATGCCGACCTCCGTGCTGGTGTCGCCCGGCTCGGCGTACACCGTCTGGGGGATGTGCGGCCCGAACCCGCAGGATCTGAACGGCGCCGACGGCCACATCAGGACCCCGGCCGCTCCCGCGTCCCGGATCCTCCGGAATATCTCCACCCGTCCGCCGCAGTCGCCGCCGTCGTCGAGCAGCGCCAGCTTGCCCCGCAGATCGAGGCCGGTCAGGTTCTCACCCACGCCGACGTCCACCAGGTCCGCCTTCAGATCACCGGCGAAGGGAACCTGTTCCATGGGGAAGCCCTTGGCGACCTTCCCGGTGTGCGGCCAGACCGCGGGGTTCAGCTTGAGCGGGTCCCGCCCCCGCACCTCCATGGTCACCTCGGGCAGCGCCAGACCCCAGCTGGTGGTGAAGAGCAGCTTGCTCCTGGTGAGGCGTTCGGTGGGGGTGATCCAGTGCTGGAAGTAGGGCGCGGAGGACGTGTAGCTGAACCAGGGGACGCCGTTCTTCATCGTCTGCTGGACGTGGGTGTACGTCTGCGACTCCGGTGACGACACCGCCCGCTTCGGCGTGTCGAAACGGATCTCCCGGAGTTCGCGCCCGTCGAGCGTGACCTCGGTGTCCCCGGCGACCTCGATTTCCGGGTTCACCAGCCAGGCGGTGCTGGGCACGTACGTCACCGGGTCGATCCAGGAGAGAGCGCCGGTGACGCTGTAGACGCCGGCGGGCACCATGACGCTGATGACGCCGGGCGACTCCCCCTGGGCGCGGCCGGCGAGGTTGCCCCGGTCGCCGGTCACGTCGATGACGGACAGGACCTCCGGATTCGCGGGAGCGCCCTGGCGGTCGAGGAAACGCATGGTGAGCTTGACCTTCGGCGGCTCGCGGAGCAGGCCGACGGGGATGGTGAGCCGCGTGCCCCGGTCGTCGGTGGCGGTGACCGCGCCCGTGTAGGCGCCGATGGCCAGGTCCGCCGGGGAGAGCGTGACGGTGGCCGTGCCCGTCCGGCCGGGCGCGATCGTCAGCGTCCGGTCCACCGCCAGGACGCCCTCAGGGACCGCCTCGCCCGCGGCGGTCGCCAGCGCGGGGGTCAGGGTGAGGGTCACCGGCTGGTCCGACGCGTTGACGTACGCGATCTCCTTGCTGATCGGCGCGGCGCCCGCATCGACGTAGCCGTAGTCGAGGTTCGCGGTGGCCGCGTGGACCCGCTGGGTGATCGCGTTCGCCAGGTCGAGCCGGCCCGCTCCGCGCTCGTACACGGTCAGGCCCACGTCCTTGGCGGTGCTCATCAGCGCGATCTTGAGCTGGGCCGCCGTCCAGTCCGGGTGCCGCTGAGCGAGGATCGCCGCCGCGCCGGCGACGTGCGGCGTGGCCATCGACGTGCCGTTCGCCGACGTGTACGCGTCACCGGTGGGCGTGCCCATGCTCGTCCCCGCGGCGCGGGCGGCGACGATCTCCACGCCGGGGGCCGCGATGTCCGGCTTGAGCGCGCCGTCGGGCCGCGGGCCGCGGCTGGAGAACCAGGCCGGCTTGTCCTCCTTGTCGGTGGCCGCCACGGTCAGCGCGGACCGGGCGGCGCCCGGCGCGCCGACGCTCTCGGCCTGGCCGTCGTTGCCCGCGGCGACGACGAACAGCGCGCCGGTCTCGGCCGTCAGGTTGTCGAGCGCCTGGCTGAGCGGATCGGTGCCGTCCGTGGGGCCGCCGCCGAGACTCATGTTGACGACCTTGGCGCCGCTGGTCGCGGCCCACTGCATGCCCTCGATGACGTCGCTCGTCTGGCCGCCGCCGTTGTCGTCGAGCACCTTGCCGACGGCGAGCTCCACGCCGGGCGCGACGCCCTTCTGCCTGCCGTCGGAGGCGGCGCCGCTGCCGGTGATGGTGGAGGCGACGTGGGTGCCGTGACCGTGGCCGTCCTTCACCGTCTCGACGCCGTCGACGAACGACCGGGCTTCGGCGACCTTGCCTGCGAGATCCGGGTGCGCGTCGTCGATCCCGGTGTCCAGGACGGCGACCTTCACGCCGGCGCCGTCCAGACCGGCGGCCCACGCCTGCGGCGCGCCGACCAGCGGCACGCTCCGGTCGAGATCGGCCTCGACCTTGCGGTCGAGCCACACCTTGGCGAGCCCCGCGCCGAGCGTGCTCGCCGTCCGTCCCTCGGGCGTGCCGCCCAGCACGGCGGACCAGAACGTGGCCGTCCGGTCGTGCGGCACGGCCAGCGCGACGCCGTTGACGCTGTCGAGCGTCGCGGTCGGCGTGCTGGCGGGCAGAGCGTCGGCGGCGGCCCTGCGGTTCCCGGCCTTCCCGGGGTACTGCACGATCACCGGGGTGGACGTGTCGTCCGCGTAGCCGTGCTCGGCCAGGTACTTCACGTCGAAGAGCGCGCGGTCGACGCGGCCCGTCCTGATCGCGGGCAGCACGTCGTCGGGGTAGACGTAGAAGCCGTCGGGTCCGCCCTGGCCGTGGAAGGTGGGCAGGGCGCGGCCGGGCCTGGGCGCGGCCTTCGTCTCGACGCGGTAGCGACCGCCCTCCTCGGTCAGCGTCACCTTGTCGCCGGTGATGAGGGTGATCTCGTGCGTGCCGGGCTTGACGCCGTCGAGGGTGATCGGCGCGGCGGTGCGCGCCGGGTCGGTCTGGGCTGCCTGGGGTCGCTTGTCGCTCTTGTCGTTGTCGCCTGCCGCGGCGGCCGGCGCGTGCACCGCCGTGGCGGCCATCGCGAGCGCCGCGACGGCCGCGACCGGCCATCGCCGGCGCACGCCAGTGAAGATCTTCATGGGGGTTCTCCTGGGGGGTGTCAGAGCGGTTCGTACTCGTCTTCGGCCGCTTCTTTCTCGGCCTCGGCTTCGGGCGGCGCGTCCTCATCGGCCGGAGAGTCATCCCGAAGGTCGCTCGGAGGGGTCTTCACGCAGCGAGCTTGCGCGCGTTCGCCACCCTTGTCATGGGTTGGATGACCTAATAAATGACAGAAGGCCCCGGTTCGCGGTCAGGAGACGAGACCGGCCTCGACGGCGCCGACCGCGAGCGCCGTGCGGGAGTTGACCCCGAGCTTGCGCATGGCCGAGTTGACCTGCGCGGCGACCGTTCTCGGGGACCTCGACAGGACTGCCGCGATCTCCCGGTTGGTCTTGCCGGTGGCGAGCAGGCGGACGACCTCCAGCTCCCGGGGCGAGAGCTGGTCGCCGTAGCCGCGCCGACCGCGCCCGCGCACCTCCACGTGGTGATCGCGCAGCAGGCCGGCCACCCGCTCCGCCGCCGCGCGGGCGCCGAGCGCGGTGAGTCCCTGGAGCACCAGCCGGGCGAGCGGAAGGGCCGTCCCGGTCTCACCGGCCGCCAGCAGGCAGGCGACCTGCCGCTCCTGGGCCAGCAGCGCGTCATAGGGCCGCGGAAGCCGCTGCCAGGCGTCCGCCGCGCGACCGTACGCGGCCGCCGCCTCCGCGGGACCGGCACGTACCTCGTCGAGGATCGCGTGGCACAGCACCAGCCCCGCCCAGGACGCCGGCGCGTCCCGGCCGCGCACCCAGGCGGCGAACGCGTCGACCAGCTCGCCGGCCTCGTCCGTCCGTCCGGCGGCGGCCAGCGCCCGGACGCGGGCGGGGGCGAGGTCGGCCGCCCACAGCCAGATCCCCTTCTCCGCCGCCTGCCGCACGGGCTCGTCGGTGACCCGCAGCGCCCGCCCCGCGTCTCCGCGCGCGAGCAGCAACCCGCACAGGGCCGCCGCGGGCTCGGCCAGGAGCTCGACGGCGCCGTACCGCCGGCTTTCCGCCAGCACGTGCTCGAACCGCTCACCCGCCCCGTCGTCACCCGCCGCCGCGCGCAGCAACGCGGCCACCAGGATGGCCTCCAGCCTCGTCACCGGCTGCACCGCCTCGTTGTCCATCAGGCCGGCGGCCCGGTCGGCGAGCCCTCGCCAGCGGCCCTCGTACCAGTCGAGATGCAGGCGCGTCGCCAGGATGACGTCCCGGTAGCGGAGAAACCCGTGGCGCTCGGTGATCAGCTCGGCCCGCGCCAGATAGCGCGCGGCGTCCGCGTGGCGGCCCCAGCGCACCGCGGCGTCGCCGAGGTTCAGGAGGCCCTTGCCGAGGTGGCGCGCCTCCTCCGCGTCGGCCGGCTCGCGGGTCATCCGGCGCGTCTCCGCCCACCCCTCTTCCTCGCCCAGCATCAGAAGCGCGGTGGCGCGCTCGACGAGGAGGTTGAGCCGCTCGCCCGCCGGCACCGAGTCGGCGGCCTCGGCCGCACGGCGCAACCAGCGCAGGTGCGTGGCCGCGGGCGTGGACGGCTCGCGCGGCCAGCCGAGGTAGGTCATGATCCGCGCGGCGCTCAGGGAGCCCGGCGGCAGGTGGGCGACCGCCTTCTTCAGCTCGGCCCGGCCCGCCTCGTACTCCTCCATGATCATCAGTACGCGGCCGAGCTGGTAGCGGGTTTCCGCCGCGTCCTCGGGCGGCAGCCTGCCCGGCTCGAGCGCGGACCGCAGGCTCCGGACCAGCCCCTGGAAGCGGTCGTCACCGGTGAAGGACGAGAACGGGATCGCGGCGACCAGCCGGGCGGCGTCGGCAGGGGGCGAGGCCGGATGGGTGATCAGGTCGTACAGCAGGGAAGCGGCGCCGGCCTCGTCGGCGGCGGCCAGAGCGAGACAGGCGGCCCGCTCGGCGTGGCGCCGCCAGGCGGCCACGTCCCCCGCCTCACGGAAGTGGCGGGCCAGCTGCGACACCGGGAGCGGCGTCCGTGAGGCCAGGGCGCGGCCCGCTCTCAGGTGCATCGCCCGGCGGCGCGGCGGCGGGATCGCCTCGTACACGGCCCTGGAGGCGAGCACGTGCCGGAACGACAGCGACCCGCCGTCCTCGCGCAGCAGCCCGCAGGCCAGCGCCTCGGCCAGGCCGTCCAGCGGCCCCGCCAGGCCGTCCAGCGCGAGACCGTCGGGCCTGCGGCGGTCGGGCCCGAGAGCGTCCGGCCTGCGGTCCTCGGGTCGGCGCTCGCCCGGCTTGTGGACCAGGGCGGCGAGGGTGGTCTCGTCCGCCGGGGCGGACAGCACGGCCGCCGCCTGGAGGACGGCCCGCGCGGCCGGGCGGAGCCGCGCGACCCGTTCGAGAACCGCGTCCCGCACGGTCGGCGGCACGTCGATGCGCGCCAGTTTGCGCCGCGCCCACTCCCCGTTCATGCGGGTCAGGTCCGCGCGCTCGTACAGCAGGCGCACCGACTCCTCGACGGCCAGCGGCACCCCGTCGGTGTGCCGGTGCAGCAACTGGGCGAAGGCCGGAGAGACGGGCTCGTCGTCCAGCATCGACGACACGAGGGCGCCGGTTCGCGCCACGTCCAGGGGTTGCAGCGTGAGCCGCAGCCCCGTCGCCGGCAGCCGGGACGACAACCGCAGCAGCAACGAGGTCTGCGGCACGTCGTCCGGGCGGTAGGTCACGACCAGACCGGTCCGCAACGGGTGCCGGGCGGCCAGGAACAGCAGGAACTCCAGCGTGGCCTCATCGGCCCAGTGGGCGTCCTCCACCGCCAGCACCGACACCCGCAGCCGGTCCAACGCCTCGTCGAGCGCGCGGAAGAGCAGGTGACGGGCGGCGCGGGCGTCCTCGGAAGGCTCCGGCGCGGGTGGCAGCTCGTCCGCCCACTCGGGGAACAGCGGCCGCAGCGCCCCGGCGAGCGCGCTCAGCCCCAGCCCGGCGACGCTGCCGACGGCCTGGCGGACCGCGTCGACCACCGGGCCCAGCGTGTACGGCTCGCGGAACGGCGGGCAGAAGGCCACCAGGCAGCGGTCCGGGCGCGTGCTCAGCAGTTCCCGCAGCAGGCGGCTCTTGCCGACCCCGGCCTCGCCCTCGACGAGCACGATCGCCGGGTCCCCGGCCAGCGCCCGCCGGCACGCGGCGAGCTCGGACTCGCGGCCCACGAACGCGGGCACCGCCATCAGCCGCGGCGCACCGGCGCCGGGAGTCGCCGCACCAGCCACAGTCGGGTGCTCCCTACCGTGAAACCACAGACTGGACCCGAGCTAGATCATCATAGTCGTGAGGAAACACACCACGCTAGGTCTCTGCCGCTGGGTCGCCTCGACGGGGTCGGCGAAGGCGCGGGCCAGGCCGCGATAGACGGCGGCGGCAGCCCGGCCATCGCCCCTTGACCTCGACTTTGCTTGAGGTCGCAGGCTGTCAGTCACAGAACCGACAGCCTGAGGCGGAGGAAGTGGCATGCGCATCGTCGAAGTGACGGCGTTCGGTGGCCCCGAGGTGCTGGTGGCACGGGACGCCCCCGACCCGGTCGCCGGGCCCGACGAGGTCCTGATCGAGGTGACGGCCGTGGACGTGCTGTTCCTCGACACCCAGCTGAGAGCGGGCTGGGGTGAGGGCTTCTTCCCGGTGAAGCCGCCGTACGTGCCGGGCGACGGAGTGACCGGCACGGTCGTGGCCACCGGGGAGGGCGTGGACCCCGGGTGGGCCGGGCGGCGGGTCGTCGCCCGTACCGGGAAGCCCATCAGCGAGGGCAGCCCCATCCTCGCCCCGGTCGGCGGATACGCCACGAAGGCGGTCGCCCGCACCGGGTCCGTGGTGGAGATCCCGGCCGGGCTCGGCCCGCACGAGGCGCTGGCCCTGCTGCACGACGGCCCGACCGCCCTGGGGTTGGTGGACGCGTCCGGCGTGGGACCGGGCGACGCCGTGCTCGTCACCGCCGCGGGCGGCAGCCTGGGCGTCGTGATCACCCAGCTCGCGACGGCGGCGGGGGCGCGGGTGATCGGGGCGGCGCGCGGCCGGGCCAAGCTGGACCTGGCGCGCGAGGCCGGCGCCGAGGACGCCGTGGACTACACCGAGGAGGGCTGGGCCGAACGGGTGCGCGAACAGACCGGCGGCGTGCGGGCGGTGTTCGACGGCGCGGGCGGCGCCCTCGGCAGGCAGGCGCTGGAGGCGGCGGCGAGCGGCGCCGTGTTCTTCGCCTACGGCTCCGCCGGTGGCACGTTCGCCGACTTCACCGCCGAGGAGGCCGCCGCCCGCGACGTGCGAGTGATCGGGATCGGGGACGGGCCGCCGGGAATCGACCGCGTACGGGAGCTGATCGGGCGGTCACTGGCCGAGGCCGCGGCCGGGCGGCTCAGACCGCACGTCGGGCAGACGTTCCCGCTGGAGCGCGCGGCCGACGCGCACGCGGCCGTCGCCGCCCGCACGACCCTCGGCAAGACCCTCCTGACCTGCGACTGACGTGGACGGGCCCCGCCGGGTGCGGGGCCCGCCACGGTTCGTCCAGCCCAAGGCGCGCGGCCTGGTCGCCGTTCGCCTCACCGCCCTGGAGCACCACGCGCGGTCCGCCGCTTCACCCTCAATAGAGCCAACCGGCCTCACCGGCCAGAAAGCAGCGCGGACTCGACAGAAGCGCGGCAACGGATCGCGCCAGTCGACCGGCCCGGCATCGAACCCACCGGCGTCGGCGTGAGGCCCGTGGAAGTCAGGAGTCATGCTGGAACCTCTTCCACGCCTTCCAGGTCACCCATGTCGAGCGCTTCCAGCGTGGACACCTCGGCCCACACCAGGTTCCATCGCTTCGGAACGGTTCGGGTACCCCATCTGATCGCAGTCTGTTGCACCAGCCAGAGCCCGCGACCGCCGCACTCCTCGTCGCCGGACCGGCGAGGCAGAGGAACCGTGGCCGCCCCCTCATCGATCACCTCGATCCTGGCCAGCGAGTCGGTAACGCCGAAGACCTTCACTCTCACCAGTCCGCCCGGCCGCCCCGACTCGGTGTGCAGCACGGCATTCCCCGACAGTTCGCTCGCGATGAGCCGGGCGCCATCCACCTCGCGATGCCCTGCCACCGTCAGGGCGTCGGCGACCCAGCGGCGAACCAAGCAGACCCAAGCCGCGCTTCCCGGGATCGTCAGGTCCACCAGAGCCCGATCACTCACTGCGCCACCTCCCAGACCCGCTCGCACGCACTCTCGTCCCCCGCATCCACCCTCCGGTCGCGCCCTCGTCCCCATGAGAAGACCCATCTCTCACCCCGCGGAGAAGCCCGTACGAGCAAGGGCCCGGACTCCCGCTGGACCGCGACGCACGGCTCGTCGCGCCTCGGCAACTGCACCGAAACAGCCAGACCGCGCCTCGCGAGATCCCACGCAAGTTGCACCAAATAGTGGAACTGCTCCTGCTCTCGGGGCACTGTGGAACGTTCCAGATCGTCCTGCCTTCGCTTGCGTCGCATCGATCCAACCGCCCTTCGCGCGGAGCCGATCCAGCAGGCCGCGACTGTCGCGAGCAGGCTGCACCTGGTGCAGGTCTACGGCGCCCCGTCTCAGCCGCCAAGAGACCTGCGCCAATCAAAGCATTGACCCTCGCAGAGTGTGACTCATCACTTACTCTAAGCGCAAGACGGTTAGCGGAATGCACCTGGTTCAGTTTTATATCCAAGATCGGTAAGGCTCTTCCCCGGGAGGTTACATGCCAGCTCACCGCAGCCCATCGGCCCGCCAGCGCCGCTTGGCCGCCGTCTTGCGCAGCCTGCGCAAGGAGAAGGGCATGTCCCGCGACGCGGTCGCGGAGCGAATGGGGTGTTCGGCGCCTACCATCACACGCATCGAGGCAGCCCTGGTCGGTGCGCGCATTGCCGACGTGACCATGCTGCTGGAGATCTACGAGGTGCCCGCACACACCAGGGAAGTCCTTCTTCAACTGGCCCGCGATGCCCGGAAACGCGGTTGGTGGGACAAACTCTCCGACACGATCCCCGAGTACTTCCAGAGCTACGTGGGCCTCGAAGAGGACGCGTCATCTATCTCCGGTTACGAAACCGAGTACGTACCCGGACTGTTCCAGACGGAGGAGTACGGACGCGCCGTGATAGGGGCCGAACCGATTCTGCCGCCCGAGGAAGAAATCGCCCAGAACCTCTCCATCCGGATGAAGCGCCAAGAGCTTCTGACGTCGGCAAACCCTCCCGAGATGTGGATGGTGCTGAACGAAGCGGTCATTCGACGGGAGGTCGGAGGCAAAAAGGCCATGCAGCGTCAACTACGACACCTGCTTGAGCTCTCGTGGCAGAACACGATCAACATCCAGGTGCTGGCCTTCGACAGCGGCGTCCATCCGGCCATGAACGGCGGGTTTCGCATCATGAAGTTCCCCAAACCGTCGGATCCAGATGTCGTGTACGTGGAGTACTGGAGGGGAAGTATCTACCTGGAAGCCCCGAATGACGTAAATGCCTACAACCGGCTATTCGATCACCTGCGGGCAACGGCACTGGGACCCGATGAGACCCGACGCCTGATCGAACAGGCAGCAGGAGGCGCATCATGAACCATGGGCACGACGAGAACCCTGAGCATGCCAGTCGCCTGAAGTGGCGAAAGTCGAGCCTCTCCAACGGAACAGGTGGAGACTGCGTCGAAGTGGCTGACAACCTTCCCGACATCGTGGCCGTACGCGACAGCAAGGACCCTCACGGGCCGACGTTGGTCTTCAATCCAAGCGAGTGGAAAGCCTTCGTTTCCGGCGTCAAGGGCGGCGAGTTCGACCTGCCCTGACTACCCGGTTCACCGCCAGCCCCTACGGCTCGCCGATCTGATCGGCGAGCCGTCTGCTTGGAAAGGAATCAAGACCCGGAAGTCTTCGTCCGAGACTGTTGCAGCGCCTCTGCGATGGCCGCGAACTCGCTCAAGGCCGCCTCCAAGTCCTCCACGATCTCCTGCGCGATCACCTCCGGCGGAAGCAGCGAGTCGGCATCCTCCAGGGCTGGGTCCTTCAACCAGCTGATGTCGAGGTTGACCTTGTCTCGCGCGATCAACTCGTCATAGCTGAACGGGCGGAATCGCTCAGTCTCGACTCGGGTCGAGCGCGGCTCGCCGGGCCGGTAGCACTTGACGAAGTCGTCCAGGTGCTCACGGCGGAGGGGGTTCTGCTTGAGTGTGAAGTGCTGGCCGATCCGGAAGTCGTACACCCAGAGTGTCTCCGTCCACGGGCGGCCTGGGCGAGCTTCCTTCTTGTCGAAGAACAGGACGTTGGCCTTGACTCCGCCGGCATAAAAGATGCCGGTCGGCAGCCGCAGCAGCGTGTGGACGTCGAACTGCTTGAGCAGTCGGTCACGTACCGTCTCGCCTGCCCCGCCTTCGAACAACACGTTGTCAGGGAGGACCACTGCGGCCCTGCCCGGAATGGCGAGCATCGAGGCGATGTGTTGGACGAAGTTGAGCTGTTTGTTCGTCGTGGTGGTCCAAAAATCTTGCCGGGTGTAGGAGATCGCCTCCCGGTCCGCTCGGCCGTTCTCACCGATCACCGTGATAGAGGACTTCTTGCCGAACGGCGGATTGGCCAGCACCACGCTGTAGTGCCGTGCCGGCGCTTCAGCCAGTCCGTCTCGAACATCGATCAGCGAAGGGCCGTTAGGCTTACCGATTCCGTGGACCAACATATTCATCGCCGCAAGCCGGGCGGTGCCATCCACGAGTTCGGTTCCGCTAATGGCGCCCGAATTGAGGCCAGCGCGCTGCTCGGGGGTGAGTGTGGAGCCATGACGCTCGACGATATACTCATGCGCAGCAAGGAGGAAGCCGCCAGTGCCGCATGCTGGATCGGCGATCGTGTCGTTCGGCCCTGGCTGGACACAGTCCACCATCGTGGAGATCAACGCACGTGGTGTGAAGTACTGTCCAGCGCCAGTCTTGATGTCTTCAGCCCCTCTCGCCAGCAATTCCTCATAGGCATCACCCTTGACATCGGCCCCTTGGCTCGACCAGTTCTCCTTGTCGATTAGGTCGACGATCAGCCGCTTCAGTTTGGCTGGATCCTGGATCCTATTCTGTGCCTTGCGAAAGATAACTCCGAGTGTGCCCGGCTGACGTCCTAGATCGTGCAACGTACGCCGGTATGCGCCTTCCAGTTCGTCAGCCTCGGCATCGATCAACGCTTGCCAACGAGCAGCGACGCCTGCAAGCGAATCATCGGCGTTGAATCGCCTACTCGCCCGTTCATGCGCCATCTTCAAGAAAAGCAGATACGTCAGTTGTTCCACATAGTCGATTGTGGAGACACCGTCATCCCGAAGAACATCACAATAGTTCCACAGCTGGGCGACTAGCCGTCTAGTTTCCACAGTGCTCAAAGTAGTGTCTCCTGCACAGGAGTGCCCTTCATAATTGTTGGCTCAACATCATCTATTGAGCTCACTACGGTGTTCGGCACTGTGCTCCGCCGCACGACCGAACTTTTTTTGATCTTCCCTGCCTTGCTGTCATGCTTAGTTGCTCGTTTGACCTGGGCCCGGTACAACGATTCAGATGCTGGCTCATCCTCAGACGCCTGCGATGTCAAGCGCCCGGAACACGCCTCAGACAATAGGGATCGTCGGAGATGATCGGCTTGAAGGAGTGCCCTGCGGACTGCCGCCTCAGCGTCATCAAGAATGGACAAGTGTCGCTCGGCTTCAGCAACAAGTTTTTCTTGTAGAGCCGGCGGAGGAATAGGGACGGGAAACATCTTTATTTTCGATAGGCCAATGGAGGCCAAGTTAACACTTTGCTTCCCATTTCGCTCAAACCAAGTCCTTCCGAAACCGTTGGCATGCCAGGCCAAAAGTTTCGGATGGAGAATTTTATCGAGTAGGCGAGCGCGGAAAACATGATTTTGATGAATGCAACCCGGAATCTGGTCTTCCCAAATCCATCCGCGGCCAAGCTTATCCCGATCTCCACCTTCATTGAGAAGAACGTCGCCTCGCCGTAGCATCAACTGGTCCGCTTTTGCCGCAGAAACTCTGATATACGATATGCTTGAGAGATTCAGCCGAGCTCTCTGAACATTGGCGACTCTAAGGTAAGGCACCTCAGGCAAGTTCGGGTCGGACTGTTTCTTCGAATCCTTCGTCACCCCGCCAACAACTTCAGCGATATCACCGAGCCTTAGCCAGCGCCAATCATTGGGGAGACGCGGAAGATCTCCGTCAAGCACGCCAGCAGGAGCGGGCGGGGCAGCAAAGCTTTCCGAGTTCACTTCGAGTAGCCTGCCCAGAGAAGCTGCTTCCATCACTCGATCTCTCAGCGCATCAATCCGCTTCATAATTCCGAGTAGTAGAGAAACCGCAGCCCCGCAACGCGAGAGCTGACTTTCTAGAATATCAACAATGCGCTGCTGCTCCTCGCGGGGCGGGATAGACACTTGAATTAATTTTATTTTGGAAGTGCTGAGCGTGAAAAGCCCACTAGTCGAGCTCGCCGTTCTTCGGAGTTGCCATACAATATCCGGAGAGCTCCAAGCGAGCTCCAAATATTTCGGCAATACGGCACTGGTCGGTCGTACCCGGATCAAATGATTTTGATGGACGCAGTCTCCAATCTCCCCATGCCACATCGCAGCACGACCTATCTCTTTCGGACTCCCATTTCCTTCAACTACAAGCAGGTCGCCAGGGCGAAGTCTAAACCTTTCGATCTCGCCCTCGAAAAGCTCAATTTCGTGGACATCTTTCAGGTTGAGCTTACCTCGTCCCACATTCGCCACACGTAGAAAGGGATACTTGTTCTTCACAGGACGCCGCTTGGCCTGTTTCTGGATTCCGCCCTGCACGTCAGCTATGTCGGCCACAGAAACTCGTTCCCAGCCGGAAGGCAAATCGGTCATGCGGTGAGGTCTCGATTCAGATCGGTGAGGATGGTTTCCGCTTGGTCGTCACCAAACACTCGGAGAAACCCGTCGGTGCCGCCGCGTTCGGTGAACGGTACTTCGTCCAAGTCATTGTGGTCGAAGGTGGCGCTCGTCGCGACCACATCTCTGATTCGCTCCAGCCACCACACCTGCTCCCCGGTGAACCGCACCCCGGCCTGCTCCTGCCGGACGAGCCAGGCGGCGAAGCGCTCTTCGACGACGCTGCGGTGCGGTCTCGGCTCTCCTTCGGCCAGGCCGAGTTCGTACCGGATGAGTTGGATGAGGTCGGCAGCACCGTACCGTACCCCCGGCCTGGCGGCCGTCTTACCGAGGACCTCGTACGCCTCCCACAGCCGGTCAGGCGTCCACTGGTACGGCGGCCGGGCGAGCCGTGAGGAAAGCTCCTTGAGCTGCCGGTACACCTCGCGCCCGCTCTGCCCCGTGCGGTAGGCGACTTCCAGTGCCGTCAACTCGTCCCGGTGCTCCTTGACGTAGGCGGCCCACGAGGTGACGACCCGTTCAGCGATCTTGCTGCGCTCCACTCCCCCGGCTTCGAGCAGCGAGTCGGCGTTGACCTCGTCGTACACGATGTCGTGCGCCCGCCGGATGTCCAGCAGCCGCTGCCGGAATTCGGGGTCGGCCAGCGGTCGGGCTGCCTCCTCGATGAGCCGGTGTTCCCAGCCCGGCCCGGACCGCCGGGCCTCCTCGATCACGTCGGGGTCGTTGCAGCGTGACAGGCTCCGCACTACCTCGGTCAGCGGCCGTGCTGCGAGTTGCTCCAACTCGGCGCGCTCCTCGGGCGTGATCTGCTTGTTCAGGCGGGAGATCCGGGAGGCGAGCGTGGAGGCCTCGTCCAAGGAAAGGCCGAGCGTGCCGGCCTTCTTGAGCAGCTTGGCGAGGCTGATCTGCTTCTCTGTCTGCTTCTCCAGTGGTGAGGCGTCCACCCGCTCGGAGTCCGTGACGCCGACCGCATCCACCAGGACGAACCGGTCCTTGGCCGCGACGTCGGGCGTGACCGAGCGCAGTTCGTCAGGGTCGATACTGCGTGCCCCGCGGCCCTTCATCTGCTCGAACATGGCCCAGCTCTTCACCTCGTTGAGGAAGAAGACGCATTCGAGGGGCTTGATGTCAGTTCCGGTGGCGATCATGTTGACGGTGACGGCGATGCGCAGTTCGGGGCTGTTGCGGAAGGCGGCGATCAGCTTGTCGGAGTTCTTCACCGTGTAGGTGATCTTCTGGCAGAACTCGTTGCTCTGGTTGAACACCTTGCGCACGGTGTCGACGATCTCCTCGGCGTGGTTCTCGTCCACGGCGAAGATGAGCGTCTTGGGCACGTACCTCCGCTCGGGCTGGCCGGGCTGGCGAGCGAAGATCTCGGTGAACAGCCGGTCCCGGAACGTCTCCAGCACCAGCTTGAGCTGGCCCCTGCTGATGACTTTCCGAGCGAGCTGGCGGCTGGTGTACGCGTACTCGTCGTCGAGTTCCTCGTACCGCTGCTCTCGCGTCTTGCGGTCGAGTTTGGGCACCACGATGCCCGGTGGGATGGTCGCGCCGTTCTCCCCGATCTCCGTGCGGATCCGGTAGACGTTGAAGTCGACGTTGACCCCGTCGGCGACGGCCTCCGTGTACGTGTACTCGCTGACCAGGTTCTGATGGAAGAAGCCGAAGGTCTGGGCCACCGGCGTGGCCGTGAGGCCGACGACGAAAGCGTCGAAGTACTCCAGCACCGCCCGCCAGAGCCCGTAGATCGAGCGGTGACACTCGTCCACGACGATCAGGTCGAACGTCTCCGGCGGCACGTCCGGGTTGTACTCCACGCCGACGACCTCATCGACGTCGTACGAGTCGAACTCCTCGTACTCCGCGTCCGGCGACGGCACGTCCCTGCCCTTGAGCATCGCGTACAGGCGTTGGACCGTGGAGATCACGACCTTGGAGGAGCCGAGCATGTCGGCGCCCGCCAACCGCTGCACGTTGAACAGCTCGCTGAACTTCCGGCCGTCGTCGGGCGTGAGGTAGTTGGTGAACTCGGTGAGGGCCTGCTTGCCCAGATTGTTCCGATCCACCAGGAACAGAACTCGGAACGCTCCAGCGTGCTTGAGCAGGCGGTAGGAGGAGGTGACGGCGGTGTAGGTCTTGCCGGCTCCCGTCGCCATCTGGATCAGGGAGCGCGGCTCGTTCCGTCGTAGCGACTGCTCCAGCCCTTGGACGGCTCGCTCCTGCGCCGGCCGGAGTCCTTTGGTGAGCAACTCGGGCAGGCCGCGGTGCAGCTTGGCGCGGAGCGTCGGGGCCGCCGGGTCCTCGTCGGCCGCGCGCATCCAGCGGGCCAGCGTCTCGGGCCGGTGGAAGGAGAAGACCTCCCGGGCGCGGGGGTTGGGGTCGAGAGTGTTGGTGAAGTGCGTCTCGGTCGCGGTCGTCTCATAGCGGAACGGGAGCGGGATGCGCCAAGCCTGCATCTGCTGGGACGCCGTCAGGCCACTGGCGTAGCGCGCCGACTGGCCCTCGACCGCTCGCAGCGCCGTGCCCTCACGCTTGGCCTCGACCACCCCGACCAGCTTGCGCTCCACGTAGAGGAGATAGTCGGCGGGGCCGCGCGCGGTGTGCGCCTCACGGACGGCCACGCCGTCGCCTGCGTACAGGTTTTCCCGGCCAGCGTCCTGGATGAGCCAGCCGGCGGCGACGAGCATCCGGTCGACCTCTTCACGGACCTCCCGTTCCGTACGAGGCTGACGGGCGACCCGCACCGCACGCGCGATGAGATTGTCGCGCTCAGCCGGAGTCGGCTTCTTGATCTTCTTGAGGTTCTCATCGAACGAGCGCCTCATGTCCGTCATGCGGTCATCCATCTGCTTCAGAAGCAGATTCAGGCGATCGCGCTCCGCGTTCGCTCGTTCCAGGGCCTCCTGGGCTTGTGCGCGAGCGCGCGCCTCGGCCTCCAGCAGCGTCGCCTTCTCGTCCCGGGTGAGCAGAACCTCTGCCAGGCGCTCGCGGTGAGTTTCGAGCTCGGCGCGAAGCTGGTCGAGCTGTGTCTGCTCAGCGGCGTTCTCGGCCTTCGTCGTGGCGGGTTCGGGCGGTGGGACAAACGCGAAAGTACGCTCATCATCCGGACAAAGCGCCCGATGGAACCAAACTCCCAGTTCGAAGCAGATTTTGACGCAATTAAGGGCTACCCGGACATCCCCGTAATGGGTGTGGACAGCCTGGTTTCCGGAGTCGCGGACCTGATGAAATGCCTGGCTGATTGACGGAACCAGAACCCCGGCCCGGGTCAAGGCGAGGATGCGAGCATTCTGATTGTTCTGTTGGACCGTAGTGTTGGTGAGCCTGACCAGCAGCTTGGCCAGGATCTCGGCGAAGCGCCTGGCCTTGTACAGCGCCACGTCGGGGTCGGTGTAGACGTGGGATTCGGCGGAGGCGCCATCCAGAACGAGCATGGGCTCGTGGGGCAGGAGAAATCCGAAGTTGGACGAGTGTTCCGACAACTCCTCGATGTGCGTGCTCGTCATGAGCGCCCCACCCGTTCATCATGATCACTGATCAAACAGAGCCTTGCAGGCTACCTCACATATCGCTCATGTCGCTATCGAAATAGCTCAATCTGACCGTTCGGCAAGGCCTCAATCCTTATGACGCGTCCAGGCGACGAAAAGGATCGGAGGAGTTCGTGAGTCCCTTGCCGGCGCCGTCCACCACCCGGCAGACCGAAATCCCCAGGCCGGCCCTCAGCGGAGCACGGTGAGGGAGGGCACGACATCGATCTCGCGTGAGGTCGGCGTCACCACCAGTGTCCCCTGGCGCTCGAACACCTGGCTGGACTTGGTCGATGACCACGCGGGCGTCAGCGCGCCCTCCTTGACGACCGAGGTCTCGCCGGTCTTGTGGTCGGTCACCACCAGGTAGCCAGCTCCGCCTCCGGTCTGCAGTGCCCACACGCCCCGGTCATCGACCCGGATGATCTTCGTTTCGCCCTGGTTGCCCTTCTCAGTCCACCGTTGTTTCCCGGTGGTCAGGTCGAACGCGACCATGGCCCACGGGTCGGCCGCTTTGTTCACCGCATAGAGCGTGTCGCCGTGTACGACCATCGAGGGCTGGTCGATGGCGGCCGACGAGGTGAGCGAGGTCGTGCCGAGCACCTGGAGGTCCCGCCCGGCCGCCTCCGCCGGTATCTCGGCGGTCTTCTCGCCCGCGGCGTCGAGTGCGACCACGGTCGGTATCGGCGCTCCGGTGCCGGTCACGGCCACGACAGGGTCATGGGAGACGACGTTCAGCACGACCGTCCGGTCGCCCAGGAACGTCTCGGTCAACTCCTTGCCGGTCGCCGGGTCGTACGTGACCAGGAACGTCCCCCTCTTCGAGATGCAGCGTCGGTCGGAGACGAGCCGCTTGTCCCCCATCGCCCATACGTCCCCCCGGCAGTCGCCGTCAGCCTGGCGCCACCGCTGCCGGCCGTCGGAGATCCCGAAGGCGGTCATGGCGCCCTCGTCGTCGACCACGGCCACATCGCCCGCGACGACGAGGCGCGTCACCTCCGGCTGTTGCCCCGCGTTCTTCGGCATCGGCACCTTCATGGTGCGGGCGAGCTTTCCGGCCTTGAGGTCGATCACTCCCAGCCGGTCGCAGCGTCCGCCGCCGTAGGCGATCACTCCCCGGTCCCCGGACGCGGTGGTGGCGGCCGTGCACATCCGCGCGCCGTCCGGCACCGGGACGGTCCACGCCGGCGTGCCGTCCGCCACCCGGTACGCCGCGACGCCGTCGGTCGAGGCCCGGATGACGAAATCTCCCGTCAGCCAGGTGGCGTACGTCGCGACCGGCTCCGAACCGCCGCCCAGCCGCTCCTCCCTGGACTCCTTGGTCCAGGCGATCTCCATCTCGTCGTCACCGCCGGCGACCGAGAGTTCGACGTCGCCACTCCCGACGGCCATCCAGACGAGGCCGGCCCCCACGGCGACGACCAGGATCACGCTGACCACGGCGACCACCGCGATCAGCGGCCCGCGTCCTCCGGAGCGTCCCTTGCGGCCGGTCGGCATGGGCCCAGGCGCTCCTGGCCCGTACGGGAAGTGAGGCGGTCCCGGAACCTGAGGCGGCATCGGCGGACCGCCGGGGTGACCGGGCGCACCCGCCCCCGGATAGGCCGGTGGATGGCCAGGCGTCCCGGCGTACCCAGGCGGAACCTGCCCCGGATACGGCGCGGCTGGCGGGTAACCGGCCTGCGGGTATGAGCCCTGCGGGTGACCGGCCTGCGGGTGACCGGCCTGCGGGTGACCGGCCTGCGGGTGACCGCCCTGTGGAGTCGTGTCCCACGGGGATTGGTGTCCCTGTTGCCCGGGCGGAGGACCCCAAGGCCCGCCGTCCGGCGGCGGCACCGGCCCTCTCCGTTGCTCAGGCGGCTGTCCGGCGTGCCCGTAGGGATCGTGCTGCGGCATGAGGCCCCCTCCTCCTTGCCCGACCTTTCATACCGCCCTGATCAAGTGGCGCACGTGGCGCGCGCATCGGTGCGCGGAGGCAACCAGGATCCGGAAAGCGGCATTTCGAACCATAAAGGATCTTATAGTCAAACCAGCCGCAGCCCTGGCACCAAGGATCAGTCGCCGAGCCGGTCGACGAGCCGCCCGATGATCTCCTTGTTCCTGTCCGCCTGACGAGGTGAGGTGAACGAGGTGAGGTCAACGAGGTGAGGTCAACGAGGTGAGGTCAACGAGGTGAGGTCGAAACCGTGGCAGCCGCCGGCGTGACATCCGCATGGACGCGGCGGAGGTATTCCACGGCATGCTCGGCGGCCGGATCGTGGTTCAGCCGGTCGCGATAGAAGTGGAGGCGATCCTCGCAGTCGTCGATGATCTCACTCCAGGTCCGCGCCCAGATGCGGACGCCGTTCTTCCATTCGGCGATGCAACCGGGTGGAAGATGCGGTGCGCTCGCGTCCTCTCTGACCACGTCGTCCATCTCCGTGGAGACGACCCAGAAGTCCCAGGACACTCGTGCGTCATGGAACTGTGGGTCGCCGACGACGGCCTTGGCATAGCTCTTGATCTGTGCGACCTCCACCTGACCGATCTTGACCTTGGGCGCCTTGAGCTCGACCACCAGGTGCTCGCGGCCGAAGGTCCCCCGATGCGCCCGGCCCAGCATGAGGTCGACAATGCCTGTTCTGCCGTCTTCGCGGCGCACTGGATGGAGCTGACCGTTCCCAGGCTCACGGCCCAGTGCCATGAGATGCCGCTTGAGCACGGTGTCCAGGCTCTGATCGCTCACCATCAGCGTGTAGGCGTCACCGAAGATCCAGGTCTCACGCTCCAGGATCTTGTGGAGTTCGCTCCGTTCCTTGAGCGTCCTGCTGACCTCCGGCTCGAAGACGAGCTTCTTGAGCGCGGCGAGGAAGTCGAGCCGATCGGTGACCTGGCTCGTGGCCTTGATCACTTCGGCGAGGCTGGTCCTCTGAAGAATGCGCTTGAGCTCTTCCTGCTCTGGCTGAGGCAGCCGGAACAGCTCATCCAGCACGGGGTACAGCCCGCTCGGATCATGAGAAATGATCTCCCGGAGAAGCCGCAGGGTGGTCCTCTTGCTCTGTGTCACGCCGGGCAGTCGGCGGGCGATCCTGGTCGCCACCTCGTCGAACAGCTCACGCTCGACTGCCCGCGCGGGCTCGACCGGTCCAGCTGAGTACGGGTAGACACCCTCGGTCTTCCACTCCTGGATCAACCTGGCCCGGCGTTCCTGCTCGCGTTGCTTGAAATGGGTGCGGAGAGTGTCTCTGGCGATTGCCAGAAGCGGGGCGATCTCGTCAAGCTCCGCCAAGGACAGGTCGTCCCGGCGTTCGACGAAACCGTCCCAGAGCAGGTAGGCCGTGAAGTGATAGCCGGGCGCCTGAATGCCCGGTGAGACGTCGTCGAGGACGACACCATTGGTGTCACAAAGAGCGAGGACACGGCCGACGTCCTTCGGCCATTCGATGACGCGCACCACCGGCGCCGCGTACCCATCCGAGTCCGGCCAGGGCAGCGGGTATTCGGCCACATCGGTCCAGACCGTGGCCGGATCGAGAGGCGTGCCCTGGTAGACGATCCGCACGTCGGGGTTGGCGGCCAGGAAGGGCGCGAACGTCGAAGCCAGTTGCTGGGCGGTGTCGTCCTGAGTGAGGCGGCCCACGAAGTCCGCCGGCACGGACGCCTCGACACGCGTCCCGCACGGAAGCTGAACGGGCTCCGGCTGGGAGATGTCGAAGTCCGCAGGGCTGTCGACGGAGCCGCTGATGACCGTACGCTCGATCCGCCCGTCAGCCGCCTCCGCGACCGTGGCCCACCGGACCTGCCCGCCCAGTGCGAACACGCGAAGTCTGCCCTGCCCGCTCCGCCCGTGCAGGCCACGCTTGAGCTGGGGTGACACCTTGGCCGTCGTCTTCCACGACCCGCCCAGGCCACCGAAGTAGCTCCTGCACGAAGCGTTCGGCATCCCGTGGCCGTCGTCGCTGATGCTGACCGACTCGACACCGCCCAGTTCGTTGATCTCCAGATCGACGGTGACGAGGCTCGCCTCCGCGTCCAGGGCGTTCCAGATCATCTCCACGACGGCGCCCACCGGATCCTTCTGGCGGGCGAGGCGCAGCAGGTGATCAGGTTTGGCCTCGATGTGAACGGTACCCACCCGCTCACTATCCCAGACGACCTGCGGTATCACGCGAAGGATCAGGAGAACGGAGGACTGCCTGCCTCCGCTCATCCGCACCGGCGCGCCTCTCGCCTACGCGATCTCGACCGCCGTTCCCGTGACAGAGATCCCGCACGCCGGGTCCGCGGGGATCGACACCGTGATGGTGCTGGGGCGGCCCATGTCGTGGCCCTGGTGGACCGTCACGGTGGCAGGCAACGCGAGGAGTCCGAGAGCGCGCAGATAGCCGCCGAACGCCGCCGCGGCGGCCCCCGTCGCCGGATCCTCCACCACGCCCCCTGGCGGGAAGGGGTTCCTGGCGTGGAACACGTCGGTCCGTTCCCGCCAGACGAGGTCGATCGTCGTCCAGCCGGCCTGGGCCATCAAGTCCGCCAGCGCAGGGAAGTCGTAGGTGAGGTCGGCGAGACGTTCGCGGGTGGCGGCGGCGATGATCGGATGAGAGGCGCCGGCGTTGGCCACTCTGGGGGGCAGCGCGGGATCCAGGTCGGACGACGACCAGCCCAGGGCCGACAGGAGGTTCTCCAGGAGCGTGTCGTTCATCGCCTCCACGCGCGGCGGGACGCTGACCAGGGTGGCGACGGTGTGGCCGGCGGAATCCACAGAGGTCGTCACCTTGATCGGCCCGGCCTGGGTGTTCATGAGCAGGTCTCCGGGCCCGTGTACGTCCGCGAACGCCACCGCCGTCGCGATGGTGGCGTGGCCGCAGAAGGGCACTTCCACCTTCGGGCTGAAGTAGCGGACCGAGAGCGTCCGGTCGGTCCGTTCTGTCACAAAGGCGGTCTCCGAGTAGCCGACCTCCTCGGCGATCGCCAGCATTCTCTCCGGGGCGAGACCACTGGCGTCGAGGACGACTCCGGCGGGGTTTCCTCCGTCAACGCGCTCGCTGAAGGCCACATATCGCAGCAATTCCATGGTGTGACAGTAAGGCCCGCTCTCCGGCGGGTGGGGCGTCGGGGGTCCCCGTAAGGACGGAGCCCCCGCGCCCGGCCGGGTCAGGAGGGCGTGTAGATCCGGTGGACGAAGTCCGCGAGCTTGTCGTCGGGCAGTTCCTTGGCCAGATCGGCCTCGCTGACCATGCCCACGATCCGCCTGTCGTCGATCACGGGCAGCCGTTTGACCTGGTGCCGGCCCATCTTCTCCAGCGCCTCCTCGACGCCGCTGTCGGCCTTGACCCACACGAGGCCGCGGGCGAGTTCGCCGGCGGTGGTGCTGTCGAGGTCCTTGTCCGCGGCGCAGCACTCGATCACGATGTCGCGGTCGGTGATGATGCCCTTGAGCCGGTCGTCGTCCCCGCAGATCGGCAGCGCGCCGACCGACAGGTCGCGCATCATCCGCGTGGCCTTGCGCAGGCTGTCGTGCTCGCCGATGCACTCGGCCCCGTGGTGCATCACGTCCTGGACCCTCTTGTCAGTTCCCGGTGCGCTCATGTGTGCCTCCCCCGAGAAGGTAGCTGCTGCTTCCACCTGACCCCCTACCCCCGGATGGCGAGTCGTTGCAGGTCGCGGCAGGTTTTCGGCCCGGCGCGAGCCTTCCTTCCGCGCGGCGTCCCGGGATCGGCCGTGCTGTGTTCGACCCCGTCATCGGGGGCAGGAGGAGGTCGTGGCTGTCACGCTCGCGCTGGCGGGTGACACGATGCTCGGTCGGGGCGTCGCGGACCGGCTGGCCGATTCCCACGACCCGGATGCGTTCTTCTCGGACGGCGTCCGGGAGTACCTGTCCGAGGCCGACGCCATCCTGCTCAACCTGGAGTGCTGCGTCTCCGCTCGCGGCAGCTCGCGGTTCGCGCCGGGCAAGGTGTTCCATTTCCGCGCTCCGCCGCAGGCCGCCGATCTGCTCGCCGAGCTCGGCGTCAGCTGCGTCACGCTGGCCAACAACCACGCGCTGGACTACGGCCACGACGCGCTGCTCGACACCCGCGCACATCTCGAACGCGTGGAGATCCGTACGGCGGGCGCGGGCGCGGCTCTCGACCAGGCGCGCGAGCCGGTCGTCCTCGTCGTGCGGGGGCTGCGGATCGCCGTCATCTCCGTGACCGACCACCCGGAGGACTATGCGGCCACCCCCGACCGGCCGGGCGTCGCCTACGCCGACCTGCCCTCCGGCGTTCCCGGCTGGCTGACGGACACGGTGGCGAGGATGCGTACGGAAGCCGATACGGTGCTGGTCAGCCCGCACTGGGGGCCCAACATGACGGCCGGGCCGCTCCCGTACATCCGCGTCGCGGCCACGGTCCTGGCCGACGCCGGGGCGACGCTGATCGCCGGTCACTCCGCGCACGTCGCGCACGGCGTGGCGCCACCGGTCCTGTACGACATGGGCGACTTCCTCGACGACTACGCGGTGGACCCGGAGCTGCGCAACGACCTGTCGCTGCTGTTCCTGGTGACCGTGGACGAGCTCGGTCCGATACGGCTGCGCGCGGTGCCGCTCAAGCTCGACTACTGCCGCACGGTCCTGGCCGAAGGCGAGGAGCGTTCCTGGCTCGGCCGGCGGTTCGTCGGCGCGTGCGAGGCGCTCGGCACGGCGGCCTTCTGGGAGAACGACCTGCTCGTCGTGGACCTGCGGGGCAGGCAGGGAGGGTGACCTGGTCAGGTGGCCCGGTGCGGGGTCACTCCCACTCGATGGTGCCCGGGGGCTTGCTCGTGATGTCGAGCACCACCCGGTTGACCTCGCGCACCTCGTTGGTGATCCGCGTGGAGATCCGCGACAGCACGTCGTAGGGCACCCGCGACCAGTCGGCCGTCATCGCGTCCTCGGACGTCACCGGCCGCAGCACCACCGGATGCCCGTACGTACGCCCATCTCCCTGCACCCCCACCGACCGCACGTCGGCGAGCAGCACCACCGGGCACTGCCAGATGTCCCGGTCGAGCCCCGCCCGCGACAGCTCCTCACGGGCGATCGCGTCGGCTTCACGCAGCAGGTCGAGCCGCTCGCGTGTCACCTCACCGACGATCCGGATGCCCAGCCCCGGCCCGGGGAACGGCTGGCGCCACACCATCGCCGGCGGCAGCCCCAGCTCCTCGCCGGCCCGGCGCACCTCGTCCTTGAACAGCGTGCGCAGCGGCTCCACCAGCTTGAACTGCAGGTCCTCCGGCAGCCCGCCCACGTTGTGGTGGGACTTGATGTTGGCGGTGCCGGTGCCGCCGCCGGACTCGACCACGTCCGGGTAGAGCGTGCCCTGCACCAGGAAGTCCACCGGTCCGTCGGCCATGATGGCGCGCTGCTCGTCCTCGAAGACGCGGATGAACTCCCGGCCGATGATCTTGCGCTTCTCCTCGGGGTCGGAGACCCCTTCGAGGGCCTTCAGGAACCGGTCGGAGGCGTCGACCACCCGCAGCCGCACGCCGGTGGCGGCGACGAAGTCGCGCTCGACCTGCTCGGCCTCGCCCTTGCGCAGCAGCCCGTGGTCGACGAAGACGCAGGTGAGCCGGTCGCCGATGGCGCGCTGGACGATGGCGGCGGCCACCGCTGAGTCGACGCCTCCGGACAGGGCGCAGATGGCGCGGCCCTCGCCGACCTGGCGGCGGACCGCCTCGACGGAGTCTTCGACGATGTTGAGCATGGTCCAGGTGGGGCGGCAGCCGGCCGCCTCCAGGAAGTGCTTGAGCACCTGCTGGCCGTGCTCGCTGTGGAGCACCTCAGGGTGGAACTGCACCCCGTAGAGGCCGCGGCCGGGGTGCTCGAAGGCGGCGACCGGGGTCTCGCTCGTGGAGGCGGTCACCAGGAAGCCCTCAGGGGCGGCGGCGACGCTGTCGCCGTGGGACATCCACACCTTCTGGGCCGCCGGGAGGCCCGCGAAGATCACGCCTTCGTCGAGCACCTCCAGCGCGGTGCCGCCGTACTCGGCGACGCCGGTGCGGGCCACCTCGCCGCCCAGCGCCTGCGCCATCGCCTGGAAGCCGTAGCAGATGCCGAACGTCGGCACCCCGGTCTCGAACAGGCCGCGGGGCACGGCGGGGGCGTTTTCGGCGTAGACGGACGAGGGGCCGCCGGACAGGATGATCGCCTTGGGGTTCTTCGCCATCATCTCCGCGACCGTCATGGTCGACGGGACGATCTCGGAGTAGACGTGGCACTCGCGCACCCGCCTGGCGATGAGCTGCGCGTACTGCGCGCCGAAGTCGACCACCAGGACCGTGTCGAACTCAGACACCGAGAGAACCCCCCAAAGGCGAATGCGGTGAACTCAGTCTATCGACAGCAGACCCAGCGGCGGCGACCCGAGGTCGAGCAGGTGCCTGTGGAACCGCTGGAGGGTGAATCCGGCGCCCCACGCCTGCCGTGCCTGCTCGCGCAGGTCCATGATGACCAGCTTGCCCCAGGTGTAGCGGCCGTACGTGGGATCGAACGTGGCCCGCCTGGCCTCGGCCATCGCGGCCGGGCCGGCCAGGTGGGTGTGGTCGGCGAAGCGGGCGGCCGCGTCGTCCACCGTCATCGCGCCGGTGTGCACGCCGATCGCGCAGGCCAGCCGGGTGACGCGGATCAGCGCCTCCACCCAGACGCCGATCTCGAAGCGCGGGTCGCCGGACTCGAAGCCCTCTTCGACGCAGAGCTCCTCGGCGTAGTGCGCCCAGCCTTCGGCGAACGAGAACGACTGCAGCAGCCGCCGCACGTCGGACCGGGCCCGGCGCAGGGCCAGGCCGTGGGAGAAGTGGCCGGGCGCGACCTCGTGCACGTTGATGGCGGGCAGCGTGGTGTCGCTGAAGACCTCCAGCCACTCCTCGACGTCCTGCGCCGGCCAGGACGGGTCGGGCGGGGTGACGTAGTACCAGGACGGGCCTTCGGGCTCGCCGGGGGCGTTCCACGACATCATGGCCATCGCCCAGCGGCGCGACTCGGGGGCGAGGCCGACCAGGCAGGTGCCGTCGTGGTAGGGGGCCAGGTCCTTCTCGCGGGTGAACGCGATGGCCTTCTCGGTGCCGATCCTGGCCGCCTCGATCACGCCGTCGATGTCGGGGTGCTGCTTGACCAGCTCGCGGACCACGTCGAGCGGCGGCCTGCCGCCCTGGCCGAGCCGGTCGCAGGCGTCGGTGAGGCGGGCCGTCAGGCGCTCGCGTTCGGCGTCGGCGCGCTCGGCCAGCCTGCCGAGGTCGACCTCCAGCCCTTCGGTGGCGCCCATGAGCCGGGCCAGCGCGTCCGCGCCGAGCGCGGCGTCCGGGTCGCCGTGCTCGGCGGCTTGTTCGACGTGCGCGACCAGGCGGCCGTGCGCCTCCAGGGCGGCCTGGTCGGTGATGCCCGCGGCCAGGCCCTTGACCGCGCCGAGCAGGGAGGCCGCCACGGGGGCGCTGACCTGGTCGAGCGCGGCGAGCGCGTGCCGTACCGCTTCTGGCCAGCGCGCGAGGTGGGCGGCCCGGGCGGCGGCGCGGCGCTCCTCGGGGGCGTAGTCGCGGTCGTAGCAGGCGAGCTCCAGGTTGGACAGGTGGAACAGCGGGTTCCTGCGGTGCAGTTCGAGCTCGCCGAGCTGGACCCGCAGGGCCTGTTCGAAGACCTGGAGGTGGCGGGCGTCGTGGGGGTCTCCCGGAAGGTCGCCGTCGCCGAGCCGGGCCAGGCCGGCGCGCACGCCCTCGGGAGACAGGTCCTGGACGGCGCCGTCGTACTCGTGCCGTCCGCCTGACTCGCGCGCTTCCGGGACCATCAGGTCGATGATGGCCCGCAATCTGGGCTGGAGTTCCGTCATGCCGGAAACGCTAACGCCTGATCGTCAGCCGAGCGGGTGGCTGACCCAGACGTTGGGCTCGACGTAGACGGCGTGGTCGTGCTCGGGCTGGACGTGGACGGGGTTGAGCGCGCCCGGCACCTCGACGGGGCCGGGCCGGTCGAAGGGCAGGCCGGTCCACGCGCGCCACTCGGCGAGCGTGCCGGCGATCGTCATGGAGCGCGGCGCCACCTTGACGATCTTCCCGCCGGCGCGTACGTGCACCCGCAGCCACGGGTCGTGCGGCAGCCCGTCGGCGCGGGCGCGGAAGGCGTACTCCGCCATGGGGGTGTGCGGTTCCCGGTGCTTGTGGTTGGGCCGTACGGGGGCGACCAGCTCGTCGAAGCCGAGGCGGGCGGCGTTGTCGCGCATGGCGGCCACCATGAGCGGCGAGACGCCCTTGCCGAGCAGGTCGCGGCGGACGGTGATCTCCAGCGCGGAGATCCGGCCGGGCCGCTCGCCGCGCTCGCGGGCCAGCCAGGCGCGCCGGATGACGCCGTCCCAGCCGTCGTCGGGCAGCTCGCCGTCAGTGAGCGTGAACGGCATCGTGCAGCCCCGCGCGACCAGCCGGCCGGGCTCGGCGTCGTCGTCGGCGACGAGGACGTACGCGGGATAGACCGTGTCGGCGACGGCGTAGAAGAAGTCGGCGATGGGGTCCTTCATCATGAACTCCGGCCAGGCGTTGTCCATGTCCCACAGGGTCGCGGCGAACTCGGGGCGCTCCGCGAGCGTGGTGATCCGAAGGGCCATGGCCGGATATTTTCACATATCGGAGGGCCGCTGGACGGGCTGATGCTGGCTCTTGAAGATCAGCGTGGTCTGCAGGTGCACGATCTCGGGCCGTACCAGGAACTTCTCCAGGCACAACCGGTGCAGGTGCTCGGCGTCGGCGACCGCGACGTGGACCAGGAAGTCTTCAGCTCCGGCCACGTGGAAGAGCGTGATCGTCTCGGGCAGCGACAGCACGAACGCGCTCAGCGGGTCGACGAGCTGGCTGGTGTGCGGCCGTACCCGGAGGGCGAGCAGCGCCTGCAACGGGCGGCCCAGCCTGGCGATGTCGACCGAGGCGCGGAAGCCGGTGATCACCCCGCGCCGGCGCAGCGCCCGCACCCGTTCGAGCGCCGTGGAGGGCGCGACGCCCAGCCGCTCTGCAAGATCCTTGTTGGGCAACCGGGCATCTCGCTGCAACTCGGCCAGGATGGCCAGGTCGATCGAATCCAGTTCGGCGTTATGCACCAGTATCGGCCTCCAATTCGGCAAGACTAGCCGTACGCCGACGATATCCCCAGTATTCCGGGATATGTGGAACTTTGAGGAGTTCACCGAGTCGGCCGGTGTCACGGTCGAGGAACTGACCACCTACGTGGCGGACAGCCAGCGGGGCGCGGCCCCCGTGGTCCGGCGCACGCCGCCGGGCGAGCTCGCGGACCGGCTGCGGCTGCGTGAACTGATCGCCAAGGGCGGCATGACCCCCGAGTCGTACCGCGACTTCCTGCGCACCTACCTGGCCGAGGGCACCCGGCTGCACCACCCGGCGTTCCTGGCCCACCAGGCCGCTCCCCCGGACTTCCCGGCCGCGCTGGCCGACTTCGTGCACGGCGCGATCAACAACCCGATGAACATCTACGAGATGGGCGCGTCCGCGGCCACGGTCGAGTTCGAGGTCCTGCGCTGGATGCTGGACAAGGTGGGCTTCCCGGCCGGCGGCGGCGTGCTGACGCACGGCGGCTCGCTGGCCAACCTGACCGCGATGCTGGCCGCGCGGGCGCGGGTGGCACCGGAGGCATGGGAGCGGGGCGTGCCGGACGACCTGGTGATCCTGGCCCCGCCGTCGGCCCACTACTCGATCTCCCGGGCGGCCTCGATCCTCGGGCTGGGGCAGCGCGCGATCGTGCCGCTGGAGACGGACGAGCTGGGCCGGATCGACCCGGCCAGGCTGCCGGACCTCCCGGGCAGGCGGGTCATGGCGCTGGTGGCGGCCGCCTGCGCCACCGGCACCGGCCTGTACGACGACCTGCGGGCGATCGGCGAGTGGTGCCGCGAGCGCGGCGTGTGGTTCCACGTGGACGGCGCGCACGGCGCCTCGGCCCTGCTGTCGGACCGGCACGCCCACCTGCTCGACGGCGTCGCGCTGGCCGACTCGGTGATCTGGGACGCGCACAAGATGCTGCGCGCCTCGGCCCTGTCGGCGGCGGTGCTGGTGCGCAGGGAGAGCGACCTGGACGCGGCGTTCAAGCAGGAGGCCAGCTACCTGTTCTACGGCGACCAGGGCTTCGACCAGATCCGCCGCACGGTCGAGTGCACCAAGGCCGAACTGGGGCTGAAGGTGTTCCTCAACCTCGCCTGGCGGGGCGAGCGCGGCCTCGGCGACTACGTGGCCTCCCGGTACGACACCGCCCGCCGGTTCTGGGAGCTGGCCCGCGAACGCCCGGGGTTCACGCTGCCGTACGAGCCGGAGAGCAACATCGTGTGCTTCCGCTACGGCGACGGCGACCAGGCGGCGATCCGCGAGCGGCTGATGAGCGACGGCACCTTCTACCTCACCTCGACCGAGCTGGCCGGGGTCCGCCACCTGCGGATCACGGTGATGGCCCCGGCCACGGACGACGCCACCCTGACAGCGCTCCTGGACGAGATCGAGGCGGTCAGCGGGTGATCAGCCGGAGCGCGGCGGGGGCCGTGGCGGGCACCGCCGGGGAGCGCGGCGCGACCGGGTCCAGGGGCCGGTAGGCCGAGCCGAGCGGCGGGCGGCCGTCGGGCTCGCCCGCGTTCGGCCAGAACGCCATCGCCCGCTCGGCCAGCGCCGTGATGGTCAGCGAGGGGTTCACGCCCAGGTTGGCGGACACGGACGAGCCGTCCACGACATGCAGCCCCTCGTACCCGTAGAGCCGGTGGTACGGGTCGATCACGCCCTCGTCCGGCGAGGCGCCGATCGCGCAGCCGCCCAGGAAGTGCGCGGTCGCGGGGATGTCGAACAGGTCCAGCCACGACCCGCGCGGCTCGCCGCCGGCCTCCTCGGCCCCGATCCGCACCGCCTCGTGCCCGGCCGGGATCCAGGTGGGGTTCGGCTCGCCGTGGCCCCGGGCCGAGCGCAGCCCGAACCGGCCGCGCCGTACCGTGATCGAGTTGTCCTTGGCCTGCATGACCAGCGCGATCACCGACCGCTCCGACCAGCCGCGCAGGTCGAGCAGGCGCAGCGCGTGCAGCGGCCGGCGCGCGGCCTCGCGGGCGAACGCCTTCCACCGGTTGCGTCCGCCGTCGATCAGCAGCGTGCGCAGCAGGCCCATCGCGTTGGAGCCGTCGCCGTAGCGGACCGGCTCGATGTGCGTCTCGGCGTCCGGGTGGATCGAGGAGGTGATCGCCACCCCGGCGTTGAGCTTCTCGCCGTCGCGCGACAACCGCTCGAAGCCGAGCAGCGCCTCGGAGTTGGTACGGGTGAGCGTGCCCAGCCGGGGCGAGATCCGGGGCAGCGTGCCGTCGTCGCGCAGCCGGTGCAGCAGCCGCTGGGTGCCCCACGTCCCGGCCGAGAAGATCACCTGCCGGGCGGTGAAGAGCCGGCGCTGCCGGGCCGAGCCGGTCCGCCGGGCGAGGACCTCGTACCCGCCGGACGGCAGCGGGCGGACCGAGGTGACCGTGCACTCGGCGTAGACCCGGGCGCCCGCCCGCTCGGCCAGGTAGAGGTAGTTCTCGGTGAGCGTGTTCTTGGCGCCGTGGCGGCAGCCGGTCATGCACGCGCCGCACTGCACGCAGCCGCGCCGTTCCGGTCCGGCGCCGCCGAAGTACGGGTCGGCGCCGTCGGGCCCGAAGTAGACGCCGACGGGGGCCAGGCGGAAGGTGCCGCCCACGCCCATCCGCTCGGCGATCTTCACCATCACCTCGTCGGCCGGGGTGCGGGTGGGGTTGACCGTCACCCCGAGCATCCGCCTGGCCTGGTCGTAGTAGGGCGCCAGCTCGCCCTTCCAGTCGGTGATCGAGGCCCACTGCGGGTCGCGGTAGAACGGGTCGAGCGGTTCGTAGAGCGTGTTGGCGTACACCAGCGACCCGCCGCCCACCCCTGCCCCGGCGAGCACCATCACGCCGGTGCCCTTCTCGCCGCGGACCAGGTGGATCCGCTGGATGCCCTTGAGGCCCAGCCACGGCGCCCACAGGAAGTCGCGCAGCCGCCAGGAGGTGGCGGGCAGCGTGGACCGCTCGAAGCGCCGCCCCGCCTCCAGCACCGCGACCCGGTAGCCCTTCTCCGCCAGCCGGAGCGCCGAGACGCTGCCGCCGAACCCGGAGCCGATGACGACGACGTCGAACCCGTTCACTTCACCCTCAGCCACTTCATCACCTTGAGCGTGGTGGCCAGCACGTCCGCCCACGCCTCCTGGGACAGGTCGAACGGCGGCTCCAGGCGCAGCCAGGACGCCTGCGCGGCCACGGTCTGCGCCTCGGTGTAGCGCAGCAGGCCCTCCGCGCCGTGCCTGCGGCCCAGGCCGGACGCCTTCATGCCGCCCATCGGGGCGTCGTAGGAGGCGTACGCGGCGCCGTACCCCTCGTTGATGTTGACCGTGCCGGCCTTGATCCGGGCGGCGAGCGCGCGGCCGCGGGAGGTGTCGGTGGTCCAGATGGAGGCGTTGAGGCCGTAGGCCGTGTCGTTGGCCAGCTCGACCGCCTCGTCGTCGGTGGTGAACGGGTAGAGCGCCACCACGGGGCCGAACGTCTCGTCGCGGCAGAGCTCCATGTCCTCGGTCACGCCGGTGAGCACGGTCGGCTCGTAGAACAGCGGGCCGAGGTCGGGCCTTGCCCTGCCGCCGGCGAGCACGGTGGCGCCGCGGGCGACGGCGCCCTCGACGTGCCGGGTGACGGTCTCCAGTTGGTGGCGGTGGGTGAGCGAGCCCATCTGGACCGACCAGTCGCGGCCGGCGCCCAGCTTCAGGTTGCGCACCTGACGGGCGAACCGGTCGGCGAACGCCTCGAACAGAGACGCGTGCACGTACAGCCGCTCGATCGACAGGCACAGCTGGCCGGCGTTGGCGAAGCAGGCGCGGATCGCGCCCTGCACGGCCAGGTCCAGGTCGGCGTCGTCGAGCACCAGCATCGGGTTCTTGCCGCCGAGCTCCAGCGAGCAGCCGATGAGCCGCTTGGCCGCCTCCTCGGCGATCTTCCTGCCGCTGCGGGTGGAGCCGGTGAAGGCCACGTAGTCGGCGCCGTCGAGCAGCGCCTCGCCGATCTCTTCCGGGTCGCCGGGCGTGATCTGCCAGAGGTCGCGCGGCATGCCGAGCTCCACCAGCAGGTCCACGGCCCAGCGGGTGGACAGCGTGGTCTGGGTGTCGGGCTTGTGCACGACCGCGTTGCCCGCCAGCAGCGCGGGCACGGCGTCGGTGACGCCCAGCGACAGCGGGTAGTTCCACGGCGAGATGAGCGCGACCACGCCCTTGGGCCGGCGCAGCTCGCTCACCCGGGTGGCGATCGGGAAGACGCCCTTGCGTCCCTGCGGGGCCAGCAGGCCGGGCGCCCGGCGGGCGTAGTAGAGCACGCAGCCGGCGACGTCGAGGACCTCCTCGAAGGCGTGCGAGCGGGCCTTGCCGGTCTCGTCCTGGAGGAGGTCGAGGATCTCCTCGCGCCGGTCCAGGATCACGTCGTGCAGCCGCAGGAACGGTCTTGCCCGTTCCTGAGGGGGTTGGGCTGCCCACGCCTCTTGCGCTGCTCGTGCTTTGCGGTACGCCTCGCGCACGTCGTCCGCACCGGCCAGTGGGAGTTCGGCGAGGGGTTCGCCGGTGAAGGGGGCGATGATTTGCCGGGTCCTGCCGGTGGTGACGTGCATGCCAGAAGGATATTCGGGTTGGCTACTGACCGGTAGATCAGCAGCCAGACGGCGTGACCGCGGCGAACGTCAACGTGCGCGCCCCGCGAGAAGGTCATCCCATAGCCGCATCGCCTCGGCGGCACGCAGCCAAGGACTCTCACTGACCTGGCTGCCGCCAGACGATCGCACGGTCCGGCGGATGTGGACCAGCCCGCCTGACGTACACAGCTCGTACACGGTCGACGAGCAGTCGCACGTGTAGCTCCGAACCCTGACCGAGCGACACCACGGCAGCGACTTCGACCATTCGATCGCGACGTGATCTTCCTCAAGAAGCGACAGATGTTCCCCAGCACTTGTCTCTCGGCATCCGTGACCTCCTCCGGGGGCCGGGCACATGCGAGGACGTGCCGGTTCGGCACTGAGGGTGATCCTATACCTGCACGAGCCAGCCTGTACGTTTAGCATCCACCTAGGTCGCTTAGGGTCAGTTAGATGGCGATTGACCTGCTCGGACCGGACCCGATCTACCAGCAGATCGCAGCCGTCATCCTGGAGCGGATCAAGGACGGCACTTACGAGCTGAATCGCGCCATCCCATCAGAAGCCGAGATGTGCGACGAGTTCAGCGTCAGCCGCAACACCGTGCGCGCGGCGATCCGCTCCCTCAACAAACAGGGCGCGGTCCGGACTGTGAGAGGGCGCGGCACGTTCGTGGCGGCGCAACCCCCGCAGTAGTGCAGTCGTCACGTCATAAGCGAGAACCGTTCTCGCAAGGAGGGCGTCGATCTCATCACCGTCCCGATGCACGGTCGACCCGTAGCAGCCGACCGTCCTCCCCGCGACGGAGTTGAAACGAACACAGCTCTTCTCTTAGCTGACCAACCATGACACCGCTTCCAGCCATCGAGCAAGGGCGGCTCGACCTGAGCTGGCCTCATCACACGCCACCGGCTGCAGCCGGACCGGGACCTGCGCCGACCAGCCGTGGCGGTGCAGCAGCTTGCTGACCCCCTCGATCGTGTAGCCGATGTGGAACAGCCGCCCGATCAGGGCCTTGACCCGGCCCAGTGTCCAGCACTGGTCTTCCGCGCAGCCTCAGGCCAGCGGTCCCCGCCGCAGTTCGGCATCCAGCCGGCGCCCACTGCCGGGCCGATAACTTCTCCTTCGACACCGGACCCTTCGAGCGCAGCGCTTGCTCCCCGCCCTCAAGCCAGGCCTTGCGCCAGCGGGTCACCGACCGCTCGTGCATCCTTAATCGTGCGGCGACCGTCCTGGTTGACTCTCCAGCCGAGAACCACTCGGCCGCCTGCAGCCGTACACGCTCCCACCGTTCCTGCTCCGCGGGCGTGTATCCACCCCTTTGTCCGTACCGCATACTCCGGTCGTACCGCACCGACCGTCATCCGTCACGACCCAGAGACTCTACCAATTCAACCGGTGTAGCTACCTACCTATTCAACCGCAGCCTGGTCTCGCGTAGTAGCCAGGCGGCGCGATAAATATTGACTGAAAGTAACGAGCAAGGCCATCGTCATCACAATCATCGCCACCCTCACGATCCAGGCCGATCGATGCATCAGGCAGTATGGGATGCCACTGGTCTTCAGCATCAACCCTATGCCCCAACTCTGTGATTCTGTCCAGAATTTGGGTGGCAGGAGTAGCGAAGAGGAGAGTGCCGAAAACATCGACATCGATCAATCTGATGTTACTCGGCCGCCAAATCTCGAGCGTGTACAGAGTACCGGTGGCGGCTTTGAACGCGGCGTACACCGAAAATGTTTCGTCAATGCCTTCCGTGCGGAGGCACAGTGCACCTCCAGGAGCTGTTGCGTCCACTACATTGCCGTAAGTAGCTAGCCCGGCCCTAACCTGAGCTTCGTCCATGTCGAACCGCAAGTCGTCCAACCCCGCGCCGATATGGACCTCGAGTATCCGCTCAGCCATCCTTGCATGATCCCCTACGGGCACGTAGAGCCCCCAGTGTAATTCTTCCGATGCACGTCAATCTCAACATCGTACTTCCCTGGAAAACGCTGCTTTATATCGCGGTACTCCATCTCCATGGCTTCGTCATGCCTGCCGGCGTCAACCAGCTCCTTCTGCCACTGCCGCCAGGCCTGCGACTCCAACGACCGGCCCGTCGAGTACAGTGCGCGGTGATCGGCCCGGTCCATCCGGATCGTGGGGCCCTGACTGTAGCTGCTGCCAGCGGGCCTAGTCGAGTGTGGCGGAATATGGTGTCGCTCCATGCCTGGGCCTGCCGGCGCCAGTTCATAATGGGTACCCACGTCCGGGTGAGGTCGAGGCGGGCGAGCGTTGTGAACGAGAAGCGCCTGGTCGCCTGTTACCACATGGTAGGTGTGCAGCTCGTCGACGGTCAGGTTGTGGACGCGCTGGGTGGCGGTGCGGTGCTGGATCGCGCTGATCTGGACGTACGTTCCGGCCGAGGTCCGCAGCCACGCGCCGGCCTCAAGTTGTCCGGCAGGGACCCATTCCTTCAGGGCGGGCAGCCAGAACGGGTGCTCGGCAGTGGCCTCGATGACGTCGGTCGCGTTTCCGCGGTCGCCGTCGAGGTCCACGGTGATGCGGACCAGGTGCTTGCGACCGTGACTGCTGATCAGCGCGGTAACGGGCTGAGCCTCCATGCGGCCGGTTCCTGGATCGGCGGCGAGCACGTGGTCGCCTACCTTGACGTCTTCGATGACTTTGCGGCTACCGTCTGCCATGAGAACCGGGGTGCCGGGGACAAAGCTGTTGGGCAAGCAACTGTCCAGCCCTTCGTCCGGCAGCGGGTCGGACGGCAGGTCAGGGGCCACATCGTCGATGATGTCCTCGACGATCGACTCGGTCGTGGTCTCGGTCGCCTCTTCGACGATCTCGCGATACGCCGGGCCATAGCCTTCATCATGACCTGTGCCGACGTTGTAGTAGCCTGCCTCCGGACCATCGCGGTCACTACCGGTGCAGGGGCCGGTGCGACACCCCTTGTCCTTCTGCCTCTGCCGCTCGGCCTGTGCTTTCTTGGGTGTTGGATTACGGTTTTTCGGGGACTTGGTCGTGGGTTTCTTGTTGTTTTTACCGTTCGGCCCCGCTGGATTTTTCTTAGGCTTTTTTTCGGGCTTCTTCCCCGTAGTAGGCTTAAGCTTCTTAGGCGTCTTGGGCGTCTTTACTGTCTTAGGTCTACCCTTTCCTTCGGCCTGCTTCTTGGACTTGGGCTTCTTCTTCGGCGCGTACAGGTAGCGCTTGTTTCCCTTCTCGCGCTGTAGACGGTTCACGTTGTCCCTGCCCAGGGCTTTCTTGCCGCCCTGGGAGGCGCTTTTCTTGCCTCCGCCCTTGAAGACCTTCTTGAATCCCGCCTTGATCGCTCGCTTGGCGGCGCCCTTGGCCCATCCGGCTGGCCCGGCCAAGTCGCTCGCCGCGTCAACGGCTTCCACCGTCCGCCAGATGGGCTTCCAGTTCTTGGCGTTGTAACTGCCGATACCACCGCCACCGCCACCGGCGCCGCAACAGTCCGGGGCGTGTCCGGACGGGTCGCCGTTGCTGAGAGGCGCTCCGTCGGCATACGAGTAGCGGTTGGCCCGAATGGACGGCTCCGGCTCCAGCATCCAGTCATCACGCGAGGCGAACCCGCCCGTACCGGGCTGGTACCAGCGTGCGTGCATGTTCACTTTGCCGGTGTCAGGGTCGGTGTACTCGCTCTGGTAGCCGAGTGAACGCTGACTTCCGGTGCGGGCTATGGGCTCCCCGAACGGGTTGTACGCAACCGAGTCCGCCAGGCTCGTTCCCGTGTAGGTCGCCACGACATCAGCGTGATAGTCCGTCATGACGCCAAGCGCCGGCGATGCTCCTTCCTTCATGCTGAGCACGCGGCCATTCGGATCACGCCCGTACTTGGCTGTTACGGTCCCACTGCCGTCCGCCACCGTGACTATGTCATTCTCAAGCCCGGAGTAGGCGAAGGTGGTTTCGTCCGTCCCTTTCCTGCGAGAGATGAGACGGTCGAGCGCGTCGTAGGTGTAAGTGACGTCGCCCTCGGCCACCAGGCGATCGAAGGCGTCGAAGGTCATGTTGGTGGTGACACCGCCAGTGGTTGTGGCGGTCAGGGTGCCACGCGCGGTGTAGCTGTAGTCGGTGCCACCGCCGGAGATGAGTCGGTTCCGCTCGTCATAGGAGTAGGCCTTGTCTCCCACTCCGGTCCGGTTGCCCGCGGCGTCCCAGGTGTAGGCGGTGACTGTACCGTCGGGCGCGGTCCAGGACGTCAAGCGGCCGACGTGGTCGTACCCGTACGTGTTGGCTCCGGCCCCGGCAGTGCCGGTGGTGTTCTTGGAGATGAGGTTGTCGTCCTTGTCCCACCCGTACGCGATCTTCGCGAGTTGAGCGCCACCGCCGCTCTTCAGCGTGTGGGTCTCCAAGCGGTCGAGCGGGTCGTAGGTGAAGGTCTGACTGTTGGCCGGGTTGCTGGAGTTCAGGGACGTGAGCCGGTCGTCCGTGTCATAACCGTAGGAGAAGGCTCGCCCTGTCACCGGGTCCGTCGCCGTCTTCAGCCGTTCGTTGTCGTCCCAGGTGAAGCTGGCGTTGCCCGAGGTGTCGGACCGGGTCAGCGGGTTGCCCAGGGCGTCGTAGGTGAAGGCTGCTATCTGTGCCGAGTTGCGGGTGACTCTGGTGAGCAGGTCCTGGTCGTTGTATTCGAGGCCGTAGTCTCCGATGGCGATCTGCCTGCCTGCTGCGTCGTAGCGGTAGGTCCGCTCCGGCGTGGCGACCGAGGCGCCGTGACCCGTCTCCTTAGTGAGGCGTCCGAGCTCGTCGAACTGACGGTCGATGCGGACGCCCCCGGGTTCCGCGAGGGAGGTTAAGTTGCCTTCCGCGTCGTAGGTGTGCAGCCAGGTACGGTCCGCGAGGTCCGGGTGCGCGGCCGTGGATGGTTCGATGAGCGATTCCACCAGGCGGAGGCTGTTGTAGGTCGTCCCTACCGTGTTGCCGCGGCCGTCCGTCGTGCGGGTGCGGTCGCCGACCGCGTCGTAGCCGAACGTCGTGGTGATCGACTCGTTCGCCGACACGGGCTCCATGAGTTCGACGAGCAGGCCGGTCTCGTCGAACGAACGCTCCGTGACCCGGCCTTCGCCGGACGTCGTACTGATCTGGTTGGAAGCGGCGTCGTAGCCGTAGGCGGTGGTCCGGATCACCCTGCCATCGGTGTCGAGGTCCTTGAGCGCGGTCAGCCGGCCTGCCAAGTCGTACTCAGCGAGGCTCGCGTACCCCAGAGGAGTCGTCGTCTTCGTGACGCGGCCCGCCAGGTCGTAGGTGGTGGCGGTTTTGTTGCCCATCGGGTCCGTGAGCAGCGTGACCTCGCCGGCCGCGTTGTGGGTGAACAAGGTGGGCTGGCCGGCCGGCGGCGACAGCTTCTCCAGGAATCCGGCGTCGGTGTAGGTCAGCTTCGTGGTGTGCGCCGCCGCAGCCGGATGCCGCTCTATCTCGGTCCGCGTGATCATGCGGCCCAGGTCGTCGTACGTTGCCTCGGCCCTTGCGCCGTTGGGGTCGATCTCGGCCAGAGGCTCGCCGACCCGGTTGTACTCGTTGATCCACTGTCCGGGCGCCGCCCCGTTCACGGCCGGGTCGGTGACGCGTACCTGGTTGCCCAGGGCGTCGTACTCCAGGGTCGACAGCTGACCGCTGCGGTCAGTGACTCTCGTGAGGCGGCCGGCCGCGTCGTAGCCGTAGATCTCCTTGGGGATGATCTGGGTACCGCCAGGCGGCGTGTAGGCGGGATCAATGACGGCGGTGACCCGACCTGCCCTGTCGAACGTGGTCGTGCTCAGCCGGCCTTCGGCGTCCATGACGTGCGTCTGCCGCCCTGCGCTGTCGTGACCGTAGCGGGTGGTGGGCCGCGCCAGGTCGGCGCCGTTGGTTCCGGCGTGCTCGACCTTGACCTCCGGCAGCTTCCTCTCCACTAGGCGTCCGGCCGCGTCATGCCGATCCGAGGTGGTGAACCGCTCCGGGTCGGCTCCCGCGACGTTCCCCCGAGGGTCCGTCGTCGACGTCACCAGGCCCCGGTCATCGACCGTCCACGTGGTGGTGAGGTCATCGTCGCCGTTCTCGACCGTGCGGCGGACGAGCCGGTTCTCCTTGTTGTACGCGTACTCGACTCCCTCCTCACGGGAGGTACCCTCTGCCCTCAACGTCTGCTTGACGACGTTACCGTTGGCATCGTAGACATTGGTGATCTTGCGCGCGAGCCTGGCCGTGTCGAAGGTGCTGGACGTGAGCCGGTTGGCCGCGTCATACACGTACGCGGTCTGCGCGCCCGGGGTGGTCAGGATGGCGGGGTTGCCGGCGGCGTCGTAGGTGAGCGCCTCCAGCACCACGTCCTTCGTGGTGGAGGAGCCGTTCAGCTTGACGGCGGTGCCGATGACCTGGTGCAGCAGGTCGTCCTTGTAGTACGTGAAGGAGGTCTTGCGCTCCATCGCGTCCACCCGGCTCGCGAGGCGGCCGGCGGGATCGTAGGAGTACGACTCCAGCACGATCTCCCGGGCCTGCTGCGGATTCACCGGGCTGCCGGTCCAGTTCTTCAGAGTGCGGCTGGCCAGTTCACCGCGTTTGGTGTATGTGTAGCCGAACACCGAGCCCAGTTCGTCGGTGACCTCGACCTTGGCACCTACCTGGTCCCAGGTGTAGCGAATGACACCGCCCTCCGGTCCGGTGACCGTTTCCGTGCGTCCCCGGGTGTCGTAGGTGTACGTGATCGTCCGCTCAGGGTCGCCGCCCGTGAGATCGACCACGGTGTCGGTGAGCTTGTTGCCGTCGGGGTCGTAGGTGTAGCGGGCCTGGCTGGTGTGCGTCTTGCCAGTGATCTCGTTCTCGACGGGGGCACCGGTGTGGGTGCGCAGCCGTCCCAGGCCGTCGTAGGTGAAGGTCGATCTGACTCCGTCCGGAAAGGCGTCCGAATACTCGACGCGTGCGGTGGGTCGACCGATCGAGTCGTACTCGTAGACCGTGCGCATGCCCTCGGGTTCGATCTGTTCCGCGAGGTCGCCGGCGGCCGTGTACTTCTGCGTCCACACGTTGCCGCGGGCATCCGTCCTGGTCTTTACCAGGCCGGCGGGCGTGGTCCCACCGCCGACGGCCGGCTCCGTCCCGTCGGTGTACGCCGTCGATATGGACCGGCCGGCGGGGAAGTCGGGAGTGGCGGGTGTCGTCTGCTTTGTCTCCTCGCCGTGGGAGCTGTACTCCCAACTGGTCGCCTTTACCTTGTCGGTGCCCGTCACGCGCGGGTCCCAGCTGGCGAGCAGCAGGTCGTTGCGAGCGTCGAAGGGGTTGGCCGCGTTCTCGTGGTAGGAGTAACGGGTCCACTGGCAGGAGCCTGAGGTGCGGCAGGTCCGCCGCTGGATCACGTTGCCGCGTGCGTCATTGTAAGTCTCGACGACGTTGTCATTGGCATCGACAGTGCTGAAGAGGAAGCCGCCCGTGTCATAGGAGTACGCGGTCTTCTTACCCAGCTGATCCGTCCGGGACATGAGCCGGTAGCCGCGCCAGGCGTCGTGCACGTACGTGAGCGTGCCCTGCTGGGGGTCGGTGACGGTGACGGTGCTCATGCCGGTCGTGCGCTTGTACACGGGCTCGCTGACCTGCCAGGTACCACCATGCTGATCGGTGTGCGTCTTGACTCGGTCAGTGACGGCGTCGTAAACGTTGGCGGCCCAGACGCGGCCGGAAGGGAGGGTGATCCGGGCAAGCTTGTAAGGTGATTCCGCGCGGGCCGCGTAGTGGCCGGCGACCTCACCGGCGGCCAGCGGGCGGTCGTAGACGGCGAGTTCGTCCAGGTGGGCCGCGATGTCTCCGGCCTTGAGCTCGGGCCACTCCATCGAGTCACCGAGTGTCCCGTTGAGGGTGCCGACCTGCTGCCCGTCCACGTATAGCGTCTGCACGTCCTTGGCAACGGTCAGAACCACGTGGTGCCAGGCGTCGTCGTTTACCGGAGATCCAGTAGTGATGGGCGTGGCGGTCGGCTGGAACGCGGCGGCGAGGCGTCCGTTCGCGAGCACACGCAGCACCGGGTGCTGCTGGGTTCCCCATTCGTTACCGGCGGTGAGCACGGAGCCGGTGCCCGTGGTCTTCACCCAGGTCTCCACGGTCGCCCACGTGCCCGCTCGCGGAAGGATCGCGTACGGCAGGTGCAGCTGCGACGCGGAGCTGATCTGCACGGAGGTGTCGGGGGTTCCGCTCAGCGCTCCCGGTTTCCCAAAGCCGACACCCGAGTAGTACAGGGTCTCGCCGTTCCATCCCAGGTCCTTGCCTTCAGTGCCCGTGGTTTCGCCGAGCCGCCAGTAGCCCATCGGGTCGGAGTCCAGGACCGCGGTCCTGTACAGAGAGCCGGCCGCGTGACCGTAGAGGACGCAATGTTCGGCCGGGTCACAGACCCTCTCCAGAACGTCACCGTTGTAGTGGTAGGTCCAAGTGAGCGGCGCACCGTCGACAGCCGCCGTGGAGACCGTGGTGACGTGTTGCCCGGTCCAGGTGAAGCTCAGAGTGCGGCCGCCCGGCGCCGTCGCCTCAGCCAGCTTCCCGTCGGCGCCGTAGACGAGCGTCTGGGAACGCCCGCGGCTGTCGGCAATTCTGGTCAGCCGTCCGTCGGCGTCGAACAGATACGTGGTGGACGACTTGTCCATCAGTGCCCAGCCGGTGCAGGTGGCGCCGGACGGGCAGGTGGGCGACTGGCTCGCGTCGGCGAGTGTGGCGTGCAGGCCCGGCGGCGGCTGGTAGGTGCCGTCGCCTTTAGCCGCGAAGCGGATCTGGCGTCCGTCCGGGTAGGTGACGAGCAGCGCCTCTCGGCCGCGGATGTTCTCCGGCAGGACCCTCATGTCCCAGCGAGTCGACCAGCCGGCGCCGAACGCCCCGCTGCGCCTCGGGTCCATGCTGTTGTAGGACCTCACCACCGACAGCGGCGGGCCCACGCCGGCGATCTCGGCGTCGGTGAACGTGGTGGTGTAGTTGCCCGCGAGCTGGTGGAAATCCTGGCCGTTGACCCCCCGTGTGGAGAGCCGTGAGGTGATCGTGGGCTGGCGGACCCCGACCACGAATGTCCGGATCGGCGACGAGGCGCTTTCCCCGCCGGTGACGGACGCATCCGTAACTTCCAGTTGCCACCAGTACTGGCGCCCCCAGGCGAGTAACCCCTCCTCTGGCGTCCATTGCCCGGTCTCACCGCAGCAGTCCTCCCCCTGGGGCAGGCAGTTTTCCATGTCCGGGGTGGTGCAGATCTCCCATCGGTACCCGACCGACCCACCGGGCCATGTGGTGGCCGCGGCGGAGAACGTCGGCCGCGTGGTCATCAGCTGAATACCGTTCTCCGGCATAAGCGAGATGATCTCTGGGGCAGGCGGCGGCGGACAGAAGCCGATGAGCATCCATCCGGTCGGATCCTCCTCCGGCGGATGGGAGTTGAGGCTGCCGGGAATGTTCTGCGTGGCCTCCCAGACGCGTCCGCCAGAGGCGACGCGGGTGCCGTACGCGACATAGGTATAAGCGCTCCAAGGCGAGTAAGAGCCGCACGGCGGATCATCCAGGGCTGTCATCGTCGATTGCGCAGAGTGCCTTTTCGGGGACTCCTTTTTCGTCCGGGTGACGGTTGCGCGGACTTCCTCCGGCAAAGCGTTATTGGGCGGGTCGACTTCCGCCACAACCGTATGCATGGCATCGGCCGGCGTGGTTGTGGCAGCGGAGACGAGCGACGGCGTTCCGCCGCCGGATCCCCATTGCTGTGTCGGCGTGTCGAGTTCGATGGTGCGAGCGGCGTCCGCCCAGGTCGGTTCGGCCGCGAGCATGAGAAGGCCGGGTAATGTCAGCGTCAACGTGGCGAAGGCGGTAACGCCTGCGAAACGGAAATCATCAATCCACGACAGAAAGGGGCGCATGCGTCGTCACGCTCCGAACCACAACGAGGGACATCCCATTCGGGATGTCGGACGTCGCTCCCCCACCCAACAGGCATGCTGACTTGTGCGGTTCTGGAGCCTGACCAAACAGAGGGAAATTAACATTTCTCAGGACAAGCGATCAAGATTCATTTCTGGTACTACACCGGTACGGAATGTGACTTACCACAAAGCCCGGAAGAGGGTTCGTTCGTGGAACGTCGTGCTCCGTCGGCTTGCCGGGGAAGAGCGGTGTCCGAATGCGTGCGACAGTGTGAGAGCCGCCATCGCAGGGCCATTCACAGTGCTGGGGGGCCGAGGTGTAGCCCGAACTCCAACGAGCGGCCGGGATCCGTCCTCGGTGGTTGCGGGGCCGCTCTGGTGCGGGCAGCATCGACGCGGTGTGAGATGGTGCGCGCCGGCGAGGATCTTCGCGTGAACCGCCCGCTGCCGCGGTCCGTTGTGGGGGCATGAAGACGCTCACCCGCCCGGTCGTGGCCGCCGCGCTCGTGGCGGCCCTGGCCGCCTGCACCTCGGCGCCTCCCGGCACAGCGCCCGCCACCCCGCTCGGGCAGGTCCGCCTGGTCTCCTACAGCGACTGCGACGAGCTGCTGAAGGGACTGCGTGAGAAGGCGGCCGCGAACGTGGGCCCGTGGGGCTTCGGCGGCCCGCAGATCATGTACATGGAGGACGCCTCGGCGACCCGGGACACCGCGCTCAAGCAGACCCCCGACCACTCGACCACGAACGTGCACGAGGCCGGCGTGGACGAGCCCGACCTGGTCAAGACCGACGGCGACCGCGTCTTCACGGTCGGCGGCGGCGTGCTGCGGGTCATCGACACCGCCACCAGGAAGGTCACCGCCTCCCTCGACCTGGGCACGGGCGAGCGCGGCTACGCCCCCGCCGACCTGCTGGTCTCCGGGGACCGGGCGCTGGTGCTGCTCCAGGGCGGCGGCATGGTGAAGAGCCGGATCGCGGACGGCTTCGCGCCTCCCGGCGAGACCCGGTACGTGCTCGTCGACCTCGCGGGACAGCCGAAGGTGATCGGCTCGATCAAGCCTGACGGCGTCCACGTGGACGCCCGCATGATCGGCTCCACGGTCCGGCTCGTCACCCGCGGCCAGCCCGACATCGCCTTCCCCGAGGCCAAGGAGAGCGTGAGCGAGGCCGAGCGCAAGACCATGAACCAGGCCGTGGTGCGCGGCGCGCCGCTGACCGCCTGGCTTCCCGAGATCGAAATCACCGACGCGTCGGGCGCGGTCAGGAAGACGTCGGTGCCGTGCGAGCGGGTCAGTCACCCGGCCGACTACACCGGCACCTCGATGCTCACCCTGCACACGCTCGACCTGGCGCAGGGCGTCACCGCCGCGGGCTCCGACCCGATCGCGCTGGCCGCCGACGGCGACATCGTCTACGGCACCGGCCGGAGCCTGTACGTGGCGAGCAACCCGCGCTGGTGGTGGCCGATCCAGCCGATGCCGGCAGAGGAGAGCCCGGACGCCCCCGCCGCCGAGCCCTCCCCGGACGAGCCGACCCCCAGCGTGCCCCCCGAGGAGACCGAGGTGCACCGGTTCGACGTCTCCGGGCCGGGCGCTCCCTCGTACGCGGCCTCCGGCAAGGTGCCGGGGCGGCTGCTCAACCAGTACTCGCTGTCGGAGCACGACGGCCACCTGCGCGTGGCCACCACGCTCGGTTCGGCCGACGGCAGGACCAGCTCCAGCAGCGTGCACGTGCTCGACGCGGCCACGATGAAGACCGCCGGCCAGGTCGGCGGGCTGGGCGAGGGCGAGCGGATCTACTCGGTCCGGTTCATCGGCCCGGTCGGGTACGTGGTGACGTTCCGGCAGGTGGACCCGCTCTACACGCTCGACCTGCGCGACCCGGCGGCCCCGAAGGTGACCGGCGAACTCAAGATCACCGGCTACTCGGCCTACCTGCACCCGGCGGGCGACGGCCGGTTGATCGGCGTCGGGCAGGAGGCCAGCGGCGAGGGCAGGACGCTCGGCACGCAGGTCTCGCTGTTCGACGTCAGCGACCCGGCCGGCCCGCGCAGGCTGTCGCAGCTGTTCCAGAAGGACTCCGGCTCGGAGGCCGAGTGGGACCCGCACGCGTTCCTCTACTGGCCGAAGACCGGCACCGCGGTCATCCCGCTCAGCAGCCACGCCGGCGGCCGGTTCCAGACCGGCGCCGTCGTCCTGAAGATCACCGACTCGGAGGTGACGAAGACCGGCACGATCGAGCACCCGAGCCGCACCGAGCAGGACTACACCTACCAGCCCGGCATCCAGCGGTCGATGGTGATCGGCGAGTCGATCTGGACGTTCTCGTACGAGGGGGCGCAGGTCAACGACCTGGCCACGCTCGCCAAGCAGGCGTGGATCCCGCTCGGCTCATGACGACGGCTCCGGCATCGCCACCGGGACGATCTCGGGGGCGCCGAGCCTGATCGCGTCGGCCTCCTGGTCGGTGTCCTGCTCCTGTGACAGGCGCTCGGCCTCGATGCGCTTGGTGTAGTACTCGACCTCGCGCTTGACCTGCTCGTCGTCCCAGCCCAGCGGGCCGGCGAGCAGCTCGGCCGCCTCCTGGGCGACGGCCAGGCCGCGGTGGAAGGTCTCGATGGAGATGTGGGTGCGCCTGGTCAGCACGTCGTTGAGGTGCCGTGCGCCCTCGTGGGTGGCGGCGTAGACGATCTCGGCCCGCAGGTAGTCGTCGGCGCCGTGCAGCGGGGCGCCCAGCGCCGGGTCGGCCTCGATCAGCGCCAGCACCTCGTCGATGAGCGACCCGTACCGCTGCAGCAGGTGCTCGATCCTGGCGACGTGCAGGCCGGAGTCGTGCGCGATCCGGTGGCGGGAGTTCCACAGCGCCTGGTAGCCCTCGGCGCCGGCCAGCGGGATGCGGTCCGTGCACGACGAGGGCACCCGCTGGTCGAGCCCGTGGGCGACGGCGTCGACGGCGTCCTTGGCCATCACCCGGTAGGTGGTGTACTTGCCGCCGGCGATCATCACCAGGCCGGGCACCGGGTGCGCGACCACGTGCTCGCGCGACAGCTTGGACGTCTCGTCCGACTCGCCGGACAGCAGCGGCCGCAGCCCCGCGTACACGCCTTCGACGTCGTCCCTGGTCAGCGGGACCGACAGCACCGCGTTGACGTGGTCGAGCAGGTAGTCGATGTCGGCCCGGGACGCGGCGGGGTGCGCCTTGTCCAGGGTCCACTCGGTGTCGGTGGTGCCGATGATCCAGTGGCGGCCCCACGGGATCACGAACAGCACGGACTTCTCCGTACGGAGGATGAGCCCGGTGAGCGAGTGGATCCGGTCGCGCGGCACCAGCAGGTGGATGCCCTTGGAGGCGCGCACGTGGATCTGGCCGCGCCCGCCGACGAGCTCCTGGATGTCGTCGGTCCACACGCCGGTGGCGTTGACCACCTGCCGCGCGCGCACGTCGAGCTCGTCGCCGGACTCCAGGTCGCGCACCCGCACGCCGGTGACCCGTTCCCCCTCGCGCAGGAACCCGACCGCCTGGGCGCGGGCCGCCACGTGGGCGCCGTAGGTGGCGGCGGTGCGCAGGGACATCATCACGTAGCGGGCGTCGTCGACCTGGGCGTCCCAGTACTGCACGGCGCCGGTGAAGGCGGACTTCCGCAGCGCCGGGGCCAGGCGCAGCGCCCGTTTCCTGGACAGGTGGCGGTGGCCGGGCACGCCCCTGGTCAGCCCGGCGGCGAAGCCGAGCGTGTCGTAGAGCATGACACCGGCTCCCACGTACGGGCGTTCCCATCCGAAGTGGGTCATCGGGAACAGGAAGGGCACCGGCCGGACCAGGTGCGGGGCGATGCGCTGCAGCAGGAGCGCCCGTTCCTGAAGGGCCTCGCGGACGAGGTCGAAGTTGAGCTGTTCGAGGTAGCGCAGGCCGCCGTGGATCAGTTTGGACGAGCGTGAGGAGGTGCCGGAGGCGAAGTCGCGGGCCTCCACGAGGCCGACCTCCAGTCCGCGCGTGGCCGCGTCCAGCGCGGTGCCCGCGCCGACCACTCCGCCGCCGATCACGACCACGTCCAGCTCACGCGCCGCCATCGCCTCCAGCGCCGCGCTCCGCTCGACGGGACCCAGCCGGGCCACGCCGATCACCGTCATCCGCACCTCCCAGCATTCTGCGACTTGTGTCCATACTTACCCGCTTATGCCCGTATCACCTTCACACCCGCCTCGGTGAAGCGGGCGGCCTCCGCCTCGGGCAGCCGCTCGTCGGTGACAAGGGTGTCGATCTCCCCAATGGGGCAAATACGGGAAAATGCCCGCTTCCCCAGCTTCGAGGAGTCCGCCACGACCGCGACGTGGGCGGCCCTGCTGATGAGCAGGTGGTTGACGTCGGCCTCCCCCTCGTGGTGCGCCGAGGCGCCCAGCTCCACGTCGAGCCCGTCCACGCCGAGGAAGGCGATGTCGAGCGTGACCCGCTCCAGCACGCCCGAGGCGAGCGGCCCGATCAGCTCGTACGACTGCGGCCTGGCCACCCCGCCGGTCACCACGATCTTCACGTGCTGCCGGACCACCAGCTCGGCGGCGATGTTGAGCGCGTTGGTGACGATCGTGAACCCGGACTCCAGCGTCGCCTGCGTGGCCAGCACGCGGGCCAGCTCGGAGGTGGTGGTGCCGCCGTTGAGCCCAACCACGGCGCCGGGCCGTACCAGCTCTGCGGCGGCGGCCGCGATGCGGTGCTTCTCGTCGGCGTGCCTGGCCGTCTTGTAGCGCAGCGGCAGGTCGTAGCTGACGCTCTGCGCGACCGCGCCGCCGCGCGTGCGCATGAGCATCTGCTGCTGGGCGAGCTGGTCGAAGTCGCGGCGGATGGTGGCGGTGGAGACGTCGAGCGCGCGGGCCGCGTCTTCGACGGAGAGCCGGCCTTCTTGCGCGAGCAGCTCGAGGATCGCGTTCCACCGGTCGTATCGGGACACGATCACCCTCCCTTCGGAGATCCGTCAAGGGGGCAAGCGTGGCACACCCGCGCACCCGGAGCCACAGGTGCCCAAATTTGCGTATTTATGCTATAAAAAATGCAGAAACGAGCATTACGGAGGTAGCGGTGTCCACCCATACCGAAGCCGAGATCGCCTCCCAGCCCGAGTGCTGGCGCCGGGCCGTCGCGGACGTCCCCGCCCACGCGCTCCCCCGCCCCGGCGAGCGGGTCGCCGTCGTCGGCTGCGGCACCTCGTGGTTCGTCGCCATGGCGTACGCGACGCTCCGCGAGCGCGCCGGGCAGGGCGAGACCGACGCGTTCGCCGCCTCCGAAGCCCCCTCCGGGCGCCGCTACGACCGGGTGCTCGCGCTGACCCGCTCCGGCACCACCACCGAGGTGCTCGACCTGCTGTCCAGGTGGGACACCGCCTCGACGGCCATCACCGCCGACCCGGAGACGCCGATCATGCGCGCCGCCGACCAGGTGATCGTGCTCGACTACGCCGACGAGCGCTCGGTCGTGCAGACCCGGTTCGCCACCACTCAGCTGGCCATGCTCCGCGCCGCCCTCGGCGAGGATCTCGGGCCGGTCGTCGCCGACGCCGAGCGGGCCCTGGCCGAGCCGCTGCCGGACGAGCTGATCAGCGCGGAGCAGGTCACCTTCCTCGGCACCGGTTGGGCCGTCGGGCTGGCGCAGGAGGCCGCGCTGAAGATGCGCGAGGCGTCCCGGTCGTGGACCGAGGCGTACCCGGCGATGGAATACCGCCACGGCCCGATCAGCATCGCCGGCCCCGGCCGCGTCACCTGGATGCTCGGCGCCGCCCCCGAGGGCCTGCGGGCACAGGTGGAGGCGACCGGCGGCACGTTCGTCGAGAGCGGCCTGGACCCGATGGCCGAGCTGGTCCGCGCCCAGCGGGTGGCGGTGGCCAGGGCGTTCGCCCGGGGGCTGAACCCCGACGAGCCCCTCCACCTGACCCGATCTGTGATCCTTTCTCCATGAGCCTCACTCTCGCCGACGCCCGCATCGTGACCCCCGACGGAGTGCACGAGGGGTGGCTGACCATCGAAGACGGCCGCATCACCCACGTCGGTCACGGAGCCGCCCCCCGGCCCGGCCACAGCCTGGGCGGCCGGCACGTCGTGCCCGGCTTCGTCGACCTGCACAACCACGGCGGAGCGGGCGGGTCCTTCCCCAGCGGCGAGCAGGAGGGGGCACGCGACGCGGTGGCGCTGCACCAGCGCCACGGCACCACCACGATGATGGCCAGCCTGGTCACCGACACCCCCGAACGGCTGGCCAGGGCCGTCGCGTCACTGGCCGAGCTGTGCGACGACGGCCTGCTGGCCGGCATCCACCTCGAAGGCCCGTACCTCGCCAGGGCGCGCTGCGGCGCGCACGACCCCGAGCTGCTCCGCGAGCCGTCGCCCGCCGAGTTCGCCGGGCTGGTGGAGGCGGGGCGCGGGCACCTGCGGATGCTCACCATCGCGGCGGAGCTGCCGGGCGCGCTCGAGGTGATCCGGGCGGCGGCCGCCGCGGGCGTGATCGCCGCGCTCGGCCACAGCGAGGCCGGCTACGAGCGGACGCTGGACGGCATCGAGGCGGGCGCCACCGTCGCCACCCACCTCTACAACGCGATGCCGCAGCTCGGCCACCGCGCCCCCGGCCCGATCGCGGCGCTGCTGCAGGACGAGCGGGTGACGGTCGAGCTGATCAACGACGGCGTGCACGTGCACCCGGCCATGCTCCGGCTGGCCTGCGCGGTGGCCGGGGCCGGGCGGGTGGCGATGGTCACCGACTCGATCTCGGCGACCGGGCTGAGCGACGGCGAGTACCTCCTCGGGCCGATGCGGGTGCGCGTGCTGGACGGGGTGGCGCGGCTGGCCGAGGGCGGCTCCATCGCGGGCTCCACCCTCACCATGGACGTCGCCTTCCGCCGGGCCGTGCGGGAGCTGGGCCTGTCGCTGCCGGAGGCGTCCGCCACGACCTCGCTGACGCCCGCCCGCACGCTCGGCCTGGCCGACCGCGTGGGCTCGATCGCCGTCGGCAAGCACGCCGACCTGGTGGTGCTCTCCGGCGACCTGGAGGTGGCGGGCGTGATGAGACGCGGCGCCTGGGTCACGGAGCCCTGATGATCGTCACCGTGACGCTCAACGCGGCGCTCGACGTCACCTACGAGACCCCGCCGGTCTCCTGGGACGGGGTCAACCGCGTCGCCGCCGTCCACCGGCGCGCCGGCGGCAAGGGCGTCAACGTGGCGCGGGTGCTGGCCGCGCTCGGCGAGGAGGTGCTGGTCACCGGCCTGGCCGGCGGCGCCACCGGCAGGGCCGTGGAGCAGGACCTGGAGGTCGCCGGCCTGCGACACGCGCTGGTGCCGGTCTCCGGCGAGTCCCGCACCACGCTGGTCGTCGCCGAACCCGGCGGGCACACGCTCTTCAACGAGCCGGGGCCGCGGGTGGCCGCGGACGAGTTCGCCGGCTTCCTGCGCACGTACGAGGCGCTGCTGCGCGAGGCGCGGGCCGTCGTGCTGTCGGGCAGCCTGCCGCAGGGGCTGCCCGCGACGACGTACGCCACCCTGGCCGCCTTCGCCCGCGACCGGGGCGTGCCCGCGATCGTGGACGCCGACGGCGAGCCGCTCCGCCACGCGCCCGGCGGCCGGCCCGCCATCGTCAAGCCCAACGCCGAGGAGCTGGCCAGGGCCGTCCGGCACGGCGACCCCGAGGAGGGCGCCGAGTCGCTGCGCGATCAGGGCGCCGGAGCGGTGGTCGTGTCGCTGGGTGCGGCCGGGGTGCTGGCCGTCACGGGCGAGGGCACGTACCGCGCCCGCATGCCGTACGCCGTCGAAGGCAACCCCACCGGGGCCGGCGACGCGCTGGTGGCCGGGCTGGCGCTCGGCCTGGTGTCCCCCTGCGCCTGGCCCGAGCTGCTGCGGCGGGCGGCGGCGCTGGGCGCCGCCGCGGTGGCCGCGCCGGTCGCCGGCGCCTTCGACGCGGGCGTGTACGAGGCCGTCCACCCCCTGATCGAGATCGTCTGAAGGAGACTCCCCCATGCCGCTCACCGCCATCGGCGACGTCATCCGCCAGTCCCCCGCCGGGGTGGGCGCGTTCAACGTGATCCAGCTGGAGCACGCCACGGCCATCGTGGCCGGGGCCGAGACCGCGGGCGTGCCCGTGGTGCTGCAGATCAGCGAGAACTGCGTGCGCTACCACGGCGCGCTGGAGCCGGTGGCGCTGGCCTCGCTGGCCGTCGCGCGCGCGGCCGCGGTGCCGGTCGCCGTGCACCTGGACCACGCCACCGACCGCGCGCTGGTCGAGGAGGCGGTGACGCTCGGGATCGGCTCGGTGATGTTCGACGCCTCCGCGCTGCCCGACGAGGCGAACGTGGCCGCCACCGCCGAGGTGACCGCCTGGTGCCACGCGCGCGGCGTCTGGGTGGAGGCCGAGCTGGGCGAGGTGGGCGGCAAGGACGGCGTGCACGCCCCCGGCGCCCGCACCAAGCCGCACGAGGCGGCCGGTTACGTGCGCGCGACGGGCGTGGACGCGCTGGCCGTCGCGGTGGGCACCTCGCACGCCATGACCACCAAGGAGGCCGTGCTCGACCTGGCGCTCATCGCCGAGCTGCGGGCCGCGCTGCCGGTCCCGCTGGTCCTGCACGGCTCCTCGGGGGTGCCCGACGACACCCTGCGCGCGGCCGTTCGGCACGGCATGAAGAAGATCAACATCGCCACCCACCTGAACCAGGCGTTCACCGGCGCCGTCCGCGACCACCTGGCCCGCGACGCCCGGGTGGTCGACCCCCGCAAGTACGTCAAATCCGGCAGGGACGCCGTCGCCCGCGAGGTCGCCCACCTGCTCGGCGTGCTCGCCTCCGCCTGAGCGCCGCCGTGCCTTCAGGCGTACTCCGGCGCCATGGCCGCCGCCATCCGCAGGTGCGGGGCCGCCTCGCCGGCGTGGCCCTGGCGCTGGAGGGTGCGCCCGAGCAGGTGGCGCGCGTACGCGTCGTCGGGCGTGGCCGCGACCAGCCGCTCCAGCGTCTCACGGGCCCGGCCGAGCTGGGCGGACAGGTAGTAGGCACGCCCGGCGAGCAGGAGCACGTTGCGGTCGTCGCCGTGCTCGCCGAGCAGCGGCTTGAGCAGCACCAGTGCGCCGAGCGGGTCACGCTGGTCGAGCAGTGACTCCGCGTGCCGGTAGCGCTCCACCTCCTCGGGCAGCTCGCGCGCGGGCCGCGCCCCCAGGACGAACTCCCTGATGACCTCGGCGGGCTGCGCCCCGGCCAGCGCGTCGGCGCCCGCCACGACGGTCGGCGAGGTCCGCACGCCCATGGCCTTGCCCTTGAGCAGCAGCTCCCGTACGAGCTCGTCGCCCTCCCCTGCGTCGAGCAGCGCGCCCGCGGCGGCGAAGCCCGACTCGGCGGCGAGGCGGTGGAGGGTGGCGGGGTCGCTGATGTCGAGCCTGTCGAGGAAGTGGGCCTTCATCACCCGCTCGGCCACCGCGTCCTGGAGGGCGGGGCCGCCGTGCTCCAGGGCGAGGGCGATCAGGCGGTGGGCGTCGTGGCTGTCCGCCCGCCAGGCGGGGCCCCAGGTCCAGCCGAAGCCCTCCTCGGCTGCGACGAGTGACATCCGCACGCGGTTCTCGCCGGGGGTGAGACCGGGCGCGCACCGGCGCAGGGCGGCGTCGGCCATCGGGTCGGCCATCGCCTCCTCGTGGGGGACCGCCTGCGCGGGCGCCGTGGGGTCGATCCGGAACGGCCGCCACACGACCTCGACGTCCAGCCCTTCGACGGCCTTCTCCACCCGCCGCTTGCCGATGTAGGCCCAGCCGCACACCACGTCGGCCCAGATCTCGATACGCATGCCGTCGAATGTATGCGACAACTGTTGATTAAGCAACAAATATCGTATAGTGACCATCGTGAACCCCGACGATCCGCGCGCCCAGCGCACCCGGGCGAGCCTGCGCGCCGCCGTCCTCGACCTGGCCGTCGAGCGCGACCTGAGCGCCCTCACCGTCTCCGCCGTCGCCGGCCGGGCCGGGGTCAACCGCGCCACGTTCTACCTGCACTATCCGGACGTCGACGCGCTGGCCGCCGACGCCATGGAGGAGGAGGTCGCCGAGGTGGCCGGGGCCGCCGCCCTCTGCCCGCTGGACGCGCCGCGCGACCACGCCCCCGAGCCGCTGACCACGCTCTTCGCGCACGTCTCCGAGAACGCCGAGCTGTACGCGTGCATGCTCGGCGGCCAGGGCAGCCCGCGCTTCCGCGCCCGGCTCACGGAGCGCCTCACCGGCGAACTGGAGGCCCGATTCGCCGCCGGCTCACGGCCGGGCGGTTACGACGACGTGCCGCCCGGCGTGCACGCCGCCTATCTCGCGGGGGCGCTGACCGGCGTGATCGCCCACTGGGTGACCGGCCCGCGCGACACCCCTCCGGCGGAGGTCGCGCTGGCCTTCTGGCGGCTCTTCCGCATGACCTGACAACCGTCTGGCGTCAGGACGGACCGGTGAGATGATCTACCGGTGCGTAACTCACCCGAGCCGCTGTTCCCCTGCATGACCGGAAGACGCCCGCCTTGCCGACCTCACCCCGGAAGCCCCCCCAAGGAGACGCGACCATGCCCGCAGTCACCTCACCCGACGGCACCCTGATCGGCTACGAGCGCTCCGGCAGCGGCCCCGCGCTCGTCCTCGTCGACGGCGCCATGTGCTACCGCGCGGCGGGCCCGATGCGCCCGCTCGCCGCCCTGCTCAGCTCGTCGTTCACCGTCTACGCCTACGACCGGCGCGGGCGCGGGGAGAGCGGCGACACCCCGCCGTACGCCCCCGACCGCGAGGTCGAGGACCTCCAGACAGTGATCGGCGAGGCGGGCGGCGAGGCGTACGTGTACGGCATCTCGTCCGGCGCCGCCCTCGCCATGAGGGCCGCGGCCACCGGCTCCGGCATCACCAGGCTCGCCCTGTACGAGCCGCCGTTCATCGAAGGCCCCGGCAACGCCGGCTACACGACCCGCCTGCGCGAGGCGCTCGCCGCCGGGCGCCGGGGCGACGCCGTGGCGCTGTTCATGGCCCATGTCGGCATGCCGCCCCAGGCCATCGACGGCATGCGCGGCCAGCCCATGTGGCCGGCGCTGGAGGCCATCGCGCCGACGCTCGCGTACGACGACGAACTGCTCTGCGGCGGCCGGGTGCCGCGCGACCTGGCGTCGGCGATCACGGTCCCGGTTCTGGTGCTCTCCGGCGCCGCCAGCTCCGACGGGCTCCAGCGGGCCGCCGAGGACACGGCCGACGCCATCCCCACGGCGGAGCACCGGTCGCTGGACGGGCAGACCCACGACGTCCAGGCCGACGCGCTCGCCCCGGCGCTGACCGCCTTCTTCACCGGCTGACGACGGGAGCGCGCGGCGGCTACCGGGTCGGCGCGACCACGACCTCCACCCGCTGGAACTCCTTGATGTCGGAGTAGCCCGTGGAGGCCATCGTCCGCTTGAGCGCCCCCATGAGGTTCATCGACCCGTCGGCCACGCTCGACGGGCCGTGCAGGATCTGCTCCAGCGTGCCGACCGAGCCGAACTCGACCCGCCGGCCTCGCGGCAGGTCGGGGTGGTGGGCCTCGGAGCCCCAGTGGAACCCGCGTCCCGGCGCCTCGACGGCCCTGGCCAGCGGCGAGCCGACCATGACCGCGTCGGCCCCGCAGGCGATGGCCTTGGCGATGTCGCCGGAGGTGCCCATGCCGCCGTCGGCGATGACGTGCACGTAGCGGCCGCCGGACTCGTCCATGTAGTCGCGGCGGGCCGCCGCCACGTCGGAGATCGCGGTCGCCATCGGCACCGCGACGCCCAGCACGTTGCGGGTGGTGTGGGAGGCGCCGCCGCCGAAGCCGACCAGCACGCCCGCGGCGCCGGTGCGCATCAGGTGGAGTGCGGCGGTGTGGGTGGCGCAGCCGCCGACGATGACCGGCACGTCGAGCTCGTAGATGAACTGCTTGAGGTTCAGCGGCTCGGCGCGGCCGGAGACGTGCTCGGCGGAGACCGTGGTGCCGCGGATGACGAAGATGTCGACGCCGGCGTCGATGACCGTCTTGTGGTACTGGACGGTCCGCTGCGGCGACAGCCGGACGGCGGCGGTCACACCCGCTTCCCTGATCTCCTCGATGCGCCGCCCGATCAGCTCCTCCTTGATCGGGGCCGCGTAGATCTCCTGGAGCCGCCGGGTGGCCGCCTCCGCGCTGAGGGAGGCGCACTCCTCCAGCAGCGAGGTCGGGTCCTCGTAGCGGGTCCAGAGACCTTCGAGGTCGAGCGGGGCGAGACCGCCGAGCCGGCCGATCGCGATCGCGGTGGCGGGCGAGACGACACTGTCCATCGGGGCGACGACGACGGGCAGCTCGAACCGGTACGCGTCGATCTGCCAGGCGATCGAGACCTCTTCCGGATCGCGGGTGCGCCGCGAGGGCACGAGGCCGATCTCGTCGAGCGAGTACGCCCGGCGGCCCGACTTGCCCCGGCCGATCTCCACCTGCTGAGTCATTGATTACCTTCTGTGATAGTTAGGAGCTTCCACGGTCATCTGGATGTCGTGGGGATGGCTCTCCTTGAGACCGGCCGCGGTGATCGGCATCAGCTCGCAGCGGGTGTGCATCTGCTCGATGGTGCGGCAGCCCGCGTACCACATGCCCTGGCGCAGCCCGCCGACGAGCTGGTGGGCGACGGCGGCGACCGGCCCGCGGTAGGGCACCTGACCCTCGATGCCCTCGGGGATGTACTTGTCCTCCCCGCCGACCTCGGCCTGCGCGTAGCGGTCCTTGCTGAACGAGGTGCCGCCGCGCTCGCGGTTGCGCACCGCGCCCAGCGAGCCCATGCCGCGGTAGGACTTGAACTGCTTGCCGTTGATGAAGATCAGCTCGCCGGGCGACTCCTCGCAGCCGGCCAGCAGCGAGCCGAGCATGACCGAGTCGGCGCCGGCGGCGATGGCCTTGGCGATGTCGCCGGAGTATTGCAGCCCGCCGTCGCCGATGACCGGCACGCCCGCCGGGGCGCAGGCGAGCGACGCCTGGTGGATGGCGGTGATCTGGGGCGCGCCCACGCCGGCGACCACGCGGGTGGTGCAGATGGAGCCGGGGCCCACGCCCACTTTGACCGCGTCGGCGCCCGCGTCGACCAGCATCTGGGCGCCGGCCCTGGTCGCGATGTTGCCGCCGATCACGTCGACCTTGGCGTTGGCCTTGATCATGCCGATCATGTCGGCCAGGCCCTTGGAGTGACCGTGGGCCACGTCCACCACGACGACGTCGACCCCGGCCTCGATCAGCGCCCTGGCGCGGCTCTCGGCGTCGCCGCCGACGCCCACGGCGGCCCCGACGACCAGCCGTCCGTCGGCGTCCTTGGTGGCCAGGGGGTACTGCTCGCTCTTGGTGAAGTCCTTGACCGTGATGAGGCCGCGCAGCCTGCCGCCGGAGTCGACGAGGGGCAGCTTCTCGATCTTGTTACGCCGCAGCAGGGAGAACGCGTCGTCACGCGACACCCCGACCGGGGCGGTGACCAGCGGCATCTTCGTCATGACCTCGCGTACGAGACGCGTGTGGTCGGTCTCGAAGCGCATGTCGCGGTTGGTCACGATGCCGACGAGGATGCCCGACGCGTCGGTGACCGGCACGCCGGAGATGCGGTAGGTCGCGCACAACCGCTCGACGTCGGCCAGCGTGTCGTCCGGGCTGCACGTCACCGGGTTGGTGACCATGCCGGCCTCGGACCGTTTGACCAGGTCGGCCTGCTGGGCCTGCTCCTCGATCGACAGGTTGCGGTGCAGGATGCCGATCCCGCCCTGGCGCGCCATGGCCACCGCCATGCGGGCCTCGGTCACGGTGTCCATGGCGGCGGAGACCAGCGGGATGTTGAGCGTGATGCGGCGCGACAGGCGGGTCCTGGTCTCGGCCTCGCCCGGCTGGAGGTCCGAATATGCCGGCACCAGCAGCACGTCGTCGAATGTCAGACCCGTCTCCGTGAACTTGGACATGCCGCGGCCCCTCCCCTGCCTCGTCTGATGACGTCAAGTCTAGAGGGTGAACCCAAAACACATGGATGCCGGGAGGACGACGACCCCCACGGGTTCATCGTGGTCCCGGCATCGCAGAAGTGCCTGGAGGGCGGATCGGCGGATGCCTCCGCCCACCCTCCGGGCCACCGGCACTCCGGCCGGGGAGCGCCGCGCCACCGAACCCCCCTCCGCGTCCTGCTGGCCGGCGCCGCCCCGGCCTCGCGTGGAGTGCCGACGCTCCGTCAAGAACGACGGCGCGCTCGGCTCCATCCGGACGCCCGCCCGGCGCGGATGGCTCGGTCAATGACCACCGAAGCCGCCGCCTCGGTCATATGGTGGGAAGGTGCCGGAAGACGTCCCCCGCGACCCGTTCGCGGATGACCCCGACGACCCGTCCTCCGCGATGGGCCGGCTCGACGACGCCGAGCCGCTGACCGCTGCCGAACGCGACGAGGCGATCACCGACCTGGCCGACGTGGAGGTCTTCCGCTCCCTGCTGGAGCCGCAGGGGGTGCTGGGGCTCGTGCTCGACTGCCCGGAGTGCGGCGAGCAGCACTTCTTCGACTGGGACCTGTTGCGCGGCAACCTGCGCCAGATGATCGAGCAGGGCCGGCCGCAGGTGCACGAGCCCGCGTTCCATCCGGACCCGGCCGACTACGTCACCTGGGAGTACGCCAGAGGCTACGTCGACGGTGTCATCGACACCGAGGAGCGCCGCTGATCGAGGACCTCACCGACCAGGACGGCGAGCACCCGGGCGGCCGGGTCGGCGCTGTCGGGCAGCTCTCCGGCGGCGAGCGCGTCAAGCAGCGCGTCGCTCTCTTCCTCTGGCGTCAAGCGGACTCCAGCTCGGCCATCTGCCTCAGCCTGGCGAGCGCCCGGTGCTGGGCGACGCGTACGGCGCCTGGTGACATGCCGAGTACATTACCCGTCTCCTCGGCCGACAGCCCCGACACCACCCGCAACAGCAGCAGCTCACGCTGGTTGCGCGGCAGCCGCGCGAGCAGGCGGCGGGCGTGCTCCACCTCGATGTAGCGGACGACGGTCTCCTCCGGCCCCGGCCCGTCGTCGGGCCCGTCGGGCAGGTCCTGCGTCGGCACGGCCGAGCGCACGGAGCTGCGCAGCGCGTCGGCCACCTTGTGCGAGGCGATCCCGAACACGAACGAGGCGAACGGCCGTCCCATGTCGCGGTACCGCGGCAGCGCGGACAGGACCGCGATGCACACTTCCTGAGCCACGTCGTCGGCGATGTGATATTGCCCTGACACCCTGCCCAGCCTGGCGCGGCAATAGCGCACCACCATCGGACGCAACTCGCCGAGCAAGGATTCGATCGCGGTGCGATCGCCTTGCACGGCGAGGCTCGTCAGTTCTCTTAGGTCGGAGTCATCCGTCCGTGCCGGAAGTCTCGACGCGAGCCTTACCCCAATTTTGGCGTCGGCGACGCTTCCCTCGCTCACGATAGGCATGATGCCCGCGTTGATCCGGCCTGTCGTCATGACGAGAGGCTACGGATTGGTCACATTGACGCGACGATAACTTCGCGTAATCGACCGGCTACAGTAGGGCTGTGATGACGGCAGGATATTTCAGCAAATGACCCGGTACGCACGACATTTGTCAGAGCGAGACGCTTAGCTCCCGCCCATGGTTTACCAATTAGTCCGACATTCTCCCTCAAGATTCGCCGCCCGCTACATGACATAGCACTAACCCGTTCGAAAGAATATACGAGGAGAAAGCGCCGGAGCCGGGGTCCGAAAACGGCGACGGCCCGCACCGGAGCCGGTGCGGGCCGTGAGGAGCCGAAGGGGTCAGTGGCCGTGGCCGTGACCGTGGCCCTGGCCGGCGGCCGGAGCCTCCTCCTCGGGCTTGTCGACGACCAGCGCCTCGGTCGTCAGCAGCATGCCCGCGATCGAGGCGGCGTTCTGCACCGCCGAACGGGTCACCTTGACCGGGTCGATGACGCCCTGGCCGATCAGGTCACCGTACTCGCCGGTGGCGGCGTTGAGGCCGTGACCGGCGGACAGCTCCGTCACCTTGTGCGTGACGACGTAGCCCTCCAGGCCGGCGTTCTCGGCGATCCAGCGGGTCGGCTCGACGAGGGCGCGGCGCACGATGTTCACGCCGGTCGCCTCGTCGCCCGACAGACCGAGGTCGTCGAGCTCCTTGGAGACGTGGATCAGCGCCGAGCCGCCGCCGGAGACGATGCCCTCCTCGATGGCGGCGCGGGTCGCGGAGATCGCGTCCTCCAGGCGGTGCTTCTTCTCCTTGAGCTCCACCTCGGTGGCGGCGCCGACGCGCAGCACGCACACACCGCCGGCCAGCTTGGCCAGGCGCTCCTGGAGCTTCTCGCGGTCCCAGTCGGAGTCGGACTGCTCGATGGCGAGCTTGATCTCCTTGACGCGGTCCTCGATGGCGGCGGGGTCGCCGGCGCCGTCGACGATCGTGGTGTTGTCCTTGTCGATCACCACGCGACGGGCGGTGCCGAGCACCTCCAGGCCGACGTTCTCCAGCTTGAGGCCGATCTCCTCGCTGACGACCTGGCCGCCGGTGAGGATGGCCATGTCCTGCAGCATCGCCTTGCGGCGGTCGCCGAAGCCCGGAGCCTTGACGGCGACGGAGGTGAAGGTGCCGCGGATCTTGTTGGTGACCAGGACGGCCAGGGCCTCGCCCTCGACGTCCTCGGCGACCACGAGCAGCGGCTTCTTGGTCTGGGCGATCTGCTCCAGCAGCGGCAGGAAGTCCGCGATGGAGGAGATCTTGCCCTGGGTGAGCAGGATGTAGGCGTCCTCCAGGACGGCCTCCATGCGCTCGGTGTCGGTGACCATGTAGGCCGACAGGTAGCCCTTGTCGAACTGGAGACCCTCGGTGAACTCCAGGTCCATGCCCATGGCGTTGGACTCTTCGACGGTCAGCACGCCGTCCTTGCCGACCTTGTCGAACGCCTCGGCGATCAGCTCGCCGATCTTGGCGTCCTGGGCGGAGATCGTCGCGACGTTGGCGATCTCCTTCTTGTCCTCGACCTGCCGGGCCGAGGCGAGCAGCTTGTCGCTGACCTCCTTGGCGGCCCGGTCGATGCCGCGCTTGAGCGACAGCGGCGAGGCGCCGGCCGCGACGTTGCGCAGGCCCTCGCGGACCATGGCCTGGGCCAGGACCGTCGCGGTGGTGGTGCCGTCACCCGCGATGTCGTTGGTCTTGGTGGCCACTTCCTTGGCGAGCTGGGCGCCGAGGTTCTCGTAGCGCTCCTCCAGCTCGATCTCCCGAGCGATGGTCACGCCGTCGTTGGTGATCGTCGGTGCACCGAACTTCTTGTCGATGACGACGTTGCGGCCACGGGGGCCGAGCGTTACCTTCACGGCGTCCGCGAGGGCGTTGACGCCGCGCTCGAGCGCGCGACGGGCAGCCTCGTCGAATTCCAGGATCTTCGCCATTTTGCTGAAAGTCCTCTCCTGGCGTCGAAGGCCCCGGGTGCCTCAAGAGCGCCCGGGGCCCGACACATCCGGCTTACTTCTCGATGATCGCGAGAACGTCGCGGGCGGAGAGCACGAGGTACTCCTCGCCGCCGTACTTGACCTCGGTGCCGCCGTACTTGCTGTAGAGGACGATGTCGCCCTCGCTCACGTCGAGCGGAATCCGCTTCTCGCCGTCCTCGTCCCAGTTGCCCGGGCCCACCGCGAGGACCTTGCCCTCCTGCGGCTTCTCCTTGGCGGTGTCGGGAATGACCAGGCCGGAAGCGGTCGTCTGCTCTGCCTCAAGCGGCTGCACCACGATGCGGTCGCCGAGCGGCTTAACGGGAACCTTGGTGGCGGTCGTCACGATCGGACCTCCCCTTCAGATGTGACTGATTAGAAGAGGCGACCAGCGGGGCCTGCCGTCGCGGGTGCCAGACCTGCCTCGTCGCACGTTGGCACTCTCAAGGGGAGAGTGCCAACAGGAAACATATGCAAGAGGGGCTTGACAGTCAACACGAACGCGTCTGCTGAGAGCGATCGCGGTCAGACCTTTGACGTGGGACGCCCGAGATCCGGGACGGCCGGAGTCCCAGCCTACGGCCGCGCGGCCCCCGGCGGGCCGGCGGGCGATACGGTCGTGTGCCGTGGATCTCGACGCCTTCACCGCCCTGCTCACCCCGCGTGGCCGCGCGGCGCTCGCCGAGGCGGAGGAGCTGTCCGGCGCCGACCCCGTCGCCGCCGCCACGCGGCTGCGCAGGAGCCACGACGCCGCGCTCACCTCGGCCGCGCTCACCCAGGCCCGGCTGCGCGAGCGGGCCGTGGCCAAGTTCGGCACCGACGCCGCGCGGATGTTCTTCACCCCTCACGGCCTGGAGCAGGCCACCAGGGCCGAGGTCGCCGCCCACCGGGCGCGCCGGCTGGGCGCGGCCCCGGGGCTGCGCGTGGCCGACGCCTGCTGCGGCGTCGGAGGCGACCTGCTCGCCCTGGCCGGAGCCGGGTGCGTGGTGGACGCGGTGGACACCGACCCGCTGTCCGTCGCCGTGGCCAGGGCCAACGCCGAGGCTCTCGGGGTGTCCGACCGGGTGACCGTACGGGTGGGCGACGCGGCAGAGGTGCGGCCGGAGGCGTACGACGTGCTGTTCGCCGACCCCGCGCGGCGCACCTCCCGGGGCCGCACGTTCGACCCGATGGCCTACTCGCCGCCCTGGCCGGTGGTGCTCGACCTGCTGGGCCGGGCGCCGGTGGGCTGCGTGAAGGTCGCGCCGGGCATCCCGTACGAGTTCATCCCCGAAGGCGCGGAGGCCGAGTGGGTCTCGTACAAGGGCGAGGTGAAGGAGGCGACGCTGTGGACCGGCCGCGCGCCGGAGGCGGCGCGGCGCGCCACGCTGCTGCCGGGAGGGCACACGCTCACCGCCACCGGCGTGCGGGCCGCCACCGGGCCGGTCGGGCGGTACGTCTACGAGCCGGACGGCGCGGCCGTCAGGGCGCACCTGGTCGGCGAGGTGGCCGAACTGGTGGGCGGGTGGCTGCCCGACCCGATGATCGCCTACATCTCGGGCGACGAGCCGGTCGACACCCCGTGGGCAGCCCGTTACGAGGTGCGGCAGGTGATGCCGTTCTCACTGAAAAGGCTCAGGGCCGCGCTGAGGGAACGCGGCGTGGGCAACGCCGTCATCAAGAAACGCGGCTCCGCGGTGGATATAGAACGCCTGCGGGGAGACCTGAGATTGTCCGGCGACAGAACCGCCGTGGTCATTCTGACGCGCGTGTCCGATAAGCCCACTGTCCTGATCTGCGACCCCTGCCCACCTGCGTGAATGACAAATCAGGGCGATTCACCGGCAAGCGCGATGTTTTTCTTCGCCCCTGACGGACCTTGATCAAGCGGCTAAGGTGAGCTGACGGGAGTTCTCCCCCCTATTGCGGTGAGCCGCGTTCTCCTTCTTATCTGCACATCGGACCATCACACCGCTACGCGGCAGACCGTCGACAGCGAAGGAGCCTTTCGGTGGACCATTCCAACCACACCACCCTGCTGCAGCCGGGTGGCCAGACGGCCATCTCGGAGCGGATGCGGGAGCTGCTGGCGCGGGCCGCGCAGGATCACGTCTACGAGCAGCGCACGCAGGGTGCCGTGCTCGACGAGATCCGTCAGCGGCTGGAGGGCATGGAGTGGCTCCTGCGCGAGGTGCGCGAACGCGAGCTGGGCGGCCTGAGCGGCACCCTGGCGACCGTCAGCGGCCGCCTGGACGACATCGCCGCCAAGCCGCCCATGTGGGCCGAGGGGCTGGCTCAGCACGTCGAGGCGGTGCGCGACCACGTCGACGCGGTGGGCGAGCAGGTCGGCGAGGTCGACTCCGCGGTGGAGTCGGTCGGCAAGCGCGTCCACCCGGTGATGGAGCTGCCGAAGCTGCGCGCCGACGTGACCGCCGTGTGCGAGGGGATGGAGGAGACGCTGGGCCGGCTGCAGACGGTCCTCGACTTCACCGGCGACCTGGCCGAGCGGATGGGCGACGTCACGGCCAAGCTGGCGCAGATGAGCACGAGCATGGAGGCGGCGGCCACCCGGTTCACCCGGCTCGACAAGTCGCTGGCCGAGCTCAACGCGCGCACCGACCGCGTCGAGGGCGTGGTGGTCGACCTGTCCGCCACCTTCGACGAGCGGGTCGCGAACGTCACCCAGGAGGTGGGAGCCCGGGTCGAGGAGCTCGGCCACAGCCTGTCCGGGCGCTTCGACGGCGTCGACGGCCGGGTGGACCGGGTGGAGAGCCTGCTCATGGCCCTCGACGCCCGGTTCGAGACGGCCGAGGAGAGCCTGGCCGACGTCGACGCCCGCCTGCGCGGCATGGACGGCCGGGTGACCACCCACACCAACCGCCTCGACGCGCTCCACAAGCACCTGACCGCCCAGACCGGCCGGTTCGACACCATCGACGCCCGCATGGCCTCCCACGCGGGCCGCTTCGACGTGCTGGACGAAGAGCTGACCGCCCACACGGGCCGGTTCGACGCGATCGACACGCACCTCGCCGCCCACACGGGCCGGTTCGACGCCGTCGAGGACCGGCTGACCGCGCAGGACCAGCGGCTGGAGTCCGTCGACGGCCGCCATGAGGAGCGCTTCACCGGCATCGACGGCCGGCTGGCCTCGCTCGACGGGCGACTGGGCGAGGCCGAGGAGCGCCTGACCCACCGGGTCGACGGGCTCGACGCCCACCTGACCGGCCTCAACACCCGCGCCGAGCAGGCCGGCGAGACCCTGGAGGCGGTCGGCCGGCGCATCGACGGCCTGCCCGCGGCCCTGGGCATCGGCAAGCTGCTCGACACCCACGGCGAACGGCTGACCGAGGCGGCGGCCTCGCTCGCCGAGACCGTCCGCTCCCGCCCCGACCGCGACACGCTCGCCGAGACCGTCTCCGACATCGTCGAGCCCGCCACCAGCGACCTCAACAAGCGCCTCGGCTCCCTGGAAGAGACCATGCTGGCGCTGGCCGAGGCGTTGCTGCGGCCCAGCCGGAGCAAGGACTGACGCCGGCTCCCGCCTTACCCAGGCGCACCGGGCCGGCGCCGTCAGACGTGCACGGTCGTGATGGGCAGCGACGAGTCGGCCGGGATGTCCAGCGCCGAGGGCGCGACCCCGGCCGCCACCAGGTCGGAGCCCAGCGCCGCCACCATCGCGCCGTTGTCGGTGCACAGCCCGGGCCGGGGCACCCGCAGCCGCACGCCGGCCGCCTCACACCGCTCCTGCGCCAGCGCGCGCAGCCGCGAGTTGGCCGCCACCCCGCCGCCGATGAGCAGGTCGTGCACGTCGTACTGGCGGCACGCCTGCAGCGCCTTGCGGGTCAGCACGTCGACCACCGCCTCCTGGAACGAGGCCGCCACGTCGGGCACGTGGACGCGCTCACCCCCGGCCTCCCGCGCCTCCACCCACCGGGCCACGGCGGTCTTGAGTCCGGAGAAGGAGAAGTCGAGAGTGCCGTCGTCGATCTTGCCGCGCGGGAAGGCGACTGCCGTGCCGGAGCCGTCGCGGGCCGCCTTGTCGATGTACGGGCCGCCCGGGAACGGCAGCCCGAGCACCCGCGCCACCTTGTCGAACGCCTCCCCCGCCGCGTCGTCGACGGTCGACCCGAGCGAGATCACGTCGTCGGCCACGTCGGGCACCAGCAGCAGCGAGGAGTGACCGCCGGACACCAGCAGGGCGATGCAGGGCTTGGGCAGCGGCCCGTGTTCGAGCTGGTCGACGGCGACGTGCGCGGCCAGGTGGTTGACGCCGTAGAGAGGCACGCCCAGGCCGAGCGCGTAGGACTTGGCGGCGGCCACGCCGACCAGCAGCGCCCCGGCCAGCCCGGGACCGGCGGTGACGGCCACCGCGTCGACGTCGGACAGCCTCACCCCTGCGGCGGCCAGCGCCGCGTCCACCGTGGGCGTCATGGCCTCCAGATGGGCGCGGGAGGCGACCTCCGGCACCACCCCGCCGAAGCGGGCGTGCTCGTCCATGCTGGAGGCGATGGTGTTGGCCAGCAGCGTGTGGCCCCTGACCAGGCCGATGCCGGTCTCGTCACAGGACGTCTCGATGCCCAGGACCAGCGGTGCGTCAGCCATCCAGCTTCCTCCTCATCGTGATCGCGTCGGTGCCGTCGTCGTAGTAGCGGCGGCGGACGCCGAGGCGCTCGAACCCGAAGCGCTCGTACAGGCGGCGCGCCACCGGGTTGTCCTCCCGCACCTCCAGGAAGATCTCCCGGGCTCCGCGCCGGCGCGCCTCGGCCAGCAGTTCGGTGAGCATCGCGGCGCCGACGCCCGCGGCGCGGTGGGCCTCCAGCACCGCGATCGTCTGCACGTCGGCCTGGTCGGAGGCGACCGCGACCCCGGCGTAGCCGGCGATCACGTCGTCGGCCACGGCCACCACGTAGTGCCGGGTGCGCGGCTGGTCGGCCAGCTCGCCGCGCATCATGCCCTCGCTCCACGCGTCGAGCGGGAACGTGGCCCGCTCGATCGCCATGACCTCCGGCAGGTCGCCCTCGGTCATCTGGCGCAGTCTCACGCCGTCACCTTCTTGGGCGCGCCCGGCACGACCGCGTCGGGGCGGCGCAGGTAGATCGGGCGGGCCTCGTCGAGCGGCGCCCCCGCCGCGATGCGCTCGGCCGCCAGGGCGGCCAGGAACCCGGCGTACGGGTAGGCCGGATCGGCGGCGGCGCCCAGGGCCTCGGGGTAGAGGCCGGCCCCTGCGCCGACCACCGGCAGGCCCTCGACGGGCAAGTCGGCGGGCTTGTCGACGGACGGGCCGTCGAGGCGGGTGCGCCGATCGGCGTAGCGGGCCCAGAACACCTCCTTGCGCCGCGCGTCGGTCGCCACCAGGAACGGTTCGTCGAGGCCGCTGCCGTACGCGAGGACGTCGAGCGTGCAGATGCCGTGGGCGGGCACGTCCAGCGTGGCCGCCAGCGCCTGCGCGGTCATCAGGCCGACGCGCAGGCCCGTGTAGGGGCCGGGGCCGCGGCCGGCCACGACCGCGGTCACGTCGCGCAGCCGCACGCCGGCCTCGGACAGGACGCGCTCGACGGCCGGCGCGAGCAGCTCGCCGTGACGGCGGGCGTCGATCGTCGTGGATTCGGCGAGCACCCGTTCGCCGTCGTGGAGAGCGGCGGTGACGGCGGGCGTCGCGGTGTCAAAGGCCAGGACCAGCACGACTGTTTAGCCTACCCGCGGCCCGCCCCCGGCCGCGCCCGGACTGACGGGCCTCGTCGCCTGCGACCCCCGGCCCGCCTCCGTCCGACGCCCACAGGTCACGGTCGCGGGCCCGGTCGCGGGGCTGGTCAGGCCCAGCCGGTGCGGTGGCGGAGCCACTTCAGGGCCATGACGCCCTGCGCGTGCTGGAACCCGCGCACGGTCGGCCAGGGCGTGCGGGTCCCGGTCGCGGGCGGGTTCTCCGGTACGCTCATGCTTCCATGATCGCCTGACGGGCAACCGGTTGTCAGGCGGGCGAGGCGTACACGATGACGTTGTCGAGATACTCGCCCTTGGCCCGGTCGAACCTGCCGCCGCAGGTCACGAGCTTGAGCCCGTCCTCGACGTACACCTTGCGGAACGGGAACCTGTCCTTGTGCACCTGCTCGACGCCGTCGACCTTGTACGTGACGACCTTGCCGTCGCTCCGCTCCACCCGCACCGTCGAGCCCTTGCGCACGTGGCGGAGCTTGTAGAACACGGCGGGCTCGGTCTTGGTGTCGACGTGGCCGATGATCACCGAGGCGCCCTTCTCGCCCGGCACCACGCTGCCGGTGTACCAGCCCGCCATCCCGGGCTTCTCGTAAGGCGGCAGCTCGACCTCGCCGTCCTTGACCCCGAGTTCCATCAGCGGCGCCTCGACGTCGATCGACGGGATGCCGATCTTCTCGGGGACCACGGCGGCCGCCGCCTGCTCGGGCTGCCCCAGCCCCTGACCGAAGGCGACCAGCACCAGGCCCGTCACGGCGCCCGCGACCACCACCCGTCCCGAACCCGCCATGGTTAGGACCGGCGGCGCTTGACCGCCACGCCGACGCCGACGGCCAGCGCGAGCCCGAGGGCCGCGCCGACGCCGCCCAGCGGGATCGACGTGCCCTCGTCGGCCTCCTGGCCGAACGTGCCGCCGCCGCCCGCCCTGGGCGCCCTGGTGGGCACGTCGCTGGGCAGCGGTTCGGGCCGCGCCACGCGCAGGGTCGCGCGGCCGGCGTGGTTGGTGCCGTCGCACTTGACGTCCACGCGGTACGAGCCGCGCCGGACGGTCCCGGAGACCTGGGCCTGGCCGCGCACCCAGTCGCCCCCGGCGCTGCCGGTCGGGCTCGGCGTGCCGCCCGCCGGGGCCGGGTTGAGCGTGACGCCGCTGACGAACGCCCGGGAGGTGGCGGTGCCGGTGTGGGCGGGCCCGCCCTGCGGCGCCGGGCAGTTGGCCAGGATCCACACGGTGGAGCTCTCGCCCGCGGTGACGCGGTCGGGGTTGAGCTGGACCGAGATGGAGGAGACCGTCGGCGTGGTCGTCGCCGTGGCCGTCGCGGTCGTGGTGGCGGTGGTCGTCGCGGTCGCGGTGGGCGCGACCGAACCCGCCGGACTGCCGGTGTCGGCGGGTGTCGGACTGCCGGTGGGCGTCTGCGCCTCGGCGGCGCAGCCCATGACACCGATCATGAGGATGGCCCCCGCGTACGCGACTCGCTTGACCCTGAGCACCGCCGCACCCCACTCCGCCGCTCTTGACGAGTATCCACCGGTTTCGTGGACACCGCATTCCTGAATACCCAGATTTTCCGGACCAACCCTTACCAATGATCATGTTTTCCGTCATGGCGAAGGTACGTCAAGGGTGACAGGATGACCGGCCGCCGGAGCGCGCTTTACTCTCCTGCGGCGTCAGCCGGCGTGTCGGCCCAGCGCGGGCCCACGCCGCGCAGGGTCACGACGCGGGCGTCGTCGCCCGACTCGCGGTCGATGTGGATCTCCAGGCGGTCGTCCGACAGCCCCTCGACCAGGCCCTCGCCCCACTCGACGACGGTCACCGACTCCTCCAGCGAGGCGTCGAGGTCGAGGTCGTCGACCTCCAGGTCACCGCCGAGGCGGTAGGCGTCGACGTGGACCAGCGCCGGGCCGCCGCACAGCGACGGGTGCACGCGGGCGATGACGAACGTGGGCGAGGTGATCGGCCCCCGCACCTTGAGCCCTTCGGCGACGCCCTGTACGAGCGTGGTCTTGCCGGCGCCGAGCGGGCCCGACAGGACCAGCAGGTCGCCGGGCCGCAGCAGGGAGGCCAGGCGCGAGCCGTACGCCCGGGTCTCTTCAGCGGTGCTCAGCCTCACGGGACCACCCTCTTGATCAGGTCGCGCAGCGCGTCGGTGACCGCGCCGGGGCGTTCGAGCTGGATCAGGTGAGAGGTGTCGGGCACCTCGGTCAACTGGGCCTTGGGCAGGGCCTCGGCCATGGCGCGGCTGTGGTCGGGCGGCGTCAGCCAGTCCTTGTCGCCGACCAGGATGGCGGTGGGCACCGGGTCGAGGACGTGCAGCGCGGACAGCTTGTCGTGGCCCATCAGCGCGGGATAGAAGTCGGCGACCACCTCGGTCGGGGTCGCCCTGATCATGGACTCGGCGAAGTCGACGAGGGTGGGGCTGATGTTCCTGGAGTCGCCGAAGGCCATGTAGCGGGTCAGCAGGAAGGCGATGTCGCTGCCCGCGTGGCGGGTGCGGTCGACGAGCGAGCCCCTGCGGCCGAGCATCGACACCGTGCCCGGGGCGACCTTGTGCACGGCCTTGGACACCAGGGCGGGCAACCCCAGCGTGACCTCGGCCAGCTTGCCCGCCGAGGTGGCGATGAGGGCCACGCCGCGTACCTTGTCGCCGAACAGCTCGGGGTGGCGGTCGGCGAGCGCCATGATCGTCATACCGCCCATGGAGTGGCCGACGAGGACGCACGGCCCCGGCACGAACGTCGCCAGCAGCTCGGCCAGGTCGTCGCCGAGCCGGTCGATCGAGGTGTCGCCGGAGACTGCGCGCTGGGAGCGGCCGTGGGAGCGCTGGTCCCACAGCACGATGCGGTGGTTCTCGCGCAGGTCCCTGCGCTGGTAGTGCCACGATTCGAGGCTGAGGCAGTAGCCGTGGCACAGCACGACGGTGAGCGGCTCGCCGTCGCCGGCCGCGTGGCGCTCCTGGGGCTCGTCGACCTCGACGTGCAGCGCCACGCCGTCGGAGGTGATGAGGGTGTGGTCGGTGCCGCGCAGCTCGCCGAAGGGCTCCCCGGCCTCCAGGTCGGGGCGCAGACGGATGCGCCCGACCGCGTAGCGCTTGGCCATCGCGGCCGCCGCGATGCCCGCCGACGCGGCGCCGACGAGCGCGCCCGCGACCCCGACCCTGCGGCGTGTGGTCGTCGTCATGTCACCTGTCCTTCGTACACTCTCGGTACGCGTGACCCGATCCTCGTCACGATCTCATGCGTGATCGTGCCGAGCGTATCCGCCCATTCCTGAGCGGTCGGCTCCCCCTGTCCGCCCGGCCCGAACAGGATCACCTCGTCACCTGCCCGCAAAGGGTCATCACCCACGTCGATCATGAACTGATCCATGCAGACGCGACCGGTCACCCGGCGGCGCCGGCCGCCGGCCAGCACCTCGGCGCGGTCGGTCGCGTGACGCAGGACGCCGTCGGCGTAGCCGAGCGGGACCAGCGCGAGCGTGGTCTCCCGGCCGGTCACGTAGAGGTGACCGTAGGACACCCCCGACCCTTCCGGCACCCGCTTGACCATGGCGACGCGGGCCGCGAGCGTCATGGCCGGGCGCAGGCCGAAGTCGCCCAGCTCGGGGACGGGGCTCAGCCCGTAGACGGCGATGCCGGCACGCACCATGTCGAAGTGGGCCCTGGGCAGCGTCATCACGGCGGCCGAGTTGGCCAGGTGCCTGATCACCTGGGAGCCGGCCACCCCGGCCTGCTCGGCCACCTTGAGCGCGGCCTCGAAGGCGTCGAGCTGGGACTCCACGGACGGATGGCCGGGGATGTCGGAGCAGGCGAAGTGCGACCACAGGCCGACGACCTCGACGGAGCCCTCCGCGCGCAGCTCCAGCGCCTTGCGCAGCAGGCCGGGCCAGGCGGCGGGCGGGGAGCCGCCCCTGCTCATGCCGGTGTCGGCCTCCAGATGGACGCGGGCGGTGACCCCGGTGGCCCTGGCGGCCTCGGCGATCTCGCCGAGCAGCCGCTCGTCGGACGCCGACACCTCGACGCCGGCCCGCAGCGCCTCGCCGACGGGCTCGCCGGGCGTGATGAGCCAGGCCAGGATCGGCGCGGTGACGCCGGCGGCCCGCAGGTCGAGCGCCTCCTGGATGAACGCGGTGCCGAGCCGGCCGGCGCCCGCCTCCAGCATGGCCAGGGACGCGGGCACCAGGCCGTGCCCGTAGGCGTCGGCCTTGACGGCGGTCATCAGCTCGGCGCCGCCGGCGCGTTCGCGCAGCAGCGCCACGTTGTGCCTGATCGCGGCCAGGTCGACCCGCGCCTCGGCGGGCGTCGCCATCGGGGAGCTCATTCTTCTAGTTTGGCAGCTCCCGGGCGTGGTCGAGCGCGGATTTCCGCCGCTCAGAACCCCTGACGACGCCCCGCCCGCCCTTTCCCCGGCGTCAGCCCCGGGGAGCGGCCGGGTCCTCGTTCAGCGCCCTGATGGCGGCGGGGAGCGCCTCGGCCACGCCCGCGGCCGTGAGCGGCGCCCCGGCGGCGGCGATCCGTCCGGCGAGCCCGTGCAGGTACGCGCCGCACGCGCCGGCCTCGCGCGCGCCGAGCCCCTGGGCGAGCAGCGATCCGGCCACGCCGGACAGGACGTCGCCGGTGCCGCCGGTGGCCAGCCACGGGGTTCCCGTGCCGTTCACCCACGTCGGCGCCCCCTCCTCCGCGACGACCGTGGTGGACCCCTTGAGCAGCACGGTCACGCCCAGCTCGGCCGCCGCCGCGCGCGCGTGCGCGAGCGGCGCGGCCTCGATGGCCCCGCGCGCGGTCCCCGTCAGCCGCGCCAGCTCCCCCGCGTGCGGGGTGATCAGCACGGGCGCGGTACGGCGCAGCAGCGAGACGTCCCGGGCCACGAGATTCAGCCCGTCGGCGTCGACCAGCACCGGCACGTCGGTGGCGAGCACCCGGGCGAGCAGCTCGCGGGCCCACTCCCCGGTGCCGAGTCCGGGGCCGACGACCCAGGCCTGCACCCGGCCGACGGCGTCCACGTCCGGCGCGTCCAGCTCGGTGACGACGGCCTCGGGCCAGCGGGCCCGCACCTGTCCGGCGGGCCCGGCGGGACCGGCGTAGCGGACCATGCCCGCGCCCGCGTTGAGCGCGCCGCCGACGGCGAGCACGGCGGCGCCGGTGTAGTGGTCGCTGCCGGCGGCGACGCCGACCACGCCCCTGCGGTACTTGTCGGACTCGGCGGCCGGGCGGGGCAGCAGGCCGCGCGCCGACGCGCGGGTGAGCGCCGTGACGTCCGGGTCCGGCAGGTACGGGCCGAGCCCGATGTCGACCAGCTCGATCCGGCCCGCGAGCGTGGCCCCGGGGTCGACGAGCAGGCCGGTCTTGCGCGCCCCCATCGTCACGGTCACCGCGGCCCGGATCGCGGCCCCCTCGACCCGGCCGGTGGAGGAGTCGACCCCGCTGGGCACGTCCACGGCGACGACCGGGGCGGCGGCGCGGCCGGCGGCCTCGGCCAGTCCGGCGTACGGCTCGCGGAGCGCCCCCGACGCGCCGATCCCGACCAGGCCGTCCAGGATCAGGTCGGCGCGCTCGACGGCCCGGCGCGCCTGGTCCGCGACCCCGGACACCCGCGTCTCGTGCGGGACGAACACGTCCCCGCCCTGTCCGGACGCGGTCCCGCCCGGGCTGAAAGCGCTCGCGGAATGGCCGGTCGCGCGGCCGCCGGCGGCCAGCAGGGCCGCCAGCCCCGCCTCGTGGGCGCGGGAACCGGCCAGCACGGCCGTCACCGAGGCGCCGCGCCCGGCGAGCGCGGCGCCGGCGTAGAGGGCGTCGCCGCCGTTGTCGCCGCTGCCCACCAGCAGCACGACGCGGCTCCCGTACACCCGGGGCAGCAGGGCGGCGCAGACGGCGGCCAGCCCGGTCGCGGCGCGGCGCATGAGCGTGCCCTCCGGCAACGTGGCCATCAGCGCGCGCTCGGCGGTCCTGATCTGGTCGGCGGTGTAGGCGGTGAACACCCTGACCAACCTAGCCTTCGGCGATCACGTAGGCCATCGCGACGCCCCCGTCGTGGCTCAGCGAGACGTGCCAGCGTTTGACCCCCATCTCGCGGGCGACCTCGGCGGCCTCGCCGGTGACGCGCAGCTCGGGCCTGCCGTTCGTGTCGCGGCGCACCTCCGCCTCCAGGTGGCTCAGGCCGCGCGGCGCGCCGAGGGCCTTGGCCACGGCCTCCTTGGCGGCGAACCTGCCGGCCAGCGACTGGATCGCGAGCCCGCGCTCGGCCGCGGTGAACAGCCTCTCGCGCAGCGCGGGGGTGCGTTCGAGAGCGTCGCGGAAGCGTGCGATGTCGACCACGTCGACCCCGATGCCGAGGATCATCGTCCCAGGCTACTCGCGGCCGATCCGCTCCCCCGACCGTCGGCGCGCGGCACGCGGTCAGAAGGCGCCGCGCTGCCAGGGCCCCCAGATGGCGATGGAGCGCCCCCGCACGGTCTGCACGTTCACGTAGAGAGTCCGGCCGCCGGGTCCGAACGTCGAGCCGGCGAACTCGGCGCCGGAGTCACCGGTGACCGGCGCCAGGCGGCAGAAGTCGAAGATCTCCCCGTCGCGGGTCAGCCCGCGCAGGTAGTTGTCGCCCCCGCCGTCCTCGCAGAGCACGAGCGTGCCGCGGTTGCTGACCGTCACGTTGTCCGGCAGGTCGAGCGCGGCGGCGCGGGGCGACTGGTAGACGAGCCTGAGCGTGCCGCTCCACGTCTCGTACGCCCAGACCTGGCCGCGCCCGTCGCCGAAGCCGTCCGGCGGGTCGTCACCGGGGTCCGGGTCGCCGCCCTGGGTGGAGACGAAGTAGACGGTGCCCTGGTGGTGTACGGCGCCTTCGAGGCGGGCGAAGACGGCGGCGCCGGCCTTCCTGCCCTGGTCGCCGACGGCCCGCTCGGCGGCGGCCCGGGACGTGCCGCGGGGCAGGGAGGGGTCGGGGTCGTCGACGTCCACCCAGGTGGCGGCGAACGTCGTGCCGGCGCGGTGCCCTCGGGCCAGATCGGCGCCGGGCTCGCCCTCGACCGCGAGCATCTGGAGCTTGCCGCCGTCGAGCAGCCGCCCGGCCCGCGTGGGGTCCTGTGGCGGGACGTACCGGTAGAAACCGGAGGGGGCGTGGACGTTGTCCTCGGTGAGGTACAGCGTGCCGGTGGCGGGGTCCAAGGCGGCCGCCTCGTGCGCGAAGCGCCCCGCCGCCCTGATCGGCCGGGCGTCGGCGGCGCCCCGCAGCGGGACCTCGAAGACGTAGCCGTGCTTCTCGGCCAGGCGGGCGTTGCCGGGGGCGGCCACGTCGGGGCCGTCGACGGTCTCCTCGCAGCTGATCCAGGCGCCCCACGGCATGGGGCCGCCGGAGCAGTTCCGCATCGTGCCGGTGAGCGACGGGAAGCTCTTGAGCACCTCGCCGTGGCGGGTCACGTGCAGGGTGACGGTGCCGCCGCCGGCCATCCCGTCGTAGGCGCGCTCCGGGTCGCCGAACGCGCCGACCGGGCCGTCGACCTCGTGGTTGCGGATCAGGATCGCGGTGTCGCGCGGGCCGCGGAAGGCGGCCATGCCGTCGTGCCTGCCCGGCACGGTGAAGCCGCCGGGCAGGCGCTCACCGGCCGCGCCGAACGAGCGGTAGCGGAAGCCCTCGGGCAGGTGCAGCCGGACCTCGCCGTCGGCCAGGTCGCGCACCGGTCTCAGCCGCCCGTAGCCCCCGCGCGGCCCCTGGCTCCCGATCGGACGGGCTCCGCCGCGCTGTCCGGCGCACGCCACTCCGGCGAACGGCCCAGCCGCCAGGACGGCCGCCCCGGCGAGGAAGCTGCGACGATCCAGACGATCCACAGGACCTCCAGACGGCCTCTCCAGCGGGGGACACCCGAACAGTAGACCGGGATATCCCCGTCATTCCGGCGAATTCGCCATACTTCCCCGAACTGGTTATCGGTAATCCCCCGATTTCATCCACAGGCTGTGGATACCCCGGCCGAGGGGCGATCCGGACCGCGTCGTTACGCTGCCAGAGTGAACAACGGCTACGTGGAACTGAGCAGGGAGCAGTGGAGCGATCTTCGCAAGAACACGCCCTTGACTCTCACCGCGGACGAGCTCGAAGAGCTGCGCGGCGTCGACGACCCCATCGACCTCACCGAAGTCACCGACATCTATCTCCCGCTGACCCGGCTGCTCAACCTGCACTTCACCGGGTCGAAACAGCGCAGCAGCGTGCTGAGCGCCTTTCTCGGGCATCCCGAGCGGCGCGTGCCGTACATCCTGGGCATCGCCGGCAGCGTCGCGGTCGGCAAGTCGACGACCGCGCGGCTGCTCCACACGCTGCTGGCCAGGTGGCCCGAGCACCCGCACGTCGAGCTGGTCACGACTGACAGCTTCCTCTATCCCAACGCGGTGCTCGAATCCAAGGGCATCATGCACCGCAAGGGCTTCCCGGAGAGCTACGACCGCAGGGCGCTGGTGCGGTTCGTGGCGGAGGTGAAGGCGGGGGCGGCCGAGGTGCGGGCGCCGGTCTACAGCCATCTGGAGTACGACATCGTCCCGGACACCTACCAGGTCGTGAAAAATCCAGACATCCTCATCATGGAAGGGCTCAACGTCCTCCAGCCCGCCCCGCCCACCTCCCTCGCCGTCAACGACTACTTCGACTTCTCCATCTACGTCGACGCCAAGGTCGAGAACGTCCGCACGTGGTACGTGGACCGCTTCCACAAACTCCGCCGCACCGCCTTCGAAGACCCCAAGTCGTACTTCAAGTTCATCGCCGACATGCCGTACGACAAGGCGACGGACTTCGCCGTCAACGTCTGGCGCGACATCAACGAGCGCAACCTGCTGGAGAACATCGCCCCCACCCGCGGCCGCGCCGACCTGGTCATGCACAAGGGCCGCGACCACTCCGTCCGCAGGGTGGTCCTGCGCCGGACGTGAGCCCCTGGGACGACCCCGGCCGGGACCCGGATGCCGGACTCAGGGATGACACCCATTCATCCCTTGGGACGACGATTCCGAACGACCCCGGCCGGTAGGGTCCGGGGCATGCACATCCTCGCCATCGAGGGGCTGACCAAACGCTTCCCCACCGTCACGGCGCTCGACCGGCTCACGGTCACCGCCGGTCCCGGCGTCACCGGCCTCGTCGGGGCGAACGGCGCGGGCAAGTCGACGCTCATCAAGATCCTGCTCGGCCTGCTGCCCGTCTCCGAGGGCCGCGCCACCGTGCTCGGCCTCGACGCGTTCACCCAGGGCGCCGAGATCCGCAGGCTCGTCGGCTACATGCCGGAGCACGAATGCCTGCCGCCCGACGTGTCCGCCACCGAGCTGGTCGTCCACCTGGCGCGGATGTCCGGGCTGCCGCGCACCGCCGCCCGCGAGCGCGCCGCCGACGTGCTGCGCCACGTCGGCCTCGCCGAGGAGCGCTACCGCCCGATCGGCGGCTACTCCACCGGCATGAAGCAGCGGGTCAAGCTGGCCCAGGCGCTCGTCCACGACCCCAAGCTCATCTTCCTCGACGAGCCGACCAACGGGCTCGACCCGCGTGGCCGCGACGAGATGCTGACCCTGATCAGGCGCATCGGCACCGAGTTCGGCATCAGCGTGCTCGTCACCTCCCACCTGCTCGGCGAGCTGGAGCGGGTCTGCGACCACGTCATCGTCATCGACGCCGGCCGCCTGCTGCGCTCGTCCGCGCTCACCGAGTTCACCCAGGCGACCGAGTCCATCACGGTCGAGGTCGAGGAGGGCGCCGACGCGCTGGCCGGGCGGCTGACCGAGCTCGGCCAGACCGTCAGCCCGCTCGGCCGCATGCTCCTGGTCGAGGTGCTCGGGCCCGAGACCTACGACGCCGTCCGCGACGCCGCCGCCGACCTCGACCTGTGCCTGATCCGCCTGGAGCAGGGCCGCCGGCGCATCGAGGACGTCTTCAGGGAGGAGGCCGCCCGTGTCTGAGATCTACGACATCGGCTACCGCCACTACGACGGACCCCGCCTCGGCCGCTCCCACACCGCGCTCGCGCTGGGCGTCCACAGCCTGCGCGGCGTCTTCGGGCTGGGCAGGCCCGCCCGATCCAAGATCATGCCGTTCTCGCTGGCGGCCGTCATGATGCTCCCCGTCGTGGTGTCCATCGCCATGATGGCCCTGGCCCAGCAGCGGCTCGGCGACTACAGCGGCTACGCCGTCGTCATGCAGGCCGTGATCGCCATCTTCCTGGCCTCCCAGTCACCCACCGTGGTCGCCCCCGACCTGCGCCACCGCGTGCTCCCGCTCTACCTCTCCCGCCCGGTCACGATCGCCGAGTACGTCGGAGCCAAGGTCGCGGCCATGACCGTGGCGATGTTCCTGCTGGTGGCGGTGCCGCTGACGGTGATGTTCGTCGGCGACCTGCTCGTCGACATGCCCGGCTCGCCGCCCACCGGCCAGTATCTCGGCGCCGTGGCCATGGCCGCGGTGCTGTCCGTCCTGCTGTCCACCGTCGGGCTGGCCCTGGCCGCGCTGACGCCCCGGCGCGGGCTCGGCGTCGCCTCAGTGATCACCGTCTACCTGCTGTCCACCGGCGCCGCACCGATGATCTTCGCTGCCCTCTACTCCACCGGCCACGACGCGGCCGCCGCCTGGGCCTGGCTGATCAACCCGTTCTGGCTGGTGGACGCCGTGCAGGCAGGGTTGTTCGGCACCACCGAGCACATCCCGGAAGGCTCCTACCCCGGCGGCCCGGTGCCCGCCCTCATCGTGCTGGCGCTCATCGCCGCCGCGGTGGCGGTCCTGTCCGCGCGCTACCGGAAGGCGGCCTCACAGTGAAGATCGAACTCTCCCAGGTCTCCCGCTGGTACGGCAACGTCGTCGCGGTCAACGACGTCACCATGACGATCGGGCCCGGCGTCACCGGCCTGCTCGGCCCCAACGGCGCCGGCAAGTCGACGCTCCTCCACCTGATGGCCGGGTTCCTCGCCCCCTCCGGCGGCACCGTCACCCTCGACGGCACCCAGGTGTGGAAGAACCACCGGATCTACCGCGACATCGGCCTGGTGCCCGAGCGCGAGGGCGTCTACGGATTCCTGACCGGCTGGCAGTTCGTGCTGTCGGCGGCCAAGCTCCACAGCCTGCCCGACCCCGAGGAGGCCGCCCGCAAGGCCCTGGCCACGGTCGAGATGGAGGAGCCGAAGGACCGCCGGGTCGAGACCTACTCCAAGGGCATGCGCCAGCGGGTCAAGGTCGCCGCCGCGCTCGTCCACGACCCCGGCGTGCTCCTGCTCGACGAGCCCTTCAACGGCATGGACCCGCGCCAGCGGCTCCACCTGATGGACCTCATCCGGGCGATGGGCACCTCGGGCAAGACGATCCTGTTCAGCTCCCACATCCTGGAGGAGGTCGAGCGGGTCGCCCAGCACATCGAGGTGCTGGTGGCGGGCCGCCACGCCGCCTCGGGCAACTTCCGCGACATCCGCCGGCTCATGACCGACCGGCCCCACCTGTTCCGGATCCGCTCCAGCGACGACCGCAAGCTCGCCGCCGCCCTCATCCGCGACGACTCCGCCGGCGGCGTCACCCTCGGCCGTGACGGCCTGGAGGTGCGGGCCACCGAGCTCCGCAGGTTCGCCCGGCTGCTCCCCCGCGTGGCCCGCGCCGAGGGCGTGCGCCTGCACGAGGTGTCGCCCGCCGACGAGGACCTGGAGAGCGTCTTTTCCTACCTGATCAACAGGAGCAGCTGACGTGAACACCGTCGTGGCAGGCATCACCTACCGGGCGCTGCTGGGCCGGCGCAGGGTCGTCCTATTGCTCCTGCTTCCCCTCGCGCTGATCGCCCTGGCCCTGATGTTCAGCTTCTTCGGCGGCGACGACCAGCGCACGACCGTGGAGCTGATGCGGGGCTTCGCCCTCAGCACCCTCCTGCCGCTGCTCGGCCTCATCGCCGGCACCGGCGTGATCGCGCCCGAGATCGACGACGGCACCATCATCCACCTGATGTCCAAGCCGATCTCCCGGCCGGTCATCGCGCGGACGAAGTTCGTGGTGGCCGCCTCGCTGGTGGCGGTCTTCGCGGCCGTGCCGACCTACCTGGCCGCCTGGATCCTCGTCGGCTCCGAAGACGGCATCGCCTCCGGCTTCGCCGTCGGCACCCTCGTCGCGGGCATCGCCTACGCGGCCGTCTTCCTGCTGCTGGGCGTCGTCACCCGCCACGCCGTCACGATCGGCATCATCTACGCCCTCGTCTGGGAGGCACTGGTCGGCAGCCTGGTGCCGGGGGCGAGGCGCTTCTCCATCCAGCAGTGGGGCCAGACGGTCGCCGACCAGATCACCGCCTCCCCGTTCTTCGAGGCGGAGGTCAGCCTGGGCTTCGCCGTCCCGGCCCTGATCATCGTCACCGTCGCCGCCGTCTTCCTCGCCGGCCGGCGCCTGCGCGCCTACTCCCTGACGGGCGACGAGTAACGACCGAGCGCGTGATCCACCCGCGTGTAACGTTGGGCCATGCGCGCGCCTGACCGAGCTGTGCCTGACGAGCTTCAAGACCTTTCGTGACGCTCGCCTGCCGCTGGGTGACATGACCCTGCTCATCGGCCGCAACAGCAGCGGAAAATCCCCGAACCAGAGATCATCAGCGAGTCGCTCCGCGCTTTCTCCGGCAAGCTCCGCAACACACGTGACCCGTCAGGGCGCGCCCTCCATACGCTTCTGCACGCCGAGAGATCGTCCGGTGGCAGTGGAAGCATCGAGGCCACCTGGTACAACGGGCGGCGCGGACACGACCCGAAAGCCGCCTTCCGCTCGTCCCGCCTGCTGACGGCTCAACTACCCCTGATCCGGTGCCCCATCTGATGCGCCAGTACGTCCCCAGCAGGGACATCCGCCTGCGAAGGACCGCAGAGAACATCTCCGCGGTTGTCGAGCACCTCAAGCAAGTGGACCCGACGGCTTATGAACGCCTTCTGCGGCACGCTCAGGCTCTCGTCGACCACGACATCTCCGGCATCGAACTGATCCGCTCCGAACTCGACGACCTGATGCTCGCGCTCCGAGAGGATGGCGCCACGACCCCTGCCCGCGAGATGAGCGACGGCCTCCTGCGCTTCATAGCCATCGCCACGGCGCTTCTCCGTCAAGGCATGGACCTGGATCTCAGCCGGCGTGACCCCGCTGACGGCGGCGTGACACCCCTGTTCGTCATCGAGGAACTGGAGAACGGCCTGCATCCTTCCCAGGCCTCACAGCTCCTGAGACTGGTGAAAAGCGCGACCCAGGAGCACACCGCCCATGTCATGTTCACCACGCACAGCCCAGCGCTGCTGTCGGCCCTTTCGCAAGAAGATCACCAGAGTGTCGTGGTGACCACCCGCGACCGGACGACAGGGCTCTCCCAGCTCACCGAACTGCCGGATCTCCCCGGTTACCCGAGCTTGATGGCCCAGGGCGATCTGGGTGCTGTCATCACGTCAGGGCTGCTGGAACAGGGCCCGCCCGAGAACGACCACACCGAGTTCGACCGTCTGATGGGCCTAGGGTCGAATTCGTCGACACCTGAGTCCTCTGTAATCTCCTCGACATCCCGGGCAAGAACCAGGACCGCGAGACGGTCGCCGGGCAGCTCGCGGACAAGCGCGCCCGCTGCAGGCTGATCCTCCCCGTGACAGCGGTGATCGAGACCGGTAATCACATCGCCCAGCTGGCCGACGGCCGGCTGCGTCGCCAGGATGCCGACAAGCTCTCCCAGCTCCTGCAGCAGGTCATCGAGGGCAAGGCGCCGTGGGTGCTTCACTCCGTGGAGTGGGGGCCGGAGTTCCTGCGTGCGCTCATCGACGGGGCAGGAACCGGAGTCCCGCTGACCGATCACGTCATGAGCAAGCTCGGGTTGGGAGATCTGTGCATCCTCGCCGAACGTGAGCTCTACCAGAGACGGGTGAGCGGGGTCGAGGCAGGCATCTGGACTCTCGACGACCAGCTCAGGTCTCACGCCTGACCTCCGGGCACGGCGATCCCGTACCCGGAGGTGCGTTCAGGCGCAGACGGTGCGGACCACGTCCGCGAGGCGTTCGGCGACCTTGGTGGCCTGCTCCTCGGAGGAGGCCTCCACCATGACGCGGATCATCGGCTCGGTCCCGCTGGGCCGGATCAGCACGCGGCCCGTCTCGCCCAGCTCCGACTCCGCCTCGGTCACCGCGGCCTTGAGCTCCGGCGCGGCGGCCTTGCCCCGGTCGACGCCCTTGACGTTGATCAGGATCTGCGGCAGCGCCGTCATCACCGAGGCCAGCTCGCGCAGCGACCGGCCGGACCGGGCCACCACCGCCAGCAGGTGGAGCGAGGTGAGCAGGCCGTCACCCGTGGTGGCGTGGTCGAGCATGATCACATGCCCTGACTGCTCGCCGCCCAGGTTGTAGCCTTCCGCCTTCATCCGCTCCAGCACGTACCTGTCGCCCACCGCGGTCTCGATCACGGTGAGACCCGCTTCGCGCATGGCCAGCTTGAACCCCAGGTTGGACATCACGGTGGCGACCACGGTGTCCTTGGCCAGCGAGCCCTGCTCGTGCATGTCCACGGCGAGGACGGCCATGATCTGGTCGCCGTCGACGATCGCCCCGGTGTGGTCGACGGCCAGACAGCGGTCGGCGTCGCCGTCGTACGCGATGCCGAGATCGGCGCCGCGCGAGACGACGATCTGCCGCAGCCTGTCGAGGTGGGTGGAGCCATAGCCGTCGTTGATGTTGAGGCCGTCGGGCCGGGCGCCGATGGCCTCGACCTGCGCGCCGGCGCGCAGCAGCGCCTCGGGGGCCACCATGTGGGCGGCTCCGTGGGCGCAGTCGACCACGACATGGAGCCCGTCGAGCCTGCCCTTGACGGTGTCGAGCACGTGGGTGATGTAGCGGTCGGCCTCGCCGTACGCGTCACGCACCCGCCCGACGGACGAGCCGACGGGGAAGCTCCACTCCTCGCCGAGCCGCCGCTCGATCTCGTCCTCGACCGCGTCGGACAGCTTGAAGCCGCCCCTGGCCAGGAACTTGATCCCGTTGTCGGGCGCCGGGTTGTGGGAGGCCGACAACATGACGCCGAGGTCGGCGCCGAGCGCGGCCGTGAGGTGGGCGACGGCCGGGGTGGGCAGCACGCCGAGGCGCAGCACATCCACTCCGGACGACGCGAGGCCGGCGACCACGGCGGCCTCGAGGAACTCCCCCGAGGCACGCGGGTCCCGGCCTACGACCGCCACCGGCCGCCTGAGGCTGGAGCCGGTGGCGAACACGCCTGCATCGCCGAGGACGTGAGCCGCCGCGACCGAGAGGTCCATGGCGAGCTCGGCCGTGAGGTCGCGTCCTGCGACCCCACGCACCCCGTCGGTGCCGAACAGCCGCGCCAACTTAGCGCTTGCTGTACTGCGGAGCCTTGCGGGCCTTCTTGAGGCCGTACTTCTTCCGCTCCGTGGCGCGGGCGTCACGGGTGAGGAAGCCGGCCTTCTTCAGCGGCGGGCGGTTGACCTCGACGTCCAGGATCGCCAGCGCGCGGGACAGGCCCATGCGCAGCGCACCGGCCTGGCCGGTCACGCCGCCGCCGTCGATGCGCGCGATGACGTCGAACGCCTCCTCGGCGCCGAGCACCACGAAGGGCTCGTTGACGATCTGCTGGTGAACCTTGTTCGGGAAGTAGGCGTCGAGCGAACGACCGTTGATCGTCCACTTGCCGGTGCCGGGGACGATGCGCACGCGGGCGATCGCCTCCTTCCGGCGGCCGGTGCCGTACGAGTTGCCCGTGGTCACGGGCTTGCGCACGGGGGCGTCAGCGCTGGCGGCGGATTCGGTGGTGTACTCGGACGGGAACTCCTCGCTGGAGAAGTCCTCCTGCTCGGCCTCGACGACCGTCTCGACACCGGTGGGCTCAGCCACGGTTCTCCTCTGAAATCTTTCGCTTGCCCCGCCAGGGACAAGGCGTGGGGTCTCCCCACGACATCAAACTAGGTCCACTCCCCCCGTTCGTTCGGGGGGCATGCGGGGGGCACCCCCCGCAGGGGGGTCTACTGGGCGATCTGGGTGATCTCGAACGGCACGGGCCGCTGGGCCTGGTGCGGGTGCTCGGAACCCGCGTAGACCTTCAGCTTCTTGATCATCTTCCGGCCGAGGGAGTTCTTCGGCAGCATGCCCTTGACGGCCTTCTCGACGGCCTTGTCGGGCCGCTTCTCCATGAGCTCGCCGTAGGTGACGGAACGCAGACCGCCGGGGTAACCCGAGTGGCGGTACGCCTTCTTCTGCTCGAGCTTGTTGCCACTGAGCGCGATCTTGTCAGCGTTGATGACGATGACGAAGTCACCGGTGTCGACGTGGTTGGCGAAGATCGGCTTGTGCTTGCCGCGGAGCAGGGTCGCGACGTGGCTGGCCAGCCTGCCCAGGACGACATCGGTCGCGTCGATGACGTACCACTGACGCTGGACGTCGGCGGGCTTCGGTGAGTACGTGCGCACGGTCGTAGCCTTCTTTATGCTCGCGTCTTCGGCGCGCCGCCGGGAAACGGCGGCGCTTGGGGTCGGTCGGTGCGGGCACACGACGGCCCGGACCTTCCGTCTCCCGGCCCGATGGCCATGATGATGGGAGATGACGCCGGACGCGCCGCGCATCGGTCACGCGGACCTATGCACACAACGAACGAGAGGTTACCTGCCCTCGGGAGGGCAGTCAAAAGACCGGTAACCAGTGGTGATTCTACCTGACCACAGAACGAATCTATTTCGGTTCCCTGCAATCCCTTCTTTACCAGGACCCGACATCCCTATCGTTGGTGGCGGTATGTGGCAGAGTTCTCACACCCGGCACACCCAGCGGACCGTCCGGCGCCGGACCAACCTGGGTGCCGTGGGCCTGCTCGCGGCGGCCCTGTTCACGGGTGTCCTGCTCGGCCGCATGTCCGGCGACTCGATACCCGACGACCACATCTTCCTGAACGAGACCACGCCGCCCACCACCGCCCAGGCCACCCCGCGCGCCACGCCGCCGAAGGCGCAGCCCCAGGCCGAGCGGGTCCCCAGGCAGGCGACCACCACGATGCCGCGCGCCCAGGCCGAGGCCGACGTCCGGCCCACGAAGAGCCCCACCGGCGAGATCCCCGGCTTCACCGACGACGACCCGGTCCGGGTGCTGGGCGACGACCAGTCGATCAGGAGCATGCCCGGCATGGCCGCCGACGTCGTCCGCCTCACCAACGCCGCCAGGGCCAGGAAGGGCTGCCGCCCGCTCACGTCCGATCCCAGGCTCACCAGGGCGGCCCGTACGCACTCCATGGAGATGGCCCGGTCCGGGCAGTTCACCCACGAGTCGCCCGACGGCTCCTCGCCCTGGGACCGGATGGAACGGGCCGGGTACCGCAACGGCACCGCCGAGAACATCGGCCGCGGCTACGCCTCCGCCGAGGAGGCGGTCCAGGGCTGGCTCGCCAGTCCCGACCACCGCCGCAACATGCTCAACTGCGACTTCAACGCCATCGGCGTCGGCGTGGTGTGGGGCCCCGGCGGGCCTTGGTGGACGCAGGACTTCGGACGTTCGTGACCACCTTCACGGTAATGTCTCCGCATGGGTTTTCCCGAGGAACCGCAAACCGGCACAGACGGCACCCCGCGTCGTTCTCGTAGAGACCGCCAGCCACCGGCCGACTCCGGCTTCTTCACGCCCGTCCAGCAGGGCGCCGACGGACAGCCGCCCACCGGCGGATTCCCCCCGGCCGGTGACGCCTTCACACCCCGCCAGCAGGGCCCGTCCGGCCCCTTCGCCGCGGGCGACCGGGGAGGCCCCGCAGGCCCGCCCGGCCCGCGAGGCCCTTCCGACCCGCTCGCCGGCCCGCCCACCGGCCCGCTGGGCGCGCCGGTCCCCCTCGCCACCGGCCCGCAGGGGCCCCCGATCCCCTCGGGTCCGAGGAACCCGTCCGACCCGTTCGCCACCGGCCAGTCCGACGCGTTCACGCCGAGCAACCGGAAGCCGCCGCCCGGCGCGCCGCAGCCCACGGAGGCGTTCACCACCGCGAACGCGCAGCAGCCGCCGGCCGGTCCCCCCGGAGACGCCCCGCTGCCCGGCGGCGACGAGCCCAAGGACGCCGGTCGCGGCAGGCGCGGCAGGTCCAAGGCAGCCAAGGCCACCAAGGCGGACAAGGCCGACCAGGTGGACAGCCCCGACAAGCCGGAGCAGACGGAGAAGGCCAGCCCCCGGACCTGGAGCCCGTACGACGAGGGCCCCCGTTCCCGCGGCCCGCTGTGGGCCTCGCTCGCCGGCGTCGGCGTGCTCGCGCTGCTCGGCGGCGGCCTGGCGGTGATGTTCAACGCGGACGACCCGGCCGCCGTGTCCAGCTCGGCCCAGCGCACCTCCGCCCCGCTCCCGTCGGCCCCGCCCGGCGAGTTCGGTTACGCGGGCAGCCGCAGCACGGACCCCGACCCGCTCACGCTGAAGGAGCTCTTCGGGTCCAAGAAGATCACCGCCTCGGGTCGCTCGTACGAGATGACCGTCACCAGCAAGGACAAGAAGTGCGGCGACGGCGTGCTCGGCGAGAAGATCACGAAGGCCCTCAAGTCGGCCAAGTGCACCCAGATGATGCGGGCCAGCTTCCGTGACAAGAAGGGGGAGATCATCGGCACGGTCGGCGTGGCCAACCTCAGCACGACCAAGAACGCCGCCAGGGTGGCCAAGTCCGGCGACAAGTCCAACTACGTCAAGCCCCTCGCGGGCAAGGACGAGGTGACCAAGTTCCTCGGCTCCGGCAGCGGCGGCGCCAAGGTGTGGACCCACGGCCACTACGCGGTCCTGGTCTGGTTCCAGAACAAGGACGGCTCCGAGCCCGACAAGAACGCGTCCAAGCGTCTCTTCCAGGCGGCCGACGACATCACCAAGGCGACGGTCTTCAAGGCCCTCGACGTACGGACGCTGACGGGCGCCCGCGCGGCCTGAACCTTCACTTCGTACGCGAAATCCCGCAAAAGTGACGATTCCTAAGGCCCGGAACACTCATACCGAGAGAACGATCTAGGGACTCTCGCTACGCTCGCCTTATGCGTGGGCAGGGACCCGGGTCAGGGCACGAGCGCAGGGAAGCGGGCGGCGCACCCCCGACGCCCCCGCCGAGCTTCGGTCGTCAGCAACCCAGCGAGCAGGGGAGTCCACCGGCATACCCGGACGACCCCTCGGCGCGAGCCTGGCTCACGGTCGAGGGCGAGCCATCGCGCGAGGACGCCTGGCAGCCCGCGGGCGCCGCTCCCGCCGAGTCCTGGCTCTCCGTCGACGACTCCGACGCCGCCCCGCCGTCCCGTCCCGCCGCCCCCTCAGGCGTACGGGACACCACCCCGGCCGCGCCCGTACGAGACAACCCCCCTTCGGGCGTACCCCACGCACGAGACAGCGAGGGCATGCGAGACACCGGCCCCCTTCCGCCACGGGACAGCGGCTCTTCAGACGTACGCACCGCCGCCGAGCAGGCCCCTCCGCCCTTCCCCGGCGCCCAGCCCTGGGAGGTGCAGGCCGCGGAGGGTGCGACGTACGACTGGTTCGCGGACGACGAGGAGTCGCCCACGAGCGTCTCCGTCGTCCCGCCCGTCATCTCCCAGCCGCCGAAGAGCTCCTGGGGAAAGCCCGCCGACCTCGGCGGCACGCGCTGGGGGCCTCCCCAGGCGTTCACCGCCGCGGCCGCCGGCATGCAGGTATGGCCGACGCCGGTCACCGACTCCCCCGCCATGCCCCCGTGGCCGGCCGCCACCGGCGAGCTCGAACCCGACGACGACACCCCCGCGCCCCAGCCCGGCCCGCACCAGCCCCGTCCGTACGAGCGCGGCCCCCAGACCGGCGAGCACCACGCCCACCCGTACGAACGCGATCCCCGGCAGGAGACGCCGCCCGGGAGTGGCGGCCAGAGCGACGAGCGCGAGACCCGGCCGTACCAACGCATCCACCAGAACGACCGGCCCCACGAGCACGGCCCCCAGCCCGACCAGCACGACACCCGTCCCTACGGACGCATCCCCCAGACCGGCGATCACCGCGTCGCCGGCGAGGGTGACGTCGCCGCGTCCGTGCGCCCGCCGTGGGGACCTGGTCCGACTCCGCCCGGCGAGCCCCCGGCCGCGGAAGGCTGGACAGCCGGGCCGATCAGCTGGGGCGAATCCGCCGGTCGCCGTCCCGACCCCGCGTCGGCCTCCGACTCCGCCGACAGCTGGGGAGCCGAACCGGTGCCGTCAGGGCCGTCGCGTTACTTCGACCCGGACGCGATGGCGGCGCGGCCCGTACCTCTCAGTGCGCCCACCCCCGCCGACCACGACGCGGCTCCGCCCTCCGGAGACGAGGGCCCCCCGCCGTACGGGCTGGACGCGGAGGAGCTCTACCCGGTGGAGGACCCCAGGCCGCCCTACGGCGTGGAGCCGACCCGCCCCTCCTACGACCAGGAACCGGACGCCGATCGGCAGCAGGGCGCCGAAGGGCCGACCCGGCCGGGCCGCGTGCCGCCGTTCGCGCGGAAGGCGGGGCCGGGGATGCCGGTGCCGTCGCCCGGACGGAAGGGGCCGCCGGCGCCGCTGTTCGACCCGAAGCTCTCCCCCGCCGCCCAGCAGGGCGCCGTGCCCCCGCCCGCCCCCGACAAGCCTGCCCCCGAGGCAGCGGGCGATCCCATCCAGGGCGGCCCCACCCCCCGACAGTCCTCAAGCGGCGCCCATGCGCTCGCCGCGCCCACCGCCCCCGCCCAAGGCGACCCTTCGGCTCATCATGCCGGCGCTGCCGCCGAGCGGTCCCCGGTCAGCGCTCCGCCCACCTCCGGGGACAGCCCTCACGTCGGACGGTCCGCGCCGGACGGCGCTCATCGTGCCGAGGCTCCCCTCCAGGGCGGCCCCTCCGCCGAGCGGTCCCCGGGCGGCGGTCGTCCTCCCGGTGCGTCCCATGCCACGGATGACTCCGAGACCTCGCACGAACCCCGGAGGAGGCATACGGGTCGCCGGACCGAACCGAACGACATTCCCGTCTGGCCGCCCCCCGCCCCGGAGTCCCGCGACCAGCTCGACCTCCCGTTCGCGTCCGAGGTCTGGGGGCGCCGGTCCGCCTCGTCAGGGTCCGGCGGGAACGCCCAGGGGTCCGGGGAAGACGCCGAGCCCGGTCAGCGGGAGGCCGTCTCTCTCCAGGGCGAGCGCCCGGCCGGTGACAGCCCTCAGCTCACGACTGAAGGCGACGCTCAGCCCGAGGCTGGGGGTGGCGCCGCCGCCTCCCTGACACCCGTCGAAGACGGCCCCGCCGGGATCGGAACCGACCCGCGTCCTGCTGCCGCAGGCGGCCAGGAGACTCCAGCCGATCCAGGACCGCAGACCTTGGGCAGCGTGATCCAAGGGGTTCCCGTTCCGCCTCCGGGCGGCTTCGGCGCCCACCTGCCCCAAGCCGGAGGCACGCCGCAAGCCGGAAGTGTCGCCCAAGCCGGAAGTGTCGCCCAAGCCGGAAGCACACCCCAAGACGGAGGCACGCCGCAAGGCGGAGGTGTGACCCAAGCCGGAGGCACGCCCCAAGCCGGAGGCACGCCCCAAGCCGGAGGTGTGACCCAAGGCGGGGGTACGCCCCGCGGCGGGCCGCAGACCCCGCTGGGCTCCGTGGCGACCTCCCCGGCCGCTGGAGACATGCCGCCCGCGCCGGGCCCCGCTCGACCGGCCGGGGGCGCGCCCCACTCCGGGCGGCAGACCCCCGCCGGCCCGCCCCCGAGTGCGCCAGGCGTGCCGAGCGGCGGACCGGGTACGCCGCGCGCCGCCAGCCCCGCTCAGGGCGCCACCGGTGCGACGGGCTCGACTCAGGGCGGCCTCGTTCCGCCGCAGGGATCTCCACCCGGCACGCCCGTCCCCCGCCGGTCGCCCGCCGAGGGCGGACCCACCGGCCTGCCGCCCGCACGACCCGGCCGATCACCGGCCCTCGGCGAACTCGCCGGACGGCCACCCCGGCAGGGTGAACTGACCCCCCTGAGCCAGGGCGGTCCCGGGCAGAGCGGTCCAGGGCAGGGCGGTCCCTTCGGGCAGTCGCTCGCGTCCATCCAGGTCCAGGAGCCGCCGAAGAGCAAGCGGGCGCTGTTCGCCACGCTCGGCGTGCTGGTGCTCGCCGGGGTCGCCACGGGCGGGTTCTTCGCCGTCCGGTCCGTCAACTCGTCGGCGCCCACGGGCGTGGCCGCCCCCACCGCCGCCCCCACCGCCGCCCCCACGACGGCTCCCACCGCCGCGCCCTCCGTCACCACCCCCGCGCAGCCGTCCGGCACGTCCATGCTCAACTCGGAGATCACCGATCCGAAGGCGCTGTCGCTCAAGGAGGCGTTCCCGGACAAGAAGGTGGACGCGGCCGGCACCACGTTCACCCGGGTCAGGTCGGAGCTGGACGACGACTGCGCGGACGCCGCGTCGGGGCCGTTCGCGGAGGCGCTGAAGGCGCAGAAGTGCAACCGCGTGCTGCGCGCCACGTACGTCGACCGCAAGCGCCGCTACGCGGTGACCACCGGCATCGCGGTCCTGCCGAGCAGGGACGCCGCCCTGGAGGTCGACCAGGCCAAGAACCTCGACCGCAACCTGTGGTTCCGCGGCCTGGCGGGCCCCGGCGGGTCCGGCGGCGACCGGGTGAACATCGCCGGCGGCTACGCGGCCGGGCTGGTGTGGGGCCGCTACATCGTCTTCAGCTACGCCACCCACGCCGACGGCCACACGCCGAACGGCAAGGAGAAGACCCTGGTCAAGGTGAGCAGCGAGTTCCGCGACGAGACGGCCAAGGTCCTGGAACGCCGCGTCGCCGACAACTGAGTCTCCGGCCCGGCGGATTCAGCCTTCGAGGGTCAGGGTGCGCACCCGCCGCGTGGTGGTGGCGCGGGCCGCGAGTTCCTCGTCCGGCGGGTAGCAGACCTCTTCCAGGCACAGGCCGTGCGCGGGCGCCACGTGCACCCCGGTGTCGCGTACGCCCGCGGCGAGCACCTGTCCCGGCCACTCGACCGGCCTCCGGCCGTCGCCCGCTGCCAGGAGGGAGCCGACGAGGGCCCGTACCATCGAGTGGCAGAACGCGTCGGCCACCACGGTCGCGACCAGCACCCCGTCGGGGTCGCGCGCCCAGTCGAGCCGCTGCAGCTCCCGGATGGTGGTGGCGCCCTCGCGTTTCTTGCAGAACGCGGCGAAGTCGTGCTCGCCGAGCAGCCGGGAGGCGGCGGTGTTCAGCGCGTCGAGGTCGAGCGGGCGGTTGTGCCACAGGACCTCGTGCCGCCGCAGCGGATCGCCACCGCCGGGGGCGTCGCTCACCCGGTACGCGTACCGCCGGGACAAGGCAGAAAAACGCGCGTCGAAGCCCTCAGGGGCCATGGAGACCCGAAAAACACGGACATCCGCGGGAAGGACGCCTCCGAGCCTCCTCACGAGCGCGGCGAGCCGCTCGTCCGTCCCCAGCGGCTCCGGCCGGTTGCCGTCGAGCTGCGCCAGGGCCTCGTCCGGCACGTCCAGGTGCGCCACCTGCCCGCGCGCGTGCACTCCGGCGTCGGTGCGCCCCGCGACGGTCAGCGCCGGGTCCTCCAGCCGGAGGATCCGGCCGAGCGCCAGCTCGATCTCCCCCTGCACGGTACGCAACGCGGGCTGACGGGCCCAGCCGGAGAATCCGCTCCCGTCGTACCCGAGATCCAGCCGCAGCCGTACCACGATCACCTCCAGGCGAAGAAACACACGGTCACGAGGACGACAAAGGGCCCGAACCCCGATCAAGAGGTCCGGGCCCGTCGGGCCTCGTGTCTCAGGCCTCGTCCTTCTTCGCCTCCGGCGCCTCGGCGGCGTCGTCGCTCTTGGCCTCGGCCGGAGCCTCGGCGCTCTCCTCGGTCTCGGCCTTCGCCTCGGTGTCGGCGTCGGTCTTCGCCTCGGCCTGCTCCTCCTGCGCCGGAGCGGCGGGGGCGGCGGCCGGAGCGGAGGTGCGGGTCACCGTGTTCAGCGGCTCGGTCACCAGCTCGATGACGGCCATCGGGGCGTTGTCGCCCTTCCGCGCCCCGATCTTGGTGATCCGGGTGTAGCCGCCGGGACGCTCGGCGAACGTCGTCGCGATCTCGGTGAAGAGGTGGTGGACGACGCCCTTGTCCTTGACGACCGTGAGCACCTGGCGACGGTTGTGGATGTCGCCCTTCTTCGCCTTGGTGATCAGGCGCTCCGCCAGCGGGCGGAGGCGCTTGGCCTTGGTGACCGTCGTGCGGATCTTGCCGTGGCGGAACAGATCGGTGGCCAGGTTGGCCAGGATCAGCCGCTCGTGGGCCGGGCTGCCGCCAAGACGTGCGCCCTTGGTGGGCTTGGGCATTGCTCTCTCCTTGTGAGTTAACCGCCCCGGCCGTGCCAGGTACCGGGGTCGGGCGGGAGGCCGTCGCGGCCCCCCGCGATACGAAGGCCGCGCGGGTGCGGCCTTGCCCGGCGGGCCCCCGCGATCAGGGGCCCGCGCGGGTCAGTACTGCTCGGTCTCGACGTACGCGCTGTCGTCGTCGTCGTAGCCGCCGCCGGCCACCGCGCTCGGGTCGAACCCGGGCGGGGAGTCCTTGAGCGCCAGCGACATCTCGTGCAGCTTCTGCTTGACCTCTTCGATCGACTTCGCGCCGAAGTTGCGGATGTCGAGCAGGTCCTGCTCGCTCCGCGCGACCAGCTCGCCCACGGTGTGGATGCCCTCGCGCTTGAGGCAGTTGTACGAGCGGACGGTGAGGTTGAGCTCCTCGATCGGCAGCGCCAGGTCGGCGGCCAGGGCCGCGTCGGTCGGCGACGGGCCGATGTCGATGCCCTCGGCCTCGACGTTGAGCTCACGGGCCAGGCCGAAGAGCTCGACGAGGGTCTTTCCGGCGGAGGCCACCGCGTCGCGGGGCTTCATGGCCGGCTTGGTCTCGACGTCGAGGATCAGGCGGTCGAAGTCGGTGCGCTGCTCGACTCGGGTCGCCTCGACCTTGTAGGTGACCTTGAGGACCGGCGAGTAGATGGAGTCGATCGGGATGCGGCCGATCTCCTGGCCGGGCTGCTTGTTCTGGGCGGCGGAGACGTAGCCGCGGCCACGCTCGACCGTCAGCTCCATCTCCAGCTTCGCCTTGCTGTTGAGCGTGGCGATGCGCAGCTCGGGGTTGTGCACCTCGACACCGGCCGGCGGCGCGATGTCGGCGGCGGTGACCTCGCCCGGACCCTGCTTGCGCAGGTACATCACGACCGGCTCGTCGTGCTCGGAGGACACGACGAGTTCCTTGAGGTTGAGGATGATGTCGGTGACGTCTTCCTTGACCCCGGGAACGGTCGAGAACTCGTGCAGCACGCCCTCCACCCGGATGCTCGTCACGGCCGCGCCCGGGATGGACGACAGCAGCGTGCGGCGGAGCGAGTTGCCGATGGTGTAGCCGAAGCCCGGCTCCAGCGGCTCGATGATGAACCGGGAACGCGTCTCGTCGATGGACTCTTCGAGAAGAGTCGGGCGCTGAGCGATCAGCATGTGCGGGTCTCCCCTTTTTCGTGTGGCGCCCGCTATATGACGCCACTCCGATGAAACAGCCTAGTTCTCGTACGGGAACCGTACGAGAACCAGGAAGGCGAGTGACTACTTCGAGTAGTACTCGACGATCAGCTGCTCCTGCACCTGGGTGTCGATCTGCTGCCGGACGGGCAGCTGGTGCACCAGGATGCGGAGCTTGTCCGGCACGACGCCCAGCCAGGCCGGGACGGTGCGCTCGCCGGCGGTGGCGCGGGCCACCTCGTACGGCATCAGGCTGCGCTTGGTCTCGCGCACCTCGATGATGTCGTGCTCGCGCACACGGTAGGACGGGATGTCCACCTTCTTGCCGTTGACCATGATGTGGCCGTGGCGGACCTGCTGGCGGGCGGCGTCACGCGACTGCGCGAAACCGGCGCGGTAGACGACGTTGTCGAGGCGGCTCTCCAGGATCTGGAGGAGAACCTCACCCGACTTGCCGCTCTTGCCCGCGGCTTCCTCGTAGTAGTTGCGGAACTGCTTCTCGAGGACGCCGTAGATGCGGCGGGTCTTCTGCTTCTCGCGAAGCTGAAGCTGGTACTCGGACTCCTTGGGGCGTCCGCGGCCGTGCTCACCCGGCGGGTAAGGACGGATCTCGATGGGGCACTTGGCGGAATCGCACTTGCTGCCCTTGAGGAAGAGCTTGGTCTTCTCCCGGCGGCACAGCTTGCAGTCCGCGCCCGTGTAACGAGCCATTTCTCTCTATCTCCTGGAATCAGACGCGGCGGCGCTTGGGCGGCCGGCAGCCGTTGTGCGGAACGGGGGTGACGTCCTGGATCGAGCCCACCTCCAGGCCGGTGGCCTGGAGCGAGCGGATCGCGGTCTCCCGGCCGGAGCCGGGGCCCTTCACGAAGACGTCGACCTTGCGCATGCCGTGCTCCATGGCGCGGCGGGCGGCGTTCTCGGCGGCCATCTGAGCGGCGAACGGGGTGGACTTACGGGAGCCCTTGAAGCCCACGTGGCCCGCGCTGGCCCAGGAGATCACGTTCCCGTTGGGGTCGGTGATCGAGACGATCGTGTTGTTGAACGTGCTCTTGATGTGGGCGTGCCCGTGAGCGACGTTCTTCTTCTCCTTGCGGCGCACCTTCTTAGGCGCGCCCTGACGGCTCTTAGGAGGCATTGCTTGCCTTCAACTCCTGAGGTCTTCGGTCCGCGGCTGTGCTGAATGGTCGCGCTTACTCGGCCCTCGCTGGTCACGCGAGCTACCGCTCCCGGGCCTGACCGTTCGCGCTCCGGTGGACTACTACTTCTTGCCGGGCTTCTTCTTGCCGGCCACGGTCTTCTTCTTGCCCTTGCGGGTGCGCGCGTTGGTCTGCGTGCGCTGGCCGTGGACGGGGAGGCCCTTGCGGTGCCGGATGCCCTGGTAGCAACCGATCTCGATCTTGCGTCGGATGTCGGCCTGGACCTCGCGGCGCAGGTCACCCTCGATCTTGAAGTTCGCCTCGATGTAGTCACGCATCGGGACGAGCTCTTGGTCGGAGAGCTGGTGCACGCGGAGGTCGGGGCTCACACCGGTCGCCTGGAGGATCTCCTGGGCGCGGGTGCGGCCGATGCCGTAGATGTAGGTGAGAGCGATCTCCAGCCGCTTGTCGCGGGGGAGGTCGACGCCAACCAGGCGAGCCATGGTGGGCATTCTCCTTCGTTGTGGCGGAGGTCTTGCGCGCCACCTCCCCTCCCCATGCCCGGGGTGAGGGCCCCGGCCTCCGACCGGGGGTCTCCCGAGTGGTCCAGGTCTCTGATGAGGCCTGCCTGCTCGGGTGTGACACGCGCTTACGAAGCAGACTTCTCATGCGTCGAGCCCGCACCCTGATCGGGGCGGACTCGGAGAAGCCTTGCGGCGACTAGCCCTGGCGCTGCTTGTGGCGCAGGTTGTCGCAGATCACCATGACGCGACCGTGCCGGCGAATCACCTTGCACTTGTCGCAGATCTTCTTGACGCTCGGCTTTACCTTCATAGTCCTTTATGTCCTCAGACGTCTTACTTGTATCGGTAGACGATCCGCCCACGACTGAGGTCATAGGGGCTCAGTTCCACGACTACCCGGTCGTCCGGCAGAATCCGGATGTAGTGCATCCGCATCCGTCCGCTGATGTGGGCCAGGACCTTATGGCCGTTGTCGAGCTGCACCCGGAACATGGCGTTCGGGAGCGACTCAACCACAGTGCCCTCGATCTCGATGGCGCCGTCTTTCTTGGCCAAAATCCCTCGCGTTTCACTGATCGATCGTCTGAGGCTCCGGTTCACTAAGCAGCCGCGACCTCACGCTCCGGAGAGAGCGGCGACCGGCAAGGGGCGCCGACGCGTGATAGTCATAGTGAGCCGACTAAGGAGTGTACGACACCATGGCGGAAAACGCGAAACGCGTGCCAGGTGTCCTGACACAACCACGCCCCAGTCTACCCGAACCGTTCCCCGTCTCGGACCATCTCCGCCGCGTCCCGCCCCGCGCATCAGCTCTCACGCGTCAAGAAGGCCCGCCGGGGAGCGGCGGGCCTTCCTGGTGCGGGGAATGGGCTGCTAGTAGATGCGGTGCACCGAGCCGCAGTACTTGGTGGCGCCGCCCCAGCAGGTGTAGGTGTACAGCTTCTTGATGTTCGACTTGCTCCAGGTGTGGCCGGTCGAACCGTTCCAGCGGTAGAAGTGCTTGCCGGTCCTGCCGTTCTTGTACTCGTACCGGAACCAGACGTAGCCGTGCTTGGAGGTGAACTCCTTGCCGTACCACTTCGTGTGGACCTTGCCCTTGAAGGACCAGGTCTTCCCGTAGGCGTAGGCCTTCTTGTTGCTGGAGTAGTACTTCCCCCAGGTGCCGGCGGTGGCCGACGCCTGGGTGGCGGCCGGGGCGGCGGACGCCTGGGCGGCGGGGGCGAGCGCGAGACCGGTGACGGTCATCGAACCGGCGAGGGCTGCGGCTGCAATGATCTTGCGCATTTCGGTTCCTCCGTGAGTCGTGTTCTCGACACCGCTCACGTTAGGAAGCCACGCGATTTCCATCTGTGGACGAATACGCACAGTGCACTAGTGCACAGATACCGGGCCCTTCACTCCTCTTTCCCGCTTCTCCCGAAAATGGTGCTGACCAGCAGAATGGCCCCCCAGGGGCCCATCACCCAGAGCGGCCACGGATAGGCGAAGTCATCGGAGGCGAGGCTGACGATGAACCAGACGACCCAGTTGATCGCGCTGGCCGCCGCCCACGCGCTCCAGGCCGCCATCATCCCGGGGTGCATGCCGCGCTTGGCGACCGGCTGCGGGGAGATCTTGGCGGGGCGGTTGCGCAGGTCGACGTCCGGCAGGTCCGCGGTGAGCCTGGCCAGCTCACCATAGGTCCTGCTCCTGTAGAGCTGTTCGAGCCGCTCGTTGAACTCGTCCATGGTGATGCGGCCTTCGGCGGTGTGTTCACGCAGCACGGCGGCCACCTGATCACGATCGACGTCGGAAGCACGCATCTCGGGACTCTGCGCCATACCCACCCACTCCCGGACTCGCGGCTAAGACTGCGATAGGCGCTCTTTGCCCCCATCTAGGGCAGTTAGCACCCAAGGACCATTATGTGTTACCGCGACGCTGTGTTCGAAGTGTGCGGACGGTTTCCCGTCCACCGTCACCACGGTCCAGTCGTCGGCCAGCACCCGCGTCCGCTCCGACCCGAGGTTGACCATGGGCTCGATGGCCAGGCACATGCCCGCCTCCAGGACGGGGCCGCGCCCGGGCTTGCCGTGGTTGGCGATCCACGGGTCCATGTGCATCTCGGTGCCGATGCCGTGACCGCCGTACTCGGGCGGGATGCCGAACCTGCCCTGGGACTTGACGTAGCGCTCGATCGCGTGGCCGATGTCGGAGAGGTGGCGGCCGGGCTTCAACGCCCTGATGCCGGCCCACATCGCCTCCTCGGTGATCCGGATCAGCTCCAGCAGCTTCGGATCCGCCTCACCCACCGCGACCGTCACGGCGGAGTCGCCGTGCCAGCCGTCCAGGATGGCGCCGCAGTCGATCGCGATGATGTCGCCCTCGCGCAGCTTGCGCGCGGCCGTGGGGATCCCGTGGACCACCTCGTTGTTCACCGAGGCGCAGATCGAGGCGGGAAAGCCCTGGTAGCCCTTGAAGGACGGGATCGCGCCCTCGTCCCTGATCGCCTTCTCCGCGATCACGTCGAGGTCGAGCGGCGTGATGCCGGGCTCGACGGCCCGCTTCAGCAGATCGAGCGTGCGCCCCACCACCAGGCCCGCGGCGCGCATCTTCTCCAGCTGCTCAGGCGACTTGATCTGGATTCCATGCTTGTTTCTTTTGAACACGTACGGCACCCCCAAGGGCTTCAACGGGCAACATCGGAGCCCAATTCCCCCACAATAACCGCGAGGTGGCACGGATTTCCGTGCCACCTCCGCGAACAGCCTCGGGAACTCACCCCAGGAACGGACGGATCGCGTCCATGGCCCGCTGGGTGACCTCCTCCACCGGCCCCGTGGCGTCCACGCCGACCAGGGTTCCCTCGTCGGCGTAGTAGGAGATCAGGGGTGCCGTCTGCTCCTGGTAGACCTCCAGGCGGTGCCTGACGGTCTCCTCCTTGTCGTCGTCACGCTGGAACAGCGTGCCGTCGCAGGCGTCGCACCGGTCGTCCTGCTTGTCGTCGAACTCCACGTGCCAGATGCGCCCGCACTGGCTGCACGTACGCCGTCCCGCCAGGCGCCTGACCACCTCGTCGTCGTCGACCACGAGCTCCAGCACGAGATCGAGCCCCTGGCCCCAGTCGGCGAGCATCTTCTTGAGGATCTCGGCCTGGGGCACGTTGCGGGGGAAGCCGTCGAGCAGGAAACCGTCCTGCGCGTCGTCCTCCGAGAGGCGGTCACGGACCATGGCGATGGTCACCTGGTCAGGCACCAGGTCACCGCGGTCCATGTAGGTCTTGGCGAGCTTGCCTAGCTCCGTGCCCCCGGAGACGTTGGCACGGAAAATGTCACCTGTCGAGATCTTCGGGATGGACAGGTTCGATGCTATGTACTGGGCCTGGGTCCCTTTACCCGCTCCAGGGGGCCCGACGAGAACGAGACGCACTACCGCAGGAAGCCTTCGTAGTTACGCTGCTGCAGCTGGCTCTCGATTTGCTTGACCGTGTCCAGGCCGACACCAACCATGATCAGAATGCTCGTCCCTCCGAACGGGAAGTTCTGGCTCGCACCGGCCACCGCGAGCGCGACGATCGGGACCATGGAGATCAGACCCAGATAGAGCGCACCGGGCGTGGTCAGGCGGGTGAGCACGAAGTTGAGGTACTCAGCCGTCGGCCGGCCCGGACGGATGCCCGGAATGAACCCACCGTACTTCTTCATGTTGTCGGACACTTCAGTGGGGTTGAAGGTGATGGACACGTAGAAGTAGGTGAAGAAGACGATCAGGAGGAAGAACGTCGCCATGTAGATCGGCGTGTCACCGGTCGCGAGGTTCTGCGAGATCCACTGGATGACCGCGTTGGGGTTCTCGGCGTTCGCGAACAGCGAGGTGATCAGCTGCGGCAGGTAGAGCAGCGACGAGGCGAAGATGACCGGGATGATGCCGGCCTGGTTGACCTTCAGCGGGATGTAGGTCGACGTGCCGCCGTACATCCGGCGTCCGACCATCCGCTTGGCGTACTGCACCGGGATCCGGCGCTGCGCCTGCTCGACGAAGACCACGGCGGCCACGAGGAACACGCCGACCACGAGCACGGCCGCGAAGGTGAACTTGTTCGCCTGGAAGATGTTGGCCATCTCGGACGGGAAGATCGACACGACCGAGGTGAAGATCAGGATCGACATGCCGTTGCCGACACCGCGATCCGTGATGAGCTCGCCCAGCCACATGATCACAGAGGTACCCGCGGTCATGATGATGACCATGGTCACGATCTGGAAGATGTTGTCGGGGTCGAGCAGCACGTTCTGCTGACAGTTCGGGAACAGCTGCCCGGACCGGGCCAGGGCGATGAACGCGGTCGACTGGAGGACGCCGAGTGCGATGGTCAGGTAACGCGTGTACTGCGTGATCTTGGCCTGACCGGACTGGCCCTCCTTCTTGAGCGCTTCGAGTCGCGGGATGACGACGACCAGCAGCTGAAGGATGATGCTCGCGGTGATGTAGGGCATGATGCCCAGCGCGAACACTGAAAGTTTCAGAAGGGCGCCGCCGCTGAACAGCTGCACCATTCCGTAGACGTTTCCGTTGGCGCCTTCACGGGCCTGGTCGAAGCAGGCCGCCAGATTCTGAACGTGAACGCCCGGAGTCGGAAGAACCGAGCCGAGACGGAACAGCGCGATGATGCCCAGGGTGAAGAGCAACTTCTTGCGCAGGTCCGGCGTCCGGAACGCCCGGGTAAACGCGGTCAGCACGGTCCCTCCTGCGCGCCTATGAGGCGATGTGAGTATGCGATGGTGCGGGGATCTGCCATCTGAGTCTCAGGTCAAATCGAGCAGGACAGAATCCTGCCGTCTCGCGAACTCTAACGCACTACGTGCGTGGGGGCCCATTGTCAGAGCCCCCACGCGCCGTAATTGCTCTTACAGCTCGGTCACGGAACCGCCGGCGGCGGCGATCTTCTCCTTCGCGGCGTTCGAGAAGGCATGCGCCTGCACGTTCACCGCGACCGAGATCTCCCCGGTGCCCAGGACCTTGACCGGCTGGTTCTTGCGGACAGCGCCCTTGGCGACCAGCGCCTCGACGGTGACGTCGCCACCGTCGGGGAACAGCTCGCCGAGCCTGTCGAGGTTGACGACCTGGTAGGTCGTCTTGAACAGGGCGTTGGAGAAGCCCTTGAGCTTCGGCAGACGCCTCTGCAGCGGCACCTGACCACCCTCGAAGCCGAGGGGGACGGTCGTCCGGGCGTGGCTGCCCTTGGTGCCGCGACCGGCGGTCTTGCCCTTCGACGCCTCGCCGCGACCCTTGCGGATCTTCGGCTTGTTGGCGCCGGGGGCCGGACGCAGGTCGTGAATCTTCAGCGGAGCCTTGTCAGTCATGACTAGTCGACCTCTTCCACCACGACGAGGTGCGTCACCACGGAGACCATCCCGCGAATCTCGGGGCGGTCCTCCTTGACGACGACGTCGCCGATTCGCTTCAGGCCAAGCGAGCGCAGCGAGTCACGCTGGTTCTGCTTGCCACCGATCTTCGAGCGAACCTGAGTGATCTTCAGGCGTGCCACGACTAGCTCACCGCCTTAGCGGCCGCGGCCTCGGCGATGCCCTCGCGCTGGGCCTTGAGCATCCGGGCCGGAGCCACGTCCTCGATCGGCAGGCCACGGCGGGCGGCGATCTCCTCGGGCCGGGAGAGGCCCTTCAGAGCCGCCACGGTGGCGTGCACGATGTTGATCGGGTTGTCGGAGCCGAGCGACTTCGACAGCACGTCGTGGATGCCGGCCGCCTCCAGGACCGCGCGCACCGGGCCGCCGGCGATGACGCCGGTACCGGCGGACGCCGGACGCAGGAAGACGACACCGGCCGCCTCCTCGCCCTGCACGGTGTGCGGGATCGTGCCCTGGATCCGGGGCACCTTGAAGAAGTGCTTCTTCGCCTCTTCGACGCCCTTGGCGATGGCGGCCGGGACTTCCTTGGCCTTGCCATAGCCGACGCCGACCAGGCCGTTGCCGTCACCGACGACGACGAGGGCGGTGAAGCTGAAGCGACGACCACCCTTCACGACCTTGGCCACTCGGTTGATCTTCACTACGCGCTCGATGTACGAGACGCCCTTGTCGGCGGCGCCACCGCGGCGATCGTCACGACGGTCCCGCCGCTCGCCACCGGTGCCGCCACCGCGACGCGGAGCTGCAGCCATCAGTGGTTCCTCTTCTCAGTTGCCATCAGAACTCGAGCCCGCCTTCGCGGGCGCTGTCCGCCAGAGCCGCGATGCGGCCGGCGTAGCGGTTGCCACCGCGGTCGAACACGACAGCGGTGATCCCGGCTTCCTTGGCCCGCTGAGCGAGGAGCTCGCCGACCTTCTTGGCCTTCTCGGTCTTGTCCGCCTCCAGCGCGCGCAGCGAGGGGTCCATGGTGGACGCGCTCACCAGCGTGTGGCCGACCGTGTCGTCCACGATCTGGACGAACATGTGGCGGGTCGAGCGGTTGACGACCAGGCGCGGACGCTGGGCCGTACCGACGACCTGCTTGCGGACGCGGCGGTGACGGCGGGCCCGCGAGACGGTGCGGGCAGCCGTGTGCTTGCCGAACGCAGTCTTCGGAGCCATGCCTACTTACCAGCCTTTCCGACCTTGCGGCGGATCTGTTCGCCCTGGTAGCGCACGCCCTTGCCCTTGTACGGGTCGGGCTTGCGCAGCTTGCGGATGTTGGCGGCGACCTCGCCGACCTTCTGCTTGTCGATGCCGTCCACGTGGAACAGGGTCGGCTTCTCGACGCGGAAGGTGACGCCCTCGGGGGCGTTCACGATGACCGGGTGGCTGAAGCCCAGCGAGAACTCCAGCTGCGTCGGGCCCTTGGCCTGGACGCGGTAACCGACGCCGACGATCTCCAGGGACTTGGAGTAGCCCTGCGTGACGCCCTGCACCATGTTGGCGATCAGCGTCCGCGACAGCCCGTGCAGCGCGCGGACCTTGTTCTCGTCGCTGGGGCGCGTGACCTCGATGGCGCCGTCGTCGTCGCGACCCACCTTGATGGGCTCGGCGATCTTGTGAGTGAGCGTGCCCTTCGGGCCCTTGACCTGGACATCCTGGCCGTCGATCGTGATGTCTACGCCACTGGGCACAGGGATGGGCAGCCGTCCGATACGTGACATGCTGTGTTCCTCCCCTCTACCAGACGTAGGCGAGGACTTCCCCGCCCACACCACGCTTGCCGGCCTGCTTGTCAGTCATGAGACCGTGGGACGTCGAGATGATCGCGACGCCCAGTCCGCCCAGGACTCGAGGCAGGTTGTCCTTCTTCGCATAGACCCGCAGACCGGGCTTGGAAACCCGGCGCAGGCCCGCCAGCGAACGCTCACGGCTCGGCCCGAACTTGAGCTCCACCACGAGGTTCTTGCCGACCTTGGCGTCTTCGACGCTCCAGGCCTGGATGTAGCCCTCCTGCTGGAGGATCTCGGCGATGTGCGCCTTGATCTTCGAGTACGGCATCGACACGCTGTCGTGGTACGCCGAGTTCGCATTACGCAGACGCGTGAGCATGTCTGCGATCGGGTCGGTCATCGTCATGGCCAGTGGCCTTCCTCGCCGCGGTTTCCAGTCGGCCGAGTGTCAGTGGAGTGCACTGCTCTGCCGGTGGACCTTCGGCGCGGTCATGGGAGCTCTCGGCGAGAGCCCCGGGTTTGAGATTTACAGATATGTACGGCGGGCGATCACCCGGTGGGGGACGACGAACGCCATCCCCCAAGGGTAACTACCAGCTGGACTTGGTGATGCCAGGCAGCTCGCCCCGGTGCGCCATCTCGCGGAAGCACACGCGGCACAGGCCGAACTTCCTGTAGACGGCGCGCGGGCGCCCGCAGCGCGAGCAGCGGGTGTAGGCGCGCACATCGAACTTCTGCTTGCGCCCCGCCTTGGCGATCAGCGACTTCTTCGCCATTGGATCAGGCCTCCTTGAAGGGGAAGCCGAGAAGCTTGAGCAGCGCCCGGCCCTGGTCGTCGTTCTTCGCGGTGGTCACGATCGTGATGTCCATGCCCCGCGGCCGGTCCACCTTGTCCTGGTCGACCTCGTGGAACATGACCTGCTCGGTCAGGCCGAACGTGTAGTTGCCGTTGCCGTCGAACTGCTTCGGCGACAGGCCGCGGAAGTCCCGGATCCGGGGCAGGGCCAGCGCCAGCAGCCGGTCGAGGAACTCCCACATGCGGTCACCGCGGAGCGTGACGTGCGCGCCGATCGGCATGCCCTCGCGCAGCTTGAACTGGGCGATGGACTTGCGGGCCCGGACGACCGCCGGCTTCTGGCCGGTGATCACGGTCAGGTCGCGGACGGCGCCCTCGATCAGCTTCGAGTCGCGGGCCGCCTCGCCGACACCCATGTTGACCTTGATCTTCACCAGGCCGGGGATCTGCATGACGTTCTCGATGCCGAACTCCTCGCGAAGCTTGGCCGCGATCTCCTCGCGGTACTTCGTCTTGAGGCGCGGCGTCGGACGCTCGGTCTCAGTGGTCGTAGCAGTCATCAGCTGTCCTCACCCGTCTCGTCGGCCTTGTCAGCCTTCTTGTCGGCGGGCTTGTCGGCGGCCTTGTCCTTGGCGCTGTCTTCCTTGAGCTTCTTCACGTTGCTCACGTGAATGGGAGCCTCCATGGTCTGCACGCCGCCCGTCTTGGCGCCACGCGGACCCTGGTTGGTCTCCTTGGTGTGCTTCTTGATCATGTTGACGCCCTCGACCACCACGCGGTCCCGGCTCGGCAGCGTGGCGATGACCCGGCCCTTGGCGCCCTTGTCCTTGCCGGCGATGACGGTGACGAGGTCACCCTTCTTCACATGCAGCTTCGGCATTACAGCACCTCCGGAGCGAGCGAGATGATGCGCATGAACTTCTTGTCGCGCAGCTCACGGCCGACCGGGCCGAAGATACGGGTGCCCCGAGGGTCACCGCTGTCCTTGATGATGACGGCGGCGTTCTCGTCGAAGCGGATGTAGGAGCCGTCGGGCCGGCGGCGCTCCTTGGCGGTGCGGACGATGACGGCCTTGACGACATCGCCCTTCTTGACGCCCGTGCTGCCGGGCAGGGCGTCCTTGACAGTGGCGACGATGATGTCGCCGATACCGGCGTAGCGTCGGCCCGAGCCGCCGAGCACACGGATGCAGAGAATCTCCTTGGCACCCGTGTTGTCGGCGACCTTGAGCCGCGACTCCTGCTGGATCACGTTGACTCCTGTTAGTCGCGCCGGTTCTCACGGCGGAAGCGCGCTTCCCCGTGAGCCTGGCGGAACCCGATATGGTCTTGGTCCCCCGGCCACACACCCGCAGGAGGCTCCGTCCCGGACTCCCGGGCCCGAAGGCCCGGCAAGCCCGGAGGACTCGCCTCCTGGGGCCGCACCGCAGGCGACGCGAGGCCTGACGGCCCCGCGTCCTTGGACGCCGTCATGGGGGTGTGACCCCCCACGAGGCGCGGTATATCCGAGAAAACCTACTTGGCCTTCTCGAGGATCTCCACGACCCTCCACCGCTTGGTGGCGGAGAGGGGGCGGGTCTCCATCAGAAGCACACGGTCGCCCACGCCGCAGGCGTTGGACTCGTCGTGCGCCTTGTACTTGGTCGTACGGCGGATGACCTTGCCGTACAGCCGGTGCTTGACCCGGTCCTCGACGGCGACGACGACGGTCTTGTCCATCTTGTCGCTCACGACCAGGCCCTCGCGAACCTTGCGGAAGTTCCGCTGCTCGTTCGCCGTCTCGGTGGTCTCGGTCTCAGCCATCGCTCGTCTCCTTCTCGACCGTGACGATGCCGAGCTCACGCTCGCGCATCACGGTGTAGATACGGGCGATCTCGCGGCGGACGGCGCGCAGCCGCCCGTGGCTCTCCAACTGACCGGTCGCCGCCTGGAAGCGGAGGTTGAACAGCTCCTCCTTCGCCTCCTTCAGCTTCTGGACCAGGGTGTCCTGGTCCTCCACCCGCAGCTCTCCGGCGGTCAGGCCCTTAGCCATCACGCCTCACCCACTTCACGCTTAACAATCTTGCACTTCATGGGCAGCTTGTGGATCGCGCGCTGAAGTGCCTCACGCGCGATCGGCTCCGCCACGCCGGACAGCTCGAACATCACGCGTCCGGGCTTGACGTTGGCGATCCACCACTCGGGCGAACCCTTACCGGAACCCATGCGGGTCTCGGCCGGCTTCTTGGTGAGCGGACGGTCGGGGTAGATGTTGATCCACACCTTCCCACCACGGCGGATGTGACGGGTCATGGCGATACGGGCCGACTCGATCTGGCGGTTGGTCACGTAGGAGTGCTCAATCGCCTGAATGCCGTACTCGCCGAACACGACCCTGGTGCCGCCCTTGGCGGCTCCGCTGCGGTCGGGCCGGTGCTGCTTGCGGTGCTTGACCCTGCGCGGGATCAGCATGGTCAGCTCCCTTCAGCACCCGGCTGCGCGGCCGGGCCGGTCTCGGGGGCGGCCTGCGCGGCCGCCTCAGTCCTGGGGGCGCGGTCGCCACGACCGCCGCCGCGGCGGGCACCACCGGAACGGCGCGGACGGTCGCCACCGCCGCCGCCCCTGCGGTCGTCACGCTCCCGGCGCTGGCCGGCGCGGGCGCCGGCAGCGGCGGCCTCACGCTCGGCGCGGCTGGTCGCCGCCTCACCCTTGTAGATCCACACCTTCACGCCGATCCGGCCGAAGGTGGTACGGGCCTCGTAGAAGCCGTAGTCGATGTCCGCGCGGAGCGTGTGCAGCGGCACCCGGCCCTCGCGGTAGAACTCCGACCTCGACATCTCAGCGCCGCCGAGACGGCCCGAGCACTGCACCCGGATGCCCTTGGCGCCGCTCTTCATGGCCGACTGCATGGCCTTGCGCATGGCACGCCGGAACGAGACGCGGCTGGAGAGCTGCTCGGCCACGCCCTGCGCGACGAGCTGGGCGTCGGTCTCGGGGTTCTTCACCTCGAGGATGTTGAGCTGGACCTGCTTCTTGGTCAGCTTCTCCAGGTCGCCGCGGATGCGGTCGGCCTCCGCGCCGCGGCGGCCGATGACGATGCCCGGACGCGCGGTGTGGATGTCGACCTGGACGCGGTCGGTCGTACGCTCGATCTCCACCTTGGAGATGCCGGCCCGCTCCATGCCCTTCTGCAGCATGCGACGGATCGCCACGTCCTCGGCGACGTACGACTTGTACAGCTTGTCGGCGTACCACCGGCTCTTGAAGTCGGTCGTGATGCCGAGGCGGAACCCGTGCGGGTTAACCTTCTGGCCCACTATCGGGTCCTTCCCTTCGGCTCGCGGGACTCCACGATCACGGTGATGTGGCTCGTCCGCTTGTTGATCCGATAGGCACGACCCTGAGCACGCGGACGGAACCGCTTCAGCGTCGGGCCCTCGTCCACCCAGGCGCGGCTGACGACCAGCGTCTGAGGGTCGAGATCGAAGTTGTGCTCGGCGTTCGCCATCGCGCTCGAGAGCACCTTGTAGATCGGCTCGCTCGCCGACTGGGGAGCGAACTGCAGCACGGCCTGCGCCTCCGAAGCGGGCAGCCCGCGAATAAGGTCCACCACACGGCGGGCCTTCTGGGGCGTGACGCGGACGAACCGCGCCTGAGCCCTGGCTTCCATCGCTTACTCCTCTTACTTCTGAAGGCTGTCTATCGCCGGCTGCGGCGGTCTTCCTTGACGTGGCTGCGGAAGGTCCGCGTCGGGGCGAACTCTCCGAGCTTGTGGCCGATCATCGACTCGGTGACGAACACCGGGACGTGCTTGCGGCCGTCGTGCACGGCGATCGTGTGCCCGAGCATGTCGGGAACGATCATGGAGCGCCGCGACCACGTCTTGATGACGTTCTTGGTGCCCTTCTCGTTCTGCGCGTCCACCTTCTTCTGAAGGTGATCGTCGACGAAGGGACCCTTCTTAAGGCTACGTGGCATTCTGGCTGCTCCTACCGCTTCTTCTTGCTACGCCGGCGAATGATCAGGCGGTCGCTGGCCTTGTTGGGCTGGCGGGTGCGGCCCTCGGGCTTGCCCTTCGGGTTCACCGGGTGGCGACCACCGGAGGTCTTGCCCTCACCACCACCGTGCGGGTGGTCGACCGGGTTCATGGCGACGCCGCGGACGGTCGGGCGCTTGCCCTTCCACCGCATGCGGCCGGCCTTGCCCCAGTTGATGTTGGCCTGCTCGGCGTTGCCGACCTGACCGACCGACGCGCGGCAGCGCACGTCGACCATGCGCATCTCGCCCGAGGGCATACGCAGCGTGGCGTACTGGCCCTCCTTGGCGAGCAGCTGGATCTGCGCGCCCGCGGAGCGGCCGAGCTTGGCGCCGCCGCCCGGACGGAGCTCCACCGCGTGGATGAAGGTACCGGTCGGGATGTTGCGCAGCGGCAGGCAGTTGCCCGGCTTGATGTCGGCCGCGGGGCCGTTCTCGATGCGGTCGCCCTGCTTGAGGCCGGTCGGCGCGATGATGTAGCGCTTCTCGCCGTCGGCGTAGTGCAGCAGTGCGATGTTGGCGGTGCGGTTGGGGTCGTACTCGATGTGAGCGACCTTGGCCGGAATGCCGTCCTTGTCATGCCTACGGAAGTCGATGATCCGGTAGGCGCGCTTGTGACCGCCGCCCTGGTGGCGAGCGGTGACCCGGCCGTGTACGTTGCGGCCGCCCTTGCCGTGAAGGGGTGCAAGCAGCGACTTCTCCGGCGTGCTGCGGGTGATCTCGGAGAAGTCCGAGACACTCGCCCCGCGACGACCGGGAGTCGTCGGCTTGTACTTACGGATGCCCATCTTTTTCGTTCATCCTTCGTCAGAACCCAGTTACAGAACTGGATCTCTCATTCATCTGTCATCCGGCCCCACGCGTCTCCCCTCAAAGCCGCCAGGCTTTGATGAGAAACCGAAGGTTTCGAATGGACGATTCGTGCGCAGCGCCTCGCCTTTGCCGCCGAAGGCGACCCGAGGGGGGCACGCGGGGGGCGTGCCCCCCGCGGGGTTGATCGCCAGGGCGAAGCCCTAGGCGATCAACCGATCTGACCGAAGATGTCGATCCGATCGCCCTCGGCCAAGCTCACGATCGCGCGCTTGGTGTCGGGACGCTTGCCGAAACCGGTCCGGGTCCGCTTGCGCTTGCCCTGCCGGTTGATCGTGTTGACCCCGGTGACCTTGACCCCGAAGATCTTCTCCACCGCGATCTTGATCTGCGTCTTGTTCGCGGTGTTCCGCACCAGGAACGTGTACTTGTTGTTCTCGTCGATCAGCCCGTAGCTCTTCTCGGAGACCACCGGCTTGATGATGACGTCGCGCGGGTCGGTGATCCGCGCCATGGTCGTCTTCTTACGGACGACCGTCTGAGCGGTGTTGTCCATCAGGCGTCTTCCTTCTCAGTGCGAGCGCCCGCAGACAACCGGGCCACGACCTGGTCGTACGCCTCGCGCGTGAAGACCACGGCGTCGTTGCAGAGCACGTCGTAGGTGTTGAGCTGCCCGGAGTCCAGCAGGTGGACCTCCGGCGCGTTGCGCAGGCTCATCCAGGTCAGCTCGTCCGCCTCGTCGACGACGAGCAGCACGGACCTGACCTGGGTGATGGCGCGCAGCGCCTGCAGGGCCGCCCTGGTCTTCGGCGTCTCGCCGCTGACCAGGCCGCTCACCACGTGCACGGCACCTGCGGCCGCCCTGTCGGACAGGGCGCCGCGCAGCGCGGCGGCCTTCATCTTCTTGGGCGTCCGCTGCGAGTAGTCGCGCGGCACCGGGCCGTGGACGACGCCACCGCCGGCGAACTGCGGCGCACGGGTCGAGCCCTGACGGGCGCGGCCGGTGCCCTTCTGCCGGTACGGCTTCTTGCCGCCACCGGAGACCTCACCGCGGGTCTTGGTCTTGTGAGTGCCCTGCCGGCGCGCCGCCTGCTGCGCCACCACGACCTGGTGGATCAGCGGGATGTTGACCTTCGCGCCGAAGATGTCTTCAGGAAGCTCGACGGTGCCGGTCTTGGCGCCGCTCGCGTCGAGCACGTCGATGCTGGTCACTTCGCGGCCCCCTTCTTGGCAGCGGTGCGGACGAGGACCAGGCTGCCGTTGGCGCCGGGAATCGCACCCTTGATCAGGATGAGACCCTTCTCGGCGTCCACGGCGTGAACCTTGAGGCTCTGCACAGTCGTGCGGACGTTGCCCATCCGCCCGGCCATGCGCAGGCCCTTGAATACGCGGCCCGGGGTGGCGCAGCCACCGATGGAACCCGGCGACCTGTGCTTGCGCTGCGTACCGTGCGACGCGCCCAGACCACCGAAGCCGTGCCGCTTCATGACACCGGCGAAGCCCTTGCCCTTGCTCTTGCCCGTCACGTCGACGAACTGGCCGGCTTCGAAGGTGTCGGCCAGCAGCTCCTGGCCGAGCGTGTAGTCGCTCGCGTCGTCGGTGCGGATCTCCGCGAAGTAACGGCGCGGGGTGATGTCGTGCTTACGCAGGTAGTCGCCGAGCGGCTTGTTGACCTTCCGGGGGTCGACCTGCCCGAAGCCGAGCTGGATGGCGGAGTAGCCGTCCTTCTCTGCAGTGCGGACGCGGGTCACCACGCACGGACCGGCCTCGACCACGGTCACCGGTACGAGCCGGTTGTCCGCGTCGAAGACCTGGGTCATGCCGAGCTTCTTGCCCAGGACGCCCTTGATCGTCTTAGCCATGTCAGTGCGTTCCCTCAGAGCTTGATCGAAATGTCGACGCCCGCGGGGAGGTCGAGCCGCATGAGCGAGTCGACGGTCTTGGGCGTCGGGTCGATGATGTCAATCAACCGCTTGTGCGTGCGCATCTCGAAGTGCTCGCGGCTGTCCTTGTACTTGTGCGGCGAGCGGATGACGCAGTACACGTTCTTCTCGGTCGGCAGCGGCACCGGGCCCGCGACCTTCGCGCCAGTCCGCGTCACCGTCTCGACGATCTTCTTGGCCGAAACGTCGATGACCTCGTGGTCATAGGCCTTAAGCCGGATGCGGATCTTCTGTCCCGCCATAGTGGCCTCGGTGTCCTTCGCTGTCGTCAGAAAAAGTATCGTGCGGCTTGTGCCGCTGGTGGGTGCGTGGCCCCACGTGACAGACGCTTTCGATCTGTCTTTTCTTCCGTGATCCGGCAGTGACTTCGGTCCTCGTCCCGAAGTGACTGCTGGATCACGGCTTTCCGTGGCGCCCGGACCGGCCCGCCTCGCGGCGGACCGCCCCGTTCGTGGCACGGCGGCCGGCCCCTTCCGGGGGCCGACCGCCGCCCCGCGGTCGAACTACTTGAGGATCTTCGTGACCCGGCCGGCGCCGACGGTGCGGCCACCCTCACGGATCGCGAACTTGAGGCCTTCCTCCATGGCGATGGGCTGGATCAGCTCAACGCGCATTTCGGTGTTGTCGCCCGGCATGACCATCTCGGTGCCCTCGGGGAGGTTCACCACGCCGGTCACGTCCGTCGTACGGAAGTAGAACTGCGGGCGGTAGTTGTTGAAGAACGGCGTGTGGCGGCCGCCCTCGTCCTTGGACAGGATGTAGACCTGGCCCTCGAACTCGGTGTGCGGGGTGGTCGTGCCCGGCTTGATGATGCACTGGCCGCGCTCGACCTCGTCGCGCTTGATGCCGCGGAGCAGCAGGGCGGCGTTGTCGCCGGCCTCACCGGTGTCGAGCATCTTGTTGAACATCTCGATGCTGGTGACGGTGGTGGTCGTCTTCTCCGGCTTGATGCCGATGATGTCGACCTGCTCGTTGACCTTGACGACACCGCGCTCGATCCGGCCGGTGACGACGGTGCCGCGGCCGGTGATCGAGAACACGTCCTCGACCGGCATGAGGAACGGCTTCTCCGTCTCACGCGGCGGCTCGGGCACGTTCTCGTCGACGGCGTTCATCAGCTCGATGATGCTGTCGGCCCACTTCTCGTCGCCCTCCAGGGCCTTGAGAGCGGAGACGCGCACCACGGGCAGGTCGTCGCCGGGGAACTCCTGCGCGGACAGGAGCTCGCGGACCTCGAGCTCGACGAGCTCCAGGATCTCCTCGTCGTCGACCATGTCGGCCTTGTTGAGGGCCACGACGATGTAGGGAACGCCGACCTGGCGGGCCAGGAGGACGTGCTCCTTCGTCTGCGGCATCGGGCCGTCGGTGGCGGCGACCACGAGGATGGCGCCGTCCATCTGAGCGGCACCGGTGATCATGTTCTTCACGTAGTCGGCGTGACCGGGGCAGTCCACGTGGGCGTAGTGGCGCTTGTCGGTCTGGTACTCGACGTGCGAGATGGAGATCGTGATGCCGCGGGCCTTCTCCTCGGGCGCCTTGTCGATCTTGTCGAACGGCGTAGCCGCGTTGAGCTCGGGGAAACGGTCGTGGAGCACCTTGGTGATCGCCGCGGTCAGCGTGGTCTTACCGTGGTCGATATGCCCAATGGTGCCGATGTTCATGTGCGGCTTTGTCCGCTCGAACTTGGCCTTGCCCACTGGTTCTCTCCTTGAGAATCTGACTGACTTTCGTCTGCACACTCGGGCCCGGGTGTTCCCGAACCCCTAGGCGGCGGGACGGCTCGCACCGTCCCGCCAGGGACCGGGAACTACTCGCCCCGGGCCTTCGCGACGATCTCCTTGGCGATGCCCGGGGGCACCTCCGAGTAGGAGTCGAACTGCATGCTGTAGCTCGCCCGCCCCTGCGTCTTGCTACGCAGGTCACCCACGTAGCCGAACATCTCAGACAGCGGTACGAGCGCCTTGACGACGCGGGCGCCGGCCCGCTCGTCCATCGCCTGGATCTGCCCCCGGCGACCGTTGAGGTCGCCGATGACGTCACCCATGTAGTCCTCGGGCGTGGTGACCTCGACGGCCATCATCGGCTCGAGGAGCACGGCGTCAGCCTTGCGCGCGGCCTCCTTGAAGGCCATCGAGCCGGCGATCTTGAACGCCATCTCCGAGGAGTCGACGTCGTGCGCGGCACCGTCCTGGAGCGTCACCTTCACGCCCACCATCGGGTAGCCGGCCAGCACGCCGAACTCGGCGGCCTCCTGGGCGCCCGCGTCGACCGACGGGATGTACTCCCGCGGCACGCGGCCACCCGTGACCTTGTTCTCGAACTCGTAACCGTCGTTGCCCTCGCCCAGCGGCTCCAGGTCGATGATCACCCGCGCGAACTGACCGGAACCACCGGTCTGCTTCTTGTGGGTGTAGTCGACCTTCTCCACCTTGCGGCGAATGGTCTCACGGTAGGCGACCTGCGGACGACCGACGTTCGCCTCGACCTTGAACTCGCGGCGCATCCGGTCGACGAGGATCTCCAGGTGGAGTTCGCCCATGCCCCAGATGACCGTCTGACCGGTCTCCTCGTCACGGCGGACCTGGAAGGACGGGTCCTCCTCGGCCAGCCGCTGGATCGCGGTCGAGAGCTTCTCCTGGTCGCCCTTGGTCTTGGGCTCGATCGCGACGTTGATGACCGGAGCCGGGAACGTCATGGACTCGAGCACGACCTGCTTGGCCGGGTCGGACAGGGTGTCACCGGTGGTGGTGTCCTTGAGACCCATCACGGCGACGATCTGACCGGCGATCGCCGACGGGCGCTCCTCGCGCTTGTTGGCGTGCATCTGGTAGATCTTGCCGATCCGCTCCTTCTTGCCCTTCACAGAGTTGACGACCTGTGAACCGGCCTCGAGCGTGCCCGAGTAGATGCGGATATAGGTGATCTTGCCCAGGTGCGGGTCGCTGGCGATCTTGAAGGCCAGGGCCGAGAACGGCGCCTGCGGGTCGGGCTGCCGCTCGACCGCGGTGTTCTCGTCGCCGACCGCGTGGCCCTTGATGGCCGGGATGTCGGTCGGCGCCGGGAGGTAGGCGACGATGGCGTCGAGCAGGGGCTGGACGCCCTTGTTCTTGAACGCCGTGCCGCACAGCACCGGGTTGATGGCGCTCGCCAGCGTGGCCCGGCGCAGGGCCGCGACCAGCTGCTCCTCGGTGGGCTCGGTGCCCTCCAGGAAGAGCTCCATCAGCTCGTCGTCGTTCTCGGCGACCGTCTCGATGAGGCGGTCGCGCCACTCACGAGCGGCCTCGACGTGGTCGGCCGGGATGTCGACGACGTCGTACATCTCGCCCTTGGCCGCCTCGGCGCTCCAGAGGAGCCCCTTCATCCGGATGAGGTCGATGACGCCCTTGAAGTCGGCCTCGACGCCCCACGGGAGCTGGACGACGGCCGGCGTGGCCGCCAGCCTGCTGATCATCATGTCGACGCAGCGGTGGAACTCCGCGCCGACGCGGTCCATCTTGTTCACGAAGCAGATGCGGGGGACGTTGTAGCCGTCAGCCTGACGCCACACCGTCTCCGACTGGGGCTCGACACCCGCGACACCGTCGAACACGGCGACAGCGCCGTCGAGGACACGCAGCGACCTCTCCACCTCGATGGTGAAGTCGACGTGGCCCGGGGTGTCGATGATGTTGATCGTGTGACCGTCCCAGATGCAGGTGGTCGCGGCGGACGTGATGGTGATGCCGCGCTCCTGCTCCTGCTCCATCCAGTCCATCGTGGCAGCGCCCTCGTGGACCTCACCGATCTTGTAGTTGATGCCGGTGTAGAACAGGATGCGCTCGGTCGTGGTGGTCTTGCCCGCGTCGATATGGGCCATGATCCCGATGTTGCGGACCTTGGCCAGGTCAAGTGCGGTCGTGGTGGCCACTTTCTTCGCGTCCTCGTCGTCTCGTCGAACCCGCCGGGTTACCAGCGGTAGTGGGCGAAGGCCTTGTTGGACTCGGCCATCTTGTGGGTGTCCTCGCGCTTCTTCACGCTCGCCCCGAGACCGTTGCTGGCGTCGAGGAGCTCGTTCATGAGGCGCTCGGTCATGGTCTTCTCGCGGCGGGCGCGGGAGTACTGCACCAGCCAGCGCAGCGCCAGGGTGGTGCTGCGCGCCGCGCGCACCTCGACCGGCACCTGGTAGGTCGCGCCACCGACGCGGCGGCTGCGGACCTCGAGGGTCGGCTTGACGTTGTCGAGCGCGCGCTTGAGGGTGACGACCGGGTCGTTGCCCGTCTTGTCCCTGCAGCCCTCAAGGGCGCCGTAGACGATCGACTGCGCGATGGAGCGCTTGCCGTCCAGGAGCACCTTGTTGATCAGAGCGGTGACCAGCGGCGAACTGTAAACCGGGTCAGCCATGAGCTGACGACGGCCAGGAGAACCCTTGCGAGGCATAGTTAGCTCTTCTCCTTCTTCGCGCCGTAACGGCTACGGGCCTGCTTGCGGTTGCGGACACCCTGGGTGTCCAGCGAACCACGGATGATCTTGTAGCGAACACCCGGCAGGTCCTTCACACGACCGCCACGCACGAGCACGATGGAGTGCTCCTGCAGGTTGTGACCCACACCGGGGATGTAGGCCGTGACCTCGATGCCGTTGGTGAGCCGCACACGGGCCACCTTGCGCAGTGCCGAGTTGGGCTTCTTCGGAGTCGTGGTGTAGACGCGCTGGCAGACGCCGCGCCGCTGCGGACTCCCCTTGAGGGCAGGAGTCTTGGTCTTGGAGACCTTGTCCTGCCGGCCCTTGCGGACCAACTGCTGAATAGTGGGCACTGCCACTCCGTTTCGTGCCTGGCCGGTGTTACGTCAGTTGTGCAATTCGCAGGTTCTGCCGGTGTCATGACCTGCGCATTGTCCTTGTCTCCGCGCCCCCGCGCTCGGGCGTGTCGCGCGCTGTTCGCACTGACACGTCCGCGAGGACCACGAGCGAGGAAGCCGACCTGCGCTACCGTGAAAAGAGCGCACGATCGAGAGCCCGCAAACTACGGGCACGATGGTCTAGGTTACCAGGACCCCGCGACACGTCAAAACGGCGCGACAAGGCTACGTAAGCCTTCTCGCTCCGGGTGTCGCGCGGCCCCTCCCACCGAAGGCCCGGCTACTGCTCGCGCCTCATGATATAGCCAGATCCGCACCGCCGCCGACATACCAAGAACATCGCCCGGCGAGGAACGGCGTCTCCGCGCCGCCCCCGTACGCGGAGCTCTCCCGGCGCGGAGAAGGCGGGCCGGGACGAGCGAGCGCCCGGGCCCTCCTTCGAGGAACCCGGGCGCCCGCACTCGCACTGTCTACCGGTTGTACTGACCGAAGTCGTACTCCTCCAGCGGAACGGCCTCGCCGCTGCCGGTGCCGAACGTGTAGTCGGCCGCGGAGCCGTCGTAACCGCCCACGGTGTACATGGCGGCCTTGGCCTCCTCGGTCGGCTCGACCCGGATGTTGCGGTACTGGGGCATGCCCGTGCCGGCCGGGATGAGCTTGCCGATGATGACGTTCTCCTTCAGGCCCAGGAGCGAGTCGGACTTGGCGTGGATCGCCGCGTCCGTCAGGACCCTGGTGGTCTCCTGGAAGGAGGCCGCCGACAGCCAGGACTCGGTGGCCAGCGACGCCTTGGTGATGCCCATGAGCACCGGGCGTCCGGCCGCCGGGCCGCCGCCCTCGGCGACGGTCTCGCGGTTGAGCTGCTCGAACCGCGGCCGCTCGACGAGCTCGCCGGGCAGCAGGTCGGTGTCACCGGACTCGAGCACGTTCACGCGCTTGAGCATCTGCCGCACGATGATCTCGATGTGCTTGTCGTGGATCGACACACCCTGCGAGCGGTACACCTGCTGGACCTCGGCCACCAGGTGGAGCTGCACGGCCCGCGGGCCGAGAATGCGCAGCACCTCGTTCGGGTTGACCGCGCCGGCCACCAGCTGCTGGCCGACCTTCACCCGCTCGCCCTCGGAGACGAGCAGCCGCGAACGCATCGACACCGGGTAGGCGATCTCCTCGGAGCCGTCGTCCGGGACGATGACGACCTTGCGCGCCTTGTCCGTCTCGTCCATGCGGACCCGGCCCTCCGCCTCGGAGATCGGGGCGACACCCTTGGGGATGCGCGCCTCGAACAGCTCCTGGACTCGGGGCAGACCGTGGGTGATGTCGGCGCCCGCCACACCACCGGTGTGGAAGGTACGCATCGTCAGCTGCGTGCCGGGCTCACCGATCGACTGGGCGGCGATGATGCCGACCGCCTCGCCGACGTCCACCAGCTTGCCGGTCGCCAGCGAGCGGCCGTAGCAGGTGGCGCAGACACCGATCTTCGCCTCGCAGACGAGCGCGCTGCGGGTGCGGACCGTCTCCACGCCGGCCTCGACCAGCTTGGTGACGTGGGTGTCGTTGATGTCGACGCCGGCGGCCACGATGACCTTGCCGTCGACCTCGACGTCCTCGGCCAGGATGCGGCCGTGCACGTTGGACTCGGCGTTCTCGGCCTTGACCAGGTTGCCCGACATGTCACGGTCGCCGACGGCCAGCGGGACGGCGCGGTCGGTGCCGCAGTCGATCTCGCGGACGATGACGTCCTGCGCCACGTCCACCAGACGACGGGTCAGGTAACCCGAGTCGGCGGTGCGCAGGGCGGTGTCGGCCAGACCCTTCCGCTGTCCGTGGGTGGAGATGAAGTACTCCAGCACCGACAGGCCCTCGCGGAACGAGGCCTTGATCGGCCGCGGGATCGTCTCACCCTTGGTGTTGGAGACCAGTCCGCGGATGCCGGCGATCTGACGCACCTGCATCTTGTTGCCGCGGGCGCCGGAGTTGACCATCATCCAGACCGGGTTGGTCGCCGGGAAGGCGTTGACCATGTCGGTCTCGACGTCGGCCGTGGCGTGGGTCCAGATCTCGATGAGCTCCTGACGGCGCTCCTCGTCGGTGATCAGACCGCGCTCGTACTCGCGCTGCACCTTGTCGGCGCGGCGCTCGTAGTTCTCCATGATCTCGGTCTTGTTCGGCGGCGCGACGACGTCCTCGATCGAGATCGTGACGCCGGAACGGGTCGCCCAGCGGAAGCCGGCGTCCTTGAGCGCGTCGAGCGAGTTGGCGACCTCGATCTTGGGGTACGTCTCGGCCAGCTCGTTCACGATCGTGGACAGCTGCTTCTTGCCCACCTGGAAGTTGACGAACGGGTAGCTCATCGGCAGCGTCTGGTTGAACAGGCAGCGGCCGAACGTCGTCTCCAGGCGGAGCGGGTCGCCCTGCTCCCAGCCTTCGGGCGCGACCCAGTCACGCGGCGGCAGGACGTCCTTGAGCCGGATCTGGATCTTGGCCTGGATATCCAGCTCGTGGCGGTCGAAGGCCATCTGCGCCTCGGCCACGGAACCGAACACGCGGCCCTCGCCCCGCGCCCCCTCCTTCATGGTGGTCAGCCAGTAGAGGCCGATGACCATGTCCTGGGTGGGCATCGTGACGGGCTTGCCGTCGGCCGGCTTGAGGATGTTGTTGGTCGAGAGCATCAGGATGCGTGCCTCGGCCTGGGCCTCAGCCGACAGCGGCAGGTGCACGGCCATCTGGTCGCCGTCGAAGTCCGCGTTGAACGCGGTGCAGACGAGCGGGTGGATCTGGATGGCCTTGCCCTCCACGAGCTGCGGCTCGAACGCCTGGATGCCCAGACGGTGGAGCGTGGGCGCGCGGTTGAGCAGCACAGGGTGCTCGGTGATGACCTCTTCGAGCACGTCCCACACCACGGGGCGGGCGCGCTCGACCATCCGCTTGGCCGACTTGATGTTCTGCGCGTGGTTGAGGTCCACGAGCCTCTTCATCACGAACGGCTTGAACAGCTCCAGCGCCATCTGCTTGGGCAGGCCGCACTGGTGGAGCTTGAGCTGCGGGCCGACGACGATGACCGAACGGCCCGAGTAGTCGACGCGCTTGCCCAGGAGGTTCTGACGGAAACGACCCTGCTTGCCCTTGAGCATGTCGCTGAGCGACTTGAGCGGGCGGTTGCCGGGACCGGTGACCGGGCGGCCACGACGGCCGTTGTCGAACAGCGCGTCGACGGCCTCCTGCAGCATCCGCTTCTCGTTGTTCACGATGATCTCGGGCGCGCCGAGGTCGAGAAGCCTCTTGAGGCGGTTGTTGCGGTTGATGACCCGACGGTAGAGGTCGTTCAGGTCGGAGGTCGCGAACCGGCCACCGTCGAGCTGCACCATCGGGCGCAGGTCCGGCGGGATGACCGGGATGCAGTCGAGGACCATCCCGCGCGGCGAGTTGGTGGTGCTGAGGAACGCCGACACCACCTTGAGCCGCTTGAGGGCGCGGGCCTTCTTCTGGCCCTTGCCGCTGCGGATCGTCTCGCGGAGGTTCTCGGCCTCGGCGTCGAGGTCGAAGCTGACGAGCCGGTCCTGGATGGCCTGCGCGCCCATGCCGCCCTTGAAGTAGCGGCCGAAACGGTCGCGCATCTCGCGGTAGAGCAGCTCGTCGCCCTCGAGGTCCTGGACCTTGAGGTTCTTGAACCTGCTCCAGACCTCCTCGAGCCGGTCCAGCTCACGCTGGGCCCGGTCGCGGAGCTGGCGCATCTCGCGCTCGGCGCCCTCGCGGACCTTGCGGCGCTGGTCGCCCTTGGCGCCGGCGGCCTCCAGCTCGGCCAGGTCGCCCTCGAGCTTCTTCTGCCTGGCCTCGACGTCGGCGTCGCGGCGCTGCTCGATGTGCTGCCGCTCGACGGAGATCTTCGCCTCCAGCGAGGGCAGGTCACGCTCACGCATCTCGGTGTCGACCTGCGTGATCATGTAGGCCGCGAAGTAGATGACCTTCTCCAGGTCCTTCGGGGCCAGGTCGAGCAGGTAGCCCAGACGCGACGGGACGCCCTTGAAGTACCAGATGTGCGTGACGGGCGCGGCCAGCTCGATGTGGCCCATCCGCTCACGGCGCACCTTGGCCCGGGTCACCTCGACGCCGCAGCGCTCACAGATGATGCCCTTGAACCGGACCCGCTTGTACTTGCCGCAGTAGCACTCCCAGTCGCGGGTCGGGCCGAAGATCTTCTCGCAGAAGAGCCCGTCCTTTTCCGGCTTGAGGGTGCGGTAGTTGATGGTCTCGGGCTTCTTGACCTCGCCGTGCGACCACTGACGGATGTCGTCGGCCGTCGCCAGCCCGATCCGAAGCTCGTCGAAGAAGTTGACGTCCAGCATTATGTGCGATCTCCCCCTCAGACTTCTTCCACGCTGCTCGGCTCACGCCGGGACAGATCGATGCCGAGCTCCTCCGCCGCGCGGAAGACGTCCTCGTCGGTGTCGCGCATCTCGATCGACATGCCGTCGCTGGACAGCACCTCGACGTTGAGGCAGAGCGACTGCATCTCCTTGATGAGGACCTTGAAGGACTCCGGGATGCCGGGCTCGGGGATGTTCTCGCCCTTGACGATGGCCTCGTAGACCTTCACCCGGCCGAGAACGTCGTCGGACTTGATGGTCAGGAGCTCCTGCAGGGCGTAGGCGGCGCCGTACGCCTCCAGCGCCCACACCTCCATCTCGCCGAAGCGCTGGCCACCGAACTGCGCCTTGCCGCCCAGCGGCTGCTGGGTGATCATGGAGTACGGGCCGGTCGACCGCGCGTGGATCTTGTCGTCGACCAGGTGGAGCAGCTTGAGGATGTAGATGTAGCCGACCGAGATCGGATACGGGAACGGCTCGCCGGAGCGTCCGTCGAACAGCCGGGCCTTGCCGGTCTCCTGCACCATGCGGTCACCGTCGCGGTTGGGCACGGTGTTCTGCAGCAGGCCGACGATCTCCTCCTCGGTGGAGCCGTCGAAGACCGGGGTCGCGACGTTGGTGCGCGCCTCGACCTTCTCGAAGCCCTTCTCGCGCAGCCGCTCGGCCCAGGCCTCCTCGACGCCCGAGATGTCCCAGCCACGGGCGGCGATCCAGCCCAGATGGGTCTCCAGCACCTGGCCGACGTTCATCCGGCCGGGCACGCCCAGCGGGTTGAGGATGATGTCGACCGGCGTGCCGTCCTCCAGGAACGGCATGTCCTCCACCGGCAGGATCTTGGAGATGACGCCCTTGTTGCCGTGACGGCCGGCCAGCTTGTCACCGTCGGTGATCTTACGCTTCTGCGCCACGTACACGCGGACCAGCTCGTTGACACCCGGCGGCAGCTCGTCGCCCTCCTCACGGGAGAACACCCGAACGCCGATGACCTTGCCCTGCTCACCGTGCGGCACCTTCAGCGAGGTGTCGCGCACCTCGCGCGCCTTCTCACCGAAGATCGCGCGCAGCAGCCGCTCCTCCGGGGTCAGCTCGGTCTCGCCCTTCGGGGTGACCTTGCCGACCAGGATGTCGCCGGGCACGACCTCGGCGCCGATGCGGATGATGCCGCGCTCGTCGAGGTCGGCCAGGACCTCCTCGGACACGTTCGGGATGTCCCGGGTGATCTCCTCGGGGCCCAGCTTGGTGTCGCGGGCGTCGACCTCGTGCTCCTCGATGTGGATCGAGGAGAGCACGTCGTCCTGCACCAGCCGCTGGGACAGGATGATCGCGTCCTCGTAGTTGTGGCCCTCCCACGGCATGAACGCCACCAGCAGGTTCTTGCCCAGCGCCATCTCGCCGTCCTCGGTGCAGGGACCGTCGGCGATGACCTGGTTGACCTCGACGCGGTCGCCCTCGGCCACGATGGGCTTCTGGTTGAACGAGGTGCCCTGGTTGGAGCGCTTGAACTTGGCCACCCGGTAGGTGGTCCGGGTGCCGTCGTCGTTGGCCACGGTGATGTAGTCGGCGGAGACCTCCTCGACCACCCCGGCCTTCTCGGCGCTGATGACGTCGCCGGCGTCGGTCGCGGCGCGGTACTCCATGCCGGTGCCGACCAGCGGCGCCTCGCTCTTGAGCAGCGGCACCGACTGGCGCTGCATGTTGGAGCCCATGAGCGCGCGGTTGGCGTCGTCGTGCTCCAGGAACGGGATCATCGCGGTGGCCACCGACACCATCTGGCGCGGCGACACGTCGATGTAGTCGACCTCTTCGGCCCTGGCCAGCTCGGTCTCGCCGCCCTTGGTGCGGACGAGCACCCGGGACTCGGCGAACGAGCCGTCGGGGTTGAGCGCGGTGTTGGCCTGCGCCTTGACGTAGCGGTCTTCCTCGTCGGCGGTGAGGTAGTCGATCTGGTCGGTCACCTTGCCGTCGACGACCTTGCGGTAAGGAGTCTCGACGAAGCCGAACGCGTTGATCCGGCCGTACGAGGCGAGCGAGCCGATGAGGCCGATGTTCGGGCCTTCAGGGGTCTCGATCGGGCACATCCGGCCGTAGTGGGACGGGTGCACGTCACGGACCTCGAACCCGGCCCGCTCACGGGACAGACCACCGGGGCCCAGCGCGGAAAGACGCCGCTTGTGCGTCAGGCCGGCCAGCGGGTTGGTCTGGTCCATGAACTGCGACAGCTGCGAGGTGCCGAAGAACTCCTTGATCGACGCCACCACCGGGCGGATGTTGATCAGGGTCTGCGGCGTGATCGCCTCGACGTCCTGCGTGGTCATCCGCTCGCGGACGACGCGCTCCATGCGGGCCAGGCCCAGGCGGACCTGGTTCTGGATGAGCTCGCCGACGCTGCGCAGGCGGCGGTTGCCGAAGTGGTCGATGTCGTCGGTCTCGACGATCACCGTGTCGACCGGCGCCTCGGGGGCGGCCGGCATCGAATCCTCGCCGGCGTGCAACCGGACGATGTACTCGATGGTGGCGACGATGTCCTCTTCGGTCAGCGTGCCCTGGGTGATGTCGGCGCCGACGCCGAGCTTCTTGTTGATCTTGTAACGGCCGACCTTCGCCAGGTCGTACCGCTTGGGGTTGAAGTACAGGTTCTCCAGCAGGGTCTGCGCCGACTCCTTGGTCGGCGGCTCACCCGGCCGCAGCTTGCGGTAGATGTCCAGCAGCGCGTCATCCTGACCGGCGGTGTGGTCCTTCTCCAGCGTGGCGCGCATCGACTCGTACTGGCCGAACCGCTCCAGAATCTGCTCGCTGGTCCACCCCAGCGCCTTCAGCAGCACGGTGACGGCCTGCTTGCGCTTACGGTCGATGCGCACACCGACGCTGTCGCGCTTGTCGATCTCGAACTCCAGCCAGGCGCCCCGCGACGGGATCACCTTGCAGCCGAACAGATCCTTGTCGGAGGTCTTGTCGACACTGCGGTCGAAGTACACCCCCGGCGAACGCACCAGCTGCGAGACCACGACCCGCTCGGTGCCGTTGATGATGAACGTGCCCTTCGGCGTCATGAGCGGGAAGTCCCCCATGAACACCGTCTGGCTCTTGATCTCACCCGTGGTGTTATTGATGAACTCCGCCGTCACGAACATCGGGGCGGAGAAGGTCATGTCCTTGTCTTTGCACTCATCGACTGAGTACTTGGGCGGCTCGAACCGGTGATCGCGGAACGACAAGGACATGGTCCCCGAGAAGTCCTCGATGGGACTGATCTCTTCGAAGATCTCTTCGAGGCCCGACTGGGTCGGGACGTCCTTGCGCCCGGCCTGGCGAGCCGCCTCGACCCGGGCCTTCCACTTCTCGTTGCCCAGCAACCAGTCGAACGACTCGGTCTGCAGGGCGAGAAGGTCAGGAACTTCGAGCGGCTCCTGGATACGCGAAAAAGAGACGCGACGGGGACCGGCGGGTACGGCGGAGGCGTTGCGCGAGGCTGCCAACAGATGTCCTTCCGAGGGCTCGCGGCGGACTGACTACACGCACGCCAGACAACCTCGCAACGTGAGCAAGCGGAGCGGGTCGTCAAAGGGCAGCGCAAAGGGGCAGTGTAGCCGAACGGCACACGCCTGTCCACTTCGCTCTCGCTGCATGCTTCACGTTGGTCGCAGCATCGCTCGTTCGAACGAATCCGTCAAGCCCGCAAGCCCGACTTTTAGCCGTCTAGGGGCTCAGACGCTGGGTTTTCTCCCCCGTGTGACTGATCGCCTACCGCCAGGCCCAAGACGATACCCGCGAACGGGGGCGGTTAACGCTCTGTCACACCGGGGCTCGAACTCAGGCCGACAACCGGTGTAGCTGTGACGGAAGTACCCGTGGCAAAGGACTCACTAAACCTGAATTTTGGTAACAATTGAAGGACGCGACGCGCCCGAGCGGCTCATGCGGTCCCGATCAGGGTCGACAGGTCCGAGACGAGCCACCTGTCGCCCTTCTCGATCATGACGAACCTGGCCCGGGTCCGGCTCACCTGCTGACGCGGCCCGGCGCCGCCCTCGGCCTCAGTGATCGTACCCGTGTTCACGAACAGCAGAACCTCCACTCTCCCGGGCTCGGCCCGCTCCACCGCCGCGGCCACCACGGTGGCCGTCTGCACCATCTTGCGCTCCTTGGCCCGGGCCGACAGCGAGCCCGACAGCTCCGCGTACTGGCGGGTGAGCGCGCCCGTGGTGTGCTGCCCCGCGCGCGCCAGGTCCCGCTCGACCGTGCGGTAGTCGTACGAGAGCAACTCCGGCGCGACCGCCTTGGCGGCCGCCAGGGCCTCGGTCCCCGCCGCCTCGCCGCCGCGCAGCGCCCGCCAGTCGAGCCAGAGCACGCCCGCCGCGACGCCCAGGGCGAGCACCAGGACGCCCAGCACCACCCGCACCGCCCTCACGTGACCTGCTCCGCCTTCGACACCAGCCAGACGCCCCCGGTCTTGGCCAGGTCCATCCGCCACCGGTAGAAGCGCTCCTGGGGGGCGTCGTCGGAACCGTCCCAGCGGATCACCACGTCCGCCACCACGAGCGCCCTGGCCGTGTTCCCGGAGATCGACTCCAGCCCGGCGGCCCGGACCACGCCCTCCTGGATGACCTTGTTCTTGCGCGTGGTCCGCACCAGCTCGCCGGCCGCGGCCTCGTACGCGGTCCTCGCGGCGCCGGTGGAACTGGTCAGGATGCGGTGGACGTCGGAGTCGACGGTCTCGTAGTGGAGCGAGAGCAGGTTCATCGCGTGCGTGCTCGCGGCGCGCAGCGCGTCCTGCCGGTCGTCGGCCCGGGCCTGCGCCTCGCGCCCCTGAGCGCCGAGCCAGAGCGCCGCCGCCGCGAACAGCGCCGCCAGGACGGCGAGCACGGGGACCGCCACGCGCCACACCCGCGCCATCCCCTCACCCCTCCCGACCGGTCGCCGGGATCATAACCCGCGGCTCTTCCGCTGGACCCGCCATTCGACCCCACACCGTACGAACCGGACCGAAAAGGTATGGGCGGCCCCCGCGGCGCGAGACACGTCCGGGCATGCGAAAGGGGCGGCACACCCGGCACCAGGGTGTGTCCGCCCCTTTCGGAAGCGCGTCGGTCTTACTTGACCGTGACGGTGGCGCCGGCGCCCTCCAGGGCGGCCTTGGCCTTCTCCGCCTGCTCCTTGTTGACCTTGGCGTCGAAGACCGGCTTCGGAGCGCCGTCCACCAGGTCCTTGGCCTCCTTCAGGCCGAGGGACGTGAGGGCGCGGATCTCCTTGATGACCTGGATCTTCTTGTCGCCGGCGGCCTCGAGGATGACGTCGAACTCGTCCTGCTCCTCAACAGCGGCGGCCTCGCCACCACCGGCGGCCGGGGCAGCGGCGGCGACCGCGACCGGGGCGGCGGCCTTGACGTCGAAGGTCTCCTCGAACTGCTTCACGAACTCGGAAAGCTCGAGGAGGGTCATCTCCTTGAACGCGTCGAGCAGCTCGTCGGTGCTGAGCTTCGCCATGATGTTTCCTCCGTATGGAACTTGCGAAATTTAGGAACGGGACCGCGGGTGTTGCGGCAATCCCCTGAGCTACTCGCCCGCCTCTTCGCGCTTGGCGCGAAGGGCGTCGGCCAGCTGAGCCATGTTGGTGGGCAGCGCGGCGAGCATCGCGGCAGCGGCGCTCTGCTTCGCCTTCATCGCGCCAGCAAGCTTCGCGAGGAGGACCTCGCGGGACTCGAGGTCGGCGAGCTTGGTGATCTCGGTGGCGTCCATCGTCTTGCCGTCGAGGACGCCGCCCTTGATCACCAGAAGGGGATTGGCCTTGGCGAAGTCACGCAGACCCTTGGCCGCCTCGACAACGTCGCCGTTGACGAAGGCGATCGCGGTCGGCCCGGTGAGCAGGTCGTCGAGACCCGCGAAACCGGCCTCGTTGGCCGCGATCTTGGTCAGGGTGTTCTTCGCCACGGCGAACTTCGCATTCTCACCGAGAGAGGTGCGCAGCTCCTTGAGCTGGGCGACGGTGAGACCGCGGTACTCGGTCAGAACGGCGGCGGCGCTGCCTTCGAACTCGCTCTTGAGCTCGGCAACCGCTGTCGCCTTATCCGCCCTCGCCATGGGCCTCCTTCCAGTGGTGCCACCGGTGAAGGCCCAGACATGAGAACAGCCCCGGGCGCAGGGCGCACGGGGCTCGCACATATGGAAGGTGACCATATGGGAAACTCGCATCACACCTGCGCGGGTCGTCCACCTGACGTGGAGCCTTCGGTCGCCAGGCTTTGAGGCACCTGGCGACGACCGGCGGTCTTCGGCAACGACCAGCCTACGTGCTGGCCGCCGAGTTTCCAAATCGTTCTCAGTTGACGGTGCCCTCCGGCAGCTCGCCGACCTGGTCGGCGGCCGGGGCCTTGATGTCGACGGGCTCGTTGTAGCCCTTGAACATCAGCGTGGCGTCGAGCTTGCCGCCCTCCTTGGCACCGCTCATGGAGAGCTTGCGGGGCAGACCGTCGGCGGCGACCCAGATGTCGAACGTGACGTCCTTCAGTTCGGCGAGGTTCTGCCGCGCGTGCTCCTGCTTGTCGGCCGGGAGCTGCCGCACGGCGGCCTCGACGGGGAACGTGCCGCTGTAGTGGGTGGTGTCCGTGCCGCCCACGCTCTCGGTGCCGACCGACCGGACGTCCTGAGACGTCGTGATCATGGTGGTCACGCTGGCCAGGTCGAACTGCTGCACCTGGCCGAGCACCTGGTTGACCTGGTCGCGGTCGCCCGCCTCGGTGAGCGGCACCCTGATCCACGGCTTGGTGGCGCCGAGCATCTTGTTGAGCGTCTCCACCTTGACGTACACCGAGTCGCCGTGGAGGACCACCCGCGCGCCGCCGGGCAGCTCGCGGCCGCCCATGTCGGCCGCGTCGACCGTGAGGTCGAGGGCGAGCTGGGGCCGGCTCTGGTAGAGCATGCGGCCCTGGACCTTGCCGCTGCCATCCTGCGGGTGCGAGACGTCCACGACGGCGTCGACCGTGTAGGAGCTGACCTCGGTCGTCTTCTGCGCCGTCTGGGCCAGGACCTCGGAGGCGGCCAAGTTCACGTTGATGGGCTGCGCGTTCGTTCCACAGCCGGTGACCGCGGTGGCGGCCAGGGCGGCCGCGGTCGCGGCGATGGCGAGAGAAAACCTGCGCTTGAGCATATTTGGACCCTACGTGTCGGGGAACTCGTCGTAGCGCTTTCCCCGACGTTCTCATGGAAAACCCAGGGATGTCCCTGAGACGGCTCCACGCGAATCAGACCAAACGGGCCGGACGGCTGCGGACAGGGAAAAGCCCCGGCGCGGTGCGCGCCGGGGCCGTTCCGTGCGAACGCGTCAGACCGTGTCGAGCTCGGCGACGATGCCGCGGGTGACGTTGGGGTCGACCGGGACACCGGGGCCCATGGTCGTGGAGAACGTCACCTTCTTGACGTAACGGCCCTTGGCCGCCGACGGCTTGAGCCGCAGCACCTCTTCCAGCGCGGCCGCGTAGTTCTCCAGGAGCTGGCGCTCGCCGAACGACGTCTTGCCGATGATGAAGTGCAGGTTGGCCTGCCGGTCGGTGCGGAACTCGATCTTGCCGCCCTTGATCTCCGTCACGGCCTTGGCGACGTCGGGCGTCACGGTGCCGGTCTTCGGGTTGGGCATGAGACCACGCGGGCCGAGGACGCGGCCCAGGCGGCCGACCTTGCCCATCAGATCGGGCGTGGCCACCACGGCGTCGAACTCGTTGAGCCGGTTGCCCTTGGAGATCTCGTCGATCAGCTCGTCGGCGCCGACGATGTCGGCGCCCGCCTCGCGGGCCGCCTCGGCACGGTCACCGGTCGCGAAGACCAGGACCCGGGCGGTCTTACCGGTGCCGTGCGGGAGGTTGACCGTGCCGCGCACGATCTGGTCGGCCTTGCGAGGGTCGACGCCCAGCCGCAGCGCCACCTCCACGGTGGCGTCGAACTTGGTGGTGGACGTCTCCTTGGCGAGCCTGGCCGCGTCGGCCGGGCTGTAAAGCTTGTCGCGGTCGATCTTGGCGGCCGCGTCCTTGTGCGCCTTGCTGCGCTGCATGTCTGTCTCCTAGTGGTGTGCGGGCCGGCGGGCGGCCCTCCCACGGGTGGGAAGGGGGTCAGTCGGCGACGGTGATGCCCATCGACCGGGCGGTACCGGCGATGATCTTCTCGGCCTGCTCGATGCTGTTGGCGTTGAGGTCGGGCATCTTCGTCTCGGCGATGCTGCGCAGCTGCTCGCGGCTGAGCTTGCCCACCTTGTCCTTGTGCGGGGTCGCGCTGCCCTTGTCGAGGCCGAGCGCCTTCTTGATCAGCTCCGGCGCCGGGGGCGTCTTCGTGACGAAGGTGAAGCTGCGGTCCTCGAAAATGGTGATCTCAACGGGGATGATGTTGCCCCGCTGGGCCTCCGTCGCGGCGTTGTACTGCTTGACGAAGTCCATGATGTTGACGCCGTGGGGACCGAGGGCGGTACCGACCGGCGGGGCGGGCGTGGCCTGGCCAGCGGGAAGCTGGACCTTGACCAGAGCCGCGATCTTCTTCTTCGGAGGCATGTGTCCTTCTCCGGGTCCTGATGGGGTGATGCGTCTCCGGAACGCGGGTGCGCCCGGACATGTCGGAAGGCCGCCCTTCGCGACAGGCGGCCGACCGAACGTTTAATTGTAGGCGACCGCCTCAGATCTTCGAGACCTGGTTGAACGACAGCTCGACCGGGGTCTCACGACCGAAGATCGAGACCAGCACCTTGAGCTTCTGCGACTCGGGGCTGATCTCGCTGACCGAGGCGGGCAGAGTGGCGAACGGGCCGTCCATGACGGTGACCGACTCGCCGATCTCGAACTCGACGGCCGGGCCGGAGGGCGTCTTGGCGGCGGCCTTCTTGCTCTCCTCGGTCGGCTCGGGAGCGAGCAGCTTGGCGACCTCGTCGAGGCTGAGCGGGCTGGGCTTGTTGGACAGGCCGACGAAGCCGGTCACGCCGGGCGTGTTGCGCACCGCGGCCCAGGACTCGTCGGTCAGCTCCATGCGCACCAGGACGTAACCGGGCAGCACGCGCTCCTTGACCGGCACCTTCTTGCCGCTCTTGAACTCCTGGACGGTGTGCGTCGGCACCTCGACCTGGTAGATGTAGTCCTCCATGTTGAGCGACACGTTGCGGCTCTCGATGTTGGACTTCACGCGGTTCTCGTAGCCGGCGTAGGAGTGAATCACGTACCACTCGCCGGGAAGGCCGCGGAGCGAGCGCTTGAACTCCTCGACCGGGTCGACGTCGGGCTCGACGTCACCGTCGTCCTCGGCCACGGCCGCCTCGGCGGTCTCGTCGCCCTCGTCGCCGCCGGCGACGTCCTCGACGGTCTCCTCAGCGGCCTCGGAGAAGGCCTCTTCCAGCTCGGCGTCCCGCTCCTCGCGGGGATCGCCGGCCGGCACTGAAGACTCGGACACGGTGACTCTTCCTCTTTCGTCGTATCGAACGGCGACTCCGCCGGGCGGGCGCCGTATGCGATCAGGATCAGCCGCCGAAGATCTGCAGGACGGCCCAGCCGAACGCGGCGTCGAGGCCGTAGATGATGCCGACCATGATCACCACGAACACCAGGACCACCGTGGTGTAGGTGACCAGATCCTTGCGGGTCGGCCAGATGACCTTACGGAGCTCACCGACGACCTGACGGTAGAAAAGAGCCGGAGAAGTCCGCTTCTTCTTTTCGCCACTGGGCTTGCCTGCGGTCTCGCCGCGCGTGTCGATCGCCACAGTCCTCACCTGAATCCGTCGTATCCAACGCAGCTTTGCGGCGCCTACACGCCATTATTGCGCGGACCGCACTCGCAGGGCACGAGGGACTCGAACCCCCAACCGCCGGTTTTGGAGACCGGTGCGCTACCAATTGCGCCAGTGCCCTATGTCGTCAACCACATTACCCTGATCGACTCACTGCCTGGACCGAACGCCGCATCGACATGCGGCTCAGGACCTGGCGAAAGTGTACGGAAGATTGCCCGCCACGTCGAACCCGAACCTGATCGCCCAGGTCACACGCGCGTGGGACGATGGAAACATGTCCACCCGACGCCGTGTCTCCACACGTGTTTCCGCGATTTCCGAGTCCGCGACCCTCGCCGTGGACGCCAAGGCCAAGGCGATGAAGGCGGCCGGCCGTCCGGTCATCGGCTTCGGCGCGGGCGAGCCCGACTTCCCGACGCCCGACTACATCGTCGAGGCCGCCGTGGCGGCGGCGCGTGAGCCCCGCTTCCACAAGTACACCCCGGCCGCCGGACTGCCCGAGCTGAGGCAGGCGATCGCCGACAAGACGCGGCGCGACTCCGGCTACGAGGTCAACGCGTCGCGGGTGCTGGTGACCAACGGCGGCAAGCAGGCCGTCTACGAGGCGTTCGCCACTCTGCTCGACCCGGGCGACGAGGTCCTGGTCGTGGCCCCCTACTGGACGACCTACCCCGAGGCGATCAAGCTGGCCGGGGGCGTGCAGGTCGACGTCGTCACCGACGAGACCACGGGCTACCTGGCGGGCGTCGAGCAGCTGGAGGCGGCCCGCACCGACCGCACGAAGGCGCTGCTGTTCGTCTCGCCGTCCAACCCGACGGGCGCCGTCCACTCGCCCGAGCAGACGGCCGAGATCGGCCGCTGGGCGGCCGGGCACGGCCTGTGGGTGATCACCGACGAGATCTACGAGCACCTGACGTACGGCGGAGCCGAGTTCACCAGCATCGCCACGGCCGTCCCCGAGCTGGGCGACCGGGTCGTGATCCTCAACGGCGTGGCCAAGACGTACGCGATGACGGGCTGGCGGGTCGGCTGGCTGATCGGCCCGTCCGACGTGGTCAAGGCGGCGGCCAACCTGCAGTCGCACGCCACGTCCAACGTCGCCAACGTCTCGCAGATGGCCGCGCTGGCGGCGGTCTCCGGCGACCTGTCGGCGGTGGCCCGGATGCGCGAGGCGTTCGACCGGCGGCGGCAGACGATGGTGCGGATGCTCAACGACATCCCGGGCGTGCTCTGCCCCGAGCCCAAGGGCGCCTTCTACGCCTACCCGTCGGTCAAGGACCTCATCGGCAAGGAGCTGCGCGGCCGCCGTCCCCGGTCGTCGGCCGAGCTGGCGGAGCTGATCCTGGAGGAGGCGGAGGTGGCCGTGGTGCCGGGCGAGGCGTTCGGCACCCCCGGCTACTTCCGGCTGTCGTACGCCCTGGGCGACGACGACCTGGCGGAGGGCGTCAGCCGCCTCGGCAAGCTGCTGGCCGAGGCCCGCTGACCGTTCAGCCGCCGGGGAGGCGCAGGGCGATCAGGGCGACGTCGTCGGCCTCGGAGAGTGGCATGCCGCTCAGCAGGCGGTCGCAGAACTCGTCCAGGGGCGCGCGGGCCTGTGCGGCGGCGGTGCCGCACAGGCGGGCCTGGCCGTCGCCGAAGTCCTCGCCCCGCCGCTCGACCAGGCCGTCGGTGTAGAGCAGCAGGGTGCTGTGCGGGGGCAGCGGTTCGCGCGCCGAGACGTACGGGCCCGGATACGGCAGGCCCAGCAGCGGGCCGGCGGCCGAGTCGAGGAACCGGCAGCGGGCGTCCTCGGTGACCAGCAGCGGCGGCGGATGGCCCGCCACCGCGTAGTGGAGCTCGTGACCGTCGCCGTGGCGCTCGACCCTGGCCAGGACGCACGTGGCGGTGTCGTCGCCGTAGAGCGTCCGGGTCGCCTTGTTGAGCCGGTCCAGGATCTCCCCAGGCGGCTCCCACCGGTCGACGGCCAGGCCGCGGAGCATGTTGCGCAGCCGGCCCATGGCTACGGCCGCGCGCAGGTCGTGACCGGCCACGTCGCCGATGACCAGCACGACGGCGCCGTCGGGGAGCACGAAGGCGTCGTACCAGTCGCCGCCCACCTCGGCCGCTGACGGGCTGGGCCGGTAGCGGACCGCGAGCTCCAGGCCGGGGACGTGCGGCGGCTCGGCGAGCAGGCTGTGCTGGACGGCGACGGCGAACCGGCGGGCCCGCTGCAGGGCCATCACGTTGCGCAGCATGTCCTGGGCCTGTTCGAAGGTCTCCAGCAGCAGGTCGACGTCGCTTCGCCCGACGGGCGGGCGCTCGCCGCAGGTGGCGGCGGTGACCACGGCGGTGACCGTGCCGTCGATCGTCACCGGCAGGATCGCCAGGCCGTTGGCGTCGCACGCCCGCAGCCAGGCCAGGGTGCCCGCGGGGCCGACGTCCTCCGGCGGCGAGCCCGGCGGGAACGTCCGCAGGACGGGCCGGGCGTGCCTGATGGCCTCGACGAAGGCGCCCGTCGGCGACGGCAGGCGCTCGGCGTCGACCGGCGGCATGCGCGGCAGGGTCGGGCCGGCGGCCGAGGCGACGCGCTGGACGACCAGCGACGGCTCCCCGACCGGCCCTTGGACCAGGTCGCTGACCAGGTGGACGCCGCATCCGTCGGCCAGGTCGGGCACGATCAGCTCGGCCAGCGCGGTCATCGTCTCTTCGAGGCTTTCCCGGCTGCCCATGGCCTGGGCGGCGCGGGTGAGCAGCTCCCGGCGGCGCTGGCGCTGCCACCAGTCCTCGATGTCGGTGCAGGTGCCCACCCACTCCACGACCCGGTCGTTCTCCATGACGGGCACGCCCCTGGACACGAAGTGGCGGTAGCCGTCGTCGATCGTGCGCAGGCGATAGACGTGCTCCCACACGGCGGGAACCTCCCGGCGGGCGCGCGCGAACGACTCCTCGAACCCCTGACGGTCGTCCGGGTGGATGGCCGCCAGCCACCCGTCGCCGCGGTACTCCTCCCAGGTCTGGCCCGTCAGTCCCTCCCACTCGGGGATGGGCTCGACGAGGCTGCCGTCGACGGAGTTGACCCAGATGAGCTGCCCGCTCACCCGGACCAGGCTCGCGTAGCGGCGCAGGATGCGGGTGCGGTCCTCGGCCAGGGCGCGGATCCGCCGCGCCGTGGTGACCTCCTCGGTGACCTCCAGGCACATCACCATCACGCCGTGCTCGACGTGGGGGAAGGCGGCCCGCGACAGGCTGAAGGTGAAGAACCGCTCCTGCCCGGCCGTCGTCGTCAGCGGCCCGGCCGGCGACTCGACCACGACGACCGGCTCGCCGGTCTCCCGCACCTGATCGAACCGGTGGAAGCTCTCGCGGTCACCGGCGTCGCCGAACGCCTCCCTGATGGGGACGCCGAGCGGCACGTCGCCGAACATCGACCGGTACGCGTGATTGGCGTAGATCAGCCGGTGGTCCGGGCCGAGCGTGACGGCGACGCCCACCGGCGCGGGGTCCAGCACCTCAAGGGCCGGCACGCCCGCAGCGTAGTCCTCGTCGCGGCCCATGACTCTCCCCCGATGTGCGCACGCAGCGTCATCTGGGGACTACCCGGTGACCGCGTCGGCGATGCGGTCGATCTCGGTCGACAGGCCGGGGGTGGCGGAGACGTAGACGGCGGTGCCGGGGCGCTCCAGCCACATGAAGTGGTGCACCCCGCCGCCGGTCTCCCAGCTGAGCGCGGGCTTGCCGTGGTGCATCCCGAGCGTGGCGCGCGTGACGAGGGTGGCGAACTCCTCGGCGGTCCTGACCCCGCAGACGACGCCGACGTGCAGCCGCTCGGCGCCCCGGCTCCAGATCTCGCCCCTGACCTTGAGCTTGCGGGTGAGGGACCTGAGCTGCCGGAACGTACCGGACCTGGTCGTGCCGGGGGGCATGGCGGCGATCTCCACGAAGGCGGCGCCGCACGACAGCGCGGGCCCCGTCACGGCGGCGACCGGGCTGGGCCTGGCGATCTGCGGGGCGGGGGCGGACGGACCGCACGCGGCAAGGCTCAGTGTCAGGAACACCGAAGCCAGGCGCCGCATCACCACTCCATGACCGGAAGGCGGGAAAGGTCCCTAGTCTCCTACAGGAGCGGCGCCGTCGCGGCAAGTCGCAGCCCGGTCCAGTGGCAAAATGTGGCGATGGCAAGGTCCCTGCTCTCACTTCCCAAGGCCCACCTGCATCTTCACTTCACCGGCTCCATGCGCCACTCGACGCTGATCGAGCTGGCCAGGGAGCAGGGCCTCCACCTGCCCGACGCGCTGGAGGACGACTGGCCGCCGAGACTGCGGGCGACCGACGAGCGCGGCTGGTTCCGGTTCCAGCGGCTGTACGACATCGCCAGGTCGGTGCTGCGCCGGCCGGAGCACGTCCACCGGCTGCTGCGCGAGACCGCCGAGGACGAGATGGCGGCCGGGTCGCGATGGCTGGAGATCCAGGTGGACCCGTCGGGCTACCAGCAGCTGTTCGGCGGGCTGACGGCCACGCTTGAGCTGGTGCTGGACGCGGCCGAGCAGGCGTCGCAGGAGACGGGCGCCGGGATCGCGGTGGTGGTGGCGGCCAACCGGACGCGCCACCCGCTCGACGCCAACACCCTGGCCCGGCTGGCCGCCCAGTACGCCGGCAAGGGCGTGGTCGGGTTCGGGCTGTCCAACGACGAGCGGCGCGGGCAGGCCCGCGACTTCGACCGCGCGTTCCGCATCGCCAAGCGGGCCGGGCTGCTGGCGGTGCCGCACGGCGGGGAGCTGCTGGGTCCGCGGAGCGTGGCGCAGTGCGTGGACGACCTCGGCGCCGACCGGGTCGGCCACGGGGTCCGCGCGGCCGAGGACCGCCGGTTGATGGAACGGCTGGCCGAGCGGGGGATCTGCTGCGAGGTGTGCCCCACCTCCAACGTCGGCCTGGGGGTGGCCGAGAGGGCGGCGGACGTGCCGCTGCGCCGGCTGTTCGAGGCGGGGGTGCCGATCGCGCTCGGCTCCGACGACCCGCTGCTGTTCGGGGCGCGGCTGCTGCGCCAGTACGAGCTGGCCCGGGAGGTGTACGGGTTCGGCGACGCGCAGATCGCCGAGCTGGCGCGTCAGTCGATCAGGGCGTCGGCCGCGCCGGAGTCGGTCCGCAAGGAGCTGCTGAAGGGCGTCGACGACTGGCTGGCCTCACCGGAGTGAGCCGGCCAGCTCGACCGCCCGCGCCATCGACGGGGCCCCTTCCAGCCGGTGGCCGACCTCGCCCGACTGCCAGATGAGCGTGGGCCCGGCCTGGCGCAGCGGCACCGACTCCCCGTTCACCCGGGTGATGTAGCCGAGCGGGTGCGAGCCCCGCAGCCAGAAGCCGCCGACGCCGTCGACCTCGGTCTCCTCGGGGAACGGCGCGCCGAGCCGCTTGAAGAAGAACGGCTCCATCCGGCCGTCGAACTGGTCCAGCCGGATGCCGTCCGGCCAGAACATCGACACCACCCGGCCGCCGTCGCCGACGGTGACGCGCTCGGGCTCGCGCAGCGCGGTCAGCGTCCTGACGGGGAACGCGACCTGCCCGGCGACCTCCTCCGCCGGGACCTCCCGCTCCCCCGGCAGCGGGGCCGGCGTGGGCACCGGGGCCGGGGTCTCGCCGCCCAGGCGCAGCTCGATCCCGGCGTACCGGAGGACCGCCGTCACCGCCTGCCTGCCTTGCGGGGTCGCCGCCGTGACCGCGACCAGCGCCACCAGCACCGCCGCGACCACCCGCCGGCGCGTGCGCCACCTCCTGGCCGGCCGGCGGCCCCGCGCGCCGGCCCGTTCGGTCTCCAGCCCGGCCCGTTCGGTCTCCAGCCCGGCCCGTTCGGTCTCCAGCCCGGCCCGTTCGGTCTCCAGCCTGGCCCGTACGGCCGCCGCCACCTGCTCGGACGGCGGGGCCGGCACGTCGAGGGAGCCGGCCAGGGCGCGCAGTTCGGCCTCCAGGTCGTCGAAACGCTCATCCGAGCTCATGCCCCGCCTCCTCCCTGAGCCTGGCCAGGCCGCGGTGCGTCCTGGACTTGACGGTGCCCACCGGCCAGCCGAGCACCTGGGCGGTCTCGGCCTCCGACAGCTGTAAGAAGTACCGGCAGAGCACGGCCCGGCGTTCCCGCTCCGGCAGCGCACGGACCGCCTCCAGCAGCCGCGCGCGCCGGTCGGTGGCCACGGCCGCGCCCTCCGGGTCGTCGGGGGCCTTCACCTCTGCCGTGGCGCTCAGCCGTACCGTGAGCTCCGACCTGCGGCCGCGCGCCCGGGTCAGGTTGTGCGTCTCGTTGGCCACGATGCGCAGCAGCCACGGGCGGAACTCCGACTCGCGGCGGAACGACGCCAGATGCCGGAACGCCTTGACGAACGCCTCCTGCACCACGTCCTCGGCCTCGTCGCGCGCGCCGAACAGGACCGCGGTGCGGTGCGCGAGCGCGCTGTAGCGGGCGACCAGCACCTCGTAGGCGCTCAGGTCGCCCTCCAGCGAGCGGGCGATGGCCTCGGCGTCGTCCATGGGCGTGACCGATTCCATCGCATGAGCGGCCGGGACGGAAGAGCGTTCGGGTGACCTCGGCGGCCGGACGGGCACTAGACTCTGGCCATTCCCGCGACCCCGTAAGGATCGACGACTATGTCTTCTGGTTATGACCGTGTGGTGCAGCCGGCGGCCGGTGACGAGGCTCTGGAGAACCACCTCGGCGGCGACGAGGCGAAGAACTACCGGAAGTACGAGTTCGACATGGTCGCCCCGCACGTCGGCCGCTCCCTGCTGGAGATCGGCTCCGGGCTGGGCCATTTCGCCGAGCAGTTCCTGCCGCGGCTCGACCGGCTCGTGGTCAGCGACTTCGATCCCTACTGCGTCGAGCAGCTCAAGAAGCGCTTCGCCGGCCGTGACGACATCGACGTGCTGCAGTTCGGCCTGCCGACCGAGATCCCGCTCGAGGACAAGGTCGACACCGTCGTGATGATGAACGTCCTGGAGCACATCGAGGACGACGCCGAGGCGCTGCGCTCGCTGGCGCGCGTCACCCTGCCGGGCGGACGGATCGTCATCTGGGTGCCGGGCTACATGCAGCTGTACGGCGACTTCGACCGCAAGGTCGGCCACGTGCAGCGTTACACGCCCAAGACCCTGGCCGCGACCGTGGGCCGGGCCGGGCTGGACATCGAGGTGCTCAAGCCGATCAACTTCCTGGGCGGCATCGCCTGGTGGGCGGCGGTGCGCCGGGGCGGCGTGGGCTATCCGGACCCGCGCCTGGTCAAGATCTACGACCGGACGGTGGTGCCGATGACCCGGCTCATCGAGCGCTTCGTCCGGCCGCCGTTCGGGCAGACGGTCTTCTGCGTCGCCCGCGTCCCCGGCTGAGACCCGCCGTCACTTGATGGAGCCGGCCGTCAGGCCGCCGACGACCTTCCGTTCGATCAGGGCGAACAGGATGATGACCGGGATCGTCGCGATCACCGAGCCGGCGAACAGGTTCTGCCAGTCGACCTGGTACTGGCCGATGAACGAGTTGAGCGCCACGGTCAGCGGCTGGTTCTCCGGGGTGGTGGTCAGCGTCAGGGCGACGACGAACTCGTTCCAGGCCGCGATGAACGTGAAGATCAACGCGGTGATCACCCCCGGCATGGCCAGCGGGAGCGTGATGCGGAACAGCGCGCCGAAACGTCCGTTGCCGTCGATGAACGCGGCCTCCTCCAGCTCGCGCGGGATCGAGGAGAAGTACGCGTTGAGGATCCACACCGCGAACGCCAGGTTGAACCCGCCGTTGACCAGGATCAGCGACCAGATCGAGTCCACCAGCCCGAACTGGGAGAACTCCCGGTAGATGCCCACCAGCATCGACGTCGGCTGGAACATCTGGGTGATCAGCACGAGGATCAGGAAGAACGTCCGGCCCCGGAAGTCGTGGCGGGCGGAGTAGTAGGCGGCCGGCAGGGCCACCAGCAGCACCAGGACCGTGGAGCCCGCCGCCACCTGGAGGGTGACGACGAGGTTGCCCGCCAGGCCGCTGCTCCAGAAGTTGACCAGGTTGGACCATTCCCACTGGGCCGGCAGGAGGGTGGCGTCGCGGAGGTTCTCCTGGGGACGCAGCGAGGTCAGCAGCATCACCAGGTACGGGAACAGGAAGATGAACGCGACCACGTACGCGACGGCCGCGGTCACCGTGGTCTTGAGCCTGGGCATCGCGCGGTGCCTGACCGGCGAGGGCCGGGTGCGGGAGGGGCGCGCGGGCGCCTTCGGGGCCGTTCCCACTGCCATCACGCCACCGCCCTGTTCCAGCGCGAGATCTTGAGGAAGACCGCGGTGATCACGAGCACCATTCCGAAGTTGACCACCGACATGGCGGCGGACTCGCCGATGTCGGAGCTCTTGAGGATGAACATGAAGATGGTCGAGGTCGCCGTCGAGTAGCCCGGCTGGCCGTGCGTCATCGCCCAGATGATCGGGAAGCTGTTGAAGACGTTCATCATGTTGATCAGCACGGCGACGGTCAGCGCGGGCCGCAGCAGCGGCAGCGTGATCGACCAGTAGGTGCGCAGCCTGGAGGCGCCGTCCATCTTGGCCGCCTCGTACACGTCGGCGGGGATGGTGGCGAGGCCGGCGAGCAGCGCGTACGTGGTGAACGGGATGGACACGAACACCGCCACGAACACCAGCCACGGCATGGCGGTGGAGGCGTCGCCGAGCTGGTCGGCTGAGGCGCCGCCGAGCGCGTCGATGAGCCCGAGCCTCAGCCTGATCTGGTTGATGACGCCGACCTCGGGATCGAGCATCCACCGGAAGACGATGGCGGTCATCAGCACGGACGCGGCCCAGGGTGCGATCAGCGCCCACCGGGCGATCTTGCGGCCGGGGAAGCGCTGGTTGAACAGCTGGGCGAGGGCGAGCGAGATCACCACGGTGAGGACGACGACGGCCACCACCCAGATCACGCTGCGGACCATGATGTCGGCGAAGTCCTTCTCGGCGAACAGCTTCTCGTAGTTGTCGAAGCCGTTATAGCCGCGGACCACGCCCACCCGGCTGATCTTCAGGAACGAGGACCGGATCATCTCGACGACCGGCCAGAGCACCACGACCACGATCAGCACCACCGCGGGCCCGATCCAGGCCAGCGGCTCCAGGGCGCGCAACCTTCTCATAAAGCTCCTCCGTGGAGGGAGTACGGCCGGCGCCCCGGGGCGAGGCGCCGGCCGTACGGGCCCCCGTCGCTCAGCCGGCCTCGGCGGTCTTCTGCAGTTCGCCGAGGACCGCGGCGGGGTCGTCCTTGACGGCGCCGCCGATGGTCTGCTTGATCGCCGGGTTCAGCTCGGCCCACTTCGGGTCCTGGAACGGGTAGAAGCTGGCGTTGGGCAGCGCGTCCAGGAACGGCTTGAGCTTCTCGTCGCCCGACAGCTTCTCGATGCCGCCGTTGGTGACGGGCAGCAGCTTGTAGGTGTCGCTGATCTTCTGCGCGGCGGAGCCGGTGTAGAAGAAGTCGAGGAACTTCTTGATCTCCTCGGCGTGGCCGTTCTTGTTGAACGCCATGATCCAGTCCATGACGCCGAGGGTGGTGTCGAGCGGGCCGGTCTTGCCGGGGATGGGCGCGACGCCGTAGTTCTTCAGGCCGGCCGCGTCGAAGATCGGGATGGACATGGGGCCGCCGTTGACCATGCCGACCTTGCCCGCGCCGAAGTCCTCCCAGACCGTCTTGCGGTCCTTGGTGCCGGGGTTGGGGGTGGTCAGCCCGGCGTCGACCAGGCCCTTCATGTAGGTGAAGGTCTCGACGTTCTGCGGGGAGTCGATCGCCCACTTGCCGGAGGCGTCCTTGTAGCCGCCGCCGTTGCCGAGCATCCACAGGAACGACTCGCCCTGCGCCTCCTCCTGGCCGAGGGGGAGGCCGAACGGCTGGCTGACGCCGGCCGCCTTGAGCTTCTCGGCCGCGGCCTTGAGCTCGTCCCACGTCTTGGGCGGCTCGGCGACGCCGGCCTTGTCGAACAGGTCCTTGTTGTAGAACAGGGCGCGGGCGGAGGACACGAACGGGATGCCGTAGGCCGTGCCGTCGACCTTGCCGTACTCGGCGAACTTCTGCAGCAGGTCGCCGGACACGTTCGGGGACAGGACCTCGTCGACCTTGTGGAGCAGGTCGTCGGCGACGAACCCGGAGTAGTCGCCGGTCTGCAGGATGTCGGGCACCTGACCGTTCTGGATCATGGTGGCGACCTGCTTGTCGATGTCGTTCCAGTTGATGACCTGGACGTCGACCTTGATGTTCGGGTTGGCCGCCTGGAACTCGTCGACCACGCCCTTCCAGAACGTGTCGCCGGAGTTGGGCTTGCCGGGGCCGTCGCCGTAGTCGGCGGCGACCATCTTGAGCGTGACCTGGCCGCCGTCGGCCTGGTCACCGCCGCCGCCACCGCTGTCGGGCGTGCTGGAGCCACAGCTGGTCAGGACCAGCACGGTAGCCAGGCCGAGAGCGGCGCCGCCCACAAGTCTCATTCTCACCGTAAGTACCGCCTTCTCATCGGACAGGTCATGCTGGTCCGTACCAGCCGCCAGACGCTGCCCAGGTGTATCGCGCCGCGACCGCCGCGACGCCACGCGTTTGCGCAAGCGTAAGCGCGGGCTCGCCAGCCGGTCTATACCGGAGAGTTGCGGAACGACAACAACTTTCGCCGTCTGGTCTAGACCAGAGTCAGCGGGTCTTCCGGCGCACGTTCTCCCCGCCCTCCGGCTCGCCGATCCACGGCCCCTCGATCGACGGGTCGAGGATGCCCTCCTCCAGGAAGGAGTAGCGGCCGTCGAGCACGTAGCGGGCCAGCCGCACGTCGTGGTCGTCGCTGTTGTCCCAGAGCCGGTCGAACAGCGCGTCCACCCGCCCCCTGGCCTGCCTGCAGAACGTGTCGGCGAGCTCCTGCGGGCGGCGTCCGAGGTCACCGGCGTCCTCGGCGGCCTTGACGCAGGCCGCGGTCATGGCGAACAGCTCGGCGCCGATGTCGACGATCCGGCCGAGGAACGCCTGCCTGTGCTCCAGCCTCCCCTGCCAGCGGGACATGCCGTAGAAGAGGGATCGGGCCAGCTTGCGGCTGGTCCGCTCCACGAAGCGCAGGTGGGTCGACAGCGGGCCGAACCCCGCGTAGGAGGTCGGCACCTGACCCGCGCCGGTGACCAGCGACGGCAGCCAGCGGGCGTAGAAGCGGGCGGCCCGCCTGAGCGCCTGGGCACGCGCCTGCCGTGAGGCCTCCGGGTCGATCAGCTCGCCCGCGGCGCTCAGGTGGGCGTCGACGGCCTCGCGCGTGATGAGCAGCCTCATGATCTCGGAGGAGCCCTCGAAGATGCGGTTGATCCGGGTGTCGCGCAGCATCTGCTCGGCCGGCACGCCACGCTCGCCGCGCGCCGCCAGCGACTCGGCGGTCTCGTAGCCGCGCCCGCCCCTGATCTGGACCAGCTCGTCGAGCACCTGGTAGGACAGCTCGGTCGCGTACAGCTTGGCCAGCGCCGCCTCGATGCGGATGTCGCTGCCCTTCCCGTCGGCCAGCCTGGCGGTCAGGTCCGAGACGGCCTCCAGGGCGTACGCGGTCGCGGCGATGAAGGCGACCTTGGTGGCGACGGCCTCGTGCTCGCCCACCTTGCGCCCCCACTGGACGCGGGCGTTGCCCCACTCACGGGCGATCTTCACCGCCCACTTGGCGTGCCCGGCGCAGGAGGCGGGCAGCGACAGCCGGCCGGTGTTGAGGGTGGTCAGGGCGATCTTGAGCCCCTCCCCCTCACGGCCGATCAGGTTCGCCGCCGGCACCCTGACCTGGGAGAACTCCGTCACCCCGTTCTCGATGCCACGCAACCCCATGAACGCGTTGCGCCGCCTGACCGTGATGCCCGGCGAGTCGCCCTCGACCACGAAAGCGCTGATCTTCTTCCCGGTACGGGCCATCACCACGAGCAGATCGGCGACCACCCCGTTGGTGGTCCACAACTTGACCCCGTCGAGCACGTACTCGTCGCCGTCGCGCACCGCCGTGGTCGACAGCCGGGCCGGGTCGGAGCCCACGTCGGGCTCGGTGAGCAGGAACGCGGAGATCTCCCCGCGCGCGCACCGGGGCAGGAACGCGCGCTTCTGCTCCTCGGTGCCGAACAGCTTCAGCGGCTGCGGCACCCCGATCGACTGGTGCGCCGACAGCAGCGTCGCCAGCGCCGGGCAGTACGAGCCGACCAGCATGAGCGCGCGGCAGTAGTACAGGTAGGGCAGGCCGAGCCCGCCGTACTCCTCGCCGATCGTGATCCCGAAGGCGCCCAGCCCGGCCAGGCCCTTGACCACCTCGTCCGGGATGCGCCCGTCACGCTCGATCGCGGCCGGATCGACGTGCGTGTCGAGGAAGCGCCGGACCGCCCGGACGAACTCCTCCCCGCGCTTGGCGGCCTCGTCGGGCGGCGCGGGGACCGGATGCACCAGATCCAGCCGGAGATCTCCGAGAAACAGCTGCTTGGCGAAGCTCGGGCGGGTCCACTCTCGCTCACGGGCCTGCTCGCCGAGCTCCCTTGCCTTGGCGTACTCGCTCATAGCATCCTCCCGCCGACAGTACGCCTTATCCTCACGGCGAGAAAGGACCCTCGTCAGCAGGGGAACCGGAGGGGCCGAGGCCGACGGTGACGGATAAATCGGTTGTGCAGCGCCTTAGGGGACATCTACCGTCAAGGGCATGCGCCTTTACCAGTGATGAGCCGGGGCCTTGAAGCCCGGCCGCGAAGCCGACACCCGTTCCCTGTCATTGCGTAAAGGAGCCTTCTTATGCGTGCCCATATTTCCGGCAAGTCCGGTAAGTCAGTCAAGCGCCCGCCCGTGCAGATGCCTCGGCTGCCGCAGCGCCCCATCGCGCCGCCCCGCCGCATCCCGCCCAAGGGCCGCTGATCCCCAAGCCACTACCAGGATGGTGGTAGAAGCGGACGGCGCCCCGCCCCCACGAAGGGGGGCGGGGCGCCGTTCGCGTCGGAGGCCGGGGGCGGGGTCGCCCGCCAAGGTCCCCGCCGCCGGCCCCGACGAGCCTCAGAGGCGCTCGATGATGGTGACGTTGGCCTGGCCGCCGCCCTCGCACATCGTCTGCAGGCCGTACCTGCCGCCGGTGCGCTCCAGCTCGTTCAGCAGCTTCGTCATGAGGACTGTGCCCGTCGCGCCCAGCGGGTGGCCCAGGGCGATGGCGCCGCCGTTGGGGTTGACCCGGGCCGGGTCGGCGCCGAGCTCCTTGATCCAGGCGAGCGGCACCGGCGCGAACGCCTCGTTGATCTCCACCACGTCGATGTCGTCGATCGACAGCCCGGCCTTGCTCAGCGCCTTCTGCGTGGCCGGGATCGGCGCGGTCAGCATGTAGACCGGGTCGTCGCCGACGATCGTGAGCTGGGTGATGCGCGCCCGCGGGGTCAGGTTGTGGTCCCTGACGGCCTGTTCCGAGGCGATGAGCAGGGCGCCGGAGCCGTCGGAGATCTGGGAGGAGGTGGCGGCGGTGATCTGGCCGCCCTCCTTCAGCGTCTTCAGCGACGCCATCTTCTCCAGCGTCGTGTCGGCACGCGGGCCCTCGTCGTCCTCGACGCCGTTGATCGGCGCGATCTGCTCCTTGAAGTAGCCGTTGGCGATGGCCTTGGCCGCCCGCTGGTGGGACTCCAGGGCGAAGCGCTCCAGCTCCTCGCGCTTGAGGCCCCACTTCTCGCACATCAGCTCCGCGCCGCGGAACTGGGAGATCTCCTGCTTGCCGTACCGCTCGACCCAGGTCTCGCCGAACGGGAACGGCATGCCCTTCTCCAGGGCGGCGGAGATCGACGAGCCCATCGGCACGATGCTCATCGACTCGACGCCGGCCGCCACCACCAGGTCCTGCGTGCCCGAGAGGACGCCCTGCGCGGCGAAGTGGATCGACTGCTGCGAGGAGCCGCACTGGCGGTCGATGGTCACGCCGGGGGTCGTCTCCGGCAGCCCGGCCGACAGCCAGGCGTTGCGGGCGATGTCCATGCTCTGGGGGCCGAACTGCATGACGCAGCCCATGATCACGTCTTCCACCGCCGCGGGATCGACCCCGGTGCGGTCGATCAGCGCCTTGAGCGTGTGCGCCGCCAGGTCCGTGGGGTGGACGGTGGAAAGGCCGCCCTTCTTCTTCCCGACCGGGGTCCGGACGGCCCCGACGATGTACGCCTCTGCCACTGTGCCTCCTGTAAACCGAGCAATATTCGGTTCTCTCCCCGAGAGTACAGCAGAACTATGATCGGTTGCCTATCACGAAGGCGGCAGAAGATCCTCCGGCCGGTCGACGCGGAACCGCCATCTGTCCACGACCAGCCCGTTCAGCGCCTCCGACAGCGCCAGTGCCAGGGTGCCCAGTTTGGCCTGGTCGTCACCGCGCAGCTCGACGGCGGTCAGCTCGGCCGCGAACGGCAGCAGCTCCCCGGCGGCGGGCGGGCGGCCCTTCTCCGGCACGACCAGGACGCGGACACCGCCGGCGACGAAGACGAACTCCTCCTCCTGCTCGACCTCGCCCTCCAACAGCTCGATCAGCTCCTCGGCGGCGGGCGGGGCCGGCAGGATGACCGCGGGGCCGCCCGGCCGGCTCTCGTCGGCCGGGTCGTCCACCACGCCCCGGCACACGGCCAGCCCGCCCAGCCGGAACGCCAGCCCCTCCGCCAGGTGACGGTCGAAGAAGTCGACGGGCAGCGGGCCCTCAGCCGTCACCCGGCACGCCCACACCTGCTCCAGCTCGCCGCCGACCAGGTCGGGCTCCGCCTCCACGGGCGCGTGCACCCGCACGTCCACCGCGACGATGTCGTCGCCGTCCTCCCGCGCCCCCGGATCGGCCAGGCGTACCAGCCGCAGCAACTCCGCGCGGTCCGGCCTGGCGGGCAGCGCCGCCGTGGGGCCAGTACGCAGTCTCCGCTTCGCCATCCAGCCCATTGCGCGCCTCCGCGGTCAGCTTCGATAGGAGCTCGTCATCGTGGCGTACACGATGACATTGTCGGTGTAGTGGCCGGTGTTGCGGTTGTAGGCGCCACCGCAGGTGATCAGGTGGAGCTGCGCGTTCTGCTGCGGCCCGTACACCCGCTCCGTCGGGAACGTCTTCTTGTCCGCCTGTTCGACGCCGCCGACCGTGAACACGGCCGTGACGCCGTCCTGCCGCTTGACCTCGATCGTGTCGCCGTTGCGCAGCTCGGGCAGGCGGCTGAACACGGCACTGCGCGTCCGGGTGTCCTTGTGGCCGAGCAGCACCGCCGGGCCGGCCTCGCCCGGGGTCGACATGTTGCGGTACCAGCCCACCAGGTTGGGGTTGTCCGCCGGCGGCACCTGGATCGTGCCGTCCCTGGCCAGGCCCACGGACCTGACCGGGGCGTCGACGCCGAGCCGCTTGATCTTCAGCCGTACCGGCGTCGACGGCAGCATCGCCGCCGCCGGCTGGATCTGCGGCAGCGGCGGCGGCGCGTCCGGGTCCGCCTGCCACAGCGCCTGCTCCGCCTTCCCGTCAGGCTGCGCGGTCAGGCCCAGCGAGTCGCGGTCGCTCGCCAGCCCGTACTCCTCCGGAGAGCCGAGCACGATGAACATCCCGGCGACCACGGTCACCACTCCGGCGATCGCCGCGACCAGCAACGTCGTCCGCAACGCCCTCCCGCCGTCGTCCTGCGGCTGAGGCGGCGGTACGGGTGAGCCGTACGGATACTGGTTGACCATGGCCGATCACCCCCTGGTGGCGCGCCGGCGCATCAGCAGCCCGCCGCCCCCGGCGGCCAGGACCAGCATCGACCCGGCGAGGATGAACATCCGCCCGTCAGGCCCGGCCTCTCCGCCGGCCCCGGTGGCCACCCCGTCCTTGGGCGTCCGCGACGACCGCCTCGTCGGGCTGGTCTCCTCGTCGGGCGTCTCGGTGACGATCACCGTGGTGGTCCTGGTCGGCGTCGGGGTGGTGTTGCTCGGGCTGGGACTGGGACTGGGACTGGGACTCGGGCTGGGGCTCGGCGACGCGCTGCCCGCGGTGACCTGGAACGTGAAGGTCGGCAGGCCGGTCGCCGGAGCCGCGCACTTGACGGCCGCGGCGGCCGCGGTCGTGCCGAAGGCCAGGTCTCCGGGCGTGATGGTGACGGTGCCGGCGGTCGTGGGTCGCACCTTGATGGTCACGGTGGGCAGGGTCGTCAGGCTCTGCCCGGCCGTCCCGGTGGCGGCGGCCTCGCCCGTCGCGGTGGCGGCGGCTCCGGCGCCGCTGGCCTTGACCGTGGCGAAGAACTTGCTGCCGGCCGGGAAGCCGCCCGTCGGCACCTTCAGCTCGTCACCGGTCGTCTGCACGGCGCTCGCCCAGGTGATGGAGGCGTCCTGGTTGGTCTTGGCCCCGGTCGGCATGGTCGCCGTGATCTTGACGTCCACGGTGGCGGGGTAGGCGGGGTCGGTGCCGCTGGTGGTGGCGAGCGTGCACTGGTAGGAGACCACGTTGTCGCCGCCACCGCCGGCGCCGATGGGCACCTCCAGCACCTCGGTGGATGTGGTGGTGCAGGTCGTCACGGTGGTTGCGGCCGAGGCGAGGGCCAGCGTGAGGTTCGCGGGCTTGACGGTCACGTTGCCGGTCGCCGCCGCGGTGACCGCGACGGGATAGATCACGTCACCCGCAGGGACAGCGGTCTGGTTGGCCGCGACCTCGGCCCCCGTCTTCGGGCCCGGGGTGACCGTGCCGTTCGTGACCGTCAGCGTGGCGTTGGCCGACACGGTCGTCGCGGTCGTCGCCGCCTGGCGGAGGGTCAGAGCGGGGATGCCGACGGTGACGTTGACCGGCGATCCCGCCGCCGCCGAATCAGGGGCGCTCAGCTTGACCGTGATGGACGTGTTGCTGAAAGGGCCGCCGCTGCAGGCGTAGGTGAAGCTCTTCTCGGCCACGAGCGTCGCCGCACTGGCGGGGGCCGAGCCGACGAGCAGCGAACCAGCGAGAAGGACGGAGGTGCCCACCAGCACTAAGGCCGAGGAGGTCTTCTGGGCGAGGCGGCGCCGCGCCTGGGACGTCAGCACTGTCCTACTCCAATTCAGCACAGTCTTCATGGTCACGTCGAGCCAAGAGCATACGGACTCATCCTGTCAGGCTTCTGTAAACCGCCAAAACCCCGTCCGTCAGCCCTTCTTCTTCGACAGCGTCGCGTACACCACGATGTTGTCGGTATAGCTGTGCGCCTTCTTGTTGTAGACGCCTCCACAGGTGATCAGGCGGAGCTGGGCGTCGTTGGTGTTGCCGTAGACCCGGTTCGTCGGGAACGTCTTCTTGCTGACCTGCTCGATCCCGCTCACGGTGTAGCGGGCGACCTTGCCGTCCGACCTGTACACGTAGATGTGGTCGCCCTTGGCCAGCTCACCGAGGCGCTTGAAGACGGCCGCGCCCTTCTTGGTGCTGACGTGGCCGTTGATGATCGAGGGGCCGAGCTCGCCGGGGAGCGGGCTCTTGTTGTACCAGCCCGTCAGGTTCGGCTTGCTGAGCGGCGGGGTGCCGAGGACGCCCGTCTTGGAAAGCTTGACGGCGCCGATCCTCGCGTTGACCTTGATCTCGGGGATCTTGATCCGGGTCGGCCTGGTCCTGGCCTTGGCGGCCTTGGACTTGACCGGCGGGATCGCCGCCACGGTCGGCACGGCGGCCAGAGGCGGCGGCGCCTCCAGGCGGGCGGGGGTGAGCGGCACGTCCTTGCCGCCGGGGCCCACGGTGGGAGCGAGCTGGAAGGCGCCCGCGTTCTGGAACTGCACCGCCGTCGGCTCGCCCTGCTGGGCCTGAGGGACCGGCCCTGATCCGTCGTCCACCGGCGGGATGAACGACAGCAGGCCGACCATGATGACGCCGACGCCGCCGAGCGAGCCGGCGATCAGCAGCGCCGGCGTGGCGCGGCTCGTCGGGGACTTCTGCGGCTGGGTCATCGGTCCATCCCTCCGGCGTGCTCGGCCCGGCGGCGGCGCATCAGCAGGCCGCCGGTGACGCTGCCCATCAGCAGCAGGCTTCCGCCCAGCAGCAGGCCGGGTGAGCCGGTCTCCCGTTCGGGCGCCTCACCGGTGTCCACCCCGCCCGTCGGGGTCGCGAGGACCTGCGCCTTGTAGTTCGTGACGGTGGGGTTGACGGTGGGCGTCGCGGTGGGCGTCGCGGTGCCTCCCGGCACCACGACGCTCACGTGCCCGCTCGACGTGGGGAAGGGGTGCCGGCCGGGCGGGGTGGTGCTGGTGCTGGTGCTCGGCGTCGGCGACGTGGTGTCCGTCGGGTCGTCGGTCGGCTGGTCGGTGTCCGTGGGGGTCGAGGTCGGGGTGACCGTGTCCGTCGGGCCGGGGCTCGATCCACCGACGTTGATCTCGACCGTGCCCGGGTTGTTGGTGATCGTGCAGGTGGCCCGGTGCAGCGTCGGCGGGTTGATCATCTCCGCGGTGAGCAGCTTGAACGCGTCGAGATGGATGTTCTTGCCGTCGTCCAGGGCCCGCACGGCCAGCCGGTGGAACCCGTACGGCAGATCGTCGCGCCGCCACAGGGTGGAGTTGCCCTGGATGACGTTCGTGGGCTCGCCGGTCTCGGTCCTGGACGTGTCCACGATCGCGGACTCGTCGTCGTCGATGATCACGCGGATCCGGCCGACGTCGGGCATCCGGCGGCCGAGGACCTCGAACCCGGTGCCGTGGAACTTGATGACCGCCTCATCCGTGCGGTTGCTGGTGGTGTGCAGGTCACGCCCGTGGTCGCCGTACTGCATCGGGAGGGAGCCCTGGTAGGCCCAGCCGGGACCCTTGTACGTGATCCGGTCCAGCGCGTCGTCGTTGACGACCTCCTCGCCGGCGGGCGGGACGAAGTCGACGGTGAGGTTCTGCGGCGTGAGCCTGATCACGCCTTCCTCGGTCATGTGCGCCTCGGACGACATGCCTTCGGGCGCTTCGAGGCGCTGGTTGGGCTGGAGCGCGCCCTGCTCCTCGACCCCGCGCGGCTGCAGGACGCCGTTCCAGGCGCCTTCCAGCTTGACGTTGCCGACGAGCGAGACCTGGGCTCCGGGCGGGAAGTAGCCGGGTGACATGAACCGGCGGGTGCCGGTGTACTCGACCGCCCAGCCGAGCGAGAGCATGCTGCCCGTCTGCACACTGGTCGGGATCTTCACCCGGGCCGTGAGCGTCACCGGCGCGTTCCCGGCCACGCCGTCGGTGCAGCTGTAGTCCACGACCAGGTTGAAGGTCTGGGCCTCAGCGGGCATGGTCAGAAGGCCGGCCGAGGCCACCAAGCCGACCGATGCGGCGATCCACGCCTTACGCCACCGACTCACGGCAGTTCTCCGATCACGCACACGGAACCGAAGGTAGATCTTAGGGTCGACAACCGGAGCAACAGGTACAACTCCCGGCACTTGTGATGAACCCGTGTCCAGACGCCAGAATCGTATTCTGGTCGCATCGAACCCACCTTGGAGGCGTCATGGAGCGAGACCTCTTCGACGAGGAACACCTGCTCTTCCGGGAGACCGTCCGCGAGTTCATGACCCGCGAGGTCGCCCCCCACCACGACCAGTGGGAGAAGGACGGCATCGTCCCCCGGGACATCTGGAAGAAGGCCGGAGAGGTCGGCATGTTCGGGTTCTCGGTGCCCGAGGAGTACGGCGGCGCCGGCATCAAGGACTTCCGCTACAACGCGGTCATCGTCGAGGAGCTCATCGGCAAGGGCGCCTCCGGCCTGGGCTTCTCGCTGCACAACGACGTCATGGCCCCGTACCTCGTGGATCTGACGGACGACGGGCAGAAGGAGCGCTGGCTGCCCGGGTTCGTCAGCGGCGAGCTGATCACCGCCATCGCGATGACCGAGCCGGGCGCCGGCAGCGACCTGCAGGGCATCAGGACGACCGCGGTCCGCGAAGGCGATCACTACGTGGTCAACGGGCAGAAGACGTTCATCACCAACGGCATCAACGCCGACCTCGTCGTGGTCGTCGCCAAGACCGACCCGTCGGCCGGCGCCAGGGGCGTGACGCTGCTGGTCGTGGAGCGGGGCATGGAGGGCTTCGGCCGCGGCCGCAACCTCGACAAGATCGGGATGAAGGCTCAGGACACCGCCGAGCTGTTCTTCGAGAACGTGCGGGTGCCGGTCGCCAACCGCCTGGGCGCCGAGGACGGCCAGGGCTTCTTCCAGCTGATGAACAACCTGCCGCAGGAACGGATGTCGATCGCCGTGGCGGCCGTGGCGGCGGCTGAGACGGTGCTGGCCGAGACGATCGAGTACTGCAGGAACCGTCAGGCGTTCGGCCGCAACCTCGGCTCGTTCCAGAACACCCGGTTCGTGCTCGCCGAGCTGGCCACCGAGACCGAGATCGCCCGCCACTACGTGGACAAGTGCATCCTGGCGCTCAACGCCGGCACGCTCACCGCGGTCGACGCGGCCAAGGCCAAGTGGTGGACGACCGAGCTGCAGACGAAGGTCATCGACCGGTGCCTCCAGCTGCACGGCGGCTACGGCTACATGATGGAGTACCCGGTGGCCAAGGCCTGGCTCGACAGCCGGGTGCAGACCATCTACGGCGGCACCACCGAGATCATGAAGGAGATCATCGGCCGGTCCTTCGGCTTTTGACGCGCGCGGATCCGAGCCGGCGGCGCATACTGGACAGCATGGACAGCGGCCTGATCCTCCTGGTCTTCCTGGCCCTGCTGTTCGCCTGGGGCCTGAACCGGGTGCGCCGGGCGATCCGGCTCGGACCCCTCGGCTACGCCGGAGTGATGATCGTCTTCATCATCGTCATGCTCCTGCTGTGGGGCCAGACGATGCGTTAGCCGCCGCTGCCCTCCAGCAGCACCCGCGTCACCAGCGCCGGGTCGTCGGTCATCGGCAGGTGGCCGCAGCCCTTGAGCAGCCTGACCCGCTGACCCGACCATTTGGCGGCGCGGACCGCCTGGCGGCGCGGCAGCAGCCGGTCGCGCTCGCCCCAGGCGATGGTGATCGGCGACTTGGGCGGCGCGGGCGGCATCACGTTCGTGAACGACTCCAGCGTCTCGTCGAACCCGCTCGCCGAGGCGAGCGCCTGCGTCGCGGCGAGCAGCGCGGTCGGCGTCATGCGGGACGGGTGCGCGACCATCAGGCCGACCGACAGCGCCCGGCCTACCGGGTTCTCCGCCAGCTCGGCGGCCCGCTCCGGCGGCAGCGAACGCGCCGTCCTCCGGGTCGCCCTGAGCATCGCCTGGCAGTAGAGCAGCTCGGAGCGGGACCAGAACCCGGCGGGCGACAGCGCCGTCGCCGTGCGTACGGTGCCGCGCGCGGCCAGCTCCAGCGCCAGGTAGCCGCCGAGCGAGTTGCCCGCGACGTGCGGGTCGCGGACGCCCAGCAGCGCGCAGAACGACTCGACCGCGTCGGCCAGCGACTCAGGGGTGTAGGGGACGCCCTCCGGCAGCCCGGGCGAACGCCCGAACCCGGGCAGGTCGATGGCGATCACGTCACGCGCCGCCGCCAGCCGATCCAGCACCGGCAGCCACCCCTGCCAGTGGTGACCGATGCCGTGGATCAGAATCAGCGGCTCGCCGGTGCCCCGGCGGTCAAAGGCCAGCTCCATTCAGGCAGTGAACCACTCACCGGCCCCTGGTGGGAATCTCGAACCAGACCGCTTTGCCTTCCCTGGTGGGACGCGAGCCCCAGCGCTTGGCCAACTGGTCGACGAGGTAGAGGCCGCGGCCGCCCTCGTCGTTCTCGCCCGCGCTGCGGATGCGCGGCAGCCGCAGGTCCTGGTCGAAGACCTCCACCCAGACGGACTCCTCGCCGCGGCGCAGCCGGAGCGTGAACTCCTTGTCGCCGGCCACCTCGTCGTCGAAGCTGTCGAAGCCCGGCATGTCCCACGACTCCTCGAAGGGCAGCGGCGGCCCGTCGACCACCAGCTCCCTGCGCGGCACCGTGGCGGTCGAGGCGTGCAGCACCACGTTGGTGACGACCTCGGAGACCAGCAGGCAGGCCAGCTCGGCCCGCTCCTCGGGGACGTTCCAGTCGGCGAAGGCGTCGGAGGCCATCCGCCGCGCCTCCCCCACCATGATCGGCTGGGCCGGGAACGTGCGCTCCGCGACGTCGAGGTCCTCGTCGCTGGAGCGGATGACCAGGATCGCCATGTCGTCGTCGATCTCACCGGGCACGGCCACCGTGGCCGCCTCGGCGATGCGCTCGACCTCGGCCTTGGTCATCGTGGCGAGCTTCTCGCAGAGCACGCCCAGCGTCTCCTGCTCGTCGGGCCGCGGGCCGGAACGGGCCGGGCGGCGATCGACCAGGCCGTCGGTGTAGAGCAGCAGCGCGGCGCCGGGAGGAAGCGTGCGGGTCTCCTCCTTGTAGACCAGGTCGGCGTGCATGCCCTTGGCGCGCACGCCCAGCGGCTGGCCGACCTCCTCGATGTCGAGCTCCACGCACTCGCCGTCGCTCAGCAGCAGCGGCGGGGCGTGGCCCGCGTTGGCGAACGACAGCTGCCGCGACCAGGCGTCGTAGACGAGGTACTGACAGGTGACGATGGGCGGGACGCTGATGTCGGCGCCGGAGTCGTCCTTCTCCGGGGTGGCGATGATGCGGGTCCACTCGTCGAGCCTGGCCAGGATGTCGGCCGGCGACTTGTCGTCCTGCGCGAAGGCGCGCAGCGCGGCCCGCAGCTGGCCCATGATGGCGGCCGCCTTGGCGCCCCGGCCCTCCACGTCGCCGATCACGATGCCGACCCGGCCCGCCGAGAGCGGGATCACGTCGTACCAGTCGCCGCCCACCTGGGTCTGGATGCCCTGCCCGTGGGAGGCGAGCGGCGCGGCGGGATAGTAGCGGACCGCGATGTGGAGCCCGTCGAGCTGGGGCAGCGCCCCCGGCAGCAGGTGCTTCTGGAAGGACTCGGCGGTGTGGCGCTCCTCCTCGAACAGCAGCGCGTTGTCGATGGCGACCGCGACGCGGGTGGCGATGGCGCCGACGAAGTCGCGGTCGAAGGCGTCGTAGTGAGGGCTGCGGCGCTCGGTGAGGTCGGACAGCCCGAGGTACATCAGGCCGAGCGTCTCGCCGCGCACGGTGAGCGGCGCCACGATCGCCGAGTTCATGCCGACCTGGCCGCACAGCCGCGCGCTGCTCTCGCTGGGAGACGGGAAGTCGTTGCCGGCGAAGTCGTCGACGAGGATGGTCTCCTGGCGGCGCAGCGCGGCGTCGGCGTAGTGGCCGGCCGGATAACGGATCTCCGCCCCGACGGGCATCCACGTCCCGGGCGGCGGCTCCCACCCCTGCACGTGCTGGGAGACCCGGCGCACCAGCCGGTCGCCCTCCATCAGCTCGATGAAGCAGTGGTCGGCGAACTGCGGGACGAGCATCTCGGCCACCCGCTTGAGCGTCTCCTCCACGTACAGCGAGCCGGCCAGCCGCTCGCCGATGCGCTCCAGCAGCCCGAAGCGGTCCTTCTCCCGCTCGTTGCTGCGCAGCGCCTCGCGGGCGGTGATGACGATGCCGGTCACCGAGCCCGACGGGTGGCGCAGCGGCACCGCCTGGGCGCGGACGTAGACGATGGCGCCGTCACCGCGGCGGACGTCGAACGTGCCCTCCCAGACGTTGCCCTTGAGCACGTGCTTGGCCAGCTCGATCGCCTGCGGCTGGTCCTTCTCCATGATGCCGAAGGAGAGCACGGAGGAGTCGCGCGCCGACTTGCCCGGCCGGCCGAACAGCTTCTCGGCGAACGGGTTCCAGTAGAGGAGGTTGCTGAACCGGTCCGTCACCACCACGGCCATCTCGGCATGGTCGAGGACCGACGAGGCGGCCAGCTGATCGGCCGCGTCGTGGGACAGATCCCCCCATCGCGTCATCCGGAGACCACTCCTCGGGGAAGCGTGCGGGAAAGGACCACGAGCGCTCCTGCAACAGTCTTGGCCGGGGGGGAGTGGAGGGTCTCCCGGATGAGATCAGCGCCTGGACACGAAGACGTGTGCCGCCACGTCGCGCGGAATCTCCGCGAGAGAGTCGTTCGCGTCACCGTCACCTGTCACCCGCACACCGTCGTCGCTCGCCGCGAGCGTCACCTCGCGTCCGGGTTGTATCCCAACTTGCTTGAGTTTAAGCATCAGAGCGGGATCGCTTTGCACTTGTTCGCTAATTCGGCGCACGGTCACGGGCACGGCATGGGAGCCGGCGACCTCGACCATGGGGGTGAGCTGGGACTCCGCCCCCTCGGCGGCCTCCTCGGCGCCGAGTTCGGCCAGGCCGGGGATGGGGTTGCCGTGCGGGCAGGACGTGGGGTTGCCCAGCAGCTTGACCAGGCGCTGCTCCACCGACTCGGACATCACGTGCTCCCAGCGGCAGGCCTCGACGTGCACCTCCTCCCAGGGCATGCCGATCACGTCGATCAGCAGGCACTCGGCGAGGCGGTGCTTGCGCATCACCCGCGTGGCGAGGGTGCGGCCGAGCTCGGTCATCGCCAGGTGGCGGTCGCCCTCGACGCGGACGAGACCGTCGCGCTCCATCCGGCCCACGGTCTGGCTCACGGTCGGGCCGCTCTGCTGCAGGCGCTCGGCGATGCGGGCGCGGAGGGGGATGATGCCCTCCTCCTCGAGCTCGTAAATCGTACGGAGATACATCTCCGTGGTGTCGATCAGGCCGTGTGCGGTCAAGGCTCCTCCCTCATGCCATGCTAGCCGGTCGTCTCGGGACTGAGCCCTTCCGCTGCGGGCACAGGATCAGGTCGAAGCCTAGGGGGAGAACGACCGGCGATGACAAAGAACGGCAACAACTCAGCGGCTGCTTTCCTTCCCGAAAGTCACGATCTCGAGTCGTTGCGTGACGCGGCGGCGGGCTGTGAGGGGTGCGGCCTGTTCCGTGACGCCACCCGGACGGTGTTCGGCGAGGGCGCGGAGCGCGCCCGCTACATGCTCGTCGGTGAGCAGCCGGGCGACCAGGAGGACCGGCAGGGGCATCCGTTCGTCGGCCCGGCCGGCCGGGTCCTGGACCGCGGCCTGGACGAGGCGGGGATCGACCGCGACGAGGTGTACGTCACGAACGCGGTCAAGCACTTCTCCTTCACCGACCGGGGCAAGCGGCGAATCCACAAGAAGCCGACGGCGGCCGAGATCGACGCGTGCCGGCCGTGGCTGGAAGCGGAGCTGGCCGCGGTACGGCCGGAGGTGGTCGTGGTGCTGGGCGCCACGGCCGCGCGGTCGCTGCTGGGCCGGGCGTTCCGGGTGACCGAGCGGCGCGGCGAGCCGATGCCGATGGGCGAGGCGCTCGCTGTGGCCACCGTCCATCCTTCCGCGGTGCTGCGGGCCCCCGACCGCGACGCCGCGTACGCCGGGTTCCTCGCGGACCTGCGGATCGCGGCCGGCGCGGTCCACCGCACCCGCTGACCACCGGGGCCCGCGCTCCGCCGGTGCCCGCGCTCAGCGCGAGCGGTAGTTCCTGAAGCTCGCCACCGACAGCCCGGCGACCAGGACCGCGAGCGCGCACGCGAGCCCGCCGCCGATCCACGCCGTCGAGAGCCCGAACGCCGTCGCGGTGGCGCCGGCGCGCACGTCGCCCAGCCGCGGTCCGCCCGCGACCACCACCATGAACACGCCCTGCAGCCGCCCGCGCATCTCGTCGGGCGCGTAGAGCTGCAGGATCGACTGCCGCCACACCGACGACACCACGTCGGCCGCGCCCCCGACGGCCATGAACGCCACCACGAGCCAGAGCTGGTCGGCCATCCCCGCCGCCGCCACGGCCAGCCCCCACAGCGCGATGACGAGGACGAGCGCCAGCCCCTGCCGCTTGACCCGGGTGACCCAGCCGGAGAACAGCCCGCCGAGCACCGCGCCGATGGCCATCGCGGAGTTGAGCCAGGCCAGCGCCAGCAGCGACCCGCCGAAGCGCTGGTCGGCCAGCTCCGGGAAGAGCGCTCTGGGCAGCGCGAACACCATGGCGATGATGTCGACGGCGAACGACATCAGCAGGATCGGGCTGGTGACGATGAACCGCAGCCCCTCCCCCACCGACCGCCAGCCGGGCCTGGACACCTCGCCGAGCGGGGGCAGCGCGGGCAGCCGGAAGGCGGCGTACAGGCCGGCCGTGAACAGCACCGCGTCCACCGCGTACGCGGCCGCGAACCCGCCCTCCTGCAGCACCACGCCGCCGACCATGGGACCGCCGACCGCGCCGATGCTGTAGACGAGCGAGTTGAGCGCGTTGGCCGACGGCACCAGTTCGGGGGGCAGCAGCCTGGGGATGATCGCGCCTCTGGTGGACGAGCTGATCGCGAACCCGGCCGCGCTCAGCCCCACGGCGGCGAGCAGCGTGTAGACGTTCGGCACGCCGGCGACGGCCTGCGCCAGGATGAGCACGATGCCGAGCCAGGCCACCAGCGACCCGGCGACGAGCAGCTTGCGCCGGTCCACCGCGTCGGCCACGGCCCCGCCCCAGAGCCCGAACACCACCAGCGGGATCAGGTTGGCCAGGCCCAGCATGCCGACCCAGAACGAGGAGCCCGTTAACTCGTAGACCTGCTGGCTGACCGCGACCACGGTGACGCCGAGCCCGACGTGCGAGACCGCCTGCCCGATCCAGATGCGCCGGTAGGCGGGCACCCGCAGCGGCCGGGTGTCGACCAGATGGCGCTTGACGAACTCCCCGAATGACACAAGCGGTCAGATTAAGGGGCAAGCCTCTCCAGCACCCAGCCGCCCTGGCCGCGGCGGTAGCGGAGCCGGTCGTGCATCCGGTCCATCCGCCCCTGCCAGAACTCCACCTCGCGCGGCGTCACCAGGTAGCCGCCCCAGAAGTCGGGCACCGGCGGCTCCTCGGGCCAGCGGGCCGAGAGCTCCTCGTAGCGGGCGTCCAGGACCTCCCGCGAGCGCACGACCGCGGACTGGCGCGAGGCCCACGCGCCGATGCGCGACCCGTACGGCCGGGAGGCGAAGTAGGCGGCCGACTCCTCGTGCGACAGGCGGGTCACCGTGCCCTCGACGCGCACCTGGCGGCGGATGGGATGCCAGGGGAACAGCAGCGACGCCCGCGGGTTCTCGGCCAGGTCGCGGCCCTTGCGGGACTCGTAGTTGGTGTAGAAGACGAACCCGCGCTCGTCGTACTCCTTGAGCAGGACCGTGCGGGCGCTGGGCCGGCCGCCGGCGGAGGCGGTGGCCACCACCATGGCGTTCGGCTCCGGCAGGCCGGCGTCGAGCGCCTCCTGGAACCAGGTGGTGAACTGGACGACCGGATCGGCCGCGACGGCGGTTTCGAGCAGCGGTTCGCCCACGTACGAGCGGCGAAGCCCCGCCAGCGAGGGCGGGCGCGAGGTGGCATCCACGAGAAGGTATTCTTGCGCGCCCGGCGGACGAGCCCCATACCAGGCCCCCTACCTGCGGTTTTGCCCTATCGGCGGGTCCGGCGACCGGGCACGGGAAGGGAGGGGGTTAAATTGACCCGCCGGTATCTCGACATCAACATAGCGGAACGCTCACAGGACGAGCCGAAGAGTCCTGCGGCGTCCGCGACCACTGGCTCAGCAATGCCGGAACATGGCAGGAAAGGGAGGCGGCCGACGTGTCCGACTTCAAACCCGGCCTCGAGGGCGTCGTAGCCTTCGAGACCGAGATCGCGGAACCGGACAAAGAAGGGGGCGCCCTTCGATACCGGGGCGTCGACATCGAGGAGCTCGTCGGCCGTGTCCCCTTCGGACACGTCTGGGGGCTGCTGGTCGACAACAAGTTCCAGCCGGGCCTCCCCCCGGCGGAGCCGTACCCCATTCCCGTCCACTCCGGCGACATCCGCGTCGACGTGCAGAGCGCGCTGGCCATGCTGGCTCCCGCCTACGGCTTCAAGCCGCTGCTCGACATCGGCGACGACGAGGCGCGCGACCAGCTCGCCCGCGCCTCGGTGATGGCGCTGTCCTTCGTGGCCCAGTCGGCGCGCGGCCTCGGCCTGCCGATGGTGCCGCAGAAGCGCGTCGACGAGGCCAAGACCATCGTCGAGCGCTTCATGATCCGCTGGCGCGGTGAGCCCGACCCCAGGCACGTCAAGGCCATCGACGCCTACTGGACCTCCGCGGCCGAGCACGGCATGAACGCGTCCACGTTCACCGCCCGCGTCATCGCCTCCACCGGCGCCGACGTGGCGGCGGCGCTCTCCGGCGCGGTCGGCGCCATGTCGGGCCCGCTGCACGGCGGCGCCCCGGCCCGGGTGCTGCACATGATCGAGGGCGTCGAGCAGATGGGCGACGCGAAGAAGTACGTGCAGAGCGAGCTCGACAAGGGCCAGCGTCTCATGGGCTTCGGCCACCGCGTCTACCGCGCGGAGGACCCGCGCGCCCGGGTGCTGCGCCGCACGGCCAAGGAGCTGGACGCGCCCCGCTACGAGGTCGCGGCGGCCCTGGAGAAGGCCGCCCTGGAGGAGCTGCACGCCCGCAAGCCCGACCGGGTGCTCGCCACCAACGTCGAGTACTGGGCCGCGGTGGTGCTGGACTTCGCCGAGGTGCCGTCCCACATGTTCACCTCGATGTTCACCTGCGCCCGCACGGCCGGCTGGGCCGCCCACATCCTGGAGCAGAAGCGCACCGGCAGGCTGGTCCGCCCGAGCGCGAACTACATCGGCCCGGCGTCCCGGCCGCTGTCGGACGTCCCAGGCGCCGACGAGGTCGTCGGCACCATCTGATCCACCGGCCTCACGAGTACGGCCCGCCGGCCTCCGGCGGGCCGTTGTCGTCCTCGCGCAGGCCGGGTTCGGTCCCGTTGTGACCATGATGCGCCCTGTCCGGCCCGGGGCGCCGTCTCAGATCGCGGACCGGGGACCAGGCAGTCGGCGCACGTCAGTAACCTGGTGAGGTGGCTGACATCGTGATTCCCGCAGACATCAAGCCCGCCGACGGCCGTTTCGGCTGCGGGCCCTCGAAGGTTCGCACCGAGCAACTGGCCGCGCTCGCCGCCTCCGGCGCGAGCCTCATGGGCACCTCCCACCGCCAGAAGCCGGTCAAGAACCTGGTCGGCCGCGTCCGCTCCGGCCTCGCCGACCTGTTCTCGCTGCCCGAGGGCTACCAGGTCGTGCTCGGCAACGGCGGCACCACCGCGTTCTGGGACATCGCCGCCTTCGGGCTCATCCGCGACCGGTCGCAGCACCTGTCGTTCGGCGAGTTCTCCTCGAAGTTCGCGACGGTCGCCAAGAAGGCGCCGTGGCTCTCCGACCCTTCGGTGATCAAGTCGGAGGTCGGCACCCATCCTCAGGCGGTCGCCGAGGACGGCGTCGACGTCTACGCGCTCACCCACAACGAGACCTCGACCGGCGTCGCCATGCCGATCGAGCGGGTCGGCGGCGACGACGCGCTGGTCCTGGTCGACGCCACGTCCGGCGCGGGCGGTCTGCCCGTCGACGTGTCCGAGACCGACGTCTACTACTTCGCCCCGCAGAAGAGCTTCGCCTCCGACGGCGGCCTGTGGATCGCGCTGATGTCGCCGCGCGCCCTGGCCCGCGTCGAGGAGATCGCGGCGAGCGGCCGGTTCGTGCCGGAGTTCTTCAGCCTGCCGGTGGCGATCGACAACTCGGCCAAGGACCAGACCTACAACACCCCGGCGGTGGCGACGCTGTTCCTGCTGGCCGACCAGCTCGACTGGATGAACGGCAACGGCGGCCTGGCCTGGACCACCGCGCGCACGGCCGACTCGGCGCAGCGGCTCTACACCTGGGCGGAGAAGTCGTCGTTCGCGAGCCCGTTCGCCGCTCCGGAGTTCCGCTCCCAGGTGGTCGGCACGATCGACTTCTCCGACGACGTGGACGCGGCGGCGGTGGCCAAGGTGCTGCGGGCCAACGGCATCGTCGACACCGAGCCCTACCGCAAGCTGGGCCGCAACCAGCTGCGCATCGCGATGTTCCCGGCCGTCGACCCGGCCGACGTCGAGGCGCTGACGGCCTGCGTCGACCACGTGGTCGAGCGCCTCTGACCTCCGCCCCCCGGGGCCGTCCGCTAGCGGATGGCCCCGGCAGGCCGGCGCAGCACCCACGCCGCCACCACGCCGCCGACGAGCCCGAACAGGTGGCCCTGCCACGAGATGCCCGGCTCGCCCGGCAGCACGCCGGCCAGGATCGACCAGTACGCGACGGCCACGCCGATGCCGATGACGACGTCGAGCGCCCGCCGGTCGAACAGGCCGCGCGCCACCACGTACCCGAAGTAGCCGAACACCAGCCCGCTGGCCCCCACCGTGTAGGTCCCGGGGCTGGTGAACCAGGTGCCGACGCCGCCGATGACGATGATCAGCAGGCTCGCGGCCAGGAACCTGCCGATCCCGCGCAGCCCCGCCAGGAACCCGAGCACGAGCAGCGGCAGCGAGTTGGCCATCAGGTGCCCGAAGCCGCCGTGCAGGAACGGCGCGGTGAAGATGCCGACCAGCCCGTCGGGCTGCCAGCCCCTGATGCCGTACGCGTAGTCGGGGGTGCCCGGTGTCAGGTAGTCGAAGATCTCGACCGCCCACATGACGGACAGGATCATGAGCATCGTCAGCGCCGAAGCCAGGGCGCCCGAGAGCAGTGAGGCCAGCCCGCTCTTGGCTGACTCGTAACGCGGCCGCGAGTAGTCGCTCATGCCCCTCCCCAGGTGACGTCGTCCCCTACAACCGTACGCATGAAATACCGCAAACGCGCATGAAGAACCCCCTCCCGATGTCCGGGAGGGGGTACGGAGTCGAGGCTATTCGCCCTTCCACCGGGGAGCGCGCTTCTCCGCGAAGGCCGCGGCGCCCTCCATGGCGTCCTTGGAGCCGAACACCGGCTGGACGATCTCCCCCTGCTTGCGGAACATCTCCTCCAGCGACCAGTCCTGCGACTCGACGATCACGCGCTTGGTCGCGGCCAGCGCGAGCGGCGCGTTGGCGGCGATCTTGCGGGCCAGCTCGACCGCCCCCTCCAGCGCCTGCCCCGGCTCGGTGACCCGGTTGACCAGGCCCAGCTCGTACAGGCGCGCGGCCGGGTAGTGGTCGCCGGTGAGCGCGATCTCCATGGCCACGTGGTACGGGATGCGCCGCGGCAGCCGCATGACCCCGCCCGCGCCGGCCACCAGGCCCCGCTTGGGCTCGGGCAGCCCGAACTTCGACTCCGACGAGGCCACGATGAGGTCGCAGGACAGGGCCAGCTCGAAGCCGCCCGCGAGCGCGTACCCCTCGACGGCGGCCACGATCGGCTTCTTGGGCGGCGCCTCGGTCATGCCGCCGAACCCGCGTCCCTCCACCACCGGGAAGTCGCCGGACAGGAACCCCTTGAGGTCCATGCCCGCGCAGAACGTGCCGCCGCCTCCGGTCAGCACGTAGGCGGAGACCTCGGGCCGGGCGTCGAGCGCGTCCAGCGCCTCGGCGATGCCCCTGGCCACCGCCCCGTTGACCGCGTTGCGGGCCTTGGGGCGGTTGATGGTGATCACGGCGACGCCGTCGGACTCCTCGACGAGCACTTCGTCAGACACGGGACCTCACTTACTTGGGCTGGAAGCGGATGCCGCCGTCGAAGCGGACGACTTCGGCGTTCATGTAGTCGTTCTGGACCAGCGAGTGCACCAGGTGGGCGAACTCGTCGGCGCGGCCCATCCGCTTGGGGAACACCACCGGCGCCACCAGCTTGGCCTTGAACTCGTCGGCGTTGGCCGAGAAGCCGTAGATGGGGGTGTCGATGATGCCCGGGCAGATGGTGTTCACCCGTACGCCGATGGCGGCCAGGTCGCGGGCGGCCGGGATGGTCATGCCGACGATGCCGCCCTTGGAGGCGCTGTAGGCGAGCTGCCCGGTCTGGCCCTCCAGCGCGGCCACGGACGCGGTGTTGATCACCACGCCGCGCTGCCCGTCGTCGTCGACCGGGTCGGTCTTGGCGATGGCCGCCGCGCCGATGCGCATGAGGTTGAACGTGCCGACCAGGTTGACCTCGATGACCTTGCGGTAGGTGGCCGGGTTGTGCGGCTCGCCGTTGCGGTTGACGGTGCGCTCGGCCCAGCCGATGCCGGCGCTGTTGACGACCACCCGGAGCGGCTTGCCGGTGGCGACGGCGGTGTCCACGGCGGCCTGCACCTGGCCGTCGTCGGAGACGTCCGTCTTGGCGAAGACGCCGCCGAGCTCGTCGGCGACGGCCTTGCCGCGCTCCTCGTTGAGGTCGGCGATGACCACGGTGGCGCCGGCGCGGGCCAGCTCGCGGGCCGTGGCCTCGCCGAGGCCACTGGCGCCACCGGAAATGATGACTGCGGATCCGTTCACGTCCATAGCACGGACCCTAACCCCCTACCGAATGAAGTTCTACTCGGAGGGGGGTCAAATTCCGCCCACGGCGCTGTCGACGTCGGCGTAGACCTTGATCCGCCGGTCGAGCCCGGTGGTCCGCAGGATGCGCGCCACCGGGGCCTGGGGCGCCGCGAGCGACACCCCGCCGCCCTCGCCGGTGGCCAGCCGCCAGGCCTCGATCAGCACCGACAGACCGCTCGAATCCATGAACGACAGCTGCTGGAGGTCGAGGACGAGCCGGGCGCCGTCCTGCTTGATCGCGTCACGTACCTCGTCGCGGAGGACCGGGGCGGTGAACAGGTCGAGCTCTCCCGCAACGGCCACCACCACGGCGTCACCGAGGGAGTGTCGCGCCAGCCGCAGCTTCATGGGCCCTCCTCGATGAGCCACTGTACTTCGACTTGCCCGGATAGAGGGCATCCACAAACTACGATCAGCCGTATGAATGAGGACGAGACGGCGCTGGGCGTCCGCCTGCCGTCCGCCCGCCTGAGCCCCCTGCGCGCCGTCCTGCGCCGGATGGCGATCGCGCTGGCGATGCTGCTGGCCATGTTCGCGCTGGTCGCCCTGGACCTGGACGGCTACCGGGACAACGCCGACGGCGAGGTGTCGCTGCTCGACGCGCTCTACTACGTCACCGTGTCCATCTCCACCACCGGGTACGGCGACATCACGCCCGTCACCACCGGGGCCAGGATCATCAACATCGTGGCCGTGACGCCGCTGCGCATCGCCTTCCTGGTGGTGCTCGTGGGCACCACGCTGGAGGTGCTCACCCGGCGCACCAGGGACGCCATCCTGATCGACCGCTGGAGGAGCAGGTTGCAGGACCACACCGTGATCGTCGGGTACGGCACCAAGGGCCGGGCCGCCGCCCGCACGCTGCTCGAGAACGGCACCGCCAAGGAGTCCATCGTGGTCGTGGACCCGGACCCGGCCGTGGTGGAGGAGGCCGCGGCCGACGGGTTCGCCGGCGTCCTGGGGGACGGCAGCCGCAGTCACGTCCTGGGCCGGGCCCGCGTCAGGACCGCGGGCCAGATCATCATCGCCACCCGGCGCGACGACACCACCGCCCTGGTGACGCTCACCGCCCGCAGCCTCAACCGCAAGGCCACGATCGTGGCGGCGGTCCGCGAGGCGGAGAACGACCCGCTCGTCCGCCAGAGCGGCGCCGACGTGGTCATCACCTCGGCCGAGACGACCGGGCGGATGATGGGCGTGGCCACGCAGAGCCCCGCCGTCAGCGCGCTGATCCAGGACCTGCTCACCTACGGCAGAGGCGTCGACCTGAACGAGCGCCTGGTCCGCCCCGAGGAGGTGGGCGGCCCGCCGATCAAGGGTGAGGAGCTCCCGGTCGCGGTCGTCAGGGACGGCCGCATGTTCCCCTACACCGACCCGCGCGCCGCCGAGCTGCGCGAGGGCGACACGCTGGTGGTCATCCACGTCGCGAAGCCGGAATAGCGAACCCGTAGGGCAGCTCCAGCCGGTGGCGGGCGAGCAGCTCGGTGTCGGCCAGCAGCTCCCGGGTCGGCCCGTCGGCCGCGATCACCCCGTCCGACAGGATCAGCGAGCGCTCGCACAGCTCCAGCGCGTACGGCAGGTCGTGGGTGACCATGAGCACGGTCACGTCCAGGGAACGCAGGATCTCGGCCAGCTCCCTGCGGGCCGCCGGGTCCAGGTTGGACGAGGGCTCGTCGAGCACCAGGATCTCCGGCTCCATCGCCAGCACGGTCGCCACGGCCACCCGGCGGCGCTGGCCGAACGACAGGTGGTGCGGCGGGCGGTCGGCGGCGTCGAGCATGCCGACCCGTTCCAGCGCGTCGTCGACCACGGCCCGCAGCTCCTCGCCGCGCAGGCCCGCGTTGGCCGGGCCGAAGGCCACGTCGTCGCGGACCGTGGGCATGAAGAGCTGGTCGTCGGGGTCCTGGAACACCAGGCCGACGCGCTGCCTGATCTCCTTGAGCGTGTCGCGGCGCACGGGGGTGCCGGCCACCGTCACGGTGCCGTGGCCGGCCGTGAGGATGCCGTTGAGGTGCATGACGAGCGTGGTCTTGCCCGCGCCGTTGGGCCCGAGCAGCGCCACCCGCTCGCCGCGCCGGATGGTCAGGTCGACGCCGAACAGCGCCTGCGTCCCGTCGGGGTAGGCGTAGGCGAGGCTGCTCACTTCGAGCGAGTTCTCCGTCATGCGACGCATCACAGCACAGACCCGGGCAGCAGCCCCCACAGGAACACGGTCAGGGCCGCGAGCGGCAGGGCGAGCGCCGTCCCCCACTGTCCCGCCGTGGCCGGCCCGGCGTGCGTCATCGGCATCCGGCCCGCGTACCCGCGGCTGAGCATCGCCAGGTGGACGCGTTCGCCGCGCTCGTACGAGCGGATGAACAGCGCCCCGGCCGAACGGGCGATCACCGGGATGTGCCGGACGTCGCGCGCCCGGAACCCCCGCGACTCCCTGGCGACGCGCATCCGGCGCATCTCGTCCATGATCACGTCCAGGTAGCGGAGCATGAACATGGCGATCTGCACCAGCAGGTCGGGCACCCGCAGCCGCTGCGCTCCGACCAGTATGTCGCGCGGCTCGGTGGTGGACGCCAGCACGATGGACGCGGTGACGCCGAGCGTCGCCTTGGCCAGGATGTTCCAGGCCGCCCAGAGCCCGGGGACGCTCAGCGACAGCCCGAGCACCACGGTCCGCTCCCCCGTCCCGACGACCGGGATGAGGAAGGCGAACAGCACGAACGGCACCTCGATGACCATGCGCCGCAGGATGTGCCCCGGCCGGATCCGCGCTACGGCCGCGACGGCCGCGAGCAGGCCCGCGTACAGCCCGAAGGCCCAGAACCACTCGCGCGGCGTGGCCACCACCACGATCGCGAACGCGAGCACGGCGAGCAGCTTGCACTGGGGCGGCAGCCGGTGGACCGGCGAGCCTCCGGGCACGTGGAGCGGGCCCCCCGCGCTCATCGGCCCGCGCTCAGACCTTCGCCCGGTCGCGCCTGCGCGCGGCGTAGGCGACGGCGGCGGCGACCAGCAGGGTCAGCGCGACGCCGATGATCCCGGCGACGCCCACCGGGATGCCGCCGACCTCGCCGTAGTCGCCCAGCGGCGACCCGCCGAACAGATGATCCGTCGCCTGGCCCAGGAAGCCCTGCTCCTCGGCGACGGACTCCAGCCCGTCCGGGTCCGGCGAGGCGAAGAACGACACCACCCCGGCCAGCAGCAGCGTCAGCCCGAGCGCGGCGAGCGCGAAAGGCCGCCCCGCGCCGCTCCTGGCGGGCTCGGGCGCCCCCTGGACCACCGTGCCTGTCCCGTCGGCGGCGCGCAGCACCAGCGGCCGGGCCAGCCCGCGCGCCCCGTGGACCAGGTCGGGACGGACGGCGAGCACCGCGCCGACGGTCAGCGCGGTGATCAGGCCCTCGCCGATGCCGATCAGCACGTGCACGCCGGTCATGGCGGCGGCCACGGTCCCGATCTCGACGGGCGCGGTGCCGCCGAGCCAGAACAGCAGCGTGAACGCCAGCGCGGAGGCGGGCACCGACAGCAGCGCGGCCGCGAACGACGCCGCGGTCACCCCGCCCCTGCCCGGCGCCACCCGCATGACCAGCCGGAACACGGCCCAGCCGACCAGCACCGTCACCAGGCCCATCAGCACGATGTTGACGCCGAGCGCGGTCAGCCCGCCGTCGGCGAAGAACAGCGCCTGAACCACCAGGACCACGGCTATGGCGAGCACGCCCGTATAGGGCCCGACGAGTATCGCCGCCAGCGCCCCGCCCAGCAGGTGACCGCTGGTGCCGGCGGCGACGGGGAAGTTGAGCATCTGGACGGCGAAGACGAAGGCGGCGACCAGCCCGGCCATCGGAGCCGTCCGGTCGTCCAGCTCGCGGCGGGCGCCGCGCAGGCAGACCGCCACCCCGGCGGCGGCCACGGCCCCGGCGGAGATGGACACCGCGGCGGTGAAGAAGCCATCGGGTACGTGCACGACGCGCCTCCAAGGGGTACCGGCAATCATCCCACTCTAGGACAGAGCTGTGCAGTTGCATATAGGTCGCATTAGCGAATGATCTTTCGGAGAAACGCCCGCGCGGACAGCCGCCGCACGACCGCGCTGAGCCGCCCCCGGTGCGAGGTCGCGTACGGGCGCGCCACGCACGGCCCGGCCCCCAGCAGCCAGCGGCGCGACCCGGCGACCGGGTCGTCGCCGGCCTCGATCCTGAACCGCGCGGGCGGCCCGCCCAGGTCGAGCTCCAGATAGGCGTCCCAGACCCCGGGACCGAACCGCCCCACGGCGGGACTGGCCACGAATCCGCCCCCGGCCCGCGCGACCACCCGTTCGGCCTGCTCGCTCCCGCTGCCCCGCTCGCGCCACACCAGCCGCCGCACCGCGGCCGGCGGCGGCGCGACCCCGGCCACCGCGACCTCGCCGTCGAGCACCAGCCGCCGCCCGACCGACCAGCGCGCCCCGACGAGACGCGCGCTGCCCGGCACGCCGATCGCGTGCCCGCCGACGTCCAGGCTGAGGTTGCCGTTGTCGCGGGTGAAGTACGGCAGCACGGCCACCTCGCCGACCAGCCGGGCCGGCGGGCGGGCCAGGGCGGTGTCGCGGTCCGCGCCCAGCCTGGCCGAGCGGGCGACCCCGGCGACCTCGACCGACACCCGCAGGTCCCACACGCCGGAGGTGAGCAGCGCGGGGTCGATCCTGGCGACGAACCGGCCGCCGGACCGGCCGGCCGGCACGATCAGCTCCCGCCGGGGCTCGTGACGGGTGCGCAGCACCACAGAGACCCGGTCGGGCTCGTCGCACCCCGTCAGCGCGGCCTCGCCCGCCACCACCAGCGTCCGCCCGTCCCAGCACAGCCCGGTCAGCCTGCGCGTCACGGGCGCCGCCTCGATCACGGCCAGCCGCGCCAGCAGGTCCACGTCGTCGAGCGCGTCCAGCCGCCGCCGGTCGACGTCGGCGAGCCGGTCGCGGACGCCCGGCGTGAGCCACCGGTCGCACAGCGCGGCCACCGCCGCGGCGACCTCCTTGCGCCTGACCTCGCCGGACCGCAGGAAGGGCGCGCCGAGCTGGGCCAGGATGTCCAGCTTGAAGTGACGGGCCAGCAGGTGGTCGCGGAGCGGGCCGGGCGGGACGTGGCCGGTCATGAGCCCGATCGGCTCGCGGATCATGGACAGCCAGGCGAGCGGGTCGCGGCTGTCCGGCCGTTGCATGACGCTGCTGCCGTCGGGCCTGGCGACCAGGTGGTAGCAGTCCCGGTCGGCGACCACCGAGATGGTCCTGGCATGGCAGTAGGCGTGCACGGTGAAGTAGATGTCCTCGCCGATGAGCACGCCCTCGCGGAACCGGATGCGGTGCCGCTCCAGCAGTTCGCGGCGGAACAGCTTGAAGCAGCTCAGGCTGTTGTAGACGGCGCTTTCGCCCAGCTCCGCCCGCTCGGCGTTGCGGTGGAACATCGACTCGGGCACCCGCCGCCCGTGCCCGACGATCTTGCCGAGCACGATGTCGGCGTCGTTCCTGTCGGCCGCGGCCAGCAGGTGTTCGAGCGCCTCGGGGCCGAGGTAGTCGTCGGCGTCGCAGAAGAACACGTAGCGGCCGGTCGCGTGGGCCAGGCCGATGTTGCGCGGCCGGCCGGCGCCGCCGGAGCCCTCCACCCGGATCACCTTCACCGTGCCCCGGTGGTGGGCGGCGTAGAGACCGAGCAGTTCGGCGGTGCCGTCGGTGGAGCCGTCGTCGACGACCACGATCTCCTTGACGACCCGCTGCACCAGCGCCGCCGTCAGGCACCGGTCGAGATAGGGCCGGCAGTCGCGGGCGGGGATCACGACGCTGACGTCGACCGGATCTCCGCCGACCCCCATGACACCCTCCATCACCGTGCGCTTGCGTCCGGTCTCAGTATGTGACGCCGGTGGGGCGCGGGTGAGCGGATCGGCCGTCTTTCATGCCCTCCTTTTGCAAGGGTGCGTTCATTCCTGCGCTTTTTGAGAATTGTGCAGGTAAAGTCATTCATTACGGCATTCAACCCGCACCGAATCGGCTTCAGGAACGCAGTTATCCCCCGCCGGAGGGGAGAACTTCCCCCAGGGGAGCGCTGCCGTACCCCCAGGTCCTCCCGGATGATCGGCAGGGCCCGAGCGCGCGTCTACAGTGAGGCATTCCTGACGTGGAGGTGGCGGGGATGGGATCGGATCTGCGCAGGCGGATGGCAGGCAAGGGGTCGATCGTGCACACAGCGGAATTCATCGTCTCCTCGGCGCGGCTGGCAGAGCTCCACGAGTGCTCCGCGCTGCTCCGCCACACCCGGCAGCGGGCGGAGGAGATCGTGGACCAGGCGCGCGCCCTGCTCTCCGAGGCCGAGCGCGAGGGCGACGCCGAGCGGGCGCCGGAACTGGCCGCGCAGCTCGACCAGGCCCGGCGCTCCTACTGCCAGGTCCTGAACGCGTACATGGTCATCTGCCGGCGGATCACCGCCGAGCGGCAGCAGATCCTCCAGGCGCAGCTGGAGGCCGACCGGCACACCGGGCTCACCGGCGTGACGCGAATTCTTCTGTGAGGCGTGAACCTTTATGGGATGAGGGGCGTCAAAAGGACATTACGGCTAGCCGCCGCATGAACGGGCTCCAGCTCCCCGGTGATTCCTCCCGGGGAGCTGGAGCAGGGGGCGCCCGGCGCGGTCAGGCCTCGACACGGGGGACGCCGTCGTCGTCGGCGGACTCCTGCAGGCGCTCCACGAGCTGACGCCGCTGATCCGGGGTGAGCCGTACGGGCCAGACCGCGGGCAGCATCAGCACGTCGCCGTTGGCGAGGCCGACGAGCTGGACGGGGAATGACGGGGAGGGGATCACAGTGCCGACATTCTGGCACGTCACCGGGCCCCACGAGCGGGGTTCGCGTCCTGGAGCTCCCAAAGAAAGCGCAGGCCAGGAGGACATTTCCCGACTTTTCATGGCTTGCCCCGCGCACTGACGCCCGCCCCCCGTTCCGACCCCCGGCAGCAGCGTCCGAAAATCTCGCCGGCCCGGCTGGTTTCCCCGGCCGCCGTCGGGAGAAAGTGAGAGGGTGACGCCCGAGCAGCCCCGGCCATCGCTGTCCCAGCCGGTGATCGCCGGTCGACCGGTCACGACGCTCCCCGGCGAACCCTCACGGCGCCTCGTCGCCGCCCTGGCCGGACGTCGCGGATCCCGCGAGAACATCCTGGTCGACGTGGTCATGCGCGGCCCGGTGTCCCCGCACACGCTGGCGATCCTCTGCGGGATCGAGGACGCCGCCTGGCGGCTCGGCGTCGACCTGGTCCTCTCGGCCGCCGGCGGCCGGCCCGGCAACGGCTGGCCCGACCGCGTCGGCGACCACGACACGGCCGGCGTGCTGCTCGTGCGCGCCGCACCCACCGCGGCCGAATGGGCGTGGCTCACCCGCCGCGGCACCCCCGCCGTGCTCGTCGACCCGCGCCGCAGGCCGCCGCCCGGGGCGCCCGTCGTCACCTCGGCCAACCGCGCGGGCGCCAGGGCCGCCGTCACCCACCTGATCGGGCTCGGCCACGAGCGGATCGCCGTCATCACCGGCCGCCCCGGCGTGCCCTGCGGGGCCGACCGCCTGGCCGGATACCGCGACGCGATGGCCGCGGCCGGGCTGCCCGCCGACCCGGCCTGGCAGGCCTGCGGCTACTTCCAGGCCGGCCTCGCCCGCCGGGCCGCACTCGACCTGCTCAACCGGCTGCCCGCCCCGCCCACAGCCGTCTTCGCCTGCTCCGACACCATGGCGATCGGCGTCTACGAGGCGCTGGCCGAGCGCGGGCTGAGCGTCCCCGGCGACGTCAGCGTGGTGGGCTTCGACGACGCCGCGGAGGCCGGCGGCGTCACCCCCGCGCTCACCACGGTCCGCCAGCCCCTGCGCCACCTGGGCGCCGCCGCGCTGGCGACCCTGCTGCCCGGCGGCGCCCCCAGCAGCGTCGAGCTGCCCACCGCGCTCGTCCCCCGCTCCAGCACGGCCCCGGCGCCGTGAGCCCGCCCGCCGATTCCTGATCGGTGACAAGATCGAGACCAGGCGGGTGACGCTCGATCGCGTCGCCTGCCACTACTCCCCGGCCGCCCTCGCACTCACGACGGCGAGCCGGGACCACCGCCGAACCCTCAGGAGGACGCATGCTGCCCTGGTCAGCCGACTTCGCCGGCCGGATGGACCACGACGTCATCGACAGCGCCGCGCTGCGCGGCAACCCCCTCGGCGACCCGCACGAACGGCCCATCTGGGTCTATCTGCCTCCGGGGTACGACGAGGACGACACCCGGCGTTACCCGTCCATCTACGTGATCCAGGGCTACACCGGTCACCTCGGGATGTGGGCCAACCGGACACCGTTCCGCCGACCGTACCCGGAACTGGCCGACGCCGTCTTCGCCAGCGGCGAGGCGGCGCCGGCGATCGTCGTGTACGTGGACGCGTGGACGTCCGTCGGCGGCAGCCAGTATCTGGACTCCCCCGGCACCGGCCGCTACCACACCTACCTGTGCGAGGACGTGGTCGCGTGGGTCGACGCCCGCTACCGCACCGTCCCCGACCGCGACGCGCGGGCCATCACCGGCAAGTCCAGCGGCGGCTACGGCGCCATGGTCACCGCCATGCTGCGGCCCGACGTGTTCGGCGCGCTCGCCACCCACGCGGGCGACGCCCTGTTCGAGACCTGCTACCAGCCCGGGTTCCCGCGAAACGCCCGTGAGCTGCGCGAGCGGTACGACGGCTCGTACGACCGGTTCCTCGCCGACTTCCGCGGCCGGGTCGCCGGCACCCGCGACAGCGACCTCCCCCTCATGGAGACCTACGCGTACGCCAGCGCCTACTCCGCCGACGCCGACGGCACCGTGCGCATCCCGTTCGACGCCAACGGCGCGCTCGTCCCCGAGGTGTGGGAGCGCTGGCTGGCCGTGGACCCGGTCCGGATGGCCCGCCGCCCCGAGCACGCCGAGGCGCTGCGCTCCATGCGGGCCGTCTGGATCGACGCCGGCACCCGCGACGAGTGGTACCTCGACCTGGGCGCGACGGCCTTCCGCGAGGCGGTCGCGGAGGCGGGGGTGCCGGACGAGCGGGTGCACTTCGAGCTGTTCGAGGCCGGCCACATGGCCATCGAGTACCGATACCCGCTCGCGCTGGCCTGGCTCTCCCACCGTCTGGCCGGGCTCTCCGGATAGCGTTCCCAAGGCTCGATGCCGACCGCGGCCGGTGACTAGGGACGTACCCGGGCGGCGATGGCCTGGGCGCACGCCAAGGGCTCGGTGCGCGTGTGTCCACTACGGATGATGGAACCACCATTCAGAAAGATCACTTGAGTACTCACGGCGATCACTCTAGGAGCCGCTCCCGGGTTCGCGTGCCGGGCTCGAGCGGCGGTACGCGACATCCCGCACCGCCCGGATGTTGACACCTGTCATACGGCACCGATGATTGCCGCCTCTACTCCGCCCCGCCGTCCTGCTGGAAGATCGAACCATGACGAACAAGCAGACCACCCCCAACTGGACGCCCGGACTGGCCTGCGGAGTCGCCGTCGGCATCGCCTTCTGGCTCACCACGGACAACCTCGCGCTGGGCCTCTCGCTCGCGACGTCCCTCGGACTCGCTCTCTCGTACGCGCTGGGCTCTCAGGAACCGGAGACGGACGAGAAGCCCTGACGCCCCGCCCCACGCCCGTCGCGCCAGCGGCCCAGACTTCCCCGCCGCGCGGAGAGCCCACCGGACGAACGTGGGGCACGGTCGCGTCAGGTCACTCGACCATGATCTGGTGAAGGGCCTTGGCCGGCCCGGCCGTGACCTCCCCCGACCACGTCGCGAGGTAAATGTGCCTGCCGGCGCCGGTGGGGGTGTCGGTGAAGGCGTACGTGCCGTCGGCGTTCACGCTCACCGGCGGGAGCTTGACGCTTCCGCCGCCGACGCCGTCGACGGACACACTGCGCTGCACGGTCAGCGTGACCCCCGGCGAGGGTGGCTCGCCTCCCACTTGGAGTACGCCGGTCAGCTCCATCGCCGTACCGACGACGCCTGACTGCGGCCCGTCCAGGGTGAGGGTGGATCTGTGCCTGAACGTCACGGTGACGGAGGCGCTGCTGGCGCGATAGCGGTCGTCGCCTTCCCAGAACACCCCGTACGTCACCTCACCGACCTCCGGCGGGGTGTCGTCGAAGGTGAACGTGCCGTCCTTCTGCGTCGTCACGCCGGTGATCGGCTCTTTGGCCCCGTTGACCAGGCGCCGGGTCACCGTGAGCGGCCTGAGCCCGAGCGGCTTGCCGTCGGCGCGGGTGAGCCGCCCCTCGACGGTGACCGGCGAGTCGACGTACGCGCGGGCCGGGGCCGTCACCGTCAGGTGGGACGCGGGCAGCGCGACGCCCGTCACCCGCCAGAGCAGCAGCCGGTCCGCGGAGCTCCGCAGCAGCATGAAGACGTCCGTGCCGGAGAACGCGACGCCGTCCAGGAGCGGTTCGGCGTCGAGCTGGTCGGCCGCGAACAGCTCCGCGCCCGTCGCGGCGTCGTAGAGCGTGAGGTCGACGCTGCCCCACTGGCGTTCGGCGGCGACATAGGCGCCGTCCGAGCCGAGCGCCACGGCCGACGGATAGCCGTCCCAGCCGTCCCCGTACGTGCCGGTCGCCGCCAGGGTTCCGGTGTCGTACCTGGTGAAGTGACCCGGACCATCGGCCGCGGCGAACAGGGTGGCACCGTCGGAGGTCAGGGCGAGGTCGCGCAGATAGTCCAGGCGCCACTCCTCCCCGTCGATCGTGCCGCGCAGCTCCGGGGTGCCGCCGCCGACGTCGTAGACCAGCATGTCGGCGTGGTGCAGGCCGGTCTGGCCGACCACGAGCGTGTCGCCGGCGGCCGCGATCACCGGAGGGCGCAGCTGCGCGCCCCCGACCGCCGCCGGCTCCGGTGCGGCCGCGGCGAGATCCAGGCCGACGACGCCGCCGGGCCCGCTGTCGCACCCGTGTCCCACCCACAGCCGCTCACCCAGCAGTGCCAGGGTGGACGGGCACGGGTGAGCCGACAGGTCGATCCGCCGGGTGACGGCGAGGCTCGCGGTGTCGATCTCGGCCACCTCGTTCGAGCCGCTGAGCGCCGCGTACAGGCGGGTGGCGTCCGCGTTCATAGCCAGCTCGCGAACGCCGGACAGTCCGGTGACGACGCCGCCGGTGAGGGTCCCACCGGTGTCGGCCACGATGATCCGGTCGTCGGCGGCGACGAACACCCGGCCGCCGCCGACGGCCAGGTCACCGCTGTAAGAGTCGAGAGTCACCCCGAGATCGGTCGTGGTGCCGGCCGCCGAGGCGGCGGGGGCCGCGACAGCGAGCAGACCGGTGACCAGTCCGGCTGCGGCGCAGTGAGCGGCTAATCGGCGAACCAGTGGACGGCGCACTAAGGACCTCCCGCTAGATGGGAACAGGTGTTCTAATAACCTCTGATGGCCGCTCCCACGTCAAGACCCAATCAGCCTCACGAGATCAAACCGTGATCAGAGGCCGCTCCACCCCCGCGAAGCCCGAACAGGCACCCTCGTCTCGTCCGCATGATCAGGACGGGTTCGCGCCTTAGGGCTGGACGTTTCACCGAACTCCAGCGCGAAGCCGCTACGCGGCCGGCGACCGCCCGACGGGGTTCGCCTCTGTCGATCGACTTGGTCGGCTTATGCTCGCTGCGCTGGACGTCAGTCGTCCGACCGTTCTGGGCAGCTCCCAAGACGGCTCCAGAGTCGGCCTTGCCAGTGCCCCCGTCGTGATGATCTGTCGGCGAGCCTGCCCGCGTACCTGCTTGGTGAGCCGTACGGCAACGCGTCGGGGCACTGGCGCGGCGATGGTGTCTTGGCAGCCGGCAGATCACCAACGTACGGATCCGGCCGCAAGGTCTCCAGGACGACGATCGCCCGGGTGCCCGCCACTCCCCTGGATGTCGTAGATCCGCCGCAGCACGCCCTGGAGTTGCTCGGTGGTCGCCGTACGCACCTTGACGAGCACCGACGCCTCCCCCGCGATCACGTGCGCCTCCGTGATCTCCGGGATCCCCGCGAAGGCGCCCCCAGACTCCCCCATCCAGGCGTCGGCGCCGACCATCACGTACGCCAGCACCGGCCGATCCAGCGCCGCGTAGGACTGCGCGGCGTCGCACTGCAGTTCGGCCACGAGCGCGCGATCAACCTCGTCCAACTGAACTCTGATTGGCATAATTGCTCGACAAGCGTTTCGGTTACGACGGCGGCGACGAGTACGTGGAGGTGCTCCACAGCGGCAGCCGCAAGACCGAAGGGCCTGTCTACTTCCCCGCGGGGCGCTACCTGGTCTGGAGCGACATCCCCAACGACCGGCTGCTGCGCTGGGACGAGACCACCGGCGCCGTCGGCGTCCTCCGCACCCCGTCGGGCAACGCCAACGGCAACACCGCCGACCTCGAGGGCCGGCTGATCACCTGCGAGCAGGGCGCCCGGCGGGTCACCAGGACCGAGCACAACGGTACCGTCACCGTCCTCGCCGACCGCTACCAGGGCAAGCGCCTCAACAGCCCCAACGACGTGGTGGTCCGCTCAGACGGCACGATCTGGTTCACCGACCCGCGCTACGGCATCACCGGCTACTACGAGGGCAGCCCGGCCGAGAGCGAGATCGGCGGCGACCACGTCTACCGCCTCGACCCCGCCTCCGGCGAGCTGTCGAGCGTGGCCGACGACTTCGTCCGGCCGAACGGCCTGGCCTTCTCGCCGGACGAGTCGCTGTTGTACGTCGTGGACACCCGCATGCGGCATCTGAAGGTGTTCGAGGTGACCGCGGAAGGGACTCTGGCGGGCGGCAAGGTCTTCGCTGAGGCCTGGTTCGACGGGATCCGCCTCCCCGAGTCGGCCTCGAACCTCACCTTCGGCGGCCCCAAGCGCAACAACCTGTTCATCACGGGCTCGGGCGGCGACCTGTACTCGATCCGGGTGACCTTCGCCGGGGCCAGGTGAACCACGTGCTCCCCGACCCCGAGCCAACCGATCGTTGAAATGAAGAGGGTGCACCTGATCTGCAAGGATGCGATTACCTAGATCACATCCGTCACAGAATCGGGTGCATCTTTCCGGTGAGTCGTAAGCGATGGGACCACCGGCTGTCTGTCGCCGGGGACGCCAAGGGGCTCCTCGGCCATGCAGGGGCCGTCTTACTGCGCAAGTGTGCTGATCAGAGTGGCCTGACTGCCCCGGAAACAGGCCACCCGCTCACCTGGGGCACCATCGACATCGCCCGATCCAATCCGCCGGCCCCGACGACAACGAGATCAGCGTGACCATGAACGTCTACATCCATGAGGGTCTCCTGCTCGTTCTAGCAGCCCATCAAGAAGGACGGCGCTTCGTTGACCCACTCCTCACTCAGCCTCGCTCCTGTGGCAAGCTCAATGACGGTCAGAGTGCGGTTCGCGGGTTAGTGCCCGTGATGTCGTAGTGTAATCGTATGGATTTGTAGCGTTACTGCCGGTTGGCGGGTCCGGTCGTGCTGTGATGGTCGAGTGACTGAGCGCAAGCCCTACCCCAGCGACTTAACCGACGCGCAGTGGGCATTGATCGAGCCGGTACTCACCGCGTGGAAGGCCGCGCACCCGTCCGTCAGCGGCCACGAGGGCAACTACGAGTTACGCCAGATCGTCAACGCCATCCGCTACCAGGGGCGGACCGGCGTCCAATGGGACTACCTGCCGCACGACCTGCCGCCCAAAAGCGCGACCTACTACTACTTTGCCAAGTGGCGCGACGACGGCACCGACAAGACGATCCACGACCTGCTGCGCTGGCATCTGCGCGAGATGAAGAAGCGATTAGCCGACCCGAGCCTGGTGGTACTGGACACCCAGAGCGTCCGCGTTGCGGCCGGGGTCCCCTCCTCCACCACCGGAAAGGATGCGGCCAAGCGCGTGCCGGGCAGGAAGCGGGGCCTGGCGGTCGACGTGCTGGGGCTGGTCATCGCCGTGGTCATGCTGGCCGCCTCGGCCCACGAGAACACCGCCGGGATCGCCCTGCTGGACCGGGTCGCCGCCACCACCGGGGACACGGTCACCAAAGCGCTGGCCGACCAGGGGTTCAAGAACACGGTCGTCGCGCGGCGCCGCTCTGGGGATCGACGTGGAGATCGTCGAGCGTAACCCCGCCGGCAAGGGGTTCGTCCCCCAGCCCAAGAGATGGGTCGTCGAGCAAACGTACGGCATCTTGATGTTCCACCGGCGTCTGGTCCGCGACTACGAGCACCTGCCGGCCAGTTCCGAATCACGGGTGTATTGGGCGATGACCGATGTGATGTCCCGCCGTCTGACCCGTGGCGCAACCCCGCCTGAGCGGTGGACATGACCGCGCCCAAGCCGCCCGACGTGCGCCAGCCCGACCCCGGCACCTGGCTTCTGGACCGGATCGACGCCCGCGAGCACTCCCTGACCTGCCAGATCGAGCAGACCCAGGCGGAGATCGACACTCTCACCGCGCGTCTGGGCGAACTCAGCGAACAGGTCGAGCACCTGCGGATCAGCCGCAAGACCCTCCTCTCCCTCGCCGAAGAAGACCCTGCCCCGGCCGCACCGCTCGCGCCGCCGCCGACTGTCCCCGATCACCCCGCCTACCAACAGATTCTCGCCGTCTTCAGCGAAGCCGACGGCTCCCTGCGCGCCCGTGACCTGGCCCTGGCCATGGACCTGCCCCTGAGCCAGAACCACATCCAAAACGTCCGCGCCAAGCTCAAACGCCTGGCCAGCCGCCGCATCCTCGTCGAGACCGAGCCAGGATTGTTCACCCAGCCTCGCTCATAGCCCGAGCCACGACCCTTCGACCGGCCGATCTATCCCAACCGCACCGGCGAAAGGGACATCAACTCGCGGAACGCACTCTCAGCGACTGTGCGATCATCAGTCGCTTCCCGACAGACAGTTCCGGCTCTCCCACATGCCCGTATCGTCGACCGTCGCCCGGGTCGACTCGGTTTCCGGTCAGCCCACAATCGCCTGGCTGAGGGATTCCGAAACTGTGCGCCCCTCAAGATGAATCACCTTCAGTAATCGTCTCTTCGAGAGCCGAAAGGGCACACGCCAGGAGCCGAGCCATGCGGACGACGCCCCGTGCACATAGCATTATCGGCAGGTACATAATTCCAGCCAGCTAAGCATGCTCGCGACCCCTCATGGTGAGGCATTCCAACATGCGACCATAGCAACTTCCACAGTTAGATCACACGCCGTTGGAAGCCGAACAGAGATCAATTCATTTCAGTGTTCGATAAGTTTCTCGAATCTCGACGCTATATCTATTGCCATCAGGTGAGACGTACAAAACTCCCCTGGACTGCATTCCGATCCGTTGAGACGATGCTCTGCTTGTCCTGATTCAGCGCGAGGAGAGCATTGTGTCGTACGGAACCGATGCCGGCCGCCGAGAAACCGTCCGTACCGCAGCCGCCAAATGGGCTGACGACCTCATCGATCTCGGCAGGAACAACACCCTGCTGTACGCGAACACCTCCAGCCCCACCACGCTCGATCTGACACAAGCCGCACCCGAGGCACTGACCGGTCTGCTCGCTGGCAAGAAGGTTCGGCTGGCCGCACTGTTCCGCGACCAAGAGGAACATGACGCAGCTTGCCTACGAGCGCGCAATCTCCGTAAGAAGATTCTGGTCTTCCAGGAGGAACAAGGCATCGAGGTAGGCAACCTGGCTCGCGGCCTGATACATGTCACTCCCTCATCCCGAAGAACGGCGGTCGCACCGTTGCGCGCACCGTTGCTCCTCCAAACTCTTGCCATCCACACCCGTAACGCCACGGCGTCGGACTTCACCCTCCAGCTCTCCGAAGAGGCAATTGTCAATCCTGTCCTGATATACGCGCTCGATCGGCATTTCGGCGTTGATGTCGACGCCCTCGCCGAGAAAATCGAAACGCTGCTGGGGGAGATCACCGATCCGGCGGAACAGGTGAATGGGGCCTATGAGGTCCTGGAAGAGTCAGCCCGTCGGTGTGGTCATACAGGCAGGCTGGAACAAGTGTTGCTGGCAGGCGTGTTCAGCCATGACAAGCTCCCCATGGTCAAGGAACTCCGCACCTGTGAGCGGCTCATGGCTGAACATCCGGTGATCGCTGCCATCGCGGGTGACGCTTCGGCCGCGCACGCGGTCCTGGAGGAGTCCTTGGACGAGCACGCAGGATCAAGCGATGCAATCAGCCCCCGGGATGAGTTCCTGGTGTGCGAGGCGGACTCATCCCAGCAGAGAGCGATCTCCCGTGCCCTGGCCGGCCGTCACGTCCTTATCTATGGCCCGCCTGGGACAGGAAAGAGCCAGACGATCGCCAACATCATCGCCTCCATGGCGGCCCACGGCCGCAGCGTCCTCTTCGTCGCGGAGAAACGTGCCGCCATCGAAGCCGTCACCCAGCGTCTTGCCGACGCGTCACTCCAGCACCTTGTTTTTGACCTGCACGACAGCCGGATCAATCAGCGCAGAGTGGCTGCGCAGATCACAGCCAACCTAGACCGGGCAAGCTCGGAGCTCCCTGCCGACTTCAGCGCCCTCCATCGCGACCTCGAAAACCTTCGTGCCACCGTCTCGAAACACGACGAAGCGCTCCACACGCCACGGCGTCCTTGGGACATCAGCCTTTATGAGGCCATGACCCAATGGGTGGCCCTTGCCCGCGATCCGGCACCCGACATACGTCTACCGCAGAGCGCTCTCCGCGGCCTCGACGAAGACACCGTGAAGGAACTAGAGATTGGCCTACGGCGATATGTCGCACTGGGCGGGCCCCTCATCCGGAGCGAGACGTCGTACTGGTCCCATAGCCCCGTCCGGGAGCAGCATGAGCTGGACGACCTCGAAGCACGGCTGGATCGACTAACCAGTTCGCAAGTGCTGCAAGAGGTGCACGAGCTGCTTGGAGCGCTAGCCGATCAGGCAAAATTGATACGCCCGACCACGCTGGGAGAATGGCGGGGCCTCCTCGAACTGCTCGTCGGCGTCGAGCGCACGCTGGCCACCTTCGGCCCAAGCGCCTTCGACGAAGATCTCGTCGACATGCACTACGCAACGGGCGACCGGACGTGGCGCGCCGCCAACCCACAGCGAATGTTCTGGTGGCGACGGTTAATCTTGCGCTGGCGTGCGCGCAGGCTCGTGACCGTCGGCCCGCGACACCGTCAGGCCCTGCACGATGCTCTCGCACATGCGCTCGAGCAGCTCGATGAGTGGTACCACCGAGGGATCGGAGACTCGGTTCCCCGCGAGGTTGAGGGGCTGGAGGACGCCGCCCGCCGCCACGAGCACGTGCTCAACGACCTCACCGTGCTCTCCACACATGCGCCGCTGGGAGATCTCGACTCGCGTACCCCCTTCGCACACTTCCGTGTCATACAGCAGCTGGACGCTGATCGCGACACCTTGTATCGCATGCCCGAGCTCAACCACCTGGCAGATCGCTTCGAGCAGCTCAACATGACACCGCTGTTTGATCATGTCGCCGCGACGGGCACCTCCCTCGAAAAGGTGATTCGCGCCCTTCGGCGCGCCTGGCTACATGCGGTCATCGATGAACTGTGGCGGAGGTCCGCCCACTGGCGCACCTTCAGCGGTACGGATCACGCCCGCACGGTCGAGCAGTTCCGGCGAGCTGACCATGACCACCAGACGAGCACCGCCCGTCGTGTCCGGCGCATCGTGGCCACTCGCATCCGGGAAACGGGCGATGCCAATCGCGACCAGATCAAAATTGTCAGGGAGCAGGCAGCACGCCAGCGAAGGCACATGCCGCTTCGGCGGCTGATCGACAAGGCCCCGGACGTACTCCTTGCCGCATTCCCCTGCTGGGCGATGTCCCCCGTGGTCGTCAGCCGCATGCTGCCCGCCCAACGACTCTTCGACGTGGTGATCTTCGACGAGGCCAGTCAGGTCCTCCCCCAGGACGCGATCACCTCGATCATGCGCGGAGAGCAGCTGATCGTCGCAGGAGACGACCAGCAACTACCACCGTCCACCCAGTTCAAGACGGCGCTCGCGGGCTTCACCGACATCGATGAAGACGACGACCTCGGTGACTATGAGTCCATCCTGCAGCGGATGGACAGCCTAATCACACATCGGTCGATGCTCACCTGGCACTACCGCAGCCGGGACGAACGGCTGATCGCCTTTTCCAACCAGCACTTCTACGACAACGCCCTGACCACGTTCCCCGGAACAGCTCAGGAGCCACCGATCCGGCTCGTCACTGTTGATGGGACGGCCGTCCCCGGGCAGCACGGCTCGTCTGCCGAGGAGGTCGACAAAGTCGTTCAACTGGTGCTCGAGCACGCCCAACACCACGACAAGGAGACCCTCGGCGTCATCGCGATGGGTCGTAAACACGCCGAGCGCATCGAAAAGGCGCTCCACGAGGCGCTGAAAAACCGGCCGGAGCTAGCTGAGTTCTTCACCGACGAGAAGAACGCCAGCTCACGCTTCTTCGTCAAGAACCTTGAGAACGTGCAAGGCGACGAGCGCGACGTCATCATCCTGACCATCGGCTACGCCAAGCTCCCAACGGGCAAACTCTCCATGCAGTTCGGTGACCTCAATAAGGCCGGCGGGCACCGCCGGCTCAATGTCGCCGTCACCCGTGCACGATGCCGGATGATCGTCGTCGCATCCTTCCACCCGTACGATCTCAAACCGCAACAGACGAAGCATCAGGGAGTGCAGCTGCTTCAGCGCTTTCTGCAGTACGCCGATCAGCAGGGCAGACTGGACTTCACCGCAGGGCCGCGACCGGAGCTCAACGGGTTCGAGCGGAGTGTCCTGGAGGCCATGGAAGCGGAGGGCCTGCCCGTTCACCCGCAGTGGGGCACTGCGGGTTACTGGCTCGACTTCGCCCTCGCCCACCCCGACCGCCCCGGACAGATGGTGCTCGCCGTGGAGACCGACGGTGAGCGCTACCACATGGCCGCGAGTGCCAGGGATCGCGACCGCTTGCGGCAGACGCATCTCGAACGGCTCGGCTGGCGCTTCCACCGCGTCTGGTCCGCCGCCTGGCTCCGCGATCCCGCTGGGCAGACACGTGAGATTGTACGCGCCTGGGAACAGGCCGTAGCGGCAGCAGGCAGCCTCGCCTCCGACGCACCAACCCCCGCATACGAGCCCCCTTACACGCACGAAGCGCATCCGGCCGAGGCCCGACATAAGCAGCGCCAGGCGCGCGGCCCCCGCCCACCGATCGAACGCGGTCGAAGGATCACCGACTACACCGACGCTGAGTTGGTGTCCCTGTGCGTGTGGATACTCAGCGATGGTCTGCAGATCCCCCGCGACGACCGGATGGAAGAGGCCGCCACCGACCTAGGTTTCAAACGGCTCGGAAAGGTCATCGCGGAACGGCTCGAAGCCGCCTTCGACCAAGCGCAGTGGATCAACGACCGCCAAGGAGGCGAATAGTGGCGCCAGCACTCGACCCCAAGACCATCGAACGCATAGCGCGGATCATTTGCGACATCGATGGTCCCTTCGAACGCAGAGGGTGGCAACTGGAAGCCCTGCTGCACAACGCCGGCTGGAACGATCCACCCATCTACGACGCAACGTCCCGCATCACCTGGCTGACCGAGGCCATCAAAAACGCCGACCACGCTTCGGTGGAGCGCCTCGTATGCCGCGTTTGCCACCCGCTGGAGTACGACGATGACAGCATTGAGTCAGCGGAACTCGTCCGCCAGGAAATCAACCAGGTCCTCGCGCTCCAAGGTCTGACCGTCTCCTATGTCGCGGGCCAGCCTGTAATGGCCCAGCTCGACAGCGCCGGCGTCGTCTACACCGCTCCCGAAGAGCTCGAACCCCGACTCCGCGCCATCATCCACGACTCCGCCGCGGTCGAGTGGCTGCTGGAACGCGCCGAGGAAACCCGCCTCTGCGAAGCCAACGGTGCCTACGTCTTCGCTCTCATCGGCATGGGCAGCTTCGTCGAATACCTCCTGCTGACCTTCCTTCGCGAGTGGGATCCCGAGATCAAGGAGAAAGGCTTCACCGATGCCTCCGGTAAACGCACCACGCGCGTATCGCTCGACCACCTAATCAGAACAGCCCACGCCAAGGGGTATATCCAGCTCGACCGTAGGGACTTCATGGATAAAGTCAGGGACTACCGAAATTTCGTTCATCTCCGGCACCAAACCGAAAAGGACCTACGACCTGACCGCCACACCATCATGATGTGCTGGGGACCCATCCGAGCAGTCCTCACCGACCTTGAAGCAGCGGCCAACATCCCTTCACAAGCGAGGAGCCGAGACCGTCGATGATGCCAAACGCGACGACATGAGCGGCTGACTTGGCCAAGTCGCACCGGTTCCCGGCCCTGAACCGTCCCCGAGTTTTCGGGAGAACATGATGCGCCCCGAGTTCGGTGCAGCTGATGCTGTGCCCTGAGCAGGGAAGCTGCCGGAGACGGTGTGGCGACTGCCTCATCGTATGCAGGGGAGGTCCGAAAGCACCTGCGCGCGCCAAGAACGCCTCTCTCATCTCAGAGGGCGGTTCGATAGTTGATGCCCCTTTCGCCGTTGCGATTGGGTGAGGCGGGCTGGTCAAGTGACTCGTAGCGGAGCTACGGACGCGGCTGAGCGAACAACCCCGGCTCGGATTCGACGAGGACGCCCTTGCTGACCAGACGCTTGAGCTTGGACCGGACGTTCTCGATGTTCTTGGCCACGATGGGCAGGTCCAGCGCCAGGCAGAGATCACGGGCCCGCATGGGCTGGGCGACATCGGCGAAGATGGCGAGAATCTGCTGGTAGACGGGATGGCCAGGCAGTTCGGCAGGCGGTGCGGCCGTCGTGGCGTCCGGCTCGTCTGCGAGGGACAGAAGGGTCTTGCGGGTGATCCGCAGATGATCGAGAGCTTCATCGAGTTCGCGGAGGCGCGCGGTGAGGTCGTTGATCAAGCTGCGGGTCTGCTCGGCCTCGCCGGTCAGGGCCGCCTCGCGCGCGTCGATCCTGCTGAGCAGCCACGCGCCGGGGTCCGGGGCGCTCACGTGGTTCGCCAGGCGGGAGTGGAAGGGCCGGTCAGCCGGCGGCTCATCACGTCGGTCATCGCCCAGTACACCCGTGACTCGGAGCTGGCCTGATCGTGTTCGTAGTCGCGTACCGGGCGCCGGTGCAGGGACATCGTGCCGTAGGTCTGCTCCACCACCCACCGCTTGGGCTGGGGGACGAACCTGGCATCGGCGGGATTCCGCTCGACGATCTTCATGTTGATGCCGTGGGTGGCGCCGTGGGCGACTACCGCGTTCTTGAATCCCTGGTCGACCAGGGCGGTGCGGACGCTGCCGGGCGGGGTGGCGGCGGCGACCCGGTCCAGCAGCGCGGTGCCGATGGCGTTGTCGTGGATCGAAGCTGCCGCGACCACCACCGCGATGACCAGGCCGAGCACGTCCACGGCCAGCCCGCGCTTGCGACCCGGTATCTTCTTGGCCGCGTCCCGGCCGGTGGTGGCTTTCGGGACGCCGGCCGCGGCGCGCACGCTTTGGGTGTCGAGCACGACCAGGCTGGGGTCGGCTAATCGCCGGTTCTTCTCCCGTACCTGGAAGCGCAGCAGGTCGTGGATGGTCTTGTCGGTGCCGTCTTTCCGCCAGGCGGTGTAGTAGTACATGACCGCGCTGCGCGGTGGCAGGTCATGGGGCAGCAAGTTCCACTGGCAGCCGGTCCGGCTCTGGTACAGGATCGCGTTGACGATCTCCCGCATCTGGTATTTGCCCTGGTGGCCGCTGACCGAGGGGTGCGCGGCCTTCCACGCCGTGATCACCGGCTCGATCAGGGCCCATCGCTCATCGGATAAGTCCGTCGCGTACGGCTTGCGTTCACTCACCCGGCTATCTCAACACGTCCACGCTCACCAGCCGGGCGTAACGCTACAGATTCACTCGATCACACTACGACATCACGGGCATAGGCTCACGGATCGTCCTCTCAAAGCGTGCAAGGAGAGGGCAGCGGAGCAGGGCCGAAGCGTTCTCACTTGATGCTTGACGCTTTGGCATCGGATGATGCTTGACACTCCTAGCCGATCTTTCGCTTCTTAGCTTAGTGAGTGTTTGAGATCGACGATCTTGCTTAGGCGCAGACGATTTTGGCCTGTCGCCGAGCGGGGCCGCTCCGGGTGAGGCGGCGGGCCATGCCGGCGATGGCAGCCCAGCGGATGATCGCCTCAGAGACGGCGGGGTCGCGTTCATAGTCACGGGCAAGCCGTCGGCAGGCGGTCAGCCAGGCCAGCGTTCTCTGTACCACCCAACGACGGGAGATGACGCTGAAGCCGCGCTGGTCAGCGGGCTTGCGCACGATCTCCAGGGTGGTGCGCAGAGTGTCACGGGCCCAGTCCACCAGCCGGCCGGCGAAGCCCTGGTCGGCGAAGACGTGCCGGATCGGGGTGGCCAGGTACGCCGACAACAGGGCGGTCTTGGCGCCATCGCGGTCCTGCCAGCTCGCGGCCAGCACCGCGACCGTCACGAGCAGGCCGGTGGTGTCGGTGACGATGAACCGCTTGCGGCCGTTGATCTTCTTGCCCGCGTCGTAGCCGCGGCTGTCGCGGCCGACGGTGTCGGCGCCCTTGACGCTCTGGGAATCGATGATGCCCGCGGTCGGCTCATCGGCGCGGTCGGCCTGGCGGCGGACCTTGACGCGCAGCTCGGTCAGCAACGCCTCGGTGACGCCGGCCTGTTCCCACTGCTGGAAGTACCAGTACACGGTCTGCCAGGGCGGCAGATCGGTGGGCAGGTAGCGCCACGGGCAGCCCGAGCGGACCACGTACAGGATGGCGTTGACGATCTCTCTGCGTGGGTGCTTCTCCGGACGTCCGCCGGTGTTCGGCTCAGGCAATAACGGCTCGATCAGCTCCCACTGCGCATCGGTCAGGTCCGAGGGGTAGCGATCCGGGGGCATCGGGCCACCTTGGCAGTGTCAGTGCTCGTCGTCACGCCGCCACGCCGAACATGAATGATCTTCTCAAACACGCACTTAGATATATTGGATGAGCTGCTGAAATGCTGTGAGACATGGATTCAAAGCCCATGATCATCCCCCGCATGCCCCAACAGTCCGGTGAGAATCGGCGCGGTCGCGTCCGAGATGCGGTGTAAAAGGGAACGAGCGTAGGTTGCCGTGCTGAACCGTCCAAAGTTCGCACTACGCAAGGACCTACGCTCGTGGCACGCACACTACCGCCCGTTCAGGCCATCCGCACCGAGATCGACGCCCTGTTCGCCGAAGGCCGTGACCTGGTCGAGGTCATCGAGGACGCGCCCGCCTGGGGGCCCGTCTGATCATCCAGACCGCCGTCGAGGCCGAGGTGGACGCTTTCCTCGGCCGCGCCCGCTACCAGCGCGCCGCCGCCGTCACCGGCAGCGGTGAAGAGGAGGTCATGGTACGGCCTGGCCATCGCAACGGGCACTGCCCCACCACCATCAAGACCACCACCGGAGCCGTCACCATCGCCCGGCCGAAACTGCGCGGCACCACCGAGGCGTCCGCCTCCCGCCTGTTCGGCACCGGCGTGACCCGGACCAACGCCCTGGAGACCCTGGTCATCGCCTCCTTCGTGCGTGGCCTGTCCGTGCGCGACGTCGAAGGCGCCCTGGCCGATGCTCTCGGCCCTGAGGCAGCGCTGTCGAAGTCGACGGTCTCGACCATCTGCCAGGCCATCGTCGCTGAGTACGACGCCTGGAGCCGGCGTGACCTGACCGGCGTCGAGGTGGACTACCTGTTCCTGGACGCCAGCCACTTCAAGATGCACGATGGCCAGCGCGCCGAGCCGGTGCTGGCCGCCTGGGGCATCACCACCGAGGGCAAACCCGTCTTCATCGGCCTGTCGGCCGCCGCGGCCGAGTCGGCCGACGCCTGGCACGACTTCCTGACCGATCTGGCCGGCCGCGGGCTGCGTCCGCCGCTCCTGGTCATCTCCGACGGCGCGCCCGGCCTCATCGCCGCTGCCGAGCAGGCATTTCCCCGCTCGCTGCGTCAGCGCTGTGTGATCCATAAATGCCGCAACGTCCTGTCGAAGGTCAGCGCCGGCGACCAGGCCGAGGTCAAGGCCGCCTTCTGGAACATCTTCGACACCAGCAGCCTGAGCAACGACGGCAAACAGATCGAGCCCGGCCCGGGCCTGGTGGCGTGGGTGCAGGCTCGCATCGACGCCTTCGCCGAGACCTGGGGCGGACGTTATCCGGCCGCGGTCAAGAGCCTGCTGACCGACCGGCAGAGCCTGACCACTTACCTGCGCTTCCCGCCCGAGCACCACAAGCGCATCCGCCACTCCAACTTCATCGAGCGCACCTTCGGCGAGACCCGCCGCCGGGTCAAGGTTATCGGCCGCTTCCCCGGCGAGACCTCCTGCGTCTCCCTCGTGTGGGCGGTGCTGGACCGGGCCGCGCGAGGCTGGCGCGGCTTCACCATGATCAGCAAGGGCCTGCGCGTCCTTCAAGACCTGCGTCGTGCCCTGCTCCACCCGCCCGCCCAGCTTCGTCCGAGCACCACCACGACGACCGAGTCGACACCCGACACGGTGGCCGCCTAAGATCGCTCCACGGCACCTACCTCGTTGAGCCTTTTACACCGCTCCGAGGACGCGACCCCATTGGCGCGAGGACGTCTCGTAAGGTGCCTGACCCTATCGGTCTTTTGTCCCTTAGATCGCTCACTGTCCGAAATCTACCGGAAAGCCTCACGGAGGGATGGGTGCCGCTACCACCCCATGAGCATGAGCTGCCCGGGTGCTGAAGCGTATCGCTGCGTAGCTGTCGCCCGCTTGCCCAAACCGCAGATGAAGAGGGGATGGGGCTGCCATGACCAGTGGCACGAAACGTTGACGAGGGTATGAGACGATCTAGGTAGGGACATAGTTTGCAGTTGCGCGTATTGTCTCTCTCGCACCCCGCGCGTCGTATGGGAGAGGACTTGGTGGAGAGCCGGCTCATACCGATCAACGCAGTGATCAGTCTTGCGACCCCAGACGGCATCAATCCGGCTGTTCTTGCTGATCAGGGTTATCGTGTGGCGGGTCTTGAGGTACCCGTGGGGAAGTCAGGAAGCTCAGTGGTCGTAGACGTGGTCTTGGCAAATGGAGATACGGGACATGTCTTGGCGATTGAGTCCAAGTGTGGGGGAAACGTAGAAGACGAGCAGTGTGTTAGGTATGCCGCGCTTGACCCAATAGCTGTCGTTCGTAACGCCTACATCGATCTACATCGGCGCGTTCCACCTACGCTGGATGTGATCTATGCCTGCCTCGGGTCACATGCCGATCGCATCCGCCTAGGGCTGGAGACCGCTGGGGTGGCGTTCCCTATCCTGGCGGTCCACGATGATAAGATCTCGCTGGAGGGAAGCGCAATCCGGGAACCGTTGCGCTCTATCTTCAGAACGCCAGTAAAGCTGGCGGGTTCTCCCTCGCGTCACGTTCCTTTCGATGAAGAATCCAGCGTAGAGATCATCGAGCCGTATGTGCAGACCGCTCTGGTTGCAGCCTTGGCTCAGAGTCTGACAGAGATCAGCCTTGCGACCCTAACCGAGCAGTCCATCCGGCACTTCGCGCTGTTCGGTCGGCAAGCCCAGACGGCCCTCAAGCGAAAGGTGGGCGAAGCAGCGAGGCGCATCGCCGAGCGGGATGCTTCGACGTTCGAGTACCACGGCCCTCCACCTAACCGTGATGGATGGGTGACGTTGCTGAGGACCCCAGAGGCTAACGACCCGCGAGGGCGTACGCAGGGCTACCAGGCACTTGTTCGCCCAGGTCAGTCGAGACGTAGTCGTAGACGGTCGGTTATCATAGAGGGCCAGATGAACCTTCTGGAAGAGCTGGACAAGGCGGACGAAGGGACGCGCAACAGTCGCGGAGAGCAAGCTGAGGAGACTCCATGACCGCCCGTACACAGATGGCTGAGTTCCTCGCAATGAATGCGAGTTCGCCGACGAAGACCTTTGTTCTGGAGGCGCATCCAAAGGGCGAGCCGGCTGCCCTTCTCGCTGGCTTTTCTGATGTGGAGAGCCTTGCTCGCACCGACGACGCGTATTTGTTCAAGCTTAGTACAGCCGAAGGCGTTTTTTGGGTAGATCAGCTCGATGATCGGTTCTGGAGTTTTCACACAGACATGCCGACAGATGCGGCTGGTTCATACCTAAATAAGCAGGTCAGTAATCGCCGAGACCTCGACTGGTTGTGGCTACCTTCAGAACACTTGCGGGATCCCTGGCCAGGCGCACAGCGGCGCAAGACTCGAACTAAGTTTGAGGGCACAAAACTACTGGGCGGAACTTCATCAGAGTTCGATGACCTAAAGTTGCAAGCTTCGGGGCGAGGCGCTGTGCTCCTGGATAGATTTCTTCATGAAGAAGGCCTGCGAGCGTCGGCGGCTTACGATGCCGTTGAAGTGGTTGTAGAAGACGAAATGTTCGGAGTAATTCGGGAAGGCGTGAATCGAAGAGGGCGTTTTGCCGTGTCTGGAGACTCGCTCGAATTGCATTTTCAATTCGTGCAAAACATCGTCGATCGATACAGAAATCTAGTGACGCTGGCGGAGCAGAAATCGATCGGCTGGAGTCGTATCAACGAGGACGATCCGGATGCAGGTGCACGGCTCACGGGCGGCCCAATTAGTATCAGGTTCTCTCGTTCGATACCGGATCTCGAAGTATTTGTCGATGAGCTATTCTCTTCTCGCGACCCGTTTCGCCTGTGGGGGATCGCCAAGGTTACCGGTAACGAGGCTGAAGTAGAAGCCGTTGACCTGCACGTAGGAGAGCAGCTCTCCTTCGACATCGGGGAGCAATGGATGCGCGTCTACCTTAGGAACGGCGGTTGCGGGAATACGATCGCTCGTCTAGTCAGTAACCTTCAACATCGCTTTGATGCTGCACTATCCTTCACCGATCCCGAACTTCAAGCTGCTCTCCAAGCTTCTCCACTGGCAAGCTCTTCGTTATGAGCGCATAGTGCCAGGTGGAATCCAAACGGTGGAGCGGACCTCGTTACAGAGGAGTCGAGTGCTTGCAGTACCCCCGTTGAGCAGAATCGGGATATTGGTGGTGTCCGCGCCAAGGAAAATGCTAGCCTGCGCTGTATAATGCTGGCAGCAGTGGCTATTTGCTGCACGGATTCTAAATCTGCTTCTCGGGTTTTCTAACCGAGTAGGCCGACCCCATTGTTCGCGGTTCTCCTGACTAAACCTGCAGGACGGTGATGGCCAACCATGTCCTACGCCGACCGATCGAAACGTCGTCGAGTTCACATGGCCGGCGAACGGACGCTCGTTGGTGTATGGAAGGTGCTGCTCTCACCTTATGCCGTGAACTTTCAGCATGCGTCCGACAGAAGTCGAGCTGGCTGGCGATCACCTGGACCGTGATCGGCGATAAACATCGTGACTTAAACTTGATCACTTGTCTTGAGAATCCGTCCAAATCAAGATCTAAGGATTTCTTGGTGTATTCGGTGGTCTCTTCGACAGCTTAGGTGCCCCCTGCGCCACTGCTGGGCGGGGCTGTCGTCGACAGCCCCGCTCTAAAACGTGACCTTGGATTTCTGCTTGTTACTCCACGATGTCCAACGCCGGAAGCCGGTCCACGATCTTTATGGTCTCCAAGCTGACTGTCACGATCCGCTTGAGTAGGTCGATAATGTAGCGCGGGTCATTGGACCAGTCGTTGGGGTCGTTGACGATCTTAGACGTCTTGTCGACCTTAACCTGGTATCGATCGATGATCCACTCAATGGCGGAGCGCACGCCCAGCTGGTAGCGGTAGGCCTCCTCCGGCACGTTGGAGAGCTTTACCCACGAGTTGTATTGGATTGTCGAACGGTCTTCCTTGCCTTTCGGCTTGGGGATCTTCATCTTCACAACCCTGAACGTGTCACGCAACGAAGTGCCGGGCGGGGCATCAACCTCCTCTACTATCCCTTGGTATGGCTCCGCCTGCTCATATTTGAGATGCAGGTCGGCCAGCTTCCGCCCCGCGTCGGCGAAGAGTTGAAAGTCCCGCACCTTAGGGATACGACCTACGACTACCCGCGGGCGGCTCGTGACGCCCTGCACTTCTCCAAGCTGGTCGATCGGTTCGTGCACAACCTTCGCCGCGTGGCGGGCTTCGACGTGCAGTACTTCGCCACCGTGGAGCCACAGAAGCGGCTCGCCCCACACCTGCACATGGCCATCCGTGGAACGCTCCCACGAGCGGAGATCAAGCAGATCGCCGCAGCCACCTACCACCAGGTGTGGTGGCCCTCCGTCGATCACGTGGCCTTCGAGGGCGAACACCTGCCCATCTGGCAGGAACGGGCCGGCTACCTCGACCCCGACACCGGAGAGGTACTGCCCACCTGGGACGAAGCCCTCGACGAACTCGACGCCGACGAGGACGCCGAACCCCTGCACGTCATCCGCTTCGGCGAACAGGTGGACGTCAAGGGCGTGCTCGCGGGCACCAAGGACGCCGACCAGTGCATCCGCTACCTGTCGAAGTACCTGGCCAAGAGCCTCGGCGAAACGCTCGACAACCAGGCCCAACGCGAGCACGCCGCCCGCTTCGTCAATGCCCTGCGCTACGAACCCTGCTCGCCCACCTGCCCGAACTGGCTCCGCTACGGCGTCCAGCCCAAGAACGCCAAGGCCGGAACGGCTCCCGGCCGGTGCAAGTCCAAGGCCCACAAGCCCGAACACCTCGGCTACGCAGGCCGTCGCGTGCTGGTCTCCCGAAAATGGTCGAACAAGACCCTGACCGAGCACAAGCAGGACCGCCGCACCTGGGTCCTGGAAGCCCTCGGCAAGGCCGACGAGCCCATAGACCCACACCGGTATGTCTGGCGACCCGTCCCAGCCGCAGACGCCAACGTCCCACCGCTAGCCGTCCGGCTCCTGCGATCCGTCCGCGAGCGGCAACGCTGGCGAGCCCACATCGCCGAACTCCAAGCCAGAGCAGACGGCCAAGATCCTTCGGCAACCGCAGTCACGGGGAGGGCGGCATGACCATCACGCCTCTCCTCCTCCGCCCGGAAGAGGCTGCCGACTACCTCGGCATCGGCCGTACCAAGGTCTACGAGCTGATCCGCTCCGGCGCGCTCCGATCCGTTCGCATCGGCACCCTGCGTCGCATCCCGGCATCCGCACTGACCGAGTTCGTCACCCAGCTCGAACAGGAAGCAGCATGAGCACCAAGAAGCGTGGCCAAAACGAGGACTCGATCTATAAGGACGGCGATCGCTGGCGCGGTGCCGTCTCCCTCGGCTACGGCCCGGACGGGAAGCGCATCCGCAAGAAGGTCTCCGGCAAGACCCGCGCCGAAGTTGTCGAGAAGGTACACAAGCTCAAGGAAACCCTGGCCAAGGGTGCTCTGGTCCCCGACGACCGGCTGACGGTTGGAACGTTCCTTGACCGTTGGCTGCTCCACCTGCCCGGCCATATCTCCGATGGGACCCTGGACGACTACGAGGACACGGTACGGCTGCACCTGAAGCCATGCCTCGGCCGCCACAAGCTGACCAAGCTCACCGTGGCTCAGGTCGATGCCCTGTGGCTGGCCAAGCGCAAGGTGGGCTACAAGGCGAACAGCGTCCGCAACATGCGGGCCGTCCTCCGTAAGGCGCTGGGTCAGGCTGAGCGAGAGGGCCTGATCATGCGGAATGTCGCAGCGCTGTCGATGCCTCCGCGCGTGCCGGTCGAGGAGGGCCGCACGCTCACGGTGGAGGAGGGCAAGAGGCTCCTCGACACCGTGGCCGATCACCGCATGGGCGTCCTCGTCCTCCTGTCCCTGGTCTTCGGCCTGCGGCGTGGCGAGGCACTCGGGCTCATGTGGAACGCCTTCGACCCGGACGCTCGCACCCTCCGTGTCACGCACTCCGTCAAGCGCCTGAAGAATCGCGACCCGAACGCCACCGCCAGAACCCGCATCGTGATCAGCGAACTGAAGACCAAGCGCTCACGCTGCGTCCTGGCCTGACTCCCGAACTGGTCGAGGCGATCAAGCGGCACAAAGCCACCCACAACAAGGAACGCCTTAAGGCCGGTGAGGACTGGACGGAGCACGGCCTGATGTTCCCGACGGCTTTCGGCAACCCGTCCGACCCGGATACCTTCTCGCACTTGTTCTCCCGGCTGGCCAAGAGAGCTGGACTCGGCCCTGGCATCCGCACGAGCTTCGCCACTCTGGCGCATCACTCATGCTCGCCCAGGGCACTCCCCTCCACGTCGTCTCTGAAGTCCTCGGACATGCAAGCATCGCGATCACCAAGGACATATACGGACACCTGCTGGAGGGCGACCGCCGTGCCGCGACCGAGGCCATTTCCAGCGCCCTCCTGGGGAAACTGGCTCCGGTGGCTCCCAAGGTGGCTCCCAAAGGCACCGAAGACACCGGTTGAAAGTCGGAAAGCAGAAGGCCCCTGACGGCGTAATGCCTGCTCAGGGGCCTTTTGGTTGGAGAGCCGACGTGGGGAATCGAACCCCAAACCTTCTGTTTACAAGACAGATGCTCTGCCGATTGAGCTACGTCGGCACGGCCTACCAGTGTAGACGGTCACCGCCGTCGGTGACGAGCGACTTCGTACAAGGTCACTCCCGCCGCGACCCCGGCGTTGAGTGACTCCGCCGCCGCGCGCATCGGGATGCGGGCGACCGCGTCGCACTGCTCGCTGACCAGCCTCGACAGGCCCTTGCCCTCGGACCCGATGACCACGACCAGCGGCTCCGTCAGCAGGTCGACGTCGCCGATCTCCACGTCGCCGGCGCCGTCGAGCCCGATGACGAAGAGCCCGTCCTCGCGGTATTCGCGCAGGGCGGCGGTGAGGTTGGCGGCGCGGGCCACGCGCAGGTTGGCGAGGGTGCCGGCGGAGGTCTTCCAGGCGCCGCCGGTCACGCCGGCTGAGCGGCGGGACGGGACGAGCAGGCCGTGGGCGCCGAAGGCGGTGGCGGATCGGGCGATGGCGCCCAGGTTGCGGGGGTCGGTGACGCCGTCGAGGGCGACGATGAGCGGGATCTCCGCCGCGTCGCGCGCCAGGTCGACGAGCTCCGCCGGGTGGGCGTAGTCGTAGGCCGGGATCTGGAGGGCCACACCCTGGTGGACGGCGCCTTCGGTCAGCCTGTCGAGCTTGTCGCGGGTGACCTCCATGAGGGCGATCCCGCGGTCGGCGGCGACCTTGATGCTGTCCCGTACGCGGTCGTCGTTGTCGACGCGGTGGGCGACGTAGAGGGCGTTGGCCGGGACGCCCGCCTGGAGGGCCTCCAGGACGGGGTTGCGGCCGCCGATGTACTCGGGCGCGTCCTCGGAGCGCTTGGCGCGCACCGGGGCCCGCCGCGCGCCGCCTCGGTCCTCGCGGGCGACGCGCTCGGCCCTGGCCTTGTCCTTGTACCAGTGGCGCATCTCGGCAGGCGGGGTCGCGCCCTTGCCTTCGAGCCCGCGGCGACGCTGACCGCCGGCGCCCTTGCTCGGGCCCTTCTTCTTGGCGGGCCTGCCCGCCTTACCCCCTGCTGCCATGGAATCAAGGGTACTTGCGTCGCCAAGTCCCTTCGCCCGCCTGGAGCGGCGGGCGCGGACCTGAACCACTACGACACGCGCCGGCCGCGGTCAGCGGCTCAGCTCCCAGCGGGCGCCGTTGGGGGTGTCCTCGACGGTGATGCCCGCCGCGGCGAGCTGGTTCCTGATCTCGTCGGCCGCCGCGTAGTCCTTACGGGCCCTGGCCGCCTTGCGCTGCTCCAGCGCCACCGCCACCAGCGCGTCGACCACCGGCTTGAGATCGGAGCCGGCCGAGCGCCACTGGGGCGAGCGCGGGTCGAGGCCCAGCACGTCGAGCATGTTCTGGGTCTCGGCCAGCAGCCGGGCCACCGCCTCCTTGTCACCCTTGGACAGCGCGACGTTGCCCTCGCGGACCACCTCGTGCACGACCGCGAGCGCCTGCGGCGTGCCGAGATCGTCGTCGAGCGCGTCGGAGAACGCCTGCGGGAGCGGCGCGTCGGCGTCGACGTCGTGGATCACCTCGGCGGCGCGGGTCACGAACCCCTCGATCCGCTGGTAGGCGGCCGCGGCCTCCTGCAGCGCCTCCTCCGAGTAGTCGATGGAAGACCGGTAGTGGGGCGCGGCCAGGTAGTAGCGCAGCTCGACCGGGCGGACCTTCTGCACCATCTCCGGGATGAGCAGCGAGTTGCCCAGCGACTTGCTCATCTTCTCGGTGCCGATCTTGAGCAGGCCGTTGTGCATCCAGTAGCGGGCGAAGCCGTCGCCCGCCGCCTGCGACTGCGCGATCTCGTTCTCGTGGTGCGGGAAGATCAGGTCGAGGCCGCCGCCGTGGATGTCGAACGTCGGACCCAGGTATTTGGTCGCCATCGCCGAGCATTCGAGGTGCCAGCCGGGGCGGCCGGGGCCCCACGGCGTCGGCCAGGTGGGCTCGCCGGGCTTCTCGCCCTTCCACAGCGCGAAGTCGCGCGGGTCGCGCTTGCACGACTCGTCGTCGGTGTCGGCCGCCGCCCGCATGTTGGCGAGCTTCTGGTTGGAGAGCTTGCCGTACTCGTCCTCCCAGGAGCGCACGTCGAAGTAGACGTCGCCGCCGGAGGCGTAGGCGTGGCCGCGGTCGATGAGCCGTCGCATGAGCACGATCATCTCCGGCACGTGGCCGGTGGCGCGCGGCTCGACGGTCGGCGGCAGGCAGCCGAGCGTGTCGTAGGCCCAGGTGAAGGCGCGCTGGTTGCGCTCGGCGACGACGAACCAGGGCACCTGCTCCTCGGCGGACACCCTGATGATCTTGTCGTCGATGTCGGTCACGTTGCGGCAGAACGTCACGTCGTAGCCGGAGCGCATGAGCCAGCGCCGCAGCACGTCGAAGTTGACGCCCGAGCGGATGTGGCCGATGTGCGGGGGGGCCTGCACGGTCGCGCCACACAGGTAGATCGACGCACGGCCGGCCTCGAGCGGGACGAATTCGCGAATGCCGCGGGTGGCGGTGTCGTAAAGGTGCAGGCTCACGAAAGAAAGGCTAACGCCTCGGGCCCCGTCGCGGACCTGATACCGCGCCACCTCGTCTCTCGCCGGTTCGCGAGATCGGCCGGGGAACGCATTGTTCTGTAGGCTCGAACCGCCATGGACGTGACTCCCCCCTTCACTCTCCGGCATGTGGGCATCGCCCTGGCCGGACTCGCCGTCGCCGCCCTGACGGGCGCCGCGTGCGTGCTCTCGTTCGACGACCTGCGGGCGCTGGCCGTGCACGGCGGCGCCCGTCCCGACCTCGCCTACCTCTACCCGGCGGGGTTCGACGCGCTGCTCGTGATCACGCTGCTCGGCGTGCTGCTGCTGCGTTCCGCCCGGGTCCTGGTGCGCCTCCAGGCCGCCCTGGCGCTGGTGCTGCTCATCCTGGCGGCTGCCGCGGCGAACGTCGCCACGGCCCTGAACTACCCGTTCCCCGCCTCTCCCACGGCCGTGGGCGTGGCCGTCGCGCCGTGGGTGATGCTCGCGCTGGGGCTCTGGCTCTGGCTGCTGCTGATCAAGCACGTGCGGGCCGGACGGGGATCCGCGCACGAGGACGACGGTACGGAGGAGCGCGACATCGTGCCGTTCCGCCGGGGCGTCGAGGCCGACAGGACGGCCGAGCTGCCCCGTCCGGCCGGACCGCGTCCCGGGGACGGCCCGCCGCCCCTGGAGACCGTCGCGCCGGTCACCCCGGCCCTGCTGGAGACGCCGATCGCGGGCCCCACCCCGGCGCCCGAGACCCCTCCGGTGTCGGAACAGGTCACCCGCCCCGAGCCGCCCGCGTCGTCCCCCACACCGGAGCCGGAACCGGAGCTCGAACGCCCGGCATCCTCCGTCGAACCGGAGCGGGAGCCGGAGCCGGTGCAGGAACCGGAACCGGAGCCGGAGCCGGTGCAGGAGGCGGGGTCCGGACGGCCCGTGTCCTCTCCCGTACCGGAACCTGAACCGCAGCCGGAGCGGCCCGTGCGGTGGGGTGACCGGGTCAAGCCGAGGGACGTCCTGGTCCACCCTCGCACGGCCCCGGGCGGAGAGCAGAGCGCCGACACGCAGCCCGTCCCCGTGGTGCGGGGCGACGAGCCCGGCCCTCGTCACGGCGTCGAGGCCGGGGACGATCGTGACGGGCAGCGGGAGCGGGACGGTCAGGGGGCGGATTCACTGGAGGACACCGCTCCGCACCGCGTCGTCGGGGAGGGCGACGACGGCCGCCGCCCGCTTCCCGGTGAGGCCCCGTCGGGCCGGCTGCGCAGCACGCCCCTGCCGCCCGAGGACTGATGGCATGACGAAGCCCGCCCGGCGATGCTGCCGGGCGGGCTTTGCGCACGTTGTTCCGTGCTCTCGGGATCAGGCACGGGTGCGGGCGTCACAGGCCCCGGTTAGATCCGGGTGGAGCCGCGGGGGCCGCGGCGTAGACCGGCGACGATGCCGACACCCACGACGGCCAGGACGACCTGGAGCACCAGCTCTATCCAATCGATGCCGGGAGTCGTCTCCACGCCGACGACCTGCGCGATCAGCGTTCCGATGAGCGCGGCGACGATGCCGACGACGATGGTGAGGATCCACCCGATGGCCTGCCGGCCCGGAAGCAGCAGACGCCCGATCGCGCCGATGACGGCGCCGATCACGATGGCGCCCAGGATGGACTGGATTGTCATGACAAACCTCCCCATGAGGTTGAGCCGTTCAGCCTCACGGGGAGTGGATACCCGATCTCCGGCCTTTATGCCGGACTTTTGCAAATTTCCTGATCAGGTGGTGGTCCGGCCTCTCGGACCACCACTCCCTTTGGCCGCTCCCGCCACGATCGCCACACCGATCACGGCCAGGACGAGCTGGAGGATGTGTTCGATCCAGTCGATGCCCTTGGTGTCGGCCCAGCCGAACATCTGGGCGATCAGCGTGCCGAGCAGAGCCGCGACGATGCCGACGATCAGTGTGAGCCCGATGGACATGTTCTGCTTGCCCGGCAGGATGAGCCGGGCCAGTGCGCCGACGATGGCGCCGATGATTATCGCGGAAACGATCGCGCCGATCATATAGCTCCCCCCGAAGCGTCTTTCGAGGGACCTACCCGGCAATATGGCTCGTTATCCCTGGTAGACGGCGATCCGCACCGCGCCAGCGCGGACCGCCGCCGACCATGGAAACGGCGGGCGGCAGGTTGCCCGCCATTTACTCGACGCCTGATCCCGGCGCGAGGTTGACGACGAGCGCGGTCGCGATCGCCGCGACGCCCTCGCCACGGCCGGTCAGGCCGAGCCCGTCGGTGGTGGTGGCGCTGAGACTCACAGACGCCCCCAGAGCGGCGCCGAGCGCCAGCTCGGCCTCCAGCCGCCGGGGGGCCAGTTTCGGGCGGTTGCCGATCACCTGGACGGCCACGTTGCCGATCTCGAAGCCGGCGGCGCGGACCGTGCGCGCCGTCTCCCGCAGCAGGGTGGCGCCGGACGCGCCCGCCCAGCGCGGGTCGCCGGTGCCGAACAGGCCGCCCAGATCACCCAGGCCCGCGGCCGAGAGCAGCGCGTCGCAGGCCGCGTGCGCGGCGACGTCGCCGTCGGAGTGGCCGGACAGGCCGGTCTCGCCCGGCCAGTGGAGGCCGGCGAGACGCATTTCCCGGCCCGATGCGAACGGGTGGACGTCGACTCCGACGCCCACCCGTGGAACGATCGTGTTCAGGAGTTGAGAACCTCGTCGAGAAGGGCTTCCGCCTTGTCCTCATTGGTCTTCTCGGCGAGTGCCAGCTCGCTGACGAGGATCTGGCGGGCCTTGGCGAGCATGCGCTTCTCACCGGCGGACAGACCGCGCTCGCGGTCCCGCCGCCACAGGTCGCGGACGACCTCGGCGACCTTGTTCACGTCGCCGGACGCGAGCTTCTCCAGATTGGCCTTGTAGCGCCGCGACCAGTTGGTCGGCTCCTCCGTGTGCGGCATGCGCAGGACGTCGAAAACGCGCTCCAGGCCCTCCTGGCCGACAACATCGCGCACACCGACGAGTTCCGCGTTTTCCGCTGGCACCTGGACGGTAAGGTCGCCCTTGTCGACCTTGAGCACCAGGTAGGTCTTTTCCTCACCCTTGATGGATCGCTTCGTGATTGCTTCGATCCGAGCAGCCCCATGGTGGGGGTAGACGACAGTGTCGCCGACCTGGAAAGTCATGTGACAAGTACCCCTTCCGCTGTACTCCAGAGTACCACGCATCCACAGGCTCCCGGAACAGTGAAATCATCATAACTGCAGGTCAAAGCCGCATATTGGGGATTGACAAGAGGTCAACTCTGTGAATCGCATATGTGGACATACCTAATGACCTGCAGGGGCGCGGATATGACCATGGAAACGGGTGGATATGGTAGGCGCTGCCCATCCCCATGCGCAGACCAAGGAGTACCCGCCCGTGACCAGCCGTCGCTGGATTGCCGCCGCAGCCGCGTTCCTGGCAGCCCCCGTACTCGCCGGATGTTCTGCGGGTTTCGACGCCAACACCAACCAGCCATACGCGCCGGTGGAGGCGGCGGCCCTGATCGACCAGGGCGCCTACGGCAAGCAGAAGATCCACGTCCCCCAGGCGTTCATCCTCGGGCCCGAGTCGGGCGGCCAGATCCCCTGGCGCGGCTCCGTGCCCGTCTACCTGACGATGCTCAATGACGGCTCCTCCGCCGACACGCTGCAGGGCGTCAGCGCCGGCGACGCCGGGTCCGCCAAGCTGGCCGCGCCCGTGCAGCTGCCGCCGGGTCAGCTCGTCCAGGCCGAGCCCACCAAGCCGCAGATCACGCTGGAAGGTCTCGGAAAGGCCCTCAGGGGCGGCGAGACCATCCGCCTGGACCTCCAGTTCGCCGGCGCCGGCACGATCACCCTGAACGTCCCTGTGGTGCCACGCAACCGTGAGTACGCGTCCTTCCCCGCGGTCGAGGGCGCCGTGCCGCCGCCCACCCCGACGCCCACGCCGACGGGCGCGGCCGACGAAGAGGCCCACTGACCCGCGAACGCCTCGTGTCCCGTACGAGATCCCACGACAGGATCTCGTACGGGACACGTGCGGGACTCGTGCGGACGAAGGACTCTCAGGCGTCCACGGCGTCGAACTTGTAGCCGAGGCCGCGCACGGTGAGGATGCAGCGCGGGCTCGACGGGTCGACCTCGATCTTCGCGCGCAACCGCTTGACGTGCACGTCCAGGGTCTTGGTGTCGCCCACGTAGTCGGCGCCCCACACGCGGTCGATGAGCTGACCGCGGGTGAGCACCCGGCCGGCGTTGCGCAGCAGCACCTCCAGCAGCTCGAACTCCTTCAGCGGGAACTGCACCGGCTCGCCGCGCACCGCGACCACGTGGCGGTCGACATCCATGCGCACCGGGCCGACGGCGAGCACCGCGGTCTCCGGCTCCTCCCCCACGTCGCCCCGGCGGCGCAGCACCGCGCGGATGCGCGCCACCAGCTCGCGCGAGGAGAACGGCTTGGTCACGTAGTCGTCGGCGCCCAGCTCCAGGCCCACGACCTTGTCGATCTCGCTGTCCTTCGCGGTCAACATGATCACCGGGACCTTGGAGCGCTGCCGCAGCGAGCGGCACACCTCGGTGCCGGGCAGGCCGGGCAGCATCAGGTCCAGCAGCACGAGGTCGGCGCCGTGACGGTCGAAGACGTCGAGCGCGTCGGGCCCGGTCGCCGCGACGGAGACCTCGAAGCCCTCCTTGCGGAGCATGTAGGACAGGGCGTCGGAGAAGGACTCCTCGTCTTCCACGACGAGCACACGGGTCACTGGGCGGCCTCCAAGGAGATGTCGGGGTGTGCCGGAATGGCCGTCCCGCCGAAGGCGGGCAGGCGCAGGGTGAAGGTGGAGCCGGAGCCTTCCTTGCTCCAGACCGACACCTCGCCCGCGTGCGAGGCGGCCACGTGCTTGACGATGGCCAGGCCGAGGCCGGTGCCGCCGGTGGCGCGCGAGCGGGCGGTGTCGACCCGGAAGAAGCGTTCGAAGATGCGCTCCTGCAGGTCCTCGGGGATGCCGATGCCCTGGTCGCTGACGCTGATCTCGACGCTCTCCCCGGCGGGCCGGGTGCTGACCACCACGCGGGTGTGCTCCGGGCTGTAGGCGATGGCGTTGTCGATGAGGTTGCGCAGCGCGGTCACCAGCAGTTCCTCGTCGCCCCAGACGCGCAGCCCCTCCGCGCCGCCGGTGACGAGCGTGATGTCCTTGGCGCCGGCCCGGGTGTTGCAGTGGTCGACGGCGTCGCCGATGACCTTGTCGATGGAGACCTGGGTGGGCGAGGGGACCGGCTCGGCGCCCTGGATCCGGCTCAGCGTGATGATGTCCTTCACCAGGTAGGTGAGCCGGGCCGCCTCGTGCTGCATGCGGGCCGCGAAGCGGGTGACGGCCTCGGGGTCGTCGGCCGCGTCCTGGATCGTTTCGGCCAGCAGGCTCAGCGCCCCGACGGGGGTCTTCAGCTCGTGGCTCACGTTCGCCACGAAGTCGCGGCGCACGGCCTCGACCCTGCGCCGCTCGGTCTGGTCCTCCGCCAGCACCAGCACCTGGCCGACCGAGCCGAGGGGGGCCACCCGGACCGCGAAGCTGGTGGTGTCCTGGCCGAACTTGGTGCCGGCCACGTCGATCCCGGTCTCCCTGATCTCGCCGTCGCGCCGTACCTTCCGGGCCAGCGCGAGCAGCTCGGCGACCATCAGCCGGTCGCCCTTGACGAGCCCGAACGCGCGGGCGGCCGAGCTGGCGCGGAGCACGCGGTCGTGCGCGTCCAGCACCACCGCCGAGGAGGGCAGCACCGCCAGGACCGAGGCGATCCCCTGTGGCAGCGCCGTCACCCCCGGGTCGGAGACGTCGTCCCGTCTGCGGGGCGCCTCGATCTGGTCACGGTAGACGATCACTGCCAGAGCTCCCACGACGAAGCCGGCCAGGGCCGCGAAGCTCATGGCCATCTCACTCATGCTCCCGATGGTAGGCGGCGCCCCGGTGAGAACCCGCCCGTGACCTGGGGACGGGCCTTGCCTTCGCGGAAAGTTCATCTTCGCGTCGGAGTTCGTTCACGACCGCCCTCATACGGTGACGGCATGCGCGACGCGTACCACGAAGAACTAGACGCCCTCACCGACAGGCTGGTCGAGATGACCAGGCTCGTCCGCTCCGCCATCTCCCGCGCCACCACGGCGCTGCTGGACGCCGACCTCCAGCTCGCCGAGCAGGTCATCTCGCGCGACGAGGAGGTGAACGCGCTCTTCGCGGGCGTCGAGGGATCCATCTTCGACCTGATGGCCAGGCAGCAGCCCGTCGCCGTCGACCTGCGCCTGGTCATCACCGCGCTGCGGATGGGCGGCGACCTGGAACGCATGGGCGACCTCGCGGTGCACGTCGCCAAGGTGGCCAGGCTGCGTCACCCCGACTCCGCCATCCCCGCCGAGGTCCGCTCCACGATCGTCGAGATGGGCCAGATCGCCGAGAACCTGGTCACCAAGGCCGGCGGCTGCATCACCTCCCGTGACGTGGAGTCCGCCCTGGAGCTGGAGCAGGACGACGACGCGATGGACCGGCTGCACCGGCGGCTGTTCCGCACCATCCTCGGCGAGGACTGGCGGCACGGGGTGGAGCCGGCGATCGACATCACGCTGATCGGGCGGTACTACGAGCGGTACGCGGACCACGCGGTGAGCGTGGCCAGGGATGTCGTCTACATGGTCACGGGCACGCGGCCGGACTGAGACGCGCTCCGCCTGCCCCTGGCCGCCGCCAGTGCGAGGGCGGCGTATCCGCAGGCCACGGCCAGTCCCGCCCATGACGGAAGGGGGTAATGGCCCACGAGGGGGCGACTGGCCCACGTCCACGTGCGCGAAGGTGGGGACGCTGTGGGTGATCGCGAACCCGGCGGCCGGGGTGACGACCGGGGACCGACCTGGGCGGGCCCGTCCGCCTGTGGGACTCGGACCCTTCGGTGCCGCCCGTGACCGTCACCGGCGGGTGGTTCATGGGGATCTGGACCAGGCGGTTCCTCATCGAGTACCCAGCGACCTCGACCACGGCGTCGGCGTCTACCCCGGCCCCGCGACGCGAGGGGGCAGCGTGATCACCGTGGACGACGTGACCGCGCCGGCGGCCTGGCGGCTGTATCGCGCCACCGTCACCGAGGCGTTCGTCCTCTGCCCGCGAGAACCCCGCCGACCGTGCCCGCTGCACTCCATCAACGCCGACCACCGGACACCCGTGCTTCCTTGGCTGCGTGGCGAGTAGCTGCTCTTTCTGGCTTCCTGTGAGTTCTGTGATGACATGTCCGGGCGGGCGCGTGCTGAGTGGGGTCTGTCGTCTTGGTTCACAACCCAAAAGATCTTCAGGTTTTCCGGAAACGATTGAGCATGCTCTGCGCACGAGCCCGCACCCGAACAAGACCAGCCCGCCCGAACAAAGACCTGCCCGGTCCGGTCAGCGGCCCTGGTTGGCGACGGCTTCGGCGGCGGCCTTGGCGGCCTCGGGGTCGAGGTACTCGCCGCCGCGCTTCAGCGGCCGGAAGTGCTCGTCCAGGTCGTAGCGGAGCGGGATGCCGGTGGGAATGTTGAGCCCGGCGATGTCCTCGTCGCTGATGCCGTCGAGGTGCTTGACGAGGGCGCGCAGGGAGTTGCCGTGCGCGGCCACGAGGACGGTCCGGCCCGCCGAGAGGTCCGGCACGATCGCGTCGTACCAGTAGGGCAGCATCCGGTCCACCACGTCCTTGAGGCATTCGGTACGCGGCATCAGCTCGGGCGGGAGGAGGGCGTAGCGGCGGTCGCCGCTCTGGGAGTACTCGTCGTCGTCGGCGATGGGCGGCGGCGGCGTGTCGTAGGAGCGCCGCCAGAGCATGAACTGCTCCTCGCCGAACTCCTCGCGGGTCTGGGCCTTGTTCTTGCCCTGGAGGGCGCCGTAGTGGCGTTCGTTGAGCCGCCAGGAGCGCTTGACCGGGAGCCAGAGGAGGTCGGCCTCGCCGAGCGCGAGCTGGGCGGTCTGGATGGCCCGGGTCAGCAGGCTGGTGTGGACCACGTCGGGGTAGAGGCCGGCTTCGATGAGGAGCTTGCCGCCCCTGCGGGCCTCGTCCTCGCCCTTGGCCGACAGGCTCACGTCCACCCAGCCGGTGAACAGGCCCTTCGCGTTCCAGTCGCTCTCGCCATGCCGCAGCAGCACCAAAGTCGCCATACGGTCATCCTAGAGCGGCCGGGCTCAGGCCCGGTCCGGGTCCGCGAAGCGGGCGAAGGCCTGCAGGTTGGCGAGGGACTCGCCGCGCTTCTTGCGCCATTCCCACTCGCGTCTGATGGACGAGGCGAAGCCGATCTCCAGGGCGCGGTCGAAGGACTCGTCGGAGTAGGTGAGCACGCAGCCGAGTACGCGGTCGATCTCCTCCTCGGTGATGGCGGTGAGGGGCAGCCGGCCGACGAGGTAGACGTCGCCGACGGGGTCGACGGAGAAGTGGACGCCGTACATGGCGCCGTTCTTGGCGAGCAGCCACCGGTAGAACTCGGCGTGGTTCTCGTCGGGCTGGCGGCAGAAGAACGCCTCGATGTGCAGGACCCGCTCGCCGACGATCAGCCAGGTCATCGTGGCGAGCTTGTGCCGGCCCGGCAGCTTGGCGAGGAACGCTCCCGGCCGCGGCTCGTCGTACTCGACGTCCGCGGCCTTGAGCGCGGCTTCGATGACGTCGCGCATGCCTACAGCCTACTGACGGGCCCGGTACGGGGTCGGCCGCGCCGATCAGTAGTTGACCACCACTGGCTGCCGGTGCAGGTGGGCGACGGCTTGCGCGTACACCTCCATGAGGCGGGCGGCGGTGGCCTGCCAGCCGAAGGCGGCGGCGTGCTCGCGCGCCCCCTCGGCGAGGACCGCGAGGCGGGCCGGGGAGGCGAGGAGCCCGGCGATGACCCGCGCCCAGTCGTGCGGGTCGTGCCCGTCGACGAGGAGCCCGGACGCGCCGTCGCGGACGGCGGTGCGCAGCCCGCCCACGGCGGCGGCGACGACGGGGGTGCCGCACGCCTGGGACTCCAGCGCGACGAGGCCGAACGACTCGCTGTGGGAGGGGACGATCGTGAGGTCGGCGGCGCGGTACCAGTCGGCGAGCCGGTGCTGCGGGGCGGGCGGCACGAGGCGGACGGTGTCCTCGATGCCGAGTTCGGTGGCGAGTTCGGTGAGGATGGAGGGCCTGGCCAGGCCGTTGCCGGAGGGTCCGCCGACGCAGGCGACGACGAGGCGGCCGCGCAGCGACGGGTCGTCGATGAGCATCCGGGAGGCGGCGCGCAGCAGCACGTCGGGGGCCTTGAGCGGCTGGATGCGGCCGACGAAGAGCAGGACGCGGGCGCTCTGCGGCAGGCCGAGCCGGTGCCTGGCGGCGCCCTGGGAGGCGGGCTGGAAGACGGTGAGGTTCACGCCGGGGTTGACGACGGCGACGCGCTGCTCGGCGGCCCCGTACAGGTCGATGAGCTCGTGCGCCTCGTCGGCGGTGTTGGCCACGAGGCGGTCGGCGATCTGCACGACCTGTTCCTCGCCGACCACGCGGGCCTGCGGCTCTGGGCGGTCTCCGGCGGCCAGGAGCCGGTTCTTGACCTTGGCCATGGTGTGCATGGTGTGCACCAGGGGGACGCCCCAGCGTTCCTTGGCGAGCCAGCCGACCTGGCCGGACAGCCAGTAGTGGGAGTGGATGGCGTCGTAGTGGCCGGGCTCGTACATGGCCTCGGTGCGCAGCACCTCCGACAGGAACGCGCACATCTGGCCGGGCAGGTCGGCCCGGTCCATCTCCTCGTACGGTCCGGCGGTCAGGTGGCGGACCAGGACGCCGGGAGCGAGCTCGGCGACAGGTGGCAGGTCGCGGGCGGTGGCGCGGGTGAAGATGTCCACCTCCACGCCGAGCTGGGCGAGTCGTTTGGCCGATTCGACGATGTACACGTTCATGCCGCCGGCGTCGCCCGTGCCGGGCTGGTCGAGCGGTGATGTGTGCATGCTGATCGTCGCGACCCGGTTGACCCGTCGTCGCCTCACCCGACATCACCTCCAAGAGAATTACAACTGTCCTGATTTTTCCGACATTCCCCGACACAGGGTCACAGCGGGGGTACCCAACCGGCCGCCTGGCAGGATGAGGCGCATGAAGAGAACGGCTGTGGTGACCGGCGCGAGCAGCGGGATCGGCGAGGCGACAGCGCGGCGGCTGGCCGCCGAGGGCTACCACGTGGTGGCCGGGGCCAGGCGGCGCGACCGGCTGGAGAAGCTGGCCGCCGAGGTGCCGGGCCTCACCCCCGCGACCCTGGACGTCACCTCCCAGGATTCCGTCGACGCGCTGGCCGCCTCGCTGGAGCGCTGCGACGTGCTGGTCAACAACGCCGGCGGCGCGCTCGGCCTGGAGCCGGTGGCCGAGGGCCGGGTCGACGACTGGCAGCGGATGTACGACACGAACGTGCTCGGCTCCCTGCGCGTCACCCAGGCGCTGCTGCCCAAGCTGGTCGAGTCGGGCGACGGCGTGCTGGTCATGCTGACCTCGACGGCCGGGCTGGTCTCGTACGAGGGAGGCGGCGGCTACTGCGCGGCCAAGCACGCCCAGACGTCGATGACCGAGACGCTCAGGCTGGAGCTGGTGGGACAGCCGGTGCGGATCGTGGAGATCGCGCCCGGCATGGTGCGGACCGAGGGGTTCGCGCTGACCCGGTTCCGCGGCGACGCCGAACGGGCCGGCAAGGTGTACGAGGGCGTGCCCGGCCCGCTCACCGCCGACGACGTCGCCGACGCCATCGCCTGGTGCGTGACCCGGCCCGCGCACGTGAACGTCGACCGCCTGGTCATCCGCCCCCGCGCCCAGGCCGCCCAGCACAAGGTGCACCGCGTCGGTGGCTAGACCGGTCGGCTCCATCACCCGGGGCACGACCGCGCACAACCGCCTGCGCCGCGCCGACCGGTGGATCGCCGCCGTCCACGGCCGCCTGCTGCGGGCCGCCGTCCGGCCGCTCGTGGTGGATCTGGGGTACGGGGCCTCGCACGTGACCACGCTGGAGCTGTTCACCCGGCTGCGGCGGGTGGCGCCGGACGTCGAGGTGGTGGGCGTCGAGATCGACCCGGCCAGGGTGGCGGCGGCCAGGCCCTACGAGCGCCCGGGGCTGAGCTTCGTGCTCGGCGGCTTCGAGCTGCCCGTCGCCCGGCCTCCGGTGCTGGTCCGCGCCTTCAACGTGCTGCGCCAGTACGGGGAGGCGGAGGCGTGGCACTACTGGGAGGTGCTGCGGGCGGGGCTGGCGCCCGGGGGCGTGCTGGTCGAGGGGACCTGCTCGGAGGTGGGGCACCGGGCCGTCTGGGTGGGGCTGGACGGGGAGGGGCCGCGGACGCTGACGTTCTCGGCCCGGTTCGACGCCTTCGAACGCCCCTCCGACCTGGCCGACCGGCTGCCGAAGACGCTCATCCACCGCAACGTGCCCGGGGAGCGGATCCACGCGTTCCTGCGCGACTGGGACCACGCCTGGGCGGTCAGCGCCCCGTACGGCTCCCACGGGGCCCGTCAGCGCTGGCTCGCCGCCGCGGAGACTCTCACGGCCTCCTGGCCGGTCGCGCGCCGCCCGCCGCTCGGCGGGCGGGCCCGCTGGCGTCTGGGCGAGCTGACCATCCCGTGGCAGGCTGTCGCCCCGTCGCATCCCACGGGCCCGCTCCCCAGGTAGCCGGTCTCACAGCGCCGCTTCGAAGGCCGCGTACGCGCCCGCGTCGAACAGCACGAACCGCACCTCCTCCACCGACGGCGAGGGCCCGGCGTCCCACGCGCGGACCGCGTCGACGGCGACGCGGGCGCCCTCGGGGAGCGGCCAGCCGAAGATGCCCGTGCCGATCGCCGGGAACGCCACCGTCCCGGCGCCCAGCGACTGCGCGACCCGCAGCGACTCCCGGTAGCAGGAGGCCAGCAGCTCCGACCGGTCCTCGAACGGCGAGTGCACCGGGCCGACGGTGTGGATCACCCAGCGGGCGGGGAGCCGGCCCGCGGTGGTGGCGACGGCCTGGCCGGTCGGCAGGCCGGACCCGTACCGGGAGGCGCGCAGCTTGCGGCACTCCTCGATGATCTCCGGTCCGCCCTGGCGGTGGATCGCCCCGTCCACCCCGCCGCCGCCCATGAGCGAGGAGTTCGCGGCGTTCACGATCGCGTCAACTCGCTGCCGGGTGATATCTCCCCGCACCAGCGTGATATCCATCTCACCAACCTCCTGGATAGCTGCTCGACGATGTGTAGTACTACGCTGAAGCGTGTGAAGGGTCTTGGCGAGCTCGAACGCAGCATCATGGACATCCTGTGGGCGGAGAAGGCCGCGCTGACCGCCCGCGAGGTCGGCCGCCTCATCGCCGACCGCGACCTGGCGCCGACCACGGTCATGACCGTTCTCGACCGCCTCACCCGCAAAGGCTTCCTGAGGCGGACCCGTGACGGGCGCGCCTGGCGCTACGAACCCGCGGAAACCCGCGACAACTACATCGCCGAGCTTATGCTTGGAGCTCTCGACATGACGGGCGACCGTTCCGCCGCCCTGACCCGCTTCGCCAAGGCCGTGTCCGGTGACGAGGCGGAGATCCTGCGCAGAGCCCTCACGGAGCTGGAGGATTAGTGATCACGGCAGCGGTGCTGGCCGCGCTCGCCACAGCGTGCGCGATCGGCTCCTGGCGTCTCACCACCGCTCGCTGGACCTCCCGCGCGCCCCGGCCGGCCATCATCCTGTGGCAGTCGCTGGGCGTGGCGTGGGGGCTGGCCACCACCGGGGCCATGCTCGCCTTCGGCGTGCAGCCCTACGGGATCGGCGTGCTGCCCGGTCTGGTCGCCTTCGCCCAGGGCGAGGCGCCGCTGCGGGCGTGGGACCCGCTGCACGTCCTCGCCATGATCGCCGGGTTCACCGCGCTGACCGTGCTGATCGTGGTGCTGATCGCGGCGGGGGTGCAGGCGCTGCGCGCCCGCAGGCGTCACCGCACGCTCCTGGCGCTGATCTCCCGTGACGATCCCGGCGTGCCGGGGGTGCGGGTGCTCGACCATCCGAGCGCGGCGGCGTACTGCGTGCCGGGGCTGCGCTCGCAGGTGGTGGTGAGCGAGGGCGCGCTGCGGCTGTGGTCGAGCGACGAGCTGGCCGCGGTGCTCGCGCACGAGGCGGCCCACGTACGCGAGCGGCACGATCTGGTGCTGCTGCCGTTCGCCGCGCTGCGCCGGGCGCTGCCCTGGTCCAAGGTCGTCTGCGAGGCGCAGGAGCAGGTGGAGCTGCTCATCGAGATGGCCGCCGACGACCGGGCGCGCCGCTACTGCTCGCCCCGGCGGCTGGCCACGGCCCTGCTGCGGTTCGGCACCGCGGGCGCGATGCCGGCTCCGAGCGGGATGCTGGGCCTGCACGCGAGCAACGTCATGGCCAGGGTCGACCGCCTGATCAAGCCCGCGCCGGAGCTGCCGCGCAGGGCTCGGGCGGGCATCGTCGCGCTGTCCGTGAGCTTGGTCACCTCCACACCGTTCCTGTGGATTATCCAGCTCTGATGCTTGCAGGTGTTAACCGCCGCGTTTGCAATTGCAAGCGGCGGGCCGCATAATCGAGGTATGGCACTTCCGAAAGTCGGCTCGATCGGCGAATACATCCGCGAGCAGCGGCAGCAGGCGAAGATCTCGCTGCGCCAGCTGGCTGCCGCGGCGGGGGTGTCCAATCCCTACCTGAGTCAGATCGAGCGCGGCCTGCGCAAACCGAGCGCGGAGATCCTCAACCAGATCGCCAAGGGTCTGCGCATCTCCTCGCAGGTGCTCTACGTCCAGGCCGGCCTCATCGAGGATCACGAGCCTCCCAGCGACGTCATCACGGCCATCAGGGAAGACCCGAACATCACCGAGCGGCAACGCCAGGTGCTGATCGATATCTACGAGTCGTTCCGCAAGGAGGGACCGGCCGAGGGCGAGCAGACCTCCCAGAACGCCCACCCCCGGACGGCCTCCGCACCGGACGACGAACAGCCGCTGCCGCCTGAGCTCCTCGCCGCACTTGAGCCCTACGCGGCGAGAAACGGCGGCGGCCCCGCCAGCCAGGAAACGAAGGAAGGTTAACCCATCATGACGCTCGCCACCGAAGTCAGGAAACTCACCGACACCAAGCCGTTCTACGCGGTCGCGGGGGCCGGCGACTACGCCGTCGAGAAGCTGCGCGAGCTGCCCGAGCAGCTGCAGAAGCTGCAGTCGCGCCGCGCCGAGCTGAGCAAGGAGCTGCCGGAGAAGGCGCGCGCCTACGCCGGCAAGGCCGAGGGCATCGCCAAGGAGCTGCCGGAGTGGGCCCGCGAGTACGCGGGCAAGGCCGAAGGCATCGCCAAGGAGCTGCCCGAGAAGGCCCGCGAGTACGCCGACCAGCTCGGCCACCGGGCCGTCGAGGTCTACGAGGAGTTCGCGGTCCGCGGCCGCAAGGTCGTCAGCAAGACCAGCGGCGAGGCCGCCCTGGAGCTGGAGGAGATGTCGGAGGCCGCCGAGCCGGCCGCCGCCGCCACCACCGCGCCCGCCAAGACCGCCAAGACCGCCAAGAAGCCCGGCGCCACCAAGGCCAAGGCCTGACCTTCCGCGCGAGCCCGCCTCCGCATGGAGGCGGGCTTCCGCGTTCGCGGCATCGGTACCCGACCGTAGCGACGTTTCCGGTGCCCGGGGAGCGCGGGCGGCCATTAGGCTGAAGCCGACTCATCGCGGCATTGGGCGGGAGCCACAACATGCAATTCGTCAATTTGGTCTTCAACCTCCTCTTCTCGGTGCTGTCCCTGGTCGTTCTGGGCATGGCGGGATACGCCCTGGTGCACGCGCTGCGGGTGCCCGCCGCCGCGTTCGTCTCGGCGGGCAAGCTGCAGAAGAACATCTGGCTGATCATCCTGATTTTGGCCACGCTGTTCTCCGCGGCGGGTGCCTGGGCCTACGTGACCACCTTCATGCTGATCGGCGGCGCCCAGTTCATGGGGATCGGCCTGGGGCTGTTCTCCGTCGCCGCGGTGATCGCGGCCACGATCTACATCGTGGACGTCAAGCCCGCGGTGAAGGGCATGGGCGGCAACAGCGGCCCTTACGGCCCCTGGTGACCTGCCCCCTGATCTAGGCTCCCGGTCATGACCACCGATCTGCACGGGCGCACCGAGCGCCTCGAACTCTCCGACCAGAGCCTGCGCGACTTCGAGGCCGTGGTGCTCGACGCGACGCCCGACGGCATCGTGGTGAACAGGTCGGCCTTCTACCCCGGCGGCGGCGGCCAGCCCGCCGACCACGGCGTGCTCATCTGGCAGGGCGTCGAGACCCGCGTCGTCGGCGTGCGCAAGGGCGACGACCTCTACCTGATCCCGGCCGAGGGCGACCCGATCCCGCCGGTGGGCACGGTCGTGCGCGCCGCCGTCGAGGACGAGCGCCGCTCCGCGCTGATGCGCACCCACTCCGGTCTGCACGTGCTCTGCGGGGTGGTGTTCCGCGACTTCCGCTGCCCGGTCACCGGCGGCAACATGGAGCCGTCCATGTCTCGCGAACAGCAGACTGTTGGAATCGCCAGGATGGACTTCAACCTGCCCGAGGTGCCGCCCGGCTTCAAGCAGTCGATTGAGGACGCCTGCAACGCCGAGATTCGGGCCGACCGGCGCATTGACGTGCGGGTTCTCCCCCGCTCCGAGGCGTTCGCCATTCCGGACATCATCAGAACCGCAACGAACCTAATCCCCGATTCGGTCACCGATGTGCGAATCGTGGATATCACAGGTTTGGACACCCAGGCGGACGGCGGAACGCACGTCGCCTCCACCGCGCAGATCGGCCAGCTCCGGGTGGCGAAGGTGGAGAGCAAGGGCCGCGGCTTCCGGCGCGTGCGGGTCGAGATCTGCGACTGACCGTGAACCCGCCCACGGCGGGGCGCGTCCTACTCGGTACTCGGGGCAACGCCAAGCCGAGGGGTCGCCATGCGCACCATCATGCTCGCCGCCGCGGCGGCCGTCGTAATGCTCGTCGGGTGCGGGCAGCAACCGGCCGCCCGTACTTCCCTTTCCCCCGCAGCGCCGAGCACTACCGCGCCGCCGGCGGACGGCGGCAGCTACGCCTCGCCGCGCGACATCGTGGCGAAGCTCACCGCCGCAGGGATCGCCTGCAGCGACTACACGCCCGTCCCCGACCCGATCAACGCGAAGGAGCTCGGCGGCTGCCAGGGCGGCAATCTGGTGGTGGGCATCTACGAGCGGGAGGGCGATGTGCAGGCGCAGGTGGAGATCTATCGGGCGGTTGGCGATGAGCTGGACAGCGGGCCCGATGTGGTGACCGGCCGGAACTGGACGGTGCACACTACGAACAGGGAGCATCTCGACTTGGTGTGGAAGGCGCTCGGCGGCAAGGTGCACCTGGAGTAGGCGTCAGTTCCCCTCTCGCGCCCGATACCAGGGCTCCCCTCTCACCCCTCGCGCGGTGGTGAACAGCGTCATGGCGTTCGCGTAGTACCGCTCTCGATCCTCTGGGACGCAGTCGTCGAAGAACCGCATAGATAGGTTGCATGCCTGGCAAAGCACGCCGCGAACCCGTTTGGTCCGGTGATCGTGGTCGATCGCGAGCGGGTCTCGATCGACGGGCCATAGCTTGGTGTCCGTCTTGCGGCACACCTGACACCTGTAACCGGCGGCAGCCTTTCGGGCGGACACTTCGGCGGCGGTGCTCTGCGCTCCGTCGGCTCGGAGGGTTTCCGCCAGCTGATGATCCACTTTCGTGGGGCTGGACATGGAGGAATGGCTGATAGTCCAGAGGGTTGTCGTGGTACTCACGCAGGATCCTCAGTCGCCGGGCGGAACCGAACCGCGCGCCCCGAGCGACGCGACCGAGTGGCCCAGAGCATCCCCCGATGGGCCGCCCACCACTTACGAGCTTGACGCTGCAGATCATGCCGAGGAAATACCCGCGCTCGTCAGCGTGGTCGAACAGGGTCATCTCCCTGACTGCTGGCTTCCCCCGGCCTTCGAGGGCGACGTCCTCGAAGGCCGGGGCGTTCGCAGATCTTGCATACGAAGCCGCCCAGGTCTTCTATCTGTGCGCGCGTGAGGTCGTTGCGTCGTTTGGCGTGCTCCTTGGTTCCCCGAAAGATCCTGCGAGCGTCCTCCCGTGTCATGCAGGCGGAGCAGAGATCAGCGAACAGGACTAGGGGGACGGCGCTAACAGCCGCCTTCGCATTGGCTGTCGGGCGTACATCCGCATGAGCGGCAAGGTGTGATAACGGCGTTGGGTGTGGGATCCCCCTCATCGGGGGCGTAGTCGCTTCGCCTGGTTCTGTGGCGAGCAGGCCTTTCGCTGAGCCGGAGAGTCCTGCGGCTGGGTTTGGGATCCGGGCGACAACTTCGGCTCGGGGTCTGGTCTTAGCCATGTCGTCTCCTTGGGTCAGCCGTCCCCGGGCCTGTTGTGGCAGATGCCGGGATTGACCGCGTTTATCCTCCCAGGTCGCGTTCGGTTTCGCGCGCTCGTTCGATTCCTCTTGCGAGAGGTAACAGTGTTCCCGCGGAGCGCCTAGTCGACCCCCTGTTGCGAGCCGTACGTTAAGCGAATGACAAAGGCGCAGCGTCGGAACATCCATCCCGCAATCCAGGCCGCCCTCTGGGCATTGAGTAGCGGGCACTGCTACTCGCCTGGCTGCCCCTTCCCGGTCGTAGTTGAGGTTCGGTCAGGCATATACAAGAAAAACGCCCAGATCGCGCACATCTACGCGGTGAAGCCTGGAGTCCCACGCTATCGCCCCTGCCGCACTCGCGAAGAAGAGGTCGAGCGCGACTCGTTCACAAACCTGCTGCTTGTGTGTCTGGCACACCACGCTGCCATCGACGACAAGACAGACGGTGAGCGGCTTTATCCTTCGAAGCTTCTTCTGGAATGGAAGAAGAAACACGAAGGCAAGCACGGGCCTCACCTGGCCAGGATCGGGCCAGTCAGCGAGGAGATGCTGGAGCGGCTCCTCACCGAGAGTTTCGCCCCACCGGTGGCTCGCCTGCAGGAGATCGCTGATCAGCTTGAGCGAACCGGCACCCTGAACGCGGATGCGCTTGCCGAACTCAAACAAATCATCTCAGTCATGAAGGATTCCCCAGATGGCCCTGACGCTCGCGCGGCCCGGGATCTCGCGTTCGCCGCCGACGTCTTCTCGAATCTCGATCTTCGCTCTTCGGCCAAATCGCTCGGCCACGCTGCCGACATTCTGCCTGGTCTCCTCAAGGACATGGATCGTAAGATCAACCGTCTTGGCGGCATAATGTGATCGACTGATGGCGGGCTTTACCCCGCCATCCTTACCCGCGCACCGAGGTACCGCTTCCCGAAACGGGGCCGTGAGCCGACCTTCGGCGTGCCATCGGCGGATGGTGTGGGCTGGGATCCGGTAGACGGAGGCTTCGTCCGTCGTGAAATCCGCTTGCGGATTGCGCTCACGCATCAAGCATGGCTCATGGCGCTCATGATCCTTCCGGCGCGCCTACATCACCGCAAACCAGGGCCAGCCCTACCATTCCGGGATGACGCTGGATCCCGCCATCATCCCCCTGATCGCAGCAGGAGTATCAGTCCTCACCGCAGGCATAGCGGCCACGGCCGCCCTCATCGTGCCCTGCCGGTCGTTCAAGTTCGCTCGGCGCCTCGAGGCTGACAAGCGACAGTTCGAGCGGCGCGCCGAGATCTACGTGGAGCTCCTTTCCTCCCTCTGGGCAATCCGCGATGCCGTGGACCCACTCACCCCTACGCCCGCCACCGAGGTCAACACAGGTGACATGAGGGACGACAAGGCTCGGCAACTTGTCGCTAAGGTCCACGCTTTCGCCTCTCCGGAAATCGTTGAAGCCCACACCAGCTTCTCAACCGCCTTCATGGCCTGGCTCGATGCGTCAAGCCGCACATCCACGGCCATCGGAGAGGCTCATGCCACCGAGGTCGCGCGTCGTTCGCTCGCCATCAAACAACTACGCGAGTCGCTGGCCGCGCTCGAGCAGCGCATTCGGCAGGAGCTCCAGCCTGAATCTCGAGAGCGGAATGGATCGAAACGTCATCTCGCCAGCGCGGCACCCCGTAAGTTCCCCGCATGACAATCGACTGGAGTGACCCTGCGTGGGTCGCCATCGCCGTCGCCGTGGGCGCCGCGCTCGTTTCCCTGGGAGCGCTCGTGGTCGCATGGCGTGGCCTGAAGTGGCAGAAGAAGGCCGCCTTAGCTGCTGACCGATCGGCGAACGCTGCGGAGACGGCGACAGCGCTTCAGACGCTGGAAGCCGGCCGCAGTGCGCGGGATGCCGCCCCGGAGGGGCGGGTGGAATGGACGTTGGATCGGAGCCGGGACCGGTTCACGCTGCGCAACACGGGCACAGCCATCGCCACGGGCGTCAGCGTCGGGGGCCCTGGGGTGGCTCAGGTCGGCACGCAGGTTCCGCAGGATGCGGCTGTGCGTCCTGGAGCATCGGTCAGCTTCATGATGGCGGGAAGCCTCGCTGATCGCTTACCGGACGAGATCGAGGTGACCTGGCATGGGCATCCGGATCCGGTCATCCTGCCTGTGCCGTCACGCGAGTGACGCCTTGTTGTCGTCGCCCCTGGTCAACCCACCATCTTCGCTCGAGCCCCGAGGTACCGCTTCCCGAACCAGTGCCACTGCGTCGTGTCCAGCACGAGCGGGCACACGTCGCAGTAGACCTCCGACGGCGGTGGTCACCATCCCTGCGTACCGTCGCGAACAGCATCCCGTCGCACGGCCCGTCATCCAGCGCCCCGATGCACGGGCCCACCACAACCGGCAGCCGCGCCGGGTCGATCACGTTGAAGGCTCGGGCCGTCCACTCCGCCACCATGTCCTTGAACGCGCCCGCGTCCGGGTGGGCGGCCAGCCAGTCGACGTGCCTGCCGAGCCACAAGCACTGCGCGGATGGGGACGGGACCGGCGCGTGCAGCCCACGCTCGGCTGCCACGAACGCGGTGAGCCAGCCGAGGTCGTGCCGGAACTGGGAGAGCAGGTCGCCGGCGCGCGGGTTGTACGGGAGCGGCTGGGTGCGACTGCCGGACACGGGAGGCCCAACGGCGGTGCGGGTAGCGGGGAGTTGGGCAAGCACGTCGGCGTACAGGTCGGGCAAGGCGGCGAGGGCGCGGCCGAAGGCGGCCCGGCACTCGCCGCACAGGTTGATGCCGTCGGCGGCGTGGCGGGGGCGGTCAGGGTCGTGGCGGTGGAGGTGGCGGGCTTGGCAGAGTGCGGGTTGGGCGTAGCGTCGAGTCATGTGCGTCCTCGTTTCCGGTGGCGGAACCTCTGCCATGCGCTGGCCGGACGCCACACGGTGCCGAGCCGGTGCATGCCTCGGTGGAGTCGGCAGCCGTACCGGTCGCACCAGTCGCAGGCGTGGCCGACACGCCCCAGTTTCTGGCAGTGGTCGCAGCGCCATAGGTCGCCGGGCTGGCCGGTGGCGTCGGGGATGCAGCCGCCGGGTGCTGGGGGCGCGCATTGGTGGGTGGTGGCCGGGTCCGTGTGCTTGATCCATGCCATGGCGTTATCCGTGGTAGTCGGGGCTGGCGTTGTCGGTGACCCACATCTCGTACTCGTCCGGGGTCATCTCGTCCGGGTCGGGGGCGGCGGTCACAGCGGAACCTTCTCGACGTTGGGCGGGATGGAGTTGAGGGGCGCGAGGAACGGCTCGACCGGCAAACCCGACATTTACGGATGCGTCGGACGGACCCGATACGATGACCGGCCATGACCGGTATCAGGATCGTGCTCGCCGCACTGGTGACGACCGCCCTGGCGCTGACCGCCGCGCCGGCCCTGGCGGCGAACGCCGGGATCACCGACGAGGTGACCATGACCCTGGGCGAGGACGGCACGCTCCACGTGGTCGAGAAGATCACCGGCGGCTCGGGTGAGCTGAAGCGGACGTTCGTGACCCGTACCCGTCACGACGACACCCACGACCGCCTGTACGAGATCACGAACGTCAAGGGCGGCGCCTACGCCGACGGCGTGCTGACCGTCACCGCGCCCGCGACCGTCGAGTACGACGTGAAGGGCGCCGTCACCCCCACCGGCCAGGTGGAGGAGCTGCGCTGGTTCGCGGTGGGCGGCTGGAACGTCTCCGTCGACCGGGCCGCCGTCGTGGTCACCGGTCCCGGCCAGGTGCAGAACCTGTCGTGCTTCGCCGGTGAGCTCACCTCCGCGATCGGCTGCACCACGGCCGCGATGGACCACACCGGGACCCGGGCCGAGTTCGAGCAGCAGGGCCTGGCGCCCGGCCAGGCGCTCACCGTCGTGGTGGGCTTCCCCGAACGCGCGAGCGGCGGGCGGCCGATCCTCGACGAGCGCTTCTCGCTGGCCAACGCGTTCGCGCTGAACCCGGTGACCGGCGGCGCGCTGGCGGCCCTGCTGGTGCTGCTGCTCGGCGGCGTCGGCCTGCTCTACTGGACGCGGGGCCGCGACGCGCGGGTCATCGGCCACGAGCAGGGGGCGGTCAACCCCGTGCAGAACGGTCACTTCTCTCCGCCCGACGGCGTCCGTCCCGGCCAGATCGGCACGCTCGTCGACGAGCAGGCCGATGTGATCGACGTGACCGCCACCATCATCGACCTGGCCGTGCGCGGCTACCTGCGGATCGACGAGCAGCCGAGGCAGACCTACGACGCGCCCGACTGGCTGCTGGTACGACTGCCGCACGCGCCGGCCAACACGCTGCTGCCGTACGAGCAGGCGCTCCACGACGCCATCTTCGAGGGCCGGGACGCGGTGCTGCTGTCGCAGCTGTCCGGCTCGTTCACCGCCCATCTGGGCGAGGTCCGCGACGCCCTCTACGCCGACGTGGTCCGTCAGGGCTGGTTCGCCCGCCGCCCCGACGCCGAGCGGACCCGGTGGACCACGATCGGGATCGTGCTCATGGTCGCCGGCGTGCTGGCCACGGCCGCGCTCGCCTGGTTCACCTCCTACGGCCTGCTCGGGCTCGCCGTCATCATCGCGGGTGGCGCGCTGGCCGTCGGCGGCCAGTACATGCCGGCCAAGACCGCCAAGGGGGCCGCGGCGCTGGCGCACACGCTGGGCTTCCGCGAGTTCCTCTTCTCCGCCGACCTGGGCAACGTGCCGGAGAAGGATCGGGTCGAGCTGTTCTCCCGTTATCTCCCGTACGCGGTGATCTTCGACGGGGTGGAGCACTGGTCGCGGCTGGTCGCCTCGGTGACCGGCAACGGCCAGCAGGCGGACAACCTCTACTGGTATCACGGGCCGGCGGAGTGGGATCTGTCCAAGTTCGCCGGCTCGATGCGCACGTTCACCACGACCACCTCGGGCGCCATCTCCGCCACCCGGCAGTTCCGTACGTTCTGACCTGCGTCAGCGCTGGACGGTGCGCACCCGCAGCTCGCCCACAGGTTCGCCGCCGCCCGTCACGTGGTGGACGGCGAGCGCGTCGAGCGCCGGCGAGGTGAGGCCGAGCGAGCGCAGCGCCGCCACGGTGAGCGGGGTGCGGGCGCGGGCGGAGCCGTCCTCGACCTTGATGACGCCGACCCGGCCGTCCTGGAACGCGAACGCCTGGAAACCCTCCGCGCCCGCCTTCACCATCAGGCCCGGCAGCGCCCGCATGAGGGCGGCCTCGTGCCGGTGGGTGCCGGACGTCCACTCGGGGTGGGCGCGCATGGTGTCGAACACCGCGCGCTCCCGGCTGTCGCCGGCGCCCAGCGCCAGCGACCGGAACGCCCTGGCCACGCCCAGCATCGAGACGAAGAACAGCGGCGCCCCGCACCCGTCGACCCCGGAAGCGGCGATCCGCTCCCCGGTCAGCTCCTCCACGGTGGCGCGGACCGCCCGCTGCAACGGGTGGGTCACCTCCAGGTAGGAGGCGGTGGGCCAGCCGTTCACGACGCAGGTGGCGAGCATGGCGGCGTGCTTGCCGGAGCAGTTCATGTGGACGCGGCCGCGCTCGGTCACCTGCCGGTCCTCCGGGTAGTCCTCGGGGCAGCGCAGCACCGCCTCGTCGAGCCCCGCCCCGGCCAGGATCTTCCTGACCCCCTCGACGTGGTAGGGCTCGCCCGCGTGGGAGGCGCAGGCCAGGGCCAGCGGCTCACCGGCCAGGTCGAGACCGTTGCGGAGCATCGCCAGCACCTGCAGCGGCTTCATCGCCGAGCGGGGCGAGGCCGGCACGTGGACCGCGCCGTGCACCTCGACCGGGCTGCCCACGGCGTCGAGCGCGAGCATGCGCGCCTCGTGCCTGGACTCCACGAACCCGGACCGGACGACCTCCACGACCAACGCCATCAAGCACCCCTTTCGCCCCGAGTCTACGGAGGTCCTGCGGCTGGGCCAGAATGGGATCCCATGCGAGCAGTCGTCCAGCGGGTGAGCTCCGCCTCCGTGGCCGTCGACGGCCGGACGGTCGGCGCGATCGACGAGCCCAGCCTCCTCGTCCTGGTGGGCGTCACCCACACCGACACCCGGTCCCAGGCGGTCAAGCTGGCCGCCAAGCTGTGGGGCCTGCGCGTCCTGCACGGCGAGAAGTCCTGCTCCGACGTGTCGGCGCCGCTCCTGGTGATCAGCCAGTTCACCCTCTACGGCGACGCCCGCAAGGGCCGGCGCCCCACCTGGCAGGCCGCCGCGCCGGGGCCCGTCGCCGAGCCGCTCGTCGACGCGGTGGTCGAAGAGCTGCGCGGGCTGGGCGCGCACGTCGAGACGGGCAGCTTCGGCGCCGACATGAAGGTGTCGCTGGTCAACGACGGCCCGATCACGCTGATCCTGGACGTCTAGCCCACGCCCCGGCCGCTCCGCACCCGGCCGGGCTCGGCCGGGTTGAGGGCCGGCGGCAGGCGCCGGGGTTATCGGACGCGCCGCCGCAGCGCGGGGTCGATGCTGACGTTGCGCCCCGCGTCGGGCGGGACCACGACCTCCTGAGCGGCCGCCACGCCGCCGGCCAGCAGCTGGGCGTCGACCGGGACCGTCCGCTTGATCAGGGCCAGCGCGATCGGCCCCAGCTCGTAGTGGCGGGCCGCCGAGCCGACGAAGCCCACCTCCTGGCTCTCGAAGATCACCGGAGCGCCGTGCGGGGGAAGCGTGTCGACGCTTCCGTCGAGGTGCAGGAAGACCAGCCGGCGCGGCGGGTGGCCCAGGTTGTGGACGCGGGCGACCGTCTCCTGCCCGCGGTAGCAGCCCTTGGCGAGGTGGACGGCCGGGCCGATCCAGCCCACTTCGTGCGGGATCGTCTTGTGGTCGGTCTCGAGCCCCAGCCGGGGCCGGTGCGCCGCGATGCGCAGCGCCTCGTACGCCCACAGGCCCGCGAGCGGCCTGCCCAGATGGTCGCCCAGCTCGGCGCGCGGCACGAACACGTCGCCGTCGGCCGTGGACAGCACCGCGAGGTCGTCGGCCCGCGTCACCTCGACCCTGAGCATGAACCGCATCCGGTCGAGATAGCCGATCAGGGCGTCGGCGGTGCCGGGCTCGACGTGGGCCAGCACGGTCTCGCCGTCGTCGACGAGCGTCAGGTAGTGCTCCACGCGGCCCTGCGGGTCGAGGACGAGCGTCTGCGTCCACTCGCCCGGCCGGAGGGTGTCGAGCTTCTGCGAGGTCAGGTCGTTGAGCCAGGTCAGCCGATCGGCTCCGGTGACGCGGACCACCTCGCGGTTGCCGCGGTCGACGACCGCCTCACCCTTGACCAGCGCGCGCTGCTCGGCGTACAGGTCGCCGTAATGAGCCGCGACGTCGGCGTCGGGAGCGTCGGCGGCGACGGCTCCCCGCAGATCCAGCAGTGGGCTACGCATGCCTCACAGGCTATCTGCACTCCCGGCAGCGGCCGAAGACGGTCAGGTGGTGGACGTCGGCGGCGAACCCCAGCTCGTCGTCGAGCCCCCGCACCAGCCCGTCAGCCAGCTCGGGCCGGACCTCGATGACCTGGCCGCAGCCCCGGCACACCAGGTGGACGTGGTCGGCCTCGGCCGCCAGGTGGTAGGTCGGCGCGCCGTGACCCAGGTGGGTGTGGGTCACCATGCCGAGCTCTTCGAGGAGTTCGAGCGTCCGGTAGACGGTGGAGATGTTGACCCCGCGGGCCGTCTCACGGACCTTGCCGCAGATCTCCTCGGGCGTGGCGTGCTCCAGCTCCTTGACCGCCTCCAGGACGAGCTGGCGCTGCGGAGTGACCCGGTAACCCTTGGCGCGAAGCTCCTCATGCCACTGCGTCTCCGTCATGTCAACGAGTCTAAGGCCCGCTTTAATCGCTTGCCCTGTTCGCTGCCGAGCGCATAGCTTCATGAGTACGCGGAAAGGAGGTGGTCCACACAATGGGTAGTCATAGTCGGACCAGCGAGGTGGTTGTCCGCTGAGACGCGGGCTGTTGTCTCGCAGTCGTACGCGAATACGAGGCAACCACCGGGGCCCCTGGCAGCCGGAGGGCGCGACCACAGGTCGTCGCCTTTGGTCCATCCGGCCCGCTCCTGGCGAGCGGAGCGTCGCCCGGGGCCCTTTCTCATGTTCAGCCGACCTTCTTGAGCTCCGCCGACATGTGCGACGTGAGCGGCTGCCCGACCGCGGCCATGTCGTAGGCCCACATCAGGTTGCCGTTGACCAGCCCGTAGAGCCGGCGGCCCGCGGTGTACTCCTTGGCGGAGACCGTGCGCGCCACCACGTCGGTCCGCAGGTCGATCTTGTGGAAGACGACCTCGCCCACGTAGATCTCCACGATGCCGGTCGGATGCGCCAGCACCACCTCCAGCTGCCGCTCGGGCAGCGCCCGCCAGTAGCCCGATTCGGTGGCCAGCGGCCTGACCGGGTTGCCGTCCTGGTCGAGCAGCCACGTGCGGCTCACGTACGTCAGGAAGGGCTTGCCGTTGTGGCCGAACTCGATCTCCTGACCGAAGTTGAAGCTCTCGATCGTCGGATAGCCGCCGACGCCCGCGCCCTCCCACCGTCCGAGCAGGAAGGCGATCGGCTCCAGGTCGGGATGCACCTGTGGTTCCTCCATAGGCGCCACCCTAGTGGCGCGGGACGGGCCGGTGACGTTCTAGGGTGGCGGGCATGGCACGATCACTGGTGATCAAGGTGACGGCGGGGGCCGACGACCCCGAACGGTGCAACCAGGCGTTCACGGTCGCGGCCGCGGCGCTCGCGAGCGGGGTGCCGGTCTCGCTCTGGCTGACCGGGGAGTCCTCGTGGTTCGCGCTCCCCGGGCGGGCCAAGGACTTCGCGCTGCCGCACGCGGTGCCGCTCGCGGACCTGCTCGAAGCGGTGCTGGCCGGCGGCCGGCTGACGCTCTGCACGCAGTGCGCGGCGCGGCGTGAGATCACGGTCGACGACGTGATAGAGGGCGTGCGCATCGCCGGGGCGCCCACGTTCGTCGAGGAGGTGACGGCCGAGGGCGCGCAGGCGCTCGTCTACTGAGTCACGGCTACTGAGCCATCACGGCTACTGAGCCATCACGGCTACTGAGCCATCACGGCGCTGAACCGCTCCTGCCGGAGCTGCTCGTAGCGGGTGTCGTCGAGCGGGCCCAGCTCGCCCACCCGCCACGACAGCAGCAGGTCGGCCAGCGCCGGGTTGCGGGCCAGCGCGGGGCCGTGCAGGTAGGTGCCGACGACGTGACCGGCGTAGCAGCCCTCGAAGCCGTCGCCGTTGCCGACGCCCTTGACGACCTTCGACAGCGGCTTGACGCCGGGGCCGAGGCGGGTGACGCCCATGTGGTTCTCGAACCCGGTCAGCGTCGGCAGGCCCAGCGCGGCGTCCACCTCGGCCACCAGCTCGCCCACGGCCCGCGCGGGGCCCCGGGCGCTGGACAGGTCGAGCAGGCCGATGCCGTCGACCGGCTGGCCCTCCTCGCCGCCGAACGTGCTGCCCATGATCTGGTAGCCGGCGCATACGGCGAGCAACGAGGCGCCCCGGGCGACGGCCCGCTGCAGGCCGCCGTCGCGGCGCAGCCGCTCGGCCGCGAGGATCTGCGGCCGGTCCTCGCCGCCGCCGATGAGGTAGACGTCGCCGTTCTCCGGCACCGGATCGGAGGAGCGGACGTGGACGGTCTCCGTCCGGATGCCGCGACGCTGGGCCCGGTGCTCCAGGACGAGCGCGTTGCCCTGGTCGCCGTAGGTGCTCAGCAGGTCGGGGTAGATCCAGACGATGCTCAGGGCGCTGTCAGACGGCACGGCCGAACTCCGATCGGATCTGCTGGAAGGCGGTGTAGTTGGCGATCACGTCGACCCGGCCGGGCGGCTGCATGGCCAGCGCCTCCGAGAACGACGCGCAGAGCGCGAACGGCACGTCGGCCACCTCCAGCCGGAGCGCCAGGTCGAGGCGGCGCTCGCCGGTCACGAAGACGGGCCGGCCGCGCAGGATGCGGTAGTCGACGTCCCACAGCCAGGAGGTGTCGCGGCCGTCGGGACCCTGCGCGTTGACCGACAGGATGATCGGCAGGTGGGGGTCGGAGACGTCGAACGCCTCCAGCCAGCCCGCGGGGTTCTTGGCCAGCAGCAGCCGCGCGTGGCGGCCGTCACGCTCGACCGTCGTGTAGCGGCCGGCGACCGACGTCACCTCGCGCAGCCGGGGCAGCGCCCGCTCCACCGGCAGCCCGAACGCGTCGGCGACGGCCAGCGCCATCGCCGCGTTGGACCGGTTGGCCAGGCCCGGGAGCTGGATGTCGATCAGCCAGCGCTGGCCGCGCGGGTCGATCACCGCGTCGTCGTCGAGCACCCACTGCGGCTCGGGCCGGTGGAAGGTGCACTCGCGGCACGCCCAGTGGACGCCCTTGCGCTCCAGCGGCCCGCCGCACTCGGGGCAGCTCCAGGAGTCCTCCTTCCAGCGCTGCCCGCCGGCGACCCAGGTGACCTTGGCGGCCGTGGAGGCGCCCCAGGTGACCAGCGGGTCGTCGCAGTTGGCGATGACGTGGGTGGGCTTGCCGGACAGCGCCTTGCGCCACTTCTGCGCCAGCAGCCAGATCTCGGCGGCGCGGTCCATCTGGTCGCGGCTGAGGTTCATCAGGCACACGACGCCGGCGCCGGTGGTGTCGAGCACCTCGGGCAGGTACTTCTCGTCGACCTCCAGCACCCCGTAGGGGGCGTGCTTGTGCTCGGAGAGGGCGGAGACGTGGCCGGCGGGCATGTTGGCGCCGAACGCGTTGGTGGCCACCTCCCCCAAGTCCAGCAGGGCGGAGGTGATCAGCCGCGTGGTGGTGGTCTTGCCGTTGGTCGCGCTGACCAGGGCCAGCTTGCGGTCACGGGCAAGCTGGCGGAGCAGGTCGGGCTCGAGCATCAGGCCGACCCGCCCGCCGATCACCGAGCCGTCGCCGCGCCCGGTCATCCTGGACAGCGTGGCGGCACTGCGGCCCAGGGCGCTCGCGAGCTGAGCCCGCAGTGGAAGCTGGGTCATGCTGACAAATCCTAGTCGTGATCGGCCGTGCCACACCGCTTACCGGAGATCACCGCGCCTGTTCGGCCAGGTGAGGCTCGGCGAACGAGATCGCCGGCGCGCCGTCGTGGCCGAACGGCAGCACGAACCGGTGCGGCCACGCCAGCACCCCCTCCAGCCAGCCGGCGCCCATGGTCTGGCCGACGTGCCGGAGCCTGGCCTGCGGCTCGACGCCGAGTGCCACCGCGTCGACGTCGCGGCGGACGCTCTCGAGCTCGTCGTCACCGAGGATGACCCGCCAGGCCAGCTCCCTGTTGTGGTCCATCTCCATCGACAGCGGGTGGCGGCGCAGCGCCTTGGCCCGATGGCCGAGCAGCTCGCCCTGCGGCCCCGGGTGGTCGCCGTTCTGCTGGAAGATCGCGTACTCCAGCGGCGGGGCGGGGGTGCGCAGGTCCGGCGCGGGCCGCCCGTACGGGAAAAGCCTGTCGACCTCGTGCAGCCAGCGCACCTGCGGGAGCACCCACGACGCGTCGGGGCGCTCGCCGCCGCCCTGGCCGCCCAGCAGGCGGGTGGCGGCCGCGGCGGCCTTCTCGGTGAGCAGCGCCGGGTCGAACCAGCTGCGCAGCGCCCAGGCGCGCCGCCGCACCGAACGCTCGACCAAGGTGGCGAGCAGGCACTCGGCGCGCCGGGCCGGCAGCTCGCCCCAGGCGGCGGCCAGGGCGCGCGGCACGCCGGGCAGCGACCGGCCGGTCACGAAGGCGAGCACGACCGTGTCGCACCAGATGCGCAGCCACGCCCAGTCGGGCGCGTCGGCGAGCACGTCGGCCTCGCGCAGCTCCACCAGCGTGCACGCCTGGCCGGTGCGGCACGGCGCGCCGCAGGCGGCGGAGCGGCGGCCCCTGATCGGCGGCGGCGGGCCGGCCAGCGCCTTCTCGCGCGACTCTCCGAGCGGCACGCGCACCCGCAGCGGCCGGTCCATCCCGTCGGCGAACACGGCCGCGTCGCCGGGCGGCAGCGAGACGACCTGGCGGGACTGCTCCTCGCTGAGGTTCATGGCCGCGCCGACGAGTTGCCGGTCGTCCTCGGCGGGCAGCCGGTGCACGACCTTGAGCGCGGTGTTCTTGACCACGTCGGCGACGAGCTTGGTGGGGATCTGCTCGGCCACCACGATGCCCTCGCCGTACGCCCTGATCTCGGCGAGCATGCCGGCCAGCAGCTCCACCGCGTGCGTGGCGGCACGGCCGGTGCCGCGGTCGCGCAGCAGCCGGTGCGCCTCCTCGATGACGATGACGTGCCGCAGGCCGGCGCTCTTCTCCTGGCGGGCGCGCATCCGCAGGTGCTCCACGATCCGGATGATCAGGGTGCCCATGAGGAACGCCTTGTCCTCGTCGTTGGCCACGTCCTCGATCGCCAGCACCACGTTGCGGCGCAGCAGCCCGCCGATGTCGGCCGGGTGCCCGCCCTCGAAGAACCGGCCCGCCGAGCCGACCCGCAGCGAGCGCAGCCGCAGCGAGATGAACCCCTCCACGTCGGCCTGCACCTCACGGCCGTAGCCGATCTCCTGGATCACGTCCATCGCGTGCCGCTGGAGCTGCTCCAGGGTCGGCACGCTGGGCGGCACCTTCGACCCGGGCACCGCGCCTCCGGTGACCACGTCCCAGCCGGTGGCCTCGTACACGCGCTGCAACGCCAGCGACATGATCTGCGGGAACGGCTCCTCGGCGTCGAACGCCGCCATGAACAGCGCCCTGATCATGTCGATGTGCGCCTGCACCGGGTAGCCGGGCTCGGGCTCCAGCGGGTTGACGCTGAACGGCACGCCCTCCGGCGCGGACGGGTTGATCACCGTGACCTGCTCCGGCTCGACCCGTCCCGCCATGGCGGCGTACTCGGACTTGGCCGCCTCGATCGCCAGCCACGGGATGCCGGCCTGGCTGAGCTGCTCCAGCAGGTGCCTGACGGTCTGCGACTTGCCGGAGCCGGTGGCGCCGGTGACGAACGCGTGCCGGTTGAGCGTGGCCAGCGGCACCCGGAACGAGCCGACCGGCCGGTCCTGGCCGTCGAGGATCTCGCCCAGCTCCAGCTCGCCCTCGCCGGCCTCGGACGTCACGTCGAAGAACCCGGCGTCGAGCACCCGCACGCCCGGCACCTCGCGCCTGGGCAGGCCGGCCAGCGCCGCCAGCGTGCCGGCCGTGGCCGCGAACGGGGCCGCCGCGCCGTCGCCCGGGTCCTGCATGGTCAGCTCCAGCGCCTCCGGCAGCGGGTGCACCACGCCGTGCGCGCTGCGCAGCCGGTACGGGTGATGGCTCATCTCCACCGACCCGACCAGGACGGGCGCGATCTGCCGCAGCTCGTCGGGGTTGGCGGCGCCGGCCAGCACGCGCACGTTCCAGAGCCCGGCCTCGCGGAAGGCGTCGAGCTCCTGCATGCGCCGTTCGGCCCGCTCGGCGTCGAACCTGGACCGCTCGGACGCGTCGCCGTACTGCCGCAGCACGTTGAGCTGGGTGCGCAGGTGCGCCACCTCGGCGTCGAGCAGGTCGGTCGGCTCGGCCACGACCAGCCACGCGAACGGCCGCGACATGAGCGTGACGAGCGTCGCCTCGAACAGCGTCGGCCGCTTCAGCTCGTCGGCGTCCGGCTCCCTGCGCCCGCCGAGCGGGGGCGCCTGGCGGCCGGGGCACGGCGTCCAGACGAGGTCCGCCAGGTCGGCCAGGTAGCCGTCGTCGAGCTCGACACCGCGCGCGCCGCCGGGGAAGAGCAGCGGCTGCGGCCCGGCGGGCCGGTCGGGCGTCTCGGGCGCGCGGCGCGGCTGCCGGGGCGGGGAGAGCGGCCCCGCGTTCGTGATGAGCTCCAGCGGCGCGCCGGAGCCGCGCGAGAGCCAGCCGATGACGAACGGCCTGCCGCGCGCCGCCGCCGACAGCGCGGCGGGCAGCACGGTGACGAAGTCCCACTCGGCCGACGAGCTGCGTGAGGGCGCCGCGATCGACTGGATCCGGTACCACGGCCCGCTCAGCGACACACTGGGCTGCATCTCATCCCCCCACAGACGGTTGTCAGTAAACTCCCGCCGAAAGCCAGCGCACCACGTGGGCTTTGACCATTTCCTTGCCTGTCATTGCCTGTCCTTGCGCCAGTCGAGGCGCGGCGGCGGCGGTCCGAGGTTCGGCGGGGGGTCGGGCCTGCCGTTCTCGTCGGGCTGCGCGAGCGGGGTGTCGCGGACGTCCTCCAGCTCGGCCAGCGTCGTCTTGGGGAAGGTCAGGATGGCCGGGTTGGCGTCGGCCAGCCGGACCCGCCGGCCGTGCGCGGTGGCGTCGGTGACGATCACCGACGTGGTGGGGAGCTGCTGGAGCTGGTGGGGCTCGACGAGGAACTCGCGCGAGCGCTGCAGCACCCGCTCCTTCTCCGAGATCTTGTCGGCGGTGCGGCCCCACTCGGTCGACTCGGTGATGTCCTCGGCCAGGTCCGCGCCGCTTTCGTCGGGCCGCTCGGCGGTGTCGTCGAGCTGCTCGATGGTGGAGGTGTAGCCGCCGTCCAGCCGCGGCAGCGAGTCGCTGATCGTCTCGGTGAGCTGGGCCAGCTCCAGCCGGTGCTCGGTCCCGACGTGCTCGCTGGCCACCCGGGCGTCCTCGGCGTTGCCCAGCCGCATGAACGCGACCGCCGCGTGGCCCCGGCCGAGCCGCTCGCGGACGGTCGGGGTGAGCGAGCGGTAGGTCAGCACCAGCCCGGTACGGGACGTCTCGCAGGCGTCCATGAGCCGGTCGAGCACGTCGCCGCGGAGCTTGTCGGCGCCCGCCACGATGATCGTGTGGTACCACGGCCGGTCGGCGGCGGGCGACTGGCGCAGGATGTGGGTGAGCGCGGTCGCCACGTACGTGCCGAGCACCCGGTTGCCGAACACCCCGGCCTGCCGGTCCATGCTGACCACCCGCAGCCGGGCGGGCGGCAGCCGGACGGCCTGCGTGCCGAGCGTCTCCAGCTTGCGCAGCTGCGACTCCAGCGCCCAGGCCCGCTCGATCACGACCCGGTCGCTCACCCCGCGCCCGAACAGGGTGCCGATGCGCTCCAGCTGGGTGGCGGTGATGAGGCCGAACCGCAGGTCCTCGCGCGGGTCGCCGACCTGCGCCAGGGCCCGCAGCGCAGCCGTCACCTGGCTGATCGTGGCGTTCTCGCCGAGCACCTCCAGCACCCGCTCCAGGATCGCGTTGTCGAAGCTGAGGTCGCGGGTGGTGCGGTGCTCCTCGCTCACGCTCACCACGTGCGCGAGCACGTCGGCGAACGCCTCCGGCTTGAGCGTCGCCCCCAGGTCGAGCCGGGGCAGGTCGACCGGCAGCACCCACACCAGCGGGTCGTCGCCGCCCTTGCGGGCCAGCTCGATCAGGTCCTTGGCGATCGCCCCCTCCGACAGGTCGAGCACGGTCAGGTGGCCGCCGCTGTAGAGGCGGGTCGCGCCGACCAGCGTGATCAGCGCCGACCAGCCGGGCAGCGTGCCGCCCGCCACGTCGATCCGGTCGATCTCGTCGGGTACCGCGACCGCGTACCAGGTGAGCTGGCGGTCGAAGCGCTCCTTCTCCTCCTGCCACTCGCGGTAGCGCTGGGCGTGCTCCTCCTGCGCCTGGAACAGCTCCCTGTCACGTTCCTGACGCTGGCGGTCGTTCCTCGCCTGCTGCTCCGACACGCGGTAGCGGACCGCCCGGTCGCCCTGGACGAGCGCGTACGCGCAGATGCCGGCCACGCCGCCGGCCGCGAGCACGCCGAGCAGCGCGAACTGCCAGGCGAGATAGCCGGCCACGGCCGACACCACGATCAGCCCGGCCAGCACGAGCATGAACATCCGCACCAGCCGCACCGGCCGGTTGAGCATGTCCTCCTGGAGCCGCTCGCGGCGCAGCAGCGCGGCCCGCTCCTCCTCGTCCCGCTCGGTGACCTGCGGCTCCTCGGCGGGGGACGGCCGTTTCGGCGGCGGGCCTGGGTCGGGGTGCGGCAGGATGTACTGCCAGCCCAGGTAGATGCGATCGGCCTGGAGCTGCGCGTGATCGGGATGCACGTCCGCCACGTGACCCCCTCCGGCTGCGCTATGTCGTTAGCAGGGCCCTGTTCCCCTTCACTCCGTGACAGCGTATGAGCTACAACCCCTGCTGCGGCAGGGTTCTCGGCAATTCCGCCAGCCCGATGGGCGTATTGGGGTGGGTGGGACAAGGCTCACCTATTACCATCACTAGCCATGACGGAACCCCTCGACGGCCGCGGCACTCCCCGGCGTCCGGTCGCGGTGCCCGTCGCCAGTCTGCTCATCGTGACCGTCGTCGGGATCATCACGCTGCTCGGCGGGCTGGAGGAGGCCGAGGCACCGCCCAAGCCGCTCGGCCAGGGCGCGGTGCTCGACCAGGGCCTCTACTCCACCGCCTTCGTCGAGGCGCGGGTGAACGTCGAGAAGGCCGAGCTGTCCTTCGAGGAGGACAAGCGGTTCGTGGAGATGGTCTTCGACGTCACCAACCTCGGCGAGGAGACCGTGAGCGTCGGCCTGCCGCCCGCCAAGCCCGAGGAGGCCGGGTTCGGTCACTCCTTCGCCAACTCGCTCGTCAGGATCTCGCCGGCGATCAAGAAGGACAAGGGGCCGTTCGCCTTCGCCCTGGCCGGCGACGACCAGACGAACCAGCTCCATCCCGGCCTCAAGACCAAGGTCATCGTCCGCTATCGGCTCGACCCGGGCGAGCAGCCGCCCGACAAGATCACGCTGGACGTGGCGTCCTTCGAGTACTCCCCCGGCTTCCAGGACGAGACCGTCAGATGGCAGCTGATCCGCGAAGCCGCCGGGGAGACATTTGTGCCGACCGTCCAGGCCCAGGTGACGCTCCCCGTCAAGGCCGGAGACACGGCATGACCGCCACCGAGCGACGCCCCGGCGCCCCCGGCCGCCGCGCCCGTCCGCCGCGCGGACCCGGCGAGTCGCGGCTGCTCAACGCCGCCGTCGGACTCGTGCTCGTCGGCGCCGCGATCGGCCTGCAGTCCATGGACCTCAGCCACAACGAGTACACCGCCCCACTGACCTACACCGGCGAACTGGGCAAGGACATCGACGCCACCCGCTTCGTCGTCCGGGTCAACTCGGTCACCGCCGCCAAGGCCGTCCAGCACCTCTCCGACACGGTCAAGACCGACCACCTGTTCCTCATCGTCAACGTCTCCGCCAAGTCCAAGCTCCAGCCGTACAAACTCGGGCCGGCCATGCTGCTGACCGCCGACGGCAAGAAGTTCTCCACCACCGACCGGGTCGACAGCTCCATCTCCATCACCAGCAAATGGGTGCAGCCCGACATCTGGGCCCGCGGCCCCTACTTCTTCGAGGTGCCCGCCTCCGCGCTCCCCGGCGCCCGCGTGGTCGTCGGCCTGCCGCCGACGGCGCTGATCGAGCCCTACCAGCCGGAAGCCGAGATCGACCTCGCGCTGGACGAGGCGGCGGCGCGCAAGCTCGCCGGCTCGGCCCAGGACGTCCACTCCACCGACGCGAAGTGATCCGACGGTGACTTCCTCCCCACGCCGGCAGGCGGCACCCCGCGGATCGCGCCCGCCGTCGACTCCGCCCGCTTCCCGTCCCGCGGCAGGTTCGCTTTCCCCCAGGGTGACGACCGGGGTCCCAGCGAAGGAAATCCGATGAGCAGCAACGACCGCGACTGGTTCGCGCCCAAGAAGAGCCACCGGCGCCCCGAGGACCCGGACACCACCCACCCGCCATCCGACGCCCAGCCCTACGACCCGGACACCCCGCCCGAACCCGGCGCGGCCTACGACCCGGGCGGGGCGTCGCCGGGCGGAAGCCGACCAGCCGGACAGCCGCCCCTCCATCGGCGCGCGACTCCGGCCACCGGCCCCGGCCAGTCCGCCTACCCCGGGGACCACAGCACGCCCGGCCAGGCCCCGCACCTGCCGCAACCAACCGACCCCTGGCAACAAGCAGCTGCCGGACAAGCCGCGTATCCGGAGCGGCGGACGAACCGGCCTGGACACCAAGCGCGACCTGACCGCTCCCGATCGGGGCAGCCGCGACCGGGGCCATCGGGATGGGCCGGCCAGGAAAGTGACCAGACGCACGGGCGGGGCGGTCCGGGCGCGCAACCGTACGGGCGTGCTCCGGGTGGACAGGGCACCCCCGATGGACCGGCCGTTCCTGGCGGGCAGGGCACCCTCGGCGGGCGGAGGGAGCCACCCATGATGCGGCCTGTCCGAGGACGTGACTTTCCGCCTGACCAGCAGGTCTGGCCGCCGGTGCCGCGCCGCCACGAGGCGATGGGCTCCACGCAACCCATCCCGGCCGTACGCGACAGCCTGCCCTTGCCTCCCGCCGGGGTCCGGGAGAGCGGCAGACCGTTCCTGGGGGCCGCGGAACACGCCCCGGGAACCGGCGCTGCCACACCCGCCCCGAGGACGGCCGCACCGGGAGCCGATCCCGGTGTCCCCAGCACGGCAGCAGGACCTGCCGAAGCGTGGGGCACGGGACCGGGCGGGGCAACAGGCGCCGCGGGACCCGGCGGCGCTATGAGGGCGACGGGCCCCGGCGGCCCGGCGGGCGCCACCGGAACCGGCGACGTGACGACCACCGGAACCACCACCGGGCGCGGTGCGGGGTCCGCGGGAGTCGGTGGGACGGCCGGGGACCACAGGGGTACCGGTGCGGTCGGAGGGTCCGAGCCGGGGGCGAGCGGTCCGGGCGCGATGGAGGCCGGGCAGAGCGTGGGGGCAGGGCCAGGCGCGGAGGCCGGGCCGGGGAGGGGTGCGCGGAGGAAGCGGACGGCGCTGGTCGCCGTGGGCGCCGTGGTGGTGTCGCTGCTCTCCGTCGCCGCGTACGGGTTCGACGGCTACCGGTTCCACGAGTCCGTCACCACCAGAGGGCTGTACCCGAAGGAGGTGACGGTCCCGGCCGGCGGCTCGTACGAGGTCTACGACACCGAGTGGAAGGCCGACGTGGCCGTCACCGATCCGCCGCAGGACAACGGGCACGGCCCGGACGTCACCTGGCTCGCGATCGACATCAGGCAGAAGGTCCTCGACGAGGGCAGCGCGACCATGACGGGTCTGCCTGAGGAACCGGAGCTGGCCGACCGGGCGGGCCGGACGTGGGTGGTGGAGCTGTCGTCGGGCGACCGGCCGAACGACCGGTTGAAGGTGGGCGAGGAGTATCGGATCCAGGGGCTGGCAGTGGTGCCGACCGCGGTGAAGGACGAGGTGGAGCTCTCGTTCAGGCCGAGCTCGTACCGCTCCGACACCCCCACCGAGGACTACTTCAAGAAGGACTCGGAGGCGGTCAGGATCGACAATCTGGTCCGGCTGACGTTCAGGAGGCGTTGAGCGGCCGGCCGCGCAGGCGGGCGCGGGTGGCGGCGAGGTCGAAGGTGGCGGCCAGGAGCGCCATGGTCAGCGCGGTCACCAGCAGGTCGCGGACGAAGCCGACCGGCACGCCGACGTACATCCAGGTCCATTCGGCCTCGGAGCCGATGAGGGTGCGGACGGCGCGGTCGGCGTAGCGGGAGCCCACCTCGATGGCCACGTAGCACAGGCACATCATGCCGAACAGCGGCGCGCCACCCTTGATGATCATGCGAAGGGAGTTGGCCAGCGGCAGCCAGCGGTCCGTGAAGCCGCTGGTGACGTGGTCGAACGACTTCCGCGTGAGGTCGTGGCTGCTCTCCAGCCGGTCCACGCCCTTCTCCAGGCGGGTGCCCTTGACCAGGGTGCGCTTGTCGTCGGAGAAGGCGCCGAAGACGAGCATCGCCACCGTGAGCCAGGCCAGCGGGATGGCCACGGCGTCCAGGAACAGCGGCCAGAAGGCGCCGAACGCCTCGGTGAACGCCTCCCAGGCGGGGACCGTCTCCTTGGCGTTGTCCAGCGTCTGCTTGGTGCCGACGACGACCGCGCGGGTGTCGGTCCACTCGGCGCGGGCGTCGGCGAAGGCGACGGTGGCGTTCAGCCCGTAGAAGACGAAGCCGAACTCGGAGAAGGCGGCGGCGAACCCGTAGAAGCGGCCCTTGCCCTTCTCCACCAGCCTGGCGAAGAGCGTCTTCAGCAGGAACATGACCGCCATCGCGCCCAGTGAGACCCGCCAGTCGAGGTCGGCGAGGCTCATGCCGACGTTGGTCTCCTCGCCGAACCACTGGGCTTCCGTCATGTCGTAGAAGTGGTGGAGCAGGTCCATCTGCTGGAAGTCGCGCGCGTCCTCGGCGTGGAAGCCCCAGGCGAGGTAGAGGACGGCGAACGCGGGAGCCATCCGGTCGAGCGTGCGGAAGAACCGCTCGTCCGGGACTCCTTCGGCGGCTCGGGCGCGTATCTCCCAGAGCGCGCCGCGCAGGCTGTGCAGCATGCCGGTGGTGACCGTCATCGCCGCCAGCACCACCAGGGTGAGCAGCGTCATCACGGCGACGAGGCGGACCTGCCGCCACTCGCCGTACGCGACTTCGGTGCCCGCGTACAGCAGCGCGTAGCGTGCCAGATCGCCGGCGGCGAACCAGAGGATCAGGGGCAGCGCGCACTTCCCGGCGACCCGCATGGTGTGCAGGGGCAACGAGAAAGGCGACGGCAGCCGCTGACCCGGTGCGGGGCCGGGCCGGTTCGGTGCTATCACACCAGACGTTCCGGACATCGGTGGAATCGTAGCGGCCTGCCCTCACCGGCCGCAGCCGCATCCCGGCAAGCAGTCAGGGCAGGCCGACGTACGCCCGCCCGGGACGGCTCGGCGAGACGCCCGGCACGGGGGCGGCGGACGATGCATCATGGCCCCATGGACTCGCGGCCCGCGCCGGACACCGATCCGCGCGTGATCGGTCAGCGGGTGCGGCAGCTGCGCCAGTCGCGCGGGGTCTCACTGTCGGAGCTCGCCCGGCGGGCGGGCATCGGCAAGGCCACGCTCTCCGGCGTCGAGACCGGCACCCGCAACCCCACCCTGGAGACGCTCTGGGCCATCACGGCCCAGCTCGGCGTGCCGATCGGGGCGATACTCGACGCGCCGCCCGAGCCCAGGAACGTCCGCGGCACCGCCGTGGAGGCCGCGCTGCTGGAGCTCTTCGAGGACGACGACGTCACCTACGAGCTCTACCGGCTGCGCGTCCCGCCGGGGATCACCCAGAGCTCGCCCGCCCACCTGGCGGGCGCGACCGAGCACGTCACGGTCTTCAGCGGCGTCCTCGCGGCCGGACCGCCGCACGCGCCGCTCACGGCGGGGCCGGGCGAGCACATCTCGTGGCGCTCCGACGTCCCGCACATCTACCACGCGACGGGCACCGACGTCGTCCACGCCACCCTGCTCATGCGCTATCCGGCCAGGCTCTGACGGCGCGCGAAGGGCCCGCGTCCGGGAAGGACGCGGGCCCTTTTGCGGTCGACGATCAGACGGCGACGGCCAGCTCGGCCACCTCACCGAGCCGGGCCTGCACCCGGATGTCGCGGGTGACGCCGCCGCCCGCGATGATGCGTACGGTCCAGTCGCCGGGACCGGCGAAGAAGCGGAAGACTCCCTCGTCGGACACCACGACCTCGCCGGTGAACTCGCCGGTGTGGTCGAGCAGCCGCGCGTAGGCGGTGCCGGCGCCGGTGACCCGGCCCTGGATCACGGCCTGGTTGGACAGATCGATCCCGGCCGGCAGCGCGATGGTCTGCTCCGGCGCTCCGCAACCCTGCGTGGTCATCGGGCCTCCCCCAGCTCGATCGGCACGCCCACGAGCGAGCCGTACTCGGTCCACGAACCGTCGTAGTTCTTCACGTTCTCCTGGTCGAGCAGCTCGTGCAGGACGAACCAGGTGTGGGCGGAACGCTCGCCGATGCGGCAGTAGGCGATGGTGTCCTTGCCGAAGTCGACGCCGGCCTCGCTGTAGAGGGTGCGCAGCTCGTCGTCGGACCTGAAGGTGCCGTCGTCGTTGGCCGCCTTGGACCACGGGATGTTGCGGGCGGTCGGCACGTGGCCGCCGCGCTGCGCCGACTCCTGCGGCAGGTGGGCGGGGGCGAGCAGCTTGCCGGTGAACTCGTCGGGCGAGCGGACGTCCACCAGGTTGAGCTTGCCGATCGCGGCCACCACGTCGTCGCGGAAGGCGCGGATCGCGGTGTTCTCCTTGTTGACGACGTACTGGGTCTTGGCCCGCTCGGGGACGTCCTTGACCAGCTCGCGCGACTCCAGCTCCCACTTCTTGCGGCCGCCGTCGAGGAGCTTGACGTCGTCGTGCCCGTAAAGCTTGAAGTACCAGTAGGCGTAGGCCGCGAACCAGTTGTTGTTGCCACCGTAGAGGACGACGGTGTCGTCGTTGGAGATGCCCCGGTCGGAGAGCAGAGCCTCGAAACCGGTCTTGTCCACGAAGTCGCGGCGGACCGGGTCCTGCAGGTCCTGCCTCCAGTCGATCTTCACTGCGCCACGGATGTGGCCCTTGTCGTAGGCGCTGGTGTCTTCGTCGACCTCGACGAAGACGACACCCGGGGTGTCGAGGTTGGCCTCGACCCAGTCGGCATCCACCAGGACGGCGGAGCGGCTCATTGTGGTACCTCCATGTTGGCGGCGGGCAATATACGGCGAATCAGCAGATACATGTCGCAGCCAAGGCAGAATCCGAAGGCTGCGTTGAGGAAGGCGGCGAGGAGGGCCGCGGCCGTGGCCCCGAGGGCCAGCGGCGTGATCCCCGCGGCGAACCCGGCCACCCCCACGACCGCGAAGACGAGCCCCACCCCCTGCGCGAAACGCGGCGGGCGGGAGTCCTCGGTCTCCTTCGGGGCGCTCTTGACGAGCGCCTGGAAAAGCATCCCGTACGGTGATCTGCCCGCGATGCCGAACGCGAACACCACGGCCTGGGCGGCAAGCAGCCAAGCGCTGCCCGTCACCAGGACGAGGACGAGGATCAACGTGGTGATGGCCGCGCCGAAGCGCAGCGCCCTGGGGTCGGCACGCATCGTGGGATGCTCCTGAAGGATTCGGAAAGGGGGCGGGCCGCAAGCCCGCGCGAGACCGTCCTCAGGCAGCGCGACAGAGCGCGGTCGCGACGCGGCAGAAATCAACCGCGCGCCGCTTCGTCAGCAGCTCCGTCGATGGGTTCATGCCGAGAAGACTACTCGGCGTCTCGACATCTGTCACATGTCGTCCGGCTTGTGAGACGAATCCTGAGACACGACCTGCGCGAGCGAGTGCAGCACGGCGGCCTTCGTGGGCTGCCCTGACGCCCTGCGCACGACCGCCCCGCGGGCGTCGAGCACGAGCACGGTCGGCGTCCGCATCACGTCGAGCCGCCGTACGAGGTCGAGCCTGGACTCGGCGTCGATCTCCACGTGCGCCACGCCCGGCACCAGCGCGCTCACGTCGGCGAGCACCCGGCGCGTGGCCCGGCACGGCTGGCAGAAGGCGGTGGAGAACTGCACGAGCGTGGCCCGCTCCCCCAGTTCGGCGCCCAGCTCGCCGGGGCCCAGCAGGGGGCCGGGGTCGCGGTCGCCCACGCGGTCGCCCACACGTCCGTCCGTGTGCAGCCGAATCACTCCGATCGCCGCTCCGAGCGCCAGCGTGGCCAGCGCGACCCACAGTCCCGTCATCCCCCGGTGCAACCACCGGCCCCGCCGTTTACTTCCCGGTCCCGGTCACCGGGATCCGCACCAGCACCTCGCCGTCCCCGATGATCTCGAACGCGGCGATGTCCGCCAGCGCGGTGCGCGTCTCGTGCCGGAAGACCGCGCCGTCCTCGTATGTCGCCCGGTTGATCCGCCACGGCCCGGTCCGTTCCCGGGAGCCGTCCTTGCTGACGATGACGAGCCTGGACTCGGTGCCCACCCGGGCCCCTTCGATGCGCACCGTCAGATCGGTGCGCGGGCCGGTGGGCACGGCGGTCACGGTCACCCGGTGACGGGCGGCCGAGCCGGTGAACGCGCGGCCCAGGGAAGAGCGCGACGCGGAGGCCATGGGACTCGCCGTGGGACTCGCTATGGGACTCGCCGTGGGCGCGGGCGAGGCCTTCTCGGCGCGTTCCTGCCGGGTCGAGAACTCCTCCGCGTCCTCGGCCTCGGTCGACCGGGCAGCGTCGTCCCCGGCGCTGGACTGGTCCGCCGGCCCGGTGTCCGGAGCGGACGCGGTCGTCGGCGCCTCTCCGGGCAGGCCCGCCCACACCACGCCGCCCACCACGACCGCCGCCGCGGCGGCCGCGACCGCCATGAGCGCGCGGACCCGCCCGCGCCGCCTGGCCCGCTCCTTCAGCAGCCGTTCGAGCACCCGCTTCGGCGGGCTGGCGACCAGGGCCACGTCCCGCTCGGACACCTTGCCCAGGAACCCGGCGACCCCCGCCAGCTCCGCCAGCTCGCCCCCGCACTCCTCGCACGTGGCCAGGTGGAGGTCGACCTCCTCGGCCTCGTGCGGTTCGAGCGCGCCGAGCGCGTGCGCGCCGAGCGCCTGCCGGACCTCCTCGCACGTCATCACGGCGCCAGCCCCCGCTCTTCCAGCGCGAGCTTGAGCGCCCGCAGCGCGTAGTAGGTGCGCGACTTGACCGTGCCCGGCGGGACGCCGAGCCTCGCCGAGGCCTCCTTCACCGACCGCCCCCGGTAGTAGACCTCCATCAGCACCTCGCGGTGCTCGGGCCGCAGCGCCGCTAACGCCTCCGCGACCGCCCACGACTCGACCGCGCGCTCCAGCTCGTCGTCCGCGGGCAGCACGGCCAGCGCCTCGTCACCCGTCTCCGGAGGCCGGGACCTCCGGGCGCGGTGCTGGTCGACGACGAGATTGCGGGCCACGGTGAACAGCCAGGCGCGGATCGGGCGGTCGCGCAGTGCGCCGGGATGCCGCCACGCCCGCAGCAGCGTCTCCTGCACCACGTCCTCCGCCCGTCCCGAGTCACCTGTCAGTCGCAGTACGTATCCGTACAGTGGCCCGGCATGCTCGTCGAACAGGGTCCTCACGAGTTCCTCGTCGGCGGTGCCAGCTGAGCTCACGCCCTCATCACGTACGGAGGACGGAGGTGGTTCACGGTCATCCACGGATCGGCACGTCAGACGCCTCGGCGGAGATCTGCAGCCCTCCGGGCACGCTCTTCACCCCGGTCACCTTCACGTCGAAGGGCAGCTTCCCCTTGAACGGGATCGTGTAGCCGACGAGCCGGGCGAGCTGGACGGGCACCCCCTCGATCTTCTCCGCCTGCAGCCGGATGCCCGCCTCGGTCATCTCGACCTTCATCTCCGCGTCGAACTTCACCTTCTGCGCGCCCACCATCAGCTCACCGGAGGCGACGAACCGGTCGCCCCTGCCGCTGATCTTCACACCCTCCGGGGCGAACCGGTCGATGGTCGCGTTCGTCAGCGTGCCGCTGACGGCGACCCGGCCGGCCCGGATGTCGGCCCGGTTCTGCAGGAGGTCGGCCAGCGGCGCGGTCACGTCGTACGCCGCCCCCTTGAGATCCTCGATCGGAACACCGCCGTAACGCAGCGTGCCGAGGTCGAAGCGGACCTCCTGGTAGTGGCCGGAGACCGCCTGCGTCAGGAAGGGGATGCCGGTGATCTCCACCTCCGGCGTCCGCTGCAGGTCGGAGGCGGCCGCGATCCTGTTGGCGAGGTCGCGTTGCACCCCCGCGACCGCCACCCGGTCGAGCACGGCGAGGAGGATGAAGAGCAGGATCAGGAAAACGAGCAGCTTGCGCATCGCACTCCCTGTCTCGGGCCGGGGGTCATGAAGCTTATCGGCTCATTCCCCAACAAGCCGGAAGATCACCCGCCGGCGAAAGGCGGCAGCACCTCGACCGTCACGCCGTCGCGGAGCTCCACCTCTCCGTGCGGCCGTCGGCCCACGGGAGAGCCGTCGATCAGAAATGACGATCTGCCGACCACCCTGGCGAGTTCGGCACGATCAGCTGTGATTTTCGTCATGAGTTCGCCCAGCGTGGCGGCTTCGAATTCTTCTTCGGCCACTCCGGCCGCCGCCTTCGCCGCCGCCCAATAGCGCACTTTCCCGCAGGCCATGGCCACCTCACTTTTCGTCGTCCACCATTGTGCGTTCTTGTTCATCCGCTCGTCGCACGAGACGTGGCGTTCATCTGACGGACGCCCCATAGACGTCAGTTACTCGTGGGATATCCTCACCTACAGGACTCGGGCGACGTAGCCCCCGGGTCCTTGCGTGTTTGAGGGAGGCCCATATGAGCAACCTGCTGCTGCTCACCAACGCGCTCGAACCGTCCGCCGAAGTGCTGCCCGCCCTGGGGTTGCTCCTCCACTCCGTCAGGGTCGCGCCGGCGGAGGCCTCCGCCCTGATCGACGCCCCTCCCTCGGACGCCGTGCTGGTCGACGCCCGCAAGGAGCTCGTGCAGGCCAAGAGCCTGTGCCGGCTGATCCGCACCACCGGCATCGACTGTCCCCTGCTGGTGATCGTCACCGAGGGCGGCCTCGCCGCGATGACCGCCGAATGGCAGGTCGACGACGTACTGCTCGAAGGCGCCGGGCCTGCGGAGGTGGAGGCGCGGCTGCGCATGGCCGTGGGCCGCATCACGCAGGCCTCCACCGAGGACGTGCCCGACGAGATCCGCAGCGGCGACCTGTCGATCGACGAGGCCACCTACACCGCCCGCCTGCGGGGCAGGGTGCTCGACCTGACGTTCAAGGAGTTCGAGCTGCTGAAGTACCTCGCGCAGCACCCCGGCCGGGTGTTCACCCGCGCCCAGCTGCTGCAGGAGGTCTGGGGCTACGACTACTTCGGCGGCACCAGGACCGTCGACGTGCACGTGCGGCGGCTGCGGGCCAAGCTCGGCACCGAGAACGAGTCGCTCATCGGCACGGTCCGCAACGTCGGCTACCGCTTCGTCCCCGACAGGGCCGACACCGCGGCGGTCTGACCCGCTCCTCAGCCGGGGATGAGCCGGGCCGGGAACGCCCCCTGGTGCGGCCCGCCCTCCGGGTCGAGCTCGTGCCTGATGGCCGCGCAGTGGTCCAGCATCGCGCCGTGCAGCGACCACAGCCGGACGTTCTCGGTGTCGGGGACGCGCTCGGCGGCCAGCGTCTGATGCTCGCCGCCCTCGCGCAGCGCGGTCCGCAGCCGGCCCAGGTCCTTGACGCTGCCCCGGCCCAGCTGGAGCCGGCCGAACGCGGCGAAGGCCCGAGAGATGGCCATGAGCTCGTCGCCGAGCGCCGCAGGGACCCGGTCGACGTCCTCGGCGGGCAGCCCGCGCACCCCGGCCGCCAGATCGGTGAGCGACCGGGCCAGGGCGCGCAACTGCAGACCGGCGTGGTCCAGGCAGGTCATGGCCTCGGACACCTGGTCCAGCCGCTGGTCCTGGCGACGGCGCTCCAGCGGCATCAGCTTCACCGACTCGGCGGCCTGCTCGGCCACCTCCTGGCTCTCGCGCAGACGGGCGTCCACCTCGCGGGAGCGCTCCAGCCAGCTTCTCGCCTCGTCCTCGCCCCACGTGCCGCGCACGCCCTTGCCCATGTCCGCCGTCAGCGACGCCATGTCGCCGGCCAGCTCGGCCAGCTCCTTGCGCGCGTCCTCCACGTACCGGGGAGGCAGCACGACCAGGTTGGCCAGGATGCCGATGACGGCGCCCAGCAGCAGGTCGATCAGCCGTTCCAGGCTGTAACCGGCCCCCAGTGCGAACACCAGCAGGCCGGTGATCGGGATCTGCACGTTCTGCTTGGGCAGGTTGAGCAGCGGGGTGAGCACCAGCCCGCCCGCGACCAGGATGGCCAGGGTGATCGCGTTCACCCCGAGCAGGTAGATCAGCGCGCCCGCGCCGGCCAGCCCGACCACCACGGCGCCGACCTGCTGCACGCCCCGCACGACGGTGCTGTAGGCGGTGGCCGAGATCGTGAGCAGCACCCCGATCGGGGCCAGCACCGGCATCCTGGCCTCCAGCAGCCGCGCCGCGATCCACCAGGCGAGCACGCACGCGGCCGTCGTCTTCACCCCCTGCAGCAGCGGGTCGCGTTCGGCCCGCAGCCATCCGCCCGGGCCCAGCCGGCGGGCCCGTTCCAGGATCAGCCTGCCGGTCCTGCCGATGCGCTCGAATGGCGGCAGCAGTTGCCGCGATCGCTCCCCCACCCCGGCATCGTCGCAGGAAGAATCCCGCCTGAGCTGGGTAGACACCCTGCTGGAGCGGAGGTGGCGCGGATGGACGCCGAGATCTCGGGACAGCTGGTGGTGCCGGAGGGTGCGCGCGGCATGGTCGTGTTCGTGCACGGCAGCGGCAGCAGCAGCCGCAGTCCGCGCAACCGGTACGTGGCGGGCGCGCTGAACGAGGCCGGGCTGGGCACGCTCCTGTTCGACCTGCTGACGCCGGAGGAGGAGGCCGACCGGGCCAACGTGTTCGACATCGAGCTGCTGGCCGCCCGGCTGCTGCTGGCGACGGAGCGGGTGCTCGAGGAACCGGCCGCGGCGCGGCTGCCGCTCGGCTACTTCGGCGCGAGCACCGGCGCGGCCGCCGCCCTGTGGGCCGCGGCCGAGCCGGGTTCCGGCGTGGCGGCTGTCGTCTCCCGCGGCGGCCGCCCCGACCTGGCCGCCCCCCGTCTCGGCTCCGTACGGGCCCCCACCCTGCTCATCGTGGGCGGCCACGACGAGCAGGTGCTGGAGCTGAACCGGCAGGCCCAGCGGGAGCTGGGCGGCGAGACCCGCCTGGAGGTCGTCCCCGGCGCCACCCACCTGTTCGAGGAGCCCGGAGCGCTGGAACAGGTCGCCGACCTGGCCGGCCACTGGTTCACCGCGCACCTCACCCCCTGACGGGCTCAGCGCAGGGCCGCGACGACGTCCAGCTCGACGGGCATGCCGGCGGGCAGCGAGGCGGAGCCGAAAGGCGAGCCTGCTGTGGCGCGCGGGCGCCTCGGGCAGGACCAGACCCGCGTCGTGCAGGCGTCGCAGCGGATCGGTCATCGCCGTCGTCCGTTCACCCGATCAGGCGCCCGATCGTGTGATCGGCCTGGCCCGGATCCCAGGTCGTGCCGAGCAGCTTGTAGTTCATGCGGGGGAAGAGGCGGTAGCGGCCGCCGAGCTCGCCGCCGCAGCGTACGCGCCGGGCGGAAGCCTCCGCCTGATCGGGTGCGCGCCCAGCCTTCGCGGGCTGGCTAAGGTGGGGCGTGTGTGGCAGCTGAGTTTATTGGAGCAGCGGCTGCTGGAGGCGCGCACCCGTGGCGAGGTCGGCCTCTGCCTGAGCCTGCTGCGCGCGGCCGATCTCGCCCTCCCCGTCGAGGAGCACGGTCCGCCGGCCTGGGCCACCCTGCCGGCCGGGGGTCGGACCTGGCTGCTGGCCTACACCTCCGAGGCCGCGCTCCAGGCTGCCACGAACGGCGCGGTGCGCCACCACAGGATCAGCTCGATGGTGGAGCTGGCCGCCGGTTATCCCGACCCGCGCTGGGGTCTGGCGATCAACGCCGGCCTGGAACCCGAGTTCCTCCTGGAGCCCGGCACCGTGGCGAGGGTCGCGGTGCCGACGCTCCAGCAGGACCACCTCATGAACCCGGGCATCCCCTTGGTGCAGAAGCTCCTGCATCCTTCGGAGATCCGGGGGCTGCTCGACGACGGCAGGCCGCGGGTTTCTGGCTACTGTCACCACGCGCTCGACGTGGCGCACATCGCGACGCCGGACCTGCTCGCCGAGGCGCTGCTGCGGGACGACGTCCTGACCGACGTGGGCGCCGTGAACATCCTCCGCTGGCCCGCCATCGGCTTCGAGCTCTACCGCACCCCCTACGGCGGGGAGACCGAGGAGGCGATGCTCGCGGTGGCCGGCTCCGTGATCGAGGAGGCCCCGTTCGTCGGCATGGGGCTCGTGCCTCACGTCGATCACACGATCCGCGAGTACAAGATCGACTCTGTCCTGCTGCCGTACGGGGCCGAGATCGTCGAGCTGGGCGCCGACGGCGTGTCCCGCAGGCGTGCCGTCTACGACGGCGATCTGGAAACCTGGCTGCTGGTGCGGGAGACGCCATGAGCCGGCCACGTTACGAAGCCCGGTGGCGGGGCGCCGACTACCCCGCCTCTCCGGAGTCCCGCGCTGACGGGGTGTGGCTCCGCCTGCGTAGCCGCACTCCGCTGGAAGGCTTCGACGAGGTGGCGCCCGGCCGGTGGGTCCTTCCCGTGCCCGCGGCCGAATGCGAGCAGGTGACATACGTCACCACGGTGTGCGAGTGGCGCGGCGTGCCCTGCGTCGTGCTCGGCGACGAGAACGGTGACGAGAACGGCGACCTGCTGGTCGAGTACGTCGGCGGCCTGGCTCCCGTGGCCGCTGACCTGGGGTTCGGCCGAGTCGAGCGCGGCGTGCACCGGCGTCCGGTGCCCCGGGACGAGGTGTCCGGTCTGCGCGAGGAGATCACCCCCGTCACGTGCGTGTGACAACCGGCGTACGACAACTCGAACGCGCTTTCCCATGGTTTTTGCTAGTTTACGGAAAGAGCAGAGATTCCTGTCGCTTGGGGGGCTAAAGGGATGAATAAGGCTGTTGATCATGATGTATCCGAATTGCGGGCCTATGAAGAAGAGCTGCGCCGGACTTTCCTGAGGATGCAGGACGAGGCCGACTCCCTGCGCAGGGAGGCGCAAGCCGTACGAACGACCGAGAAGTCGCGTGACGGTCTCGTGGCCGCCACCGTCGACGCCCGCGGCGAGCTGATCAGGCTCGACATCGACCCGCGGATCTACCGCCAGCCCGACTCCCGGCGCCTGGCCGACGTGATCACCGACACGGTGCGCCGGGCGGCCGCCCGATCGCGGCAGCGGGTCCTGGAGATCTTCGACCCACTGATCCCCGCCGACCAGATGCGCGCGCACCTGGAAGGCGACCTGGACACCGTGATGAAGCAGCTGGCGGACCAGACGGCCGGAAAGGAGCACTCCCGTGGAACGGAATGACCGGGAAGTCCTTTATCTCGGCCCGGTGCTGGAGAACGGGATCTCGCAATGGGACACGATGTCCAGCTCACTGCGGAGGGAATGGGCGACAGCCGCCGCGACGATCAAAGAGCTGCATGACACCGCGCCGTGGGGCGACGGCCCGGAAGGCCGGGCCTTCGCCCGGGCCTACCTGATGAACGACGGCCCCAGCCGACTCGTCGAGACCGGCAGCGAACTGGTGGAGCACATCGTGGACGCGGGATCTCGGCTGCGCACGACCATCGCCACCTCCCGGGCCACGGACGCCGCCATCGAGTCCGGCCTGAGCCGGCGGCCGACCGTGCTGGACAACTGACCCGTGGCGGGGGGCCGCGGCGACGTCAACTCCCAGACTTCGGCAGGTCTGGCGTCCGACGAAGGCTTCGGACGAGCGGCGACGACCGACGTACAACCGGTCTGGGAGACCGAAGCGCTGCCTGATTGGGTGGTCTACTGGCTGATCCCGATGCTTTCAGCCGGCCAGGCCTGGCCCCAGGCGAGCGAGAGCGCGCTCTGGCGGCTGAGGGACGGGCACCGGGACGGCGTCCAGGTGTACGCGGGTTCCCTGGATCCGGCGGGCAAGGCGCTGCGCACGATCGCGTCGGAGTGGAACTCACCTGCGAGGCCCACCTCCTTCACCCGGATCGGGCGCATGTACGACGAGAAGACCGGTGTCCTGGCCAAGATGGGCGGCCACACCCAGTACGCCCGCCAGGTCGACGCCTTCGCGCTGGAGACGCAGTATTCCAAGATCTCCATCAATGTCGCCTTCTGGGTGGCCGTCATCGCCATCAGCATCGCGCTGATCTCCGCGTTCTTCTCGGCCGGCGCGAGCACCGCCGCCGTGGGCACGACCGCGGCGGGCCTGCGCGCCACGATCGCGGGCATCCTCTCCCGTCTGGGGCTCGCGGCCTCACGTCCGATCGCGGTCACGGCCGCGACCAGGCTGACCACCCTGGCCGGCTCTTCCCTGGCGGGCCGGCTGGGGTCGGCCGTGATCGCGCGGGAGCTGGTGGAGGAGATCGGCGAAGAGGTGTTCATCGACGCCTACACCCAGCTCCAGCAGATCAAGATGGGCACCCGGTCCAGCTACGACTGGGACAAGAGCCTGGCGGCGGCGTTGGGCGCCGGCACCGGCGCCGTCGTCGGCACCAAGCTGGCCAATCCCGTGTCCGCGGTGACCAACGCGATTCCGGGCATCGGGCGGCTCAACCGCACCGCCGCCGACCTGCCCGGCTGGGGAAACGCCTTCCGCCGTTTCCCCGGGCGGGCGCTCAACACCGGGCTCAACAACATGGTGGCCTCACCGGCCGGCAGCTTCGTGGCCAACGGGCTGGTGTACGGGCAATGGAGCCCGCCGACGGCCGACTCACTGCTCGGCGGCTTCATGGGAAGCGCCGGGCGGACGAACAGCATCAGCCCGTTCGACCCCGGCGTGGCCGGGGCACTCCTCGACCCCGTCGCCGCGCTGGACCACGCGACCACCACGGCCGCGGCCACCGACCTGGCCAGGGCCGGGACGACGGCGGCACCGGCCGGCCTGCAGTCGTCCTTGAACGACACCGGGCCGTCAAGCGGGCGGCCGGGGCAGGCCACCGGGCCCGACAACAGCGCCCAGCGGCAGCCCGGCACCCTCGCCCAGCCCCCGAACATCGCCGCGAATCCCGGAGGCGGGACCCGGTCCGTGCCATCCGCGCCCGCGTCCTTCCAGCCGCCGGCGAACCCGGACCCGGGACAGCCCGCCACCAGGACACCGGGGGACGTGGAACAGCGCGGGCGGCAAGGTTCGCCTCCCACCGGCGGCCAGGAGCCGGACGCCGGCCGCAGGCCGGAGCCGACCTCCCGCATCGACGACCTCATCAACGCCCCTGCGGACGGCCGGTCCGAGCTCCGCGAGCCGGCTCCGCCCGTCCGCTCCACCGAACCCGGCAGCCTCGAACCGGCTGCCGCGGAAGCCGCCACCGATACCCCGGGCCCCGCCACCACCGGAACCCCGGGCCCCGGCACCGCCGATGCCCCGGCCCGCGAGCCGGCGGGCGTCGAGCCCGCCTCCCGGGGCGCTACGCCGGGCGACGGCACGACGACCGCCGTCGGCGTGGCCGCCGCGAGCCTGGACCATGCGATCAGGACACCGGTGCTCAACGTGGAGCCCGCGCCCGGCCCTCCCCAGCAGCTCGCCAACGCCTTGGACGCGCGCGCCGTCCCGCTGGCCCCCCACTGGGAGGGACTGCGGAGCTCGGCGGCCGCCGCCCCCGTCACCGTGACGGGCCTGCCCGCACCCGGGGCGGTCCCCGTCGAGGCGCGTAGGTTACTGGTCCCGTGGCGAGGCTCGCAGCGCCTCGTCACCGAGTTCACGGTCCGGGTCCCGTACCGGGCGGCGCCCGGCATGACCGAGGCGGAGATCGCGACCGCGCACGCGAACCTGCTCAAGGGCGTGGACCTGTACTACAACTACCGGCACGAACTGCCCGACGGCTCGCAACTGCACGTGAGGATGGAGTTCGAGCCCGCACCGCCGTCGGTCCCGGACGACCGGGTCGTCCTCCTGTACCCAGGGACCGGTCATCGCGCCGTCGATTTCGCCGACAGGGACCGCTGGCATGGCGAGGGTGAGGTGATCACAACACCGCTGGACCAGCTGGCGGCCTACCGCGGCCGGCCGCCCATCCACTTCATGAGCTGGTACGCGGAGATGGAGCCCGTCGTCTTCGCGCACGAGACGCTGCACCTGTTCGGCATGTTCGACGAGTACGTGGATCCCCGGTCCGCCGATCGCCGGCACCTCGCCGACAGCGCCGTCCACGTCGACGCGAACCTGCTCGGCCAGGCGACTCTCTTCTGGGCCCAGGGCAGGCCGGTACTGGATCGCGACGGCCGCACGGTGGCCGAGGCGACGTCGTTGCGCGACCGCCATCTGCTCCACCTGCATGCCCTCGTCCTGGACCTGCCACGGCCGAAGGTCCCCCTCGACCGGCCGGCCGCGCCGGTGAACCCGGAGGAGTGGTCGCGCCCGGCGTACGAGCCCGCCGCGCACCTGCCCGGAGACGTGCGCGGCCTCCTGGAGAGGTTCCCGCCGGGCGACCGCCCGCTGATGGAGCACCTGCGCCTCCTGGAGCGCACGAACCTCCTGTTCGGCGACGGGCAGCGGGTGACGCGGGATCATCTGACGTACACGGACGCGCTCGTCACGACGGCGCGCCTGCTGTTCGGCACCGGCCCTGAATACTCCTTCTCCGCCCAGGAACTCCATGATCTGCGGCGGCTGTCCACGCTGCTGCTGGGTGACCAGCCACCGGGGCCCGACGTCCTGCGACAGCGGATCAACGTGCTCCTGTCCCGGGATCCCTCGGCCCCGGTGACCCCCGCGCAGGTGCAGGCGCTGGCCTCGGTGTCGGCGACGGTCACTCCCGTACCCGGGGAGCCCGGCCCTTCGGCGCTGCTCCGAGGCGTGCGCGATCAGCTCGGCCCGCTCCCGGCCGCGGGCGAGGCTCCGGCCCGATCCGCGCCGGACGCCGCCGGCGGGCTTCGCGCGAGCCACAGCCCGCACCCGCAGGACGGCAGTCCGCGGCAGTTCCTCCGGTTCTGGCGTCACCTCATGAACGAGGTCAGGGTCGAGGCGGATCGCCGCGGTACGACCCCGCTCGACGAGCTGCAGCAGTTCGCGCTGCAGCGCGCCCTCGCCCGGATCTTCGTCGCCAATCCGGACGACTGGATGCTCAAGGGCGGGCAGGCCATGCTCTCCCGGAACCCGGGTGGCCGGGCGAGCACGGACGTCGACCTCGTCCGCATGTCAGGCGACGCGCGCCCGGACGTCATGGCCGCCGAGTACGAGGCGGCGCTCGCCCGCGACCACGGCGACCATCTCAGGTTCGAACGCGAGTCGATGGCCTACATCCTGCACGGCAAGGCCGTACGGATCTCGCACAAGGTCTACTGCGGCGACATGGAGATCATGAGCCTCAGCGCGGACCTCGCCCCGCCGCGCACGCGCCCGGTATGGAAGGAACCGGACGTCATCCCGTTCCCCCGCCAGATCCTCACGACCGGTCACCCCGACGAGAGTCCTCCCCTGCGGGTCATCTCCCTCGACGACACGCTGGCGCACAAGGTCTCGGGCATGTACACGCACGGCATCAGGACGCTGGAGACCCGCTGCGACGACTGCATCTCCCGCGGCGGCGGCCTGTTCAGCTGCAAGTCCGGCGATCTGCCCTACCGGACGCAGGACCTGGTCGACGTCCTGATGATCATCATCAACTCGCCCTGGGACGGGCCCGCCACGCACGACATGCTGCACCGGGAGTTCGCCTGGCGGCTGGAGCAGGGCGAGAACCTCAAGGTGCCGCCGGCGTTCGAGGTGCCGAGCCCCGACTGGTTCCGCAAGTTCGACGGGTACGCCAGGACGACGCCCGGCCTCCCCTACGCCGGTCTGTCCGACGCCGTGCCGGTGGCGCAGGCCTTCCTCGACCCGCTGCTGCGTGAGGAACCGCCTCCACCGAGCCGCTGGGATCCGGAGCGGCGGCAGTGGGTGCCCGCGGAGGGGTCGCCGGAACCCGCGGCCGCCGACGACGGCATCCCCGCTCGCACGGGAAGCTCCGACGTGACGCCGATCCGGCTCCCCAGGAGCGCGCCCCCGTCGGCCGTCCACGCCGAGCCCGGCATGGTCTCCCGCTGGGACGACCTGTCGGCCGGCGGACTCGACGCCCAGCTGGGCGCGCTCAAGGCACGTGTCGACCTCTCGCCCGCGGAGAAGCTGCAGCACATCGTGGGCCGGATGATGTACGACAACGCCTACGTCCTGCTGACCTCCATCCCCGGACCGGACAACGCCAACCTCAAGCACCTGCGGTTCTACTCCCACCAGCGCGGCGAGCTCTACAGCCACGCGGCGGCCCTGATGGCCGACCCGGAGCTGACCATCGAGATCGCCTTCGAGCCGGACCGCGGCAGGGCCACCTACGAGTGGGACGCCCACCAGGCGCACGTCGCGCACCTGGGGCCCGTCCCCGCGGGCGTCCCCGCCTACCAGGCCGACGCCGCCGTCATGCGACGGCTGGTCCGGGGCGAGAGCATCGCGGACGCCGACCCGGCGACGCTGGTCGACGATCTCGTCGAACTGCAGGCGAAACCGTTGCGTGACGCGCTCGGGCTGCGGCAGCGGCTGATCGAGGACTACGGGATCGAGCCGCACAGGGTCCGGCTGGCGTTCGCCAACTCCAGCCAGAAGCTCCACTACAGCGCGACGCAGTGGATGCGGGCCCAGTACTTCGCGCTGCAGGCGATCCGCGCGGATCCCGTGCGGGCCAGGCAGCGCATGATCGACCGGATGCTCGGGCCGGACCCGGCCACGGCCGAGCGGCGGTCGTCCCGGGCCCGGGCGGTCGTCGAACGGCTGCGCGCCGCCAACGACCAGGCGGACGCGTACGCCCTGCTGTGGGTACGCGACACGCGCGGCCAGCCGGTCGGCGGGCGGCACGGTCCGCACCTCGACACCCGGCCGGAGATCCTGCGCCAGACCATCGAGGCCATCCGCGCCGAGCACCCGGCACGGCGCATCGTCCTCCTCGGTGACGACGTCTTCGCCGGACGTCCCGGCCTGGCGGAGGCGTGGCGGGACGCGGGAGTGCTCGACGGCGTCGACACCGAGACCCTGGTGCGGTTCTGGGAGGCCGCGCGCAACGGGGGCGAGACACTGGGCTACGGCGAGCAGGCCCTGTTCTTCCACGAGCTGAACAGCGGCCATGACGTGGTCCAGGTCGGCATGGAGAGCGGCGCGCTGGAGATCCCGGCGATGCTCGGCGTGCCCACGGTGTACTTCGAAGCGCGCGAGCACGACGGGAACAAGGGCAACCGGTGGCTGCTCTACTGGCAGCGCTGGGCCTACGAGGGCTCGGACTCCGTACCCGCGGCCCTGCCCGCGATGCGACGGCTGCTGTTCGGCCCCGATCTGCCGGATCCGGAGAACCGCCGCGGGCAGCCGGTCGCCGTCTACGACGCGGCGCGGGTCGCGGTCACCATGGACCGGATCGACCGGCTCGTGCGCAGTGGCGAGATGGACCGATGGCCGCAGCGGCTCGGCCGCAGCGTCGCCATGCGTGGAGAGATCTGGATGCCCTGGTCAGAGGCCGACTGGCGGCGCAGCGCGTACTACGCCGAGCAGCTGCGCCGCTGGCTTGGCACCGACGCCCGCACCCCGGAGGAGATCGGCCGCAAATGGCATGCCATCCGGTTGACCCTGCTGGGCGTGCTGGAGCCGCGCTTCACCACCGACGAGGAGTACGAGGGTGTCTCCGTGGTGCACCCGTACACGGTGCTGCATCGGGAGCGCAACCAGATCGACCGTACCGCCATCCGGATCTCCCAGGCGTACGCGACGGACCTGAGCCGGCGGTCGACGGCCGTCGCGGAGGTCCTGAAGTCCCTGCTCGCGACGCCCGACTTCATCCGCCGAGGCGTGGCGGACCTCCGGGTCTTCCAGCTCGACCAGCCGGAGATCGCCGAGCTGCGTCAGGCCGTCAGCCGTGTCACCGCACCCGCGGCCGAGCCGTACGCCGCGCGCCTGGACACGCCGCCGGCCGGGGGCGGGCCGACGCCCCGCGAGGTGCTGGAACGGTTCGACGCCTCCGCCGCCGGGTTGACCCCGGTGACCGCGGAGGAGGCGGCGGACCACATAGCGCGCAACGCGGCCCGGCGGCCCTGGCTGGCCGCGGCGGCGAACCTGGACCCCGCGGTCCAGCGGGTGCTCGTCGCCGTGGACCTGGGGCAGGGACACCATCTCGCGCGTCACGAGGGCTACGCCGCCGACGGCCGGTTGGAGGGTCGCGTGGCGCGCCTGGAGGATCCGGCGCAGACCGACCCCTCCCTGCGGGCGCGCTCGACCGACGCCTTCCGCCCCGGTGACGCGCCGCATCGAGCCCCCGACACGGCGACCGCCATCAACGATCCGGTGGCCTTCGCGGTCGCCTTCGCCCGTGCCGTGGAGCATCCGGACGTCCGCCGGGCCCTCACCGCGCCGTTCGACCCGGACCGGCGTCCAGGACGGGTGTCGCTGCCGATCAGCGAACTGCTGGGACCCGACGGGCACCTCTACTGTTCCGGATACCGCATCGTGTCCGGGGAGGGCGGCCCCGAGGCCGCTGTGGCGAACCGCTGGCAGTGGGTGCTGGCGCGCCGCGATCCGGACCGCCGCCATGAGGGGCCGGAGCCGCTCGCCGCGCCCATGGAGAGCTTCGCCGGCGGCACGGTCGAGCTGTTCTTCCAGCCCACCAGGGAGAGGAACGGCTACGAGATCTCCACCATGTTCGTGGACCCGCCCGCGCGGAGGAACGACGGATGAGCGAGCCGGTGCTGGTGCGGGTGTGCGGCACGTACTGCCACCCGGAGGCCGACGCGGACGCCTACGGCAGCCTGCGGCGGCTGGCCCGGCGGCAGGACGACGCCGAGATGACGCGCTTCCGGATGGAGCTGCGCCGGGCTCTCTCCAGCGGGGACGTGCCGGCCGGCCTGTTCCTGGCCGTCCGCTATCCCGACGGGAGCGCCGAGGCGTTCCTCAGGCGGCTCTGGGAGGACCTCTACCCCGGGGAGCCGGTCTGACCGGACCGCCCGACGATGTCCGCGGCGAGCTCCCAGCTCGTCCGGGCGTCCGCCTCCCCTCCCGCCTCCGCGAGGAGCCGGGCCGCCTCCCGCTGCACCCGGGCGACCCGGTCGGGGAGCACCATGGCGGCCCAGCTCCGCAGGTTGCGCGGCGACAGCTGGGACGGCGCCAGGTCCGGCAGGAAATAGCGTACGAAGTCGCCGCCGTCAGAGGGGAACTCGTGCCGCACGGCCAGCGGTGCCACCGCCTCGTGCACGGACCGCAGGTCGACCAGGTCCTTCAGCACGGCGTCCAGGAGGATGCCGCGCACCACTCCGTGGTCGGTCCAGTCGGCCAGGAGGTCGGCGATCGTGCGCTGGGCCGTCGTCACCGGCACGCCCTCGACCACCGTGACGTCCTCCGGCGCGAGCGGCGCGAGGTGCACCCTCGTGGCCCGCGGCTCCTCCAGCGCGACGGGCGCAGTGAAGATCATCAAGTTGCCGGGGACGGAGCCGAGCCCGTGCAGACGGCAGGCCGACTCATGGGAGAGCGCGGCGTCCACGCCCGCCGCCCGTCTCTCCCAGGCGAAGCTCGACGGCGCCAGAGCCAGCCACGCGGCGTACGGGTACGCGTATCGGGGGCCGAGCCTGCTCCACGGCAACTGGTGGACGGCCCAGTCGAGTTCGGTCAGCAGCCCGGTCTCCGCGAAGCGGGCCAGAGCGGCCTCGTCGACGCCGACGCCGGCGGCCTGCGCCGTGGTGATCAGACCGCTCTGCCGCGCGGCGACCGCCGACAGGTCGGCGAACTGCTCTTCCCACATCCATGCCTCCACCCGAGAGATCACCGTTGGCCAATCTAGCCGCAGGCGGTCCCGGATGGTCGGGGTGGATCAGCTCTGCCGGGACTCGCGGCGCTCGCGCACCCGCTTCCAGACGAACACGGCGACGGCCAGCACGACCAGCCCGATCACCACGTACGTGAAGATCCCGACGTACGTCTCCACGACCGACCACTGCTCGCCCAGGAAGTATCCGGCGGTCACCAGCGCGGTGTTCCAGATGAGGCTGCCCATCGTGGTGAACAGCGTGAACGTGGGCAGCGGCATCCGCTCGAACCCGGCGGGGACGGAGATCAGGCTCCGGAACAGCGGCACCATCCGCCCGAAGAACACCGTCTTGCGGCCGTGCCTGGCGAACCAGTCCTCGCTCTTCTCCACGTCCTCCGGCTTGAGCAGCGGCACCTTGGAGAACAGCGCGTGCACCCGTTCCTTGCCCAGCAGCGCCCCCACCGCGTAGAGGGCGAGCGCGCCCACCACCGAGCCGAGCGTGGTCCACAGCAGGACGTGCCAGAAGACCAGGTCTCCCTGGCTCACGGTGAACCCGGCCAGCGGCAGGATGACCTCGCTGGGGATGGGCGGGAACAGGTTCTCCAGCGCGACCGCGATGCCGGCGCCGGGCGCGCCGAGCGTCTCCATGAGCCCGGTGACCCACTCCACCATCGCGCCCATACCGCTGGATGTCATGCGCGTCCCTTCGTCGCACGTAGTCTCTAGCCCGTACGGGGACGCCTATTCCTCCCGGTCCGTCACACCCCCATCCACCTGAGACATTCCTCGGCGACGAACGTTGTGGCAACCCTCCATGCGCGCGGGCTGTCCGGGTGGTGTGGGATCGAGTCCGCAGCCACTCACGAGAGCGATCTTTAGGAGCAGCGATGAAGTGGTTCCCCCCTGGAGACGTCGCCCGGGTGGCCGTCTTCGCGGCGCTGATCGCGGTGCTGGGCCTGGCTCCCGGCCTGTACGTCTTCGGCGGCGCCGTGCCCATCACGTTGCAGACCTTCGGGGTCATGCTGGCCGGGCTGCTGCTGGGCTCCCGGCGGGCGGCGCTCGCGGTGGCGGTGCTGATCGCACTGGTGGCGGTGGGGCTGCCGCTGCTGGCCGGCGGGCGGGGCGGGCTCGCCGTCCTGGCCTCGCCGACGGCCGGCTATCTGCTCGGGTGGCTGCCGGGCGCGTTCGTGACCGGATGGATCGCGGAGCGCGGAGGGCCGGGGGGGCGGGCCCCGAGTCTAATCCGGCTGCTGGTAGCGTGCCTGGTCGGCGGCATGGGGGTCGTCTACCTGTGCGGCATCCCGGTGTACGCGATCGCCGGTGGTCTCTCGCTGGGCGAGGCGGCCCTGTTCACCCTGGCCTTCGTGCCGGGCGACCTGGCCAAGGCGGTGCTGGCCGCCGTGGTGGCGCGGGGGGTGCAGCGCGCCTACCCGGGCGCGATCCCCGCCGTCCACGCCGAGCGTCCCCGATCCGGCGAGGAGGACTGACCCGGACATGCCAGTCGCAGCGCAGGTCATCCGGCACGCCGCCGTCCGTCCCGGCCGGATCGCCGTGTCCGGCCCTCACGGCGAGATCACGTACGGCGACCTGGCCCACCGCGCCCGCGCGACGGCGGCGGCCCTCCCGTCGGACCCGCCCACAGCGGGGCCGCGGGTCGTGGGGATCTGCCTGGCCGACCCGGTCGAGCAGGTGATCGCCGTGCTGGCCGCCGACCTGGCCGGGTTCGTTCCGCTGCTGTACGAGCCGGCGCTGCGCGACGGCGTCCCCGCGGAGCTCCGCGTCGAGACCCTCCCTTCCGGGTCCGGTGACGCGCCGCCGTTCGCGCCCGCGCCCGGCGACCTGGCGTGGGCGTGCTTCAGCTCCGGCAGCACCGGCCGGCCGCGCGCCGTCGTGCGCACCCGGGCGTCCTGGACCGGCTCGTTCGGGCCGCTGAACGCGATCACCGGGATCGGCGCGGATGACACGGTGCTGGTCCCGGGGCCGCTGGTGTCCTCGCTGTACGGGTTCGCGGCGGTGCACGCGCTGGCCGCGGGCGCGACGGTTCTGGCGCCGGGCCGGTGGGCGCCGGGACCGCTGCCGGGGCTGCTGCGCCGGGCGACGGCCGTGCACCTGGTGCCGCACCTGCTCCCGGAGCTGCTGGACGCGCTGCCCGACGGCGGGCCGTTGCGGGTCGCCGTGGTGGGCGGGGCCGCGCTCCCGGCCGGGGTACGCGAACGCGCCGAGGACGCGGGCGTGCGGGTGGTCGCCTACTACGGCGCCACCGAGCTGTCCTTCGTGGCCGTGGACGCCGACGGCGGCGGGCTGCGGCCGTTCCCCGAGGTCGAGATCGAGGTCAGGCCGCCGCGCGGCGAGGTGTGGGCGCGCTCCCCGTGGCTGGCCGAGGGCTATCTGGGCGCGGTCGCGGGCCCGCTCAAGGCCGAGGACAAGTGGATGAGCGTCGGCGACCTCGCCCACCCGTACACGCCGGGAGAGCCGCTGCGGCTGCGCGGGCGCGGCGACGGCGCGATCCAGACCGGGGGCGCGACGGTGGTGCCGGAGGACGTCGAGGCGGTGCTGCGGCGCGCGGCCGGCGTGGGCGACGTCGTGGTCGTCGGGTCGCCGCACCCCGGTCTCGGCGCGGTCGTGACCGCGGTGGTCGAGACCGGCGGCGGGCCGCTCCCGTCCAGGGCCGCCCTGGAGAGGGTCGCGCGCGGCGGGCTGGCCGCCGCCCAGCGTCCCCGCCGCTGGTACGCGGTCGCGGCGCTGCCCCGCACCCCCACCGGCAAGCCCGCCCGCGCCGAGCTGGCGGCCCGCCTGGCCGGCGGCGACCCCGAGCTGCGCAGGCTGCCGTGACGGCGCGGCTCGACCCGGTGATCGTGGCCGCCCGCCGGACCCCGATCGGCACGGCCGGCCACGCCTTCAAGGCGACGCCGGTCGACGCCCTGGCCGCCCCGGTGCTCGCCGCCGTGGCCCGCGACCTCGCCGGGCCTGAGGACCTCCCGGTGGACGACGTCGTGCTGGGCAACTGCATGGGCCCCGGCGGGAACGTGGCCCGGGTGGCGGCGTTGCGCGCCGGACTGGGCCGGACCGTGCCGGGCGTCACGGTGGACCGGCAGTGCGGCAGCGGCCTGGCCGCCATCCTGATCGCCGCCCAGGCCGTACGGAGCGGGGATGCGGACCGCGTGATCGCCGGGGGGGCCGAGAGCGCGTCCACCGCGCCGGTGCGCGCGCATCGGGGCGGGTCACCGTACGCGCGCGCCCCGTTCGCCCCGGAAGGGCATCCGGACCCGGACATGGGGGAAGCCGCGGAGGCCCTCGGCGCGGCGCGCGGCGTCAGCCGCGAGCGCCAGGACGCCTACGCCGCCGCCAGCCACGCCAGGGCGGTGGCCGCCCGCGCGGCGGGCCGGTTCGCGGCGGAGACCGTCCCCGTCGAGGGGCACGACCGCGACCAGCGGCCCCGCCCGCTGCGCGCCGCGTCGCTGGCGCGGCTGCCCGCCGCGTTCGTGACCGGCGGCGCGGTGACCGCCGGCAACTGCTCGCCCAACAGCGACGGCGCCGCCGCGGTCGCCCTGGTGCCGGAGCGGCTGCGGGACGGCAGGCCGGGGCTGCGGCTGGTGGCCGGGGCGGTGGTGGGGTGCGACCCGGCACTGCCCGGGTGGGGGCCGGTGCCCGCGGTGCGCCGGCTGCTCACCCGTACCGGCGTGGAGCTGGAGCGGGTGGCGGCGGTGGAGATCGTGGAGGCGTTCGCCGCGCAGACGCTGGCCGTCACCGACGCGCTGGGGCTCGACCCGCTGGGCGCGGACGCCGGGCGGGTGTGCGCGGACGGCGGCGCGATCGCGCTCGGGCACCCGTGGGGGGCGAGCGGCGCGGTCGTGGTGACGCGGCTGTTCACCCGGCTGGTGCGGGCGGGGGCGCCGGCGGGGACGCTCGGCCTGGCGACGGCGGCGGTCGGCGGCGGGCTCGGCGTCGCCGCCCTGTTCGAGGTGGTGTGAGTGATCGAGCTCGCTGACGTGCACGTCCGGCTCGGGGAACGCGAGGTGCTGCGCGGCCTGACCGCCACGCTGACCGAGCGGCGGATCGGCGTCGTCGGGGCCAACGGGTCCGGCAAGAGCACGCTCGCCCGGCTGTTCAACGGGCTGGCGCTGCCCACGTCGGGGGCCGTGACCGTGCTCGGCCACGACACCCGGCGGCACGCGGCCAGGATCAGGCGGCGGGTGGGGTTCCTGTTCACCGACCCCGACGCGCAGATCGTGATGCCGACCGTGGCCGAGGACGTGGCGTTCTCCCTGCGCCGCCACAAGCTCCCCGCCGAGGAGGTGCGGGCCAGGGTCGCGGCCGTGCTGGAGCGGCACGGGCTGGCCGGGCACGCCGACCATCCGGCGCACCAGCTGTCCGGCGGCCAGAAGCAGCTCCTGGCGCTCTGCTCGGTGCTGGTGCTGGAGCCCGAGATCCTGATCATGGACGAGCCGACGACGCTGCTCGACCTGCGCCACTCCCGGCTGGTGGCCGAGCACCTGCGCGCGCTGCCCCAGCAGGTGGTGGTCGTCACCCACGACCTGCCGCTGCTCGCGGACTTCGACCGGGTGCTGGTGCTGGACGAGGGCCGGGTCGTGGCGGACGCGCCGCCGGAGGAGGCGATCGGCCACTACCGCGGGCTGATGGCGTGAACGGTCTCACCGGCGCGTACGTGCCGGGCGACTCGGTCCTGCACCGGCTGCCGGCCGGGGCCAAGCTGGCGGCGCTCGCCGTGTCCTGCACCGCGCTGCTCCTTCTGCCGGGCCTGTGGGCGATGGCGGTCGCCGCCGTCGTGGTCGCGCTGCTGTACGCGGTCGCGCGGGTGGGCGCGGCGGCGGCGTGGGCGCAGGTCCGGCCGGTCCGCTGGTTCGCGGCGGCGCTGTTCGTCATCCAGTTCGTCATCGCCGGGCCGCAGGCCGCGTTCCTCGTCTCGTCCAGGATCGTGCTGGCCGTCGCGCTGGCCGGGCTGGTCACGCTGACGACCAGGACCTCGGCCATGATGGCCGTGCTGGAGCGGGCCATGGGCCCCGGCCGTCGGGTGGGGCTGGACCCGTTCCGGATGTCGCTGCTGCTCTCGCTCACCATCCGCAGCGTCCCGGTCATCACCCTGCTCGCCACCCGCGTACGGGAGGCGCAGCGGGCCAGGGGCGTCGAGTGGAGCGTGCGCGCGTTCGCGGTGCCGCTGGTGGTGGGCGCGCTCCGGCACGCCGACGCCCTGGGGGAGGCGCTCAGCGCCCGCGGCCTGGACGACTGACGGCCGCTCCTCCCGCGCCCGGCGGAGGAGTTCCGGGGCCAGGTCGACGCCTTCATCTCGGGAGACGGCTGGGTGGTGGACGGCGACCACCCGCGGTGCTGATCAGTCGCCGCGGCGGGCGCGGGCCCGGCGTTTGCCTTCGTGCATGGCCTGGACGCGGGCGACCGGGATGGTGTGCCCCTCCTCGACCAGGTCGGCGGGCAGCGGCTGCGGCGCGGGCAGGCAGGCGGCCCACGGGTCGCCGTCGCCCAGCAGGCCAGGAGCGGTCCTGATGGTGAAGTCGCGCGGCGTCACCCGGTCCAGCTCGTCCCAGGGGACCGGGAACGAGACCGGCACGCCCGGCCGGATCCGCGGGCTGTAGGCGGACACCACGGTCGCCCCGCCGGCCCTGGTGGAGTCCAGGAACACCTTGCCCTGGCGGTCCTCCTTGATGAACGCGGTGGTGGCCAGGGCGGGGTCGAGCCTCTCGGCTCGCGCCGCGACGGCGCGGGTGGCGGCGGCCAGGTCGTCCAGGCCCGGCCCGGCCGCGACCGGCACGAACACGTGAACGCCCTTGGCCCCGGAGGTCTTGACCGCCCCGGCCAGCCCGGCCTGGCCGAGCGCCTCCCTGATCAGCTCGGCGGCCCGGACCACCAGCGCGAAGTCGCCGCCCTCCGGCGGGTCGAGGTCGAGCACCAGGTGCGTGAAGTGGTCGCCGGCCAGCAGGGCCGGATGGTATTCGACCGCCCGCTGGTTGGCGAACCACAGGAGGGTGCGCCGGTCGTCGCAGAGCGCGTAGGTGACCTGCCGGTGCGACGCCTCCGCCCAGATGGTCACCGTGCGGATCCACGAGGGAGCGTACTTCGGGAGGTTCTTCTGCATGAACGGAGGCTGGCCCGGTCGCACCCGCATGACCGACAGCGCCCGCCCGCGCAGCGCCGGGAGGATGCGCTCGCGCACCGCGTCGAGGTAGTCGACCAGGTCGCGCTTGGTGGCGTCGGCCCCGTCGAACAGCGGCTGATCGAGGTTGGTCAGCGCCACTCCGTCGCGCGTCTCATCGCTGGTCACCTCGCCCACGATAACCGGCGGCACGGACAGAATCGGGCCGCCGGCCGACCGCCCTGATCAGTCCTTGATCTGCAGTCCCATGGACCTGGCCGTACCCGCCACGATCTTGACGGCCTGGTCCAGGTCGTCGGTGTTGAGGTCGGGCAGCTTGGCCTCGGCCACCTGCCGGAGCTGGGCCGTGGTGACCACGCCGCCGCTGTGGTGGCCGGGCCGGGGGCTGCCGCCGCTCAGCCCGGTCACCTGGCGGATGAGCGAGGCCGTGGTGGGCTGCTTGACCGTGATGTCGAAGGCCCGGTCCTCGTAGACCGTGACCACGGCGGGCACCACATGGCCGCGCCTGCCGGAGGTCAGCTCGTTGTACTGCTTGCAGAACTGCATGAGGTTGATGCCGAGCGGCCCGAGGTCCTTGCCGACGGTCGCCGGGCCTGCCTCGCCCGCCTGGAGGTGCATGGTGACGACCCTGGTCACCTTCTTCTTCGCCATGCGGGCTAAGCTAAAGTCTCCCGTAACCGGAGACTCAAATGGATTATTCGATCGGCAAGCTGGCCGAGCTGACCGGCCTGACCGTCAAGACGATCCGGTTCTACTCCGACGAGGGCGTGCTGCCCGCCCCCGGCCGCACCCCCGCGGGCTACCGCCGCTACACCGACGAGCACCGCGTCCACCTGGAGCTGATCCACACCCTGCGGGAGATGGGCGTCGACCTGGCCACGATCCGCTCGCTGGACAGGCGCGGGCTCAAGGACGTGCTCGCCCTCCACCTCCGGGCGGTGGAGACCCAGCTCACCGCGCTGCAGCGGACCCGCGCCGTGCTGCGCGCCACGCTCGCCAAGGACGACCCGGACGACGACGACCTGCGCCGGCTGCACACGCTCGGCCGGCTGGGCGCGACCGAGATGGGCATGCTGCTCGACGCGTTCATCGACGACGTGAGCGGCGCCCCGGCCCAGCGCGAGTGGCTGCTCGGCATGCGCGCGTGCATGGCCCCCGAGTTGCCCGAGGACCCCACGGCCGCCCAGCTCGACGCGTGGCTGGAGCTGCTGGACCTGCTGTCCGACGACGGTTTCCGGCGCGGCCTGCGGGAGGCGTCGGCGGACTTCTGGGCCCGACCGTACGACCCGGAGGCCTGGCAGCGAGAGAACACCGCCGTGGCGCAGGAGGCGCTGCGCGCGATGGAGGCGGGGACGCCGCCCGGCGCGCCCGAGGTGGTCCCGCTGCTCGAACGCGTCCTCGTCCACATGGGCGGCGACCGTGACGCGATCCTGCGCGCCTTCGACGAGCACGATCCGCGCGCCGCCCGCTACTGGGAGCTGGTGGCGATCGTCCGGGGGCTGGAGCCCGAGCCGTGGCCGATGGCCGTCGCGTACGACTGGATCCACCGTGCGCTGCGCGCGCACCCTGAACTTTCCCCGCGGGCGGCGCGTACCTCTGGATGATCGAGCTTCGCCGAGGGGAGCCACCGAGGGGAGATGGTGCGGGTGCGGACCCGCCTGCTGATCGCCGCCCTGGCCCTGTGCGTGCCCGTGTCGGCCGCGTGCGCGCCCGCCACCGGAGAGCCCGCCCCCACCGCCGCGTCGCGGGACGCCGCGTACGGGGAGGCCGACATCCGGTTCGCCCAGGAGATGATCCCGCACCACCGGCAGACCATCCGGCTCGCCGAGCTGGCCGAGGGCCGGGCGCACAACCTGTACGTGCAGGAACTCGGCATGAAACTGATCGCCGTCGAACAGGCCGACATCGACGCGCTGGCCTCCTGGCTGCGCGGGTGGAGGCGGCAGGTGCCGCCCAACGACGCGAAGGCCGCGCACGCCATGCCCGGCATGGTGTCGGCGGAGCAGCTCGGCGTGCTGGAAGGGCTGTCCGGCGCGGCGTTCGACGAGTCGTGGCTGCCGGTGCTCTCCAGGCACCTGGCCTCCGGCGTCGAGATGGCCGAGAGGGTGCTCGCGCAGGGCACCCACCGGCCGACCCTGCGCCTGGCCGACGAGATGATCGTCAACCAGCGGGCCACCATCGCGGAGATAGCCGAGCTGCTGGCCTGACCGGACCGGCAGGGCGGGCGGCCACGAGGTAGGACGCCCGCCCTGCCCGGCCCGATCAGTCCGGCTTCGCCGGGCCGCCCGCCCCCGCCATCAGCTCGCGCTCCTCGCGCGTCGCGATGAGCCCGGACGGCGCCACGATCTTCGACTCCTCGTACGGGGCCTCGGTGTCGGGCAGCGGCGCCGTGGACCGGATGGCCGTGATCCAGACCCGGGCCGCGTCCACGAGCACGATGATGACGAGGATCGCGAACAGCGCGGCCAGGACGCCGTTGACGGTCGAGTTGAAGGCGATCCGCTCCATGTCGCCGATCGACTTGGCCGGGGCCAGCACCTGACCCTGGTCCAGGGCGGCCTGGTAGCGGTCACGCTGGGCGAAGAACCCGAGGCCGGGGTCGGGCGAGAACACCTTCTGGTAGCTCGCCGTCAGCGTGACCGCGACGTCCCACGCCAGCGGCACGCCGGTCACCCAGGCCCATTTCAGCCGCCCGCTCTTGATCAGCAACGTGGTGGCGACGGTGAGCGCCACCGCCGCGAGCAACTGGTTGGCGATGCCGAACAGCGGGAAGAGCTGGTTGATCCCGCCCAGCGGGTCGTTGACGCCCTGGTAGAGGAAGTAGCCCCAGGCCGCCACCACGATGGCGCTGGTCGCCAGCAGCCCCGGCCACCAGCTGACCCTGCTGACCGGCTTCCACAGGTTGCCCAGCGTGTCCTGCAGCATGAACCGGCCCACGCGGGTGCCGGCGTCGACCGTGGTGAGGATGAACAGCGCCTCGAACATGATCGCGAAGTGGTACCAGAAGGCCTTGAGCGCGGCCCCGCCGAGGAACCCGGAGAAGATCTCCGAGATGCCCACGGCCAGCGTGGGCGCCCCGCCGGTACGGGCGACCAGGGTCGACTCCTGCACCGACGCCGCCGCGGCCTGCAACTCCTGCGGCGTGATGACGAAGCCCAGGTTGGTGACCGCCTCGGACGCCGACTGGAGCGTGGGGCCGAGCAACCCCGCGGGCGAGTTCATCGCGAAGTAGAGGCCGGGGCTCAGGATGGACGCCGCGGTGATGGCCATGACCGCCACGAACGACTCCATCAGCATGGAGCCGTAGCCGATCATCCGTACCTGCGACTCCTTCTGGATCAGCTTCGGGGTCGTGCCGGAGGAGATCAGCGCGTGGAACCCGGACAACGCGCCGCAGGCGATGATGATGAACACGAACGGGAACAGCGACCCGGCGAAGACCGGCCCCTTGCCGTTGAACGCGAACTCGGTGAACGCGGTGTTCTGCATCGCCGGCATGGTGACGAGGATGCCGACGGCCATCAGCACGATCGTGCCGATCTTCATGAAGGTCGACAAATAGTCGCGCGGCGCGAGCAGCATCCACACCGGCAGCACCGCCGCCACGAACCCGTAGGCGATCAGCCACAGCGCCAGCGCCGACGGGCTCAGCGTGAAGAACCCGGCCCAGCTCGAATCCTGCACCCAGCCGCCGGCGACGATGGCCAGCAGCAGCAGCGCGACGCCGATGACCGTGACCTCCACGACCTTCCCCGGCCGCAGCACCCGCAGGTAGAAGCCCATGAACAGGGCGATCGGGATCGTCATCGCGATCGAGAACACACCCCACGGCGACTGCGCCAGGGCGTTGACCACGACCAGCGCCAGCACCGCCAGCAGAATGATCATGATGGCGAAGACCGCGACCAGCGCCGCCACCCCGCCGACCGGACCGATCTCGTCACGCGCCATCTGGCCGAGGCTGCGCCCGTTGCGCCGCATGGAGAAGAACAGGATCACCATGTCCTGCACCGCCCCGGCGAAGATCACACCGGCGACGATCCAGATGGTGCCCGGCAGGTAGCCCATCTGGGCCGCCAGCACCGGCCCGACCAGCGGCCCCGCGCCGGCGATGGCGGCGAAATGGTGACCGAACAGGATCCGCCGGTCCGTGGGCTGGAAGTCGATGCCGTTGTCGAGCCGCTCGGCGGGCGTCGCCCGCCGGTCGTCGGCACGCAGCACCTTGCGCTGGATGAACCGGGCGTAGAAGCGGTACGCGATGGCGTACGAGCCGAGAGCGGCGGCCAGCAGCCAGACCGCGTTGACGTTCTCACCTCTGGACAGGGCGAGCACCGCCCACCCGGCGGCGCCCACGAGGGCCACCGCCGTCCAGATGATGATGGAGCGCACCTTCACCGATTACCTCCCATATATGGGACGGCCCAGGCAGCAGCGGAGACCGGCGTCCGGTGGCAGATCGGAGGTGAAGCGCCGCCAGCGCCAGAGCGGACGGCAGTCGATCGTCACGGGCAGCTCGACCAGATGCACCCAGGCGGAGGGGTGGGCGTACACCAGATCGGTCCCGAGCCTGCGCGCCCTGCGAGGCAACCGGGACCGCCGCAGCGGCCTGACCGAGAACTCCCCCGCGTCCGCACAGCAGAGGCCCGTGACGTGCCAGTCGAAGAAGATCACTTCGTCGTCGCGGAGGAACGCCTGTGCGGCGGTCGTGAGCGTGATGCGAGACATCTGGGGCTCCTGAAAGTCATGGTGCTCAGGAAGCTAACGACGGCTTTACCCGGGTTGTCGATTACCGAAACACCCACCTGACCGGGGTAATCGCTCCGAAACCGAGCCGTTAGAAACGGCGATTCATCGGTGCCGTCCCGTACAGAGTCCGTGCGGTCGGTGCGACCTGCCCGGCCCCGGGCAGGTCGTCACTCTCCGGCGTCCCGTCCCCGGTTCGGCCCGGCCGTGCCGGCCGGGAGGCCGGCCGTGGAGGCGTAGAAGGCCGCCAGGTCGTGGGGGTCGCCCTGGCGGACCCGCTCGGCGACCTGGTCGTACGGGCAGCCGGCCCGCCTGCCGTCAGGGCTCTCCACGATGGCGGCCCGCCGGCCGGAGTCGTACCGCCACCGCCACCCGCGGGTGCGCACCAGCAGCTCGCCGAGGTACGCGCCGGCGCCCGTGATCACGCTGTGGGTGACGTCGGCGGGCGCCCGGCCGGCGGCGAAGGCGGCGCAGTAGTGGTCGAGCGCGTGGACGCACGCCGGATCCCAGTCGAAGGCGTACCCGTCTTCGCGGGTGTGGGCGACGAAGATCTCCGCGAGCTCGCGCATCGTCCGCGCCGTCCCCGCGTCATCCGGCGGCGGTTCTTGATCATTCCTCTTGATCACGCCCGAAGGCTGTCACACCCGTACGACATTTCACCGTCATTGCCCGGCGGCCCGGCGCACGGGCATCCAGGTGGGCTGGGGACCGGTGGTCAGGAAGTCCTCCACCAGTCTCGCGCACAGCGCCGGCTGCTCGTGCAGGAGGACGTGGGAAGCGCCGGGGACGATGGCGAGATAGCCGTCGGGAAGGCTCCGGTACAGCTCCAGGGTGTGCTCCAGCGTGACGATGTCGTCGTCGGCGGCCATGACCAGCGCCGGGCAGGCCACGGCGCGGAGCTCGTCCGGCTTCAGCCCGCGTTCCTCCTCCACCGCCCGCGCGACCTTGGCCACCACGACCGGGAGGTGGTCGGCGCCGTCGGGCGACACCTCCGCGTACCTCTCCACCAGGGGCGGCGGCAGCGGCCCATCGGCGGAGGGCCGCATGATCATGCCCGCCGTGTCGAACGCGCCACTGATCAGGACCAGCCGTTCGACCAGGTCGGGGCGGTGCACGGCGACCCACAGCGCCACCGTCGCCCCCGCGCTGAAACCCACCAGCCGCGCCGGCCCCCGGACGACCTGGTCCAGGAACGCGATGGTGTCCCGCGCCATCACCTCGGCCGTGATCGGCCCCGGCACGTCGGCCGTGTGACCGTGACCGCGGCGTTCGGGCAGCAGCACCCGGAACCGGCCGGCCAGGCCGCCGAGGTTGCCGTCGAAGTCCCTGCTGTCGGAGAAGCCGCCGTGCAGCAGCACCACCGGCTCTCCCTCGCCGCGCTCGTCGTACCACATGCGCACGCCGTCGATCTCCGCGTAGTCGGCCATGCCGCCGTCCCTTCATCTCCTGTCCCGGTGACCGTCACCGGGGTACACAGGTCATACGAAGCGGCGGCCCGGAACTCATCGCACCCGGGCCGGGAACTCCACCACGCCGGGCAGGCCGAACAGCGGGAACAGCCGATCGGCGTCGAGGTGGTTCGTCACCTCCGCGATCAGCCCGCCCGACAGGATGAGCACCCCGAGCGCGAACGGCGCCGGCCTGCCGTCCGGTCCCGGTCGATACTGGGCGAACGCGGGCGAGCCGTTGGCCGCGCACGGCACCAGGCGCGCGCCCGCGCAGGGGCGCCCGGCGGAGAGCAGCGCCCGGCGGATCTCCGCCCGCCCGCGCAGCCACCACGGGAACGGCGGCATCGACATGACGGCGTCCTCGTGCAGCAGGGCCATCATGGCGTCGACGTCGTACCGTTCGAAGGCGTCGCAGTAGCGGGCGAGGAGGAGCCGCTGCGCCTCGTCCATCGGCTGGTAGGGGTCCTCCGCGCTCAAGGAGGCGGCCCTCAGCTTCGTCCGGGCGCGCTGCAGCGCGCTGGTGACGGACGCGACGGAGACGCCGAGCAGCCGGGCGACCTCGTCCGCCGGGCAGCACAGCACGTCGCGCAGGATCAGCACCGCCCGCTGGCGGGGCGGCAGATGCTGCAGCGCGGCGATGAACGCCAGCCGGACCGTGTCGCGCTCCGCGGCCAGGTCCGCCGGATCGCCGCCGGCGGACAGCACGCGGCTGTCGGGGACGGGGTGGACGAAGGCGTCGGGCGGGAGCGGCGGCCCCAGGTCGGGGCCGGCCTGGGCGGACGGCCCGAGGTCGATCGCGCGGGCCCGGCGCCGCGCGCCCCTCAGCAGGTCGAGGCAGACGTTGGTGGCGATGGCGTAGAGCCACGACCTCATCGGCGCCCGGTCCTCGTCGAACCGGTCGAGACTCCGCCAGGCGCGCACCAGGGTCTCCTGCACCGCGTCCTCCGCCTCGAACGGCGAGCCGAGCATGCGGTAGCAGTAGCCGGTCAGGGCGACCCGATGCCGCTCCAGCAGGTCCGATCCGTCTGTCTCAGGCATGCCCGCCCTTTCCTGGGTGGCCGGGGAAGCCCGCGCCGGGCGGGCACGCACGCGAGGCTAGCGGGGGCCTCCGACAACTTCCGCGGTCCCGCCGAGGGTCAGGTCTCGGAGATCCGCATGACCACCGCCTTCGGCTCGGTGAAGAACTCGCGGCTGAAGTCGCCTCCCTCGCGGCCGATGCCCGAGTCGCCGACGCCGCCGAACGGGGCGCGCAGGTCCCTGATGAAGAAGCAGTTGAGCCAGACCGTGCCCGCGCGCAGCGCCGCGGCGACGCGGTGGGCGCGGTTGACGTTCTCGGTGAACAGCATGGCGTTGAGCCCGTACCGGGTCGCGTTGGCGGCGGCGACGGCCTCGGCCTCGGTGTCGAAGGGCTGGACCACGACGACCGGGCCGAAGATCTCCTCGCGCCAGTGGCGGGCGGACGGGTCCACGTCCGCGAGCACGGTCGGCCGGATCGACCAGCCGTCGCCGAGCCCGCCGGTCAGCATGGTGCCGGGCGCCTCCTCGACGTACGAGCGGACCTTGGCGTAGTGGGTCTCACTGGCGAGCGGGCCCAGCTCGGTGGCCGGGTCCTTGGGGTCGCCGGCGCGCAGCGACTCGGCCTTCTTGACGAACCGGTCCAGGAACTCGCCGTAGACGGCCCGCTCGACGTAGAGCCTGCTGCCGGCCAGGCACACCTGCCCGGCGTTGCGGAAGATGGCCTCGGCGGACCAGTGGACGGCGTTGTCCAGGTCGGCGTCGGCGAACACCAGGTTGGCGCCCTTGCCGCCGAGCTCCAGGCTGACGGGGGTGAGGTTGGCGGCTGCGGCGCGGGTGATGGCGCGGCCGGTCGCCGACTCGCCGGTGAACGTGACGCGGTCCACCCGCGGGTCCTCGGTGAGCGCCTGGCCCGCGGAGTCGGGGCCGAGGCCGTGCACGACGTTGAGCACGCCCGGCGGCAGCCCGGCTTCCAGCGCGAGCCTGGCCAGGAGGGTGGCGGAGACGGGGGTGTCCTCGGCGGGCTTGAGCACCACCGTGTTGCCCCAGGCCAGCGCGGGGGCGATCTTCCAGGACTCCAGCATGAGCGGGAAGTTCCACGGCGCGATGGCGGCGGCGACGCCGGCGGGCTCGTAGCGGGTGTAGGCGTGGTGGCCGGAGTCCATCGGCAGCGCCTGGCCGGTCGACAGGCGGGCGTGGTCGGCGAAGAAGCGCAGGTTGGCGGCGGCGCGCAGCACGTCGTGGCCGCTCTGGGCGACAGGTTTGCCCATGTCGCGGGTGTCGGCCAGGCCCAGCTCGGCGCGGTGCTCCTCGACCAGGTCGGCGAGCCGGTGCAGGATCCGGCCGCGCTCGGCGAACCCCATGCGCGGCCACGGGCCCTCGTCGAACGCCCGCCGCGCCGCCGTCACCGCCCGCGCGGCGTCCTCGGCCCCGCCCAGCGCGACCTCGGCCCACGGCTCCCGCGTCCACGGGTCCACGCTGGGCATGCGCCGGCCGTCGAGCGACCCGGTCTCCTCGCCGTCGATGACGTGCCCGTAGAAGTCGCTCATGAGCGCGGTCCCCTCTCCTCGATGGTGACGTCCCCGGCGGCCCGGTGGGGCCCACGGGGTCTCTCGTACGATCACACGGACGCTCTCCTTTCCGCGAGCCGACGGAGGCGACGGCGGCTCCGGTGACGTCGGAGATGGGCGCGCGGATCGGCTCGGCCGGGCGGCCCCCTGGTCATGCGGAATCCCGCCGCCGTCAGCGGAAGGGGAGGACCCGGCCGAACCGGACCAGGGCTCCGTAGTGCTCCGGGTCGACCGGGCCGAGGGCCAGGTCGAGCAGGGGCACGGCGGCCCGGGCGGGGCTGGGCGCGCCGCTGACGTCCCACCACAGGCCGGACGTGGGCGTGTTGATCATTCCGGGACAGACCGCCGCGACGAGGATGCCCCGGCGCGTGTCCTGTGCCTGCCGCTCGCGTGCCAGGGCCCGTACCGCCGCCACCAGTGCGATCTTGGACGGGATGTTGACGAAGCCCGGCCACGCCTCGGCGCGGCCGTCGCCGTTCCTGATCGCGTCGCGCCAGGTCTCGACCTGCTCGTCCACCTCGTCGAGCGTGGCCGAGTCGGCGAACCGGTCGTGCAGCACCGGCGCCAGGTGGTGCAGGGTGCCCAGCGTGCTGGCGACCACGAGGATCCGCCCGCCGTCGCGCACCAGCGGGCCGAGGGCGCGCAGGATCCGGGTGGCGCCGAGGTTGTTCACCTGGGTGTACTCGTCGATCACCGCGGGCGGGTCGTCGCCGGGGCCGATCCGCATGACGGCGTTGCTGAAGGCGACGTCGACGCCGCCGTGCCGCTCGCGCACCAGGCCGGCGAAGCGGGCGGCGGCCCGGGGGTCGGCCACGTCGAGCAGTTCGCCGCGCACGCGGGCTCCCGGCCCGGACACGGCCTCGGCGGCGCGGGCGACCCGGCCCGCGTCGCGGCCGGTGAGGTAGACGGTGTCGTCCGGTCCGAGCCGGCGGGCCAGGCCCTCGACGAGAGCCAGCCCGAGGCCCTGCGTGGCGCCGGTCACCACGGCGACCCTGGAGGTAGTGGTCATGACCTCACGCTAGGAAGGCGACGGCCATGCCACCAGCGAGAGTCTGTCATCAGTGGTATGCGTAGTCGTCATGGCCTTCACCGACGCCTCGCTCACCGCGCTGCGGGTCTTCCGCGAGGTGGCCGAGCGCGGCACGCTCACCGCCGCCGCCACCTCGCTCGGCTACACCCAGTCCGCCGTCTCCCGGCAGATCGCCTCGCTCGAACGCGCCGCCGGCGTTCCGCTGCTGGAGCGCCGGCATGACGGCGTCCGGCTCACCCCGGCCGGGCGGGTGGTGCTCCGCCGCGCCGCCGCCGTGGTCGAGCAGGTCGACGCCGCCGCCCGTGAGCTGGCCGGGCTGCCCGCCGAGCCGGCCACGGTCAGGCTCGGCTGGTTCGCCAGCGCGGGCGCCGCGCTGGTCCCCCGCGCCCTCGCCGGCCTGCGCCGCACCCATCCCGCGATCACCGTCACCACCCGGGAGGGCAGCACGCCCGTGCTGGTCCGCGCGCTCCGCGCCGGGGCCCTCGACCTCGCCCTGGTGTCCTCGGTCCCGCCGTTCCGCCCGCTCGACGACGAGACGCCGCCGCTGGACGTCCGGGTGCTCACCGAACGCGGCCTGCGGGTGGCCGTCCCGGAGGCCCACCCGCTGGCCCGCGGCGACCACGTCGACGTCGCCGACCTGCACGGCCAGCCCTGGATCGCGGCCCCGCGGGGTGACAGCACGCTGATGGGCGTCTGGCCCGGCCTGGACGAGCGGCCACGCGTCGCGCACGTCGCCCGCGACTGGCTGGCCAAACTGAGCCTGGTGGCCGCGGGTCTCGGCCTGACCACCGTGCCCGCGGTCCTCGCCGGGGCGGCCCCGCCCGGCGTGCGGGTCCTCCCGGTCCGGGGCGGGCCGCGCGAGCAGCGGCGCCTGTTGCTGGCCAGGGTCCCCGGCCCGCTCACGGAGCCCGCCGCCCGGCTCGCCGACGCCCTGCGCACGACCGCGCTCACGCCGTGACGGGCCCCCCGGGATCGGCAGGGCCGCGATCACCCCGTCCGTGATCGGGTACGCAGTAAGGTGAACAGCCCGCGCGACCGCCACCCCCGCCCCGGAGCCGTCATGAACGTCGCCGATCTCGTCGCGATCGACGTCCACACCCACGCCGAGGTCTCTAAGGACGGGCACGAGTCACTCAGCCCCGAACTGCTGCGTGCCTCCGCCGCGTACTTCAAGGACCACCCCCGGCCCACCATCCCCCAGATGGCCGCCTACTACCGCGAACGCCGGATGGCCGCGGTCGTGTTCACCGTCGACGCCGAACACGCCACCGGACACCCGCCCATCCCGAACGAGGAGGTCGCGGAGAGCTGCGCCGAACACCCCGACGTGCTCATCCCGTTCGCCGGCGTCGACCCGTGGCGGGGCCGCGCCGGCGCCCGGCAGGCCCGCCGGCTCGTCGAGGAGTACGGGGTGCGCGGCTTCAAGTTCCACCCGAGCATCCAGGGCATCGCGCCCAACGACCCGGTCGCCTATCCCCTGTACGAGGTCATCGAGGAGCTCGGCGTCCCGGCGCTGTTCCACACCGGCCAGACCGGCATCGGCGCCGGCCTCCCGGGAGGCGGCGGGATCCGCCTGAAGTACTCGAACCCGATGCTGGTCGACGACGTGGCCGTGGACTTCCCCGAACTGCGGATCATCCTGGCCCACCCGTCGTTCCCCTGGCAGGACGAGGCGCTCGCGGTCGCCACCCACAAGCCGTACGTCCACATCGACCTGTCGGGATGGTCGCCGAAGTACTTCCCTCCCCAGCTGGTCCGGTACGCCAACACGCTGCTGAAGGACAAGGTGCTCTTCGGCTCCGACTACCCGGTCATCACCCCGGACCGCTGGCTGGCCGACTTCGACAAGCTCGACATCAAGCCGGAGGTCCGGCCCCGCATCCTCAAGGAGAACGCCGCCCGTCTCCTCGGCCTCTGAGTCAGGCGGTCACCCGGTCGCCCGTCCGGGCCCCGGAGGACAGCAGCCCCCGGCCCTTGAGCAGCACGACTCCCGCCAGCGTGAGCATGACCGTCTGCAGCACCAGCATCACCCCGAACTCCTCCGGCCGCAGGGGCAGCGCCCGCATGCCCAGGTGGACGCCGAGGTGCGCGCCGACCGCCATCCACAGCCCGCCGCTCCACACCCGCGCCGCCGTGCACGCGAAGCCCAGCGACACGGCCATGACCACGTAGAGCAGCCTTTCGGCGATGCTGTCGGCGGCGCTCTGGGAGGCGATGTGCAGGACGCCGAACCCGGCCGACAGGACGACGAGCAGCGCCCGGGGCGACAGCCGGTCCGACAGCGTGTCGTAGAGGTGGCCGCGCCAGAGCAGCTCCTCCGGGAAGGCCTGGCCGAGCAGGACGACGACGGCGACCAGCGGCAGCTGGGCGTAGATCGCGGGGTCCACCGGGGCCCACGCGGACGCGCCCACGGCGAGGGAGAGCCCGTTGGCGGCCAGCACCGGCACCGCCCCCGCGAGCACGCCGAGCAGGAGGTGCGACGGGTTGCGCCAGCCCAGCGCCCGCCACGGCCGCCGGTCGAGGAAGCGGCGTACGAGGTAGACCAGCAGCAGCCCGACGAGCGTGACGCCGAGCGCGCCGAGCAACGGTCGCAGCGGGTTGGCGCGGTCCAGGAGGAGCAGCGCGGGGACGGCTCCGACGAACGCCTGAACGAGCATGACGACCATGGCGAGCAGCACGGACCAGTGAGTCTTCACTCGGTGCAGGCTACGAACGCGCGGGCGGGCGCCGCATCGAGCCGGAGATAGAGATCGCCATGACGAAAGTCATGGTGACTCGCGTGGGATCACAGGCACCCCCGCAGGATCGTACATTCGACCCATGGCGTGGTTGCGCGACCCTGATCGCCCGGTTCTCCTCAGCGTGGTGTTCTGGGTCGTGCTCGCCTTCACCGTCGCGATCAACGTGGCGATGGTCAGCAGCGTGCTCGACCGGGTCCTGTTCTTCGCCACCGTGGTGCTGCTCGGCGGGCTGTGGCTGGTGATGCCGTGGCGGCCCGGCCGGGGCCGGCGGCTGGTGGCCCCCGCGTTCCTGCTGGGGACGCTCACGCTCGGGCTCACCGGGGCGGTCGGCACGCACGCGCCCCTGCTGCTCATCGGCGTGGCCAACCTCGCCTTCGTGTACGGGATGCGGGTCGCCACCGCCATCCTCGTCGCGTTCGGTCTGATCATGTTCGCCGTCGGGCCGCTCTTCTACGGCGCCACGCTCGTGCGGGCGCTCACCGAGCTGGCGCTGATCGCCGTGCTGGCCACCTTCTCGATGGGCATGGCGTCGGCCGTGGTGCGGGCCAGGCAGCTCGCCGACCGGGTGCGCGAGCTGACCGTCGCCGAGGAGCGGGCCAGGATGGCGGCGGAGATGCATGACTCGGTCGGCCACCACCTGACCGTGATCAAGGTGGGGCTGGAGAACGCCGAGCGCTTCCGCCACCGCCGTCCCGAAGCCGCCTGGGAGGAGGTTCACCAGGCCAAGGAGCTCACGGTCGCGGCGCTGGCCGACGCCAGGCGGTGGGTGCGGGCGCTGCGCCCGCTCCCGCTCAACGGCCATCTGGGCAGCGACGCGCTGCGCCTGCTGGCCGCCTCCTTCGCCGGCACCGGCGTCTCGGTCTCCTTCGAGGTGGCGGGCGCCGAACGGGCGCTGGAGCCGGACGCCGAGCTGGTGCTCTACCGGGTGCTGCAGGAAGGGCTCACCAACGCCCTCCGGCACGCCGAGGCCGAATCCGTACAGGGCACACTCTCGTTCGAGAAGGGGAAGGTCGTGCTCGTGGTCGCCGACGACGGCAAGGGTCATGAAGAGAGTCACGGTTTCGGGCTGAGCTCGCTGACCGAGCGGGTCAGGGCGCTCGGCGGCACGCTCACCTTCGGCAACGCGTCCAAGGGCTTCGAGCTGCGGGCGGAGCTGCCGTCGTGAGCCCGGTGCGGGTGCTGCTGGTCGACGACCAGGAGCTGATGCGGCAGGGTCTGCGCAAGCTGCTGGCGATCGAGGAGGACATCGAGGTCGTGGGCGAGGCCGCCGACGGGGAGGCCGCGCTGGAGGTGATCGGTCAGATCCGCCCCGACGTGGCCCTCGTGGACGCCAGGATGCCACGGATGGACGGCGTGGAGCTGATCAAGCGGCTGACGGTCGAGCATCCCTCGGTGGCGGCGATCGTGCTCAGCACCTTCGACGAGGACGAGTACGTCTTCGGGGCGCTGCGCGGCGGCGCGGCCGGTTACATGCTCAAGGACTGCACGCCCGACGAGCTGGTGTCGGCCGTGCTGCGGGCGAGCCGCGGCGAGACCGTGCTGAGCAGCGTGGTGGCCGCCCGCCTGGTCGCCAACCTGCGCCGCGCCCCCGCTCGCGGCACGTTCCCCGGCCAGGACCTGCTGTCGGCCAGGGAGCTGGAGGTGGCGCGGATGGTCGCGGCCGGCGCCGCCAACCGGGAGATCGCCGCCCGGCTGTTCATCACCGAGGGCACGGTGAAGAACCACGTCTCCAGCGTCCTGCGCAAACTGGGCCTGCGTGACCGCACCCAGCTGGCCCTCCACCTCACGGACCGCTGACGCGGGCCCTTCCTGGTGTGCGTACGGCTCTTGACAGTCGGTGGCGTGATGCATGCAATATATTGCACATCGCCTATCCGAGGAGCCGCGGCGTGTCCATCGACGACTTCGAGCGCTACCCCCTGACCTTCGGCCCGAGCCCCGTCCACCCGCTGGAGCGCCTCAGCGACCACCTCGGCGGGGCGCGGATCTGGGCCAAGCGGGAAGACTGCAACAGCGGCCTGGCCTTCGGCGGCAACAAGACCCGCAAGCTGGAGTACCTGATCCCCGACGCCCTCCGGCAGGGCGCCGACACGCTCGTCACCATCGGCGGCGTCCAGTCCAACCACACCCGCCAGGTCGCGGCGGTCGCCGCCCGGCTCGGGCTCAAGGCCGTCCTGGTCCAGGAGAGCTGGGTCGACTGGCCCGACGCGGTCAACGACAAGGTGGGCAACATCCTGCTGTCGCGGATCATGGGCGCGCAGGTCCGGCTCGTCGAGGCGGAGTTCGGCATCGGCTACAAGGACAGCTGGACCGAGGCGATCGAAGGCGTCCGGGCGGCGGGCGGCACCCCGTACGCCATCCCCGCCGGCGCCTCCGACCACCCGCTCGGCGGGCTGGGCTTCGCCCACTGGGCCGAGGAGGTGCGGCGGCAGGAGCGCGAGCTGGGCGTCTTCTTCGACACCGTCGTGGTGTGCAGCGTCACCGGCAGCACCCAGGCCGGCATGATCGCCGGGTTCGCCGCCCAGGACCGCCCCCGCCGCGTCCTGGGCATCGACGCCTCCGCCAGGCCCGCCGAGACGCGGGCCCAGGTGGAGAAGATCGCCCGCGCCACCGCCGAGCTCATCGGACTCGGCCGCGACCTGCGCGACGACGAGATCACCCTGCTCCAGGGCTGGGCGGGCGACCTCTACGGGGTCCCGGTCCGGTCCACCGTCGAGGCCATCCGCCTCACCGGCGCCCTCGAAGGGGTCATCCTGGACCCGGTCTACGAGGGCAAGTCCATGGCCGGCCTCATCGACCTCGTACGCGACGGCGACCTCCCCCGCGACGCCAACGTCCTGTTCGCCCACCTCGGCGGCCAGCCGGCCCTCAACGCCTACAGCGGCGTCTTCCGCTGAACCCCCGGCTCAGTCGGTGTCCGGGGTGTAGGCCAGGTTGAGGACGCCGGTCTGGAACGTCTCGGACCTGACCAGCTTCAGCGGGTGGGTCGGCGTGTCCTCGAACAGCCGCTGACCCCGGCCGACGGCGATCGGGTGGACGAGCAGGCGCAGCTCGTCGAGCAGCCCGTTCGCCAGCAGCCAGCGCACGGTCGTGGCCGAGCCCGACATCTGGATGTCGCCGTCGAGCCGCTCCTTCAGCTCGCGCAGCGTGGCCGCGACGTCGCCGTTGACGAGGGTGGTGTTGGTCCAGTCGGCCTTCTCCAGGGTGGTGGAGAGGACGTACTTCGGCGTGCTGTTGATGATCGCGGCGATGTCCTGGTCCTCCCCGGTCGTCGTCCAGTACGCGGACCACTCCTCGTACAGCTTGCGGCCCATCAGCATCGCCGCCTGGTCGCGCATCCCCGCATCGACCGCGGCGCCCATCTCATCGTTCCAGTACGCGAAATGCCACTGGTCCGGCGCCTCCACCACGCCGTCCAGGGAGATGAAAAAGTTGGAGATGATTCTCGCCATCGCTCCGGCTCCTCTGTCAGGTCCGTACGGCCTCCGTCGTACGGACTGCCGACCCTAGGCAGGAGGGGGCGCTCAGGTCTTGTACAGAAGCGACAGCGGCTCCACCGGGTCGCCGTCGCCGAGCCGCGTGGCGGTGCGGCCGATGTAGCGCGTCAGCGACCGCGCGAGATGCGGCTGGTCGAAGTATCCGAGCCGGTCGATCACGTCGGGGATCGGCGTCCCCGACTGGATCAGGACCGCCGCCCGCCGGGCGCGTTCGATCTGCCGGATGGCGACCCGGGTGAGACCGGTGGCGGCCAGGAAGCGCCGCTGGACGGTCCGCTCCGACAGGCCGGGCGACTCTCCGCGCAGCACCGCGGCGACGACCGGGTCGCGGTCCAGCACGTCCTCGCGGGCCAGCCGCCGGACGAACGCCTCGGCGTTGTCATAGTCGGGCATCCGCCACGTGGAGCCCTTGAGGCTGAAGGACCTGCGCGTCGCGTCAGGAATGTCCGCGGACCGGTCGACGAGCCGGTGGAAGGGCAGGTGCGGCATCCAGCTTCCGGGAGAGAAGGTGATCCCGAAGAACGTGGCGTCCTCCGGCACCGGAGCCGCGCTCGCCTTCGTCTCCGGCCCGCGCACGGCGACGCATACCCGGCCGCGGTGCTCCCAGATGACCAGCTCCCCGCAGGTCGTGGCGACCGACGTCATCCGGTCCAGGCCGCCGCTGCTGACGCTGCGCCACACCCGCTCGACGTACGGGGAATCCGACGATCGGCTCTCGACCTCCAGACCCATCCGACTCATCCCCTTCCACCGGGTGGGACGCCGCGGCGCGCGGACCTTTCCCACCTTACGGCGCGGCCCGCGAGCGGAACGTGGCCCGATCCGCTGGACAGGTGCGGCGTTTCCGCGAGATCCTGAAGTGGAAACGTTGTTTCTCCAGACGTAACAGTCTATGCGGGGCCGCGCCGGGGTTCTCCCGCTGGGAAACGCTGCCGAACAGGAGTCACGTCGTGAACGAAACGCTCCAGAACGTCGAAGAGATGGTCGGCCGGGCGCCGGTCGTCGACGTCACCGAAGCCTTCCAGCAGTGGCAGGACCTGCTCGGTGAGCTGACAGCCAAGATCGAGGCCAGGTTCGAGCTGACCCGCGACCCGTCCACCGCCTCCCTGGAGTCGTACGGCACCTACCCCGACGGCGCGGGCGGCAGGCTCGCCGGCTTCAGCGGCCCGGAGATCGACTGGATGGTCCACTCCTGGATCGGCAACCCGAAGGCGAGCTTCGTCAACCTGCACCTGACGGTCTGGCTCGGCCCGCACGTCCGGGTCCCGCACCTCGGCATCGCGCTGTTGCTCTGGCCCGAGGGCTGGTTCTACGTCGACGCCGTCCCGCGCGGCGACCTCGTCGGCGACACGGACTACTACGACCGCTACTACGCCCCCAACGAGGCGGACTGGCTGGAGCACCGGCGCGAGCACGAGGACTTCGTCTGGTTCACCAGCCCCACCGCGTTCATCCGGGCCAGCCTCTCCCCGACGGCGTACTGCTACTCCTTCCCCGCCACCCAGGCCAACATCGAGGTCGTGCGCGACGTGCTGCACCGGCGGGTCGACCAGTGGCTGAGGTGGGTGGACGAGGCCGAGCCCGTGCCGGTCGAGGAGCGGGCCGCGCTGGCCGAACGCGACCTGGCCATCCGCAGGAACATCGCCGAACGCGACCCGGCGAACGTCATGGGCGTCAAGCTGTTCGGCCAGGAGACCACCGACCTGCTCGTGCGCTCCCTGTGGGGCGGCGACCGCGAACTCCCCAGACCTCTGGGACCGGGCGCCTGACCCGAGCCGGCTCCGGGAACTCCCTGCCTCGGCCGCGTGCGCCGCGCCTGGGGCGTTCCGGGCTTCGGGGCCGGTGCCGGTACGGTGCCGGTACGGTGACGGTCATGGGATCGGGTGAGGCGGCCGCGCGGCCGCCGGACGTGAACTCGGCGCTGGAGGCGACGCTCGCCGCCCTGCGCGCCTCGGAGGCGGAGCCGGCGTACCACGCGGGCGGCACGGGGTCCGGCTTCCGGGCCTCTCCTGAAGTCCCCTCGGTCGCAGGCCGGAAGTCGTACGTGATGGACGGGAGGCCGCGGTGACCGGGACGAAGCCCTCTGAGGCGGGCCTTGAGGCGACGGTGGCCGAGGTGCTGGCCGAACTGGCCGCGCTCGACGACCCCAGGGTCCGCGAGGTGAACGAGCGACACGGCGACGATCACGGGGTGAACCTCGGCCACCTGCGCGCGCTCGCCAAACGCCTCAAGACGCGGCAGGACCTCGCCCTGCGGCTCTGGGAGACGGACGACACCGCCGCGAAGCTGCTGGCGATCCTGATCTGCCGCCCGAAGGCGTTCGAGCGTGACCGGCTGGACGCCATGCTGCGCCAGGCGGGCACCCCCAAGGTGCACGACTGGCTGGTGAACTACGTGGTGCGGAAGAGTCCGCACGCCGAGGACCTGCGCCTGGCCTGGTCCGCCGATCCGGACCCGGTCGTCGCGAGCGCCGGATGGGCGCTCACCGCCGAACGCGTGGCGAAGAAGCCCGACGGCCTCGACCTCGGAGGGCTGCTCGACGTCATCGAGACGGAGATGAAGGCCGCCCCTGAGCGCCTGCAGTGGGCGATGAACACCTGCCTGGCCAGGATCGGGATCGACCACGCCGAGCACCGCGCCCGCGCGATCGACATCGGCGAGCGCCTGGAAGTGCTCAAGGACTACCCGACCTCCCCGGGCTGCACGTCCCCGTTCGCGCCCGTCTGGATCAACGAGATGGTGCGCCGCGGCGCCTGACCATCAGTCGGGGACGCGGATGGATGACTCGGCCGCGAAGAACTCGGCGACCGTCCTGGCGAGCACCTCGGGATGGGTGAGTGCGGAGATCGCGCCGAGCACGGCCGGGTCCTCGGCGGTGGGGCCTTGGTACGCCACCACCTGCCGGAGCATGCCGAGCAGGTGCGGGACATAGCGGCTCGCGGCCTCGAAGTAGCCGGCGTCCTCGGCCACGGCCATCTCCGACGTCAACGGGGGCAACGCTAGCCGACGTCCGCCCTTTCCCCCCGGGCAGGGCTTGCGCTTACCGTACGAAACGGCTCCGCTGCCGATTCACCCGGGGAAAGGGAACCGCGCCCACGGCGTCGTCGTTGGCCGGTCAGGGGCGCTCATCCGGGATCCATTACCGACCATGGATGGCACATGAAATTCCTGAAGGACTTCCTCGTGGAATTCCGCGGATCGGAGCAGGCGCTGCCCGAATTCCTCTGGCACGTGCCCGAATTCGTTTACTGGATCGACGCCTGATCGTGCATACTTATCGCTCGTTAAGTCGAGCGTAGAGAGACGCCGTACCACCCGTCAAGACGTTGGACGATCCACTTAGCGAGCGCTCACTCTTGACCGTGTGGACCGGTCCGGATTAGCGTCGCAGCACCTCATCGCCACAGCCACGCACCGCGACCCCACCACCCCCGTACGACAGAACCACAAGGCGGTCTCTCTCCGATGATCAGCAAGTCCTTCGTCAGCAGTGAATCCCCCGGCACGCGACGGGCCGGGGCGGGCGGCAGGCCGTGCCAGGGCGTCTATTACGCGCCCGAAGGCGTACGGCCGCGCGTCGCGATGATCGCCACGCACTTCCAGATCGACTTCTCCGAGCATTACCTGGCCGAGCACATGGCCGAGCGGGGCATCGGTTTCCTGGGCTGGAACACGCGCTACCGCGGCTACGAGTCGGAGTTCGTCCTCGACCGGGCCCTGGTGGACCTGGGCGTCGGCGTGCGCTGGCTCAAGGAGGAGGCCGGGGTCGAGCACGTGGTCCTGCTCGGCAACTCCGGGGGCGGGTCGCTCATGGCGGCCTACCACGCGCAGGCGGTCGAGCCGTCCGTGCGCCCGGGGATCGGCCTGCCGCCGGCGCCCGGCGTGGACGACCTGATCCCCGGCGACGCGTACGTGTCCCTCGCCGCGCACCTCGGCCGGCCGGAGGTGATCACCGCGTGGATGGACCCGGCGGTCGTCGACGAGCACGACCCGACGCTGACCGACCCGGAGCTCGACCTGTTCAACCCGGACAACGGTCCCCCGTTCTCGGCGGAGTTCCTGGCCCGCTATCGCGCCGCGCAGGTCGCGCGCAACCACCGGATCACCGCCTGGGCCAAGGCCGAACTGGCCAGGATCCAGGCGCTGGGCTTCCATGACCGCCCGTTCAGCGTGCAGCGGGTGTGGGCCGACCCGCGCATGGTCGACTCGTCCCTGGACCCGTCCGACCGCCCGGACAACGCCTGCTACCGGGGTGATCCGGCCGTCGCGAACCGCTCGGGCCGGGGTCTGGGCCACGAGACGTCGCTGCGCAACTGGCTGGGCATGTGGAGCCTGAGCGAGTCGCAGTGCCGGGCCGAGGAGCATCTGGCCAAGGTGAAGGTGCCCGCGATCGTGATCAACCCGGACGCGGACGCGGGGGTGTACCCGAGCGACGCCGACGGCCTGTACGCCGCCATCGCGAGCGACGACAAGCAGCGGATCGACCTGCCCGGCGACCACTACTTCGAGAGCCCGCCGGGGGCCCGCGCGCGGGTCGCCGACGTCGTCACCCAGTGGATCGCCGAGCGCTTCCCCGTCTCCTGGCCGTGACCGGTCGGGCCGCCTTCCCCGTGACGGCGGCCGGGGAGCCCGTCCAGGATCGGACGGGCTCCCCGGAGCGGCCCGGTCACGGGCGCCGGACGTCCAGCTTCCCCTCCGCGTAGATCGCGCGCATGCGCTTCTTGTCGTACTTGCCGACGCTGGTCAGCGGCAGTTCGTCGAGCAGCACCCAGCGCTCCGGGACCCACCACTTGGGCACCGTGCCGAGCAGCGCGTCGCGCAGGTCCGCGAGGGTCGTCCGGGCGCCGTCCCGCATCACGACCAGGACGCAGGGGCGTTCGTCCCAGCGGTCGTCGGGCACGCCGATCACCGCCGCCTGAAGGACGTCGGGATGCCGGGCGACCGCGAGCTCCAGCTCGTTGGAGGAGATCCATTCGCCGCCGGACTTGATGACGTCCTTGGCCCGGTCGGTGAGGGTCACGTACCCGAGCGGGTCGAGCGTGCCGACGTCGCCGGTGCGCAGCCAGCCGTCGCGGAACTTGTCGCCGGCGTCGGCGCGGTGGTAGGAGCCGGCGATCCAGGGGCCGCGCAGCTCGAGCTCGCCGACGGCGCGGCCGTCGGCGGGCAGCGGTTCGCCGGTGTCGGGCTGGACGAGGCGGATCTCGACGCCGGCCAGGACCCGGCCCTGGCTGTCGGCGCGGCGATCGGGGTCGGCGTCCTCCTCGGCCCGCGGCGGGCGGTTGAGCGTGACCAGCGGCGAGGTCTCGGTCATGCCCCAGCCCTGCAGCGCCTCCACGCCGTAGCGCTCCTTGAGCCCGGTGCGCAGCGTCCTCGGGATGGGCGCGCCGCCGAGGACGACGCGGTCGAGCGTCCCCAGGTCCCGCGACGGGTCGGCGTCGAGGTAGTTGAGGATCTCGTTCCACACGGTGGGCACGCCGTTGGAGAACGTCGGCCGGTGACGCCCGATCGCCTCGACCACCGTCGCGGGGTCCACCCAGCGGTTGCACAGGAGCAGGTCGCCTCCGGCCCAGAAGGTCGCGTACGGGTAGCCCCACGCGTTGGCGTGGAACATCGGCGTGATGATGTAGCCGTGGTCCCGGGAGCTCAGCGCGACGGCGTTGGCCGTGCACAGCGACATCGCGTGGATCCAGATGGACCGGTGGCTGTAGGCGACGCCCTTGGGATCGCCGGTGGTCCCGGTCGTGAAGCACAGAGTCGCGGGGGCCTTCTCGTGGAGCTCCGGCCAGGCGTAGGCGGTGGGCTGCCCGGCGACGACCTCCTCGTAGCGCGGCGTCTCCCCCGGCCAGGCGTCCGGCGCGCCCGCCGCGCCCGCGCCGACCACGACGACCGTGCGCACCGTCGGCAGGCGGTCGGCGATCTCGACCAGCAGGCCCAGGAACGACGCGTCGGCGACGATCACCTCGTCGGCGGCGTGGTTGATGGTGAACACCAGTTGTTCCGCCGACAGCCGCGGGTTGATCGTGTGCAGCAGCGCGCCCATGGCCGGGACCGCGAAGTACGCCTCCAGGTGCTCGCGGGTGTTCCACATCAGCGAGCCGACGACGGAACCGGCCCGGACGCCGAGCGCGTGCAGGCCGTGCGCGAGCGCCGCGACGCGCCCGGCGAGGTCGCCGTAGCACAGTTCGGACGCGTCGTCGCCGACCGTCCGGACCGACCGCCCGGAGTGCCAGGTCGAGCCGTGGCGCAGGATGTGGGTGACGGTCAGGTCGCCGTCGCCGATGTCGCTCAGCGGGCTGATCGGTGGGCGGTTCACGGCAGTTCTCCCTCGTTCAGTCGGGCGAGTTCGTGGCGCCAGGCCGCCCCCAGGTTGAGGCCGGAGCCGAGGTTCGGCAGCTCGGCCCGGTCCTCCTCGGGGATGGGCCGCGGGGTGCCGCCCGCGGCGGCGATGGAGAGCGAGATCGACGCGATGGCCTGGACCGACGCGGCCCGCAGCACGGCCTCGGCCACGGAGGCGCCGGCGGTGGTCAGGCCGTGGCCGCGCATGACGACCGCGTGGCGGGGGCCGAGCGCGTCGGCTGCCTCGTCGGCGAGTCCGGGCGTGTGGACCAGCACGGCACGCGGATACACCGGGACCCCGTCGGCCGCCAGGGCGGCGCCGGGGATGTCGTAGGCGCCGACGACGGGCAGGATCGGCAGTCCCGCGAGGTCGGCGACGACGACGTCGCGCGGGTGCGCGTGCACGACGCACGCGACGTCCGGCCGGCGTTCCAGGATCCGGGTGTGCAGGGGCAGTTCGAACGGCGGCGTGTAGCCGCCGTCCAGCTCGCCGTCGGCGCCGGGACGGCCGGCCAGGTCGAGGAGCCTGACGTCCTCGGCGGTCGTGTACGCCAGGCCGCGCTCGTGCGGGCCGCGGCACCGGATCAGCAGGCGTGACGCGTCGACGCGCACGCTGATGTGGCCGAGGATGCCGGGGGCCAGCCGCCGTGCGGCGAGGACCCGGCAGCCTTCGGCGATCTCCCGGCGCAGCGGGCCGAGTCCGGCGGGGTCCGGTTCGGGGGCCGGTTCGAACACCTCGGGTTCTCCTTGGGATCGCGGGGTGCCCCGCAGCCGGACCTTCCCGTCGCGACGGTTGACGAGGAAGGCCCGCCGCCGGACAAACTTCTGTTCAGCAGAAAACGATTCTGCCCTGCTGAGGTCGCCCGGTCAATGCGCCTCCGCACCGCCGTTTCCCCGGAGGGGATTGACCCGCCGATCGACTCCCCCTACCTTCTGAGCGAGCGATAAGTAAGCATTCTCCGGCCCGCCGGAGCGGCGGACTTCGACGTCACCGAGCCGCCCGGACACCCCGGGGAGTCCCGGCCCGCACCCATGCGATGCACTGTGCGGTGACCCCGGACGCCCGCCCCCTTCACGACCACACCGACGCCCCGCCCGAGCCCGCGACGCAAGAAAACTACTCTGGACAGCAGAACTGTATTCTGTTAGCCTCCCGCAACCGAAACAATCAGGCATCCGAGCACCTTCGGCTTTCCTGAGACAGGAGAAGGACTCACATGGCGAATCCTCGAGGCGACGCTCTGCGCATTTCCCGCCTGAGCAGGCGCGAAGTCCTCCGCGTCGGAGCAGCGATCGGCGGTGTCGCCCTGCTGTCCGCCTGCGCCTCATCGAACGAGGCGTCGACCAAGAGCGCCGAGAGCGGGAACCTCGGCGGCCAGGCCGCGATCTCCGGACTGGACACGATCGTCTCCGCGGCCCCTTACGTGATCGCCGCCCAGGAGTTCTACACCCAGCACCAGTTGTCCATCTCCAACGTCCACCTCTCCGGCGGCACGGAGACGATCCGGGCGATCCGCGGAGGGTCGGGTTTCGGGTCTGCCGCGACGATCTCCACCGTTCTCGCCTACCAGGGCGGCGCCAAGGACCTGCGCATCATCGGCGGCGGGTTCAACGCCGCCTCCGTCGTCTTCGTCGGACTCCCCGACACCACGATCGCCTCCCCGGAGGACCTCAAGGGCAAGAAGATCGGGATCGCCGGGACCGGCAGCCCGGTGGAGTTCTTCGCCAACCTCGCCATCACGAAGGGCGGGCTCAAGCCCGGCACCGACGCCGAGGTCGTGAGCGTGGGCGACTACGCCTCGGTCTGGCCGTCCGTCGAGAAGGGCATCGTCGACCTGGGCGCGCTCGTCCCCCCGACGTCCAGCAAGCTCATCACGACCGGCGCCGGCAAGGTCGCGATCACCGCGGCCGACCTCCACCCGGGATGGGCCGACGTCTGCGTCTGCGTGACCGAGAAGGCGCTCAACGCCAACCGCGACGGCCTGCGCCGCTGGATGGAGGCCGTACGCGCGGCCCTCACGCTGATCACCGACGACGTCCAGCGCGCCGCCTCGATCTGGGGACCCGCGCTGAAGCTCGACGCGGCCGTCGCGCAGGAGGCCCTCGGCTCGGTTCCCAAGGAGGCCTGGAAGGTCGACATCGACGAGGAGGGCGTCCGCACGGCGGCCGAGGCGGCGGTGAGCCTCGGCCTGACGAAGCAGGCGGACGTGTCCGGGCTGCTCGACACGAGCCTCCTGGAGAGCCTGTGACCACCTCGACCGAGGCGGTGCTCGAGTTCGAGGACACGGCTCTCACGTACCGGACCGCCAGCGGGACCATCGAGGCGCTCGTCGGCGTCACCGCCGCCGTGCCGAAAGGCCGCTTCGTCTCGGTGATCGGGCCGAGCGGGTGCGGGAAGAGCACGCTGCTCGACATCGCCGGCGGGTTGCTGGCCCCCACGTCGGGCTCGGCCCGGCTGAACGGGGAGGAGATCCGCGGACCGCGCCGGACGACGGCCATGGTCTTCCAGGAAGCCGCCCTGCTGCCCTGGCGCACGGTGCGGGACAACATCGCCTTCGGGCTGGAGGCCGCGGGCGTGCCGAAGAAACGGCGACGCGACCGCGCGGACTCGCTGATCAACCTGGTCGGGCTCGACGGGTTCGGGGACAAGCACCCGGGAGATCTGTCCGGCGGGATGCGGCAACGGGTCGCGATCGCCCGCGCCCTGGCGGTGGACCCGGAGATCCTGCTCATGGATGAACCGTTCGGCGCCCTCGACCAGCAGACGCGCATGATGATGGGCACCGAGCTCACCAAGATCTGGGAACGGATCCGCTGCAGCGTCCTGTTCGTGACGCACGACATCCCCGAGGCGATCGCCCTGTCCGACGAGGTCTGGGTGATGTCGCAGCGCCCGGCGCGCATCAAGGAGCGCGTGGTGATCGACATTCCGCGCCCGCGGGGCGCCGACCTTCCGCTCGACCCGCGGTTCCAGGAGCTCAACGGCGTCATCTGGAAACTGCTGCGGGACGAGGCCAACCGGCAACTCGTGGGGAGCGCGGATTGAGCGCCACGCTCAGGGCGCGGCGAAGCCGACTCCCGCGCGCCGACTGGCAGGTGCCGGCCACGCAGGCCGCGCTCGTCGTCGGGTTCTTCGCGCTCTGGGAGGCAGGGGCCGCGTCGGGCCTGCTCGACCCGCTGACGTGGTCGCGCCCCTCCGTCATCGCGACGGAGCTCGCCGACCTCGTCGGCACTCCTGAGACGGTCAACGACCTCGCGGCCACGCTGACGACGCTCGCCGCGGGCTTCCTGATCGGGGCGACCGCCGGCGTCGGCATCGGCATCGCGGTCGCCCGGCTCCGGCGCGTCCAGGCGGTCGTCAGCACCTATCTCGTCGCGCTCCAGTCGGTCCCGCTGCTCGTCTTCTATCCCGTACTGCTGACGATCTTCGGGCTCAACCGAGGCCCGACGGTCATCGTCGTGGCGGCCGTGACCATGGTTCCCGTCGCGCTCAACACCACGGCCGGCCTGGGCGCCATCCCGCGCGGGCTGCAGCGCCTGGCCACGTCCCTGATGCTCAGCCGGTCCGCCGCGTACCGGAAGGTGTTCCTGCCCGCGGCGATCCCCCTGATCTTCCCCGGGCTGCGGGTGGGGTTCCTCGCGGCCCTGGTCACCACGATCGGCATGGAGTTCATCGTGGCGAGCGCCGGGCTCGGATACCGGGTGGGGCAGAGCTACCACACCTTCGCGGTGGACCGCATGTACGCCAACATCGTCGTGGTGTGCGTCCTGGCGATCCTGGTCAACCTGGTTCTCACGCGCATCGAACGATCTCTCCGCCGGGACGTGACGACATGACCGTGGCATCGAAGCAGGAAACACGGGCCCGCGGCGGGCAGGCGGACGCTCCCGGCCGGAGCCGGCCTCCCGCCCTCCTCCACCTCGCCGGGCTGGCGCTGATCGTCCTGATCTGGCAGCTCATGTCGCTCATGTCGAGCCATCTCGGCGCGCCCCTGGCCACGGTCGAGGCGCTGGGGCGGGGGTTCGCGGACGGCTGGCTCGCCGAGGCCACCGCCGACACCCTGCTGCACGTCGCCGGCGGGTTCGGGCTGGCCCTCGCGGTGGGGGTGCCGGTCGGTTACGCCATCGCGGTCAACGACTTCGCCTACCGCGTGTTCGACCCGCTCGTGCAGGCGTACGGGAGCATCCCCCGGATCGTCTTCCTGCCGATCCTGCTGACCCTGTTCGGCGCGGGCGGAGCGGCCAAGATGTCCATGGGCTTCCTGGCCGCGGTCTTCCCGATTCTCGTCAACGTGATCGCGGGCGTGCGGACGACGCCGCAGGCACTCGTCCGGCTCGGGCGCAGCGTGGAGCTGGCGTCCTGGGCGATGGCCGTGAAGATCAGAATGCGCTGGGCGTTGCCGCTTCTCCTCGTCGGCATGCGCCTGGGCTTCGGCATCGCGTTCGTCTCGGTCGTCATCTCCGAGTACTTCGGTTCGACCGGCGGCCTCGGCGTGGAGCTCAGCGGGGCGTACGCGGCGCTGGAACCGGCGCGGCTGTTCGCGATCGTCCTGGTGACGGTCATCGTCGCGGCCGTGGTGAACACGGTTCTGCTGCGGGTCGACCGGCGCCTGGCCGGCTAGCCGGCCGAAGAGGCTCCGCCAGGGTGTTCGAGGCCGGTACGCGACGCCAGGCCCCGGACACCCACGGTCGTCAGCGCGATGTCCACGTAGCGCTCGGCGATCTCCTCCGGTCGCAGCGGACCGCCGTCGTGGTACCACTTGGCGATCGCCTGGCACATGCCCAGCAACGCCCTGGCCGTCTCGGCGGGCAGGGTCACGGCGAACACCCCGCGGTCCACCCCGTCCTCGATGACCTCGGTGAGCAGCGTCTCCAGCTTCTTGCGCGTCGCCGCGTAGTGCCTGCGGTTGTCCGGCTGGAGATAGCGCAGCTCGGAGTCCAGCGCGGCCAGCCGGACGCGATGGGTCATGTGCAGCACGACCGCCTCGACGACGTTGGCCAGCCGCGCCTCGGGGTCGTCGCCGCTCTCCTCGGCCGCCGCGTTCGCCCGCCAGATCACGTCGTTGGTCGCGGTCTCCAGCAGCGCCACGAGGACGGCTTCCTTGTTCTCATGGTGGTAGTAGAGCGCCGGCACGGTCACCCCGACCCGTCGCGCGATGTCGCGGACGGTGGTGCCGTGGAAGCCGTGCTCGTAGAACGCCTCCAGCGCGTGCGTCAGGATGGGCGACAGCTCGACCGGCTCGTAGCGCCGCCAGTCCCCGCGCGCCGGCACGTCCGGCGTCGCCTCGTTGCTCTTCTTCACCATCACAGCCTGCCGAGGGAACTGTCGCCTTCAGACGACGGGAGTGTCGGGAGCGGTAGGCCGTCAAGGCCGGGAGACAGACTTTCTCATCGACCGTCACGGCTGGCAAACCGCGGCCCGCCGCCGTCACACGCGCCGTCACGCTCGATGCAGTTGCCCGCCCGGCCTGGTGACGACCAGCTCCGGGACGACCGCGTTGACCGACAGCCGGGTGACGCTCATCGCGAGCTCGGCGATGTCCGACGTGCTGATCATCGCGGCCGGGTCGACCTCGTCGCGGACCCCCTCGGTCATGTCGGTGTCGACGTAGCCGGGACTGATGACCGTGGCGGACACCCCCGACGCCGAGGTCTCCGCGTTGACCGATCGGCACAGCGCCCCCAGCGCGGCCTTGCTGGCGCCGTACACGGCCAGGCCGGGACTGGGGTAGACGCCGGTGATCGAGGCCAGCGCGACGATCTTCGCGCCGCGCCGCGGATTCGCCGCGGCGCCCTTGCGCAACAGGGGCAGCAGGCCCTGTACGAGCGCGTACGGGGCGCGGACGTTGACCGCGAACACCTTGTCGAAGCGGCGCAGCGGCACCTCCTCGATCGGCCCCGCCGTCCCGATCCCGGCTCCGAGCACGAGCACGTCGAGCCGGTCGCACCTCTCCTGGCACACCTCGACCAGCCGCCGCACGTCCTCCTCCACGGCCAGGTCGACCTGCTCGGCGTGCACCCGTGCCCCGGTCGCGGCCAGTCTCCGCGCGGCGTCGGCGACCGTCCCGGCCCGGCGGGCGCACACGATCAGGTCGTGGCCCGCTTCCGCGAGGCGGTGGGCGATGGCGAAGCCGATGCCCCGTGAGGCGCCGGTCACCAGGGCGGTCGGGCGACCGGTCACGGGACGTTCCTTCCTGAAAGGGCGCGAAGCAATCGGCACCTCCGGCCGGGCGGGGGCCGCGGCAGCCCTCCAGCACTTAGCGATCGCTAGCTTATGCCCTGAGGGAACACCCGTTCAAGGAGCCGGCGAGCACGGACGGGCGCGGCTCCCCGACGCGGTCAGACGAGCTCGGCGCTCAGTTCGTCGGCGGCGTTCTTCAGCGACTGCGCGATCTCCTTCTTCAGCGACGCGGTCATCCGGTAGGTCGGCACCGACACGTTGAGACAGAAGAGGGTGCCGCTCGGGCTCTCGATCGCGACCGCGACGGAGGCGACGCCCTCCTCGCTCTCCTCCTGGCTCGTCGCGTAGCCCCGCCGCCTGGCCTGCTCGACCGCGGCCTCCAGCTCGTCCCTCGTCACGAGGGTGTTCCTGGTGACCGGCTCCAGGGCCTCGTCCGGGTAGAGCTCGCGCAGATCCTCCATCGGCAGGCGGCTCAGCATGGCCTTCCCGCTGGAGGTCGCGTGGGCCGGGACCACCATGCCCGCCCGCGAGCTGACGCGCACCGCGCGCGTGCTCTCCACGGCGTCGAGGAAGTTGACGCTGTGCCCTTCGAGCCGGGCGAGGTGCACCGTCTCACCGAACTCCTTGTTCAGCCGTTCCAGCACCGGGCGCACGCGTGTGCGCACGTCGACGTGGCGCACGATCGCCGAGGCCACCGAGCTCAGCGCGGGACCGGGCTCGTAGGCGCGGGTCGCGGGGTTCTGCCGCACGAACCCGCGGTACTGCAGCATCGCGAGCAGCCGGTGCGCGGTCGACGACGCCACCCCGAGATGCGTGCTCGCGTCGGTCAGCCGGATCTGGCGGTGGTCGCGGAACCACAGGAGGAGCCGCAGCGCGTTGTCCACGGACTCGATGGGATATTGCGGGGTCCCCTTGGGCCGCCCCGGCTGCTGCTTGTCCGCCATCCGTCGTCGGGGGGCGCGGTGCTCTGACGAGCCGTTTCCCCCGCCCTCCTCTCACGTGTATGCGGTTCTCCCACACACGGCTTGTCCATGAACGTGTCGTGCGGCATCCCGATACGAAAGGCGGCCGCTCCCCGCCACGGCGTCAGGCTGAGAACCTCGTCACCTCAAGGCCGCCGGGCTCGGCCCGGAGCCCGCCGGCCCGCCCTGCGCCGACAGATTCTCATGTGCAGAGGATATCTCTGAAACCTGAGCCGGCGCCGGGCTTCCCGGCGATCACACCTGATCGCGGTCCGCCCGCGCAGGGTCGCGCCGCGGCCGGTCCAGCCCGGCCGCGGGCTCGAAGTTCGCGCCATCGCTTGCCGTTCTACTCTTACCTGTAGAGAATGCCTCTGATAGACAGAACTAGGAAGCTGAGGCTCATGCGGCATGCTTGATCATGGAACCGTCCTCGACGACGTCAGACGCGGGATGACCCCCGCCCACATCTACAACGACCGCGAGATCTTCGACCTGGAGAGGGAGCGGCTGTTCAGCAGGGCGTGGATGTTCGTGGGACACGAGTCGGAGGTGCCCGAGCCCGGCGACTACGTCGTACGCCGAGTGCTGGAGGACTCCTTCATCGTCGCCCGGGGGAACGACGGCGACGTCAGGGTCATGTTCAACATGTGCCTGCACCGGGGCATGCAGGTGTGCCGCGCGGAGATGGGCAACGCCACGCACTTCCGATGCCCGTACCACGGCTGGTCCTACCGCAACGACGGCCGGATCGTCGGCCTGCCCTTCCACCAGGAGGCGTACGGCGGGGAGGCGGGCTTCCGCCGCAAGGGACAGACCCTGCTGCCCGCGCCCGCGCTCGACACGTACAACGGGCTGATCTTCATCAGCCTGGACCCCGACGCGCCGCCGCTCAGGGACTACCTCGGGGACTTCACGTTCTACCTGGACTACTACACCAAACAGTCGGCCAGCGGCATCGAGCTCAGAGGCCCGCAGCGCTGGCGGGTCAAGGCCAACTGGAAGATCGGCGCCGAGAACTTCGCCGGGGACATGTACCACACGCCGCAGACCCACGCCAGCGTGGTGGAGATCGGCCTCTTCCGCGAACCCAAGGCGGAGAAGCGCAAAGACGGCTGCACCTACTGGGCCGGACGCGGCGGCGGCACCACCTACAAGCTGCCCCCCGGAACCCTCGACGAGCGACTCCGGTACGTCGGCTACCCGGACGCCATGATCGAGCGGATGAAGGCGAACTGGTCGGCCGAGCAGCTGGCCGTGATCGGCGACAACGGCTTCATGATCTCCGCGGCGTCGGTGTTCCCCAACCTCAGCTTCGTGCACAACTGGCCGAAGATCGAAGACTCCGACGACGTGCTCCCGTTCATCTCGATCCGCCAATGGCAGCCGATCAGTGAGGACGAGACCGAGGTGCTGTCGTGGTTCGCCGTCGACAAGGAGGCGCCGGAGGAGTTCAAGGCTTTGTCCTACAAGGCCTACCTCATGTGCTTCGGGAGCACCGGGATGTTCGAGCAGGACGACGTGGAGAACTGGGTGTCGCTCACCACCACGGCGGCCGGGTCGATGGCGCGCCGGCTGCTGCTCAACAACAGGATGGGGCTGCGCTCCGACGACAGCCCCGTGGTCCCCGCCCTGACCCCCGACGAGTTCGCCGGACCCGGGGTGGCCAGGGTCGGCTACGGCGAGTACAACCAGCGGTTCCTGCTCAAGGACTGGGCCGACCACCTGGAACGACCCGCCGTCCGCCACGCCCCCGTCGAGGTCGGGACGCCCGCCTCACCACGCCTCGGCGACGACCTCACGGAGGCGGGCCGATGAACCCCCATCACCTCCGGGTCGACTCCCGCCGGTCGCCCCTCGGCGGGCACGCCTCGACCACGAGCCGCGTGGGCGCCACGCTCGCCTTCGACGACACCCGGCACCTCACCGCCCACCGATGGCTCGTCGACGAGGCCTACCTCCTCGACGAGCAGGACTACCCGGCCTGGCTGGACCTGCTGACCGAGGACATCCACTACTACATGCCGGTGAAGGTGACCACGGCGCTGGGCGCCGGGTACGACACCGCCCCCGGCATGGCCCACTTCGACGAGAACAGATACTCCCTGCGCCAGCGAGTGGCCCGGTTCGCGACCGAGCACGCCTGGACCGAGGACCCGCCGTCCCGGCTCCGTCACTTCGTCACCAACGTACGGACCTTCGCCACCGACCGGGACGACGAACTCGTCGTCGAGTCCGCCGTGCTCCTGTTCCGCAGCCGCGGCGACGTCGGGGAGTCCGCGCTCGTCTCGGCGGGCCGCGAAGACCTCCTGCGGCAGTGCGACGGCGAGTGGAAGCTGGCCCGCAGGCTGATCTCCGCCGACGAGTCGGTGATCCGCATGCAGAACCTGGCGATCTTCCTATGAGCCTGACCTGGGAAGGAGAGGAAGAGGACCGTCGCGCCGCCGAGCAGGCCGCCGAGCGACGCCGGCGCCTCCTCGACCACGCGGTCGGCGACCCCATCGTGATCGCCAACGAGTTCGCCGAGATCCGCGTCGTGTGCGTACAGACCAGGAACGGGACCCGGCTGCTGATCGACTCCCCGAAGACCGGCCAGTGGATCACCGTCGACCCGCTCGAACTCGAAGCCCTGACCTGGCAGAACACGGCGACGTTGTCGGCCATGGTCGGGCATCCGTTCAGGCCGTTGCTGGCGGACACCCCGTGAGCCCGCCTGCCCGGCGCGGCCGGTGCGGCCGCCCGCGCGGACGACTCACCGCCGCCGGCCCTCTTCGCCACGGAACCCCCCAAGCAGTCAGGAGTGTCGCCCGATGACCGGTTGGCTGGACGGCCAGCGCGCGCTCGTCGTCGGCGGAGGGTCCGGGATCGGACGCGCCGTCGTCGACGCCTTCCTGTCGGAGGGCGCCCGGGTCGCCGTTCTCGAACGCGACCCGGACAAAGCCGGCCTTCTCACCGCGGAACTGCCCGGCGTGCCCGTCGTCGTCGGGGACGCGACCACCCCTGCCGACAACCGCGCCGCGGTCCGCCGGACGGCGGACGAGTTCGGCGGCCTCGACGTCCTGGTCCACTGCGTCGGCATCTTCGACTTCTACCGAGGGCTGGCCGACCTCGACGACGACGAGATCGACGACGCCTTCGACGAGATCTTCGCCGTCAACGTCAAGAGCAACCTGCACGCGGTGAAGGCCGCGCTGCCGGAGCTCCGCAGGTCGCGCGGCTCGGTGATCCTGACCGAGTCGACCTCCGCCTACTACCCGGGACGCGGCGGCGTGCTCTACGTCAGCTCGAAACACGCCGTGCGCGGCCTCGTCACCGCGCTGGCGCACGAGCTCGCACCCGACATCCGGGTCAACGCGGTGGCGCCCGGCGGAACCATGAACACCGACCTGCGCGGCCCCACCACGCTCGGCCTGCGTGACAAGCGGCTGAACGACACCCCGGGACGCGCGGCCGAACTCGCCGGAAGAGTCCCCCTGGCGATCGCCATGTCGGGAACGGACCACGCCTGGAGCTACGTCTACCTGGCCTCCCGGCGCGCCCGGGGCGTCACCGGGGACGTCGCCCACTCCGACGGCGGCATCCGCGTCAGGTGAACCCTCGACCTCTCACAGGAGTGATACACGTGGCAGCCGTAGAAGCCGATCCGGAAGCGTGCCAGGGCTACGCCAACTGCGTCGTCGGCGCCGACCGCTACTTCGACATCGACGACGACGGAGTCGTGGTGGTCCTCAGGACCGAGGTGGCCGACGAGGACCGCCGGCGCGTCGAGGAGGCGGTGCGCAGTTGCCCCGTCTCCGCGCTCAGGGTGACCGGCGCATGACGCGCACCCTGATCGTCGGAGCCTCCGTCGGCGGCGTCCGCACCGCGCAGGCCCTCCGCGGCGGCGGGTACGACGGCGAGATCGTCCTGGTCGACCTGGAGACGGAGGCGCCCTACGACAAGCCACCGCTCAGCAAGGCGCTGCTCACCGGATCGGCCGTCCCGGACGGCATCCGCCTGCTGACGCCGGAACAGGCCCGCGCGGCCCGGATCGACCTGCGTCTCGGCCTGCGCGCCGTCGGACTCGACCCCCGGGCCCGCGTGGTCGCGTTCCAGGACGGGAGTACCGCCCGCTACGACCGGCTCGTGGTCGCCACCGGCGGTTCTGCCCGCCGCCCGCCCTGGGCGACGACGGACGGGGTGCACGTCGTACGCACGCTCGCCGACGCGGCCGGGCTGCGCCGCGACCTCATGGCCGGCGGCCCTCTCGTGGTGATCGGCGCCGGGTTCGTCGGGGCCGAGGTCGCCTCCACAGGACGCCGGCTCGGCCTGGACGTGACGATGGTCGACGTCCAGCCGTTCCCGCTGAGCAGATCGCTGAGCCCGGACATCGCGCGAGCGGTCCTGGCCCTGCACGAGAACGCGGGCGTCCGGTGCCTGATGGGCGTGGGCGTGTCCGGCGTCTCCGGCCGCGGGCGGCACCTGGCGGTGACCCTGGACGACGGCACCGAGCTCCAGGCCGCGACCGTGGTCGCCGGGATCGGCGCCGCCACCGGCGACGGCTGGCTCGCCGCGTCCGGCCTCAAGCTGGACGACGGCCTCGTCTGCGACGAGTACTGCCGGGCCGTGGGCACGACCGACGTCTACGCGGTCGGCGACGTCGCGCGCTGGTTCGACCTCACCCGGGGACGTCACGTGCGCGCCGAGCACTGGACCAACGCGGTCGACCAGGCCGCCTGCGTGGCGCACAACATCATCGAACCGCGCTCACCCCGCCCGTACCGGCCCGTCGACTTCGTCTGGAGCGACCAGCACGACTGGAAGATCCACGTGATAGGCGACGCGACCGGACCGGCGGCCACGGCCGTGCTGGGCGATCCGATGGCCGATCAGCGGTTCGCGGCGCTGTACGCGGACGAGCACGACCGGCTCCGCGGCGCCGTGGTCGTCAACTGGCCCCGAGCCCTGGTGCGGTGCCGCAAGGCGATGCGGGAGGCCGCCGCCTGGCGCGACCTCGCGTCCGACCTGCACACCGCCGGCGGACGGGTCGGGGCATAGCGGTGCGGTTTCCGATAGGCTGGCGCCAGCGTCGCGTGCCGGTGACAGGCCGTGTCAGGCATGGAGGCGCCGGATCGAAGGAGCCTGACGATGTTCTCGTCGCATCCTTCAGTCTTCCGTGACTGACCGCGAGACCACCAGGCTCGTCGCCTGGAGCCACGAACTGCGCCGCGTGCACACCCGCCTGCGCGAGGCCCTCCTCGTCACCCGCACCGCGCTCGACGACGGGGCACCGGGCGAGAGCGCCACCCGTGACCTGCTGCTCTACTGCCACGGGTTCTGCACCGCGCTCGACGGGCACCACCGGGGCGAGGACCGGAAGCTGTTCCCCGCGATCGAGGCCGCGCACCCGCACCTCGCACCCGTGCTGCGCTCCCTCCAACAGGACCACTCGATGATCGCCCACCTGGTCGCCGGCCTCCGCGCCGCGGTCGAACGCGCGGCCACCCCCGCCGAACTCGACCGCCACCTGGAAGGGATCGAAGCGATCATGGAAAGCCACTTCCGCTACGAGGAACGACAACTCCTCGCGGTCCTGGAAAGCCTGGACCTGGACACCACCCCGGAGGAGACACTGGGCCCGCTATGACGGGTGACTCCAGGAGAAGTCGCGCAAATCGCACCTACTTGGTGGGTGGCGAACCGACGGAGCTCACTTCGGCTGCCGACATGGCCGTAGCGGCCGATGCCGGCGGCGTACCTGAGCTCAGAGTCTGGCTGGCCCCCGACATGCTGATCATCTTCCGCATGTATCAAACCGAGTCGATCGACTTCGACGTCGATCTCAGAGAGTTGCAGGGGCAGGAACGGCTGGACGTCCTCGTGGAACTCTTCTACCTGCTCGGACGACGTCTCGGGAAGTCTGTGTTGCTGAGCGCGGAAGGATCTCCCGACCATCCAGATCTCGGGTTCGATGTCGACGCCGACCGAGTCCTGCTGATGTAGATCCGATCGATCCGGGCAGGCGGCCGGGCGCAGACACCCGCTGCCCATCGAAGCCCCGGACCTGGTCACCGCGCGGATCCTCACTCTTTCCCAGCCAGGCCGCGGCCTTCACTGACCCGCCGCTCGCCGCAGTCGAGCTCACCCTGCCCAACGCGCTGGAGAACTTCCTCACCGTACGGTTGACCGCCGCGCAACAGGCTGGAGACATCGCCCCCGATCGTGGCCCGCGCCCGGTCCACGCGATTCGGCCTGACCGTGGGGATTCTGTCGCCCGTCTCGTATACCGTCCCTGGCCAGGCTGAGGAAAAAGGGAGCGCCCATGAACGAGATCGCCGCCCGCTACGGGGTTCGTGCCGACAACTTCGCGGCCAAGGTCGCCGCCGTCAGGCCCGATCAGTGGTCCAACCCGTCGCCTTGCGATGAGTGGAACGCCAGAGACGTCGTCGGCCACATCGTCGACATGCACGGCGCGATGCTCAGCCCACTCGGCAAGTCGCTCAGCGCCGCGCCCACCGTAGAGGAGGACCCGCTTGCCGCCTTCGTCTCGGCACGTGCCGACGTGGAAGCCTTGCTCGCTGACCGGGCCATCGCCGCGAGCGAGGTGGGCACTCCGGCAGGGCGGCTCACCGTCGAGCAGCATGTCGACCAGGTGGTCAGTGCCGACATGGTCCTGCACGGCTGGGACCTCGCCCGCGCCACCGGACAGGACGACACGATCGACCCGTCTGAGATCGAGGCGATGTGGCCCGGTCTCCAGCAGATCCCTGAGAAAATGCGCATCCCTGGCGCCCTCGGTCCCGGCATCGTCGTCTTCGGCCCAGAGGTCAAAGTTCCCGACGACGCCCCACTCCAGCACCGCGTCCTTGGTCTCCTCGGCCGCGACCCCCAGTGGCGTCCGAGTGACGTGGATACATCGAGAAGGCATTAGAAATGATCAAGGTCCAGGTCAGGAAGCATCGATCTCTGACCTGGGCCTTCACAGGTGGAGCGGGTGACGGAAACCGAATCCGCTGTCAGCTTGGGACCTGCATCGATCGCTGCCGAGTGGCCGCCTATCGTGAAAGGGCTCTGGCGGGCTTCATCGACGGACATGGTGTCAGATGGTGGTACGTCGACTATCAGGCACACCTCGAAGAGCTCTTCACGCGTTCGACCAGCTGCTGCCGGTCTCATGCGACTTTGATCGTGAGCGTCGTGGGCAGCGGCGCGCCGTGAGGTCGCGGGTTCATTGCCGCCGACGGCACTATCTGCGGCGGGACAGCATGACCCTGGCAAGCCAGACGACAGTGGGCAGGAGGATCAACAGAACGGCCAAGCCGGCCCCGACAGCAAGCTCGGCATCACTCCACAACTCGATCACAGGCTCATCGTGATCCACCCTGAAAGATTAGCCCGCGAAAGAGCACGCGGAATCCTGCGGAGGCGCCGACGTACGCGAGACCGATCTGCAAGGCGACAGCAACCGCGCCCTGAGACGACAAGCCTCACGATGAGGATGGCACGCGGAGGCCTCAGGGGCCGTCCCTCCGATCAGGACGAAAGCCCGGCGAAGCCGACCCACAGGGAGCGGCGAGCATGGCTCTCCAAGAGAGCGAGTGACGGGAATCGAGCCCGCGCTGTCAGCTCGGGAAGTGCAGCGATCACCTCATGTAGGGCGGCTGACCTGGGGGTTGGACTGGTCGTGAGTGACCGTGGTTGACCCCTCGTTACCGGGGGCTGATGGCACGCGAATGGCACGGGGATCACCGGCCGGTGAGGGGTGTCGGCCAGGACTCTGTCACTGCGGGCCGTACTTGCGTCGGTCAGGAGAAGTGGACTTCAGGGGCCGGCCAGGTCCCGTCCTCGGTGAACTGCGATCCCCAGTAGAACGGGTTCACGTCGCGAAGAGTGCGAGCCCTCCATCCCGTCGCGCTGGAGTCGTCGGGTACACCGACCTGGACGTCAGGTCCCCACAGGGCCAGACGCTCCTGGCAGATGCCACACGGAGGAAGGACGAGGACGCGCTCACGTTCGGGGTCCCGATATACGCATACGGAGGCGGTGATCTTCTTATCGAGTGTGTAAGCCTGGCAGATGGCGCCGGTCTCGTGGCATAGGGATACTCCGCCGTTGAGGTTGTCCAGGCCGACGCTGGTCAGGATTTGCCCATCGTTCAAGTAGACGGCCGCGGCACCGCCCTGCTCGCCAGGGGGCCATCGCCGATCCATCTGTGCAATGGCCGCGTCGACGAGGTTTTGATCAAGCTGCATGTCGGCATCGTGACACATCAAGACGTGGCAGAGCCTCGCCGGCCACCTGATAGATCTCCCGGGCTCGTATCGCGATCAACGACATGCGCTGGTGAGCATGGGGAGGGCCACCCCGATCTTTGGTCGCCCTTGGCTCGGCTTTCTGCCGTGTTGCCAGTGGTGATCGTGCTAATGGCCCGAGAACTCGAACAGCCCTGAAAACGATCAAGGATCGGGCCTGGAAACCTTCCGCGACCTGGGCCTTCAGTCTTGGAGCGGGTGACGGGAATCGAACCCGCGCTGTCAGCTTGGGAACCATCTACTGATCTTGCTGCGCTGAGCTGGGAAGCGACGGTGCAGGCCAGAGGGTATCTGCTGCTCGTGAGTAGCCGTGAGTGACCGCAGCGCCCCGTCCGTTCTGGCACGCATCTGGCACAAAACCTACGTGTCGAGAGACTCGTGCGGGCCTGAAGGCGATGATTACGGTCGTACGACAGCCCTTGGGTGTGGTGCTGCTGCCGCTAGCGGAACTGCTTGCGTAGACTCGTGGGCATGAGCGCTGAGCATGCGCATGATGAGCTTCACCATCTGGTGGACCGGCTGTCTCCGGAGCAGGCACGTCGGCTGCTGCGTTTGGTCAAGACAGATCCGGAATTGGCCGAGGCGGCCGACGAGGAGTCATCTGAGCCGGTTCGGCGTCGTCGGCTGTCGATCGCCGGAATCGGCGCATCTGGCGAGGGAGATCTGTCAGAACGGGTCGAAGATCTGCTGGCGGAGCGGTTCAATCGGTCGGTGTGATCGCCACACTTCTGGACACCGGCCCATTGATCGCTGTCGTCGATCGAGACGACATGCACCATGTCTCATGTGTACGGCTTCTTGAGTGTCTGGAGGGGCCGTTGCTCCTTCCGTCGACAATCTTGATTGAAGCCGGCTGGACGATCAACAGGCACATGGGACCTGCTGTACACGCCCAGTTTCTTGATCTCGTAATCGAGGAGTTCGAGCTGGTTGAGCTACTTCCTGTGGATGTGAGGCGGATGGCCGAACTCGTCCGACTCTACAAGGATGCTCGCCTCGACCCGGCTGACGTGTCCGTAGTCGCTATTGCCGAACGTCTGGGCGTCACGCAGATCGCGACGATCGACCGGCGGGATTTCACGCTCATCCGCCCCAGGCACGTACCAGCGTTCAGGCTGCTGCCTGAGCTACTTGCCTGAGAGTTGGTGGAGCGGGTGACGGGAATCGAACCCGCGCTGTCAGCTTGGGAAGCTGATGTTCTGCCATTGAACTACACCCGCCTGCGACCCGAGGCCGCGACCAACACTCTAGCGGAAACCGTGACCACTTCACCAAGCCATAGCCGCATCCCGGTAGGTTGCTCCTCGTGCTGCTATCTGACCGCGACATCCTCGCCGAGCTCGACGCCGGCCGGTTGGCGCTGGATCCGTTCGATCGTGACATGGTCCAGCCGTCCAGCATCGACGTGCGGCTCGACCGCTTCTTCCGGGTGTTCGAGAACCACAGGTATCCGCACATCGATCCGTCCAGTGAGCAGCCGGATCTGACGCGGCTGGTCGAACCGGATGGGGATGACCCGTTCATCCTGCATCCTGGGGAGTTCGTGCTCGCCTCCACCTATGAGGTGATCACGCTGCCCGACGATCTGGCGTCGAGGTTGGAGGGCAAGAGTTCACTGGGGCGGCTGGGGCTGCTGACGCATTCGACGGCCGGGTTCATCGATCCGGGGTTCAGCGGTCATGTGACGCTGGAGTTGTCGAATGTGGCCACGTTGCCGATCAAGTTGTGGCCGGGGATGAAGATCGGGCAGCTGTGCGTGTTCAGGCTGAGTTCGCCGGCCGAGTTCCCGTACGGGTCGGAGAAGTACGGGTCGCGTTACCAGGGGCAGCGCGGGCCGACGCCGTCGCGGTCGTTCCAGAAGTTCCATCGGACGAAGGTGTAGTACCCGCCTGCGCGGCGACATGTCGGTGGAAGTACTCTGGCCCCGGTGTCGTACAGCATACGGAGGGTAGCGACTAGGAGAAGGGGACATGAAGTTCGCATTTCACCTGGTAAGCCTTACCCTTTCCACGGACCATCCCCGCACATCTGGAGAACGACGTGCGCCTGCGGCTCACGCCACGTGAGGACAGCTACTATGACCTGTTCGCCGACTCGGCGAACAATCTGGTCACCGCATCACGCCTGCTCGTAGAGATCATCAGCGACGGATCGGACCGGGAGTCCCTGGCCGAGAAGATGCGGGCCTGCGAGCACGCCGGGGACGAACGCACTCATGCGATCATGAACCGGCTCAACGAGAGTTTCATCACTCCGTTCGACCGCGAGGACATCTACCGTCTCGCCTCCAACCTCGACGATGTGATGGACGCCATGGAAGCGGCGTCCGACCTCATCGTGCTCTACCAGATCGACCACCTCCCCAAGGACGTGGTGCGGCAGGTGGAGGTTCTGGAGCGGGCGGCGGAGCTGACGGCCGAGGCGATGCCCCGGCTGCGGTCGATGAAGAACCTCAACGAGTACTGGATCGAGGTCAACCGCCTGGAGAACCAGGGTGACCAGGTCTACCGCCGGCTGCTGGCCAAGCTCTTCAGCGGCGAGTACGACGCGCTCACCGTCATGAAGATGAAGGAGGTCATCGACGCGCTGGAGGAGGCGGCCGACGCCTTCGAGCACGTCGCCAACACCGTCGAGTCCATCGCGGTCAAGGAAAGCTAGGCCCGGTGGACCTCACGCTCGCCCTCATCATCGGCGTGGTCGTGGTGGCGTTGATCTTCGACTACACCAACGGCTTCCACGACGCGGCGAACGCCATCGCGACCTCCGTCTCCACCCGGGCCCTGACCCCCAGGGCCGCGCTGTTCATGGCGGCGGCGATGAACTTCATCGGCGCCCACCTGGGCACCCAGGTCGCGCAGACGGTCGGCAAGGGCATCATCGACGCGCCTCAGGGCTCGCACGGCCTGGTGATCGTGGCGTCGGGACTGATCGGCGCGATCACGTGGAACATGGTCACGTGGTACTTCGGGCTGCCTTCCTCCTCCAGTCACGCGCTCATCGGCGGCCTGATCGGCTCGGCGCTCGCGTCGGCCAGCGTCGTCCACTGGGACGGCGTGGTGGACAAGGTGGTCATCCCGATGATCCTGTCGCCGCTGGTGGGGTTCAGCCTCGCCGCGGCGATCATGATCGCGATCTACTGGATCTTCCGGCACGCGCAGCCCGGCAAGACCAACCGGGGGTTCCGCTACGCGCAGACGGTCTCGGCCGCGGCGATGGCGCTCGGCCACGGGTTGCAGGACGCGCAGAAGACCATGGGCGTGATCTTCCTGTCGCTCGCGGTCGGGGGCTACGTGGCGCCGTCGGACCCGATCCCGCAGTGGGTGATCCTGGCCGCGGCGGCCGCGATCTCCCTGGGCACGTACGCGGGCGGCTGGCGCATCATGCGTACGCTCGGCCGCCGCATCATCGCGCTCGACCCGCCGCAGGGCTTCGCCGCCGAGAGCGCGGCGGCGACGGTCCTGTACGGGGCCGCGATCGGGTTCGGCGCGCCGATCTCGACCACGCACACGATCACCTCGGCGATCATGGGTGTGGGCTCGACCAAGCGGCTGTCGGCCGTGCGGTGGGGGGTCGCGGGCAACATCGTGACCGCCTGGATCCTCACGATCCCGGCTGCGGCCCTGGTGGCGGCTCTGTCGTACTACGCCCTGCACTGGGCGGTGGAGTAGCCGCGTACATCACGTCGACGTCCCAGCGGGCGAACCCGAGCGACTCGTACAGGCGGATGGCCGCCGTGTTGGTCTCGTCCACGTAGAGCATGGCCTGGGCGAGGCCACGCGAGCGCAGGTGCTCAAGGCCGGTCAGGGTGAGCGCCTTGCCGAGGCCGGTGCCCTGCTGGGACGGGTCGACGCCGACGACGTAGACCTCGCCGAGCGGCTCGTGGCCGTGCTCGTCGGATCCGTGGATCTTGGTCCAGTGGAAGCCGACGAGCCGGTCGCCGCGGAAGGCCAGGAAGAACCCGGCGGGGTCGAACCACGGCTCGCGCTCGCGCCGCGACACGTCCTCCACGGTCCAGGACCCCTGCTCGGGGTGGTGGGCGAAGGCGGCGGCGTTCACCTTGAGCCACGCCTCCTCGTCCTGGCCGGGCACGAACGTGCGGAGCGTGACGCCGTCCGGCAGGGTGGCCTCGGGGATCGGGGCGTAGAGGGAGCGCCGCATCTGCCACAGCGAGCGGGCGCGCACGAGCCCCAGCGACGCGGCCAGCGCCTCGGCGCCGGCGTGGCCGCCGTGCGCCCAGAGCCGCAGCCTGCCGCCCGCCAGGTCCAGCACCGCGCGCAGCAGCTCCCCGCCGTGACCGCGGCCCCGGTGGGCCGGGTGGATCACCAGCTCGCCGCTGGGACCCTCAACCTCGTCCGTGGGGTCCACGTGCGCGTATCCGACGAGCCCGTCCGCGTACAGCAGCACCGAGCGGGCGCGCGGGTCGCCGCCGTAGCGCAGGTGCAGCATCACGTGCTCGTTGAGGGGACGGACGCGGTCGGTCTCCGTCGCCGCTTCGACGACACTCAGGACATCGGCGATTTCCTGGTCGTCCAGCCGTTCTCTGATCTTCACGTGCGTACTCACAGCTCGAACTCTAGGCGTACAACTGGCAAATACCGCCAGCCGGGGACCCGATGAATCGTTACCTTTGCGACATTGGCTCCACTGGTTGTCGCCGTAACGTCAAGGGCCATGACGTCCCGTTCACTCTTCCGGCTGGGACTCGCCGGAGCGGTCGCCGCAGGCGGCATTCTGCTCGCCGGGCTTCCGGCAGACGCGAGCAAGGCACCCAAGCCACGGACGGTCCCCGTCCGGCTGCTCGCCCTGAACGACTTCCACGGCCATCTCGAACCACCGACCGGGTCGTCCGGCCGGATGGTCGACGAGCACGGCAACACCGTCGACGCCGGCGGCGCCGCGTACGTGGCCACGCACCTGAAGGCGCTGGCCGACAGGAACACGATCGCGGTGGCCCAGGGCGACCTCATCGGCGCCACCCCGCTCATCTCCGCCGCCTACCACGACGAGCCCACGGTCGAGCTGATGGGCAAGCTCGGGCTCCAGGTGGCCGCGGTCGGCAACCACGAGTTCGACGAGGGGTACGACGAGCTCCGGCGGATCATGAAGGGCGGCTGCCACCCGGTGGACGGCTGCTCCCCCGCCGGCAGGTGGAAGGGCGCCGCCTTCGACTACGTGGGCGCCAACGTGCTCTTCAAGAACCGCCACGAGCGCACCGACGCGCTGTCGGCGCTCGGCACCAGCCCGCAGATCAAGAAGCTGATGGCCGACTGGGGCGTGCCCGCGCTGCCCCCGGTCAGCGTCAAGTGGATGAACGGGGTGCCGATCGGCTTCATCGGCCTGGTGACGCAGACCACGCCGACGATCGTCACCGCCGAGGGCATCAAGGACATCAAGTTCGTGGACGAGGTCAAGGCCGCGAACGTGGCCTCGAAGCTGCTCAAGCTGGTCGGGGTGAAGGCGCAGGTCGTGCTCGTGCACGAGGGCGACCAGGTGACGCCGAACCAGTCGCCCGACGCGTGCAGCGCCGTCCCGGGCGCGGGCAACCGGATCGCCACCCAGGTGGACGCCGAGATCGACCTCGTGCTCAGCGGCCACTCGCACCAGGCGTACCTGTGCACGGTCAAGGACCCGAAGGGCCGTGACCGGCTGCACTCCCAGGGCGGCTCGTTCGGCCGGGTCATCACCCAGGTGGACCTCAAGGTCGACCTCCGCACCAGGGACATCGACCGGGCCTCGGTCGTGGCCGACAACCACGTCGTGACCCGCACGGTCACCCCCGACGCGGAGATCAGCGCGTTCGTCCAGACGTGGAAGGACCGCGTCTCGGAGGTGGCCAACCGGCCCGTCGGCACCATCACCGCGGACATCCCGAACACCGCGGCCCCTTCCGGGGAGTCGCCGCTCGGCAACCTGATCGCCGACGCCCAGCTGGCGGCCACCAGGACCGGCGGCAACGCGCAGGTCGCGCTGATGAACCCGGGCGGCTTGCGCGCCTCGCTGAGCTACGCCAGCTCGCCGGCCGGTGAGGGCGACGGCGTCGTCACCTACGGCGAGGCGTTCACGGTCCAGCCGTTCAACAACCTGATGCAGGTGATCACCCTGACCGGGGCGCAGTTGAAGACGGCGCTGGAGCAGCAGTTCACCGGCGGCCCGAACAACCAGCCGTTCAACCGGATCCTGCAGCCGTCGGCGAACCTGACCTACACCTACAGCCAGAGCGCCGCGTGGGGCTCCAAGGTCTCCGCCCTCATGATCGACGGGCAGCCGGTGACCGACACCCAGACGATCCGGGTGGCGATGAACAACTTCCTGGTCGGCGGCGGTGACGCGTTCCCGGTGTTCACCGAGGGCACGGAGCTGTGGAGCGGCCCGCTCGACATCGACGCGTTCGTCGACCATCTCGGTCAGAACAACCCGATCGCGCCTCCGGCCACGAACCGGATCACCGTGACCGGCTGACCTCCGGACGCGGCAGGGCCCGCTTCCCGTAACTGACGCCCCTGAAACCTACGGGAAGCGGGCCCTGGTCCCTCTTCGCGACAACCTCCGACCCGCCTCTGCCCGGTGATCTCGGGCTTAATCCTCGGATTTCGCTGTGAGCGATTCCGCTGTCGGCTGCGCGGGGTTCCGCCGTGCCGCCGGCGGCGCGACAGTGAGCGGATGAGATTGCTGGTACTGGGCGGGACCGAGTTCGTGGGCCGGGCGTTCGTGTCGGAGGCGCTGGCCCTCGGCCACGACGTGACGGTGTTCAACCGGGGCACGCACGAGCCGCCCCCCGGGGTGACGGCGCTGCGCGGCGACCGGACCCGGCCAGGAGGGCTCGACGCGCTGGCCGCCGGCGAGTGGGACGTGGTGGCCGACACCTGGTCGTGGGCGCCGTCCGCGGTGCGCGACGCCGCCTCACTGCTCGCCGGCCGCGCCGGTCGTTACGTGTACGTGTCGAGCCGGTCCGTCTACGCCGCGCCCGTCCCGTACGGGGCCGACGAGAGCGCCCCGGTCGTCGAGGGCTCACCCGACGGCGGCGACGAGGGCTACGCGGAGATGAAGGCGGGCGGCGAGCTGGCCGCGACCGCGGCGTTCGGCGAGCGGGCGCTGCTCGCCAGGGCCGGGCTGATCCTCGGGCCGCACGAGAACATCGGGCGGCTGCCCTGGTGGCTGTCCAGGATCGCGCGGGGCGGGCCGGTGCTCGCGCCCGAGCCCCCGAGCCTCGGCCTGCAGTACGTGGACGCCCGCGACCTGGCCCGCTGGTGCCTCGAAGCCGCGCTCGACGGGGTCGGCGGCGCCTTCAACGTGGTGAGTCCGCCGGGATTCACCACCATGCGGGAGCTGCTGGAGACCTGCGTGCGGGTCACCGGGTCCGACGCCGAGCTGCGCTGGACGAGCGAGGAGGCGATCCTGGCGGCGGGCGTCCAGCCGTGGGTGGAGCTGCCCATCTGGCTGACCGGCGACGACCACGCGTTCATGCACGGCGCCGACGTGTCCAGGGCGGTGGCGGCGGGGCTGCGCTGCCGGCCCGTCGAGGAGACCGTGGCCGACACCTGGGCCTGGCTGCGGAGCATCGGCGGGCAGGCGCCCCAGCGGCCCGACCGGCCCGCCGTCGGCCTCGATCCGGCGGTGGAGGCCGCGCTGCTGGCCTGAGCGGCCGTCACGGGCGGCGCAGCAGGTCGTAGAGCGCGGCGGCGAGCGCCGCGCACACGAACAGCACGACGACCGTGAGACCGTGTCTGAAGGCGACCGGCCAGCCCTGGCCGAGCGCGCCGAAGAAGAGCGAGCCCGCGGCGGCGATGCCGATGGACGAGCCGAGCCGCTGACCGGTCTGCAGCACGCCCGCCGCGCTCCCGCCGCCCGACGGCGGCACCTCCGACAGGGTGACCGCCTGGTTGGGCGCGATCGTCAGGCCGCTGCCGACGCCCGCCACGAGCAGCGGCAGCGCGGTCGCCAGCGCGACGTCAGGGCCGGGCACGAGCAGGGTGGCGCCCATCGTGGCCAGGAGGCCGGCGACCACCGTCACCAGGCCGGCCACCACCACCCGCCGGCCCGCGCGGTTCACCAGCCGCCCGCCGACCAGCGCCGCGCAGGCCGAGCCGACCGCGAACGGCGTGATCGACAGACCGGCCATCAGCGGGCTGTAGTGCAGGCCCGCCTGCAGGTAGAGGGTGAAGATGAAGAAGATGCCGGTGAAGCCGGCGAAGTAGAGCAGCGCGATGGCGGTGCCGAGGCCGTAGGAACGCACCCCGAACAGCGCCAGGTTGACCAGCGGCTCCCGGCGGTAGCGCCGCTCCCAGGCCACGAACCCGGCCAGCAGCCCCAGCGACACCGGGACGAGCAGCCACTTGCCGGCACCCGGCCACTGGTGCTGCTGGATGAACGGCAGCAGCAGCACCGTGACGCCCAGCCCGAGCAGCAGCACCCCGACGGGGTCCATGCTCTCCCGGTGGCCGCTCCCCCGCTCGGGCCGCGGCAGCAGCCGGTACGCCAGCGGCACCAGGACGAGCCCGATCGGCACGTTCACCAGGAACACCAGCCGCCAGCCGTGATCGGCGCCGAAGGCGGAGACCAGGGCGCCGCCGATCAGCGGCCCTGCCGCGGTGGACACGCCGATGGTGGCGCCGAGCGCGCCGAACGCCCGCCCCCGCTCCGCGCCCCGGAACATCTGCTGGATGAGGCCCGACACCTGCGGGTTGATCAGCCCGGCGGCCAGGCCCTGCAGCAGCCGGGCCACGATCAGCACCGGCATGGTGGCGGCGATCCCGCACGCTGCGCTGGCGAGCGTGAACAGCCCGACCCCCCACATGAACACCGTCCGCCGGCTGCGCGCGTCACCCAGCCGGCCCGCGGGCACCAGGAGCAGGCCGAACGTGAGCGCGTACCCGGACAGGATCCACTGCAGCCCCGCCTCCGAGGCGTGCAGGCCCTCCCGGATCGAGGGCAGGGCGACGTTGACGATGCTCACGTCGAGCCCGGCCATGAAGGCGGCCGCAAGACAGACGGCCAGCGCTTGCTTGCGGATGTCCGCCACGTACTCCCCCCGGTTCGGTCAGCGGCCGGCACGTCTCCGGGCTCACCAGCGCGCAGACCAGATCTCTGCCCGATCCGGACACCCGCCATCCCCCGGCCACCGATCGGACGCCCGGCACGCGGCCGCCGCGCCGTGCCGCCGGTGAGCGACCGGACGGTTACGCTGGGTCGATGACTCGTGACGCGCGCGAGCAGCTCTGGCTGGTGGCGGCCACGCTGACGTGGGCAGTGCTCTCACTGCTGGCGCCGCCGCTGGTCTGGCTGGTGTTCCCGCTGTTCTTCGGCTTCCTGTACGTGCTGCCGCTGTGGGCGGCGGTGTTCGGCGTGACCGTCCTGACCTGTGTGAGCGCCGCCATGGCGAGCTGGCACGCGGGCGGGCCGTCGGCTCCGCTGGTGCTCGGTCCGGTGCTGCTGGCGGTCGCGGCCACGCTGCTGTGGACGCGCCCGGTCAGGGTGTCACGATCGCGAAGCCGGGGACGGGGTCGTCCAGCGCGGCGAACAGGCGCCTGAGCGCCAGCAGGTCACCGTCCCTCGACACCTCGCCGACGCCCCGGCCCTCGATCAGGGCGGCGAGCTGGGTCCTGGTGAGCCGGAGCGTGAGGTCCACCGGCCCGTCCGGCGGGTCGTCCTGCCGGATGAGCGCTCCGTTGGACAGCACCGTGCGGTAGCGGCGGCCCAGGTCGGTCAGGTGCCAGTCGATGGCCAGGCGCTCGTGCCAGGCCTTCGGGCCGTTCACCCGGACGGCGAGCGCGTCGAAGAGCCGCTCGGGGCTGAGCGCGGCGAGCGCGCCGGGGGCGACGCCCCCGCCGGCCGCCGGGGTGATCCCGTCCGACAGTTCCAGCGCCCCCATGAGGTACGCGTTGCGCCAGGCGGCGTCGCGGGCCCCGTGGCCCAGCCGGGTGTACACCTCGGCCAGCAGGTCGCGGGCCCGCTTGTTGCCCTCGTCCGCGAAGACGGCGTGGCCGAGCAGCTGGGCGGCGAAGCGCAGGTCGCCCTCGGCGGCGTACCGCTCGGCCAGCGCCACCACGGCGGGGCCGCCGCCGAGGCACTCGACGTAGCGGATCGCGCTCTGGCGGGGCGGGTGCTCCCACAGCCGTGCCGGGTTGCCGTCGAACCAGCCCAGGTAGTGCTGGTAGACGGCCCTGACGACGCCGGGCGCGCCCGGCAGGGCCGCGAGGGCGGGCGGCGGCTGCAGGCACTCGGCGATCTCCTCGGCGGTCAGCCCCTTGTTCATCAGGCGCACGGTCTGGTCGTGCAGGTAGGCGTGCAGGTCCCGGTGCCGCTCCAGCAGGCGGGTGATCTCCCCGGCGCCCCGTACGGTCCCGTGGTGGGCGGCGAAGGCCACGTCCGCGCGGCCGGCGAAGAGCGTGACGGCCCGGGACAGGCAGCGCGTCCACCGGCGCGGGTCGCACGCGTCCGGCGGGTCGTCGGGAGCGCGCACCGGCAGGCAGAGCACCCGCCGCTCGGGCAGCAGGAACGCCAGCGCCGCGCCGGGCAGCGGCAGGAAGGCGAACCGCACCCCGTCGAGCGTCTCCTCCTGGCCGGTCCGCTCGATCGCGGCCGTGGGCGGGAGCAGGGAGACCGTCCCGGCCGAGCGGGCCGGGCCGAGCCGTCCTCCCGGTCCCCCGGGCAGGGCGGGTCCGTACGTGTAGGCGGCCCGGCGGGCGGCGGCCGGGGCGGCGTACAGGAACTCCTCGGCGGCGCGGTCGAGGAAACCGGCGGGCGCGAGCACGGGCACGCCGCCGGGGGTGACGCCGCGCGCGCCGCCGAAGCGGTCGGCCCGTGAGCCCGTGTAGACGACGCCGGTGACCGGGCGCTCGCCCCGGTGCCGGCGGTAGAGCCGCAGCCCGGCGGCGGCGCACTCGGTGGAGCGCAGCGGGTCCACGACGACGACCCCGGCGTCCCCTTCGACGAGGGTCAGGTGACCCAGGTCGAGGCCGCGCACCTGGTAGACGCCCTCGGCCACCTCGTACAGGCCGTGCCGGCCGCGCGCTCCGGCCTGCCGCCACAGGCTGGGGTGCGCGGTGGCCGGACACTCCCCGTCGCCGCCGCCGTACGAGTCCGCGTCCCACACCACCGCGCCGTCGGCGTCCCTCACCACGGTGGAGGTGAGCGGCGCGACGAACCCCACGCCCGCGTCGTCCGGCTCGTATGGAAGCTCGGCCATGCATGAGAAGTGCCCGGAAAGCGGGAAATCACAGTCAACGTACGTCCGAAACACCATGAAGCTCCCTTGGATTGACTTTTCGGGAAATAGTGGACATCTGGTGGCATGGGTAGGTTCTGGGGCGTGGAAGCCTGTGTGTTCGATCTCGACGGTGTGCTGGTCGACTCCGAGCCGGTCTGGGAGGAGGTACGCCGCGCCTTCGTCGCCGAGCACGGCGGCACCTGGCGCGCCGACACCCAGTCCCGCCTCATGGGCATGAGCACCGGCGAATGGTCCGCGTACCTGCACGAGCTCGGCGTCCGGCTCCCGCCGGACGAGATCGCCCGGCGGGTCGTCGACCTGATGGCCGAGCGTTACCGCGACCACCTGCCCCTGATGCGCGGCGCCCCGGAGGCCGTGCGGCGGCTCGCCGACCACTTCACGCTCGGGCTGGCCAGCTCCTCTCCCCGGCGGCTCATCGACGTGGTCCTGGAGTCCGGGGACCTGCACGACTGCTTCGACGCCACCGTCTCCACCGAGGAGGTGGCCCGCGGCAAGCCCGCACCCGACGGCTACCTGGAGGCGGCCAGACGGCTGGGCGTCGAGCCGGGCGCGTGCGTGGCGGTGGAGGACTCCGCCAACGGGCTGCGCTCGGCCGACGCGGCGGGCATGCGGGTCGTCGCCGTTCCCCATCCGCGCTACCCGCCCGGCCGGGACGCGCTCGCCCTCGCCTGGCGGGTGGTCGACGACCTGGACGCGCTGACCTCTGATCTGCTCGGCGGGTGACCCGCTATCCTCTAGGAATCGTGCGAGACATCACGGTTTTCAGCGGAAGCGCCCACCCCGACCTCGCCGAGGAGATCTGCGCGAACCTCGGCGTCCCCCTCCATCCGGTGCGCGTCTCCCGCTTCGCCAACGACGTCGTCGAGGTGCAGCTCCAGGCCAACTGCCGCGAGCGCGACGTCTTCCTGATCCAGCCGCTGGTGCCGCCCACCCAGGAGCACCTGGTGGAGCTGCTGCTCATGCTGGACGCCGCCCGCGGCGCCTCGGCGGCGCGCACCACCGTCGTGATGCCCCACTACGCCTACGCCCGCTCCGACAAGAAGGACGCCCCGCGCATCTCCATGGGCGCCCGCCTGGTGGCCGACCTGATGGTGGCCGCCGGTGCGGGCCGGGTGCTGGCGATGACCCTCCACTCGCCTCAGGTGCACGGCTTCTTCAGCGTCCCGGTCGACCACCTGCACGCGCTGCGCGAACTGGCCGCCCACTTCGCCCGCCACGACCTGTCCAACACGGTCGTGGTCTCCCCCGACCTGGGCAACGCCAAGGAGGCCGCCCACTTCGCCCGCCTGATCGGGACCGGCGTCGCGATGGGCGCCAAGCAGCGTTTCAGCGACGACCGCGTGGTGATCAGCTCGGTGATCGGCGACGTCGACGGCAAGGACGTGATCATCCTGGACGACGAGATCGCCAAGGGCAGCACGGTCATCGAGCTCCTCGACCGCCTCCGCGAACGGAACGTCCGCTCCGTCAGCATCGCCTGCACCCACGGCCTGTTCTCCGACGGCGCGATCGAGCGCCTCGGCGCGCTGCCGGAGGTCCGGGAGATCGTCTGCACCAACACCGTCCCCCCGCCGCCCAAGGCCGGCGACAAGCTCACGGTCCTGTCCATCGCCCCCGCCCTCGCCGAGGCGATGCGCCGCATCCACTACGGCGAGTCCGTCAGCGCCCTGTTCGCCACCCCGTGACCCACCCGGGCGTAGCCCGGCCCGCCCCTACGCGGAGATGCCGCCGTCGCTCTTGAGCAGCTGGCCGTTGATCCACTGGCCGCGCGGCGAGCACAGGAACTCCACCAGGTCGGCCGTGTCGCGCGGGGTGCCCAGACGGCCCAGCGGAGTGTGGCCGACGACGGTGTCGCGCAGCTCGCCGGACATCCAGCCGGTGTCGACCGGGCCGGGGTTGATCACGTTCGCGGTGACGCCGAGGTGGGCCAGCTCGCGGGCGGCGGCCAGGGTGATGCGGTCCAGCGCGCCCTTGCTCGCCCCGTACGGGAGGTTGCCGACGACGTGGTCACTGGTGAGCGCGACGATCCGGCCCGAACCTGGCGCGCCCCTGAACCGGCGGCCGAACTCGCGGATCAGCAACCAGCTCGCCCGCGCGTTGACCGCGAAGTGGCGGTCGAAGCTCGCCACGGTGGTGTCCAGCAGCCCGGAGTCGACGGACTCGCAGTGGCACATCACCAGCGCGGTGACGTTCGCCAGCCGGCTCTCCACCTCGTCGAAGACCCGCGCCGGCGCGTCGGTCCCGGCCAGGTCGGCCTCCACCGCCACGACGGCCGCGCCCTCGGCGGTCAGGGCCTTCCTGATCGCCTCGGCGGCCCCTTCCTCGGCTCCCCACGCCATCCGCTCGTCGTAGGCCGTCCAGTACGTGAACCCGATGTCCCAGCCCGAGGCCGCCAGCCGCCTCGCGATCCCGGCCCCGATGCCGACGGTCCTGCCCACCCCCGTGACCAGCGCCACGGGCCGCGCGCTCTGCCCGGTGCTCATCCGGAGATCGTCTCCGAGCGGGGTGCCCCGATCAACGCCTTTTCCTCAGTCGAAGAGCTGGTCAAGGGAGTCGACCAGCGCCGCACGCCGCAGCCGCCTCTCCAGCGTCCCGGTGTCGGCGCAGGACATCACCCGCTCCCGCTCCTCCTCGGTGAGGGCGAGCGATCAGGGTCTGCGCGTACTCGCCCTGGTACAGGAAGGTCTCAGTGGCCATGAGCCGCTCCATCTCCTTCTGTGCGTCGCCCCGGAGGGCCACGGTGACATACGCAGCGTAACGTCCCGCCAGCTCAGGGTCGATGTGGTCCAGGGCTTCGACCAGCGTGGCGAGGATGGCCGGTCTCGATGCGCCGGGAGGCCCACTCGGCGGTGACACGGTCCGGACAGATGACGACCAGGCAGGCTTGGCATGCGTCTCGAGCACGCAGGTTGGCTATGTAGGCCGGCCAGGTCCGGTGTTCGGTGTCATCGGGCTGGAGCTGGACCTCGGTGATGACGCCCAGCCGCCGGCCATCGCAGTCCGAACAGAGCGCGCAGCAGGTGCGCGGTTCCTTCGGGTTCGAGGGTGGCGGTCTGATGGCGTGGGCGGGAGGCAGGGGCGGGGGAGCTCGTGCCGGGGGTTCTGGCCACGGTTAGGGTGGCTCCGGGCATACCGAAAGGTGATCGACCATGGAAATCAGACGGTCCTACTTAACCGCCGCTGAGTCGGCCGTGGCGCTCCTGCGCGATCCCGCGGTGGCCGGCGCCTGGGCCAAGCCGAGCGCGCTGATCGAGTTCAGCGTCGCCGGCCTGGCCGGTCACCTGGCGAACCAGCTCGTCAGGGTGGACGGCCTGCTGAAGTCGGCGGACGACGTGGCCGACGAGCCGGTCACCCTGCTGGAGCACTACTCCCGTTCGCCGTGGGTGCAGGCGGGCCTCGACCACGAGAGCAACGTGAGCGTCAGGCGCGGCGGCGAGCAGGTCGCCGCCGCTGGGCCGGCGGCGCTCGCCGACCGTGCCGCGGAGCTGCTGGGGAGCCAGCGGCAGGCGTTGCCGGCGCAGCCGTCCGGCCGGGTGGTCCACCTGCCGTGGGCGGGCTGGTCGCTGACGCTGGACGACTTCCTGCTCACCCGGGTGACGGAGCTGGTCGTGCACTCCGACGACCTGGCGGCGAGCGTCGGCGTGCCGACGCCCGCGCTGCCGGCGGACGTCGTCGACCCGGTGGTGGACCTGCTGGCACGGCTGGCCGTGCGGCGTCACGGCGCGACGGCGGTGATCCGCGCGCTGAGCCGGGCCGAACGGGCCCCGGCCACGATAAGCGCTTTCTAGCGATCACCGCCGACCGCTCCACCGCGTCAGCCGGTGGCCTCGGCGTAGTAGCAGGCCGCCTGGGCTCCGGCGGCGGCGGGCAGGATGTTCAGCGGCTCGCTCCGGCAGCGGCCGTCCACGCCCGCCTCGGCGGCCTTGCCGGAGGCGAGGACCTGGCAGCGGGCGTGGAAGCGGCAGCCGCCCGGGATCCTGGTCGGGTCCGGCGGCTCGCCGGTCAGCACCACCCGTTCCGGCGACTCGGGCAGCACCGACAGCAGGGCCTGCGTGTACGGGTGACGCGGCGCGGTCAGCACCTGCTCGACCGGCCCGGACTCGACGACCCGGCCGAGGTACATCACGGCCACCCGGTCGGCGATGTTCCAGGCCAGTCCCAGGTCGTGCGTGACGACCAGGGCCGACAGCCCCAGCTCGTCGCGGAGCCTGAGCAGGAGCGCGAGGATCTCGCCGCGCACCGACGCGTCGAGCGAGGCCACCGGCTCGTCGGCGATCAGCACCTTCGGGTCCAGCGCCAGCGCTCCGGCGATCACCACGCGCTGCCGCTGCCCGCCGGACAGCTCGTGCGGGTAGCGCAGCAGGAACCGCTCGGGGGGCCGCAGCCCGGCCCTGCCCAGGGCGGTGTTCACCACCTCCGCCTCGTCCGGCAGGCCGTGGATCCGCGGGCCCTCGGCCACCGCCTCGTAGACGGTTTGGCGCGGATTCAGCGAGCCCATCGGGTCCTGCAGGACGAGCTGCACCTGCCTGCGGTACTCCTTGAGCGCCCGGGAGCTGTACTTCAGTGGCTCTCCCCCGTACCGGACCGTGCCGGACGTGGGCCTTTCGAGGCCGAGCAGCGTGCGCGCGAGCGTGGTCTTGCCGCAGCCGGACTCGCCGACCAGCGCCACGATCTCGCCCTCGCCGACCGCGAGGTTCACGCCGTCGACGGCGCGGGCGCGCCGCCCGCGCGAAGTGAACTCCACGTGCAGGTCGCGGGCCTCCAGGAGGGTACGGCGGGCCGTGGTGACCTCCTCGGCCGGGGCCTGGGTCTCTGTCATGCGTCCTCCTGTACGCGGTCCCGCCCGTGGTTGCGACCCTGGTCCCGTACGTGGACGCAGGCGGCGGCGCGGCGGTCGCCGGCGGGCCACAGTTCGACGTCGAGCGTCGGGCACTCCTCCAGCGCGACCGGGCAGCGCGGGTGGAACGAGCACCCGGTGGGCAGGTTCATCGGGTCCGGCGGGTCGCCGCCGAGGCCGCGCGGGGCCAGCCGGGACGCCGGGTCGCCGACCGTCGGGAAGGCGGCGGCCAGGGCCTGGCTGTAGGGGTGCCGGGGGTCGTGGAACACCTGGTGCGACGGGCCCTGTTCGACCACGCGGCCCGCGTACATGACGGCGAGCCGGTCGCACACGTCGGCGAGCACCGAGAGGTCGTGCGAGATCATGATCAGGGAGATGTCGTGCTCGGCCACCAGCTCCTTGATCAGCGTGAGGACCTGGGCCTGCACCATCACGTCGAGAGCCGTCGTCGGCTCGTCGGCGATGATGAGCCGGGGCGAGCAGGCGAGCGCCATCGCGATCATCACGCGCTGGCGCTGGCCGCCGGACAGCTCGTGCGGGTAGCTGCGGGCCCGCCAGGCGGGCAGCCCGACCTGCTCCAGCAGCTCGGCCACCCGCTTGCCGGCCTGCCCGGGCTTGGCCAGGCCGTGCACGAGGAGCGGTTCGGCGATCTGGTCGCCGATGCGGTGCACCGCGTTGAGCCCGTGCTGGGCCCCCTGGAACACGATCGACGCCTCGGCCCAGCGGACCGCGCGCAGGCGGCCCCACTTCATGGTGAGGACGTCCTCGCCGTCGAGCAGGATCCGGCCGGTGACGCGGGCGTCGCGCGGCAGCAGCCGCAGCAGCGCCATGGCCAGCGTCGACTTGCCGGACCCCGACTCGCCGGCGATCCCGAGTGCCGTCCCGCGGTCGAGGGTGAGCGACACGCCGCGCACGGCGGGCACCTCGCCCTCGGCGATGCGGTAGGTGACCGAGACGTCGTCCAGTTCTAGCAGGCTCATGCCTTCGCCCCCCGGAGTCGCGGGTTGAGCACGGTCTCCAGCGCCCGGCCGCAGAGCGTGAACGCCATGACGACCGCGAGGATGCACAGGCCGGGGATGAGGATGTACCACCAGGCCCCCTGGCCGGCCGCGTTCCAGTCGTAGGAGCCGCGGAGCATGGTGCCCCACGAGGTCTTGTTCGCGGTCACGCCGAGGAAGGCCAGCGTCGACTCGGTGACGATGGCGCTGGCGACCTCCAGCGTGGTGCTGGCCAGGAGCAGCGGGGCGACGTTCGGCAGCACGTGGCGGGTGGTGATGTGCCAGTGGCCGCCGCCGAGCGCCTTGGAGCGCTCGATGTACGGCCGCGCCTCCACGGCCAGGGTCTGCGCCCTGATCAGGCGGGCGGTCGACGGCCAGGAGGTGACGCCGATCGCCATGATGATGGTGAACGTGCTGCCGCCGAGGATGGCCGCCAGGACCAGCGCGGTGATGAGCGAGGGCAGCACCAGGAACCAGTCGGTCACCCGCATGATGGCGGCGCCGATCCAGCCGCGGAAGTGGCCGGCGGCGATGCCGAGGACGGTGCCGATGGCCATACTGACCAGCGCGGCCAGGAAGCCGATGAGGAGCGACGTGCGCGCGCCCCACCACACCATGAGCAGGATGGAGCGCCCCGACTCGTCGGTGCCGAACGGGTACTCCAGGCTGGGCGGGGCGAAGTCGGGCCCGGTGTTCTCGACCACGCTGGTGACGCCCTCGTCGATGAAGAGCGGCGCGACGACCGCGAGCGCCACGGCCACGACGAGGATCACCAGCCCGGTGACGCCGGCCCGCTGACGGCGGAAGCCGTCCCAGAACCGGCCCAGCGCCCGCTTCCTGCGGGTCCACGTGATGGCGCTCATGCGGACCTCACCCTCGGGTCGAGGAAGTGGTAGACGACGTCGGCCAGCGTGTTCATGACGATCACCGCGACCGTGATGAGCATGAACGTCCCCTGCATGAGCGTGAAGTCGGGCACCGAGATCGCGTCGTAGAACAGCTTGCCGAGCCCCGGCCAGCTGAACACGGTCTCGACCGTGACCGCGCCGCCGACGACGAACCCGATCCGCATGAACACCAGCGTCACCGTGGGCAGCAGCGCGTTGGGCACCGCGTGCCTGCGGCGCACCTCGTCGTCGCGCATGCCCTTGGCCCGCGCCGTGTTGACGTAGTCCTGGCCCACCTCGTCGAGCAGGGACGAGCGCATGACCAGCAGGTACTGCGCGTACACCACGCCGACCAGGGTGAGGCACGGCAGCACCATGTGCCAGGCCACGTCCAGGACGTAGCCGAAGCCGTCGGGCGCGTCGACGCTCTCGATGCCCCGCGACGGGAAGATCTTGAGCCAGGCGCCGAACACCATGAGCAGCAGCAGGCCGAGCCAGAACGTCGGCACCGACCACAGCACCAGCGAGGTGGCCGTGGAGAACCGGTCGAACCGGCTGCCCGGCCGCCATCCGGCCCGGGTGCCCTGCCAGAGCCCCAGGCTGACGGCGATGAAGAGGCCCACCCCGGCGAGCAGCAGCGTCGGCCCGAGGCGCTCGCCGATGAGGTCGAGGACCGGCCGCTTGTACTCGTAGGAGGTGCCGAGGTCGAGGCGGAGCGTCTGGCCGACGAAGTCGAGGAACTGGTCGGTCAGCGGCTTGTCCAGGCCGAGCCGGCGTCGTTCCAGGTCGAGCTGCTCCGGGGTCATGTTGCGGCCCTGCGCGAGGTTCCGTACCGGATCTCCGGGGAGGAGGCGGAACAGGAAGAACGTCGCGATGATCACCATCGCGATGCTGAGCAACGCCCCGCCCGCCTTGGTGAGCGCGTAGCGCAGCACGCCGTGGCGGGCGGGGCGGTCGTCACCAGCGGGGCCCGCCGCCTGCGCGGCGGCGGGCTCTGCTGCTTCGAGCGGTGCGGTCATTCGCGGTCGTCCGCCACGGACTTGCGCCGCCGCAGGAGGAAGTATCCGCCCACGCCGATGGCGACCGCGCCACCGACCAGGACGGCGATCAGGGTGGCTGCACTGGAGCCGCCCTCCTCGGACTCGGCGGAGGACTCGACGGCCTCCAGCGAGTAGAACGGCCAGAAGCTGCTCGCGCCGTACAGGATGCCGTCCTGCTCGGGCACGGAGGTGATGCTCTTGATCCGGTCCTTGCGGTAGCCCTCGAGGTCGTTGGTGTAGTAGATCGCGATGACCGGGGCGTCGGTGTAGAGGCGCTCCTGCATCTGCTTGATGAGCTCGGCGCGCTTGGGCCGGTCGAGCTCCTTGAGCTGCTCCTGGTAGAGCTTCTCGAAGGTCTCGTCGCAGTAGAAGGACTCGGTGCCGCCGCCCTCGCCCGACGGGGTCGGCCGCCTGCTGCACAGGTGCGTCGCCAGGACCTCCTCCGGGTCGGGGTTGACCGACCAGCCGGAGATCGCGATGTCGAACAGGCCGGTGACGCCGGTCTCCTCGGTGAACTTGCTGGAGTCGAGCTTCTTGGTGGTCAGCGTGACGCCGATCTCCTTGAAGAAGCCGGTCAGGTACTCGGCGAGCTTGTCCTCGATCGGGGTGTCGGTGTGGATGCTGAAGCGGAACTCCAGCTTGCGGTCACCGTCGGGCATGGTGCGGACGCCGTCGGGGCCCTTCTTGTAGCCCGCGTCGTCGAGGATCTGGTTGGCCTTGGCCGGGTCGTAGGAGACCTTGGCGTCGCCGGCGGCCTCCCAGAAGAAGTCCGTGTACATGGGCGGCACGATCGAGCCGTGGGCGGGCTTGGCCAGGCCGTTCTGCACCTCGGCGACGAGCCTGTCCTTGTCGATGGCGTGGTGCAGCGCCTGGCGGACCTTCTGGTCCTTCAGCGCCGGGTGGCCGTCGCCGACCTCCTTGTCGTCGGTGGTGGTGGCGCCGTGGTTGATCTGCAGGTAGGCGGCGCGGCGGCCCTGCTGGTTCCACTGCACGATGTTCGGGTCGCCCTTGAGCGACTCGTACTCCGGCGGGTTGAGCCGGCCGATCAGGTCGATCTCGCCGTTCTTCAGCCCGATGATGGAGGCGGCCGGGTTCTCGTAGAAGACGACCTGCAGTTCGTCGATCTTGGGGGCGCCCCGCCAGTAGTCGGGGTTGGCCTTCAGCTTGACGTACTGGTCCTTCTTGTGCTCGACGGCGATGTACGGGCCGCTGGTCACGGCGGGGTACTGGTCGCCGGAGAAGTCCGCGATGTTGGTGACCTTCTCCCAGACATGCTTGGGCATGATCGGGATCGGGTTCTCCAGGATGGACGCCTGGGGGTTCTTCAACTTGATGACCAGGTCCTGGCCGTTGGCGGTGACGCTTTCGAAGTTCTCCACGGCCGGGCCGTTGGCGGTCTTCGCGGCGTCATCCGTCATGATCTTGTTGAAGGTCCAGGCGGCGTCCTCGGCGGTGATCGGCTGACCGTCGGACCACTTGGCCGTGCGGATCTTGAAGGTCCACGTGAGGCCGTCGTCGGAGCTGCTCCACGACTCGGCGAGGTCGGGGCTGGGCTTCAGCGTCTTGTGGTCGGGGACCGTCAGGAAGCCGTACATCCAGCGGTGGATCGAGGTCGACACCAAGCGGACGGCGAGGAAGGGGTTCATCGAGTCAACGGCCTGGGTCGCGCCCACGCGGACGATCTTCTTCCCCGCCGCAGGATCCTGCGCTAACGCCACCTGGCCCTGACCTACCACCAAGAGCGCGACGCCCATCACTGCCAGGCGTGCGAGCCATTTCCTCATGTGTGCCTCACCTTCAGGCGGGGGGTTATCTGTGTAGAGCACGGCACACCATAGGAACATCGCATGTCAACGAGTTGCGGAGGATTGTTTCATCTTCGTTTCCTTTCGCGGTGTAAATTTTCAGCGCGACTCGGACACCCGCCCCTGGTCCACCAGGAGTCTCCTGCCGACGCTGACCGCCTCCAGCATGCGGCGGTCGTGCGTGACGAGCAGGAGCGTGCCGGGATAGCCCGCCAGCGCCGACTCCAGCTGCTCGATCGCGGGCAGGTCCAGATGGTTCGTCGGCTCGTCGAGCACCAGCAGGTTGACGCCCCTGGCCTGCAGCAGCGCCAGCGCGGCCCGGGTGCGCTCGCCCGGCGAGAGCGTCGCCGCGGGGCGCAGCACGTGGTGCGCCCTGAGCCCGAACTTGGCCAGCAGCGTGCGCGCCTCCCCCGGCGCCAGGCCGGCGTGCGCGGTGAACGCGTCGAGCAGCGCCTCCTCCCCCTCGAACAGCCCGCGCGCCTGGTCGACCTCGCCCACCACCACGCCGGAGCCGAGCGAGGCGTGTCCCTCGTCCAGCGGGATCCGCCCGAGCAGGGCGCCCAGCAGCGTGGTCTTGCCCGAGCCGTTGGCCCCGGTGATCGCCACCCGCTCGGCCCAGCCGATCTCCAGATCGACCGGCCCGAGCGTGAAACCGCCGCGCTCGACGACCGCGCCGCGCAGCGTCGCCACCACCGCGCCGGACCGGGGCGCGACGGCGATCTCCATGCGCAGCTCCCACTCCTTGCGCGGCTCCTCGACCTCCTCCAGCCGCTCCAGCATCCTCTCCGTCTGCCGGGCCTTGGCGGCCTGCTTCTCGGTCGTCTCCACCCGGGCGCTGCGGCCGATCTTGTCGTTGTCGGGCATCTTGCGGCGGGCGTTCTTGACGCCCTTCTCCATCCACGCCCGCTGCCTGCGGGCGCGCCCCTCCAGGTCGGCGCGGGTATCGGCGTACTCCTCGTAGCGCTCCCTGGCGTGCCGTCTGGCGACCTCGCGCTCCTCCAGGTACGCCTGGTATCCGCCGCCGAACAGCTGGATCCGCTGCTGGGCCAGGTCGAGCTCCAGCACGTCGGTGACGGTCCTGGCCAGGAACTCGCGGTCGTGGCTGACCACGACCGTGCCGGGCCGCAGCCCCTTGACGAAGGACTCCAGCCGGTCCAGCCCGTCGAGGTCCAGGTCGTTGGTGGGCTCGTCGAGCAGGAACAGGTCGTAGCGGCTGAGCAGCAGCGAGGCCAGCCCGGCCCGCGCCGCCTGGCCCCCCGACAGCGAGGTCATCGGCTGGTCGAGCGCCACCGGCAGCCCGACGGCCTCGGCGCGCTCGTCGAGGTCGGCGCCGCCCAGCGCCAGCCAGCGCTCCAGCGCCAGGCTGTAGGCGTCGTCGGCGCCGGGCGTCTGCTCGGCCAGCGCCTGCGCGGTGGAGTCCAGGTCGCGCTGGGCCCGTGCGACGCCGGTGCGGCGGGCCAGGAACTCCATGACGGTCTCGCCGGGCCTGCGGTCGGGCTCCTGCGGCAGGTAGCCGACGGTGGCGGTGGCCGGGCTGAGCCGGATCTCGCCCTCCTCCGGCCGGTCGAGGCCGGCCAGCATGCGCAGCAGGGTCGACTTGCCCGCGCCGTTGGCCCCCACCAGCCCGATCACGTCACCCGGGCCGACCACCAGGTCGAGCCCCGAGAACAGCACCCGCTCCCCGTGACCGGCGGCCAGCCCTCGCACCACCATGGTCGCACTCATGGACGGCGATGCTACTAGGGCGAGCCGGATGTCCAGTTTCGCCCCGTACGCACCCGACGCGTATAGATCGGGACCTTTCGGATAGAGGGTGGAAAACCATCGGACTATCGGGAGCCATCATGCTGCAGGACAAGACCATCGCGTTCCTGGTCGCGCCCGAAGGCGCCGAACAGGTCGAGCTCACCGAACCGTGGAAGGCGGTCAAGCAGGCCGGCGGCACCCCCAAGCTGATCTCCACCAAGCCCGGCCAGGTGCAGGCCTTCAACCACCTCGACAAGGCCGACTCCTTCGCCGTGGACGCGACGGTGGACGAGGTGTCGGCGGCCGACTTCGACGGGCTCGTGCTGCCCGGCGGCGTCGCCAACCCCGACCTCCTGCGCACCGACGCCAAGGCGGTGCGGTTCGTCCAGGACTTCTTCCAGGGCGGCAAGCCGGTGGCGGCGATCTGCCACGCGCCGTGGACGCTGATCGAGGCCGACGCCGTACGCGGGCGGAGGCTGACCTCCTGGCCGAGCCTGCAGACCGACCTGCGCAACGCCGGCGCCACCTGGGCCGACGAGGAGGTCGTGATCTGCGACGGCGGGCCGAACAAGCTGGTCACCAGCCGTAAGCCGGACGACCTCAAGGCCTTCTGCCAGGCCACGGTGGACGTGCTGGGCGGCTGACGCGGGACGGGAGGGCGGGCCGCGCGGCCCGCCCTTCCGTCTGCTCGGCGAAACCCACCTGTAACTCCTTGCTCGCGCGCGGGAAATGGTCTAGACGTAGACCATAAAGAGGCCATAAAAGAGCGTCCTCCGCGCCCCCCAGGGAGACCTCATGAGCACAGAAGAGGATTCCAGGCGACTCGCCGAGCTCGGTTACAGGCAGGAGCTGGCCCGCACCTGGAGCGGATTCTCCAACTTCGCCATCTCGTTCTCCATCATCTCGATCCTCGCCGGCTGCTTCACCACCTTCGGCCAGGCCTGGAACAACGGCGGCCCCATCGCCATCTCCTGGGGCTGGCCACTGATCTCCCTCTTCATCCTGATCATCGGCCTGTGCATGTCGGAGCTGGTCTCCGCCTACCCGACCGCGGGCGGCATCTACTGGTGGGCCGCCAAGATGGGCAAGCCGATCCACGGCTGGTTCACCGGCTGGCTCAACCTGATCGGCCTCATCGCGGTCACCGCGTCCGTCGACTACGGGTGCGCCACCTTCCTCAACATCACCCTCACCCGGCTCACCGGCGGAGCCTGGGAAGGCACGCTCAGCCAGGCGTTCCTGCTGTTCGTGATCGTGCTCGCGCTGCACGCGCTGATCAACATCTTCAGCCACCGGCTCATCTCGCTGCTGCAGAACGTCTCCGTCTGGTGGCACGTCTTCGGCGCCGCCGTCGTGGTCGCGATCCTGGTCCTCGGCCCGTCGGAGCACCAGTCGGTGGGCTTCGTGTTCACCGAGACGATCAACAACTCCGGGTTCGGCGACGGTGGCAGCGGGCTGACGTTCTGGCTGTACGTGTTGCCTCTCGGCTTCCTGCTCACCCAGTACACGATCACCGGCTTCGACGCCTGCGCGCACGTGTCGGAGGAGACCCAGGGCGCGTCCAAGGCCGCGGCCCGCGGCCTGTGGCAGTCGATCTTCTTCTCGGCGATCGGCGGCTGGATCGTGCTGCTGGCGTTCCTGTTCGCGGCCACGAACGTCGACGAGATCAACAAGCAGGGCGGCTTCGTCGGCGCCATCTTCGAGACCGCGCTCAGCTCGCCGCTGGCCACCGCGATCTTCGCCATCTCCACCATCGGCCAGTTCTTCTGCGGCATGAGCTGCGTGACGTCGATGTCGCGGATGACGTACGCGTTCGCCCGCGACGGCGCGGTGCCCGGCTGGCGGCTCTGGTCGCGGGTGGACCGCAACCGCACCCCGGTCAACGCCATCCTGGCCGGCTGCGGGGTGGCCGCCCTCATCACGCTGCCCGCCCTCTACGCCCCTCCCGGCCTGACCACCCCGGTGGCGTTCTTCGCCGTGGTGTCGATCGCCGTCATCGGGCTCTATCTGGCGTTCCTCATCCCGATCTGGCTCCGGCTGCGGATGGGCGACCGCTTCGAGCCCGGCCCGTGGACGCTCGGCCGCAGGTACAAGGTGCTCGGCTGGATCGCGGTGATCGAGATCGCGATCGTCTGCGTCTACTTCATCATGCCGTTCTCCCCGGCCGGCGTGCCCGGCGACGAGGACTTCACCTGGACGTCGGTCAACTACGCGCCGATCGCGGTCGGCGTGGTGCTGATCGGCATCGGCCTGTGGTGGTGGCTGTCGGCCCGCCACTGGTTCACCGGCCCCCGCCGCACCATCGACGAGATCCCCATCGACGCCTGACAACCCACCCTCGCCCCCGCGGCACCTCACGCCGAACAGCGGCGACCGCGGGGGCGAGCACTCCACGGATGTGCTAGCAACCTGCTAGCATCATCATCATGGCGACTCTCTATATCCGCGATGTGCCCGAACCCGTCGCCGAGCAGCTGAAGGCACGTGCGGCGGAAGCCGGGCTGTCGCTTTCGGCATATGTCGCCAGGGAACTGGCAGATATTGCCGCTCGTCCGACCAACGCCGAGATCGTGAAGCGTTTGAAAGCCCGCGACCGCTCGCAAGGCCCGTCGAGTGAGGAAATCCTGCAAGCAGTCGCCGAGGGAAGGCGATGATAGTCATCGACTCTTCCGCCATGGTGGAGGCTCTCGTGGGTCGCGACGCCGACACCGAGCTGCTCAGCGCACTGCAGGCAAGCGTCCATGCTCCGCACCTGCTCGACGTCGAGGTTCTCTCCACCTTGCGCGGACTCGTGCTCGGCGGCAAACTGCCCGCCGCGACCGCCGAGCAGGCCCGGGCCGACTATCTGGCTCTCACCATCACCCGCTACGAGATGAAGGGGATCGCGGAGCGGATCTGGGAACTGCGGCACAACTACACCGCCTACGACGCGTGTTACCTGGCTCTCGCCGAAGCGCTGGAAGCGCCCCTGCACACGTGTGACGGCAAGCTTGTCGGCTCTGGCCACGATGCCGAGGTGCTGGTCTTCCCGCGCGGGTGAGTCAGGACGCCTCGAAGGCGGCCGCGACGACCGGGCGGACCTCGTCCATCGACGCCTCCCCCACCTCGCGCTTGAGCGAGGTCATGTCGACATCCGGCATGCCGCAGGCCACCGCCCAGTCCCACGGCATCAGGTCGCCGTCGACGTTGAGGGCGAAGCCGTGGCTGGTGACGCCGCGGCTCTGCCGCATCCCGATGGAGACGATCTTGCGGCCGGTCCCGGCCGTCCACACGCCGGTGAGCAGCTCGGAGCCCGGCGGGGTGTCGCGCCGCTCGGCGGGCAGGCCGAGCCGGCCGAGGGCGTCGACCAGGCGCAGCTCCACCTCGCGCACGTAGTCGACGATGCCCTCCTCCTCGCCCAGCTTGACGATCAGGTAGCCGACGAGCTGGCCGGGGCCGTGGTAGGTGAGCTGCCCGCCCCGGCCCGTCTCCACGACCGGGATGCCGCGCGACGGGTCGGGCAGATGGGACAGCGGGGTGCGCCGGCCGACGGTGTAGACCTGCGGATGGCTGAGCAGCCAGAGCGTGTCGGGCCGGGCGTCGCCCTGGCGCTCGGCGACCAGCTCGGCCATGCGCTCCATCGCCTTGTCGTAGTCGACCAGATCGTCCTGGATCAGTGTCAGCGGCCTTGCCCTCATGCTTCAGAGCATAAGCCTCAGTACTTCCTGGGCTCCTCGGGGACGAGGATCCACATGACGATGTAGACGACCCACATGGGACCGGGGAAGAGCGAGAGGATCAGCCAGAGGACGCGGACCAGGGTCGGCGGCAGGCCGAACCTGTCGGCGAGGCCTCCGCAGACGCCGGCGAGCATCCGGTGCTCTCGTGAGCGGTACATGATTTCCTTCCGTGTGACGACGTTCTATCCGTACAACGTACGAACGTCGCCTACTTCTCCCACGAGCGACCCTGAGAAAACCCCGTAAGGGTCAGCCACTCACGGGCGACGTCCAGATGTCGGCTGGTCAGGCCCACTTCGCCGGGCACGTGGATGAGCAGGAACTCGCCCAGACCCTGACGAGCCCTGAGGTAGTTCTCGTCCTCCTGGTAGACCTGGTCGTCGAACCAGACGAACGGCCGGTCGCCCACGTAGTCGGCCACGCGGCGGGTCTTGAACATCTCGCCGTGCCGGCTGACGGCCCGGTCGTCCCGCCCCATCGCGATGACCGGCAGCGACGGCAGGCCGAGCCGGGGGGCGATCCAGTCGTTGGCGTGGTGTTCCCAGGTCGTCGCCCACACCAGCTCGGCCCCGGCCGCCAGCGCCAGCTCCAGCAGCCGGGCGCCGTGCCGCTGGTTGAGGTGGACGGTGTAGGCCGTGCCGTCGACCGTGCACCGGTAGCGCCGGAAGTCGGGGGTCGGGCGGCCGGTGGGGTTGAGCACGCCGTCGACGTCGAGGAGCAGCAGCGGCTTCACCGTACGGCCTCCCGCGCGGCGACGTGGAGCGCCCTCGTGCGGTGCTCCTGCGGGCTGACGCCGTGCGCCCGTTTGAAGGCGGCGCTGAGGGCGAACGGGCTGCCGTAGCCGACCTTCCTGGCGACGGAGGTGACGGTGGCGTCGGGTTCGCGCAGCAGGTCGGCGGCCAGGTCCAGGCGCCAGCCGGTGAGGAACGCCATCGGCGGCTCGCCCACCAGCTCGGTGAACCGCCGGGCCAGCGAGGCCCGGGAGACCCCCACCTCGGCGGCGAGCGCGGCGACCGTCCACGGGTGCGCGGGATTGTTCTGCATGACGCGCATGGCCTTGCCCACGACGGGGTCGCCCTGTGCCCGGAAGCGGGCCGGCGCCTCCTCGGTGGCGAACCATCCGCGCAGCGTGGCGATGAGCAGCAGGTCGAGCATCCGGTCGAGCACCGCCTCCTGCCCCGGCTCGTTCCTGTTCATCTCCTCGCCCAGCAGCTCGATGAGCGGCCCGCCGGGGCGGACGAGCAGCGGCGGCAGGGCTCCCAGCAGCCGCCTGCCGACCTCTCCGGACATCAGATAGGTCCCGACGATCATGGAGGTGGCGCCGTCGAGGTGGTTGCCCCAGGTGCGGACGCCGAGGTGCATCTCCTGGTAGAGCGACTGGCCGTCGAGGGTGGTGCACTCCTCGCCGGGGTGGATGACGATGTGCGGCGGGGTGTCCGGCCGGTCGGCGACCACGTACGGCTCCGGCCCGCGCACCACGGCGACCTCGCCCGGCCGGACCCGCCTCACGCCGTCGCGGACGATCCACGCCTCGCCGCGCACCATCGCCACCAGCGTGAGCGGGGCCTCGTCCTGCACCCGCATCGACCACGGCGGGTCGAGGACGACGCGCAGCAGGAACGCGCCGCGCGCCCGCGGGCCGTCGAGAAGCGCCGCCAACTGATCCATACCTGAGACGATCGCATATGCTCTCGCGCTTCTCAACCATGGAGAGTCTCAGCTTCAGACGGCTTACTGGGGACATGACGATTCTCGTAACAGGCGGCACCGGCAAGACCGGCCGCCGGATCGCTGCCAGGCTCCAGACTCTCGGACATGCCGTACGGGTCGGCTCGCGTACCGGCGCCCCGCCCTTCGACTGGGCGGACCGCGCCACCTGGGGTCCCGCCCTGGACGGGGCACATGCCGCCTATATCGCCTACTATCCCGACCTGGCCTTCCCCGGCGCGCTGGAGGACCTGCGGGCGTTCACCGAACAGGCGGTCGAGGCGGGCGTCGCGCGGCTGGTGCTGCTGTCGGGCCGCGGCGAGGCGCTGGCCGAGGCCGGCGAGCAGGTGGTGCGGGAGTCGGGCGTCGCCTGGACGATCGTGCGCTGCGGCTGGTTCATGCAGAACTTCTCCGAGGGCTACCTGCTGGAGCCGGTGCGCGACGGGGTCATCGCGCTGCCCGCCGGCGACGTGGCCGAGCCGTTCGTGGACGTGGACGACATCGCCGACGTCTCGGTGGCCGCCCTCACCGAGGACGGGCACGCGGGCATGCTGTACGAGCTGACCGGGCCGAGGCTGCTCACCTTCGCCGACGTGGCGGCCGAACTGTCGAAGGCGACCGGCCGCGACATCACGTACGTGCCGGTCACGGCCGGGGAGTACGCGGCGGGTGCCGCCGCCCACGGCGTGCCGCCGGGCGAGATCGAGCTGCTGACCATGCTCTTCACCGAGATCCTCGACGGGCGCAACGCCTACGTCACCGACGGCGTGCGGGCCGCGCTGGGCCGCCCGGCGCGGGACTTCACCGGCTTCGCGCGGGACAACGCCGCGGTGTGGGTGGCCGGCGGATGACCGGCGGGTGAACGCTCACCGCGACCACGCCTGCCGGGACCCCGTTTCCGCTAGCCTCGCCTCGTTGCGTTCATGCGCTCCTGGGGGGAAGGTGCGGGCATGATCGGCTGGATGGAAGCCGTGGTGCTGGGGCTGCTGCAAGGGCTGACGGAGTTCCTGCCGATCTCCTCCAGCGCGCACATCCGCGTCGCGTCGGCGTTCTTCGGCTGGGACGACCCCGGCGCCGCCTTCACCGCGGTCATCCAGCTCGGCACCGAGACGGCGGTGCTGATCTACTTCAGGAAAGACATCTGGCAGATCACCTCCACGTGGACCCGCTCCCTGTGGACCCCCGCCCTGCGCGGCCACTTCGCCGCCCGCATGGGCTGGTACGTGATTCTCGGCAGCGTCCCCATCGGCCTGCTCGGCCTGCTTCTCAAGGACCAGATCGAGGGCGTCTTCCGCGACCTGCGGCTGGTCGGCACCACGCTGATCGTGTTCGCGCTGATCCTGTGGTTCGCCGACCGCACCGCCCGCAACCAGCTCACGCTGGTCAAGCACCTCAACGTGCCGCACTCGGTGGCGTTCGGGCTCGCCCAGTCGATGGCCCTCATCCCCGGCGTCTCCCGCTCGGGCGGCACCATCACGGCCGGCCTCCTGCTCGACTACCGGCGCGAGGAGGCCGCCCGCTACTCGTTCCTGCTGGCGATCCCCGCCGTCCTCGCCTCGGGCCTGTACGAGCTGTCGGAGATCGGCGGCGCCGACACCCCGGCCTGGGGGCCGACGATCCTGGCCACGGTGATCTCCTTCGTGGTGGGTTACGCCGCCGTGGCCTGGTTCCTGCGCTACATCAGCACCCACAGCTTCACCGGCTTCGTCGTCTACCGCATCGCCCTGGGCTTCTTCGTCATCCTCGCGGTGACGCTGGGCTGGATCCCCGCCGTCGGCTGACGGCGCCGCGCTGACCGCCGTCCGGGGAGCCGCCCGCGACCGGCCGGTACGTCACCAGGGTGAACAGCACGGTCGCCAGACCGAGGGCCGTGGCCAGCACGATCACGCCGGTCCGGCCGTACCCGTCGAGGACCAGGCCGCCCGCGACGCCCGCCAGCACGAGACCCGCGTACTGCGCCGACGACAGCAGGCCGAGCCCGGTCGCGACGTTGCCCGGCAGCGCCGCCACCACCCGGTACTGCTGCGCGGGCGCCACCAGCCAGCCCAGCGCGCCCCACAGGAACGCCCAGACCAGGGCGACGGGCAGGGCCAGGTTGGCCACCGGGATGAGCGCCATGAGGATCGTGGACGCGCTCAGGCCGGCGAGCACCATGCGGCGCGGCCCGTACGCGTCGGTGAGCCGGCCGCCGAGCTGGTTGCCGACGACCGCCCCGACCCCCCACGCCCACAGCACGGCGGCGGGCGGCAGGTCGAAGAGCGAGCCGAGGTAGGTGTAGGCGCTGAAGGCGGAGGCGAACATCAGCAGCTGCGTCGCCAGCACGGCGAGCACGCCCCGGTCGGCCAGCGGGGCGAACCGCTCGCGCAGCCCGCCGGAGACCATGACCCGCACGTCGGGCACCAGGGCGGCGATCCCGGCGAAGCCGAGCACCGCCAGCCCCGTCACCAGCCAGATCGTGGCCCGCCAGCCGGCCACCCCGCCCAGCCAGGTGCCGAGCGGCACCCCGACGGCCGTGGCCACGCTGAGCCCGCCCATGACCAGCGCCAGCGCCCGTCCCCGATGTCCGGGCCCGGCGAGCGCGGAGGCCACCCCCGAGGCGGTCGGCGTGAACATGGCGGCCCCGGCCGCGGCGAGCACCCGCGTGGCCACCACCAGCGGGTACCCGGGCACGACGGCGGTCAGCGCGTTGCCCAGCACGAACACGCCCAGCCCGAGCAGCAGGAGCGTCCGGCGCGGCAGCGCCGCGGTCACGGCGGCGAGGATCGGCGACAGCACGGCGTACGCCAGCGCGAACGCGGTCATCAGCTGGCCGGCGGCGGCCACGGACACGTCCAGGTCGTCGGCGATCGGGGTCAGCAGCCCGGCGATGACGAACATGCCGGTGCCTACGGCGAAGTTCCCGGCGGCGAGGGGGTAGAGCCGGCGATCCACGGTTCCTCCGGGGCGATCAGTTGGATGTCCATCAAACTGACGGATAGTTGGATGGTTGTCAAACAGTGAGATTGGATATCGTGAGGGCATGCGCGCCCTGCCCCACCCGGCCATCCGGGACATCGAGCTCACCGAGGTGCTGCGCGCGCTCGCCGACCCCGTACGCCTGGCGGTCGTCGCCCGCCTGGCCGCCGAGGGGGAGCTGACGTGCGGCGGCCTGAGCGGCCAGGTGGGCGTGCACAAGTCGACCGCCTCCCACCACCTGCGCACGCTGCGCGAGGCGGGCGTCGTCATGACCAGGCAGGAGGGCCGGCAGAAGTTCATGAGCCTGCGCCGCGACGACCTCGACGCGCGGTTCCCCGGCCTGCTCGACTCCGTGCTCACCGCCGCCGCCGTGACCGCCCCCTCCGCCGTTCATGCCGCCGGCTGACACGCTGCCGATCCGGCGGGTGGTGCCGGACCTGCTGGCCGCGCTGGACGCGCACGGCGGCGCGGTGCTGACGGCCCCGCCCGGTACGGGCAAGACCACGGTGGTGCCGCTCGCCCTGGCGGAGTCGGGCCTGCGGGTGCTGGTGGCCGAGCCCAGGCGGCTGGCGGTGCGCGCCGCGGCCCGGCGGATGGGCGTCTCCTACGCGATCCGCGGCGAGCGCCACACCGGCGCCAACCCCATGGTCGAGGTCGTCACCACCGGCGTGCTGCTGCAGCGGCTCCAGCGCGACCAGGAACTGGCCGGGGTGGACGCGGTCATGCTGGACGAATGCCACGAACGCCACCTGGACGCGGACACCGCCCTGGCGTTCCTGCTGGACGTGCGGGAGACGCTCCGGCCCGGCCTGCGGCTGATCGCCGCCTCCGCCACCGCCGACGCCGACCCCTGGACACGGCTGCTCGGCGGCCCGGTGGTGGCCGCGTCCGCCGTCGCCCATCCCGTCGACGTCGTCTGGGCGCCGCCTCCCCGCCCGGTCGCGCCGCCGCACGGGCTGCGCGTCGACCCCGCCCTGCTGGCGCACGTCGCCGCCGTCGTCCGGCGCGCGCTCGCCGAACGGGACGGCGACGTGCTGTGCTTCCTGCCGGGCGTCGGCGAGATCGCCAGGGTGGCGGGGACGCTCGACGGCGTCGAGGTCCTCCAGGTGCACGGCCAGGCCCCGGCCCGGGTCCAGGACGCGGTGCTGTCGCCCGGCACGTCCCGCCGCGTGGTGCTGGCGACCTCGGTGGCCGAGTCGAGCCTGACGGTGCCAGGGGTACGGGTCGTGGTCGACTCGGGCCTGGCCCGCGAGCCGCGCACCGACCACGCCCGCGGCCTCGGCTCCCTCACCACGGTGCGGGTCTCCAAGTCCTCGGCCGGCCAGCGCGCCGGCCGCGCGGGACGGGAGGCGCCGGGCGCGGTCTACCGCTGCTGGTCCGCCACCGACCACGACCGCCTGCCCGACCATCCGCGCCCGGAGATCGCCCTCGCCGACCTGAGCGCGTTCGCCCTCCAGGCGGCCTGCTGGGGCTCGCCGGACGCCTCCGGCCTGGCGCTGCTGGACGCGCCGCCTCCCGCGGCCCTGGCCGCCGCGCTGTCCACCCTGCGCGCCCTCGGGGCGGTCGAACCCGCGGGCGCGACCGTACGGGTGACCGGGAGGGGGCGGCGGATGGCGCTGGCGGGCGTGCACCCCCGGCTGGCCCGCGCCCTCCTCGACCTGGGCCCCGACGCGGCCGAGGTGATCGCGCTGCTGTCGGAGCAGCTTCCCCGCGACGCGGGCGACGACCTCGTGGAGGTCTGGCGCACGGCCCGGCGCGGGCGCGACGCCTTCACCGCCCGCTGGCGCGCCGAGACCCGCCGCCTCACCCGCGCCACCACCCCCACACCTCACCACCCGCGGGCAGCAGACCGCCACCCGCCGGAGACGGACGCCCGCTCGTCCCGCCGCGCGCGGCAGGCGGACTCCTCCTCCGCTGCTCACCCGGGACACGCGGACGAGGTGGCCGGGCTCGCTGTGGCGTTGGCGTTTCCCGAGAGGGTGGCACGGCGGCGCGGGGGCGGCTACCTCATGGCGTCCGGCACCGAGGCGCAGCTCGCCGAGGGTTCCAAGCTGGCGTCCGCGCCGTGGCTGGCCGTCGCGGTGGCCGACCGGCCCACCGGGTCGGCGTCGGCCAGGATCCGCCAGGCGGTGGTGATCGACGAGGAGATCGCCAGGCGGGCGTACCCGGTGACGGTCGAGGAGGAGGTCGCCTGGAAGGCGCCGCCCGGTTCCAGGCGGGGAGACGTGACCGCCCGCCTGGTCGAGCGGCTGGGCGCGATCGAGCTGTCCGCCACGCCGCTGCCCGACGCCGACGTGCGCGACGCGCTGCTGTACGGGCTGCGCACCGAGGACGTGCTGACCTGGACGAAGGAGGCGCGTGCGGTCAGGGACCGGCTGGCGTTCTGTCACCGCGCCGCCGGCGGGCCGTGGCCGGACGTGAGCGACCTGGTCGCGCTGGCCGACCGGTGGCTGGAGCCGGAGCTGTCCCGGGCCCGCCGCCGCGCCGACCTGGAGCGGATCGACGTGGCGGCGGCGCTGCGGCGTCTGGTGCCGTGGAGCGAGCGGCTGGAGGCGGTGGCGCCGGAGCGGATCGAGGTCCCCACCGGCTCCCGCGTCCGGATCGACTACGCGGGCGAGCAGCCGGTGCTGGCGGTGAAGCTGCAGGAGTTGTTCGGCTGGCAGGAGGCGCCCCGGATCGCGGGCGTGCCGCTGCTGATCCATCTGCTCTCGCCGGCGGGCCGGCCGGTGGCGGTGACGGCGGACCTGGCGTCGTTCTGGCGCGACGGCTACCGCGCGGTGCGCGCCGAGCTGCGCGGACGCTACCCGAAGCACCCCTGGCCGGAGGACCCGCTGACGGCCGCTCCCACCCGGAGGACCAAGTGATCGCCGAAGCCGCGCTGAACAACGCCGCCTGGTGCGAGGCCCTGTGCCGCGCCCACGGCCTGCCCGGCGTCCTCACCCAGCGGGCCTGGACGAACCCGCGCCGCACCCCGCCCTTCTACCCCGACGCCGTCACCCTCTCCCCCGAGGCGACGGACGCCGACGTCCTCCCCTTCATCGACGCGACCCCGGGCGCCTCGATCAAGGACAGCTTCGCCGTCCTCGCCCCGCCCGGCTTCGAGCTCCTCTTCGAGGCCACCTGGCTCCACCGCCCGAGCGCCGCCCAGGCGGGGCCCGCCGGCGGGTGGGAGGTGGTGCGGGACGAGCGGGCGCTGCGGGCCTGGGAGCGGGCCTGGGCCGGGGAGCGGGGCCTGTTCCCGGCCGCGCTGCTCGCCGACCCGTCCGTCAGGGTCCTCGCGGGCCGCGAGGGAGGCGAGACGGTACGCGGGTGCGTGCTCAACGAGACCCCCGGCGGCCGGACGGTGGGGATCTCGAACCTGTTCGGCGACGACGCCTGGCCGGGCGCCGTCGCGCTGGCCGCCGCCCTCTTCCCCGGCCGTGACCTGGTCGGCTACGAGACCGACCCGGGGCCGGCCGTGGCGCACGGCTTCATCCCCGCCGGCCCCCTGCGGGTGTGGCTGAGAGGTTAGCCGTCACCTGGTCGAAGGTGGTCGCCTCGACGGTCCGCGGCGATTCGACGCCGAGGTCCTTGAACCCGCTGGAGGTGCCCACGCACACCACCGGCCCGTCGAAGGCCGCCCCCAGCTTCCGGTAGCCCGCCAGCCCGGCCGCGCCGGACAGCTCCTGCCAGAGCCCTTCGCGGCCGAGGTCGCGCTGGGCCGCCCGCAGCTCGTCGTCGGTGACCAGGACCGCGCCGCCGCCGCTGTCGCGCACCGCGCGAACCCCCCGGTGCCCGCCCACCGGAGAGGCGATCGCGTACGCGTCCGTGGCGCCGAGGCCGACGATCGCGGCCGGGGCTCCGGAGGCGACGGCCCGCGCGTGCGGTCCGCCGGCGGCCGGCTCGCAGGAGAACATCCGGGGCGCGGTCCCCGCGACGCCGAGCCGCCGCAGCTCGGCGAAGCCCTTCCAGACCCCGTACAGCAGCTCGGCGTACCCGGTCGGCGCGAACACGGCGGCGGGCGGCCGGCCGAGCTGGACGAAGATCTCGTAGGCGATGGTCTTGTAGCCTTCCGGCCCGTACGGATGGCCGGTGTGGGTGACGGTCTGGTTGCTGACCGGGTGATAGCCGAGCCGGTCCACGATCTCGCGCATCAGCGGCCAGCGCCGCTCGACCGGCACGCTGAACACGTCCGCTCCGTACGCCCGGACGAAGGACTGCACGGCGGGCGGCGACGCGGCGGAGGTGAGCACGATCGCGGGCAGGCCGGCGCGGGCGGCGTAGGCGGCGGCCGAGGCGCCGTGGTTGCCGGAGGAGGCGACGACGACGCCCGGCGCGCCCTCGGTGAGCGCGGCGCTGACCGCGACCCGGTTGAGCCGGTCCTTGTGGGACCAGGTGGGGTTGCGCGACTCGTCCTTGACGTACACGCCGCATGCCTCCAGCAGCGGCGTGCCGCCCTCGCCGAGGGTGGGCGCGGGCAGCGGCGGCAGCAGCGGCGCCCATCGCGCGATGTCGGGGCCGGCGGGCTGGTCGAACAGCCCGGGGGGCACGCGGTCGTAGGCGTAGTCGATTTCGACGGGATAGGCGAGGTCGGCGGTGCCGGTGCGCGGGCAGCCGCGGGTGAGCGGCGGCCGGAGGGGATAGGCGATCTCGGGGTCTCCGAGCGAGCGCTGGCCGGTGGCGAGCGAAACAGGTTCCTGAGGCACGCGGACGAGGATAGATGAGCTAGCATAGTGATATCACTTCGATAGCAAGGAGACGCGATGGAGCGACGGGCGTTCAGGGTCAACGGGTTCGTGGTGGTGCTCGTCCTGGTGGTGCTGGGCGGCGCGGCCCTGGCCGCCGGCCTGAGGTCGCCGGCGCTGCTGATCGTGCTCGGCTCGGTCTGGGGCGTGCTGGCGATGCTCGCCGCCTCCGGCCTCACGATCGTCAACCCGAACGAGGCCAAGGTCGTGCAGTTCCTCGGCCGTTACGTCGGCTCGGTGTCCGACGCGGGGTTCCAGTGGGTGCTGCCGCTCACCACCAAGCGCACGGTCACGCTGCGGGTGCGCAACTTCGAGACGGCCAAGCTGAAGGTCAACGACGCCGACGGCAGCCCGGTCGAGATCGCCGCGGTCGTGGTCTACAAGGTGGTCGACAGCGCCAAGGCCGTGTTCTCGGTGGACAGCTACGAGGAGTACATCGCGATCCAGTCCGAGGCGGCGGTCCGCCACCTGGCCACCACGCACCCGTACGACTCCCACGACCCGGAGCGCACCAGCCTGCGCGACGGCGCCGAGGTGGCCACGGAGCTGACCACCGAGCTGCGCGACCGCACCGAGCTGGCCGGGATCGAGATCCTGGAGGCCCGCATCACCCACCTCGCCTACGCCCCCGAGATCGCCCAGGCCATGCTGGTCCGCCAGCAGGCCGGCCAGGTCGTGGCGGCCCGCGCGCGGATCGTCGAGGGCGCCGTCGGCATGGTCCAGCTCGCGCTCAACCGGCTCGCCGCCGAGGGCGTGGTCGAGCTCGACGAGGAGCGGCGGGCTCAGATGGTGTCCAACCTCCTGGTCGTCCTCTGCGGCGACCGGGCGACCCAGCCGGTGGTGAACGCCGGCAGCCTGTATGCCTGAGCGCAAGAAGCTCCTGCTGCGCCTGGACCCGGCCGTCTACGACGCCGTCGCCAAGTGGGCGGCCGACGACCTTCGCAGCGTCAACGCGCAGATCGAGTACGCGTTGCGGCTCGCGCTCAAACAGGCGGGCAGGGAGCAGAAGCCGGGGAAAGAACCTCGCGCGGAAGAGTAGAAACCTGCACACTCTAGGCATGTCGTGGGCAGGCAGATCCGCCATGGAGATCGCGGCGGCCGTACGTCAGGGAAAGGTGCCGGCCACGGCGGTGGCCGAGGATCATCTGCGCGCGATCGCCGGGCGCGATCCCCGGGTGGGCGCGTTCCGCGCCGTGCGCGAGCGCGCGCTCGACGAGGCGCGGGCCGTGCAGGACCGGCACGACCTGTCGGAGCTGCCGCTCGCCGGGGTCCCCGTCGCGGTCAAGGACAACGTGGAGGTCGCCGGCGAGCCGATGCGGCTCGGCTCGGCGGCCACCTCCGACGCCCCGCGGGCCGCGGACCACGCGACGGTGGCACGGCTGCGGGCCGCCGGCGCGGTGGTGATCGGGCTGACGAACGTGCCCGAGCTGGCGCTGGTGGGGTTCGGCGACAGCGCGTACGGCACCGTGCGCAACCCCTGGGACACCACGCGCACGGCGGGCGGGTCGTCGTCCGGCAGCGCCGCCGCGGTGGCGGCGGGCATGGTGCCGCTCGCGCTCGGCAACGACGGCATGGGCTCGCTGCGCATCCCGGCGGCGTGCTGCGGGGTGCCGGCGCTCAAGCCGGGCACCGGCCTGGTCCCCGCACCGACGGACGACTGGCGCGGGCTGTCGGAGAACGGCCCGATCGCCGCGAACGTCCCCGACCTGGCGCTGATGCTGTCCGTGCTGGCCGCCGACCCCTCGCTGGCCGAGGCGTGGCGCTCCGGCCGGCGCACCGAGCCCAGCCGGCCGCCGCTGCGGTCGGTGTGGGCGGACGACGAGGCGGTGTGGGAGCCGCCGCCGCCGAAGAACGGGCCCGAGCCGTTCGACCTGCGGGTGGCGTACGCGCCGCAGCCGCTCCCTGTGGGCGCGCCGATGGACGGCGAGTTCCGGGCGGCGGTGCGCGGGGCCGCGGAGACGCTGCGCCGGGCCGGGCACACGGTGGTCGAGCGGACGAGCCGGTTCCCCGCCTGGCTCGCCGCCGCCACCATCGCCGCCTGGCTGACCAGGGCCGCCGAGTCGGCCGCCCCGTACGACGCCCGCGCGCTGGAGCGCCGCAGCCGCGCGCTGGCCAGGGCCGGGCGGGTGCTCGGCCGCCTGCGCGCGAACGGCGACCAGGGCCGCGACCGGTGGCGCGACTACGGCGCCGACCAGTGGTTCGGCGACGCCGACGTGCTCATCACGCCCGCGCTGGCCGCAATCCCGCCGAAGGCCGAGCGGTGGGGCGAGCGCGGCTTCGTCCGCAACGCCGTCGTCAACGTCCGGTACGCGTCCGCCACCGGCGCCTGGAACATGTGCGGCTGGCCCGCGATGGCGGTGCCGGTGGCCACCCACTCCACGGGCCTGCCGATCGCCGTGCAACTCGTCGCCCCGCCCGGCGGCGAACCCCACCTGCTCGGCCTGGCGGCCCAGCTCCAGGCCGCCCACCCGCCGCTGCGCCCGCCCGGGTTCTCCGGCTGAGCCGGCTCAGCCCGGCGCCACCGTGAAGCGGGACAGCTCCCTCCTCCCGTCCGTCACGATGAACTCGACGCGGTCCCGGCCGTGGGAGAGGACGAACTCGTCGTCCCCGTCGCCGTCGAAGTCGCCCGCCGCGTACGGCCGGCCCGGCCGTACGCCGCCGAGCTCGGCTCCGGCGCGCAGGCCGCCGGGGCCGCCCCGGAAGACGCGGACCGGCCGGTACCGCTCGTACGGCCCCCCGCCGCCGAAGGCGAGGTCGTCCCGGCCGTCACCGTCGAAGTCCCCCGCGATCGCCGGGCCCGCCGTCCCCTTGTGCGTCGCGGTGCGGCCGTTCCCGTAGTAGACGGTCAGCGTCCGGTCGACCGACGGCGGCTCCGTCTCGTAGCCGGGCTCGTTGTTGCGGCTGCCGCTGTCACCGACGGCGACGTCCCTGGCGCCGTCGCCGTCGAAGTCGCCGAACGCGGCCGACAGCCCGCCGTTGAGCCTGCGTCCCTCCTTCGCCGGCCCGCCGGGCGAGGCGCTGAGCAGCCAGCCGGCGGACTGGTCGTCGTCGCCGGGTTCGTACACGATCAGCCCTGTCGCGTGCCGGCCGTCGATCCTGTCGGCGGCCAGCTGCCAGAACTCCTCACCGGACGGCGACGGCCTGGCGGTCCACCGGGCCGGTGTGCCGTCACGGCGGAAGGGGCCGGACAGGACGACCAGCTCCGTGTCGGAGAAGCCGCCCTCGGGCCTGGCCGACGCCGCCAGGTCGGCGAAGCCGTCGCCGTCGAAGTCGCCCGGGATCACCGAACCGCCCGCCTGGCTGCTCTTCACCGGCCACGTCACCAGGGTAGGCGTGCCGTCCGTGAGCCCGCGCGGGCCCCAGAAGACGCACAGCCTCGGCCCGGCCTCGCCCGGCTGGATGCCGAGGACGTCGGCGAAGCCGTCGCCGTCCAGGTCGGCCCCCCAGCCGCTCGCCGGGAGCTTCGGGGCGCAGGCCGGCTCCGGCGGGACGACCGTGCGGCTGCGGAGGTCCAGTCCCCGGGCCGAGCCGTGGACGATCGCCTGATACCGCCGCCCGTCGGGCGCCTCGGCCTGGACCACCAGGTCCGCGCGACCGTCACCGTCGAGGTCGTCGGCGCCCGAGCCCCGTCCGGCCGCCCCGGGCGTGACGGCCGCGGTGCCGGACGGGGTGGACGGGGAGGACGGGACGTCGGACCGGGTGACCGACGGGGCCGGTGTGGGGGTTGCCGCGCCGGGCGCGGGGCGGGGGTCGCCGCCGCATCCCGCGACCAGGAGGCCCAGCGCCAGCACGATCGTCACCTGTCGTGGCACGGCACCGACCCTAACCGCCTCAGACCCCCATGGGGTGCCAGACCGTCTTCGTCTCCAGGAAAGCGGTCATGCGCCCGGTGCCGGGGTCGGCCGCCCAGTCGTCGCCGGACGGGCGGACCACCCGCTTGAGGTTCTCCGCCGCCTCCTGCTCGCAGCGCAGCGCCAGGTCGGGGTCCGTCACGCCGGTCAGGTCCAGCGCGTTGACGTCCATGTGCGCCGCCAGCCAGGGGGCCAGCTCCGCCTGGTGGCCGGTGAGGATGTTGACCACCCCGCCCGGCAGGTCGGACGTGGCCAGCACCTCGGCCAGCGTGATCGCCGGCAGCGGGGTGCGCTCCGCGGCCACCACCACGCACGTGTTGCCGGTGACGATCACCGGGGCCACCACCGAGACCAGCCCGAGCAGCGGCTCGCCGGGCGCCACCACGGCGACCACCCCGGTCGGCTCGGGCGTGGACAGGTTGAAGTACGGTCCCGCCACCGGGTTGGCGGTGCCGTGCACGGACGCGATCTTGTCGGACCAGCCCGCGTACCAGACCAGCCGGTCGATCGCCGCGTCCACCGACTCCAGCGCGGCCTTCTTGCCCAGGCCCAGCTCGTCGGCGAACTGGGCGCGGCGGCCCTCCAGCATCTCGGCGATCCGGTAGAGGATCTGGCCGCGGTTGTAGGCGGTCGCGCCGGACCAGCCGGGAAACGCCTTGCGGGCGGCCGAGACCGCGTCCCTGGCGTCCTTACGTGAGGCGCGGGAGGCGTTGGCGAGGAAGTCGCCCTTGGGTGAGGTCACGGGGTAGGACCTCCCACTCTCCGAACGCGGGAACGCCCCGCCGATGTACAGCTTGTAGGTCTTGCGGACGGCCAGCCTACTCATCGCCGCGCCCCCTCCACGTGATCTCCTGAGCGGTCTCGACCGGCACGAACACCTGGCCGCACCGGCTCACGCCGCAGCGGTGGGCGTACCAGCCGGTGCGGACGGGCCGGCCCGCGCGGGCGAAGGCGTGGCCGCGGGTGGCCTGGGCGCGGGTCCCGCGCCGGCGGCCGCGGCGGTGGTCACACGTCAAGGTAGGCCTCCAGTCCGCGGAGACCGCCCTCGCGCCCGTACCCGGACTCCTTGTAGCCGCCGAACGGCGAGGCCGGGTCGAACCGGTTGAACGTGTTGGCCCACACCACGCCGGCCCTGAGCTTGTCGGCCAGCCACAGGATGCGCGAGCCCTTCTCGGTCCAGATGCCCGCCGACAGGCCGTACGGGGTGTTGTTGGCCTTCTCGACGGCCTCGGCGGGGGTGCGGAAGGTGAGCACCGACAGCACCGGCCCGAAGATCTCCTCCCGGGCGATCCGGTGGGACTGCGCCACCCCGGTGAACAGGGTGGGCGGGAACCAGTAGCCGCGCTCGGGCAGCTCGCAGGCGGGCGACCAGCGCTCGGCGCCCTCCGCCTCGCCGGACTCCGACAGCCGCCGGATCCGGGCGAGCTGCTCGGCCGAGTTGATCGCGCCGATGTCGGTGTTCTTGTCGAGGGGGTCGCCCAGCCGCAGCGTGGCCAGCCTGCGTTTGAGCATCGTGAGCAGCTCGTCCTGGATCGACTCCTGCACCAGCAGCCGCGAGCCCGCGCAGCAGACGTGGCCCTGGTTGAAGAAGATGCCGTTGACGATGCCCTCGACCGCCTGGTCGAGCGCCGCGTCCTCGAACACGATGTTGGCGGCCTTGCCGCCCAGCTCCAGGGTGAGCTTCTTGCCTGAGCCGGCGATCGTGCGGGCGATGGCCCGGCCGACGTCGGTGGAGCCGGTGAAGGCCACCTTGGCGACGTCGGGGTGCGCGACCACGGCCGCGCCGGTCTCGCCCGCGCCGGTGACGATGTTGACCACGCCCGGCGGCAGTTCGGCCTGCAGGCAGATCTCCGCGAACAGCAGCGCGGTCAGCGGCGTGGTCTCGGCGGGCTTGAGCACCACCGTGTTGCCGCAGGCCAGCGCCGGCGCGATCTTCCAGGCGAGCATGAGCAGCGGGAAGTTCCACGGGATGACCTGGCCGGCCACGCCGAGCGGCCGCGGGTCGGGCCCGAACCCGGCGTAGGAGAGCTTGTCCGCCCAGCCCGCGTAGTAGAAGAAGTGGGCGGCGACCAGCGGCACGTCGACGTCGCGCGCCTCGCGGATCGGCTTGCCGTTGTCGAGCGACTCCAGCACGGCCAGCTCCCTGGCGCGTTCCTGGATGATGCGGGCGATCCGGAACAGGTACTTGGCCCGCTCGCCGCCGGGCAGCCCGCTCCAGGCGTCGAACGCCTTGCGGGCCGCCTGGACGGCGCGGTCGACGTCGTCGGAGGAGGCGGTGGCGACCTCGGCCAGGGTCTCCTCGGTGGCGGGGTTGACGGTCTTGAAGGACGGCCCGGAGCCGTCGACGAACTCGCCGCCGACGAACAGGCCGTAGGACGGCTTGATGTCGACGACGTCGCGCGACTCGGGCGCGGGGGCGTACTCGAATATCGACATCGCCATCAGTCCAGGGTGAAGTAGTCGGGGCCCGCGTAGCGGCCGGTGGCGAGCTTCTGACGCTGCATCAGCAGGTCGTTCAGCAGGGAGGAGGCGCCCAGCCGGAACCAGTCGGGGCTCAGCCAGTCGTCGCCCGCGGTCTCGTTGACCAGGACGAGGTTCTTGATCGCGTCCTTGGTGGTGCGGATGCCGCCGGCGGGCTTGACGCCCACCTGCCGCCCGGTCGCGTCGCGGAAGTCGCGCACGGCCTCCAGCATGACCAGCGTCACGGGGAGCGTCGCCGCCGGGGACACCTTGCCGGTGGACGTCTTGATGAAGTCGCCTCCGGCCAGCATGGCCAGCCAGGACGCGCGGCGTACGTTGTCGTAGGTCGCCAGTTCGCCGGTCTCGAGGATCACCTTCAGGTGGGCGTCGCCGCAGGCGGCCTTCACCGCCTGGATCTCCTCGTAGACCTTGAGGTGGTCGCCGGCGAGGAACGCGCCGCGGTCGATCACCATGTCGATCTCGTCGGCGCCGGCGGCGACGGCGAGCTTCGTCTCGCTCACCTTCACCTCCAGCGAGGAGCGGCCGCTGGGGAACGCGGTGGCCACCGAGGCCACCTTCACCCCTGAGCCGGCCAGCGCCTGCGCCGCGACGGGAACGAGGTCGGGATAGACGCAGACGGCGGCCACCCGGGGCGCGCCTTCACCGGGGTGCAGCGCCTTGGCGCAGAGCGCGCGCACCTTGCCGGGAGTGTCGGCGCCTTCGAGGGTGGTGAGGTCCACCATGGAGATCGCCAGGTCGATGGCGCGGGCCTTGGCCGTGGTCTTGATCGAACGGGAGCCGAGCATCGCCGCCCGCTGGTCGGCGCCGACCCGGTCGACGCCGGGCAGGCCGTGCAGGAATGCTCGCAGGGTGGCCCCGGAGGAGGCGACGTCCGCGAGCGTGGTCGTCACAATTGACACCCTCACAGCATCGCCGACCGGTGTCCCTACGTCCAAACCGGAGCCCGGGGCCGATCTAGGTATGGGGCGTAGAGCGGAGATAGGACATCCATCCGATGTGCCGGGGAGGGCCTTAGGCCGAACCTTGAAGTGTCGGGAAAGACCCCTCTCAAGGAGATCGCGTGATGAACCCGGAGATCGAGTTCCAGTTGATGAAGAGTCAGGCGGACGAGCTGCACCAGGCCGCCGCGCGGCACCGCCGGGTGCGCGAGGCCCGCCGGGCGAACAAGACCGAGCGCCGCTCGGTGTTCGGCAAGCGCCGTTCGTCATGACCCGCACACGAGAGCCCGGCCGCATCCTCCCTCGCGGCCGGGCCTCGCAACCCCCTTAAATGCGTCGATCGCATCGGATAAGGCGTGACATGCTGGATGACATGCTGGGACGCTCGGTGAGCCCCGTCTTCGTGGGGCGGCGCGAGGAGATGACGGCGCTGACCGACGCCTTGGCCGAAGCGGGGGCGGGCACCGCCACGGCCGTGCTGCTGGGCGGCGAGGCGGGCGTCGGCAAGACCCGGCTCGTCCAGTGCTTCGCCGAGCAGGCGGCCCGCGACGGCGTCCGGGTGCTGACCGGCGGCTGCGTGGAGCTGTCCACCGAGGGCCTGGCGTACGCGCCCTTCACCGCCGTGCTCCGGCAGCTCGTCCGCGAGCACGGCACCGGCGGGGTCGCCGGGCTGCTGCCCGACGGGGCCGAGCGCGACCTGGCGCGGCTGCTGCCCGAGTTCGGCGAGCCGAGCGGCGACGGCGAGACCGAGGCCGGCCGGGCCAGGTTGTTCGAGCAGATCCTCACGCTTCTGGAGCGGCTGGCCGACACCGCCCCCACCGTTCTGATCATCGAGGACATCCACTGGGCCGACCGGTCCAGCCGCGACCTGATCGCCTTCCTCAGCCGCAACCTGCGCGTCCCCCAGGCGCTGCTGGTCATGACGTACCGCTCCGACGACCTGCACCGCCAGCATCCGCTCCGGCCGGTCCTCGCCGAGCTCAGCCGGGTCAACGGCGTGCTCCGGCTCGACCTGCCCCGCCTGTCGCGGGAGGAGGTCGCCCAGCAGATGGCCGGCATCCTCGGCCGCGCCCCCGAGTACGCCAAGGTGGAGAAGGTCTACGAGCGCAGCGAGGGGATCCCGCTGTTCGTCGAGGCCCTGCTGGAGGAGGGCGGCGACTGCACGTCCTTCCCCGAGTCGATGCAGGACCTCATACTGAACGCGGTCGAACGGCTGCCCGAGGAGACCCAGCGGGTGCTGCGCATGGCCGCCGCGGGCGGCACGCGCGTCGGCCACGCCCTGCTGTCCGCCGTGAGCGGCCTGGCCGACGTGGAGCTGGAGGCGGCGCTGCGGCCGGCCATCGCCGGCAACGTGCTGCAGATCGCCGACAACCGCGCCTACGTCTTCCGCCACTCGCTGATCCGCGAGGCCGTCCACGAGGAGCTGCTGCCCGGCGAGCACCAGCGCCTGCACGCCCGCTACGCCGAGGAGATCTCCAAGGACCACGAGCTGGTCCCGCCCGGCCGCGCCTACGTCGAGCTGGCCCACCACTGGTACGGGGCGCGCGACGACGTCCACGCGCTGACGGCCGCCTGGTGGGCCGCCAAGAAGTCGTTCAAGGCCTTCGCCTACGCCGAGGCGGTGCCGCTGCTCGAACGCGTGCTCATGCTCTGGGACCGGGTGCCCGACGCGGCGGAGCGGATCGGCGCCGACCACACCGCCGTGCTGGAGAAGGCCGCCGCGGCGGCGCAGGCGGGCGGCGAGGTGGACCGGGCGATGAAGTTCGTCAAGGCCGCCCTGGCGGAGCTGGACGAGGCCAGCGAGCCCGGCCGGGTGGCCGGGCTGATCGTCCGCCGGTCCCATCTGAAGGTCTCCAAGGGCCAGGTGAGCATGGTGGACGACCTGCGCCACGCGCTCAAGCTGGTGCCCGAGCCCGGCGAGGCCAGGGCCGAGGTCCTGGTGCCGATGAGCCAGCACCTCATGCTGCGCGGCGAGGCCGCCGAGGGCGCCAGGTACGTGGAGGAGGGCCTGCGGCTGGCCCGTGAGCTGGGCGACCGGTGCCTGGAGGCCGACCTGCTGCTCAACCTGGCGCTCGGCCACTCGCTCGCGGGCGACATCGAGGGCACGGTCGCCGCCAACCAGCGCGCGCTCGACCTCGGCAGGCAGGAGAACTCCGGCCGCGTCATCACCCGCGCGATCGGCAACATGATCGACTCTCTGCTGGAGACCGGCCGCTGGGAAGAGGCGCTGCGGCTGTCCGAGGAGGGCTGGCGGGAGGCCAAGCGGTTCGGCAGGCTGCGCGCCAGCGGCCTGTTCGTGCTCAACAACAGGGCCGAGACGCTGGAGGCCATCGGCCGCTGGGACGAGGCCATCGAGACGGTCGAGCGGGCGCTCAGCTTCGGGCCGTCGCTGCGCACCCGCCACCACCTGATGCGGGTACGCGCCGACATCGCGCTCGGGCGGGGCGAGGTCGAGCTGGTGGAGGGCATCCTGTCGGAGATCGGGGTGCTCAAGGAGCGCCCGGAGGACTTCGTCCAGGACATCACCAACAGCACCCGGCTGCACATGGGCTGGCACATCCTGAGGGGCGAGCCGGCGTACGCCCTGGCGGCGGCCGAGCGGATGCTGGCCCGGCCGGAGCAGTCCAGCAAGGCCATGCTCGGCTGGCGGCTGCTCGCCCTGCTGCGCACCGTCTGCGACGCGGCCGAGGGCGCCGAGCCGGAGCGGGTCCGCGCGCTGCGCGAGCGGGCCGCGGGCATGGCCGCGCGGCTGTCGGTGACGGGGCCGGTCGCCGAGGCCTACCGGCTGACGTACTCGGGCGACTTCGACGCCTCGGCCGCCGCCTGGGAGCGGCTCAACCGGCCGCACAACCAGGCCAAGGCGCTCGTCCGGGCGGCCACCGTGGCGGCGCGCACGGGCGACAGGGACGGCGCCGCCGCGCGGCTGGCGACCGCGCTGCCGAAGGCGACCGCGCTGCGGGCGGCCCCGCTCGTCGCCGAGATCGAGGCGCTCTCCCGGCGCGTGGGCGGGGCCCAGCGCCCGCAGGAGTCCTCGGAGCTGCTCACCCCCCGCGAGCTGGAGGTGCTCCGCCTGGTCGCGCTGGGCCGGACGAACCGCGACATCGCCAAGGAGCTGTTCATCTCCGCCAAGACCGTCAGCGTGCACGTCTCCAACATCCTGGCCAAGCTCGGCGTCACCACCCGGGGCGAGGCGGCCGCCGCCGCGCACCGCCTCTCACTCCTGTCCCGGTAGTTGTAGCGAGCTCGTTACCGTTAGTCAGCTTTGTCTGTGGTTGGCTTGACTCTGACTCGGTAACGCGGCAGGAGTGGAGCAACGGTTGTCAAGGTTCGACTGGCGTCACACGGCGTTCGCGCCCGCGACGGCCACGGTGGTCGCGTTCCTGTCCTACGTCGCCGGCGCGGTCGGCGCGCTGCTGGAGTCGGTGGGCGCCACCACCGTGCCCGCCGCCGCGGAGCTGGTGGTGACGCTGATCATCGCCGTGTTCCTGACCACCGTGCTGCGCATCGCCAGGACGGTGCCGGACATCCGGCAGGAGAGCGCCGCGACCGCCCGCGCCGCCGCCGGCGTGCAGGCGGTCAGGCCGGGCGACGACACGCTCGTGGCCCGGCGGCTGCGGCTGTTCAGGGAGGCCGCCGAGGCCGGCAACGACGCCGAGGCGGTGCTCAGCGCCCGCTCCGCGCTGGACGAGGCCGAGCTGGCCAACCGGCACCATCTCGACCACGCGCTGATCTGGGCGCTGCCCGTGTTCGGGTTCATCGGCACCGCGCTCACCATGGCCACGATGGTCACCGCGTTCGGCGACGCGCTCGACGGCAGCGGCGACCCGGCCGCCCTGATGGCCGCGCTCAAGGGGCACGTGCTGCCCGAGCTGGCGTCCGCGTTCGGCGTCACGCTGGTCGCGCTGTTCCTGAGCGTGCTGGCGTTCGGCGCGATGGCTCTGGCCGAGCGGGCCGAACGGGCGGGCGTGGCCGCCGCCGACGAGGTGTTCCTCGACCACCTCGCGCGCCTGCCCGCCCGGCGGTCCGCCTCCGCGCCGCACGGACTGGCCGAGGAGCTGGCCCGGTCCAGGAGCGGGACCGAGGAGCTGGTCAAGGGCCTGGACTCGCTGCGCGCCGCCGTGGACGCGCTGACCGCGTCCCAGAGCGGCCCCCACCGCTACACGCTGGTGAGGGAGCCGTGAGGAGGCGGCCCGCCCGACCCTTCGGGCCACCGCTCGACCTGCGGTTCATCGACCTGTTCATGGCGATCGTGCTGGTGCTGGCGTTCATCGCGATCATGCTGACCGTGGTGGCCAGGATGCTGCCCGCGCAGACCGTACCCCCGCCCGGCGCCCGCCAGGAGACGGTCGCCGAGCTGAGGAAGCAGCGCGACGCCGCCGTGGCCGCGCAGCGCCGGACCGAGGCCGAACTGCGCGCCACGCGGGCGTCGATCGCCGAACGCGCCACGTTCGCCCTGCCGTGGTGGCTGATCGGCGGCTGCGCCCTGCTCGGCGCGCTCGTGGTCCACCTGCACTGGCGGATCAGGCTGTGGCGGCGCGGCGACCTGCCGCGCCTGCGCACCTGGCTGCTGGTCACGGCGGTGGTGGCCGTCGTCACCTGGGCGCTGCGCTCCAGCAGCGACGGCGACGGCCGCCTGATGCTCGCCGAGATCCCGTGGTGGGCGGCCGAGGCGCTCTGCCTCGGCCTGCTGCTCGTCGCGTACGTGCTCGTCAGCGACATCAGGGCCGGCCGCCGGACGCTCAGTGCGCTCCGGTCACGATAGCGCTCCGGTCACGATAGGACGAGGGCGTCGACCAGCATCACGACGCCGAAGAGCGCGAACGCGGCCGCCGCGCCGTAGCGGACCGCCTTCTCCGGCAGGTTCCTGCCCAGCAGGCGACCCACCAGGATGGCCAGGGCGTCCGCGGCCACCATGCCGACGGTGGAGCCGATCCACGTGCCGACCCAGCCGTACGAGGTCGCGAGCGTGATGGTGGCGAGCATGGTCTTGTCGCCCAGCTCACTGAGGAAGAACGCGACCGTCACCGCGATCAGCGCGCTGCGGGTGGCGCGCGACGCCTTGCGCGACTCCTCCTCGGTCAGCTCGTCGCCGCGCAGCGTCCAGAGGGCGAAGCCGAGGAAGGCCACGCCCGCGACGACGGAGATGGCGGTGGTCGGCAGCGCGTCGCCGATGAGCCCGCCGATGGCCACACTGCCCAGATGGACGGCGGTGGTGGCGATGGTGATGCCGGTCAGCACCACCCAGGCCTTGTGACGGGCGGCGAAGGTCATCGCCATGAGCTGGCTCTTGTCGCCCAGCTCTGCCAGGAAGATGGCGCCCAGACTGATCCAGAAAGCTTCCACGGTCCTCTCCCGCGCGACCGGACCGTGGGCGCACCCGGGGAGTTTCGGGCACGGCTTCGGCCCGGCAGCGTCTTCGTACGCGACTGCCAGGCCGAAGGTCTCGTCCGCCCGTGAGGCCCGCGTGACCGGGCGCGCGAACGCGCCAGTGTGTCGATCACGCGATTGGGACTACTCCCCTTCGGTGTTTCAACCCACCTTAACAGCGGGCCCAGCGCGGGGTATTCCCCGGGTCAGAGCGCGCAGCCGACCATCACGGGCTCGTTGACCAGCGTGACGCCGAACTTCTCGCGCACGCCGTCGCGCACCTCCCTGGCCAGGGCCAGCAGGTCGGCGGTGGTGCCGGCGCCCTCGGGGTTGGTCAGCGCGAGGGTGTGCTTGGTGGAGATGCGCACCGGGCCCCGGGCGTAGCCCTTGGGGAAGCCCGCCTGCTCGATCAGCCACGCCGCGGGCACCTTGACCAGGCCGTCGGGCAGCTCCCAGCGCGGGTGGCCGGGGGCGTGGGCGGCCAGCTCCGCCGCCTGCGCCGCGGTCAGGACCGGGTTGGTGAAGAACGAACCGGCGCTGCGGGTGTCGGGGTCGCCGGGGTCGAGCACCATGCCCTTGCCCCGGCGCAGCTCCAGCACCGCCTCGCGGGCCCGGGCCAGCGGCACGCGGCCGCCGGGCTCGACGCCCAGCCGGGCCGCCAGCTCCTGGTAGGCCACCGGGCAGGACAGCTCGGCGAGGTCGAGCGCGTACGTCACCGAGATCACCACGTAGCGGGACAGGTCGCGCTTGAACATGCTGGTGCGGTAGGCGAACCCGCACTGGCGGGCCTCCAGGTCGACCACGTGGCGGGTGCGGCGGTCGTAGGCGCGCACGCACCGGACGGTCTGCGCGACCTCCTGGCCGTAGGCGCCGACGTTCTGGATCGGGGTGGAGCCCACCAGGCCGGGGATGCCGGACATGCACTCGATGCCCGCCCAGCCCTCGGCGACCGCGCGGGCCACCAGCGGATCCCAGTCCTCGCCCGCCTCGACCGTCACGAGCACCTGCTCGCCGTCGCGGGACACCGACACGCCCTTGGTGGCCACCCGGATGACCAGGCCGTCGAAGCCCGCGTCGGACACCACCAGGTTGCTGCCGCCGCCGAGCACCAGCGTCGGCCGGGCGGCCTGGTCGGCCTCGGCCACCAGGGAGACCAGGTGCTCGGCCGTGTCGGCCAGGGCGAAGTCGAGGGCGGGGCCGCCCAGCCCCAGGGTGGTGTACGGCGCGAGCATCTCCATAGGGGTCTAGCTTAGGAGGGTTCGAGCATGCCGAGCACCCTGCCGTGGTTGCGGCGTGACTCCTCCAGCCTGTAGTCGTCGGCCACGGCGTGCTCGCGGACCTGCCGCACGGGCAGGCGGGTGCGGGGCACTACCAGGTCGCCGCGCAGGCGCAGCGACAGCTCCAGGTCGGCGTCCACGCCGTAGCGGGCCTCCTCGGGCAGGGCGGCGACGGCGGCCGAGCGGCGCACCGCCATCAGGTCGCCGGTCAGCGCGGGCACCCTGCCGGGCCCGGCCTGCAGCCACGCGGCGCCGCTGTCCGGCCTCTCGGCCCCCGGCGGCTTGCGGCCCTTCCAGCCGGCGGCCACGGCGCCTTCCTGCACGGCGGCGATCAGCGGCGTCAGGGCGTCGCCCTCCAGGACCAGCGAGGTGTCCATCAGCACGTGCACCTCGGCCGTGTCGAGCCGGAGCAGCTTGGCCCTGGCCGCGCCCCAGGTCGCGGTGCCGCCCAGCCAGTGCGGGGTCTCGGCGACGTGCCACACCCGCACCCGGTCCGGCTCGCGGGCCGCCAACTCGTCCAGCACCTTCCCGGCGCCGTCCACGTCTCCCAGGTCGAGCGCCAGCACCGTGCAGCCGGTGTGGGCCAGCACCGAAGCCACGCACGCGCGCACGTCGTCGGGCCAGCCGTCCACCAGCAGGCCGACCGACGCCGTCACGTCCTTGGTCTCCACGCGCTGCCGCTCGGCGTTGATGCCCAGGTCGTCCATCCGGTTGGTGGCCAGCGTGCCGTCCCACACGCGCTGGGCGTGCAGCATGTCGTCACCGGGGTCGCCGTGCTGGCCGGGGTCGCCGGAGAAGCCGAGCTCGGCCGCCGGGTTGCCGCGGGCGCCCTCGCGGGAGCGGCGCTTGGTGCCGGCCGTGCCCACGCCGGTGGCGCGCACGGTGTCGCCGGTGGCGCCCTGGGTGCCGGGCTCAGCCCCGCCCTGGGTGCCGCCCTGGGTGGCGGCGCCGCCCGCTGTGTCGCGGCCGGTGCCGACCGTGCCGGCGATCTCCTGAGGCCTGGGCGGGCGCAACCTGCCGGGCGGGCGGTCGTCGGTGACGGCCGAGACGGGGATCGACTCCACGGTGGGCCATACGTTCTCACTCATGACCGTCACGCGTACCCGGGAGCCGCCCGCCCTATCATCGGCGGGCTAGGCGAGCCGCACCACGGCCCGCGCCTTGGACAGCACCCGCGCGTCACCCGACCTGGCGGTCAGCCCGACCACGACCTGGCCGTCGTCGAGCTTCTCCTCCACGACGCCGCTCACGGTGATCGTGGCGCCCTGGTCGTCGTCCGGCACGACCACCATCGACGAGAACCGCACGCCGAAGTCGACGACCGCGCCCGGGTCGCCGGCCCAGTCGGTGACGAACCGCCCCGCCTGCGCCATCGTGTACATGCCGTGCGCGATGACGTCCGGCAGGCCTACCATCTTGGCGAACCGCTCGTTCCAGTGGATCTGGTTGAAGTCGCCGGACGCCCCTGCGTACATCACCAGGTTGACCCGGCGCACGTGGTAGTCGACCGGCGGGATCTCCTGGCCGACCTCGACCTCGTCGTACTTCTGCGTCGCCGCCATGTCAGGCCGCCCCTCCACGCTCGACGATCGTGTTGTACGTGGTGCAGACAGGCTCTCCGGCCACCGTCGTGACGTCGCTCCTGACCGTCAGCAGCTCGTTGCGCCCGGCGGTGCGGATGTCGGTGATGGTCGCCGTGGTGACCAGCTCGTCGCCGGCGTAGACCGGGCGGGCGTACTCGAAGCGCTGCTCGCCATGGACCACCATGGCGAAGTTGAGCCCCAGGTCGGGGTCGGCCAGCGCCTCGCCGCCGCTGCGCAGGCTGAAGACGATGGGGAAGGTGGGCGGGGCCACCACGTCGGGGTGGCCGGCCGCCTGGGCGGCGGCCTTGTCGTGGTAGATCGGGTTGTCGTCGCCGATCGCCGCGGCGAACTCACGGATCTTCACCCGGCTGACCTCGTACGGGGTGCTGGACGCGTAACTGCGTCCCACGAAGTCACGGTTCAAGGCCATCACTGCTCCCTCGCATGCACTGCTCCCTCGCCTGTCTCACCGGCGCCGCGTCGTTGAGCCGAAGGTAACAGAACAAGGTTCGGCTGTCGCTGCCGATGGACTGCTTTTTGCCGGCCCGGGACACGACGAACCGGCGCCCGCCATGGGACGCCGGTTGTGCGATGAGTGGAAGCCGGAGTGACCGCCCGGGCGACGACTAGCGAGTCTCGCGGTGCGCGCGGTGGCAGCGGCAGTTGGGGCAGTACTTCTTCAGCTCAAGCCGATCCGGGTCGTTGCGCCGGTTCTTCCGCGTGATGTAGTTGCGGTGCTTGCACTCCTGGCAGGCCAGCGTGATCTTCGGCCTAACGTCGGTGGCAGCCACGTGGGAGTGCCTTTCTACGTTCGGGACATGGACATGCCCGAACCCAGGCCGGTCGACCTGGGTGAGGGCAGTAGCGGAGGCCGGACTTGAACCGGCGACACAACGATTATGAGCCGTTTGCTCTGCCTGACTGAGCTACTCCGCCTTGCAGCCGGAAACGATCCGGCCCCGTAGAGGATACCCGACCCGGGGAGCGTCTACGTCACTCGCCTGATCGGGCAGGGTGGTTCCAGTATGCCAAAGGCACCCCCCGCGACACAAAACAAAAAACCCCACCTCGGTGGGGTCTGTCGCTGGTGGAGCCCCCAAACGGAATCGAACCGTTGACCTTCTCCTTACCATGGAGACGCTCTGCCGACTGAGCTATAGGGGCCTGTCCGGCGCTGCGGACAGGTGTAACCATACACGGCGCTCAGCCTTGATGCGAACTCGTCCGGGCAGCCGGTCGCCCCTCCTGCCGGGGCCGCGCGGGCAGGGTGACGACCTCGCACAGGTCGGCCAGGTCGACGTGGCGCGCGACCTCGGCGACCGACGCGCAGTCGGCGACGAGGCGGCCGTCGCGGCGCACCCTCAGCACCTGCCGCCCGTCCTGCACGGCGAGCACGATCTCGTATCCGTCGCTCCCGACCCATCGCCTGTCCATAGCGGCACACACTAGCCGCCGGGTCTCTCATTTTTCGCCGGACGACAGGCGTCACGCGTCAGTAGCGGTAGAACCCCAGGAAGCCGCGGACCCGGGCGATGTCGTCCACCCGGACGGTCGCGCCGGTCTCGGGCGCGTGCAGCATCCGTTCACCGCCCAGGTAGATGCCGACATGTCGCGTCCTGAGCCGCTCCTTGGCGCGTTTACCGAAATAGACGAGGTCGCCCGGCACCGGCGACCGGACTTCGCGCATCCGCCGCACGTGGTCGTCGGTGTTGCCCGGCCCGAGCACGTCCGCCCCGTGCGCGAGCGCGTACACCCAGCGCGTGAGACCGGAGCAGTCCAGTCCTCGCGTCCTGGTGGCGGGGCAGGGTTTTATCCTGCCCGTGTATCCCAGGCAGGTCCCCGTGGACGGTCCCGGCCGCTCGGCGTGGCCGCCGCCCCAGGAGTAGACGATGCCGCGCTGCTCGATCTCGTACGCGAGCGCGACGATGCGAGGTAAGACGTAGCGCTTGACCGGGGCGGAGGCCGTGACGGCGAGCAGCAGGAGCGCCACGGCCAACAGAGCTCCGCGCCTCCCCGACACCCGCACCTCCCTGGTGATGCGGGATCAATCCTGCCTTATAGGGCTATTTGCCGCGTAGCGTGATCTCTGCGGTCCCGACGACGAACCGGATGCCGACCGTGCCCTTCTTCTTGCGCGGCTTGGTGGTGAAGGTGAACGTCCTCTTCTGCCCCAGCCGCAGCTCCTCGATGGAGCAGCGGAGCGCCGTGCCGCTGAACGCGCAGCCCGAGGACGCCCTGACCACCCGCTGACCGCCGAACGCCCGTCCGGAGACCTTGATGTCGGTGACCCGGTGCGGCCCGGTGTTGGCCACGGTCAGCCGGTAGGTGGTGCGGCCGCGCGCCCGGCCGGAGACCGTCACCTCGGCCGGCGGGTTGGCCATCGCCTTGAGCTCGTCCTCCGAGCCGTTGAACGCGTTCTGCCCGCCGGGCAGCGTGCCCTTGTCGGCCGACTGCCAGAACGTGTGCCGCTGCCACGCCTTGGGCGGTTCACCCGGGTCCGCGCCCCAGCGGGCGAGCCAGAGCGGGCTGGACCTGAACGCGGTGCTGTCGCCCGTGCACGTCCGCCACCAGCTCGTGGTGGTGTAGATGATCGCCCGCCGCCCGGTGCGGGCCCGGTAGGTCGCGGTGAAGTCCTCGATCCAGGCGACCATGTCCTTCACCGGCAGGTCGTAGCAGGAGTTCTTGCCGTTCCTGTTCTGGTACGGGTTGTCCTCCAGGTCGAGCACGCCGGGGAGGGTCCGCCCGTCGGCGCGCCAGTCGCCGCCGTTCCTGAGGAAGTGCTCGGCCTGCTGGGCCCCGCCCGACTCGTGCGGCTGCGCGAAGTGGTAGGCGCCGCGGACCAGCCCCGCCGCCGCCGCTCCGTCGAACTGCGCGGCGAAGAGCGGGCTGACGTAGTCGTGTCCCTCGGTGGCGTGCACGAAGGCGAACCTGGCGCCGCCGGACGCCGCCGCGGCCCAGTCGACCTCGCCGGTCCAGTTGCTGACGTCCACCCCCGCCACGCCGTCCGCCGCCTGGGCGCTCTGAGCGCCCAGGCCTACAGCCGCCACCATCGCGATGAGCATCAGACGCTTCACGCAGGGGATCGTCGCAAAAAATTCTTACATGTACGGGGAAATCAGCACTTCAGAGGCTGAAAAGTTATTCATCATCCCCATATCTGTTATGTGACGTTTTCGCAGGTCAGAGCCGTATATGAACGTGACATTCACGTTTGCCAAGACCGCTTTCCCTGGCTGACACTTGAGCCGCTCCCATTCACCGCCCCCCACCAGGGGTTTCTTCGCATGCCCGAAGGAAGCCGCCATGATCCACACTCGGGGTCTGACCCGGACGTTCACCCTGAAGAAGAAACAGACCGTCGAAGCCGTACGGGGCATCGACCTGGACATCGAGCCGGGACAGCTCGTCGCGTTCCTCGGCCCGAACGGCGCCGGCAAGTCCACCACGCTGCGGATGCTCACCACGCTGCTGCCGCCGACGTCCGGCACCGCCACCGTCGCCGGCCGCGACGTCACGCGCGACCCCGCGGGGGTGCGCGCCAGGATCGGCTACGTCGGCCAGAAGAACAGCGCCGGCGAGACGTTCCGCGCCGGAGACGAGCTCGTCACCCAGGGCCGCTGCTACGGCCTGACCACCGCGGAGGCCCGCCGCCGCGCCGGCGAGATGATGGACCTGCTCGACCTGACGCCGCTCGCCGCGCGCAAGCCCGGCACGCTCTCCGGCGGCCAGCGCCGCCGCCTCGACATCGCGCTGGGCCTCGTCCACCGGCCCGGCCTGCTCTTCCTGGACGAGCCCTCGACCGGGCTCGACCCCAAGAGCCGCGCCGACATCTGGACGCACATCCTGCGCCTGCGCGAGACGTACGGGACCACCCTCTTCCTCACCACCCACTACCTCGAAGAGGCCGACAGCATGGCCGAGCGGGTGATCATCATCGACGACGGCCGGATCATCGCCGACGGCACGGCCGAGCAGCTCAAGAACGACCTGGCCGGCGACCGCATCCTGCTCACCGCGCACACCGCGCAGGACGCCGGACGGGCCGCCGCGCTCCTCGGCGGCGAGGCCGACGGCGTCACCGTGCGACTGCGGGCGGCGTCCGCCGCGACGGCCCTGCCCGAGCACCTGCGCGCGCTGGAGGCGGCCGGCGTCAAGGTCGCCGCCGCCGAGACCGTCCGCCCCACCCTCGACGACGTGTTCCTCACCCTGACCGGGAGAAGCCTCAGCGATGACGACGTTCCTGCGTGACACCCTGACCGTGTTCCGCCGCGAGTTCACCCCCTCGTTGCGGGAGCCCGCGGGACTGCTCTTCGAGATGGGGCAGCCGCTGCTGTTCCTCTTCCTGTTCGGGGCCCTGCTGGACGGCGCCGTGGGCTCGTCCTGGCAGTGGTTCGTGCCGGGCATCCTGGTGATGATGTGCCTGACCGGGCCCATGGCCTCCGGCTACTACCTGCTGGTGGAGCTGATTGGCGGCTCGATGGAGCGGATGATGGTCACGCCGCTCAACCGGACCGCGATGCTGGTCGGCAGGACGATGAAGGCGATGGCCGTGCTGTTCGCCCAGGCCGTGCTGATCATCGTGCTGGCGGTGCCGCTCGGGTTCGAGCCGCACCTGACGGGCGTGGCCGCCGGGCTGGCGCTGCTGATGGTGTTCGGGGTGGGGCTGGGGGCGCTCTCGTTCGCCCTGGCGATCAAGTCGGCGCCCGACGGCACCCTGTTCTGGACGATCACGCAGGTGCTGCTGTTCCCGTTGCTGCTGCTGTCGGGGGTGCTGCTCCCGCTCGACTCCGGCCCCGGCTGGCTGCGGGTGGCCGGCGGGCTCAACCCGGTCGCCTACATCGTCGACGCCGAGCGGGCGCTCTTCTCCGGCCAGGCGCCGGGGCCGCCGGTGCTGTACGGGGTGCTCGCGGCGGCGGCGACGGCCGCGCTCGGCCTGTACCTCGGCAACCGCGCCATGCGTCGGGGCGTCTGACCTCCTGCCCGCCGCGGCCGGTCGGCCGGGTCACACGGCGCGGGCCCGGTCGACGTCCGGGCCGCGGTAGGCGCGTTCCGGGATGCGGGCCAGCGAAGACTCCCGCACCTGCGGCCCGAGCCCGTACAGCTTCTGGAAGCTCATGATCAGGGGCCGCCACCGGTCCGGGTCGACGTGGTCGTCCACGCCGTCCTTAAGGATCTCGTCGTGCACCCACACCCGCAGCACCCGTACCTCGAACGCGGCGATCCCGCCGTCGCCCACCGGGTGCTCGGCGACCATCGACGGCGGCGGCGAGCGCGTCGGAGGGCAGGTTCAGCACGCATTCGCGCGTTCTGGTCATGTTGCGCGCGGTCTTGGACCGCCGGCCCAGGCCCAGCACGCCCCGCCAGCCGAGCCAGAACGCCGACGACATCGGGGCGAGGTTCGGCGTGCCGTCCTCGTTCAGGGTGGAGATCAGCACGACCGGGGTGCCGAAGTAGAGGATCGAGGGTTCGATGCGGGTGTGCGTCACGGATGACACTGTCGCGCCGCCCGGCGGCGGGCACCGGCGGCATTCGGACCTGTCGTTCGTCCCGTGTTTCCAAGACCCACCGGTGTAATCTCACTCCCTACGCGATGGAGGCCGCCGGATGCACGCACCGTTCGCCATCACCAGTGAATATTTCGGTGACACAGCGGTCATCAGCGTGGTCGGAGAGCTCGATACCACTCGGTGCTCCCGGCTGGACGAGGCGCTCGGGGCCGCCCTGTCCGACGGGCGGGTCCACCTCGTCATCGACGCCACCGGGCTGACCTTCTGCGACTCGATGGGGCTGCGCACCCTCATCGAGCACGTCCAGCGGGCGAAGGCGGCGGGCGGCTGGCTGCGGCTGGCCGGCGCGCGGGGCGTGCTGCGGCGCCTGCTGGAGGTGACCGGCGTCGCCGCGGTCATCCCGGCCGACCCCGACGTCGCCACGGCCCTGCGCGCCCGGCTCCCCGGCGACGACGCACTGAGCCTCTGACCGAGACCGCGGCGCCCCTCAGCCGGATGCAAGATTCTTCCAAGTCGGGTCCCCTAGCCTCCGTCGCCATGAGGAAGACACCTGTCATCGGCGCTGTCCTGGCCTTCACGATCGCCGCGAGCGTACCCGTCCCCGCGCAGGCGGCCGCCGGCATCCACTGGGGCCCCGTCGCGTCGGCGGCCGGGCACTCCGGCAAGGCCAGGGCCGACGTCTGGATCAGCGACTTCGGCGCCGAGACGTTCGTCGTGCGCGGGAAGCTGTACGACCGCGACGCGCACGCCGGCCACTGCGCCTACGTCCGCGCCCGGTTCCACTACGCGGGCGGCGGCACCGGCTGGAGCCGCCCCAGCACGACCTGCGCGGCCAGGAAGTCGTTCCGGCTCTCGTCGGACGGCGAGATCAAGCGGGTGGACGTGCGGGTGTGCCTGTACGACCGGGCCACCCGCAAGACCTTCAGGTGCCACGCCGACGCCATCAAGCCCGAGATCATCGCGAACTGGCCCCAGTGAGCCGGCCGTGACCGGTGCGGAAGGGGTTCCCGCCGGTCACGTTTCGCAGTAAGGGACGGGACGACAAGGGCGCCACGGCGGAAAGTCGCGGCATTGAAACAAGGGACGATGCGACATGCCCTAGTACAATCGCGGAAATCTCCCGGTCTCGACATCAGGATGGGGGAAGGAGCCCGGTGGGTCAGATCGACGTCCTGCAGGTCGCCCGGGAGCTCAGCCGTGTTTCCCATCTCAGACCCGAAGAGCTGCTGGACGTGGTGAATACGGCTCTGGCGCCCGGCGAGTTGCACGTGGCTTCATCTCCCCAGCCGGGGATATATTTTCTCAACATTGTCAAAAGTGCCATATCCACCGAAGACGGACGCCGCGCGTTGCAACGCGGCGTCCAGTACGTCGGACCGGGCACCCCGTGGGCCGAACGCGTCATCAGGCTGCTCAGCCCGGCGGAGGATCTGCTCGACCCTCCCGAGGCCCTGCAGGTCGCCACCCTGCTGCGCGGGTGCGAGGTCGAGGACCTGCGGATCCTCTACCAGGTGGCCACCGAGGGCAAGGGCCGCGGCTTCCCCGGCGCCTTCCAGGACGCGGGCCATGTCTTCGAGTTCCTGCTCGACGCCCCCACCGGGGAGCGGCGGCTGCTGCCCCACCTGCGCTTCGCCGCGTACGTGCTCGGCCAGCTGCTGCAGCGCCGTACCGCCGACCAGGACACGGTCTCCGAGCTGAGCCGCTGGCTCTACCGCCAGCGCGACCAGCTCAGGGCCGAGAACAAGGACCCGGAGGCCACCGAGCTGGAGCGGCTGCTCCGCCAGCGGCCCGCCTTCGAGACCCGCACCGACCTGCCGACGTGCCTGATCGTCGAGATCGACCCGCTCGCCGTGCCCGACGGCGACGACGACCCGCACCTGGTCACGCACTGGACGCACAGCAGCCCTCTGGGCTGGAACCCGGAGCGCGGCGGCGAGGTCGAACTGCCGCTGGCCCGCGTCGCCGACCACGTCGTGGAGCTGGTGCTGGCGGCCGAGCGCGACTGGACACCCAAGCAGGGCGGCCCGCTGCTGCTGGAGTTCCGGCTCGCGCCCGAGCTGGTCAACCTCTCGGTCGACCAGTGGCCGAGGAGGATCAGCGAGGAGCTGCCGCCCCGCGCGCTGGGCGCCGACTACGAGGTGGTCCTGCGCAGCGACCGGCGGCTGCGCCCGGACAACACCTACCGGCGCTGGTATGACCGGTGGCACGTCTTCCTCGACGGCAGAGGCGCCGCCCACCTGGCTCCCCTGGACGGCGGCGACGCGGGGAACGTGCACGCCAGCCTGATGGGCGGGGCCGACGTGGTGGCGTGCGTCCTGTCCGCGCCGCCCGACAGCCCTCAGGGCAGGGCGCAGCTCGACGCCGCGATGGACGCCGGGGTGCCGATCGTCCTGTGGTGCCGGGACTCGGCGACCAACGGGGAGTTCCGGAAAGCCGTCACCGAGGTGCTCCAGCCGCAGAAACTCAAGAAACTACCGGAGAGTATTCACCAACTTCGCAGCTCAACGCCGACGTGCCGCAATGTGGCCCTTCTCTGGGACGATCCCGGGCGGCCAATTCCGGAAGTGCAGCCGCTGAGAAGTCCTTCCTAAAAGGTTGCGCCGACGAGCGATCAAGGAGATCCTCGGGTAAGTCCGCAATTCCACACTCCCCAGCCCGGACTTACGAGTGAGGACCACCCGCAGATGAGCGTGGATCGACCACCCACGGAGCGGCTTCCCGGGGAGGGTGGATCGGTGGCCATTCCGCGAGGGTGGCTGGTCTACAGCGGCACCGGGCAGCCGCGCGATGGCCTGCGCCTGCTCGACGAGCTGCCGCCCCCGCCGCCCTGGCGGGACTTCGACGGCGGTCCCGTCCTGCCGCCACCCCCCGAGGACCTGCCCGAGCTGCGCAGGCGGCTCGGCGACGCCATCCGGCGCAGCCCCGACGAGCAGGAGATCCTGGCCGTCAACGCCGCCCTGTGCCTGCGCCGGCCGCTGCTGGTGACCGGGCCGCCCGGCGTCGGCAAGTCCACGCTCGCCTACCAGGTCAGCCGCGAGCTGCGGCTGGGGCCGGTGCTGCGCTGGCCCGTCAACAGCCGCAGCACCCTGCGCTCGGGCCTGTACGACTACGACGCCGTGGCGCGCGTCCAGGACGCCCGGCTCACCGGCGCCGAGCCGCAGGTCGGCGAGTACGTCCAGCTCGGCCCCCTGGGCACCGCGCTGCTGCCGCACGAGCTGCCGCGCGTGCTGCTGATCGACGAGTTCGACAAGTGTGACGCCGACCTGGCCAACGACCTGCTCGACGTCCTGGAGGAGGGCGGCTTCCTGATCAGGGAGCTGTTCCGCGCGCGGGCCCGCGAGCCCGAGTCGACCGTCCACACGGCCGACCGCGAGGGCACCGCGCTCGTCAGGGAAGGCTGGGTCGGCTGCCGCGCCTTCCCGTTCATCGTCATCACCAGCAACGGCGAGCGCGAGTTCTCGCCCGCGTTCCTGCGCCGCTGCATCCGGCTGGAGATGGCCCAGCCCGGCGAGGAGCGCCTGGCCGAGCTGGTCGGCGCGCACTTCGCCGACCGCTCCACACCCCATCAGGACCGCATCGTCCGGGAGTTCCTGGAGTACCGCAGGCACAGCCCGGTGGCCGCCGACCAACTGCTCAACGCGCTCCACCTGGTCATCAACGGGAACGCCGACCCCGACGACCGCTCCTGGCAGCGGATCCTCGCCGTCGTGCTGCGACGGCTGGACGAGGCGGGCTCGGGGTGAGCCGCCCGGCCGACCCACCGCCGGACCGCGTGCCGCACTGGCAGGATTCAGCCGACCTGCTCTGGCTCGCCGCACTGGCGGCCCGCCGGCCGGACACCCCGAGCAGGGACACGCCGCCGGCTCGCCTCCCGCCACCGGCGCCACCGCCGGAGCCGCACCCCGGACCCCCCGACACCCCGCCCACCGCCCACGCCCAGCCGGCCCCTCCCCACCTCGGGGGCGGGCCGTTCGGCGTGCCCGCCGTCCCCGACCCCGTCGGCGGCGCCGAACCCCCTCAGGAGGTCGCGGCCGCCTCGGCGGCGAACCGGCGGCGCGCCGTCACCCGCGCGATGCTCGCCTTCCGCCGCCTGACCGCGTCCGCGCACGGCACGAGCGAGCTCGACGAGGAGGCCACGGCCGAACGGGCCGCCGAGGACGACCTGTGGCTCCCGGTCCTGACCTCGCCGCTCGAACGCTTCCTGGACCTCGACATCGTCATCGACGACAGCCGCTTCGCCCTGCTCCACCGCAACGCCGCCACCGGCTTCGCCGCCGCGCTCACCGACACCGCCGCCTTCCGCACCGTCCGCACCTACCTGCTCGACACCGACGTCAAGCACGAGTACGAGCTGTTCCTGCGCAGCGGAGGACCCGGCGGCCGGGTCATGCCGGCCTCCTCGCTGGCCCGTCCCGGCGCCGGCCGCCGGCTCGTCGTCGTGCTGACCGACGGCGTCGGCGACGCCTGGCACACCCGGGCCGCGCACCGCAAACTGGCCCGCTGGGGCGCCGCCCACGCCCTCGTGGTCATCCACCTGCTGCCCGCGCGGCTGTGGCGGCGTACCGGGATCACGCCGGAGCGGGCCGTCTTACGCAACCGCCGCCCCGCGGGACCGGCCGGCGGGTACGTCCACGCCGCCCCGCCGGGGCCGGTGCCCGTGCCGGTCATCGGACTCGACGCCGCCCAGGCGCGCTCCTGGGCGGCCTTCGCCATGGCGGCCCAGCCGGTCTGGCGCGGCACGGTCGTGCCCTGCTCGCACGACCAGGCCGAACCCGACCCCGAGCCGCCGCCGGAGGACGAGCTGTCGGCCGAGCAGCGGGTCTGGCGCTTCCGCATGGGCGTCTCGTCCACGGCGTTCGAGCTGGCCGTGCACCTGGCCGCCGCGCCGCTCAACCTCTCGGTCGTCCGACTCGTGCAGCGCAAGCTCGTGCCGCGCGCCACGGACGCGCACCTCGCCGAGGTGCTGGGCAGCGACCTGGTACGCCGCGCCGAGCCGCACCCGGTCAGCCCGAGCGTGCCGTACGACTTCGTGCCGGGGGTGCGGGCGGAGCTGCTGCTGGCGGGGCGGCGCTCCACCACCGCCGAGGTGCTGGTGACGGTCGTCGACCACCTGAGCCAGGAGGTCGACGAGCTGAAGGCGCTGCGCGAGGTGATCGTCTCCCCCGGCAGGGCCGCCGTACCCGAGCTGTCACCCGAGCTGTCACCGCTCGTCGAGCCGACCGTCTCGGCGCTGGAGGCGATGGCCGGCAGCTACAGCGCGCCGGCCCGTGACCTCAGGGATGCGATGAGTGACCAGCTGGGCAGGAGTGAAGAGCCGCCGGTTGGGCACGCCTCGAACCGCGATCTGCCTCGCCCTGAGGACAGTGTTTACACCCATGTTGTCAAGGACCTACCGACGCCTGACCCCTTTGGAGTGACGATCAACATGACCGCGACGCCTGTGGCACCGAAACGCGAGTCGCACGAGCCGACACCGGTGTGGAATGTGCCGCAGAAGAACCACAATTTCACCGGCCGCGAGGCGATCCTCAACCAGCTGCACGAGCGGCTGTCGAGCGGGACCACCGCGGTGCTCCCGGAGGCGCTCCACGGGCTGGGTGGTGTGGGCAAGTCGCAGATCGCCGTCGAGTACTGCTATCGGCACCAGAAGGAGTACGACCTCATCTGGTGGATCCCCTCCGAGCGCCTGACCATGGTCCGCCAGGCCTTCGTCGACCTGGCCGACCAGTTGGACCTGCGGGTGTCGGAGCCCAACGTGGCGGAGATCGCGGTGAAGGAGGCGCTGCGGCTGGGCCGGCCGTACGGCAACTGGCTGCTGGTCTTCGACAACGCCGAGGACGTGGAGGAGATCAAGAAGTTCTTCCCCACCAACGGGCCCGGCAAGATCATGGTCACCTCGCGCTCGCGTGACTGGTTCGCCTACGCCACGCCGCTGGAGGTGGACGTCTTCACCCGGGCGGAGAGCCGCGACCTGCTCCGCCGTCGCGGCCCCGACCTGAGCGACCACGACGCCGACCAGATCGCCGACCGCCTCGGCGACCTGCCGCTGGCCATCGAGCAGGCGGCGGTGTGGCTCGCCGAGACGGGCATGCCGGTCTCGGAGTATCTGGAGCTGTTCGACGCCCAGCGCAACGAGCTGCTCGACGTCGAAGGCACCGAGAAGTCGGTGGCGGCGGCCTGGAACGTCTCCTTCGACCGCCTGCGCACCACCAACCCCGCGGCCCTCCAGCTCCTGCAGGTCTGCGCCTTCCTCGCGCCCGAGCCGATCCCGAGGTCGCTGCTGGTCGGCAGCCGCGACCTGGAGGGCCCGGCGGAGCTGCTGGAGGTGCTGCAGGACCCGATCGAGATCAGCCGGACCACCCGGGCGCTCAACAGGTACGCCCTGGCCAAGGTCAACTACCGCGACAACACCATCTCCCTGCACCGCCTGGTCCAGCGCGTGGTGACCAGCCAGCTCAGCGAGGACGAACGCCACCAGCTGCGCCACTGCGGCCACCTGCTGCTGGCCAACGCCGACCCCAAGGCGCCGAACGACCAGTCGCGCTGGCCCACCTACCACGCGCTGTTCCCGCACATCTTCTCCTCGCATCTGGAGGAGTGTCCCGACCCGTGGGCCAGGGGGTTGATGCTCAACACCATCGACTTCCTGTTCCTGTGGGGAGACCGGGCCGGCTATCTGTCCATGGCCGACCGCGTGGTGCGGGCCTGGAGCGAGCAACTGGGGCCCGAGCACGACGCCACGCTGACGGCCGAGCTGCGCCTGGGCCGCGCCAAGCGCCTGTTCGGCCATTTCGAGGAGGCGTACCGGCACCACCTGCACGCCCGCGACGCGCTGCGCGAGCGGCTCGGCGCCGACCACGAGCGCACCCTCGAAGCGCAGGGCTATCTCAGCGCCGACCTGCGCTACCTCGGCCGGTTCACCGAGGCGATGGAGATCGACCGCGAGGCCTACGAGACGCTGCGCCGCCGCTTCGGCCCGGACGAGCCGCTCACCCTGGAGCAGGCCCACCTGCTGGCCATCGACTACCGCCTGGCCGGCGACCCCGTCCGGGCCAGAGAGCTCGACGAGGACACCTACCAGCGCAAGCTGGAGCTGCTGGGCCCCGACAGCCGCAGCACGATCAGCACCCGGCTGGCGCTGGCCATCGACGTCATGGAGTGCGGCGAGTATCTCGCGGCCCGTGAGATGCAGGAGGAGCACACCCACGAGCTGCGCTCCCGCCTCCAGAACTCCCATCCCTCCACGATGGACGCGATCCTGCTGCTGTCGGTGATGAGCCGCAAGGCCGGGCGCAACGACGAGGCACTCAAGCTCTCCGAGGAGGCGATGTCGCTGTTCAAGGCCCGCTACGGCGAGGAGTCGCAGACCACCGTGGCGGTGGTGCTCAACCACGCGCTCAACCTGCGCGCCATCGGCGACCTGTCGCAGGCGGTGGAGCTGGGCAACCTGGCCCGCGAGCAGTATTCACGCATCTTCGGCCCGAACCACCCCAACACCCCCACGGCGGCGGTCAACATCGCCGTCGCGCTGCGCCTCATGGGCCGGGTCGAGGAGGCGCGTGCCCTCGACCGCGAGTCGCTGGACGAGCTGACCAGGATGCTGGGCGCCGAACACCCGCGCACCCTCCTGTGCGCCATCAACTACGCCAGCGACCTGTACGCCCTGGGCGCCTGCGAGGAGGCGTTGAACCTCGACCGCCAGACGCTGGAGCGGCTGAGCAGGCACCAGGGCGGCGACCACCCGACGACCATCGCCTGCATGTTCAACCTCAGCCTGGATCTCAAGGCCGTGGGCCAGGACGAGGAGGCGGCGGTGCTGCAGTCCCGGGCGATGGACGCCTACCGCCGGGTGCTGGGCGACGACCACCCCGCTCTGCTCTCGCGCGCGCAGGGCAGGAGGGCCAACTGTGACATCTACCCGATGCCCGTATGACGCGCCCCTGCGACCCCGAGGCGGCGATTCCCGTATCGACACGTACCCGAGAACCGGAGTATGACGACGTGCAGGTGCCCTGGCGGAAGTCGAGTTGGAGTGATGACGGTGGGGGCTGCGTGACGGTGGCCTACCTCGGCACGTCCTGTGCGGTCAAGGACAGCCGGACGGCCGGACCGTACTTCGTGGTGTCGATCGACTCCTGGCGGGCGTTCGTCGCGGGGGTGAAACGCGGGGAGATCGTCCCGGAGGTCGTGACCGGGCCGGATGGGGCGCCGTCGCCGCGCCCCATCCACTCAGACCGAGCGTGACTTGATCGCGTCGACGAAACTCTGCCAGTCCTCACGCGAAACGCTCAGGTGGGGACCGGACGGGTCCTTGCTGTCGCGGACCGCGACCCGCATGCCGTGGGGCGCGACCTCGACACAGGTGCCGAGGTCCTGCTCGGTGCAGTGGGAACTCCTCCGCCAGGCAGGCGCTGGAAGCATCTTCACTCCTTATTTGACTACTGTCAGTGACAGCTTAACTACTCTACTTCCCGTTACCGGCAAGCTTTAACGGAAATAAACAAGGAGCGCCATATCGGACAAATCCCGAATTAGCTCTTACGATGGGCACATGCTGCCCATGAAGCCCAAAGCTACAGATTTCGACCTTTCCTCAATCACGTGGATTAATGGCGCATCCGATCATGATCTTAGTGATCCCGTGGAGGTCGCGTTCGTCGAAGACGTGATCCTCATGCGCAACGGCGGCCAGGCCGACGGCGCGATCCTGGTGTTCACGCAGCTGGAATGGGAGGCGTTCGTCGCGGGAGTGCTCGACGGCGAATTCGACTACGACTGAGCCCGATAGCCGGCGATCGCGGCGGCCAGCTCGCGCACGGGGCCGGAGTCGCGGCCGTCGAGACGTTCCACGACCTCCTGGAGACGCTCCAGCCCGTCGTCGTACTCCGCGCACACCCGGGCCAGGCTCAGCAGCGCCGCACGGGCCGAGTCGGACTGCCGGACCCGTCCGGAGATGTCGGGGCCGAGCAGCAGCAGCACGTCGTCGCGCCCGGCCGGCGTCCGCAAGCTGCTCACCCGCTCCATGACCTCCACCAGGTCCAGCAGGTCCAGCGAGGACAGCGGGCGGCGCTCCCGCGCGGCCGGTGGCAGGGCTTCCAGCAGCGCCCGCGTGTAGGCCGCGGCGGCCGTCGCCGCGGGCCGGTGCCAGTCGTCGTTCTTCGCCGCGTCGCCGTAGTCGCTGACGCCGCGCACGACCAGGCACTCGCGACCGCCCAGCCAGGCGCTCGACGCCGTTCCCGCGCCCTCCATCTCCATCGCCAGCACCCCGTGCTCCCGCGCCAGCTCGTCGCGGCGGGCCGCGCTCCGCAGGAGTTCGTCGCCGCTGCCGATGGTGCCGTGGAAGATCCGCACCTCGCCTCCCGGCGACTCGAAGCCGGGCAGCGGCGTCAGCCACCGCTCCCACGGCCGCTCCCCCTTCAGCTCCGCCACCCGCAGGTCGTTGACCGCGCGCAGGAGCAGCGGGGAGGGCACGAGGGTGTGACCGCGGAGCGTGCCGCCGCCGTCGGTGACCCGCCGGTGGCTGTAGTGGACCACGCCGCCGGTGCCGACCACGACGTCGCCGAGCCGTACGCCGTGCTGCGGGACGCCCAGCGCGATGCCGCACATGATCACGGCCCGGATCCGCGGGAAGCTGCGCACCAGGTGCGCGCAGGCCTCGGCGGCCACGACGTTGCTCGTCGCCGCGAGCGACGTGATCACCACGTCGCCGCAGGCCAGGCGGGCCATGAGGTAGTGGTTGCCGTCACCGTCCGCGCGCACCGGCTCCACCGGGCCGAGCGCGTGCTGGAGGGCCGCCGCCTCCACGGGCAGCGCGGTGATGACTCCGATCATGGCCACTCCTCGGGAGCGCGGGGCCTCCACCCTAGACCGGCGGGGACGGGTGGATCACGATAGTGCCATGCAGGAACTGATCATCGGCATCGTGAGCTCGCTCCTGGCCGGCGGCATCACCGTCGCCGCCGGCTGGCTCGGCCTGGCCTGGCCCAGGCGGGTGCTGGTGCGCGGGCTGTCGAAGCTGACGGGGGTGGGCGTCGAGCGCTCGTACGCCAAGCAGTCGGCGGCCAACTCCGACCTCGCGGCCGACCTGCGCGGAGCCCGCTGGATCAAGGTCCTGACCGGACGGGGCAACGAGCTCACCCGCGACAGCTTCCAGCTCGTGTGGCAGGCCGGCAACCCCGTCCTGGAGTACGTGCACATCCTGCTGCCCGACCCGGACGACCCCGGGGGCTGGCTGGCCAGGAGGGTGCGGGAGGTGCAACGCGCCGACCCCGCCTTCGGCGACGGGCTGCTGGCCGACCAGCTGCGCGCCAACATCCGCTACCTGGACGCGGTCTCCGGCCGCGACACCAGGATCGAGCTGCGGCTCTTCGACGCTCCGCACACCTACCGCGTGATCCTCACCGACCGCCTGGCCTACTTCACGCCGTACCAGCCCGGGGTCCACGCCCGCAACTCGCCGTGCCTGGTCTTCCGCAGCGGCAGCGCCATGTACGACCACCTGCTGCGGAGCTTCGACATCATGTGGCCGCAGGCGGTCAGGAGCCGGCCGGACGAGCGCTCAGTCTGACTCGCCGGCGGGCAGGGTGTCGAGCAGGGGGACCAGCGTCTCCCAGTTGGCCCGGGTGGCCGCCGCCGCCCCCGCCGCGTCGCCCGCCTCGCACAGCGCGATGACGCGGTCGTGCTGGGCGACCGACTCCCGGCCGCTCAGCGAGGAGAACCGCAGCCGCTCCAGGCGCCGCAGCACCGGCGTGTACCGCTCCAGGACGTCGCGGAGGGCGTCGTTGGCGCTGGCGGTGACCAGCACGCCGTGGAAGTCGTCGTCGGCGGCGATCGCCGCTGGCACGTCGTCGCGGCGCAGCGCGTCGGCGAACCGCGCGTTGGCCTCGCGCATCGCGTCCAGCTCGGCGGCGGACAGGGCGGGCAGGGCCTCCCGGACGGCGAGTTCGTGCATGGCGGCCGTGACCGACTGGGCGTTGCGGGCGGCGCGCACGTCGACGGGGCTGACGATCGTGTAGCGGCCGGGCTTGGTCCTGACCAGGCCCGCCTGCTCCAGCCGCGCCAGCGCCTCGCGCACCGGCGTCCGGCTGACGCCGAGCCACTCCACCAGGTCGGCGTCGTTGAGGCGCTCGCCGGGGGCGAGGGTGCCGTCGACGATGGCGTCCCGGATCGCCCGGTAGGCCTCGTCCCTGAGCAGCGATCTGGAGACGAGTCCGCGACTCGGTGGAACCGGCATGCAACATATTGCATCGGCCGCCCTGACCACTGTCAAACGGCGGAAGCTTCTCCAGCCCCGCCACGATCCGGCGGCGTGGTGATGACTCGCCCGGCGCCACGTCGAGCGTGACCGCGTCGACGACCGGCACCGCTCCGGCTCGTCCCTGTCGTCCGGAACCGCTCCGCTCTCTGGCAGGGTTGACGGCATGGCCACGGCGGACCGGGACACGGCGGAGCTGGGCACCACGGAGCGGGTGCTCACCCTGCTCGGACTGTTGCAACAGCGTCAGGTCTGGACCGGCGCCGAGCTCGCCGACCGGCTCGGGGTCACCACGCGCACGGTACGGCGCGACGTGGAACGGCTGCGCGCGCTGGGCTATCCGGTGCACGCCGGCCAGGGCGTCGGCGGCGGCTACCGGCTCGGCCCCGGCCAGAACCTGCCGCCGCTCCTGCTCGACGACGAGGAGGCGATCGCCACCGTCGCCGCACTCCTCACCGGCGCGGGAAGCGCGGGCGGCGGCGCACGTGGCGCGGGCGCGGGTGGGGACGCGGCGCTCCGGGCGTTGACCAAGCTCGACCGGGTGCTGCCCGCCCGGCTGCGGCACCAGGTGCGGGCGCTGTCCGACTCGGTGGAGTCCTTCGCCGGCGGCCGTGCCCCGCTCGACCCGGACGTGCTCATGACCCTGGCCAGGGCCTGCCGCGACGAGGTGGAAGCAGGGTTCGGCTATCCGTCAGGGGACGAGGTACGGCGGCGACGGGTCGAGCCCTACCGGCTGGTCGCCTCCGACCGGCGCTGGTACCTCCTCGCCTACGACCTGGACCGCGACGACTGGCGCACCTTCCGCCTCGACCGGATGACCGAGGTGTCGGCCCGGACCTGGCGCTTTCGTCCCCGCCCCGCCCCTGACGCGGCGGCGTACGTGCAGGAAGGCGTGGCGAGCGGGGTCTACCCGCACCGGGCGCGCTTCCTCGTGCACGCCCCGGCGGACACGGTGCGCGCGCGGCTGCCCGGGGCGGCGGCGGTCGTCCGGCCGCGCGGGAGCGAGCGCTGCGAGCTGGTCAGCGGCGCCGCCAGCCTCGACTTCGTGCTCATGCACGTGCTCCTGCTCGGCCACGACTTCGAGATCCTCGACCCCCCGGAACTCGGGGCCCGCTGCCGGGTCCTGGCAGAAAGGCTGCTGTCGGCCGGCGCGACGATCGCCCCCCAGGCCAGGACGCCTACGTGAAAACATGACACAAGGTGTCGGGTTATGGGTCCAACCTGGGCCGGCAGCCCTACGACAGACAAGGACCAGGATGCGTGAAACACCAGCGGAGCTGGAGGCACTCCAGGCGCTCCTCGACGCCTCGCTCTCCCGCTCCACCTCCCACCTCCGCTCGATCATCAACACCGACCGCACGCTGACCGCGGCCCAGCTCACCCAGGTCCTCACCGGCATGTGCACCCTCGCCCTGTCCACCGTGACGGCGAAGGGCGAGCCCCGCATCAGCGGCGTGGACGGGCACTTCCTGCACGGCATGTGGCACTTCGGCACCGCGCGCGATGCCGCCAAGGCCCGCCACCTGGCCGCCCGGCCCGCCGCCAGCGCCGCCCACCTGCGCGGCGAGGACCTCGGCGTCTTCACGCACGGCACGGTCGAGGTCCTCAACCCCCGCAGCGGCCCGCCGTCGCCGGACTGGCCCGACCTGCTCGCGTACCTCCAGGACTTCTACGGCGGCGACGCCTTCGACTGGGACGAGGAGGTGGTCTACTACCGGCTGCGTCCGCAGTGGATGACCGTCTACACCCCCGACCCGGCCGGACTGGTCAGGGCCTCCACCGGATAGGGCGGGCGCGGCCGTCAGTCCAGACAGAACTCGTTGCCCTCGGGGTCGGCCATCACGATGGTGCCGGCGTCCAGCGGAGGAGCGGGCTCGACGCGGCGCAGCCGCTCGGCCCCCAGCGCGACGAGCCGCGCGCACTCGGCCTCCAGCGCCGCCATCCGCTCCTCCCCCTCCAGCCCGGGAGCCGCGCGGACATCGAGGTGCACGCGGTTCTTGGCGGTCTTGCCCTCCGGCACCCGCTGGAAGAACAGCCTCGGACCGCGCCCTTCCGGGTCCTCGATGGCCGACCTGCTGTCGCGCTGGTCCTCCGGCACGCCGATCCGCGCCAGGAAGTCGTCCCACGCGTCCAGCGGGTCGGCGCCCTCGGGCACGTCCACCCCCGGCGGGCCCGGATGGACGTAGCCCAGGACGTCGCGCCAGAAGGACGACAGCGCCCGCGGGTCGTGGGCGTCGAAGGTGACCTGGACATGACGGCTCATAGTTCGCTCCGTTCACAGCGATCGTCTTGCGGGTGGAGGCCGGACCGGCCGGCCCGACCGGCGTCGTCTCCGGCCAGGTGACTCACCCTGCCCCCTCCAGCGGACAGCATCGGTCCGCTATCGAACGCGTCGGCCGATGGTCAGGGCGGCTGACCAGTGGCGGGTGAGGCGTCCGTCCGGGCGGGCGGCGAGCAGGCGGCGTATCTCCCCGTAGAGGTGCTCGCGCTTGGCCGGCTCCATGGCGATGTGGCCGGAGAACGTGTCGAGCAGGGCGAGATACTCGTCCGCCGTGTAGCGCGACGCCCACACGTACAGCTTCGTCCCGGTCACCGTGAAGTGCCCGGAGGACTCGAACTCGGCGACCAGCGGGTTGGGCCGGTCCTCGGGCGTGGGCCCCGGCCACGGGCCGTCGTGGCCCTCGCCGATCTCCTCGTAGACCCGCTGGATCTCGGTGAAGAACGGGTCGAAGTCCGCCGGCATCGCGTGCTCCGCGTTCCACACGGCCAGGTGGCCGCCCGGGTCGAGGAGGGCGGCGGCCTTGGCGTAGCGGATCCGCGGGTCCACCCACTTCCAGGCCGTGGCCGCGTACACCAGGGCGAAGCGGAGGCCGGTCGGCGGCTCCCAGTCCTCGAACGACGACGTGACCACGGACACGCCGTCGTACGCCGCGAGGCGGAGCCGGGCCTGTGCTGAGAGGGCCTCGCCGAGTTCGACGGCGGTGATCCGGAATCCCGTCCGGGCCAGTGGCAGCGTCGCCTTCCCCGGTCCGCACCCGACTTCGAGCAGGTGGGCGGGTGGCCTGACTTCCGTGATCTCCAGCAGGTCGGTGTAGAGCTCGGCGGGGTAGTCGGGGCGCGCGTCCTGGTAGGAGGCGGCCGCCCGGTCGAAGGTGGCGCGCAGCCGGTGCGGATCGCGGGACATGCGCCCATCCTGACAGCGAACGCCGGGGCCGCCGCCGTGAGCGTGTCTCGTCCGCTCGCGAAAAAATCTTGAGGGAGCCTGTAGTGGAGAGGCTCTCCCGTTCGTCATCAACCTGACGACCGAGGAAACTCACGACAGGAGTGACGCGATGCGCTACCTCATGCTGGTGTGCACCGACCCCGACTACACCCCCGGCCAGGAGGAGGGTGCGCCCGACGTGGAAGAGTGGGTCAAGGAGATGGACGGCAGAGGGGTCCGGCTGATGGGCAACCGCACCCGCCCGGCGAGCGACGCGACCACCGTCCGGGTCCGCAACCGCGAGGTGCTGCTGACCGACGGCCCGTACGCGGAGACGAAGGACCAGATCGCCGGCTTCGACGTCCTCGAGTGCGCCGATCTGGACGAGGCCATCGAGGTCGCGTCCAAGCACCCGATGGCGTGGGAGGGGATGATCGAGCTGCGTCCGTTCTGGCCGGACGGCGAGGACTAGCGATCGGCGAGGTGAAGGACCGGATCGCCGGGATCTACGCCGAGGGGTGGAGCCGGATCGTGGCCGCCATGATCCGGTTCACCGGCGGCGACTGGGATCTGGCCGAGGAGTGCGCCCAGGACGCGTTCACCCGGGCGTTGCGGACCTGGCCCGGGTCGGGGGTGCCCGACCAGCCGCTGGCGTGGCTGACCACCACGGCCCGGCACCGCGCGATCGACCGGATGCGTCGCGCGTCCAACGAGGCGGCGAAGCTGCGGGAGGTGGCCGCGATGGACCAGGAACCGCCGCCCTATCTGAGTGACTCCGACATCCCCGACGAGCGTCTGGAGCTCATGTTCACCTGCTGCCATCCGTCGCTGAACCTCGACGCCCAGGTGGCGTTGACGCTGCGGAGCCTGGCCGGCATGAGCACCGCCGAGATCGCGCGCGCGTTCCTGGTGCGTGAACGCACGATGAGCCAGCGGATCTTCCGTGCCAAGCAGAAGGTCGCGCACGCGGCCATCCCCTTCCGGGTGCCGCCCGCGCACCTGCTGCCTGAACGCCTGCCCGCCGTCCTGCACGTGCTCTACCTGCTGTTCAACGAGGGGTACGGGGATCCGCACAAGGCCCGGCTGTGCCGGGAGGCGATCCGGCTGGCCCGGCTGGTGACGGAGCTGATGCCGGACGAGCCGGAGGCCCAGGGCCTGCTGGCGCTGATGCTGCTGCACGACGCGCGGCGGCCGGCGCGCGTGGACGCGGCCGGTGACCTGGTCACCCTGGACGAGCAGGACCGCACGCTGTGGGATCAGGAGCTGATCGCGGAGGGCGCCGCGATCTGCGAGCGGGCGCTGCGCCGGGGCCGCGCCGGGCCGTTCCAGCTGCAGGCGGCCATCGCGGCTTGCCACGCGACCGCGCCGCTCGCGGACCGGACCGACTGGCCGCAGATCGTCGGGCTGTACGAGCACCTGGCCCGCGTCACGCCGAGCCCGGTCGTCGAGCTGAACCGGGCCGTGGCGGTCGGCATGGTCAGCGGCCCCGAGGCGGCGCTGCGGCTGGTCGACGCGATCGCGGAGTCCGGGCGGCTGGACGACTACTACCTGTTGCACGCCACCCGCGCCGACCTGCTGCGGCGCGCCGGCCGGGGGCGGGAGGCGGCCGTCCACTACCGTTCGGCCATCGACCTGGCGCCCACGGAGGCGGAGCGCCGCTTCCTGGCCGGCCGGCTGCGGCTGCTCTGACGCGCCCGTCAGGGTAGCCGGGCCAGCGTCTCCATGGCCTCGCGTTCGACGCGCGCGAGTTCGCGCAGGACGGCGCCGGCCTGGTCCAGGCAGCCGGGGTCGCCGTTCTCCCCCGCTTTCGCGATCAACGTGGACACCTCCGTCCATCGTTCGGCGGCCTCGGCGTACAGCCGGTGACCGGTGCGCAGGAGGGCGTCGTCGATCAGCCGGGCGCACTCGTCGAGGAAGTCGCGGTAGAGGGCGCGGAACAGGGCGCCGCCGGTGCCGCCCCGCTCCATGAGGAGGGCGGCCTCCGGCAGGTCCCGCCCCGGGTCGGCGACGCGGCTCAGCCAGCCGGGCACCCGCCTGGCCGCCTCGGCGATGCCGCGGTGTCCCAGGTTGGCGATGGGGGCGGCGAGGAAGGCGTCGGCGCAGTCCTTGATGGCGGGGATGATCTGGTCCTGCCAGGCGGGCGGGCGATCCGGCACGGTGATGGTGAAGGACCGGTTCCTGGCGGTCATCGGCCCGCGCTCGGCCCGCGCCGCCGCGAGGCTGACCAGGCTGGTGCGGACCGCGCCTCCCTGCTGGCCGGTGTCCACCAGGTGGGCGTCCTGCTCGTCGTAGCCGTACAGGGCGACGACGTGGCCGCCGAAGTGCACCTTGGACCGGAAGTACTCCAGGTGGTAGCAGTCGAGCTGGAGGCCGACCGGCCGGCCGGCGTCGAGGGACGCGGCCGCGTTCCGCCACGCCTTGCGCGCCGAGGTGGTCTCCTCGACGGTCAACGTCAGCCCCAGCCGGGCGGCCAGGTTCCTGGTGAGCTCGAACGGCTTGACCCGGCCGCCGAGGAAGGGGAACGTCATCCCCTTGCGGTCCCAGTAGACGAACGACAGCCCTGAGCCCAGTCCGAACAGCAGGGGCTCGGACAGATCGAGCCCTTCGTGCCGGAGCAGCACCCCCAGCGCCGTCGTCTCACAGTGGTGCAGGCCGCGCGGCTCGACGCCCGGCACGATGATCGGCTTCATGACGGACCAGCATGGACCCTCCCCCCGTGGGAGGGTCCAGCGCGCCGAGGCCGGACCGCGCGGCCGTTGACCGTGTCAGAAGTCGTCGGCGGTGCGGATCCGGTCGCGGATCCAGACGCCGGCCTCCTTGAGCCTGCTCGTCCCGGCGAACGGGCCGTTCGGGCAGGTGCCGGTGGTGAAGACGGCTCCGGTACGGAAGTCGTCGGAGAAGTTCCAGTTCACCCAGCTGATCTTCTTCTGGGCCAGCAGGTCGAGGTACTGCTGTGACCGGCTGAAGTCGTTCGCCCCGTCACCGGAGGCGCTCTGGGTGCCGAACTCGGTCACGAAGATCGGCAGCCGGTCGGCGGCCCTGGCGAGCGTGTTCAGGTACTCGGCGCCGTGCGAGGCCGCGTAGAAGTGGAACGTGTACATGATGTCGGCCGCGTTGACCGGGTTGTCGATGATCTCGGTCTCGTCGCCGCCGGCGGAGACGCCGAGGGACGACCAGCCGCGGGTGCCGATCAGGATGGGGGCGTCGGCGTCGTGCTGCCGGATCACCGGGATGAGCTGGTGCGCGTAGTCGCGGATGACCGGCCAGGTGACGGCGTCGCCGTTGGGCTCGTTCGCGATCTCGTACAGGACGTTCTTCTTGCCGTCGTGCCGCTGGGCGATCTCTGTGAAGAACGTCCTGGCCCGGCTGAGGTTGTACATCGGGTCGCCGGGGGTGAGCATGTGCCAGTCGACGATGGCGTACATCCCGCGGGCCGTGGCCATCTCGATCAGGGCGTGCACCCGGTCGGTGAACAGCCGGGGGTTGGTCTCGTACCCGCCCTCCTGGATGTACATCGAGATGCGCAGGACGTCGGCCTTCCAGTCGGTGGCCAGCGCGTCGAGGGAGGAGCTGTTGAGGCACTGGTCGTACCACTGGATGCCGTGGCTGCTCATGCCGCGCAGCTGGATCTGCTTGCCGCTCTCGTTGCAGAGCTTGAGGCCGCACACCCGCAGCTGACCGTTGGCCTGCACCGGGGTGCCGCCGCCGCTCCCTGTGGGGGCGCCGTAGACCTCCAGCTCCCACAGGGAGTAGCCCCACGGGGTGCCGCGCTGCGTGCCGTGCACCCGCACGTACCGGCCGGCGCCGCCGACCGTGAGGTCGTCGACCGCCCCGTCGCCCGCGGTGGTGGAGTGGACGTCGGTCCAGGCCGACCCGTCGGCCGAGATCTGCACCCGGTACGCCCGCGCGTAGGCGACCTCCCAGGTCAACCGGACCCGGGAGACGGTGTGGGCGGAGCCGAGGTCCACCTGGATCCACTGGGGGTCCACTCCTTCGGCGCTGGCCCAGCGCGTGGACGTGCTGCCGTCCACCGCCTTGTCCGGTTCCAGGCCGGCGGCCTCGATCGAGGAGGCCGTCACGGGCTTGCCCCGGGAGACGAGGGGGTCGGCCGCCGTGGCCGCGTTCGCGCCGGAGGGCGCCAGGAGCGCCAGGGGCGCCATCAGCACCGCGACGACCGTGAAGATCTTCGTGACTGCGCTTCGCCTCACGAACGACTCCTTCGGGGACAGGGGTCAAGGGTGCGCACTGTTCGCCCGCCCGAGCCCTGCCCTGATTAGGAAAGTTTATTAACTTCTAGCGCAGCATAATTTGACACCCTCCTTCACACAACCGTGGACGCCGCCACTTTCCTGCGCCCCCGCGCGATCACCCAGAGCAGCCAGGCCTGCAGCAGCCCGCTCGCGGGATAGAGCCAGATGACGACCTCCTGAGGGAGCCAGGCGAGGGGAAGGTACATCAGCAGCATGGAGATCGGCGCGGTGACCGCGATCAGCACCAGGCCCTCCAGCCCTTGACTGTCCGCCTGACGGGTGCTGATCGCGACAAAGATCATGGCGGCGATGACGACCAGGGCGTAGCCGCCGGCGAGAGACGCGGCGAAGACGCCTCGGTCGAATCGGGAGACATAGCGGCGACCGGTTCGGAACAATCTCATGGTCCTGAGTCTGCTGCACCCCGATCCGTGACGCCCTGAGTACCCGTACTCAGGCGACCTGAGTACCCCGCCGTCGGCGGGCTCGACAGCGCCCCGGAGGACGTCTATCCATGAGAGGTGCCGACCCCCACCCCGCCGGACGCCTCGGACGGCGGAAGCTGCTGACCGCGGCCTCAGGAACCGGCGGCGACCGATCGCACGGCCGGCGCGTCGTCGCGGCCCTGGCCGTCACCCAGACCATCGGCTACGGCGTGCTCTACTACGCCTTCTCCGTCATCCTCCTGCCCATGCGGCGCGACCTCGGGGCGAGCGGCACCCAGGTCGCCGCCGCGCTCACCCTCGCCGTCCTCACCACCGCGCTGTGCGCTCCCCTGGCAGGGCGCCGGCTGGACGCCCACGGCGGGCGGGCGCTGATGACGGCCGGCTCGGTGCTCGGCACCCTCGCCGTACTGGCCTGGTCCCAGGTGAGCACCCTGCCCCAGCTCTACGCCGTCTTCCTGGCCATCGGAGCCGCCTCGGCCATGGTGCTGTACGAGCCCGCGTTCGCCGTCATCGTCGCCTGGTTCGACGAGCGCGGGCGGGCCGGCGCGCTGCTCGCCGTCACCATCGTGGCCGGGTTCGCCTCCGCCGTCTTCCTGCCCCTGACCGGCCTGCTGGTGCAGACGTACGGGTGGCGCCAGGCCCTGGTCGTCCTGGCCGTCGGCTACGGGGTCCTCGCGATCCCGCTGCACGCCCTGGTGGTGAGGGACCCGGCCCGGCACGCCGTCCGGGCCCGCTCCACGGCCGGTGATCGTACGGATCTGGTCAGGGCGGCGGTGCGGGGCCGGCCGTTCCGGCTGCTGGCCGTGGCCTTCACCGCGCACGGCGGCGCGGTCGCCACGGTGGCCGTGCTGCTCGTCACCTACCTCGTCCACCTCGGCCACCCGCCCGTCTTCGCCGCCGCGGTCGCCGGCCTGCTCGGCGTGCTGTCGGTCACCGGCCGCCTGGTCACCACCGGGCTGCGCCGCCGCTGGGCCGCCGCACCGGTCGCCGCCGCGATCTTCGCCGTCCAGGGCGCCGGCGCGCTCCTGCTGCCGCTGGTCGGCGCCACCGTGGCCGGCGCGATCTGCTGCGTGCTGCTGTTCGGCCTCGGCTTCGGGGTGGCCACCATCACGCTGCCGCACCTGCTCGCCGAGCGGTACGGCACCACCGCCTACGCCACCCTGTCGGGCCGCGTCGCCCTGTTCGCCGTGGCCGACAAGGCGCTCGCGCCGCTGGGCGCGACGGCCCTGGCCCACGCCGCCGGGTACGGCTGGGTGCTGGGAGCCGTAGCCGCTGCCTGCGCAGTCTCAGCCTGCGCCCTGGTCGCCTACCACCGGCTGCCCGGGTGAACCGGTCAAGAGCCGACACATTCCGCCGGAGGGCGGTCGAGCAGGTCCTCGTACACGCCGATCTTGAAGGTGATCAGGTCCAGGCACCGGGCGAGCCGGTCGAGCTGGGTGGTGACGTGCACGCGGTGCTCGCGCAGGAGCGCGAGCCGTTCCTCCTCGTTGCCCGCGCCCTGCCTGACGAGCTCGGTGTACCGGCGGAGCGCGGCCAGGGGCAGACCCGAGGCGCGCAGGATGACGCAGACGGTGAGCCAGTCCACGTCGTCCTCGCTGTAGAAGCGGCGCCCGCCGGGACCGCGTCGCACCGGGTTGACGAAGAGTCCCTCGTGCTCGTAGAAGCGCAGCGCGTGAACGCTCAAGCCGGTGCGCTCTGCGACCTGCCCGATGCTCAGAGTGGTGTTGACCTCGGCCATGCCGTCGAGGTTAGCGGGTTGACCTAGAGCCGACTCTAGATCCTAGAGTGCCGGGTGCGATCGAAGCCCAATCGCCGCTATCTGCCCCTTTGCACCCGTAAGGAAGCTTCACCATGCGCTATCGCACCCTCGGCGGAACCGGCATCGAGGTCAGTGTCCACTGTCTCGGGACGATGATGTTCCAGGCTATCGGCAACCCTGACCACGACGACTGCGCCCGCATCATCCACACCGCCCTGGACCGGGGGATCAATTTCGTCGACACCGCCGACATGTACGGACAGGGTGAGACCGAGGAGATCGTGGGCAAGGCGCTGCGGGGGCGCCGCGACGACGTCGTGCTCGCCACCAAGGGGCATTTCAAGATGGGCGAGGGCCGCAACCGCAGCGGCAACTCACGGCGCTGGATACTCAAGGCGGTCGAGGACAGCCTCAGGCGCCTGGGCACCGACTGGATCGACCTCTACCAGATCCACCGGCCCGACCCCGAGACCGACATCGAAGAGACGCTCTCGGCTCTGACCGACCTCGTCACCCAGGGGAAGATCCGCGCCTTCGGCTGCTCGACGTTCCCCGCCGAGGAGATCGCCGAGGCGCACCACGTCTCCGAGCGGCGCGGCCTCGGCCGCTTCCGCACCGAGCAGCCGCCCTACTCGATCCTCGCGCGCGGGATCGAGTCCTCGGTCCTGCCCGTCTGCCGGCGGTACGGGATGGGAGTGCTGGTCTGGAGCCCGCTCGCCTTCGGGTTCCTCACCGGCAAGTACCGCAAGGACCGGCCCGCAGACCTGTCGACCGGCCGTCCCACGATCCGGCCGGAGCAGTTCGATCCCGAGATCGCCGCGAACGCCGCCAAGCTCGACGCCGTCGAGCGGCTCGTCGAACTCGCGTCCGACCTCGGCTGCACCCTCCCGCAACTGGCCGTGGCCTTCACCGTCGCCCACCCCGCCGTCACCTCGGCGATCATCGGACCGCGGACCGCGCAGCAGTTGGACGACCTCCTCAAGGGAGCCGAGCTCACCCTCGACGACGCGGCCCTCGACCGGATCGACGACATCGTGCCGCCCGGGACCAACCTGTACAACCCGAACGCCCCGCTTCCCCCGCGCTCCCTGACCGACACCGCGCTCCGCCGCCGCCCCCTGGCCGACCGCGCCGCCGCCTGACCCCGGCGTACCGCCCGGCTCAGCTCAGGCGAGGTAGAGCTTCCTGAGCGGCTCGTCGATGGTCCAGACCGTACGATCGCCCGCGACGAGCCGCACGAGGACGCCGGGGCGCAGGTCGATGGACGACCCGTCATCGAAGGCGACCCGGCCTGCTCCCGCCAGGACCAGGAAGACCTCGTCCACCTCGACGTCCTCGGCCACACCCGGCGTGATGTCCCATACCCCGATCTCGACGTCCCGGAAGCCGGTCAGCGGAGTGGTGACCGTCCGCGGTTCCGCCGGGTCGCCGGCACCCGGCACGATGTCGAGCAGGCCGGAGTGGATCAGCCGTGTGCTCGCCGTCCCGCTGTCCTCGCTCATGGGGCAACCCTACGTGGGGCCTTTCCCGAGGCCGGAGCCGGTCCAGGGCGACAGGCGGCCGTGCCCACCCGGTGGTCGGTTGAGCACGGCTGCCGGTACGGAGTCTCAGCGGACGGTGTTCTCAGCGGACGGTGGCGGGTTGGGCTGACAGCAGGGTCTGGACCCAGCCGCTGGTGTCGACGGTGCCCTGGCCGGCGATGTCGGTGCCGTTGCCGTCGTGGGGGTCGGCGTCGAGGTAGCGGTGGACGGATCCTTCGGGGCGGTGGCCGTAGTAGACGCCGCCGCCGGGGGACATCAGGTGGTCGAAGGCCTGCCAGGTGGAGTCCTTGAGCTGGAAGCGGCTGTAGTTCTCGACGCCGTTGATCCGGTAGGAGATGAGCAGGCCGCTGTCGGTGGTGCCCAGGATCCAGTTGGGGCCGGTGGCGGTGAGGGTCTTGAGGGTGAAGCCGCCGCCGATGAGGGCGCCGGTCAGGATGTTGGAGCGGGCGGGTTTGGTGGCGTTGACGGGGTAGCGGCGCAGGACTCCGGCGGCGATGCCGAACAGGTTGGCGCCGTCGAAGGTGAGCAGGTCGTGGGTGAAGCCGGTGCCGAGCAGGATCGGCGGGTTGAACGACAGGCTGGTGTTGTTGGTGATGACGTCGACGCGGTACAGCCGGCCGTCGGGCCCGTCCTCGGTGATGAGGATGGTGTTGAAGTTGAGGGTGGCCATCGCCTTGGGGGTGAAGCCGAGGGTGGCGGTGGAGGTGACCGCGCCGTGGGTGCGCCGCCCGGTCGCGGCGTCGATCGCGGTGTAGGTCAACCGCCCGTCGGGCAGCACCCCGTACACCGAGGCCTGTCCGGTGGGCGCCCCGCAGTTGCGGCTGGTGACGTTACGCCAGGTCTGACCGTTGGAGCCGCCGTAGGTCACCCCGTTGAAGGTCGGCCTGACCCGCTCCGAGCCCGCGTACCCCCAGGAGGCCGAACCGCTGCCGTCGGCGTCGTGGCCGAGCTCGAAATGCAGGTGCGGATGCCCGTTGGAGGTCGGGCCCGTCGCACCGACCTTGCCGATCGTCGTACCCATCTGCACCTTCGCGCCGACCGAGACGGACCGGGACTTCAGATGCAGGTACGTGGTGTAGTAGCCGCCGCCGTGGTTGATCTGGATCACGTTGCCGGCGTTGCTGTGGTAGAAGGACTGGTTCACCGTCCCGGCGGCGGGCGCGACCAGCGTGGCCCCGTCAGTGCCTTGCTGGTCGGGCTCCTTCACCATGTCGAGCGCGGGCGCGTGCGCCCAGGTGTCCAGCCGCCACTGCTGACCGCACAGGAAGGGCAGCTGCAGATTCGGGGCCGCCAGGGCGGGACTCGCCGTGGCGGCCAGGCCGATGGCGGCGATGAACGCGGTGGCGAGGCCGGCTCGTAAGGCCGTGAATCGGGGCATGGCAGTTCCTCCAAGGGATCGACGTGAGTTTCGGTTGACCGTGCTCTCAGCGGACGGTGGCGGGTTGGGCCGACAGCAGGGTCTGGACCCAGCCGCTGGTGTCGACGGTGCCCTGGCCGGCGATGTCGGTGCCGTTGCCGTCGTGGGGGTCGGCGTCGAGGTAGCGGTGGACGGATCCTTCGGGGCGGTGGCCGTAGTAGACGCCGCCGCCGGGGGACATCAGGTGGTCGAAGGCCTGCCAGGTGGAGTCCTTGAGCTGGAAGCGGCTGTAGTTCTCGACGCCGTTGATCCGGTAGGAGATGAGCAGGCCGCTGTCGGTGGTGCCCAGGATCCAGTTGGGGCCGGTGGCGGTGAGGGTCTTGAGGGTGAAGCCGCCGCCGATGAGGGCGCCGGTCAGGATGTTGGAGCGGGCGGGTTTGGTGGCGTTGACGGGGTAGCGGCGCAGGACTCCGGCGGCGATGCCGAACAGGTTGGCGCCGTCGAAGGTGAGCAGGTCGTGGGTGAAGCCGGTGCCGAGCAGGATCGGCGGGTTGAACGACAGGCTGGTGTTGTTGGTGATGACGTCGACGCGGTACAGCCGGCCGTCGGGCCCGTCCTCGGTGATGAGGATGGTGTTGAAGTTGAGGGTGGCCATCGCCTTGGGGGTGAAGCCGAGGGTGGCGGTGGAGGTGACCGCGCCGTGGGTGCGCCGCCCGGTGGCGGCGTCGATCGCGGTGTAGGTCAACCGGCCGTCGGGCAGCACCCCGTACACCGAGGCCTGGCCCTTCGGCCCGCTCACGTACGGCAGGATGGTGTTGACCATGATCTGCGCGTCCCCGGCCTGCACCTGATAGCGGTCCGGATAGGCGGACACCTGGACAGCCTGTGCCACCGCCCCGACCGAGGCGGTCTTCCAGCTGTTGTTCGGGTAGAGCCGGATCATCTTGTCGAGGAAGGCGTTGGTGGCCCACGTCGGGTTGAGGCGCTGGGACGCGCTGCCCCAGGACGCGCGCTGCTGGAACAGCCCCAGGCTGTCGTGGTCGACCTCCTCGCTGATGTTCTGGACGCTCGTCTCGACGATGACCGTGGCCATCGCGATCACGGCGGCTCTGGGGTCGAGCCCGCGGTCGTGGACGGCTTTGATCACCATGCGGGCGCAGGACACGCGGTAGGCGGACATGTAGCCGCGCATCTTGGCCTTGAGCGAGCTGTTGAGCTGGTTGGCCAGGGCGGTGTCGGTCGAGGTGGTGCCGCCGGGGTCGCAGGCGGCGACCTGGTAGGCGGCGGTGACGTCCGACGCCACCGTGGGCTCCGGCTGCGGGTCGGCCGTCGCGGGCTGCGCCACGGCCGCCGATAAGACGAGAGCGGTGACGGCGGTCATGGCCGCGAGGGCGGCGGTCCTGGAGAATCCGAACATGGGTGGTCAGCCCTTCAGACGGCGGATGTGGGGGGGCGCCGGTGCCTTTCCGGTCGCCAAAAAGCTGACACCCACCGCTGTAGATTTCCTGCAATCCGCGTCCAAAGAAGAACCCGAGGCGAAGGCCGCGCCGATCCGCCGGAAGCCTGGAGAACGCCCTGCGCCCGGCACGTCCGGAAGAACGGTTGGAGCGGCTTTACAGCGGTTTTGCAGAAGGGCGGCGGACACTTCCGGCCATGAAGCCTCCCGTGCGAACCGCCGCCGGCTCCTACCGCCGGCTGCGCCCCGCTCTGGCCGTGACCGTCGCCGCCATGGGCGCGGTCATGCTCTCCCCCGCGCCCGCCTCGGCGGTCTCCCGTCCTGCGATCGTCGCCGTGGCGCAGGACCAGCTCGGCAACGCCACGCGCAACCGGGAGTCGCCGCTGGGCAGCGGCTGCAACTACTACACGGGTCTGTTCCGCTCCTGGAAACCCTCAGCGGGCTGCCCGTCCAGCGACGGCGTCCAGTGGCGCGACAGCGACTGGTGCGCCGACTTCGCCAAGTACGTCTGGAAGAACGCCGGCGTGCCGTACGCCGACGTGCCCGAGGGCAGCGGCGGCATCCTCACCGGCTGGGCGTCGTCGTTCAAGGACTACGGCGTCAAGCACGGCACCTGGCGGAGCCGCGCCAGCGGTTACCAGCCGCAGCCCGGCGACGCCGTCGTCTTCGACTGGGACCAGAGCGGCGACATCGACCACGTCGGCATCGTGAGCTCGGCGAACTCCAGCACGGTCTACACGATCGAGGGCAACAGCGACGACCGGATCAGGACCAAGTCCTACGCGCGCTCCAACGCCGACATCGTCGGCTACAGCGCTCCCGTCGGGGCGGCCGCGGCCAGCGGAACCGCCTCGGTGTACGGGGTGCTGCCCGACGGGCGGTTGACCTACACCGCGATCGACGCCGCGACCGGGCGGCGCACCCACGGCGCGGTCACCTCCACCGCCACCCTCGGCTTCACCCCCAAGGCGATGGCCACCCTCAACTTCAACACCATCCTCATCACCGAGGACGGACCCGACGGCCGGCTGTACCGCGTCGACGTCATCACCAACAACACCAGCCTGTCGTTCAACCCGCCCATCCTGCTCGGCACCGGCTTCACCCACGACCTGCTCACCTTCGACGGCGCCAACCTGTTCGGCATCGCCGCCGGAGTCCTGCGCCGCTACCCCGTCAACGCCACCAAACCCGCCCGCTCCAACATCCTGACCGGCGCCCTCATCGGCGGCGGCTTCACCCTCAAAACCCTCACCGCCACCGGCCCCAACTGGATCCTGGGCACCACCGACAGCGGCCTGCTCATCTCCTACCGGATCAACGGCGTCGAGAACTACAGCCGCTTCCAGCTCAAGGACTCCACCTGGCAGGCCTTCGACCACCTGATGTCCCCCGGCGGCGGCGTCTACTACGGCCACCGCCCCGAAGGATCCGTCCACCGCTACCTCGACGCCGACCCCCACGACGGCAACGGCACCGACATCGCCGGCCAGGGCACCGTCGACACCAGCGGCTGGGTCCAGACCCTGCTGTCGGCCCAACCCGCCACCGTCCGCTGAGAACACCGTCCGCTGAGAACACCCGCTAGCGAACCCCCGGGAGCGATTCCCGGGGGTTTCGGGCTTTGGCGGCATTCAACGCAGCTCATCGACTATGGCTTCCAGCGCCGGTAAACCCTAGGGTTAGGCAAGGTCACCGATCCTTCGGGAGAACCAATGGAGTTACGGCTCCTGGGTCCGGTCGAGGTGTGGAACGGGGAGCGGCAGATTCGTCTCGGGGGAGCGAAGCCGCGGGCCCTGCTTGCCGCCTTGCTGCTGGACGCCCACCGGGTGGTCACGATCGAGCGGTTGATGGAGGCGATCTGGCAGGACGAGCCGCCGCCGACGGCGCGCGGAGTCCTGCAGACCTATGTCGCCTCGTTGCGCCGCGCGTTCACGGCCGCGGGCCTGCCGAACGTCATCGGCTCGCACCGCGTCGGCTACCTCGCGGAGATCCCCGCCGACGTCCTGGACAAAGAAATCTTCGAACGACTCGTCGACCAGGGACGTCAGGCGGCCCGCGGCGGCGAGCACGGCGAGGCGGCGGACCTCTTCCGCACCGCCCTGGGCCTGTGGCGGGGCCCGGCCCTGGGCGGCATCGGCGACACCTTCCTGCGCGCCGAGGCGGCCAGGCTGGAGGAGCTGCGGATGACGGTGGTCGAGGAACGGATCACCGCCGACCTGGCGGCGGGCCGGGACGCGGGCCTGATCGACGAGCTCACCGAGCTGGTCACCGCCCACCCGGTCCGCGAGCGGCTGCGCCGCGATCTCATGATCACGCTCTACCGGGCCGGTCGCCAGGCGGACGCACTCGCCGTCTACCAGCAGGGCAGGCAGGTGCTGATCGACGAACTGGGGCTCGAGCCGGGGCCCGAGCTGCGGCAGGCGCACGACTCCATCCTGCGGTCCGATCCCGCGCTGCTGGCCGGCCGATCAGCACGCGAGACGACGGTTCCCGCGCGGCCGGACGAGCCCAAGGCTCCCCCGCCCCGGCAGCTGCCCTCCCCGCCTCCCGACTTCACCGCCCGTACGGCGGAGCTCGCGGAGTTACGCGAGCGTCTCACCGAACCGGGCACCATGCCGGTCTGCGTGGTCTTCGGGCCGGGCGGCGTGGGCAAGTCGGCCCTGGCGCTGCGCGCCGCGCACGAGATCGCCCACCTCTACCCCGACGGCCAGCTGCACATCGAGCTGCGCGGCACCAGCGAGGCGCCGGCCACCCCGCTGGAGGTCCTGGGCCGGGTGCTGCGCGAGCTGGAACCGGGCGCGTCCCCGCCCGGCACGCTGGAAGAATGCGCCGCCCGCTACCGCACGCTGCTGGCCGACCGGCGCAAGCTCGTCGTCCTGGACGACGCGGCCGCCGAACGGCAGGTACGGCCCCTGCTGCCGGGCGCCCCGGGCTGCGGGGTGATCGTCACCTCCCGCAACCGGCTGTCCGGCCTGGCCGGAGCCGCGGTGCTCGACCTGGGCCTGCTGCCGGACCAGGCCGCTCTCGAACTCCTGGAGCAGGTCGCCGGCGCCGAGCGGATCGCGGCCGACCCGGACGCGGCGCTGCGGATCGTCCGGCAGTGCGGCGGCCTGCCGCTGGCCCTGCGCATCTGCGGCGCGCGCCTCGCCTCGCGCCGCCAATGGTCGGTGGCCCGGCTGGCCGACCGGCTCGCCGACGAGCAGCGCCGCCTGGACGAGCTGGCCGTCGGCGACCAGGAGGTGCGGGCCGGCATCGCGCTCAGCTACGACCTGCTGCCGCCCGAGGTCAGGACCGCCCTGCGTCACCTGGGGCTGCTCGGTCTGCCGTACTTCCCGGTGTGGGTGGCGGCCACGGCCATGGAGACCGGCCTGGACGAGGCCGAGGACGTGCTGGACCACCTCGTGGACACCTCGCTGGCGAGCGTGATGGACATCGACGCGACCGGCCGCGCCCGCTACCGGCTGCACGACCTGGTCCGGCTGTTCGCCCGCGAACGCGCGCTCGCGGAGGAACCCGAGCCGGAACGCACGGCCATGGTCAGCCGGGTCCTGGGCGGCTGGCTGTGGCTGGTCGAACGGCTCAGCAAGGCCGTGCCCACCGGCGGCATCCCGATGCGCGCCACCCTCGGGCTGGCGCACCCGGTGGAGGAGGAAGTCGTGCGGATGGCGCTGGCGCACCCGCACGACTGGTTCCGCGGGCAGGAGGAGGCGCTGATCGTCGCGGTGGAGCTGGCGGCGGCGATGGATCTCGACGACATCGCGGTCGAACTGGCCGCCGCGCTGTCCTCGGTGGCCCTCGAGGGCAGCCAGTACGTCTTCGACAACCCCTTCGCGGCCTGGCACCGCACCCACGAGGCGGCCTTGGTGGTGGCGCGGCGGATGGACAACGCCCTCGGCGAGGCGACCCTGCTGGCCGGCCTCGGTCACCTGTACTACGAGCGCGACCACTTCGCCGAGTCCCGCGAATGTCTCAGCCAGGCCCTTTCCCTGTTCCGCTCCGCCCGGGACCACCGGGGCGAGGCCACCACACTGGCCGCCCTCGGCGCCGCCTGCCGCGAGCAGGGCTACCTGCCGGAGTCCCTGCACTTCCTGGGCCGGGCGAGCCGGCTGTGGACCGACCTCGCCGACGACGCGGCGCTCGCCCACGTCAACCGCCTGGCCGGCAGCGTGCACGTGGAGCGCGGCGAATACCCGGCGGCCTGGGCCGACCTGACCGCCGCGCTGTCGCTCTTCCAGAAGGTGGGCAGCCGCCGCGGCGAAGGACTGACCGTGCGCACCATGTCCCTGTACCACCGCGCTCTGGGCCAACTGGACCAGGCGGAGGAGCTGGCCACGCAGGCGCTGGCGATCTTCCGTGACCTGGGCGACCGGCTGATGGAGGCGTACTGCATGCGCACCCTGGCCAAGACCCGGCTCCGGCTGGGCCGCTTCGACGCGGCCCGCCAGGACCTGGACGACGCCCTGGCCGCCATCCGGGCGCTCAACGACCGCTGGGGCGAGGCGTGCACGCTGCGCGTGCTCGGCGAGCTCGACCTGGCGGAAGGGCGCCTCTACCAGGCCAGAAGCCGCCTGACCGAGTCGCTGGCGCTGTGGGAGACCCTGCGTGCCGCGCTGTTCCGCGCGCGGACGCTGCGCGACCTGGCCCACGTGCACGAGGCCCTCGGCGACGACGACGCCGCCAAGGCCACTCTGGCCGAGGCCATGGAGATCTTCCGGCTGCACGAGGCCCGGGAGTACCGCGAGCTCAGCGGTTGGACCACCGTTACAGAGCCTTGAAGCACCCTGCCCGCCCCTGGGCACCGGTGCCCTTCGTGACCGTGACGAATCCGTACATCCAGCCACGGCGGGTGGCCCAGTACGGCGTCAAAGCGCTCCGACCTGCGGGTTTCCATCGCCGGCCGTGGGATAGTTCTCCTGTCATGCTTGCCGCCGTCATGACCGCGCCCGGACAGGTCCACGTCGAGGACCGCCCCGAGCCGCGCATCGTCGAGCCGACCGACGCGATCATCCGCCTGTCGGCCACCTGCGTCTGCGGCTCGGACCTGTGGCCGTACCGGGGCGTGGACAAGCTCGACGAGCCGCGGCCGATGGGCCACGAGTACGTCGGCATCGTCGAAGAGGTCGGGGCGGCGGTCACGACCGTCCGGCCGGGGCAGTTCGTCGTCGGCTCGTTCTTCGCCTCCGACAACACCTGCGAGATCTGCCGATCCGGCTACCAGAGCTCCTGCGTCCACCGGGTGAACATGACCGGCGCCCAGGCTCCGTACCTGCGCGTCCCCCTCGCCGACGGCACGCTCGTCGCCACGCCGGACCTCCCGCCTGACGACCTGATCCCCGGCTTCCTCGCCGCCTCCGACGTGCTGGGAACGGGCTGGTTCGCCGCCGTCGCCGCCGAGGCCGGACCGGGCAAGACCGTCGCGGTCATCGGCGACGGCGCCGTCGGCCTGCTCGCCGTGCTGGCCGCCCGCCGGCTCGGCGCCGAACACGTCATCATGATGAGCCGCCACGAGCCGCGCCAGGAACTCGCCCTCACCTACGGGGCCACCGACATCGTCACCGAGCGAGGCGACGAGGGCGCGGCCCGGATCAAGGAGCTGACGAACGGGCTCGGCGCCCACAGCGTCATCGAGGCCGTCGGCACCCAGCAGTCGATGATGCAGGCCATCGGCTCCACCCGCCCCGGCGGGCACATCGGCTACGTCGGCGTCGCGTACGACGTCCAACTGCCCGGCCTGCCGCTCTTCTTCTCCCACGTCCACCTGCACGGCGGCCCCGCGCCGGTACGCCGCTTCCTGCCCGAGCTCGTCCAGCTCATCTGGGACCGGCAGATCGATCCCAGCGCGGTCTTCGACCTGCGGCTCCCCCTCACCGAGGCCGCCGAGGCCTACCGGGCGATGGACGAACGCCGCGCCATCAAGGCCCTCCTTATCCCCTGAGCTCCTCGAACCCTGCGCCCACAGACTACGGAGCAGCCCGTGCCTGACGACGTCATCGGTAACGAGGCTCCGTACCTGCGTCTTCAAGCCGACTACGTCGGTCGCGTAGGGGTCGAGGTCGGGATCTTCGTCGCCGTCGACCACCTGCGACGCAAGAACGTGCTGACACCGGAGGAAGAAGAGCTCTACTTCGACATCGAGGACTGGTTCCTCGCACACCTGCCCCAGCCGCCCTTCTATGCCGACGGGAACTCCATCGGCGCGGTCACGTGGTTCAAGCGCGCCACCACGGGCGCGATGCTCGCCCGCCTGGAACCGTTGCGCGACCTCCTGACGGTGCACGGCGTACGATACGACCTCGTACGCGCCGACGACCCCGGGAAGCTGATCTACGAGGACGAGTACCAGGTCGGCGTGATCCCCAGGATCAGAAGGCCCGTAGCCCTCCTGCCGCCTGGTGTCGCGCTCGGACCGACCACCTCGGGTTCCAAGCGCCACCTCGCCCGCCGGGCACCGGGAACCGGCTGACCCGCCAGCCCTGCGCTCGGCTGGGGCGTCCACATCGACCGCGTGGAGATCAGGGATGTCCATCTACCCGAGGGCATGGGCGGCTGCGCTGGGGCACGGAGGTCCTCATCGTTCCCGGCTGTCAGGACCTGAGGTTGCGGTGGAGGAAGTCGGCGGTTGCCTGGGCGGCTCGGGTCACGTGCGGTTCCACGTCGTAGAGGTCGATGTGCTGGTCGGCGTCCAGCCAGAGGATCTCCTTGTCGCCGGGCTTACGTTCGTAGAGCTCCCGAGCCATCGTCGGAGAGCAGTAGGCGTCGGTCTTCCCGTGGACGATCAGTAGCGGGGTGGCGGCCAGGAGGTCCGCTGCGCCGAAGGCGTCCAAGGTCATCAGGGAGTGGAGCGATCCTCTGGTGACCTCGTTGCGCCAGTACGGGGAGGTGGACCGGGCGGTGCCGTAGTAGGCGTACGGCTCATCGCCTGTCATCGCGGCCTCACCGCCGTCGGACGCCACGGCGGGTACGTACTCGTCGTACCGGTCCAGGAAGCCGCCGAGTGCGGACCGGTAGGCGTCGATGCCCATGCTCTGGGCCATCCGAGCTGGGCTGTTGTAGGCGCCCGCGATTCCCGCCACCGCCTTCACTCGGGCATCCGTGGCGGCGGCCCGTACCGCATAGCCGCCGCCGAGACAGACGCCGACCACTCCGATCCGGGCCCGATTCACCTCCGGCCGGCCGGCCAGCACGCCGACCGCGGCCCTCAGGTCGGCCAGTTTTCCCTGGCTGTCCTCATGTTGGCGGCGTCCGCCGCTTTCCCCGAAGCCTCGGTGGTCGAAGGCGAGCGTGACGAATCCAGCCTGAGCGAGCAGCTCGGCGTAGGTACCGAGGACCTGCTCTTTCACCCCGGTGAAGGGGCCGGTGAGCGCGATGGCGGGCTGCGGGCCGTCCGCGTCCGGAAGCCGGAGCTCGCCCACCAGCTCGACGCCTTCGCTGTCGAAGGAGATTCGCTCGGCTTTGACAGTGGTCATGAGCCCTCCCTTGCGTCGATGGGCGATGAGGCCGCGAGCTCGGCGGCAACAGCGTCCGCGCCCAGGCCGACCAGCCAGCTCAGGGGCGCTCCGGGCAGAAAACGGGTCAGGGTCTGCGTCAGCTCCGCCTTCTGCGCCTCGCTCAGACTCGGCGCACCGGCCGCCAACCGTCCCACTGCCTGTCGGTACATGAGCAGGTACTGCCGCTGCCGGATCAGCAGGCCGGTGTCGCCGGGCGCGCCGTGGCCCGGATAGAGCGGCACCCCGGCCAACTCGTCCACCAGCCGATCGAGCACACCCAGCCACGCACCCGAATGCCCATCCGCCGTATAGGAGTGGACGCCGTTGAAGGCCAGGTCACCGATGAAGGCATGCCGCTTCTCGTCAGCCTCGACGAGGAGGTAGGAGTCGGCGTGACTTTCGCCGGCTCCGAGGTCGTGGACGTGGATCCGCAGCCCTGCGACGTCCAGGGTGCCGCCACCGTCCAGCGGCCGGTCCGGCACCCGGAACCGGTCCGGCCATTCCTCGCCGTAGGTGGGCTGCCACTGCTCCCGCTTGACGACCGCGGTCTCCTCGATCGTCTTGGCGACCAGCGCTGTCGCATAGACCGGCACGTCGTCGCCCACCACGTACGGCAGCCCGTTGAAGTGATCCGGATGGGCATGCGTCACGAACGCCGCCACCAGGGGCCTACGTAACGCCGCGAGCCGCGCGGCCAGCGCCCGCGCGTCGGACACCAGCAGTCCGGCATCGACAAGCACCACGCCGTCCACCGTCTCCAGCAGGTAACTGTTGACGAAGATCCCGGGCTCTGCCGCCGTGTACGTGTGGACCTTAAACTCTGTCATGGCCGAGACACTAGGCGCCCTGATCTTGAGCGGGCCAGAAGGCACTTCGAGGTGCCCCTCCACACGGGAGCTCCCATGGCACTGGTGATACCCGACGTCCTGGAAGAAAGCTGCGCGACCCGGCAGGCGCTGGAGCGGCTCGCCGCCAAGTGGCGGGTCCTCCTGATCTACGCGCTGCTCGCCGGACCGCAGCGGCACGCCGAGCTGCGCCGCAGGCTACCTGGTATCACCCAAAAGGTACTGACCGAGACCCTGCGGAGCATGGAACGTGACGGGCTGGTCGAACGACGGGTGCTCAAGGACACCGCCCCACAGCATGTCGAGTACGCCCTGACCATACTGGGCCAAACCCTGCGGGAGCCGCTGTCGGCCATCTGCGCCTGGGCACTGGAGCACCCTTAGCAGTTCCCGCAACAGCGACGTCCGCTCATCGGCAGAAGAGATACCTCGTCGTCAAAGAGGTCAGCATAGGCGGCGTCAGCTGCCAGCGGCTTTCAGCGGGCTGGCGGTTCGGATGCTGAGTGCTCTACGACCTGCACTTCTGATCGGCCGCGGAACCGACAGTCTGCAGTTCATCCCGCGCATATCCCAGATCTTGAGTCTCGTCCCTGTCCTGGTGCCCCAAGGACGTTCGTGACCGTCCGAAAGTAGCGAGGCGTTTTGAAATCGGGGCATAAGGTGTCTCCGTGAATGTGATCGAGTTCCGCGTCGAAGGGCCGGTCGCCCCCGGCGTCTATCCGCACATGGACATCCTGATCGACGGCATCGAACTCGCACGCGTTGTCGAACTACCGCTGGCCTCCAGCCCAAGCATCGCGGAGGCCTATACGGGACTCGATCTACTGGCCAAACACACATTTCCTCGGAGCACCTCATCTCCAGTGGTTTCCCGAAGGAGAGACGGTGCTGCTGGGCTGCGCATGTGGCGAGGGGGAATGCCGGCCGTTGACCGCCCAGGTCGAGGTAACCGAGCAGACCGTCACTTGGTCCGGGTTCCGTAACGGCCACCGTCCCAACTGAGATCTCGGGGCGCTTGGTCCTTTTGTCTTCGACAGGCAGCAGTACAAGGCGGCTCTCCGCAAAACCGCCGCCTCCTCGACCACGGATCGTCGATCGCCCCAGCAATCTACGGCGGTCGGCCACACAGTGGCGATCGCAGGACTGCATCTGTGCGGCGGCGTGGCAACCCCAGTCGGCGCGTTCGTCAAGTGCGGCCTGGCGTTCAGGCTAAACGCCGGGCCTCGAAAGACCTTCGGGTGGAAGACCCAGCCGAACGAATCAAGATCTACGAATGTAGTACACGAACCCACCGAGGCATGCGAACTGGAAGACCACCAGAATCACACCCAGCCACACAGCAGAGACGAACAGACTAAAGCTGGCATTGGCGATAAGGGCCAGCGACATCAGACAGCAGCCCTTGGCGTACAGTCGTCCGCGCTTGACTCCACTCGGGCTACGCGCCCAACGCGCTAGCACTCGGGTGCTCAGCGCCAGCAGGCTGAAGAGGCCAAGTAAGAATCCGCCGCCGAGCATCACCCAATCCAGCACACGCATCCATGCATCCACGCCCATGGCCCACCTCCCATAGTCAACTGACCGCGAGATGCGAGCAGTCCGCCTAGCTGATTTTGCCGAGATGCCATTATGTGAATCAAGGCGGCGGCGCAGCCGCCGCACCCGCGCGGCCATCCCCGCGCGGGGATCGGGTCAGCGGATCACTTCTTGCCCCACGAAGCCAGCGCTCGAACGACCACAGGAACGTCCTTCGAGTCGGCTCGTTTCAGCGCGAGCATTCCGAGAATGAGCTGAACCACCTTCGCGGCGACAAGAGGGCTCGCGGTGGCTACCAGAGGAACCCACCAGTACTCAGCTATTTGACCCAGCAATCCGGGCAGCATGAACTACACCTTTCGAGAGGCGTCGTTCCCCGAGATCAAGTTGATTTTCCCGCCCGCCACGTCCAGGCAGAGCCCAGCCGCAACCCCCTCGAAGCCTGCTCAGACGATGATCATGTGGCCTCGGCTGGACCTGTCAGAGATTTGAACATGTGCACGTCCTCGCGCCCGCCGGGGATTCCGAACGCCCGGCCGGTCTCTTCGTAGCCGTGCCGTTGATAGAAGCCGGGGCGCGCGAGAATCAGTTGTCACGTCGGCGGAGTATGCCCGAGACATCCAGTTGGGCGATATCCGATCTCACGCTGCCAGTCCGTCAGTGACCGGTGCCGACCGCAGCCGGCCTCGCCGACCTGCTGGCGTGTCTCCTGAGTGCAGAGATGCCGCCCCCGAGCCGGTGGCCATGTCCTGGGATTCACCAGGCACCAGCATCACACACGCGGGGGTGCCAGCTCCGGACGTGGCCGAACGAGCCGGCCACAGCGTCGATGTCCTCCTGAGGGTCTATGCCAAGTGCATTGACGGCCAACGGGAGATCGCGAACAAGCGGATCCGTGAAGCCCTCGCCGCATGACCCACAGCTCAACCCCGCCCAGAGCCCCGGCCACCACCGGGGCTCTTGTTCTTGGCCGCGTATTGACCGCAGACCAAGAACTGACCAGCGGAAACGCCGCCAAGATCATTGCACGCATATTGGTGGACCAGCGACAACAGCCCGCTCACGGGGGCACCTGGCTGCATGACCCCTGAAACGCAGAAGAGGCCCCGTAGGGCCTCTGAGCTGCGCTTACTGCGTGTGGCAGGTGCAAGGTTCGAACTTGCGTAGGCTGAGCCGACGGTTTTACAGGGCGTGACCGTTCCCGACGACACACTGCGCCTGATCTGCGACAGAGTAGCTCTCTCCATTGGCAACGACCTTGATCATTGCACGCATATTGCACGCCCCCCGTCACCCTGAACGGTGGCTAACCACGCCTTCGGTGGGCCGGGCCTGAGGAACGGAGCCTGGACCGTCGACCATCCCCAGTAACGTATGGCGATCAGCCACAGCCAGGCGCTCGTGAGGGCGGTACCACTCCGCAAAGTTGATCGATGCCTTGAGCGCTCGATGGCCATCGTTTGAGTGTTTTGAGCGGTTTATATATATATGGACTGATATGCGCACTAGCCTTGGCTAATTGAGTCTCATGACAGTCCAGCAAGAGCCTTATCACCTTAACGGTAATTAAGCCGCAATCCGTCGGTTGACATGCTTATGCTTCCGACACAGCTGACAAAGGAGGAGCATATGGCAGGTCCTCGCGACTACACCCAAGGAACCAAGTCTGGACTAGCCCACCTTAGTGGCGGCCTATGCTACTACCCCGGATGCCCTGAACCAATCATCCGCGAAGCAGATGGGAAATACTATGTAACCGGCTTCATATGTCATATTAAAGCTGCATACCCGAACGGTCCGCGATACGACAAAAATATGACTGATGACCAGCGTAGAGATATCCGCAACCTAATACTCCTATGCCAACCGCATCACCTTCGCATAGATAAAGAGCGCCCCCAGGACTACTCGGTAGAGAAACTCCAGAGGTGGAAGGTGCAACGAGAGGCAAGTCCAAGTGAAGCGCTCAAGCGCCTGCGAGAAGTGACCCCTAGCGGCCTGCGGCAGATAGTCGCGGAGGGCATGAAGGCCCGAGATAACAAGATCATGGCAACACTCACACGACTCGAAAAGTCTGATCGAGAAGCTGCAATAGCCCTCCGCAGTCTTATTGACGAACTAACTGAGGTCTACACTCAAGGACGCCACGCTCTCGACCCCGATATCATTTCAACCCTCGATTCCGCCACTAGGCGTTTGTCTGCCTGGGATCCCACACATTTCTCTCAACTGGAAAACGCCGCCAAGATGCTCGCGGACTGCCTGGATAGCAATGCCCTCGATAACTTCATACGCGCAACACGCCGCCTCCCCGAGTACTAGAAATAATCCCCTCGCCCGTCAATCTCTATGCAGATCCATTGAGATCAGATACGCGAGGCGGCCATCCACTGGGCAACACCAAGGCGCCGTCCTGTAGCTTCGGCGCCACCTCGTCCCGGCGGCCCCCCGTCCGCTTGTAGCGCTCCTGTACCAGCCCGAACACCACTGCCACCACCGCGACGAATACCACCGCAGCCCCGACGACCCAAGGAACGTCACCTGGAACGCCGTCACTACGGCAGAGACGACCCCAGCCACCGCCAAACCGATCACACCCACCAGTAACCGCCGCTCCTGCCACCGGACCCCGGCCATGCTCCCCTACCCTCTTGACTCCCGGTGCTCGGACAGTGACATACCACACCCGCGACCAGCCAGCGATTCCTGTCCGCCGTATGCAACCGTCACCGTGAGCAGACGTCGATATGCCTCAGCGAGGCTGCGGAGTGTACCCACATGCTCGGTGAGCCGTGCTGAGAAACGAAGCACGGATCGTCGATCGCCCCCAAGCACGTACGGCGACCAACCACGCTCTGGCGATCGTGAGAGCTGCATCTGTGCGGCGGCGCGGCAACCCCGGCCGGCGGGTCTGGTTGGAACGGCGGGGCAGGCGTGCGGTGCCCGGCCCGGTACCCCGCCCTCGTCCGGGACCGGCCCCCAGGCCGCACGCCCGGACGGCGGGCGGGCGGAGGGCCGGGGGTACGGCGGCGCGCCGCGCCGCCGCTTGATTCCTATAGGAGTGATTCGGCAACACCAAATCGATTGCACATCATCTTAGATGCGGTGGCGCCATCTTCTTCATGTCGCACTCCGACACAAAATCAGAAGTAGCACAGACCAGATCGCTACTCCACCGGTCCAGAACAGCCGTCCGAGTCAGGAGTTGCATCATCTACATACTTGCCAACGACGGGTCCATAAAACGTACTATTACTAAAGTTAACATGATCTCCGAAATAGTTATAAACAGCTCTCTGGTCGCTCGGAGACTCCAGCATGGCCACAATCGTCTCATAAAGGGGACGGGACGCGCCTGCTTCTGCATAGCCAACTTTCGCTTGCACGAGGGAGGCTCTCAGAGCGAGTCGCTCAGGAAAGCGATTGACGAGGCTCTTAAGACTCGCAATAGCCTCAGCCGTACCTCTGCGGGCGATGGCATTAGCCACGCCATCTCGCCACTTACCGGCCTCCGCGTCCGACCGACCCCAACTCGCTCCTAGTTCAAAAACCAGGTCATCCTGAGGGTAGAGCGAATTAAGCCACAGATACACGTCTTCCAGCTGAGCAACATTCAACGAGGCTTCGATGATAGTCTTAACGTCGCTCGTAGCACAGGATCCCGCCAGCTCACGCCCAAAGTTCGGGTAGGCGTGGACAAAGCCCCTGACTCGTTCCCACGCCGCGGCTGCGTCCGACCACAGGAGAGTGCGTGCAACTACAACAGCGGCACTAAAATCCCTTAGCTGGTGCGCTTCCAGGAAGTCAAAAACGTACTCCGCTGTCGCACCGACCAACATGCTGCCATTAGCTGCGAGCAAGCCAAGCAGATCCGACAGAACACGGGCCGCTGCTGTGCGAGCTTCAGGCGTTGAGGGCAGTTCAATACGGCCATCGCCTACATGGGTATGGGGATATTCGAGACTGGGCTTGGCGTCCCCCTCACTGAGTACACTCGATATCAGGGCCTCAGTCAGGTCACACGCAAGGCACTCCATTGCAGCGGCAAGCTCCCTTGACCACGATGGATCCAAGAGCTGCACATCCCAGGTATGTTGGCCTTGGGACGCTTCAACTCTAACCTGACGGCAAAAATCAAGCGCAAACTCCCGTGCAGCGTTTACCGCGGCTTCCCTCAGCAAGGTTGGCCGAATACTGTTACCTGCTTCTCCAGGACTAGACAGACGGACTCCAAGGACAGCGGCTGTCCATCGTGCCCACCTGTCCCGCGACAGACGCGCCAATTCGCCGTCGCGGCACAGAAGCGCAAGTGCGAGGTAACCGGCCCGGGCACGTTTGTCGATAGTCAAGTGACCCAGCCAGTCACTTCCATGATCGCACTCATGGTCCAGATAATAATGAGACGTGGCTATGAGGTCGGCACGATCGCCCGAGTCAAAGATCTCCGTGCCAGGCCACGACAAGAAGTCATCATCGAAGCGTACTTGTCCCTCACCAGTCCTGGGATCAATCTGAAGGAACCATAGCAACCTCCAGAAGCTCGTTGTATTCCCCCCTTTCGCCGCTTGGAACTCGTCGCGCAAACTGTTAAGAAAGTTAGCCGACTGAGGCCACTCAGGACGTCGGTTAGCCTCATGATTCCTTCGCCAGGCCCTGGCTAGGTCGCTATCGATGTCTATACCGCTATAAAACCACTCAATGTACGGCCAAGCTGGATTCCGTCGATGATCATAAGCGAGCTCAAAGTGATACCGGTCTTCTCTGTTGAACAGAAATGAAGCAATGCGACCAAACAGGTCCGCCACTTCCACGTCACCTGCTGCATCAGCAGTATGGGCCTGCGCAAGTACCCATTCGAAGTCAGATGGGTCAGCCAACCTCGAACGTCGAAGTGTCTCGACACTTTGATCTGACGACCATGAAAAGGATGGACTTCTCTTCCACTCGTTGACTATCGCCCAAACCATGTGCTGCCTGTGTTCACTGGAATCAGCGGCAGCTCGAACTAGAGCAACTAGCAGGGCGCGCCTGAGTGAGACAGCTTTGTCCTTTTCCTGGTCCTCCAAAGCGGTCTCATCCAGGACCGCCGGCATGTGCATAGGTTCATACTCTTGCAGTCTTCGAACAATCACTGATGCCATCAACGGCAGGCACTTGTCGACGTTTTGTAACGTCAGGGCCCGATTTATGCTTGCATCAAAAAGCTGCTCTGTTGAACTGCCACGCGAGAACAACCTAGGGCCAACACGCAAACTGCGGTACTCCTGTGCCTCCCCAGATTCGTCATCCGTCGCAGACAGTTTTGGAGTGATGGAAGTTTGTGCGCCTTCGTAGATCTTGTTCAGCCACTGCAAGACATCATAAATATCCTCATCAGAACACGAGTCAGCCATCGTGCGAAGAAAGCGAGAATATGCTCCTATCATGGCCTCGTTCTGAGGAGTCGTCACCCAGCCGAGTAGATCCTTGATATCGACATAATCCGGCCAGAGTAGAGACAGCGCAGTGCCACGCAACTCATCATTCGGATCCATACGTGACGCGTACTCGGCATCTTCAAGCTTGACGAGCAGTTGCCGGAGCGGCGCTACACACTCATCTGGAGAGCCATCAAATGCTGCCGTCGTTGCCAAGAGCCGCTCAGGATAAGGCCACCTGTCGTCCTGCATAATGCCGAGCAGCGGTGTGGTCAATTCAGGGGTTGGGCATTCTTGAGCAAGGCGTAGAGCAACGCGAATACGAGCGCGCTCGTCCCAGCTAGCGACTACATTTCCAGGTTCTACTTCAAGCGCAGCGACCAATTGTCCTGATAGGCCTGGATGCTTAAGATCCCAGTGCCTGTAATACCAGGCGGCGCTACTTACTTCGACATCACCTGCTCTGGCTAGTAGTCGAGACACAATCAACTCTCGAATCCGATCGGACTGCACGAGAGCACTATGGACTGCAAGGCTCTCGGCATCTGCCGACGCGAGCCACTCAGTGTTGTTTGGGTCAAGCGCCACTAGCCATGCTGCAGTCTCGCGCAAGGGCGTGGGGATAATGGAATTCTCGTCATCGTCTGGGGATTTGACTAGAAACAGCGAAGCCAGACGATCTCCGTCTACCTTACGCTTCACGATGTAAGCTGCTGCGAGAAAAGCCGCTATTGACGAGTGCCTAAATAGTACTCGTGAATCGTCATAGGCAACGAATAGCCCTGAACGGAGCACTTCATTGACTATCGGATCTGTTATCGCAAAAGACTGTCCAGGAGCCGTCTCCTCATTTCCTCCAGCTATCATGGCAAGATCAAGATCCAAATCATGCCTTCTGCTAACGGCTTGCGGTCCCCTTCCACGCCACAAAGTACGTCGGCCAGAGAGCAACATCCGCGCGGCAATACGCCCGGCGACCACCAACTGCTGCGCAGGAGATGTTGTCGTTGTCACAGGACGCTCAGTGCTATGTTCCTGGACAAGAAGCCTCACCCCTTGTTCGAAGAGCTCACGAGGCGTCCCGGTCAAAGTACCTTTGTCTTTGTATAGGGTAACCAGCAATTCCAGAGTCAGCGGGACACTTGCCAGGACGCCAGCCTGCACAGAGATTGCAGCCGATATCAAGCTGGTCCCGTCAACGCCTGCGCTGTCAGCGAGCCGGACTGCGTCAGTCCGTGTCAATGGTGCAAGGTCAGCCAATGGGCAGTCATCAAAGTGCTTGCGCAGAACGTCAGTCAAATGGGGAGGGTAATCAGCAGTTCGACATGCAATCATGAACCGGAGATCTGCAGACTTACGCCCCTTCAGCGAACGATCCAATTTGCCTGGCAGTTGCCGCAATATGGGACTTTCGTCCAGCTGGTCTATCACTACCGTTAGACGACTTGTTCGTGCTGTGGCAGTCCCTTGCAGTCCCGAAGCTGCGGATTCCTGTTCACGCGAGAGGTCAGCGGGCGTGACAAGGAAGCGACCCAGGAGTTCTTCATATGAGAACTCTGTCACCTCGTATCCATTCACCCAGATATATCTGTCCACAGCATAAGGGTCGGGATCTTCAGCGGGCGACAATCCACCGAGCAGACTGCGCAGCACAGTAGTCTTACCGCATCCTGGTTCGCCCAGCAGTACCATGACCCCGTCCTTTATTACCTCCTCAGGGGTGACAAGGTCTGCTACTGATACCCCGGACCTCGCCGCGAATAGGGACCACCCCTCCGGGAGGAATCCATCCGAGTCCACAGGGAAGGTATCTCCCGCGGGATCCGCCTTTGCGCGGATTCGAAGTAGCCGCGGAACGGCTATGCCGAAGACTTTGCCCATCCTTGGACTCCAGAGAACTAGGCTGGCCCCGCTGCGTTGAGCCGCTATTCCTTCTTGCCTACTACTGGCCCATAGAAGGTACTTCCTCGAAAGTCGATATGGTCCCCAGATGGCCCCTTGATGGATGCTTGAGCATTCGCCGAAGTAGAATTAGCCGTTTTGCTCGTTTTACGGGGAATCAGATCAGCGATTATGGCACTAACCGCTGCTGCCGCATTAGCTGCGGCACGTTCCTGGGACCCAGCGGCATCAGCGGCGCTCTTCCCACCGTCGGCCATATCACTGATGCCTCGTACGACGAGTGCGGGCACTCCGCCGCCAATATGAGCAGCTTTTGAGATGCCAGCGCCTTCCATCTCAATCGCCACTGCATCGTTGTAGATCGCCTTCAGAAGCTGCGCGGTAGGACCTGCAGCATCTGCGAGTAGGACGTCCCCGGCTGCGATAGGTTTGAAATGCACTTTCGGCGACCTCAATGACGCTCGTTGTGCGCGCATTTCTGGCGGGACTCGGTGCCACCATCGTTCGTCACCAAGGGCTGCGGCAGCGGCCTGCTCGAGCCAGTGAGACGCTTCCCATGCCCTCGGGCGCGCCAGTTTTCCTTCGGCTGTCTCCTTGGCACCCTGGTAGTCATAGACCTTCGTAGCTACGACCACGTCGTCGATCTGAACGTCTGCTTTGAGGGAGCCGGCAACTCCTGCGAAGAAGAGCGCCTGCGGCTTGAAGCTCGTGTGCGCGCGCTCGGCGATAACAGCGGCAGAGGCGTTACCCTCTCCCGTTCTAGCAATGGCTACTTGCCAGGGCGTATTAGGCAGCAGCCCGATCTCGAAGCGGGTGCCAGAAGGATGGTCTTCCCTTTGCACCTTCTCCAGATGCCGGCGGATGGCCTGGTACTCCAGCGGCAGTGCTGTCAGCACAACTACGATCCCACCCTCAGCTGGCATGTCTGCACCCCATGCTAGATCCGCCGACGTGCGTCCATCCTAGCCCCGGCAACTACTTGCCTGGCACGATTCACTGCCCGCCTCATAGCTACGTTACGCAGCTGGTCAAGCACGGAACGTGATAGATCACCGCATGGTGCCGTAGTGGATACACGTGTCAGTCCTCGAAGTGCGCTCGTGCATAAACCAGCACCTGCCAGCCAAGAAGAAGGATCGCTATCAACTCAGCCAGAGAAGTAACGACCAACAGGCTTGCGGGCTCTGGAGAAGACCAATATCCCACGATCGCTGCAAGCGGTATCAAGCAGAAGCATGTCAAATCAACTGCACATTGGAAGACTTTACGAGCCTTTCTCCGCCTATCCGTCCGATGAAAGCTCTCCCATGCAAACAGTTCGGAATCAGACGTGCCTGCAGGCATCAAGGCGGCCAACTTAGGTGCCAAAGTACCGCGAACGTATCGTCCTATCGCCGAGATTTTCTCATCGTTCGCAACGTAGGTCCAGCCGAGAATAAGGCATATCACGGGCAAAGCGAGGAGAGCCGATGCAATATCAAGCTGTTTACTTGCTATCAAGGCCGTGACAACCGCCCCAAGTGTCACATAAAGCAGGTTGTCACGGAACCCAATGCGAGCCTTTTGTTCGTCTTTTAAGGCCTGATACTCAACCAGAAGCAATTGGGCTTTCGAAATTTCGGGTGTCGCAGACATCAGGGTCCCATAACTCTCAGGTGTCAACCAGTGGCTGCACACATAACGCAGCTATCTACTATCGAGACGCCTGCGCCTGTAGCCGTGCACAGAATAGACGTTTGCAGGCCGCCACGTCTACCGATCGGAGACACTCCATGGGGGCAGCGACAAGAGGGCTTTATTCTGCCTCGCCTGGATTGCGGAAGAACGTTATTGCTGCGCCAGCGTTTCAGCTGCCTAATATCGCCTACCGGCCGTGGTGTCGCCTGTTTGGCTATAGCCGTTTGACCACGACAAGATTCCACGTGATAGTGCGCTGATCGTTCGGCTGATAAAAATCAATGCGTAGCGTGATGTAATGCTACTCAGAACCTGGTCCCCGACATCCCTGCGCCCTGCGGCGTGCCCGTAGTGGCACCCGACGTGACGGGGATGAGACTGAGCTTGCGGGCTACGAATCGGCGCGAGTGTCGTGCGCTTGGGACGAGCTTCCTGCTTCTGCTACGGCGCAGACTGGAAGCCATGTACCTCGGATAGGGAAGGCGGTAGCTTCGCGGTGTGGGCGATGACGCTGAGCTGACGCGCTGGCTGGTGCACGGGGAACGACTGGTCTACGACAACCGGTGGATCCGGCTGGCGCTGGCCGACGTAGAGATCCCTGGCGGTGAGCGGTTCGAGCATCACGTGGTGCATCTCGACCGGGCCGCGATCGCTGTCGTCTTGGACGAGCAAGACCGCGTCCTTTTGATGTGGCGGCATCGGTTCGTGTTCGATCGGTGGGGGTGGGAGCTTCCCGGCGGGCTGATCGAGGCCGGCGAGAACCCGGGGGTGACCGCTCTGCGCGAGGTGGAGGAGGAGACCGGATACCGGCCCAAGAGCCTTGAGCCTCTGGTGTCGTATCAGCCGATGGCCGGCATGGTCGACTCCGAGCACATCCTGTTCGTCGGGCGCGGGGCCGAACTGGTAGGCAAGCCTGAGGGTGAAGTGGAAGCCGACCGCATCGAGTGGATCCCGATGGCGGAGATCCCCGGCATGATCGCCCGCGGCGACATCTGGACATCGGGCACGCTGATCGGGGTACTCCAGGCCCAGGTATGGCTCAACGGCCGAGCGCGCGGTTGACGGCCTTGGCGAGCTCATCAATGCGGCGCCGCTGGCGCCTGCAACCCGTCATAGCAGCCAACTGCTGTGCGCGGTGAATGTGGGGCTGGGCCGCTTCGGGGTCGCCGGCCGCCAGGAGAGCGTGTCCGAGATCGCAGCGGACACCTGCCTCGGCGCGGTTGTAGGTGCCGTCCATTCCGGCCAGCGCCGAGCGGAGGTCTTCGACGGTGCCGGGATCGCCGAAGCGGAGCAGGCAGCTTCCGCGCCAGCGGGCGAAGTGGTGCGCGTTGATGGACAGGTAAGGCATCTCCGGGTCACTGTCGCCTTCCGGCAGGACGGCTGCGGCCTGGTCGAGCGCGCGACGGCAGGCGGTCTCGTCGCCGAGGATCGCTGCGGCTTCCGCTTCGGCTGAGGCGAGCCAGGTGCGAAGGCGGGCGGGGACGCGGTCTCGGTGGGTGGCGTGGATGTGCTGGAGAAGTTCCGCGGCTTCGGCGGGGCGGCCCAAGTCCATGAGGACGTATGCCTGTTCGCCGGAGACGTAGGCCAGGACGGCGGGATCGTCCGCTTCGTGGGCGGCGGCCTTGGCTTGCTCGTAGTGGTGCCAGGCGTCGTTGAGAGCCAGGGCGTTGATGGCCTGCCATCCGGCCAATGAAGCGGTCTCGGCGAGCAGGTGAGCCAGCTCGGCGCGGATGCCGGGGCGTACGGCGTGGCGGTGGGCGCGCTGGATCTGGGAGATCTGGGCGCGCATCTTGTCGGCGATGGCCACTCCCCCGAGACGGCGGTCCAACAGGCGCAGGTTGTTGGTGTCGGTGCGCAGGATCATGACCATGGTGGGGTCGATGGTGGCGGCGCTGTCCAACAGGTCGGCCAGGTCGCGGGCCTGCTGGTCGTGCTCGTCGTCGTGGTCGTCGCTAGGTGATGCTCCGTTGAGCGGGGCCAGGCCGAGCAGGATGCGGGCGTGGTCGGGCAGGCGGAGGCCGGCGGCGATGCGTTCGATGACGGCGAGTTCCTTGACCGTGTTGCCGCCGTTGAGGATCTTGTTGACGCGCGGCTGTCCCAGGCCGGTGGCGGTGCCCATGCGTACCTGGCTCGCCCCGTACTTGCGTGCGAGGCCGAAGAGTGCCGCGATGTCACGTTTCTTGAGGATTTCCCGCGTTTCGTCCCGATCCCATACGGATGCGGGTAGCTCTATTGGATCAAACGCGCCATTTTGCATTCCGGACCTCCGACTCGCGATGCCGGGATGATGACGTGCGATAACGCCGAGCCTATATGCGCTCGTGCTATATCAGCGTGAGATAGGTCTGAAAAGTATCGGCCCTCATGCTGTCCGGCATGACAACGCCAGTGAGATGTACCGAGTGCGACGGTCGCGGGTGGAAGATCGTCACCCGGCGCGGCCACGTGACGGCCTCTGGCCTGGGCTGGCCGCCTCCGCTCAAGAGGACTGCCTTTACTGCCCCGGTCTCGTTGAGATGCCGCGCGAGGGTTTCGAGTGGGAAATCCGCATTCAGGCCGACAACGGGGAAACCCCTGGCCCGAGCGGGTGGAGCGCATTCCAGGCCACCGCTATGGACGAGCTGCGTACGGCGATGCGTGGTATGCCGGGCGAGTCGGCTATTTGCGGCATCATCCGGCACAAGTTCTATGACTTCGGCGCCGGTGAGAACGCCTGGACACAACGCGAGATCTTCCGGGCTTCCGTGGATCCGGCCGGGTCCGTGCGGTTTGAGCGGGTGAGCGCATGATCTCGCCTGCGATCGTCGTCATGGACCCGTGCGAGTCCGCCGAAGTGCTCCAGGATGTGCTGCGGAGCAACGGCATCGACTCCGACGTTCACGATGGATACGGGCTCGCGTTGGTATCGGTCTGGGTCGGGCTGGTCGTCTGGTGCGACGGCGCGCGCTTTTGGTGGCGCACCGGCTGGAATGCCGAACGTCACCGGGTCATCTACGCCTGGCATCCGGTCAGTGATCCGTTCCGGGCTGCTCGGCGGATCGCGATGCGTTACGCCGAACTCCGCTCCCAGCAACCCCCGATCGGCTCTGTCCCGCTGGGTACCTCGGCGGAGCCGTTGTGAGGTGGGCGAGTTCCCGGATCGGCTACCGGGCCTCGATCGTCAGCACCTTCCACAGTCACGCGTTCACTCGTGCGCATGCCTCGGCGCTGATCGGCCGTGAAGGCGTGGTGGTGGCGGTGCTGCGCAACGGAACCACGGCGCTGGTCAAGCTTGACGACGATCCCGACGAACTGCCCGGCCGCGTGCAGTGTTGGCCGCTGCGATGGGATGACCTCGATCTGGAGGAACCGGTCGCGGTGGAACGTGCCCCGGACTTCGTAACCGGGTGGTCGAAGAGCCATGGGGCGATCGTGTTCCATGCCGTGCAACCGAGGACTGCGATGGGGGTGTGCTTCTCGCCGGCCGAGCCTCTGCCGGTGTGCGGCTGGTCGGTGCCCTTCTCGCCGAAAGTGCCCAAGGCTTGCCCCGTCTGCTTGCGACACTTCGGCTTGTGAGTCGGTTACATCCTGCTGGCCTTTGAATGCGGCCCACTGACAGCCGTTGCCTCAGCCGGTACTGTGCTTATGCGCACAAGTGGAAGAGTGAATGGGCGGTTGACATGGGTATGGATTTCGCTCCACCCAAATACGTGCAGGTCATGCGGACGATCCAAGAGCGGATCGAATCGGGCGAGTACTCCCCCGGTGACATGCTGCCGTCCGAGACCCAGCTTGTGCGCGAACTCGGCGTCGGCCGGACAACCGTGGTACGTGCTCTCCAGACCCTAGCTATGCAGGGCTGGATTGAGCGTGAACACGGCCGCGGGTCGTTTGTGAAAGGCCGTCCCGAGAGCGCGGTTGATCGCGTACGCCCGAGCTTGACCAGTGCCGAGCAGGGCGAGAGTGGCGATGCCGTGCTGGAGGCCGGGCGCGTCCCCGCTCCCCGTCATATCGCGCGGTTGCTGGGCGTCGTCGAGGGAACCCCGGTGATCGCGCGCAAGCGGGTAGCCCGCCAGGCCGATGTGATCTCAGCCGTGGAACAGATCTGGGTGCCGCTGGAACACGCGATCGGCACTGACCTGGACAAGCCCGAGCCCTTGCGGCGCGGCGTCCGCCAGCACCTCCAGGCCGTCAAGCACCTGCGTTTCGACCACATCACCGAACGCGTCAGCGCGCGCACGCCCACCCCCGAGGAAGTCGAGTTGCTCGGGTCGTCCAATCCCGTCCTCGGCGTGCTGGCCACCGTGCACGATCCGGCCGGCAACGTGCTGATGGCGGTCAGCCTGGCCCTGCCCGGGAGCCTGCACGAACTCGAAGATGTCTTCAAGGTGAGCTAACTCTTACCCGCCCCTTACCGCCCGTCCACTTGTGCGGACGAGTTGCGATCACCTACTCTTCAACTCATGCGGACAAGTGGACGAGCGAATGAAGAGCCGTCCCCGTTGAAAGGAGGAATACCCATGGCCATCCAAGGCCCCATCCCGATCGGTTTCGAGCAGGCGTTCCCGCACGGTTGCTTCCTCGTCGGCCAGGTCGAGCAGGTCAAGAACTTCGAAGCCTCGACCGGCGGCAAGACCGTCTTCGCCCGGGACAAGACCACCGGTGAGCCGATCTGGCAGGTCCCCGTCATGGACGGCGACCCGACCCTCAAGGCCGGGCAGAAGACGATCGCGGTCAAGATCCTGTCCGAGGTCGAACCCGTTCCGCCGCCCGCGCTGGCCGGTCTGCCGATCGCGCCGGTCGAGTTCACCGGCATGACCGTCACGCCGTATGTGAACCAGGCCGGGCGGCTGGCCTACTCCTACCGGGCCACCGGGATGAAGCCCGCTCGGCCCAAGCAGCAGGCGCCCGCCGGTAAGGAGGCGGCGGCGTGAGCTCCGGCCCGTACACCTACGTCACCCTGACGATGCAGCCTGACGCCGCGCCTCGTCTGGCCATCGCATTCCACACGCCGGGCCTGCGGGTCAGCGCCGGGCTGCTGTTCAACAACGTGAGGCCGTACCTGGAGATCTGCTCCCGCGACGCGAACGTGCACATCTCCACCACCGGGGCCGGACCGGTCACCGACGCCGATGTGTCCACCGCCCGCGAGATCTTCGCCGCTGCCGCTCGCTACCTGGCCGACTGCGAGCGCCTGCACACCGAACAGTCGGCCGAGTCCGCCCAGAGTGCGGCGGGCTGATGCAAGGCGGGGCCGCCAGAAGCGGCAACTTCCGGCGGCCCCCGATCTTTCTCCCCTGACTTCCACATCAATGAGGAGGTGTCCAGCTTATGTTCAAGCGCCTTCCCGGTGACCAGGCACGCGACCTCGTCACCACCACGCCGGACACGGCCGTCGTCTTCCGCCCGGCCGTCGTCACCACGCCCGCGATCCTCACACTGATGATCCTGATCGGCCGGAGCCTGGCCGGGCTGGTCCGGATGACCTGGCGGCATCCCGTCGCCGTGCTTGTCGTGGTCGCTCCCGGCGTGCTCACGCTCCTGTACGGCTGGCAGACCGCGCTTCTGCTGACCGCACCCATCCCGGTCGGGCTGTCCGCCTGGGCCCTGACGGACCGGGAGTCGTTCGTCCGGCTGGTCGGGCGTCGGCTGCAAGCCTGGTGGCGGCTGATCTGGATCTACCGGCGGCACTGGCAACCCGTGATGATCGTCTCCGGGCTCGGCAGGCACATCCGTGGGCGGGACTATCTGCCTCGCCTCGGCAAGGTCACCTGCACCCCGTGGGCCGACCTAATCACCGTGCGCATGCTCAAAGGGCAGGCGGTCAAGGACTGGGCCGATCGCCTCGACCACCTCGCTCAGGGCTTCGGCGCCGCCTCGTGCCGCGTCGCGCTGTCCAAGGCCGGGCGGCTCACCCTGACGTTTCCGCGTCATGACCCGCTGGCGGTCCCGATGCCTGCGCTCCCGCTGCCCGACGTGGCCACCGTCGATGCGATCGAGGTGGGCAAGCAGGAAGACGGGCAACCGTGGCGGCTCAAGGTCCACGGCACCCATGTCCTGGTCGCGGGCGCAACCGGGGCCGGCAAGGGCTCGATCCTGTGGTCTGCGATCCGCGGGCTTCTCCCCGCTGCGGCGGAGGGCCTGGTGGAGCTGTGGGCGCTGGACCCCAAGCTCATGGAACTCTCCTACGGCCGCGCCCTGTTCGGCTCCCGGTACGCCGCCACTCCGGAAGAGTGCGCCGATCTGCTGGACGATGCTGTCGCTGTCATGCAGAAGCGGGCCGCGCGGTTCGCCGGGCTCCAGCGCTCCCACACGCCCACCGTCCAGGACCCATTCGTCCTGATCGTGGTCGATGAGGTGGCGTTCCTGACCGCGTACCAGACCGACCGCCAACTCCGGCAACGTATCTCCGCCGCACTCGCGACGCTCACCACCCAGGGCCGCGCGGTGGGCGTCGGCGTCCTGGCTGCGCTCCAGGACCCGCGCAAAGAGGTCATGAACATCCGCAACCTGTTCCCCGACAAGATCGCCCTCCGCCTGGACGAGTCCGAGCAGGTGGACATGGTCCTCGGCGACGGTGCACGTGACCGGGGCGCGCTGGCCGATCGCATCTCCCCCGTCCCGGAGCTGGGGGCGGGAGTCGGATACGTCCGGCTGGAAACCTCGCCTGAGCCGATCCGGGTCCGTGCCGCGTACGTCTCCGACTCAGACATCCGCGCCATGGCTGACGCCTTCGGGAGGGCGGCATGAGGGTCTGCTTCCACGGCACCGCCGACGAACTCGACCTGGTGGCGGGCCGCTCGCTGATGGTCCTGCTCACGGCTCGTGATCTGCCGCGCATGCGGGTCTTCGAACTGCACCACGCCCGCGTCGTCACCAACCCGTACGAGGGCCTGCACCGGCTGTGCGCCGATCTGACCGAAACGGAGGTGAACAGCGATGCGTGACCTCGCTTACCTGCTGGAAGGGCTGCGCTGCTCCTCCTGCCTCGCTGACAACACGCTCTGGCTCGACCTGGTTCCCGGAACTGTCGAGTGCCGCGAGTGCGGCCAGGGGGCGCTCATCGCCGTCGACACCGAGGAGGAAGCATGACCTACGATCGCGCTCTCCCCCGGGCTGAGCGGCTGCGGATGCCGTGGGCGCGTGATGTCGCTCTGGAGGTTGCCAAGCAGCACGGCGTGTGCATCCGCCCCGTCGCGCTCAAGCGGCTCGACACCACCACCGGGCAGAGCGAGATCATCGACGTGCCTTGCGGGGCCACGATGGAGGCCGTCTGCCCGCCGTGCGCCAAGCGCAACCGGCAACTCCGTATGGCGCAGTGCCGGGAGGGCTGGCACCTCGACCAGGAACCGGCCATCACGCCGGACGAGCCGAACGACGAACAACGCTGGCTGGTCGAGTTCCGCGCCGACATGCAAGCCCGCCGGGACGCCGCCGAGCAGGCCGGGGACGACACCACCGACCTGGACGCGGTCCTGTCTGGCCTGGATGACGAGATAAACGCGGCTGGGATGCGTGGCCATGTCCTCGGCCGGACCACGGCCAAGCGCACCCGATCCACTCGGCGGCGGCAGGACGCGCCGGACCTGCCCCGGCGGAAGATGGTCAACACGACGCTCGGTCGGACGTTCACCGGTTCGGACGGCAAGGTCTATCGACCGTCGCTGTTCGTCACGCTCACCCTGCCCTCCTATGGCAGGGTCCGCGACGGCGTCCCGGTCGATCCTGAGACCTACGACTATGCGCGGGCGGCTCGGGACGCGCTGCACTTCTCCAAGCTGGTGGATCGGTTCGTGCAGAACCTTCGCCGGGTGGCGGGTTATGACGTGCAGTACTTCGCCGCTGTCGAACCTCAGAAGAGGCTGGCTCCGCACCTGCACATGGCGCTCCGGGGCACCCTCCCGCGTGCGGAGATCAAGCAGATCGCAGCGGCTACCTATCACCAGGTGTGGTGGCCTCCGATCGACCAGGTCATCTTCGATGGCGAACACCTGCCCGTCTGGGACGAGGAGGCCGGCTACCTCGACGCGGCTACCGGCGAGGTCCTGCCCACCTGGGACGAGGCCCTCGACGCCCTGGACGAGGACGCCGAGCCCCTCCACGTGCTGCGCTTCGGCGATCAGGTGGACGTGCAAGGTGTTCTCGCCGGTACGCCGGACGCTGACCAGTGCATCCGGTATCTGTCCAAGTACCTGACCAAGTCCATCGGCGAGACCCTCGACGGCGGCCAGGCCCAGCGCGAGCACGCCGCCCGCATGGTCGACGCACTGCGTTACGAGCCCTGCTCGCCGACTTGCCCGAACTGGCTCCGCTACGGCGTACAGCCCAAGAACGCCAAGCCGGGCATGGCCCCCGGCCGCTGCCGCTCCAAGGCGCACAAGCCCGAACATCTGGGCTACGCGGGCCGTCGCGTGCTGGTCTCCCGTAAGTGGTCGAACAAGACCCTCGCTGAGCACAAGCAGGACCGTCGTACCTGGGTTCTGGAAGCCCTCGGCCAGGCCACCGAACCGACCGACCCACACCGCTACATCTGGCGGCCCGTCCCGGCCGGAGACGCCAACGTGCCTCCCCTCGCCGTACGCCTCCTGCGCACCGTGGCCGAACGCCAACGATGGCGCGCCCACCTCAGAGAGCTGGAGGTCAGAGCGGCCGGACGAGATCTTTCGGCAACTGAGCAGACAGGGAGGGCGGCATGAGCAGGCGGGACGAACTCCTCACCGTCGCCCAGGTCCTCGAAGAACTCGGCGGAGTCTCCCGCCGCACCTTCTACCGCTGGCGCGCGATCGGCAAGGCACCAGAGGGCTTCAAGCTGCCCAACGGCGAACTCCGTATCTACCGGAGCGAGTTCACCGCGTGGCTTGAGAGCCTGCGGGAGGCCGCGTGAACACCTCCTATGACGTGAAGTTCTGGGCGATCACGCGGAACGAGTCGAGTAAGACGCCGTCCTATGTCGTCCGGTGGAAGGTCGGCGGCCGTCAGAAGTCGAAAACGCTCCGAACCAAGGCGCACGCCGAGAACCTGCTGTCGGATCTACGGCAGGCGGCCAAGCGCGGGGAGCCGTTCGACATGGAGACGGGTCTTCCGCTCTCCATGATTCAGGCCAAGAGCGCTCGGACGGTCCTCGACTTCGTCAGGGCCTATGTCGAGATGAAATGGCCGCATATGGCGGCCAAGAGCCGCGACAGCATGTCTGACGCGCTCGCGACAGCGCTCCCGGCACTCGTGAAGGACAAGCCCGGCCGTCCTGACGCCGAGGTGCTGCGCACGGCCCTGCGCAAGTACGCGCTCCTCCCTGAAGGGAAACGTCCCGTCCCTCCTGCCGACATGCAGCGGGCGATTCGGTGGCTGGAAGGCGCATCGCTCGACCTGGCCGACCTCGGCGAGGCGAAGACCGTACGGCTGGCACTCGACGCGATAGCTCTTCGGCTCGACGGCAAGGCGGCTGGCGCAAACACCGTTCGGCGTAAGCGCGCCGTGCTGCACGCGGTGTTGGAGTACGCCGTGGAGTTGGAGGAGCTTTCGGCAAATCCACTGCACCGGATCAAGTGGAAGCCGCCGAAGACAACGGAGACAGTAGACCCCCGGATTGTGGTCAACCCTCGGCAGGCTCAAGAGCTCCTGACCGCGGTGACCTATGTCGGCAGGCGGGGACGTGGCAGGCGCCTCATGGCCCTGTTCGCGTGCATGTACTACGCCGCCCTCCGGCCCGCCGAGGTGATCGCCCTGCGCATGGACGACTGCGATCTTCCTGCGTCAGGGTGGGGACGTCTCCTCATCGACGTCTCCCGGCCGGAGGTCAACACTCAGTGGACGGACACCGGCGATGCCCACGAGGAACGCGGGCTCAAGCATCGCGGCCGGGATGATGTCCGGCCCGTGCCCATCCCACCGGCCTTGGTCAAGATAATCCGGGCTCACATCGCCGAGTTCGGGCTCGGGCCGGATGGCCGGCTATTCCAGAGCGAGCGTGGCGGGGTGGTCGCCTCGACGGCCTACACCGAGGTATGGCAGGAGGCGCGGAAGCTGGCCCTGACCCCCGCCCAGGTCGCCTCTCCCCTCGCCCGCCGACCGTACGACCTTCGCCACGCGGCCGTCTCGCTCTGGCTGAACGCGGGCGTACCGGCTCCTGAAGTCGCCGAGCGGGCGGGGCACAGCGTTGACGTTCTCCTCCGCGTCTACGCCAAGTGCGTCGACGGCCAGCAAGAGATCGCGAATCGGCGAATAGACGACGCGTTGGCAGCATGACACACCGCCACTTCGGGCCTCGGATGATCTCCGGGGCCCGATCGCGTTCCAGGGGCACCCGTCTCGCGAAAAGCCCGCTCCGACCTGGGGAAACACCCTAAAGATCATTGCGCGTATATTGCGTGACCAGCGACAAACGGCCGCTCAGAGCGGCATCTGGCTGCATACCCCTGAAACGCAGAAGAGGCCCCGAAGGGCCTCTGACCTGCAGCTACTGCTGGTGGCAGGTGCAAGGTTCGAACTTGCGTAGGCTGAGCCGACGGTTTTACAGACCGCTCCCTTTGGCCACTCGGGCAACCTGCCGTGTCTTCCGCTCTCGCGGCGACAGACAGAAGAATAGCGGACTTCTGCAGTGCACGTGACACCGGTTTGTCCCGGCACCCCCTCCGTATCGATCACCGCCTCGCCGAGGTCAGCCCCCGGTCTACAAGGGCCGGAGGCGGATCCTGCACGGGGCGGCGATGCTGGCTAGGCTCGCTCGCTGGGGTGCGTTCGGAGGCGGACGCTCACCAGTGCTGACGCAGCTGAGAGGATGTGTGCTTTGGCCGATTCATCGTTCGACATCGTGAGCAAGATCGACCGGCAGGAGGTCGATAACGCGCTCAACCAGACCGTCAAGGAGATCGGGCACCGCTTCGACTTCAAGGGTACGGGAGCGGCCATCAGTTGGTCCGGCCAGGACCATATCGAGATCAAGGCCAACAGCGAGGAGAGGGCGGGCGCCGCGCTGGACGTGTTCAAGGAGAAGGTCATCAAGCGGGGTCTCTCGCTGAAGATCCTCGACGCGGGCGAGCCCAAGCTGTCCGGCAAGGAGTACAAGATGCTGGTGGCCCTGAAGGAGGGCATCGACCAGGAGCACGCGAAGAAGATCTCCAAGCTGATCCGCGACGAGGGGCCGAAGGGCATCAAGGCGCAGATCCAGGGCGAGGAGCTGCGGGTCAGCTCGAAGAAGAAGGATGACCTGCAGGAGGTCATCTCCCTGCTCAAGGGCAAGGATCTCGACATCGCCCTGCAGTTCGTCAACTACCGCTGACCTGGCGTGGTGGAGTGCGGTGGCCGGGGCACGTGACGGGCGTGTCGTGCCCCCGGCCATCCCGCCGGTCTGTCAGGACGGGGTCGCGGCCTGTTCCAGGACTTCCAGCACCGTGGCTGTCAGCAGCGCCACCTTGTACCCGTTCGTGCTCGTCGGCGTGCATCTGGCCGCGGCCCGGCCTGCCGCCGTGTCCAGGGGTTCGCCGGCCATGACCGCCTCTTCCACCTCGGGCAGCCGGAGCGGGACGCGGGCGACTCCGCCGGCGCACACGGCCACCGTGCCGCCGGGTACGACCCGCGCCACGGCCTCGACCAGCGGCCATTCGGCCTCGGACCGGCTGGTGGCCCGGTGGTACGCGGCCCGTTCGCCGGCCACGGGCGGCGGCAGGTGGACCGCCAGGAGAATCTCCCCGGGGTCGAGCAGATGGTCACGGGTGGGGTCGGAGCCGTACAGCTCGCCCACCACGAACGGGTCCCTGCCATGCACCTCGACCGTGGCGTCGTAGGCCAGCAGCGCCATCGCCATGGAGGACGGGTGCGGGGCGAGGCACGGGCTGGTGTCGATCACGGCGGAGTAGAGGCTGAGGCCGGCGCGGGCCGGGCAGGAGTCGCCGCCGTTCTGGTGGCAGGAGAAGGCGGGGTTGCGGTAGTACCAGCAGCGGTTGCGCTGCAGCAGGTTGCCGCCGAGGGTCGCCACCGCCCGGATCTGCGGGGTGGCCAGCGCCTCCGCCGTCAGGGTCAGCGCGGGGTAGGCGGCGCGGAGCCGTTCGTCGCGGGCGAGCTGGGCGATCGTGGTCAGCGCGCCGATGCTGGCGGAGCCGTCCGGCTGCCAGGTCACGCCCGACAGGTCGGGCAGCCCTCCGAGGTCCACGTACGGTCCGGTCCCGGGGCGGCTCATCAGGTCGGTGCCGCCGGCGCGGAGCTCGCCGGGCGGGAGATTGTCCAGGAGGGTCACGTGTCGATCCCTTCGAGCAGCCGGTCGGGGCGGATGGGCAGGTCGTGGGGGCGCCAGCCGGTGGCGTTGTGCACGGCGTTGGCGACGGAGGCGGCGACGCCGATCGTGGAGACCTCGCCCAGGCCGACGCCGCGGCCGTTGACGTGGTCCCAGCCGTCCTGGTGGAAGTGGATGGTCATCTCGGGGGTGTCGCCGATGCCGGGGATGCGGTAGTCCTCCAGGTTGGCGGTCAGTACGGTGCCGGTGACGGGGTCGACGTGGCGTTCCTCGTACAGGGCGTAGCCGATGCCCTGGATGATGCCGCCTTCGCACTGGTTGCGGGCGGGGCGTTCGGCGTAGATGCGGCCGGCCGCGATGCCGCCCCAGACGCGCAGCGGCCTGACGGTGCCGAGGCGGGTGTCGACCTCGACCTCGGTGATGTGGACGGCGCCGCTGAAGCCGCGGCCGACCGCCATGCCCTGCATCGCGAAGGGGGTCACGTAGCCGCCGCGGTCGCGCCGCCGCCTGCCGACGACCTTGGCGCCGGGCGTCATCCCCTGGGCGCGCAGCCGGCGGGCGGCGTCCCGTACGGCGGGCGCCACCGAGGTGGTGGTGCGGCTGCCGAGGGACGCCGGCCCGGGGACGGTGTCGGAGGTGCCGATCTCGACGCGGATCCGGTCGGGCGGCAGGCCGAGTTCGTCGCGCAGGACTCCGGCGATGACGCTGCGGATGCCGGTGCCGATGTCCTGCGTGGCGGTGCGGGCGACCACCACGTCGCCTTCCATCTCCAGTTCGACCTCGGTGCCGGGGTTGACCCCGTAGATCCAGTTGGCGGCGGCCACGCCGACGCCGCGGCGGAAGCGGCCGGTCGGGGCGCCGGTGCGGGGCCTGTCCAGCCAGAGAGGCAGTGTCGCGGCCCGGTCGTAGAGGGCGTGCCGCTTGGGGTTGCCGTCCCAGCGGCGGCGCAGCGCGATCGGGTCCTCCTCCAGGCGGTGGGCCATCTCGTCGACGGCCTGTTCCAGGGCCCAGAGCAGGGGCGGGGCGCCGGGGCCGCGGAACGGCGTGCCCGGCGGCTCGTTGGTGACGACGTCGAAGTCGCGCAGCCGCCGGGGCGCGGTGCCGTACATGAGACGGGCGAGCAGGGCGACGGCGGAGCTGACGGCCACGCCGCCGCGGCCGTGCGTGTCCACGGCGAGGGCCGACAGGTCGCCTTTCGCGTCGGCGAGCAGGGCGATGTCGGTCCTGGTTCCCGGCCGGTTGCCGGCGTCGGTGAGTTCCTCGGCGCGGCTGAGCACGACGCGCACCGGGGCTCCGCAGGCGCGGGCGAGCTCGACCGCGGCGACCGTTTCCACGGTGAGCCCGGCCTTGGCGCCGAAGCCGCCGCCGACGTGCTCGGCGGCGACGTGCACCCGGCCGGGGTCCAGTTTCCAGCGTTTGGCCGCCTTCTCGGCGACGTCGGCCACCGCCTGGGTGGACAGGTGCAGGTGGAGGTCTCCCCGTTCGTCCCAGCGGGCCACGCAGGCGTGCGGCTCCAGCGGGGTGTGGACCTGCACGGCGGTGGTGTACGTGCCGGTCACCAGGAGGGGGTCGCCCCGCCTCCGGGCCTGGTCGATGCGTCCGGCCGCGGTGCCGCCGCGGCGGCTCGCCCGGGTGAACGGCCCGCGCACGTTGCCGTTCCAGGCGCCGGGCAGGGTGAGGCCTTCGCCGGAGGACGGGGCGTTCTTCCTGCTCCGCTCGTCGTAGACCGGCGGGGCGTCGGGCGCGTCGTCGAGCGCGGCGGGAAGCGGGTCGTAGCCGATCCTGGCGGCTCCGGCGGCGGCCAGCGCCTCCCGGCGCGTCGGCGCGGCGACGGCGGCGATCGGCTGGCCGGCGTAGCGGACGGTCCGGTCGGGCGGCAGCAGGTCGACCATGGTCGCGCCGCCGGCGTCGACCGAGGTGATCCGGGCGTGCGCCCTGGTCGAGCGGATGATGACGCCTTCCCGCTGGCCTTCGTGCCGGATGTCGGTGGTGTAGCGGGCGCGGCCGGTGACCTTCTCGACGGCCTCGACCCGGACGGGGGTCGCGGGGCCGGTGTCGTGCTCGCCCCGGCAGGCGGCCTCGATCGCGGAGTAGATCCCCGCGTACGCGCCGCAGCGGCACAGGTGTCCGGCCATGGCGGCGGCGACCCGTTCGCGGGGCGGCGCGACGTCGCCGTGCTCCTCGCGCCAGGCGTCGACGAACGCGGCGGCCTCCACCACGAAGCCCGGCGTGCAGTAGCCGCACTGGAGGCCGTCGTGGGCGGCGAACGCCCGCTGCACCGGATGGTCGAGTCCTTCTGCGGTGACGATCGCGCGTCCTTCGACGGCGGTGGCCGGCAGCAGGCAGCTCACCTGCGGCGTGCCGTCCACCGTAACCGTGCACGCGCCGCAGACCCCGGTACGGCAGACCGCCTTGGTCCCGGTGAGCCCGAGGCCGTCGCGCAGGATGTCCACCACCACGTCGTCGGGGCCGGCGTCCACCTCGCCGGGCTCGCCGTTCACCATGATTTTCATGTTCGCTCCTGCTGACGACGTCAACCATCGGTTGTTGACAGTGTCAGCACTCATGCTGACGTTGTCAACACCGGAGGTCGTGAGAGAGTGGGAGCCATGGTGGACGACACCAGGAACCGGCTGATCGAGAGTGCCCTGCGCCTGCTGCGCGACGAGGGTCTCGACGCCGTGACGTTGCGCGCGGTGGGCGAGCTGGCCGGCCTGTCCCGGATGGCCCCGTACCGGCACTTCGCCGACAAGACCGCCCTGCTCGCCGCCCTCGCCGCCCGCGTCATCACCGACCTGAGCACCCACGTCGCCGCCGCCGTCCTCGCGCGCACCGGTCATCAGGAGCGGCTGCGGGCCTTCTACGACAGCTACGTCGAGTACGCCGCCAAGCACCGCGAGGAATACCGGCTCGTCTTCGCCTCGGCGTTCTCCGCCGGCGACCATCCGGAGATGGAGCAGGCCATCGACGACCTGATGACCGCGCTCAGCCTCGACGTCGCCGACCACCAGCCCGTCAACAAGGCCGCGATGATGGCCCTGATGGCCACCGCGCACGGCCTCGCCGAGCTGGCGACGGCCGGGCTCTTCGCGCACAAGCAGATCAGCCGGCAGGACGTGATCGACGTGATCATCGAGGGCACCGGCCGGGTCAGCCGAAGCGCCCGGTGATGTAGTCCTCGGTGCGCTTGTCGCTCGGGTTGGTGAAGATGCGGCTGGTCTCGTCGTACTCCACCAGGCGGCCGTGCCGCTCGCCCTTCTCGTCCACCTCCGCGGTGAAGAACGCGGTGCGGTGAGAGACGCGGGCGGCCTGCTGCATGTTGTGCGTGACGATGACGATCGTGTAGTCGCGCGCCAGCTCCTGCATCAGGTCCTCGATCTTGGTGGTGGCGATCGGGTCGAGCGCGGAGCAGGGCTCGTCCATCAGGATCACCTCGGGCTTGACCGCGATGGCCCGCGCGATGCACAGCCGCTGCTGCTGGCCGCCGGAGAGGGACAGCGCGTTCTGCTTCAGCTTGTCCTTGACCTCGTCCCACAGGGCCGCCCGGGTGAGCGCCTCCTCGACGAGGTCGTCCATCTTGCCCTTCATGCCGTTGACCCGGGGGCCGTAGGCGATGTTGTCGTAGATGGACTTGGGGAACGGGTTCGGCTTCTGGAAGACCATGCCGATGCGCCGCCGTACCTCGATCGGGTCGACGTGGTCGCCGTAGAGGTCCTCGTCGTGGTACAGGATCTCGCCGACCGCGCGGGCGCCGGGGATGAGGTCGTTCATCCGGTTGAAGCAGCGCAGGACGGTGCTCTTGCCGCAGCCGGACGGGCCGATCATGGCGGTGATCTCGCGGTTGCCGATGGTCAGGTCGACGCCGCGCACGGCCTCGTACGCGCCGTAGAAGACGCTCAGGCCCGACACGGTGAACACCGGGTCGAGCGACTCGATCGTACGGGGGGCCCCGGTGGCACTGACCTGGATGTTCTTCATGATGGTGGTCTCGCTCATTCTCGTTCTCACCAGCGCTTCTGGTAGCGGTTACGGAGCCAGATGGCGGCGGAGTTCATCAGCAGCAGGATCGCGAGCAGGACCACGATCGCCGCGGCGGCCAGGTAGTGGAAGCCCTCGCGCGACTGGGAGATCCAGTTGAAGATCTGGATCGGCAGGACGGTGTAGCTGGCCATGACGCCGTCCGGGTTGAACCGGATGAAGGAGACGGCGCCCAGCATCAGCAGCGGGGCCGCCTCGCCGATGGCCCGCGACAGGGCCAGGATGGAGCCGGTCGCGATGCCGGGGATCGCGGCGGGCAGGACCTGGCGGGAGACGGTCTGCCACTGCGTCGCGCCCAGGGCGAGCGAGCCTTCGCGGATGGACGGCGGCACCGCGCGGATCGACTCACGGGAGGCGATGATCACGACGGGCAGCACGAGCAGGCCGAGGGTGATCGCCGCGGTGATGACGCTGAACCCCAGCCCGAACGAGCGGGCGATGATGCCCAGCCCCAGGATGCCGTAGACGATCGAGGGGACGGAGGCCAGGTTCTGGATGTTCACCTCGATGACCCGGTTCCACCAGCGGGTCTTGTCCGCGTACTCCTCCAGGTAGATCGCGGCCGCGACGCCCGTCGGGAGGGTGAGGACCGCCGTCAGCGAGATGACCCAGAGCGTCCCGGTGATGGCGGACTGCGCGCCGGCGATCTCGGGGTTGCGGATCGACGGCATGTTCTCCCACAGCCGGGAGTCGAGCCGCGGCCAGCCCTCGACGAGCACGTACGTGAGCAGGGCGGCCAGGAAGACGAACGCGATCGCCAGGCTGGAGATCAGGGCGATCCTGAACAGGTGCTCCCGGAGCGGCTGCCCCTTGCCGGCCAGTTGAACGGCCGAGCGCGGGGTGGACAGGACGGCCATTACTCGTACACCTCACGGAACCTGCGCACCAGGCGGGCGCTGACGAAGTTCATCACCAGCGTCATCACGAACAGCAGCGAGCCGACGGCGAAGATGGTGTTGTAGTCGACGGTGCCGACCGGGACGTCGCCCGACCCGGCCTGGGCGATGAACGCCGCCATGGTCTGCATCGCCTGGCCGATGTCGAGGGTGAAGTTGGGCTGCCCGCCGCCGGCCATGTAGACGATCATCGTCTCGCCCGCGCCGCGCGAGATCGCGAGGATGACGGCCGCCACGATGCCGGAGAAGGCCGCGGGCAGGACCACGCGGAGCGAGGTGACCATCTTGGAGGCGCCGAGCGCGTACGAGCCCTCGCGCAGCCCGGCCGGGACGGCGGACATGGCGTCCTCGGAGAGCGAGGCGACGATCGGGATGATCATGAACCCGACGACGAGCCCGGCGCTCAGCGCGTTGAAGATCTCGATCTCGAACGGCAGGACGCCCCGCAGCAGCGGGGTGACGAAGCTCAGCGCGAAGAAGCCGAAGACCACGGTCGGGATGCCGGCCAGCACCTCCAGCGCGGGCTTGCAGACCTTCCTGACGCGCGGGTCGGCGTACTCCGACAGGTAGACGGCGGCGGCCAGGCCCAGCGGCACGGCAACCAGCACCGCGATCCCCGTCGTGATGAGCGTCGCGCTCACCAGAGGCAGCACCCCGTACGAAGGCGGCTCGAACAGCGGCCCCCACTCCGTGGAGGTGACGAACTCCACCACGCTGACCTGGGTGAAGAACCCGATGGTCGGCTCCACCAGCGACACCACGATCCCGATCGTGGTCGCGACGGAGACCAGAGCGGCCAGCAGCAGGACCGCCTTGATGACCGCCTCGCCGTAACGCGGGCGCGACCGCGCCAGGGACGAGGGTGTCCCTGACGCGGTCGCGGAGTCTCGCATCGCCATCTAGCCCTGCTTCAGGGCGTCGAGGTCGGCCTTGAGCTTGGTCTCCTGCTCGGTGTTGAGCGGGATGTACTGAGCGTCGGTCGCGATCCTGCCGATGTTGGCCACGTAGAAGTCGAGGAAGGCGCCGACCTCGGGGCGCTTGACCGACTCGAGCGACGGATAGAGGAACAGCGACCGCGACAGCGGGGTGTAGGTGCCGTTCTGCGCGGTCTCCACGCTCGGCGCCACGCAGCCGTCGCCGGAGTCGATCTGGACGGCCTTGAGCTTGTCGGCGTTCTCCTCGAAGTAGGTGAAGCCGAAGTAGCCGAGCCCGCCCTTGGTGCCGGTGACGCCCTGGACGGTGATGTTGTCGTCCTCGCTGGGGTTGTAGTCCTTGCGGCTGGCGCCCTCCTCACCGTTGATCTCGTCGGTGAAGTAGTCGAACGTGCCGGAGTCGGTGCCCGGGCCGAACAGCTTCAGCGGCTCGTCGGGGAACTCGGCGTCGATCTGCTTCCAGCTGGTGATCTTGCCTTCGGCGGCGGGCTCCCACATCTTCTTGAGCTGGTCGGTGGTGAGGCAGGAGGCCCAGGTGTTCTCCTTGTTCACCACGACGGTCAGGGCGTCCGTGGCGACGGTGAGCTCGGCGTACCTGACGCCCTTGGCGTCGCAGGCGGCCTTCTCCTCGTCCTTGATCGGACGGGAGCCGTTGGAGATGTCGGTCTCGCCGTTGCAGAACTTCTCGAAGCCGCCGCCGGTGCCGGAGGTGCCGACGGTCACGTTGACCCTGGGCTGCTCCTCGGCGAAGAACTCGGCCGCGGCGCTCGTCAGCGGCGCCACCGTGCTGGAACCGTCCGCCTTGACCTGGCCGGCCAGTTCGCCGCCGGCGCTCTGGCCGCTGTTCGTGGTGCTCTCGCCGGCGGGCTGAGTGGTGTTGGTGCCGCCACATGCGGCGGAAAGGGCCACGAGGATGGCGGCCGTCGCCGCCGCGCTGAGGCGGCGCTGTCCACTGGTCACGGTGTGCGTCCTTCTCCGTAGAGATCCGTACTCGATGCACCTCGATAGAAGCGGTCCAAAGTGAACAAATAGGAAACGGACCATGACCAGAGCCGGAAAGCGTGTGACGACGCGCGTGAACCCTTGACCAAGGCATAGCCGCAGGCCGGGACGTCACCCAGGGTTCATGCCGCCGTCATGGGAAGGACGGGACATAGGGTTGGCAGACGTGACGATGATCCCCCTGCGCCGGTTCACGGCGCGTGCGCTGCCCATCGACGACCTGGGGCGTGTCCTGCTGCTCAACGGGTTCGACCCGGCACGGCCCGAGCGGCGGTTCTGGTTCACCATCGGCGGGGCGCTGGAGGGCGAGGAGACCCTCCAGGAGGCCGCCGCGCGGGAGCTGTTCGAGGAGGCCGGCATCCGGGTGCCGGTCGAGGCGCTCACCGGGCCGCACCGGACCAGCACGATCGAGTTCGCCTGGGCGCAGTACGCGATCGTCCAGGACCAGACGTTCTTCGCCGTACGGGTCGGGCCGGCGCGGATCTCGTTCGAGCACATGGAGCAGATCGAGAAGGACACCACGATCGGCCACCGCTGGTGGAGCGTCGAGGAGCTGGAGACGACCGGCGAGACCGTCTTCCCGCCGGACCTGGCGGCGATCCTGCGCGCCGTCAACGCGGAGACCGGGCCGGCGTAGCGCCCGCCCGCGCCTCACGCCGGGCGCAGCACCCGGGCCGCGCCCGTGATCAGCGCCGTGGCCAGGATCCACCCCGACACGACCAGCCCGTACGCGAGAGCCTGCGTCCAACCGGCCGGGTCGAACATGTCCCGCTGGCCGAACGTCGACCAGGGCAGCAGCAGGTCGAAGGTGTAGGCGAACGGCTCGAAGCCCGGGGCCTCGTCCGGTTTGAGCGGTCGCGGCGGGTTCAGCCCGAACACCACCGTGCCGATCAGCAGCAGGATCCCGAACCACACCGCGGCCAGCCAGGGCCGGTACCCGTACCCGACCGTGACGTCGAGCAGCCGCCCCCACAGCCGCCCTCCCAGCCCTTCGGTCCTCCGCCGGTTGCGCAGCTTGGCGAGCTGGGCGCGGCGGGCCAGCGCCTCGTTGCCGTCACGGCGGTACCACGCCACGAGCTGCTCGTACGGCTGCGGCCGGAACCCCTCCGGGTCGCGGCCCACCCAGTCGATCCGCCGGGCGACGCCGCTGCCGCGCAGCCGCTCGTACGTCAGGCCGTTCAGGCGCAGCCTCTCCGGCCAGGTGTCCGGGGAGTCCTGCAGGGTGCCGACCGTCGAGTGGGCCAGCGTCACCACCCCGTCGATCGGCTCGTCCGGTTTGAGGTAGAGCTCACGGACCTCCATGTGGCTGGCGTGCAGCGCGTACGGGGTGTCGGGGCTGCGGATGACGCCCCTGATCGCGAGCAGGCCGTTCACCCGGGCCCCGCGCATGCGCAGACAGCCCAGCGCCAGGAAGTCGCCGGTGCAGCGCATCGTGTCCTCGACGACCATGCCGTCGGCGTCCAGCGCGATCCGGCCCGGGTTGCGGATCTTCGTGCCGATCAGGGAGACGCCGCCGTTGAGCCGGGCCCCGGCCAGCCGCACCATCCCGGTGATGTCGGCGTTGCCGAGGAAGGTCACCGAGTCGACCACCACGGCGTCGCACCGCACCGCCGGCTCCTCGTCGTGCGCGTGCTCCACCTTGGTGCCGCCGAGCCACAGCCCGCTGCCGAACTGGGCGCGCATCACCCACACCGGCCCCGTGACGTGCGAGCCCGACAGGCTCAGATGCCCCTCCACCCGCATGCCCACCCCGCCGAACGAGGGCAGCCTGCAGTTGGTCAGCCGTACGGTGCGCGTCCGCGAGTCGGTGAACCGGACCGGGCCCTCCAGGTGGCAGCCGGTGAGCACCAGCTCGTGCTCGACCGTACCGCCGAAGATCTGCAGCGAGCCGGTGATCCGCGCGCCGCGGACGCGTACCGCGGGGACCGCGCCGACGCCCGCCTGACGGGCGCCGAGCAGCAGCTTCGTGATCACCTCGGCCCGTACGGTGCGCTCGGGACCCCAGGTGTGACCGTCTCGGGGCGCGTTGACCCCGGCCGTGCGGGTGGCCTGCGGTTCGGTGTCGGCGAACGACACCATCTCCCCGGTCGGGAAGGCGTTCCACACCTTTCGCTCGGCCTCGGTCAAGCGTAAGGATCGCGCCATGGCCCGATTGTCGCGCATCACCGCCCGGGTCAGCGCCGGTAACCGGCCATCCGCTCCAGTCTGGCCACGCGCTCCGAGGTGGGCGGGTGGGTGGAGAACAGGCGGCCCAGGCCCGCCCCGCTGAACGGGTTGGCGATCATCATGTGGGAGGCGGAGGTCAGACGGCTGTTCTCCGGGAGCGGCAGCCGCCGCGCACCCATCTCGATCTTGCGGAGGGCGGAGGCGAGCGCCAGCGGGTCACCCGTCAGCCTGGCCCCCGACTCGTCCGCCTGGTATTCGCGGGTACGGGAGATCGCCATCTGGATCATCCCCGCGGCCACCGGGCCGAGCAGCATCATGAGCAGCGCGCCCAGGAAGCCGGGGCCCTCGTCGTCGTCGGACCCGCCGAAGAACACCGCCACGTAACTGATCCAGGTGATCATTGTGGCGAGCGCTCCGGCCACCGAGGAGACGAGGATGTCGCGGTTGTACACGTGGGACAGCTCGTGGCCGATGACGCCGCGCAGCTCACGCTCGTCGAGGAGCTGGGTCAGCCCGTAGGTGACGCAGACCGCGGCCTGGCGGGGGCTGCGGCCGGTGGCGAACGCGTTCGGCTGGACCGTGGGCGAGACGTACAGGCGGGGCATCGGCTGGCGGGCCTCGGTGGAGAGCTCGCGCACGATCCGGTAGAGCACGGGCTGCTCGACCTCGCTGACCGGCCGGGCCCGCATCGCCGACAGCGCGATGCGGTCCGAGAAGAAGTAGGCGAAGCCGTTCGTCGCGAGAGCCAGCACGAACGCGATCTGCAGACCGATGCCGCCACCCAACCACCAGCCCACGGCGATGATCGACGCGGACAATCCTCCGAGCAGGAGCGCGGTGCGCAGACCGTTGTGGTGCAAGGTTCCCCCCTTCGTGGTCCCGGGTGCACCAGTACAACGACGATGCCCTGCCTCAGCGTTCCCCGCGGTGCGCGCCCTGTGGCGGAGCGACGGCACGCCGATGAGCGGCGGCGCGACCGGGGTCACCGGCCGCGACCTGCGGGACGACCGGCGTCCCGGCATGCGTCGGCCGGGAGGTCAGCCCGACAGGAGCGTCATGTCGAGGACGAGCTGGGGCGCCAAGGAGAACAGCACCGCCGCCGCCACCGCCAGTCCCGTCGCCGCCCACGCCGCCGGATGCCGCCGCGGCGCGGCGGGCGGGGCGCCCGGCTCGGGGACGAAGAGCCGGGCCGTCCAGACCACGTAGTAGTAGAGCCCGACCACCGTGTTGACCGCCATGACCAGCGCCAGCCAGGCCGCCCCGCCCTCTACGATCTCGCGGAAGACCACCACCTTGGCGAACAGCCCCGCCAGCCCCGGCGGCAACCCGGCCAGGCAGATCAGGCAGAACGCCAGCGACAGCCCCACCGTCGGCCGGCGGAGCGCCAGGCCCCGGTAGTCGCCGAGCTCGTTGCGCGGGGCGGCCCGGGAGACGAGCATGACCACCGCGAACGCGCCCAGGTTCATCGCCGCGTAGATCACCAGGTAGGCCACGGACGCCCCGGCGGCGCCGGCTCCCACGTCGCGGCCGGAAGCCTGGATGGCCACGGCCAGCGGCGCCAGGATGTAACCCGACTGGGCCACCGACGACCAGGCCAGCAGGCGCACGGCGGAACGCTGCCGCAGGGCCAGCAGGTTGCCCACCGTCATGGTGAGCGCCGCGACGACGGCCACGATCGGGGCCCACGTCGCCGACTGCCCGGGAAGGGCGACGACCAGGACGAGGATGAGCCCGGCGAACCCGGCCGCCTTGGAGATCACCGACAGCAGCGCCGCCACCGGGACGGGAGCGCCCTGGTAGACGTCCGCCGCCCAGGAGTGGAACGGCACCGCCGCGATCTTGAAGGCGAAGCCGGCCAGGACGAGCACGATCCCCACCGTCACCACCCCCGGCAGCCCGTGCTCCGCCGCCGCGAGCGACGACGACCCCTCCGGCCACCCGGGAGCCGGCGCCTCCCCGCCGAGCACCGCGGCGAGCCGCGACAGGAACACCGTGCCGCCGACCCCGTACAGCAGGGACACCCCGAACAGCATGACGGCCGTCGACACCACCGACACGAGGAAGAGCTTGACCGCGGCCTCCGAGGCGCGGCCGTCGTACCGCTTGAGCGCGGTGAGCGCGAAGACCGGCAGCGAGACCAGTTCCAGCGCCACCACGAGCATGATCAGGTCGCGGGCGGCGGGCAGCGTCACCGCGCCGACCAGCGTGCACAGCAGCAGGAAGTACCACTCCCCGACCGGGATGCCGCCGCCGGCCAGCTCGGTCATCGACATGAGCACGATCACCACGGCCGCCAGCAGCACCAGCCCTGTGAGCACCAGCGTGAACCGGTCCACCACGAACGAGCAGAGCCCCGGCTGAGCGTCGAGCCGCTCGGGCACGCAGAACGTCGACATGGTCCGGCCCGAGAAGGCCTGCGCGGTCACGAACCCCAGCGCCACCAGAACCCCCGCCAGCGTGGCGGCCCCCAGCCCGGCCGTGACCCTGGGCCCGGCGGGCAGGAAGGCGTCGAGCAGCAGTACCAGCCCGGCGACCAGGGCGAGCGTCAACGGCGCGGCGATGGCGAAATAGTCGATCTGCTGGATCATGACAGGGCTCCCAGCAGGGTCTGCACAGCCGGCGTGGTGAGGGCGAGCAACAGCTGGGGCCAGAGCCCGAACAGCAGGATCAGCACGATCAGCGGCACCCAGGCGACGAGCTCATGCCGCCGAACATCAGGCGACTCCCCCCGGTGAGGCCCCCCGGCCCCCGGTGGCGTCTCGTGCGGTGGACGCCCGCCCGGGGGTGTTTCCGTGTCCGGGAGAGGATGGACCGGCTGCTCGTCCGGCGGCTCGGGAAGGGTGGCGCTCAGCCGGCCGGTGACGCTCTCGCCCGCCGCGCGCGACGCCACCCCTGCGAGCACGTCCGGGCCGCCGGCGGTCGGCGCCGTTCCGGCGGAGACGGCCGGACCTCCGGAAGGCGCCCCCGCGGTGACGGCCGTGGGGCTGCCGTGGGTGACGCGGGAGAGCATGACCAGCAAGTACGCGGCCGTCAGCACCGCGCCCAGACCGCCGATGACCATGAACACCAGGAACAGCCCGCGCGGCAGCGCCGCCGCCGGCTCGAAGGCGCCGAACAGCGCCAGCATCTCCCCCCAGAACCCCGCCAGGCCGGGCAGCCCCAGCGAGGCGATGGCCGCGAACGTGAGGATCGCCCCCAGACGCGGGAGCCTGGCCAGCAGGCCGCCGCCCAGCGAGGGGATGTCGGCCGTGTGGTAGCGGTCCTTGATCGCCCCGGCCAGGAAGAACAGCAGGCCGGTGATCAGCCCGTGGGCGACGTTCGCGAACAGGGCGCCGTTGACGCCCGCCGTCGAGAGGGTGGCGAAGCCCAGCAGCACGAAGCCCATGTGACCGACCGACGAGTAGGCGATCATCCGTTTCAGGTCGCGCTGCGCGAGGCACGCCAGAGCGCCGTAGACGATCCCGACCACGGCGAACGCCCCCAGCCACGGCGCGACGGCCGCCGCCCCCTCGGGCAGGATCGGGATCGCGATTCTGGCGAAGCCGTAGGTGCCCATCTTCAGCAGCACCCCGGCCAGCAGGACCGAGCCGACCGTGGGCGCCTCGGTGTGGGCGTCGGGCAGCCAGGTGTGCAGCGGCCACATCGGCGTCTTGACGGCCAGCCCGAGGCCCACCGCCACGAACGCCACCACCTGCACCGCCCTGCTCATGCCCGCGCCGTGGCTCCCGGCCAGCTCGACGATGTCGAGCGTGCCGGTCTGCGCCCAGATGAGCAGCAGGCCGAGGAGCATCACCACCGACCCGAGCAGCGTGTAGAGGATGAACTTGACCGCCGCCGCCCTGCGCCCCTTTCCTCCCCAGATGGCGATCAGGAAGTACATCGGTATGAGGACGATCTCGAAGAACACGAAGAACAGCAGCAGGTCGAGCGCGAGGAACGTGCCGATCATGCCGACTTCGAGCACCAGCAGCGTGAACACCAGCGCCCTCGGCCGCGCCCCGCCCGGCCCGGGATGCAGCAGCTGCCCCGGCGCGGTCCCGCCACCCCAGCCGAGGTACGCGAAGCAGAGGAACACCAGCAGGGCCGTCAGCGCGACCAGCGGCAGCGAGATCCCGTCGACGCCCAGCTGGAAACGGAGGTCCAGCCCCGGGATCCACGCCAGGTCCACGGTGAACTGCGGCCTGGCCGGCTGCCCGTGGTCGAACGTCGCCACCATCACGGCGGCCAGGGCCAGCGTCACCCCGGACACCGCCATCCCGTACCCGCGCAGCACCGGCCGCAGCACGTCGGCCGCGACCAGGAGCAGCAGCGCCCCCAGCAGCGGCACCGCGACCATCGCGACGGTGAGCCAGCCGTTCATGCCGGCACCACCGCCCTCGCCGCCACGGGAAGACCGTTCGTCATGCGAACACCACCGCCCCCACCGCGATCAGAAGGACGCCGGCCAGCAGCCCGCTCACGTAGAGCTGGACGTTGCCGTTCTGGACGAGCCGCAGCATCCCGGACAGCCCGCGCGCCGTGCGGCCGGAGCCGCGTACGGCGCCGTCGACCACCACGTCGTCGGCCCGCGAGACGCCCCCGGCCAGCGCCAGCACCGGCCTGACCACGACCGCGGCGTAGAGGCCGTCGACGTAGAACGCCCGCTCGCACGGTACGCGCAGCACTCCCAGGAGCCGGGCCGGGTCCGCCAGCGGGTCGGCCCGCCAGGCGACGTACACGACGGCGGCGCCGAGCAGCGCCAGGGCCACGCTGATGACCGCGATCGGGAGGTCGAGGTGCGGCTCGGCGGCGAACCCGAGCAGCAGGGCCGGGACCGCGAGCAGCGCGACCGGCACCAGCATGGTGCGGGGGCCCTCGCGGACGTCGATGACGTGCGCGGTGCCGGGCTCCGGCTCCGGCAGCGCTACCGTACGCGCCCGGCCGAAGAAGGTACGCAGCCAGGCCCTCGTGGCGTACGCGCCGGTCACCGCGACGGTCGCGAGCGCGCACCCGTACAGGAGCAGGGCGGCGGCGTCCGTGACACGGCCGGTCAGGGCGCCTTCCATGGCCGCGAGCAGCGCGTCCTTGCTGAAGAAGCCGCTGGCAGGAGGCAGGCCCATGAGCGCGGCGAAGCCGACCGTGGTGGCCGCGAACGTCACGGGCAGCTCGCGCCGGAGCCCGCCCATCCGGCTCATCAGGTTGGAACCGACGTGGTGGATCACCAGCCCGGCGCAGAGGAACAGCAGCGCCTTGAACGCGCCGTGCGTGACCAGGTGGAAGATCGCGGCCGTGTCGGACCCGGCGGCGAGGCCGCCCGCCATGTAGGCGAGCTGGCTGATCGTGGAGTAGGCCAGCACGCGTTTCAGGTCGTCCTGGGCGAGCGCGGCCAGAGCCGCGCCGAGCATGCCGAGCGCGGCCATGACCGCGAGCACGTCCATCGTGGGACCGGCGGCCGTGAAGGCCGGGAACAGCCTGGCCACGAGGAAGATGCCGGCGGCGACCATGGTCGCGGCGTGGATCAGCGCGCTGATCGGCGTCGGGCCCGCCATCGCGTCGGGCAGCCACGTGTGCAGCGGCACCTGCGCGCTCTTGCCCGCGACACCGGCGAGCAGCAGCAACGTGGCCGTCACGAGCGTGCCCGAGGACATCTGGGGCACAGCGGCGAGCACATCGGCGATGCGGAAGCTCCCGGCGCCGACGCCCAGCACGAAGATCCCGAACAGGAAGCCGACGTCGCCCAGCCGGGTCACCAGGAACGCCTTGACGGCGGCGCGGGAGTTGCCCAGGTCCTCCCACCAGTGGCCCACGAGCAGGTAGGAGCAGAGACCCATGATCTCCCAGCCCACATAGAGCACCAGGAGGTCGCCCGCGTAGACCACGAGCAGCATGGCCGCGGTGAACAGGCTGACGAAGGCGCTGTAGGACGGGTAGCGGGGGTCGTCCTCGAGATAGCCGATCGAGTAGACCTGGACGGCCAGCGCCACGAGCGTGACCAGCACGCCGAGCAGCGCGGAGAGGTCGTCCGCCTGCAGCGTGAGCGAGATCGGCACGCTGCCGGTGACGATGGCGCCGTACGTGGCGCCCACGGGCTCCGAGCGCGGCCCGCCTTCGAGGTAGGCGAAGCCCTGGCCCCACGCCAGCCAGACGGCGAACACGGCGGCGCCCGCCGTCGGGATCACCGCGATCCAGGCCGCCCGCCGGTTGGCGCCCGCCGACGGCCGGCCGCGCGGCCATCGCGACAGCAGCAGCCCCGCCGCGGCGGCGGCGAACGGCAGGAGCACGGCCAGCAACGGGAAAATCGTCACGACGCGCCCCCTCGCCTCATGTGACCGGAATCCTCACCGGGCCGGCCCTCTTCCGCGCTCAGCCCTTCGGCGGACGGACCATCCTCGGCAGCCCGATCCTCACCACCCCGACCGCCGCCCCCGGCCCCACCTTCCTCAGACCGACCGCCCCCCTCAGACCGGCCGGCTCCTTCGTAGCGAGCTTCTTCCGGGAACCGGCTGCTCTCGGTCGGCTCGCCGGCTTCATGGGACCGGTCGCCCTCCCCGAACCGGCTCGGCGCAGCCGGACCATGGCTGGCCCCGGACCGGCCCGGTCCGCCCGGTGCTGTGTCAGGGCCGCTGCTGCCGCCCGCCCTTGGGCTCCCGCCGGAGGCGCCACCCCGACCAGAGGCCGGAGGATGACTGCGGGGTGGCGAGCCGCCGGTGGACGCTCCCACCAGGGCCGGCACAGCAGTGGCGGGCATGCGGGCTCCCGAGGCGGACCGCCCGCCCAGGTCGTCGTCGGGCGGGGGATCGTCCGCGGGCTCCGCCAGGTCGCGCAGGTGGTCGATGTCGACCGTCTTGCGGTTGCGGTAGAGAGCCAGGATGATCGCCAGGCCGACTCCCACCTCGGCCGCGGCGATCACGATGACGAACAGCGTCAGCACCTGGCCGCTGTGGAGCCGGTCCCTCAGCCACACGTCGAAGGCGACGAGGTTGAGGTTGACGGCGTTGAGCATCAGCTCGACCGACATGAGCACGAGGATCGTGTTACGGCGGGCGAGCACACCGTAGACGCCGATGGAGAACAGGAGCGCGGCAACCAGCGCCGGGTAGACGATGTGCACTAATGACCCCCGGTCTGATCGGTCGGCGACTCCTTGGACGCCCCCGTACGGGATGGGTCGGCAGCGGACGCGCCACCGCGAGTGTCCCCACGGCCTGCGCCGTCCGCCGGTCCGGCGGCCCAGGGCTCGTCACCACGGGCATCGGCACCACCCCGGCCGTCCCCAGGGTGGCCCCCCGGCGCACCCTCGCGAACGTCGGCGCCAGCCTGGCGCTCCACAGAATCACCCGCACCCGGCGTGGCAACGGAACTGTCCGCAAGGCCCCCCGCGCCCGGCCCGCCACCGGAACCGTCCCCGGGGTTCGCCGGGCTCGGGGGGGCGCCGCGGATGTCGGTGCGGGACAGGACGATGGCGCCGATCAGGGCGGCCAGCAGCAGCACGGACAGCGCCTCGAACGGGAGCACCCACGTGCTGAAGATGCTCGCCCCCAGCTCACGGGCGGCACCGGTGCCCGGCGTCAGCGGCGCGTAGGCGGTGCGGAAGCCGTCGATCACCACCGTCACCAGGACGCCTGCGGTAGCCACCGCCACCACGGCCGCCGCCACGCTGTTGCCGCTGTCGAGGTCGTCGGAGCGGCCCACCGGCGCCCTGGTCAGCATGATCCCGAACAGCAGCAGGACGATCACAGCGCCCACGTAGATGAGCACCTGCACCCACGCCACGAACTCGGCCGTGAGCACCAGGTAGCAGCCCGCCAGCGCGCCGAAGGCGACGACCAGCCACAGGGCCGCGTGGACGAGCTGTTTCGTGGTGACGACGAGCAGCGCCGAACCGACCGCCACCGCTCCCAGGAGCAAGAAGACGATCTCTTGTCCGGTGGGTGACAAATAGGAGGGCACCGCCTCGGTCACTAGTCCTCCTCGGGCTCCCTTGGCTCTTCATGACCGAGCCGACCGGGCGGGCGGATGGAACGAGGATCTGCCATCCGACGCCTTCGCGGTCTCGCGCCTGAAGTCTGCTCCCCCGAGCCATGCTCCGGCCGTGATTCCTCCCGGCCTGTGGAAAACTCCGGTCCCGGCTCCTCGCCTGTGGATGAAGCCGGCCCTTCGTCCGCCGACGACGTCTCGCCGGCAGCGTCGGAAGCCCCGCGGCCATGGTGCTCCGCGGGCGCGTCGCCGGCTTCGGCACCCGTGTCGTCCGCGCCTCTCCCGGCGGCTTCGGGAGCCGTTGGGGTCGCGGGGCCCCCGGTGCCCGCGCCGGGCGGGTTGTCCGCCGGGAGCGCGCCGGGCGGCCGGATGCCGCGCACGTTCGTCACGGCCCTGCGCGGCCGGCGACCCGGTGCCGCCTCGGGCGCCCGCCGTCCGGAATCCGCTCCGGAACCTGCTTCAGAATCCGCTCCGGAGCCTTCAAGTGCGGAGCCTTCCCGTTCGGAGCCTTCCGGCGCGGGGCCGCTCTCCGGTGCGACACCCCCCGCCTGCGCGGCATCCCCAGCCGACGCGGCCCCGCCTTCCGCCGCAGGTCCTCGGGCCACCGCAGGTCCTCGGGCCGCCGCAGGTCCTCGGGCCGGTGCCGAGCCGGGCGTGGTGTCCGGCCCGCTGAGGGCCTGCGCCGGGCCGGAGGTCGACTGCTCCGCCGTACGCCCGGGGGCGTCGGCGCGAGGGGCCGCGGCCGGTTCGGCGGCCTTGGCGCGGGCGGGACGGCGGGGGGCGGCGGAGAGCTCCTTGGGAGGGTCGGCCCCGGGGTCGTGGGCCGGTGGCGGCGGAACCGTCGGGACCCAGGTGGCCAGCTTGTCCTTCTCATGGAGAAGGTCGCTGATGTCTCCCTCGGCGTACTCGAACTCCGGCGACCAGAACAGCGCGTCGAACGGGCACACCTCGATGCAGATGCCGCAGTACATGCAGAGGGAGAAGTCGATCGCGAACCTGTCGAGCACGTTCCGCTGACGCGGCCGGCCGCCTTCGGGGGCGGGGATGGTCTCCTTGTGGGAGTCGATGTAGATGCACCAGTCGGGGCACTCCCGGGCGCACAGCATGCACGAGGTGCAGTTCTCCTCGACCAGGGCGATGACGCCGCGGCTGCGGGGCGGCAGGTCGGGCCTGACCTCGGGATATTGCTGGGTCACGGATTTGCGCAGCATGTGGCGCAGGGTGATGGTCAGCCCTTTCGCCAGTCCTACGCCCGGTATCCGTGCCATGGCTCAACATCATGACGCACTTGGCCTCGCCCGTGAATGCGCCAGCCCACTGTCCCCAGGTTTTCCACAGTCATCCACAGCCTAGCCCGAAGTTATCCACAAGAATCACGGCCGTCCGATATGTACAAGTACCCGGATGTAGTCTCTCGCCATGTCGTTGAACCATCCGGACCGTCCGAGCGGCGCGGCCTGGGCTGCCTCGGTCGTCTGGGCTGCCCTCTCCCTGTTCTCGTGCGGTTTGGCGACGCCTTTCACGATCGGTTTCGCGGCCTTCTGGCTGAGGAGCGCAGGCCAGTTCGTGGCCGCCTGTCTCTACACCGTCAACGTGGGCGTCTTCATCATCATGATCAGCACGTACGACCAGTTCGACGACATTCCCGAGCCGATGAGCTCGATCGTCTCCCTCATGTTCGTCATCGGCTGGATCAGCGGCGTGATCCACTCGGGCATCCTGGTGCCCGCGATGGCCAGGGCGCGTTCCGGAAGCCCCGCCATGGCCGTCCGCCCGCACACCGGCCTGCCCACCGCCTATCCCCCGCCCGACCTCCACCAGCGCTCCACCGCGCCCTCGACCCACCGTCGCCCAGGAGAGCCCGAGTGGATCGGCCACTACCGGGTGCTGCGGTCGCTCGGCCGCGGCGGCCAGGGCGCGGTCTACCTCGCGTCGGCGCCCAACGGCGTCCGCGTGGCCGTCAAGGTGCTGCACGACCTCGTCGACGAGACGGCGCGGACGAGGTTCGCCAGGGAGGTCGACGCCGCCCGGCGCGTGGCGACGTTCTCCACAGCCCGGGTGCTCGACGTGAGCATCACCGGCCAGTTCGCCTACATCGTCAGCGAGTATGTGGAAGGCCCCTCCCTGGAGCAGCTCGTACGGCGGCACGGGCCGCGCGACGAGGACGGCCTGACCCGGCTGGCGTTGTCCACAGCCGGGGCGCTGGCGGCCATCCACAAGGCGGGGGTCGTCCACCGCGACTTCAAGCCGAGCAACGTGCTGATCGGCCACGACGGTCCCCGGGTGATCGACTTCGGCATCGCGCGGGCGCTCGACCAGGTGACGGTGACCTCCGGCAAGATGGTCGGCACGCCCGCCTACATGTCGCCCGAGCAGTTGTCCGGCACTCCCGTGGGCCCGCCCTCCGACGTGTTCAGCTGGGCGGTGACGATGGTGTTCGCGGCCACGGGACGGCCCGCGTTCGGCGAGGACACCGTGCCCGCGATCTTCAACCGGGTGCTCACGTACCATCCGGACCTGTCGCCGCTGCCGCCCTCCGTGCGCGGCGTGGCGGGCGCCTGCCTGGCCAAGAATCCCGAGGACCGCCCTTCGGCGTCCGACGTGATGCTGGCGATCGTCCACTGACCACCGCTGGGCCGGGGGCGCGCCACGGCTGACCGGTAAGGGAGGCGGGACCGGGCTCGTCAGGCGGTCAGCGGGGACACCAGGTCGCGGATGACGGCGTCGAGCCGCCGGGCGGCGGCGGGGTCGGGGGTGAAGGCGACCGGCCTGCCTCGGACGTACGCGGAGAGCGGAGCGGCCGGCGGGCTGTCGATGAGCGCCGTCATCGGGAGGATCGCCTTCGACACCGGCTGGGCGAACAGCGCCGAGGCGAGCCTGACGAGGCCGCGTACGGGCTGGCGGAAGGGTTCGAAGAGGCCGGTGGCGACGAACAACGGGTTGTAGAGCACGTAACGGACGGGCTCGGCGGCGTAGGCGGCGGCCAGCAGTTCGGCGGCGCGCGCTCCCTGCATGGTGGCCTTGAACGGACGGTAACCGCGCTCCAGTTGCAGGTCGTCCCAGTGGATCTCGCCTGCCCTGATGCCGCCGACGCCGCACAGGTCGAGGACGACCGGGGCCTCGGCGCGCTCCAGGGCCGGGCGCAGGGCACGGCTCATGAGCCAGCGGTTGACCACGGACAGCGCGAAGGTGCGTTCGAAGCCCTCGTCGGTCTCACCCCTGGACAGCTGATAGCGGAAGGCGGCCAGGACCAGCACGTCGATGGCCGGATACGTGGAGCGGAGACGGTCGATCAGCTCGTTCGTCTGCTTGACGGAGCTGAGGTCGGCCCGGTCGAAGCGGGCCTGGGGGGCTTGTCGCCGGAGCCGGTCCTGGCCTGCCTGGCTGCTGCCGATGGCGATGACCTGGTCGCCCCGTTCGCTGTAGTGGCGGGCCAGGGCGAGGCCGATGCCGTTCGTGCCGCCGGTGATGACGACGGTGCGGGACATAAGTTGAGGTCCTCCTCAAGTTGAGACTGGCCTCAAGATAGCTAGAGTGAGTGGCATGCGCAAGGACGCCGTGCACAACCGTGAACGCCTGCTGAGGGCAGCCCGGGAGCTGTTCGCCGACCGAGGGCTGGACGTGCCTCTGGAGGAGGTCGCGCGCCGGGCCGGGGTGAGCATCGGGACGCTCTACAACCGGTTCCCCACTCGGGACGACCTGGTGGAGGCGGTGTTCGCCGACCGGGTGGCGGCGGTGCGCGAGCTGGCCGAACGCGCGCTGGCCGAGGACGACGCGTGGCAGGGGTTCGTCGACTTCCTGACCGGGGTGTGCGAGTTGCAGTCCGTCGATCTGGGCTGCAACGAGCTCGCCGTGCGCATCGCGGGGGCCGGCGGGGGCGGGTGGGCTCCGGGGGCGGAGCCGGTGAGCGCGGTCCAGGCCGGGGAGTCCGCGGGCACCGACAGGTCCGGCACCGACGAGGGGCACGCCCTGATGCGGCGGATCGTGGCGCGGGCGCAGGAGGCGGGGGTGTTGCGGCCGGACCTGACGCTGGAGGACCTGGCGTTCGTCATCTGGGGGGTCGCGGGCACCGTACGGGCGACGTTCCGGACCGCGCCGGGGGCCTGGCGCAGGCACCTGGCCCTGAGCCTCGACGGCCTGCGCGCCGAAGCGGCCCGGCCCCTGCCCGTTCCGCCCATGACCACGACCCAGACCCGGGAAGCGCTCGGCGGGTGCGGCTGACAGGCGTGAGCGTGCCCGCGAAGGGCTGAACGGGGTCAGGGCTCGTAGACGTACGGGGTCGTGGTGGTGAGGGGGTGGAAGCCGAGGCGTTCGAGGATCGGGCGGCTGTCGGCTGAGGCGTCCACCTGGAGGTAGCGGTAGCCGCGGGCGGCGGCGATGCGGGTGCGGGAGGCGACCAGGGCCCGGTAGAGGCCGCGGCCGCGCCAGCCGGGGACGGTGCCGCCGCTCCACAGGCCGGCGAACCCCGTACCGGGATAAAGCTCCATACGGGCGGCGCTGACCGGCTCGTCCCCGGCCATGACCACGAACGCCACCAAGGTGTCCGCGGCGAGCTGGGCCCGGAGCGCGGGGGCGAGGTCGGAGAAGGTGCCGAACGCCTGGTCGTGCACCGACATCATGAGGTCCACGTCGGCATCCGTGGTGACCGGACGAAGGCTGACACCGCCGGGAAGCGCGACCTCCGTGTCCAGGTCGGAGATCTCGGCGACCATCAGCGTCTCCTCATCGCCGGGGACGAACCCGGCTTTCAGGAGACGGGACGGCAGATCCGAGGGCCGGTCGTAGGCATAGAGCTTCCACTCGAACCCGCGCCCCGGCGAGGTCAAGGACGAGACCTGGGCGGCGATCTCGGCATCGGCCGTGGCGTCGTCGAGGTCCGACCAGATGACGCAGTCCCACCCGTCCCCGAGGTAGCGGATCACCCGGCCCACCCGTTCGACACGGTCACCAGGGCTGATGGGCCGGGCGTCCCGCCTCAGCCCGCGGTCGAACGCGGCCAGCGCCTCGTCACGGTTCATGCCGCCAGCTCAGCACCACGGCGAGGGAAGGCGCAACGAGGTTTCCGCGGGCCGACACGCAGCGCCCGACAAGCGAGACCCGTCCCGGCCGCCAGGGAGCATGGTCGTGGAAGCCGTAGCCGCACATCCCGCCAAGACAGGGGACGCGGTCGCGGAGAGCCGTGGCCGCACATCCCGACCAAGACGGATCCCATGGTCACGGGGAGCCGTGGCTGGACGTCCTGACCAGGTCGACGTACTCCTCGCGGCTGAGCCGGAACACCGACAGGCTCATGTCGTTGCCGGCGGCGAGGCGGTGCAGGTCCTCAGGCGGCCACGGGCCGGGGATGTGGTGCAGGGGCCTGCCGGCATGGTTCAGGATGAACAGGCCGGACCGGTCCTCGTACTGGTACGCGAGCATGCCGGCCGCCCGCCCGGGCGCTCTGCCGATCTCCAGCGGGGCGAGCTCCTCCCCGATGTTGTGGATCTCCAGCTCCTTCGAGGCCCCGATCACCAGGTTGGGGCCGTGCAGCGGGCCGGCGCGCATGCCCTTGCTCGCTTCGTACCGGCGCCAGCGGGCCTTGATCGGGCGGAGCGCCAGCAGCAGCGGGCTGAACGCGACCACCAGCCACTTCACCTCGACCAGATCGATGAGCACCCGGCCGAGCACCGACAGCCCGCGCCAGGCCGCCCAGGCGCCGACCGAGGCCAGGTACACCATCACCGCCAGCCCCACCGCCCCGGCCGCGTAGATCAGCGGCAGCCGCCACCGTGACGGCTTCGGCGGGGGCACGCCGAGAACCCGCCGCCACCCGGGGGCGCGGCCGGACAGCCGGGCGCGTACCCGATTCGAGACCTCGAACCGGCAGCCGTCGACCGGCACGCCGGCCACGGTGCCGAAGCCGATCACCTGTTCCTGCGGCCAGGCGCCGGGCAGGTCCAGCAGGACCAGGCCGTCGCGGTCGAGCGCGGCCAGGCCGGTCACCCGCTGCCCGTCACTCCCGGCCTGCCGCCGGTCGTAGCGGTAGTGGTAGAGCATCGCGGGCCGCACCCGTACGGAATCGTCGCAGGCGGTGGCCACCAGCATCGGGCCGTCCCACGTCAGGACCGTCTCCGGCACCGGGCCGCCGTCGACAGCCGGGCCGATCGGAGTCAAGCGGTACGTCATCGAACCCCCTCGAAAAGGGCCCCGTACGGTCAGACGAACGGAGGGCACCGGGAGTTTCAGACCAGGACCTGGACGACCCCGGTGATGGCGAGCTGGAGGAGTGCCAGCGGCACCAGGCCGGCCCAGGCGAGCTTCTGCAACTGGTCCTCGCGCAGCCGCGGGAAGGTGACGCGCACCCAGATGACCACGAACGCCAGGGCGAACACCTTGACCAGCGTCCACAGCCAGCCGGGCAGCAGCGGCCCCTGCCAGCCGCCGAGGAAGAGCACGGTGGTCAGGAACGACACCACGACGATGCCCGCGTACTCGGAGAGCATGAACAGGGCGAAGCGCATGCCGGTGTACTCGGTCATCGGGCCCATGATGATCTCGGACTCGGCGATCGGCATGTCGAACGGCGGCCGGCGCAGCTCGGCCAGCCCGGCGACGAAGAAGACCACGCCGCCGATCGCCTGCCACGGCAGCCACCACCACTGCCACGCCTCGACGATGCCGGGCAGCGAGAGGGTGCCCGCGGCCATCGCGACGGAGGAGGCGGCCAGGACCAGCGGCAGTTCGTACGCGACGAGCTGGGCGGCCGCCCGCATGCCGCCGAGCACCGAGTACTTGTTAGCCGACGCCCATCCGGCCATGATCGAGCCGAGCACGCCGACGCCCATGACGGCGAGCACGAAGAAGAGCCCGACGTCGAGGTCGACTCCGACGAACCCGTCGTCGAGCGGGAGGGCGATCAGCACCACCAGGTAGGGCACCAGGGCCACGCCCGGAGCGATCATGAAGACGCGCCGGTCGGCGGCGGCCGGGATCACGTCCTCCTTCTGCATGAACTTGACGCCGTCGGCGATGAGCTGGGCCCACCCGTGGAACCCACCGGCGTACATGGGGCCGAGACGGGACTGCATGTGGGCCATGACCTTGTGCTCGGTCTGCCCCACGATCAGCGGCAGGGCGAGGAAGATGACCAGGATCACGGCGAAGTGCAGCACCACGTCAAGCATCAGGTGACCCCCAGTCGGCCGGCACGCCCGGCGGCAGAGTCTTGCGGCGGCTCGGCGCGCCGTGGCCGGACTCGCCGGGCTCCTTGGCCCCGGGCCACTGCTTGGCGACCCGGGCGGCCAGCACGAAGTCCTTGCGCAGCGGGTGGCCCTCGAACCCGTCGGGCAGCAGCAGCGGCACCAGGTGCGGGTGGCCCTCGAAGATCACCCCGAACATCTCGTACGTCTCGCGCTCGTGCCAGTCGGCGCCCCGGTAGACGCCGACGGCGGTGGGCAGGCGCGGGTCGTCGCGCGGCACGCCGGTGCGCAGCAGCAGGCGCTCGCGGGTGTCGGGGTTGTAGACGTGGACGACCACCTGGAAAGCCCCGGGCGGGTCGTCGACGCCGGTGAGCCAGTCGAAGAAGGCGTAGCCCAGCTCGTCGCGGACGTAGGTGAGCAGCTCGATCCAGTCGCCGGGGGCGACGTCGACGACGGTGTCGCCGAAGGAGTCGGTGACCTCGGCGCGGCCGGCGAGCGGCCCGGCGGGGAACCCGGTCACACGTCCTCCCCGTGGGAACGCGACCAGAGGTAGCGGTCGCCGAGGTTCTCCTCCGCGATCTTCTCCTGCAGCTTCATGATGCCGTGGAGCAGGGCCTCGGGCCGGGGCGGGCAGCCGGGCACGTAGACGTCGACGGGCACGATCTGGTCGACGCCGTTGGTGACGCAGTAGGAGTCCCAGTAGGGGCCGCCGCTGTTGGAGCAGGCGCCGAACGAGATGACGTACTTGGGGTCGGGCATCTGCTCGTAGAGGCGCTTGACGGCCGGGGCCATCTTGTCGGTGACCGTACCGGAGACGATCATCAGGTCGGCCTGGCGCGGCCCGTTGGCGAACGGGATGACGCCGAACCTGATGAAGTCGTGGCGGCTCATCGAGGTGGCGATGAACTCGATCGCGCAGCAGGCCAGCCCGAAGTTGAACACCCACAGCGAGTAGCGGCGGCCCCAGTTGAGCACGAACCGCATGGGTTTGGGCGCGAGCCGCGAGATGGGGCCCACGGTCGGCATCGGGAGATCCGTCGCTGCCATGCTGCCATTGTTGCGCGGATCAGGGAGGAGGGCTACGTCCAGGTCAGGACGCGTTTGCGCCAGGCGTAGAGGATGCCGAGGGCGATGAAGCCCAGGAAGACGAACATCTCGACCAGTGTGGTGAGGCCGTAGCCGGGCGCGTCGAAGACGGTCGCCCAGGGGAAGAGGAAGACCGCGTCCACGGCGAACACCACGTAGAGGTAGGTGAAGACGTAGTAGCGGACCTGGGACTGGGCCCAGCCGTCGCCCACCGGGTCGACGCCGCACTCGTAGCTGGTCAGCTTGTCGGGCGTGGGCCGGGTCGGGCGGAGCAGCCGGTTGACCATGAGCGCCCCGGCCACGATCGCGACGCCGATCGCGAGCAGGGCGGCGACCAGCAGGTAGGACCCGTAGTAGCCGTCCATGAACGCGATCGTAACCCAGTCAAGGCTAACGCCCTATACCTCCAAATCCAGGCAAATCACAAGATCTGCCACATATGCTCACATACATGCCAAAAGTTCGATCTATGGGAGGAATCTTCCTGCTGGCCCTGGCGGCCTCCGGCTGCGGACTCGCCTCGGCCACTCCCCCGCGGGACGGCCGGCTCCCCGCCGACCCCACCAGGATCGACTTCGTCGACCCCGCCGGCGTCCCGGGGCTGACACCCCGGACCCTGAGCGGCGACGACGCCCTGACCAGGCGTGCGCACCTCAGCCACCCCGAGCTGAGCGGCGCGGAGCCGCTCAGCGAGAGACTGCGCGAGGACGCGCGGCGGCGGCTGAGCGAGTTCCGCGAGAGCGCCGCCGGGCAGCAGCCTTCGCCCGACCTGACCTCACCCGAGCTGACCCCGCTCGAGCTGAACGTCGACTGGCAGCTCGTCGCCGCCGGCGAGGCGATCGGGGTGCGGTTGCGGGCCGGCCGCTCCCACGGCTCGGGCTGGGAGTACGCCACCACGACGCTCTGGTACGACACCCGCGCCCGCCGGGCCGTGGACTCGACCGGCCTGCTGAACGGCGGCCCCGCACTGCGCGAGGTGGCTCACCTGGTCGCGGCCGGGCTGCGGGACCGCGGGCCCGAGGTGGACCGGGATCAGGTGATCCCCGATCCCGACCGGTTCGACTCGATGGCCTTCAACCGGGACGGCGACCTGGTCGTGGAGTTCGACGAGTGCGAGATCGCGCCGTGCTCGCTCGGCAGGCTGGCCGAGGCCGTGCCCGCCGGTCGGGTGTGGCCGCTGCTGTCGGACACCGGGCGGCGCGCCCAGCAGACCGCCCGCCTGCATGGGCAGCGGGTGGCGGTGAAGGAGCCCCAGGCGTCGTCCTCCCCCGCCCCCGCCGCCGCGAGCAACCGCGCGGGCACCGTCGACTGCACCAAGGCCAGGTGCGTCGCGCTCACCTTCGGCGGCGGTCCGGGGCCGGAGACGGGCCGGCTGCTCGACACGCTGCGGGAGGCCGGCGCCCGCGCCACGTTCTTCGCCGTCGGCGGCAACGCGGCCGCCGCGCCGGAGCTGCTGCGCCGGATGAGCGCCGAGGGCCACCTCGTCGGGAACCACTCGTACGAGCACCGCGACCTGGCGCGGCTGCCCTCCAGCAAGATCGCCGACTCGCTGACCCGCACTCAGGACGTGGTGACCGCGGCGATCGGCCGGCGCCCGACGCTCGTCCGCGCCCCGTACGGGTCGGTCGGCCCCGAGCTGCGCACGGTCGCCCGCGAGCTCGGGCTGTCGCTGGTGGACGCCGACGTCGAGAGCTCCGACTGGCGCGACCTGGACGCCGGCGAGATCTCCGACCGGGTGGTGAACCGGACGCACCCCGGCGCCATCGTGCGCCTGCACGACACGCGGAGCACGACCGTCTCCGCCGTTCCGGACATTCTCGAACGGCTCGCCGGGAAGGGATACACCTTCGTCACCGTTCCAGAGTTGTACGGGGCGGCAGGGATGCAGGCCGGGCACCTCTACAAGTCAGGGATCGCACCCGTGCGCAAGGAGCCCCTGACGTAGCAGAAGTGGCGGGGGGACGTATAGTTGGCGATCGTGACCCGAACTGTCCTCTTCGCACGCCTGCATGTAGACCTCTGCAGGCTCGCCGCAGGGCTGTGTCGCACCTCTGTTGTCGCCGCCGCACTCTGAATTCACCGCGTTTACCCGCTTCGGGCGGTGTGCAAACGCGCGACCTCCTGAGGATCTAGCATGGAAAAGAGAACGCGCCAGAAGCGAACGCGCCCAGGCGCGTCGAGGAGGACCGAGCTGTGACCAAGCAGGTTCAGCAACTCGACCGGGTGATCATCCGGTTCGCCGGAGACTCCGGCGACGGCATGCAACTCACCGGCGACCGGTTCACCGCCGGCACCGCCGAGTTCGGCAACGACCTGTCCACGCTGCCCAACTTCCCCGCCGAGATCCGCGCCCCCGCCGGCACCCTGCCCGGCGTGTCCAGCTTCCAGCTGCACTTCGCCGACCACGACATCCTCACCCCCGGCGACGCCCCCAACGTGCTCGTCGCGATGAACCCCGCCGCGCTCAAGGCCAACCTGGCCGACCTGCCCCGCGGCGCCGACATCATCGCCAACACCGACGAGTTCACCAAACGCAACCTGGCCAAGGTCGGCTACCCCGCCAACCCCCTGGAGGACGGGTCGCTGGCCGAATGGCGGCTGCACGCCGTCCCCCTCACCTCCCTGACCGTCAAAGCCCTGGAGAACTTCGACATCTCCAAGAAAGACGCCGAACGCGCCAAGAACATGTTCGCGCTCGGGCTGCTGTCATGGCTCTACCACCGGCCCACCGAGCACACCGTCAGCTTCCTGCAGACCAAGTTCGCGCGTAAGCCGGAGATCGCCAAGGCCAACATCGCCGCCTTCCAGGCCGGCTGGAACTACGGCGAGACCACCGAGTCGTTCTCGGTGTCTTATGAGGTGAAACCGGCCCGGCTGGCGCCGGGCCTCTACCGCAACATCTCCGGCAACCAGGCGCTGGCCTACGGCCTGATCGCCGCCGCCGTCCAGGCCCGGCTGCCGCTGTTCCTGGGCTCGTATCCGATCACCCCGGCCTCCGACATCCTGCACGAGCTGTCCAAGCACAAGCAGTTCGGCATCCGCACCTTCCAGGCCGAGGACGAGATCGCCGGAGTCGGCGCCGCCCTGGGCGCGGCGTTCGGCGGCGCGCTCGGGGTGACCACCACCTCCGGGCCCGGCGTGGCGTTGAAGGCCGAGACCGTCGGCCTGGCCGTCACCACCGAACTGCCGCTGATCGTGGTCGACGTGCAGCGGGCCGGCCCCTCGACCGGGATGCCGACCAAGACCGAGCAGACCGACCTGCTGATGGCCTTGTTCGGCCGTAACGGCGAATCCCCGCTGCCGGTCATCGCCCCCATGTCACCCAGCGATTGTTTCGACGCGGCTCTGGAGGCGGCCCGGATCGCGGTGGCCTACCGCACGCCGGTGATGCTGCTGTCGGACGGGTATCTGGCCAACGGCTCCGAGCCGTGGCGGCTGCCCGGCATCGACGCCCTGCCCGACATCTCCGCGCCGTTCACCACCACCCCCAACGGCCCGGACGGCTCCTTCCTGCCGTTCCTGCGCGATCCGGACACGCTGGCGCGGCCGTGGGCGGTGCCGGGCACGCCGGGGCTGGAGCACCGGATCGGCGGCATCGAGAAGGCCGAGGGCAGCGGCAACATCTCCTACGACCCGGACAACCACGACCGGATGGTGCGGCTGCGGCAGGCCAAGATCGACGGTGTGGATGTGCCCGATCTGGCCGTGGACGATCCCGGCGGGGACGCCCGGGTGCTGGTGCTGGGGTGGGGGTCGACCTACGGCGCGATCGCGGCCGGGGTGCGGCGGGTGCGCGCGGCGGGCGGCAAGGTCGCCCAGGCGCATCTGCGGCATCTGAACCCGTTGCCGGCCAACACCGGTGAGGTGCTCAGGCGCTACGACAAGGTGCTGCTGCCGGAGATCAACCTGGGTCAGCTGGCGTTGCTGCTGCGGGCCCGGTTCCTGGTCGACGTGATCAGCTACAACCGGGTGCGCGGGCTCCCGTTCAAGGCCGAGGAACTGGCCGGAGTGATCCAGGACGTGATCGACAGTGGCGACAGCAGCGACAGTGACGACAGTGGTGATCGACAGTGACTGAACTCATCAACGGCACCAGCACCGGCTCTGGCAAGGGTCAGGGACTGTCGCTGGTGCCCAGGGCCGAGGCCAGGCAGAGCCTGAAGGACTTCAAGTCCGACCAGGAGGTGCGCTGGTGCCCCGGCTGCGGCGACTACGCCATCCTGGCCGCCGTGCAGAGCTTCCTGCCCGAGCTCGGGCTCAAGCGCGAGAACATCGTGTTCGTCTCCGGGATCGGCTGCTCCTCCCGGTTCCCGTACTACCTCAACACCTACGGGGTGCACTCCATCCACGGCCGGGCTCCGGCGATCGCGACCGGGCTGGCCGCCTCCCGGCCGGATCTGAGCGTGTGGGTGATCACCGGTGACGGTGACGCGTTGTCGATCGGCGGCAACCATCTGATCCACGCGCTGCGCCGTAACGTCAACCTCAACATCCTGCTGTTCAACAACCGGATCTACGGGCTGACCAAGGGCCAGTACTCGCCCACCAGCGAGGTCGGGAAGATCACCAAGTCGACGCCGATGGGGTCGCTGGACAAGCCGTTCAACCCGATCTCCCTGGCACTGGGGGCGGAGGCGTCGTTCGTGGCCCGCACCCTGGACAGCGACCGCAAGCATCTGCAGTCGGTGTTGCGGGAGGCGACCGCGCACCGCGGCGCGTCGCTGGTGGAGATCTACCAGAACTGCAACATCTTCAACGACAACGCCTTCGAGCCGCTCAAGGACCCCGAGGTCCGCGACGACATCACGCTGCGGCTGGAGCACGGCCGGCCGATCGTCTCGGCGTCCAAGGCCGTCGTCCGGGCCGCCGACGGCGGCCTGGACGTCGTGGCCCGCGACGGCGTGGCGGAGGACCGGATCCTGGTGCACGACGCGCACCGCCCGGACCCGTCGGTGGCGTTCGCGCTGTCACGGCTGGACGAGCCGGCGTTCGAGCACGTCCCGATCGGGATCTTCCGTCAGGTCGACCGGCCGTCCTACGACACGCTGATGGCCGCCCAGCTGGAAGAGGCCGTGGCGCAGAAGGGGCCGGGCGATCTGGCCGGGCTGCTGACAGGCGGCGACACCTGGCGCATCGGCTGAACCCGGCCCGCATCTGAGGCGTCGCCGGCTTCCGGCGGCGCCTCAGACGCGTGAGAGCAGCCGATCGCTGACGAAGCAGAGCATGCCGAACTCCCTGGCCCGGCGGCAGGCGACATCGGTGACCGCTCGGAGCGGGGTGGCGCGGGTGGCGGGTCCCGGGTGAGGATGCCGGGGTGGCGAAGGCGTGGTGGGGGGTCGGCGCGGCGGGCGTCGTCGCTCTGGTGGTCGTCGCTCTGGTGGTCGTCGCGGTGCTGGCCGCCGCCCCGGGCCCCGGGGACCGGCCGGACGGCTCGCCGGGCCCGCAGGAGCGCTCGACCGGCTCGCCCGGCCCTCAGCAGCGCTCGACCGGGTCGCCCGGCCTTCCGGTGCCGGTGCGCGTCGTGCCGGACGGGTTTCCGGACGCGGCGAGCACCGGGGTGCCGCCGGGCGTCCGGCTCGACGTCGTCGCCGGTGACCGGACGTTCGCCGCCGACGGCGAGGTGGTCGAGGGCAAGGAGTTCCGCGGCTTCGTGACCGTCACCGCGCGCGGCGTCACGTTCAGGAAGTGCCGCTTCCTCGGCGGGAAGGCCGACCGGACGCGCCCGCTGCTCGACACCGAGCACGCCCGCGACACCGTGGTCGAGGACTCGGAGTTCCATCCGGCCCACCCGTCGCCGTCGGTCGACGGCCTCTGGGCGGCGCGCACCACCATCCTCCGGTCGGAGTTCACCGGCACGGTCGACGGGATCAAGGCGCACACCGGCACCGTGGTCCGCGACTCCTACATCCACGACCTGGGCTGGTTCGCCTCGGACCCCGACCAGGGCGGCGGCCCGACCCACAACGACGGCGTGCAGGCCTTCGCCGGACAGACCGGCGTCACGATCGAGCACAACACGATCGACCTGTCCACCACCCGCGACCCCAACGCCGCCGTCCAGTCCTCGGCCGACGACCTGCGCGTCGAGGACAACTACCTGGACGGCGGCGCGTGCGTGGTGAACCTCGACCACACACCGCTCGGCCGTCCGCTGCGCGGCCAGCGCGTCACCGGCAACCGGTTCGGCCGCGCCTCCGCGTACGACTGCCCGATCCTGCTCAGCACCGAGACGGAGCTGAGCGGGGACGGCGGCAACGTGTGGCACGACACCGGCGGGCCGATCCCCGAACCGGAACGGCACGACTAGCGGGAGTGGCACATGTGGGACGGCACGCCGGCGCTCGTCACGGGCGCGACCGGGTTCATCGGGGCGCACCTGGTCAGGCGGCTGGCCCTGCTCGGGGCGCGGGTGCACGCGGTCAGCCGCCGTCCGCCGGAGATCTCCGCGTACGGCGAACGGTGGCACGCCGCCGACCTGAGCGATCCGGCCGCCGCCGCGAGGCTGGTCGAGCGGATCGCGCCCGAGGTGGTCTTCCACCTGGCCAGCGAGGTGACCGGGGTGCGCGAGCCGGGCGTGGTGGCGCCCACGCTGGCGGCCAACCTCACCGCCGCGGTCAACCTGCTCACCGCCGTCGTCGGCGCTCCCGTACGCGGCGTGGTGCTGGCCGGGTCGGTGGAGGAGCCGCGCGACGGCCTCGCGCCCGGCTCGCCGTACGCGGCCGCCAAGGCGGCGGCCACCGGTTACGCGCGCATGTTCCACGCGCTCTGGCAGGTGCCGGTGTCGGTGCTGCGGGTGGCGATGGTGTATGGGCCGGGCCAGCGGGAGACCTCGCGGCTGATCCCGTACGCGACGCTGGAGTTGCTGCGCGGCCGGGACCCGGAGCTGACCTCGGGCGCCCGGATGGTGACGTGGGTGTACGTGGAGGACGTGGTGGACGCGTTCGTGCTGGCCGGATCGGGACAGGCGGCCGGGATGGCGCTCGACGTCGGCACGGCCGAGCCGGTCTCCATCCGCGACACGGTGGAGCTGCTCGCCCGGGTGGTGGGCGGGCCGGGGCGGCCCCGGTTCGGCGCGGTCGCGGCCCGGCCGCTCGACCGGACGCAGCGCTCGGACCCCGGCCCGGCGGAGCGGGTGCTGGGCTGGCGGCCGGAAACGGAGTTGGAGGAAGGACTGCGCCGAACCGTCGCCTGGTACGCAAAGCACCTGTAACACCCCATCCGGGGCAGCGATATCCCTCCTGACGACTGACGCAGGGGGCGGGATGCGTGCGGTGACCAACCTGACCGTGCACGGCATCGGCCGCACCATCCGCGAGCTGGATCCCGGCGAGGGCGACACCTGGGTGAGCGTGGCGCAGTTCGAGCAGGTGGTGGACGCCGTGGCGGGACGGCCCGACGTGCGGCTCACGTTCGACGACGGCAACGCCTCCGACGTGGAGATCGCGCTGCCGCGGCTGGTCGAGCGCGGGCTGAAGGCCGAGTTCTTCGTGCTGGCCGGGCTGCTCGGCGAGCCGGGCCGGCTGAGCTCAGAAGGGGTGCGCGAGCTGCTCGGCGCGGGCATGCGCATCGGCTCGCACGGCTGGGCCCACCGCGACTGGCGCACGCTGGGCCCGAGGGAGGCGGCCGAGGAGCTGTCGGCCGCGCACCACCTGCTGGGGCAGCTCGTCGGCGAGCCGGTGTCGCGGGTGGCGATCCCGTTCGGCTCCTACGACCGGTCGGTGCTCAACCGGCTCAGGAGCATGGGCGTGACCCGCGCGTACACCAGCGACGGCGGCCGGGCCCGGCCGGGCGCCTGGCTGCAGCCGCGCACCAGCCTCCGCCACGACCTGGACCGCGGCTGGATCACGCGGATGCTCGACGGAGGACTCCCGCTGCAGCGCCGGGCGGCCAAGCTGGCGATGCGCCTGTACAAGCGGGTGCGCTGATGGCCCGGGTCGCCGTGGTGATCGTCACCTACAACAGCGCCGGCGTGCTCGGCGGCTGCCTGGACTCGCTCGCCGCCGGGGCCGAAGGGGTGGAGCTGACGGACGTGGTGGTGGCCGACAACGCCTCGCGGGACGACTCGGCCGCCGTCGCCGAGCGGGCCGGTCCGCCGGTCAGGATGGTCCCTGTCGGCAGGAACGCGGGGTACGCGGCGGCGGTCAACGCCGGGATCGCGGCGCTCGACCTGGACGCGGTCGACGGCGTCTACGTGCTCAACCCCGACTGCCGGCTGCGCCTCGGGGCCGTGGCGCCGCTGCTGGAGTGCCTGCGCGAACCGGGCCGGGGCATCGCGGTGCCCCGCATGCTCAACCCGGACGGCTCGCTGCAGCCGTCGCTGCGCCGGCGGCCGACCGTGGGGCGGGCGCTGGTGGAGGCGGTGATCGGCGGCACCCGGGCAGGGTGGCTGGGCCGGCTGGGCGAGCTGGTGACGGACCCGCGCGACTACGAGCGGCCGGGGGCGTTCGCCTGGGCGACCGGGGCGGCCATGCTGATCTCGCCCCGGGTGATCCGCGAGGTGGGGCCGTGGGACGAGTCGTTCCTGCTCTACAGCGAGGAGACGGACTTCTGCCTGCGCGCCGCCGACCTGGGCTGGGTCACCTGGTACGAGCCCGCGTCCGTGATCGAGCACCTCGGCGGCGACTCCGGCGTCGACCCCGTGCTGGCCGCCCTGCTCGTGGTCAACAAGGTGCGCCTGTACCGGCGGCGGCACGGGCCGCTGGCCGGGCTGGCCTACTACCTGGCGGTGCTGGGCGGCGAGTCCGTACGCGCGCTCGCGGGCCGGCGCACCTCGCGCGCCTCCGTCGCGGCCCTGGTGCGGCCGTCGCGCCGGATGACGGCGCTGCCGCAATGAGCCGCGCCCCGGCCCTGCGGGTGGTGCCGTTCGACGCGCTCTCAGCCGCCGAGCTGGACGCCTGGCACGCGCTGCGGGCGGCCAACCCGGCGCTGGACAGCCCGTACTTCCATCCCGGCTTCGCCGCCGCCGTGCACGCGAGCGGGCGGGCCGTGCACGTGGCCGTGAGCACGCGCGACGGTGGGATCGACGCGCTGGTGCCGCACCACCGCGACGGGCGGGTGTTGCGGCCGGTCGGCTGGCCGGGCGCGGACTTCCAAGGTCCGGTGCTCGCCCCTGGCACGCCGTTCCGGCCGCTCGGCCTGCTGTCGGAGGGGGCCGCCGCGTACGCCTTCGACCATCTGGTGGAGGCGGCCCCGGGGTTCGGGCCGTGGGTGCTGGGCCGCAGGCCGTCGCCGTACCTGGACGTCACCGGAGGGCTGCCCGGTTATTTGGGGCGGGCCTCGCGCAGCGGCAGGGACAACATGGGGCAGGCGCGGCGGCGGGCCGCGAAGGCCGAGCGGGAGCATGGGACGGTGAAGTTCGAGGCGGACTCGCGGGACCGGGACGCGCTCGCGCTGGTGATCGCGCTCAAGCGGGCGCAGTACGCGGCCACCGGCGCGGCCGACCACTTCGCCGAGCCGGACCGGGTGCGGCTGCTGGAGAGCCTGCTCGACGCCCGCGACGGGTCGTTCGGCGGGGTGCTGTCCACGCTGCACGCCGGGCCGCGGCTGGTGGCCGCGCACTTCGGGCTGCGTGCGGGCGGGGTGCTCCACTGGTGGTTCCCGGTGTACGACCCGGAGTTCGCTCGGCTGTCACCGGGCTGGATGCTGCTGCGCGAACTGGTCGCCGCGGCCCCAGCGCTCGGCGTCTGCCGGATCGACCTCGGCAGGGGCGAGGACGAGTACAAGCGGCGGGCCAAGACCGGCGAGACCTGGGTGTGCCAGGGCCTGGTGACGCGGAACCCGGCCCGTCGGGCGGCGGCGGTGGCGATGGCCAGGGCCCGGGCGGCGGCAAGATCTGTCCGGACTAGGACACGTACGTAACGTTCCAATGGACATGCCCGACATATCCGGTGGGGAGGAAGATCGCGCACGGCCTCCACCGGCACGGTCCAGCGGTCCAGCACGCTCAGGCGGGGGAAACCATGCGGATCAGCGTCTTCGGGCTCGGCTACGTGGGGTGCGTCTCGGCGGCATGCCTGGCCTCGATGGGCCACGAGGTCGTGGGCGTGGACGTCAACCCCGCCAAGATCGAGCTGGTCAACGGCGGCCGGGCGCCGATCGTCGAGGAGCGCGTCGGCGAGCTGGTCGAGCGGGCGGTGCGGGAGGGCAGGCTGCGCGCCACCGCGGACGCCGCCGCGGCGGTCGAGGCCGCCGACCTGTCGCTGGTCTGCGTCGGCACCCCGTCCGCGCCGAACGGCAGCCTGTCGACCACCTACCTGGAACGGGTCGCCGAGCAGATCGGCCGCGCGCTGCGTCCCGGCCACGTCGTGGTCTTCCGCAGCACCATGCTGCCGGGCACCTGCGCCGAGCTGCTGATCCCGATCCTGGAGCTGGCCTCGGGGCTGCGCGCGGGCGCGGACTTCGGGGTGGTGGTCAACCCGGAGTTCCTGCGCGAGGGGACGAGCGTGCGCGACTTCTTCGCGCCGCCGAAGACCGTGATCGGCGAGTCGGACCCGGCCAGCGGCGACGTGGTGGCGGGGCTGTACGGGGGGTTGCCTGGCGAGGTGTTCCGGGTGCCGATCCCGGTGGCCGAGATGACGAAATATGCAGACAACGCCTTCCACGCCGTCAAGATCGGCTTCGCCAACGAGCTGGGCGCGGTCTGCCAGGCGCTCGGCGTCGACTCGTACCAGGTCATGGACGTGTTCCTGGCCGACAGGAAGCTCAACATCAGCCCCGCCTACCTGCGGCCCGGGTTCGCGTTCGGCGGCTCCTGCCTGCCCAAGGACCTGCGCGGCCTGGTGTACGCGGCGCGCAAGGCGGACGTGTCGGTGCCGCTGCTGTCGCACGTGCTGCCGGCCAACGAGGCGCACCTGCGGCGGGCCTTCGACCTCGTCACCGCGCGCGGGCTGCGCAAGGTCGGGCTGTTCGGGCTGTCGTTCAAGCCGGGCACCGACGACCTGCGCGAGAGCCCGCTCGTGGAACTGGCCGAGCGGCTCCTCGGCAAGGGGTACGACCTGCGCATCCACGACGCCAACGTGTCGCTGTCGCGGCTGATGGGGGCCAACCGGGCCTACATCGCCGAGCGGCTGCCGCACCTGGGCGACCTGCTCGCCGACTCGGTGGCCGAGGTGCTGGACCACGCCGAGGTGTGCGTGATCGGCACCACCGACGCGGCGGTGCTGGACGAGCTGGACCGGCTGGACGGCAAGGTCATCGTCGATCTCGTGCGCGTGCCGGGCGCCGCGGCGCGCCGTGACAGAAGGGACTACGTGGGCATTGGCTGGTAGAGCGCTCATCCTCGTCGAGAACCTCTCCGTCCCGCTCGACCGGCGCGTCTGGCAGGAGAGCGTCGCGCTGCGCGAGGCGGGCTGGGAGGTGCACGTCATCTGCCCGATGGGCGCCAAGCAGGACCGCGAGGCCGAGGCGGTGATCGACGGCGTGCGCATCCACCGCTACCCGCTCCGCGCCGCCACCGGCGGGCCGGTCGGCTACGTGCGCGAGTACGGGTCGGCGCTCTGGCACACCTTCCGCATCGCCCGCGGGCTCGGCCGCTTCGACGTGGTGCACGGATGCAACCCGCCCGACCTGTTCTTCCTGGTGGCGCTGGCCATGCGGGGCGGGGGCACCCGGTTCGTGTTCGACCAGCACGACCTGGTGCCCGAGCTGTACCTGTCGCGCTTCGGCCGGGGGCGCGACCTGCTCTACCGGGCCGTGTGCCTGCTGGAGCGGCGCACGTACCGGGCCGCGCACGTGGTGATCGCCACCAACGAGAGCTACCGGCAGGTCGCGCTGTCGCGCGGCGGCAAACTGCCCGGGGAGGTGTTCGTGGTGCGCAGCGCGCCGGCCGTGGAGCGCTTCCACCAGGTGCCGCCCGAGCCCGCGCTGCGCCGGGGCAAGCCGCACCTGCTCTGCTACCTGGGCGTGATGGGGCCGCAGGACGGCGTCGACTACGCGCTGCGCAGCCTGGCGCGGCTGCGCGACGAGCACGGGCGGACCGACTGGCACGCGGTGTTCGTCGGCGGCGGCGACACCTTCGACGCGATGGTGGCGCTCTCCCGGGAGCTGGGGCTGGACGAGGTCGTCGAGTTCACCGGGCGGATCCCGGACGAGGACCTGATGCGCTACCTGTCGACCGCCGACGTGTGCCTGTCGCCCGACCCGTGCAACCCGCTCAACGACGTGTCGACGATGAACAAGGTCATGGAGTACATGGCGATGGCCCGGCCGATCGTCTCCTTCGAGCTGCGCGAGGCGCGGGTGTCGGCGGGCGAGGCGGCCCTGTACGCGCCGGCCGACGACGAGTCGGAGTTCGCCAAGCTCATCGCGCGCCTGCTGGACGACCCGGAGGAGCGGCGGCGGATGGGCGAGATCGGCAGGTGCCGGGTGACGGGGCCGCTGTCCTGGGAGCACTCGAAACGAGCCCTGCTCACGGCGTACGAAGCCGCCACGGGCATCCGGTGATGCCTGCCGTGTCAAGCGGGGCGGGTGCTCGGGTCCGTACCCCAGCGGGCCCGGCCGCCCCGCACCAGCGTGAGGACGCGGTCGGCGGCGAGGACCGCCAGGTAGCAGGCGGCGTCCAGGACGCTCACCTCGCGGGCGGCGAGGAGGTCGCGCAGCGCCCCGGCCCGCAGCGAGCGGGCCGGCCTGCCGAGCCGGGCGAGCTGCCGGTTCCCCCGCCGCACCCGCACCCGGCGGGCCAGATGCGCGCGGACCGTGCGGGCCGGCCGCACCACCGACCTGGCCTCGGCCACCACCACCCGCTCCCCGGCGGCGAAGCACCCGTCCACGTACCCGTCGTCGGAGATCACGTCAGGCAGCGGGAACACGCGCCGGTGCCCCTCCTCGGTCAGCACGTACGCGCCGACCCCGGCCAGCGCCCGGGACGGCGCGATCAGCCGGTCGTGCACCTGGTGCACCCGCCGGACGACCGGCCCCGTCCCCGCCAGGTCCCACTCCGGCAGCGGCGCGCAGGCCAGCACCCCCCGACGTGCCGCCGCCCGCGCCAGCGCGCGCACCGACGCCGCGTCCAGCCGCACGTCCGCGTCCAGGTAGACGCGCGGGAAGGCACGGCAGGCGGCGTCGCCCAGACGCAGCGCCTCCGCCTTGCCCGGCCGCGAGGTCTCCAGCACCCGCACCCCCGGCCGGGCCGCGGCCCGCGCCGTGCCGTCCGCGCAGGCGTTCGCCACCACGATCACGTCGAACTCGCCGGGCTCGGCCCCGGCCAGCAACGCGTCCAGGTTCGTCCCGATCACGCCTGCCTCGTTGTGGGCCGGGATCACCACACTGACCGTCGGCTTCATCACACCGCCTTTCGGAAGGAGACAGCTTGAGAGTGGAATCGGGCGAGATCGACGGGGTTCTGTTGTTCAGGCCGGCGCCGCACCGGGACCGGCGCGGCCTGTTCACCCGGACGTTCGACGCCGCCGTGGCCGCCGAGGCGGGGCTGCGGCCGGAGGCGTTCATCCAGGACAGCCAGTCGCGCTCGGTCCGCGGCACGGTGCGGGGCCTGCACGGGCGCGGCGGGCGGGGTGAGGCCAAGCTGGTGCGCTGCGCCCGCGGCGCGGTCCACGACGTGCTGGTGGACGCCCGGCCGGGCTCGCCGACGTTCGGGGGGCTGATGGAGGTGCGGCTGGACGACGAGGACTTCACCGTCCTGTACGTGCCGCCCGGCCTGCTGCACGGCTTCCAGGCGCTGACGGAGCCCGCCGACACCTGCTACCGGATCGACCGCGAGCACGACCCGGCGGAGGATCTCGCGGTCCGCTACGACGATCCGGATCTGAAGGTAGCGTGGCCCCTGCCGGTGACCGAGGTGAGCGAGCGCGACCTGCGCGCGGGCTCCTGGGCCGAGCTGACCCGCCGGCTCGGCGGCTGAGAGGTGGCGTCGATGCCCGTACGCGCCAGACCCCACCACCCGCCGGCCGGATGGGTGATCATGGCCGTCGTGGTGCTGGCGGCGTGTCAGGCCGCGCCGCCCAGGCCGACGGCGGCGCCGCCCGCGCCGACCCCGTCGGCCTCGATCGTCAGGCCCGGCGGCTCCTGCCCCGACCATCCCACCCCGGCCTGTACGGGCGCGCCGAGAGGCGTCCGGCTGACCGAGGTCCCGCTCAACACCGAAGGCGTCGCGTACAAGGTCCAGACCGCCGGGGCCGTGCTCGACGGCGTGCGCGTCCGCGGACCGCTGCTCGTCCACGCCGACGACGTCACGATCAGGAACAGCGTCGTCGACGGGCACATCACCAACGCCGACGGCGACAGGTCGTTCCGGTTCACGATCACGGACACCACCGTCGGCACCACCACGACCTGCGGCCCGCTGCCCGCGATCGGCCACGACAAGTACACCGCCACCCGCGTGCTGGTCCAGGGCCACAGCGACGGCTTCCGCGTCTCCGGCGACGCCGTCGAGATCCGCGACTCGTACGTCAAACTCTGCTCGAACCCCGGCGACCACTCCGACGGCATCCAGGCGTACAAGGGCGGCAAGGGCCTGACCTTCCACCACAACACGGTCGACCAGCGCGAGGCCGAGCACATCACCGCGCCGATCTTCCTGGTGGACGAGGAGTCCGAGGACGTCGTGGTCACCAACAACCTCGTGATGGGCGGCACGTTCAGCATCCAGGTGCGCAACGCGCGCGGCAAGCAGGTCGTGCGCGGCAACAAGCTCGTCGACAAGTCGTGGGTGTACGGCCCGGTCGACTCCGAGTGCGGCCGTGCCGACTGGGCCGGGAACGAACTGGTGACCATCGACGCGAGCTATCGGGTCACCTCGATCGTCGGACCGCTGGCCTGCGAGGGCGCGAGCTGATCGGCGCGCACCGCGCGCAGCAGCGCGCCCGCCGCGCCGACCAGGAGGAACGAGATCCCCGTCACGGTGTGGAACGACAGCAGGTCGAACGTGAACGACCCGGCCAGCGGCACCACCAGGCAGGCGGCGACGGTGAGCCCGAGGTCGCGGGTGACGGGGTCGGCGCTGAGGAAGCGCGACCGCAGCGCCGCGTAGCCCGCGACCAGGAACAGCCCGGCGAACGCCGCCGTGCCGATCAGCCCGGTCTCCACCATGGACAGGATGTACTGGTTGTCGAAGATCTGGTGCTTGGGCGCGTACCAGGTGCCGAGCCCGCGGCCGAGCCAGAAGTGGCGGCTGATCTGCTGCGCGGCGACCGCGTAGTCGTGGGTGCGGTACTGGATGCTCTCGTCGTTGCCGAGATTGGTGAACAGGCCGACGAACGTGCCCAGCAGCCCCGGCACGGCGATGCGGACCGCCACCAGGAACGCGGCCGCCGCCAGCAGCGCCTGGAGCCGCCGCCTGACCGGCCAGCCCGCGAACAGCACCACGCCCACCACGGCCAGGCTCAGCATCGCCGAGCGGGACACCGAGAACATCAGCCCGCACCCGATCAGCAGCGCGCACGCCCACCAGCGCAGCGACGGCTCCCGGAGCGCCCGCGCCCGCACGCCGTAGTGCACGGCCAGCGGCAGCAGCATCGCGCAGGTGACGCCGAACTCGATCGGATGCCCGGTGGTGGCGGCCACCCTGCGCAGGTCGGCCCGCTCCAGCACGAACGCGTCGCCCTCGGTCGTGTAGCGCAGGATCGGCAGCTCCATGAACCGGGTGAGGTCGATCGAGAACAGGAACTGGAGCGCGCCGATCACCGCGATCACCGCGCCGGCCACGACGAGCGTCTTCAGCACGAAGTCCAGCCGCCGCAGCCCGCGCACCCCGTCGCAGACGGTCAACGCCAGCCCGACGATCGCCACCACGAGCACGAACGAATGGTCGGCCAGGTTGAGCTCGTCCGACTCCATCGGGCCGTACGTGGCGAAGCCGTACGTGGCGAGCATGGCGGTGAAATACGCGAACAGCGCGGTACGTACGGGGTTGCGCCCCTTGGCCGCCCCCAGCGCGAGCGTCAGCTGCGCGCACAGCCACAGCAGCGCGGCGACCAGGCTGACCACGTTCGCGGGCGTGAGCGACAGCGGCAGGTACTTCAGCACCAGCCGCGCGGGCACCACGAGCAGCACAAAGGCGAACACCGCCGCCACCGTCGCCCCATCCGCCCGGGGCGGTGGCTCCGTCACGGTCCTGCCTTCTCGGCGGTGACCAGTTCCCTCTCCTCGGGCTGGGGGCCGGGACGGCGGCGGCGGAGCGGGGCCGCGAGGCTCTCCGCCGCGAAGGCCGCCGTCAGGGCGGCGATCACGCCGAGGCCGAGGGCCGTCGCCGCCGAGCGGAGCTTCCTGCCCTGTTGCGGCGCGGGCGTGGTCGGCGGCACCGCCTCGCTGATCGTGATGTACGTCTCCGGCGGCGCGTGCACCTGCCGCTGCCGCACGTCGAGTTCCTGCCTGACCCGCTCGATCACCTGCCGGACGATGGCCGCGGACGCCTCCGGCGTGCGGCTCTCCCCCTCGACGAACACCAGCGGCCCGGTCGCCAGCGACTCCAGGTTGTTGGTGCCGTTGGTGACCGCGTACTCGGTGTCGCCTTCTGCGGTGCCCATGTCGGCCACCATGTCCGGCGTGCTCATGACGCTGATCAGCATGGAGGCGGCCACGTCCAGCCCGTGGTCGAAGTTCAGCAGCGGGTTGACCTCCGGCACGGGCTGGTCGGGGTCGGGCGGCAGGATCCCGCCGCTGGTCGGCGCGGTCAGCACGAGCACGGCGGTGGTGGTGTAGGTGACCGGGATCGTGCTGTACGCGTAGAAGGCGCCGCCGAGGGCCAGCAGAAAGGCCGGCAGGGCCACGTACCAGCGTCTGATCAGGACGAGGATGGTCCCCCAGAAGTCCACACGCCCTCCCGTACGAGTGCCGCCCCATGGATGTCGGGCGCACAGGGGTGGAGCGTTACACGAGCATCTGTCCTGTTACCGGGTGTTATGCCCTGACTCATCGCACCCGCCTGCGTGCGGTGGGTCCTCCAGCAGCCGATTGTGAGTTCGTCCACGACCATTCCTGGCTCTGGCAGCTTGACCGCTCACGTCTCGACCTATGTTCGGGCCCTCGGTCGATGACATAACAAGCGCCTGACCACCGGAAACAGTCAGGCGCTCGCGAATGCGATATGAAAGCGGCCCATATCCCTCAAAGGGGATGACGGAAGTCTCGCTGTCGTCAGACTATGCGTCGAACTCGCCGAGCTTGACACCGCTGAGGAAGGCTCGCCACTCGCGCGGAGTGAAGACGAGCGCGGGGCCGTTCGGGTTCTTGCTGTCACGCACGGCGATGATTCCGGGGATATTGCTGGCGATCTCGACGCAGTTTCCGCCGTTGTCGCCGCTGTGGGAACTCTTCCTCCATGCCGCCCGCTGGAGGTCCGCATGGATCAGGTCTTGAGCTTCCATTGGTCTCGGGCTTCCTCGATCATCTCTAGAGACTGTCCGGGACGGTAAGCCTCTGCTCGTAGTTTGTCATATCTATCCCAGATCAGCGCAACGAAGTCGTGTTCAGCTGATACCTCGCCTCTACCTGCGGAGTCCACCGATACAGCCGTGGGGCTGTCCGGTAGCTCAGCGATGATGAAGCTGGACAGCAGGCCGGTAGTACACGGAGTGTCGAAGGGGACGACTTGCACCGTGATGTAGGGGCGGTCGGCAACGGCAAGGAGATGCTCCAGTTGCGCGGCCATGACGAGCGGACCCCCGACAGGGCGACGAAGCACCAACTCATCAACGAGGACCCACAGTGTGGGCGGTGCTTCGGTGTCGAGGATGAGCTGGCGGTGCATGCGAGCGCTGACGCCATCCTCAACGCTTCGGTCTGAGATCCCCGCGAGACCGCCCCGAAAGACTGCCCTGGCGTAGTCCTCGGACTGGAGCAGGCCAGGGATCAGGAGGGGATCCCAGCTTCTGAGAACACGGGCCGAGGGCTCGATCTCGTCCGTCCATCGGAGGTACCAGCCTGGACCGGACGGAGATGTGATGCTGCGGCACAGGCGGGCGAAGCGGTCGCCTGTCCTGAACACCTGGTCACAGCCCGCGGCGAAATCCGGTTTCGGCTTGCGATCCCCTTTTTCGATATGTGCGACGAGGGATGACGAGCAGTCCAAGCGCTTGCCAAGAGCTGACTGTGTCAGTTCGTGCTCGCGACGTGTGCGGGCTAGCTCTCTGCCGAAGCGTTGAACTGGTGTTAGACGCGGATCAAGGTCGTTGCCCATGACCATCCCCTCACCTGTCTCCCCGGCATCTTGACGGGTGCTGACAGATGTTGACGACGAGCCCCATTTGAAGGAGGTTTTTGGGACTCGATTGTGCACTGATTTCTTCTACAAGATAAGTCTTCACCTGGGCAGACTGAAAGTCAAAGGCTTCCGCCCGATCTCTAACCATGACAGGAAATGGACAGGACAACGCTGCAGACGGAAACTTGATGACATGACTAGAGCGGGAGCAAATCGACATTCCATAGAAAAGGATCAAAATGTACGGAAAAGCTTCCTTGTTCGGCGAGACCGTGCCGGGAGCCGCGCAATCGGCGAAGGCCGCTGCGGTGGCGGAGCGTTCAAGCTCTGCCGGGCGGAGCATGGTCTGGCGGCTTCGGGATGACGCCCGTGCGGTCGGTGATGCCCGTGACCTCGTCCGGCGCGCGCTCCTGCTGGTCGGTCTGGGGCGGGATCTGGTTGACGACGCCGTGCTGATGGTCAGCGAGCTGGTCACGAACGCGGTTCTGTACGGCGACGCGCCGTACGAGCTGGTGGTACGGGTCGATCCGGTCGAAGTGGTGTGCATGGTGGTCGATGCCGGAGCCGTCCTCCCGGTGCGCCGGGGTGCGGATGCCCAAGCCGAGCACGGGCGGGGGCTGCTGATCGTGGCAGAGCTGTCGGCCGGGCTGTACGGCTGCGATCCGCAGGGGTTCGCCACGTGCCCTGGGCTGGCGGGCAAGGCGACCTGGTTCGCGCTGCCTCGTACGGCCGGCCGGCGATGAGCGGGGCATCCACCCTGTTGGAGGAATATCACGGCCTGCACGTGGCTCCTGTCTAGGAGGAACATGAACGGATCGCCTGGGCGAGCCCCGCTGCCCGTGACCGCTGACCCCATCACCTGTGTCCCGCTCGCCGACGACTGCGGTGACCTGCTGGATGCACACTTGGCCACGACGAAGCTCCACGCGCGAAGATCTGCAGGAAGACCCTTGCTAGCTGGAGCTTCGTCTCATTCTGGGAGCAACACGCGGTATGTGATCACATCGCGACCTGTCCGCCCCGCCCCACCATCTTCACGTTACCGATCTTGGGACAGCCGTTCTGCAGGAACCGAGTATTGACGCCCTTCACGCTGACGAATCGAAGTTAAAAGTCGCATGCCGAAGGTTCGCCGCGGTTGCGGGAGAACCGTAGGGTGGAGTCGTGTCAGTGGATCTTACTGTGTCGCTCCCCCGGCCAATAACGTTGGCTACGGTGCTGCAGATCGCGACTCGAACCATGAAGTCTCTCCTAGAAATGAGCGTTGTGCCCGCCATGGCCATTGTAGTGGACCGGGAATATCAGCAGGGAATTCCCCGCTCGATGGGTAGAGCTCTGAATGATAACGAGCTGCACGCGCTAATAATCGGCGAGAGCATTCCCCGCGAGCCTACGGACGACCTCGGCGGCTCACTATTCTTCGAAGTGGAAATAGCCGGCCATCGGGATCAAGCATGGTTGCACATATTCGACAACCCATGGTTCCTAGAGTTCGATGACGAGGGAGCGCTGCCGGCAATCGAAGCCATCGTAAGTCCTACCAGGACCGTAGTCGGAGTCGTGGTATCGCTCTCCGTGGCCTTGGGGGTGGCGATCGCGAGCGCGGGTAGAGTGGTCCAGGATGAGATCAAGTTGATGCCATCTGATTTCGATGATTTCGAGTCGTTCATTGCCGAGTATGGACTAAAAGGGGGCGGAGGGAATTTCGTCGATCGGTGCGAGCGTTTCCTGCGGCAGTTTCCCCAGCTCAACGGCTGGCCCCGGGTCGTTTCGATGGACTGATCATCTGCAGGAGTTCCAATGTCCGGGGCGTCCTGACTCGATACCCCGCCTGGGGATGTGGCCGAGCGGACCATTCTTCATGAAGTCGAGCAGCCCGTCCCGCGCCAATGTCGTTCAGATAGATCATTTGGGCCTGTTGGCGCAGAGCGGGGGTAGATGCGGTGGCGGTGTTCGGGGTTGCGGTTGCGGGGCCGGCCGACCTGGTGGACGGTTCTGGTCCAGAGGTCGTTTCGGGGTTCAGGGGGAAAAGGCCGCTCGGCCGGGATCGACTGTCCGTTGACGATTTGTACGACCCGGACACCGACATCACCCCGCACATCCCTGACGGTCACGATCACGGGGTTCCCTGCGGGAGTAGCCGGGTGGGATGAGTGCGCGGCCTACGCTGTCGTGCCGCCCTTGTCCTCACCCAGAGCACAACTGGCTACCGGAAACTCGCTGGGATCACCTCACTGTGGTGGCGTCGGCCAACGCCGTCCCTGTAACGCCCCACAAACCCCCGCGATATGGATAAGAGGGGCGTTTCACGGGGGGCTGGAGAGGTCTTCATGAGCGAGTTGGCCGTCGTCACGCCCACCTACCGGCCCGACGCCGACCTCTTCGCTCACCTGCACCGCTCGGTCCTGGAGCACACCTCCGGCGGCACCGTCCACCACGTGGTCGTGCCCGCCTCGGACCGCGCCCTGTTCGCCGGGTACGCGGGGCCGCGCTGCCGGGTGTGGACGTACCCGGAGATACTCCCCCGCCGCATCACCCACCTGCCCGGCACCGCGCTCTGGATCGACCCGGCGCGGCCGTGGCCGCCGCTGCGCGGCTGGGTCGTCCAGCAGGCGGCGAAGATCGCCGTGACGGCACGGCTGGACGCGCGGGTGGTGCTGGTCGCCGACTCCGACGTGGTCCTGGTCCGCGACGCCGGGGCCGAGCACTTCGTCCGCGACGGCCAGACCGTCCTGTACCGGGCCGACGGCGCCGTGCACGACGGCATGCCCGAGCACGTCACCTGGCACCGCGCCGCCCGTGACCTGCTCGGTCTGCCCGGCACCGCCACCCCGCCGCTGCCCGACTACGTCAGCTCGCTGGCCTGCTGGGACCCGGCCGTGGTGCGCGCCATGATCGCGCGGATCGAGGAGACCACCGGCCGCGACTGGCTGGGCGCCTTCACCGCCCACCTGCGGGTGTCGGAGTTCATCGTGTACGGGGTCTTCGTCGACGAGGTGCTGAAGACGCCGCCGCCGGGCGACACCGCGATCTGCCACAGCCGGTGGGACCGCACCCCGCTCGACCACGCCGGCGCAGTGGCCTTCGCCGAACGGCTGGGACCCCGGGCGATCGGCATGATGATCTCCGCCAAGTCGCGGACCCCCGTGGCGGCGCGTCTGGCCGCCATCCAGCGCTGCGCCCAGGTCACCGGACTCGATGGGAGCCCCCCTTGAGCAAGCTGGCGGTCATCACGCCGTCCTACGCCCAAGACGCCGAACTGTTCGCCCTCCTGCACCGGTCGGTGCTGGAGCACACCTCCGAGGACACCATCCACCACGTGTTCGTGCCGCCCGGCGACAAGGAGCTGTTCGCCCCGTACCAGGGGCCGCGCTGCCACGTGTGGGTCCGCTCCGAACTGCTGCCCCGCCGCTACCTGCGGGTGCCCGGCACGGACGTGTACGTCAACTCCCGCCGCCCGTGGCCGCCTCTGCGCGGCTGGGTGATGCAGCAGACCGTCAAGATCGCCGCCGCCGGGCTGATCGACGCCGACGCCATGCTCATCGTCGACTCCGACGCGGTGCTGGTACGGCCGACCGACGCGACGTCGTTCACCCGGGACGGCCGGCTGTGCCTGTACCGCCTCGAAGACGGCGTCACCGCCTCGATGGAGCGGCACGTGCTCTGGCACCACGTCGCGCGTGAGCTGCTCGGGCTGCCGCCACCGCCGCCGCCTCCGCTGCCCGACTACGTGACCGCGCTGACGTTCTGGGACCCGCAGATCGTGCGCGCCATGCAGCGGCGCATCACCGAGGTGACGGGACGGGACTGGCTGGACGCCTTCAACTCCCGGCTGCACATCTCCGAGTTCATCCTGTACGGGGTCTTCGTGGACGAGGTGCTGAAGGCGGCGCCGCCGGTGAACACGACGATCTGCCATCTGAGCTACCACCACGAGCCGTGGGACGAGGCGACGGCGGTGGCCTTCGCCGACCGGCTGGGGCCGGACGCGGTGGGGATGATGCTCTCCGCCAAGTCGAACACGCCCATGGAGTCCAGGCTGGCGGCGATCCGGCGGTGCGCTCAGGTGGTGGAGTCGGGCTGACCTTCGCGGGTCACCACCTCGATCGGCCCGGTGTCCCCGCCGACGACCCGGAACTGCTGGGTGTCGCCGACGTCCTGGTCTCCTCCGGCCTCCAGCTCCGCCACCGTCAGGGGGAAGGCCGGGAGGGTGGTCCGTTCAGGGGGCGTTCCGTTGCGGCGCGGCGGCGCTTCGGCCCCCGCCCCGATTCCGTCGCCGGCGGAGTCACCGCTTCCGGGGGCCGCGGAACCCTCAGGAGAGGCGACGCCTACCGCCGCGAGCGTGCCCGCGGAGCCCTCTGGGGCCTGCAGGCGGAGGCGGGAGGGGACGCCGAGCCGGGTGAGCGCGAAGGCCAGGGCCAGGCCGAGGGTGACGCCGGCGAAGGCGCCGCCGGCGGCGGCCATCAGGCGGTCCTGGACGATGGGCTTGGGCACGGAGGCGGGCATGACGTCGAGGATGCCGATGTGCGTGCTGATCGGCGCGTCCAGGGCGACCTGCCGCTCGGCCAGCTCCAGCTTGACCCGCTGCTGCGCCTTGGCCATGACCTCCCTGACCACCCGGGGCGAGGTGCTCTCCACCTCGACGTACACGAACGGCCCGTTGGTGCTGATGCCCAGCAGGTCGGGGTTGGTGCGCCCGTCGTTGATCGTGAGGGAGGTCGGCCCGCCCTCGGCGACCCCGAGTGAGGCCGCGACCTCGGGCGTGTTCGTGGCCAGGATGAGGATGCCGGCGGTGGTCCGGAGCGCGTCGTTGAACTGCAGCAGCGGGTTGGTCAGCCCCGGCTTGGACTCGGGCAGGGTCTCCAGCGTGCCGCCGCTGGCGGGCACGGTGAGCACCATGGACGCGGTCGACACGTACCGGTTCGGGACCAGGAGCCAGCCGGCCAGGGCCAGCAGGACGGCCGCCACCACGACCGGGGGCCCGACGGACTTCCTCAGGGCCAGGCCGACAACGGTCTTCCAAAAGCCCACTACATCCGCCCCCGTCGCATATAACGGTACAAAGAGGAAATCGCACGGTTCATTCGGCGTGTTACACCAGGCGGGCGAGGGAGAGCAGCTTGCGGCCCCGGTGCGTCACCGTCCGCCGCTGCCGTCGCGCGTACATCCTGAGCACCTCCACGCGCGCCCGCCGCCGCTGGTCCTCGGTGAGGCCCGCCCGGCCCAGCCAGGACAGCAGCTCCCGGCACTGCAGCGTGTTGGCCAGGTGCGACTGCCAGGCGGGCACGCCGAGCCGCCTGGCCACGCCCGAGATGCGCTCCACCCGCCAGTTGCGGTGCGCCAGCACCTCCGGCACGTGCGCCCACGGCCCGGCCAGCGCCAGCTTGGCGGCGAACACCTCGTCCTCGCGCAGCATGTTGCGGCGCGGGATGCCGGTGGCCACCGAGCGGCGCAGCATCCCGTACAGCGGGTCGATCAGTAGGTGGCTCTCGTTCAGCAACCTGAGCAGCTCGGCGAAGCGGGCCACCGGGTCGCCGGAGGACAGCGCGGTGCCGTCGTAGGCGGCGGTGCGCGGCACGCCGTCCGGGCCGGTGTAGGCGACCTGGGTGGTGACCAGCACGATCCGCTCGTCCGCGGCGAACGCGGCCAGCCCCCGGGAGACGCAGGGCGGGTCGAGCCGGTCGTCGTCGCCGATCCAGCGCACGTACGCGCCGCGCGAGACGTGGGCGGCGTGCACGAAGTTGTTGAGCAGGCCGACGTTCTCCGGATGCCGGTGGTAGACGATCCGGGAGTCGGAGGCGGCCAGGTCACGGCAGAGCTCCTCGGTGCCGTCGGTGGAGGCGTTGTCGGAGATGACCAGCTCCAGGTTCTGGTGGTCCTGGGCGAGCACCGACCCGATCACCCCCTCCAGCCGATCGGCGCCGTTGCGCACCGGCAGCGCGATCGAGACCAGATCAGCGGCCGACATGGGCCCTCCCTCCGCGTACGAGATGCAGGAGCGCGGCGCGCGGCACCGCGACGAGCACGAACAGCAGCAGACCGGCCCCGCCGGCGACGCACAGCTCCAGGAACGCCCCGTCGACCACGGTGGCGAGCCCGGCCATGGCCACCCCGGCGAGAACGGCGCCGAGCAACGGCCTGGCCAGCCCGGCGGCGAACAGCCCCACGGGCACCCCGGCCCGGCGCAGCGCGAACGCCAGCAGCGGCAGCGCCAGCACCACCGCGACCACCGCGTGCGCCGTCGCGGCCCCCTGGATCCCGCCCGTACGAGCGCCGACGAGCAGGGCGGGCACCAGCGCGAGCGCCCAGCACACGTTCACCCACAGGGTCGCCCTGGTGATGCCGAGCCCGGCCAGGATGTCGGTGATCAGCAGGCTGAGCATCCGCACGGCCATCACGATCGCCAGGAACCGCAGCACCTGGGCCGAGGGCAGCCAGCGCGGCTCGTACAGGAACTCCACCAGCGCGGGCGCGAGCACGCACATGACCGCCGCGATCGGCAGCACGAGGCAGCCCAGCAGCGGGACCGCCCGCCGCACCCCCTCCTGGATCGCGGCCGGCCCTTCCTCGGCCAGCCGCGAGAAGCTGGGCAGCGCCACGTACCGCAGGGCGGTGCCGATGATCCCCGGCACCCAGGCCGCGATGTTGTAGGCGAGCAGGTAGAAGCCGAGCTGGGCGGTGCCGAGCGTGTCCCCGACGATCACCACGTCGACGTTGAGCAGCAGCCCCTCGATGCCGAGCCCGACGCAGAGCGGCAGCCCGAAGCGGAGCAGCCGGGCGGCCAGCACCCGGTCGAAGCCGAACGCGATCCGCACCCGGGCGAGCACCAGCACCAGCACGCCGGTGAGCGCGGCCCCGCTGAGCTGCCCCCAGGCGAAGCTGTAGGCCCCGGCGCCGTCCGCGGCCAGGGTGATGGAGACGGCCGCGTTGGCGCCGAACCCGGCCAGGTTGGCCCAGGCCAGCTTGTCCTGCTCGAAGCGGCGCATCAGGGCGGCGCTGCGCACCGCCGTCAGCCCGTAGACGACGTTGGTGGCCATGAGGATGCGGATCACCCAGGTGGCGTCCTCGTTGCCGGCGAAGCTCGCGTAGAAGGGCGCGATCACCCAGAACAGCCCGTACAGGGTGAGGCTGGAGGCGATGGCGACGACGGTCGCGGTCGGCGCGATCTCCTCCAGCCTGCCGCGCCACTGCACGGTGGCGGCGATGACCCCGGCGTCGTTGACGTGGATGACGAACTGGCTGGCCGCCAGCGCGATGGCGAACACGCCGAAGTCGTCGTTCGTCAGCAGCCGGGCCAGGACCAGGCTCATCGCGAACGAGCCGGCCTTCATGACCACGTTGCCGAGCAGGCTCCAGCGCAGGCCGCGGCCCGCTTTGCGCCCGACCTCGCCGACGTCGCTCACGTACCGTCCTCGACCCTCTCCAGCCAGATCTCCCGCCAGAAGGGGACGAACTCGCGCGGGCAGTTCGCGTTGTAGACCCCTTCGCACACGAGGTCGTCGAGGATGATGCAGGGGCTCTTCATGTGCAGCATCCGCCCGGTCTTCTCGTCCAGGCAGCGTTCCACCCTGGCGCGCACGCGGGCGGTGCGGCCGCAGTGGCGGGCCATCTCCTCCTCGAAGCCGAGCCCGCGGTTGAGCAGGTCGTCGTTGAGCGTGGCCAGGATGTCGTCCTTGGGCCTGATCCTGACCAGCTCGCCCGGCTGGAGGTCGAGCTTGCCGGTGGGCGTGGTCCGGCCGGCCCGCCCCTCGACGAACCCCCAGCGCAGCCCGCGCCTGATCCACAGCCGGCGCGGCAGGACCTTCTTGCTCGCCTCCTGGAACCGGTTGAACAGCCCGACCAGGAACGCCCGCGCCACCGCGGGCATCCCGGCGTTCCCGCTGCGCACGTCGGTGACGTACTGGCCGAGGTCGCGGAACGGCAGGCAGGTGGGTGCGGCCCTGAGCAGCTCGGTGGCCTGACAGGAGTACGCGTCCGCGCCCTTGCGGGTGTTGACCTGGAGCAGCGGCAGCAGCCGCGGCGACGGCGCGGCAGGCCCGGGAGCGTCGCCCGGCTCGACCTTCCTGAGCCAGGCCTCCTTCCAGTAGAGGGAGCAGGCGGTCTGGCAGCCGCCGTGCGCGTCCCCGTCGCAGCGGGCGCCGGTGAGGTGGACGGCGCGCTCCATCCGGCGCATGCCGCTGCGGCTGATCGTGTCGCAGAGCTTGTGCGCCACCTTGTGCACGGTCAGCCGCTGCCCGCAGTAGCGCGTCATCTCCGGCATGAACGGCAGGCTCTCCAGCTCGCCCCGCTCGTCCAGCGTGGCGAGGATCTCCTCCTCGCCGCGGACCTCCACCAGGTCCCCCACACGCAGCTCCATCAGTCCTCCCGTTCGAGCAGCCCGGCGCCTTCGAGCGCGGCCGCGGCGTCGGCGACCGCGTCGAAGGGCAGGCCTGACCGGTCCGCGACGTCCAGCAGGCTGGGGCCGCCGTCGGACTGGTTCAGCACCCATAACATCGCCAGCTGCGCCTCTCGCGTGTCACTGCGCCCGCCGAGAGATCCGTACAGGCCGCGCCTGCCGAGCTGCGGCTCGCCGTACGGGCTGAGGTTGCGGTAGCGGCCGTCGCGTTCCAGCACGCGCACCGCCTGCCACAGGGTCTCCAGCGTCCCGGTCATGGCCTCGGCGGTGACGAAGCCGGGGTGGTCGCCGGAGGTGTGGTACTCGGGGTAGCCCGCGTACGGGGTCCTGGTGAGGCCGCCGACGGGCAGGTCGAAGCCGGGCGAGCAGTACTGTCGCTCGTCGTACCCGTACGGGGAGAAGTCCAGGACCGTGTGCGGCCGGCCGGCGAGCACGTGGGCCATCACCCGGTCGATGCCGGCGTCGCCGCGCCTGCTGCGCTTGTAGGTGAGCGGGCCGGGGTCGCCGGCGCAGGCGAGCGTCAGCCCGGCCCTGATCCGGCCGAGCCGGTCGCGGTTGCGGGCCAGCCAGGTGATCGCGCCGATCGTGCCGGGCGCGAACACGAACCGGTACGTCAGCCGCGGCGACTCCAGCCGGGCGGCGAGCGCGACCGCCACCGCGATCCCGGCCAGGTTGTCGTTGGCCAGCGACGGGTGGCACACGTGGCAGGAGATCAGCACCTCGTCCTCGCTCGTGCCGCGCACGACGTGCTCGCCGTAGGTGAGGTGCCCGTCGGCCAGCGTCGAGTCGACCATCACCTCGTACGGCCCCTCGCCGAGCCCGTCGAGCGTCTTCTGGCTGAGGCAGAACCCCCACGTCTCGCTGTAGTAGCTGGTCCGGTACGGCACCAGCTCCGGCTGGTCGGGCAGCGTGTGCAGCCGCGGCCGCAGCTCCTCCAGCGTGTACGTGCCGCGCACGGGGACGCTGTAGCCCACCACGTGCAGGTTGAGCCGGCGGAAGTCGATCACCCTGGCCCCGGAGGGGTCCTTGACGTACGCGTCGCGGATGTTCCACTCCTTGGGCACGGTCCAGTCCAGCACCGGCGTCCCGGTGGGCACCTCGCGCACGTCGAGCGGCAGGTGCTCGCCGACGATCTCCAGCGTGCGCCGCACGCCGTCGCCGGTGATGGAGCGGCAGATCGGGTAGAGCCGCTCCACCAGCGCGTGCATCTCCTCACCGGTCACGCGCGCAGCTCCGGGGTGACGGTGCCGGCCGCGCGGCGGTCGGCGAGCCTGGCCAGCCGGGTGAAGCGCCGCTCGAACCCGTCCGCCGTCAGCCCGTGCTCCCGGTAGGCGTCGGCCAGCTCGACCGCCCCCGCCTTGACCGTCCACCGGGCGTGGAAGCCGGGCAGCGCGGCCCTGATGCGGGAGAAGTCCACCCGGTACGAGCGCGGGTCCGCCCCGCTCTCCCCGGTGATGAGCAGCTCGGCCCCGGGCACCGCCTCCACCACGTGCCCGGCGATCTCGGCCACGGTGAGGTTGTTCTGCTCCCAGCCGACGTTGAACGCCCGGTCGTGCACGGCGTCGCGCGGCGCGGCCAGCGCGGCGGCGAACGCCTCGGCGATGTCGGCCGCGTGCGCCAGCGGCCGCCACGGCGTGCCGTCCGACAGCACCCGTACGGTGCCGGTCAGGTGGGCGTGCGCGACCAGGTTGTTCAGCACGATGTCGGCCCGCAGCCGGGGCGAGAACCCGAACGCGGTGGCGTTGCGCAGGTAGACCGGCGAGAAGTCGCCGTCGGCCAGCTCCGCCAGGTCGTCCTCCACCCGGACCTTGGACTCGGCGTACGGGGTCACCGGCCGCAGCGGCGCGTCCTCGTCCAGCAGCTCGTCCCCGCCCGAGGCCCCGTACACCGAGCAGGTGGAGGCGTACAGGAAGCGGCGCACGCCGGCGTCCCGCGCCAGCCTGGCCAGCCGGACGGAGGCCGCGTGGTTGATCGCGTAGGTCAGCTCGGGGGCGAGCGCGCCCAGCGGGTCGTTCGACAGCGCGGCCAGGTGGACCACGGCGTCGAAGCCGTCGAGCAGCCCGGCGGTCACGTCGCGCACGTCCACCGGGTGACCGGGCGGATCGGCGGGCGGCGGCCCGAGCACGCAGTCGGCGAACAGCCCGGAGTCGAGCCCGGTGACCTCGTGCCCGGCCCCGGCCAGCACGGGCGCCATGACGGTGCCCAGATATCCCTGGTGCCCGGTGAGCAGAACGCGCATGCGGATCAGCCTCCAGCGAGGTCGAGAGTGAGTTTGCGCAGGTAGAAGGCCTCCGCGTAGCGTGCCTGGCACTCGATGCCGCGGATCCTGGCCAGCCCGAGGAACGCCTCCCTGTCGAACCAGGAGCGGCGGCGCTGCGACGGGTAGTGCTCCCACAGCAGCGCGGCCTTGGCCTCGGCGACCGCCGGGACGAGCGGCTGGTAGGCGTTGGGGCGGCCGAGGTCGCCGTCCCACTTGGCGATCTCGTACCCGAGGACCAGGTGGTCGCGGAAGGCGGTGGGGACCAGCTCCGCCAGCCCGCGGTGGTCCTGGTGGGCGTCGCCGGGGTGCGGCGCCAGGATCAGGTCGGGCGAGATCGCCGCGCGCAGGTCCTCCACGGCCCGCTTGGCCTCGTCCCAGTGCGCTGGCAGCCGGCCGTCGGGCATCTTGCCGACCGTCACGCGCAGGTCCGCGCCGGGGCAGAGCGAGGCGAGGGCCTCGCGTTCCTCGTCCTCGCGTTCGGTGCCGCCGCCCGACAGCACCAGCGCCTCCACCCGCAGCCCCGGATGGGCGGCGCAGAGCGTCAGCAGCGTGCCGCCGGCGCCGATCGCGAGGTCGTCGCAGTGCGCGCCGACGGCGGCGATCCCGCGCAGCGCGCCGGGCAGCAGGCCGATCATGCCGCCGGCTCCCAGACGGCCCACGGCCGGTCGCCGCGGGCGTAGGCGCGGTCCAGCTCGACGCGCTGGTTGACGGTGTCGGTGGGCCGCCAGTAGCCGCGGTACGGGTAGGCGAGCAGCCGGCCCCGCTTGGCCAGCTCCCGGCAGCCGTCGACGAGCAGGTCACCGCCTTCGGGGATGTGGTCGAAGATCTCCTGGCGGAGTACGAAGTAGCCGCCGTTCACCCATAAGGGCATCTCGGTGACGGCGGTGATCTGCCCGACCAGGCCGCCTTCCGCGAGCTCGACGCAGTGGAAGGTGCCGGGCGGCGGCACCACCATGAGCGAGGCGCCCGCGTCCGAGCGGGCGAACCGGTCGATCATCTCGGGCAGCGGCGCGTCGCTCAGCACGTCGGCGTAGTTGGCCAGGAACATCGCGTCCCCGCCCAGATGGTCGCGGACCCGCCGCAGCCGCTCGCCGATGGACGACTCGATGCCGGTGTGCACGAACGAGATCGTCCAGTCGGAGATGTCGTTGGCCAGCAGCTCGACCTGGCCGTGCCGGAGCACGAAGTCGTTGGACGCGGTCTCCTCGTACCGGAGGAAGAAGTCCTTGATCTGGTGGGCCCCGTAGCCGAGGCAGAGCACGAACTCCTTGTGCCCCCAGTGCGCGTAGTAGCGCATCACGTGCCAGATCAGCGGTCTCGGGCCGACGAGCTGCATGGGCTTGGGCACGTCCCCGGGAGCGCCGGAGCGCATCCGCGTGCCGTACCCGCCGCAGAAGAGGACGACCTTCACACGACCTCCAACTCGGGGATGGGGAAGACCAGCCGGCCACCCCAGTCGTGGACGTAGGACAGCTGGCCGACCAGCTCGTCCCGCAGGTTCCACGGCAGGACGAGCACGTAGTCGGGCCGGTCGGCGGCGATCCTGCCGGGCTCGAAGATCGGGATGCGCGCGCCGGGGGTGAACCTGCCGTGCTTGTACGGGTTGCGATCCACCGTGTAGGCGAGCAGGTCGGGCCGGACGCCGCAGTGGTTGAGCAGCGTGTTGCCCTTGCCTGGCGCCCCGTAGCCGGCCACGGTCTTCCCGGCCTCGGCCGCGCCGACGAGGAAGCCCAGCAGGTCGCGCCGGACCTTGGCGACCCGGGCCGCGAAGCCGAGATAGCCGGACAGGTCGTGCAGCCCCGCCGCCTTCTCCTGGGCGAGGACGTCGCGCACCCGCTCACCCGGGGTGCCGGACAGCCGCGCCCACAGCCGGATCGAGCCGCCGTGTGTGGGCAGCGACTCGACGTCCACCAGCGTCAGCCCGCCGCTCGCCAGCGCCCGCTGGGCCGAGTCGACCGTGTAGTACTGGAAGTGCTCGTGGTAGATCGTGTCGTACTGGTTGCGCTCGATCAGCGTGAGCAGGTGCTGCACCTCGATCGACACCCACCCGTCGTCGGCGACCAGCGTGCGCAGCCCCTCGGTGAACCCGACCACGTCCGGGACGTGCGCGTACACGTTGTTCGCCACCACGTGGTCGGCCTTGCCGTGCTCGCGCACGAGCGCCCGCGCGGTCTCCGGGGTGAGGAACGCGGTCACCGTCGGCACGCCGGCCCGGCGGGCGGCCTCGCCCACGTTCACCGACGGCTCGACGCCCAGGCAGCGCACGCCCCGCTCGGCGACGTGCCGCAGCAGGTAGCCGTCGTTGCTGGCCACCTCCACCACGAACGCGTCCGGCCGCAGCCGCAGCCCGGCCACGAACGCCCGCGCGTGCTCCACCCACGACGTCGAGTAGGAGGAGAAGTACGCGTAGTCGGTGAACGTGTCCTCCGGCGTGATCAGCGGCGGGAGCTGCGCCAGCCGGCAGGCGGCGCACACCCGCAGGTGCAGCGGGTAGGTGACCTCGGGCTCGTCGAGCTGCGCGGCGGTGAGGAACCGCTCGCACGGCGGGGTCGCCCCCAGGTCCAGCACCGAGACCAGATCGTCCGCGCCGCAGAGCCGGCAGGTCGTCATGCCATCGCTCCCGATCTGCCTAAAGCCGCGTAGAACTCCCGGCACACCTCGTACGAGGGCAGCAGCCCGGCGGCCAGCGCCTCCGCAAGCGAGGGCGCGGCCTCGTCCTTCGGCGACAGCACCGGCTCCACGCCTTCTGGCCAGGCGATGCCGAGCTCCGGGTCGAGCGGGTGCACCCCGTGCTCACGGGCCGGCGTGTACGGGGCGGTGCACAGGTAGATGACCGTCGCCTGGTCCGAGAGCGTGACGAACCCGTGGCCCAGCCCTTCGGCGATCAGCGTCGCCGCGCGCTCCTCGTCGTCCAGCAGGACCGTCTCCCACCGGCCGAACGTGGGCGAGCCCGCACGCAGGTCCACCACCACGTCCAGGACGGCGCCGGACACGCACGTCACGTACTTGGCCTGGCCCGGCGGTACCTCGGCGAAGTGGATCCCGCGCAGCACCCCCCGCTTGGAGATGGAGCAGTTGACCTGGGCGAGGTCGAACGGCCGCGGCAGCAGGTCCGCGCGGAACGCCTCCAGCACCGCGCCGCGGGCGTCACCGTGCACCACCGGGGTGTGGCGCCAGGCGCCGTCGATGCCGAGCGGTTCCATGATCGGGTGTGTCACGCGACGTCGCACCGGGGTTCCCTCCTGTCGAGCACCGGCCAGGCGGCGTGCAGCGCGTCGCGCCAGTGACGGATCGGCTCGCTTCTCGTGGTGGCCAGCAGGCTGTTGGCGGGTCGCCGGGCCGGGCGGGGGAACGCCGTGGCGGGCACCGGCCGCACCCGGTCCGGGTCGGCGCCCAGCAGCGCGAACACCTCCCTGGCCAGGCCGTACCAGGTGGTCTCGCCCGCGCTGACGCCGTGGTAGACGCCCGGCGGCAGGTCCGACTGGGCCAGCCGGACCAGGTGGTCGGCCAGGTCCGCCGACCAGGTGGGCTGGCCGCGCTGGTCGTCCACCACGTCCACGGTCGGCCGGGTGGCCGCGAGCTCCATCATGGTGCGGACGAAGTTGGTCCCGCCCGAGCCGTAGAGCCAGGCCGTGCGGACCACGTACTGGCCGTGCTCCAGCGCCGCCCGCTCGCCCGCCAGCTTGGTGCGGCCGTAGGCGTTGACCGGGCAGGGCTCGGCGTCCTCCGGGTACGGTCCGGCGGCCGTGCCGTCGAAGACGTAGTCCGTCGACACGTGCACCAGCCGCGTCCCGGCCCGCTCGCAGACCTCGGCCAGCGTGCGCACCGCCGTGCCGTTGATCTCCAGGGCCTCGGGCTCGCGGGTCTCCGCCAGGTCGACCGCCGTCCACCCGGCGCAGTTGATCACCGCTCTGGGCCGGTAGGCGCCCACGACGTCGCGCACCGCGCCCGCGTCGCGCAGGTCCAGCTCGGCGCGGCCGAGCGCGAGCACCGGCTCCCCCGTCACGGCGATCCGGTGCGCCACGTCGGCGGCCAGCATGCCGTCGGCGCCGGTGACCAGCCACCTCATGAGCCGGCCCACCAGTCACGGTTGTCCGCGTACCAGCGGACGGTCTCCTTCAGGCCCCGCTCGAAGGGGACGCGCGGCCGGTAGCCGAGAGCGCGCAGCTTCCCGTCGTCCAGCGAGTAGCGCCGGTCGTGGCCCTTGCGGTCCTCGACGTGTTCCACCATGTCCCATCCCTTGCCGCACGCCTCCAGGAGGCGGCCGGTCAGCTCCCTGTTGGACAGTTCGGCGGTGCCGGCGACGTGGTAGACCTCGCCGGGCTCGCCCACCTCGGCCACCAGGCGGATGCCCGCGCAGTGGTCCTCGACGTGGATCCAGTCGCGCACGTTCCCGCCGTCGCCGTAGAGCGGCACCTTCCTGCCGCGCAGCAGGTTCGTCACGAACAGTGGGATGAGTTTCTCCGGGTACTGGCGCGGGCCGTAGGTGTTGCCGGAGCGGGTGATGGACACGTTCAGCCCGTAGGTGATCGCGTACGAGCGGGCGATCAGGTCGCCGCCCGCCTTCGAGGCCGCGTACGGCGAGCGTGGCCGCAGCGGCGCGTCCTCCGTCCACGACCCCTCGTCGATCGACCCGTACACCTCGTCGGTGGACACCTGGACCACCCGCGGCACCCCGGCGTCCAGGCACGCCTGCAGCAGCGTCTGCGTGCCCAGCACGTTCGTGCGGACGAACTCGGCCGCCGCGTCGATCGACCGGTCGACGTGCGACTCGGCGGCGAAGTTGACCACCAGGTCGTGGCCCGGCACCACCTCGGCCAGCAGGCGCGCGTCGCAGACGTCGCCGCGCACGAACGTGTGCGCGGCGCCGTCCAGGTTGCGGCGGTCGCCGGCGTAGGTGAGCCTGTCCAGCACGGTCACGTCCGCGCCGTCCCCTGAGTGGCCGGCGAGTGAGTGGCCGGCGAGTGAGTGGACGAAGTGCGAGCCGATGAACCCCGCGCCGCCCGTCACCAGGATCCTCTTCATGAGCTGATCTGTACCTTGCTGTGATCGCCCAGCACGAGCCGGTGCGCTCTGGGCGTGTCGGGCGCCCGGGTGACCTCGGCGTCGTGACCGATGAGCGACTGCTCGATCCGGCCCACCCCGTCGATCGACGCCCTGGGCATCAGAATCGAGTACTCCACCTCGCTGCGCGTCACCGCGCAGCCCGCCCCGATCGAGGTGTACGGGCCCACGTACGAGTCGCGGACGACCGCGCCCGCCCCGACGATCACCGGGCCGACCAGCCGCGAGCGCTCCACCACCGCGCCCGCCTCGACCCGCACCCGTCCGATCAGCTCGCTGGCCCCGTCCACCCGGCCGCGGCTGTCCGCGTCGAGTCCTTCCAGCACCAGCCGGTTCACCTCCAGCATGTCGGCGACGTTCCCGGTGTCCTTCCAGTAGCCGCTGATCATCGAGGATTCCACCCGCAGCCCGGCCTCCAGCAGCCACTGGATGGCGTCGGTGATCTCCAGCTCGCCCCGCCACGACGGCTTCAGCTCGGCCACAGCCTCGTGCACGGCCGGGCTGAACAGGTAGACGCCCACCAGCGCGAGGTCGCTCTTGGGCGAGGCGGGCTTCTCCTCCAGGCCGACGACCCGGCCGTGCGCGTCCAGCTCCGCCACCCCGAACTGCCCCGGATCGCCGACGCGGGTGAGCATGATCTGCGCCGCCGGCCGTGCACCGGCGAAGCGGTCCACCAGGCCGGTGATGCCGCCCACGACGAAGTTGTCGCCGAGGTACATGACGAAGTCGTCGTCGCCCAGGTAGTCGCGGGCGATCAGCACGCCGTGCGCCAGCCCGAGCGGCGCCTCCTGGTGCAGGTAGGTGACCTCCAGCCCGAAGGCGGAGCCGTCGCCGACGGCGGCCTCGATCTCCGCCCGGGTGTCGCCGACGACCAGCCCGGTCTCGCGGATCCCGGCGGCGGCGATCGCCTCCAGGCCGTAGAACAGCACCGGCTTGTTGGCGACCGGCACGAGCTGCTTGGCCGAGGTGTGCGTGATGGGCCGTAACCGTGTGCCCGACCCCCCGGCGAGCACGAGCGCTTTCACCGTCAGTACGCCCCTTCTCCCCGTGCGACCACGGACCAGGTCTTCCACAGGATCTGCAGGTCGAGGACGAGCGACCAGTTCTCCACGTACCGCAGGTCGAGCCGGACCGACTCCTCCCAGGTCAGGTCGGAGCGCCCGCTGACCTGCCAGAGCCCGGTCATGCCCGGCTTGACGACGAGGCGGCGGCGCACGTCGGCGCCGTACCGGGCGACCTCCTCGCGCAGCGGCGGGCGCGGGCCCACCAGCGACATCTCGCCGCGCACCACGTTGAGCAGCTGGGGCAGCTCGTCGAGCGAGTAGCGGCGCAGGTACGCGCCGATCCGGGTGACCCTTGGATCGTTCCTCATCTTGAAGAGCACGTCGTCGAACTCGTTCGCGAGCCCGTCCTTGAGCCGCTCCGCCTCCGGGACCATGGTGCGGAACTTGACCAGCCTGAACTCCCCGCCGCCCCGGCCCACCCTGATCTGGTGGAACAGCGCGGGGCCGGGACTCGTCGCCCGGATCAGCGCCGCGATGACCAGCAGCGGCCCGGCCAGCACCAGCAGCGCCGACCCGGCGACCAGCCGGTCGAACACGCTCTTGACGAACTGCCGCGTCCCGTCGAACTCGGGGTGCTCCACGTGCAGCAGCGGCATCCCGGCGACCGGGCGGATGCTGATCCGCGGCCCGGCCACGTCCAGCAGGGCCGGCGCGACGAACAGGTCGGTGCGGTCCGTCTCCAGGCTCCACGCCAGCCGGCGCAGCGCCACCCCGTCCAGTTCGGGGCAGGCGAGCACGGCGACGGCGTCCGCCCCGGTGCGCGCCACCACGTCCGCGACGTCGGCGAACGTGCCGAGGACCGGGATCCCGTCCAGGTCGTCGTCCTGCCGCTCGGCCGGCAGGCACGCCCCCACGACCCGCATCCCGTGGTACGTCTGCCGGCGGAACTGCATCACCAGGTCGAGGACCGACTCCCGGTGGCCGACCGCGATGACCTCGCGCATGTACTCGCCGACCGCCCTCCTGCGGTGCAGCCGCTTGCGCATCCGGTAGCGGAAGTAGAGCGTGGCGATCAGGCCCAGCGGCAGCATCGCCATCACGAAGCTGCGTGCGATCGGGGTCTGCGTGGCGTACGCGCCGATGGCCACGGCGGCCATCAGCCCGACGCCGCCGTTGAGCACCGCCTTGAACTCGTCGGTGCCCTCGCCGTTGGCCCGCTGCCGGTAGGCCCCGCCGAGGGCGAGCGTGACCGGCCAGGCCGTGACCAGCCCCGCGCCCAGGAGGAACTCCTCCGCCGGGACGTAGACGCCGTTCAGCAGCCGGACGGCCAGCACGCTCGCGCACGCCAGCAGCGCGCAGGCCGTGTCCCCCGACAGCAGCAGCCGCAGGTACGCGCGCGTCCAGATGCTCGACGCATGGCGCGGTTGAGCGTTGAGGAGCGCGCCAACGGACTCTCCGGTCCGCACCCTCATAGCACCACCCAGAATCTTCGTGCCGCGTGATGACAGACGTGCCTTGACCCCGCTCACGGGTCGGCGAGGTCCCCGTGCTTCATCAAGGGCGGCGGCCCCCACTAAAGACTAAAGATCATCCAGGTGATGGGGAATATCGTGATATGTCCACAATCGGACGAAGGTCAACGACCTTGAGGGCTTGACGGAACGATCCACTAGTGATCTCTAGAGAGGGTATTCGTGGAATTACGGATTTGTTTTCCCGGCGATACGGCCAGGCGCCACGGTCAGTCGTACTCCAGGTCGGGCAGCGCCGACGGGGGGTCGGGACTCCGCCACACGACCACCACCCCGGCGTGCCGCGCGTCGCTCGCCATGGTCAGGCGGTCCAGGTCGAAATCCGGCAGATAACGTAAGCGCGCCAGAAATGTCGCGTCCGTCGCGGAACGCGGAACCACGCAGCCCTCGCCGTCGCGGTCGAGCAGAACATAAAGGACGTCGGAATCGGTCTCGGTGACCACACGGACTTCCACGACGTCCTCCCACGCGAGGGCCTCGACGCTCCCGTCGGCGTAGTGGCGGGTTACGCCCTCTTCTGTGACGTACACGTAGGAGTCCGGCATCGGGTTGCCGTGCATGGCCGCGATTCTTGCGAGTTCTGGGGCTGTCCCGCAAGGGTTCGCGCGTACCCGTCGGCCTCAGGCCCCCCAGGTATGGGAGAGGTGGGCGGCCACGGCCGCGCGGGCGGCGTCGGCGGGGCCGGTCGCGATGGCGTCGAGCAGCTCTCGGTGCTCGCGCACCAGCACGTCCCGGTCCTCGTAGACCCGGCGCAGCCGCACCAGCCCGAGCCGGGTCTCGGCCGCGAGCACGCCGTAGAGCCGCACCAGCCGGGGGCTGCCCACCGCCTCGATCAGCGCCTCGTGCAGCGCCATGTGCTCCGCCACCGACTCCGACCACGGCATCCCGGCGTCGAGCGCGGCCATCCGCTCCAGCGCCGCGTCGGCCTCGGCCACCCGCCGCCCGGCCAGCGCCCCCGCCATCAGGTCCTCCAGCGGACGCCGCACGAACATCAGGTCGTCCAGGTCGGCCGTCGTCACCTCCGGGACGTAGGCGCTGCGGTTGCGCTCCCGCCGGAGCAGCCCTTCGTGGACGAGCCGGGCCAGCGCCTCGCGCACTGTCGGCCGCGCCACCCCGTAGGCGGCGGCGATCTCCTGCTCGGGCAGGGCCGTGCCGGGCTCGATCTCGCCGGACAGCACTCGACCGCGCAGCGCGCCGGCGAGCGCGCCGACGGCGGAGACGGGTCTGATCGGGGTCCGCACGGGTGCGACTCTAACGCTCCGCCGGCACCTCCCGCCCCAAAGCCGAGCCATCCTCACTTTCTGGTACGGTCCCGCGCCCCTTCTCCGGGAGGGCCACGGCCACCAGGCTGATCGCCAGCAGCACCAGCCCCGCCACCGAGACAGGGGTCAGCCTCTCACCCAGCACGACCAGGCCGAGCAGCGCCGCCACCGCCGGCTCGGCCAGCGCGAGCGTGGCGGCCGTGGCCACCGGCGTGGTCCGCAGCCCTCGCCCGTACAGGAAGTAGGACAGCGCGGTCGTCCCCAGGCCCAGGTAGAGGACGGCGAGCAGGCTCGCGGGCTCCCCGAGCCAGCCGACCCCCTGCCAGAGCAGGACCGGCAGCATGAGCACCGCGGCCCCGCCGAAGAGCACGCCCATCACCGCGTTCGACTCCGCGCCCGCGCCGATCGCGCCGGCCGCGCTCACCGCGTAGAACGCGTACAGCAGCCCGCCGAGCAGCGCCAGCAGCACCCCCGACACGACCTGCCCACCGGCCTCCGCCCCGCCGCCCGCGATCAGCGCGACACAGCCCGCCACGGCCGCGGCGGTGGCCGCCGCCCAGCGCGCGCTCGGCCGGCGGCGGTGCAGCGCCCAGGAGAGCAGCCCGGTGAAGACCGGCCCGCTGCCGATCGCCACCACCGTGCCGATCGCCACGCCGGTGCGCGCCACGGCGGCGAAGAAGCAGAGCTGGTAGGCGGCCACGGCCACCGCGGCCAGCAGCAGGCCGGGCCGGAGCGCCCGCCTGAGCCCCGACCTGGCGAACACCGCGAGCGCGGCCCCGCCGATGACCAGCCGGGCGGCGGCCAGGGCGACGGAGTCGGCGGAGACGAGCAACCCGGCGGTGCCGGCCGTCCCCCAGAGCACGGCGGCGCCGACGACGGCGAGGGGGCCATTCTTCATGCCAGACATTGTCTGACAACTAGACAATTTCGTCCAGCGCGCCATCGAGCAGCCGGCCCGCCGCGCCTGCCACCTCGGCGGCGTACTCGTCCAGCAGGGCCAGCGCGCGGCGCAGTTCCGGCGCGTGCACGGCGGGCAGCGAGAGCAGCGGCTCGTCCTCCACCGTCGCCCCGCCCTCGACCCGGAACCCGTCGCCGGACGCCGCCACGAGCACGGCGAACGTCACCTCGCGGCCGTCGGGCAGCATGAACGCGTTGCCGGTCCGCACCCCGGCGGGCGGCACCACATAGGAGAAGGGGCGGCTGCGCGCGAACGGGTGTCGTAACGCGGACAGGATGCCCGCCACCCGGCCCAGGGCGGCCAGCAGGTCGGCCGCGGCCAGGCTGTCGCCGTCCACCCGGCCAGCGTAGATCACCCGCCCACCCGCTGACCACCCGCTCCCGCTTCCGCATGGCCGGCACGAGCCGGGCGGGCGAGTGGTGGGGGACTCGTCAGGTCCGGACGGGCGGTGGCGGGTCGGTGGCGAGGCGGGCGTGGCGCTCGACGTCGTGGCGGCCCCCGTCGTGGTGGAGCCGGTCGCGTTCGATCCCTTCCCGGCGGAAGCCGGCCTTGACCGCCACCCGGCAGGAGGCCGGGTTGTCGACCCGGTGGCCCAGCTCCAGCCGGTGCAGGCCGCGCTCGGTGAAGGCCCAGCGCGTCAGCGCGCGGAGGGCCGACGCCGCGACGCCCTGGCCCCGCGCCTCGGGGACCGTCCAGTAGGACACCGAGCCGGTGTCGTGGTCGTCGATCCGGGTCACCGCCACGTTGCCGACGACCCACCCGTCCAGGACGACGGCGAAGGCGTGACCGGCGCCCTCCCAGGAGGCGATCCAGCCGACCGCGTCGCGCGGGGTGACGACCGGCCACGCGCTCTGCGACCGCAGGTCGGGTGCCCGGAAGGCGCGCAGCACGACCGGCGCGTCCTCCTCCAGCCACTCCCGAAGTCTGATCTGTCCCATTAACCGCCTATTTTATGGGCGGCCTCGAAGGCGGTGACCAGGGCCTTCGGCGCGGTCAGGCACCACGCCTCGGCCGTCAGCTCGAACAGCTCGTCGTAGTCGATCTTGTCAAGATGGACCACGACCCACCCGAACCGCCCCGCGGTGAACTGCACCTCGAACACCTCGGGCCGCTCGGCCACCAGCGCCAGCTGCTCCTCGATCGTCGACTTGAGCCCGACCGTCTCGGTGTCCTCCCACAGGTATCCGAAGCCCTTGCCCCGCACCTTGATCGCGACCCAGCCCGGCCCGTCGCTCGTGCGCACCTCCGGAAGGCTCTTCAGCAGTTCGAGGAACTCGTCGACACTCACACCCATGGTGTTTGTGTACCAAACGTCCCCGACATTCCGCGGACAACGCCTTTCAGTGAACCCGCGCCTCTAGGGTGACAGGCATGACCAACGGCAAGTTATCCCGCTGGCCGCTGACCGTGCAGGCCGCGCACTTCCTCCTGGCGCTCGAACTGCTGCTGGGGGTGATAGGGCTGATCCTGAGCATCGTCGCGGCGGTGACCGGCATGCGCCTGGCGTTGTGGGGCCTCGCCGTCCTCGGCGCGACGCTCACGGGACTGACCGGATGGATCCTCGCGCGCTTCCCCAAGCGGGAGCGACGGGTGCGATGGGGGGCGACGGCGCTCCAGGCGGTCACGATCGCGAGCTCCCTGGTGATCGCGTGGATCGACTCCGGCTTCGCGACCCGGTCGCTCCTGACGCCCGGCGTCCTCCTTCCCGGGCTGGTCATCGCCATGCTCCTCACACCCGCCGCCGCCCGCTGGTTCGACCGCTGACGTTATCGGCCCGATAAGTCGACATATAAGTTGACTAAAGGTGGACTGAAGTGAAACGGGTGTTTTGCCTGTTGTCTCTGATCCACCTGGTGCTACGGTAAGCGCCTGTTCCCGTTCGCGCTCTGTCACGTGGCGGTAACAGTAAGCCTCTGCTGCACGGGGAGCAGCAGTACCGACCCCCCGAGGACCGCGGATGTCAGCAGACGTACCTCTTCAGACGCGGCGCGATCTCGCCCCGCGAGAGCTCACAGTGATCACCGCCCTGGGCACCATGGTCGTGGTGTCCTGCCTGTGGCTGTGGGCCGGGTTCGCCACGCCGGCCGACGCCCGCGGGGTGATGGCGATCACCGGTGGGCTCTGCGCGGTGCTGCTGACCACCGCCGCCGCCGTGATCGCCCACCATGTCGCCACCGGCCGCCGCCTGCGCGAGCAGGCCAGGGCCGCCGCCTCCCGGGTCGCCCGGCTGGAGCGCGAGATCGTCCGGGTGGCCGAGGACACGCTGCCGGCGCTCGGCCGCCAGATGCGCGGCGGCAGTTCCGTCCCCGACGCGCTCTCCCGCCTGCCGCGGCCTCCCGATGGACCGTTGCAACAGCTGCTGAAGGCCACCGCGAACGAGCTCGACGGGCTCGAACGCGAGCGGGCCATCGCGCACGCGTCCCGCTCGGCCACCGAGTCGGAGATCCTCACGCTCACCCGCGACACGCTGCCCGAACTGGTCAGGCAGATCCAGGCGGAGCGCAAGCCGGTCGCCTCCGCGCTCGCCGGGGTGCGCCGGCCGGTGCACGCCCCGCTGCGCGACCTGCTCACCGAGACGGCGCAGCACCTCTCCGAAGGTGACCGCAGGGGCGCCGCCGTGATGGCCGCCTGCGCCGGGGCCGCGGCCCGGGTGCAGGCCCAGGCCACCAGCCTGCTCGCGCGGCTGCGCGACCTGGAGGAGGAGTACGGCGACCAGGAGGAGGTCTTCGCCGACCTGCTCGACCTGGACCACCGCGTCTCCCAGCTCGGCCGGCTGGCCGACAACATCGCCCTGCTCAGCGGCGGCCGCTCCGGCCGCAGGTGGACCCGGCCGATCGTGATGGAGAGCGTCCTGCGCGGCGCGATGGGCCGCATCAGCGCCTACCAGCGCGTCCGCGTCCACTCCACCAGCACGGTCGCCGTGGTCGGGTACGCCGCCGAAGGCGTGATGCACGCGCTGGCCGAGCTCATGGACAACGCCGCGACCTTCTCCGCGCACGGCACCGAGGTGCACGTGTACGTGGACGAGGAGGACGCCGGCATGGTGGTCACGATCGAGGACAGCGGCCTGGGCATGCGCCCCCGCGAGCGCCGGCACGCCGCCAAGCTCGTCTCCGAGCCGCTCGACCTGCGCACGCTCTCCGGCACCCGGCTGGGCCTGGCCGTGGTGGGCCGGCTGGTCGACAAGTACGGCCTCACAGTCAGCTTCCGGCCGTCGGCCAGGGGCGGCACCGGTGTCGTGATGCTGATCCCGCGCGTCCTCATCACCCAGCCCAGGGCCGGCGAGCCGCCCGCCGCGATCGAGCGGCAGGCCCGCCCCGCCCTGGTGGCCGCGACGGTGCCCGCTCAGGCGGCGCCTGTGGAGGAGGCCGAGGAGTCCCTGCCGCGGCGGCGGCGCGGCCAGACGCTCGCCGAGGCCACCGGGTCGCGGCCGGCGACGGCGGTCAAGCCGCAGCGCGGCGGGCGCGAGGCGGCGGCCAGGTTCGCCGCGTTCCGTCAGGCGGGCGGTCGCGGGCGTCCCGCCGATCCGGCCTCCGGCGACGCCTAGACCTCCGGGCGCGGCGAGCACCGGACCACTTCTTCTCAGATAGGAGGCAGGGGCCGCCCCCGGGCGGACGCCCCGCGTTTCGATGAGCACTATCGACGCATCGCGTTCCACGGATCGCACCATTGACGGGCTGCTGGAGAGCCTCAAGGACCGGACCCCCGGCATCAGGTACGTCCTGGTCCTGACCAGGGACGGGCTCAAGATGAGCTACAGCAGCGGCCTCACCAGGGACAGGGCCGACCAGCTCTCGGCGCTGTCCGCCGGGATCCAGAGCCTGTCGCTGAGCGCCTCGGCCGAGTTCGGCGACGCGATCGGCGCCGGGCAGGCGATGGTGGAGTTCGCCGGTGGGCTGCTGCTCATCGTGCCCGCCGGAGAGGGCGCCCATCTGGCGGTGGTCGCCGAGGAGGACGCCGAGGTCGGGCTGATCGCGCACAACATGAACGAACTGGTCGAGCAGATCGGGGTGTACCTCACCGCGGCTCCTAGACCGGCGGAGGGCGACGCCTCGTGAACCGGCGCCCGATCGACCGGGAGAGCCCGGACCGCCTCTACACGGTCACCGGGGGCCGCACCCGCGCCGACGAGACCGCGTTCGACTCGGTCTCGCTCATCGTCAGCGAGTGCGACCCGGTCCCGGGCATGCAGTCGGAGCACGTCAAGATCCTTCAGCTGGCCCGCCGCCCGACGGCCGTGGTGGAGCTCTCCGCCGAGCTGCGGCTGCCGGTCAGCGTGGTGAAGATCCTGCTGCGCGACCTGCTCGACACGGGCCGCATCACCGTACGCCACCCGTCCGCCGGCGCCACGGCGGGCAAGCCGGACCCGGACATCCTGAGGCAGGTGCTCGTTGCGCTCAACAACCTCTGACGAGACCCCCGTGCGGGCGCCGCTGCACGACTCCGCCGCGGACGCGATGAAGATCGTGGTCGTGGGCGGCTTCGGCGTCGGCAAGACCACCATGGTGGGCTCGGTGAGCGAGATCCGCCCGCTGAGCACCGAAGAGGTGATGACCGAGGCGAGCGTGGGCATCGACGACGCGAGCCGGGTCCGTACCAAGACCACCACCACCGTGGCCTTCGACTTCGGGCGCATCACGGTCAGCGACAGCGCCGTGCTCTACCTGTTCGGGGCGCCCGGCCAGGAGCGGTTCTGGTTCGTCTGGGACCAGTTGTTCGCCGGCAGCCTGGGGGCGGTCGTGCTGGTCGACACCCGCCGCCTGGAGGACTCGTTCTACTCGATCGACCGGCTGGAGCACCACGACATGCCGTTCGTGGTCGCGGTCAACCGCTTCGCGGGCGGCCCGTCGCTGGACGCCGTGCGCGAGGCGCTGGACCTGTCGCCCGGCATCCCGCTGGTCGACTGCGACGCGCGGGAGCGGCAGTCGTGCAAGCACGTGCTGATCACGCTCGTCGAGCATCTCACCCACCTGTACGACCGGACCCCGGCCTGAGAGGGCAGCCGTGACGAACCCCGGACATCCTGAGCACGCCGGCGCCGTCCGGCTGTACGAGCCGGAGGTCCTCGACGACCCGGCCGCGTTCCTGGAGAAGCTGCGCAGGGAGCACGGCCCGGTCGTGCCTGTGCTGCTCGACGCCGACCTGCCCGCCTGGCTCGTCCTCGGCTACCGCGAGCTGCACCATGTGACGAGCCAGCCGCAGCTGTTCGCCCGCGACCCGCGCCGCTGGAACCAGCACGACCTGGTGCCGCCGGACTGGCCGGCCCGCCCGCACGTCACGTACCAGCCGTCGGTGGTGTTCACCGAGGGCGAGGAGCGGCGGCGGCGCGGCGGCGCCATCGGCGACGCGCTGGACGAGATCGACCGCATCGAGCTGACCCAGCTGTGCGAGAAGGTCGCCGACGCCAACGTCGACCTGTTCGCCGGCGACGGCGAGGCCGACCTGGTCTCCCAGTATGCCCACCGGATGCCGGCCCAGGTCATCGCCCGGCTGTTCGGGCTGCCGGAGCCGGACGTCGGCACCCTGCTGCGCGCCATCTTCCAGGCCATGAACGACCCGGCGAACCGCGACGAGGCGGAGACGAAGGTCGGCGAGCTCATGGGCCGCCTGGTCGCCGGCAAGCGCGTCCGGCCCGGCCAGGACCTCGCCTCCCGGCTGGTGACGCACGACGCCCGGCTCACCGACCCCGAGGTCGTCTACGACATGCTGTCGCTGCTGATCGCCTCGCAGGACAACTGCGCCGGCTGGATCGGCAACACGCTGCGCCTGATGCTCGTGGACGACCACTTCCAGATGGACCTCCAGGGCGGCCGGAGCAGCGTCGCCGAGGCGCTCAACCAGGTCCTGTGGAAGGACCCGCCCGCCCAGAACCTGCCGTCACGCTACGCCGCGCAGGACTGCGAGCTGGCCGGCCACCGCATCCGGCGCGGCGACATGATCGTGATCAGTCTCGTCGGCGCGAACGCCGACCCGCAGGTGCGGCAGGGTCACTCCGCGGCCAACCGGGCGCACATGGCGTTCGGCCACGGCGAGTACAGCTGCCCGTTCCCCGCCCCCGAGCTGGCCGAGATCATCTCCAAGACGGCCGTCGAGGTCCTCCTGGACCGGCTGCCGGACGTGCGCCTGGCGGTCGCGCCGGAGGAGCTGCGCTGGCGCCGCAACATCTGGAACCGCATGCTGTCGGCCCTCCCGGTCGTCTTCACCCCGGCCATGAAGCCCTGAAAAAAGCTTGCAGCCCTCGACCCGTACCGAAAAAATTCCGTCATGATCCGGGTCGAGGGGTTAACCAAGGTCTTCCGCCGCCCGCGTACCTTCTCCGGCCCCTTCGGGGCGCTCCGCACCCTCGTGACCCGCCAGTACGAGGAGAGGACCGCCGTCGACGACATCAGCTTCGCCATCGACGAGGGCGAGGTCATCGGCTATCTCGGGCCCAACGGCGCCGGCAAGTCGACCACAATCAAGATCCTTACCGGCATCCTCACCCCCACCGCGGGCACCGTGCGGGTCAACGGGCTGGTGCCGTGGCGCGACCGGTCGGCCAACGCCCGCCGGGTCGGCGTCGTCTTCGGCCAGCGCAGCCAATTATGGTGGGACCTCCCCCTGATCGAGTCCTTACGCCTGGTCGGCTCGCTCTACGACGTCCCCGCCGCACGCTTCGACGCCTCGCTGAAGAAACTGCGTGACCTGCTCGGGCTCGACGACTTCCTCGACACCCCGGTCCGCCAGCTCAGCCTGGGCCAGCGGATGCGCGGCGACCTGGCCGCGGCCGTGCTGTACGAGCCGCCGCTGCTCTACCTCGACGAGCCGACCGTCGGGCTCGACGTGCTGGCCAAGGAGGCGGTGCGCGAGTTCGTCGTGGAGACCAACCGGACCGGGCGCACCACCGTCATCCTGACCACGCACGACCTGGCCGACGTCGAGGCGCTGTGCAAGCGGATCATCCTCATCGACCACGGCAAGGTGCTCTTCGACGGCGCCATCGACGCGCTGGTCGACCAGCCCAGACGGCTGGTGGTGCTGCTGGAGTCCGCGCCCGAGGTGGTGCGCGGGGTGGCGCGCGACGACGAGGGCCGCCACGTCTTCGACATCCACGGCGACCTGCCCGCCATGATCGCCGCGATCTCCGCCGAGCACACGATCCGCGACCTGTCGATCGAGGAACCGGACCTGGAGAGCGTGATCAAAGGGATCTACGCCCGATGACCCGCGTCGGCTTCCTCTCCGCGCTGGCCTACCGCAGCACCATCGTCATGACCTGCGTGACGCTGGTCGCCCAGGTGTTCCTGCTGCGCATGATCTGGACCGCGGTGTACGGGTCGCGGCCCGAGGCCGGAGGGCTCACCCTCGAAGCCCTGCTCGCCTACCTCACCCTGGCCAACCTGCAGGCCTTCGCCACCCAGACCACCGTCTCCCGCGTCATCCACCACCGCATCCGCACCGGGACGGTCTTCTTCGACCTGGCCCGGCCGATCGGTTACCTGCGGCAGATGGCCGCCTTCCAGACCGGCAACACCGCGGGCAGCCTGCTGCTGCTCGCCCCGGTCGTGCCGGTGGTGCTGCTGGTCGGGTCGATCACGGCGCCGGTCAACGGGCCCGGCTACGTGGTCACGCTGGCGCTCGGGTACGTGATCGCCGTGCAACTGGCGCTGCTGATCAGCCTCGCGGGCTTCTGGATGCTGGAGATCGGCGCGATCTCGCTGCTCTACCAGCTGGTCAGCCAGTTCTTCGCGGGGACGATGGTGCCGCTCGCCTTCTTCCCCGGCTTCCTGGGCACGCTGGCCGAGGTGCTGCCGTTCAAGTACCTGGGGTACGTGCCCGCGGCGATCTACGTCGGCCACATCTCCGACATCTCGGGACCTCTGCTGGTCGAGCTCGCCTGGGTCGCCGGGCTGTGGGCCCTGCTCACGCTGACCTGGTCACGCACCCGTCGCAGGGTGGTGATCCAGGGTGGCTGAGGTCGTCCGCGCCCTGCGCCTGTACGTCCTGCTCCAGCGCGCCTCCGCCCGCGGCGCCCTGCAGTACCGCCTGAACACCGCGATCGGCGTCCTCAGCGGCGCGATCTGGCAGGGCACCGGGTTCGCCTTCATCTGGGTGGTGATGCACACCTTCCCCTCGCTCGCGGGCTGGGGCCTGGCGGAGATCGCCTTCCTGTACGGCATGCGCCTGACGGCCCACGCCCTGGCGATGATCCCCATGATGAGCGTGCACGACATCCACTGGGTGGTGCGCAACGGCGAGTTCGACCGCTTCCTGCTGCGCCCGCTCAACCCGCTCGTCCAGCTCATGGGCAACCGGATGGGCCTGGCCCAGTTCGGCGACCTGCTGGTGGGCGTGGCGCTGCTCGCCGTCGCCTCCCAGGACGCCCAGGTCGGCTGGAGCCCCGGCCTGGTCGCCTTCTGCGCCCTGGCGATCGTCGGCGGCGCCCTCATCGAGGCCGCCTTCCTCCTCGCGCTCTGCTCACTGTCGCTGCGCATGATCGACACTTTCGCCCTGCGGGTCTTCCTGGACGACGTCTTCAGCAAGTTCGGCTCGTACCCGATGAAGATCTTCGGCGGCGTGACCGAGCGGCTGCTCACCTACGTGCTGCCGGTCGCCTTCGTGGCCTACATCCCGTCGAGCGTCGTGCTGGGCAAGCTCGACACCCCCTGGGCCCTGGCCGCCCCGCTGCTGGGCGTGGTCCTGCTCTGGCCGGCCTGCCTCATCTGGCGCCGCCAGCTCACCCACTACCAGAGCGTGGGCCACTGAGCGGGTCGGGGTGGTCGCGCCCGGCGGGTGGTCGCCGCCCTGTTCCCGTTCGTTGACCGGACCGTCCTGGCGGATCACATCAGGGCGGGCTACCCGGCCTACACGTCCGGTGAGATCGACGCCGCCGTCACCGCGTACCTGGTGATCCTGGCCGTGGTCGGGGCGCTGGGACTCCTCGGCTGGGCCGGCACGATCTGGGCGGCCGGCGCCGCCAAGCGCTGGACCTTCTCGGCGGCGGTCGCGCTGCTCGTGTCCGGGCTCTGCGTCGCGGTCGCCGCGCTGACCGTCCGCGACACCTCGGGCGACGTCGGCCTGGCGCCGCTGCTGGGCTGGCTGCTGGTCCTTCCGTGCGTTCCCGGTCTGGCCACGGTCGCGTTGTGGAGGAGGACTGAATGATCGTACGCGGGCTCGCGGCCCTGAAACGCGCGATGTACCGCGGAGGGCGGCCGAACGCGCTCATGCGGCTCATGAACCGGCTCGACGTCCTGGTTTACGGGGCTCGGCGGCTGTCACCGCACCGGACCGCCGTGCTGAAGGTGGAAGGGCGCCGCAGCGGGAAGGTCACGTCGGTTCCCGTCGCGGTCGCCCGCCACCGCGACGCCGAGTTCCTCGTCTCGATGCTCGGGCCGGACGCGAACCGGGTGCGCAACGTCCGGGCCGCGGGTGGCAGGGCCACGCTCCGCCGCCGGGGGCGTGACACCCCGGTCCTGCTGGAGGAGATCCCGTCCGAGCATCGGGCCGAGATCCTCCGCCGCTACCTCGCCATCGCACCCGGTGCGCGGCCTCACGTGGGGCTGAGGCCGACGGCGCCGCTGCCGGAGTTCCACCGGATCGCGCCCCGGCATCCCGTGTTCCGCGTTGATCCACACGAAAGTTCCCATGACCGTCGCAGAGGTCGACCGGCGCTCCGACACGCAGGAGAGCGCCGAACCCGACAAGGGCCGCCGACCGCGCCAGCGGCAAGGAACTGCGCGACGGAGCCAAGCTGATGCTGCTGGGCGAGAGCAACGGCGTCTACACCTTCTACGACTGCCGGAACCAGGAGACGTTCAGAACCTGAACTGACGGCGCCCATGTGCTCGGCAGACGCCGGAAACTCGTCCTGACCGACTGACGGGGCGCTCTCGTACGATGAGCACGTGATCGGTCTCGTCCGCTCCCTGTGGAATGAGCCGCGGCCCCCCGGCCCGCCCGCGCGTGGGTGGCGTGACTGGGCGCTCGTGGCGGTGCTCGTCCCGGTCGCGGTGCTCGAAGGAGCCTTGCGGGCGGACCTCCCGTGGCGGACCGTCGCGGTGCTCATCACCCTCGGGCTGATCCCCACGCTGCTGTGGCGCCGCACCCGTCCGCTGCTCATGCTCGCGATCGCCTTCGGCGTCACGAACCTGGCCACGCTCGTCACGGCCGGCGAGTCCGCGGAGACGAACACCCTGGCCTATCTGCTGATCCTGGTCTACGCGCTGACCCGGTGGGGGTCGGGGCGCGAGGTCGTGATCGGGCTGCCGATCATGTTCGGTTCGATCTTCCTGGCGATGGCCGCCGGCCGCATGGCGCCCGCCGACGCGGTCGGCGGGCTCGCCGTCATGTTCGCGGCCCTCGCGCTGGGCGCGGCCTTCCGGTTCCGGGCCGGGGCGCGGGCGCGCGAGCTCGAACAGGTCAAGTCCCTCGAACGCGAGCGGCTCGCGCGAGACCTGCACGACACCGTCGCCCACCACATCTCGGCCATGGCGATCCGGGCGCAGGCGGGCCTCGCCACCGCGGCGTCGCGACCGGAGGCCGCGACCGACGCGCTGCGGGTGATCGAGGCCGAGGCGGCGCGGGCCCTGGACGAGATGCGGGCCATGGTCCGCGTGCTGCGCCACGCCGAGCAGCCCGGCCGGGGCATCGCCGACCTCCAGCGGCTGGCGGCCGGGAGCCCGTCCGGCCCGGCCGTCGACGTGGAGGTCTCCGGCGACCTCGACGGGCTCTCCCCCTCGGTCGGCGCCGCCGTCTACCGGCTCGCCCAGGAGTCGGTCACCAACGCCCGGCGGCACGCCCGCCACGCCACCCGCATCGAGGTCCGCGTCGACGCCGACGACACGTCGGTGCATCTGCGGGTGAGCGACGACGGGCTCGTACGGCTGAACGCCTCGCCCGGCTACGGGCTGGTCGGCATGATCGAACGCGCCGGCCTGCTGGGCGGCACGTGCGTGGCCGGTCCCAACCCCGGCAGGGGCTGGACCGTGACCGCCGTGCTGCCCCGGACGGGGGCGGCGACGTGAGCGTCCGGGTGCTCGTCGCCGACGACCAGGAGATCGTCCGTACCGGGCTGGTGATGATCCTGGACGCGCAGCCGGACATCGAGGTCGTCGGCGAGGCCGCCGACGGGCGGCGGGCCGTCGAGCTGGCCCGGCGGCTGCGCCCCGACGTGTGCCTGTTCGACATCCGCATGCCCGGCCTCGACGGGATCGCCGCCACCCGAGCCCTCGCCGGGCCGGACGTCGCCGATCCTCTCGCGGTCGTCGTCATCACCACGTTCGACCTCGACGAGTACGTCTACGCGGCGCTGCGGGCCGGCGCCCGGGGCTTCCTGCTGAAGAACGCCGGCGCCCAGTTGCTCTCCCAGGCGGTGCACGCCGCGGCGGGCGGCGACGCGCTGATCGCCCCGAGCGTCACCGCCCGGTTGCTCGACGCCTTCGCCAGGACCGGTCCCGCCGGTCCGCCGGTCCGTCCCGTCGAGGCGCTCACCGATCGGGAGGAGGAGATCCTGGTGACGGTGGCGCGCGGGCGGACCAACGGGGAGATCGCCGACGAGTTCCACATCTCACTCAGCACGGTCAAGTCCCACATCGCCAGCCTGATGGCCAAGCTCGGCGCCCGGAACCGGGTCGAGATCGCCATGTGGGCGTACGAGACGAACCGGGTCAGGAGCTGAACCGGACCGGCCACCTCTGGATGATCGCCTCGGCCACGATCAGGTTGATCACCCAGCCGGCGCCGAGCAGCAGCGCCCTGGCGAGCGCGTCGGGCGGGCCGGCGATCGCGTAGTAGGGCGCCAGCACGAACGCCTGCGTGCCCGCGCCCAGGCCGATCGCGTACCCGCGGATCATCCAGGCGCGGTGCGCGGTGAAGTCGCGCCGCCGGACCGCGGCCAGGCCGAGCACGATCGAGGCGGCCATGGCCGCGCCGAACACCAGCCGGAAGACGGCCAGGAGCGGCCCGTCATGCTCGGGCAGGGCGTAGAACACGGCCATCCACATCCCGCTGAGCGCCGCGACGAGCCCGCACGGGGCCAGCAGCCGTCCGGCCTTCCGGTGCCGGCCGGGCTTCCTGCGACGCAGCCGGGGGACGAACTGGAAGGCCCCGAGCACGGTGTAGACGGTCACGCCGACGATGTGCAGCAGGATCGGGACGGGCGAGGCGAGGAAGCGCGCGTTGTCCGGCGTGACCGTGGCGCCGCCGGTCAGCTCGGCCAGGCGGATGCCGCCGGCGAGCACCGGGATGAGGCCGAGCCCGATCAGGGCGGTGACGGTCCAGCCCGCCCGCTCCCGCCGCGTCGCCATCTTGTCTGTCATGCCGTCGATCGTGACGGTGGGACCGGTGGCGGCTCATCGCCAGAAAGGTCCGTTCTGAGCTGGCCGATCGTCGCTCAATCAGGCGTACTTTCGGCCGATGACCCCTTTGAACAGGATTTTTACGCTGATCGCGTGACTCCGAATCCCTCCGAGGAGAAGACGATGAAGGCGTTCGTCCTGCGCTCGTACGGCTCGCCCGACGCGCTCGAGCTCACCACCGTCGACCGGCCCGTGCCGGGCCGCGGCGACGTGCTGGTCCGGGTGCGCGCCACCTCCGTCCAGCCGTTCGACTGGCACCTCATGAGAGGCGAGCCGCGCGTCTCACGCTTGATGGGCGGCCCCCTGGGGCCGCGCCGGCCGAAGATCGCCATCCTCGGCGCCGACGTCGCGGGGCAGGTCGAGGCGGTCGGCGAGGGCGTGACCGGGTTCGGCCCGGGGGACGAGGTGTACGCGATGTCCAAGCAGGGCGGCTTCGGCCAGTACGCCCTCGTACCCGCGGCCGAACTGGCCCCCAAGCCGGAGAACCTGACGTTCGAGCAGGCCGCGGCGGTGCCCCTAGCGGCCAACACCGCCCTGATCGCGCTGCGCGACCGGGCCCGGGTCCGGCCGGGCCAGAGCGTGCTCGTGATCGGCGCTTCAGGAGGCGTGGGCACCTTCGCCGTGCAGCTCGCCAAGGCGTTCGGCGCGCACGTCACCGGCGTATGCGGCCCGCGCAACGTCGGCCTGGTCAGGTCGATCGGCGCGGACGAGGTCGTCGACTACGCCAAGGAGGACTTCACCCGGCTGGGCCGGCGCTACGACGTCGTCCTGGACTGCGCCGGCAGCCACTCGGCTCTGGCCTGCCGTCGGGTGATGACCCGCAAGGGCACCTACGTGGTCATCGGCGGCAAGGGCGGCCGGTGGCTGCGTCCCATGCCCCACGTGGTCGCGGCGCCCCTGGTGTCGCCGTTCGTGTCGCAGACGATGACCACGGCCGACGTGATCGGCTGCACCGAGAACCGGCGGAACCTGCTGGCGCTGACCGAGCTCATCGAGTCCGGCCAGGTCACACCCGTGATCGACCGCACCTACGCCTTCGCCGAGATCCCGGCGGCGCTGCGGCGTTCCGAGGCGGGACACGCCTCCGGGAAGATCGTCGTCACGGTGTGAGCGTCCCGCCGGCCCCGCGCGTCCACCACCGGAGCCGAACCGCTGGTGCGCCCGTCCGCCATAGGACAGATTTGTCCCATGGACCGCCAGCTCATCAGCCATCTCGCCCACCGTGACCACCCCATCGCCGCACCGGTCTCCGGGGCGCACGTGACCCGGCTGCTGCGCCGGGCCCGGCTGCCGGAGGGAGCCAGGATCCTCGACCTCGGCTGCGGCGAGGCCGCGTGGACGCTGCGCGCGCTGGCGCTCTACGAGGACGCCACCGCCGACGGCGTCGACGTCTCCACCGAGGCGCTCAAGGCGGCCGAGGAGCACGCCGACGCCCAGGGCGTGTGGGAACGCGTCCGGCTGCACGAACGGCCCGCCGCCGGCTTCCCGGTGGCCGAACAGTACGACCTGGTGCTCTGCGTCGGGGCCACGCACGCGTTCGGCGGGCTCATCCCCACCGCCGGCCACGTCAGGCGCTACCTCAGGCCGAACGGCCTGGCCCTCATCGGCGAGGGGTTCTGGGAGCGCGAGCCGACGCCGGAGGCGCTCGCCCGGCTCGGTGCCGAGCCGTCGGAGTTCCTCGACCTGCCCGGCACCGTCGCCGCCGCCGAGTCCGCCGGCTTCGACACCGTCTACGCCTACACCAGCGACCTGTCCGAATGGGACGACTACGAGTGGTCCTGGACCGGGACGCTGCTGCGCTGGGCCAACGAACACCCCGGTCCGGACGCCGACGCCGCCCGCGCGGCCGCCCGCGAGCACCGCGACTCGTGGCTGCACGGCTACCGGGGCGTCCTCGGGTTCGTCACCCTCCTGCTCCAGCGCACGGACTGACCGGCCGGGGAAGGCCGGTTCAGCAGATTTTGATCCACTCCGTCGCGTACAGGATCTCGTTGGGGATGCCGTGCCTGCCGGTCCCGTAGGACACGAGCTCCGCCTGCGACGCGTTGTAGAGCCTCACCCTCGCGCCGCCGTACTGGTTGTTCACGAGAGCGCCCGCGTTGATGAAGTCGTAGACCTTCCGCCATCCGCACTTGAACAGGGGGAAGCCGGTGTGCGTCCCATCGCCGTCTCCCACGGTGATGCAGGCGTAACCGTTCATGTCCTCGGTCTCGCAGACGTCGAGGAAGGACTCTCGCATCTCCGGGAAACTCAGATCCATGCGCGGCTCGCCCGAGTAGAGCGGGACGACCCGGGGGGCCCAGGCCGCGGTCGCGACAGAGTTCGTGACCGCCCTGGATTCGGCGGTCGCCGACGCCGGCGACGCGATGATCATGGTCGACACCACCAGTGCCGACCCGATGAGCCCGGCGAGTGCTTTGAACGCGCGTCCGGGGCCGCGCATGCTGCGAGTTCCCATCAGTCCTCCTGACTGTCCGTTCCGTCTTCCGCGCTTCATCGTCACGAGTCCGGACAGACCGATCGAGGACATGAGGAGGGCATTAACCGGACACAGCGGCACCGCGACCCGCGCGGCGCTACCGGGACGGCGAGGGCCGGCCCTGATGATCAGGGTGCCGTCGGCTCCGGCGTGGCCGGGGGGTGCGTCTCCAGCGTGACCGTGAGGTGCGCGGACAGCGCGCGGAGGAAGTCGGGGGCGTCGAAGATGGCGCCGGCGGAGGCCACGCCGACGGCCCTGGTCCGCCCGGTGAGGATGCGCCGGACCGCCTCCACCGCGAGCGGCGCGGTGACGGCGTAGATGTCCTGCCCGCTCGCCACGGCCCGCCGCCGCTCCTCGCCGGACCGTACGACGACGTCGACGAGGAACGTCTGCCCGGACCGTCCGCGCTCGTCGGCCGCGAACGGCGCCGGCGTGTCCGGGGAGGCCAGGTCTCCGGCCGCCTCGACGGTCATGTACGTGCGGACCTCGGGGATGGGCAGATGGCTGGGGATCGTGACGACGTCGGCCATGGTGAACTCGCCGATCACGTCCCGGGGGCCCGCCGGGTCGGGGAAGGTCCACCGCAGCGTCGGCAGGTCGTCACTGTGGTATTCCAGCCGCCCCTGGGTGAAACGGACGCGCCGGCCGTCCCGCCGCCGCCCGGAGACCTGGCCCGCCAGGCGCGTCCCCTCGGTGGGGTGCCAGCCGCTCAGGCCGTAGGCGACGTGCGCCTCGTCGGCCGCGGTCCAGTCGCCCATGGCCGCGCTCGCCAGCAGGTCGCCCAGGCCGCCGTAGAAGGCCATCGCGGGGACGACCACGGCTCCGGCCGCGCGGGCCCGGTCCTCGAAGTGCGCGAACGTGTCGGCGTTGGCCTCGATCTCGGCGGCGACGTCCACGTAGGGGATGCCGGCCCGCAGCGCCGCCTCGATCACCGGGGCGGCGGTCGTGGCGAACGGCCCGGCGCAGTTGATCACGGCCGCGGCCCCGGCCAGCGCCCGGTCCAGCGCGGCCGGATCGTCCACCGCGGCCGGCCGCACCTCCAGCCCCGGGTGGTCCAGCGCCTTCAGCTTGACCTCGTCACGCCCGGACAGGATCGGGACGAACCCGCGCTCCAGCAACTCCGCCACCACGAACCGCCCGGTGTGCCCGTACGCCCCGTACACCGCGACCGTCTGCCCCGATTCCATCGCTTCTCCTCTTTCGACCGGATTCTGCGTCACCGGAATCCTGGCAGCGGCGACCGGCTAGCACGACCGTCCGGAACGCCAACATCCGCACAATTTCGGACATCAGCTCGCGTCAGCCGCGCAGGCCCGGCGTGTGCTCGCGCAGCACCTCCAGGAACGCCTCCGTGAGCGGCCCCCGATGGCCGCCCCGGCGCCGGACGGCGACCACGGGCAGCCGCGCTTCCATGCCGTCGACCTCGACCGCCCGCAGGCTGCCGATGCGCAGTTCCTCGTGGACGCTGCTGACGGGCATCAGGGCGACGCCGAGCCCCGCCTGCGCCAGCCGCTTCTGCGCCGTGAGGCTGTCGATCCTGGTCACCCGCGTGCCCGCGGGCAGGAGCCGGTCGAGCAGGTGCCCGAACGAGTCCGGCTGACCCCGTTCGGGAGAGAACCCCAGCCACCGCTCGCCGTGCAGCGCCTCCAGGCCGGGCAGGCGTCCGGCGGTGAGGGGGTGCGCGGCCGGGACCACCACCACCAGGCGCTCCGCCCCGAGCGGGATCGACTCCAGCCGCGGGTCGGCGTCCGGGAAGTACCGCAGCCCGAGGGACGCCTCCCCGGTGCGGACGAGCGCGCTGACCTGCCGGCTGGTGGCGGTGGTCAGCTCGACCGCGACGTCGGGGGAACGCGACTCGAACGCGCGCAGCGCGTCCACGAGGTGGGAGTCGGCCAGCGTGCCGACGATGGCCAGGCCGAGGCTCCTCGTCTCACCCTGCCGCGCCACCTCCTCCCGTACGGCTCGTTCGGCGTCGCGGACCGTGGCCAGCACGGCCTCCGCGTGCGGCAGCAGCGCCCGGCCCGCGGCCGTCAGCCGCACCCGGCGACCGGCCCGCTCGTACAGGGGCGCCCCCAGCGACCGCTCCAGCTCCCGGACCCGGCGGCTGACCGCCGGCTGGGAGAGGTTGAGCCGCCTGGACGCCTCGGTGAAACCGCCCCACTCGGCGACGGCCACGAAGGCCACGACTTCGTCGATGGTCATCACATCCATCAGTTTTCCTGATGGAAGCATCCGTTCTATGCATTTGCCGGAAGGGAAGGCAGCGGCCGAGAGTGGAGGGCGTCATCCGACCCCTTGAGGAGCCCCGTGAACGATCAGACGGCCAGAGCCCGCCGCTTCCGCGAGCTGCACGAGCGCCCCGAGCCCTTCCTGCTGCCCAACCCGTGGGACGCGGGCACCGCCAGGCTGCTGGCCTCGCTCGGCTTCGAAGCCCTGGCCACGACCAGCTTCGGCGTGGCCAACCAGCTCGGCCGCAGGCGGGTGGGCAGGCAGGACGTCCTGGACAACCTCCGCGCCGTGAGCGAAGCCACGCCGCTGCCCGTCAACGCCGACCTGGAGAACTGCTTCGCCGACGACCCCGCCGAGGCGGCCACGATGATCGCGGACGCCTGGGCCGCCGGCGCGGCCGGGGTCTCCATCGAGGACGCCACCGGCGACCCCGCGGCGCCGATCTACGACTTCGAGCTGGCCGTCGAACGGGTGCGGGCGGCCGTCGAGGCGGCCCGCGCCCTGCCGGTCCCCCTCGTCCTGACGGCTCGGGCCGAGAACCTGCTGTGGCAGGCCGGCGACCTCGACGACACCATCAGGCGCCTGCAGGCGTTCGAGGCGGCGGGCGCGGACGTCCTGTACGCCCCCGGGCTGCGCACGCTCGACGAGATGCGCGCGGTCGTGTCCTCGGTCGGCAAGCCGGTCAACGTCGTGATGGGCTTCGCCGACCCGGACATCACCCTGACGCGGCTCGCCGAGATCGGCGTCCGCCGGGTCAGCGTCGGCGGGGCGCTCTCCCGGGTCGCGCTGGGCTCGTTCATGGACGCGGCCAGGGAGATGCGGGACGGCCGGTTCGGGTTCGTCAGGCGGATGGCCGCCGCCGAGGACCTGCACGGCGCGTTCGACTGACGGCGCCGTTCATCCTGTGTAGTTCTCCCCCAGCGGCCGGCCGGGGATCGGCTTGGCGATGAGCGCGACGGGGATGAAGAAGCAGATCTGGCCGATCGCCATGGTGAGCGTCCAGAGCGCCCGCTCGTCGTAGTGGCCGCGCGCTCTGGCGTACAACTCGTCCGGGACCCGCTCCCCGGCGGGGTTCGGGGACAGCACGGCCTCCACGAGCTCCAGCGCCACCCGTTCGGGGCCGGTGAAGTACGGGGCGTCCCGCCAGGACGCCACGGCGGTGATGCGCTCCTCCGGCTCCCCCGCCTCACGGAGCAGGCCGGCCTGCCGGACGGTGTGGTACGTGCTCCCGACCAGCTGCCCGCCGCGGAGCTGCACCAGGCCGACGGTGGTCCGCGGAATCAGCCCGTTGCCGACGACGGCGGCCATCCCCCCGGCCAGCATCCCCACCTCCTCGGGGAAGAACGCGCTCGGGTCGGGCAGCCGCGAACGGAGGCCGGCCTGCTCGGTCGTGGGTGTGGACATGGCATCCCCTTGTTCGTTCCTGGCACGTCGTGAGGGGACGCGTCGGCGAACCCCTCACTCATCCGACGAGACGGCCCCGGGGAATGTGAGGCGTCGCTCGTACTCCGTGGTCCACGGCTTGAGCTTGTCGGGATTCCGTACGCCCCACACGCGCGTGATCCGGTCACCCGCGACCTCGAAGGCCATCACCGTCACCGTCACCCCGTCCAGCCGCACCAGCAGACCGGGCCGGCCGTTGACCGAGCATTCCAGGATCGCCATGCCGGGCGCCCTGCCGACGAGGTCGACCGCGTGGCGCGCGATCCGCTCGCCGCCCTCGATCGGACCGGGCACCGCGTCGACCAGGCCGCCGCTGTCGGTGACGACCGTGGCGTCCGGGTCGAGCAGGCCCACCAGGGCCTCGATGTCGCGGGCCTCCCAGGCCCGCTTGAACTCCCTGACGACGCCCGCCTGCCGCGCCTCCGGCGTCACGGGAGGCCGCGAGTCGCGGACCCGCCGGCGGGCGGACGAGGCCAGCCGGCGGCAGGCCGCCGGAGTCCGGCCGACGATCTGGGCCACTTCCGCGAAGGGGTAGCGGAAGACGTCGTGCAGCACGAACGCCACCCGCTCCGCCGGAGTCATCGACTCCAGCACCACGAGGAAGGCCATGTTGACCGACTCGTCGAGGGTGACACGGTCGGCCGGGTCGCCCGTCGGCTCCGTACGCTCCGGCAGCGGCTCCGGGATCCAGTCCCCCACGTAGCGCTCCCGCCGCACCCGCGCCGAGCGCAGCAGATCCAGGCAGATGCGACCGGCGACCTTCGTCAGCCAGGCGCCGGGGACCTCGATCTCCTCCTGCTGCCGCCGCGACATGGCGTACCAGCGGGCGTACGTCTCCTGGACGACGTCCTCGGCCTCGCTCAGGGACCCGAGGAGCCGGTACGCGAGGTTGACCAGGTGACCCCGCTCGCTCATGATCACGCTCAGGCTCGGGTCGGACGGTGTGGACATGGCGTCGTCGGTTCCCTCCGCGCGGCGGCCGTCACCCGTCCGACGAGACAGCCGCCCGAGGTGTGACGCCGTCGGCGTTCCCGGCGCCCTCCTGCCGCTCCAGCCGTGCGCGACGACGGCGCTCGGCGCGTCGGATGCCGGGGCCCGTCGTCACCGACCGGCCCCGGCACCCTTCACCCCGGCGAGCCGGAGCTCATCGGCTCAGTTGCGGTCGGACACCCAGTTCGAGCACGGGTGGTTGCCGAAGGTGTCGTTCACGCAGACGCGGTAGACGATCACGAAGTATCCGGTCTGCAGGTTGAACCCCTTCGTGCTGCCGCAGCCTCCCTCGTTCTCCTTCTGGACGGTCCCGTTGTTGTTGATCTGGTACTCGACGTACACGGAGTGCGCGTCGCACTTGGCGTCGTACAGGTCGAACCACGCCTTGTTGGCGTGGCTGCCGTCCGAACGGTTGAACCACACCTCACCGGCGCGGGTGTTGTTGGTCTTGACGATCGCGTTCGACGAGGCCGCCGCCAGCGCCGGCGGCGCGAGGGCGAGCGTGCCCCCCACGGCCAGCACCAGCGTGGTCAGGACGGCCAGCAGGCGACTTCTCATGCGCAGCACTCCCTCGTACGGCTCTCGCCGTTCAATTCCGGTCCCTCACGGTGCCTGAGCACGTGTCGCTGAAGACGCCGTCGTCGACGCACACCTTGTATTCGATCGTGAAGCTGCCGCTCTTGAGGTTGAAGCCGGCGGTGGTGTTGCAGCCGCCGTCGTTGCTGTTCGTGTTCCACTTGGACAGGCCGTCGGTGACGTACTTCCAGTAGACGTAGACCGGTTCCGCATCGCATTTCGCGTCGTACAGGTCGAACCACGCGTTGTTGCCGTGACTGCCGTCGGCGCGGTTGAACCACACCTCACCGGCGCGGGTGCCGCCCGTCTTGACGATGGCGTGTGACGAGGCCGCCTGAGCCGGCGCTTCGAGAACCAGCACGCCCGCCGCGGCCAGGGAAGCGGCGGCCAGGACTGGCCCTATGCGTTTCCGGAGCATCGTTCACCTTTCGAGGTATGGCCCGGCCGAGGGACGCGCTCTTGCGCACACGGAACAGCGCTCGCGGGACCGCCCGCGAAACATCGATCACCCCGTGGCCCGCATTCCCCTCGTGGGCCCCAGACACAACAGCGTTATGTCGCTGTGACCGTATGCCATGCGGGCGGCCTATGACTATCCCGACATATGAGAGCGTTACCAATCCGAGATGTGAAACTCTTGCGATCGACATCATGGAACGTTCCCGCTCCAGAGACACCCACGGACATCACCGTGAGTGACGCCCGCGCGAATCCTTCTCCACCGCTACCTGGCACGCGGACTCCCCTGGCGGGAGGACGAGTACTATCGTGACCGATATGGAAAACCGCCCCTCGCCCATGGACCCCCACCCCTCCCACCTGCGCGCCTCCGACAGCAACAGGGAACAGGTCGCCACCGTGCTCGGCGAGGCCATGAGCACCGGCCAGCTGAGCCACGAGGAGTACTCCGAACGCCTGGACAAGCTCTACCAGGCCAAGACCGTGGGAGAACTCCAGCTCCTCACCCACGACCTCCAGACACAGCCGGTGACCGCGACCTCGCTCTCCCCCTCACCGGCCACGGACTCCGAGGCCGAGAACGTGATCGCCGTCTTCGGCGGCGCCGAACGCAAGGGCCGTTGGCGCGTACGGCGACGGACCAGAGCGCTCGCCCTCTTCGGCGGCCTGCGGTTCGACCTGACCGACGCCGAGTTCGAGGCGAGAGAAGCCGAGATCACCATTGTCGCGATCTTCGGCGGGGCCGACCTCATCGTGCCGGAGGGGATGGAGGTGCGCAGCCAGGGCATCGGCATCTTCGGCGGCTTCGACGTCCACAGCGGCCCGGACATCGACCCGTCGGCGCCGGTGCTCGTGGTGAAGGGCCTGGCGCTGTTCGGCGGGGTGAACGGCAAACTACGTCGCCGGCGCGAGCGCTGAACGCCGGCCCGGCATCCCGTACCAGCTCGTGACCGGCAGGCGGAGGACGCACAGCTGTCAGCGACTCACGGGTGTGCCCGAAAGCCGCGAGCACCTCGTCATGCGCGACACGATCCCCCGTATCCGTGACCGAGCGACCGAGCACAAGCGCCAGATCTCGCGGATCGGCCGCAGCTTCCTCCAACTGGTTGAGTCGGCGGAATCGGTCCCCCGCTCCACCTCAGCCACCAAGCGGGCAACCCCTCGCTGGGCCGCTTCGGTGACGCTCAGCTCCGTAGCGTCGTGCAGGACAGTCATACATCAACTGAGCATCTTTCTGCATAGAACCACGATGAGGTTCCCCCGGTAGTACGGACACCTGAGGTGAGGTCACTCGACGGTATCGAGGAGCATGGCCCGCCCGAAGCAGTCGAGCTTTACGAGGTCTACCGGGAGTTGTACGGCCCGCCGAAAACCACCGCGACCGCAGCTCAACGTATAGAGGCGAGACGCCCGCCGCTGGATCTCCAGTTGGCCGGGGGGCCAGCATGAGTCCATCGGCGGAGGAACGCGTGCCGATGGACTCATGCTGGGCGACGTCAGCGGTCGAACCAGCGTGCCGCCGAGGGCGTGAGCAGCAGGACGACGATCGCGAGCGGCAGGACCAGGCTGGTCAGCGTGGCCCAACCGAGCTCGCCGTCGACAGCGTCCGGGATGACACTCCAGCCGACCGCGACCACCTCGATGGCGATGGCGGACCAGCGCACCCATTTCCTACGTGACGACCAGCGAAATATCAGCCACCCCTGGAGCACCACGAACAAGACGCCGGGGAGGAACGCCACGAGAAGTGCCGCATCGCCGGCGGCAGCCACTACGCCCGCCGAAAATATGGCTAGAAAGAAAAGTCCCAAGCCTACCTGCAAGGTCCTGCAGAGAGTCGTGCACGCTGTTCTGTGTCTGCACTATCTCGACGTGCGCCCGGAAGAGAGACTTCCCCGCAGAAGCTGCGTTCACGGTTCGAGTTGTGGTCACCAGTAGAAACCGAGACACCACTGCGAGCGGCTTCCAGTGGCTACGCACGGCTCGGAACCACTGGATGGCGTCACAGTTCACTCACCGGCCGGCGCGATACCCACCGGACAGGTGACTCCGGTACCGCCGATGCCGCAATAGCCGTCAGGCACCTTAAATAGGTACTGCTGGTGATAATCCTCGGCAAAGTAGAACGGCTTCGCCTCGGCCAGTTCGGTCGTGATCCCCCCGTACCCCGCCTGGGCGAGCACCTTCTCGTACGCGTCCCGCGAAGCCTCCGCGGCCGCCTGCTGCGACGCCCCGTGGTAGTAGATCGCCGAGCGGTACTGGGTGCCGACGTCGTTGCCCTGGCGCATGCCCTGGGTGGGGTCGTGGGCCTCCCAGAAGACCTTCAGGAGCTGCTCGTACGAGATCTCGGCCGGGTTGTAGACGACCCGGACCACCTCGGTGTGTCCGGTGCGCCCGGTGCAGACCTCTTCGTACGTCGGGTTGGGGGTGTAGCCGCCCTGGTAGCCGGCGGCGGTGGTGTAGACGCCGGGGGTCTGCCAGAACTTGCGCTCGGCCCCCCAGAAGCAGCCGAGGCCGAAGTCGGCGATCTCGTAGCCCTCGGGGTAGGGCGGCGCGAGGGGGGCGTCCAGGACCGCGTGGCGGGCCGGAACGGGGATCGGCTCCGAGCGGCCGGTGAGGGCCTCCTCGGGAGTGACCATGGTCGTCTTCGTTCCGAACATCCAGCCCATCGCGCACCTCCGCAGTCCACTCTACAGACCGTGCAACCGTTAACAGACGCTACATATTTCCGTGAAGGAACCCGCATTTGTGTTTAAAGGTGGTCATGCTCGAAGATGGGTTTCATGCCTGAACTACGGCGCGGTGTTCTCTTCGGTGTGGCCGCGTATGTGATGTGGGGTCTGTTCCCCCTCTACTGGCCGCTGCTCAAGCCCGCCGGGGCGGTCGAGATCCTGGCTCACCGGATGGCCTGGTCACTGATCACCGTGATCGTGGTGCTGGCCGTGCGCAGGCACTGGTCGTGGATCAAGGAGATCGTGCGGCAGCCGCGCAAGCTCGCCCTGCTGGGCTTGGCCGCCGCGGTCATCACGGTCAACTGGGGGACCTACATCTACGCGGTCAACTCCGGCCACGTGGTGGAGAGCGCGCTGGGATACTTCATCAACCCGCTGGTGAGCGTGCTGTTCGGGGTGGTGCTGCTGCGCGAGCGGCTGCGGCCGCTGCAGTGGGCGGCGGTGGGGTTCGGCACGCTGGCCGTGATCGTGCTGACGGCCGACTACGGCCGGCCGCCGTATCTGGCGCTGGCGCTCGCCTTCTCGTTCGGCCTGTACGGGCTGATCAAGAAGCACGCGAACGTGGGCGCGGCCGAGAGCCTGACGGTGGAGACGCTGGTGCTGCTGGCACCCGCGCTGGCGTACATCGGGTTCTTGCAGGTCAGCGGTGAGGCGACGTTCGGGCACCAGGGCGGCTGGCACGTGGCGCTGATGATCGGCGCCGGGGTGATCACGGCGGTGCCGCTGCTCTTCTTCACCGCCTCCGCCATCCGGGTCCCACTCAGCACGATCGGGCTGTTGCAGTACATCGCGCCGGTGCTGCAGTTCCTGTGCGGCGTGCTGGTCGCGAAGGAGACGATGCCGCCGAGCCGGTGGATAGGCTTCTCGATCGTGTGGCTGGCGCTGGCGATCTTCACGTACGACAGCTTGCGGGCGGCGCGGGCCGCCCGCGTCGGCAGGTCAGCCCGACCGCTCGACCACGTAGTCACATAGCGTCAGGAAGGCCGCCTTGGCCGGGATGTCCGGCAGGCCGGCGATGTCGGCCCGGGCCCGGTCGACCCAGGCGGCCAGGTCGCTGCGGGCCCGCAGCATCGCCGGGTGGGCGCGCAGCAGGGTCAGCGCCTCGTCGAGGTCCTCCTCCGCGACCGGCCCCGCGAGCAGCTTGGCCAGCCGCGACTCAGGGTCGCCGGACAGTGCGTACAGCACCGGCAGGGTCCTGATGCCCTCACGCAGGTCGGTGCCGGGGGTCTTGCCCGACTGCCGGGACGAGGAGGCCACGTCCAGCAGGTCGTCGCCGAGCTGCCAGGCCACGCCGATCGCCTCGCAGGCCCGGCTGAGCCGTTCCTCGACGTCGGCGGCCGCGCCCGACAGCAGTGCGCCGAAGCGGCCGGCCGCCGCGATCAGCGAGCCGGTCTTGTCGGCGAGCACGCGGATGTAGTGGGCGATGGGGTCGTCGTCGGCGCGCGGCCCGATCGTCTCGCGGATCTGCCCCTGCACCAGGCGGGAGAACGTCTGCGCCTGGATCCTGATCAGCTCGGGCCCGAGGTCGGCGAGCAGGGCGGAGGCCTGGGCGAAGAGGTAGTCGCCGGTGAGGATGGCCACGGTGTTGTCCCACCGGGCGTTGGCGGAGGCCGAGCCGCGGCGCACCCGGGCCTCGTCCATGACGTCGTCGTGGTACAGCGAGCCGAGGTGGGTGAGCTCGATGACCACGGCGCCGGGCACCACGCCCGGCGCCGACGGGTCGCCGAACTGCGCGGCCAGCAGCACCATCAGGGTGCGGAACCGCTTGCCGCCGGCCTCGATGAGGTGCTTGGACGCCTCCGTGACGAAGGCGTCCTCGCTCTCGACCGACGAGCGCAGCAGCTTCTCGACCGCGGCCAGGCCGGTGGCCACGTCCTGCGCCAGCCGCTCATCGTCGATGGGAAGGTCAACAACGGGAGGCGCGGACATATGGTTTTCCCCTTATCTGACGAAAAGGCTGGAAGCAGCCGTGTTGGCGAGCTGGAGTACGGGCTCCGGGAACAGCCCCACTCCTACCGTAACGAGCAGCGAGAGCGCGATGACGGCCACGGTGCCCGTACTCGGCACCGCGATCGTCGGTCCGTCGGCCACCGGCTCGCTGAAGAACATCAGCACGATCACGCGGGCGTAGAAGAACGCCGCGATGGCCGAGGCGATGACGCCGACCACCACCAGGCCGGTCATCCAGGCGCCGAGCGAGTCGCCGGCCTCCCTGCCGCTGCCGATCGCCGCCGTGAACAGCGCGTACTTGCCGAAGAACCCGCTGGTGAGCGGGATGCCGGCGAAGGCGAGCAGGAAGAAGGCGAACACTCCGGACAGGATCGGGGCCCGCTTGCCCAGGCCGGCCCACCGGGAGAGGTGGTTGGCCTCGCCGCCGGCGTCGCGCACGAGCGTGACGACGGCGAACGCGCCCACGGTCGCGACGCCGTACACCAGCAGGTAGAACAGGATCGCCTGCAGCGAGACGACGTTGCCCGCCCCGGTGTCGTACGTCGCCAGCACGCCCACCAGCAGGAAGCCGGCGTGCGCGATGGAGGAGTAGGCCAGCATGCGCTTGATGTCGGTCTGCGTGATGGCGATCACGGCTCCGACGATCATCGTCAGCGCGGCGACGGCCCACAGCACCGGGCGCCAGTCCCAGTCGAGGTTGCCCAGACCGACCCAGAACACCCGCAGCAGCGCGCCCACGGCCGCCACCAGCGTGCCGGAGGCCATGAGGGCGGTGATCGGCGTGGGCGCGCCCTGGTAGACGTCCGGCTTCCAGGCCTGGAACGGAGCCGCACCGATCTTGAACAGCAGGCCCACGCCGAGCAGCGAGGCCCCGAGCAGCAGCAGCGGGTCGAGCAGCGAGCCCTGGCCCAGCGCCTGGTTGATCCCGGCGAAGGACACCGAGCCGGCGTAGCCGTAGAGCATGGCGGTGCCGTACAGGAAGAACGCCGAGGAGAACGCGCCGAGCAGGAAGTACTTCATCGACGCCTCCTGCGACAGCAGGCGGCGCCGGCGGGCCAGGCCGCACAGCAGGTAGAGCGGCAGCGACATGACTTCCAGGCCGACGAACATCGTCAGCAGGTCGTTCGCGGCGGGGAACATGAGCATGCCGCCCACGGCGAACAGGACCAGCGGGTAGATCTCGGTGTGCTCGTGGCCCGCCTTCTCGGACGCCTCCTCGTCGGAGCTGCCGGGCACGGACGCGGCCGAGGCGACGAAGTGGCCCTCGTCGTTGATCAGCAGCACGCACACGGCGGACAGAACGAGGATGACGCCCCAGATGAACAGCGCGGGCCCGTCGACGGCGAGCGCGCCCATGGCGACCGGCCCGGTCTCCACGTCGCCCCTGACGACCTGCACGATGACCAGCGCGAACGCGCCGATCAGGGAGAGCAGCGTGAGCGGCACCTGGAAGGAGCGGCGCAGGTAGCGAGGCGCGAACGCCTCCACGAGCACGCCGATGATCGCCGCGCCGAACACCAGCAGCAGCGGCGCCAGGGTCGCGTACTCGATCGTCGGCATCTCGATGGTCGGGTTCACTGCCCGGCTCCCTTCTCAGCGACGCCCGGGTTGTCCACTTGGACGTTCGTCAGGGTGGAGGTGACGGCCGGGTTGATCACGTCGAGCAGCGGCTTGGGGAAGAACCCGAAGCCGATGATCAGCGCGACGAGCGGGGCCAGGACCCACACCTCACGGGCGTTCAGGTCCTTGAACGCCTTGACCGGCTCGGCGGTCGGGCCGTTCATCGCCCGCTGCACCATCCACAGGATGTAGACGGCGGCGAGGATGACGGCCAGCGCGGAGACGATCGCCGCCGCGGCCAGCGCGCCGGAACCGAACGCGTCGCTGGAGTAGGTGCCGATCATCACCATGAACTCGCTGACGAACGACGACAGCCCCGGCAGCGAGAGCCCGGCCAGACCGGCGATCAGGAAGAAGCCGGCGAGCACCGGCGTGACCTTCTGGACGCCGCCGTAGTCGGCGATGTGCGGCGAGCCGCGCCTGGCGATGAGGAACCCGGCGGCCAGGAACAGCGCGCCGGTCGCGAAGCCGTGGTTGACCATGTAGAGAGCCGCCCCGGCCTGGGCGACCTGCGACATGGCGAACACGCCCATGACGATGAAGCCGAAGTGGGAGATCGACGTGTAGGCGATGAGCCGCTTCATGTCGGTCTGCCCGATGGCCACGATCGCGCCGTAGATGATGCTGATGACCGCGAGCACGATGATCGGCGTGGTGAACGCCTTGGCCGCGTCCGGGAACAGCTCCAGGCAGAAGCGGAGCATGCCGAACGTGCCCACCTTGTCGAGCACGCCGACGAGCAGCACGGCGGCCCCGGCGGGCGCCTGCGCGGCCGCGTCGGGCAGCCAGGTGTGCACCGGCCAGAGCGGCGCCTTGATGGCGAAGGCGATGAAGAAGCCGGCGAACAGCCACTTCTGGGTGGCCGGGTCCTGGATGGCCCCGACGAGCTCGGGGAACATGAACGTCCCCTTGCCCGCGACCACGTACAGCCCGATGACCGCGACCAGCATGAGCAGGCCGCCGAAGAGCGAGTACAGCAGGAACTTGACGGCCGCGTAGGACCGCTGCGCGCCGCCGTACGACCCGATCATGAAGTACATCGGGATCAGCATGGCTTCGAAGAAGACGTAGAACAGGAAGACGTCGGTCGCCGCGAAGACGCCGATCATCATCGCCTCGAGCACGAGCAGCAGCGAGAAGTACGTCTTCACCGAGCGCTTGGGCGCGACCACGGTGCCGTCGGCGGCCTTGACCCCGTCGGCGTCGTGCCAGGAGGCCAGCACCACGATCGGCACCAGCACCGCCGACAGCGCGATCAGCACCAGCGCGATGCCGTCGACGCCGACGCCGAAGTGCACCCCGAAGCTCGGGATCCAGTCGTACGTGGCCTCGAACTTGAAGCGGTCACCGGCGGCGCTCGGGAACTGGAACGCCATCACCAGCGTCAGGGCCAGCACCACCAGGGAGACCAGCAGCGTGACCTGCTTGGCCAGGGTGGTGCTGCCCTTCGGGAGCAGGGCCACCACGACGGCGCCCAGCACGGGCACCGCCATGAGTATTGGGAGCCAGAGTGACGACATCAGATGTTCCCAACGAGGAGCAGGGCGCCGGTCAGGATGGCGGCGCCGAACAGGATGGACAGCGCGTAGGTTCTGGCGAAGCCCGTCTGGAGCCTGCGCAGGCGCCCGGAGCTGCCGCCGATGCCCGCCGCCAGCCCGTTGACCACGCCGTCGATGCCGCGGTTGTCGAAGAACACCGCGAGGCGGGTCAGCCACTGGCCGGGTCGCATGATCAGCGACTCGTTGATGGCGTCACCGTACAGGTCGCGCCGGGCGAACGTGGTGAGGAACGAGCCGCGCGGCTGCACGGCGGGCACCTCGGCGCGCCCGTACTTGAACCAGGCGAACGCCGCGCCGACCGCGACCAGCGCCAGCGTGGACAGGCCGGGGACGCTGAAGGGGTGGAAGCCAGGAAGCTCCGCGGGACGTCCGACGGCCGGGGCCAGCCACAGCAGGAGCGTGTTGCTCAGCACCAGGTAGCCGCCCAGGAAGATCGACCCGATCGACAGCACGATCAGCGGCACCGTCATGACGGCCGGCGACTCGTGCGGGTGGGCCTCCTCGTCCCAGCGCTTCTCGCCGAAGAAGGTCATGAAGACCATCCGCGACATGTAGAAGCCGGTGAGGCCCGCGCCGAGCACGGCCAGCCAGCCGAGGACCGGCTGGGCGTGGATCGCCGACTCGATGATGCCGTCCTTGGTGAAGTAGCCGGACAGCAGCGGGAACCCGATGATCGCCAGGTAGCCGATGAAGAAGGTGGCGAAGGTGATCGGCATGTACTTGCGGAGCCCGCCGTACTTGCGCATGTTCACCTCGTCGTTCATGGCGTGCATGACCGAGCCGGCGCCGAGGAACATGTCGGCCTTGAAGAAGCCGTGCGTGATCAGGTGGCCGATGGCGAAGGCGTAGCCCACCGGGCCGAGGCCGGCGCCCAGCATCATGTAGCCGATCTGCGACATCGTGGAGCCCGCGAGGCCCTTCTTGATGTCGTCCTTGGCGCAACCGATGATCGCACCGGCGAGCAGCGTGGCCGCGCCGACGATGGCGACGGCGAGCGCGGCGGCCGACCCCTCGGGGAAGAAGAACGCGCCGGAGCGGACCACGAGGTAGACGCCGGCGGTGACCATGGTCGCCGCGTGGATCAGGGCCGAGACCGGGGTCGGGCCCTCCATGGCGTCCAGGAGCCAGGACTGCAGCGGGAGCTGGGCGGACTTGCCGCACGCGCCGAGCAGCAGGAGCAGGCCGATGGCCAGCGTGGTCGGGTTCTCCGACGTGATGGGCTTCAGCTCGGCGAAGGCGAGCGTGCCGAACGTGGTCCAGATCAGGAACATGCCGACCAGCAGGCCGAAGTCGCCGACCCGGTTGACCACGAACGCCTTCTTGGCCGCGACCGCCGCCGACGGCTTGAACTGCCAGAACCCGATCAGCAGGTACGAGGCGAGACCGACGCCCTCCCAGCCGATGAACAGGGCCACGTAGTTGTCGGCCAGGACCAGCAGGAGCATGGCCGCGACGAACAGGTTCAGGTAGGCGAAGAACCTGCGCCGGTCGGGGTCGTGCGCCATGTAGCCGATCGAGTAGATGTGGATCAGCGATCCGACACCGGTGATCAGCAGCGCGAACGCGATCGACAGGGGGTCGACGAGCAACCCCATGTCCACCATGCCCGGGATGAACTCCCACAGGTGCACCGCCTGACGGCGCTGCGCCTCCGGCAGTCCGAGCAGTTGGACGAACGCCAGCACCGCCACGACGAACGAGGCGAGGGACATGGCCACGCCCAGCAGATGGCCCCACCGGTTGGTGTAGCGGTTGAACACCAGCAGGATGGTCGCCCCCAGCAGCGGGAAGGCGATCATCAGCCAGGACATTCCGATCACGCCACCGGCGGTGTGCTGGATGATCTCAACGGGATCCACCAGTCACCTCTTAGTACTTCAGCAGGTTGGCGTCGTCGACGGACGCGGACCTGCGGGTTCGGAAGATCGTCACGATGATGGCCAGGCCGACCACGACCTCGGCCGCGGCCACCACCATCACGAAGAACGCGATGATCTGGCCTTCCAGGTTGCCGACTTGCCTGGCGAAGGTGACGAAGGCGAGGTTGCAGGCGTTGAGCATGAGCTCGACGCACATGAACACCACGATCGCGTTGCGCCGGATCAGCACGCCGACCGCGCCGATCGCGAACAGCAGGCCGGACAGGATGAGGTACTGCGTGGTCACTCGGACTCCTCCTCGGCCCGGGCCCGGATGGCCTCGGCGAACTTCGGATCCGAGGGCAGCCGGTCCTGCTCGACGTCATAGCGCGCGATGTAGGGGTTGACCGACTCCTCGGACACCGACCCGTCCGGGAGCAGCGCCGGCATGTCGACCGCGTTGCCCCTGGCGTACGTGCCGGGCCCCGGCAGCGGCGTCGGCCGGTCGCTGAGGAACCGCGCCCGGGACAGGTCCTTCTGCGTGGCCTTCTTGGCGACCCGCTCGCGGTGCGCCAGCACCATCGCGGCGAGCGCGGCGGTGATGAGCAGCGCTGAGGTGACCTCGAACGCGAACACGTACTTGGTGAACAGCAGCAGCGCGATCGAGCGGACGTAACCGCCCTGCGCGGTGGCCGCGGCGAGCCCCGCCTGCGAGCCGAAGGTCGCGTTGCCGACGGCCAGCACGATCAGCGAGGCGAAGCCGAGCCCGGCGATGACCGCCCAGAACCGCTGCCCGCGCAACGTCTCGACCAGCGAGTCGGAGCTGTCGACGCCGACCAGCATGAGCACGAACAGGAACAGCATCATGACGGCGCCGGTGTAGACGATGATCTGCACCGCCGCCAGGAAGGGCGCTTCCTGGACCGCGTACAGGACCGCCAGGCAGAGCATCACGGTGCCGAGCATCAGCGCCGAGTAGACGGCCTTCCTGTTGAAGACCATGCCGAGCGCGGCGCCGACGGACACGACGGCGAGCACCCAGAACGTGATGGTCTCACCCATTGGTCCGTCCCAGCCGGTAGTAGTCCTCTTCGGTCTCGCCCAGGCGCATGGGGTGCGGCGGCTGCTCCATCCCCTGCGTGAGCGGGGCCAGGAGCATCTCCTTGGTGAAGATCAGCGCCTCGCGACTGCTGTCGGCGAGCTCGTACTCGTTGGTCATCGTGAGCGCCCTGGTCGGGCACGCCTCGATGCACAGCCCGCACAGGATGCAGCGCAGGTAGTTGATCTGGTAGGTGCGCCCGTAACGCTCGCCCGGAGAATAGCGCTCCTCCTCGGTGTTGTCCGCGCCTTCGACGTAGATCGCGTCGGCCGGACACGCCCAGGCGCACAGCTCGCACCCCACGCACTTCTCCAGGCCGTCGGGCCAGCGGTTGAGCTGGTGGCGACCGTGGAAGCGCGGAGCCGTCGGCTTCTTGACCTCCGGGTAGTTGGTCGTGACGGGCTTCTTGAACATCGTGTGGAAGGTGACCCCGAAGCCTTTGACGGGGTTCAGCCAATCAGTTAGTCCCACTGGGAATCTCCTTGTGCTGCGCCCCGTGGTAGTGCGGCAGGTCGAGCGGCGGCACAGGGAAGCCACCGGCTGCCGGCTCCTTGGACAGCGTCTCGAACTCGGCGTCCACCTCCGCCTTCATGGCCTCCTTGCGCCGCTGGTTGACGGTGTCGAACCGCATCCAGATCGCCAGCGCGCCGATCACGACGATCGCGCCGAGGCCGGCGGAGATGTAGAGGTCGCCCTCGAAGGTGCCGTTGTTGACGAAGATCACGTTGCGCACGGCGGCGACGAGGAGGATCCACGCCAGGTTGACCGGGATCAGCACCTTCCAGCCCAGCGACATCAGCTGGTCGTAGCGGACGCGCGGCAGCGAGGCCCGCACCCACACGATGAAGCAGAACGTCAGCACGAACTTGATGAGGAACCACAGCACCGGCCACCAGCCCGAGTTGGCGCCCTCCCACAGCGAGATGGGGAACGGCGCCCGCCAGCCGCCGAGGAACAGCGTCACGGCGATGCCGGAGGCGGTGAAGGTGTGGACGTACTCGCCCATCATGATCAGCGCGAACTTCAGCGAGGAGGAGTACTCCGTCTGGAAGCCGCCGACCAGCTCGCCCTCGCCCTCGGGCAGGTCGAACGGGATGCGGGCCGCCTCGCCGAACATGCACACCACGTAGATCAGGAACGACGGGATGAGCAGCACCGCGTACCAGGTCTGCTGCTGCGCCGCGACGATCTCCGAGGTGGACAGCGTCCCGGCGAACAGGAAGATGGCCACGAACGACAGGCCCATCGCGATCTCGTACGAGACCACCTGGGCCGCCGAGCGCAGGCCGCCGAGCAGCGCGTACGGCGAGCGCGAGGACCAGCCGGCGAGCACCACGCCGTAGACGGACACGGCGCCCATGGCGAGCATGAACAGCACCGCCACCGGCAGGTCGACCAGCTGCAGCGGCGTCTGCACGCCGAACAGGTTGACCATCGGCCCGAACGGGATGATGGAGAAGGCCAGGAAGGCCGGCACCACCATGATGATCGGGGCCAGCAGGTAGAGCACCTTGTCCACGGTCCGCGGGAACAGGTCCTCCTTCAGCCCCATCTTCAGGCCGTCGGCGACGGACTGCAGGATGCCGAACTTGCCCGCCCGGTTCGGGCCGTAGCGGTGCTGCATCCTGGCGATCAGCTTCCGCTCGAACCAGACGCCGAGCAGGATGCCCACCATGATGAAGGCGAAGAGCATCACGGCCTTGATGATGATGATCCAGAGCGGGTCCTTGCCGAAGTCGGCGAGGGTCGGATCGGCCGCGAGAACGAAGGTCATGAGGCGCTCCCGATCGTGACGATGTCGCCGGCCACCGCGCCCAGGTCGCGGGTGACCGAGCAGCCGCCCGAGTTCGACGGCACCCAGACCACGCGGTCCGGCAGGTCGGCGATGCGGACGGGCAGCGTGACGGCGTTGGGGCCGCGGCCCCCGACGACGAGCTTGTCACCGTCGGCGACGCCGATCTCCGCCGCCGTGCTCTCCGAGACCAGGGCCTCGGGCGCGCGGGCGGTGCCGGCGAGGTACGGCTCGCCGTCCTGGAGCCGGCCGTCGTCGAGCAGCAGGTGCCAGGTCGCCAGCAGGGCCTCGCCGGCGCCGGGCACGGGCCTGGCGCGGGTGGCGACGGACGGGGCGGCGACGCGGCCGCCGCGCCAGGCGCCGATGGACGTCAGCTCACGGCGCGCGGCCTGCGCGTCGGGCAGTCCCAGGTGGACGTCCATCCGGTCGGCCAGGTTGCCGATCACGGCCAGGTCGCTCTGCAGGCCGGGCACCTTGAGCGGCGCGCCGAACGAGCGGCCCCTGCCCTCCCAGTTGACGAACGTGCCGCCCTTCTCCTGGACGGTGGCGACCGGCAGCACCACGTCGGCCCGGTCGGTGACCGCGCTGGCGCGCGTCTCCAGGCTGACGATGAACGGCATCCGCTCCAGCGCCTCCAGCGCCAGCGCCGGATCGGGCAGGTCGTACGGGTCGACTCCGGCCACCACCAGGGCGTCGAGCTCGCCCTCCAGGGCGGCGGCGAGGATGCCCGCGGTGTCGAGGCCCGGCTCGGCCGGCAGCGAGGCGACGCCCCACACGCGGGCGACCTCGGCCCTGGCGGCCTCGTCCTCGACCGGCCGACCGATCGGCAGCAGGTTGGGCAGCGCGCCCGCCTCGACGGCGCCGCGCTCACCGGCCCGGCGCGGGATCCAGGCGACCCTGGCGCCGGAGGAGGCCAGCCGCACCAGCGCGGACAGCGCGCCGGGGACCGTGGCCAGCCGCTCGCCGGCCAGCACGATCGTGCCGGGGACGAGCGTGGCGGCCAGCTCGCCGAGCGCGTCGGCCTCGCCGCCGGGAGCGGTGCGGATGAGCGTGCCGCCCATCTTGGCCAGGCTCTTGGTGGCGAACGGGGCGATCGAGGTGACCTTGAGCCCGCGCTTGCGCCACGCCTTGCGCAGGCGCAGGAAGACGATCGGCGACTCCTCCTCGGGCTCGAACCCGGCGAGCAAGACGGCGGGAGCGCTCTCCAGGTCGGCGTAGGAGATCTCGATGCCCGTGCCGGCGACCGCGTGCGCGAGGAAGCTCGCCTCCTCGGCGGAGTGCGGCCGGGCGCGGAAGTCGATGTCGTTGCCGCCGAGCGCGATGCGGGTGAACTTGGCGTAGGCGTAGGCGTCCTCGACCGTGAGCCGGCCGCCGATCAGCACGCCCGCCTTGCCGCGGGCGGCCGTCAGGCCCTGCGCCGCCACGCTCAGCGCCTCCGGCCACGAGGCGGGCACGAGCACGCCCTCCTCGTCGCGGACCAGCGGCGTCCTGAGCCGGTCGGGCTGGGTGGCGTAGGTGAACGCCCAGCGGCCCTTGTCGCAGTTCCACTCCTCGTTGACCTGCGGGTCGTTGCCGGCCAGGCGGCGGGTGACCCGGCCGCGCCGGTGGTCGGTGCGCTGGGCGCAGCCGGAGGCGCAGTGCTCGCACGCGCTGGGCGTGGAGACCAGGTCGAACGGGCGGGCCCGGAACCGGTAGGCGGCGCCGGTCAGCGCGCCCACCGGGCAGATCTGCACGGTGTTGCCGGAGAAGTAGGACTGGAACGGCTCACCGTCGGCGACGCCGACCTGCTCCTTGGCGCCCCGCTCGAAGAAGTCGATGAACGGGTCGCCGGCGATCTGGTCGGAGAAGCGGATGCAGCGCGCGCACTGGACGCAGCGCTCGCGGTCGAGCAGCACCTGCGTGGACAGAGGCAGCGGCTTGGGGAAGGTCCGCTTCTTCTCCTGGAAGCGGGACTCGCCCTGGCCGTTGGACATGGCCTGGTTCTGCAGCGGGCACTCGCCGCCCTTGTCGCACGTCGGGCAGTCGAGCGGGTGGTTGATGAGCAGGAACTCCATCGCCCCGCGCTGCGCCTTCTCGGCGACCGCCGAGGTGAGCTGCGTCTGCACGACCATGCCCTGGGCGACCTCGATCGCGCAGGACGGCTGCGGCTTCGGGAAGCCGCGGCCGTTGCCCGCGTCGGGGATGTCGACCAGGCACTGGCGGCAGTTGGCCGCCGGGTCGAGCAGCGGGTGGTCGCAGAACCTGGGGATCTGGATGCCCAGCAGCTCGGCCGCCCGGATGATCAGCGTGCCCTTCGGGACGCTGATCTGGAACCCGTCGATCGTGCAGGTCACCAGGTTCGTCTCTACAGCGGTTGTGGTCACCGGTCACCCCACACAGTGGACTTCTTCGCGTCGAACGGGCAGCCGCCGACCTCGAAGTGCTTGAGGTACTCCTCGCGGAAGTACTTCACAGACGAGTGGATCGGGCTGGTCGCACCGTCGCCGAGGGCGCAGAAGGAGCGGCCGAGGATGTTGTCCGCGATGTCGGTGATCGTGGACAGGTCCTCCTCGGTGCCCTGGCCGGCCTCCAGGCGCTTGAGCACCTGCTTGAGCCAGTAGGTGCCCTCGCGGCACGGCGTGCACTTGCCGCACGACTCGTGGGCGTAGAACTCCGTCCAGCGCAGCACGGTGCGGACCACGCAGGTGGTCTCGTCGAAGATCTGCAGCGCGCGGGTGCCGAGCATGGAGCCCTTCGCGCCGACGGCCTCGAAGTCGAGCGGGACGTCGAGGTGCTCGTCGGTGAAGATGGGCGTGGACGAGCCGCCGGGGGTCCAGAACTTGATCTGGTGGCCCTCGCGGACGCCGCCCGCCATGTCGAGCAGCTCGCGCAGCGTGATGCCGAGCGGGGCCTCGTACTGGCCGGGCCGCGTGACGTGGCCGCTCAGCGAGAAGATGCCGAAGCCCTTGGACTTCTCGGTGCCCATCGAGGCGAACCAGTCGGCGCCATTGGCGATGATGCTGGGAACACTCGCCACAGACTCCACGTTGTTCACAACAGTCGGCGAGGCGTAAAGTCCCGCCACGGCCGGGAACGGAGGCTTGAGCCGCGGTTGACCCCTGAAGCCCTCCAGCGAGTCGAGCAGCGCGGTCTCCTCGCCGCAGATGTAGGCGCCCGCCCCGCTGTGCACGACGAGCTCCAGGTCGTAGCCGGAGCCGAAGACGTCGGTGCCGAGATAGCCCTTCTCGTACGCCTCGCGCACGGCCGCGTGCAGCCGCCGGATGACGTGCAGCACCTCCCCGCGCACGTAGATGAAGGCGTGGTTGGCCCGGATCGCGTACGAGGTGATGATGACGCCCTCGACCAGCGCGTGCGGGTTGGCCATCATCAGCGGGATGTCCTTGCAGGTGCCCGGCTCCGACTCGTCGGCGTTGACGACGAGGTAGTGCGGCTTGCCGTCACCCTGCGGGATGAACCCCCACTTCATGCCGGTGGGGAAGCCCGCGCCGCCGCGGCCGCGCAGTCCGGAGTCCTTGACGGCCTGGATGACCGCGTCGGGGTCCATGCCCAGCGCCTTCTTGGCCGCCTCGTACGGGCCGTAGCCGTCGATGGTGAAGGAGTCGAGCCTGTCCCAGCTCGCGGTCAGAACCGGAGTAAGGGTAGTAGTCATGCCTCTGGGGCCTTCCATCCGTTGGCCTTGGCGACCTTGAGCCCTTCGAGCGAGGCGCCGGCGGCCGAGGGGCCTTCGCCGGCCAGGTCGTCGGGCAGCCCGGCCAGCACGCGCGAGGCCTCCTTGAACGTGCACAGGCGCTTCGGTCCGCGGGTCGGCCGCACGTCCTTGCCGTCGCGCAGGTCGTCGACGAGCTGCTTGGCCGACTCGGGCGTCTGGTTGTCGAAGAACTCCCAGTTGACCATCATGACCGGGGCGAAGTCGCAGGCCGCGTTGCACTCCAGGCGCTCCAGCGAGACCTTCCCGTCAGGGGTGGTCTCGTCGTGGCCGACGCCGGTGTGCTGCGACAGCTCCTCCCAGATCTCGTCGCCGCCCATGACCGCGCACAGCGCGTTGATGCACACGCCGACGTGGTAGTCGCCGGCCGGCCTGCGCTTGTACATCGTGTAGAACGTCGACACGCCGACGACCTCGGCCTTGCTGAGGCCGAGCATCTCCGCGCAGAACTCGTGGCCGTCGTCGGAGACGTAGCCGTCCTCCGACTGCACGAGGTGGAGCAGCGGCAGCAGGGCCGAGCGCGACTTCGGGTAGCGGCCGATGATCTCCTTGGCGTCCCTTTCCAGACGCTCCCGGACTTCCGGTGCGTAGCTCACCGGTCCACACCTCCCATGACGGGGTCGATAGATGCCACCGCGGCGATCACGTCGGCGACCTGCCCGCCCTCCGCCATGGCGGGGACGGCCTGCAGGTTGTTGAAGGACGGCTCGCGGAAGTGGACGCGGTAGGGGCGGGTGCCGCCGTCGCTGACGACGACCGCGCCGAGCTCGCCCTTGGGCGACTCGATCGGCGCGTACGCCTGCCCGGCCGGCACCCGGAAGCCCTCGGTCACCAGCTTGAAGTGGTGGATGAGGGCCTCCATGGAGCTGCCCATGATGTGCGCGATGTGGTCGGGGGAGTTGCCGAGCCCGTCGGGGCCGAGCGCGAGCTGCGCCGGCCAGCCGATCTTCTTGTCCTCGATCATCACCGGGTCGCCCTTGAGCGGACCGGCGATGCGGTCGAGCGCCTGCTCGATGATCTTGAGGGACTCCTCCATCTCCCTCATGCGGACCAGGTAGCGGGAGTAGACGTCGCAGCCCTTCTCGACCGCGACGTCGAACTCGTAGGTCTCGTAGCCGCAGTAGGGCTGCGACTTGCGCAGGTCCCACGGCAGGCCGGCGGCCCGCAGGATCGGCCCGGTGACGCCGAGCGCCATGCAGCCGGTCACGTCGAGGTAGGCCACGTCGCGCGTGCGGCGGACGTAGACGGGGTTCTCGTCGAGGAGCTTGCGGATGCCGTGGATCCGCTTGGGCATCTCCTTGAGGAACTCGCCCACCTTGTCGACCGCGCCCGCGGGCAGGTCGACGCTCACGCCGCCCGGCCGTACGTAGGCGTGGTTCATGCGCAGGCCGGTGATGTACTCGAACAGGTCCATGACCATCTCGCGGTCACGGTAGCCGAACAGGAACGGCGTGGTGGCGCCCAGCTCCATGCCGAACGTGCCCATGGCGACCAGGTGGGAGGAGATCCGGTTGAGCTCCATCATCATCACGCGGATCGCCTGGGCCCGGTCGGGCACCCGGTCCTCGATGCCCAGCAGCTTCTCGACGCTCAGGCAGTAGGCCGTCTCGTTGAAGATCGGCGACAGGTAGTCCATGCGAGTGACGAACGTGGTCCCCTGGGTCCACGTGCGGTACTCCATGTTCTTCTCGATGCCGGTGTGGAGGTAGCCGATGACGCTGCGCGCCTCGGTGACCGTCTCACCGTCGAGGGTGAGGACCAGGCGGAGCACGCCGTGGGTCGACGGGTGCTGCGGGCCCATGTTGACGACCAGGCGCTCGTCGTCGCCCTCGCGGACGCCGGTGACGACCTCGTCCCAGTCGCCGCCGGTGACCGAGTAGACCTTGCCTTCTGTCGCCTCGTCATAAGCGGTGCTCATGAGTAGCTCCTCCTGTGATCCGGCGAGGGGATCGTCGCGCCGCGGTACTCGACCGGGATGCCGCCCAGCGGGTAGTCCTTGCGCTGCGGGTGGCCGTCCCAGTCGTCGGGCATCATGATGCGGGTCAGCGCGGGGTGACCGTCGTAGACGATGCCGAAGAAGTCGTACGCCTCGCGCTCGTGCCAGTCGTTCGCCGGGTAGACGCCGACGGTCGACGGGATGTGCCGGTCGGCGTCGGGGCAGCTCGTCTCGACGCGCACCCGGCGGTTGTGGGTCAGGGAGCACAGGTGGATGAGCGAGTGCAGCTCCTCGCCCTCCAGGTGCGGGTAGTGCACGCCGCTGACGCCGAGCGACAGCTCGAAGCGGAGCGCCGGGTCGTCGCGGAGCTTCTGGCAGACCTCGACCAGCCGCTCCCGCTTGACGTGCAGCGTCAGCTCGCCGCGGTCGACGACCACGCGCTCGATGGCGTCGTCCATGGCGAGGGCGTCGACGATCTCGTCGAAGTAGCCGCCGTACGGGCGCGGCGTGGCGAGCTGCGGCTGACGGCGGACGACCAGCCCGCCGAAGCCGGAGGTGTCGCCGGTGTCGTGCGTCCCGAACATGCCGTGCCTGATCACCGGCGCCTCGACCGGCTCCGGCGTCCGCGCCTCCTCGGGCACGTTCGCGTCGGGGACCTCGGGAAGGTTGTCGGGCGAGGTCACTTGGTCGCCCCCTGGTCGATCAGCGGCAGCGTACGCAGCGCCCGCAGTTCGAGCTCGTCGATCTGCTTCGCGCGGTGCGCGCCGAACTTCATGTTCTGGATCTTGTCGTGCAGCTTGACGATCGCGTCGATGAGCATCTCCGGGCGCGGCGGGCAGCCGGGCAGGTAGATGTCGACCGGCACGACGTGGTCGACGCCCTGGACGATCGCGTAGTTGTTGAACATGCCGCCGCTGGAGGCGCACACGCCCATCGCGATGACCCACTTGGGCTCGGCCATCTGGTCGTAGATCTGGCGCAGCACCGGCGCCATCTTCTGCGACACCCGGCCGGCGACGATCATCAGGTCGGCCTGCCGCGGAGACGCCGAAGCGCGCTCCATGCCGAAGCGCGCGAGGTCGTAGTGGGAGGCGCCGGTGGCCATCAGCTCGATGGCGCAGCAGGCGAGGCCGAACGTGGCCGGCCACACCGAGTTCTTACGGGCCCAGCCGGCGGCCTGCTCGACCGTGCTGAGGATGAACCCGCTGGGGAGTTTCTCTTCGAGTCCCATGTCAGTCCCACTCCAGACCCTTGCGGCGCCATACGTACGCGTAGGCGACCAGGACGGTGACGATGAACAGCAGCATCTCCACGAGCGCGAACACGCCCAGGCCCGAGGCGATCACCTGTCCGGCGTCGTTGGTGAGCGGCGCGAAGGAGACCGCCCACGGGTAGAGGAAAATGATCTCGATGTCGAAGACGATGAAGAGCATCGCCGTGACCATGTATTTCAGCGGGAACCGTCCGCCACCGACTGGCTGGGGCGTCGGCTCGATGCCGCATTCGTACGCGTCGAGCTTGGCGCGGTTCCAGCGCTTGGGACCGGTGAAGGGAGCGATGGCGACCGAGAAGATCGCGAAGCCCCCCGCGAGAACGGCGAGCACCAGGATGGGCACGTACAGGTCCATCGCTACGCCTCCTCTTGCGCCGCCGCGCGCGCGGGCGCGTGGCGAGATCTATGTGTTTGCCGGGTGATGGTGGGAATCATGCTCGTGGCGCGACCTTCGAGAGTGCGTTGATGATCTTGTCTGACGCATCGCCTCGCCGGTCGGTGAGATTACCAAGGAGTTTGAGCGCGAAGCGCATCAGCCTGGGGTGGGGAAGTCCGTGCCTGGTGGCGAAGCTCATCACGCCCGGCTTCCCGATGGCCTCGACGAACAACCTGCCCAAGGTGAAGTAGCCGCCGTAGGCGTCCTTGAGCACGCGCGGATAGTCGCGCAGGGCGCGTTCGCGCTGGGCGGCGGTGGTGCGGGGGGAGAGCGCCCGGGTGATCACCTCGGCGGCGATCTCGCCGGTCTCCATCGCGTAGGCGATGCCCTCGCCGTTGAACGGGTTGATCGAGCCGCCGGAGTCGCCGACCAGGACGAGACCGCGGGTGTAGTGAGGCTGCCGGTTGAAGGCCATGGGGAGGGCGGCGCCGCGGATCGGGGCCGTCATGTTGTCCTCGTTGAAGCCCCACTCGGCGGGCATGGCCCGGCACCACCGCTTGAGCAGCTCGCGGTAGTCGATGTTGCCGAAGTGGGCGCTGGTGTTGAGCAGCCCCAGGCCGACGTTGGCGGTGCCGTCGCCGACGCCGAACACCCAGCCGTAGCCGGGCAGCAGCGTCTCCTCGTCCCACAGCTCCAGCCAGGTCTCGAGGTAGTCGTCGTCGTGGCGGGGGCTCTCGAAGTAGGTGCGCACCGCCACGCCCATCGGGCGGTCCTCGCGCTTGTGGAGCCCCATGCCGAGGGCCAGGCGGGTGCTGTTGCCGTCGGCGGCCACCACCAGGCGGGCGCGGTGGACCGTGCCGTCCTTGGTGGTCACGCCGGTGACGTGGCCGCTGCGGTCGTCGAGGACCGGGCCGGTGACGGTGACGCCCTCCATCAGGCGCGCGCCGGCCTTGACCGCGTGGGCGGCGACGATCTGGTCGAAGTCCTGGCGGGTGCGGACGAGGCCGAAGTCGGGGAAGCGCTCCAGCTTGGGCCAGTCGAGCTCGAACCGCAGGCCGCCGCCGACCACGCGCAGGCCCTTGTTGCGCACCCAGCCGGGGGCGTCGACGTCGATGCCCATGTTGAGCAGCTGCTTCACGGCGCGCGGGGTCAGGCCGTCGCCGCACACCTTCTCCCTGGGGAACCGGGTCTTCTCCAGCACGAGCACGTCGAGCCCGGCCCTGGCGAGATAGAAGGCGGTCGCGGAACCGGCGGGACCGGCGCCGACGACGATGACGTCGGCGTCAGCCTTGCGGGCTGCTGGCACGGTCACGGGCCTGGTCCTGTCCTACACGGGGTGTTTTCCGAGGTGGTCCTTTGTGAACCTCTTCACAAACTTTCCGGCCCGTCAGTCTAACCCTTTTCCAGGACAAAGTGGCAGCCGGGGGGCCCTCATGACCCAGTAGATCACGCCCGCGGTCACTCTTTCGAGGCGGGCGGCTTGAAGCCCCGGTGAACGGCCACGATGCCGCAGGTCAGGTTGCGCCAGGCGACGCGCTGCCAGCCGGCATCTTGAATCGTACGCGCCAGCGTCCGCTGGTCGGGCCAGTCCCTGATCGACTCCGCGAGATACTCGTACGAGTCGTCGTTGGAGCCGAAGACCCGGGCGACCTTCGGCAGCAGCCGCATCAGATACTCGCGATAGACGCGGTCCAGCGCGGGCGCGGTCACGTGGGAGAACTCCAGGACCACCAGCCGACCGCCGGGCCTGGTCACCCTGAGCATCTCGCGCAGCGCCTGCCCGGTGTCGTGCACGTTGCGCAGCGCGACCGAGATCGTCACCGCGTCGAAGACGCCGTCGGCGAAGGGCAGCCGCAGCGCGTCACCCGCGATGAACGGGATGCCGCCGCCCGTCAGTCCGTTGCCGCCGCGGCGGCGCACCCCCACCTGGAGCATGCCGAGCGAGAAGTCGGAGGCGATCGCCCGCGCGCCCAGCTCGGTGAAGGACTCGGTGGACATGCCGGTGCCGGCCCCGAGGTCGAGGACGAGCTCGCCGGGACCCGCGTCGACGGCGCGGGCCACGGCCTTGCGCCACAGTCTGACCTGCCCGAGGGAGATCACGTCGTTGACCAGGTCGTAGCGCCGGGCGGTGCGGTCGAACATCGCCGCGACCTCGTCCGGCTTCTTGTCAAGCTGCGCGCGCGTCATGTGTCCAAGCCTAGGGCCATCCCGACAAGTGACGGAAAGTAGCCGCGAGACTACCTACTGTCTGCTATGAATTGTCGAATGCTTGCCCGAGTCGCCCTGGCGGCGATCATCGCCTCGGCCCCCACCGCGCATTCCGGCGTGGTCTCGGCCGACCCTGTCGACAGCACCCCTCACGTACTGGACGGCATCGTCAACGCCATCACCGTGATCGGCGACACCGTCGTCGTCGGCGGTTCCTTCAGCGAGGTGGCCGACGCGTCCCGCACCGTCAGGTACGCCCGCGCCAACCTGTTCGCCTACGACCTCAGGACCGGCAGCGTGCTGACCCGCTTCTCCCCCGACGTCCGGGGAACGGTCCACAGCCTCGCCCCCGGCCCGGACGCCACGGTCTACGTCGGCGGCGACTTCTCCGCCGTCGGCTTCACCCCGGCCCGCGCGCTGGCCCGCGTCGAGCTGGCCACCGGCCAGGCTCTGCGCTCCTTCTCGCCCGGCGTGTCCGGCGGCGCCGTCGCGACGCTCGCCCGCAGCGGCTCCCACCTCTACGTGGGCGGCGACTTCACCCGCCCGCGCGTCGCCCTGGCCCGGCTCGACGCGGCCACCGGCGCGGCCGACGCCGATTTCCGCGTCGTCCCCGCCAGGCCGCTCACCCGGAAGGTGCGGGTGCACGCGCTCGCCGTGGCCGGCGACCGGCTCGTGCTCGACGGCAGCTTCACCACCCTCAACGGCCACTCGCGGCCGCAGGTCGGCGTCGTGGACGTGAGCCGCCCCGTCGCCGCCGTCGCCCCCTGGCGCACCGGCGTCTACGCGGCCGAGTGCAAGGACGTGTTCCCCTCGTACGTGCGAGGGCTCGACGTCTCGCCGGACGGCCGCTACTTCGTGGTGGTGACCACCGGCGGACCGCGCCGCGGCATGTGCGACACCGCCGCCCGGTTCGAGACGTACGCGAGCGGCGAGGACATCGAGCCCACCTGGGTCAACCACACCGGCGGCGACTCGCTCTACTCGGTCGCGGTCACCGGCGCCGCCGTGTACGTGGGCGGCCACCTGCGCTGGCTGAACAATCCGCGGGGCCGCGACTCCGCTGGTCCGGGGGCGGTGGCGCGCGAGGGCATCGCGGCCATTCATCCGCGTACGGGAAAGGCCCTGAGTTGGAATCCGGGGCGGGAGCGCGGCATCGGCGTGAAGGCGTTTTTCACGCATAGCAGAGGACTACTTGTCGGTAGTGACACAACGAGACTCGGGCGGGAGTACCATGCCCGGATTGGCATGTTCCCTCTGCCCTAGTCGTCCTGCGGCTTGGGACGGTCCAGCCTGTCGGTGAGGCGGGCGCTCATCGCGTCCCGCTGCTTGGACAGCAGGACCAAACTGGCGAATCCACTGACCAGGAACGCCCCTCCGATCAGCAGCACGGGGTGTTCCAGTCCGGTCAGCCACAACACGCCGAGGGCAATGATGAACAGGCCGATCCGCGACGCGGTGTAAACGAGAACGGGATGCACGAGGTCGAGATTACTCGGCCCGTCGGACCGCTCGCTCTTCGCATCCGGCGCGAGCGCTGCTACTGTTCCCAGTTAGGGTGTTTCGTAAAGAAACACCCACGAGAGCCCCAAAGAGGCTCTATCATATAACAATCGGGCAGTCAGCTGATAACAACCCGTGATCTTTGCACAAAACCACGGATAAATCAGGCTTCGCTCGACACACTGGTTACCTGTCCGCCCGCTGGCAGGAAGCGGGATGCGAGGGGGAGAGATTGGTGGAGAGTAGCAGCGAGCGTCTGCTGACCCCTGGAGAGGTTGCCGCCCTCTTCCGGGTAGACCCAAAGACGGTTACGCGCTGGGCTGCGGCAGGCCGCATCAGCAGTATCCGCACCCCCGGAGGGCACCGGCGCTTCCGCGAATCGGAAGTGCACGCCCTCCTCCGAGGCGAGGACGTTCTTACGGCCGACAGGCCGGCAGGTGAGTCCCCGCGCGTCTGACGTGCCGTCCGGTCGGTGATCCTGCCCGTCAGGATCACCGAGACGGGACCTCCGTCCGCGTGCTCACTGGTTGAACCCGCGGCCGAGCACGGTGAAAGGCGCCAACCGCCGATCGTGGCTGGCGCCTGCCAGGCCGCCGAGCCCTTCTGCCCGCTCTCCCCATCTCCCGGGCTCTCACGCCTCGTCCTGGTCCGCCTTGAAAGCCAGGAACTCCCGCTCCAGCGCGTCGTTCTCCTCCACCCAGCGGCGCCGGCGCTCGGCCGCCTCCTCCTCGGTCACCGACTCGGGCAGCCACCGGCCGTACTCGGGGTCGTCCGGCCCGACCTCCACGTAGCCGTTGCCGATCAGGCGCCGGTCCTCGCTGGCCAGGCTCCGCGGCACCCTGAGGGTGCCGTCAGCGAGCCGGATGACGTACATGGCCTACCACCTAGATTCCGTAGCGCCTGTTGAAGAACAGCATGACGTCGAGCGCCGGCCGCGTGTTGCCGCCGAGCATGTCGACCAGGGCCGGACGCTGACGCGCGGCGATCGCGGCGAAGGCGTCGGCGAAGAACTCCTTGCGGCCCAGCCCGCCGCCCTGCCGGTGGAACGAGGACACCAGCAGCGGCTCCACCCTCCGGTACAGCGCCGCGAACTCCGGCGAGTCCGACACCCACTCGCCGAACGCCGAGTCGATGTCGTCGATGGCGTGCCCCACCTCGTGCATCATCACGTCAGGCGTGGGCGAGGGCCGATCGCCCACCACGATCTTGCGCTCACCGTACGCGCCGGCGCAGATGTCCCACGTGGCGCGGCCGGACGGCAGCGGCGCGCCGCGCAGGTAGCCCATGTCGTCCAGGTCGGGGACGCCGCCCGGGCCGACGTAGATGCCCTCCAGGCCCGCGGCCAGCTTCTCCTTGAGCCGGTCGGGCAGCCGGGCCAGGCTCTCCACCGCCCGCACCACCTCGGGCGACGGCGGCCCCAGCCGGGCGTCCCACTGACGGTGCAGGATGCGCTCCAGCTTGCCGCAGTGGGGCAGCCCGTCGCCCATCGGCGGCAGATCGGGCCGGTTGGGCTGTGCCCGGGGTGCGGCGTCCTGCAACTCGAAGTCGTGCCAGGTGTAGCGCGGCTCCTCGACGACCGCCGCCGACAGCCGCTCACGCCCTTCCCAGCGCCGCGGCCGGTCCTTCTCGCGCGGCTTCTCCCGCCCCTGATCCCGGCTGCCGGCACGGTCCTTCTCCGGACGATCCTTCTCCGGACGGTCCTTCTCCAGGCGGTCCTTCTCCAGGCGGCCCTTCTCCAGGCGGCTGGCCCAGAACGAGCGCTCGGCCTCGGGGGGAGCCTCGGTGCGCCGGGAGAAGAGGTAGGAACCGCGCCGCCACCATCGGCCCCGCCGATGGCGTCCCTTGTCACTGGAAATGGCCATCGCACCTCTCGCCTGCCGGTGAGAACCGGGTTCCACGGTACGACGCAGATCTTCCTCAGTCACCTGGAATGGGGCATCAGGTGGCACGATCAGTCCGAAGATGGCTTACAGTTCGGGGCATGGCAGGTGTTCTAATCGGCCTGGCGCTTCTGGCCTTCTGGCTGTTCTCGTTGTTCGACGTCATCACCACCCCCGAAGAAGAGGTCCGGCACTCCCCCAAGGCCGTATGGCTGATCATCGTGGCGGCGGTCCCCCTCGTCGGGGGCGCTTTCTGGATGATGCGCGGCCGTCCCAGGACGGTCGTCACGGCAGGACCGCCGCCCGCCGAAAGCCGCCCGGCGCCGAAGGGCCCGGACGACGACCCCGACTTCCTGCAGGAGCTCGACCGCCGCCTCCGCGGCGAGTCCGAGGCCTGACACCCCTCCGGCCGCCTTCCGGCCCGGGACGCCCTCCGGGTCCGCCCTGGGTCCAGGCCGGCCGGCCCGAAACCCCGCGCCTCATCATCGGGCCGGGCGTCCCTCACGGCCGTGCCCGGGGGAGCCCCGAGGGCAGGAGGTCAGCCGCCGACGTCGGCGTAGCTGTGCAGGCCGGGGAAGAGGATGTTGACGCCGAACAGGTTGAACAGCAGGCACGCGAACCCGATGAGCTGGACGACGGTCGCGCGGTTGCCGCGCCAGCCCGCGGTGACGCGGGCGTGGAGGTAGGCCGCGTAGCCGATCCAGGTGATGAACGACCAGACCTCCTTGGGGTCCCAGCCCCAGTAGCGGCCCCACGCCTTGTCCGCCCAGAGCGCGCCGGCGATGACGGCGAACGTCCACAGCGGGAAGGCCACGACGATCGCCTTGTGGGCCACCTTCTCCAGGTCGGCGCGGGACGGCAGCCGCGACAGCCCGTCACCGCGGACCAGGTAGAGCACCCCCGCCGCGCCGGCCAGGGTGAACAGGCCGCCGGCCAGGATCGCGGCCGAGACGTGGATGGCGAGCCAGTACGAGTTGAGCGCCGGCACCACCGGCCCCGCCGCCGTGTAGAACTTGAGCACCGCCAGCCCGAGCCCGAGCGCGGCCGAGACCATGACGAAGGCGCCGAGGAAGCGGATGTTCTGCCGCACGTTGGTGACCAGGAACGCGGTCACGGCGGCGAAGCAGATCGCCACCACGAACTCGTACATGTTGCCCCACGGCCACCGGTCGGCCGCCAGGCCGCGCGTGGCGATGGCGGCGAGGTTGGCGGCCCAGCCGAGCCAGGCGACGGCCACGGCGACCAGGCCGGCCGTACGGGCCCAGGCCGGCGGCTCGGGGCCCTCCTCGGCCCGCTCCACGTCGCCGGCCGCGGGCCCGCCCGGGGACGCCAGGACGTCCGTCCGGCTCTCGGCCGCCGGGTCCGGTCCGCTCCCGGAGGCGTCCGACCCGCTCTCGACCGGCTCCGCGGCCGCGCCGACGCCCACCGGGACCCGGGCGCCGGCCCGCGACCTGGGGGTGTCGGCACGCGCCTTGCCGAACGCGAGCTCCACCGCGAACCCGATCATGGCCCCCAGATAGAGCAGGACAGCGGCGAGCACGAGCAGGTCGCTCAGCTCTGCGAGTGTCTCAGCGGACATCCTTGTCTCCTGCCAGTTGCTTCACGATGTCGTCGAACTCCTCGGCGAACCCGGCGGCGGACCCTTCGGTCCGGGTGAGCCCGCCCACGTCGGCCGTGCCGTCCTTGATCCGTACCCACACCCGCCGGCGGCGGATGGTGAGCGAGAACACGATGGCGATGGTGGCCGTGGCCGCCGCCAGCAGCGCGGGCAGCCTGCCGGGGTCGTAGGCGATCTGGAGGGTGATCCACTCCTTGACGCCGGTGAACTCCAGTCTGCCGGCCCCGTCGGGCAGTTCCAGCGCCTTGCCCACGGCCAGCGGGTCGCCCGCGGCCTCGCCCATCACCAGAGGCTGGAGCTTCTTGAGGATCTCGGGAGGGGCGAGCTCGTACACGGACTGCGGTGTGCCGGAGCGCAGCCCCAGGTCGCCGCTGAAGGCGCCGAGGACCTGCACCTCGGGGACGACGGCCCCGGGGAAGGACGAGGCGTGACCGCCGTCCTTCAGCGGGGTGCTGGTCGGCAGGAACCGCAGCAGGAACCCGAGCTGCGACGGCTCGGCGTCGGGCACCTTGACCACGCAGCCGGAGGTGAGCGTGGGCTTGTCCTCGATGAGGCAGGGCACCGGCCCCTCGAAGGCGACCTGCCCCTTGCCGTCGGTGACCCGGAAGACGGGGGCGTAGCCGTGGCCGATGAGGTAGGTCTGGGTGCCGTTGACCACGAGCGGCTCGTTGACCTTCAGCGCGTAGTCGCGGGCGGGCGCGCCGGGCGAGTCGTTGACCTTGAGGTGGGCGGAGTAGTCGAGCTCCTGGCCGGAGTTCCGGCCGCCGACCTGGTAGGTGGCCTGGAAGTCGCTCAGCTCGAACGCGAACGGCTCCAGCGACTCGGCGTTGACCCGCGCCCCCGGCATGTAGCGGTCGTAGGCGGCGACGGTGTTGGCGAACCCGTCGCCCTCGACCACGAGCACGTTGCCGCGGTAGCCGTAGACGGAGCCGACGCCGACGGCCGCCAGCAGGCCGAGCAGCGCGATGTGGAAGAGCAGGTTGCCGGTCTCGCGCAGGTAGCCCTTCTCGGCGGCCACCCAGCCGTCGCCGGCGTGGACGCGGAAGCGCAGCTTGCGCAGCCGCCTGGCGGCCTCCTCGACGGTCAGGTCGCTCGCGAAGGACGCGTGGTGCGGCAGCCGGGACAGGTTGCGCGGTGCCGCGGGCGGCTTGCGGCGCAGCTCGCGCAGGTAGGCGGCGGTACGCGGGATGATGCAGCCGACCAGCGAGGTGAACAGCAGCAGGTAGATGGCGGCGAACCAGACGGAGCTGAAGACGTCGAAGAGCTGGAACCGGTCGTACAGCTCGGCGAGTGCGGGGTTCTGCTGGTAGAACTGCGCCACCCGTTCGGGCTCGACGCCGCGCTGCGGGAGCAGCGAGCCGGGGATGCTGGCCAGCGCGAACAGGAACAGCAGGATCAGCGCCGTCTTCATCGAGGTGAGCGTGCGCCAGCCCCAGCGCAGCCAGCCCAGCGGCCCGGCCCCCGCCGGTCTGCGCTGCTCGCGCTCGCGCTCCAGCTCGGAGACGGTCATCAGATCACCGGCCTGAAGCTGCCGATCAGCCCTTGCATGGTCGCGATCATCTCTCCCCACAGGCCCGTCACCAGGGCCACGCCGACGACCACCATCATGCCGCCGCCGACCCTGGTGATCAGGAGGGAGTGCCGGCGGATCGCGCGGAAGGTGCGCAGCGCCTTGCTGTAGGCCAGGGCGGCGGCGACGAACGGCAGCCCGAGCCCGAGCGCGTAGGCGACGGCCAGCAACGCGCCGCGCGAGGCGCTGCCCTCGTTGAGCCCGAGGGTGAGCACCACGGCCAGGGTGGGCCCGATGCACGGCGTCCAGCCGAGACCGAACACCACGCCGAGCAGCGGCGCCCCGGCGAGTCCGGCGGCGGGCAGCTTGTGGACGCGCACGTCGCGCATCAGCCACGGGAAGACGCCCATGAAGACCAGCCCGAGCAGGATCGTCAGCACGCCGAGCACCCGCGTGATCACGTCGGCGTTGACCAGCAGGACCTGGCCGAGCTGCCCGAACAGCGCGCCGCTGAGCACGAACACCGCCGCGAACCCGGCCACGAAGAGCGTGGTGCCGAGCACCAGCCGCCCCCGCTTGGGGTCGTCGCTCATGCCCGTCACGTACGAGAGGTAGCCCGGGACGAGCGGCAGCACGCACGGCGACAGGAACGACACCAGCCCCGCCAGAGCCGCGATCGGCACCGCCAGCAGCAGGGAGCCGGAGGCGACGACGTCATTCATCGCGCACCTTGAGCACCGCGTTCTTCAGGTCGGTGTAGCGGACCGCGCCGAGCGCCCTGGCGGCGATCCTGCCCTGCCTGTCGATGATCAGCGTGGACGGGATGGCGGCGGGCGGGACCGTGCCCTGGAAGGCCAGCGCGACCTTGCCCGGCTGGTCGTAGATGCTCGGGTAGCCGGGGTTCTCGGTGCGCTCGAACGCCAGCGCGTCGGCCTTGCGGTCCTTGAAGTCGACGCCGATGAACTCCACGCCGCCGGCCTTGGTCTCGGCCGCGACCTCCTTGAGCACGGGCGCCTCGGCCCGGCAGGGGGCGCACCAGGACGCCCAGAAGTTGAGCACGACGACCTTGCCCTTGTGGGCGGCCAGCGAGGCCGTGCCGCCGTCAAGGGTGGGGCCTTCGATCGCGGGCGCGGGCTTGCGCTCCGCGGCCTCGAACACCTGCATCTTCCCGTCACCGGCGACGAACCGGGTGTCGCCCGCCTGCGGCTGCCCGCTCTGGCTGCCGGCGCACCCCGTCACCAGAGCAGCGATAAGGAGCAGGGAGATGGACTTCGCGCGCACGGGAGGAAGATCTCCTTGTACTACAACCGGTAGAGTTGCAACTGTACCGGCGCCGTCAGGCGCCCGGCACGCTGGGGCCCCGCTGCAGCGACCCGGCGGGCTCGCTGTAGCCGACGCTGACGAGCCGGTCGCCCTCGAACGTGAAGGTGGTCAGGCTGGCCAGGCCGCACTGCCGTCGCCTGGGGTCGTGCCACAGCCTGCGGCGGCCCTCCGCCGCCATCCTGACGGCCCAGATGGGCAGTTGGTGGCTGACCATGACGACCTCGTGGCCGCGCACAGCCTCCCTGGCTTCGTCGATGGCGGCCCGCATGCGCGCGACGATCACCGGGTAGGGCTCGCCCCAGGAGGGGCGCATCGGGTTCCAGAAGTAGCGGTAGTTGCGCGGGCTGCGCAGGATGTGCAGCCCCTGCCCGACGGTCCTGCCTTCGAGCAGGTTGCCGGCCTCCACCAGCCGCTCGTCGATCTGGATCTCCAGCCCGTGCGCGGCCGCCACGGGCGCCGCGGTCTCTCGCGCGCGCTCCAGGGGCGAGCTGTAGACGGCCGCGATGTCGCGGCCGGACACCGCCTTGGCGACGGTCTTGGCCATGAGCTCGCCGGTCTCGGACAGGTGATAGCCCGGCAGCCTGCCGTAGAGGATGCCGCCCGGGTTGTGCACCTCACCGTGGCGCAGCAGATGAACGACGGTGGTTTCAGCCATGGTGGCCTCAGCTTAACCGCTCACCCGCACCTGATCGCCAGGGTCGATCGCCCGGGAGTAGAGTCTGGTTTCGGAAGGAGTCGTCCGATTGGACCCGTTAGCCCTGGCGCTCGTCCTGACAGCGGCCGTGGCGCACGCGTCGTGGAACCTGCTGAGCAAGAAGGCCGCCCACGTCGACAGCCTGGTGTTCGTCTGGCTCGTGGCGGCGGCGGGCGCGGTGGTGTGGAGTCCGCTGTTCGCCGGGTTCCTGCTGGTGGCGCGGCCCCGGGTCGGGTGGCAGGACCTGGCGGTGATCGGAGTGAGCACCGCGATCCACCTGGGGTACTTCGTGCTCCTGCAGCGCGGGTACGGCAGCGGCGACCTGTCGGTCGTCTACCCGGTGGCGCGCGGCACGGGCCCGATGCTGGCGAGCCTGGTGGCGGTGCTGTTCCTGGCCGAGCGGCCGTCGCCGGTGGGGATCGCGGGGATCCTCCTGGTGGGCGCCGGCGTGTTCCTGATGAGCGGGGGCGTCGGTCAGGCGAACCTGAAGGGCGTCGCGTTCGGGCTGGTCACCGGCGTGTTCATCGCCGCCTACACGGTCTGGGACTCGCGGGTGGTGAGCGCCTTCGCGGTGGCGCCGATCCTGCTGAACTACCTGGGCGAGGCGGGCCGGGCGATCGCGCTGGCCCCGTTCGTGCTGCGCGGGCGGCGGCGGGCGCTGGTGGCGCCCGCCTGGCGGGCGCACCGGCGCACGATCGTGGCGGCCGCGGTGCTGGCGTTCGTGTCCTACCTGCTGGTGCTGGTGGCCTTCACCAGGGCTCCGGTCAGCCTGGTCGCGCCCGCGCGTGAGATCAGCGTGCTGATCGCGGTCGTGCTGGGCGGGCGGCTGCTGGCCGAGGACGGGGTGCGCCATCGGCTGGCGGCCGCGGGCGTGATCGTCGGCGGCGTGGTGGCCATCGCGCTCAGTTGACCGCCCAGCCGTTCTCCTCGCCGCTGCTGGCCTGGACGAGCGCGTCGACCGTGGCCCGGATGGCGGGGCGGCGGGCGGCGTCGTTGCGCCAGAGCGCGTAGATCCGGCGGCTCTGCCGGGGCAACAGAGGCACCATCCGGACGCCCTCCGGCACCAGGTCGCGGCCCAGCCGGGGCACGATCGCGCAGCCGAGCCCGGCGGCGACCAGCGCGAGCTGGGTCGGGTACTCGTCGGCCATGGCGGTGATCACGGGCTCCAGCTCGGCGCTGCGCAGGGTGAACACCAGCCAGTCGTGGCAGACGGTGCCCGGCGAGGAGCTGATCCACCGTTCGCCGCAGAGCGAGGACAGCTCGACCTCCTTGCCGGCGGCCAGCGGGTGGCCCGCGGGGAGCGCCACGTCCGCGATGTCGTCGAGCAGCGTCTTCCTGGACAGGCCGTCGGGGATCGGCATCGGCCGGTTGATCCAGTCCTGCACGAGGACCAGGTCGAGCTCTCCCCTGGCCACCTCGCGGATCATCCGTTCGGGCTCGCGCTCGTACAGGTTCACCGACAGGTCGGGGTGGCGCCGGCGGAGCTCGGCGAGCGCGCCGGGCATCAGGCCGCGGGCAGCGGTGGGGAACGCGGCCACGTTGAGCCGGCCGACGACCTGGCCGCGTAGCGCCTCGAAGTCGGCCTCGGCGGTCTCGACCAGGGCGAGGATGCGTTCGGCGTGCTCGGCGAGCAGTCCGGCCGCGTCCGTCAGCCGGACCCCGCGCCCGTTGCGCTCGACCAGCCGCGCGCCGGTCTCGCGTTCCAGCTTGGCTATCTGCTGCGACACGGCGGAGGGGGTGACCATCAGCGCGTCGGCGGCGGCTCCCACCGAGCCGTACACGTGCACCGCGTGGAGGGCCTTGAGCCGGTTCAGGTCCAACATGTAAGCGAGTCTAAAGCGTGCACCCAAGAAAGTCTCGCTTGTCCTTCATTCTGAAGCACTGGAAAATAGTTGCATGCGAATCCTTAAGCAGAAGAAGCAGCCGTACCAGTCCACCTCCTACCTGAAGACCCTCGCCGAGCAGGCCAGGCAGCAGCGCGCCCGCCACCGCAGAGCCGCCTGAGCCGCGCCCCGGTCAGGGTCGCGGTGACCACCCTCCGCCCCCTCCACCTGGCGCTCGCCATCGGGCTGGCCGCCGTGTGGGGCGTGAACTTCGTCGTCATGCAAGTGGGGCTGGAGCACTTCCCTCCCCTGCTCTACGCCGGCCTGCGCTTCGCGATGGCGGCCTTCCCCGCCCTGCTCCTCGTCGGCCGTCCGGCGGTGCGGTGGCGGTGGATCGCCGCCGTCGCGGCCACGCTCGGCGCCGGGCAGTTCGCCCTCCTGCTCGTGGGCATGCGGGCCGGCATGCCCGCCGGGCTGACCTCGCTGGTCCTGCAGATGCAGGTGCTGTTCACGATCCTGTTCGCGGTGACGCTTCTCGGCGAGCGCCTCACCGCACGCCGCGTGACCGGGCTGGCCGCCGCCTTCGGCGGCCTGGCCCTGGTCGCCGCCGACTTCGGCGGCTCCGGCCCGATCGGCGCCTTCGCCCTTTGCGTCGCCGCCGCCGCGGCCTGGGGCCTCGGCAACGTCGCCCAGCGCAGGGCCGCCCCGCCCGACTCCCTCCGCTTCATGGTCTGGGTCAGCGCCCTGTCGTCCCCGCCGCTGCTGCTCCTGTCGCTGTGGCTGGAGGGCGTGCCCAATCTCGCCGCGCCGCTGGAGGGCTGGCTGTCCCTGCTGTACGTGGCCTTCGTCTCGACACTCGGCGGCTTCGGCGTCTGGGGCTTCCTGCTGCGCCGCTACGACGCCTCCACCGTCGCCCCGTACACGCTCCTCGTCCCCGTCTTCGGCATGAGCACGGCCGCCCTCTTCACCGGCGAGCCCCTCACCTGGCTCCGCGTCGCCGCCGCCGTCCTCATCGTCACCGGCGTCCTGTACGCCGGCACCCGCCGCCGCACCCCCGAGCCGCCGGCCCGCGAACCGGGGAGAACCGCCCTCGCGAAATAGCGACTCCCCGCCCGGCAGATCAGCGAGAAGGCCGACCGCGAATCAGGGAATCGATCTCCGGCAGACCTGGGAGATTGTTGTTCGCAGACCGCGAATGACCACGTGGGAGGCTCGATGGATCTCGTGCCCCGGCTCGCCGCAGGCCGGCTGAAGGAACTGCTCGACGAGCTGCGGATCGTCGTGGTCAACGGTCCCCGCCAGTGCGGCAAGACGACCCTGTTGCAATCGACCTGATCGCTCTCGTGGCCGCGCGCGCGGGCGGACAGCTCGTCCTGGCCCAGCTCGCCAACAGTCTCGGGCTCGATGCGGCGACCGTCCGCTCCTATCTCGCCTACCTGGAGACGGTCTTCCTCGTCGCCTCCGCCCCCGCCTGGTCGAACAACTTCTCCTCTCGGGTGACCCATGCCCCGAAGACCTACGTCACCGACAGTGGCCTGGCCGCCTACCTGCTCGACGTGGACGCCGAAGCCCTGCGCGCACCCGGCCACCCGGCTCTCGGCGGGCTGCTCGAAACCTTCGTCTTCGCCGAGCTGCTCAAACTGGCGACGTTCACCCAGCGGCACGTCACCCTGCGCCATTATCGAGACCGCGACAAGCGCCAGGTCGACTTCATCCTGGAACGCCGGGACGGCACCGTCATCGGCATCGAGGTCAAGGCCTCGGCCACCCCCAAACCGGACGACGCCCGGCACCTGCGCTGGCTGAGAGACAACCTGGGCGACCGCTTCCGCGCCGGCTACGTGCTCCACCTCGGCGACACCAACCTGCCGTCAGGCGACCGGATATTCTTCACCCCGCTGTCGGCCCTGTGGGGTCACGCCGCTCCGGAGGGTCTCACCCCACGTCTGCCTGCCTGAACCGCCTCACCTCCGGGGGGCCGGGCTCCCCGTTGAGAGGAGCCCGCGCCCGGTGGCCGTCAGAGGACCGCGGCGGCGGCCTTGGCGGCGGCCGGGAGGGCGTCGGCGATCCTGGACAGCGCCTCGTCGTCGTGGGAGGCCGACAGGAACCACGCCTCGTACGCCGACGGCGGCAGATAGACGCCCTGGTCCAGCATGCTGTGGAAGAACGCCCGGTAGGCGTCCGTGTTCTGCGTCTGGGCGTCGGCGAAGGACGTCACCTGCCGGTCGGTGAAGAAGACGGAGAACAGGCTGCCCGCCGTCTGCAGCCGGTGCGGCACCCCGGCGGCCGTCAGCGCGGCGGCGACGGCCCCGGCCACCGCGCCGGCGGCGGCGTCGACCCTGGCGTAGGCGTCGGCGTCGAGCGCCCGCAGCGTGGCCAGGCCGGCGGCGCAGGCCAGCGGATTGCCCGACAGCGTGCCCGCCTGGTAGACGGGCCCCTCGGGAGCCAGGTAGGCCATGACCTCGGCCCGGCCGCCGAAGGCCGCCGCCGGGAGCCCGCCGCCCATGACCTTGCCGAACGTCATCAGGTCGGCGTCGACCGGGTCCAGCCCGTACCAGCCGGAAGGCGAGACGCGGAAGCCCGTCAGCACCTCGTCCACGATGAGCAGCGCCCCGTGCCGGGTGCACAGCTCGCGCAGGCGGCTGTTGAAGCCGTCGAGCGGCGGCACGATGCCCATGTTGGCCGGGCACGCCTCGGTGATGACGCAGGCGATCTCCGCCGCCTCGAAGGCCTGCTCGACCAGGTCGATCGCGTTGTAGGGCAGCACGATCGTGTCGGCCGCCGAGGCGCCGGTCACGCCGGGCGTGTCGGGCAGCCCGAACGTCGCCACCCCTGACCCGGCCGAGGCCAGCAGCGCGTCGACGTGGCCGTGGTAGCAGCCGGCGAACTTGATCACCTTGGACCGGCCGGTGAACCCGCGGGCCAGCCGCACCGCGCTCATCGTGGCCTCGGTGCCGGAGCTGACCAGCCGCACCTTCTCCACGGGCGCCACCCGGGCCACGAGCTCCTCGGCCAGCGCCACCTCTCCCGGGGTCGCGGTCCCGTACGAGAAACCGTGCGCGGCCGCCTCGGCCACCGCCTCCACGACCGCCGGATGCCGGTGGCCGAGGATCATCGGACCCCACGAGCACACCAGGTCGACGTAGCGGTTGCCGTCGGCGTCGGTGATGTAGGGCCCCTGGCCGGAGACCATGAATCGCGGCGTGCCGCCGACCGCGCCGAACGCGCGGACCGGCGAGTTCACCCCTCCCGGCACGACGGCGCAGGCGCGGGCGAACAGGTCCTCGGAGTTCTGTGTACGGCTCACGCGAACAGGTTAGTCGGCGAGCCACTCCAGGACGCGGAGCGGGTCGGGGAGCGGGCGGCCGTCGGGGGGCCGCAGCCAGGAGACGGGCTGACCGGTGGTGAGGGTGGAGGGCGGGGCCAGGACGTAGCTGTCACGGCAGTGCCAGCGCAGGCCGGGCGTGTCCTCGATGGTGGCCGGGTCGCAGTCGAGCTGACAGGACCACCATTCGTCCTCGTCCTCGGGGTTGCCCCGGGTGGCGACATAGAACAAGACCCGGTCGCCGTTGGCGGCGACCGGGCCTGAGGGGGTTTCGGTGGCGTCGATCCTGGCCAGGGCCGACAGTCCGGTGGACAGGGGTACGTCGAACACGTCGAAGACGCGGCCGGTGGGCAGGATGACGTTGGCCTCGGGGTCGTACCGCCACCAGCGGGTGAGCTGGGCCGTGTCGGTCGTGGCCTGGATGTTCCAGGCGGGCGAGACGGGGTGGGCGCCGGGGTCGGGACAGCCGACGCGGTCGCACGAGCAGGCCCGGGGGCCGCTGCGCAGCGGGTGGGCGCCGGGCACCGACGGCCACCCCAGAGCGGCGTAGCCGAGCACGGCGTCCAGCCGGGTGTGCCGCGACCGTTTCCTGGTACGGCGAGCCAGAGGTACCCCCACCATGGTGTCTCCCGTCACGATTCCGTGCCCGAGGCAGCCCCGTTCTCCTGGCCTGACGCGCACGCGGGACACACCAGCACTTCTTATGGCACTCTAACGCACACGTCTCAGGAGTTGACGGGAAACCCCCGGGTTAGAGACGGCGCGCCACCTCGGTCGCCCAGTAGGTGAGGATGAGGTCGGCCCCGGCGCGCTTGATGGACACCAGCGACTCCATGATCATGCGGTCGCGGTCGACCCAGCCGTTGGCGGCGGCGGCCTCGATCATCGCGTACTCGCCGCTCACCTGGTAGGCGGCGACGGGCACGTCCACCTCGTCGCGGAAGCGGCGGATGACGTCGAGATAGGCGAGCGCGGGCTTGACCATGACGGCGTCGGCGCCTTCCGCCAGGTCGAGCCTGACCTCGCGGAGCGCCTCCTCCAGCGGCCCGGCCGGGTCCTGCTGGTGTCCGGCCCGGTCGCCGAACTGCGGCGCGCACTCGGCGGCGTCCCTGAACGGCCCGTAGAAGGCGGAGGCGTACTTGGCGGAGTAGGCCAGGATCGGCACCCCGGCGAACCCTTCGGCGTCGAGCGCCTTCCTGATGACCGCGACCTGGCCGTCCATCATGCCGCTCGGCGCCACCATCTGGGCGCCGGCCCTGGCCTGCGCGACCGCGACGGCGGCGTAGCGCTCCAGGGTGGCGTCGTTGTCGACCTCGCCGCTCTCGGTGAGGATGCCGCAGTGGCCGTGGTCGGTGAACTCGTCGAGGCAGGTGTCGGCCATCACCACGATGGCGTCGCCGACCTCGGCGGTCACGTCGCGCAGCGCCACCTGCAGGATGCCGTCGGGGTCGTCGCCGGCCGAGCCGCGGGCGTCCTTGACGGCGGGCACGCCGAACAGGATGAGCCCGCCCACCCCGGCCTCGGCGGCCTCGTGCGCGGCCTTGCGCAGCGAGTCGCGGCTGTGCTGGCTGACCCCGGGCATGGAGCCGACCGGGTGCGGCTCGGTGATGCCCTCCTTGACGAACAGGGGCAGGATCAGGTCGGCGGGGTGCAGCCTGGTGCCGGCCACCATCGCGCGCAGCGCGGGGGTGCGGCGCAACCTGCGCGGACGGGCCACGGGGAACTGGGCGCTCACTTGACTCTCCTCCTGGCGCCTCGGCGGGTCTGGGACGGCCGGCGCGGCGTGTCGCCCGCGGCGAGCGCCGCCGACCGCTGTTTGGCGCCGTACTCGGCCAGCGCCGCCGCCAGCGCCGAGGCGGAGGGCCGGTCGGCCATGACGTCCACGCGCAGCCCGAACTCCTCGGCGGTCTTCGCGGTCTGCGGCCCGATCACCGCGATGACCGTGACGTTGTGCGGCTTGCCGGCGATGCCGACGAGGTTGCGCACGGTCGAGGACGAGGTGAACAGCACGGCGTCGAACCCGCCGCCCTTGATCGCCTCGCGGATCGGCGCGGGTGGCGGCGCGGCCCGCACGGTGCGGTAGGCCGTGACGTCGTCGCACTCCCAGCCGAGCTCGGTCAGCCCGGCGACGAGCGTGTCGGTGGAGATGTCGGCCCTGGGCAGCAGCACCCGGTTGATCGGGTCGAGCATCGAGTCGTACGGCGGCCACTCGGCCACCAGGCCCTCCGACGACTGCTCGCCGGACGGCAACAGGTCGGGCCTGACGCCGAACTCGACCAGCGCCCGCGCGGTGGCGTCGCCGACCGCGGCGACCTTGAGCCCGGCGAAGGCCCGCGCGTCGAGGCCGTACTCCTCGAACTTCTCGCGCACCGCCTTGACGGCGTTGGCGCTGGTGAAGGCCACCCACTCGTAACGGCCGGTGACCAGGCCCTTGATGGCGCGGTCCATCTGCTGCGGGGTGCGCGGCGGCTCGACCGAGATGGTCGGCACCTCCTCCGGCACCGCCCCGTACGAGACGAGCTGCTCCGACAGCGACCGGGACTGCTCCTTGGTACGCGGGACCAGCACCCGCCAGCCGAACAGCGGCTTGGTCTCGAACCACGACAGCGTGTCGCGCCGGCCGACGGCCTCGCCCACGACGACCAGGGCGGGCTCGGCGAGCCCGGCGTGCTTGAGGTCGGCCTGCAGCCTGCCGAGCGTGGACACCACGGTGTGCTGCTCGGTGGTGGTGCCGGAGGAGGTGACGGCCACCGGCGTGGTGTCGGGCTTGCCCCCGGCGACCAGCGCCTTGCCGATGGCCACGACGTCGGCCAGGCCGTGGTAGATGACGAGCGTGCCGGGGCAGGCGGCGTGGGACGACCAGTCCTGCTCCCTGGCGGCGTCGACGACGCGGAACTCGGGCACCGACACCGCCGACGGGATGCCGGCGTAGGCGAGCACGGCGGTCGCGGACGGCACGCCGGGCACGATCTCGAAGTCCACCTCCGCCGCGGCGCAGGCCGCGACCTCCTCGGCCACCGTGGAGAACAGCATCGGGTCGCCCTCGCACAGGCGGACGACGAGCCGGCCGGCGGCGGCGTGGTGGAGGTAGTCGCCCTCGGCCACCTCCACCTCGGGCCGGCTGTGGCGCAGCAGCGCGCGGTGCGCCTCCTCGCCCGGCACGACGACGTCGGCCTTGGCGAGCAGTTCGGCGCCGCGCAGGGTGAGGAGATTGGGATCACCGGGCCCGGCGCCCACGAACGCGACGAAACCGGAGGTAGGACTATCGGAGCTCAATGGGATTGCTCCCCCATCAATCTGTCGGCCCCTTCGTGAAGCATCTCGGCCGCGAGCCGGCGACCCAGATCTTCCGCCTCCGAAGGAGAGCCGGCGGTGGACTTGCGCACCGCCTGACGGCCGTCGATGGCGACGACCGCGGCGGTCAGGTGAAGAGTCTGCCCGTCATCGAGCCCGAAAGCACCCACAGGGGCAGAACAGCCGGCTTCGAGGGCGGCCAGGATGGTGCGCTCGGCGGACACCGCGGAACGGGTCCGCGGATCGTCCAGCACGGACAGGAACTCGACCAGGTCGGCCCGGTCCGAGAGGCATTCGACGGCCAGCGCGCCCTGGCCCGGGGCCGGCAGCAGCTGGTCGATCCCGAAGAGGTCGGCGATCTCGGCGGTGCGCCCGATCCGGTTGAGCCCGGCGGCGGCCAGCACGACCGCGTCCAGCTCACCGGCGGCGATCTTGCCGATGCGGGTCTCGGCGTTGCCGCGGATCGGCACGTACTCCAGGTCGGGCCGGAGCGCGCGGAGCATGGCGACGCGGCGCGGCGAGCCGGTGCCGACGCGGGCGCCCGCGGGCAGGTCGGCGAACGGGACCGGGCCGACGAGCGCGTCGCGGTGGTCGTGGCGGGCGGGCAGCGCGACCAGCTCGATGCGCGGGTCCGCCTTGGTCGGCAGGTCCTTCAGCGAGTGGACCGCGAAGTCGATCTCGCCTTCGAGCAGCTTGTCGCGCAGCGCGCTGACGAACACGCCGGTGCCGCCGAGCTGGGCGAGGTGGGCCTTGCTCACGTCGCCGAACGTCGTGACGCCGACCAGCTCGATGGCGCGTCCGGTGAGCTCGGTGTAGGCGTCGGCCACCATCCGCGACTGCGTGGTGGCCATCAGGCTACGACGGGTGCCCAGCTTCAGGGACCGCGAGATCACAGCTCTACCTCCCTTACGGCTTCGGGCATCTTCGGATCCAGGTCGAACAGCTCGCGCAGCGCTTCGGCATAATGATCGCCTCCCGGCGAGGTGGCGAGCCGCTTGACACGCACAGTGGGCTCGTGGAGCAGCTTGTCGACGACGCGCTGCACGGTCAGCGTCACCTCGTCCCTGGTCTTGTCGTCCAGGTCGGGCATCCTCATCATCAGCCTGCCCAGCTCGGACTCGACCACGCTCGCCGCCTTGCTGCGCAGCGCCACCACGGTCGGGGTGACCCGCGAGGCGCGGGCGGCCTCGAGGTAGGCGGTCAGCTCCTCGGCGAGGAGCCAGCGGGACGCGCGCACCGCGTCGTCCTCGTGGGAGCCGATGCCGGACTCGCGGATCGTCTCCAGGTCGACGAGGGTGACGCCGGGGACGGCGCGCACGGCCGGGTCGATGTCGTGCGGCAGCGCCAGATCGAGCAGGAACGCTCCGCGCGTCATCATGTCGGCGGTGATCACGTGGCGCCCGGCGCCGGTGCAGGTGATGACCAGGTCGGCGTCGGCCAGCTCGCGGCCGACCGCGGCGAACTCCACCGCCCGCCCGCCGACGGAGGCGGCCAGGCGGGCGCCGCGCTCGAACGTACGGTTGGCGATGACGATGTCGCTCACCCCGGCGCGCGCCAGGGTGGCGGCGGCCAGGGAGCTCATCGAGCCCGCCCCGACCACCAGGGCGCGCCGGCCGGTCACGTCGCCGGCCAGCGCGAGCCCCGCGCTCACCAGGGACGCGCCCGCCTTGTCGATGCCGGTCTCGGTCTGGGCCCGTTTGCCGACGCGCAGGGCGTACTGGGCCAGCTCGTTCAGCGTGGCGCCGATGGTGCCGTGCTTCTGCGCGAGCTTGAGCGCCTGGCGGACCTGGCCGAGGATCTGGGCCTCGCCGACGACCATGGAGTCGAGGCCGCACACGACCGAGAACAGGTGCTCGACCGCCCGCTCCTCGTAGTGCACGTACAGATGCGGCGTCAGCTCGTCGACGGGCACGCCGGAGTGGCGGCTGAGCAGCTCGGTGACGACGGTGACGGCGGCGTGGAAGCGGTCGACGGCGGTGTAGACCTCGACCCGGTTGCAGGTGGAGACCACGAAGGTCTCGGCCACGCACGCCTCCTGCCGCACGTCGTGCAGGAGCTTGGTCAGTGCCTCGCCGGTGACCGACACGCGTTCCAGCATGGCCACCGGCGCGGTCCGGTGGCTGAGCCCGATCGCCAGAACACTCATTGCGTGTCCACTGCCATGAGTGGCCCCCCCGCCTTGCGTTGTTCGTGGAACGCGAGAATCTGCAGTTCGATGGAAAGGTCGACCTTCCGCACGTCGACGGAGCCGGGAACGGAGAGGACGACCGGCGCGAAGTTGAGGATGCTGGTCACCCCAGCGGCAACGACACGATCGCACACTTCCTGTGCGGCTGCCGCAGGTGTCGCCAGAACCACGATCGAAACTCCACGCCGCTTGATCACGGCTTCCAGTGCGTCAATATGTTCAACATTCAACCCCGCGATGGTGTCGCCCACGACGTCGGGGTCGGCGTCGAACATGGCGGCGACGTGGAAGCCCCTGGAGACGAACCCACCGTAGTTGGCCAGGGCGCGCCCCAGATTGCCGACGCCGACGATGGCCACGGCCCAGTCCTGGGTCAGGCCGAGCTCGCGGGAGATCTGGTAGACGAGATACTCCACGTCGTAGCCGACGCCGCGGGTGCCGTAGGAGCCCAGGTGCGAGAGGTCCTTGCGGAGCTTGGCCGAGTTGACCCCGGCCGCCGTGGCCAGGTCCTCGGAGCTGACCGTCGCGATCCCGCGCTCAGCCATCCCGTGCAGCGCCCGCAGGTAGAGCGGCAGCCTGGCGACCGTAGCCTCGGGGATGCCACGATCGCGGGGGTGGGACGGGCTCTTCACGTGCGGGAGCTCCAGGGGAACGGGCGACCGTGGGCCGCGTGGCTTGAAATCGAACCGCCTTTCAGGTTAATCCCTTTGTGAACCGATGCACAAAGTAGGCACCCTGGCAAGTGGCGCTACGGTGGGTGACATGCATCGCATCACCCTCATCGGCAAGCCCGGTTGCCACCTCTGCGAGGACGCCCGGGAGATCATCGCCCGGGTGGCCGGCGAGCTGGGCGTCCCCTGGTCGGAGGTGAACATCGAGACCTCCGACGAGCTGCGCGAACGCTACTGGGAGATGATCCCGGTGACGCTGATCGACGGGGTCCAGCACGACTTCTGGCGCGTCTCCGAGGACCGGCTGCGCGCCGCGCTGGCCGACTAGCGGCTAGAACCTCACCGTCGGCAGCGGCACGACCTTGGCCGCGTTGATGTCGAGCTCGATGACGTTGGTGGCGAGCACCATGGCCTGGCGCTCGCTGATGAACCGCTCGACGTGCGGCTGCCGCTGGTGGTCGCGGTAGGCCACCTCGTCGCGGTAGATCTCGTAGACGATGCGCTGCAGCGGCGCCGACTTGACCGCGTGGCAGGCGTACACGAGGGTGTCCGGCTCGCCCCTGCGCACCGCCTCGACGGTCTGCTCGGCCAGCCGGTCGAAGGCTGCCCCGGCGCCGTCCATGAGCGTGAAGACCGTGAGCATGCCGTAGATGTTCGGCGACAGCTTCGCCGACGGGCCCTGCGGGACCGGCGGGACGACAGGCTGCGGGCCGGTCGCCGGCACGCGCGGGGTGAACACGTCGGCGGCCGGGTAGATCGCGCCGGTGGCGGGCCCGTCGGAGGCGGCCGCCGGCGTCACGTGGTCGAGGTGGCGGCCGTTCATCACGTATCCGGTGGACGGGCCGGGGTCGGGCGCCGGCCTGCGCGAGGCGTGACCGGTCTCCCCGGTGGCCGGGCCGCGGTCGCCCGGCGACATCCGGGCCGCGTAGTCGGTCTCCCCCGTGGCGCGGTATTCGGCCACCAGGTCGCCCAGCCCCGACCGGCGCGGCGGCGCCGGGCCCGTGGCCGGGCCCTGCGGGCTCGCGGTGACGGGCTCGGGCTCCGCCCGGCGCCCCATCGGCCGCCGCTCCTGGCTCGGTTCGGCGTCGAAGTCGTCGTACTCGTCGTCGTCCTCGTACGGGGCCAGAGGGCGCAGCACGGTGTACCAGATCGCGGCGGCGACGACGATCAGCAGCACGGTCGTGAACACGCCGGGCACCGCGAACCGCATCGCCCCCATCAGGGCCAGCCCGGACGGCACGATCACCAGGCAGGCGTGCAGGTTGTCGGTGTCGTACTCGTCGCCATCGCGCCATCGGAGCGCGGCCACCACCACGGCGCCCGCCATGATGAGGGCGGCGACCACGTGGGCGGCCAGCAGCAGGTAGTCCGGGATGATCGCCCAGTGCACGCGCGCGTCGGGCAGGCTCTTGCCCATCTCCTCGGACCTGAGCGGGTCCATGAGGAGGATCACCGACGCGGTGACCGTGAAGCCGATGCCGAACAGCCACGCCGCGAACTTCGGCGGCGCCTTCTCCGCCAGGAGCTGGATCAGGCCGATGGCCAGCCAGAGCGGCGCCAGCAGCGACCCCGTCAGCTGGAAGACCTTGAAGGTGACCGCCCCGAAGCCGACCAGATGGCCGACGCCGATCACGCCGAGCGACACGCACAGCAGGCAGGCCGCGGCGGCCCAGGCGATCAGCCAGCCCTCTGGCTCCTCACGCAACCGCCTGACCAGGGCTCCGGCCGCGACGGCGGCCAGGAGCGCACCTGCGAAAGCGATGACGGCAACGAGGATCTCCATGGTGTCTCCAATGCTGCCGGACAAAGCCTCCGAGCCGGTAGCCGAAGAGGGAACGGGTTGGTCCACACCGTATCTGCCGCTTACTGGATGTCATGCCAAGGGCAAGTGGATTGTGCAAATTACGGTTGATTTCTAGAGTGTTCGAGCACGCCGCACCCCTTACCCGTAGGGATACCGGATGCCTGACTCGTGGCCGTTCTCCGGGTTGCTCGCGACAGCAGTCGCCGCGCCGACCCGGACGACCGAGCCTGACGTGCGCGAAGACCGTGACGCCGCCGACGACGATCTGCGTACCCTGGTGCTGCACGCCAAGACCGGGGACTCGGACGCCTTTGGCACGCTCTACGACCGATACGTGGACCTGGTCTACCGCTACATCTACTTCCGGGTCGGCTCGCACCCGCTCGCCGAGGATCTGACCAGTGAGACCTTCCTGCGGGCGCTGCGGCGGATCACCGACTTCACCTGGCAGGGCCGCGATTTCGGCGCTTGGCTCGTGACGATCGCCCGAAATTTGGTGACAGATCATTACAAATCGAGCCGCTACCGGCTGGAAGTGTCCACCGGCGAGGTGATCGACGTCCCCCTCGACGGCCCCCACATCCCGGAGAACGCCGTGGTCAGCGCCATCATCAACGACCGGGTGCTGCGCGCGGTCCGTGACCTCAACCCGGAACAGCAGGAGTGCGTGGTGCTGCGCTTCCTGCACGGCCTGTCCCTCGCGGAGACCGCGCTGATCATGGGGAAGAAGAGTGGAGCGATCAAAGCCCTCCAGTTCCGGGCCGTGCGCGCACTGGCCAGAGCACTCAAACACGACCTTGCGTAACCCGCTGCCACGGACCGTCGTTAGGCAGGTGTCACGGCAGCGCCTCCAGGCGTCGAGGGAGCGGTCATGAAAAGGGCGCGCAGATCGCGCGAACGGGTGCTCGGCCACCTCACCGAGCTGAGCGGGCTCCCGCTCGGAGGCGGCCCCGACCCGACCTTCCGCGAGCGCCTGCGCGCCGAACTGGCCACCGCCGACCGCACCGGTGACCGCGCCGCCGACCACACCGCCCACCGCACCGCCCACCGCACCGCCGACCGCGCCGCCGACCGTACGGCGCAGCCCGCCGCCGGCTCGTCGCCCCGGCACGCCCGGCCCGCGCACCGCCGGCCGCGCCGCAGGCGGCGGCTGGCGTCGCAGCTCGCCTCCAGCGGGGTGGCCGCCGTCATGCTGCTGTCCACGATCGCCACCTACCGGGCGGTGCCGGGCGACCCGCTGTACCCGCTCAAGCGCGCCACCGAGAGCACGCTGGTCCGGCTGAGCACCGACGACGTGGTACGGGCCGAACGCGAGCTGGTGTCGGCCGAGACGCGCGCCAGGGAGGTGGCCCAGCTGCTCGGCGAGACCGGCGAGGGCGCCCTGGTGGGCAGGACGCTCAGGGAGATGGAGCAGTCGACCCGGGCCGGCGTCACCCGGCTGGAACGGGCGGAACCGCGCTCCCCCAAGATCGGCGAGTTCGCCGAGACGCAGCGGAACAGGGTCGAGCCGATGATCGAGAAACTCGACGGGGACGAGCACGACCAGGCCGTCGGGTACCTCCACTACATCGAAGGGCTCGTCCCGCCGTCTAGGTAAGCTGAAGCGCATGTGGCGGGGAATACGACGACGGCACGGAGTCCAGGCCGAGATCGCCGGTGAGGCCGCGGCCGCGGCAGCGGTGGTCGTGCCGCCGAGCGAGCCCGACCTGGAGGCGGCTGCCTTCTTCGACGTCGACAACACGATGATGCGCGGGGCCTCGATCTACCACTTCGCCAGGGGACTGGCCACCCGCGGCATGTTCACCACGAGCGACCTGTTCAAGTTCGCGATCGGCCAGGCGGCGTTCCGGATGCGCGGCAGCGAGAACCCCGAGCACATCGCGGTCGCCCGCGAGACCGCGCTGGCGTTCGTCGCGGGCGCGAAGGTCGACGACGTGGTGCGGCTCGGCGAGGAGATCTATGACGAGGTCATGGCCGACCGCATCTGGGCCGGCACCCGATCGCTCGCGCAGAGCCACCTCGACCGGGGCCAGCGCGTGTGGCTGGTGACCGCGACGCCGGTCGAGCTGGCCCGGGTGATCGCCCAGCGGCTGGGCCTGACCGGCGCGCTCGGCACCGTCGCCGAGACCAGCGAGGGCGTCTACACCGGCCGGCTGGTCGGCGACCTGCTCCACGGTCCGGCCAAGGCCGAGGCGGTGCGGGCGCTGGCCCGCCGCGAGGGCCTCGACCTGACCCGCTGCACCGCCTACAGCGACTCGGCCAACGACCTGCCGATGCTGTCGCTGGTCGGCAGCCCGGTGGCCATCAACCCCGACAGCGAGCTGCGCGAGCACGCCAGGAAGCACGACTGGCCGATCAAGGACTTCCGCACCGGACGCAAGGCGACGATGACGGCGCTGCCGATCGCCGCCGGGCTGGGCGCGGTGGCCGGCGGGGTCGCCGCCGGCATCGCGCTGCGCAGGCTCTACCGCGACCGTTAGCGCAGCGAGGCGAACAACCGCCCGGCCTCGGGCTGCTTCCAGGCGAGCCGGTTCGGGTCGGCCGGGTGCCTGGTCCACGGCACCGTGACCAGCTTCACGCCGCCCTGCGACGTCGTGGCGATCGTGGTCATCCGGTCCAGGTCGAGCGCGGTGTCGGTCGTGACGGACTCCGCCACCACGGACATGAACTCCCGGAGCCGGGCCGGATCGGCGAGGATCCGCTCGGCCTTCCTCACCATGGCCGCGACGACGACCTGCTGGCGTCTGATCCGGGAGATGTCGGAGCCGTCGCCGTAGTTGCGCAGCCGCATGTAGCCGACGGCCTGCTCGCCGTTCAGCAGGCTTCTGCCCGCCGGGAGCTTCAGCTCGGACCTCGGATCGTCGACGGCCCGCTCCAGGTTCACCTCGACGCCGCCGAGCGCGTCGACGAGCCGTCCGAACCCGACGAAGTCCACCTCCACCATGTGGTCGATCCGCACGTCCGTCAGGCTCTCCACGGCCTTCACGGTGCAGGTCAGCCCTCCTTTGCCGTACACGGAGCTGATCAGGTCGGTGCGGGCGGGCGCCGATCCGCAGGCCGGGAGCTCGACCAGTGAGTCGCGCGGGATGCTGACCGCCGTGGGCCGCTTCCGGTCGGCGGGCAGGTGCAGCAGGATGATGGAGTCGGTGCGGACGGGTTCGTCGGGCACGCCGCGGTTCGCCCCCTTGTCGACGCCCACCAGCAGCACGTTCACCGCGTCTGTCATCTTGGCGGGCCGGGCTCCCACCGGGTGCCCCACCTTCCGCTGGGAGTCCCCGAGCAACAGCGCCGGCACCGCCACGGCGGCGACCGTGGCCACGGTGGCGGCGGCCACCAGCCCGGCCGCCATCCAGCCGAACCAGCGCCGGCGCGACCCGGCCTGGACCAGCCGCGCCCGCTGGCGCTCCAGCGTCGCCGCCGGCTCGTGCTCCAGCTGCCTGCCGAAGTCCCTGAGCAGCTTGAGGTCGTCCATCGTCACTCCTCTCCCAGCATCGGGTTGGCGTCGCCGAGGGCCGCGCGAACCTTCCGCCTGCCCCGGTTGAGGCGGGAGCGCACGGTCCCGATCGGGATGCCGAGCGCCCGCGCGGCTTCCTCGTACGTGAGATCACCCCACGCGACGAGCAGCAGCACGTCGCGGTCCTTGGCGGGCAGCGCGGCCAGCGCGCCGGCCAGGTGGGGCCGGGTGGCCTGCGCGGTCACCCCGGCCGCCACTCGGTCGGCCGGCGACTCCACGTCGGGGTCGACGGGGGCGCGCAGCAGAGCCCGGTAGCGGGCGGCCTCGGTGCGGTGGTGCCGGGAGACGAGCTTGGTGAGGATGCCGAACAGCCACGGCCTGGCGTCGGGATAGGCCAGGTCGTAGCTCCGGCGCCGGGAGAAGGCCACCAGGAACGTCTCGCCGACGAGATCCTCGGCGGCGGGGCCGGGGCCCAGACGGCGTGAGACGTACCGGTAGAGCATGCCCGAATAGCGGTCGAACAGCTCGGCGAAGGCCTCTGGTTCGGTCAGCGAGGCGCTGATGAGCTGGGCGTCCGCATCCCGGGTGGCGGGTTGAGTAATCATCTCCGCCCTTCTGTGGGGGATCGGTCGGAGATGTCTCGCCACAACCCGCCGTCCGGGTTCACGCCGGACGGCGGCGCCTACTACGGCGCCCGCTAGAGGAACGGCGGGAAGGCGTGGCCGCGACGCAGTCGGAGCTGGTCGAGCATCTGCTGGATGACCTCGCGGACCCGGTCGGTGAGATTGAACACCAGCATCGGGTCGTCGGCCGCGCCGGGATCGAACTCGTCCGTACGGATCGGCTCGCCGAACTCGATCAGCCACTTCGACGGCAGCGGCACCAGCCCGAGCGGGCCCAGCAGCGGGAAGAACGGCGTGATCGGCACGTAGGGCAGCCCGAGCAGCCGCGCCACGAACGGCACCTCGCCGATCTTCGGGTAGATCTCCTCCGAGCCCACGATCGCCGTCGGCACGATCGGCACCCCTGCCCTGATGGCGGAGGCGACGAAGCCGCCGCGGCCGAACCGCTGCAGCTTGTAGCGCTCGGAGAACGGCTTGCCGACGCCTTTGAAGCCCTCGGGGAACACCCCGACCAGCTCGCCCCTGCGCAGCAGCCGGTCGGCGTCCTCGCGGCAGGCCAGGGTGTGGCCGGTCTTGCGTGACAGGTGGCTGAACAGCGGCAGCTTGTAGACCAGGTCGGCGCCGAGCAGCCGCAGCGCCCTGCCCGCCTCGTCGTGCAGGGCCACCTGCATCATCAGCGCGTCGACCGGGAGCGTGCCGGCGTGGTTGGCCACGACCAGCGCGCCGCCCTCCTCGGGGACGTTCTTCAGGTCCAGCGCCTCGACCCTGAACCAGTGGTGGTAGATCGGCCGCAGCAGCTCCAGCAGCACCTTGTCGGTCAGCTCGGCGTCGTAGCCGAACTCGTCGACCTCGTAGTCGCCGGTCACCCGCCGCCGCAGGAACGCCAGCAGCTCCGCGACCGGATCGGGGACGTCGCCGCCGCCGTCGGCGGAGTAGGAAGGAGCCGCGCTGATCGGGACGACCGGGGCCTGCCCGTCGTCGTGGGGAACGCTCACCGGCGCGCACCTCCGAGCGCGTACAGCCCGCGCGAGCGCAGGAAGTCGTCGAACGCCGCGGCGGTGGTGAACTTGGGCCGCCAGCCCAGCTCGGACTCCAGCGCGCTGGTGTCCACCGCGCGGCCGTGGCTCATCAGGCGCAGCTGCTCGGGCGAGTACTCGACCAGCCCGGCGCCGCGCACGGCGTTGCCCAGCAGCCGGAACGCGGGCGACGGCAGCGGCAGAGCCGGCCGCCCCGCCCTGCGCACGCACTGCGACAGCAGCAGCACGCCGGACCCGGCCACGTTATACGTGCCGGGGTGGTCCTCCGTCGCCATCCGGCTCAGCACCTCGACCGCGTCGTCCTCGTGGACGAACTGCAGCCGCGGGTCGAAGCCGAGCACCGTCGGCAGCAGCGGCTGGGTGAAGTAGCGGGTCAGCGGCGAGTCGACGCCAGGACCCATGAAGTTGGCGAAGCGCAGCAGCGACACGCAGACGTCCGGACGCCGGCGCGCGAAACCCCGCACATAGCCCTCGACCTCCACGGCGTCCTTGGCGTATCCGTGGTCCGGGCTGTGGTGCGGCTCCAGATCCTCGGTGAACACCGCGGGATCGTACGGCGAGGAGCCGTAGACGGCCGTCGTCGAACGGACCACCACGCGCCGCACGGTCGCCGACCGCTGGCAGGCGCCGAGCAGTTGCATGGTGCCGATGACGTTGTGCTCTTTCATGGCGGCCCGGCCGGTGCTCCTGGACGGAGCGCTCACCAGGCTCATGTGCACGACGGTGTCGATGTCGGCGGCCGCGATCACCTGGGCGATGTCGGGGCTGCGCAGATCCACCCGGACGAACTCGGTCCGGCCGAGGGGGATGCCGCCGTCTCGGGTGAACGAGGGGGGCGGCACGGTGTCCACTCCGATGACACGGCCGATCTCGGGATCAGCGGCCAGGACGCTCGCCAGCCGGGCGCCGATGTGGCGCGAGACCCCGGTGACGAGCACGGTGTGGGTCATCTGCGCCTCGCAGCTGCGTCGTCTACTTCTTGTTACGCCGCTGGATGCGCGTCTTCTTGAGCAGCTTGCGGTGCTTCTTCTTGGCCATCCGCTTGCGGCGCTTCTTGATCACAGAGCCCACGGGACCCCCAGGTCTTGGTAGCACGTCAGAATCGCGTGCGAGCGCACGCAGGCTCACAGACTACCGGCGATCCATGGTAGATCGCCCCTCGGGGGTGAGTGCCCGGCCGCGCCGCGGCCGGGCCTCTCCCGCGCCTGCACTCACGGCGCGCCGTGGCGCGCCGCTACCCGTGACTCACCCGGCCTCGATGTAGGCCTCGCGAAGATAGTCGTGCACCGCCTGCTCCGGCACTCGGAACGAGCGGCCGACACGGATGGCCGGCAGCTCTCCCGAGTGCACCAGTCGGTAGACAGTCATCTTCGACACTCGCATGACCGTGGCCACTTCAGCCACCGTCAGGAACTTCACCTCGCTGAGAGGTCTTTCGCCTGCACCCATCGGACGCCTCTTCCGCACGTGTTTCCGGGTTATCCCCACTGGTGCCATTGCTCACGCACGTGTACTGCCGTCAGCGTAAGTCGGGACTCGGAGTGCGCAAACCCCCTAGTTTCCCAGTCGAAGGATCCGTCTGTCAGGAGAATCCGCGAAAACGCTGGCCAGCCACGGTTTCCGGCTGCTCAGCCAGTCGCTGGAACTGTCCAAACTGTCATACATAAGAGTCGCCCAGGCCTCATCACAAGTTGGCGAAGGGGCTGCGAGTCTCTCGGAATGCAGGCGCGAAACGACGGTATGAGGATGACCGATTTCGACTCATAGGGCTGTTGTGACTCGTGTGACGAGACGCTGTGTGAGCGGCTGGTAGTAGCGCGGTAGCACGTTGTCATCGAGCGGCACCACCACTTCGATCTTGCCCTCGGCCTCTCCCACGAAGAGCCCGGGGTCGTTGCTGTCGGCGAAGGCCACAGTGGGCACTCCCGCCTCTCCCGCTGCCCCTGCCCACCCGTGGTCGGCGATAACCAGATCAGGCCGCTCGTCTCCCAGCTCGGCCAGCATGTGCTCCATCGGCGCCGCGTCGTGGGTGTGCACGAACGCGCCCTTGTCGTCGAGCATGGCCACCTCGCCCAGGTAGCGCAGACGGCGCGGGCGGCCGAAGCCGGACCCCGCGTAGGTCCAGCCCTCCGCCGGGGCCAGCAGCGTCGCGCCGTGCTCCAGCGCCATCAGGGCGAGCGGCAGGTGGACGGCCAGCAGGCCGGTGGGGTGGCCGGTGGCGAACAGCAGCCGGGGGTTCGGCCCCGACAGCGCGGCGGCGATCCGGTCGGCCATGGCGTCGAGCGCGTCGATGGTGAGATCGGGGTCGATGGTGTCCTGCCCCCAGCGGTGGCCCGGGTCGGCGACCACCCCGGCCGCCTTGGACATGAGCGCGAGCACGTCCCGGAAGCGCCACGGCTGCTCGAAGGTCAGCCCGAGCATGTAATAGGGGTCGCGGTTGGCGAGCGAGCTGTAGTGGTCCAGGTTGTTCTCGCGGGAGGTCGCGACGTTCCCGGCGATGCGGGTCTGGACGAGATGCTCACGGAGTCGATCGCGGCTCAGCACTGGTCTTCCTTAGGGCATCGGATCGAGGCCGTGCAGAGGGAACACCGCGTTTCTGGTCGCCATGATCGCACGGTCGATGGGGTCCGCTGGGTCATAACCTCCGGAGAGATCCTGGAATTCCGCGCTGCGCCCGTCGGTCATGGTGAGCGGCGGCAGCTCGCCCGTGCGCTCGCGTACGAGACGGCGCCAGGCCTCGCTGGTCGGCGTGGCCGGATCGACCGGGTGACCGGAGACCTCGGCGATCAGGTGGGTCCAGATCCTGGGCACCACCTGGACCAGCTCGTAGCCCCCGCCGCCGGTCGCGATCCAGCGGCCGCCCGCCGTCTCGTGGGCCAGCCGGTGGAGGTGGGAGTAGGCGGTGCGCTGGCCGTCGACGCTGAGCATCAGGTGGGCGAGCGGGTCGAGGGCGTGGCTGTCGCAGCCGTGCTGGGTGACCAGGACGTCGGGCCTGAACTCGCGCAGCAGCGGCGGCACCACCGCGTGGAAGGCGCGCAGCCAGCCCCCGTCGCCGCAGCCGGCCGGGAGCGCCACGTTGACCGCGGTGCCGTCGGCGCCGGTCTCGCCGGGGAACCCGGTGCCGGGGAAGAGCGTGCGGGGGCTCTCGTGCAGGCTGATCGTCAGGACCCGCGGGTCGTCGTAGAACAGCGCCTGCACGCCGTCGCCGTGGTGGACGTCCACGTCCACGTACGCGACGCGCGACGCGCCCTGCCGCAGCAGCCAGGCGATGGCCAGGGCGGGGTCGTTGTAGACGCAGAACCCGCTGGCGGTGGCGGCCATGGCGTGGTGGAGGCCGCCGGCCACGTTGACCGCGTGCTCGGCGGCGCCCTCCCAGACCGCGCGGGCGGCGGCGAGCGAGGCGCCGGCGATCAGCGCGGACGCCTCGTGCACGCCCGCGAACGCGGGGTTGTCGGTGGTGCCGAGCCCGGCCGACAGATCGGGCCGCCCGGTGGCGGAGACGCGCTTGACGGCCTCGACGTAGCCGGGGTCGTGCACCATCGCCAGCTCGTCGTCGGTGGCGGGCGCGCAGGGCGTCACCTCGACCTTGTCGAGCACGCCGAGATCCCGCGCCAGCGCCATGGTGAGCTCGACCCGGACGGGCGCGAGCGGATGGTCGGGGCCGAAGTCGTAGGAGGTGAGGGCGTCGTCCCAGATGACCCGCGCCGGCTGGCTCATGCATGCTCCCGTTTCCCTCGCCTTGAGGTGACGTTACCGCAGCGTCAACGGCGGCGGTCCAGCCGCCTTCCCCGCAATACCGGAGAAATTTCCCCTAATCTCAGATCATGGGGATTCGGCGGCGGATCCGGGACGTCTGGCTGTTCCTCCGGCGCCCGCGGGTCTTCGACGTCGCCCTCGTGATCGCGCTCGCCGTGCCGGGAGTCGTCGGCGGCATCGCCACCTGGCTCAGCGGTGGCGACCTGTCCTTCACCGCGATCTACCTGAGCACCGTCCTGGCGCTGCTGATGCGGCGCGAGCGGCCGATCCTCACCGTCGCCCTGCTGCTCGGGCTGGAGATCGCCGCCTCGTACCTGAGGGTCCCCTTCGGCAGCCCGGTCATGATGATCGGCCTCTACAGCCTGGGACGTTACTCCGACGGGCGCAGGGCCGCCGTGGCCGGCGGCGCCGGCGCCCTCCTGTACGCGGCCGGGATCAACCTCACAGCCGCGCTGAACCCCCAGCCCGACCCGCTGGGACTCTGGGTGTCCGGTCTGATGCTCGTCGCGGTCCCGGTGGGGCTGGGGCAGTTCGTCAGGATCCGCGCCGAACTGCGGGAGCGGGCGCAGCGGGAGGCCGCCGACGCCGCGGTGCGCGCCGAGCGGCGGCGGATCGCCCGCGAGCTGCACGACGTGGTGGCCCACCACCTGAGCGTGATCAACGCGCTGGTGGGCGGCGCCAGGGCCACGCTCCCGCCGGGACAGGACGTCGCCCGGGAGGCGCTCCAGGGCGCCGAGCATACGGCCCGCCAGGCGCTGGCGGAGATGCGCCAGCTCCTCGACGTGCTGCGGGCCGACGACGGCGGGGGCGCCGACGCGGCGACGGGGGTGGGCGCCGCCCGGCTGCCGGCGCTGGTCGAGGAGGCGGGGACCGCGGGGCTGCCCGCCCGCCTGACGGTGCTGGGCGAGCCGGTGCCGCTGCCCACCGCGGTCGACCACGCCGTGTACCGGATCGTGCAGGAGGCGCTCACCAACACGCGCAAGCACGCGGCGGGCGCCCGCGCGACCGTGCGCCTGTCGTACGAGCGGGCCGCGATCGAGGTCGAGGTGCTCGACGACGGCACGGCCCGGCCGTCACCCGGTCCGGCCGGCTTCGGGCTCGGCGGCATGGCCGAGCGCGTGGCATTGTGCGGAGGGTTGCTGTCGACCGGCCCCCGCGAGGAGGGCGGTTTCCGCGTGCACGCCCGCATCCCCCTGGAGAAGACGTGATCTCGGTACTGCTGGTGGACGACCACGCCCTGGTCCGAAAGGGCTTCCGGCTGATGCTGGACGCGCAGCCCGACCTCACCGTGGTGGGCGAGGCGGGCGACGGCGCGGAGGCGGTGCGGCTCAGCGCGGAGCTGCGGCCCGACGTGGTGGTGATGGACCTGCACATGCCCGAGCTGGACGGGGTCCGCGCCACCGAGCTGATCACCGAGGGCCTGCCGGACGTGCGGGTGCTCGCGCTGAGCACGTTCGACCTCGACGAGAACGTGGTCGCGGCGCTGCGCGCGGGCGCCTGCGGCTTCCTGCCCAAGGACGTCTCACCCGAGGAACTGGTGGAGGGCGTGCGGGTGGTCCACGCCGGTGAGGCGGCCCTGGCGCCCCGGCTGCTCACCCGGCTGATCGGCACGTTCGTGCGCGCCCCCGAGCCGCCGCGCGCCTCGGCCCGCCGGTCCGTCAGGCTGGACGCGCTCACCGACCGCGAGCGGGAGATCCTGAGGCTGATCGCGCGCGGCCTGTCCAACGCGGAGATCGCCGGCGAGCTGGGCGTCTCCCCGTCCACGATCAAGAACCACGTGACGAGCCTGTTCGCCAAGATCGGCGCGCGGGACCGGGCGCAGGCGGTGATCTTCGCGTACGAGGCCGCGCTGATCAGTCCCGGAGAGTAGGACCAGGGTCCTACGGAGGCCGGTCGCGGACCGTACCTCGGGGGGACGATAACGATCTTCACGGCGATCATGCTGGAACCCATGACCGCTATTCGGGCAACCGACCTGACCAAGCACTACGGCAGGACCACGGCCGTGGCCGGCCTGTCGTTCGACGTGGAGCCCGGCCAGGTGACCGGGTTCCTGGGACCCAACGGCGCGGGCAAGTCGACGACCATGCGCATGATCCTCGGCCTCGACCACCCGTCGGGCGGGTCCGTGCTGGTCGACGGCAAGCCCTACCAGGAGCTGCGCCACCCCCTGCGCAAGGTGGGCGCGCTGCTCGACGCCAAGGCCGTGCACGGCGGGCGCAGCGCCCGCAACCACCTGCTGGCCATCGCGCAGAGCAACGGCATCCCGGCCGGCCGGGTCGAGGAGGTGCTGGAGATCGTCGGCCTGGCCGGCGTTGCCCGGCGCCGCATCGGCGGCTTCTCGCTGGGCATGGCGCAGCGCCTCGGCATCGCCGCCGCGCTGCTCGGCGACCCGGAGATCCTGATCTTCGACGAGCCGGTCAACGGGCTCGACCCCGACGGCATCCTGTGGATCCGCACGTTCATGCGCGGGCTGGCCGCTGAGGGCCGCACCGTGTTCGTCTCCAGTCACCTGATGAGCGAGATGGCGCAGACCGCCGACCATCTCATCGTCATCGGCAAGGGGCGGATGATCGCCGACACGAGCGTGCGGGAGTTCATCGGACGCAGCTCGCAGAGCTACGTGCGGGTCCGCTCGCCCCGGCTGGCCGAGGTGGCCGAGCTGGTCAAGGTGGGCGAACTCCACGCCGACCACCTGCGGGTGACCGGGGTGTCGCCGCTGGAGATCGGCACGATCACCGCCAGGGCGGGGCTGCCGCTGGAGGAGCTGACGTACGTCAAGCCCTCGCTCGAAGCCGCCTACATGGAGCTCACCAAGGACAGCCTGGAGTACACCTCATGATCGACGTCATCCGGTCCGAGTGGATCAAAATGCGGTCGGTGCGGTCCACGGTGTGGACCCTCGCCACCACCGCCGTGCTGATGCTGGGCTTCTCCGCCCTCATCAGCGCCTCCAACAAGAGCGTGGCCGAAGGGCCGATCCCGGGCGATCAGGCGGTGACCACCAGCCTGTCCGGCGGCATGATCGCCGCGCTGGCCATGGCCGCTCTCGGCGTCCTGATGATCTCCAGCGAATACCGCACCGAGGCCATCCGCGTCTCTCTCATGGCCGTGCCCCGGCGCCTGACCCTGCTCAGCGCCAAGATCATCGTGTTCACCGCTGTCTCGCTGGCCGTCTGCCTGGTCGCGTCGGCCGGCGCGATCGCCGTCGGCGTGGCGATCATGCAGCCGCCGTCCGTCGAGGCGGCCGACGTGGCGCGGTCCGCGCTCGGCTCCGCCCTCTACCTGACCGCGTGCGGGCTGTTCGGGCTGGGACTGGGCACGCTGATCAGGCACACGGCGGGCGCGATCGTGTCGGCCATCGGGCTGATCATGGTGCTCCCTCCCATGATGACCCAGCTGCCGGGCGCGTGGGGAACCACCGTGGCCGACTACTTCACCACGAACGCCGGCCTGCTGATCGTGTCCAACCAGGACAACGGCTCGCTGGGCCCGTGGAGCGGGTTCGCGGTCTACCTCGCCTGGGTGACCGCCGCCATGCTGGCCGGAGCCGTGCTGATGCGCCGCCGCGACGCCTAGAACGCGCGGGCGTCAGCCGGAGGCGAGCTCGCGGCCCCGGTCGCGGGCCGCCTCGATGGCCGCCAGGAAGGCCGCCCGCACGCTGTGGCGCTCCAGCTCGGCGATGGCCGCGATCGTGGTGCCGCCCGGCGAGGTCACCGCCTCGCGCAGGATCACCGGGTGCTCGCCCGAGTCGCGGAGCATGACGGCCGCGCCCACGATCGACTGGGTGACCATGTCGAGCGCCGCCGCGCGCGGCATGCCGAGCAGGATCCCGGCGTCGACCATGGCCTCCACCAGATAGAAGAAGTAGGCCGGGCCGCTGCCCGACAGGGCTGTGGCGGCGTCCTGCTGCGACTCGGGGATGCGCAGCACCTTGCCGACCGGCCGCAGCAGGTCCTCGGTGCGCCGCAGGTGCTCCTCCCCCGCGTACGCGCCCGCGGAGATCACGCTCATCGCCTCGTCGAACCGGATGGGAGTGTTGGACATGACCCTGACCACCGCGGTCTCGGCCCCCAGCCGCTGCTCGACGAAGGCCGTGGTGATGCCCGCCGCGGCGGTGATCACCAGGCGGCCGGGGGGCAGGTGGGGGGCGATCTCGGCGAGCAGCGCGCCCATGTCCTGCGGCTTGACGGCCAGGATGAGCGTGTCGGCCGACTTGGCCGCCTCGGCGTTGGAGACGGCCCGCACCCCGTAGCTCTCGGTCAGCGCCCGCGCCCGGTCCGGCCGGCGCACGGTGGCCAGCACGTCGCCCGGCTTGAACCCGGCCCGGAGCAACCCCGACAGCAGGGCCTCGCCCATCTTGCCGGTGCCGAGAATCGCGATCATGTGTTGTCCTCACGCAGTAGACGCCCGGTCGCAGCCTACCGGCGCGCCGAGGTCAGCCCCGCGACAGCAGGGAGCGGGCGAAGAACGCCAGGTTGGCGGGACGCTCGGCCAGCCTGCGCATGAGGTAGGCGTACCAGTCGGCGCCGTAGGGGACGTACACCCGCATCCTGGCCCCCTGCGCGGCCAGCCGCTCCTGCTCGTCGGGCCGCACCCCGTACAGCATCTGATACTCGAACCCGTTGTGGTCGCGGCCCTCCAGGACGGCCAGGGTGGCGGCGACGGACAGGAGCCGAGGGTCGTGGGTGGCGACCATCGGGTAGCCGGTGCCGCTCATCAGCACCCTGAGGCAGCGCGCGTACGAGCGGTCGATGTCGGCCGCCGAGGTGTGGGCGCCGGGCGCGGTGTAGGCGCCCTTGCACAGCCGCACCCTGGCCCCGTCGAGCTTGGCGCAGCGCTCGGCGGCGTCGCGCAGGTAGGCCTGGACCACGACCCCCACGCTCGGGTGCTCCTTGCGGAGGGTGGCGTGGATGGAGTGGAGGCCGGGGATGGTGTCGTGCTCCTCGGCGTCGAGGGTGAGCGTGATGCCCCGCGGGGCGGCGGCCTCGCAGATGGTGGCGGCGTTGTCGAGGGCGAGCTGCTCCGACAGCCGCAGCCCGAGCGCGGTGAGCTTGACCGACACGTCGGAGCCCTCCGGCAGCACCCTGAGCAGGTCGAGATAGGCGCGCACGGCGCCCTCCGCCTGCGCCCTGTCGTGGACGTCCTCGCCGAGATGGTCGACGGTGACGAGCAGGCCCCTGCGGGTCAGCTCGGTGACCGTGCGGGCGATGTCGTCGGCGACGTAGCGTCTGACGACGGCGCGGGTCAGCGGCGAGGTGGAGATGACGCGCTCGGCGCGCGCGCTCCTGGACACGGCGAGTAGGGCCTGACGCAGCACGGCTCAACCCTACTCACCCGGGCTCCCCCCGCCGCCCCGCCCGGGGTGTCCCGCCTCGGACCCGACCGGCTGAACCGGAGACCTGTCATATCCGTCGTAAGGGTATGCGCACAGCGACAGCGACTCTCATAGCCGGATGTCTCCTCCTCACCGCCGGGTGCGGAGCGGAGCGGCCCGCCGAGCAGGCCGCGTCCCAGGGCCCCGACACGCCGGTGTCCAGCTCACCGGTGGCGGACGCGGTGACGCCCGCGCCGACGGTCAAGCCCAAGCCGGTGAAGCCGACGGGTGACGCGGTCAACCCCCGGAAGGTGCGCTTCACCAAGGCGACGCCGGTGTCGAAGGGCCGTCAGGTCCGGCTGACCTGGTGGTCGGGCGTGGAGCCGTGCACGGTGCTGGACCGGGTGAAGGTCAAGGAGACGAGGAAGCGGGTCACGATCACCCTGTACGAGGGCCCGTCGGCGAAGGCCAGGAACGTCTCCTGCATCATGATCGCCATCGAGAAGACCACGACGGTCAAGCTCAAGTCCCCACTCGGGAAGCGGAAGATCGTAGACGGCGCCAAGAGCTGACACCCCGTTCCCCTGCCCTCCGCCCCCGGGAGACCCGCCGCGCACGGCCGGTGGGGCGTACCCGGAGGCGGACCCCTAAGGGACATCTCAGGGAACAAAACGCCCTTGTCAGGGGTTGAGTCGAGTAGGCTCAAGTCGTTTGACAAAGCCTGCTCGAATTCGTACGTTGAGCTTAACCGACTCAACTTTGACTACAAGGACGTACTCATGGCACGTGCGGTAGGTATCGACCTGGGGACGACCAACTCCGTCGTCTCGATTCTCGAGGGCGGTGAGCCCACCGTCATTGCCAACGCGCAGGGCTCGCGGACCACGCCGTCCGTGGTCGCCTTCGCGAAGAACGGCGAGGTCCTCGTCGGCGAGGTCGCCAAGCGGCAGGCCGTCACCAACGTCGACCGGACGATCCGATCGGTCAAGCGGGAGATGGGCACCACCTGGTCCCAGGAGATCGACGGCAAGAAGTTCTCGCCGCAGCAGATCAGCGCCTTCGTCCTGCAGAAGCTCAAGCAGGACGCCGAGGCCTACCTGGGCGAGAAGATCACCGACGCGGTGATCACCGTCCCGGCCTACTTCAACGACGCGCAGCGCCAGGCCACCAAGGAGGCCGGCACGATCGCGGGTCTCAACGTTCTGCGCATCATCAACGAGCCGACCGCGGCCGCGCTCGCGTACGGCCTCGACAAGGAGCAGGACCAGACGATCCTGGTCTTCGACCTCGGCGGCGGCACCTTCGACGTGTCCCTGCTCGACGTCGGCCAGGAGGACGGCCACGGCTTCGTCGAGGTCAAGGCGACCAGCGGCGACAACCACCTCGGCGGTGACGACTGGGACCAGCGCGTCGTCGACGAGCTCGTCAAGCGCTTCCAGAACGCGCACGGCGTCGACCTGTCCAAGGACAAGATGGCCCTCCAGCGCCTGCGCGAGGCCGCGGAGAAGGCCAAGATCGAGCTGTCGGCCCAGTCCGAGACCTCGATCAACCTGCCCTACATCACCGCCTCGTCCGAGGGCCCGCTGCACCTCGACGAGAAGCTGACCCGCGCCGAGTTCCAGCGGCTCACCGCCGACCTGCTCGAGCGCTGCAAGGGCCCGTTCCACCAGGTCATCAAGGACGCCGGCATCAAGGTCTCCGACATCGCCCACGTGGTGCTGGTCGGCGGCTCGACCCGGATGCCCGCCGTCACCGAGCTGGTCAAGGAGCTGACCGGCGGCCAGGACCCCAACAAGGGCGTCAACCCGGACGAGGTCGTCGCCATCGGCGCCGCCCTGCAGGCCGGCGTGCTCAAGGGCGAGGTCAAGGACGTCCTGCTGCTCGACGTGACCCCGCTGTCGCTGGGCATCGAGACCAAGGGCGGCATCTTCACCAAGATCATCGAGCGCAACACGACGATCCCGACCAAGCGCTCCGAGGTCTTCACCACGGCCGAGGACAACCAGCCGTCGGTGCAGATCCAGGTCTTCCAGGGTGAGCGCGAGATCGCGGCCTACAACAAGAAGCTGGCCACCTTCGAGCTGACCGGCATCGCGCCGGCGCCGCGCGGCATCCCGCAGATCGAGGTCACCTTCGACATCGACGCCAACGGCATCGTCAACGTCTCCGCCAAGGACCTGGGCACGGGCAAGGAGCAGACGATGACGATCACCGGCGGCTCCGCGCTGCCGAAGGACGACATCGAGCGCATGATGCGCGAGGCCGAGTCCTACGCCGAGGAGGACCGCAAGCGCCGCGAGGAGGCCGAGGTCCGCAACAACGCCGACGGGCTCGCCTACCAGACGGAGAAGTTCCTCCGCGAGAACGACGACAAGGTTCCCGGCGACATCAAGGCCGAGGTCAACGACGCGCTCGCCGAGCTGAAGAAGGCTCTGGAGGGCACCGACACCGACACGATCCGCAACTCGGCGGAGAAGCTCGCCACGGTCAGCCAGAAGATGGGTTCGGCGATCTACGCGCAGAACCAGGGCCAGACCGCGGGCGGCCCGGAGGGCGCTCCCCAGGACGCCTCCGCCGGCCAGGAGCAGAAGGCCGACGAGGACGTCGTCGAAGCCGAGATCGTGGACGATGAGCCGAAGAAGGACAAGTGAGGCCGTTGCGTGAGAACGGGCATGAGGAGCCGGTGATCCGCGACAACCGCAAGATCGACCCGGAGACGGGGGAGGTTAGGGTGCGCCCCGAGGACGATTCGCCCAAGCAGGATCAGCAGCAGGCGCCGGCGGAGTCCGCTCCGGCCGACGCCGAGCTGCGGGCCCAGCTGGACGAGCGGACCGCCGACCTGCAACGCGTCCAGGCCGAATACCAGAACTACCGCCGCCGCGTGGAGCGCGACCGGGTGGCCGTGCGCGAGCAGGCCACCGCCGCGGTGCTGGCGGAGCTGCTGCCGGTGCTCGACGACATCGGCAGGGCCCGCGAGCACGGCGAGCTCACCGGGGGTTTCGCGAAGGTGGCGGAGTCGCTGGAGGCGGTGCTCACCAAGCTGGGTCTCAGCGCCTACGGCCAGAAGGGCGACCCGTTCGACCCGATGGTCCACGAGGCGCTGATGCACACCTACTCGCCCGAGGTGACCGAGCCGACGGCGATCGAGGTGCTGCAGCTGGGTTACCGGATGGGTGAGCGGGTGCTGCGTCCGGCGCGCGTGGCCGTGGCCGAGCCCGGGGACGCGCCCGCGTCCGATGACGACGACAACTGACAAGGACGAAGGGCCGTAGATGAGCACCAAGGACTACCTGGAGAAGGACTACTACGCCGTCCTTGGTGTGCCCAAGTCAGCCACCGCCGACGAGATCAAGAAGGCGTACCGGAAGCTGGCCAGGCAGTACCACCCCGACACCAACCAGGGCGACTCGGCCAAGGAGAAGAAGTTCAAGGAAGTCTCCGAGGCCTACGACGTCCTGTCCGACAGCAAGCGCCGCAAGGAGTACGACGAGGCGCGCACACTGTTCGGGTCCGGGGTGGGCGGCCAGCGTCCGGGTGGTGGCGGCAACTTCGGCTTCGACTTCGGCGACCTGTTCGGCGGCACCGGTCAGCAGACCGGTGCCGGGGCGGGCGACCGCTTCAGCGACCTGTTCGGCGGGCTGTTCAACCGGGGCGGGAGCACGACCCGCACCACCTCCGCCACCAGGCCGCGGCGCGGACAGGACATCGAGTCAGAGGTCACGCTGTCGTTCACGGAGGCTGCCGAGGGCACCACGGTTTCGCTCAGGCTGACCAGTTCCGCCGCGTGCACCGCGTGCAGCGGGACGGGCGCCAAGGCCGGCACCACCCCGCGGGTCTGCCCGACCTGTGAGGGCACCGGCGCGGCCAGCCGCAACCTGGGCAACTTCGCCTTCTCCGAGCCCTGCCGCGACTGCAAGGGTCGCGGGCTGCTGGTCGACGACCCCTGCCCCGTCTGCGAGGGCAGCGGCCGGGCCAAGAGCATCCGCACGATCCAGGCCCGCATCCCCGCGGGGGTGTCCGACGGGGCGCGGGTCAGGCTCAAGGCCAAGGGAGCGCCCGGCGAGAACGGCGGTCCGGCCGGTGATCTCTACATCGTGACGCACGTCAAGCCGCACCCCGTGTTCGGCAGGTCGGGTGACAATCTGACCGTCACGGTTCCCGTGACGTTCACGGAGGCGGCCCTCGGCGCCGAGATCAAGGTGCCGACGCTCAAGGGAATGCCGGTGACCCTGCGCATCCCCGCGGGCACGCCGAACGGGCGCACCTTCCGCGTCCGCGGCCGGGGCGTCACCCGCAAGGACGGCACCAAGGGCGACCTGCTCGCCAGCGTCGAGGTCGTGGTGCCGAAGACGCTCGACGACAAGTCGCGGGAGCTGCTCACGGAGTTCAACACCGCCACAGCGGCCGAGGACCCGCGGGCCGAGCTCATATTGAGAGCCAGAAGCGAGTGAGCCGATGGACGCCAACTACTTCGACCTGTCCGATGACACTCCTGTTTATGTGATTTCGGTGGCCGCGCAGCTGTCGGGGCTGCATCCGCAGACACTGCGGCAGTACGACCGGCTCGGTCTGGTCTGCCCTGGCCGCACGGCGGGGCGCGGCCGCCTCTACTCGACCAGAGACATCATCCAGCTGCGCGAGGTCCAGCGGCTCTCCCAGGAGGAGGGCATCAACCTCGCCGGCATCAAGCGGATTCTGGAGCTGGAGAACGAGTCGCTGCGGCTGCGCGAGGAGGTTCACCGGCTGCGCGCCGAACTCCAGATGATGAAGGCGCTGATCCGCTACGAGTTGCCACCGGGGGCGTAGATGGAATACAAGCTCACTCAGAAAAGTCAGGAGGCGCTCTCGGGAGCCATGCGGCGGGCCGCCGCCGACGGCAATCCCGAGATCTCTCCGATCCACCTGCTGACCACGCTGCTCGCGCAGACCGGCGGCACCGCCGTCCCGCTGCTGGAGGCGGTCGGCGTCGACTGGAAGGCGCTGCGGGCCAAGGCCGAGGAGCGGCTGGCGGCGCTGCCCAAGGCGCAGGGCGCGACGGTGGGGGCGCCCACGAGCTCCCGCCAGCTGCTCACGGTCATGAACACCGCCGCCCAGCACGCCAACCGGCTGGAGGACCAGTACGTCTCGACCGAGCACCTGCTGGTCGGCCTCGCGGCGGACGGCGGCCAGGCCGCCGAGCTGCTCAAGGCCGCGGGGGCCACGCCGCAGGCGCTGCTCGACGCGTTCGAGAAGGTACGCGGTCACGCCCGGGTCACCAGTGAGACGCCCGAGGACACCTACCAGGCGCTGGAGAAGTACGGCGTCGACCTGACCGAGCGGGCCCGAGCGGGCAAGCTCGACCCGGTCATCGGCCGCGACTCCGAGATCCGGCGGGTGGTGCAGGTGCTCAGCCGGCGCACCAAGAACAACCCGGTGCTGATCGGCGAGCCCGGCGTCGGCAAGACGGCCGTCGTCGAGGGCCTGGCCCAGCGCATCGTGGCCGGTGACGTGCCGGAGTCGCTGCGCAACAAGCGGCTGATCGCGCTCGACCTGGGCGCGATGGTCGCGGGCGCCAAGTACCGCGGCGAGTTCGAGGAGCGGCTGAAGGCGGTGCTCTCCGAGATCAAGGAGAGCGACGGCCAGGTCGTGACCTTCATCGACGAGCTCCACACCGTCGTCGGCGCGGGCGCCGCCGAGGGCGCCATGGACGCGGGCAACATGCTCAAGCCGATGCTGGCCCGCGGCGAGCTGCGGATGATCGGCGCGACCACGCTCGACGAGTACCGCGAGCGCATCGAGAAGGACCCGGCGCTGGAGCGCCGCTTCCAGCAGGTGTACGTGGGCGAGCCCACGGTCGAGGACACCATCGCGATCCTGCGCGGGCTGAAGGGCCGCTACGAGGCCCACCACCAGGTGCAGATCGCCGACAGCGCCCTCGTCTCCGCCGCCGCGCTGTCCGACCGCTACATCACCAGCCGTTTCCTGCCGGACAAGGCCATCGACCTGGTCGACGAGGCCGCCTCCCGGCTGCGGATGGAGATCGACTCCCGTCCGGTCGAGATTGACCAGCTCCAGCGGGCCGTCGACCGGATGAAGATGGAGGAGCTGGCGCTGTCCAAGGAGACCGACGAGGCCTCCGTCCAGCGCCTGGAGCGCCTGCGCCAGGAGCTGGCCGACCGTCAGGAGGAGCTGAACGCCCTGGTCGGCCGCTGGGAGCACGAGAAGGCCGGCCTCAACAAGGTCGGCGAGCTGAAGAAGCAGCTCGACGAGGCGCGCGGCACCGCCGAGCGGGCGCAGCGCGACGGCGACTTCGAGACCGCCTCCCGCATCATGTATGCCGAGGTGCCGCGCCTGGAGCAGGCGCTGAAGGCCGCCTCCGAGGCCGCCCCGCCCGAGAACGCCATGGTCAAGGAGGAGGTCGGCCCCGACGACATCGCCGAGGTCATCTCGTCCTGGACCGGCATCCCTGCGGGCCGCCTGCTGGAGGGGGAGACGGCGAAGCTGCTGCGCATGGAGGAGGAGCTGGGCAAGCGCCTCATCGGCCAGCACGAGGCCGTGCGGGCGGCGTCCGACGCGGTCCGGCGCAGCCGGGCCGGCATCGCCGACCCCGACCGGCCGACAGGCTCGTTCCTGTTCCTCGGCCCGACCGGTGTCGGCAAGACAGAGCTGGCCAAGGCGCTGGCGGAGTTCCTGTTCGACGACGAGCGGGCGATGACCCGCATCGACATGAGCGAGTACTCCGAGAAGCACAGCGTCGCCCGGCTCGTCGGCGCGCCCCCCGGCTACGTCGGCTACGAGGAGGGCGGCCAGCTCACCGAGGCCGTCCGGCGTCGCCCGTACACCGTGGTGCTGCTGGACGAGGTGGAGAAGGCCCACCCGGAGGTCTTCGACATCCTGCTCCAGGTGCTCGACGACGGCCGGCTGACCGACGGCCAGGGCCGCACGGTCGACTTCCGGAACACGATCCTGATCCTCACGTCCAACCTCGGCTCCCAGTATCTCGTCGACCCGACGCTGGAGAACGGCGCCAAGCGCGAGGCCGTGATGGGCGCGGTGCGCAGCGCGTTCAAGCCGGAGTTCCTCAACCGGCTGGACGACGTGATCCTGTTCGACGCGCTCGGCACCGAGGAGCTGGCGCAGATCGTGGACCTGCAGGTCGACCGGCTCGCCCAGCGGCTGGCGGACCGCAGGCTGACCCTGGACGTCACACCTGCGGCCCGCGAGTGGCTGGCCCTGACGGGCTACGACCCGATGTACGGGGCGCGCCCGCTGCGCCGCCTGGTCCAGTCGGCGATCGGCGACAAGCTGGCCAGGGCGGTGCTGTCCAGCGAGATCGTCGACGGCGACAAGGTCCTGGTCGACCTCGGCGACGACGAGCTGACCGTCCAGCGGGCCTGAGCACCCGCCGTACACCCGCGGAAATCCCGCCGGACACGCGCCAACGCCCGGAGGCCCAGCCTCCGGGCGTTCGCCGTTCCCCGGCGGGTCATCTGCGGGTCCGTTCCTTGAGGTTCGGGTCCTTAAGGAACGGGCCAGCCTTCCGGCAAGCCGCCTCCCCGCTCTCGCCTGCCTGACTAGCTTCGCGTTCGTCAGTCACCGAGAACGATCAGGGGGACGAGAAGTGCCTACGCGGAACATCCGAAGGATTCTGGCCATGGTCACTCTGACCGCGGGGGTCAGCTGGCTGGGGGCCGGCCCCTCGGCCGCGGACGACTGCCTGGCCGCGCGGGCCCGCGTGGGCTCGCCCGCGGCGGCGCTCTGCGACGAGCTGGCCAAGGCGCGGCTGAGCGACGGCGCCGGCCCGCTGCTCGGGTCGGAGAGCACCCACCTGGCTCTGAACGCGGTCAGGATGGCCGAGCGCATCAACTTGACCGGTCTGGTCGCCCCGCGGTCCGAGCACGGGCTGTCGGACCTGGGCGGGTTCGTGGCCACCTCGGCCATGCCGCCGGTGGCGAGCGAGCCGGTGACGAGCGAGCCGGTGGCGGACGTGACCGGCCTGCTCAAGCTGCCCGCCCTTCCGGTGCTGCCCGAAGCCGCCCCGCCGGCGGTCTCCGGGACCGGGCGCGCTCCCCTGCCCTCGGACGGACGGCCGCGCCCCGCGGACACCCCGATCGACCTCACCGGCCCGGTCCACCAGACCAGGGACGAGATCGTGGACCGCGCGGTGCCGCGCGTGGCGACGGAGCTGGACCGGGCGGACATCCCGGGCCGCTCCCTCGACGGCGTCACGCGCCTGCTGGGCGGGCTCTCCCTGCGCTGAGCCCGGCCCGTCAGGAGACGAGGGCGTCGATCTCGTCCTCGGGCAGGCCCAGGTCGAGCCTGATGCGGTAGCGGGTGCGCAGCATCGACATCCGCTCCGGGTCGTCGCTCGCGCAGGTCAGCAGGGCCTGGGTCACCCACTCGTGGCCGGCCTCCAGGTCGCCGTAGGCGACGAGGGTCTCGGCGATGCTGTGGGCGGTCGCCGCCGAGACGTCCCCTTCGGCGCGGACCGTCTCGATGACCTCCCTCGCCTCGTCGTGCCGGTCGAGCTCGAACAGCGTGTCGGCGATGCCGGCACGCGGGTCGATGCCCGTCTCTCCACCGTCTTCGACCGCGCGCTGGAAGCACTCCAGCGCGCGGGCCGGCTGACCGGCCGCGCGCCACTCCTCGGCCGCCTGAACCAGGATGGACGCTCTCGACACGTCGCCGCTGGAGTAATCGAGCGCGACGTCGTACAGCCTGCCGGCCAGCGAGCCGTGGTCGTCGGCCAGCAGCGCCTGCTCAAGCAGGCGATCAAGGTGCTCACGGGTCACATGCGCCACAACGCGAGACTACCGAGAGCCGTGCGGTTTTGCCCGCTCAATAAGCATCGGCGATGGCGGATGAGGCCACCACGATTCGTCACCAGTTGCTCACGAGGCGCATATCTTCACAGGTAATGGGGCATATACCGGTCACTTCGCGCCCGAGAGCGGAAGGGGCTGGGATGAGCGGGTCCAGGCAGATGACGTCCGCGCTGGCGGTCGCGGTGGTGCTGTCGGCCGTGGGCCCCGGGGTCGCCGGCTACGTTTCGGCCCGGCTGGAAGGGGTCGATGCGGCCGAGCGGAGACTGCGGGCCCTGGAGGACGAGCTACGCGCGAGAGAGCACGCCGTCCGGCCGGTGTCGTTCCCCGAGGAGTGCGCGCGGCCCCACGAGCCGCACTGGCTGCCGGAGTTCCTCGAGGCCTGGGAGCGGATCCGCTAGTCGGGCCGCGGCGTGTAGGACCTGAGCTGACGCGACAGGAATCCGCGCACGAGTTGCCTGGCCGCGTCGATGATCTCCTCCGAGCCGTCGGGGTCGCGGCGGAAGGCCAGCTTGAGCACCGCGTCGCCGGCCTCGACCGCCACCACCACGGCGACGTCGAGCTCGTGGCAGTCGGCCAGCCCGAACTCCTTGAGCAGCAGCCCGCGCAGCCGGCCCGCGATCACGGTGTTGTTGTCGGAGTCGGAGTCGAGCAGGTTGAGGTCGACCACGTCGCCGAACTGGAGGCTCCTGAAGCCCGGCACCGTGCGGTGCATGGCGACGTACTCGTCGATGATCGCGTCGACGGCGTCCCACCAGCCCCGGTAGTCCTCCTCCATGAACCGGCGGCCCACCCTGGAGACGAACAGCTCCACGTTGCGCCGGGTCAGCTCCTGGGTGATGGCCCGCTTGTCGGGGAAGAACTGATAGACCGAGCCGATCGCGACACCCGCCCGGTCGGCGATCCGGGTCGTGGAGAGCGCCTCGTAGCCGATCTCGTCGAGCAGGTGGGCGCAGGCGTCGAGCATCCGCTCGACCCGCCGGGCACTGCGGCGCTGCGTGGGCTGCCGGCGCAGCGCCTTCGGCGACGCACAGTCATCTTCTGGTTGCGGCATGGACACGCCATCATCTTCCCCCGCCAGACCAGATCGTTACCCACGATTGACCGGATTTCCCGGGAATCCGGTGAGCTCGGCCGGCCCATGGAGTGCGGATGGGGAGATCCCGGACAGCGTTGACGAACCGACCGCCTTCCCCGGATCGCCTCAGGGCCGGGCGGCCAGCCCGGTGCAGGAACGCAGCGCCTTCCAGTCGGCCACGGCCTGCGTCCGCGCGGCGCCGGTCATCGGGACCGGCACGCCGTTCTGGATGGTGGCGGGGGTCCACCGGTCCTTGAGGATCTTGCGGCCGTTGATGGTGAGGGTCAGCACGCCGGTGCGGCCCGTGGTGGCGGGGTTGGAGTTGTAGAAGACGAAGTTGCCGAGGCCGTAGCTGATGTAGGCGTTGTCGAGGTACCCGGCGCCCAGCAGGATGTGCGCGTGCCCGCCCACCACCACGTCGGCGCCGGCCTTGACCAGCTTGGGGGCCAGGGAGAGCTGCGCCGGGTTGGGGCACTTCTGCATCTCGGTGCCCCAGTGCAGGTGCACGATGACGGTGTCGGAGCTCTTGCGCGCCTGCCGTACCGCCCTGATCAGGCGGGCCTCGTTCTTGGCCGACGCGAGGCCGCCCTTGTCGGGGGTGGCGGTCCAGGAGTCGATGAACTCGGCGTCCAGCACCTGGGTCGCGCCGATGATCGCGACCCGGTTGCCGTTCACCGTCTTCCTGAACGGCTTGTACGCCTGCGCCTCGTCCGCCCCGATGCCCACCATCGGGAAGCGGGCCTTCTTGACCGCGGCGAGCGAGTCCGCCAGGCCGGTCTCCATGTAGTCCATGCCGTGGTTGTTGGCCATCGAGGCGACGTCCACGCCGGCGGCCTTGAGCGCGGTTATCGCGCTCGCGGGCGCCCGGAACGTGTACTGCTTGCCGGGCGCGGGGGTGCCGCCCGTGGTGATGGCGGTCTCCAGGTTGATCATGGCCAGGTCCGCCTTGCGCAGCACCGAGGCGATCGGGCCGAGCGCGGTGCGCGGGTTGTCCAGCCGCGCCCGCAGGAAGCCCTCGAAGTGCACGTCCCCGCCGAAGGCGATGGTGTACGGCTCGCGCTCCGGGGTGGCGGGGGCCGTGGGCTCGGCCGAGGTGGTGGCGGCCGCCTGCCGCTGCCGCTCGGGCGTCTCAGAGCCGAAGGCCGAGCAGGCGGCGACGGAGGCCACGACGGCCAGTGCCGAGAGTGCGCGGGGGAGGTTCATCGGGGGCGCCATCCAGCTCGATCGGGACTTTCAGGGATCGAGCATGCCATGTCCTGACTATTGCCGCGTAGTGACCCTCGTTTGACATCAAACGACAAGAAATCGGACTTAGCCCCTGAATAAGATCACAAAGACGGACGCCCCTGCTGCGGCGATCGAAGTCGCCGATCACCCTGACGCGACAGGCGCGCCAGGCGCGGCCTCTCAGGCAGCGGGCGACGGTGGGTTTCTCACTGACGGGCCATGGTCTGTCCATCCAGGCGCGGGGGGCGGCCGTGGACACTCCTGGCGTCACGCGGTGGAGGCGAAGGGATCCGTGAGGCGCTGAAGCAGGCGGGGGTCCTGCGTACGGAAGAGGGCTGTCGCGGTTTGTTGATCAAGGGGGCCGCGGTGCGTCATGATGGGCGGGGATCTTGCGCCCGCTGGGCGGGCGGGGAAAACCGGGGCTGTGACCAGCCTCCGTCTAACGGCCCTGTCCGGTTGCGTCACCAACCTGCCAGGGCCGTTTTTCACGCGCTGGCCGAAAGGGCCTCCAGGTCGAACTCTCCGTCCCGGACGCCGGCCGTGAACGCGGCCCACTCCGACGGGGTGAAGACCAGGACGGGTCCGTCCTGCTCCTTGCTGTCCCTCAGCGCGACGTTTCCGTCGGCGAGGGGGGCGACCTCAACGCAGCTGCTGGCTCCGTTGCAGAAGCTGCTCTTCTGCCAGGCCGCCGTCTGGTGGTGGATAGACATTTTCTCCCCAAATGGGCGAAGGGGCGCCATTGCCCCTTTTGTTCCGATGTTCGTTGCTCAGCCTCGCCACATCATCGCCTTGCGTTGGATGAGCACGCGTGATTCGTCCTCGTCCAACGCCTGCATCCTGATGTTCTCGAAAGCCGACTCGTACCCCGCTACCCGCTCGAGGTCCTCGACGAAGTGAGCAGTATAAAGCTGCTCCAGATAGACCACATCGTCGAAGTCCGTGAACTTCAGGTGAATGAACGCTCCCGTGCTGACCGGGTGCAGCGCGTCGGTGGGCAGCACCTGAACGCTGACGTGAGGCAGAAGGGACAGCTCCAGGAGATGCTCCATCTGCGCCCGCATCACCGAGGGCTCGCCGAAACGGCGCATCAGGGCCGGCTCGTCCAGCACGAAGCGCATCTCACAGGGGTCGGAGCGGTGCAGGACACGCTGCTGGCGGTCGAGGCGGGCCTCGACCCTGCTCCTCACTCCACTGTGGGTGATGCGCGAGATGCCGCGGACGGCCAGGATGACCTCTCGGGCGTAATCCTCGGTTTGGAAGAGGCCGGGCACGATCTGGGGTTCCCAGTTGCGCTGGACGGTGGCCTCTGCCTCCAGCCCGAGGAATCTTGTGTACTCCTCCGGCAGGGCGTCTTCGTAATCTTCCCACCAGCCCCGCTGATCCGCATCCCGCAACAGGCCGAAGAGTTCGTCAAGTTTGGCTTCGTCGAGCCGGTAGAGCTTCCCCATCGCCTTGATGTCGTCGGCGCTGGGCATCGTCTTGGCGCCTTCGATGCGCGAGACCTTGCTGGGTGACCAGCCGAGCTCCTTGGCGGCCCTGGCGCCGGTGATCTTGCGTCGCTCGCGGAGCAGCCGGAGCTCCTGACCGAGTCTGAGCCTGCGGACAGTCGGACTGCCCTGCGTCGGTGGCACCGTCGACTCTCCTTGCCGGGAATGAAGGTGTAGCCGGAGGGAACCGTTTCAAGCCCGCGGTCTTGGGCCGTTCTACCAATCTTACACTGCAAGTTGCACGCGTACCTTCATTTGGGCTTGCCAGAAGGCTTTCACGGAGAGACGGTGTGAAGCAAGCAAAGCTCCTGTGGGGGAAGGGGGCATACCAAATGATCTCCTGCGGGCACCCCGTCCATGCCGAAGGTCATCCACCGCATGCAAGTTGCACGGCAATTCGAAAGACGATTTCGAAGAAAGAAGAATCTTTCTTGCTCAAGGCCTTGCAGCGGTTGACTGCCGGGAGGACCATCGGGACCAGGAGGAGCTCCGGAGGCGAGGAGGTCGTGATGGACATCGCGCGACCCGCCGGGACGAGCTTCCCGCCCACGACCACCCGCGGCCGGTCAGGCCGCGCACCCGGCAACGGCGCCGTCCCGTCCATGGAGACCGAACACAGGGAGGCCGTCTGCCGGAAGGATCTCGCACTCAGCTGAGAGTCATCGCCGCGATCGTCGCTCGAAAGAGCACACCGAGCCGGACCGAGGCCGGAGCACCCGACCCGCCGCACCTGGGCTGCCACCCAGCGGCGAGCAGGTCACCGGCCCGCAGTCCGGCGTAAGAAGCCACCTCTGATTTGCCGCGAAAGGGGTCTTCTATGCACTCACAAGGTACCAAGGGACTCAGCCGGCGCAAGTCCCGGATGCTCACCCGCTTCCAAGGACTGCTCGCCTGGGCCGACCGCGAAATCTGCATGGAGTTCGACGAGTTCGCCCACCGCCGGGGCTGGTCGGTCACCAGGACCGGCTTCGGCTCCCGCCGCTACCGCGACCCACGATTCGACCGGATCGTGCCACGGGTGCCCGAGGAGGTGTCCTGATGCCCAGGAACCCGCGCAACCAGATCTACCCCGGATACGAGGATCTGCCCGCCCCGGCCGGTTCCGGGCCTATCACCCGGCTCTGGCGGATGCGCACCGAACTGCTCATCGTCACCGGCCTCGCGCTGCTCGTGCCGGCCCTGCTGGACGCCATCCAGCAGGGCGGCTGGCTGCCGTTCGTCCTGGCCGGCACCGCCGTCTCAGTGCCCGCCGCGACCCGGTTCGGCCGCAGCTGGGCCGTTTCTCACTTCTGGTGCGTGGTGTCCCGTCACCGGCTGCAGCGGGTCTGTCTGGAGACCACCATGCACACCCGCAGGGGCCGCATCCCGCTCGTGCTGTGGATCACCCCGGCCACCACGGGCGAGAAGGCCCTGATCCTGACCAGGGCCGGCATCTGCGCCGAGGAGTTCGAGGCCTACGCCGAGGAGATCGCGGCGGCCTGCTGGGCCAGGGCCGTCACCGTCTACCGGCACCGCACCCGCGCCAACCTGGTGATCGTCGAGATCGTCAGGCGGGACGAGATCCCCGGGAGCCTCTCCCCCGGGCTCGACCGGCTCTACGGCCGGCGGGCCTGGATCTCGCTCCGCCACGACCTCGAGGAGCCGCCTGATCTGTCCCGGCAGCTGATTCCGCAGCCGCTGGGCTGAAGACCTAGGGACCCGCGCCTCCCTAGGAAAAGCCCCGGAGACCGCGGGGGCTCCGGGGCTTCCCCATGTCCTCCGTACGCGTCAAGATGAGTTCAGCTGACGAACCCAGGAGTCGTGATGACGTCGACCGTGCATCGGACCTGCCCGCTGTGTGAAGCCGTCTGCGGCCTGACGCTGACGCTCGACGACGGCGGCCACGTGACCAGCGTCCGCGGCGACCGCGACGATCCGTTCAGCAAGGGGTTCATCTGCCCGAAGGGCGCCAGCCTCGGCAAGCTGGACGAGGACCCCGACCGGCTGCGCAGGCCGCTGATCCGGGAGGGCGGGCGGTGGCGGGAGGCGGGCTGGGACGAGGCGTTCGCCGCGGTGGAGCGGGGGCTCGCCGAGGTGACCGCCGCGCACGGCCGCCGGTCGGCCGCCGTCTACCTGGGCAACCCGAACGCGCACACGATGGCGGGCGCCCTCTACAACGGGCCGCTGATCAAGGCGCTCGGCACCCGCAACGTCTTCTCCGCCAGCAGCGTCGACCAGATGCCCAAGCACGTGGCCAGCGGGCTGATGTTCGGCCACCCGCTGGCCATCCCGGTCCCCGACCTGGACCGCGCCGACTACCTGCTGATGCTGGGCGCCAACCCGCTGGAGTCCAACGGCTCGCTGTGCACCGCCCCCGACTTCCCCGGCAGGCTCAAGGCGCTGCGCCGGCGCGGCGGGCGGCTCGTCGTGGTCGACCCGCGCCGCACCCGGACTGCCGAGCTCGCCGACGAGCACGTGTTCGTACGCCCCGGCACGGACGCCTACCTGCTGTTCGGCATCGTCCACACGCTCTTCGCCGAGGACCTGGTCACGCTCGCCCACCCGGTCAACGGGCTCGACGAGGTGCGCGAGTCGGCCAAGCACTTCCCGCCGGACGTGGTGGCCCGCCGCACCGGCGTGCCGGCCGAGGTGATCGTACGGCTCGCGCGGGAGCTGGCGGCGGCCGGCCGGGCCGCCGTGTACGCGCGGATCGGCACCTGCACGGCCGAGTTCGGCACGCTCGCCCAGTGGCTGGTGGACGTGGTGAACACGCTGACCGGCAACCTGGACCGGCCGGGCGGGGTGATGTTCCCCAAGCCCGCCACCGAGTTCGCCGGGCGGCGCGGACCGTACCGGGTGGGGCGCTGGAAGAGCCGGGTGCGCGGCCTGCCCGAGGCGAACGGCGAGCTGCCGGTCGCCACGCTCGCCGACGAGATCGAGACGCCGGGCGAGGGGCAGATCAGACTCCTGGTCACGGTGGCGGGCAACCCGGTGCTGTCGGCCCCGCACGGCGACCGGCTGGACCGGGCGCTGGCCGGGCTCGACTTCATGGTGAGCGTGGACCCGTACCTGAACGAGACCACCAAGCACGCCCACGTCATCCTGCCCCCGCCGCGGGTGCTGCAGTCGGGACACTACGACTTCGCGCTGCTGGGCTTCGCGGTGCGCAACTACGCGCGCTACTCGCCGCCGCTGCTGCCGCTGGACGGGCAGCCGTCGGAGGCGCAGATCCTGGCCAGGCTCACCATGATCGCCTCAGGCGCGGACGGCGACCTGGACGAGTTCGTGATCGGTCAGATGCTGGCCAAGGCCGTCGAGACGCCCGGCTCCGGGGTCGAGGGCCGGGACGTCGCCGAGCTGCGCGCCCTGCTGGAGGGCGACACGGGCGCCGAGCGGCGGCTGGACCTCATGCTCAAGCTGGGCCCCTACGGCGAGTGGGCGGCCGGGGGCGACCTGTCGCTGCGCAAGCTGCTCGACCATCCGCACGGGCTCGACCTCGGCCCGCTGGAGCCGCGGCTGCCGGAGGTGCTCAGGACCGCCTCGGGCGTCGTCGAGCTGGCGCCGCCGCTGCTCCTGGAGGACGTGGAACGGCTGCGCGCCGGGCTCGACGCCGAGCCTCCGGAGATGGTCCTGATCGGGCGGCGTCACCTGCGCTCCAACAACAGCTGGCTGCACAACGTGGCCCCGCTGGTGGGCGGCAGCAACACCTGCACCCTCCAGATCAACCCGGCGGACGTGGCCAGGCTCGGGCTCGACCGCGAGGCCGTGGTCCGCTCCGCCAAGGGCGAGCTGACCGTGCCGCTGGAGCCCACCGAAACGATCATGCCCGGCGTCGTCAGCCTGCCGCACGGCTGGGGGCACCAGGGCAGCTCGCAGGCGGTGGCGGCCAAGCACGCGGGGGTGAGCGCGAACGCGCTGACGGACGAGACGGCGGTGGACGTTCCGTCGGGGAACGCGGTGTTCAATGGGGTTCCGGTCACTATTTCCCCTACCCGGGTGATCAGCGCACATTAAGGTGTCGCGCGTGACTTTCGAGCCAGCAGAGGACCGCCTGACCGACCAGATCGCCTTCGCCGTAGAGATCGACAAGTTGAAGCGGATCATCCGCCGCAACCTGCTGATGGACGGTTCCCGGCGGGAGAACGACGCGGAGCACTCCTGGTACGTGGCCACGCTGGCGATGGTGCTGGGCGAGCACGCGCCGCCCGGCACCGACCTCCAGCGCGTCGTCGCCATGCTGCTCGTGCACGACCTGGTCGAGATCGACGCCGGCGACACGTTCGTCTACGACCCGGTGGCGGTGGCCGCGCAGACGGAGGCCGAGCGCGCGGCGGCCGACCGGATCTTCGCGCTGCTGCCCGGCGAGCAGGGGGCGCGGCTGCGGAGGCTGTGGGAGGAGTTCGAGGAGCGCGAGACGCCCGAGGCGCGCTTCGCCAGGGCGCTCGACCGGTTCGCGCCGATCCTGGCCAACCACCACACCGAGGGCGGCACCTGGCGGCTGTTCAAGGTGACCGCGGCCCAGGTGATGGAGAAGGTCAGGCTCATCGAGGAAGGCGCGCCGTCGCTCGGGGCGTACGCGCGCGCCCTCGTCGAGGAGTCGGTCGCGAAGGGTCACCTATCCGAGTGACGTCCGCACCCCTGGGGTAGGGGACTTGTCGTGAAAGAGACAGTACGGGCTAGACGTCGGAACTTGAGGCGTTTCGCCGGACCAGTGGACCTCACCGAACGGCTGGGCAAGGCCACGGCCATGGACCGGCCGATCCGAGCGCTGGCGAAGACGGTGCGCGAGCGCGTCCCCCAGGGCTTCGTGCGGGACCTGTTGCACGGAGTGCCGACGGGCAAACCGGCACACCCGCCCCTGGCCTCCGTGAGCCTGGGCTGCTGGATGTCGGCCACGCTCCTCGACCTGGTGAAGGCCGACCCGCGCGCGGTGCGGCTGCTGCTGGCCACCGGCATCGTCAACGCCCTGCCCACGGCCGCCGCCGGCCTGACCGACTGGTCGTCGCTGCACCGGGAGCAGCAGCGCGTCGGGTTCGTGCACATGGCGTCGAACGTGCTCGCGCTCGGGCTGTTCTCCGGGTCGCTGCTGGCCCGGGTGCGCGGGAGTGAGCGGGCCGGGCGAGCGCTGTCGTACGCCGGGCTGGTAGCGGGCGGGTTCGGCGGCTACCTGGGCGGCCACCTGGCCTATCGGATGTCGGCGGGGGCCAACCACGCGCCCCAGGTCTCCCATCTGGTGCCGTTGGGCTGGCACGACCTGTGCCTGTTGAAGGACCTGCCGGACGGCCGTCCGGTGTCGCGGCGGCTCGGCTACATCTCGCTGTTCGTGCTGCGCCGCGGCGAGAACGCGACCGTGCTGGTGGACACCTGCCCGCACTTGGCGGGGCCGCTCCACCAGGGCAGGCTGGTCGAGGTGGACGGCGAGGCGTGCGTGCGGTGCCCCTGGCACGGCAGCACGTTCCGGCTGGAAGACGGCTCGGTCAGGCACGGGCCGGCCACGGCGCCGGTGCCGACGTTCGAGACCCGCGTCCGCAAGGACGGCACGATCCAGGTGCGGCCGAGGTTGACCTGAAGTCGACTTGAGGTTCTACGGTCGCCTCATGAGCAAGATTCTGGTGACCGGCGCGACCGGCAACGTCGGCGGACATGTGGTGAACGAACTGGCGCGGGCCGGCCTGGACGTGCGCGCCCTGGTGCGCGACCCGGCCAGGGCGCGGCTCCCCGACGAGGTGGAGGTGGTCGCGGGTGACCTGACCAGACCCGAGACGCTGGAGCCCGCCCTCGCGGGCGTGGAGACGGCGTTCCTGGTGTGGCCGGGCTTCGCCGCGCGGACCGCCGAGCCGGTGGTCGAGGCGCTGGCCGCGAAGGCCCGGCGGGTGGTCTACCTCTCGGCGAACGTACCCGACGGCGGCGGCCCGCCGATCTTCCACCAGGAGCTGGAGCGGCTGATCCGCGCCTCCGGGATGAGCTGGACGTTCCTGCGGCCGAGCGGCTTCGCGGCCAACACCCTGATCTGGGCCGACCAGATCAGGACAGGCGTGGTGCGCTGGCCGTACGGGCAGGCGGCGCGCGCCCTCATCCACGAGAAGGACATCGCGGCGGTGGGGGTGCACGTGCTGACCTCGGCCGGGCACGGCGGCGCGGCCTACCCGATCAGCGGGCCCGGCCTGCTCACCCAGGCCGAGCAGGTACGGACCATCGGCGAGGTGATCGGCCGCGAGGTCCGCTGGGAGGAGCTGCCGCCCGAGGAGGCGCGCGAGCACCTGCTGGCGGCCTGGGGCGACGCCGGCTTCGTGGACAGCGCGCTGGCGGGCTGGCGGAGCTTCGTGGACTCCCCCGAGGAGGTCACGGACGTGGTGGAGAAGCTCTTGGGCAGGCCGGCGCTGCCGTTCCGCTCATGGGTGCGCGACCACGAGGCGGACTTCCGTTAGGACCGCCGGCCGGCCGGCGACCCTCTCCGGCTGTCAGGACTTCTCGTCGGCGGGGTGCTCGACGAGGGCGAGGATGCGGCTGGACATGAACCGGGCGGTCCTGACGGGGGTGCCGCTCCGGGTCACCTCGCTCACCTCGACGAGCCCCCGCCGGGTGGCCACCTCGACGCGGCGGCCCGCACGGGTGGCGACGATCTCGTAGGTGCGCGGGGTGCCGCCCGCGTCGATGACGATCTCCACGCGATCACCCTTCATGTCCCGATTTATACCCAGAAAGTCGGAAATTTATCCGTACACCAGTTTGATAATCGCCACGATTCCCACCGCCACGATGACCACCCGCAGCAGCGGCGCCGGGATGCGGCGGCCGACCTTCGCCCCCAGGAAGCCCCCGATCATCGCGCCCAGCGCCACGGCCGGCACCGCCCACCAGTCGACCTCCGCGACGAACACGAACAGCACGGCGGCGGTGAAGTTGACCACCAGCGAGAGCACGTTCTTGGCCGCGTTCACCCGCTGCAGGTGCTCGTCGAGGAAGCTGCCGAGCAGCCCGATGAGCAGCACCCCCTGGGCGGCGCCGAAGTAACCCCCGTAGACGCCCGCCCCGAACACGCTCAGCCACAGGACCGGGCCGCCGTGCGGGTGCGCGTGCTCACGCCGGGCGGCCAGCCGGGCGTTGAGCCAGGGCTGGATGACCACCAGGACGCAGGCCAGCCCGATGAGCACCGGGACGACCACCTGGAAGACGTCCGGGTCCAGGTAGAGCAGCAGGATCCCGCCGGCCAGCGAGCCGAGCGCCGACCCGAAGGCGAGCCTGACCAGCCGGTCGCGCTGCCCGCGCAGCTCCGCGCGGTAGCCGTACGCGCCGGTGACCGAGCCGGGGACCAGGCCGATGTTGTTGGACACGTTCGCCACGATCGGGTCGACGCCGACGGCCACGAGGGTGGGGAAGGTGATCAAACTCCCCGAGCCGACCACCGCGTTGATCGCCCCGGCGGCCACGCCTGCGAGCCACACGGCGAGCGCTTCCCAGACCGTCACCCCGACCCCTTCCCCGTACGCGTCGACAGCCGAGCCTAGGGGGCCTGACCGGGCGGCCTCGCTCCCGGGGTGGCGGACGCGCTACGCGTCGGGGGCGGGCGGTTTCGGGGGGCTGAACAGGCCGCCGAGGTTCTCCAGCGCCTTCCCCATCTCCGAGGGGACTATCCAGACCTTGTTTGCGTCGCCCCTGGCGATCTCGGGCAGGGTCTGCAGGTACTGGTAGGCCAGCAGGTGCTGGTCCGGCTTGCCCTCGTGGATGGCCTTGAACACCATGCCGATCGCGTCGGCCTGTCCCTTGGCGCGCATCGCCTGGGCCTCGGCCTCGGCCTGGGCGCGCAGCACCGCCGCCTCCGCGTCGCCCCTGGCCCGTAAGACCGCCGCCCGCTGCTCCCCCTCGGCCGCCAGGATGGCCGCCTGGCGCTGCCCCTCTGCGGTGAGCACGGCGGCTCGCTTGTCACGGTCGGCGCGCATCTGCTTCTCCATCGAGTCCTGGATCGAGGCCGGCGGGTCGACGGACTTGAGCTCCACCCGGTTGACCCGGATGCCCCACTTGCCGGTGGCCTCGTCGAGCGCGCCGCGCAGCTCGGTGTTGATCTCCTCACGGGAGGTCAGCGTGCGCTCCAGGTCCATGCCGCCGACGACGTTGCGCAGGGTGGTGACGGTGAGCTGCTCGACGCCGGTCAGGAAGTTCGCGATCTCGTACGTGGCCGCCTTCGGGTTGGTCACCTGGAAGTAGATGACGGTGTCGATGGAGACGACCAGGTTGTCGGAGGTGATCACCGGCTGCGGCGGGAAGGACACCACCTGTTCGCGCAGGTCGATCAGGTCCTTGATGCGGTCGGCGAACGGCACCACCAGGTTGAGCCCGGGGGCGAGGGTGCGGTGGTAGCGCCCCAGGCGCTCCACGATCGCCGCCGTGGCCTGCGGGATGATCCTGATCGCCCGCGCCACCCCGAGGCCCACCGCCGCGACCACGACGAGGACGACGATGAGCTGCTCCACCGACATGGCAACGCTCCGGGGATCGACGGGCCCGACGCTGCATGATATTTCGTCCCGGCCGCCGGCGGCGGCTAGAAGGGGCGCACGTACCAGCGGCCCTCGGCGCTGCGCTCCAGCCCCAGCGGCACCCCGAACGTCTGCGACAGGTTGTCGGCCGTCATGACGTGCTCCAGCGGCCCCTGGGCCACGATCGCGCCGTGACGCAGCATCAGGCCGTGGGTGAACCCGGCCGGGATCTCCTCCACGTGATGGGTCACCAGGACCAGCGCCGGCGACCGGAAGTCGTCGGCCAGCACGGACAGCCGCCGCACCAGGTCCTCGCGGGCGCCCACGTCGAGGCCGGCGGCCGGCTCGTCGAGCAGCAGCATCTCCGGGTCCGGCATGAGCGCGCGGGCGATCTGCACCCGCTTGCGCTCCCCCTCCGACAGCGAGGCGAACCGCCGCCTGATCAGGTGGGCCGCGCCCATCATGTCGATCAGCTCCACGGCGCGGGTGACGTCGTCGGAGTCGTACTCCTCCGTCCACCGGCCGAGCAGCGCGTAGGAGGCGGTCAGGACCAGGTCGATGACCTTCTCCTCCGGCGGGATGCGCTCGGCCAGCGCCGAGCTGCACAGCCCGATGCGTGGCCGCAGGTCGAACACGTCGGCCACGCCGACCCGCTCGCCCAGCACCTCCAGCGACCCGTCGCTCGGGAACAGCAACGTGGCCGCGAGCTGCAGCAACGTCGTCTTGCCCGCACCGTTGGGCCCGAGGACGACCCAGCGTTCGTCCTCCTCCACCGTCCAGTCGATGCCGCGCAGCAGGGTCGCCCCGTCGCGCCTGTAGGCGACGTCCTGGAACCGCAGCACCTGACCACCCATCCCCGATCCCTCCTTGAGGAGTAAACCCTGGGGACAAACCTATTGCAGGGCGAGCGCTTATCGTGGATCGGTGCGCCCTGAATCGCCTATCTGTCCTGTGCTAGTCGCCTGGGGTAACGCCTGGCTCACCGGCCACATCGGCCTGGATGAGGCGGCCGACCACGTAGAAGAGGTCGGCGGCCCCGCCGTCGTGGGCGAGGTTCCGCTCCGTAAATACCTGGTCAATCTTCGTTCGGCGGGGTTGAGCGGCTTCCGTCTGGCGCTTCCGGCGCCCGGTGACCCGCTGGGGCTGTCGGGGCCGCCGGCGTTCAACTCGGCCGCGGTGGACGCCGGGCAGGCCGCCGTCGCCGTGCTGGACGACACGCGCGTCGGGCTGGTGCCCTCGCTCGATCTGCGCGGTTCCTCGTACGTGGGCGTCAAGTGGGAGGCGCACGAGGCCGGGCCGGTACGGCAGGACCTGCCGTCGGTGGCGGAGGCCGAGCGCGAGCTGTCGGAGGCGATGCGGGAGGCGACGCAGGCGCTGGCCGACGCGGGCGGCCCGGCGCAGGAGCGGCCCCGGCGCGTGGCCGACCGCGGCGGGGAGCTGGCCCCCGGCTACCCGGCGCGCGCCCACCGGGTGTCGGCGCTGGCCACCCGGCTGGGCGCGGTGCTGCGCCTGGCCGAGGAGCGCGGGCTCACCTCCGGCGAGATCGCCTCCAGCGGCGCGGCCCTGCGCGACCTGGACCGGGCCGTACGGCGCGCGATCGTCGCGGCCCACCACGCCATCTTCGAGCCGGTCGGCAACCCCTGAGCGGTCAGGCCAGGCCGTTGCGTACGGCGTAGAGCGCGGCCTGGGTGCGGTCCTGCACGCCGAGCTTCATCAGCACGTTGGACACATGGGTCTTGACCGTCTTCTCGGCGACCGCGAGGCGGCGGGCGATCTCCCGGTTGGACCGACCGGCGGCGATCAGCTTGAGCACCTCGCGCTCCCGGTCGGTCAGCGGCACGAGCGAAGCCCCGGCGGGCGCCACGCCGTCACCCGCGAGCATCGCCTCGGCCGCCTCCGGCGCGAGCAGCACCTGCCCGCCGTGCACGGCACGCACCGCCCGCACCAGCGCGACGGGGTCGACGTCCTTGTAGAGGAAGCCGGACGCGCCCGCCCGCATCGCGGGGCTCACGTCGGCCTTGTCGCCCACCGAGGTCAGCACGAGCACCCGGGTGGCGGCGCCGGTCAGCTCGCCGAGCGTGCCGAGCCCGTCGAGCACCGGCATCCTCAGGTCGAGCAGCAGCACGTCGGGCGCGAGCTCGCGGACCAGCTCGACGGCCCGCGCGCCGTCGCCCGCCTCGCCCACGACCGTGATGTCGTCCTGCAGGTCGAGGAAGGTCCGCAGCCCCTGCCGCACCACCGGATGATCGTCGGCGATCAGCACCCGGATCACACGCCCACCTCCACACGCACGGTCGTCCCCTCGCCGGGCGCGGAGCTGACGGTCATCCGCCCGCCGACCGACTCCGCCCGTTCCTTCATCGACACCAGCCCGAGCCCGCGCGACGGGCCCGGCTCGAACCCCGTGCCGTCGTCCTCCACGGCCAGGACCAGAGTGCCGCCCACGTGTGACAGCCGCACGGCCACCCGGCCGGCCTCCGCGTGGCGCAGCGCGTTGTGCAGCGCCTCCTGAGCCACCCTGAACACGGCCACCTCCACCGCGGACGTCAGCGGCGGCAGCGCGTCCGCCTCGAACGCGACCCGCGCGGGCTGCAGGCGGTCGAGCATCCGCACGTGCTTGCGGAGCGTCTCGGCCAGCCCGTGACGGTCGAGCTCGGCGGGCCGCAACTCGACGATCACCGCGCGCAGCTCGCCCAGCGCCTCCCCCGCCAGCCGCTGCACCCGCTCCAGCTCGGCCGCCGCCCTGGCAGGGGCCGACTCGATCAGGGCGCCCGCGGCCTGGGCGCTCAACCTCAGCGAGAACAGCTTCTGGGTGACGGCGTCGTGCAGCTCGCGGGCCACCCGGTGGCGCTCCTCCAGCATGGCCAGCTCGCGGCCCCGCTCGTACAGCCGGGCGTTGGCCAGCGCGATCGCGGCGTGCGCCGCGAACACCTGGAGCAGGTCCTGGTCGGCTCCGGTGAAGCCGTCGCCGGTGCGCTTGTTGGCCAGGAAGATGATGCCGAGCACCTCGCCGCCGTCGGTGATCGGGACGCCGAGGAAGTCCTTCATCACCGGGTGCGCCTTCGGCCAGTATTCGAACCGGGGGTCGGCGCGCAGGTCGGGCAGGCGCACCGGGGCGCCCTCGCGGAGCATCGCGCCCAGCATGCCGTGCTGGCGCGGGATGGGCCCGATCGCCTCCCACTGCCTGTCGGTGATGCCCTCGGCGACGAACTCCGCGAACGAGCCGTCGTCGTCGGGCACGCCCAGCGCGGCGTAGCGGGCGTCCAGCAGCCGCTGCGCCGAACGTACGATCACCTGCAGCACCTCGCGCACCGACAGGTGGCGGGTGACCGCGAGGACCGCCGAGCTCACCGCCTGGAGGATCTCGTCGCGTTCCGCCGTCACGGCCTCACTCTACTGACGGCGCGAGCCGGGAACCGGGCGGCGGCCAGGTCCTAGGACGATGGGCCCAGGCGGGGCCAGGACCGCGGCCCGATGCGCGCGCGCCGCCGCGCTCCTACCGTCGCGAGCATGACGAACACCGCACTCATCACCGGCGCCTCCCGCGGACTCGGCCTCGCGCTCGCGCGGTCGCTGGCCGAGGCCGGCTGGGACCTGGTGCTCACCGCGCGCGGCGCGGACGAGCTGGCACGGGCCGCGGCCGAGCTGGGCGCCACCGCCATCCCCGGCGACGTGACCGAACCCGCGCACGTGCGGCGCCTCGCGGACGCCGTGCCCCGGCTGGACCTCCTGGTCAACAACGCCAGCGCGCTCGGGGCCACGCCGCTGCCGCGGCTGGCCGCCTACCCGCTGGAGACGTTCCGGCAGCTGCTGGAGACGAACGTCACCGCGCCGCTGGCGCTCATCCAGGCCACGCTCCCGGCGCTGCGCGCCACGCGCGGCGCCGTCGTCAACGTCACCTCCGACGCCGCCACCGGCGCGTACGAGGGATGGGGCGGGTACGGGGCCACCAAGGCGGCGCTGGAGCAGGTGTCGAACGTGCTCGCGGCCGAGGAGCCCGACCTGGCGGTCTGGTGGGCCGACCCGGGTGAGATGGACACCCGGATGCTGGCCGACGCCGTCGGCGCGGACGAGGCCGCCGCCGCCACCGACCCGGCCAAGGTCGCCGCCGCCCTGCACGACCTCGTCCGCTCCCGTCCGGCCAGCGGCCGGGTGAGCCTCCAATGACCGCCGCGCTCGACTTCGCCCTGCCGCCCGCGCTGTCCGCCCAGGAGCCGCCCGAGGCGCGCGGCCTCGCCAGGGACGGGGTCCGCCTGCTGGTCTCGGCGGGCGACCGGGAACCGGCGCACCACCGCTTCACCGACCTGCCCGCCCTGCTCGAACCGGGCGACCTGATCGTGGTCAACAACTCGGCGACGCTCCCCGCCGCCGTCCGGCTGGACCGGCTCGCGGTGCACTTCTCCACCGCGCGGCCCGACGGCTCCTGGCTGGTCGAGCTGCGCCGCCGTACGGCCACCGCCAGCGAGCCGTACGACGGCGGCGCGCCCGGCGAGTGGCTGCCGCTGCCGGGACGGGCCACGCTGCGCCTCCTCGGCCGCGAGACGCCCCGGCTGTGGCGGGCCGAGCTCGACCGGGACGTGGAGACGTACCTGCGCGGGCACGGGGTACCCATCCGGTACTCCTACGTGACCAGGGACTGGCCGATCGAGGCGTACCAGACGGTGTTCGCGACCGTGCCGGGCAGCGCGGAGATGCCCAGCGCCGCGCGGCCGTTCACCGCGGAGCTCGTCACGGCGCTGGTGGCGCGCGGCATCGGTGTCGCGCCGATCACCCTGCACACGGGGGTGGCCTCGCCGGAGAAGGACGAGCCGCCGTACGCGGAACGCTACGCGGTCCCGGAGAGCACGGCCCGCCTGGTGGACCTGGCGCTCGCCGGCGGCGCCCGGGTGGTGGCCGCCGGGACCACCGTGGTGCGCGCGCTGGAGACCGCCGCCGCCGGCGGCCGGGTGACCGCGTCCCAAGGCTGGACCGGCCACGTCGTGACGCCCGCCACGGGGGTGCGGGCCGTCACGGGACTCCTCACCGGCCTGCACGAACCGCGCTCCAGCCACCTGATGATGCTGGCCGCCGTCGCCGGCGAGCGTCCGCTCCGCGCCGCGTACGAGGCGGCGCTGCGTGAGGGGTACCTGTGGCACGAGTTCGGCGACGCCCATCTGATCTTGCGGAGCTAATTGCGGACCTGCGGCGCGGGCATCCGAGCGGGCGCAGTACCGTGGCTGAATGTGGACCAGCGCACCCTCCTGATCACCTTCAACGGCCCGGACCGGCCAGGCGTGACCTCGCGCCTGTTCAGCGTCCTCTCGGGCTTCCCCGTGACCGTGGCCGACATCGAGCAGGTCGTCATCCGGGGCCGGCTCACGCTCGGCGTCCTGGTCGCCTACGCCGGAGGGCCGTCCACCGGCACCGGCAGCACGCTCGGCGCCATGTGGACCGCCGTCGAGCGCACCGCCGAGGACCTCGGCATGGAGGTGGAGCTGTCCACCGGCTCCCTGGCCAAGGAGCGCCGCCGCCGCGGCCGCCTGTCGGTCAGCGTCCTCGGCACCACGCTCCAGCCCGCCGCCATCGCCGGCATCGCCGGCCGCATCGCCGCCGCCGGGGCCAACATCGACCGCATCGAGCGGCTCGCCCAGTGGCCGGTCACCTGCATCGAGCTGTCCGTCTCCGGCGCCAACCCGGACGAGCTGCGCGTCCAGCTCGCCGCCGAGGCCGCCGCCCAGCAGGTGGACGTGGCCGTGCAGCGCACCGGGCTGTCCCGGCGGGCCAAGCGGCTCATCGTGATGGACGTCGACTCCACGCTCATCCAGGGCGAGGTGATCGAGCTGCTGGCCGAGCACGCCGGCTGCCTCGACGAGGTCGCCCGGGTCACCGAGGAGGCCATGCGCGGCGAGCTCGACTTCGCCGAGTCGCTGCGCCGCCGGGTCGCCCTGCTCGAAGGGCTGCCCGCCGAGGTGTTCGAGCAGGTGCGCGAGGCGGTCGTGCTCACCCCCGGCGCCCGCACGCTCGTGCGTACGCTCAAGCGGCTCGACTACCGCTTCGCCATCGTCAGCGGCGGCTTCACCCAGATCACCGACGCGCTCGTCGAGGATCTCGGCATCGACTACTCGGCGGCCAACGTGCTGGAGGTCGTCGACGGCAGGCTGACCGGGCGGCTCGTCGGCGAGATCGTCGACCGGCCCGGCAAGGCGCGCGCGCTGGAGAGGTTCGCCCGCGAGGCGGGGCTGCCGATCAGCCAGACCGTGGCCATCGGCGACGGGGCCAACGACCTCGACATGATCGCCGCGGCCGGGCTGGGCATCGCGTTCAACGCCAAGCCGGTCGTGCGCCAGGCGGCCGACACCGCCGTCAACACGCCCTACCTCGACTCCATCCTCTACCTGCTCGGCATCTCCCGCGACGAGGTGGAGGCGGCCGACGCCGAGGACGCCCTGCTCGTCAGTCGAGCTTCGGGTCCCAGCGTGTGATCAGCTCGCCCAGGCCCGACGACAGCTCGGCCCACGGCACCGCGCACCTGATCACCACGAAGGTGCCGGGCCCGAAACCGTAGTCGCCGCCCGTGAGCGTCAGCGCCAGCTCGTGCACGGCCGGGTTGTGGCCGCACAGCGCCACCGTGGCGTGGTCGGGATCCTGCAGGCGCAGCCGCTCCAGCAGCTCCTCCGGGTAGGCCTGGTAGATCGCCGGCTCGTACCTCGCCTGGACGCCGGGGAAGGCGAGCTCGGCGGTGCGCCGGGCGCGCCGGGCCGGCGAGCAGAGCACCACCTCGGGCGTCAGCCCGAGAATCCGCAGCTCCTCACCGGCCCGCTCGGCGTCACGCTCGCCGCGGTCGGTCAGCGGGCGGTCCTTGTCGGGCATCGCGAGCGTCTGGTTCGCCGCCTTGGCGTGGCGGAGCAGGATCAGCGTGCGCACCCCGGTCATCCTCTCGACGCCCAGACGGCCAGCGCCGCGATCACCGCCATGATGGCCAGCATCGCCAGCAGGATGAGAGCCAGGGTCTTCCCGCCGGACGGCGGCTTTTCTTCCATCAGCACAGTTTCCCATCGCCGCCGACCATCGCGCGTATCCCCCTCCGCGAACCCGCCCGCGAACGCAGTCCCCGAGATCCCGCTCCTCAAACACTCCAGAGCCCGCCCCCTTGGGGGCGCGTCGTCCACACGGCGACGCCCGCCTCTCGACGGGCGAGAGGCGGGCGTCGCGCGGATCGGTGTCAGGACGCGACAGGCTCCCTGTCGCGGTGGTTGCCGTCGTTGGCCGGCTCGTCGGTGACCGAGCGGCGCTTGGAGATGATGATGGCGCCGACGACCACGCCCACCGCGACCACCGTGACGATGACGCGCAGCGCGACGTTGTCCGCCCACAGCACCACGGCCGGCGCCACCAGCAGCGCGACCAGGTTCATCACCTTGATCAGCGGGTTGATGGCCGGACCGGCGGTGTCCTTGAACGGGTCGCCGACGGTGTCGCCGATGACCGTGGCCGCGTGCGCCTCGGAGCCCTTGCCTCCGTGGTGACCGTCCTCGACCAGCTTCTTGGCGTTGTCCCAGGCGCCGCCGGAGTTGGACAGGAAGACGGCCATCAGCGTGCCGGCGGCGATGGCGCCCGCCAGGAACGCGCCGAGCGGCGCGTACCCGAGGGCGAAGCCCACCGCGATCGGCGTCATGACCGCCAGCAGGCCCGGCGTGGCCAGCTCACGGAGCGAGTCGCGGGTGCAGATGTCGACCACGCGGCCGTACTCGGGCGTCTCGGTGCCGTTCATGATGCCCGGCTTGCTGCGGAACTGCTCCCGTACCTCGAAGACCACCCGCATCGCCGCCCGGCCGACCGCCATGATGGCCAGCCCGGAGAACAGGAACACCACGGCCGCGCCGATGATCAGGCCGACCAGCACGTTCGGCGCGTCGATGCCGAGGCTGAACACGCTGCCCGTCGGCAGCTCGCTCTCGACGGCGGTGCGGAACGCGCCGAACAGGGCCGTGGCGGCCAGCACGGCGGTCGCGATGGCGATGCCCTTGGTGATGGCCTTGGTGGTGTTGCCGACGGCGTCCAGGCTGGTCAGGACGCGGGCGCCCTCGCCCTCGACGTCGCCGGACATCTCGGCGATGCCCTGGGCGTTGTCGGAGACCGGGCCGAAGGTGTCCATCGAGACGATGACGCCGACCGTGGTCAGCAGGCCGGTGCCGGCCAGGGCCACCGCGAACAGCGCCACCGTCACGTTGCCGAAGCCGAGCAGGAACGCCCCGTACACCGCCGCGCCGATGATCAGAGCCGAGTAGACCGCCGACTCCAGGCCGACGCTGATGCCGGCCAGGATGACGGTCGCCGGGCCGGTACGGGAGCTCTCGCCGATCTCGCGGACCGGACGCCGGTTCGTCTCGGTGAAGTAGCCGGTGAGCAGCTGGATCGCGCTGGCCAGGACCAGACCGATCAGCACCGCGCCGATGGCGATGACCCGCGGGTCGGCGTCGGACTGCACGGCCGCGCCGGTCAGGCCGTCGAAGCTGCTCGGCAGGTACCACAGGGCCGCCACCGCGACCAGGACCGCGGAGATGCCGGCCGAGATGAAGAAGCTGCGGTTGATGGCCGCCATGCCGTTGCGGTCCTTGTCGCGCAGGCGGGTGACGAAGATGCCGATGATCGCGGTCAGGACGCCGATCATGGGCACGATGAGCGGGAAGATCAGACCCTGCTCGCCGAAGGCCACCCGGCCCAGGATGAGGCTCGCGACCAGCATGACCGCGTACGACTCGAACAGGTCGGCCGCCATGCCCGCGCAGTCGCCCACGTTGTCGCCGACGTTGTCGGCGATGGTGGCGGCGTTGCGCGGGTCGTCCTCGGGGATGCCCTGCTCGACCTTGCCGACCAGGTCGGCGCCGACGTCGGCGGCCTTGGTGAAGATGCCGCCGCCGACCCGCATGAACATGGCGAGCAGCGCGGCGCCGAAGCCGAAGCCCTCCAGCACGCCGGGCGCGTCGCCCTGGTAGAGGAAGACGACCACGGCCGCGCCCAGGAGGCCCAGGCCGACGGTGAACATGCCGGCGACGCCGCCCGTACGGAAGGCGATGCGCATGGCGCGCTTCTCGCCCGACTCCCTGGCGGCGGCGGCCACGCGGACGTTGCCGCGCACGGCCAGCCACATGCCCATGAATCCGGTCAGCGCGGAGAACACCGCGCCGACGACGAAGAAGATCGAGCGTCCGATCCGTACGTCGGTTTCGCCCGGTAGGAGAAGCAACAGGAAGGGAATGATCACGACGAAGATCGCCAGGGTGCGGAACTGCCGCGTCAGATACGCCGCGGCCCCCTCCTGAACGGCACGGGCGATGTTCTGCATGCGCTCCGTGCCCTGGTCGGCGGCGAGCACTTCGCGCACCAGACCGCCTGCGACGGCCAGCGCGATAAGTGCGACCGCGGCGACCACGATCACGATGGTGAGATTGTTTCCGCTTAGGGTCAGATTGGACGCTGGCTCCAGTGCCAGCATGTGCCTAGACATCGTTCTCCTCGGCAAGACCGGTCGTCCTGCCCGGGTGGCGCTGCAATGTAGGCGGGCGGTGCGGCACCATCCGGGTTGTGGGTGCCGCTTCCGGTTGAATCCGCGGTTTCGCCGGATCACCTTGGCCGGTGCCGGGAGTCTACGCAGGGGATACGCAGATATGAAGGCTCTAGGGGCGGGCAATTGCGCGTCTGGTCAGTAAGCCGCTGACAACGGGGTGATTTGCGAATTGACAGGCGATATTTCCTGAGGTTTACGGTCGTGACTGAGGCCCTGAAAGGACCAACCGAAATACCGTCACCGATGCCCGGAACGCCACTCCGGGCCCGTACGGGACGACGCGAGGGACGGATGGCCGGTGACAGGTGCCTGCCGCCGCGCCGGCCTTACGACTCCATCAGGAGGACGCGCGGCCCCGGGAGGCGTGCGATCGCGCTCATGGCCGGACCGGGCGGCGCGGGCGATGACACGGCACGGCTCGGCCGGCTGTTCCGCCGTACCCGAGACGCCCTGGACGCTGTCACCCGGCGAGATTCGGAGAGCCCCGCACCTGGCGGCACCCTCGTTGAGGCAATCCGCTGTCGCGACCATGACGGTGGGAGAGTCGAGCCCGTCGGCCCCCGCCCGCACCCGCTCATCGCGGACCAGAGCCGACGGTCCGGCACCATAACCGAACCCTCGGCCACGCTCGGAGCCGGCGGGCCTCACCATCGGTCGAGACCGGCAGCGCTCACGCCCCTCGGGCCCGACCGAAGGTCAGGCCCGAGGGCTCTCACTTCGGTCAGGACGACGGCCGGAAACCCGGGGGCGCATACCGGCGGCGGGGAGGGCGTGTCAGCGGAAATGCCCGTTGGTGGCGGCGGGCCAGCTCATGCGGATCCGCATGCCCTTGGGACTCGGGAACACTTCCACGTCGTCGGCCAGTCCCGCGATCACCGCGATTCCGAAGCCGGACATGAACGAGTCGGACAGCATTCCCAGGTCGAGAGGCTGCTCCTGCTTGGTCTCGTCACTGGGCGCCTGGTCGCTGACCGTGACCTCGAAGCGCCCCGAGTCGTCCTTCAGCTCGATGCGGATGGGCTCGCCCGGACAGTGGGCGCGATGCGCCTCGACCGCCCGGGAACACGCCTCACCCACGGCGAGCCGGACCTCGTCCAGCAACGACTCCGCCACGCCGGTGCGCCGGGCGATGGCCGTGGCCACCAGGCGCGCCGTGCGTACGTGGGCGGGAAGAGCGCTGAACGTCAGCTCGACGGTGGCCATCTACTTGTCTTTGCCGTGAGCTTCCTTGGCCTCGTCGACCGAAGCGTAGATCCCGAAGACCTTGGTCAGACCGGTGATCCGGAAGATCTTCAGGATGCGCTCCTGAGTGCAGACCAGTTCGAGAGAGCCGTCGTGGGCGCGGACCCGCTTGAGCCCGCCCACCAGGACGCCCAGACCCGTCGAGTCCAGGAAGTCGACCTTCTCCATGTTGACCAGAAGGTGGAAGTTGCCCTTGTTCACCAGATCGATGAGGAGCTCACGCAATCTCGGCGCCGTGTAAACGTCGATCTCACCTTCGACCTCCACGATGGTGAGTCGGTCTTCGGTGCGGTGATCCAACTTCAGATCCACAGATCCTCCAGCGCCTCGCCTGCGAAAGTACCCTTGCGGGCCTGGCAGTCTGGAGCGGGGCTCCCGACTGTCGGACCCTGACGCGCGGCATTCAACCACGCGTCTGGCTTGTGTCTATACGAAATCACGATTCCCGGCGACTTTGCCCACGTATGCAGACTGGAAACAGTGACTTCCTCCGCTTCCTCCCCACACCGACCAGGTCCACTCCTCCAGCACCTGCTCGGCGTTCCCGCACGTCACGAGCGTGTCACCCATGTGGAGCATGTTCCAGCACGTCAGGCGGGTCAAGTGGGATGGCCCAACTGGGCCCCTGAAGTCCTTGTTACGCGCTTGGCGAACCAGGGCGTCCCTGGGCTTTGGCATCACCAGTACGAGGCCGCCGACCTGGTCTATCGTGGCCGAAACGTGATCATTTCCACAGGCACCGCCTCCGGGAAGTCTCTGGCGTACCTCACGCCGGCGGTCAGCGCCTGCCTCGACGGCGGCACCGTGCTGTATCTCACACCGACCAAGGCCCTGGCCGCCGACCAGCTCCGCGGCATCCGCGACCTGCGCATCACCCAGGTCAGAGCCGCCTGTTTCGACGGTGACACCCCCTTCGACGAACGCACCTGGGTGCGCAAGCACGCCAACTACGTGCTCACCAACCCGGACATGCTGCACCGGAGCATCCTGCCCAGGCACGCCCAGTGGTCGCTGTACTTCCGCCGGCTGCGGCTGGTGATCGTGGACGAGTGCCACGGCTACCGGGGCGTGTTCGGCTCCCACGTGGCCCAGATCCTGCGCCGCCTGCGCCGCGTCTGCGCTCGGTACGGTTCCTCGCCCGCCTACCTGCTGGCCTCGGCCACGGCCAGCGAGCCCGGCGTGTTCGCCAAGAGGCTGACCGGGCTCGACGTGGACGAGGTGACGGAGGACGCCTCGCCCAAGGGTTCGACCACCATCGCGTTGTGGGAGCCGCCGCTGACGGAACTGAGAGGCGAGAAGGGCGCCCCGGTGCGCCGCACCGCCACGGCCGAGGCCGCCGACCTGCTCGCGGACTTGGTGCTGGCCGACGTCCGCACCCTGGCCTTCGTCCGCAGCCGCCGCGGCGCCGAGACGGTGGCGCTCCAGGCCCGCGCCAAACTCGCCGACGTCGCCTTCTCCCTGTCCGCCCACAGCACTCCCCCCGGCCACGACCTCGCACGTGATCAGGCCCCGCGCCGCCCGCGCAGCCACGGCCCAGAGCCCCCGGACGCCCTCCCGCGTGACGCCGGTGACGACTCGTCCCCGGCGCGCACCGGTGCGGCGCCGGGATCCCTGTCATGGGCGCTGCCCGAGGACGAGGGGTGGGAGGGGCTGCCCGAGAAGGTGGCCGCGTACCGGGCCGGCTATCTGGCGGAGGACCGCAGGCTGCTGGAGAAGGCGCTGCGCTCCGGCGCCCTGATGGGCCTGGCCACCACCAACGCCCTGGAACTCGGGGTCGACGTGTCGGGCCTGGACGCCGTGCTGATCGCCGGCTGGCCGGGCACCCGCGCCTCGCTCTGGCAGCAGGCCGGTCGGGCGGGGCGCGAGGGCCAGGACGCGCTGGCCGTGCTCATCGCCCGTGACGACCCGTTGGACACCTACATCGTCCACCACCCGCAGGCCCTGTTCGGCCGGCCGGTCGAGGCCATCGTGCTGGACCCGGACAATCCGTACGTGCTCGGCCCGCACCTGTGTGCCGCCGCCGCGGAGATCCCGCTCACCGAGCGGGATCTCCCGGTGTTCGGCGACGCCGCGCCCGGCGTGCTCGAAGCGCTCGTCGCCGAGGGCCTGCTGCGCCGCCGCCCGGCCGGTTGGTACTGGACCAGGCGGGAACGCGCCACCGACCTGGCCGACATCCGCGGGGGCGGCGGAGCCCCGATCCACGTCGTCGAGTCCGCCACCGGCCGCCTGCTCGGGAGCGTGGACGAGCCGTCGGCCCACACGACAGTGCACACCGGCGCGGTGTATCTCCATCAGGGCGAGACGTTCCTCGTGGAGGAGCTGGATCTGGAGGCCGGCGTGGCGCTGGTCGCCGCCGCGACACCCGACTACTCCACATTCGCCAGGGACATCACCGACATCTCGGTCCTGTCCACCCTGCGCTCCCAGCCGCTCGGCCCCGGCACCCTCCACTTCGGCGAGGTCGAGGTCACCCGTCAGGTCGTCTCCTACCTCAAGCGCCGGACGCAGTCGGGCGAGATGCTCGGCGACGAACCCCTGGACCTGCCGCCGCGCACCCTGCGCACCCGCGCCGTCTGGTGGACGCTCCCCGCGGCCGAGGTCGCCCCGCTGGCCGAGGAGGGCTTCGACCTGGGCGGGTGCGCTCACGCCGCCGAGCATGCCGCCATCGGGCTGCTCCCCCTCTTCGCCACCTGCGACCGCTGGGACATCGGCGGCGTGTCGACGGAACTGCACGCGGACACCGGCCTGCTCACGGTCTTCGTCTACGACGGCCACCAGGGCGGCGCCGGCATCGCCGAGCGCGGCTACACGCGTGCCCGGGAATGGCTCACGGCCACACGCGAGGCCATCGACTCCTGTGAGTGCGAGCGCGGGTGTCCTTCGTGCATCCAGTCGCCCAAGTGCGGCAACGGCAACGAACCGCTGGACAAACAAGGCGCGCTCCGCCTCCTGGCCACACTGCTCCGCCCTTGACCTGGGATGGCGGCCGCGCCACGCGATCCCGGCGTCTTGGCGCCGGTGCCGGCATCCGCGGCTGTCCCACCGGGGACATACTTCGGCAAAGGATGCGAGACACGCGATATCGCGCCAGGGCGTGGCGGAAATGAAGTTGACCGCCATGACCACCACGGAGACCGGCACCGCCCGCACGTCCTCGGTGACGACACGGCCGGGCACGAGTTTCTCCTGCTCGCGTGCGTCATCTACGCTCCCGGCACGGTCCTGTTCGTCATCACCAGGCGCGAACGGGGCAGACGCCCCCTCTCCAGGGTCGAGCCGGCACTGTCGGCCGTCGCGGTCGCCGGCACCCTCGTCGGCCTCACCGGCCTGGCGACCGGCCGGCTCACCATCTGACTCGTCAAGGAGGAAGGAACCATGACCGATCAGCTGCTCGGCGTCCACTCTGAGGTGGGCACGCTGCGCAAGGTCATCGTGCACCGGCCGGAGCTGAGCCTCCGGCGGCTCACCCCGGCCAACCGTGACCGGCTGCTCTTCGACGACATCATCTGGGTGGAGCACGCGCAGCGGGAGCACGACGCGTTCGTCGACGTCATGCGCGAGCACGGCGTCGAGGTCTTCTACCACCAGGAGCTGCTCGCACAGGCGCTGGACGGCAGCTTCGAGGCCAAGCAGCGCGCCGTCGAACAGGCCGTGACCCATCTGACCGTCGGCCCGGCGCTCGTGGACGGCGTCCGGGAGACGCTGGTGGGATGGAGCGGCGAGAAACTGGCCGCCCACCTCATCGGCGGGCTGACCAAGCAGGAGTACGGGGTCACCGGGCTGGAGGGGAGCTCCCTGGTGGCGGCCTCGGCGCGGCCGGAGGACTTCATGCTGCCGCCCTTGCCGAACTCCCTCTATCAGCGTGACCCGGCCGCCTGGCTCTACGGCGGGGTGTCGCTCAACCCGATGTACTACCACGCCCGCCGGCTGGAGACGATGAACCAGAGCACGATCTACCACTATCACCCCATGTTCGCCCGGGAGGAGTTCGCGTTCTGGTATCCCGAACGCGGTGAGGAATCGCGGTTCGACGAGGAGGACTACGGCTCCGCCACCATGGAGGGCGGCGACATGATGCCCATCGGCAACCGCACGGTCGTGATCGGCCTGAGCGAGCGGACCAACCCGCGCACCGTGGAGCACATCGCGCTGTCGCTGTTCGGCAAGGGCTCGGTCGACCGGGTGATCGCCGTCGAGATCCCCAAACGGCGTACGTACATGCATCTGGACACCGTGTTCACCTTCCTGGACGTGAACAAGGCGGCGGTCTATCCGCCGTTCCTGGACACGGCCGTCACGTACTCGCTTCGTCCCGCGGACAAGCCGGGCACTCTCGACGTCCACATGGACGCCGGCTTCGCCGAGGCGGTGGCGGACGCCCTGGAGATCCGCGAACTGGAGCTGATCCCCACCGGGGGTGACGACTACCAGCAGGCCCGCGAGCAGTGGGACTCGGGCAACAACTTCTTCGCGCTCTCCCCCGGCGTGGTGATCGGCTACCACAAGAACCAGTTCACCAACCGGCAGTTGCGGGCCCGGGGGGTCGAGGTGATCGAGATCGAGGGCTTCGAGCTGGGCAAGGGGCGAGGTGGCGCCCGCTGCATGACCTGCCCCATCCAGCGGGCGCCGATCTGATGCCGACGACTTCGACAGTGACTCGTAGGTGTTGACGGTGATTTCTGGTCGTTTGTGATTTTCTGATGGTCAGGGGTTCGTTCAGGTCGCCGACTACGGTGTCCGCCCCGTGACCAGGTCATGCCGACTCCAGCCCACTGGTCTGGGCGAGCCGGGTTTCGAACGTGAGCAGGCCGGGATGCTGCTTGCGCAGGGCCGGGATGTCGGCGTTGTATCCGGACTCTTCGAACCAGAAAAGCATCCGCGCCTCCTTGCCCATCGCCCGCAGCAGCACCCGTGGAATGCGCGCATGCGGCCCGGCCTGCCCGCGTCCTTCAGTGCCTGCTTCAGCGATTCCTGGTCCGCCATGTCTCCGGCGACGACCTCCACACCCCGCGCGGCCATCGCCTTGCCCGGGGCGCCCGACGGATCTCGGGTCAGCGCCCGCACCCGCCCGCGATCGACCAGATCGCCGACCTGCAACGTCAGATCAGCGAGGACATCTTCAGCGGCATGTCCGCCGAGGACCCAGCGCGACCTGGCCCGGCTGCTTCGCGTCTTCCTCGACACGACCCACGGGGCCGGATGTCCTCCAGCCTGATGGCCCTCCCAGGGCTCCGGCTTGAGCCTGGATCGGGCCTCGGCACATCTCGACAACGTTCCGGAGATGAAGAGCGGCACGCCTGAGATCCCATGTCCGGCGATCAGCTCGGTGATGCGATCCTCACGCCGTTGCAGCTCGGTGCCGGTGCCGCCAGGAACTGGTGCGTCTTCCGTCCAGGGCATACGTCGGCTTGGCGGGGCCGGCCTGTGCGGGGCCGGCGCGCGAACGGCCCGTCACGGTGCGGGCGCCGAAGCCGGGGAGTGAGATCGTGAGTGATGTCCGCACGTCCGCCACCGCGCCGGTGATGGCGCAGCTCGACAGGTCGGCGCCGTTCTGCCGCGCCAGGGCCGCCGCCCTGGCGCAGGCGCCTTCAGGGTCCACGAGCGCCAGCTCGGCAGCGGCCAGCGCGCTGAGGTCGGCGGCGTCGTGCGCCCGGTGGCGTGCGACACGTACGGAGCCGGCCGTGGCGAAGGCCAGGGCCACGGTCATCAGCAAGCCCATGAGGGCGACGCCCCACAGTGTCGCCGACCCTCGGTCGTGGCGTGGCATCTGAGCCTCCAGATCAGGATTCGGTGGCGGCGGTGGCGGAAGCGGTGACCCGTACGGCGGGCAGCGCGGGGCCCCAGGGTGGCCGGACGGCGAGGGAGATGTGCACGGTTGTGAGGTCTGGGGTGCGGTCCACTGTCACCTCGGCTCGGGAGTGGGTGGCGGAACGGGCGAGGTCTCGTACCTGATCGAGGCTCTCGCCCCTGGCCGCGGCACGAGCGGCGGCGCGGGCGGCGTCCACGCATTCGAGGTGCGCTCCGACGGCCTGGATGGCCCACAGCGCCGCCGCGAGGACGACCATGAGAGCGGGGAGCATCGCGGCCGTCTCAGCGGTCACGGAGCCTTTGGACGGCCGCCGGCGCGTGGTCATCCGTTGGTGTTGAGCGCCCGGTCTATCAGGGACGACAGCATCTGCTGAACTTCGGGGCTGCTCACCACCTTGAAGAGCAGAGCGGCGAAGGCACAGGCCGCGATCGTGCCCACCGCGTACTCGGCGGTGGACATGCCCCTGTCGCGCGCGGCCCCGCTCGAACGAGCCTGCCTGAGTGACCACCAGCGGCGGCAGCGGGCGCGGAAGGACAGGGTGTTGACGTACTGCATCGTGCCTCCAGGAAGGTCGGCCGGGTGTCCGGCGTTGCGGGTCCCAGGTTCGCTCGCACGGGTTCGGGGCCAGGAGACCGAGCGTCGTTCTGGGGACAAGCGGGTGGGTGGTGCCACAGGTTGTGGACGAAGCGCCCTTGAGTCCGGAACCCAACAGGCGTGTGTCCTGGTGAACGGAAGCCAAGGCAGGTGCGGGCAGTCCGGAAGGCCGGGCGGGTGCGGGCACGTCAAGGCAGGACGATCGTGCCGGCGAGGCCGGCGATCACGGGGATGATGCCGAGGAAGACGAAGGCTGGGAGGAAACAGAGGCCCAGGGGCGCCACCGCTTTGACCCCCACGCTGCGCGCCGCGGCGGCAGAGGCCGCTCTCGACGCTTCGCGGGCATCGTCCGCCAGACGGGTCAGGACATCGGCCACGGGCGCGCCGCTCTGGGCTGCTCGGATCATCGCCCGCGCGAGTTGAGCGGTGGCAGGATCGCGGGACAGGTGATTCCAGGTGGGTTCGGGGTCGGCGCCGAGCTTGAGCTGGGCCGACACCCAGGCGAGCCGGAGCCCGAGTGGACCACTGATCGCTGTGGCGGCGATGTCGGTGGCGGCGCTGATGGGCCGGCCCGCCAGCAGGCAGGCTGCCATGAGATCGGCGGCGAACGGCAGGTCGGCGGCGATCCGGTCGCGGTCACGCCGGAGCTCCGGCGGATCCCTGCGATGGAGGACCGCGGCGGTGGCCGGTGTGACCAGGAGAGCCATCAGAAGGCCGGGGACGCCGCCGACCAGCAGGGCGACGATCACTCCGACGCCCAGGGACGGGATGACGGTGCGGCTGGAGAGTTGGCGCCGGGCCTCCGCCTTGCCGTCGAGCCAGACGGGCGAGGGCGAGGGATGGGAGCCGCCCTGCTCGTCGAGCAAGGCAGGTGTGGAATGAACGAAGGACGGCTCGGGCAGCAGGCGGGCCAGGCGGTGAGCAGGGGTGCTGGGCGAGATCCACAGGTAGGCCGACAAGGCGGCGCAGAGGACGGAGGCGAGGGCGAGCATGGGAAGCCCTTCGGGTGACTGGGGATGAGGCGGGGGCGCGCGAAAACCGGGCCCCGAGATGTACGGATCGGGGTGGTGGACGGGTCCGTGAGGATCAGGGATTCGCTGCCCGGGTCGCCATGCGATGGGTCCACCAGAGGCCGCAGGCGTCCAGGGAGAGGCCGGCCGTGAGGCAGAGCAGGCCCGGGAGGCCGCCCAGCAGGAAGGCCAGCGGGCGCATGCCCAGAGCGCCGACCATCAGGAGCCCCAGGGCCGGGAGCACGGCCAGCATCCTGGCCGTGGTCCGAGGGCCTGCCAGCTGGGCCGCCACGTCCTGGCGGTGCGTCTGAGAAGCGCGCAGGGTCGTGGCGACGCGGTCCACGAGGGCGCTCAGGCCGGCACCGGCCGTCAGACTGACCTCCCAGCAGGCGGCGAGGCGGCGCAGTCCCTCACCGCCCTCCTCCGGGGCGGCCTGGAGGAGGGCGGCGGCCACGTCCCCGCCGTCTCTGGCCGCGGCCGACACGGGGCGCAGCGCGTCGGGGTCGGGGAAGTCGACCGCGGTGAGCGCTCTGGTCAGGGCCTCCCCCGAGGTACGGCCCGCCGACAGTTCGGCGGTCATGGCATGGCACAGCTCGATCGACGCCCGGCGCCAGGCGTCCGCGCGGCGTGACCTGTCCGGGCGGGCGACAAGGGTCTTCAGGGCGCGTGGACCGCGTTCGTCCTGGCGGCGGGTGAGCCGGCCGAGTCGCAGGGCCCCGGCGTCGGGACCGGTCCACAGCCAGACGGCGAGAGCGGTGAAAAGGGCGGCGGCCATCAGGCTCATGACGGCTCGCGGCCGGCCGCGCCGGGGACCGCACTCGGAGCCATGCCGGAGGTCGTATCCGGGTGGCGGGCGGGAGGGGCGGATCGGCGGGTCGGAGGCGGTGTGGGCCGGCTGGAGGGCGGGGTGTCGCCGGTCAGAGAGGCGAAGGCGGGTCCGGGGCGGGCGTGGCCCTCAGGGGTGAACGTCACGGCGGGGATCGCCTCGACGAGGCCGTCGGCGGTCCGGGCCAGCAGGCGGATCTCGGAGACGCGGCGTTTGCCGTCGACGCGGCTGCGGGTGAGGTGGATGACGACGTCCAGGGCGGCGGCCAGCTGGCTGTGGACGGCTTGTCTGCTGAGGCCCGCGGCGCACCCCAGGGCCTCCAGCCGGGGCGGGACGTCGGCCGCCGTGTTGGCGTGCAGGGTGCCGCAGCCGCCCTCGTGACCGGTGTTCAGGGCCGCGAGGAGGTTGACCACCTCCGCTCCCCTGACCTCGCCGACCACCAGCCGGTCGGGTCGCATGCGCAGGGCCTGGCGGACGAGGTCTCTCAGGCCCACGCCGCCCGCCCCCTCCAGGTTGGCGGGTCTGGACTCCAGGCGGACCACGTGGGGGTGGAGGGGGCGGAGTTCGGCGGAGTCCTCGACCAGGAGGAGGCGTTCGCCGGGGTCGGCCAGGGACAGCAGGGCGGACAGGAGGGTCGTCTTGCCGGTGCCCGTGCCGCCCGAGATCAGGAAGGCCCGTCTGGTCGTGACCAGGGTCGTGAGGATGGGGACGGCGGCGGGTGTGATGGTGCCGGCCGTCACCAGGTCCGGCAGCGTGAACGTGCGCCGGGGCGGCAGGCGCAGCGAGACGCAGGTGCCTCCCGAGGCGATCGGGGGCAGGATCGCGTGGAGGCGGACGCCCCCCGCCAGGCGGGCGTCGACGTACGGGGAGGCGTCGTCGAGCCGGCGGCCCGCCGCGGCGGCCAGGCGCTGGGCGAGTCGGCGGACCGCGGCGTCGTCGGTGAAGGTGATCGGGGTGAGACGCAGGCCATGGCCGTCGTCGACCCAGACTTCGCGGGGGCCGTTGACCAGGACGTCCGTCACGTCGGGCGCGGCCAGGAGCGGCTCCAGGGGGCCGGCGCCGATGAGGTCGGCGCACAGGGCGCGGGCGACGGCGAGGATCTCGGCGTCGCCGTAGACGGCGCGTTCGGCGCGGAGCGCGACGGCCACCTGCGCGGCGGTGGGTTCGGCGCCCGCTCTGGCGAGGCGTACGCGGACGGCTTCCACGAGTTCGGGGGTCACCTGATGGGGCACGGGGGCCTCGATTCTGGGACTGAGCTGGACGGGTGAGCGGCTCACCGGATCGCCGCGGGGTCAGGCCGGGAGGATGTCGTGCAGGAGGGTGGCGCAGAGGGCGCCGAGGGCGGTGCGGGGGCCGAGCCGGGGAAGCTCGCCGCGGTTGAGTGTGGCCGTCAGGCGGGGGTGGTCGGGCAGGCGGGCGGCGGCGGGGATGGCCAGGGAGGCGGCCGCCGTGTCGGGGTCGAGGACTCCGGGGCGGATGACGGCGCGGATGTCGGAGGTGTGCTCGGCGGCCCGGCGCAGGACCTGGGCGGCGGAGAGGACGCCGCGGACGTCCGCGGTGGCGACCAGGAGGGTGGTGGCGGCCCTGCCGAGGGCTTCGGCGGCCGCCGTGTCGAGGTGGCGCGGGAGGTCCACGACGACCAGGTCGAAGCCCCGGCGGCCCGCTTCGAGGACCGAGCGCATGGCCTCGCGGGGGATGGGGCGGATCTCGCCCCGGTGGAACGACAGGACGGAGAGGTCGCCGAAGCAGGGCAGGGCTCCCTGGAGGGCCGAGGCGCTGACGCGGCCCTGCCGGGCCACCAGGTCGGCCCAGCGGGCCCCCTTGGTCTCCTCCCTGCCCAGGAGTGCGTCCAGGCCGCCTCCCAGCGGGTCGGCGTCGACCAGGAGGGTGCGGAGCCTGTCGTGGGAGGCCCGCAGCGCCAGGCACGCCGACAGGACGCTGGCACCGGCCCCGCCCCGGCCGCCGATCACGCACAGGATCACGCCCGATCTGGGGTCCGGCTCCATGGCGTCGGCCAGCTCCTCCACCAGGCGGCGCTCGTCGTCGGGCAGGGGGACGACCGTCTGGGCGCCCACGCCGACGCAGCGCCGCCAGGTGTCGGGGTCGTCGGGGGTGCGGGTGACGAGGAACACGCGGTCCCTGGCCGGCGGGGCGCAGGCGGCGACGGCGTCGGCCAGGTCCGCGCCGACGACCACCAGCGGGGCCGGGCCCCAGAACGGGCGGGCGTGCGCGGGGGCGTGGGCGACGTCGAGCTGTGCGCCGGCCGCGGCGGCGATGCGGACCAGGTCGTCGAGCAGGTCGCGGTCCTCGGTGATGACCAGCGGGCGATTCATCGGGCCTCCCTTGGGTCGGGGAGGTCCGACCATGCCCGGGGCGGGCCGGGGCGCGCGGAGGCGAACGGGGTTCTGGGGATGACGGGCCCGGAGCGTGCACAGGCTGTGGACAAGCGCGCCGGAGAGGTCCGGAAATGGGGCGACCCCCGCCGGGGGGAGAGCGGGGGTCGCCTGTTCGGTCCGGCTCCGGGGGGGTAGAGCCGGTCCCGTTTCAGAAGAAAGCTTTCATCACTTCACCAGAGCATGGCAAGGGACTGGGAAACAGAACCCCGTACAGAGTCGCTCCAGTTTCCGGTGATACACCCGTATGCTGCCCGATCGACTCGAGATTCGTCGAGGCGTAATCTGCCATTCGCGCCAAGTTTTTTGGCAATCGCATAACGATCGCATAAAGCAGGTCACAGACGGTGATCGTCACGACTTGATAACCACGCGCGGGAACCATCGCGCGGAGCGCCACACCGTACCCGCGGCCAACCTCCGGTAAAGGTCGTGCTCGCGGGGGTTCCCATCAGGGCGGATCCGTCGTAGAAAGGTGACACGGACGAGATGTCCGGGTGCGTCAGCCGGGTACCCACGCGCGACCAGCCGCGGGAGGCGCGTCATGACGGGCTTGACCCGCTCCGACGAATTGAGGTGCACGCTTGGTAACCCGGTGTGACGCACCGCCGGACGGCGTCTCTTGACAGAGGCGCCGTCGGCTATGTCGTCAGCCTCTTTGCATGGCTTCGCAGATGGCGGCGGCTTCCCGCACTCCCAGGCTTACCGCAGAGGCACATTGTTGTATCCACTGGGCGACGCCCTCGGGTGTGCCGCTCAGGTAGGCCCGCAGCCCCTCCGCGTACGGCAGCTCCAGGTGCCCCACCTCGACGGCCACCAGTGACTTCGGGTCGAGCCCGTACTCCACCAGCGTGAGCCGTTCGGCGGCGCGCGCCACCAGGCCGTCGGCCGTGCCGAAGGGCCGCAGCACCGCCAGCTCGGCGTGCGTGATCGCGGCCAGCACCAGCGCGGGGGGCTTGGTGGCGCCGGCCATCAGCTGGAAGAGGCTCTCCATCCGGGCCGCCGTCTCCTCGGCGGAGGGGGCGGGGCCGAGGCCCAGCGGGTCGGGGGCGTTGTCGGCCGTCCTGGGCCTGCCCAGGGCCTCCTGGCCGGTCAGCCCGGCCGCGGCGAGCGTGTGCAGTCGGGCCAGCACCTGCCTGGGGGCCTGGCGCCAGGTGGGCCCGAGCCGGCCCAGCTCGACGGAGGCGCGCAGCGCTCCCTGCACGACCGGGTCGTGCGCCTCGTCTCTGCGCAGCGCGTCGAGCGGGACGTCGGCGCCCGCGAGCGCGGCCGAGGCGCGGGCGCCGCGCAACGACGACTCGGTGGACACGGCCGGGCTGGCGCGGCGCAGGACACGGTGGCGGTAGAGCCGGTCGACGGCCTCCCGGGCGGCGTCGACGGCCTCGGGCACGCCGGGAAGCCGCGCGATGACGGCCAAGGGGTCACTCACGGATATCGACCATACCCGCGGGTAGAGGGTCGCTCTCGCCGCCCTCTCCCAAGGGGGGCCCATAAAGCAGCCGCCTTTGGCGCGTTCCACGAAAGAGAATCAGAATGACAACGTTTCAATAGCTTTTGTCGAGCGAATCGGCAAGCTGTCGGCTTCGTGCGACGAACGGTACAGACCTGTCTAGACCTCTTGTGTGGGCACGTCGTGACCTGGTGAAGTGGTGCTTGACCCAACGGAGTACGGCCCAGAAGGAGCGCGAACGTGGCCCCGGAGACCCCTGGCAACGAGACCCAGGCACTGTCCAATCTGCTGCAGGAGAACCGCCGGTTCGCGCCGCCGGCCGAGCTGGCAGCGGCCGCGAACGTGACCGCCGCCGCCTACACCGAGGCCGACGCCGACCGCCTCGCGTTCTGGGAGCGTGCCGCCGAGAGGCTGACCTGGACCAAGCGATGGGACACCACCCTGGAGTGGAACCCGCCCTTCGCCAAGTGGTTCGTCGGCGGTGAGCTCAACGTCGCCTACAACTGCGTCGACCGCCACGTCGAGGCCGGTCGCGGCGACAAGGTGGCCTACTACTGGGAGGGTGAGCCCGAGGGCGACACCCGTGTGATCACGTACGCCGAGCTGCAGGCAGAGGTCTCCAAGGCGGCCAACGCCCTGCGCGAACTGGGCGTCGGCAAGGGCGACCGGGTGGCCATCTACATGCCGATGATCCCCGAGCTGCCGATCAGCATGCTGGCCTGCGCGCGCATCGGCGCCGTCCACTCCGTGGTGTTCGGCGGCTTCAGCGCCGCCGCGCTGAAGAGCCGCATCGACGACGCCGACGCCAAGCTCGTCATCACCGCCGACGGCGGCTACCGCCGCGGCAACCCGTCGGCGCTCAAGCCGACCGTGGACGAGGCCGTCGCCGAGTGCCCGCAGGTGGAGAAGGTCCTGGTGGTACGGCGCACCGGCCAGGAGGTCGAGTCCGGCGCCAAGGACGTGTGGTGGCACGACGTGGTCGACCGCCAGAGCGCCGAGCACACCCCCGAGCCGCAGGGCGCCGAAGACCCCCTCTACATCCTCTACACCAGCGGCACCACCGGCAAGCCGAAGGGCATCCTGCACACCACCGGCGGCTACCTGACCCAGACCGCCTGGACGCACGACGCGGTCTTCGACCTCAAGCCCGAGACCGACATCTACTGGTGCACCGCCGACATCGGCTGGGTGACCGGCCACTCCTACATCGTCTACGGCCCGCTGGCCAACGGCGCGACGAGCGTCATCTACGAGGGCACGCCCGACACCCCGCACCGGGGCCGCTTCTGGGAGATCGTGCAGAAGTACGAGATCTCGATCCTCTACACCGCGCCGACCGCCATCCGGACGTTCATGAAGTGGGGCGACGACATCCCCGCCAAGTTCGACATGTCGAGCCTGCGCATCCTCGGCTCGGTGGGCGAGCCGATCAACCCCGAGGCGTACGTCTGGTACCGCGAGAACATCGGCGGCAGCCGCTGCCCGGTCGTCGACACCTGGTGGCAGACCGAGACCGGCGCGATCATGATCAGCCCGCTGCCCGGCGTGACCGAGGCCAAGCCGGGCGCGGCCATGCGCCCGCTGCCCGGCATCGTCGCCGACGTGGTCGACGACCAGGGCAACAGCGTGCCCAACGGCGGCGGCGGCTTCCTCGTCGTCCGCGAACCGTGGCCGTCCATGCTCCGCACGATCTGGGGTGACGACCAGCGCTACATCGACACGTACTGGTCGAGGTTCGACGGGATGTACTTCCCGGGCGACGGCGCCAAGAAGGACGAGGACGGCGACCTGTGGCTGCTGGGCCGCGTCGACGACGTCATGCTCGTCTCCGGGCACAACATCTCCACCACCGAGGTGGAGAGCGCGCTGGTCAGCCACCCGAAGGTGGCCGAGGCGGCGGTCGTGGGCGCCACCGATCCGGTGACCGGCCAGGCCATCGTGTCGTTCGTCATCCTGCGCGGCACGGTCGAGGAGAGCGACGACATCGGCGCCGAGCTGCGCGCGCACGTCGCCAAGACGCTGGGCCCGATCGCCAAGCCGCGCCAGATCCTCGTGGTGCCTGAGCTGCCCAAGACCCGCTCCGGCAAGATCATGCGACGCCTGCTGCGCGACGTGGCGGAGAACCGGAGCATCGGCGACGTCACGACGCTGGCCGACAGCACGGTGATGGACCTGATCTCGGAGAAGCTCCCGTCGGCGAAGGCCGAAGACTAGGATTCCCGCGCGCGACCCCCTGTCCCGGCATCCGGGACAGGGGGTCGCGCGCGTGCCGGACCGGCGCGGCGCTATGTTCTCGGATCGGGTAGAGCTGGGAGTGATTGCGGGACGCGTGGTGGGCAGGTCCTGTGATGTTCCGCCGGGAGAGGCGAGTCCGCAGGCGGGCCGGTTTCGCGTACGGTACGCGAGCCCGCATCCCGCTGATTGATGATTGACACGGCCATCAGGCCCCGATAGGAGACGTTCATGCCGCAGACTCCCGAGGAAGAATCACTGGGCTCGCTCGTCGCCCGGGCGACCGATCACATCTCGACCCTGGTCCGTTCGGAGATCGAGCTGGCCAAGGCCGAGTTCAGGTTCGACGCCAAGCGGGTCGGCATGGCCGGGGGCATGTTCGCCGCCGCCGCTTTCATGGCACACCTGTGCCTGATTCTCCTCTCGTTCACGATCGCGTTCGTGATCGCCGAGTGGCTGCCGATGTGGGCCGCCTTCCTCATCGTCACCGTCTTCTACCTGCTCGTGGCCGGCTTGCTGGTCTTCGTCGGGGTCCGCAGGCTGAAGGGCCTGACCAAGATGGAGCGGACGACGCGGTCGCTGAAAGGGCTCAAGGAGATCTCCCATCCGGACGAGCCGTCGCTCCCGCTGGGCGACAGACCGCTCCCAGCCAAGAGGCCGGTGACGAGTGATGGCACCTGACGAGGCCGTCGTCCGGATCGAGGGGCCGTGGACGCACCGCGCCGTGCACGCGGGCGGCACCCGGTTCCACGTCGTGGAGGCCGGCGACGGGCCGCTGGTGCTGCTCCTCCACGGGTTCCCGCAGTTCTGGTGGACCTGGCGCCACCAGCTCGCCTCGCTGCCCGCGGCGGGCTACCGCGCGGTCGCGGTCGACCTGCGCGGCTACGGCGGCAGCGACAAGCCGCCGCGCGGCTACGACCTGCCGACGCTGGCCGCCGACGCGGCCGGGCTGATCAGGGCGCTGGGTGAGACCGGGGCGATCGTGGTCGGCCACGACTGGGGCGGGCTGCTGGCCTGGACTATGGCGGTGCTCGACCCGAAGTGCGTGCACCGGCTGGTCGCCGTGTCGGCCCCGCATCCGCTGCGGCTGCGCAGCGCGCTGCTGACCGACCCGTTCGGCCAGCTCAGGGCGAGCCGCCGGGCGCTCGGCTTCCAGCTCCCGCTGCTGCCGGAGCACCGGCTGACCCGCCGGGGCGGCGCGCTCGTGGGCAGGCTGCTCGACGAGTGGTCCGGGCCCGGCTGGCCGGACGCGGAGACGGCGCGCACCTACCGCGAGGCGTTCTCGATCCCGGCGGTGTCCCACTGCGCGCTGGAGTACCACCGGTGGTTCGGCCGCTCGCAGCTGCGCCCGGACGGCCTTCGCTACGCCAGGACCATGCGGACCGAGGTCGAGGCGCCGACCCTGCAGCTGCACGGGGCGCTCGACCGGCTCACGCTGCCGCGCACCGCCCAGGGCTCGGGCCGCTACGTCGCCGCCCCGTACCGGTGGCGGCTGTTCGAGGGCGCGGGCCACTTCCCGCACGAGGAGATTCCCGACGTGTTCGACACCGAGCTGCTCGGCTGGCTCGCCGACCCGGAGCCGGACCGATGAGAGACCGAGATCCGGAGGGGCGCCCGCGCAACGCCCGGCCGCGTGACGCGTTCGGCCGGCCGCTGCCGTACGGCTCGGAGGGGACCCCGAGGGTGCCCGACGACTACGCGCCCACCACGGGGCAGGCGCTCGCCGACGGCCGCCTGTTCCTGGCCGAGGGCCTGCCGTTCAACGCGCACGAGGTGTTCGAGGGGCGCTGGAAGTGCGCTCCCGAGGAGGAGCGCGAGCTGTGGCAGGGCCTGGCGCAGATCTGCGTGGGTCTGACCCACCTGCAGCGCGGCAACGGGCGCGGCGCGCTGACGTTGTTCGCCCGAGGCGCGGCCCGGGTTCAGGCGTACGGGGACCCGTACGACGCGGTGGGCAGGGTGGCGTCCGGGCTGCACGACGACAGCGACGCCGGCGAGGCGATCAAGCAGATCCTGGCCGGGCTGCCGGAGCCGCACGACCTGGGCTGAGCGCGGCTCAGTCGCATTCCTGGGTGTCGGCCGGGCTGGTGTCGTTCTTTCCCTGCTCGGCGTCCGGACGGACCTCGTCGGCCGTCAGCGCGTAGCCGGTCTCCTCCTGGCTCACCGCGGCCGCGAAGATCACCCCGTACACGCGGCCGTCGACGGTGAGCAGCGGGCCGCCGGAGTTGCCCGGCAGCACCACGCCGCGGATCGCGTAGACGGAGCGGGTGACGTTGGTGTCGCGGTAGATGTCGGGGCTCTCGGCGTTGTTGATGCGGCTGCGGATGCGGGCCGGCTCGGCGGTGAAGCCCTGGCCCTTCGGGAAGCCGGCGATGATCGCGTTGTCGCCCTTCTCGGCCTCGCCGTCGAAGGCGAGCGCCGGCAGGTTGAGCCCCGGCACGCGGAGGACGGCGATGTCGCGGCGCGGGTTGTAGCGGACCACCGTGGCGGCGTGCCGCCTGCCGGTGTGGTCGACGATCTGCAGGTCGCGGGTCACCCCGGCGACGACGTGCGCGTTGGTCATGATGCGGTCGCGGGCGTAGACGAAACCGGTGCCCTCGATGTGCTTGTTGCAGCTCTCGGCGTTGCCCTGCACCTTCACGATGGCCCGGGTGGCCCGCTCCAGCCTGGCGCCCTTGAGGATGCTGCGCGGGGCCGGGTCGACGTCCACGAGCTGGCCCGCGCCGATCGCGTCGAAGACCGGCGGGAACTCGGAGCGGTCGATGAACTTCTTGAACGGCTGCTGCCAGTTGCGCGCCGACTGCGGGATGGCCTGGTCGACGGTGGTGAGCAGCAGCGACCCCTTGACCTGGTCGACCAGCGGGGTGAACGAGGTCGAGACGATCAACGAGCCGATCAGCCAGGCGATCACCAGGACCGACAGCGCGCTGGCGAACGTGCCTCCGACCGCGTCGGCCACCTTGGCGGGCTCCCACGTGACGTGCGAGCGCACCACGGCGCCGATGGTCGAGGAGGCGAACTGCCCGATCGTCGCCGCCAGGAAGACGACCACGATGGCGAGGAGCGCCTGCGGCGTGTCGCCGTCGACGACGGCGCGGGCGATCGGCGGCGCGATGAACACTCCCAGGACGGCCCCGCCCACGAACCCGACGAAGCTCATCACCCCGATGATGAAGCCCTGCCGGTATCCCGAGATCCCAAAAGCGATCACGAGGCCGATCAATATGAGGTCAAGCAGATCACCGCGCACGCTTCAAAGCTAACCAGGGACTGGGTCAAGTGTGCATGTCTTCCGCCAGGACCGCCCCGCGCGTCGCGGCCGGCGTGGCGCTAGCCGCGGGCGGCGAGGTTGAGCACCTCGGGCGGGATCTCCTCGATCCGGCCGCGGTCCCACGGCTGTTCCAGCCCGCCGTCGCGGAGCAGTCCGTCGAGCACCGCCGCGGTGAACCCCCACACGAGCATCCCGCGTACCCGGAAGGCGGGTCCGGCCAGGTCGGCACGCCAGCGGAGCATGACGCGGTTGGCCGGGTCGGTCAGCTCGCCCACGGGCACCCGTTCGACGGAGTCGACCTCGTCGGGCGAGGCGGCGTGCACCGCCGAGGGGTCGTGCCACCAGCCGAGCACGGGGGTGACGCGGTTGTCGCTGTGTGAGAGGTACAGCTCGGGCATGGTGCCGAGCACGGTGACGCCGCGCGGGTCCAGCCCGGTCTCCTCCTCGGCCTCGCGCAGCGCCGCGCCGACCGGGCCGTCGTCGCCGGGGTCGACGCCGCCGCCGGGGAACGCCGGCTGGCCGGGATGCCGGCGCCCGCGGATGCTGCGCTGGATGAGCAGCACGTCGGTGCCGTAGGGGCCGTCACCGAACAGGGCCAGCACCGCCGCCTTGCGTCCGCCTCGCGCGGGAGGGCGCAGCCGGGCGGGCACGGGGGTCGTGGGAGCGTTCGCGGCGAGCTGGTCGAGCCAGTGGGGCACCTCGGTCACGACTTCTCCAACGCCGCGGGGATCACGGAGCTTCCCCTCAGGAGAAGGGTCCGGAACGCACCAGCTTGCGCGCCTCCTCGGCGGCGGTCGGGCCGGTGCCGTACGAGGGGCAGAGCGCCGCCAGCGGGCAGACGCCGCAGGCGGGCCTGCGGGCGTGGCAGATGCGGCGGCCGTGCCAGATCACCCGGTGGGAGAAGACGGTCCACTCCCGCTTGGGGATGAGCTCGCCGACGACCAGTTCGATCTTGACAGGGTCGGTCTCCCCGGTCCACCCGAAGCGGCGCACCACCAGCCGCTGGAAGTGGGTGTCGACGGTCAGCCCCGGCACCCCGAACGCGTTGCCGAGCACGACGTTGGCGGTCTTGCGGCCCACGCCGGGCAGCGTGACCAGGTCGTCCATCCTGCGCGGCACCTCGCCACCGAACCGGTCACGCAGGCCGGTGGCCAGCCCGATGAGCGAGCGGGTCTTCGCCCGGAAGAACCCGGTCGGCTTGATGATGGCCTCCAGGTCCTCGGGGTCGGCGGCGGCCATGTCGTCGGGCGTCGGGTATTTGGCGAACAGCGCGGGCGTGGTCAGGTTGACCCGCACGTCGGTGGTCTGCGCCGACAGCACGGTGGCGACCAGGAGCTCGAACGAGTTGGTGAAGTCGAGCTCGCAGTGGGCGTCGGGGTAGGTCTCCGCGAGGATCCGGTTCATCTTCCTGGCTCGCCGCACCAGCCCCAGCCGCGTCTCCGGCTTGCGTCCGCGGGCGCCCGCCACGTTCGTCGCCATGCCGCAAGGGTACGGCCACGCGCGCGCTCACCGGACACGATCCTTTGCGCCCTCCTCTGCCGCCCTTGGCGTGCCGGAGGGGGAAACACCCGGCTTTCAGGCGACTGAAGGCCATTTATCGGTTCATGTGCCGGACTGTGGGGGTTACCGCGGGGGATGAGTAAGCATGTTGACGGTTTTGTTCATACACTTCGGCAGGAGGATCGCACGGCTCGTCGTGGGGGGACCATCTCGAGCTCGCAGGCGGTTCGTCCAGTTTGAGCGACACACGGGACGAGCTGCTCCCCAGGTGCGCCGCCCGGAGTGGTGTGCGTCACAATGGCAGCAGAGGAGGCAGAGTGAACACCGAAGACGTGCTGGGCAAGGCCCCCCTGTTCGCCGCGCTCGACCGGGAGAGCGCCGCGGCGCTCAGGACGAGCATCACCGAGGTCCAGCTGTCCAAAGGGCAGACCGTCTTCCACGAGAACGAGACCGGTGACCGGCTCTACGTGGTCCTCGAAGGCAAGGTGAAGCTCTCCCGCACCTCCCCCGACGGCCGGGAGAACGTCCTCAGCGTGCTGGGGCCGAGCGAGATGTTCGGCGAGCTGTCGCTGTTCGACCCCAGGCCGCGCACCGCCACCGCGACCGCGCTGACCGAGGTGCGCCTGGCCGGGCTGGGCCACGACGACCTGCGTCCCTGGCTGACCGGCCGCCCCGAGGTGGCGCTCCACCTGCTGCGGGCCCTCGCCCAGCGGCTGCGCCGCACCAACGACGTGCTGGCCGACCTGGTGTTCACCGACGTGCCCGGCCGGGTGGCCAAGCAGCTGCTCGACCTGGCCGAGCGGTTCGGCGCCAAGACCGACGACGGCATCCGCGTCCACCACGACCTCACCCAGGAGGAGCTGGCCCAGCTCGTCGGCGCGTCCCGCGAGACGGTCAACAAGGCCCTGGCCGACTTCGCGCAGCGCGGCTGGCTGCGCATCGAGGCCAAGGCCGTGGTCATCCTCGACCACGACCGGCTCTACAACCGCTCCAGATAGTCCAGCTGGGCCCGCACCGACACCTCGGCCGCGGGCCAGAGCGACCTGTCGACGTCCGCGTACACGATCCGCACGATCTCCCGCGGCGTGCGCGCGCCCCGCCGGCGCGCCTCCCTGATCTGGTCGAGACGCTCGCGCCGGTGCGCGAGGTAGCCGTCGAGCGCGCCGATCGGGTCGGGCAGCACGGGGCCGTGGCCGGGCAGCAGGGCCCGCGCCTCCAGGCTCTCCGCCGCCGCCCTGAGCCGGTCCAGGCTGTGCAGGTAGTCGGCCAGGCCGCCGTCCTGCGCGATGATCGTGGTGCCCCGGCCGAGCACGGTGTCGCCGGTCAGCATGGCCCGGTCGTCGGGGAGCCAGAAGCAGAGCGAGTCCGCCGAGTGGCCGGGCGTGCCGTACACGTGGATCTCCAGCCCGTCCACGACGACCACGTCGCCGTCGGCGAGCCCCTCGTCGCCCAGCCGGTGGCGCGGGTCCAGGGCCCGCACCGGCGCGCCGGTCAGCCCGGCGAACCGCCGGGCGCCGCCGCTGTGGTCGACGTGCCCGTGGGTGAGCAGGATCTGCGTCACCCGGCGCTCCCCCAGGTGGTCGCGGACCCGGAGCAGGTGGGCCTCGTCGTCGGGCCCCGGGTCGACCACGACGACCTCCCGGCCGCCGATCACCCATGTGTTGGTGCCGTCGAGCGTCATGGCCGACGGGTTGGGCGCGAGGAGGTTCTCGGCGTGCGCGGTGCGCGAGCCGTCGGGCGTGTCGAGCGGTATGTGCAGGCCGCTCACGCCGACTCCAGCCGGAACTCGCCGTCGACCTCCACGACCCTCGGCAGCACGGTGACGATCTCCCGCTCCTCGCCCAGCACCGACTCCACGCTGTCGTGACGGGCCAGCTCGCTCAGCGTGCGGTACGTGGGAGGCATCAGGAAGATCTCCCCGGCGTCCGCCATGGACAGGGCCTCGGCCGGGCGGCGCCACTCGACCTGGTCGGCCTCGCCGCCCACGTCGCGGGTGCGCTGGCCCTCGGGCAGCACGGCGACGAAGAAGCGGGTGTCGAAGCGCCGCGTCTCGGCCTCGGGCGTGATCCAGTGGGCCCACGGCTTGAGCAGGTCGGAGCGGAGCACCAGGCCCCTCTTTGCGAGGAAGTCGGCGAAGGCGAGGGTCCTGTCGATCAGTGCCAGCCGGTCGGCCTCCCAGTCGTCGCCCCGGGTGTCGGCGACCACGGAGGCGGGTCCCGGCCCGGCGAGCAGCACCCCCGACTCCTCGAACGTCTCGCGCACGGCCGCGCACACCAGGCCCCTGGCCGTCGCCTCGTCCGCGCGGAAGACCCGCCCCCATTCGGCGGGCGACGGTCCGGCCCAGGCCACGGCCTGGTCGGTGTCGCGCGGGTCGACCGAACCGCCGGGGAAGACGTAAGCGCCGGCGGCGAAGGCCATGGTGGCCTTGCGCCGCAGCAGGTAGACCCGGATGCCGCCGCCCCGGCCCGCGCGGAAGAGCGCCACGGTGGCGGCGTCCCGCGCGGGGGCCGGGGCGACACGCCCGGACAGCACGTCTCTGATGTGCTCGGCGTGTTCCCGAGAGAACCGAAGACCAGCCACGATGACCTCCAACTAGAACATCACTCGGTCATAGTGACATATCCGGCTTTCAGGACACCTCGGCGATGAGCTCCACCTCGACCGGGACGTTCAGCGGCAGCGAGGCCACCCCGACGGCGCTGCGCGCGTGCTTGCCCGCCTCGCCGAACACCTCGCCCAGCAGCTCGCTGGCGCCGTTGGCGACCTGCGGCTGCCCGGTGAAGTCCGGAGCGCTGGCCACGAACACCACGACCTTGACGATCCGCTTGACCTGGGCCAGCTCACCGACCTCGGCCTTCAGCGCCGCCAGCGCGTTGAGCGCGCAGACCCGGGCCGCCGCCTGCCCGTCCTCGACGCCGACCTCGGCGCCGAGCTTGCCGGTGACCTGCACCTCGCCTTTCACCACGGGCACCTGACCCGAGGTGTAGACCAGGTTCCCGGTGCGCACCGTCGGCACGTACGCGGCCAGCGGCGCCACCACCTCGGGCAGCTCCAGCCCGAGATCCGCGATCTTCTGCTCAGGTGTCACTGCTTCTCCCGCTTGAAGTAGGCGACCAGCTGCTCGGGCGTGGCGCCCTGGACGATCTGGACCAGCTCCCAGCCGTCGGCGCCGAAGTTGTCCAGGATCATCTTCGTGTTGTGTATCAGCACTGGAGCCGTGAGGTACTCCCATTTCTTCATGGACATCAGCGTAGTGTGAGCAATCTCCGGGACTCTCGTGGGCTGACGTCAAGTAACCGTTCGGTAGCCTCGAATCGTGGACTCTGGGGACACGGATTGGGACGGCGTGCGACTCCACGTCGTCACCGGCAAGGGCGGCACCGGAAAGACGACGGTGGCCGCCGCGCTGGCGCTCGCGCTCGCCGCGGGCGGCCGCAAGGTGCTGCTCGTCGAGGTGGAGGGCCGCCAGGGCATCGCGCAGATCTTCGACCTGCCGCCGCTGCCGTACGAGGAGCGCCGCATCGCCGTGGCGCCCGGCGGCGGCGACGTGTACGCGCTGGCCGTCGACCCCGAAGAGGCCATGCTCGAATACCTGGAGATGTTCTACGGCATGCGCAGGGCGGGCCGGGCGCTGACCAAGATGGGGGTGCTCGACTTCGCCACCACCATCGCCCCGGGCTTCCGCGACGTGCTGGTCACCGGCAAGACCACCGAGGCCGTGCGCAGGCGCGCCAAGAACGGCAAGCGCGTCTACGACGCCGTGGTCCTCGACGCGCCGCCGACCGGCCGCATCACGCGCTTCCTGAACGTCACCGAGGAGGTCGCCGGCCTGGCCAAGGTCGGCCCCATCAAGAACCACTCCGACCTCGTACGAGGCGTCGTCAAGAGCCCGGAGACGGCGGTGCACTTCGTGACGCTGCTGGAGGAGATGCCCGTTCAGGAGACGCTCGACGGCCTCGCCGAGCTCCGCGCGGCGGGCCTGCCACCGGGCGGCGTGTTCGTCAACATGGTGCGCGCGCCGCTGCTCCCCCAACCCGTGCTCGACCAGGCGGTCAAGGGCCGCTTCGACTCCGCGGAGCTGGTCGCCGGCCTGGAGGCCGCCGGCCTCGCCTCAGGAGGCGACGCCAAGGCCCTGGCCGAGGCGCTCACCGAGGAGCTCGTCGAGCACGCCCGCCGCGCCGAGCTAGAAGGCGACGAGCGCCGGACCCTCGACGCCGCCTCACGGCCGAGCTACGAGCTGCCGCTCCTGGCCGACGGGGTCGACCTCGCGGGCCTGTACGAGCTGGCCGAGAGCATCCGCACCCAGGGAGCAGCGTGAGAAAGCCCGCCACCCTCGACATCGACGCCATCCTCGACGACCGCGGCACCCGCATCATCGTCTGCTGCGGCTCCGGCGGCGTCGGCAAGACCACCACCGCCGCCGCGCTCGGCCTGCGCGCCGCCGAACGCGGCAGGTGCGCCGTGGTGCTCACGGTGGACCCCGCCCGGCGCCTGGCCCAGTCGATGGGGCTGACCGAGCTCGACAACACTCCACGCCGCGTCGTCGAGTGCGAGAGCGGCGGCCGGCTCTACGCGATGATGCTCGACATGAAGCGCACGTTCGACGAGATCATCGAGGCGCACGCCGACCCGGAACGGGCCCGCCAGATCCTGTCGAACCCCTTCTACCAGTCGCTGTCGTCGAGCTTCGCCGGCACGCAGGAGTACATGGCCATGGAGAAGCTCGGCCAGCTCCGCCGCTCCGACGAGTGGGACCTGATCATCGTCGACACCCCGCCGTCACGCTCCGCCCTCGACTTCCTCGACGCGCCCGAACGGCTCGGCCGCTTCCTCGACGGCCGGTTCATCCGGCTGCTCACCGCCCCGGCCAAGGCCGGAGGACGCAGCGCCTTCCGGCTCTTCAACGCCGGGTTCGGGCTCGTCGCGGGCGCGCTGAACAAACTGCTCGGCGCCCAGGTGATCAAGGATCTGCAGACGTTCGTGTCGGCGCTCGACGCGGTCTTCGGCGGCTTCAGGCAGCGCGCCGACCTGACGTACAAGCTGCTCCAGGCGCCTGGCACGGCCTTCCTCGTGGTCGCCACGCCGGAGCGCGACGCCATGCGGGAGGCGTCCTACTTCGTGGAGCGGCTGGCCGAGGAGCGGATGCCCCTCGCCGGCCTCGTGGTCAACCGGGTCCACGAGTCGCCGGCCGCGTCGCTCTCGGGAGTCCGGAGCGCCGCGGCCGCCGAGGACCTGGAGTCCCGGGGCGAGCATGAGCTGACCGCCGCCGTGCTGCGGCTGCACACCGGCAGGATGCAACTCACCGCTCGCGGACACCGGGAACAGGACCACTTCGTCGGCGCGCACCCGACAGTGCCGGTCACCCAGGTCGCCGCGATGTCCGACGACGTGCACGACCTGGCCGGCCTGCGCCGGGTGGGCGAGCTCATGGCCAAGAGCTAGCCGCGAGCCCGCCACCGCCCTTCACCGTGAGGGCGAGTGCTCCGCACAAGAGCGCGGCCGGCCTCACGGCCGACCGCAACTCGCCCGGACCGATCAGCCGGCGATCAGCTCGTTGGTCCGCTCGTACTCTTCTTTCGCCGACTCGAGCAGCTCTCGCCAGGAGTCGACATCGGGTCGCCGCCGCAGCAGCGCTCGCCGTTCGCGCTCGGTCATACCGCCCCACACCCCGAACTCGATGCGGTTGTCCAGCGCATCGGCGAGGCATTCGGTACGGACCGGGCATCCTCGACAGATCAGCTTCGCCCTGTTCTGTGCAGCCCCTTGGACGAACAGCGCGTCCGGGTCCGCACCACGACAGGCGGCACGGGAGGTCCAATCCGTGATCCACATTTTCGACCCCACTCCCCTTAGGTGGTCAGTCGTCATTTGGGGCCGACGGGCGCGGGCGCCGAGCCTCCGTATTCAATTGCCGCAGAGAGAACGTACGCAAGGAGACCTTCGGGCCGACAGACCCCAGAGGACCAAATTCTCGCTGGACTGTTGACCGGGAATGACTAGTCACCCCGGCCAGTCAAGGCGAAATGGTGTCGTGTTACCGTTAGCGACACGCATTCGACGTAGGCTTGGGACCGTGCAAGCTCAGGGCAAAGATCGTTCATCGCCGATACTCAACGTCATCAAGTTGACGGTGGCCGGCGTGGCCGCGGGCGTGCTCGCAGCCGCCGTGGCCCTGCCCGCCGTGGGCGGAGCGGGCGTCTCGGCCAAGTCGGCCGTCGGGGCCCTGGACCTCAAGCCCGAAGAGCTCACGGAGCCGCCGCTCTCCGAACGCACGAGACTCGTCGACGCCGACGGCAAGCAGATCGCGCAGTTCTACTTCGAGAACCGCCAGTCGGTCAGCCTCGACAAGGTCGCCCCGATCATGCAGAAGGCCCTGATCGCGATCGAGGACTTCCGTTTCTACAAGCACGGACCCATCGACCTCGAGGGCACCGCCCGCGCTCTGATCAAGAACCTTACCACCGGCGGGGTCACCCAGGGCGGCTCTTCCATCACCCAGCAGTACGTCAAGCAGGTGCTGGTCAACGCCGCCGAGACCGACGAGGAGCGCGCCGCGGCGACCGCCACGACGGTCTCCCGAAAGCTCAACGAGCTGCGCCACGCCATGGCGATCGAGCAGAAGTACTCCAAGAACCAGATCCTCGAGCGCTACCTCAACATCGCCTACTTCGGCGCGGGCGCCCACGGCATCCAGGCCGCCGCCCGGCGCTTCTTCGACAAGCCCGCCAGCGAGCTCACCCTGGCCGAGTCCGCCACCCTCGCCGGCGCGGTCCAGAACCCCGCCAGGACCGACCCCAACGTCGGCCCCAAGTCCAGAGCCCTGCTGCTGGAGCGGCGCAACGTCGTGCTCGACCGCATGGCCGAGGTCGGCGCGATCACCCGCGCGGAGGCCGACGAGGCCAAGAAGAAGAAGCTCGGCTGGAAAGACGTCGAGATGCCCGGCGGCTGCGAGGAGAGCAAGTACCCCTACTTCTGCCTCTACGTGCAGAACGAGATCCTGCTCAACGAGGACTTCGGCAAGACCGCCGAGGAGCGGCTCAAGCTCCTCCAGCGCGGCGGCCTGACCATCAAGACCACGATCGACCCGAAGATGCAGAAGGCCGCCGAGAAGGCCATCAAGAAGTACGTGAGCCCCAAGGACAAGCCGGTGGCCGCGCAGGCGATGATCGTGCCGGGCACCGGCGAGATCAAGGCCATGGCCGCCTCCCGCACGTTCGGCAACTCCAAGAAGAAGAACGAGATGTCCTACAACCTGGTCGCCGACGCCGCGCACGGCGGCGGCCGGGGCTTCCAGCAGGGCTCCACCGCCAAGGTCTACACGCTGACCACGGCGCTGGCCGAGGGCATGAAGTTCGGCGACGGCTTCCCCTCGCCCGACGGCTACCGCGCCTCCGGCTACAGCACGTTCAAGGACTGCAAGGGCAACGGCGTCGGCGACCCGTCCCACACCGTCAACAACTCCAGCGAGGGCGGCGGCGGCTTCAAGACGCTGGAGAGCGGCACCTGGGGCTCGGTCAACACGTTCTTCATGAAGCTGCAGCAGGACGTCGGCCTCTGCGACACGGTCAAGACGGCCAAGAAGATGGGCCTCAAGCGGGCCGACGGCGGGAAGCTCGGCGAGTTCGAGACCTTCACCCTCGGCATCAACGAGGTCGACCCGGTGACGGTCGCCAACACCTACGCCACCCTCGGCGCCCGCGGCAAGCACTGCAAGCCGCTCGCCATCACCGAGGTCAAGGACCGCAACGGCGAGGTCACCCGGTTCAAGCCCAAGTGCGAGCAGGTCCTGGACGAGGAGGTCGCCGACGCCGTCAGCGCCATCCTGTCCGGCGTGTTCACCAAGGGCACGATGAGCGGGGTCGGCGGCATCGGCCGCGACGCCGCCGGCAAGACCGGCACCACCGACAACTACACCGCCGCCTGGTTCGCCGGCTACACGCCCAACCTGTCCTCGGCGGTCAGCATCGGCGACCCGCGCGGCGCCTTCAGCCACAACCTGATCGGCGTGACCATCGGCGGCCGCTACTACTCGTACGTGTACGGCGCGTCGATCTCCGGCCCGATCTGGAAGGAATCGATGATCGCTGCGCTCAAGGGCGTGGAGGCGGCCAAGTTCCACCCGGCCGACCGGTCCCGCTTCGGCGGCTGCAGCGACAAGTGCGCGCCCAAGCCGAAGGAGAAGGACCCCCGCGACTTCGACGACCTGCGCGACCTGTTCGACCCCGACCGGGGAGACCGCACCGACCGGGGCGACCGCGGCGGCCGGGGGCGCGGCGGCGACGTCGCCGACCGCGACTGGGGCAACTGGAACGAGACGGGCCTGGTGCCGGCCGAATGACGGCCGGCCCCGGCTGAGGGCGACCGCTCAGGAAGCCAGCCTGGCGCGCACGGCGGCGGCCACCCGGCCGCCCTCCGCCCGCCCCGCGACCTTCGGGTTGACGACCTTCATCACCTGGCCCATCGCCTGCGGGCCCGAGGCGCCCGTCTCGGCGATGGCCTCCTCCACCAGCCGGCCCAGCTCCTCGTCGGACAGCTGGGCGGGGAGGTACTCCTCCAGCACCGCCTGCTCGTCGAGCTCCGCCTGAGCCTGCTCGGCGCGCCCGGCGTTGCCGAACGCCTCCGCCGCCTCCCGGCGCTTCTTCGCCTCCCGGGTCAGCACCTTGATGATCTCCGCGTCGGAGAGCTCCCTGGCCTCCTTGCCGGCGACCTCCTCGACGTTCACCGCCGCCAGAGCCATCCGGATGGTCCGCAGCCGGACCTCGTCCCGATTCTTCATCGAGGCCGTGAGATCGGCCTTCAACTTGTCTTTCAATCCGCTCATGCGGTCCATCTTGCCGCGTGCACGGACGCCTCGTGCCGGATGTCAGGCATCATGAGATGGTGAGGAAAGCAGTCGCAGTGCCGCTGTCAGTGCTCGGGCTCGGCGTCGCCGGGGTGGCGTACGCGTCCGTCGTGGAGCGCAACTCCTTCCGGTTGCGCCGTTTCGACGTGCCGGTCCTGGCGCGAGGTCAGCGTCCCGTACGCATCTTGCACCTGTCCGACCTGCACCTGACCCCGCGCCGCACCATGCTGATCAACTGGGTGCGCTCGCTGGGCGCGCTGGAGCCCGACCTGGTGGTCAACACCGGCGACTCCATCGCCCACCCCGACGCCGTCACGTCGCTGCTGCACGCGCTGGAGCCGCTGCTACGCCGCCCCGGCCTGTTCGTGTACGGGTCCAACGACCTCTACGCGCCCCAGCCGAAGAACCCCCTGCGCTACCTCTGGCGCACCTCACGCAACGAGCGCCGCCAGCACACCCCGTCACTCCCCTGGGAGGAGCTGGGCGCCGGCATGGCCGCGGAGGGCTGGCTCGACATGAACAACACCACCGCCCGCATCAAGGTCGGCGACCTCGACGTGGCCGTGGCCGGCATCCACGACTCCCACATCTCCCGCGACCGCTACGACCTCGTGGCCGGCCCCGCCCCCGCCGACGCCGACCTCCGCCTCGGCGTCATGCACTCCCCAGAGCCGCGCAACATGACCCGCTTCGCCGACGACGGCTACCAACTCCTCCTCGCCGGCCACACCCACGGCGGCCAGCTCTGCATCCCGTTCTACGGCGCCCTGGTCACCAACTGCGGCATCGACAGGAAGCGCGTCAAAGGCCTCAGCCGCCACGACAGCGCCTGGCTGCACGTCTCCGCCGGCCTCGGCACCTCCCCGTACGCCCCGGCCCGCTTCGCCTGCTTCCCGGAGGCGTCCCTGCTCACCCTCGTGCCCCGGCGCTGAGACCACCCGAGTGGTCACAAGCACCCCCGAAGTCGGCTAGACTTTCCACGCACGTGCAGGACGACGTGCACCGGGGTGTAGCGCAGCTTGGCAGCGCGCTTCGTTCGGGACGAAGAGGTCGTGGGTTCAAATCCCGCCACCCCGACAGTATTGCCGCAGGCAGAAAGGCCGCTTCCGAAGATCGGAGGCGGCCTCTCTTGTTTCTTGTGGATACGCCAGATCGCTGCGTACCACAAAGATCAATGCCGGCGCTCCGCCGTTTCGCCGCGGCGGCACTCCCGAGGAGTTCGTCGCACGGTGTGAGACGAGGTGGTCCGTGAGGCGGTCTATCGGCTCTTCCCGGCAGAGGGGCGTGCTCTGTCGCAGCCTGAGCTGGTCGGCTTGCCGTCTCTCTGACGCTGGGAGGTGTGCCGATGATTGCGGATGAGGCCTTCCCAGACGGGCCGGGCCTGGGCATAGCGGCTCCGCGGCGTCGTCTCGTACCCGTCGCCGTTGCGGCGCACGAAGTACAGGCCGCCCTCACAGCACCACTCGTACTCCCCGCAGCACGAGGTCTCCCGCATCCGCAGCAGCATGCCGTACTGCACGTACGGCTCCCACTCCTGCACGCCTCAGTCACCCGCGACGATCACGACGGCCTGATCCGTGCGCCGCAAGCACAGCACGGTCGGGCCGTAGATGTAGGAGGGACGTCGCGCCAGCCGGTCCAGGCGCACCAGGCGGACCGTGCCCGTCGCTCCCGGAGCCAGCTCGCCGAGCGACCGGGCCAGCAACGCGACGGCTCGCTCGGGCCGGCCCGTGATGCCACAGGAGCCACGGCCGGACTCGTCGCTGGCCGTCCATGCGTAGAAGCCGTCGCTGTCGCTGAACATGCATACATCCCAGCTACAGGCGGTAACAGCTCAACAGAGGACACCGAGCGGTGACCTGGGATGTCCGCCCCGTGTCCGCTCCTTCCCCTTGGAGGTGTGCCGGATGAACGAGCCCACCCCGCTGTGGGCAGCCCGCCTGCTCGCGGCCCGCAAAACGCGCGGCTGGTCACAGCGCGGCCTGGCCCGCGAACTGGCCCGCGTCGCTGACAAGCCTCTGCCGGAGGTGGACAGTCTCATCCGGCGCATCCGGGGCCATGAGACCGGCGAGCACCGGCCGGACGCCTTCTACACCCGGCTCTACTGCGCGGTCTTCGAAGTGGCCGAGGACCAGCTCTTCGGCACGACCACCACGCCGGTTCCCGCGCTGGCCCTGCCCTCGCTGGCTCCGGACGCGGACCTGTACGAGCGCATCACCCGCGCCATCGAGCAGCCGGGCCGCGTCGACGTGGCCACCGTGCAATGGCTGGAACACTGCCTGGCCGAGCATCGCCGCGTCGAGGACACCATCGGCAGCCGCCCCTTGCTGCCCCTCGTCCACGCCCAACTGTCCACCGTCGCCGACCTGGCCCGAGGCGCCCGCGGCCAACTCGCCGACCGGGCCGTCGCCGTGCTGGCTCAGTACGCCCAATTCATCGCCTGGATGTGCCACGACTCCCGCCAGCACGCCGCCGCCCTGGCCTGGTACGACCGCGTTCACGCCTGGGCCATCGAGGCCGGCGATGCCTGCCTCGCCTCGACCACCCTGAACATGCGCGCCCACCAAGCCTGGAGCCTCGGCGACCCACACCTCTGTGTCCGCCTGGCGCAAGCCTCCCGCTGGCACGACGGCCGCACCACGTACGGCGTGCAGGGCATGGCCTCCCAGATGGCCGGCCGAGGCCACGCCCAGATGGGCGAAGCCAACCAGGCCCGCACCCAGCTCGCCGAAGCCGAACACCTCATCCGAGCCGCCGCCGAACACCCCGAGGAGGAGCCGCCCTGGATGTACTTCTACGACGAGGGCTGGTTTCTCATGCAACGCGGCATGGCCGAACTGGAACTCGGCGACGGCCGCCGTGCCACCGACTATCTGGAACGCGGCCTTTCCACTCTGCCCGGCCACTACCACCGCGACAGGGCCTGGTACGGAGCCTGTCTCGCACGTGCCCAGGCTATGCAGGGCGACGCTGAAGCCGCAGTTGCCACCGCCCTGAGCGTCGCTCCGGACGCCATAGCGCTCAACGCCTACGCCGTGACCGAACTCCGCCGCACCGCCCACCACCTCGGGTCAATCGGCGCTTCCGGCGCACGGGCCATTAAGGAATCGCTCGTACCCTCGCACCAGTGAGGTGTCTCTACTGTCCTCGCTGTCCCTCACCAACCCCTGATATGCAGAAACGGCTGCGGAAACCGGGGAAAGCCCGGGGACAGTGTTGCCATGATGTCCCCTGGATATGGCTGAAATACTTGCCACTCGACGGGGCCGCGTCCCTCAGTGTTTCAGCCCTCGTGAAATGACGGCTGCGGGGAGCGTTTCTCACCCGCCCTTGCGCAGGTCAGCGTCCCGGAGTCCGGTGTCCCGGTGCCCAAGTTGCGGTGACGCGCTGCACTGACGATCACACGCATCAATCGGCGATCGTCAGCCGGAGAAATACGGGTGAAGCACGCCAATGCCGGGGTCAACTTATCCAGTAGACATCGTGGATTGGAGTGCAATGCCCGTCAACAACAGCCTGACCCGCGCCGAAGCACTGACCGTCGCCCTCACGAGTCTGGGTACCTTCACTGGCTATGTACAGCAGGCCGAGGCCAAGGTGACGACAATGGTGACCATTCACCTGGGCGTGGCGGCGCTCGCCGCCACGCAGGTGGGCGGGATGGTGCCGCTCTGGACCGCTGGCCCGGTGAGTGCGATCGGGGCCGCTGTACTTCTATCCTCCTTCTGCGCCGGCTTCTTCATCGCGGGCTACCATCTGGCCCTAGCGCTCCGTCCGGATTTGAGGGAGCCGTACGGCACGAACCGTTTCGGACTAGTGCGGCCGGGCAAGATCGACCGGCCGCCTGCGTCCGTAGGCAAGCAACTAGAAGAGATACAGCTCCTTATCGAGGTGCTCACGACGGTGGCGCTTCAAAAGCACCACCGTGTCCGGCGTGCCCTGCCCTGGATGGGTCTGGCATGTGTGTCTGTCATCCTCTGGATGGCCGTAGCTGCCCTAGCCAAGTAATCAGGGGAGGAATTCTGCGTCTGCGAAGATGGAGTCAGACTCCAAAGGTGGAACGTCGACGCCGAGTTGCTTGAGCGCGTGCCGCAGCGCCCCTTCGCTCGCAATCACCAGCTCGAAAATACCCGCCTGCTGATGCGCGTCGGCCATCTCGTTAACGAGCTTGACTAGACGCTCGGCGCGCTCCTGACGCTCGTCGAGCAATTGGGCCACAACGTCGCCGGCCTCTTCTGGGTGCTGAGCGAGCCGTACAGCATAGCGAGTGATCCAGTGACCTGTCGCCGAGGAGAGGAAGCCCCCACTGATCTCCGCGAGCTCCTGAACCTTTCGGAGTCGGAGAGCGTCCTCTTCCGCATCCGAAACGATCTTATGTTGCCGGATCTGGGCCTCGCGTTGGAGACTGCGGACGTCCTCGCTCACATTGACGTACACCTGCACCGACCAGCGGTTCCTAAGCGTGGAGTGCGTCGCGAACGCGGACAAGATGCTTTTGCTCGTCTCAACTTCCGCCTCTCTTGGGCTGAACGCTGAGTAGCGGCGACACACCTCCCGTACGACTTGCCTGGCCACCTCGTGGGCCTGCGCCCGCTCTTCCTTAACGTCGCCCCATATGCCACCTTGGCGCCTTCTTCCGCCTGCCACTGGTGTGCAGCGGATCATCACGTGAAAGGTAAAGCCATCCCCCAGAGCGGGCGTCTCGAACTCCAGTTCGGTCACGTCCATATCGTCCTCCGAATTCGCGATATTGAACTGCCGAATCAGCCAGAACATGGATGGCCACCTCGTTTCAGCATGTCATGGAGGACCAGTCGCCGCTCAGCCGTGACGATTCCTTTCGCTCGCCAGGCACGCAGATGGAAGAGAAGCGGCATTCGAAGGTGGCGATAATGGGTTCCGACCATGGTGAAGATCTCTTCCATTACCCGCTGACAGCGAGTTTCTCCCGCCCATCGCGCGAGAAGATCCCACACCGGCGGCGTTCGTCGGTCGGGCCCCGATGGCGCGGGCCGAGAACAGTCGAGTGCATGGCAGAGCAGAGCAGCTACCTCACCATGCATCGTGTTCTCGGCCAAAGCTAGGCGCCCCGGAAACACTTCCGGTGGGAGGCAGGCAAGACGTCCGGGAGCAAGGGCCGATGTCCGGCGCAGGCCGTATGAGTCAGAGGTGGTCCATCCCCGCAACTCTCGCAGGATCTGCTCAGCAGTCGTCTCGACGTACACCTCGGCGATGGCCCCCGCAACCAGAGCGTGCAGGTGGTTGCTCAAGGAGTGCTGGACCACGCGCTTGAAGGACGGCAGGGCCTTGTCGATCGCCTGCACACCGATCTGCGAGCCGTACGCTATCGCTGCGGTCATTCGCCGTCGGTAGTTGCCTCTGGACCAATTTTCCAACAGCCAGTGCGTGCGCTGGGCCAGGTCCGGGTTGAGGGACCATGCCGCCTCGAGCGTCGCCTTCGCCAGGTAGCTGCCGCCATAACCAGCCTCGGACCAGGGTTCCAGGAACTCGGATTTCACCCCGTCGAAGTCGCAGACCGCCAGCTGAGCCACCGCCTGCGCCGCGCGGGTCGCCACCCGCGCGTCCTTATGATTGGTGAACTCGCGTAACCATTCATGCAAGATGCCGCGCAGTGCCGGCACCTCTTCCCACGCGACCTGCAGCACCTGTTCTCTCACGTCTCGCCGCAGCCGAATGCGATGCCCGTCCCCTGGAACCAAACGCGGCTCCGTCCGCATGCCCTCATAGACAAGCAGGGACTGAAGAGGTTCCCAGACGGGTGGTCCAGGTCGGGTCCTCTCGTTCTCCTGGCCGCGGATAAGCTCCTCCAGCCGGAGAGCGGCTCGCGACGCGATCGGCTCAGTGAGATCGTGGAAGACACCGCTGCTGATCAGGAAGCATCTGCTGAAAGATGACTCCTTCAAATCTCTTGCGGCGAACGCCTGCTGGAGTCGCTCCCTCACCGGTTTTTCAAGGCTTTCGAGGAGTTCGTCCAGCTGAAGTCCACGTCGCAATCCGTAGACGACCTCTTGAGCCCTCTCCTCGGCCCAGCCCGGAGAGCATCCGTCCAGCATCTCCGTCAGCTGAGGCTCGTGCGCGTCGAAACCCTCCCTCTTCCAAGCGTGTGACCCTCCCAGCCGGTACTCGATCCACGCTCGGAACACGTCTGTGGGCAGCGGAGGATCGTGAACGACCAGGGACTCTCCTCCAGTCCCCGTCCTGGCGAGAAGCACCACGATCCGGCAGTCCGCCTCGTAAGCGATAGACCGCAGATGGGCGAGCATTTCATGCGAAGCCCCCGCCCAATCGTCATCGCTCGGTTCCAGGACGAGTCCCCGCGCGCCAGCCAAATCCTTGCTCGTCAGCTCGCTTAGCGCCACGTCCCCGTTGATTAGGGCCAGCGAGGGGTCCTCCTGATCACCGATCCAGTCGAGCAGGGCGGCATAAGCGGTGGTACGCCGCCCGCTTTCCGGAGATCCTTTGAGCGACATCACTAGGTTGTGGGGCAAGCGATCGGCGAGTTGTGCTCTCGACACGGTCGTCACCGTGCAGTCACGAATGGCGCACACCCGCTCTGGAGTCAACGGCGTAACGAGCCGCGTCGGCCTAGCGTTGACATTGAACTGCTGATAGTTGTACTGAGCGCCTGCGACGGCAACGTTGGCGCCTTGGCCCGATACGCCATAAAATGCTCCCCCTGAGGCCAACCCGCTCAGACGGAACCGGCGATGTTCCTCTTGGTCCTCGGGCGACAGCGAGTCGAAATCGTCCTCGGGAGATGCAGGAGCATCTTCACTGGAAGTATCAGCTTGTGGCGACGGCTCGGATGGGCGCTCCCTCTCTTCGGGAGCCTGTTCCTCATTCATCGCCCGAACGTCTGGTGATTGGTCTGGTCGCCGTACATCGCCACGTTGGCCCCTGCGCCACTGATGTTGAGAACTGGCAGCGTGCGCTCGATGTCTGGCCCGGGTGGGATCGTCGACGAAATATCTACAGCGTGAACGTTGTGGCCTGGCACATGGATATAGCCCACGTACCGGTTTTTCTTCTCTTCAACATCTACTCGGCGGAACCGATCACGTCGTGGGCTGCCCGGTCGCTGCCCTATGTAGTCCGTGAATATGCGCTCGGAGACGATCACCCCTAGGTATGCCTCGGGGCAGGCGGCGAGTGCGGCTCGGAGTGGCTGTGCACCGACCATCCGGTTCGGCTGCACCGCGTGATCACCTGGATATCCGTTGGCTCCGTCGAGTTGAATCGGCCCCTCGTGGATAGCCAATCTGACGCGGATGCGGAACGTCGCCGTCTGCTTGTGTCGCAGGTATTTCGATAGAGCCTTGACGAACGGACTCAGCACAGACACCGGGTCGGTCCTAGGCGGTAGGACTACGAACTGGCCGTCGCCTTGCTTCTGGCGATCCCAGCCGAGGATTCCCAGCTTCGCTGCACGGCCGGCGTGATCGAGTGCACCTACAAGGGCGGCCTGCAGTTTCGCCTGGTCGTGGCCATTTCTACTGCTGTAGTCCTCGACATCGGCAACAAGCATGATCCGGTGCTCTTCCATCCTGCTCCTCCTCGCGTCTGTGGACATCCACCATGAAGCCTGTTGGCGCATCTCAACCCGAATTAATACGGGTCGATTTCTGCAAACCGAGTCAGACGCCGCACGTCCGTGATGGCAATCCGCTGTTGAGAGTGGTGGACCAAGCCCCTGCTGCGCAGCCCGCGCATAGCCTTTTGGACCGTTCCTTCTTTTGCGCCGATCAGTCCCCCAAGCTCTGCCTGGGTCAGGGCGACCCCGACATCCAACCCTTGCCGCGTATAGGCGCCGTGCCTCTGCGCGAGTGCCAAGAGAAGTCTGGCCAGGCAGACGTCGGCACCGTAGCCGACGAAATCCAGCCGTCTCTGGTTGGCCCAGCGGAGCCGATCCCCGATCAACTGACTCATCGCCACGCCGACCACGGCGTGGCGAGCCATGAAATCGACGAATACCGCGCCCTTGACCACACAGATTATGGATCTTCCACAGGTGGTTACAGTCGCCGAGCGAGGCATCTGGTCGAGGGTCGCCATCTCCCCGACGATGTCACCACTCACCCGCACGGCTAGCAGTGCTTCCGATCCGTTCTCTGCTCGCGCGGTTACCTTGGCGACCGATCTGAGCAAGATGAAGACTGAGCGATCGTCATCCCCCTGACGAATCAGGGTGTGGTCAGCCTGAAAGCCGACAATTACCCCAAGAGCAAGCAATCTATCGCGAACAGGGACTGAGCCGTTGTCGGTAACGATCCGTTGCTCTGCGTGATCTTCTTGGGCCCGGCCAGCCGCGCTGGTGATCAACAAGCGTAAAGCCCCTGGTAGAAGTGGTCTTGACTAGAGATCAACTTCAGAACCAGAGGCTTCACGTGCCCACTAGTGTCACATACACCGCGACCCTCGACGTACGTCGCGAGACCGTGCTGTTCCTGGCCGCCCTGCTGCACACCGAACGCCGCCGTCGCGGCACCCGCAAAGGACGCCGGGCGCTGGGCTGCTTCGCCCAGGCCGTCTTGATCCTTCGATGGTTCCTCGACAACACCCGCATCAAGCAACTGGCCACCGACCACCACATCAGCCGCAAGACCGCCTACCGCTACCTGCACGAAGGCATCGACGTCCTGGCAATGCACGCCCCCGGCCTGCGCCAGGTGCTCGACAACGCAGCCGGCACAGGCCTGACGCACGTCAACCTCGACGGCATCGTCATTGCCACCGACCGCGTCGCCACCCCAGGCCCGAACGGCGCGGACCTGTGGTGGTCCGGCAAACACAAGCACCACGGCGGCAACGTCCAGGTGATCTCCGCCCCGGACGGCTGGCCGTTGTGGGTCTCCGACGTACGCCCCGGCCGCGAACATGACATGACCTGCGCTCGCACCCACGGCATCATCGCCACTCTGGCCGCCGCGCGGGACATGCTGCCGACCCTGGCCGACCTGGGATATGAAGGCGCCGCCGACGTCATCCGGGTGCCGGTGAAGAAGAAGCGCGGCCAGGCCCGGCTCAGCGACGACCAGCACACCTACAACAAGGTGCTGCGGGGCCTGCGCGGCGTCGGCGAACGTGCGAACGCCCTGCTCACCGTCACCTTCAAGGCCCTGCGCCGAGTCAGCCTGGACCCCTGGCGCATCGGGCAGATCGTCCGAGCCGCACTCGTGCTGCTGCACCGCGAGCACGATTGGACCATATCGGCATCACACAACGCGATCTTCGGTTACTGAGAACGACTCACTGGCAGGCGCCAAAGAAAGGTCCTTGCAGCAAAAGAATTCGAAGGCTGCGTTTCTGCCACATGCACCTCCTTGTACGGGCCCACATGGGAATATGACACTTGGAGGAAGATCTATCAACGGGAAGGTCGGGGACTTCCCTCGCGCTATGGCCCTCTCGCCCGGATCGTCACCATCCAGGCATGCCATAGATGACGGCAGAGCGATGCCCCGCGGGCACACCGGCCACTTGGTCCGCTCAGCTCGGAACCGGCTTAGTGGACAAGCCGCCAGAGTCCCCCAACGGAGAGGGCGTCGTCGGTCGGGTGTTCACATGCAAGTCAGGCCAACGCCTGATCGATGCCTGGACGGCTTTCCTTCGGATGAGCGTGCTGGCCTATGGAAGGCCGGGCTCAGCAGCGCGAAGCGCCGGCGCTTGGCGCCGACGAAGAGCAATCCGATGGTGCACGGCCGCAGCGGCCGCAGAGGTTTGCCGAGTGACGGTCTGAGTGACAATCGCCATGGCCGATCACGAACGTCGGCGTACGCCCGCGCACCCTCACCGCAGGTCATAGGGCCAGCGAGGGCAACTCGAATACGCGATCGAGTTGCTTCGGGACGAAGAGGTCGTGGGTTCGAATCCCGCCACCCCGACAGCAGTGACTACGGTGCTCACGCGCCCTAGCCGAGCTTGGGGACATCACGCGGGGTGGGTCACCGATCAGACCCGCATTCCGCTCGCAAGTCGCGGATCTCTTGCGCTGGCGCGCCCTGGCCCGAGTGGGCCGTTGGGTCGGGCATGGCGAACTCGTGGGCCGGGGAGCCGAAAGGCCACCTCCCGGCGGGAAGTGGCCTTCGGGGGAAGAGCGGCGGTCAGGCTCGGGCGGTCACCAGGGTCACCGCGGTCTCCGAGTGGACGCCGGTCTCATCCGTGCAGTGCGCCAGATTCGCGCGTACGGCTTCCGCGAGGTCGGTGCGACGAGAACCGATGTACGGTCTGACCGCGGAGAAGTCGAACAGGCAGCAGATCGCGTCAGGCCCCCCGGGAAGGGTGGCCGGCAGCGTCCATTCGCGGAGTTCGATGTCGACGAAACCGGCCTCCTTCGCCAGCACGGCGACCTCGGTCCCGGGCAGGGACCACGGTTCCTCGAAGAGGTCCGCCTTGTCGGGGCCGAGGACGGTGGCGACGGCGTCGTGCAGCGCGCGGAAGAGGGGGTTGCGGTGCAGCGGCTGCCACGTGGCGATGGCGATCCGCGCCCCGGGGCGGGCGGCCCGCCGCATCTCGGCCAGCGCCGCACCGCGATCGGGAACGAACTGCAGGACCTGCTGCATGGTGATCAGGTCGAACGCTTGGTCGGAGACGTGCAGCGGGCTGGCACCGCATTCCACGTACTGGATGGGGGCGCCGTCGAGGGCAGGCAGTTCAGCGGCGAGGGCGAGCATGGCGGGGTTGAGGTCGGTGCCGACCACGGCGCCGGTGGGGCCGATTGCCTTGGCCAGCACCCGGGCGACGGTGCCGGGGCCGGTGCCGACGTCGAGCGCCTTGGTGCCGGGGGCCGGCGCCAGCGCCTCGACCATGTACTCCGCCCACGGCTGGAAGATCGACGGGAGCAGGATGTCCTGGTACGGCCGTACCAGGCTGACATCGAAGGAGGTGTCCGCGGTCACGGCGGCCCGGGACCTCGTAGCCGTTTCGAGGGTCTCGGCGAGGATGTCGACCTCGTCGGGGGAGTTGTACAGGTAGAACGAGGCCCGGATCGCGGCGGGGACGCCGAATCGGCTGCACGCGAGCTGCGCGCAGTGGTTGCCGGACCGGACGGCGATGCCCGCCTCGTCCAGACTCGCGCGCATGCGCTGGAGCGGGATGCTGTCCACCACGAACGACAGGAGCGGCAGCCGGTTCGCGGTGTCGGTCGGGCCGATGAAGCGGATGCCGGAAACGTCGCCGAGCCGGTCCAGGGCGTACTCGATCAGGGCCTGGTCATGGGCGGCTATCGCGTCCATGCCGATGTTGCTCAGGAAGTCGCAGGCGGCGCCAAGGCCGACAGCCTGCGCGACCGGGGGTGTGCCGGCCTCGAACTTGAGCGGGGGCGCGGCGTAGTGCATGGCGTCCACCGCGACGTGCTCGATCATCTCGCCGCCGCCGAGGAAGGGCGGGAGCTCTTCCAGCAGTTCGTACCTGCCCCATAGGGCGCCGATTCCGGTGGGGCCGCACATCTTGTGGCCGGAGAACGTGACGAAGTCGGCTCCCAGCGCGGTGACGTCGATGCCGAGGTGCGGGACCGACTGTGCCGCGTCGACAACCATCAGGGCGCCGACCTCGTGCGCGCGGGCGGCGATCGTCGCGATCGGGTTCACCGTGCCCAGGATGTTCGACGCGTGCACGACCGTCACGACCTTGGTCCGCTCGTTGAGCTTCTCGCTCAGGTCGGAGAGGTCCAGACGGCCGTCGTCGGTGATGCCCAGATATCTGACCTTCGCGCCCACCCGCTCGGCCAGCAGCCGCCAGGGGATGAGGTTGGAGTGGTGCTCCATCTCGGTCAGGACGATCTCGTCGCCGGGACCGACGCGGAGCCGTCCGTCCGCCCAGATGAACGAGTTGGCCAGCAGGTTGACGGCCTCGGTCGCGTTCTTGGTGAACACGATCTCCTCGGCTCGCGGTGCGCGCACGAACGCGGCGATCTTGCTTCGCGCTTCTTCGTACAGGTCGGTCGCCTGTACGGCCAGCCGGTACACGCCACGGTGCACATTCGCATTGGTGCGGATGTAGTAGTGGTTCAACGCGCTCAGGACAACGGCGGGTTTCTGCGTGGTGGCGGCGCTGTCGAGATACACAGGTGGACGGGAACCGTCAAGGGCGGTTTCGAAGAACGGGAATTCCTTCCGAATCGACTCGACGTCGATCGCCATCGTGGTCTCCTCCTGCCGAATGGTGTAGCGGCAGTGTCGGCGGAGCCCGGCCAGCTAGATCCAACTGGAGTTGCGTCATGGCTGACTCTTCAGCGTAACCCACATCTCAGGAAGGTGGAGCGGCAAGGAGTTGCCGTCATTTCCGGCCACCGAGGGCCTCGAATTCCTCACTTAATGTGGCGGCATGGTCGGCGATTTCTTGGTTGACGGCGCGCGGATCATGGCCAGGCGCCGTTCGCGCGGCCTTACCCGGAGAATTCTGGCCGACCTGGTCGGCTGCAGCGAGGAATGGCTCCGCCTGGTCGAGAACGGGGTGAAACCCCTGGATCGGCTGTCGACCATCATGCGGATCGCCGAAGTGCTCCATGTCGAGGATCTCTCCGAATTCGTCGGCGGCCGGACGAGACTCCCGCCCGCCTGCGACCACGGCGAATCCGACGAGGTCGGGAACGCGCTGCTGCTGCCCGGCCGGTTCACCGGCGAGGCGACCGAGAGCGTGCTGCGGGTGCAGCGCCACGTGATGACGGCCTGGGAGATCTGGCAGCGCTCGCCCCACCGCTACACCGAGACGCGGCGCCGTCTGCCGCCGCTGCTGTCGATGGCCGACCTGTCGGCCAGGGTCGCCACCGGCGCGGACCGGGAAGCCGGTACGGCCGGCCTCACTCAGGTGTACCAGCTGTTCGCGGCGCTGCTGCGAAGCTGCGGCCAGCACGCGCTGGCCCTGGTCGCCGCCGATCGCGCGGTGGCATCCTCGGCGGGTTCGGCGATCACGAGGGCTGAGGTGGCGGGCGTGCTCGTCTCGCTCGGCCGGTACGCCGACGCGCGCCGGCTGTGCCTGGCCGTGATCGACGAGCGGCCCGAGTCGCTGGAGGTCACCGGGCTCTGCTATCTGACGGCCGCGCTCGCCGCCGCCGAGGAGAACGACGTGCTGCGAACCGAGGAGCTGCTGAACCGCGCCCGTAGGATCGGCGACCGGCTGGGCCCGGAGTTCGCGCTGGAGGTGGACCTGCACCGAGTCGCGGTCGCGGTCCGGCTGGGCCGGTACGCGCAGGCGATCCGCCTCGCGGCGGGCGTCGACGCCGGCCGCCTCCCCGACAAGGACCGCCAGGCGCGGCACCTGCTGGCCGTGGCCACCGCGCACGCGATGGACGGCGACTCGAGCGCGGCCATGGCGCAGTTGTGGCGGATCGTCGCGAGCTGCCCGGAGGAGCTGCGATTCAACGCGGACGCCGGACCGGTGCTGGCCCGGCTGCGGGCGATGGACTGCGAGTCGACCCGGGGGGCGCTTCGGCGGATGACCCGGATCACCGCTTGATTCACCAACGTCGGGACCTGACCGTAGGGCGACGCGGTGACGGTTCCGCCGCCATCGTTCTACGGCGACGTCTCCGGCATGCACCCAGGCGTCCTGCCCCTCGGGCAGGGCCGGTGAGGTGATCACACCCACCCCTCTTCCGCCATCCAGATCTTCACCACGCCGTGAGCGGCCGTCAGGGTTCCGGGGTTCGGGACCCGGGGTGCTGGGCCGCCTCCATCCGATGGCGGAGGGTGTCGTACACCGGGGGACCGTGCAGCACCGTCGCGCTCAGCAGCGCGCCGGCCGCAGCGATGATCATGGGGACGACGAGGGCGGTCGTGGCCGTCATTTCGACGATCAGGATGACGCCGGTGAAGGGCGCGCGGACGACCGCCGCGAAGAACGTGGACATGCCGACGATGGCCGCGGCGGTCAGGGAGATGCCGAGTGCCGGGAAAAACTCCTGTAGCGGCCAGGCGAACAGCGCGCCGGCGGCGGCTCCGACGGCCAGCAGCGGGGCGAAGAGGCCGCCGGGCGTGCTCACCGAGTAGCACAGCGGGCCGAGGAGCCAGCGGACGAGGAGGATCAGGGCGAGGTAGCCGAGCGTCACCTGCTCGTTGAGGATCTCCTGGTTCAGCACGTCGCCGCCGCCGATCAGCTCGGGGGCCGCGAGACCGAGCAGGCCGACCATGCCGCCCACGATGGCCGCTTTCGCCTCCGGAACCAGGCGTGGCGCCGCGTCCGCGACATTCAGCAGGAAGATCACGAGTTTGTTGTAGGCCACTCCCGCCGCGCCCAGCAGGAGCCCCAGAACGGCATATACCGGAAGTGACGCCATCGACGGCGCGCTGACCGGCGCCGGAAGCGAGAAGATGGGCTCGGTGCCGAGAAGCAGCCACGAAACGGCCACCGCCGAGGAGACCGCGACGAACGTCGCCAGCGCCAGCCGGAGGCGGAACGCCCGCGCGACCTCCTCGAACACGAACATCGCGCCACCCATCGGCGCGCCGAACGCCACCGCCAAGCCCGCTCCTGCGGCCCCCGCGGAGATCGTCCGTACGTCGTGGGCGCTCGCACCGAAACGGTGCCCGGCGTCGGCGCCGAACGACGCCCCCATCTGCACCGTGGGACCCTCCCTGCCGAGCGCCATGCCCGCACCCAGCGACAGGAGCCCGCCGACGAACTTGGCGGCGACCAACCTGATGCCGACCGGGGCGATCTCCTCCCGCAGCTCGGCCTCGACGCGCTGGACGCCGCTGCCCGCGGCCTGCGGCACCCAGCGAACGATGTGGCGGGCGAGGGCCACCGCCGCCGCCGCGCCGAGGACGGCCACGGCCCATCGCCATGAGGGATCGAGACGGACCCAGGCGAGCAACCGGTCGCGGTGGTCGTCGGCCGCGGCCAGCAGCCACCGGAAGAGCCCGCCGACGAGACCGATGGCGCAGCCGCCGGCGAGGGCCGCGGCGCTGATGCGGCAGAGGTCTTTGACGCTTGGCCAGCCGCGCGCGTCGTCGGAGTGGCCCACCGGAATTCTCCTCGCACTCAGGTCTCGGCGGCCAGGTCGGCGCCCATAGTGAACTTCCCCAAGGTCGCTTACCGTCCCTGCCTCTTTACGCATTGTTGATGGATCGCGCGTGAGCTCGGCGGGTCTATGCCAGGTACGTGGTCGTCACCTGGGAGCGGGCGTGGCGGGTGGTTCGCCGGCTCCGGTCAGGCGGGTCAGGGCGGCGAGGCCGTCGTCGGTGCCCGGCCAGTGCCGGCGGAGCGCCTGCGAGCCGGCGCGGCGGACCACCGAGCGCAGCACCAGGGTGACGATGATGACGTCGTCGGCCTGGCCCAGGACGGGGATGAAGTCGGGCACCAGGTCCAGGGGCAGGGCCAGGTAGGCGAGCAGGAGCGCCAGCCGTACGCGTACGCCGCGCGGCAGGTCGGGGTCGGCGGCCAGGCGGCGGATCAGGCGCAGCACGTCCGGCAGGAGCCGGAGCGCCTCGCGCAGGAGGTTGCCTCGGGGGCGGATGATCACCAGGGTGCCGATCAGCGCCAGCCAGGCGACCAGGAGGGCGGCCATGGTCCCGATCAGCAGATCCCATCCCCACGATCCGGTCATGTCTGCTCGCTTTCCCGTATATCGGGGCACAGTGAGGGCCGGCGGAGAGCCGTCCGCCTCGCACAACCCGACCTCGTGCGGCGTTTCTTCCCTGGCCACGCCGCCTGCGACGTCCTGGACGCCCGGCGTCGCAGAGCGCGGGATCTGGAGGAATCGCATGTTCCACTGTGCCCTCCGGTGCCGCGCTAAGATCGCGTCTCGTGCTTCCGGATGGCTTATGGCGGTTTATCAGGATTGGTGTAGTCGGTCTGGTTCTCGTGGCCGCGGTCGCGGGACTGGTGATCGGCGACGCCTGGCTCTGGACGGCCGTCGCGTGGTCGCCGCCGGTTCATCTGGAGTTCTACGCGCCTGACGGGTTCGACACCCTGACGGTGGTGGCGCTGCTCGTGGTCGCCGTGGTGAAGGCCGCGCTGCTGTGGCTGATCCTGCGCGCCCCCGCGCCGGGCCGGCTGGATCGCCGGGAGAAGGCGCTGCGCCGGCTGCTGTATCTGGCGGTGGCGTACACCGTCGTGCTGTGGTTGCCGATCGCGCCGCTCCCCGCCGTGGTCGACGCGGCGTTCCAGCTCGTGTTGTGGGCCGCGATCGACGTCCTCTACCTGCTCGTCATCCGCTGGCGGTCCCGCGTGCTGCGCGCGGTTGCGGCGGCGTTGTTCGCGGTCGAGCTGGCCGCGATGTCCGACGAGCTGCTCGACCGGCTCGACCTGCCGGAGCTCGGTTTCGGCGACGTCATCGGGCCGGGCCTGGTGCTGGCCGGAGCGGCGGCGATCGTCATCACGGTCGTCGGCCAGTGGCGCGACGGCCTGTGGAGCCGCGGGACACTGACCGCGGGATGGCTGTCGGTGGGCCTCTACGCGCTGGTCATCCCGCTCAATCTTCTCGTCGAAGAGATCTTCGGCCGCGGTGTGTTGATGCCCGTCATCGTGGACACGGCAGGGCTGGTCAGCGCCGTGTGGATGGCGGCGACCGCCCGTGAACTGCCCACCGGCGACCGTCTGGCCGATCTTTCGCCCGCGCGGCACCGCGCGGTCCGCGTCGCGGTGGCGGCCGTGGTCGTACTGCCGATCATCGGCATGCTCGAACCGGAGCGGACCCCGCACCTCACCTACAGCGGCTGGTCGAGGGACTGCTACGACCGGCCCGCGTTCGGCGACCTGAAACCAGAGGAACGCGACGCCGCGTTCCTCTGCCGGGCGCGCAGCCGCGACGGCGGGGTTTCGCCCATGTTCCCGGCCAGCCTGTCGGACCAGGAGGTTCTCGCGTACGGGCGGGCGCTGTGCCAGGCGAAGGACCGCGACGAGCAGGAGGCGATCCTGACGCGGGCCGGGAGCGAGCGGCCCGCGGGGGGCGCGGACCCGTGGGACCTCGTCCACGTCTGCCCGGAGATCGTCGGCGCGACCCATCCCGACCTGCTGCGGTCCACCAGGCAGTCGGAGGCGGCGAACGACGCCTACGTCGCCGAGCAGAACGCGAGGTGCCGCGACCCGTGGCCCCGGACGAAGGGGGTCGTCCAGGCCACGGCCACCTACTTCCTGTTCGTCGACGGCGACGCCGGCTATCTGGTCCACGACCCCGCGGACGAAGCGGCCGGGAAGGCGGCCGGGCAGGCGACGGAGAGGGTGTACGAAAGCAGCACCGGCATCGGGGTGGCCCGCAGCGCGGCGCTCATCGGGCACGTCGAGGACGTCGTCGACCTGTGCCTCACCGTGAAGGCCCTGCGCACCGCGCCGCCGCGGCGGACGGCCGGGTGGGATCAGGTCACCGAGGTGCCGATCGTCAGCCCCGCCGGCCGGCTCACCGTGCCGGAGATGGGCGACGGCGAGGTGGGCGCGGGCGCGCCGATGCCGAACCTGGCGATCGAGGGGAAGGGCCGCTACCGGCTCCGGGTCTACGTGCGGGTCCGCGATGCGGGGGAGGAGCACCTGGTGGTCGTGTTCCCGGGCACGTCGAGGAGGACGCTCAGGCTGTAGCGGTGACCGACTGCGGGGCGCGCAGCGGGGATCGCGCGGCTCTCATCCGCCCGTGCTTTCGTTGATGCGGTAGTACGCGTTCAGCAGCGGCCAGGTCACCCCGGCCATCTCCGCCGGCGGGCGGGGGCAGCCGTCGTCGAGCCAGTCCGCGGCCACGCCCATGAGCGCGCCGGCGGCGGACGTGGCCCGCGACGCGCGCGCTGCCCTGCGGTCCGAGCAGCGCGCGGTAGAGCCCCGCGTGACCGGCCAGGCTGCCGAAGAACGTCTCCAGGGACGCGGTCGCCTCGCGTACCAGGTCGGGCGAGTCCAGGGCGGGCCCGGGCAGGGACTCGATCAGGTCGTCGATCATCGCCGTGCAGGCGTCCTCGGCCAGCTCGTGGACGTCCCGGTAGTGGTCGTAGAAGGCGGAACGGCTCACGCCGGCGTCCTCGGCGACGTCCGAGACGCTGATCCGGGCCAGGTCCCGCTGCCCGACCAGCCGCAGCAGCGCCTGGGCCAGGGCTGATCGGGTCCGGCGGACACGCCGGTCACCGGAGGGGCTGGTGCTCGCTCTGGCAGTGTCAGCCGTAACCCCAGGCGGCGGCGTACTTGGCGAGTTGCGGCGAGAGCTTGGCGCCGGTGAAGGTGCGGGCGGGCTGGATCCTGCCGGACTTGATGGTGTCGCTGCGGTCGCCCAGGTTCGGCAGGAAGCGGCCGTGGTCGTGCCTGCCGTAGTCGAGCATGCCCGGCTCCCAGGCCACGCCCAGGTAGTCGCAGACCTCGCGGGTGACCCGTTCGGGCTCCGCGGTCAGTTCCTCGTACCGGAGCGTCAGGCCGTCGAGGGTGCGGCGGGCCTTCTCCAGGGGCTTGAAGTACTTCACCGCGTTGGCCTCCAGGGCTTCCCGGGTGGCCGTGTTGCCCTTGCGGTTCTCCAGCGAGGAGACGACGCCTTCGGGGTGGCGCAGCAGGAAGAGGAAGCGGGCGTCGGGCCAGGCGTACTTCAGCCGTTCCCAGATGAAGACGTTGCCCGGGGTCTTGTCGACGATGAGGTCCTTGCCGCTGCGCTGCAGCTCCAGGTGCAGGATGCGGTCCCAGAGGACGTGCTCCAGCTCCACCTGGTCCAGGCCGAGCTCCAGCATGGACTCCTCGGAGAAGCCGGGGGTCGGCTGGACCCGCAGGGTGCGCAGGTGGAGTTCGTGCGGGGCGCGGATGCGGGAGTGGCTGTTCAGGAGGGTGCGCAGCAGCGTGGAGCCGGAGCGCACGGGCGCGATCACGAACACCGGGGAGGGGACCTGCCGGGGCATGATCGGGACGCTGTAGTCGACGACCTGCACGCGTTTGGGTGGTCGCGGGGATTCGGCGGGCCTGTTGGCTTCCTGGAACTTCAACGGCTTCGGCGGGCGCAGCGCCTGGCCCAGAAGCCGAACTCTCCGCCTGATGCCGGTTTTCACCACGCTCATGCGCGACTTGCTGCCTTTCCGTCCGCGTGCTTCCCGCTCCCCCAGGTGGGCCGAGTCAGACAAACGTAACTTAACGGGCATACCGTTACAAAGGCGATGCGAGGCCCTTACCTGGGGGTTGAGGGTGCAGACAACGTATCCCTCCCATACACACCGGGCATCCGAACGGCCACGACTCCCAGGAAACTGCCAGGCAGCCCGCACGCGCGGACCTCACGCCCGCCGCCGGGGGCCGACCTGAAAGTTTCACCCCTCACCGGCGCCGCCTCCCAGGTCACAGGCTCGCCCCGGTGATGCTCGTTGAGGTTCGGCCGTGCCCGTGCCTACGGTGCGGGGGTCCGCAAGCGCCGATTCCGTACGAGGAGCCCCGGCATGCGCGCCCGTCTCGTCACCGCCCTGCTCATGGTGCTGTCCGCCCTGGTCGTCCTCGCCCCCGGCGCGCGGGCCCAGGTCCTGGGCGGATTCGACTTCGACCGGGCGGAGGTGTCCGTCACAGGGCTGCGGGTGCCGTGGGGGCTGGCGTTCCTGCCCGACGGCAGCGGGCTGGTGGCCGAGCGCGACACCGGGCGGATCTCGCAGGTACGCCCCGGTCAGGCGCCCGTCCAGGTCGCCACGGTCTCCGGGGTGAGCGCCTCGGGCGAGAGCGGCCTGCTCGGCCTCGCGGTCAGGGACGGCTGGGTGTACGCGTACTTCACCAGCACCGCCGGCGACAACCGCCTGGTCAGGTTCCAGCTCAGCGCGCCGCAGACGCAGACGGTGATCCTCTCGGGAGTCCCCAGCGCGACGGTCCACGACGGCGGCCGCATCGCGTTCGGTCCCGACGGCATGCTGTACGTGGCCACCGGCGACGCGGGCGCCACCGCGAACGCGCAGAATCTGAACAGCCTCGCGGGGAAGATCCTGCGCATCACGCCCACCGGCGCGATCCCCGCCGACAACCCGTTCTCCGGCTCCCGGGTCTGGAGCTACGGCCACCGCAACGTCCAGGGCCTGGCCTGGGACGAGCAGGGCAGGATGTACGCCACCGAGTTCGGCCAGAACACCTGGGACGAGATCAACCGGATCGTCGCGGGCGGCAACTACGGCTGGCCCACCTGCGAAGGTTCCTGCGGCAACGGCTCCTTCCGCGCCCCGATCGTCACCTGGGCGACGTCGCAGGCGTCGCCGAGCGGTCTGGCGTACGCGAACGGCACGCTGTTCGCGGCGGCGCTGCGCGGCCAGCGGGTGTGGGCGGTGCCGCTGAACGAGGACGGCACGGCGGGCACCCCGCAGGCCGAGTTCGTCTCGGAGTACGGCAGGCTGCGCACGGTCGAGGTGGGCCCCGACGGCCGGCTCTGGGTGGCGACCAGCAACCGCGACGGCCGCGGCACGCCGACCGCCCAGGACGACCGGATCATCCGCGTCCCTCCGGCCTCGACCGGGGGCGACATCACCCCGCCGACCGCGCCGGGGAACCCGACCGCGACGGGCACGACGGCCACCGCGACCACCCTGACGTGGGCCGCCTCCACCGACGACACCGGCGTCACCGGTTACGACGTGCTGCGCGCGCCGGGCTCGTCGGGCGGCTCGTTCGACCGGGTGGGCACCTCCGCGACCACGACGTTCACGGCCACCGGACTGACGCCGCAGAGCACGTACCGCTTCCAGGTCCGCGCCCGCGACGCGGCGGGCAACCTCTCCCTCGTCTCCGGCACGGTCACCGTCACCACCGCCCCGGGCGACGCCACAGGCGGGTGCACCGCGGTGGCCACCGTCCAGACGCAGTGGGCCACCGGTTACGTCGTCCAGCCGGTCACGGTGACCAACACCGGGACGTCGCCCGTCACCGGCTGGCGGGTCACGGTCACCCTGCCCGCCGGGCACCAGATCACCGGCTCGTGGAACGCCGCCGGGTCCGGCGCGGTCTTCGAGAACGCCCCCTACAACGGCGCCCTGGCTCCCGGCCAGAGCACCACGTTCGGCTTCCAGGCCAGTCGCCCCGACGGCACCGGGGTCCCCACCGGCTACGCGTGCGCGGTGCGCTAGCTTGCCGGGATGGACCGCACACCTCCGATCTTCACCGGTGACGAACGGGCGCTGCTCTACAGCTTCCTCGACTGGGAGCGCGAGACGCTCGCCGCCAAGTGCGCCGGGCTGAGCGAGGAGCAGTTGCGCGAGCGGGCCGTGCCGCCGTCGAACATGTCCCTGCTCGGCCTGGTCAGGCACATGGCGCACGTCGAGCGGGCCTGGTTCCGCCAGATCATCGACGGCGAGGACGTGCCGCGGCTGTGGGGCAAGGACACCCGCCAGGACGTCGACTTCGACGACGTGGACACCGCCTCGGCCGAGGAGGCGTTCGCCACCTGGCGGGCGCGTTGGCCTCGGCCCCGGCGAACCGCCAGAATGGCGCGATGAGCGTGGCTGACAGTACGGAGACCGACTGGGTGTCCCGATTCGCCGATGAGGTGATCGCCGAGGCGGAGCGCCGCGCGCCCGGCGAGCCCATCGTGTGCGCCTCGGGCCTCAGCCCGTCAGGGCCGATCCACCTGGGCAACCTGCGCGAGGTGATGACCCCTCACCTGGTGGCCGACGAGATCCGCAGGCGCGGGCACGCGTGCGTGCACCTGCTGTCGTGGGACGACTACGACAGGTTCCGCAGGGTGCCGGCGGGCGTCGACCCGTCGTGGGCCGAGCACGTCGGCAAGCCGCTCAGCTCGGTGCCCGCGCCTCCGGGCAGTGACCACGCGTCGTGGGCCGACCACTTCAAGGCGCCCATGATCGAGGCGCTGGAGGAGCTGGGCGTCGACTACCGCGGCATCAGCCAGACCGAGCAGTACACCTCGGGCGCCTACCGCGAGCAGATCCTGACCGCCCTGCGCGAGCGCGCGGGCATCGACGCGGTGCTGGCCCGCTACCGCACCAAGCAGGGCGAGGAGCGGCCGGGTGCGGCCTATTTCCCGTATCGCCCGTACTGCGAGATGTGCGAGCGCGACCTGACCACGGTCACCGCCTACGACGACGACACCACCGAGCTGGCCTACACCTGCGCGTGCGGGTTCGGCGAGACGGTGCGGCTGGCCGAGCACGACCGCGGCAAGCTGGTGTGGAAGGTCGACTGGCCGATGCGCTGGGCGTACGAGGGCGTGGTGTTCGAGCCGTCGGGCGTCGACCATCACTCGCCCGGCTCGGCCTGGGTGGTCGGCGGGGAGATCGTCGGCCCGGTGTTCGGCGGAGAGCGGCCGATCGGGCCGATGTACGCGTTCGTCGGCATCACCGGCATGGCCAAGATGAGCAGTTCGAAGGGCGACGTGCCGACCCCGGCCGACGCGCTGCGCATCATGGAGGCGCCGGTGCTGCGCTGGCTGTACGCGCGCCGCAAGCCGTCCCAGTCCTTCAAGGTCGCCTTCGACCAGGAGATCCAGCGGCTCTACGACGAGTGGGACGCGCTCGGCCGCAAGGTGGCCGAGGACGCGGCGCAGCCCGCCGAGCTGGCCGCGCACGCCAGGGCCGTGCGCACCTCGCGCGGCCCGCTGCCCGCCACCCCCCGGCCCGTTCCGTACCGGACTCTCGCCTCCATCGCGGACGTCACGACCGGCGACACCGGCCAGATCGGGCGGATCCTCGGCGACCTCGACGGCGTCGCCGCGCTGGACGAGGTCCGGCCGAGGCTGGACCGGGCGCAGGCGTGGATCGACACGCACGTGCCCGCCGAGCAGCGCACGCGGGTGCGCGAGTCGCCCGACGAGGAGCTGCTGGGCTCGCTCGGCGAGGACCCGCGCGAGTCGCTGCGCATGCTGACCGAGGGCCTGGACGAGCACTGGTCGCTGGAAGGGCTGACCACGCTGGTGTACGGGGTGCCGAAGCTGCGGGCCGGGCTGGCGGCGGACGCGAAGCCGACGCCGGAGGTGAAGGCGGCGCAGCGGGAGTTCTTCGCGCTGCTCTACCGGCTGCTGGTGGGCCGCGAGACCGGGCCCCGGCTGCCGACGCTGCTGCTGGCTGTGGGCGCCGATCGGGTGCGGAAGCTGGTCGGCGCCTGAAGGTCCCCGCCGAAGCACAGGGGACGGCTGCTTGTCAAGACTTCATGACCGGACCGGACGATCGCCCGTAAGACGGCTTTTATCGGTGTATGTTCCCAGGTCACAGGATGGTCGGCGACACGCAGACGCGCGAACACTGCAAGGCGTCAGCAAGTGTTTTGCATGCGCGTGGAGGGATCTTTGGCCGCATGAACGAGCAGCACGCCCCCGTCACCGTCAGCGTCATCGTCCCGGCGCTGAACGAGGCAGACAACCTTCCCCACGTGTTCGCCACCCTACCGGTCTGGATCGACGAGGTGATCCTCGTCGACGGCGACTCGGCCGACGACACGGTGGCGGTCGCCCGGCGCCTGCGCCCCGACCTGCGCGTGGTGACCCAGACCCGGCGCGGCAAGGGGAACGCCCTGATCGAGGGCGCCGCGGCGGCCAAGGGCGACATCATCGTCATGATGGACGCCGACGGCTCGACCGACGGCCGCGAGATCCACTCGTTCGTGATCGCGCTCACCGGCGGCGCCGACTTCGCCAAGGGCTCACGCTACGCGCCCGGCGGCGGCTCCGACGACCTCAGCCCGCTGCGCTCCCTCGGCAACCGCGCCCTCACGATCCTGACCAACCTGCTGTACGGGACGCGCTACACCGACCTGTGCTACGGCTACAACGCGTTCTGGGCCCGCCATCTGGACGCGCTCGCCCTCGACTGCGACGGCTTCGAGATCGAGACCCTGATGAACATCCGCGCCGCCAGGGCCGGGCTGACCGTCCGCGAGGTGCCAAGCCACGAGCGCTGCCGCATCCACGGTGAGAGCAACCTGCACGCGCTGCGCGACGGCTGGCGGGTGCTGAAGACCATCCTCCGGGAGCGATTTCGCGCCTCCGCCGTCCCTCGGACCCAGGTGGCGCTCGCCAAGTGAAAGGTGACCTCGCCAAGTGAAGGGTGACACTGTCTAACCATGCGTTACATCGTGATCGGCGCCGGCGCGGTCGGCGGCACCATCGGAGCGCGGCTCCACCAGGGCGGGCACGACGTGCTTCTCGTCGCCCGCGGGGCTCACTACGAGGCGCTGCGCGAGCGCGGCCTGCGCCTGGTCACTCCCGACTCCGACCAGGTCCTCGACATCCCGGCGACCGACGGCCCGGTGCCGGCGCGCGACGGCGACGTGCTGGTCGTGGCCACCAAGTCGCAGGACACGGTGGCCGCGCTCGACCCGTGGCCCCGCCACCTGCCGGTGGTGTGCGCGCAGAACGGGGTGGCGAACGAGCCGGCCGCGCTGCGCCGCTTCGCGAAGGTCTACGGCATGTGCGTGTGGCTGCCGGCCCTCCACACCGAGCCCGGCGTGGTGGCGGCCTACGGCTGGCCGCGCTCCGGGCTGCTGCACGTCGGCTGCTACCCCGGCGGCGCCGACGAACTGGCCAAGCAGATCGCCACCGACCTCGGCCGCAGCCACTTCGTCGCGCTGACCTCCACCGAGGTCATGCGGTGGAAGTACGGCAAGCTGCTGAGCAACCTGGCCAACGCCGTCGAGGCGCTGTGCGGGCCCGCGCCCGGCGCCCAGGCCGTGCGGGAGCACGCCAGGGCCGAGGGCACCGCGGTGCTGGAGGAGGCCGGCATCCCGTACTCCACTCCGCGGGAGGAGCGTGAGCTGCGCGGCGACCGGGTGGACATGCGCCCGATCGGCGGCGAGGCGCGCGGCGGCGGCTCGTCCTGGCAGAGCCTGGCCAGGGGCGTGGGCTCGATCGAGGCCGACTACCTCAACGGCGAGATCGTCCTGCTGGGGCGCGAGCTGGGCCTCCCGACCCCGGTCAACGAGGTGCTGCAGCGCGAGGCCAACCGGTTCGCCCGCGAACGGCGGCCGCCGGGGTCGATGACCGTGGCGGAGCTGACCGGGCTCATCGGCGGGCGTTCCGCATCCGGATCCCGCTGAACTCCAGACTGCTGGCGACCACCTCGTCCCAGAACGGCCAGAGTCCGTCGAGCACCCGCAGCTGGATGCCCGCCCGTTCGTGCAGCTCGACCAGGTCGCCCACCCGCTCGGGCGGCCCGAGCGGCGTCACGGGCGTGGTCGACACCATGGCGTGCGGCGGGTCCCCGATGGGCGTGAAGTCGACGGCGGCGAACCGGTAGGCGTAGAGCTCCGCCCCCAGCATCGGCTTCAGCCAGCCGTACTCGATGGCGTGCACGCGCTCGCCGCAGCCCGCGCCGATGATCCGGGCCGCGTCCTCGGCGGTGGTCCGCGGTCCCGTCCAGGCCATCGCCCGCGGGCAGGCGCGGGGGAACCAGTAGTCGGGGCACCGGTCCGGTCCGACCGCCCACACGTACGGCTCGGTCACCCTGGAGGTGGGGGCGACGTGGGGGACGAACCGCTCGATCGTCGGGTCCTCCGAGAAATGCAGCACCTCGCCGGGATCGGGCCTCATACCACCATCGTCGCGCATATCCCGACTCCATCGGGGCAGTGAGAGGTCGCGCTTGACGAGAAGGGATGAGTACAGATGATCTTCCTGGGGCTGTTACTGGTGATCCTCGGAGTCGGCGGGGCCATCCTCGTCTTCGCCGAAGAAGGCACCACGTACGACGTCTTCGGCTACGTCTTCCAGCCGAACCACGTCGAGATGTTCGTCGCGGGCGCCGCCGCCGCGACCGTGCTCCTGCTCGGGCTGTGGCTGATCGCCCTCGGCTCGCGCAGGTCCGCCAGGCGCCGCCGCGCCCTGCGTGGCGTCCGGGCCGACGCCTCCCAGCGGGTGGCGGAGCTGGAGAACGAGAAGCGCCGGCTGCAGGAGCGGCTGGAGAAGGAGCAGGCGGCGAAGGAGCAGGCCGCGAAGGACGCCGCGAAGGAGCAGGCCGCGACGGATCGGGTGGCGAGGCACGCCGCCGACGACCGCACCACCACTACCACCGCCCCGGCCGTGACCGCCGACGACCGGCTGGTCGCCCGCGGCACCGAGGAAAGCCGGCGATGAACGCCCCTGGCGCGGGGGCGTGGAGCCCCCGCGCCGGCGCATGACCCCGGCTCGTACGGGGGTGTACTCTGCGAGGCGCCCGCACCTGCCTCCGGAGGTCGCATGCCCCCCACGCGTGGCCGCCCCATCGCGATCAAACTGCTCATCCTCCTGCTCGTCCCGCTGACCTCCCTGGTGGGGCTCTGGGCCTTCGCGGCCGCTCTGACGGCGGGCGACGGCATCCGGATGCTGGAGACCGACAGGCTGAGCACCAACCTGGCGCAGCCGTCGAGCGAGCTGACGACTCACCTGCAGAACGAACGGCTGTCGTCGATCCAGTTCGTCATCGCCAAGCGCAACCCCGAGACGCTGTTCGTGCAGCGCACGCTGACCGACAAGGCGGCCGAGGGCCTGCGCGAGCTGGCCGGGCGGCAGGATGACCTGACCCCCGCGATCAACGCGCAGCTCGACCTGCTGTTCCGGCAGCTCGACCGGCTCACCCAGATCCGCCGCGACGTCGACGGGCCCGCCCCCTCGCCGCTCGACCTGATCAACGGCTACAACCAGATCATCGACGCCTCCTTCCGCATGTACGACGCCCTGGTGCTGGTCCCCGACCTGAGCCTCCACCGCAACGGGCGGGCGCTGGCCATGCTGGTCGAGGCCAAGGAGATGCTCTCCAGGGAGCGCGCGATGATCTCCGTGGTGCTCGGCAGGGGCCGGGTGACCAGCGCGGAGCGCGAGGCGTTCGCCGAGTGGGCGGCCACCAGGCGGCTGCTCTACTCCCAGGCGCTGTCCCAGCTCGACGGCGAGCTGCGCGCCCCGTACCAGGCGCTGATCAGCTCCACCATGTACCAGGAGTTCCTGGAGGCCGAGGACACGCTGCGCGGGCAGGCCGTCGTCGGTGACCTGCCCGCCGACGCCGCCACCTGGCCGATCGACGCCAACAACATGTGGAAGGCCGTCGAGGCCCGCCAGCGCGCCGCCGACGCGCTCTACGCCCAGCGGGTGGCGCCCGCGGCCACCGGCATCCTCATGAAGATCACTGTCGCGGGCGGGGTGGGCCTGGTCGCGGTGCTCGCCTCGATCCTGCTGTCACTTCGCTTCCGCAAGCGGCTGGTACGTGAGCTCGCCGGGCTCCGCGACGCCGCCACCCACCTGGCGCAGGTGCGCCTGCCCGCGCTGGTCGAGCAGCTGCGGGCCGGGGGCAAGCCGCCCGCCGGGGCCGGGGTGGAGCCGCTGGCGGTCAAGGCGGAGACGGCCGAGGTGCACGACATCGTGCAGGCGTTCAACGACGTGCAGCGCACGGCCGTGGACGCGGCGCTCAGCCAAGCCGGCCTGCGCCACGGCGTCAACCAGGTCTTCGTCAACCTCGCCCGGCGCAACCAGTCGCTGCTGCACCGCCAGCTCATGCAGCTCGACGGGATGGAGCGGGGCACCGAGGACCCGGTGATGCTGGAGGATCTGTTCAAGCTCGACCACCTGACCACCCGCATGCGCCGCCACGCCGAGAGTCTGATCATCCTGTCCGACCAGCAGCCCGGCCGCGGCTGGCGCAACCCGGTGCCGATCGTCGACGTGCTGCGGGCGGCCGTGGCGGAGGTCGAGGAGTATCAGCGGGTCGAGGTGCTGCAGCCGCCGCCGATCTCGCTGGTGGGCACGGCCGTGACCGACGTGGCCCACCTGATGGCCGAGCTGGTCGAGAACGCGACGCTGTTCTCGCCGCCGCGCACCCGCGTCGACCTGCGCACCACGTCCACGCCGCACGGCCTCACGGTCGAGGTCGAGGACCGCGGGCTCGGCCTGCCGCGCGAGGAGCTCGACCAGCTCAACGAGCGGCTGGCGGAGAAGCCGGAGTTCGATCTCGCTCAGAGCGACCGGCTGGGCCTGTTCGTGGTGGGCCGGCTGGCGGCCCGCCACGGCATCAAGGTGACGCTCGCCCCGTCGCCGTACGGCGGGCTGACCGCGCGGGTGATGCTGCCCGAGAGCCTGCTGGCCGACCAGCCGGTGCTCGCGGGACGATAGCCGCCGTCCCGCGGTCAGAGGCGGACGAACGGGTCCTCGAAGTGGCAGGTGGCCAGCAGCGCGCCGCCCTCGGCCCGCAGCGACGCCAGCACCTCCGCCCGGGTGGCGGCGGCGCGTTCCTGGTCGTCGTCGTAGAGGTAGCGCACGGCGGGGTCGGCCAGCTGCGCGGGGTGCAGCACGAGGTCGCCGGTCATCGCCAGCTCGCCGGCCCGCGCGATCTGGTGGCCGGGCGTGTGGCCCGGGGTCAGATGGACCCGCAGGCCGGGCGCGACCTCGGCGTCGCCGTCGACGACGTGGAGCTGGCCCTTGATCACGTCGATCACCTGGTCGCGCACGGCGCCGGCGGCGGCCTCCAGCTCGGCGTTCTGGAGCACGTACCGGGCGTTCTCGAACAGCGGCCGGCCGTCCGCGACGGCTCCGCCGGCGTGGTCGGAGTGCAGATGGGTGAGGATCACGGTGCTGACGTCGGCGGGGTCGGCGCCCGCGGCGGCCAGCTCCCGGACCAGCGCACCGGGCACCGGCGCCCAGCTGGACGCCGGCGAGTCGACGCCGCCGATGCCGGTGTCGACCAGGGTCAGCCGGCCCGCGCGGTCACGGATCAGGTAGCAGTGGAAGTGCAGGATCCACGGCTCTTCGGGAAGGCCGGCTCCCGGGAACATCTCGGCGAGCGGGCGTCGGATCGCCTCGCCCATGGGGCCGACGGCGTCACAGAGAGGCGTCACCTCGACGCCGGCCACGAGTAACGGTTGGTGGGGCACGAAGTCCAGACTAGGCGCCCAGACCAGGTGCGGACTAGGCGGCCACGGGCTCGCGCGGGACGAACTCGTTCTCGAGGTCGGCGGCGAAGACCGCGCGCCGGCAGGTGCCGCACCGGTACATGATCGGGCCCTCGTCGAGCTCGTTGTGGCATCGCGGGCAGCGGGTGCTGTTCATGGTCATCCCCCAAGGATCGTCTGCCTGTATGGAACCTCGCCGTCATTGCAAAGGTCCTGCAGGGCGCTTGCGGAATCCATGTCCGGATCGGACAGGACGGCGAGAAGAACATTGTTACGGTCCACCACGCGTTTCACGCGCGAAGACACGAGAATGCCCCGGGAATAGCCCAAGAGGGCTAGGCGTTGCATGGACAGCGACGTGTGGTACGTTGCCGGTGGCGTCGAGCTCCAGCTCCGCCGCTCTCCTTTCTCCCGGCGTTCCCCTCCTTCGCGTGGGCCCGGGTTCCTCCACACGCCGGTGGTTCTCTCTCCGGCATGCCCTCAAAGAGGTCTTTCATGTCTGTTCACGTCATCGGCGGGTTGCTGGACGTGCGGGACAAATCCGCATTCATCCGCGCCCACCACCTTCCCTCGAACGGTGACCTGCGGTTCAGCACCGACCGGGCCGGGCGGCTCGGGCTCCGGCCCGGCGACCACGTCACCGCCCAGGTCGACCGCGGCACGATCGTCAAGGTCGAGGCCGTCAACGGCGAGAGCCACTGGCGGGACCGGCCGCGGTTCGCCGACCTGACGCCCGTCCATCCCGACGAGCGGCTCCGCCTGGAGACCGAGACGCTCAGCACCCGGGTCATCGACCTGTTCGCGCCCATCGGCAAGGGCCAGCGCGGGCTGATCGTCGCCCCGCCCAAGGCGGGCAAGACCATGGTCCTGCAGGCCCTGGCCACGGCCGTCTCCCGCAACCACCCCGAGGCGCACCTCATGGTCCTGCTGGTCGGGGAGCGGCCGGAGGAGGTCACCGAGATGCGCGCCGGCGTCCAGGGCGAGATCTTCGCCTCCACCTTCGACCATCCCGACCGCGACCACACCGCGATCGCCGAGCTGGCCGTCGAGCGCGCCAAGCGCCTGGTCGAGCAGGGCCGCGACGTCGTCCTCCTGCTCGACTCGCTGACCCGGCTGGCCCGCGCCTACAACAACACCGCGCCCGGCAACGGCAAGACGCTCAGCGGCGGCCTCGACGCCGCCGCGCTCTACCCGCCCAAGCGGTTCTTCGGCGCCGCGCGCAACGTGGCCGGCGGCGGCTCCCTCACCATCCTCGCCACCGCTCTCGTGGACACCGGCTCGCGGCTGGACAACAGCCTGTACGAGGAGTTCAAGGGCACCGGCAACATGGAGCTGCACCTGGTGCGCGACCTGGCCGAGCGCCGCGTGTTCCCGGCCGTGGACCTGGACGCCTCCGGCACCCGCCGGGAGGAGATCCTGCTGCCCGCGCGCGAGCGGCAGGTGGTCTGGCGGCTGCGCCGCTCGCTCAGCGGCCTGGAGCGCCACCAGGGCACCGAGATGCTCGTCGGCAAGCTCCGCGAGACGCCGTCCAACGCCGAGTTCCTCGTCCGCGCCGCCGCCACCGTCTGACAGCGGGCCCACTTGCCGGCCCTACTTGACGGCGCCCCGCAGCACGCCGGAGATCACCCACCGCTGGGCGAACAGGTAGACCAGCAGCGCCGGGGCCAGCGCCATCAGATAGGACGCGAAGGCCGTCGTGTAGTCGGAGCTGAACTGGTTCTGGAACACGTACTGCACCAGCGGCAGCGTACGGGCGCTCGGGCTGGACAGCACGACCAGCGGCAGCAGGAAGTCGTTCCACGCCCACAGGAACGTGAGGATGCCGACCGTGGCGTTCATCGGCGCCAGCAGCGGGAAGATCACCCGCCAGAACACGGTCCAGGTGCCCGCCCCGTCCGTGCGGGCCGCCTCCTCCAGCGACCGGGGGATCGACTTGATGTATCCCACGTACAGGAAGATGTTGAACGCGAGCCCGTACACCACGTACAGGAAGATCAGTCCGAGCTGGTTGTCCAGGCCCAGGGCCGAGGTCTGTTTGATGACCGGCAGCATGATGATCGGGAACGGCACGAACAGCGCCGAGACGAAGTAGAAGTAGAGCCCTCTGAACAACCTGCTGTGCAGGTTGCGGGCGATGGCGTAGGCCACGAGCGAGTTGGTCAGCAGGGTCAGCAGCACCGCGCCGACGGTGATCAGGGCGCTGTTCAGCGCGGCCTGCGGATAGTTCGTCAGCCGCCACGCCTCGGCGAAGTTGCCCCACTGGGGGTCTGCCGGCAGGTCGAAGCCGGCCCCGGCGAGCTCGGCCGGCTGTTTCAGCGCGGTGACCACCGTGAAGTACAGCGGCACCAGGACCGTCAGCGAGCAGGCCGCCAGGAGGGCGGTCAGCCACCAGTTCACACCTTTGCGACGTACCATCAGGCACTCATCTCCCGGCGTTGCAGGACCCGTAGCTGGAAGACGGAGACCGCGACGATGACGAGGAAGTAGACGACGGCGTTGGCGGTCTGGTAGGCGTACTCGCCGCCCTCCAGGCCGCCCTGGTAGATCAGCAGGGAGACCGAGGTGGTCGCGGTGCCGGGACCGCCGTTGGTCAGGGCCACGATGTGGTCGAAGACCTGCAGGAAGTTCTTCAGCGACAGCACCATGTTGATCGTGAAGAACGGCGCGATCAGCGGGAACACGATGGACCTGAACTGCCGCCAGGCCCCCGCGCCGTCCACCGTCGCGGCCTCGCGGACGTCGCCCGGGATCGTCTGCAGGCCCGCCAGATAGATGATGACGTTGAACGCGACCGCCTGCCAGACGGCCACGACCACGATCCCCAGCCAGGCCAGGTCGGGGTTGACCAGGATGTTGGAGCTCAGCGCCGTGATGCCGAGCGCCTGCGCGACGGCCGGCAGCGCGTTGGCGAACAGGTAGTTGAAGATGTAGCCGACGATGAGGATCGCCAGCACGTTCGGGATGAAGAACACGCCGCGCAGCGTGGTGCGTAACCTGATGCGCGCGTTAAGCCCGAGCGCGATGGCCAGCGCGATCGCGTTGGTGAGGAACGTGGCCACGATCGCGAACTGGAACGTGAACACGTAGGCGTCGAGTACCCGGTCGTCCCTGAGGAGGTTGAGGTAGTTCCTCAGCCCCACGAACGCGTGGTCGCCGTACCCGGGCGAGTCGGTGAGGCTGTAGTAGAAGCCCTGCAGCACCGGCACGGTGTGGAAGACCGCGAACAGCACGAGCGCGGGGATGACCATCCAGTAGAAGGCCCTGGCGGTTCTCGTCATGGGGAGTCCTCTGTCACGATCGCCGGGCGGCGACCTTGTCCCACTCGGCGTCCAGCGTCCGCAGGAACGCGTCCTGGTCGCCGTCGATCACGTACTGCTGCAGGTACTGCTCCAGCTGGATGGTCAGCGGGATGCGGTGGTCGGCGTAGCCGGTCAGCTCGCCCCGCTCGAAGTACGGCATGACGCCCGCGAGCGCCGGGTCCCCGGAGGCGCCGCCCTCGGTCGGCGGCACCGCGAGCTGCTCCTCGGCGTAGGCCTCCATCACCTCAGGACGCATCAGGTAGGAGATGAAGGCCATCGACTCCTCCGGGTGCTCCGGCTCGCGGCCCATGGTCAGCGCCACGTCCACGCCCGACACCAGCCGGGTCGCCTCCGGGTCGTCCGTGGCGGGCAGCGCGAACGTGCCGAGCTCGAAGGCCGGCTCGAACTGCTTGATCGCCGAAAGCGCGAAGCTGCCCTGCAGGTACATGGCCGCCTTGCCCTGGGCGAAGGCCTGGTTGCCGTCGTCGTAGCCGCGCGAGAGCCGGTCCCGCTGCCCGTACCGGAACAGCTCGCCGAGCTTGGAGACCACGGGCGGGTACGCCTGCGCGAAGGTGACGCGGCCGGCCTCGCGCCGGTCGAAGAAGTCCGGGGGCGGCAGGTTCGCGGCGAGGGCGTTGAACGTGGGCAGCGTGGTCCAGGCGTCGGCCAGCGTCAGGTAGAACGGGTCCACCCCGGCCGCGCGAAACGTTTCGGCCGCGGCGCGCAGCTCCGTCCAGGTCCGCGGCGGCTCGACGCCGTGCTGCCGGAACAGGTCCTTGTTGTAGATGACCCCGCTCGCGTTGGAGGCGAACGGCAGCCCGTTGACCTCGCTTTCCCGGTGGACGCCGAGGTCGTCGAGTATGCGCTGGATCGGCGGGCTGACGCCGCGGGCGGCCGGTTCGCCGGAGAAGTCGTGGAAGACGCCGGCCGAGGCCAGCTCGCCGAAGACGCCGTTGCCGTTCAGCGCGATGACGTCCGGGATGTCGTTCTTCACCAGGCGGGTCCTGATGGCGTTCTCGGCGGTCGGCATGTGGTTCTGGGTCACGTCGATGTGCGGGTGGCCGCGCTCGAACTCCTCGATGATGCGGTCGAAGGTCTCGATCGCCTCGGGCTTGAACTGGAAGAACTCCAGCTCCACCCGCCCGTCCCCGGTCTGGGTGGCGCAGCCGCCGGCCAGCAGGACCACCGAGAGGGCGAGGGCGGTGGGCTTCACGACATGCCTCCTATGGGGGGATGCGGTTCCCTGCCCCGCCGGATGCCCTTCATGTCAGGACGACAGGAGGCGCGGGACAATGGGCCGCATGCTGGCCGACATCGTCGAACACCTCGCCTGCCCCGTCTGCGAGGAGCCGCTGCGGCTCGACCCCGGCGCGCTGCGCTGCCCGCGCGGCCACTCCTTCGACGTGGCCAGGCAGGGGTACGTGAGCCTGCTCGTCGGCTCGCGCCCGCCCGGCACCGCCGACAGCGCGGAGATGGTCGCCGCGCGTGCCGCCTTCCTGGCCGCCGGTCACTACGCGCCGCTGGAGCGGGCGCTGGCGGAGGCGGTTCTGGCCGGTCGCGTCGAATCGTTTTCACGGACGGCTGACGACGGCGGTGAGAAAGCGTACGGTGGTGCTGTTCGCAGGACCGCGCCGGTCATCGTGGACGCCGGCGCCGGGACCGGTCACTACTCGGCGGCCGTGCTCGACGCGGCCGGGCGCGGGATCGTGATGGCGTTCGACGTGTCCAAGCACGCCGTGCGGCGGGCCGCGCGGGCTCACCCCGGGGTGGGGGCGTTCGTGGCCGACGTGTGGCGGCGCCTGCCGATCAAGGGCGGGGTCGCCGATGTGGTCATGAACGTGTTCGCACCCAGGAACGGGCCCGAGTTCCGGCGGATCCTGCGGCCCGGCGGGCGCGTCGTCGTGGTGACCCCGGCGCCGGGCCACCTGAGCCCGTTGGTGGAGGAGCTCGGACTGCTGTCCGTCGACGCCGACAAGGACAGGCGGGTGGCGCGCAGCCTGGAGGGGTTCACCGAGGTGGAGCGGCGGGTGGTGAGGTTCGGGATGGCGCTCGGGCCTGACGAGGTGCGGGCCGTGGTGGCGATGGGGCCGAGCGCGTGGCACGTGGAAGAGGAGGAGCTGACCGAGGGGATATCGAGGGTTTTCGCCCCCTCTATCGCGAAAAAGCAGGAAAAGGTGACAACGAGGGCGGAGTTTCATCTATCTACCTTCGAAGTGACACCTGACGCAAGATAGCCGCCTTGACTGACATCTGAGGCTGGTGTGGCTCTTGGGGCGTTTCGCACCAAATTCCCCCACATTTCCGAGGTATTTCCACGACTCAGGCGTAATACTGGACGGCAACCCGGCCGCCGAGGAGGACGGCCAGGGCGCCCGCGGAAGGGGAGTGCGGCGGATGAAGGCGGAGGAACGCTGGCAGGCCAGGTTCCGCGCGTCGCGCATGTCGCTGCCCTCGTACGCGCCCCTGGCCCCGAACCGCTCGATCTACCGCTCCAACGCCAGCGGCACGTGGGAGGTCTACGCCTGGGACCGCGCGAGCGGCGCTGTCCGCCAGGTCACCGACCGGCCCGCCGGCACCGCCCACGCCGCGATCGACCCCACCGGCCGGTGGATCTACTGGTTCGCCGACACCGACGGCGACGAGCTCGGCAGGTGGCTGCGCCAGCCGTTCGCCGGCGGCCCCGACGAGCCGGTCGCCCCCGACATCCCCGCCGGGCAGACGCCCGGGATCGCGCTCTCCTCCACCGGCCCGGTCGCGATCAGCCTCGCGGCCGACGGCGCCTTCCGCGTCTGCCTGGTGCGCGAGGGCGGGCGGGCGGAGCTGCTGTACGAGCACGGCGAGGCCGCCTGGGTGGCCGGCATGTCCATGGATGGTGAGCTGATCGCGATCAACCACGGCGAGTACGGCGACGTCCGCCACCCCGCGCTGCGCGTCGTGCGCCCATCGGGCGAGGTGGTCGACGAGCTGTACGACGGTCCCGGCAAGGGCGTGGCCGGCCTCGGTTTCGCCCCGGTGCCCGGCGACTCCCGCCTGCTCGCCCTGCACGAGCGCCGCCGCCGCCGCGAGCCGCTGGTCTGGGACCCGGTGTCGGGCGCCCGCCGGGAGATCTGGCTGAAGGACGACGGCGAGATGACGGCCGAGTGGTACCACGACGGCCGCGGCCTGCTGATCCTGCGCGGCCACCGGGCCCGCAGCCACCTCCACCGCTACGACCTGGCGGGCGGCGGGCTGACGCCCATCGAGACGCCGCACGGCGTCATCGAGGAGGCGCGCCCGCGCCCCGGCGGCCATGTGGAGTACTCCTGGTCGAGCGCGTCCCGCCCGCCCGTCATCCGCTCGACCAGCGGCCAGGTCGTGCTCAACGCCGCCGGCCCGGCCGCCCCGCCGAGCGTGCCCGTGGAGGACCTCGACGTCGAGGGACCCGGCGGGCGCATCCACACGCTGATCTCCCGCCCGGAGAACGGCACCGCCCCGTTCCCCGCGGTGTTCCTCCTGCACAACGGCCCGACGAGCCACGACCGCGACTCGTTCTCCCCCGAGGTGGCCGCCTGGGTGGACGCCGGCTTCGCGGTCGTCCGGGTCAACTACCGCGGCTCGACCGGCTACGGCTCGGCCTGGCGCGACGCGCTGCACGGCGACGTCGGCCAGATCGAGCTGGCCGACGTGACCGCGGTGCGGGCCGCCGTGGTCGACGCCGGCATCGCCGACCCCGACCGGCTCGTGCTGGCGGGCACCGCCTGGGGCGGCTATCTCACGCTGCTCGGTCTCGGCACGCAGCCGGGCCAGTGGGCCGCCGGCATCGCCGGCGTGCCCATCGCCTGCCACCGGATCTCGTACGAGGACGAGGCCGAGAGCATGCGCGCCTACCACCGCGCGCTGCTCGGCGGCTCACCCGACGAGCAGCCGGAGCGCTACGCGACCAGCTCCCCCATCACCTACGTCGACCAGGTGAAGAGCCCGGTGCTGATCATGGTCGGCGAGAACGACACCCGCTGCCCGCCCCGCCAGATCCAGAAGTACGTGGCCCAGCTCGAACAGCACGGCTGCCAGCACGAGGTCTACACCTACGACGCCGTACGGGGGAACCTCGTGGTCGCCGAGCGGATCGCGCAGACCGCCCTGCAGCTGGACTTCGCCCGCAAGCACGTGGGCCGGCGCTAGCGGGCGCGCAGCACCAGGATCGCCAGGTCGTCGGCGCTGGGCTCGGTGGCGAAGTCGGCCGCGCTCCTGCGGATGCGTTCGGCCACGGCCCTGGCCGACAGGCCCGCGCACTCGGCGAGCATCTTGGCCAGCCCGCCCTCGTCGTCGAGCAGCCGCCCGCCCGAGCGGCGCTCGGTGACGCCGTCGGTGACCGCGAGCAGCACGTCGCCCGGCTCCAGGTGGACGGTGTCGGCCTCGAAGAGCACCTCGGGGAAGACGCCCAGCAGCGACTGCGGGGTGGTGACCGGCTCGACGACGCCGCTCGGTTTGAGCCGCAGCGCCTCCGGGTGGCCGGCCGAGACCAGGCGCACCTCCAGGCCGTTGTCGGCAGGGGTGATGTCGCCGTGCAGCAGGGTGAGGAACCGGGCCCGCTCCCCCTCTTCGAGGATGGCCTGGTTGAGCCGGCCGAGCACCGCCGCGACCCCGTAGCCCTCGCGGGCGAGCAGGCGGAGCGTGTGCCGTGCCAGGCCGGTGACCGCGGCCGCCTCGGGGCCGGTGCCGCAGACGTCGCCGATCGCGAAGCGCCACGAGTCGTCGCCGGCCTTGAACAGGTCGTAGAAGTCGCCGCCCACTTCGTTGGCCTCACCGGCGGGCTCGTAGACCACGCCGTAGTCGAGGCCGGGCACCTCGGGCTCGTTGGGCGGCAGGAGGCTGCGCTGCAGGGCGCGGTTGGCGGCGGCCTGCTGGGCGTAGACGCGGGCGTTGTCGGCGGCCAGGGCCGCGCGCCTGCCGATGTCCTCGGCGAGCTGGATGGCCTCGTCGGGGAACCGGTCGGGCCGGCCCAGGCACATCACGCCGAGACTGCGTCCGCGGGCCGTGAGAGGGACCGCGAGCACCTCGTTGTCGCCCAGGTGGAAGGTGGAGCTCATCCGGGTGCCGACGGAGGCGACGTCCATGTCGGCGAGTTGCTCGCGCAGCCCGTCGATCCTGGCCTCGTCGGCGTGCCACAGGTAGGCCAGGCGCAGCGGCGAGGAGGCGGTGTCGGCCGTGTAGACGGCGCACCAGTGGCTCAGCCGCGGCACCACGATCTGGGCGATGATGGCGGGGACCATGTCGGGGTCGAGGGTGCCCGCGAGCAGGTCGCTGGCGTCGGCCAGGAACCCCAGCCAGTGGGGCCCGCGTCCGCTCTGCTTCCACTCGACGGCTCCCGCGCTGTCGTGGGAGCCGGGTAGCGTGAGTCTGGCCCAATGGACACGGGAGTCGCCCGCGAAGGTGATCCCCCACTCGTCGACGTGCACGGAAGGAGCTTTCTGATCCCCCTGTGATGTGTGCCGCTGCTTCACCTCGACCTGAACAGAACTACCCAAGTGACGCCAAAGCATTTCAAATGGCTCATCTATCACCTGCCCCGCGAGGTCTCCCGCCACCTGCTCGGCGACATGGAGCATGCCGCCGGTGGCCCACGCGGTCATCACCTCGCGCGTGAACCTCATGGCGTCGGTCACAGCCGACTCGCCCGCCGCGAACGTCGCAGCTAGCACGGCATGGGGAGAAGCAGTCATCCCCACGTGCCTACCACACTTCCCGGTGACTTGGGGTAAATCCAAGGACGGGACTAAGAGCTACTCATCGTGACAGACTTGAATCACTCGCCGAAGTCACCGGTGAGTGAAGGAGGCCCCATGACCACGGCCAAGGCCGCGCCAAGTCCCGAGGAGAGGACATACACGGAGTCGGATCTCGTCCCCATTCTGGAGACTCTGTTCTCATGGCGTGACGGTGACTTCCGGCGTCGCGTACCGTACGCGCCCCCTGGAATCCTCAGCGAGGTGCGGCTGCTGCTCAACGAGGTGGCCGACCGCCGCGAACACCTCGCCAACGAGCTGACCAGGGTGCGCAGGGAAGTGGTCAAGGAGGGCCGGTTCGGCGAGCGGCTGACGCCCGGGCCCGGGGTGGGGGCCTGGGCCGAGAGCGTGGAGTCGGTCAACATGCTGATCGACGCGCTGGTGAGCCCGGTGAGCGGCGCGGCCGACGTGATCGACGCCGTGGCGAAGGGCGACCTGTCCCGGCGGATCGACCTCGACCGGTCGGCCCGCGGCGAGGTGCGCCGCCTGGGCAAGGCGATCAACGGCATGGTCGACCAGCTCGCGCTGTTCAACTCCGAGGTGACCCGGGTGGCCAGGGAGGCCGGCACCGAGGGCCGGCTGGGCGGCAGCGCCAACCTGCGCGGCATGTCCGGGAGCTGGCGCGACCTCACCGAGGCGGTCAACACCATGTCGTCCCGCGTGGCGGCGCAGGTACGCGACATCGCGGTGGTGACGACCGCGGTGGCCAAGGGCGACCTGAGCCGCAAGGTGACGGTCGACGCGGTGGGCGAGATGTTCGAGCTGAAGAACACCGTCAACACGATGGTCGACCAGCTCTCCGGGTTCGCCGAGGAGGTCACCCGCGTCGCCCGCGAGGTCGGCACCGAAGGCCAGCTCGGCGGCCAGGCCCAGGTGACGGGCGTGTCGGGCGTCTGGAAGGACCTCACCGACAACGTCAACTTCATGGCCAACAACCTGACCTCGCAGGTGCGCAGCATCGCCACCGTCGCGACGGCGGTGGCCCAGGGCAACCTGTCCAAGAAGATCACGGTCGACGCGCAGGGCGAGATCCTCCAGCTCAAGGACACCCTCAACACGATGGTCGACCAGCTCTCGTCGTTCGCCGACGAGGTCACCCGCGTCGCCCGCGAGGTCGGCACCGAAGGCAAGCTCGGCGGCCGGGCCGAGGTCAAGGGCGTGTCGGGCGTCTGGAAGGACCTCACCGACAACGTCAACTCCATGGCGCGCAACCTGACGTACCAGGTCCGCAACATCGCCCAGGTGACCACCGCGGTCGCCAACGGCGACCTCACCCGCAAGATCGACGTCGACGCGCAGGGCGAGATCCTGGAGCTCAAGTCGACCATGAACACCATGGTCGACCAGCTTTCCTCGTTCGCCTCCGAGGTCACCCGCGTCGCCCGCGAGGTCGGCACGGAGGGCCAGCTCGGCGGCCAGGCCCAGGTACGCGGCGTGTCCGGGGTCTGGAAGGACCTCACCGACAACGTCAACTCGATGGCCAACAACCTCACCTCGCAGGTGCGGCAGATCGCCGCCGTCTCCTCCGCGGTGGCCCAGGGCAACCTCTCCAAGAAGATCACCGTCGACGCGCAGGGCGAGATCCTCCAGCTCAAGGACACCCTCAACACGATGGTCGACCAGCTCTCGTCGTTCGCCGACGAGGTCACCCGCGTCGCCCGCGAGGTCGGCACCCAGGGGCAGCTCGGCGGCCAGGCCCGCGTCCAGGGCGTGTCGGGCGTCTGGAGAGACCTCACCGACAACGTCAACTTCATGGCCAACAACCTGACGTACCAGGTCCGCAACATCGCCGAGGTGACCACCGCGGTCGCCAACGGCGACCTCACCCTCAAGATCGACGTCGACGCGCAGGGTGAGATCCTGGCGCTGAAGACCACCATCAACCGGATGGTCGACCAGCTCTCCTCGTTCGCCTCCGAGGTCACCCGCGTCGCCCGTGAGGTCGGCTCCGAAGGGCGGCTCGGCGGGCAGGCCCGGGTCGAGGGCGTCGAGGGCACCTGGAAGCGGCTCACCGAGAGCGTCAACGAGCTGGCCGGCAACCTGACCACCCAGGTGCGCGCCATCGCCACCGTGACCAGCGGCGTGGCCCGCGGCGACCTGACCCGCTCGATCGCCGTCGAGGCGCAGGGCGAGCTGGCGGAGCTGAAGGACAACATCAACTCGATGGTGGCCAACCTCCGCGAGACCACCCAGGCCAACCAGGAGCAGGACTGGCTCAAGTCCAACCTGGCCCGCATCTCCCGGCTCATGCAGGGCCACCGCGACCTGTTCGAGGTGGCCAAGCTGACGATGAGCGAGCTGACGCCGCTCGTGTCGGCGCGGTACGGCGCCTTCTACGCGGTCGACCCGGAGAGCGAGCGCGAGCTGCTGCTGATCGGCGGCTACGGCGTCCGGCCCGACCGGGGGCCGCGGGCGCGGTTCGCGTTCGGCGAGGGCATCGTCGGCCAGGCCGCGGCCGAGGGCCGGCACATCGTCCTGGACGACGTGCCGCCGAAGTTCATCACCATCGACAGCGGACTCAGCCAGTCGACTCCCGCGCAGATCGTGGTGCTGCCGATCCTGTTCGAGAACCGCGTCCTCGGCGTGCTGGAGCTGGCCTCCTTCAGCCCGTTCGGCGAGGTCCACCTGGACTTCCTGACGCAGCTCGTGGAGAACATCGGCGTCACCATGAACACGATCATCGCCAACTCCCGCACCGAGGACCTGCTGACCGAGTCCCAGCGCCTCACCCGCGAGCTGCAGGAGCGCTCCGACGAGCTGCAGCGCCAGCAGGAGGAGCTGCGCCGGTCCAACGCCGAGCTGGAGGACAAGGCGGCGCTGCTGGCCAAGCAGAACCGCGCGATCGAGATCCAGAACTTCCAGATCGAGCAGGCCCGCCGCACCCTGGAGGAGCGCGCCGAGCAGCTCGCCGTGTCCTCCCGCTACAAGAACGAGTTCCTCGCCAACATGTCCCACGAGCTGCGCACCCCGCTCAACAGCCTGCTCGTGCTGGCCAAGCTGCTCACCGAGAACGCCGAGGGCAACCTGACCCCGCAGCAGGTCGAGTTCGCCCGCACCATCCACGGCGCCGGCTCGGCACTGCTCCAGCTCATCAACGACATGCTCGACCTGTCCAAGGTCGAGGCCGGCCGGATGGACATCCACCCGACGCAGGTGTCGCTGCCCAAGATCATCGACCTGCTGGAGGCGGCGTTCGCGCCGCTGGCCGCCGACAAGGGGCTCGCCTTCGCCGTCGAGATCGACCCGGACGTGCCGCAGGAGCTCCGCGCCGACGAGCAGCGGCTCCAGCAGGTGCTGCGCAACCTGCTGTCCAACGCGGTCAAGTTCACCCCCAAGGGCGAGGTGAAGCTGCGCGTCGTCCCGGCGTCGCCGGACGTCGACTTCGACGACGACTCGCTGCACATCACCCACGACCTGCTCGCCTTCCAGGTCATCGACACCGGCATCGGCATCGCGCCGGACAAGCGCGAGGTCATCTTCGAGGCGTTCCGCCAGGCCGACGGCACCACCAGCCGCAAGTACGGCGGCACCGGTCTGGGCCTGTCCATCTGCCGGTCGATCGCCCGCCTGCTCGGCGGCGAGATCCACGTCGAGAGCGAGCTCGGCCAGGGCAGCACCTTCACCCTCTACCTGCCGGCCACCTACACCGGCCCGCTGCCCGTCAGCGCGGAGGGCGCGCGCAACAGCGGCCAGCAGGTCGTCACCGCCTCGATCGAGGAGCCGGCCACCATCCCCGAGCCGCCCGGTCTGCCGCTCGACCTGCCGCTGCCCGAACTGGTCGAGGCCCCCGTCGAGACCAGCCAGTGGCAGGGCGACGACCCGCTCAGCGGCGCCAAGATCCTGATCGTCGACGACGACATCCGCAACGTCTTCGCACTGACGAGCGTGCTGGAACGGCACGGCGCCACGGTCGTCTACGCTGAGAACGGCCGCGAGGGGATCGAACAACTCGAACGGAACGAGGACGTCGCGCTCGTGCTGATGGACATCATGATGCCGGAGATGGACGGCTGGGCGACGACCTCCGCCATCCGGCGCATGCCGCAGTTCGCCGACCTGCCGATCATCGCGCTCACGGCCAAGGTGATGCGCGGCGACCGGGAGAAGAGCATCGCCTCCGGCGCCTCCGACTACGTGCCCAAGCCCGTCGACGTCGACCGCCTGCTCGAACGGCTGCGCGGGTGGCTCAGCCGAGGCCGCACCTCCGACTCGCCCGCGGAAGGTTCATGACCATGCCTGACAGGGCCAAGATCCTCCTGGTCGACGACCGCGAGGAGAACCTCATCGCGCTGGAGGCGATCCTCAGCTCCCTCGACCTGGTGCCCGTCCGCGCCAGGTCGGGCGAGGAGGCGCTGAAGGCGCTGCTCAACACCGAGTTCGCGCTGATCCTGCTGGACGTGCGGATGCCCGGCATGGACGGCTTCGAGACGGCCGCCCACATCAAGCGCCGCGAGCGGACCAGGAACATCCCGATCATCTTCCTGACCGTGGCCGACAGCGCCCCCGACTACGCCTTCCGCGGCTACGCCGCGGGCGCGGTCGACTACCTGACCAAGCCGTTCGACCCGTGGGTGCTGCGGGCCAAGGTGTCGGTGTTCGCCGAGCTCTACAACATGCACAAGCGCCTGGCCGAGCAGGCGGCGATGCTGCGTGAGCGCCTCGGCCACGAACTCCCGGCCGGCGTGGGCGACCAGGGAGCGGTCCTGCCCGAGCTGTCCCGCCGCCTGACAGCGGTCGAGGACGAACTGGCCCGCGTACGGGAGCTCGCCGGCAAGTCCAAGGATCAGAGCCTGTCGGCCCCCCTCACCGACCTGGCGGACCGCGTCACCCAGCTCCGCGCCGGCTTCGACGCCCTCTCCTGAGGCGTACGGCCTTGAGGCGTATGGCCTTGAGGCGTCCGGCCCGGTGGCGAAAGGCTCCGGGGTGTCGTGCGCGGGCGGGTCAGCTGCGGGCTCGCTCCAGGGCGTCCCAGAAGCCCCTGCGCAGGGCGTGACGCACCTCGTCGTGCAGCAGGAAGTCGATGGGCAGCGACGAACCCTGCAGCAGCCTGGCCTCCAGGTCGGACGGCATCCGGGGCTTGCGCGCCAGCACCGCCTCCAGCCAGAGGGCGGGGGCGTCACGGGCCACGGACTCACCGAAGTCGTGCCCCTCGCGGTGGGCGGCCTTGACCGCGTCGGCCAGCGTCGTGGCGCCCGAGGAGGACGAGGTCGCGGCCGGCTGCGGCGCCACCGGCGCGGGCTGCGGACCCGTGTAGGGGCCCAGCTGCTGGTAGCCGCCCGCGCTCGACGGGGAGGAGAACTGCCCTGTGGCCGGTGACTGCTGCGGCATCGGCGCGGCCGGCTGCTGCTGCGCGGGTGGGTCGGCGGGGAAGGTGTAGGTGGGCAGCACCGGCGGCTGCGACTGGGCGCGGCTGTGCGCGGCCGGCGACTGACCGGCGGCGGAGGAACGCGACGGCGCGGCATGGCTGCCCGTGGCGTGACTGCCGGTTGCATGACTGTCGGTGCTGTGACTGCCAGTGCCGTGGCCGCCCGTGGCGTGACCGCCTGCGGTGTGGCCGCCCGAGGTGTGGCTGCCGGTTGCATGACTTCCTGCGGCGTGGCCCCCCGCGGTATGGCTGCCTGTGGCATGGCTGCCGGCATGACCACCCGTGACGTGGCTGCTCGTGGCGTGGCTGCTCGTGGCGTGACTGCCGGTGGTATGGGTGCCAGTGGCGTGACTGCTGGTCGTGTGACTGCCCGTGTGACTCTCTGTGGCATAGGTGCCCGGGGTGTGGCTGCCGGTCGTGTGGGTGCCCGGGGTGTGGCTGCCGGTGGCGTAGGTGCCCGGGGCAGCCGACTGCAGGGAGCCGGTCGCCCCTGACAGGGTGCCGGTCGCCGACGACTGCAGCGACGACGAGGACCCCGGAGGCAGCGCGTGGGCGCCGTGGCCGTTGCTGATCGCCTGGTGGCCGTTGACGGCCTCGGACGCCCCGGTCGCCAGCGACACGTACGGCCGCAGATGGGCGGCGCCCAGCTCGATGAGGTCGTCGCACTCCTGGCGCAGGGTGCGGGAGGCGGCCCAGCCCCCGTCGGCGGAGATGTGCACCACGGTCAGCCGGACGCCGAGGTCCTGCGCGTCGCAGACGACCTGGGTGAGATCCTCGTCGCCGCTCACCACGACCGCGTCGCAGACGGCGCTGTTGCGGGCCAGCGTCATCAGGTCGCGGTGGACCTGCGCGTCGACGCCCTCACGACGGCCCGGACGGATGCGGGACAGGCGGAGCTTGAGGCCGGGGATGTCGGCCAGCAGGTCGTGCTCGGGGGTGCGGCGGCCCTCGATCGTGGCCTCGTACCAGTAACAGCGCAGCAGCGGCAGGCCGGTGCGCTCGCGGGACAGGCTTGACAGCAGTTGCAGAAGGCCGGGATAGTCCCACGACACCGACTCCCGATGGCGGGTGCCATGCACGGCCATCGCGCCGTCTGCCAGCAGATAGCCGGCGTCGACGAACAGCGCGCAGCGATCCACTGACACCGCCCCTTTCGTGGTGGTCCGACGTGCTGGCTCTGCACCATCAGAGCCGGACTCGGCGGCCCTGTCCCAGGGTAATGAAAGCGGGTGATCGCTCGGGGGTTAATCCTGACGATTCGCCCCCCGACCGGCGTCAAGCCAGATCCGTCAGGCGAACCGTACCAGTTTGTCACGTTCGCCGTCACGAGCGCGTACGCACGCTGACGGCCGCGACCCCGAACAGCGCCACGTCCCCGCCTCCCATGATCGTCAGCCTGGGACGGGCACGCAAAAAGGCGCTGAACGTGTCCACGTCGACGCCGGACGTCACGCCGGAAGCGCCGTTGGCCGAACCGTCGAAGACGTCGCCCGCGTCGCGCCCGCCCCCCTGCGGCGCCAGCGGGCCGGAGCCGAGCGACACCCGGTCACCCCTCACACCGCCGTCCCCCGCCCAGGCGACCAGCTCCACCCGGGCGGGCGCGCCGGCGGGTTCGAGCCCGTCGAGCGGCACCCGCAGCACCGGCGCGCCGCCGCCGACGACCCGCGCGGCGTCGACGACCAGCGCGTTCCCGTACGGGGCCGCCGGGTCGGTGGTGACGACCACGAGGCTCCACCCCGCGTGGCCCCGCCCGCCCAGCGGCGGGTCGGCGGCCCACCACGCCCCGCTCTTGGCCGCGCCCGCCACCAGCCCGGTCACGTCGGCCACCGCCTGGTAGGCGGGGCCATGGGGCAGCTTCCGCCAGGTGACCCGGCTGGGCCGCACGGTCACGTAGCGACCTCTGCCGGGCGGTCTCAGCCTGATCGGCCCGGCTCGTTCGGCGGTGGCCGACCAGTAGAGGCCCGCCCACAGCACGCTGCCGCCCTCGGGCAGGGAGAGCCGGGCGGCGCTGGAGGCGTCGGTCCTCGGTGACCGGTCGGCGTCGAGCGGCCGCGCCGGCGACCGCCCGCCGTCGCGCCGCTCCGGCTCCGTGCACCCCCGACGCCGGACCGGGCAGGTCAGCAGGGCGTTCCCGACCGCTCTGACCGTCACCTTCCCGTCAGCGGCGAACCTCGCCGGAGCCCCGGACTCCCGCACGCCCGCCGAGGCCCGGCCGCTCAGCCGCAGCGCCCCCGCCTCGACCCGGAGTCTCGGCCCTGCCCCGACGGGCGCGTCCCGCGCGACCTGCACCCGCAGGAAGGCCGCCGCCGCCTCGCCCGGGGCCAGCGGCTGCCTGGCGCATCGGGCCCCGCCCCTCACCGGCCTGCACCGCCACCCGGCGGCCTCGGGTGTCCCGGCAGCCCGCGTTTCGAGCGTTCGCGGCGGATCCGCGGCTGCGGCGCGGCGCGTTCCGGTGGTGGGGTCCGTGGCCGCCATGGCCCACCGGACCGGGCCTCGCCTCCGGGGCCAGGGGGTCTCCGCGACCGGGCCCGCCGAAGGGGCGAGGGTGACACCGGGAGGCAGCTCGATGGCGGCGTAGACGTCGCGGGTCGGGGCCTCGCCGGTGTTGCGGGCGCGCAGTGCCACGACGCCCTGCTCGCCCCGTACCAGCGAGCCCATCACCGCGACGGAGGCCCGCAGCCGCGCTTCACCGGTCCGGCGCTCACCGACCGCCCCTTCCGGCCCGCGCATCCGCGACCGCCCGCGCTCCCTCTCCGGTTCGCCGGGCGCGGACCCGCCGGGCCTTCTCACCGAGGAACCGACACGCTTCCGGCCCGGCCCCCGCTCGCGCCCCGGCGCATCAGCCCGCTCCCGATCCGCCGGCCCCACCCGCTCACGCCCGGGCACATCATCGCGTTCCCGGCCCGGCGATCCCACTCCCTCACGTCCCGGGCCACCAGCCCGCTCCCGGCCATCGGACTCCACCCGCCCGCGCCACGGGCCACCAGCCCGTTTCCGATCCGGTGACCTCACTCCCGCGCGACCCGGGCCACCAGCCCGCTCCCGGCTCGGTGAGTCCGCCCGGTCGCGTCCGGGCCCGTCAGTGCGTTCCCGGTTGGATCCCGTGCGCTCACGACTCGGTGCGCCGGTGTGCTCCCGATTCGGTGGGGTGGGGCCTTTGTTCGCGTGTTGGCGGTCCGGGGCGGCGGCGCGGTTGTGGGAGGGGGTTGGGTGGGGTGGGACGAGGGCCGGGGGGATGCGTGCCCGCTCGCTGACGGCGTCCGGCCTGCGGTCGGTTTCGGGCCGCTCGTCCGCGTCCGACGATGCCGGTGCGCCGGAGCGCTGTTCGCGCGGGCCGGAGGCGGGTGGGTCCGATGTGGGGGTGCCGGGCTTCGCCCCGCCCGGGCCGGTGGAGGCCGGGGTGGGAGCGCCGCCGGGGTCGGGGACGACGCGGTCGGCGGACGGGCGGGGGTGGGACACCGGGGGCCGCGCCCCGAGGTCCCGGCCCGACGCCACCGCGAAGGCCGCCGCCACGGTCATCACGGTCAGCGCGCCGCCCGCCACCAGGACCTGCCGTACCGACCTGCGCCGCATCCAGCCGAGCACGCGGCCGGGCACAGCCGCGGGGGCGGGCCGGGACATGGCCGCCAGGTAGCCGCCGGCGGCGGCGCCGAGCACGAGGGGCCCGACGACGGCCCGCAGCCCGCGGGTGACGTCGGTCAGCTCCCGCAGGACGGTGTGGCAGTTGGGACAGTCGCCTACGTGCTCGTCCACCGCGCGGGTGTCGCGCCGGGTCAGCCCGCCCCGCACGTAGGCGCCGAGTCTGCCGATCACCGTCCTGCACTCGGACGGCGGCCCGCCCGTCAGATAGGTCCGCAGGTAGGCCTGCCGCAGGCCCTCGCGCGCCCGGTAGGCCAGCGCGGCGACCCCGTTGGCCGACAGCCCGAGCAGCGGCGCCACGTCGGCGGGCCTGGCGTTCTCCACCTCGGTGTGCCAGAGCACCGCCTGCCGGCGTTCCGGCAGCGCCAGGTAGGCCTGCGCGATCAGCGATCCTTCCAGCCGCACCGTCGCCGGGTCGTCGGCCGGGTCGAACAGGTCGATGCCGGAGGTCGCGCGGGTGCGGTAGGCGACCGTGCGCCGGACCGTGGCGAGCAGGAAGGGGCGGAAGGCCGCCGCCGGTCCGCCGCCGCGGCTGACCTGGTCGAGGACGCGGGCGAACGATGCGGCGACGACGTCGCCGATCTCCGCCTCGTCCGCCACGAGCTGCGCGGCCAGGGTGCGGGCGGCAGTGACGTGGCGCTCGTGGAGCTGCCCGTATGCCGTGGCATCACCCGTTCTGACGGCATGCAGAAGGTGTGCGTCGCTCTGCGGTGATTCCACGCTCATAGTGACCTCGCAGTTACGAAACGTTGCCCGTGGAGTCATTCCGCACTGCCGCCCATGGCTAAACCGGGCACGCCTCTTTGCCGTCGGGTGAGGGCCCTAAGCTGAGGCCATGAGTGACCGCGACAGCCTGCTGGCCGAGATCAAGAAGAAGGCCGTCGTGCACGGCCGGGTGGTGCTCTCCTCCGGGCGGGAGGCCGACTTCTATCTCGACCTGCGCCGCATCACCCTCGACGGCGTGGCGGCCCCGCTGGTCGGCGGCGTGCTGCTGGATCTGACGGCCGATCTCGGTTACGACGCCGTGGGCGGGCTCACGCTCGGGGCCGACCCGGTGGCGACCGCCATGCTGCACGCCGCGGCGGCGCGCGGGCGCTCGCTGGACGCGTTCGTGGTGCGCAAGGCCCAGAAGGCTCACGGGATGCAGCGCCGGATCGAGGGCCCCGACGTGAAGGGCCGCCGGGTGCTCGTGGTCGAGGACACCTCGACGACCGGCTCGTCTCCGCTGACCGCCGTGGAGGCGCTGCGCGAGGAGGGGGCCGAGGTGGTCGCGGTGGCCACGATCGTCGACCGGGGCGCCGCCGCGAGGATGGCGGAGGAGGGGCTCGACTACCGCTGCGCGTTCACTCTTCAGGATCTCGGACTGTGAACGCCTCGCGCTCCCCCGGCTCGCCCTGCGGCCGGGGCCGCCCGTTCTCGGTGACGCGTACGGTGGCGGCGTCGGAGAGCACCACGTCGAGCTCGGGCTCGAAGTAGCTGACCTCCTCGCCCCGGGTCATGTCGCGGTGCTGGAGCACGTCGCCGCCGGGGACGCGCACGGTCACGAGCGGGCAGACGTCGGCCACGCACTCGATGCGCACGGTCGCGGCCGGCGCACTGGTCGTGGGCGTGGACGACGGGCGCACGGGCGCCGCGTCGCTGGTGTCGAGCGAGTCGAACAAGGCCCGCCCGCCGATGACCAGCAGCACCACCAGAGCACCCACCGCCAGGACGGCGAGCGCCAGGCGGGCGAGGCCCATCGGATCCGACCTGTGGCGTCCCACGCCAGGAGACTATCCAATGGTAAGCGCGCTTTCCCGATCCGATCGGCATCTTCGCGCGGCCGCGGAGCCGGTGGGGGCGTCGCCTCTACCACCACGGGTACGAGAACCGGGATACTGAACAGCGCGAAGCCGTTACTTCTAGGGAGATAACTCATGCCCATCGCGACTCCTGAGGTCTACGCCGAGATGCTCGATCGAGCCAAGGCAGGCGGGTTCGCCTATCCGGCGATCAACGTGACCTCGTCCCAGACGCTGAACGCCGCGCTGCGCGGGTTCGCCGAAGCGGAGAGCGACGGCATCATCCAGGTGTCCACGGGTGGCGCCGACTACCTCTCCGGCTCGACGGTCAAGGACATGGTGACCGGTGCGACGGCGCTCGCCGAGTACGCCCGGGTGGTGGCCGCCAAGTATCCGGTCACGGTGGCGCTGCACACCGACCACTGCCCCAAGGACAAGCTCGACGGCTTCATGCGCCCGCTCGTCGACATCTCCCTGGAGCGCGTGTCCAGGGGCCTCGACCCGCTCTTCCAGTCCCACATGTGGGACGGCTCCGCCGTACCCCTGGAGGAGAACCTGGAGATCGCCAAGGAGCTCCTCGACAAGTGCGCCCGCGCCCGGATCATCATGGAGATGGAGATCGGCGTGGTCGGCGGCGAGGAGGACGGCGTCGTCGGCGAGATGAACGAGAAGCTCTACACCACGGCCGGCGACGCGCTGGCCACCGCCGAGGCGGTCGGCGTGGGCGACCAGGGCCGCTACATGCTCGCCGCCACGTTCGGCAACGTCCACGGCGTCTACAAGCCCGGCCACGTCAAGCTGCGGCCGAGCGTGCTCAAGGAGATCCAGGAGGCGGTCGGCGCCAAGTTCGGCAAGGACAAGCCGTTCGACCTGGTCTTCCACGGCGGCTCCGGCTCCCTGCTCGAGGAGATCCACGAGGCGATCTCGTACGGGGTCGTCAAGATGAACATCGACACCGACACGCAGTACGCCTTCACCCGGCCGGTCGCCGACCACATGTTCCGCAACTACGACGGCGTGCTGAAGGTCGACGGCGACGTCGGCAAGAAGAAGTCGTACGACCCGCGCTCGTGGGGCAAGTCGGCCGAGGCGGGCATGGCCGCCCGCGTCACCGAGGCGTGCGAACACCTCAAGAGCAGCGGGACGAAGCTCACCTAGCCACGACGACGGCCCGGCGGGTATGACTTGTCCTATGGATAACCTTCTCGCCGGGCCGCCCCCGACCGAACTGCCGGACACGCCCGAGGCCAGGGAGGCCCTCGAGTCCGGCGCCAAGGTCTCCGACGTCGCCGCCCGCTTCCCCGCCTACCCGGCGGCGTGGGCGGCGCTGGCGGAGGAGTCCTTCGCTCAGGGTCACGCCGTCACCTCCTACGCCTTCGCCCGCACGGGCTACCATCGCGGCCTCGACCATCTGCGCCGCAGTGGGTGGAAGGGCCATGGGCCGATCCCGTGGGAACATGAGCCCAACCGCGGCTTCCTGCGCTGCCTGTACGCGCTGAGCAGGGCCGCGCTGGCCATCGGCGAGAAGGACGAGGCGGAGCGCTGCCTGCAGTTCCTCAAGGACAGCACCGAGACCGGCTATGACGCGCTGACCAAGGGGTAGGTCTTGGGGCGATTAGCCCCACTCGGGTAGTCTCTCTACGCAAGAGCCCCTGTCGCGCTTGCGCCAGGGGTTTCGTTTTGTGTTCGGGAGACTTCACCATGCCGGCTGCCGTTCTCGTGGGTGCCCAGTGGGGCGATGAGGGCAAGGGCAAGGCCACCGACCTGCTCGGTGGCGACGTCGACTACGTCGTCCGTTATCAGGGTGGCAACAACGCGGGCCACACCGTGGTCATCGGCGACCAGAAATACGCGCTTCACCTGCTGCCCACGGGCATCCTGTCGCCACACGTGGTGCCGGTGATCGGCAACGGCGTCGTGATCGACCCGGCGGTGCTGCTGGGCGAGATCGACGGGCTGGCCGCGCGGGGGATCTCCGCCGAGCGGCTGCTCATCTCCGCCAACGCGCACCTGATCATGCCCCACCACAAGGCGCTCGACAAGGTTACCGAGCGCTATCTGGGCAAGGCCAAGATCGGTACGACCGGCCGCGGCATCGGCCCGGCCTACGGCGACAAGATCTATCGGGTCGGCGTGCGGGTGCAGGACCTGCTCGACCCGGGCATCCTGGCCAAGAAGATCGAGGTGGCGCTGGGCGAGAAGAACCAGGTGCTCACCAAGCTCTACAACCGGCGCGGCATCGAGGCCGACGCGGTGGTGGAGGAGTATCTCGGCTACGCGGAGCGGCTCAAGCCGCACATCGCCGACACCTCGCTGGTGCTGAGCAAGGCGCTGGACGAGGGCAAGTTCGTGCTGCTGGAAGGCGGCCAGGGCACGCTCCTCGACATCGACCACGGCACCTACCCGTTCGTCACCTCCTCCTCGCCCACCTCGGGCGGCGCGTGCGCCGGCGCCGGCATCCCGCCGAACCGGCTCACCCGCGTGATCGGCATCCTCAAGGCCTACACCACCCGTGTCGGCTCCGGCCCGTTCCCGACGGAGCTGGAGGACGAGATGGGCGAGTGGCTGCGCCAGACGGGCGGCGAGTACGGCGTCACGACCGGCCGCAACCGGCGCTGCGGCTGGTTCGACGCGGTGATCGCCCGCTACGCGACCCGGATCAACGGCGTCACCGACTTCTTCCTCACCAAGCTGGACGTGCTGTCGGGGCTGGAGCGGATCCCGGTGTGCGTGGCGTACGACGTCGACGGGACGCGGCACCACGAGATTCCGATGACGCAGACGGAGTTCCACCACGCCAAGCCGATCTACGAGGAGCTGCCCGGCTGGCAGGAGGACATCTCGGAAGCGAAGACGTTCGAGGATCTGCCGCCGAACGCGCAGGCGTACGTGCGCGCGCTGGAGGAGATGAGCGGCGCGCCCATCTCCGCCATCGGCGTGGGCCCCGGCCGCGACCAGACCCTGGTGATCCGTTCGCTGATCTGACGCCCGCATCCCGTCTCTTCAGGCCCGGAGGTGCGGGCTTCCCGCGGCCGGCGGGCGAGCTCAGACGCGGACCACGATCTTTCCCCGCGTGTGTCCGCGCTCGGCGTACGCGTGCGCTTCCGCGATCCGTTCGAGCGGGTAGGTCCGCTCGACGCGCGGGGTGTAGCGGCCCTGCCGGCCGAGTTCGCCCGCTTCGGCCAGCAGGGTGAAGTCGTTCTCGGCGTTCGCCAGCCGCACGCCCAGGCGCTGGGCGTTGGCGTGGTCGGCGACCGTCGCCACGCGGGCGGGGTCGCCCACGATCGCGACGAGGTCGGCCAGGGACCCGGAGGCCGCCGTGTCGAGGGCGAGGTCGACACCGTCCGGAGCCAGGGTGGCGAGGCGCTCGGCGAGTCCGGCGCCGTAGGTGGTGGGTACGGCGCCGAGCGAGGCGAGGAACTCATGGTTGCGCTCGCCGGCCGTCCCGATCACGGTGGCGCCCCGGGCGGCCGCGATCTCGACCGCGGCGCTGCCCACGCCTCCGGCGGCGCCCTCGATCAGCAGGGTGCGCCCCGGCAGGGGTCCGAGCGCCTTCAGCCCGCCCATCGCGGTCACGGATGCCAGTCCGGCGCCTCCGGCCTCCTCATCGGTCCAGGCGCCGGGCGCGTGGGCCCAGGCCGAGAGCACGGCCAGCTCCGCCGTCGCGCCGGTCACGCCGCCCAGCCCGAAGACGCGGTCGCCGACGCGCGCCCCCCGCACGCCCTCACCGAGCTCGTCCACCACGCCGGCGGCGTCGCGTCCGGGAATGGCGGGGAGGTCCACGGGGAGCACCTCGCGCACCGCACCGGAACGCACCTTCCAGTCGACGGGGTTGACTCCGGCCGCCGCGACGCGGACGCGGATCTCGCCGGGCCCGGGATGCGGGTCCGGCACCTGCTCGACCACCAGGGTCTCCACACCGCCGTACTCGTGATAGCGGACTGCGCGCATGTCGTTCTTCCCTTCCGCGGCGGCCCGGGGCGGCCGTACGCGGGATCTCGTGGGGTGGATGCCCGGCGGATGCCGGCTCTACCCACGCTAAAATCTGACGTTGACGTCAGGTGCAAGTCGGGCGGGGCCGCCCGATGGAGGAGGACGGGTGCGCATCGGTGAGGTCGCCGAGAAGGCGGGAGTGAGCGTCCGGGCGCTGCGCTACTACGAGGAGCAGGGCCTGCTCCAGGCGGACCGCAGCGCCGGCGGCCAGCGGCACTACCCCGGCACCGCCGTGGACCGGGTCCGGCTGATCCAGCAGCTGTACGCCGCGGGCCTGCCGAGCAGAGTGGTCCGCGAGGTGCTGCCGTGTGTGGACTCGGGGGCGGAGCAGGCGCCCCCGGCGCTCCTGGGCCAGATGGCGGCCGAGCGGGTCCGCATCGACCAGCGGATCACCGACCTGCTGGCCGTGCGCGACCGGCTCGACGACCTGATCGCCGCCACGCGGGACCCTGACTCCCCCTGCTCTCACCCGCGGTGAGGGATCACCGCAGCACGGCGGCCGTCATGGGCGAGCAGAGCCGCCAGCCGAGGCTCTCGTACAGGCTCCTGCCCTCCGGGGTGGCCAGCAGGACCCCCGTGGTGGCGCCGCGGGAGACGGCGGTCGCCGCGAGCGTCCTCATGACGACGCTGCCCAGGCCGCGGCGGCGGTGGGCGGCGGCGGTCTCCACCTGGTCCACCACGGCCGCCCAGCCGGCGTTGGCGATCTGGCCGCGGGCGGCGACCTCGCCCGCGGCCGTGAGCAGGCGGGCGGCGGTGACGCCGGACCGGGTGGTGACGGCCAGCGTGTAGCCGTCCGGCACGGCCACCGGTTCGGCGGTCAGGGGGCCGGTCATCAGGTACTCGGGAGGGTCGATCGTCCAGCCGGACGGGAGCCAGGGGGCGATCAGTTCGGCCGGGGCGCAGAGCTTGAGCCAGGTGCCCGGCACGGTGATCATGGACGTCAGCCGCTGGACGAGGGCGGGTGTCGGGGCGGGAACGACGTGACGGACGACGTGGTCCGGCAGTCCCACGTCCACCCGGAGCCCCCAGGGCTCGGTCACCGGCGGTGGGGTGCCGCGGGAGACGGCCCACCCGTCCACCCAGGCCCGTACTGTGTCAGCCTGAGTGGTTTTGAGCCTACTTGTCATGGTTGCTGAGTTTATTGCACTACCGTCGCATTTATTGCCAAAGATCGATCAGATTCGGCTGTGCCGGAATAACACCGGATCGTCTACATCTGAGACTTCCATCAACGGCAGCTTCGCTGCAATCGGTATAAAAAGGACACGGCGTGGCACCCGCTCAAGAGGGCCTGATCCCTGTAGGGTCCCCGTGTGCGCGTTGAGATACATGGTCATCGGGGAGCGCGGGGCCTCTGGCCGGAGAACACGCTGCCCGGCATGAGCCGGACGATGGAGCTCGGCGTCCACGCCCTGGAGCTCGACGTCGCGCTCACCGCCGACCGCCGGCTCGTGCTGACGCACGACCTCACGGTCTCCGCCGTCACCAGCGCCGACACGCGCCCGGTCACCCCGGACGACCCGGCTTTCCCGTACGTCGGAAAACCGATCAACTCGCTCACCCTCGCGCAGTTGCGCACGCTCGACGTGGGGGTGCGCTTCCCCCGCCATCCGCAGGACCCGTTCGCGCTGACCCAGGTGGCGATGCCCGACACCCGCATGCCCACGCTCGGAGCCGTGCTGGGGCTGGTCAACGCCTACGAGGCGGGCGGCGTACGGCTGCACGTCGAGCTGAAGTCCGACCCGACCAGGCCCACGCTGTCGGCCGGCCCCGAGGAGTTCGCCGAGCTGGTGCTCGACGAGCTCGACCGGCACGGCAGGCTGCACAACGCGGCGATCCTCAGCTTCGACTGGCGGATCATCTCGCGCGTGGCCGAGCTCGCGCCCGGGATCCGGCGCTTCGCGCTGATCGAGCTCGACACCCTCGACTGGAACGGCCCGCTCGGCGACGACCCGCCCGCGGCCGCCCGCGCCGCCGGCGCCACCACGCTCTCGCCCGAGCACGTGATGGTGGACGAGCGGCTTATGTCCCAGGCCGCCGCGGCGGGGCTCGACGTCGCCGTCTGGACCGTCAACGACACCGCGCTCGGCGCCCGCATGCTCGACCTCGGCGTCTCCGGGATCGTCACCGACTATCCCGACCGGATGCGCGAGCTGTGGCGCGAGCGCGGGCTCGATCTGCCCGAGCCCGTCGGCCCGCTCAGGCCGGTCGGCGTGTGACTCAGAGCCAGCCGTTGCGGCGGAAGCCGCGGTGCAGCAGCACGCACACCGTGACCATCACGGCCAGCACGGCCGGGTAGCCCCACGCCATCCGGGTCTCGGGCATGAGGTCGAAGTTCATGCCGTAGATCCCGGCGATCATCGTCGGCACCGCCATGATGGCGACCCAGGACGAGATCTTGCGCATGTCCTCGTTGGCCAGCGCGTTCGAACGGGCCAGCGCCGCCTGCAGGATCGAGCTGCACAGCTCGTTGGACGACTCCACCTGCTCGCACACGCGCGACAGGTGGTCGCCGACGTCGCGGAAGTACTCGCGCATCTCCGACGGGACGACCCGCCGCTGCGGCAGCGCGGCCAGCGGCGCCTGCAACGGGGTGACCGCCCGCTTCAGGTCGAGCATCTCGCGCTTGAGCTGGTAGATCCGGTTGATGTCGCGGGAGCTGACGTCGGCGAACACCGTGGCCTCGACGTCCTCCAGCTCCAGCTGCATGAGGTCGGCGACCTGGAGGTAGCGGTCGACGACGTGGTCGGCGATCGCGTGCAGCACGCCCGCCGGTCCGCGCGCCAGCAGCTCACGGCTGTCCTCGATGCGCTCGCGCACCTCCGACAGCGGGCAGTGCTCGCCGTGGCGCACGGTGACCACGAAGTCGGGGCCGAGGAAGATCATTATCTCGCCCGTGGCGATGATCTCGCCGGTCGGCTCGGCGTGGTCCAGGTACGCGATCGTCTTGAGCACCATGAACAGCGAGTCGCCGTAGCGCTCCACCTTGGGGCGCTGGTGGGCCTTGACGGCGTCCTCGACGGCGAGCGGATGGAGTCCGAAGACCTCGGCCAGCCACTCGACCTCCGGCGCGGCCGGCTCGTGCAGGCCCACCCAGACGAACGCCTTCGCGCCCTCGGTGTGCCTGTTGTGCCGGCGGACCAGCTCCAGTGACTCGACGATGCCCGCGGCCCGGGTCTTCTCGCCCTCGACGTACGCGGCGTGATCCACGAGGGAGTCGACGGGCGGCACGCGCGCCTCACTCACCGGCTGGTGACGCGGGCGCGGGTGGTGCGGCTGAACGGGGTGACGGTTGATGCGACGGAAAAGCGTGGACGAGCGCATGGCAGTCCCTTTCCGCCCGACCTCGCACGCTCCACGCGTGATGCGGCATCACCTCTTAAATCAAGAAGGAATGCGTGGAGGCATGATCAGGCTGCCGGATTGGAGTGGTCAGGGGAATACGGCAGGTACGTGATCGAGCACGTACTGCTGGGATCACCAGGATTCATCCCGGACCACCTCCAATCACACGAGACGCCATAAAGCCGCCCCAATTTATCACGGGCCGGGGAACCAACCTGACTGTACTCGTCGAGCGGTCACCGCAACCGCCGGTCGTCGCCAAAACATCCAGAACCGTTCCGGCATTTCCCGGCAGCGGGGCTCCTGCCCTCCCCCGCGGCTTCCAACCTCCCCTCGCCTCCGTCCCTTCGCGGGCGCGGCCGGGGCCCTGGAGGTGGACGGGCGCGGGGGCTGCGAGAATGGGCGGGTGCGCGTACTCGTTATTGGTTCCGGAGGGCGGGAGCACGCCCTCTGCCGTTCGCTCGGGCTGGATCCGCAGGTCGTCGAGGTGCACGGCGCCCCGGGCAACCCGGGGATCGGGCAGGTCGCCCAGCTGCATGCCGTCGATCCGGCCGACCCTCAGGCCGTCGCCGGGCTGGCCAAGCGGCTGGGGGTGGATCTCGTGGTCGTGGGGCCGGAGGCGCCGCTGGTCGCCGGGGTGGCCGACGCGGTGCGGGAGGCCGGCATCGCCTGCTTCGGCCCGTCCAGGCAGGCGGCGATGATCGAGGGGTCCAAGGCGTTCGCCAAGGAGATCATGCGGGCCGCCGGGGTGCCGACGGCCGAGGCGCGGGTGTGCGAGAGCGCCGAGGAGGCCGCGGCCGCGTGCGCCGAGTTCGGCGCCCCGTACGTGGTCAAGGACGACGGCCTGGCCGCCGGCAAGGGCGTCGTCGTCACCGACGACCTGGAGGAGGCGCTGCGCCACGCGCGGGCGTGCGGCCGGGTGGTGATCGAGGAGTTCCTCGACGGGCCCGAGGTGTCGCTGTTCGCGCTCTGCGACGGGAGCACGGCGGTGCCGCTCCAGCCGGCCCAGGACTTCAAGCGGGCCTACGACGGCGACGCGGGCCCCAACACCGGCGGGATGGGCGCCTACACCCCGTTGCCGTGGATCCCCGAAGGGCTGACCGAGCAGGTGATGCGCGAGGTCGTCCACCCGACGATCGCGGAGCTGGCCCGGCGCGGGCTGCCCTACCAGGGAGTGCTCTACGTGGGGCTGGCGCTGACCGCCAAGGGGCCGAAGGTGGTGGAGTTCAACGCCCGGTTCGGCGACCCGGAGACGCAGGTGCTGCTCGACCGGCTGGAGACGCCGCTGGGCGGGCTGCTGATGGCCTGCGCGACCGGCGAGCTGGGGCTCGACCCGGTGTTCCGGCCGGGGTCGGCGGTGTGCGTGGTCGTCGCGGCCGAGGGCTATCCCGCCGCCCCGGTCAAGGGCGACGCGATCGCCGGGCTGGAGCCCACCACCGGCGCGTACGTGCTCCACGCCGGGACGACGCTGCGCGACGGCGAGCCGGTCTCCGCCGGCGGCCGGGTGCTGAACGTCGTCGGCACCGGCCCCGACCAGGAGAGCGCGCGCGCTCACGCGTACGAGCTGGCCGGGCGGATCCGGATGCGCGGCGCTCACTACCGGACGGACATCGCCCGATGAGACACCTGCACTCCGGCAAGGTCCGCGAGCTGTACGTGACGGACGAGGGGGCGCTGCTCATGGTCGCCTCCGACCGGATCTCGGCCTTCGACCACGTGCTGGAGCCCGAGATCCCCGACAAGGGGGCGGTCCTCACCCAGCTCTCGCTGTGGTGGTTCGACCAGTTGCGCGACGTGGTGCCCAACCACGTGCTGTCCCCGGGGCCCGACGCGCGCAGCGTGCTGGTGAAGCCGCTGACCATGGTGCCGATCGAGTGCGTGGCCAGGGGCTACCTGACGGGGGGCGGGCTGGCCGAGTACCACGCGACCGGCGCGGTGTCGGGCATCGCGCTGCCGCCGGGCCTCCAGGACGGGTCGCGGCTGCCAGAGCCGATCTTCACGCCGTCCACGAAGGCGCCCGCGGGTCAGCACGACGAGCCGATCCCGTACGAGCGGGTGGTCGCCGAGGTGGGCGAGGAGACGGCGGCGGAGCTGCGCCGCGTCACGCTAGCCGTCTACGCGCGGGGCGCGGAGATCGCCCGCGAGCGCGGCATCATCGTCGCCGATACCAAGATCGAGCTGGGCCGGGACGCCGACGGTGTGCTGACGCTGGGGGACGAGGTGCTCACGCCCGACTCGTCGCGGTTCTGGCCGGCCGACCAATGGCGGCCGGGCCGTTCGCAGCCGTCCTATGACAAGCAATTTGTCCGTGATTGGCTAAATTCGCCGGAATCCGGATGGGACAAAGACTCCGGCACTCCTCCGCCTGTTCTGCCCGACGCCGTGGTCGAGCGCACCCGCCGGCGATACCGAGAAGCATATGAGCGGCTCACGGGAGTCGCCTTTACAGGATGATTCGGCAGGGTCAAGTGGTGTTACCGGCTACTGTTGGCCGGGCCGAGCCTCACGTTGAACCACAAGGAGCCGCCCGAATGGTCCGTTACCGCGTGCGCGGTGGCAACCCCCTGCGTGGAACCGCCTTCATCCAGGGCGCCAAGAACGCCGTGCTGCCCATGATCGGCGCGGCGCTGCTCACGGCCCACGGCCGCACCGTCCTGCGCAACGTGCCGATCATCGAGGACGTGCGCCGCGCCGTCGAGCTGGCCACGGCCGTGGGCGCCCGCGTCAAGCTGCACGAGTCCGAGCGCACGCTCGTCATCGACGCCTCCCGGCTGGACAGCCCCGTGCTGCCCGCCGAGATCGCCCGCCGGTTCCGGGGCTCGGTGCTGTTCACCCCCGCCCTGCTCCACCGGCTGGGCGAGGCGATCGTGGAAGGGGTGGGCGGCTGCAACCTCGGCAGCCGCAACCTCGACTTCCACTATCTCGGCTACAAGCGCCTGGGCGCGGTGGTCGACGAGGGCGAGACCGTCATCCACGTCAAGGCCTCCGGGCTGACCGGCTCCACCCTCTATCTCGACACCCCCTCCCACACCGGCACCGAGAACCTCATCATGGCCGCCGCCCTGGCCAAGGGCACCACGGTCATCGAGAACGCTGCGCTGGAGCCGGAGGTCCTCGACGTCATCGAGATGCTGACCAAGATGGGCGCGCGCATCAGCGGCGGCGGCACCGGCTTCATCACCGTCGAGGGCGTGGAGGAGCTGCACGCCGTCGAGCACACCGTGATGCCCGACCGGCTCGACGCGGGCGTGTTCGCCATGGCCGCCGCCATCACACAAGGTGAGGTCAGCCTCGTCGGCACCGGCCTCGACCTGGGGGTGGTGCGCTACAAGCTGGAGCAGATGGGGGTCGACTTCGTCCGGCAGGGCGCGGTGCTGCAGGTGCGCTGCGACCGGCCGCTGCGGCCGATCAACATCATCACCGACACCTATCCCGGCTTCGCCACCGACCTGCAGTCGCCGATGATGACGGTGGCCGCGCTGGCGGGCGGCACGAGCTACATCCACGAGCGGATCTTCGACGGCCGCTTCGCGCTGGCCGCCGAGCTCAACAAGATGGGCGCCAACGTGGAGGTCGCGGGCAGCCGGGCCATCGTGCGCGGCGCGACGCCGCTGACCGGAACTCACGTAACCGCTCACGATCTGCGTTCGGGTATAGCACTGGTGCTCGCCGGACTGGCGGCCAAAGGCGAGACCGTCATCGACTCGGGATACCTCATCGATCGCGGACACGCACATCTCGCGCCGCGAATGCGCGCGCTCGGCGCGGACATTACACGAGAGATTTCTGAACCCTGAAAATCCTTGAGAATCCGGCGCTGAGCTGCTGATATACCTTCTCGGGCGGTCAACCAGAACAGCTTTCCGGAAAAGTCGGGCGTGACATTACGGCCCTCGCGAGCGATCGTTCCAAAAGAGAGCACTGCAACGGATCGCAGGATGGGACGAACATTGGCCGAGAGGGCGGAAGAAACTTCCCGGGTGTCACGCGCGGGCGCTATGACACCGGATCTCACCATTGGCGTGGTCGGACCTCATGACCTGGTCGAGCGGGTCATGTTGATGGGGCACGCAGCAGCGCCGCTTCCGTGCCGCCTGGTGGCCGCCGCCTATCGTGACGAACAGGAGGCGCCCGACAAGGTGACACGGCTGGGGCCCGGGGTGGACGCCTGTCTGTTCGCCAGCCCGGTGCCCTACGACCTGGCCAGGCGTTCCGGCGTGCTGACCATGCCGGCCACCTATGTCCAGGTCGGCGGGGCGGCGATGATGGCGGCGCTGGCCAAGGCGGCGCTCGACCCGCGGTTCGACCCGCAGCGGGTGAGCGTGGACGTGGTGAGCCGGGCCGACGTCGAGGAGGCGTACACCGACCTCGGCATCCCCGCGGCGGACGTGCACAGCCGCGACGAGCCGGGCGCGACCGGCACGATCGCCGCCTACCATGAGCGGCTCACCCGCCAGGGCACGACGACGGGGGCGCTGACCTGCCTGCCCGCCGTGGCCGAGCGCCTGCAGGCGGCCGGCGTGCCGGTCATCAGGGTCCGGCCGACGTCGGCGGCCATCCGCACGGCCCTGCACACCGCCGCGCTGCTCGGCGCGCACCACCGGCTGGAGGAGTCGCAGCTCACGGTCGTGCTGGTGGAGGTGCCGACGCTGCGCGAGCCGGTACGGCGGGCGGCGCCCCGCTACTGGCGCGACGAGCTGCGGCTGTCGCTGCACCGGCTGCTCGTCCAGGAGTCCAACCGGATCAACGCCACGGTCTGGCCCATCGACGACCACAGCTACCTGGTGACCGCCACCAGGGGCTCGATCGCGGCGGCCACCGACGGGTTCCGGGTGCTGCCGTTCGCCGCCAGGATCCGCGACGAGCTGGGGCTGGCGGTCGAGGTGGGCGTGGGCATGGGACGCACCACGCACGACGCCGAGTCGCACGCACGGGCCGCGCTGGCGCGCACGCAGGCGGGCAAGCAGGCCCAGGGGTTCGCGGTGGACCGCGAGGGCCGGGCGCTCATCCCTGCGCCCCGGATGCCGCCGGCGGGCGCGGCCGCGCTCAAGCCGAAGGGCGTGGAGGTGCTGTCGCGGCTGGCGGCCAAGCTGGAGGGCGGCGACACCGTGGTCGACGCCGAGGGCGCCGGGAAGATGCTGGGGGTGACGCCGCGGACGGCGCGGCGGCTGCTGCGCACGCTGGTTGACGAGGGACTCGCGTGGCCGTTGCCGCCTAACCGCACACCGCAGCCGGGCCGCCCGCGCCAGCTGTACCGCCTGATCGTGGAGAAACTGGGACCCCGCTGAGCACCACCGCGCCCTCGCCGCCTTGCCTGGGCGGCGGGGGTTCGTGGGCGGGGTTTGGGCTTCGCGGCGGGTCGTGCCCCGGGTTCTGGACACGGATTCAGAGACTCTGGGTTGACTTCCGGTGAATTCACGGTTGGCGGCGTCTTGAGACGGGTATGAAGTCCGTCGCCCCCGATCGATGGTATTCGGACGGGGGCGCCAATCGTTTCAGGGCCTTTACGGCAGCGCCCGCGCCCCCGCATCTCAACGTCTGATACCGGCGAGCGTTCTGTCGGCCCCGGACGCTATCGTCATGAGTCATGACAGCTGACACACCTGACAGGCGGATTTCCGTCCTCGTCTGGGTGGCGCTGGGCATCGTCTACGTAGTCTGGGGCTCCACCTACCTGGGCATCGCCATCGCCATCGAGACCATGCCGCCCATGCTCAGCGGCGCCCTGCGCTTCCTCACCGCCGCGCTGCTTCTCGGAGCGTTCCTGCTGATCAGGAAGGGCCCCGGGGTCTTCCGGATGACGCGCCGCCAGTTCGCCGGCGCGGCGGTCGTCGGGCTCCTGCTGCTGACCGGCGGCAACGGCATGGTGGCCGTCGCCGAGCAGCACATCTCCACCGGTCTGGCCGCGCTGCTCGTGGCGTCCGTGCCGCTCTGGCTGGTGATGTTCAGGATCGCGGTACGGGACCGGCCCCAGGTGCTCACGCTGGCCGGGGTGCTGGTCGGGTTCGCCGGCGTGGCGGCCGTGTCGCTCAGCGGCGGCGCCGAAGGCAGCGTGACCGGGATCGTGGTCATCCTGATCGCCTCCGCGTCCTGGTCCGTCGGCTCGTTCCTGTCGGGACGGATCGCGATGCCGGCCGACACGTTCGCCGCCAGCACCGTCGAGATGGCCGTCGGCGGCCTCGGCATGATCGTCGTCGGCGCCGTGTCGGGCGAGAGCTTCGACCCCGCGCTCGTCTCCGGCCGATCGTGGGCCGCGCTCGCGTATCTCGTGCTGATCGGCTCGCTCGTGGGCTTCACCGCCTACACCTGGCTCCTGGGCAACGCGCCGATCTCGCTCGTGTCGACGTACGCGTACGTGAACCCGGTCGTGGCGGTGATCCTCGGCGTGCTCGTGCTGCAGGAGCAGGTGACCGTGCAGCTCCTGCTGGGCGGCCTGGTGATCCTGGTGGGCGTCGCCCTGGTCGTGTCGACCGAACGGCGACGCCCCAAGATCCCCGAGCCGGCCGGGACCGTGACTACGACGTCCTGAAGCCGGCCGCGGCGGCCAGGAAGGCGTCGTTGGCCTCCGGGTCGCCGATGGAGACCCGGGCGCCCTCGCCCGCGAACGGCCGGACGGCCACGCCCTCGACCGCGCAGGCCGCGGCGAAGTCCATCGTGCGCTCGCCCAGCCGCAGCCAGACGAAGTTGGCCTCCGTAGGCGGCACCTCCCAGCCCTGGGCGATCAGCGCCTCGCGGACCCGGGTGCGCTCCTTGACCACCCGCTCGACCCGCTCCAGCAGCTCACCCTCCGCCGCCAGCGACGCCACGGCGGCCACCTGGGCGAGCTGGTTGACCGCGAACGGGACGATCGTCTTGCGTACGGCGGCGGCCACCGGCTCGTGGCCGACCAGATAGCCGACGCGCAGACCCGCGAGCCCGTACGCCTTGGAGAACGTCCGCAGCACGCAGACGTTCGGCCGGTCGCGGTAGAGGGTGAGGCCGTCGGGCACCGACTCGTCGCGGACGTACTCGCGGTAGGCCTCGTCCAGCACCACCAGCACGTCCTCCGGCACCCGGTCCAGGAACGCCACCAGCTCCCGCTCACGGATCGCGGTGCCCGTCGGGTTGTTCGGGTTGCACACGAACACCATGCGGGTCCTGTCGGTGATCGCCTCGGCCATGGCGTCGAGGTCGTGGTCCTCCCCCGCCAGCGGCACCCGTACGGACGTCACGCCGGCCAGGTCGGCGAGGAGCGGGTACGCCTCGAACGACCGCCACGCGTAGACCACCTCGACGCCCGGGTCGCCGACGCTCTCGAACAGCTGCTGCGCCACCGTCACCGAGCCCGCGCCGAGCGCGAGGTGCTCCGCCGGCACCCCGAGCCGGCCGGCGAGCGCCTCGGTCAGCTCGACCGCACCCGGATCGGGGTAGCGGTTGACGAGCCGCGCCCCCTCGGCGATGGCCGCCACGACGGACGGCAGCGGCTCGTAGGGCGACTCGTTGGACGACAGCTTGTACGACCGGCCGTCGGAGGTCGTGACGGCCTTGCCCGGCTTGTAGGCGGGCATGGTGTCGAGGATCGGGCGGAAACGAGGCATGTCCATACGATAGGCCAGCCCCACCTGAAACCGCCGCGAGGCCCTGGTCACTCCTTGAGCGAGCGGAGCATCGGGGGATGCAGCAGCTCGGCCGGGCCGCGGCGGTAGAGCTTGGCGGGGCGGCCGCCGTCGCGGGTCGTGGTGGCGCCGGTCTCGACCAGGAAGCCCTCCGCCTTGGTCACCTTGCGGTGGAAGTTGCGCGGGTCGAGGGCGCGACCCCAGACGATCTCGTACACCTTCCGCAGGTCCGCCACCGTGAACTCCGGCGGGCAGAAGGCGGCGCCCAGCGGGGTGTACTCCAGCTTGGCCCTGGCCCGCTCGACCCCGTCGAGCATGATGCGGCGGTGGTCGAAGGCCATGACGGCGAGCGAGCCGACCGGCTGCCAGCTCATGTGGGCCTTCTCCGAGGCGGGCAGGTCGGGGGCGAGGCCGAGGTAGGCGACGCTGAGCACGCGCTGGCGGGGGTCCCGGTCGGGGTAGCCGTAGGTCTGGAGCTGCTCCAGGTGGACGGGCGCGCCGGGGAGGCCGGCGCGCTCGGCCAGGATGCGCTGGGCGGCCGCGGGAAGGTCCTCGTCGAGCTGGATGAACCCGCCCGACAGCGACCAGCGGCGCAGGAAGGGCGGGTTGTCGCGGCGCCACACCAGCGCGCTGAGCGCCCCGTTACGGACCGTGAGCACGACCAGGTCGACGCTGACCGGAATGCGCGGGACCATGCAGGCACGTTACACGCTGTCGAGGATCAGGTGTCGATGCGGACGTGCAGGGGTTCGGTGGTCGACTGGCCGGAGGGGAGCTTGACGGTGATGCGGACCCACTCCCCTTCGGGCACCTGGCCCCAGTCGAAGGGCACCCAGGCCGTCTGCATGTGCTCGGGCAGCTCGTCCAGGGGGTCCTCGTCCAGCCAGCCCACCTCGGAGACGACCAGGTCGGCCGTGCCGCCCGACCAGGTGACGGTGACGGTGCCGTCCTTGAGGTTGTAGCCGCGCACCTCGACCCCGTCCTCGGGGGCGCGGGCGCGGCGGATGGCGTCGACCGCGATCGGCCGCTGCCAGTCGCGCATGATCTCCGACTCCACCGACGGCGAGCCGCAGGTCATGAAGTCGCTCCACATGTACGAGACGATCTTCTGGACGTAGCGGCCCGCCATGGCGACCGCCTGGTCGAGCCGCTTCTTGTCGGTCTTGCCGCGGGTGCCGTGGGTGGCGCAGGGCTCATCGCCCGACGGCTCGAAGGCTTCGACGTTGGCCCAGAGCTGCACGTCCCGGCCGCCTTCGATCATCTCCTCGCGCGCCTCCGCCATCTCGCGGTAGTAGTCGCGGGTGGAGCCGTGGTAGGCGGTCCCGTAGGTGCTCTCGCCGACGACGGGGCGCAGCCGCTCGTCCACCTCGTCGCCGCGCTCGTCGGGCCAGTAGAGGCCGACCTTGCCGGTGCCGCGGCTGTCCTGCGGGGCGATGATGCCGACGCCGGTGCGCGCCAGCGCCTTGAACCCCTCGGCGACCTGCGCGGGGGTCTGGCCGAAGGGGACACGCTTGCGGGCGTCGAGGTAGGGGCTGATCAGGATGGGCTTGCCGGGCAGTTCCTGGGCGACGATGCGGTGCTGGTCGGCGTACACCTCAAGGGTGGGATTGCCGGCCAGGGTGTCGGACATCTGCACCTCGAACGGCTGATAGACGCCGCCGAGCGACTGCCGGTCGGCGAAGCGCGCGCCGTAGTCCTGCAGGATGCGGCGGGTGACCGTGGTGAGCGTGCCGATGTGCTTGCGGTTGGCCCTGATCGGGCTGTCGGGGTCGCGCGGAGCCAGCGGCAGCGCGGGGAAGACCTGCACGCCGAACTGGTCGCCGAGGTCGAGCAGCTTGGTCAGGCTGTCCTCGGGTGAGCCGGCGATGAGGATCAGGTCGTACGTGGCTCCCTTGGAGAAGTCGCAGGTCGGGTCGTCGGAGCCGTCCGGCGGGGCGATGAGGCGGAAGTAGGTGCGCTTGCCGCCGTCGATCCTGCGTTCCATGGGCCGGCACCGGAACAGGTTGTCGCCGAACGACTCGTCGGTGCGGTAGACGTACACGCGCCCGATGCGGTTGTCGGGGTGCGCCTCCTTGAGGTCGCGCTCGGCGGACTCGTGGCAGGTGACCCCGTCCTCCTCGCACGCCTCGTAGAGGGAGTCGACCTCGCCGTCGCGGGTCTTGACGCGCCCCTTGCCGTCGACCGTGCGGTACTGCAGGCCGTAGCCGATCCTGATGACGGTGTCGCCGCCGACGCGGTGGATCTGCTGGAGCTGGCTGCGCCAGGTGCACGGGTTGGACGTGGGGGTGATCCAGTAGCCGGTGACGGCGTAGGGAGCCTTCTCCTGGGTCTCGAACGTTCCACAGGGGTCGGTGAACTCGCTCACCATCGGCGTCGGCTCGGCGCGGGTGGGGGCCGGCGTCGATGTGGGCGTGGATGTGGACGTGGCCTGGGAGGTGGTATTGACGGGTTCGGCGTCGTCGACGGGCAGGACGACGACCACGGCCGCGACGGCGGCCAGGACCGCGGCGCCCAGGAGGACGAGGAGCCAGCGCACGTTCAGGAACCCACCGCTCTACCGCTTCACCCCGGCCCAGGCTTCGAGCTGGGCGACGAATCGCCTGGCCGAATTGGGCCAGTGGTGGTTGGCGCGGGCGGCGGCGTAGCCGCGGGCGCCCTGGGCGCGTCGTTCGCGCACCTCGTCCCTGAGGGTCAGCACGGCCTGCGCCACCGCCTTCGGGTCCTGCCACGGCACCACGACGCCGCTCTCGTAGCGCTCGACCAGCTCGACGGCGCGGGGGGACGGGGTGGTGATGACGGGGATGCCGTGCGCCATGTATTCGATGATCTTGGTGGGCATGGAGTGGCGGTAGTTCGGCTCGTCGTGCAGCAGCGACAGCCCGGCCAGCGCGCCGTCGAGCCGTTTGAGCGCCTCGTCGTTCGGCATGAAGTCGCGCCACTCCAGCAGGCCCTCGGCGACGGCCTGGTTGAGCATCGGCCGGCTCTGCGGGTCGGCGTAGCCGATCAGCTCGACGGCCACCCGGTAGGGCTGGAGCAGCCGCGCCACCTCGATCGCCTCCAGCACGCCCCTGGCCCTGGACAGCCAGCCCAGGTAGACGACCCGGTCGTCGCCGGGCGGCGTCACCGAGTCGGGCACCCACGTCTCGTTGGGCACGATGAGGTGGGCGTGCTTGAACCGGCCCGCGTACGCGGTCTCGGCCAGCAGCAGGTGGAGGTTGCTCTCGGCGGTGCTCTCCAGCATCCGGGCGAGGAACCGTACGGGCGGGCGCAGCAGGGACGGCAGCCACGGCTTGAGCGAGAGGGTGGCCGGGGTGTCCTCGTGCACGTCCCACACCACCGGCGGCCGGTTGCGCACCCCCCACACCGCGAACAGCAGCTCGGGGTCGTGGATGAGGACCAGGTCGACCTGCCGCCGCATGCGCTTGAACAGCCTGCGCGCGGCCCACACGGCGGAGATCCGTTTACGCTGCACGGCCCGGGGCAGATCGACGCCCGTCACCCAGGGACGCGGGACGACCCCGTGCCCGGTGTAGGAGGCGGCGTACGTGACCTCATGACCGGCATCCACGAGGGCGCGGATCTGCCGGTGCAGGATCCTCGCGTCCTCGGGGTTATGCACCACCGTCATGACGAGCACGTGCACGCGCGTTGCCTCCGGTCGCTACAGCCGCTCGACGCGTTCACCCTCGGTGAGCACACCGCGGGTGTCGAGCACGAGCCTGGCCTTGGCCTCGACCATCCCCAGGTCGAACGCGGCGTGCTGTTGCAGCAGCACCGTCACGTCGGCGGCGGCGACGGCCTCGGCCAGATCTTCCTCACGCCGCACGGGCGTGCCATCGACTGACCACTCCTTGACATGCGGGTCCGCGAACGAGAGATCGGCGCCCAGCTCCAGCAGCGCGCGCGCCACGGGCAGGGCCGGGGTCTCACGTTCGTCGGCGATGTCCGGTTTGTAGGTGACGCCGAGCATAACGACTCTGGCGCCGTTCACCGCCTTTTTCTCTCTGTTGAGCAGACGTTGCACGCGGGCCACCACGTAGGACGGCATCCGCTCGTTGATCTCCTGGGCCAGCTCCACGAACCTGAACGGGTACCCGAGCTTGCGCACGGTGTAGGACAGGTACGAGGGATCGACCGGGATGCAGTGGCCGCCGACGCCGGGCCCCGGCAGGAACTTGTGGAACCCGAACGGCTTGGTGGCGGCCGCCTCGATGGCCTCCCACAGGTCGATGCCGAGTTCGTCGCAGAAGATGGCCATCTCGTTGACCAGCGCGATGTTGACGTGCCGGTAGGTGTTCTCCAGCAGCTTGGCCATCTCGGCCTCGCGGGTGCTGCTGACCGGCACGACCTGCTCGATGAAGCGGCCGTAGAAGGCGGTGGCCCGGTCGCGGCAGGTAGGCGTGTAGCCGCCGACGACCTTGGGGGTGTTGCGCAGTCCGTACTTGGGGTTGCCGGGGTCGATGCGCTCGGGCGAGAAGGCCAGGTGGAACGCGTCGCCGGCGGTGAGCCCCGAGGTTTCGAGCAGCGGCCGGACCAGTTCGTCGGTGGTGCCGGGCCAGGTGGTGGACTCCAGCACGACGAGCGTGCCCTCGCGCAGGTTGCGGGCCACGGCCTTGCTGGCGCTCTCCACCGCGGACAGGTCCGGCCGGTGGTCCTCGTCCAGGGGCGTGGGCACGCAGATGACGATCGTGCTGCTCTCGGCCAGGATCGCCTCGTCGAGCGTGGCGCTGAACCCGTTGGCCAGCATGTGCTCGAGGTCGGCGTCGGTCAGGTCATCGATGTAGGACTGCCCGGCCTTCAGGGCGTCGACCTTCCGGGGGTCGACGTCGAGGCCCACGACCTTCAGCCCGGCGGCCACCGCCTCCTTGGCGAGGGGCATGCCGACGTAGCCGAGACCGATGACAGCCAAGTCGATTTCTGTCACAGCGGTGCCTTTGGGAGCCGGAAACAACACTTCATGGTCGCAAAGGTTATCTCAAGTCCACCTAGCTCACGCCTAATGCGACGGAACCCGTCAGAACCGGCAGCCCAAGAGAAGGTCATTGTTCGGCAAGGGTCCGGTACAGCGCTTGGTAAGTCTCGGCCACGCGGCCCCAGGTGCGCTTGGCTGCGACCTCGGCGCGGCCCGCCTCGCCCATCGCGGCCCGCCTGGCGGGGTCCTGGGCCAGCCCGTCGAGCGCCTTGGCCAGCTCGGCCGGATCCCCGGGCGGCACCAGCAGGCCGGCGCCGTCGGTGCCGACCAGCTCCGACAGGGCCGGCAGGTCGCTCAGCACGACCGGCTTGCCCAGCGCCATCGCCTCCACGGGCTTGAGCGGCGTGACGAGCCTGGTCACCCGCAGGTCCTCGCGGGGGCAGACGAAGATGTCGATGGCGTCCTGGGCCTGCAGGGCCTCCTCGGGCCCGACCCTGCCGGGCAGGATCGCGCTCGACAGCCCCAGCTCGGCGACCAGCTCCAGCAGGGCTTCGCGCTCGGTGCCGTCGCCGACGATGAGCACCCGCACCGGCCTGCCCTCGTCGCGCAGCAGCGCCGCGGCCCGCAGCAGGGTGGCGAAGCCCTCGTAGGCCACGATGCTGGACACCGAGCCGACCACGATCTCGCGCTCCCCGATGCCCATGGCCCGGCGGAACGAGGCGCCGTCGTAGTGGGCGGTGAGCAGCGAGTCGTCGACGGCGTTGGGCGCGAGGTGGATCCGCTCGCGCGGGACGCCCCGCTCGACGATCTCGGTGGCCATGGTCTCGGCCAGCGTGACGACCGCGTCGGCCTCGCGCATCAGGAACGCCTCGCGCTCGCGCTGGAGCACGTGGCGCTGGCTGCCCACCCGCTTGGGGTCGCGGGAGGCCCAGGTCTCCTCCAGGAACCCGCGTACCTCGTACACGAACGGGATGCCGGTGCGGTCGCGCACGGCGTGCGCGACCGCACCGTTGCGGTGGTCGGTGGCGGCGTGCAGGATCTGCGGGCGCAGCTCGGTGACGAGCCCGGTGACCGCGTCGGCGCCCTTGACCATGCGGCCGTGCATCTCGAACGGCACCTCGCCGCGCCCGTCGGGCAGCAGGCGGTAGTAGGGGATGCCGTCCAGCTCCTCGTACGGGGGCGCGTCCGCGTGGCCCTGGAGCATGGGGTAGCCCCAGCTCGTGACCACGTGCGGGTCGAGCCCCGCCGCCTTCTGCGCGGTGACGATGCGGTGGGTCCTGACCGTGTAGCCGGCCTGGGTGTACGGGAGCGAGTTCGTGATGAGATGGAGCACGCGCCCGGCGACCCGGTCCACGACGGCGGTCTTGCGGCCGGGCGGGATCGGGTCGGGGCTGATCGCGGCCAGCTCGCCGCGGTAGTAGGCGGCCCGGCGCTTGACGAACGGGTATTTGGTGAAGGGTTCCAGCACGTCGGCGGCCATGCTGACCCGGCCGGCGTCCCAGTGCTCCTTGGCCTCGTTCCACGGCGCCCTGATCATGCGCATGCCGAGCTTGCGCACGACGCGGCGGGCGCGGCGGGCGGCGGGCCAGGCGACCTTGCCGATGACCGGGCGCAGCCGCGGCGGCATGGCGTCGGCGGCCGCCTGGGCGACGCGCACCGGGTCGGCCCTGACCTTGGTCACGACCACGCGGGAGACGATGATCGGATGCTGGATGAAGCCCTTCAGAAGTCCACCGACGCCGGCACGGGCGGACTTCGCGGACACCCCAGCGGAACGCGGAGAGGAGTCTCGGGGACTGGCGTCGGATGCCACGCGGTGACCGTACCATAGGCAACGTTTTTTCCCTTCCGCTATGAAAGGCGAGGTCAATGAGGGAGAACCCCCTGGTCCTGCACGTTCTGGGCGCTCGTCCCAATTTCGTGAAAGCGGCCCCGGTGGTGCGTGCACTCGGCGAGCTCGGCGTGCGGCAGGGCATCATCCACACCGGCCAGCACTACGACACGCTGATGTCCGACGTGTTCTTCGCCGACCTCGGCCTGCCGGACCCGGTGGCGAACCTGGGGGTGGGCTCGGGCAGTCACGCCAAGCAGACGGCGACCCTGCTCGTGGGCCTGGAGGAGACCTTCCAGGAGCACCACCCCGACCTGGTGGTCGTCTACGGCGACGTGAACTCGACGCTGGCCGCGATCCTCGTCTGCGCCAAGCTCGGCATCAAGACCGCGCACGTCGAGGCGGGGCTGCGCTCGTTCGACCGGAGCATGCCGGAAGAGGTCAACCGGATCGTCACCGACGCGCTCTCCGACCTGCTCTTCGCCACCTCCCCCGACGCGCTGTCCCATCTGGCGGCCGAGGGCGTGCCCGCCTCGAAGGCGCACCTGGTGGGCAACCCGATGATCGACAGCCTGTTCTCGGCGCTGCCGTCGCTCGACCCGGCCCCGGTGGTCGCCCGGCTGGGCCTGCCGGAGCGGTACGCGGTCGCGACGCTGCACCGCCCGGCCAACGTCGACACCCCGGAGGCGGCCCGGGAGCTGGTCTCGGCGGTGCTCGGCGTGGCCGCGCACGTCCCGGTCGTGGTGCCGGTCCACCCGCGCGGCCGCACCCGCCTGGCCGAGGCCGGGCTCGTGGACGGCCCGTCGGTGCGCGTGGTGGACCCGCTGGGCTATGTGGACTTCCTCTCACTGGTCCGGGGCGCCGCGCTGGTCGTCACCGACTCCGGCGGCGTACAGGAGGAGACGACCGTGCTGGGCGTGCCCTGCCTGACCGTGCGCCCCAACACCGAGCGGCCGATCACGATCACGCACGGCACGAACCGGCTGGTCACCCCCGCCCTGCTGCCGGCGGCCGCGGAGAAGGCGCTGGCCGACGGCGCGGCCACGCCTTCGGGCGAGCTGCCCCCGCTGTGGGACGGCGCCGCGGGGCCGCGCATCGCCCGGGTGATCTCCGCGTGGCTGAAGGGGGACAACCTCTCGCCCGCGGCCCAGGGGACCCGTTCCGAGTAATCCCCAGATTCGGTACGGATCTCGCCGTACTATGACATACCTCCGCACCAGCGATAGGCGATAGTCATGGCCGAAACCCCTGAAGAGCCCACGTTCCAGCGCCTCGGACCGGTGAACTGGCTGCCCGAGGAGCGCAAGGTCGTCGAGCGCTACGAGACGGAGGTCCGGGAGCTGCGCCGCCGGCTGGAGATCGCGGAGGCCAAGGCCGCCTACGCCACGTGGAAGCTGGAGGCGACCCAGGCCAAGCGGACCTTCAAGCTGGGCGAGGCCATCGGCTCGAAGAGCCCGGGCAAGGTGCTGGAGGCCGTCCGCTCCAGGCAGCGCGCGCCCAAGCCGCCCGTCCCGGTCACCGAGGCCGTCGAACTGGCCGGCAAGCGGCCGCCCGAGGTCAAGGTGCCCGCGGTCAAGTGGCCGGCCGGCCCGGTGAACCGCCCGGACCTGAAGGTCGCGGTGATCCTGGACGACTTCTCCAGGATGGCCTTCCGCTACGAGTGGGACCAGATCGAGTTCGGGCTCAAGGACTGGCCGGAGATCTTCGCGGAGAAGCGGCCCGACCTGCTGTTCTGCGAGTCGGCCTGGCACGGCAACCAGGGCCGCTGGCGCTACCAGATGACCGGCACCAACGCGCCCAAGGAGCCGCTGCGCGAGCTGGTCGCCTGGTGCCGCCAGGAGGGCATCCCGACGGTCTTCTGGAACAAGGAGGACCCGCCGAACTTCGACTTCTTCATCGACACGGCCAAGCTGTTCGACTACGTGTTCACGTGCGACGGCGACATGCTGCCGAAATATCGGGAAGTTCTGGGACACGACCGGGTGGACGTGCTCCAGTTCGCCGCCCAGCCACGCGTGCACAACCCGGTCCAGCAGCGCGAGGGCCGGCTGCACGACGTGGTCTTCGCCGGCATGTACTTCCGCGACAAGCACCCCGAGCGGCGCGAGCAGATGGAGACGGTGCTCGACCCGGTGCGCGAGCTCGGCCTGCACATCTTCGCCCGCAACGGCGAGGTCGACGAGAAGTACGCCTGGCCGGAGAAGTACCGCCCGCACATCGTGGGCGAGCTGCCCTACGACCAGATGCTCGCCGCGTACCGGATGTACAAGGTCTTCCTGAACGTCAACTCGGTGCTCGACTCGCCGACCATGTGCGCGCGCCGCGTGTTCGAGCTGTCGGCCTGCGCGACCCCGGTGGTGACGGGCTGGTCGCGGGCGATCGAGGAGACGTTCGGCGAGCTGATCCCCGTCGCCCGCGAGCCGATCGAGTCGTACAACCAGGTCCTGCACCTGATCAACAGCCCCGAGCTGCGCGCCCGGATGGGTCACCTGGCCATGCGGGAGGTGTTCGACAAGCACCTGTTCACGCACCGGGTGGACCAGATGCTCCGGCTGCTCGGCCGGCCGGTGACGCCGCGGTCGCGGTCGATCTCGGTGGTGCTGCCGACCAACCGCGCCTCCCAGATCGAGCACGCGATCTCGTCGGTGGCCAAGCAGATCCACCGGCCGCTCCAGCTCGTCATGGTGCTGCACGGCCTCGACATCGACCCGATCGTGGTGGCCGACAAGGCCCGCATGGCGGGCGTCACGGACGTGACCGTGCTCCCGGCCGACCCGGGGCTGTCCCTGGGCGCCTGCATGAACCTGGGCATCGAGGCCGCCGAGGGCGAGCTGATCGCCAAGATGGACGACGACAACCTCTACGGCGAGCACTACCTGTCGGACCTGGTGCGGGCCTTCGACTACACCGACGCGCAGCTCGTCGGCAAGGGCGCCCACTACGCGTACTTCGAGGGCTCCAACACCACCATGCTCCGCCTGCCGGGCCTGGAGCACCGCTACTCGTTCCTGGTGCAGGGCGGGACGTTCCTCGGCACGGCGGACATGTTCCGCACCTACCGCTTCCCCGACCTGACCCGGGGCGAGGACACCCACCTGGTCCGCCGCCTCAAGGAGGACGGCGTCAAGATCTACTCGGCGGACCGGTTCAACTTCGTCTACTGGCGCAGCGCCGACGCCGCGATGCACACCTGGCAGGCCGACCACATCAAGCTGACCAGGAACGCCCAGTTCTCCTTCGTCGGCCGTCCCGACGACCACGTGCTGATCTAGGCGCCGAGCTGGGCGCCGAGCCGCGTCGAGGCCCGGCGGCGTGTTGCGGGCGTGGCGCGGCGCGCGTGCCTATGGTGGCCGGATGAGGCATGACTCCGGCCTGGTGACGATCACCGGTCACCAGGACTTCGACAAGACGGTGGACGACGTGTGCGCGGCGGTGGCCGCGGTGGGATTCCACGTGTTCGCGCGGGTGGACCACACGGAGAACGCGGTGCGGGCCGGCAGGGAGCTGCCGCCGACCACCCTGGTGCTCTTCGGCGACCCCACCGTCGGGACCGACCTGATCGCCGAACGCCGCACCGAGGCCATCGACCTGCCGTCCAAGATCCTCGTGTGGGAGGACGCGGACGCCGTGCGGCTGACGTACAACACGGCCGACTGGCTGGTGCGCCGCCACGGGCTGGAGCGGGAGGGGGCCACCGCCGCGCAGGTCCTGGAGGACACCACCGAGAAGATCTGCCGGCAGGCGGCGGCCCTCGCCCCCGCGTAGGGGGGACGGGCCGGGCTCCCGCCCGCCGGCCGGACCTCCGCGGTTCAGACGGCGGCCTTGGAGAGGTTCTGGTCGGCGAGCCGGCTGAGCTCCAGCAGACCGGCGCGCTTGACCTCCTGGCCGACGACCATGAGGCTCATGACGAAGCCGCCGCGCCTGATCGTGACCGTGCCGATCTGGGCCTGCCGTTCGCCGCCGGAGGCGGTGGTGAGGTAGGCGCGCGACTCGTCGCCCTGACGCGGCAGGGCCAGGTCGCGGGTGCGGTAGACGACCTCCATGCCGCGTACCTGGGCGCTGTAGGCGTCGCACTGGTCGGGCAGCGGGCCGGGGAAGGCCTCGGGCGGGAGCGCCATCACGGACTGGGTGATCACGCCCCGGGCCGAGGTGAACTTGACCACGGCCGCCGGGGCCTTGGCGATCTCCGGCCTGGCGGCGTCGAGCTGGGTGGCGCCGGCGCACTCGGGGTGCTCCAGCTTGGACTCGCGGATGGCGTCCAGGCTCTGCTTGGTGAACCGGAGCGTTCCGTAGGTGCCGATCTCCGGGCCGTACGCGACCTCCATGCCCTTGGGCACCTGGAGGAGCGCGGAGCGGAGCTTGGCCGCCTCGGCGGGCGCGGGCTGTGGCGGCTGGGCGGACGCGGCGGGCGCCTGCGGGGCGGTCTTCTCGGAAGCGCAGCCCGCTATGACCGTCATGCTGAGAAAAACCGCGGAAAATGCCTTAAGCATGAATTCTCCATTTCACTTCTACGGCATCGGGAAGACGTTAAGGGAAACGCGGCTCCCAGGCGGCGGCAACGGCGTTATCCATAGGTTCGACAGGTTCGGCGGGAAACCCTCACAACCCCCGCCGAGCAGCGGTTACATCCTGGTACGCGCCCGCACGCGAAGGTTCGTCGGCATTTCTCCTACGGCATTCCCCGTAACAGGGGAGCGCAAAGTCTCGCCCACCCGCCGCGCGCCTCGCACGGCCTTTTCCGGCGAGTACTGATGATCGCCGCATGGGGGACATCGGCCGTTCGGCGGCGGGACGCGAACTGGGCATGCGGCGCGCCATCTCACGCCGCGACTTCTTCGACGGGGTGGCGGTGACGGCGGGGGTCGCGGCCGTGGGCGTCCCGGAACTGGCAGGGACGGCCTACGCCGCCGCGTCGGCCCCGGCGGCGTCCGGGTTCCACGGCGGCACCTCCCAGGCGCTCAGCGTGCTCCACGCGCTGCGGGACGGCCGCTTCTGGCAGCACGCGGACCCGCCCGTGCCGACCGGGGAGTCCTACGACCTGGTCGTGGTCGGCGCCGGGCTGAGCGGGGTGACCGCCGCCCACGAGTGGCTGCGCCGCCACCCGCGCGCGCGGGTGCTGATCCTCGACAACCACGAGGCCGCCGGCGGCCACGCGCAGCGTCCCGGCTCCGGCTGGACGGCGGCGCCCGCGACCTGGACCCCCGAGTTCGGCGAGCTGCTCGACCGGCTGGGCCTCGCGGCGACCCCCTGCCAGGAGTGCGGCGCCGACGACAGCGTGATGTGCGACCGCGAGACGTTCCCCGTCGAGACGCTGGTGAACACCGGCGCGCCCGCGGACGGGTGGATCGGCCGGCTGCCCGTCGCCGACGACGCCAGGGCGGACCTGCTCCGCCTGTACGCGGGCGGGCCCGACCCGTTCCCCGGCCTCTCGCCCGAGGACAAGCAGGAGCGCCTGGCCGGGCTCACCTACTCCCGCTACCTGCTGGAGACGCTGGGGGTGCACCCGGACGCGGAGCGGTTCTGCCGGACCATGCCCAGCGCCGCCTGGGGGTACGACGCCCGCGCACTGGGGGCGGTGGACGCCTGGGGGCTCGGCTGTCCCGGGTTCGCCGGGCTCGGCCTGGACGCGGGCAAGCCCTCACCGTTCAACGCGCCCACGGTCGCCAAGGAGTGGGGCACGGCCGGCCGGGTCGCGCACCTGCCCGGCGGGCTGCACGGGCTGGTCCTGGCGATGCTGGACGGGCTGGGCCGCAAGGTCCGGCTGCGGCTGTCCAGCCCGGTGGTCTCCGTGCGCAACGACGGCCCGGCCGAGACCGCGGCCTCCGCCACCGTCGGCTACTTCGACGGCCACGAGGTCAGGTCCGTCGGCGCCGGGGCGGTGATCCTGGCCTGCTGGCACGCGGTCGTCCCGCACCTCGTCCCCGATCTGCCCGGCGACCAGCGCGAGGCGCTGCGCGCGGCGGTCAAGACGCCGCTGGTGGAGGCCGTGGTGCGGCTGCGGAGCGGGGACGCCTGGCGGAGGCTCGGCGTCGCCCGCACCCGCTGGACCGGGGCGTACTGGAGCCTGAGCGAGCTGGTCCGCCACTCCGGCGACGGCGTCACGGCGCGCCTGGTGGCCGCGCCCTGCCGGTCGGAGCTGGGCCCGGCCGAAGGATCGGCCGCCGGGCGTCAGGCGCTGCTGCGCACCCCGTACGAGACGCTGGAGTTCTCGGCGCGTGACCAGCTCGCGCGGCTGCTCGGGCCGGCCGGGTTCGATCCCGGCAGGGACGTCGAGGCGGTCGCGATCTACCGGTGGGGCCATGGGTTCTCGCCCGAATACTGCCGTCCCTGGCACGCGTTCCACCCCGACGGGCCGTCGCCGGCCGAGACGGCGCGCAGGCGGTTCGGCAGGATCGCCCTGGCCGGGTCGGACTCGGCGCCCGCCGCCAGGGCGGACGCGGCCGTCACCGCCGCCTGCCGGGCCGTGCGGGAACTGGCGGGGTGAGGCGGGCGGTCATACCCTCGTGTCCTTCTTGAGGCTTACATCGGTAATCGCGTTGAACATCCCTGTTGCTCCCACTGCGGTGGATGCTTAATCGGTGCTAGTCTCCTGTGCGATCTTCCGGAGGTGTATTCACACAGAGGTTGTGAAAATGCCCTCGACTCCGAGGTTGGGACATGGGCTCGCAAAACCGGTCAATTCGGTTCAAGATCTTCTTATTGCTGCTGTTACCCCTCCTGTCCTTGAGCGCGCTCTGGGGCTTCGTGCTCAACCTCACCGTGAGCGACGGCTGGTCGTTGCTGCGCGGCGACACCCTCTACCGGACGGTCGGCGTCACCTCCACCGACCTGGGCCTCGAACTCCAGGCCGAGCGGGAGCGCACGCTGATCAAACTCACCGACGGTAGGCCCAGCGTCGACCTCGGCGAGCAGCGCGGGCGCACCGACGCCGCGCTCAACACCTTCCGCGAGGCCATCGCCGAGGCCGACGTCGACCTCACCGACGGCCTGCGCACCCCGCTGAGCACCCTGCAGGCCGAGCTGTCCCGGCTGCCCGCCATCCGCACCGGCGTCGACGGCGGCTTCAGCACCAGGATGCTCGGCCTCAACGAGTACAACCGGGTGCTCGACGCCATGTACCGGTTCTACGACCACCTCGCCCCCGCCCCCGAACTGGCCGTCTACCAGCAGGTCGCCGCGCTGCAGACGATGAGCAACGCGCACGAGTTCCTGCTCAGGGAGCACGCCCTCATCCGCGCCGCCCAGCTCGACGGCCGGATCACCGAGCCCGAGGCGGCCGCGTTCACCGAGTACGCCTCCTCCAGGAAGTTCCTGCACGCGCGCGGTCAGGCGAGCCTCGACGTCGAGCTGCGCCGGCCGTACGAGGAGCTCTTCAAGAGCGAGGCGTTCCTGACCTTCGCCACCATGGAGGCCAGGATCATCAGGAGCGGCGCGCCGCCCCCCGACACCACGAGCTGGAACGACGCCACCGGCAAGGTGATCGCCCAGCTCGACGCGATCAGCGCCCGGACGGCCGCGCAGCTGGGCGGCAGGGCCGCCGACGCGGCCACCGCCACCCAGGTCCAGATCGGCGTCGCCGGCGGCGTCGGCCTGGTCGCCGTGCTGGCCTCCATCATCATCTCGGTGCGCTTCGGCCGCCGGCTCGGCGCCGAGCTGGCCGGGCTGCGCTCGGCCGCCGTCGAGCTGTCCGAGCGCCGCCTGCCCGAGCTGATCAGGCGGCTCAGCCGGGGCGAGGAGGTCGACGTCGCCGAGGAGGCCAAGCCGATCCAGGTCAGCGGCTCCGCGGAGATCAGCGACGTCGCGGGCGCGTTCGGCGCGGTCCAGGCCACGGCGGTGCGCGCCGCCGTCGGCCAGGCGGCGCTGCGCCGCGGGCTCGGCCAGGTCTTCCTCAACCTCGCCAGGCGCAAGCAGGGGCTGCTGCACCGCCAGCTGTCGGTGCTCGACGCCATGCAGCGGCGCACCCACGACCCCGACCAGTTGGAGGAGCTCTTCCGGCTCGACCATCTCACCACCCGCATGCGGCGGCACGCCGAAAGCCTGATCATCCTGTCCGGCTCGGCTCCCGGGCGGGCCTGGCGCAAGCCGGTGCCGGCGATCGACATCGTCCGGGCGGCCATCGCCGAGGTGGAGGACTACACCCGGGTGGACGTGGCGAGCATGCCCGGCAGCGCGATCGACGGCCTGGCCGCCGCCGACCTCACCCACCTGATCGCCGAGCTGGTGGAGAACGCCACGATCTACTCGCCGCCCGACACCGCGGTCCAGGTCCGCGGCGACCGCGTCAGCAACGGCTACTCCGTCGAGGTGGAGGACCGCGGGCTCGGGCTGCAGCAGGAGGAGTACGACGCCTACAACCGCATGCTGTCGGACCCTCCGGAGTTCGACCTGGCCGACAGCGACAGGCTCGGCCTGTTCGTCGTCGCCAAGCTGGCGCAGCGGCACTCCATCAAGGTGCTGCTCCGGCGATCACCGTTCGGCGGCACCACCGCCATCGTGTTCGTGCCGGACAAGCTCGTCTCCGACCAGCGGGAACTGCCCGCCGCCGCGGACGACGGGCTGCCTTCGCTGCCGAGCCGGACCAGAAGGAAGGCCCTGGCGGTCGTGAGCGGCACGCACGCCGGCTTGCCAAGGCGGGTCCGGCAGGCCACATTGTCATCCCGAAAGTCATCCCGAGAGTCATCCCAAAAGTCATCCCGAATGTCATCCCGGCTCCAAGACGGCCAGCCGTCCGAGCCGGAGCCTGAGCGAAAGAACGAACGCTCTCCCGACGAGGTGCGCGACCTGTTCTCCGCGTTCCAGCGGGGAACCCAGCGCGCCCGAGAAGAAGCTGATGAGGAGGGGGAGGCATGAGCGTGCCGACGACCAACACCGGTGAGCTGAACTGGCTCCTTGACGACCTGACGACCCGGGTGGGCGCCGTCAGGCAGGCGGTCATCCTGTCGACCGACGGCCTGGCCGTCGGCTACTCCAAGGGACTGACCCGCGAGGACGCCGAGCATCTGTCCGCCGTGGCCGCCGGTTTCCAGAGCCTGGCCCGGGGCACCGGCCGCCACTTCGGCGGCGGTGACGTACGCCAGACCATCGTGGAGATGGAGTCGGCGTTCCTGTTCGTCACGGCCGCCGGCCAGGGCACGTGCCTGGCCGTGCTCGCCGACGCCAACGTCGACGTGGGCCACATCGCCTACGAGATGGCGATGCTGGTCAAGCGGGTGGGCCAGCACATCACGACCAACCCCCGAGCGATGCCATGAGCGATACCCCGCAGTGGCTGGACGAGGACGCGGGGCCGATCGTGCGGCCCTACGCCCTCATCCGAGGTCGTACGAGGTCGTCGGGGGACAGTCTCGACCTCGTCGCGACCGTCCGCGCCGTGGGGGACGCTCCGGACGACCTCTCCCCCGAGCAGTCGCTCATCCTGAGGGCGGCTCGCACCCCGATCTCGGTGGCCGACGTGGCCGTCGAGGTCGACCTGCCTGTCGGCGTCGTCCGGGTGCTCCTGGGCGACATGCGTGACCAAGGCCTCATCTCGGTGTCGGCCCCCTCAACGGCGGGATCGCGCCCGAGTGAGGGCATTCTCAAGGAAGTGATCAATGGACTCCGTGCTCTCTGAGGACCCCGTCGCGCTCAAGATCCTCATAGCGGGCGGCTTCGGCGTGGGCAAGACCACCCTGGTGGGGTCGATCAGCGAGATCAGGCCGCTGCGCACGGAAGAGGTGCTGTCCGACCGCGGGGTCGGCGTCGACGACCTCGACGGCGTCGAGGCCAAGACCACCACGACCGTGGCGATGGACTTCGGCCGCATCACGATCCGGGAAGGGCTGGTCGTCTACCTGTTCGGCACCCCCGGGCAGGAGCGGTTCTGGTTCATGTGGGACGAGCTGTCCTACGGCGCGCTGGGCGCGGTCGTGATCGCCGACACCCGGCGGCTGACCGACTGCTTCCCCTCGGTCGACTACTTCGAGCAGCGCGGCACCCCGTTCGTGGTGGCGGTCAACTGCTTCGACGGCGCCGACCAGCACAGCGTGGACGACGTGCGCATCGCCCTCGACCTGGACGACGACGTGCCCGTGATGCTGTGCGACGTGCGGCGGCGCACCTCGGCCAAGGAAGTCATGATCACGCTCGTGGAGCACTCGCTCCGCACGCTGACCACGACCGGCTAGAGCGCGCGCAGGCCGTTGATCACTTCACGCAGCAGGCTCTCCGAAGGCGTCGCGGCCTTGGACCGCGGCGCCTTCACCGCCACCAGGCCGTAGTCGAGCAGGTCGCCGAGCAGCACCCTGACCACCGCCACCGGCAGGTCCAGCTCGGCCGCGACCTCGGCGACCGGCCTGGCGTGCTGGACCAGGCAGCCCAGCAGCCGGCGGTGCTGGACGCCCAGCTCGGCCTTCGGCGGCGCGGGCCGGCCGGTGAGCGACACGGTGGCCAGCATGTCGAGCCCGGTGGACAGCGCCTTGGCCGCGGGCCTGGTGCGTCCGCGGGTCACCGCGTACGGGCGCACGACCGGCCCGGCCTCCTCGTCGACCCACTCGTGCTCCCGACTCACGATGGCGTCCCCCCGTCCTGGTCACTGTCCTGACGTCCGCGCTGCCAGCCCGACTGGAGCGAGGAGAGCAGCGCCCTGGTCTCCTCCGGCGAGCGTTCCGGCGCCGCCGGGGCCTGCTGCCCGGCGGCCGGCGCGTCGGCCTGGGGCGCCGGCCCCGGGACGCGCTTGCTGGTCCGCACCCGGCGCGGCAGGCCGGAGTCATGGGCCTGCTCGGGGGCGCGCTTGCTGGTCCGGACCCGGCGCGGCAGCCCGCCGGGTCCGGAGCTGCGGGCGAGCCGGACGTCCGAGGGTGAGCCGCCCTCCGGCGGCGCCTCCCTGCCGGCGGCCGACACCGCGACGGACTCCAGCTCGGGCGGCTCGGGGGGCCGGATCGCGGGCATCGGCTGGATCAGGTGCGCGGGCACCAGCACGATCACCGTGGTCCCCCCGTACGGCGACGGCTTGAGCGTGACGCTCACCCCGTGCCTGGCCGCCAGCATGCCGACCACCGCGAAGCCGAGCTGCTCGGTCCGCGCCGGGTCGAACTCGGGCGGGCCGGCCAGCCGCCGGTTGACGGCCTCCCTGGCCTCGTCCGTCATGCCCAGCCCGCGGTCCTCGATCTCGACGGCGAAGCCCCTGCCGACCAGATCGCCGCGGATCGACACCTCGCTGCCGGACGCGGAGAAGGCGGCCGCGTTCTCGATCAGCTCGGCGAACAGGTGCATGAGGTCGGCCACCGCCTCGCCCCCGACGCCGCACTCCGGCATCGGGTAGACGCGCACCCGGGTGTACTCCTCGACCTGGGCGGCGGCCCCGCTCAGCACCTCCTCCACGCCGATCACGCCGCGCCAGCGCCGGCCGACCGTGCCGCCGGACAGCAGCACCAGGCCCTCGGCGTGCCGGCGCATCCGGGTGGTCAGGTGGTCGAGCCTGAACAGGCGCTCCAGCGCCTCCGGCTCCTCGGTCTCCCGCTGCATCTCGTCCAGCAGCTTGAGCTGGCGCTGGACCAGCGACTGGCTGCGCCTGGCCAGGTTGCGCAGCGCCTCGGCCACGCCCTCGCGCAGCCGGGCCTGTTCCACGGCGGCGTCGACGGCGGTGGCCCGCACGCTGTCGAACGCGGCCGCCAGGTCGGCCACCTCGCCGGTGGCGCCCGCGTCCACCCGGATCGGGGGCACCTCGGCGGCGGGGTCCACCTGCTCGCCGCGGCGCAGCTTGCCGACCACGCACGGCAGGCGCACCTCGGCCAGCTCCCCGGCGGAGCCGCGCAGCGCCGCCAGCTCGCGGGAGATCCGCCGGCCGACCCGTACCGAGACCACGATGGAGAGGATGACGGCGACTAGGCCGAGCGCGCCCGCGACGGCGGCGCGCACGATGATGGCCATGCCGGCGGGCTCCATCCGGGCCAGCAGGATGTCGCCGGCCCGGTAGAGGCCCTGGGTGAAGTCCTCCAGCACCGGTTCGACCGCGCCCCGCCACAGCCGCAGGTCGACCGGCTGGCCGCCGACGTAGGACCGCAGCGCCCGCTCCATGGTCCCGTAGGCGCCGCCGGCGGCCATGCTCTCGAGCGGGGCGCGCATCTCGGCGTCCAGGTTGGCCAGGGCCTTGGGGAAGAGGTACGTGCGCGCGCCGTCGATGCCGGCCAGCATGTGGATCTCGGTCATGGTCCAGCCGTCGCCGTCCACGGCGGAGTTGCCGGCGACGATCAGGGCGTGCTCGCGGCTGAGCAGCTCGCGCACCTGCGCGGCCATGATCAGGCCCTGGGCCTGGCGGGCCAGCTCGACGTCGGTGCTGACGGTCATGGCCGAGTAGAGCCGGTCGATGGTGTCCGGGATGGTGGCGTACTCGCTGATCAGGGTGTGCGGGGCGAGCTGCCGGCCGTCGACCTCGCTCCGGATCTCGGGCAGCCGGTCGAGGACCTTGAGTACCTCGGCGAGCCGCGCCTTCATGGCGTCGTCGAGCGAGGCCTGGGTGTCCTCGGCCGTCGCGCCGTCCACCAGCCGCTGCTTGACCTCGTCCACCTTGGCGCGGGCCTCGGCCAGCTTCTTGGCGTCGGTCGTGGTGCCGGCCAGCAGCTCGGCGGAGGCCAGGCGCTCGGCCTGGAGGTTGACCACCAGGAAGTCGGCGTGATCGACGATCCCCGTCCAGAAGGTCTCGACCTTGAGGAGGTTGAGCGCCTCCCTTGACGTCGTGCTCGCGGCGAACCCCCAGAGCGCGACCAGGGAGACCAGCGGGATGACGAGCAGCGCCGAGATCTTGAATCGGATGGATCTGCCCGATGCCATGACACCTGCTCCCGGATAGAAGATCGCGGGAGAGAATAGCACTCATCGAGGCCGAGAAAAGATCAACTAGCGATAAATCTGTGATATGTCGGAAATTTGACGACGGTACCCATCCAGGCCACGCGAAGCAGCCAGATCGCCAGCACTGCCAGCAATGCCACCTCCGCGCCCAGCAGCGCCCGCTCCACCAGTCCGATCATGACCCGCTCCCCCGGCAGCGCCACGTACGTGATCGCCAGCAGCCCGATCCCGCCCGCCAGGGCCACCCACTCGACGGTCCTGGCCACCGGCCGCCACACCCGGTCGCGGGCCAGCCGGGGCACCAGCAGCGCCCCCGCCGCCGGCAGGCTGACGAACGCCGCGATCGACACGTACCGGTGGATCTGGGCCGCGACCGTCGGGTCGTCGCCGAACGGTGTGGTCGGGACCGCCGCCGCCACCAGCAGCGCCCCCGACCACACCATGAGCAGCCCCTCCGGCATCCCCCTGACCGGAGCCCTCACGGACCGCAGCCCCGCCAGCAGCGCCAGCGAGCCGAGGGCGACCGCCGCCATCGCGAACTCCGTGACGCCCCCGCGGCTCGCCACGGCGTACTCGCTCACGGTCGCGTTCAGCGGGTCCAGGTACGGGCCGGAGCCGAACTGCGCGGCCACCACGCCGGACACACCGGTCGTCAACGCCGCGAGCGCGACGATCGGATAGGCCCTCGGGCCCAGGGAGAACCGGCCGCCTCCGGTGAGAGCCGGCGCGGAGCTTCCCTCGGTCACTGTGGTCATGGCACCGAGTCTTCCCCCGACGCGGCCCGGGGACATCCGGCGTCGTCCCCTACCTCACCCTGATCGATCCCTGAGTTGCCGGGCCGCGCTGTCGAGGAGCATGTCCAGCGCCGCCGGGTAGCCGCTGTCGTTCATCCTGGCCACCAGGAGGGGCGCCGTGGCGGCGATGTGCGGGTGGGTGACGGCCGGGAGCCGGGCGTAGGTCTCCTGCCAGACCTGCTCGTCGGCCCTCCTCGTCGCCTCGGGCAGCGCGAGCGAGGCGGCGTCGAGGACGGCGAAGGCCAGGCTCTGGTCGATGAACGCGTGGTAGACCCGCACCGCGTCGGCATCGGGGAAGCCGGCGGCGCGCAGGATGCCGAGGATCGTCTCGTCCACCGCCACCTCGTGCGGGCGGCCCGCCACCCGGCTCGCGGTCAGCACGGCCGCCTGCGGGTGCGCCAGGTAGGCCCGGTAGATGCTCAGCCCCAGGGCCCGCAGGTCGGCCAGCCAGTCGCCGGTCGCCCGCCAGCCCTCCAGCGCGGCCGCGAACAGCGCGTCGGCGATGGCCAGGGTCAGGTCGTCCATGCCGCGGAAGTAGCGGTAGACGGTGCTGGCGTCGGCGCCCAGCGCCAGCCCCAGCCGCCTGGCCGTCAGACCGGCCGCGCCGTGCTCCCTGAGCATGCGCAGCGCGGTGTCGATGATCAGGTCGTGGCTCAGCACCCGGCCCTGGCGGGTGGGCCGGCGCCGCCGCCGCGCCGCGTCGGGCACCACGCGCTTCGGCATGCCCCTCCTTATGCCAACACCATTGACGTTGACCAGCTTAATGGCATTTCCTGGACCCGCACCCCCCTGTCACCAGGAGTGATCATGCGTATTCTGCTCGTGGGCGCCGGCGGTGTGGGCACCGCCGTCACCCGCATCGCCACCCGCCGCGCGTTCTTCGACCATATGGTGGTCGCTGACTACGACCTGTCCAGGGCGCAAGCGGCCGTCGCCGCGCTCGACCCCCGCGAGACCCGTTTCACCGCGGTCCAGGTCGACGCCTCCGACCGGTCGGCGGTCATCGACCTGCTTCTCGACCACCGGTGCGACGTGCTGCTCAACGCCACCGACCCCCGCTTCGTGATGCCGCTGTTCGAGGCGGCGCTCGCGGGCGGGGCGCACTACCTCGACATGGCGATGTCCATGTCGAAGCCGCACCCCGAGCGCCCGTACGAGAAGGTCGGCGTCAAGCTCGGCGACGAGCAGTTCGCCCGCGACGACGACTGGCGGCGGGCCGGGCGGCTCGCGCTCGTCGGGATGGGCGTCGAGCCCGGCCTGTCGGACGTGTTCGCCCGCTACGCCGCCGACGAGCTGTTCGACGAGATCGAGGAGATCGGCGTCCGCGACGGCGCCAACCTCACCGTCGACGGCTACGAGTTCGCCCCGTCGTTCTCCATCTGGACCACGATCGAGGAGTGCCTCAACCCGCCGCTCGTCTACGAGCGCGACCGCGGCTGGTTCACCACCGAGCCGTTCAGCGAGCCGGAAGTGTTCGACTTCCCCGAGGGCATCGGCCCGATCGAGTGCGTGAACGTCGAGCACGAGGAGGTGCTGCTGGTGCCCCGCTGGGTGGACGCCGGGCGGGTCACCTTCAAGTACGGGCTGGGCGAGGACTTCATCTCCCGGCTCAAGACCCTGCACGAGCTGGGCCTCGACGGCACCCGGCCGGTCACCGTGCTGACCGACCGCGGCCCCGCCCGCGTCTCGCCGCGGGACGTGGTGGCCGCCGTGCTGCCCGACCCGGGCGAGCTGGGCGACCGGATGCACGGCAAGACCTGCGCCGGCACCTGGGTGAAGGGCGTCAAGGACGGCCGGCCGCGCGAGGTGTACCTCTACCACGTGGTGGACAACCAGTGGTCGATGCGGGAGTACGGCTCGCAGGCCGTGGTCTGGCAGACCGCCGTCAACCCCGTCGTCGCCCTGGAGCTGATCGCCACCGGCGCCTGGCAGGGCGAGGGCGTGCTCGGCCCCGAGGCGTTCGCCCCGCGCCCCTTCCTGGACCTGCTCGTGGAGCACGGATCCCCCTGGGGCCTGCGCGAGCAGTGATCGGCACTCGGTGGAAGACGCGCTCCCCGGCCGCGGGGCCGGGGAGCGCGTCCCGCGTCACAGGCCGGACGGGTCGCGCCCCACGCTGATCTCCTCGGCGATGCGTCTGATGTCGTCGCCGGTGATGCCGGGGGCCGGGGGAAGCTGCCGCACCAGCGCGTCGATCACCACGGGCACCGGCCGGCCCGCCAACCGGCCCGCGATGCCGTGGACCGTGCGGAACAGCGCGTCTTCTTCGGACATCCCCATCTCCTCATACGACTACCGGGGCCACGCTACGACGTGGCACCGACAGTTTCCGGCTACCGCTCCAGCGTGTCCCGTACCGTGGCGCAGATCTCGTGCAGGTCGCGGACCTGCTCGGGCGTGAGCACGTCGAACAGGACGCGGCGCACCTCCTCGACGTGGCCCGGCGCGGCCTCCTCCAGCGCCGCGAAGCCCGCGTCGGTGAGCACCGCGACGTTGCCGCGCCGGTCCTCGGGGCAGCGGTCGCGGCGGACCCAGCCGCGCTCCTCCAGCCGGGCCACCGCGTGCGAGAGCCGGCTCTGCGAGCTCTGCGCCTTCGCGGCCAGCTCGCTCATCCGCAGCGCCCGCTCCGGTGCCTCGGACAGGGCCACCAGGATCATGTAGTAGGCGTGCGGCATCCCGGCGTCGCGCTGCAACTGCCGGTCGAGGGCCTCGTGCACGCGCTGGGTCGCCACCAGGAAGCTCCGCCAGGCGCGCTGCTCGTCGTCGTCCAGCCATCGGGTCACATCTGACAATTTACTTGAACTCTCATATACTTGTGGTGAATCCAGCCCAAGAGGAGATCACCATGCCCGTCCAGCGGCTCAACCACGCGGTCCTGTACGTGCGCGACGTCACGCGCAGCGTCGCCTTCTACCGCGAGGCCCTCGGCTTCGAGCCGGTCATGGAGCTGCCCGGCGCCGCGTTCCTCCAGGCCGAAGGCTCGACCAACGACCACGACCTCGGGCTGTTCCAGATCGGCGCGGCCGCCGCGCCCTCACCCGCCGGGCGCACCGCCGTCGGGCTCTACCACCTGGCCTGGGAGGTCGACACGCTCGACGAGCTGGAGCGCGTCGCGGCCAAGCTGACCGAGCTCGGCGCGCTGGTCGGCGCCTCCGACCACGCCACCACCAAGGCCCTGTACGCGCGCGACCCCGACGGGCTGGAGTTCGAGGTCTCCTGGCTGGTGCCCGCCGCCATGATCGACGACGAGCTGCTCGCCGCCCGCGCCCGCATCCTGCCGCTCGACCTGGCCGCCGCCAAGGAACGGTTCGGCGCCCGCACGCGCGGCGGCGTCGGCGTGTCCATTCCGGCCTGACCGAACCGGGCGCGACCGGGTTACCGTGGTCAGTGACCGGTTCCTCTCCTGGAGAACGTCATGCCGAGGGATCCTGACCACGTGCTCGACGCCATCGACGGCGTCGTCGACGAATGGGAGACGCTGAGCGCCGACGCCATGCGCTGGTCGCCTCCCGAAGACAAGAGCGACGACCTGCTGCGCGAGGTGACCGACATCCTCGGGCCGCTGGCGAACGCCCTCACCGACGCGTTCCGCCCGCTGGGCGACGCCGTGAACCGCGTCCTGGAGGAGCTGCTCCCCGACGACCAGGGGCCCTCCTACGACCCGGACGACGACGAACGCTAACCCGTCCTGCGCCGGCGAGCCCTGCGCGGGTAGGCCTTGGCGGCCTCGGCCAGCCTGGCGGCGTGCTCGGCCTGCTTGCGCCAGTGGCCGTAGGCGTCGCCACGCCGGGCCAGCCGGTCCAGCTCGCGCACCGTGGCCAGCGGGACGAACGCGGGCTCGGCGTCCCGCCACGGGGTGCCCGGCAGCGGCATGAACGTGTGGGTGTGGATTCGCGCCCCCAGCTCGGCCAGGTCGGCGGCCAGCTTCAGCGACGCCTCCTGGTCCTCGGCCTCCTCGCCCGGCATGCCGAAGATGAAGTCGACGTTCGGCCGGAAGCCGTGCTCCACCGCGATCCGCACCGCGTCCCGTACCGGCGAGGTGTCGTGTCCGCGCCCCGAGGCCGCCAGCACCCGGTCGGAGCCCGACTGCGCGCCGATGATCAGGTTGTCGTTCGCCACGTAGCGCTTGAGCAGCCGCATCGCCTCGGGCGTGACATGCTCGGGCCGCACCTCGGAGGGGAAGCTGCCGAAGAACACCCGGCCGTGCGGCGGCAGTTCCTCCTTGACCCCGGCCAGCAGTTCCTCCACCGCGTCCAGATCGGGATCAGGGCCGGGCGACCCGTACGAGAGCGAGGTCGGCGTGATGAACCGGACGTCGCGCAGCCCGTGGCCGGCCATCGCCCGCACGTGCTCGCGCACGCTCACCACCGACCGGTGACGGAACTGGCCGCCGAACATGAACGGCGTCTGACAGAAACGACAGGTGTAGCGGCACCCGCGGGTGATCTCGATCGGCCCGAACCGGCCGCGCCGCGCCGGGAACGACGGGAACGCGTCCAGCGGGAGCTGGGGCGCCGCCCGGGTGCGCAGCGCCACCCCGTCGGCGTCCCTGAGCGCGAGCCCGGGGACGTCCGTGAGCGGGTCGCCGCAGCGCAGCGCGGTGACCAGCGAGACGATCGTCGACTCGCCCTCGCCGATGCCCGCCAGGTCCCACCCGGCGTCGATGACCTGCTGCGGCTCGGCGGTGGCGTGCACGCCGCCGGCGATGTGCAGGACGCCGTCGCGGTCGGCCAGCGCCCGCACGGCGGCCAGCTCGGCGGCCATCGCGTCGGCGTCGGGCGAGTAGAACGACCACAGCACCAGCACCCGATCGGCCCGGCTGCCGGCGATGTGCGCCGCCGTCTCCTCGACGGTGGTGCCGAGGCTCAGGCCGTGCTCGACCTCGGCGGTCTCCAGCGCGGCGAGCAGCGCGTGCACGCCGTAGGTCACGGCTTTGCGATATCGGACCACCACGTCAACAGCGAGCGCCACGCCGTGCAGCGTAGCCGACGACGACCGGCCCGGACGCCGCCGTGGTCCGGGCCCCTTGGGCGGGTTCAGGGGGCGAAGCGCCGGGTCGCCGCCTTCAGGGCGTCGCCCATGCCGCCGCCGGTGCCGTGACCGGCCTCCTCCACGATCACCAGGTCGCAGCCGGGCCAGGCCTTCGACAGCTCCCAGGCGGTCCGCAGCGGGCTGCTCAGGTCGATCCGGCCGTGGACCAGCACGCCCGGCACGTGGCCCAGCTTCTCCACCCCGGCCAGGATCTCGCCGTCCTCCAGCCACGCGTGGTGGCGCCAGTAGTGGGTGACCAGCCGCGCGAACCGCATCCGGAACACCGGGTCGGCGTAGCGCGGGTCGGGCCGGTGATCGGCGTGGACCCGTACGTGCGAGTCCTCCCAGTCGCACCAGTCGCGGGCGGCCTTCTCGCGGACGGCCGGGTCGGGGTCGGCGAGGAGCCGGGCGTAGGCGTCGACGAGCCGCTCGCCGCGCAGGTCCGCCGGGACCGCGTCGCGGAACCGTTCCCACTCCTGGGGGAAGTAGCGCCCCACGCCCTCGGTGATCCACTCGACCTCGGACCGGCGGGTGGTCGCCACGCCCGCCATGACGATCTCGCTGACCCGCACTTCCCGCCGGGCGCGCCGTGGAGCTCCCAGTGCACGTGGTTGCCGTCGCCCACGTCGAGCATCATCGCGTTCCCCCAATATCTGACAGTGCTGTTATATTAGTGGACGTCATGACAGAGAACTTCACGCTGGGCACCCTGCTCCGCCACCTGAGCGAAGTGATGGACGGCGCCATCGCCGGGCACTACGCCGACCGGGGCCTGCCCGACTACCGGCCGCGTTTCTCCCCCGTCGTGCGACTCCTGGCCGCGCGGGGCCCGATGGCCATCCACGACCTGGCCGGGGCCATCGGCGTCACCCACTCCGCCGCCAGCCAGACCGTGGCCCAGATGCGCCGGTCGGGCTGGGTGTCCCTGGAGAAGGGCGCCGACGCCCGCCGCCGCATCGTCCACCTGACCGACAGGGCGCTCGGGGCGCTGCCGGACATCCAGGCCGAATGGGACGCCACCGAGCGAGCCGTCGCGGACCTCGACGCCGAACTGCCCGTGCCGCTGGCCGAAGTGGTCCGCGCCGCGCTGGACGCGCTCGACCGCCGACCCTTCAGGGCGCGGATCGAGGACGGCCTGAAAACGACCTGATCTTGTCGGTCGCGCCTGCGATAGTGACGGGGTGTTCCACACCTCCCCGATCTCTCTCGTCCCCTGCCATGTCCGTCACCTGCCGGCCGGCGCGATCGAGCTGATGCCGATCGTGCTGCCCATGACCCTCACGGCCGCCCAGCGCCGCAGCCTGGCCGCCATCCTGCTGGAGGGCCTCGACGACGACACGGCCCCCGCCACCGCCGCCGAGCTCTGCCTCAGCTAGCCCAGCCTGGCCCGATAGACCTGGCGGGCGCGGTCGTAGAGCGCCACGTGGTCGTCGTACTGGTCCTGGGCGGCGAAGACGCCCGACTCGCGCAGCACCGCCTCCAGCCGGTCCAGCCAGTCGAGACACCACAGCACGTCCTCCTGCCGCGCCACGTGCGTGCCCGCCACGTTCAGGTAGACGGGGCTCGTGTGCGCGTACGCCCCGCCGGTGTGGAAGCTGCGCGGGTGCGGCCCTCCGGTGGCGACCGCGACCACGTACGTCGGCTCGCCCGCCTCCAGCACGGCCGTCAGGCGGCCGGGCGGCCCCTGGGCCAGCACGCCGTCGGCGGTGCGGATCTCCAGGTTCCCGACCTCGGGGCCGACCGACGTGACCGTGACCTCCACCCGCTCACCCGGCGCCAGGTCCAGCGTGTCGCCGGGGGCGTGGCCGTTCACGCTCAGCCCGAGCCACGGGCCGGTGGTGGCGAAGGTGCGGCCCATGAGGATCGCCTCGGCGAACGACTCGGCGGTCAGCGGGCCGTCCACCCGGGCGTACACGCGCTCCCATCCGGGCGGGCCTGACGAGGTGCCGCGGTGGCAGAACGACAGCACCGCGTCGGTGCCGGCGGTCACGGTCAGCCGGTTGCCCGCGCCGATCAGGCGGCGGTAGACCGTGGCCGTCGCGGTGATCGAGGAGTGGTTGAGCACGTCCAGCGTGTCGATCAGGCCGAGCGCGGCGTCCGCGACGATCTCCCTGGCCGAGCAGTTGCGCCCGCGCGCCACCGCCTTCTCCGGCGGGTCGGTGTCGGAGACCGGCAGGTGGAACGGGTGGCCGTAGCCGAGCACGGCGCCCAGCCGGTGCAGTTCCTCGCAGGCGACCGCGTTGGGGGGCCAGTCGACGTCGCCGGAGAAGCCGGTGTGGAAGCGCTCCGGCAGTCCCCGCAGCCCGAACGCGCCGACGTGGCCCACCAGGTCGTTGCGGTACTCGACGCCGATCCTGGCCAGGTGGCGCTCGTCCGACCACGGCAGGTCGCGGCCCACCCAGTGTTCGAGCGCCTCACGGTCGTAGACCCGCGCGCTCGCCACGTTCCCCGCGACCAGGTTCAGCACGTGCAGGTCCTCGCCGTGCTGGGCGAGCGCGGCCAGCTCGGGCGCGGCGGGCTCCTCGCCCATCCAGTTGAGGTGGACGTGCATGTCGCCGCCGTACCAGCCGTGGGCCGCCGCGTCGTACAGCCGCTCGGGGGTCAGCTCGACCACGGTCTCCGCGCCGGCCGCCGGGGTCAGCTCGGCCTCGGCGGTGGTGTACTCCATGCCGCGGGTCACCGTCACCCTGATCGGCTCGGCCGGCACCGCCACCACGAGGTCGTCGCCGTGGAAGTAGGGGGTGCCGTGCCCGTCGGCCTTGGGCGGGCGGCCCTGGGGATACCAGCCCTGCCCGCCGGCCGACGTCACGCTCCACCGGCACGGGAACCCGGCGCGCAGCCGCACCGCGGCCGCCGGCGCCCGCCTGGTCAGCGGCGCCAGGTCGACCGGGCCCCCGTCGGCGACGACCTCACGGCACACGCCGACGATCCTCGCGCCGCGGGGCGGAAGCTCGTACGGCTCCCCGTCGACGACCACCGTGGCCGGCTCGTCCCGGCTCGAGTCCAGCAGCAGCCACGTACGGACCGGCGCGTCGCCGAGGATCACCCGCGCGCGGGCCTCCAGCGCGACGCCCCCGGGCCGCAGCCGCAGCGCGGGCAGGGCGGCGATCAGCTCGCCGCCGAGCGCGTCGCGGACCAGCAGGTCGGGGTCCACCTCGCCCATCCGGTCGTCGATCTCGTCCTGCGACGCCCCGGGCAGGCGCTCGGCGAGCTGCCGCATGCCGGTGCCCCAGTAGTCGTGGTGCTGTTCGAGAAAGAGAGTGGCCCGCGCCTGGACCACGTACGACAGGGACTCCTCGCCCCAGAGGACGCCGTGCCGGTCACGAAGGGCTCGATAGTCGGCCAGCGCGCGGGAGACGGTCTCGGGAAGCAGCGGATCGTCACACATCGGACACTCCTCGAAGTCACCGATATCGTGTCACGAATCGCGGGCCCCGTCAGGGCCCCCTACCACCCACCCCCCGACTGCACGGCCGACACGACCACGGCCAGCCCGCTCATCCCGATCATCCCGATGATGACGAGCAGGGCGACGATGCGACGGTTCACAAGGCGGATGCTACCCGGCCGACAGGAGGAAGATGGCCACGCCGTGGGCCAGGGCGGCGGCGACGACGCCGTGGCGGAGCCGGAGGAAAGCACAGATCAGGCCCTCGTAGAGGGTGAAGACCGGCAACGGCCAGCCGAGGTCGGTCACCGTCGAGGCGAGGTAGGCATGGCAGGCGGCGAACATGACCGCCGACAGCAGGGCCGCGCGCACCGGGCCTGGCCCCGAGCGCTCCAGATGGCCTTGCAGGAAGCCCCTGAAGAGCACCTCCTCGGCCAGGTTCCCGGCCAGGGCGAAGAACAGCAGCGCGGGCAGCAGGCTCGCGGCGACCGGCCCGCCGCGTTCGGCCACCGGGGTGGAGAGCGACAGGAGGAGCACCGGGGCCGCTATCAGCGCGCCGCCCGCCAGGCCGGGGATCGCGGTGACCGGACGGCCCCAGCGCACAAGGGCCCGCAGGTCGTCGTCCAGGCGCAGCACGGTGGCGGTCAGCGCCAGCGTGGCGGCGCCGAACACCAGCAGGATCCCGGGGGCGTCGGTGAAGCGCAGCCACGGCACCGGCCCGGCCGTGCCGACGCGCCAGAAGCCGAGCGGCGTCATGGCGTCGCGGATCAGCACGAAGCCGAGCACCAGCGCCACGATGCGCAGCAACGGCTCGCGGGCCAGGGCGAAGCAGGCGCCGATGAGGAGGAGGCCCGGCAGGACGCGGACGGTGTAGGCGAGCAGGTCGGGGAGCACCAGGCCATAATGCGAGTAAACTTCAGGTTTTGGTACTCGCATCGGAGCGCCCGTGGTCACCCCCCGCAAGACCCCCCGCCAGCAGCGCTCACGCGAGACGGTGGAGGCGATCCTGGAGGCCGCTGCTCAGCTTTTCCAGCGGCACGGCTACGCCGCCACCACCACGAACAAGATCGCCGATCGGGCGGGAGTGTCCGTCGGCTCGCTCTACCAGTACTTCCCGAACAAGGACGCGCTCCTGCTCGCCCTGGCCGACCGGCACCTCAACGCGGCCGCCCGCGAGGTCATGCGGGTGTTCGAACGGGCCGCGGAGCAGCCGCCCGACCTGGCCCGGCTGGTGACCGACCTGGTGGCCTGCGTGGCCGCCCTGCACGAGGACCGGCCCCGGCTGCACCGGCTCCTGTTCGACCAGGCCCCCCGCACTCCCGAACTGGTCGCCCTCTTCCGGGAGACCGAACGCGCCCTGGCCTCCGCCCTGGCGGGCGAACTGCGCAGGCTCGGCGCCGACGACCCCGACGTCACCGCGCTGCTCGCGGTGCAGGGCGTCGAGGCGCAGGGCCACGGCGCCCTGCTCGACGATCCGGGGCGCCGGGAGGCCATCGTGCGCCTATGGGTCAACGCTCTGGGCCGGAAATAACGGGATACCGGCCACGGTTACCTTTCGTGCGCCCACGAACGAAAGGTATGTCCCATGGCTCTGCCTCTCTCCATTCTCGATCTCGCGTACATCGGCAAGGGAGAGACCGCGGCCGACAGCTTCGCGGGCAGCGTGGAGCTGGCGCGGCGAGCCGAGCAGTGGGGCTACAGCCGCATCTGGTACGCCGAGCACCACAACATGCCGTCGATCGCGTCCTCGGCCACCAGCGTGCTGATCGCGCACGTGGCCGCGCACACGAGCACGATCCGGCTGGGCGCGGGCGGCGTCATGCTGCCGAACCACTCCCCGCTCACCATCGCCGAACAGTACGGCACGCTCGCCACGCTGCACCCCGGCCGGATCGACCTGGGGCTCGGCCGGGCGCCCGGCAGCGACCAGGTGACCATGCGGGCGCTGCGCCGCACCCCCGCCTCGGCCGACAGCTTCCCGCAGGACGTGCTGGAGCTCCAGGGCTACCTGACCGGCGACTCCCGCATCCCCGGCGTGGACGCCACCCCGGGCAAGGGCACCGACGTGCCGCTGTACATCCTCGGGTCGTCGCTGTTCGGCGCCCAGCTCGCCGCCATGCTCGGGCTGCCGTACGCGTTCGCCTCGCACTTCGCGCCCGCGGCGCTGGAGGAGGCGGTCGCGCTCTACCGGCGCGAGTTCAAGCCGTCCGCGCAGCTCGCCGAGCCGTACGTGATCGCCGGCGTGAACGTGATCACCGCCGAGACCCGGGAGAAGGCGGAGGAACAGTTCCTGGCCGCCAAGCGCAACCGGGTGAGCCTGCTCCTGGGCCGCGACCGCGAGTTCACCGCCGAGGAGGCGGACGCCATCCTGGAGTCGCCGGCCGGGCAGCAGATCCTCCAGATGACCACCTACTCGGCCGTCGGCACGCCCGGCGAGGTCAAGGAGTACCTGGACCGGTTCGCCCGGCATGCCCGCGCCGACGAGCTCATCGCGGTGTCGGCCGCCCCCGACCGCGAGGCGTGGCTACGCTCCTTCGAGCTGCTCGCCGACGTCCAGGGCCTCGTCCCCGCCTGACGGCACCCGCTCCAGGATCACCAGCGGGATGTCCCGGTCCGTTCTGGACTGGTAGGCGTCGTACGTCGGGAACACCGCGACCATCCCCGGCCACAGCTCCTTCTTCTCCTCCTCGGTGGCGGTGCGGGCGCGGGCGGCGAACCTGTCGGCCCGCACCTGTACGGCGACCTCCGGGTCGGCGGTCAGGTTGAGATACCAGGAAGGGTGCCCGGCGGATCCGCCGTTGGAGGCGACGAGCAGATAGCGGTCGCCGTCCCGCCCGTAGATCAGCGCCGTGCGGCGCAGCCGCCCCGACTTCCTGCCCCGGGTGGTGAGCAGCAGCGTGGGCAACCCCCTGTACAGGTGCCCGCTCTCCCCGTCGGTCTCCACATAGCGGCGGATATGCTCGGCCACCCAGCCCGTCGGGCTGTCGATCACGTCGTCCATGCGGGCAAGTGTGGAACGTCGACCAGGGTCGAGGTCAAGACCACGGGCGCCCGGGCCTATGGGACGGCGGTGGTGACGCCGTTCGACCTGGACCGGCCCCAGCCGCAGCCGGGGCCGCCTATGCCGAGCGGGTGGCGTAGTAGCGGCGGGACTTGTCGCGGCTGCCGCAGGTCGTCATGCTGCACCAGCGGCGCCGCCGGTTCCTGCTCGTGTCCAGGAACAGCCACACGCAGGACGGGCAGGCGCCGAGCCGGTCCAGCGGCCCGTGCGTGAGGAGCTCGACCGCCGACGCCGCCACCTCCCACATCAGCACGCGCATCGTACGAGGGCCCTCCCAGCGCAGCCCGTAAGCCCCGCCGGCCGGTTCCAGCCGGGCCCTGGCGGCTCCCTCGGCGTGGACGGCCAGCACCGCGTCGAGGTCCGCCCGCGGCGGCGGCCCGTCGTTGGCGAGCGCCTCGAAGATCCGGAACACCGCCTCCCGCAGCTCCCTCGCCTCCGCCAGGCCCGCCGTGTCCTCGATGGGCAGACCGGCGGCGCGTGCCCAGGCCAGGGCCTGCTCGGACGTCGCCAGCCAGTCGCGCGCCGCGACGGGGCGGGCGTTGACGGTGTTGGCGAAGTCCAGGCAGAGCGCGTTGCCGACCAGTTCCACCTCGGTCATGCCTCCACTATCTCACCAATCAACCGTTATTGACAGGTGAGACTCAACGGTCTTACCGTTCAACGGTCTTTGAAAGGTGTGACCGATGCGTCTGCTCCCCACGTCGCTGGGCCGGTCGTTCAACGGGCTGTGGTTCGGCACCGGGGCCTCCAACCTCGCCGACGGCATGGCCCTGTTCGTGCTCCCCCTGCTGGCGCTCGCCATCGGCGCCTCACCCGGCGAGGTCGCCGCCGTGACGACCGCGCTCACCCTGGCCTGGCCCCTCTTCGGCCTGCACGCGGGCTGGATCGTGGACCGCGTCGAGCGGCGCGCCCTCCTCACCGGCGTCAGCCTGGCCCGCGCGGCGGTGCTGGCGGGCCTGACCGCCGCCCACCTGACGGGCGCCCTCTCGATCCCGCTGATCCTCCTCGCCGCCGTCCTGCTCGGCGTCGCCGAGACCCTCGTCGACACGGCGCTGACCTCGACCATCCCGCGCGTCGTCGCCCCCGAGGCCCGCAACCGCGCCAACGCCCGCGTCGAGGCCACGATCAACGTCACCAACCAGCTCGCCGGCCCGCCCCTCGCCGGCCTCCTCGCCGCGACCACCCTCGCTCTGGCCACCGGCGCGGGCGCCGTCCTCTACGTCCTGGCGGTCGCGGGCATCCTCGCCATGACCCTCTCCCCCGGGCCGGCCGGTCCGGACGTGACAGAGCCCCGGCGAGGCGCCCTGGTCGCGGGGCTGCGCCACCTGTGGCGGCAGCCGGTGGTGCGCACCCTCACCCTCTACACCGCCGTGATGAACGTCGTCTGGGCCGCGGCCACGGCCCTGCTCGTCGTGTACGCGGTCGCCCCGGGACCGCTCGGCCTCAGCACCGCCCAGTACGGCCTGCTGCTCACCGCCATGGCGGTCGGCGGCCTGCTCGCGTCCATGGTCGTGGAGCCGCTGCGACGCCGGTTCGGCGTGACCACCCTGCTCATCGCCGACGCCGCCGGCACCGTGCTGCTCGTCCTGCCGGTCGCCGTCGGCGCCTCCGCCTGGGCGGTCGCCGCGGGCGCGGTGGTCGCGGGAGCGGGCGCGAGCGTCTGGCGCATCCTCGTGGCCACCATCCGCCAGAACCTCTCCCCGCCCGAGCTGCTGGGCCGGGTGTACGCGGCCTCACGCGTCATCAGCTGGGGCGTCCTGCCGCCGGGGGCCGCCGTGGCCGGGCTGATCGCGGAGGTGTGGGGGGTGCGCACGGCGTTCGCCGTCGCCACGGTGCTCGCCCTGGCGGTGATGGCGGCCTTCCTCCGGTACGCGCTCCGTACCGACCTGTCGGCCGCCGCCGGGACCCCCCATCGGGACCTTCTCCTCCCAGGCGGATGATCCATCCGACGGAGCGGCCGTAGAGTCGGACTCCGGTCGAGCGATGGGGCGTCATGGGGATCGAAGGGTCGTTCTGGCGGGCGATCGCGGTCTACCGCGTCGCCTCCCTGGGCTACGCCGCGCTGCTGCTGGCGACCTCCGGCGGCTACGAGCGTCCCGTCGCGGGCTGGCTCGTCCTCGGCGTGATGGCGGTCTGGACGGCGGCCACCACCGTCGCGTACTCCGTGAGGAGGAGCCGCGCGCTCCTCGTCGTGGACGTGCTCGTAACCCTCGGCTGCCTCCTCGCCTCCGCGTACGTCCAGGGCTCCGAGGCCGGCCGGGCGGGTCTGATGCCGGTGACGGCCACCTGGGTCGGCGGGCCCGTGCTCGCCTGGGCCGTCCACGGCGGACGGCGGGCCGGGACGGTCACGGCCGTCGTCCTGTCGCTCGCCGACCTGTGGATACGCGGCCTCGACGAGTCCATCCTGTCCGTTCCGATCAACGGCGCCGTCCTGCTGATCCTCGCCGGCGCCGTCGTCGGCCACGTCGCCCGGCTGACCAAGCAGGCGGAGGAACGGCTGCAACGGGCCGTGGAGATCGAGGCGGCCAACCGGGAGCGCGAGCGGCTCGCGCGCGGCATCCACGACTCGGTCCTGCAGGTCCTGGCGCTGGTGCAGCGCCGGGGGCAGGAGATCGGCGGGGAGGCCGCCGAGCTGGGCCGGCTCGCCGGAGAGCAGGAGGCCGCGGTACGGGAGCTGATCCGCAGCGGCCCGGCCACGGCGGAGCAGGACAGCGCCGGCCTCGTCGACGTGGGGGCCCGGTTACGCCGGTTCACCACGCCGGCCGTCACCGTCTCGGCGCCCGCGACCCCGCTGCCGCTCCCCGCGGGCCAGGCCCGGGAGCTGGTCGCGGCCGTGGGCGCGGCGCTCGACAACGTCCGGCGGCACTGCGGCGAGAACGCGCGGGCCTGGGTCCTGGCGGAGCACGACGGCGACCTGATCACCATCACCGTGCGCGACGAGGGCCCCGGCATTCCCGCCGGACGCCTCCAGGAGGCCGAGGCGGAGGGCAGGCTCGGCATCGCCCAGTCCATCAAGGGCCGGATCACCGGCCTGGGCGGCACCGTGACCCTCACCTCCGCGCCCGGCGAAGGGACCGAGATCGAACTCGTCGTCCCCGCCCGCCCGTCTACAGTTGGCGCATGACCGGGGCACTGCGGGTGATGGTGGTGGACGACCACCCGATGTGGCGGGACGCGGTGGCCCGCGACCTGGAGGACGCCGGGCACGAGGTGGTGGCGGCCACGGGCGAGGGCCGCCAGGCGCTCCGCGTCGCCGCCGCCGTGCGCCCCGAGGTGGTCGTCCTCGACCTGAGGCTGCCTGACCTGCCGGGGGTGGAGGTGGCCAGAGGGCTCGCGGCGGCCGACCCTCCGCCCCGCGTCCTGGTGCTGTCGGCGAGCGGCGAGCACGAGGACGTGCTCGAAGCCGTCAAGGCCGGCGCCTCCGGCTACCTCGTCAAGTCGGCCGGCCGGGAGGAGTTCCTCGACGCCGTCCGGCGCACGGCCGAAGGGGAGCCGGTCTTCACGCCGGGCCTGGCGGGCCTGGTGCTCGGCGAGTACCGGCGTCTCGCCACCCAGCGGCCCGCCGACGACGGCCCGCGCCTCACCGACCGCGAGACCGAGGTGCTCCGCCTGGTCGCCAAGGGCCTGTCGTACCGGCAGATCGCCGAGCGGCTCGTCCTCAGCCACCGCACCGTGCAGAACCACGTGCAGAACACCCTGAACAAGCTCCACCTCCACAACCGGGTGCAACTCGTCCGTTACGCGATCGAACGCGGCCTCGACCAGGCGTAGACCGGCTCAGATGCTGTCGACCTTGTACGGGTCGTGCTCGGAGAGCAGCTTGTCCAGCCGCGCCTGGTCGACCCGGCTCGACATGTTGGCGGTCTCCTGCCGGTCCCGCACGCACTTCGCCAGACCGAACGCGGACGTCACCGTGTAGAGCACCGCGACCGCCAGGAACGCGCGGACCCAGGGGTTGACCGGGAGGAAGATCAGGCCGATCGCCACGCTCCCGATCGCCACGGCGAACGAGATGACACATTGCGCGTAGTAGGCGGCCGTCATGGTGGGCTGGACTGGTTTGGTCATGCGCCAAGGGTCCGGCACGGGCCGGACGTCCGCCTGAGTACGCGTACTCAATTCCTCTGAGAGGTTCCCCGTCGTGGGCGTCAGGAGACGGTGATGGTCGCGCCGCCGCCGGACAGGCCGAAGATCTGGACGCAGTTGGCGGCGTGGTCGGCGATCAGCCAGGCGTGGTTGCCGAAGGAGTCCACCCGGTAGTTGTTGCGAATGGAGACGGCCTTCCACGGAGCAGGCGTACGCGCCGGCGCCGACGTGGGTGAACGAATACCGGTAGGAACCGGAGTCGGGCGTCTCCGTTTCCTCCCCTACCGGTTCCTCGGTGGGCTCCGGGGCGGGTTCGGTGGGGCGCGCTGCTCGGGGCGGGCGACTCGGCGGAGATCGGGACCCCTTCCACAGCGGCACAACGGTGGCGGGCCGTGGCCGCGCGTCAGGCGAGATTCTCGTCAGGCTTCATGGCGGCGAGGCGTTCGCGTTCCTCCCGTACGATCTGCTCGGCCAACGCCTCACCGGAGACGTCGACGGCGTCGGGCGTCGACTCGGCGAGGTGGCTGCGCCTGGCGTAGGCGTCGAACAACGCGGACTTGGACTGCATGATCGCCAGCAGTCGCTCGTCCATGCTGTCGGGCGTCAGCAGGCGGTGCACCTGCACGCGCCGTACCTGCCCGATCCGATAGGCCCGGGCCACGGCCTGGCTCTCCAGCGTCGGCTTGACCTGCGGCTCGCACAGGATCACGACGGAGGCCGCCTGGAGGTTGAGCCCGACCCCGCCCGCCTGGATCTGCGCGAGCAGCACCGCGTGGCCCCGGACCCCCGAGAAGGCGTCGACCACCTCCTGACGGCGTTCCGGCGTCAGACCGCCGTCGAGCGGCCCGTGAACCGGCGCGCCGAGCGCGCCGCCGACGGCGGCGAGCACCTCGCGGAAGTAGGAGAACACCACGACCTTCAGCCCGGCCCCGGCCGCCGCGTCGACCAGCTCACGCAGCCGTTCCAGCTTGGCGGACTTCTCCGGCGCCGCGTAGGCCGCGCGGCGCATCGCCATGAAAGCCCCGGCCTCCACCGCTTCCCGGTAGGCGGCGGCGTCGGCCGCGCTGAACTCCTCCCACTCGTCGCTGTGGACCAGATCGGGCAGCTCCGTCACCACGTCCTGCTGGTTGCGGCGCAGATAGACGGGCGCGACGGCCCGCCGGAACCCCTCCGCCCCGCCGGCCGGCTCGACCCGGCCGTCCAGCAACCCCGGCCGGAGACGGTCCACCAGGGCGCGGAACTCGTCGAGGCGGTTCTCCATCGGCGTGCCCGTCATGAACAGCACCGTCTCGACGTGCTCGCACCACCGGGCGACAGCCTTGGAGCGGCGGGCCCTGGGGTTCTTCACATAGTGCGCCTCGTCGACGACGAGCGCCCCGACCTGGGGCACGGGGTCCAAAGCGTGCAGCCCGTCGTACGTGGTGACGGCGACACCGCCCCGTGCGAGCCACGCGTCGCGGGCCAGAAGGCGGTCATCGCCGTGCAGCCTGTAGACCTGGAGCGAACTGCGGCCCTCGATCTCGCGCAGCCAGTTGACGAGCACGCTCGCCGGGCAGACCACCAGCGAACGCGTCACGCCCCGCGCGTGCAGGTGCGCGAGCACGGCGATCGCCTGGATCGTCTTGCCCAGCCCCATGTCGTCACCGAGGATCACCCGGCGCTGGGCCAGCGCGAACCGCGCGCCGAACGCCTGATAGCCGCGGAGCGACACCCGCCGCAGGGTGTCGTCGAGCTCCTGCGCCCTGACCCGCCCGGCCAGGTCCTCCGGCAGGAAGCCCTCGGCCGCGGCCTGGTCCGACGGCGCCACGGCCGACAGCTCCGCCAGCAGGTTGTAGTAGTCGGCGGCGCGGAGCTCGAAGTCGATCCACGCCAGAGCGCCGCCGGGTGGCGGGCGCAGCAGGTCCGTCGTGGCCTGGGCGATCAGCAACCTGGTCTCGGTCTCGTACCTGAGCAGACCGGCGACCTGCGTCGCCGCCTCGGCCGCGCGGCCGAGGCGGCGGCTTCCGGACAGGAGCCTGCGCGGCCAGGAGCTGAGCGGGCGGGCCCGCGGGATCAGCGCGCCCAGCCGCCGCACGACCTCCAGGGCCGTACGCCGGGCCCGCACCAGCTCGGGGCCGACGGCGACCAGCCGGGACAGCGCGACGAGCAGCCGGGTGGTCTCCGCGTCCCGGTGGTCGACGTCGATGTGGACGGTGCCGGACTGCCGCACGGCTCGCGCGAGCTGCTCCGCCGCCTTCTGCGCCTGCCCCCGCGTCTGCTGCCCCACGCCGGGGACCTTCTGCAGCTCGTACGGGGTCGCCTCCAGGACGCTGAGCACCGTGGCGTAACCGGCGTCCCGCAGCGCCCCGAACCGCAGCCGGCCGCTGGTGACGTCCTTCAGCCGGGAGACGGGCATGGCGCCGAGCTCCGCCCTGACCTGCCGCACGCGCAGCGGTTCGAGCGCGGCCCGGGCCTCGGCCACCGCCCGGTCGTGCTCGGCGATCAGCTCCCGGGCGTCGCCCAGCAGCCGTCGCGCGCGTCGTAACAGGTCCCGGACATCCCCGGCGGACGGCGATCCCATGGAGTCGAAGGTATCCCCCGGACTCACGGACCGCGGAGCGAGCCCGTCGATCCGCCTGTCAGATCATGATGTGCCGCGACTCCTGCCGCTTGTACGGGTGCGGGCAGGGTAACGAGACTAGATTTCGACGTATCGGGACGGGGCCACGGAAGGGGATCCGATCATCGGCAACGACTCATTCTCTCCATGGGAGGACCGGTCCAGGCCTCCGCGCCGCCGGGTCACCGAGGCGGCGATCCTGAGCACGCGTGACCAGAGCCGGGCCGACCTGGCCCAGTGGACCTGCCCGCACGGTGAGCACGCCGGCAACGGCTGCGTCACCTGCTACTACGCCACCGCCGACGTCGACGCGGCCCTGCCGCTGTGGGACGTCGCGGCCTGGTTCACCACGGAGCGGCCGATCCCGATCAGGGCGTTGCAGGACGTCCACCGCCACGACCGGGCCCTGATGCTCACCCAGCCGTCGACCCCCCTCGTCTACCTCCTGAGCGCCCAGGTGAGAGCCGCCCTGGCCGTGGAGGCGGTGGCGGGCGTGGTCGGCTTCCTGGTGCAGAACCGGCACATCGTCGACGCGTTCACCGTGACGGAGATCCGCGCCGCCCACTCCTGATCACCCGCGGCCCTTCCGGCGCGGAGCGGGTGGTCAGCCGGTGGTGACGATCGTGGCGCTGCGGCCACACCACCACCCACACCACGGCCAGGACCAGCGCGATCGCGCCCCACACCTGGACGGGGACACCGATGACCTTCATGGCGCGATCCTACGAGCCCGCGGTGGCGTCCTTCGCAGGCTAGGTTGGCCCACTATGACCGAAGCCGGCTTCCTCGAAACGACCCGCACCGCCTACGACGCGAGGGCGGCCGAGTACAGCGCGCTCTTCCGCGACCACCTGGCCGACAAGCCGCTGGACCGGGCCGTCATCGACACCTTCGCCGACCTGGTGAGGGCCGCGGACGCCGGGCCGATCGCCGACCTCGGCTGCGGGCCGGGACACTACACGGCGTACCTGCACGCGCGCGGACCGGCGTTCGGGATCGACCTGTCGCCGCGGATGATCGAACTGGCCCGGCTCGAACACCCGGGCATCCCCTTCGAGACCGGCTCCATGTCCGCCCTGGACCTCCCGGGCGGGGGCGTCGGCGGGGTCTTCAGCCACCACTCGATCATCCACACCCCGCCGGGGCGGCTGCCCGAGGTGTTCGACGAGTTCGCCCGTGTGCTCGCGCCCGGCGGGCGGCTGCTGCTCTCCTTCTCCGCGACCGACGATCCCGCGCGGCCGGCCGAGCCGTACGACCACGCCGTCACGCGGGCCTACCGATGGTCCACGGACCTGATCTCCGGCATGCTGCGCGAGCGGGGCGTCGTCGAGACGGCCCGGGTGGTGTTCCCCGGCGAGCAGGACGAGCGGCGCGGTTTTCCCCGGGTGTTCCTGCTGGCCGGCAAGGAGGCCGACCCGCCACGCCGCTGAGGCCCCGACGGCGCCCAGCAAGGACGTCGCCTCAGGAAGGGCTCCCAGCGCGCTCGGCGGCATCGAGCGTCTCGGTGATGAGCTCCATCAGGGCGGTGACGACCCCGGGGGCGACGGCGATGGTGGCCCGGGAGTCCATGGTGTGGGCGCTCCCGTCGAGATCGACGACCACGGCTCCGGCCTCGCGGGCGATGACGACGCCGGCGGCGGTGTCCCAGGGGTTGTTGTTGAGCATGACCAGGGCGTCGATCCTGCCGTCGGCGACCCAGGCCAGGTCTATGGCGGCGGAGCCGAACATGCGGACGCGCTGGACGCGGGCGGCCAGCGCCTGGGTGAGGGCGAGCCGGGGACGGTTGAGTTCCCGCGCGCCGACGCCCACGGCGTAGTCGCCGACGGAGACGATGGCCTCGCCCAGGTCGCGGGTGTCACCGGCGTGGATCACGGTGCCGTCGGCGCGGGCGCCCGCCCCTTGCGCGGCGGTGTAGCGGGTGCCGAGGAACGGCAGGTCGATGACGCCGAGCGTGGGGACGTTCCCGTCGACGAGGCCGAGGGAGACGGCGCAGAGCGGAATGCGGTGCACGAAGTTCGCGGTGCCGTCGACGGGGTCGAGCACCCACGTGAGACCCCTGCCGGCTCCGGTGAGACCCTCCTCCTCCCCGAGAAAGGCGATCTCGGGGGTCTCACGGGTGAGGAAGTCACGCACGGCCTGCTCGACCGCGTAGTCCACTTCGGTGACCATGTCGCGGTCGCCCTTGGCGGTGACGACGCCGGGCGCCTTCGTACGGACGAGGTCGGCGGCGACGGTGGCGGCGCGTTCGGCGATGGGCAGCAGGGTGAGGACGTCGGTGGTCATACGGGTTCGCTGAGCTCCCGGATCGAGGTGAACGGCCGGTCGGCGGCCTGGTCCCCAGGGTAGGCGAGCCCGTTCGCCGAGCTCGGACCAGGCCACTCACCTGGTCTTGGCCTCCCAGAGTTTATCGATTATCGTTGTGGCGAGGATCGACGTCCCAGCGAGGAGGCCGGCCATGACCAGACCGCCGGGGAGCATCCGCGTCCTTGAGTGGCACGCGTGGGCAGGACTCGGTCTCGCTCTCGTCATGCTTCTGACCAGCTTCTTCGGCATATTCGGCGACTCCAGGGCCGACACGCGCCACGTCTCCGTCAACCCCCACGCGACCGGTGCCACCGCCGGCGATCCGACGCCCGCGCGCACCGGCCCTCCGGGGACGGTCAGCCTGGTGGAGCCCGCCTTCGACGCCACGCTGACCATCACCGAGCCCAGCCCGTGGCAGAGCTTCCTTCTGATCCTGCCCGAGTTGCTGCTCATGTCGGTGCTCTGCGCCGTCGCGGTGCTGCTTCTCCTGCTGATGCGCAGTTTCCGCGAGCATGATCCCTTCGCGCCCAAGAACGCCACGAGGCTCACCGTGATCGGCGTCCTCCTGATGTGCGTCGCCGCGATCCCGGCGGTGGACGCGTGGGTCCTGCACACCCTGGTCGCCGGCACCCCGCTCCAGGGAGCGGGGGTGTCCGCCGTGGAAAACTACAGGTGGGCGCCGATCGTGAGCGTGGGCGTGCTCGCCCTGGCCGAGTTCTTCCGCCAGGGCGGCAAGCTCCGCTCCGACGTCCAGGGCCTGGTCTGACGGCGCCCGAACCGCCGGGTCTTCGCCAGGAGTCACCGAATCAGATCGGCAATTATCGCCATTCTTCATATCTTTCCGGTGAATAGCGGGCGATTTTGCTAGCGTGGCACGCTCCACAAAGATCAACTGGTTTCGGGGGCATAGTGAGAAAGAGAGCCACCTGGTTCGCCGCCTTCCTGGCGATCATGACGGTCTTACCCGTCTCGGCGGCCGACGCGGACACCGACGGGACGACTCCGCAGACCATCGCCTGGACGCCCTGCGAGGAGGAGCCCGCCGCCGACTGCGGCACGCTGACCGTGCCCATCGACTGGTCGAAGCCGGACGGGGCCAAGGTCGACATCGCCGTCGCCCGGCGCAAGGCCACGGACCCGGCCGCGAGGAACTGCGCCGGCACTTCGACATCGTCGGCTTCGACCCGCGGGGGGTTGGCCGCAGCAACCCGGTGATCTGCTCGGCGTCGGTGTACAACCGGATGCCGCACACCGTCATGAGAAGCCAGGCGGACTACGACGCCTGGAACACCTTCACCAGACAACTGCACGCCGACTGCCGCGCCCGTACCGGCCCGCTGTACGACCACGTCGACTCCGCCGACGTCGCCCGCGACCTGGACGCGCTGCGCGCCGCGCTCGGTGAGGAGAAGCTCACCTACTACGGCATCTCGTACGGCACGCTGATCGGCCAGATGTACGCCGAGCTGTTCCCCGGCCGCGTCCGGGCCCTGGGCCTCGACAGCAACATGGACCACAGCCTCGGCGTAGCGGGGTTCCTGTCCACCGAGGCGATCGCCATCGAGGAGGCCTTCGACCAGTTCGTCGGCTGGTGCGAGCAGGAGCCCAGCTGCGTCCTGCACGGACGCGACATCCGCGCGATCTGGAAGGACCTGCGGGAGAAGGCGCAGCGCGGCGAGCTGAAATACCCCAGCACGGGCCAGCCGATGACCGAGGTGCAGGTCATCCACAACGCCGCCCTGGGCACCGAAGGACCCGCCTGGCACCTGCTGAGCGAAGTGATCAACTGGCTGGACGGCGGGCCGCCGCCGTCGTGGATCCCGCCGCTGCCCGGCCGGCAGCCCGTGGAAGGTGACGTCGCCCACCTGCCGACCCTGGTGCTCTGCCAGGACTACGACCTCCGGGTGCGCAACTACGCGGAGTACGCCGCCCTCATGCGCGTCTCCAACACGCTCGCACCTGACACGCGGTATCACCCGTACCCGATCGAAGATCTGCCGATCTGCATGAACCACCCGACCACCAACCCGCCGCACGCGCTGCGGTACACGGGCGACGCCCCGCTGCTGCTCGGCAACTCCCTGCACGACCCGGCCACCCCGTGGATCTGGTCCGCCAACGCGGCCCGCCAGCTCGGGTCCAAGGCGGTGCTGCTCACCTACGAGGGCTGGGGGCACCGCATCTACGGCAAGGACAAGTGCCAGACGGACATCTTCGACGAGTACCTGATCTCGCTGAAGGTGCCGCCGCACGGCACCCGATGCGCGGTGGGCACCCTCCAGGAGAGCGCGCCCAGGAAGCAGACGCCGTCGCAGAACTGGCCGGCCGACGCGAACCACTGGGCGACCTCACCCGTGTCCTGACCCCGCCGAGACCGAACCCGCGGCCCCCGAGTAGCGCTCGGGGGCCGCTTTCGCGCCTACCACCAGCCGAACGGTCCTGGCACGCACGGATCCTGGGGCAGTCAGACCACCTGCGATGCCCAGGCCGATAATGAGGGCTGGGATGACCGCCCCTGATACGGAGTCGTCGTTATGGGCTATGTGGTGGTTTGGGGTCAACTGCTGGTGGTGGGGATCTTCCTGGTCTCCCTGGCCGGCAAGGTGCGCAGCCGTCAGGCGTTCCGGGAGTTCATCACGGCCACCGGCACGTTGCTGGCCGTGGACCCGGGGCGGGCACGACGGCTCGGTCTGCTCGCCGTGGTGGCGGAGGCGGCGATCGTGGTGCTGGTCGCCGTACCGGTCACCGCGCCCGCAGGGTTCGCCCTGGCGGCGGTCACGCTCGGTGGGTTCGGTTACGCGCTGGTGCGTGCCCTGAGGCGGGAGAAGGCGGCGCCCTGTCACTGTTTCGGCGCCTCGGAGACGCCCGTCGGGAGGCATCACGTGGTCCGCAACCTGGTGTTGATCGTGGCGGCTCTGGCGGCAATGGGTGCGGCGTTCGCCGGGACGCCGGGCGGCGTCGAGGTCCCGGGGATGGTGATCGCCGCCGCGGCGGCGGCGGTCTGCGTGCTGATCGTCGTACGCCTCGACGACATCGCCGAGCTCTTCCGTCCCGTCGACGTCAGGCGTTGACGGGTCCGCCCGGCGTTCCCGGCGACATGCCGCGGTGCACCACGCCGAGCAGGTGCTCGGCGGTGATGTACCCCCAGTGCCGGGAGTCGGCGCTCCGCGCCCGGTTGTCGCCCAGCACCACCAGACATCCATGAGGTACGCGGTCGTCGCGCGCGTCGACGGCCGCCCGCACCTCCGCGGGCACCGGATCCCCTCCCACCGCGACCACCCGCTTGACCAGCCAGGGCCCTGCGTCTTCCGGCTGACCGGGTGGGGACGGCCTGCGTGCCACCATCACCTGCCCGGCGCGGACCTCCGGCAGCGGCACCCGGCGCACCAGCACCCTGTCCCCGTCCCGGAGGGCCGGCTCCATGCTGGGCCCCTCGACCGTGACCACGACCAGCCGCCGGCGTACCCAGAGCCAGAGCGCGACCAGCGCGCCGCAGGCCGCCAGCACGACCGCGGTCATCCCGGCGCCGCCGCGGCCGACTCGTCGGCGTACCCCCTGGCTTGCAGGGAGAACAGCCGGGCGTAGCCGCCCCGCCGTTCCATGAGCTCGGCGTGCGTCCCCGTCTCCGTCACCACGCCGTCCCCGAGCACGACGAGGCGATCGACGTCGCGCAGCGTCCCCAGGCGGTGGGACACCAGCAGGCTGGTACGGTCTCCGCGGTACGCGCCGATGCTCGCGTGTATCCGTGCCTCGGCCTCGGCGTCCAGGCCCGAGCTCGGCTCGTCGAGGATGAGCAGGTCCCGGTTCTCCCGCAGGAACGCTCTGGCCAGAGCCAGCCGCTGCCATTGGCCGCCCGAGAGGGTGACACCGCTTCCCGAGCCGTCGCCGTCCGGATCCTGCGGGAACATCCTGCTGAGCAGGGTGTCGTACCCCCGGGGCAGCGATGCCACCAGGTGGTCGATCCCGGCGCGACGGGCGGCGTCCCCGATCCTGGACTGATCGTGCAGCGCGTCCAGGTCGCCGACGCCGATGTTCTCCCGGACGGTGAGGTCGTAGGCCATGTAGTCCTGGAAGACCGCGCCGACCCGCTCACGCAAGGTGGCCGGCGACACCTGGCGCAGGTCCACCCCGTCCCACAGGATGGCGCCCCGCGTCGGGTCGTACAGCCGGCACAGCAGCTTGACGAGCGTGCTCTTGCCCGCGCCGTTGATGCCCACCAGCCCGATCGACTGCCCGTGGGGGATCGTGAAACTGACACCGCGCAGCACCCAGTCGTGCTCGTCGGAGTAGCGGAACCACACGTCCCGGAACTCGATGCCGCGGCGCAGGGCGGGGAGCCGAGCCGGCGGGTCGGCGATCGGCAGGTCCGGCGCCGCGCGCACCACCAGCAGGTAGTGGTCGAAGAGCAGGAGTTCCTGGTGTACGCGGGCCAGCTGCTGGATCAGGCCGGTCAGCGCCGCCTGCACGCCGGCCACCGCCGCCACGAACATCATGATGTCGCCCGCCGTCAGGGCGCCCCGGCCGGCCGCCAGCACAGCCCAGACCAGTCCGGCGCCGGCCACCACGGCGCCCAGCAGCCCCAGCCCGCTCTGGACCGCGGCCTCGCGGCGGTCCGTCCCGCGCTGCGCGGAATGCGCGGTGCGCAGTTGCCCGAGCATCCGTTCCCGGAGGAAGTCGCCCAGGCCGAACAGGCGCACCTCCTTGGCCGCCCGAGGATCGCACAGCAGGGCGGAGTAGAACAGCCGTCGGCGTTCGACGGGCCCGATCCGCCACATCATCGTGGCCCGGCGCCGCGACAGCGCGAGCTCCGCCAGCAGCGCGGGCACCGCGGCCGCGACCACCAGCAGTGCCATGACGGGACTGAGCACGTACAGCGAGGCGAGGAAGCCGAGCCCGGTGGCCAGTGACTGGAACAGCCCGGAGGCGCCCAGCACCAGCGCGGCAGGGGCGTCGTCGGCCGCCTGCTCGGCGAGCCTGAGCCGGTCCAGGAAGCGCGGCTCCTCGAATCGGCTCAGGCCGGGAAAGGTGTTGACCGCCGTATAAAGCCGGTCCTGCGTGAGCAACCCCACCCGCCTCCGCAGCTCGCTACGGACGTACTGGGTGATCTGGGGCAACGCCGCCGCGGCCGCGCCGACGAGGGCCAGGCCGAGGGCGAGGCGCCCCAGGGACGGGGCCGGTCCGGCTGCCACCACCTGCTCCAGCACCAGCTTGGTGAGCCAGGCCGCCGTCACCGGCAGAGCGGCGCCGACCAGCGTCGTCACGAGTTCGAGCGCGAGATGGCCGGGCGCCGCCCGCACCGCCAGCGCCACCGCCGCGGCCAGTCCGGACAGGTGCGCCCGACGAGCGGGGGCGGCCGTCATGCGGGGGTCTTGGCGGTCAGGTCCTCAAGCGTGGTCCCGCCGGCCACGGTCGTGCCCTCGTCCACCAACGCGAGAGTGGGGAACGCCGTGACCGCGAAGGCGGTGGCGATCGGCCCGTCGAACCGCTCCACCACGACTCGCGCCACCGATCGCGCCTGACCGACGAAGTCCTGCGCCTCCTCCGGCTGCCGGGTGACCACGACGACGAGCACCTGGTCGCGGCCGCCGGGGAAGGCACGGGCGTAGTCCACGAACTCGGGAAGGCGTTCCAGGCACGGCGCACAGGTCGTGGAGAAGAATCCCACCGCGGTCCGGCCCGTGAGATGAGCGCGGGTCAGCGGGTCACCGTCCACAGTCACCGCGGCGAAATCCCCGACGGCGTCGCCGATGCGGAGGACCTGGTCCGGGGCCGGATGCCCGGCCAGCGCTCTGTCGTGCTCCCTCAGTCGCCGGATGACGCCGAACGTGAGGATCAGGTTGAGGGCTCCGATCAGCCCGACGAGAACCACGCCCGCGAGCAGATACGGCGTCATGCGATGTCTCTCATCCTTGTCGAAGTGACGGAATGGCTGGTCCGGGACGGCGACCATGGTCCGGTCGCCGTCCCGGAATTCGGTCAGTGATATCTCTTCTCACACCTACGGACCCAGTGGCAGCCGTTGCAGCGCCACTTGTAGTACCACCCTCCGGTGTCGCAGGCCGCGCCCCAGTACCAGCCCGATCCGCTGCAGGAGCACAGGTCGGCCTTCGCTGTGACGGCCGGCGCGAATACGCCGAGGAGACGATCGGCCACCTTTTCGGCAATTCTGGTCATGACCTGTCGTGCCTTTCTCTGCTGTTGGTTCGACGAACCGCGACAGCATGGGCCGCGCGGCGTCGGACGGACGGATGCCACGGCCACGGAAAGACGAACTCCCCCGTAGTGCGTTGGCCACTGAGATCGTGGCATCGGCGGAGATAGTCCTCGTATATATCCCGTATATGGGAGGACCGCATCCCCTACCGGGGAGACTCACCGGGCAGGCGCGCACCGAGCCGGTCGAGGTGATCGCGGACCGCTCCGGCCTCGTCGTGCCCGAGCTCCTCGTAAACGGCCAGCGCGGCTTCGAGGTGGGCCGTCGCCTCCTCGGTGCGCTCCCGCGCGCCGTGGGCGAGACCGAGCGCCACGTGCGCTCCCGCGCGCAGCAGGGTGTCACCTGTGCGGACCGCGAGCGCCAGAGCGCGCTCGCCACACGACACCGAACTCTCGTACGCGCCCATGTCGCGGTGGAGCGCGCTCATGCTGACCAGGATCTGGGCGATGTCCCGGTCGCCGCAGCCCGTCTCACTGATCTCCAGCGCCGTCCGATAGTGGCTCATCGCCTGGTCGAGCCGCCCGACGAGGTGGTGGGCCTCGCCCAGGTTGCTGTACAGCAGGGCGTGGAAGTGATGGGCGCCCTCCAGGGACGCACCCAGGCCGGCCGCCTCCTCAAGCCACCGGATGGCCTCCTCCGAGCGGCGGGCGTTGATGTACACGGCGCCGAGGTTGAGCAGGGCCGTGGCCGCGCCCAAGGTGTCCCCGAGCCCGAGCCGGAGCCGGTGCGCTCGGCGGCAGGCCGCCACGGCGCGTTCGGTGTGGCCCATCAGGCTGTGGATGACGGCGAGCCGGCCCACGATCATCGCCTCTCCTACGGGGTCCGCGGCCCTCACGGCCGCCTCCGCCGCGACGGTGTGCAGGTCGGCCCACTGCCTCGTGTGGTGGCGCCGCTGCAGCCAGCTGTACATGGCCGCCACGATCTGCCAGGCCAGCGCCGGATGTGAACGCGCCGCACCCTGTACGGCGGCGTTCAGGTTCGCGGCGTCGGCGTCGAACCAGGCCAGAGCCGCATTGTCGTCGGCGAAGTACATGGGCCGGGTCGGGAAGCCGAAGTTGGGCCGTTCCTTCGGCCGGAGCACCCGGTCGGCCGCGTTCGCGGCGTCGCGGTACCAGGTAAGCATGGCGGTCATGGCCTGGTCCCGCTGGTCCGCGCTCTCCTCGGCCAGGCACCGCTCGTGGGCGTAGATCCGTACCAGCTCGTGCATCACGTAGTGGTCGCCGGACACCGGCTGGAGCAGGTGGGCGGAGACGAGCCGTCCGAGGAGTTCCCGGGTCTCGCCGGCCGTCCCGCCCACCAGGGCGGCGGCGACCGCCAGGGACGGCTTGGGGCCGGGGTGGAGTCCGAGGAGCCGGAACATCCTGCGGACAGGCTCGTTCAGCGGGCGGAGCGAGGCGCGCAGAACGGCGCGTACCGAGATCTCGTCCTCGTCGACGGCCAGCCTGTCCAGACGTACGCGCTCGTCGGTCATCTCCGCCACCAGCTCGGCGACGGCCGAATCGTAGGTCGACATCTCCAGGCGCGAGGCGGCGATCCGCAGGGCCAGGGGGATCCGGTCGCACAGCTCGGCCAACTTCTCCGCGCCCGCGACCCTCCCGTGGTGAGGCAGCCGTTCCCGGATGAGGGCGACGGCGTCGGCCATCGGCAGCGGCCCGAGCGAGATCCGCGGCACACCGTGCGTCGTGGCGAGACCATCCAGGCGAAGCCGGCTGGTGACCAGGGTCAGGCTCCGCCCGGCCCCTGGGAGCAGCGCGCGCACCTGGCCGGCCGAGGCGGCGTTGTCCAGCACGACCAGCATCCGCCGATCGGCCATCAGCGACCGGAACACCGCTGCCCGCTCCTCCGTCTCGGCGGGGATCCGCCCTGGCGGGACGTCCAGGGCCCGCAGGAAGCGCTCCAGCACCAGCCCCGGATGCAGCGGCGTCTCGGGCCCGAACCCCCTCAGGTCCACGAAGAGCTGCCCGTCGGCGAACAGGTGGCGGGAGAGCTGACCCCACCGGACCGCCAAGGCCGTCTTCCCCACACCCCCGGGACCCACCACGGCGACCACCCCGGCGGCCGCCGTGATCTCGTCCAGACGCCGGATCTCGTCGTCGCGTCCCACGAATCCGAGCGGGCCGCCCGGTAACTGGGCCGGCACCGATGGCCGAGCCGGAAGCTCGGTAGTGTCCGTCCATCGCGACCGATGAAGATCCGGGCCGTCCGCCCGTCGCGACCGGTTGAGCTCCGGATCGGAGACGAGGATGGCCCTTTCCAGGGAACGCAGCTCCTCGCCCGGCTCCAGGCCCAGCTCGTCGATGAGGACGCGGCGCGCCCGCCGATAAGTCCGCAGAGCGTCCGCCCGCCGGCCCGACCGGTAGAGAGCGAGCATCAGATGCGACCACAGCCGCTCACGGAAAGCATGCCGGTTCACCAGGGCGGAGAGCTCGGCCACCAGAGAGGCGTCCTCCCCCAGGCGCAGGTCCGCCTCTATCCGCTGTTCCAGGGCGACCAGGTGCCATTCCTCCAGGCGGGACCGCTCCTCGCCAAGGGCGGACTCGGCGGCGAGATCCGCGAACGGAGGTCCCTGCCACAGCTCCAGCGCCGCACCGAGCACCGGCCGGGCCCTGACGGGATCCTCCGCCGTCAACGCCTCCTGACCGTCCCGTACCAGAGCCACGAACCGGCAGGCGTCGACCTCGGCGCAGTCGACGTCGAGCCGGTAACCGGCGCCACCCTCACGCAGAATCCGGTCCGCTCCCAGGATCGTGCGCAGGCCACGCGTGTACAGCCGCAGGTTGGCCGCCGCTGAAGGCGGAGGCGCGGGGCCCCACAGCGCGTCGCCCAGGTAGTCGGCGGAGAGGCTGCCATGCGGGTGACCGAGCAGCACCGCGAGCAGGAGCCGCTGCTTACGCGGCCCCAAGGCCGGGACGACGTCACCGGACCGGACCCGCAACGGACCCAGAACCTTGAACTCCACGATCACGCCCCCTTCCGCGTGTCGCGCACAGCACTCGCGCGCATGACCGCGAAACGCCCGCCGGACAGAACCCCCGCTCGGTCGACGGTCACCCGTCACCCTAGCCCGCAACGGCGGCTCTCGGCCGCGTACGAGGCGGCGGGCGGCGGAGCTGTTCGAGGGGGCTGCCCGCGTGCATCACGGACTCAACGATGGGCCGCCCGGCCGGGACACTGGATCCGGCCAGAAGATCCGCCCGGTGCGCACAGCAAGATGTCATCCTGATAGGACTGGAAGACGGCCTAACCAATCCATCACAAGGCGAAGATCTACGCTGGATACGTGTCGCTATGCCTTGACGTCTACGTGTCCCGGTGACGAACGGTTCCACGTTTTCATGCGGGTCCATGTCCTGGACATCGCGAACGATGCAGACGACAGGTCCCTCGACGAGTTGCGCTTCGACGACGGGAATGACGCCTTCGCGCCCTACCTCAGGGCGCGCGGCCACCACCAAGCCATCATCACGGTAACCCGTGACGGGGCAACGGTTCTCGGCCTCCAGCGTCGAGGCCCCCGACGGCCTGTCAGAAACGCTCAGGCAGGCCGAACAGCTGATAGAACTGGCTCCGGCAGGAATTCTCCGCCCCGGCCGGACGCGCGGGAGTCGAACTGCCTCCGGCTGGCGACCGTTAGAAGCGCCTGCTCAACGGCATCTTCAGCTTGATTGGGTTCCGTGGGCGTACACCGGCGTCCAGGGACGTTGTCAGCAACAGCGTTAGCAAGATCGCGTCCTGTTCTCGCCCTGCTGGACGGGACGGTCCAGGAGATGAGGATCAACGAGGGACTGTGCAGACGTCAGGGCAGGCGTACGGGTTGATCGGCAAGGTCAGCCCCCTCATGCTGTAAGTGAACAACCGTGCTGAAAGCGATAGCCGACCACACCGGCCACAGCCTGGCGCTCCCCGAGATAGCTCTCGAAGAGCACCTCGCCTCGACGGCGCACGGTACCTGCGCGATGTGGTCCAGGCCGATGAGCGGCTGTGCCGCCTGGTGGCCTATCACTCGTGCGCGGACAACGAGGCCCGGCAGCGGAACCTGCTCGACGTGCTGGCCCGGGAGTTCGACCAGGAGCGGCCGGACCTGGCTCGGGCGCTGACGTACTGCGACATGACCACGGACCCGGATGGCCGGCATTCGGATGTACGGGACCGGCTGGCGGAGATCCACTCCCGCTACGGTCCCGAGCATGTGGTGAGCCGGTCGATCAGCGATGCGACGCCGTGCATCGTGTCGTCGGTGCGGGCGGTGGAGGCGGCGCTGGCCGATGTACGGCAGGCGGGCGCCGGTCAGTGGTCGTGATCAATCTGCCTCTGCAACGGCTAGCATGCCCCTGGCGCGAATGCTGAAGGAAATCCCGAGACGCGCCTTCCTCCGAGAGGCGGCCATGCGGTCCTCATCCTATCTGCACGACCTTCTGGTCTCGACGATCTTCACCGAAGAGCTGGATGACCCGGACCTGTGGATGCTGGGATTCAGCGCCATGTGGATCAAGGGCGCGGACCTCGACGCCCTCGCAGCGGTCTACGGCTGGGACCTTGACACCCGCACCGCGTGCTACCTGAGCGACATCCTCGATCACAACAACAACGACGGGTCCACGTGGGTTGCGGAGGTCAACGGCTGGATCAGCATGGTGCCTGGGCACAGCGGCGGCGAGGACGTGCGCTCCATCAGCGAAGGCGGTCGTGAGGCCGTCGGGCTCCGAATGGACATACATGGCCGCGCCTACTTTGACTACGCCCGGGACGGGCGAACGGTCGTCTCCTTCGATCCGACCTGGCCGGAGGAGCGGCTTGGTGAGGATCCGCATGCGCTCGACCCTCTGATGGAGGGCCTGGCTTTCCGGAGCGGCGACGACGAGACGGAAAGCATCAGCTCGGCCTTGGCCCTGATCGGACGCCTCACGCGAACCGACATCGCCACTGACTGGTTCCTGGCGCAGCACTCGCGGATCAGGCCCTTGTCTCGCTGAGGTGGCCGTGCTCGGCGAGCACTCAGCCGATGTGAGGAAGGCCCGTGCCCGCGAGATAGTGCTCGATCCGCATGCGCATCGAGCGGTCCATCCTCAGGTTCGCCACCTGGTTGCGGGGCACCCAGCGGACTTCTCGGGATTCGCTGCTCGGGGTTGGCTCGCCGCTGATGGCCCGGCCGGTGAGGACGAGGGAGAACTCCTGGCGGGCCTCGCCGTTGCTGGTGTAGAGGATGACGTGGCGGGGGTCGCTGTAGGTGCCGACCAGGCCGGTGATCTCGCACAGGATGCCGGTTTCCTCCAGCGTCTCCCGTACGGCCGCCTGAGGGATGGACTCGCCCAGGTCGATCGCGCCGCACGGGACGGCCCAGTTGTCGTTGTCGGTACGGCGGATCATCGGCAGGTCGCCGGCCTCGTTGGTGACGATGACGTTCACGGACGGAACCAGGCTGTTGGGCTTGGGGCGTCGGGGTCGTCGTAGAAGTCGATGCGTCGCGCCATCACGGTTCCACCGGCTTGGCCTGGTCCCAGACCTTCTCGAAGCTGTCGGCGTAGGTGGTGCGTGCGGATTCCGACGTTGTCGAGCTTGCTGATGGGTCGGTACAGGACCATGGCGTTGCGGATCTGGGCGGCCAGGACGTCGCCGCTCATCCTGCAGTCCCGGAAGGCCGAGGGGCGCGGTGTTCTGCTCGATGCGTTGGTGGGTCTTGCCGTAAGAACGGCGTGGGAGCCCATCAAGAGCATGATCCACACGACGGGGATCGAGGAGCTCCAACGAGGGTGCCGGATCCTCGCCGTCCTGATCTGCCCTGCGCCCGAGAATCACAAGGCCGTCCAGGACGGCGCCCTCCTCCCCTTGGCGAAGGAGAGGCTGTTGGAGACCAGCAGAGAGCGGCTTGAGCAGGTCTTCCCCGCGGATTGGGCACGCCGCCTACGAGAGAGCCACGACGACGCCTCAGTAGAGGCCAGCGTCCCGTCGGCTTGATCTGACCGCCGGGGATCGGCTGTGTCGGGCTGCGTTGCTGTACAACGCTGCTGTACGGCCACGAAAAAGGCCCTCCGAGATGATCCCGGAGGGCCTTTGACCTGATGCGCGGCCGAGAGGACTCGAACCCCTAACCTTCTGATCCGTAGTCAGATGCTCTATCCATTGAGCTACGGCCGCTCGCTGCGTAAGCAAGCATAGCGGGTCTTGAGCCGTACCTCGAACCAGTTACGGCAATCATGACCGCATGGGCTCCTCCTTCCCGGGCCAGATCGTCTGGCTGACCGGCCAGATGAGGGCGATCAGCGGGACTTTGGCCGCCTGCCCGAGGAACTCGTACAGCGGTCCCATGCGCTCCGGAGCCCCGACGAGCAGTCCCAGGATCAGCACGACCCCCCAGGCGAGGCCGTACGCGAGGACGATCCGCAGCCAGAAGATCCACTCGTAACGGGTTCTGGCCGGGCCGCGCTTGGGCGGGCGTGGGGGCGGGGGGCCGCCGCCGAAGCGGTGGTGGAATCTGGCGTCGGCCCATTTGAGTGTGCTGTGGCCGAACATGATCGAGTAGGCGAGGTACGCGGCCGCGAGGCCGTGCTTGAAGTCCGCCGTCGCGCCGCCGCGCATGTCGATGACCGCCGCCGCGAGCAGGATCACGTCCAGCAGGGGGACGCTGACCAGGAGGGCGGTGCTGAGGGCGCGGCGGTTCCAGAGGTAGCGGGAGGCGAGTCCGAGGCCGAGCAGGACCCAGAACCCGATCTCGCAGGCGATGATGACGGCGACGATCACACTGTCCAGTCTGGCGTTCCCTGTGGCAGAAACATCCTCTCGGGGAACGGCCTGTGGATACATCGAAGTGTGTATCCACAGGCGGCCCCGCGAAGGATCCACCCGGTCGCGCGAGGTGGTGGGATGTGGGCATGAACCGCGTGCCGTTGTGGGCCGGCCTGGCCTTCCTCGTGGGGCTGGTCCTGATCGGGGCCGGGGCCCGCATCGAGCGCGGCGTGCCCGACTGGGTGCTGGTCATCCCGTTGGCGATCACGTGCCTGGCCGTGCTGCTGCGCTACCGGTCGCCGCTCGGGTCGCTGGGGCTGGGCACGGTGGGGTTCGTCATGGACGTGCTGGTGGGGCCGTCTCTGGGGACGATGCTGGTCTACACCGACAATCTGTACGCCGCCGCGCTCTACGGGCCGGCCCGGTTCTCCCGCTGGCTGCTCGCGATCACCGCGGTGACGGCTGTGGGGTTCGGGGCGGTGACGGGGTTCCTGTGGTCCGACTGGCGGGCGCTCGCGCTCAACATGGTCCAGGTGGGGCTGATCCTGGTCACTCCGGTGACCACGGCCCAGATCCTGCGCCAGCACCGCGACCAGGCGGCGGCCGAGCGGGCCAGGGCCGAGCAGGTGGCGCGGCTGGCGGAGCTCGACCGTCAGGCGGCCGTCACGGCGGAGCGGACGCGGATGGCGCGCGAGCTGCACGACATGATCGCCAACCATTTCAGCGCCATCGCCATCCAGTCCACCGCCGCGCTGTCCCGCAAGGATCTCGACCAGGCGACCGTGCGGACGATCATGGAGTCCGTACGGGAGAACAGCGTGAAGGGCATGGCCGAGATGCGTTCCATGATCGGGCTGCTCCGGCAGGAAGGCGACGAGGGTGAGGCGATGCGCCATCGGCTGCGGGATGCCGAGGGCCTGGTGGAGCGGTCGCGGCAGGCCGGCCTGACCACCGAGCTGCGCGTCGACGGGCGGCCTCGCGACCTGTCCGTGCCGGTCGATCTGGCGGCCTTCCGGATCCTCCAGGAGGCGTTGACCAACGCGCTCAAACACGGCGACCCGCCGGCCAGGGTTCGGCTGGCGTACGAGGACGACCAGGTGTCGATCACCGTGGACAACCCGATGGGCGAGCGGGACCGGCGGCTGCCGGGGGCCGGCGCGGGGCTGGTGGGGATGAAGGAGCGGGCCAGCCTCGTGGGCGGGACGTTCGAGGCGGGCCCGCACGAGAACGGCTGGCGGGTCGCGGCCACGCTCCCGGCGCCGGAAGGGCAGGCCACGTGATCCCCCGCCGACGAGGGAAAGACGAGGTGGGTTGAGTGGGCATCAAGGTGCTGGTGGCTGACGACCACGCGGCCGTGCGGGCCGGGATCGTGCTGATCCTCGACGGGGCCGGCGACATCGAGGTGGTCGGGGAGGCGGCCGACGGGGTGGAGGCGGTCGCCATGGCGCGCGAGCTGCGGCCCGACGTGGTGCTGATGGACATCCGGATGCCGCGGATGGACGGGATCTCCGCCGCCGCCGAGCTGGCGGGGATCACCGACGTGCTGGTCCTGACGACGTTCGATGTGGACGAGTACGTGTTCGGCGCGCTGCGGGCCGGCGCCGCCGGGTTCCTGTTGAAGAACACCGACGCGGACGGCCTGGTCGACGCGGTGCGGCTGGTGGCCGCGGGCGACGGGCTGATCTCGCCGGGGGTGACGCGCAAGCTGATCAGGGCGTTCGCGGAGCAGGCGCCCGCGCGGCGGGAGCCGGTCGATCCTAAGACGTTGACGCCCCGGGAGAGGGAGGTGCTGGCGTGCATCGGGCGAGGGCTGTCCAACGCGGAGATCGCCAAGGCGCTCGACATGGCGGAGGCCACGACGAAGACGCACGTCAGCCGGGTCCTCGGCAAGCTGGGCCTGAAGAGCCGGGTGCAGGCGGCCATCTATTACTCGGGGGACGCGGCACCGTAAGGTGGGCGCCGTGAGCATGCCACCGCCTCAGCAGCCCCGGTCCACCGGTGTGGTCGTGGGTCTCGCGGCCGTCGGGATCTTCGCCTATGTCGTGTTCAACGTCGTGGTGGGGTTCGTCGCCGTGTCGTGGGCCACCCCGGCGGTGCTGGCCGTGGCCGCGGGCCTCCTGTTCCTGGGCGCGATCGGAGGCGGGGTGGGTCTGCTGCTGCTGCGCACGCCGTGGGCCAAAGGGCTGGGCCTGGGGTTGATGATCGGCTGGGCGTTGGTGTCCATCGTGTCGGCCGGCTGGTGCACGGGGCTCAACCCGGGGCTGTACGCCTGAGCGTCAGGCGGGCGTCCACCGGCGGGTCCCCAGCCTGTCCGGCGGTCGAGAGGGAGAAGATGACGACACCACCGGGGCAGCACTCCTCTGGGCATCGATTCGGTCATGGCGCGTGACATGCCGTTGCACGAGATCTTCGTCGGCCTCGGCGTCGCGGTCGCCTCGGTGGTGTTCTTCCTGGAGGCCCGCAGAAGGGGCGCGCTGCACGAGCAGTCGCTGGTGGCTGTCACCGGCGCGCTGGTCGGCGGCGCCATCGGCATGCGCCTGGCCGGCTGGCTGGAGACGTTCGACCTGCGGCACCTGTGGCTGTACGGGTCGCGCAGCGTGCTGGGCGGGCTGACCGGCGCGTACCTCGGGGTCCTGGTCGCCAAGCGGATCATCGGCTACCGGGAGCGGACGGGTGACCTGTTCGCGCCGGCGGTGGCGCTCGGCATGGCAGTGGGCCGGATCGGCTGTCACCTGACGGAGGCGCCGGGCCGGCCGACGGACCTGCCGTGGGGGATCCACGCCCCGGCGGGCACGCCCGACTGCCCCGGCTGCCTGGCGGGTCAGGCGATGCATCCGTCATTCCTGTACGAGATCGTCTTCCACCTGGCCGCGTTCGCCGCGCTGGTGTGGGCGCGCGGACGGCTGACCCGGCCGGGCGAGCTGTTCACGCTGTACGTCGCGACGTACGCGGGCTTCCGGTTCCTGGTGGAGTTCACCAGGGCGAACGACGTGCTGTGGCTGGGGCTGACGGGCCCGCAGTGCTTCCTCCTGCCTGGGATGCTGCTGCTCGGGCTGAGGCTCGGGTACGGGTGGCGGCGCGGTTACTACGATGCCCTCTTCGAGCGGAAGGTGATGACATGAGCACGGGGATGGGGCTGAGAGGCGACCGTATCGTCCGTTACGTGAACGCGTTCTGCCCGCACTGCCACGGCCGCGACCTCGACCGGGTCGAGCGGCTGAGCGGCTATCTGGCGGTGCGCGACGGCAGGGTGTGGCTGGAGCGCGGCTGCCGGGAGCACGGGCTGGTCCGCACCCTCTACGACGAGGACCCGGAGATCCTGGCCTATCTGGAGGAATGGACCGCTCCGACCAAGCAGCACGTGCCGGACCTCGCGGGCAACTTCGACCCGGTGCCCGCCGCGTACCTGAAAGGGCTCCCCGAGCTGCAGACGCAGCACACGTGCATCCTGCTGGAGGACATCGCGGAGGCGTGCAACCTGCGCTGCCCCACGTGCTTCGCCGTCAGCTCGCCCGAGCTGAGCGGCGTGGTGCCGGTCGCCGAGGTGCTGGCGAACGTGGACCAGCGGCTGGCCAGGGAGAACGGCAGGCTCGACGTGCTCATGCTGAGCGGCGGCGAGCCGACCCTGCACCCCGAGCTGGAGACGCTGCTGCGCGAGCTGGCCGGGCGCCCGGTCACGCGCATCCTGATCAACACCAACGGCGTGCTGATCGCCCGTGACGACGCCCTGCTCGACCTGCTCACCGAGCATCGCGAGCGGGTGGAGGTCTACCTGCAGTACGACGGCTCCTCGGCCGAGGCGTCCAGGCACCACCGCGGCGGTGATCTGCGCAGGCTCAAGCGGCAGGCGGTGGAGCGGCTCTCGGCACGGGAGATCTTCACCACGCTGGTGATGACGGCGGCGCTCGGCGTGAACGACGGCGAGATCGGCGACGTCGTCCGGGTGGCGCTCGACACGCCGTTCGTGGGCGGGGTGTCGTTGCAGCCGCAGTTCGGCTCCGGCAGGTCGGGGGCGATCGACCCGATGGACCGGCTGACCCACACGGGCGTGCTCAAGCGGCTCGGCCCGCAGACCGGCGGGCTGGTGACGTGGCGTGACCTGACCGCGCTGCCGTGCTCGCACCCGCACTGCTGCTCGGTCGGCTACCTCATCCGCGACGACTCCGGTCAGTGGCGTTCGCTGACGGCGCTGATCGGTCACGACCGGCTCAAGGAGAACCTCGGCCTGGTCTCCAACCGCATCGCCGACAGCGAGATCCCCCGCGAGCTGCGCCTGGCGGTGCAGGAGTCGCTGCTCGGCCTGCTGTCGGAGCAGTCGTCGCTGTCGCACCCGCGGATCGGCGACCTGTGGCGCGACATCTGCGAGAACTGCGACCTCGGAGTCTCCACCCTGCTCACCCTGGCCTCGTCGGCCCTGCCCGGCCGGCGCGGAAAGCTGCGCCGGATGATGGGCGAGCGGGTGGTCCGGATCACGATCAAGCCGTTCATGGACATCTCGACCATGATCGAGGAGCGGCTCACGCAGTGTTGCGTGCACGTCGGCACGCGGGCGGCCCAGGACCAGTGCGCGCCGTTCTGCGCGGTGCAGGCGTGGCCGCAGCTTTCGGCGCAGCGGCTGTCGGCGGTGGCCTCCGAGCAGCGGACGCGGCTGCCGCTGGAGGTGATCCTGTGACCGCTCCTCACAGCCCGCCGCCTCGAAGTGATCGCGAGCCGTACGATCCGCTCCGGTTGTGTGTGTACGCGACGATCGCGCTGCTCGCCTGGCTGTTCGGGCCGTGGGCGCTGCTGGCCTTCGCCGGGCTGGGGTTCGCGGGGTACTGGAAGGCCCGGCGGGCCGGGCTGACCCGGAGCAAGTGCCTGCTCCGGGACACCCGGCTGGTGCTGGCCTACCTGGGGGTGCTCGCGCTGGCGGCGGTGACGGCGATCGTGCTGTCCTTCACCTGACGCGAGCGTCACCCGTCGAGTTCCGCGGAACAGTCCACGAATCCAGGGACCGCTGGAGGGGGCACTACTCGGCGGGCACGTACAGGGAAAGGGTTTCGGCGACGCAGGCGGGGCGGCGCTCGCCCTCGACCTCGACCGTCATCTTGAGCGCGGACAGGTATCCCGCCGGGGTGCCCTTGACGCTGGTCAGCTCGGCGACGGCGCGGACGCGCGAGCCGACCGGGACGGGGCGGGGGAAGCGGACCTTGTTCAGGCCGAAGTTGACGCCCATCTGGATGCCCTCGACGCGGATCAGCTCGAACATGAACGACGGCAGCAGCGACAGGCTCAGGTAGCCGTGCGCGATCGTGCCGCCGAACGGGCCCTCTTTGGCCCGTTCCACGTCGACGTGGATCCACTGGTGGTCGTCGGTGGCGTCGGCGAACAGGTTCACCCGGTCCTGGGTGATCGTGCGCCACTCGGTGGGGCCGAACGTCTCGCCGACGCCGTCCTTGAGTTCCTGGATGTTCGCGAAGGTCCGCATGAGGGCGAACGTTATCAGCCGGGCCGTTGCGAAGATCTTTACCTGAAAACATCGCGCACCTGTTCGAGTCCGCGCTACAGTCGTAGGCACGCGAGTCGAACAGAGGTTCGGCCTGGTGGAAGGGGGTGTGTCCGATGACGGTGCTCGCGATGCCTCCCGCCCGGACACGCCGTCGCGCTTTCTTCCCGAATCTAAGACGGCCGCTATATGGCGCAATAAAGTCGGAGAGCGTGGACCCCGTGCGCAATCCCTACGCCCCCGGAGCCGGACAGCGTCCGCCGGAGCTCGCCGGGCGCGACCGTGAGCTGCAGCAGTTCGAGGTCGTGCTGGAGCGGGTGGCCCGCGGACGTCCCGAGCGGAGCATGGTCGTCACCGGCCTGCGCGGCGTCGGCAAGACCGTGCTGCTCAACACGTTCCGTTCGATGGCCATCCAGCGGCTGTGGGGCACCGGCAAGATCGAGGCCAGGCCCGACCAGTCGATCCGCAGGCCCGTCGCCGCCGCCCTCCACATGGCGATCCGCGAGCTGGCCCCGCGCCACCGCGCGCCGGAGCGCATCGAGGAGTTCCTCGGCGTGCTGAAGGCGTTCGCGATGCGCGACCCGTCCGCCGCCAAGGGCACCTCCCACTGGTCGCCCGGCATCGAGGTGCCGGCCACGCGCGGCCGGGCCGACTCCGGCGACCTGGAGATCGACCTCACCGAGCTGTTCGTCGACGCCGCCGGGGTGGCGACCGACCTGGGCGTGGGCATCGCGCTGTTCATCGACGAGATGCAGGACGTCCAGCCCGCCGACATCTCCGCCCTGTGCGCCGCCTGCCACGAGCTGTCCCAGAGCGGCGGACCGCTGATCGTGGTCGGCGCCGGGCTGCCCCACCTGCCGAGCGTGCTGTCGGCCAGCAAGAGCTACTCCGAGCGGCTGTTCCGCTACGCCCGCATCGACAAGCTCGACCGCGAGGCCGCCGACCTGGCGCTCATGCTGCCCGCCCGCGAGGAGGACGTCGAGTTCACCCAGGAGGCGCTCGACGCCCTCTACGACGCGGCCGAGGGCTACCCCTACTTCGTGCAGGCCTACGGCAAGGTCGCCTGGGACCTCGCGCCGCGCAGCCCGATCACGCTCGACGACGTCCGCGTCTCGGCGCCGGAGGCCGAGGAGGAGCTGGCGGTGGGCTTCTTCGGCAGCCGCTACGAGCGCGCGACCCCGGCCGAGCGCGACTACATGCGGGCCATGGCCGAGATCGGCGACGAGCCGGTGGCGACCGCCGAGGTGGCCGAGGCGCTGGGCCGCAAGCCGTCGAGCCTGTCCCCCGCCCGCGACAGCCTGATCAAGAAGGGCCTGATCTACAGCGCCGAGCGCGGGCTGATCGCGTTCACCGTGCCGCACTTCGGGAGGTTCCTGCGTGCCCAACCGATCTAGACGGCACCCCTAGTCCTCTATTGGGTTGTCTAGAGGGGAAGCTAGATAGCCCAATAGAGTTAAATCGTCATGCCCGTCGAGGGAGATCTAGCCCTCTCTAGCGTCAGGCCGATACTGGCGTATACGAGGGCAGAGACTCGCTGTCCGCGGCGACCACCGCCATCCTCACGGCCGGTCTGCGGCCGGCCAGGAAGACGGCGAACACCACGTCGTCCTGCTCGTGGTTCTTGAAGACGAAGAACCGCCAGCACAGCTCCCGCCAGCTGTCGTACGGCTCCGGCGAGGCGAGCCGCTCCCGCTGGGCCCGCCACGCGCCGCTCGCCCGTAGCCGCGCCAGCGTGACCCCCTCGGCGGGCCCCGGGCGCTGCTCGCACGGGGCCCGGTGCCGCACCCGCTCGACCAGCTCCTCGATCTCGGGCGAGAGCACGGCCAGCACCACCAGCCCGGCCAGCAGGAACCCCCACGAAGGCTGGGCGAACGCCACCCAGCCGGGCACCGGCGCCCACACCGACAGCGCGGCCAGACCGGCCAGCACCGTCGTCCTGGCGATCGACCGTACCTCGACCGGCGCCGAGCTGACCTCGCCGAAGCACCCGCACCCCGCGTCCGGCCGGCGCCGGCGCAACTCCAGGAGCACGTACGTGGACATGGAGAAGAACGCGACCGTCGCCCAGCGGACGACCGGGTGCGTGGTGCGCAGCAGCCCGGCCGCCAGCGCCAGCTCGCCCGCCGCGCAGACCAGCAGCGCCGGGGCCTGGAAGCGGGCGGGCACCAGCACGGCCGGCCCGAGCCTGGCCAGCGCGGTCGGCTCCCTGCCGGACCGGCTGACCGCGACCTTCGCCGCCGCGCCGAGACACAGCAGCACGATCAGAACCGGCAGCTGCGATGCCAGCACGTCCCTCACCCCAATCCGATCTGCGCGTTGAAACAGCCCTTGACCAGGTCTCCGCCGAGCTCCACGTACGTGAGCGGCGACAGCTCGGCGATCCGCCCGCGCGGGGAGGTGTCGCACTCTACGCAGCGGTCACAGAAACGGCCGGCGACGCATCCGCACGCGACGATCGGCACGTTCGCCGAGCGGCCGGTGCAGACGTTGTGCACCTGCAGCAACGAGCCGAGCGCGAGGTACGGCAGGCCCGCGCACGACACCCCGGCGTCCGGACAGCCGGCGTCCGAGCGCTCCACCATGGGATAGGAGGCCCCCCGCTCGTCCTCGTCGAAGGCGTCGGACCAGGTGACGGTGCCGGAGATCCGGGCGGTCGTGCCGCCGTAGGCGGGCGGCGGCGGCGGGACCGAGCGCGCCGGGTAGGCGGGCTGGGAGGTGGCGGGCAGCATGGCCAGCGCCGCCCCGTCCTTCCTGATCCCGATCGCGTCGAACAGGTAGCCCGGCTCGAACTGCGGGTGGCGCACCCGCAGCCTGCCGGTCGCGCGGTACGGGATGACGATGGTCCGGCGGCCCCGGTGCGGCCCGCAGTCGAGCTCGACCCGCACGTCCTTGCGGCCTTCCAAGGACCTGATCGTGCCGGTGATGCGGAGCGTCTCGGCCCAGATGTGCTCGACCACGCGGCCCTCGCGCGTACGCATGACGACCCTGGCCCCGAGGGGCAGGTCGGCGGGCGCGACGTCGCCGCCGTGCCAGGCCTTCGCCCAGGGCGCGATCACCAGCCGCTCGTCCGCGCCCTCGGGGGTCTCGACGAGGACGAGGTGCGGGCTGATGTCGCGGATCTGGCCGGTGACCGCGCGGAGCGGCGCTCCCCCGGCCGTCTGCCCCGGAAAGCCCGGCTCGCGGCCCAGCACCGCCGCGGCCAGCGTCCGCCTGCGGTCAACGCTCGGATACGCCATGACTCATAGGGTCACACGGTTGAAGGAGAGGTCGTGCCACATGCCGCAGAGGAGAGCAAAATACGCATCCCCCGGTGAAGGAGATGACATCCGGCGTCGCACATTCCGCCACCGACCTTGACGGACCTTTATCGTCGGCGGGCCGAAACCTGATTTGCGGTTCAGCCTGATCAGGCCGCGGGCCTGCGATTCTGGCCACGATGCAGACGGCCAGGTGGGAAGAGGAGTTCCGCGAGTACGTGCGAGCGCGCGGGCCGGCGCTGCTCCGTGCCGCCAGACAGCTCACCGGACACCCGCTGGACGCGGAGGACCTGCTGCAGAACGCGCTCACCAAGACATACCTGGCCTGGGATCGCATCCAGGACAGAGCCGCCCTGGACGGGTACGTGCGGCGAGCCATGGTCAACATCAACATCTCGCAGTGGCGGCGGCGGAAGCTGGAAGAATACCCCTCGGACGACCTGCCCGACATGGCCACCGGGGCGGAAGCCGCCTCCGGCGAGCTGCACGAGCGGCTGGAGCAGGCGTTGCAGGGGCTGCCCGACCGCATGCGGGCCGCGATCGTGCTGCGTTACTACGAGGACATGACCGAACCGGAGATCGCCAACAGGCTCGGCATCAGCGTCGGCACGGTGAAGAGCACGGTGTCGCGGGCGATGGCCAAGCTCAGGACCGAGCTGTCACCTCTCCGGCCGCCGCTGTAGCCCCGGTCTCGGCTCCCGCCGTGTCTTCGGCTCCGGCCGTCGCGCAGGGCCGTACGACGCTCCTGATCTTGCGGAGCGTGGCAAGGAACGCCATCAGCTCCTCCTCGGGAAGCGGGCCGGTGAAAAGCTCGTCGACGTCCGCCAGATGCTGGGGCAGCACCTCGTCCAGCTTCGCCAGACCGGCCGGGGTGAGGGTGGCGTACGAGGCGCGGCGGTCGGTGGCGCACGCTTCGCGGATGACCAGGCCGTCACGTTCCAAACGGTCGACGACACGGGTCACCCCGCTCGTGGACAGGCCGGTCTGAGCCGCCAGGTCGGTCATGCGCAGCGCGTGCCGGGGCGAGCGACCGAGCCTGATCAGCGTCTCGAAGTCGATCTCCGACAGCCCGGCGGCGTTGAACACCGCCTGCATCCTGGCCGTCAGTCCGGCGTACACCTCCGCCAGCAGCCCGATGGCCGTCAGCCGAGGGTCGTTCATGTTGGTCACCGTCATACTGTAGATGACGATAGTTGACGGAGGGAATATTCCTCGTGTAGATGTTTGTTGTTGCAACTGTCCGCACAACAAGCTCTCCTGTCCGAAGGAATCCTCATGAGCACTCGTACCTGGAACGGCCTGACCATCCCCGCCCCGGGCACCTACGCCCTCGACGTCGCCCACACCCGCATCGGCTTCGTCGTCAAGCACATGATGGTCAGCAAGGTCCGCGGCAACTTCTCGGACTTCTCCGGCACCGTCACGATCGCCGAGGACCTCCTGCAGTCGACCGCCGAGCTCACGATCAAGACCGAGAGCATCAGCACCGGCGTCGCCGACCGCGACGGCCACCTGCGCAGCGACGACTTCCTCTCCGTCGAGAAGTTCCCCCAGATCACCTTCAAGAGCAAGCGCGTCGTCGCGGCCGGCGGCGACGAGTTCACCGTCGTCGGCGACCTGACGGTCCGCGACGTCACCAAGGAAGTCGAGCTCAAGGTCGAGTACGGCGGCGCCGGCACCAACCCGTGGGGCCAGCCGGTGTGGGGCTTCTCGATCACCACGGAGGTCGACCGCGAGGCCTTCGGCCTGACCTGGAACCAGGCCCTGGAGACCGGCGGCGTCCTGGTCGGCAAGACCGTCAAGATCGAGATCGAGGGCGAGGCCAACCCGGCCGCCTGACCTTTGCCCACAGTTATCCACAGCCCGGAGCCCGCCTCGACCAGGGGCGGGCCCTTTTCCACAGCCGGTTACCCACAAGGTGTGGATGACTCGCCACAGACGACCACGACAACCGCTTTGCCGCCTGGGCCGAAGGCCGGTACGCTAACCCTGGCCACACGGCTACCAGGAGGATTCGCCTAGTCAGGTCTATGGCGCCGCACTGCTAATGCGGTTTGGGTTTACCGCCCATCCGGGGTTCAAATCCCCGATCCTCCGCTCTTCGAAGGCCCTCTTTCCCTGGATGGGGAGAGGGCCTTTTGATCTTCAGGGGCGTCATAGTTGCAGTCCTAGTTGCAACGGCTACGGGTTTCCCCAGAGAGCGGACGCGAGCCGTTCCCCCGCATCGCGCATCAGCGGTGTGGATACGTGGGTGTAGCGCTCGGTGGTCGTCACGCGGGTGTGACCGAGAACTTGCTTGCCACGCGGATGTTCACACCCTGCTCGATGAGGAGCGTCGCGGCGGTGTGCCGGGCGTCGTGGACCCGGACGTCCCGGACGCCGGCCTGCTTGAGGATCGCCTTCCAGGCCTTCCAGTCCTCGGTACGTTCGACGGCGGTGCCGTACTTGGTCGCGAAGACCAGGTCGTGCTCTTCCCATCGGTCTCCCGCCTTCTTCCGCTCGGCATCCTGTGTTTCACGGTGGCTCGTCCAGTGCGTCGCCGTTCATGCGGCCTCGCTACGATCCGCGGGTGCGCCGGCGCACTAGGACGATCAGCCCTATCTGGACAACAAGTAGCACCAGCGCGATCAGTCCCGATGTGGCGGTCATCTCTTCCTCTGACAGCCCGCCAGCACATTCCGTAATGTTGCCGCCCTCGTATAAAAGGGTGCAGTCGTGTCCAAGGATCGCGGCAGCGATGAACCAGTTGGCAAGCAGAAGGGGGACCGCGCCTAAGGCAAGGAGCAGTGGGATGTAGTTCATCCTCCCACCCGCCGGGTTAACCTTCGCCGGAACAGGTTCGAGACGCCCGCCTATATCGGAACCACGATTCACTCCGAACACATAAGCAGAGGCAAGCGATCACGACAAGGTCGGTACGGTGCACTTCCTGTGCAATGTACGTGCAATGATCATGGTTCGCATCTTGATGAGACACGGTCATGCCGCAGGTGGAAGGCCGCATCTCAGCCGCAACGGTCACGCGCTGTAAAACCGTCGGCTCACCCCTGCGACACAATGATCTCGTGCAGCGATTCGACGCCGCAGGAGCCGACCTGGTCCCTGGTCAACTGGTCCGGGTCCGAGTGACCCAGCAACACCCGTGGGGCGTGATGGTGGAGATCCTCGGTCACGAGGGCATCGGTGCGTCGATCGACGGTGCGGCGATCGACAGTCCCTCCGGCGCCGGCCGAGCGGGGCTTGGCGAGTATCCGGCTGTCGGGATGGAGATGGACGCCGTGGTGCAAGAGATCCGTCGATGGAGTCCACCGGCGTGGGTGCGTCTGACGATTCGATCTCAGGACCTTCACAGCTTTCAGTGGCAATGCGACTTCTGCGGTACGCCCACCGTCCTCAGCCCGGAAGGCGACGGCGTGGTCATGGATGTCAGGAGCGCCGACGGCCCTGGCAGCCATGCCATCGTCACGCACCGAGAATGTCTGAGAAGCCGTCTCCATGAGTCGAGCAGCGAGCACGCGCGTGTCGACTCGGTGGGTCGGCGATGAGCGATGGCTGCATTGATGGCCGTCACTACGCGCTTGGCCATCAGGCGGCAGTGGGGGCCGGTCTAGTTGCAGTTCTAGTTGCAATCCCGTCTCGTACATAGCCGTCCCATGGAGACCAACGCGGCCAGGTGGTCCAGGTGGAACCGATAGGGACACACAGGCTCCGAGCTGCTAATGCGGTTTGGGTTTACCGCCCATCCGGGGTTCAAATCCCCGATCCTCGCAGATGAAAGGCCCTCTTCCCGAGCACCGGGGAGAGGGCCTTTTTGATCTCTGTGGACAGCAGGGTTGCAGTTCGGGTTGCAGTTGCCCTCAGGGCGAGTGCGCGCGCAGGAGGGCCAGAAGAGCCGGAGGGCACTGAAGCGTGAGCCTGCTCTTGCCCTTGCGCTGCCGAAAGACGAGGCCGCCGCCGCTGCGCTGCGGGCACTTGTCGGCGTGGCTCGTGCAGTCCTTCGGGCACGGGCGCTTGCAGCAGCGGTGAGCGCGCTTCTTACAGGTCGGCCGGCAGTCGCTCTCGTGCCGGTGTTCCTTGCAGTTCTTCCTGCACGCCTTGCGATGCCACTTCTCTCCGCAGGCGTGCGGATCGCCGCAGCCGTGCTGCCATTCTGACTGCTGAATCTGGAACCACGCTCGCACCTCTCCGGTTTCCAGGTTGATGTACGACCAGCGGAGCCCGAGGGCCTCGCCCTGACGAATGCCGAGAGCGAGGAACTTAATTAAGTTTCTAACGCTTTTCGCCGCCGGATGGGAGCGGGTGCACAGCGGGCCCAGAGGTGGTCGCGGGGTGCGGCGCCGAGGCGAGGCCGGGCTTGCCCTCTGGGCGGCGCAGGCGCGCGACGCCGCCGTACCTTCTCGTCCGCCCGGCAGGGGTGCGGCGGCGGCGCTGTCAGCTCCTGCCGATGAACTGGTGGTCGGTACGGATGCGGCCCTCGTCGTCCAGGGCCAGGAGGTCGAGGCCTCCGCCGACGGCCTCGCCGGTGCTGACCGACACCATCGACCAGCGCACGGCGATCAGGCCGGGCAGCAGCGCGAACGGCTCCCCGTCCGCCTCGAAGACGTGCTCCCCCGGCGCGACGAACATCTCGTAGGCCCGCCGTACCCTGGCGTCCAGACCGTCGTGGCCATGTGCCTCCAGCGGCGGCACCGGGAACGCCAGTCTCGCTGCCTCCTCGCGCACCGCCTGCGGTGGATCGACCAGCACCTGGACGCCGTCGGGCGCCCACAACTCCCGGATGAGGGCGGCGCGCCGGTCCGGGTCGGGTTCGTTCCACTGGGCGACGTAGCGGGCGGCCCATTCCTTGATCTCATTGGTGTTGCTCATGACCGGAAGTGTGCGCCGGACGGGTGCGGGGTCGCGATTCCCCGCAGGGAATGGCGCGGCGCACGCCGTCCAGTATGAATGGGTTCATGACGGTGTCGGCTGAGCCCAATCACTTCGCGCGCGAGCTGCGCCGCTGGCGTACGCATCGCCGTGTCAGCCAGCTCGACCTGGCCATCAGGGCGGACACGACGCAGCGCCACCTGAGCTTTCTTGAGCAGGGGCGTTCGCGGCCGGGGCGGGCCATGGTGGTGCGGCTGGCCGAGTCGCTCGGGCTGTCGCTGCGGGAGCGGAACGCGTTCCTGCTGGCCGCCGGGTACGCGCCTGTTTACGCCGAGTCGTCGCTGGACGCACCCCACCTCGGCCCGGTGCGCGAGGCGCTGGACCGCATCCTCGACGGCCACCTGCCCTGTCCCGCGGTCGTCGTCCGGCCGCACGGCCTCCTGGTCGCCGCCAACGCGGCCTTCGGGGTGCTGTGCGAGGGCGCGGCGCCAGAGCTGCTGAAGCCTCCGGTCAACGTACTGCGTCTGGCGTTGCACCCCGACGGGATGGCAGGCCGGGTGGCGAACCTGGCCGAGTGGGGCCGGCACATCACCGGCAGCCTGCGTGATCAACTCGGCCGCGGCCCTGATCCGGAGCTGGAGGCGTTCGTCGCCGAACTGGACGGTTATCTCCCGGGGTTCGAGGCGCCCGCCATGCACCTCGGCTTCGCCGTGCCGCTGCGGTTGCGCGTGCCGGAGGGGGAGCTGCGGCTCATCACCACACTGACGTCGTTCGCGACGGCTGTGGACGTGACGCTGGCCGAGCTGCGACTGGAGGCGTTCCTGCCCGCCGACGAGACCTCGGCACGCATCCTGCGGGAACGTGGCGCGGCCTGGTGAGCGGCGCGGGTCCTATCGAGCAGCCCGGGTCCTATTGTCCTGTGACAGCGAAGGTTGAGCGGGTGCCATCGACGTTTGAGTGACGAAGCGAGCGAGACAGCAGCAGGCGGATCAGCTCACGGGAGCAAGTGTCATCGTTATCTGGGTTGGAGGATCCTTCCAGCAGAGCCCGGACCCAAGAAGAGCCGAGCGTGCGGAGAGCGCCTCGATGTCAGCCTGCGCTGTCCGTACACTGCCCTCGTGGACCGAGAGACGCTCACTCAGCTCCTGGACAACACGGGGAAGCGCGACATGCCTATACGGTTCCGCCCCAGGTAGAAGCTCATGTGGTTGCGGAACGGTCACGCGCTGTAAAACCGTGACCAGTTGGGCTGCTGCCAGCTTCCGCGCCGACCTAAGATCGCTTACGGGTTGCAGTTTGGGTTGCAGTTCCGCGCCGTACCACCCCGTCCCAGGATGAGCGTCCCAGTGGTGTCGGTCCAGGTTGAACGCCCTGGGACGGTCGTCCTCCGAGCTGCTAATGCGGTTTGGGTTTACCGCCCATCCGGGGTTCAAATCCCCGATCCTCCGCAGACGAAAGGCCCTCTTCCGAGTATGGGGAGAGGGCCTTTTTGATCTTCAGGTAGTCACCGTTGCAACGGCTACGGGGTTCCCCAGAGCGGACGCCAGCCGCTCCTCCGCATCGCGCATCAGCGGTGTGGATACACGTCACTCCACAGGTGTGCGGATCGCCGCAACCGTGTTGTGCGCGGCGATGCCGCCGGTGTCGCTGGTGGGGTGGCGTTGGGGTCACAGGACTTCTGCCGAACATCAGCGGCGCTCGTGTGACTGCCGCATGGCCGATCGCCGGGTCAGCGGTGTCGCCGGTACTGCAGATAGACGATCCCGTTGCTGGAGGCGGTGCTGGAGACCAGTTCGAGCTGGTAGGACTTGGGGACGCCGTCGAACAGCCGGGTGCCCTCGCCCGCGACGTAGGGAAACATGCTCACCTGGAGCTCGTCGATCAGGTCGAGCCGCATGAGCGATCGCCAGAGGCCGACGCCGCCCCAGACCACGATGTGGCCGTCGCCGCCAAATCTGAGCTTGTCGATCTCTTCTGTCGTGTCACCGGAGGCGATGGTGGTGTTGCTCCAGTCGGCCGTCTTCAGGGTCCGGGAGAAGACGATCTTACGTCCGGCGTTCAGGATGTCGGCGAACGGGTGGTCGGTGGACGTTGTCATGGCCCCGGCGATGCTCTCGTAGGCGGTACGGCCCATGAGGTGCGCGTACGCACCCCGGAGAAAGTCGAGGTGCGCCGGGTCATCGGGGTCGCGGTTCTCGGGCAGGGCGAAGCAGAACGTCGAAAACTCGGTGCCCTCGTCGGCGAGCAGGCCGTCGAGGGAGTAGTTGAATACCGTCGCTATCAGCTTCCGCATGATCAGGACTCCGTGGTCTCGAGTCGTCGGGGAACGGGTGTCCCGGGCCGCAGCGTCTGTGGGCTGTACCTGATGCTTTAGACGACACTGCCGCCCGGAAATCGTCGGCGCCGGGTCCACTGGCTGGGTGCGTGATCAGGTCATGGGGTCGAGGCCCTTCAAGGGGCGGGGATCCAACGACATGCGGCTGTGATCATCTTCGGCAGGATTGCCCCTCATGCTCGTGAGCACTCTTGTGGCCGGCGCGGGCCTGCCGCTCGCGCCGTTACCCGCACAGGTCGCCGAGAGCCTGTTCACCTGCTCTGCGAGGTAGGGCGGCGTGTGGTGACGCGCGGTGAACCGGTCTTCGTGGTGACGACTACCCAGTGACCCCAGGTTGGGCTGAGTCGGCCAGGATGGCCGCGAGTTTGAGGCCTTCGTCGGCGAAAAGTCGTCCTGCCTGCTCTCCCTTGGCACGTGTTTCCAAAAGGACGAGCCGGGAGGAGCCGTCGCGTTGGGGTACGACGCGGATCTGCCGCACCTCGCTGTAGCCGACCTCCTGCAGTTCGGGGTGGATCGCCGTCGGGGACCAGTGCACCTTCCAGGCGCGGTCGAAGTCGATGATCTCCAGTTGTCCGTTATAGGTGTAGCGGACCGGTCCATCGAGGGTGACGGCGAACGAGGCGTAGTAGGTGGCGGTCTCCCCGAAATTCAAGTGGGCCTTGGGGCGGACGCGGATGTCCTGGATGGTTATCCGCTTGGCCTGGGAGCCCTTGGTGAAGGCGTTGTAGATGCCGTCGAAGTCTCGGGGCGGCTCCAGCACCTGGGCTTTCATGGCGGGCAGGTCGCCGCGCTGCCAGGCCGTCAGGAACGCGGTCGCCGTCTGCTGGGGCGAGCCTTTGGTACGTACCGTCAGGTAGACGGCAATGCCCAAACCGAGGACGGCGGTCAGAACTACGGCGATGGTGATCGCTGTCCGTCGCCGCCGGCGAGAAAATGCGGGCATATCGGGCGATCCTATTAGCTGGGCCACAACACTCAGCACCCGAGCCCGACCGCCCCTGTGCCATCGAGCGGGAACGTCCGCCACAAACAGCGCCCTGCGCAAACGAACCTCGGCGGACGTCCGCGGACGCCACCATCGCAGCCCGGCTGGTCCGGAGCGGGGATCGAACGACATGCGGCTGTGATCATCTTCCGGCAGGATTGCCCCTCATGAAACTCGTGATCACTCTTGTGGCCGGCGCGGGGCTGCTGCTCGCGCCGTTACCCGCACAGGCCGCCGAAAACGCCGCCAAGAACCCCGTATCCGCGCTCAAGGCCCAGCTGAAGGCCGGGAAAGGGGTCCGGTTCACCGACGCGAGCGCGTTCGTCGGCGATATCAACAAGGACCCGCTGGTGCGCCGTACCGGGGTCGTCAAGTTCGGCAAGAAGGGCATCGTCGCCTCCGACATCCGAGGCACGTTCGCCTCGCCGCTGTTCGACGGGCACACCACCAAGCCCGAGCGGACGATCATCATAGGCAAGGACGCGTGGCGCTCGGGCGGGGTCCTGGCCGAGAGCCTCCCCAAGGGCAAGACCTGGTACAAGACCATCAGCCTGTTCAACACGGGTACCGTCAGCAGCTGGTTCGGCCAGTTGGTGAGCCCGCTGGAGCCCGCCACGCTGGCGGAGCTGGTGAAGCGCGGTAAGCGCAGCGGCTCCACCTACCAGGGCACGATCGCCTTGGAGCGGGTGTACGAGATCTCTCCGTGGTTCCGCCAGACGCTGGGGCTGATTCGTTCGACCGACGCCGTCATCACCTACACCCTCACGGTCGACCGCAAGGGTCTGCCCAGCAAGCTGAAGACCTCGTGGCTGGCCAAGGACCTCGCGAACCTCCCCTCGTGGGAGGAGAAGACGATCGTGACGGAGACCCGCTACACCGGCTGGGGCACCAAGGTCTCGATCAAGCCGCCGCCCAGGAGCCAGGTCACCAGCAAGCTCGAGGACTGACGCCGGAAGGGCCGGGGCTGTACGGTGCGGTGAAGGAGGCGGTTCATGGAGGAGATCCCCACGATCGGCCGGTGTCACCTGTGCAAGCAGACCTTCGGCTTCACTCCCGCGCAGGTCATGACGGTCATGATGGACCCGGAGACCAATCTGCCGCTGGGCATGACGATCTCCGGGACCTTCCGTGAGCCGACGCCGGAGGCCACCGCCAGGGCGGTGGAGGTGCACGTGTGCCCCGGCTGCGTCGGCAGGGTCGAGCAGCTCAAGGAGTTCATGGACCGGCCCGCCCCGCCGTTCGGCACGTGGAGCCGGGGCCGTCCGCGACCGTGACCGGGGGCGCCGCAAGGCGGGGAGAGACAGACGGCCGGCGAGCGAGGAACGGTGATGTCCTGATGGTCCAGCCCATGGAGCGGGTGCCCGGCGTGATCCGGACGGTCTCCTCCCAGGAGGTGTACCGCAATCCGTGGTTGTCGCTGCGTGAGGACGTGGTGGAGCGGCCTGACGGCAGCCGCGGCATCTACTCCGTGGTGGACCGGCCCGACTACGCCGTGGTGATCGCCGCCGAGGACGGCGGGTTCCACCTCGTAGAGCAGTACCGGTATCCGATACAGGGGCGCTACTGGGAGTTCCCGCAGGGCAGCTTCCCGCAGGGCCGCGCCGGCACGCCTGAGGAGCTCGCCCGCGCCGAACTGGCCGAGGAGACCGGCGTGACCGCGGCCTCGTGGACCCCGCTCGGCAGCCTGTTCGGCTGGCACGGCGCGAGCGGGCAGGCGTTCACCGCGTTCCTGGCCACCGGCCTGAGCCGTGGTGTGCCAAGGCGGGAGCATGAGGAGCAGGACATGCGCCAGCGGTGGGTCTCGCGGTCGGAGTTCGAGGAGATGATCCGGGACGGGAGCATCCGGGACGACTCGACCGTGGCCGCCTATTTCCTGCTGCTCATGCACGAGCGGGGTTGAGGTCAGACCGACGAGATGACGGGGAGCGGGAAGACCAGCTTGCCGCCTTCCGCGAGGAACTGCTGCTCACGTTCGACGAACCCCTTCCGGTGCACCCAGGGCAGCACCAGCAGCTGGTCGGGGCGGCGCGCCTTGGCGTCTTCCTCGGACACGATCGGGATGCCGGTGCCGGGGGTGAAGCAGCCGTGTTTCTCCGGGCTGACCTCGCCGATGCAGGGCAGGTCGCGGGCGTCGATGCCGCAGTACTGCAGGACCACGTTGCCCTTGGTGGACGCGCCGTACCCGAGCGTGAGCCTGCCGGCGGCCCGGGAGTCGTCGAGGAAGGCGCGTAGTTCGTCCCGGTGGTGCTGGACGCGGCGGGCGAAGGTCTCGTACGTGGCCCAGGTGTCCAGTTTGAGGTCGGCTTCCCGGCGGCGGACCTGGGCGATGGCGGCGTCGTCGACCCGGTGCCTGGAGGGGTCCTTGACGAGGGTGAGGCAGAGGCTGCCGCCGTTGACTTCGGTGATCTCGGCGCTCGTCACGGTGAGGCCGACGCGCTCGGCCATCCACTCGATCTGGGCCAGCGAGTAGTACTCCAGGTGTTCCTGGCAGATGGCGTCGTAGGCGAGTGACTTGACCATGGAGCCGAGGTCGCTCATCTCGACCATCCAGACGCCGTCGTCGCTGAGGAGGTCGCGCATGTCGGCCATGAACCCCATCGGGTCGGACAGGTCGTAGAACATCGCGATCGACGTGATGATCTTCGCCTTGCGCTCGCCGTACCGTTCCGCGAGTCCTTCCCTGGAGAAGAAGTCGGGGATCAGGTCGATGTGGTCCGGGTAGTAGCGGCGCCACTTCTCGCCTGTGGGGTCGATGCCGACGAGGGTGGGGCCGTCAGCGGGGAAGCCCTGCAGCAGGGTCGAGTCGTTGCTGCCGATGTCGACGACGAGGTCGCCGGGGCCGAGGTCGACCATGCCGGTGAGCCTGGCGGCCTTGCCCTGTAAATAGTTGATCATGAAGGGCCGGATGCCGGAGCGGTACCCGTACCGGTCGCCGTACATGAGCGACGGGTCGACCGTGTGCCGGATCTGGACCAGCCCGCAGCCGTCCGGGGAGCACTTGACCAGTTCCAGCGGGGCCGATGGCACGATCTCCTCGCGTGACCTGGGGAAGATCCCGGTCAGCGCCTGCGTGCCGAGGTCGAGCACGGGCAGCAGGGTGCGGTTCGCGCAGATGCGGCACTCGGTGCACTCAGTGATGTTCATGATGTCTTCCGCTCGTCGGATGGAGAGGGCCGGGGACGGCGGGCGTCCTGCTGTGCGCGTGGTGGGGGGCCGCCTTTCCGTGCGCCGGCCTGTCAGCCATGAAGATCAGAATTCGCCTCGATGCCGAGATAGTAACGGGGCGATCCCGGGACGAACATCAGTTGAGCGACCCGCCGCCCCACCGACCGGCCGTGGCGCGGTGCGGTGGAGGGGCGGGTCACCGGGTGATCAGCCTGTCCGAGCGACTCGTCCGGCTGACGGATGTTGAGCAAGGCCACGAACTGCTCGTCGGTGACGTCGGCCGTGGTCGCGGCCTTGAGCTCGGCGAGCAGCTCCGGGGTGGCGGTGCGGTAGTTGGCCCGGCCTGCGCCGACGGCGGCGGGGTCACCGACGTTGAAGGCCACCAGGGGGCCCATCAGGTTGTCCGCGAACTCGGGGGGCGGTGCCGGGATCACGGCGTGATCAGCGCGGGCAACCCGTCTCAGGCCGTGCGAATGCGGATGAACTTCTCGATCATGGGGCAAACCGTATCGGATGAGCAGCAAGGGCCCCGCCGCTCGTGGTCCGGCGGGGCCTCCGCCGACCGTCACTCGGTGCGCAACGTCGTCCAGTGAGGCGGGGTGCCTTCGTACATCACGTCGTTGCAGTCGCAGCTTCCGCAGCCGGGGATCATGGTGTCGCCTCCTCGCCTAAGAGATGGCGCGTTCGTACCCGGCGTGACGATCCGGCACGCTTACGTGACGGTGATGGTCCCCGACCGCTCGGGGAATGCTGAGAAGGTGGATTCCGAGACGGCGCGGCGGATGTTCGCGGGCGCGCGGGTCGCCCGGCTCGCGACGGTGGGGGCCGGAGGGCGGCCGCGGCTCGTGCCCGTCACGTTCGCGGTCGAGGGCGACCGGATAGTGACCGCCGTGGACCACAAGCCGAAACGGACCGGTGATCTGCGGCGGCTGCGCGACATCGGCGACAACCCGGAGGTCGCGCTGCTCGCGGACCATTACGAGAACGACTGGACCCGGCTGTGGTGGGTGCGGGCCGACGGGAGCGCGGTGGTGGTGGCGGACGGCCCGGACCGGGCCGCCGCGCTGGACGCGCTCGCGCGCAAGTACGAGCAGTACCGCGAGCGCCGCCCGGCCGGGCCGGTGATCATCGTCCGGGTCACCCGCTGGTCGGGGTGGCGGTACGCGGGCTGACGGCAGGCGGGCTCAGATGGCCAGCGGCACGGGGTGGACCTCGTCGGGCGGGTGGCCGGCGCGTTCGTGGATGCGCCGGACGGCGTCCGCCGACGGCGCCTCCGACAGGCAGTAGACGATCCCGTCGTCCGGGTCCGCCCACGCGTGCTCGAAGGTCACTCCCTCCTCGTCCTGGATCGCGATGTCGGCGATGTGCGCGTCTTCGAGCTGCTCGTCGGTGATGCCCATCATGTCGCGATGGACGTCCATGAACTTCGCCATCACTGCCTCCCCCGGGCAGGGCCGTTTCGTTCAGCGTAAGGTCGCCTCCGACGCCGGCGCACCCAAGCGGGCCCAAAATAGCCGGACGGCCCGCCCCCAGGGTGGGCGAGCCGCCGGGCGTCAGGAGACCTCGGCGGCGACCGCGCTGAAGGCGGCCAGCACCTCCTCCTGGTCGTGCGCGCCGGTCGAGGTGGTCGACTTGACGATCACCACGTCGTGCTCGGGCGAGACGTAGATGTACTGCCCGCCGAAGCCGGCGGCCATGAAGTCCCGGCCCTCGCCCAGCCACCAGTGCGCCCCGTACCGCGGGTTGACCTTGGACGGGGTGGTGGACGACTTCACCCAGGAGGCCGGGACCACCTGCTTGCCGTGGGCCTTGCCCTGACGCAGGTAGAGCAGGCCGAAGCGGGCGTAGTCGTGGTCGGTGGCCTGGAAGCAGCAGTAGCCGAGGCTCTCCCCCTTGCCGTCGGCGGCGATCTGGGCCGTGCCCGCCATGCCCGCGGGCTGCCAGATCTTCTTCTCGACGTAGCGGTGGTACGGGGTGCCCGTCGCCTCGGTGATCACCCGGGCCAGGACGTACGAGTTCATGCTGTTGTACTCGAACTGGGTCCCGGGGGTCCAGTCCGGCTGCTGGAGGGCGGCCATCCTGGTGAGCGACTGGCCCTTGTTCGCGGCGATCTGCATCCGGGGGACGTCCTCGCGCTCGTCCCAGTCGGTGCCGGACGACATCTGCAGCAGGTTGCGGATGGACACGCCGTTGTAGCCCGACCTGCGCAGTTCGGGCAGGTACTTGGTGACGGGCTCGTCGAGTGACCGGATGTGCCCTTCCCGCAGCGCGACGCCGAGCGCCGCCGAGGTGAAGGACTTGGCCATCGACCACGACTGGAACCGGGTGTCCCGGTTCGCGTCGGTGTAGCGCTCGTGGACGATCTTCTGGCCGCGCAGGACGAGGAAGCCGTTGGTCTTCGTACGGGTGAGGAAGTCGTCGAGGGTGCGCCGCTCGCCCTGGTAGGTGTACGTGACCGAGAGCGGCCGCTGGGCGTCGACCAGCTTGACCGGGTCCGCGGACGGCCGGATGACGTCGGCGGACGGGGCCGCGGGAGCGGCCAGGGTGAGCGCGATGAGGATGCCGCGCACGTCGCCTCCTGAAGTGGGTGGATAGGGACAGGACGCGATGGTGGCGGGTGTTCTTGGCAAATCTCTGGCAGTCACTCCAGCCACGAGCGGGCCCGGCCGGTCCCGCCGGCCGTGGGCAGCCGGATCTCGAAGCGGGAGCCGGTCACGTGGGCGGCGCCGCCGTGCAGCTCGGCCTGCTGGCGGACGAGCGTCAGGCCGAGCCCGGAGCCCGGGCTGTCCGGACGGCGGCGGAACCGGTCGAACACCGCCTCACGGTCCTCGGCCGGGACGCCGGGGCCGCCGTCGGCGACGGTGAGGACGGCGGCGGCCCCGGCGCGGGCGAGCCGCACGGTGATCGGGGGCGCGCCGTGCCTGACGGCGTTGTCGAGCAGGTTGTCGGCGATCAGCCGGAGCCCTTCGGCCCAGCCGCGCACGGTCACGCCGTCCGCCACGGACTCCTCGATCGTCGTGCCCGGGTGGCGGCGGCGGGCCGCGGCGGCGGCTTCGCGCACGATGCCGCTGAGGTCGGCCGGGGCGGAGGTCGCGGGGTCGAGCAGCTCTCCGGCGGCGAGCTGGCGGAGCACGGTGATGAGCCGCTGCACCCGGGCGTGCTCGGCGGTCAGGTCGGCGACGAGCTCGTCGCGGTCGGCGGGGGTGAGGCCGGGGTGGTCGAGCAGGGCGAGGTTGGCGCCCATGCTGGTGAGCGGGGTGCGCAGCTCGTGCGCGGCGGAGGCGGCGAAGGCGCGGGCGGTGTCGAGCGCCTCGCCGGTGCGGGCCACCGCGGCGTCGCGCCGGTCCAGCAGGTCGTTGAGCACCCCGGCCAGGTGGTCGATCTCACCGACCCGGGACCCGGTGTCCAGCCGGATCCTGGCGGACGGCTCCGGCGGGGTGTCGAGGGCCGCGGCCTGCCGGCTGAGCCGGACCAGCGGCCGTACCGCGTACCGCCCGAGCGCCAGCCCGGCCGCCGCGCCCGCCGCCGCGCCGATCAGGGTGACGGTCCCCACCCGCCTGCGGAGCAGCGCGAGCTGGGTGTCGAGCCGTTCGCGCGGCTCGAACAGCCATAACCGGCTGCCCCGCCGCCCCAGGTCGGTGGCCACGTACCGCCACTCGCGGGTCACTTCGGCGTGGTCGGCCGGGCCGTCGCCGGCGGGCGGGCGCTCGGGCACGTCACCGATCGCCAGCGGCGGCGCGCCGCCGACGTGCACGTACGCGCCGGTGCCCGCCGCGACGGCCAGCCGCCGTTCCAGGAAGTCCGGCGGCACGGCCGGCGCGACGCGGGCCCGCCAGGCGTACGAGGCTGCCATCGGCCGGAGCGCGTGCAGCCGCGCCAGCAGCTGCTCGTCGCGGTCGGCGCGCAGGTCGGCGGAGACCAGGGCCAGCACGAGCAGCCCGGCCAGCGACACCATGAGCGGGACGAGCGCGGCCAGGCAGAGCGCGAAGCGGGTGGACAGCCTCACGGCGCGGGTTCCCGCAGGACGAAGCCGACGCCGCGGACCGTGTGCACCATCCGGGGCTCGCCCAGCTTGCGGCGGAGGTAGCCGACGAAGGTGTCGACGGCGTTCTCGGTGACGTCGAAGTCGTAGCCCCAGACCCGCTCCAGCAGCACCTCGCGGGAGAGCACCAGGCCGGCGTTGAACGCCAGCGCCTCCAGCAGGTCGAACTCGCGCCGGGTCATCTCGACCTCGCGGCCGTGCATCGTCACCCGGCGCGCGGCGGGCTCGACGACCAGCGGCCCGACCCGTACCGCCGCCCCGGGGGCGCGGCCGGCGCGACGCAGCAGGGCGCGCAGCCGCAGCACCAGCTCGGCGAGGTCGAACGGCTTGACCACGTAGTCGTCGGCGCCCGCGGCGAGCCCCGCGACCCGGTCGGCCACCTCGTCCATGGCCGACAGCATGAGCACCGGCACATCGGTCCCGCCGTCCCGCAGCCGGGCGCACACCTCGATGCCCGACATGCCGGGCATGGAGACGTCGAGCACGACCGCGTCCGGCCTGCGGACGGCGACGAGTTCGAGTGCGCCCGCCCCCGAGTCGGCGGTGTCGACGCCGAACCCCTCCAGCCGCAGCCCGCGCCGCAACGCCCGCAGGATCGCCGGGTCGTCGTCGACGGCGAGGATCTGGTGACCGGCCAACGCAACCTCCAGGGAACGGCCGCGGAGATCCTACTGCGATCATCGGGGGGGGTCATGCCCGGAGGACGGACAGGGCGGCCGGCAAAGCAGCGTGCCCGGCCATATGAGGGCCGGGCACGCTGGGGTCAGGCGAGGGTCAGCCGGTTCTCAAGGTGAGGCCGTACGCCGACAGGATCTCGTTGACGGGCTGGTGGTACGTCGTGCCGCCGGTGCTGCAGTTGCCGGAGCCGCCGGAGGTGACGCCCTGGGCCTGGTTGCCGGAGATGAACGAGCCGCCGGAGTCGCCCGGCTGGGCGCACGCGCTGGTGCGGGTCAGGCCGTAGACGGCGCCCTGCGCGTAGCGGACGGTGGCGTTGTGCTGCTGGATGGTGCCGCAGCGCCAGCCGGTGGTGGAGCCGGAGCGGCAGATGGACGCGCCGACCGACGCCTGCGTGGAGCCGCGGACGGTCACGAGCGTGCCGCCGGAGCCGCGCACGTACGGGGTGGGGTTGTTGCCGGTGGCGGCGACCCAGGCGTAGTCGTTGCCGGGGAACGACGAGCCCTGGAAGGTGCCGGTCGGGTTCGTGGTGCGCGCGCCGGCGCGGCCGCAGTGGCCGGCGGTGACGAAGCCGGGGGTGCTGCCCCGGGTGACGGAGAAGCCGACGCTGCACCGGCTGGAGCCGATGTAGTACGCGGAGCCGCCGATGATGTCGATGAACGGCTGCGGGCTCTCGGTGGAGACCGCGACCTTGACCGCGTCCTTGTCGCCCGCCGCGGCGGCGAGGGCCTCGCCGGCCTCCTGGCTGGCGGCCAGGACGACGACGCTGTTGGTGGTCACGTCCACGTACCAGAGGGAGGCGGCGGTCCTGCCCTTCGCGGCGGCCTGGTCGAGCTGGTCCTTGACCGCGTTCAGCTGTCCCAGCGTGCGGGAGACGACGACCGGCTGGGCGCCCTTGGCCTCGATGGCCTTGGCCTCGGCGGCGTCGGTGGTGGCGACCATGAGCTTGGAGGCGTCGGCGCTGAGCCAGGCGCCGGCGAAGGAGTCGCCGCCTAACGAGGCGTTGAGCGCGGCTTCGGCGGCGGCGGCGCGTTGCTCGTTGGCCAGCCGGGTGACGACCTGCTGCTCGGTGAGGCCCAGGTCGCGTTCGAGTGCGTCGATGACGGCCGGCGGGGTGGTCGGGTCGCCCGCGGGAGCCGGTTCGGCCAGGGCGGGGGTGGAGGGGAATGCCAGGCAGGCCACGATAGTGGCTCCTGCCAGCGCACAGCGCTTACCCAACATGTGCACTCCTTGAGGGGGGGTGCTGTCAAGTTAACGGCTGCGCCGGGAAGCGACACGTACCCAAAAGCGCCCTATTTCGGTCTTATGGTTCGTGTCCTGAAATATCGAGGCAAACTGTGAACATTGCCGTCAGGCGGTCCACGTCCCCCGGGGTGGGCGGCTCCGGGCCGAGCGCGCGGCGGACGTTGCTGATGCCGGTGAGGAGCGCCGCCGCGGCGCGGGCCTTGGCCATCGCGTCCGGATCGTCGCCCAGGAACTCGGCGAGCGGCGCGATGAACGCCGTCCGCAGGCGCTCCCGTACCAGCTCCTGGATCTCCGGGTCGTCGGCCGAGTGCGCGAGGGCGCGCAGGATGCGGCTCTTGGGGTCGGCGTGCATGCGGCGGGCGGCGAACTCGGCGAGCCGGCGCGGCAGGCCCTCCCGGTCGCCCTCCAGGATCACCTGGAGCGTCGGCTCGTCGCGCAGGACCTCGCCGAACAGGCCGGCCTTCGACCCGAAGTAGCGGCCCACCAGAGCGACGTTGGCGTCGGCCGCCGAGGCGATCATGCGGACGGTCACGCGCTCGTAGCCGTGCTCGGCGAACAGCGCTCTGGCGGCGTCCAGCAGCCGCCGCCGGGTGGCCGCACGGTCCCTGGGGCGGGCCTCAGCTCTCATGGTCGGGAATATATCGGCTTGCCCTACGGCTAGTAAACGAGCGTATACTTAGTCAGGATACGCGAGGGGATGTGGTGACTTGTCAGGCCAGCCGGCGGCCACCAGCCCCCCGAAGCAGTACACCCACCGCGAGATCCTCGAAGTCATGGCCGGGCTCATGCTCGCCCTGCTCACCTCGATGCTCTCGACGTCGGTGGTGGGCACCGCGCTGCCGACGATCGTCGGAGAGCTGGGCGGGCAGGACCAGTACTCGTGGGTGGCCTCCGCGACCATCCTGACGATGACGGTGTCCACACCGCTGTGGGGCAAACTGTCCGACCTGTTCGGCCGCAAGCGCCTCTTCCTGGTCGCGCTGGGGGTGTTCGTCGCGGCCTCGCTCGCCGCCGGGCTCTCGCAGAACATGGGTCAGCTCATCGCCGGCCGCGCCCTGCAGGGCGTCGGCGCGGGCGGCCTGTCGGCCCTGGCCCAGGTCATCCTGGGCGACATCGTCTCCCCGCGGGAGCGCGGCCGCTACTCCGGCTACATGGGCGCCGTCTTCGGCGTCTCCACCGTCGCCGGGCCGCTGCTCGGCGGGTTCCTCGTGGACGCCGAATGGCTGGGCTGGCGCTGGTGCTTCTACGTGGGCGTGCCGCTCGCCGTGATCGCCGCCTTCGTGATCCAGAAGGTGCTCAAGGTGCCGCACGTCAAGCGCGACACCCGCGTCGACGTCTGGGGCGCCACCGCCATCACCGCCGGCGCCACCGCGCTCATGCTGCTGCTGACCCTCGGCGGCACCGAGTTCGCCTGGCACTCGCCGTGGACCTACGTCCTGGCCGCGATCAGCCTCCTCTCCCTGGTCCTGGCCGTGCCGGCCGAGCGCGCCGCGAGCGACCCGATCCTGCCTCCCCGGCTGTTCCGCAACCGCACCTTCGTGCTGACCAGCGTCGCCTCGCTCTTCGTCGGCGTGGCGTTGTTCGGCGCGATGATCTACATGCCGCAGTACCTGCAGGTCGTCCAGGGCATGAGCCCGACGGACTCCGGCCTGATGACGCTGCCCATGGTCGTCACGCTGTTCCTGTCGAGCGTCGTCTCCGGCAAGATCGTCACCAGGACCGGCCGGTGGAAGATCTTCCCGGTGATCGGGCTGCTGCTGGTCGCCGTCGGGCTGTTCCTGCTGTCGCGCCTGCACGTCGACTCCGGCCCGGTGCTCATCGGCTTCGACCTGGCGGTGCTCGGCACCGGGCTCGGCCTGAGCATGCAGATGCTGATCCTGGCCGCGCAGAACGGCGCCGAGATCCGCGACATGGCCTCCACCACCTCCGGCGTGTCCTTCTTCCGCTCGCTCGGCGGCGCCGTCGGCGTCGCCGGGTTCGGCGCGATCCTGACCAACCGGCTCAACGCCGGGATGGCCGCGTCGGGCGACCGGCCGGCGCTCGGCAGCCCCGACGCGATCCAGGCGCTGCCCGAGCCGGTCAAGCACGTCGTGCTGGAGGCGTTCACCCGCGGCCTGGAGACCGTCTTCCTCGTGGGCGTCCCGATCGCCCTGCTCGGCTTCGTGGCCGTGATCTTCCTGAAGGAGCTGCCGCTGCGCGGCGGCGCCGCTCACCCGCCCGCCGGCCCGCCGCTCAGCGAGGACGACCTGGTGCTGGCCGGGCTGCTGCTCGAACTCGTCGCCCAGCGCGTCGAGCACGCCGGCGACCGGCCGTCGGCGCTGCTCACCGCCGTGGCCAGGATGGCGCCGCCGGACGACCGTACCGAGAGGGAACGCGCCAGGGCCGTGGCGCGGGACGTGCTGCGGCCCACCTCGCGCGCGCTCGTCGCGCGCCGCGCCGCCGCCGCTCGTGACAGCCCGCCGCCGCTCGTGACAGAAGGGATCCCGCAGTGACTCGCAAGTTCGCCGGCGCCGTGCTGGCCGCCCTGGCGGCCCTGGCCGGGCTCTGGCTGATGATCGCGCCGTTCGCGCTGGGCACCCAGCCCGAAGGCGCGTCCTGGAACTCCGCCACCGTGACGGAGTTCTTCACCGGCCTCGCCGTGACCGTGACCGGCCTGACCGGCGCCGTCGCCTTCGCCGCCGCCATCCGCGCCGACCTCGCCGCCCGGGGCCTGGTGAAGGTACGCGAGCGCGGGCGGGAGCCGGAGCCCGCCCCCGCCGCGCCGCAGCCCTCGTCCGGCGAGCTGGCCGCCCTGCTGGCGCCGCTGGTGGAGGCGCTGCGCGAGGACCTGGACGCGAGCGGGCGCGAGCCGCGGCCCAACGGCTCGACGCCGCTCGGCGTCGGAGCGGAGGACGGGCGATGAGCGCCAGGCTGGGCGTCACCGCGCTCGCGCTGCTGTTCGTCACCGGGCTCTGGCTCGTCGCCGCCCCGTTCGTGGTCGGCTACCAGCCCAGGGGCGCCGAGCTCACCGCCGCGACCGTGAACGACCTGTGGGTCGGCGGGGCCCTGGCCGGCGGGTCGTTCCTGGGACTCGCCGGGTACGCGGCCTCCGCCCTGCGCGAGCTGACCGCCCGGGGTGGGCCCGCGGCCGAGAGCTGAGTCGTACCTGCTGAGCTGCTGGAACGTGACGTATCGTGGCGGGATGAAGCGTGCCGCAACCCTGGCGCTCGTGGTGCTCGCGTCGGTGGCGTGCGGCGGGCGGGACCCGGCCGCGTCCGGCGAGCCGGCGCCGCCCGCCACGCCGGCCACGCCGGCCGCCACGCCGGCCGCCACGACGCCCGCCACGTCCGCCCCGCCCGCGAGCCCGTCGCCGACGGCCACCGAGCCGCCCGAGTTCACCGCCAAGGTGACCCGGGTCAGCCGCGACCAGCTGCGCCACTCGTGGCGGGAGGGCTGCCCGGTCCCCTACAGCGACCTGCGGCTGATCACGATGACCTACTGGGGCTTCGACGACAGGCCGCACACCGGCGAGCTGGTCGTGCGCAAGAACGTCACCGACGACATCGTCACGGTCTTCCGCAAGCTGTACGACTGGCGCTGGCCGATCAGGCGGATGGAGCTGATCGACGTCTACAAGGGCGACGACTTCGACTCCATCGACGCCGACAACACCTCGGCCTTCAACTGCCGCCGGGCCACCGGGTCGAGCGGCTGGTCCAGGCACGCCTACGGCCAGGCCATCGACATCAACCCGCGGGAGAACCCGTACGTGACGGCGAGCGGCCGGACGGCCCACGCCAACGCGGAGAAGTACACCGAGCGGCCGATGAAGGGCAAGGGCGTGATCAACCCGGGTGACCGGGTGGTGCGGGCGTTCGAGCAGGTGGGCTGGGAGTGGGGCGGCTACTGGTCGGGCATCAAGGACTACCAGCATTTCTCCAAGGGCGGCGGCTGAGAGAATCACGACATGGCTGACAGGGACGGCGACGGCTGGACGGAGTGCGGGCGAGGACATCGCCACTGGGGGCTGCACGGCGCCTCGGGGCTGCTCGCCGTGCACCACGACGACACCGGGGTGCCGCACGTGCTGATGCAGAAGCGGTCCGCGTGGAGCCACCACGGCGGCACGTGGGGGTTGCCAGGAGGCGCGCGGGACAGCCACGAGGACGCCGTGGCCACCGCGCTGCGCGAGGCCCGCGAGGAGGCGGCGCTGGCCGGGGACCGGCTGCGGGTGCAGGGCGTCTACCGCGACGACCACGGCGGGTGGGCGTTCGAGACGGTGATCGCGGAGTCGGCCGAGCGGCTGGCGGCGTTCTGCGCCAACGGCGAGAGCGACGAGCTGCGCTGGCTCCCGCTGGGCGAGGTGGCCGCCAGGACGCTGCACCCCGGGTTCGCCGAGACGTGGGGCGCACTCAGCGGCGCGATCAGCCCGGAGACGCTGGTGCTCGACGTGGCCAACATCGTCGGCGCGCGGGCCGAGCGCGGCTGGTGGCGCGACCGGCTGGGCGCCGCCACCCGGCTGCTGGAGGCGGTGTCCGGGCTGCGACTGGCCCACCCGGTGCTGGCCCAGTGGTATCCGCGCATGGTGGCGGTCGTCGAGGGCGCCGCCAGGGCCACACCCCACATCCCCGGCGTCCAGGTGGTGGCGGCGGCCGGCAGCGGCGACGACGCGATCGTCGACGTGGTGCGCCGGGCCAAGCCGTGGGAGCGCGTGCTCGTCGTCACCGCCGACCGGGAGCTGAAGGAACGGGTCGCCGCGCTGGGAGCCGACACGACGGGGCCGAAGTGGCTGCTGTCACAGCTGGGCGGGTAACACGTCGTCGAAGACTGCCTTGAGCCCGGTCACCTCCAGCACCCGCCGCAGGACCCCGTGCACCCCCGTGAGCCTGAGGGTGCCGCCGCGCCCGCCCACGGCGCGCTGATACTCGACGAGGACCCACAGGCCGCTCGAGTCGCAGAACTCCAGCCCCGTCGCGTCGATCACCACATCGACCCGGCCCTCGGCGGCCAGCTCGTCGAGCCGCGCCTTCAGATCCGGAGCCGTCAGCTTGTCCAGGTCACCCCGGAGGCGCACGGTGGCCGCGCGGGCTGCCCGCGCCACCTCGATCTTGAGATCCGCCACCTCCTGAACGTACACCGGCGCCACGGCAGCCGCTATCGTGGTGTCCGCACGGGAGGGTTCGCATAGTGGACGAGTGCAGCCGCCTTGAAAGCGGCCAGGTCAGCGATGGCCTCGTGGGTTCGAATCCCACACCCTCCGCTTCACCTTCCCGGCCGGCTCCCCGCGTCGGACGGCCCTGAGACCGCCCCCTCCCGCCCCGGGCCGGCGAAACCGTCCCCGACGCTCGCCGCGAGCTGCAGGTAAGCGTCCCGGGTGGCCTCCTGCAGCCGGTCCAGGTCGATCTCCGCGCCCTCCTCCAGATGGGGGTCGTACGGCACGCGCACCACGGCCCGGCACCGGGCGGCGAAGTGGCCCTCCAGCTTGTTGAGGTCGACGGCCGACTTCGAGCGCGGCCTGACGCTGCACAGGACCACGGTGGCCTCGCGGACGAGGTTCTCGTAGTGGTGGGCCTCCAGCCAGTCGAGCGTGGCCGAGGCCGCCCGCGCGCCGTCGACCGACGGGGAGCTGACCAGCACGATCTGGTCGGCCAGGCCGAGCACGCCGCCCATGGCCGAGTGCAGCAGGCCGGTGCCGCAGTCGGTGATGCAGATCGAGTAGAAGTTCTCCAGCACCTGGGAGACGGCCTGGTAGTCGGCGCCGCTGAACGCCTCCGACACCGACGGGTCACGGTCGGAGGCCAGCACCTCCAGCCTCGACGGCGCCTGTGAGGTGAAGGCCCTGATGTCGACGTACCTCTTGACCTGGTCGCGCTCCGTGAGCAGGTCGCGGACCGTGGCCGAGGTCTCCAGCCGCAGCTTGTCGGAGAGCGTGCCACGGTCGGGGTTGGCGTCGACGGCGATCACCCGGTCGCCGCGGATCTGGGCCAGCGTGGCGCCCAGGCCGACCGTCGTCGTGGTCTTGCCGACGCCGCCCTTCAGGCTGAGCACGGCGACCCGGTGGTGGCCGGTGGCGACGGGGGTGCGCGCCCGGGCCATCAGCGCGCGGCGGCGCCTGACCTCCGGCGGCTCGCCCGGCTTGATCCAGCCCCCCGACGCCTTGTAGACCAGGCGGCGCCAGCCCTTCGACGGGGCGTTGCGGCGGCCGCGCAGCAGCGTGTCGGGGTCCAGGCTCTCGGCGTTGGGCCTGCCGGTCAGCGGCGGTCTCGGCGGGGCGTTGAAGACGGGCACCGGGGCCGGGCGGTGGCGCGGCGGCGGGTCCTCCGGCCGGGTGCGCGGCTCGGCGGGGACGTCCGGCTCCTGGAACCTGAGGTGCTCGTCGAACGTGCGGGGCTCCGGGCCGCCGGTGAAGTCGAACGTGCGGGGCTCCGGGCCGCTGGTGAAGGCGCGCTGGGACGGCTCGGCGAACGGCGGGCTCGGCTCGTCGTAGGACGGGCCGGGTTCGTCGTACGACGGGTGGGTCTCACCGAAGGAGTCGAAGGACGGGCGCGGCTCGGGGAAGGTCGGGCGCGGCTGCTCCGCGGCCTCCTCGGGCTCGTCGGCGGGCCCGCTCTCGGCGCCCCCCGCCTCGGCCGTGCGGGTCTCGGCCGGCTTCTCCCTGGCCCAGGCGGGTGGAACGGGCCAGGGGAGGTTCTCCTCGGTCTGCTCCTCCGGCTGCTCCCGCTGCTCCGGCTTCCCGGGCTCGGGGAAGGACGTCAGCGCGTAGCTGTCGGTGTCGTCCGGCCGGGGCAGCGGCTTGAGCGGCGCCAGGAACGCGTCGTCGATCGCCGGCCTGGCGTCGGCGCCGTCGTCGTCGGGCGCGTCGTCCCGGCCCGCCGCCCGGTCGAGCCACTCGCCCGCCTCGCTCTCGGACGTGGGCACCGCCTCGGCCCCGTACACCGAGTCGACCGCCGCGCGGAACAGCGGCGGGGTCGGCGTGTCGTGCTGCGGCACCGACGCCCACGGGTCCTGGGGGTAGGGCGAGACGACCACGGTCTCGTCGGCCGGGACTCCCGGGCCGGTCTTGGCGCTCACCTTGACCGGCGCCTCCTCGGACTCCTTGATGGCGTCCAGCCAGGCGAGCTGTTCCTCGAGAGATTCCTCTCGATCGTGTCGTGCCACCGTGTTCCCCCTCGGGTGGGTCTAAAGGGGCAGCAAATATCTTGCAGATTAACGCCAAGCGCTGCGGGGAACGCCGGCAACCCACAACTTCTCTGCCCCGTTACGGTGGTGCGCATGCGAGCCATCGAGATCACCCGCAGCGGCGGGCCAGAGGTGCTGGAGTGGCGCGAGGTTCCCGACCCCCGTCCGGAGCGGGGCGAGGTGCTGGTCGAGGTGGCCGCCTCGGCGGTCAACCGGGCGGACGTCCTGCAGCGCCAGGGCAACTACCAGCCGCCGCAGGGCGCCTCTCCCTACCCGGGGCTGGAGGTCTCCGGCGTGGTGGCGGAGGTGGGCGACGGGGTCGAGCAGTTCGCGGTGGGCGACGAGGTGTGCGCGCTGCTGGCCGGCGGCGGCTACGCCGAGCGGGTGGCCGTGCCGTGGCAGCAGGTGATGCCGGTGCCGCGGGGCGTCCGGCTGGAGGAGGCCGCCGGACTGCCCGAGGTGGCGTGCACCGTCTGGTCCAACGTGTTCATGCTGGGCCGGCTGCGCAAGGGCGAGACCCTGCTGGTGCACGGCGGCGCGAGCGGCATCGGCACGTTCGCGGTGCAGCTCGCCAAGGCGTTCGGGGCGAACGTGGTGGTCACGGTCGGCTCCTCCGACAAGGGCGAGCGGGTCAAGGAGCTGGGTGCCGACGCGTACGTGAACTACCGCGAGGAGGATTTCGCGGAGAGCGTCAAGGCCGACGTGATCCTCGACATCATGGGCGCCGCCTACCTCGCCGGCAACCTGCGGGCGCTCCGGACCGGGGGGCGGCTCGTGGTCATCGGCATGCAGGGCGGCCGCAAGGCCGAGCTGGACCTGGGCGTGCTGCTGGCCAAGCGGGCCTCGGTGCACGGCACCACGCTGCGGGCCAGGCCGGTGGACGAGAAGGGCGCGATCGTCCGCAGCGTCGTGGAGAACGTCTGGCCGCTGGTGGAAGGCGGCGCGGTGCGGCCGGTCGTCTTCGCCGAGCTGCCGATGTCCGACGCGGCCGAGGCTCACCGTATGTTGGATTCCGGTAGTCACGTCGGGAAGATCCTGCTAGTACGGTGAGAGTTATGAATGCTGAGGACAACAACTCCCCTCACATCGTGGTGGTGGGCCCCGACTTCCAAGGTCCGGGTCATAACGGCGAGGACGAGCGCTCTGTCGCCGGCCTGGTCGAGCAGCCTGCGAAAGTGATGCGCATCGGCAGCATGATCCGTCAGTTGCTGGAAGAGGTCAGGGCCGCCCCTCTGGACGAGGCCAGCCGCAAGCGGCTGAAGGACATCCACCAGTCCTCCATCAAGGAGCTCGAGGACGGCCTGGCGCCCGAGCTGGTGGAGGAGCTGGAGCGGCTGTCGCTGCCCTTCACCGAGGACACCGGCGCCCCGCCCAGCGACGCCGAGCTGAGGGTGGCGCACGCGCAGCTGGTGGGCTGGCTCGAAGGGCTGTTCCACGGCATCCAGACGACGCTGTTCGCCCAGCAGATGGCGGCCCGCGCCCAGCTGGAGCAGATGCGCAGGGCGCTGCCCGGGGGGCGGCCCGACGAGCCCCACCGCCCGCCGGGCGGCTCCGGGCCCTACCTGTAGAGCTTCTCCAGCACCAGCGCGACACCGTCGTCGTCGTTGGCCGCGGTCACATGGTCGACCGCGGCCAGCACGCCGGGGTGCGCGTTGGCCACCGCGTAGGAGGTGCCTGCCCAGGCGAGCATGGGCAGGTCGTTCGGCATGTCGCCGAACGCCACGACCTCCGACGGTTCGATGTCGTGCCGCTCGGCCAGCGTGGCCAGGGCCGTGGCCTTGGTGACGCCGCGCGCGCTCATCTCGATGAGCGCGCGGCCGCTGGAGTGGGTGGCGGTCACCAGGTGCCCCACCAGCTCGTGCACGGTGGTGTGGAGCTCGTCGGGGCCCATCGCGGGGTGCAGGGCCAGCAGCTTGACGCAGGCGCGCGAGGTGAGCGAGTGCCACCCGACGCGCGCCCCGTCGGCGGCCTTGCGGTCCCAGGTGCCCACGCGGAAGTCCGACTCGCGCGCGAAGCCGCCCTCGTACTCGACCGAGAACGACAGATCGGGGATGTTCGCTCGAAGCTGAGCGACGACCTCTTCGAGCACCTCCGAGTCGATGAGGTGAGACTTCACTATCCGTTCGGTGTGGAGGTCGTAGATCAACGCGCCGTTGGCGCAGACGGCGAGGCCGCGGTGCCGCACCGCGCCCGCCACGGTGTGCATCCACCGAGGCGGGCGGCCGGTCACGAACACCAGCATGGCCCCGGCCTGCTCGACCCGGGCGAACGCGGCGGCGGTGCGGGGAGACACGGTTCCGTCCGTACGCAGGGCGGTGCCGTCCAGGTCGGTGGCCACCAGACGGGGTGCGCGAAGCTTGTGCATAACACGTTCCAGTTTGCCCGGTGATGCGCCCAGCCAGAAATCTTCGTTCGACGGGAACACCAACGCGCCAGAATGGTGTTAGATGTGGAGGCGTTGTATTAGCTATCCCGTAGTGAAAACCAGCATGACTTTGTCTGAGCCACCCCGGGTGCTTGCTGTACGACACACCGGGATCCACGAGGTGTGGGTCCCATAGATTCACATCCTGAGGGAGAGCTTTTATGGCTCAGGGAACCGTCAAGTGGTTCAATGCCGAGAAGGGCTTCGGCTTCATCGCCCCGGACGGCGGCGCGCCGGACGTGTTCGTGCACTTCTCCGAGATCGTCGGCAACGGCTACCGCAGCCTTGAAGACGGCCAGCGGGTCGAGTTCGAGATCACGCAGGGCCAGAAGGGGCCGCAGGCCTCCCAGGTCCGCTCCATCTGACCTGTAGCAGCGAGACAGGCCAGGGTCCGCTTCCAGCGGGCCCTGGCCTTTCGCGTTTGTTATGCCCTTGACGGAACGTTGTCACGACTGTGACTCGATTCACAGGCCGGGCGAACCTCTCCACCTTTCTTCACATCAAGCGATATATGAGGTACGCCTGGTTATGCCACCCCGTAACGGTGGTCTCCGTGATCGTGCTGTTACTCAACGATCACGTACTCAAGCAGGCCTGGCCCGGCCTCGTCACGGGCAAGCTGAGTGACGTCGCGGGACTCGTCGTCGCGCCGCCCCTGGTGGCGCTCCTGCTGGCGCGCCGCGCCGACCTCGCGGCGACCCTCCTGACCGGCGCGCTCTTCACGCTCGTCAAAACCACGCAGACGGGCGCGGAGGCCGCCTCCCAGGTCTGGACCACCCTGGCGGGGCCTTCGCGCGTCCTGGCCGATCCTGGGGACCTCCTGGCCCTCCCCGCGCTTCTCCTGGCCTGGTGGGTGCGGCAGCGCAGCAGGGAGGCGGTGGCCGCGCGCTGGCGGGTGCTCACCGCCGTCCCCCTGGCGGTCCTCGCCGTCACCGCCACCTCCGCCGTCCCGGCCCGGCCCAGCGCCGGCGTCGTCGAGCTCAGGGACGGCGCGATCGTGCTCGACAGCGCGTACGAGTCGCGCGACGGCGGCACGAGCTGGGTGCCGTACGTCCCGCCCCGGCCCGCGCGCACCACCGGCGTCGAGGCACCGGTCGCCGGGATCGGGGCCGGCCAGCGCGCCGCCTGCCTGCGCGAGCACTGCTACCGGCTCCTCGACGGCCGCGTGGGGGTCGTGCGCTCCGCCGACGCGGGCCGCACCTGGGCGCTCGACTGGGAGATCCCTCCCGGCCGGGTGACGATGCTCGAACGCGAGCTGGACGGCGAGCGGCCCGGAGAGGAGCCCATCGTCTCCTCGTCGCTCGTCGTCCAGGAGCAGCCGGGCGGCCACGTCGTGGTCGTGGCCAACCGGCGCGACGGCGTCGCCGTGCGGGCCGCCGACGGGACGTGGCGGCGGTTCGGCTACACCGGTGACGGCCGCCTGCTGGAGTCGGCCGCGATCCCGCTCCGCAGGGCCGCCGACGACGGCGGCGAGATGCTGGTCGCCGGGCTGGCCGCCGCCTGGGCCACCCTGCTCGCCCTGTCGGTCCAGGCGGGGCGGCGGGCCCGCGTCCGCGCCTGGCTCACGGCCGTGCTGGGCGGGCTCGGCGGCCTGCTAACAGCGCCGATCCCGTTCGGGCGTGCCTTCGGATGGCAGCAGGACCCGCCGTGGGCGTGGAGCCCGACGCCCCTCCTCATCGGGGCGCTGGGCACGGTCCTGCTGATCTGCGCGGTCTTCGTGGCCTGCTCGCTGGTGGCGGACGGCGGCATCGGGTCACGGGGCACGGCCGACGCGCTGGCGCTGGGCGTGCTGGTCGGACTATGCGTGGCGGCGCCGTTCAGGGCGTGGAGCGTGGGCTGGCTGGACCACGGGGTCGCGCTCGCCCTGGCCGCCGTCGCCGCACCGGTCACCACCGTCGCCGGGCTGGCCATGCTGCGCCGACGCGGTTACCTGACCGGCTCCAGCACGTCCAGCCCCACGTAGGGGCGGAGCGCCTCGGGGACCACCACGGAGCCGTCGGCCTGCTGGTGGTTCTCCAGGATGGCGACGATCCACCGGGTGGTGGCCAGCGTGCCGTTGAGCGTCGCCGCGTACTGCGGTCTGCCGTCCTTGTCGCGGAAGCGCACGCCCAGCCTGCGGGCCTGGAACTCGGTGCAGTTGGAGGTCGAGGTCAGCTCACGGTAGCGGCCCTGGGTCGGGATCCACGCCTCGCAGTCGAACTTGCGGGCCGCCGACATGCCGAGGTCGCCCGCCGCCGTGTCGATCACGCGGTAGGGGACCTCGATCTTGGCCATCATCTGGCGTTCGTACTCCAGCAGCCGCAGGTGCTCGGCCGCCGCGTCCTCGGGCCGGACGTAGGAGAACATCTCCACCTTGTCGAACTGGTGGACCCTGATGATGCCCCGGGTGTCCTTGCCGTAGGAGCCCGCCTCGCGGCGGAAGCACGACGACCAGCCCGCGTAGCGCAGCGGCAGCCGGTCGGCGGGCAGGATCTCCTGCGCGTGGTAGCCGGCCAGCGACACCTCGGAGGTGCCGACCAGGTAGAGGTCGTCCTCCGGCAGGCGGTAGATCTCCTTGTCGTGCGCCACGTGGAAGCCGGTGCCCTGCATGGTCTCCGGCTTGACCAGGACGGGAGTGATCATCGGCACGAAGCCGGCCTCGATCGCCTGCTGCATGGCCATGTTGAGCAGGCCGAGCTGCAACCTGGCGCCCAGGCCCTTGAGGAAGAAGAACCGCGAGCCGGACACCTTCGCGCCGCGCTCCATGTCGATCGCGTCGAGGCGCTCCCCCAGGTCCAGATGGTCCCTGGGCTCGAAGTCGAAAACGCGCGGCTCACCGTGGGTCTCCAGGACGACGTAGTCGTCCTCCCCGCCGGGGGGCGCGCCGGCCTCCACGACGTTGGGCACCGTCTGGAGCAGCCCGTCGAGCTCGGCGCCGAGCTTCTCGGCCTCCGCCTCGGTGGACCTCACCTGGACGGCGAGGTCCTTGGCCCGCTGGAGCAGCGCGGCCTTCTCCTCGCCCTGCGCCCTGGAGACCCGCTTGCCGAGACTCTTCTGCTCGGCGCGCGTGGACTCGAACGAGGTCAGCGCGGATCGGCGGCGCTCGTCCAGGTCGAGCAGCGCGTCGACGACCGAGTCGTCCTCACCGCGGGCGCGCTGCGACGCCCTGAGCCGGTCGGGGTCCTCACGAAGGGTACGCAGGTCGATCACAAGGAAAGGCTACCGGCGCGCGACGGCGAACCGCTCCCCCTTTCACACCCGACCGGCACGGATCCTGTCGAGCCACTCCTGCGCCCCGGCGAAGTCGGGGTCGGTCGTGCCGCGCTTGACGCTCGGGGCCATCCCGTCGGCGCGCGGATAGCTGCCGAGGAAGCGCACCTCGCCGCAGATGCGGTGAAGACCGGCGATCGCCTCGCCCACCCGGGCGTCGGCGACGTGGCCCTCCAGGTCGAAGTGGAAGAAGTAGCGGCCGATGCCCTGGCCGGTGGGCCGGGACTCGATGCGGCTCAGGTTGACGCCGCGCACCGAGAACTCGGTCAGCATCTCCAGCAGCGCGCCCGGGTGGTCGTCGGCCAGGAAGACGACCAGGGTGGTGCGGTCGCTCCCGGTCGGCTCGGGCAGCGCGCCCGGCCTGGTCACCCGTACGAACCTCGTCACGGTGTCGGACCGGTCGCCGACGTCGTCCATCAGCTCGACCAGGCCGTAGTGCTCGCCCGCGATGCGGGCGGCGATCGCGGCGTCGTACGGCGAGCCGGGCAGCGACACCTCCTGGGCCGCCGCCGCCGTCGACGGGGCGGACACCACGACCGCGTCGGCCAGCTCGCGGTTGAGGAAACCGCGGCACTGAGTGATCGCGGCGGGGTGGGTGTAGACCCGCTTGATGTGCGCGAGCCCGGTGTCGGGCCGGACCAGCAGCGAGAAGCGCACGGGCAGCAGCAGCTCGGCGGTGATCAGCAGCGGCTCGCCCCAGGCGAACTCGTCCAGCGTCGTCGTGATGCCGCCCTCGAGCGAGTTCTCCAGCGGGACCACCGCGGCGTCGGCGTCGCCGGAGCGCACCGCGTTGAGCGCGGCGGTGACGGTGGCGCTGGGCAGCCGCTCGGCTCCGGGCTCCAGGAGCCTCAGGGCCTCTTCGGTGAAGGTGCCCTCGGGGCCGAGGTACGCGATTCTGGACATGCTTACAGGGTATCCGCAGGTTGACGTGGTAGGTGGGGCATTCGGGACTCCTCGGCACGCCGCGCCGGCAACCGGTGGACCAGCAGCCAGACGAGGACGATCGCGCCGAGGCCGAAGCCGTTCTGCACGATCTTGCCCAGCACGGGACTGACGACGGGGATCTCCGCCGCCCTGATCGCCACGCCCCACCAGGGCACCGGCACCACGTAGTACAGCCACACCCCCGCGGCCACCCGCAGCCGCACCGGGTCGCGCCCGTCTCCTGCGATCGCGCCCAGCACCACGACCACCCAGGCCAGATGGTGGATCCACGCCACCGGCGACAGCAGCACCGCCATCAGGCCCACCAGCGCCACCGCCGTCAGCTGGTCGCCTGCGCGGTAGGCGTCGCGCGCGCCGCGGAACCCGTACCAGCCGACCACCGCCACCGCGGCCAGCCAGATCACGGTCGTCAGCGCGTCCGGCAGGTAGAGGCGGATGAGCATGCCGCGGATGGACTGGTTGGTGGTGGCGGCGTTCGAGCCCAGCCGCTCGGAGTCCAGCAGCGCGCCGAACCAGAAGTCGACCGCGTCCTGCGGCACCACCGCGAACGGCAGCAGCGTCAGCAGCGCCGTCACCAGCGAGGCCAGGAACAGCGTCCGCCACTGCCGCGTCACCAGCAGGTAGATCAGGAACACGCCGGGCGTCAGCTTGACCGCCGTGGCCAGCCCGATCAGGAACCCGCGCGGCCACCACGGCCGCCGTGCCACGCAGTCGGCCAGGCAGAGCGCCACCAGCAGGATGTCCACCTGGCCGAACCGCACCTGGTCGCGGATCGGCATCAGGAACGTGCAGGCCACCATCAGGAACGCGAACACCCACGGCGTGTGCCGCCCCAGCGCGTCGCGGAACGCGAACCCGACCGCGACCCCCAGCGCCGCGAAGATCCCCGCCGTCCACACCCACTGCGCGGTCACCCACGACATCGCCGCCAGCCCGCTCGCGAACAGCGCCGCGACCGGCGGGTAGGTGAAGGGCAGGAGCTGCGGCGCGGGCGTGAAGAACCCGTAGACCGGCCGGCCCTCCAGCACCATCTGACCGCCGGTACGGTAGACATCGAGATCGACGAGGCGCTGGTCGTCGGGGTTGGTCAGCCAGTGCTCGACCAGCGGCCACACGCCCACGGCGACGATCGCCGCCGCCAGGGCCCACGCCCACCATCGCCGCCGCGTCCGCGCCTCGACACCCGTCACGCTGTGGGAGGCTACCGTGGCGGTTGTCCCAAGGGCGCGCCGACTGAGGGGGTTCAGCACCATGCCGCACCGGCGCTTCCCCATGACATCGGCCCTTCTGGGCGCCGGACGGGTGGGGCTGGTCGTCGCCGGGGTGCTCGCGCTGCTCGGCGTCGCGGTCCCCGCGCCGGCCTCCGCCGCCGTTCAGGGGCGGGTCGCCGTCGTCGGGGTGCCCGGCCTCGAGTGGAGCGATCTCGACGCGTCGCGTACGCCGAACCTGTGGAAGCTCGCCGGGCAGGGCGGCACGGCCTCGCTGTCCACGCGCGCCGTCCCGCCCCCCGACCGGGGCGTCACCTGCCCCGCCGCCGGCTGGCTGACCGTCTCGGCGGGCCAGCGCGCCGGCACCCCCGGCCGCGGCTGCCCCGTGCCCCCCGCCCCACGGCCCACCGGCGCCGCCCGCTCCGCGACCGTGCCCGGCTGGGCGGAGCTGGTGGACCACCAGACCGCCACCGGGTACGACGCCCGGCTCGGCACCCTGGCCCAGACCGTCGCGGACGGCGGCGGCCGGGTCGCGGCCGTCGGCCCCGGCGCCGCCCTGGCCGCCGCCGACACGGCCGGGCGGGTCACCGCGTACGCCGACACCCCGGCCGGCCTGGGCGACCTCTCCTCGTACGCGCTGATCGTCATGGACGTCCCCGACCTCGCCGCCGCCTGGGCCGCGCAGCCCTCGGACGAGTACGGCGTGCCCGCGGCCATGCCGCCGGACGTCCGCCAGGCGGCCGCGGCGCGGGCCGACCGCCGCGTCGGCGCGTTCCTGGCCGCCCTCCCGCCCGGCGTCTCCGTGCTGCTGGCCGGTATCTCCGACGTCTCCTCCGGCGCCCACCTGCACGTCGCCATCGCCACCGGCCCCTCCCCCTCGGGCGCCCCCTACCCGCCCGGCCATCTCACGGCCGGCTCGACCCGCCAGGACGCCCTGGTGGCGATCCAGGACCTCACGGCCACCGCCATCCGCCTGACCGGCCTCGAACCCCCGAGGCAGGTCGTGGGACGGCCGTGGCAGCCCGCCGGCCCGGCCGCCGCCACCGTCGGGGAGACGGTCGCCGGCCTGGCGGACGCCGACCTGGCCAGCCAGGTGCTGCGCGAGGTCCGCGGCCCCTTCTTCGCGGTCTTCGTCACCGTCCAGCTCCTCTTCTACGCCTTCGCCGCGCTGGCCCTGCGCCGCCGCAGGACGCCCGCCCCGGCGGGCCTGCCGGGCACGCGCCCCGCCGGAGGGAACGCCCCGCCGGACACCGGGAAGCGCGCTCCGGAAGGCCAGGTGGAGACGCCCGGCGGCGGGCTCGACCAGGCGTCACGGCCGGCCCGGCTCGACCTCGCGGCGGCGTCGCGGCTGCTGGTGGCGGTGCAGGTCGTCTCCGTGCTGAGCGGCTCCATCGCCGTCTCCACGTTCCTGGCGCAGCTCGTGCCGTGGTGGAGCCTGCCCGCGCCGATGGCCGCGCTCATCGTCACGATCCTCGCCATGGCCGGGCTCATCACCGGCCTGGCCTTCGCCGGTCCGTGGCGCTCGCACGTGCTGGGCCCGCTCACCGTGGTCGCGCTGGTCACCTCCGTCGCGATGCTGGTGGACGTCATGACCGGCTCCAGCCTCCAGGTGAACGCCGTCTCGGGGTACGAGCCCGTGACCGGCGGCCGGTTCTACGGCTTCAGCAACATCGCCTTCGCCATCTACGCCACCGGCACCGTCCTCGGCCTGGCGGGCGTCGCCCAATGGCTGCGCGGCAGGGGCGCGCCCCGGGCCGCGGTGCTGACGGTGTGCGTGCTGTACGGCGGATTGGCGGTGTTCGCGGACGGGTCGCCGGCGTGGGGGGCGGACTTCGGCGGCGTGCCGGCGTTCGTCGCCGGGCTGGCGGTCTTCCTCATCCTGCTCTCCGGCGGCCGCGTGTCGATCGCCAAACTGGCGGTCGTCGGGCTGGCGGGGGCCGCGATCATCGGCGCCATCTCCTACGCCGACTGGCTCCGGCCCGCCGGGGAGCGCACCCATCTCGGCACGTTCGCGCAGCAGGTCATCGACGGCCAGGCGTGGACCGTCGTCGGCCGCAAGTTCGGCGCCATGGTGGGGGTGACCGTGGGGAACTGGTCGCTCACCCTGCTCTCGCTGGTCGCCCTGGTGTTCCTTTTCAGAGTGCTGGCGCGGCCGTCGCGCTGGGGGGCGTCGGCGCTCGGGCAGACGTACGCGCTCGCGCCGACCCTGCGCGCGGGCCTCTTCGGCGCGCTGACCTGCGCCTTCGTCGGCTTCCTGATGAACGACTCGGGCATCGCCATCCCGGCCATGGCCCTCACGGTGGCGGTGCCGCTGACGCTGGCGTCGTGCGTACGCGCGCTGCAGCTCGCCACGCCCAGCCCAGCAGACCCGCGGTCAACGCCAGCAGCAGCCACGGGACGACCTGACTCCGCACCACGGTCATGAGCCACCCCAGCTCGGGCGGCTGCCCGACGACCCGCGCCGGCAGGTAGGCCAGCGACAGCACGAGCAGGTGGGCCACCATGAACCGGTCGAGGGCGGAGGCCGCCGCCAGCGCCAGCACCCCGAAGGCCAGCCCGTCGTACCAGGGCAGCACGTACGGCGAGGCGAACAGATAGGCGATCACCATCACCCCCGCCACGACCACGGCGTCGTCGCCGGACCCCGGAGCCCCGCGGGCGGCGAGAAGCGGGCCCGGCCGCGCCCCGGGTCGGCGGGAGCGGGAGATCAGGCGGAAGAGCGACCAGGCGATGAGGGCGAGCAGGAGCAGGGAGCCGATCTGGATCGCGCCGCGGTAGGCGCTGCCCGTGCCGACGACCGACTGCAGCCAGCCCTGGACGAGCTTCCAGAACGAGGCGTTGGAGATCGACTTGCTGGTGCGGGTGACCGGCGCCAGGGCGGCGAAGCCGGCGACGGCGTAGCCGGCGACCGTCACCGCCAGGGCGACCCCGGCCACGAGTGCCAGGCGGCGGGGGTCGCGGCGCAGCTCCCAGGCGGGGCCGAGGGCGACCAGGCCCGCGTTGAGCTTGACGGCGACCCCCAGGCCGAGGCAAGCGCCTCCGACGACGGGCCGGGACCCGGCCAGCAGGGCCGCCACCATGCAGGCGATGGCCAGGGTGTCGACGTGCATGCCGGCGACGAGCTGGTAGAGCAGGAGCGGGTTGGCCGTCCACAGCAGGGCGGCCCTCATCCGCGCGGCCGGGTCGTCCCGGGTGAAGCGGTCGATGAGCAGGCCGGTGGCGATGAACGCGGCGGCGTTGACCAGGGCCAGCAGGAAGATCGTCAGGCGGACGGAGTCGCCGGCGAGCCAGCTCGCCGCGGTGTGCAGGGCGGTGGCCACCGGCCCGTAGACCGTCGGCTCCTCGCGCCACGGGGCCTCGACGGCGTCGGTGACCGGATCACCGGGAAGGTCGACGGCGCCGTGGGTGTACGGATCGATGCCCAAGGAGGCCAGGCGGCCGTAGCCCGCGTAGTTGAGATGGTCGCCGGAGCCCGACGGCGGCAGGAAGGCGAGCAGGACGGCGGCCAGGCAGCCGAGCAGCACGAGCGCCCGGGGCAGGCGGGCGGGGAACGACGCGGGCGGCACCGCCAGCGCCGCGAGCAGGCCGAGCCCGCCGAGCGTCAGGGCGGCGGCGGCCATGGCGACGACCAGGTAGGGGTGCGGGCCGGCGGCCAGGGAGTAGGGCGGCTGCCAGCCGGGGCCGGACAGGGCCGGGACCATGGCGGACGGGCCGAGCGCGCCGATCAGGACCGTCAGCAGGATCGAGGCGGCGACGCAGGCCAGGGCGGGCCGCATGAGCCGGTGGGGGGCGCTGACCCGCGTCTCGGAAGTCACCCGCAAATTCCAGCACACCCGCCGCGGCACTCCGCCCGCCTGTCCCCACCCTGTGGAAAACACGCCGGACGGCGCGGCCCCGCGAGGCTCGGGAGCCGGTGGGCGTCAGCGGCGCGGCCCCGCGAGGCTCGGATGCGCGTGAGCGTCAGCGGCGCGGCCCCGCGAGGCTCGGGTGCGGGCCGGCGTCAGCGGCGAGGGCGGAGCTTGGCGAGGTTCGCGGCCACCAAGGGCTCGCGGACGGCCAGCGCCAGCGCGACGTCGCGGAGCTGCCGGGCGCGGTGGACCTGGGAGCGCCAGTCGGAGCCGGTCGCCCGGTGCGCCATGTCCACCTCGACCTCCACGACGCGGAACCCCTTGCGGATCAGGTCGATGGTCAGGGCCGTCTCCACGCCGAAGCCGTGGGCCAGCGGGCGGGCCGCCTCGAACGCCTCCCGGGTGAGGCAGCGCTGACCGTTCAGCGGCTGGGTGGCCTCGAATCCGGTGGCGCGGCGGATGCCGTCCCTGGAGAGCCGGACGACGACGCCGTGGCCGGCGAGCTTGACCCGGTTGGTGAAGGCGGCGATGGTCATGTCGGCCAGACCGGCGCGCACGGGCTCGGCTAACGCGGCGGCGGCCTCGGCCGTGGCGGCCAGGTCGGCGTCCAGGAAGAGCAGGTGGCGGGCGGCGCCGTCGTCGAGCAGGCGCACGGCCTCGGCGCCGGTCTCCATGGCGGCGGCCTTGCCGCGGTTGCGGCTGTGGCGCATCACCTTGGCCCCCGCCGCGCGCGCGACCCGGCCCGTCTGGTCGGTCGAGCCGTCGTCGACCACCACGACCAGGTCCACGCCGGGCAGGCCGCGGGCCGAGGCCACGGTGAGGCCGATGCGATCGGCCTCGTTCCTGGCCGGGATGACGACCGCGGTGTCGCCTGCCGTCATGACTGCTCGGCGATGAGAAACTCCCGCGGCACCTCGTCATGCACGGTGAAGACCGAGTCGAGGCCGGTGACCTGCAGGATCTTCTGCACCGCGGGACGGGGCGAGGCCACCTCCAGGGTGCCGCCCCGCTCCTTCATCCGCTTGAGCGCGGACAGCAGCACGTTCATCCCCGTGGAGTCGCAGAAATCCACGGCGGACATGTCGATGACCACGCGGCCGGGCCCCTCCTGAAGCAGCCGGGTGAACTCCGACTGCAGGTGGGGTGCCGTATAGAGGTCGATTTCACCGGCGATCACGACGAGTGCGTGGCCGGCATGTGATCGAGTCGAGACCTTGAGCTCCACACAGGCAGGCTAGCGGCGTGGAGGCTCCGGGTCACGTTGTCACGCCGATACGTGGTTGAAGGCATGAATCGAGGTGGCCGATCCCGAGCTGTGGACGAGAGTGGCCGTTTGGGCTCCGCGCGGACGGAGAGTAAGCGAGACTTGACGTTGTGCCACCATGACGCCCGGAGAGGGGGCGGGCCGGAGCCTCGCTCCGGTCACCACTTCACAGCAGGAGGAGGCTGGGCGAGCTCACGGGCCCGATGACCTATGAACACAGACCGACCGGAAGACCCTCAGCGCCAGAGAGTCCGCGAACAGCTCGAGGCCATCCTCCTCCGCAGCGAGAAGGCGACCTCGTGGCACGACGAGGCCGCCCGGCTGCGCGGGCTGGTCAACCATGAGGGGTACGTCCCCGTACAGACCAGGCTGGCCGTGGAGGACCTCGACTTCCTCACCGGGGCGCGCGACGAGCTGCTCATGTTCTCCGAGCTGGGGCTGCGGCTGCTCGACCTGCACCAGCCGCGTGACGCGGGCGGCATCACCAGCGACGCCGCGCACCCGATCCTGCGGTGCCGGAGCTGCATGTGGCGCTGGCCCTGCCCGACATTTCGCGCGATGTCGGAGTCGTTCGGCTCCACCCCGGAAACCTCCCTCCCGGCCACGGTCCCCCCGGGGCCCGCCTGACAGCCGCCCGTCCACCGCCCGACCGCCCGCGACCCCGCGCCGCCACGCCTCATGAACCTCTCGCTGTCCCGAACCGCCGCCCCGCGAGGGCCCGGCGCGTCACGCGAGAGGCAGGCGGATCTCGAACCGGCACCCGCGGCCCTCGTTCGCCACCCCGATCACCCCGTCGTGCGCCCGTACGATTCCCTCGGCGATCGCCAGCCCCAGCCCGGCCCCGCCGTCCGAGGTCGGGGTCCGGGCTGTCTCCCCGCGGAAGGCCACCTCGAACACCCGCGTCAGGTCCTCGTCCGGGATGCCGCCGCAGGAGTCGCTGACCGACAGGCTGGCCGTCCCGTCCGACGCCCCGGCCCGCAGCACCACGGGCAGGTCCGGCGGCGTGTGCTCGATGGCGTTGACCACGAGGTTGCGCAGCGCCCGTCCGAGCGCGCCCGCGTCGGCCTCGACCGGCACGGCCGCCGCCTCGGCGGTGAGCAGCACGCCCTTCGCCCTGGCCAGCGGCTCGGCCCCGGCCAGCGTGTCGGCGACCAGGTCGGCGAGCCCGATCCTGGCCCGTGACAGCCGCAGCGCCCCGGCGTGGATCCTCGACAGCTCGAACAGGTCGTCGACCATGGCCGACAGCCGTTCCACCTCCCGCTTGATCTGGCGGTGGTAGCGGCCGACCGTCTCGGGGTCGGAGACGACGCCGTCCTCCAGTGCCTCCGCCATGGCCCGCATCCCGGCCAGCGGGGTGCGCAGGTCGTGGCTGACCCAGGCGACGAGCTCGCGCCGGGCGCCTTCCAGGGCGCGTTCGCGGGCGTACGCCTTCTCCAGCGCGTCGGCGATGGACTGGAGCTCGGCGGGCAGCCCGCGCGGCGCGGCGAACGGCTGCTCGTCGACCGCGGCCACCAGCCGCCTGCTCTCGGCCACGACCCGCCGGGCCACCACGAAGGCGACGCCGAGCCCGACGAGGCCGCCGACGGCGACCACGCTGAGCACGATGTCCCTGGCCGGCCCCTCGATGATCATCCGCATCGTGATCGCGACCACGCCGGCCAGGGTGGCGGCCACGGCGACGACCACCACGATCGCCATGATCACGCCGATGGAGCGGGTCCGCAGCACCCACATGACGGCCAGCCCCAGGCCGGCCACGAGCAGGCCCAGCCCGGCGGTGACCGCGACGATCACGCCCAGGGTCACGCCGCGCCCTCCAGCGGCTCGTACCGGTAGCCGACTCCCCAGACGGTGACGATCCTGCGCGGCTCGGTGGGGTCGGGCTCGATCTTCTCCCGCAGCCGCCTGACGTGCACGGTCACGGTGGAGGAGTCGCCGAACGACCACCCCCACACCTGGTCGAGCAGCGCGGCCCGGCTGAACGCCTGCCTGGGGTTGCGCATCAGGTAGGCCAGCAGGTCGAACTCGCGGGCGGTCAGCATGACCGGCTCACCGTCCAGCCGCACCTCGTGGGCGCCCACGTCCACCACCAGGCCGGCGTCGCGGAGCACGCCGGTGCCGCCGGTGACGGCGGCGCCGCGGGCCCGGCGCAGCACCGATCTGACGCGCAGGGCCAGCTCACGAGGGCTGAACGGCTTGACCACGTAGTCGTCGGCGCCCGTCTCCAGGCCGGCCACCCGGTCGAGCTCCTCGCCGAGCGCGGTCAGCATGATCACCGGAACCGGCCAGCGCTCCCTGAGCTTCCTGCACACCTGCAGCCCGTCGAGCTTGGGCAGCATCAGGTCGAGCACCATCAGGTCGGGCGGGCTGGCCAGGGCGCGGCGCAGCGCCTCCGCGCCGTCTCCCACGCACTCGACCTCGTGCCCGTCGCGCTCCAGGTAGCGGGCGACCACTTCGGACACGGTCGGGTCGTCGTCGACCACCAGGATGCGGGTGTTCACGCCCTCACCGTACGGCGCGGGGGCGCCGGTGAGGCGATCACGTCATCGGACGGTAAGCATCGCGCGGGGGACCGGCACGACGTACGGTGGGCTCATGGGTCGAGTCATCATGCTCGTGGCGGGCGTCGCTCTGGCGCTCTTCGTGCTGTTCACCTTCATCATCCCCATGGTCCTGGGGCTGCTGAAGATCGCGCTGATCATCGGGGTGGTCGCGCTGCTGGTCTTCATCGTCGTCACGATGGTCGGTAAGTCCTCGACCTCCCGGTGACGGCCTTCCTGTTCGATCCGTGGCTCATCGCCGTCACCATGGTGGCGGTCCTGCTGCTCCTGTCGTGGGCGGTCAGGCCGCTGCCGGTCTGCGGTGGTGAGCCCTCCGGGTTCCCCCTGGTGTACGCGCGGCGCACGGCCTTCCAGCGCCAGCGCGATCCCGGCGCGCCGGGCAGGCCCAGGCCGCGAGCTCCTTCACCGCGCCCCGCTTCCGGCTAGGCGGGGCTCGGACCCGAGCCCTGAAGGTCTCCGCGGGAGAAGGGCTCATGATCGATTCACTGGTGTCATTCATCGTCGGCATGTCCGGGGGCCACGCCGCCCTCGGCATCGTGCTGTTCACGCTGGCCGTGCGGCTCCTGCTGCTGCCGCTGGCCGTCCGCCAGGCGCGCGCCGCCAGGCTCAGGGAGCGCCTCGCGCCGAGGCTCCGCGAGCTGCGCAAGAGGTTCGGGCGCGACCCGGAGCGGCTGGCCAGGGAGACGTCCGCGCTGTTCGCCAAGGAGGGCAGCTCGCCGCTGGCGGGGATCCTGCCGGGGCTGGCGCAGCTGCCGTTCCTGTGGCTGATGTTGCGGGTGGCCACGCATCCGACCGCGCTGGCGGGCCATGACCTGTTCGGGGCTCCGCTGGGTCAGCAGGTCGCCGCCGTGATCGCGCATTACGGTCTGGCCAGCGGCCCCTTTTCGGTCTTCGCTTTGGTGCTCGTCCTGATGGCCGTGGTGGCATGGCTGTCGTCCCGTACGGTGCGGTCGTCGCTCACGGAGGACCAGCCGGAGCTCATGCGGAAGATCGCGCCGCTGCTCCCTTACGGCTCGCTCGTGGCCGCGGCCGTGCTCCCCCTGGCCGCCGGGCTCTACCTGCTGGTGTCCACGGCGTGGACCACGGGAGAGCGCGCCGTGCTCGCTACCCGGCCTCTTTGAGCGCGTGAACCTGCCCGTTCACCTTCTTCTTGGGCGCGGGCAGGATCGCCCACACGGTCGTCGTGTCGCCGTCGTGCCGCACGCCCCAGCTCTCCGCCACGTACTCGACGATGCCCAGCCCGCGCCCGCCCAGCGAGGACAGCGCAGGCCGGCCCGCCCTCGGCTCGGTGGCCGCTCCCCCGTCGCTGACCGCCACCTCGATGTGGTCCTCGCTGCGCAGCCAGGACACCTTCACCATGCCCGAGGGCAGCGGGTGCGCGTGTCGCAGCGCGTTGCTGAGCAGCTCGCTCACCACCAGCACGGCATCGTCGATCGCGGCGCCGAAGACCCCGCAGTCGTGGAGATCGGAGCTGAGACGCTGGCGGGCGACGGCGACGCTGGACGGCGCGTACGGCAGCAGCACCACGCTTGACACACCCACCTCCCCGTCTCCCAGTGCCCCCCGCGGAAGCACCCCCGGTACGACCGAAATGCCCCGTTCCTCGATCCCAGAAACCGCATCTCAATCACAGCTTGTACACATCGGACGATAGATCAGCGCAAGCATGACCACCTCGTTACCGCACCGGTGTGTCGGATCGGATAGGAGAAGCGCACCTGAGCTGGAGCTTCATCCGCGTGCCACCGGCGGGCCGCGGGTGCGCGCTCACCTCGCCGCCCTGGGCCCTGGCCAGACTCCGCACGATGTAGAGCCCGAGCCCGACGCCGCCGAACCTCCTGCGGTCGCCGGTCTCCACCTGGACGAACCGTTCGAAGATCCGCTCCCGGTGGGCCGGCGCGATCCCCACGCCCTCGTCGTCGACCACCACGACCACCCTGCCGTCCTCGTGCCAGGCTCCGACGCTGATCAGCCCGCCCCGCGGCGAGTACTTGAACGCGTTCTCCAGAAGCTGGGCGAGCACGATGTCGGTGGCCAGCGGATCGCCCAGCGCGTGCGGCAGGTCCGCGGCGATGTCCACCTCGATGCGGTGCCTGTCGGACAGCACCGGCAGGCCGAGCGTGGCCGCCCTGAGCCGCTCGGCCAGGTCGAACGGCTCGTCGCCGACCACCTGCTCCTCCGCTCCCGCCCTGGCGCCGAGCAGCAGGTGGTCCATGAGCCGGCCGAGCGACCGGGAGCGCTCGGCGATCGCGTGCACGGCGTAACGGCGCTCGGCGTCGCTAAGCTGCTCCCACCGGGCGTCGAGCGTGCTGGCGAAGCCGCCGACGACCGTGATCGGGGTGCGCAGCTCGTGGCTGGTGGTCGCCAGGAACAGGTCCTTGGCCTCCTCCAGCTCCTTGGCCGCCGTGACGTCGCGGAAGTCGACGACCAGCTCGCCGGTCTCCTCGATGCGCGCGCACACCACGTCCAGCCAGCGCCCGTCCGGCAGCTGGTGGGTGACCTTCTCGCCGGGGCCGGGCAGCGGGAACGGCGGCGGGCCGCCCGTCACCTCCTCGGCCGCGACGGCGGTGAGCCGGGCCGCCGCCGGGTTCCACCGCAGCACCCGGCCGTCGCCGTCGAGCACCGCGATGCCGTCGGCGCTGGCGTCGAACACGGCCCGCTCGTGCGCCCGCTGCCGCACCGCCTCCTGGTAGGCGACCGCGTTGCCGACCGCGATGCCGGCGTGCCCGGCCAGCAGCTCCAGCAACTCCAGCTCCAGGTGGCCGGGCTTGCTCCTGGTGAACAGCGCGTAGAGCGCGCCGTACGGGCGACCGCCGACGGCGGCCAGGCCGAGCGCGATGGTGTGCAGGCCCTTGAGCTCGGCCCACACCAGCCGCTCGATCCCCTCGGACTCCAGCAGCACGGTCCTGCCGGTGCGCAGCAGCGTGCCGACCAGGCTGGTGTGCAGGTCGGTGGTGGCGTCCTTCAGCGACGGCGGCAGCCGGTAGATGCTGACCAGCCGCAACCGCTCGCCCTCGATGAGCACGAACCCGCCCGCGTCGGCCCCCGTCAGCTCGGTGAGGCTGGCCGAGATGCGGTCGAGCACGGCGGGCAGCTCCAGCTCGGCGTTGATGTCGCCGACCACGTCGGTGAGCCTGCGCACCAGCCTGGCCCGGCGCGCCATCCGGTGCTCGGCGGCGCTGCCGGCCCGCACCAGGTGGTAGACGCAGACGTACCCGGCCGTCGCGCAGCCCGTCCGCAGCGCGCTGATGTCGGCCCGTACGTCCAGCACGGCGCCGTCGGCGCGCGCCCGCTTGGTGCGCAGCGACACCTGCTCGCCGGTGCGGACGCGCTCCAGGGCCGCGTGGTGCTCGGCCGCCAGCTCCTCGGGCACGATCGGCGCCCGGCGGCCCAGCACGTCGGCCGCGGGCCAGCCGAAGAGCGCCTCGGCGGCGGCGTTCCACACCAGGACCGTCTGGTCCCTGTCGATCGCGACCACGGCGTTGGGCGAGCTGTCGAGCACCGCCCGGACCATCTCGTCGTCACTCGCAGCCCTTGCGTCCCCCACGACTCCATAGTGCCCGCGGCGTGGCGCCCGCGTCGGGCGATCCGTCCGATACGCTGCGGTCACGGCTGTTCGTACGGGTGGAGGTGAAGACGTGTCGGGCGACCTGGATGCCCTTCTGCGGGCGACGTCCGACACCTATCGCGGCGACGGCCCGCCCGACATCGCGTTCGGCACCTACGACGGCGCGGTGGGCCGGCTGGTGCTCGCGGTCACCGCCCGCGGCCTCGTCTCCTGCAGCTACGAGGACGAGAACGTCGTGTTCGCACGGGTGGCCAAGCAGGTGGGCAGGCTCATCGGCAACGACGCCCGGCGGCTCGACCCGGTGCGCCGCGAGCTCGACGCCTACTTCTCCGGCCGGCTGCGCGCCTTCTCCACCCGGGTCGACCTGTCCCTGGCCACCCCGTTCGCCCGTACGGTGCTGCAGAAGACGATGGCGATCCCGTACGGCACGACCACGACGCCGGCCCGCGTCGGCGAGCTCATCGGCAGGCCGCGGGCGCTGCGCGCGGTCGGCAACGCGCTCGGCGCCAACCCCGTGTGCGTGATCGTGCCGTGTCACCGGGTGGTGCGCGACGACGACGAGCCCGGCGACTACGCGGGCGGCGCCGCCGCGAGGCGGCACCTGCTCACCGTCGAGCGGCGCGGCGCCTGACCAGCCCGATCAGCAGCGTCACCAGGGCCGCGACGATGGCCGCGCCGAGCGCGCCGTTCATCCACGGCTCCCTGGTGAAGCCGACGGCCTCGCGCACCCCGGCCCAGAAGCCGTCCCAGGGCGCGACGGTCGGGGTGGAGGTGGTCAGCCAGTACGCGGCGAACCCGAGCGCCCACGGCGCCAGCATCGACCAGCGGGCGGGGGCGTCGGCGGCGGTGTTCCACCGGGCCGAGCCGCCGAGCAGGAAGTAGTCGACGGCCAGCACCGCGAACATGGGCACGAACACCGCGCCGATCACGCCCAGGAACGCGCCGTAGGAGGTCACGTCCACCACCAGCGCGATGGCGATGGTGAGCAGGCCGATGACCGTGCTGATGATCCGCCGGTCGACGCGCGGCATGAGGTTCTGCAGCGAGACGGTCGTCGAGTAGACGTTGGCGAACGACTGGTCGGCCTCGCGCAGCACCAGGACCGCGAAGAACAGCGCGCCCAGCGGCGCCGCCACGAACGGCCCGAACACCGCGGTGCTGTCGGCCGCCACCGCCTGCGCGCCGGCGATCGCGACCGCGTACACGCCCAGCGCCAGGCAGGCCACCTGGGCGAGCGTGTAGCCGCCGACCACGCCGGTGAAGGCCGCCCGGCTGGACCTGGAGTGGCGGGCGAAGTCGGCGGCCAGCGGCACCCACGACACCGACAGCGCGATCACGTAGTCGACGGCCGGGGCGAACGCCTCCCAGGACCCGCCGGTCCGCGGCTGGGCGTCGCCCAGGAACTGCACCGCGAACCAGACCATCGCGATGATCACCAGGACCGTGATGTAGCGCCTGATCAGCCGGACGGCGCCCAGCGGCCAGACGCTCAGCACGGTGGTGATCACCCCGGCGACGATCACCCAGACCGGGTACGGGACCGTGTCGCCGAAGATGGCCAGGGCGCCCTGGGCGATGACCCAGAGCTCGAACGCGCCCCAGCCGACCATCTGGATGATGTTGAGCCCGGTCGGCACGTACGACAGCCGCGCCCCGAACAGCCCGCGCAGCAGCACCATCGCGGGCTGCCCGGTCCGCGTGCCGGGGATGGCCGCCAGGCCCACCATGGTCGTGCCGATCAGGCTGCCGACGACGGTGGCGGCCAGCGCGGCCGTCAGCGACAGCGGCGCGCCGCCGAGCGGGTCGATCAGGAACAGCGCCCCGGAGAAGCCCAGCAGGCTGACCGCCAGGTTGGCCCAGAGCGCGCCCTGGTCGAGCACGCCGAGGGTCTTGGGCGGCGTGCCCTCCAGGGTCAGCGGAACTTCGTCGCCGTGGACGGCATGCGGCATCGCGCACTCCCTACGCCGGCATTACCCGGACAGGTTCATGCGGTCGGCAGCGGCGGTAGCTGCCCTCTCAGCCCGGTTGCCCCGAGCTCCCGCGGTGGGTCGAACGCGGCCGGAGATCACCTCCGGCACGCGCCCCCATGATGCCCTATTGGTCGGATTTGGGCCAGCGGCGGAGTCAGGCGACCACGGGCGGCAGGTTCGTCTCGCTGACCATGGGGCGCTTGTCGTACTCCCAGGCCTGCATGCCGCCGGCGACGTTGATCGCCTCCCGGCCGAGCCGGTTGAGCCAGGCCGCGACCTGCGCCGAGCGGCCTCCGACGCGGCACACGACGTAGACGGGGCGGCCGGACGGCACCTCCTCGACCCGCGCCTGGATCTGCGTCATCGGGATGTGGACCGCCTCGGGCGCGTGACCCGCCACCCACTCGTCCTGCTCGCGCACGTCGAGCAGGTAGGCGTCCTCGGGCACGTCGCGGACCTCGACCTCGGGAACCGTCATGGGCCCATTCTCCCCTGCCGCGCGCCGTGCTCGGCACACGCCGCGACCCTACTTGAGCAGCCTGGACATGCGGCGGTCGGCCAGCGGCTTGCCGCCGGTCTGGCAGGTGGGACAGTACTGCAGCGCGGAGTCGGCGAACGACACCTCGCGGATCGTGTCGCCGCACACGTCACACGGCTGACCGGCGCGGTTGTGCACGCGCAGCCCCGACTTCTTCTCCGCCTTGAGGTCCTTGGCCGCCAGGCCGCGGGCCCGCTCGACCGCCTCGCGCAGCGTGGTCACGATCGCCTCGTGCAGGTCGGCGACCTGCGCGTCGGTCAGCGTCGAAGCGATCTTGAACGGTGACATCCTCGCGGCGTGCAGCACCTCGTCGGAGTAGGCGTTGCCGATGCCCGCGATGACCTTCTGGTCGCGCAGCAGGCCCTTGACCTGGGTGCGGTTGCCGCCGAGGATCCGCTTGAGCGCGGCCACGTCGAAGGACGGGTCGAGCGGGTCGGGCCCGAGCGCGGCGATCCCCGGCACCTCCTCCGGGTCCCTCACCACGTAGACGGCCAGGCGCTTCTGCGTGCCCGCCTCCGTCAGCTCGAACCCCGGCGCGAGCCCCTCGGCGTCGGCCGCCATCCGCACCCGTACGGCCAGCGGGCCCTTGCCCGGACGGACCGGCCTGGCGCCCGAGAGGTCCTCACGCCAGCGCAGCCAGCCCGCCCGGGCCAGGTGGATGACGAGGTGGAGGCCGTCGCAGTCGAGATCGAGGAACTTGCCGTGTCTGGTCACGCCCGTGACGGCCAGCCCGCCCAGCGCGCTCACCGGCGGGTCGAACGTCTTGAGCGCCTGCACGCCCGGCACGTCGACGCCCGCGATCACGCGTCCGACCGCCCGCTCGCGCAGGAACGCGGTGAGCGACTCGACCTCGGGAAGCTCCGGCATGCCCTCCAGCCTACGCGGGCGCTACGGCACGTCCCAGAACGCCAGCTCGTGCGCCATCCCCTCCCGGAACCTCGCCTCGGCCACGGCCGGGTCGGGGTCCGCCTCGTCGAGCATCCGGGCGATCCGCTCGGTCAGCGCCGCGAACCCCGGGTCGGCGTAGGTGTCGACCCAGGCCCGGTAGCGCGGCTCGGCCGGCGGGTTCTCCGCCAGGATCCGCCCCAGCGTCGAGTAGCCCCACATGCACGGGTACAGCGCCGCCAGCCCCTCTCCGTACGAGGAAGCCGCCTCCAGCAGGAAGTCCGTGTACGCCACGCACGCCGGCCCCTTCACGGCCCCCTCCAGGTCGGCGCCGAACTCCGCCGACAGCGAACGGTGCAGATCCAGCTCCTCGTGGTACGTCGAGTGCGCCAGGTCCACGAGGTCTCCCACGTGCGCGTCGGGCGCCTGCCAGGCCAGCTTCGCGAAAACCCGCACGTAGTCCAGGAGGTACAGGTAGTCCTGTTCCAGCCACGACCGGAACACCGGGTCCGGCAGGTCACCCCGCCCGATGCCGGTCACCGTCGGATGCTCCAGCTGAGCCTGGAGCAGGGGGCGGCCGATAACGTGCAACTTTTCCGAGATGGTCATGCTCGCACGTTAGTGTCAGAGGATGAGTGTGACGATCGCGGAGGAGATCCTCCTTCTCGCCTTCGGCGAGGACGACGGCAGGCAGTTGCTCTCCGCCATCCAGCTCGACCCCGCCGTGGCCGGCGCCCTGCTCGCGGAGCTGGCCCTCGGCGAGCGCATCGCGCTGCGCGACAAGAAGGTGACGGTCCTCGACCCCGCGCCGATGGGCGACGACGAGCTCGACGGCGCGCTCGCCCGCATCGCCGGCAGCCCCAAGGAGCGCAAGCCGGCCTGGTGGGTGCAGCAGCTCCAGTCGGGCAAGCTCCGCACCCGCCTGCTCACCCGGCTCGCCGGCGCGGGCGTGCTGGCCGAGGAGCGCGTACGGGTGTTCGGCATCTTCCGCACCACCCGCTGGCCCGAGCTCGACGGCGCCGTGGAGGCGCGGGTGCGCGAGCGGGTCGCCGCCGCGCTCGGCGGCGCCGAGCCGGACCCGCGCACCGCCGTGCTCATCGCGGTCATGCACGCCGCCAAGCTCGACCGCAAGGCGTTCCCCGGCGCCGACAAGGAGCGGGTCAAGCAGATCGCCTCCGGCGCCTGGGAGGCGGAGGCCGTGGCCCAGACGATCGCCGCGATCAACGCGGGCATCTCGATCGCCGTCACCACGGCCGCCATCACCGCGTCGAGCTGAAACGGCGCCGAGCTAGCCGGCGTCGACGACCTCCTTCGGCACCGGCTTGTCGGCGGCCAGCGCGTCGAACAGGGCCACGGCCTTGGTCCTGTCCCACTTGACGGCCTCGCCGCCGGCGACGACCTCGGTGCCGCCGAACGGCACCACCGTGGTCACCGGGTTGTCGCCCATGGCCAGGCCCAGCGAGAGCATGTCGAACACGCCGGTGTCCTCGTCGACCGCCACCGCCTCGGTCGCGCTCATCGCCAGCGGGATCGAGGTGAACGGGTTGATCAGGGTGCCGGGGCTGGCCGCCTTCTTCACCACCGCGCCGAGGAACTGTCGCTGGCGCTTGGTGCGCTCGTAGTCGGGCAGCGCGCCGCCCTGGCGGGTGCGGACGTAGCCGAGCGCCTGGGCGCCGGTGAGGGTCTGGGTGCCCTTCTTGAGCTTCAGGCCCGCCTTGGGGTCGTTCACCGCGGCGCGCACGTTGATGTCGACGCCGCCGACGGCGTCCACGATGTCGACGAAGCCGGCGAAGCCGATCTCCATGTAGTTGTCGACGCGGATGCCGGTGACCGTCTCGACGGTGCGGACCAGGAGCTCGGGCCCGCCGATGGCGTAGGCGGCGTTGAGCTTGTTGCGGCCCTTGCCGGGGATGGTGACGGCGGAGTCGCGGGGCAGGCTGACCAGCGTCGGCCGGTCGCCGCCCTCCGGCAGGTGGAGCAGCATCATCGAGTCGGTCCGCTGGCCCCCGCTGTTGCCGGTGGCCAGCTTCCTGCGCTCGCGGGCGGACAGGCCCTTGCGGCTGTCGGAGCCGACCAGGAGCCAGTTGGTGCCGGGGGTGTCGGCCGGGCGGCCCTCGTAGTCGTCCAGGATCCCGGCGGGCAGCCCGCCCAGCCGGCCGTCGATCCAGAACAGCAGACCGGCGGCGAGCAGCACCAGCGCGGCCAGGAGCGCGCCCAGGATCTTGAGCACGGTGCCGCCCCTGATCCGCCTGCGCGGCCGCCGCCCGGGCGGGGGCTGCTGCTCGGAGCCGCGCCGCATCGGGCGGACGGGGCTGTCGCCGGAGCGCGGCCTGCCGTACACGCGCGAGCCGGCCCGGGGCGGCTCGTCGCCGGCCGATGAGGCGGGAGGCTGCGGGAAGTGGTGCGCGGGCGCCCCCGCCGAGCGCCGCCCCTCGTCCTTTCGCGGCAGCGGACGGCGCTCACCAGGCGGGCGCATGGCCCGCGTCCGGTCGTCCTCAGACACTTGGCTCCTTCTTCCCATCGCTTGACATAGACGCTACGTCGCAGACGTCGTTCAGTGCAGCGCACCGGCCAATGTTCCGCCCACGGAAAAGTACGCAGAACCCGGCGGATATGGCCACCGGAAACACAGAAGGCACCTGCATCGTTAGCTTTAGGGACCACATCTATGGAAAGGATGATCGTGTCCACTGCGGACCCATGGAGTAGCCGCCCGTGCGCATGCACGGGGACCTCTGAGAGCTCGCGCCGGTGAGCGCTTATCTGGGCATCCTGGCCCTCTTCCTGCTCACTGCCGCGACGGGCTACTTCGTCGCCCAGGAGTTCGCCTTCGTCGCCGCCGACCGGGCCGTCCTGCGCGAGCAGGCCGCGGCCGGTGACCAGGCCGCCGAGAAGGCGCTGCGGGTGACCTCTCGACTGTCGTTCATGCTGTCGGGCGCCCAGCTCGGCATCACCGTCACCGCCCTCGTGGTCGGTTTTCTGGCCGAGCCCGCCATCGCCGCGCTCGTGCGGCCCTGGCTGTCGGACGCCGGTCTCCCGGACAGCCTGATCACCGGGCTGTCCGTCGCCATCGGCGTCGGCGTGGCCACCGTGGTCCAGATGGTGCTCGGTGAGCTGGCGCCGAAGAACCTCGGCATCGCCAGGCCAGAGCCGTTGGCCAAGTTCCTGGCCGGATCGACGCTCGTCTACCTGGCCGTGGTCGGCCCGGTGATCCGGCTGTTCGACTCTGCCGCCACCGGGCTGCTCAGGAAGCTGGGCATCGAGCCCGTCGAGGAGGTGGAGCACGGCGCCACCCCGGAGGAGCTCTCCCGGATCATCGAGGAGTCCACCGAGGCCGGCGAGCTGCCTCCGCGCCTGTCGGAGCTGCTGGAGCGCGCCCTGGAGTTCGGCGACCACACGGCCGAGGAGATCATGGTGCCGCGGCCGCGGGTGGTCACGCTCCGCACCGCCCAGCCGATCTCCGAGCTGGTGGAGACGATGCGGGTCTGCGGGCACACCCGCTACCCGGTGCTCGGCGACGACGGCGACGTCGCGGGTGTGACCGGCGTGCGCGAGCTGCTGACCTCCGGGATGGAGGAGGGCGCCGTCGGCGACATCACCCGGCAGGCGCTGCTCGTGCCCGACTCGCTGCCTCTCCCGGCGGTGCTCGACCGCATGCGCGTCGCCCACGACGACATCGCCTGCGTCATCGACGAGTACGGCGGCCTGGCCGGTGTGATCACCGTCGAGGACCTGGCGGAGGAGCTGGTCGGCGAGCTGGTCGACGAGAACGACCCGGACCCCGTGGGCGCCGTGCGGCAGCCCGGCGGCGTCTGGGAGGTGCCCGGCAGGCTGCGGCTCGACGAGGTCGAGCGGGCCACCGGCATCGCGCTGCCGGAGAGCGACGACTACGACACGCTGGGCGGCCTGATCCTGGCGGAGCTGGGGCGGATGCCCGAGCCCGGCGACACGGTGACGGTGCCCACGGTCGTGGAGGCCGACCCGTTCGAGGAGGACGACGGGAACCGGCATCTGGCCGAGCTGACCGTGATCTCCATCACCCGGCGCGTGCCCGAATGGGTGCGTCTGACGCCCGCCCAGCAGCCCGCGGAGGCGACGAGCCGATGACGATGATCCTGATCAGTGTGACGCTGCTGGCGTTCAACGCGCTGTTCGTGGCGGCCGAGTTCGCCTTCGTCTCCTCACGGCGGCACCGCCTGGAGGAGATCGCGACGGGCGGCAACCGGCTCGTCAGAATCGCGGCCAGGTCCGCCGCGGGCGGCAGCCGCCAGCTCTCGCTCATGCTGGCCGGCGCCCAGCTCGGCATCACGCTGTGCACGCTGGGCCTCGGGTACGTGACCGAGCCGGCCATCGAGCACTATCTGGAGCCGGTGTTCGCGGCCATCGGCGTGGCCGAGCCGCTGCGCGTGCCGATCGCGCTCACGCTCGCGCTGGCCCTGGTGACGTTCCTGCACATGGTGGTGGGCGAGATGGCGCCCAAGTCGTGGGCGCTGACCCATCCCGAGCGCGCGGCGCTGCTGCTCACCCTGCCCTTCCGGGCCTTCACCTGGGTGATGCTGCCGCTGCTCTCGACGCTCAACGGCCTGACCAACGTGATGCTGCGGCTCTTCGGCGTGCAGCCGCGCGACGAACTGGCCACGACCAGGACGCCGCGCCAGCTCGCCATGCTGGTCGGCGAGTCCGGCCGGATGGGCCTGCTGGACCGGGAGGAGCACGACCTGCTCACCCGGGCGCTGCGGTTCGAGGCGGCGGGCATCGAGCGCCTCATGGTGCCGATCGACCGGGTCGTCACCGTGCCTCCGTCGGCCGACACGGCCGAGATCCGCCGCGTGGCGGCCGGCAGCGGCCACCTGCGGCTGCTCGTGAGCGACGGCGGCGAGGTGACGGGCGTCCTGCACGCCCGCGACGCCCTGCTGCAGCCGGGACGCACGGCGGGCGAGCTGGCCCGGCCGGTGCCGGAGCTGCAGAGCGCCACGCAGGTTCCCGAGGCCGTGGCGGCGCTGCAGGAGGCGCGGGCGCATCTGGCGCTGGTCATCGGCGGCGAGGGCGCGACCGTCGGCATGGTGAGCCTCACGGACCTGCTGGGCCAGCTCCTGGACACCCGCAAGCTGGCGGCCTGACACCCCCGGGTCCGCTGTGACTGAAAACACAGCGAAACGCCCGGCCGGAAGCGACGTGAAAGTGCGTTGCAACCGGCCGGGCGTACCCTTCGCCGAGCGAATGCGAGAAGTGGACGGAAAAGATGAAGCCCCGGCTCTTGCGAACCGAGGCTCTCTTTCGTCAGTGTTGGTCTGCCGATTTCATCGGCGTGACCGGAGTGGGCGAGGAGGGATTTGAACCCTCACGTCCTTTCGGACACACGGACCTGAACCGTGCGCGTCTGCCGTTCCGCCACCCGCCCTTGTGGGTGCGGAGAAACATTAGCACGGAACAGCCACTGGTACTGAACCCGGATACGATCGCATAAGACACGTGAGCGGAGGAGCTGGGCGCGACTGCTTGGAGGGCGCCGGGGAACTCTGTCTCGTGGTTCGAGCGGAGACCGGGCGTCGTGGGCGTCTGGGGGCCGCGATCATATGCACGGAGGAAGGGAGGTACCCGGTGGGAGTCCTTCAGCGCTTCGAGCGACGGCTCGAAGGCTTGGTTGAGGGGGCCTTTGCGCGGGCGTTCAAATCTGACCTTCAGCCGGTCGAGGTCGCCAGCGCGGTGCAGCGGGAGATGGACGAGCGGGCGGCGATCGTCGCCCAGGGCCGTACCCTCGTCCCGAACGACTTCGTGGTGGAGCTGTCCACGACCGACGCCGAGCGGCTAGAGGTCTACGCCGACAGCATCAGCCACGAGCTGGCCAACCTCGCCAGGGAGTACGCCAAGGAGCAGGGCTACTCCTTCGTGGGACCGGTCCGGGTCCGATTCGAGACGGCGGGCGACCTGGCGGTGGGGTTGTTCCGCATCAGGTCGGGCGTCATCCGCGGCGCCACGGTCGAGCAGGACGAGATCCGCCAGCCGTCCAGCGACCTGCCCCCGTCCCGGCCCAACGCGTTCAACGGGCGGCCCCGGCTGCTCGTCAGCACTCAGGACGATCCACAGGGCGACCGCTCCTACGAGCTCACCACTCCGGTGACCCTGCTCGGGCGCGGCACCGACTGCGATCTTCGTCTCGTCGACCCCGGCGTGTCCCGCCACCACGCGGAGCTGCGCGTCGAGGGTCAGCAAGTCGTCCTGGTCGATCTCGGATCGACCAACGGCACCTTCGTCAACGGCCAGCCGGTACGCAGAATCGAGCTCCAGAACGGCACGCGAGTGACGCTCGGACGCACGACTCTGGTGTTCCGGCGCGATTAGAGGTAGACAAACGGTCCATGTCCGAGCTCACGCTGGTGCTGATCCGGCTCGCCTTCCTGGCGGTGCTGTGGTTCTTCGTCATCGCCGCGGTCGGTGTGATCCGGACCGACTTGTTCGGGTCACGCACGGCCCCGGCCGGCCCGGGGACAGGGACCAAACCTGCCAAACCCGTGGCTAAGCCCAAGAGCAGGAAGGGAGAGCCCCGCCAGCTCATCGTGACAGGTGGTCCGCTGCAGGGCACCACCATTAATCTCACGGAGACGCCCATCACCATTGGCCGGGCGAACGACGCCACGCTGGTAGTCAGCGACGACTACGCATCCAGCCGGCACGCCCGGCTCTTTCCCCAGGACGGTCAGTGGATCGTGGAAGATCTCGGCTCTACCAACGGCACGTATCTCGACCGCTCGAAAGTCACCCGCCCGACCCCGGTGCCGCTCGGTGTTCCGATCCGTGTCGGCAAGACAGTCATTGAATTGCGCAAATGACCATCGCACTCCGCTACGCCGCCCGCTCGGACGTCGGCCTCCTCCGTGAAGGAAACGAGGACTCGGCGTACGCCAGCGGCCGCCTGCTCGCCGTCGCCGACGGCATGGGCGGGCACGCACACGGCGAGGTGGCGAGTTCCGTCGCCATCGCCGCGATGGCCTCTCTCGAAGAGGCCCAGCAGGGGGGTGACCTGCTCAACGCCATCGAGGCAGCGGTACGCGACGCCAATCGCAAGCTGCACGAGATGGTGGGACGGGATCCCAGCCTCAAAGGCATGGGCACCACACTCACCGCCATGCTCTGGAACGGCACCCAGGTCGCGCTGGTGCACGTCGGCGACTCACGCGCCTACCTGCTCAGACGCGGCGAGCTCTACCAGATCACCCATGACCACACGCTCGTACAGCAACTGGTCGACGACGGGCGGATCACCCCGGAGGAGGCCGCGACCCATCCGCAGCGCTCGATCCTGCTGCGGGCGCTCGACGGCAGCGGTGAGGTCGACCCCGACCTGACGCTGCGCGAGGCGCAGGTGGGCGATCGCTACCTGCTCTGCTCCGACGGGCTGTCCGGGGTGGTGAGCGCGGAGACCCTGCACGCCACGCTGACCAACCTCGACGATCCCGAAGAGGCCGTACGCCAGCTCATCGACCTGGCCAACCGGGGCGGCGGGCCCGACAACATCACCTGCGTGATCGCCGACGTGCTGGAGATCACCGACGGGCAGCAGCCGCCCTTCGAGGCCGCCGTCGTCGGCGCCGCCGGGATGACCCGGCTGCGTGCCGGCGGCTCCGGCGAGGAGTCGGCGCCGGGGCGAGCGGGCGCGGTGACCGCTCCCCAGCCGGCCATCGCCGACGACGACTTCGACGAGCCGGTCGCGCGAGCGTCCCGCAAGTCGGGCAGGCGTCGCCGGGTGTGGCCCGTGCTGGTCACCGTGCTGTCCGTGGCCGCCATCGCCGCGGGCGTCGGCGGTTACTTCGGTTGGAAGTGGACCCAGGACCAGTTCTTCGTCGGAGCCTGGGCCGACGAAGTGGTCGTCTTCCAGGGCATCCAGCAGGAGGTGGGCCCCGTACAGTTCTTCAAGGTGGCCCGCCACACCGGCAAGGCCCTGTCCCGGCTCTCGCCGCCTGACCAGGCACTGGTCAAGGACGGCATCGAGGTCGGCAACGTGGGCGAGGGTCTCACCAAGATCAATACAATGAGGTTCGCGGAACCCACCCCCTCCGCGAGCCCGTCGCCATCCCCGACTCCCACAAGGACGAAACCCCAGTAGATGAGCGAAGTGGCCCCAGCCCCCGTGCCCATGCCCGCCAAGCGACGCATGGCCCAGCTCGTCATGCTCGCGTTCGCGGTTCTGATCACCATGGGCGCCTACGCCAACGTCGGACTCGCGATGGACGGGGGGATCCCCTCGGGCATGCTGACGTACGGCTTGAGCCTGGGCGGCCTGATGCTGGCCGCCTACCTCGTGCTCGCCAAGTTCGCGCCGTGGGCCGACCCGCTGATCCTGCCGCTGGTGACGCTGGTCAACGGCCTCGGCCTGGTGATGATCTTCCGGCTGTCCGAGACCGACTCCGACCTGCCGTCCGCCACGCTCGCCTCGCCCAACACGCAGCTGATGTGGACGCTCATCGGCATCGTGCTGTTCAGCCTCACCCTGATCTTCCTGCGTGACCACCGCGCCCTGCAGCGGCTCACCTACACCGCCGGCGCGGCGGGGCTCTTCCTGCTGGTCTCGCCGCTGATCCCGTTCCTCGGCCAGGAGCTCAACGGCGCCCGCATCTGGATCGGCGTCCCGGGGGTGTTCTCGCTCCAGCCGGCCGAGTTCGCCAAGCTGGCGCTGGTCGTCTTCTTCGCCGGCTACCTCGTGGCCAAGCGCGACGTGCTGGCGCTCGCCGGGCGGCGGCTGCTGTTCATCGACCTGCCGCGCGCGCGCGACCTCGGCCCGGTGCTCATCACGTGGGGCGTCAGCCTGGGCATCCTCGTCCTGCAGAAGGACCTGGGCTCCTCGCTGCTGCTGTTCGGCACGTTCATCGCGATGCTCTACATCGCCACCCAGCGCATCTCCTGGGTGATCATCGGCATCCTGCTCTTCCTGGGCGGCGCGGTCCTGGCCGGCATGGTCTTCAGTCACGTCCAGCAGCGCTTCGCGGTCTATCTCGACCCCGGCAACCCCGAGCTCTACACCGCCGTCGGCGGCAGCGAGCAGCTCATGCAGGGCCTGTTCGCCATGGGTTCTGGCGGCGTCCTCGGCACCGGGCTCGGCCAGGGTCACCCCGAGCTGATCCCGCTGGCCTTCTCCGACTTCATCTTCGCCGCCACCGGCGAGGAGCTCGGACTGACGGGCCTGATGGCGATCCTCATGATCTACGCGCTGATCGTCCAGCGCGGGCTGCGCGCCTCGCTCGCCGCCCGCGACCCGTTCACCAAGCTGCTGTCCGCCGGCCTGTCGTTCCTGCTGGCCTGGCAGATCTTCATCATCGTCGGCGGTGTCACGAACCTCATCCCCCTGACCGGCCTGGTCACCCCGTTCATGTCGCAGGGTGGCTCGGCGTTGCTGGCCAACTGGATCCTCATCGCGCTGCTCGTACGCATGACGGACGCGGCGCGCAGGCCGCCGCCCCAGGCGATCCAGAACGAAGGAATGACGCAGGTGTTCCAGCGATGAACCGGACGATCAAGCGCGCGGCCGTCGCCTGCCTGGCCATGTTCGCGCTCCTGATGATCAACGTGAACATCCTTCAGGGCGTGCGCGCGTCGAGCCTCAGCGACGACGCCCGCAACCAGCGCAACTTCTACGAGCGGTACGCGGTGCAGCGCGGGCGCATCACCGCGGGCGGCAAGGTCATCCTGGCCCAGTCGAAGGAGACCAAGGGCGACTTCAAGTTCCTCAGGGAGTACCCCGATGGCCGCGTGTACGCGCACGTGACCGGCTTCTTCTCGCCCGAGAGCGAGTCCGCCATCGAGCGCAGCGAGAACAAGCTGCTCGACGGCTCCAGCGCCGACCTGCTGCTGCAGCGCGGCATCGACCTGTTCACCGGCGAGCCGCCCAGGGGCGCGAACGTCGACCTGACGATCCACCCGGCGGCGCAGGAGGCCGCCTACGACGCCCTCCGCGAGAGCGGCAAGCGCGGCGCCGTGGTCGCCCTCGACCCGAAGACCGGCGGCATCCTCGCCATGGTCTCGCTGCCCACCTACGACCCGGCCGAGCTGTCGGGCACGGACAAGGCCGAGGTGTTCAAGCGCTACGACGAGCTGGCCAAGGACAAGAGCCAGCCGCTGCTCAACCGTACGATCGCGAACACCTACCCGCCGGGCTCGACGTTCAAGGTCGTGACGGCCGCCGCCTTCCTGGAGGACGACTCCAGCCGCGGCGCCGACACCACCGTCCCCGCCCCGCAGGTGCTCGACCTGCCCAACACCAGCGCCGACCTGCCCAACTACGGCGGCGCGGCGTGCGGCTCCGGCCAGGTGACGCTCCGTTTCGCGCTGGAGCGGTCCTGCAACACCCCGTTCGGCAAGATCGGCATCGATCTCGGCCACGAGGCGATGCGCGAGCAGTTGCAGAAGTTCGGCGCCGGCGAGCCGCTGGCCGTGCCGATGTCGGTGGTCAAGAGCGACTTCGGCCCCAAGGAGGACGCTGCCGCGGTCGCCCAGGCCTCCATCGGCCAGCGCAGCAACCAGATGACTCCGCTGCAGATGGCCATGATCGCGGCCGGCATCGCCAACGACGGCGTGGTCATGAAGCCCCACCTGGTCAACAAGATCACCGACTCCAACGGCGACACGATCGACGAGACCGACCCCGAGGAGTTCACCGAGGCGGTCAGCAAGGAGACGGCCGACGAGCTCACCGACATGATGGTGAGCGTCGTGGCCAACGGCACCGCGAACCGCGCGCAGATTTCCGGCGTCCAAGTAGCGGGAAAGACCGGCACCGCCGAGACCGCTCAGGGCCAGCAACCGCACGCCTGGTTCATCTCGTTCGCACCCGCGGACGAGCCGAGGATCGCGCTGGCGGTGATGGTCGAGTCCGGCGCCGTGCGCGGCGGCGGAGAGGCCACCGGTGGCGGCACGGCCGCGCCGATCGCCAAGGCAGTGATGGAGGCGGTGCTGAAGTGATGGACGGTAACGTGCTGAACCATGCGGCTCGGTAACCGCTATCTCCTCCTCTCCCGCATCGCCGCCGGCGGCATGGGGGAGGTCTGGCGTGCCCGCGACGAGCTGCTCGGCCGCGAGGTCGCCGTCAAGGTGCTCCACAGCCACATCCACGCCGACCCGGCCTTCCGCGGCCGCTTCCGCAACGAGGCGCGCATCACCGCCGGGCTGGCCGACCCAGGCATCGCACAGATCTTCGACTACGGTGAGCAGGCCGACAGGGCCTACCTGGTGATGGAGCTGGTGCACGGCGAGCCGCTGTCGGCCATCCTGGTCCGCAACGGCGCGCTCGGCCCCGAGGTCTCCCTCGACGTGCTCCACCAGACGGCCAGGGCGCTGCACGCGGCCCACTCCTCCGGCGTGATCCACCGCGACATCAAGCCGGGCAACCTGCTGGTGACGCCCGAAGGCACGATCAAGGTGACCGACTTCGGCATCGCCAGGGCCATGGAGGCCGCGCCGGTGACGCAGACCGGCACCGTGCTCGGCACCGCCCAGTACGTCAGCCCCGAGCAGGCGCAGGGCCTGCCGCTGACGCCCGCGAGCGACCTCTACTCGCTGGGCGTGGTGGCCTACGAGTGCCTGTCCGGCCGGCCCCCGTTCCAGGGCGACAGCGCGGTGGCGATCGCGCTGCACCACCTCAGCGAGCAGCCGCCGGCGCTGGGCGTGGACGTGCCGGCCCCGGTGCGCGAACTGGTGAACGCGCTGCTGGCCAAGGACCCCGCGCAGCGTCCCCGCTCGGCGCTGGAGCTGGCCGATCGGGCGTACGTGCTGCGCGAGTCGCTGTCGACCGGCGACACCGCGCTCGGCTCGCTCACCGACCCCTCCGGTTACCCGATCCGCGGCCGGCACGAGGACCGCGCTCCGGGCGGGCCCGAGACCTCGGGCGCGTCCGCCGTCACCGAGCTGCGCAAGGCGCCGCGCCGGCGCCGTCGCGGCGTCGGCCGGGTGCTGGCGACCGCGGCGGCGGCCGGCACCGTCGCGGCGGTGGGATTCGGCGCGCTGGTGCTCGTCCCCAGCGCGCAGGCCCCGCTGCCCGTCGCGCCGGAGACGACGCGGCCTCCCCGGCCCGCCTCCGGCACGCCCCGGCAGAAGCCGCCGCCCGTCCGGGCCAAGACCAGTCGGCCTCCGGTGATTACGGTCAAGTCGGCAAGGCCGGTACCCTCGCCGTCGGCTACGGTAAGCAAGTCGGCAACACCGACGAGGCGGCCGACGCCCGGCCCGAAACCGACCAGGACCCGTACCCCGACCCCGACCCCGACGCCGACCCCGACCCCCACCACGACGCCGACGACCCCGACACCTTCCGCCTCGCCGGACCCGGGTGACTCGAACCCGCCGAAGGAGGAGACGTGATGCGCCATCGGGTCGATGATGGACACCGGCGGCCGCCCCCCGAGCAGGCCGGCACCAAGATGAACGGTAAGGGACAGTGCAGGAAATGACTCAGCCTCGGCTTCTCGGAGGTCGCTACGAGCTCGACGGCGTCGTCGGGCGCGGCGGCATGGCCGAGGTGTATCGCGCCAGAGACATCCGGCTGGACCGGATCGTCGCGATCAAGACCCTCCGGTCGGACCTGGCCCGTGACCACACCTTCCAGGCCCGTTTCCGCCGTGAGGCCCAGTCTGCGGCGTCGCTGAACCACCCGGCCGTGGTCGCGGTCTACGACACCGGCGAGGATGTCACCGACGGCACGCCCGTGCCCTACATCGTGATGGAGTACGTCGACGGCCGGACGCTGCGCGACCTGCTCCGCGCCGACCGGCGACTGATCCCGGAACGCGCGACCGAGCTGGTCGACGGCATCCTGCGCGCCCTCGACTACAGCCACCGCGGCGGCATCGTGCACCGCGACATCAAGCCGGCCAACGTGATGATCACCACTGCCGGCGACGTCAAGGTGATGGACTTCGGCATCGCCCGCGCGATGGCCGACTCGGCCGCGACGATGACGCAGACGGCGCAGGTCATCGGCACCGCCCAGTACCTCTCGCCGGAGCAGGCCCGCGGCGAGCGGGTCGACGCCCGCAGCGACATCTACTCGACCGGTTGCGTGCTCTACGAGCTGCTCACCGGCCAGCCGCCGTTCACCGGCGACTCCCCCGTCGCGATCGCCTACCAGCACGTCCGCGAGGAGCCGATCCCGCCGTCGCAGATCGACCCGGAGATCCCTCAGTGGGCCGACGCGATCGTGCTCAAGGCCATGGCCAAGGACCCGGCGCACCGCTACCAGAGCGCGACCGAGATGCGCGCCGACATCCAGCGGGCCATGTCCGGCATGCCGGTCGACGCCCAGACGATGGCCATGACCGGCCAGTACGGTCAAGGCACCCGCATGATGACGGCCACGCAGTCCGCCACCGGCCCGGCCACCCAGCGCACCAACGCCATCCCGGCCTACGAGTACGAGCAGGGCGGCGGCCGCGGCGGGCGGCGGCGGGCCGACAACGGAGGCGGCAACGCGCTCAAGACCGCCCTGTGGGTCATCATCCCGCTGCTGGTCATCGGCGCCTTCGTCGGCCTGGGCTACGTCATGTTCGGCAACGGCGGCAGCCCCACCACGCCGACCACGGTCAAGGTGCCGGGGCTGGAGTCGAAGACGCGCGAGTACGCCGAGAGCCAGCTCAAGCAGCTCGGGCTGAAGGCGGAGGTCACCGAGGAGTTCAGCGCCGAGTTCGACAAGGACACGGTGATCGAGACCGACCCGGCCGAAGGCACCGAGGTGGAGAAGGGCGCCACGGTCAACGTGGTCGTCTCCAAGGGCCAGGAGAAGGTGAAGGTCCCCGCCGGCCTGATCGGGCTGACCGTGGAGGAGGCCAACGCCAAGCTGTCGGAGCTGGGGCTCACCGGTGCCGTCAAGACCCGGGCGTCCAGCCGGGCGCAGGGCAAGGTCTTCCAGACCGACCCCAAGGCGGGCGCCTCGGTCAACAAGGGCGCCACGGTCACGCTGTTCATCCCGAAGGAGGCCGTCGCCGTCCCGGGCGTGCTGGGCATGACCGAGGAGGACGCCCGCAGCACTCTGGAGGACGCGGGCTTCAAGGTCAAGGTCGTCACCCAGCCGAGCGACCAGGCCCAGGGCACGGTCATCCAGCAGAACCCGGGTGAGGGCGCCAAGCTGCAGCCCAACCTCGCGGTCACGATCGTCGTGTCGGAGGGCCCGGCCGCGCCGTCGCCCACCGAGGAGCCGACGAACGACTTCCCGACGGAGGACGTGCCGACCGACGAGCCGACCGACGACGACGACGGCTTCCCGACGGACGATGAGCCGCCGGGGGACAGTCCGATAGGCGACGGACTCTGATCCGGTTCGACGCGGGCCGTCATCCCTTCCGGGGATGGCGGCCCTTCCGCTTGAGCGCCGGGTCCGGGGAGCGCCGTCGGGGGCCGGGGACGACGAAGAGCGCCCCCGCCGCTCGGGGGCGACGGCGGGGACGCTCATCTGGTTGTCGCCGTGACGCTCTGATTCGTTACAGCGAATCTCGCGGGTTTCCGGAGCCGCAGGCGAACGGCCCGGGCCCCGGGCAGCCGGTAGCCGGACGCTCAGATCCCGAAGGGTCAGGTCCCGAAGGGTCGGATCCCGGAGGGTCAGGTCCCGAAGGGTCAGATCCCGAGCGGTCAGATTCCGTGCAGCCAGTTGCCGAGCAGTCGGTGGCCGTGCTCGGAGAGCACCGACTCGGGGTGGAACTGGACGCCCTCGATCGGCGCGGTCCGGTGGCGCAGGCCCATGATGACGCCGTCGGCCGTGCGGGCGGTCACCTCCAGCGTCGCGGGGACGGTCTCCGGGAGCACGGCCAGCGAGTGGTAGCGGGTCATCCGCACGGGCGAGGGCAGCGTGGCGAACACTCCCCTGCCGTCGTGGCTGACGGCGCTGGTGCCGCCGTGCACCAGTTCGGGAGCGCGGGCGACGGTGGCCCCGTAGGCGTGCGCGATCGCCTGGTGGCCGAGGCAGACGCCGAGCAGCGGCTGCCCGCGCCGGGCGGCGTGGTGGACCAGCGGGACGCTCACGCCGGCGTCCTCGGGGGCGCCGGGGCCGGGGCTGATGAGGACGGCGTCGAAGCCGTCGGCGTCGCTCACCCGCACCTCGTCGCGGGGGCGGACGTCACAGGTCGCGCCCAGCACCCTCAGGTACTGGACGATGGTGTGCACGAAACTGTCGTGGTTGTCCACGACCAGCACGCGGGTCATCGGCGCACCGTCACCTCGTCGAGCGTCACTGCCGGCCCCGGGAGCGGAACACGGGTCAACCGGGAACACGGGACACCACAGTACGACCAGCAGCAGTGCCACGGCACGACCAGGGTGAACGGGACGACTCCGGCCGTGGGGGATCGCCATCACGTGCGCGTGGCGACTATTCTGGGGCTCGCTACCACTACCCTTTAACGCAGAGCCTGTGGACGATCCGGAAGCCCAGGCCCCCAGCAGGAGTTATCCAGTGCCCAAGCCCAGGACGCGCAAGAAGGCGGTCTACACCCCGCCGCAGAAGTCCCAGCAGGTCAAGGTCAGCCCTCGCTGGCTGGCGCCGACGATGGTCGCCGCGTGGCTCATCGGCATCCTGTGGATCGCCACCTACTACGTGGCGCCGCGAGCCCCCTTCATCGGCGATCTGCAGAACTGGAACCTGCTGATCGGGTTCGTTTTCATCATCTTCGGTGTGGTGCTCTCCACCCGCTGGCGCTAGTTCTTTTCCACAGCTTTTCCACAGCTGGGGACGTCAGCTCAGACCTGACAAGGTGATCAAGGGCACCCTGACGACCACGAGCACGGCGAGCAGCACCACGAACCCCGCGATGGCCGCCACCTGCCACACGGTGCGGTTGTCCCGGGGCGCGTAGGCCAGCGCCGCCGCCAGGGCCGCCCCGGTGACCAGGCCGCCGATGTGACCGGTCCAGCTGATGCCGGGCACGATGAAGGTGATGCCCAGGTTGATCGCGATCAGCACGGCGATGCCGCGCACGTCGAGGTTGAGTCGGCGGCCCACCACGAACACCGCGCCGAACAGGCCGAAGATGGCCCCCGAGGCGCCCACGGTGAGGACTCTCGGGTCGTCCATCCACAGCCCGAGCACCGACCCGCCGAGCGCGCTCACGAGGTAGAGGGCGATGAACCTGGCGTGCCCGAACGCCCGCTCCAGGTACGGCCCGATCACGTAGAGGGCCCAGCTGTTGAACAGGATGTGGAACATCCCGCCGTGCACGAAAGCGGCGGTGATCAGCCGATAGTACTCGTCGCCCAGGGCCACCATCACGGAGTTCATGCCCAGGTAGCTCTGGATGGCCGGCTCGAAGAACTGGACGGCGAAGACGGCCAGGTTGAGGGCGAGGATGGTCCACGTGACGTAAGGGGTGCGGACCACGGCGCCGCCGAAGGTCGACTTCGCCTGCCGGATCCCCCGGTTGCCCTCGGCCACGCACTCGGGGCACTGGAACCCCACGGAGGCGTCGCGCATGCAGTCGGGGCAGATGGGGCGGTCACACCGCTGGCAGCGGACCCACGTCTCCCTGTCGGGGTGCCGATAGCACGTGGGGACCGCCTCCGCGGGCTGTTGCGGCTGGACGGGAGGCTGGCTGGTCATGCCCGCAGCCTAAAGCCTGTGGACGGTTGCCGCGTCCCTCCACCGGGACGCCGAGGGCCGCCTCCGGGCCCCACGGCCGCGTCAAGGAGTCCACCCGGCGACCGCGTTCGGGAGTCGCAGGCCCGCAGGGCCGCGCCCGGGGCTCCCCGGGCGCGGCGACCCTGAAGGCCGGACGGCGGGTCAGGCCGGGACGCGGTCGATCGTGACCGACTCCAGGACGACCTCGTCGACCGGCTTGTCGTTGCGGCCGGTCTTGGTCTTGGAGATGGCGTCGACGACGTCCTGCCCCTCGATGACCTCCCCGAAGATGGTGTGACGGCCGTTGAGGTGCGGGGTCGGCACGGTCGTGATGAAGAACTGCGACCCGTTGGTGCCCTTCCCCATCCGCTTGCCGGCGTTGGCCATGGCCAGCAGGTAGGGCCGGTTGAAGTAGAGGTCGGGGTGGATCTCGTCGTCGAACTCGTAGCCGGGACCGCCGAAGCCCTCGCCCAGCGGGTCGCCGCCCTGGATCATGAAGTTGGGGATGACACGGTGGAAGATCGTGCCGTCGTAGTAGCGGTCGGCGCTCTTGTCGCCGGTGCCGGGGTGGGTCCACTCGCGGGAGCCTTCGGCCAGCTCCACGAAGTTGCGGACCGTCTTGGGAGCCTGGTTGGGAAAGAGCTCGACCTTGATCAGACCGCGGTTGGTCTGCAGGTTTGCGATCAGCTTCTCAGCCACGAGACAGCGGCCTTCCTCTATGCGTGGAATGGATTTGTGGTGTTTTGAGGGCTATGGACAATCGCCTCCACCGCCATCCTCCCACGAGGGGCCATGATTGAGCCGCTTCGTACCGGGCAGGTCACGCGCGGGGCCCCAACGACAGGGGAGGTTTGACGATAGGGAGGTTGGCGTGTCCCTGACACTGAGAAGACGACGTCGCGTGGCCATAGCAGTTCCCACCACGTGGACCGGCCGGGTGAAGGCCCAGGCCGTGAAGACCGGTCAGCGCGTGTCGCCGATGGCCGACCAGGCCAAGCTGGTCGCCTACAAGAGCGTCGACGACGCCCGGAGATGGGCGGCGCCCAGGCTGGAGAACGCCGCCCACCGGGTCGAGGTCCAGCTCGCCCCGGCGGTCAGCTCCATGCTGAACGACGCCGCCGTCCGGGTGCACCCCGGGCGCACGGCGAAGTCGCGGCGCTGGCCGATGTTCATCCTGGTGTCCGGCCTGGCCATCGGCGCGGCGGGCGTCCTGTTCTACCGGCGCAACGCCCAGCAATGGACGGAGCACATGAAGGACTCCGCGTCCGACGCGTCCCGCTGGGCTCACGAGAGATCCGACCGGGTCTCGCAGTCCGCGGACTCGGCGGCCTCGTCGGTGTCCGACAGGGCCGATGAGGCGTCACGCAAGATGCCATGACGCGCGGTAGGGCGCGCTCCCGGTTTTCGGGGGCGCGCCTTACGCGTTTTCGGACACTCAGCCGTACGTGACATTCATCACGACATTTCACCCGAGCCATCCCGGCCCGAGCCCGCACCGCCTCCGCACGGCTCAGAGGACGGCGGAGAGTGCGGCGAGCGCGTCGACGACCTGGCGGGAGTCGGGCGTGCTCTCCGGATCGAGCAGCCACTGGATCATCAACCCGTCGGAGATGGCGATCACCACGGAGATCAGCACCTCTGGCGCGACCGGCAGCTCTATCCCCGACTCGGCGGCGGCCCGCCGCAGGATGGCGACCCCGGCCTCGCGGGCCTGCTCGTACGCCCCGGCGAGGCGCTCGCGCAGCGCCTCCTCGCGCAGGGCCGCGGGGTAGCCCTCGACGCAGCCCATCAACGTCGGCCGCATCTCCCCGAACACGTCCACCAGCGCCGCCATGGCCCGCTCCAGCAGCTCGCGGGGCGTGCCGAGAGTGTCGGCGAAGACGGCCTGCTCGGTCCGCACGGTCCACGCCTCGAAGCACGCGATGATGGCCTCGTTGAGCAGGGCGTCCTTGCCGCCGAAGTGGTAGCCGATCGAGGCGAGGTTGGTGCCCGACGCCGCGACCAGGTCGCGCGCGGTCGTGCGGGCGTAGCCCTTCTCCTGCAGGCAGCTCACCGCGCCGGCGAGCAACCGCTCGCGAACCTCTTTCCGTGACACGGCATCCATGCTATCCATATATACAAGCGTCTATGACATACGTATGTATTGAGAGGTAAGCGATGCTCCCACCCGGCCCCCGGCTGCCGTCAGCCGCCCAGACCGCCTGGTTCATGCTCGACCCGGCGGGCGCGTTCGACCGGCTGCACCGCAGGTACGGACCGATCTTCACGGTGCGCTACTTCGGGTTCCCGCCCGAGGTGTACGTGACCACGGCGGAGCTGGCGGAGGAGGTCTTCCGCACGGATCAGGGCGGCGGACTGGCCGGCGCCGCCAGGCGCGACTTCCTGGAGCCCCTGGTCGGCGCCCACTCGGTGCTGACACTGGACGGCGACGCCTGGTCACGCCACCGCAAGGCGCTCACCCCGCCGCTGCGCGCCCGGCAGGTCGCCGGCTACCACGACGAGATCGCCGGCATCGCCGCCGAGAAGATCGCGACCTGGCCGCTCGGCGTGCCGATCGCGCTGCGCGACCACATGCAGGAGATCACCCTGGAGGTGATCATCAGGCTGGTCTTCGGCATCCGCGACGCCGAACGCCTCAGCCGGCTGCGCGCCCTGCTCCCCCGCCTGATCCAGCTCGGCGGGTCGATGTCGGTCGCCATGCTGCCTGCCCGCCTGCGCGAGCGCGCCGCCGCGGCGCCGTTCCTGCCGTACGCGCGTTTCCTGAAACTGCGCGCGGGCGTCGACGCGATCCTGTACGAGGAGATCGCCCGCAGGCGGCGGGACGAGACGGACGGCACGGACGTGCTGAGCAGGCTTCTCGCCTCGGGCCTGACCGACGAGGAGATCCGCGACGAGCTGGTCACCCTGCTGATCGCCGGCCACGAGACCACGGCGACCAGCCTGGCCTGGGCGTTCGAACGCCTGCTGAGGCTGCCGCACGTGCTGGAGCGGCTGCCTGACGACGAGCCGTATCTCGACGCGGTGGTCAAGGAGGTGATGCGCGTCAGACCCGCCGTCTACGAGGCTCCCCGGCTGCTCGACGCCCCGCTGCGGCTGGGCGGCCACGAGATCCCCGCCGGGGTGTACGCGGGACCGTTCATCCCGCTCGTGCACCACGACCCGGTCGCCTTCCCGTCACCCGGGGAGTTCCGTCCGGAGCGCTTCCTCGACGGGCAGCAGAGCAGGGCGTGGATGCCTTTCGGTGGCGGCAGGCGCTTCTGCGTCGGGGCTCAGCTCGCCCTGCTGGAGATGCGAGTGATCATCCGGGAAGTGTTGCACCGCCTGGACCTCACGGCACCGGACCCGGCGCCGGAGCCCAGGCGGCTCACCAACGTCACCTTCACTCCCGCACGACTGACCCGCGTTATTGCGCGCGCTCGATCTCTTGATCGGACGAGCTAGCGGGGTGCCTGTCGTCCCGCCGGTCGTCGGCGCCCAGTTCCTCACGGAGGCGGTCGTAGTCGATGTGATGACTGGTGTACTTCAGCTGGCGAGCGACCTTCGTCTGCTTCGCCTTGGCTCTTCCTCGGCCCATGGCTCAACTCCCTAGTCCCCGGTGCCCATGCTAGCCGACAACGTTACGACTTGAAGAATTATGCAACTGCGCTGGATTAGTCTGTCACTATGCACGTGGAGGTCAACCAGGCCAAGGCGGATTTGTTCCGGACACTTGGCCACCCCGCTCGCATCAGAGTGTTGGAGCTACTCCAGGAGGGGCCACTACCCGTCAGGGATCTCCTGGCCCAGATCGACATCGAGGCGTCGAGTCTCTCCCAGCAGCTGGCGGTCCTGCGCAGAGCGGGCATCGTCACCGCCATCCGTGAGGGCAGCACCGTGGTCTACACGCTGGCCACCCCCGAGCTCGCCGACCTGCTGCGCATCGCACGCCGCATCCTGACCGACATGCTCGCCGACCAGGGCCAGCTGCTCGCCGAGCTCCGCGCGGAGGTCCCCTGACCGGCCCCGTGGGCCGGAGCCGCCACCGGGTAGGCTTCGGCCCATGGTCTCCGAGCTGTTCGATCCCAAGGCGTGGCAGGAAGTCGAGGGGTTCGACTTCACCGACATCACCTACCACAGGGCCGTCGACCAGGGCACGGTGCGCATCGCGTTCGACCGCCCGGAGGTGCGCAACGCCTTCCGGCCGCAGACCGTCGACGAGCTCTACCGCGCGCTCGACCACGCCCGGCAGACCACCGACGTCGGATGCGTGCTGCTGACCGGCAACGGCCCCTCGCCCAAGGACGGCGGCTGGGCGTTCTGCTCCGGCGGTGACCAGCGCATCCGCGGCAAGGACGGCTACCAGTACGCCGACGGCTCCGCCTCGACGGGACGGCTGCACATCCTGGAGGTGCAGCGGCTGATCCGGTTCATGCCCAAGGTGGTCGTCTGCGTGGTGCCCGGCTGGGCGGCCGGCGGCGGCCACAGCCTGCACGTGGTGGCCGATCTCACACTCGCCAGCGCCGAGCACGCCCGGTTCAAGCAGACCGACGCCGACGTGGCGAGCTTCGACGGCGGCTTCGGCTCCGCCTACCTCGCGCGCCAGGTGGGCCAGAAGTTCGCCCGCGAGATCTTCTTCCTCGGCGACACCTACAGCGCGGCCGACGCCCACCGGATGGGCATGGTCAACGCCGTCGTCCCGCACGAGGAGCTGGAGGCCACGGCCCTGGAGTGGGCCCGCAAGATCAACGCCAAGTCGCCGACGGCGCAGCGGATGCTCAAGTTCTCCTTCAACCTGATCGACGACGGGCTGGTGGGCCAGCAGGTGTTCGCCGGCGAGGCGACCAGGCTGGCCTACATGACCGACGAGGCCGCCGAAGGACGCGACTCATTCCTGGAGAAGCGCGAGCCCGACTGGTCGCCGTACCCCTATCACTACTGATCACCGGGCGCCGGCCGGCTCGGCGATGCGCAGCGCGGCCACGAACGCGCCGTAGAGCTCGTCCGACGCCAGCAGCTGCCCGTGCGTGCCGCGGGCGCGGATCCGGCCGCCGTCCATCACCACGATCTGGTCGGCGTCGATCACGGTGGACAGCCGGTGCGCGATGGTGACGACGGCGCCTCTGGCGGCCTGGCGGCGCACGCACTCCTGGACCGCGGCCTCGGTGAGTCCGTCGAGCTGCGCGGTGGCCTCGTCCAGCAGGAGCACGTCCGGCGCGCGGAGCAGCGCCCGCGCGAGCGCGATGCGCTGGCGCTCGCCGCCCGACACCTGTCCCGACGACACCGGCCGGTCCAGGTCGGCGAGGTCCAGCCGGACCTCGCGCAGGACCTCGGCGACCTCCTCGGCCGTGGCGGCGGGGTTGGAGAACAGCAGGTTCTCCCGGATCGTGCCCGGCACCAGCGGGGTGTCCTGCTCGACGTACGCGAGCCTGGACCTGATGTCCTCCCTGCTGTACGCGGCGTACGGACGGCCGTCGAGCAGCAGTTCCCCTTCCCGAGGTTCGAGGAAGCCGAGGATCAGCGAGAACAGCGTCGTCTTGCCCGCGCCGGAACCGCCCACGACGGCCAGGTGGCCGCGCCTGGGGACGGCCAGCTCGACGTCGCGCACGGCCGGTCCGGCGCCCGGCGCGTACACGGCGGTGACGCCGCGCAGCTCGATCACCGGCCCCTCGGGGTCGCCGCCGGCCGCCGGGGCGAGGGGGCCGGCGGGCTCCGCCGGCATCGCCTCCACCGCCCGGAGCCGCTCGGCCGCGGCGATGCCGGACTGCAGGGCCGTGGTGTTCTGGCTGAGCTCCATGATCGGGTCCATCAGCCCGAACGCGTAGAGCAGGAACGCGATCAGGCTCGACACCTCCATGTGGCCCGCGCCCACCCGCCAGGCGCCGATGCCGAGGATCAGGATGATCGCGAACTGGATGCCGGCCCAGGCGACGGTCCAGGCCGTGGCCTGGGCCCGGACGGCGCGCACGCCCTGCTCCCGTGAGGCGTGCGCCTCGGCCAGGATGCGGTCCGCCTGGCGGTCCTCGGCGCGGCTGGCCTTCACGGTCCTGATGGCCCGCAGCGTGCCCTCCAGCACGCCGCCGAGCCGCCCGACATGCTCCTGCGCCCGTTCCTGGGCCTTGGAGATCGTGGGCATGAGCAGCGCGAACAGCACGATCACCACGAGCACGGCCACCACCGTGACCGCGAGCAGGACCAGGTCGAGCACGCCCATCAGGACGAGCGTGCCGACCAGCATGACGGTGCCGTTGACCAGGCCGATCACGCTGGAGGTCGCGGCCTCTCTGAGCAGCACGGTGTCGGAGGTCACACGGGTGACCAGCTCACCTGCCGGGTGACGGGTGACGGCGGGCACCGTGGCCCTCAGGAAGCGGCGCACCACCGAGTCGCGCGCCTCCAGGACCACCCGCTCGCCCAGGGAGCCGAGCATGACCCACTGCCAGCGCCCGACCACGATGCCCACCACGAGCAGCGCCAGCAGCGCGCCGACGGGCGCCGCGAGCGAGGCTCCGGTCCCGAGCGCGTCGAGCACCCACTTGGTGATCATCGGCGTGGCGAGGGCCAGCGCCGAGCCCACCAGCGCCAGGAGCAGCCCGGACGCGAGCGTGCGGACGTGCGGCCGGGCGAAGGACCACAGGATGCGCCAGGATTCCGGAATTTTCATACCCATCATGGAACATCAATGTTCCATAATCGGTCAAATGAGTTTCTCTCTGGTGGCCCCTGTACCGTAAGCCCATGGACGAGACGGGCACCCGGGCACGCACACGACGCGCCATCCTCGACGCGGCCGTGTCGACCCTCGCCAGAAACCCGTCCGCCTCGCTGGCCGACGTGGCGGCCGCCGCCGGAGTCGGCCGCACGACCGTCCACCGCTACTTCCGCGAGCGCTCCGACCTGCTGAGCGCGATCGGCGCGCACCTCATGGAGCTGGTGGCGACCACCACAGAGCGGGCCCGCCTCGACGACGGCCCCGCCGTCGAGGCGCTCGACCGGCTCTGCCAGGAGTACTTCGAGCTGGGCGACGGCTTCCTGTTCGCCTTCGAGAACCCGCAGCTGGCCGACTGGGAGAGCTGGGACTCGGAGACCGAGGCGGATCAGGCGCTGACCCGGCTCATCGAGCGCGGGCACGCCGACGGCACCATCGACCCCGCGCTGTCGACAGCCTGGGTGGGCAGCTTGCTGTGGGCCATGCTGTACGCGGCCTGGCAGCACACCCGGGAGCAGTGCGTGCCCAAGCACACGGCGTTGCGGCTGTGCCTGCACTCCCTGCGCAAGGCCGTGACCCCGTGAAAACCGGTTGTCCCGGCGGCCAGACTGGTGGCATGGAGATCGTGGTGCCGCCGGCGTTGACCGAGTCGCATGTCAAGTGGGAGGGCGAGGCGGGGCGGGCCTGGTCGGCGGGGCTGCCCGCGCTGGCCGGGCGCTATCTGGAGGAGTGGGGGCTGCGCCTCGACGGCCGGCCCATGCACGGGGTGGTCTCTCTGGTGCTGCCCGTGGTGCGGGCCGACGGCATGCCCGCCGCGCTCAAGCTGCAGCCCGTCACCGACGAGAACGCGACCGAGCCCGTGGGGCTGCGCGCCTGGGCCGGCGACGGGTCGGTGCTGCTGCTGGAGCACGACCCGGCCACCGGGACGATGCTGCTGGAGCGGCTGGACGAGAGCCGGTCGCTGTCGGCGGTGCCGGACGAGGTGAAGGCGTTGGAGATCCTCGCCGAGCTGCTGGCCCGGCTGGTGGCGCGGCCCGCGCCCGCAGGGCTGCGGCGGCTCGGCGACCTCGCCGGGCGGATGCTGGAGGACGTGCCCGGGGCGCTGGCGAAGGTGTCCCGGGAGGAGGACCGGGCGTGGCTGCGCCGGTGCGCGGCGGCGGTCGCCGAACTCGTCCCCGAGCCCGGCGACCGGCTGCTCCACTGGGATCTCCACTACGACAACGTGCTGGCCGCCGGGCGGGAGCCGTGGCTGGCGATCGACCCGAAGCCGCTGGCCGGCGACCCCGGGTTCGACCTGATGCCCGCGCTGGACAACCGGTGGGGCGAGGTGGTGGCCTCCGGCGACGTACGCGGGAGCGTACTGCGCCGCTTCGACCTGCTGGTGGAGGCGCTGGAGCTGGACCCGGCGCGGGCGGCCGGATGGACGCTCGGCCGGGTGCTGCAGAACTCGCTGTGGGACGTCGAGGACGGTGAGATCCGGCTGAACGAGATCCAGCTCGCCATCGCCGAGGCGATGACTCACCGCCAGTAGGCCGGGTACCTCTGGCCCGGGAGCACCCTGCCCAGTGCCACTCCGCCGGCGATCACCAGGGCGCTGGCGGTGAGCACCGGGTTGAGCAGGTAGACCGGGTCCGGCGCGGTGAGCCCGATCAGCGCCGCGGTGGCCGCGGCGGGCGGGTGCGGGGCGCGCAGGAGAAGCATGGGCGCGATCGACAGGGCGGCGGCCACGGCCGCCGTCCACACCGACGGGCCGGCCACGGCGGTGGCGGCCAGGGCGATCGCCGCCGCGACGGCGTGGCCGAGCACGATGCTGCGGGGCTGCGCGAACGGCGCCGCCGGGGCCAGCGCCACGATCCCCGCGCTGGCCACGAACGGCACCGCGAACAGGCCGGGTTCGACCGCGCCGGCCACGGCGGCGAGCAGCAGCAGCCCGGCCAGCGCCGCCACCGTGGCGACCATCGCGTCCTTGACCCGGCGCCCACCGGACCCCGGACCGGGCGTCGGGTAGGGGCCGGTGGGGGTGGAGTGGGTCATCGGGGTCAGTCCGACAGGCTGTGCAGGAAGTCGCGGGTCAGGGCCGCGATCTGGGTGAGCCTGGTCTCCAGCGGGAAGTGGCCCGCGTCGAGCAGGTGGATGCGGGCGTCCGGCACGTCGCCGGCGAAGGCCCGCGCGCCGGCCGGGCCGAAGATCTCGTCGTTGCGGCCCCACACGGCCAGCACCGGCGGGCGGTGGGTGCGCAGGTACTGCTGCCACCGCGGGTAGAGGGCGACGTTGGCCGCGTAGTCCAGGAAGAGCGCGAGCTGGACGGCGTCGTTGCCCGGCCGGTCGAGCAGCGCCTGGTCGAACAGCTCCTTGTCCGGGTTGACCAGCGCGGCGTCGGGCACGCCGTGCGTGTACTGCCAGTGGGTGGCCTCCCGGGTGAAGAAGGCGCGCAGCGCCGAGGGGTCGGCGTGCGGGTCGGCCCAGAGCTTGCGGAACGGGTCCCAGAACGGGGTCAGTCCTTCCTCGTAGGCGTTGCCGTTCTGCGTGACGATGCCGGTGATCCGTTCGGGGTGCCGTTCGGCGAGCCGGAAGCCGATCGGCGCGCCGTAGTCGTGCACGTAGAGCGCGTACCGGCGGAGCCCGAGCGCGTCCAGCGTCCGGTCCACCACGTCGGCGAGCCGGTCGAAGGTGTAGCCGAAGTCGTCGGCGGCCGGCGCCGAGCTGTGCCCGAACCCGGGGTAGTCGGGTGCGATCAGGTGGAACTCGTCCGACAGCTCGCCGATCAGCTCCTGGTAGGCGATGGACGAGGTCGGGAAGCCGTGCAGCAGGACGAGCGTGGGCGCGGACGGGTCGCCCGCCTCCCGGTAGAAGACGTCGAGCCCGTCGACGCGGACGGTGCGGTAACGCATGGCCATGGCGAACCTCTTAACCGGTGAAAATGGTTTAGACGGTTAAGTGATAGCATGGTGATCTGCAACCGGTCAAATGGACTTCAGAGGTTAATCAGCGTGAGACTCCGCCCGCTCAGGACCGAACCCGTGGGGCTGGACCTGGTCGACACCGTGTGGATCGACGACGCCACGCTGGTCGACCAGTTCGACGACCCCGACGGCGTACGGGCCTGGCTGGCCGATCACGGCCTGCCGGGCCGCGACGACCCGGAGCGCGCCCGCGACCGGCTGGTCCGGGCCCGCGACGCGATGCGCGCGCTGCTGGAGCGGGGCGAGGAAGGCCCGCTGAACGCGGTGCTGGCGCACGGCGCCCGCCGGCCGCAGGTGCGCGGCGCGCAGCCGTACGAGGTCGTCGTCCTGGACGATCCCGCCTGGCACGCGGCCTGGGTGGCGGCCGCCGACCTGGTCCGCGTGCTCGGCGACCGCCCTGAGCGGGTGCGCAAGTGCGCCAACCCGCGTTGTGTGCTGTGGTTCTACGACGTGAGCAAGAACGGCGGCCGCCGCTGGTGCTCGATGGACGTGTGCGGCAACCGGGCCAAGGTCGGCCGGTTCAACCAGCGGCAGCGCGCCCGTTCCTAGCCGACCAGAAGGACGATCTTGCCCCGGCCGTGGCGGGCCTCGATCTCGCGGTGCGCGTCCGCCGCGCCCTCCAGCGGGTACGTGCGCCGTACCGGGAAGATGAGCCGGCCCTCGGCGTACAGGGCGGCGTAGCGGGCCAGGCGCTCGGCGCTGCGCGTGCCCCGGGTGACCTGGATGCCGAGGTCGGCGGCCTTGCCGTGCTCGACCAGCGTCAGGATGCGGCCGCGGTCCTTGACCAGTTCCAGCGACACGTCCAGGGCGTCGCCGCCCGCGCCGTCGAGCGCGGCGTCCACGCCGTCGGGTGCGAGGGCGCGCACCCGGTCCGCCAGGCCCGGGCCGTAGGCGACCGGGATGGCGCCGAGCTCGCGCAGGTAGGGGTGGTTCGCCTCGCGGGCGGTGCCGATCACGGTGGCGCCGCGCATCCTGGCGATCTGCACGGCGGCGGTGCCGACCGCGCCGGCGGCGGCGTGCACCAGCAGGGTGTCGCCCGCGCCGACGGCGATCCCGTCGAGCGCCAGCTCGGCCGTCTGCGCGCCCGCGGTGAGCCCGCCGGCCACCTCCCACGGCATCGAGGCGGGTCTGGGCGTCACGTCGCCCGCGCCGACGACGACGTACTCGGCGTAGCAGTTGAGCACCGAGAACCCGAGCACCTCGGCGCCCGGCTCCACCCCCGTCACTCCCGCCCCCACCTGGTCCACCACGCCCGCGAACTCGTTGCCGGGGACGCGCGGCAGGCCACCCGGCAGCCCCGGCGGGGTCCACCCGGCCCGCACGGCGGCGTCGAACGGCTGCACGCCGGCGGTCTTCACCCGTACCCGGACCTGGCCGGGGCCGGCCTGCGGGGCCGGCAGCCGCATCACCTTCAGCACCTCGGGGCCGCCGAACTCGGCGAAGGCGGCGGCCCGCATCGTCTCTTCACTCATGCGGCCAGCGTGCTTCCTCAACCGCGCTTGAGGTCAACCGCGCGGACCAGCCGCAACCTCTTACTCGCGCTTTACATGTATAGAGTCCGACAGAACGGCACCGGGGGACGGAGCATGGCGCGCGAGGAGGCGCCATCGAGTCCGAGCGCATCGAGAAGGACCGCCTGCTGGAGGTCATCGCCCGCGAGCGGGAGACCGAGCTGTCGCGCATCGCCAAGGACAAGGAGGTCGAGACCGAGAAGCGCCGTCACCGGTTCGCGGTGAACACCCAGCCCGTCGACCTCACGCTGGTGCCGCACGACGACACCATGCGGCTGGCCATCACCGGCACCGACTTCCGCTCGCCCGTGCCGGTCTCGTTCGCCGACACCCGGCCCTTCTGGGACCAGCTCCTGGTGTCCGAGACGCCCGAGGTCTACCGGGGCGAGTACCTCGCGGCCTCGCTGCTGGACCGGGCCGCCCCCGGCGACGACCTGGCCCGCCTGGTCCGGGAGGCCGCCGAGGCCCGCTACGACGAGGGCTACGAGCGGGGCGTGCACGACCACGACGCCGCCGCGATCCTCGACGCGCTGGTCCGGCTCCGCGAAGGCGCCGGGCTGCTGCGCCACCCGCCGGAGGCGCGGGCCGCGGCGCAGCTGTTCTGGGCGCACGGGGTGGACGAGGTTTCACGTAAAACATTGGCCACCAGGGCCGTGTCGCTGGTGCGCGCCCGCGAGGTCTTCGGCCCGGGACCGGCCCTGACCGCGCTCGCCGCCGAGCTGGGCGCGCTGATCGCCGCCTTCCTGGCGACGGTCGGCCTGGCCGACGCCGACGCCGCGGCGGCCGGTGACTACCTGGTGGAGGAGCTGGCCGGCACGCCCGCCGGGTTCGTCACCGGCAAGGCCGCGCGCGACCTGCTGGACGGGTTCCACCACGCGCTCGGGCCGGCCGGGACCCACGCGTTCGAGTCCGACCTCGCGTCCGTCCCGCTGCCGGAACGGCTGCAGCTCGCCCACGCCTGGCTCGGCGCGTACGCGCAGGGGCCTGAGCTGGCCGAGGCCGTCGCCGTCCTGCTGTGCGACCTGCCCAGGCACGACTCCGGCGCCCCCGTCACCGCCACCGTGGAGGGCCTGCTCGGGTCGCACCCGCGGATCGCCGACAGGAAACTGGAGCTCCGGCTGGACGAGCTGCTGTCCAGGGTCCGGCGCTTCGCGGCCGAGCGGGTGCCGGGCTTTCGCGCGTACCAGAGGTGTACCTGCCGCTCATCGGCGGCAACCTGGCCAAGCAGCTCGGCGCGGCGGGCGAGGGCAGGCGCACCGACCAGATGGGGCTGCTGCTGCTCATCTCGCCGCCCGGCTACGGCAAGACGACGCTGATGGAGTACGTGGCCAGCCGGCTCGGGCTGCTGTTCGTCAAGGTGAACGGGCCGGCGCTGGGCCACGACGTGACCTCGCTCGATCCGGCCGAGGCGCCGAACGCGACCGCCAGGCAGGAGGTGGAGAAGATCTCGTTCGCGCTGGAGGCGGGCAACAACACCCTGCTGTACCTGGACGACATCCAGCACACCTCGCCCGAGCTGCTGCAGAAGTTCATCTCGCTCTGCGACGCGCAACGGCGTATTGAGGGCGTCTGGAACGGCCGGACCCGCACCTACGACCTGCGCGGCAAGCGGTTTCGCCGTGTGCATGGCGGGCGAACCCGGTGCTCGCCCCGCTGTCGGCCCGCGACCGGTCGGACGTGGAGCTGCTGGTCCGGCTGGCCAGGGGTGACGCGTCGGTGCGGCCGGACCAGCTCACGCACCCGTACACCAAGCCCGAGCTGGACCAGGTGCTGAGCGTGCTGCGCAAGCTGGTGCGGGTCCAGGAGGTGGTGCCGGCCAACAACCGGGCCTACATCGCCTCCGCCGCCCAGGCCGACGCCTCGCGCACCGAGCCGCCGTACCGGCTGCAGGGCTCGTACCGGAACATGAACAAGCTGGCCGAGCGGATCGTCCCGGCGATGAACGACGAGGAGCTGGAGGCGCTCATCGACGACCATTACCTGGGCGAGGCGCAGACGCTCACCGCGGACGCCGAGGCGAACCTGCTCAAGCTGGCGGAGCTGCGCGGCCGCCTCGGCCCGGAGCAGGCGGCGCGCTGGGCCGCGATCAGGGCCGCCTACCTGCGGGACAAGGCGCTGGGCGGGGACGCCGACGACCCGATGAGCCGGGCCGTCGGCGCACTGGGGCTGCTGGCGGACCAGGTCCGCGACGTCGGCACCGCGATCAGGGACCGCTGACGGGCCGGGTCTCCTGCCGGGCCAGGGTGGCGGTGGCGGCGCGCTGGATGGCCGTGGCCCGGCCGAGGAAGTCGAGGATGAGCTCCAGCTGCTCGTCGGTGTAGCGCTCGTAGAGGCCCGCCAGGCCGGTCACCAGCGGCATGAACAGCTCCTCGAAGCCGGCCAGCCGCTCCTGGTCGATCTCCACGATGACGCGGCGCCGGTCCTTGGGGTGGCGGGCCCGCCGGGCCAGCCCTTTGGCCTCCAGCCGGTCGATCTGGTTGCTGACGGTGGCGGGGGCCAGACCGGTGTGCCGGCAGATCTCCCCCGCCGTCAGCGGGCCTAGGCGTTGCAGCAGGTCGAGGGTCTTCTCCTCGGTCATGCCGAGGCCCAGCCGCTCGCCCATGGCCGTGTGGTACATGACGGCGGCGTTGCTGTTCTCCCGCCCGGCCGTGGTCAGCGCGTCGAGCAATTTCTTTCGATGGCCCGAAACATCTCTGGACATGCGATCCTGCCTCGACATATATTTCGTTCGACCGAACGAAAGGTTATCACGGTGAAGGCTCTCATCACAGGGTGCGGGATCGGCGGCCCCGCCATCGCCATGGCGCTGCGCGAGGTGGGCATCGACGCCGAGATCTACGAGGCGTACGGCGCCGGCGCCGAGGGCGTGGGCGCGTTCCTCAACGTCGCCTCCAACGGGATGGCCGCGCTGCGCGTGCTCGGCCTGCACCACGAGGTGGCGCGCGCCGGCATCCCCACGCCCGACATGGTCATGTCGAGCGGCACGGGCAAGCGCCTGGGCCGGGTGCCCAACGGGATGACGCTGGACGACGGCACGGTGAGCCACACGATCCTGCGCTCGGACCTCTACCGGATCATGCGGGACGCGGCCACCGCACGGGGCGTCCCGATCGCCTACGGCAAGCGCCTGGTCTCCTTCGACGACACCGGCTCCCAGGTGGTGGCCCGGTACGAGGACGGCACGAGCGCGACCGGCGACCTGCTGATCGCGGCCGACGGCGTGCACTCGCGCACCCGGCGGCTGCTCGACCCCGAGGCGCCAGAACCGCGCTACACCGGCCTGTACAACTGTGGCGGCATCTACAAGGACTCCTCTATCAAGGGCGAACCCGGCGTCTACCACATGGTGTTCGGCAAGCGGGCGTTCTTCGGCTACACGGTGACCGCTGACGGCGAGACGTGGTGGTTCGCGAACCTGCCTCGCGCGCTCGGCGACGAGCCGGCGGACTGGCGGCCGGTGCTGGAGGAGGCGTTCGCGGACGACGCCGGCATCGCCGCCGCTCTGGTCCGGCGTGCCGACCTGGGCCAGGTGTTCCCCATCCACGACCTGCCGCCGGTGCCCGTGTGGCACCGCGGCAGGGTGGTGCTGACCGGCGACGCCGCGCACGCCACCTCCCCCAGTTCCGGGCAGGGCGCGTCGCAGGCCGTCGAGGACGCCGTGGTGCTCGCCCGCTGCCTGCGCGACGCCGCCGGCCATCGGGAGGCGTTCGGCCGGTACGAGAGCGAGCGGCGCGAGCGCGCCGAGCGGGTGGTCGCCTACGCCAGGAGGATCAGCAACAGCAAGGCCGCCGGGCCGGTCGGCCGGATCTTCAGGGACGCGCTGCTGCCGATCATCCTCAAGCGCCAGGCGAACCAGGAGTCACTGGCCTGGATGTACCGCCACCAGGTCAGCCTGTGACACCGCCTCCCGGCTCGCGGGCAGCAGCGGCAGCCGCACGTCGGGGGTGGGGATGAGGCCGCGGGCGTGCAGCACGCCCTTGATCACCGTCGGGTTCGGCTCGGCGAACAGCGCGGCCGACAGCCGGGCCAGCCGATGCCCCAGCGTCCTGCCCCGGGCCACGTCGCCGGCCCGCCAGGCCGCGGCCAGCTCGGCGAACGCGCCGGTGGCCAGGTGAGCCGAGGCCAGGACGCCGCCGGACGCGCCCAGGGCCAGCAGCGGCGAGACGAACGCGTCGTCCCCGCCCAGCACGTCGAACCCGTCAGGCAGGTCACCGAGCAGGTCCACCGCGTCCTGGTCGACGCCGCCCGCCGCGTACTTGACGGCGGCGATCCGCGGGTGGGCGCCGAGCCGCCGCAGGGTCGCCGCGCTCACCGCCTGCCCGGTGCGGTAGGGGATGTGGTAGATCATCAACGGCACCGGGGTCTCCTCGGCCAGCGCCTCGAAGTGCGCGATCACGCCGCGCTCCGACGGCCGCAGTAAATACGGCACAGTGACGAGCGCCGCCGCGACCCCCTCCGGCAGTTCCCTGAGCGCCCGGCCGACCGAGCGGGTGTCGTTGCCGGTGACGCCGACGGTCAGCGGCAGCCCGCGCTCCCGGCACGCGGCCGCGCACGTCTCGATCACCCGGTCGCGCTCGTCCGGCGTCAGGGCCGCGACCTCGCCGGTCGTGCCCAGCGCGACCAGGCCGGAGGCGCCCTGGCCGAGCACGTGATCGGCGAGCTTGCCGAGCGCGTCGAAGGACACCTCGCCCTCGGCGTCATAGGGAGTGATCAGAGGTACATGGATTCCGGTGAACATGTTCCCAGCCTCGCCCGGATCGATCCGTAAGGTCCAGCGACCATTTCTAAGCTGCACCGTAAGATGGACTGATGCTCGACCCGCGCAAGCTGCACCTCCTGCGCGAGTTGTCCCGGCGCGGCACCATCGCGGCCGTCGCCGAGGCCGCCGCGTTCACCCCCTCGGCGGTCTCCCAGCAACTCAGCGCACTCGAACGCGAGGCGGGCGTGCCGCTGCTGGAGCGCACCGGCCGCACCGTGACGCTCACCCCGGCCGGGTGGCTGCTCGTCGGGCACGCGCAGGCCGTGCTCGAACAGCTCGAACGCGCCTCCGCCGCGCTCGCCGCCGCCCGCGGAGGCCCCGCCGGGCCGCTGCGGGTCGGCGCGTTCCCCACCGCCGCCCGCGTCCTGCTGCCCCCGGCGCTGGCCCGGCTCGCCGCCGCCCACCCGGCGCTGACGCCGATGATCTCCGAGATCGACCCGGCCGACGTCTCCGCCGCCCTGCGCGCCGGCGAACTCGACATCGCGCTCGTGCACGAGTACGACTTCGTGCCCCCGGTCACCGACGCGGCCCTGGAGACCGAGCCGCTGTTCGCCGAGCCCATGTACCTCACCGACCGGCCCGCCATCGCCGCCGCCGCAGACGACCCGTGGATCGCCGGCACGCCCGGCACCCTGTGCCACACGATGACGATCAGAGCCTGTCAGGCGGCCGGGTTCGAGCCGGACGTGCGCCACCACCTCGACGACTTCGACACCGTGCTGTCCTTCGCCGCCGCCGGGCAGGGCGTGGCGCTGGTGCCCCGCCTCGCGGCCCTCACCCCGCCGTCCGGCGTCCGGCTCACCCCGCTCCCCCTGCACCGCCGCACCCTGGCGGCCTTCAGGCGCGGGTACGGGGAGCATCCGGCGATCCAGGCGGCCATCACCGCCTTCCACGAGACCCTCGCCGGACTCGGTCTCTGAGTACGACGTCCGGCACGGCCACGGTGCCGGGCCGGTAGCAGACGTCGTAGTCGCGGCACGTCGTCAGCGCCAACAGTGCGGCAGAACGCTCACGTAACCTCCGGCAGAACGACCACGCACCGCTGATTACCTGCAGTGACGCCTAGCCCGTGATGGGGATGAGTTCTCTCTCGAACGAGCCTTCCGCGATCTTCTGGAACTCGATCTCCTCGCGCCGTGTCAGAGCCGGCCGCCTGGGTAGCGGGATCCGAAGCGGGCGCGAGCATTCAGGCAGGTGACATGCAGAGAATGGACCCCTTCCCCTTCGAACTGTCCGTGACGGTCAGCGAGCGGACCCCGGCGGCCATCGAGGCCGCGGCCTACCCCCTGGCGGAGCGGTTCTTCGGCGCCGGCGCCGAAGTGCACGTGATCAGCGCCAAGGTCCAGCCGGACCCGGAGGACGGCGACCGCTTCACGGCCACCGTCGTCTTCCGCCGTACGATCACCTGACCTCGCCGGCGCGGGAGTCGTACTCCTCCCGGTTGGCCAGCACGTCGTCCATGTGCCGCTCGGCCCAGGCCTTGACCTCACGCATGAGGCCCTGGAGCGAGTGGCCGAGGCCGGTCAGCTCGTAGGTGACGGTGACGGGCACGGTGGGCGTCACCGTACGGGTGAGCAGGCCGTCGCGTTCGAGGGTGCGCAGCGTCTGGGTCAGCATCTTCTGGCTGACCCCGGCCAGCCGGCGGGCCAGCTCGGAGTAGCGCATCGGCGCCCCGGCGCGGGTGTCGCCGGGGCGCTGGCCGCCCTCGCCCAGCGCGGCCAGCACCAGGGCCACCCACTTGTCGGAGACGCGGTCCAGGAGCAGGCGGCTGGGACAGCCCGCCAGGAACGCGTCGTACTCCCGCTTCTCCTGGGCCCGGCGCTCGGCCGCCGTCATGGTCGGCATCGGTGGCTCCTTACCGCTCGGTGGCCTACGCACTTCGAAGTGCGTACTTCCTGTTGGAGAGTTACCCATCCATTGTGGTGCAACAGCGTGGATCTCACCACAGGAGGAACCCATGTCCACCACGTTCCGCACCGCCGTCGTCCGCGTCCCCGGGGGCCCGGACTCGATCGAGATCATCGACGTGCCCGTCACCGAACCCGGGCCGGGCCAGGTCCGCGTCGCGATCGCCGGGGCCGCCGTCAACCCCGTCGACGTGGCGGTCGCCGCCGGGCTGTTCCACCGGCGCGGGCTGGTCCACCAGCCGCACCACACCGGTCTGGGCTGGGACTTCGCCGGGACCGTCGCCGCGGCGGGGCCCGGCGTCGACCTGCCGGTCGGCAGCCGGGTCGCGGGCCTGATCGACGGGTTCGACCGCGACTTCGGCACCTACGCCGAACAGCTCGTCGTGACGGCGGCCGACGTCGCGCTCGTGCCCGACGGCCTCGACCTGACCACCGCGGCCGCGGTGCCGCTCAACGGCGTGGGCGCGGCCCAGCTCGTCGACCTGCTCGGCGACGGCGAGGGCCGGAGCCTGCTGGTGACCGGCGCCGCGGGCGCGCTCGGCGCGAACGTCGCCGTGCTCGCGGCCGAGCGCGGCTGGCGGGTCACTGGGCTGGCCAGGACCCAGGACGAGGAGTTCGTGCGCGGCCTCGGCGCGGGCTTCACCGACCGCCCGGCGCCCGGCTGGGACGCGGTGGCCGACGCCGCGGCCCTCCAGGAGGCGGGCGTCCCGCTGGTCCGCGACGGCGGCCTGTTCGTCGGCGTGCAACCGGGCGCGGAGCCGGCCGGGGAGCGCGGCATCACGGTCCGGGCGCTGATCGCGCGGCCCGACGGCGCCCGGCTGGCGGGCATCCTCCAGGCCACGGCCGAGGGCCGGCTTCCGGCGCGCGTGCACGCCGTGGTGCCGCTCGACGAGGTCGCCTCCGCCCACCGCGCGCTCGCCAAGGGCGGCGTACGCGGCAGGTACGTCCTGCGCCCCTGACCGGCACCCGCCCGGAGACCCACACCGGGGAGACCGGTCCTGTCCTCCCGGAAGGCAGGGCGACCGGCCGGAACGGTCTTCGCGTGGGTCGCGGGCGGCGGATATCGGGATGCGGGGGCGGGGGTGGGCCGGTCAGACTCGACGGCATGACGACGAAGATCACCCGTATCAACCCCGACGAGCTCCACCCGACACCCGGCTACCACCACGTCACGGTCGTGGAGGCCGGACGGACGGCGTACCTCGCCGGTCAGTGCCCGCTCGACCCGACCGGCGCCCTCGTCGGTCCCGGAGACCTGGACGCCCAGATCGACCAGGTCGCGGCCAACGCCCTCGCCGCGCTGGCCGCGATCGGGGCCCGGCCGGAGCAGGTCGTCCGTTCCGTGATCTACGTGGTCAGCGCCGAGAGCACGGTGCTGGGCTCCGCCTGGCGGCGGCTCGGCGACTCGCCCATCGCGCCGGCGTTCACCACCGCCAGCACCCTCCTGGGCGTCGCCCGGCTCGGCTTCGCCGGGCAGCTCGTCGAAGTGGACCTCACTGTCGCGCTGCCCGGCTGAGACCGTCGACGCCGTCAGGTGGCCTGCTCCGGGCGTGCGGCGGACAGCGGGGTGGCGATGTCTTCGAGGCCCCGCCGTTCCGCCTTCACCCCGAAGACCAGCTCCACGATGCCCGCGAGGATCATGAGCACGGCCCCGATGGCGAAGGCCACCGCCGTGTCCCCGGGAACGCCGCTGGCCACCAGGTTCGCGAAGATCAGCGGCCCGGCGATGCCGCCCGCCGCGGTGCCGATGGCGAAGAAGAAGGCGATGGCCATCGCCCTGGTCTCCATCGGGAAGATCTCGCTGACCGTGAGGTAGGCCGACGCGGCCCCCGCCGAGGCGACGAAGAGCACCACCGACCAGCAGGCGGTCAGGGTGACGGCCGTGAGCATGCCCTCGTTGAACATCCAGGCGGTGCCCAGCAGCAGCAGCCCTGAGCCGATGTAGGTGGCCGAGATCATCGGGACCCGCCCGACGGTGTCGAAGAGCGGACCGAGGACGAGCGGGCCGAGGAAGTTGCCGACGGCGATGACGGCGAAGTAGTAGCCGGTGTGGGTGTCGATCTGGAAGAACGTCGACAGGATCTGCGCGTACCCGAAGGTGATCGCGTTGTAGAGGAACGCCTGCCCGATGAAGAGCGACAGCCCCAGCACCGTCCGGGTGGGGTAGAGGGCCACCATCGTGTGCGCGATGCGGATGAACCCGATCGACTTGCGCGTGTGGATGGTCATGGACTGACCGGGCTCGGGCAGTTCCTGCCGGGTCTCGCGGCGCACCTCCTCCTCGACGCCGCGGACGATCTCCTCCGCCTCGTCGCCCCGCCCGTGGATGAACAGCCAGCGCGGGCTCTCCGGTACGTGCCTGCGGACGAGCAGGATGGCGAGCCCGAGGACCACGCCGAGCCCGAAGGCGACGCGCCAGCCGATGTTGACGGGCAGGTTGTTCAGCAGCGGCACGGTCAGCAGCGCGCCTCCGGCCGCGCCGAGCCAGTAGCTGCCGTTGATGAGGATGTCGATGCGGCCGCGGTGCCGGCTGGGGATGAGCTCGTCGATGGCGGAGTTGATGGCCGCGTACTCGCCGCCGATGCCGAACCCCGTCAGGAAGCGGAACAGGAAGAACCACCACACGCTGAACGAGAACGCGGTGGCGAGCGTGGCCGCCAGGTAGACGATCAGCGTGATGATGAACAGCTTCTTGCGGCCGAACCTGTCGGTGAGCCAGCCGAAGAACAGCGCTCCCGAGCAGGCTCCGGCGACGTAGAGCGCGGCGGCGAGGCCGGCGACCTGCTCCTGGGTGATGTCGAGACCGCTGCCGGGTTTGGCCAGCTGGGCGGAGAGGTTGCCGACTATGGTGACTTCGAGCCCGTCGAGGATCCAGACGGTGCCGAGCCCGATGACGATCATCCAGTGCCAGCGCGACCACGGGAGGCGATCCAGCCGTGCGGGCACCTTGGTGGTGACTGTGCCGGTCTCGACATCGCTCATGAACACCTCTGGTTACCCCCTGCCGAGCCGCCAAACCCGCCTAGGGTTTGCGCGCCTCGACCATGCAGGTCCGGCGCCATGGCCCGCCGTACCAGTACCGCCAGCCGAGGTCGCGGGCGCGTACGTCACGGGCTCCGAGGCCGCGCAGCGCGGCCTCGTACGCGGGCGTGTGCTGGAGGTCCGCGACGAGGAGCAGGCCGCCGGGGCGGACGACCCGGTACGCCTCGCGCACGGCCTGTTCGCGGGCGGCGGCGCCGGGGAGGTCGCGCAGGGCCAGGGCGGACAGGACGACGTCGAACTCCTCGTCGCCGAAGGGCAGGTCGCGCAGGTCGGCGGTGATCTGGTGGACGCGGTCGCGGACGCCTTCGGCCGCGGCGTTGGCGCGGGTGACGGCTTCGTCGGAGCGGGACCGGCCCCTGGTGCGGCCCGCGTGGACGCCGGTGGCGTGTCCGGAGGTCAGCCGTCCGGCGGCGAGCAGGAGCACCGCGCCGCGCCCGCAGCCGAGGTCGAGCACGTTCTCGTGGCCGTCGAGCCGGGCCAGTTCCTCCTTCCAGACGGCGAACCTGCCGCGCACGCTGGTGTGGAGGTGGCTGGCGGCGCTGGCGAGCGTGTAGCAGGCGCCGGCGAGGAAGACGACGCCCGCCATGACGACGTCGGAGGCGAAGGAGACGAGCATGAGCGCGAGCAGGAGCAGCGCGCCGAGGACGAGACCGGCCAGCGCCCAGGGGGCATCTAACCCGTACTTTCCACGTCGATTACCCACATTCACGTTATAACGCAAAGAGTCTCTTGGCTCATGTTGACTCGCCTTCGACCCACGACACGGTGAATCAGCCGGTGACCGGATTAGCGTTGGTGGGATCTGCGCACTGCGGGGGGTTTGACCAGGGATGACTGGTAGGAATCGCGGCTTCGGCCTCGGCCTGAGCCTCGGACTGACATTGGGCTCCGCCCTGCTGTGGGGGACCGCCCATCTGGCGACGCATCGCCATCGCACCGCGTTCGTTCTCATGTCGGTGCAGATCCTGCTGATCGCCGGGATCCTCACCGTGGTCACCGCGTTCAGCACCCAACTGCTGTCGCTGGCCGTGCAGCCGGGCTGGATGACCGGCCTTGCCCTCATCCTGGCCGTCATCGCGACCGCCTGGACGACCGTGATCATCTGGTCCTACATGCTGGTGCGTCCCGCCGCGGCGGGCGTGGCCGGGCGTGCCCTCACCGCCGGCCTCACCGTCGCGCTGTGCGCGCTGGTCCTGGCCCCGACCGCGTACGCGGCGCGGCTCGCGTACGTGTCGCGCGACCTGGTGCACCACCTGTTCGCCGGCAACCTGGGAGGCCCGATCGTGGCCGAGGACCCGTGGAGCGGCGCGCGGCGGGTCAACTTCCTGCTCGTCGGGGCCGACTCGGCGCCGAACCGGCCCGGCGTGCGCACCGACAGCATGACCGTGGCCAGCGTGGACACCGCCACGGGCGCGACCACGCTGCTCGGCCTGCCGCGCAACCTGGAGGAGGTGCCGATGCCGCCAGGCCCGGCCCGCGCCCGGTTCCCGTACGGCTTCACCGGCGACGGCGTGGACTCCCCCGGCCTGCTCAACGAGGTCTTCCAGTACGCCGAGAACCATCCCGAGGTGGTGCCGGGCGTGCCGGACAGGCAGCGTGGCCCCGCCCTGCTCAAGCAGACGGTCGGCGGCGTGCTCGGCATCCCGATCCGGTACTACGCCATGATCGACATGCATGGCTTCGCCGAGATGATCGACGCCGTGGGCGGCGTGCGGATCACCGTCGAGGAGCCGATCGTGTACGGCAAGTACCGCGAGGGCCTGCTGCAGGCGGGCACCCGCCGGCTGAGCGGCGAGGAGGCGCTCTGGTACGGCCGCTCCCGCACCGACAGCGACGACTACGTGCGCATGGGCCGCCAGAAGTGCCTGATCAACGCGGTGGCCAGGCAGGCCGACCCGATCACCCTGCTCAACAGCTTCGAGAACCTGGCCACGGCCACCAAGCGGGCGATCTCCACGGACGTCCCCCAGGACCTGCTCCCGGCGCTGGTCGAGCTGGCGCAGAAGGTGCGCGACAAGCCGATCCGCAGTCTCAACTTCGTCCCGCCGCTGATCAGCACCAGCAATCCGGACTGGCGGTTCATCCGGCACCAGGCGGCCGAGGCGCTCTCCCCGGCCCGCAGGCCCGCGAACCAGGCCAGGAGCGCGCCGGCCACGACCACCTCCCCGCAGGGCCCGGTCACTCTCGACAAGACCTGCGGCTGAGCGGCGCGAGCGCGTCGAAGGATGGCGAAGGGTCAGGTCAGGTACGCGCCCGGCGGGGCGTCGGCGGCGCGGCCCGTGATGTCGCCGTCGGTCTTGTCCGGGGCGGGGAAGCGGATGTTCATGCGCAGCAGGGAGCGGTCACCGGCCTGCTCGACGAGGACCTCGTCGCAGAGCCTGCGGATGATCCACAGGCCGTAGCCGCGCGAGGCGGCGGGGGGCGGGTCGGCTCCCTGACGGTAGAGGTGGCCGGCCGTCAGCGAGCCGGACGAGTCCTCGATGTCGATCCAGATGCCCCGGTCGTCGGCGCGGGCGTCGAGCGTGCCGGCTCCGCCGCCGTGTTCGAGCACGTTGTCGGCCGCCTCGTTGACCGCGATCACCAGATCGTCGAGCCGGGAGCCCGAGAGCCCCGCCGCCGCCGCGAAGGCGCGGACGTGTTCGCGCAGCAGGGCAAGATCGGCGGTGATCGGGCAGCGTAGCGCTGTCTCCTCGCCCATGCTCAACTCCCGGCATGATTCGGCCCGGCTGCCTTGCTGCCCGCTCCCCATGGACGCATGCATGGGGCCATCGTGACCTGCCCCTTCGCCCCGTGAAAGCGGTCGCGCCGGAACCACCCCGACGTCCGGACCACAGCGGAAGTTACACGTTTTCGTAGCAGTTGTGTGCGCATTGAGGGATAACGCGACCTTATTGACACTATTTCCGCATCTCAGGGGCCTGGACACGGCCGCGATTCCCCCTTCCCTCCCGCGTCCGCTGTGGCATGATGGGCCACAGAAATGGAAACGGTTTTCATAATCGTGATCAGGAGGGACAAACCGTGAGAGTGGCGTTCGTCGGCAAGGGAGGCAGCGGCAAGACCACGCTGTCGGCGCTGTTCGCGAGACACCTGGCGAGCCGGGGCGCCCCGGTGGTCGCCGTCGACGCCGACATCAACCAGCACCTTGCGCTGGTGCTCGGCCTCGACCGGCCGCCCGAGCCGCTGGGCGCCCACCTCGCCGAGATCAAGGACCTGCTGCGCGGCGACAACCCGCGCATCCCCTCGGCCGACGTCATGGTCAAGACGACCCCGCCCGGCCGCGGCTCCCGGCTGCTGCGCTTCCCCGACCTCGCCGCCTACGAGCACGCGGTCACCACCTCCGAGGGCATCCGGCTCATGGCCACCGGGCCGTTCGAGGAGGGCGACCTCGGCGTCGCCTGCTACCACTCCAAGGTCGGCGCGGTCGAGCTGCTGCTCAACCACCTGGTCGACGGCCCCGGCGAGTACGTCGTGGTCGACATGACGGCCGGCTCCGACTCGTTCGCCTCCGGCCTGTTCACCCGCTTCGACCTGACCTTCCTGGTCGCCGAGCCGACCCGCCAGGGCGTGGGCGTCTACCGGCAGTACCGCGACCACGCCGCCGACTACGGCGTGGCCCTGGCCGTCGTCGGCAACAAGGTGCACGGCCCGTCCGACGTCGAGTTCCTGCGCGCCCACGTCGGCCCCGACCTCCTCACCTGGATGGAGCACTCCGCCGCCGTACGGGCGATGGAGCAGGGCCACCGGTTCGCCCTCGACGACCTGGAGCCCGGCAACGCCGACGCGCTCGCCGTGCTGCTCAAGCGCCTCGACGAGCAGGAGAAGGACTGGGCGCGGTTCGGCAGGCAGGCGGCCGAGTTCCACCTGCGCAACGCCAGGGCGTGGGCCAACGCCAGGACCGGCGTCGACCTGACCGAACAGATCGACCCCGGGTTCGTCTACGGCCCGTGACCCACGCGACTGTCCCCCTCCGGTCATCTGGAGGGTTCCCGGATGACCACCTAGCGTCGAAAGGCGATGTTCTCTTGAAAGGAGACAGCATGTCGCTGACCGTTCCGAACGATCTGCTCGACCAGGCCCGCGCGGGTGACGTCGACGACGCGGCCTTCGTGGCCTGCGTGCGCGAGTCCCTGCCCTACGCCTGGTCGGTGATCAGCGAGCTGGTCGAGCAGCGAGACGAGTCCGGGGCCGAGTTCGCGGACAACCAGGTGCCGCCGCCGGACGAGCAGGCGCGCGGGGAGCTCCTGCGCTGCCTGGCCAGCGACGCCATGCGCGGCGCCCTGGAGCGCCACTTCGGCGTGCGGCTCGCCTTCCAGAACTGCCACCGGGTGGCGGTGTTCGCGCCCTCCGCCGGCGAGGCCCTGCGCGAGTTCGTCACGCCGCGGGCGCAGATCCTCAACCAGAAGCCGGAGCTCGTCGACTGCTAGCTCCGCTCCCGGCCACCCGCCGCGGGCGGGTGGCCTACCGGAGGCGGGGCAGCACCTCCGCACCCAGCCGCCGCACGTTCTCCAGCACCCGCTCCGGGTCCCCCGCGCCCTCGACCATGAGCAGGAACCGCTCGATGCCGGTCTCCCGCGCCGTGCGGGCCAGCCGTTCGGCGCACAGGCCGGCCGAGCCGACCGGGTGGATGCGGGTCAGCAGGTCCACGTACGCGCCGACGTCCCTGGGCGGGCGCGGCCGGCCGTCCACCGCGACGTGACCGGCGAGCCCCGGCTCCAGCCAGGCGGGCATCGCCCGTCTCAGCTCCCCGACCGCCTCCGCGGTGCTGTCGGCGACGTGCGCCACCGCCGCCGCCACGTGTCCGGGTACGGCCCCTCCGGCGCGTACGGCGTAGCCGCGCACCATGGCGGCCTTCTCCGCGTCGCCGACGTGCAGGCCGAGCAGCATCGGCAGGCCCCGGTCGGCCGCCAGCGCGGCGGTGCCGGCGGAGGTGCAGGCCACGACCGGCCGCATCCGCGCGGGCGGCACCACGCTCACCTCGCGGAACGCGAAGAACTCCCCTTCGGCCTTGACCGGGCCGCCCGACAGGGCTGCGACCAGCAGATCCAGCGACTCGGGGAAGCCGCGCTCGAACCGCGCCAGCCCGGTGCCGAACACCTCCACGTCCACCCACGGGCCGCCCCTGCCGACCCCCAGCGTGAACCGGCCGCCCGACAGGTGGTGCAGCATGGCCGCCTGCTCGGCCAGCGCGATCGGGTGCTGGGTGGACAGCACGCTCACCGCCGTGCCGAGCCCGATGCGGGAGGTCCTGCCGGCCGCGACCGCGGCCAGCGTGGTGGGCGACGGGCACAGGCCGTAGGACATGAAGTGGTGCTCGGCGATCCACGCCTCGTCGAACCCGGCCCGCTCCGCGGCCACGATCAACTCGACGGTGTCCGCCAGGACCCGCCCCGGCTCCCGGCCGGGGAAGCCGGCCGCGATGAGGAAGACGCCGATGCGCACCCCACAGATGATGTCACCCGAAGAGGCTGACCTGGCCTTCCCCCACGGCCGGATCCCGGTGTCGCTTCAGGTGCCGCCACGCGGGCAGGTCGTCGAGATAGGACCAGGAGAGCCGGTGGCAGGGCGTCGGGCCCAGCCTGGCCAGCGCCTCCTGGTGCCGCGGTGACGGGTAACCAGCGTTCTCCGCGAACCCGTACTCCGCGAACTCGTGACCCGCGCACTCATGACCCGCGCACCCGTGATCCGCGCACCCGAGGCCGGCCATGTACGCGTCCCTGCGCACCTTGGCCAGGACCGACGCGGCGGCCACCGACACGCTGGCCGCGTCGCCCCGCACCTCCAGCCGCACCCGCCAGGGCGGGCCGATGTAGTCGTGCTTGCCGTCGAGGATGACCGCGTCCGGCCTGACCGGGAGCGCCTCCAGGGCCCGTCTGGCCGCCCGGCGCAGCGCCTCGGTCATGCCCAGCTCGTCGATCTCCAGGTGGGACGCCTCCCCGAACCCGACCCCCGCCGCCCACGCCCGCAGCTCCGCCGCCACGGTCTCACGCCTGTCCGCGGAGAGCCGCTTGGAGTCGGTCAGCCGGCCGGGCGGCTCGCCGTCGCCCGGCACCACGGCGCACACGGTGACCGGGCCGGCCCAGGCGCCCCGGCCCACCTCGTCCACGCCCGCGACCGTGCGGACGCTCGGCTGGGACAGCAGCAGGTGCTCGATCGCGTACGAGGGCGGCATGGCCAGGAACGCTACCGGGCCGCGAGGCGTACGGGGGCGAGGTCGGCGGAGATCAGGCGGGCGGCGACGTGCACGGCGCGCAGCGTCACCGAGACCGAGGGCCGGTTGACGCTGGAGGCGCGGGCCACCGCGAGCACCTCGCGGCCCACCGGGTCGCCGGGGAACCGGCGCACCGCCAGCCCGCGCACCCCGGCCGCGAGGGCGAGCGCGGGCACGGCCGCGATGCCGATGCCCTTGGCGACCAGGGACAGGATGGTCCCCAGGCCCTCGAACTCCCACGGGACGGGCTTGGGGCCGCCGACGTCCACCAGCAGCCGGTCCGTGGCCAGCCGGGACGGCTCACCGTCCGGGGTGGCCATCCACGGCTCGTCCCGCAGTTCGCGCAGGTCGAGCGGCACCTCTGGGTCGGCGAGCCGATGCCGGCGCGGCACCACGAGCACGAGCGGGTCGGACAGCAGCGGGAAGACGCGCAGGTTGTCGCTGTCGGCGGCGCGCCCGTACCAGTCGTCGATCAGCGCGATGTCCACCTCGCCCGACTGCACCTCCCGCATTCCCCGGCCGGACCTGCTCTGCCGCAGGCGGAGGGTGAGTTCGGTGTGGCGGCGGAGGGAGCGGGCGAGCGCCGGGGCGAATGCCACCGCCGCTGTGGGGAAGGCGGTCACGACGACACGCCCGGCGGGGCTGCCCGCGTGGGCCGAAAGGTCCGATTCCGCCTCTTCGACCATCGAAAGGATGCGTTCCGCGTGGGCCACGAGCCGCCGACCGGCGTCGGTCAGTTCCGCACTTCGCGCCGTCCGGTCGATGAGGGCGGTGCCCGTCTCCCGTTCCAGCGTCGCGAGCTGCTGGGAGACCGCCGACGGGCTGTAGCCGAGGGACTCGGCGGCCGCGGCGATGCTGCCCCGGCGGGCGAACTCGCTGATCAACATCAGGCGGCGCAAATCAAGCATCGGACTTCCTTATGCCTACCCACAACAAGCCTCGCTTGTACTGATGCCTTCATCCAACCACCCTGGGAACGTGACAAACATGGCAGTGACACTCTCCGCCACTCTGGCGGCGAACGAGGACATCGAGCGGAGACGGCGCGCCGGCGAACGCGTGCTGAACCTGGCCTTCGGTGAGGCCGGTCTGCCCGTGCACCCGGCGCTGCGCGGGAAGCTGGTCGCCGCCTCCGACCGCAACGGCTACGGCCCCGTCGCCGGGACAGCCGAGCTCCGCGCCGCGGCGGCGGGCTATTGGACCCGGCGAGGGCTCGAAACCGACCCCGGACTGGTCGTCTGCGGCCCCGGCAGCAAGTCGCTGCTGTACGGGCTGCTGCTGGCGATCGGCGGTGACGTCGTCCTGCCCATGCCCAGCTGGGTCAGCTACGCCGCGCAGGCCGATCTGATCGGCTCCAGCCCGATCCTGGTGCCCGCTCCCCCGGGTGAAGGGGGCGTGCCGGACCCCGGCCGGGTGGCCGAGGCCGTGCGCGACGCCCGCGCGCGGGGCAGGACCGTGCGCTCCGTGCTGGTGACGCTGCCCGACAACCCCACCGGGCTGCTCGCGCCGCGGCGGACCATCGGCCGCCTGGTGGAGGTCGCCCGCGAGCTGGACCTGTACATCATCTCCGACGAGATCTACCGCGACCTGCTGCACGATCCCGCCCTGGCTTACACCTCGCCGGCCGACCTCGCGCCCGAGCGCACGCTGGTCACCACGGGGCTCAGCAAGAGCCTGGCCCTGGGCGGCTGGCGGATCGGCGTGGCCAGGCTCCCCGACGGCGCGGACGACCTGCGCGCGCGCCTGCTCGCCGTGGCCAGCGAGATCTGGTCGGCGCCGGCCGCGCCGGTGCAGGAGGCGGCCGCGTACGCCTTCACCGACCCGCCCGAGCTCGCCGATCGCATCGCGCGCAGCAACCGCCTGCACGGCGCGGTCGCGCGCGCGGTCCGCGACCGGTTCGTCGCGATCGGCGGGTCCGTGCCGGCCCCGCAGGGCGGCTTCTACCTCTACCCCGACCTGGGCCACCTGGGGTTCAGCGGTTCGGCGGAGGTCGCGCGGACGCTGCTCGACAGGTACGGCATCGGCGTGCTGCCCGGCCACGCGTTCGGCGACGACCCCGCGGCCGCCCGGGTCCGCGTCGCGGTCAGCCTGCTGTACGGGGAGACGAGCGAGCAGCGGACGGCCGCGCTGGACAGCGACGACCCTCTCCGCCTGCCGTGGATCAAGGACAGCCTGGACCACCTGGCCCTGGGCCTGACGGAGCTGTCCCTGAGCATGCCCGACCAGCGCCCCGCCCTGGTCTGACCCCCGCCGAAACCCCGATCCCGCCAAGCTCCCCGAGAAGCTCGAAGGCCCCGCCCTGTCCCCCCAGGGCGGGGCCTTCGCCGTCTCGGCTCATATGCGCTCCGGGTGTGGCCGCCCCCGCGGACCACACCTCGTACCTCTTGGAGAGTGGCCTGCGGCGCTCAACGGGGAATCAATGCCGGATCAACAGAACGGTCACCGAATCGGCTCCTTCCTAGGTCGGAGCTGAGGATGGATCTATCATTTGGTACCAAATCGATCCATTGCTGTGGGGACAGGCGGCATGGCTGGTCAGGACGTCGAGAGCGGGCTGCGGTTCGCCGTGCTGGGTCCGGTCCGTGCGTGGCGCCACGGACACGAGCTCGACCTGGGCACTCCGTTGCAGCGCTCCATCCTCGGCATGCTGCTGCTCAGGGAAGGCCGGGCGGTCACCCCGGCCGAGATGATCGACGCCGTCTGGGGCGAGGAGTCGCCGCCGCGCGCGCTGGGCGCGCTGCGCACCTACGTCTCCCGCCTCCGTACGGTGCTGGAGCCGGAGCGGCCCGCCCGCTCGCGCCCGGAGCTGCTGACCTCCGTCGGCAAGGGCTATGCGCTGCGGCTGCCGGCGGACTCGCTCGACCTGACCCGGTTCGAACGGTCCGTGACCGAGGCCGAGACCGCCCGCCGCGCGGGCAGGCTGCCCGTCGCCGCCGAGCGCCTGCGGGCCGGGCTCGCCCTGTTCGAGGGTGAGCCGCTGGCCGGGGCCGTCGGCCCGTTCGCCGAGCACCAGCGCGACCGGCTCGTCGAGCGGCGGCTCGGCGTCATCGAGACGCTCATGGACCTCGACCTGGAGCTGGGCGACCACGCCTCGGTGGTGGCCGAGCTGGTCGCGCTCACGGCCGACCACCCGCTGCGCGAGCGGCTGCGGGCCCAGCTCATGCTCGCCTACTACCGGTGCGGTCGGCAGGGCGACGCCCTGGCGGTCTTCACCGAGACCCGCCAGGCGCTCGTCCACGAGCTGGGCGTCGAGCCGGGGCAGGAGCTGACGGCCCTGCACCAGCGGATCCTGGCCGCCGACCCGGGCCTGTCCGCGCCTCCCAGGGCCGAGCAGGAGGAGGCGAAGGAGCCCGAGGAGGAGCCGGCGCCCGACCTGCCCAGGCCCGCGCAGCTCCCGGCCGCGGTGAACGACTTCACCGGGCGCAAGGAGATCGCCGGTCGGCTGCGCTCGCTGGTGTCGGCCCAGTCACCGGCCGAGGGCGTGCCGGTCGCGGCGATCTGCGGGATCGGCGGCGTGGGCAAGACCGCGCTGGCGGTGCACGTGGCGCACACCACCGGGCACCTGTTCCCCGACGGCCAGCTCTACGCCGACCTGCGCGGCTACACCGACGAGGCGGCCGACCCGGCCTCGACGCTGGGCTCGTTCCTGCGCGCGCTGGGCATCCCCGCCGACGTGATCCCCGAGGCGCCGGCCGACCGGGCCGCGCTCTACCGGTCGATCCTGGCCGACCGGCGCATCCTGGTGCTGCTCGACAACGCCCGCGACGCCGACCAGGTGAGCCCGCTGCTGCCGGGCTCGCCGGGCTGCGCGGCGCTGGTGACCAGCCGGTCCAAGCTCGCCGACCTGCCCTCGGCCAAGCTGGTGGACCTGGACGTGATGGAGCCCGACGAGGCTCTGCAGCTGTTCGCCGCGGTGGCCGGGCCCGAGCGGGTGGCGGCCGAGCACGGCGCCGCCATGGACGTGGTGGCCGTCTGCGGCTTCCTGCCGCTGGCGGTGCGGATCGTGGCGGCCCGGCTGGCCGCCCGCCCGTCGTGGACCGTGGCCTCGCTGGTCCCCCGCCTGGCCGACGAGCAGCGCCGGCTGGACGAGCTGCGGGTCGGCAACCTGGCCGTGGAGGCCACGTTCGCGCTGGGCTACGGCCAGCTCGACCCGGCCCAGCAGCGCGCCTTCCGGCTGCTGTCGCTGCCCACCGGGCCGGACATCTCGCTCGGGGCCGCGGCCGCGCTGCTGTCGATGAGCGTCTTCGAGGCGGAGGACCTGCTGGAGTCGCTGGTCGACGCCAGCCTGGTGGAGGCGCCCGCGCCCGGCCGCTACCGCTACCACGACCTGCTCAAGCTGTTCGCCCGCAGGGAGCTGGAGAAGGCCGAACGGCAGCAGGCGCGCACCATGGCGCTCAGCCGCCTGCTCGGCTTCTACCTGGCCTCGGCCCAGTCGGCGCACCGGCTCGCCTACGAGGGCAGCATGATCTCCGACAACCTGGTCGTGGTCGGCAGCGGGCGCGCCTTCTCCACCGCCGACGAGGCCGTCGCCTGGCTGATCGTCGAGGGTGACGCGCTGTTCGCCTCGATCAACCAGGCCGCCGCGTCCGCCCGGGCCGGCGACCAGCTGCTGCCCGCCGGCGACCTGCTCGTGGCCATGGAGCCACTGCTGGAGTCGGGCACCCACACCCGCGAGTTCGACCACGCCACCCGCGCCGTGCTGGCCACCGCGCTCCGCCTGGGCGACCAGGGCAGCGAGCTGCGCGCCCGGTACGTCCTGGGCCGGGTGATGTTCGCCGGCAACCGGCTGCCCGAGGCCGAGGAGCAGTTCACCCGGGTGCACGAGCTGTCGGCCGCGCGGAACGAGAAGATCGTCACCGGTGAGGTGCTCAACGCGCTGGCGGTCGTGGTGGGCCGGCAGCGCCGCCACACCGAGGCGCTGGCCTGGTTCGACGCGGCCATGCGCTTCTACCGGGAGAACGGCGTGCCCGCCGGCGAGGCGCTGGTGCACAGCTACTCGGCCCGCGACCACCTCGGCCTCGGCCGCGCGGAGGACGCGATCGCGGCGGCGGAGAAGGGACTGGCCCTGTTCACCGAGATCGGCAGCGGCGCCGGCACCGCCAGGGCCCGCTACCACCTGGGCATCGTGCTGTCGCGCGTGGGCCGGCTCGCCGAGGCCGTCCACCACCACGCCGAGTGCCTGGCGTTCTTCCGCGCGGGCAAGCAGCGGGTGTGGGAGCAGCGGGTGTGCTCGCGGCTGGCCGAGACGTTCATCGCCGCGGAGCGCTACGAGGACGCGGTCCGCCACGCCGAGCAGGCGCTGGTCGTCTCGCGGGAGATCGGGCATCCGTACGGGGAGGCGCTGTCGCTGACGGTGCTGGGCCGCGCCCTCAAGGGGCTGGGCAGCGCCACCCGGAGCGCCGAGTGCCTACGTCAGGCCCTCGGCCTCTTCACCCGGCTCGGCGCCCCTGAGGCCGACGACGTCAGGAGCCTGCTCGCCGGCATCCCCGTCGGGGAGAAGGTCGTCGAGTCCTGAGTACAGCTCGTCGTCCAGACGTGTCATCCACACATGGTTCACCAAGGCTGTCCTTTGGGAGTCACGAACCCCCGTGGTCCGTACAGGTGGATCGGCGGCCCGGCCGGCCGCCTGACCACCGCGCGTCGCCAGGGGGCCCGGTCATCCGGATGCTCCGCGCGGCGGCTAGCCGCCTCACAACGGCGACCGGCCGGACCCGACGCGGTCCCTCGAACCCCCCAGGGCCGCGTCGTTGTCAGAAGCTTCGACCACCGGGGTCAACAACCAATCAACGCCCGATCAACCGGGGATCGGACCCCGGGGTTCAAAGGACGAAGTAGCCCTCGGCGATGAGGGGGCGGATGGCCTCGGCCTGCGGCGCGGCGCCGTCTCCGACCAGCTCGGCGATGACGTTGAGCAGAGGGCCGAGCGCCAGCTCGCCGTCGCACACGCCGGCCAGGGCGGCCTCCACGGTGCCGACCTCGCGCGTACGCAGGAGCCCGGCGGTCTGGCGCAGCACGATGCGCATCGGGTCCTCAGCGCCGGGCAGCCCGACGCGCTCGTCCAGCAGCCCTTCGGCGGTGCGCAGCCGGGCCGCCGAGAGGTCCCCGGCGCGGTGGGCGGCCGCGATCGCGTCGAGGACGCCGTCCACGTAGTCGCCGACCGGCAGGGTCACCCGGTGGGTGAGCCGCTCGACGCGGACCACCGGGTCGAGCGTGCCGGAGTTGCGCATGCTGATCCAGCCGAAGCCGATCGCCTCGACCTTGTGCTCCTCGAACCAGGCGAGCCATCGGTCGTAGCGCTCGGCGTAGTCGGGGGTGCCCTGCCGGGCGGCGTCGCGCAGCCACAGCTCGACGTACTCGGCCGGGTCCTGCACGTCGCGCTCCACCACCCAGGCGTCGCAGCCGCCGTCGCGCAGCCAGCCGCCCACCCGGTCGCGCCAGTCCTCCCCCTCCACGTGCAGCCAGCTGGCCAGGAAGTGGGCCTGGCCGCCGGGGCTGAGGTGGCGCGGCGTCCGCCGTACGAGGTCGCGGCAGAACGCGTCACCGGCCGCGCCCGTCTCGCGGTAGGTCAGCGTTCCGCCGGGCGAGATGACGAACGGCGGGTTGGCCACGACCAGGTCGTAGCGCTCGTCCTCGACCGGCTCGAACAGCGAGCCCACGCGGGCGTCCACCCCGGAGATCCCCGAGAGCCGCCAGCTCAGCCGGGCCAGCTCGATCGCCCGTGGGTTGACGTCGGTGGCGGTCACGTGGCCGGCCCGGCCGGCCAGCGAGACGACCTGCACGCCGCAGCCGGTGCCGAGGTCGAGCGCCCGGCCGGCGGGGCGGCGGGTGACGAGCTGGGCGAGGTTGGCGGACGCGCCGCCCGCGCCCACCACATGGTCGGGACGCAGCGCCGGGTCGCCGGGGCGCACCTTGCGGTCGGAGACCACGTAGCCGTCGCTCTCCCAGGGCTGCAGGTGCACCTCGGCGCGGACCTCGTCATCCTCCGCGCTCACCAGCCCCGACTCCAGCACCTGATCCAGCACCGCCGCGGGCAGGCGCGCGGCCTCGACGGGAACGCCCAGCCACCAGAGCCGGATCAGCGCGCCGAGCGGGTCGTCGCCGGCGGTGGCGCGCAGGGCGGGGACCAGCTCCTCGCGGGCGAGCGCGGTCGCCGCGACGTCGCCCAGCCGCTCGCGTACGCCGTCCACGGTGTAGCCGGTCTCGAGGAGGTGATCGCGCAGTCGTTCCACGCCACCATCCTTTCACCGCGAACCGACACGCATGATCCGATACCGTCAGTGATCATACTGTTACCCGGATACCGGGGGATCTCCCAGCGGGATGCAAGTACGGCGCGGTATCTCTTGGATGCTCTCCCCCGCCGTTCGAAGAGGAGCGGATGTTCCGTGCTCATCCCCTGCCTGGCCTGCGAGGCGCGGTTCGCGCCCGACGAGTACTTCGGCGCCTGCTCCGACTACGACCGAGGGCTCGATCTGGTGTCGTGGACGTGCCCGCGCTGCGGCAACCGCGACGACCTGCGGGTGCTCCCCGGCGAGCTGGGGTTCGGCTGCCCGCGCGGCGGCCGCTTCACCGTGCAGGTCCGGGTCCGCGTGCCGGGGCTGCGCCGGAGGCGGGGAGAGCTGCGGCTCGACATCTCGCTCGCCGCGTCGGACTGGAGGGTGCGCACGCGCGTGCGCCAGCCGGCCTGACGGCTAGGCGTCCTCGCGCTGGCGCAGGCTGTGCCAGGCGGCCTCGGCCAGGCCCCTGACCTCGTCGTCGGTGGGGGCGTGGGCGCCGGCGAACCAGAGCCGGCACATCTCCTGCGCCGGCCCGAGCCACAGCACGTAGCACATGGTCGGGGAGACGGGCTGGAGCAGGCCGTTCCTCATGTGCGGCCGCCACCAGTCGGAGACCTGGCGGAAGAACTCGCGCCTGGCCTCGGCCACCTCGGCGCCGCCCGGCTCCTGCTTGCGCGGCGGGCGCTCGCTGACGAGCAGCCTGGCCCGCTCGGGGTGCTCGCCGGACCAGCGCATGTGGAAGGCGACGACCGCCTCCACGCCGTCACGGGCGTCCTCGTGGCGCCTCAGCTCGGCGACGAACTCCGCCTGGTAGGTCTGGAGGGTCTCGGCGTAGAGCACGCCGAAGACGTGCTCCTTGCTCGCGAAGTGGTGGTAGAAGCTGCCGACGCTCACACCACTCTCGTCACGGAGGCTCGCCAGGGTGGTGGCCGACACCCCGTCCTGGCTGAATCGGCGGAGGGCACCTTCGATGATCCGGGTCCGACCGTCGCGTCCGTTCTTGGCACTCTTCACGCTGTCAATGGTGAGCCACCAGAACGTTGTTCCGCAAATAGTAGGGCCTCCTGGATCATAGCGGTCACCTCCACCGACCCGGAGGACACCCGCATCGCGGCGCCGGGCCAGACCTTGCGGATCATGCCCAGCACCCGCCGGTTGTCGCCCATCACGTCCATGCCGACGGTGGTGGCGCCGCGCAGGGCGGCCCTGGACAGCAGCCTGTTGACGAGCGCGGGGCCGAACCCGAACCCCTGCCACCGGTCGGCCACCACCACCGCGATCTCCACGTCGGCCGCACCGCCCCGGTAGCTCATGGCATGGCCGACGATCTCTCCCCCGGACCCGGCGTCCCCTTCGTGCACGGCGACGAGCACGTCCCTGACCTCGGTCATCTCGGTGAGCACGCGCACGAGGCTCCCGGAGGGCCTGGTGACGCCGGTGAAGAAGCGCAGGGTGTGCGTGTGCGGGGACAGGCCCGTCAGGAAGCGCCGGACCCGCTCCGCGTCGTCGCACCGGGCCGGGCGGATCCGCACACCGAAGAGAGGAGCCCCCTGAGTTCCTAGCATGAACTCAGCTTCCTCCTCGCGACCTGAGTCTGTCAATCGAACTCAGGTAGAATGTGCGGCATGAGCGTGCCTTTCCGGGTGGACAACTGCTCGATCGAGCGCACCCTGGACGTCGTCGGCGAGAAATGGACCTTCCTGGTCCTGCGTGAGGCGTTCAGCGGCGTGCGGCGGTTCGCCGACATGCAGGCCCACACCGGCGCCCCCCGGCAGGTGCTCAGCGCCCGGCTGACGCGCCTGGTCGAGGAAGGGCTGCTGCGCAAGGTTCCCTACCGCGAGCCCGGCCAGCGGCAGCGCGACGAGTACCGGCTGACCGACAAGGGACGCGACCTCTATCCGCTGCTGGTCGCACTCATGCACTGGGGCGACAGATACCTCTCCGGCGAGGAGGGCCCGCCGACGCTGCTGACCCACCGCGAGTGCGGCGCCCCCGTCGAGCAGTACCTCCGCTGCGCCGAGGGCCACGAGGTGAGCGGCCCGCGCGAGGTCACGCCCCTGCCCGGGGCCGCGTGCAAGACCGCCTGAGCCGCGTGCGGGAGCACGTGCCGCGGTGCCTACCCTTGAGGCGTGTACCGGTTCCTGCTCACGCCCCGCTGGGTCGCGCTCCACATCGTCGTGCTGCTCGTGATCCCCGCCTTCGTGTTCCTGGGGCAGTGGCAGTTCGGGCGCTTCGAGGAGCGCTCGGCCGACAGCGATCTCGTCACCCGCAACATCGAGAGGGCCCCGGTGCCCCTGGAGACCCTCGTCCGGCCGGGCGGGACCGCCGAGGAGTCCGACCGGTTCAGGAACGTCACGGTCACCGGCACGTACGATCCCGCGCAGGAGCTCGTCGTGCGGCGGCGTCCGCAGAACGGGCGGCCGGGCTATTTCGTGATCACTCCCCTCGTCACCGGCGGCGGCCACGCCGTCCTGGTCAACCGGGGCTGGGTCCCGGCGGGGGCGAGCGCCGACGAGCATCCTGCGGTGCCCCCGCCGCCCACGGGTGAGGTAACTGTCACCGGGCGGCTACGGCCGAGCGAGACCGAGGCCAACAGCGGCATCAAGGAGCGGTCCGGGCTGCCGCCCCGTCAGGTGCTGCTCATCAACCCGGCCTCGATCGGCAGGTCGCTGACGCTCCCCCTGCTCGACGGGTACGTCGAGCTGACCGGGCAGCAGCCCCCGAGCGCCGCCGCCCCCGAGCCGGTCAACGCGCCCGACGTGGGCTCGGGCGGCGGGCTCAACCTGGCCTACGGCGTGCAGTGGTGGCTGTTCATCGGCATCGCCGTCGGCGGCTGGGCGCTGCTCATCAAGCGCGAGGTGGCCGACAGGAAGGCCCAGGAGTCCGTGGCCCAGCCGGAGGAAGCCCGCACGGATTAAGGTGTTGTGGGTGATCCGGCATATCGAATTTGCCAATATCCACAATTTTCGTGACGTTGGCGGATATGTCACCGCCGACGGCCGCTCGGTCCGCTGGCAGCGCCTCTACCGGGCCGACTCCCTCGGCGGGCTGGCGGGCGCGGACCTCGACACGTTCCGGGCGCTGCGCGTGCGCACCGTCATCGACCTGCGCCACCCCTACGAGGCTGAGAAGTACGGCCGGGTCCCCGAGCACCACGGGCTGGCCTACCGCAACCTCCCCATCGAGGGCCGCCGCTGGAACGTCTCCGTCTTCGACGAGAACCTGGGCGTGGCCCGCTACCTGGCCGACCGCTACCTGGAAGTGACCGAGGACGGGATCGGCAACCTGCGCTCGGCGCTGGAGACCATCGCGCACGCCGACAGCGCGCCGGTGGTCGTCCACTGCGCCGCCGGCAAGGACCGTACCGGCCTGCTGTCGGCGATGGTGCTGTCCCTGCTGGGCGTGGCCGAGGACGACATCGTCGCCGACTACGCGCTGACCGGCCTGGCCACCGAGCGGTTCGTCGCCTCCTGGCGCGCCCGCCACCCGGGCGAGGCGGTCTGGCCCGGGTTCGGGCAGGCCCCGGCCGAGGCGATGCGGATGTTCCTGACCGACCTGTGCGCCCGCCACGGCTCCGTCGAGGCGTACGTGACAGCCACGGTCGGGCTCGGCCCCGACGCCGTCGCCGAACTCCGCGAGCATCTGCTGACTGGACCGAACTCCGGCGGGTAGAGGCGGCGCCGGGGTTCGCGGGGAGCGGCACCCTTACGGCGGACCCCCTCGGCCCGGGGTCGTCCGCGTCCCCCTCTCGGCGACTCCGGGCCCCGCCCGGGCACCCCGGGAAGCGGCCGGGCGACGAGGGGGGACACCGGGTCCGAGGGCCGCGACGCACCACGGATACCCAACGGATACGTCGCAGCTTGTTCGACGTTATCCCGTCGTCGTACGGTTACCTGCGTGACTACGCCGCTGCTTTCCGACCCAGAGCCGAGGCGGCGCGACTACGTGATCATTTCCGCCGACGATCACCTGATCGAGCCTCCCGACCTTTTCGAGGACAGGGTGCCGGAGAAATACGCCGAGGTCGCGCCCAAGGTGGTGGAGACCGAGGCCGGTCACCAAGTGTGGCGCTACGGCGGCGCCACCTATCCGTGCGCGGGGCTCGACGTCGGCGCCGGCCTGCCGCGCGAGCAGTGGACGCTCGACCCGGTCAGGTTCGAGCACATGCGCCCCGGCTGCTACGACATCGAGGCCCGCGTCAGGGACATGGACACCGCCGGCATCTGGGCGGCGCTGTGCTTCCCCGGCATGCTGGCGGGCCAGGCCGGCGTGGCCTTCGCCAGGACCCGCGACCAGGAGCTCGGCCTGGCCCTGGTCAAGGCCTACAACGACTGGCACATCGACGTCTGGGCCGGCACCTTCCCCGAGCGGATCATCGGGCTGCAGCTGCCCTGGCTGCCCGACCCCGACGTGGCCGCCAAGGAGATCAGGGCCAACGCCGCGCGCGGCTTCAAGGCCGTGGTGTTCCCCGAGTTCCCCACGCGGCTGCGGCTGCCGTCGATCCACAGCGGCCACTGGGACCCGTTCTTCGCGGCCTGCGAGGAGACCGGCACCGTGGTCTGCCTCCACACCGGCTCGTCCGGCTGGTCGCCGGTGCCGTCGCCCGACACCCCCATCGAGGCGATCACCACGCTGATGCCGACCAGCGCCATGTTCGGCTGCGCCGACTGGCTGTGGTCCGGGCTGCCGCTGCGCTTCCCCAACCTGCGCATCCTCATCGTCGAGGGCGGGGTGGGCTGGCTGCCGATGCTGGCCGAACGGGCCGACTACGCGCTCGACCACCCGGTGGCGGGCGGCGAGACGTCGTGGGACGGCGGGCTCAAGCCCAGCGAGGTGCTGCGCCGCAACTTCTTCTTCGGCACACTCAACGACCACGCGCTGTCCGGCGTGCGGCTGGCGGTCGGCCTCGACCACGTGCTGCAGGAGAGCGGCTACCCGCACTCCGACTCCACCTGGCCCGACACGCAGCAGACGGTCGCGCGCAACCTCGGCCCGCTGCCGCCCGCCGACATCGCCAGGGTGGCGTACGGCAACGCCGCACGCCTGTTCGGCCACCCGCTCCCGTCACGTGCCTGGCTGCGGATGGAGGAGATCTAGCCTTCCTGCGGCCGGGCCTCCACGCGACCGGTGATGACCTTGCGCTCCCAGTCGACGTAGCGGCCGCTCTCGCCGAGGAGCGAGGCCATCAGCCACAGGAAGACGCCGAAGTCGTCGGCGACGCCGATGAGCACGAGGAAGTCGGGCACCACGTCGATGGGCGAGATCATGTAGACCACGCCCATCGCCATCAGCGCCAGCTTGCCCTTGCCGAGCCCTTCGTACCTGCCGCGCGTCACGGCGCCGATCATGCGCGGGATCGCGCGTACTCTCGTCATGAGTCCCGGCGAGCCCGGCTTGGTCACCTCGCGGTACGTGCGCCACGCCGCCGCCGCCCGTGCTGCTTTCGCCATCATGAGATCCCCTTACCCCGTCTCTCACGACATAACGTGTTACTGGAGGAGATTGGTTCCTCACGCCCGGCGCGGGTCCACGGCGGTGTCAGCCCTTCGGCGCGAGGTCGCGGACCGCCTGGTCTATCGGGGTCTCACCGGGGATCGGCGCCAGCACGGGCGTGTCGAGCCCGTTGTCCACGTACTCCTGGATCCTGGCCCGGCAGGTCGCGGCGTCGCCGTGCACGATGAGCGCGTCCACGACCTCGTCCGGGATGGCCTGGAGCGCGGCCTTGCGGTCGCCCGCGGCCCACGCCTCGTGCAGCGGCCGCAGCAGCTCGCCGCGGCCCAGCCAGTCGTGGAAGGCCGCGTAGGCGGGCACCGTGAGGTAGCTGGCCAGCATCCAGCGGCCGCGCTCGCGTACCGCGTCGGCGTCTTCGCTGACGCACACGAACAGGCGGGCGATCAGCTCGGTCTCCGGCCGCAGCTCGGCGCGGACCTTGCGCACGTCGTCAGGGGAGAGCCAGTTGGTGATCGCGCCGTCGGCCTCCTCGGCGGCCAGGCGCAGCATCCGGGGCCGCAGCGCGGCCAGCACGATCTTCGGCGCCACCTTGGGGGCCCGCTCCAGCCTGAACCCCTTGACGGTGAACGTCTCGTAGGTCTCCGACACCTTCTCGCCGGCCAGCGCCGCGCGCAGGAAGCGCAGCGTGTCGCGGGTCCTGGCGTACGGCTTGGCGAAGTCCATCGCGTTCCAGCGCTCCACGATGGCCGGCGAGGACGAGCCGATGCCCAGCACGAACCGCCCCGGCGCCAGGTCCGCCACGGTCGCGGCGGACATCGCCAGCAGCCCGGGGCCGCGGGTGGAGACCGGCACGATGGCCGTGCCGAGCCGCACCCCCGGCGCCCACTGCGCGGCCAGGGCCAGCGGCGTGAACCCGTCGGCGCCGTTCACCTCCGCCGACCACAGGTCGGTGTACCCGAGTGAGGGCAGCTCCTCGATCAGCTCCCGCGACGCCGCGAGGGAACGGTCGTAGAAGGGAATGGTCATGCCCCAGTTCTGCGTCATGCCTCGCACCATACCAACCGGTATGTGGTACGCCTATGCCCGCAGCTCGTGCACCGCGGCGATGAAGTCCTTGGTGATCCCGCGCAGCCCCGGCAGGTGCGACAGGCCCACGAGCCGGTCCACCAACGGCACGGTCACCTCGATCAGCCGGTAGGTGCGCGCGCACCCCTCCGAGGTGTCGTGCACCCAGAACAGCACCATGCCCATCGACAGCAGCCAGAGCAGCTCCGGCAGCTCCTCCCGCAGCTCGGCGTCCATCCGGTCGGTCGCGCCCTCCACCACCTGGCGGTAGATGCCGATCGACGCCTCCCGGGCCGGCGAGGACTGCGCGCTGAACGGGCTGAGCGGGTTCGTCGGCTCGGCCGCGTGCTTGAAGAACTTCACCGCGAACGCGTGGTACGGCTCCGAGACCCGCACCCACTCCCGGAGCACGCCACTCAGCCGGGCGGCGAAGGCGCTCTCGGTGGCGAGCAACGCGCGGCAGGCCTCCTCATGCTCGGCCTGGGCGCGGTCGTAGTACGCCTGGACCAGCGCTTCCTTGCTGTCGAAGTAGTAGTAGGCGTTGCCCACCGACACCCTGGCCTCGGCGGCGATGGCCCGCATCGTCGTCGCCTCGAAGCCGCGCTCCCGGAACAGCCGGAGGGCCGTCGCGACGATGACCTCCCGGGTGCTCTCCGATCCACGGCTTCGGGCTTCGGACACGTTCGTCACTTTACGGCTTGATGCCGGGTTAGGTCATGAACCCGCACGGTGATCGCAGACACACAGCAAAGATCCCGGTGTGACAGGGGTCATCCGGTGTGAAGCGTGGGATTGATGTTTCCAGCGGGAGGGCTATTCCGCGAATAGGCACAAACATGTGGATACGTAGGACGGTGCGGCCCTGTGTGGTCGCGCTCTTTGCTATCGAGATCTCCATAATCGCCATGGCCACCGCCGCCTCCGCCACTCCGACAGCGCCCGGGGAAGACCCGGGAGAGGAGCCGGCGTCGATCATGCGTTTCGAGGACACGTTCCCGGCTCCCCGCTGGATCGTCGGCCTCGAGTCCGACGCCCACGACCTGGACGGCGGCGCGTACGACGACACGGCCGGGAGGATGGCCGAGAGGATGGCCTACCGGGACGGCGCGTTCCGCGACCGCCCGCACTACGGCACCCGCTCGCAGGCCCCTCGCCGCGAGCACCACCGCCACCTCAGGCAGCACACCGGCCGCCCGCAGTGGCGCACCCACGACATGGGACGCCCGCAGCGGCGCGCCCACGACACCGGACGGCCCCAGTGGCGCACCCACGACATGGGACGCCCGCAGTGGCATGCCCACGACACCGGACGGCCGCAGTGGCGCACCCACGACACCGGACGGCCGGCCGTCGAGCACCGCGCGTACAAGCACCGCATGTACAGGGCGCTCGACGAGGCCGCCCACGACCGCGCGCGGGCGGCGGGGAAGACCCGGGTGAAACTGCACCGGGCCAGGCCCAGGCACGCGACGGTGACCCTGTCGCACGGCCACGCCACCCGCTGGCTCAAGGAGGCGGGCCTGCGCCTGACCTCGTCGGGCGGCTGCACGAACCGGCACGTGCGCCACTGCACCTCGCTCGACTCCGTACGCACCGCGACCGTGCAGCGCGTGGTCACGCTCAAGAGGCGCAGCGGCTGCCCCGTCATCGTCACCGGCGGCACCGAGACCGGGCACGCGCCCGGCCGCTACAGCCACGGCAGTGGCCACAAGCTCGACATCGGGCACAACGCGTGCATCGACCGCTACATCAAGAAGATCGCCGATCCGGCCGGGATGCGGGGTGACGGAGCCCGGTTGTACCGCTCCCCGTCAGGCACCGTCTACGCCGACGAAGGAGACCACTGGGACATCCTCTTCCGGTGACAGGCCCGCGCCCCGGCCGTTCGATCAGAACTCCGTGGCGACCAGCTCCGCGATCTCGGCCGCGTTCAGCGCGGCGCCCTTGCGGAGGTTGTCGCCGCACACGAACAGGTCGAGCGTGTTGGGGAAGTCGACCGCCTGGCGGACCCGGCCCACATAGGTCGGGTCCGTCCCCACCACGTCGGCCGGGGTGGGGAAGACGCCGTTGGCGGGGTCGTCCATCAGGACCACCGTCGGCGCCGCCTCCAGCACCCGATGCGCGTCCGCCACGGTGATCTCACGCTCGAAGCGGGCGTGCACGGCCAGCGAGTGGGTGGTGATCACCGGCACCCTGACACAGGTCGCGGAGACCTTCAGGTCGGGGATGCCGAGGATCTTGCGGGACTCGTTGCGGAGCTTGAGCTCCTCGGAGGCCCAGCCGCCGTCCTTGTAGGAGCCCGCCCACGGCACCACGTTGAACGCGACCGGCGCGGGGAACGGCGACTCGTCGGGCAGCTTGTTGGCCAGCGCCTTGCGCACGTCGCCCGCCGCCTGGCCGATCGACCGGTCGCCGGCCAGCGCCTCGACCTCGTCGTAGAGCCTGGCCGAGCCCGCCACGCCGGCGCCGGACACCGCCTGGTAGGAGGCCACCACGAGCTCCTGGAGGCCGTACTCGGCGTGCAGGGCGCCCATGGCCGCCATCATCGACAGCGTGGTGCAGTTGGGCGTCGAGATGATGTTGCGCGGCCGCCGGCGCGCGTCATCGGGGTTGACCTCCGGCACCACCAGCGGGACGTCGGGGTCCATGCGGAACGTGCCGGACTTGTCGATGACGATGGCGCCCCGCTCCGCGGCGATCGGCACCCACTCGGCCGACACCTCGTCGGGCACGTCGAAGATGGCGATGTCGACGCCGTCGAACACCTCGGGCGCCAGCGCCCGCACCACCACGTCCTCGCCGCGCACCCGCAGCACCTTGCCCGCCGAGCGCGGGGAGGCCACCAGGCGGATCTCGCCCCAGACGTCGTCACGCGTGGAGACGATGTCGCGCATGACGGTGCCCACGGCGCCGGTCGCGCCGATCAGGGCCAGGTTGGGCCTGCTCATCGTCCAGTACCTCCATACACAACGGCTTCGACCTGGTCGGCGTCGAGGTCGAAGGCGTGGTGGGCGGCGGCGACCGCCGAGTCCACGTCGTCCTGCCCGACGATGACGGAAATCCGGATCTCCGAGGTGGAGATCATCTCGATGTTGACGCCCGCGTCGGCGAGCGCCGCGAAGAACGTGGCCGTGACGCCGGGGTGGGAACGCATGCCCGCGCCGATCAGCGACACCTTGCCGATCTGGTCGTCGAAGAGCAGCGACTCGAAGCCGATCCTGGTCTGGATCTTCTTCAGCGCCGTGAGCGCCGTCTGGCTGTCGGTCGTGGGCAGCGTGAAGGAGATGTCGGTGCGGCCCGTCGCCGCGGCCGAGACGTTCTGCACGATCATGTCGATGTTGATCTCTGCGTCGGCCAGGGTTTTGAAGATCGCGGCAGCCTCACCGACCTTGTCGGGGACCCCGACAACAGTGATCTTGGCCTCGCTCCGGTCGTGCGCCACGCCGGAGATGATCGGCTGCTCCATCTCGGTTCCTTCGGAGTAGGGGTCGGAGACGACCCACGTGCCTTCCCTGTTGCTGTAGGAGCTGCGTACGTGAATCGGCAGGTCGAAACGGCGAGCGTACTCGACGCAGCGCAGGTGGAGGATCTTCGCGCCGCAGGCCGCCATCTCCATCATCTCGTCGTACGAGATGCGCGGGATGCGGCGGGCGGCGGGCACGATGCGCGGGTCGGCGGTGAAGATGCCGTCGACGTCGGTGTAGATCTCGCACACGTCGGCCTCGAGCGCCGCGGCCAGCGCGACCGCGGTGGTGTCGGAGCCGCCGCGGCCGAGCGTGGTGATGTCCTTGGTGTCCTGCGAGACGCCCTGGAAGCCGGCCACGATCGCGATGTGGCCCTGGTCGATGGCCTCCTGGATGCGGCTCGGCGTCACGTCGATGATGCGCGCCTTGCCGTGGCTGGAGTTGGTGATCACACCCGCCTGCGAGCCGGTGAACGAGCGCGCCTCGTGACCGAGGTTGGCGATCGCCATCGCCAGCAGCGCCATCGAGATGCGCTCGCCGGCGGTCAGCAGCATGTCGAGCTCGCGGCCCTGCGGCAGCGGCGACACCTGCTCGGCCAGGTCGAGCAGCTCGTCGGTGGTGTCGCCCATGGCCGAGACGATGACGACGACGTCGTTGCCGGCTTTCTTCGTCGCGACGATGCGCTGCGCCACGCGTTTGATGGAGGACGCGTCAGCGACGGACGAACCACCATACTTCTGCACAACGAGCGCCACGAGAGTCTCCCGGTCTGGACTGTGAGAGCCCAGTCTACTTGCGCCGTCTCATGGCACCGCTGCGTCAACCACTATGTGGACACCTACCCCATCGTGACCTCTTCGGCCACGTCGAGCCGCGAATGCGCGGCCAGGGCCTGCAGCGCGCGCATGGCCGCGCCCGCGTGGTTGCCCCAGGTGTTGAAGTACGAGTACTGCCACCACCACAGCGCCTCGTGCGGCCGGCCCGCCTGATAGTGGCGCAGCCCGTGGATGAGGTCGGCGGCGACCGCGGTCAGGTCGTCGGAGAGACGGTAGGGAGTCACCCCGGTGTCCTTGTACGGGTCGAACACCTCGGCGTAGTCGTCGACCGGGCCCAACCGCTCGGCCAGGGCGGTGCGGACCTCGTCGATGTCGGGATCCTCGCTCAGCGGCGGCTCGTAGTTGCCCGACAGGATCACGTCGCGGTTGGCGCCGAGCTTGGCGCCCGCCAGGCTCATCTGGGCGACCTCGACGAGGAGCAGCGACCAGATCGCGTCACCTCCCTCGCCGCCCGCGACCCTCTCCAGGCCGTCCACGTAGTTCTGCGCGTGGCCGGCGATCTCCTCCGCCAGCGCTCCCCACTCGTCGTCAGACATCCAGCAGCCTCCGTCCTTCGAACGCGCGGCCCAAGGTCACCTCGTCGGCGTACTCGAGATCGCCGCCCACAGGCAGACCGCTGGCCAGTCGTGTCACTTTCACACCCATCGGCTTGACCAGACGGGCGAGATAGGTAGCCGTCGCCTCACCCTCGAGATTGGGGTCGGTGGCGAGGATGAGCTCCGTCACCCGGCCGTCGGCCAGCCGGGTCATGAGCTCGCGAATCCGCAGGTCGTCGGGGCCGATGCCGTCGATCGGGCTGATGGCCCCGCCGAGCACGTGGTAGGTGCCGCGGAACTCGCGCGTCTTCTCGATCGCGACGACGTCCTTCGACTCCTCCACCACGCAGATCACGTGGGTGTCGCGGCGCGGGTCGCGGCAGATGCGGCACTCCTCCTCGGAGGCCACGTTGCCGCACACCCGGCAGAACCGGACCTTCTCCTTGACCTCCAGCAGCGCGTGCGCCAGCCGCCTGACGTCGGCCGGGTCGGCCGCCAGCAGGTGGAAGGCGATGCGCTGCGCGCTCTTGGGACCGACGCCGGGCAGCAGGCCCAGCTCGTCGATCAAGTTCTGGACGACCCCTTCGTACATCGCTAGAACCCTGGCAGCTGACCGAGACCGCCGCCACCCAGGCCCTGGGCCAGCGGGCCGAGCTTCTCCTGCTGCAGGTCGCCGGCCGCCCTGACGGCGTCGCGCACGGCGGCGATCACCAGGTCGGCGATCGTGTCGGCGGTGTCCTGCGGGTCTCCGCCGTCGATGACACTCGGATCGATCTTGAGCTCGAGCAGCTCGCCCGAGCCGTTGACCACGGCGGTGACCATCCCGCCGCCGGCCGAGCCCTCGATCTGCGCGTCGTTGAGCTCCTGCTGGGCACTCACGAGCTGCTGCTGCATGAGCTGGGCCTGCTCCAGCAGCTGCTGCAGGTTGACATCCCCTGGGTTCACCGTCGTGCGCTCCTCGTGGCTCCGCGTTCTTGACTGCCACGAGCCTACGGTGTTTGGGCCTCGGCATGTACTGGAGCCATAGAGGTGTTTCGCCCAAGGACCATGAATCCGGACACAATCATGGCCGGGTCCCGGCCCCCCTCCAGCGTCCGGGACCCGGCCAACCGCGTCGACCGGAGCGGCCGCACCACGCCGACGCGGTAACCGCGAACGCTATCCCCAGTGACGTTGCACACAGGTTGCCATCGTCCCGTCACCGTGGGCAATCCCCAGAACCGCTTGCGCGGGCGGCATCCCAGCACCGATGCTCTTTTGGGGGGACGATTACTTGGAGTGGCCGATGAGTTACGCTCACCTTGACGCACGCTCCCGCCGCCTGCGTGACGCGCACGAAGGCACGACCGCTCCCGGAGGCCCGCGCCGGCTCATCCGCGACTCCTGGCTGCGCTCCCTGGAGGCCGGCGTCGACCCCGACGCCCCCGGCGCCCCCGCCTGCCAGGACCCCGCCCAGGCGCGGGAGGCGTTCGAGTCCCACCCGCTGCGGCCCCTGCTCCCCCTCATCACGCGAACCCTGCGCCCGGTGGCCGACGAGGGCGGCCACCTCATGGTCCTCGCCGACGACGCGGGCGTGATCCTGTGGCGCGACGGCGACGCCGCCACCATGGGCCGCGCCGACGAGGCCGGGCTCGCCCGCGGCCACCGCTGGTCCGAGGACGCCGCCGGCACCAACGCCATCGGCACCGCGCTCGCTCTCCGGCGGCCCGTGCACGTCCACGCCGAGGAGCACCTCATGCGCGTGCTCCACGTCTGGTCGGGCGCCGCCGCGCCCATCTTCGACCCGGAGACCGACCGGCTCCTCGGCTGCGTCGGCGTCAGCGGCACCGCGCCGGCCCTTCACCCCGCCACCGCCGCCCTGGTCGACGCCACCGCGAAACTGGCCGAGACCCGGCTCGCGCTCCGCATGCACGAGCACGACGAGTCGCTGCGCCGCCGCTACGAGTCGCTGCGCGCCCGCCCCGCCGTGCTGCTCTCCGCCGGCGGCCGGGTCATCGCCGGCGACCCCTCCGGCCAGCTCGGGCCGCGCGTCCAACTGCCCGCCACCGGCGAGTGCCTGATCCTGCGCGACGGGCGGGTGGCGCGGCTGGAGCCGTTCTCCGACGGCTACCTGCTGCGCGCCACCCAGACCCGCGCCCCCTCCGCGCTCGCCCTGACCTTCCTCGGCGACGGCCCGCCGACCGCCATCGTCGGCGGGCGCAAGGTGCTGCTCTCCCTCCGTCACGCCGAGATCCTCGCCATCCTGGCGCTCCACCCGCGCGGCCTGACGGCCGAACAGCTCTCCCTCCACCTGTACGGCGACGCCGGCAACCCGGTCACCATCCGCGCCGAGATGCACCGCCTGCGCACCCACCTCGACGTGCCCATCGGCGCCAAGCCGTACCACCTGACCTGCCCCGTCGAGGCCGACTTCCTGGACCTGCGCCGCCTCCTCACCGCCGGCGACCCCGCCTCCCTGGCCCGCGCCTACCCCGGCCCTCTGCTGCCCCGCTCCGAGTCCCCGCAGATCCGGCGCGAACGCGACGAGCTGGAAGTCCAGGTACGCACCTGCCTCCTCCAGCGCGGCGCCCCTGACCATCTGTGGGCGTACGCCCAGACGACGAACGGCCGCGAGGACTTCCAGCTCCTCGAACGCCTCACCCTCAGCCTCCCCCAGGCCGACCCCCGCGCCGCCGCCGCCCGCGCCCGCCTCCACACCACCTGACGATCTTCCCCACCGGGTCGCGAACACCCGTCCCACCGGGGTCAGGTGTGCTCGACCGGTTTCCGGTCAGGTGTGGTCGACTCGCCGGGCCGCGCGCCTCGTCTTCCGGTCAGGTGTGGTCGATCTCGCCGATGACCTTGGCGCCCAGCTCCCGCTCCAGGAGTGCCATCCCCGACAGTTCGTCCACGTCGGCGTCGGCGTCGTTCAGCGGGTCCACGTCATCCGCGTCGGCGGCGTTGCCCCGCTTCGGGATGGCGCTCGGCCATCCGCCCGCGCCACTGCCATGCCGGGCGGCCGCGACCCGGGGGCCGGCCTGCGCCGCCGCCCTGGCCGCCGAACGGGCGGCAGCCAGCCCGGTCCCGGCCATCCCGCCCTTGGGAGCCGCCTGCGACGGATCCGGCGTCGGCGGAGAACCGAGCCCGGGATCGTCAGGAGCGGACGGCCAAGACTCGTCCGTCGTCGGCCGCGAAGTCCCGCCGTACGCCCCGGCCCGCACACCTCCGGCCGCCGGTACACCTCCGGCCGCCGCGGCTCCACCGGACACCGGCACGCCCGCAGCCGCCGTGGACCCACCCGGCACACTCCCGGCCGCTCCGGAGGCGCCCGCACCACCGGCCGCCACCGACCCGCCGGGCACACCCGCGGTAAGCACCCCTCCAGCAGTCGCGGAACCGCCGACCACCGGCCCGCCCCAGGCAGCCGAACCATCCGGCGCGCCCCCGGCAGCACCGAAGCCACCCGCACCACCGGCCGCGGACTCCCCGGGCCCACCCGCCGTCGGTACGCCTCCGGCCGCCACGGACCCGCCAGGCCCGCCTGCCCGCACCCCTGCGACCACCACGGGCCCACCGGGCCCACCGGGCCCACCGGGCCCACCGGACCCACCGGACCCACCGGACCCACCGGCCGCCGGCGCGCCTCCGGCCGTCACCGACCCGCCAGGCCCACCGGCCGTCATGGGCCCGCCGGGCGCGCCGGTCGTCAGAGGGCCTCCGGCCGTGGCGGAACCACCCGGCGCGCCTCCGGCCGGATGCGCCGGTCCGGCGTGCGGACCGTGCCCAGCCGAGCCGGGGGTCATCGCGGTTTCGCCCCCGGAGCCGCCCTGCGGTCCGGGGCCGGCTTCAGCGGACGGCCCGGCACCACCCCCCTGCCGGTTCTCGCCGGTCGGCCCGCCAGCAGCGCCGCCCGGGCCATGAGGCCCTGGAGCGCCGCCGGAACCGTACGCGGAACCGCCGGGACCCGCGCCTCCCGCGGGTCCGGCAGGAGCGCCGGAGTAGCCCCCGCGAGACGGCGGAGGCCCGTTGCCGACCACGGCCTCGACCCGCCACGTGCCTCCCAGCACGTCGGCGAGCGCCGTGGCCACGACGGCGTCCTTGCCGCCGCCGGTGAAGTTCTTCATCGCGCCGATCTGGGTGAACCCGAGCGTCACCAGGTTTCCCTCGACCCCGACCACCTGGGCGTTGGTGCTGACGTTCGCCCACACGACGATGCTGCGCTGCTTGAGGGCCGCCAGCACCGCGGGCCACTGCTGCTGCAGCCCGGCCGTGGCCATGCCGCCGCCCGCCTGCCCGCCGCCCGCCTGCCCGCCGCCCGCCTGCCCGCCGCCCGCCTGCCCGCCGCCCGCCTGCCCGCCGCCCGCCTGCCCGCCGCCCGCCTGCCCGCCGCCCGCCTGCCCGCCGGAAGCCTGCCCGCTGGAAGCCTGGCCGCCGTGCGCGTGCGACGGCCCGCCCGGTGCCTGCCCTCCGGACTGGGGCTGGCCACCGTACGGCGAGGCATTCGCGGACCCGCCGCCCGGCCGGGCCGGCTCGGGCCAGTCGTCATCGGCCCGCTCATCGGTCTGCCCGGCGCGCACCGACCGGGACCGGTCCTGCGCCGCGCCGCCCTCCGCCGCGTCCAGCGCCTGACCGCTGGGCGTGGCCACAGTGCCCGGCCCATCCGGCCCACCCGCAGGCCCGGCGCCCGAACCTCCCTGCGGTACGGATACCGGCCCCGCCGCGGATGAGACGCCGGGCTCCTGATGTCCGGGAGCCATGGCCGCGCCACCGCCCGCGGCTCCCGTACCGGGAACTCCTGGGGCGCTCCCCATGGCTCCATGAGGGGAAGGGCCGCGCGACGGCTGCCCGGCCGGGACCGCGCGGGCGGCCATGCCGGCGACGGCGCCGCCGCGTTCGAGGCGCTCCAGGCGGGCCAGCAGGGCCGCCTCGCCCTGCTCCGCCGCCGGGAGGAGCACCCGCGCGCACATCAGCTCCAGGAGCAGGCGGGGCGAGGTGGCGCCGCGCATCTCCGTCAGGCCCGCGTTGAAGATCTCGGCCGCGCGGGTCAGCTCGGCCGGCCCCATCGACGACGCCTGCTGGACGAGCCGCTCCAGCTCGTCGGCGGGCCGGTCGAGCAGGCCGTTGGTCGCCGCCTCGGGGACGTTGGCCAGGATGACCAGGTCACGGAAGCGTTCGAGCAGGTCGGAGGCGAAGCGTCGGGGGTCGTGACCGCCTTCGACGACCCGGTTGACCGTCTGGAAGACCTGGGCGCCGTCGCGGGCGGCGAACGCGTTGACCACCTCGTCCAGGAGGTCGGCGTCGGTGTAGCCGAGCAGGGAGACGGCGCGGGCGTAGGTGATGCCGTCGTCGCCGGCTCCGGCGAGGAGCTGGTCGAGGATGGACTGCGAGTCGCGGGCCGAGCCCGCGCCGGCGCGGACGACGAGTGGCAGCGCGGCGGGCTCGTACGGGACGTTCTCGGCGGCGAGGATCTCCTCCAGCAACGCGCGCAGCGTCGCCGGGGGGATCAGCCGGAACGGGTAGTGGTGCGTGCGCGACTTGATCGTGCCGATGACCTTCTCCGGCTCGGTCGTCGCGAAGATGAACTTCAGGTGGGGCGGAGGCTCCTCGACGAGCTTGAGCAGCGCGTTGAAACCCTCACGGGTCACCATGTGCGCCTCGTCGATGATGTAGATCTTGAAGCGTGCCGACACCGGGGCGAAGAACGCCCGCTCCCGCAGGTCGCGGGCGTCGTCGACGCCGCCGTGCGAGGCCGCGTCGATCTCGATGACGTCGAGGTGGCCGGGTCCGGTGGGGGCGAGCGCCACGCACGAGTCGCACACGCCGCACGGGTCGGGAGTCGGGCCCTTCTCGCAGTTGAGCGACCGGGCCAGGATGCGCGCGCTGGAGGTCTTGCCGCATCCGCGCGGGCCGCTGAAGAGGTAGGCGTGGTTGATGCGGCCGGTGCGCAGCGCCTGCCGCAGCGGGTCCGTGACGTGTTCCTGACCCTTGACCTCCGCGAAGGTGCCGGGTCGGTACTTGCGGTAAAGCGCAAGGCTCATGCGACCATCCCGCCTGCGAGGGGCTCCCAACGAAGGAACCCCTCGCACACCCGCCAGAGCCCGCTTATCCTTGCTGCCTTCCGGCCCTGGGGAGGTTCACAGGATGACGCCGCGCGAGGGGTCCGGGGACAGTCTATCCACACGCGCGCAGTACTCGCTGCCACCAAAATGGTGGTCACGGGACCCCGGGGAGTCCGGTAAGCTCGTCGGCGGAGGATTCGCCTAGTGGCCGAGGGCGCACGCTTGGAAAGCGTGTAAGGGGCAACCCTTCGGGGGTTCAAATCCCCCATCCTCCGCGCCTGGTTGAGGCAGTAAACGCGAAGGGGCCGACCCTATCCAAGTCGGCCCCTTTCGCTATGTCCGGCCCTTTTCACTCGTGTCGGCGCTGCGCCCTAGATCGCCACCGCGGCCGAGGATCTGCCGCAGACCGCACTGACGAAGACCGAGCGCCCCGACGAGATCGAGACCCGCATCACCATGCGGCAGGCGCTGCTGGCGCTCCCGCCCCGCTAAGCGCGGTGCTGGTGCTGCGCTACTACGAGGACCTCTCCCGAATCGGCGGTCGCCAAGATCACGGGCTGCTCGATCGGGACCGCGGCGCTCCTCGGCAGTCCGGCCGGGTTCGTCTTTTGCACGCCGGCGAAGGAGGGGGAACCGGGGAGCCGGCGGTCTTCACGTACTGGGGCAACGAGGCTCCCGGCGACCTGGCGGCCGGTCTGACAGGTGACCTCACGTGGACGCGTACGTGGTGCAGAACGCCGGCCGGCAGCCGGGGACCGGACATTTCCGCGTGTGGCCGGTCGCGTCACCCCGGGAGTGCGGATCACCGACACGCCGCCCGTCACCCGTGACCGCCTACGACGAGGCGGGCGCGGTCGCCGGGCAGGTGCGCGACGTCACGTACCTGTGGACGGGCCCGCGAGCCGAGGACTGACCGCGACGCCGGCACGACAGGGGTATGCACGGTGTTCCCCATGCCCGTACGCTTATTGCACATTTATCGCAATAAGCACAGGAGGCTCCCCATGGCCGACGCCGGCACGCCGATCCGGCGGTCGTTGTTCCTGCACGCGCCGATCCGGCGCGGGCCGCGCAGGATGCTGGAGCGGATGCTGGCCCTGGTGGACGACGACACCCCGGCCGACGGCCCCGAGGGTCCCGTCGCGGTGCTGGAACGGCGGATGGCCGAGCTGCTCGGCAAGGAGTGCGCGCTGTTCTTCCCCAGCGGCACGATGGCCCAGCAGACCGCGCTGCGCGTGCACGCCGACCGGCGCGGCCGGCGCACGTTCGCCGCCCACCCGCACACCCACCTGGACGTGTGGGAGGAGCAGGGCTACAACGCCGTCCACGGCCTGCTGTTCCGCGCGACCGGCGACCCGCACGAGCTGATGACGGCCGACGACCTCGCGGGGATCGGCGAGCCGCCGGCGGCGGTGGTCTGGGAGCTTCCGCAGCGCGACCTCGGCGGCCTGCTGCCCAGCTGGGACGAATTGTGCGAGCAGGTGGCGATCGTGCGGGCCACCGGCGCCGCCGCGCACCTGGACGGGGCCAGGCTGTGGGAGGCCCAGACCTTCTACCGGCGGCCGTTCGACGAGATCGCCGCCCTGTTCGACACCGTCTACGTCTCCCTCTACAAGAGCCTGCAGGGCGTGCGCGGCGCGGTGCTCGCCTCCGACGCGGCCACCGTCGACGTGGCACGGGTGTGGCGGCAGCGGCTCGGCGGCGGCATCCGCGACGCCTGGCCGCTCGCCCTGGCCGCGCTGGTCCACCTCGACACGCTGGCCGACGAGATGCCCGCCTACCGGGAGCACGCCATCGCACTCGCCGCCGCGATCAACGCCGACGGCGCGGCCCGCGCCTTCCCCGACCCGCCGCAGACCCCGCTGTTCCACGTCCACCTGCCCGCCGACCGGCGCGCCGTCGAGCGGGCCGGGCAGGCGCTCCTCGCCGAGCGGGGCATCCAGCTCTGGGGCCGGGTGCGGTCGGCGTCCGAGCCGGGCCGATGCTCCTTCGAGGTCACCGTCGGCGAGAACGCCATGGACTTCACCCCGGACGAGGTGGCCGCCCTGATCCGCGACGTGCTCGCCCGCGCGGCCGAGCCGGTGAATGCCGGGCGAAGGTGAAAGCCGGTCGGAAGTGCCGCGGGCTGGCCACGGACTGGCCGGTACCGGTCAGGAATCGAGAAGCGCCGTCCACGCACCGGGCCTAGCGTGTGAGGCATGGACATCACCATTCACGCGAGCTTCCTCCCGCACGACGACCCAGAGGCGTCGCTGGTCTTCTACCGCGACGGCCTCGGCTTCGAGGTTCGCAACGACGTCGGGTACGACGGGATGCGCTGGATCACGGTGGGCCCGGCCGGCCAGCCCGACACGTGCATCGTCCTGCAGCCGCCCGCCGGTGACCCCGGGCTCACCGACGAGGAGCGCCGTACCATCGCCGAGATGATGGCCAAGGGCACCTACGCCGGCGTCGTCCTGGCCACCCCCGACCTGGACGGGCTGTTCGAGCGGCTGCGGTCCCGCTCCGTCGACGTCGTCCAGGAGCCGGCGGAGCAGCCGTACGGGGTGCGCGACTGCGCGGTCCGCGACCCGGCGGGCAACCTGATCCGCATCCAGGAAGCCCGCTGACGATCAGCCGGTCCGTCGAAGTGGCGGGGCGAAGCTGGTTTGATCGGACCTGAAGCCGCGGGACCCGAACGAGCGGAACGATGGAGACACGATAGGCATGAGCGCGAGAACGGACACGCGACCGACCGAGCCGCACGCCGCCGACACCCATGACCTGATCCGGGTGCACGGCGCGCGTGTGAACAACCTCAAGGACGTCAGCGTCGAGATCCCCAAGCGCCGGCTGACGGTGTTCACCGGCGTCTCCGGCTCGGGCAAGAGCTCTCTGGTGTTCAGCACGATCGCCGCCGAGTCCCAGCGACTGATCAACGAGACCTACAGCGCCTTCGTGCAGGGCTTCATGCCGTCCCTGGCCCGGCCCGAGGTCGACGTGCTCGACGGGCTGACGACCGCGATCATCGTCGACCAGCAGCGGATGGGGGCCGACCCCCGCTCCACCGTAGGCACCGCCACCGACGCCAGCGCGATGCTGCGCATCCTCTTCAGCCGGCTCGGCGAGCCGCACCTCGGCTCGCCGCAGGCGTTCTCGTTCAACGTCCCGACGGTACGGGCGAGCGGCGCGATCACGGTCGAGCGCGGCGCCCGCAAGACCGAGCGGGCGACCTTCACCCGCATCGGCGGCATGTGCCCGCGCTGCGAGGGCCGAGGGTCGGTCTCCGACATCGACCTCACCCAGCTCTACGACGACTCCAAGTCGCTGGCCGAGGGCGCGTTCACCATTCCCGGGTGGAAGTCCGACAGCTTCTGGACGGTGCAGGTCTACGCCAAGTCGGGCTTCGTGGACCCGGACAAGCCGATCCGCGACTACACCAAGAAGGAACTCCAGGACTTCCTCTACAAGGAGCCGACCAAGGTCAAGGTCGAAGGCGTCAACCTCACGTACGAGGGACTGATCCCCAAGGTCCAGAAGTCGTTCCTGTCGAAGGACCGGGAGGCGATGCAGCCGCACATCCGGGCGTTCGTGGACCGGGCGGTCACCTTCACCACCTGCCCGGAGTGCGACGGCACCCGGCTCAGCGAGGAGGCCCGCTCCTCGAAGATCAGGGGCCTCAGCATCGCCGACGTCTGCGCGATGCAGATCAGCGACCTCGCCGCCTGGGTACGCGGCCTCGACGAGCCGTCGGTGGCGCCGCTGCTCGGCAAGCTGCTGCACACCCTCGACTCGTTCGTGGAGATCGGCCTCGGCTACCTCTCGCTGGACCGGCCGGCCGGCACGCTGTCGGGCGGCGAGGCCCAGCGCACCAAGATGATCCGCCACCTGGGCTCCGCGCTCACCGACGTGACGTACGTCTTCGACGAGCCGACGATCGGGCTGCACCCGCACGACATCCAGCGGATGAACGACCTGCTGCGGCGGCTGCGCGACAAGGGCAACACGGTCCTGGTCGTCGAGCACAAGCCGGAGACGATCGCGATCGCGGACCACGTCGTCGACCTCGGCCCCGGCGCGGGCGCGGCGGGCGGCGCCATCTGCTTCGAGGGGACCGTGGAGGGCCTGCGGGCCAGCGGCACGGTCACCGGCCGTCACCTCGACGACCGCGCGTCGCTCAAGCAGAAGCCGCGCACCCCCACGGGCGCGCTGGAGATCCGCGGCGCCACCCGGCACAACCTCCGGAACGTCGACGTCGACATCCCGCTCGGGGTGCTCTGCGTGGTCACCGGCGTGGCGGGCTCCGGCAAGAGCTCGCTGATCCACGGCTCGATCCCCGCCTCCTCAGGTGTCGTCTACGTCGACCAGAGCCCGATCAAGGGCTCACGGCGCAGCAACCCGGCCACCTACACCGGGCTGCTGGACCCGATCCGCAAGGCGTTCGCCAAGGCCAACGGCGTGAAGCCGGCGCTGTTCAGCGCCAACTCCGAGGGTGCCTGCCCCGACTGCAACGGCGCAGGCGTCGTCTACACCGACCTCGGGATGATGGCCGGCGTGGCGACCACCTGCGAGGAGTGCGAGGGGAAGCGGTTCCAGGCGGCGGTGCTGGAGTACCGCCTCGGCGGACGCGACATCAGCGAGGTGCTCGCGATGGCCGTGACGGATGCCCTGGAGTTCTTCGCCGCGGGCGAGGCGCGCACGCCGGCCGCGCACGCCGTCCTCGGCCGGCTCGCCGACGTCGGGCTCGGCTATCTCAGCCTCGGCCAGCCGCTCACCACGCTGTCCGGCGGCGAGCGGCAGCGGCTCAAGCTGGCCACCCACCTGGCCGACAAGGGCGGCGTCTACGTCCTGGACGAGCCGACCACCGGCCTGCACCTCGCCGACGTGGAGCAGCTGCTCGGCCTGCTCGACCGGCTGGTCGAGGCCGGCAAGTCGGTCATCGTCATCGAGCACCACCAGGCGGTCATGGCGCACGCCGACTGGATCGTGGACCTCGGCCCCGGCGCCGGCCACGACGGCGGCCGGGTCGTCTTCGAGGGCACGCCGGCCGACCTCGTCGCCGCCCGCTCCACCCTCACAGGCGAGCATCTGGCGGCCTATGTCGGCGTCTGAACGTTCCTGTCCGTTTCGCTTTCGTAGCGTGATGGAAATCCGTGGTCGAGAAAATGCCTCATGGCCGAACGCGAGTTTTACACCGGTGACCCCGAGCTCGACCGCATCATGGCGGAGTTCCAGGCGAACTCCCAGGAGTTCTCCGGCGTCATGGGCGAGGTCGACGAGGTCGTCGGCCGGGCGGCGACCCCGGACGACAAGATCAAGGTGAAGGTGTCGGTGTCCGGGCAGCTCACCGGGCTGCACATCGACCCGCGGGCGATGCGGATGAGCTCGCAGGAGCTGGCCCGGACGATCGTCGACCTGTCGCACCGCGCGGCGGAGGACGCGGCGCGGCACCTCATGCGGGTGACGCGGCCCTACCTGGAGGAGGACCGCGGCCGCTAGCCGGTCCCGCTCAGATGCGCGGGATCAGGCTGCGCGTCCCGTGCACGATGAACTTCTGGTACATCTCCTGCTCGGTCAGCCCGTGCTCCGTGCCGGGCAGCGGGTTGTCGCCGCGCTGCACGTCCAGGGCCACCGAGTACGTGGTCGAGGCGGCCATCCGGGGGATGAAGTTCCCGGTGTTGAGCGCCTGGCCGTTCGGCAGGGGGATGTTGGTGGTGAGGGTGCGCAGGCCGGGGACCTTCGCCATCAGCGCCCCGGATCCGTCGATGACCCCGTTGAAGGCCATGTTCGCCACGAAGTGCTCGCGGAAGGTCGTGAGGTTGTGGCCGACCGACCTGACGTCGTTGCCGGACAGGTCGGTCTCGATGCCGCCCACGTAGTTGAGGCCAAGAGGCAGCACCACCTCGCCTGTCGCGTACGAGACGCTGTCGGCCACCCAGTAGGCGAAGGTGGGCAGCAGCAGGGTGACGAACCGGTGGGCGCTCAGTTTGAGCAGGATCGCCTGCCGCTTCATGATCATCTGGAACAGCTTCCAGGTGTAGATCTGGTAGCCGATGGTGTACATCATGTCGACGGTCAGGATCCAGCACAGCACGCGCAGCGCGTGGTTGACCTTCTCGATGACGTCGGCATAGGCCCGGCAGGCGTTGGCCGCGTTGCGGTGCTTGACGGAGACCGCGAACAGCGCGGGCCCGTACTCGTTCTCCCAGAACCGCTTGAACTCGTCGACCGCCTTGTCCGAACTCTTCGTCCAGACCGTCCGGGCAGCGGCGTTCGCCTCCCGGAAGTGCTCGTCGACGGCGTCGGCCATCTCGTCCAGGACGTCGGCCGCCCGGCGGATCCGCTCCGGGTCGCCTTCGAGATAGGAGATGCCGAACAGCACCTCGGGAGCCAGCGCCCCCGCGAGGCCGGCACCGGCCATGCCGCCCAGGGCGACCTTGCTCGCGAGACCGACGGCCATGCGCGCCTCCTCTCAGGCCCGTTCCACCGGGGTGGCGGGCACGCTGATCTCGTCGTTCTCACGGTCACCGTAGGCGACCAGATCCCGCACGGACGCGGTCCGGTTGATCATGCTGGCCCAGTCGGCCGCCTTGACGTTCTTGCTCATGGCCACGACGGCCGTGCCGATGTCCTGGTAGGCCTTGACCATGTTGTTCATCGCCGTGGTCAGGTCCTCATAGGCGCTGTCGAACCCGGGGTGGCCGTCGGCGCCCCGGCGGAAGGTCCTCGCGGCCTCGTCGCTTCCCGGGTTCCCGAAGTACGGGATGAGCGACACCAGCTCCCCGCGAAGACCGGCCATCTTCCTGGCCAGGTCCGCGCCCTCGCCGTGGATGGCCTTCCCGCCGTTCTCCATGCTCGAATGATCGATCTCCAAGGCTGTCGCCTCCTTCGGCGGCCAGCCTTCACGTCCTGTGTTACCTGGAGATCACTGAGCAGTTTCGATCACGTAGCGTGAGGACCGGGCCAGACGGCCGGCGCCGAGGAATCATGATCTGTCCTGGGGGAAGCAGGCATGGCGCACCCCCCACGAAAGGACAGCCGGCGATGGACTTCAGGGACGACGTCAACCTCGACGCTTCACAGGTGGAGGATCGCGGCGGCGGAGGAGGGGGCGGCGGCGGCCGGTTCCCCGGCGGCATGATCGTGGGCGGCGGCGGGATCGTCAGCCTGATCGCGCTCGTCCTGGTCTTCGTGCTCAACAACGTCGGCGGGGGCGGCGAGCCGGCCCAGCAGCAGCCCCCCGCGAACCTCGCCGAGGAGTGCCGCACCGGCAAGGACGCCGACCAGACGGAGAAGTGCCAGGTCGTCGGCGTGGTCAACAGCATCCAGGACTACTGGAAGACCGAGCTCGCGGAGTACCGAGCGGCCAAGACCGTGCTCTACTCCGGCGGGGTGCGCACCGCCTGCGGCGCGGCCGACTCCTCCGTCGGCCCGTTCTACTGCCCCGGCGACCAGCGGGTCTACCTGGACCTGACCTTCTTCGACGACCTGAAGTCGCGCTTCGGGGCCAAGGGCGGCCCGTTCGCGCAGGCGTACGTGATCGCCCACGAGTACGGTCACCACGTGCAGAACCTGCTGGGCGCCCTGAGCTCCGGCAGTTCGGTGGCCGTCGAGCTGCAGGCCGACTGCTATTCCGGCGCGTGGGCCAGGAACGCCTACGAGGGCGGCTTCTACGCCAAGGAGTTCACCACGACCGACATCGCCGAGGCCCTCGACGCGGCGGCGGCGGTCGGTGACGACCGGATCCAGCAACGCAGCGGCGGCCGGGTCGATCCGGAGTCGTTCACGCACGGCAGCTCGAAACAGCGGATGGCGGCGTTCCAGCTGGGATACGACACCGGAGATCCGGGCCGGTGCGAGGGCGCGGAGCTGAGGTGAGCAGCGAGCGTGCGGATTCTCTCCTAAAATCGGTGGGGTGATCTTCAAGATGGTCGGCGACGGACGGCCCTATCCCGAACATGGACTGTCCAACCGCGACTGGGCTCAGATACCGCCGCGGCAGGTCCGGCTCGACTCATTGATCACCACGAAGGCCATGCTGGATCTGCATTCGCTGCTCGCCGCCGATTCCACGTTCTACGGCGACCTCTTTCCGCATGTCGTGCAGTGGCAGGGGGAGCTTTATCTCGAAGACGGCCTGCATCGGGCGCTGCGCGCGGCCCTGCATCAGCGGACCATCCTGCACGCCCGAGTCCTTGAACTACCTAGTTAGTAAAAGGGCCGCGCATCGCGGCCCTTTTCCTTTTCCGGTCAGGCGGTGCGGTGCGGTGCGGGCTCCGCAGCGGCCTCGCCGGGCGGAGAGCGCGGGTGGAAAAGCGAAAGGCCCCCGCTCGGTGCGGGGGCCTTTCGGGCGGCGGTGGTGGTGGGATTTGAACCCACGGATGAGTTGCCCCATCACACGCTTTCGAGGCGTGCGCCCTCGGCCACTAGGCGACACCACCGCGGACGAGTTTACCGGATCCGGCGAGTGCGGAAGAACGCCTTGAGCTCGGCCGCGCACTCCTCGGCCAGCACGCCCATGACGACCTCGGGCCGGTGGTTGAGCCGGCGGTCGCGGACCACGTCCCAGAGGGAGCCCACGGCCCCGCCCTTCTCGTCGACGGCCCCGTACACGATCCGGTCGATCCGGGACAGGACGGCGGCTCCCGCGCACATCGTGCAGGGTTCGAGCGTGACGACGAGCGTGCAGCCGTCGAGCCGCCAGGTCCGGCGGCTGCGGGCGGCCTCGCGGAGCGCGAGGACCTCGGCGTGCGCGGTGGGGTCGGCGGTGGACTCGCGGTCGTTGCCGGCGGCGGCGAGGATCTCGTCCGACGGGCCGACCACCACCGCGCCGACGGGCACCTCGCCGCGCCCGCCCGCCGCGGCGGCCTCGGCGAGCGCCCGCCGCATGGCGGCGGTCCAGGTCATCGCAGGCGGTCGAGCTCGTCGGCGAACGACAGCCGCTCGGCGAGCACCGAGACGACGTCGGCCGGCAGCATGCCCTCTTCCATGCTTAGCTCCAGCAGCTCCTCGGAGCTGACGCCGAGGTCGCTCAGCAGCTCGAAGTCGCCGGCCGGGCGCACGCCCAGCTCGGTGCCCTCCTTCTCGGGCGCCACCCCAGCGAACTCGGCGAAAAGCTCGCCCAGCTGGTGGGACGTGATCGCGTGCGCGTCGGAGAGGAACACCCGGGGCTCCTCGTCGTCGCGGTAGCGGGCGATCGCGAACCATTCGTCCTCGACCTCGACGCAGAGCAGGGCCAGCTCGTCGCCGGCCAGCCCGAGCGCCTCGGTCACCGCGTCGCCGAAGTCGTCGACGATCTCGACGCCGGTCAGGTCGACCTCCGCGCCGCTCCAGCCGTCGGAGGTCCTGACGAAGGCCGCGGAGAAGGTGTTGGCAGCCATGTCGCTCCAGGGGTCAGTCGAAGACCGATTCGATGGCGCGCTCGAACGGCTCCGAGAACCCGAGCCGCGACGCGATGCTGGACAGGACCTCGTCCGGCAGCAGGTCGACGTCACCGGAGAGGATGCCGAGCTCCATCTCGTCGAGGCCCAGGTCCGCGAAGATCGACAGATCGCCCGCGGGCAGCGCGGTGTCCTCGTCCTGGAGGATCTCGTCGAGCTCCTGCTCGTCGGGCACCGGCACGTCGAGGTAGTCGAGCACCTGCTCGGCCAGCGGGAAGTCCCACGAGGCGGCGATGTCGGACAGGAAGACATCGACCCGCTCACCCAGGACCCGCAGCGCCACGAAGAACTCATCCCCCACGGCCACGAGACCAATCGTGCCGCTCTCGCTCGGCTGCTGGCGAAGCGCCTTGACCAGTCCTTGCAGGTCCGACGTGAGCGCCACGGGGAGCAGCTCGGCGTCCCAGCGGTCGTCCTCCCGATAGACCACGATGGCGAAATCGAGCGCCTCTTCGTCTGTCATCGCGATCCCCCACCCGACCCTGATCCCAGAGTCTCGCCAGTTTTCCAATCGTTCCAGAACAGGCTGCCCGCCGTGTGCGGCTCCGACCAAATTGTGATCAAAACCGGGGCCACGATGTGCTGGTACGTAGCACACAAGATAGCGTTGTCCGTTATGGAAACCCTCGTCGTCGACCATCCGCTCGTGGCGCACAAGCTCACCGCGCTGCGGGATGTCCGCACCGACTCCCCCACCTTCCGTATGCTCGCGGACGAGTTGGTGACGTTGCTGGCGTACGAGGCCACCAGGGACGTCCGCGTCGTCGAGGTGACGGTGGAGACCCCGGTCTCGCCCGCGCGGGGCCTGCGGATGGCCAAGCCGTACCCGCTGGTGGTCCCGATCCTGCGGGCCGGCCTGGGCATGCTCGACGGCATGACCCGGCTGCTGCCCACCGCCGAGGTCGGGTTCCTCGGCATGATCCGCGACGAGGAGACCCTCCAGGCGGAGACGTACGCCACCCGGCTCCCCGACGACCTGTCGGGCCGGCAGTGCTACGTGGTGGACCCGATGCTGGCCACGGGCGGCACGCTCGCGGCGGCGATCAAGTTCCTGTTCGACCGGGGCGCGGAGGACGTGACGGCGATCTGCCTGCTGGCCGCCCCCGAGGGCCTGGCGTACATGGACAAGACGTTCGCCGACTCCGGCCACCCCATCCGCGTGGTCACCGCGGCGCTCGACGAGCGGCTCAACGAGAGCGGCTACATCGTGCCGGGGCTCGGCGACGCGGGCGACCGGCTCTACGGCGTCGTCTGACATCCCCCTTCCGACCTGCGCGTTTCCCCACCTCAGGTGGCCACTTCGTTACATACTGTGATTGCATGGGTATGAGGCGTGACGAAGACACTGGGTGTGGGGGATCACCATGAGCGTTTGTCCGACCTCCGGGGTGTGCTCGTGAACGATCACACCGAGCCGGAGCCGAGCCCGTACGCGGAGGTCGAGGCGGCGCTGCGCGAGGAGTTCGCCGGCGTCCACTCCGCGGCCACCGTGACGCGCTGCGTCGAGGCGGCGCACTACGGCGCGCTGGAGGTCACGGGCTACGCCCACCCCAACCTGGTCGAGCGGATCGCCCGCAAGCATCTCCACGTCCTGGCCCTCGTGGCCAGCGACCGTGGCTGAGCAAGATCGGAACTAGCTTGCCGAGGACACCTTTACCCCGGCTTGGGGATGGGTACTGTATACGGCGGGTGGAGTGGGTAAGTCGGTACGGAGGCGACAGTGCAGGTCAAAAAGGTCCTCACATACGGCGGCATCGGTTTTGTCGCGTACTACCTGTTCGCGAGGCCCGCTGACGCGGCCGACGCGGTCAGGGGGGCGTTCGACACGATGTTCACCGCGGCCGATTCGCTGGCCCAATTCGTGAACCATCTCGCATGAGACTTGTGACCCACGGGGACTCCGCCCCGTCGTCGGTCAACCGCTACCTCCTCCCCCAAGAGCAACAGGTCATCATGGTGCGGCGCCACCCCGCCGTGCTGCTCCGTCCCGTGGCCGAGGTCTTCGGCGGCCTGGTCGTCGCCGGGCTCCTGAGCCGGTTCTTCAGCGGCGAGGGCGGGGGCGGCACCGCCCTGGTCGTCGTCTGGTGGCTGTGGCTGCTGCTGTTGATCCGTTTCGTCTGGAAGGTGGCCGAGTGGTCTGTTGACTACTTCGTCGTCACATCCAAACGGATGCTCCTGACAACCGGACTGATCACGCGCAAGGTCGCGATGATGCCGCTGGGAAAGGTCACCGACATGAGCTTCCAGCGATCACTGCTGGGGCGCATGCTGGGCTATGGGGAGTTCATCCTGGAGTCCGCGGGCCAGGACCAGGCCCTCTCCACGGTGAAGTACATTCCGTACCCGGAGACTCTGTACCTGGAGGTCTGCTCGATGCTTTTCCCCGGCAAGGACGACGGGGACGATTAATCTCCACGTAGAGAATTCTTGGGCCGGGTATACCCCATTCGGCTACTTCATGCAATCATTGCGGAGTGTTGACCCTTCCCCGCCTTGAGAGATGAGATGCCGAGTCAGGGAACCATCGGTGACCGCGTCCGAGGACTGCGGCTGAACAGGCGGATGTCTCAGGCCCAGCTGGCCGGACCCGACCTGTCGGACAGTTACGTCTCACTCATTGAGTCGGGTAAGCGCACGCCGACTCCCGTCGTCGCCAGACTCCTCGCCGAGAGGCTCGGCTGCACCACCGAGTTCCTTCTGCACGGCATAGAGCCACGCCAGCGCATCGACACCGAGCTCGGCCTGCGCCATGCCGAGCTGGAGTTGCAGCACGGCGACCCCGCCATAGCGGCCGACCGATACACCGAGATCGTCAAGGTCGCCGACGAGGAGAACGCCATGCTCACGGCGCAGGCCCGCTTCGGCAGGGCCCGGGCGCTGGAGGCCCAGGGCAGGCTCGGGCAGGCGGTCGAGGCCTTCGAGCGGCTCCGCAGGGAGGCCGCCGCCCATCCGGAGCGGCTGGCCGATCTGCCGATCACCATCGCGCTGAGCCGCTGCTACCACCGGGCCGGCGACCGGCTGCGGGCCCGCGACCTGGCGTCGAAGGCCCTGGAGCAGGCCGAGCGGATGTCGATCGAGCAGGGCGAGCTGGCCGCCGACCTGGCCTGCGCGCTGGTGGAGGCCCACGCCGACCGCGAAGGCGGCTCCCCCGAGCTCGCCTACGTCAAGAAGGTGCTCGACATCGCCGGCCCGGGCGAGATTATGGACCGTTCCGGAGAGGTCGACGCCCTGTGGAAGGCGAGCGGCACGGCCGCCGCGGGCGAGGACTCCGCGCTGGCGGTGCGCCTGGCCGACGACGCCATCAACGCGGGCCGCGACCAGCGGATCGGTCTCCAGCTGGCCCGCGCCGCCATGCGCTGGGCCCGGCTCGAGGCGACGCCGGCGGAGGAGGCGCGGCGGTTCGCGGAGGCGGCCGTGCGCGCGTTCGCGGCGGCGGACCGCGCAACCGAGCACGGCGAGGCCCTGATCGTGCTGGCCCGGGTCGTGCTGCGCGCCGAGCCGGAGCGGGCCGACCAGCTCGCCGGTGAAGCGCTCGGGCTGGTCGCCGGAGGCGCGGCGGCCGCGGAGGCGCACCTCGTGCGCGCCACGCTCGCCATGTCGCGCCAGGCCGATCCGGCCGGACACCTCAGCGCGGCTCGCATCGTCCTCGACGGCGTCGGCCGCCAGCCGTACGGCGCCGACCGGGCCGTCGCGCGGTGCTGGCGCGAACTGGGCGACCTTTACGGTCAGGCCGGCGATCCGGCCCAGCAGACCGCCGCGTATCGTAAGGCCCTGGAAGCGGCCGGGGTTCGCTCGATGCTGGCGGGTCTGCCGGTCGACGTGAACGTCACCCGCTGACGTCGGGGGGTTCCAGGCTCGGGCTCCCCGAGTCTGGAATACACTGGGGTTCCACCAGTCATTGACTCATAGGATGATTGGTTTCCCCAGAGGAGGCGGACTGTGAGTCTGCGTACGGCGCAGCGGGCTTCGCTCGTCGACCAGGTGATCGACCAGCTCAAGGAGCAGATCATCACCGGGTCATGGCAGATGAACGGCAAGATCCCGACCGAGACGGTGCTCGCGGAGCAGCTCGGCGTGGGACGCAACACCGTTCGCGAGGCCGTACGCGCGCTGACTCATGCCGGACTGCTGGAGTGCCGCCAGGGCGACGGCACCTACGTCCGCGCGACCAGCGAGCTGTCCGGGGCGATGCTCCGGCGGCTGCGCCAGGCCGAGCAGCTGGAGATCTTCGAGGTCCGGCGGGCGCTGGAGGTGGAGGCCGCCAGGCTGGCGGCCACCCGGCGCACCGACGAGGACATCACGCGCATCGAGGCGGCGCTCGCCGAGCGCGACCGCGCCTGGGAGCAGGACGACCCGACCCGGTTCGTGGAGACCGACCTGGCCTTCCACATGGCCGTCGCCTACGCCACGCACAACCGGGTGCTCATCGACCTGTACGAGGACTTCTCCGCGGCGCTGCGGGCCAGCATCACCGCGGCCGGCACGTCGCTCAACAAGACCTACATCCCGCACGACGCGATCGCCCGCGCCATCGCCGCCGGCGACGCCTCCGCCGCCGAGCGGGCGGGGCATGCCTGCATGGAGCACATCCTCATCGCGCTCACCGAGGACTGACGCAGGGGAGCTCGCCCGGCGTCCCGGCCCTTGTACGGTGATGGTGAGGATCGCTGACCAGTGGGGGTCTCGTGCGGCGGGGTGACAGGAAGCAGCGCGAGCCCGACCTGGGCATGCTGAGCGCGCGGACCCTCCTCAGCCTGCAGAAGGAGCTGTTCGCGACCCTGGCCGAGCAGGGCCATCCGAGGCTGCGGCCACGGCATGGCGCGGTGCTCGCGTACCTCGACGAGGAGGGCACCCGGGCCACCGAGCTCGCCGCCCGGTCGGGTCAGCACAAGCAGGTGATCGGCGCCCTGGTGGACGAGCTGGCCGAGCTCGGGTACGTGGCCCGGCGCCCCGACCCCGGCGACCGGCGGGCCAAGCTGATCGTGCCGACCGACGAAGGGCTGGACCTGCTGGCACGCTCGGACACGGTCATGGCCGCCATCGAGCGGCGGCACGCCGAAGCCGCGGGCGAGGCCGACTACGCGGTCTTCAAGCGGGTCTTCCGCCTCGTCGCCGCGCGCCAGTCAGGTCAGGCGCAGTGACATCACCAGATAGCGGAAGGCCGGGTCGGCGTCACCAGGCACGTCCTGGATGAGGGCCGGCCGGGTCGGCGACTCCATGTGGATGCCGACCAGCTCCGTCTCGACGCCGGTGAGCCCGTCGAGGAGGAACTGCGACTGGAAGGCGATCTGGATGTCGTCGCCGCGCAGCTCGCAGTCCATCACCTCGGCGCCGCGGCCGATGTCGCCGCCGCCCGCCTGGATGAGCACCTGGCCCTGACTGAACGACAGCCGGATCGCGGTGTTGCGCTCGGCCACCAGCGCCACCCGCTTGACCGCCGCCACGAACGGCGCCACGCGGACGTCGGCCCTGATCGACCACTGGGAGGTCAGCCGGCCGCGGTAGTCGATGAACTGCTCGTCGAGCAGGCGCACGGTGGTGCTGCGGCCCACGCTCTCGAACCCGGCGACCCCGTCGCCGAGCGCGACCCGCACCTCGCCGCCGCGCAGCGACCGGGCCACCTCCACCAGCACCCGGGCGGGCACCATGGCGGAGACCGCCGTGTCGGGGGCGGCCGGCCGCCAGCCGAACTCGCGGGCGGCGATGCGGTAGCGGTCGGTGGCGGCCATCGTCACCGACTCGCCCTCCACGTCGACACGGATGCCGGTGAGCATGGGAAGCGTGTCGTCGCGGCTGGCCGCGGGCGCGACCTGGCCCACGGCCGAGGCGAACACGCCACCGCCGATGGCGCCGATGGCCGGCGGCATCGTGGGCATCGTGGGAAAGTCCTCCACCGGCATGGTGATCAGGCCGAACTCGGCGGTGCCGCAGGTCAGAACCGCTTCCTGGCCCTCGGTGACGATCTCCACGTCCTCTTCGGGCAGGCTCCGGCTGATCTCGGCGAGCAGCCGGCCGGGGATCAGCACGCGGCCGGCCTCGGCCACGTCGGCGTCGACGTCGGCCCTGGCCGAGACGTCGTAGTCGAACGCGGACAGGCTCAGCCCGTCACCGGCCTCCAGCAGCAGGCCGGACAGCACGGGGGTCACAGGACGGCTGGGCAGGACCCTGGCGGCCCAGGCGACGGCGTCGGCCAGAACATCACGGTTAACCCGGATCTTCACCTGATCGACCCTTTCTTCTCGGCATGCCTTTAGAAGGTATCCGAGAGCACCGACAAAGCCTCCCGTCAGCGGCTGTTCAGGTAGGCGAGGACCGCCAGCACCCTGCGGTTGTCGTCGTCGGACGGCGCCAGGCCCAGCTTGCCGAAGATGCCGGCCGTGTGCTTGGCCACGGCGCTCTCGCTCAGGTAGAGACGCTGGGAGATGGCGGCGTTGGAGCGGCCCTCCGCCATCTGCTCCAGCACCTCACGCTCGCGCGGGGTGAGCGCGGCCAGCGGCTCGTTCTTGGCGTTGCTGGCCAGCAGCTTGGAGATGACCTCCGGGTCCATCGCGGTGCCGCCCGCCGCCACCCGGCGCACGGCGTCGACGAACTGCTCGGCGTTGAACACCCGGTCCTTGAGCAGGTAGCCGATGCCGCCGGAGCCGTCGGCCAGCAGCTCGCGCGCGTAGAGCTGCTCGACGTGCTGCGACAGCACCAGGATCGGCAGGCCCGGCACCTTCTGGCGCGCCTGCAGCGCCGCCTGCAGCCCCTCGTCGGTGAAGGTCGGCGGCAGCCGCACGTCCACCACCGACACGTCGGGACGCAGCTCCAGCAGGCCCTTGAGCAGCTCCGGGCCGCTCTCGACGGCGCCGACCACGTCGAATCCGTGCGCCTGGAGCAGGCGTACCAGCCCGTCCCTGAGCAGGTAGAGGTCCTCCGCGACGAGCACCCGGTTCATGCGCAGAACCCCATGTCTCCCGCGTGGGGCCGGGCCGCCCGTGGCCCCTCCTTGTGGTGGGCCGGGATCGCCACCGCTGCCACGAACATGGCCGTGCCGAGCAGGATCATGAAAGCGATCGTCGGCCACCGCCACGGCTCCGGCAGATACAGCGCGAGGAACCAGCTCCTGTGCTCGAAGTCGATCGCGTTGAAGATCGCGGCCACGATGCCCTGCGGGAACAGCGGGCACCAGGCCGTCGACCACAGGGACACCACCATGACCATCTTCCAGCGCGGCAGCTTGGGCAGGTCACCGGCCCAGTGCTGGGGCAGCACCTTCGGCAGCTCTATGGTCACCGTCGTCGGCCCGCCCGGCGGGCTGTGGACCGCCATCACGCCGTCGAAGGCCGCCAGGCGGCGCTCGATCCCGGACAGGCCGCTGCCCTTGGCCGGATCGGCGCCGCCCCACCCGTCGTCGGTGACGGTGATGCGCAGGTTCGGGCCGTTGCCGCTGATGTCGATCTCGACCGACTCCGCCCCGCCGTGCCGGGCGGCGTTGGCCAGCAGCTCGCTGACCGCGAAGTACGCGGCCGCCTCCACCGGCGCCTCCGGCCGGTGCGGCAGGTCCACCTCGACCGACACCCGCAGCGGACTGTCGATGGCCAGCGCCCGCACCGCGTCGCCGAGCCCGCGCTCGGCCAGCACCGGCGGGTGAATGCCGCGGATCACCTGGCGCAGCTCGGTCAGCGTCTCCGCGGACGCCTCCCTGGCCTTGGCCATCAGCGCCCTGGCCGCCCTCGGGTCGGACTCCATGAGCTGCTCGGCGGCGCCGATCGTCATCCCGAGCGCCACCAGCCGGGCCTGCGTGCCGTCGTGCAGGTCACGCTCGATCCTGCGCATCTCGGCGGCCTGCGTGTCCACGGCGAGGTTGCGTACCCGGTTGAGGCGGTTGACCTGACCGGCCAGGCGGCTGGACGTGGTCGCGGCGAGCAGCAGCTCGCACCAGAGCCCGTACAGGCGCAGCCCGCGCCCGGGAAGCAGGACCAGCAGCGGCAGCAGCATCAGCTTGATGAACGGGTCGAGCAGCAGCCACAGCGCGTCGCGCCAGGTCGCCGGGTCGGTGATCAGCCAGTTCCAGCGGTCGTTCCAGGCGGGCATCCGGGGCGTCTTGTAGAGCGTGCGGTGCGACCGGTAGAGACCGTCTGACTGCGGCTGCGGGGGCGGCGGCTTCGGCAGGTACGGGGGCTCGATGACGATCCCGGCGGAGGTCCTCACCAGGTCCCGCGTCGCCCCCGCCACCCATCTGATCATCCGCACCTGCGGCGGGAGCAGGAACACCATGCCCAGGCCGAAGGTGAGGATCACGGCCAGGAACGTGGACACGACCGTCAGCAGCTCGACGACCACCAGCATGAGCAACCACAGGACGTGACCGAACTTCCGCACCATGCCTCTAGTGTGCGGGATGCGCCCGTGTCCGCACATTGCATCTAAGTACACCCTAGCCCGGCAACCAGCACGATTCCGGCGCAGAAGCGGCGTCCCTAGCGTCGTCACCATGAACGTCATCGAGGTCAAGAACCTCCACAAGCGCTACAAGGACCACGTGGCGGTGGACGACGTGTCGTTCGAGGTACGGGCCGGCGAGGTCTTCGGCATCCTCGGACCGAACGGCGCGGGCAAGACCACCACCGTCGAATGCGTGTCGGGCCTGCGCGTCCCCGACGGCGGCACCCTCCGGGTGGCCGGCATCGACCCCGTGGCGGACCGGAACGCGCTCCGCCGGGTGCTGGGCGTCCAGCTGCAGAGCGCCGCGCTGCCCGAGAAGATCAAGGTGTGGGAGGCGCTCGACCTGTACGCGTCCTTCTACGCCGAACCCGCCGACTGGCGGGACCTGATAGAGCGGGTCGGCCTGACCGCCAAGCGCGACACCATGTTCGGCAAGCTCTCCGGCGGCCAGCGCCAGCGGCTCTCCGTCGCGCTCGCGCTCGTCGGCAGGCCGCGCATCGCCGTGCTGGACGAGCTGACCACCGGGCTCGACCCGCAGGCCCGCCGCGACACGTGGGAACTGGTCGAGCGGGTGCGCGACTCCGGCGTGACGATCGTGCTCGTCACCCACTTCATGGAGGAGGCCGAGCGGCTCTGCGACCGCGTCGCGCTCATCGACTCCGGCCGGGTCGCCGCCGTCGACTCGCCCTCCGGGCTCGTGGCCCGGGTCGGCGGCGAGCAGAAGGTGCGGTTCAGGCCGTCCGCGCCCGTGGCCGACTCCGTGCTGACGTCCCTGCCGGAGGTCAAGGAGGTCGTCCGCACGGGCGACCAGGTGGTCGTCACCGGCATCGGCAACCTGGCCCCGGCCGTCACCCTCGCGCTCGCCGAACAGGGCATCGTCCCCAACGACCTGCGGATCGAGCAGGCCACGCTGGACGACGCGTTCCTCGCACTCACCGGAAGGAAGCTGGCATGAACAAGATCCTGCTCGTGGAGACCAAGCTGCTCGGGCGCGACTGGATCGCCGCCGGGCTGACACTCGCGCTCCCCCTCGGGCTGCTGCTGATCCTGGGGCAGATCCCCGACCTGCAGAAGCCCGACCCGAACCTGGGCGGGCAGCGGTTCGTCGACGCCCAGCTGCCTGCCCAGATGATCCTGCTCGCGCTGCTGACGACCGCTTTCACCGTGCTCCCCAGCGCGATGGCCACCTACCGGGAGCAGGGCGTGCTGCGCCGGATGTCGACCACGCCGATGCACCCGGGCCGGCTGCTCGGCGCGCAGCTCCTGCTCAACCTGGTCATGGCTCTGGTCAGCGCCATCGTGGTGATCGTCGCCGGTCGGCTGGTGCTCGGCTCGCACATCCCCGAGCAGCTCTTCGGGTTCCTGCTGGTGTTCCTGCTCGGCGCCGCCGCGATGCTGGCGCTCGGCCTGGTGATCGCCGCCGTCGCGCCCAACAGCAAGTCCGCGCCCGGCATCGGCTCGGTGGCGATGTTCCCGCTGCTGTTCGTGGCCGGCATGTGGATCCCGCGCGAGATCATGCCGGACACCCTGCGCACGATCAGCGACTACTCCGTGGTCGGCCCGTTCGTCAACGCGATGCGCGACACCTGGGCCGGCGACTGGCCGCAGCTGCCCCACCTGGCCGTCATGCTCGTCGGCCTGGTCCTTTTCACGGGACTCGCCGTGCGCCTGTTCAAGTGGGAGTAGTTTGTGACCATGGTGGCCTTCGCGCAGATCAGTGACATCCACATCGGCGGCTCCCCGGTCAGCGCCGACCGGGCCGCCGCGGTCCTGCGCCACCTCGACTCCCTCGGCCTCGACGCGATCCTGGTCACCGGCGACATCGCCGACCACGCCCTCCCGGAGGAGTACGACACCGCGGCCGCGCTGATGCGCGTCACCACCCCGCTGATCGTCTGCCCGGGCAACCACGACTCGGTGCCCGAGTTCGACAAGCGGATCGGGCCCGCCAACCAGGTGCTCAGGCTCGACGAGGTGACGCTCGCACTGGCCGACTCCAGCGTGCCCGGCCAGGCGTACGGGTTCCTCGCCGACCAGACGCTGGCCTGGCTCGACGCGGTGCTCGCCGAGCGGCCGGAGGTGCCGGCCTTCGTGGGCCTGCACCACCCGCCCGTCCCGCTCGGCATCCCGTACGTCGACGAGATCGGCCTGCGCGAGCCGGAGCGGCTCGCCGGACTGCTGGCCCGCCACCCGCACGTGGTGGCGGTGCTGACCGGTCACGCGCACACCTCAGCCCAGACCAGGTTCGCCGGGCTGCCGCTCGTCGTCGCCCCGGGGGTCGTCTCGACGGCCCTGACGAGCAGGGAGACCGCCGACTGGGTCCCGCTGGCGTACGACCTGCCGCCCGCGTTCGCGCTGCACCTGTTCGACGGCGGGCACCTGGTGACCCATTTCCGGCCGGTCATCCTCAAGTAAAATCCAGGTTGTGACCAACGTGGCCTGGAACTCCCGCGAACTGAGCGTCGGGCAGCTCGCCGAGCGCAGCGGCGTCGCCGTGTCGGCCCTGCACTTCTACGAGTCCAAGGGCCTGATCGCCAGCCGGCGCACGGCCGGCAACCAGCGCCGCTACAGCCGCGACACGCTGCGCAGGGTGGCGTTCATCCGGCTGTCCCAGCGCCTCGGCATCCCGCTCAAGACCATCAAGGACGCCCTGGCCGAGCTGCCCGAGAACCGCACCCCGACCCGCGACGACTGGGCCCGGCTCTCGGCCGCCTGGCGCGGCGAGCTCGACGACCGCATCGAGCAGCTGCAGCGGCTCCGCGACGACCTCACCGACTGCATCGGCTGCGGCTGCCTCTCGCTCGACCGCTGCGCGCTGGCCAACCCCCACGACCGGCTCGGCACCGAAGGGCCGGGAGCCAGGCGCATCGACACCCGGATCTGCGTCCCCACCGCCTGCCGCTAGTCCGGCCGCGCCTCCCGCGCCGACCGCCACCGCAGCACCGCGCCGGCCACCACGACCAGCGCCAGCACGCTCAGCGTGTACGGGTCGCTCGGGTTGCCGCCGAGGTCGCGGTCCAGGATGTGCGAGATGGCGTGCACGACCGTACCCACCGAGCCGCCCAGCAGGGCGACGAAGAGCGCGTCGCGCCAGACCAGCGCGGCCAGCAGGGCCGCCGCGAGTCCGAGCTGGAACGCGCCCGCGTCGTGGAACAGGTGCAGGTTGAACGGCGGATAGGGGGCGATCGTGTCGTAGAAGTGCCGGGGCAGGGCGAACGCCCACACGCCGGCGACCAGGAACACCAGGCCCGCCACGAACACGATGCCGTTGACGATGCGTCGAGTCATGCCGGAAGGACGCGCGAGGGCCGGGTTCCGTGACACTTCCGGCGCGCACGACGGCCCCGGTCGGTAGAGGAGCGGCAAAAAGGTCAAATAACACCTGTCCGGATTCAGGGACGGGGGCGCCGGAAATCAATCACGAGGACCCGGGGATTCGCGCGATCGAGGAGAAGCCATGGCCGACACGTCCACAGAGCCGAAGAAGGTCACGCTGGACCTGCCCCTGGTCTCCATCCAGCTGCACCGGCCCGAGATGCGGATGCCGCACGTCCCCCTGCCGCACATCAGCAAGCAGGAGATGGGCCACGCGGTCGACATCGCCAAGTCGTTCCTGCCGCAGCCCGAGCGCGTCGCCTACTACGGGGCGCTCGGCGCGCTCACGGTCTTCGGCGTGGTCGAATGGCCCGTGGCGGCGGCCATCAGCGTGGGCACCGTCATCGCCCAGCGCGCCCGGGGCAACGGCCACAACGGGGACGCGCCCGGCAAGCACGCCGCGAAGGAACCCGTGCGCAAGCAGGAGACGGCGACCAAGGCGGCGACCAAGGCGGCGGCCGCCGCGGCGGCGAAGCGTAAGGCCACCACCGTCAGGAACACCATGCAGCGGCAGAAGGACGCCGTCGAGCGCGCCCGGCGAGCTAGCCGCACCAACTGAACGCGGCAGGGGGCGTGAGGCGGTGTTCGGCCTGTTCTCCGTCGACACCTTGCTCGACATCCTGCCGGAACCCGTGCGCGGCCTCGTCTCCCGCTCCCGCCGGGTCCGGCCGTGCCCCGGCGGCGTCCGGATCGAACTGCGCCACCTGGGCGGCCCCGGCACGCGGGACCGCGCCCGCGCGCTGGAGGACCGGCTGCTCGCCCAGGGCGTGCGGCGGGCCGAGGTCAACGGGACGCTCGGCTGCGTCTTCGTCGGCTGCGACCGGGACCACGCCGATCGGCCGACCCGCCACGAACGCCGTCTTCGACACCACCGGGATCGCCGCCGCCGTGCTCGCCGGGCACCATGCCGCTGCTGGTCGACTCCGCCGCCTCAGCGGGCCGGTACGTCGCCGCGCGCGCGACATCCACCTGCGCGCCACCACCACCGCCGTGGCGGCCTGCGCCGCCTGGGCCTGGCCGTCTCCGTCCCCGGCCTCAGCCGCGTCTTCGGCTGCCGCCCGGTAGGGCCCGTCGGCTGGAGCCTCGCGCTCGGCTGCGCGGCCGCGGCCACGCTGGTCGCCGTCGCGATCGAACGCTCACGTACGCGGTAGCCGGGCTACAGGACGCGGCCCACACCTGGGTGGGGGCGTCGCGGCGGCGCGCCGCCGCTGTCCGGGCGGTACTCGAAGTGCCACCACTCGTTGTCGTACATGCGGTAGAGGTCGTAGCGGGCGCCGTGCTCCTCGAGCCAGCGTGCGCCCTCGTGCGGGCGTACGTCCAGCGCGATGCCCCTGACGTGGCTGGATTCCGCCGGTGGTAACACGAGCATCCGGGCCAGGGCCGGGGAGCCGGAGCGGCGCACCTCCTCGTCGAACATCCGCTGCTGGACGAGGGGATCGCGGTAGCCCGAGGTGAGGCCGATGAGCCGGCCGTGACGCCAGAGCGCCTCGGTGCGCGCCGCGGTGAACGCCGCCCTGGCGCCGTCGGTGAGACCGGTGAGGTTCTCGGCGGGGAATCGCAGCCCCAAGGCCCAGCCGCAGGCCAGTTCGCGGGCGCGGCCCGGATGGCGGACCAGCGCCGCGGGCAGCAGGAGCACGGCGAGCAGCCACGTGACCGCGGTGTACAGCCGGTCTCGGCGCCGAGGCGGGAGAGTGCGTGGTTCGTCCATGACGCCTACGATTGGCGTCGCGTGTGCGCGCGTTGTCAGCCGCGTGTCATGGTCCGTCGACGGCGACCGCTGCCGTCCGTGACCGTGACACAACCATGACCCGGCGCTGACGATGCGGGGACATGACCGGACGACAGTGGACGAGGTCGACCGGCGGGCGATCTACGGAGCCTCCTGTGAAACTCGGCGGCGTGTCGCGAGTGTTGTTGATCGAGGATGACCCTGCCGTACGGGAGGGTCTCGAACTGGCCCTGACCCGCCACGGGCACTGGGTGCGCGCGGTGGAGTCCGGCGAGCAGGGGCTCGACCGGCTGCGTACGGACCTCCCCGACGTCGTCATCCTGGATCTGATGTTGCCGGGCATGGACGGGTTCGAGGTCTGCCGCAGGATCCGGGCCTCCGGGGAGTTACCGATCATCATGCTGACCGCGCGCGGCGACGACCTGGACGTGGTCGCCGGGTTGGAGGCGGGCGCCGACGACTACGTGGTCAAGCCGGTGCAGCCCAGGGTGCTGGAAGCACGCATCCGCGCGGTGCTCCGGCGGATCGGCCGGGACCAGGCGGAGCTGGAGCGGCACGGGGACCTGACCATCGACCGGGCCGGGCTGGTGGTCACCAGGCGCGACGTGCCGGTCAGCCTGGCCCCGACCGAGTTACGCCTGCTGCTCGAACTGTCCGGCACGCCGGGCCGGGTGCACAGCCGCCAGCAGTTGCTGGAGTCGGTGTGGGAGCACGGGTACTTCGGCGACTCGCGGCTGGTGGACGCGTGCGTGCAGCGGTTGCGCGCGAAGATCGAGGACGACTCGGCGGCGCCCGTCTACGTGCAGACGGTGCGGGGGTTCGGGTACCGGTTCGGGCCGGTGTGAGCCGCCGGTGGCGCCGAGCCTGGGGCTGCGTGTCCGGTTGTTGTCCGCCTTCGCCCTGCTGTGTGTGGTCACCGCGGCGGCGGTGTCCGGCGGGAGCTACGTCCTGGCCCGCAACGCCATCCTGCAGCGGGCCCAGGATGCCGCGGTGCAGGCGATGAAGGACCGTCTGGAGACGCTCTTCCCGTTGCGGGATCCGGCGCCGGGCCCGGACGAGCTCGCCGTGATCGCCGCGGCCGTGACCGACCGATGTGGCTCTGCGGTCGCCGTCTACCGTGAGGCGCGCTCGCCGGCCGTCCCGCTGGGCTGCCGGAGACCGGGCGGTAATCCGCCGATCCTGGATCTCGGGGTGATCTCGGCGGATATGCGGCGGGTCGTGGCGGGCGGCGGCATCGCCTGGCAACGCGTGGTGTGGCACGGCGAGCCGTTCCTGATCATCGGCACCCCGTTGCTGATCGTCGAGCCGGACCGGACGAAGGTGTCCGGCATTGAGGTCTACGCCGCGCGCAGCCTGCTTCCCGAACAGCACAGCATCGACGAGCTCGCCTCGTCGGCCTGGCTCACGGGTGGGGCGTCCCTGGCGTTCGCGGTCGTTCTGGCGTTGCTGGCCACCCGTGGCGTGCTGCTCCCGGTGCGCGAGCTCGGGCGGGCGGCGCGCCTGCTGGGTGCGGGCGAGATGCGGACCAGGGTCGCGGTTCGCGGTTCCGACGAGCTGGCAGAGGTGGCGCGCACGTTCAACACCACCGCCGCCGAGCTGGAACGGCACGTCAGGCAGCTCCGCGAGATGGAGGCCGACGCCCGCCGGTTCGTGGCCGACGTGTCCCATGAGCTGCGCACCCCGCTGGCCGCGCTCGCCGCGGTCGCCGACGTCCTGGAGGAGGAGGCGGCGCGGCTGCCCGAGCCCGCGGGCAGGGCCGCCAGGCTGGTCAGCCAGGAGACGCTCAACCTCACCGGACTGGTCAACGATCTCATCGAGATCAGCAGGTTCGACTCCGGCGTCGCGGCCCTCGCGCTGAACGAGGTCGACGTGGCCGAGCTGGTGCGCGCGACCCTGCGTGCCCGGGGCTGGTCGGAGACGGTGCGCACCGAGCTTCCCCCCTCGGTGACGGCACGGCTCGACCCGCGCCGGGTGGACGTCATCCTGGCGAACCTCGTCGGCAACGCCCTGCGGCACGGCGAGCCACCGGTGTCGGTACGGCTACGCGCCGACCGGCACCGGATCACCCTGGAGGTCCGCGACCACGGGCCAGGGCTGGGCGAAGCGGTGCTGCCGCAGGTGTTCGACCGGTTCTACAAGGCCGACACGGCCAGGGCCAGGTCCGAGGGCAGCGGCCTCGGCCTGGCCATCGCACGGGAGAACGCGCGCCTGCACCGAGGCGACCTCACCGTAACCAACGCCCCGGGCGGCGGCGCCGTGTTCACGCTGCGTCTGCCACGCCGGGCCCACGATCCGGACGGAGGCCCCGGGTGAGGGCCGGACGCGCCCGCCGGGTGCTCGCCGCAGGGCTCGTGTCGCTCGTCGCCGTGACCGGCTGCGGCGTACGGCCCAGCGACGTCATCCCCGCCGGGGACCCGCCGAGCGGACCCGTCGCGTCCACCACGGCGATCACTCTCTTCCTGGTGAGGAACGGCCGGCTCAGCGCGGTGACGCGGCCGGGCCGCCGACTGCCCCTGGCGCAGACGCTCGCGCTGCTGGCGGCCGGACCCACCGCCGACGAGCGGGCGCGCGGACTCACCACCGACATCCCCCGTAAGGCCGGCCCGCTCTCGGTGTCCGCCGAGCCGGCCGGGCACGTGGTGGTGACCCCGTCCGCTCCGGCCGGCGACCTGTCCACCCTGGCCGTCGAGCAGATCGTCTGCACGGCCGCCGCCGCGCGGGAACGCCCCGTCCGGGTCACCGTCGCCGGCGCCGGGCAGAGCGTCGACCCCCGCGACTGCCCGGAGCTCCACCCGCCCCCGCCCAGGCTCGGCGGGCCATGAAACGCCCTGATCGCGGTCGCCGTCGCGTCCGCACGCAGGCCGGGTGGGTCGTCCCGGCGGATAATCCGGAGGCGCGCGCCCGGCCGGAGCCGGTACGCTCCCCTACACCGCGTGCCGGCGGACCTGAGCGTCCCGCTGTGCACCGGCCACGACACCCCCCAGGTGAGGACATCGCGCGCATGACGCCGCCTGCTCTTTAGACCTGACACCTTCCCCGCGCATCGGTCGCCGACGACGCCGTCGGCTCTTGAACCGCAGGACGAAGACCGGCTTCTCCTTCGTCCTGCTCTAGGTGCGGACGCTTCCCGGCCGGGGCGCCTAGTGCTGCGCCATGTCGACGAAGCGGCTGTAGTGGCCCTGGAACGCGACGGTCACGGTCGCCGTGGGGCCGTTACGGTGCTTGGCCACGATCAGGTCGGCCTCGCCCGCCCGCGGCGACTCCCGCTCGTAGGCGTCCTCCCGGTGCAACAGGATCACCATGTCAGCATCTTGTTCGATGGATCCTGATTCGCGTAGGTCGCTCACCTGAGGGCGTTTGTCCGTACGCTGTTCGGGGCCTCGGTTGAGCTGGGAGATGGCGATCACCGGGACCTCCAGCTCCTTGGCCAGCAGCTTGATGGCCCGGGAGATCTCCGACACCTCGTTCTGGCGGCTCTCCGTCTTCTTCGGCGAGCTCATCAGCTGCAGGTAGTCGATGACCACGAAGCGCAGGTCGTTGCGCTGCTTGAGGCGTCGGCACTTGGCCCGGATCTCCATCATCGACATGTTGGGCGAGTCGTCGATGAACAGCGGCGCCTCCGCCACCTCACTCATCCGGCGGGCCAGCCGGGTCCAGTCGTCGTCGGTCATCATGCCCGAGCGCATGGCGTGCAGCGCGACCCGCGCCTCGGCCGACAGCAGGCGCATGGTGATCTCGTTGCGCGACATCTCCAGCGAGAAGATCACGGTCGTCATGCCGTGCTTGATCGCCGCGGACCGGGCGAAGTCCAGGCCGAGCGTGCTGTTGTGGGTGGGGATCCAGGACCGGCTCGCGAGGTAAAGGTGGTCGGCGTTGTCGACCTGCACGCAGCGCACCGGCCGCGACGGGACGGGACGCACGGCCACGACGTGGCGGACCGGCGTCGCGGGGCCGGGCTCGACAGCCTTCCCGGCGGCCTTCCCGGCGAGCCGGAACACCGGGTCGGGCGCGGTGAAGGAGATCACGCACGCCTCGCGGCCCTCGACCTGCTCGGGCCGCGAGGTCGCCTGATAGCCGAGGCTCAGGATCAGCTCGCGAGCGTCGCGGGCCAGGCGTCGGCCGGTCACGGCGAGCTCGATCCGGCCCGAGACGCCGACCCGCCCGCGTGCGTCGAGCAGGCCGGCCAGCAGGTCGCGGCGCTGCCGCTCGGACGCGCGCAGGTAGCTCGCGGGGATGTGCTTGTCGCCCAGGACGCCGAGGGAACGCAGGACGCCCTGGACGCTGCCCCGGCGGTCGGCGAAGCGCATCGCGTGGAGCGTCGGACGGCTGAGGCTTTCGGCGCGGACGCCGTCGGCTCGCAGGGTCGCGAGCAGGCCGGTGTCGGCGGTGGTCAGGCGCGCGCTCGCGCGGTGGCCGTCGCCGAGCCAGACGCCCAGGGCGTACGGCGGCAGCGGGAGGTGCCGCTCCTCCCGTTGCAGAGGCGCGGCGACGGCGATGGCGTGAACGGGCCGCCGGTCGGCGGCGCTGCCCAGGGCGTCGGCCAGCTCCTTCGTGGTGACGACGGCCGGACCCGGCTCGCCCGCCCGGCGCGCGGGACGGCGAGTCGGAAGGTCGGGGGCTCCCGACGTGGTGCGCCACTGGTGATCGGCGTCGGCCACGATCACCGTGCCGTCGCTGAACTCCACCTCGAAGCAGGGCCGGCCGTGCATGACCTCGGTGGCCGCGACGACGCGCGTCGGCCTGCCGTCGGCGCCGATCAGCTCGTCGCCGGGCCGCACCTCGCCCATCGTGGTCCAGCCCTCGGGGGTGGGCAGGGGGGTGTCGAGGGCGAGGGCCTTGCCGATGGCCGGTCGGGCGGCCACCACGATCATCTGGCCCGGGTGGAGGCCGTTGGTCAGCTGGTCGAGGTCGGCGAAGCCGGTCGGGACGCCGACCATCTGGCCGCCGCGGCTGCCGATGGCCTCCAGCTCGTCCAGGGCGCCGGGCATGATGTCGGCCAGGGCCGCGTAGTCCTCGGACGTGCGGCGTTCGGTGACCTTGTAGATCTCGGCCTGGGCGCGGTCGACGAGGTCGTCGACCTCTTCGTTCTGGCCGCCGTAGCCGTAGGAGACGATGCGGGTGCCGGCCTCGATGAGGCGCCGCAGGACGGCCTGCTCCCGGACGATCTTGGCGTAGAAGCCGGCGTTGGCGGCGGTGGGGACGACGGCCGTGAGGGTGTGGAGGTAGGCGGCGCCGCCGACCCGGGCCATCTCCCCGCGCTTCTGCAGCTCGTCGAAGACCGTGACTGCGTCGGCGGGCTCGCCCCGGCCGTAGAGGTCGGTGATGACGTCGAAGACCATCTGGTGGGCGGGCCGGTAGAAGTCGTCGGAGCGCACGATCTCGATGACGTCGGCGATCGCGTCCTTCGACAGCAGCATGCCGCCCAGCACCGACTGCTCGGCCTCGATGTTGTTGGGCGGGGTGCGCTCGAAGCCCGGGCCCGCACCGCCGATCTCTTCGTCAATGCTCACCGCGCCCCCTCGACTGCTCGCAGCGGTCGCACCACCCCCACTTGTAGTCGACCGGTGTGACAGTTTCGCGGCTCCCACGCCCTCTCAGCAACGCGGCCTGTGGACAACGTTGTGGTCAAGCTGTGTACGCAGGCCCCTCAGGGTGTGAAAGGCCTGTGGACGAGCCTGGGGATAACCCACGACTTCATCATCCACCATCACTCTGACCTGCGGATACGATGTCCACCGGCTGTGGAGGGAAGAAAGTTGGCACCGCACATCCAGTAAGGGGCATAATTGGTGAATGCCCATTACGTCCCGAGATAGGGAGATTCTGCGGCTGGCCGTGCCCGCTTTCGGGGCACTGGTGGCCGAGCCGCTCTTCCTGCTGGCCGATTACGCGATCGTCGGCCACGGGCTGGGCACCACCGCCGTGGGCGCGCTGGGCGTCGCGGGGACGGTCCTGACGACGCTGGTGAACCTGTGCGTGTTCCTCGCGTACGGCACGACCGCGTCGGTGGCGCGGCAGACCGGCGCGGGACACCACCAGCGGGCGATGCGCCACGGGGTGGACGGCATCTGGCTGGCGCTGGCCATCGGCGCGGCGCTGATCGCGGTCGTCTGGCCGCTCGCGCCCCAGGTGGTGGACCTGTTCGGGGCCGCTCCCGAGCAGGCGGAGCAGGCCGTGACGTACCTGCGGATCAGTCTGCTCGGCACCCCCGCCATGCTGGTCGTGCTGGCGGGCACGGGCGTGCTGCGCGGCCTGCAGGACACCGTGACGCCGCTGGCGGTGGCGGCCGGCTCGTTCGCGCTCAACGCGGTGCTGAACGCCTGGTTCGTGCTGGTCCTGGACTGGGGCATCGCCGGATCGGCGTGGGGCACGGTGCTGGCGCAGACCCTGGGCGCGGCGGTGTACGTCGCGGTCGTGGTCCGGGGGGCGCGGCGGCTGGGCGTGCCGCTGCGGCCGCATCCCGCGGGTATCCGGCAGGCGGGCACGGCCGGGTTCGCGCTGCTGATCAGGACCGTGTGCCTGCGCGTGGTGCTGCTCGTCGCCATGATGATCGCCACCAGGATGGGGCAGGCCGAGCTGGCCGCGTACGCGATCGCCACCCAGGTGTGGACGATGCTCGCGTTCGCGCTGGACGCGATCGCCATCGCGGGGCAGGCCATCACCGGCCGGGCGCTCGGCGCCGGCGACGTCGCGGCCACCCGGGCGGCCACGCGGCGGATGGTGGCGTGGGGCGTCTGGTCGGGGGCGGTGCTGGCGCTGCTGGTGCTGGCGGCGCGGCCGCTGCTGCCGGGCGTGTTCGACGCCGACCCGCTCGTGACCGAGCAGTTGCTGGCCGTGCTCTGGCCGGTGGCGCTGTTCCAGCCGATCTGCGGGGTGGTGTTCGTGCTCGACGGCGTGCTGATCGGCGCGGGCGACCAGCGCTACCTGGCGTGGGCGGGGGTGTGGACGACGCTGGCGTACCTGCCCGCCGCCGCGCTCGCCTCCGGGCTGGACATCGTGGCCCTGTGGTGCGCACTGGGGGTGTGGATGGTGGCCCGGCTCGTCACCCTGGCCCGGCGGGCCACCGGCTCCGCCTGGCTCGTCGTGGGCGCCTGACCCGCTCCCGGCCTCACGGCCTCACGGCCGGAGCATCACGGATGTGCCGGCACCGTGACACTTCCGTGCTTGCTGGTGCCGGGAGTGATGAGGCAAGGTGGGCGGGTCCCATGAGTGGGGTGTGGCACTTTGTCCAGTATGACCAGACGGCTGCCGCCCGCCGAGGCAACCGAGCTCCGCACCGGCGCGCGGCATGCGCTCACCCCGGTGTACCGCACGGCCGACCTCGTGGTGCTCGGGCTCGGCGTGATGATCGGCGCCGGGATCTTCAGCATCGCCGGGCGGATGGCGGCGACGACGGCCGGTCCGGGCGTCATCCTGTCCTTCATGATCGCGGGCATCGCCTGCCTGCTGGCCTGCCTCTGCTACGCCGAGCTGTCCTCCACCATGCCGGCCTCCGGCAGCGCCTACACCTTCACCTACGTCATCTTCGGCGAGATCTGGGCGTGGGTCATCGGCTGGGCGCTGATCCTGGAGCTGCAACTGGCCGCCGCCGTGGTCACGCGGGCGTGGGCGCAGATCACCGTGGGCGCCATCGGCGACTTCGGCGTGCGGGTGCCGCGGCCCGAGGTCGTGGAGAACATCCTCGTCCTGGTCATCCTGGTGCTGCTCACCGGGGTCGTGGCGGCCGGCGCGCGGATCGGCCTGCGCGCCCTGTGGGTGATGGTGACGGCGAAGCTGCTGGCCATCGGCGCGGTCATCGTGGTCGGCGCGGTGTACGTGGACGTGGCGAACTTCGGCGACTTCCACGCCGAGCCGCAGACGGTCGCCACGCCGACGGCGACCGTGCTGGACCTGTTCGCGGGTCAGAGCCAGACGTTTGGCTGGGCCGGCGTGTTCGCCGCCGCGCCGGTGATCGCCTTCGCCTACGTCGGGTTCGACATCGTGGCGACCGCCGCCGAGGAGACGGTCAACCCGCGCACGGTGGTGCCGAAGGGCATGATCCGCAGCCTGGTCGTGGCCACGGTGATCTACATCGCGGTGGCCGTCGTCATGGTGGGGATGGTCCCGTACACGAGCATCTCGGTGCAGGCGCCGCTGTCGAGCGCGTTCCAGGCGGTCGGCGCCGGCTGGATGGTGCACGTCATCAACGCCGGCGCGGTGCTGGGGCTCACCACCGTCATCCTGGTGCTGCTGGTGGGGCAGACCCGGGTGCTGTTCTCGATGGCGCGCGACGGGCTCATCCCGCGCGGGCTCGCGACGATCAGCCGCAGGTACCACACGCCGTCGCGGGTGACGCTGGTGATCGGCCTGGTGGCGATCGTGCTGGCCGAGTTCGTGCCGGTGCTCACCATGCAGGAGCTGGTCGTCATGGGGACGCTGTTCGCGTTCATGTTCGTGGCGGCGGGCGTGATCGTGATGCGGCGCCGGATGCCCGGCCTGGAGCGCGGCTTCCGGGTGCCGTTCTCACCTCTGCTGCCGATCCTGTCGCTGGCGGCCACGTTCTGGCTCATGGTGAACCTGCGGTTGATCACCTGGGCGTGGTTCGCGCTGTGGATGGCCTTCGGGGTGCTGGTCTATCTCGCGTACGGCAGACGCCGCAGCCTGCTGGCCGACCCCGGCCGGGCCGCCGTGGCGACGCCCGGCCGGGGCAGGCACCGGCGTTAGAAGCGGCCCTAATCCAGCACGTTGCGCAGGAAGGCGCGGGTGCGGTCGTGCTCCGGCTCGGTGAAGATCTTCTCCGGCGGCCCCTTCTCAAGCAGCACGCCGCCGTCCAGGAAACACACGGTGTCGGAGATGTCGCGGCAGAAGGACATCTCGTGCGTCGTCAGGATCATCGTCATGCCCGACTCCTTGAGCTCCCTGATGACGGCGAGCACCTCGACGACCAGCATGGGGTCGAGCGCGGAGGTGACCTCGTCCAGCAGCATCACCCGCGGCCTGGTGGCCAGGGCCCTGATGATCGCCACCCGTTGCTGCTGGCCTCCGGAGAGCCGGTCGGGGTACGCCCCGGCCTTGTCCGCCAGCCCGAACCGCCGCAGCAGGTCGTGCGCCTCCTGCTCGGCCTGCGCGCGGCCGACCCGGTGGACCTGGCGCGGCGCCAGGGTGATGTTGTCCATCACGGTCATGTGCGGGAACAGGTTGAACGCCTGGAAGACGGTGCCCAGGCGCTTGCGCACCGCGTCCACGTCGGCCCGCGGGTCGGTGATCTCCTCGCCGTCGAGGTGGATGGTGCCGTCGTCGGGCGTCTCCAGCAGGTTGACGCAGCGCAGCAGGGTCGACTTGCCCGAGCCGGACGCGCCGATCAGGCTGACCACCTCGTGCTGGGCGACCTCCAGGTCGACGCCGCGCAGCACGACGTTGTCGCCGAAACTTTTCCACAGGCTGTGGATGGTCAGCACGCTCACGAGCCCTGCCTCCTTCGCGCCCGCGCCGCCAGGTGGTCGGTGTACCGCGCCAGCGGGATCGTCAGCAGGATGAACAGCAACGACGCCACCAGGTAGGGGGTGTAGTTGAACGTCTGCGACGTGATGATCTGCGCCTGCCGGAGCGCCTCCACCAGGCCGATCGTGGACACCAGCGCGGTGTCCTTCTGCAGCGAGATGAAGTCGTTCAGCAGCGGCACCACCACCCGGCGCGCGGCCTGCGGCAGCACCACGAACCGCAGCGTCTTGCCGTGGCTGAGCCCCAGCGAGCGCGCCGCCGCCACCTGGCTGGGATGGATCGACTCGATGCCCGACCTGAACACCTCCGCGACGTACGCCCCGTACGAGAGCGTCAGGGCGATGACGCCCAGCGTCGTCAGGTCGGCCGGGACGCCCTGCAGCTTCAGGGCGGGGAGCCCGAACCCGACCATGAGGATGACCAGCAGCGTGGGCACGCCGCGGAAGGTGTCCACGTAGAGCGTGGCCAGTGCCCTGACCGGGAAGAGAGCGGGGCTCCTGGTGCCGCGGATCAGCGCCACCGCCAGCCCCACGACCAGGATCAGCGGCTCGGCTATCAGGAAGATCTTGATGTTGACCAGGAAGCCCTCGGCGACCGCCGGCACCGCCCTGAGGAACATCTCCGGGTCGAAGAACGTGTCCTGCACCCGGGGCCAGCCCGGCGAGTTGACGACCACCACGCCGGCCAGGGCGACGAACAGGATCGTCGAAGCCGTCGCGATCGAGGTGGTGCGGCGGCCCTGCGACGCGAGGATCCGCTCGCGTTCGCGCTGCCGATCGCTCTTGACCCAGACCGGGCCGGCGGTCACTTCAGCTCCGGCGCGCCCGCCGCCTCGCTCAGCCACTGCTGCTCGATCTTGGCCAGGTCACCGTTGGCCTTGAGCGCGTCGATCGCCTTGTCGACGCAGGACTTGAGCCCGCTGCCCTTCTCCATGACCAGCCCGAACTCCTCCGGGGTCGAGCCGGTCGAGCCGAACTGCCCGACGATCTTGGAGCCCTCGACCTGCGCCGCCGTCACGTAGAAGGCCGTCGGCAGGTCGAGCACCAGGGCGTCGATCTGCTCGTTCTTCAGCGCGTTGATGGAGTCGATCTGCTCGTTGTAGACGTTCGGCTCGGCGTTGGGCTGGATCACGTTCTTGACGGCGTCCAGCGCGGTGGTGCCGACCTGCACGCCGATCTTGGCGTCCTTGAGCTCGGCCAGCGAGGCGGCGCCGGCGAACTTGCCCTCCCCGAGCGTCACCACGGACTGCTTGACCGTGTAGTAGCCGTTGCTGAAGTCGACGGCCTTGGCCCGGTCGGGCGTGATCGAGACCTGGTTGATGTCGAAGTCGAACCGCTTGTCGCCCGGGGCGAACGCGGTGTCGAACTTGACCGACTCCCACTGCACCTCGTCACGGTCGAAGCCCAGCTCGCCCGCGACCGCGTACGCGACGGCGCTCTCGAACCCCTGGCCGTTGCTCGGGTCGTCGTCCTTGAACCAGGGCTCGAAGGCCGGCTTGTCGGTGCCGATGGTGAGCTTGCCCGGGTTGATGAGCGTGAGCTGGTCCTTGGTGCACGCCGTGGACGAGGTGGGGGCGGCCGCCGCCGTCGGCGCCGGGTCGTCGACGGGCGCGCAGGCGATCGCCGCCGCCGCCAGCGCACCCAGCGCGATCAGCATCGAGGGACGGGCCATGGGGAGCCTCCAGGGGGAAAGCGAGAGGAAGAACGTGAGAATTCTACGCGGCCTTGGTAGGGATTACGCCCCCCACCTGCGCGTACAGCCATCAAGCGGCCTGGTGCGCCCGCGCGACCCCGGCACGGCCGGAGGTGTGGCAAAAGGCCGGCCCCCCTCCCGCCGGAGCGGGAGGGGGGCCGGGTGAGGCCGGGGCCTGGTGTCAGCCCGCGACGACCTCGACGTCCACGGACGCCGAGACCTCGGGGTGAAGCTTGACCGTGACCTTGTGGGAGCCGGTGCTCTTGATCGGGTTGACGATCTCGATGCGGCGGCGGTCGAGGATCGGGCCGCCGGCGGCCTTGACGGCCTCGGCGATGTCGCCCGTGGTGATCGAGCCGAACAGGCGGCCGGACTCCCCGGCGCGGGTGGCCAGGCGCACCCGCAGGGCGCCGAGCCGGCCCGCGACCTCCTTGGCGGTGCCGAGGTCGCGGATCTCGCGGGCGTCGCGCGCCTTCTTGATGGACTCGATCTGGCGCTCGGCGCCACGGGTCCAGCGCATGGCGTAGCCGCGCGGGATGAGGTAGTTACGGCCGTAGCCGTCCTTGACCTCGACGATGTCGCCAGGGGCGCCGAGGCCGGAGACCTCGTTGGTGAGGATGAGCTTCATGTCGACAGACCTCCTTAGCGCGCGGTGCTCGTGTAGGGCAGCAGGGCCACCTCACGGGCGTTCTTGATCGCGGTCGCCACGTCGCGCTGGTGCTGGGTGCAGTTGCCCGTCACCCGGCGGGCACGGATCTTGCCGCGGTCGGAGATGAACTTCCGCAGCAGCGCCGTGTCCTTGTAGTCGACGTAGGAGATCTTGTCATGGCAGAACAGGCAAACCTTCTTCTTGGGCTTGCGCAGTGCCGGCTTGGCCATCGTGGTGCTCCTCTCAGAGCCCCGCCGTCAGAAGCGGGAATGGACTCGGACTGGGATCGGATGGGTTAGAAAGGCGGTTCGTCGCTGAAGTCGCCGCCGCCGCCGAAGCCGCCGGAGGAACCGCCGCCCTGCTGGCCGCCGCCCTGGAAGCCGCCGCCACCACCCTGGTAGCCGCCGCCCTGGGGCGGGGCAGGGCTGGCGGACGCCCACGGGTCGTCGGCCGGGCCGCCGCCGAAGCCGCCGCCGCCGCCCTGCCGGGAGGTGCGGTTGACCTTGGCGGTGGCGTTGCGCAGGGACGGGCCGACCTCGTCGACCTCGACCTCGTAGACGGTGCGCTTCTCGCCTTCCTTGGTCTCGTAGGACCGCTGCTTGAGCCGCCCCTGGACGATGACCCGCATCCCGCGCTGCAGGCTCTCGGCGGCGTTCTCCGCCGCCTGGCGCCAGACGTTGCAGGTGAGGAAGAGGCTCTCGCCGTCCTTCCACTCGTTGGTCTGGCGGTCCATGTAGCGCGGAGTGGACGCGATGCGGAACCGGGCCACCGCTTGCCCCGTGGGGGTGAAGCGCAGCTCGGGGTCGTCGACGAGGTTGCCGACGATGGTGATTACGGTGTCGCCTGCTGCCATGGCTAGCGCTCGCCTTCCTGCACGTCTTCGCTTCGGTTACGGCTCAGACTACGGTCGCGGCCCGACAGAAATCCGGGCTACGAGCGGCTGCTTCAGTGGACGTCCGGACGCAGGACCTTGGTGCGCAGGATGCCCTCGTTGAGGTTCATCTGCCGGTCGAGCTCCTTGACCGTCGCCGGCTCGGCCGACAGGTCGATGACGGCGTAGATGCCCTCGGACTTCTTGTTGATGTCGTAGGCGAGGCGGCGACGACCCCAGACGTCGACCTTCTCCACGGTGCCGCCGTCGTTGCGGACCACGGTGAGGAACTGGTCGAGGGACGGCGCCACGGTGCGCTCATCGAGCGAAGGGTCCAGGATGACCATTACTTCGTAACGACGCATGCGGGACTCCTACCTCCTCTGGACTGTTGCGGTCACGACACTCTGCCGTGACAGGAGGACGCTGACGCTTGGCCCGGGCGCCCCTTTCGGCGCTCCGGGGTGACGGGTCTCCCATCACAACGCAGCCTGACCAGGTTACCAGCCGCTCATGGATGGGAAAGCCTGACAGAAAGCAAGGGGGTGCTCCGCAGTGCCACACTTCCTCCAGCCCACGCAGAGCGAACGGATCCGGCTCACGCTCAACACCGACGGCCGTTCGCATCCCATCGAGAACGCCCTGGCCGTCGGCGCCCTGGTGTGCGGACTCGTCGCGTTCGTGGCCCTGTTCTTCCCCGGCGGGCACATCGTCGCGTCATGGGTCGGCACGCTGGGCTTCGGCGTCGGCTTCTACTCGCAGTACGTCTCGGTGACCACGCCGCAGCGCTCGCTCAACATCATCGGTCTGGTGGCCTCGTTCCTCGGCGTGGCGCTCGGCATCGCGGGCGGCGGCTACCTGCCGTGACGGACGGCCCCGGCCAGGCCGGGGCCGCCCTTGATATCGGTCATCCTCCGATGTGCAGGTCCACGCCGAGCAGGACCAGGAACCAGAGGAAGACCGCGAGCAACGCCTCGGCGACGTCGCGCAGAACAGCCGGGGTGATGTAGTCGTACACCCACGCGATGTAGATGCCGATGATCACGTAAACGAGCAGGATCAACGACCGCCAACGCCAGCGGCTCATATCGTCTCCTCGGGGTAGGGGGCGCACACTGTCTGCCCCGCCCCAGGTCAGTCAAACGGATAGGCTCCTGACATGGTGCGCATCGGAGCTCATGTCCATCAGGACGACATCACGGCCCACGCCGAGGCCGTCGGCGCCGAGGTCGTGCAGTTCTTCCTCGGAGACCCGCAGGGCTACAAGAAGCCCGTGCTGCCCGACCGGCCGGTCGAGGGCGTCGACATCTACGTCCACGCCCCCTACCTGGTCAACGTCGCCACGACCAACAACCGGATCAGGATCCCCAGCCGCAAGCTCCTGGCCCAGCACCTGGAGGCGGCGGCGAGCATCGGCGCCAAGGGCCTGATCGTGCACGGCGGCCACCTCGGCAAGGCCGACGACCCGCAGACCGGCTTCGACAACTGGCGCAAGGTGTTCGAGCGCATGGAGTGCCCGATCCCGGTGCTGATCGAGAACACGGCCGGCGGCGACAACGCGATGGCCCGCCGGCTGGAGAGCATCGCCCGGCTGTGGGACGCCCTCGACGGCTTCGACGTCGGGTTCTGCCTCGACACCTGCCACGCGCACGCGGGCGGCGAGGAGCTGCTCGGCCTGGTCGACCGGGTCAAGGCCATCACCGGCCGGATCGACCTCGTCCACTGCAACGACTCGCGCGACGACTTCGGCTCGGGCGCCGACCGTCACGCCAACCTCGGCGGCGGGCGGATCGACCCGGAGCTGATCTTGGAGGTGTGCCGGTCGGCCGGGGCCCCGATCGTGGTGGAGACGCCGGCGGAGGGCCAGGCCGAGGACATCGCGTTCCTGCGGAAGAACCTCTAGGGGAAAATCTCTAGGGAGAACACACAGCCTGTGGATAACTTCCCTGGATTACCGATGCCATAGATGGGGTAGGAAGATCAACCTGCCCAGGCGCCTTCCAGGAAACGGGCCGTGTTCAGCACCATGAGCGGCCCCGACACCAGCGCGTACGCCACGATCACCCACGTCCTCCTGGTGGCCACCCGCGCCAGCGCCACCCAGAGCGGGAACCACAGCAGCAGCGAGCGCGGCAGCGACAGGTAGTACGCCGACGTCATGAGCGCGCCCGCCTGCAACCCCGTGTAGACGGCCTCGCTCCACCTGCGCAGCGCCAGCAGCCAGATCAGGCCCGCCACGGCCACCACCGCTCCGGCGATCTCCATCCGGAAGGCCGGCGCCATGTCGCCGCCGCCCATCGCGTTCTCCCAGGTGACCGCCCACGCCTCCCAGGGCCACGCCGTCTCGCGGCCCCACCCGGCCTCCTGCGCGTGCTTCCACGCCAGCCAGTCGCCGGTTCGCGTGTAGTGGTAGAAGGAGTAGCCGGCCAGCGGCAGGAACGGCACGGCCAGCCAGGGCGCGCGGCTCAGCCGGGCCCGGCCCCCGGCGGCGAACTCCACGATCAGCGCCAGCGCCAGGAACAGCCCGGTGATGCGCACGCACGACGCGCCGGCGGCCAGCATCGCCGCCGCCGGCCAGCGGCCCTGCCGGGCGGCCAGCCAGGCGGGGATCGCGAAGGCCAGGAACAGCGACTCGCTGTAGCCCGCGACCAGGAACACCGCCAAGGGGAAGAGCACCAGCCCCAGCACCGCCATCCAGCCGCGCGCGCCCTCGTGCTCGGCCAGCCTGGCCAGCGCCACCATCGCCACCGCCCCGGAGACGAGCGAGACGATCAGCCCGGCGGCCGACCAGTCCGGCACCACCAGGTGCACCAGGCGCAGCGCCGCGGGCAGGCCGGGGAAGAAGGCGGGCAGCCCCTCGTCGAGCGGCCCGGCCGGGTCGCCGTCGTAGCCGAAGCGCGCGATGGTGATGAACAGGTGCACGTCCCACCGGTTCCACCGGTCGAGGTACTCGCCGAGTGTCACGCCGAGCAGCGTGGTCACGAGCAGGCCGACCCGCCACCCGAACCAGATCAGCAGCGCGTCCCGGCCGGCCGAGCGCGTGATCATCGGTAGGCGGGGCTCCGCAGCGTGAACCGGTCAGGCGCCTCGTCGAACACCCCGCCGATCTGGTCGTCCACGCCTCCCTGGCGTATGACGTCCTTGTCCGGACGCAGGATGTCCCGTACCACGAACGCCATCATGATGCCGATGGTGATGATCCGCCCCCACACGGCGGTGAAGTACGTGTCGTCCCCGATGCCCAGGTCGGTGCGCGCCAGCGGAGGCTGGTTGAGCAGGTAGAGCCAGATCGCGAAGAAGTACCAGACCTCGGCCACCTGCCACAGCGCCAGCGGCTTCCAGTTGGGCCTGGCCAGCACCGCGAAAGGCACCAGCCAGAGCACGAACTGCGGCGACCACACCTTGTTCGTCATCATGAACGCGGCCAGCGCCAGGAAGCAGATCTGCGCCAGCCGGGGCCGCTGCGGCGCGGCCAGCGTGAGCACCGCGATGCCGAGGCAGAGCAGCGCCAGCGAGACCATGCCGAGGGTGCTGACGTCGGCCTCGCCGAGCACCGGCCACCCCTTGGACTGGAAGAACAGCCAGGGTGACCCCCAGTCGACGCCGCGTTCCTGGGAGAACACGTAGAACCTGCGCCAGCCGTCCCAGGCGAACACCATGAACGGCAGGTTGACCACCAGCCACGCCGCCGCCGCCGAGCCCATGCTGATCAGGAACGGCCGCCAGCGCGCGGTGCGCAACGTGAGCAGGAAGAGCGCCCCGACGAACATCAGCGGGTAGAACTTCGTGGCGATGGCCAGCCCGAGCAGCACGCCGGCCAGCACCTGCCGCTTGTGCGCCCAGGCCAGGAGCATGCCCATGGACAGCGCGCCGGCCACCAGGTCCCAGTTGATGTAGGCGGCCAGCACCACCGCGGGCGCGAGCGCGTACCAGAGGGCGTCCCAGCGGCGGCTCGGTCCGGCCACCGCGGCCATGAGCAGCACGCCGGCCACCAGGCAGACGCCCATGAGCACGACCGTGATGTCGTAGAAGCGCACGGCCTGTGCCGCTATCGCCTCGTGGGTCACGCCCGGCTCCAGCCAGCGCGCGATCCAGGCGACCACCTGCATCACCTCGCCGAGCACCACGGGGTACTCGACGTGCTTGTCGAAGACGACGTCGGCGAAGTAGGGGTTCTGCGTGCCGAGCTGCCGGTCGAAGTAGAGCGGGAAGATGTCGGTGTAGCAGAAGTTCGTGTAGACCGTGACCTGGTCGTTCCAGCCCCCGGTGCGGCACGGCAGGCGCACCACGTACGCGAGCGTCGCCCCGAGGACCGCGAAGAGACCCAGGGGGAGGTACGGCACGGCCCGTGCCAGGAACGGGCCGCGCATCAGCGTCGTCGTCACTGGTCGCGCCTGCCGGGCGGCGAGTCCTGCCTGCCGTTCGGGGAGCCCTGGCGCCCGTTCGGGCCCCCGTTCGTGAAGCCGTCGTCCACCGAGATGTCGTCCTGGTTCGGGTCGACCGAGACGTTGTCGTCCTCGTCCGAGCACGGGCCGACGATGCAGTCCTGGTCGGCGCTGGTGTCCTCCTCGAACGGGTCGCCGGTGTCCAGTTCCAGCGCGTCTTCCGTCGGCGTCGGCGTCGGGGTCGGCTTGGGCGCGAGGTTCTCGGCGACGCCCGTGTCGGCCCGCTCGGGGAACGGCACGACCTTGTGGTTCTTGGTGGCCTCGGTCATGAACGTCTTCCAGATCGCCGCGGGGTAGGTGGCGCCCTGGAACGCGCTGCCGAGCGGGATCTCGTACGGCTTGGAGTACGGGTTCTCCATCGTGTACTTCTTGCTCTTGCCCCTGGCCCAGGGGCAGTTGTCGTTCACCGGCTTGACGACCTTGCCGCTGTCGGTACGGCACTGCTGCCTGAACATGCCGACGGCGGTCGACACCTGCGGGGTGAACCCGACGAACCACGCTTCCTTGTTGTCGTTGTTGGTGCCGGTCTTACCGGCCACCGGGCGGTTGTAGAGCGCGGCGTTGCGGCCGGTGCCCTGCTTGACCACGGCTTCCAGCGCGATGACGGCGTCGGCGGCGGCCTCCGGCGAGATGACCTGGGCGTAGGCCTTCTTCTCGGTGAGCACGGTGTTGCCGTTCTTGTCCTTCACCTCGATCACGACGTGGTTGTCGTAGTGCCTGCCCTGGTTGGCGAAGATCGAGTAGCCGCCCGCCTGCTCGACGGCCGTCACCTGGCTGCTGCCGATGGTGATCAGGTAGTGGTGGCGGTCCCTGGCGTCCTTCAGCCGCTTCTCGTTGAGCCCGGCCTTGGCGGCGACCTCGATCACCTTGTCCAGGCCGACCTTCTCCCCCATCTTGGCGTAGGCCGTGTTGACCGAGTCGGCCGTGGCCTTCACCACGTCGACGGCCGAGGCCTTGAAGGCGTGGTCGTTGTCGATCTCCGTGGTGCCGGGCAGCTTGACCGGGCCCTTGGTCGGCACGTAGCTGCGCAGGCTGTAGCCGGCGTCCAGCCAGGCGGCCAGCACGTACGGCTTGAACGCCGACGCGGCCTGCTTCTGCGACTGGAAGGCGTCGATCCACTGGTCCTTGGCGTAGTCGTCGCCCGCGTAGAAGGCGATGACCTGCCCGTTGCGCGGGTCGACGGCGGCCATCGTGGCGTTGATCTCGGGGTCGAGGCCCTCGGTGTGCTTGTCGACCGCGGCCTTGGCGGCGCGCATGAGCTTGAGGTCGAGCGACGACTTGATCTTGTAGCCGCCCTTCTCGACGTCCTCCCTGGGGATGTCGAGCGACTCCAGCTCGTCCAGGACCACCTGGACCATGTAGCCCTTGATGCCGTTGAACGGGTTCTTCGGCTTGAACTTGACGCGCTTGGGCGCCGTGGGCGACTTGCTCGGCAGGTCGCCGTACGCCTGAGGGTCGAGCTTGGCCATCTGCCCGAGCACGTAGTCGTAGCGGAACTCCGTCTCGCCGAGGTTGCCCGCCTTCTCCTCGCGGTCGAAGCGGTCCGGGTTCTGGATCCGGCCGGCGAGGTAGGCGCCCTGCTCGGGGGTGAGCTTCTCCACCTTCTTGCCGAAGAACGCCTCGGCGGCCGCGCCGATGCCGTAGGCGCCGCGGCCGAAGTAGATGGTGTTGAGGTACTGCTCCAGGATCTGCTCCTTGGGCAGCACGTCACTCAGCTTGACCGCGACGAAGATCTCCTTGACCTTGCGCTGGATCGTGCGCTCCTGGGAGAGGCCGTCGTAGTAGCCGCGGGCCATCTGCTGGGTGATGGTGGACGCGCCCTGCACCTGCTGGCCGCTGACCGTGCTGAAGAGGGAGCGGACCATGCCGCTGAAGGAGATGCCGGAGTCCTCGCGGAAGGTGTCGTTCTCGGCGGCGATGACGGCGTCCTGCACCGCGCGCGGCACCTGGTCGTAGGAGATCGGGATGCGCTTGGTGCCGAGCCTGGCCAGCTCCGTGCCGTTCCGGTCGACGATGACGCTTTCCTGGTCCTCCACGCCTTCCTGCACCTGGTCGGCCGTGGGGACGGGGGTGTTGGCGTACGCGACCGCGATCATGCCGAAGAGGCCCGCGGCCAGCACCAGGAAGCTCGCCGCGACGATCTTCCAGCTCGGCACGAACCGGCGCCACTTGGGGCGGTCGTCACCGGACTTGCCCGGGCCGCCCGGCGGCTCGGACGGGCCGCCGGGCCCGCCGCCGGACCCGCCGGCCCTGCGGGAGCGGCGCGGCCCGTCGCTGACCACCGTCTCCTCGTTGCGGGCACGGGTGTCCTGCTCGGAGGCGCGGCGCCGCGAGCCGGGCGCGCGCCTGCGCTGTCCCGGCTGGCCGGGCTGACCGGGCTGACCGGGCTGACCAGGCTGATGGCCGGGCTGATGGCCGGGCTGACCGGGGTGAGGGCCGGGTTGCGGGGCGGGCTGGCCGGGCTGAGGGCCTGGCTGACGGCCGGGCTGCTGGAACGGCCGCTGGCCGGGCTGATGGCCGGGCTGATGGCCGGGGCCGCCGGGCCCTGCCGGATGGCCGCCGCGGGCGGGCGGCGCGGGGCGCGGGTCGGAGGGCGGGTCGCCGTACTGCTGCGCGGCCATGGCGCCGGTCTGCTCGTAGGCGGCCTCGGGACGACGGGTGGGCGACTGCCCACCCCAAGGGGCGTCGCCGGTTTGCGGCGGCGGCTCCTGGGGCACGGAACGAGTTGAGCCGGAGCGGCGGCGCCTTCCCGGGCGGGCCGTCCCTTCGTTGCTGCTGTAACTCACGCGTCCTCGCATCGTCGTCGGATATCACGGCGGATTGGGGCGTGACTCCTCGCCGTCCTCGGGTTGTGTCGTGCGGCCTGTCGTCTAGGTGGTCGTCTAGGTGGGGCCGACGACGTCCGGCGGTCCGTTCCCGAGGACGAACGAGACCGTCAGGTGATTCCAGGAACAACCTTGGCAGACCTCGACCACGTAGACCCGGAACTCGTCGTAATCATGAGCCATCTCCGCCAGCTCCGCTGCGCCCTTTGCCTGACCGGCATGGCGGCCGAGCGAGTCCCCGTAGACATAGGTCACGTGGGTGACGTTCCCCCGCTCGCACACGGGGCAGAGGCGGTCGGTCGGCTCGCCGAAGTGGCGGGCCGCCCGGAGGAGGTACGGCTGTGCGTCGCAGACGTCGCCGGGCGAAGTCCGCCCGGCGCGCACGGAGTGGACCACCGCCCGCTTCGCGAGGCCGTAATCCACCACCCTTCGCTGTGACCACATGGGCGCCAGACTACGGCTTTTTTCCGATTGATCCCAACGACTTGGGGAAGTCCACGATTGCTCGATATAGCGACACGACGTATCCTCTGGATGTATCGGCTCGATACATCGACGCGAGAGGAGGACGGTTCCCATGGCCGGCGGACAACGCAGGGTGCTGGAACTGGCCGTGCTCGGGTCGCTGCACGAGACGCCACTTCATGGCTATGAGCTGCGCAAACGGCTCAACACACTACTCGGCATGTTCCGCGCTTTCTCCTACGGGTCGTTGTACCCCTGTCTGCGCTCGCTGCTGGAGGAAGGGCTCATCGCCGAGGAGCAACCGGCTCAGCCCACGATCGTGGGTGGCCGATCGAAGATCGTCTATAAGCTCACGGCGGAAGGCAAGGAGCGTTTGCAGGAGCTGCTGACCCAGGCCGGCCCGTCCGCCTGGGAAGACGAGAGCTTCGGCGTCCACTTCGCGTTCTTCCGCCACACCGAGGCCGAAGTCCGCCTGCGCATCCTCGAAGGCCGGCGCAGCCGCCTGGAGGAGCGCCTCGACAGCGTGCGCACCGCCCTGGCCCGCACCAGGGAACGGCTCGACAGTTACACCCTCGAGCTCCAGCGACACGGGCTCGAGTCCGTCGAGCGCGAGGTCCGCTGGCTCAACGAGCTGATCGCCACGGAGAGACGGGCCTCCCAGGAGGGCCCTGCAACAGATACCACGTCAAGCAATGAGTAAGGGAGCGAGTGCGATGGGTTCGGTTCGCGTGGCCATTGTCGGTGTCGGCAACTGCGCGGCGTCACTGGTCCAGGGCGTTCACTATTACAGGGACGCCGACCCGGCCGCGCGTGTGCCGGGCCTGATGCACGTGAAGTTCGGTGACTACCACGTAGGCGACGTCGAGTTCGTCGCGGCCTTCGACGTGGACGCCAAGAAGGTCGGGCGCGACCTGTCCGAGGCGATCGTCGCCAGCGAGAACAACACGATCAAGATCACCGATGTGCCCCCGACGGGGGTGATCGTCCAGCGCGGACACACCCACGACGGCCTGGGCGAGTACTACCGTGAGATCATCGAGGAGTCCGACGAGGCTCCCGCCGACGTGGTCCAGGTGCTCCGCGACAGCCAGGCCGACGTGCTCGTCTCCTACCTGCCGGTGGGGTCCGAGGACGCCGCCCGGTTCTACGCGCAGTGCGCGCTCGACGCCGGGGTGGCCTTCGTCAACGCGCTGCCGGTGTTCATCGCCTCCGACCCCGAGTGGGCCGAGAAGTTCACCGAGGCGGGCGTGCCGATCGTCGGCGACGACATCAAGTCGCAGGTCGGCGCCACCATCACGCACCGCGTCCTGGCCAAGCTGTTCGAGGACCGCGGGGTCGAGCTGCTGCGCACCTACCAGCTCAACTTCGGCGGCAACATGGACTTCATGAACATGCTGGAGCGCAAGCGTCTCCAGTCGAAGAAGATCTCCAAGACGCAGTCGGTGACCTCGCAGATCCCGCACGAGATGGCCAAGGCCGACGTGCACATCGGGCCGTCGGACCACGTGCCGTGGCTCGACGACCGCAAGTGGGCCTACGTGCGCCTCGAAGGCCGCTCGTTCGGCGACACCCCGCTCAACCTGGAGTACAAGCTGGAGGTGTGGGACTCGCCGAACTCGGCCGGCATCATCATCGACGCCGTCCGCGCGGCCAAGATCGCCCTGGACCGCGGCGTCGGGGGCCCGATCCTGAGCGCCTCCTCGTACTTCATGAAGTCGCCGCCCGTGCAGCACTCCGACGACGAGGCCCGCGAGCAGGTCGAGAAGTTCATCCGCGGCGAGATCGAGCGCTGAGCCCGGGCGTTGGCGGCGCCGCGGGTGCGGCGCCGCCCGCTAAGGCGCGTACGGCTGGCGCGCGGCGGGCGGCAGCTCGTCGACCGGGGCCGTCGGCCAGCGGAGCGGGTCCGGGCCGAGCGCCGACAGCAGCGGCACCTGCTCCCGGCACCACGGCGAGATGGAGATGAGACCGCTGACCACGCCGTCGGCGAACTCCGGCCAGGGCATCCACCGCGTCTCCCCCACCTCGTCGGGGTTGGGGCTGGCGGAGCCGTCGACCAGCACCCGGTAGACGGGGCACAGTTCGTGCTCGACGATGCCGTTGCCCATGACCGCGCGGTAGGAGAAGCCGGGCAGCACCAGGTCGGCGCGCTCGACGCTCAGGCCGAGCTCGAACGAGAGCCGGCGGATGACCGCCTGGTCCAGCCGCTCGCCCGGCAGCGGGTGGCCGCAGCAGCTGTTGGTCCACACCCCCGGCCAGGTGAGCTTGTGGCCGGCCCGCCTGGTCAGCAGCACCCGGCCCTCGCGGTCGAAGGCGTAGCTGGAGAAGGCCAGGTGCAGCGGTGTCTCCGGGCCGTGCACGGACAGCTTGGGCGCGGTGCCGAGCGCGTGGCCTGAGCCGTCAACGAGTACCACGTGTTCCACAGTCGTCACGCTATGAAGCGTACGTGATCATGAGCGTCTACTGAACCCGTACACTCACCCGAGACGCCGGTCTCTCCAGTCTCCGCGCGTTTCCGCACGCGGTTAGGCTTGCGGCGTGTCTTTCGTCGCCGATCTGCGCGTGGTCCTCCAGGGGCGGAATTTCAGACGGCTCTTCGGCACCCGGCTGGTCTCCCAGTTCTCCGACGGGATCTTCCAGTTCGGCGTCGCCGGGTTCGCCTTCTTCAGCCCCGAGAGCCAGACGACCGCGCTCGCGGTCGCGGCGGGCCTGGCCGTGCTGCTGCTGCCCTACAGCGTCCTGGGGCCGTTCGTGGGCGTCTTCATCGACCGGTGGTCGCGGCGGCAGATCCTGGTGGTCGCGCCGCTGGTGCGCGGCGTGCTGCTGGTCGGCGCGGCGGCGCTGGTGGCTGCCGACGTGCCCGACACGGTCTTCTACGTGGCCGCGCTGGCCGTGCTGGGCGTCAACCGGTTCTTCCTGGCGGCGCTCGGCGCCTCGCTGCCGCACGTGGTACCGGCCGACCGGCTGATGGCCGCCAACGCGGTCACGCCGACGTCCGGCACCGTGGTGACGTTCGTCGGCGCGGGGGTGGGCTTCCTGCTGCGGGAGCTGTTCGGCGGCGGCGACACGGGGGTCGCACTGCTGCTGGTCACCTCCGGCGTGGTCTTCGGGCTGAGTTCGCTGGTCGCGCGGACGATGGAGCGCTCGCTGCTCGGCCCGTCCGTCGACCCGGACCGGCCGCAGGCCCGCGAGGCGCTGCGCAACGTCGTGACCGGGCTCGCCGACGGCGCCCGCCACCTGGCGGGCCGGCCGATCGCCGCCGCGACGATGGGCGCGATGGCGGCCCACCGGTTCTTCTACGGCATGGCCACCGCGCTCGGCATCATCCTCTACCGCTACTACTTCACCGACGGCGACCCCGACGCGGCGCTGCGCGGCATCAGCCTGGTCGTGGCCACCTCCGGCGTCGGTTACTTCCTCGCCGTGATCATCACCCCGTACGCGACAGAGCGGTTCACCATCACCGGCTGGGTGCCGATCGCGCTGTCGTCGGCCGGCGTGCTCGCGGGCGTGCTGGTGGCGCCGTTCCAGGAATGGGGGCTGCCGGCGGCCGGGTTCGTGCTCGGCCTGGCCGGGCAGAGCGTCAAGATCTGCGCCGACACGACCGTCCAGCGCGACGTCGCCGACGTCTACCTGGGCCGCGCGTTCTCCCTCTACGACATGCTCTTCAACGGCATGTACGTGCTGGCGGCGGCCCTGTCGGCGGCCATCCTGCCGCCCGACGGCAAGTCGTACGCGGCGGTGGTGATCATCACGGCCGGCTACCTGGCGAGCGGCCTCGCCTACCGGATGATCACCCGGCCCCGCGCGCCGGTCAGCCCGTGACCACGCCGTTGTCCCCGGCCCAGTCGAGGAGCGCCTCGGTGGCCGCCTCCTTGCCGATCACGCCCTTGTCGAGCCGCAGGTCGAGCAGGAACTTGTAGGCCCTGCCCACCACCGGACCGGGGCCGACGCCGAGCACCCGCTGGATCTCGTTGCCGTCGAGCTCGGGGCGGATCTTGGCGAGCTCCTCCTCCTCGGCCAGCCGGGCGATGCGCTCCTCCAGCTGGTCGTAGGTGCGCGACAGGGCGGCCGCCTTGCGCTTGTTGCGGGTCGTGCAGTCGGCCCGGGTGAGCTTGTGGAGCCGGGTCAGCAGGTGGCCGGCGTCGCGCACGTAGCGGCGCACCGCGCTGTCGGTCCACTCGCCGGTGCCGTAGCCGTGGAAGCGCAGGTGGAGCTCCACCAGGCGGGACACGTCGGCCACCACGTCCTTGGGGAAGCGCAGCTCGCCCATCCGCTTCTTCGTCAGCTGGGCGCCCACGACCTCGTGGTGGTGGAACGACACCCGGCCGCCGGCTTCGTGGCGCCGGGTCTTGGGCTTGCCGATGTCGTGCATGAGCGCCGCCCAGCGCAGGATGCGGTCGGGCTGGGCGTCGTCCTCCTGGGCGATCGCCTGGTCGAGCACGGTCAGCGTGTGCTCGTAGACGTCCTTGTGCCGGTGGTGCTCGTCGATCTCCAGGCGCAGCTTGGGCAGCTCGGGCAGCACGTGCGCGGCCAGGCCGGTGTCGACGAGCAGGCGCAGCCCGTCGCGCGGGTGAGGGCCGCAGACGAGCTTGTCGAGCTCGTCGCGGATGCGCTCGGCGGAGACGATCTCGATGCGCTCGGCCATCTCGGTCATCGCGGTCACCGCCGCCTGGTCGACGGTGAAGCCGAGCTGGGAGGCGAACCTGGCGGCGCGGAGCATGCGCAGCGGGTCGTCGCCGAAGGAGCGCTCGGGCGGGCCGGGGGTGCGCAACCGCTTGACGGCCAGGTCGGCCAGCCCGCCGTAGGGGTCGACGAACTCGTGGGAGGGCAGCCGCACCGCCATCGCGTTGACCGCGAAGTCGCGGCGCTCCAGGTCGGCCTCCAGCGTCTCGCCGTAGAGGACCTCGGGCTTGCGCGACTTGGGGTCGTAGCTCTCGCTGCGGTACGTGGTGATCTCGATCAGCCAGCCGCCCTTGCGCACGCCGACCGTGCCGAAGTCGATGCCGATGGTCCAGACGGAGTCGGCCCAGTCGCGCACGAGGTCGAGCACCCGTTCGGGCCGCGCGTCGGTGGTCAGGTCGAGGTCCTTGCCGACCCGGCCGAGCAGGAGGTCGCGGACCGGGCCGCCGACGAGGGCGAGCTCGTGGCCGCCGTCGGCGAACAGGCGGCCGAGCTCGTCGGCCACAGGGGCGATCTTGCGGAACAGGTCACGCATGGCCCGCTGCTGAGTTTCGGTCAGATTTGAGTCGGACAAGCTGGGTAGGTCCTTCGAATCGGAACATATCCCCCGAGCCACACCGGGGCCGGGTTACCTTCGGTCTGGGGACCGACGGCGCGATGGAACGAGGCAAGGAGGTCTTTCATGAAGGACGCCCTCGCGATCCACCGCTGGCTCCTCACACACCAGGTCCACCATGAGATCGTACGCCTTCCGCGCCCCATCACTTGCGCGGACGAGCTTCCGGGGACGATCTCCGCCGCACCCGAGAGGTGCGTGACGGTCACGGTGTTCGAGGTCGCACCGAGGATAGGGCGCCCGTTCGTCGTCGCCGTCGTCCACTCGCTCGCCGCACCGCCGCGCCCGGGCGCCGTCGGAGGGCTGCTCGGCGTCCGCACCGTACGCCCCGCGCCCGCGCACCTCGTCAACGAGGCCACCGACTACGCCGCCGGGCTGGTCGGGCCGCTGCTGCTGCCCGAAGAGCTGCCGGTGTTCATCGACGACCGGCTCGACGCCGACACTGATCCGATCTTCTCCCCCATCGGCGAGCGCCACGCGGTGCTCACCATGCGGGCCCTCGACCTGCTCACACTCCTGTCGGGGAAGACCGTCGACCTGCGCGCACCGAGCCCCCACGCGGGCTTGGAGGCGGTCGCGCAGGGGCACTGAACCCGTACCATTGCGGGCGTGCGTCGTACTCCAGCCCGGGCCGAAGCGTGATCCGAAGGACCACGCTGCTCGCCGTGCTCTCGGCAGCGCTGCTCGCCCCGATCACGGTGGCGGCGGCGCCTGGCCCGGCTGCCGCGATCACCAGCAGGCAGGGCGTCGAGCTGGCCCTCACGTCCGTGACCCCCGACTACGCCACCGAACGGGCGACCGAGATCAAGGTCACCGGCACGGTCCGCAACAGCGGCTCCGCGCCGCTGCCGGGCCTGCGGGTCAGGGTGCGCTACTCCTCCCAGCGCTTCACCGACCGGGCCGCGCTCAGCACCTTCGCCGGTGACGCCACGACCGTCACCCAGCCGCCCAACGTCTCCACCCAGTCGAGCATGGTCATCCCCGAGCTGGCCGCCAACTCCTCCGTCGAGTTCGAGCTGACGATGACGCCCGCGCAGTTCGGGCTGACCGCGTTCGGCGCCTACCCGCTCGCCGTCGAGGTGGTCCAGTGGGACGCCACCCAGCTCGCCTCCCAGCGCACCTTCCTCACGTACGCGCCCGCGACCACCCAGCCGCGGCCGGTGCGCAACCGGCTGTCGTTCGTGCTGCCCTTGATCGACCAGCCGCGCCGGGCCGACGACGGCACCTTCGTGGACGAGGAACTGGTCGCCGAGCTCACCGGCAAGGGCCGGCTGGCCGACCTCGCCCGCATCGCCGAGACCGCCCCCGCGAGCGTCACCTGGGTCGTCGACCCGGCGCTCTTCGACGACGTCCAGGCCATGACCAAGCCGTTCCGGGTCAAGAAGGACGACAAGGCCGACCAGCGGCCCGCCGAGCCCGCCGCGGGCCAGTGGCTCACCTCGATGCGCGCGGCGCTGGCCGACAACGCCGTCATCGCCACCCCGTACGCCGACCCCGACGTGACCGCGCTGGCCCACCGGGGCCTGGACCGGCAGCCGGCCCGCGCGCTGGAGCTGGCCCGGCAGAAGACCGCGCTGATCAAGAACGACGTGTTGACGTCGACCTACTGGCCGGTCGGCGGCGTGATCGACGCCGACGCGCTCGACCTGCTCGCCGTCGGCACACCCGGCGGCGCCCGCGTCGACAAGGTGCTGCTCGACCCGGCGGCCCTGCCGACGGCGCAGGACTCCTCCGCCGCCGCGACCACGTTCGCCGCCGCCGCCACCCCCGACGCCGCGGCCACCCTCGACACCGTCATGGGCCCCGTCACCGCGCTGGTGGCCGACTCCGAGCTGAGCCGCCTCCTCGAACCCGCCCCCGGCACCCGCGGCGCGACCCTGCTGAGCAGGCAGCGGTTCGTCGCCGAGACCGCGACGCTCGCCGCCGAACCCGGCCAGACCCGGGCGCGGTCCCTGGTCATGGCCCCGTCCCGGCGCTGGAACCCCAGCCCGACGGTCGTCTCGACGCTGCTGAAGACCGCCGGCAGGCTGCCGTGGCTGTCGCTCACCCCCCTCGACTCGATCCAGGTGTCCGCAGCGCCCGCGCAGCGCGCCGGGCTCACCTACTCCGACAAGGACCGCAAGCAGGAGCTCAGCGGCAAATACCTCGCCCCGGTCCAGGAGGTCGCCGCGCAGGCGGAGCTGACCGCCCTGATCACCGGCCAGAGCCAGTCGTCCTTCGACGCCGCGGTGCTCAGGCTCACCTCCTCCGCCTGGCGCGGCCGCGCCAAGGCCGGCCGCGCCGTCATCGAGCAGGTCGGCGACGCGGTCGAGGACCGGACCAGGCTGGTGTCGATCACCGGCGCCGGCCCCGACCAGCCGCGCACCCTCGCGGGCAGCGAGGGCGAGGTCCCGATCAGCGTCAAGAACGAGCTCGACATCCCCATATCGCTGCACGTCACGGCCCGGTCCGACGACCCCGACCTGCTCGAGTCCGACTTCCGGCAGCCGCTGCACATCAACGGCGAGCAGAGCGGCACCGTCCAGATCCCCATGACCGTGACCTCCTCCAGCGGCGGCGACGCCACGGTGACCGTCCAGCTCATGACCACCGACGGCCGGCCCTACGGCGACCCGGTCAAGCTGATCGTGCGCACCACCGGCTACACCGGCATCGCGCTGGTCATCGTGGGATGCGCGCTGACCGTCATGCTCGCGGCGGTGGTGACGCGGATACTCCGGCGCAGGTCGCAGCGGCGCGGCGCACGGGCAGCCAGGACTCGGGAGAGTGAGACCGTATGAGCCGCTTGCTGCGGGCCAGCGCCATCATGGCCGCCGGCACGATGGTGTCCCGCGTGACCGGGTTCATCCGGACCATGGTGCTGGCCTACGCCATCGGCACGGCCTTCCTCGGCGACGCCTACAACGCGGCCTACGCCATCCCCTTCAGCATCCTCGACCTGCTGCTGCTCGGCGTGCTCAGCAGCGTCGTGGTGCCGATGATCGTCAGGGCCCAGCAGCAGGACCCCGACGGCGGCCGCGCCTACGAGCAGCGGCTGCTGACGTTCGCCACCATCATGCTCATCGTCGTGGCCGCGCTGGCCGTGCTGGCCGCCCCCCTGCTCATCGACCTCTACACCGACTGGGACCGCGGTGAGAGGAAGTTCGGGGTGGCGGTGCGGCTGGCCCAGTTCATCCTGCCGCAGCTCGCCTTCTTCGGCATCGGCGCGGTGGCGGGGGCGATCCTCAACACCCGCGACCGGTTCGCCGCCCCGATGTGGGCCCCGGTGGTCAACAACCTGGTCGTCATCTGCGTCCTGATCGCCTACGCCGTCATCGTCACCGACGGCTCCGACCTCAGCAGCGTCAGCAACGGCGAGCTGGCCCTGCTCGGCCTCGGCACCACGGCCGGCATCGTGGCCCAGGCCACCGTGCTGGTGATCGCGCTCAAGCGGGCCGGGTTCCGCTTCGTCGCCCGCTTCGACCTGCGCAACGCCCGGCTCGGCGAGATGGCCAGGGCCGGCGTCTGGACGATCGGCTACGTGGTGGTCACCCAGCTCGGGTTCCTGCTCACCACCAACCTCTCCAGCGCCGCCGGCGACGCGGTCGCCGGCCACGGCATCTCCCCGTACACCCTGGCGTTCCAGCTCTTCCAGCTCCCGTACGGAGTCGTCGGCGTCTCGGTGATCACCGCGATGCTGCCCCGGATGAGCCGGGCCGTGGCCGACGGGCGCTTCGCGGAGGTGCGCGCGGAGTTCGGCTCCGGCGTGCGGCTCATCGGCGCGGTGATGGTGCCGGTGTCGCTGCTGCTCATGGTGCTCGGACCGGCGGTCACCGTGCCGCTGTACGGTCACGGCGCCAACACCGTGGCCAACGCCATCTACATCGGCAACGTGCTGCAGGTCTACGGGCTCGCGCTGGTGCCGTTCGCGGTCTTCCAGATGCTGCTGCGGGTCTTCTACAGCTTCGGCGACACCCGCACCCCCGTCTTCGTCGGCGCCGGCACCACCGCGGTCTACGCCGCGCTGATGGTGCTGTTCTACAACCTGCTGCCGGCCCGCTACGCGGTCATGGGGCTGGCTCTGGCGTACGCGATCGCGTACGGGCTCGGCGCGATCGCGGCCTGGATACTGGCCGGCCGCAAGGTCGGCGGGCTGGGCGGCTGGCAGATCGGCATGGCGATGACCAAGATGTACCTCGCCGCCCTGCCCACCGCGGCGCTCGCCCTGGCCTCGGTGTGGGCGGTGCAGGAGATCTTCGGCGGGCTCGGCTTCCTCAACTCGATGATCATTCTGACTGTGGGAGGCGGGCTGGGGATGCTCCTGTATCTGTGGATAGCCCACCGGGTTCGCATTCCCGAGGTCAGCTCGGTCGTTGGGATGGTCGCCGGGCGGGTACGCCGCTAAAGAGCGGGGGGAGCAACCTTGCCGGGCACTAGCATGGTGCCGACACGCGCGAATGGAAGCAGGAGGGGCGTGGGCGGATCCATCCGGCATAGCGTGCCTGCGCATCACACCGCCACGCAGGCGCGGAGAGCCGTGACCAGGGATGATCGGGCCAGCGGGGTGAGCCAGTGAGCACGTCGGCAGTAGAGCCCGGCACCCGTCTCGCCCAGCGGTTCCGGCTGGAGGACCGGGTCAGCGAGTCCGACGGCGCCACCTACTGGAAGGCCATCGACGAGATCCTCGCCCGTCCCGTCGCGGTGCTGACCTTTTCGCCCGACTTCCCGCGCGTCCACGAGGTCGTCACCGCCGCCCGGGCCGCCAGCAGGCTCACCGATCCCCGCATCACCCAGGTCTTCGACGCCGCGGAGGACTCCGAGCACTCCTACGTCGTCAGCGAGTGGGTCACCGGCGACACCCTCTCCGACCTGCTGTCCAGCGGGCCGCTGGAGCCGGAGCGGGCCGCCGGGCTGGTCGCCGAGGCCGCCGAGGCGCTCGCCCACGCGCACGAGGCCGACCTCTACCACCTGTGCCTGCGCCCGGGAAACCTGGTGTGGACCACCGGCAACACGGTCAAGGTGCTGGGCGTGGCGGTCGACGCCGCCCTCTACGGGCTGACCACCGACCAGCCCGCGCTGGACGACGCCGAGGGCCTCGGCCGCCTGCTCTACGCGGGGCTGACCGGCCACTGGCCCGGCGACGAGGAAGAGGGCACGCTCCCGGCCGCGCCGATGACCGACGGCCACTTCTGCACCCCGCGTCAGGTGACCGCGGGGGTGCCCGGTTATCTCGATACGGTCACGATCCGGGCCTGCCTGCCCGAGTCGCGCAAGGGCCAGGGCTCGCTCTCCAGTCCCGCCCAGATCGCCGAGGCGCTCGCCGGCGTGGCCAGGCCGATGCCGATCTCGATCCCGTACCCTTCCTCCCCGCCGTCCGTGACGTCGGCCTCCCCGAGCGAGGGCCTCGACACCGAGCGGCGCCTGCCCCCTCTGCCGCAGCCGGTGCCGCAGGTCGTGACGCAGGGCGGCGGCGGCAACCTGCTCAACCGGGTGCTGATGACGGTCGTGGTGCTCCTGGTGATCGTCGCGGTCGGCGTCGGCGCCTGGACGATCGGCCGGAGCCTGGGCAGCCCCGGCGACCGGGAGGCGCAGCCCTCCCCGACCACCGCCGTCAGCCAGTCCCCCGCCCAGTCGCAGGAGGTCAAGCCGGAGGAGGCGACCGGGTTCGACCCGCTCGGCGACAAGGAGGAGAAGGCCGAGCTGGCGGCGCTCACCATCGACGGCAAGCCGAGCACGTTCTGGAAGACCGACAACTACAACAGCGCCGAGCTGGGCAACCTCAAGGACGGGGTGGGCCTGCTTCTCGATCTGGGCAAGTCCATGCAGATCAGCGACGTGGTGGCTACGCTGGGCGAGACGCCGGGCGCCAACGTCGAGCTGAGGGTGGGCGACGAGGCCGACCTGTCGTCGTTGAAGACCGTCGCCAAGGCGAAGGACGCCTCCGGCAAGACGACCTTCAAGCCGGAACAGACGGCGAGCGGCCAGTACGTTTTGATCTGGTTTACCCGGCTTCCGGCAGACGCAGGCAAGTTTCATGGCACCATCTATGAAGTAGTGGTGCAATCTCCAGGATCGGCTTAACCAGGACCCCTCTTGTGAACTCCCCACCCGAGACTCCGTCTCCAGCGGATCGTCCCGCGGCCGGCGACGCGGTCAGCGACGCCGGTCTGCTGACCGCGCACATCCAGGGAGATCCTCACGCCTTCAGCGAGATCGTCAAGAGACACCGCGACCGGATGTGGGCCGTCGCGCTGCGCACGCTCGGCGACCCCGACGAGGCCGCCGACGCCGTGCAGGACGCCTTCGTCTCCGCCTACCGCAAGGCCGGCTCGTTCCGCGGCGAGGCCGCCGTCACCACCTGGCTGCACCGCATCGTGGTCAACGCCTGCCTCGACCGGATGCGCCGCAAGTCCGTGCGTCCGGTGGCCGACGACGAGCTCATCGAGGCCGCGGAGCGCGACACCCACCTGCCCGACCAGACGCTGGAGCGCGAGGTCTCGATGGAGGTCTCGGCCGCGCTCAAGCTGCTCCCCGCCGATCAGCGGGCCGCGCTGGTGCTGGTCGACATGATGGGCTACTCCGTCGAAGACGCAGCTCAGGTACTCCAGGTGCCCAGTGGGACGGTGAAGAGCAGGTGCGCCAGGGGCCGCGCGAAACTTGCCCCGATTCTTTCGCATCTGCGGAACCGATCTGACTTGAGTCGCGTCTCATCCGCGAAGGGAGCAGAACTTCGTGACGGGTGATACGCACTACGATCTGGACGCCCTCGCCGATTTCGCCGAGGGTCTCCTGGACGTCGACAGAGCCGGCCGGATCCGCGACCATCTCGCGGTGTGCCCCCCATGCGGGGAGCTGCTGGCGGATCTGGCGGCGGTTCGCGAGGTGCTCGCGGCGACCCCCACCCCGGCCATGCCGATGGGTGTCGCACTACGCATCGACAAGGCGCTGGCCGCCGAGGCGGAGTCGCGGCGCGGCGGGGTCGGCCTGGCCGAGGAGCCGGACTGGGACGAGCTCATGCGCGACGCGCCATGGGAGCCTCAGGAGCCGGCCCGCCTCGGGGTCGTCTCCGACGACGGCACCGTCGTCCCGGCGCGGACGCGCACGGTCCGGCGGCGCCGGTGGGCGATGCCCGCGGTGGCCGCGGCCGCCGCGGTCGCGGTGGTGGGCACCGCGACGGTGACGGCGAGCCTGCTGGCCTCCGGGGGCGGCGAGCCGGCCGCCCGGCAGCCGGAGCTCGCGGCGTCGAGCCAGCCGTCCCGGCAGGAGACGCGGGCCAGGGCCTACGCGCTCACCGACAGCGGCCACAACTACAGCGACCAGGAGCTGCGCCAGGCGCTCGGCGACTTCCTCGCGCCGGCCCCCATCGTCGGCGGCGACTCCGGCGGCAACCAGGTCGACCACTGCGTGAGCAAGGTCTCCAGCCGCGCCAAGCTGGAGGTCTTCGCCGTCGACCAGGGCCACTACAACGGCCAGGAGGCCATCGTCATGGCGTCCTGGAAGAACAAGGAGGCCAAGCGGCTGCGCATCGACGTCGTCGATCCGTTCAACTGCAAGAACCTGCGCAAGCCCGCTCTGGGCCGCTGGTAGATCCGTGACCTGGAAAGAGCCCGCTTCGGCGGGCTCTTTCGCGTGTGCGCCCGAAGGCCGGGAATGGCGACGGCTTAGGATCTGTTGAGGCGAACGGCATCATCAGACGAGAGAGGCGTGGGAGCGTTGAACGACGTTCGGAACGTGATCATCATTGGATCCGGCCCCGCCGGCTACACCGCGGCCGTCTACTCCGCACGCGCCGAACTCAAGCCTCTGCTTTTCGAAGGCTCCGTGACCGCCGGCGGCGCGCTCATGAACACCACCGACGTGGAGAACTTCCCCGGTTTCCCCGACGGCATCATGGGCCCCGACCTGATGGGCAACCTGCGCAAGCAGGCCGAGCGGTTCGGCGCCGAGCTGATCGCCGACGACGTGGTGGAGGTCGACCTCAAGGCCGACCCCAAGGTCATCAAGACCTACGACACGACCTACTACGCCAAGTCGGTCATCCTCGCGATGGGCTCCGGCTACCGCGAGCTCGGCCTGGAGAACGAGAAGCGGTTGTCCGGCCGCGGCGTCTCCTGGTGCGCGACCTGTGACGGCTTCTTCTTCCGCAACAAGGACATCGTGGTCGTGGGCGGCGGCGACACCGCCATGGAGGAGGCGACGTTCCTGACCCGGTTCGGCCGCATGGTGACCGTGGTGCACCGCCGCGACGAGCTGCGCGCCAGCAAGATCATGCAGGACCGGGCGTTCGCCAACGACAAGATCCGCTTCGTCTGGGACAGCGAGGTCGTGGACGTCCTCGGCGACACCAAGGTGGAGGCGGTCAAGCTGCGCAACGTCAAGACCGGCGAGGAGTCCGAGCTGGCCACCGACGCGCTGTTCCTGGCGATCGGCCACGACCCGCGCACCGAGCTGGTCAAGGACCAGGTGGAGCTGGACGAGAACGGCTACATCAAGGTCGCCCACCCCGGCACCGCCACCAACATCGACGGCGTGTTCGCCGCGGGCGACGTCGTCGACCACATCTACCGCCAGGCGATCACCGCGGCGGGCACCGGCTGCTCGGCGTCGCTCGACTCCGAGCGCTGGCTCGCCTCAAACGAGAAGTAAGGGAGCGCATCCGTGAAGGCAGTTACCGACGCCACGTTCGAAGCCGAGGTCCTCAAGAGCGACAAGCCCGTTCTGGTCGACTTCTGGGCCGAGTGGTGCGGCCCGTGCCGGCAGGTCGCGCCCATCCTCCAGGAGATCGCCAACGAGCACGGCGACAAGCTGGAGATCGTCAAGCTCAACATCGACGAGAACCCCGAGGTGCCCCGCCAGGCGGGCGTCCTCCAGATCCCCACGATGAACGTCTACAAGGGCGGCGAGCTCGTCAAGCAGATCATCGGCGCCAAGCCGAAGGCCATGCTGCTCCGGGAGCTCGACGGCATCATCTAGCCCCGTCCACCGAAAGCCCTCCGCCCCGGCGCGGAGGGCTTTCGCGTTTCACAGCTCGCCGCGGCGCCAGGCGTCGGCCTCGGCTCTCAGCGCGCTCTCGTCCGGTTGCGGGGGCAGCGCCCCGGCGATCCAGGCGGTCAGGGCCCGTACGAACCGGTCCGGATCGTACGGGGGCGCGAAGGACGCGACCAGGGGGTGGCCCGCGTCGCAGCGGGCGCACAGGAGCACCTCGCTGACGCCTCGTTCCCCGATGCGTTCGTCCAGGCGTGGGGCAGGCGCGCCACGGCCAGGACGTCCCCGGTGCGGCACCGGGGGCACGCCGGCGTCATGACCCGCCTATCGCGCCGGCGCCGAGCAGCGCCTTGACGTCGCCGTAGAAGGCGGGGTCGGCGGCGACCCGGAAGGGCCGGAGGTCCAGCAGGACGGTCCCGCGTTCATCTCCATGGGGCCCGGACGGTAGAGCGCGTTGACGGCGGCGATGTCGGTGAACGTGGTGGGCCGCATGAGCCTCAGCAGCACCCGCATCCCGCCGCTGTCCAGCTGGAAGACGCCGAGCGTGTCGCCGCGCGCCAGCAGCTCGTACGTGGCCGCGTCGTCCAGCGGGACGCGTCGGGGCCGGACTTCGGCTGGGAGCACTTCGTGGCGGAGATCGCCTCCGGTGAGCGGCTCGGGTTCGTCGGCGAGGGCTGCCGGCTGCCCTGGCATGCCGGGGTCGTGCAGCTCCCGGTGATCGACCCCGTCCCGGTCTACCCGTGCTCGCTGCTCTACCACCGGCAGAACCGGCACCCGATGCTGACCGCGCTCGTCGAGTTCGTGGCGGACGGATTCCGGCAGTTCGACCCGGCGCGCCAGTGGATGCCGGACCTCGACCGCGTGACCGCTGGAGGGCTCTGAAGGCCCTCTGGAAGGGCCGTACGGGGTCAGACGGGGCGGAGGGCGCGTTCGGGGCTCATGGAGCCCAGGAGGCGTTCCAGGGCGACCTCCACGTCCTCCCGCCAGGAGACGGCGGTCTTCAGTTCCAACCGCAGCCTGGGAAATCGCAAATGCGGACGAACCGTCTTAAAGCCCACCGAAAGCAAATATTCGGCAGGAACTACGCAACTCGGTTCTTCCCATTTGAGGTCGCCGAACGCCTCGATGGCTTTCACGCCGCGACGCGTGAGGTCTTTCGCGACGCCCTGGATGAGCATCCGGCCCAGCCCGCCGCCGGAGAATTCGGACACGATGTGCGCCGTCATCAGCAGCACGGCGTCGGCGCTCACCGGCGAGGTGGGAAAGGCCACCGAACGCGGGCTGTAGAGCGGAGGGCTGTAGAGCACGAACCCCGCGGGCACCCCGTCGACATAGACGATCTTCCCGCAGCTGCCCCATTCGAGGAGCGTGCCGGAGATCCAGGCTTCCTTCTCCAGCCCGGGGTCGCCCGACATCACCGCCCGCTCGCCGCTGACGGGGTCGAGCTCCCAGAAAACGCACTGACGGCAGCGCCTGGGAAGATCTTCCAGATTGTCCAGGGTGATATTGACCAGCCGACGCGACACCTACGGCCCCAATCGTAGACCCGGAAAAGCGCGGGAAAACCGCGTCCCCAGCTGGCATCGTAGCCCAGGGACAGTGCCACAAGCGGATATCACGGCCGTCTGGCCCCGTCACGGGCGACATGTCCGACTGGCGTAATCTGGAGTCTCGGATCGATACACACCTAGGAGGTGGGCCGTGACAGCAGAGCAGGATCACGGTCAGACGCCCGCGACCCAAGGGTCGCGGATCGACGCCTACGTCGACCGGTACGCCGCGCGAGCTACCGGGATGGTCGCCTCCGAGATCCGAGCTCTCTTCGCCGTCGCGTCGAGGCCCGAGGTGGTCTCGCTCGCCGGCGGCATGCCGTACGTCACGGCGCTTCCCCTCGACATGGTCGGCGAGCTGGTCTCGGATCTCGTGACCAGACGCGGGCCCGTCGCGCTCCAGTACGGCTCCGGCCAGGGCGACCCGCATCTGCGTGAGCAGATCTGCGAGGTCATGGCGCTGGAAGGGATCCAGGCGGGCGGCAACGACGTCGTCGTCACCGTCGGCTCGCAGCAGGCACTCGACCTGATCACGCGGATCTTCATCGACCCGGGCGATGTGATCCTGGCAGAGGGACCCTCGTACGTGGGCGCCCTCGGCACCTTTGCCGCATACGAGGCCAAAGTGGTGCATATCGCCATGGATGATCAGGGTATCGTGCCCGAATCCCTCGCCCAGACCATCTACGCCCTGGAAACGGCGGGAGCTCCGATCAAGTTCCTGTACACGATTCCGACCTTCCACAACCCCGGCGGCGTCACGCTCAACGCGGCCAGGCGGCAGCAGGTGCTCGACATCTGCCAGCGCGCCGGGGTGCTCATCGTCGAGGACAACCCGTACGGGCTCCTCGGCTTCGACGGCGAGCCGATGCGCGCGCTGCGCGCGGACAACCCGGACGGCGTGGTCTACCTGGGGTCGTTCTCCAAGACGCTCGCCCCGGGCTTCCGCGTCGGCTGGGCACTCGCGCCCCACGCCATCCGCGACAAACTCGTGCTGGCCATGGAGTCGGCCGTGCTGTCGCACTCGTCGTTCACCCAGCTGGCCGTCGGCCAGTACCTCACCACGCAGCCGTGGCGCGAGCAGATCAAGACGTTCAAGGAGCTCTACCGCGAGCGCCGCGACGCCATGCTCGACGCCCTCGCATCCCTGATGCCACCCGAGGTCACCTGGACGCGGCCCGCAGGCGGGTTCTTCGTCTGGGCCACCCTCCCCGAAGGGCTCGACTCCAAGGCGATCCTGCCCCGCGCGGTGGCCGAGCGGGTGGCGTTCGTGCCCGGCACCGGATTCTTCGCCGACGGCAGCGGCTCGCGGCACATGCGGCTGTCGTTCTGCTACCCGGAGCCCGACCGCATCCGTGAGGGCGTCCGCCGCCTGGCGGGCGTCATCGAACAGGAGATGCAACTGCGCGACATGTTCGGCACCGGCTCCACGCGGGGCCACGCCGGCGTCGACACCCCAGGCCCGGACCTGGCCTGACCGCCTCCGGCAGGGCCGGGGTCCGCACGGCCCCCGGCCCTGCCGCCGGTCACGCCACGCGACACGCGGACGTACGGTCACTTGAGACGCGGCGTACTGGTCGCGCGAGATCCGGCGTACGGTCGCGCGAGACGCAGGTGTACGGCGACCGGGAACGCGGGTGTACGGTGACCGCCGCGGCTCGTGACGGACGCCAGGCCGCCGTGGTACGCCGGCGCACCTCCCCGCCGGTACGGTTGGACAGACTGGACCACGGCTGGACGACGGCTGGACCACGGTGACCGTTTGAGGAGACGAGATGAGCGACCTGGGCCACGTGCTCGTGCTGGCCGGGGGCCTGTCCTACGAGCGTGAGGTGTCCCTGCGCTCCGGCCGCCGGGTGAGCGAGGTGCTCAGGGCGGCGGGCATCGACGTGGAGGCCCGCGACACCGACGCGTCCCTGGTCCCGTCGATCCTCGCCGACCCGCCGGACGCCGTGTTCGTGACGCTGCACGGCGGCGCCGGCGAGGACGGCGCGATCCGCTCGGTGCTGGAGCTCCTCGACGTCCCGTACGTGGGAGCCGACCCCGACGCGTGCCGGGTCGCCTTCGACAAGCCGACGGCCAAGGCCGTCGTCCGCTCGGTCGGCCTGCGCACGCCCTCCTCGATCACGCTGCCCAAGGAGACGTTCCACGACCTCGGCGCGACGGCCGTGCTGGAGCGCATCGTCGACCAGCTCCGCCTCCCGCTGTTCGTCAAGCCCGCCCGCGGCGGCTCCGCCCTGGGCGCGTCCATCGTCCGCACCGCCGAGGAGCTCCCGGCCGCGATGGTCGGCTGCTTCGCGTACGGCGACATCGCCCTCATCGAGCGGTACGTCGAAGGCGTCGAGGTGGCGGTCTCCGTCGTGGACGTCGGCGACGGCCCTGTCGCGCTCCCGGCCGTGGAGATCGTCCCCGACGAGGGCGTGTACGACTACGCCGCCCGCTACACGGCCGGCCACACCGAGTTCTTCGCCCCGGCCCGCCTCTCCCCCGCCGCGGCGGCGGCCTGCGCCGAGACCGCCGTGACGGCCCACACGGCGCTCGGCCTGCGCGACATCTCCCGCACCGACCTCATCGTCGACGCCACGGACACGCCCTACTTCCTGGAGGTGAACGTCGCCCCCGGCATGACGGAGACCTCCCTCCTCCCGATGGCCGCCGAAGCGGCGGGCCAGGACCTCGGCGACCTCTGCCGCGCCCTCCTCCAGAACGCCGCCAACCGCCCCCGCACCAACCTCGCCAACCGCTGACCACCACCACCACCCGCTCCGCGACGAACCCGGCCCGGCACGCCTCCCCCTCAACCCTGCAGCTGCACCTCCCGCGACCACTCGCCCTGGTGGATCGCGGGAGCTCGGGCCACGCATCCCACACCGACCCGGCAACCGCCGCCGCCGTCGCTGACCAGAAGAGTGCCGTGCACGCGACCGAGTACGGGATCGCGTCCGTAAGTAGCCTTGGCCTGTGATCGACTCCACCTACCCGAAGAGCTTCGCCAGCGACAACCATGCCGGCGTCCACCCCACCGTCCTCGAAGCCATGGTGGACGCCAACCGCGGTGACGCGCCCGCGTACGGTGGCGACACCTGGACGGCGACGTTCGAGCAGCGCGTCAAGGACGTGTTCGGCCCACAGGCCGAAGGGTTCGCGGTGCTGAACGGCGCGGGCGCGAACCTGGTCGGCCTGGCCCTCATGCTCGGCCGCTATGACGCGATCATCTGCCCCGACACCGCCCACATCGCCACCCACGAGACCGGCGCTGCGGAACGCCTGCTCGGGGTGAAACTCGTGACCGTGCCGACGCCCGACGGCAAGCTCCGCCCGGCCGACATCACCTCACGCCTGTCCGTGCTGGGCGAGCACCACCACCCTCAGCCCCGTGTCGTCTCCATCTCCCAAGTGACCGAGCTCGGCACCTGCTACTCCCCCGACGAGATCGCGGCCCTCGCCGAGACCGCCCACGCGGCCGGCCTACGCCTCCACGTGGACGGCGCCCGGCTGGCCAACGCGGCGGCGCACCGCGGCTGCGGGCTGGACGAGATCACCACGGCGGCGGGCGTGGACGTCTTCAGCTTCGGCGGCACCAAGAACGGCGCGCTCGCGGCCGAGGCGGTCGTCGTCCTGGATCCATCGCTCGCCGGTTCGGTCCCGTTCCTCCGCCGCCAGTCGCTCCAGCTCGCTTCCAAGATGCGGTTCATCTCGGCCCAGCTCACCGCTCTGCTCACCGACGATCTGTGGCGGCAGAACGCGGCGCACGCCAACGCCATGGCAATCCGCCTCGCGGACGGTCTTGTCGGCGTCCCCGGCGTCACTCTTGAGCACCCGGTCGAGTCCAACGCCGTCTTCGCCCGGCTCCCCGTCCCGATGGCCACGACGCTCCAGCGGCGCTACCGCTTCCACTTCTGGGACGAGGCGGCCGGGGTCGTCCGTTGGATGACGGCCTTCGACACAAAGCCGGACCACGTCGACGACTTCCTCACCGACATCCGCAAGGCAGCCCTGTGACGACGCCGCCACGTTTCACGTGAAACACCGCCCGCGTGCGATGGGGGCCGCTCGTTTCACGTGAAACATCGACTCCGTCGGCGACCGCAGCTGGAGAGCCGAAGGGGTAGTGAGGGGAACCAGGCGGTACGAGAGGCCAGTCCGCAGTGGAAACCCAAATCTTCATGGGTAGCCGACGGAGGGAGAGACGCGAAGGGCGGGTGACCAATCAGCGTGGCAAGCCGTGGGTTGCATAGAACCGCCGGAACCAGGGAGGGAGGGGAGGGCGACGCGGGAGGGCCCTTGCCGCAAGGCGGACACAAGGAGGCGGACACAAGGAGGCGGACACAGGGAGGCGGACACAGGGAGGCGGACGCGAGAGAGCCGACACCACCAGGCCGACGCAGGAGAGTCGACACCGGAAGGACCGGTGGGAGGGCCGGCGGGAGGGCCGACACCGCCTCTTGGTTGATGGACGGCTTCGCGGCATGCCCTCTGCCCCCCGCGCCTATCGCCGGGCGGCTGAGGACTATACCCGTTCAGCGGGACGTCGCCCTCAGAAGAGCATCGAGTGACGTCGCAAACGCCCGGCCGCCTCGCTCCGGCGTCCGGCGTCGCGGCCAGAAGCTAGCTGTCTCAGAGAAGTGCGGACCGTGTGGACCACATCAACGACAGGGAGAGGTAGCCGGGCGGTCTCCAGCTGATGTGCCGTAGGCGCGGCCATGGGCGGTGAGGCAAGACGGTCAACGCCCCAGCCGTACTTCAGGCGAGCAAAATGGTTTCACGTGAAACATGGGCTGGCGGTCTCAGCGCACTGTTTCACGTGAAACAAGCGTAGTTACACGCTCATCGACGAGTGCCGGGGAGGCTACTCCCCGGCCTCGCGCATGACGCGGGCCGCCTCAGGGGCCATGGTGCCGATGATGCGCTCCAGGTCGTCGATCGTGGCGAACTCCACCACGATGCGTCCCTTCCGGCGGCCGAGGTCCACCTTCACCTTGGTCTCGAAGTGGTCGGAGAGCCGATCCGCGAGGTGGGCGAGGCCAGGGGCGGTGGGCTTGTTCGGCTGACGCTCACGGGCGGGCTTCGAGGGAGCGGCCTGGACGTTGCCGAGCGCGACGATCTCTTCCACCGCGCGCACGGACAGCAGCTCGGCGACGATGCGCTTGGCGAGCTGGACCATCTCCTCGGGGGTGGACAGGCCGAGCAGGGCGCGCGCGTGACCGGCGGAGATGGAGCCGGCCGCCATCTTGAGCTGAACGTCGGGCGGGAGCTGGAGCAGGCGCAGGGTGTTGGTGATGTGTGATCGCGAACGGCCGACCTTCTGCGCGATCTGCTCATGGGTGGCTTCGAAGTCATCGAGGAGCTGCTGGTAGGCGGCCGCCTCTTCCAAGGGGTTGAGCTGCTCCCTCTGGAGGTTCTCGATCAGCGCGTCACGGAGAAGGTCGGTGTCACGGGTGTTGCGGACGATCGCCGGAATCTCCTGAAGACCCGCCATCTTCGAGGCCCGCAGCCGCCGCTCCCCCATGATGAGCTCGTACTGTCCGCCACCCACCGGGCGGACCACCACGGGCTGCAGGAGACCGACCTCACGGATCGACGCCTCCAAATCGATGAGGCGCTCCTCGTCGAACACCTCACGCGGCTGCCGTGGGTTCGGCACGATCGCGGAGATCGGGACTTCCTTGAAATACGCGCCGGCGACGGGCTTCGGCCCCGCGTCATGCGCCGCCGAGCCGTTGGCGGGCGGCACCGCCCCCGTGCCGTCGACAATGGGACCCGTCGGAATGAGAGCTCCCAGCCCTTTGCCCAATCCCCGCCGCTGCTGGCTCACTACGTCTCCTCATCCACCCGGGCCGATTCCCGTCACTCCAGGAGAGGTTACCGGTGCGCGCACCGGACAGTGTCTCGTCTACACACCGTCCCACCGGATTTACGGCACCATGCCCTGAACACCCGATGCCAGAGCCTTTCCAGGCACATCTGACGACCGGTCCTCCCGGGCGTGGCGGCGCATCATGCCGAACACAAGGAGCCATCCCGAGCAGGCCGCCGACACCGGACCGACAATCCAGCGTCAGCGGGACTCCGCGGGACTCCAGCGTCCGGTGAGAATCTGCGAGCGGAGGAGCAGACCCTCGCGAGCCGGTCCTCTCCACCGTGGCCCGGTGGGCAATCACACCGTGCCCGGTGGGCGACTACACCGTGCGGTGGGCCACTACACCGTGGCCCGGTGGGCGATCTCGCGGGCCGCGTCCATGTAGGCCATCGCACCGCTGGAGCCCGGGTCGTACGTCATCACCGACTGGCCGTAGCTGGGCGCCTCCGACAGGCGGACGCTCCGCGGGATCACCGTGCTGAGCACCGTGTCCCCGAAGTGCGCCCGGACCTCATCCGCCACCTGTGACGCCAGCCGGGTGCGGCCGTCGTACATGGTGAGGACGATCGTGGACAGCCGGAGCGTCGGGTTGAGGTGGGCCTTGATGAGATCGACGTTCCGGAGGAGCTGGCCGAGGCCCTCCAGCGCGTAGTACTCACACTGGATCGGGATCATGACCTCGTCCGCCGCCACCAGGGCGTTGACCGTGAGCAGGCCGAGCGACGGAGGGCAGTCGATGATGACGTAGTCGAAGTCGACCGCGTCGTAGGCCGCCAGCGCCCGGCGCAGGCGAGCCTCCCGGGCCACCAGGGATACGAGCTCGATCTCGGCGCCGGCCAGGTCGATGGTGGCGGGGGCGCAGTAGAGGTTGGGCATGTCGGGCACCTGCTTGACGATGTCCGCCATCGGCAGGTCGTCGACCAGCACCTGGTAGACGTCCGGCACGTCGCCGCGGTGCTCGGTGGCCAAGGCGGTGGATGCGTTGCCCTGAGGGTCGAGGTCGACCACCAGCACGCGCTCGCCCTTCATCGACAGTGCGGCCGCGATGTTGACCGACGTCGTCGTCTTGCCCACCCCGCCCTTCTGGTTCGCCACCGCGATCACCCGGGTCTTCGCCGGCTTGGGCCAGGCGTCGCCGTCACCGGGGAAGGGCTCACCCACCTGGGTGGGCAACTGCGTGGCCGGTGTTTCACGTGAAACCACTGAGTTGAGCGCCTCTCGTACCAACGGCGAATCACCTGGGTTCAGGGGGGTCTTGGTCACGGTGGCCATCCTTTCAACCCGTGGCGTACCGGTGGCGGGAATTCGCTGTCGCGACACGCCCTTTTCGGGCCAGCCGACCCCCGTGGCGTGCTCGGACGGAGGCAGGTCGGGCCAGCCCAGGCCGCTGTGCGCGACTGGCATGCCGTCACCTCCTTCGTCGCGACCTTTTCTGCTCAGGCGCGCGACCCGCTACGACTCGCACCAATGTTGCAGGCGGCTCGACCTTACCGCGCCCCACGGTCACAAGCTCGGCCGCACGGGCGCCGACGGCCTTGAGTCGCGGCTCGGCCTCGGCGAGCTCCTCCGCCGCCCGCTCCCCCTTCATCGCGATCAGCTCGCCGCCCTCGCGGAGCAGCGGCATCGCCCAGGTGAGCAGGCGGTCGAGCGGCGCCACCGCGCGGGCGCTGGCGACATCGAACTGCCGCTCGCCCCGCAGCTCCTCGGCGCGGCCGCGCAGCACCTCGACGTTGTCCAGCTTGAGCACCTCGACGCACTCCTCAAGGAAGACGGTACGGCGGAGCAGCGGTTCCAGCAGGGTGACCGTGAGATCCGGCCGGACGATCGCCAGCACCAGTCCGGGCAGGCCAGCACCGGAGCCGATGTCCACAAGGCGGACGTCCTGCGGCACGGCCTCGGCCACCACGGCGCAGTTGAGCAGGTGGCGGTCCCAGATCCGCGGCACCTCACGCGGCCCGAGCAGCCCTCGAACCACTCCGGGACCGGCGAGCAGACCCGCGAACTCCCGGGCTCGGTCCCAGGCATCGCCGGTGAACACGTCCCGCGCGATGTCAGGCGGAGGCGGCAGCTCGTCGCTCACTGCTGGGTGACCCTTTCTCACGGTGACGGTGTCAAGGCTATGCGGGGCGATCAGTACTGGAAGACTATCGGCCCCACGTCGACGGAACCCCGCGAGCACGCCGCTTCGACCTTTCCACAATACGGAAGCCCAGCTCGGGACGGGATCTGTGGACAAGCCTGTGGATAAAGCTTGGCTCGCTCGTACGTGCGAAAGCCGTGGTTCAGGCTCCGGAAACGCGAACGGCCGCCGGCGCCCGAAGGCGGGCCGGCGGCCGGGATTGCCAGGGATGCGTCAGGCGGGCAGGACCACCACGTAGCGGTGAGGTTCCTCGCCCTCCGACTCACTGCGCAGGCCGGCGGCGGCCACCGCGTCGTGGACGATCTTGCGCTCGAAGGGGGTCATCGGCTCCAGGGCGCGGGCCTCGCCGCGGTCCTTGACCTCGTCGGCCACTTCGGTGCCGAGCTTGCTCAGCTCAGCGCGGCGACGCTCACGGTAGCCGGCCACGTCGAGCATGAGGCGCGAGCGCTCCCCCGTCTGCCTGTGGACGGCCAGGCGGGTCAGCTCCTGCAGCGCCTCCAGCACCTCGCCTTCCGGGCCGACCAGCTCGGTGCTCTTGAGGCCGACGACGGAGACCAGCGCGCGGTCGCCCTCGACATCCATGTCGATGTCACCGTCGATGTCGGCGATGTCGAGAAGCCCTTCGACGTAGTCGGCCGCGATCTCGCCTTCCTGCTCGAGCGCGTTGAGATCAGGAGCCTTCTCCTGCTCGGCCTCGGTCATGGCCGGCCTCTCCTTCGTGTTCACGACTTCTTGCTGCCGGTGCGCTTGCTGCGGCTCTGCTTGGTGGGCTGGTTCCTGACGATCTTAGGCTGAGGAGGCGGCGCGGGGGCCTCTTCCACTTGCGGAGTCGTCTTGCGCAGCCGCTGGACCATACCGGGCTTGGGCGTGACCGGGATGACGTTGCCCTTGGCGTCGAACTGCGGCATCGGGTGCCGGCTGTAGAACCAGTGCTGCTGGCCCAGCGTCCACACGTTGGTCGTCACCCAGTAGAGGATCAGGCCGAGCGGGAAGTTGAGGCTGAAGAAGGCGAACAGCGGCGAGATCCACATGAGGATCTTCTGCTGCTGGGCCATGGGGTTGTCGGGCATCTGCGCCATGGATCGGGTGACGCTCTGCCGGACGGTGAGGAACGTGGTCAGCGAGCTGAGCGCGACGAAGATGGCCAGCACGATCCGCGTCGTGAGCGGGGTCGCGTCCAGGGCCACGAGGTCCTGCTCGGGCATGAAGAAGTAGGCGGGCAGCGGCGCGCCGAAGATGTGCGCCTTGCCGGCGCTGTCGACCAGCTCCTGCGTCATGCCGAACTTCGGCTGGCCGCTGGCCATCGCGTTCAGCACGGTGAACATGCCGATGAAGATCGGGAACTGCGCCAGGACGGGGAGGCAGCCGCCGAGCGGGTTCGCGCCCGCACCCTGGTACAGCGCCATGACCTCCTGGTTCATGCGCTGCTTGTCGTTCTTGTAGCGCTTGCGTAGGTCCGCCACCTTCGGGGCGAGTTCCTGCATCTTCTTCGACGAGCGCATCTGCTTGAGGAAGAGCGGGAAGATGCAGATCCGCATCAGCACGGTCAGCGTGATGATGGTCAGTGCCCACGTCAGGCCGCTGTCCGGATTCAGGAACGTGCTGTATCCCGTATGGATCCAGGTGATGACGAAGGCTACGGCTTCATAGAGCCAGCTCAGCCAGGACAGCTCCACCGAGCTATCTCCCTTGCAATTCGTGAGACCGAACCGGGCGTGGGGGCACCGGGTCTATACCTCCGGGATGGAATGGGTGGCACCGCCCGATGCGCCGGACAGTCAACCAGGTGCCGCGCAATGCCCCGTGAACGGCTACCGCCTCGAGCCCGTACGCGCTGCATGACGGGTAGAAGCGGCAGCGTGGACCGAGCAGCGGGCTGATGAAGGCCCGATAGAACCGAATAGGGCCGATCAGCACCCGAGCGGCGAGGCTCGGTGTCGCTTGCGGCTGCTCCGTCATCTCTGCCCATCCATCGCGGATTCGTGCCGCCTGAGCAGTCGGTCCAAAGTGGAGTCGAGCTCTGCGGCAAGGTGCTCGTATCGCGCTGACGCTGCCGGGGGGTTCGCGCGTACCACAAGCAGGCTACCTCCCGGAAGCCGGTCGAGACGCTCGCGCATCAGGTGTCGGAGCCGCCGCTTGACCTTGTTGCGCACCACCGCGCCCCCGACGGACCGGCTGACCACGAAGCCCACGAGGGGCGTCCCTTCCCCGGAAACGACGAAATGCACCACCAGCGTGGGGCGGCCGGCGCGTTTGCCGCGCTTGATCGCCGTCTGGAAGTCATCGCCCCGCCGCATGCGGGTTGCCCGGGAAAGCATGGAAGACGCCTATCGCCCGCCGGTGTGGTTCACCGGCGGGCGGACAGTCGGGCGCGGGACGATCAGGCCGACAGCTTCTCGCGACCCTTGCGGCGGCGAGAGGCGAGGATGGCCCGACCGGCCCGGGTGCGCATCCGCAGCCGGAAGCCGTGGGTCTTCGCGCGGCGACGGTTGTTCGGCTGGAAAGTACGCTTGCTCACGAGTGGGCTCCAGGCTTGAAGGTGCGCACGAGGCGCTGAACACACATGGCTGGCCTGTCAAAAGGCGAGGGCACGCGAAATAGCCGACGCGTGACAAGCCGACCGTCGTACGCTACGCGGCGGAGCGCCCCAGGTCAAACCGGAGTCGTCATCCACGAATCCACAGGCGACTTTTCCACCGGCAGCACCACGTCCACATGTTGTGCACCCAGGTACCACTAGGCTGTGGACAACGCCTTGAACACAGCTGTGCACATAGATACTGTCGGCCCTTCCAGGCCCGCTAGAGGGCTGTGCATAGCTTGTGGATCTCCTGTGGAGACCGCGAGCGTCCCGGCCGGGAGCGATGCTGTGGACGGCAGAGCACGGCGCGACGCGATGGCCCGCTGGATGTGGATAACGATCGTGGAGGGCCGCGAAAGGAAGGAGGGGGAGACGCGCGATGAACAATGTCGACCTGGGCGCGGTGTGGGCCAGGGCCCTGGGCAACTTTCTCAACGAGAACGTGCCCATCCAGCAGCGCACCTGGCTCGGAATGGTGCGCCCCATCGCCCTCGCGGACGACACGATCGTGCTGGGCGTCCCCAACGACTTCCTGAAGGACCTCATCGAGGGCAAACTGCGCCCGCTCGTCGCCCACGCGCTCTCCCAGGAGTTGGGCCGCGCCATGCGCCTGGCCGTGATGATCGACACGACGGCCCCCGAGCAGCCCAAGCAGGACCCTCATCCCCAGCCTGGGGGTAATGGTTATCCCCAAGGCCAGGATCCCCAGCCACGTTTTCCACAAGGGCCCGCACCCCAGCATTTCGCGGTTTCCGAGCCTCCGCAGTTCTATTCTCCACAGCCGGATCCGAGCCAGTCGTCCACCGACTATCCACAGCCTTCCTTCTCCTTCGACCAAGGCTCCTTCGACAAAGGCTCGTTCGACCAGGGCCAGTTCGACCCGCCTCCTTCGTACACACCGCCTGTGGAGAAGGCGCCGGAACCGGCGCCGAACCGGTGGGAGGCCAAGAGCAACAAGCCCAGCGAGCCGGCGCGGCTGAACCAGAAGTACACCTTCGAGACGTTCGTCATCGGGGCCAGCAACCGTTTCGCGCACGCCGCGGCGGTGGCCGTCGCCGAATCCCCCGCCAAGGCGTACAACCCGCTGTTCATCTACGGCGACTCGGGGCTGGGCAAAACGCACCTTCTTCATGCGATCGGGCATTACGCGCAGAGCCTGTACGACGGCGCGCGGGTGCGTTACGTGAGCTCCGAGGAGTTCACCAACGACTTCATCAACAGCATCCGCGACCACAAGGCCGACGGTTTCCGGGGTCGTTATCGCGCGATCGACATCCTGCTCGTGGACGACATCCAGTTCCTGGAGGGCAAGGAGCAGACGCAGGAGGAGTTCTTCCACACCTTCAACACGCTCCACAACGCCAACAAGCAGATCGTGATCTCCAGCGACCGGGCGCCGAAGCAGCTGATCACGCTGGAGGACCGGCTGCGCAACCGGTTCGAGTGGGGCCTGATCACCGACGTGCAGCCGCCCGAGCTGGAGACGCGGATCGCGATTCTGCGGAAGAAGGCCATACAGGAGGGCCTGGCGGCGCCGCCCGAGGTGCTGGAGTACATCGCCAGCCGGATCTCCACCAACATCCGCGAGCTGGAGGGGGCGCTGATCAGGGTCACCGCGTTCGCCAGCCTCAACCGGCAGGGTGTGGATCTCCAGCTGGCCGAGGTGGTGCTCAAGGACCTGATCACCTCCGAGTCGGGGCCGGAGATCACGATCGTCACGATCATGGCGAAGACGGCTGAATACTTCGGCATCAGCATCGACGACCTGTGCGGCAGCTCGCGCAGCAGGGCGCTGGTGAACGCCCGGCAGATCGCGATGTATCTGGCGCGGGAGCTGACGGAGCTGTCACTGCCGAAGATCGGGCAGCAGTTCGGCGGCCGCGACCACACGACCGTGATGCACGCCGAGCGCAAGATCCGGTCGCTCATCGCCGAGCGCAGGTCGATGTACAACCAGGTCAACGAGCTGACAATGCGGATCAAACAGACGTCCCGCGGGTCCTAGTCGTCATGCACACCCTGTGGAAAACGCTGTGGATCAGGGGAAACGCGCCGATGGCCCGTTCGTACGCCCCACTATGCCCAGAAATTTTCCGCGCCGAGGCTGGGGATAACAGTGGGGACATCCTGAGGAGAACCTGGGGACTACCCGTGGATGACTTGGGGACGGCCTGTGCACAGTCTTCGAGAGGGCCGCGGAAGGCCCGTTTACCCCGTGGACAACCGGTGGAAACCCGGTGGATGACCGGTGGACGAAGGCACCAAGATCTGGGGATGCCCTGTGGGCGACGGCGCTTCATCCCCAGCCGCCGAAGTTTCCCCCAGGCGTCACCCACACCCTCGGTGGATGAAAATCGGGCCGCTGAGCAGCGGATACGCGAGTTGTCCACAGTATCCACCGCCCCTAGTGTGATGACTCCACTTATCTCTTAAGAAGAAACTCAAGACCCATAGAGGGGTTCTCGCGGTTCGCGCGTGCGGGAGGCGAGACACTTGGAATCAACGACGAACCAGGAGGCTGATCACCGTGATGTTCCGAATCGAGCGAGACGTCCTCGCTGAGGCGGTGGCATGGACGGCACGCAGCCTCCCGGCACGGCCGTCCGTCCCCGTCCTCGCAGGCATGCGCCTGGAGGTGACCGACGAGCAGCGGCTGAAGCTGTCCGGCTTCGACTACGAGGTCTCCGCCGAGGTGACGCTCGAACTCCACACCGGCGAGCCCGGTGTGGTCCTCGTCTCCGGCAAGCTGCTGGCCGAGATCACCCGCGCGCTTCCCGCACAGCCTGTGGACTTCGTGGTGGAGGGCGCCAAGGCGGTCGTCACCTGTGGCAGCGCCCGGTTCACCCTGCTGACCATGCCGGTGGAGGACTATCCGACGCTCCCGGCGATGCCGCCGGCGGCCGGGAGGGTGGGCAGCGACGTCTTCGCCGCCGCCGTCGGCCAGGTGGCCGTAGCCGCCGGGCGCGACGACACGCTGCCGATGCTCACCGGCGTGCGCATGGAGATCGAGGGCGACACCGTCACCCTGGCCGCGACCGACCGCTACCGCCTGGCCGTGCGCGAGCTGAAGTGGCAGCCGGGCCAGCCCGACTTCTCCGCCATCGCGATGATCCCCGGCAAGACCCTGGCCGACACGGCCAAGGCCCTGGGGACCACGGGAGCCGAGGTGGAGATCGCGCTCAGCTCCGCGGGCGGCACCGGCGAAGGCATGATCGGGTTCTCCAGCGCGGGCCGGCGCACCACCACCCGGCTGCTCGACCCCGAGTTCCCCAAATACCGCTCGCTGCTGCCCACCGAGTTCTCCGCGCGCGCCGACCTGTCCACAGGCCCGTTCGTCGAGGCGGTCAAGCGCGTGGCCCTGGTCGCCGAGCGCAACACCCCGGTGCGGCTGGCCTTCAAGAGCGGCGAGGTCGTCCTGGAGGCGGGCAGCGGCGACGAGGCCCAGGCCGTCGAGGCGCTGCCGGTGGAGTACGAGGGCGAGGAGATGAACATCGCCTTCAACCACCAGTTCCTGCTCGAAGGGCTGGGCGCGATCGACTCCGACGTGGCCCGGCTGCAGATGACCACCTCGACCAAGCCCGCCATCCTCACCGGGGGCAAGCCTGTGGACGAAGGCGGCACTCCCGACTACCGCTACCTGATCATGCCGATCCGCCTGTCTAGCTGAATAATCGGCGATGATGATGGAAGCCGGACGAGGGGGTAGTAGGGCAGCATGCAGATCGGCATGGTGGGACTCGGCAAGATGGGCGGCAACATGGCCGAGCGGCTGCGCCGCGGCGGTCACGACGTGGTCGGGTTCGACCGCGATCCCTCGATCAGCGACGTGGGGAGCCTGAAGGAGCTGGTCGAGAGGCTGCGGGCGCCCCGCGTGGTCTGGGTGATGGTGCCCGCGGGCGTCCCCACTCAGCAGACGATCGACGACCTCGGCGAGCTGCTGTCCGAGGGCGACGTGGTCGTCGACGGCGGCAACTCCCACTATGCGGACGACCAGAAGCACGCCGCCGAGCTGGCCGGCAAGGGCGTCGGCTTCGTCGACTGCGGCGTGAGCGGCGGCGTCTGGGGGCTGGACAACGGCTACGCCCTCATGTGCGGCGGCGACGAGCCGCACGTCCAGCGGCTGATGCCGATCTTCGAGACGCTCAAGCCCGAAGGCCCGGACGGCTTCGTGCACGCCGGCGACGTGGGCGCCGGCCACTTCGCGAAGATGGTCCACAACGGCATCGAGTACGGCATGATGCAGTCCTTCGCCGAAGGCTGGGAGCTGTTGGAGGCCGCCGACGTCGTCAAGGACGTCCGGGGCTGCTTCAGCAGCTGGCGCACCGGCACCGTGATCCGCTCCTGGCTGCTCGACCTCATGGTGCGGGCGCTCGACGACGACGAGCACCTGGAGGGCCTGCGCGGCTACGCCCAGGACTCCGGCGAGGGCCGGTGGACCGTGCAGGCCGCCGTGGACCACGAGGTGCCGATGCCGGTGATCACCGCCGCGCTGTTCGCCAGGTTCGCCTCCCGTCAGGACGACTCCCCCGCGATGAAGGTGGTGGCCGCGCTGCGCAACCAGTTCGGCGGCCACGCGATCACCGCCACCGAGGGCTCGACGGACAAGGGGGCCGACTCGCCGGGCGCCGACGTGACCCCGCCGCGCGACGCCGACCGGCGGTGAGTTTTCCACAGGGTGTGCGCCGATGACCGAAGAGGTCGGTGTGGCGGGCTAACCTTCGTGGGGTGCACGTCGCCCACCTCTCGCTGACCGACTTCCGGTCCTACGCGTCCGTGGAGCTCGGCCTGGAGCCGGGCGTCACGGCCTTCGTGGGGCCCAACGGCCAGGGCAAGACCAACCTCGTCGAGGCGCTGGGTTACGTGGCCACCCACTCCAGTCACCGGGTGGCCGGCGACGCCCCGCTGGTGCGCCACGGCGCCTTGCGGGCGGTCGTGCGCTGCGCCGTCCACAGGGACGACCGGCGCGCCCTGGTCGAGCTGGAGATCAACCCCGGCCGGGCCAACCGCGCCCGGCTCAACCGCTCCCCCGTCTCCCGCGCTCGCGACGTCATCGGGTTGCTGCGCACGGTCCTGTTCGCCCCCGAGGACCTCTCCATGGTCAAGGGCGACCCGTCCGAGCGCCGCCGCTTCCTGGACGAGCTGCTGGTCTCCAGGGCTCCGCGGTTCGCGGGCGTGCGCGCCGACTACGACCGGGTGCTGAAGCAGCGCGGCGCTCTCCTGCGTACGGCCTCGCAGGCCCGCAGAGGGGCCAGGAGCGGCCGTAGAGCCGAGAGTGAGGCCGGATTCACGGCGGCGGGCGCCGGCGACGTGCTGAGCACTCTGGAGGTCTGGGACGCCCATCTCGCCCGCCACGGCGCCGAGCTGCTGCGCGCCCGGCTGGAGCTGATCGAGGCGCTGCGCCCGCTGGTCGCCGGGGCCTACGCCGCGCTGGCGCCCACGAGCGCCCCCGCGACGCTCGCCTATCGCAGCACGTTGTCCACAGGTGGGGACGACTCCGAGGGCGAAATCCCCGGTGAGAGGGGATTTCCCGAGGCGCAGACGTTATCCACAGACCTGGGGAAAACTCTCGAGGAGCGGCTCAGGGAGCGGCTGCTGGAGGTCCGCTCCGCCGAGCTCGAACGCGGCGTGACCCTCGTCGGCCCCCACCGCGACGACCTGATCCTCCGCCTCGGCGAGCTGCCCGCCAGGGGTTACGCCAGCCACGGCGAGTCCTGGTCGTTCGCGCTCGCGCTGCGGCTGGCCGCCTACGACCTGCTGCGGGCCGACGGCGGCGATCCGGTGCTGATCCTCGACGACGTGTTCGCCGAGCTCGACGCGCAGCGCAGGCGCCGCCTCGCCGAGATCGTCGCCCCGGCCGAGCAGGTGCTCATCACCGCGGCCGTGGCCGACGACGTGCCGTCCGAGCTGTCTGGAGCCAGGTTCGACGTCGCTGAAGGGAGCGTGCGACGTGTCCGCTGACCACGAGGCCACCGCCAGGGGCGCCGCCCTGGCCAGGGAGAAGCTCGCCCAGGCGAAGGCCGACGCCGCCCGGCGGGGCCAGCTCCCCCGCAGCGAGCCCAGGCGCAGGGCGGCCGGCCCCCGCCGGGACGCCGGGGACCCGCAGCTGTTCGGCCGCGCCATCGCCGAGCTGCTGGCGGCCCGGGGCTGGGAGCAGTCGGCGGCGGTGGGCGGCGTGTTCGGCCGGTGGGCCGACATCGTCGGCCCCGACCTGGCCGCCCACACCAAACCCGAGTCCTTCGCCGACGGCGAGGTGCTCGTGGTGGCCGACTCCACGGCCTGGGCGACGCAGGTCCGGCTGCTCGCGCGCACCCTCGTACGCCGGCTCAACGAGGAGCTGGGCGGCAACACCGTGACGAAGGTGAAGGTCAGAGGCCCGATGAATGCGCCGCGACCATCGGGCGGATTGCGGGTGACCGGAAGTCGCGGCCCTGGTGACACCTATGGGTAGGCGCGTCCAGCCGCAGGCCGGGGCCACCCTGGATCCGTCCCGGCCTGCGATCGGGCCGTGACAGGCGCGGCTGCGGTTGCCGGGCGGTCAGAGGGGCCGCAGACGCGCTGACCCCCCGATCCGGAGGGGGGATGCTGATCCGGGGGGAAAACGGGCCAGAGAGCATCACAGGCGCGTTCAATGCCACCTTCGGGCTCCGAACCCGGTAGAATGAAAGCGGATTCCGGACACGTCCGCTTGCGTGTCACCCCGGCAGGCAAGCCGACTCCCCTGGGTGACCGCGCATCGGGGCACTCACGACGGTGACGGGCACGGCAGGGGCAGCTTCACGCATTCAGCGTCCCCGCCGCGTGTCCGCGGCAGGAGGATTACGCAGTTGTCCTACGACGCTAGCTCAATCACCGTACTCGAGGGGCTTGAGGCCGTACGCAAGCGCCCGGGTATGTATATCGGCTCGACCGGCGAGCGCGGCCTGCACCACCTCGTCTACGAGATCGTCGACAACGCGGTCGACGAGGCCCTGGCCGGCTTCGCCGACCGGATCGACGTCACGCTGCTCGCCGACAACGGCGTGCGCGTCATCGACAACGGCCGCGGCATCCCGACCGGCATCCACCCGGTCGAGAAGCGCTCCGCGGTCGAGGTCGTGCTGACGACCCTGCACGCAGGCGGCAAGTTCGACAGCCAGGCCTACGCCGTCTCCGGCGGCCTGCACGGCGTCGGCTCGGCCGTCGTCAACGCGCTCTCGACGGCCATGGACGTCGAGATCAAGCAGAACGGCCACTACTGGCGGATCTTCTTCGACCACGCCAAGCCGACCGCCCCCCTGGCCAAGGGCGAGGAGACCAGCGAGACCGGCACCAGCGTCACGTTCTGGCCCGACCCCGACGTCTTCGAGACCACCACCTGGAACTACGAGACGCTCTCGCGCCGCTTCCAGGAGACGGCCTTCCTCAACAAGGGCCTGACCATCACGATCACCGACGAGCGCCCCGACCACGTCAACGGCGAGGCGCACCGGGCCGAATACCACTACGAGGGCGGTCTGTCCGACTTCGTCAAGCACCTCAACGCCAAGAAGGAGCCGGCCCACGCGTCGATCATCTCCTTCGAGACCGAGGGCGACGGCATCGCGGTCGAGATCTCGATGCAGTGGAACAACTCCTACTCGGAGTCCGTCTACACCTTCGCCAACATGATCAACACGGCCGAGGGCGGCACTCACGAGGAGGGCTTCCGCGCCGCGCTGACGTCCATCGTCAACCGCTACGCGCGCGAGCAGAAATTCCTCAAGGAGGGCAAGGACGACAACCTCTCCGGTGAGGACGTCCGCGAGGGCCTGACCGCGATCATCTCGGTCAAGCTCTCCGACCCGCAGTTCGAGGGCCAGACCAAGACCAAGCTGGGCAACACCGAGGCCAAGTCGTTCGTGCAGAAGGCCTGCAACGACCACCTGCGCGACTGGTTCGAGCGCAACCCGGGCGAGGCCAAGGACATCATCAACAAGTGCCTGCAGGCCTCACGCGCCCGCATGGCCGCCCGCCAGGCCCGCGACCTGACCCGCCGCAAGTCGCTGCTGGAGTCCGGCAGCGGGCTGCCCGGCAAGCTGGCCGACTGCCAGTGGAACGACCCGGAGAAGTGCGAGCTGTTCATCGTCGAGGGCGACTCGGCCGGCGGCTCGGCCAAGGGCGGCCGCGACTCGCGGTTCCAGGCGATCCTGCCGATCCGCGGCAAGATCCTCAACGTGGAGAAGGCGCGGATCGACAAGGTCCTGAAGAACGCCGAGGTCCAGGCGCTCATCACCGCCCTCGGCACCGGCGTCCACGACGACTTCGACCTCGCCAAGCTGCGCTACCACAAGGTCATCCTGATGGCCGACGCCGACGTCGACGGCCAGCACATCAACACGCTGCTGCTGACGCTGCTGTTCAGGTTCATGCGGCCGCTCATCGAGACCGGCCACGTCTACCTGTCCTGCCCGCCGCTCTACAAGATCAAGTGGGACCGCAAGGGCGAGGACGCCTCGTACGCCTACTCCGACGCCGAGCGCGACGCCGTCATCCAGGCGGGGATCGAGGCCGGCAAGCCCGACCCGCGCCCGCGCGACAACGTCCAGCGGTTCAAGGGGCTCGGCGAGATGAACGCCGGTCAGCTCTGGGAGACCACGATGAACCCCGAGACCCGGCTGCTGCGCCTCGTCACGCTCGACGACGCCGCCCAGGCCGACGACCTGTTCAGCGTGCTCATGGGCGAGGACGTGGAGGCGCGCCGCGACTTCATCATCCGCAACGCGCGCGACGTCCGCTTCCTCGACGTCTGAGCGGCCTAGCCGCATCACGAAAAAGGACCACAACCTGTGACGGAAGTGAACACCACTCCCCCGGCTGACCGCATCGAACCGGTGGACATCCAGTCCGAGATGCAGCGCAGCTACATGGACTACGCGATGTCCGTCATCGTGTCCAGGGCGCTGCCGGACGTACGCGACGGGCTCAAGCCGGTGCACCGCCGGGTGCTGTACGCGATGTACGACGGCGGCTACCGCCCCGACCGCGGCTTCTTCAAGTGCGCCCGCATCGTCGGCGACGTGATGGGCACCTACCACCCGCACGGCGACACCTCGATCTACGACGCGCTGGTCCGGCTCGCCCAGCACTGGTCGCTGCGCTACCCGCTGGTCGACGGGCAGGGCAACTTCGGCTCGCCGGGCAACGACCCGGCGGCGGCGATGCGCTACACCGAGTGCAAGCTCGCGCCCATCGCCATGGAGATGCTGCGCGACATCGACAAGGAGACCGTCGACTTCCGGCCCAACTACGACGGCAAGTCGCAGGAGCCGGAGGTCCTGCCGGCGAGGTTCCCGCAGCTGCTGGTCAACGGCTCGGGCGGCATCGCCGTCGGCATGGCCACCAACATCCCGCCGCACAACCTGCGCGAGGTGGCCGCCGCGGTCAAATGGTGCCTGGAGCACCCCGAGGCCGAGGACGAGGAGCTGCTCGAAGCCTCGATGAGGCTGGTCAAGGGGCCCGACTTCCCCACCCGCGCGCTCATCGTCGGCCGCCGCGGCATCGAGGACGCCTACCGCACGGGCCGCGGCTCGATCACCATGCGGGCCGTGGTCGAGGTCGAGGAGGACGGCAAGGGCCGCCAGGCGCTGGTCGTCACCGAACTCCCCTACCAGGTCAACCCCGACAACCTCGCGCTCAAGATCGCCGAGCTGGTCCGCGAGGGCAGGCTGACCGGCATCGCCGACGTCCGCGACGAGAGCTCCTCCCGGGTCGGCCAGCGCCTGGTGATCGTGCTCAAGCGCGACGCCGTCGCCAAGGTCGTGCTCAACAACCTCTACAAGCACACCCAGCTGCAGGACACGTTCGGCGCCAACATGCTGGCGCTGGTCGACGGCGTGCCGCGCACGCTCCGGCTCGACCAGTTCATCCGGCACTACGTGGCCCACCAGATCGAGGTCATCGTCCGCCGTACGCGTTATCTGCTGCGCAAGGCGGAGGAACGCGCCCACATCCTGCGCGCGCTGCTGCGCGCGCTCGACCGGCTCGACGAGGTCATCGCGCTGATCCGGGCGTCGGAGTCCGCCTCCCACGCCCAGCAGGGCCTGATGTCGCTGCTGGAGATCGACGAGATCCAGGCGCAGGCCATCCTGGACATGCAGCTGCGCAAGCTCGCCGCCCTGGAGCGCCAGGCGATCCAGGACGAGTTCGAGCACCTGATGACGCAGATCGCCGAGTACAACGCGATCCTGGCCAGCGAGTCCCGCCAGCGCGAGATCATCGGCGAGGAGCTGGGCGAGGTCGTCTCGCGGTACGGCGACGAGCGCCGGACCGAGATCATCGCCCACGACGGCGACATGTCCATCGAGGACCTCATCGCCGAGGACGACATCGTCATCACCATCACCCGCGGCGGCTACGCCAAGCGCACCAAGACCGACCTCTACCGCGCCCAGAAGCGCGGCGGCAAGGGCGTGCGCGGCGCGCAGCTGCGTCAGGACGACATCGTCGACCACTTCTTCGTCACCACGACCCACCACTGGCTGCTCTTCTTCACCAACAAGGGCCGCGTCTACCGGGTCAAGGCGTACGAGCTCCCCGACGCGGGACGCGACGCCCGCGGCATGCACCTGGCCAACCTCCTGGCCATGCAGCCCGACGAGACGGTCATGGAGGTCCTCTACCTGCGTGACTACGAGGTCGCCCCGTACCTCGTGCTCGCCACCCGCAGCGGCCTGGTGAAGAAGACCCGTTTGTCGGAGTACGACTCCCCCAGGTCCGGCGGCCTCATCGCGATCAACCTGCGCGAGGACGACGAGGTCATCGGCGCCCGCCTGATCTCCGAGGAGGACGACCTGCTGCTCGTCTCCAAGGGCGCGCAGTCGATCAGGTTCACCGCCTCCGACGAGGCGCTGCGGCCGATGGGACGCGCCACCAGCGGCGTGATCGGCATGCGATTCCTCGAAGGCGACGAACTCCTGGCCATGAACAGGATCTCTGACGGTCAAGACGTGCTTATCGCCACGAGGGCTGGGTACGCGAAGCGCACACCCGTCGAGCAGTATCCAGTCCAAGGACGTGGCGGAAAGGGCGTGCTCACTGCAAAAATCGTGAGTTCTCGTGGCAAGCTGGTCGGAGCCGTCATGGTCAACCCGGAGGACGAGGTTTTCGCGATCACGTCCGCAGGCGGGGTGATCCGGACGAGTGCCGGCGAAATCAAGCAGTCCGGCCGGCAGACCATGGGAGTCCGATTGATGAACCTCGCCGAAGGCGACAGCGTGGTGGCCCTCGCCCGGAACGCCGAGTCGATGGAGACTTCGGTGGAGAGTGAAGCAGACGGGGGAGGAGAGTAATTGATGAGCGCCCAGGGTGGCGCCGCCAGGACCCAGGCGGCTCGCGACAACGGCCAGCAGCAGCCGAACAAGGCACCTGACAAGGAGCCCCGCAAGGCACAGGAGGAGGAGGGCAACCCGACGAAGCCGGCGTTGCAACCGGACGGTCAGCAACAGCCGCCGCCGCGGCTTCCGTCCGCGGGCCCCGGCCCGTCAGCGCCCCCGCGGGCGCCCGCCCCGCCGGAACGCGACGGCAACGACACCACGCGCGTACGCCCGTCGCTCGCGTCCGAGGCTCCCCCGGCCATCGAACTGCCCGGCAAGAAGAAGAAGTCGTCGAGCGGCGGAGGCGCCCGCCTCCCCCGCAAGGCCCACCTGGTGCTGCGCCGCGTCGAGCCGTGGTCGGCCATGAAGTTCAGCTTCGTGGTGTCCCTGGTCTGCTTCGTGGTGCTCTTCGTCGCGGTCGCCGTCCTGTACGGCGTGCTGTCGGCCCTGGGCGTGTTCGACTCGATCGTCGACCTGGTCAACCAGCTGAGCCAGGGCGAGCAGGGAGAGGGGTCGCTGCAGATCGACATCGCCTCCTGGTTCGAGCCGATGCGCATCCTCGGCTACACGGCTCTCATCGGCGCCGTGAACGTCGTTCTCATCACCGCCCTCGCCACCCTGGGCGCGGTCATCTACAACGTCTCCAGCGACCTCGTGGGCGGCGTCGAGGTGACCTTCAGCGAGGCCGAGTAACCTGCCGGCCCCGCTCGCGCCGTCCAGCGGCGGCGTGAGCGGGGTACGGAAGGCGGTAAGCTTTCCTCAGCGACCAACCGGTTCGCGCCCGCGCGGCGGATGCGATACGGTTTCGGTGGCGCGGGGCTATAGCTCAGACGGTTAGAGCGCTTCCCTGATAAGGAAGAGGTCCCAGGTTCAAGTCCTGGTAGCCCCACCGCATGTCAGAGGCCGTCTCCCATCATGGGAGATGGCCTTTTTGATCTTCTGAGGGACTACGCCTGCCGGGTTCGGTCTTGGTGTCTCCCGCGACCCGTACCGACCTCCAGACCATGATCAAGGGCGGTTCGGCGTCGAGGTCGACGTGGGGCCAGGCGAGCGCCCGTAGTTGCTCCGTACGGGCGTCGATGAGTGGTGAGCGTCGGCGTTCCGATCACCGCCGACGCCGTCCTACTCAACCGCCACACCCACAAAGAACTGGTCGACGTGGCCGCCCTCCTCAACCAAGGGAGATCCCGCCACGCCACCGCTCTGCGCGACACGCTCACCGAGCCACAACGGACAAGCGAGCAGTGGCCCGGATCGGGGGAGAACGCCCCGACAGCTGGAGTCAGCCCCCTTGAGCCTCCGCTGATCTCGGACCGCTTCACAGCGAAGGTCAAGTTGCCTCTGATCCTGGTAGTCTTCTGGGTGCTCGCGCAGCGTGTGCGGGCGTCTTCTGCATGAGGGAATGAAGCCAGTGATCACGGGTGTGCCCAGCGGCCGCCTGTCGCGGCGGTCCGACGTCTTGTCGTGATTCCATTCCTCATGCCGTAAAGGACTTCCCACCTTGTCTGTGGATCTTCGCATCCAGCAGTCTGTCCTCACCAACCTCTCCCGCCGTCCGGCCGCCGTCGAATCGGGGCCGTTCATCCTGGGTTTCGACCCGGCGACCGACAGTCCCAACATCAACTACGCGACACCCCGCCCTGGCGCGGAGATCACCGCCTCCGACGTCGAGAGCTTGGTGAGGGCGTTCCGCTCCGCGTCACGACGGCCCCGTTTGGAGTACGTCGTGAACTGCGCCCCCGCCCTTGAGGAGCTGCTGCTCGCGGCTGGTTTCACGGTCGAGGAGCGGCACGAGTTCCTGACCTGCTCGCCCGAATCCTTCGTCTCGCCGCCGCCGGTCGACGGCTTCGTCGTGCGACAACCGGAGAACCGAGCGGAGCGGGCGGCGATGGTGGCCGCCCAGGGCGAGGCATTCGGTGACGCTTTCGAGGTGAGCGACGCCGACGTCGACCGCCTCGAAACGCTGCGGCAGCAGGGCGGCTTCGAGATGGCGGCGTTCGCCTCGGACGGCACCTGCGCCGGTGCAGGCCAGGCGGTCCCACCCGGCGGTGGGGTCAGCGAGATCGCGGGCATTGCGGTGCGGGCGCCCTACCGGCGTCGCGGTCTCGGCGGGGCCATCACGGCCGCGCTCAGCCGGCAGATTTTCGAGTCGGGCGCCGACCTGGCCTGGCTCGAAGCGTCAGGTGACGACTCGTGGCGGGTCTACGAGCGGATCGGCTTCCGCGCGGCGGGCCGCCGCCTCTACATCCGGCTGTAGCCGAACGGGGCCGGCCTACGGGAAGTCTTCAGTGGTCCGGCCCCAGCCTCTCGCGGGCCGGTCTCGTTCCGATGTTGATCCACGCAGGATCGGCACAGAACCGGTTCTGATATCAGAGAGGAGGTAGCCGGGTGACGATGATCACGGGCACCGCCGACGAGCAGGCCCCGACCCCGGTGCGACGCCGCGGCGGGGTCAGCCTCGGCGTGCCGGGCGAGCACGAGGCGGTGCTCGCCGGCTACCGGACCGGGCGACTGGTAGGGCATGCCGGACTAGCCGTTGGCCTGGGTTACGGCAGCCACGATTTCCGGCTTGTCCGATTGCAGGCTGGCTCGCCATCCCACGTTGTGCAGCGGGTACTCGTTGATCAGTACCAGCACTTCGTCGGTGTTGGCGATGCCCTTGTAGGCACCCGCGATGGCTGACTCGATCTTCTGCACCACCGTGCGCTTGGCGTCCAGCCTGAACAGTTCCGGCGCCTCCAGCGAGAAGACGGGCCGCACCGGTTCGGCGCCGACCCGCCCGTCCTGGGAGACGTTCTCCACCGGGTACTCGCGCAGCCAACCCCGAGTGTCGGGAATCTGGTACGCCTCGTCGAGTGCCTCGGTGATCTCCTTCAGCATCTTCTGCTTCGCATCCGGTGACGCGCCTTGCGGGACGTCAACGATGAACACTGGCATGAACTGCCTCCTTGGGGCCTGGTCGATGCCGGATAGTTGGACATTAGCAGTAGTAGCTTGGAAATTCCAACCTTCAAAACGACTTCTCCCATGGGATTTGCTAGCATCCCTGTTGTGGCGGGTAAGAGAAAGTACGACGAGGGGTGCGCGGTCGCGCACGCCCTGGACCTGGTCGGGGAGCGATGGGCGCTGCTGGTGGTCCGAGAGTTGCTGCTCGGGCCGAAGCGGTTCACCGATCTGCTGTCCGGACTTCCCGGGGTCAGCACGGACATGCTCACCCTGCGGCTACGAGAACTCGCCACGGCCGGGGTCGTACGTCGCCGTCGGCTGGCCCGACCCGCCGCATCCTGGGTATATGAGCTGACCCGTTGGGGTGCCGAGCTAGGACCGATCGTGGTATCCCTGGCGAAATGGGGCGGTCGTTCGCCGGGTCTGCGCCTGGACGCACCGATCGGGGTGGACTCGCTGCTGCTTTCGCTCGAGGCACTGTTCGACGCCCGCGCCGCCGCCGGGTTCACGGCGACCCTCGCTCTTCGCATCGGTGAAGATAGCTTTCGGGTAGCCATCGCCGACGGACGAATCGACATCAGCCGGGACGAGCCTGACCGACCCCACGCCACCTTGGTCACCGACCTGGCCACACTGCTCACCCTGCTCCGCACCGACCGACCCATCGACGAGGTACTCGCCGGCGGCGCGGCCCAATTGGAGGGAGACCGTTCGATAGTTGACAGATGGCGCGTACTATTCCCGCTCCCTCAACCAGTGCCCGTCCAGGACCGCACATAAGGCCACTGGACCTGAACGCCTCGTGACCCAACCCCATGGCGAGGAAGATCGCGCACCGATACGCAGAGCGTGCTCAAGGTCAGCGGACAGTGCTTACGGAAATGGCAGAATCCTGAGTACCCGCGGAATGGGCTCATTGTCCACCGTTGTCCGGGGCTGCTTGATCTATCTGGTGTTTCTGAGCGTGGGAGTGGCCGGCGCAGGTGGCATCGCATCGTTCGTAATCTTCGTGGCAGCGAGTTCGCGCAACAGCTGGATATCGTTAACTGGTCCCCGTGCAATCTTTCGCGTCCAGGTCATGACCATCAGCGATCTTATGGCTCTAGCGTTCGGGTTGGTGTACGGAATCTCGGGACAGATGGAGTGAGTGGCCCACTGCGTGACAACGCCGACGAACGACACTGGACGCCGGCGGACCACAGCAGACGATCCCCGCAGGTGGCGAAGCTGTGAGACCAGTTCAAACGGAGTTGACCTTCGTGGCGTGGAGGTCCGGTCGTGGCAGTGGCACGCAGCGTCGCCTGGCTCCTTCCATAAGAACCCCGTAAGATCTTTCGCCAGAAATTTTCGTCATCATCATCTTTCAGCCCCTACGGCGTCAGGGAAAAGATGATCAGAAGACGAACCATCGCACTGGTCCCCGCAACCATCGGTCTCGTGCTCGCCGCGTCGGTCGGCGCGCCCGTGAAAGCCGAGGCGCAGGCAGAACCGGTGGTCACGACCTACACCTATGTGCCGCTCGGCTGGCTGGGCATAGTGCCGGTCGGAAGACCGTTCAGCGAGGCCGCCGACGTCAACATGAGCAGGCAGGTGGTCGGTTATTCGTCCACCGACACGAGCCCGGCCGGTCACGCCTTCTTCTTCGAGGACGGGCGGATGGAGCCGGTGGCTCCGATCTATGCGCCGGGCCAGAACGGCGCGACCTCCATCAACGACTCGGGCCACATCGCCGGGTACACGCATGTGAACAACACCGACCCTCCCCATGCCTTCATCCGCCGTGACGGCGTGACGATCGATCTCGGCACCGGTTGGGGCAGTGGAAGCGGCAGCGCCGCCCACGCCATCAACAACAAGGGTGTCGTCGTGGGGCAACGGCACGAGTCGGCGGCCCACCCGACGCGCCCGGTCATGTGGAAGGACGGCCGGATCCGCGACCTTGGCACGCTCGGCGGTGAGGCCGGCCAGGCGAGGACGAACCTGGGCCGGGCCTATGACATCAACGACAAGGACCAGGTTGTCGGAGAGTCACTGCCGAGCACCGGGTACCCCATGCGCGGGTTCCTTTGGGAGAACGGCCGCATGACCGATCTGGGCACATTGGCGGACGGCGGCAGGGGCGATACGGTGGCGCAGGCGATCAATGAGAAGACCCAGATCACCGGCTGGTCCCCCGACGCCGCGAACAAGCCCATCGCCTTCCTCTGGGAGGCGGGATCGATGCGGGCCTTGGGCACTCTCCTAGGCGGGACGAGAAGCTATGGCCATGACATCAACGAGTCGGGGCAGGTCGTGGGCCTCTCGTACATCGGCGACAGTCTCTACGTCCATCGCGCCTTCCTGTGGAAGAACGGTCAGATGACGGACCTCAACACCGTCGTCACCAACCTCCCGCCGGATGTGTCCCTCGCGACGGCCCATGCCATCAACGATGACGGTGTCATCGTCGGGCGGACGTGTTACCACTGCGAGCCGGGCAAGACCGCTGATGAGCACGCGTACATGCTCATCCCCAATTCCTGACGGCGACGAGAGCGGGGCCGGGCTCCTGGCCCTCGATGAAACGGCCGAAAGGACGAGGGTGGGGGACGCGTACCCTGCTTTCGGCCGGTGTGGTGCCGTGGGATGCCCCGCAGGATGAGGGGCCATGTCACGTGAGGATCTCCCCCCAGGGCCGGGCTCTCAGGGCCCGGCCGATCCCGCCGGCAGGCGCCGGATCGTCGCGCTCGACGTGCTGCGCGGGTTCACGTTGTGCGAGATCCTGCTCGCCAACATCCAGCTGATCGCCGGTGGTGGCACCGCCGTCGTGGTGCGGCCGCTGGGGGAGTGGGATCCATGGCTCGGGCTGCCGATCTTCTCGCTGCTGTTCGGCGTCGGGTTCTCCTTGCTGCTCGACTCCGCCTCGCGGCGTGTCGACCGGCCGCGGGTCGTGCTGCTGCGCCGGCTGGTGGCGCTGCTCGCGATCGGCCTGGTGCACATGGCGCTGTGGCCGGGGGAGGTCCTGACCGAGTACGCCGTCGCCGGCCTGCTGGTGCTGTTGCCCTCAAGCTGGTCGCCGCGGTGGGCTGCGGCGGGTCTCGCCGTCGTGTTCGTGCCGGTCGCGCTGGTGGCCGGGGGCGGGCCGCTGCTGATCGCGGGGCTGTTCCTGGTGGGCTCGGCGCTGGTCAGGTACGGGGTGGTGGAGCGGATCGAGGGGTCCACCTGGGTGCCGCTGGGGCTGGGCCTGGTCTTCGCGGCGGGGGCGGCGGGGGCGGCGGCCGCGCTGGGGGCGCGGGCCGGGGCGGGGCCGTCGTTCGCCTCGGGGCTGGCTGATCTGCTGATCGCGGGGGCGGTCGTGTGCGCTCTGCTGGTGCTGCTCAGGACGCCGCTGCGGCCGGTGCTGCGGGTGGTGTTCGCGCCGCTGGGCCGGATGGCGCTGACCAACTATCTGACGGCCACGCTGGTCGTCCTCGCGGCCGCCCATCTGCTCGGCCTGCCGATCGTCGGGTCCCCCCGGACGGCGTTCCTCACCGCCGGGGCGATCCTGGCCGCTCAGTGGCTGTTCTCCGCGCTCTGGCTGCGCCGTTTCCGGCAGGGTCCGCTGGAGTGGCTCTGGCGCTGGGCCACCTGGGCGCGTCGTCCGGCGATCGCGTAGGTCAGAGCACGCGCATCCACAGGTTGGTGGCGTGGGGGACCTGCGTCACGCTGAGGCGTTCGAGCTTGACGTCGGTGCCGCCGGGGTGGTCGAAGAGGCGGACGCCGTCGCCGAGCAGGACGGGGGCGACGCAGGTGAGGATCTCGTCGAGCGCGCCGGCCTCCAGGCACTGCCGGGCCACGTCGGCGCCGATGACGTTGACGTACTTGTCGCCCGCGGCGGCCTTCGACTCGGCGATCGCCGTGTGGAGGTCGGTGACGAAGGTGACGCCCGGCACGGGAGCGGCCGGCGGATGGTGGGTGAGCACGAACTGCGGCCCGCTCCAGCCTCCGCCGAACGCCTCGCCCTCGTGCTCGGTGTCCTTGTACGGGTCGTCGCCGCCGAAGGAACGGTTGCCCACGAGGAGGGAGCCGACGCGGGGAAGCAGGTCGTCGATGGCCGGGTTGGGGCCGAGGTGCTCGGTGAGCCAGGACATGTCGCCGCCGGGGCCGGCGATGAAGCCGTCCAGGGACATGGTCACCGAGTAGAGCAGTTTCGCCATGGGTCCTCCGTGTTCGCACCTTACCCATGGAGACCGCGCAGGGTCGGGAAAGTCATCGACGGGGTGCGGGTGAGCGCCACGGTCCTCGTCAGGATCATGGCGCCCACGCTGGGAGCGGCGGCCCGGACCATGAGGCGGGCCGCACGCTCACCCGAGGAGGACCACAGGGCGGTCAGCAGCGGTTGATGCGGGAGTTCACCAGGGTGATGTCGCGGATGACGATGTTGACACCGCACGGGCTCTCGTTGATCGCCGAGTTCGTCAGCGTCAGGTTCCGCAGCGTGATGTCGGAGGTGACGGGGAACTCGCTGCGGGCCGCGAGGCGGATGTCGGAGCCGTTCACGGTGCCGCTCTGGGCGGCGATCGTGACGTTGTAGCAGTTCTCGATGAGGATCGAGTTGCTTCCGGTCTGCGCGATGTCCACCCGGTCGATCACCGCGCCGCCGCTCTCCGACACGCAGAAGACGCCGCGTCCGCCGCCGCGCGCCTTGACGGTGCCGACGCGCACGTTCACCGGGTACGAGCTGCCGATCCGGCCGTTGCGGTTGGCCATCCGGAACGCCGCGTACCCGGTGCCGGTGCCGGCGCCCTCGGCGTCCACGGTGCCGATCGTGGCGTTGATCGTGTCGTTCAGCAGCAGGCCGGACTCGCCGGTGTTGCGCGCGGTGACGGTGCCGATGGTGATGCCGTCGACGCCGTACGTCTCCACGCCGTGGCTGCCGCCGCCGGAGGCGTACACGCTGTCTATGCGGACGTTCCTGGTGCGGACGCTCCTGTTGGCGTGGTTGTCGATCCGGACGCCCAGCCCGGCCGAGCCGAGCCGCAGGTCGAGCTGTCCGAACGTGATGTTCGTGCCGTTGCGTACGAAGACCGCGAAGTATGGGTTGCCGGTCACGGCGAGCCGGGTGACCTCGACGTCGGTGACGTTCTGGGCGCGGACGACGGCGTTGTTGGCGCTGATCGTCCCGGAGACGTCGATCGTGCCGCACACTTCGAGGACGGTGTAGCTGGGCAGGTCGAGCGACTGGTTGGCGTTCATGCCGCCGGAGCCGCGGACGACGACCTTCTGCTTGGACGTGCGGCCTGAGGTGAGGCTGCCGACGGCGCGGCGCATGGCCTCGATCATGCTGCTGCCGGTATAGAGGGTGGTGCCGCCGTTCCTGGCCGTCCAGGTGCCGCCGTTGAGCACGGCTTCGGCGTTGTAGGAGCCGCTGCCGCAGTCGGCGGAGCCGCCGCCCATCTTGACGAGCTGCCATTGCTGGTTGGCGCCGCCGAGGTCGTCCCACTGGGAGACGCGGGCGCCGTCGGCGGTGGACCACTGCCAGGTCTCCAGGGCCTTGCCGCTGTGCCGGTTGATCAGGCGGACGTGGCCGCCGTCGGAGTCGGCCAGCCGGAACTGCTGGTTCCAGCCGTTGGCGTCGGACCACTGGACGATCTGGGCGCCGCCTTCGGCGTTCCACTCGTACACGTCGAGGACCTTGCCGCTGTGGCGGGACTTGACCCGGTAGTAGCCGTCGCCTGAGCTGACGAACTGCCACTGCTGCTGGTAGCCGTCGTTGCGGGCCCACTGCACGATCGGCGCGCCGTCGTTCGTGGCGAGCTCGTACAGGTCGAGGGCCTTGCCGCTGTGCCGGTTGACGAGCACGTACCAGGCGTCGGTGTCGACGGTGGCGGCGGCTGCGGGCGGCGGCTGCGCGACGAGGGCGCCCGCCAGCGCCATGACGAGGGCGGCCAGGACGGTGAGCAGGCACCTCCGGGCTCGGGCAACGGATCTCACTGTCGGCTCCCATCCATCAAGGAAAGCGCTTTCCTAGGACCAGATCATCGAGGACCCGCCGCCACGTCAAGCGCGCCGGCCCCGGCGGCCTTTCTGCCTGCCGAAACCCATGGAAACTTTCATGCGATGTCTTAGGCTGGCACTCCCGACATTCCGCCAGAAGGGCACGCATGCACCTCGTCAGGTCCGCTCAATCGCCCCGCTGGGTGGTCCGCGCCGAGGACGGCGACCGGGCGCTGCCCGCCGGTTTCTCCCTCGGCGGCGCCCTGTCCGCTGACCTCGGCCACTTCCGCGACCAGCTCGCCCGCGCCGCCGAGCCGGTCGAGCCCGTCACTCCCGCGGCTCCCGTCGACGCGGCCACCGAGGTGTGGGCGGCCGGCGTCACCTACCGCCGTTCCCGCGAGGCCCGGGTCGAAGAGAGCACCGAACCCGACATCTACCAGCGCGTCTACGACGCCGAACGGCCCGAGCTGTTCTTCAAGTCGGTCGGCTGGCGGGTGCGCGGCCACGGCGAGACCATCGGCGTGCGCGAGGACTCCACCTGGGACGTGCCCGAGCCGGAGCTGGCCGTGGTGGTCACCGCCAGCGGCGAGATCGCCGGCTACACCGTCTGCGACGACGTCAGCAGCCGCTCCATCGAGGGCGACAACCCGCTCTACCTGCCCCAGGCCAAGATGTACGCGGGAGCCACCGCGCTCGGCCCCGGCATCCGCCCCGCCTGGGAGGTGCCGGACCCGTACGACCTGGCGATGACGGTGACGATCACCCGCGACGGCGTCACCGCCTGGTCCGACCGGGCGAACACCGGCCAGCTCCACCGCCGCCTCGACGAGCTGGTGAGCTGCCTGTTCGCGGCCGAGCGCTATCCCCGCGGGGTGGTGCTGTCGACCGGCACCTGCATGGTCCCGGGATCGGACTTCACGCTGCTGCCCGGCGACCGGGTGGAGATCGTCATCGACGGCGTGGGCACGCTCGCCAACGACGTGCGGCCGGCCCGGGAGGTCGTCTCACCGGCTTGAGCCGGAGCCGCGTCCCGCGCCACCGGCGGGTCAGTGAGCCGGGCGGCGGTGCTCGGCGACCAGGCGGCCGTTGCGGCTGACCCTGGCTCGCTCGTACGGGCAGAGCGGGCGGGTCACGTAGGACCGGGCGAGGGCGTCGGCGTCATGGTGGCCGACGCCCCAGCCTATGGTGTGCCACCTGGCGGCCCCGCCCGTGGTGTCCAGGACGGTGATCTCGAAGAGTTCCGCGGGTGTGCACCTGGTGTGGTCGTGTCCGGATGTCACCTGGTTCATGGCTGGAACGTGCTCCGCCGCCGCCGGAGGTAAACCGCCGCCCGCACCCGGGGGCGGGGTGAAGGCCGGAGCGTCCCTGATGAGACGTCGTACGGGAGCGACCCGAAAAATCTCGTGACAGTGGGAACTTCGCATCGCCGCCGCGGCAATCACAGGTGTCACCGATTCCGGAGAGGCAGCCGATGCGACAACAGAGCCCGCCGATGGATCCCGAGACGCTGGACGATGCCGAGATCATCGCCCGCTCCAGGGAGGACCCCGAGGGGTTCGCCGTCCTGTTCACCCGGCACGCGCCCGCGCTCAAGCGGTACGCGGTGCGCAGGCTGGGCGCCGAGGCGGCCGAGGACGTCGTGGCCGAGACGTTCGTGGCGGCGTTCCGCCAGCGCGCCCGCTACGACCTGACGCGCCCCGACGCCCGGCCCTGGCTGTACGGCATCGCCACCAACCTGATCGGCCGGCACCGCCGCAGCGAGGTCGCGCTCTACCAGGTGCTCGCCCGCACCGGCGTCGACCCCGTCACCGAGCCGTTCACCGACGGGGTGGAGTCGCGGGTGGACGCGTCGGGCGCGCGGGCCGCGCTCGCGGGCGCCCTGGCGCGGTTGCCGGCCGGCCACCGCGACGTGCTGCTGCTGGTCACCTGGGGCGGGCTCAGCTACTGGGAGGCCGCCGCCGCGCTGGGCGTGCCCGTGGGCACCGTCCGATCGCGGATGAACAGGGCCAGGGAGAAGCTCCGCCGGTCCCTGCCTGACATCGATCCGACCACGACGTATGAGGAGCACGGCCCATGAACGACAGGGAACTGCTCGACCGGCTGCGCGCCGAGGTCCCGCCGACGCTGGACACCCGGGCCGAGGAGGCCCGGCTGCGCGCGGCCATCGCCGGCGACGGGCGGACCCGGCGCCCGGCGCCCCGGCCCAGGCGCGTGGGGCGGCTGGGCTGGGGGCTGGCGCTGGCCGGGGCCCTCGCGGCGGGCGCCGCGGTGGTGGTGCCCCGGCTGGACTCCGGCGCCCCGCCCGGCCAGGCGACCCCGCTGACCGCGGCCGAGGTGCTGGAGGACGCCGCGCTCGTCGCCGAGCACACCGACGTGCCCGATCACCGCCCGGACCAGTGGTTCTACCTCAAGGAGCGGCAGCCGATCGCCTCCACGCCGGTCATCGAGACCTGGTCGCGGATGGACGGCGAACGCACCGCCGTCCGCCAGGGAGACGGCGGCGCGATCAAGGCCGGCGCCGAGAAGGGCCGCACCCACCCGCTCAGGACCCAGCAGGAGGTGCTGGCGTTCCCCGGCGACCCGGACGCGCTCCTGGCCCACCTGCGCGGCATGGACGAGCGCGCCGCGCTGTCGATCTGCCAGCCCGAATGCCCGGCGGGCACCGAGGACGACGTCAAGGCGTTCGGCGCCCTGCAGTGGTACCTGAAGTTCGGCCCTGTCATCCCGCCGGACAAGGCCGCCGCCATGTACCGGGCCATGGCCCGCATCCCGAACGTCAAGATCGAGGAGAACGTGTCCACGGCCGACGGCCGCACCGGGCTCGGCGTCGTGCTCGACCTGGGCGAGGCCGGCAAGGGCTACACGATCCTCGACCCGGCCGACTACCGCTACCTCGGCGTCAAGAGCGTGCGCGGCGGTCACGAACTGGCCATGTCGGTCCTCGCGGCGGGGGTCGTGGACCGGCCTGGTCAGACGCCCTGACGGTCAGCCGTCGGCGAGGGGGAGCGTGGCGGTCATCACCAGGCCGCCGCCCTCCCTCGGCCGGGCCGCCACGTCGCCTCCGTGGGCGCGGGCCACCGACCGGACGATCGACAGGCCCAGGCCGGCGCTCCTGCCCGTGAGGACGCGCTCGCCGTCGAGCCGGCGGAACGGCTTGAACAGCTCGGGCACGTCGTACGGCGGCACGGTGGGCCCGGTGTTGGTGACCGTCACCGTGACCTGCCCGCCGGTGACCGTGCGGGTGGCGATCCGGACCCAGCCGGTGCCGTCGCGCAGGTTGTGCCGGATGCCGTTCTCCACCAGGTTCGTCACCAGCCGTTCGAGGAGCAGCGCGTTCCCGGTCGTGGGCGCGGGGAACGTCTCCTCGTGCACGGTGATCCCCTCCTGCTCCGCCTCCTGGGCGGTCTGGGCGACCACGTGCGCCACGACGTCGGCGAGGTCCACCGGCGACCGGTCGGTCACCTCGTGCTCGGCCCGCGCGAGCAGCAGCAGCCCGGAGATGAGCCGTTCGTGCCTGGCGTTGATCTCCAGCAGGCTCTCGCCGAGCTGCCTGACGTCGGGGGAGGCGGCGCGGCGGTGCATGGCCAGCTCGACCAGGGCGCGGTTGAGCGTCAGCGGGGTGCGCAGCTCGTGCGAGGCGTTGGCGACGAACCTGCGCTGCCCGTCGAAGGACCGGTCGAGCCTGGCCACCATGGTGTCGAAGGTGTCGGCCAGCTCCTTGACCTCGTCGACCGGGCCGTCCAGGCCGATCCGCTCCCGCAGGCCGCGGTCGGCGTCGGGGGCGGCGGCGATCCGGCGCGCGGTCGCGGTCACCTCGTGCAGCGGGGCCAGCACCCGCCCGGCCACCACCCAGCCCAGCGCCGTCGCCAGGCAGGCGACCACCACGACCGCGATCACCCCCTGGGCCAGGAGCGACGTGGTGGCGGCGGCGCGCAGGTCGGCCTCCTGCTCGGCCAGCAGCCGCCGCGACTCCTCGGGGCCGAGCATCACCCCGTCCTTGACGATGGAGATGAACCGGTGCCGGTCCCCGCCGGGGTCGCCGTACTTCTCCTCGAAGATCCGTACCAGCTCCTGGTCGAACAGCAGGTACGTGACGCCGACGAGCACCACGCCGGCCAGCAGGAACAGCGCGCCGTACACGACCGTGAGCCGCAGCCGCAGCGACAGCCTCACGGGATGCGGTAGCCCGCGCCGGGCACGGTCAGCACCACCGGCGGGTCGCCCAGCTTGCGGCGCAGCTTGAGCACCGTCAGCCGGACCACTCCGGTGAACGGGTCCGCGTTCTCGTCCCACGCCTTCTCCAGGAGCTGCTCGGAGGAGACCACGGCGCCGTCGCCGCGCAGCAGTTCGGCGAGCACGGCGAACTCCTTGTTCGACAGCGGCACGTACCGCCCGTCCCTGAACACCTCGCGCCGGGCCGGGTCGAGCGTGATGCCGGCGCGGCGCAGCACCGGCGGCAGGGCGGGCCGGGCGCGCCGGCCGAGCGCCTGCACCCGGGCCGACAGCTCGGCGAACGCGAACGGCTTGGCCAGGTAGTCGTCGGCGCCCAGTGACAGCCCGGCCACCCGGTCGTCGATGTCCCCCGCAGCGGTGAGCATCAGCACCCGCGCCGTCGACTCCGACGCCACCAGCTCCCTGCAGACGTCGTCGCCGTGCACGCGCGGCAGGTCCCGGTCCAGGACGACCACGTCGTAGTCGTTGACCGCGAGCCGCTCCAGCGCCGCCTCGCCGTCGCCGGCGGTGTCCACGGCGTGTGTCTCGTCGCGCAGCCACTCGGCGATCGCGTCGGCCAGGATGCGCTCGTCCTCCACCACCAGCACTCGCATGCCGGAATCGTGACCGATCACGTGTTCGCTCGCCGTTAACGCGCGGGGAAACCGCCGGGAAACCGGCTCGCCGGTTGCATCTCCTCCCAGCGGCGGGAACCGGTCCGGCCGCCGGAAGGAGAGCAGGATGCGCGTACGGATGCTCGGCACGGCGCTGGCGCTGGCGCTGGCCGGCTGCGGTGCGAGCGGCGCGGACGCCCCCGGAGTGGCCTCGGCGCGAGGCGACGCCACCGCGACCGCCACGCCCGGCCTCAGCCCCGAGGAGCGCGGCCTGAAGTGGGCGCAGTGCATGCGCGAGAACGGCGTCGACGTGCCCGACCCCAAGCCGGGCGAGGGCATACGGATGACGATGGGCCCCGGCACCGAGGACAAGCTGGAGCAGGCCCAGGAGGCGTGCGAGCAGTGGCAGCCGCCCGCCGGCGGCCGCCCGCGCGCCGAGAGCGACGACGAACTGCGCGAGCTGGCCGCCTGCATGCGTGAGAACGGCGTGGAGGACTTCCCCGACCCCGAGGGGGGCAGGGTCCACATCACCAAGGACGTCGGCGACGACCCCGACTTCGAAGCCGCAGAGCGGAAGTGCCGGATGGACAAGCCGGGCCCGGGAAACAAGTGATGGGCGCGGCCACGATCGATGGGGAAGCGCTGGGTACGGCCCCGCCGCGCCGCCGACGGCGGGCCGCCTGGCCGGTCGCCGCGACCGTGCTGATAGGCGCGGTGGCCGCCGCCGGTCTCGGCCTGTTCGACAGGACCCCGGCCGGGCGGCCCGCCGCCGCGCTGCCCCCGGCGACCGCGACGATCGCCGAGGAGACGCTGGTGGACACGCTGGAGGCCGACGGCGAGCTGGCCTACGGCCCGGCCACCTCGGCGATCAACCGCCTGCGCGGCACCGTCACCTGGCTGCCCGCCAGCGGGGACGTGATCACCCGTGGCGAGCCACTCTACAAGGTCGACAACGATCCGGTGGTCCTCCTGTACGGGGGCGTGCCCGCGTACCGGGACCTCCGGACCGGCGTGACGGGCCGGGACGTGGAGAACCTGGAACGCGACCTGGCCAGGCTCGGCTACGACGGCTTCACCGTGGACGACGCGTACACCTGGGCCACGGCGCGGGCCGTCATGGCGTGGCAGGACGACCTCGGCCTGCCGGAGACCGGCGTGGTCGAGCTGGGCCGGGTGGTGTTCGCCGACGGCAGGGTGCGGGTGGACACGCTGACCGCCGAGATCGGCCGGCCCGCCGCGCCAGGCCAGAAGGTGCTCGGCCACACCGGCACCGCCAAGGTCGTCACCGTCCGGCTGGACGCCGAGGATCAGCGGCTGGCGAAGGAGGGCGCCGAAGTGACGGTCACGCTGCCCGGCGGCGCGGAGGTCACCGGCAGGATCACCGAGGTCGCCACCGTGATCGTCCCCGGTGAGGGCGGCCAGGAGCCCGAGACCAAGGTCGAGGCGCTCGTCTCGCTCACCGGCAAGAAGGCGGCGGGCCTCGACCAGGCGGCGGTGGACGTCGCGTTCACCGCCGACGAACGCGAGGACGTGCTCACCGTCCCGGTCACCGCCCTGGTGGCGCTGGGCGAGGGCGGGTTCGGCGTGGAGGTCGTCGAGGGCGGGTCCACCCGGTACGTCTCGGTCGAGACGGGGCTGTTCTCCGGCGGCCGGGTGGAGATCACCGGCGCGGGCCTGGCCGAGGGCATGACGGTGGGGACGGCGAAATGATCGCACTGTCGCACGTGAGCAAGGTCCACTTGGGCGGGGTCACCGCGCTGTCGGACGTGTCGCTGGAGATCGGCCGCGGCGAGATGGTGGCCATCGCCGGCCCGTCCGGGTCCGGCAAGTCGACGATGCTCAACATCATCGGCACGCTCGACCGGGCCACGTCGGGGACGGTCGAGATCGACGGTTACGACCTCGCGACGCTGCCGGACAACCGGCTGTCGGCGCTGCGGGGGACCAGGATCGGGTTCGTGTTCCAGCAGTTCCACCTGGCCGCGAACGTCCCCGTGCTCGACAACGTCGCCGACGGCCTGCTCTACAGCGGCCTGCCGCCCGCCGGGCGGCGCCGCCTGGCGCGGGCCGCGCTGGAGCGGGTGGGGCTCGGCCACCGCCTGGACCACGAGCCGCACGAGCTGTCCGGAGGGGAGCGGCAGCGGGTGGCCGTCGCCAGGGCCGTGGCGGGCGACCCGCCGCTGCTCCTGGCCGACGAGCCGACCGGCGCGCTCGACTCGGTGTCCGGGGCCGGGGTGATGGAGCTCCTGCGCGGGCTGCACGCGGCCGGCACGACCGTGCTGGTCATCACGCACGACCGGGAGATCGCCGCCACCCTGCCCCGCCAGGTGCGGATGCGCGACGGCAGGATCGTCGCGTGATGGCCCGCCAGGACCTCATCCCGCCCCGGCTGCGCCCGGCTGACGTGCTCAGGGTCGGCGCGGTGGGGCTGCGCACCCGCCCGACGCGGGCGTTCCTGTCGGCGCTCGGCGTCGCCATCGGCATCGCGGCGATGGTCGGCGTGGTCGGCATCTCCTCCTCGTCCGGTGCCGAGCTGGACCGGCAGCTGTCCGCGCTGGGCACCAACCTGCTGACCGTCTCGAACGGGCAGACCCTCACCGGCGAGACGGCCACGATGCCGCTGGAGGCCGAGGCGATGATCGAACGCATCGGCCCGGTGCTGTCGGTGTCGTCGATCGGGGCGGCCTCCGACGCCAAGGTGTACCGGAGCGAGGCGGTCCCGGAGGCGCAGACCGGCGGCATCACCGGCTACGCCGCCCGGCTCGACCTGCTCGACGCGGTGGGGGCGACGCTACGTGACGGCACCTGGCTCACCGCGGCCACCCAGGTCTACCCGGCCGTGGTGCTCGGCTCGACGGCGGCGGAACGGCTCGGCCTCGCCGCGGCGGGACCCGGCACGCAGGTGCTGATCGGCGGGGAACGGTTCACCGTCGCCGGCATCCTGGAGCCGGTGGCGCTCGCCACGGAGCTGGACACCGCCGCGCTGGTCGGCTGGCCCGTCGCGGAGGAGCGCCTGGGCTTCGACGGCCACCCCACCGTCCTCTACACGCGGGTGGACGAACGGCACCTGGAGGCGGTACGGGACGTGCTGGCCGGCACCGGCAACCCGGAGGCGCCCAACGAGGTCGACGTCTCCCGCCCGTCGGACGCGCTGGCCGCCAAGCAGGCCACCGACCAGGCGTTCACCGGCCTGCTGCTGGGCGTCGGAGCGGTGGCGCTGGTCGTCGGCGGGGTCGGGGTGGCCAACACCATGGTCATCTCGGTGCTGGAGCGGCGGGCCGAGATCGGGCTGCGCCGCTCACTGGGCGCCACCAGGGGGCAGATCCGCACCCAGTTCCTCGCCGAGTCGCTGCTGCTGTCGGCGATCGGCGGGGTGGGCGGCGTGTGCGCGGGCGCCGCCGTCACGGTCGGCTACGCCGCGTACGAGGAATGGCCGTCCGTGATCCCCGCCGAGGCCACGGCGGGCGGCCTGGCCGCGACGCTGGTCATCGGCGCCGTGGCCGGCCTCTATCCGGCGATCCGCGCCGCCCGCCTCTCCCCGACCGAGGCCCTGGCGGCACACTGACGGCGGTTCACCGCAGCAGCGTCCAGATCCGCTCCGGCGTCAGCGGCGTGCCGGTGATCCGGTCGGCGACCTCCGGCAGGGCGGCGGCGACGGCGTTCCCGATGGCGGCGGGCGGGCCGATCGTGCCCGCCTCGCCCGCGCCCTTCATCCCGCCCGGCGTCACCCCCGAGGGCGTCACCAGCGACGCGACCACGATGTCCGGCACCTCCCGCGCGGTCGGCGGGAGGTAGTCGGCGACCGGCTGCCCGTCCTCGGAGTAGACGACCTCCTCGGTCAGCGCCATGCCGATGCCCTGCGCCACCCCGCCCCTGATCTGACCCTCGACGATCTCCGGGTTCAGCTGCACCCCGGCGTCGTTGACCACCCAGTAGCCCTCCACCTCGACCGCCCCGGTCTCCACGTCCACGGCGACCGCCGCCGCCTGCGCGCCGTAGGCGTAGGTGTAGTCGGACGGGTCGTACACGGCCCGCTCCTCCAGCCCCGGCGTCGCCCCCTCAGGCAGGTCCCAGCCGCGCCACGCCGACGTGGCCAGCTCGCGCAGCGGCACCGACACCCGCGGGTCCCCCTTCACCCGCACGCCGCCGTCGGCCAGCTCCAGGTCGCCGGGGGCCGCCTCCAGCCGGTGCGCGGCCAGCTCCAGCAGCTTGGCGCGCAGCTGGTCGGCCGCCCGCGTCAGCGCCGCCCCGCCGACCGCCGCCGCCCGGCTGGCGATGGACCCGATCGGCGAGTACGGGGTGGACGCGGTGTCGCCCAGCGTCACCCGTACCCGGTCGATCGGCACCCCGAGCCGGTCGGCGGCGATCTGCGCGAACACCGTCTCGATGCCCTGGCCGATCCCGGCCAGCCCGGAGGCGACCACCACCGACCCGTCCGGCTCCATCCGCAGCCGCGCCGACTCGAACCCGCCGCTCATGATGCCGGCCGCCTTCATCGACGCCGACGCGCCCAGGCCGGTGATCTCCACGTGGCAGGAGTAGCCGACGCCGCGGCGCCGGCCGTCGTCGCGTACCGGCGGCGACACCAGCTCCCGCAGCGTGCGCAGCGCGCGGGGGTAGTCGCCCGAGTCGTACGTCTGCCAGACCCGGTTCCCGCACGGCAGGTCCTCCGGCGTGAGCAGGTTGCGCAGCCGCAGCTCCACCGGGTCGGCGCCGAGCCTGCGGGCCGCCTCGTCCACCAGCCGCTCCCGCGTCCAGGCCGCCTCCGGCTGGCCGTAGCCGCGGTACGAGCCGGTCGGCGTGGTCGTGGTGACCACGCCGCGCACCCGCGCCCCTGCCAGGTCGAACCGGTACGGTCCTGGCAGCATCATGGCCGTCACCGCGAACGGTCCCGGGCCGACGTTCGACGGGTGCGCGCCCAGGTCGCCGGCGATGTCGGCGTGCAGCGCGACGAACCGCCCGCCGGAGTCCAGCGCCAGCCGCCCCCGGTGCACCGCGGCCCGCGACGGCAGCGTGGCCACCAGCCGGTCGCCGGGCGACTCGGCCCAGCTCACCGGACGGCCCAGGCGCATCGCGGCCAGGCACACCAGCAGCTCGTCCGGGTAGACGTGCTCCTTGCCGCCGAACCCGCCGCCGACGTCCGCGCCGATCACCCGTACCCGGTCGTGCGACAGCCCGAGCGCGTCCGCCGCGTGCTCGCGCGCCTGGTGGGCGGCCTGCGTGGACAGCCGGATCGTCAGCTCCGCGCCGTCGTAGGCGGCCACCACGCCGCGCGTCTCCATCGGGTACGGGGAGACCCTGCCGAACGTGAACGTCAGGTCGACCACCAGGTCGGCGCCCGCGATCGCGGCCTCGCAGTCGTCGCCCAGCGCGAAGTCGGCGGCGACGTTGGCGCCCCACTCCGGGTAGAGGAGCGGCGCGTCGGCGGCCAGCGCCCGCTCCACCCCGACCACGGCGGGCAGTTCGGTGAAGTCCAGGTCCACCAGGCCGGCCGCGTCCTCGGCGGCCTCCGGGGTGGCGGCCACGACCAGCGCGACCGGCTGCCCCGCGTAGCGGACCGTCTCGTCCAGCACGGGGTAGGAGTCCACCAGCTGGCCGGGCGCCAGCCCTGCGCAGGGGAGCCGGAGCCCGGCCGCGTCCGCAGGGGTGATGACGTCGAGCACCCCGGCCGAGGCGCGCGCCGCCCCGGCGTCACACCGGGCCAGCCGGCCGTGCGCGACCGGGCTGCGCACCACGGTCGCGTACGCCATGCCGGGCAGCCTGGTAGCGCCGACGTACCGGCCGCGGCCCGCCAGCAGCCGGGCGTCCTCGACCCGGGGAGTCCGAGATCCTACGTACGCGCTGTCAGCCATGACCTCGATTCTGATCGGCCTCGCCCGTCCCGTCCACGAGCAGCGTCTCCCCGATCCAGCCGCCGGGGTGGCTGTCGCGTTCCGCGCCGACCTCATTCAGGGTGTGTCGGCCCGGTGGACGAGCCGGCCGAGGCTACTGGCCGCCGAAGCCGGGAGTCGTGGCCACGTAGCCCAGGCGCCCCTCGTTCCTCGCCCCTTCGGCGCCCTCGCAGTCCGCCTCCGTCGACAGGAAATGATCGTGGTTCGGCGCCCAGTAGCAACGGTAGAGCGGCATGGACCCGTCGGCCGGTGGGCTGCTGTAGACGTAGCCTTCGAGGCGGTGCTTGGTCAGCCCTTCGCAATCAGCATGGAGGGATGTGAAGTGGTTGGTGCCCTCCGGCACTCGATAGGAACACCCGTAGAGCGCGACGGTGTCCGGTTTCTTGGAGTTCTCCAGATACCCGAGGGTCTTTTCTCTCGAATAGCTGGACGTCACCCTGTCAGTGGTTTCCCAGTGTTCCTGCTTGTCATAGAAGCGGGAGAACGGGGTGCGCATGGTGGCCAGTGCATAGCCCAGCAGCCCTTCCTGCTTGGAGTCCGCCGATTCGCAATCGGCCAGGATGGACACGTAGCTGTCAAGAGACGACGGTTGCCCGCAGCGGTAGAGCGGAGTGGAATCCGCCGCCGGCCTGGCAGTGTGCACCCAGCCCAACGTATGCAGAAGCGCGTTGCTCTTGCCCTCGCAGTCCGAATCCTTGCTGACGAAGTAGTCGCGGCTGCCGCGACGGCATTCGTAGAGAGGGTGGGTGCCAGGCTGCTGTGAACGGTACAGGCCCCAGATGCCGCCGAACTGAGGGTAGGTCCCGGCGGTATCCACGGGCGACGTCGTCACGCGATGACGACCGCCGGTGTCGGAGTGGCGGACGAGTGCCGCACTTGACGCCGGCATCCCGGCCGTGCACGTCACCTTGTGACGAACGAGTTGCACGTTCGACCAGTTGGGTTCGGAGCTCAGGAACTGGGTGTTGTACACGTAGAAGGTGTTGCCGATCACCGAGGGGTCGGTCCCGGTCCCGACGACGGTCACATAGGCGTTGTAGCGGTCGGGATCGCGGAAGAGCGGCACGCGCGGCGACCAGTTGGAGATGCCGTTCGGTGACGTGGACAGCACCACCTCACGGGGGCTCACGGCTGCGACCATGGCGACGCCTCCGTGTGCCATCCGCACGACGTGCGGTGCCCATGCCATACTCCGCCCGGGCTGCAGGTCGGTGGACGGCCCGCCGAGGGCAGGCGAGTTCCACTTACCTTCGTGATATTTGCGCCACGGCACGACCGTGCCCTTCTGGGCGGCCGTCACGACCGCCGAGACCGGCGCCCGCGCCACCGACAGCGCCGTGCTCACCGGCTTGCCGGCCGCGTCGGTGTAGAAATCGGGAAAGTAGACGTAGAGGTAGTCGCCTATGCGGGTCAGGGAGGAGGTGCCGACATCGGAGATCTGCCCCAGAGAGGCAGCTTCAGTGAAGTCGTTCGTCGGCTGTACGAGGGGTCCGAGATAAGTCGTCACCCCGGTCTCGGGATCATGCCGGCCCAGATGGAGCTCCGCGTAGAACATGTCTCCCGCGTACTTCTCCTGGTGCAGAATCTTCAGGATCATCCCGTCAGGACCGCGCCAGATCGGACCGCCGCCCGACCACTTGTACCCGGCCGGCACCTCTCGCGACGGGGACGCGGCTACGACGCCGTCAGCCAGCGGATTGTCCAGCGTTCCCTTGGACACTACGTTCCGCTGTGGGAGGCCGCCCGCCGGACCGCCGAACGCATCAGGCGCGTGAAACCGATATCGCCCATTTTCAAGGCGTTCTACACCGAAGCCACTGTCGGGCCAACCCGTAAGGCCAAGTCGATCGCGAGTGGCATCCGAGACAACGACCTCGGCCGGTCCCACGGCGAGACCGGCGCAACCGGACGCCGTAATCGCCCGCGTCGAGTTCCCCGCCGTGGCGCTCGCGTACGCCCCGGCGGGCGCTGCCACGACTGCAGCGCTGGGAAGAATCCCGCACAGCATGGCGAGCATCGCCGATAGCCGCCTTCTCGACACGTTGATGTCCTCCACAGAGATACCGATGGCGCGGCCGGAGACAATCTCCGACGCCTGTCTTCAGGCCGAGGCGTCCTTAAGGGGTTCGCCTTCTCAGTCGATGTGAGCGGATACACCCTTATGGCAGGCGTTCGGCGAAACAGCTGGTAAGCCTATCGAGAGACATGTCAGGCAACCGGTCCATTCGCCGCCCGGTTCCGGCCAACATTCGTTGGATTCCGGCCGGAGCGCGGAAACGGACGCGGCGCGGCAGCCCCAGAGCGCGGCCTCGCCGCGGCCGGCCAGAACGCGGTCAGCCCGACCGCCCAGCCGTGGACGACTGGCATCCCCTGCCTCGCTGTCAGCCACGACCTCGATTCTGATCGGCCTCGCCCGTCCCGTCCACGAGCAGCGTCTCCCCGATCCAGCCGCCGGGGCCGCACCCGGGCGGGATGGCGAACACCGCCGAGCCGATCGCGGTGACCCACGCGTTGAGCAGGTCGCCCTGGTCCAGCCGCCGCTGCACCGGGACGAACTGCTGGTCCACGTCCGCCTGGTAGGAGGCGAACAGCAGCCCCGAGTCGGGAGTGCCGTCCTGCGCCAGGCCGTCGTCGTAGTTGTACGGGCGGCGCAGGATGCGGGCGCCGGGATCGTCCACCCGGGCCCGCCTGATGTGCGCGTACTCGGAGATGACGGGGAAGCCGAGCCGGTTGAGCCTGCCGAAGTCGGGCTCGTCGTGCTCGGCCGTCCCGGTGAGCGGCGCGCCGTCGCTCAGCCGGCGGCCGATGGTGAACTCCCTGCCGGTCCTGTCCAGTTCGTCCCATGACTCCAGGTCCATGCGGATCCGTCGCAGCACCAGCGTGGTGCCGCCGCGCAGCGGGCCCTGGCCGAGCCAGACCGCGCGGTCCAGGTCGGTGGGGTTGACCGTGCCGTCGAGCTGGCCCATCAGGTTGCGCTGGGTGGAGCCGTCGGGCTGGACGTGCGCGGCGCGGCGGAACCCGCGCTGCGTCCAGCGCACCCGGGCGAACGCGCGCGCGTCCTTGACCAGCATCCGCAGCGCGTGCGCGACGGTCAGCGCGTCGTCGGCGCAGATCTGCGCCACCAGGTCGCCGCCGGACCAGCGGTCCTCCAGCTTGTCCGTCTCGAACGCCGGCAGCTGCCGGACCGGCGACTCCACCCCGGCCGCCTCGAACAGGCCCGGGCCGAACCCGAACGTGACCGTCAGCCTGGCGGGGGAGACGGCCAGCTCCGGTTCGGTGTCGGCGAGCGCGCCCCGGCCCTGGGCGAGCCGGCGCGCGTCGTCGGTCAGCAGCCGCATCAGCCGGCTGATCGGCTCCCGGCCGATGCCCGGCTTGAGGTCGAACGCGACGAACACGGCGTACGCCTGCGGGGCCGTGGCGACCCCGGCCTGGTGGACGCCGTGGAACGGCTCGACCTGGGCGCCGGACGGGCCGACCGGGCCCGGAGGGGCGGAGGCGCCGGCGGCCGAGTACGCGGCGGCACCCGCCACGGCACCCGCCACCGTGCCCGCCGCTGTGACGGCGCCGGCCGTGAACAGCCCTCGGCGCGAGATCCCGGACGCCCCCATCAGTGGTCCATGCCGGGCTGGTAGTCCTCCTTCGCCCCGGCGAAGTTCTTGCCGATGGCGGTGAACTCCAGCGTGGCCCCGCCCTCGACCGTGAGCGTGAACGGGATCTCCGCGCCGGGCAGCACCTCTTCCTCGACGCCCATCAGCATGATGTGGTCGCCGCCCGGCCTGAGCTCGTGGCTGCCGCGCGCCGGGACGACGAACCCGCCGTCCTTCGGACGCATGATCATCTTGTTGTCGGACTCGACCACCTCGTGCAGCTCGATCTCCGGCGACAGCGGCGAGGCGGCGCCGGTGACGGTGATCGGGCTGTCGGTGTGGTTGACGAGGGTGCCGAACGCGGCGGTCATCCCCTTCTCCACCGCCTTCACCCAGGGGTCGGTGATGGTCAGCGCCTGGGCGGGGGCGGCGGCCGCGGCGCTCGCGCTCGCGGCCGGGGCGGGATCGGCGGCGGGCGTGGTGACGCCGCACCCGGCGAGGAGCACCACGGCGGCGGCGAACAGGGTGGTACGGGTGTTCATGGCATGCCTTCCTGCGCCCGCGGCGGCTGCCGGGGGCGTCGGTCATCGGAAAAGGATCAGAGGTTCCCGATGACCGCGGGCGGCCCGCGACCCGTGACGGCGTGCCGGAGGATCGCCGAGCGCAGCACCGGCGGCTCGGCGTGCGGCGCAGACAGGAACGGCGTGGCCGGGACCGGCAGCAGCACGGCGACGAGCCGCACAACCAGGCGGCGCAGCAGCCCCCAGAGCGCCGCCTCCCCCCGGGCAAGCCAGAGCGCGGTCAGCGCGACCGCCCAGCCGTGGGCGACGAGCATCCCCACCCCCGGCACCAGCCCGGACGACGGGTGCGCCGCGTGCGTGGCCGCCTCGGCGGCGAACCCCGCGTGGGAGAGCGAGAACAGCAGGTGGAGGACGAGCTGCAGCCCGCCCAGCAGCGCCAGGATCGCCCGCGGGCCGCGTTCCCGCCCGGCGGAGGCGTACGCGCCGGCGGCGGCCACGCAGAACCCGGCCACCATGGCCGGACCCGGCACGCTCCCGCCCGCGAAGACATGAGCCACCATGCCCAGACCGAGACACACCACGGCGAACGCCGCGGCGCGGAGGAGGCGGAAGGGCAGGCTGGACGGCACGATGCGGCCATATTCGCACACGACCCCCTCGCCCTCTTCTCCGCACATCCCCCAAGACGCGAGCGAAATCCTCGCTGAGGGCTTGCTGGCCCGGGTGCGCGGGTCCGAAACTCATACCTCCCGGTTACTAGCCGAAAGGCGCACTATGGTACGTACCTCGGTAAGGGAGGCGCGTGGTGGATCAGGACCTGCCCGGCGGCGCGCGGCTCATCGTGGGAGTGGACGAGACCCCGGCCGCGCGCTGGGCGCTGGCCTGGGCCATCGGCACGGCGAGGCTGCGGCGCATGGCCCTCGTCGCGGTTCACGTCAGCAGGGCGCCGGTGCACCCGTTCCCCGAGGCGCTGCCCGTGCAGCACGCCATCCGCTCCGGTGAGGAGGCCCGCTGCAACGAGCTGATCGCCGGGGTGTTCGACGACGTGGCCGGCGGGCTTCCCGAGGACCTGTGCACGGTCATGGTGTCCAAGGTCGGCGATCCGGGCTACCACCTCGTCGACCTGGCCCGCGAGGGCGACCTGCTGGTGCTCGGCCGCAGCCGGCGCGGCCTGTTCAGCCGCATCTTCCTGCCCTCGACCAGCATGTACTGCGCGCGCCACGCCAAGACGACCGTGGTGATCGTGCAGCAGCCCACGCCGCCGGACACGCCGGAGCTTTCAGGGGAGGATCGTACGCGCCGGTTCTGGAGCCGCGGGCACGACTGACGCGCGCAGCAGGCGCAGACCGGCGGGCACGGCCTCCTCGTGGATCGCGCCGTAGCCGATCACCAGCCCCTGCTGCGCCGGGGTTTCCCCGCAGTACGCCTCCAGCCGCTCGACGCACAGCCCGTCGCGCTCCCGTACCGACAGCCCCGGCGCGAGCCGCGCGCACAGGTGCAGGCCCGCGGCGGACGGGACGGGGCGCAGCCGGTCGTCCCGCGCCAGGGCGTCGGCGATCATCGCGTGCCGCACCGCGTAGACCCGGGTGGCCTTCCTGATGTGCCGGGCGAGCAGGCCCTCATCGATGAAGCGGGCCAGCGCCGCCTGCGTCGGCAGCTCGCCGTGCCAGTCCGCCAGCCGCTTGGCGGCGCGCAGCGCGGGGCCCAGCGAGGCGGGCGCGATCAGGAACCCGAGCCGGAGCATCGGCAGCAGCGTCTTCGAGAACGAGCCGACGTAGACGACCCGACCGGCCCGGTCCAGGCTCTGCAGCGGCTCCAGCGGGCGGTCGCCGAAGCGGAACTCGCTGTCGTAGTCGTCCTCGATCACCACCGCCTGCCGCCGCTCCGCCCACGCCAGCAGCGTGGCCCTGCGCGCCAGGGACATGGGCGTGCCCAGCGGGAACTGGTGCGACGGCGTCACGTAGACCAGCCGGGCCGCGGCCGGGATGGCCGTCACGTCCAGGCCCTCCCCGTCCACGGGCACGCCGATCACCCGCGCGCCGAGCGAACGGAACAGCTCCCTCGCCGGCGGGTAACCGGGCTCCTCGACGGCCACGCAGGCCCCCGGCTCGATCAGCACCCGGCCCACCAGGTCGAGCGCCTGCTGCGCGCCGCTGGTGATGAGCACGTCCTCGGCGCTCGCCCGTACGGAGCGGCTGACGCCGAGGTGCCGGGCGATCGCCTCCCGCAGGCCCTCGTGCCCGGACGGGTCGCCGTACCCCGCGGGGGCGCGCCGCAGCTCACCGGCCACGAGCCTGCGCCAGGTGGCCATCGGGAAGAGCCGGGGGTCGGGGACGCCCGCGCGGAAGTCGTACGGGACCGGGCCCGGCCGGGGCGCGGTCTCGGGGATCGTGGACCACACGGGCCGGGGCCGGACCACGCCCTTCGGCGCGGCCCGGCCGCGCACCGGCTCACCGGAGACGAACGTGCCCGCGCCCGCGCGGCCGATCAGGAACCCGTCGGCGACCAGGCGGTCGTAGGCGACGGCGACCGTGTTCCTGGAGACCCGCAGGCGGTGGGCCAGCTCCCTGGTCGGCGGCAGCCGCTCGCCGGAGCGGAGCCGGCCGTCCAGGATGGCGTCGAGGAGCTGGCGGTAGATCTGCGCCGCCAGGTCGCCGCGCCCGGTCAGGGAGACGTGCACGTCCATCTTGGCCCAATCAACTCGCAAAGAATTGGAGCTTATCTTGGGACAAGCCCGGATCTAGCGTGGCGGCATGACGGAACGGATGGATCTCGGCGCCCTCGCCGGTGACGCGTACAAGGCCATGGCGGGACTCGACCGGTTCGTGCAGGCCAGCACTCTGCCCAGGCCGCTGCTGGAACTGGTCCGGCTGCGGGCCAGCCAGATCAACGGCTGTGTCTACTGCGTGGACACGCACAGCTCCGACGCCAAGGCGGCGGGGGAGAGCGACGCCCGCCTGCACGCGGTGGCCGTCTGGCGTGAGGCGCCGTTCTTCACCCAGCAGGAGCGGGCTGCCCTGGCCTTCACCGAGGCCGCCACCCGGCTGTCCACCCACGACGTGACCGACGAGGTGTGGCGCCAGGCGGCGGACAGCTTCACGGAGCCGGAGCTGGCGGCGTTGATCGTGGCCGTGGCCACCATCAACGCCTGGAACCGGATGGGCGTCGCCACCCGGATGACGCCCGAGTCCTTCAAGGCGCCTGCCTGAACGGGCTACTTGAACGCGCGCAGCCGCAGGCTGTTGCTCACCACGAACACGCTGGAGAACGCCATCGCGGCCCCCGCGATCATCGGGTTGAGCAGCCCCATCGCGGCCAGCGGCAGCGCGGCCACGTTGTAGGCGAACGCCCAGAACAGGTTGCCCTTGATGATGGCGAGCGTCCTGCGCGACAGGCGCAGGGCGTCGCCCGCCACCCGCAGGTCGCCGCGGACCAGCGTCAGGTCGGACGCCTGGATGGCCGCGTCGGTGCCGGTGCCCATGGCCAGCCCCAGGTCGGCCTGCGCGAGCGCGGCGGCGTCGTTGACCCCGTCGCCCACCATGGCCACGACCTTGCCCTCGCCCTGCAGGCGCTTGACCACGTTCACCTTGTCGGCCGGCAGCACCTCGGCGATCACCTCGTCGATGCCGACCTCTGCCGCGACGGTCCTGGCGACCGCCTCGTTGTCGCCGGTCAGCAGCACCGGGGTGAGGCCGAGCGCACGCAGCCGCTCGATGGCCTCCCTGCTGGTGGGCTTGACCACGTCGGCCACCACCAGCACGGCGCGCGCCTCGCCGTCCCAGCCGACCGCGACCGCGGTGTGCCCCTTGGCCTGCTCGTCGGCCAGCTTGCCCGCCAGGCCGGCAGGCAGGTGCTGGGACCACTCCTCCAGCAGCCGGGGCCGGCCGACCAGCACCGCGTGCCCGTCCACGACGCCCTGCACGCCGAGCCCTTCGACGTTGGCGAAGTCCTCGACCGTGGCGTCCGACCGCGCCTCCCGGGCGATCGCCTGGGCGATCGGGTGCTCGGAGGCGTGCTCCAGCGCGCCGGCGAGCCGGAGCACCTCCTCGCGGCTCTCCCCCTCGGCCAGGTGAACCCCGACCAGGGTCATCCGGCCCTCGGTGACCGTGCCGGTCTTGTCCAGCACGATCGTGTCGACCTCACGGGTGGACTCCAGCACCTCGGGCCCCTTGATCAGGATGCCGAGCTGGGCGCCCCTGCCGGTGCCGACCAGCAGCGCAGTCGGCGTCGCCAGCCCCAGCGCGCACGGGCAGGCGATGATCAGCACCGCCACCGCCGCGGTGAACGCCGCGCCGGCGCCGTTGCCCGTACCGAGCCAGAACCCGAGCGTGCCCACGGCCAGCGCGATCACGATCGGCACGAACACGCCCGAGATGCGGTCGGCGAGCCGCTGCACCTGGGCCTTGCCCGTCTGGGCCTCCTCCACCAGCTTCGCCATCTGCGCGAGCTGGGTGTCGGCGCCGACCCGGGTGGTGCGGACGACCAGCCGGCCGCTCGCGTTCACCGTCGCGCCCGTCACCGCGTCGCCCGGCCCCACCTCGACCGGCACGGACTCGCCGGTCAGCATCGAGGCGTCCACGGCGGACGCGCCCTCCTCGATCACCCCGTCCGTGGCGATCTTCTCACCAGGCCGCACCACGAACCGGTCACCGGCCTGCAGCTGACCGGTCGGGACCCGTCGGCCGTCGGCCAGCTCCACGTCCTTGGCGCCCAGCTCCATCAGCGCCCGCAGCGCGGCCCCGGCCCGCCGCTTGGACCGCGACTCGAAGTAGCGCCCCGCCAGGATGAACGCCGTCACCCCCGCCGCCGCCTCCAGATAGATGTTGCCGGCGCCGTCGGTGCGCTGGATCGTCAGCTCGAACGGGTGCGTCATGCCGGGCATCCCGGCCGTGCCGAAGAACAGCGCCCACAGCGACCAGCCGAACGCCGCGAGCGTGCCCATCGAGATCAGCGTGTCCATGGTGGCCGTGCCGTGGCGCAGGTTGGCCCAGGCCGCCTTGTGGAACGGCCAGCCCGCGTACACCACGACCGGCCCCGCCAGCGCCAGCGACAGCCACTGCCAGTAGCGGAACTGCAGCGCCGGGATCATCGCCATGGCCACCACCGGGACGCTCAGCACCACCGCGACGATCAGCCGGTCGCGCAGGCTGTTGTCCGGCTTCCCCTGCTCCTCCTCGGGCTCGGGCCGCGTACGGGGGAGCTCGGCCGTGTAGCCGGCCTTCTCCACCTCCTGGACCAGCAGCAGCGGGTCCAGGTCGGCGGGGAAGGTGACCTTGGCCTTCTCGGTCGCGTAGTTGACGGTCGCCGTGACGCCGTCGAGCTTGTTGAGCTTGCGCTCGATCCGGTTCGCGCAGGAGGCACAGGTCATGCCGCCGATCGAGAGCTCGACCGCGGTGCCGCGGTCCTCGGTGAGTGATGACATCACCGTTTTCTCCTCTCTGGCGTCAGTGGCCGTGCGGATCGGTCTCGGCGGTGAAGGCCGCGGTGCGTACCTTGCCGCCATGCTTGAAGTCCAGGAACAGACGGTAGGCGCCGGTGCTCGGCACCTCGGCGAAGAACGTGATCTCCGGGCCGGCCTTCCCGGTGTCCTCAGGATGGACGTGCAGGTAGGCGAGATCGCCGGCGCGCAGCGCCACCAGGTGGCCGTAGGCGCCGAGGTAGGGCTGCAGATCGGTCACCGGCTCGCCGTCCTTGCTCACCTTGAGCGTCAGCTTGCTCGACCTGCCCGGCTCCAGCTTTCCGGCGAGACTCACCGTGTAGTCGCCCACCCGCGCCTCGTCATCCGCGTGCGGGAGCTCCTTCGGCCGGTAGTCGCCGGGCGCCTCCACGTCGAGCCCGAGCGTCAGCTTGCCGGCGCCGGTGGGCTTGAAGTCGGCGAAAGCACGGTACGGGCCGGGCTCGTCGAACTCCGGCTCGGCGCGCCAGGTCCCGTCGTCGGCCATCTCCGGGTGGAGGTGCTGGAAACGGGTCAGGTCGCGGGAGGCGATGATGAGGTGGAGCTTCTTGTCGTGCTCCACGTCGTAGGCGGTCACCGGCTTGCCGTCGGGGCCCTCGATGGTGAAGCGGAAGTCGCCGGGGTCGTCGGTGGCGATCCGGGTGAAGGTGTAGCCGCTCTGGGACACTTGGAGCCCCCCGGGGGTATCCGTGGCGCCTGAGTGCGCGCCGTCGCCGTGACCGTCCTGGTCGCCGGTGTGATCGTCGGCCTTCGCCTCGCCCGCGTGGCCGTCGGCTTCTGCTGTCGCGTGGGCGTCGGCCTGCGGTGAGTCCGTCGCGTGACCGTCGCTCTGCGGCGAGTCCGTGGTGTGGGCCGGGGCCGCCTCGCCGCGGGCGGCGGCGTGGCCGGTCGGGCCCGGGGTGGGCCCGACCTGGCCCACCGCGCTGCCGGCGCCCAGCGCGGCGGCGAAGACGACCGCGAGCGCCACGCCGTAGAGACCCAACCGGCCTGCCGTGTTCACGACGAGCCCACCAGCTCGTAACCGGCTTCCTCGACCGCGCCGCTGATCTTCTCCTGGTCGACCGGGCCGTCGCTGACCACGGTCAACCGGCCGCTCTCGAGCTCGATCTCGACCGACGTCACCCCGGCCACCTCGCCGACCTCCTCCTTGACGGAGCTCGCGCAGTGGCCGCAGGTCATGCCCTTGACGGTGTAGGTGGAGGTGGTCATCGCCTGCTCCTTCATATGCTCGTACAGAGTGCTCGCTATCAACACTAACACCGTACCCCCCTAGGGTATTCCCGGACACCGGTCCTCATACCCTTGGGGGGTATGTCGAGGACCATATGTACCGCTAGGGGGTATGTCAACAGTCGGACCGGCGTGTTCCTTGAACAATCCGTACATCTGGTCCGGGCAAACACAGGGACCGCAGCCATCCCTTGCTAGGCTGCAAAGCATTCCGTTGGGTCTCGCCCCGCGGGTGAGACCGTCGAAGAAGTGGGGTCACACAGTGAAGAAGCTGCTTGTTCTGGCGCTGGTCGCCCTTGGGGGGTTGCTGATCTGGCGCAAGGTGCAGGCCGACCGCGCCGAGCTCGATCTCTGGACCGAGGCGACCGGCAGCGAGAACTAGCCGACCGGCGAGGCGATGAGTGACATCGTCCCCATCAAGCTGGTGTGCCTGGACCTGGCAGGCACCACGGTCGGCGACATCGCCACAGTGGAACGCGCGTTCGCCGAGGCGATCGCCACCCAGGGCATAGTCCCCGGGACCGGAGCGTACGCGCGTGCCATGGTGCACGTGCACCGGTCCCGGGGGCAACCCGAGATCGACGTCTTCCGCGGCCTCTTCCCCGACAACGAGGCCCGGGCGCAGGCCGCCAACCTGACCTTCGAGCGTGCCTACGAAGGCGCCCTCGAACGGTCCGGCCTCACCCCCGCCCCCGGCGTCCTCGAGGTCCTCGACAAGCTCCGCGGCTCCGACATCAGGCTCGCCCTGCTCACCGGCTTCAGCCGCACCACGCTCGGCCGTGTGCTCGGCATCCTCGGCTGGCACGACAAGATCGACCTCGCCATCAGCCCCGAGGACGCGGGCGGCCGCGGCCGCCCCTGGCCCGACATGGTCCTGCACGCCGTCCTCCGCCTCGGCATCCCCGACGTCCGCCAGGTGGCGGTCGCCGGCGACTCCGAGAGCCACATGCTGGCCGGCCGCCGCGCCGGCGCCGCCCTCGTCACCGGCATCCTCACCACCAGCGGCCACAGCCGCGAACGCCTCCTCCAAGGCGGAGCCACCCACATCCTGCGATCGCTCGACGACCTGCCCGAGCTGATCCTCAGCGACGACCTGGGAAGCGCGCGGACACCCGCGTCGGCCCGGTAAGCTATCTTCATCCTTCAAAGGGGCCTTAGCTCAGCTGGCAGAGCGCCTGCTTTGCAAGCAGGAAGTCAGGAGTTCGAATCTCCTAGGCTCCACCGCACGTCGAAGGCCGCCTTCCATGATCGGGAAGCGGCCTTTTCGATCTTGTACAGCTGCAAAGTACAGCTACACCTCCAGTTCGGCTAGCACAGGAGCAAGCAAGCCCGCGATCATGATGCGCGTGGCATTACTCAGGTTGCTGGCGATCGGCCTTCTCAGCGGTGTCGTAGCGCTGCCGTTCTTGTGGATCCAGCGCGGCGAGAATTTCGAGCACGCACGACTCGCAGCCTTGATGGCGCTGGACGCTGGACAGGTCGTAACCGTTCCACTCGGGTTGCTGGTGGGCATCGTGCTGACCGCCACACGGTCGTGGACGCGTACACCTGGCTATGCCCTGGGTTCGATCACGATGCTGTTCGGCGTGATCGTCGCGACGCAGGCTTGGGCCACGATGAACTGGGTCGAAGGACGACCTTCCGGGGTCGGTGATCCAGACGGTGAGTTTGTCATGGCCTTCCTTGCCCTGTTCTCTGGCGTGATCACGACCTTTGTCGGCGTGCTCATCCTTCTCTTTCGATGGACTGGCTATGAGTCGCAAGCGGAACCGTCGTCGCGTGGCGGCGGCAGGAGAAGTCGTCAGCCCTTGTCACACGTTGAAGGCCACTCCCCGTGAGTCGAGGAATGGCCTAATCGATTTTCGTCAATGCTGGGTCTCGCTAGGAGTCGAGATGATCACCAAGCTTCTTCAGAGCTCGGCGCGTCTCTGCGGACGAGACTTCGCTGTATACGTTCATGGTCACGGAGATCTGTGAGTGACGAAGGATCTGCATGGCCACGCGTGGATGAACATCGAGGGCGACGAGCAAAGACGCGCAGGTCTTGCGGGTGGCGTGGACATGGACTCTTCGTACGTTTGCCTTGGCGCAGGCGTTCGCGAAGCTGCGCCGGAAGTTGGACGGTTCGATCGGCCGGCCACTGGCGGTGGTGAAGACGAGGCCGGTCTCCTGCCAGTCGTCTCCCGCCGCATCCCTGGCGGCATCGCATACCCGTTGACGGGCACGGAGGGCCGTCGTGACGATCTCGGGAAAGGGCAAAGTGGCGTCGGAGGCATCCGTCTTTGTCTGGCGGTGCAGCAGCTTGCCGGCGACTCGCTGGAGTTGCCAGCCGATCGTCATCTCGGCCTGGTCGAGGTCGACGTCCTCCCAACGCAGCCCGAGGGCCTCGCCGAGCCGCAGACCCAGGACGAGCACCAGGACGTACGCCGGGTACATCGGGTCCTCCCGAGTACGGGCTGACTCCAGGAAGGTCCTGGCCTCGTCCACCGACCAGGGCTTGACCTTGCGCTTCCGAGGGAACGACATCTTGACGTTGGCAGCGACGTTGCGCGTCAGGACCTCTTCGCGGACGGCGTTACTCAGGGCGGCCCGCAGCGTCATGTAGGCGTCGTGGACGGTCCACTCCGAGGGTTCGGACTTGCAGCACTTGCCGACCGCGCAGCAGTGCTGACGGCGCTTTGGGTTGCTGTGGATTTCTGGACGAGCGGCGTCCTTGCCTTGGTCGCAGCATTGGCAGGAGCGGCGGATTGGCTGCAACCATCACGGCCGGTTCGAGGGGGCAAGGGTGCGTTGCTTGCGCCAGAGCCAAGATCATGCGGCCGCGCAGCTTCCGTTCCTCCGGTCTGGGGCCCTGCGGTTCGAGTTCCGATCATGCGAACAGGGCGAGCGACAGCTTCGGATGACCGTTGACGGCGGTGGACATGCTGCTCGTACCTGAGCGGGCGTGGTCGAGCAGGACGGAAGCCTGTGGGCGATCGAATTCTCACTCATAGTGAAGTGTTCGGCTGGGGCCGTGACGATCGCTGACTTCGGCACTCTCAGCCCGGGCCGGGGCGATCGGCTGCCGCGGACCGACTTTGTCGGTCCTTGCCACCGGGCACCCTGTGGGATCCGTGACGGCAACGGTGACGGCAACGTTGGCCACCAAGCTCACACGGTAGGCACCATGGACGGTCGGCTGACTCCTGGTAGCGGATGGGAAGCAAGGTGATCGCTACACCTAAAAGCGGAAGGTCGGCGGTTCGACCCCGCCCATGACCACCATCGTTGAACAGCAAGGAAGCTCCGAAGCGAAGATCGCTCCGGGGCTCATTTGTATTAGCTGACGGCAACCCTGACGGCAACGCTCTCAGCCATATGGTGACCTCGATGTCGCTGTGGCCGATGATCTCCCGGACGATGTGCGGCGGGACGCCGAGGTCCAGGAGGAGACTCACACAGGTGTGCCTCATGTCGTGGAGGCGCATCTCACCGAGGCCGGCGGCCTTGCGGACGGCTCCCCAGCTTCGGCGGAGATTATGGGACTCCATCGGCGTTCCGCGCCGGGACGGGAAGACGAGGCCGTGATCCTCCCAGTTAGGCTAGGCGTCTGACCGCTCGGCGAGCTACCGCCGGCGGTGTTCCTTGCGAGCGTCAATGCAGATCGCGGGCAACGGGATCGTTCGCTCGGAGTTCTCCGTCTTGGGACGGACGAACCGGAGCTCGCCTCCGACGCGCTGGAGAGTCTGGACCACCTCCAATGTGCCTGCGTCGAGGTCGACGTCCTCCCGGCGAAGGCCGAGCAGGTCCCCGCGTCACAGGTCGAGGCAAAGCGCCAGGACGTACAGAGCGTGGAACCGATCCTCGCGAGACACCCTCGGAGTACGTTGTGGTGTTCGGCCTTAGAGCGCTGGCGCTGGCTGCCGTGATGCCCGGCTAGCTCTATCGGCCGAGGGCAACGATGGCTATGGCGAGCACCGCCACGGCCCCGAAGGTGGGTCCTGCCCAGGCGGCAGCAGCTAGGAACGTATCCCGGTCTTTGATGGCCTTCGCGAGCCCTGCCAAAAGTCCAATGACCGCCGCGATGCACAACGCAAGCGCTACCTGACCGGCCGTTCCCATGTCTCCTCCGTCTCGATCGGATCTGGATCGAGATCGGAAGAGGCACAGCCGCAACCGACCTCGGCCCAGAACATCCCTCTGGGTCGAACTCCCGCTTGTGACAGCGGGTCTGGTAGCCGTGCACCCCTGAGCTACCTGGTCTTATGCGACAGCGTCGAATGGCAAATAGTGGTGTTGCTTAGGTTCGGTGTGGGCGCACACCTATCAAGAGAGATCTCAGCACCTCTTGATAGACCGGTTTCTTGGTGGATCGGGGCCAAGCATAGCCGAGAGTGGCCGGAGCTGCCGTATAGCAAAAGATCGCGAATCCGCAATCCGAATTTATGTACGCCCGGAAAGGGGCTTGTTAATCTGTATTTCTACAGCTCGAGCCGCGGGCCCCTGCCGCCGCATCAGCCCGAAGGTTGACGCCGCGATCGAGGCCGGCCAGCCCACCCGAAAGGTGAACGTCGCTGACGACACGGGCCGCTACCTCGCGGACCTGTTCGGCGTCACCGCAACACCCGCCTATATCGAGTTCGGCGCGGTCAACGTCCTGATCGGCCGGCACGAGGCCGATGAGTTCGACTAAGGCTGCCTGTCCCAGCTCCTGGCGAACTGGACAAGCCCGACCACCGCCGTGGCGACGATGACCACAGCTCCGGCGCTGAAGCAGAAAGCCGAGACGTTGTCAGCGCCGAGCGCCTTCAGGACGATCCAGCACACGAGGCTCGCGATGATGCCGAGGGCCAGCGACAGCGCCGCAACGAGCGCGCCCATTCCATACCTCCGTTGTGATTCACTTCGTCGATGCGACATGACGCTAAACCGCATCCCAACTCGCGGCGCAAGTTGGGATTTCGCCGAGGATCGCGGAGCCGCAGGTCAGCGCAACAGAAAGAATCGCTAATAGTTTTAGCCATGCTCACGGGAGCATCCATCGACGCGCCAGCGCCGAGGCGGCGTATCACGACTTCGAGCAGGAGTGCGTGGTGGTGCTGCGCACCACCCACCACGTCACCCCACTGGGCATCGAAGCCGCAGTCAAGCTCCATCAGGAGCTGGGAGGCGACACCATGTCGGACGCCCCCGAGGAGCCACACTCGTGAGCGCCGACTTCTACGACTTCGAGGAGGTCACCACCATCAGTGATCAGCACCCCAACCCGTCAACACCAGCCGAGACAGGCCCGACTTGGACACCTACTTCCTCAACATCGCCGAGTGCGCCGCGCTACGAGGCGATTGTGTCCGCGATCGTGTCGGAGCAGTACTGGGGGGCGCTACGACCATGGCTGAGGTGACAGCAGCACTGACAGCAACGTCCCCACACACCGGTGCATCCGCGTCACCGTCCACACGCGCCTGACCACGGGCCTGTCACCCCAGCAGGGTGATTGCTCCGCCTGAGGAGCGGAAGGTCGTTGCGCTTTGGCAGTCAGGGCTCCGTTGTCAGTCTGAATTCGGACGCTCTACGAGGTCACGAGCGAGGTCGGTCAGGTGGGTCAGATGCAGGGTTCGGCCGCCGCTTCCGGGTAGCGGAACGTGTAAGGGGTCGGTCCACTCGGTTGGAATCGCTGCCGGTCCGTACACGGCCCCGGCCAGTCCGCCGGTTACCGCGGGTCAGTACATCTTCGGTCTGCAGTCCGATGTCTTTCGGCTGATCGGCCGCCCATCGCTGGAGGCGGGCGAAGATATCCGGCAGGTCCAAACCGCCACGTTCCAGCAACGACTCGGCTACATGAACGGCCATCTGCGTATCGTCGGTGGCCTCGCCGGCGTCCCAGCCGCCGCCTCCACTCATCTCGCCGCCGGCACCCGGTACCGGAAAGCGGGAGAAGAACGCGCCCGCCGGGCCGAACTCGAAAGGAGCACCCAGCGCATCGCCCACAGCTGAGCCGACGACTGCGCCAACGGCACGCTGCACAAGATTCATACCAGCAGGTTACTTAGCCTGGCAGCGCCGACCGTCTGATGCTTCGCGGCGGGGTGACCGAATCAATCGCAGGAGACGGCGAACGTTGGACCATGACAGGCAGATCGCCGAAGCAGGGCGCTGCGTACAGCAGCGGAATACAGCAACGTCTCCGCACACGATCACATGTCGTCGACCCGCATCTACCGCTTGACCAGGCTCGCGAACCCTCAACGAGGTGACTGGCTCCCGTTTGCAAGCAGGAAGTCAGGAGTTCGAATCTCCTAGGCTCCACCCAGTCAAAAGCCCAGGTCGGAGGGCGTTTTCTCCGCCTGGGCTTTGATTGCTGTTCAGACTTGTCCCGCTTCCGGGCCCGTTGCGTGCCCGATCTCTTCGCCAGTGTCCCTTGGGCCCAGATCATCGAGCCTGCGGGTGATCTCGCGACGGTGGTCGGTCACGCCATCCAGCGGTCCACGACAGCGAGACTCTGGACCACTCGTACGTGGGATTCCGCCGTTCCGCTCCCGACGTGAACCGCACCTCCGCCGATCCGGCAAGCGTGCCCCTACCCGTAGTACTAAAGAGCTACGGGAGAAGTGCACTCCTCGGCAGGACGCCGACCACGAAGTGAGATCCATAGCTTCGACACCCGAAGCATGAGAGAGATCCACTACGGAAGGACCGTCCCCCCATGGTGTCCCACTCACCCGGGAGCCGCCTGCGCCGCACCCTGCTCGCCTCGCTCGTCACCGCGTCGGTGGCGGTGCCGGTCTCGGGTGCGGCCCGAGCCGCAGCCGTCCCCGCGCCCGTCCCCGCCGCCTCTGCCGCTTCGGCCCCGCTGCCGGCCATGACCCCCGCGGCCCTGGACCAGCGGTACACCGTCGGCCGTGCCGCCATCCGTGCGGCCGAACGGACCGCCACCCGTAACGGCGACCGATGGCGGGCCTCGATGCTGCACGCCATGACGGACCCGACGCGCAACTTCCTGTTCTTCGACGGCCGCGACGGCGGCCGTACTGCGGAGGTCTTCGGCGAACTGTCTGGGGCCGGGCGGATCGCTGTGGTGATCCCCGGCGCCGACACCAACCTCGACAAGTACGGACTCCTGCGCGGCGGCTCGATGCGACTGCTGCAGATGCTCGGCAACCGGTCGGCCGTCATCGCCTGGCTTGGCTACCGGACACCTGGCACCGTGAGTCTCGAAGCGATGGCACCCGATCGGGCGGAGGAGGCCGCCCCCAAGCTCCGCGCCTTCATGCGAGAGCTGCGCACCGCCAAACCGGCTGCTCGGATCTCACTGCTGTGCCACTCCTACGGGAGTGTGGTCTGCGCCCGGGCCGCATCTGGGCTGGACGTCGCGGACATCGTCCTGTATGGCAGCGCCGGCACTACCGTCGACAATGCCGCCGCGCTGCACACCCGGGCGACCGTCTGGGCTACCCGGAGCACCGGCGACTGGATCGCCGGAGTACCGCACACGCGGCTTCACCTTCCCTTCGCCACCATCGGGCTCGGCACCGACCCGGTCGACCCGGAGTTCGGCGCCCGCGTCTTCGCGGCGGGCGACGGCGGCCACAGCGACTACCTGTCCGCCGGGTCTCTGTCGCTGCGGAACATCGCCAGGATCGTCTCCGGACAGGCTCCCCTTTGAGGTGGGCAGCGGTGCGTGACCTCATCCGGCGCATCGACGTGGCGACCCCGCCCGGGCGGGACCGCGCCGTCGATGCACTACGCGCCCTGGCCATCTTCGGCGTGGTGCTCGGCCATTGGCTGGTGACCGCTCTGGTCTCCGACAGCGGCACCCTGCACACCACCAGCCCGCTCCGGCACATGCCCCAGCTCGCCCCCGTTTCCTGGCTGTTCCAGACGCTCGCGCTCTTCTTCCTGGTGGGCGGGCAGGTGGGGGCGGCGAGTCACGCCTCGGCTCGCGCCCGGGGCATGGGGTACGGGCGGTGGCTCGGCGCCCGTCTGGTCCAGCTGGTTCGGCCCGTCGCCGCTGTGCTGGTCGTGTGGAGCGTGGCGGCAGGTGCAATGCTCGCTTCCGGGGCCAGTTGGGAGGCTGTACGCACACTGGTCAAACTGGTGTACTTCCCACTGTGGTTCCTGCTGGTCTTCGTAGCGCTGACGGCGGCGACCCCGCTGACCGCCAAACTGCACCCGCTGTGGCCTCTCGCCGCTGTCACTCTCGTCGACCTGGTCCGGTACGGCCTGGACGGGCCCGCCTGGCTCGGTTGGATCAACGTGGTGGCCGGCTGGTCGGTGCCGTACTGCTTAGGCGCGGCCTGGGCCCGCGGCAGTCTGTGCGGCCGTGAGACCGGATGGGCGCTGCTGCTCGGCGGCGCGGCAGCCGTCTTAGGACTCGTCCTGTGGGCCGGTTACCCGCCCGCAATGGTCGGGGTGCCCGGCGCAGCCGTCTCGAACCTAGACCCGCCCACCCTCGCGGTCGTCACCTTTGGGCTCGCCCAGTGCGGAGCGGCCCTGCTGTTGCTCGGCCCGCTGCGGCGGGTGCTACGCCGCCCGGCCGCATGGGTGGCGGTGGCACTGGTCAATTTGTCCGCGATGACGGTCTTCCTCTGGCACCAGACCGCAATGATCGCGGTGACTGCGATCGGCATGTTCGCGAGCGGGCCGCTGCCAGGCCTGCACACCGTCCCCGATGACTTAGGTTGGGTGCTCGCCCGCCTGGCCTGGCTTCCGGCGTTCGCGCTGGCCCTGCTGGTGTGTTGTGCCGCATTCCGTATCCACGAGCAGAGAGGGTCCGGCGGTGTTGAATGTGACAGGCGGCCCGCCGGGGGGCTGGAGGTGTGGCGTGCTTAGGGAGATGGGCGCCATGAGACGGCTGAAGGAGGCGCTGCGGGCGGCACCGAGTAACCTGCGCGACGACCTGTGGACGACGGCGTACGACCCGCTGCCGCGTGCGGGGCGGCCCAGCTGGCGGGACTGGCTTCCGGCGTTCGCGATGCTGTTGTTGCTGCCTGTGGCTGTCCTCGCCGGTTTCAACATCAGCCAGCTTGGTGACCATTATGGGCTTGAGACGTCGTACGCCGCGCTGCTCGGCGGGCTCCAGGCGGTGGCGCTTCTCCTCGCGCTCGTCCAGCCGGTGCCGGCTTGGTGGGCGGTGACGATCGCCATGGTCATCATCGCGGGACTCGCGGAGCCCCGCGTCCCCGTGTTGTTTCCCTGGACCAGCCCCGGGCTCGCCCTGCAGGCCGGGGTGCTGTTCCTGCTGGCGTTGAGGGTCCGCCCCCGGGCCGCGGTCGAGGCGCTGGTGATCACTGTCCTGGCGGGCCTGGCTTGCAGCACGTTCATCTCGCAGGCGCACGGCGACAACGTCGGCGGTGCCGCTGCGATTCTCACCGGCGTGGTGGTGGTGGGCGCCGCGCTGCGCTGCAGCGGGGTGGCCCGTACGGAGCTGGTCAAACAGGAGGAGCTCACGGCCGAGGAGCGGGCCCGGCGCACCTTGCTGGAAGAGCGCAACCGGATCGCCCGTGAACTGCATGATGTGCTCGCCCACCACATGTCGTTGATCTCCATCCAGGCGCAGGTTGCTCCGCACCTGGTCCAGGACCCGCCCGAAGAGTTGAAAGAGAACCTCGCGGGAATCCGTGAGAACGCGGTGAAGGCGCTGACCGAGCTGCGCCGGGTGCTGGGCGTGCTGCGCTCGGAGGAACCCGAGTCGGAGGAGGTACGGCACGCCCCGCAGCCCACCCTCGACCGGCTGGGCGAGTTGGTCGACAATGTGCGCGACGCCGGGCAGACGATCACCACCCGGATCACTGGCGAACCACGTCCGCTGTCACCGGGCATCGAGCTGTCGGCGTTCCGGATCGTTCAGGAGGCGCTCAGCAACGTGATGCGACACGCGTCCGGAACGGAGGCACGGGTGGAGGTCGGGTACCAGCAGGACGCTCTTACCATCCGAGTCACAAACACCGCGCCGAACGCCCCCGCCTCGTACTATCTGGCGGCCGGACACGGGCTGTTGGGCATGCGCGAGCGCACGGCCATGCTGGGCGGCGAACTGGCCGTCGGTCCCACACCCGACGGAGGGTACGAAGTGACCGCGGTCCTGCCCCGCCACTCTTCCACCAAACCGCCCCACCGACCCGATTGAGGGCTTTTCTTGAGTAACATCCGCGTGCTGATCGCCGACGACCAGATGATGGTTCGCCAAGGCTTCACGGTGCTGCTCAACGCCGAACCTGGAATCGAGGTCGTCGGCCAAGCCGTAAACGGTCTCGACGCCGTCGCCAAGGTCGCCGAACTCGCCCCGGACATCGTCTTGATGGACATCCGGATGCCCCAGCTCGGCGGCATCGAGGCGACCCGCCGCATCACGGAACCGGCTGACACCGCCGTCAAGGTCCTCGTTCTGACCACTTTCGACCTCGACGAGTATGTGTACGAGGCGCTGCGCGCAGGTGCCTCGGGTTTTCTGCTGAAGGACGCCTCGGCCGCCGACCTCGCTCAGGCGGTACGTGTGGTGGCGGCCGGCGACGCCCTGCTCGCCCCGAACATCACCAAGCGCCTCATCATCGAGTTCACCCGGATGACTGGTGCCCCCCGCACTCCGATCAAGGATCGCGTCGGCGGCCTGACGGAGCGCGAGTCCGAGGTGCTGTCTCTGATCGCGCAGGGCCTGTCCAACGGGGAGATCGCCGAGCGGCTGGTGGTGGCGGAACAGACGGTGAAGACACATGTGAGCCGCATCCTGGTCAAGCTGGGCCTGCGTGACCGGACCCAGGCTGTGGTCTTCGCGTACGAAACGGGATTGGTGCGCCCGTCCAGACGCTAGGTGATCAACGGTCGAACTACCAGAACTCCAGTCTCGTTGTGCCATATCGCGGAGGCCATGGCAAGGATGCTTTGGGCGACCTGGACTACGACGCCGTCGAAGGTTTCGCAGCTTGTTGTGTCGTTCAGGTGAAGGTGGCCTATGAGGGTTCAGGCGACGGCGATGAGGTGCGGGACCTTCTGAGCATCGGTTCCCCGTCCCGATGGACGCGTAGCCGTACAGCAACCGGTACAGCAACACCCGCCAACGTGATCACACGCCATCAGTCAGCACCTGCCGCCTGACCAGGCCCGGGGGCTCCTCAGGAGGTGACGGGTTCCCGTTTGCAAGCAGGAAGTCAGGAGTTCGAATCTCCTAGGCTCCACCTCGGAAAACGCCGCTTCTCTGATCATGGGAAGCGGTGTTCGTGCCTCTACGTGCCATCAGCCTTGCTTGCGCTGCCTGCGGACCCGTGCGTCCAAGGCGTCGGCGATCCTCTGGTCGGCGTCCCGGGTGGCGTGCTGGTAGATCAGCGCGGCACGGTCGCTGTCGTGTCCCATGCGCGCCTTGAGATCGGCCAAGCTGGCTCCGGACCGCGCGGCCAGGGTGTTGCCCGTGTGGCGCAGATCGTGAAAGTGCACGCCCTGGCGAGGATGTAGCGGCGCGGCAGCCCGCCGACTCTTGGCTTGACTTGCGATGGACTCGTGTAATTTACTTGCATGCACATGCAGCTAATCGGGAAGGCGTTCATGGTGCTGCAGCTCGCCCAGGAACGAGGCAGAGCCGAGGCCTACACCGAGGCGATGTTCAAGGCATTCTTCCAACAGGACCGGGACATCGGTGCGGACGAAGTGATAACCGACGTCGCCACCTCGGTCGGCCTCGACCACGCCGAGGCCTGCATCGCCCACGTCGCGGCCCGTGGGCTGCCCTTCGTCGGCGTCCTCGTCGATGCCACCGGGAAGATGATCTCGGAGGTCGGAGTCAACCGGGCCACGGAGACCGGCGACCCGACCGCGCACGCCGAGGTCGTCGCGATGCGCGACGCCATGACCACCCATGGTCTCGACACTCTGACCGGCACCGTGCTGCTCGCCACTGGGGAGCCGTGCGGGCTGTCCCGCTATCTGCGCACCACCATCACCGCCAGGAACGCGCCCGCGCGTCCGTACACCGAAACGGGAGAAACACCATCATGAGCTGGCTCTACCTGGGCATCGCCGTCATCTTCGAGATCGCCGTCGGCCTCGCGGCGGGCAAGGCGCAAGGCTTCACGAAACTGTGGTGGACCATCGGCACCCTGGTGAGCGGCGCGATCGCCACCTTCTTCCTCAGCCTCGCCCTGCTGACCTTCGACGTAGGGGTCGGCTACGCCCTGTGGACCTCCCTGGCAGGCGTCGGGATAGTCATCATCGGCGCCCTCTTCCTCTCCCAGCGCCTGACCTGGCAGAAGCTCCTCGGCATCGCCGTCGTGATCGCCGGAGTCGTCGGCCTCAACCTCGCCGGAACCGTCTAGTTCCTGCTCATCCGATCAGCGCGAAGGACACGAATCCCCATGACCACCACATCACAGACCGTCACCTCGCCCGGCACGGAGAAGAAGGCCGGCCCTTGGGCGGCACTGCTCCTGGCCGGAGCCTTCGAGGTTGGCTACGCCCTCAGCGTCAACGGCAGCCAAGGCTTCACCAACCCTGCCTGGTCGATCGTCGCGATCGTCTTCTTCCTGTTCACGCTGTTCTTCCTCAGCGTCGCCCTGAAGAGGATCGACGTCGGCATCGGGTACGCCGTCTGGGCCGGCATCGGCGCCATCGGAGCAGCGCTCCTCGGACCGGTCTTCTTCGACGAAACCCTCACCCCCCTCAAGGGATTCTGGCTGGCCGTGATCGTCACCGGAGTCGTCTGGCTCAAACTCGCCGACAGCCCCAAACTCGAACGAGCCCGGGCGATGAACTGAACCGACCGTGAACCGGCGTAAAGCGGGCCGCCCGGCACGGTCAGAAGGCCGAGTCCGAATTCCAGGCTCCCACCCTTGGGTAGAAGGCGACCCCGTGATCGGGAATTGCGCCTGCTACCCAGGGTGGAGTTCCCCGCGTGGCTGAGCGAGATACCGACCCGTTCGTCGTCAGGCCTGGATCCGCTTCTCGTGCCAGGTGTAGGGGAGGTAGACGCTGTCAGGCCCGGTCAATACGCCGTAGACCTGCCAGAAGCTGTTGGGGACGAGTGTGAAGCGGAAGATCTTGTCGCCGGGCCGGTCGTCCACGAACACGGTCTGTGTCTGGTTGGCCCAGCTTCGCACTTCGATCGTGAAGGTGGAGGTGTCCGGGATGTCGAGGCAGACCTCGTACGTGGCCTCTGACGGGATGCCGTAACGGTAGGCGAAACCGTCCACCGCGGGCCTCTCGGCGTTGGTGGGGGCGTAGCTCTCCACGGTCCGGGTGTACGCGCCTGCGGAGCAGTCGATCGTGGAGGTGGCTGCGGATGCGGGACTGATGCCGGTGAGTGTGGCGCCGAGGACGCCGGCGGCGACGAAAACGGAGATGGTGCGCTTCATGCCTCTCCTCATCCGTTCAGTGATTCTCCAACCAAGTAGTTGAAGCGTGAACTGATTCTGACGTGGCCGCCGGATCTTTACAAGCCCTCGTCAATCCATGAATTTTCGGAGTAAATCTGGCCTCTCCAGCGGCGCGGCTATCCGGAAAGGAAGGCGCAGGCCACAAGGAAGAGGGCCAGAACCGGACCACGCTGCCGCCACTACAGGTGTGGCGCGCTGACCAGGGCGGCCAGCGGGTAGGCGAACAACCCGGCGACCGCCGCTGTCCTCAAATTCCGGAGTGGCCGGTCAGGTGATGTCGAGTACGGCCTTGCCGTGCAGGCGGCGGTCCAGGAGGGCGTCCATCGCCTCGGCGGTCTTGGCCCAGGGGCCGCGCCAGGAGATCTGCGGGGTGAGCACGCCCGAGGCGACCTTGGCGGCGAGCCAGGTGAGGTCGGGGCCGAGGCCGGACTCGCCGGGCAGGTAGAAGGAGACGATCGAACGGTCATGGCCGCGGTCGCCGGACAGCATCGTGTACGGGAAGGTCTCGCCCTCGCCGGTCACCCTGCCCACGGCGACGAGGGCGCCGCCGGGGGCGAGGCGGTCGTAGGCCGCGACGAGGGCGTGGCCGCCCACCATGTCGAGGACGCCGTACACCGGTTCGTCCACGTCCACGTCGTCCGGGCCCGCCACGACCTCGTCGGCGCCGAGGGATCGCAGGGCGTCGCCGTGGGCGCTGGGGTCGCCTGTGGAGGCCACGACGTGGGCGCCGGCGAGCCGGGCGAGCTGGACGGCGTACCTGCCGACGCCTCCGGTGGCGCCGGTGATCAGCACCCGCCTGCCGAGGACCGGGCCGAGGCGGCGCAGGGCTCGCAGGGCCGAGAGTCCGGCGACGGGGATCGTGCTGATCGCGCCGGGGTCCGCGTCCTCGGGCGCGGCGCCCATCATGCCGGTGTTCACCGCGCGCTGTTCGGCCCAGGCGCCGGCCAGGCCGAGGGTGACCACCGGGGTGCCGGCGGGCGGGCTGGATCCGTCGTCGGCCGGCCGTACCACCACTCCGGCGGCGTCCCAGCCCAGGACCACGCCCGCCGGCGCACCTTGCCGCGCCATGGACGCTTCGCCGTGGTTGAGGGACGTGGCGGTCACGCGGACGAGAGCCTCGTCCGGCGCGGGGACGGGGTCGGGCGTCTCGCCCAGGCGGAGGCCGCCGGGGGCCTCGGGGTCGGTGATCAATGCGCGCATGGTGTGCCTTCCGTCAGAGCGTGGTCGCCTCTGACGGACACTATAACGCCACTGAGTGGCATAAACCTTCGAGGGGCGTTAGCTCATCGGTTACACTTTGCGGGTGGACAGCACAGCATCGAGCCGCCCGGCCGTGCTCGCCCGCCGGGTGATGACCGAGGACGAGCTGTGTGACCTGCCGCTGCGCGAGCGCAAGAAGGCGCGGACCCGGCAGGCGCTGATCGACACGGCGCTGGAGTTGTTCACCGAGCGCGGCTTCGACGGCGTGACCCTCGACGAGCTGTGTGACGCGGTGGAGATCTCCAAGCGCACGTTCTTCCGTACCTTCACCAGCAAGGAGGACGTGGCCGGCGCGCCCACCCAGGACCTGTGGATCGCGTTCCTCGACGACATCGAGTCCCGCGATCCCGCGGGCGCCGCGGTCCTGCCGTTCCTGTGCGACGCGCTGCTGGCCGTCATCGACCGGATGCCCGCCGAAGGATGGACCCGCCGCGTCCTGCTCAACCTGCGGCTGGCCGAGAAGACCCCGTCGCTGGACGCGCACTGCCGTCACCTGTGCGACCTCATCACCCGCAGCGCCCTCGACATCCTGGCCCGCCGCTTCGACGTGCCGCCCGAGCGCGACGATCCACGCCTCCGCCTGGCCCTCGACATGGCGGTCGCGGCCTTCCACCACGCCCTGGAGGGATGGGCCGCCGACCCGGCCGAACCCACCCGCGCCTCGCTGGCGGCCCGCATGCGCGACACCTTCGCCGCCGTCCCCGGCGCCCTGACCCTGACCCTCACGCCCCGCTAGCCGGTACGCCCTCGGCCGTGCCGTGAACCCGCGCTCGCCCCGGCCGGAGCGCGGGCCGGCGCGTTCACCGGGTGAGGGCGGCCAGCATGAGACGCCGTGCGCGCGCCGGCGCGGTGTCGTCGGCGAGGAGCTGAATCTCCTGGTTGGCCGACATCGCGAGCCCGGTCAGGGCCGTCACGAGGTCGTCCGCGTCCAACGTCGTGGTGATGTCGCCCGCGGTCTGCGCGATCACGATCTGCTCGCGCAGGAAGGCCCGCCACCGGGTCACGGTGGCGAGGAGCGCGTCCCGCAGCTCGCCTGGGCGGCCATCCAGCTCACAGGATGCTGCGGTGATGAAGCAACCGTTGGGGAAAGGGCTGCTGTCCAGGTAGTCGCACCACAGATCGATCACCATGCGCAGGCGTGGCAGACCCTGCTCCGCCTCCAAGCTCGGCGCGACGACGGCGGCGATGAACAGGTCGGCCGCCTTGGTCAGCACGGCGAGCTGCAGTTCGGCGCGGGACCCGAAGGGGCCGACGACGCCTGCCTTGCTCATGCCGAGGGCTTCGGCCAGGGAGCCGATGGTCAGTGCGTGGAGGCCGTCGGCCGAGGCCTTCGTCACGCCGGTGGCCACGATCCGGTCGCGGGTCAGCTGGGCGGCCTCGGCTGATCTCCTCATGGTTGACCAGTTTAGCGTACGATCGTACGCTATCTCATCAGCGAACGATCGTACGCTAAAAGGGGTCTGAGAATGCGTGTTCGGTGGCTGGGCTGGGCCGGGGTGGAACTGGAAGCGCAGGGTCACAGTGTGGTGATCGACCTGCTCGGCCGCCCGGAGGGAGTGCTGGAGGGCACGCCGTTGTCGGCGCCCATGCCGCAGGTCGTCCGGCCGCGCACCGAGGGAGACGTGATCGCCGGGCTCTGCACCCACCTGCACCGGGACCACACCGACGCCGCCGCACTGGCCGAAGCGCTCCGCCCCGACGGCCAGGTGTTGCACCCCATGTCCTTCGGCGGCGACGACCACGAGAACCTGTGGACGCTCAAGGCCGACCGCGAACTCGACGAACGGCACCTGTCCCGGCGCCCGATGGGTCTGTGGGAGACCATCACCATCGGCCCCTTCACGATCGCCGCCGTTCCAGCCGTCGACACCTTGGGTGATCCGCAGGTGTCCTGGGCCGTGGAAGCCGGCGGGAAGCGGGTGCTGCACCTGGGTGACAGCATGTTCCACGGCTACTGGTGGCGCGCCGCCCGCCGGTTCGGGCCGTTCGACGCGGTGCTCACCCCCATCAACGGGCCGACCGTGTGCTTCCCGCACTGTCAGCCGCCGAGCCCTTATCCGGCCTCCCTCGACGCCGGCCAGGCGGCCGTGGCCGCACGCCTGCTGGGAGCGAGAGTCGTGATGCCGATCCACTACGACGGGTTCCACATCGACGGCTTCTACGAGACGCGGCCCGATGAGCTTTCCCGCTTCCTGGACGCGACCTCGGCCGAGCCCTATGAGGTCGCCGCCCTCACACAGGGCGAGGACATCACCCTCTGAGAGGCGTCTCTCCGGATCAATCGCAAGCAGTATCCCGACCGGTGAAGCTGCGTTCCCCGGCGACGATACGGCCGTCCGCCGAGTCACCGGCCCGCGTCAAAGGCCGCTGACCCGGCATCGCGGAGTCCGCGTTCTCTCGTCAAGAGCCTCCCGGGGGTGTGGCGCCTGGTTGAACCAGTTGCCCCAGCGGGCGATGGCCTGCCCGAACGCGATGCCGGGTGCGACCGTGTCGGCCACGGCGTGACGGTAGCCGATGCCCGCTCCCCGGTCGCATGCTCCCCACGTTCGCCGATCCCCGTCGTCCGGGAGGGGTCAGCGGCTGACGGCTCTCTTGTACAGGCGCATGGCCAGCGGCACGAACACCACCAGCAGGACGACCGACCAGAGCAGCGACACCGGCACGGCGTGCCGCAGCGGCCAGGCGGTGGGGGCGGGCATGGCGGCGCTGGTGTTGCCGAACAGTTCACGGGCGGCCTGGACCAGCGTGGAGACCGGGTTCCATTCGGCGATCAGCCGGAGCGGGCCGGGCAGGACGGTGCTGTCGACGAAGGCGTTGGACAGGAACACCAGCGGCAGCGACACGAGCGTGGCCACGTTGTTGAAGACCTCGGGGGTGCGCAGCGACAGCGCGACCGTCGCCGTCACCCAGGAGAAGGCGTACGCGAACAGCAGCAGCATCAGGAACCCGAGTGCGGCCTCCCCGGGCGAGCTGTGGACGCGCCAGCCGACGAGCAGTCCGACGGCCACCATGGTCACGATGCTGGTGACGTTCATGATGAGGTCGCTGACGGTCTGGCCGGTCAGCACCGCCGAGGGGGACATCGGCAGCGTGCGGAACCGGTCGAAAATGCCCTTCCGCATGTCCAGGGTGAGCGTGTAGCCGGTGATCTGCGCGCTGGTGACGATCGTCATCACGAAGATCCCGGGGAGCATGTAGTCGCCGTACGAGATGCCCGGCAGATTGATCATGCTGCCGAAGACGTAGGTGAACAGCAGCACGAACACGATGGGCAGTATGACCACGCCGCCGAGCAGGTCGGGAGCGCGCCGGATCTTCAGGGCGTTGCGCTTGGCGATCGTCATGCCGTCGGCGACGGCCAGGTGGAGGGCGTTCATCGGACGGTCTCCTCGGTCTTCGCGTCGGTCTCGTGCCCCGTGAGGGTCAGGAACACGTCGTCCATGGTCGGCCGTCGCAGCCCCGCGTCGCGTACGGTGATCCGCTCGGCGGCGAGGCGGCCGAGCGCGTCGGCGAGTGTGGCGGTGCCTGCGGTGGCGGGGATCGTCAGCCGCAGCGCGGCGGCGTCACCCTGGAGGTCGTCGGCCGCCAGGGGCGTGAGCGCGCGGGTGGCGGCGGTCAGGTCCGCGGCGCTCGTCACCGACAGCTCGATCCGGTCGCCGCCGACCTGGCTCTTGAGCTGGTCGGGGGTGCCGAGCGCGATCACGCGGCCGCGGTCGACGACCGCGACGCGGTCGGCGAGCCGGTCGGCCTCCTCCAGGTACTGGGTGGTGAGCAGCACGGTCGTGCCCGCCCCGACGAGCCCGGAGATGACGTCCCACAGGCTCGTCCTGGCCCGCGGGTCCAGGCCGGTGGTGGGCTCGTCGAGGAACAGCACCGGCGGGTCGGCGACCAGCGCGCCGGCCAGGTCGAGGCGGCGCCGCATGCCGCCCGAGTAGCCCTGCACCGGGCGGTCGGCGGCCTCCGTCAGGTCGAAGCGCTCCAGCAGCTCTCGGGCGCGCTCCCGGCTGCGTTCGACGCCCAGGTGGTAGAGGCGGCCGACCATCTCCAGGTTCTCGGCGCCGGTGAGGTGGTCGTCGACGGCGGCGTACTGGCCGGAGGCGCCGATGACGGACCTCAGCCGGCGCGCGTCGCGCACGACGTCGTACCCGGCCACGGTGGCGCGCCCGGCGTCGGGCCGCAGCAGCGTGGTCAGGATCCGCACGGCGGTGGTCTTGCCGGCGCCGTTGGGGCCGAGTAAGCCCAGCACCGTTCCCTCCGGAACGGTCAGATCGACCCCGTCGAGTGCGGTCACGCCGCCGTACCTCTTGACGAGGCCTTCGGCCACGATCGCGTCAGGCATGATGATCTCCTTGCTGTTGTCAGGAACGGTGGATGGCGATGTCGCCGTGGGCCGTGTGCGCCCGGACTTCGACGACGTGGTCGGATTCGGTGGGGCCGTCGCTCGGGTCGAGGGCGACGTCGACGGTGCCGTACCGGGAGCTCACGTCGAGCCAGGCGGCGCTGCCCTCGCGGATGCCCAGCTCCAGCCCGCCGCCGGTGGTCTCCAGGACGACCGAGCCGGAGATCATCTCGCCGATGCGCAGGCTCCCGTACGCCGTCTTGGCGGCGACTCCGGCCAGGGCGCGGTCCACGGTGGCGTCGCTGTGGGCCGCGGTCAGCCGGAGATCGCCGGTGATCTCGCGGAGGCGGATCTCGCCGTGCGAGTTCCTGATCAGCGCGGTGCCGTCGATCTCGCCGACGCGGATGTCTCCGTGGGTCGAGGTGATCTCGGCGTGCCCGGACGCGCGGTGGACGGAGATGTCGCCGTACGTGCTCTTCAGCCGCAGCCGGCCGGCCTGTTCCACCTGGATGTCGCCGTAGGAGGTGACGAACTCCACCTCGCCGAGCGGCCCTCGGCAGCGCAGGGACGCCGCCGACCTGATGTCGAGCCGGGACCCCGCGGGCAGGTCGACGGTCACGTCGACCGAGCCGCCCTGGCCGTGCAGCAGCGTGCGCGCCCAGGCCGCGGGCGACCGTACGAGGGCGTCGATCGACAGGCCGGCGGACGGCTCCCGGTCGCCGCGCACGAGCAGCCTGCCGTCGGCGTACTCGACCTCGGTGCGGCGGGCGGCCGCCACGTCGGTCTCGTCGGTCTCGTCGCTGGGACGCACCTCGACCACCGTGTCGGCGCGGTCGCCGGCGTTGATCCGGACGTTGGCGGTCGGCAGCTCGATGAGCACGAGGACGGGCTCGGGCGTGTCGTAGGCGGGCATGACGGTCCCCTCGTCGGTGTTCGGCCTGGTCATCAGCGGACCCAGCCGCTGTAGCGGGTGCCGCTGCGCCGGGGCGCGCGGCTCGTCTCGGCGGGGTCGAGCGCGGCGGAGACGGCGCGGACCAGCCAGGCGTTGACCGACAGCCCGTCGCGGGCGGCGGCCTCCTCGATGCGCGGCTTGAGGTGTTCGGGGACCCGGAGGGAGATCCGGGACGTGCCGCCCTCGTCGGTGTCGGGAGGCGGCGGCGGGGCGGGCGGCGTCGTGGCGGGCGCCGTCGTGGCGAGTCGTTCGCCCGTGGGCTCGAACGGCCCGCCGCCGGGTGGCGTCACGACGAAGCCGGGGTCCCGGCCGCGCAGGCGCACCTCCACAGAGCCGGGCGCGAGCTCGCCGGTGATCTCGTCGGCGGCTGCGGACAGCGCCTCCAGCAGCGCGAGCCGGGTGGCCGACTCCAGTGTGGCGGCCAGCCGCTCACCCAGCGCGCGGGCCTCGTCGCCGCCGGCCGCTGCGGCGACGGCGAGCTCGCGCCGGAGGCTGTCGACATAGGGTGCAAGGTCCATGACGCCATTATGACATCATGATGACGCCATCGACAATGCCTTATCGGCTTCGATGGCGTCATGACGCTGTCGTGGCGCCTCAGGATGAACCGCGGCCGGGGCGGGGGTGCGCTTCGGCTAGTCCCAGCGGAAGAACACGGCGGCGATCACGGTGCCGAGCACCGTGCTCACGCCGAGGCCGATCACCTGGGCGGCCCCGAGGGGCGCGCCGACCCAGGCGGCCGACAGGGCCTGGAGTCCGGCTCCGAACGGGAGCCACTGCCCGGTGACCGCCACCGCCTCCGGCAGGTTGGACACCCCGCCGAACATGCCGCCGGTCGCGCCCATCAGGAAGAACGCGGTCAGGCCGATCGCCACGGCGGAGTTCGGGGTCGGCGCGAGGGCGGCGACGATCAGGCCCACGGCGTACATGGCGGCCACCGTCAGCGCCAGCACGCCGAGCGCGACGCCGACGCGGACCGGCGGGTTGGCCCCGAACGCGACCACGGCGAGGACCCAGGCCGCCGCGACGCCCACGGCGATCTGCAGCATCCCCACGACGGCCTGGGCGACCAGCACCATCAACGGCGAGGCGGGCGTCACACCGAGCCGGCGCAGGATACCGGCGCGCCGGTAGTAGGCCAGGAGACCCGGCATGTTGACGACGCCCGTGGTGGCCACCACCATCGTGAACACCAGCGGCAGCACGAACACGTCCAGCGCGGTGCGGCCGTGCGCGACAACCTGGTCCCCGGCCGACGAGGCGTTCATCACCAGGATCAGCATGGGCAGGCCGATCGGCACGATCAGCCCGGCGGTGTCGCGGGCCACCGTCTTGAGCTCGCAGATCAGCATCTGGGCGAAGGCCCTCGGGCCGGGGCGGCGCACGGCGACGTCCGTCATCGCTTCTCCTCCTCGGGGTCGAGCCGGCTGCCGGTCAGGGCGACGAACGCGTCGTCCAGTCCCGCCTGTTCGCTGCGGGTCCCGGTGGCCACGACGCCGGCCCGGACGAGCGCCACGCTGACCGCCTGGAGCAGGTCCCCTCGGCCCTCGACGACCACCCGGCCGCCCTCCGCGCGCACGCGCTCCACCCCGGCCAGCCCTTCCAGAAGCCCTTCCGGTACGGGGGAGACCGCGCGGATGGTGACCCGCTGGGCGAACCCGGCCCGTTCGACCAGCCCGGCGGGTGAATCGACGGCGACGACCCGGCCGGCGTCGAGCAGCGCGACCCGGTCGCACAGCCGCTCGACCTCCTCCATGGCGTGGCTGACGAGCAGGACGGTCACCCCGGTGTCACGCAGCGCCTCGACGGCGGTCCACATGTGGCGGCGCGCCTCGGGGTCGAGGCCGGTGGTGAGCTCGTCCAGGATCACCACCCGGGGCCGTCCGATGAGCGCCAGCGCGATGGACAGGCGTTGCGCCTGCCCGCCGGACAGGTTCTCGAAGCGGGTGCGGCCCGAGGCGGTCAGGCCGACGGACTCGATCAGCTCGCCGGCGGGCACCGGGTCGCGGTAGAAGGTCGCGTACAGGCGGACCAGTTCGGTCACGGTCAGCGCGGCGTGGAGGGTGGCGTCCTGAAGCTGGACGCCGAGGACCTGGCGCAGGCGGGTGCGGTCGCGCAGGGAGTCGAGGCCGAGGACGCGGACGGCGCCGCGGTCGGGCTTGCGGACTCCGGCGATCAGCTCGACGGTGGTCGTCTTGCCCGCGCCGTTCCTTCCGAGGATGCCGAAGATCTCTCCGGCGTCGATGGACAGGCTGACGTCGTCCACGGCGGTCTTGGCGCGGTAGCGCTTGTGCAGCCGTTCGGCTACGACGGCGGGTGATGAGGGCATGTCTCGACGGTAGGGAGCGGCGCGGGCCGGGCGCCTGTGCCGATGGTCAGCCGGTGCGCCCATGACTTCCGGCACCCTCGGCCCGCCGGGCACCGCGATTACAGTGGCTGTATGCGGCGAATCGAGCCGGATGTGTGGGCGGGCCTCACGATGATCCTGGTGTGCGCCGGGGTGGGCACGCCGACGCTGCTGGGCGTGACCGAAACATGGGTGCCGCTGCCCGTGTGGGGCGCGCTGTTCGCGGCTCTGATGACCGTGATGGTGGCCGCGGTCTGGGTGGAGCACCAGCCGGTGGCGGGGCGGTTCTGCTACGGCGCGGCGGTCGCGCTGGGCTGGGCGGCGGTCCTGGCGGCGCCGAGTGCCGGATGGCTGCCGATCCTGCTGGTGTTCACCTCCACCTTGGGCGCCTACGTCGCGCCCTGGTGGGTGGGGCCGGTGGTGGTCGCGCTCAACAGCGTCGTCGTCGCGCTGGCCGGGTTCGTGGCCGGCACCCCTCTCACCGGGATCGGCCTGACCACGATGCTGTACCTGCTGATCCAGGTGGCGGCGCTGCTCAGCTCGCTGGCCATCATCCGGGAGCAGCGGCTGCGCCGCGAGCTGGCCGAGGCGCACGTGGAGCTGCGGGCCGCGAGCGTCGTCCTGGCCGACACCGCCCGCGCCCACGAGCGCCTGCGCATCGCCCGGGACCTGCACGATCTCATGGGACACCAGCTCACGGCGCTCACCCTGGAGCTGGAGGTCGCCCGGCACCACGACGGCGCGGGCGCCCGCCCGCACGTCGAGCGCGCCGACCGGGTGGCGCGGAACCTGCTGGGCGATGTGCGCACGACCGTCGGTCAGCTCCGCGCCGACGCCCCCGATCTACGCGCGTCCCTGAGCGCCGTGGTGCGCGACATCCCCGGCCTCGACGTCCGCCTGCGGATCGACGACGACGTACGCCCGGCCGAGGAGGTGACGCTGGCGCTGATCCGCGCCGTCCAGGAGATCCTCACCAACACCATCCGGCACGCCGGCGCGAGCTCGCTGCGCATCAGCATCGAGAACACCGCTGACCACGGCGTCAGACTGACCTCCGCCGACGACGGGCGCGGCAGCCCCGAACTGCGGCTCGGCAACGGCCTGCGAGGACTGCGTGAGCGCATCGACGCCATCGGCGGTGACGTCCGGCTCGACGGCAGTGACGGGTTCCGGGTGACGGCCACGGTGCCCGCGCGATGATCCGGGTGCTCGTGGTCGACGATCAGACCCTGGTACGGCAGGGCATCCGCAGCCTGCTCGACCTGACGGACGACATCGAGGTGGTGGGCGAGGCCGACGACGGCATGGCCGCGCTGGCGGCGATCGAGCAGCACGCCCCCGACGTCGTCCTGCTCGACCTGCGCATGCCCCGCCACGACGGCATCTGGACGCTCGGCGCGCTGCGCGAGCGGGTGGCCGAGGCGCCGCCGGTGCTCGTGCTGACCACGTTCGACAGCGACACACTGGTGCTGGACGCGATGCGCGCGGGCGCGGGCGGCTACCTGCTGAAGGACGTGACACTGGAGCGGCTGACCCGGGCCATCCGGGTGCTGGCGGACGGGGGGACGCTGGTCTCGCCGTCGATCACCGACCGGCTGCTGCGCGCGGTGGACCGCCGCAGGCCGCCGGAGGAGGCCGGCCTGCCCGCGGTCCAGCCGCTGACCGAGCGCGAGCTGGAGGTGCTGCGGCTGGTCGCGGAGGGCTACAGCAACCGCGAGATCGCGCGGGCGCTGTTCCTGGCCGAGGGCACGGTCAAGAACCACGTGTCGGCCGTGCTGCTCAAGCTCGGAGCACGGGACCGGACCAACGCGGTGCTGCGCGCCCTGCGCGAGCGCGTCCTGGACTGATCAGAGCTTGACGCGGGCCGCGACCGGGAGATGGTCGCTGGCGGTGGCGGGCAGCGTCCAGGTGGCGACGGGAGTCGCCGCCCGGGTCATGACGTGGTCGATCCTGGCGAGCGGGAAGGCCGCGGGCCAGGTGAAGCCGAACCCCTGGTCCGCCGGGGTCAGCCGCGAGGTGACCGGGGCCAGGCCGCGGTCGTCGAGCGTGCTGTTGAGGTCGCCCATCAGGACGATCCGGTCCAGCTTCTCCGCCGCGAGGGCGGCGCCCAGCTTGACGGCGCTCTCGTCACGCCAGGCCGAGGCGAAGCCGCCGGACAGCCGGATGCGGACCGACGGCAGGTGGGCGACGTACGCGGCCAGGTCGCCGTGCGGGGTCCGGACGGTCGCGCGCAGCCCTCGGTTCCAGTCCCCCCCGACCTCCGCCGGCCTGATGTCCACCGGCCGGGAGTCCGCGAGGGGATGGCGGGACCAGAGCCCGACGCTGCCGACGACCGCGTGGTACGGGTGACCGGGGGCCAGGACGGCCTCGTACACGGGCCGGGTCGCGGGCGTCAGCTCCTCCAGGGCGATCAGGTCGGCCCCGGCCGCGGCGAGGGCGCGGGCGGTGCCCCGCGGGTCGGGGTTCTCGTCGTTCACGTTGTGCTGGAGCACGGTCAGGTCGTGCGCGGCCTCCTGGCCGGCGGGTAACAGGCGGGCGCCGAAGAGGCCGGCCCACACCGCCGACGGGAGCATCACCGACACCAGCGCGAGGGCCGAGCGGCGCAGCAGCGCCAGCACGAGCAGCACCGGCACGGCCAGGCCGGACCAGGGCAGGAAGGTCTCCAGCAGGCTGCCGAGCCGGCCCACGGCGTTGGGCAGCACGCCGGGGAACGCCATCAGCCCGGCCACCGGCACGGCGACGGCCGCCAGGATCCGCCCGCGCGTCCACGACAGAGCGGCCCGATCTCGAGTGTTCATGCCGCAGACCGTACGGGACGCCCGCCCGCGGCCGGAGGTCGTGGGCCGCGGGCGGGCGTTCGGGCGGGGTCAGCCGCAGTGTTCGAACGGGCTGGTGTAGGCGCTGCCGCCGATGGAGCCGCCCCACTTGACGCACTGGCCGGGGGCGGAGCGCCGGACCGGACCGGCGTAGTAGCCGTAGCTGCCGGAGTCGGTCGTCCTGCTCTCCCCTTGCGGTTCGAGGAAGGCCGACATCGCCGACGCCGTGCCGACGCCCGTCGTCTTCAGAGTGACGACGCAGTTGTTGCCGTTGCCGGAGTTGTAGAGCAGGTAGACGCGGCCGCCGGTGAGCGCGGCGGAGTCGACGACGCCGTACCCGCTGCCGCAGACCTCGACGGGGGTGTAGGGGTTGGCGCTGCCGCAGGAGTTGCTGCTCGTGACGGCCTTCTTCTGGCCGAGGGACACGGTGACGCCGTCGACGGTGGGGCTGGTGTCCATGGCGCCGGTGGAGGTGCGCTGCTCGTAGTGCAGGTGGGGGGCGTTGCTGCCGCCGGTGGAGCCGACGGTGCCGATCACGGTGCCCTGGCTGACGCTCATCGAGCCGCCGGCCGCCCGCACCATGGTCGCGAGGTGGGCGTAGCGGGTCCTGGTTCCGTCGCCGTGCCGGATCTCCACCCACAGGCCGTAGCTGGTGCTGCCGGCGTTGTGGAAGGAGGCGGTGCCGGCGGCGGTGGCGCGGACGGTCTCGCCGTTGATGGCGTCGCCGCCGTAGCTCTGCCAGTCGATGGAGCCCGACGGGTTGTGCCCGGGGCTCCAGTTGTTGGCGTAGAAGGTCTTCCCGCAGTTGAAGGGGCTCTTGTGGGTGGCCAGGGCGGTGGCTTCCCGAGCCGAGGCGGTCTGGGGGAACAGGACGGCGGCGAGGGCGACGAGGAGGGCGGTGATCGTCGGCCGGAACGGCTTGCCGGTTGCGGGCATGCGTCACCTCTTCGAGGGGGGTGATGAGGGGTTCGCTGTGGCGCCACTTGGTCGGAAGATAGCTCCGAAAGTTCTCTTCATCAATGCCGCACGGGTGAAGGTTTCCGGCGACGCGGCGCTGAGTGGTGGCGCCGTGGCCTCCTGTCAGCGGTCGTTGGCGATAGTTGTCAAAAAGTCCAGCGTTCAGGGAAAACCTTTACAGAACATGATCACACGCTTGATCACCATGTTCTCCGCGTTCACACTTGCGTCGAATCCCCGGCTTCACAAGGACGTGTCGGAGGCATGATGGCTCGGGTCAGGAGCGTGGCGACGTCGCCAGGCCACCGTTCAATCGCCTTACCCCTCGGCTCCAGGTCCATCACAGCAGTCGCCGCGGCGGCTGCTTTTCTGTTGTCCGGCCTGACCGCGCCGCTCCCGGCGGGCGCCGGCACGGCCGCCGCCCACCAGCAGCCTCCGCCCGACACCGCCACCGAACAGGGCGCGCTGGACGCGGCCCGCCAGCGGGGCGAGCGGGTCGAGGTCGGCTCCCTGCGCACCGAGACCCGGACCGTCCACGCCACCCCGGACGGCGTCCTGGTCATGGAACAGCACGCCCGTCCCGTCCGGGTGCGCAAGGACGGCCGGTGGACCCCGGTCGACACCACCCTGCGCCGCCTGCCCGACGGGTCCGTGGCCCCCGGCGCGACGGCGGTGGAGCTGCGCTTCTCCGGCGGCGGCGACGCCCCGATGGCCGAGGTCGCCAGGGGCGGCAGGTCCCTCGCGCTGACCTGGCCGGGCAGACTGCCCGAACCCGCGCTCGACGGCGCCACCGCCACCTACGCCGAGGTGCTCCCTGGCGTCGACCTCCAGGTGACGGCCGACGTGGACGGGTTCTCGCACGTCCTCGTCGTCAAGACCAGGCAGGCCGCGCTGAGCGGCCGGCTCGACCGGATCGGCTTCGCGCTCCGGACGCAGGGCCTCACCGTACGGCGCGGCCAGGGCGGCGGGATGGAGGCCGTGGACCGGGCCGGCACGGAGGTGTTCGCCGCGCCGACCCCGCTGATGTGGGACTCGCCCGCCGACCCCGAGGGCAGGCGGATGAGCCTGGCCGCCCGGCCGGGCGAGGGACCCGCTCCCGGCTCCCGGCACGAGGCGATGGACCTGCGGGTCGACGGCGGCGGCCTGACGCTCACCCCGGACAAGGCCATGCTGGCCGACCCGGGCACCCGCTACCCCGTCTACCTGGACCCGTCGGTGTCGGCGCCGCGCGGCGCCTGGACCTCGGTGTGGAAGAAGTATCCGACCACCAACTACCTCAACTCCAGCGACGTGGCGCGGGTCGGGCACGAGAACGAGACCGGCCAGACGAACCGCTCGTTCTTCCAGATGAACACCGGCACCGCCATCCACGGCAAGCAGATCATCAAGGCGACCTTCCGCACGTACGAGACGTGGTCGTGGTCGTGCACCAAGAGAGCCGTCGAGCTCTGGCTGACCGGCGGCATCAGCAAGTCCACCACCTGGAACAACCAGCCGTCGTGGTCGCAGAAGCTCAACACGCAGACCGTGGCCAAGGGCTGGAGCAGCTCCTGCCCTGCGGGCGGCGTGGAGTTCGACGCCACCCCAGCGGCGGTGAAGGCGGCGGCCTCCAACTGGTCGAACATCACACTCGGCCTGCGCGCGAGCAGCGAGACCGATACGTACGCCTGGAAGAAGTTCCGCAACAACCCCACGCTCGTCGTCGAGTACAACACCATCCCGACCGCCCCCGTCGCGGCCGACGTCTGGTCCGACCCGGGCGGCGCGTGCGTCTCGGGCGACGCCAGGCCGAAGATCGGCACGGCGACGCCGAAGCTGTGGGCCAAGCTGCGCGACGGCGACAACTCCGTGCAGGGCCGCTTCGAGTGGTACGACGCGGCCGGGACGAAGCTGGGCGAGTTCCTCACCCCGGCCGCCGCCTCCGGCAACGCCTTCTCCGCGACCGTCCCCGCAGGGGCGTACGGGGACGGCTCGGTGATCCGGTGGCGGGCGCGCGGCGAGGACGGGCGGGCCACCAGCACGTGGGGCCCGTTCTGCGAGATCGGGGTGGACACCGCCGCGCCGGGCCGGGAGCCGACGGTCGGCTCCGCGCAGTACCCGGAGAACGCCTGGGGTGACGGCCTCGGCCGCGCCGGGGAGTTCACCTTCGGCGCGAACGGCGAGAGCGACGTGACCTCGTTCCTGTACGGGCTCAACACCAGCCCGGTCACCGAGGTGAGCGCGACCTCGGCCGGCGGGTCGGCGACGATCCGGCTCACCCCGCTGGAGGAGGGCCCGAACGTGCTGTCGGTGCGCAGCAAGGACGGCGCCGGCAAGCAGGGCCCGATCCGCAGCTACGTGTTCAACGTGCGGCCCGGCACCGGCCCGGCGGGCTCCTGGCGGCTCGACGAGGGCTCCGGCACGACCGCCGGGGACGAGGCGGGCACGCACCCGGTGACGGTCAGCGGCGCCGCGTGGGCCGAGGGCCGGGCCGGCAAGGCGCTCCGCTTCGCCGGCTCCGGCCAGTACGCCGCCACGTCCGGCGGCGTCGCGCCGACCGACCGGAACCTCGCGGTCTCGGCGTGGGTGCGGCTGTCGTCGCTGCCCTCCACGGGCAACGTGGCCGCGGTCAGCCAGAGCGGGCAGGACAACGCCGGCTTCTGGCTCGGCTACGGCGGCAGCGCCAGGTCGTGGGCCTTCATGATGAACCACCCGGGCGGCACGCCGCAGACCGTCTGGGCGCAGAACGCGGCGATCGTCCCGGTCGCGGGCCAGTGGACCCACCTGACCGGCGTGTACGACTCCGCCTCGCGGTCGCTGTTCCTGTACGTGAACGGCGCGCTCGCCGCCGGGCCCGTGGCGTACCACGGCGGGGCCGGACCGGGGACCGCGGTGCAGTTCGGGCAGGCCCTCTACCAGGGCAGGCAGACCGACTCCTGGCCCGGCGAGGTGGACGAGGTCCGGGTGCACGACCGGGCCCTGGCCCCCGCCGAGGTAGTGAAGCTGGTGAGCCACGCCGCCACGCTCACCGGCCACTGGAAGCTGGACGAGGGGACCGGCACGGCCGCGGCCGACACGGCCGGCGTGACCGGCCCGCTCGCCCTCGGCTCGGGGGCGAGCTGGACCGGCGGCTGGCTCGACGGGGCGCTCGCGCTCGACGGCGCCGGCGGCCACGCGCGGGCGTCGCGGGCCGCGGTGCGCACCGACGACAGCTTCACCGTCACGGCGTGGGTCCAGCTCGACGCGCTGCCCCCGGCCGACGCTGCCGTGGTGGCCCAGAGCGGGACGCGGGCCAGCGGCTTCACGCTCGGCTACGCCGCGCAGGGCCCGCGCTGGTCCTTCGGCATGGCCGGCGCCGACGCGGACGGCGCGCCGGTGACGCGCACCCGCTCGGACGCCGTCCCGTACGCCATGGAATGGACCCACGTGGCGGGCGTGTACGACGCGCTCGCAAAGAAGCTGCGCGTCTACGTCGGCGGGCGGCTCGTCGCCACCACCGAGACCGGCCACACGAGCACCTGGAACGCCACCGGGCCGCTCCAGCTGGGCCGGGCGCTGCAGGACGGGGCGTTCACCGGGCACTGGCCCGGGATCGTCGACGACGTCCGGACCTACCAGGGCGCACTGGGCGACACGGACGTCGCCCGGCTCGCCGCCGAATGAACCCCCCTCCGCCGCACCCCCTGCCTGAGCTCTGGACGGTGAGGATGTACGACTTCGAGGAGATCTCCGAGCACGAGCGTTCGACCTTTCTGATCTTCGACTGGTTCCCGCGCAAGCTCCGCTGGTTCGTCCGGTCCTGCGCCGCCATGGTGATCATCGTGGTCGTCCCGCTGGTGTACGCCATGCCTGCCGAGGCCGAGCGCCGAGAGCGGCCGCAGGTGCAGAAGGAGGAGCCGGTACCGGGCCGCCCGGTCGCCGTGCTCCCCAAGACCCGCGACGCCACGGCCGAGCGGGCGATCGGCAAGGCGCCGGACGCGGCCTGGCCGAAGGCCGGCACGGCCGAGCCGGCGCCGGGTGACACGGCCAGGACGGTCGCCGGCTCGCTGCCGGTGAAGGTCGCCGCCGTCCAGCGGGAGGCCGGGCGGGCCCAGGCGCCGCCGGAACGGGTCAAGGTCGAGGTGCTCGACCGGGCCGAGGCCCCCGGCCTGCCGGGCGTGGCGCTGCGCCTGTCCCGAGGGCAGGGCGCGACCCGCGGCGGCCCGGCCCGCGTCGAGCTGGACTACTCCGGCTTCCGGCACGCCTTCGGCGGCGACTACGCCGACCGGCTCCGGCTGGTCAAGCTGCCGGACTGCGCACTGACGGACGCGACGACCGCCTGCCCCGTGCCGGAGCCGGTGCCGTCCGAGAACGACGTCAAGGCCGGCGTGGTCCGGGCCGAGGTGGACGTCGCCGCCTCCGGCGCCCAGCTGTACGCGCTCACCGCCGCCGCCTCCGGCTCCTCGGGCGACTACTCCGCCACGTCGCTGGCGCCGTCGGCGCAGTGGAGCGTCGGACCCCAGTCGGGCGACTTCACCTGGAACCACCCGATGCGGGTGCCGCCGTCCATCGGCGGCGACGAGCCCGTGATCAACCTCGCCTACTCCTCCCAGAGCGTGGACGGGCACACCTCCTCCACCAACAACCAGGTGTCCTGGGCCGGCGAGGGCTTCGACCTGACCCCCGGCGGCTACGTCGAGCGCCGCTACAAGTCCTGCATGGCCGACGGGCGCAAGACCGGCGACCTGTGCTGGGACCACGACAACGCCACGCTGATGCTCAACGGCTCCGCCGTGGAGCTGGTCAAGGACGCCACCACCAAGCAGTGGCGGCCCAAACGCGACGACGGCACCCGGATCGAGCTGCTCACCGGCGCCGCCAACGGTGACAACGACGGCGAGCACTGGCGGCTCACCACCACCGACGGCACCCAGTACCACTTCGGCCTGAACCGGCTGCCCGGCTGGACCACGGGCAAGCCCGAGACGAAGTCGGCCTGGACGGTCCCGGTGTTCGGCAACGAATCCGGCGAGCCCTGCCACAACTCCACCCCCGCGAACGCCTGGTGCCAGCAGGCCTGGCGGTGGAACCTGGACTACTCGGTCGACCGGCACGGCAACGCGCTCACGTACTGGTACGAGACCGAGCGCAACCACTACGGCCGCAACGAGAAGCCCGACCTGGGCACCCCGTACGTGCGCGGCGGCCACCTGACCCGCGTCGACTACGGCTACCGGTCGGCCGAGCTGTTCACCGTCGCGCCGGCGGCGCGCGCGGTGTTCACCGTGGCCGAGCGGTGCGTGCCGAGCGGCTCGATCACCTGCGAGCCGGCCCAGCTCACCAAGGACACCGCCCGCCACTGGCCGGACGTGCCGTTCGACCGCAACTGCGAGGCGGGCGAGGCGTGCAAGGACCGGCTGTCGCCGACGTTCTGGACCCGCAAGCGGCTGGCGAAGGTGACGACGCAGGTGCGCTCCGGCACCGGGTACCGGGACGTGGACTCGTGGACGCTCACCCACTCCTTCCCCGCCACCGGCGACGGGCTGAGCCCGGCGCTCTGGCTGGCCTCCATCCGGCACGCCGGCCACGTCGGCGGCACCGTCACGCTGCCCGAGGTGACCTTCGCCGGGGTGCAGCTGAAGAACCGGGTGGACGCCGACGAGGGCCGCGCCCCGCTGTACAGGTGGCGCGTCCAGTCGATCAACAGCGAGGCCGGCGCGGAGACCCGGGTGACCTACGCGCCCGAGGAGTGCACGCCGGCGAACCTGCCCGCGGCCGACCGCAACGCCAAGCGCTGCTTCCCGCAGCGGTGGGCGCCGCAGGACGAGACGGAGGTGCTGGACTGGTTCCACAAGCACGTGGTCGCGCAGACCGTGGAGGTCGACCGCACCGCGCGCTCCCCGTGGCTGGTCACCGACTACGAGTATCTCGACGGGGCGGCCTGGCGCTACGCCGAGCACATCCTGGTCAAGCCCAAGGAGCGGACCTGGTCGGACTGGCGCGGCTTCGCCCGCGTACGGGTCCGGCAGGGCGACGGCCAGGACGGGCCGCGCACGATGACCGAGCACCGCTACTACCGCGGCATGGACGGCGACCGGCTGGCCGACGGCGGCCGCAAGGACGTCAAGGTCACCGACAGCGAGGGCAGGGCGCGCCAGGACCACGACCAGCTCTCCGGGACGGACCTGGAGACGATCGTGCACGACGGCCACGGCGGGAAGATCCTGTCCGCCACCGCCGAGGAGCCCTGGTGGCGCAAGACCGCCGAGTCCACGTTCGAGGGCGTGACCAAGACGGCGCACCTCGTGCAGTCCGCGAAGATGACCACCCGCGACCTCAAGGAGGACGGCACCTGGCTGCGCACCGCCGAGGAGCGGACGTACGACGAGCACGGCCTCGTCACCCAGGTCGGCGACCTCGGCGACGTGGCCGACCCGGCTGACGACGTCTGCACCCGCTACACCTACGCCCGCGACACGGCCGCCTGGATGCTCGATTTCACCAGCCGGGTCGAGACCGTCGGCAAGCCGTGCTCGGTCCAGCCGCAGCGGCCCGCCGACGTGCTGTCGGACGAGCGGTCCCACTTCGACGGCCGGGCATTCGGGCAGGCCCCGGTGCGCGGCGACGTGACCCGGGAGGAGGAGCTGGCCTCCTACGACGGGGGCACGCCCCGGTACGTGCTGGACGTGGCCCGCGCGTACGACGCCTACGGCCGCGTGACGGCGGAGACCGACGCCGCCGGCGGCTCCACGACCACCTCGTACGTGCCGGCGTCCGGCGCGCCGGCGACCGAGGTGCGCTCCGTCAACCCGCTCGGCCACGCCGACGTCACCTACGTCGAGCCCGCCTGGGGCGAGCCGGTCGCGGAGGTGGACGAGAACGGCCGCCGCACCGACCTGCAGCACGACCCGCTCGGCCGCCTGGTCAAGGTGTGGCAGTACGACAGGGACAAGGCGGCGGGCCAGTCACCCAACACCGAGTACTCCTACCTGATCCGCGCCGACGGCCCGAACGTCGTCACCATCAGGACGCTCGCCACCGACGGCACCTACATCACCAGCCACGAGCTCTACGACGGGCTGCTGCGCCCGCGCCAGACCCAGGAGCCCGCGCCCGGCGGCGGCCGGGTCGTCACCGACGTCTTCCACAACTCGATCGGCGAGGTGGCCAAGACCAACGACGGCTACTACGCCACCGGCGACCCGGAGACGAACGTGTACCAGGTGTCGGACGACGACGTCGCCGGCCAGGTCGTCTCCACCTTCGACGGGTCCGGCGAACTGGCCTCGCAGAGCTTCCGCGTCAAGGGCCAGGAGAAGTGGAAGTCCACCGTCAGGCGCTTCGCCGACCGGGCGCACGTGACGCCGCCGCCCGGCGAGAGCGCCGCCACCCTCATCGCCGACGCCGAGGGCAGGGGCGTGGAGCTGCGCCAGTACAAGGGCGCGACCCCGACCGGCGAGTACGAGGCCACCAGGTACGCCTACGACAGGTCGGGCCGGCTCACCACCGTGACGGACTCGGCGGGCAACGTCTGGCGGCACCACTACGACCTGCGTGACCGCGAGATCAAGACCGAGGACCCGGACAAGGGCGTCACCACCCGGGTGTTCAACGACCTGGACGAGGAGATCTCCAGCACCGACGCCCGCGGCCGGACCCTCGTGCACACCTACGACGCGCTCGGCCGCCGGACCTCGACCAGGGAGGGCACGGCCACCGGGCCGCTGCTGGCCGAGTGGCGCTACGACACGCTGGCCAAGGGCCACCTGGCCGAGACCGTCCGGTGGGCAGGAGAGCAGGCGTACACCGCCAAGATCGAGGCCGTCGACCGGGAGTACCGCACGCTCCGCCAGAGCGTGACCATCCCGGCCAGGGAAGGAAAGCTCGCCGGCACGTACGTCTTCAACACCCGCTACACCGCCGACGACCAGGTGCAGTCCATCACGTTCCCGGAGGCCGGCGGGCTGCCCGCCGAGACCGTCACCTACGGGTACGACGCGCTGCGCCAGCCCACGAAGGTCGAGGGCCTGTCCACGTACGTCACCGACGCCCGCTACGGCAAGCTCGGCGAGACGCTGCAGTACGAGCTCAGCACGGGCACGCGCAAGACCTGGCTGACCCACGCCTACGAGGAGGGCACCCGCAGGCTCATCAGGTCCCAGCTCGACCGGGACACGGGCACCGCCTCCGACCTGGACCTGAACTACACCTACGACGCCAGCGGCAACATCACCAAGATCGCCGACCGGGCGTCCGCCGACACCCAGTGCTTCACCTACGACCACCTGCGCCGGCTCACCGCCGCGTGGACGGCCACCGACGCCTGCGCCTCCGGCGAGCCGCGCTCCACCCTGATCGGCGGCGTCGCCCCGTACGCCACCAGCTACGCCTACGACTCCACCGGCAACCGGACCAAGGAGACCCACCACGCGTTCGGCGGCCGGCAGCAGGTCGTCCGCGACTACGCCTACCCCGCCGCCGGGCAGCCCCGGCCGCACGCGCTCACCTCGGTCACGCCCACAGGGCCGGCCACCGAGCAGCCCTCCTCCTACCAGTACGACGCCGCCGGCAACACCGTCGTGCGCCGGACCGGCAGCGCGGAGCAGCAGCTCACCTGGGACGCGGAGGGCAACCTCGCATCGGTCACCGAGGCGGGCAGGACCACCTCGTTCGTCTACGACGCCGACGGCGACCGGCTGATCCGCCGCACCGCGACGGACGCCACCCTGTACGTCGACGACATGGAGCTCCGGCTCGACCTGGCCGCCCAGACCGTGTCGGGCACCCGCTACTACACGGTCAACGGCGAGGCGGTGGCGATGCGCTCCTCGGCGGGGAAGGTCTACTTCTTCGCCGGCGACCACCACGGCACCGCCCACGCCGCCGTCGACGCCCAGACCGGCGCGGTGGCGTTCCGCCGCCAGACGCCCTTCGGCGGCGACCGGGGCGCGCCGCCGCCGTGGTGGCCGGGGGACCGCGGGTTCGTCGGCGGCACCGTGGACCCGGCGACCAAGCTCGTGCACCTGGGCGCCCGGGAGTACGACCCGTCGACCGGCCGGTTCCTGTCGGTGGACCCGGTGATCGACACGCAGGACCCGCAGCAGATGCACGGGTACGCCTACGCAGGCAACAACCCGGTGTCCATGACCGACCCCGACGGGCAGCTCTTCTGGTTCGCGGCCGGCATCGCGCTGCGGATCGCCCTCCAGGCCGCGGCCCGGCGCGCCGCGATCGCGGCCGCCCGCCGCGCCGCCGAGGCGGCGGCCCGCCGCGCGGCGCTGGAGGCCGCGAAGCGGAGGGCGGCCGAGGCGGCCAGGCGCCGGGCGATCGAGGCGGCCAGGAAGCGGGCCGCCGAGATCGCCAGGAAGAAGGCGGCCGCCGAGGCCAGGAAGAAGGCCATCGAGAAGGCGCGCAAGGCGGCCGAGGCGGCGGTGCGGCGGCGGGCCGCGGCGGCCAGGGCCCGCGCGGCGGCGGCCCGCGCCCGAGCCCGCGCGGCGGCGGAGTCGCGCAGGCGGGCGGCGGCGGCCAGGGCCAAGGCCAGGGCGGCCGCGAAGGGCAAGCGCGCGGTCCGCCAGCTCGCGCGTAAGCAGTCCAGGAGCAGGCCCAACCACCGGCCCACCACCCGCCGGGCGCAGCAGCGCGCGAACCCGCCCAAGGCACAGCGCAATCCGTCCAACAACCAGTCGCAGTCCGGCAGAGGGCTGTCCGAGGAGCAGAAACGCTCGATCGACGACCAGATGGGAGTCCGCCGGTACGAATCGGGCGAACTGCGGTCGTACACCCAGTCGGCCCGGAAGGAGACCGAGTACACGCCGTGGCAGGGCACCGGGCACGGCCCGGCCAGCGTGCGGTACGAGTCGGACACCCCGAGGGGCGGCAAGGTGGGCAAGACCGGTAAGGCGCTCTACCTCATCTGGAGGATCATCCGGTCGATCGACTGACGCCCCTGCTCACGCCCCTGCTCACGCACGGCGATCGGCCTCGGAGTTCTCGGGGCCGATCGCTCCGTGCGTCGGGGAAGGGCGTCCGGGAAGGGCGTCCGGGTGGTGTCAGCCGGCGGCGAGCCAGTGGGCGAGGTGTTTGCTCGTGCTCTTGACCACGGCCGGCGCGGACTCGTCCTGAGGCCAGATCTGGAGCAGGTAGCGGTCGATGATCTCTTGTGAGGTGTCCACCGCGGCGGCCTCGTCCATGCCCTTGGCGTGGTAGCGCAGCCGGTAGCACCCGGGTCCCGCGGCCAGTTCGGGGAGTTCGTGGACCTCTTCGCCTCCCCACTCGTGCACCGAGACCTGCCCGGCCTCGGACTCGAAGCTGATCTCCACGATGTCCTCGTAGCCGTCGGTGTCCGCGCCGGGGTCGGCGTCGGCCACGGTGACCGTGAAGCCCACCGGGCCCGTGTGCAGCCCGGTGATGAGAAGAGCGCTCTCGCCCTCCACGCGGATGATCCCGACGGGATGGGTGGGGTGGTCGTCCAGTAAGTCCGAGGGAGTCTCGGCGTCCTCGGCGTCGTCGACGAGATACGCCTGTGCGTAGTGGACGTGGAGATCGAAGGAGATCGTCTGGGATGTGGTCATGGCGGCGAGCCTAGGCCCATGTACCGGCCCACGCCCCGCGACGACGAGGTCCTCGTCCGCGTGCGCGCCGCCTCCGTCCATCCCGACGTGTGGCACGTCGTGACCGGCCGGCCCTACGTGCTCCGGATCATGGGGTCCGGGCTGCGCCGGCCGAAGAACCTCGTCCCGGGTACGGACATGGCCGGCGTGGTGGAGTCGGCGGGGGCCGCGGTGACCCGGTTCCGGCCGGGCGACGAGGTGTTCGGCGAGACCCTGCGCGGCATGCAGTGGAAGAACGGCGGCGCCTACGCCGAGTACGTCGCCGTGCCGGAGGACCACCTGGCGCCCAAGCCCGTCGTCGTCGGCTTCGAGCAGGCCGCGTGCGTGCCCACCGCCGGGCTCATCACCCTGTTGAACCTTCCGCCGGGCCCGCTGGGAAACGTCCTGGTCAACGGCGCAGGAGGCGGCGTGGGCGGGTGCGCATTGCAGATCGCCAAGGCGCGCGGCGCGACGGTGACGGGCGTCGAGCACCCGGACAGGCTCGACCTGGTGAAGGCGCTCGGCGCGGACCACGTGATCGACTACACCGTGGAGGACTTCACCCGGCGCGGCGAGCGCTACGACCTCATCGTGGACATCCCCGGCAACCACTCGTTCGCGGAGTGCCGCCGCGCGCTCACCCCCGACGGCACGTACGTCCTCATCGGCCACGACCACTACGGCGCCGCGGGCCGTCAGGTGCTCGGCAGCCTGCCGCGCTTCGCCGGCCTGATGGCCAGGTCCGCGTTCCAGCGGCAGTTGCCCAGACCCACCAGGGCCACGCCGCCCGTCAAGGAGTCGATGGCCGTCCTCGGGGACCTGCTGGCGCAGGGCAAGCTCAGCCCGGTCGTCGACCGGGCCTTCCCGCTGGCCGAGGCGGGCGCCGCCCTGCGCTACCTGACCGGGGGCACGGCCCGGGGCAGGATCGTCCTCACGTTGTGACGCGCTCCCGGTCTGAACGCCGGGGCGCCGTGGACGAGCCGGTAGCGTGGGCGGATGCGGCTTCATGTGGGATGCGCGATGTGGACGCACGCGCCGTGGCAGGGCCGGCTGCTGCCGCACCCCCTTCCTCCCGCCGAACGGTTGCGGGCCTACGCCACCTGGTGCGACGCGGTCGAGGGCAACACGACGTTCTACGCGACCCCCGCCAGGAGCACGGTGGAGTCCTGGGCCGCCCAGACCGGGCCCGGCTTCCGGTTCGTGGTGAAGCTGCCGAAGACGATCACGCACGAGCGGCGGCTCACCGGGGCCGAGGAGCCGCTGCGGGAGTTCCTGGACGCGATCGAGCCGCTGGGCCCGAGGGCCCACGCCCTGTGGATCCAGCTGCCGGGCTCCTTCGGGCCGGGCGACCTGGGCACGCTGGCGGGATTCCTGCACCGGCTGCCGCCTGCTCACCGTTACGCGGTCGAGGTGCGCCACCAGGCGTTCTTCGAGGACGCGCGGGCCGTGCGGGCGCTGGAGGGCGTGCTGGGCCGGGCCGGGGCCGAATGGGTGCCGTTCGACACGGTCACGCTGTTCCGGAGCCCGCCGACCAGCGACGCCGAGCGTGACGCCTGGGTGAAGAAGCCGCGGGTGCCGCGCCGGTCGGCGGCGCTCACCGACCGGCCGATCGTGCGCTACCTGGGCCGCGACGACGTCTCCCTGACGGTCGAGGGCTGGGGTCACTGGGTCGGCGTCGTGACGGACTGGCTGCGCGAGGGCCGTTCGCCGACGGTGTTCGTGCACACCCCCGACAACGCCGAGGCCCTGACGCTGGCCCGGCGCTTCCACGACGCCGTGCGGGCGCGGGTGCCGGAGCTGGAGCCGCTGCCGGAGCCCGCCCCCGTCGAGCCGCTCACCCTTTTCTGACGTCAACGGCCGCCGAGGAAGTGGCGGGCCGGGACGTACAGCTCGTGCCCGCTCGTCAGGCGCAGCCGCACCCCGTCGGCCGTCCACTCGGTCCCGGCGACCTCCTCGCCGGGCTCGATGAGGGAGGTGTGGAGGTCCACCCAGTGGCCGTGGCCGAATCCGGGGTCGCGGCCGACGACCACGAGGTGCGACGGGTCACCGAACAGCGTGTCCCTGCGGATCAGGCCCAGGTGGTGCGCCGAGTCGTCCGCGTAGGTCACGGTGGCGGGCTGCTCGCTCCGGTGGACGACCTCCGCCTGCGGCCAGCGGCCGGCGACCATGATCGTGATCCCGGTGATGAGCCCGGCCAGCAGCAGGGCGAGGTTCTTGAGCATCCCCCATGATCCACCCGCAGGGGACCGCGGCGCGGAGGGGCGGTGGCAAGCTGGTCGCATGGACGTTTCAGACGGGTACGGGGAGCTGCTGGAGGCGGCGCGGGCCGGCGACGAGAGGGCGTTCGGCGATCTCGTGGGGCCGTACCGCGACGAGCTGCGCGCCCACTGCTACCGGATGCTCGGCTCGGTGCACGACGCGGAGGACGTCGTGCAGGAGACGTTCGACCGGGCCTGGCGGAGCCTGCCGGGGTTCGAGGACCGGGACGGGTCGATCCGCGCCTGGCTGTACCGGATCGCGACGAACCGGGCGTTGACCGCGGCCGAGCGGAGAGGCCGCCGCGAACTGCCCGCCGACCTGCGGCCGGGCACGCCGGCGGCCGAGGTGGCGTGGCTGGAGCCGTACCCCGACAGGCTGCTGGGCCCCGAGGCGCGGGCGGTGGAGCTGGAGAGCGTGGAGCTGGCGTTCGTGGCCGCGCTGCAGCACCTGCCGCCGGTGCAGCGGGCGTCCCTGCTGCTGCGGGACGTGCTCGGCTACTCGGCCGCCGAGACCGCGGGCCTGCTGGACACCACGGTCCCGGCCGCGAACAGCGCCCTGCAGCGCGCCCGCAAGGCCGTGGCCGGGCTGCGGCCGGAGGGGACGACCGGGCGGGAGCCGGGTGAGCGGGAGCTGGCCAGGCGGTACGCGGCGGCGTGGGAGGCGGGTGACGTCGAGGCGATCGTGTCGATGCTGGCCGAGGACGCCCGCTACGCGATGCCGCCGCTGCCCGAGTGGTACGCGGGCGCCGACGCCATCCGCGCTTTCCTCATGGAGGCGCCGCTGCGGGAGCGCTGGCGGTTCCTGCCGGCGCGGGCCAACGGGCAGCTCGCGTTCGGCACGTACCGCTGGGACGAGGGGCGGGGCGCGTACGTCCCCGGCGGCCTGGACGTGCTGACGGTGCGGGACGGCCGGGTGGCCGAGGTGGTGGCGTTCCTGGAGGCCGACCTCACCGTGTTCGGGCTGCCGGCCGAACTGCGATGAGTTTCCGAGCCCGGCCGGGTTGTACGGGTGAGGACACCGTCGAGGAAAGGCCGGAGCTCATGCGTACCGATGACAAGCAGATCAGGGAACTCGTCGAGGGGTGGGCGCGCGCCGTGCACGCCGGCGACCTGGACGGGGTGGTCGCCGACCACGCCGGGGACATCGTCATGTTCGACGTGCCGCCGCCGTACGAGGGCGTGCGCGGCATGGACGCCTACCGGCGGACGTGGCCGTGGTTCTTCGACTGGCAGGCGCAGGGGGCGACCTTCGATCTGGTGGAGCTGGAGGTGACGGCGGGGGAGGACGTCGGGTACGCGTTCGCGCTGCTGCGTTGCGGCATGCCGGGCGCCTACGACCCGAAGGTCCTGCTCCGGCTGACGCTCGGCCTGCGCAAGGAGGACGGCCGGTGGGTGGTGGCGCACGAGCACCACTCGTTCCCGCAGGCCGATGCGGAGGCCGCGGAGCGGGAGGTGCACGAGCGGTTCGCGCGCTGGTCGGAGCAGACGGCGGCGGGGGACCTGGAGGGCATGATGGCCGCCATCGCGGACGACGTGGTCGCCTACGAGCAGCAGGGCCCGCTGCGGTACGAAGGGGTGGACGAGCTGCGCGAGGTGTGCCGGACCGGCCTGGAGGCGGCGGCCGGCGCGACGGTCACGTGGGACGTCCCCGACCTGGAGGTGCTGGTACGGGAGGACCTCGCGGTGGCGTGGGGCCTGGACCGCATCCGGGTGGACGGCCGGGAGCCGGTCCTGTCCAGGGGCACCCGCGTGTTCCGGCGGCGCGGGGACGGCTGGGAGCTGGTCCACGAACACCTGTCGCTGCCCCAGGAGTCTTGAATCGACTCAAGTCACGATCACGAGCTTGTCCGGGCGATCCTCGCTGCAGGCGGCGAGGGCTTGTGCCCGTTGTGGAAGAACGTTTTAATCCTCCTCTGAAGCACCACAGGAGGAGGGCCCTTTGATCGGCTACGGCGGCGACTGGAATCCGGAGCAGTGGCCCGAGGAGATCTGGACCCAGGACGTCGCCCTGATGCGCGAGGCCGGGGTCAACCAGGTCAGCGTCGGCATCTTCTCCTGGTCGCTGCTGGAGCCGGTCGAGGGCGGGTTCGAGTTCGGCTGGCTGGACCGGGTCATGGACCTGCTCGCCGGCCACGGCATTGGCGCCTGCCTCGCCACCCCGACCGCGTCGCCGCCGCCCTGGTTCGGCCACGCCCACCCCGAGGCGCTGCCGGTCGACGCCGACGGCCGGCGGCTCCACCACGGCAGCCGGCAGGGCTTCTGCCCCAGCTCGCCGGTCTACCGGGACAGGGCGCTGCGGGTGGTGGAGCGGATCGGCGAGCGCTACCGCGGCCACCCGGCGCTGCGGATGTGGCACGTCCACAACGAGTACGGCTGCCACAACGCCCGCTGCTACTGCGACGTCTCCGCCGCCGCCTTCCGCGACTGGCTGCGCGAGCGGCACGGCACACTGGACGCGCTGAACGACGCCTGGGGCACGGCCTTCTGGTCGCAGCGCTACAGCTCCTGGGAGCAGATCCTGCCGCCCCGCGCCACCCCGTCGTTCACCAACCCTGGCCAGCAGCTGGACTTCCGCCGGTTCAGCTCGGACGCGCTGCTCGGCCTGTACCGCGCCGAGCGTGACCTGCTCGCCGGGCTGGCCCCGGACGTGCCGGCCACGACGAACCTGATGGCGGGCGCGCACTGGGACATGGACTACCGGTCCTTCGCCAAAGAGGTGGACGTCGTCTCCACCGACCACTACCTGATCGGCCCCGACCCGCACATCGACCTGGCGTTCGCCGCCGACTACGCCCGATCGCTCGGCGGCGGCCGGCCGTGGGTGCTGATGGAGCACTCCACCAGCGCGGTCAACTGGCAGCCGGTCAACCGCGCCAAGCGGCCAGGCGAACTGGTCCGCAACGCGGTGCAGCACCTGGCCAGGGGCGCCGACGCGATCATGTTCTTCCAGTGGCGGGCGTCCCGGGCGGGAGCCGAGAAGTGGCACTCGGCGATGCTGCCGCACGCCGGCACCGCCACGAAGATCTGGCGCGAGGTGACCGGTCTCGGCGCGCTCCTGCGGGCCGCCGCCGAGGTGGCGGGCAGCACGGTCAGGGCCGGGGCGGCCATCCTGCTCGACCACGCGAGCGTGTGGGCACAGGACCACCCGGCCCAGCCCACCGGCGAGCTGAAGCCGGTCGAGGTGATCAAGAGCTGGCACGCGGAACTGTGGAAGCAGGGCGTCACCTGCGACGTCGTCCACCCGGAAGCCGACCTGTCCGGTTACCGCCTGGTCCTCGCGCCGGCGCTCTACCTGGTCAGCGACCGGGGCGCGGCCGCGCTCGAACGCTTCGTGGCCGGCGGCGGGACCGCGCTGGCCGGCCCGTACAGCGGGATCGTCGACGAGCACGACCGGGTCAGGCTCGGCGGCTACCCGGGCGCCTGGCGCGACCTGCTCGGGGTGACGGTGGAGGAGTTCTTCCCGCTGGAGCCGGGGGAGCGCCTCGCGCTGTCGGGCGGCGGCGCCGGGACCGTGTGGAGCGAGACGGCGCACGTCACCACCGCCGCCGTGCTCGACACGTACGTCACCGGCGAGCCCGCCTGGACCCGCAACGTCTGGGGGGAAGGGGCCGTCCACTACCTGACCACGCTGCCGGTGGGCGACGCCCTGGCGGGCGTGCTGCGCGCGGTCTGCGCGGAGGCGGGTGTCACCGCCTCGGGGAGCCCCGGCGTCGAGCTCGTCCGGCGCGCCCACCCGGACGGCCCGGCCTACCTGTTCGCGATCAACCACACCGGCGCCGCCGCGGTCGTCGAGGCCGCCGGCGCCGACCTGGTCACCGGCGAGGAGGTGGCGGGTGAGCTGACCGTTCCGGCCGGCGAGGTCCGGATCCTCCGGCTCACGACCTGAGCAGGGGTTTCGGCCTGACCGCCCGCGAGAGCGGGGCGCCGTGGCGATCATCCGTGAACCGGCGGCGCCTCCCGCGCATCCAACAAGGCGACGACCTGGAGGTTGCCATGAGAAGCGTGAGCCTGCTCGGCGCCGCGGCGCTCCTGATCGCCGCGCCCCAGGCGGCGGCGGCCACCGCGCCTGCGACGGCCACCGCGCGGGCGGTGACGGGGGCCGCGGTCTACGCCCACTACGACGGGGGCTACCGGATCGACCGCCACCACCCGCCCTCCGGGTGGAAGGCGCTGGCCCGGCTGAAGGACAGCGTGCAGTTCGCGGTCTCGCCCGACGGGCGGAAGGTCGCCTATGTCGCGGGCTCGGCGCTGCGGGTGCGCGCGGACGGCAAGGTGCGGACCGTGGCCCGGGGCGTGCCGGGCGACGTGCCGTGCCTGACCCCCGCGTGGTCGCCCGACTCGCGGCGCGTCGCCTACGCGGACGGCACCCGGGTGCGGGTGGTCGGCGCGGACGGGCGCGGCGCCCGGGTGGTGGGCCGGACGGGCGGCCCGTGCCACCTGGCGTGGTCGCCCGACGGCCGCTACCTCGCCGGGTACGCCGGCACCACCCGGGGCGTCCACCGTCTCGACCTCAGGACGGGGAAGTCGGTCAAGGTCAAGGGCGTCGGACTGGCCAACCACGTGCAGAGCCTGTCGCCGGGCGGCCGTTACGTCGTGGTCAACGCGCTGCGGCCCGACGACCCGGGCGGCGACGGCTCGTGGCCGGTGTGGTTCACGCCGACGGTGGTCGACACCGTCACCGGCCGGCGGGTGCCGATCCCGGTGCGGGGCGGCCGCGTGATCGGCGCCTTCTACCTCGCCGACGGCCGGCTGGTGGCGCGGCTGCAGGGCAGGACCGCCAACCGCTGGGCCGTCCTCGACGCGAAGGGCCGCGTCAGCCAGTGGCTGACCGAGCCGGCGTCCGCCAGGGAACGATCGCTGCTCCAGGTGCTCTGACCCCTGCCCGGGAATGATCCTTTTCGCTACCATCAGACACGTCGCCGCGCCTCACCCCAGGGGGTCGCGTGTCAGGTCAGCGCGGTTCGGTCCTTCTCTCGTACGCGATCTTCATCCTGGTCGGGGTGACCGGCGGGGTCTCCGGGGTGCTGCTGCCCGCTCAGATCGCCGACTACGGCGTCGACATGGCCGCGATCGGCGTCATCTTCTTCACCTTCTCCGCCGGTTACCTGCTGGCCGGGTCCGGCTCCGGGGCGATGGTGCGGCGGTGGGGGACGCGGTCCGCGTTGCTGGCGGGCGGGGGCGCGTACGTGCTGTCGGCGCTGATCATGGGGCTGCGGCCGTCGTTCGCGGGGTTCGTGGCGGTGCAGGTGCTGGCCGGGTACGGGATGGGGCTGCTGGAGGCGGTGCTCAACACCTACCTGGCCGGGCTGCCGTCGGCGACCGCGCTGCTCAACCGGCTGCACGCCTTCTTCGGCGTGGGCGCGCTGCTCGGGCCGCTGCTGGCGACGTGGATGCTGACGTTCGCGCCGTGGAACGGGGTCTGGCTGGTGCTGGCGGCGGCGTTCGTGCCGCTCGCGGTGGGGACGCGGTTCGCGTACCCCCGCGAGGTGAGCGCGCATGCGGACGGGCCGGCGAGCGGCGGGCTGCTCGGCACGGCGCTGCGCTCGCTCTCGGTGGTGCTGGCCTGCGTCTTCCTCGTCGTGTACGTGGGACTGGAGACGGCGGTCGGCAACTGGGGCTTCACGTTCCTCGTGGACGAGCACGCCCAGGCCGCCACGGCCGCCGGGGCCATGATGAGCGGCTACTGGCTGGGGCTGACCGCCGGGCGGTTCCTGATCAGCCCGGTCGCCGCGCGGCTCGGGTGGAGCACGACCGCGATGGCGTACGCGTGCCTCGCCGGGGTCGTGGCGTCGGTGGCGCTGATCTGGACGGCGCCGGGCGGCGCGGTGGCGGGCGCGGGGCTGGCGCTGCTCGGGTTCTTCCTCGGGCCGGTGTTCCCGACCGCGATGGCGGTGGTGCCGCACCTCACCGAGGCCAGGCTGGTGCCCACCGCCATCGGCGTCATGAACGGCATGTCGGTCTTCGGCGGCGGACTGCTCCCGTGGCTGGCGGGAGCCGTCGCCGAGAGCGCCGGCGTGTGGACCCTCGTCCCCTTCTCGATGACGCTGGCCCTGCTCCAGCTCGCGATCTGGCGCCTGCTCGCCGTCCGGATGCGCTGACCGCCCCCGGTGGGGAGTCGGCGGGGGCCGTCCGGGCAGGAGGCTCGTACCGAGATCGCAGGAGGAGCCATGTCAGAGCCCGACGAGCGCCCGCTGGCCGACCGGCGCGAGCACCCGGAGGAACACCTCGACGAGGACATCGGCGAGGAGTTCACCCCGTCGCCGACCGACCCGGCGTCCCTGCCGGAGGAGGAGGGGCAGGAGGAGGTGTACGGGCAGGACGAGGGCTACGAGAAGCAGACCGAGACCTGATCGCGCGGCCCGCCGGTCAGCCCGGCCGGCGGGCCGCCTCCGGGCCGTGCAGCTCGTGGACCCGGCGCAGCATGTCCATCAGCTGCTCGTCCTCGCGGATCTTCGCCCGGTACTTCTCGGGCAGCCTGCGCAGCTCCTCCTCCTCGGCCTGGAGCCTCTGGTAGAAGTACGCGCACTCCTCCGGTTCGCACTCCGCGTCCAGGATCCTGGTGGCGTAGCGGCGGGCGGCGGAGGAGAGGTTCTGCGCCCGGCCCTTGGTGCTGGCCAGCGAGGCGATGACGGTGACCAGCAGCGCGGTGACGATCACGATCAGGGAGAGCCCGGTGGAGACCTCGACCACGGGGACGGGCTCGCCGTCGTTGATGAACGGCACGTTGTTCTCGTGCAGGGCGTGCAGGATCAGCTTCACGCCGATGAAGCCGAGGATCACGGCCAGCCCGTACGAGAGGTAGATGAGCCGGTCGAGCAGGCCGTCGATGAGGAAGTAGAGCTGCCGCAGCCCCAGCAGGGAGAACGCGGTGGCCGTGAAGACCAGGTAGACGTGCTGGGTGAGGCCGAAGATGGCCGGGATGGAGTCGAGCGCGAAGAGCAGGTCGGTGCCGGCGATGGCGACCATGACCAGCAGCATCGGGGTGAGGACGCGTTTGCCGTCGACGACCGTGGTGAGCCTGTCGCCGTCGTAGTGCTCGGAGGTGGGCAGGAAGCGCCGGGTCAGCCGCACCACGAAGTTGTCGCCCTGGTGGCTCTTCTCGCTCTCCTGCCTCATGAGGTGTCCGGCGGTGAAGAGCAGGATCAGGCCGAAGACGTAGAACACCCAGGCGAACATGTTGATCAGCGTCGCGCCCAGGAGGATGAACCCGCTCCTGGCCACCAGCGCGAACGTGATCCCGATGAGCAGCACCTTCTGCTGGTCGGCCCGGGGCACCCGGAAGCTGGCGATGATCACCAGGAAGACGAAGAGGTTGTCGACCGAGAGCGCCTTCTCGGTGACGTAACCGGCGAAGTACTCGGCGCCCATGGTGTGGCCGCCGAAGACCCACACGCCCAGGCCGAACAGCACGGCGATGCCCACGTACAGGGCCGACCAGACCGCGGCCTCCTTGAGCGTGGGGATGTGCGGCTTGCGGACGTGGAAGAAGAAGTCGAAGAGCAGAAGGCCGGCGATCCCGATGATCGTCAACCACCACACCAGCGCCGGAACGTCCACGCGCGTCCTCTCCTCCAGGTCTCGGGGCAGTGACCTGTTACCCCGCGCCGCAGGGCTCACGCACGCCCGCGGTGATCGTCAGGATCAGGCGATGCAGAGCTCGTTGCCCTCCGGGTCGGCGATCGTCACCCAGCGGGTGGGGCCCTGCCGTCCTTCGTGCAGCACCTTCGCGCCCTTGCCCACCAGCCGCTCCACCTCGGCGTCGATGCTCTCGGCCCCGGCCCTGAGGTCGAGGTGCACCCGGTTCTTGGTCGTCTTCGGCTCGGGCACGAGCTGGAAGAGCACGCGCGGGGCGCGCCGCAGGCCGCCCGGGTGGCGGATCGCCGCGCCGTCCTTCCACACCAGGGCGCCGCGGTGGAAGGCGGTGTCGGCCTCGCCGGCGTGGCCCCGCTCGATGAGGCTGCGGATGAACGCCTCGTCCTGCCGTTCGACCTGCCAGCCCAGGGCGTCGGCCCACCAGTCGGCCAGGTTGTGCGGATCCTGTGAGTCGATGACCACCTGGATGTCGTACGCCATGGGCTGATCCTAATAAGGTCGGTTCATCATGACTTGGCTACGACGCTCCGGGATCACGCGATGAACGAGCCATGGCAGGAAATCGGGGACCGGGTCTACGTCCGCCGCCACGAGTCGTTCGACATGAACGTGGGCCTGGTGGTCGGCGACGACCACTGCCTGATCCTCGACACCCGCATGTCGCACCGCGAGGCCGCCGACCTGATCGGGGCCGTCCGGCGGATCACCGGCAACCCGTGGACGGTCGTCAACACGCACGCGCACTTCGACCACTACTTCGGCAACGCGATGTTCCTCCCGGCGGAGATCTGGGGTCACGTCCGGTGCGCCGAGGAGATCGAGCTGCGCGGGGCCGAGCACCTGGCAGGCGTGGTGGCGGCGCTCGGCGAGGAGCGGCGGGCCGAGGTGGACGAGGTGGAGATCGTGCCTCCCGACCACGTCTTCACCTCGGCCGCCACGCTCGACATCGGCGGCCGGGTCGTGCACCTGCGCCATTTCGGGCGCGGCCACACCTCCAACGACGTGGTGGCGCACGTGCCCGACGCGGGCGTGGTCTTCGCGGGCGACCTGGTGGAGGAGGGGGCGCCGCCCGCGTTCGGTGACGCGTACCCGCTCGACTGGCCCGACACCACGGCCCGGATGCTGCACGACATGCGCGAGCAGGTGTACGTGCCGGGTCACGGCGCGGTGGTGGGGCGCGACTTCGTGATCGGGCAGCACGAGGAGCTGTCGGTGGTGGCCGAGCTGGCCCGCCGCGCCCACGTCGAGGGGCTGCGCGACCTCGTCCACAAGTTCCCCTATGACGAGGACGTCACCCGTACCGCCATCGGACGGGCGTTCGCGCAGCTCGACGGAGAGCTTCCCTGAGGCAGAGCATCCCGCTATAGTGCATATTGCACTATGAGGGAGGCATGATGGCGCGACGTCACGACCTGGTGGGGCTCACCGTCCTCGCCATGCTCTCGGTGCGCCCCAGCCACCCCTACGAGCTGCACCGCTTCATCATCGACACGCACAAGGACTACGTGACCGGCCTGCCGAGGAGCCTCTACCACGCGGTCGACCGGCTGGCCAAGGAAGAGCTGATCGTCCCGGCGGAGACCGCGCGCGAGGGCCGCAGGCCGGAGCGGACGGTCTACGAGATCACCGACGAGGGCAGGCAGGAGCTGGCCGTCCGGATGCGCAGGCTGCTGGAGCAGCCCGAGTCCGACCGGCGCACGCTCGTCGCGGCCGTCTCGATGATCGGGGTGCTGCCCACGGACGCCGCGCTCAAGGCGCTGCGCACCCGCACGGCCGCGCTCCAGGGCTCGATCGGCGGCATCGAGGCGCACCTGGCCACCCTGGCCGAGAACGGGCTGCCGGAGATGCTCCTGCTGGAGCTGGAGTGCGACCGCGCGCTCTACGCCGCCGAGCTCGACTGGGTGCGCACCGTCATCGGCCGCATCGAGCGAGCTGAGCTCGACTGGACGGGCACGGTCAAGCAGTCGCTGATGGAGCAGCTGCTCGACGAATGAAACAGGCCGCCGGAGTGCGCCAACACCCCGGCGGCCGGTCCATCCGAACACGGCGCCTGCCCTGTCCAGACTTCGCAGTTCCCCAGGATAGGCGCCGCCGACCACGGGAGTGCGCCATGTCCGCAGAGATCCGCCGGTTGCTCGACCGCGTCTACGAGACCTGGAACGCCGGTGACGCCGCCGCCTACGCGGCGCTGTTCACCGAGGACGCCGACTACATCACCTACTTCGGCGTGAACATGAAGGGCCGGCAGGCCATCGAGGACGGCCACCGCCAGTTGTTCACGATGCCGATCAAGCTGGAGAGCCGGGGCGAGCCCGACATCAGGCTGCTCGGCGACGGGGTCGCGCTGGTCGTCGCCACCGGCGGGTCCACGGTCGACGGCGAGCCGGACCCCACCCGCGACTCCGTCCTCGGCTACACCGCCGTGCGGACCCCGGAAGGCTGGCGGTTCGCCTCCTTCCAGAACACGCGGGTGGGCCGGCCGTGAAGAAGCTCGTCACCGAGGTGTCCGGCGTCGTCGAGGCGCCCGCCGCCCAGGTGCGCGCGGCCCTGGCGCGGGCGCTGGGGCGTCGGGCTCGCCAACCGGTTCTTCGTCGGCTTCGCCCGCGACACCCGCGGGTCGTTCACCGAGACCCTCACCCGGCTCGGCGCCGACCTGGGAGTGCGCACCCGGGTGACGTAGGTCAGGTGGCGGCGCAGGTGTCGTGGGTGGCGTCGATGCCCTTGAGCCTCTCGTCGTCGGCGGGGTCCAGGGGCTTGAGCCCGCGCCAGTCGTCGCCCACGACCAGCACCAGCCGGGCCGTGCGGGCTCGCGGCATCGCCCGCGGCGCGGCCTCGCGCACGTCGCGGGCGAGCGTCGGCACCCGCGTCTCGCCGTCCGGGCCGTACAGGATCACGGACCTGCGGTACGGCTTGCGCCGGGTGTCGCCGACCCGGGCGACGTGGTAGCCGCGCTGCTCCAGCGCCGCCGCGACCTCGGTGCCGAGGCCGGGGCGGAAGGTGCCGTTGCGCAGCTCCACCGCCACCTTCGATGGGGGCACCCGGGTACGGCCGTCGCGCACGTCGTGCAGCCGGCCGTCCCTGGCCACGACGCGGAAGAGCCGGTCGGCCGCCGGCTGTTCCCACTCGACGCGGCCCGGCTGGGTCAGCGAGTAGCGCCACGGGGTGGTGATGAAGCGGATCCGGCCGGCGTCGAGGCCCCGGAGGCTCTCGGCCAGATCCTTCATCGCGCCGAGCGTGAAGTCGGGGTCGGTGGTGACGGCCCGCGTGCCGGCGTCGAGGAACCCGATCAGCCGGGCCGGGTCGCTGAGCGTGTCGCCGCTCATCACCTTCTTCACCATGGAGGCGATGAACATCTGCTGCCGCTGGATCCGCCCGATGTCGGAGCCGTCGCCGAGGGAGTAGCGGGCGCGGACGTAGCCGAGCGCCTGCTCGCCGTCGAGGGTGCGGCGGCCGGCGGGCAGGTGGAGCATGGCCTTGCTGTCGTCGATCCGCCGCGGCAGGCACACCTCGACGCCGCCGATGGCGTCGACCATGTTCTTGAACCCGGAGAAGTCGACCTTGACGAAGTGGTCGACGCGGATGCCGGTGAGCGACTCGACGGTCTTCCAGACGCAGGCGATGCCGCCGTTGTTGAACGATTCGTTGATCATCCCGATGTGCGGCTGCTGGCCGGAGTGGCCCTCCCGCGGGCGGCAGGCGGGGAGGCGGACCACGGAGTCGCGCGGGAAACTGATCACGACGGCGCCGTCACGCCGGGACGACAGGTGGGCCAGCATGATCGTGTCGGTGCGCTCGCCGGAGATGCGGTGACCGTAGCGGGCGTTCTTGCCGTCGCGCTGGTCGGAGCCGACGATCAGCACGTTCATGGCGGCCGCCGCGACCTTGGGCGGGCGGATGGCGCCCAGCTCGCCGGACACGTCGATGTGGCGGACGTTGCCGGTGAGCCTGAGCACGACGCCCACCCCGGCGGCCGTCACCAGCAGCACGGCCGTCCCCGCCCCGAGGGCCAGCCGTCGCAGCCATCGGCGGCCCCGGGGAGGGGCGCTGGGTTTCGGGGGCGTGTCGACGAGCCCGCTGGTCACGAGACTCCCCTGGGAGACGGGGCCGCGGGCGACAGCCCTGGGCGCGTGGTAGGTCCTGCCGGTCGATAGTACTGAAAGGGAGCGGCCCGAGGGTCCGTATCCGTCGACTATCGGTATACGGAGCGTGACCGTGCCGCGTGGAGGGAGCCGGGCGGTGTCCGGTTTCTCAGCTGTCGGGCATGCAGGCGGGCGGGCGGCCCGAGGGCGGCCACACGTACGCCAGGTCGTCCGGCTCCGCCCCGAAGATCGGCCGGTAGAACGCGGGATCCTTGCGCAGCAGCGCGGAGCGGTGGCTGCGGTGCAGGGCCTCGTCGCCGAGCCAGGGCGGCAGCTCGTCCGCCTCGGCCAGCTCCGGCTGGCTCCTGGCCACAGGGCTGCCGCAGTGCTCGGTCAGCTCCTGCGTCAGGGTGCCGGCGCAGGTGTCGGCCCGGCCCATCGAGCACCACTGGCGGCAGATCTCCAGGCCGTAGCGGACCAGCGCCTCCTCGAACCCGGCCCACATCTTCACCGCCGGGTGGTGCCGCCAGCCGTAGCCGGGCACCGTCAGCGCCCGCAGCACCTGCAGGGCCTCCACCCGCTGCTTACCCAGCCGGAGCGGGTCCAGGACCGCCGCGGTGCGGGCGAAGTCCGGGTAGGGCAGGAAGGTCTGCATGCGACCTCCCCTGCCCCTGGCCAGGGGTTACACGCGCGCGGCCAGCCAGGGGCCGAGCACGGGCAGGGCGTTGGCCGGCTGCATGGCCTGCGCGTGGTCGAGCCCGTCGAGCACCGCCACGGTCCAGCCGAGCGCCTCCAGCTCGGCCCGGCGGCGGACGATCGGGCCGGCGATGTCGACGCGCGTGCCGCCCCAGCGCTCGTCGTACTCGATCAGGTCGGCCGATCCGGCGAAGCACAGCCTCGGGCAGGTGATCCGCCGCTGCGCGGCCAGGTCGTCGAAGTCCTGGAGCGCCTCGTACAGGGTGACGAACTGCCTGGCCTGGGCGTCGGACAGGTCGACCTCCACGGTCGACCAGTCGCCGGGGGTCGCTTCCTTGCCGGTGGCCGTGCCGGCCAGGCCGAGGGTGGCCCTGGTCACGGCCAGCATCTCCCGGTACGGGCCGCCGACGGGCGGGAAGCCGCCCATGACGAGGGCGTCGAGCCGGTCGGTGCGCAGGGCGAGCTGCAGCCCGCTCAGCGCCAGCCACGAGTAGCCGTAGTAGGCGAACCTGGCGGCGCCCACCGCGTCGGCGACGGCCAGCAGGTCGGCGGCGATGTTGTCCGGGGTCAGCGTCGCCGGCTTCGGGTGCGCGAGCACGTGGCCCTCGTAGTCGAACGCGGCCACCCGGAACCGGTCGCCGAGCCCTTCCATGAGGGAGCGTCCCAGGGCGGGGTCGGCGCCCCAGGCGCGCATCGCCTCGGCCCGTTCTCCCTCGGCGGGTTCGGGGTCCACGGGAAGCAGCACGGTGGGGCCCGCGCCGTGGACCTGGATCTCGATCGTGCTGCCGTCGTGCAGTCCGGCCTTGGGCATGACATCTCCGTACGCCATAAAGAGTTCTCGGGAAAGCGAGAATAGCTTATGGCGTAAGGAGATGTCCGCCGCGCTTCAGGATCACGTCACGGAAGCGGTCTCCCGCCCGGGGGCGGTCTCGCGCGACGTCGCGGGCCGGTAGAGGATCGCCCGCGCCGCCACCAGCACGCACACGGTGCCCAGGAGCAGCCCCCACATGACGTCGGTGACGAAGTGCATGCCCCGGTACAGCCGCGAGGCCGCGACCGTGAGCGCCGCCGCCACGGCCACCACCCACAGTGCCGCCCGCAGCACCGGATGTCGCACGCGGGTGCTCAGGACCAGCGCCATCCCGCAGTAGAACGCCACGGCGGCGCTCGTGTGCCCGGACGGGAAGCTGGACGTGGGCGGCGCCGGATCGAGGTGCTCCACGTCCGGCCGGTTGCGCTCGATGACCACGGTCGTCGCCAGGAAGACCAGCGACTGGCTCCACACGGCCGCGATCAGGAACACGGACTCCCGCCAGCGCCGGAACGCCAGCCGGAAGGCGATCGCCGCGATCGCGGTGAACGCCACGATGTACGGGGTGTCGGACAGGCTGCTGCCGAAGTCCGTGGCCGTGTTCCACCAGTCGGTGCGCTCCGCTGCCAGGCTCTTGTTGACGGCCTCCTCCCCGGTGGGCACGGACAGGACCAGCTCGCCCGCCCCGAAGGTCACGCCGGCCAACACCAGTAGCGGCAGGACCAGCGATAACGCGTAGTATCGGAAATCATTAGCGGTCACGTCCCGCTCTCACCGCCTCCGGTTCGACTCCATCCAAGGGCGGCGCGGAGCGCGCCCGCCCCTGCTGCCGCCGCCAGCTCTCGAACGCGGCCACCGTCGCCGCGAGCACGGCCACGCCGAGCATCACCCCGCCCACCACGTCGCTCACCCAGTGCACGCCCAGCGCCACCCGCGTGTACGAGACGCTCCCGATCAGGAAGACGGCCCCCGCCCACGCGGCGACCCGTCCCCAGACGGGCAGGTGAGCCAGGACGAGCAGCAGCACGATCCCGGCACCGAGCGTCACGTTCAGCGCGTGGCCCGACGGGAACGACTGCCCGGGGGCGAGCGCCACCGGGTCCGGCAGGCTGGGCCGCGTCCGATCTACGATGATCTTCAACGCCCAGCCGAGCGCCCCGCCCACGACGATCGTGGTAACCGCCCACAGCGCCGCGCCCTCGCGCCGGCTGCGCCACAGCCAGACCGCCAGCACGAACACGACGACCCGCCACGGCCACGGCCCGAACACGTCCGTCCACACGATGAGCAGGTCCGTCACGGCGGGGTTGGCCAGCGCGTAGGCGTGCAGTTCGTGCGCCACCCGCGCGTCCAGCGGGTTGAGCGGCAGCTTGGCCAGCACGAGCAGCAGCATGAACGGGATCGTGACGACCACCACCGTGATCGACGCGATCGTCAGTCTGACGGGCAGTCCGCGCTCGCCTTCGAGTCGCTCCGCCATCCACCGTCGCAGCCGCATGGGCCGGTGGCTACCCCCAGCGGTGAGGCTCATGCGCCGGAATCGCGGCGCCCGGCGCGGACAGCGGATCGACGACCCGGCCGCGCTCCATCAGCAGGACGTCGTGCGCCCGCGCGGCGGCGGCGCGCTCGCGCGTCGTCATCACCACCGTCTGCCCGAGGTCCTCGACCAGCTCCCTGAGCAGGTCGAGGACGCGGCCGGACGCTCCCGCGGGCTCGTCGGCGAACACGACCGCCGGCCGGGCCGCGAACGCCCGGGCGACGGCGGCCAGCCGCTGCCCCTCCTCGGGCAGCTCGGCGGGCCGGTGGTGGAGCCGGCCGGCCAGCCCCGCCCGGCCGGCCAGCTCCCGCAGCCAGCTCCGGTCGGGCCGGACCAGGGCCAGGCGGAGCGGCAGGGTGAGGTTCTGTTCGATGGTCAGGGACGGCAGCAGGTTGTGGGACGGGAAGACCAGGCCGACGTGGGCGCGCCGCCACGCGTCGCGCTCGCTCTCGCCGAGCGCGGTGACGTCCACGCCGGCGACGGTGACGGCGCCGGAGGTGGGCAGGTCCAGGCCGGACGCGCAGTGCAGCAGGGTGCTCTTGCCCGAGCCGGCCGGGCCCAGCACGGCGGTGAACCGCCCGGCGGGAACGGTCGCCGACACGTCGTCGAGCGCGACCGTCCCACCGTGGATCTTGGTGACGTGCTCCAGCGTCACGGCACCGGTCACAAGCGGCGACGGTTGCGGTGGTCGACGACGAGCCCGGCGCCGCAGGCCAGCGCGACGAGGCCGGTGATGACGCCCACGAGCACGCCCCACCCGCCGATGGTGTTGGCGACGAGGTTGGCCGCGAGGCAGACGATGAGCACCGTCCACAGGGCCATGCGCGGGGTGCTGGACTTCTCGGAGTCGGAAGGACGGTCGGTCGTGATGGTGTACGGATCAGTCATGCCACAAACGTTAGGAACGGCGCAGATCCAGATAAATCCCACTCACTGCCGTCTCGTCGGTACAGCAGGCTGGAATGACGTTCGCCCCGACACTCCGTAGATTGTCCGGTGATGATGAGAAACGCCGTCGAGGCGCTGGACCGCCTCGCGGGCGGTCTCGGCACCGCCGTCCTCGCCTTCGCCACCGTGGCCTGCTGGGTGATCGCGGGCACGGCCGCGCTGTTCTGGGTCGGCCTGCCCCTGCTGCCGGCCGTCCTGTCGATGACCAGGGCGGTGGCGGACAAGGAACGGGCCAGGCTGGGCCGGTGGGGCGAGCCGGTGCTGTCCCCGTACCAGACCGCCATCGAGCACCTGAGCTGGCAGGAGGCGCTGCGCGCCGCCCGGCGCGACCCCGCGACCTGGCGCGACCTGCGCTGGCTGGGCCTGCACGCCACGTCCGGCCTCGGGCTGGGGATGCTCGGCATCGCCTTCCCGATCATGGCGGTGCGGGACCTCACGTTCCCCCTGTGGTACGGGATGCTGCCGGAGGCCGAGACCACCAGCACCATGTACCTGCCGATCGACTCCTGGACGGGCGTCGCCGGCACGGCCCTGATCGGCCTCCTCTGGCCCCTGCTCGCCCTGACCATCGGCCCCGGCATGGCCCGCCTCCAGGCGCTCCCCGGACGGCGCCTGCTGGCGCCCCACCCGTCGGTCGACCTGTCGCACCGCATCGCCGAGCTCACCGCCACCCGCGCGGGCGCTCTCCAGGCGCACGCCGCCGAACTGCGCCGCATCGAGCGCTCGCTGCATGACGGCGCGCAGAACCGGCTGGTCGCCGTGGTCGTGCTGGTCGCCGCCGCCAGACGGGCGCTGGACCGCGACCCCGCGACGGCCGGCCCGGCGCTGGACCGCGCCCAGGACGCCGCCGAGACCGCGCTCAGCGAACTGCGCGGGGTGGTGCGCGGCATCCTGCCCCCGATCCTCCAGGACCGGGGCCTGGCCGGCGCGCTCACCGCGCTGGCCTCCGACTGCCCGGTGCCGTGCAAGGTGTCGGTGGGGGAGCTGGGGGCGTTGCCGCTCTCGGTGGAGACCACCGCGTACTTCACCGTCGCAGAGGCGCTCACCAACGTCGCCAAGCACAGCGGCGCCGCCCACGCCCGGGTGGCGCTGCGCCGGCGCGGCGGGACGCTGCGCGTCGAGATCGAGGACGACGGGCGCGGCGGCGCGGCCGAGCAGAACGGATCCGGCCTGACGGGCATCCGCCGCCGGGTCGCGGCCCACGACGGCGTCCTCACCCTGACCAGCCCGGACGGCGGGCCGACCAGAATCGAAGTGGAGTTGGCGTGCGTGTCGTGATCGCGGAGGACGACGCCCTGTTGCGCGAAGGGCTGGCGCTGCTGCTGAGCGGTGAGGGGTTCGAGGTGGCGGCGGCCGTGCCGGACCCGGACGCGTTCATGAAGGCCGTGGCCGAGCACCACCCTGACGTCGCCGTGGTGGACGTCCGCATGCCGCCCACCCACACCGACGAGGGCATCAGGGCGGCGGTCGAGGCCAGGCGGCTGCATCCGAAGCTGGCGGTGCTCGTGCTGTCGGCGTACGTGGAGCAGGCGTTCGCCACCGAGCTGCTGGCCGGCGGCGCGAACGGGATCGGCTACCTGCTGAAGGAGCGGGTGGGCAGGGTCGGCGAGTTCATGAGCGCGCTGGAGCGGGTCGCCGCGGGCGGCACCGCCATCGACCCGGAGGTGGTGGCCCAGCTCTTCACCCGGCGCGACGGGCCGCTGGACCGGCTCACCAGCAGGGAGCTGGAGGTGCTCGCGGCCATGGCCGAGGGCCTGGGCAACGCCGCCATCGCCGAACGGCTGGTGGTCACCGAAGGCGCCGTGCACAAGCACATCCGCAGCATCTTCGCCAAGCTCGACCTGTCCCCGGCCGACCGTGTGGACCGCCGGGTCGCCGCCGTCCTCCACTACCTCGACGCCTGACTCACCCCTCCCGGCGACCTCGCGGGGACCGGTCGGCGGGGCGCCGGGGTGTGATAATCCGTTCGTGGCGGGGTGGTCGAGGCGGGCGGTGCTGCGGCTCGGAGTGCTGGCCGCGGCCGTTCCCGAGGCCGGGGCGGGCCCGGTCACGCGGGTCCCGCACGATCCGGGCGCGTTCGCGGCGGTGCGGCGGCGGTGGCGGGAGGTCACGGTCGATCCGGCGCACCCGGTGCGCGAGGCCCGGCGGCACCTGGCGGCGATGGCGCCTGCCGGGGGACACCTCTGGCCGGATCTGCCGTACCCGTCGCTGAGCGAGACCCCCGGCCGGCTGCTCGCGATGGCGCGGGCGTACGTCGTGAGCGGCGACGCGCGGCTGCGCGCCGGCGTGGCGTCCGGCGTCGACCACTTCCGTGAGCACGTGTACGCGGCCGGCGCGGAGCCGGTGGGCAACTGGTGGCACTGGGAGATCGGCGCGCCGGCGAGGCTGCTCGACGCCGCCGTCCTCGTCGGCCTGTCGGGGCGGCCGGCCGCGGCGCTGGGGGAGTCCGTCGACCACTTCGTCCCGCCGGGCCGGCTGCGCGACTACAGCGGCACCAGCACCGCCGCGAACCGGGTGGACCTGTGCCTGGTGACGCTGCTGCGCGCGGTGCTCGCCGGGGACGCGGCGCGGGCGGACCTGGCCGTGCGGGCGCTGGCGCCGGTCTTCCGTTACGTCACGGAAGGCGATGGCTTCTACCGGGACGGCTCGTTCCTCCAGCACGGCACCGTGCCCTACCAGGGCGGGTACGGGCTGGTGCTGCTGGAAGGGCTGGCCACGCTCTTCGCGGTGCTGCGCGGCACTCCGTGGCAGGTCACCGACCCGAACCGGCAGGTGGTGTACGACAGCGTGGAGCGGTCGTTCGCCCCGTTCGTGCACGCCGGTCATGTCATGGACCTGGTCAGCGGCCGGGGGATCGGCAGGAGCTCCGGGGGAGGCGAGGTCAGGGCCCGCCGTCTGGCCCGCGCCGTGCGGCGACTGGCGGTCACCGCCACGCCGGAGGAGCGCCGCCGCTGGCGGCCCCTGACGGAGGGGTACGGCTCGTGGCCGCCGGGGCACCGGCTGTTCCCGATGAGCGCCCGGGCGGTGCACCGCGCGCCGGGCTGGTGCGCGGCGCTCAGCATGTCCTCCGACCGGATCGCCCACTACGAGCACGGCAACGGCGAGAACCTGCGGGGCTGGCACACCGGCTCCGGGATGCTCTACTGGTGGGGCGAGGGCCATGCCGCCCACTACGCCGACGGGTTCTGGGCCACCGCCGACCCCTACCGGATGCCCGGCACGACGGTCTCCACCCGGCGGCTGCCGGACGGCGCGGGCGAGGCGTGGGGCGGCGCGTGCCCGCCGTTCCGCTGGGTGGGCGGCGCCACCGACGGCCGTTACGCGACGGTCGGCCAGCACCTGCGCGGGCTGGAGTCCACGGTGGAGGCGTTCAAGTCGTGGTTCTTCCTCGACGACGCGGTGATCTGCCTGGGCGCCGGCATCTCCGGCGGCGATGGCGCGCCGGTGGAGACGATCGTGGACAACCGGCGCAGCGCCGCGCTGCTCACCGTGCACGACCAGGACGGCTGGGCGCACCTGGCGGGCCACGGCGGCTACGTCGTGCGCGACGGCGGCGGGCTGCACCGCGTGCGGGAGCACCGGGCGGGCGGCGGGGCGACACGCCCGTACGTCACGCTCTGGCTCGATCACGGCCTGGACCCGGACGCCGCCCGCTACGCCTACCTGCTGCTGCCGAACGCCACGCTGGAGGCGACCAGGGCGCGCGCCGCCGACCGGGGGTGGGCGCGGACGCTCGCCAACACGGCCTCCCAGCAGGGAGTGCACGTCCCGTCGGCGGGGGTGACGGCGGTCAACTTCTGGCAGCCGGGCTCGGCCGGTCCGCTGTCGGCGTCCGGCCCCTGCGCGGTGCTCGTCACCGAACGCGGCGACGGCTCGGCCGCGGTCACCGTGTCGGATCCGCGCCGCGACCTGACCGGCCTGACCGTCACCTGGGACCGTCCGGTGCCGGAGGTCACGGGATACCCGCCGGCTCTGCTGTCGGCCGCGACTGGGCGGCGGCTGACGCTCAGGTTCGGGGCCCTGCCGGACTCCGCGACGGTCACCGTCCGGACGGGCGGCGTCCGGTGACGGCGTGGGAGAGTGTGATCGAGGTGCCTGGGCCGCAGGTGTGATCACTTGATAGGTTGTCCGCTGGTGAGCCGGGAAGTCTGGTCGGCAGGTCCTCATCCGTACGAGCAGGAAGGACGTGCCCCCATGCGCGCCAGAGACCTTGTCGCCGACTATCCCGTCGTCACTTTGGACACGCCGATCCTCGACGCGGCCAGGCTGATGGCCGAGCAGGATCTGCCCGGCCTGATCGTCCAGGGTGACGAGGGGTTCACGATCCTGTCCGGCACCGAGGCGCTGCGGCTGGCCGTGCCCCGCTACATCGCGGACGATCCGGCGCTGGCGCGGGTGGTGGACGAGGCGCACGCCGACACGTTCATGGAGGCGCTGGGCGGCCGTACGGTCCGTGAGGCGCTGCCGCGTGACCGGCGCGAGCTGCCGGTCACCGACCCCGACGCGACCGTGCTGGAGATGTCGGCGCTGATGGCCCGCACCCGCACCCCGCTGGTCGCGATCGTCGAGGACGGGCGCCTGCTGGGCGCGGTCACGCTGGAGCGGCTGCTCGACAGGATGCTCGGCACATGACCCTGGTCGCCTGGGCGAGCGTGGCGGTGTTCCTCGCCGCCTATGCGCTGATCGCCACCGAGAAGGTGCCACGGATGGCGGCGGCGCTGGGCGGGGCCGGGATCATGCTGGTGATCCACGCCACGGACGCCCGGGCGGCGTTCTTCTCCGAGCATTCCGGGATCGACTGGAACGTCATCTTCCTGCTGCTCGGCATGATGATCATCGTCGGGGTGCTGAAACAGACCGGCCTCTTCGAGTACCTGGCCATCTGGGCGGCCAAACGCGCCAAGGGACGGCCCTTCCGGCTGATGGTCCTGCTGGTGCTGATCACCGCCGGGGCCTCCGCGCTGCTGGACAACGTGACCACGGTGCTGCTGATCGCGCCGGTGACTTTCCTGGTGTGCGAGCGGCTGGCCGTGTCACCGATTCCCTTCCTGATCGCGGAGGCGCTGGCCTCCAACATCGGCGGCGCCGCGACGCTGGTGGGCGATCCGCCCAACATCATCATCGCCAGCCGGGGCGGGCTGAGCTTCAACGACTTCCTCGTCCACATGGCGCCGATGGTGATCGTGCTGATGGTGGTGTTCGTGGGCCTGTGCCAGTTGATGTGGGGGCGGTCGTTCCGGTACGACCCCGCCCGCGCGGCCGAGGTCATGGCGCTGAACGAAAAGGAGGCGATCGCCGACCGGCGGCTGCTGTGGCAGTCGCTGGCCGTGCTGGCGCTCGTGCTGACGGCCTTCGTGCTGCACCCGGTGCTCCACTACTCGCCGTCGGTGGTCGCGCTGCTGGGCGCCGGCGTGCTGGTGGGAGCCACCCGGGTGACCGCTGAGGAGTCGCTGGCCGAGGTGGAGTGGCCGACGCTGGTGTTCTTCGCCGGGCTGTTCGTCATGGTCGGCGCGCTCGTCCACACCGGGGTCATCGAGCAGATCTCCTCGGCCGCGGTCGAGGCCACGGCGGGCCGGCTCGACGTGGCGACGATGGGGCTGCTGGGCGGATCGGCGGTGCTGTCGGCGATCGTGGACAACATCCCGTACGTGGCCACGATGAGCCCGATCGTGGCCGAGCTCGTCGAGGCGAACGGCGGGGAGCCGGCGCAGGTGCTGTGGTGGGCGCTGGCGTTCGGCGCCGACCTGGGCGGCAACGCCACGGCGGTGGGCGCGGCGGCGAACGTGGTGGTGCTGGGCATCGCGGCGCGCAACGGCACGCCGATCAGCTTCTGGGAGTTCACCAAGTACGGGTTGATCGTCACGGGGGTCACCGTGACCCTGGTAGCGCCGTATCTGTGGTTCCGCTACCTCTAACAAACCTACTCAAAGGTAAAATATTCGCCCGGAAACCCCTATGCCATCGAGGATCCCGGCCCGCGCACCCCAGCACGACTTGCCTCGCTTCTTGCCCGGCTATTACCTTGGAGAACGTAGATGGCACGCGCTTGAGCAGCGCTTTGACGTAAGAACCCGCGCGTTGCCGATGTATTGCCGAGACCGCGCCCGCATGCGCAAGTCCGCAGGAATGCGGCGCGGCCGCCGAATCCGCTGTCAGGCGGAACCGGGGACCCACGTTTCTCCGGGGTGAATCGATCGCTCTTTACCTATGAGCGACCGTAGGGCACTTCCACGCCCGAACCCGTCAGCTAACCCGGTAGGCGGCATGGAAGCAAGGAGCAAACCCCGAGCATGGTCAAGCACATCCTCGATCGCCTGCCCAAGAACGTCGCCCGCCATACCGTGAGCGCGGCCGTGGCCCTGGGCGCCGCGTTCGCCGGCACCTCGGCCCTCCCGGTCGCGGCCGCGACGGCCACCCCGGCCCAGCCGCCCGCCGCGCAGCAGCAGAACCCGGCCACCGCCGTGACCGCGCAGAGGATCCTCCAGGTCGCCGAGTCGCAGATCGGCGTCAAGGAGAACACCGCCGGCGGCGGCACCAAGTTCCACCAGTGGTACATGTCCTCGCCGCGTGCGGCCGAGACCCTCGCCCGCGACGGCGGCGGCACGCCCGAACTGTACGCCAACGCCCCCTGGTGCGCGATGTTCGTGTCCTGGGTCGGCGAGCAGGCCGGCGCCCGGTCCACCGTCGGCTGGGACGCCTACACCGTCACCCACGCCCAGTGGTTCAAGGACAACGGCCGCTGGGGCACCGTGGCCAAGCCCGGCAGCGTCGTCTTCTTCGACTGGGGCGGCAGCAAGAGCATCAGCGCCGTCGACCACGTCGGACTGGTGAAGAAGGACAACGGCGACGGCACGATCACCACGATCGAGGGCAACACCGGCAACGGCATGGTCGAGGAGCGGATCCGGCCCGTCTCGCAGGTGACCGGCTACGGCTACCCGGAGTACAAGGCCGCCTGAGCGGCCCGGCCGCGGTGTCGCACGTACGCACCCGCTCTTGACGACGGCTTGGCGTGCCCTGCGACGCCTCCGGGGGAAACCCAGGAGGTGAAAGCACGTGCGACATGACGACGCTGCGCTATCAGCAGGACCCGGCGAAGATCAGAAGGTCGCCGCTCAGCGGGCGGCGGCTGCAACTGCGCCACGGTGAGGGCGACAAGCGTCACCTGACCAGCCTGCAAGGACTGTCGGCGCTGTCGCTGGACGCCCTCAGCTCGGTCGCTTACGGACCGGAGGCCGCGGCGCTCGTCCTGGCCGGGGCCGGAGCCGCCGCCGTGGCGCTGACCCTGCCGATCACGATCGCCATCGCGGTCCTGCTGCTGATCCTCGTGTTCTCCTACCGGCAGGTCATCGCCGCCCACCCTGACGGCGGCGGCTCGTACGGGGTCGCCAAGGAGGAACTGGGCCGCCGGGCGAGCCTGCTGGCCGCCGCGGCCCTGGTCGTGGACTACGTGCTGACCATCGCGGTCAGCCTCGCGGCGGCGGCCGCCAACCTGGCCTCGGCGTTCCCCGTGCTGCGGCCGTACCTGGTGGAGACCTGCCTGGCCGGGGTGCTGCTGCTGACGGTCATCAACCTGTTCGGGGTGTCGGACAGCGCGCGGTTCCTCATGCTGCCCATGGGCCTGTTCGTGCTGTCGGTCCTCGGCGTCGTGGTGGTCGGCCTGGCGCGGTCCGGGCCCGCCGCCACGGTGGGGACACCGGAGCAGATCGTCGCCACCGAGGCGCTGACCGTGATGCTCCTCCTGCGGGCCTTCTCCTCCGGCTGCTCCTCGCTGACCGGGATCGAGGCCATCGCCAACGGCGTGCCCATGTTCCGCAACCCGCGCGTCAAGCGCGCCCAGCACACCGAACTGATGCTCGGCGTGCTGCTCGCCACCCTGCTCATCGGCCTGGCCGCGCTCATCCGCAGGGACCAGGTGGTGCCCCGCGAGGGCGTCACCATCCTGGCCCAGCTCGTGGCCGGCTCGTACGGGACCGGCTGGGCGTTCTACGCGACCAACGTCGTGGTGGCGCTCGGCCTCGGCCTGGCCGCCAACACCAGCTTCGGCGGCCTGCCGGTCCTGCTGAGCCTGCTGGCCAAGGACCGGCGGCTGCCTTCGCTGTTCGCGCTGCGCACCGAGCGGCCCGTCTACCGGTACGGCGTCGCGGTGGCGGGATTGCTGGCGGCGCTGCTGCTGATCGCGGTGGGCGGCGACACCCAGCGGCTCATCCCCATGTTCGCCATCGGCGTCTTCATCGGGTTCACCATGAGCCAGGGCGGCATGGTCAAGCACTGGCACCGGCTGCGTCCGCCTCGCTGGCGGCGCGACCTGCTGCTCAACGGCACGGGGGCGGTGCTGACCTGCGTGGCCGCGCTGGTGCTGCTGGTGTCGAAGTTCACCGAGGGCGCCTGGGCGGTCGCCGTCGTCATCCCGGCGCTCATGCTCCTGTTCACCCGGATCGAGCGCTACTACGGGGAGGTGGCGGCCAAGCTGGAGATCGGCGCCGTGCCGGTCAGGCCCGCGCGGCCGCCCGCCGCCGTCCACCCCGGCAAGAAGATCATCATTCCTGTCGCCGGGATCGACGCCGCGACCGAACGGAGCGTGAGCGCCGCCATGGCACTCGGCGGCGAGATCGTGCTCGTGGCGGTCTGCTTCACCGAGGAGTCGCGGCGCTCACTGCGGGAGGCCTGGGCCCGGTGGGATCCCGGGGTCCCGCTGGAGATCATCGTCAACCCCGCCCGCACGGTGATCCATCCGCTGCTCGACTACATCCGCCGGGCGGACGAATCGGGCAACTGGACCATCGTCCTCATCCCCATCCTGGAACCCCGGCACTTCCGCTTCCGCATCCTGCACAACCAGCGGGGAAGGCTGCTGGCCGCCGCGCTGAGGGAGCGCTCCGACGTGCCCGTCTGCCTCCTGCCGTTCCATCTCGGCCCATGACCGGGTTACCGGCCGCATCACCGGGCACGGGAAGCACATGGTCGTCACTTCCCCTCCGCGCCGCCGCTGGGTCGCGCTGCCGGTCTTCCTGGTGGTCGTGGCGCTGGTCGCCGTCATCGGGTCGCTGTCCGCGTCCGGCTCCGCCGCCGAGTACCTGTCGCTGCAGCGCCCGGCGTGGGCGCCGCCGCAGTGGCTGTTCGGGCCCGTCTGGACAGTGCTGTACATCCTGATCGCCGTGGCCGGCTGGCTCACCTGGACGGCGCGCGGCTGGTCGCCTGCGATGACCCTCTACGCGATCCAGCTGGTCCTCAACGCCGCGTGGACCCCGCTGTTCTTCGCCGCCGGCTGGTACGGCGTCGCGTTCGCCGAGCTCTGCCTGCTGTGGGTCACGATCGCGGCGACCATGGCCGCGATGTGGCGGATCAGGCGGCCGGCCGCGCTGCTGATGGCGCCCTACCTGCTCTGGGTCACCTACGCGGGCGCGCTCAACTTCGCCATCTGGCAGCTCAACTGAGCGGGCCCGCGTCCCCGTTCAGACGAACGCGCCGTGGCCGGTGATCGCGCGGCCGACGATCAGGCTGTTGATCTCGCGCGTCCCCTCGTACGAGTAGATGGCCTCGGAGTCGGCCACGAACCGGCCCATGCCGTAGTCGAGCACGATCCCGTTGCCGGCCATGATCTCCCGGCCCCAGCCGACCGCCTCCCGCATCCGCGCCGTGCAGTAGGCCTTGGCCATCGCCGAGTGCTCGTCGCGATAGACGCCGGCGTCCTGCAACTGGGCCAGCCGGACCACCATGCCGAGCGAGCTGGTGACGTTGCCGAGCATGCGCACCAGCAGGTCCTGGACGAGCTGGAACGCCCCGATCGGGCGGCCGAACTGCTCGCGCTCCCCGGCGTACTCGAGCGCCCGCTCGTAGGCGCCCATCATGCACCCCACCGCCTGCCACGCCACGCCGCCCCGGGTCTGCCGCAGGATCGTGGACGTGTCACGGAAGCCGCGCGCCCCGGTCAGCCGGTTCGCCTCGGGGACCCGGCAGTCGGTCAGCGCGATGTCGGCGTTCTGGACCGTACGGAGCGCGATCTTGTTCTCGATCCTGGTGGCCTCGAACCCGGGCGTGTCCTTCTCCACGACGAAGCCCTTCACCTGGCCGTCGGCCTCGTCCTTGGCCCAGACCACGATCAGGTCGGCGAAGGTGGCGTTGCCGATCCACCGCTTGGCGCCGTTGAGCACCCACGTGTCGCCCTCGCGCCTGGCCGTGGTGCGCAGCCCGGCCGCCACGTCGGAGCCGCCCTCAGGCTCGGTCAGCGCGAACGCGCCGATCTGCTCCATCGCCGCCATCGGCGGCAGCCACCGCTCCCGCTGCTCGTCCGAGCCGAGCCCGGCGATGCTGCCCATGGCCAGCCCGCTGTGCACGCCGAAGAACGTGCCCATGGACGGATCCACCCGATTCATCTCCAGCACGATGAAACCGGTCAGCAGGCTACTGGCGCCCCGGTGCTGCAGCCCCGCCACGTCCAGCTTCGCCATCTCCGGCACCACGTGGTGCGGGAAGCTGGCCTTGGTCCACGCCTCGTCCGCGATCGGCGCGATCTTCTCGGTCATGAACGCGCGCACCCGCTGGACGATCTCCCTCTCCTCCTCGTCCAGCAGGTCGGCGTAGTCGTAGAAGTCGCCGCTCCCCTTCATGCGCCCAGGTCCCTGGCCATGGTGTCCAGCCGGGCGGCGAGCGAGTCCAGATCGTGGTCGCCGGTCACGTGCTTCACCTCGCGGCGGCGCGCGAGCACCAGGCCGCCCTGCCGGTCGGCCTCCTCCTCCGGCATCACGACGCACTCGCCCCTGATGAGCACGAGGGCGGCGTCCGGGTCGGTCGCGTCGACGAGTCGGCGTACGGCTGTGCGGTCGATGAGTCGCATACGCCCACGACTGCCCAGGTGAACCCCCTCAAAACGGATCTTGGGGCTCGCGGGCCGCCCGGGAAACTCTTGGCTTGCCTACGGCGATGACTCGTGCAACCGCCGGACGCGCCGCCCCGGACCATGGCCCCCGGCGACCTACTGTCCTAGCGACCGGCCATGACCGCACCGGCGGAGGGGGACCCATGTCGGGCAGTGACGTCCGCGGACTGCTCCATCCCTTCCTGCTGCTGCTCATCTGCGAGCGGCCCGGTCACGGGTACGACCTGATCGAGCGGCTGGCGCGGCTGGGGGCGTCCGACGCGGAGCCCGGCCAGGTCTACCGCACGCTCCGCTCACTCGAACGCGCGGGCCACCTGGCCTCCGCCTGGGTCGCCTCCGAGGCGGGTCCGGCGCGCAGGCGCTACGAGCTGACCACCGGCGGCATGGCCGAACTGCAGGCGTGGATGCGCCGGCTGGCCGAGGTCCGCCAGCTGCTGGAGACCTGCCTGACCAGATGGACCCGGATCAGCCAGGAGCCGGGCGGCCACGGGCCCCCGGCCGTGCCGGGCGAGGAGCCCCAGCCCCCGCGTGAGCCGTTCCCGGCCGTGCGGGAGGGTTCCACGACCGCATGGGAGGAGGAGTCATGGGCGAAGATCCGACGCTGACCGCGGTGTCCGCGGCTTTCGAGCGGCGGATGGGGCCGGCGGCCGCCATCGGCGAGGACGCCGAACGGCTCGTCCGCGCCTGCCAGGAGATGGCGGAGCGGTTCCGCGGGGGCGGCAAGCTGCTGGTGTTCGGCACCGGCGGATCGGTGGCCGACGCGCAGCACGTCGCCGTCGAGTTCGCGCATCCGGTCATCGTGGGCAAGCCGGCGCTCCCGGCCCTCGCGCTGACCACCGACATGGCCGTGGCCACGGGGATCGCCCGCACCCACGGGCTGGACGGCATCTTCGCGGCCCAGCTGCGGCTGCTGGCCGCACCCCGCGACATCGCGCTCGGGCTGTCGGCCGACGGCGACTGCGCCGGCGTGCGCAACGGCCTCGCGGCGGCGCGCGAGCTGGGGCTGCTCACGGTGGCGCTCACCGGCGGGCGGGCCGCGCCCGAGGCGGACCACGTGCTGGCCGCCCGCTCCGGCGACCCGCTGATCGTCAAGGAGGTGCACGTGACGATGTACCACGTGCTGTGGGAGCTGGTGCACGTCTTCCACGAGCTGGAGGCGGTCCGATGACGGAGCCGTGCCACGACGAGGTCTGCGTCACGTGCTCCGACGCGGCGGTGCCGGTACGCGTCCTGCGGCTGCTGGACGACGGGATGGCCCTGGTGGAGACGGAGTCGGGTCCGGAGGAGGTCAGCGTGGCGCTGGTGGACGCGCGGCCCGGCGACATCGTCCTGGTACACGCCAAGGAGGCCATCGCGACCACCCCGTACGGCGAGCCGGGCGGGATCGAGGCGCTCTACCCGTTCCTCGCGCCGGCGCCCGCCGACCGGGAGGCCGTCGTCGCCGATCTGTGCGCGTCCACCCGGAGGAAGGCCGCCGAGATCGTCGCGCTGCGCCGGTCGCTGGTCGCCCTGCACGCCGAGCGCCTGGTGGCGTGCGCGCGGGCGATGGCGGCGGCCTTCGACGCGGGGGCCCGGCTGTTCGCCTTCGGCAACGGCGGGAGCAGCACGGACGCCCAGGCCGTCGCCCAGCTGTTCGCCGCGCCGCCTGAGCCGGCGCGCGCGGTCGCGGCGGTGCCGCTCGCCCAGGACGTCGCGCTGCTCACGGCTCTTTCGAACGACGTCGGGTACGAGCTGGTGTTCGCCAGGCAGCTCGCCGCGCTCGGCCGTCGCGGCGACGTGGCCGTGGGGCTGTCCACCAGCGGAGGCTCGGCCAACGTGCTCAACGCGATGGCGGAGGCGTCCAGGCGCGGCCTGCTCACCGTCGGGCTGGTCGGCTACGACGGCGGGCCGATGGCCCAGGAGGACCGGGTCGCGTACCTGTTCGTGGTGCCGTCGGTGTCCGTGCACCGCATCCAGGAGGCCCAGATCACCCTCTGCCACGTGCTGTGGGAACTGACCCAGCAGGTGCTGACCGGCGAGATCTGACGGCCATGTCCGGTACGGGGGCGCGCCGGATCCGGGTGCGGGTCGAGGGGCTGGTGCAGGGGGTGGGGTTCCGGCCGTTCGTGTGCGGGCTGGCCGGGGCGCACGGGGTGTCGGGGTTCGTCGGCAACGACCGCGGCGGGGTGTTCATCGAGGCGGAGGGCGAGTCGGCGAGGCTGGAGGCGTTCACCGCCGGGCTGACCGCCCAGGCGCCGCCGCTCGCCCTGGTCGAGCGCGTCTCGGTGGAGCCGGTAGAGCCGATGGGCGAGTCCGGCTTCCGCATCGTGCCCAGCCGGCACGGCGAACTGCCGGGTGCTGCGCGGGCGGTCTCGGGTGCCGCACCCGAACTGCGGGATGGCGCGGGGACCGCTTCGGGCGGGGCGGGCCGGGTGGCGTCAGGTGGGGCGGCCGGTCGGTTCGCGCTGGTGTCGCCGGACGCGGGGACGTGTGCCGCCTGTCTGCGGGAGCTGCGTGATCCCGGTGACCGCCGGCACCGGTACCCGTTCGCCAACTGCACCGGCTGCGGGCCGAGGTTCACCATCGTCACCGGCGTGCCGTACGACCGGTGTGCCACGACGATGGCGGACTTCGCGATGTGCGCCGCGTGCGCGCGGGAGTACGGCGACCCCGGTGACCGGCGCTTCCACGCCCAGCCGGTCTGCTGCCCGGCGTGCGGGCCCGTGCTGCGCGCCCTCGGCGCGGACGGCCTGGCGGCGGCCGGGGACCCGGTCGAGACGGCGGCCCGCTGGCTGGAGGCGGGCCGGGTCGTGGCGATCAAAGGGCTGGGCGGCTACCACCTGGCCGTGCTGGCCGCCGACGGACCTGCCGTGGCCGCGCTCCGGGCCCGCAAGCGCCGCGAGAGCCGCCCGTTCGCCGTGCTCGCGCCGGACGCGGCGGCCGCCCGGACGCTCGTCCACCTGGACCCGGCCGCCGAACGGCTGCTCACCGGCACGCGCCGCCCGATCGTGCTGGCCCCGCGCCGCGGCGACGCCCCGGTGGCCGACGCCGTGGCGCCCGGGGCCCGCGACCTCGGGGTGATGCTGCCGTACACGCCGCTGCACCACCTGCTCGCCGACCGGCTGGCCGCGCCGTACGTGCTGACCAGCGGCAACCTCACCGACGAGCCCATCGCCTACCGCGACGAGGAGGCGCTGCGGCGGCTGGCGGGCGTCGCCGACGGGTTCCTCGTGCATGACCGGCGGATCGAGGCGCCCGCCGACGACTCGCTGGTGCGGGTCTTCCGCGGCCGGGAGCTGGTCCTGCGCCGGTCGCGCGGGTACGCGCCGGCCCCCGTCGGCGTGCCGTGGCCGTTCCCCCGGCCGGTGCTCGCCTGCGGCGCCCAGCTCAAGAACACCTTCTGCGTGGCCAGGGGCGACCAGGCGTTCCTGTCGCAGCACATCGGCGACCTGGAGAGCTACGAGACCCTGCGTTCGTTCGCCGAGAGCGTCGAGCGCTTCTGCCGGCTCTTCGGCGTCCGCCCGGCCGTGGTCGCCCACGACCTGCACCCGGAGTACCTGTCGACCGCGTACGCGCGCGAGCGCGAGGGCGTGGACCTGATCGGGGTGCAGCACCATCACGCGCACGTCGCCTCCTGCCTGGCCGAGCACGGCCACGGCGGGCCCGTCATCGGGGTGGCGTTCGACGGGCTCGGCCTGGGCGACGACGGCACGCTGTGGGGCGGGGAGGTGCTCGTCGCCGACCTGGTCTCCTACCGGCGGGCGGCGCACCTGGAGACGGTGCCGATGCCGGGCGGCGCGGCTGCGGTGCGGCAGCCGTGGCGGATGGCGGCGGCCTGGCTGGACCGGGTCCACGGCGACGCGCCGCCCCGCCTGCCGGTGGCCGAGCGGCACCGCGAACAGTGGCCGGTGGTCGTCCGGATGGCGCGGACCGGGCTGAACTCCCCGCTCACGTCCAGCGCCGGGCGGCTGTTCGACGCGGTCGCGGCGGTCGCGGGGGTCCGCGACGTGATCGGTTACGAGGGGCAGGCGGCGGCCGAGCTGGAGGCCCGGGTGGATCCGGGCGAACGGGGCGCGTACCCGGCCCGGCTGATCGAGGGCGAGCCTCTGGTCATCGCGGCCGGTGACCTGGTCCGGGCCGCGGCCGAGGACGTCGCGGCCGGGACGGACGTGGGACGGATCGCCGCGCGGTTCCACCGTGGACTGGCCGCGGCGGTGGTCCGCGCGGTGCGGGTGGTGGGCGAAGGGACGGGCCTGCGGACGGTGGCGCTGTCCGGCGGCGTCTTCCAGAACACGGTGCTGCTGGAGGCCGTGGTGTCCGGTCTCGAACGGGAGCGGTTCCAGGTGCTGGTCCACTCCCGGGTCCCGCCGGGCGACGGCGGCATCGCACTCGGCCAGGCGGTCGTCGCCGCGGCCGACGACCGCCGTTGACCGGCCCCGCACGGGTCAGCAGATGCGTGGGAGCGGGTCGCCGACCAGGAGGTCGACGATCCTGGTGCCGCCGAACGCGGTGTTGAGCAGCACCATTCCCGGCGGCCCCGGCTCGATCGAGCCCACCACCGCCGCGCCCTCGCCCACCGGGTGCCGGCGCAGCGCCGCCACCGCGGCCTCGGCGTGGTCGCCGTCGACCACGGCCACGAACCTGCCCTCGCACGCCACGTACAGCGGGTCCAGGCCGAGCAGCTCGCAGGCCCCGCTCACCACCGGGCGCACCGGGACCGCGCGTTCGTCCACGGTCACGGCCACCCCGGCGCCGCGGGCGATCTCGTTCAGGACGGTCGCGACCCCGCCCCTGGTGGCGTCGCGCATCATCCGCACCGGGACGGCGTCGAGGAGCGCGGCGACGGCGTCGTGCAGGGGCGCGGTGTCGGAGGCCAGGTCGGCCTCGATGTCCAGGTCCCCCCGGGCGATCATGACGGTGATGCCGTGCTCGCCGATCGGCCCCGACACGATCACCGCGTCCCCGGGCCTGACCTGCGACTCACCCAGTGTGATCGGCCGTTCCAGCGCCCCGACGCCGGCCGTGGTCACGTAGCAGCCGTCGGCCTTGCCGCGCTGGACCACCTTGGTGTCGCCGGTCACCACCCGCACCCCGGCCCGCCCGGCCGCGGCCGCCATGGAGGCGGCGATCCGGCGCAGGTCGGCGATCGGGAACCCCTCCTCCAGGACGAACGCCGCCGACAGGTACATCGGCCTGGCCCCGCAGACCGCCAGGTCGTTGACGGTCCCGTTGACCGCGAGGTCGCCGATGTCGCCGCCGGGGAAGAACAGCGGCGAGACCACGTACGCGTCGGTCGTGAAGACCAGCCGGCCGGTGCCGAGGTCGAGTGTGGCGCCGTCGTCGAGCGGCTGGAGCTCCGGGTTGCGGAAGGCGTCGACGAAGACGGCCTCGATCAGCGTCCGCGACGCCTTGCCGCCAGCGCCGTGCGCCAGCGTCACCCGCTCCTCGGTGATCTTCGGTCTGCGGCGGCGGGCGCGTTCGATCCGCTCCAGCACCTGCTCCTCGCGGGAAGCCGGCTCGTGCCCGGCCGCCTCCGCCAGCGCCCGCTCGGCCCACTCGGCCGTGTGCGCGCTCCGGTCGTTCACGGCCGCCGTCCCAAGGACAGCGGCACGGGTTCGCGGCGCCGGGTGAAGCGGCCGAAGTTGTAGTAGGCGGCGCAGGCGCCCTCGGAGGACACCATGCAGGTGCCGATGGGCGTCTCGGGGGTGCAGGCGGTGCCGAAGACCTTGCACTCCCACGGCTTCAGCACGCCTTTCAGCACCTCGCCGCACTGGCACGCCTTCGGGTCGGCGACCCGTACCCCCGGCACGGGGAAGCGCCTCTCGGCGTCGTAGGCCGCGTACTCCTCGCGCATCCGCAGCGCGGAGTGCGCGATGAAGCCCAGCCCGCGCCACTCGAAGTGCGGCCGGAGCTCCATCACCCGCGAGATCGCCGACAGCGCCCGGGCGTTGCCGCCCCACGGCACCACCCGGGTGTACTGGTTCTCCACCTCGGCCCGGCCCTCGGCGAGCTGCCGCAGCAGCATGTACACCGACTGCAGGACGTCCAGCGGCTCGAACCCGGCGCACACCAGCGGCCTGCCGTAGTCGGCGGCGATGAAGGAGTACGGCCGGCAGCCGATGACGGTGGAGACGTGGCCGGGTCCGATGAAGCCGTCCAGCCGCAGGTCGGGCGAGTCCAGGATGGCCTTGATGGCCGGGATGATCGTCACGTGGTTGCAGAAGACGGCGAAGTTCCCGATGCCCTCGTCGGCGGCCCGCAGCACGGTCATCGCCGTGGACGGGGCGGTGGTCTCGAACCCGATGGCCATGAAGACGACCGTGCGGTCCGGGTTCTGCCGGGCGATCTTGAGCGCGTCCAGCGGCGAGTACACCATGCGGATGTCCGCCCCCGCGGCCTTGGCGTCGAAGAACGAGCCCTGCCCGCCCGGCACCCGCATCATGTCGCCGAAGGACGTCATGATCACCCCGGGTTCGCGGGCGATCGCGACGGCGTCGTCCACCCGGCCCATCGGGATGACGCAGACCGGGCAGCCGGGGCCGTGCACCAGCGACACCGGCTCGGGCAGGTAGTCCTCCAGCCCGTGCTTGTAGATCGTGTGCGTGTGGCCGCCGCACACCTCCATGAACGTGTAGCGCCGTCCGGGCTCGCACAGGTCCCGGATCCGCGCCGCCAGCTTCCTGGCCTCGCCCGCGTCGCGGTACTCATCGACGAACCGCACTGCCCCCGCCTCTCAGGTGATGTCCGATTCCGCGAGCGCTTCGAGCTCGTCGGTGTACGCCTGTCCCAGACCGCGCAGGAGCGCGAGCGTGGCCGCCGCCTCACGCTCGTCGATCTTGGACATGGCGAAGCCGACGTGCACGAGCACCCAGTCGCCGGGACGGATGCCGTCCTGGCTGACCAGCCCGACGTTGATGGCCCGCCGGACGCCCGCGACCTCGACCTTGGCGAGTTCGGGCTGTCCGGGGATGAGTTCGACGATCTCGCCGGGAATGCCCAGGCACATCGGCCGCCTCGCTCCTCTCACATTCTTCGCATAGTGATGTAGCGCTTCATGGCCGGCAGTTCCCGCCAGACCATCGCGATGACCGCGGCCCCGGTGAACAGGGCCAGGAACTTGGCTGCTCGCCTCATGTCTCCACCTCCTCTCTCGGTCTACGGCGGGGAGAGGTTCGGCATGCTGGGCGAGATCGGGTTCTCCTTGCCGGGGCGCACGCCCGTGGACCGCCGCGCGTCGGCGGTGTCGTCCTTGTGGTGGCCCACCTGATGGCGGTACGCGCCCTTCGCGTTGCCCTGCCGTACGCCCTTGACGTGCGAGGGCGTGTCGGGCGCCACGTCGGGCTTGCCCACGCGGATCCGTGCCATGTCGTCCTCCTCATCTGTCGAGTTCGGCGAAGAAAGCCGCGATCCGGTCCCAGAGCCGCTGGCCGCCGGACATGCCCGTCCATTCCTGGCGCACCAGGGCGACGAGCCGGTGACAGTCGTCGATCGGCAGGAGCCAGCGCTCGTCCAGGCCGCGCACGATCGCGACCAGGAAGCCCTCCACCGCCGTCCGCATCGACCGCAGCTCCTCGTACCGGCTGATGAGCCGTTCCCAGGCGGCGGCGTCCACCTCCCAGCGGGTGGCGCCCATCGGGCTCGGGTAGTGGGCCACGACCGTGCCGTCGGACCGGCGGACGAAGAAGGCCAGCCCCACCGGCACGCCCAGCTCGGACGGCGGCGGGCCGGTGAGGCGGACCCGCCGGTGCGGCACTAGCCGGAACCGGCCCGGCCCCGCCTCACCAGGCCCCGGCTCGCCCGGCTCGAACAGCAGCGCGCAGGCGCGGCAGGCGCAGAGCACCAGATCCTTGCGCTCCTCCAGCAGGTGAGCGTGCTCGGCCGGGAGCGGGTCGCCGCACAGCTCGCACGGTTCGGCGGCCCGCCGCCGCCGGGCGACCGGCCGGTTGATCACCCGGCCGAGCGCGCTCGCGGTGACGGCGTCGGTCACGGGGCCGCCCTGGAGGTGGCGGGCCGCCGCGAGAGCGTGTCGAGCGGGATGAACGCCGCTCCGGGACCGCTCGCCGGAGCCTTGCCCGGGGGGACGCCGTGCAGCGCGAACAGGTGCGCCAGCAGGATGTCGTCCGCCAGCGCCGAGGCGAGCTCGGGGGAGGCGGCGGTGGCCCGGTCCATGACGCGGGCCAGCGCCTCCCCGTACACCCCGGCGAGCGTGGCGACCGCGTCCAGCGCCGTCTCCGCCGTGGGCCCGGAGGTCGTCTCCAGCTCGCTGAGCAGCTCCTCCAGCAGCTCCAGGTTCCCGGCGACGGCGCGCTCGTCCAGCCTCGGCCTGTCAGTCATGGCCGCCGCCGAACATGGGCGAGTGCAGCTTGCGCAGTGTGCGGCCCTTGCCGAGGTACATGTGCACGCCGCAGGGCAGGCACGGGTCGAAGCTGCGGACCGTGCGCATGATGTCGACGCCCTTGAAGTTCTCCGGCCCGTTCTCCTCGAAGATCGGCATGTCCTGCACGGCGTCCTCGTACGGCCCGGGGGTGCCGAAGCGGTCGCGCGGGCTGCCGTTCCACGGGGTGGGCGGGTACGGGTGATAGTTGGCGATCTTGCCCTTCTCGATCACCAGGTGGTGCGACAGCACGCCGCGCACCGCCTCGTGGAAGCCGACGCCGATCGCCTGGTCGGGCACGTCGAAGTCCTGGAACACCTTGGTGTCGCCGCCGTGCACCCGCTCCAGCGCCCGCTCGACGAACCACACGGCCATGGCGGCGGCGTAGGCCACGAAGTACACCCGGGCCCGGTTGCGCTCAAGGGCGTTGGACCACGGCGGGATCCGCCACTCCAGCGTCATCTCCGGCAGGTTGGGTCCCTTGGGCAGGTTGATCTGCACGCTCGAACCGGTCGACTTCACGTACGGCGTGTCCACGAGGCCGGCCAGCGCGGTGGTGTAGAGGCGCGCGAACGCGCCGCCGCCGGTGTCCAGCGCCAGATGGTCGCCGGTGCGCTGGTCGAGCCAGCGCGGGCTCATCACCCAGCTGTAGTTGCCGTCGAAGTCCCGCTTCTGCGGGGCGGGCAGCGTGGTCTGGTTCCACGGGTGGCGCATGTCCACCGGGTTGCCGAGCGGGTCGTGGGTGACGAACGGCTTCTCGTTCACCCAGTCGTCGTAGTAGGAGCTGCCCAGCAGGATGCGGATGCCGAGGTTGATGTCCACCAGGTCGGTGGTGATCAGTTCGCCGTCGACGACGATGCCGGGGGTGACGTACATCGCCTTGCCCCACTCGTTCATCGTCTGGTAGCGGTAGTCGACCACCTCGGGGTCCTGGAACGCCCCCCAGCAGCCCAGCAGCACCCGGCGCCGGCCGACCTCCTCGTAGCCGGGCAGGGCCTGGTAGAAGAAGTCGAAGACGTCGTCGTTGAGTGCGACGGCCTTCTTGACGAAGTCGATGATGTTGATCAGTCGCGACAGGTAGTCGATGAAGACCGTCGGCGACGGCATCGTGCCGACGCCGCCCGGATAGACCGTCGACGGGTGCACGTGCCTGCCCTCCATCAGGCAGAACATCTCCCTGGTGACGCGGCTGACGGTCAGCGCCTCCTTGTAGACGTCGCCCTCGAACGGGTTGAACGCCTCCATGATGTCGGCGATCGTGCGCTTGCCGTGGACGCGGGCGTTCGGCGCCTCGGTGGTCGTGGCCCGGCGCAGGACGCTCGGATTGGTGCTCTTGACCATCGCCTCGCAGAAGTCGACGAACACCATGTTGTCCTGGAACAGCGTGTGGTCGAACATGTACTCGGCCGCTTCGCCGAGGTTCATGATCCACTCGGCGAGCTTCGGGGTCTTGATCCCGTACGCCATGTTCTGCGCGTAGACCGAGCACGTCGTGTGGTTGTCTCCGCAGATGCCGCAGATGCGGCTGGTGATGAACCCGGAGTCGCGCGGGTCCTTGCCCTTCATGAACACCGAGTAGCCGCGGAACAGCGAGGACGTGCTGTGGCACTCCACCACGCGCTGGTTCTCAAAGTCGATCTTGGTGTAGATGCCGAGGTTGCCGATGATCCTGGTGATCGGATCCCAGGACATCTCGACGAGCTGGCCCGGCTTGGGCGTGGCTCTCTCCTGCTGTTCGATGGCCATCCGCCGTGTTCCCCTCTCTCGTGCGCGCCGACGGTTCTACGGGCGCCAGCGCGGGTCGTAGCCGCTGGTCAGCGCCTCACGGTTGTGCCGCCACCGGGGCTCCCTGTTGGCGGTGTGGTTGGTGATGCCGCGCATCCGGCGGATGAACGCGCCGTACGGCTTGATCAACGTCGAGGACAGGTTGCCGCCGGGCGGCATGTCCATGAAGGGCATGAACTTGTCCGGGAACCCCGGCATGGTGCAGGCGATGCAGATGCCGCCCACGTTCGGGCAGCCGCCGATGCCGCGCATCCACCCGCGCTTGGGCACGTTGCAGTTCACCACCGGGCCCCAGCAGCCCACCTTCACCTGGCACTTCGGCGAGTTGTAGTCGTGGGCGAAGTCGGCCTGCTCGTAGTACGCGCCCCGGTCGCAGCCCTCGTGGACCGTCTTGCCGAACAGCCACTGCGGCCGCAGCATCTCGTCCAGCGGAGGCGGCGGCGCGCTGCCGGCGGCGTGGTAGAGCACCCAGGCCAGGGTCTCCATGAAGTTGTCCGGCTGGACCGGGCAGCCGGGCACGTTCACGATCGGCAGCCCGCCGGTCGACCGGAAGTCCCAGCCGAGATAGTCGGCCAGGCCCATGCAGCCGGTCGGGTTGCCGGCCATCGCGTGGATGCCGCCGTAGGTGGCGCAGGTGCCGATGGCGACGACCGCCCACGCGCGCGGGGCCAGCCGGTCGATCCAGGTGTTCAGGGTCAGCGGCTGGCCGGTCTCCGGGTCGTTGCCGAACGACGTCCAGTAGCCGTCGCCGTTGATGTTCTCGTTCGGGATGGAGCCCTCGATGACGAGCATGAACGGCTCCAGCTCGCCGCGGGCGGCGGCCCGGAACGGAGCCAGGTAGTCCTCGCCGCCGAGACTGGGCGACAGCACCTTGTTGTGCAGGTGGACCTTGGGCAGTCCGGGAACGGTGCCGTTGACCACGTCCTCGATCGAGGGCTGGGTCGCCGCGGTGACGGAGACGGTGTCGCCGTCGCAGCTCATGCCCTCGGATATCCACAGGATGTGCATCTCGTCGTAGCCGGCGGCCTGGCCGCCCCGCTGCTGCGTCTCCGTCATGCGCGCACCTCGCTGGCCTCGGTGGTGAGAACGTCCGGCTGATAGGTGATCGACTCGATGACGACTCCGGTGTCGCCGGCGATCTCGACGTCGACGCCGCCGCAGCGGGGGCAGGCGACGAGCGCGAGCGCGTCGGCCGCGGGCGTCCTGGCGCCGCAGTCGCGGCAGCTCACCGCGGGCGGCTCGGTGACCAGCTCGATCCGCGCGCCCTGGGCCGGGGTCCCGGCCGCGGCCACGCGCAGGCCCTGCTCGACGACCGCCGGATCGGGCCGGTGCCCGGCGAAGGCGGCGCGGACGCGTGCCGCGGCCACCTGCCGTCCCTCCGCCCGGCGCAGGACCGCCTCGACGATCTCGTCGCACATACTCGTCTCATGCATCGGCGCGCTCCCTGTCGGATTGTCGGTACGTCTCGTCACGGGCCAGCGCCGTCACCGCGGCGACGGTGCTCTCGACGGCGGCGGCGACCGGCTCCGACAGGCCCATGACCTCGTCGACGACCTGGGGCCGGCAGCCCACCAGCAGCACTCTCGGCACCCCGCCGCCCAGCTTGCCGAGCAGGTCGAGGACGGCCTGGGGATGCATGCCGTGCCCGTTCACGGGTGGAAGGGCGTCCGGCGCCGGCTCGTCGTCGATCTCCAGCACGGCGACGGTGCCCGGCGGGCCGTCGAGCTCGACCGCGTCCACCATGATCAGCGTGTCGTACGCGCCGCCGAGCAGCTCGTAGGCCAGGTGGACGCCGCGGATGCCGTAGTCGGCCACCACCACCGACCCGGGCAGGGCCGAGGGGTCCATCCGCCGGACCACCTCGACGCCGAACCCGTCGTCGCCCAGGAACACGTTGCCGATCCCGGCCACCAGCACCCGGTTCACGCGGGCTCACCGTCCAGCGGCTCGGTCTCCTCGGGCGCGAAGTACCGGTACCGGCCGTACCACTGGTTCAGCTCGGCCGCCGGGTCGTCCTCCAGCGTCACGGCGAGATGACGGGCGCCGTCGACGTCCAGCAGCACCGCCTCCACCAGGGCCGTCCTGCCGTCGAGGAACATGTCCTGCGGGTCGGAGCCGCGCAGCCGGGGCCGCAGCCGCACCCGGCTGCCCTTGCGCACCGGCGTCCCGTCCACCTCGACGACGTCCGTCGCCGGCGAGACGGACGCGTCCGCCTCCGGATGCCACCAGGGCGCCGGACCACCGGCAGGCCGCGGGTCCCGGGTGGCGCCGTGCAGGCGGGCCAGGTCCTCCGGCGTCATCGCCTCGACCCGGTCGAGGATGGCGGCGGCGCGCGGATCGGTGGCGCGCGCCTCGCGCTTCTCCGCGTCGGTGAGCGTCAGTGTGCGCAGCGACAGGATCTCGTCGATCTCCGCCGCGTCGTGCAGGTCGCCGGGGCTCTCCGGCGCGACCCGCGGGTTGTCGTAGAGCAGGATCGGCGACGACAGGACCACCTGGTCGCCGCTCAGCACCGGGTACGTGTGCGCGTTGACGCAGCCGCGGGCCGCCTCCCGCGCCCAGTCCGGGGGTTCGAGCAGTGAGACGAACCGGCCGCCGGGCACGGTCAGCAGCGTGTGACAGGCGATCAGCGCGTGCCTGAGCGTCTCTTCCCTGGGCGTCTCGGGCGACGGCCCCCGACCTGCGTTCTCGATCCGCACCCGCAGCCTGAACAGCGCGCTCCCGTCCGGCGCCGAGCTCTCGCAGGGCGTCAGCGACAACCTCGCCCGCGCCCGCAGCGGCCACTCGCGCCAGCGCGTCCGCCCGGCCGAGCCGGGCAGCGGGGTCACCGTCTCGAAGCCGGGAACCCGCAGGTCGAGCTGCTTCTCACCGGCCCGCAGCTCCGCCACGGAGGCCCGGACGTCGAGCTCACGCGGGACCGCCTCGTCGAAGCTCAGCGCCTCGCCGACCCGGTCCGCCTCCCGGTGGCCGCCGTCCGGCAGCCGCTCCTCGGACGTACGGCGACGCAGTTGCAGGAAGCGCACCCGGCCGTGCACGACGGCGTCGGCGGGCGCGACGAGCAGGCACTCGGTCTGCTGCCACCACGACTCGGCGGAGCCCGCCACCCCGCCGCCCTCCAGCCCGTGCGCCCTGGCCCACGGCTCCGGCAGCAGCACGCCGAACTGCCACCGGACCTGGTTCTTCGGCGAGGAACGGCGATAGGGGTACAGCAGGTAGCCCTCGTACAGGACGGCGTCCGCCACCGCCAGCGCCGCCCGGAACCCGGGCGCGGCGTCGATGCCGTTCGCGTCCACGGCGGGTGGCCCCTTTCCTGTCCCAGGTCGTACGTGACTCTTTCGGTATAGCCACGCCGTCTCTGGACAAGTAGGTGGATCGCGCCCCTAGGTGCCGTCCTCACCTAGCGGTTCTTGGTGATCCATCCCAGGAGGGCCGGGGCTCACGCGAGGTGAGCCCGCTCCGCCCCAACAGGATTTGCCCGCCGCTTTGCCTCACCGGCCTCCCGGTCTCACCGGTCGCGCGCCGGCTCGTAGTGCAGCTCGGTGATCCCGCAGTCGAACGGCCGCGCGCCGACCAGGCGGAGCCGCCGCTGGACGCCCTCGGGGAACACCGGCATGCCGCCTCCGGTCGCGGCCGGGTTCACGAACAGGTGGTAGTCGTCGACGAGCCCGGCGGTGATCAGGCTGGACACCAGCGTGCCGCCGCCGTACACGATGAGGTCGCCGCCGGGCCGCGCCTTCAGCCCGTTGACGATCTCGGTCAGGTCGCCGCCGGCCACGGTGGCGTTCTCCCACGGCGACTCGGTGAGGGTGTTGGAGATGACGACCTTGGGGGTGCCGTTCATCCAGTCGATCGACTCCTGGTCCTCGCCCTCCGGCCCGGACGCCCAGGCCGGGATGAAGCCCTCGGCCAGCTTGCGGCCCAGCACGATCAGGTCGACCGACTTCGTGAGCGCGTTGACGCGGTCGCTGAGGTCGTCGCTCCACGAGCCGGCCACCCAGTCCATGGCGCCGTCCGGGCCGGCCATGTAGCCGTCGACGGTGACCTGGACCTGGAGCTTGAGGGTGCGCATGAGGGGTGTCCTTTCCTGTTTGCCTGGCTCCACGATGCCGGAGCGCTCTTACGGCCTTCTTACGCTCCTCTTCCGGGGCCGCTACGGTCGCTGGGAGAGCGCGAGGCGGTGCAGGCCGGCGCGGATCCGCTTCTCTCCCAGCTCGGGCAGGAGCGCGGACACGTGCTCGGCCGACAGGGCGGCCAGCACGGCATGGGCGGCGTGGTCGGGGTCGGGCGACGCCGTCGAGCAGGATCGCCACATGCCGGTGCCAGAACCGGTACGCCCCGATCCGATAGCGGGCGCCGGGCGGGGTCCAGCGGGGGCGGTCCGTGCAGGATCGCCTCCTGCAGCACGCGCTCGCGGGCATCCAGCAGGGCGGCGGCCAGCCCCGACTTGTCGCCGAACCGGCGGAACAGCGTGCCCTTGCCGACGCCGGCGGCCGCGGCCACCTGGTCCATGGTGACCGCGTCCACGCCGTGTTCGGCGGTGACCCGAGCCGCGCTCGCCCACCAGAGGAGCGCGGGCCTCCCCACGGTCACCCGTCGACGTCCGCCCGTTCCGCCTCGCGGGCTCCCGCGTGGAACGCCAGGGCCAGCACGAGAAGAGCTCCCGCGCCCGCGATCGGCGCCCACGACAGGGCGGAGGACGGGACGAAGTCCCCGGTGAGCCCCGCCCGGTCGAGTACGGTCGCCGCGGCGACGACCGGCAGTAGGCAGCCGAGACCCGAGACGACGGCCAGCACGACGAGCCCGGCGGCACCACGCCCGGCGAACCGCCGCCCGGCAGAGCTCAGCACCAGCGCGGCCAGGCCCGCGCACAGCCCGGCCAAAAGGACGTCCGCGCGCGAGAGCACCTGCTCGGCGACGGTGGCTCCCCAGACGTCCAGCGCGACGTCCTCCTCGTGGAGGACGACCCCGGGGGAGAGCTCCACCCCGCTCAGCGGCGAGGGCCCGGCGCCCGGGGCGGTCGCCACCCGGATGGTGACGTACCCGCCCGCCTGCGTGGCGCCGTTGATCACGTAGGCGAGGCCCCAGACCGCCAGGGCGGCTCCCGCGAATCTGGCGAGACGAGGGGCCGAGCCGGCGAACGATCGAGTCATGAGTGCCCCTGTGGCGCGCGTCGACTGCCGCCAGTATGCCCTCCCCGCCCGCTGTCATCCGCCTGCCCCGGTTTTCCCGGCAGAACGGCGGGGTGGGGGTCGGTCCGGTGGTGGACGACGGTGAGGGTCCGGCGTTCGTAGCCTTCCCGTCGAAGACCAGTGAGGGGACCACCATGTCGTTGTCAGATCCGATCCGATTCCGGAGGCTCGCCGCCGGGGCGTGCCTCATCGCCGCGCCCGTCCTGTACGTCGCGGGCATGGCCGCGGACCCCGCCCTGCGCCAGGGCGGCGGCGACACCGTCGGCGTCTACGGGCGCCACCTGGAGCAGGTGTCGGTCAGCGCGGCGATCCTGCACTGGAGCTGGGTGCTGCTGGTGCCGGGCATCGTCGGCATGATCCACCTGGTACGCCGCCGGGCGGTGCTACTCGGGCACCTCACGGGCGGGCTCGCCCTGCTCGGCGTGGTGAACTTCTCCGCGCTGATGCTGGGCGGCTACTTCTACGCGCGCCTGGAGCGCTCGCTGCCGCCCGCTCAGGGGGCGGCGCTCGGCGACCAGGCGTTCGCCGATCCGGGGCTCGTGCTCGGGTTCCAGATTCCGGGGTTCGCCGGGATCATCGGGCTGTTCGCGCTCGGGCTCGTGCTGGCGTACTGCGGTCACGCGCCCTGGTGGGCGCCGTTCGCCATGCTCGTGGGCATCTTCACGGGGCCGATCTTCCCGGTCGGCACGGTCGTGGGCGGGCTGCTCTACGTGGCGGGGGCCGGGGTCATCGGTCTGCGCATCGTACGGATGAGCGACGCCGAATGGGCCGGCGAGCGGTCTCAGCCTGTAGGGAACCTGGCGCGCACGCGGTAGCCGCGGCCCGGCAGGGGGCCGGCCGACAGGTCGCCGCCGTGCATCGCGAGCCGCTCGCGCATGCCGATCAGGCCGTGCCCGCTGCCGCCTTGTCCGCCGCCCTGTCCGCCGCCCTGTCCGCCGCCCGGGCCGTCGTCGGTGACCTCCACGGTGACGGAGGAGGGGGCGTAGGTGACGGTGACGGCGATCCGGGTCGCCCGCGCGTGTTTCAGCGCGTTGGTCAGCGCTTCCTGGATCACCCGGTACGCCGAGAGGTCCAGCCCCGGGGGCAGCGGCCTGGGTTCGCCCTCGACCCGCACGTCCACTGCCGGGCCGGCCTGCTCGACCTGGCCGACGAGGGCGTCCAGCCGGTCCAGCCCGGTGGGGTGCGGTTCGGCGCCGGTGCCGCCGGGGCTGCGCAGCATGCCCAGCATCAACCTGAGTTCCTCGATGGCCTCGCGGCCCGCCCGTTCGACGCCGGTCAGCAGCGCGCGTTCGCGTTCGCGGTCCGGGTCGTCGCGGAGCATCATCCGTACACCGCCGGTGTGCAGGGTCATCAGGCTGACGTTGTGGGAGACGATGTCGTGCAGTTCCCGGGCGATTCTGGCCCGTTCGCCGGCGAGCGCCTGCCGGGCGCGCTCCTCGCGTTCGACCTCCAGCCGGGTGGCCTGCCGGGTGACGAGCAGCGTCTGGTCGATCTGGCGGCGCAACAGGATGCCGCTGGCGTACGCGACGCCGACGAAGATGGCGCTGATCAGCACTTCCGCCAGGTCGTTGTGCTGAAATGTCTGCAAATAGCCGTACGCGAGCAGCACACAACCCAGCCCCGCCAGCCCACGCCGGCTGCGCAGCTCCGCCGCGCTGGCCACGGTGTGCACCAGGATGAGCGTCGAATAGAAGTGCCACGCGGCGTAGTAGCCCGCGTCCGTGACCTCCCGCACGCCGATGCCGACCGCCACCAGCGCGAGCAGCATGCTCATCGGGAACCGCCGCCTGAACAGCAGCAGCACCCCGGCGGCGGCCGCGCCGACGGCCAGCGGCACCGGCCGGCTGATCTGGCTCGGCTCGAACCCCTGCCGCCCGAACGACTCGACCTGCCCGGCGACGACCACGGCGAGCGCCAGCAGCAGGTCCAGCCGGCTCGGCCGCCAGCCTCCGCCGCGCCTCATGGCCGGCCGGGGCGGACGAAACCGGACTCGTAGGCGAGCACCACCGCCTGGAGGCGGTCACGCACCCCCAGCTTGCGCAGGACCTGGGCGACATGGCCGCGGATCGTCGCCTCGCCGATCCCGGCCTCCGCCGCGATCTCCCGGTTGGACAGGCCCCGAGTCAGCAGCCGCAGCACGTCCAGCTCACGCGCGGTGAGGGTGGCCAGCTCGGGAGGCGGCGAGAGTACGGGCTGCGCGGCGAAGGACGCGATGACCCGGAGGGTGACCGCCGGATCGATCATCCCGTCGCCCGCCGCCGCGACCCGTACCGCCTCCACGAGGTGCTCGGGGGGCGAGCTCTTCAGCAGGAAGCCGCTGACCCCGGTACGCAGGGCTGCGTGCAGGTTCTCGTCGCTGCCGAAGGTCGTCAGCATCACGATCCGCGGCGGGGCGGGGTCGGCGAGCAGCGTCGTGGCTGCGGCCAGGCCGTCCAGGCGCGGCATGGCGATGTCGAGCAGCAGCACGTCCGGCCGTTCGCGCCGCGTCACCGCGACGGCCTCCACGCCGTCGGCCGCCTCGCCGACCACGTCCACGCCGGGGGCGTTCTCCGCCACCAGCCGCAGGCCCGCCCTGATCATGGCGTGGTCGTCGGCGATGACCACCCTGATCATCATGTCTCACCCGGCATGACCGGATCGTATTAAAGCCGGATAAATCCCACCATCTCGCGCAGGCGGGGCACAGGCTTTACGGCGGCGTCATGGGCGCCGGGCCGGCTGGTGGGACCCGAGCGGCCCCCGTCCAGTCGCCCGGCAGCTGGAACGTCCAGCCGGGCCGCCAGTCGAACGGCCGATCGACCAGCTCGGCGAGCGGCACGCCGTGCAGAAGGTGCTGCAGGGCCCAGCGGTTGGCGGAGTGCGAGATCAGCAGCACTTTCCCGCCGTCCCACCGCGCCGCCAGCTCGGCCAGGAAGTCGCTCGTCTGCTCCACCACGTCCCGGTAGCTCTGGCCGCCGGGCCACGGCTCGTCGATGTGCCGGGCGCGCCGGGCCTCCAGCAGGCTCACCGGCATGCCGTCGAACTCGCCGTAGTGGCACTCGCGCAACCGCCGGTCCTGGAACAGGGGGATCCCCGAGTCCCCCAGGGCGACCCGCGCGGTCTGCACGGCGCGGTACAGGTCGGAACTGAACACCGCGTCCAGCCCGTCGTCGCGGCGGCGCTCGCCGAGTTCGGCGGCCAGGGCCAGGCCGCGTTCGGACAGCTCGCCGGGCAACCAGCCGCTGGCGACGCCCGTCTCGTTGTGGACGCTGATCGAGTGCGTCTCGTAAACGATCTCAACCGTCATGGGTGCTCCCTGTCAGATTCGATCTCGATCGCGTCCCCAGACTACGGATCGCGGCCCTGCGGAACTAACGAACATCGCGGAGCCGGCTCGCGGCGTCGCGGAGCACGCCCGGCACCAGCAGGCGATGGACCGCCGACAGCGCGCGCCACACGCCGCGGCCCGGGGGCCGGTCATAGCGCAGGAAGGTCCCGAGTGACACCTGCCCGCCGCTCGTCCGTACGAGAAGCTCGCAGGTCAGGAACCAGGACGCGGCCCCGAGCCGGATCCAGTCGCCGCCGCGTCCGTTGATCCGCCACCCGGCCACCGTGTCCGGCGATCGTTCCCGGCTGAGACGCAGCCCGAGGAGGGCGCCCCAGATGAACCGCTCCGCGGCGTCGGGGACGTCGCCGAACATCGCGCGGGCCCACTGCTCGGGGGTCGCCTGCTGTCCGGTGGAGAGCGTGAAGAGGTCGGCGTAGTCGATCCGGGACAAGGAACTGAGGGCGCGGACGGACCCGGGCACCCGCGTCCCCACCGCGCTTTCCACTAACGAGCCGGTCATCCGACTGTCTCCTTCGATGTATACGCAACCGTATAATGGAGGTTAGCGCGTACTATACGGCAGCGTATATATCGCTGAGAGGTGAGGTGGCACACATCGTGGGCGCGACCAGGACGCCGCGTGAGAAGTGGATCGAGGAAGGGCTGCGGACCCTGGCCGCCGGCGGTCCCGACGCCGTGAGGATCGAGGCGCTGGCCAAGCGGCTCGGCGTCACGAAAGGCGGCTTCTACGGCTACTTCGCCGACCGCGACGCGCTCCTGACGGCGATGCTCGACACCTGGGAGCGGGAGAGCGTGGACGAGGTCCTCGACCGCATCGAGCGCGAAGGCGGCGACCCGAAGGCCCGGATCCAGCGCGCGGGCATGCTCACCTTCTCCGGCGGCCGCCTGCTCCCCATCGACCTCGCCGTCCGCGACTGGGCCCGGCGCGACGAGGCGGTCGCCGAGCGCCTGCGCCGGGTCGACAACCGGCGCATGGGGCTGCTGCGCGAGATGATCGGCACCTTCTGCTCCGACCCGGACGAGGTCGAGGCGCGAAGCATGATCGCCTTCTGCGTGGCCATCGGTGAGCACTTCCTCGTCGCCGACCACGGCGACCGCACCCGGGCCCAGGTCCTCGCCCGCGCCACCGACCTGATCCTCGACCGCACCCCGGAGGACCACTAGCGTGCCGCCCGACCACACCGCACCGGAGAAGCACCGACGGCCGGACGCCGGAGGCCGGCGATGATGCTGACGCGGCTCGCGGCCCTCCGCTCGCCGGGCGGCTGGTCAGGTGACCTGCCCCTGGTACGCGATCTCGTCGAGCACGGGCTGACCTTCACCCAGCCGGTCACCTTCCTGGTCGGTGCGAACGGGTCAGGGAAGTCGACGCTGGTCGAGGCCATCGCCGATGTGTGCGGCATCAACTCCGAAGGCGGCAAAGCGGGGACGAAGTACTCCTCGACCGGCGAGCCCACCGCGTTGGGCGCGGTCCTCGACGCCGAACTCACCACCACCGGACTCCGGCTGCTCCACGGCCCTCGCCGCAAGCGGCGGGCGTTCTTCTTCCGCGCCGAGACACTGTTCAACCTCGGCCGGAACGTGTCGGGCCTGCCGGGCTACTGGGACGACGACCTCGCCGAACAGTCCCACGGCGAAGGATTCTTCACCGTACTCGACCGCATGGTGTCGGGGCCGGGCCTGTACCTGATGGACGAGCCCGAAGCGGCGCTGTCGTTCCATTCATGCCTGCGCCTGGTCGGCCTGATGCACCGGGTCGCGCGGGAGGGCGGCCAGATCATCTGCGCCACACACTCACCGATCCTCGCCGGCCTGCCGGGCTCCCAGATCATCGAGGTCGGCGAACACGGCCTCCGCACGACGGAATGGCAGGACCTGCAACTCGTCGACGACTGGCGCCGCTTCCTGACCAAACCGGACTTCTACCTGCGCTACGTCCTGGACACGGACCCCGGCTGACGAGTCATCCACAGCGCCCCCGGTGGCACCGTCCGCGAGTACTCCGACTCCATCGGCGACCGCGTCGACCGGCGCTTCGAACGGGGTCTTCATCGGCTCGGGAGACGGCTACTTCGCCGGGTCTCGCCGCCTGGCTCGCCACCGCCGGCGTCCGCGTAACCGTGGTGACGCGGCTCTGAGCTTCCTGCTCAATGTCCAGCCACTCGCGAAACCATCGAGGGCCCGCCTCACGGCTTATGAGAGGCCAGAGGCGGTGCGTCCAGGAGGCGCGGGCCAGCTCGCCTTCGCCCGGCGATCCGTTGAAGCACCCCGTCAGACGCGCAGGACGGTGACCTGGCGGCCGGAGGGTGTGGTCGCCTGTTGGAAGCCGCCTCGTTCCTGCCAGGGCGGGGCCTCGGGGCGGCGGTCGAAGATCACGAGTGCGCCGGTGGAGAGGGTGAGGCGGTCCAGGTAGCGGTCGAGCTGGGCGAGGCCGTCGGGTGCCGGGTCGTTCTCGCCTGCTCGCCACACCTTCAGTTCCATGGCCTCTCGCTGCATGAGCCGTTCGCCGTCGGGGCTCGTGTAAGGCCAGCGGACGAACACGTCCAGGCGTTTGGTGCCGGCGGCGTACTCCCGGTCGAGGTAGCCGCCACCGTTGACCAGGCGGTGCAGGAAGGCCATGAGGATGATCTGGCACACGGCCTCGTGGTAGCCCTCCTGCTGGATGAGGACTTCGCCGTGCTCGCGCCAGAAGACGACGAACTCCTCCAGCAGGCGCGGCAGGTCGAACCGGCCGTCGGGCAGCACGAAGCTGCGCGGGTCGGCCATCACGTACTGTTCCGACGGGTCTCCGAGCACGCGCAGGATGACCTCCCGGTAGATCGGGTTCGCCACTTCGAGCGGGGGCTTCTGCTTGATCAGGCCCAGGTCGCGTACGTAGGACAGGTCGTCGGAGAAGGCGAGGTCGATGTGGGGGAAGGTCCCGGCCACGACAGGCTCCATCACCCGCTTGACCCGCGGCTCATGCAGCCGGGCCATCACAGAGTCCAGATGTGTGGCGCGCGCCCGGATCAACCGCTCCTTGGCGTCTTCCACCTGCCCGGCGGCGACGGCGCCGGTCACGCCCATCTCGTAGACGACCTCGTGGGCCAGGGCGTTGACCAGCCACGGCTGGCCCTGTGTCAGCTCGAAGACCCGTTCCACCGCGTCCTTGGTCAACTCCTGGCCGGTCTGCTGAGTGTGCTGGCCGTAGAGTTCGGCGATGTCGTCGGCGGTGAAGTCGCCCAGGCGAAGCGACTTGGCGACGATGTTGAACGGGCTGGCCGGGTTCGACCTGCCGGGCTCGCCGCCCGAGGCGACCTTGTAGTCACGAAGGTCGCGCAGCCCGCACAGCACCACGGACGCGGGGAACGGTTGGCCCTCATGCCGGGCGTTGTGGCCGTGGCGGAGCTGACTGAGGATGCTGACCATGCTGTTGCCCTGCAGGGCGTCGATCTCGTCGAGGAGCAGCACCACGCGGCGCGGGGAGCGGCGGCACCACTCGCTCAGCGCCGAACCGAACCGGGCGCCGGGCGTGACCTGCGGCCAGGAGTCCGGTGGGAGCAGTTTCTTCGGCCATCCCGACCGCGAGGCGGCCTCGCGGAGGGAATCCAGCAGAAGCGACTCCGCTGCGGCGTAGTCGTCACCGGCCGACTTGGCGCGCTCGCAGGAGAACATCAGGGCCGCGATGTCGCCCTCGGCGGTCAGCTCGGACGCCAGGGTGCGCAGCATCGTCGTCTTGCCGGTCTGCCGGGGCGCGTGCAGCACGAAGTAGCGGTCCATCTCGATGAGCTCGCGCGCCTCGGGGAGCCGTCGCGTGGGAGGCAAGGTGTAGTGGTGCAGTGGGCTGCACGGTCCCGTGGTGTTGAAATATTTCACTCGGGGTCGTCGCATGGTCACATGATGTCATCATTGGGCCGCCGAATGTCTCGGACCAGGATTCGCGTGAAGACGGAGACTGAGCGTTTCCGGACGGGCGCTGCTCAGAGGCTTCGCCTGGGTTCGCCGCTCGTCGGCCGACGGGCCTCGGGTCGAAGGTCGCCGGCACGTCCGAAGCCGGCCGGCGTCCGTAAGCTAAGACCGTGGCTCCGGTGCTGACCTTGCTCGACGGTGTCCGCTGGCGGGGGGCGCGGGTGGTCGGGGACCGCGCACGGACCTTGCTGGCGGTGCTCGTTCTGCACGGGCGGGCGGGCGCCGGTCATGAGCGCCTGGTGGAGGAGTTATGGCCGGACGAGCCTCCGGCGAACCCTGTGAAGGCGCTTCAGGTGGTCGTCTCGCGGACCAGGGCCGCGACCGCCGCCGACGTCGTGCTGCGCACCGAGCGGGGTTACCGGCTTGGGCTGACCGCCGAGCAGGTGGACGCGCTGCTGCTGGGGGTGCTGGTCGAGCGGGCCCGGGTCGCGCTGGCCGCCGACGACGTGGCGGGGGCGCGGCGGCTCGCGGAAGAGGCGATGGGGCTCGTGACCGGCGGGCCGCAGGCGGCGGGCACATGCGGCGTGGAGGCGGCTGCGGGTGGGGCCGGGTTGCGAGAAGGCCTGGGGGCGCTGGGGGAGTTGCGGGCCGTCGCCGCTGGGCGGCTGGCTGAGGCGCGGCGGCTGGTGGCCGTCGCGCGGTCCCGCTCCGGCGATCACGAGGGGGCGCTGCCGCTGTTGGAGGAGGCGGCGGCCGGCCGCCCCCGCGACGAGGAGCTGCTCGCCTGCCTGCTGCGCAGCGAGGCCGCGGTGCGGGGTGTCGCCTCCGCTCTGGAGCGGCCCGCGTCCGCGCCGGGTACGGCGACCGGCGCGGGACCGCCCTGATCGGCGAGGCGCGGGCGCTCGTGGCGAGGCTGTCCGGCCCTTCGGCGACCTTGCGGCCGTGGTCGATGACGGCGATCCGATCGGCGAGCTGGTCGGCCTCGTCGAGATACTGCGTGGTCAGCAGGACCGTGCAGCCGTCGGCGACCAGGCCGCGGATCGTGGCCCACATCTGGCCGCGGGTACGCGGGTCGAGGCCGGTGGTCGGCTCGTCCAGGAAGATCAGCGGCGGTCTGGTGATCAGGCTGGCGGCCAGGTCGAGGCGGCGCCGCATCCCGCCGGAGAACTGCGCGAGCGGCTGGTCCGCGGACTCCTCCAGGCCGAACTGGCCGAGCAGCTCGTCGGCGATCCGCCGGGCCCGCGAGGACGGGATGCTCTGCAGGCGGGCGAAGAGCCACAGGTTCTCGCGCGCGGTCAGGTTCTCGTCCACCGACGCGTACTGCCCGGTGACGCCCACGAGCTGGCGGATCACGTGCGGCTCGCCGGCCACGTCGACGCCGAAGATCCGCGCGTGGCCCGCGTCGATCGGCAGCAGGGTCGACAGCATCCGCAGCATCGTGGTCTTGCCGGCGCCGTTCGGCCCGAGGACGCCGAAGATCTCGCCGGACCGCACCTCCAGGTCGATCCCGTCCACGGCGCGCTGCTCGCCGAACGCCTTGACCAGCCCCGCCGCGAGCACCGCCTGTTCCGTACCGCCGGGGGGCGCGGCGCCGTCCCCGGTACGGCCGAGTTCTGTGATGTTCATGGCCACACCATCGGCGCCGCCGGTTTCACGGCCCCCTCGCGGCGGTTTCAGCGGGCCGCGTCCGATGAAACCTCAGGCGTGACGTCCTGGCCGGTCCGGTGGTGTCCGGGCGCCGAGGTCGGTGCCGTCGGGCGCCACCTCGACGTAGAGACCGGTGAGTTGCCCGGCGAGTTGCGCGTTGAGTCCGCCTCGTCCGACGCCGCCTCGATACTGGAGGGGCGTCACGGTGACCACCGCGTTGTTCCCCCGGATCCGGCAGTCGATCACCTTGGTCGGGCGCATGGCGTTCATCAGATAGGTCCGCAGGTCGGCGGAGTAGGCGATGATCTCCAGTCTTTCCCACGTGTCGGGAGGGTCGCCCAGTCTGTGCCTGTTGAGCAGGCGGTGCGCCGCGTGGAGGTGGTAATGGTTGTCGCGTTTGCCGAGCGCCGCGCCCACCGCGTTCAACCGTTCCTCCGTCGGAGCCACCGCCAGCTTGGTGCGGCTGTTCATCATCCGCGCGACCGCCATGACCACCACCGAGCCGTCGATGATCTCCGGGACCTGCGAGGCGAGGGTGCGCGCCGCCAGCGCGGGCGAGGTGATGGAGAGCTGGCACGCGGCTGATTCCTGGACTTCTGTGACGAGGGCGGTGACGGTGTCACCCGGCTTCAGCTCGACCGGTGAGACGTCCGGGGGAAGATTGGCCGTGTCGGGGCGCCAGATGATCGCCTCTCGCGGATGTCCGATGCCCGCGTCGTAGATCACGCCGTCGAACCTGTCGGGCCGGTCTGCGGAGATGTAGGCGGTGACGAGGGTTCCGGGGAGCGGCGGGGAGACCAGTTCCGGCCGGCGGTAGCCGGGCACCGGGCGGTCGATGACGTAGTCCGGCCGGAGGATGAGAGAGGCGGCCTCGTCCGGGGTGATGTCCAGCGTCCCGGCCACGAGTTCCACCGGAGTGAGGTGGGCGGTGTCGCAGCCGGTGCACAGGACCCGGTTCTTCCGGATCCGCATCGAGGGTCTCGGGTTGTCGAGGTGACGGGCGACGACGCGCGGGCACGTCCACACGACGGGGTCGTCGCCGGTCGGGGAGGACCCCAGCCGGCGCAGGATCGCCTCGATCGGTGTGGCGTTCGCCTCGGCCAGGGTCCGGTAACCCTCTCGGCTCCCGCTGCGCGGGACGAGGTCGTACGTGGTCGGCGGATCGACCTTTCTGCGCGGGGTGACGCTCATCCGGATGTGCTCGAGGTCGATGCCCTGGTCGGGCGACTGCTTGCGAACCGGTTCGGGTTCGCGGCCGGTGGAGAGGAAGGGGAGTCGTTTCTGGCGGGCCAGGCGGATCCCCGCCACGCGGGCGAAGCAGACGAAGGCGGCCTTCGTCCGGGTGGGCGGGACCATGCGCAGCCGTGCCGTGTAGCGGATCAGCGACACCGTCCGCGGGATGAGATCCGCCTCGGTCTCGACGACCACGTGCGGCATGTGGCCGGGATCCTCACCGCCGACCTGGGCCCACTTCAGAAACTCCCCCGGTTTGCCGGCGTCGGGCAGGCTCCGGCTCTCCTCGTAGATCCGCTGGAAGTCCAGGGGCACCTGGTTGACGTGGACGGCGACCCATCGGTTGACGAACTCGGACAGCACCACGTAATAGATGAGGGCGTCGGGATTGTCGCCCGCCTCGAACCGCATCGAAGAGCGCCGGTCGGAGATCGAGAGACCCTGGCCTGTCCAGGTGTCCAGGACCGCGGAGACGTGGTCCTCGGGTCCAGGGGGCAGATGGAGCGTGATGGGCCGCGTCGCCGAGGATGAGATCGGTTCGGTAACGACCACGCGGCTGCCGGAGATTCCCAAGATGCCCACCCTGACCGTATCGATCAACTTACGGTTTACTCGGCATGATTCCACGAAACCCTTGCTCGGGAGGATCAGTGCTTGAACTGTCCACGGTCGTCAGTGAACTGCGCCGCGAGCTGACCCGGGCGGTTCGAGCAGCCCAGGGGGAGGCGCTCCAGTTCGCCGTGGGGTCCATTGAGCTGGAGATCACGGTCATGGTCACCGAGGAGGCGGCGGCCAACGGCAAGGTCAAGTTCTGGGTGGTGGAGGCCGGGGCGGACGCCAAGGAGATCGAGGCCAGGACCCACAGGGTGAAGCTCACCCTGGAGCCCAAGAACAAGGGTGGCTCCGTCCAGATCGGTGGCAGGGCGAGGGAGGGCGAAGACTGAAGCCCGAGCGAGTCGCGCAGATCATCGTCAAACTGCCCGAGGGCGAGAAAGCCTACGGTTCCGGTTATCGGGTGACGTCGGACGTCGTCCTGACCGCCGCACACGTGGTCAAGGGGTACGTGGTCGGGGACGACGAGGCCATCTCGGTGCGTTTTTTCCAACCCGAGCGCAAGGTGGCCGCGCGGTTCCTCTGGAGTGAGGGCGATCTCGCCGCGCTCCACGTCGGCCTTGAGGACGAGGTGGAGACGACCCGCTACGGCCTTGTGGAGCCGCGCGGCGGCAAGGTGGCCTGCGAGGCACTCGGGTTCCCCTCGTTCAAGTTCCGAGAGGAGTGGCGGGACAGCTTTCAACTGATCGGTTCGATCTACCCGCTGTCGAACATCCGGACCGGAACCTTGCAGGTCTCGATCGACAACCCGCCCGCCGAGGACCCGTTCGGTACGGCCTGGCAAGGCATGTCGGGCGCCGCCCTCTTCGCGCGCAAGCGGCTCGTCGGAATCATCAAAGAGGTGCACCTGGAAGAGGGCGCGCGGCATCTCACGGCTCAACGGGCCGACTGGGACCTGACGCCCGAACACCGGAAAAAGATCGGCTGGCACCGGCCTGAGAGCGTCAACAAGCCGCCCGGCCGGGACCTCGGCGCGTACGCGGCGCAGGTCCGCGATCTGGCGCCGGACGGTGGGTTACGTGACCGCGACCGCGAACTGGACGAGCTGACATCCTTCTGTACGGGCGACGAGACGTATCTGCGCTGGCAGGGCGAGCCGTGGTCGGGCAAGACCGCCCTGACGTCCGCCTTCGTGCTCGACCCGCCGCCCGGCGTGCGGGTGGCGGCGTACTTCGCGGTCAACCGCCTGGGCCGTCAGGACGACTTCCTCCAGGTCGTGGGCGAGCAACTCGCGGCCATCGCCGAGGAGCCGCACTCACCGGGAGCCTTCCACCACCTGCTGGAAAGCGCGGCCGAACGCTGCCGGGACAACGGGGAACGCCTGGTGCTGGTCGTGGACGGGCTGGACGAGGACCCCGCCATCGCCCTTCAGCTCCCGCGCATCCTCCCCGCGAACGTGGGCGTGCTCGTCACCAGTCGTCCGAACCCCGGCCTCCATCTGAGACTCCGGGCCGACCATCCCCTGCACCGGTGCCGGGTCAGGACGCTGAGATCGACCCCGTACGCCCAGCATCTCGAACTGGAGGCCAGGAAGGAGCTCGACTGGTGGCTGCACGTCCACCGGAACGACGCGCTGCTCGGCCTCCTCGCCGCCGCCCGGGGCGGGCTCACCCCGGAAGACCTCGCCACGCTGACGGGCCTGAGCCGGTACGAGATCAAGGACCTGCTCGACAGCAACATCTTCGGCTTCGCGACGGACACCGAGAGCTACGCGTTCGCTCACGAGACGCTGCTCCGGACAGCCGAACAGAAGCTCGGCGGGGATCTCGACGGCCATCGGGCACGCATCCACGAGTGGGCGGACTCCTACCGGGCGCAGGGGTGGCCGGAGGACACGCCGGCTTACCTGCTCACCTCGTACCGGAGGCTGCTGACCGGCGCGCGGCTGGTGGACCACGCGTTGGACCCGGCCCGCCAAGGCCGGATGAGCCGTCTCATAGGCGGTCAGGCGGCGGCCCTCCGCGAGATCGCCGCCGCTCAGGACGTCATCCGCGATCAGCCCGAGCCCGGCCTGGGGGATCTCGTCCGTCTGGCCGTCGCCCGCGACCGGGTGGGCGGCGCCGCCCCGCGCTGGCCGGATGAGCTGCTCGTGCTCTGGGTCAGGCTGGGTCAGGCCACCCACGCCGAATCGCTGGCCCGGTCGATCGCCGACCCGGGTGAGCAGGCTGATGCGCTGGCGGAAGTGACGCGGGTCCTGGCCCAGGAGGGCGAGCTGGTCAAGGCCGAGGCGCTCGCCCGGACCATCCATCACCCGGGGCGGCGGGCCTGGGCGACCGCCGGGGTCGCGTGGGAGCTGGCCGGCCGGGGGGAGCCGGTCGCGGCGGAGGCGCTCGCCGACACGATCGGCGAGCCGGAGAGGCGGGCGTGGGCCCTGGGAATGATCGCGAGAGCGTGCCGGCCCGCTTCGCGCCGGCTGCTCGACCGGGCCGAGGAAGTGACCCGGACGGCGGTGGACCCGCGCCTCCAGGCCAGGACGCTGGCCGCTCTGGTCGAGGCGGCCGTCGCCTGCGGCGACCTGGCGCGGGCGGAGAGCCTCGCCGACCGGATCCCGCTCGCGGACCAGCGGGTGCGGGCGTTGAGCGCTATCGCCCGGCAGGCCGCGGCCGACGACCTCGACCTGGCGCGGGCCGTCCTGCGGCGGGCGGAGGCCACGGCGGAGGTGATCGTCGGCGACGGCACGCAGAGCTGGGCGCTGGCCACGCTGGTGGAGGTCATGGCCCGCTGCGGCGAACTCCCACGGGCGAGGGACCTGGCGGAGAAGGCGCCGACCGTGTACGAGCGATTCCAGGTGCTGAAAGCGCTGGCCGGCGGCCTCGTCGGCGACGGTGACCTGGAGCGCGCCATCGAGGTGGCCTCGTCCGTCCCGACGTCGGCCCTGCGTGCTCAGGCGCTGGCGGCCGTCGCGGAAGGCATCGCCCGGCGGGGTGACCGGGAGTGGGCGGTGGAGGTGGTCGAGCAGGCGGAGGTCCTCGCGCGCAAGCAGGCCGCGCGGAAGGAGCCCGCGCGCAAGCAGGCTGCGCGCAAGCAGGCCTCGCAGAACTGGGCCGAGCGGGCGCTGGTCGCCGTGGTCCGGGCCTTCGCGGTCTGCGGGGACCCTCGGGCCGAGGAGGTGGTCCGCTCGATCGGCGGCCACCACCAGCGGAGCCGGGCGCTGAGCGCCGCGGGCGGTGCGGCGCTGGATCGCGGTGACGTCGAGCGGGCGCGTGAGCTGGCCGAGGAGGCGGAGGCACAGGCCCGTTCCGCCACGTCCGGCGCGCAGAGGACGCGGCCGCTGGTGGCGCTCGCGGAGGCGGTCGAGGATCCCGCGCTCGCCGAGACCCTGGCCTGCGCGATCCCCGAGCCGGCCATCCGGGCGCGGATGTTGGTCGACCTGGTCAAGGTGATCGCCAGGCAGCACCCCGGCCAAGCCGAGGCCCTGGCCAGGGCCAGGCTTGCCGGCCACGACGAGCAGGACAGAGCGCTGGCGGCAGTGGCCGAGTCGCTCGCCGGTCGAGGAGAGTTCGACCGCGCCGAGCGGCTCGCCCTGTCGCTGCCCGAGGACAGCCGGGCGCAGGCCCTCACCACGCTGGTCGGCAAGCTCCCCGACCTGGACCGGGCCATGGCCGTGGTGAAGAAGATCCCCCACGCCGACCGGCGGGCGCAGTGCTGGGTCGGGCTGATCGAGACCGTGGCCGCACGCGGGTCGCCGGCGCGGGCCAGACGCCTGCTGCACCAGCTTCGCTGGTCGCCGGACCAGCGCGCGCAGGCGCTGGTCGGGCTCGCCAAGGTGGCCGCCGACCAGGGCAGGGCCGGTTCGGCACACGAGCTGGCCGGCGAGGCCGAGGAACTCGTCCGCCGGCTCCCCGCCTCCGGCCGGCGCACCAGCCTCCTCATGGCGCTGGTGAGACTCTTCATCCGCCTCGGTCACCCCGGCCAGGCCCGGCGGCTGATCGGCGAACTCCCGCCAGGACAGGACCGGGCCGGCGCGCTGGGAGACCTGGCAGCCGCCTTCGCCCTGCGCGGGCAGGTGCCACGCGCCCTGCGACTGCTGGACGAGATCAGGGCGACGGGCGACCGGGCGCGCGCGTACGTCACGCTGGTGAAGGCGCTGGCGGACGGCGGCGAGCCGGCCGAGGCCGCCTCGATCGCCCGCAGGCACATCCCCTTGGCCGATCACCTGGCTCGCGCGTACACCGCGGTGACGAGGGCCGACCCCGGTGGGATCGTCGTGCCGGACGTGGCCGAGCGGGCGGAGAGCCTGCTGCCCGGCCGGGTCACCAACCCGGACCAGCAGCTGTCGGCCTTCGCCGATCTGGTGAAGGCGATCGCGGACGGCCGGGGGTTCGACGCGGCCGCGCCGCTGGCCGGCAAGGTCGCCGGCATGGCGTCGGCGGTCGAGGACCCGGAACGCCGCGCCCAGATCCTGATCGCCCTGTCCAAGGGCGTCGTTCCCGGCCACGCCCGTCGCCTGCTGGCGCAGGTGCTGGCCGGGCCCGCCTGGACCGCGGCGCTGGGGCCGCTGCGCGAGGCCGACCCTCAGTCGTTCGGCGTGGCCGTCGAGGTGCTCACGTCCTGATGGGGGTCACCAGCCCAGCTCGTCGCAGCCGCTGTGGTCGGCGGGCTCGACCTGGAGGGTGGCGTGGGCCACGCCGTGCCGCCTGAGCAGCAGGTCGCGCGCCTGGTCGAGCACCGCGTGGTGGTCGCTCTGGTCGGCGGTGACCAGGTGGGCGGTGGCGACGTTCATGCCGGAGGTGAGCGTCCACAGGTGCAGGTCGTGCACGTCCCGTACGCCGTCGATGGCGGCCAGGTCGCCGGCCACGGCGGTGGCGTCGATTCCCTCGGGCACGTGCTGGCCGAGCACGGCGAAGACCTGTCGCCCGAGTGCCACGGCCCGGACGGCGACGAAGACGCCGATCGCCAGGGCGACGACGGTGTCCCAGGAGGACTGGCCGGTGGAGGCCACCAGCCAGCCGGCGACGATGACGCCGACGGAGCCGGCGGTGTCGGCCACGACCTCCAGGTAGGCGCCCTTGACGTTGAGGCTCTCGGCGGCCCCGGCGCGCAGCAGCAGCAGGGCCACCAGGTTGACGGCCAGCCCGATGGCGCCGACGACCAGCATCGGGCCGGAGGAGACCTCGGCGGGGGCGCCGATGCGGCCGATCGCCTCGGCCGCCACGTAGACGGCGACGACGAGCATGAGGACCACGGCCAGCAGGGAGGCGAACACCTCGGCGCGGTAGGAGCCGTAGCTGCGCCGGCCGGTGGTGTCGGGGCGGGTGGCGATCCTCGTGGCGACCAGCGCCGCGCCGAGGGTGACCACGTCGGCGGCCATGTGACCGGCGTCCGACAGCAGCGCCAGCGAGCCGGAGAGGAGGCCGTAGGCCAGCTCGACCAGGAAGAAGGCGCCGATCAGGGCGAAGGAGACCGCCAGGCGCCAGCGGTGGCGGCCGCCCGCGTGCCCGTGGCCGTGGCCGTGCCCGTGGCCGTGCCCGTGGCCGTGGCCCATCACTCGCCCCCGTCGCGTTCGGGGTGGATCGCCTCGGTGTGCTGGATGTGGGCCAGGGCGAGGTCCAGCAGCATCCGCACGTGCGGGTCTTCCAGCCGGTAGTAGGCCATCCGCCCGGAGCGGCGGGCGGCCACGATGCGGTGGGCGCGCAGCAGGCGCAGGGCGTGGGAGACGGCGGACTCGCTCTGGCCGGTCACCGCCGCGAGGTCGCACACGCACAGCTCGCCGTCGAGCAGCGCGACCAGCAGCCGGAGCCGGTTGGGGTCCGACAGCAGGCCGAAGACGTCCGCGGTGTCGATCAGGTCTTCGGCGTCGGGCATCCGCTCACGCACGGCGGCGACCCGGTCGGCGTCGACCACCTTGACGACGCAGCCGTCGATCGACAACACGCCTTCATCTGAAGACCTATTCATATGTACAAGGTAATTGACGCCCCGGCTCGCCTGTCAAGAACCCCGGGCGGCGCTCAGTGGTGCCGCGTCGACTCGATGACGCCGCCCAGCCGGGTGCGCAGGCTCTCCAGTACCGGCGGCTCGGAGACGACCACCCAGCGCTCGCCCACCAGATAGCTGCCCCCGTACGGCTGGGCGGCGTCCAGCCAGTCGCGCTGGCCCTTGCCCGTCGCGAAGGTGACCAGGGTGGCGCGGTTGCTGGAGGTCTGACAGGCGGCCTGCCGCAGCTCCTCGGCGTCGATCTGCACGCTCGGCCGGGGGCAGCCGAGAGCCGCGCCGAGCTGTTCGACGCTCGCCTGTGCGGCGGCGGGCGCCGGAGGACCGCCGGCCGGCGCCGGGGCCGCGTGGGCGTGATGGGCCGCCGGGGGCCGCGCCCCCGTCTCCGACGCCCCGCAGGCGCTGAGTGACGCGCCCAGGACCACGGCGCAGGCGACGCCGAGCAACTTGCCGGGATGAATCGTCATGGTGCCCCTTCGGTGCGCGGACCGAGCTCTCTTCTCTCAGAGATACGCAGCCCGCGCCGCGAGGTTCGACTCATCCGGACTTGAGCGGGTCGTGGCCCCAGTTCATCAGCGAGTAGCGCCAGCGGGTCTCCCGGACGTCGCCTGAGGGCCGCTGCGCCAGGTGCCGGTGCACGTAGCCGACCACCTTGCGCATGTGCGCGTAGTCCTGATCGGTGAGAGCCGACCGCCTGGCGCGCAGGAGCTCGACGATCCTGCGGCCGGACGCGTGCCCGGTGGACTCGCCGCCGTCGTCCTTCTGGCCCACCGCCCGGGACTCGTCCGTGGCCAGCCAGCCCTCCAGCTCGCGGGCGGTCATGTTGACCGCCCGGTCGAACTCGGCGACGACGGCCCGCCGCTCCTCCTCGGTCATCAGGAGTCCTTCTCCTGGCGCAGCGCCGACGGCCTGTGCACGGCCTTCCTGCCGCTCTTCTCGCTGCGCACCACGTACTGCGGATCGTCGGGCGAGGCGGCCACCGTGCGCCCGGCCTCGCGCTGCCTGCGGGTGAGCTTCTTCTCGACCTTGCCGTGGGCGGTGGAGCCGTGGCTCTTCCAGGTGACCTCGTCGCCCACCGAAGGCTCGTCCTTCCGCTTCTTCGTCATGAGCGGCGCCCTACCCGCGTCCGCGCCGACACGCCCGGGCGCGGTCCTGGATATCCCCATCATCGCGTCAAGGCGTCGGCCTCACGCCGTGCGGACGAGCCGCCGCAGCCGGTCGGCCAGAGCGGCACAGTCGGCGACGGTGACGGTGAGCCCGGGATGACGCACCAGCCCCAGCGGCTCGCTGCCGCGCACCGGCTGCCGGAACCGCACGCACACGCCCTCGCGCACGCCGGAACCGAAGGTCAGCCCGCGGTCGGCCAGCGACACACGCACGCCGATCGCCCTGATCGCCGAGTACGGGCCGGTCACGCTCACGTCGGTCACGTTCGCCAGCGGGGACGCCACCTCCCAGGGCCCGAACCGCACCCGCAGCGCCTCCTCGGTCACCAGGACGTAGCTGTTGCCCGGCCGGATCCCCAGCATCCCCAGCCACGGGCCGAAGCGGCTGTCGAAGGCGAAGTCGAACCGCGTCTGCTCCATGGCCGTGGCCTGCCCGGACGCCGGACCGCCAAACCGTCACGCGACGTGGTTGCGCAGGCCCAGCTCGTCCGGGTACGGGGAGAAGAAGGTCTGCTCCTGGACGTAGGTCGCGGCCTCGCCGCGGGCGTGGTGGCGCAGCAGGGCGAGCGGCACGCTGAGCGCCACCCGGCGCGCCCGGTAGGAGCCGATGACCTCGGCCAGGTCGGCGCGGCGCACCGGGTCGAGCTCGTCGCCGAGCATGCCCAGGCAGTGCTGCAGGACGTTGACGTTGCGCCCGATCGACACCCGGACCGCCATCGCGGTGCGGAACGCCGTCCCGTACGCGCCGGCGAGCTCCTCACGCGGGCGGGTGCCCGCCTCGGCGACCACGCGGCCGGTCTCGCGGTAGCCCACGGGAGAGTGCGCGAGCAGCTGCATCTTGTGCCGGGACTGGAACGCCACCAGGTCGCGGGGCCGCCAGTCGCTCTCCAGCAGCTCACGCAGCCGCGCGAGGGCGAAGATCCGCTCGGTGAACGCCTCACGCAGCACGGCGTCGTTGAGCCGGCCCTCGTCCTCGACCGGCAGCAGCGGATGGGCCTCGATCACCGCGTCGGCGAACAGCCCCCGGTGCTGCCGGGACAGGGCCGTGCTCCCGGCGTAGAGCGGGATGCCGTGGATGCCGCAGCTCGGGCTCTTGGCCTTGAACACGTACCCGTCGACGTCCAGCCGGGCGGACCGCTCGGCGGCCAGCTCCGTCATGGCGGGGGTGAGGTCGCGGCGGCTGGTGCGGGTCATGAGCCGGGGGCCGCCGGGGGACTGTTCGAGCCGCATCGACTCGCGGGGCGTCCCGAGGCCGATCTCCATCTCCGGGCAGATCGGCACCCAGTCGACGAACGGCTTCAGGTCGTCGGTGAGGTAACGGGACCGGCTGTGATTGCCGTTGTGCCGTACGCGCTCGCCGAGTAGGCAGCTCGACACCGCCACCCGCGGCCTGCCCAGGCGCTGGTCCTCAGCCATGCCCCCACAGCTGCCCACGACGGCCGGTCGCACGCCACCCCGCCGCCGGCGTCCTCCCAGGTCACGGCGGCGCGCGGGGGAATCTTGCCCCGATGCTCGGACGGGCATGACGCTCGTTTGGCACGCCACCGGGCACGTGCATCCGTGATCGCGACGGCTTCGAAAGACAGTGTGTGGAACAGACGAGAAGCGAACAGGCGGGACGCGTGGCCCTCGGGCCGGCACGCGCGCTGGGAGTCCTGTCCCTGCTGACCATGGTCGGCCTGCAGGTGGCGTCCGGTCTGGCCGCGCGGCCGGAACGGTTCACCGGGCTGATCGTCGCGGTGCTCGCCGTGTCCGCCGTCGCCTTCGCCGCCGGCGCGTGGGGGACGCGCAGGGCGCTGGCCGCGTTCGGCGCGGCCGTGCTGACCGGGTACGCGGCCGAGGTGGTCGGGGTGCTGACCGGCTTCCCGTTCGGCGCGTACGCCTACAGCGACGTGCTGTGGCCGCAGGTGGGCGGCGTGCCCCTCGTGGTGGCGGTGGCGTGGGGCGGCATGGGGCTCGCGGCGTACGCGGTGGCCGCCGCCGTCGTCCCGTCCGGCGGCTGGGCGCGGGTCTGCGTGGGCGCGGCCGCGATGACGGCGTGGGACCTGTTCCTCGACCCGCAGATGGTCCGCCTCGGCCTGTGGACGTGGGCGGCGGACGACGGCTTCTACCGGGGCATCCCGCTGAGCAACTTCGCCGGCTGGCTGCTGGTGTCGGCCGTGGTCATGCTGATCGTCGGGCGCATCGGCGGCGACGCCCCGCCGGGGCGCGGGCTGCTCGCGCTGTACACGGTCATGGCGGTCATGGAGACGGTCGCCTTCGCCGCGGTGTTCGACCCGACCGACCCGCTGGTGGCGGCGGCCGGCGGGATCACGATGGGCGCGTTCGCCGCGCTGGCCTGGAGGCGGACATGGCAGAGGTGACGGTGATCGGCGGCGGCGTGGGCGGAATGGCGTGCGCGCTGCTGCTGGCCCGGCGGGGACACGAGGTGCGGCTGTACGAGCAGCTGCCCCGGCTGGGCGGCAAGCTGGCCGAGCACCACCGTGACGGGTTCACCTTCTCCCTCGGGCCGTCGCTGCTGACCATGCCCGGCCTCTTCCGTGAGCTGGGGCTGGAACGCGACCTGATCGAACCGGACCCGCTGTGCCGGTACCGGTTCGCCGACGGCACGGAGCTGGACGCCCACCGCGACCCCGAGCGCATGGCCGAGGCGGTGGAGCGGCTGGCCCCGGGCGAGGGGCGGGCCTGGCGCGCCTTCCACGACTGGGCCCGCGGCGCGCTGGACGCGGCGAACCGTACGGTGTTCGCCGGGCCGCTGATCCGGCGCCCCGGCGAGGCCCGGCTCTCCGACCTGCTGGCCGTGGCGCCCGCGCGCACGCTCGACGGCCTGGCCCGCCGCCACTTCCGTGACGCCCGGCTGCGGCAGTACGTCGGCCGCTACGCCACCTACGCCGGGTCCAGCCCGTACCGCGCGCCCGCCGCGCTGGGGTGCGTCCCCGCGCTGGAGCACGGCCAGGGCGTCTGGTACGCGCCGGGCGGCCTGGCCCGGCTGGCCGACGACCTGGGCCTGCTGCTGAAGGCCGCGGGCGTGCAGGTGTTCCTGTCCGAGCCCGTCGAGGCGGTCGAGGCCGGCGGCTCCGCCGTCACCGGGGTGCGGCTGGCGAGCGGGGAGCGGGTCCGGGCCGACGTCGTGGTGGCCAACACCGACGCCGCCGCGCTTTACGGCCGCCTACTGCCCGATCGTGGGCGGCTGCGCCGGATCGCCCGGCTGGGGCGCTCGTCGTCGGCGCTGCTGGTGCTGGCCGGCGTGGAGGGGCGCACGCCCGGGCTGCCGCACCACTCGGTGCTGTTCTCGGCGGACTACGCACGGGAGTTCGCCGACATCTTCGACCGCGGTCGCCCGCCGCTCGACCCGACGATCTACGTCGGCTGCTCGGCGGTGGACGACCCGACGCAGGCCCCGGCGGGCGCGGAGAACTGGACGATGCTGGTCAACGTGCCCGCCCGCGACCCCGGCCGGTGGCCGATCAGCGTGGACGCGTACCGGGACCTGGTCCTGGAACGGCTGGCCGAGCGCGGGCACGACCTGGCGGGCCGGCTGCGCTTCGCCGACGTCTTCACCCCGGCGGACCTGCGCGATCGTTACGGGGCCTGGGGCGGCGCCATCTACGGCAGCGCCTACCGGGGCCGGACGTCGGCCTTCCTGCGCCCCGGCAACCGCGGCCCCCGGCGCGGCCTGTACCTGGTCGGCGGCTCCGCGCACCCGGGCGGCGGGCTGCCCATGGTGACCCTGGGCGCCCGCATCGTGGCCGACCTGGTGACCCAGGACTTCCGCCCAGGCCAGGCCACGACGACCGGCATGCGAGGTGGGTCGTGACGAGGCGGTGGATGCGAATGAGGCCGTTGACGGTTGCGCAGGCGGTCGCCGCCGGCGTGGCGCTGGCCAGGCTCGCGCGGGGCCGGCGGCGGCTTCCGCCGCTCCGGCCGCGCGGCGACGCGGACGTGACGATCTCCGTGGTGATCCCCGCTCGCGACGAGGCGGCCAGGATCGGGCCGTGCCTGCGGGCCGCGCTCGGCGACCCCGCCGTCACCGAGGTGGTCGTGGTCGACGACGGCTCCAGCGACGGTACGGCCGAGGTCGCGGCGGCGGCCGGGGCCAAGGTCGTCACCGCCGAGCCGTTGCCCGGCGGCTGGGTGGGCAAGCAGTGGGCGCTGCGCCAGGGGGTGGCGGCGGCCGGCGGCGAGGTCGTGGTCACGCTGGACGCCGACACGCGGCCCGGGCCCGGACTATTCGGCGCGCTCGCGGCCACGCTGGAGCGCTACGACCTGGTGAGCGCGGGCCCCCGGTTCGTCTGCGACGGCGTACTGGAACAGGCGCTGCACGCCTCCATGCTGGCGACGCTGGTCTACCGGTTCGGGCCGGTCGGCCCCGCGAGCCCGCCGCCGCCGCACCGCACCGTCGCCAACGGTCAGTGCATGGCCTTCCGGCGGGCCCGGATGACCGATGTGGATGGGTTCGCGCTGGTACGCGATCGGATGACCGACGACGTGGCGCTGGCCCGGTCCCTGGCGGGGCGGGGCTGGACGGTCGGCTTCCTGGACGCGGGCGGCCTGCTGGAGGTCGACATGCACGACTCGGTGGGCGAGCTGTGGCGCGAGTGGGGCCGCTCGCTCCCGCTGCGCGACGTCACCGGCCCCGGCTGGCAGGCGGCCGACCTGGCCGTCGTCTGGCTGACCGGGGCCCTGCCGGTGCTCCGCCTGGCGGCCGGCCGCGCCACCCGCCTGGACGCGGCGCTGCTGGCGGTGCGGCTGCTGCTCGCGGGCGCGCTGCGCGGCAGCTACCGCGACCCCGGTCCTGGACTCCTGCTGTCGCCGCTGCTCGACCCCGCCGCCGCGTTCCGGCTCACCCAGGCGACGCTGCGTCCCGTACGGACCTGGCGTGGTCGTACGTACCCGGAGGTCAGCGGCGGCGGGCGGCCAGCGCGGCCTGGCCGAAGCGCAGGCCGATGAGGCACATCAGCAGCCCGGTGGCCGCCACCAGCTCCACCGGCGCGAACAGCAGTTGCAGCACCGGCACGCCGAACACCGCCAGGCGCGCCCCCACCGCGAACGATCTCAGCGCCACGGCCGTGACCGCCAGCGCGGTGATCGCCAGCACGAACGCCGGAGGACAGATGACCGCGACGCCCCCCGCGAAGGTCAGGATCGACCGCCCGCCGCGGAAGCCCGCGAACACCGGCCACGCGTGGCCCACCATGGCCGCCGCCACCGCCAGGTACACCGGCAGCACGCTCGGCCCGGCGACGACCCCCAGCGTGGCGGTGTGGCCGCCGCTGACCAGGAGGCCCACGAGGGCGGCCAGCGTGCCCTTGAGCAGGTCGCCGGCGAACACCGGCACCGACGCCCGCCGGCCGAGCTGCTCCTTGACGTTCCAGTACCCGGGGTTGCGGTCGCCGACGTCGCGCGGGTCGACGCCGTGCGCCCGCGCCACCAGGACCGCCACCGGCACCGAGCCGAGCAGGTAGCCGGCGATGACCGACACCAGCACCTCAACCATCGCGTCCTTCCACCTCATCCGGTACGACAGCGCCCGCGCGATGCGGCACATGGCCTTCGACCGGCCGCTGCTGCGAAGCGCCGGCGGGCTGCTGTTCTGGCGGCTGCTCGGCACCGGCAGGGGCCGGGCCATGTCCCTGGGCGCCGACCTGCGCCGGTGGGCGCTGTTCGCGGTCTGGCGCGGCGAGGACGATCTGGACGCCTTCCTGCGCGACTCGCCGATCGCGGATCGCTGGCGGTCGGAGGCGTCCGAGTTCTGGCAGGTGAGGCTCGCCCCGACGGCCTCGCGCGGCGCCTGGTCGGGCCGCGACCCGTTCCACGCCCCGGCGACCCGCGACACCGGGGACACCCGGAGGGGCGCCGAAGCCGGCGCGGCGCCGCCGGGTGGGGGGCCGGTGGCGGTGCTCACCAGGGCGTCGATCCGGCCTCGCCGCCTGGTCGCGTTCTACCGGTCGGTGCCGCCGGTCGACGAGCTGCTGCGGCGGCAGGACGGCTGCCTGGCCTCGATCGGCGTCGGCGAGTGGCCGCTGGCCCGGCAGGCGACGTTCTCTCTCTGGCGGGACCGGGAGGCGGTGCGCGCCTTCGCCTACCGGGGCGAGGCGCACCGGCGGGTGATCGAGCGGGTGCGGTCGGACGACTGGTACGCCGAGGAACTGTTCGCCCGCTTCACCCCGTACGCCGCCGAAGGCACCTGGGACGGGGCCGACCCGCTGCGCTGAGACGGTCACGGCGCCGGCTCCGCCGCCACGGCCGTGACGCCGGAGCCGGTCATGACACCGGCTCCGCCACGGCCTCGATGCCGGCCGCCGGGTCCTGCGCCGACAGCGCGTGCGCCACCACGCAGGCGCGGGCGATGGTGGCCGCAGGGGAGGAGCCGTGCGCGACGACGACCGTGCCGCGCAGGCCCAGGAGGGCGGCCCCGCCGTGGGTCTCCGGGTCGTAGCGGCGGGCGACCTCGGTGAGCCGTTCCGGGGAGGCGATGCCGGCCTGGGCGACCATGGTCAGCGCCGTGCGGACGCAGCCTTCGACGTTCTTCAGCACGACGTTGCCGGTGAAGCCGTCCGTGACGATCACGTCGACGACGCCGGCCAGCACGTCGTGGCCCTCCACGTTGCCGTGGAAGCGCAGCGGCAGTGCGGCGAGCAGGTCCCCGGCGCGGCGGGTCAGCCGGTTGCCCTTGCCCGGCTCGGAGCCGATCGACAGCAGCCCCACCACCGGGTCGGCGCGGCCCAGCACGGTCCGCGCGTAGCCCGCGCCCAGCTGGGCGAACTGGGCGACCATGGCCGGGGTCGGATCGGCGGTCGCGCCCGCGTCCACCAGAACGCTCGCGCCGCCCGTCAGCGAGGGCAGGGCCACGGCCAGAGCGGGTCGCAGCACCCCGCCGGCCCGGCCGATGCCACGCACCGCGCACGAGACCACCGCGCCGGTGGACCCGGCGGACACGAACGCCCCGCCCTCGCCCCGGCTGACCAGCTCGCAGCCCACGGCGAGACTCGACGTCGTCAGCGTCGCGGCGGCGGCGCCGCGCTCGGTCATCGGCACGGCGTCCTCGGCGTGCACCACCGCGATCTCCCCTGCGGCGCCGTGCCCGCGCAGCTCCCGTTCCACCCGGTCCCGCTCGCCGACCAGGACGACCGGCACCCCGTGCGTCCGCCACGCCGACACCGCGCCGGCGACCGTCGCGGCCGGTCCGTGGTCGCCGCCCATCGCGTCCAGGACCACGGGCGCCCCCACGGGCCTCACCACGGGCCCCACCACGGGCCCCACCACGGGCCCCACCACGGGTCCCACTACGGGCGGGGCCGTCACGGGAGCTCCACGCTGACGCGCCGCTCGGCCCGGCCCGCTTCGGCGGAGGCCAGCAGGTGGCGGGCGAACACGGCCGCCTTGCGCCGGCGCGGCACCCGTACCCTGCCTGCCAGGACCTCGAAGCCCCGGCGCTCGATCTCGTCGAGGATGCCGCCGTACAGGTCGAAGGCGGCGCGGATGCACGGCCGGGACGAGGGGGCGAGCAGGCCGATGCCCCCGGCGGCGGCGCGGTAGTGGTCGCGGGCGCGCCCCGCCTCGAAGGCCAGCAGGTCGCGCAGGGCGGGCCGGGTGCGGCGGGCGCCCAGCTCCTCCGGGTCCACCTCGAACTTGTCCAGGTCCTCCATCGGCAGGTAGACGCGGCCCCTGGCGTGGTCCTCGCGCACGTCGCGCAGGAAGTTGGTGAGCTGGAAGGCCAGGCCGAGCTGGCGGGCGGGCTCGCGGGCGGCCTCCTCGCACCCGGGGGCGGGCTCCAGCACCGGCAGCATCATGGTGCCGATGGCGGCGGCCGACCCGGCCATGTAGCCGAGCAGGTCGTCGTAGGTCGCGTACCGGGTCACCGACAGGTCGGCGCGCATGGACGCGAGGAAGATCATGACGTCGTCGTGGTCGATGCCGAAGGAGTGCACGGTGTGCAGGAAGGCCGGGAGCACCGGATCGTCCTGCTTCGCCCCGGCGAGCCCGGCCTCGACCTTGACGGTCAGGGCGTCCAGCGCGCGGGCCCGGTCGGCGGTCATCGTGAACGAGTCGACGATCTCATCGGCGTACCGGGCGAAACCGTACAGCGCGTGCACGTGCCGCCGCTTCCACTGCGGCAGCAGGCGGGTGGCCAGGTAGTAGGAGCGGCCGTAGCGGGCGTGGAGCCGCCGGCAGCGTTCGTAGCTGGCGGTGAGCGTCAACGGGTCTCCTCCAGGATGCGTTCGGCGGCGAGCCGGCCGGAGATGAGCACGGGCGGCACCCCCACCCCGGGCGCGGTGTACATGCCGGCGAAGTGCAGCCCCGGCACCCGCCGGGCCACGGCGGAGGGGCGCAGCCACGCCGTCTGCGTGAAGCGGTGGTCCAGCGCGAACGGGGTGCCCGCGGTGTGGCCGCGCGCCGCCCAGGCGGGCGGGTCCAGCACCAGCCGGGGCGCGCCCGACAGGTCGCCGTAGCCGAGTCGCGCCATGCGGTCGAGCAGCCGCGACTCCAGCCGGGGGCGCAGCCGGTCCCAGTCGGCGTGCCGCAGGTTGGGCGCGGGTTCCAGGACGCTGAGCGCGGCGTGCCCGGCCGGCGCGGCCTCGCCGTCCGGCTCCGGGCAGGTGACCAGCAGGCTGGGGTCGGGCTGCGGCCGGCCCGCCTCCAGCGCGGTGAACGTCTCGCTCCAGTCCCGGCCGAAGTGCAGCGTGTGGTGCGCCTGGCCGGTCGGCGGGCGGTCCAGGCCGACGTGCATCACCAGGCACGAAGGGGAGTGACGCGGCCGGCGCAGCCGCCAGTCGCCCGCGCGGGCGGGAAGCAGCCGCCGGGCCGCCAGCCGGTCACAGGCCACGACGACGTGCCGGGCCGCCAGCCGCTCCCCGTCCCGCAGCAGCACGCCGGTGACGCCGTCGCCGTCCGTCTCGACCCGTTCGGCGGGCGTGCCGTAGCGGAGGTTCGCGCCCAGCTTCTCCAGCAGCGCCGCCATGGCCGCGGGGATGGCGTGCATGCCGCCGTGGCGCGGGAAGTACACGCCGCCGACGGTGTCCATGTGCGCGATGACGGCGTAGATGCCCAGCGCGCGCTGCGGCGACAGCCCCACGTACAACGACTGGAACGTGTGCGCCTTGATCAGCCGCGGGTCCGTCAGATAGCGGGCCGCCAGGCGGTCCAGCCGGCGGAACCCGCCCAGCCGGGCCAGCCGCAGCAACGCCGCAGGCCGGGCCAGGGCGCGCAGCCGGGTCATGTCCGCGTCGATGAACGCCGGCCACTCGACCCGGAACAGCTCGTCGAGCAGGCTCCGGTAGCGCTGGTAGCGGGCCGCCTCCGCCGGCCCGCACACCGCGCGGACCTCCTCCGCCATCGCCTCCCGCTCCGCCCGCACGTCCAGCCGCGACCCGTCGTCGAAGACCATCCGGTACGCAGGATCGAGACGGCGCAGCGGCAGCCAGTGCCGCAGCTCCTGCCCGGCCGCCCCGAAGACCTCGGCGAGCACGCCCGGCATGGTGAGCACGGACGGGCCGGTGTCGAAGCGGTACGCGCCGGCGCGGGCGGTTCCGCAGCAGCCTCCGGGCTCGCCGAGGGCCTCCACCACGGTGACCTCGCGACCGGCGGCGGCCAGGTGGATGGCGGCCGACAGCCCGCCCAGGCCCGCGCCGACGACGACCACGGGGCTCATCAGAAGTCCCTCTCCGTGCACAGGGCGGCCAGGTCGGCCAGCGCCCTCCTGGCCTCGTGCGGGATGCCGGGCGGCCGGTCCAGCGCGGTGACCGCCTCGTCGGCCAGCTCGGCGATGCGCCGCTCCGCCGCGTCGAGCGCACCGCACTCCACGATCAGCTCCCGCGCCGCGGCCACCCCCGGCTGGTCGGTGATGTCGTCCAGGAGCGCGCTGCCGGTCTTCCTCCTGGCGTAGGCGAGCAGGTAGGTCGCCTTGCCCTGGAGCAGGTCCGCCCCCGCGGGCTTGCCGGTGCGCGCCGGGTCGGCGAAGACGCCGTTGACGTCGTCCCTGAGCTGGAACGCCTCGCCCAGGGGGATCGCGTACGCGCTCAGCGTGCGGCGCGTCTCCGGTGAGCCGTCCGCGACGGCGTGACCGAGGTGCAGGGGCCGCTCGACCGTGTACTTGCCCGACTTGTAGAGCGAGATCACCCGCGACGGCTCCTCACCCGTCCGGGCGCCGGCCGTACAGGCCAGGTCGAGGTACTGGCCGCTGATCGCCTCCACCCGCAGCTGGGTGAGGATGTCGAGCGAAGCCCCGAGGTGCGGCCCCGTGTCCAGCAGCGCGGCGTCGGCCCAGCTCAGCGCCAGCAGCGCGAGCAGGGTCGCCGCCGACTCGCCGAACCGGCCGGCGTCGCCCCGCCAGCCGGACCGCCGGTGCAGCTCGGCCAGCGCGACGTGCGCCGCCGGCCGGCCGCGCCGCGAGCCCGCCTCGTCCATCACGTCGTCCAGCAGCAGCGCCGCCGCGTGCACCAGCTCCACGGCGCAGGCGGCGGGCAGCACGGACTCCAGCCGTTCGCCGCCGGCCGCCCGGTAGCCCCAGTAGACGAACGAGGGCCGCAGCCTCTTCCCGCCTCCCAGGACGAACGCCGCCAGGTACTCGCGCACCAGACCGACCTCCGCCGGGTCCAGGAATCCGAGCCGGCGCACCTGCTGGTCCAGCAACCGCGCCAAGTGCCGGTCGACCTGTTCGCGCACGTGGGTCGTTCGCGCGATCACCGTGTCCATGCACGCTGCCCCTTCTGTCGCTATGGGAAGTCTTCGCAGGAGGGGGCCGACCCGGTTGCACGCGATCTCGAATCGCCTCTTCACGGTAACCACCGGATGCCGGGTTTCGGCGGGGGACACGCCTGGTCCATGCGTCCAAGCAGGTCCGTAACCGCGAAAAGATGGGGGGACACGTCGAACGTCAGCGGGAAGACCATGGCCGAGGAGACACCGGGCAACGTGGAGGACGCGGGCTACGGCATCGGAGCCGCCTCCCGTCGGCTGGGCGTGCCCGCGCCCACGCTGCGTACCTGGAACCTCCGCTACGGCCTGGGTCCCAGCCGCCGCACCGCGGGCGGCCACCGCCGGTACGACGCCGCCGACCTGCGGCGGCTGGCCGAGATGAAGCGCCTGATCGCCACCGGCCTGGCGCCGGCGGAAGCGGCGAGACTCGCCCTGGCCCTGCCCGCCACACCACCCGGCACGTCGGAACCCGCCGAGGAACCCCAGCCGGGCACGCCCCCGACGGGCACTCTCCCGTCGGGCACTCTCCCGTCGGGCACCCCCGCGACCGGCGCCCCCGCGACCGGCCCTTCCGCGACCGGTGCAGGCGGGCGGCCGGCCACGGGCGCGCTGGCTCGCGCCGCGCTCATGCTCGACAGCCACGAGGTCTCCGGCCTGGTCGAGGAGGCGCTGGCCGAGCACGGCGTGGTGTGGACGTGGGAGCGGCTCCTGCTCCCCGTGTTCGACACGATCTGCCGCCGCCAGGACGACACCGGCGCCGGCATCGACGTGGAGCACCTGCTGTCGGACCGGACCCAGGCGGCGCTGCACCGCGTCGCCCGCGGCGTCCCGCCGCACGAGGGCCGTCCGGTGCTGCTGGCCTGCGCCGAGGACGAGCAGCACAGCCTGCCGGTGCACGCGCTGGCCGCCGCGCTCGCCGAGGTGGGCGTGCAGACCCGCGTCCTGGGCGCGCGCACCCCCTACGCGGCGCTGGCCCACGCCATGCGGCGGCTGGGCCCGGTGGTGGTGTTCGTCTGGTCGCAGCAGGCGATCACCGGCGACACCGCCCCGCTCGCGGCCCTGCCGAGGCTCCGCCCGGCGTGCGAGATCGTCATCGGCGGGCTCGGCTGGCAGGGCGAGCCGCCTCCGGGCGTCGTCCGGGTGTCGACGCTGCCCGAGGCCGTCGAGCGCATCGCGTCCGTGTTCGGCTGAGCAGGGCTTTCCCTTGAGGACTTGTGGCATCCCCCTATGCCCGGCTATGAATAAGTTTTGAATAGGTTTTTCGGGTGAGGGGCAGGGCCATGCGGATCAGTGACGAGGAATCGCTCAGCGCGTGCTACCGCGCGCACGGCCCGGCCGTGCGCTCCTACCTGCGCAGGTACGCGCCCGCCCAGGACGTCGAGGACCTGGTGCAGGTCGTCTTCGCGGACGTCTGGCGCTCGCGCGAGAGGTACGACCCGTCCAGGAGCCTGGCCGCCTGGATCTTCGCCATCGCCCACCGCCGCGCCGTCGACCACCTGCGCGGTCGCGGGCCCGTCACGGTGCCGCTGGAGGAGGCCGGAGACCCGCCGGGACGCGGGCGCTCCCAGGTGGACGACCTCGCCGACCGCGACCGGCTCGACAGGGCGCTGGCCGAGCTGTCCCACGCCCAGCGGCAGGCGATCGAACTGGCCTACTTCGGCGACCTGAGCCAGCGCGAGATCGCCGAGCGGCTGCGGGTGCCGCTCGGCACCATCAAGGCCCGCACGTCCCGCGGACTGCGCAAACTGTCGGCCCTGCTGGCCACGCCGTGAGGCGGGTCAGGCAGTCGGCCGGCAGGCGGCGCAGACCCCGCCGTATCCGGCGGGCGCGGTGTAGCCGTCGGGCAGGAGGAACGCCAGCAGCCGATGGCCCGCTCCCTCCCGCACCGGAGCGAGCGTGGTGATGGTCAACTGGACGTGATGGTCCTCGTCGCCTTCCCGGGGAAGGCCGGTGCGGCCCGGCTCGCGGAAGAGCATCGGCCTGGACGGGCCCTGGACGAGCAGATCGGTGCCGCCCGCCCAGAGACGTTCGGCGTCCGGGCTGCGTTCGCGGAGGTCGTCCACCATGGCCATCAACTCGTGGCCGCGCGGCGACCGCATCGCCCGGCCGCGGACCAGCGACATCAGCGCCGTCGCCTCGTACTCCCAGTCGACCATGACGTGCCTGGAGTGCTCCTGCAGGAAGAACCAGTGCAGGATCGTGCGCTGATCGGCGGGCACGGCGGTGAAGTCGCAGATCCACCGGGCGAACGCGGAGTTCTGGCTCTGGACGTTCCACAGGCCGTCGGTCACGTAGGCGGGATGCGGTTCGAGGGCGTTCACCAGGCGGTGCAGGGCCGGGTCGGGCTCGGTCGGGCTGTCGGGCTCGGGAGGCGGGGTGCCGTTCGCGAGATACCACAGGACGCTGCGCTCGTCCTGGCTGAGCTGCAGCACCGACGCGATGGCCTCCAGCAGGCCGGGGGTGGGCCGGTGCTCGGCGCCCTGCTCCAGCGCGCTGATCGTACGGATCGAGTAGCCCGTGAGGTAGGCCACGTCCTCCTGGGTGAGGGTCCTCCCCCGGCGCGCCCGCCGGGCGGGGAGCTCCGCCTGACTGAGAGTGATCCTGGCGCGGCGCTCGCGCAGGAACCGGCCCAGCAGTTCGCGGCTCTCGTTCAGTGCGTCCCCCTCGCCGTGTGAAGCAGGCAATGGCGTTGCCGGAAACGGTATCGCCGGAAACGGTATCGCCCGTAACGGCATGCCGGGAACCCGGTTTGCTCTGGCGTCCGGGCGGCGCCGTCACCAAGATGAACGCAGGCCGTCGCGTACGAGGCGCGTGCCCTGATCGGCAAGGAGAACCGCATGTCCTTCCAGGCGTACTTGGACAACATCGAGGACAAGACCGGGCTGACGCCCCGGCAGTTCATCGGCCTCGCGAAGGAGCGCGGGTTCGACGACCCGTCCGTGAAGGCGGGCCCCATCGTGGAATGGCTCAAGCAGGACTACGGCCTCGGCCGGGGCCACGCGATGGCGCTGGTCCACGTGATCAAGAAGGGTCCGAAGATCGACGCCAAGCACGTCGGCAGCTCCGGGACCCACCGGGACGAGTCGGACACGCTGTGGCTCGACGGGAAGGACAACCGCCCGTGACGGCGAGACGCGTGACGTCGTGACGGTGCGAGATCGGGTCTAGGCGACATCCCTCTGCGACATTACGTTCCTTGCAGCACCATCCCCGGGGGATTGTCCCGTCCCGTCAGATCCCGATGGAGGCACCTCGCGCGGCACCCGAACCCGCCGCCCGCTCTCACCCTGCTCTCCTCACGACCCCAGAGGAATGGCATGAGATCACGTCTGCTCGCCGTACTCACCACCGTGACCCTGGCCCTGGCCGGCGCCCTCACCGGCGCGCCGGCACAGGCCGAGACGGCGCTCGCCGCGCCCGACATCCCGCTGGCCAACGTCAAGGCCCACCTGGCGCAGTTCCAGTCCATCGCGAACGCCAACGGAGGCAACCGCGCCCACGGCCGGCCCGGCTACCTCGCCTCGGCGAACTACGTCAGGGGCCGCCTGGACGCCGCCGGGTTCACCACGACCCTGCAGTCGTTCACCTACAACGGCGCCACCGGCTACAACCTGATCGCCGACTGGCCGGGCGGCGACCCCGATGACATCCTCATGATCGGCGCCCACCTCGACAGCGTGACCGCCGGGCCGGGGATCAACGACAACGGCTCCGGCAGCGCCGCCATCCTGGAGACCGCGCTGGAGGTCTCCCGGCAGTCGCTCCAGCCCGCCAAGCACCTGCGCTTCGCCTGGTGGGGCGCGGAGGAGCTGGGACTGCGCGGCTCGCAGTACTACGTCACCAACCTGTCCACCACCGAACGGGCGAAGATCAAGGGGTATCTCAACTTCGACATGGTCGGCTCGCCCAACGCCGGCTACTTCATCTACGACGGTGACAACTCCGACGGGGTGGGCTCCGGCCCCGGACCCGCCGGATCGGCCGAGCTGGAGAGGGTCCTGCAGGACTACTTCGGCTCGATCGGCGTGCCCACGCGCGGCACCGACTTCGACGGCCGCTCCGACTACGGCCCGTTCATCTCCCGCGGCATCCCGGCGGGCGGCACGTTCACCGGCGCCGAGGGCGTCAAGTCCAGCGCCCAGGCGCAGCTGTGGGGAGGCACGGCGGGACAGGCCTTCGACCCGTGCTACCACCGCGCCTGCGACACGACGGCCAACATCAGCGACACGGCGCTCGACCGCAACTCCGACGCCGTGGCGTACGCGGTCTGGACGATCGCCACCGCCACCCCGCCCGTCGTGGTCTGGTCGGACGACTTCGAGACCGACCGGGGCTGGACGCCGGTGGCCGGCACCGCCACGAGCGGCCTGTGGGAGCGGGGCGACCCGGAGGCCACCACCTCCAGCGGCGCCAAGCAGCTCGGCACCACGGTCAGCGGCGTCAACGACCTGGTGACCGGACGGCTGGCCGGATCGTCGGCCGGCGCCCACGACGTGGACGGCGGCGTGACGTCCATCCAGTCGCCGCCGATCACGTTGCCGGCCGGGGCGCCGAAGCTGTCGTTCTCCTGGTACCTGGCGCACGGCAGCAACTCCTCCAGCGCCGACTACCTGCGGGTCAGGGTGGCCGGCAGCACCACGAGCACCGTCTTCCAGCAGCTCGGGGCCGCCACCGACCGTGACGGCGCCTGGGCGGCGGCGACCGCCGACCTGTCCGCCTTCGCGGGCCAGAGCGTGCGGGTGCTGGTCGAGGCCGCCGACGCCTCGACCGCGAGCCTGGTGGAGGCGGGCGTCGACGACGTGAAGATCCTCCAGTGACCGGCGACGGCGGCGCGATCCGGGATCGCGCCGCCGTCCATTTGCGGTATCTGCGCCCGCCCGGTGACAAGAGCGGCAGGCGGGGGTAGGTCGCAGGTGGGGCCGGCTGATCGGGGGGATCGATGCTGGGGATGCCTGACGGGGTGCGCGGGTGCCTGTTCGACATGGACGGCGTGCTCACCCGGACCGCGACCGTGCACGCCGCCGCGTGGAAGTCGATGTTCGACGACTTCCTGCGCGACCGGGCCGAGCGCACCGGCACTCCTTTCGTGCCGTTCGACGCGGTCGCCGACTACGACCGTTACGTCGACGGCAAGAAACGGCTGGACGGGACCCGGAGCTTCCTGCGGGCGCGCGGGATCAACCTCCCTGAGGGGAAGCCGGACGACCCGCCGGACGCGCCGACCCTGTACGGGCTGAGCAACCGGAAGAACGCCCTGGTGCAGGCCATACTCGACCGGGACGGCGTGGAGGTGTTCCCCGGCTCCGTCCGCTACGTGGAGGCCGTCGAGGACGCGGGGCTGCGCAGGGCGGTGGTGTCGTCGAGCGCCAACACCGCGCATGTCCTGGCCGCCGCCGGGATCGCCGGACACTTCGAGGCGCGGATCGACGGGATCGTCGCCCGTGAGCGGCACCTGGCGGGCAAGCCCGCCCCGGACATGTACGTGGCCGGCGCCGAGGCGCTGGGGCTGAAGCCGTCGCAGGCGGCGGTGTTCGAGGACGCGCTGGCGGGAGTGGCGGCCGGGCGGGCCGGAGGGTTCGGCTTCGTCGTCGGCGTCGACCGGGCGGGGCAGGCGGACGCGCTGCGCGAGCACGGCGCCGACGTCGTCGTCGGCGACCTGGCCGACCTGCTGGGGTCGGGAGGCGGGCGATGATCCGGCATCCCGCGTTCGCGGTCGAGCCGTGGTCGGTGCGTGAGCACCGGCTGGATCTGGCCGTGCTGGCGCAGAGCGAGTCGGTGTTCGCGCTGTCCAACGGGCACATCGGCCTGCGCGGCAACCTGGACGAGGGCGAACCGCACGGTGAGCCCGGCACCTACCTCAACGGGCTCTACGAGCAGAGACCGCTGCCGTACGCGGAGGCCGGCTACGGCTACCCCGAGTCCGGGCAGACGGTCGTGAACGTGACCAACGGCAAGGTGATCCGGCTGCTGGTCAACGACGAGCCCTTCGACGTGCGCTACGGCACGGTGCACGAGCACGAACGGGTCCTGGACCTGCGCGCCGGCACCCTGACGCGCACCGTCCTGTGGAGCTCGCCGACCGGCACCCGGGTGCGGGTCACCTCCACCCGGCTGGTGTCCTTCACCCACCGCGCGGTCGCCGCGATCCGGTACGAGGTCGAGGCGGTCGACGAGCCGCTGCGCGTCGTCGTGCAGTCGGAGCTGGTGGCCAACGAGACCGACGAGAGCGCGGGAGACGACCCGAGGGAGGCCGCGCCGCTGCGGTCGCCGCTGGTGCTGGAGGAGAACGTCCCGAACAAGGACGGTCCGGCGATCATGGTGCACCACACGCGGGTCAGCGGGATCCGCGTGGCCGCGGGCATGAGCCACGAGATCGACGGGCCGGACGGCACCCTGGTCGACGCCGACGGCAGCGGCGACGTCAGCCGGGTGACCGTCGCCACCAACCTCGTGCCCGGACGGCCGCTGAGACTGGTCAAGTTCTTCTCCTACGGATGGTCGCTGAGGCGTTCGCGGGCCGCCACGCACGACCAGGTCGTCGCGGCGCTCGCCGCCGCCCGGCTGGCCGGCTGGGACGGTCTGCGCGAGGACCAGCGGCGCTTCCTCGACGACTTCTGGAACGGCGCGGACGTCGAGGTGGAAGGCGACCCCGAGGTGCAGCAGGCCGTCCGGTTCGGGCTGTTCCACCTGCTGCAGTCGGCCGCCCGGCTGGAGAAGCGCCCCATACCCGCCAAGGGGCTGACCGGCTCCGGCTACGACGGGCACGCGTTCTGGGACACCGAGATCTTCGTCCTGCCGGTGCTCACCTACACCTATCCGCGAGCGGTGGCCGACGCGCTGGCGTGGCGCCAGTCCATCGTCCCGCTGGCGCGGGCCCGCGCCACCCAGCTCGGGCTGCACGGCACCGCCTTCCCGTGGCGGACCATCCACGGAGAGGAATGCTCGGGCTACTGGCCGGCCGGGACCGCGGCCTTCCACGTCAACGCCGACATCGCGCACGCGGTCACCCAGTACGTCGACGCCACCGGCGACACGTCGTTCGAGCGGGAGACCGGCCTGCCGCTGCTGGTCGGGACGGCCCGGCTGTGGCGGGCGCTCGGCCACCACGACCCGGCCGGCCGGTTCCGCGTCGACGGGGTCACCGGCCCCGACGAGTACAGCGCCGTCGTCGACAACAACGTCTACACCAACCTGATGGCCCAGCAGAACCTGCACGTGGCGGCCGAGACCGCGGACCGCCATCCCGACGACGCCCAGCGGCTCGGCGTCACCGCCGAGGAGACCGCCGCCTGGCGGAAGGCCGCGGCCGCGATGTCCGTCCCGTACGACGAGGACCTGGGGGTGCACCCGCAGCACGAGGCGTTCACCCAGCACGCACCGTGGGACTTCGCCGCCACCCGGCCCGACCAGTACCCGCTGCTCCTGCACTTCCCCTACTTCGACCTCTACCGCCGGCAGGTCGTCAAACAGGCCGACCTGGTCCTCGCGATGCACCTGCGGGGCGACGCCTTCACCCCGGAGCAAAAGGCGCGGAACTTCGCCTACTACGAACCCCTGACGGTCCGCGACTCGTCCCTGTCGGCCTGCACCCAGGCGGTGATCGCCGCCGAGGTGGGGCACCTCGACCTCGCCTACCGCTATCTCGGCGAGGCGGCCCTGATGGACCTGGAGGACCTGGAGAAGAACACGGTCGACGGGGTCCACATGGCCTCGCTGGCCGGGGCGTGGATCGTCCTGTTGACGGGGTTCGGCGGGATGCGCGCCGGCCAGGGGCGGCTGGGGTTCGCCCCGAAGCTGCCGGCGAACATCACCCGGCTCGCCTTCCGGCTGCGCTACCGCGGCAGCCTGCTGAGCGTCACCGCCACGGAGGAGGCGACCACCTACGAACTGCTGGAGGGCCCGCCGATCACGCTGACCCACCACGGCGACGAGCTGCGGCTGGACCGGGAGGCGGTCGCCCGGCCCAACCCGCCGCACCCGCCGGCGACCGGACAGGTCCGCCAGCCGCCCGGCCGCGAGCCCGCCGCCCGCCACCCGAGATCGAAGGGAAGGCGACACCGGTAGGAGACCCCCGACGCCGCACCCGCCGCCCGACGAGCGCGGCCGGGACGCAGGGTCACCGCTGGGTGAGCGCGGCCCGGTAGACCGCGATCGTCTCCTCCGCCGCCCTGGACCAGCTCAGCCGCTCCCGGACGAACCGCTCCCCGTTCCGCGCGAGGGCCCGGCGGGCCGCCGGGTCCTCCATGAGGCCGATCACGGCGTCGGCGATGGACGCGGGGTCCGTGGCGCGCGCGTACCGCACGGCGGGGTCGGCGGGGTCGCCGAGGAAGATCCGGGAGAACCCGTCGCCCAGGATCGTCGGCTTGGCCAGGGCCATCGCCTCGGTCGCCACCAGGCCGAACGGCTCGAAGAGCGACGGGAAGACGCAGAGGTCGGCCATCTCGTAGTACTCCAGCAGAGCCTGGCCGTCGACGAACCCGCCGGAGGTGAGGACGCGCCCCTCCAGTCCGGCGTTCGCCACGATCCTCGCGACCCCGGCCTCGTCCCCCTCGCCGACGATCACCAACCGGAGCCGGGGGAGCGCGACGGCGATCTTCTCCATCGCCTCCAGCAGCTGGTAGACGCCCTTCTGCGGTTCGATGCGGCCGACGAAGAGCAGGACCTGGTCGTCGTCGCCGAGACCGAGCCGGGTGCGGAGCGCGGCGGCGCCGGAACGCAGCGCGGCCCGGTCGCAGCCGGCGAGCCGCCGTTCGAACGTGCCGCCCAGGCAGACCACGTCGATCTTCTCCCGGCTCCAGCCGGCGGCGGCGAGCTGGTCGCGCACCTCCGGGGTGGCGACCACGACCCGGCGGGAGATCCGCGCCAGCCACCGCTCGAGGGCGGGGAACACGCCGAGCGGGTCGGTGATGCTGCGCTGCGGGGCGACGCCGTACTCGGTGGTGTGCACGTGGAAGACGACCGGCAGCCGCAGCGCGTAATGGCACAGCAGAGCGGTCAGGAAGTTCGTCGAGTCGTGCACGGCGACCAGGTCGGGCCGCTCACCGCGCGGCAGCCGCAGCAGCCGCAGGAAGTACCGCCAGTTGCTCACCACGACGTTCACCGCCAGCAGCACGAACTCGGCCCGGCGCGTCCGGTTGAGCCTGCGGCGGCGGCTGATCGCGCCGAGCACGCGGCCCAGCGGCCGGTGGACGGTGACGCCGTCGCGCCGCTCGTGCGCCGGCAGGTGACCGTCGTTCAGCGTGAACACGGCCAGCCGGAGCTCGCCCGCCAGGTGCGGCGTGATCTCCTCCACGTAGCGGCCGAGGCCCGCGGTGATGTTGGGCGGGAACTGGTTGATGACGCAGGCGACTCTCACCGTTCGACCTCCGAAGTATGCGATCGGTACACCCGGGCCGAGGCGGCGGCCACGACGGCGACGAGGATGAGGTTGGTCAGGGCGAAGGCCACCAGGCCCCCGGTCAGCCCGTGCCAGGAGATGAGCACCGCCTGGCAGGCGAGCGCGGCGGGCGACCCGATGGCGAGACACCGGATGAGCACCTTCGCGCCCCGCACCCCGTCCATCGACAGGGCGAAGAGGTAGAGGTTGAACACCGTGTGGACGCCGATCCCCACCGCCGACAGCGCCATCAGCGCGGGCGCGTACGGGTACTCGGCCCGCAGCACCAGGAAGAACAGCGCGCTCGCGGCGAAGGAGAAGACCGCGGTGGCCACCGCGATCGCCGGCACGAGGCGGCCGATCCGCCGCAGCGCCGCCACCTTGTCGGCCGTCGCCAGCACGGGCAGCAGCACGAGCCCGATCCCCTCGGTGAACACCACGCCGAGCAGCCGCTTCGGGAAGCCGTTGTAGATGGAGTACACGCCGACGTCACTGTCGGACGCCCAGTGGTTCAGGAAGATCACGTCCACCCCGAACAGCACGGCGGTGAAGGCGGCGATGACGCTCATGTAGGCGCCGTGCCGCAGCAGCGCGCGGGCCAGCGACGCCGACCAGGACCGCGGGACGACGTCGAAGCCGGCGACGGCCACGAGGGCGAAGACGACGTTCGTGACGATGAGCGCGGCCAGGTAGACCTCGGCGTCCCGGATGCCGGCGACGAGCAGGCAGTAGGCCGCCGCGGCCAGGTAGACGGCGGCGACGGCGAGCTTGAGCCCGGCCACGAACGCGAACTTCTTCAGGCCGCGCAGGAAGCTCTCGGTCAGCTGGTTGACGGTCATCGACAGGGCGAGCGCCAGCGCGAAGCAGAGCGTGCGGACGTCGACGCCGACCAGGCGCGTGAGCACAGGGGAGGCCGCCAGACCGGCCGCGACCAGGCCGCCGCCCAGCGCCAGCGTGGTGAACAGCGCCGTCGTCACCAGCGCCGGCCGGTCCGCGGGGTCGGCTCTCGGCAGCTCCTGGAACATGACGTAGTTCAGGTTCAGCAGCATGCCGACGGTCAGGATCAGCGCGATCGTCAGCACCAGGGTGAACCGGCCGAACGCCGCCGCGCCGATCCCCCAGGCGATGACCAGCGTGGTCGCCGCGGCGGTGCCGCTGGCGGCGATGCCTCCCAGGGTGGGCCACACCGCCCAGCCCCGGCCGCCGAGCAGCCGCGCCGCCCGGTCGCGGATCGAGCCGGACGTCACCGGGCCACCTCCGCGTACGCGGCGAGCGTGCTCTCGGCCGTGCGCGCCCAGGAGTAGCGGGCGCGGACGTGCGCGGCGCCGCGCCGGGCCAGCCCGGCGGCGTGCCCCGGGTCGTCCAGGCAGCGGGACAGGGCCGCGGCCAGTTCCTCCGGCGAGCCGGTACGGCAGCGCACCGCCCCGTCCCCGGCCACCTCCGGCGAGTAACCCGGCCCCACCACGACCGGCCGGCCCAGTGCCATGGCCTCGATCGCGACCAGCCCGAACGGCTCGTACGTGGAGGGGAAGGCGCAGACGTCGGCGGCCAGGAAGTGCGCGAACACCTCGGGCGGGTCCAGGAACCGGCAGTCGGCGACCACGTGCCCGGCGACGCCCTCCCGTTCGATCAGCCGCGTCACCTCGGCGCGGTCGCCGCTGCCGATGAGCACGACCCGCAGCTCGTCACCGTCGCGGAGCAGTGACGGCACCGCCCTGATCAGGGTGTGCGCGCCCTTGTGCGGCGCCAGCCGCCCGGCGAAGACGACCAGCCGCCCGGCGCCGCCCGGCAGGTAGCGGGCCCGCACCCGTGCGCGGAGCCGGTCGCGGTCGGCGGGGGAGAGCCCGGCCAGCCGCACCAGCTCGGGATCCTCGAAGCCGTGCGGCACGACCCGCATGCGGCCGGGCGGCCAGCCGCGCGCCACGAGCTGGTCGCGCATGCTCGCGCTGGGCACCACGATCAGGTCGGCCAGCCGGGCCTGCGCGTCCTCCAGCGCGGTGATGCCGGCGGTCACGGCGGTGCGCCGCGCGCCGGGCGCGGTGTTGTGCTCGCAGGTGTGCACGTGGAACACCACCGGCATGCGGCCGAGCAGCCGGCACAGGATCCCGGCGAGGCATCCCATCCAGTCGTGCACCGCCACGACCGCGCCGGAACGCCCGCCGCGCAGGATCCGGGCCGCGACCCGCACGTTGAAGGCGAGCAGCCCGGCGACCCTGACCAGCGGGCGAAGCACCCCCTGCGGACGCGCGGCCTCCCGTGCGAAGCCGGCCTGGGGCGGGTACGCGGCCTCGGGCGGGTGCGCGGCCGGGGACGGGCCGGGTTGCCCGGGGGTGGGCAGCAGGTGCAGCGTGAGGCCGCCGTCCCGCTCGGTCCTGGCGGGCAGGCGCCGTCCGACCGCGCCGAACACCTCGACCGGGACGCCGAGGTCGCGCAGCGCGGGCAGCATCCGCTCGGCGTACCGTCCGAGACCGCCGACGACGCCCGGCGGGACCTCGGTGCAGACCACGTAACAGCGACGCGGCAGGGGACGCGACCGGGTCAGTCCGGGCACCGCTGGAAGGCCCTCCGGGCGAAGTCGAGGTCGTCGGCGGTGTTGACGCCGCGGGCCTCGTCGGGGTCGGCGACCGGCACCACGGTCACCGTCCGGCCGTGGACCTGCGACAGGTACGGCAGGAACGGCAGGAAGTTGATCTCACCCGTGGCGGCCCCGGGCGCGGCGTCGGCCAGGTAACCCGCCCACGCCCGCGTCAGCCCGTCCGTGCCGAGGCAGAACACGCCGACGTCGCTGAGCCCGCCGGGCCGGCACTCGTCCCCCTCCCGGGACATCCGCACCCTCACCAGGCGCGGCCCGTCCAGCTCGTACTCCACGTACGGGTCGGGCATCGGCACCAGCGGCAGGGTCACGCCGTCGTGGCCGGCCAGCACCACCTGGCGCACGGTCGCCGAGGACAGGTTCACCTGGTCGCCCCAGACCACCAGGATCCTCTCGTACGCCTCCCAGGACGCGACGGCGCCGAAGATCGCGTCGCCCATGCCCGTCGGCCGCGCCTGGACGCTCACCGAGACGGCGCCGCGCTCGATCTCGGCGGCGGCGAGCCGGCGGAACGGGATCTCACCCGCCGGGGAGACGACCACGTGGACGTGCTCCACCCACGGGCTCAGCCGCCGGTGCAGCAGGTGCCACACGGTGACGCCGTCGGCGATCTCCAACATGATCTTCGGAATGCCCAGCCCGAGCCGGGTCCCGCTCCCGGCCGCCGGGATCACCGCGCACACGCCCTGCTCACTCACTGAAGCTCACTCGCTTACGCTCACTTCTCTGTCGAGACAGTCCGCGATCTCGTCCAGATCCCGCACCTGGACCGCCCCGGCGGCCGGTTCCGCCGCGTGCACCTGCAACGTCACCAGCCCGGCGGCCACGGCGGAGGCGACCCCGTGCGGGGAGTCCTCCACGACCACGGCGTCGTCCGGGTCGACCGACCAGCGCTCACACGCCTGCCGGTAGCACGCCGGGTCCGGCTTGCCCGACAGGACGTCGTCCCCGGTGAGCACGCCGCTGAAGTAGCCGCCCAGCGAGCAGGCCGCCAGGACGCGGTCGACCGACCCCCTGCTGCCGCTGGTGACCAGGTAGGCCGTGCGGCCGCCGGTGCTCAGCCGGCCGAGGAGCCGCCGGGCGCCGGGGAACAGCGGCACCCGGCCGACCTCCACGTACTCCCGGTACAGCCGCTGCTTGCGCCGGACCAGCCGTTCGGCCACGTCCCCGCCGAGGCCCAGCCCGGCCACCACCTCGCGGGTGGTCGCCCCGGCGTGCGCGTCGTACCGGAAGGACCCGAGCGCGGACGGCGCGAGCTCCGCGATCGCGGCGCGGAACGCCGCCGCGTGGACGGGCGCCGAGTCGACGAGCGTGCCGTCCAGGTCGCAGAGCCAGGCCCGCCGACCGGTGACCAGCGCCGCCGGGCTCATCGGGCCCTCGCCAGCGCGGCCTCGCCGGCGATCCCGGCCAGCGCGCGCACGGTGCACGGGCCGCAGTGCGCGCCCGGCCGCGCGGGGTCCTCCAGGTCGGCGGTGAGCCATCGGGCGCCCGCCCAGACGCCGCTGCCGGCGACGTCGGACGGCACCTTCGGCGCCTCGGGGGCCCGGTGGCTGAGCACGTGCGTGACGGTGCCGCGGGCGTTGCCTGGGTCGCCCAGGTAGGCGAGCGTGAGGCCGGCCAGTTCCGGCGCGCTCAGCCCTTGGACGTCGTGGTCGTCGCGTTTGTTGACGACGAACACCTTGGCGGTGGCCCGGCTCTCCGCGATGGCGTCCGCGATCCCCGGGGTGAGGTAGCTGGGCAACAGGGACGAGTGCGGCGTGCCCGGCCCGTACACGATCAGGTCGGCGTCCCTGATCGCGTCCCGGGCCTCCGGGTTCAGCGAGACCGTGGCCCGCTGGCTCGTCAGCGCCCGCCGCACCTCCTCGGCGGGCCTCCCGGCCAGTTCGGCCCGGCACGCCGGGGTGAGCGGCCGGCTCAGCAGGAACAGGTCGGTGATCGCGGCGGTGTCCTGCGGCGCGACGATGTCGGCCTCGTCGGCGAGCAGCCGGCCGTCCTGCTTGAGCGCGACCAGGAAGGCGTTCTCGCCGTTGGTCACGTTCAGCAGGCGGATCGGCGACTCGAACGTCCGGGCGCACGCCCGTACGGCGGCGTTGAAGTCCTCGCCCAGCCGCAGGTACGCGCCCGCGAGCACGAGGTTGCCCAGCGCGCAGTCGGTCAGGTCGAGCCCGCCGGGACGGCTGTCGAGCCTGCGCAGGAACGCGGTCAGATCCCGCGCGATCGCGGCGCCCGCCGATGGCGGGAGGAGGGGGAACGGGCCGGTCCCGCCGTCCGGCGAGCCGATCGCGCCGGCCAGTTCGCCGAGCCGTTCCCGCGTGGTCCCGGCGGGGAGCCGGTGCTCCAGGACCGCGCGGAGCGCGGCCTGCCGGGGTTCGCCGTCGTCGAGATGGACCAGGAGGTTCTTGCGGAAGTCGGACGGGCCGAGCATTCCGGGCAGGTAGCACCGGAGCGCGCCGGTGGAGTGTCCGTTGTCGTAGCCGTTGATGAGGATGGTGAGGTCGATCCCCGGCGTGCCCAGCAGGCCGCGCGCGATGCCGGCCCCGCCGCGCCCGCCGCTGAAGAGGGTGACGGCGGTGCGGCCGCTCATCGGGCCCGCTCCTTCGCCCCGCGCGCCGGCTCCTCGGACGACTCGGGGGCCGCCTCCGGGGTCGACTCCGGGAGCCGGAGCACGCCCCGGCGTAACAGCCACCGGCGATAGCCGAGATAGCCGACGAACAGGGCGCGGTCCCGCGCGCCGCGCCAGAACCGCCACCCCCGGGCGCCGCCGCCGCGCTCCCGGTGCTCGATCGGGATCTCCACCCAGACGTGACCGAGCTCCGTCACCCTGGCGGTGAGCTCGGTCGAGCAGTTCATCCCGCCCGACTCCAGGCGCAGGGCGCGCAGCAGCGGGCCGCGCACCACCTTGAAGATCGAGTTGTAGTCGCAGTAGCGGGTGCCGTGCGTGAGGTTGCTGACCGCGCCGCTGACCGCCGAGCCCCACCGGTACGCCAGGCCGTCGGCCTTCCTGACCCGCGCGCCGGAGAAGGCGTCCGCCTCGCCGGCCCGTAACCGGTCGAGGAAGGCGTCGAGGTTGGCGATCGGGAACTGCCCGTCGGAGTCGAGCAGCACGACCCAGTCCATCCGGGTGTGCGCGATGGCGGCGGCGATGGCCGCTCCCGCGCCGCGGTTGGCCGGGAAGTCGACGACGACCAGGTGGGGGCAGCTCTCTTGCAGATCCGCGAGGATCGCGCCGGTCGCGTCGGTGCTCCCGTCGTTGCAGACGACGATCTCCCAGGCGCCGATCGCCGGGTGTCCGGACAGGTAGTCCCGCCATTCGGTCACCGCCGCCGCGATGTTGGCCGCCTCGTTGTAGGCGGGCGCCGCCACCGAGATGTCGACGGTCGGCGGTACGTCGTGGGCGTCCAGCTTCGCCTCCTCGTGTGGCTTCGGTCGCGTCAGTGGCGGTCCGCCGGCGTGGGCGTCCCCGTCCCGAGCAACCGGGCGATCCAGCGGTCCAGCGGAAGCAGGTTGATCCCGACGACGATCGGCACGTGCGCGAGCGTGAACACGACGGCCGCGGCGAACGAGATCGGTCCGCCGGTGATCACGTTGATGTGCGGCGCGTCGATGACGGCCGGGATCTCGACCGGGTTGACGAGCTGCCACATGATGTCGAGGAGCCCCGAGAACACGATGACGATCCCGCTGATCGCGATCTTCAGGCAGCGCCCCGGGCTGCCCCCGCCGATGCGGTAGGCGGCCGCGACGGTGAGCACGAGCCCGGGGTAGAGCAGCAGGTACAGATGGGTGTAAAAGCTGTCACCCTGGGCTCGTTCGACGTCCCCGTAGTAGAAGTAGCTGATCCGCGGGATCACGTACGCGGTGAAGAACACGAACGGCACGCACAGCAGCCAGTGCAGGCGCTGCGTGACCCAGGGGAAGAACGCGATCGCGCCGCACAGGAAGGCGAAAGCGACCAGTTTGGCGCCGAGCTCCCACGCGGAGCCGATCTCCCGGCCGTGCGGCGTGACGAGCCAGACGAACGCGAAACCGAGCACTCCCGCGACGAGCGAGATCCACCACAGGTGCGCGGCCCACCGGGACGCGCCGGGCTCGGGCGCGGCCGGAGCCGCGTCCGAGAGCGGTGGCGCGGGCTGAGGGGTGTCGCCACGGGCGGTCATGAGGCTCGGCATCTCCCATCTGGCGTCGCCGCGCGATGCTGTGACCTGGAAAAATGCACAGATTTCGAGAAATGCCCAAAGGGGCCCACGGTACGGCGCTCGAAGTACACATTCCGGGTCAGGATTCCGAAAAGGGACCCTATAGGTTCCGATGCATAGATGGGGTGATTTTGTGGATCTTTCGCCCTGGCTCCCTTCATGAGGTCCCGGCTGCGGCCGTCAACTGAGCTGTTCGGCCAGCCCGACGAGGATGCCCTCGGGGCCGCGGAGGTAGCAGAGCAGATAGCTGTCCTCGTACCGCGCCAGCTCGCCGACGAGCTCGGCGCCGTGGGCGCGCAGCCGGCCGACGACCTCCTCGACGTCGTCGACGGCGAACATGATGCGCCGGATGCCCAGCGTGTTCGCGGGCGCGTCCTTCGGTTCGGGGGTGATCGCCTTCGGCGTGTGGAACATCGCCAGCTCGACCCGGCTGTGACCGTCAGGGGTCCGCAGCATGGCGATCTCCTGCCGGGCGCCCTCGATCGCGATGACGCTCTCCACCCACGGTCCCTCGACCGAGGTCCTGCCCTCCAGTTCCATGCCGAGCTCGACGAAGAACGCGATGACGGCGTCGAGGTCGTCGACGACGATGAGCACGTTGTCCATCCGCTGGATCGTCATGCTGGGATCTCCTCATGTACGGCGGCCACAGCGGCCGCGTCCGCCTCCGGGACGGAGCCGGCGGGCCGTTCTCGACCTTCTCAGATCGCGACTTTTCAGATCGCGACTTTTCAGATCGCGAGGTGCTCAGATCGCGACCTGCTCAGATCGCGACCTGCTCAGATGAGGTGGCGGCACCGGCGGCGGCGGGACTCGTCGGCCGCGGCGAGCCGCCCCGGGTCGTCCAGCGGGTCGTCCAGCGTGTCGAGGACCGCGAGCCACTCGTCGAGGACGCCGGCGATGCGGTGCCCGAGCTCCCGGTAGAGGCGCCGCGCCGCACGCCACTGCGCCACGGCGGCGGCCCGATCCTCGTGGACCAGGGCGGAGGCGAGGCTGTCGTGCGCGGAGGCCGTCCGCAGCGGGTCGCCGATCTCCTCGGCGAGCCGCAGCTGCTGCTCGGCGTGCCGGCGAGCCGCCGACCGGTCCCCCTCGCGCAGGGCGATCTCCGCCAGGTTGTGATGGGCGTAGCAGGCCTGCTGCGCGTCGTCCACCGCCTCGGCGAACGCGAGCGCCCGCCGCAGCGCGTCGACCGCCGCCGGATACCGCTCCGAGTCGATCAGCGCGCAGCCCAGGTTGATGTAGGCCGCGACGGCGTACTGGGGATGCTGCCCGTATTCCGGGATGGACAGGGCGATCCGCAGGTGGCGCAGCCCGGCCTCCAGGTCGCCCTCGTTGATGGCCAGGCCGCCCAGGTTCGCGTTGAAGGCGGCGACCATGCGCGGGTTGCCGGCCTCCGCCGCCAGCTCGATCGCCCTCTTGTAGTGCTCGCGCGCCGCGTCGTACTTTCCCAGCTGCTTGTGGACCACCCCCAGGGCGTTGCGCATGTGCGCGACGGCCTCCGGCTCGCCGCTGCGCTCGGCGGCCAGCAGTCCCGTGCGCAGCACGGCCAGCCACTCCGGCCAGCGCCGCCGGATGATGAAGTAGGCGAGCAGGTCGGCGGCAGACTGCCAGGCCCGGCGGTGCCAGCCGCGCGCGCCGGTCAGGGCGACGACCCCGACCAGGTTCTCCAGCTCCTGGTCGTGCCAGTCCAGCGCGGCGGCCCGGTCGGCGAAATCCGGGCGCTCACGCGGGGGATGGACGACCTCCCGCTCGCCCGCCAGCCGGCGCGGCTGCAGCAGCGGATAGGCCTCGTAGACGGTCTCGGCGTAGAAGTCGACCAGGCGCCTGGCGGCCACCTCCCGGCCGGCCTCCGGCTCGTCCGTCTCGAAGGCGCTGACGGCGTAGCTGCGCAGCAGGTCGTGCATCGTGTACCGGCCGGGACGATGTTCGCTCACCAGGTGGCCGATGCACAGCTCTTCGAGCCGGGGGCGCACCTCGGCGAGGGTGACGCCGAGCAGGGCGGCCGCGGTGGCCGGCCCGAAATCCTGCCCGGGCACCAGGCTCAGCAGCCGGAACAGGCGCCGCGTGCCGGGAGGGAGGGCCTGGTACGAGAGCCGGAACGCGGCGCTGACGGCGCCGTCCAGGTCGCAGTGTTCGTCGAGCACGGCCAGCGGGTCGCCGGTCGTCAGCTGCCGGGCGTAGTCGGCGACCGTCAGGTGCCGCTGGCCGATCAGTTGCGCCGCGGCCAGGCGCAGCGCCAGCGGCAGGTACGCGCACCGCTGGGCCACCTGCCGGGTCGCGACCTCGCAGCCGTCATCTCCGGCCGGGGCGGCCGTCCCGTCCGGTGCGGCTCTCCCAGCCATGGCGGTGCGGAGCAGTGCGGCGGCCTCGTCCTCGGTGAGCGGGCCGAGCGGGAGCGGGCGGGCGCCCTCGTGGGCCACCAGCGCGCGTAACCGGTTGCGGCTGGTCACCAGGACGGTGCAGTCCGCCGAGCCGGGCAGCAGCGGCCTGACCTGGTCGGCGCCGTGGGCGTTGTCCAGCACGAGGAGCACGCGACGCCGCGCCAGCGTCGACCGGAACAGGGCCGCGGCCTCGTCCACGTCCTCCGGAACGGCGCCGGGCTCCACCCCCAGCGCCGACAGGAAGCGCCGCAGGATGTCATAGGGCTGCAACGGCGCCCGATCCTGGTCGAACCCCCGCAGGTTCGCATAGAGCTGCCCGTCCGGGAACCGGTCGCGGTGACGGTGGGCCCAGTGGACGGCCAGCGCGGTCTTGCCGACGCCGGGGCTGCCCACGACGAGCACCACGGACGGCGTGTCCCTGGCGTCCGTCAGGAGGTCCAGGTCGGCCAGCTCGCGGGCCCGTCCGGTGAACCCCCACGCGTCCAGGGGGAGCTGGGCGGGCGTGGTGCCGGCGGGCGGCGCCGGGACCGTCACGGCTCCGGCGGGCGGGTCGAGCGCCGGATCGGCGTCGAGTATGGCCTTCTCCAGCTCCGCGAACCGGGTGCCGGGATCGAGCCCCTGCTCCTCGACCAGCCGCTCGCGCAGGCGCCGGGCCGTCCGCAGGGCTTCGGCCCGCATGCCGGCCCGGTACTGGGCGAGCATCAGATGGCAGGCCAGGCGCTCGCGCAACGGGTGCTCCTCGACGAGCCTGCTCAGTTCGGGGAGCAGGGCGTCGTGGCGGCCGAGCAGCAGCTCGGCGTCGGCCAGCGCCTCGTGCGCGCTCAGCCGCTGCTCGTGCAGCGCCTGACGGGCCGCGTGCGCGTACGCCGCCCTGATGTCGGCCAGGGCATGGCCGCGCCACAGCCCGAGCGCGGTGCGCAGCCTCCGGGCGGAGTCCTCGAGACCGCCGCGCCGGCGCAGGTCCCGCGCGGCCTCGACGTGGCGCCGGAACACGTCGGCGTCCAGGTCGTCGTCGCCCAGAGCCAGCAGATAGCCGCCGGGCCTGGTCGCGATGACCTCGTCCAGCCCTCGCTCACGCAGGGCCCGCCGCAGCTCCGACAGCGCCACGTGGATCTGGGAACGCGCCGAACTCGGCTCGGCGCCACCCCACATCGCCTCGATGAGCTGATCGGACGTCACCACCTGGCCGGGGTGGAGCAACAGATAGGCGAGCAGCGCCCGGTGCCGGGGCCGGGCGATCGTCCCCGGTCCGTGATCCGTCGCCACCTCGACCGGGCCGAGGATGCCGAACCGCAACGCCTGCCCCCCGCAGCGTCAGCAAGATCGTGATGTGCGGCAAGTGTATCCGTAAGCCGATGACAAGTCGCTGTATAAATTGCCCGATCTATTCTTCGAATCATGTCAACCTAAACCGCTCAGGCGAGCCTAAAAGCTCACAACTAGGGCTTTTATCTCGATTCAGGCGGTTTTCGGGCGGCAGCCGGATGGCGCCGTCTGTGAAAGGAGACGTATGGGTTCGAAACTCAAGCGGGTGCTGCAGGCGACCGCGATCGGCGGGATCATGGCCGGCGCCCTGGCCCTGCCCGCGACCGCCGCGCACGCCGGCCCCACCAACTGCAGCAGCGCGCCGTACGGCAGCAACGGCTGGTGGGCGTTCTGCGGCAAGGGCGACGGCACCTACCAGGCGTGGGTCCGGTGCTACCGCATCGGTACGACCAAGTACACGGTCAGGTGGGGCCAGTGGCGCTCGCCCGGCGGCTCGCCGTCCACGGTCAACTGCCAGAGCACCGAAGAGGTGGGCGGAGGCGGCTACCTCCTCTCCTGACCCGTCCGCGTCCACGGCACCCGGGGGGTGCCGTCCATGAAGAGGAGAGTCATGAGGTCGAAGACGAGGCGGACCCTGCGGGCGGCCGCGATCGGCGGGATCATGGCCGGCGCCCTGGCCCTGCCGGCGACGGCCGCGCACGCCCAGCCCAGCGGCTGCCAGGTGATGACGAGCTCGAACACCGTGTCCGCGTACTGCGCCACCGGAACGGGGGAGTACCAGGCCGTGGCCCGGTGCGAGAAGCCGGGCAACCCCCTGCCCACGCTCCGGTACGGACAGTGGCGGTCTCCGGGCGGTCAGCCGTCCACCGTCAGTTGCCTGTCCGGCGAAGAGCTGAAGTACGGCCAGATCCGCTTCCGATAGCGAGCGGCTGACGCCCGCTTGGCTGCGGGCTTCGCGACGCGCGGCACGAGCGGGAGGCAGGGCGCCCTGCCTCCCGCCGTCCGTCACCGCGAACGGAAGAACTCCGCCACGACCCGGGTGTGCAGCGGGAAGGCCAGCTCCCGCGGCCCGCCGATGACCAGCCACTCCGACGTCTCGGCCGTCGCCACGACCGGCGGCAGGCCGGCCGAGCCGGTGCGCGGCCCCAGACCGAAGACCAGCAGCGTGCCGTCAGGCGCGCTGAGCACGTCGAGGAGCCGCACCTCGCCGGCGTCGACCCGGACGCCCGTCTCCTCGCGCAGCTCACGGGCCGCCGCCTGCTGCCAGGACTCGCCGGCGTCGATGAAGCCGCCGGGCAGGGCCAGCTCGCCCCGGTGCGGCTCGACGTCGCGGCGCACCACCAGCACGCCGTCATCCACCGGCAGCACCATCACCGCGACCGGCAGCGGGTTGAGATAGCTGGTGTTCGCACAGGCCGGACAGGTACGCGGCCACGCCTGGTCAGGGGCGAAGGCCGCGCCGCAGAACGAGCAGTGCGAGTTCCTGATCATCACGACCGTGAGACTAGACCAGGGGACGCCCCGCCGATCGGCACCGGCCGGGGGCGAGCGGTCAGGTGTAGTAGCCGTCGATGGGGACCCGGGCCTCGTCGAACAGCGCCGGGCCGTCCTGCCGCACGGCCGGCCAGGCGCCCGCCGGGTGGAGCTCGACGAACTGCTCGGTGGACAGGGCGTAGACGACCCGGCCGAGGCCCGAGCGCGCGATGCCGCCGGCGCACATGCCGCAGGGCTGGCAACTGGTGTACAGGGTGGTGCCGCGCGCGGTCTCCTGGTCGAGCTCGCGGGCCGCCCAGCGGGCCAGCTTCAGCTCCGGGTGGGCGCTGATGTCGTTGTCGCTCCGTACCGTGTTGTGGGCCTCGGCGAGGATCTCGCCGTCCGGGCCGGCGAGCAGGGAGCCGAACGGCGCGTCGCCCAGGGTGACGGCGTGGGCCGCGAGGGCGATCGCACGCCGCAGGAAGTCCTCGTCCGCAGGGGTGATCATCAGGCGTTCCTCCAGTGCGTGGCCACGGCCGTGAGCGCCCGCCAGGCCGCGTGGGGCCGGCGGATCTCCTCCAGATCACCGTGGAAGGGGTCGAGCACGACGGTGTCCGCGCCCAGCGCGCGAAGCTGGGCGAGGTCGTCCAGGATCTGTTCGAGACTGCCGACACCGGCGAGCCGTTCAGCGTCCTCGACGGGTTCGGCGGTCAGCCGCAGCGCGATGCGGGGCGCGGCCGTGAGCCGCGGGTGCTCCGCCATGGCCGCCCGCAGCCAGGGCATGGTGTTGCGCAGCGGGTGCCAGGCGTCGCCGAACTCGGCGGCCCGCCGGATCCCCGCCTCGCTGTTGCCGCCGATCCACAGGGGCGCCGCGGGCCCGGTTCCGGCATTCCAGGCGTCGCGCAGGGCGGCCAGATACTCGTCGGTCAGCCGGCCGCGCTCGGCGAACGGCACGCCGAGCGCGGCGAACTCCTGACGCGCCCAGCCCACGCCCACGCCGAGCACGAGCCGCCCGCCGCTGAGCTGGTTCAGGTTGGCGGCCATGCGCGCCACCAGAAGCGGATGCCGATAGGGCAGCACGAGCACGGTCGTGCCCAGCCGGACCCGGGTCGTCAGGCCCGCTAGCCAGGACAGCGTGGTGAACGGCTCGTAGAACGGCTCGGGATACTGCTCGGCCACGTCCGGCGTGACGACCACGTGGTCCGACATCATCAGAAGGTCGAAGCCGAGCCCCTCCACGACCCGGGCCCACTCGCGCAGCACGCCCGGATCGGTTCCCGGCCCGAAGTTCGGTACGTTGACGCCAAGATTCATGGAGCGAAGCTATACCGGCCCGCTCATCCGTGAAGGGTTGACCGGCGGCGGGGCCGGGCACGCGAGGCGGAAGGACAACCGCGCGCTCCAGGATGAGACACCGCCCATGAACAAGAGCATCATCGAGGCCGCCGGCGAGGCGATCGACCTGGCCGGCGTCGCGGTCATCGTGATCGGCGCCCTGGTGACCACCGTCATCTTCGGCTACCGGCTGCTCCAGCGCCGTTCCGTCCAGGAGCCCTACCAGAAGTACCGCCGCGGCCTGGGCCGGGCGATCCTGCTCGGGCTGGAGTTCCTCGTCGCCGCGGACATCATCCGCACCGTCGCCGTCTCACCGACGTTCGCCGGCGTCGGCGTGCTCGCCGTGATCGTGCTGGTCCGTACCATCCTCAGCTTCTCGCTGGAGGTGGAACTCGAAGGCCGCTGGCCCTGGCAGGCCCGGTCCCTGAGCAGACAGAGCCAGGCCTGACCCCTGCCAGGCGCGCGCACCCGCCCCCGTGAGCACGCCCACGGAGACGGACGGTGTCCCGGGGGTGGAACGCCGGTGGAACGGGATGGAACACCGGGGGTTGGGCGCTGAGTCACAGCGCTGTAACCGGGGGTTCAGCCATGGCACGTTCCATGACGCATCGAACTGGCCGCGGGACCCATGCCGGAGCGGCGGACGCCCGGCCGACGCCAGGACCGGCCCCGGCCATCCGACGCTGGACGAGAAGGTCATCAGGGCGTACCGCGAACGGCTGTCGTCCCTCCAGGAGGACATCGACGCGTACGAGTCCGCCAACGACCTCGTACGGCTCGAACGGACCCGGTCGCCGCGGCCGACCTGATCCTCGGCGAGGAGTTGCGCGTCACGGTGCACACCGGACGACTCTGCTGCTATCAACCCGGATGACTCGCCCCGTCTTCGACACGCTCTTCCTCCCCGGCTCCGATCCGACCGTCGGCACCCTGGTCGCCTTCGCCGGAGCGACATCACGGCAGAATGAGGTCGTGACTAACGATCGATCGGCAGCGCCCGCGGCCCACCGCCGGTTCGCCTCCTCCGAGGTCCGGCTCCCGGAGGGCGTCCTGCTGAAGGGCACGTCCGGCCGGATCCTGCGCGAGGCGCTGCTGCTCTTCGCCGAGCGGGGCTTCTACGGCACCTCGATCCGCGACCTCGGAAAGGCCTGCGAGATCCGCTCGGCGACCCTCTACTCCCACTTCCCCGCCAAGGAGAACGTGCTGGCCGAGCTGGTCCGCATCGGTCACGAGGAGCACCACCGGCGGCTGGCGGAGGCGGCCGCCGAAGGCCCGGCGGGCCCCGAGGCGCGCCTGCGCCGCGTGGTGCGCGCGCACGTGCTGACCCACGCCGAGTTCCCCATGCTCGCGGTCGTCGCCGACAACGAACTGCACGCCCTCTCGCCCGAACTCGCCGCTCCCGCGCTCACACTCCGCGCCGACGGCCGGCAGCTCCTGATGGACATCCTCGACGAGGGCATCACCGCGGGCGTCTTCGACGTGCCCGACGCCTTCCTCGCGGTCACGGCGATCAGCGGGATGGGGATGCGGGTGGCCAACTGGTACGACTCCGCCATGCCGTACGAGCCGGAGAAGGTCGCCGACACCTACGCCGAGTTCGCCCTGAGGATGACCCGGCCGGGCTCCTGAGAGGACCGGCGGCGGTCCTGTCGCGGGTCACCGGGGCGCGGTGTGGCCGAGGATCGCGGGGACGACGACGTCCCACTGGGCGCGGGGGAAGACCTCGTGGCCGGTCCGCTCCATCGCCGCGAAACGCGCGCCGGGGATCTCCCGGGCCAGGGCGCGTCCGTGCTCGATGGGGAACATGGGGTCTTCGGTGCCGTGCAGCACCAGGGTCGGCGCGGTGATCCGCCCGAGCCGGTCCCGCCACGGCTCCCCGGCGTCGATCATGAACGGATTGGTCACCTGGGCGGCGGGGTTCTTGGTGCGGCCGGCCACGCGGGTGGCCATGGCCCGCATGCCCGCCTCGTCGAACGGCCTGGAGGCGGCGGCGAACGGGCGCTCGGCCTCCACCAGGTAGTCGATGACGCCGCTCCGGTCCGACCAGTCCGGCTCCGGCGCCTTCTCGGCGAACAGGGCCTGGAGCCCGGCCGACATCGGCGGCAGGTCCGGCTGCTCGAGCCCGGGCACGCCGGGCGTGGCCGAGGCGAGGGTGAGCGAGGCGACCCGGCCGGGGTGGTCGAGCGCCAGGAGCTGGCCGACCGCCGCGCCCTGTGACATGCCCACGACATGGGCGCTGACCAGGCCGAAGGCGTCGATCAGGGCCGCGGCATCGGCGACCAGGTCGCGCAGCCCGTACGGCGGTGCTCCCGCCGGGTAGTGCGTCGAGAGGCCGGCGTCCCGGCTGTCGTAGCGGATGACGCGTCTGCCGCCGGCCACGAGTCGCCGCACGAAGTCCTCCTCCCAGGCCGGCAGGGAGTGACCCGCGCCGTGGATCAGCAGGATCGCCGGATGCTCCGGCCGGCCGAAGGACTCCGTGCACAGCTCGACCCCGTTGACCTTGATCATGCGCTGTTCGATCGACATCAGCCACACCCTTCGTCATCTTCGTTACGTGTAACGAAGATGCTAGGAGAAGATTCGTTACATGTCACTAGATTTCCTATACTGATACGTATGACGCGATCGAGACCTCAGGACGAGGCCGCAAGCCGGGCCTGGACGGCCTACCGCAGGCTGCGCTTGCTGGTGGACACGGAGGTCGCGCGTGACCTGGAGCGGGACACGGGCCTGTCGATGGCCGACTACGACGTGCTGGACGCCGTGGTCGCGATGTCCGACGGGGAGCACTGCATCCGGGTGCACGGTCTCACCGCCCGGATGAACTGGACCCACAGCCGGCTGTCCCGGCAGCTCGGCCGGATGGAACGGCGCGGGCTGATCACCCGTCAGCCCTGCGAGCTCGACGGCCGCGGCGACGACGTCGTGCTCACCGAGGCCGGCCGGCAGGCCCGCGCCCAGGCCGCCCCGGTCCATCTCGCCTCGATCCACCGCCACTTCACCGAGGCGCTGTCCACGCAGCAGCTCGAAGCCCTGGCCGGCATCGAACAGGCCGTCGTCCGACGCCGGAGCGCCGGTGGCCGCTCTGACGGAACGACGCCCCCGCCATCGTCGGAACCGTCCTAGCGCCCCGCACGAGGCGCCTTCCCGGCCGCGCCAAGGGTCCGGCAGACTCCTCCCATGCACAACGGAAGGCTCCTCACCCTCGTCGGGGGAATCTTCGGTCTGGTCGGCCTCGTCCTGCTCTGCGTCACCGTCGCCCTGGCGGCCTCGGCGGCGAGCTTCCTGGCCTCGGCGCAGCAGACCGACGGCACCGTGGTCGAGCTGACGGAACAGACCAGCACGACCCGTAACCGCGACGGCTTCTACCGCCACACCACCGTCTGGTATCCGACCGTCGAGTTCACCGTCGACGGCAGGCTGTACTCGTTCCGGAGCTCCCACGGCAGCAGCCCGCCGGCCTACGCCAAGGGCGAGAGCATCCCCGTCGCCTACGACCCGGACAACCCGTACGACGCGCGGATCGCCTCGTTCTGGCCGGCGTTCATCGCCCCGGTGATCACCGGCGGACTGGGCGCGCTGTTCACGCCGATCGGCACGATCCTGTTCCTCAAGGGCCGGCGGAGCGCCCGGCGCCGGACCTGACAGGGGACGGGGACCGCCGCACGGTTGATCACCGGGGGTGCGCGCTGATGTCGCGCAGCGCGGCCGCCAGCCGGTCCACGTCGTCGATCGAGGTGAACACGGCCGGGGTGACCCGCACGACGTCGCCTCCGGCCATGCCGCTGCGGGCGACGGTGAAGATCCGGTGCCGGGTCATCAAATCCTCGGCGATGGCCACGTTGTCCTCCTTGGACGCCCGCCCGGGCAACCGGAAAGCGGTGATGCCGCCGTACATGCCGGGCTCGTCCGGGGTGAGGATCTGTGCGCCGAGCTCGCGCGCCTGGCGGACCCAGCGGTCGCGCAGGAAGCGCAGCCGCGCCTCCTTGACCCGCGCGCCCAGCCTCTCGTGGAAGTCGAGCGCGACGTCCACGGTCAGGAACGGGGCCACGTCCATCGTGCCCGAGTGCACGCGGGAACGGATGTCGGAGGCCGGGTAGGTCTCGTCGATGTAGCAGAGGTCGATGTCGGCCAGCCGGCCCTCACGGATGTAGAGGAAGCCCGAGCCCAGCGGCGCGCCCATCCACTTGTGCAGGGAGAACACGCCGAAGTCGGCGTCGAGGTCGGTGAGGGTGAAGTCCAGCTGGCCCCAGGAGTGGGCGGCGTCCACGATCACGTCCACGCCGTGCTCGCGCGCCATGGTGACGATCTCGCGCACCGGGGTGACCAGCCCGGTGCGGTTGTTCATGTGGCTGAGCAGCAGCAGCCGCACCTTCGGGTGCTCGCGCAACGCTCGCCGGTAGGCGTCGAGCACCGCCTCGCGGGTCGCGGGCTCCGGCATGACCATGCGCGCGACCGTGACGCCGCGCCGGGCGGGCAGCCAGTTCATGACGTACTGGCCGCTGTGGTAGTCGAGGTCGGCGTACATGACGGCGTCGCCGGGACGCAGGCGGTTGTAGCCGGCGATCAGGTTCTGCAGGGCCTCGGTGCCGCCCCGGGTCAGCGCGATCTCGTTCCTCGTCACGCCGAGCAGGGCGGCGATCCGGTCGCGGACCTCGTCGGCGCGCGGCTTGAAGGTGGTCCGCAGCAGGTGGGAGCTGAGCTCGTTGAGATGGTCGACGTTGCGGTGGTACGCCTCCTTCACCGGCTCCGGCATGATCCCGTAGTAGCCGTTCTCCAGGTTGACGAAGTCCGGGCTCACCCGGAACTGCCGGGCGACGGCCGCCCAGAAGCGCTCGTCGCGCGCGAGCTCCTCGGGGCCGACGCCGCGCGGCGCGGCGGGCATCGCCGGCGGGCTCGACGGCTCCGGGGTGAGCGGACGCGCCACGGCGCCGGCCGCCACGACGCCGAGGCCGGCGACGATCCGGCGTCTGGACAGATCCATTGAGCACTCCACCTGGTGTCTGCGGCGCTTCGCGGGCGGCAGTCGCGCGGGCCCGCCGTGCCTGTCCAGTGTGGGAGACGACTCCGTACGGCACGACGACCGTTTGTCCCGTGTCGTCATACCTGGAGAATGCCTGTCGAAGATTCCACGTGTTCTTTATCGTTCGGCGACCCGCCACCGGCCTGCACGCCGCCGACCACGGCCGGATCGAGGTTCGGCGGTGATCGAGAGGCGGCCGGCGGGACCACTGGGCGTGGACGATTCCCGAGAGCGATTCACCCTGCCGGACGAGCTGGTACGTGTTACCTGCCGAATCCTTCGAGGTGGCGGATTCGATAGTCCCGAGGGCTGATGCCGTAGGCCGTCCGGAAGGTCTTGCTGAAATGCGCGGGGTTGGCGAAGCCGTGTCCGGCCCCGATGGCCCAGATGGACCGATCAGAAAGGTGCGGGTCGGTCAGATCCTTGCGACATCTCTCCAACCGGCGGTTGCGGATCCAGCCTGCGACGCCGACCCCGTCGTCCGCGAAGAGCCGATGCAGGGTGCGCAGAGAGACATTGTGCGCCGCGGCCACCACGGCCGGCGTCAATTGCGGATCGTCGAGGTGGGCTTCCAGGAATGCGTGGATCCGCATGAGAAGTATTTTCCTGTCGCTCTCCGGCGGGATCGCGTCAGGCCCCTCCAGCCGATGCGCGAGCAGCACCGTCAGCAGCTCGATGAGGACGGCGCCGAGTCGAGTGGCGTCGGCCGCCTGATAATGATCGGGGCCGGTGAGGAGCCCTTTGAGATAGGTCACCAACAGCCCGCCGATCCCTGATGCGCCCGAGAAAGTGGTCGCGGTGAGACGGTCGATCTTTCGCGGGGCCAGCGGGACCAGGTCGCGGGGGATCGCGACCATGATGCCACGCACAGGTGCCGCGGACCGGCTCCGGGCGTGGATTCGATAGGGCTGTGAGGTGCTGTAAAGGGTCAGTTCGGAGGGGCCGAGGACAGCGTTTCGCCGGCCCTGTTCCACCATGGTGGCGCTGTTCAGGCTGAGCGCCATTTGCAGCTGTCCGGGATCGTCTCGGCTTATCATCCTGGGCGTCCGGTGGGCCACGCACTCCGTGGACGTGAACGATGTGACTTGGACCGCGCCGAAGTCCGCGAAGTCGATCCTGCCCCTGAACCTCGTTTTCTGTTCGTCCATGATGTCCATCGCGCCGAACAACTGACCGACGACCTCCTGCCAGATGGCGAAACGCCTGGCCGGCGGGAAGTCGCCGGTGTCGATGAGGCGCCGCATGTGGGGTGAGCGGCGCGCGGCCGCCACCGGGGACGGCGCTATGGCGGGCGCGGCTCTTCCCGCGTCGACGAGTGGGTGCATGTGGATGGCCGTCATCTGAAGTCCTTGTCGACATCCGGGCAGCCCTTACGCGGGGCGCCAGGCGGATCTTCACTCACGAACGTCGGAAACCGATGGATCAAGCTGGATGGATGCGTTGTGGCCGGCACCGTGCGCCATCTCGGGAACATCTCCGATCTCCGGGAAAGGCCGTCGCCGGTGGAGTCGCCTCGGTCAGAGATTACAAAACGCCGGATTTCACATCGCATGCGGGTCGCGCATATAGCCGCGACCAGCCACTTTTTCTCCGCAGACCCCAGAAGGGCACGCTGCCCACCTCCCGGTTCGATGCGGCTCGTGATCGCTCATCGTGCCGGTCTGCTGCCGGCACGCGCGGGTCGTGCCACGTCCCACCATTGGCACGGGTGGCACATCGGATGGCATCGAGAGGAAAGACGCCCCTGCCGACGAGAGGCAATAGTGAGGACGCGCGGACGAAAGGTCCTGCGCAGAGAAATTTTCCAGAACCGCAGGAAACCGAAACACGAACCTGCCGACAGGTCGGCAGAAAGGATTCACACCGTGTCGACGTCAACACCAACGATCACCACGACTCCGGCGAAGAGTTTCAAGACGCTGCTCAAGGCCGCCTTTTGTACGGCCGCTGCCGCGACCGCTCTGGTCGCCGGAGGAACTACTGCCGCATCGGCCGACAGCCTGTCCGCACTCGGTTGCCAGACGACGTCCGCGAGGCTCACCTCCACCTCGGGCAATACGTACAGCTGGAACTGCAGCGGCGCGCATTACATCAGCGTCTCGGCTCAGAAGTTCCAGGCCGGAGGATGGTCGGGCGCCGTGTACCTCGCTGACGGAAGAGTCATCTGGTTCTGCGACTTCGACACCAAGTACCTGAACGGTGCCCGCACGACCGAGGTCTACCTCAACGCGACGAAGCCGGCCCGTTGCCCCTGACGTGAACATGCGAGGCAGGTGGGCCGGCGATGGCCGGCCCACCCGGTCGGAGTCCCGCCCGGCCAGAACCGCGAGCATCCATAACGCTTCTCGGTGAAGAAGCGCTGGGGAGGTGTCATGCCGCTGAGAACGCCCCTGTGCGAGCGGCTGGGGATCCAGGTGCCCATCATCCAGGCCCCCATCGGCTCGGCCGCCACCCCCGACCTGGCCGCGGCTGTCTGCGACGCCGGGGGTCTGGGGATGCTGGCGCTGACGTGGGCCGACCGGAATGCGGCCCGCGAGCAGATCCGGCAGGTCAGGAGGCGGACCAGCCGGCCGTTCGGAGTGAACCTGGTCCTGGACTTCCCGGTGCGGGAGCTGCTGGAGGTATGCCTGGACGAAGGAGTGGAGATCATCTCCACCTTCTGGGGCGACCCGGCGAGCGTGACCGACCGTGTTCGACGCGCCGGCGCGCTCCACCTGCACAGTGTCGGATCCGTACAGGAGGCCCGGCAGGCCGTGCAGGCAGGAGTGGATTGCGTGGTCGCTCAGGGCTGGGAAGCCGGTGGACACGTTCGGGGGCGAACCACCACCATGACGCTCGTCCCGGCAGTGGTGGACGCCGTGGGACCTGTGCCGGTGGTCGCCGCCGGCGGCATCGGCGACGGGCGCGGTCTGGCCGCCGCCCTCCTGCTCGGCGCTCAGGCGGGCTGGCTGGGCACCCGGTTCCTGACCGCGGCGGAAGCCGGCACTCATCCCGTCTATCGCCACGCGGTCCGCACAGCGGGCGACGCCGACACCGTGTACACCTCATGCTTCGACGGGGGCTGGCCGAACGCCCCCCATCGGGTGATCCGCAACAGCACCGTCGCCGCCTGGGAGGCCGCCGGAATGCCCGCCGCGCCGGCCCGCCCGGGAGAAGGAGAGATCGTCGCCGCCGACGAGCGCGGCACGACTCGGCTGCGCTACAGCGATTCGGTGCCGGTCGCCGGCATGACGGGCGACCTTGAGGCCATGGCTCTCTACGCGGGCCAGACGGCAGCGCTCGTCCACGACGAGAAGCCGGCCAGGCAGATCGTGAAGACGATCGCCGCCCAGGCCGACAGACTCCTGAGCTGACAGTTCGTTGCTGTCTTCGTGACATAGGTGACCTCCAGCACAGCGGAAGGAGATCCATGATGAGGTCCGCTTCTCCGCCGGCCTGCCGCGCGGGTGCGCGATGACGCGCGTCGCGGTCGCCGGAGCCACCGGCAAGGTAGGCCGGCTCACGGTCGCCGCCCTCGAACAACGCGGGCACGAGGTCGTCCGCATCAGCCGAAGCCTCGGGCTGGACCTGGCCGATGAGGATCGTGTCAGGGAAGCGCTGTACGGAGTCGAGGCGGTCGTGGATGTGACCAATCATCCCGCGGCGGACAGAACCCAGGCGGCGACACGGTTCTCTGAGACGACCCGCGGCCTGCTCGCCGCGGAAGTGCGCGCCGGGGTCGGACATCACGTCCTGCTCTCGATCGCCGGCCTGCACCGCATCGAGGGCACCCCACACCACGAGGGCAAGCGTTGTCAGGAACGCCTGGTGTTCAGCGGGCCCGTGCCCTGGACGATCGTTCCCGCCACGCAGTTCTATGACTTCGCCGCAGCGGTGGCCGGCATGAACGAGCGTGACGGCGAAACTCTGATCCCGCCGCTCCTAGTACAGCCTGTTGCCTGTTCCGACGTCGCTGAGATTCTCGCGGGAATCGCAACCGGTCCGCCCCAAGGGCGATATCCCGACGTCGCGGGACCCGACTTCCACGACCTGGTCGACATGGCGCGACGAACGCACCTGGCACGCCGCCAGACGGTGAAGCTCATACCGACCTGGTCGACTGCCTTCGGCGTGGAGATGGCGGGCGACATCCTGCTGGCCGGCGAGAACGCGCACATCGCGCCGACCACGTTCGAGCAATGGCTCGCGCGCGAGGTGAAGTCGAATACCAACCGCAGCGTGCCGTGAACACGTACATCGGATACTCGTGGGCTTTCCGGGCTTTCCGAGGCTCGAAAGTTCATGCGTAGGGTCGGCCTGCCGGATCTCTCTCGCCACCCTCTGTGCCAGGCTCAAGTGGGACAGACGGTGAGTAAGTTCTCTGCTGGTAGGCGGGCTGATCGGGAACAGCGGGAGGAGGCGCGACCGGTTCGGCCGGGGCGGGATCTTCCTCAGCAAGGGAGATGAGGGTATTGCGGCTGATCCGCAGGTGCTCGATCCCAACGAAGCAGGCCTGATCGACCTGCGTAAACGCCTGTCGAAGTGTGATCGCAAGCTCAATCAGTATCGCTCCGCCTCGACGCCGGAGGGGACCCGATCGAGTTCGCCGGATGGATCAACGAGACGAAGAACGAACGCGCCCGTCTTGAGGGAGAGCTCAAGGCGGCACCGCGCAGCGCAGCAGCGTCGCCGAGATCAGGTCGATGATCGAAGAGGTCGGGGACGTGGTACGGCTGGTAGGTGAGGCGGACCCGGACGACAAGGCCGACCTCTACACCCAGCTCGGCCTGAAGCTCACCTACTACCCGGAAAAGCAATATGTGGAGGCCCGAATCGAACCGGAGCCCCCACATGTGCGTGCGGTGTGTGTCCGAGGGGGGACTTGAACCCCCATGCCCCGCAAAGGGCACTAGCACCTCAAGCTAGCGCGTCTGCCTATTCCGCCACCCGGACTTGGTGCCTGCACGTAAGACCGTCATCTCGCGTCGGCTCCGTAAGGTTAGCAAACCTTTCGGGGTGCGTCATACCAGGTATCCGGAGAGACGCCCGGCGTGGCGGACAGGTCGCCGTAAGCAGACCATGTCATGAGGTGCGAGGGCAGTTCGGGGTGGTTTAGGCGGGCGGACTTGACCAGTTGCTGGATCTCCGGTGAAAACCGCTTGCGACAACCTTGAGTACTGCTATGGTTACGCAGCGTTGAGGGGTTGTCATGCGACCGGCCTTACGCCGGTCGTCTTTCGGGAGGTCACATGGCACGCAGGTCCGCGCAGCGGCAGAGGGAGCGATCCCTCGCTGTGCGGAGCGTGCCCACCGGTGCCCGCCGGGCTGACCGGATGGCGCGGTTCGCGGCCGTCGCCCGTCGGGTCCTGGTGCGTGCGGCGACAGTCGGCGGTCTCGTGGCCGCCGGCTGGCTGCTCGCCGTGGTCTTCCAGATGCTCACCGCCGCTCCGGCGGCTGCGGATCCCATCGCGGCGACAGGAGCCGGCGCGCCCTTGGCGGCCGTGGCGTCCAGCGACGCCGAGGCCATGGCGGGGCTGACGGTGGACGGGCTCACGAGCGAGCCGGATCACGGGCTGCCGTCACCGTCTCCCGCCGGTCAGATTCTCGACACCGACGGTCTGGTGCCCACCGGCGGTGGCAACGGCCCCTTCGGGCCGAACACGGGGGACATCGCGCGGTACGGGTTCGATCCGCGGCTCGATGTGAGGCGCGTCGCTCCCGCGTACGTGCAGTCCCCTGTCGTCCGCGCAGCGGCGGACGACCCTTCTTTCTCACCTGACTAATCCCCGCCATGAGACCGGCCCTTCCCGGCCGGCGGCGGAGCGTGGCTGAGTCCCCCTCCGTCAGCGGGTGACACGTCGATCACTCCAGCACATTGATCGCTTCAGCACGTCGATCACTTGAGCGCGCGACCAACGACGCGTCGATCAACGGCGAGTCGGTCAACGGTACGTCGATCAGTGCTGGACGTCGATCACTTCCGCAACAGGTTCGCGCTCCCCGGGGTCTCCGCTGTGCTCTCGCATGGCTCCGGCCGGCCGCGGGCTGTCAGGTAATTCCCCCGAAGTAATCAGTAGGAGCATTCTCATGCGTACGTGGGCGAAGGTTTCCACTCCCGCGGCTCTCCTCGCCGTGGCGGTCATGTCGTTCGGCGGCGGCGCGGCTTCGGCCGACACCGACGGCGACAACTCCATCGGCGGCGGCAACCAGGTCAACCTGCCGATCTCGCTGCCGATCGACATCAGCGGCAACGCCGTGGGCGTGGTCGGCGACTCCACCGCCTCCTCGGCGGGCGGCGCGTCCGTCGTCAACAATGGGCGGAGCGGCGGCTCGAACCGGACCTCCGGCGAGTCGAGCATCCTCGGCGGCAACCAGGTCGTCGCGCCGATCAACGCCCCGGTCAACGCCTGCGGCAACGCGGTCTCGCTGTTCGGCAACTCCGACGCCGGGTGCAAGGGCGGCGCCAGCGTCCAGAACAGGGGCGGCGGCCCCGGCGCGGGCGGCAACCGCACCTCCGGTGACCGCAGCATCCTCGGCGGCAACCAGGTGGTCGCCCCGATCAACGCCCCGATCAACGCCTGCGGCAACGCTGTGGCGATCTTCGGGGAGGCGGCCGCGGGCTGCCAGGGCGGCGCGTCGGTGCGCAACTCCGGCTCCGGCTCCGGTGCTGGCGGCAACCGCACGTCGGGCCGCAACTCGGTGCTGGGCGGCAACCAGGTGGTGGCGCCGATCAACGCTCCGGTCAACATCTGCGGCAACGCGGTGGCCGCGCTCGGCGAGGCGTTCGCCGGGTGCAAGGGCGGCGCGTCCGTCACCAACGAAGGCGGCCGCCAGCGTCGCGGCTACCACCGCGGCTCCACCGGCAACGACACCGACGGCCGGTTCGGGGCCGGCAGCGGCAACCAGGTGGTCGCCCCGATCAACCTGCCGATCACGGCCTGCGGCAACTCGGTCGGCAACGCCACCTCCGGGTGCAAGGGCGGCGCGAGCGTCCACACCAAGGGCGGCGGCTCCGGCGCGGGTGGCAACCGTACCTCGGGCCGCAATTCGGTGCTGGGCGGCAACCAGGTGGTGGCGCCGATCACCGCTCCGGTGAACGTCTGCGGCAACGCGGTGGCCGTTCTGGGTGACGCGTTCGCCGGGTGCACCGGCGGCGCCTCGGTCAAGAACGGCGGCAAAGGTGCGGGTGGCAACCGTACGTCGGGCCGCAATTCGGTGCTGGGCGGCAACCAGGTGGTGGCGCCGATCACCGCTCCGGTGAACGTCTGCGGCAACGCGGTGGCCGTTCTCGGCGACGCCGCCGCAGGGTGCCTCGGTGGCGCCCACGTGGGCAGGTCGAAGCCGGGTTACCGTCACGGCAAGCACCTGTCCGGCAAGGCCGTGGGCGCCTCGGGCGCCGTCCCCGGCCTGCCCGGGATGAGCGGGGTGCAGGGTCTCGGCAGCTCGGCGCGGCAGATGAGCGGTGGCGGGCTCCCGATCGTCGGCGACGTCGCCGGCGTCACCGGACTGCTCGGCCTGCCGCAGGTTCCGGGGCTGCCCGGCCTGCCGTCGGCCCCGGCCGAGCCCGTCAAGCCCGTCAAGCCCGTCAAGAAGACCACCGCGGGCGTCTCGAACCCGGCCACGGACCTGGTCGCCGCCACTCCGGTCGGCGGCGCGGTCAAGTCGGTCGCCAGTGGCCTGCCCGTCGGCGGCCTGGGGCTGATGAGCGCCGCCCAGCCCGCGGGCGTCGCCGGGATGTCCACGGCCTCGCTGCTGGCGCTGGCCCTGGGCGGGCTGTTCGCGGTGACGGCGACGGTGTTCGCGGCCATCCGCCGGTTCCGTCCAGCCGCCAAGTAGCCCGCGGTCATCCGCCGGTTCCGCCCGACCGTCACGTAGCCCGCCGCCATCCGCTGGTTCCGTCCGACCGTCAAGTAGCCAGCGGACAACGAGGCGGCCCGCCTGCCGGACGGGTGGGCGGACCGCAGCGTGGGCGAACGCGGAGGAGCCGCATACGGCCGCTGCCCCCGGATTGCCTCCGGGGAGACAGCGTGCGATGAACGCTTTGCCCGTTCCGGGGGCGCGGCCCGGAGCGGGCAAAGCCTTGTCCGTTCTTCAACCAGGGCGCGCCAGCGTGCTGCGCACCCGTACGATCTTGCGTCGGAGGCGTACGTGCCTGCTGCCGTCCGCGTGCTTGCGCACCCTGGCGAGCTCCCACTGGCCGTACTCCGCGTGCTCGGTCAGCAGCTGACGTGCGGCTTCTCGGGAGAGGTCGCGTGGGATGAAGATATCCATGTAGGAGTAGTCGAGCACAACGATTAGTCTCCAGGATGAGTCAGGGCGCCATGCCGCTCGATGGGCCCTATTCTGCGTGCTCGTGGATGGACCCGGAAGCCAGTGGGTAGCCCGGGGGAAGGAAATTTCCGAGCGAGGGGTTACCTTTCAGATCTATGCCGGACGTCCGGCAGGGGGAAAGCAAGCTAACAGCGAGGTAGGAAGCAGCGTGCCAGCCAACAACGGCAGCGCCGGCGGAAGACGCCTGGTGATCGTCGAGTCGCCCGCCAAGGCGAAGACGATCAAGGAGTACCTCGGCGCCGGCTACATCGTCGAGTCGAGCATCGGCCATATCCGCGATCTGCCGGAGAAGGCCGACGACATCCCCGAGAAGTACAAGGGGAAGCCGTGGGCGCGCCTCGGCGTGGACGTCGAGCACGACTTCGAGCCGCTGTACGTCGTCAACCCTGACAAGAAGTCGCAGGTCAGTAAGTTGAAGCAGCTGCTGAAGGACGCCGACGAGCTCTTCCTGGCCACTGACGAGGACCGTGAGGGCGAGGCGATCGCCTGGCATCTGCGCGAGGTGCTCAAGCCGAAGGTGCCGGTGCACCGGATGGTGTTCCACGAGATCACCAAGCAGGCCATCCGCGACGCTGTCGCCAACCCCCGTTCGCTCAACCTGCGCCTGGTCGACGCCCAGGAGACCCGCCGCATCCTCGACCGTCTCTACGGCTACGAGGTCAGCCCGGTCCTGTGGAAGAAGGTCAAGCCGCGGTTGTCCGCCGGCCGCGTCCAGTCGGTGGCGACCAGGCTGGTGGTGGAGCGCGAGCGGGAGCGCCTGGCGTTCACCGCCGCCCACTACTGGGACCTGCAGGCGCTGTTCGACAGCGGCAAGCCGGAGGAGCGGCCGCGCGACTTCAACGCGACGCTGACCGGCGTCGACGGCAGGCGGGTGGCCCAGGGGCGCGACTTCGCCAGCACCGGGCAGTTGAAGAACGCCGACGTGCTCCACCTGTCGGAGCAGGCCGCCGGCGAGCTGGCCGGGCGGCTGTCCGGCGCGTCGTTCGCCGTCAAGTCCGTCGAGCGCAAGCCGTACACCCGCAAGCCGTACGCGCCGTTCCGGACGACCACGCTGCAGCAGGAGGCCAGCCGCAAGCTGGGCTTCTCCGCCAAGTACACGATGCAGGTGGCGCAGCACCTCTACGAGAACGGCTACATCACTTATATGCGGACCGACAGCATCACGCTGTCGGAGACCGCGGTGCAGGCCGCGCGCTCGCAGGCGATCAAGCTGTACGGGGCCTCGTACGTCCCCGACAAGCCCCGCGTCTACAGCAGCAAGGTCAAGAACGCGCAGGAGGCGCACGAGGCGATCAGGCCGTCCGGCGAGGAGTTCCGCACGCCGGGCGAGACCGGGCTGAGCGGCGACAGGTTCCGGCTGTACGAGCTGATCTGGCAGCGGACCGTGTCGTCCCAGATGAAGGACGCGGTCGGCGAGTCGATCCAGGTCAAGGTGGGCGGCCGGTCGTCGGCGGGTGAGGACGTCGAGTTCAGCGCCTCGGGCCGGACGATCACGTTCCACGGGTTCCTGAAGGCGTACGTGGAGGGTCATGACGACCCGGCCACCGACCGCGACGACTCGGAGAAGCGGCTGCCCAACCTGGCCGAGGGCGACGCGCTCACCGTCTCGCGGCTGGACGTGGCCGCCCACTCGACCAAGGCGCCGGCCCGCTACACCGAGGCGTCGCTGGTCAAGGAGCTGGAGGATCGCGAGATCGGTCGGCCGTCGACGTACGCCTCGATCATCGGCACGATCCTCGACCGGGGCTACGTGTTCAAGAAGGGCACGGCGCTGGTGCCGTCGTTCCTCGCCTTCGCCGTGGTCAACCTGCTGGAGCAGCATTTCGGCAACCTGGTCGACTACGACTTCACGGCCGAGATGGAGAAGGTGCTCGACGACATCGCCAACGACCGGGCCGAGCGGGTGCCGGAGCTGCAGCGCTTCTACTACGGCGCCGACGGCGATGAGGGTCTCAAGGAGATGGTCACCGACCTGGGCGACATCGACGCCAAGGAGATCAGCTCCTTCCCGATCAAGGGTACGGACATCGTCATCCGGGTCGGCCGCTACGGCCCGTACCTCGACCGCGACGGCACCCGCGTGAACGTCCCCGAGGACATGACCCCCGACGAGCTGACGGCGGAGAAGGCCGAGGAGCTGATCGCGCGCCCGACCGGCGACCGTGAGCTGGGGCGTGATCCGGTGAGCGGTCACCTGATCGTGGCCAAGGACGGGCGGTACGGGCCGTACGTGACGGAGGTGCTGCCGGAGGAGGCGCCGCCCGCCGAGGGCGAGAAGAAGCGGCGCACGAAGAAGGCCGACGCCCCCAAGCCGCGCACGAGTTCGCTGTTCAAGTCGATGTCGCTCGACACGGTCACGCTGGAGGACGCGCTCAGGCTGCTGTCGATCCCGCGGGTGGTGGGTGAGCTCGACGGTGAGCAGGTGGTGGCGCACAACGGCAAGTTCGGCCCGTACCTGAAGAAGGGGTCCGACTCGCGGTCGCTCGGGTCCGAGGACGACCTGCTGACGGTCACGATCGAGCAGGCCAAGGAGCTGTTCGCGCAGCCGAAGCAGCGGGGCAGGGGCCGGGCGGCGGCCGCGCCGCCGCTGCGCGAGCTGGGCGAGGACCCGAACTCGAAGAAGCCGGTGGTGGTCAAGGAGGGCCGGTTCGGGCCGTACGTCACCGATGGCGAGACCAACGCCTCGCTCCGCAAGGGCGACACGGTGGAGGAGATCACCATCGAGCGGGCGGCGGAGCTGCTGGCCGAGCGGCGCGGGCGCGCGCCCGCGCCGAAGAAGGCGTCCACGAGGAAGGCCCCGGCGAAGAAGGCGCCCGCGAAGGCGAAGAAGCCCGCCGCCAAGTCCTGAGAGGGCTCTCAGGACGCCGCGCGCGGCGGGCTCCTGGCGCTCATAGCATGACGGGGTGGTTTTCCTCGTCGTGGTCCTGAGTGTGCTGGCCGGGGTCCATTACTACCTGTGGCATCGGCTGGCGCGCGCGACGACGCGGCCAGGTCCGGTGCGCGGACGGCTCGGCCTGGTGGCGGTCGGGCTGTTCGCGCTGGTGGTGGTCACCTTCGTGGGGCAGCGGGTGCCGTGGCTGTCGTGGCTGGCCTGGCCGGGGTTCCTGTGGGTCGCGATCATGTTCTACCTGTTCTGGATCCTGCTGGCGCTGGAGGTGCCGCGGGCGGTGGCGGGGGTCGTGCTGCGCGCGCGGAAACCGGCCGGGGCGCCGATGATGGAGCCGGCGAAGGTGCCCGCCGGCGGGCCGCGCGAGCCGGTCGTCCCGGGCGACGCGCCCGCCGACCCGGGCCGGCGGCTGTTCCTGGGCCGGGCCACGGCGCTGGTCGCGGGGGTGGGCGCGCTCGGCACGGTCGGGTACGGGGTGACGCGGGCGCTGGGCGACCCGGTGATCGAACGCGCCGCGGTCACCCTGCCGGGGCTCGACTCCCGGCTGAGCGGGCTGCGGTTCGCCGTGGTGAGCGACATCCATCTGGGCCCGCTGACCGGCAGGGCGCACGCCGAGCGGATCGTCCGGATGATCAACGGTCTCGAGGCCGACGTGGTGGCGATCGTCGGCGACATGGTCGACGGCACGGTCGAGGCCCTCGGGCCGCTGGCCAGGCCGCTGCGCGACCTGGAGTCCCGGTACGGGTCGTACTTCGTGACGGGCAACCACGAGTACTACACGGCCAACGGGCCGGGCGAGTGGGTCGAGGAGCTGAGCGACCTGGGGGTGCGCTCGCTGCGCAACGAGCGGGTGGAGATCCGCCACCAGGGGGCGGTGCTGGATCTGGCCGGGGTGAACGACGTCACGGGCGCGACCGCGGGCGACGCTCCCGATTTCGGCAAGGCGCTCGGCGGCCGTGACGAGAGCCGGTCGGTCGTGCTGCTGGCGCACCAGCCCGTCCATGTGGCGGAGGCCGCCCGGTACGGGGTCGACCTGCAGTTGTCCGGTCACACGCACGGCGGGCAGATGGTGCCGTTCAACCTGATCGTGCCGCTGCAGCAGCCGGTGGTGTCGGGGCTGGCGACCGTCGACGGGGTGCAGGTGTACGTGACGCGCGGGGCCGGGTTCTGGGGGCCGCCGGTGCGGGTGGGGGCGCCGCCCGAGATCACGTTGCTGGAGATTCGCTAACTGGCTGCGACGGAGTGGCTACGTGGTGTAGTATCCCGGCGGATACTTCGGAGGTGGTCACTCATGTCTTCCCCCGGTGGAGGGCTGCCCGACGTCAATTTCTGGGCCGCGCGCGGCGCGATGCTGCTGAAGCAGGCGCGTCACGAGGCCAGCATGCGCCAGCAGCAGCTGGCGGGGATGTGCGGCACGTCACGCACCACGCTGTCGGCCTACGAGCACGCCCGCAAGTCGCCCACGCTGGAGACCGCGGGGCGCATCCTGGACGCCGCCGGGTTCCGGCTGGCGCTGGAGCCGAAGGTGGAGTTCACCGGCGGCGTCCCCAACCGGCTGCCGCGGCTGCCGGTCGGCCAGGCGCTCGGCCGGGTGCGGGTCCGCGAGCGGGTCTACGACCTGGCGGTGCGTGAGCAGCGCCGCCAGGCCTACGCGGTGCTGCTGCGCGACGGCGACTCCCAGCAGCTGCTGGCGCACGTCGACGAGCTGTTGCTGACCGACCTGTGGGAGGAGCTCGACCTGCCCGCGGGGGTGCGGTCACGCTGGGCCCCGGTCATCGAGCGGGCCAGAGCGCGGATGTGAAACGGCGGCGGGTCTCCGGCGATGTTGTAGGGGGGCCCATTCGCCCGGTGCGTCATGCGCGCCAGGCCATGGACGTACTACCCTCAGCGACGACTGGTCCGATATATCCGGACCCGTCGCTGTCATCCCACTCTCAGAGAACTCCTGGATACGCTGACATCATGACCGCCCTTGGCCGAAGCCGACAGGCTCACGTGCTGGCTAACGCCCCCTTCCGCAGGCTGTGGGCGGCCATGTCGGTGTGCAGTCTGGGCGACTGGCTCAACCTCCTCGCGCTCACCGCGCTGGCGGGAAACCTCACCCAGGGCGACTTCCGCGCCCAGTCGCTCGCCATCGGCGGCGTGTTCGTCGCCAAGATGCTGCCCGCCGTGCTGCTCGGGCCGCTGGCCGGGGTGTTCGCCGACCGGTTCGACCGCCGGCTGACCATGGTGTTCTCCGACGTGGCCCGCTTCGCCGTGGTGCTGTCGATCCCGATCGTCAACAGCTACCAGTGGGTGATCATCGCCACTGTCCTGGTGGAGTGCGTCAACCTGTTCTGGGTTCCGGCCAAGGACGCGACCGTCCCCAACCTGGTGCCCAAGCAGCAGCTCGAAGCGGCCAACCGGCTCAACCTGCTGGTCACGTACGGGAGCGCGCCGGTCGCCGCGGCCGTGTTCGCGATGCTGTCGGTGGTGGCCGACGTCGGCCGCGACGTGTCGCCGCTGCTGTCCGGCCTCGACCCCACCACCCTGCCGCTGATCGTGAACGCGGGCGCCTACCTCGTCTCAGCCGCCCTGATCTTCACGCTGCGCGACATCCCCCGGCGCGACGGGGCGATCGCCACGCCGTCGGTGCTGCGGCAGATCGTCGACGGGTGGCGGTTCGTCGGCGGCAACCGGCTGGTCCGCGGGCTGATCATCGGCATGCTCGGCGCGTTCGCGGCGGGCGGCGCGGTCATCGGCCTCGCCAAGCTCTACGTGGAGGAGCTCGGCGGCGGCGACGCCGCCTACGGCGTGGTGTTCGGCGCGGTCTTCGTCGGCATGGCCCTGGGCATGTTCTTCGGGCTGCGGCTGCTCAGCGGTCTGTCGCGGCGGCGGCTGTTCGGGCTGTCGCTGGTCGTGGCCGGGTTCGTGCTGGCCGCCATCGCGCTGGTCCACAACCTGGTGCTGGTGGTCATCCTGACCGTGATGCTCGGGGCGTGCGCCGGCATCGCCTGGATCATCGGCTACACGCTCATCGGGCTGGAGGTCGAGGACGGCCTGCGCGGGCGCACGTTCTCCTTCCTGCAGTCCACGGCGCGGGTGACGCTGCTGCTGGTGGTCGCGGTGGCCAACCCGCTGGCGGCGCTGTTCGGCCGGCGCGGCGTCGAGCTGGGCGCGCTGAGCTACCAGTTCAACGGCACCAACCTGGTGCTGCTGCTCGGCGGCGTGCTGGCGGTCGTCGTCGGGCTGCTCGGCCTGCGCCACATGGACGACAGGAAGGGCGTGCCCATCCTGGCCGACCTCATCGCGGCCGTGCGCGGCCAGAACTACCGCGGCGAGCCCGCCGAGCGGGTGCCGGGGCTGTTCGTGGCGTTCGAGGGCGGCGAGGGGTCGGGCAAGACGACCCAGGCCAGGATGCTCGCCATCTGGCTGCGCGACCAGGGCTACGACGTGGTGCAGACCCGCGAGCCGGGCGCGACCAAGGTCGGCATGCGGCTGCGCGCCATCCTGCTCGACGCGGCCGAGCGCGGCCTGTCGGGACGGGCCGAGGCCCTGCTGTACGCCGCCGACCGGGCCGAGCACGTCGAGAAGGTCATCCGGCCGGCGCTCCACCGGGGTGCCATCGTGGTGTGCGACCGCTACGTCGACTCCTCGCTCGCCTACCAGGGGGCCGGCCGCTCGCTCGACCCCGAGGACGTCTCCAAGGTCAACGCCTGGGCGACCGGCGGGCTCGTACCCCACCTGACCGTGCTCATCGACACCCCGCCCGAGGTCGGGCTGACCAGGCTCGGCGGGGCGGCCGACCGGATCGAGGCGGAGCCGCTGGAGTTCCACGAACGGGTGCGCAAGGAGTTCCGCGCGCTGGCCGCCGCCGCGCCTGACCGCTACCTGGTCGCCGACGGCACCCTCCCCGTCGAGCAGATCACCCGGACGGTCCAGGACCGGGTACGCGAGATCCTGCCCGACCCGGTGCCGGGCGAGACCGAAGACATCACGGGCACGATGCCCGCCATCCGCGACTAGCCTTGTCGCGTGGGCGTCTTCGATGACCTGGTGGGGCAGGACCAGTCCGTCTCCGTGCTGACGCGTGCCGCGGTGGCCGCGGCCGAGGTCGTCGCGGGCGGGCGCGGCGCGGGCATGACCCACGCCTGGCTGTTCACCGGCCCGCCGGGCGCGGGGCGCGAGGACGCGGCGCGGGCGTTCGCGGCGGCGCTGCTCTGCCCCGACGCGGGCTGCGGCCACTGCGACCAGTGCCACCAGGTGCTGATCGGCTCCCATCCCGACCTGGAGCGGGTGCGGCCGGCCGGGCTGTCCTACGGCGTCAAGCAGACCCGCGAGCTGATCCTGCGGGCGGCGGGCGCGCCGACGCAGGGCCGCTGGCGGGTGATCTTGTTCGAGGGCGCCGACCGGGCCACGGAGTCCGCGGCCAACGCCCTGCTCAAGGCCATTGAGGAGCCGCCGCCGCGCACTGTGTGGCTGCTCTGCGCGCCGGCCGCCGACGACCTGATGATCACCATCAGGTCCCGCTGCCGGCTCGTCACCCTGACCACCCCGTCGACCGCGGAGGTGGCCCGCGTGCTGACGACGCGCGACGGCGTCCCGCCCGAGACGGCCCGCTTCGCCGCCCGCGCCGCCCAGGGTCACCTCGCCCGCGCCCGCGCGCTGGCGCTCGACGAGGCCGCCCGCGCCCGGCGCGAGTCCGTCCTGGCCATCCCGCGTTCGCTGACCGGCGTCGGCGAGTGTGTGACCGCCGCCGAACGCCTGGTCAAGACCGCCGAGGAGGAGGCCGCCGCGGCCACCGCCGCGCTCAACGAGACCGAGACCGCCGAGCTGCGCAAGATCTACGGCGAGGGCTCCACGGGCAAGGGCCTCAACCGCGGCCTCGTACGCGGGGGAGCCGGGGCGCTGAAGGAGCTGGAGGACCGGCAGAAGTCACGGGCCACCCGCCTCAAGCGCGACTCGCTCGACGCGGCGCTGCTGGAGCTGGTGTGGTTCTACCGCGACGTGCTGGCCATGCAGCTGGGGGCGTCGGTGGAGCTGGCCAACGACGACCTCCGCTTCGACCTCGACCAGCTCGCCAAGACCACGACGCCGGAGGAGACGCTGCGCCGCGTCGACGCCGTCATGCGCTGCCGCGAACGCCTCGACCTCAACGTCAACCCGCAGATCGCCGTCGAGTCCATGATGCTGGCGCTGCGCATGTAGCGCGCCCGAGGCGGCAGGCCCGCACAGAGCACCCCGGCCCTCTCACGTTCGCGCGGCCGCACACGTAATGTGTCAACGGACGCCGCAAGAACCCCCGAGGCCGTCAGGAGGCGAGCACGAGCCCATGGGAATGATCATGGCCGTGAGCTTCACCCGCTACGGAAGGCTCTACTACCTCGACCCCGGCGCCCACACCCCCAAGGTGGGCGACAAGGTGCTGGTCCCGACCGACGCCGGCCCCGAGGTGGCTGAGTGCGTGTGGGCGCCGCAGTGGACCAGCGAGGACATCGACGGGCTGCCGGTGTGTGAGGGCCTGGCGGGCGAGGAGCACCTGACCCGCGACGAGACGAACAAGCGCCGCCGGGCCGAGGCCCGCAGCGTCTCCAAACGACTGATCAAACGGCACAGCCTGCCGATGAAGGTGGTCGGCGTCGACTACCTGGACAAGGAGAACGTCTACACGGTCTACTTCTCCGCCCCGCACCGGGTCGACTTCCGCGCGCTCGTACGAGACCTGGCCCGCAACCTGCGAGCCAGGGTGGAGCTCCGCCAGATCGGCCCCCGCGACGAGGCCCGCCTCCAGGGCGGGATCGGGCCGTGCGGGCGCGACCTGTGCTGCGCCACCTTCCTGAAGGACTTCGAGCCGGTGTCGGTCCGCATGGCCAAGGACCAGGACCTCCCGGTCAACCCGCTGCGGATCGCCGGGGCCTGCGGGCGGCTGATGTGCTGCCTGAAGTACGAGCATCCGCTGTACGTCGAGACCCGCTACCGGATGCCCCGCTCGGGCAGCCGCGTCACCACCCCAGAGGGCGACGGAACCGTGATCGGCCACAACGTGCCCGCCGACACGGTCACCGTCCGTCTCGACGACGGAGGGCGGCGCTGCGCCTGCCCGTCAGCGTCCGTCTGCTCGCCGCGGCAGCAGCACGACAAGATGTACGGCGGAGGGGAGGATCTCCCGGAGTGAGAATGGCGTCACCGTTCGATTACTGATTGTCACCATCGGGTAGGCATGGCCTATCGGGGGTGAACGGTGAATTTCACAATGAGCGTGATCTTCCGCGCCATACCACTGGTCATGGGCGTCATCTGTGCCGCGTACGGGCTGTACGTCTACGCGGGAGGCCCGGACGCCAACCATTTCATGGCAGGTCACGTCGTCGTGGCCCTGGCCGCCATCTGCTACGCGCTCTTCACCACCGCGTCCACGATCATCCGCCAGCTGATCGACCGCTACAACAAGGTCTGGCGCGTCGTCCTGCCCGCCAGCGGCTACGCGGTCGCCCTGTTCACGATCATCTACGGCATCGTCCTCATCACCCGAAGCGGCGAAGCCCAGAACCTGGTGGCCGGCCACGTGGTCGCCGGCGTCGGCCTGATCAGCGTCTGCGTCAGCACCGTGGCCACCGCCTCCACCAGCTTCTCCCTCATCTCGGTCAACGCCGCCCGCTCGTGGGAGGACGAGCCGCCCATGGGGGTCTACTCGGCGACCACCGGGAAGATCCTCATCGCGATCCCCCTCGTCTGCGCCCTCATCGGATTCGTCTGGGCCTTCGTCCTCATGGCCCAGGCCGGCAGCGCCTACTACACCGCGGGCCGCGTCGTCTTCGGCCTCGCCGCCATCTGCGCCAGCCTCATCGCCCTCGTCGCCACCATCGTCCGCCAGGCGCGCAACGCCTTCCGCAACCCCGAACGCTTCCGCTGGAGCTGGCTCGTCATCGTCATGGGCACCATCAACATCCTCTTCGGCGTCTACGTCCTCGCCGCCTCCGACGAGCCCTACCGCATCGCCCCCGGCTGCATCCTCATCGGGCTGGGCCTCATCTGCTACAGCATCCTGTCCAAGGCCCTGCTCCTGGCCCTGGTCTGGCGCCGCACCTTCCCGCTGGCCAACCGCATCCCCATGATGCCGGTGACCACGGCGCTGGCCTGCCTGTTCTTCGCGGCGTTCCTCTTCGAGGCGGAGGTCACGAACCCGGCCTTCTTCGTGCCGGCCCGCGTGCTGGTGGGGCTCGGGGCCGTGTGCTTCACGCTCTTCTCCATCGTCTCGATCCTGGAGGCTGGTACGTCGGGGTAGCGGTGGGATTCTCGGGGGCGAAGTACCCCGGGGCTCCTGTAGACTCTTGGCAGCCGTTCGCGGCACGCCGCCTTAGCTCAGTCGGCCAGAGCACTTCACTCGTAATGAAGGGGTCTCGGGTTCGAATCCCGAAGGCGGCTCCAGGTAAAAGGCCCTCCCGGGTGATCCGGGAGGGCCTTTTTGATCTCCATACAGCAACCCCTGCAGCCGATGCCCATCGATGGGCTACGGATTAGGCTCATCCGGTGGATGTGACTGCCCTGGAGAATCTGCGCTTGGCGAGCGTGCTAGCAAGTCAGTTCACACATCGATCTGAAGCCCCGGTCACAGGCGAGGTCTGGCTCAGATTCGAGACGTTGACTGTCAACCTAGGTGTTGCCGCTGATTGGGAACTCAGGATCGACCCCGAGGAGCCGGGGGAGGGCTACGTGATGGAGGAGCTGGGCAGTCGCGTGGATGTGATCACCGCTCCCGATGAAGTTCCCTTCGTGAGGTACATCGGTCAGCGGTTGCGGCGCTTGGTCGAGGAGTTCGATGACTTGTCCGGCCAATGCATGCGCATGGCCTTCGAGTTCGAGGATGGAGCTGTCATCGCCCGAAGTTGGGGAGGCGACTTGCAGATAACCCACGCCTGGAACCGCAGCGGAGACCATCCCTAGCCGTGGGAATGGCCTCCGCTGACGTGTTGCATGACTAGGGCTCTGTGGGGCTAGAAATCAAGGCTGGCGTTGAGCTGGTCGAGGGCCTTGCGGGTCTCCGGGCTGGCGATCTGGGTGTAGACGTTCATGGTCACGGAGATCGTCCCGTCTGTGGGATGGTTGCTCTCTTACTGAAACGTGTTGTTGATGGGAGATAGTGAGTGTCGGACGGTCTCGCGCAGTTCGTGTTGTCCTTCGCGGACGAGGAACTGGTCCTCGACCGAAGGGACGTGGACGTCGAGGCCCGGGGCAATCTGATGGCGTTCGGCTTCGCCCCTGAGAGTTTCGACGTGCGGCCCGTTGGGCGGGCTCTTGTCGCGGTGGGTGAGCGGCTCCGCGCGCGGTTCGGGGATGCTGCCGGGCCGGTGACGTTTTATGCCTGGTATGACGAGCAGGCCGGTCAGTTGCGGTGTTCAGTGGCTTCGGTTGAGCCGGATGATCTGCCGTTCGGGAGCTGTTTCCGCGCTGTGGACGATCCCGCACCTGTGCTTGCCCTGATGGCTGCTGATGTGCAGCCGGGTCTGGTGCCGTGGGGTGATCTGCGGGAGGTCTCCGCTGAGGAGGCGGCCGGTCCGGATGAGCAGGTCGAGTACTCGTTCCCTGTGTTCGCCGTGAAGCTCACCCGGTAAGCGGATCACCGCCGCCCTGCGGTGGCTCGTTGTCCCTGGCCATGGAGTGGACGGGCGCTGGTGGTGGCGCGTCAGGGGAGAGCCGGCACGGTGGGGTGGGTGTTGGTCCAGCCGACCTCGATCAGTGTCGTGTCGTAGGACGTGTCCGCGGATGCCTTGCCGTCGACCGTGTCCTGAATGAGCCGTGACAGCAGCACCATCCTGCCGGTGTCGACGATCAGCCGGGTCCTGGTCGAGTACGCGTGCTTGCCCGTCCCTGCCGAGTGGTCGAGCACGATGGCGGCGCCGGGTCTGCCCAGGTTGTCCTTCGGGTTGCCGCCGGGGCGGGCGCCCGGCAGCGTCAGCAGGGCCTGGTAGGCCGCCGCGCGGACCTCCTTCGGGGCGGGGATGTCGTGCAGGAGCTCCGTCAGGGTGTACTTGAGCCAGCCGGGCAGGTCGTCCTCTCGACCGACCCGTCCGGCGTTCGTGAGCCAGTCCTTCAGGCGGTTCGGGTCGGCGGGCAGGCGCTGTACCTCGTCGTACGTCAGCCACTGCCCCGCGAACTGGAACTGGTTCCGTGCCTTCGGCTCCGGACCCACGCGGCCTTTGCCGGGCTCGGCGGACAGCTTCGCCGTCTTGCCGTCGATCGACTCGCTCCCCTGGGAAGGGGAGCCGTCGCGCCGCCACGCCTTCTTGTCTGCCGTGGTTCTCGGCAGCGTGCCGAGCTCCCGGAATCCGGTCCAGCTTTTGCCGTCGGGGGCGTTCCACCGTTCGACGATCTCCCGCTGGACCAGCGCATAGGGGTCCGATTTGGAGCCGAACCGCCAGGGGTGGGGTGATGTCGTGATCGTCCTGGTGTGCCAGTAGGTCCCCTCGGGGGGAGCGGCCGCGACGGCCGCCGGTGCGCTCAGGACGGCGGCGCCCATCGCGAGGGTGACGCCGAGGGTGATCAGCCGCCGGGCCGGCGGGGTCGCGAACGCTATCAGGCTGCTCCATGGCTGCGAAGTCATGCCCCTTCATACGCCTGGGCCGCTCGAAGGGTTGCCCGCGAGATTTCCGGGCGGGCCGGGCAACGGCTGTGAAGGCCGAGGCGTATTAGGAGGTGTGAATTCGGACAGACAGCCGTGAGCGGCGGTGAACACGACTTCGGCGCCTTCGTGGCCACGCGTGCCACGAGCCTGCTGCGGGTCGCCTATCTTGCCTGCGGCGACAGGACGGAGGCCGAGGACCTGCTGCAGACGGCGCTCGAGCGTACCTATAGGAACTGGGACCGGGTGGTCCGCCACGACAACCCCGAGCCCTACGTGCGGCGCGTCATCATCAACGCCGCCATCAGCCGCGCCCGCCGCCGGGCGATCTTCAACATCATCCCCATGCACAGCCCGCCGGAGACACCGGCCCGCGCGGGCGATCCCGACCTGTTCCACGTGCTCATGGAGGCGCTGCGCGCGCTGCCGCCCCGGCAGCGGGCGGTGATCGTCCTGCGGTACTGGGAGGACCTCACCGAGACGCAGACCGCCGAGGTGCTCGGATGCGCGGTCGGCACGGTCAAGAGCCAGGCGTCGAAGGCGCTGGCCAAGCTCCGTTCGGCACTCGGCCGGGAAACACTGGAAGGAGTGATCAAGGATGCCCACGCTTGAGGAAGAGATCCGCCGGCTCATGGCGGGCGGGACGGCAAGGCTGCACGCCGCTCCTGACCTGGCGGAGCGGGTGATGCGCTCCCACCGGGACAGGAAGAGGAGGAGGGCCGGGGTCACCACGGCGCTGGTCGCGTCCGTGGCCGCGTCCGTCGCCTACCTGGCCGGCGGCTCGGTGTCCACGATCGGCGAGCGGACCACGTTCTCCGCCGTACCGGAACCGCCTGCCATCGACGACACCCCGCCCGCGCCGACCGAGCCGCCGAACCTGGGGGACTTGGGCGACGGGAGGGAGTTCGGGCGCGTCAGGGTGGGATACCTGCCCAAAGGGCTGAAGTGGTCCGGGTCGTCGGTGGATTGGGGCGACGGCTACGCGACCTCGTACAACTACGACGGCGACGAGATGGGCTCCTACCGGGTTCAGATCGTCATGTACGAGGAGAAGGCGGTCCAGGAGCTCGGTAACCGGATCGAGGCCTATCGCGACGAGAAGGACGGCGGGGAGGTGACCGTCGGGGGCCGGAGCGGCTACCTGGTCCTGCAGCACGTCGGCGAGGACGGGATGAAGGGCACCCCGACCCTCTTCCTCAGATTGGGCGACAGGCAGTGGGCCGAGATCATGTTCAGCCCTGTGTACGCGGAGGAGTACTCCGGGGCCGAGGCCGTCAACGCCGAGCTGAAGAGGATCGGTGAAGGGCTCGCCTCCACCCTGTGATGCCATGCTCGGTCCGTCAGGGCCGGGGTGGGGTGAGGGCGCGCAGGGCGATGTCGACGGAGGCCTGGAGGCCTTCACGGCCGGCGCCGGCCGCGGCGTGGACGGCGAATCCCTCGCTGAGCGCCATGACGAATCGTGCCAGTGCCCGGTGGTCCACGCCGGGCGGGAGGTCTCCTTCGCTCGCCGCGCGGGACAGCCGTTCTTCGACGGCGGCTTCGTTGGCGGCGCGGCCGGCGGCCAGGACCTCGGAGATGCGGGCGTTCTCGGGCGAGCAGGCCAGGCCTCCTTGGATGGAGAGGCAGCCCCGGGGGTGGTCGTGGGCGGTGAGGCCGTCGACGCTGGAGCGCAGGAACGCTTCGATGGCGGCGTAGGCGGTGGGTTGGTCGAGTGCGGCGCGGACGTTGGCCAGCTGGGTCTCGCGGTAGCGCGCGAAGGCGCGTTCGAACAGTTGCTCCTTGCTGCCGAACGTGGCGTACAGGCTCGGCCGGTTGATCCCCATCGCGCTGGTGAGGGTGGCCAGGGACGCGCCCTCGTAGCCGTGTCGCCGGTTTCCTTACCGAGCGGTACAAAAATGTCCGCCCCGGTTCAACAGCCGACTGCGCCAACCGGTCGGCACTGACGGAACGGAATAGTGATCATGAGCTCCACTGCGCCGGGTTCGGGCATGTCGGCTGAGGAACTGCGCGATTTCTACCTGCGGTACGTCGAGCTCGGTTCAGGTCCATGTGGTACCTGATGGACGCCGACACGGTACGGCGGCAGCTCGCCGCCGGAACCGCCGAGTGAGCGGTGCGCCGCGATGACCGTCGCCGGCCTTCGTACGTCGAGGCCGGCGACGGTTGCGCAGCTCATCGAGGGCGGGGCGCGGGAGTCGCGGTGTCGGCCGACGGTGGATCACCTACCTGCCAGGTAATCGCCCTGCCTACCAGGGCCTGTCAGGATCGGCAGCGCACCGAACACGACTTCACCGGGAGGCCACCGTGCCCGCTTACGTCATCGCCCACCTGCGGGAGGCGGCCCCGCACCCTGAGATCGCCGAGTACATCGAACGGCTCCCCGTCACCTTCGAGCCGTACGGCGGCCGCTACCTCGTGCACGCCACCCAGCACGAGGTGAAGGAGGGCGCCTGGCCCGGACATGTCGTGATGATCGGCTTCCCGGGGATCGCCGAGGCGCGGGCGTGGTGGGATTCTCCCGCGTACCGGGAGATCGCGCCGCTGCGCTCGCGGCACATCGAGGGCGACATCATCATGGTCGACGGCGTGCCCGCGAACTACGAGCCGACGGCGGCCGCCACCGCTATCCGGGAGGCGGCGGCCCCGCCCGCGAGCCGGCAGGGCGCGTGACGCCGGACCGGGAGACGAGGGCTCGCGCGCCGACGGCGGTCTGTGATGTCCGTGAGCGAAAATCTGTATCCGCCGTAGTAGACATTCGCTGATGTGGGTGCTAGGGTTTTGACATCGCAAGGAACGGATTCATCGGGCAGCAGGAAGTTGTCACCGCATCACGACGAACTGCCCGAACTGAGGATGAAGTAGGTAGTTGAGGCAGAAGGTCGGACGTGAAGGGCCAGTGCAGTGGAAGGGGCCCAGATCGTGGACGCGCTGCCAGGGAAGTGGACGACACGTCCAGAAGTATGGAGAAAGGAGCGTTGAACGCCATCGAAGGATCGCCCGTCGCCGGCTGACGAGTCTCGCCGCGCGGGTACCGCAGTTCCACAAGATAGGAAGGTGGTCTACGGTCACGCATCCGCGATCCCCGCATCGCCGCCGCACAGCAGGGCGGGTGCGGAATACAGTAAGCCGGCCGGATGGCCGGTAGATGGTGTTGAACCTCTTCGGGCCCCGGCGCAACAGGCGCCGGGGCCCCTGTTCGCATGATGAAAGGCGTTTATGCATCGAGCCCGCACCACCGGCGCCCGCCCCGCCACGAGCGCGGACAGCGCCCCGCATCCGGCCGAAGACCGGTTCGAGGACCGGTTCGAGGATGAGGACTACCCCGCCTACAGCATGGGCGCCGCCGCCGAGATGCTCGGTGTGACCCCGACCTTCCTACGGGCCCTGGGCGCCGCGAAGCTGATCGAGCCCAAGCGCTCCAGCGGCGGTCACCGCCGCTACTCCCGCTACCAGCTCCGCCTGGCCGCCCGCGCTCGCGAACTCGTCGACCAGGGCACTCCCGTGGAAGCCGCCTGCCGCATCATCATCCTGGAGGACCAGCTCGCCGAGGCGCTGCGCATCAACGCCGCGCACGAACGCGAACGCACGACCGGAGGCTGACGCCGGTCCCCGGCCTTTCTGATCGAACGTCGCAGGGCTCTCGGCGTCCCTCGCGTAACGAACTGTGCCACGTCGGCTTCTACCGTGCCGTCCATGACGCACGAAACCGGTATTCGCCCGTTCCGCATCGATCCCGCAAGCCGATCTGGACGATCTGCGCCACCGGCGGGTCGTCGTCGTGGACCTACTACGAGGACGTGGCGGGCCTGCCGATCGACCAGGACGTGGTGCCCACCGGCGTCTCCCACGGCGGCCCCGCGGCCTTCCGCCGCATCGCCGAGCGGAGGAACGCCATCGTGCACTGGGAGGACCACGAGCACCCCAGCCACCTGATCGCGATGGCGGCCCCCGGGCCGCTGGCGGAGGACATCCAGGTTTTCTTCAGTGGACGGTGAACGGCCGGGCCGGTCCCCGTGCGGGGGCCGGCCCGGCCGTCGCGATCAGGCCAGGTCGAACCGGTCGAGGTTCATGACCTTGTCCCACGCCGCGACGAACTCCGTCACGAACTTCTCCTTGGCGTCGTCGCACGCGTACACCTCGGCGAGCGCGCGCAGCTCGGAGTTCGAGCCGAAGACCAGGTCGGCGCGGCTGCCGGTCCACTTGATCTCGCCGGTGGCGGAGTCGCGGGCCTCGAAGGTGTTCTCGTCACCGGCCACCGGCTCCCAGGTCGTGCCCAGGTCGAGCAGGTTGACGAAGAAGTCGTTCGTCAGCTTGCCGGGGGTGGTGGTGAGGACGCCCAGCTGCGACTGCTGGCTGTTCGCGCCGAGGACGCGCAGGCCGCCGACCAGGACGGTCATCTCGGGGGCGCTCAGCGTGAGCAGGTTGGCCCGGTCGATCAGGAGGTACTCGGCCGGCAGCTTGTTGCCCTTGCCCAGGTAGTTGCGGAACCCGTCGGCGGTCGGCTCCATAGCGGCGAACGACTCGGCGTCCGTCTGCTCCTGCGAGGCGTCCACGCGACCCGGCGTGAAGGGCACCTGGACGTCGAAACCGGCGTCCTTGGCGGCCTTCTCGACGGCGGCGCAGCCGGCGAGCACGATCACGTCGGCGAGCGAGACCTGCTTGCCGCCGGTCTGGGAGCCGTTGAAGCCCTTCTGGATGCCCTCCAGCGTGCCGAGCACCGTGGCCAGCCGGTCGGGGTCGTTGACCTCCCAGCCGATCTGCGGCTGGAGGCGGATGCGGGCGCCGTTGGCGCCGCCGCGCTTGTCGCTGCCGCGGAAGGAGGAGGCCGACGCCCACGCCGTGGACACCAGCTCGGACACCGACAGGCCGGAGGCGAGGATCTGCGCCTTGAGCGCGGCGACGTCGCCGTCGTCGATCAGCTCGTGCGTGACCTCGGGCAGCGGGTCCTGCCACAGCAGCGTCTCGCCCGGGACCTCGGGGCCGAGGTAGCGGGCGACGGGGCCCATGTCGCGGTGGGTCAGCTTGAACCAGGCGCGGGCGAAGGCGTCGGCGAACTCGTCGGGGTTCTCGAAGAACCGCCGCGAGATCGGGCCGTAGATCGGGTCCTCGCGCAGCGCGATGTCGGTGGTCAGCATGGCCGGCGCGTGACGCTTCGACGGGTCGTGGGCGTCGGGGATCGAGTCCTGGCCGGCGCCGTGCTTGGGCCGCCACTGGTGGGCGCCGGCCGGGCTCTTGGTCAGCTCCCACTCGTAGCCGAACAGGTTCCAGAAGAAGTTGGTGCTCCACTTCGTCGGCGTGGAGGTCCAGGTGACCTCCAGGCCGCTGGTGATCGTGTCGCCGCCCTTGCCGCTGCCGTAGGTGCTCTTCCAGCCCAGGCCCTGCTGCTCGATCGGGGAGGCCTCGGGGTCGGGGCCGACGTGGTCGGCCGGGCCGGCGCCGTGGGTCTTGCCGAAGGTGTGGCCGCCCGCGATCAGGGCGACGGTCTCCTCGTCGTTCATGGCCATCCGGCGGAACGTCTCACGGATGTCGCGGGCCGCGGCGAGCGGGTCCGGGTTGCCGTTGGGGCCCTCCGGGTTGACGTAGATGAGGCCCATCTGGACCGCGCCGAGCGGGTTCTCCAGCTCGCGGTCGCCGGTGTAGCGCTCGTCGCCCAGCCAGGTGGACTCGGGGCCCCAGTAGACGTCCTCCTCGGGCTCCCAGACGTCCTCGCGGCCGCCGGCGAAGCCGAAGGTCTTGAAGCCCATCGACTCCAGGGCCACGTTGCCGGCGAGAACCATCAGGTCGGCCCACGACAGCTTCCTGCCGTACTTCTTCTTGATCGGCCACAGCAGGCGGCGGGCCTTGTCGAGGTTGGCGTTGTCGGGCCAGCTGTTGAGCGGGGCGAAGCGCTGCTGGCCGGCCCCGGCGCCGCCGCGGCCGTCGCTGATCCGGTAGGTGCCGGCGCTGTGCCAGGCCATGCGGACCATGAACGGGCCGTAGTGGCCGAAGTCGGCGGGCCACCAGTCCTGCGAGGTCGTCAGCAGCTCGGCGATGTCACGCTTCACGGCCGGGAGGTCGAGGCTCTGGAACTCGGCGGCGTAGTCGAAGTCGTCGCCCATGGGGTTGGCGACGGCCGGGTTCTTGGCGAGGATTTTCAGGTTGAGCCGCTCCGGCCACCACTGGCGGTTGCCGCCGCCCTGGGTCGGGTGCGGAGCGCGATGCGCGACCGGGCAGCCGCCTTCGCCCTCCTGCTTGGAGTCGGTGACGATCGCATCATGGTTCTCGGTCATGGGAGTCCTTCGGATCAGGCGGTGGAACAGTCGGGGCACAGGCCCCAGAAGATGACCTCGGCCTCGTCGACGGCGAAGCCGTGGTCGTCGGACGCGTTCAGGCAGGGCGCATGGCCGGTCACGCAGTCGACGTCCGCGACGGCGCCGCACGACCGGCACACGATGTGGTGGTGGTTGTCCCCCACGCGCCCCTCGAACCGGGCCGCGCTGCCGGCCGGTTCGATGCGCCGTACGAGTCCTGCCGCGGTGAGCGCGTGCAGGGCTTCGTACACGGCCTGGAGGGAGATGTGGCCGACGCGATCGCGCACCCCGGAGGCGATGGTCTCGACGTCGAGATGGTCACCGTCCCGGACGGTCTCGAGCAGCGCGACGCGGGCGGCCGTGACTCTCAGGCCGACCCCGCGCAGCTCCTCGGCGGTGGTCTTGGGTGCGCTCATGTCCGGCCAACCTACCGTGCTAAACACGAACGATACAAGAGAAGGAAGAGTCCAAGTTTGTGGTGTCGGCGACATTCCGCCCCTGGCGAAGGGCCTGGGACGGGCCTGGGACTCGCCGATCACCTGCCTTCGGCGACCGCCTGTGCGCCGAGGGCCGGGTGAGCTTCCGTACGGGGCGTCCGTACGGAAGCTCGGAGCTGACGGGTCACGGCCAGTACGGGGCCAGCAGGTCGAACTGGTTGGGCAGGCGCAGCTGGTAACGGATGTCGTCCGTGTCGTAGAGGGCCTGGAACTCGCGCGGCAGGTACAGGTCGTACAGCTTGGCCTTGGTGGCGGAGGAGCCGGCGGCGTCGAGGATGGCGTTGGCCGTGGTGCGGCCCGCCTCGTTGCCGCCCTCCATGGTCGCCAGGTTGATGTTGTTGCGGACGTAGTCGGCGGCCAGGTAGAAGTTCGGGATCCTGGTCGTGGCCTCGGGGCGGTTCGCCCACGAGCTGGGCGAGTTGATGAGCAGGGGCTCGTCGTTGGCCACCGATGGGGTGCCCTCGCCGGTGATGGCGGGGTCGACGAACCAGCTGTGGACGAGCGAGTCCGGCAGCAACTGGGCGCCGTTGGGGGTGACGGCGCGGACCTGGGCCAGGACCTCCTGGACGATCTGCTGACGGGTGCACTGCTTGGCGGTCTTGCCGAACAGGATGCCCGGGGTGTTCCAGTCGGACAGGTCGAGTGACAGGCAGTCGCGAGCCTGGCCGTCGCCGTAGGTGGCGGGGAAGTCGGTCGTCCAGAACTGCGCCTGGCTGATCGAGGTGAGGGCCCACGGGGTGCCGGCGTAGACCATGTGGCCCTTGACGATCGGCGTGGGCTGCTTCAGGTAGATCATGACGCCGTTCATCCAGTCCGTCTCCAGGTGGCTCAGCCTGGCCAGCTGGGGGTCGGCGGACTTCATCGCGCTCGACAGGATGGGCGTGAGCCGCTCGACGGGCATCGCGGCCACGTAGTGGTCGGCGGTCACGGTGCCGGCCGCGCCGGTGGGGTCGGTCACCCGGGCGCCGGTGATCCGGCCGCCGCTGTAGTCGAATCCGGTGGCGGTCCAGCCGACCTTGAACTGGACGCCGAGCCCTCTCAGGTAGTTGAGCCAGGGGTCGATCCACACGTCGTTGGACGGGCCGTTGAGCACCTGGTCGGGCGGGCCGTACGGGCCGAGCCCGAGGCCGCTGTAGATGAGCGCCTCGAACATCATCGCGATCGTGCGGGTGTTGGCCCGGTCGGGCTGGGCGGCCACCAGGGAGGCGGTGAACATCCTGGTCAGCAGCTCGCGGTACTCGACTGACATGTTGTCGGACTTGGTGAAGTCGGAGAAGCTCATGTTCTCCCACTGGCCGAGCTTCCGGCGGGGACCGCTGGTGATGAACGTGATCATCTTCGACAGGAAGAAGTTGACCTGGGTGAGCGGGATGGTGGTGCCCGCGATGAGCGCGCTCCGTAAGAAGTCCCGGATGACGTCCGGGGTGAGCCCGCCGCCCAGCTCGCTGGGGATGGGGACGCGGAGCATCTTCTGCCGGTAGGCGATGGCCGTGAGGCTGGCGGCGACCAGGTTGTCGCGGACGGTGCCGGAGCCGAACGGGATGCGGCTCATCGTGTCCGGCAGGTTCTGGTAGAAGCCGGGGAAGAACCGGAAGCCGTGCTCGCCGGGCAGGTCCTTGCGCCCTCCGGTGGCGGTGCCGGGCACGGGGATGCTCCTGGACTTGCCGCCGAGCACCTTGCGCTCGTACACGGTGACCTGGAAGCCGCGCTCGGCCAGCTCGTGGGCGGTGCTCAGGCCGCCCATGCCGGCGCCGAAGACCGCCACCGTGCGGCCGGTGACGCTCGCCTTGAGAAGGGAGGGGGCGGCGGCTCTGGCGCCTTCGGCACCCCACAGCGGGCCGGTCGCCGCTCCCGCGGCGGTGGCCAGTGCGCCGGTGACGAATCTTCGTCGGTCGATCCCGCCCTGACCGTTGTCGTGGACTTCCTGGTCTGCCATGGGGGTGGCCTCCGCTCACCATTAGCTAACCGACACGGCTGTTGGTTCAGCTAGGCGAGACGATGAACCTGCGGATCACTTCTGTCAAGACGCGGATGTGCGTCCAGGCGTCTGGGAGAGACCGTTCCACAGCACGAGCATGGCGGCCTCGACGAGTCCGTCGCGCGGCATCGACGGATTCCTGGCCCACCACTGGGCGAGACCGTCGGTGCCGGAGATGAGCAGCTCGACCACGGCGTGGGCGGTGTCGCTGTCGGGGTCGAGGCCCAGGTTGCGCAGGTCGCGCCCGAGCATCACGGCGACCGAGCGGGTGCGGGTCTCGCGGATGCCCCAGCGCACCGCCTTGATCTCCGGGTCGTCCTCGTCGGTGTGGTCGAACAGCAGGCGGCGGGCGTCCGGCCAGTCCTCGGAGAAGCTGAAGTAGGCGTCGAGCGTGGCCCGCAGCCGCCGGCCCGGCGAGCCGCTGCCGGTGATGCGGGCGCCGATGTGCTCCACCAGCCGCGCGTTCTGCTCCTGCAGGACCGTGATCAGCAGGACCTTCTTGGACGGGAAGTGGTCGTAGAGCACCGAGCGGGTGACCCCGGCCGCTGCCGCGATCTCCTCCATGGCGGTGGCGTGGTAGCCGCGGGCGGCGAAGACCTCCAGGGCCGACTCGGTGATGCGGGCCCGACGGGCCGAGCCCCGCATGCGCTTCTTCGGCTCCTGGATCGCCATGCCCGGCAGCCTACCTCCGACCCGTTGACGCCGCGCCTCTCGCAGGCATAAAACCGACACTAGAGTCGGTTAGCGCGCCAGGAGGCCCCGATGCCAGAGCACGCAGACGTCGTCATCGCCGGAGCGCGGTGCGCGGGTTCCGCCACCGCGGCCGCGCTGGCCCGGCGCGGGGTCAAGGTGATAGCGCTGGATCCGGCGCGGTTCCCGTCGACCACGGTCTCCACCCACCTGCTCTTCGCCTCGGGCGTGGCCGAACTGGCCAGGACCGGCGCACTGGAACGCGTCGAGAAGGTCGGCGCGCCGAAGCTCCCCCGCTCCTTCGTCGGCGGTCCCGGACACGCCGCCTCCGGCGGCTACACCGCGATCGACGGCATCGACTACGGCCTGTGCGTGCGGCGGGCCGGTCTGGACGCGGCGCTCGTCGACACGGCCCGCGCGGCCGGCGCCGAGGTCAGGGAGGGCCACCGCGTCACCGACCTCCTGTGGGAGGGAGGCCGGGCGGTCGGCGTCAAGGTCAGCGAGCGGGGCGGCAAGGAGTACGAGATCCGCGCCAACCTGGTCGTCGGCGCGGACGGCCGCCGCTCGACCGTCGCCCGCCTGGTCGGCGCCGACCAGCCCCGGCTGTCCCACGCCAACGGCCGGGCCTGCTACTACGCGTACTACGAGGACCCCCGCGAAGAGTGGCGCTCGACCGCGGCGATGTGGCTGACCGGGCGGGAGCTGGGCAACGCCTTCCCCTGCGACGGCGGGATGTCGATGGTGCTGCTGATGCCGCCGGCCGAGCGGGCCGCGGACTTCCGGGGAGACCTGGAGGCGGAGTTCACCCGTACCGTCGGGCTGGTGCCGGGGCTGGCCAAGCGCCTGGAGGGGTGCACCAGGGCGACGAAGATCGTCAGCTCGGTGTCGCACCCGTCGTTCTTCCGCAGGTCGGCGGGCCCCGGCTGGGCGCTGGTCGGCGACGCCGGCCACTTCAAGGACCCGGTCACGGCGCAGGGCATCCGCGACGCGCTGAGGTTCGGGAGACTGCTGGGCGAGCGGGTCGCCGACGTGGTGGACGCCCCCGCCGCCCTCGACGAGGCGACGGCCGCCTGGGAACGGTCACGCGACCGGCAGTGCCTGATCATGTATCACTGGACGAACCTGCTCGGGCGCGGCGACGGGCTCGCGTACGTGCAGATCGAGCTGCTGCGCGGGCTGACCGACGTGCCGTACGGGGTGCGCCGGATCCTCGAGGTCTACTCCAGGATCCGGGACCCGCGCGAGACGCTGGCGATGGGCGGCATGGTCAAGGCCGTCGCGCGCGCCCTGCGCGATAACCCGGGCGCCCGCCTGTCGGTGCTGAAGGCGACGGGCGAGACGCTGCGCGAGATGGCCGGCCACCACGACGAGGCCAAGCGCCTGCTCCGCCCGGCCGCCTCATGAGACCGGCCGGGCTACGCGGCGGGTGATGCGCTCAGCTGCTCCCGCTCCCGCTCCCGCTCCTGCTCCGGCGAGGGGCGCGCGATCAGGACGTAGCGCTCGTCGGTGACCGGCCGGCCCCAGAGCGCCGGGTCGGTGAGCCGCTCGTGGTGGACCACCCGGGCCATCGGCGCGAGCGCCGCGGTCAGCCGCTCGGCGGGCACGCCGCCGAGCCAGGGCAGCGGAGGCGCGGCCGCCGCGTAGGGCGGGTCTCCGGGAGCGGCCCAGCGGCCCTCGACCAGCACCAGCCGGCCGCCCGGCCGGAGCAGCGCCAGCCAGCGGCGAAGCGCCTCCTCGGGCGCGGGCAGGGTCCACAGCAGATGGCGTACGAGAACCGCGTCGAACCTGGCCCCGGCCGCCACCGGAGGGTCGCCGGCGTCCCCGAGCAGCAGGGGCGCGCTGAGACCCGCCTCCCCGAGCTTGCGGGCGGCCTGGTCGATCATGCGCGGCGAGAGGTCGACACCGGTGGGGCGGTGGCCCTGCTGGGCGAGCAGCAGCATCAGCGAGCCCGTGCCGCAGCCCAGGTCGAGGATGTCGGAGGCGCCGCTGGGCAGCCACTGGGTGAGCCTGAGCCACCAGGCGGCGCGGACCTGCGGGCTGCGCAGACCGTGGTCGGGCTCCTGGTCGAAGGCGTCGGCGGAGGAGTCCCAGAACGTCGAGATGGGGGCGAGGTCGGGTGTCGGCACCCGCGCAGTCTGGCAGCGGGCGCCGACAGTTTCCGCGTCCGGCGTGGTCAGGCCGCCGGGACGGTCCTGGACCACCAGGTGTTCCAGCCCGCCTCCAGGGCCGCGAACTCCTCGTCCGACTGCCCGTACGTGGTCAGCACCATCATGGCGACGCCCTCCGGGTGGGCCGCGACCGGCGGGGTGTGGGCCGCCACGAGCAGTCCGTCGCCCCAGCCGTCGACGGTGAGACCGAGCTGGTGGTCCGTGCGGTACCAGACCGTGCCCGTGAGGAGCTCGCCGGTGGGGGCGGCGTGCTCGTACGGCGCGCCGGGGGCGAGGCCGGCGAGTGCGGCCAGACCGGCGGCCGTCAGGGGCGGGGTGGTGCCGGCGCCTGAGAGGAAGACGGTGCGCCGGTCGGCGCCCGGGTGGCGCTCCAGGGCGAACCTGAGCTGGTGGATGAAGGTGACCCAGCCCTCGTTGACGTCGTCGTAGTAGGCGTCCCACTCGGTGTCGCCGCTGAGTGGGGCGCGGGTCATGCGCAGGTGGGTGCGGCCCTCGCCGGCGTCGGTCAGCTCGAACCTGTCGCCGCCCTGGACCTCCACCCAGTGTTCCTCGGGCGACTCGGTGGCCTGCTCGGCGTAGATGAGCTCGATCTCCTTGTCGAGGCCGTCGAAGTGCCAGCCGTGCCAGCGCCGGATGCGCTCCGGGTCGCGCAGCGCCCGCCACACCTCCTCGACCGGTGCGGAGATGGTGACCTCCACGGTGAACCGCTCGTCCGTCATCGAAACTCCTTCAAGGGTGAGTGGGGTCAGTCGCCCGGCTCTGTGCGCGGGGCGGGGTGGCCGCCGGCGGTGAGGCGGTAGGGCCTGCCGCCGGAGGTGTCGTAGCGGGCCGCGAGGTGGGAGACGGCCTCGGCGAGCTCGTCGGTGAAGCGGTGCACGTCGCCCGGCTCGGCGAAGCGCACGTCGGCCTCCAGCGTGAAGGTCAGCAGGCGGACGCCCTGCCGGTCGGCCTCGGCGGCCATCCGGGTGACCTCGCGGACGGTGCCCGCGGCGACCTCGACCAGGTGCTCGGCGGCGTGCCGGTCGGCGATGCGGGTGAAGTCGGCGTCGATCTGGCCGGGGGAGGCGAGCACGTCGGGGTCGACGAGGAAGGCCTTGGCGGTGGCGCGCATGACCCGCTCGACGCAGCCGCGGCGGCGGCGCTCCTCGACGAGCTCGATCAGCTCCTGCTGCTCCAGCACCTTCAGGTGGTAGCCGACCCGCTGGCGCGGCTGGCCGAGCTCGGCGGCGAGCTGGACCGCCGAGGCCGGCTCGCGGAGGCGGGCGAGGAGCTGTCGACGGATGGGTGTCAGGGCGACGCGCAGGCGCTCGGGCTCGTCCATGAGCGACATCTGGGTGGCGGCCATGAGTCGATGGAACCATTAGACAGTTTTTCCTGTCAAATGCAGATCGAGTGTGCACTTTTCTCGATAGCGCTTGATACGTGGACTTATGCACGGTAACGAGCAGCGAGCTGCCGCACCGTAGGGGACGAACGTGAGCGGTGCTCGACTGAGCGCCGCCGAAGATCTCTTACGGGGAGAAACCATGAACAGCATCAAGTCCGGCGTGCTCCGCGTGTCCCTGCTCGGCGGCCTGGCCGCCGGCGTGCTGGCGGTGGCGCCCGCCGCCGGCCACGCCGCCCTCGGCGAGCCCGCCGTCACCAGGAGCGGCGCCACCGTGACCATCACGGCGCCCGACGTCACCCGGCACGACAACCTGACCCTTCAGGAGGTGAGCGGCCGGCTGCACGTGTTCGGGAGCGTCCTCGCCGGCACGGGCTGCACCCAGGTCTCGGCGAACGAGGTGAACTGCGGCGCCGGCGTGACCACGGTCAGCGCCCGGCTCGGCCGGGGCGACGACCGCTTCTCGTCGCTGGTCGGCCTGGTGGGCACCGTGGACGGAGGGCCGGGCGCCGACGTCTTCCAGGCCGGCCGGGGATCGCGGGGCACCGGCCTCACCTACCGGGGCGGCGACGGCACCGACACCGTCGACTACGGCTCCAGCGGCGCCGCCGTGAAGGTGACCAAGGACGACAGCGCGCAGCCCGACGGCCGGATCGGCCTCGACAACGACGACGTCACGCTCGACGTGGAGGTCGTCCGCGGCACCGTCCGCGCCGACACGCTGATCGGCTCGTCCGGCGCCGACGTGCTGGACGGCGATCAGGGCGCGGACACGCTCGAAGGCCGGGGCGGCGCCGACGTGATCGACGCCGTCGACGTCCAGGGCACCAAGGACACCCTGATCGACTGCGGTGGCGGCGCCGACACCGCGCTGGCCGACGCGGCCGACGCCCCGGTGGCCTGCGAGACGGTCGACCGTTCCTGAGGGATCTCCTGAGGCTGGGGGCCCGGCACGTGAACTCCCGTGCCGGGCCTCCTCACATGATCCATTAAGTCGCTATATTGCGCCCATGCTTCCCGAGGACGAGACGCATGACGAGGTACTCCCGTACCTGGAGGAACCGCCCGAAGGGGGACGGTGGCTCGCGCCCGCGCTCCGGGAACAGCGGCTCTACGAGCTGTGCCGCGACGGCGGTGACGAGGCCCACCTGGCCTATCTGCGAGTCGTCGCCGCCGAAGGGCTCTACCGGCCGGTCGCGCTGGGCGAGGCCCGGGGCGGCGACGGGTCGGCGCCGCTGCACGTGACGACGCTGCCGGACGGGCGCAGGCTGGTGCGGGCGTACACGGCCGGGGTGCTGCCGCGCCCGCACCCCGACGTGGTGTACGAGTTCGTCACGTTGCGGGGGCTGGTCGCTCTGTGGCCGGACGACGTGCACGTCCTCCTGGTGAACGGGGCGACGCCGTGCGCCAGGGCGTTCCTGGCGACAGAGGACGAGTGGGACACCTGGCTCGGCCTGCACGATGAGCTGTTCGAACCGGACGGCACCTGCGACCGCATCGAGACCCGCCGCACCGGCATGCCCCAGGACGAGGGCCTGCTGCGCGGCCTCGCCTGCGGAGCCCACCTGTGCTACGGCAACGGCGACGCCTGGAACACCCTGGACTGGCACGGCGCCGGCTACAGCGGCGAGGTCGAGCGGCTGGCCGGGAGCTGGGGGATCCGGGACCACGACGACTGGCTGGAGACCACCGAACGACTCCTCGCCGCCGAGCTGAGCCCGTGGGTGTGGGAGTACGTGCTCGGCGCCCGGCTCTGGCTCGCCCAGCAGATGGGCGAACGGCGCGTCGACCCGGTGGTGTGGCGCGACTGCGTCGAGCAGAGCATCCGCGAACAGCTCAAGGACGAGGTCTCCGACGAGGAACTGGAGGACCTGGGAGCCGGCCTGCGCGGACTGGTCGGCAAGATCATGCGGTACGAGTCGCGCTTCCGCGCCGACGGCCTCCTGCCGCCCGACGGGTACGTGCGCACCGTCGCCGCGTGGGACCTGGGCCGCGCCACGATGGTGGCCCGCTGGGGCCGCGGCGCCCGGTACGCCACCGAGCAGGAACTGCACGCCGCGGTCGAACGGGCGGGCAAGGCGGTGCAGGCCGTGTACGGCTCGTGGCCGGAGTTCTCGGCCGGCTACGTGCTGGGCCGGTGCCTGCACTTCGACCAGGAGACGTTCGGCGACTGGTACACCACGGTCCTGGAGGCCCACCGCGCCCTGCTGGCCTCCCCCAACAGCCCATGGAACACGGTCCCGCTGCACTGAACGGGCCGGGTGACGCCTTGACGCACCGGGCGGATATGCCCAAGCCTTGGGAAGGTTTCTTTCCCGAACGCAGGGGGCGCCGGTGCGTCGGACCCGGGAACATGGCGGAGTGGCAGGGTGGCTCGTCGCCCTGGGATTGCTGCTGGTGGCGGCCTGCGGATCCACCGCGCCCGCCGAGGATCCGGTGAACGCCGACGACGTGATGTTCGTCCAGATGATGGTCCAGCACCACCGGCAGGGGATCGAGATCGCCGAGGTGGGGGCGGAGAAGGCGACCACGGAGGAGCTGCGGACGCTGGCGGCGGCCGTCGCGAGCACGCAGCGGACCGAGGTCGAGATGATGCTGCGCTGGCTGCACGCCTGGGGACAGCCGCTCACGCCGCCGGACGGGGCGCACGACCACCAGGGCGGCCTGCCCGAGACCGACCGCAAGAAGATCGCCGCGCTCAGGTCGGCGAAGCCGTTCGAGCCCGCGCTGCTGACGCTGTTCATGGCCCATCAGGACGGGGCGGTCCAGATGGCCGCGACGGAGATCCGCGACGGGGTGAACCCGGAGGCGACCCGCTGGGCGGCGCAGGTGCAGGAGTCGCGCAAGGCCCAGATCGACCAGATGCGGCAACTCCTGGCCAGGATCAACTGACCTCGATCGAGGAGCCGAGGACGCCATCCCTTCACGCGCGGCCACGACCGGGGGCGGGGCCTTGACGGGCCAGGAGAGTGGTGGCGCGCTGGACGCGTTCGTTGACGTCGGCGCGCAGGAGGGCGAAGCGGCCCGCGTGCTTGCGTACGAGCTTGCGCTGCAGCGCGGCGTCGGCCGTGAACCAGTGCGCCACTAGCCCCGACGACCACTTGCAGGCGGTGTCGGCCATGGCCACGCGCTTCTCGTCGGCGCTGATCACCGGATCGTCGAGGCTCCATCGGGGGTCGGCGATGGCCGCTTGCGGCGACGGATACGGGTGACCCGCGGCCCGCATGCAGGCCGCCCAGGCGGTGACGGCCTGGCGGACCTCGGGGCGGGCGGCGGCGCGTTCCAGGGTTCGGGCGTCACGCCGGGCCAGCCAGCGCCAGGGCGCCCTGCCGGTCGGCCCCAGCCGCTCCGCCGCCCGTCCCTCGCACTGCCTCAGCAGACGCGCGTACAGCCTTTCCTCCCGCAAACGATCGGCCCGCCGCTTCTCCCGCGCCGAACGGCTCGCACGCCGGCCGTCGCCCCGCCGCTCCTGCTTCGCGGAACGGCCGGCTCGTTCGTTCGCGGTCCGTCGCCTTTCGCTCCCCGGACGGTCTGCTTGGCGTCTCTCCTTTTCCGTATGGTGGGGACGCTCTTTCGCCGGAACGCGTCGGGCGCCTCCTTCACGGCCGGTCGTGGGGGAGGCGGTGGTGGGCAGGTGGTAGCCGAAGCGGTGGGCCTGTTCGGGGTCGGCGACGCCGTAGCGGCGGGTGTTGCCGGGATCAGGCGGCGCGGGCGGGACCGGGCCGGTCCGCCGGCCGAGGCAGCGGGTGACCAGCGCGCGGTGGGCGGCGTCGAGCAGCGCGCGCTGGCCCGGCGCCGGCTTGTAGGCGTCGAACGGCAGCACCAGGTCGAACACCGAGGCGACGACGGGCCCCTGGGGCGGCGGCGCGCTCGTGCAGCCGGTCGCCACCGACACCGCCGCCAGCCCGAGGGCGAGGAGCCTGATCATCGGCACCAGATGTCGAGCGAGCTGGCCCGGTTGTCGCCGATGGGGTTGTCGGTCAGGAGGCCGTCGCCCGTGCCGTGGCCGAGCGTGCTGTGGGCGCCGGTGAAGTAGGGGTTCTGCCAGAGCGTCACCGGGCAGCCGAGCCGGTTCCTCGCCGAGCTGGTGTCGTTGTTCATCCCGAGCGAGGAGTCGGTGTAGTCCCATTTCAGCCAGGTGTCGTCGGCCAGGTTGACGTCGTCGCGGACGAAGTCGCGCCAGAGGTCGACCTGGCCGCGGTTGAAGGAGGAGCCCGCGTACAGGCAGACCCGGCCGTGGAAGCAGGCCGAGCGGGGGCTGGCCTCGGCTGGGCCGGAGGCGAGCAGGACGGCGGTCATGAGGGCGGTCATGAGGGCGGTCATGAGGGAGGACAGCCTCAACAGGGCCTCCTTGAGGGGTGGGCTCCAGAGCTATCGCTAACCTAGCGTGTGCGTGCGCATACTCCAGGTCATGGCGCGTGTCTTCCGGTAAAGCCCTGCCGTCGTCCATGCCACCGGCGGCGAGATCCGTAGAACGCCGCCGACGGGCGCCGGTCGGTCGAAAAGCGGATGCCGGGCCACGAAACCGGGCGGTACCCTCCATGAGGGTCGAGGAAGGACATGCCGTGGGACACGTCGAGGTCGCTCATCTGACGTATGTGCTGCCGGACGGGCGGCCGTTGCTCGACGACGTGTCGTTCCGGATCGGCGAGGGCGTCAAGGCCGCGCTGGTGGGGCCCAACGGGGCCGGGAAGACGACGCTGATGCGGCTCGTCGCGGGGGATCTGCGGCCGGTCGAGGGAGGCGTGGCGTCCTCCGGCGGGCTGGGCGTGATGCGGCAGTTCGTCGGCAGTGTGCGCGACGGCAGCAACGTGCACGACCTGCTGCTGAGCGTGGCGCCGCCCGCCGTGCGGCAGGCGGCCGAGCGGCTGGAGCGGGCCGAGCTCGACATGATGGAGCGCGAGGACGAGAAGACGCAGCTGCGCTACGCGCAGGCGATCGGCGACTACACCGACGCCGGCGGGTACGAGATCGAGGTCCTGTGGGACACGTGCACGGTCGCCGCGCTGGGTGTTCCGTACGATCGCGTGAAATATCGGGATGTGGCCACGCTGTCCGGAGGCGAGCAGAAACGGCTGGTGCTGGAGGCGCTGCTGCGCGGCCCCGACCAGACTCTCCTGCTGGACGAGCCCGACAATTACCTCGACGTGCCGGGCAAGGAGTGGCTGGAGCGGCAGCTCCGCGAGACCCCCAAGACCGTGCTGCTGGTCAGCCACGACCGGCAGCTCCTGGCCAACGCAGCCGACCGGATCGTCACCGTGGAGTCGGGCAACGTCTGGATCCACGGCGGCGGTTTCGGCACCTACGCCGAGGCGCGCCGGGCCAGGAACGCCCGGCTCGACGAGCTGCGGCGGCGCTGGGACGAGGAGCACGCCAAGCTCAAGGCCCTGGTCAACATGCTGAAGAACAAGGCGCGCTACAACGACGGCATGGCCGCCCCCTACCACGCCGCCCAGACGCGGCTGCGCAAGTTCGAGGAGGCGGGGCCGCCCGAGACGCCGCCCGCCGACCAGAACATCAGCATGCGCCTGCGCGGCGGCCGCACCGGCAAGCGCGCGGTCATCTGCGAGCGGCTGGAGCTGACCGGCCTGATGAAGCCGTTCGACCTGGAGGTCTGGTACGGCGAGCGGGTGGCGGTGCTCGGCTCGAACGGCTCGGGCAAGTCCCACTTCCTGCGGCTGCTGGCCGGTGAGGGGGTCCGTCACTCCGGTACGGCCAGGCTCGGCGCCCGGGTGGTGCCCGGCCACTTCGCCCAGACGCACTCCCGGCCCGACCTGATCGGCCGTACCCCGGTCGAGATCGTGATGACCGAGCACGCCAGGCTCAAGAACGAGGCGATGAAGGCGCTGGCCCGCTACGAGCTGGCGGGCCTGGTCGCCGACCAGCGGTTCGAGACGCTGTCCGGCGGCCAGCAGGCCAGGCTGCAGATCCTGCTGCTGGAGCTGTCCGGGGCCACGCTGCTGCTGCTCGACGAGCCGACCGACAACCTCGACCTGGCCAGCGCCGAGGCGTTGCAGGAAGGCCTGGACGCGTTCGACGGCACGGTGGTCGCGGTCACGCACGACCGATGGTTCGCGGCTGATTTCGATCGCTATTTGGTGTTCGGCGCGGATGGTGTGGTTTATGAGGCGCCAGAGCCGGTCTGGGATGAGAAGCGGGTCGTACGCGCTCGCTAGGGACATCAAAAAGCCCGATAGGAAATCAAAGAGTTGGTACGCCCGGCGCGTGTCAGGGGCCGGGCGTGCCCATGATCGGGTTATCACGGCAAAGTGATCCCGCCTAGCCGAACCGTCAGCCTCCTCGCACTCGGGGCGATCTGCCTCGCCGGATGCTCGTCCGAGGAGACGACGCAGCAGCAGCTCAAACCGCTCACCCTCATGGAACAGGCGTCGACCGTCGCCAAGTCGGACGACGGGTACACCGTGACCTGGGCCGCCGTCCTGGCCAACGGCAACCCGTGGCATTTCGGCGAGCACGTCGTGGCGACCGTCGTCGGCAAGGACGCCGGGGGCCGCGAGGTGTTCCGGACGGACCAGCCGCTGGACGCGGTGCCGCCGGGAGGGTCGCTGACGTTCACCGGTCACGGCGTCGCCACGGCGAAGCCGGCCAAGGTCAGCGTCGCCTACCGGCCCGCGCAGTGGCGGCCCGCGGCCCGGGTGCCCTCGTCCTTCCGCCCGTTCCCCGTGTCGCGGGTGCAGACCCTGCGTCAGAAGGACGGGTCGTACCTGGTCACCGGATACGTCGCGAACCCGTACCAGCTGCCCGCCAGCAGCCTCGTGGTGAGCGCGCTGCTGCGCGACGGCGCCGGCAAGCTGCTCGGCGGCGGCAGCGCGTTCGTGGACGACGTGCAGGCGGGCCGCCCGCCGCGGTTCATCCTGACGGTGGCAGGGCTGCCGCCGGGCACCCGGGTGGCCAAGACCGAGGTGACGGCCCGTACCTGGGGGTCGACCGCGCGGCCCTACGAGGAGCTGGCGATGGGGGGCGCGGTGCCGCTGCACACGGTCAAGCCGACGACCGAGCCGTTCGAGACGGACCGGGGGAGCCAGGTGTCCTCGCCTTCGGCCGAGTAAACAAAAAGACTATTCCGGACGAATTGCTTGAGATTTTTCTGGTTGGCCCATGACAAGGGATGTGTATCGCGCAGAATCGGTAGAACTGCAAGTTACAACTCCATTACAGTCGGTGATATGAATGACCGCGCCCTGGTCGAAGCCCTGCGCGCCGGCGACCCCGGCGCACTCGCCGCGCTCTACGACGCGCATGCCGAGAGCGTCTACCGCTACTGCCGGTCCCTGCTCCGCGACGCCGACGGCGCCCAGGTCGCCCTGCGCGACACGCTGATCGCGGCGGAGGCCCACGCCGGCTCGCTGGCCGACCCCGGCATGCTCCGCCCGTGGCTGTACGCGCTGGCCAGGAGCGAGTGCCGGCGCCGCCGGATGGCCGCGCCGCAGTCGGCCTGCGACGCGCTCGCCGGCGCGCCGGAGCCGGATGACCCCGACGACGCCGACCTGCGGATCATGGCCTGGAGCGCGGTCCAGAGCCTGCCCGACGACGACCGCGAGGTGCTGGAGCTGGACACCCGACACGGGCTGTCCGCCGCCGGCCTCGCCGCCGTGCTGGGCGTCCCCCCACGCCGGGTGGACACCGCCCGCGAGCGGGCGCGCGACCGGCTGCGCGACGCCATCACCGCCGAGATCCTCGCCAAGAAGGTCCCGTACGACTGCCAGGACCGGGCCGGCATCCTCGCCGGGTTCGCCGGGGAGCTGACCCCCGACATGCGCGAGCGGCTCGTCCGCCACCTGGCCCGGTGCGAGACCTGCTCCCCGCACCGCAGCCGGCAGGTGTCGGCGGCCAAGGTGTTCGAGCTGCTGCCGCAGGTCACGCTCCCCGAGGCGCTCAGGGTGCGGGTGCTGAGCTGCTTCGTCGACCCCGAGCTGTTCCTCTACCGCCGCTACGTCGCCCGCCGGTCCCAGGCGCTGGACGCCGCCGGGTTTCCCGTGGCCGAGGGACGGAAGCCGCGCACCTGGCCTCGGGCGGTGGCGTGCACGCTTGCGGCGGTCGCGACCGTGGTGGCGGTAGGAAGCGTCTTCGACTACTTCGGCAAGGAGGTCGGCGGCCTGCCGGGCGTCGCCACCGCGGCGTTCCCGCCGGAAGGCGAGCCGCCCGGCCTCCCGTGGCAACAGGCCGAGACCGCCGTCACCGAGCCGGGACCCGGCGGCACCGCCACCCGGCTGCTGGACCTGGTCAGCATCGCCCCGCCGTCCCGCCTGGCCTCGCCCGCCACGGAGGAGGCCACCAGAAGGTGGCCCACCGCCGGCCCGTCGTCCAGCGGGCCCGGCGACCCGGAGCCGGTGCCCAGCCGGAGCGGCCAGGCCACGCTGCCGCCGCTGTGGCCGGGCGATCCCACCCGCGGTCCCGGGGCCGCCCCCACGACGCCCTCCACGACGCCCCCCACGACGCCCCCCACGACCGGGCCGCCGACCCGGAAGCCGCACGGCCACCCGACCGGCCACCCGCACGGCCACCCGACCGGCCACCCGCACGGCCACCCGCACGTCCGGCCGACCATCCGGCCGCCTGTCCGGCCGACCGTCACCAGGACCAGGACGCCGCCGCCCAGGACGCCGCCGGCCACCCAGCCCACGACCCAGCCCACGACCCAGCCCACGACCCAGCCGGCGACGCACCCCCCGGCGCAGCCCACGACGCCGCCGCCAGACCCGGTGCCCACCCCGGCGCCGCAGCCGGCCCCGTCCGCCTCCCCGCCCGCCTGACCGGCGGCGACGACCCCGCCGTCACGAGAGACAGGGTGTACGCCGGCCGACCGCTGGGAACCGTGTGCATAGAGTGACCGGGGGGATTCTATGCACGTCCGAGCTGGGATCCTGCTCGCCTGCCTGACCGTCACCCTCAGCCCGCCGGCGCACGCCGAGCCGGCTCCCCCCTCCCGTGACGTCGCCGGCGCGCGGCAGGACGTACGATCCCGCTCCCGCGAGCTGGCCAGGGCCGCCGCCGCGCTGGCCGAGGCGCAGGCGAAGCTGGAGGAGCTGGCGGCCGAGGCCGAACGGCGGGTGGAGGCGTACAACGGGGCGCTGGTGCGGCTGCGCCGGGCGGAGGAGGCGCACGGACGGGCGACGGCCCGGCTCGCCTCGGCGGAGGCCGAGGTGGAGCGCGCCCGGCAGCCGGTGGCGCTGCTGGCCGCGCGGGCGTACGGCGGGATGGGGCTGCCCGCCGCCGCGGTCCCCGTCCGGGACGCCGGCGGCCACGAGGGCTTCCTGCATCGCGCCGCCACGCTCCGGCAGCTCGGCGGCGAGCGGGCCGCGGTGCTCTCCAGGATGCGCGACGCCTGGACGGTGGCCGAGATCCTGCGCGCGGTGGCGGCCGACGCCCACGCCGCCCAGCGGGCCGCCGCCGAGAGCGCGGGCCGCGCCAGGGCCGCCGCGCAGGAGGCCGTGGCGCGGCAGAGGCGTGAGACGAAGGCGCTGGCGGCCGAGCGCGACGCCCTGCAGCGGCGCGTGGACGCCGCCCGCGACCGGGCGGACCTGCTGGCCAGGCGGAAGCGGGCGGGCGGGCTCCGGGTGCCGCCGCGCCGCGGGTCGAGCCGCGGCGACCTGGCAGCCAACTGGGCGCTCACCCAGCTCGGCAAGCCCTACCTGTGGGCCGCCGACGGCCCGCGGAGCTTTGACTGCTCAGGGCTGACCATGCGGGCGTGGCAGCGGGCCGGCGTGCGGCTCGACCACTGGACCGGCACCCAGTGGACGTCCGGCCCGCGCGTCCCCCTGCCCCGATTGCGCCGCGGCGACCTGCTGTTCTTCGGCCACAACCGGTACGACCCGCGCACCATCCACCACGTGGGCATGTACGTCGGGCGCGGCCTGATGGTGCACGCGCCGCAGGCCGGCGACGTGGTGCGCGTCGCCTCGATCTGGAGACGGGACCTGGTGGGCGCCACCAGGCCCCGGTGACCTCAGTGGTGGCCCTCGTCCTTGGCCCGCTGGAAGGAGCGCTCGATCTCCGCCTCGGCCTCCATGCGGCCCACCCAGTTGGCGCCCTCGACCGACTTGCCGGGCTCCAGGTCCTTGTAGACCTCGAAGAAGTGCTGGATCTCCAGCCGGTCGAACTCCGCCACGTGGTGGATGTCCTGGATGTGCGCCATGCGCGGGTCGGTCGACGGGACGCACAGGACCTTGTCGTCGCCGCCCTTCTCGTCGGTCATGCGGAACATGCCGACCGCCCGGCAGGTGATGTAGCAGCCCGGGAAGGTCGGCTCCTGCAGCAGCACCAGCGCGTCGAGCGGGTCGCCGTCCTCACCGAGGGTGTTCTCGATGAAGCCGTAGTCGGCGGGGTACTGCGTGGAGGTGAACAACAGCCGGTCGAGTCTGATCTTGCCGGTCTCGTGGTCCACTTCGTACTTGTTCCGTTGCCCCTTGGGAATCTCAACGACAACGTCGAACTCCACCGCGGTTCCTCCGCTCGCGCCCCCCGGGAACCCCGGCAGGGCGTTAATGTCTCGTAGGCGAACACCAGGATGAGAGGTCAGGGCGACGTGGCGCGACACGAGCGGTGGGTGATGCTGACCACACTCGTCCTGCTGCAGGTCGTGACCATCGTCACCGGCGTGTACGCGGTTGACAACGACCTCACCCTGAGCGCGCTGACGAGGCGGACGCCACCGGCCGAGCAGACCGCGCCTCCCGAAGTCCCCGTGGTCACCGCGGGGCCGGTGCTGGCCGGCCTGACGGCGAGGCCAGGAGACGGACCTCTCCCGACCAAGGGTACTTTGACCCGCAGACTCACGGATGCGCTGGGTGACCGGGCGCTGGGCGACCAGGTCGGCGCGGTCGTCGTCGACGCCTCCACGGGTGAGCGGGTGTTCGCCGCCAACCCCGACACCGGCATCGTGCCCGCCTCCACCACCAAGGTCGTCACCAGCGCCGCCGCGCTCGCCTCGCTCGGCCCCGACACCCGCCTGGCCACCCGCGTCGTGCAGGGTGCGTCGGCCGGCGCGGTCGTCCTGGTCGGCGGCGGCGACCCGCTGCTCGCCGGGCCGAAGGCCAAGCGGACCTCCTTCCCCGCCCAGGCGTCGATGCCCACACTCGCGGCCCGTACCGCCGCCGCGCTCAAGCAGCGGGGGGTCAAGCGGGTCACGCTCTCGTACGACGACACGCTCTTCACCGGCCCCGCCACCGGGCCGGGCTGGAAGCCCGGCTACGTCGCCGACGGCCACGTCGCGCCGGTGCACGCGCTCGCGATCGACGAGGGGCGCCAGGACCCCGGCCTGAACCGGCCGCGCGTCGCCGACCCCGCGGATCACGCCGCCGCCGCCTTCGCCGGGCTGCTGAGGAAGAAGGGGATCGGCGTCGCCGGCGCGGTCAAGCCAGCGCGGGCGCCGGCCGGGGCCGCCGAGCTGGCCAGGGTCGAGTCGGCCCCGGTCTACGCCCTCGTCGAGCACTCACTCACGGCCAGCGACAACGACCTCGCGGAGGCGCTGGCCCGGCACGTGGCGATCAAGGAGGGGCAGCCCGGCTCGTTCGCGGGCGTCGCCAAGGCCGTCCCCCAGGTGCTCGGGCGGATCGGCGCCGGCCAGGGCATCCGGGTGTACGACGGGAGCGGCCTGTCGACCCGCAACCGCATCAGCGCCGCCGCGATGGCCGGACTCATCGCCCTCGCGGTCTCGCCCGACCGGCCCGGGCTGCACGCGGTCGCCTCCGGCATGCCGGTCGCCGGGTTCTCCGGCACGCTGGGCAACGGCCGCCGCTTCACCGGCGCCGACAGCAAGGACCGGGCCGGGCTGGTCCGCGCCAAGACGGGCACCCTCAACAACGTCAGCACGCTGGCAGGGCTGACCACGAGCAGGGACGGCCGGGTGCTGGCCTTCGCCTTCCTGGCCGACCGGGTCCCGGTCTACGCCGAACCCGTGCTCGACCGGCTCGCGGCCATCGTCTCGCGCGCCTGACCGGCCCGTCTCCGACCTGCTGTGGATCTCGCCCGCGATGGCGCTTCTTCGCGGGCTTGACGAGAAGCACGTACGGTGGTGTGTATGCAGGTGATCGACTGGGATCTGGCCGTCTCGACCGGCACGCGCCTGGTGCGCCCCGGTCCTCAAGTAACTCGCGAGGAGGCCAGACAGGCCGTCGCCGAGCTCCGTACGCTGTCGCGTGAGGCCGAAGGGCACGTGCGGGAGTTCACCAAGATCGATGCCGAGACCGCGCCGGAGGCGGCGACCATCGTCGACCGGCCCGGGTGGATCAGGGCCAACGTGGAGGGCTTCCGCGTCGTCCTGGAGCCGCTGACCCAGAAAATCGCCGGCGGCGCCAACCCGCCTCCGGCGATCGTGAGCGCCGTGGGGTCGCGGATCACCGGCGTCGAGGTCGGCGCCGTGCTCGCCTTCCTGGCGTCCCGGGTGCTGGGCCAGTACGAGCTGTTCCTTCCGCCGGACCCGACGGGCCGCGAGGCCACCGGCCGGCTCACGCTCGTCGCCCCCAACATCGTGCACGCCGAGCGCGAGATGAACGTCAACCCGCACGACTTCCGCCTGTGGGTGTGCCTGCACGAGGAGACCCACCGGGTGCAGTTCACCGGGGTGTCCTGGCTGCGCGAGTACGTGCGCTCGCAGATGACCGACTTCCTCCTGGCCTCCGACCTCGACCTGCCGACGCTGGTGGAGCGCCTGCGCAACGCCGCGGACACCATCCAGGACGTCGTCAAGGGTGGCGAGGGCAACCTCATCGACGTGATCCAGTCGCCGCAGCAGAAGGAGATGCTCGACCGGCTCACGGCCGTCATGACCCTCGTCGAGGGCCACGGCGACTTCGTGATGGACGCGGTTGGGCCCTCGGTGGTGCCGTCGGTGGCCGAGATCCGGGGCAAGTTCGCCCAGCGCCGAGAGGGCGGCTCCAAGCTCGACCGGACGATCCGCCGCCTGCTGGGCATCGACCTGAAGATGAAGCAGTACGCGGAGGGCTCGGCGTTCGTCCGCCGCGTGGTGGAGAAGGCCGGCATGGACGGCTTCAACCGGGTGTGGACCTCGCCCAACACGCTGCCGACCCCGGCGGAGATCTCCGACCCGGACGCCTGGGTGCGCCGCGTGATCGGCACCCCGGCCCTGCCGAGCTGAGCCGCGCCCCCCGTTCACCGGGAGAATGGGGGGTGTGGGACCGCACCCTGCCGTAGCCGACGTGCGCCGCGCCGTGCGCGCGGCGCTGGCGGACCTCGAGGGCGGGCCGGTGCTCGCCGCCTGCAGCGGCGGCGCCGACTCGCTCGCGCTGGCCGCCGCGCTCGCCTTCGTCGCCCCGCGCGCCGGGCTGCGCGCCGGGCTGCTCACCGTCGACCACCGGCTGCAGGAGGGCTCGGACGTACGGGCCCGCCGGGTCGCGGCGCTGGCCGGGGAGCTGGGGCTGGAGTCCGGCGAGGTGCTGACCGTCACGGTGGGCACGGCCGGCGGGCCCGAGGCCGCGGCCAGGGAGGCCCGCTACCGCGCGCTCGGCGAGGCGGCCGCGCGGGCCGGCGCCGCCGCCGTGCTGCTCGGTCACACCCGCGACGACCAGGCCGAGACCGTGCTGCTCGGGCTGGCCAGGGGAAGCGGCCCGAGGTCGCTGGCCGGGATGGCGCCGGTGAGCGGGCTCTACCGCCGTCCGTTCCTCGACCTCCCGCGCCGCACCACCGTCGCGGCCTGCGCCGCTCTCGGGCTGAGCCCGTGGGACGACCCGCACAACGACGACCCCCGCTACACCCGGGTCCGGGTGCGCTCGCGGGTGCTCCCGGTCCTGGAGAAGGAGCTCGGGCCGGGGGTGGCCGAGGCGCTCGCGCGTACGGCCGGGCTCGCCAGGGAGGACGCCGACGCGCTGGACGAGTGGGCGGAAAGGGCCTACCGGGATTGCGCTCTAAGCGATATTTCCGGACGGGTCACCCTCCCTGTCGAGGCTCTGGAGCCCCTTCCCGGCGCCGTACGGCGGCGGGTGCTGCGCCGCGCGGCGATCGCCGCCGGAGCGCCGTCCGGCGCGCTGTCGGCCACGCACGTGCGCGCCGTGGAGCGCCTCGTCACGGCCTGGCGGGGGCAGAAGGCGGTGGACCTGCCCGGGGGTCTGACCGCCGTCCGGCGGTATGGCACCCTGATACTCGCCATCAGACCCATCGCGTAAGGAACCATCAGGTGGACGCTGCCGACATGGGCCGGGACCTCGAGAAAGTCCTCATCTCCGAGGACGACCTCCAGGCCAAGATCAAGGAGCTGGCAGGGCGGATCGACGAGGACTACGCGGGCAAGGACCTGCTGCTCGTCGGCGTGCTCAAGGGCGCCGTCATGGTGATGGCCGACCTGGCCAGGGCCCTGCACGTGCCGGTGCAGATGGACTGGATGGCCGTGTCGTCCTACGGCGCGGGGACCAAGTCGTCGGGTGTCGTGCGGGTGCTCAAGGACCTCGACACCGACATCATGAACCGCCACGTGCTGATCGTGGAGGACATCATCGACTCCGGCCTGACCCTCCACTGGCTGCTGGAGAACCTCAAGTCGCGCAACCCCGCCTCCCTGGAGATCTGCGCCGCCCTGCGCAAGCCCGACGCCGTCAAGGTGCCCATCGACGTCCGCTATGTCGGTTTCGATATCCCCAACGAGTTCGTCATCGGGTACGGGCTCGACTACGCCGAGCGATACCGCAACCTTCCCTTCATCGGCACCCTCGCGCCCCACGTGTACACCTGACGATCGGGCCGATGCCGCGAACCACCGGGAACCGCCGGGAACACGGCGGACCCTGACGTACGTTGGTAGGGCAAGACCGGTTGTAGCGGGCGGTCCCTCCGTGCGCTTCACCGGTGTACCTTCTGACGACGGGAGGGTGACCATGCGTCCCCTTCGGGTAGTCAGAAGTCGCGGCGTCGGGATGCCGCGGCCCCGGGTTCTACCCGGGGTTCCAGGCCATGGTCAGGGAAGGGACGGGCCCGCCAGGGGTTCCGCATCGGATGGATCTCAAGCGATTTACACGTGGGCCACTGCTGTGGATCCTGGGCATCGTCGTGCTGCTCCTGCTCGTCACCCAATTGTGGAGCGGCGGGGGCAACTTCAAGCAGGCCGACACGTCCACGGTCCTCGAGCAGATTCGCACCGGCAACGTCAGCAACGCCAAGATCATTGACAAGGATCAGCGGATCGAGCTGACGCTCAAGAACCCGATCGAGGTCAGGGCCGGCGACCAGCCCACCAAGATGATCCAGTCCGACTGGGTCACGGGTTACGGCGCCAAGCTGACCGACGACCTGCAGGCGCAGGTCCAGGCCGGCAGGACCGACAGCTTCACCACCGAGGTGCCGCAGGAGAACATCCTGGTGAGCATCCTGGTGAGCTTCCTGCCGATCGTCATCATCGTGCTGCTCTTCCTGTTCATCATGAACCAGATGCAGGGCGGCGGCAGCCGGGTGATGAACTTCGGCAAGTCCAAGGCCAAGCTGATCACCAAGGACACTCCCAAGACCACCTTCGCCGACGTCGCGGGCGCCGACGAGGCCATCGAGGAACTCCACGAGATCAAGGACTTCCTGCAGGCCCCGGCCAAGTTCCAGGCGATCGGCGCCAAGATCCCCAAGGGCGTCCTGCTCTACGGCCCGCCCGGCACCGGCAAGACCCTGCTCGCCCGCGCGGTCGCGGGTGAGGCGGGCGTGCCGTTCTACTCGATCTCCGGCTCCGACTTCGTCGAGATGTTCGTCGGCGTCGGTGCCTCCCGGGTGCGCGACCTGTTCGAGCAGGCCAAGGCCAACGCCCCGGCGATCATCTTCATCGACGAGATCGACGCCGTCGGCCGCCATCGCGGCGCCGGCCTGGGCGGCGGTCACGACGAGCGCGAGCAGACGCTCAACCAGCTGCTGGTCGAGATGGACGGCTTCGACGTCAAGGGCGGCGTGATCCTCATCGCCGCGACCAACCGGCCCGACATCCTGGACCCGGCCCTGCTGCGTCCCGGCCGCTTCGACCGCCAGGTCACCGTCGACCGTCCCGACCTGGAGGGCCGCAAGGGCATCCTCAAGGTCCACGGCCGCGGCAAGCCGTTCGCGCCCGACGTCGACCTCGACGTCATCGCGCGCCGGACCCCGGGGTTCACCGGCGCCGACCTGGCCAACGTGATCAACGAGGCCGCGCTGCTCACCGCGCGCGCCGACGAGAAGCTGATCACGATGGACATGCTGGAGGAGTCGATCGACCGCGTGATGGCCGGGCCTGAGCGCAAGACCCGCGTCATGTCCGACAAGGAAAAGAAGATGATCGCCTACCACGAGGGCGGTCACGCGCTGGTGGCGCACGCGCTGCCGAACTCCGACCCGGTCCACAAGATCACGATCTTGTCCCGGGGCCGGGCGCTCGGCTACACGATGACGCTGCCGATGGAGGACAAGTTCCTGGCCACCCGGTCGGAGATGATGGACCAGCTCGCGATGCTGCTGGGCGGCCGCGCGGCGGAGGAGCTCGTCTTCCACGAGCCCACCACCGGCGCCTCCAACGACATCGAGAAGGCCACGGCCGTCGCCCGCCGCATGGTGACCGAGTACGGCATGAGCGAGGCTCTGGGCGCCCGCAAGTTCGGCTCCGGCCAGGCCGAGGTGTTCCTCGGCCGTGAGATGGGCCACGAGCGCGACTACTCCGAGAAGATCGCCTCCACGATCGACGAGGAGGTCCGCCGGATGATCGAGACGGCGCACGACCAGGCGTGGGACATCCTGGTCGAGTACCGCGACGTGCTCGACAACCTGGTGCTGGAGCTCATGGAGAAGGAGACCCTCTCCCGCGAGCAGGTGCTGCAGATCTTCGCCCCGGTGGTCGTCAAGGAGCACCGCCCGTCCTACGCCGGCTACGGCAAGCGGCTCCCGTCCGACCGGCCGCCCATCCTGACGCCCAAGGAGCAGTCCGGCAACGGCGCTCTCGGCCAGGGGCACCAGGGCGCGCTGCCCTCCGGAGACACTGCGTGAAAGCGCACGACGTTGATTTCGGACGGATCGAGAAGGCCGTCCGCGAGATCCTCTACGCCATCGGCGAGGATCCCGACCGCGACGGCCTTCTCGAGACGCCCGCCCGGGTGGCCCGCGCCTACGCGGAGCAGTTCTCCGGCCTCGGGCTCACCCCCGAGGACGTCCTCAACAAGGTCTTCGACGTCGACCACGACGAGATGATCCTGGTCAAGGACATCGAGGTCTACTCGACCTGCGAACACCACCTGGTCCCGTTCTACGGCCTGGCGCACGTCGGCTACATCCCCAACCAGCACGGCCAGGTCACCGGCCTGTCCAAGCTGGCCAGGCTGGTCGACGTCTACGCGCGCCGGCCGCAGGTGCAGGAGCGGATGACCTCGCAGATCGCCGACGGCATCATGCGGGTGCTGGAGCCGCGCGGCGTGATCGTGGTGGTCGAGGCCGAGCACCTCTGCATGACCATGCGGGGGGTACGCAAGCCCGGCGCGAAGACGGTCACCTCGGCCGTCCGCGGCGACTTCCGTACCAGCGACAAGACGCGCGCCGAGGCGATGGCGCTGATCCTGGGGCGCTGACGGCTGGCGGGCGGGATCGGCGCGCCGCGAGCGCGAAAGGGTCGCAAACGCGAAAGGATCGTTATCCGCATCGGGGCACCCGCGATATCGCCGGGAATGGGCGAGCGCCTAGGCTTGGGCACATGACGAGAGTGCCGGGGCTCAAGGACGCCGACAGGTGCCTCGTCATGGGTGTCGTCAACGTCACCCCTGACTCGTTCTCCGACGGCGGGCTCTGGTTCGACGAGGCGGCGGCGATCCGCCACGGGTTCGAGCTGGTGGCCCAGGGCGCCGACATCGTCGACGTGGGAGGCGAGTCCACCCGGCCGGGCGCCGCGAGGGTGCCGCTCGACGAGGAGCTGGCCCGGGTGGTCCCGGTGATCAGGGCGCTGGCGGCGGAGGGCGTGCAGGTCAGCGTCGACACGATGCGCGCCGAGGTGGCCAGGGCCGCGGTCGAGGCGGGGGCGCTGCTGGTCAACGACGTGAGCGGCGGCCTGGCCGACCCCCAGATGCCCCGCGTGGTGGCCGCCGCGGGCGTGCCCTACGTGGTGATGCACTGGCGCGGGCACAGCCAGGACATGCAGAGCCGCGCCGTCTACCAGGACGTGGTGACCGAGGTCTGCGAGGAGCTGGCCAAACGGGTCGAGCTGGTGCTGGCCGAAGGGGTCTCCCGCGAGCAGATCGTGCTCGACCCCGGGCTCGGCTTCGCCAAGAACGCCACCCACAACTGGGCGCTGCTGGCCGCCCTCCCGCGCCTGGCCGAGCTGGGCTACCCGCTGCTGATCGGCGCCTCCCGCAAGAGGTTCCTGGGGCGGCTGCTCGCCGGCGCCGACGGCGCGCCCCGCCCGTTCGACCGCAACGACGACGCCACGCTCGCCGTCACGGCCCTGGCCGCCCGTGACGGCGCCTGGTGCGTACGAGTGCACACCGTAGGTCCGAATGCCGATGCCGTGCGCGTGGCAGCAGCATGGAAGAGAGCCGGAGCTGACACATGAGCGTCGACACCGCCGCGATCGAGACCGTCAACCAGGAGTTCTACACCGCGATCGAGGACGCCGACCTGGACCGGATGACCGAGATCTGGGCGGAGGACGCCCCCGACGGTCAGGTCACCTGCGTGCACCCGGGGTGGAGCCTGCTGGCGGGCCGGTCGGAGGTGCTGCGGTCGTGGGCGCTGATCATGGCGAACACGACCTACATCCAGTTCGTGCTCACCGACGTCAACACCACCGTGCTCGGCGACGTGGCGGTGCTGACCTGCGTGGAGAACATTCTGACGGCCGGCGAGGAGGGCGAGTCCAGCTTCGCCGCCGGCAAGGTGGTGGCGAGCAACGTCTACATCCGCACCCCGCAGGGCTGGCGGCTGTGGATGCACCACGGCTCGCCGGTGCTGCAGGGCGACGAGGACGAGGAGGAGGACGGCGAGCTTGAGCACTGACCGGATCGCGCTGCGGGGCCTGCGGGCCCGGGGGAGACACGGCGTGCTGGCGGCCGAGCGGGAGCTGGGCCAGGAGTTCGTCGTGGACGTCACGCTCTTCCTCGACACCGCGCCCGCGGCTGCCGGCGACGACCTGGGCAGGACCGTCGACTACGGAGAGCTGGCGCAGGCGCTGGTGAAGGTGGTCGAGGGCGAGCCCGTCGCCCTGATCGAGACGCTCGCCGAACGGCTGGCGGAGGTCTGCCTGGAGAGCGAGCTCGTCCAGGCCGCGGAGGTGAGCGTGCACAAACCCGCCGCGCCGATCCCGCTGCCGTTCGACGACGTGGTGGTGACCATCGAACGGAGGCGCCGATGAGGACCGTGCTCGCGCTCGGGAGCAACCTGGGCAGACGCTTCCAGACGCTGCAGGGCGCCGTCGACGCGCTGTTCGACGCGCCAGGGTTGGAGTTCGTGGCCGTCTCGCCGGTCTACGAGACCGACCCGGTGGGCGGGCCCGAGGGGCAGCGGACCTATCTGAACGCGGTGGTGGTGGCGGAGACCACGCTGGAGCCGCACACCCTGCTGGAGCGGGCGCAGAGCACCGAGGCCGCGTTCGGCCGGGTGCGCGAGGAGCGGTGGGGGCCGCGCACGCTCGACATCGACCTGATCGTGGTGGGTGACAACGTCGTCGACGACGCGGAGCTGACGCTGCCGCACCCTCGGGCTCACGAGCGGGCCTTCGTGCTGCTGCCGTGGCTGCAGGCCGATCCCGACGCCGAGCTGCCGGGCCGGGGCCGGGTGTCCGCCCTGCTGGCGGGGCTCGACCAGCGGGGCGTGCGGCTGCGCCCCGACGTGAAGCTGCAGAGGCCGGATTGAGGCCCACCCGCCCCGGCGTCCTGGTGGGGCTTCTCGTCGCGGTCGCGCTGCTGACTTGGCTGATCGTCAGCCAGGTCTACTCGGAGCTGCCGCTGGTCCCGTGGACCGCCGTCCCGACGGTGCTGCTGCTGGCCGTCGGCGAGGGCTACACCGGCTGGATGACCCGCGCCAGGATCGCCCGCAGGCCCGGCACGAAACCGGTGGAGCCGCTGGCGGTGGCACGGCTGGCGGCCCTGGGCAAGGCGTCCGCGTACGGCGGCGCGGTCTTCGCGGGCGTGTTCGGCGGCTTCGTCCTGCACACGGCGACCCTGCTGGACCGCGAGACGCCGCGGTCGGAGTTCTTCGTGGCGGGCGGCTCGCTGCTGGCCTGCGTGCTCCTCGTCTGCGCCGCGCTGTTCCTGGAGCACGCCTGCCGCATCCCCGGCGACCCGGAGGGCGACCGGCCCGAGTGAGGGGCCGTCACCTGTCGATGTCGCCCACCACGAAGAACATCGAGCCGAGGATGGCCACCATGTCGGACACCAGGTGGCCGGGCAGCATCTCGCACAGCACCTGGACGTTGCTGTAGGAGGCCGAGCGGAGCTTGAGCCGCCACGGTGTCTTGTCGCCCTTGGAGACCAGGTAGTAGCCGTTGATGCCGAGCGGGTTCTCCGTCCAGGCGTACGTGTGGCCCTCCGGCACCTTGAGCACCTTGGGCAGGCGCTGGTTGATGGGCCCGCGCGGCAGCGAGCGGAGCCGCTCGACGCACGCGTCGGCCAGGTCGAGCGAGACCTTGACCTGCTCCAGCAGCACCTCGAAGCGGGAGTGGCAGTCGCCGCCGGTCCGGGTGACGACCTCGACCGGGAGCTCGGGGTAGGCGAGATAGGGCTGGTCGCGGCGCAGGTCGAGGTCGACGCCCGAGGCTCGGGCGATCGGGCCGCTGACCCCGTACTGCATGATCTGCTCGCGGGTGAGCACGCCGACGCCTCTGGTGCGGGCGAGGAAGATCTCGTTGTGCAGGATGAGGTGCTCGATGTCGGGGATCTTCGCGCGGACGGCGGCGACGGTCTGCGACACCCGGTCGAGCCATCCGTACGGGAGGTCCTCCTTGAGGCCGCCGACGCGGTTGAACATGTAGTGCATGCGGCCGCCGGAGATCTCCTCCATCACGGCCTGGAGGCGCTCGCGCTCGTCGAAGGCGTAGAAGATCGGCGTCATGGCGCCCATCTCCAGGGGGTACGAGCCGAGGAACATCAGGTGGTTGAGCACCCGGTTGAGCTCGGCCAGCAGGGTGCGCGCCCAGACGGCGCGGACGGGCGGCTCCATGCCGAGCATGCGTTCGGCGGCGAGCACCACGCCCAGCTCGTTGGAGAAGGCCGACAGCCAGTCGTGACGGTTGGCCAGCATGATGATCTGCCGGTAGTCGCGCACCTCGAACAGCTTCTCGGCGCCGCGGTGCATGTAGCCGACGACCGGCTCGGCGGTGGCGATGCGCTCGCCGTCGAGCGTCAGGCGCAGGCGGAGCACGCCGTGCGTCGACGGGTGCTGGGGGCCGATGTTGAGGACCATGTCCTCGGTGGCCAGCTCCTTGGCCCCTGCGCCGATTCCCACCACGCGTTCCGTCATACGGCCATGCTCTCACCGTGGGCCCGGTCGAGGAACGGGTGCGCCGGGCCCGCCTCCGGCCTGGTCAAAGGAAGGGCAAAAAGGCGCTTCACCAGGCCCGCGTGGGGGAGGGTGGTCGGGAACGGGGGAAAAGACGATGAAGAAGATCAGCTTCGATGTCGCGGCCCTGATCGCCCGGGTGGTGATCGGCGTCGTCTTCGTGGCGCACGGGCTGCAGAAATGGACGCAGGGTCTGGCCGCCACCGGTGCCGGCTTCGCTGAGATCGGTGTGCCCCTGCCTCAGGCCGCGGCGGCGTACGCGACGATGGTCGAGATGATCGGCGGGGTGCTGCTGATCCTCGGCCTGGGAGTGCGGATCGTGGCGCTGCTGCTGCTGGTCGACATGGTCGGCGCGGTGCTGTTCGCGCACGCCCAGAACGGGCTGTTCGTGCAGGACGGCGGATGGGAGTTCGCGGCCACGCTCGGTGCGGCCTGCCTGCTGCTGCTGGCGACGGGAGGCGGGCGCGCCGGTCTCGACGGCGTCATCAACGCGTCGTTCAGGCGCCGCAGGACAGCCGCGCACGGCGAGGAAACCAGGGCGGACACCGGGGCGGGCACCGTGCCGGCGGCCACCACCGGCCATCCGGTGGCGGACGTCCCGCGCACGCGCCCGCCGGTCCAGGACGACACGCCCACCCGCCCCGTCGAGGGCGACAGGCGGGCGGGCGGCCTGGACGACCGCGACATGCGGGACGTCGACCGGTTGGTGTCCGACGAACCGGCCCAGCACAAGCCGCCCAAGCGGTAAAAGGGGGCCGATCGAGCGGCTGGTCAGCGGGAGACCAGCTCACGCAGGGCGCCGATCAGGCGGTCCACGTGCTCATCCGTCGTGCCGATGCCGATCGAGGCGCGCACGGCCGAGGCGGTGCCGTCCGCGCACCCTCCGTCCTGCGCGCCGAGCAGGTGGCGGACGAACGGGTGAGCGCAGAACTTGCCGTCGCGCACCCCGATGCCGTGCTCGGCGGAGAGCGTCTCGGCGACCTCACGCGCGGGGAGGCCGTCCACGGTGAAGGACACGATGCCGACGCGCGGGTGGTCCGGCCCCCACAGGGAGAGCTCCCGTACGCCCGCGATGCCGGCGATCCCGTCCCGCAGGCGCCTGATCAGCCGCTCCTCCTCGCGGACGAGCGCGGTCCAGCCGGTGGCGGTGAGCGCGTCGCACGCGGCGGCCAGCGCGATCGCGCCGAGCACGTTGGGGGTGCCGGCCTCGTGCCGGGGCTCGGGGTCGTCGTGCCAGTCCACGCCGTCCTCGCCGACCGCGCGTACCGCGCCGCCGCCCTTCAGGTACGGGTCGCCGCCGGCCAGCCAGTCACGCCTGCCTACCAGCACCCCGGCCCCGAACGGCGCGTACAGCTTGTGCCCGGAGAAGGCGACGTAGTCCAGGTCGAGCGCGGTCAGGTTGAGCGGGCGGTGGGGGACGAGCTGGGCGGCGTCCACCAGGACGCGGGCGCCGTGCCGGTGCGCGATGTGGGCCAGGGCGGCGACGGGCCACAGCTCGCCGGTGACGTTCGAGGCGGCGGTGACGACCAGGAGCTTGGGGCCGTCGATCCCGGTCAGCGCGTCGTCGGCGGCGCGCACGGCCTCGCCGGGGAAGGCGGGCGGCGCCAGCCGGACCACCCGCCGCCACGGCAGCAGTGAGGCGTGGTGCTCGGTGTCGAAGACGACCACGGTGGCGTCCTCGGGCAGGCAGCGGGCCAGCAGGTTGGTGGCGTCGGTGGTGTTGCGGGTGAAGACCACGGCGTCGTCGGGGCGGGCGCCGGTGAAGGCCCGTACGGTGTGGCGGGCCTGCTCGTAGCGGGCGGTGGTGAGCTGGGAGGCGTACCCCGCGCCGCGGTGCACGCTGGAGTAGGCCGGGAGCGCGGCGGCGACGGCGGCGCTGACCGGCTCCAGACAGGGGGCGCTGGCGGCGTAGTCGAGGTTGGCGTACCCGGTGAGCCTGCCGCCCTTGACCGGGACCCGCAGGTCGGCGCCGAGCACGGCGGGGATCTCCCGTGCCCGGCGGGGGGCGGGGCGCTCCTCGGGAGCGGTGGGGGCGGCGTCGAAGATCGTCAGGGTGGACACGGCAGGCCTCCTCAGGGGTCATCGGACCCCTGGAGCAACCACGGAGCCCGCGCTTGCCCGCCACTCCATGTGACGGACCAGGTCTTCACCCGGGGCACCCCGCCGCGGACGCGAGGGTTGCCGGCCAGCGAGCCGGGGCTTGGCGCTGGCACTCATGACCTACGTCCCGGACTATAACCGATGAATCAGCGGCATCGCGAACTTCTTCGGGGCCTTACTCGTTGCCCGATGGGTACGTCCCCTCAACCCCGAAAACCTCCGGTCCGAAACCCCGACTGGAAGACCCCCGACCCCGAAAGTAGGCGGCGATGCTTGACTGGGTGGCCAACCCGGAGATCTGGATTGGGTTCCTCACGCTGGTGACCCTGGAGATCGTCCTGGGCATCGACAACATCATCTTCATCTCCATCCTGGCCGGGAAGCTGCCTCCCGAACAGCGTGACCGGGCGCGGGTGGTGGGCCTGGGCGCGGCGCTGGTCATGCGACTGCTCCTGCTGCTGGCGCTGTCGTGGGTGGTGCGGCTCACCGCGCCGCTGTTCGAGGTGTTCGGTCATGAGATCTCGGGCCGGGACCTCATCCTGCTGCTGGGCGGGCTGTTCCTGCTGGCCAAGAGCGTCACCGAGATCAGCCACACCATGGACGGGCCGGCCAAGGACGGCAAGTCGGCGGCCGTCGTCTCGTTCACTTCGGTGATCGTGCAGATCATGCTGCTCGACATCGTCTTCTCGCTCGACTCGGTCATCACCGCCGTGGGCATGGTGAACGAGCTCGGCGTGATGATCGCGGCCGTGGTGGTCGCGGTGATCGTGATGCTGTTCGCGTCCGGGCCGATCAGCCGGTTCGTCGACGCGCATCCCAGCATCAAGATGCTGGCGCTGGCGTTCCTGGTGCTGATCGGGGTCATGCTCGTCGCCGAAGGGCTCGACCAGCACATCCCGAAGGGCTACATCTACTTCGCGATGGCCTTCTCGGTCGTGGTGGAGCTGCTCAACATCCGGGTGCGGAGCAAGAGGGCGAAGCAGGTCGAGGCCACTTCTACTATGAAATAGTGCGCTTTGATCCTTGGAATCCGGATTTCGTAGCTCATCCCTACGACGCCTACGCCGAACTGCGGCGCGAGGCCCCCGTCAGCTACTTCGAGCCCACCGACCAGTGGCTGATCGCCCGTCACGCCGACGTGGACGAGCTGCTCCGCGACCGCAGGCTCGGCCGCTCCTACCTGCACACGGCCACGCACGAGGAGTTCGGCAGGGCGCCGGAGCCGGAGTTCCAGGAGCCGTTCTGGCGGGTGGTCCGCGCCGGCATGCTCGACGTCGAGCCGCCGGTGCACACCCGCCTGCGCCGCCTGGTGTCCAAGGCGTTCACCCCGCGCATGGTCGAGTCCCTGCGGCCGCGCGTGCGGGCCATCGCCGAAGGGCTCGTGGACGCGTACGTGGAGAAGGGCGGCGGCGACCTGATGGCCGAGGTGGCCGAGCCGCTGCCGGTGACGGTGATCGCGGAGATGCTGGGCATCCCCGAGTCCGACCGTCACCTGCTGCGGCCCTGGTCGTCCGACATCTGCCTGATGTACGAGCTCAACCCGACGGAGGAGATGCAGCACACGGCCGTCAGGGCGGCGGACGAGTTCGCCGAGTACCTCAGGGGCCTGGCCCGCGAGCGGGCCGGGCAGCCGGGCGAGGACCTGATCAGCGCGCTGGCGCGGGTCCCCGAGCTGACCGAGGACGAGCTGATCGGCACGTGCGTGCTGCTGCTCAACGCCGGTCACGAGGCCACCGTGAACGCCACCGGCAACGGCTGGTGGGCGCTGTTCAGGAACCCGGGCGAGCTGGCCCGGCTGCGCGCGGACCGCTCGCTGCTGCCCACCGCGATCGAGGAGGTGCTGCGCTGGGACACCCCGGCGCAGATGTTCGAGCGCTGGGTGCTGGAGGACATCGAGGTCGGCGGGGTGCGGATCCCGCGCGGGGCCGAGGTGGCGCTGCTGTTCGGCTCGGCCAACCGCGACCCTGAGGTGTTCGAGGACCCCGACCGGTTCGACGCGGGCCGTGTGGACAACCCGCACATCTCGTTCGGTCTGGGCATCCACTACTGCCTGGGCGCGCCGCTGGCCCGGATCGAGATGACCGAGTCGTTCGGCGCGCTGCTCGACCGGGCGCCGGGGCTGGAGCTGGTCAGGGAGCCGGAGTGGAAGCCGGGCTACGTCATCCGCGGCCTGCGGGGGCTGGAGCTGCGCACCGGGTGAGCCTCGGGCTCACCGGCGCTGGCAGAGCCAGCCGAACCCGCCCAGCCCGGCCGGATCGATCAGCTCGCCCTCCTCGGAGGCGCGGGCGAGCGCTCTGAGGTAGCCGGGCGGGTCGGTGCCGGCCAGGTCGAGGGGAGGGCGGGCGCCGGTGATCCCCAGCGAGCGCAGCGCGGCACGCTGTGTGGACAACTCTGTGGATATCGCGCCCGCCCGCCGACCGGCCTCCGCGCAGGCGTCAAGCGCTACATGTGCGGTGATGTCGCAGGTCCCGTCGGGTATGGGAGAAACGACCGCGCCGTCGCGATATCCGGTGAGTGTCCCGCAACGCGGCCGGTTATCCACAGGGTGTGCATAATCCATGGCGACGGCCCGGCCCCGGTCGAGCCGGGTCAGCACCGCCGCCCAGGCCGCGTCGCGGGTGCGGCCGATCTCGGCCCTGGAGCCCACGCACGACAGCGGCCACCACCGCTTCAGCCACGCCAGGTCGGCCTGCGGCGGCTCATCGCCCAGCCGCTCGTCGCCGGTCCCGGTGTGGACCATCACCAGCCTCGGCCCGTCGGCGGTCTGCTCGGCGACGTCCACCGGCACGTTGTCCAGCCACTCGTTGGCGATGACCAGCCCGCGGATGCCGGACGGGATCCGGGCGGACCAGCCGATCTCCTCGGGCAGGCTCTCCGGGCGGGGCGACAGGTCGACGGCCGTGACGCGCAGCCTGGCCCGCAGCTCGTCGCCGGCCATGCCGAGCACGTGACTGACCAGCACGCCTTCGCCCGCGCCCACGTCCACCAGGTCGAGATCCCCGGGCCGGCCGAGTTCGGCGTCGACCTCGCGCAGGAGGGTCAGCACGGCCTCGGCGAAGGCTGGCGACGCGCCGACCGAGGTACGGAAGTGACCGGAGGGGCGTTCGCGGAGGTAGAAGCCCCCCTCGCCGTACAGCGCCCGCTGAATGGCGGCGCGCCAGGTGAGCCACATGCTTGGACTATCTCACGATGTCCGCGGGAGTCCGGACCGGTCGGCCCGGTCCGGACTCCGCCGTGGCCGCCAGTCGGCGGAGGCGGCCACGCGCACCCCCAAGAGGTTCCGGCACGGTGCGGGCGTCGGAGCCCGGGTGGGGACTCGGCGCCCGCTTCCTGCGGTGAACCCCTCTCCTCATCTCATTCCGACAGGGGGTGCACGATTCATATGCCCTTATCCGATTTGTCGGTAACGCAACCTGGAGCAAAACCCCGGTTACCTGCACTCGCCGACGCGCCGGTTACGCTGGTCGCCAGTGCCATAGGTCGTACGGGGGGTGACGTCATGGAGGCAGCTGATCGCCCGGCCCGCCTGGGCGTCGGTGTGCTGGGAGCCGGCAAGGTAGGCTCCGCGCTCGGGGCCGCGCTGGCGCAGGCCGGCCATCGCGTCGTCGCCGCGAGCGGCGTCTCCGACTCCTCCCGGCGCTGGGCCGCGGCCCGGCTGGGCATCGAGCCGGTACGGCCCGACGAGGTCGTGGCGGCCGCCCAGCTCATCCTGCTCACCGTGCCCGACGACGCCCTGCCCGACCTGGTCGGCGGTCTCGCGGCCACCGGCGCCGACCTGCGCGGCAAGATCCTCGTCCACTGCAGCGGCGCGTACGGGCTGTCCGTGCTCGAACCGGCCGCGCGCAAGGGTGCGCTGCCGCTGGCGCTGCACCCCGTGATGACGTTCACCGGCCGCGACGACGACCTCAACCGGATCACCGGCTGCTCGTTCGGCGTCACCGCCCCCGAGCCGCTGCGGCCGATCGCCGAAGCCCTGGTCATCGAGATGGGCGGGGAGCCGGTGTGGATCGCCGACACCGACCGCCCCCTCTACCACGCGGCTCTCGCCAACGCCTCCAACCACATGGTCACGCTCATCGCCGAGTCGGAGGAGCTGCTCGGCCGCATCGGCGTCGAGCATCCGGGACGGATGCTCGGGCCGCTGCTCGGCGCGGCGCTCGACAACGTCCTCAGACTCGGCCTGACCGCGCTGACCGGGCCGGTGGTGCGCGGCGACGCCGGCACCGTGCGCAAACACGTCGACGCGCTGATCCTGGCCGCGCCCGAAGCGGCCGACGCCTACGTGGCGCTGGCCAGGCTCACGGCGGACCGGGCGCTCGCGGCGGGGCTGCTCAAGCCGGAGGAGGCCGAGCGGCTGCTCGACGCGCTGGGTGGCAACATATGGACCTGACCGTGACCCACCCCGGGCATGGATCCGTTCTGGAGGCAGCGCATGCACCCGATCGTCGCCAGGAACCGCTCTGACCTGACCAAGGCCCGCACGGGCGGGACCCTCGCCCTCGTCCCCACCATGGGAGCCCTGCACGAAGGCCACCGCTCGCTCATCAGGCTCGCCCGCGAGCGCGCCGACGAGGTCGTCGTCAGCGTCTTCGTCAACCCCCTGCAGTTCGGGCCGGGGGAGGACTTCCAGCGCTACCCGCGCACCTTCGACGCCGACCTCGCGGCGTGCCGGGAGGAGGGCGTGGACGTGGTCTTCGCCCCGGCCGCCGACGAGATGTACCTCCCCGACCGCCAGGTGAGCGTCTCAGCGGGCGGGATGGGACGGATCGTCGAGGGCGCCTCGCGGCCGGGCCACTTCGACGGCATGCTGACCGTGGTGCTCAAGCTGTTCAACCTGGTGCGGCCTGACCTGGCGGTGTTCGGGCAGAAGGACGCCCAGCAGCTGGCCATGATCCGCCGGATGGTCGCCGACCTCGACGTGCCGGTGGAGATCGTCGGAGCGCCGACCGTCCGGGAGCCCGACGGGCTGGCCCTGTCCAGCCGCAACCGCTACCTGTCGGCCGCCGAACGCCGGGCGGCGCTGTCGCTGTCGCGCGCCCTGCGCGCGGGGGAGGGCGAGCCGACCCCGGCCCGCGTCCGCGCCGCGGCCGCCAAGGCGCTGGCCGAGGCCCCGCCGGAGCTGGAGGTCGACTATCTGGCGCTGGTGGACCCGGCGACGTTCCTGGAGGTTCCCGACGCGTACGAGGGAGAGGCGGTCCTGGCGGTGGCCGCCAGGACCGGCGCTACGCGGCTGATCGACAACGCGGTGGTGCGGCTGGGCCGGTAGCGGCCCCCCGGCGCGCTGCCGTTCTCCTCCAGGCGTTATCGTCATAATGACGAAATCGCCCCATCGAGGAGGGCCCCCATGAGTGCACCGGCGATCCCCCAGCGGCTGGCGGCCCCAGAACCGGGCTGGACCGCCGAGGCCGACGTGGTCGTGGTCGGGTCCGGGATCGCCGGGCTCACCGTGGCGCTGCGCCACGCCGAGCTGTCCCCATCCGAGCGGGTCCTGGTCGTCACCAAGGACGTGCTCTCCTCCGGCTCGACCCGCTGGGCGCAGGGCGGCATCGCGGCCGTGCTCGACCCAGGCGACACCCCGGACGAGCACCTCAACGACACGCTGCTGGCCGGAGTCGGGCTGTGCGACAGGCAGGCCGTGCGGACGATGGTGACCGAGGGCCCGGGAGCGCTGCGGCGGCTGATGGACCGCGGCGCCCGCTTCGACCGGGCCCCCGACGGCCGGCTCCAGCTCACCCGGGAGGGCGGGCACCGGCGCGACCGCATCGTGCACGCCGGCGGTGACGCCACCGGCGCCGAGGTGCAGCGCGCGCTCGTCGAGGCCGTCCGGGCGAGCGGCATCGAGGTGATCGAGCACGCGCTCGTCCTCGACCTGCTGAAGGACGCCGCCGGCCGGGCCACCGGCGTCACCCTGCACGTCATGGGCGAGGGCGCGCGCGACGGCGTGGGCGCGGTCAGGGCCCGCGCGGTCGTGCTCGCCACCGGCGGCATGGGCCAGGTGTACGCGGCCACGACGAACCCCGTCGTGTCCACCGGCGACGGGGTGGCGCTGGCGCTGCGGGCCGGGGCGGTGGTGCGCGACCTGGAGTTCGTCCAGTTCCACCCGACCGTGCTCTGGCTCGGCGAGGGCTCCACCGGGCAGCAGCCGCTGATCTCGGAGGCGGTCCGGGGCGAGGGCGCCTTCCTCGTCGACCACGAAGGCAACCGGTTCATGACCGGCGTGCACGAGCTGGCCGACCTGGCGCCGCGCGACGTGGTGGCCAAGGCGATCATGCGGGTGATGCGCGAGACCGGGCGCGACCACGTCTTCCTCGACGGCCGCCACTTCGGGGCGGACAAGTGGCGGGCCAGGTTCCCCACGATCCAGGCCGTCTGCCGCGAGCACGGCGTCGACCCGGTCACCCAGCTCGTCCCGGTGTCCCCGGCCGCGCACTACGCCAGCGGCGGCGTCCGCACCGACCTGCACGGCCGCACCTCCATCGAGGGGCTGTACGCGTGCGGCGAGGTCGCCTGCACCGGCGTGCACGGCGCCAACCGGCTGGCCTCCAACTCGCTGCTCGAAGGGCTGGTGTTCGCCGAGCGGATCGCCGAGGACATCCACCGCGCCCGGCCCCGCCCGGGACCGCCGGAGCGGCCCGCCGCACCGGCCGGTCTGATCGACCCGCGGGCCCGCGCCAGGATCCAGGGCCACATGAGCGCCGGCGCCGGCGTCCTGCGCGACCGCGAGTCCCTGCTGGCCACCGCCGGGGCGCTGCGCGACGCCCGCTGGACGCCGGTGGCGGTGGCGCCGTGCACCGAGTCCTGGGAGACCACCAACCTGCTCACGGTGGCCACCGTGCTCGCGGGCACGGCGGCGGCGCGGCTGGAGACGCGCGGCTCCCACTGGCGCGAGGACCACCCCGAGCGCGACGATCACGAGTGGCTCGGCCACCTGGACGTGACCCTGACCGAGGAGGGCCTGCACATGACCTACACCCCGCACGGCGACGCCATGCCGCGGCGGCTCGCCCAGGAGCTGGCCGCCGCCGGGCTCGACCCCGCCGACGCCGACGCGGTGATCGACCGGGCGCTGGCCGAGGACCTGTCGGCGGCGGGCGACGTCACCAGCATCGCCACGATCCCGGCCGGTCAGCACTCGTCCGGCGACCTGGTGGCCCGCGCCGACGGCGTGGTGGCCGGCCTCGCCCTCGCCGAGGCGGTGTTCCTGCGGCTGGGCGCGACCCGTACCGAGAGGAAGGCCAAGGACGGCGAGCGGGTCCGCAGGGGCGAGGTGCTGATGACGGTGCAGGGCCCGACGCGCGCCCTGCTGACGGCCGAGCGCACGGCGCTCAACCTGGTCACGCACCTGTCCGGGATCGCCACGCTGACCGGCCGGTGGGTGGAGGCGATCGGCGGCACCCGCGCGCGGGTGCGCGACAGCCGCAAGACGCTGCCGGGGCTGCGCGCGCTGGAGAAGTACGCGGTGCGCTGCGGCGGCGGCGTCAACCACCGGATGTCGCTGTCGGACGCGGCCCTGATCAAGGACAATCACGTGGTGGCGGCCGGAGGGGTGGCGCAGGCGTTCCGCGCGGTGCGCGAGCGGTACCCGGACCTGCCGATCCAGGTGGAGGTCGACAGCCTCGCGGAGCTGGAGGAGGCGCTGGCCGAGGGGGCGGAGGTGATCTTGCTGGACAACTTCACCGTGGAGCAAACGGTCCAAGCCGTCCAAATCACGAAAAATCGCGCCAATACGGCGGTTGCGCTCGAAGCCAGCGGGGGATTGACCTTGGAATCGGCCCGCGATGTGGCGGAGACTGGCGTGGACTACCTTGCGGTAGGCGCTCTGACCCATTCGGCGCCGGCCCTGGACGTCGCACTGGATCTACGGGGGTAACACATGCTGCTCACGATCGACGTCGGCAACACGCACACGGTGCTCGGGCTCTTCGAAGGCGAGGACGTCATCGAGCACTGGCGGCTGGCCACCGACGCCCGCCGCACCGCCGACGAGATCGCGGTCGTCCTCCAGGGCCTGCTCGCCCAGTCGCCCCTGCTCAAGGGCACCGACATCGGCGGCATCGCGATCTGCTCGACCGTGCCCAGCGTGCTCAACGAGATGCGCGAGATGTGCCGCCGCTACTACGGCGACGTCACCGCCGTCGTGGTGGAGCCCGGCGTCCGCACCGGCGTGCCGGTCCGGATGGACAACCCCAAGGAGGTCGGCAGCGACCGCATCGTGAACGCCCTGGCCGCCATCGACCAGTACGGCGGCCCGTGCATCATCGTCGACTTCGGCACCGCCACCTCCTTCGACGCGGTGTCGGCCAAGGGCGAGTACATCGGCGCGGTCACCGCCCCCGGCATCGAGATCTCCGTCGACGCCCTGGCCGCCGCCGGAGCCCAGCTGCACAAGGTGGAGCTGATCAGGCCCCGCTCGGTCATCGCCAAGAACACCGTCGAAGCGCTTCAGGCGGGCATCATCTACGGCTTCGCCGGCCAGGTCGACGGCATCGTCGAGCGGATGGCCGCCGAGCTGGCCGACGACCCCGACGACGTGACGGTGGTCGCCACCGGCAGCCACGCCGGCCTGGTCGTCGGCGAGTCACGCTCCATCGACGTGCAGGAGCCGTGGCTCACGCTCATCGGGCTGCGGCTGGTCTACCAGCGCAACACCGCGTGAAAGGGCGCAGGCGGCCCCCCGCTCGGGTAGGGGACCGCCTGCGGCTCGTGTGAAGCCCTACTCGGACTCGGCGGCGTACAGGTACTCCCAGTGACCGCACTTGGTCACCCAGTGCCGGTTCGGGGGGATCTGGCAGACCTTCACCCGTACGGCGGACACGTCGTCGACCTCGAACGCGAACTTCTTGGCGCCCGGGTAGCCGCAGAACTTCCTGGCGTAGACCTCGTCCCAGTCGTGGTGGAAGTCGGCGGCCTGGACCTTCACGTAGGCGCACTTGCCGCCCTGTCCGTAGGTGCGCCGGTCGAGGTCGTAGAGCCGGCCGCGGACGTGGGCCGTGTTGGACTCCTGGTGCTCGTCCCACTCCACGCCGATCCAGCCGGTGGCCTTGGCCAGGTGGTGCTTGGCGTAGACCGGGCCCCAGGAGTCCGAGTAGTCGAACCCGCCGGTGGTGGTGGCGGCGCTCGCGGCGGCGGGCGCCGCGAGGGCGAGGGCGCCGGTGGCGGCGACGGCGAGCAGGCCAGTGGCGATCTTCTTGAACATGATCTCTCCCAGAGCCCCTTCCCCAGTCCCCGGCCCGCTGCCGGATCCTCCTTCGAGCTCGTGACTCATGAGTAAGCGAGCCTGGTTGCAGGCCCCCTGCAGGGGACCGACCAGACCTTGCAGGCGGCCGTATCCCCTACCCTTTGATGGTGTGAGCGACGAACTTCCCGAGCAGATGCGCATCCGGAGGGAGAAGCTCGACCGCCTTCGCGCCGAAGGCGTCGACCCTTACCCGGTGACGTTCCCCCGCACGACCACCAACGCCGAGCTCAGGGAGAAATACCAGGGGCTGGAGCCCGACACCGCCACCGGCGACCGGGTCGGCGTGGCCGGGCGCGTCATGCTCAACCGCGTGGGCGGCAAGCTCTGCTTCGCGACCCTGCGCGACGGCAGCGCCGACCTGCAGGTCATGATCTCGCTCGACAAGGTGGGCGAGGAGTCGCTCGCGTCCTGGAAGCACGACGTCGACCTGGGCGACCACGTCGGCGTCGAGGGCGAGGTGATCACCTCCAGGCGCGGCGAGCTGTCCATCCTCGCCGACCGCTGGCAGATCACCTCCAAGTGCCTGCGCCCGCTGCCGGAGAAGCACCTCGGCCTGACCGACCCGGAGGCGCGGGTCCGCCAGCGCTACGTCGACCTCATCGTCAACGACGAGGCCCGCAAGATGGCCCGCGTCCGCAGCGCCACCGTGCGCGCGGTGCGCGACTTCTGGCACGAGGAGGGCTACCTCGAGGTCGAGACGCCGATGCTGCAGCCCATCCACGGCGGCGCGGCGGCCCGGCCCTTCGCCACCCACATCAACGCCTACGACATGGAGCTCTACCTCCGCATCGCGATCGAGCTCTACCTCAAGCGGCTCGTGGTCGGCGGCATCGAGAAGGTCTTCGAGGTCAACCGCAACTTCCGCAACGAAGGCGCCGACTCCACCCACAACCCCGAGTTCACCATGGTCGAGGCCTACGGCACCTACCTCGACTACCACGACATGGCCGACCTCACCCAGCGGATGTACCAGAAGGCCGTGGTGGCCGCGCTCGACACCACCGTGGTCGTCCACGACGGCGTCGAGGTCGACCTCGGGCTGCCCGAGTGGCCCAGGGCCAGGCTGTACGACCTGGTGTCCGGCGCGGTGGGCGAGGAGGTCACCACCGAGACCCCGCTGGAGCGCGTGCGGGCCCTGGCCGACAAGCACGACGTGAAGTGGGACCCGAAGTGGGGCCAGGGCAAGCTCGTCCAGGAGCTGTTCGAGGAGCTGATCGAGCACACCCTGGTCCAGCCGACGTTCGTCATGGACTACCCGCTGGAGACCTCCCCGCTGGCCCGCGTCCACCGCGACAACCCGCTCCTGACCGAGAAGTGGGACCTCATCGGCTTCGGCACCGAGCTCGGCACCGCCTACTCCGAGCTGAACGACCCGATCGACCAGCGCCGTCGGCTGGAGGAGCAGTCCCTTCTCGCCGCGGGCGGCGACCTCGAGGCCATGCAGCTCGACGAGGACTTCCTCCAGGCCCTGGAGTACGGCATGCCTCCCACGGGCGGCATGGGCGCCGGCATCGACCGGATGATCATGGCTTTCACCGGCCGCAACATCCGCGAGACCATCCTGTTCCCGCTGGTCAAACCGACCCGCTGACCGCGCCGGGGGCGGGCGCCGCGCCGCCCCGGCCGCGGTTGAGCCGGACGGGCAGCCGGGCGAGGCCGCGCAGCACGAGGTTCCCCTTGTACGGCGGGTCCGGATCGGCCAGTTCCAGCCCCGGCGCCGCCCGGGCCAGCGCGGCCAGCGCCACCTCGCCTTCCAGCCGGGCCAGGGGCGCGCCCAGGCAGAAGTGGACGCCCAGGCCGAACGCCAGATGCCGGCCCGGCGCCCGCCCCACGTCGAACACGTCCGGGTCGGGGAAGACACCGGGGTCGCGGTTGGCCGCGCCGACCAGCGCCATCGTCATCGTGCCCGCCGGCACGGCGACCCCGTCCAGCTCGGCGTCCCGCAGCGCGGTGCGCGCCGTGAGCTGGACCGGCGGATCGTACCTGAGCACCTCCTCGACGACCTCCCTGGGCCGGTGCGCGGCCTCGCTCAGCACGCCGTGCCTGACCAGGGCGAGCACGCCGTTGGCGATGAGGTTGACGGTCGTCTCGTGCCCGGCCACGAGCAGCAGCACGCACGTGGCCAGCAGCTCGCGCTCGGTCAGCTCCTCGACCTGGACGAGCGCGCTGAGCAGGTCGTCGGCGGGCGCCCGCCGGCGCAGCGCGATGAGGTCCCTGAAGTAGGCGTGGAACTCTCGACGGTCCCGCTGGTTGCGCTCGGCCAGCTCGTCGGTGACGATCGGGTCGAGGCTGCGCGCCACGGTCTCGCTCCAGCCGCGGAACCGCTCGTGGTCCTCGGGCGGCACCCCCAGCATCTCGCTGATCACCATGACGGGCAGCGGGTAGGCGAAGTCGCGGACGAGGTCGGCCTCGTCCGGCAGCGCGGCGACCAGCTCCGCGGTGATCGTCTCGATGCGCGGGCGCAACCGCCGCACCATGCCGGGCGTGAAGGCCCTGCTGACGAGCCCGCGCATCCGCGTGTGGTCCGGCGGGTCCATCATGAGGAACGAGCGGACCGGCTCGTCGGGGCCGGACGGCGGGGTGGGGCCGTGGCCGAAGCGGGGATCGCGCAGGATGGCCGAGCAGAGCTCGTGGGAGGTGGCGACGACCAGCCCGCCGCGGGTCCGGTGGAACGGCCGGCGCAGCTTCCGGTAGCTGGAATAGGGGTCGCGCAGAAATGCGTCGTCGTACGGATCGAAACCCAGCAGATCGCTGGGAGTCAGCGCGGGCGGCGACGCGCTGTCAGAGGCGTTGTGATCGATCATCGCGCTGGTGGAGGTGCCGGCATATGGCGAGTACTTCATCTTGGCCGGATCATGTCAATGGCCAGGGTCAGATGAAGCGGATCTCGCGCTTGACGGTCTTTCACGGATGCGTTTACGTAGTCCGGGACGAGCAGCCCATTGCTCGGGCCAGGAGGTCTCCGAGTAGTGCTGTTGGGGGGAGGGCTCCCGATGGATGTGCTCAGTGAAAACGTCGAACTGAGCCATGCAGACCTGGCGTTGCTGGCAGAGCTTGCCAGAGGCGTCACCGTGGATCGCGTGGGGCGCCGCCTCGACTGCAGCGGCCGCACGGTGCGCCGAAGATTGAGGGGCATCTGCGACCGGATCGGGGTGGCCACGGCGATCGAGGCCGTGGCCTGGGCGGCGCGCCGCCAGTTGATCTAGCGCGCCGCCTTTCCAGCGCCGGTCGATCGAGCGCGCCGGCTGATCCCGATGATCAGTCGGCGATGCGCACCGCGCCGGCGTAGGGGCGCCGCGCTATGGAGGCGATGCGGACGACGTCACCGGTCCGCGGGGCGTGCACCATCATGCCGCCGCCGAGGTAGATGCCCACGTGGTGCAGGTCGCTGTAGAAGAAGACCAGGTCGCCGGGGCGCAGCTCCTCCCGCGAGATGTGCCTGCCCGCGGTCCACTGCTCGCCGGTGTAGTGCGGCAGCGAGATCCCGACGCGCTGGTAGGCGGCCATGACCAGGCCGGAGCAGTCGTAGCCGTTGGGGCCTTCTGCGCCCCAGACGTACGGCTTGAGCTGCTGGGTGAGGGCCCAGCGGGCGGCCTGGGCGGCCTTGCCGTCGCCGGGGATGGGCAGGTTCACCCTGACGGCCCGGGTCCCGGGGCGGCCGGCCTCGCCGAGCGCGCGCTGGAAGAGTCGGCTCTCGACCCTGGTGACGAGGGCGGAGATGCGGTCGCGCTTGGCGCCGAGGTCCTCGACGATCTGGTCGACCTCGTCGATGCGCTTCCTGGCGCCTGCCCTGGCGCGTTCTGCGGCGTCCATCGCCTTGGTGAGCTTCAGCACCTCCTCGCTCTGCTGCCGGCGCAGCGCGTAGGTGGTGGCCGCGCGGTCGAGGTAGGTGTCGGGGTCGCCGCCGCCGGCGAAGGCGAGCGTCCGGTTGAGGCCGCCCGACATGTACTCGGCCTCGACCAGCAGCGTCATCTTCGTCCTCTTGGCGGCCAGCTCGGCCTCGCTGGTGGCGAGCCTCTTCTCGGCGTTCTCGACGGCCTTCCTGGCGGTCTTGAGCTTCTCGCGCTGCCCGTTGTACTGCTCGGTGAGCGTCTCGATCTCCAGGTGCATCTTCTCGACCTGCTCGGAGAGCTCCTTGAGCGAGGGCTTGGGGTCGGCTGTGGCGGGACCGGCTGGGACGGCGAGCATCAGGGCGGCGAGGACGGCGGCCGCGACGATCAGCCTCAGGCCGTTGCCGGTCCGTTCCGGGGGGCGGGCGGGCCCGCCCTCGGCGCTCCCCCTGCGGTCGCGCGTGCGCTTCACCGATCAAAGCTCCTTCCGTGGGCGCCGACCGGGTTAGCTGACGGGTTCGGGCCGGAGCAGCCCTACCGAGCGAGGTGCCCGGATTCACCCCTGGCGGCGCTGCCTGATCGCCGCCGGCGGATCCCCGGTTCCCCTTGCGGGGATTGGGCGCGTCTCCGCGCCGCGTGCGCGGGGACATCGACGCTGGACACTAATGCACCCCGGGTTCCTGCTCAACCGGAACTGCCGACTCTGTAGAGGTTTCACAACTGACGGGTCACAGGGTGATCTCGGAAACCCCGTGACGGCAAAGACTTTCTGTCCTCTTTGTGGTTACTTGGCGCAGGGGTGAACCTGCGGCGGCCAGGAGCGCTTCGTTCAGCCACGCGACCTCACAAGTGGGGCGGAAGTCCCGGGTTTGGGGTGAGCCGTAATCGCAATCGGTACTCTGGAGAGCCATGGAGCAGCTCGCCGAACGTCCCCTTCCCGAGACGGAGGTCCTCGTCCGGCGTGCCAGGACGCCCGACGTCAGAGCCATCAAACTCCTGGTGGACACCTACGCGGGAGCCGGTCCCCGGCTGCTGGAGAAGGCCGCCGTCACCCTGTACGAGGACGTGCAGGAGTTCTGGGTGGCCGAGCGCGACGGCAGGGTCGTGGGCTGCGGGGCGCTGCACGTGCTCTGGGAGGACCTCGCGGAGATCCGCACCGTGGCGGTGCACCCGGAGGCGCGCGGGCTGGCGATCGGGCACAGGATCGTCGCGGCCCTCATCGACACGGCCAAAGAACTCGGGTTGCGCCGCGTATTCTGCCTCACATTCGAGGTCGACTTCTTCGCGAGACACGGATTTCGTGAGATCCAGGGCACCCCCGTCTCGCCCGAGGTCTACGCGGAACTCCTGGCCTCGTACGACGAGGGCGTGGCCGAGTTCCTGGACCTGGAACACGTCAAGCCGAACACCCTGGGCAACACCAGGATGTTGCTTCACCTGACCTCGGGTGATGCGGATCTTGACTGACAGAAAAGGTGATTGTTGATAGCCATGTCGATACGTTGTCCAGGACAGGCATGTGCCCTGACATGTGCCACATGCGCACGCGAAGCGAGGTGACACGGTGAGCACCGGACAGCCGCCGTATCCGCAGGATGACTCCGGAGAGAATCATCCTGGATACGGGCATAACCCGGGACGCCCTCAAGGCGAGGATCCCGACGCGACGGTCGTTGGCTATCGGGCCGACGACCCCTACGGCCAGGGCCAGTACGGCCAGCAGGGCTACGGCCAGCAGCAGCACGGGCAGCAGCAGTACGGCCAGCAGCAGTACGGGCAGCCGGGTCAGCAGGGCTACGGCCAGCAGGGCGCCTCCCAGCCCGGCTACGGCCAGCAGCCGCAGTATGGGCAGCAGCCCGACTACGGCCAGCAGGGCTACGGCCAGCAGCCCGCCTCGGGCCAGCAGGGGTACGGCCAGCAGGCCGCCTCGGGCCAGCAGGGCCAGGGTTACGGTCAGCAGGGCGCGTCCCAGCCTGACTACGGTCAGCCGCAGTACGGGCAGCAGCCGCAGTCGCAGCCCGACTACGGTCAGGCCCCGTACGGGCAGCAGCCGCAGTCGCAGCCGGGCTACGGCCAGCCGCAGTACGGCCAGCAGCCTGCCTCGGGCCAGCAGGGTTACGGCCAGGGCTACGGTCAGCAGGGCGCGTCCCAGCCCGACTACGGTCAGCCGCAGTACGGGCAGCAGCCGCAGTCCCAGCCCGACTACGGTCAGGCCCCGTACGGGCAGCAGCCGCAGTCGCAGCCGGGCTACGGCCAGCCGCAGTACGGTCAGCCGCAGTACGGTCAGCAGCCCCAGTACGGGCAGCCCGGCGCCGGCCAGCCCGGCTATGGTCAGCCCGGTTACGGGCAGCAGCCGCAGTACGCGCAGCAGGGCTACGGCCAGCCCGGTTACGGGCAGGCGTACGGCCAGCCGGTCGGCCTCCAGCCTCCGGGCGCCCCGGCGCCGCTGGCGGAGTGGTGGCAGCGGCTGGTGGCCCGCCTCGTCGACTTCGTCATCTTCGGCGTGGTCTACGGTGTGCTGAACTTCATCTTCTTGAGCCTGCTGTTCGCCTCGTACAACTCGGCGGCGGGCATCTCGAGCGGCTACTTCACCTCGATCATCGGCAGCCTGTTGCTCTGGCTCGTCGCCGGTGGCCTCTATGTCGCCTACGAGTTCTTCATGACCAAGGCGAACGGGCAGACGCTCGGCAAGCTGGTCATGGGGATCAAGGTCGTGCCCGTCGGTCAGGCCCTGCCGCCCGGCGGCCTGCCCAGCGGCGTGGCGCTGAAGCGGGCCGGGGTCACGTGGGGCGGCTACCTCCTCGCCGGCATCCCGTTCCTCGGCTGGCTCGGCTCGATCGCGGTGCTGGTCAACGCCATCTCGCATCTGTGGGACAAGCCGCTGCAGCAGACGTTCGCGGACAAGTTCGCCGGCACGGTCGTGGTGAAGATCAAGTAACCGGGCAGTCCGGAAAACAGGGGCCGGTGATCCACCGGCCCCTGTTTTCGTGTGTGCTCCGTACCAGAATGGGAACGGTCGGGGGACACTGATGGGGCGAGGTGAGGTTATGGCCGCGACACCGCCGCGGGCGGATCCGGTGCCCGCGGAATGGTGGGAACGCCTCGTCGCCCGGCTCATTGAAGCGCTCGTGTTCGGGGTGTTCTATTACATTCTGTTCATCGCGCTATGGGGGATCTTCCGGACTGTCGGGGTGCTGGAGCTGTTCGGGGGCCGATTGCCCGGCGTGTTCGCGTGGGTGTTGGCGGGGCTGGGTTATACGGTCTACGACTGGGTCACCCTTTTCCGGGGCGGGCGCACGTTCGGCAAGGCGATCATGCGCATTCGGGTGGAGCCGGCCCCGCTGGGGTCGCGTGACGCGTGGAAACGGGTGCTCGGCTATCCGGCCCCGGCCATCGTGATGGGCATTCCGGTGCTCAATCTGCTGGCCGGAATGTTCGTGTTCGCGGTCGGCCTGCTGATCCTGATGGACAAGCCGCTGCAGCGTGGGCCGCATGACAGGCTGGCCGGGACACTCGTGGTTAAAGATCATTCCTGAGCGGGGCAAGACCGGGAGCCGCTTTTCAGGAAACTTGGTGGAGATCCGGTAAGACGCCTGGAGAGACTGCCATTAGGCTATGGGGCGTCCGGGTTGCCGGATGTTGATGCCCCTGACACGCTATGGGCATCTGTGTGCCGCTATGGTATGAGGTGCGAAGGTTGCCGGGCTACGGCGACACCGGCACGGTCAAGCCGTGCCGCCGCACCGCGCGTGTATTAAGCGCCAGGAAACCCCCGTCCGCTGTGGAGGCGAGGACGAATGCAAGTTCTGGGAGAGGTATTGTCCGCGCTCATCCCGCCGGTCGTGGTGGGGGGAGCCTTCATCTTTGGGGTGGTCAAGTTGGTGCGCGCCGAGGGTCCGGGGCGACGGCCAAACCGGCAGGATCAGGCCGAGAACAGCCACTGATCGGTGACTCAGCAGAATCGTAGCTGAGCTGAATTGTCTTAACGTCTTTCCGGGTATATGTTTGGGCGAGCGAATGAAACAATGCTCCGGAAAGGATTGCGTAGATGGCCAAGCAGATCCAGGAGATTCTCATCGATGACCTCGATGGGGGCGAGGCCAATGAGACGGTCAGCTTCGCTATTGACGGCTCTTCCTATGAGATTGACCTCAGCGACGTTAACGCCAAGAAGCTGAGGGACGCTCTCACGCCTTTCGTGCAGCACGCCCGCAGGTCGGGAGCCGTCCCCACGCGTCGTCGCGGCCGTGGCGGCCAGCGGGCGATGAGCCGCGAGAAGAGCGCCGAGATCAGGCAGTGGGCCAAGGCTCACGGCCTGCCCGTCAGCGAGCGAGGCCGGATCGCCTCCACCGTCGTCGAGAAGTACGAAGCGGCCCACTAAAGCGAGCCGCGGCTGACCATGCGCTTATGCCGTTCGCCTAAGGACCCCGGCGGCCGCCATAAGCGCATGATCGTCAAAGGCGAACCCGATCCTGGACGTCGATCCGGTGATCTTGGATTTGCCTGATAAATGGGCATTTGGGTCTTCGCATCGAACCGTCGAGCGCGTGCTTTTGGCGGTTTTGTCGGGGATGACGGGACTCCAGCGCTTTCGGGCGATCTGGGGTCCCATCTCTGTGTCCGGCCTCCCCGCGCCCGCCCCACACCGGCAGTCCCGCCTGCCCGGCCGGGCGATCCGGCCACTCTGGTAACGCCGCTGACCAGACCGGATTTCGCCCTGAGTGATGCGTTCCACATCCGCTTGGCCCGCGTTTGCATCGCCGCATACCATGACAGGAGCAAGAGATGCGGAAGCGGCGTCCAGGACGCATGGGCGTGACGACGGGCGACGACCCGCCCCAAGGGCCGGCCCGCCGGGCGTCCCTCTTCGCCCTTTCCGTGTGATCTGTCAGCGCCGCCGGCGGCGAATTAGAGCCGTAGCACCCAGGCGTCCAAAACATCGTTCGCTTGCGGCGTATCGGGAACACGTCACCCCCGAACCATAGTTGGATGGAGGGTGAACGCCCTGCTCTCGGGGAACGCTCTGTGCTATAGAGCGTGTCAGCGGCAGAGGGCACGGTTCGCCGAGCCAGGGCTAGCATGCGGGATGACGGGACCGGACTTACCGGCCTGACTGACCGCTCTGTGAGGAGCGACGAGATGTTCGAGAGGTTCACCGACCGAGCGAGGCGTGTTGTCGTCCTGGCCCAAGAAGAGGCCAGGATGCTCAACCACAACTACATCGGCACTGAGCACATTCTTCTTGGTTTGATCCACGAAGGTGAGGGCGTGGCCGCCAAGGCTCTGGAGAGCCTCGGCATCAGCCTTGAGGGCGTGCGTCAGCAGGTCGAGGAGATCATCGGCCAGGGCCAGTCGGCTCCGTCGGGGCACATTCCCTTCACCCCGCGGGCCAAGAAGGTCCTCGAGCTGTCGCTCCGTGAGGCTTTGCAGCTGGGTCACAACTACATCGGCACCGAGCACATCCTGCTCGGGCTCATCCGCGAGGGTGAGGGTGTGGCCGCCCAGGTGCTGGTCAAGCTTGGAGCTGATCTCAACCGGGTCCGGCAGCAGGTGATCCAGCTGCTCCACGGTTACCAGGGCAAGGAGCCGGCCGCCGCGGGCGGCCCCCAGGAGTCGGCCCCGTCCACCTCCCTGGTGCTCGACCAGTTCGGCCGCAACCTGACCCAGGCCGCCCGCGAGGGCAAGCTGGATCCGGTCATCGGCCGCGAGAAGGAGATCGAGCGGGTCATGCAGGTCCTCTCCCGGAGGACCAAGAACAACCCCGTTCTCATCGGCGAGCCCGGCGTCGGCAAGACCGCCGTCGTCGAGGGCCTGTCGCAGAAGATCGTCAGGGGCGAGGTGCCCGAGACGCTGAAGGACAAGCAGCTCTACACGCTTGACCTCGGCGCCCTGGTCGCCGGCTCCCGCTACCGCGGCGACTTCGAGGAGCGCCTCAAGAAGGTGCTCAAGGAGATCCGCACCCGCGGCGACATCATCCTGTTCATCGACGAGCTCCACACGCTCGTGGGTGCGGGCGCCGCCGAGGGCGCGATCGACGCCGCCAGCATCCTCAAGCCCATGCTGGCCCGCGGCGAGCTGCAGACCATCGGCGCCACGACTCTCGACGAGTACCGCAAGTACCTCGAGAAGGACGCCGCGCTGGAGCGCCGCTTCCAGCCGATCCAGGTGGCCGAGCCGTCGCTCAGCCACACGATCGAGATCCTCAAGGGCCTGCGCGACCGCTACGAGGCGCACCACCGCGTGTCCATCACCGACGGCGCGCTGGTGGCCGCCGCGCAGCTGGCCGACCGCTACATCAGCGACCGCTACCTGCCCGACAAGGCGATCGACCTCATCGACGAGGCCGGCTCGCGGATGCGCATCCGCCGCATGACCGCGCCGCCGGACCTGCGCGAGTACGACGAGAAGATCGCCAACGTCCGCCGTGACAAGGAGTCCGCGATCGACGCGCAGGACTTCGAGAAGGCGGCTGCCCTCCGCGACCAGGAGAAGCAGCTCCAGCTCAAGCGCGAGCGGCGGGAGAAGGAGTGGAAGGCCGGCGACATGGACGTCGTGGCCGAGGTGACCGAGGAGCTCATCGCCGAGGTCCTGGCCACCGCCACCGGCATCCCGGTCTTCAAGCTGACCGAGGAGGAGTCGCAGCGCCTGCTCCGCATGGAGGACGAGCTCCACAAGCGGATCATCGGCCAGGACGACGCCATCAAGGGCCTGTCGCGGTCCATCCGGCGCACCCGCGCCGGTCTGAAGGACCCGCGGCGTCCCGGCGGCTCGTTCATCTTCGCGGGTCCCTCCGGCGTCGGTAAGACCGAGCTGTCCAAGGCTCTGGCGGAGTTCCTCTTCGGCGACGAGGACGCTCTGATCAGCCTGGACATGTCGGAGTTCATGGAGAAGCACACCGTCTCCCGGCTGTTCGGCTCGCCTCCCGGCTACGTCGGCTACGAGGAGGGCGGTCAGCTCACCGAGAAGGTGCGGCGCAAGCCGTTCTCCGTGGTCCTGTTCGACGAGATCGAGAAGGCCCACCCCGACATCTTCAACTCGCTGCTGCAGATCCTGGAGGACGGTCGCCTGACCGACGCCCAGGGCCGGGTGGTCGACTTCAAGAACACGGTCATCATCATGACCACCAACCTCGGCACCCGTGACATCTCCAAGGGCATCGGGGTCGGGTTCGCGAAGTCCAACGACACCGAGTCCAACTACGAGCGGATGAAGGCCAAGGTCCAGGAGGAGCTCAAGCAGCACTTCCGGCCCGAGTTCCTCAACCGCGTCGACGACATCGTGGTCTTCCACCAGCTGACGCCGAACGAGATCATCAAGATCGTGGATCTGATGCTCGCGCAGGTGGCCGACCGGCTGAAGGACCGCGACATGGGGCTCGAGGTCTCGCCCGACGCCAAGCAGCTGCTCGCCGACCGCGGTTACGACCCGGTCATGGGCGCCCGGCCGCTGCGCCGTACGATCCAGCGCGAGCTGGAGGACTCGCTGTCGGAGAAGATCCTCTACGGCGAGCTCCGTCCGGGGCAGGTCGTCAAGGTGACCATCGAGGGCGAGGGCGACGACGCCACGTTCGTCTTCGTCGGGGAGAACGTCACCCAGGTGCCCGACTCCGCGGCCGCCATCGCCGGTTCGATCCAGAACTGACGGTTCCGAAGAACCCCCGCGTGCTCCGGCACGCGGGGGTTTTTCGTGCTCTGGAAACGTTGCCGAATCGTTGACGCCACGACTGGTTCGCCACGAGTAGTAGTACTACACTGCGTAGAGCTTCGCTCAGTCCTGTCCAAGTGATCCACAAGATCACACTCGTACGGTCGGGACTGCTCCCTGGGGAGTAGCCGGAAATCAACCCAGGGCTGACGCGCGCGACGCTCACGAGCCGAGATGCTCGGAGCGCACCAGCGGGCGAGGGAAACCAGTGAAAGTCGTGGAGGAAGTCGATGCGCCTGCGTCACGATGACGGAACGCTCGTTCACCTCGCCTACAACGCAGGCGTGCACCCCGCGGAGGACCTGGAGAACCTCATCGCCCATCTCACCCGCTACGCCGTGCCGGTGCGCAAGCGGCTCGGCGTCGAGCGGATGGGCGTCGGCCTGTGGCTCTCGCCGGCCGTCGCCGACCATCTCACCGCCGACCGCATCGAGCTGGTCCGCCTGCGCCGTTCCCTTGAGGAGCGCGGCCTGGAGGTCGTCAGCCTCAACGGCACCGGCGGCCGCAACCAGGAGGCGCCCGGCCCCGACTGGGCCAAGCCCGAGCGCTACCGCTACACGATGGCGCTGGCCAGGATCCTGGCCTTCCTGCTGCCCGACGACGTGCAGTCCGGCAGCATCTCCACCATCCCGATCGGCTGGCGCCGCGACTGGCCCTCCGACCTGCAGGCCATCGCCACCCGCCGGCTGGAGCGGCTCGCCCGCGAGCTGCGCGGCCTCCACAGCGTCACCGGCAAGACCGTCAGGGTCGGCTTCGAGCCGTGGCCCGGCTGCGTGCTGGAGACCACGGAGCAGGCGCTGGAGCGGGTACGCGGCATCGACTCCGACCACCTGGGCGTCTGCCTCGACGCCTGTCACCTGGCCGGCGGCTCGGAGGAGGCCGGCGAGGCGCTGCGCGGCCTGGCCAAGACCGGCGCCCCCGTGGTCAAGCTCGGCCACGTCCACCACCACACCGGCGGCGCGCCCAACACCGGCAGCGTCCTGCACGACACCCTCACGGCGATGCTCTCGGGCGCGGTGAGCGGCAGCGCCCACATCGAGGTCGAGACCCACAACCTGGCGGTCCCCGGCCGCGCCAAGGGCCCCGGCGCCCTGGTCTCCCTCCTGGCCGAGGAGCTCGACTGGGCCCGCACCAGCCTCACCGGCCTGGGCCTCCAGCTCGCCGCCTGATCGGGGGAACGGTCCGGCGCCTCACGCGGCGCCGAACCAGCCCGGAATGTCGAGGCGCCACAGGTCGGCAGGGGTCATCCTGCGCAGGTCGGCCTCCAGCGCCCGAAGCCGGTCCTCGCCCAGTTCGGCGGCCCAGCGGGCGCGCAGGTCGTCGAAGATCGCGGCCGAGCGGGCGAGCGCGTCCCTGCCGTACGGGGTCAGACGGACGATCTTGCGGCGGGTGTCGGCGGGGTCGCGGGTGCGTTCGACGTAGCCGAGGCGTTCCAGTGTCTCGATGGTCTTGCCCGCGGCCTGCTTGGTGACGCCGAGCGTGCGGCCCAGGTCCACCGCCGTCGTGCCGTCGGGCCCTATGGCCTGCATGACGAAGCCGTGCATGGGCCGGATGTCCGGATGCCCCTGACGGCCCAGCTCGGCGTGAAGCTCGTCGATGAGCACCCGGAAGGCCAGGAAGAGGCGGAGCGGGAGTTCGAACCCCGGGGGTGTGCTTGACACGATAGACAACCTGGTTCACTATCTGGACAATGACGTTGTCTATCTTAGGGGAGCATCTGCCATGACCGTCATCCGCGACGCGGGGGCACGCAGGATCGAGACGCCCAACGGGACCATGACCACCCTCGCCTCACCCACCCAGGGCGAGTCCCGCCAGGCCGTGTGGCGCGTGGACGCCAGGCCCGGCACGGCCGGCCCGGTGCACGCCTTCGACACCGAGTCGGTGTGGACCTGGCTGGCGGGCCGCTGCACCGTCCAGCTCGGCGGCGAACGGGTCGAGGTCGCGGCCGGCGACACCATGGTGCTGCCCGCCGACGTGCTGCGACAGCTCATCGCCGACGAACGGCACGGGTTCGCCGCGATCGTGGCCGCCCCCGCGGGCGTGAGCGTCTACAACCCGGACGGGCTCGACACCCCGGACGCCTGCGACCTCGTCCCCGAGGGCACCAGCCGCATGCCGCTGCCCTGGGCCCGGTGAACGACAGAGCCGAACGCGAGGGAGCGCGCCGGGAGGGCCTGAGTTCAAGCAGGAAGGCCGTACGTGCCGTCTTCCAGGACTTCCGCCAGGCCGTCGGCGACGAGCCCGTCAAGGGCCCGCTCGCGCTGCACGACGTCGTCCCAGACCACGTCCAGCGCCGCCTTCGGCACCGGCCCGTGCGCGGCGCGCAGGACCGCGAGCAGCCGGCCCCGGCACTGGCGGTCGGTGCCCGCGTACGTCTGCCCCTTGCGGGCGGGACCCGCGTGCGCGGGCTTGCCGGCCAGCCGCCAGGCGCACACCCCCGCGATCGGGCAGCCCTCGCACCGGGGGGCGCGGGCGGTGCAGACGAGCGCCCCCAGCTCCATCACCGCCACCCCCCAGCGGGCGGCGCCCAGCTCGGGCAGGAGCGCCTCCGCGAGGCGGCGTTCGGCGGCGGAGGTGGCCGTCGGAGGATACTCCTCGGCCCGTACCGCCCGCGCGAAGACCCGTCGCACGTTGGTGTCCAGGATCGCGTGCCGGCCCCCGTACGCGAAGCTCGCGACCGCCGCGGCGGTGTACTCGCCGATCCCGGGCAGGGCGAGCAGGGTCGCGTGGTCGGCCGGGACCTCGCCGTCGTGCCGCTCGGTGATGGCCGTGGCGCAGGCGTGCAGGCGCAGCGCCCGGCGCGGGTAGCCGAGCCGCCCCCAGGCCCGCACCGCCTCGCCGGAGGGCTCCGCGGCCAGCGCCTTCGGGGTGGGCCAGCGCGTCATCCACTCGTGCCAGACGGGAAGGACCCGGGCCACCGGCGTCTGCTGCAGCATGATCTCGCTGACGAGCACTCCCCAGGGTGTCCGATCGGGAGCGCGCCAGGGGAGGTCCCGGGCGTTGTTTTCGTACCACTCCAGAACGGGAAGGTGTAGGAGGTTCGGCTCGATCACGCGGCCCAGCGTATGACGAGATGGCAAGGTCCGGCGTGTCGTCACGGCGCGTCATCTTCCCGTTACCCATCCTGGCCACATGGATCCGGAAACCATGCGTGGAGGGCCGGGACTCGGGGGCGACGTCTACTGGCGGCGGCGCATGAGCCTGCTCATCGCGGTGCTCGTCGTGGTGGCGGTGGTGGCGTGGGCCTGCTCCGGCTCCAGCGGCCCGGCCGAACGCTCAGACGCCAAGCCCACCCCCAGTCCGGCCCCGGTCACGGACCCCCTGCTCGCGGGGCTGCGTACGCTGACCACGGGAACGGCGAGCCCGTCACCCTCGCCCAGCCCGAGCAGAAGCCCCCGCCCCCGCCCCCGGCGCGCCGGCGAGCCCTGCCAGGAGGACGACCTGGTGCTCCACCTTCAGGGCAAACAGGAGATCTACGCGAGAGGCGCGCGCCCGCACTTCATCGTCACCGTGGTCAACACCGGGCCCGTGATGTGCAAGACCGACGTCGGACCGCGGGCGCTGGAGATCCGCATCACCTCGGGTGACGACCGCATCTGGTCCACCGCCGACTGCGTCAGCGGCTCCGGGACGGACACGCGCGAGCTGGAGCGCGGCGTGCCCTACGTCCGCTCCCTCGACTGGAACCGCCGCCGCTCCAGCGGCAACTGCCGTGCGGACCCGCCGCCCGCGCTTCCCGGCACGTACGTGGCGATGGCCCGCATGGGCGAGCACAAGAGCCCCAAGGGCGTCTTCCACCTGCGCTGAGCCGGGCCGGCCGGCTCCCGCGTCACCTTCCCGGCGTCGTCGGAGGACGGCGCGTCCCGCGGCGGTCAGACGTAGCGTTCGAGGATCGAGGACTCGGCGAGGCGGGAGAGCCCTTCCCTGACGCTGCGGGCGCGGGACTCGCCGACGCCGCCCACCGCCTGGAGGTCGTCGATGCTGGCCGCCAGGAGCTTCTGCAGGCTGCCGAAGTGGTCGACCAGGCGGTCGACCACCGTGGCGGGCAGGCGGGGCACCTTGGCCAGCAGGCGGAAGCCGCGCGGGCTGACCGGGCTGTCGAGCTTCTCGCCGTCGTCGTGGCCGAGCAGGCCGGCCACCACCGTCAGGTCGAGCAGCTCGTTGCCGGACAGCGCGTCGAGGTCGCGCAGGGCGTCGGACAGGCGGCGCTGACGGCGGCCCGACGGGGCCGGGAGGTAGTCGCGCACCACCAGCTCCCGCTCGGAGTCGACGCCGGAGACCAGCTCGTCGAGCTGCAGCGACAGGAGCCGGCCGTCGGTGCCGAGCTCGACCACGTACCCCTTGATCTCGTCGGAGATGCGTCGCACCATCTCCAGCCGCTGCGCCACCGCCGCCACGTCGCGCACGGTCACCAGGTCCTCGATCTCCAGCGCGGAGAGCGTGCCGGACACCTCGTCGAGGCGGTGCTTGTAGCGCTCAAGGGTGGCCAGGGCCTGGTTGGCCTTGGACATGATGGCGGCCGACTCCTCCAGCACGTAGCGGATGCCGTCGAGGTAGAGGGCGATGATCCGCATGGACTTGCTGATCGCGATGATCGGCAGGCCGGTCTCCTTGGCCACGCGCTGGGCGGTGCGGTGGCGGGTGCCGGACTCGTCGGTCGGGATGGTGGGGTCGGGGACGAGGTGGACGGCGGCGCGTACGATCTTGTCGTCGCCGCTGACCACGATCGCGCCGTCCATCTTGGCGAGCTCGCGCAGCCGGGTGGCGGAGAAGTCCACGTCGAGCTCGAAGCCGCCGCTGCAGAGCCGCTCGACGGTCTTGTTGTGGCCGAGCACGATCAGGCCGCCGGTCTGCCCGCGCAGGATCCGCTCGAGGCCGTCGCGCAGGGGTGTGCCCGGCGCCACCGCGGCGAGGGCTTCGCGACGGCGGTCGTCAAGACTCCGGTCGTTTGGCACCTGACCCCCGTGTCGAAATAGTCAAGCCCAGCTTAGCCGCGCCGTCTCAGTCTCTCCTCCGCCTTTGGCCGAGGCATGCGCCGTGGCGGAGTACGGCGAGAGTGGTCTGAACCGTACTGAAGCGGACGTCCCCTCGCGACCACAGGGCGTCACTTCGCGTCCCATCGCTCCCGGGCCGCTTCCATGGCCTCCTTGTGCTCCCTGGACCAGTCGGCCAGCCGCTCGACCGTCTCGGCCAGGCTCCGGCCGATCGGCGTCAGCCGGTACTCGACCTGCGGCGGGACGGTGGGGTACGCGGTCCGCTCGACCAGCCCGTCCCGGCACAGCCGCCTGGTCGTCAGGGTCAGCATCCGCTGCGAGATGCCGGGGATCGCCCGTTCCAGCTCCCTGAACCGCCGCACCCCCTTGGTCAGCTCCACCACCACCAGCACCGTCCACTTGTCGCCGAGACGGTCGAGCACGTCGCGGATGCCGCAGTCGTCGTCCCCGCACGGACCGAGGGCCTGGGGGGTTACGTCCGTGTTCGTGACTGACATGAGAATGCCTCCTTATGGCCGGCGGCCGGACGCCCCATGCTGGGCGCGTCGAACCCTTGTGTTCACCCGCGCTCATCAACGACAGGAGTGGTCTCATGATTCTCGTCACCGGCGTGTCGGGAAGACTCGGCGGCGCGATCCTCGCCGGACTGCGGGCCGTGGACGGGCCGGCGACGGCCGGGGCCGGCAGTTCCGGTGACGGCGGTTCCGGCGACGGCACGGCGGTGCGGCTCGCCGACTTCGACCGGCCGGAGACGCTGGAGCCGGCCTTCGCGGACGTGGACGTGCTGGTGTTCGTCTCGGCGGGCTACGCCGAGGACGACGTCGTCCTGGCCCGTCACGGCGCCGTGGTGCGGGCGGCCGCCGCCGCCGGCGTCCGGCACGTGATCTACACCAGCCTGGCCGGGTCGGGGGACCGGCTGACGATCGCGCTCGCGCACCGCTGGACCGAGGCGCGGCTGGCCGAGGCGCCCTTCGACGTCACGGTCCTGCGCAACGGCCTGTACGCCGAGATCCCGGCCGGGCTCGCGGCCGCCGGGGCCGCCGCGGCGGCGGCGAGCGGGGTGTTCACCGCGCCGCTCGGCGACGGACGGCTGTCGGCCGTGGCACGCGACGACCTGGCGGCGGTGGCCGTGCGCGTGGCGGCCGAGGCTCACGCGGACCTGACGTCGGGGGCGCCGCGGCGGCACGCGGGCCGCACGTACGAGCTGGAGGGCGTGGAGGCGGTCGGCGGGCGGGAGCTCGCCGAGGCGCTGGCCGAGACGCTCGGCCGGCCCGTCGAGTACCGGCCGGCGCCGCTGGGCGCGACGCGGGCCGCGCTGGCCGGGCTGGAGCCGTATCAGGCGGGGCACACGATGTCGACGTTCTCCAACATCGGCGCGGGGCTGCTGGAGGGCCGTGGCGGCGACCTGAGGGCGTTCGTGGACCGGCCGCGGCCGGTGCGCGACCTCGTCAGGGCGGAGGTCGCCTCGGCCCTGGCAGGCTAGTGCCGGAGGGAAGGCCCGGCCGGGGGACGGCGCCGGCCGCGGTCTCAGGTGACGTGGGTGAGGGCGTCCCAGACGTTCTCGGCCTCGACGACCTCGAAGCCGGGGGCGAAGGCGACCGGGCCGACCGGGACGAGGGAGCGCTGGCCGCCGGCCTTGCGCCTGCCCTCGTCGAGGGAGCCGAGCGGGACGAGGCCGCGCTTGAAGCCGAGACGGGCCGCTTCGGTGAGGCGGCGGCGGACGTCCTTGACCGGGCGGAGCTCGCCCGCGAGACCGACCTCGCCGAGCGCGACCAGGCCGGCCGGCAGCGGCTTGTCGCCCGCGGCGCTGGCGACGGCGAGCATGACGGCCAGGTCGACGGCCGGGTCGCCGAGCTTGATGCCGCCGACGGTGGCGGTGAAGACGTCGCAGCCGCCCAGCCGGGCGTTGAGCCGGCGCTCCAGCACGGCCAGGACCATCTGGACGCGGTAGGTGTCGAGGCCGGAGGAGGTGCGCCGGGGCTGCTGGGCCTCGGTGCGCGCCACCAGGGCCTGGACCTCGGCGGGCAGCGGGCGGGTGCCCTCGACCGTGACCGTCACGCAGGTGCCGGGGACCGGGTCGGTGCGGCGGGAGACGAACAGGCCGCTGGGGTCGGTGATGCCCTCGATGCCGCGCTCGTGCAGGTCGAAGCAGCCGACCTCGTCGGTGGGGCCGAACCTGTTCTTGATCGCTCGTACCATGCGGAGCCGGGAGTGGCGGTCGCCCTCGAAGTTGAGCACCACGTCGACGAGGTGTTCGAGGGTGCGCGGGCCGGCGATGGAGCCCTCCTTGGTGACGTGGCCGACCAGGACGGTCGACAGGTCGCGCTCCTTGGCCAGGCGCACGAGGTTGGCCGCGACCTCGCGGACCTGGGTGACGCCGCCGGGGACGCCGGTCGCCTGGGCGGAGCCGACGGTCTGCACCGAGTCGACCACGAGCAGGCGCGGCTGGATCTTCTCCACGTGGGCGATCAGGGCCGACAGCTCGGTCTCGGCGGCGAGGTAGAGCCGGTCGCGGACGGCGTCGATGCGGTCGGCGCGGAGCCGGACCTGGGCCGCCGACTCCTCGCCGGTGACGTAGAGGACGGTCTCGCGCTCGGCCATGCGGGCGGCGGCCTCCAGCAGCAGCGTCGACTTGCCGATGCCGGGCTCGCCGGCCAGCAGCACGACCGCGCCCGGCACCAGGCCGCCGCCGAGGACCCGGTCGAGCTCGCCGACGCCGGTGGTGCGGGCGGCGGCGATCTCGGCCTTGACCTGGCCGATCGGCAGCGCCGGGGCGGTGGTGGCGCCGGCCTGGACGACATGGGCGCCGGCCCGGCCGCCCTCCGCGTCGACGGTGCCCCACGCCTGGCACTCGCCGCACCGGCCCACCCACTTGGAGGTGCGCCAGCCGCACTCGGCGCAGCGGTATCCGGGCTTCTGGGCAGTCTTGGCCATGGCGAGCAGGCTAGCGGTCGCGACCGACATCCGGCTGACCCGCAGAGACTACGTCAGGCCCAGCTCGCGGACGAGCACGCGCTTGGGCCGGGCGCCGACGACCTGCCTGACCGGCTGCCCGTTCTCGAACAGCAGCAGTGTGGGCAGGCTCATGACGCCGTATCGGGCCTGGATCTCGGGGTGCTGGTCGGTGTCGAGCTTGCCGATGGTCAGCCCCAGCTCGGCCTCGATCTCCTCCAGTACGGGGGCGACCATCTTGCAGGGCGGGCACCATTCGGCCCAGAAGTCCACCAGCACCGGCTCCTGGGCGGCGAGCACCCGCTCCTCGAAGTTGTCCGCGGTGAGCGTGATCATCTCTCTCCTCTGAAGAAGCAGTCTTCGCACGAGTCGGCGAGCTGCGCGGCGACCTCCGCGCGGCGGGCGAGCAGCAGCCGCACCTCGTCGTCGATCTCGGCGAGCTTGCGCTGGTAGACGGCCACCGACTCGGGGCAGGACCCGCCGCTGTCGTGACCGGAACGCAGGCAGTCGACGAACGGCCGGGTGTCCTCCAGCGTGAACCCCACCGACAGCAGCGCGCGGATCTCCGACACCAGCCGGACGTCCTCCTCCGCGTAGAGGCGGTAGCCGTTGGCGCCCCGGCGGGCGCTGAGCAGCCCGTGCTGCTCGTAGTAGCGGAGGGAACGGGTGCTCACCCCGGTCCGCCGGGCCAGCTCTCCGATGCGCATGAGGCCACGGTAGACATTGACACCGGCGTCAAGGTCAAGCCCTCAGAAGAAGCGCCAGCGCAGCACGTTCGGGTAGGCCAGCTCCAGCCCCGACGTCTCGGCGATGGCCTGCTCGGCCACCTCGGGGGCGAACTCGATGCGCAGCACCGCCTCCAGGTCGCCCCGCCGCTCGAACACCATGCGCAGGTCGAGAGGGCGCCGCAGCCACCCCTGGCGATCCCAGAACGCCTCCACCTGCGGCGCGGAGTAGGACGGGACCGTGCGCCGGAACCACTCGCCGAACGCGCCACGGGAGGCGTCGAGGTCGAGCACGAAGGCCGCGCCGCCGCGCCGCACCACCCGCGACAGCTCGCGCAGGCCCGGCTCGCAGCCCGGCCCGAAGAAGTACGCCCAGCGCGCGATGGCGACGTCGACCGAGGCGTCGGGCAGCGGCAGGTCCTGGGCGGCCGCCTCGCGCACCTCGACGGACGGGAGCGCGGCGCACCGGCGCCGGGCGGCGGCGGCCAGGCCCCGGTGCGGCTCCACGCCGATCACCCGCGCCGCCTCGGAGGCGTAGCCGGGCAGGTGGTACCCGGTGCCGCAGCCGATGTCGAGCACGGTCGCGCCACGCCACGGCCGCAGCTCGCGCATCGCCGCGCCGGCGGTGTCGCCGGGGTCGACGGCGCGGTTCTCCAGCTCGTACACGTGGGGGGTGTGCCAGATGTTGGGGCTCGGAATAGCGCCACGGACCGTCCTGGGCATGCGACAACCGTACGTGGTGGCGCGCCGGCACGGGACATCCGGCTTAGGCTGGCAACGTGGCTGATGTCATCCGCGTGCCCAATGCGAAGATCGCATTGTCCACCGCTTCGGTATATCCGGAACGCACGCCCGATGCGTTCGAGCTGGCGGCCCGCCTGGGCTACGACGGCGTTGAGATCATGGTCGGCGCCGACCCGGTGAGCCAGGACATCGACGTGATCGAGCGGCTCTCCGACCACTACGAGGTTCCCGTCCTCGCCATCCACGCGCCCTGCCTGCTCGTCACGCAGCGGGTGTGGGGGCGCGACCCGTGGGCCAAGCTCGTCCGCGCCCAGAAGGCGGCCGAGCGGCTCGGCGCTTCCACGGTCGTCGTGCACCCGCCGTTCCGATGGCAGCGCGACTACGCCCGCGACTTCGAGACCGGTCTGGCCCGCATGCGCGACGAGACCGACGTGGTCTTCGCGGTCGAGAACATGTTCCCGCTGCGGGCCAGGGGCAACGACGTGGTGCCGTACTCACCCGACTGGAACCCGATCGACTACGACTTCCCGCACGTCACGCTCGACCTGTCGCACACCGCCGTGTCGGGCTCCGACGCCATGGAGATGGCCACCAAGCTCGGTGACCGGCTGGCCCATCTCCACCTGGCCGACGGCAGCGGCGTGACCAACAAGGACGAGCACCTGGTGCCCGGCCGGGGCAGCCAGCCGTGCGCGCCGATGCTGGAGCGGCTGGCCCGCAACGGCTACGACGGCCTGGTCGTCCTGGAGATCAACACCCGCAAGGCGGCCAGCCGTTCGGAGCGCATCGACGACCTGGCCGAGGCGCTGGCCTTCGCCCGGCTCTACCTGGCGGCCTCGCGATGACCCACGAGCACCTGCGCGCGGGGCCGAGCCGCGAGCTCGGCCTGGCGTTCGAGCGGGTGGCCGACGCCTACGACGCGGGCCGGCCCGGCTACCCGGACGAGCTCTACCACGCGCTGGCGGAGGTCTCCGGGGTGCCGCTCGACGGTGCGACGGCGGTCGACGTGGGGGCCGGCACCGGGAAGCTCGCGCACGCCCTGCGCGCCCGCGGCGCCCGGGTCGTCGCGGTCGACCCGGGCGCGGAGATGCTCGCCAGGCTGCGGGCCAAGGGCGCGGCGGGGGTGGCCGCGGTGCGGGCCGACGGCAACGCGCTGCCGCTGGCCGGGCGCTGCGCCGATCTGGTGACGTACGGCCAGTCCTGGCACTGGCTCGACCCGGTGGCCTCGATCGAGGAGGCCAGGCGGGTGCTGCGGCCGGGCGGGGCCATCGCCGCCTGCTGGAACTTCGCGCACGCGGCCCAGGCCGAGTGGCTGGCCGCCCACGAGGAGCGGCTGGCCGGGGCGTGCCCCACCTACTGGGGGCCGGCCAGGGCGGAGTGGTCGGCGCCGCCGATCGCGGCCGCGTTCGAGGTGGTGGGGGAGCGCTGGATGCCGTGGACCCGCCTGGTCGGGATCGAGGAGTTCCTGCTCGGCCTGCGTTCTCACTCGTACATGGCGGCGATGCCGGAGGCCGAGGCCGACGCGCTGGTGGAGCGGCAGCGGGCGGAGCTGGTCAAGGAGTTCCCCGGTGGCGTGATGTCGGTGCCGATGCGCGTCTACCTGGCCGTGGGCCGGTGAGGGCGTGAGCACCATCAAGCGGCGTCCCGGGCGGCGTCCAGGCTCCGCCGACACGCGCGGGGAGATCCTCGCGGCGGCGCGGAAGGTCTTCGCCGAGAAGGGCTTCGACAAGGCCACGGTGCGCGGCATCGCCAGGGAGGCGCAGGTCGACCCGGCGCTGGTGCACCACTACTTCGCCACCAAGGAGGGCATGTTCGCGGCGGCCATGCAACTGCCGCTGTCGCCCGACCGGGTGCAGGCGGTGCTGCTCGACGGTCCGCGGGAGGAGATCGGCAGGCGGCTGGTCACGATGGTGCTCGCGGTGACCCAGGAGCCGGAGACCCGCGAGCCGCTGGTGGCGCTGATCCGCTCGGCGATGACCCACGAGCAGGCGCGGGTGATGTTCCAGGAGTTCATGACGAACGCGCTGCTCTACAGGGTGGCCGACCAGCTCGGCGTCCCTCATCTGCGGGTCGAGGCCGCGTTCGCGCAGATGTTCGGCGTGGTCATGGCGCGGCACGTGCTCCGGCTGGAGCCCATCGCGAGCGCCGGGCCGGAGGAGCTGGTGGAGCTGATAGCGCCGACGATTCAGCGCTATCTCACAGTGTAGAGCATTGTTCTGTAACAGCTCCGCGCCCTAAGGTGAACACGGTTACCCTCTGGAAGTTACTCATAGGTAGGATCCCGGGGGGGCCAGGTCAGCGCGGTCACCGTACGCTGGCAAGCCAACGTCGTTGTGGGAGGACCCGTGCTCTGGGTAGCCATCATCGGGCTCGTGATGACCGTCGTGGCGGTGGCCGTGGCGGGCCGCAGGGCTCTGTTCCTGTTCAAGCTCGCCACGGTGGGCCCGCCGGCTCCTGAGCGGATCGAGTACGCCAAGGCCAACGCCGGCGCCGAGGCCAAGGCGCAGCTGGTGGAGGTGTTCGGCCAGAAGAAGCTGCTGAAGTGGACGCCGTCCGGCGTGGCGCACTTCTTCGTCATGTGGGCGTTCTTCATCCTGCTGACCGTCTACATCGAGGCGTACGGCGCGATCATCCAGGGCGCCATCACCGGCAGGCCGAACTTCCACATCCCGCTCATCGGGCAGTGGCCGGTGCTCGGGTTCCTGCAGGACTTCATCGCCGTCGCCTGCCTGCTCGGCCTGGTCGCCTTCGCGGCCATCCGGCTGAAGAACTCGCCGAAGACGCTCGGCCGCAAGTCCCGCTTCTCCGGGTCCCACCTGGGCGGCGCGTGGCTCGTCCTGTTCATGATCTTCAACATCATCTGGACGCTCTTCCTGGCCAGGGGCGCGGCGGCGGCCAACGGCAACCTGCCCTACTCCTCGGGCGCGTTCGTGTCGATCCCGCTCGGCGAGGCGCTGCCGGCCAGCCACCTGCTGGAGGAGATCGCGCTTCTCCTGCACATCGGCTTCATGCTGGTGTTCCTGATCATCGTGGTGCACTCCAAGCACCTGCACATCTTCACCGCCCCGCTGAACGTGCTGTTCTCGCGCCGGCCCGACGGCATGGGCGCGGTGCCCGAGATGCGGGTCGACGGCAAGCCGGTCGACTTCGAGGACGAGGACCTCGACCCCGAGCGGCTGGGCCGGGGCAAGATCGGCGACACCACGTGGAAGGGCTTCCTCGACTTCTACTCCTGCACCGAGTGCGGCCGCTGCCAGTCGCAGTGCCCGGCGTGGAACACCGACAAGCCGCTGTCGCCCAAGATGCTCATCCTCGACCAGCGCGACCACGCCTTCGCCGTCGCCCCCTACCTGATGGCCGCGCAGAACGGCGGCGCCGAGCACAAGGACACCGACGTGCTCGCGCTGCTGGAGAAGCCCCTGGTCGGCGAGGAGGGCGTGATCCACCCCGACGTGCTCTGGTCGTGCACCAACTGCGGCGCCTGCGTCGAGCAGTGCCCGGTCGACATCGAGCACATCGACCACATCATCGACATGCGCCGCTACCAGGTGATGGTCGAGTCGTCGTTCCCGTCCGAGGCGGGGGTGATGGTCAAGAACCTGGAGAACAAGGCCAACCCGTGGGGCATGTCGGAGATGAAGCGGGCCGACTGGATCGCCGAGCTCGATTTCGAGGTCGAGCTGGTCGACGAGAAGATGCCCGAGGACGCCGAGTACCTCTTCTGGGTCGGCTGCGCCGGCGCGCTGGAGGACCGGGCCAAGAAGACCACCAAGGCGGTCGCGGAGCTGCTGCACATCGCCGGGGTGAAGTTCGCGGTGCTCGGCCCGATGGAGGCCTGCACCGGTGACCCGGCCCGCCGCCTGGGCATGGAGTACCTGTTCAACATGCTCGCCCAGCAGAACATCGAGACGCTGAACGAGGCGGGCGTCAAGAAGATCGTCGCCACCTGCCCCCACTGCTTCAACACGCTGGCCAACGAGTACCCGCAGCTCGGCGGCACCTACGAGGTGATCCACCACACCCAGCTGCTGGCCAAGCTGGTCGACGAGGGCAAGCTGACCCCGATCACGCCGATCGAGGAGAAGATCACCTATCACGACCCGTGCTTCCTGGGCCGCCACAACAAGGTCTACTCCCAGCCCCGCGACATCATGTCCAAGGTGCCGGGCGTGCAGACCCAGGAGATGCACCGCCACAAGGACCGCGGCTTCTGCTGCGGCGCGGGCGGCGCCCGCATGTGGATGGAGGAGCGGATCGGCAAGCGGATCAACACCGAGCGGGTGGACGAGGCGCTGACCACGAACCCCGACACCGTTTCCACCGCCTGCCCGTTCTGCATGGTCATGCTCGGCGACGCGATCAACGAGAAGAAGAACTCCGGAGAGGCCAAGGAGTCGCTCGAAGTCGTGGACGTCGCGCAACTCCTGATCAAATCCGTGAAGACCTCCGCCTGACCTTTGAAGTGAAACTCCTCCACACTCCCGTGTGGAGGAGTTTCGCCGGTCAAGAGGGGTGATCACGGTAAATCTGGCATCCACATAACGGGAAAATCACGGTAACCTCAACGTCGCATGGCTCTATTCGACGGGGAGGGGGGCTCGTGACAGCTGTCGTCGTGACAGACGCCGAAGTCACCCTTGCCGACGTCCTCGCCCTGCGACTGGCCATGGAGGAGCCGTTGCCCGGCGGCACCGAGCTGGTGCTGCGCCACCGCACCAGCGGCGTCGAGCGCGAGGTGACCCTGGGCACGCCCGGCGCCATGACCCGCGAGGCCACCGTCGCCGTGTCGTTGGCCCCGCTGCTGCTCACCGCCGGGCGCTGGGACGCTTACCTGCGCCACCAGGGCAGGCGCAGCCGGCTGCGCAGCATCGACCCCGGCTTCTCGCTCGACCACCTCGACGCGTACGCGCTCTGCAAGCGCACGCTGGCCTACCGGTCCTACCGCACCCGCAACGGCTACCTCGCGCTGAAGATCGACGACGCGGCGCCCGTGGCGGAGGTGCGCGCCGTCTGGTTCAGGGAGGGCCGCTTCGAGGTGACCGGCCTGCTCGCCTTCACGGGCCTGGAGGACGACGAGTCCCGCCACGAGGCCACGCTGGCGCTGCACCGCAGGCAGACGGGCATGCGGGTGTCGGCCACCGCCACCGTCCAGGGCGTGCGCTTCCACGCCGCGGTCTCGCTGGTCGACGTGCTCGCCGCCGACCCCGAGGCGTCGGGCACGTGGGAGCCGTCGCTGGAGGTGGACGGCGTCGGCGAGCCGCTGCGGCTGGGCGGCTGGCTCGACGACGTCGACGGCAAACGGCGCCGCCTGCAGTACCCTTCGGCCCGGATCGACGGCGTGCCCATCAGGCCCTCCTACACGGCCGACGACGAGCTGCGCATCGAGGTGGGCGGGTGAAGGTCAGCTTCCTGCTCTCCTCCGCCTACGCCATGCGAGGGGACGTCCGCTCCATGCTCAACCTCGCCGGCGCTCTGGCCCAGCGCCACGAGGTCGAGGTGATCAGCCTCAGGAGGCAGAAGGAGAAGCCGTTCTTCCCGGTCGCCGCGGGCGTGGACATGCGCTCGGTGGTCGACGCCAGGCCCGGGGTCAGACGGCTGTTCCCGCAGGGCCAGGTGCGGACCGAGGTGGCGCTCTGGCGGGTGCTGCGCTCGCTCAGGAGCGACGTCCTCGTCACCACCAGGCCGGGGCTGAGCGTCCAGGCCGCCCGGCACGCCCCCCGCGAGACGCTGCGCATCGCCCGCGAGTGGGGCAGGCCGGCGGTCCCCGGCCCGGTCAGGAAGCTCTACCCGCGCCTCGACGCGGTCGTGGCGGCCACCGAGTCGGCCCGTGAGGAGTGGAGCCATCTGCTCGACTCCGGGCCGCCCGTGCACGCCATCCCCGACGCGCTGCCGGGCTCGCTGTGGCCGCGCTCCCGGATGGACAACCGCATCGTGGCGGCGGGCGGCCGCTGGGTGGCCGCCAAGTCGTACGACAGGCTGATCCGCGCCTTCGCCGTGGTCTGCGCCGAGCGGCCCGACTGGCGGCTCAGGCTGTACGGCAGCGGCCCGGAGGAGCGGCGGCTGCGGACGCTGGTGGACGAGCTGGGCCTGCACAACCATGTCTACTTCATGGGCACGACGCCCGACCTGACCGGCGAGTTCGCCAAGGCGTCCATCGTGGCCAACACCTCCCACACCGCCGACCTGGGCATGACCGTGCTGGAGGCGATGGGCTGCGGGGTGCCCGTGGTGGCGTTCGAGGGCCCTCATGGACCCGCCGAGCTGGTGGCCACCGGCTACAACGGCGTGCTGGTGCCCGGCTCCGACGAGCAGGCGTTCGCCGCGGCCATGCTGGCGCTCATCGGCGACGAGCGCAGGCGGCGCTCGCTGGCCGCGGGGGCGCTCGACACCGCCATCCGCCACGCGGCCGACGAGGTGGGCGAGCAGTGGGAGAAGCTGTTCGCGGGACTCCGCTGAGTGATACCGGTAGCGGGTACCTTAGAGGCATGCATGGGTACAGCGGAGACAAGCAGGCCTATCTGACCCGGCTCAGGCGGATCGAAGGGCAGATCAGGGGCCTGCAGCGCATGGTCGACGACGACGCCTACTGCATCGACGTCCTCACCCAGGTCTCCGCGGCCACGCGGGCGCTGCAGGCGGTGGCGCTGGGGCTCCTGGAGGAGCACATCTCCCACTGCGTCGCCGACGCCATCGCCACCGGCGGCCCGGAGGCCGACGCGAAGGTCAAGGAGGCCTCGGCCGCCATCGCGCGGCTCGTCCGCTCGTAGGCGGACACCCCCCAGGAGGACTAGTCATCGTGAGCCACCCCTGACATGACATGTCCCGGACCCCTTGAGGAGTCCGGGACGAGGTCATGTGATCGTCTTCAGTGACTGACCGAAGTCCGCAATCCGAGCGCGTCGTCGAGCTCGTCCAAGGTAAGCCGCCGCTCGCTGACAGCGACGGCGGTGAGCACCTCGGCGTAAAGCGCGATCTCGTCCAACGCGACACGGTCGTGGACCCGGGAGTCCAAGGTTTCGTGCCCCACCGCGTCGTCCTTCCCTTCCGCAGCCCACACCCTCTTCGAGGTTACGGTGCGAGCTCTTCCGGCGACATGGCCCATCGGAGTCATTCCTTTCGTCGCCGATGAGGCCCCAAGCGGATCATTTCCGCAGGTGGAGATCACAATTCAGCTAAATAGATGTGATCTTAAGTGATGGAACGATATAGGCGGCGTTAGAGTGAAATAGCGGCATTACTGGTTTAGCAGTGACTGCCGGGGTCGTCACGTTCGCTGATGAGGCGGCGCACCAGCGCCGCCGACCCCGCGAAGCCCCGCTCCGGCACCCGCGCGCCGGACACGCGATGCCAGGCCAGCCCCACCGCGTACGCCGCCCCGAGCACCGCCGCCGTGCTGTCGCGGTCGGGCGGCATCAGGCCCGTCCCCGCTTCCTCGCGCACGTGCGTGAACCCGCCGCGCCGGTCGAGCGGGGTGATTCCCGGCAGCCTGAGCCGCCGTCTCGCGGCGCCGTCCGACGTCGTGCCCGGAATGTGACCTGAATCCGACGTGCCGGGCTCCGGAATGCCGCCCGTGCGCGTATCGGGCCCTCCCCGCGGCCCGGTAAAGGAACCGGTATGGGGGTATTGGCCGGAATGCACCGGCGAGGGCCGGATCGGAAAACCGTCAGGCTCGGTGGGCTCGGCCGCCGACGTGCTCGTCAGCCCTGCCCGCACCAGCTCCTCGTACGCGTGACGGAGCCGGTGGTCGAGCCGGGGCGGCAGCGACCCCTTGGAGTCGGACAGGTCGGCGAGGTAGGCGGCGGCGGCCCGGGGCGGATCGGGCGTGTAGGCCAGCGCCTCGACGAGCTCGTAGACCGCGTGCGCCAGGTCCGCCTCCGGGTCGGTCTCCGCCATCACGGCTCTGGCCAGCCGGGGCGGGCAGCGGCGCAGCCAGGCCCGGCGCAGCGACTGGTCGCCGCGCCCGGCCGCCTCGTCGTCCAGGCCCGGCCGCTTGAGCGCGGGCTCCACCATCGTGAGCAGCGCCAGCGCCCGCGGCCTGAACCGGGTGTCGGACAGCAGCAGGTGCGCGGTGTCGGCGATCAGCGCGGTCAGGCGCAGCGAGACGCGCTCATGGCCGGCGCGGTGCCGCTCGGCCACGAGCTTGACCAGGTCCGACAGCCGCGGCGCGGGCAGCCAGCGCACCCACTCGTCGCCCGGCAGTGGCCGGCGCAGGAACTCGCCGAACATGGTGATCAGCCGCTCGTTGCCGTCGAAGGCGGGCGCGTAGGCGCACCACATGATCGTCCCCCAGATCGCGGCGACCGTGCTCGGCACGTCGGCGGCGAAGACGTCGTCGAAGGCCGAGAGGGGATGGTCGGCCTCGCTCCTGCGACAGTTGGCCCGCAGCAGGTCGCTGATGTGCGCGCAGAGCCGCGGCGGCACGTCGGGGCCGACGAACGCCTGGGTGGAGCCCGGCTCGGCGGCGAAGTCCGGGCCGCACGGGATCACCGACCGGGGCAGCGCCGCAGGGGAGTGGCCCACCTGCCGGACGCGGACGCGCCGGGGCGGCGGCGCCAGATGCCAGTGGCCGTCGGCCGGGTCGAGCAGGTGCCAGCGCGCGTGCGCGCCGAACAGCCACCTGTCGCCGTCGCGGGTCACCAGCGTCCTGGCCGCGACGGCGTGCGCGCGGGCGTCGTGGGGCAGCTCCCGCCAGCGCGGGTCATGGACCATCGCGTGGATCTCCGCTTCGGCGGCGGTGAACGCATTCCAGGGGCCCACGGCGGCCATCGTAATCGCCAGACCGGAACCGAGGGTTAGGAGTAGGCGGCAGAATGTCCGCTATGAGGGCGAGACTGGCGGGCATGATGGCGGTCGTGGGCGTGGTGAGCGGGTGCGGGACGGTGACGGCTTCCCCGCCGCGGCTGGACGGCCCCGGGGTGCTCACCCTCGACAAGGCCCGGCCGCCCACGCCCGGCGGAGAGGTGGGCGGCGCCTCCACCGAGTTCAAGACCGCCAAGGACCTGGCGATGTGGCTCAAGCTCAGCGACAAGGAGAAGGACGTCGACCGCCTCGCCAAGCTGGACGTCAACGCGACCGCCAAGGGCGCCATGTACCTGGAGCCCAGGACCTCCGCCTGGTTCGACGGCTTCCGCGGCCCGTTCGTCTACCAGGACCTGGCCGGCGACATCGTCATGCACGCCCGGGTGAAGGTGGAGAGCAGACGGGGCGGCAGGCCCGGGCGCAAGTTCTCGCTCGGCGGCCTGATGGCCCGGGTGCCCGGCTCGTACGACAACCCCAACTGGGTGTCGATCACCACCGGCACCACCGACAGGCCGGGCCGGATCGAGTCGAAGTACACCCAGGACGGCAGCTCCAAGCCCAAGGAGGTCGCCGCCAAGGGCGGCTGGACGGAGTTCGTGCTGGCCCGGGTGGGCAGGGTGTGCGCCGCCCTCTACAAGGAGGAGGGCGGCGAGTGGAAGGTGGCCGACCGGTGGCCGACCGAGTTCCCCGAGGTGCTCCAGTGGGGCGTGACCGCGTACTCCGACTGGGACGGCTACGCCACCCTCAAGAAGGACCACGTCAAGGGCAACGCCAAGCTGGTGAGGGGGCGCCCCGACCTGAGGATGACCGTCGACTACGTCAGGTTCCTCAGACCGGAGCTCCCCGACTACGCCGACCCGCTGAACACCGCGTCGGTCTCGGACGAGGTGCTGATCAAAGCGCTGACGCCCGCCGATGTCTGAGCGCCGCCGCCATGTAGGTGTCCGGCGTACGGGCGAAGGACGCCCGGTCGTCGTCGGTCAGCTCGCGCACGACCTTCCCCGGCACCCCGGCCACCAGCACCCCCGCCGGGATCTTCTTGCCGGGCCCGATCAGCGCGCCGGCCGCGACGAGGGTGCCCGCGCCCACGCGGGCGCCGCCCAGCACGATCGCGCCGATGCCGATCAGCGCGCCCGTCTCCACGTGGGCGCCGTGGACCATGGCCTTGTGGCCGAGGCTCACCCGCGGCTCCAGGACGGCCGGCTCACCGGGATCGGCGTGCAGGCAGCAGAGGTCCTGGACGTTGCACTCCTCACCGATCTCGATGCGCTCGCCGTCCGCCCGCAGGACGGACCCGTACCAGATGCTCGACGCCCGGCCTATCGTGACCCTGCCGACCACGACGGCGCCGGGGGCGACGTACGCGTCGGGGTGGATCTCCGGGATCGCCCCGTCGTCCAATGCAGCGATGTACATCCCACCCATCGTAATTCCCGCCATTTCCCGCCCGGCTCCGGCATTCCGGTTGCGGTCGGGGGCAGGAGGCAGGAGAGTCGATTACTGACGTCTCGTCATCAGATCCTCACAATCCGCAGTTTCCCCCGCCTCACGCGAACGTATAGGTAATCCCCATGACACACGGGCACGACAGCATTCCCGACCTGATGCAGGAAGACATCTTCGACATCACCATGCGCGGCTACAACCGCCGCCAGGTGCACGACTACATGGCCAAGACCCGCAACCAGATCAGGGATCTGGAGGAGCGGCTGGCGCGCGCGATCGACCAGGCGGAGCAGAGCCGCATCGAGCTCGTGGACGCCAGGCGGCAGATCGCCGAGGTGCCCCAGAACTTCAACCCCAGCACCCGGCTGGAGCAGATACTCAAGCTCGGCCAGGAGGAGGCCGCCTCCCTGCGGGAGGAGGCCGAGGCCGAGAGCACCGCGCTGCGCGAGTCCGCCAAGACGGAGTCGGACCGGTTGCTGACCTCCGCCCGGGAGACCGCCGACAAGATGCTCACCTCCGCGCAGGAGGAGGCCGAGCGGCGGGTGGGCGAGGCCACCGAGGCGGCCGAGCGCATGCTGGAGCAGGCGGGGGCCGACGCGGAGGAGGCCCGTACCTCCGCGCGCGCCGAGGCCGACGCCATGCTGCAGCAGGCGCGGGCCGAGTCGGAGCACCTGGTGACCGTGGCGCGTGAGGAGGCCGAGCGGCTGGTGTCGACCGCGACGGCCGAGTCGGAGCAGACCCTCGCCGGGGCGCGGGCCGAGGCGGAGCGGACGGTGGCCGCCGCCCACGCCGAGGCCGAGGCGGCGCTGGCCGCGGCACAGCAGCGGGTGGCCTCGCTCGACGAGCACGCCGGCCGCCGGGTGGAGTATCTGAGCAACACCCACAACGAGGTGGTGCGCAGGCTGAACGAGGTCAACTCGGTGCTGAGCGACCTGATGCGCAAGGAGGCCGGGGCGGGCCCGCTGGTGCCGGAGGCGATCGCGCCGCCCGCGGCGCAGCCCCAGCTGCCCAGCGGACAGGACCAGGACGACGTCCGGGTGATCGTCGAGGAGGAGGACGAGCCGCGCGAGGAGCGGTCGGCGGACGACACGGACGTCAACCTGGGCCGGCTCGAACTGCGCAAGTAGCGGGTGGAAGCCTCCGCCCCCGATCGGGTCGGAGGCTTCCACGCGTGCCCCCTCTTGGTGGCCCGGTGCCGGGGCCGCCGAGACGCTGGACACGGCACCGGGCGGATCGTGGTGGCGGCGGGCGAGGCGGCCCGCCGCTCACGGAGGAGCGGGGCCGGCTCGCCGCTCGAACTCCCCCGCCAGCCTCTGCTGGTCCCGGAGCTGCTCGCGCAGGTTCTCGGGGTCGTCCGCGTCGATGGTCATCGCACCGCCGGCGTCGCGCTGCGCGTCGCTGAGCGGGTGGTGGCGCGTCGCCCACCAGCGCCCGGCATCGCTTCGCCAGATGGTCCACTGCGGGAACTCTCGGGCGATCTCAGCGAGATGCCGGTCAAAGGTCATCTGATCAAACCCTCCGAGGGCCCCTGTTCGAGGTTCCATCCACTTTCGAGGGTGCGCCACCTCTCTAGAGAACACAATGATCGAAGGGGTCAGGTCAACGTAGCTACTTGACAATGTCGCTTGACTCATGCGTCGAAGTCGTACTGGAGTACGTATGCCGCGGCGTCCAGCACCATCTCGTTGACCTCCACCGGCGACCCTCCGGCGAGGAAGGCGGTGCGGTCGACGACGATGACCGGGGTGCCGGCCGGCAGGCCCAGGAGGCCGCTCTCGCGGGGGCTCGGCATACGGGCGCGCACCTCTTCGGTGAAGTGCGCGGGAGGCAGGCCGAGGTCGCGCAGCCGGGCGTAGACGCCGCCGGGCCCGGTGTCCTCCTGGGTGATCGGGCTGCCCTCGACGAGCGGCGCGGGGAAGTAGGAGGTGGCCAGTTGCACGGGCCTGGCGTCGACCAGGTAGCGGCGCCGGCGCACCCAGACGTCGGGGGTGCCGAGCATGTGCGCCACCTCGCCGGGGGCCTGCTCGCGGACCACCTCGACCTGGTCGACGGTGAAGGGACGGCCGCGGGTGTCGGCGTCCCAGATCGATCGTCCCTCGCCCCACTGCTCGCGCGCCAGACGGCGGGAGCCGTGCCTGCGTATCGGTTTGAACAGTCGCACGTAGACCCCCGAGCCTCGCTTCGGTACGGCCAGACCTTCGTTGATCAGAACCGCGAGCGCCTGCCTGGCGGTGGCCCGTGCGATCGCGTACTCGGTCATGAGAGCGTTCTCGCCTGGTAGCCGGTCCCCGTCGCGCAGGTCGCCGGATTGGATCCGGTCGCGGAGTGCGTCGGCGATCTGGCGGTAGATGGGAGGTTCGTGGGGTACCGGGGATTCAGACACAGTTAGATCACCCTCTGTCACCAACCGGGTTTGGCGTCTCCAGAGAACTTGCCCCGTCTTGTCTACGATCGCACAGGTACAGAGGTTGGTTGCGTGTCTCTTTTTGAGCGGTGTATGCCTGTGTGGTGACAACGGCCCGTTTTTATCGGGCCGTTACCTGCGAAAAGGGCCGGCCGTTGCGGCCCGGGCCCACCAGCGGCGCGTAACCGCCGCGGCCGCCACCGCCCCCGCCGTGTTGATCAGGACGTCGTCCACGGACGAGACCCGGCCGAGTCGCAGGACGTACTGGAGGGTCTCCACGAGCAGGGAGGCGACCGCCGCGACCGCGGCCACGCGAGCCGGCGAGGCCAGGCGCGCGGAGCGGACGGGCAGCAGCGCGCCGAGCGAGGCGAACACCAGCAGATTGCCTCCGACCTGCACGAACGCCGTCTCCCATGGCGCCCGCAGCACCGCGGCGAGATCGCGGAACGGGATCAGGCTGATGCCTTCCGCGCCGCCCGCCGGAGTGAGGATCATCCAGATCCAGGGGGCGGTGCCGACCGCGATCCCCACGTCGGCGAGCGCGGTGCGCAGGGCCGCCGGGTGTCCGCGGCGGGCGCGTCGGCGCGACAGGAGCACGATGGCCAGCGCGGCGCATGGAAGGGCAAAAGTACCAGCAATAATGACGTTTCCCCACGAATCCCACGTGCGCGCCACCGGACCATGATGTCCGAGGCGGACGGCTACGGGAAGATGACCCTCAAGACAGGTCGCGCGTGGGCAGCATCAGCGACATGGCGCGCGGCGACGCGGCGAGAGACGATGCTATGGGCACGACAACGATCAAGCGGGAGTTACCCGATGCAGGATGAATGGTCGCAGGCGGTCGACGGGCGCACCGACGCCGCCGGCCGGTTGGCGGAGGCCGCGCGGTCCGGCAAGCCGTGCGAGCCCGTCCGCGACGTGGTCGGCACCACGCGGGAGGCGTACGCCGTACAGGAGATCAACACGCGCCGGGCGCTGGACGAGGGACGCCGCCTGGTGGGCCGGAAGATCGGCCTCACCCATCGGGAGGCGCAGGAGCGGCTCGGCGTCGACCAGCCCGACTACGGCATGCTTTTTGCGGATATGTCGTATCTCGATGGGTTGCCCATCCCCATCACGCGCTTCCTCCAGCCCAGGGTCGAGGCGGAGATCGCCTTCGTGATGGGCGCCGACCTGGTGGGCGGGCCCTTCACGGTGGCCGACGTGATCAGGGCGGTCGACTTCGTGCTGCCCGCCATCGAGATCGCCGACTCGCGCGTCGCCGGCTGGGACATCACGCTCCCCGACACCATCGCCGACAACGCCTCCGCCGGCGCGTTCGTGCTGGGCAACACGCCCGCCCCGCTGATCGGCTCCGACCTGCGGCTGGCCGGCATGCGCATGACCCGCGCGGGCGCGGAGGTCTCGGCCGGCGCGGGCGCGGCGTGCATGGGCCACCCACTCAACGCGGCCGTGTGGCTCGCCGGGGCGCTCGGCCGCACCCCCTTCCCGCTGCGGGCCGGCGACGTGGTGCTGACGGGCGCACTCGGGCCGGTGGTCCCGGCCGAGCCGGGCGACACGTTCGAGGCGCACATCGACGGGCTGGGCTCCGTCCGGGCGGTGTTCTCCCGGTGAGCCGCGACCACGGCCGGGCGCTGCTGGTCGAGGGCAAGGCGACGCCGCGCGGCCGGTTCCCGCACGCCCGCCGCGCCGGCGACTTCCTGTACATCTCGGGCACCAGCTCCAGAAGGCCGGACAACACCTTCGCCGGCGCGGAGGCCGACGAACTGGGCGTCACCGAACTCGACATCCGCGCCCAGACGAGGGCCGTCATCGAGAACCTCGGCGACATACTCAAGGCGGCCGGCGCCTCGCTGGCCGACCTCGTGCAGATCACCGCCTATCTGGTCAACATGAACGACTACAAGGGCTACAACGAGGTCTACGCCGAGTTCTTCGACGAGGAAGGGCCGACCAGGACCACGGTGGCCGTCCACCAGCTGCCGCACCCCCACCTGCTGATCGAGATGCAGGCCGTCGCCTATCACCCATGGGAGAGATCATGATTCCCCCGATCGACTTCACCAAGTGGATCGACGAGCACGCCCACCTGCTCAAGCCGCCGGTGGGCAACAAGGTGGTCTTCGAGGGGGCCGAGGACTTCATCGTCATGGTGGTCGGCGGGCCGAACTCCCGCACCGACTACCACGTCGACCCGTACGAGGAGCTCTTCTACCAGATCCGCGGCAACATGCACGTCAACGTGATCACCGACAAGGGGCCGGAGACCGTGCACATCAGGGAGGGGCAGATGTGGCTGCTCCCGCCGTCGATGCCGCACTCCCCGCAGCGCCCCGAGGAGGGGTCGGTCGGGCTGGTGGTGGAGCGGATCCGGCCTGAGGGCACGCTGGAGCGGTTCCAGTGGTACTGCGAGCGGTGCGGCTCGCCGGTCCACGAGGTGGAGCTGCAGGTACGCGACATCGTCGAGGACCTGCCGCCGGTGTTCAACGCGTTCTACGCCGACGAGAAGGCCCGCACCTGCCCGGGCTGCGGCGCGCTCCACCCGGGCAAGGGCTGAATGATCACTGACGTCCACACCCACCACGTGCCCAGGGGCTGGCCCGACCTGGGCTGGCAGGGCGCGCCCCGCCTGCGGGTGGAGTCCGAGCGGGAGGCGGTCATCCTCGTCGGCGGCGCCGAGTTCCGCCGGGTCGGCCACGAGTGCTGGGACCCCCGGGTGCGGCTGGAGGCGATGGACCGCGACGGGGTGGACCGTCAGGTGGTCTCGCCGACGCCGGTGTTCTTCGGCTACGACCGGCCGGCCGCCGAGGGCGTGCGGATCGCCCGGATCTTCAACGACCTGGCGCTGGAGATCTGCGACGGGGACCGGCTGGTGCCGTTCTGCCAGGTGCCGCTGCAGGACCCCGACCTGGCCTGCGAGGAGCTGGACCGGTGCCTGGCCAACGGGCACCGGGGCGTCGAGATCGGCAACCACGCCGGCGACCGCGACCTGGACGACGACGGGATCGTGCGCTTCCTGGCCCACTGCGCCGACCGGGGAGCCCCGGTGTTCGTGCACCCGTGGGACATGCCGTCGGGGCCGCGGCTGGACCGGTGGATGGCGCGGTGGCTGGTGGGCATGCCGGCCGAGACCCACCTGTCGATCCTGGCGATGATCCTCGGCGGGGTGTTCGACCGCGTCCCCGACACCCTGCGCATCTGCTTCGCGCACGGCGGCGGGTCGTTCGGGTTCTGGCTGGGCCGCTTCGAGAACGCCTGGCACCGCAAGAAAGACCTGGTCGGCGTCTCGCGGCTGCCGCCGTCCGGGTATCTCGGCAGGTTCGGCGTCGACGCGGCCGTCTTCGACGAGCGGGCGCTGCGCCTGCTCGTCGACACCTTCGGCGAGGACCACGTCATGCTCGGCTCGGACTATCCGTACCCGCTGGGCGAGTCGCCCGCGGGGGAGCTGATCAGGACGGCCGGGTTCCTCACCGACGTGGCGCGGGACAAGCTGCTGCGCCGCAACGCCGAGGCGTTCCTGGGCTGAGGGGAGCTCACCATGCGGTTACCGCCCGTCGTCGGGCTGGTGGTGCTGATGGCCGCGGGCTGCGGCGGCGGGTCCGCGCCACAGCCGTCGCAACAGGAGGACGGCGAGGTCAGGGTGGGCGTGATCGTCTCCCAGACCGGCGTCTTCGCCATGCTGGGTGACGAGATGGAACAGGCCATGCGCCTGTTCCTGGAGGCGAGCGGCGGCGAGCTGGGCGGCAGGCCCGCCCGGCTGGTCGTCGCCGACGACGGCGGGACGCCGGGGCAGGGCAGGCAGGCGGCCAGACGGCTCATCGAGCGCGACCGGGTGGACGTGATCACCGGGCTGCTGGCCTCGCCGGTCGCCGAGGCCGTGGTGGACGAGGCCCGGGGGACCCCGGTCGTGGTGGCCAACGCCGGGGCCGACGAGCTGGGCGGGCCGGGCGTGTTCCGGGTGTCGTTCACCAACCACGAGCACGGGCACGCCGCGGGCCGCTACGCCGCCGAGGCCCACGGCCGGCGGCCGGCCGTGCTCATGGCCTCCGACTACTCGGGCGGCGTCGAGACCCTGGACGGCTTCGAGGAGGGGTACGGAGCGGGCAAGCTGGCGCGCATCCTGACCCCGTACGGCAGGACGCTGGACCTGGCGCCGTACCTCGCGCGGATCCCGCCGGAGGCGGAGCTGCTGTACGCGTTCTACGCGGGCGGCGAGGCGGTCACCTTCGCCAAGGCGTTCAAGCAGCTCGGCTACGACGCCAGGATCGACCTGCTGACCGGCCAGAACCTCATGGACGAGGACGTGCTCGCGGCCGTCGGGCCGGACGCGGAGGGCATCGTCAGCGTCGGCCTGTACGCGCCGGCGCTGGAGAACCCGGAGAACACCGCCTTCGTGGCCCGGTGGCAGACGCGGACCGGGCAGAACCCCTCGGTGGTGGCGGTGCAGAGCTGGGACGCCATGCGGCTGCTGGATCGGGCCGCGGCCCGGGGCGGCGACCTGATGACCGAGCTGGGCAGGGTGGGGGAGCTGCCCAGCCCGCGGGGGGCGCTGCGGCTGCATCCGGCGACGCATGACCCGGTGCAGAACTGGTATGCCCGCCAGTACCAAAATGGTACAAATCGGGTTATCGCCACCATTCCCCCTAAGGAGTGACCAGTTGCTGGATCGCGACCGCTGCCTCGCCCTGGACGCCGAGGATCCGCTGCGGGAGTTCAGGGACGAGTTCGTGCTCCCCGAAGGGGTCATCTACCTCGTGGGCAACTCGCTCGGCGCGCTCCCGCGCCGCGCCCCCGAGCGGGTACGCAGGACGGTCGAGGACGAGTGGGGCGCCCAGCTCGTCGGCGGCTGGAACAGCGCCGGCTGGTTCGAGCAGCCGCTGAGCACCGGCGACCGGATCGCGCCGCTCATCGGCGCCGGCCCCGGCCAGGTCGTCGTGGGCAACACCACCTCGATCGCGATCCACCAGGCGGTCGCGGCGGCGGCGCGGCTGCGCCCGGACCGGCGGGTCATCGTCTCCGACGCGCGCAACTTCCCGACCGACCACTACATGGTCCAAGGACTGGCCGAGGCGCTCGGCTACGAGCTGCGCGACGTCTCCGAGGGCCGTTTCGACGACGTGGCGGCGGTGCTGCTGTCGGAGGTCGACTACCGCACCGGCGAGCGCCACGACGTGATCGAGGTGACCGCCCGGGTGCAGGCGGCAGGGGCGCTGATGATCTGGGACGTCTGCCACAGCGTCGGCGCCATGCCGGTGGACGTGTCGGCCGCCGACTTCGCGGTCGGGTGCACGTACAAGTACCTCAACGGCGGGCCCGGCTCGCCGGCGTTCCTGTACGTGAACCCGCGCCACCAGGACGAGGCCGTCAACGTGCTGTCGGGCTGGTACGGCCACGCCGAGCCGTTCGGGTTCGAGCCCGGATACCGGCCGGCCCACGGGATCCGGCGGTTCGCGGTGAGCACGCCGCACGTGCTGTCGTTCGCCGCGCTGGAGGCCGCGCTGGACGTCTGGGAGCGGGTGCCGCTGCACCTGCTGCGCGCCAAGAGCGTGGCGCTCGGCGAGATCTTCGCGGGCCTGGTCGGCGACGCGCTGGAACTGGCCTCGCCCGCCGACCCCGAACGGCGCGGCAGCCACCTCGCCTTCCGTCATCCCCACGGGTATCCGGTGATGCGGGCGCTCATCGACCGGGGCGTGCACGGCGACTTCCGGGCGCCCGACATCCTGCGGTTCGGGCTGGCCCCGCTCTACATCCGCTACGTGGACGTGCACGACGCGGCGCGGATCCTGCTGGAGGTCCTGGACAAGGAGCTGTGGCGGGACGAGAAGTACGCCCGCCGGCTCGCCGTCACGTGACCCGGCCGTCCAGCTCCTTGACCGCCCGCTTCGGGGCGACGGCGCGGTAGCTCTCCTCGACCCAGTCGGTCAGCACGTCGGACGGCGGCAGCGGCGACTCCAGCGGCACCGTCACCCACCCGGCCCTGCCGAGGCCGTAGCCGCTGGGCCGCGCGCCCTCGACGGCGAGCGCGTGGCCGTGCGCCTCCGTCCGCAGTTTCACCCCGAACGTGGGCCGCCACTTGTCGGTGGGCTCCTCGACGCCGAGGAACAGGAAGATCTTCTTGCCGACCTTGACGACGGTGTCGCCCCACGGGTGGTCCTCCCACGCCTCCGGCAGGCCGAGCGCGAACGCGCGCAGCTCCTCCCGGGTGTCGTGCCATGCGCTCATCCCGACCCCGTCCTGAACTCGGCCAGTCTCCGATCGATGGCGTCCCGGATCCGCTCGCGCGCCTCCGCCCGGGGCACCCCCGCCATCAGCATGCCGTCGTAGCCGGTGTCCTGGTGGCGGATCGACGCGATCACCGCCAGCGTGATCGCGTTCTCGTCCAGGGCCCTGGCCGCCGCCGTGCGGCCGACCCGGCCGCTGCCGCGCAGGCCGGCGTGCTCGGCGATGGACCGGGCCCGCTCCGGCGGACATCCGGGGAACAGCCGGGCGATCTCGGCCGCCATCCGCTCCTGGTAGACCACGTCCTGCTCGGCCCTGCGCTCCCGGTCGCGCTCACGCCGGCGCGAGCGCGCCTCCTCGTCGGCCAGGCACCGCTCCTCGGCCCTGGCCAGCGCCTCCTCCTCGACCAGCAGCCCGCGGCGCTGGTAGACCTTGCGCCGCCGGTCGAACCGGACGACCACCGCCGCCAGCCCGCTCTCCTGCTTGGCCCGGCGGCTCAGCGCCGCGTTCCCCGCCGGCAGGAACACCAGGTGGTCCAGGTCGGCGCAGGTCAGGCAGTGGGGCCGGTCGTCCTCCATGATCAGGTACGGTCCGGTGTCGGCGCAGCCGGCACACGTCCACGCCGCGGAAGGCTCGACCACGACCAGGTCCGGCGGCCTGGCCTGACGCTCGGCGATCCGCCGCACCCGCGCCTCGCTCAGGTCGGGCGACAGCCAGTGGACGGTGAACGGCTCCTGCTCCGGATGCGCGGTGAAGCGCAGCGGGCGGCGGTCGCGGCTGCCTGACACGTACGGCGCCGGCACCGGGCGCAGCCCCTTGGCCTCCGCCCAGGAGCGCAGCAGGGCGGCCGTGGTGAGCAGGCGGTCGCCGTCGACCGCGGCCAGCTCGGCGAGCGTGGCAGCCCGGCCCTGCCGCCAGACGTCGACGTGCCGCGTGTGCAGCCAGCGCAACCCCGTCACCACGTCGATGAACGTCACGTAGCGATGGTCGGCCAGCGCGATCTCGGCGGCCTGGGCGACCCTGCGGGCCAGGTTCGGCTTGCTCACGCCCCTCAGTGTGCCGCGCCTTTGTCGCCCGGTGGGCATCCCTTGTGCCGATCGCGGCGAGTATCCGGACGAGCCGTCTTTCGGAGGAAATCTTGCGCCTGCTCTGGCCCGCCCTGCTCCTGCTCGCCGCCTCGTGCGGCGCCGCCCCGGCCGCCTCCCCGATGCCGGAGGTCAGGGGCGGGTTCGGCGTCAGGCCGCAGGTGACCGTGCCCGGAGGCAGGCCCGGTCACCGGGTGCGGATGGCGGTGCTGGCGGCGGGCCGGGGACGGCTGACCTCCCCCGGGGACGTGGTGCTGGCCGACGTCGAGATCCGCCGGTGGCAGGACAACGTCTCCCGGCTGAGCACGTTCGAGACCCACCGGCCGGTCGCGGTCGTCCTCGACGGGCGGCCGCTCCCGCGCGCCTGGCGTGAGGCCGTCGCCGGCCGGGCGGCGGGCAGCCGGGTGCTGGTGGTCGGTCCCGCCGCGCAGGTGCTCGGCCTGGACCTGCGCGCGGACACCGAAGGGCTGCGGCCCGGCGAGCCGCTGGTGGCGGTCATCGACGTGCTCGGCGGCTACCCGCCGGACGCCCGCCTGGTCGGCCGGCCGCTGCCCACCCCGCCCGCCGACCTCACCCCGCAGGCCCCGGCCCGCACGCTCATCGGGGGCTCGGGGGACGCGGTGCGCGCCGGATCCAAGGTGGTGGTGCAGTACGTCGCCGTCGCGTGGCCGTCGAGGACCGTGGCGGACTCCTCGTACCGCGCCGGCGGCCCGGCCGCCTTCACGCTGGCCCGGGACGGCGCGCCGGCCGGCTGGGTGGAGGGGCTGCGCGGCCAGCGGGTCGGGGGCCGGGTCGCGTTCGGCTCGCCGGCCGCCGGGCTGCTGTACGTGGTCGACATCGTGGACTGCGTGAACTGCTAGCGACGGCCCCTAGCTGGTCGCGCGCCAGGACAGGGACAGGCCGGTGGCGGCGCGTTCGGTGCGGATCTCCATCATGGTGCCCAGGATGGTGGCGTGGTCGGACACCACGGGAACGGCGTCGGGCGTGTAGGTGATGCGGGTGCTGAGGAGCACCGGACTGCCCTCGGGCTCGTGCAGCCGCCGTGCGGCGGCGGAGTCCAGCAGGCCGGGCCGGACCACCTCGGACGCCCGCGCCACCGCCACCCCCACGTCGGCCAGGGCCGCGTACAGGGAGACGGCGGCGAAGTCGCGGTCGCGGATCTGGTCGGCCACCGGCCTGCGCACCCAGGACACCTGGTGCACGGCGGGACGGCCGGCGAACTCGCGGACCCGTTCCAGCCGCAGCGCGGTGTCGCCGGGCCGCAGCCGCAGCTCGGCGGCGATCACGGCCGGGGCCCGGCGCATCGCCCGCCCGGCCACCACGGTCCGCACGTCGTGGCCCTGCTCGCGCAGGTCGTCGGCCAGGCTGCGGAGCGAGCCGAGCTGGTAGGCCAGGTGGGGCGGCGACACGTACGTGCCCTTGCCGGGCCGCTGCACGATCAGTCTCTCGTCGCTGAGCTCGCGCAGCGCCTGGCGCAGCGTCATGAGGGTCACCCCGTAGGAGGCGCTCAGCTCCCGCTGCGGGGGCAGCGCCTCGCCCGGGGCGTAGTGTTCCGACCGGATCTTCGCGGCGAGGTCGGCGGCGATGGCGCGGTATCTCGCCTCATGTCCGGCGTCGGGGGTCATCGTGGTGCGTCACTCCTGGTCGAGGGCCCGGCGCAGGGCCGCGAGGAAGGCCAGCAGGTCGTCCGGCCCGGCCCCGTCGAGCACCCGCCGCATGACCGCGGCGCCGACCACCACGCCGTCGGCGTGCCGGCGTGCCTCGCGCGCCTGGTCAGGCGTGGAAATGCCAAATCCTAGCAAGACCGGGCGGTCGGAGACGCTCCTGATCCGCGCGGTGAGCTCGCCCGCCGAGGCGGCGAGGCCGGCCCGCTCGCCGGTGGTGCCCATCAGCGACACCGCGTAGACGAACCCGCGGCTGCGGCGCGCGATCTCCGCCAGTCTCGGGTCCGGCGTGGCCGGAGAGGCCAGCAGGGCGAGGTCGATCCCGGCGGCGGCGGCCACGCCGGTCAGCTCGTCCGCCTCGTGGACCGGCAGGTCGGGCACGATCAGGCCGCCGACGCCGGCCCGGCGCAGCGCGGCGCAGAACGCCTCCGGCCCGTCGTGCAGCACCAGGTTGTAGTAGGTGCTGGCCACCAGCGGCACGCCCAGGCCGGCGACCTCGGCCAGGTCGGCGAGGACGCGGCGGGTGCTCGCCCCCCGGGCCAGCGCGGCCTCGCTCGCCCGCTGGATGGTGACGCCGTCGAGTGTCGGGTCGGAGAACGGCAGCCCGACCTCGATCGCGTCGGCCCCGGCCGCGGTGAACGCCTCCAGGTACCGCGTCCAGCCGGGCGCGACGCCCCCGGTGACGTACGGCATGAGCAGGCCGCGGCCGGTGTCCCGGCGGGCGCGCAGACGGTCCTCGACGGTCACAGCAGCTCCTTCAGGGTGGAGATGTCCTTGTCGCCCCGGCCGGACAGCGTCATCAGGACCGTCGATCCGGCGGGCAGGTCGCCGTCGCCCGCGGCGCGGATCACCCAGGCGAGGGCGTGCGCCGACTCGAGCGCGGGGACGATGCCCTCGGTGCGCGCCAGCCGCAGCGCCGCGCCGGCCGCCTCCTCGTCGGTCACCGTGACGTACCGGGCCCGGCCCAGGTCGCGCAGGTGGGCGTGCTCCGGGCCGACCCCGGGGTAGTCGAGCCCGGCGGCGATGGAGTGGGCCTCGACGATCTGCCCGTCGTCGTCCTGGAGGAACAGCGAGCGGCAGCCGTGCAGGACGCCGAGCTTGCCGCGGGCCGCCCCGGCGCCGCCCTCCGCCTCGACGCCGACGAAGCGCGCCGCGGTGTCGGCGAAACCGGCGAACGTGCCGGCCGCGTTGGAGCCGCCGCCCACGCACGCGACCACATGGTCGGGCACGCCGGTCCGCAGTTCGGCGGCGCACTGCGCGCGGGCCTCGTCGCCGATGACCCGCTGGAACTCCCTGACCATCCACGGGTACGGGTCCGGGCCGATCACCGAGCCGACGCAGTAGTGGGAGTCGCCGGTCGCGCCCACCCAGTGCCGCATGGCCTCGCTGGTCGCGTCCTTGAGAGTGCGGCTGCCCGTGGTCACCGGGACCACCTCGGCGCCCAGCAGGCGCATCCTGAAGACGTTCAGGCCCTGCCGCTCCATGTCGCGCTCGCCCATGAAGACCGTGGCCTCCAGCCCGAGCAGCGCGGCGGCGGTCGCGGCGGCCACCCCGTGCTGGCCCGCCCCCGTCTCGGCGATCAACCGCCGCCGTCCCATCCGCGCGGCGAGCAGAGCCTGGCCCAGCACATTGTTGATCTTGTGGGACCCGGTGTGGGCGAGGTCCTCGCGCTTGAGCCAGAGCCGCACGCCCAGCTCCCGCGACAGCCGCCGGGCCGGCGTGAGCGGGGTCGGACGCCCGGCGTGCAGGGCGAGCAGCTCCGCCAGGTCGCCCCGGAACCCCGGATCCGCCCATGCCGCCCGGAACGCCTCCTCCACCTCGCGGCACGCCTCCACCAGTGACTCCGGCGCGTACCGCCCGCCGTAGGGCCCGAACCGGCCCCGCGCCCCGGGCTCGCCCATCGTCCCGGCCACCGGGCCGGCCGCACGCCATGGCGACACGTATCGCATCCCGCACTCACCTCGTTCTATAACTCTGAAGAGAGTTCTATAACAGTGAGCATGGCATGGGGAGGCCGGGGGACGCCACCCTCGTGGGTGGTCAGCCGTTGGGGAGCAGGCGGCGGAAGAGGCGCCTGACGCGGGAGCCCGAGCCCGCGCCCTCCAGGGCGGCCAGCGACTCCGCCGCCGTCGGCCGCTTGGCCGGGACGGGGTCGATCATGCGCCGCACCACCTCGGGGACCTCCTGCCCGTACGCGTCGGCGCTGGTCGGCAGCGCGCCGGTGAGGAGCTGGTAGGCGATCACGCCGGCCGCGTACACGTCGGCGGCGGCGGTCATCCGATCCGCCTTGTCGTGGCACTCGGGCGCGACGTAATGGGCGTCGAGCACGTTGTGGAGCTCGTGCACCACCGTGTAGTCGCGCGGCCCCGGCTTGGCGTAGTCGAACCCGGTCAGCACCGCGTGGCCGTCGTCGGTCACCAGCACGCTGGCCGGGGTGAGCGCGCGGTGGATCACCCCGTGGGCGTGCGCGTGGGCCAGGCCGCGCAGCAGGTCCTGGATCACGCTCAGCCGCTCACCCCGGCCCAGCCGCAGGTGGAGGGCCTGGCCGTGGACGTCGTCGAGCACGAGCACGAACCGGCTCTCGTCGTCGATGGCGAAGAAGTCGCGCGAGCGCACCACGCACGGGTGCGGCGGGATCCTGGCCAGGGTCTGGTAGGCGTTGGCGATGCGCTGCCGCTCGGCCGCCCTGGCCGCCTGGTCGGCGAGCGGGTCGGCCTGGTAGACCCGGAGCAGCACCGTCTCGCTGCCCGGCAGCGTGGCGTTGAAAGCGCGGTATTCGGTGACCCGTGCGTCGCCGCCGAGCTGCTCCTCGACCTCCCAGTTGCCGAACCGGGGCGGCGCGGTGCTGCGCCGCACGGTCTGGTTGAGCGCGTCGAGCACGGCGGTCAGGTAGGGGCGCACGTCGGGGCTGCAACCGCGCCGCACCCGCCTGACGTCGCTCAAGGTCGGGATCAGGCCGGGCAGGTCGGTGACGTTGCCCGCGTCGCGTCCGGCGGGGTCGACCAGCAGGGCGTCGGGCGAGGTGAGCACCACCAGGGCGTCGACGTAGACCCGCTCCAGCTGGGTCGCCCGCGAGACGAGCAGGCCCTTGAGCGCTTTGGCCGTCCCGCGCAGCTTGGTGACCGGCGAGCCGAACGCCTCCCTGCGCGGCGGGAACCAGCGCGCGCCGGACACCTCGATCCGGCCCCTGGTGCCCTTGACGTCCACGACCACCAGCGCGTGCCCGGTCAGCACCAGCAGGTCCACCTCGAAGAGATCGTCGCCGCGGGGCACCTCGACGTTGTGGAGCAGCAGCCAGTCGGCGGGCGCGTGGTCTCTCAGGTACGCGATCACGCGCCGTTCGGCGTCGTTGACCGGCCGCCCACCCCCGACGATCTCTGCCATGAGCCTATCCTCGCACGAAAACAGTTGACAGCATGATGTCGTTATGACAGTATATTGTCATGAACGAAGAGAAGAAGACGATCCACGTGGCGACGTACGACACCATGGCCGACTGGGAGGTCGGGCACGCGACGGCCCATCTGCGCAGCGGCCGCTTCCACCGCGACGGCACCGGCTACGAGATCGTCATGGTCGGTCTCACCCGCGACCCCGTCACCAGCATGGGCGGCCTGCGCATCACCCCCGGCCTGACCCTCGACGAGCTCACACCCGAGCGGAGCGCGCTGCTGATCCTGCCCGGCGCCGACCTGTGGGACCTGGGCGACTCCCTGGCGCCGTTCGCCCGTACGGCGCGCGCGTTCCTCGACGCGGGCGTCCCGGTCGCCGCGATCTGCGGGGCCACGGCCGGGCTCGCCAGGGAAGGACTGCTCGACGGGCGCGCCCACACCAGCGGCGCGATGGAGTACCTCCAGGCCCAGGAGGGCTACTCCGGCGCCGGCCACTACGTGGAGGCGGACGCGGTCACCGACGGCGACCTGGTCACGGCCGGGCCCACCGAGCCGGTGGCGTTCGCCAGGGAGATCTTCCGCCGGCTCGACGTCAGCCGCCCCGAGGTGATCGACGCGTGGTACCGGCTCTTCGCCCGCAGCGACGCGTCGGCGTACGAGGTCCTGGTGTCGGCGTGAGCGACGCGGACACGCACCCGGACGAGGTGGGGACGTTGCTGTCGGACACCGCGGTGACGGTGTTCCGGTTGCACGGGCGGTTCCTGGAGATGTCCGAGACCCTGGCCCGCCCGGCGGGGTTGACGGCCGCCTGGTGGCAGGTGCTCGGCGCGGTGCTGCGCGAGCCACTGCCGGCGGCGGGCATCGCCAGGGCGATGGGCATGACCCGCCAGGGCGTGCAGCGGGTCGCCGACCTGCTGGTGGAGAAGGGCCTGGCCGAGTACCGGCCGAACCCCGCGCACAAGCGCGCCAAGCTCCTCACCCCGACCCCCGAGGGCAGGGAGGCGATCGCCAAGATCAATCCCGGCCATCGGGAACTGGCCGCCAGGTTGGAGAGAGAGCTCGGCGTCGACGGCATGCGCGCCTGCCTGGCGTCCCTGCGGCGGCTCAACACGGCGATGGAGCACATCACCGCCTCCTGGCCCCGCCCGGACAACGCCGCCTCCGCGCCCCCGCCCCGCCGCACCACCCCCTGAGCCGGGCTCGGCGTCGGGCCGCCGCGGGGGTTCAGCGGTCCTGGTTCAGGCCGGGGCGGACGGCGCCGAGGTAGGTGCGCCGGTCGAGGGGTTCGACCCGTACGCGGCCGCCGGTGTACGGGGCGTTGACCATCCGTTTGCGGCCGATCGCGACGGCGACGTGCTCGGGGCCCGGGCGGCGCCGGTTGCTGTCGTAGAAGACCAGGTCGCCGGGGCGCACCGCGTTCCTGGGGACCCGGGCCCCTTCGCGCCACTGCGCCTGCGAGGTGCGGGCGATGGTCACGCCCACTGAGGCCCACGCGTACTGCGCGAGCCCGGAGCAGTCGAACCCCCAGATCCTGGCGCCGCGGCCGATCCCGTAGCCGGGGCCGCCGGTGCCGCCTCCGCCCCACGAGTACGGGAGCCCGACCATGCCGAGCGCGGTCCGGGCCGCCATCCGCCCCCGGTGGTAATCGGACGCCGGAGCGTCGTCATAACAGTCGTCCGCGTCCCAGGAGGAACAGTCGTGGGCCATTGCCGTGGCTGAATTCACGGCGCCGACAAAAGCACAGGCCAGGGCTGTGAGTATGAGTACGCGTAGTGCCCGCATCTCTGGTTCACCGCTTCTGCGTCATTGGACGCGCCGATCCTCGCCGCCGGCGCAGCCTCGCTTTCCCTCTGATGAATGCTCGGCAAGCTATGGGGATAAAACGCCCTTTAACCAGGAGGGACGCGTGTATGGCGACAAGCTGAAAAATAGCCTCTAATGGCGCAGCGGCAAAAGCGGAGCAGTCCGGACATTTCCTCATTCAAAGGCGCGGCATATTCCGTTACCCGAAAGGGGTTTGGCCTTCCCCGAGCACGCTCGTTCCCCCGGCCGGCCCCCGTCGGCGGCCTTCATGAGAAGGTGTCAATTCGGTCATTTTCCGACGAAGATTACATAGACGAGCATATTTCGTGTATCGTGGGCAGCGGCCGGCGCCTTCCGCCACGAGGCCCGGTGACAACCCCCTGAGCCAGAGAGGGGGGTGTGCGCGTGATGAGCGACGACACGGAACGACTGCTCTACCAGGACGCCCAGGTGCGCGTCATCGCGCGATGTCCGCCGATGACGATCCTCCTGGTGGGGGAGGTCGACCTCACCAACAGCCAGGAGCTCGCCCGTACCCTGCGATGTTCGTGGAACGGCGGCGAGCCGCTGGTCGTCGACACCGGCGCGCTGACCTTCGTCGACCTGTCCGGCCTGCGCGTGCTGGCCCTGCCCGCGCTGCCGCCGGAAGACCGGTGGATCAGGCTGATCAACCTGACCCCGTGCCAGAAGCGGCTGCTGGAGCTCATGGGCTGGCGCCAGGAGGCCCGCGCGCGGCCGCTCGCCTGACCCCGCCGGAGCCGCCGCATGCCCCCGCCGTGACCCGTGTCTAGGGGGCCGCCCCGGGGGTATGCGGGGCGGATCGACGAGAGAGGGAACCATGAAGGCCGTCACATGGCACGGAAAACGGGACGTACGGGTCGAACAAGTACCCGATCCGGAGATCAAGGAGCCGAACGACGCCGTCATCCGGGTCACCAGCACCGGCATCTGCGGCTCCGACCTGCACCTGTACGAGGTGCTCGGACCCTTCATGCAGGAGGGCGACATCCTCGGGCACGAGCCCATGGGCGTCGTGGAGGAGGTCGGCGCCCAGGTGACCGGGCTCAAGCCGGGTGACCGGGTGGTGATCCCGTTCAACATCTCCTGCGGCCACTGCCACATGTGCGGGCTGGAGCTGTACGCCCAGTGCGAGACCACCCAGGTCCGCGAGCACGGCATGGGCGCGGCCCTGTTCGGCTACACCAGGCTCTACGGCCAGGTGCCCGGCGGGCAGGCGGAGTACCTGCGGGTGCCGCAGGCGCAGTTCGGCCCGATCAAGGTGCCTGAGGGGCCGCCGGACGAGCGGTTCGTGTTCCTGTCGGACGTGCTGCCCACGTCCTGGCAGGCCGTGGAGTGGGCGGAGGTGCCCGACGGCGGCAGCGTGGCCGTCTTCGGCCTGGGCGCCATCGGGCAGATGTGCGCCCGCATCGCCCGTCACCGCGGTCACCGGGTGATCGGCGTGGACGGGGTGCCCGCCCGCCTGGAGATGGCCCGCCGCCACGGCGTCGAGGTGATCGACGCGGCCGACGTCACCGACGTGCCCGCCGCGATCCGCGACCTGACCTCGGGGCGCGGCGCCGACTCGGTGATCGACGCGGTCGGGATGGAGGCGCACGGCTCGCCGGCCGGCAAGCTGGCCCAGAGGATCACCGGCCTCCTGCCGGACGCGGTGGCCGCGTCGCTCATGACCCACGCGGGCGTCGACCGGCTGGCCGCGCTCAACCAGGCCATCGAGAGCGTCCGGCGCGGCGGCACCATCTCGGTCATCGGCGTCTACGGCGGCATGACCGACCCGCTGCCGATGCTGCGCATGTTCGACAAGGGCATCGCGCTGCGCATGGGCCAGGCGCACGTCAAGCGCTGGATCGACGCGCTGATGCCGCTGCTCATCGACGACGGCGATCCGCTCGGCGTGATGGACCTCGCCACGCACACCATGCCGCTCGACCAGGCGCCCGAAGCGTACGAGATGTTCCAGAAGAAGCGGGACGGGGCGGTCAAGATCCTGCTCAGGCCGTGACCCGGGCGGTTTCGCGCCCCGTGCCCTGGGCAGCCACACGCGCATGAGAGTCGTGGTGGTGGGGGCGACGGGCAACGTCGGGACCAGCGTGGTGCGGGCACTCGAAGCGGACGACAGCGTGACGTCGATCGTCGGCGTGGCCAGGCGGCCGCCCGGCTCGCGCGAGGGCCGGGTCGAGTGGCACAAGGCCGACGTGGTCCGCTCCGACCTGTCGCCCATCTTCGAGGGCGCCGACGCGGTCGTGCACCTGGCGTGGTTGTTCCAGCCGACCAGGGACGCCGTCGTCACCTGGCGGGCCAACGTGCTCGGCAGCACGCGGGTCTTCAGGGCCGCCGCCGAGGCGGGCGTCTCCGCGCTGGTGTACGCGTCCTCGGTGGGCGCGTACTCCCCCCGGCCCAAGGACACGCGGGTGGACGAGAGCTGGCCCACGCACGGTTTCCCCGGCGCCGCCTACGGGCGGGAGAAGGCCTACGTCGAGCGGGTGCTCGACGTGTTCGAGAACGACAACCCGGGCATCCGGGTGGTCCGCATGCGGCCCGGGTTCATCTTCAAGCGGGAGGCGGGCACCGAGCAGCGCAGGCTGTTCGCCGGGCCGTTCCTGCCGCGGCGGCTGGTCAAGGCGGGACGCGTGCCGTTCGTGCCCGACATCCCGGGGCTGAAGCTGCAGGTGCTGCACACCGAGGACGCCGCGGAGGCGTACCGGCTGGCCGTCACCCGGGAGGTCAGCGGGGCGTTCAACCTCGCGGCCGAGCCGGTGCTCGACCCGCGCGCGCTGGCGGAGCTGCTCGGCGCGCGGGTGGTGCCGGTCTCCGGGCCGCTCGCCAGGGCCGCCGCGTCGGCCGGCTGGCATCTGCGGCTGGTGCCGGCCGCGCCCGGCCTGCTGGAGCTGGCGCTCGCCATTCCGCTGATGAAGACGGACCGGGCGCGGGAGGAGCTCGGCTGGGAGCCCCGGCACACCGCGCAGGACGCGATCCTGGAGGCGCTGGAGGGCATCCGGGAGGGCGCCGGGGCGGACACCGCGCCGCTCGCCCCCGACAGCGCGCGGGGCCGGCTGCGCGAGCTCGTCACGGGAGTCGGCAGCCGTTCCACCCCCGAAGGCTGATCCGGGTGTAAACCGGGCAGACCGGGGGAACAAGCGGACTGCGCGAGGTCCGGAAGCGCGGCCTGCGTGTCATCCGACACGGAGGAAGCGTGAGGAGGCTGGGATGCGCACTCTGCTGACCCGATCCATCGCCGGCACGGAGGTCGCCGACCTGCGTCAGGCGGTCGCTCGCCACGCGACGGGCTGCGGGCTGGCGAGCCCTCGCCTGGAGGACTTCGTCCTGGCCGTGCACGAGAGCGTCATCAACGTGGTGACCCACGCGGGCGGGCACGGCCACGTGAAGCTGTGGACGGTGGACGGGGTGCTGGGCGCCGAGACCGTCGACCACGGGGCCGGCATCCCCGGCGGTTATCCGGAGGTCCACCGCCCGCCTCCCGAGACGGTGTGCGACGGCCGGGGCCTCTACCTCATCCGCGAGCTCAGCGACGGCGTCACCGTCCGCACCGGGCCGCGCGGCACCCGGGTCGAGATCACCATGCTCCTGCCCGTGCGCCGGGTGAGGCGCCGGTCGCCGATGAAGCGCATCCGGGTGGCGGCCGACAGGCAGCCGGGCGGGTTCACCGCCTGACCACGGGCCGGGGCCCCTGGCTGACCGGTCGCCGGCAGGCGGGGCTCTCGCATCCCCCGGGTAGCCTCGCAAGGAGAGCCGAGATCAGGGGGTCGCGCGTGAGCGAGCGCAAACCACCGGGAGTGCCCTTCGAGAGCTGGGTCGACCGGCAGATCCGCGAGGCCATCGAGCGCGGGGAGTTCGACGACCTGCCCGGCGCCGGCAAGCCCATCCCGGGGCTCGACCAGCCGTACGACGAGCTGTGGTGGGTCAAGCAGAAGGTGCGCGCCGAGGGCCTGTCGATGCCGCTGCCGCCGACGCTGCAGCTGCGCAAGGACGCGGAGGAGGCGCTGCGCCAGGCCGAGGGGGCGCGTACCGAGGCCGAGGTGCGGCGGATCGCCGGCGAGATCAACGACCGGATCCTCGAGGCCATCAGGACCGGGCTGCCGGGGCCGCCGCTCAACCTCGTGCCCTACGACGTCGAGCGCCTGGTCGCGGAGTGGCGCGAGAGGAACGCGCGCTGAGAGCGCGGCGAACGCCCCGCCGCGTGCGACGGGGCGTTCGCCTTGAGGTGGGAACAGGACCCAGACCGGGGCAGGTCCGGCGGTCTGGGCCCTGTGCTGGTGATCAGGTGCCGGAGGTCAGGACAGCGCGGGGTACGCGTTCCTGACCAGCTCCCTGAACTGGGCGGAGAACCACTGGCCGGAGATCGGCGCGTCGGCCAGAGCGCCGGTCAGGTTGTTGCCGTTGAGCTCGTTGCCCGTGTAGGTGGGGTCGCACATCCGGTCGAAGCGCTTGCCCTGATCGTTGTCGATCTCCCTGCTGGCGCCGTCGGACTCACCCGGCGGCTTGATCCACACGTAGGCGTCGAAGCCGGCCGCGGGGCTGGCCTGCGGCCGCTCGCCGAGGCCCGCGCCGCTCTGGTTGCACCAGTTGCCGGCGTGGATGCGGCGGTCGGTGCGCGACTCCTCCACGAACGTGTTGACGTTGGTCGAGGTGCTCGGCCCGGCCGGCCGGGCGGTGCCGCCCCAGCCGTTGCGCGAGGTGTCGACGAGCATGCCCAGACCCTGGCGGAAGCCCTTGGCGATCAGGGCGTTGCGCAGTGCGGTGGCGAAGCCCGCCTCGTCGACGTGGTAGTTCCAGTCCACCCACTCGGACTGGCGGACGCTGGTGCCGTTCACCATGGTGTTGACGGTGAAGTGCGGCTCCCTGAGCGCGGAGTAGTTGGCGGTGTTGACGATGAAGCCGTCCACGCTGTCGACGCCCGCGGCGGTGCCGGCCACGGTCTGGTAGAAGAGGTCGACCGCGGGCTGGAAGTTGGAGTCCCAGCCGAGCCAGGCGTGGTGAGCGGCGTCGACGTAGGTGTAGACGTTGGTGATCGCGTGCAGCTTGTCGAGCGCGTAGCGGACGCCGTCACGGTAGCCGCCGGGGCCGTCGGCCTCGCGGCAGTCGGCGAACTGGTCGGTGTTGGTGATCAGGTTGGGCAGCGAGTCCGGCTCGATGATCGTGACGATCCTCAGGTTGGCGTACTGCGGGTCGTCGAGGATGTCGGCGATCGGGTCGATGTACTCGGCCTTGTAGCGGTTGAAACCGTTCTGCGCGATGCGCAGCTCGCCGTTGGAGGCCAACGCCGAGCAGTCGCGGTTCGGCAGGTTGTAGATGACGACCTGGATGGTCAGCGGCGTGGCGCCGTTGGCGGCGTCCTGGGTGACCGCCTCGTCCAGGTGCTCCCGCAGGCTCATGGCGGAGGCGGAGCCGGCGATGGCGGCGATCCGGTCCATCCACACGGCGGTGGAGATGTTGGCCACCGCGGCGCCACCGGGCTCGGCCGCGGCCTTGGCCGACCAGTCGGGGTTGACGTAGCCGGTCGCTCCGGCGTACGGGTTCTCGACGTGGACGGGGTTGGTGCCGCCGTCGTCGTCGGCCTCGGCGGCCGTGACGGTCCGTGAGGTCAGGCCGGTGGACGCCACGGTGAAGGTGCGGGTGCCGGCGGTGGTGTCGGAGTCCTGCGCCGCGGCCAGGGTCACCGTCTGCGGGGTGTTCCAGTTGTCCGGCGTGAAGGTGAGCGAGGCCCCGGAGGAGACGGTCAGGTTCGTGTCGCCGCTGCCGCCGGTCGAGGTGACGGTCACGTTCGCGCTGGGCCTGGCGGCCAGCCGGACGGTGTACGTGGCGGTGCCGCCTTCCGGCACGGTCACGGACGTGGGCGTGACGATCAGCGACTGCTCCTGGGCGGCGTCGTCGTCCACCTCGCTGGCGTTGACGGTCGCCGAGGTGGCGCCGGTGCCGCCGACGGTGAAGGCGGCGGTGCCGGAGACGGTGTCGGCGTCCTGGGCGGCGGCCAGGGTCACGGTCTGCGGGGTGTTCCAGTTGGACGGGGTGAAGGTGAGTGAGCCCCCGGAGGAGACGGTCAGGTCCGTGTCACCGCTGGTCCTGGTGGTGCTGACGGTCACGTTGGCGGAGGGGGCGGATGACAGGCGGGCGGTGAAGGTGGCGGTGCCGCCCTCGGGGACCGCCAGGGAGCTGGCGGAGGTGACGACCGAGGGGGTCTCGCCGCCGGGGGCGCCGCAGGTGGTGCCGTTCACGGCGAACGACGTCGGGTTCGGGTTGCTGCCGGACCAGGTGCCGTTGAAGCCGATGGAGGTGCTGGCGCCGGTGGCCAGGCTGCCGTTCCACGGCATGTTCCTGCCGGTCACGGTGGTGCCGGACTGGCTCCAGCCGGCGCCCCAGCCCTCGGGCGTGTAGCGCTGGCCGGTGGTCGGGAAGTCGAAGGTCAGCGTCCAGTTGCTGAGGGGGTCACCGAGGTTCTTCAGCGTGATGCCGGCGGTGAAGCCACCCTGTCCCGGACTGGATGTCCACGTGTTGGCGGTGTACACGACGTCGCAGGAGACCGCGGCGTGCGCCGCCGTCGTCTGCCCGGCGACCAGGCCGAAGGCCGCGACGCAGGTCGCGGTCGCGGTCACGGCCCATTTACGCAGGCCGCGTGGGATGTTCACGAGTCATCATCTCCAGGGGGGACAGAGGCTGACTTGGGAGCGCTCCCATCGTGCAACCGGGTCCGCCAGGGTGTACAGCCGACGACGCTGCGCGAGCCCCGCCCCGCGGTCACACGCTCGCCGAACGCCGACGAACCGGCGTGAAACTTTCATGCCACGCCACCAGGTGAGAGGAAATACGGCTGTCATGCGGAGGGCGTTTCGTTGACACCTGCTCCACGGCGCGTCGCACAATCCCCATGGGAGCGCTCCCACCCCCTACTCCCATGGAGCAGCCGTGATCCGTAGACCCCGTTCGATGCTCTCACGCCTGGCCAGGAGGCTCGCCGCACCCGCGGTCCTGGTCCTCGTGGCGGGCACCACCACCGTACTCGCCCAGGCGCCGGCCAGCGCGGCCGTCGCCTGCCAGGTGACCTACGCCTCCAACGACTGGAGCAGCGGCTCCAGCGGAGGCTTCACCGCGGCCATCACCATCGAGAACCGCGGCGACCCGCTCACCAACTGGACCCTGACCTTCGACTTCCCCACCACCACCCAGCGCTACCAGCAGGGCTGGAGCGCCAGCTGGAGCCAGTCCGGCACGCGGGTCACGGCGCAGAACATGCCGTGGAACGGCAACCTGGCCACCGGCGCCAGCACCTCCATCGGCTTCAACGGCACCTGGTCCGGCAGCAACCCGGCGCCGACCACGTTCGCGATCAACGGCACCACCTGCGGCGGCAGCGGGCCCGTCAACAACCCGCCCACGGTCTCGCTGACCTCGCCGACCGCCGGGCAGAGCTTCACCGCCCCGGCCACCGTGCCGATCGCCGCGACCGCCGCCGACGCCGACGGCACCGTCGCCAAGGTCGACTTCTACCAGGGCAGCACGCTGCTGGGCAGCGACACCAGCGCGCCCTACACCTACAACTGGCAGAACGTGGCGGCAGGGAACTACTCGATCACCGCCAGGGCGACCGACGACGACGGAGACACCACCGTGTCGTCACCGGTCGGGATCACCGTCACGTCGAGCAACACCCCCGCGCTCCTCGTCAGCCCGCTCACCCTGGCCGTGCCCGAGTCGGGTAACGCCTCCTTCAGCGTCCGGCTGTCGGCGCAGCCCTCCGGCAACGTGTCCGTCACCACCGCGCGGGTCAGCGGCGACACGGACCTGACCGTCGGCACCGGGGCCACCCGCACGTTCAGCACGTCCAACTGGAACAGCCCGCAGACCGTGACGCTCAACGCGGCCGACGACGCGGACGACGTCAGCGGCTCCGCCGTGTTCCGGGTCAGCGCGAGCGGGTACGCGCCGATCGACGTCACCGTCACCGAGGTGGACGACGACGGGTCCGGCGGCGACAACGAGTACATCCAGCGCTTCACCGAGATGTACAACGACCTGCACGACCCCGCCAACGGCTACTTCTCGCCCGAGGGCGTGCCGTACCACTCGGTGGAGACGTTCATGGTCGAGGCGCCCGACCACGGGCACGAGACCACGTCCGAGGCCTACAGCTACTACCTGTGGCTGGAGGCGGTCTACGGGCAGGTCACCGGTGACTGGTCGAAGTTCAACAACGCCTGGGCCTCCATGGAGAGGTACATCATCCCGGCCACCGCCGACCAGCCGACGAACTCGTTCTACGACCCGTCCAAGCCGGCCACGTACGCGGCCGAGCACCCCAGCGTCAGCAACTACCCGTCGCAGATCGAGCAGGGCGTGAGCGTGGGCACCGACCCGATCGCGAACGAGCTGCAGAGCGCGTACGGCACCCGCGACATCTACGGCATGCACTGGCTGCTCGACGTCGACAACACCTACGGCTTCGGCCGCTGCGGCGACGGCACCACCAAGCCCGCCTACATCAACACCTACCAGCGCGGGGCCGAGGAGTCCGTGTTCGAGACGATCCCGCAGCCCTCGTGCGACACGTTCGAGCACGGAGGGCCCAACGGCTTCCTCGACCTGTTCATCAAGGACTCCTCCTACGCCAAGCAGTGGAAGTACACCAACGCCCCCGACGCCGACGCCCGCGCCGTGCAGGTGGCGTACTGGGCGCTGACCTGGGCCAAGGCGCAGGGCAAGGAGTCGCAGATCTCCGCCACCGTGGCCAAGGCCGCCAAGATGGGCGACTACCTGCGCTACTCGATGTACGACAAGTACTTCAAGCAGCCCGGGTGCACCAGCCCGTCCTGCCCGGCGGGCACCGGCAAGAACGCCGCCTCCTACCTGATGTCCTGGTACTACGCCTGGGGCGGCGCGACCGACGCCAACGCGGGGTGGGCCTGGCGGATCGGCTCCAGCCACAACCACTCCGGCTACCAGAACCCGTTCGCGGCCTGGGCCCTGTCGAACGTCACCGAGCTGCGGCCGCGCAGCTCCACCGGCGCCAACGACTGGAGCACCAGCCTGACCCGGCAGCTGCAGTTCTACACCTGGCTGCAGTCGGCCGAGGGCGCGATCGCGGGCGGCGCAACCAACAGCTGGGAAGGCGACTACGGCACCCCGCCGAGCAACCTGCCCAAGTTCCACGGCATGACCTACGACTGGCAGCCCGTCTACCACGACCCGCCGTCCAACCAGTGGTTCGGCTTCCAGGCGTGGACGATGGAGCGGGTCGCGGAGCTGTACAACGTGACCGGCAACGCCGACGCCAAGCGGCTGCTCGACAAGTGGGTGGCCTGGGCGCTCGACAACACCACGGTCGGGTCGGACGGCAGCTACGAGATCCCGTCCACGCTGAGCTGGACCGGCGCGCCGGCGGGCAACTTCAACGCCACCACCGGCATGCCGCCGGCCAACCCGAACCTGCACGTCGAGGTCGTCAACCACACCCAGGACGTGGGCGTCGCCGGCTCCTACGCCAAGGTGCTGATGTACTACGCGGCCAGGGCCAACCACGCCGAGGCCCGTGACACGGCCAAGGCGCTGCTCGACGCCGTGTGGGAGAACCGCGACGACAAGGGCGTCTCGGTCGAGGAGACCAAGGCGGACTACCAGCGCGTCGACGACCCGGTCTACGTGCCGCCGGGCTGGACCGGCACCATGCCGAACGGCGACCCGATCAACTCGAACTCCACGTTCATGTCGATCAGGTCCTTCTACGAGGACGACCCGGACTGGCCCGAGGTCCAGGCGTACCTCAACGGCACCGGACCGGTGCCGACGTTCAACTACCACCGGTTCTGGGCGCAGGTCGACGTGGCCGTGGCCCTGGCCGAATACGGGCGGCTCTTCCCGTGATCAGCCGCACCCTCCGGAGGGCCGCCGCCGTCGCGGCGGCGGCCCTCGCCCTTCCGCTCCTCGCCGTACCGGACGCCCAAGCCGCGGCGGCCCCGGCGTTCGCGTACGGCGAGGCCCTGCAGAAGTCGCTCTGGTTCTACGAGGCCCAGCAGTCGGGCGAGCTGCCCGACTGGAACCGCGTGAGCTGGCGGGGCGACTCCGCGCTGGACGACGGCGCCACGGCCGGGCTCGACCTGACCGGCGGCTGGTACGACGCCGGCGACCACGTCAAGTTCGGCTTCCCGATGGCGTTCTCCGCCACCATGCTGGCCTGGGGCGCGGTCGAGTACCGCGACGCCTACCAGGACTCCGGCCAGCTCACCCACCTGCTCGACAACCTCAGGTGGGTCAACGACTACTTCATCAAGGCCCACCCGTCGCCGAACGTGCTCTACGGCCAGGTGGGCAACGGCGGCGCGGACCACGCCTGGTGGGGCCCGGCCGAGGCGATGTCCATGGCCCGTCCCGCGTACAAGATCGACGCGTCGTGCGGCGGGTCGGACCTGGCGGGGGAGACGGCGGCGGCGATGGCCGCCGCGTCGATCGTCTTCCGGCCGACCGACCCCGGCTACGCCGACACGCTGGTCACGCACGCCAGGCAGCTCTACACCTTCGCCGACACCGTGAGGAAGAAGTACAGCGACTGCATCACCGACGCCCAGAGTTTCTACAACTCGTGGAGCGGATACACCGATGAGCTGGTCTGGGGCGCGATCTGGCTGTACAGGGCAACGCAGGACCCGGCCTTCCTGACCAAGGCCGAGTCGCTCTACGACAGCCTCGGTACCGAGCCCCAGACCTCCATCAAGTCGTACAAGTGGACCATCGCCTGGGACGACAAGTCCTACGGCGCCTACGTGCTGCTGCACAAGCTGACCGGCAAGCAGAAGTACCTCGACGACGCCAACCGCTGGCTGGACTGGTGGACGGTCGGGGTGAACGGCTCCCGGGTGGCGTACTCGCCCGGCGGTCAGGCCGTGCTGGACCGGTGGGGGTCGCTGCGGTACGCGGCCAACACCGCCTTCGCGGCGCTCGTGCACAGCGACTCGATCACCGACGCCACGCGCAAGGCCCGCTACCACGACTTCGCGGTACGGCAGATCGACTACGCGCTCGGCGACAACCCGCGCGACTCGTCCTACGTGATCGGGTTCGGCGCCAACCCGCCGAAGAACCCGCACCACCGCACCGCGCACGGCTCGTGGACGGACCAGATCTCCTCCCCGGTGGAGACCCGTCACACCCTGTACGGGGCGCTGGTCGGCGGGCCGCCCGAACCGAACGACGCCTACACCGACAAGCGGGACGACTACGTGATGAACGAGGTCGCCACCGACTACAACGCGGGCTTCACCAGCGCGCTCGCCCGGCTCTACCGGGAGTACGGCGGGCCGCCGGCGGCGGGCTTCCCCGCCGAGGAGACGCCCGACGGGCCGGAGATCTTCGTGGAGGCCGCGGTGAACGCCGCCGGCACGACCTTCACCGAGATCAAGGCCATCGTCCGCAACCGGTCGGCCTGGCCCGCGAGGGTGCTGGACGACGGCTCGTTCCGCTACTACTTCACTCTCGACGGCGCCACCACGGCCTCGCAGATCACCGTGTCGTCCGCGTACAACCAGTGCGCGGCCCCGACGCTGCACGCGGCCGGCGGCAGCACGTACTACGTGGCCGTCGACTGCTCCGGCCAGGACATCGCCCCGGCGGGACAGTCGCAGCACCGCAGGGAGGTCCAGTTCAGGATCGCCAGCTCCGGTACGTGGGACCCGGCCAACGACTGGTCCTACCGCGGCGTGGCGACCACGCCGGGCGCGACGCCGGTACGGGTGGACAACATCACGCTCCACAGCGGCGGCACCAGGATCTGGGGCCGGCCGCCGGCACCCGAGGAGGAGGACGACACCCCGCCCGGCAGACCGGGCACCCCGGCCGTCTCCGCGATCACCGGCTCCACGGCCAGGCTGACGTGGACGGCGGCCACCGACAACGTGGGCGTCACCGGCTATGACGTCCACCTGGGAGGGGAGAAGGCGGGCACGGCCACCGGCACGACCTTCGGCCTGACCGGGCTCACCCCGGGCACCGCCTACACGGCGCACGTCGTCGCCAGGGACGCGGCGGGCAACGCCTCGCCGCCGTCCGGCGACGTCACGTTCACCACCACCGACGAACCGGCCCCGACCGGCGGCTGCACCGCCGCGTTCAAGGTCGTCAACACGTGGAGCGGCGGCTACCAGGCCGAGGTCACGGTCAAGAACGACCGCACCACGCCCATCACCGGCTGGACCGTGTCCTGGACCGGCTCCGGCGCCATCACCCAGATCTGGGGCGGCAGGCACACCGCGTCGGGCTCGGCCATCACGGTGCGGAACGAGGCCTGGAACGGCTCCCTGGCCCCCGGCGGCGCCACGACGTTCGGCTTCCTGGCCAACGGCTCCGGCGTCGTGCCCCAGCCCATCACCTGCGCCCCTGAGGAAAGCACATGAGATCACGCCTCGCCGCCCTGGCGGCGATCATCCTCCTGCCGGTCGTCCTGGTCAGCCAGCCGGCGCACGCCGCCGTCGGCATCCACGTCAGCGGCGCGAACATCGTCGAACGCGGCGGACAGAACCTGATCCTCCGCGGCACCAGCCACCCGCACGCCTGGTACACCGGCCAGACCCAGGCGTTCCGCGACATCAAGTCGCTGGGCGCCAACGCCGTGCGGGTGGTGCTCAGCGGCGGCCGATGGACCCCGAACAACGCCGCCGACGTGGCCGGCGTCGTCTCCCTGTGCAAGCAGAACCGGCTGATCTGCGTCCTGGAGAACCACGACACCACCGGGTACGGCGAGCAGAGCGGCGCCTACACCCTCGACCAGGCCGCCGACTACTGGATCAGCGTCAAGTCCGCCCTGGCCGGCCAGGAGGACCACGTCATCGTCAACATCGGCAACGAGCCCATCGGCAACAACGCCGTCACGCCCGGCTGGGCCGCCGCCACCTCGGCCGCGATCCAGAAGCTGCGGACCAACGGCTTCGACCACGCGCTCATGGTCGACGCCCCCAACTGGGGACAGGACTGGCAGTTCACCATGCGCGACAACGCCAGGACCGTCTTCGACAGCGACCCCGACCGCAACGTGATCTTCTCGATCCACATGTACGGGGTCTTCGACACGGCCGCGGAGATCACCGCCTACATGGACGCGTTCAGGACCGCCGGGCTGCCGCTGGTCGTGGGCGAGTTCGGGCACGACCACTCCGACGGCAACCCCGACGAGGACACGATCATGGCCCAGGCCGTGAGCCGCGGCCTCGGCTACTTCGGCTGGTCGTGGAGCGGCAACGGCGGCGGCGTCGAGTACCTGGACCAGGTCACGAACTTCGACGTCACCCAGCTCACCTCCTGGGGCCGGCGGCTCTTCGACGGGACCAACGGCATCAGGGCGACCGCCCGCGAGGCCGCGATCTACGGCGGCGGCGGCGAGGACGACACCACCCCGCCGTCCGCCCCCGGAGCCCCGTCCGCGTCGAACGTGACCGCCACCGGGACCCGCCTCACCTGGACCGCCTCCACCGACGACGTGGGCGTCACCGGCTACGACGTCTACCGCTCCGGCGGCACGCTCCTCGGCCAGACGGCGACCAACGCGATCACGCTCTCCGGCCTGACCCCGGCCACCGCCTACCAGGTGTACGTGCGAGCCAGGGACGCGGCGGGCAACCAGTCCGCGTCGTCGCCGAACGGCTCGTTCACCACCCAGCCGGGCTCGGGCGGCGGCGGCTGCTCGGTGACCCCCACGGTGCAGAGCCAGTGGGGCGGCGGGTACGTCGTCCAGGCCGGCGTCACCAACACCGGCGCCTCGGCCGTGACGGGGTGGACGGTGACGTTCACGCTGCCCGCGGGCCATCAGATCACCGGCTTCTGGAACGCCGCCGTCTCCGTCAGCGGCCAGACCGTGACCGCGAGGAACGTCGGCTACAACGGCGACCTCGGCCCCGGCGGCAGCACCGGCTTCGGCTTCCAGGCCTCCCGGCCCAGCGGACAGACGAGCGTGCCGTCCGGCTACACCTGCGCCACCTGACCGACCCGTCCCCCACGCCGAGGAGGTGAGGCCCATCCCGATGAAGTGAACCGCCCCTGCGAACCCATCCCGCCCGGATGGCGCGAACGCGGCCGGCCTGAAGAGTCCTCCCCCTCCGCCGGCCGCGTTCGCTTGCGGGCCACCGCTCCTGCCGGTGCCCGCCCGCTTCCGCGGGGCCCGTCCCGCCCGTCGGGCCGGGCCCCGCTTCTTCCTCGGACTGCTCGAAAGGTCCTACCTGGCCTGCTCGAACCTCGCCCGCGCGGCATCCAGCGCCGCGTCGTCGCCGAAGTCCGCGAAGGCCTCCTCGTGCAGGCGCTCAGGGATCAGCTCCCTGACCCGCTCCGGGTAGCCGTCTCCCGCGGCGGGCACCCGTACCTCGGTGTGGTGGCCGAGCCGCACGGCGAGCGGGCCGGCGACCCGCACGGACGTCTTCCAGTCCGTGCCGGGGCCGGTGATCGCGCACATGTGCCGGGCGTACACCCACTCCACCTCGGCCACGCTCCGCGCGCCCTCGGGGGCCACGCCGAACGGGTCGACGGCACAGATGATCTTCCCGGCGTCCTCTTCGAAGTGATGCCCGTGGTGGTGGTGCTCCTCAGGAGAGGACCGCTCAAGCAGCGCCGTCACCCGGGCGGTCAGCTCCCCGTGCAGGTCCTGCGGCAGCTCGGGCTGCCGCAGGACCGCGAGGAGCGACGTACCGGCGATCGCGGCCACGACCACGGCGGCGACGGCCAGGAAGCCGCGCCGCCGGGCCGGTGGCCTTCGTACGTCCTCCAGCATCGGCCTGCCTCTACGGGCTCGTGCAGGTCAGCGTCGGGACCGGGCTGGGCACGCTGCCCGTGGCGTTGAACCCGAACGTGGTCGAGCCGTTCGGCGCCAGCTGCCCGTTGTACGACGCGTTCTTGGCCACCACGTTGGGCGGCTGCCCGGTCAGGGTGGCGTTCCAGGGCGAGCCCGAGAAGCCCTGGCCGCCGGTGTAGGTCCAGGACACCGTCCAGCCGTTGATCGGGGTGGTGCCGGTGTTGCGGACGGTCACCTCACCCTGGAAGTGGCCGTCCCAGCCGTTGTAGGTGCCGCGGAAGGTGGCCTGGCAGTCCGCGTCGGGGTCCGGGGTCGGCGTGTCCGTCGGGTCGGGGCCGGGCGACTGCCCGCCGCCCGGGCCGACGCCGGTGACCTCGCCGTTGCCGCCGTCGAAGACGACGTCCGAGCAGCTGTAGAAGTTCTCGTTGCTGTCGGAGCGCTTCCAGTGGATGAACAGGATGTGGTTACCGCTCTTGCCGGACGGGAGCGTGGAGTTCCAGTAGTAGTAGTTGAGCGCGCCCACGCCGCCCGACTGCGGCGGGTTGCTCACGGTGCCGAACTTCTCCAGGTCGGCCCAGCGCAGCGGGCCGTTCGCGTTCCACCCGTTCCTGGTGATGTAGAGGTCGAACGAGCCCGGGTGGGCCGCCCAGTTGCTGTGCCGGATCTGGATGTTCGCGCCCGACGTCAGGTGGGTCTTGGGCCAGTCGTTGCGCACCGCGTTGTAGGCGCTGAAGTCGTACGGCCCGCCGGTGCCGCCGCTGCAGATCTGGCCGTCGGGGATGAACCCGCTGGTCCGGCCGGCGCCGTCGGAGCGGAGCACGGCGAACCAGTTGTACAGCGGGGTGGTGCCGCTCTGCGCGACGGCCGCGTCGCACGCGGGGTTGTACGGGTCGATCGCGCCGTTGTCCCGCAGGCCGTCCTGCCAGCACAGGAAGGTGCGGCTGCCGGGGAACATGGTGACGCCGTGGGCCTGGGCCGACTGGGGGATCACGAAGGCGGTGATGATCATGGCGAACGCCGCGGCGGCCGCGAGGACCACCGAACGCATGACTCTCATGGACAAGATTCCTTTGCTCACACGCATGACAGAGGAACCCACCACGACCCGCCCGCCCGGCAGCACTCGCGTGATCGCATTACAACATGTCCGGACTAAGTCCGACAATCCCAAGTGAAACTTTCAGTCGTCCCGGCGGTGGTTTCGCCTGGTGGCCCACCCTGCCGCCGCACCACAGGACCGGGCCGGGTTGCCGGAGCCGCCCCGGCCTCGTGATGGTGGCGGGCATGAGACGCGTGCACCTCCCCATGGCCCTCGCGGTCCTCCTGGCGACCTTCGCGTTCGCCCTGCCCGCGCAGGCCGCGGCCCCCGTCATCTGCGAGAAGTACGGCTCCACGGCCATCCAGAACGGCCGCTACGTCGTGCAGAACAACGTCTGGGGCGCCGACACGGCACAGTGCATCGACGTCAACCAGAACGGCGGCTTCACCATCACCCAGGCCGCGCACAACAACGCCACCAACGGCGCGCCCGCCGCCTACCCGTCCATCTTCGCCGGCTGCCACTACGCCAACTGCACCACCGGCAGCGGCCTGCCCATGCGGGCGGACGCGAGCGGCTTCCGCAACCTGCGCTCCGCCGTCAGCATGAGCTATCCGAACAGCGGCACCTGGAACGCCGCCTACGACCTGTGGTTCGACCCCACGCCGCGCACCGACGGGCAGAACACCGGCGCCGAGCTGATGATCTGGCTGAACCGGCGGGGCTCCATCCAGCCGATCGGGTCCCAGGTCGGCACCGTCAACCTGGCCGGCGCCACCTGGCAGGTCTGGTTCGGCAACATCGGCTGGAACGTCATCTCGTACGTCCGCACCACGCCCGCCACCTCCCTCGACTTCGCCGTCGACACCTTCTACGCCGACGTCGTGGCCCGCGGGTACGGCCAGCGGTCCTGGTACCTGACCAGCGTGCAGGCCGGGTTCGAGCCCTGGGTGGGCGGCGCCGGCCTGGCGGTCGGCTCCTTCTCCGTCACCACCTCGGGCGGCCAGGACCCGCAGCCCGGCGGCTCCTGCCAGGCCGTCGCGACCGTCCAGAACCAGTGGGACACCGGGTACGTCGTCCAGCCGGTCACGGTGACCAACGGCGGCTCGTCGCCGATCTCCGGCTGGCGCGTCACGTTCACCCTTCCCGCCGGTCAGGCGATCACCGGCTCCTGGGGGGCCCAGCTGTCCACCAGCGGGCAGACAGTGACCGCGACCAACCTCCCGTACAACGGCTCCCTGGCGCCCGGAGGCAGCACCGGCTTCGGCTTCCAGGCCTCCCGCCCCGGCGGCTCCACGGCCGTCGCCTCGGGCTACACGTGCTCGTGACGGGCCCGCGCCGGGACCGTCAGGGCGACCGGCGGGCGGCGGAGATCTCGTTGAGCCGGATCTCCAGCTGGGATCGGCAGGCCGAGGTGAGCCGGCCCTCCCGCTCCCGGTCCGCCAGCTTCCTGCGCAGCCCGGACAGGCGGGTCTCCTCCGGTCCCGGCGACACCAGCGCCCCGCGCAGCACCTGTTTGAGGTCCAGCGCCACGTCCCCGCCGAGCGCGCCGCACACGTCGGAGCCCTCCAGGGTGGCGTGGAAGCCGTCGACCGCCTGCCGGACCGTCTGCGCCTCGGCCTGCGTCCGCTCCATGGCCGGCATCGAGGCGACCGACGACGGCGGCGCGGACGGCGCTGACGACGGCGCCGGCGAGCTCACCGCGGGCGGCATCACCTGCCGGGGCAGCTCCAGCAGCGCCGCCAGCGACAGCGCGAGCACCGCCGTGCCCGCCACGGCCAGGCCGCGCCGCAGCCGCTTGGGCAGGCTGAGCGCGGTCGACAGGGCCGACGCGACCTCCGCCGCCTGCGGGCGGCGGGCCGGCTCGGGCTCGAGACACCGCTGGCAGAGCGCCGCCATCCCGTGCGGCGCGCCGGGCGGGCGCGGCGGCGGGTACGGGCGGCGCGCCGTCTCCAGCTGCTCCCACGTGGTCTCCGGGTACGGGGTATGCCCCGCGATCATGGTGAACAGCAGCACGCCCAGCGCGTACACGTCCATGGCCGGGTGGGTCGGCGCCCCCGCCAGCCGCTCGGGCGCGACGTACGGCGGCGTGCCCCGGCCGTCGTCGGGGTCGCCGGCCGAGGCCGCGATGCCGAAGTCGAGCAGCTTCAGCCCGTCGCCGGTGAGCAGCACGTTCTCGGCGGTGACGTCCCGGTGGACGAGCCCGCGGGCGTGCCCGGCGGCCAGCACCCGGGCGGTCCGCATGGCGACGGCGGCGGCCTGCGGCCACGGCAGCGGGCCCTCCTGCAGGCGCTCGGCCAGCGGCACCCCGTCCAGCAGCGGCATCACGACGAAGGCCGCGACCTCCCCGCTGGTGGTCACGGCCTCGCCGTAGTCGTAGATCTCGATGGCGTCCGGATGGATGAACCGGGCGGCGGCCCGTGCCTCGCTCCGCGCTCGGACCCGGTCCCCGAGGCCCGTCTGGAGGGACGAGCACTGCACCTTGACCGCCACCATCCGGTGCAGCGACTGGTCGAAGGCCCGCCAGATGACGGACATGCCACCGCGGGCCAGCGGGTCCAGGAGCAGGTACCTGCGGGCCAGGACGTCTCCGGGTTCATGCCGAGTCACGGATGACCAGTTCTGTCGGGAGGATCGGATCGATCCCGGTCGTTCCGGACAGTAGCAACCTGGTCGCGATGGTGGCCACCTCCTCGACAGGCTGACGTACGGTGGTGAGCGCCGGGTTCGTGTGCCGGGCGACCGGCGCGTCGTCGAACCCGATCACCGCGACGTCGGCGGGCACCCTGCGGCCCGCCCGGCGCAGCGCCTGGATCGCCCCGGCGGCCATCAGGTCGGAGGCGGCGAACACCGCGTCCAGGCCGGGGGCGTGGCGCAGCAGCCACTGCATGGCGTGGGTGCCCGACGCCGCGGTGAAGTCTCCGTACGCGACGGGGACCTCGGCCGCGCCCGCCTCCCGAAGCGTCTTGATCAGGCCGTCGAGCCGGTCCTTGGCGGCGGGCAGTGAGGGCGGGCCGCCGATGGCGGCGACGGACCTGCGCCCGGTGAGCAGGAAGTGCTCGGCGGCCTGCCGCCCGCCGTCGTAGTTGTCCACGTCGGCGTACGGCAGCTTCAGGTCGTGCGGCGGCCGGCCGATGTTGCGCACGGTGATGCCGGAGGTGCAGAGCTTGATGGCGAGGGGATGCCGTTCCCTGGCGCCGACGAGCAGCACCGCGCCGGACAGCGTGGGCAGGATGGACGAGGTCGGGTTGACCGTGGTGATGGTCAGGTTGGTGCCGCTCTCGGCGACGACGGCCCCGCTGGCGGATAGCAGCCGGGCATAGTACGGTTCGGAGAATAATCGCGGCAGATGGTCGCAGATGACCGCGGTGATTCCGGTCGCCGTGGTTCTGGAGACCGATCCTCTGGGCGCCCGCTGCCGCACGTATCCCATCCGGGACACGGCTTCGTAGACCTGGCGACGGGTTGACGTGCTGACCCGGACCGAGCCGGTGAGCACGCGGGAAGCGGTGGCCGGGGAGACCCCGGCGGCCGCGGCGACCTGGGCCAGTGTGGGCTGCTCGGACATGCTCGACACCTCGCGCCGAAGATCCCTGGGAGCGCTCCCACGTTATCAATGTTTCGCCGCCGTTAACAGTCCCTCTGTACTGCGCTGTTAGTTCCGAGTAAAGAAATCCGCAGGTGATGGGACTCGAAAGAGCGGAGATTTTCTGCGCCATTTCCCGGCCCGCTGACGTGTCACGCCGGCGGGGAGGGCCCGGACCCCGGACCCTCCCGTGAGCGCCGGCCGATCAGTCCAGGCCCAGGTCCGCCCTGATGCCGTCGTCGCCGTCGATGTCGCGCAGCTGGCGGGGCTCGTCACGGTCCCCCGAGTCCCGCTGCACCGGCGCGCAGCTCGACCCGCAGCCGCCGAACCTGGAGGAGTCGAGCGGGTGGAACTTCGTCGCCTTGGTCCCCTTCAGCGCCGCCAGCATGGTGTCGCGCCAGATCGGCCCCGGGATGCTGGCGCCGAAGACCGACCCGTAGTAGCGGCCGCCGATCGTGACGTTGTTCAGCTTGTACTTCTGCGAGCCGCGCGGGTCGCCGATGCTGACCGCGCCCGCCAGGTCGGGGGTGAACCCGGCGAACCAGGCCGTCGCCTGGGCGTCCGTGGTGCCGGTCTTGCCCGCCGCCGGCCGGCCGATGCCGCCGACGCCGCGCATCGTGCCCTTGGTGAACACCCCTTCGAGGATGTGCGCCGCGGCGTCCGCGACCTCGGGGTCCATCACCTGCTTGCACTTCGGCTCGTACTTCTTGGCCTTGCCGTAGCGGTCGACGATCTGGGTGACGACCATCGGCTCGCAGTACTTGCCGCGCGCCCCGATCGCCGCGTAGGCGTTGGCGACCGTCACCGGGTCCATCTCGTTGATGCCGAGCGTGAACGTCGAGAACTCCTGCAGCGGCTGGCCGTCGGCGCGCTTGATGCCCAGGGACTTGGCCGTCTTGATCGTGTCACAGAGGCCCACCTCCTCCTGCAGCTTCATGAAGAAGGTGTTGACCGAGCCCCAGGTGCCGGTCTGCAGCGTCCTGAAGCCGCCCGACCCCTCGTCGTTGGTGACGGTGTGGGACGGGTCGCCGATGTTCTCGCCCTTGCAGTTCTTGAACGTCGAGTAGCCGGGCGCCCGGTAGCCGGCGCCCACCGAGAACCCGTCGCTGACCTTCATGCCCTCCTTGAGCCCGGTCAGGAGGGTGAAGGTCTTGAACGTCGAGCCGGCCTGGAAGCCGATGCCGCCGCCGTGCGCCGCGTCGGCCACGACGTTGTACGACATCTCGTTCCGCTTCTTGGAGCGGCCGTAGGTGCGGCTCGCGGCCATCGCCTTGATCTCGCCGGTGCCGGGCTCGACCAGGGCCTCGGCGGCCACCGGGTGGTCCGAGGGGCGCACCCACTTCTTGATGGCCCGCTCGGCCGCCTTCTGCATCTTGGGGTCGAGCGTGGTCTTGATCGTCAGGCCGCCCCGGTTGAGCAGCTGGGTGCGCTCCTTCTTGGTCTTGCCGAAGGCCGGGTTGCCGAGGATCTCGGCCCGCACGTACATGCAGTAGTAGGGGTACCGGCTCGCGCCGCAGCCGCCGGGCAGCGGGGTGCCCTTGTAGCCGAGCTTCTTGGCCTTGGCCTCTTCGAGCTCCGCATCGGTGATCTTGCCCAGCTCGCGCATCCGGTTGAGCACGATGTTGCGCCGCTCCAGCAGCCGCTGGCGGTACTGCCTGCCCAGGTTCGGGTCGGTGCGGTTGGGATCCTGCACGGCTCCGGCCAGGGTGGCCGCCTGGGCCAGGTCGAGATCCTTGGCCGAGACGCCGAAGAACCGCTTGGCCGCGGCCTCCACGCCGTTCGCGCTCGCGCCGAAGTAGGCGATGTTGAGGTATTTCTCCAGGATCTGGTCCTTGGTGTACTTCTCCTCGACGCCCATCGCGTAGCGCAGCTCGTTGAGCTTGCGGGCGTAGCTGGCCTCCAGCGCCTTGGCCTTCTCCTCGTCGGTGACGGCCGAGTTGAGCAGGACCTGCTTGACGTACTGCTGGGTGATGCTGGAGCCGCCCTGGGCGATGCCGCCGGAGGTCAGGTTCTTGGCCAGGGCGCGCAGCGTGCCCTCGATGTCGATGGCGCCGTGCTCGTAGAAGCGGTAGTCCTCGATGGCGATGATGGCGGTCTTCATCACCTCGGAGATCTCGTCGAGTCCGACGCTCTCGCGGTATTCCTCGTAGAACTGGCCGATGGAGTCGCCCTTGGCGTCGAGGATCGTGGTCTTCTCGGCCAGCGGCGGCTCCTCGAGGGTCATCGCCTTCAGGTTGAGCTCTTCCGCCGTGTTGACGAACATCGCCCCGGCGCCGCCGACCGCCGGAAGGGCGAGGGCGGCGGTGAGCACGCCGGCCGCCGCTGCCGCACCCGCGAGCCGCAGGATCCCTGATCCCCGGTCCATGTGAGAGAACCTCCCCGATTCGCCACCCTTGCCAAAACCCTATAGCCACGGTAATGGCCAGAAATCCTTCCTTTTGCCAATTCGCTGATCAGACCAGGCGCGCGGGCGTCGCTCAGGTCAGCTCGGAGAAGCGCTCGATCTCGTCGCTGCGGCCGGAGACGAGGATGATGTCGCCGTACGACAGCTCCGTCTCGGCGGTCGCGTACGTGAACTCCTCGCCTTCCTTCTTCACCGCGACGATCGTGACGCCGTACTTGCGCCGCAGGTTCGACGCCCCCAGCGGGACGCCCACGTACTCCTTCGGCGGCCGGGTCTTGATCAGCGCGAAGTTCTCGTCCACCTCCATGTAGTCGAGCATCCGGCCGCTGACCAGGTGGGCCACCCGCTCGCCCATGTCGTGCTCGGGCAGCACCACGTGGTGCACGCCGACCCGGCTGAGGATGCGGCGGTGCTGCTGGCTGACGGCCTTGGCCCAGATGTCGTCGATCTCCAGCTCGACCAGGAGGGACGCGCTCAGGATGCTCGCCTCCAGGTCGCCGATCGCGACGACGGCGCGGTAGAAGTCGGGCACGCCGAGCTGTTGCAGCGTCTCCAGGTCGGTGGCGTCGGCGGTGGCCAGGTGGGTGATGTGCCCCGACAGCCCTTGGACGATCTTGGGGCGGTTGTCGATGGCCAGCACCTCCGTGCCGCGCCTGGTCAGTTCGAGGGCGAGGGCGGAGCCGAACCGGCCGAGGCCGATCACCACCACAGGGTCGTTGCTTCGGTCAACCAACGATCATCCGCTCCTCGGGTAGTTCGTAGCGCCGGGCCCGTTCCTTGAGCGCCAGCGCGGAGCCTATGGTGAGCGGCCCGATCCGGCCCACGAACATCAGCATGATGAGCAGCAGGTGCCCGGCGGGCGGGATGTCATTCGTGATGCCGGTCGTGAGCCCCGCCGTGCTGAACGCGGCGATCACCTCGAACAGCACCCGGTCGAGGTTGAGCGGGGTGAGCACCAGCAGCACGTAGGTGCAGAAGGCCACCAGCGCCGCGCTCATCACCGTCACCACGACGGCCTGGCGCTGGGCGGCCTCGGGGACCTGGCGATGGCCGACGTTCACCTTGGGCTCGCCGCGCAGCTCGGACCAGATGACGAAGGCCAGCAGGCCGAGCGTGGTCACCTTGATGCCGCCCGCGGTGCCGGCGCTGCCGCCGCCGATGAACATCATGACGTCCGACAGCAGCCAGCTCGACGGGTGCAGCGCGCCGGTGTCGACGCTGTTGAACCCGGCCGTGCGGACCATGGCCGACAGGAAGAACGCGGCCAGCACCCTGGTGGGCTCGTCCAGCCGGCCGAGCGTGCCGGGGTTGCGCCACTCGGTGGCCAAATAGACCAGGGTGCCCAGGACCAGCAGGATCAGGGTGGCGTACACGGTGATCCTGGTCAGCACGCTCCACCTGCCCGGATGCCGCCAGGAGCGCAGCAGCTCGAACACCACGGGGAAGCCCAGCCCGCCCACGATGACCGCCGCCGAGAACGTCAGGCAGATCCACGGGTCGCCGACGAACCCCATGATGTTGTCCGACCAGAGCGCGAAACCGGCGTTGTTGAAGGCCGAGATGCCGTGGAAGACCCCGAGGTAGAGGGCGCGGCCGAGGCTCTCCCCGTACCCGATCATGAACCGTGCGGTGAACATGACGGCGGCGACGGCCTCGCACACCAGGCTGAACACCACGACCTTGCGGACGACCTTCCGCATGTCGGCCATGGTCGGCGTCTTGGTCTCGGCCTGGGCGAACAGCCGGGCGCGCAGGCCGAGCCTGCCGGACACCAGCACGGTGAAGACCGTGGCCAGGGTCATGATCCCGAGGCCGCCGATCTGCACCAGCCCGATGATGACCACCTCGCCGAAGACGGACCAGTGCGTCGGGGTGTCGACGATGATCAGGCCGGTCAGCGAGACGGACGCGGTCGCGGTCCACAGCGCCGTCAGCCAGGTGGTGGTCTGCCCCTCGGCGGTGGCGGCGGGCAGGGACAGCAGCAGGGTGCCGACGAATATGGCAAGGCCGAAACCCACCGCGATCATCTGGGTGGGGTGCTGATAGCCGCCGAACAGGACAGAGGCGGCCCGGACACGTCTCATGTGGATGTCAGGCTTCCCCGAAGAGGTTTCCCGGCGGACCCGCGTAACCGTACAGCGCCCGAGAATATCCCGTCCGAAATACCAAAACATCCCCGGGTCCGGGTCCCCGGCGCAAGTCTTCACCCCGCGATGTCCGGAGATTGCCAGGGAACTGCCAGGAAGGGTGGGTAGTCTGCATCGGCATGAGCTGGCAGCGTAAATTCAACAAAGCGCTGGTCAGGTTCACCGGATTCCAGGTCAATCGAGTAGGGAACCAGGGGATTTCGACGGCGGCGCCGGTCAAGACCGCGCCCGCCAAGATCAAGCAGACCGAGGCCGAGATCAGGCCGCCGGCCGACCCGAAGGCCGACCGGCTGCTGACCGCGCCGATCTTCATCATCTCCCCGGTGCGGTCCGGTTCCACCCTGCTGCGTTCCGTCATGAACGCCCATTCGGACCTGCACGCGCCGCACGAACTCCACGTGCGGCGCCTCAGAGTGGAGTTCGGCACGTCCCTGGCTGCGAAGGCAATGGAAGCGCTCGGCCACAACCAGGCCGACCTGGAGCATCTGCTCTGGGACCGCGTGCTCCACCGGGAGCTGGTGCGCAGCGGCAAACGATTCGTCGTGGACAAGACCCCGGCGAACGCGTTCGCCTACGAGCGGATCGCGACCTGCTGGCCGGACGCGCGCTACATCTTCCTCCTGCGGCACCCGGCCTCGATCGCCACCTCCTGGTACGAGGCCAGCCCCGACAAACGAGACCGGGAGGCGGCCGCGACCGACGCCCTGCGCTACATGAAGGCGGTCGAGCGGGCGAAGGCGGCGCTGCCCGGCCTGACCGTCCGCTACGAGGACCTCAGCGCCGAGCCGGAGCGGGTGACCCGCGAGATCTGCGCGTTCCTCGGCCTCGAATGGGAGCCGGGGATGCTCTCGTACGGCGAGCAGGCGGTCATCCAGAAGGGCCTGGGCGACTGGCGGGACAAGATCCGCTCGGGCACCGTGCAGCCCGGCCGCGAGCTGCCCGACCCCGACACGATCCTCGACTCGCTGAAGCCGATGTGCCGCACCTGGGGCTACCTGGCATGAGGATCCGCTACCTGATGCTCCACGCCTACGGCATGGGCGGCACCATCCGCACCGTCGTCAACCAGGCCAACGCCATGGCGAGGGCCGGTCACGACGTCGAGATCGTCAGCGTGGTCCGCCGCCGGAACAAGCCCCAGTTCGCCATCCACCAGGACGTCCGGATCAGCGCCCTGGTGGACCAGCGGGAGGGCCGCCGGCCGGACTCGCCGGCGCGCAAGGTGTGGCGCAGGGTCCGCGGCAAGATGGTGCCCCGCGGCGAGTTCGCGGCCGAGTACTTCACCGAGCGCGTGGAGAAGGCCGTCATGGACTACGTCGCCTCGCTGCCGGACGGGATCCTGATCACCACCCGTCCGGCGCTCAACCTGATCGCCGCCAGGCGCGCGGCCAAGGGCGTGGTCAAGGTGGCGCAGGAACACATGAACCTGACCGCCTACCCCGAGACGATCCGCAGCGAGATCGTCCGCCACTACGGCCGGTTCGACGCCGTGGCGGTGCTGACCAGGACGAACCAGCTCGAATATCAGGAGATCCTGCCCGGCACCAGGATCGTGCAGATCCCGAACGCGGTCCACAAGGTCGACCAGGAGCGCTCCACGCAGCGCAACCCGGTCGTGGTGGCGGCCGGCCGGCTGGTGCCCCAGAAGGGGTTCGACCTGCTCATCCAGGCGTTCGCCCAGGTGGTGGCCGAACACCCCGACTGGAGTCTGCGCATCTTCGGGAACGGCCCGCGCGAGGCCCGCCTCCAGGCGCAGATCGACGAGCTGGGCCTGGGCGGCCACGTCGCCCTGATGGGCCGCACCGAGCGGCTGGACGACGAGCTCGCGGCGGCCTCCGTCTACGCGCTCAGCTCACGCTTCGAGGGCCTGCCCATGGTCATGATCGAGGCGATGACGCACGCCCTGGCCGTCGTCGCCTTCGACTGCCCCACCGGCCCGCGCGACGTGCTCACCGACGGTGTCGACGGGCTGCTCGTGCCGCCGCGCGACGTCGACGCCCTGGCCGCCGCCCTCAAGAAGGTCGTGCGGGACCGCAGGCGGCGCATCGAGATGGGCGCCGCCGCGGCCGACACCGCCCGGGGCTACGCCCCGGACGTGGTCATGCCCATGTGGGAGGACCTCTTCGCCGAGCTGCTGGGCGGCGACCGGGTCAGCAGCTCCCGCTGACCCGGCGCGAGGTCATTCCTCCTCCTCGCCCTCGAACGCCTCGTCGATCAGCTCGGCGGCGACCATCCCGCCGGCCACGCCCACGGCGCCGGCCGCGATCATCCCGCCCATGCCGCCGCCACCGCGGTGGTGGTGATGGTCGTCCCCATGGTGGTGACCCGGGTGCCCGTACCCCTGCTGGCCGAATCCCTGGTACTGCGAGAGGCCGTTCAGCCAGGCGCCGATCTCGGCGGCCCAGTCCATCCGCAGCGCCTCGTCGTGGGCCACCCGGAAGCGGCCGATGGCGTCGGAGCCGTAGTGGCCGGAGCGCCGGTCGGCCTCGATGACGATGTCCATCCCGTCGGGCCCGGCCACGAACGTCAGCTCCGCCTCGGCGATCTGACCGGGCGGGCCGTAGAACTCGATCTCCTGGTAGCAGGGCAGCTCCTGGCGCACGCCGTAGATCTGGCCCATCTCCAGGTCGGCCGACTTGAAGGCGAAGCCCAGCTGCAGGAACGCCTCCATGACGCGCTGCTGCGACGGCAGCGGCTCGACCACGATCGGGTCGAGGTCGCCCTTGTCGACCGCCTTGGCGATGGCCAGCTCGGTGCGCACGCCCAGCGCCATCCCGGTCAGCGGCTGCCCCTGCACCTCGCTGATCGGCGCCTCCCACGGCACCTCGGTCTGGAACGGGATCGTCCGCTCCTCGCCCTTGGCCAGCGTGAACGGGCCCGAGACCTGGAACCGGCGCAGCTCCGCCACCCCGGTGACCTCGCTGTCACCCGCCTCCGCCTCGGCGCGGGCGACCAGCGCCAGCGTCACGTGCTCGATCGAGGCGTCGAAGTCGCCGCCCTTGAGCCGGACCTCACCCGCCATCGTGCCGCCCGGGCGCACCCGGGGGGTGCTGAGAACCGTGTCGACCGAGGGGGCTCCGACGCCGAACGCGCCCAGCATCCTTTTGAACACCACTGCAACTCTCCGTTTCCTTACGGCCGGTGACCGTACCGAAAACGATCTTCCGGCTCCGGCGGTTCCCGGAAAGCGGAGCCGCGTGGCATCGGTTCAGCGGTCGTCGTGGTCCGGGTCGTACTTGGTCGGTTCGGCGGGCAGCGTGTAGCGCCGCTCGATCAGCTCGGCCACCTGTCGCAGGGTGTCGTCGCCGCCTTCCCGCTCCACCTGTGCGACCTCGTCGGCCAGCTCCGAGTCGCCCAGCTTCTCGCCGATCCAGGTCGAGTAGTCGCCCCTGCCCAGGTGGAAGGCCCAGGTCTCGTCGTCCACGCCCTCGGCCAGCTCCACGAACACGTGCAGGTTGCGGGCCCGCAGCTTGAGCCGGTCCTCGGGGCCGGTGAAGTAGAAGCTCTTGTCCTTGGACATGGTGCCGGCGGCGTACTTGCGGCGGTGGCGGGTGCGGTGCGCGCGGCCCGGCGCCGGATGGACGCGCTCGGCGGCGTCGGCGGAGGTGCGCCAGAGCGCCACCCCCTCAGCCTCGCCCACCAGCTCGGGGGCTTCCCGGCCGAGGGCGGCGGCGAAGGCGCCCAGCGTCTCCTCGGGCTCGGGACCGACCGCGATCACACCGTTGACCAGGTTGAGCGCGGCAGGGCTGAGCGCCTCCGGATGCACGGTGATCATGAACACCGAGCCGAGGTCGCGGACGTCCTTGACCGGCACCTCCTGCAGCTCGGCCGGCATGAGGTGGTGCGCCTCGTCCACGACCACGCAGTGCGGGTGGCCGAGCCGGGCCCGCAGCGCGACCAGCCGGGGCATCAGCTCGGAGAAGAACGCGGGCCGGTCGCGCAGCGGCATCCCGATCATGTTGACCACCGCGCTCTGGTCCGGAGACTCCAGCAGCCGCAGCACCTCCTCCGCGACCGGCGGCCGGTCCGGCTCGCCCAGCACGGCGACGCCGGGGAACTCCGCGTAGTCGCCCTCCGGGTCGATGATCACGCACTGGTACCGCGCCTCGACGAGCCGCTCCAGCAGCGCCGTGGTGACCGTGGACTTGCCGCTGCCCGACGGCCCCGCCACCACCAGGCCGGTCCCGTACGGGGGCAGCCGCACCTCGCCGTCCGGCCCCTCGCCGAGCAGGATGTGGTGCCGCGGGATCTCCACCTCGTCGAGCTCGCCCGACAGCAGCCGGTCGGCCAGCTCGGCCACGCCCTCGCCGTGCTCGCGGTCCAGCGGCAGGTCGCACTGGTCCAGCAGGGACGGCACGGCGTTGGCGACGGCGCAGCCGCACTCGGCGGCGGTGAGGAAGGCGTGGTCGTTCTCGGCGTCGCCGACGGCCACCACGTTGTGGCGCGACGCGGACAGCCGGTCCAGCGCGGCGGTCAGGCCGCTGGCCTTGTTCACGCCGGGCGGCAGCACCATGACCGCGCCCTTGTTCCTGATGACCTGCAGCTCCAGGCCCAGCTCCCGGATCGCCTCCTGCACCTGGGGGTCGTACGGGTCGCGGGTGGCCACGATCACCGACCCGGTGCCGAGGGGGGTGACGCCCTGGCCGCGCAGCCGCTCGGCGAACTCGGCCGGCGGCGCCTGCGCGAGCGGCTCCCTGGTGCGCTGCCCGGGGTCGTAGAGCAGGCCGCCGTTCTCGGCCACGATCGCGTCGAACAGGTCGGTGTGCGGGAAGACGGACAGCAGGTCGTCGAGCTCCCGCCCGGTGACCAGCAGCAGCTTGCGGCCCGAGCGGGAGACCCGTTCCAGCATCTTGATCGTGTGCTCGGCGACCTTGCCGTGCCGGGCCAGGGTGTCGTCGTAGTCGCAGGCGAGCACGTGATATCTCATGGGCGGCCCATACCCCGGCGGGGAAGGGGTGAACGCAGGTCAGGGGGCCGGAGGGACGGCGAACCTCACCGGACCACCCCCTCAGGGACGGGGCGGGTCCGCCGCCCGGTCATCGCCCACCCGGCCACGAGCAGGTACGGGACGCTCAGCAGCGCGAACATCAGCCCGTGCGGGACCAGGCCGGAGGCGGCCCCGTAGACCACGAAGACCGCCACGGTGACCAGGCCGGTGCCCAGCCCGGCCACCGAGGTGACGGTGGCCCGGCCGGGCCCGGTGATGCTGTCCTGCAACCGGGCGTCGGCCACCACGCCCGCCGACTGGAACAGCGCGAAAGACGCCGCGATCAGCACGAACCCGGCGGGGTGCCCGGTGAGCGCGCCGCCGGCCAGGGTGGTGGCCGCGATCACGAGCAGCGAGCCGAACCCGCGTGGCCGCAGCCGTCCCACCCGCCCGGCCAGCAGCCCGCCGGCCGTGACGCCCACCCACAGCAGCAGGTACACCAGCGGGATCGCCGTCTCGGACAGCCCGGTCTCGACGCCGAGGAACGGCACGTACTCCTCCAGCGCGCCCCAGACGGCGGTCACGGTGGCGACGAGCACCAGTCCGTCGAGCACCCGGCGGTTCCCCCGCGCCTCGGCCAGCCCGGCCTTCAGTACCTGCCAGTAGGACGGCGCCGCGGCGTCCACCCCATCAGGGGAGTCCGCGTGGCGGTGCTCGCGGAAGGCCAGGGCGGTGGCGGCGGTGAGCAGGCAGGCGAGCACGCTGGCCGCGCCCACCCCGAGATAGCCGCCGGCGGCGAGGACCGGGGTCGCCAGGGCCATGGCCGCGGCGGCCGCCATCACGCCGACCGCCGTGGCCCGGCCCATGACCCGGGCGTAGCGCGAGGTCTCGCCGGTGCGGGCGAGCTCCTCGTACACCAGGGCCTCCATCGCGCCCGAGGTCAGGGCGTCACGGGCGCCCCAGCGTACGAAGCCCAGCGCGAAGATCCCGTAGGAGGGGGAGATCACCCACAGCGCGAAGCCGACGGCGGCGAGCAGCGGGCCGACGAACAGCAGCAGCCGCCGGGACACGGCGTCGGCCCACGCGCCGGAGGGGATCTCCAGCACCATGCCGGTGAGTGACCAGATGACGAAGAGCGAGGACGTCTCGGCCACGGACAGCCCGGTGTGGGTGAACAGCAGCGTGTAGACCGGGTAGAGCAGGACGAGCTCGTCGAGGAACGTGTAGACGTAGAGCGTGCGGACGAGCCACCGGGCAGGCGGTGACATCAGTGAGGCCTTCCGGAGGAGACGGACGGGGGCTGCGGGCGCCTGCCGGCCCGGCGGTCCGCGACCACGGCCTCTGGTGATGCATCAATGTCGCCAGATCATGCGCCCGAGTCTAGCCCGCGGCGGGCGGCAGCCGCAGCTCCGCGAACACCGCCCGATGATCGGTGCCCGGCACGTCCAGCACGGCGAAGGAGCTCACCCCGGCGCGCTCGTCGACCAGGATGTGGTCGATCGTGATGAGCGGCGGAAGAGCGCGTCCGCTCGGCCAGGTCGGCGTCAGTCCCTCCCCGGCCCGATGGGCGGCGTCGGCGTAGCCGCGGCCGAGGAGGTCGCGCATGGCCCGGTGGTCCAGGCTGGCGTTGAAGTCGCCGGCCAGGACGCGGATCGCGCCGCCGGTGGGGGAGGGGAAGGACGCCAGCGCCCGGTTCCACCTCTCGACCATCCGGCCCAGCGGCGGGTTCGGGTGCACGGCGACCACCTCCACCCGCCCGCCGGCGGGCGGGGTCACGGCCGCCGCCGGCATGTTGTGCCCGACCGGCGTGAACAGGCCGGGCAGCGCGGTGAGCGGGTGCCGCGCGTAGAGCCCGCTGCCCACCGCGTCGGGCTCGTCCTCCAGCACGCGGTGCGGCAGCAGCTCGTCCAGCCCGGCCGCGTCCAGCTCGGCGACCTGCGCGGTGGTGAGCTCGGTCGCGGCGAACACGTCCGGGCGCAGCTCCCGCACGAGCTCCACCACCGCCCGCGCGTCCGCGCGGCCGAACAGGTTGATCGCCAGCACCCTGAACGGGACGCCGCCGGCCGCCTCACCGGCCATCCCACCGGCGGGGCCACCGGCTGGTCCACTGGCCGGGAACGCTCTGGGCAGCACGGCGGCGGCCATCGCCAGGCTTGCCACCAGCGCCACGACCGCGGCCGGGCGGTTGCGCCTGATCAGCGCCACGGCCAGCAGCAGGCCCAGCACCGCGCCGTACGGGGTGATGGTCATGAGCTGGGTGAGGAACGATCCAAACTCCAGCCCGCCGGCCCGGACCACCGCCCAGACGGCCAGGAACGTGACGGCCGACCAGGAGATCCAGCGCCTGCGCACCCTGGACAGCAGCCGCCGCGCAGGCGACGGGCCGCCGCCTGACGCCTGTTCCGTCTCGACGGTGATGCTCAACCCTTGCCGCCCGTTTCGTATGAGATCGAACCTTGAGGGTGAGCCTAGACGCCGCCGGGCGGAGGCGGCGTCACCGGCTCGTAAGGTTCTCGGCGGTCACGCCTGTCTAGCCTGGCGATCGTGAACAGAGCCGGCATGGCGGTGGTCATCACCGCAGCGACCTTGACCCTGACCGCATGCGGCGCGGCCGCTCCGGGCGACGCGCCCGCCGACCCCATGGAGAGCGCGTCCACGGCGCCCGCCGACCCGATGAAGAGCACTGACCCGATGAACAGCGCCGACCCCATGAAGAGCGGCGACCCGATGGAGAGCGCCGACCCCATGAAGAGCGGCGACCCGATGGAGAGCGCGTCTCCGGACGGGGGCGCCGCCGTGCCGCAGGCGCTGCGGTTCAGCGCGCGGACCCTCGACGGGCAGGCGTTCGAGGGCGGCAGCCTGGCGGGCAAGCCCGTGGTGTTCTGGTTCTGGGCGCCGTGGTGCACCAAGTGCCGGGCGGACGCGCCCGCCGTGAAGGCCGCCGCCGACACCCACAAGGACGTGGCGTTCGTGGGCGTGGCGGGGCTGGACGCCGAGGCCGCGATGAAGGAGTTCGTCCGCGGCACGGGCACCGACGGCCTGGTCCACCTGTCGGACGAGAAGGGCGCGGTGTGGACCAGGCTCGGCGTCTCCCAGCAGTCCGTGTTCGTCTTCATGAAGCCGGGCGGCGAGACGGCGAAGGTCACCGGGCCGCTCGGCCGCGACGGTCTCGACGCCGAGATCGCCAAGATCAAGAGCGGGTGAGTCGTGACCGACCTGCCTCTCGTGCTCGCCCTGACGGCCGGGACGGTGGCCGCGTTCAACCCGTGCGGGTTCGCGATGCTGCCCGCGTACCTCACGTTGCTGGTCTCGGGCACGCCGCCGCGCGCCGCGGGCGGCGTCTGGCATCGCGGCCCGGTGGTGCGCGCGGTGCTGCTGTCGGCGGCGATGACCGCCGGGTTCGTGACCGTGTTCGGGCTGTTCGGGCTGGTGGTGACGCCGCTGGCGGCGGTGGCGGGGACGGTCCTGCCGTGGGTGACGATCGTCATCGGGATCATCCTGGTGGTGCTGGGCGGCTGGCTGCTGGCCGGCCGGTCGCTGCCCGTCCGCGTCCCCGGGGTCTCCGCCCGGCCCGCCAGGTCAGCGCGCTCGCTCTACGGGTACGGGGTCGCGTACGCGGTGGCCTCGCTGTCGTGCACGGTGGGGCCGTTCCTGGCGGTGACGTCGGCCTCGCTGACGAGCGGCGGGGTGGCCGGGGGGCTGGCGGTCTTCGCCGCGTACGCGCTCGGCATGGGCCTGGTCGTCGCCCTGCTGTCCCTGGCCGTGGCGCTGACCAAGGAGGCCGTCCTGTTCCGGGTGCGCCGGTCGCTGCCGCACGTGTCCCGGGTGAGCGGGGTGCTGCTCGTCCTGGCCGGCCTGTACGTGGCCTACTACGGCTGGTACGAGCTGCGGGTCTTCGGCGGCGGTGACCCGGACGACCCGGTGGTCGGCACGGTGACGGGGGTGCAGGGGACGATCTCGGGCTGGATGGAGGCCGGTGGCGCGGTGCCGGTCGCGGGGGCCGCCGCGGTGCTGGTCGCCATCCTCCTGATCAGATCGAGGCGGGCCCGCCGCGCGGAATGAGCCCCCGGTCACGTCAGGTCGAGACCGCCGTCCAGGGTGAGCACCTGGCCGGTGAGCCAGGTCGAGGCGGGGTCGGCGAGCCGGACGATCCAGGTGGCGACCTCCTCGGGGGTGCCGCGCCGGCCGAGCGGGACGCGGCGGGCCTCGTCCTGCTTGACGCGCTCCACCTCCGGCCCCGGCAGCGGCCGGACGCGAGCGCGGCTGGGGCGAGCCGCGGGCGCCGGTGGCCAGGTCCACGCTGAGCCATCACCTCAAGGTGCTCCGCGACGCCGGCGTCACCCGTACCCGCCAGGAGGGCACCCGCTGCTACGTCGTGCTGCGCCGCGCCGATCTGGACCGGCGCTTCCCCGGGCTGCTGGACGCGGTGCTCACCGCGGCGGACGGCGAGGGCGTGGGCGACCAGGTAGGCTCGCCGGTCGTCGATAATGGGGCCGTGGAGCGACTCGACGGTCCCGGCTGTGTGGCGATCTCCGACGAGATCGCCCGTCTCTACCGGCGGTGCTTCGCCGACCCGCCGTGGTACGAGACCGAGGACGACTTCGCCGCCTTCCCCGCCAAGCTGGCCAGGGACGCCGGGCGGCCGGGGTTCGCGGCGTGGGCCGAGCGGGACGGCCGTGAGCTCCTCGGGGTGTGCTTCGGCTGGCCCACGCCCGCCGACCTGCCGGCCGGCCGGATCTACGAGGAGCTCCAGCGCAGCTGCGGCCCCGAGGCGGTGGCCCGGATGACCCGTGACGCGTTCGAGGTGGTGGAGCTGTTCGTGGACCCCGCCGCCCAGGGCAGGGGGATCGGCCGGCGGCTGCTGGAAGCGGCGGTCGACGGCTGGCCGCGGGCCTGGCTGCTCACCTCGCCCCGGGCGCCCGCGGCCCGCTTCTACCGGTCGCTCGGCTGGCGGCGGGTCGGCGCGCTGCCGGAGCGGGCCCTGGAGGTGCTCGTGCTGCGGACGGGCGGGGATCCGGCGTGAAAGTGGTCGCGCTGTCCGACACGCACGCGCCGCGCCGCTGGACGTCGTGCCCGCCGCGGGTGGCCGAGCTGCTCGGGGACGCCGACGTGATCCTGCACGCCGGCGACGTGTGCGTGCCGTCCGTGATCGCGGAGCTGTCCGCGTACGCGCCCGTCCACGTGGTGAAGGGCAACAACGACGGACCGGACCTGGACGCGCCCGAGACGCTGGAGCTGGACCTGGAGGGGCTGCGGGTCGCCCTGATCCACGACAGCGGCCCGGCCAAGGGGCGGATGGCCCGGATGCGGCGGCGGTTCCCCCACGCGGACCTGGTGGTGTTCGGCCACTCGCACATCCCGCTCGACGCGTCCGAGGGCGGCCTGCGCATCTTCAACCCCGGCTCGCCGACCGACCGGCGGCGTCAGCCGCACGGGACCGTGGGGGTGTTGCGGATCGCGGACGGCGCGCTCGTCGAGGCGGAGATCGTTCCCGTCACCTGAGTGCTGGTTTGCCCGCTCTGTCTCGACGGTATGTCGATTACGAAGAGTAATGAATCAGTTGCAAGGCGGATCGACATGGACAGAGTGAGACAGATCGCGCAGGCCGTGCTGTACGAGTGTCGCCCCCGGCTGCTGGACGACCGGCACCTGCGCGGCCTCCACCCCGAGCCGTACGCCCGGGGCCAGGCCGGCCTGCCCTCCCTGATGCAGACGCAGTGTCTGGTCGAGGCCGCTCCCTCGGACACCGTGGACGTGCACGTACGGTTCCTGCACCTGGTATCCAGGGAGGTGGCGCGGGCGCGCGGCGACGAGCTGGAGCCGGCGGCGGAGCTGACCGTCGACGGCACCCGCTACGTGGCGGGCACGGAGGCGCGCGAGCGTGAGGCCGCCGTGTCCGGGCTGGCGCTCGCCGACCTGGCCGGAGCGGCGTACACGATGAGCGTCGACGTCCCCGGCGACCAGGAGGCCGTCTGGCTGATCGACGCCCGCGGCCGGGCCGGGGCGGTGCTGCGCTGCTGGGAGACGCTGCACGGCTGGGCCGAGACGCGCGCGGTGCGGCTGCGCGACCGGTTGTTCAGGCTCACGGTGACCGTGGCCAACACCACCTGCTGGGAGGGCGGGGAGCCGGCGGAGGCGCTCAAGCGGACGTTCGTCTCGGCGCAGAGCGTGGTGCGCACCCACGGCGGGCGGTTCGTCTCGCTCCTGAACCCGCCGGCCGAGCTGCGCCCGCTGGCGGCGGGCTGCCGCAACATCGGCACCTGGCCGGTGCTGGTGGGCGAGGTCGGCGAGCGGCACACCATGCTGTCGGCCCCGATCATCCTGCGCGACCACCCCCGGCTCAGCCACGCGGGATAGCGCTCAGCGCGTGCGCTCGGCGGCCAGGACCAGCACGACGCCCAGGGCCGCCAGGCTGAGGTTGGCGAACAGCTCGTAGCCGGCCAGCGCGTCGACGCGCGGAATGATCACCCGGTTGAAGAAGTTCAGGAAGAAGCCGAAGACCGGCTGGCCGACCACCTGGTCGATCGCGCCGCTGATGCCTTGTAACGCCAGGATCAGGCCGGCGATCTGGATCGCATTGCGCATGTCACGACCGTAGTGACCGGTCACCCGCCCGCGGATCAGCCTTAGGGATGCGCCGCTCCGACCAAAGGAGGTCTCACGCCTCGACCTCGTCCCGCCGGGGATAGGTGTGCGGGTGGTGCAGGTCGAAGGCGGGGCGCTCGGAGCGGATGGGCGGCATGAAGGAGAAGTTGTGCCGGGGCGGCGGGCAGCTCGTGGCCCACTCCAGGGAGTTGCCGAAGCCCCACGGGTCGTCCCTCGTCACCCAGCGTGGCTTGCGCGAGGTCATCCACACGTTGTAGAGGAACGGCAGCGTCGACAGGCCGAGGATCATCGCGCCGGCGGTCGAGATCTGGTTGAGCAGGGTGAACCCGTCGCCGGCGGCGTAGTCGGCGTAGCGGCGCGGCATGCCCGCCCAGCCCAGCCAGTGCTGCACCAGGAACGTGGTGTGGAAGCCGATGAACAGCGGCCAGAAGTGCCACACCCCCAGCCGGTTGTCCAGCATCCGGCCGGTCATCTTGGGCCACCAGAAGTAGAACCCGGCGAACATCGCGAACACCACCGTGCCGAACACCACGTAGTGGAAGTGCGCCACCACGAAGTAGGAGTCGGTGACCTGGAAGTCGAGCGGCGGCGAGCCCAGGATGACGCCGGTCAGCCCGCCGAGCAGGAACGTCACCAGGAACCCGATCGCGAACAGCATCGGCGGCTCGAAGCTCAGATGGCCGCGCCACATGGTGCCGATCCAGTTGAAGAACTTCACCCCGGTCGGCACCGCGATCAGGAACGTCATGAACGAGAAGAACGGCAGCAGCACCTGCCCGGTGGGGAACATGTGGTGCGCCCACACCGTCATCGACAGCCCGGCGATGGCGATGGTCGCGCCGACCAGCCCGACGTACCCGAAGATCGGCTTGCGGGAGAAGACCGGGATGACCTCGGTGATGATGCCGAAGAACGGCAGCGCGATGATGTAGACCTCGGGATGGCCGAAGAACCAGAACAGGTGCTGATAGAGGATCGGTCCGCCCGCGGCCGGATCGAAGATGTGGGTGCCGAACTTGCGGTCGGCCTCGACGGCCAGCAGCGCCGCCGCCAGCACCGGGAAGGCCATCAGCACGATCATGCTGGTCAGCAGCACGTTCCAGGTGAAGATCGGCATCCGGAACATGGTCATCCCGGGCGCGCGCATGCACACGATCGTGGTGAAGAAGTTGACCGAGCCGAGGATCGTGCCGAGACCCGCCAGCGTCAATCCCATGATCCACAGGTCGCCGCCGAGGTGCGGGGAGTAGATGCGGTTCGACAGCGGCGTGTAGGAGAACCAGCCGAAGTCGGCGGCGCCGCCGTTGGTGAGGAATCCCGAGAGGGTGATGAGCCCGCCGAACAGGAACAGCCAGTAGCTGACCATGTTGAGCCGGGGGAAGGCCACGTCGGGGGCGCCGATCTGCAGCGGCATGATGACGTTGGCGAAGCCCGCGAACAGCGGGGTGGCGAACAGCAGCAGCATGACCCCGCCGTGCATGGTGAACAGCTGGTTGTAGGTCCGCGCGTTCACCAGCTGCAGTTCGGGCCCGGCCAGCTCCGCCCTGATGACGAGGGCCATGATGCCCGCGATCAGGAAGAACGTGAACGAGGTGATCAGATAGAGGTAGCCGATCACCTTGTGGTCGGTGGAGGTGAGCCAGCGGGTGATGAAGGCTCCCGGGCCCTCGTGGTGCACCGGGGCCGGCGGCGAGGTTTCCGGTTCGCCGCCCTTCGGCTTCTGGATCGTCACCCTGGTTCTCCCTCGGCAGGCGTTCCGTGAGAACTCCACTACCCTGCGTCATGCCACGATAGGGCCAAGAAAGTATCGGCTTGCGCCATGGTGGGGCTGACGTGGGCGTTCACGTTCCGGTGACTGGAGGCGCGGATTCGGGGCATTGGACGGGCCTTCGACCCCCTGGAGGACCTCATGAGCACTGCACAGAGTGCCGGCCGATCGGCGGAAGCAGCCGCCCGGCGAGCGGCGGACAGCCCGGCCCTGGACCGCTTGGCCCGGATCGGACTGGCCTGCCGTGGTGTCTTGTACGCGTTGATCGGCGTGCTGGCCATTCAGATCGCCATGGGAAGCGGCGATCGGGAGGCCGACAAGGGCGGCGCCATCACCGCGGTCGCCGACCTGCCGTTCGGCTCGGTGATCCTGTGGGTGATGGTCGTCGGCTTCGCCGCGCTCGCCATCTGGCAGGCCTCCGAAGCGCTGTTCAGCCATCACAAGACCCTCGACAGGGTCGAGTCGGCCGCCAGGACCGTCGTGTACGGGCTGATCGTGTTCACCCTGCTCAGCGTGCTGCTGGACGGACGGGCCGCGTCCGAGGACGAGAAGTCGCAGGACGTGACCGCCAAGCTGCTCGACCTCCCGGGCGGCGAGTTCATCGTGGGCGCCGTCGGCCTCGGCATCATCGCGCTCGGCATCTACTGGATTCGGCAGGGCGTCACCAAGAAGTTCCGCGAGGAGCTCAACACCGGGCAGATGTCGCCCCAGACCCGCTCGATGATGGACAGGCTCGGCATGGCCGGCTACGTGGCCCGCGGCGTCATCGCCGGGCTCGCCGGGATCCTCGTCGTGCAGGCGGCGATCACCCACGACCCGGACAAGGCCGGCGGCATCGACCAGGCGCTGCGCTCGTTCGCCGACACCCCCGTCGGCCCCTGGCTGCTGGTCCTGGTCGCTCTCGGGCTGATGCTGTTCGCGGGCTACTGCTTCGGCGAGTCGCGCTGGCGCCGTACCTGAGCCTGTCCGGCGCCACGCATGAGCCCGCGCCCGTGGGACAGAGGGACAGAGTGCTGACAGTCGGAAGGGACACGATCGTGGTCGCCGCCTCCGCCGGAGCGGCGGAGGCGCTGCGACTCCTGCTCGGCACGCTCCCCGCAGACCTGCCCGCCGCGGTGCTCGTGGTGCCGCAGGGCGCCGGCCCGCCGGCCGGCGTCCTCGACCGGGCGGGCCCGCTGAAGACCCTCCCGGCCGAGGACGGGCGGATCGTGGAACACGGCCACGTCTACGTGGCCGGTCCCGGCCGCCACCTGCTGCTCGACGACGGCAGGATCCGGCTGTCGCGGGGCCCCCGGCACCACGGCCGCCGTCCCGCCGCCGATCCGCTGTTCATGAGCGCGGCGCTCGACGCCGGGGTGCGGGTGGCGGCCGTCGTGCTGAGCGGCGCGCTCGACGACGGCGCGAGAGGCTGCGTGGCGGTCGACCGGCACGGTGGCGCGGTGGCGGTCCAGGACCCGGCGGAGGCGGCGCTCCCCGGCATGCCGGTGGCCGCGCTCACGGCGGTCCCGAACGCGTCGGTCCTGCCCGCGCGGGAACTCGCCGACTGGCTGGTGCGGCAGAGCCGCACACCTGTCATCACGGAGGAGGCTGTGGACGACACCGACTTGATCCGCGAGGTTTCCCGGTTCCTGGGCCCGCCGAGCGCCCCCGGCGAGGCGGCCGACGGCCTCACCGGCCTCAGCTGCCCGGAGTGCGGCGGCCCGCTGTACGAGACCGCCGGACGCCACGTCTGCCGGGTCGGGCACTCCTGGTCCGAAGAGAGCCTGGTCGACGCGCAGGCCGACGCCATGGAACGGGCGCTGTGGGCGGCCGTCCACCGGCTGGAGGAGCGCGTACGGATCCTCGACCGGCTGGAACGCTCCGCAGGGAAGCGCTCCCGCGGCGACCTGCTGGAAGAGGCGGCCAGCACGCGCCACGTGCTGGACACCATCCGCACGCTCCAGACCCGGACCGGCCGCGGCGACAGCGGCCTGCTCCCGCTCTGAACGCCCGCGACGGGCGGCTGTGACGCGAAGACTGATGACGCGAAGACTGGTGACGCGAAAGCTGGTGACGCGAAAGCTGGTGACGCGGAAGCTGGTGACGCGGAAGCTGGTGACGCGGAAGCTGTGACGGGGAGCGCCGTCGAGGCGCTCCCCGTCAGGGTTCTCCGGTTCCTCCGGCCCTTACGGGCGGGAGATGCGGACCGCGTCCGCGATCACGTAGCCGGTGCCGCCGGTCCACCGGCTGACGCCGACGACGTTCTGCGTGCCGGCGTTGAGCTGGAAGGTGCCGATGCTCCGCCAGGCGCCGCCGCCGGAGCGTTGGTCGACGTAGACCGTCTGGTTTCCGCTGGATGTGGCCACGATGTACGGGGCCGAACTGTTGTATCCGGGATCACTGGGATACCAGACCTCGATCTGGTACGCGCCGGCGCTGGGGATGGTCGCCGAGTACCAGGCCCCGTCGCTGGCCGACACCGGGGTGGCGAAGCGGTAGTCGGTGCCGTGACGCTGGCTGGAGTACGCCGAGGTGCCCCAGTTGGTGCTGGCGGTGAACTGGGCGCCGGCGTTGTCGATCGTGGTCGTCCAGCTCGGCGGGTCGGTGGTGCCGCCGTTCACGTAGTTCAGGTATGTGGTCCAGTTCCAGTGCGGCCCCGGGTCGGTGTGGGTGGCGCCGGGCACCTCGTTGTGGCCGATGATGCCGGTGCGGTTCTTCGGGACGCCGTACTTGTCGGCCAGGTGGCGGGTCAGCGCGGCGGAGGAGCGGTACATCGCGTCGGTGAACCAGGACGCGTCGCTGACCCAGCCCTCGTGCTCGATGCCGATCGAGCGGTTGTTGTAGGTGGAGTTGCCGGCGTGCCAGCCGACGTCCTTGTCACGCACCATCTGGGTGATCGCGCCGTTGGACGACTTGACCACGTAGTGCGCCGAGACCTGGGCGCTCGGGTTCTGGAACCAGGAGATGGTGCCCGCGTACGAGCCCTGGGTGACGTGGATGACGATGCGGTCGATGTTGTAGCTGGTCTCGCGGTTGGAGACGCGGTAGTTGCTCGTGGAGGCGGGGACCCAGGCGGCGGGCGGGTAGTCGGGGCTGGCGACCGCCGCCTGCGCGTTGAGGTCGCGGGCCTTGGCGAGGTCGCCGCGGTCGGCGGTGACCTCCTGCGGCTTGACGCGCACGCCGCGGGCCTCCAGGCCGAGGCCGAGCAGCTCGTAGACGGCGTCGGCGTACAGGCGGGCCGTCTCGGGCGAGGACGCGTGGCCGTACTCGGCGACCGCCTGGTACCAGCGGCCGGCGTCCTTCCTGGCGGTCTCGTCGAGGCCGAGCTTGTCGGCGTACGAGCGCAGCACGGCGGCGGCGCCGAGGACGTTGGCGGCGTCGTCCTTCTTCAGCGTCGCGACGGGCAGGCCGGTCAGCTGGGCGGCTTCCTGGAGCGTCTGGTTGGCGGGGTTGTCGGCGAGGTGCATGAGCCCGTAGCCGCGGCTGGCGCTGGGCTCGCCGCCGTGGCCGTCGAGGTGGGTCTCCGCGTAGCCGAGGGCGACGAGCAGGTCACGCGGGACGTCGTGCTCGGCGGCGGCCTTGGCGAAGGCGTCCGTGAGCGGGGCGCCGCCCCGCTCGGCCAGGGCGGGCTGGCCGGCGAAGACCAGGAGGGAGCCGAGGGCGGCGGCGACGAGGGCTACTAATCGGGTCCGTGCCAGTGTCATGAGAGCTCCACTTCGGGGGGTACCGCACGCACAGTAAGCGAGTTTCATGACAGATGTCGATAATTGACATTACTTCGCTATTCAAGGAAACTTTCCGCCCGCGCGTCGGAGGACGTCGCAAGTTGGGCCCCCGCGAATGATCTGAAAACTATTGCGGTCTGGTCACGATGCACTGAAACTTCTCTTCGTGACCACGCTCCTGCGCCTCGCTCTGGTGGCACTCACCGCCGCGCTCGGCACCCTCGTCGTGCCGGCCGCCGCCCCCGCGGCCGTCGCGAACACCACTGCTTGCACGACCGACCCCGCCACACCCAAGCGCCAGCTCCGGGCCATGTGGATCTCCAGCGTCGCCAACATCGACTGGCCCAGCCGCACGGGCCTGAGCGTCTCGGCCCAGCAGGCCGAGTTCCGCGCCTGGCTGGACCTGGCCGTCCAGCGGCGCATGAACGCCGTCGTCGTCCAGGTGCGGCCCACGGCCGACACGTTCTGGCCGTCCTCGCTCGAACCGTGGTCGCAGTGGCTGACCGGCACCCAGGGCGCCAACCCCGGCTACGACCCGCTCGCGTTCATGGTGGCCGAGGCGCACCAGCGCGACCTGGAACTCCACGCCTGGTTCAACCCGTACCGGGTGGCCAACCACGCCGACCCCGACCGGCTGGTCGCCTCGCACCCCGCCCGCCGCAACCCCTCCTGGCGCTTCGCCTACGACGGCAAGCTCTACTACAACCCCGGGCTGCCGCAGGTGCGCGACTTCATCGAAGACGTGATCATGGACGCGGTCACCAGGTACGACCTCGACGGCGTCCACCTCGACGACTACTTCTACCCGTATCCGGCCAGCGGCCAGACCATCCCCGACTCGGCCGCGTACGCCCAGTACGGCGGCGGGTTCGCCAGCGTCCACGACTGGCGGAGGGAGAACGTCAACCTGCTGGTGCGCGAGCTGGACCAGCGCATCCACGCGGCCAAGCCGCACGTGTCGTTCGGCATCAGCCCGTTCGGCATCTGGCGCAACGCCTCCACCGACCCGCTCGGCTCGCGCACCTCGGGCCTGCAGTCGTACGACGCCATCTACGCCGACACCCGGAGATGGGTGAAGGAAGGCTGGGTCGACTACATCGCGCCGCAGCTCTACTGGCACATCGGCTACTCCGTCGCCGACTACCAGGTGCTCATCGCCTGGTGGGCCGAGGTCGTCAGGAACACCGGCGTGCGGCTCCTGGCCGGCCAGGCCGCCTACCGGGCCGGGGTGAGCAGCCACGGCGCCGACTGGCAGGACCCGAACGAGCTCAGTGACCACCTGCATCTCAACCGGCAGCACCCCGAGGTGGCCGGCGACATCTTCTTCAGCGCCAAGGACGTCAGGGCGAACCGGATCAACTCCTTCTCCATCCTGGCCGGCGCGCACTACACCAGGCCGTCGCTGCACCACACGCGCGGCTCGGCCGCCGCCCCCGCCGCGCCCTCGATCACCTCCGCGACCCGGGGCACCGGCGGCGTGTCGCTCGCCTGGACCGGCAACGGCGCCGCCTACGCCGTCTACCGGGTGACCGGCACGCCCTCGGCCGCCGACCCGTGCGCGTTCGCCGACGCCCGCAACCTGCTCGGCACCACCCGGCAGAAGGCGTTCACCGACGCCACGGCCGCCGCCGGCACCGCCTACACCTACTACGTGACCGCGCTCGCCCGCACCCACCAGGAGAGCGCCCCCAGCGCGGGCCGGGCCGTGACCGCTTCCGGAGGCGGGTTCAGCCTCACCGTGGACAACGCCGACGCCGGGTTCACGGCCGGGACGAGCTGGGGCACCTCCGCTTACTCGGCCGAACGCCACGGCGCCGACTACCGCTTCGCCGAGCCGGTGGCCGCCAGCGACCCGGCCTGGTTCCGGGCGAGCATCCCGAGCGCGGGCACGTACCGGATCGAGGTCTGGTATCCGGGCAACGCCGGCTACAACAGCGCCACCCCGCACCTCGTCGCCGCCTCCGGTGGCAACCGGACCGTCACCGTGGACCAGCGCACCGGCGGCGCCTGGCGCGACCTCGGCGCCTTCTCGCTGAACGCGGGCACGTACAACGTGGTCGGGGTGAGCCGCTGGACCACCACGACCGGCTACGTGGTCGCCGACGCGGTGCGCATCACCCGAATCTGATGCCCGGCAGCCGCCCGGCGGCCTCCCGGTCCAGCACCCGGGCCGAGGCCGCCGGGGCGGGGTCGCCGGACAGGACCCGGGCCAGCAGCGCCGCGCAGTGGCGGCGGTGACGGTCGAAGGTGCGCCGGGGGACGACCCGTCCCCGGGCGCGCTGGCCCGCCATCGCCGCGTCGGCGGGCACGTCCAGGATCACCAGATGGAAGCTCGCGCCCGCGCGGCGGGCCAGCCGGGCGAAGCCGCGCAGCACCAGCGGGCCGCAGCCCCGGTTGTGCGCGACCACCGACTCGCCGCGCCGGAGCGCCGCGCGGACGCGCCGGACGTGGGTGACGAACACGGTGGCCGTGCGGATCGGCTTCGGCACCCGGGCCAGCGGGGCCGCCCAGCGCAGGCGGGACTGCATCGAGTCGACGACCGTCGCGCCGTCCATCCGGACCGGGGCGGTCTCGGCGCCGGTCAGCGGGTAGAGGCGGCCCAGCAGCGTCGACTTGCCCGCCCCCGGCAGCCCGGTGATGATCACCAGGGATCGCGCCGGGTAGCACAGGGGCTCGGCCGCTCTGCTCGCGGCGGACACCGGGACGGTCAAGGCTCACATCCTCCGAGGCGGTCGGGAGGAGTATAGGGCTACGACAGGCTCGGGCGCTGATGACCGAACCGCACCGGTTCCAGGCCGCCCAGCCTGACGGTCGGGTCGGCCAGCACCCTCTCCCGCGAGTCGTTCTCCGCCGCCGGCTCGATCACCGGCTCGGCCTCGCCCGCCGCCACCATCCGGTGGACGAGGCGCTCCCGCAGCTCGGCGGCCTCCTGGAGATGGGAGCGCAGCCCGGCCAGGTTCACCAGCTCGTGCGGGTCGCTGGCCAGGTCGTACAGGGCCTGCTCGCGGTAGCGGGAGGCGGCCGGGTCGTTCCAGCCGTCGGCGTCCTCGGCCACCACGTAGTACTTCCACCGGCCGGTGCGGATGCCGCGGCCCACCTCCGACTCGCTCACCTGGAAGAACACCTCCTCCGGCCAGTCGGCGCGGGCGTCGCGCAGCAGCGGCAGGAATGAGCGGCCCTGCATCTCCTCCGGCACCGGCAGCCCCGCCGCCTCCAGCAGCGTGGGCGGCAGGTCGATGGTCGACACCGGCCGGGCGACCACGCCGCCGCCGTCGAAGGCCGGGCCGCGCAGCGCCAGCGGCACCCGCAGCGAGGCGTCGTGGCAGGATCGCTTGTACTCGTCGTTGCGGGTCTTGAAGTGGCTGCCGTGGTCGGAGGTGTAGGCCACGATCGTGTCGTCCAGCAGCTCCATGCTGCGCAGCGCGTCCAGCAGCCGGCCCAGTCCTTCGTCCAGCCGCTTGATCTGGCCGAGATAGCCGCCCAGGTGCCGGTGCGCGGTGCCGCCGAGCGTCGCCAGGTCCGGCGGCAGCCAGCTCCCCTGGTAGCGCTCCTCGTAGCCGTCGGGCGCCGGGTAGTCGTCCACCTCGTTCTGGTGGTGCGGCTCGATGAACGACAGGAACAGGAAGAACGGCTCGTCGTGGTGGTCGGCGACGAAGCGGACGGCCGCGTCCACCAGCGCGTCGGAGCGGTAGCCCGGCAGGAACACCGGCTCGCCGGCGTCGTCGTAGGTGATCGTCCGGTAGGCGTCGGAGGTGAACTCCAGGACGTTCGACGCCAGCCAGCTCCGGTAGCCGCCGCGCTCCCCGGCGGGCACCGGGTCGGCGCTGCCCAGGTGCCACTTGCCGATGTAGCCGGTGGCGTAGCCGGCCGCGCCGAAGTGGTGGGCCAGCGTCCGCTCCTCCGGCGGCAGCACGACGCCGTTGCGGTGGACCCCCGTCGTGGTCGGGTAGCGGCCGGTCTGCAGCGCCGACCGGGCCGGCGCGCACACCGGCTGCGGGGTCAGCGCCACCGCCGCCTGCGTGCCGTGCCTGGCCATGCGGTCCAGGTTCGGCGTGAAGGCCGGGCCGACGGTGTCCCACCGCTGCTGGTCGGTGAGGACGACGATCACGTTCGGGCGCACTCGATGACTCCTAACGAAGGCCGGTCAGGGTGATACCGCGCACGAAGTAGCGCTGGCTGACGATGAACAGCACGGCGGTGGGGACGAACAGGATGACCGAGCCCGCCGCCGTGAGATGCCAGAGCGTGAAGTACTCCTGGTTGAACAGCGTGAGCCCGACGGGGATCGTCCGCATCTCCGGCGTGGTGGTCGCCACCAGCGGCCAGAGGAACTCGTTCCACTGGAAGACGAAGGTGAACAGCCCCAGCACGGCCAGCGCCGGCCGCGTCTGTGGCAGGATGATCCGCCGGTAGATCGTGAACTCCGAAGCGCCGTCGATCCGGGCCGCGTTGATCAGGTCGTCCGGGATCGGCTGGATGAACTGCCGCATGAGGAAGATGCCGAACGCGTCCATGAGGAACGGGGTGATCAGCCCCTGGTACGTGTTGATCCACCCCAGATGCGCCATGAGCACGTACAGGGGGATCATCCGCACGAAGAACGGCACCATGAGGGTGGCCAGCAGCGCCACGAACAGCGTGTTGCGCAGCGGGAAGTCGAACTTGGCGAACACGTACCCGACCAGCGGGTCGAACAGCAGGTGGGCCACCGTGATCGCGCCCGCCACGACGAGGCTGTTGACGATGAAGTCGCCGAACGGCGCCCGCGCGAACAGCTCGGCGTAGTTGCCCCACTGCGGGCTCTCCGGCACGATCACCGCCTCGGCGGCGAGCGTCTCCGCCTCGGTCTGCAGCGACAGCGAGAGCATGTAGAGCAGCGGCAGCACCATCACCAGCGAGGCGAGGGTGAGCATCAGGTAGATGAGCGCGCGCCGCATCAGTGACGCACCTCCCCGCGCCGCCCGGCCCGCAGCTGGATCAGCGTGAAGGCGACGATGACCACCAGCAGCAGCACCGACTGCGCCGAGGCGTAGCCGAAGTCGCGGGTGCGGAAGGCCACGTTGAAGATGTGGAACACCGACAGGTCGGTGGCGTCGCCTGGACCGCCGTTGGTAATGATGTACGCCTGCCCGAACGCCTGCAGCCCCGAGATCACCGCCATCACCGACACGAACAGCGTCGTCGGGGCCAGCAGCGGCAGCGTGATCCGCCAGAACCGGTGCCAGGCGTCCGCCCCGTCGATCCGCGCGGCCTCGTGGTACGTCTCGGGGATGCCCTGCAGTCCTGCCAGGAACAGCACCATCGTGTAGCCCGCGCTCTGCCAGAGCGTGATCGCGGCGATGGTGAGCAGCGGGTGCGTGTTGAGCCACTGCTGCTCGGGCAGCCCGAACGAGGACAGCGTCCGGTTGAGCACGCCCAGCTCCGGGTCGAGGATGTTGCGCCAGAGCAGGCCGACGATCGCCACCGACGTCAGGTACGGCACGAGCAGCATCACCCGGAACGCCACCCGGCCCTTGAGCGGCTGGTCCAGCGCCAGCGCCAGGCCCAGCCCGAGCACGATCGACCCCGCCACCACCGCCGCCGCGAACGCCACCGTCACCAGGAACGAGTGGCGCACCGCCGGGTCGGCCAGGGCCTGGGCGTAGTTGCCCAGGCCGGTGAACCGGTCGGCCTGCGGACCCGTCATCAGGCTCGTGGAGACGACGTTGCCGATCGGCAGGTAGAAGAACGCGGCGAAGAACAGGATCGCGGGCAGCAGGAACAGGTAGGCGGTCCTGGCGTACCTGTCCGACAGGGTGCGCGGCCGGAGCAGGCTCACGCCAGGAAGCCCTTGGCGGCGTCGGCCATGGCCTGGATCGCCTCCTCGGCCGGCCGGTTCTGGATCACCACCGACTGGTACATCTTCTTCATCTCCTCCTCGAACCTGCCGGACTGGCCGGTCAGCCGGATCTCCTCACTGGAGTCCCGGGCGTAGCCGAGCGCTTCGGCGAACGGCTTGATCAGCGGGTCGTCCGCCACCTCGGGCAGCTCGGCCCAGGAGACGCGCGGCATGAGCATGCCGACCTCCTTGGTGGCGGCCCGCTCGACCTCCAGCGCGGTGATGCGCTTGACGAAGTCCCACGACAGGTCGGGCCTGGCGGCCTTGGCCGGCACGAACAGGCTGGTGCCGGCCGCGTTGGTGGCCTGACCGTCCTTCTTGAGCGGGGCGGCCAGGCCGAGCTCGATGTCGGGGCTGGTCTCCCGGATCGGCCCGAGGTCCCACGGCCCCGTGATGATCATCGCGGCGCGCTTGGCGGAGAACAGCTTCTGCGGTCCCGAGTAGTCGGTGCCCGACACCGGCACCGGAGCCACCTTGTGCTTGTGGACCAGGTCCGCCTGGAACCGCATGGCCTCGATCGCCTTGTCGCGCGGCGTCAGCACCTCCTTGGTGGCCGGGTCGTAGTGCCGGACGCCGTTCTGCAGCAGCCACGGGTTGGCGTAGGAGTAGTCCTGGTTGAGCGCGATGCCGTACACGTCACCCTTGGTGAGCTTCTTGGCCGCCTCCAGCAGCTCCTCCCAGGTGGTCGGCGGCCGCACGCCGGCCGCGTCGAGCATCCCCTTGTTGTAGAAGAGCAGGGTGCACGTCAGGTGGAGCTGCACCCCGTACACCTGGTTCCGGTACGAGTTGCGCCCGACGGTGACCGGCTGCCAGTCGGCGGGGAAGCCCATGGCGGCGCCGTCGCGGTCGACGTACTCCTGCAGCGAGCGGGCGTTGCCGGAGAGGGCGAACTCCTGCACCCACCCGCCCGGCTCCTCCACCACGTCGGGCACGATCCCGGAGGCGAAGTCGGCCAGCAGCCGGGTGCGCAGGTCGGGCCACTGGTACTTCTGCAGGTTGACCTTGACCTGGTTGGCCTGCTCGAACTCGGCGATCACCTTGCGGTAGGCCTGGTAGTCGTGGCCGGCGTTCCAGTAGGCGGTGAACGTGCCCGGCTCGGCGGTCCGGGCGGGCGGGGCGCCCGCGCACGCGGACAGGACGGGTAAGGCCGCGGCGGCGGACGCGAGGCGGAGCAGGTCCCGGCGGGAAAGGTGGGGAGACATCTGTGTCGGTTTCCCTTCTAGGAGGAGCCCCTCCGCACGAACGTCCACGGGCGGACGATCTCGCGGCCGGGCGGTGGCTCCTCGGCCTGGAGCCGGTCGAAGAGCAGGCGGACGACGTCGGTGTAGTCGTGCCGGATGGGGCCAACGGTGCTGAGCTGGGGGTTGGTGATGAGACCTTCGTCGATGTTGCCGACGCCGACGACCGCGACGTCGCCGGGGACGCGCAGCCCGGCGTCCCTGACCGCCCAGATCGTGCTGATGGCGGCCCGGTCGCTGGCGGCGAAGACGGCGTCGGGAGGGTCGGGGGAGCGCAGGAGACCGGTGACCGCCTGGTAGGCGCTCACCCGGTCGTCGGCGCCCGACACCACGGTCCGCTGTTCGATCCCGTGGCGGTCGAGCGCCGTGTGGTAGCCGAGGAGCCGGCCGATCGGCCGGTCGCGGTAGAGCTCGTAGCGCTGGGCGAGGAACGCGATCCGCCGCCGCCCCTGGGCGATCAGGTGCTCCACCGCCTCGGCCGACACCTCGGTCTCCGGAGCCCGCACGACGTCGCAGCCGGGCGGCGCCGGACCGTTGCCGATCACGACGGTCGGCAGCCGGGCGGAGACGATCCGGCCGAGCAGCTCCTCGGTGAGGTGGTCGCCGACGTTGTTGACGAGCACCGCGTCGGCGATGCCGCCGCGCAGCACGTCGACGGCGGCCGTGGCGCGGGCCTCGGAGTAGACGGCCAGCGTGACGACGGAGTATCCGTGCCCGTCGGCCATCTCGTGCAGGTCGCGGGCCAGCCGCTCGTCGGTCGGCACCCCGCCGAACGAGCCCTGGACCAGGCAGACCCGCTGCGTCCTGCGCCGGCGCAGGCTCCTGGCCGCCTGGTTGGGGGTGTAGCCGAGCCGGGCGGCGGCGTCGAGGACGCGCTGCCTGGTCTCGGCGCCGACGCGCTGCTCCCGGCCACTGAGGACGTACGAGACGGTCGCGGTCGACACCCCGGCCAGTTCGGCTACCTGCTTGGCGGTGGGGCGCATGTTATACGTATAACGTAGTATTCCCTGCCTGTAAAGTAGGTTTTGTTCTTGTCGTTATGGCGCTGGACGCCGATCCCGGCGACTGTTCTGCCCGTGTCTCGTAGGCCCATGGTTAATCGTTTAACATCTGTCACGCCGCCTGAGAAGAGCTGTGGACAAATCGGCCCTAGACTCACCGACCATGACCCAAATAGATGATCAAGGCCGGCCGGAACCTCCTCTCGACGGCGACGAGACCAGCACCCTCCTCGGCTTCCTCGAATTCCTGCGGGCCACGTTCGCGTGGAAGTGTTCGGGGCTGGACGCGGCCGCCCTGAACACGACCGTGGCCGCCTCGTCGATGACCCTCGGCGGAATGATCAAGCATCTGGCCTACGTGGAGGACCACTGGTTCTCCGTCTGCCTGCACGGCCAGAGCCAGCAGCCGCCCTGGGACACGGTCGACTGGAAGGCCGACTCCGACTGGGACTGGCACTCGGCGGCCGACGACACCCCCGAGCAGCTCAGGCAACTCTGGGAGGACACGGTGGCCCGCTCCCGCACCCTGGTCGACAAGGCACTGGCCCACGGCGACGCGGGTCAGCTCGCCCTCGGCAGAGGGCCCGGTGGCGCCCCGACCACCCTGCGCTGGATCCTGTGCCACATGATCGAGGAGTACGCCCGCCACAACGGCCACGCCGACCTCATCCGCGAGTCCGTCGACGGCCTCACGGGCGAGTAACCACCCCTTCCCCGTAGCGACGACGCCCTCGCCCCCGTCTCAGCCGCCGGAGTCCTCAGGCGGCAGCACCCACCCGTAGACGTGCCACTTGCCGTCCTTCCGCAGCACGTCCTCCACATACCAGGACAGACCGCTGCCCAGCAGCAGTTCCTGCCCGGAGGAGCCGCTGAGCAGGGGCAGATAGAAGGCGGGGGTGCCGGCGGGCACGCGCAGGCACAGCATGACGGCGTACCCGCCCACGGCCCGGTCGCCGATGGTCGTGGGGAGGAACGCCGGGTCTCGTTGCACGGTCCCCGGGAGGTGTTCGACGGGCACGGTGAAGGGGCGGGAGCGGGAGTGCAGCCTGCGGAACACGTCGATGCTCTCCGGCACCGGCCGGCGGCGCAGGACCTCGTTCAGCGCCTCGATCCTGGCGCTGAGGAGGCGTGGGGCGCGAGGCGCCGGGAGCGAGGCGGAGCCCGGATGACCGGGGTCGGCCCGGCGAAGGTAGCGGTTGACGCCGCGATGTCCGTTTCCGGCGTAGTGGCGCACCGCCGCCAGCTCAGCCGGTGACAGCTCCGCCACGACAGGGGACCAGACCGCCTCCCCGAAGGAAGGGCTGACGGCGCGGGTGCCGAACGGCGCGTCCAGGGGGACGTGCGGGGCGGCCGCCACGTAGAAGGAACCCGACGGCGTCCGGTGCAGGGTCCGCGAGAGAGACGGGTCCGGCCCGTGCGGGACGAGCCCGGACCGGACAGGACCCCACGGCTGCGCGGGGGTCGCCGTGAGGCTCCGCCCGCCGTGGTACAGGGAGAGCACGTCGGGCAGGGCCTCGGCCAGGAAGGGATGGAGACGGCCCCGGTTCGCCAGCCGGTCGAGCTCGTCGAGAGTGAACCACCTGGCGTCGCGGATCTCGAACGAGTCGAGCCTCGGCGTGAACATCGGACCTTCGGCGGCCAGGTGGGTGTACGTCCAGCCGGTTCCGTACGGCTGGACCGGATGGCCGCCGTAGAGCCGGAGCTCGTCGAGAAGGCTCTGGTCGACCCCGAGCTGCTCGCTCAGCTCGCGGGCGGCCGCGTTCACGGGCTGCTCGCGGCTGTGGAGTGCCCCGCCCGGCAACCGCCACGTCCCCGCTTCGGCGGCGGCCTCGCCCTGCTGGACGAGCAGGTGGCGCGCCACGCCGGCGCCGTCGACGCTCCTGATCAGCACGCCCGCGGCGCCGTAGATGCCCGGGGCTCCGATCACGTGACCGCCACCCGGCAGGCCGGGGTTGCCGAGGATCCGGAACGGGCCGGGCGCCCGGCCGGCGGGCCTGGCATGGTCCGCCGGCCAAGAGGCGTTGAGCAGGGCGTCGATGGAGCCCGGCCCGGGCGGCTTCCGTGGTCTGACCGGGGTGGTGGCGGCTTCGGCTCCGGGCGACGGGACGACCGCGCCGGAGCCGCGCGGGGCCGGCGGCGGGACAGGTGCGGTGGAGCCGCGCCGGGTGGGCGCCGGGGCGGGCGAGCGCGCGGGAGCTCCCTGCGTCAGCCAGAAGGGGACGGCCGGGTAAGGGCCGCCGGGGTGCTGGGGCAGCCCCGGCGAGCCGTCGCCGGCCGCGGGACCGCCGTCGTCAACGGGATCGGCGGTGGGGGCGGCGTCGTGAACAGGATCGGCGGTGAGGCTCTCCAGCAGCCGGTCCCGGTCGAGCGGTTCCCCGCCGGCCGACGCGATCAGGCCGGGGGCCCCGCCGACCGGCCCCGGCCTGCCCATGGGGCCCTCGATCGCCCCGGACGGCACCAGGCCGGTGAAGGCGGTCAGGAATCCGCCCAGCAGGTCTCCCGTACCGCCCGCCCTCATGATCTGCTCCCAGTCGAGCTCCTCCCGCGGGGCCGGGTCCGTGTCGGTCATGGGGCCGCTGAAGAGAGCGATGTCGGTCAGCAGGCGCTTGCGGAGCTGGGCGATGGCCAGGCGGGTGAGCTGCACCCGGGAGTTCGCCAGGGAGAGGGAGAGCGGTCCCCAGGTTCCGGTGGCGGCCAGGAGCCAGGCGAGCTGGAAGATCATGAACCAGACGGAGACCTCGATCATCCGTTTGGTGTACTGGACCTGGACGCCGAGGTCGTTGTACTGCAGCGCGGCCGTGACGAGGCGTTCGGCGAGGGTTTTGAGCGTCGGGTCGGATACGCCTTGGACGTGCTGGAGGAACTGTTCGAGCGCGTCACCGTTCCAGTCGTCGCCCGGCCGGGTGTGGACGGCGATGCCCTGGTCGATCAGGATGGTCCGGGCGGTGGCGGCGCAGGCGTCCGCGAGCCGGAAACAGTCGTCCTCGGCTGATTCGGGCCAGTCCATGGCGATGGTGTAGTCGACGTACGGTTTGGCCCAGTCGGGCACGAGGGACCCGTCGAACCCCACCGGAGCTCACCCGCCCCGCGGGTGCTCGGCGTTCTCGTAGTTCTTCGCGTTCTCCCGCAGCCCGTCGCGCAGCTGCTCGACCTCCCGTACGCAGGAGGTGAAGGCGTCGCGGAGGTCCTGCCGCCTCTTGTGATGGCCTCCATGGAGCGCGGCGCCGTACTGGTCGTCCCCGAGAGGATTGCCCACCTCGTCGAAGACCCTCATCAGGTCCCGCTGCAACTCCCGCAGGCGCTCGGCGTCGGAGTCGGCGCGCGCGGCACGTGTGCGCAGTTCCTGGAAGACGGCGTGGTAGCCCTGGAGCCGGCTGTTACCCACGGGTGTCCAGTCCCGGCAGCTTCAACGGCTGGGGCAGGAGCGACTCGAAGCCGGCCCCTTCGCCGAAGAGGTCCTCCAGAGGGAGGTCGTCCGGCATGAAGGGCTTCATGAGCTCCTTCGTACGGTCGGTGACCTGGCGGCCGGCGGCGCCGATCTGGTTCAGGATCGCCTGGGCGAGTTCTGACGGGGAGAGCTTGCGGTACACGCGGGGGTCCAGCTTGATGGACGTCACCTGGCCGCGCGGCCCCACGGTCACCCGCACCATGCCGTCCCGGGACTCGGCGGTGGCCGTCAGCTCCGACAGCTGTCCGTAGGCCTTCCGTAACCCGGCGGTTCGCTGGTTGTACTCCTTGGCTAAGGCCTCGACGGTGAGCCGGAACTCCTCACTCACGTGGCATCCCTCTCGTCCGGAAACGCGCAATGTCACTGTCGTAACAGGACTTTATCGGGACGTGTGCTTTCACATGATCAAAAAAGTGAATCAGTCAGGCGGATGTCACGTGCAACCTTTGGTTGCGAACAGGTGATCGATGGGCTAGGGTGACGTGCAACCGAAAGTTGCGCATGGAGGACCGGCATGGAATACGGCAGCATCGAACGCGAGATCCACGTCGACGCCTCGCCCGAGGTGGTCTACGAGGTCGTCAGCCGTCCCGAACACCTCTCGCGGTGGTGGACCGACGACGCCGACTTCGAGCCCGTTCCCGGCGCCGTCGGCGAGCTCGTCTGGGGCGACAGGGTCAACGTCTCCCCGATCGCCGTCGTGCGGGCCGAGCCGCCCCGGCTGTTCTCGTTCCGCTGGTGTCATTCCGGCGGGAAGGCGGACGACTCCGCCGACTCCCTGCTGGTCACCTTCGAGCTCATCCCGTCGGGGACCGGCACCAGGATCCGGTTCGTCGAGACCGGGTTCCGGGAGATGGGCTGGGAGGCGGCCAAGCTGGCGGAGCGCTACCAGGAGAACACCGCCGGCTGGGACACCTTCATCCCCCGGCTGGGGGAGTACCTCGGGCGGCTGGTGTCCTCCTCATGAGCGCCGCCGTCGACGACGACCTGTGGTCCGCGATCGGGGACCCGACCCGTCGGCGGATGCTCGATCTGCTCCTCGCGGAGGGGGGCGGCACCGCCACGAGCCTCAGCGCCCGGCTGCCCGTGACGCGACAGGCCGTCGCCAAGCATCTCGGCGTGCTCGACCGCGCCGGCCTGGTGCGCGCGTCGCCCATCGGGCGGGAGAGGCGCTACCGCGTGGACGAGGCGCAGCTGGCCCGCGCGGTCGCCCAGCTGTCCTCGGTGGGGGCGGCGTGGGACGCCAGGCTGCGGCGCATCAAGGCGATCGCCGAGGCGATCCAGCGTGACCAGGACCGGCACGATCATCGACAGTGAGGAGATCACCATGGTGGACATCCTGCACAGGGTGGGCATCACCGCACCGGCGGCCGAGGTCTACGCGGCCTTGACCACCGTCGAAGGGCTCGCCGGCTGGTGGACGACCGACACCCACGGCTCGGGCGGCGACGTGGGCGGCGTGCTCCGGTTCCGGTTCGGCGCCGGCGGGTTCGACATGAAGGTCCTCGACCTCGACCCGGGCAGGCGCGTGCTGTGGGAGGTGGTCGACGGGCCGCCGGAGTGGCTCGGCACCCACGTGAGCTGGGACCTCGCCCAGGCCGGCGACTACACCGTGGTGCTCTTCAAGCACGCGGGCTGGAAGGAGGCGGTGGAGTTCACGCACCACTGCAGCACCAAGTGGGCGCTCTTCCTGATGAGCCTCAAGGCGCTGATCGAGACCGGCAAGGGCGCGCCGGACCCGCACGACGTCAAGATCGACGACTGGAACTGACGTACGGGGCTCCGCGATCAGGAGACCGGGGGAGGGGCGGTGCTGCCGCGGGGGACCAGGCGGGGCGCCTGGTCCTGGACGGCCGCCACCGCCTCTCCCGCGATCAGCGCCAGCAGCGCGCGGGCGGCGTGCGCCCCGTAGGCGGGGATGTCCCTGGTGAGGGCGCTGAGCGCGGGCCGGACGACCTGCGAGAGCGGCGAGTCGTCCCAGGCCACGATCGACAGGTCGGCCGGCACGCGGAGCCGCAGCTCGTCGGCCGCCGACATGCCCGCGACGGCCATGATGTCGTTGTCGTAGACGATCGCGGTGGGGCGGGTGGCGGCGCTCACCAGCCGCCGGGTGGCGTGGGCGCCCTCCTCGCCGGTGTAGTCGGTGTGCATGATCGTGTGCTGGTCGAGGCCGAGCTCCCGGCAGGCGGCGGTGAACGCCTGGTCGCGCAGGACCGTGTGGGCCAGGTCGGGCAGCCCGGCGACGCGGGCGACGCGCCGGTGGCCGAGGGCGTGCAGGTACTCGACGGTCTCGCGGACGGCGGCGGCGTCGTCGGACCAGACGGGGGTGAGTGCGCCGGCGGCGGACGGGTGGCCGACGACGACGGCGGGCATGCCGAGCTCGTCCAGCGCCGTGACGCGGGGGTCGGAGAAGCGCAGGTCGACGAGGATGGCGCCGTCGACCCGGCCCTCGCCCCACCAGCGGCGGTAGACCTCGGTCTCCTGCTCGGGGCTGGTGACGACCTGGAGCATGAGCGCGTAGGAGCGGGCCGACAGCTCGGTCTCGATGCCGCTGATCAGCTCCATGAAGAACGGCTCGACGCCGAGGATGCGGGCGGGCCTGCACAGCGTGAGGCCGACGGAGCGGGCGCGGGCGCCGTTGAGCGCGCGGGCGGCGCTGTTGGGCCGCCAGCCGATCTCCTCGGCGATGGCCTTGATCGCCGCGCGTTTCGCCGGTGACACGCCGGGGCGGTCGTTGAGCGCGTAGGAGACGGCCACCTTGGACACCCCCGCCCTGCGGGCGATGTCGGCGATCGTCGGTCGCTTCACGCCGAGCTCCCTGTGATGAACCGGTTAGGCACCTCCGCAGTCGCACCTTACTACCGGCAGGAGCGGCGCGCACCTGCGAATCCGGCCATGGGAGCGCTCCCTCGACTTAACCGGGTTTCCGAAAGCCGCATCTCAAAGTCGTCACGGCCCTTGACTCGATCGTCACGACGATTTTACCTTCGCGGTACTTATCCGGTTCAGTGACAAGCCGTCAGCGCCGTTTCGGGAGCGCTCCCACGACGCGTGCCGGCTCTGCGGCGGCGTAGGTGTCCCGGGCCGCCGACCTCGGGGGTTGGACTCACGCGACCCTCCGCCTCGGCGGGGGAAGGAGAACTCTGATGCAGACCCGGGCGCGAATCCTGATACCGCTCCTCGCGGCGGGCACGCTGGCAACCGCCTGTACCGGCGGCGGCGGCACCGCCGCGCCGACACCCCAGACCTCCCAGGCGGGCAGCGCGCCCGCGCAGGCCGACGCCGGCGGGCTGCCCCGCAACGAGACGCTGTACACGACCGGCGTCCAGTGGGGCCCGCCGGCCAACTTCAACCCGATCCGCGAGTGGGACTCCGCCACCGGCACCAAGGGCCTGGTGTACGAGACGCTCTTCCACTACGACCCCACCCAGGCCAAGCTCGTGTCCTGGATCGCAGAGAGCGGCTCCTGGACGGACGACAAGACGTACGAGGTCAAGATCCGCCAGGGCGTCACCTGGGCCGACGGCAAGCCGCTGACCGCCAAGGACGTGGCGTTCTCCTACGGTCTCGGCAAGATGGAGGCGATCCCGTTCCACAACATCTGGGACTGGCTGGAGAACGTGGAGGCGGTCGACGACCAGACGGTCCGCTTCACCTTCTCCGAGGCCAACTACCAGGAGTGGGACTTCAACCTCTACAGCCGCTCGATCGTCCCCGAGCACCTGTGGGCCGGCCGCTCCGAGGAGGACGTGCTCAACGGCGTCAACGAGAACCCCGTCGGCAGCGGCGCCTACAAGTTCCAGAGCCACGACCAGGACCGCGTGGTTCTGGTCAGGCGCGACGACTGGTGGGGCAAGACCGCGCTCGGCATGGAGCCCAAGCCCCGCTACATCGTGGACGTGGCCACCCCCAGCAACGAGGTCGCCATGGGCATGCTGCTGCAGAAGGGCCTGGACCTCAGCAACAACTTCCTGCCCGGCGTGTCCAACCTGATCGACGGCAACTTCGGGATCACCTCTTACTACGACAAGCCGCCGTACATGCTGTCGGCCAACACGGCCTGGATGGTGCCCAACACCACCAAGAAGCCGATGAACGACCCGGCCTTCCGCAAGGCGCTGGCCGCCTCGGTGGACGTCAAGAAGATCGTCGAAGGCGTCTACGGCAACCTGGTCCAGGCGGCCAACCCGACCGGCCTGCTGCCGCAGTGGGACCAGTTCGTCGACCAGGGCGTGGTGAGCTCCGACGGGTTCTCCTTCAGCACCGACGAGGCGAAGAAGATGCTGGCCGACGCCGGCTACCGCGACCGTGACGGCGACGGGCTGGTGGAGAACAAGGACGGCTCGAAGATCAACCTGACCATCGAGGTGCCGACCGGCTGGACCGACTGGATGGAGGCGGCCCGGGTCATCTCCTCCAGCGCCAAGGCGGCCGGCATCGAGGTCACTCCCCAGTTCCCCGACTTCAACGCCCTGGTGGCCAAGCGCGGCAAGGGCGACTTCGACCTGCTCATCAACAACGAGCGCCAGCTGTCCAGCAGCCCGTGGACCTACTACGACTACATCTTCCAGCTCCCCATCCGGAAGGTGCAGAACACCGTCAACTACGGGCGTTACGAGAACAAGGAGGCCTGGGGGCTGGTCCAGCAGCTCAACCGGGTCAAGACGGACGACATCGCGGGCATGAAGGAGATCACCTCCAAGCTCCAGAAGATCCACATGGACGAGATGCCGATCATCCCGCTCTGGTACAACGGCCTGTGGGCCCAGTCCAGCAACACCACCTGGAAGAACTGGCCCTCCGCGGCGGGCGGAGCTCCCAAGCACGCGCCCGCGATGTGGCGCAACTGGTTGGAGCTCGGCGGCTTCGAGATGCTGACGCAGCTCCAGCCGGCGGCCGGCTGACCTGACACATCGGCGCCCCCTCCGCCTGCCCGTTCAGGCCGGAGGGGGCCCTGTGGGGAGACCTCGTGCGCCAATACTTCGGCAGGAAACTGTTCATCTACGGCCTGACCTTCGTGGCCGCCGTCACGGTCAACTGGGTGATCCCGCGCTTCATGCCCGGAGACCCCGTCGCGAGCATGCTGGCCAGGGCCCGGGTCTCGCAGCCCGAGGCCGTCGAGGCGATGCGGGCCTACTACACCAACCTCTTCGGCTTCGACGAGCCGATCTGGCAGCAGTACCTGAACTTCTGGGCCGCGCTGTTCCGGGGCGACTTCGGGCTCAGCATCTACGTGTTCCCGACGCCGGTGGCCGACTTGATCCTGGGCGCGGTCCCGTACACGCTGGGGTTGATGATCCCGGCGGTGCTGCTCAGCTACTGGGTGGGCAACCGGTTCGGCGCGTTCGCCGCGCGCAGGAAGCTGCTGGACAACACCGTGCTGCCGGTGGGCTACGTCCTCACCGCGACCCCGTACATGTGGCTGGCCGTGCTGCTGGCCTGGGGGCTCGGCGTGGTGGCCGGGTGGTTCCCGGTGGCCGGCGGCTACAGCTTCTCGCTCACGCCGAGCTGGTCCTGGACGTTCTTCCAGGATCTGCTGCACCACTGGGCGCTGCCGTTCCTGTCGCTGTTCCTGGTGGCGCTCGGCGGGTGGGCGATCGGCATGCGCAACATGATCATCTATGAGCTGGAGTCGGACTACTCCACCTACCTGGCGGCGCTCGGCGCGCCGGCCAGGCTGATCCGCCGCTACGCCTACCGCAACGCGATCCTGCCCCAGATCACCGGCCTGGCGCTGCAGCTCGGCGTGCTGGTCGCGGGCGCGCTCGTCACCGAGATCGTCTTCTCCTATCCGGGGATCGGCAGCCTGATCCTCAAGGCGATCCAGAACCAGGACTTCTTCCTGCTCCAGGGCTCGTTCATGTTCATCGTGATCGGGGTGCTGGTGGCCAACTTCATCATCGACATCGTGTACGTGCTGATCGACCCGCGCACGCGCACCGGGATGGCGGGAGCGCAGGCATGACCACGGCCCCCACGACGGCACTGCCCACGGAGGAGCGCGTGGTGCGCCGCGAGGCGCTCCACTTCGCCGTACGGAACCCGAAGCTGGTCATCGGTTTCTCCATCGTGCTCGTGCTCGCGCTGGTCGCCCTGTTCGGGCCGGTCATCTGGAGCGTGGACGCGCCCAACGAGTACGTGGCCGCGGCGATGCTGCCGCCCTCGTCGGAGCACTGGTTCGGGACGACCATGCAGGGCCAGGACGTCTTCACCCAGTTCGTGTACGGGCTGCGGACCACGTTCCTGGCCGGGGCGATCGGCGGCGGGATCGCCGCGGTGATCGCGATGGTGGTCGGGTTCACCGCCGGCTACCGGGGCGGGATGGTGGACGAGGTGCTCAACATGCTCACCAACATCGTGCTGGTCATCCCGACCCTGGCCGTGCTGCTGATCATCAACGCCTACCTCGGCATCCGCAGCGTCGGCATGCAGGCTCTGCTCATCGGCCTCACCTCCTGGCCGTGGGCGGCGCGGGCGATCCGGGCGCAGACGTTCTCGCTGCGGTCCAGGGACTTCGTCGACCTGGCCAGGCTGAGCGGGGTCGGCACGCCCAGGATCATCGCCAGGGAGATCGCGCCGAACATGAGCAGCTACCTGTTCATGACGTTCATCCTGCTGTTCGGCAGTTCGGTGCTGATCGCCGCCTCGCTCGACTTCATCGGGCTCGGCCCCACGGAGGGCGTCTCGCTCGGGCTGATGCTGCAGAACGCGACCCAGTGGAGCGCGCTCCAGCTCGGCCTGTGGTGGTGGTTCGTGCCGCCGGGAGCGGCCATCACCGCCGTCGTCGGCGCCCTGTACGTGGCGAACGTCGGCCTCGACGAGGTCTTCAACCCGAAACTGAGGGAGACATGAGTCTGCGGGTCAGTGACCTGAGGGTGCACTACAGGACCCTCAGAGGCGATGTGAAGGCGCTCGACGGGGTCTCCTTCACCATGGACGACGGCGAGATACTCGGCCTCGCGGGCGAGTCCGGCTGCGGCAAGACCACGCTGGGCAAGAGCCTCATCCGCATGGACGGCCGGATGCGGCACGTCGGCGGGACCGTCGAACTGGACGGCCGCGAGCTGCCGATCGGCGACGACCGGGCGATGAACGCCTTCCGCTTCCACGAGATCTCGCTCATCCCGCAGTACTCGATGAGCGCGATGAACCCGACCCGCCGCATCGGCAAGATGGTGGGCGAACTGCTCCGCTCGCGCGGCGTGCCGCTCGACAGGAAGGAGCTGGAGAGCCGGATCGGCCTGGTGGGACTGCCGCGCGAGGTGCTCGACCGCTACCCGATCGAGCTGTCCGGCGGCCAGAAGCAGCGCATGGTGATGGTCATCTCCACGCTGCTCGACCCGGCCCTGCTGATCGCCGACGAGGTCACCTCGGCGCTGGACGTGTCCACCCAGAAGGCGGTGGCCAGGGCGCTGCTCGGGTTCCGTGACGGCGGCTACGTCAAGAGCATGCTCTTCATCACCCACGACCTGGCGCTGACCTCGCACATCGCCGACACGATCATGGTGATGTACGCGGGCAAACTGGCGGAGAAGGCGCCCGCGGAGAAGCTGATCAAAGCGCCGAGGCACCCGTACACGAGACTGCTGATCAACTCGCTGCCGGAGATCGGCGTCCGCCACGCCGACCGCAAGCTGACCGGCATCCCCGGCAGCCCGCCGTCGCTGCTCGACCCGCCCAGCGGCTGCCGCTTCCGCGACCGCTGCCCGCTGGCCGGCGACGAGTGCGCCGAGGAGCCGCCGGTGACAGAGATCGAGCCCAACCACTTCGCCGCGTGCTGGAAGGTCTGATGCTGAAAGTCGAGAACGTCACCAAGGTCTACAAGGTCGGGACCTTCGGCGGGCGGACGCTGACGGCCGTGGACGCCGTGAGCTTCGAGGTGCGGGCCGGTGAGGTCGTCTCCCTCATCGGCGAGAGCGGCAGCGGGAAGAGCACGATCGGCAAGATGATCCTCGGCCTGATCCCGATGACCGGCGGCTCCATCACCGTGGACGGCGTCCCCGTCAAGCCCGGCAAGGAGTACTACCGGACCGTCCAGGGCGTCTTCCAGGACCCGTTCAGCTGCTACAACCCGGTCTTCAAGGCCGACCGGGTGTTCCGGCTGATCAAGGACAGCTACTACCCGTCGGTCCCGGAGACGGAGTGGGCCGACCGCGTCCGCGCGGCCGTCGAGGACGTGCGGCTCAACCCGCGCGAGGTCCTCGGCAAGTTCCCGCACCAGCTCAGCGGCGGTCAGCTGCAGCGCCTGCTGATCGCCAGGGCGCTGCTGCTCGACCTCAAGCTGCTCATCGCCGACGAGATCACCAGCATGCTGGACGCCTCCACCCGCATCGACGTGCTCAACCTGCTCGCCGAGCTCAAGGGCCGCGGGCTGAGCGTGCTGTACGTGACGCACGACCTGTCGCTCGGCCACTACCTGGCCGAGCGCACGGTGGTGCTGCGCGACGGCGCGGTCGTCGAGATGGGGCCGACGCACCAGGTGTTCGACAACCCGCTGCACCCCTACACCAGGCAGCTCCTGTCGTCCGTGCCCCGGCTGCACGCCCCATGGGAGGACGCCGCGCCGGTGGAGACGTGCCCGTACCACGAACGCGGCGCGACCGGCGGCCTGGCCGAGGCCGGGCCCGGCCACTTCGTGGCCTGCGCCAGGCTCGACGAGTGCCGGGGAGAACCCACGTGACGTCGTACCGCCCGCTGCACGACGGCTGGGTCCTGTCGGGCTCATCGGGTGACGTGCCCGCCACGGTGCCGGGTTGCGTGCACACCGACCTGCTCGCCGCCGGTCTCATCGACGACCCGTACCTGGACGACAACGAGAACCGGCTCGGCTGGATCGGCCGCACCGCGTGGACGTACACCACCGTGTTCTCCTGGTCGGGCGACGAGCACGAGCGCACCGACCTGGTGTGCGCGGGGCTGGACACGGTCGCGGAGATCACCCTGAACGGGGTGCGCGTCGCCGCCACCGCCAACCAGCACCGCTCCTACCGGTTCCCGGTGCGGCACCTGCTGCGCGAGGGCGGGAACACGCTCACCGTCACCTTCGGCCCGGCGCTGGAGTACGCGGAGGAGCGGCGGGCCGCGCTCGGGTTCCGCCCCGGCGCGTACGAGGCGCCGTACGCGTTCATCCGCAAGATGGCCTGCAACTTCGGCTGGGACTGGGGACCGGCGCTGGTCACCGCCGGCATCTGGCGGCCGATCGGGCTGGAGAGCTGGAGCGGCGCCCGCCTGGCCTCGGTCCGCCCGCTCGCCGACGGCTCCGGCCGGGTGGACGTGCACGTTACGGTCGAACGCGCCACCGAGGCGCCGCTCACCCTGACCGCCTCGGTGGCCGGGGTGACGGCGGAGGTGCGGCTCGCCGCCGGTCAGCGTTCGGCCGTCGTGCCGTTGACCGTGCCCTCGCCGCGGCTGTGGTGGCCCCGCGGGTACGGCGACCAGCACCGCTACGAGCTGGCCGTGCGCCTCGGGGACTCCTCGTGGACCGGGAAGATCGGGTTCCGTTCTATCGAACTGGACGAGGACGCGTTCCGGCTGACCGTCAACGGCACGCCGGTGTTCGTCCGCGGCGTCAACTGGATCCCCGACGACTGCTTCTCCTCCCGCGTCACCCGCGACCGGCTCGCCGCCCGCTTCGGCCAGGCCGCCGGCGCGGGCGTCAACCTGCTGCGCGTATGGGGCGGAGGGCTGTACGAGAGCGACGACTTCTACGACCTGGCCGACGAGCTCGGGCTGCTGGTGTGGCAGGACTTCCCGTTCGCCTGCGCCGCCTACCCGGAGGAGGAGCCGTTCCGTTCGGAGGTGGCCGCCGAGGCGCGTGAGCACGTGACCCGGCTCTCCGCCCATCCCAGCCTGGTGCTGTGGTGCGGCAACAACGAGAACCTGGAGGGGCACGCCGACTGGGGCTGGCAGGCCGAGCTGGACAACCGCAGCTGGGGCGGCGGCTTCTACCACCACCTGCTGCCGTCGATCGTGGCCGAGCTGGACCCGACCCGCCCGTACATCCCGGGCAGCCCGTTCTCGGCCGACCCCGCCGCCCCGCCGCAGGACCCGTCCACCGGCACCATCCACATCTGGGACGTCTGGAACCGCGAGGACTACCGCCACTACGCGACCTACACACCGCGGTTCGTGGCCGAGTTCGGCTTCCAGGGGCCGCCCGCGTACGCCACGCTCCGCCGCGCCGTCTCCGGCGAACTGGCCGCCGACGCGCCGCTCGTGCTGCACCACCAGAAGGCCGACGACGGCAACGGCAAACTGCTGCGCGGCCTCGGCGACCACCTGCCCGCGCCGGTTTCGTTCGACGACTGGCACTACCTGACCCAGCTCAACCAGGCCCGCGCCATCACCTTCGGCGTCGAGCGGTTCCGCGCGCTGATGCCGTACTGCATGGGCACGATCGTCTGGCAGCTCAACGACTGCTGGCCGGTCACCTCCTGGTCGGCGATCGACGGCGACGGCAGGCGCAAACCCCTGTGGTACGCGCTGCGCCGCCTCTACGCCGACCGGCTCCTCACCGTGCAGGGCGACGAGGTGGCCGTGGTCAACGACGGCGACGAGCCGTGGCTGGGCGAGCTGGTCCTGACTCGGCAGAGCCTCAGCGGTCGACCGCTGGCCAAGGAGGCCGTCCCGGTCGAGGCGGCCACCCGGTCGGTGGTCAGGGTGGCGCTGCCCGCCGCCGTCGGCGACCCCGACGACCCGACCGCCGAGCTGCTGACCGTTCAGCTTGGAGATGCGCGCCTGGTCTCCTTCTTCGCTGAGGACACCGCCGTCGCCTTCGCCCCCGCCGACTACGACGCCCGCGCCGAGCCGGTCGAGGGCGGCTACCGCGTCACCGTGACGGCCCGCACCCTGCTGCGCGAGCTGGCCCTGTTCCCGGACCGGCTGGACCCGGCGGCCTCGGTGGACGCCATGCTGGTGACCCTGCTGCCAGGCGAGGAAACCACCTTCCACATCACCACGGACCAGCCCCTCGACCCGGAGGCGCTGACCACCTATCCGGTGCTGCGCTGCGTCAACGAGCCGCGAGAATGACCGGGCACCCGCGAGATGTCCGCTGTCGGCACATGGGTCATGTCGGGCCCGACGTGGCGGGCGGCAAGTGCGGGCGGGTCTGCGATTCCACCTGACTTCCCGCGTACGCAGGAGGCCGGCGTGCGCGAAGATGGCTTCATGCCGCTCCGTCAGCGGACGTGCGTTGCCGCGCGGGGGCGCGACCACTCCAGCGGGCCGGAGAAGCCAGGCACGTCGAGTGATTCCTGTGAGGAGCCTTGTGAGCACGCTCGGTAGTTTCATCTGGTCGATCGCCGACCAGCTTCGGGGTCCCTACCGCCCCAACCAGTACGGGAACGTGATCCTCCCGTTCACGATCCTTCGGCGTCTCGACTGCATCCTGGAGCCGGACCGCGAGACCGTCCGAGACCTGGCCGCGGTATACGAGAACCCGAACCGGCTCCAGGTCGAGGTCAAGAAGAAGACTGGCCGGCCGTTCTACAACACCTCGGAGTACAGCTTCGCCAACCTTCTGCAGGACGCGGACGGGCTCGCGGACAACCTCGTCGACTACATCGACCGGTTCTCCGCCGATGTCGACGTGTTCGAGTACTTCGACTTCAAGAAGGAGATCATCGCGCTGGAGAAGGCCGGTCTCCTGCGCGAGGTCGTGAAGTCCTTCGGCGCCGTCGATCTGCACCCCGATGTCGTGTCCAACGCCGACATGGGGGACGCGTTCGAGTACATCATCCGCAAGTTCAACGAGGCCGCGAACGAGACCTCCGGTGACCACTACACGCCGCGTGACGCGATCCGGCTGCTGGTCGACCTGCTCTTCGCCGAGAAGGACGCCGCCCTGACCGAGTCGGGCATCGTCCGCACGCTCTACGATCCCACCGCCGGCACCGGCGGCATGCTCGCCATGGCCGAGGAGCACCTGCTCGCGCAGAACCCGGACGCTCGGCTGAGCCTGTACGGCCAGGAGTACAACCCCCAGTCGTACGCGATCTGCAAGTCCGACCTGCTCGCCAAGGGCCACGACGCGTCCAACATCGCCTTCGGCAACACGCTCACCGACGACGCCTTCAAGGACCGCAAGTTCGACTTCTGTATGTCCAACCCGCCGTACGGCGTCGACTGGAAGCAGTACGCCAAGGCCGTCACCAAGGAGCGTGACGAGGCTGGCCCGTACGGTCGGTTCGCGCCGGGCCTGCCTGCCACCTCGGACGGGCAGATGCTGTTCCTGCTGCACCTGGCGCATAAGATGCGCGCCCCCGAGGACGGCGGCGGCCGGGCCGGGATCGTCATGAACGGCTCGCCGCTCTTCAACGGCGCCGCCGAGTCCGGCCCCTCCAACATCCGCAAGTGGCTGCTGGAGAACGATCTGGTCGATGCGATCGTCGCGTTGCCGACCAACATGTTCTTCAACACCGGCATCGCCACCTACATCTGGATCCTCGACAACACCAAGCACCCCGACCGCAAGGGCCTGGTCCAGCTCATCGACGGCACGTCGTTCTGGACCAAAATGCGCAAGAACCTCGGCAGCAAGGGCCGCGAGATCAGCGACGCAGACCGAGCCAAGGTCGTCCAGCTGTACGCCGACTTCACCGACGCCGACCCCGACTGCTCGAAGGTGCTGCGCAACGACGAGTTCGGCTACTGGAACATCACCGTCGAGCGTCCCCTGCTGGAGGAGGACGGCAAGCCGGTCGTCGACCGCAAGGGGAAGCCGAAGCCCGACTCCAAGAAGCGCGACACCGAGAACGTGCCCTTCACCTACGGCGGCTCGACCGCCGGCGCCGCGGCCCAGACCGAGGTCATCCAGGCGTACTTTGACACCGAGGTGAAGCCGCACGTGCCCGACGCCTGGATCGACTGGGCCAAGATCAGACTCGGCTACGAAATCCCCTTCACCCGCCACTTCTACAAGTACGTCCCGCCCCGACCGCTTGCCGAGATCGACGCTGACCTGGAGAAGCAGGTTGCCAAGATTCTTGACCTGCTGCGGGAGGTTGAGGGATGACCGACGCGGTCCGCCTCAAGTGGTTGCTTTCGGAATCCGACGTTCGCGCTGGAGCGGCGGCGGAGGAACTTCCCCTTCTATCAGTTTCGATCAGTTGGGGAGTACGACGTCGGGAGGCGTCCGACACCACGACAAGAGCCGCATCCGAGAACCTGTCCAACTACAAGGTCTGTCGAGCGGGCAACCTGGTCATCAACCGGATGCGCGCATTCCAGGGTGCTCTTGGCATCGCTGGCGAGGATGGGATCGTCAGCCCGGACTACGCGGTGCTGCAGGTGGCTCCGGAGGTGGACGCTCGCTGGTTGAACCATTTCCTGACGAGCGAAGCAACCGTGGCGACTATGTCCAGTCTGGTTCGTGGAATCGGTGGAACCGAGGCCGGAAACGTCAGGACACCTCGACTCAACATCAATGATCTGTTGTCAATGACCGCGCCTTTCGGGTCAGTCGCACAACAGCGCGCCATCGCCGACTACCTCGACCGCGAAACCGCCCGCATCGACACGCTCATCGAGGAGCAGCAGCGCCTGATCGAGATGCTCCGCGAGCGTCGCCTAGCGGTGGTCGAGGAAGCGGTATCCATCGTCGCTACCCGTGGGGCGCGACTGAAGCACATCATTCGATCGGTTCGGCAGGGGTGGAGCCCGCAGTGCTACTCGTGGCCAGCTGATGGTGTCGAGACGTGGGCCGTTCTCAAGGCTGGAGCGGCAAACGGCGGTCGCTTCCGTCCGATGGAGAACAAGGAGTTGCCGGAAGACGAGGTCCCGCGCACGGATATTGTCGTAACTCAAGGTGACCTCATCGTGTCGCGCGCCAACACCCGCGAACTGGTCGGGAGTGCGGCAGTGGTCGAGGGCGACTTCCCACGGCTCATGTTGTGTGACAAGCTCTACGCCTTCTCGCTCGATAAGAGCCGAGCCGATTCGCGGTTTGTAGCGGCAGTGCTCGGAAGCCGCAGGTGGCGTGATCTGATCGAATTGGAGGCGACCGGCGCGAGCCACTCGATGCTCAATATCAGCCAGTCCGACATCGTGAACCTCCCGATGCCGCTGCCTCCTGTGGATGAGCAGCGCCGCGTCGTCGCGCATTTGGACGGTGAGACCGCCAAGATTGATCAGCTCATCGCGGAGACAGGGCGGTTCATCGAACTCGCCCGTGAGCGCCGCTCCGCGCTGATCACGGCGGCGGTGACAGGTCAGATCGACGTGCGTGAGGTGGCGTGATGGCTGACCACAACGAGGTCGTCTTCGAGGCCGAAATCTGCGAGTACCTCGCGGCCCATGGCTGGCTGTACTCGGCCAACGACACAGGCTACGACCGTGAGCGGGCGCTGTTCCCCGAGGACCTGTTCACGTGGCTGGAGGCGACCCAGAAGTCTTCGTACGAGAAGGCGTTAAAGGCGGCTGGGTCGCAGGCGAAGTTCCTCGATGTGCTGACCACGGCGCTCGACAAGCCACTGGAGCACGGCGGCGGGATGCTCAACATCCTGCGTACCGGAGTGCAGTACATCGGCGGTGGCCGGTTGAAGATGGCGCAGTTCCGGCCCGAGACGACGCTGAACGCGACGACGAACGCCGAGTATGCGGCGATGCGGGTGCGGGTGATGCGGCAGGTGCACTTCTCGACCGCCGACCAGCGCAGCATCGACCTGGTGTTCTTCGTCAACGGGCTCCCGGTAGCGACAGCAGAACTGAAGACCGACTTCACCCAGTCGCTGAACGAGGCGATCCAGCAGTACCAGAAGCACCGCAACCCGCTGACCAACGGTCGGCGCGAGCCGCTGCTGTCGTTCGGGCATCGGGCGCTGGTCCATTTCGCGGTCTCCAACGACCGGGCTGCGATGACGACCAGGCTGGAGCAGGAGGGCGATAAGACGCACTTCCTACCGTTCGACACCGGCTTCGACAACGGCGCCGGGAACCCGCCTGGCGCGAACGGGAGGTCGGCGACGGCATACCTGTGGGAGCGGGTCTGGGAGAAGCACACCTGGCTCAACATCATCGGCCGGCTGATGATCGTGGAGACCAAGGAGGAGTGGGACGTCGCGAACGGCACGTCGGTGCGCCGTACGAGCATGCTGTTCCCCCGGTTCCACCAGTGGGAGGCGGTCACGAACATCGTGGCCGCCGTGGCTGAGGAGGGTGTCGGCCGACGTTACCTGATCGAACACTCCGCCGGGTCGGGGAAGACGAACACGATCGCCTGGACGGCCCACCGACTCGCCCGCCTGCACGTCAACGACAAGAAGGTCTTCGACTCGGTCATCGTGGTCGTTGACCGCACGGTGCTCGACGGGCAGCTTCAGGACGCGATCCGGCAGATCGACGGCAGCGGGAAGATCGTCGCGACGATCAGCCCCGAGGACGTACGCAAGGCCGGTGCGAAGTCGAAATCCGGCCTACTGGCGCAGGCGCTGAAGAACGGCGAGTTGATCATCGCGGTGACGGTGCAGACCTTCCCGTACGCACTCGATGAGATCCGGGCCGACTCCGGCCTGAAAGGCAAGCGGTTCGCCGTCATCGCCGACGAGGCCCACTCCTCGCAGTCGGGGCAGATCTCCTCGAAGCTGAGAAAGGTCCTGACCGCCGAGGAGATCAAGGAGATCGAGGACGGCGGCTCGATCGACGTCCAGGCGGTTCTGGCCTCGGAGATGACCGAACGGGCCGAGTCGGAGAACATCTCCTACTTCGCCTTCACCGCGACCCCGAAGAACAAGACCCTGGAGCTGTTCGGCCGCAAGGGGGCGGACGGCAAGCCGCGCGAGTTCCACCTGTACTCGATGAAGCAGGCGATCGAGGAGGGCTACATCCTCGACGTGCTCAAGGGCTACCAGTCCTACGACACAGCGTTGAAGATCGCCGGCAAGCTTGAGAACGGCGCCGGTGGCGAGGTCGAGGAGTCGGCCGCGCGCAAGGGACTGATGCGGTGGGTGCGGCTGCACCCGACCAACATCAGTCAGAAGGTGCAGATCATCGTCGAGCATTTCCACGCCAACGTGGCCCACCTGCTGGAGGGCAAGGCGAAGGCGATGGTCGTCACCGACTCGCGCAAGGCCGCGGTGAAGTACAAGAAGGCGATCGACGCCTACATCGCCAAGCGGGCCGCCAATGACGCGTCGTACAACTACCGGACTTTAGTCGCGTTCTCCGGGTCGGTGTCGATGACCGAAAACGACGAGTGGAGCCAGGACTGGGGGCCGACGCCGTCGAAGGACGACGAGTTCACCGAGGCCAAGATGAACCCTGGAGCGGGCGCCGATCTGGCCGCGGCGTTCAAGGGCGAGACGTACAAGATCATGCTGGTCGCCAACAAATTCCAAACCGGCTTCGACCAGCCGCTGCTCTCGGCGATGTACGTCGACAAGAAGCTCTCCGGGGTCACCGCCGTGCAGACCCTTTCCCGGCTCAACCGCACCCACCGCACCGCCGGCGGGGAGCAGAAGACCAAGACGTTCGTCATCGACTTCGTCAACAAGCCCGACGACATCAAGGCCGCCTTCGAGCCGTACTTCACCAACGCCACCCTGGAGACCGAGACCGACCCGTACGTCGTCATACATCTGGCGAACAAGCTCGCCCAGGCGGGGATCTACACCGAGGAACAGGTCCGCCAGGTCGCCGAGCTGTGGGTCACCCGCAAGGGCAACAACGCGCTCTCGGCGGCGATCAGCCCGGCCCAGCACGACTTCCGGCGTCGCTACGCGGCAGCCATCGAGGCCGAGGACAAGGTCACGCTCAACACCCTCGACCTCTTCCGCAAGGACGTCTCCACCTACGTGCGGCTCTATGACTTCATGAGCCAGATCGTCGACTACGGCGACCCGTACATGGAGATGCTCTCGATCTTCCTCCGGCTTCTGGAGAAGGTCATCGCGGAGTCCTCGTGGAGCGCGGAGGTCGACCTTTCGGACGTGGTCCTGGTCGGTGTGAAGCACACCAAGGCAATCGCCATCGACATCTCGCTCACCGGAGACGGCGAGCTGAAGGGGATCAGCGCAGCAGGCACCGGCACCAAGAAGGAGCCGAAGTACGTCGCGCTCCAGGTCGTCATCGACAAGATGAACGACCTCTTCGGCGCCGAGTCGTTCGTCGAGTCCCAGATCCGGGAGTTCGTGCAGGGGCTGGTGCAGCGACTGCTCGTCCACCCGGACCTGGTCCAGCAGACCCGGGTGAACTCGAAGAAGCAGTTCAGGGAGTCGCAGGACTTCCAGTCCGCCGTCACCGAGGCCGTCGCCGACAACCAGGAGGCGCACAACACCATGGCTGACTACTTCTTCACCGACGGGCCTGCGATCAAAGGGATCATCGTGGCACTCGCCGACGCGTTCTACGAGGTCGCGATCGACAAGGAGGCAGCTCAGCCTTACTCCGGGTCCGCCTCCGCGAGCGCCGATGCGGCAAAGACTTTCAGGTCGTGATTCTTCTCCAAGCAGACGGCTCGCCGATCGGACCGGCGAGCCGTAAGGGATCGCGGTGAACTGGGTAGTCAGGCCAGGCCGAACTCGCCGCCCTTGACTCCGGAAACGAATGCTCTCCACTCGCTCGGATTGAAGACCAACGCTGGCCCGTGAGGGTCCTTGCTGTCTCGCATTGCGATGCGGCCATTGGCTAGCGGGGCGACTTCGACACAGTTTCCGCCGTCAGTGCTATAACTACTCTTGCGCCATGCGATGTGTTGCTCTGAAAATGCAGTCATCTCGCTGCTTGCTCCAACTAGGTAAGAGATGCTATGAAGGCAGCCGACTGATCTGAATCGAGTGCCTGTGCGCTCAGTCGTGTGAACATCATCGAGTAGCAATCCAGCTCGCTCGGATCTTCCAGGACCAGGCCGCTGGTCTTCTGCTCAAGATAGACAACGTCTGGGTCTTTGGAGTCAGGAAACTCAAGGATGCTGAACTCGCCGTCAAGCGCCGCATGAGCACCCGCCGAGAAGGGGAGCACCTGCAACGTTATGTTAGGTAGCTTGCCCATGGATATAAGGGCATCGCGCTGTTCAGCCATGGTCTCCGCCCCTCCCACGTCTCGTCGCAGAACTGCTTCATCAAGAATGACATGCAGCGTCAAGGGGTCTGTGCGAATGAGCAGCTCTTGTCGGCTCAAGCGGACTGCTATCTTCTTGTCCAAGATATCTGCAGGTGTCTGTCCCGCAGCGATAGCGCAGATAACTGCGCGTGCGTAAGCCTCGGTTTGAAGAAGGCCGGGCACGACTTGGCTCTGATATGTCCGCAGCCCTCTGGCGTCATTCTCCAGGCCAATATACGAGTCGAAGCCGCGTTTGAAGGTGTCGCGGTGTCGGTGCCACCACCCCTTTAGGCGTGATTGGCGTGCCATATCGCCTAGCTCTGCTCGCAGATTCTCGTCCGAGACCTCGTATATATCGAGGAGATCGGAGACGTCACCGTGGTGGACACTGACCTGACCCGTCTCAATTCGGGACATTTTGGTCGCCGACCAGTGAAGCCGGGCTGCTACCTCATCTGCGCGTAGCTGTGCCGCTTCTCTCAAGCGCCGTAGCTCGTGGCCCAAGCGTCGTCGTCGCGCCGTAGGGCTGGTGGACATGGCCCTCCTTGTACTTGGCACCCAGTTTCGCCATCTGCGGCAAGTTGCGCAAACGCATTCAATTTATGTCACTTGCTTGAACGCAATTGCGTGTACGCGATTGCTCGGCCATGCTTGAGCGTACCAAGAAGCAAGGAGCGCAGTACCTAAAACGGTATATGAACCCTTTGTCCTGAATTCACCGGCACCGCACGGCCGAGAGAAGGCGGAGCGAGTGATGCGACGAAAGCGAAGGCAAGATGGGCTGGAACGATCCAAACCAACCCGTGAACAGGAAAAATTTCACTACCTGACGCAACTCGCGTGGGGTCTCACGAGGCGCGGCCTGGCCGTTTCGGTGCAGTTGCCGAGGCGTGACGAGCCGTTCGTCGCGGTGCAGCGGGTGTCGGGGCCGCTGCTCGTACGGGCTTCTCTGCGGGGCGAGCAGTGGGTCTTCTCGTGGGGACGAGGGCGCGACCGGTGCGTGGACGCGCGGGACGAGAGCGCATGCGAGCGAGTGTGGGAGGTGGCCCAGTGAAAGAACAGGCACTGGTGGACCTGACGATTCCGGGGAACGCGGCTTGGGTCTGCCTGGTTCGCCGCTGGGTGGCCGACGCCCTGATGGTGGCGGGGCATCGCGATGTGGACGATGCCCGGCTCGTCGCGAGCGAGTTGGCCGGGAACGCCGTGCTGCACACCGAGTCGGGGCGGCCGGGCGGGTTGGTGAGGGTGAAGGTTTACGAGGTCACCGACGCGCTGGCCAGGGTTGAGGTGATCGATGAGGGGGCGGCGACGGTCCCGCGTTCTCGCCGGTCCGGTGACGACGAGTGTGGTGGTCGTGGTCTGTGGCTGGTTGAGCAGACCGCGATCAGGTGGGGGACCCGGTCCGTGCCGCAACGGTGGAACCTGGTGTGGGCCGAGGTTTCCACGCTGGGCGTGCTCGCGACGCCTGAGTTCGAGGACGCGGAAGAGGCTCTCACGTGACTCCTGACTTTCACGGTCCTCACGCCGCTGCTGGTGGGTTCGATGCTGAGTCGATCGATTGGCGTGATCCGTTGCCGCGCTTCGGCCGGGTCCGGGTCCTGCGGCACACCTGTGAGTGCCGGGCGCGGGTCTACGAGTTCTGCGCTGCGGCCGGGCTCGCCTGGATACGCCGGACCGACCGTTCGTCAACCGTCGTGATCGTCGAGGAGAGTCGTCCGACCTCGTACGGCGAGGTCGCGAAGTTGTGGGAGAAGCTGCTCTCCGGCGAGGCCGAGTAGCTCTATCGAAGGGTGAAGCGGTTCCGCAGTGCCCGGAACGCGACCTGTTCCGGCTATGGGGCCGCTCGTGTCGCCAGAACTTATGGTGCGCCAGGTTTCGGCCGTGCCTATTCGGTGTCCTTGGGGTGTCGAGGCGATGCGTATATCACCCAAACAGTACGAGTGGCGTCATCGATGACGTACCGCACGCGCCCGCCGCTGGTCACCTCGAACTCCCACTGCTCCAAGTCCTTGCCGTTGTGACGATGGGTCGCTAGATCACCGCGCAGGCGATGCTGACGGTCGTGACTTGCGCGTGATCGGGGATCGGCTCGCAGTATCTCGAAGCATCGGCGCGTATTGGCCAAGGCGTGGCGACACAGTTCTTCCCAGCCTTTGACCGCGTCGCCGGTGCCGAACCGGAGATCCCATTCGTCATCCGGTGGCGGTACCGTAACGCGATCGCCCCGTTTCGGACTCATGTGAAAACCTGTACCGGGCCGAAGTCGCCGCTGGTGGGCTTGCGGGCCTCGGCGTAATGTGCAGGGTCGGCCTTGATCCTGGCGGTGGCTCGCCAGCCCGCGACGACCTCCCGGGTTGTGGCATCGACGTCGAGCTCGGCCGCGTCGGAGAGCGCTTCGACCAGTTCCAGGGTGAAGGCCCGCAGTTCGTCCGAGGACAGGTGGCGAACCCAGGGAAAGACCTCCGGCATGGCGATGACCAGCGCCCGCGCTGTGGGGTCATGTTTGATCAGAGCGAGGAACAGCCGGGACGCGGTGGCCAGTGTCTGTTCGCGCTCCTCTTCACGGTCCGCTGCTGTCAGGTAGAAGTCGGGAGCATCGCGATGTGTGACGCGAACGCGTCCGAGGCGTGCCGCGCGTTCGGCGACCGATCGGGGATTTCTCGACAGCTCTGAGAAGGTCACGGCGTCGGCATGGCATGCGCTCACGCGCTGAGTCTATATCAGAACACGTTCTGAAATTCCTATATCCACGGCCAGCGGATCGTCAGTGTCTGGGCGGCGAGGTGAGCCGGCCCTGTTCCCGGAGCAGCGCGAACTCCGCGACGTCGCCGAGCAGGTCGTGTGCCGCCGAGAGCGACGACGGAGGTCGATACCATCGCTGCCACGCTGACTGCGAGGCGAGACGGGGGGCTCACGGTATGGGGTGCGTCAGGGTGGCCGGATGCCCCTTGGTGAATGTGACTGAAGTGCCCAGCAGCCGGTCGTGCAGCATCCGCCCGTCCCGGTCCGCGAACGACCAGAGCGCGTCGGCGGCCAGCCACAGCACCCCGTACTCGGGCCACAGCACGGCGACGGGGAAGAGCAGCGCCCGCAGCGCCGCCTTCCCCGGCCCGGCGCCCTCCACCCGGAGCCCGAGGAGCCGTTTGCCCACGGTCGTGCCGCGCGGGATCCACACGTACAGGAACAGCAGCGCCACCACGGCCAGATCCGTGCCCACCGGCAGCATCCCGGACTCCAGGTGGGAGAGCAGCCCTCCGAGACCGGTGAAGCGGCTCTCGGGGAGCAGCGGCATCACCAGGCCGAGCGCCGCGCAGAAGATCACGTAGTCGGCCAGCAGCGCCGCCGCCCTGAGCCCGGTCCCTTCGGCGGCCGGGCCGGGACGGCGGCATGCCGAGCGAGGCGGCCAGCACCAGCAAGGCCGCGAGCAGGTAGCAGACCTGGGCACGCCCCCAGCAGTCGGCCATGACCACGAACCACTCCGGGCTGAGAACCGTCAGCGAGAAATCCGGCGCGGTGACCGGCCCCGCCGCCGCCACCGCCACCAGCCCCCACGCGACCCGCCGCCCCACCGCCTCCGGATCGCCCTGCCGCAGGCAGGCCAGGAACCCGGCCAGCACCAGCACCGCCGGGAGCGCGCAAGCGTACGCGACGTTCGCGACCGCGCCGAGGTCGCCGACCAGTGGCGACAGCACCGGCGTCGGGTTCGAACTGCTGTAGAGGCGGACCATGCCGTAGATGTAGCCGTGGTCCTCAAAATCCTCCAGCCCGGCCCACTCCAGCGTATCCAGCGGTTCCGGCGTCAGCCACTCCTCCCACAACCACCACGTGGGTACGAGGGCGACGACGACGGCGGTTGACCAGGCGGCGAGGACGGGGCGCGGTAACGGGGGCACGAACGCGAACGCTACTAGCTGTAGATCACCGACAGGAACCGCACCAGGATCGCCTCCCGCAGCTCGGCCGGGAGCGCGTCCAGCACGGCGTTGACCACGGCCATCCGAGGCTGGCCGGCCCCCGGCCGCAGGTCCACCCCCACCGACGCGGCCAGCTCGGCGAAGGTGGCGTCGTCCAGCGCGTCCAGGTCCAGCCCGGTGATCAGCTCCACCAGCCCGTCGGGGACGACGGGCGGCCCGAGCCGCCGGGCGGCCTCCGCCGACTCGGCGATCATCTTGAGCATCGCGTCCACCCCGGCCAGCGTCACCCCGGTGACCGTGATGTGCAGGTTCGCCGGGATCCCCGCGTACGAGAGCTGCGGCTGCAGGAACCACCCGCGCGCCCGCGCCTCGTCGGCGAGCACGAACACGTCCACGTCGTCGGAGGTGAAGGCCACCAGCGTCGACCCCGAGCCCAGCACCCGCAGCCCGCCGATCCCGGCCAGCCCCGCGCGCAGCCGGTCCGCCGCCTCCAGCGTGGCCCGCCCGAGCTCGACGTACCCTTCCCGGCCGAGGGCTTGGAGGGTGGCCCAGGCCCCGCCCAGCGGCCCCGCCGACCGGGAGCTCTGCACGGTCGCGTTGATGATCGTGTAGCCGGGCCAGGCCGCCGACGCGAAGTACGCCCGCCGCCGCATCGCCGGGTCGGCGAACAGCACCACCGACGCCCCCTTCGGCGCGTACCCGAACTTGTGCAGGTCGCAGGAGAGCGACGTCACCCCCGGCACCGACAGGTCGAACGGCGGCACGTCCGCGCCCGCCTCGCGCAGCCACGGCAGCAGCCACCCGCCCACGCACGCGTCCACGTGGCAGGGCACGCCCGCCTCCGCCGCGACCGCGGCGATCTCCCCGACGGGGTCGATCACCCCCTGTGGGTACGAGGGAGCCGACGCGACGACCAGCACCGTGTCCTCGTCCATCGCCTCCGAGACCGCCCGCACGTCGGCCTTGAACGTCTCCAGGTCCACCGGGATCGGCCTGACCTCCACGCCCAGGTAGTGGGCCGCCTTGTGGAAGGCCGGGTGGGCGGTGACGGGCACCACCAGGTTCGGGCCGGGCCGGGAAGCCGCGTCGCGGGCCGCCTTCACCGCCAGCATGATCGACTCGGTGCCGCCGCTGGTGAAGACGCCGTGCCCGCCGCCCAGCAGGTCCGCGACGGCGCCGACGACCTGCTTCTCCATCTCGACGATGCTCGGGAACGCCGTCGGGTCCAGGCAGTTGACCTCCAGCATCGCGGCGTACGCGCGAGCCGCCGCCTCGTGCACCTCCGGCCGGCCGGTGTCGTACACGTAGGAGGTCACTTGACCGCCGCGCACGGGCAGGTCGTGCTCGGTGAGCCGGGCCAGCTCCGCGAGCAGCTCCTCGGCGGTCCTCCCGGTCTCGGGCAGGTTCAACGGTCCTCCTCCGTGGTGGAACCTCATTCAGTTTCGGTTCCGTCAATCATCCGGGCGTCGAGCCGGGATTTCCTCCTGTTAGCGTTAATGCGGAAATCATGAGGGGGAACGCATGGCCGGCGCAGGAGACGAACCCGAGGCCCCGCGCAAACCCGCCGTGCTGGGGGACGTGGCAGCACTGGCGGGGGTCTCGGCGATGACGGTCTCGCGGGTGCTCAACGCGCCGCACCGGGTGCGCGCGGAGACCCGCGAGCGGGTCCTCGCGGCCGTCCGCGAGCTCGACTACTGGCCCAATCTGGCCGCGCGCCAGCTCGTCACCGGCCGCTCGGGCGTGCTCGGCGTGGTCAGCATCGACACCACCCTGTACGGTCCCGCGTCCACTCTCTACTGCATCGAGCAGACGGCCAGGCTGAGCGGCTACAGCGTCAGCATCGCCAGCCTCAGCCAGCTCAGCAGGCGCTCCATCGAGGAGGCGGTGCGGCGGCTGCGCGCCCAGGCGGTCGACGGCGTCGTCATCCTGGCCCCGCACGAGTCCGCCGCCGACGGCCTGCGCCACCTGCCGCGCGACCTGCCCGTGGTGGCGGTCGACGCCGGTGAGGACATCCCGGTCCCGGTCGTCACGGTCGATCAGCGCGCCGGGGCGGCCAGGGCCACCCGCCACCTGCTCGACCTGGGCCACCGGACCGTCCACCACCTGGGCGGGCCGGTCGACTGGCTGGACGCCAACTACCGGATCGACGGCTGGCGCGCGGTGCTGGAGTCCGAGGGCCGCCCGGTCGTCGAGCCGCTGCGCGGCGACTGGAGCCCGCGTTCCGGCCACGAGCTGGGCCGGCGGCTCGCCGACGACCCGTCGGTGACGGCGATCTTCGTGGCCAACGACCAGATGGCGCTCGGCCTCATGCGGGCGCTGCGTGAGGCGGGCCGCCGGGTGCCGGACGACGTGAGCGTTGTCGGGTTCGACGACGTCCCGGAGGCGGCCTACTTCTGGCCCCCGCTGACGACGGTACGCCAGGAGTTCGGCGAGGTCGGCAGGCACGCCTTCCACCTGCTGCTCGACCGCATGGCCGGTCACACGGAGCCGGCCCGCCGCCTGGTCGAACCCCAGCTGGTCGTACGCGAGAGCACCGCCCCCGCCCCCGGCTGACCCGTCAGCCCGCCTCTGCCGCCGCTGACCGGCGGCGGAACCAGTGGGGGTGCGACCGGATGAACGTGACCACGAAGAGGACCTGGATCCCGCCCTCGACCAGCAGGAAGAGTCCGCCGTCGACGCCCAGCAGCACGGAGCCGCCGTTCAGGCCGCCCCAGACGGCGACCAGCGCCTGGACCAGCGAGCTGACGATGATCGGCAGGGTGTAGATCGCGAACGTGCCGAGGGCGATCGTCGCGGCGGGGACGAGCAGCACCGCGTAGATCCGCACCGCCCGTCGTTCGCGGGCGGACAGCTCGGCGCTCGGGTCGGCGGGGGGCCGCGCCCGCCTGACGACGGCGGCCGCCCGGCGGAGCAGGTAGCGGGCGTAGTCGAGCCCGTCGCCGAACAGGTTGCGGCAGCGCAGGAGGTCGGCGAGCACGAAGTAGAAGTCGGTCCGCATGTAGACGTGCGCCTGTATCGGCACGCTCAGCATGGTGATCAGCGCGAGGGCCCGCAGGAGTGCCGCGACTTCCTCGGGCGGGTTCGCGTAGGCGAGCACGAGCAGCAGGATCGCCAGGAGGAAGAGGTCGCAGTAGGTGCCGGACAGGTAGACGCGGTAACGCGAGCGCCTCGGCACCGACCAGATGGCGGTGACGTCCGTCTGCACGACCAGGTTGTGCAGCCGGGTGCCGAACCCGATGCGCGCGGGGGTGCCGAGCGACCGCGCCGCCGCCAGGTGCATCAGCTCGTGCAGGCTGATCACCACCGAGAACATCGCGGTGTTGACCAGCGTCGTGAGCCCGATGTAGTCACTCCAGAAGAAGTCGTGGTACACGGGCACCAGGTCGGGCCGGCCGAACAGGGTCACGACGGCCGCGCCGACCACGACCGCGCACAGCACCGCCATCGGGCGGCCGAACAGCCACCTCACGTGCCTCTCGGCCAGCCAGGGCAGGTGGGGCGGCGGGGCCGCGTCGGCCGCGTCGGGCAGGTCCACGTCGTTCAGCCGGGCGACGAAGCCGAGGTCGACGAGCGCCTCCACGAGTTGCACGACATCCAGCTCGACGTCGTGCTCGTCCTCGATCCGGCGCTGGACCACGCCGACCGGGAGGCCGTCGCCGAGCAGCTCGACCGCCTTGCCGTAGAGGGCGGGCAGGCTGACGAACTCGCCCAGCTCCGGCCGTCCGACGATGACGCTGTCCGGGTCGTCGTCCGCCTGGATGCTGAGCGGGCGCAGCAGGAGCGTGCCGGTCGAGTCGACGGCGGGCGCGGTCATCCGCCCACCGGGCCACAGGCGGGGCAGTCGTCGTGACGCACCACGGGTACGGCGTAGCAGTGGTCCCAGACCGCGAAGTTCCAGTGGAAGATCCGCCCGCGCGCCTGGGTGGGCAGGCCGCCGAGGTGGTACAGCACCTCCAGCGCGCACATGTGACCGCTGATGTTGGCGCTGGCGGCGACCACCGCGTTCGGCGGGCGGCCCCCGGCCCCGAGCAGCCGCTCCCCCGAGGCGGCCTGCCTCGCGTCCTCGTCACGGCGCGCGCAGAGCCAGCATCCCGTCTCACCGGGATGGAAGGAGCCGACCACCGCCATCGGCCCGGCGTAGAAACTGAGGAACCACGGCGTTCCCGTACGCAGCGCGGCCTCGTTCGTCCAGAGCATGATGTCCGGCTGGGGCTCGTCGGCGCAGAGCACGAACACGTCGCAGCCGGCCATCAGCGCGGCCAGGTCGTCGGGCCCGGTCGCCTTGACGTCGCTGCCCGTCACCGTGACCAGGCTGTTCATCGCGCGCAGCCGGGCGACCGCCCGCTCCACCTTGGAGGCGCCGATGTCCTGCTCGGTGTAGAGGAGCTGCCGGGTCAGGTTCGATTCCTGGACCTCGTCGAAGTCCGCCACGTGCAGGGCGCCGACGCCGCTCGCCACCAGGCCCGCCGCGACGGCGGATCCGGTGCCGCCCAGGCCCAGCATTCCCACCCTGGCGTCCTTGATCTTCGACTGGACCGTGTAGGGGGACTCCCGCGGGACGGTGTCGATCCAGGAGTAGAAGTGGCCCGCGCGCGCGTACCTCTCCAGCTCCCGGGTGGAGAGGTTGCCGGGCGGCTCCGCCTCGGCGTCCTCGATGAACCCTTCCCCGATGAGCGCCTCGACGATCTCGCGGACGTTCTCCGGGTCCACCTCCGGGTCGTTCGCCACGAAGTCGGAGCAGATCCGCTCGATGTCACGGGTGCCGTCCATGAGGGTGAGAATGCGAGCGATGTTCCCCTCGGCGTCGTCCTCCAGTTCGGCGGCCACGCCGTACTGACCGAGGCCGATTCTTATCCGGCCGTCCGGGAGGACCATCGGCAGGTGAACACGTTTGACGCGAGGTTTCCGCATGCGCACTCTTTCGTTACATGGAACGCCGGAGCCGATCGCGACTCGATCGACTCCGGCGCGTCGTGCCAAGTCAGCCGCTGCCCTCGCGGAGCTTGGTCGTCTCGATCTTCTCGAGCTTGCGAACCTTGAGCTCAAGCTTCTTGGTCTCGTTCTTCTGCGTCTCCATGCACACCTCCCCGTGTTTTCCTGCGCCCTCGAGGTGATCCCTCAGGATGACCAGAATCTACGAATCGCTCCTATGGCGGCACTACATCGCCGACAGTGACGGGGCCGACGGAGAGTGCGCAGGCAGAGGGCCTACGGCGTGAGCAGGGGATCTTTGCGCCGGGCGCGGCGAGGACCTAAGATCGGCACGCCACCCGTCGCGCACGACCGTGCGGCCGATCACTGCCGAAGATCTCCTCGAGGAATGTCCAGGGCGGAGAAACACTGGATGCGTTTCGAGATCCTAGGTCCGATCCGGGTGGTCCGTGATGGAGATCAGCTTGTTCTCGGCAACGCCCGGAAGCTCCGCACCCTGCTCGCCGGCCTGATCGCGCGGGCCGACCAGCCGGTCTCCGGTGACTATCTGACCACGCTGTTGTGGGACGACCGGCCGCCGGCCTCGGCACGCAGCAACCTCCAATCGTACGTGCACCAGCTCCGCGTCAAACTGGGCCCCGGCCGGCTGGTGACAAAGCCGGACGGATACCTGCTCGTCACCCACGGCGAGGTGGACGCGGCGCAGTTCCGGACGCTCGCGGCGGAGGGGGTGGCGGCTCTCGGCAGGCAGGATCACGAGTCCGCCGGTCGGACTCTCCGGCGTGCTCTGGATCTGTGGCGAGGCCCGGCGTACGCGGAGTTCCTCGACTGCGGGCCGATCGCGGAGGAGGCGCTGTCCCTCGAACAGCTCCGGCTCACCGTCCACGAGCGGTGGGCCGAGACGGAGCTGGCCCTCGGGCGGCACGAGGAGGTGGTGGCCGAGCTGCGCGAGGTCGCCAGGGCCCACCCCTACCAGGAGAGCCTGCACGCCCTCCTCCTGCTCGCCCTCTACCGGTCCGGCCGCCAGACCGAGGCCCTGAAGACGTACTCCGCCGTCCGCGACCTGCTCGCCGACGAGCTGGGCCTGGAGCCGAGCCCTGTGCTGCGCCGCGTGCACGAGGCGATCCTGCGCGGCGACGAGCGGATCGACCTGCCCGCGCGATCAGACGGGTGGCCGCCGGCGGGAGGCGCGGTGGTCCCGCGCCAGCTGCCGCCGACGATCGCCGACTTCACCGGCCGGGACGACGAGGTGGCGACGCTCAGGGAGGCGCTGTCCCCCGGCCGGAGCCGGGCGCCGACGATCTGCGCGATCTCCGGCATGGGCGGGGTCGGCAAGACCACCCTCGCCCTGCACGTCGCGCACCAGCTCGTGGGAGCATTCCCGGACGGTCAGCTCTACGTCGGCTTCTCCGGCGCCGACGACCACACCGCCGTGGCCAGGGCGCTGGAGTCGATGCTGCGCGCCCTCGGCGTCGAAGGAGCCGCCATCCCTGAGTCGGTCGGCGACCGCACGGCCCTCTACCGGTCGCTCCTGGCCGACAAGCGGATGCTCGTGGTGATCGACAACGTGGCCGACGAATCTCAGGTCAGTCCCCTGCTGCCGGGGTCGGGCACCTGCGGCGTGCTGATCACCGGCCGTCCCCGGCTGGCGGGCCTGGCCGGCGTCCGGCACCTGCGCCTGGACGTCTTACGGCCCGCCCAGGCGATCGAGCTGCTGGCTCGGATCACGGGGCCGGAGCAGGTGCGGGCCGCGCCCTCGGTGGCGAGCGAGATCGTCCGGCTCTGCGACCACCTGCCGCTCGCCCTCCGGACCGCGGGGGCGCGCCTGGCCTCCCGGCCCGACTGGTCCCTCGCCCGCATCGCCGAGCTCCTGCGCGACGAGCGACGCCGCCTCGACGAGCTCGCGGCCGGGGACCTCACCGTGCGCGCCTCGCTCGGGCTGAGTTACACGGCACTGTCGCCCCCGGCCCGGCGCCTCTACTACCTGCTCAGCGTGCTGCACACCCCGGACTTCGCGGGCTGGGTCGCCGCGGCCGTGCTCGACACGTCTCCGGAGGAGGCCGAGCGCAGCCTCGGCGAGCTGCTGAGCGCCAACCTTCTCACCTTCTCCGGCACCGACGCCGCCGGCCAGTCCCGCTACCGCTTCCATGACCTGATCCGCCTGCACGCCCGCGACCTCGCCGCCGCCCAGGCTGCTCCGGACGAGATCCACGCGGCCGTGACCCGCGCGCTCGGCGGCTGGCTGGTCCTCGCCCGGCGGGCCGACGCGCGGCTGCCCGGCAGAGTCTTCCCGACGCTCCCGGCCGAAGGCGCGCCGCACGAGCCGTACGTCGAGATCACCGACGCCCTCACCTGGTTCGAGGCCGAAAGAGGCGCGCTGCGGGCCGCGGTGGCGCAGGCCGCCGCGCTCGGCGCGGACGACCTGTGCTGGCAGCTCGCCGACGCGGCCGTCAACTTCTTCGAACTGCGCGACTACTACGACGGCTGGGAGTCGACCAGCCGGCTCGCGCTGGACGCCTGCGAGCGCGCCGGGAACGCCCGCGGCCGCGCCTTCATGCTGCGCGACCTCGCCGAGTGCCTGCGCATGGGCCCCCGGCACGCCGAGGACGAGGCGCTGGAGCACGCCCTTTCCGCTGTCGCGCTCTTCGAGAGCTCCGGCCACGTCCACGGCGAGGTCGACGCCCGCATCCTCGCCGGCACCGCGTTCCTGGTCCGGGGGGAACCGGGCAAGGCCGTGGCCTATCTCGAGGCGGCGCTGGCGAAGGCGCGGCACGCGGGCTACGTGCTCGGTCAGGTCGAGGCCCAGTGGCAGCTCGGGTACGGCCACCGGGTCCTGGGAGATCCCCAGCGGGCCACCGTCCACCTGGAGGCCAGCCTGCGGCTGGCCGAGGACGCGCCCCTCCCGTCGCAGCTGTGCCGGATCCACAGCCTGCTCGGCATCGTACGGCGGGAACAGGGCAGCCTCGTCTGGGCCGAGGCGCACTTCACGCGCGGCGTGACGCTGGCCCGTTCGCTCCGCAGCCTGAGCAGCGAGATCACCATCTTGCCGCACCTCGGCATGACCTACGTCAAGCTGGGCGACCATCGGGCCAGGGACGTGCTCGGCAGGAGCATCCGGCTGGCCCGCCAGTGGAGGGCGCGCTTCCAGGAGGCCGCGTCGCTGGCCGCGCTCGGCGAGCTCGAACAGACCGAGGGCCACCACGCCCTCGCCGTCGCCCACACCGTCGCCGCCGTCGAGATCTGGCGCGAGCTCGCCAGCCCCTTCCACGAGGCGCAGGCCCTCAAGTTCCTCGGCGCCCTGCACGCGACCACCGATCCCGACCAGGCCCGCACGGCCTGGCGCGCGGCCCGTGAGCTCTTCGCGCGACTCGACAACCACGCGCGCGTGAAGGAGCTCACGACGCTGCTCGAAACCGTCAGGACAGGTGGATGACGTTCCAGCTGACCGGGGGCAGGAGGACGCGCATCGGGTCCTGTTCCACGTTCTCGTTGGGGCGGGGGGCCACCCGGTCAGGGTCGTCGGCGGTGTTGCGGGCGTAGACGTCCGGGTCGGTGAGGGTGGTGGCCGAGGTGAGGCGCAGGCCGCGGGCGTCGATCTCCAGCGAGAGCGGCCCGTCGGTGGCGCGGTTGACGGCGAAGATCGTGACCCCGTCGTCCGACCGGGTGGCGACCGCGTCCAGCATCGGCACGTCGCCGTACGCCGCGCTCTCGTACAGCGGGGAGACCGGCTCGACCCGCAGCACGTCGCCGGCGGCGTGCCGGCTGGCCTGGGCGAACGGGTGGAAGGTGGTCTGCCGCCAGGCCCGCCCGCCCGGCTCGGTCATGATGGGCGCGATCACGTTGACGAGCTGGGCCAGCGAGGCGGCCGTCACCCGGTCGCTGTTGCGCAGCAGGGTGATGAGCAGCCCGCCGAAGGCCACCGCGTCCGCCAGGTGGTAGTGGTCCTCCAGCAGCGGCGGCGCGACCGGCCAGTCCCGTGGCGGCTCGGCCGCCTGGAAGCGCGACAGGTACCAGATGTTCCACTCGTCGAACGAGACGTCGATCCGCTTGCGTGACTTCAGCCTGGCCCCCACGTGGTCGGCGGTGGCGACGACCGAGCGGATGAAGTACTCCATGTCGGTCGAGCACGCCAGGAAGCTGCCGAGGTCGCCGTCCTTCTCCTCGTAGTAGGCGTGGCACGAGATGAGGTCGACGACGTCGTACGTCTCCTCCAGCACGGTCGCCTCCCACGCCCCGAACGTCGGCATGGACGAGCCGGAGCTGCCGCAGGCGACCAGTTCCAGGCCGGGGTCGAGCGTGCGCATGGCCCTGGCGGTCTCGGCGGCGAGCCGGCCGTACTCCAGAGCGGTCTTGTGCCCGGTCTGCCAGGGTCCGTCCATCTCGTTGCCCAGGCACCACATCCGGATGTCGTGCGGCTCCTCGGCGCCGTTGGCGACACGCAGGTCGGACAGCGCGGTGCCGGACGGGTGGTTGCAGTACTCCAGCAGGTCGAGGGCCTCGGCGATGCCCCGGGTGCCGAGGTTCAGCGCCATCATCGGTTCCACTCCGGCCTTGCGGCACCAGCGGACGAACTCGTCGACGCCGACCTCGTTCGTCTCGGTACTGTGCCAGGCCAGGTCGAGCCGGCGGGGGCGGTTCTCCTTGGGGCCGATGCCGTCCTCCCAGCGGTAGCCGGAGACGAAGTTGCCGCCGGGGTAGCGGACGGTGCTGACGCCCAGCTCGCGGGTGAGGTCGAGGACGTCGCGGCGGAAGCCGTCCTCGTCGGCGCTCGGGTGGCCGGGCTCGTAGACGCCGGTGTAGACGCACCGGCCCAGATGTTCGACGAAGGCGCCGAAGGTGCGGCGCCGCACCGGCGCCACCCGGAACGCGGAATCGATCGTGAGGCGGGCGTCGTGCACGGGGGCTCCTTGCGGGAGGTCGGGGATGTCACCGGTGTTACGGCTGCTGTGATTGTTAGCGTTATCAATCCGGTGGGTCAAGGGGGGCGCGACGGTTCCGCGCGGTAGGGAGGCAAACGGTTGCAGCGAGTCTCCTGACCGACTGCTCGTGGCCGCTGCCGGTCCGGGGGTGACGAAGGTGTCACGCTCGGGGGACATACGAGGACTCGACCCGGGGCGCTCCTGTTTCCGTACAGCCTGTCAAAGCGCCCACGGGAAAGGCCCGCCATGAACCCGCTGCGACCAGCCCCGCACAGCCGCACGCGGTACGCGTGGCCGCTGCCCGGCGACGCCCGCGCGGTGGCCGGGGCCCGTGCCGCCACCCGCAAGGCGCTGGAGACCCTGGGCGTGCCCTCCGGCCTGGTCGACGACGCGGTGCTGATGATGAGCGAGATCGTCACCAACGCGCTGCTGTACGGCGACCCGCCGTACGAGATGGCCGTGACCGCGGACCCCAGGGAGATCCTGTGCGTGGTCGTGGACAGCGGCCGGCTCCTGCCCGCACCGCGGCTGCCCGGCAGCGGTGACGAGCGCGGGCGCGGCCTGCACATCGTGGCCGTCCTGTCGGACGGGTTCTACGGCTGCCACCCGCAGCGCTACCTCACCTGGCCCGACCGCCTCGGCAAGGCCACCTGGTTCGCCCTCCCCCGCGGCGCCTGACCCTGTACCTCCCGCGGTTGTCGAGCGCCCACACATGAAGTTGGACTCGCCGCGGTGGTGGCCTTGACGATGCTCGGCTTCGACGTGAGCGGGATGCGCACCACGTCGTCACCGCTGCCCCGGTACGTGGTCACGCCGGTGGTGGGCGTGGTGTGGGCGGCGGCGGGAGGCGCGACGAGGATGGCGGAGACGAGCATGGCCAGGATCGGGGAAGGACGCGGCGCATGTATGACTCCTGGAGTCGAGGGCGTGGGGACGCGCCACGCGGCGGCTGGGTGCACCGCTGTCGCCGACCGTCGAGGAAGGTCGGGACCGGTTGTCAGCCGTCGTCATGACCTGATCCCGGGACAGCGGGCGACGGTGCGGCTACCGTGCGGAGTATGGCCAAGAGGGATGACGATCCGCCGGTGTGCGGCACGTGCATGGGTGCCGGCGGCGAATGGGTCGACCGTAACGGCGACAGCAGGCAGCAGTCCACGTGGGTGCCGTGCGGCGCCTGCGGGGGTGTCGGGCGCGCTGGATGACCGACCCGATCACCTGCCCGGACTGCGAGGGATCCGGCACCGAACGGCTCGCCGGGCTGCGGCTCGCCTGCCGGTTCTGTGCCGGCCGCGGCTGGGTGGGGGGTGCGCACGAGCCCGCCGAGCGGGCCCCGCGACCGCCGGAGGGTCCTCCACCGGTGTGGGAGGACCCTCGCTGGCGTGATCCGCTGGTGACGGCGGCGTTCCCGTGCCGCAGGTGCCTGGGCGCGGGCACGGTGACGAGCGTGGACCGGGAGCGCGGCGCGCTCGGCATCGCCGTGTGCGCCTGCCGGGAGGGCGAGCCGGACCTGCCCGCGCCTGCCGGAGACTGAGGCGGTCGGCCCGCGCCCGCCGGGCGGGCCGGCCCGCCCGGCGGGGTGGGCCGGCCTGGGGAGCCGTCAGGTCAGCGCGGCCGCGGCGGGGAAGCGGTCCCAGACGCGGTGCGCGGCCAGGAACCGGAGCGTCCCGTCCAGGGCCGACGGGCCGTCGTCGGCGACGACCACGCCCGGGGCCTGCGCCGGGATGCCCGCCTGGGAGAGGACCTGGGATGCCGCCCCCCAGCCGCCGATCGGCTTGGCGTGACGGTACGCCTCGGTGATCAGGAGCAGCACGCGCGGGTCGATCGGGGAGTCCGCGCCGCCGCCCGCCTTCGCGTCGCGGGCGCCGTACGCGTCCTTGCCGGGGGCGGGAGCGCTCGCCACCAGCAGTGCGTCGAACTCGACCGACCGGGCGGTGGTGAAGGTGCGCTGCACCGGCAGCGTCCCGCCGAGCATGCCGCCGGTGGGCGCGATGATCAGGGGAACCATGCCGGCGTCGAGCACCGCCTGGCGGACGGCGCCGACCGCCTCCGCGTCGTCGTCGCCGGCGATGATGCCGATGATCCGGCCGTCCGTCGGCCACGTCTGCCCGACCTGGGACAGCGCCGGGCTGGGGCTGGGGTCGGCCAGGGGCTGGGACGCGTCCGGCGCGGGCAGCCCGAGTCCTTCGGCGACCTGCCTGCACAGGACGGGGTCGATGTTGGCGAGCACCCGCAGGTACCGTTCCTTGACGGCCTGCTCGTAGCACTTGCCCAGCTCGAAGGTGTAGGCGGCGACGATGTGCTCGCGTTCGACCGGCGACATGCTCAGCCAGAACAGGCGCGCCTGGCTGAAGTGGTCGTCGTACGAGGCCGGGGCCTCGCGCACCTTCCGGCCGGACACCTCCACCGGCACCTCGACGAACGCTCCCTGGTCGGCTCCGGCGGTGAAGGGGCAGCCGCCGTCGAGCGAGTTCGGCCGGTACGGTGCGACACCCCGGTGCACGGCCGTCTGGTGGAAGCCGTCCCGCTGCATGTCGTTGACCGGCGCGTGCGGGCGGTTGATGGGGATCTGCGGGAAGTTGGGCCCGGCGAGCCGGGTGATCTGCGTGTCGAGGTACGAGAACAGCCGCCCGGCCAGCAGCGGGTCGTCGGTGACGTCGATGCCGGGCACCAGGTGGCCGACGTGGAAGGCCACCTGCTCGGTCTCGGCGAAGAAGTTGGAGGTGTTGGCGTTGAGGGTGAGCAGGCCGACGGGCTGGACCGGGGCGAGCTCCTCAGGGACGATCTTCGTCGAGTCCAGCAGGTCGATGCCCTCGAACATCTGGTCCGGGGTGTCGGGGAAGAGCTGGAGGCCCAGCTCCCACTGGGGGTATGCGCCCGACTCGATCGCGTCGAAGAGGTCGCGCCGGTGGAAGTCGGGGTCCACGCCGCCGAGCAGCTGCGCCTCCTCCCAGACCAGGGAGTGCACGCCGAGCTTGGGCTTCCAGTGGAACTTGGCGAGCGTGGTGGCCCCTTCCTCGTTCACCAGGCGGAAGGTGTGGACACCGAAGCCCTCCATCATCCGGTAGGAGCGCGGGATGCCGCGGCCGGACATGTTCCAGAGCGTGTGGTGGGTCGCCTCGGTGTGCAGGCCGGCGAAGTCCCAGAACGTGTCGTGCGCGGTCTGGGCCTGGGGGATCTCCCGGTCAGGGTGCCACTTGGCGGCGTGGATGACGTCGGGGAACTTGATCGCGTCCTGGATGAAGAACACCGGGATGTTGTTGCCGACCAGGTCGAACACCCCCTCGGAGGTGTAGAACTTGGTCGCGAAGCCGCGCGTGTCGCGTACGGTGTCCGCCGAGCCGCGCGAGCCGATCACAGTGGAGAAGCGCACGAAGACCGGCGTCTCCACGTCCTTGCCGAGGAAGGCGGCCCTGGTGACGTTCGAGGCGGCGCCGTAGCCGCGGAAGACGCCGTGCGCCCCGGCGCCGCGGGCGTGCACGACCCGCTCGGGGATGCGCTCGTGGTCGAAGTGCATGATCTTCTCGCGCAGGTGGTGGTCCTGCAGCAGGACCGGGCCGCGCGGGCCCGCCTTGAGCGAGTGGTCGGTGTCGCGCACCCGCAGGCCCTGGGCGGTCGTCAGGTAAGGGCCGCCCTGCGCCATCTTCCCCCGCGGGGTGTCGGTGGGCTGGCCGGTGGGGGAGTAGGTGTCCGGCCCGCTCTGGTCGGGCTTGGGCGGCAGCGGCTCGCGCGGCTCGGTCGGCTCCTCCAGGGACGGCGGCTCGCTGTTCGGTACGCCAGGAATCTCGGCCGGCTGTCCGCCGGCGACCGTATCGATGATCTTGTCCACGGCCGACTTGACGGGATGGGACCGTTCCATGCTCTCTCCTTGGCGTGATGCTGCGTCGCTGAGTTCGAGCGACGCAGATACCCACGCACAAGGCCGCCACACGGATTTTGCGCCGGCCCCAGGAGAACGGGATCACGTGTTGGTCCGGGGCGGGCCTCAGCGGTCCAGGGTGATGCCCTCGCGCCGGAGGTCCTCGATGACGCCGTCCACCAGCCGGGTGCTGACCGTGTGGGCCAGGCGGCCGGTGTCGCGGAGCTCGCGGACGGCGGGGACCGGGTCGGGGTCGGCGAAGAGTCGTTCGTCGGTGTGGTCCGCCGGCCGGCCGGTGGCGTCGAGCGTCCACCAGGAGGCCTCCAGCGCGATGCCGTTGGGGTCGCTGAAGTAGATGGAACGCAGGAAGCCGTGGTCGATGACGTCGGTGACCTCGCAGCCGTGCGCCTTGAGCCGGTCGCGCATCCGTACCAGCGCGTCCTCGTCGGGCAGGTGGAGGGAGAGGTGGTCGAACTGGGCGGCCTTGGCGTACGGGACGCCGGCCGGTTTGGCGAAGCTGTCGAGCTCCTGGTCGGTGTACTCGAAGAAGGCGATGGTGCTGCCGGCTCCGATCTCGAAGAAGTAGTGCTTGAAGGCGGGCACGGCCAGGGTGGCGACCAGCCGGGCGTCCAGGACGCCGTGCCAGAACCTGACGGTGGCGTCCATGTCGGAGGTGATGAGGGCGAGGTGGTGCACGCCCCGCCAGTGCACCGTTTCAGGGGTAGCGGCCATACGGCAACCGTATGCGTTTCAACTACCCATCGGTACTCACGTCCCGGTCAGATCCAGCGGCTCCTGCGTCGCGGCGGCGGGTTCGGCGCGCAGGCGGCGGACCTCGCGCGTGCCGGACCAGCGGGTGATCGCCTCCTCGTCGGCGAAGGCCATCGCGCGCAGCATGTTGCCGCCGTCCGTGGCCTCGACCGTGCGCCGCAGCCGCTCCCGCAGGGAATCCGGCAGCTTGGTGGTGCCGGCCTCGATCGTGTCGCCGTAGAAGGGGGCGAACCCCGCTCCCGCGAAGCCGGTACGGCGCAGCAGCACCGGCAGCGTGTCGGCCGAGTAGAACATCAGATGGTTCTTGGTGAAGCCGCTCCACGCCGACCCGTACGCCTTGAGCAGCAGCGAGTTGGCGTTGACCGTGAGGATCATGAGCACCCCGCCCGGCGCGAGCAGCTCGCGGAACCGGCGGAAGTCGTCCAGCGGCCTGGGCAGGTGCGCCAGCACCGACCAGAGCGTGATCACGTCGAAGCCGCCCGCGGCGATCTCCGGCACGTCCTCCGGCGCGCCCAGGTACGCCCGCCCCCGGGTGAGCCGCTCGTTGGCCTGGGCCACCGAGTCGGGCGACAGGTCCACGCCGACCGCCTCGAAGCCGCGCTGCTCGGCCAGCTCCAGGAACAGCCCGGCGCCGCAGCCGAAGTCGAGCAGCCGCCGTCCCGCGCCGTCGTCGAAGACCGGGGAGAACGCGTCCATGGTCAGCCGGTAGCGGCGCTGCCGGTTGGCGGCGTACTTGCCGGTCAGGAACTTGCTGTAACCCTTGGCGTACAGGTCGCCGAGCCGCTCCGGGCGGATGTTGGGGTTGCGGTAGAGGAAACCGCACGAAGGGCAGCGCACCACGTGGTAGCGCCACTTGGCGCCCTCTCCCGTCGGCTCGAACAGCGGCTGCGAGCGCTCCTCGCCGCAGAGCGTGCAGGCGATGAACTCCTCGATCTCGCCCAGCGGCATGCCCGCCCGGTAGTCCTCGGGCTCGACGACCGGCGAGCGCCGGAGCAGCCCGCGCCACTGGGCCTCGCGGATCAGCCGTTCACCGGGGCGGACGTAGACCCGCTGCCCCCAGGGAACCTTGTCGTACCGCGAGCCGTAGACCAGCCTGCCGAGCAGCCGTCGAGCGGAGGCCATCGCACACCCCTAACGCAGCCATTTGCGCGGGTTTTGCCCCTGTCTGTTGTTGACTATTCCACCCGGGCAGTCAGGAAGCCACCCCCAATCCGCCAAGCCGGAAGCGGCCCGCGCCGGGCTCAGCGGGCCGCGCGGGCCAGCACCTCCTCCGTCGTCAGCGGCGCCCGCGGATGGTGGCTCAGGCACATCGGCATCCGCGCCTTCACGAACGCGCTCCCCTCCAGCGCCACGTAGAACTCACCCGCGCCCAGCCGGGAGATTTCCGGCGCCGAACCGCCCTTGGCCCGCGCCATCTCCTTTGCCGCCTCGATGTGCACCGGCGCGTTCAGCAGGCCGAAGAACTGCGTGGCGGCGTTGCCGGGGATCTGGTTGTGCAGGCCCTTCGGCGCCTGGGTGGCGAACACCAGGCCCAGACCGTACTTGCGGGCCTGCGACGCCAGCGCCAGCGTGCTGTGCGTGCAGGCCGTCATCCGCCCGGAGCCCGGGGCGAACGTCTGCGCCTCGTCCATCACGAGCAGCCCGCCGAGCGGCCGGTCGCCCGCCGGGTTCTTCCTGATCCAGGCGAACAGCGCCATCTGCAACTGGCTGACGAAACTCTGCCGCTGGTCGTCGTTGGGCAGCCCGACGAAGCTGATCACCGACACGCGGGCCCGCCGGCCCGGCGACGGGGTCAGCAGCCGGCCGGGGTCCACCGGCTCGCCGCCCCCGCCGAACAGCGGGTCGTTGTCCATCGCCGCCTGCAGCGACCGTGCCACATCGGCGGCCACGCGCGGGGCGCCCGCCAGCTCGCTCACCCCGTCGGGCAGGTCGGCCAGCAGCGCGATCAACCCCTTGAGCGTCGCCCCGCCACCGCGCCCGTAGTGCTCCAGCGCCTTGCGCAGCACCGCCCGGCCCAGGTGTGCCTTGTCGGTCCGCGCGTCGAGCTTCGCCCGGGGCGCGATCGACGCCACCGCCGACTCCACCGCCTCGGTGAACTCGTCCGGGTCGCCGGTCACCCCGGCGAAGTCCGGCAGCGGCTGGAAACTGAGCGGCCGGCCCGCCGCGCGCCTCGGCGTCCAGACCACCACCTCGGTCCCGGCCAGATAGTCGGCGGCCCTGCGCTCGTCCCCGTCCACCCAGCCCTCGGGCCGCTCCGGCCACCGGTCGCCCAGCCTGGCCAGGTCGTTGTTCGGGTCGAGCACGATGGCGGACACGCCGCGCAGCGCGCACTCCTCGACCAGCCGCCGGATCAGCACGGTCTTGCCCGACCCGGAACCGGCGAAGATCGCCGTGTGCTTCCGCAGCGCCTCCAGCGCCACCCCGACAGGCCGGCCGCCGTCGACGGTCCTTCCCAGCGGGACGTACGAGCCGTCCGGCCGCTCATCGGAACCAAGAGCCTCCCCGGGCACGGGCTCGGAGGCCGCCGCCCTTTCACGCGGAGCCTCGGTGGCGGGGCCGGGGAGGTCCGTGAGCGCCTCCACCAGGAAGGAGACGGTGCGGGTGGGTCGGCGGGAGGCCAGCCACGACGCCAGCCCCGGCGGGTTCTCCGCGAGCAGGCGCCTGAGAGCCGCCAGCACCCGCAGATCCTCGCCGGTGAACGTGAGGGTCCGTCCCCCCGCGCGCTCGAAGGCCGCGACCACCTCCCGCGTCCTGGCGCCCTTCGACCAGTCCCCGTTACGCAGCAGGAACAGCCGCCGCTTGGGCACCTCGGCGTCCAGACCGGCGGCCACCGACGCCTTGCGGATCCGGTTGAGCGCCGCGACCGCGTGCCCGGCGGTGACCGCCCGGAACGCCCAGTGCTCCTCGTCCTCCGTGGTCTCGTCCAGCGTGCGCCGCAGCCGGGCGTGCAGGGGCGGCTTGGCGCTGGGCGGCGGGTCCACGCTGAACGTCCTGCCCCGCTCGCCCTGCTCGGCGATCCACGCCGACAGTCCCGCGGCGAGCAGCGGGGGGAGCAGCACGTCCTCGGTGGACTGGTCGATCTGGGGCGTCTCCCCGACCTCCAGCAGCGTGGCGAACCGGGCGTCCAGCGCGCTGTCCGGCGCGGCTTCCCGCCGCTCTCCAGCGGCGTCCGGCTCCGTCCCCGCTCCTCCGGCGGCGGTGGGCGCGGGAGCGGTCAGGCTGGTCAGCTCGGTGACCTCGCCGCTCAGCAGACATGCCCGTACGTGTGCGTCGATCGTGATGAGGAGCTGGCGCGCGGTGAACCCCGGCGCCCCGTCGAACGCCTCAGGGCGTACCGGCCAGGTCGGGTACGGCGGCTCGGCCCCGGCCTCCCGGTACTGCACCTCGAACCGCCTGGCGACCAGCTCCCGGGCGGTCTCGGCGTCGGGGATGGTCATGAGCTGCACGGCCGTCCTGAACCGGTCCCGGACGGTGTCGACCGCCTCCCTTTCGATCAACGTCCAGGTGGCGGGGATGCAGGAGACGACGGTCATCGTCCGACGCGTCACCTCGCGCAGCGCCATCAGGCCGCCCGCGATCCGTTCCAGGAGCAGCCTGTCGCCGTGGCCGTCGTCGGCGGCCGCGTCGGTGGACGTCCTGGACTGGGCGATCAGCGGGTCGATCTGGTCCACCGCGATGATCGTCGGCCCGGTGAGCGCCAGCAGGTGGGAGACGTCCCTGACGATCTCCTGCGGCGTCTTGTTCACCGGCCGGATGCCCCACCGCGCCCGCTCTCCCGGCTCGCCTTCCGGCATCGCGTACAGGAACGCCTCGCCGAGGTCCTGCAGGGCCGGGTCGGGGGAGGCGTAGAGGACCAGCGCCCGCGCGGTGTCCTGGCAGCCGCGCCCGACCACCTCGTCCATGCGCCGCAGCGCGTGCACGAACGCGTCGAGCTCCGCACGGGACAGCGCCTTCTTCCCGGTCACCGCCCGGCGGGCCATCCGCGACAGGTCGGCCCGCGACGCCAGGCGCGACAGGAACACCCTGAGCTGCGTCTGCTCGTCCTCGCCCGGACGGGAGAAGCTGTCGAGGAGCGACACCATGACGCTCTCCCAGAACTCCTTCGCGTCCAGCAGCCCGACCAGCACGAAGTAACCGCCCTCACGCTGGGTCACCTCGCGCAGCCAGCCGAGCAGGTGGGTCTTGCCGGTCCCGCGCTGGCCCCGGACGACCACGCCGATCGGGCTCGCGCCCTCCCGGCTCCTGGCCTCGGAGAGGCCGTCGAGCAGGAACTTCGCCGAGTGCCCGTGCAGTCCTTCCACGTGGAACGGCGAAGGCCGCCACACGTCGTCGGCGCCCTCGGTGTAGTGGAAGCTGAGAGCCGCGAGTGCCTCGACGCCCGGAGTCGTCATTCTCGCCCGATCCACAGCAGGTGCTTCTCCTGGCCGCCGATGATCACCCCGGCCTCCCGGTCCTGGGCGGTGAGGGTCTTCTGGTTGGACTCGGGGACGAGGTTCACGTCGGGGAGCCGCTCCATGCGTACGAGGGCGGCGTCGACGTCTTCGCGGGGCACGTCGCCGAGGAGCGGACGCAGCCGGGCCAGCCCCACGTAGGCGCCGGGCCGGTGGACCAGCCGCGCGTAGGCGGCCCGGATCCGCGCTTCCGGGTCATCCTCCGTCGTGGCGCCGGCTCCCGGCGCGAAGGGCCGGTCCGCCGTCGCCTCCGCGGGCGACGCGGGCTCCCGCGGCATGGAGACCTCGGCCGGGCGGAGGCCGGAACGATCCATGTACCTGCGCAGCAGGCTGAGGAGGCCACGGGCGATGATCCCCGGCGAGCGCTGCATCGCGGGAAGCTCGCCGGCGCGCAGTTCCTCCTCCAGCCGCCGCCACCCCCGGTCGGTCAGCACATGCCGGTACGAACGACCGTCCTTCCAGCTCTCGACCAGCTTCAGCTCGTTCAGTCTGTCGCGGTCCTTCTTCGCGACCTCGAAACCCCAGCGCGTCCTCAGCTCCGGGTTGGACACTTCGACGCCTTCCACGGCCAGCGCCACCAGTGTCGCGAACTGGGGGAGCGACAACCCTTGCTCTGGCATGCTTCATCCTTCTTCAGAGGCACGACGGTTACGGAGGAAAAGCTCGATGTGGCGGACCACGGCCTGGGGATCGGTCAGCACCTGCGCGTCGGTGAACCGCAGCACGGCGTAACCGGCGATCTGCAGGCGCACGTCCCGCGCGCGGTCGCCGGCGAACGCGTCCGGCCCGCGGTGCTCCGGGCCGTCCACCTCGACGACGCACCGGTCGTCCTGCCACACCAGGTCGGCCCGTACCGGAGAGGCCAGGACGCTCGGCCGGACCGTCTGGTTCCAGGCCCGGCCGGCGGCCCACCCGCACCCGCTCAGCGCGGACTCCAGCGCCCGCTCGGCCGCGCTCGCCGGATGCGGCCGGCCGGCGACCGGCGGACGGCCGGTCACCGGCGGCCCGCCGGACCGTCTCGGGGTGGGCGGCTGCCCGTTGGGTCCAGGAGCGCGCACCGTCTCCAGGTGGTCGACGGCGGGCAGCGGGCCCGCCAGCCAGACGCTCAGTCTCGCCCGGTGCGCCAGCCATTCGCCTGCCGCCACCAGGATCTCCTGGCCCCTGGGGGACAGCCCGTCCGGCACCTCGAACAGGAGGGACGCCCCGGCCCGGGAGCGGCCGGCCGCCAGCGCCCTGGTCAGCCCCGCGGCCCGGACCTCGGGCGGGAACCGGCTGGGCCGGACCTCCGGCGACCAGCTCGGCAGGGACGTCGTGGACCGGCTCGTCCGGGGCTCCGGGAACGGGCCTGGCCTGGCGCGCAGGGCGCGTTCCGCGAGTTCGGCGAGGAACGGGCCGAAGTGGGCGGTGGTGGCCGCCGTGCGCAGGGCCAGGGCGCGTACGGCGGCCGGGCCCGCCCCGCCGGGACCGTCGATGCCTCCGGCCTCCGGCAGCCAGGCGGGGAACAGCCCGAGCACCGTCGCGTCGAGCTCGTCGAGGACGGCGGCGACCAGGGCCTTGGGGGAGCGTGCCTCGGGGGCGGCGCAGGTCAGGATCGCGGGGGCCTCGCCGGGCAGGGAGTCGAGGACGGCCGGCAGCGGGCCGGCGCCCTCCAGGCGCACGACCTTGCCGGTCGGTAAGGCAGCCCAGGACCGCAACGCTCGCCGCTCCCCCTCGCCGGATCGGACAGTGCAGGCGACGTTATCGGGGTCGCGGCGCGGCTGTCATCCGCTATCGCCCGTCCTGGCCGGGGTCGGCGGCGAAGACGACGGCGGCCAGGTAGCCGTCGCCGTCGGCGGGCGGGGTAGGGCTGTCCCCACCCTCTTTCCGCCTGCTCGCGGGACTGATCCCACCGCCGCCGATCCGTAGCGTTGCCGGTATGACGACCCTCCGAAACCGCGTCGCCACCGACTCCCGCTACCTCCTCCTGTCCCTCCCCACCGCCCTCGTCTCGTTCCCGCTGGTCGTCGCAGGCGTGTCAGCCGGGCTGGGCGCCGCCGTCGTGTTCGCCGGGCTGCCGTTGCTGGCCGCCACCGCCTGGCTCGCCAGGAACGTCGCCGACGCCGAGCGGGCCTCTCTGCCCGGCGTGCTCGGCCACCCCGTCGCACGCCCCCGCTACCGTGAGGCGCCGGTCTGGGCCGGCTGGTTCCGCCGGATGATGAACCCGCTGGCCAGCGGCCAGGCCGTCATGGACCTGCTGCACGTGATCATCGCGTTCCCTGTCGTCGTCGCCGCGTCCGTGGTGGCCGCCGTCTGGTGGCTGGGCACGCTGGCCGGGCTGGCCTTCCCGCTGTACGGGTGGATCATCGCGGGCATCCCCGGGGCCATCGAGACCGGGCTGCCAGGCGCGCTCGGGTTCGCCGACAGCCCGGCGCTGTTCGTGGTCTGGAACACGGTGCTCGGCCTGCTGTTCGCCATCACGCTGCCGCCGGTGCTGCGCGGCGCCGCCCTCGTCAGGGCGAGCCTGGCGGAGCTGATGCTCACCCGGCCGGCGTTCGCGCACCCGTCCGTCTCCGCGCATATCGTGGATCCCGCGGTCACCCGGATCGCCTGACATCGAAGGGTCACCAGTGCGCAGCCCCATCTTCGGAAATCTGGACGACCAGCGGCTCCCGCCCGGCTTCGCGCTGCAGAACGGCAAGATGCTCCGGGTCGAGCTGCCCGAGGTGCTCGCCAAGCAGGGGTCCATGGTCGCCTTCCAGGGCGCCTGGGACTTCGACTACGAGGGCTCGGGCGGCTTGGGCAAGCTGTTCAAGAAGGCGATGACCGGCGAGGGCGCCTCGCTCATGCGGGTGCGCGGGCAGGGGGTGCTCTACCTCGCCGACAACGCCGACGACATCCACCTGTTCTATCTGGAGAACGAGGGCCTGACGGTCAACGGCCGCAACCTGCTCGCCTTCCAGCCGCAGATCGGCTGGGACATCCAGCGGGTGCAGGGGGCCGGCGTCGCGGCGGGCGGGCTGTTCAACACCACGCTCACCGGCACCGGCTGGGTGGCGGTCACCACCCACGGCACCCCGGTCGTGCTCGACGCGGGCCGCATGCCGACCTTCGCCGACGGGCAGTCGGCCGTCTGCTGGAGCGCCGGGCTGCACGTCGGCGTCAACCGCACCTTCAAGGCCGGCGCGCTGATCGGGCGGGGCAGCGGCGAGGCCATGCAGCTCGCGTTCCAGGGCCAGGGGTTCGTGCTGGTGCAGGCCAGCGAGGGCCCGCCGGTGGTGAGCGCGTCCTAGCGGCTGCAGCGGGGGCCAAGCCATCCGCAAGTCGCCTCCCCGATCCTGTCCCGCATGGGGAACCCTGTCCGGATTCTGCTCATCCTGCTCTGGCTGGCCGTCTGCCTGACGCCCATCCCGGTGGCCGTGCCCGGCTACCGGCTCGCGCTCGGCCACGCCGGCACGCCCGGGACGCTCACCGTGATCTCCTGCGAGTCGCTGGGCCGGGGCCGCTACGACTGCCGTGGGCGGTTCGTCCCTGACGACGGCGGGCCGGACGTCCTGGTGTCGGCCTCTCCCGACTCCGGCGTGGGCGACGTGACGCACGCCCGGCTCACCCCCGACGGGACCCGCGCGCTGCCCGACGGGGTCAAGGGCGTGCTGAGCGTCTCCGCCGTCCCGGCCGCGGGGCTGGCCGGGCTGGGCTTCCTCCCGTACGTGGTCGCGTACTGGTGGGGCGGGCCGGGAGCGCGCCGGCGATGGGTCGCCCCCGGGGTGGTCGTCACCGCCGCCGGACTCCTGGTGGCGATCATCGGGATGATCGCCGCGTACTCCTAGGACAGCAGCTCGATCGCCTTGGCGAGGCCGGGGTCGCGGCCCTTCGACAGGTCCTCGGCCGTGAGCGGGACGTGGTGGTCGGGGGCCACGCCGATCTCGTCGACGACCTCCTTGTTCGGGCCGACGTGGCGTTTGGCGGGCAGCAGCAGGATGCTTCCGTCGCCGAGCCCGAACGCGCTCGCCGGTCCGGACAGCGCGCCCGCGGTCCGGGTGCCGACCAGCGGGGCCAGCTTCAGGCCCTTGACGGCGGCGGTGAAGTCGTCGCAGGCCGACGCGCACTGCCGGTCGGTGAGCACGACCAGTGGCAGCTTCAGCAGCGGGACGGAGTCGTCGGTGCGGATGGCCGTGCAGGAGCCGCGCACGTCGCACTCGTGGCCGGTCACCTTGCCGTGCGCGAACGCCCCGAGCAGGCGGGCGACCTCCCTGGGCGAGCCGCCGCGGTTGCCGCGCAGGTCCAGCACCACCCCGCTGGGCTCGCCCTTCTTCCGGAGCTCACCGACGGCGCTGATCACCCGGTCCGCTGCGCCGGGGCCGAAGTCCGGCAGCTTGACGTAGGCGGCGCCGCGGGTCCGCCCGGCCGACATCGCCGGGGGTTCGGCCGTGAACCTGGCGGGCTTCAGGGTCAGCTGCCAGGTGCGGCCCGTCGCCGGGCGGCGCATCACCAGCCGCAGCGGCCTGTCCTCCGCCAGCAGCGCCAGCACGCCGGGGGACAGGAGCCCGGCGACGTACGGCGGAGCGCCGTCGACGGAGACCACCACGTCGCCCGGCCGTATCCCGCCCTCGGCGGCCGGGCTGCCGGGCATCACGGACGTGATGTGCAGCGGCGGGCCCACGGCCGGGTCGGGCCGGCCGCCCCGGTGGCCGGACATGCCGGTGACGCCCGACCCGTAGGCGGTGCCCGGCTCGCCCGGCTCGTCCTCCCTGGGCCGGACCCAGGCGGCGTGGTTGTCGTGCAGGGCCTCGATCATGCCCTTCAGCGTGGCCTCGGCGGCGGCCTGCCTGGCCCGCTCCGGCAGGCTCTCCGCGACCCGGGCGTAGACCCGCGCGAACGCCTCCCGGTCGGCGTCCCTGTCGCCGCCGAGCGCGGGCATGGTCGCGTCCGGCCGGTCGAGGCCGTGGCGCTGCAGGTGCTGGGTGAACGCGGCGAAGCCGGCGGCCAGCACCGTCCGGTGATCGAGCGCCGGGGCGCCGTAGTAGCGGGCGAAGACGCAGTCGTAGGCCTGCTCGATCGTCGCCACGGTGGTCGCGGCCGGCCCGCCCTCGACGGGGCCGGTCAGCGGCTCGCACGCCGTGGCGGCGGCGGCCTGGGGCGCGCGGGGGGCGCAGGCGAGTGCGGTGAGGGTCAGGGTGAGCGCGGTGAGGACCCGCGTCGTCTTCTTCATGCCCGCCAGCGTCGCGGGACGGCGGTTGCGGGGCTGTGAACGGTCCTGTTAACACCGCGCTTACGCCTTCGGGCCGGGGTCGGCGTACATCCTTCCGCCTACGGGCCGGGCGCCCGCGTACGCGCCGGCGGGTACGCGGGAGACAACCGCGGGGCGACGCCGGACGCCTGGCCGTGCTCCTACGGTCGGATGATGAGGAAGACGAGCTCTCTCGGAATGTCCCCGGCCGCGATCGCGGGACTGGCCCTGCTCGGCGTGCCCCGGGTGATCGCGCACGATCTGGGCCTGGTCGGCCCGGTGGTCAACGGGGTGCTCACGTTCCTGCCGGTCCTGGTCTGGCTGGGCGTGGTGCTGTGGCGGCGGGTGCCCAACGCGTTCCTGACGCTGCTGGCGATCGGCGGCGCCTACGGGGTGCTGCTCGCGGTCACCCACCAGCTGTTCTGGTCATCGGCGTTCGCCGATCAGCCGCGGCTGGGCGGGAACCTGGCGGGCGCGCTGGCGCCGGGGGCGGAGGAGGCGCTGATGCGGACGTTCGCGTTCGGCAGCAGCCTGTTCACCGGGGTCGTGGTCGGCGTGCTCGTGGGCGCGGTCGGCTGGGTGCTGGCCAGGGCGGTGCCCGCCCTCCGGCCTCCGGCCGTGCGCGGGGAAGAGTCCTGAGCCCCGCCGGACACGCGAAACCCGTGCGCCGCCTCTTCTCGGGCCGCGCACGGGTCTCGGTGTCGCTTAGCGGATGGCGCTCGGGCGGCGCCGCGTCAGCAGCACGCCCAGCGCGACCATGGCGACACCCAGGAACAGGTGGAGCCAGTTGTCCGCGTCGTTGACCGGCACGAAGTTCGCCGGGGTGTCGTGGCCGACGAGCATCCCGTAGATCCACAGCAGCAGGTAGACGACCCCGCCGCCGATCAGGAAGTTACGGGCGCCCGACCAGGTACGGGCCAGGACGACGCCGGCGACACCGAAGAGCAGGTGCACGATGTTGTGCAGGATCGACACCTGGAACACGCCCAGGAGCATGGCGTCGGACTCGTGCGAGGCGAACTGGAGCTGGTCGAAGTTCGTGGTGATCCCGGGGACGAAACCCAGGACGCCGACCAGGAGGAACACCACCCCGGTGACCAGTGCGGCTAACTGCACAGGGGTGCGGTTGGTTGTGCGCGGGGTGTTCATATGAGCTCCCTCGGAACGGATCTTCTGACCCGCCGTCTACCCCTCGCGAACTCGCCCTAACTTGACCGATCGTTCTCGATAGGATTAGGGTCCGCGGCATGGCGCGAAGCAAGGAGTTCGACCCCGAGGTGGCGTTGCAGCGCGCGCTGGAGCTGTTCTGGGAGCGCGGCTACGAGGCGACGTCCATGGCCGACCTCGTGGCGCGCCTGGGGATCGCGCGGGCCAGCCTCTACGCCACGTTCGGCGGCAAGCGCGAGCTCTATTTCCAGGCCCTGGAGCGCTACCTGCGGAGCACGGACCCGCGCGTGCTGGAGAGGCTGTCCCAGCCCGGCCCGGTGCTGCCGGCCGTGCGGGCGCTGATCAGGGCGTACGCGGCGGAGTCCGGCGGCGAGGACCGGCGCGGCTGCATGGTCGTCAACGCCGCGGTGGAGCTCGCCCCGCACGACCCGGCCGCGGCGGCGCTCGTGGAGTCGAGCTGGAGCCACCTGGAGACGGTGCTGACCTCGGCCCTGACCCGCGCCCGCGCCCAGGGCGAGCTGGATCCCGGCAAGGATCCGCGGGCCGTCGCCCGGATGCTCCTCGTGCTCATGCAGGGCATGCGGGTGATCGGCCGGACGCCCGGCGGCGCCGCCCGCCTGGACGACGCGGCCGATCAGGCGCTGGCCCTGCTGGGCTGACGTCGCCTTTCGTGCTGCCCAGTTTTTGGATCGATCGTTCCTATAAATGAGGTGGTCGGATGCAGGGCAAGGTCGTTCTCATCACCGGAGGTTCCTCCGGCATCGGTTACGCCACCGCGCGCGCCTTCACGGCCGCGGGCGCCACAGTGATGATCACCGGGCGGGACGAGGGCCGGCTCGCCGAGGCGGCCGGGCGGCTCGGCGCGGGCTGGACGGCCGGCGACGTCTCCAGCGCCGCCGACTGCGCGCGCATGGTCGCCGCCACCGCCGACCGGTACGGCGGCCTGCACGTCGCCGTCAACAACGCGGGGGTGCTGGGCGGCTTCGGCCCGCTCGCGGACCTGGACCCCGCCGACTGGAAGGCCGTGCTCGACGCCAACCTGACCGGCGTGTTCCTCGCCATGAAGTACGAGATCGCGTACCTGAGGGAGCACGGCGGCGGCGCGATCGTGAACGTGGCGTCCAACATCGGCGCGCACCGCCGCGTCCCCGGCCTGGCCGCCTACGCCGCCTCCAAGGCCGGGGTGAGCGTGCTGACGAGGGCGGCCGCGCTGGAGTACGCCGCCGACGGCATCCGGATCAACGCCGTCAGCCCCGGCGCCACCGACACCGCCATGACCTACCGGCCCGGTGAGACCACCGCCGAGCGCGACGCCAGGCTCGCGTCGACGATGCCGATGGGCCGCGTCGCCGACCCCGACGAGGTGGCGGCCGCCGTCCTCTGGCTCGCCTCCGGCCCGTCGAGCTTCGTCGCCGGGCACGATCTGGTCGTCGACGGCGCGGCCAGCGCGTGACGAGATGAGTGAACTCGCCGCGATCAAGTCATTACGGTACGTATAAGGTCCGACCCGGTTGCCTCCGGTCGCCGCTGGTAGATACACGCCATGGTCAACGAGCGAACGGCCGGGGAACCCAAGGAGGGAGCCACCTCGGCCCTCCTGCGGATCGGAGACTTCTTCAGCCGGGGCGTCTACTCGGGCGACCTGAGGGACGTGTCCTACCGGGGCGGACGGGCGGGCGAGGTCTTCTACCGCGACCGCTGGTCGCACGACAAGATCGTGCGCTCCACCCACGGGGTGAACTGCACGGGCTCCTGCTCCTGGAAGGTGTACGTCAAGGACGGGATCATCACCTGGGAGACCCAGGAGACCGACTATCCGACGGCCGGCCCCGACCGTCCCGAGTACGAGCCCAGGGGCTGCCCCCGGGGCGCGGCGTTCTCCTGGTACACCTACCACCCGACCCGGGTGCGTTACCCGTACGCGCGCGGCGTCCTCGTGGAGATGTACCGCGAGGCCCGCGCCCGGCTCGGCGACCCGGTCCTGGCCTGGGCGGACGTCGTGGGGGACCCGGAGCGGCGGCGCCGCTACCAGCAGGCGCGGGGCAAGGGCGGGCTGGTGCGCACGACCTGGGACGAGGCGCTGGAGATGATCGCCGCCGCCCATGTGCACACGATCAAGCAGCACGGTCCCGACCGGATCGCCGGGTTCACCCCCATCCCCGGCCAGTCGATGCTGTCCCACGCGGTCGGGACCCGGTTCCTGTCGCTGATCGGCGGCCAGGCGCTGTCGTTCTACGACTGGTACGCCGACCTGCCGGTGGCCTCCCCGCAGGTGTTCGGCGACCAGACCGACGTGCCGGTGTCCGGCGACTGGTGGGACGCGGCCTACCTGATGATGTGGGGGTCGAACGTCCCCGTCACCCGCACGCCCGACGCCCACTGGATGGTCGAGGCCCGCTACAACGGCCAGAAGGTCGTCGTGGTCTCCCCCGACTACGCCGACAACAGCAAGTTCGCCGACGACTGGCTGCACCCCCATCCCGGCACCGACGGGGCGCTGGCCCACGCGATGGGCCAGGTGATCCTGCGCGAGTTCTTCGTCGAGCGGCAGGTGCCGTACTTCCTCCGCTATGTGCGTCGTTTCACCGACATGCCGTTCCTGGTCCGGCTGGAGGAGAAGGACGGCGCGTACGTCCCGGGGCGGTTCCTGCGCGCCGCCGACCTCGGCGGGGCGTACGCCGCGACCGAGAACGCCGAATGGCGCACCGTGGTGGTGGACGAGGTCACCGGCGACGTGGTCGCCCCCTCCGGCACCGTCGCCGACCGCTGGTCGGACGAGGACGGACGCTGGAACCTCGACCTCGGCGACGTCGTGCCCCGGCTCACCACGCACGGCCTGCCCGGCGCCGTGGGCGCCGAGGTGCTGCTGCCCCGGTTCGACACCGCCGACGGGACGGGGGCGGTGCTCAGGCGCGGCGTCCCCGCCGTCCGGCTGACGCCCGGCGGGCCGCTGGTCACCACGGTGTACGACCTGATGCTGGCCCGCTACGGCGTCGGCCGGGACGGCCTGCCGGGCGAGTGGCCGAGCGGGTACGACGACGCGGACTCGCCCGGCACGCCGGCCTGGCAGGAGACGATCACCTCGGTGCCGGCGGCGGCGGCCGTCCGGATCGCCCGCGAGTTCGCCATGACCGCCGAGAGCACCGACGGCCGCTGCATGATCCTCATGGGCGCCGGCACCAACCACTGGTTCCATTCGGAGACCACGTACCGCAACTTCATCACGCTGCTGCTGATCACCGGCTGCGTAGGGCGCAACGGCGGTGGCTGGGCCCACTACGTCGGCCAGGAGAAGTGCCGCCCGCTCACCGGCTGGACCACGCTGGCCACCGCGAACGACTGGAAGCGGCCGAGCCGGCAGATGATCGGCACCGGCTTCTTCTTCCTCAACACCGACCAGTGGCGCTACGACCACTTCCACGCCGACGCCCTGAGCTCGCCACTCGGCAAGGGGCACTTCGCCGGGATGACGGCGGTCGACATCCTGGCCCAGTCGGCCCGGTTGGGCTGGATGCCCTCCTATCCCACCTTCGACCGCAACCCGCTGGACCTGGCCGACGAGGCCCGCGCCGCCGGCCGGGACCCGGGCGAGCACGTGGCGGAGGAACTGGCGGCGGGCCGGCTGAGGTTCTGCGCCGAGGACCCGGACCACCCGGACAACTGGCCGCGCGTCCTCATCGCGTGGCGGGCCAACCTGCTGGGCTCGTCCGCCAAGGGAGCCGAGTACTTCCAGCGCCACCTGCTGGGCACACTCAGCAACCTGCGGGCCACCGAGACGCCCGAGGACCTCCGGCCGCGCGACGTGCGCTGGCGCGACCCCGCGCCCGAGGGCAAGCTCGACCTGCTGCTCTCGCTGGACTTCCGGATGACGTCCACGACCCTGCTGTCCGACATCGTGCTGCCGGCCGCGACCTGGTACGAGAAACACGACCTGAACTCGACCGACATGCACCCGTACGTGCACTCGTTCAACCCGGCGGTGGAGCCGCCCTGGCAGGCCCGCACCGACTTCGAGATCTTCAACGACATCGCCGACGGCGTGTCCGAGCTGGCCGGCGAGCACCTGGGCACCCGGTACGACCTGGTGGCCACGCCCTTCCAGCACGACTCGCCCGGCGAACTGGGCAACCCCACGGGCCTGGCGCAGGACTGGCGGGCCGACGGGTCGACCCCGGTCCCCGGCCGGACCATGCCGAGCCTGACCGTCGTCGAGCGCGACTACACGGCGATCTCCGCCCAGCTGCGCACCCTCGGCCCGCTCGCCGCGTCCAAGGGCGTGCCCTGCAAGGGCATCACCTACCAGGTGGATCACGAGATCAGGCTGCTGGGCCAGGCCAACGGCCTCGCGCGCGGCGGCCCCGCCGACGGCCTGCCGTTGATCGACACCGGCAAGAAGGCGTGCGAGGCGATCCTGGCGCTGTCCGGCTCGACCAACGGGCGCCTGGCCGACCAGGGTTTCCGCACCCTGGCCAGGAAGGTGGGCGGCGACGGGCTGGCCGGCCTCGCCCGCTCGGACGCCGACCGCCGCATCACCTACGCGGCCACCCAGGCGCATCCGCAGACCACCATCACCAGCCCCGAATGGGCGGGCATCGAGACCCCGGAACGCCAGTACAGCGCCTTCACCATCAACACCGAGCACGACAAGCCCTGGCACACCCTGACCGGGCGCATGCACTTCTTCCTCGACCACGACTGGATCACCGAGCTCGGCGAGAACCTGCCGACGTACCGGCCGCCGCTGAACATGCACCGGCTGTTCGGCGAGCCCGTCCTCGGCGCGGACGGCGCGCGGGAGGTGACCGTGCGCTACCTCACCCCGCACAACAAGTGGTCCATCCACTCGGAGTACCAGGACAACCTGATCATGCTGTCGCTGTCGCGCGGCGGTCAGGTCATCTGGATCAGCCCGCAGGACGCCGAGGCCATCGGCGTCGCCGACAACGACTGGATCGAGGCGGTCAACCGCAACGGCGTGGTGGTGGCGCGGGCCATCGTGTCCTACCGGATGCCGGCCGGGACGGTCTACATGCATCACGCCCAGGACCGCGTCATCGCCGTCCCGAAGAGCGAGGCCACGGGAAAGCGGGGCGGCATCCACAACTCGCTGACCCGCGTGCTCGTCAAACCCACCCATTTCATCGGCGGTTACGCCCAGCTCTCGTTCTTCCCCAACTACATGGGCCCGGTCGGCACCCAGCGTGACGAGATCACGGTGATCCGCCGGCGGACCCAGAAGGTCGAGTACTGATGCGCGTCATGGCCCAGATCTGCATGGTGATGAACCTCGACAAGTGCATCGGGTGCCACACCTGCTCGGTCACCTGCAAGCAGACGTGGACGAGCCGGCCCGGCGTCGAGTACGTGTGGTTCAACAACGTGGAGACGCGCCCAGGGCAGGGCTACCCGCGCCGCTACGAGGACCAGGAACGCTGGCGGGGAGGCTGGAAGCTGACCTCGCGGGGCCGGCTGGTGCCCAGGGCGGGCGGCCGGGCGCGGCGGCTGGCGAGCATCTTCGCCAACCCGCTGCTGCCCAACATCCGCGACTACTACGAGCCGTGGACCTACGACTACAACGCCCTGTTCGACACCCCGGCCGGTGACGACTTCCCGGTGGCGGCGCCCCGCTCGCTCATCAGCGGCGAACGGATGAACACCATCACCTGGTCGGCCAACTGGGACGACAACCTGGGCGGCATGCCGGAGCACGAGAGCGACGACGTCGTCCTGCAGCGGATCCAGGACAAGGTGCGGATGGAGCTCGAACAGACCTTCATGTTCTACCTGCCGCGCATCTGCGAGCACTGCATCAACCCGTCGTGCGTGGCGTCCTGCCCGTCCGGCGCGCTCTACAAGCGCGTCGAGGACGGGATCGTGCTGGTCGACCAGGACCGCTGCCGCGGTTGGCGGATGTGCGTCACGGGCTGTCCGTACAAGAAGATGTACTTCAACCACCGCACCGGCAAGGCCGAGAAGTGCACGTTCTGCTTCCCGCGCATCGAGGTCGGCCAGCCCACCGTGTGCTCCGAGACCTGCGTCGGCCGGCTGCGCTACATCGGCGTGCTGCTGTACGACGCCGACCGGGCGCCGGAGGCCGCGGCCACCCCGCGCGAGCAGGACCTCTATCCGGCGCAGCTCGGCCTGTTCCTCGACCCGCACGACCCGGAGGTGCGGCGGGCCGCCGAGCTGGCGGGCATCCCGCACGACTGGGTCCAGGCGGCCCGCCGCTCGCCCGTCTACGACCTGATCGCCACCTACGGCGTGGCGCTGCCGCTGCATCCGGAGTACCGCACGCTGCCGATGGTCTGGTACGTGCCGCCGCTGTCGCCGGTGGTGGAGGCCATCACCGCCTCGGGCCACGACGGCGAGGACTACCGGAACCTGTTCGGCGCCATCGACACGCTCCGCATCCCGGTCTCGTACCTGGCCGAGCTGTTCACGGCGGGCGACCCGGCCCCCGTCGAGCTGGCGCTGCGGAGGCTGGCCGCCATGCGTTCGCACCGGCGGCGGATCAACCTGGGCGAGCCGGTCGACCCGGCGATCGCCGCCTCGGTCGGCTTCGACGTCGACAAGCTGGACCGCATGTTCCGGCTGCTCTCCCTGGCGAAGTACGAGGAGCGCTACGTCATCCCGACGGCCGCCGCCGGAGACGTGCGCAGGCTGGAGGAGACGGAGCTGAGCGGGTGCAGCCTCGACTACGAGGGCGGCCCGGGGATGGGCGGCACCGAGTCGTCGGGGCCGTTCGGCGAGGCGTCCGGCCGGCCGGCGCCGCTGTCCGTGGAGACCTTCCACGGTCTGCGCGAACGCCAGACCTCGGAGTCGGCCGCCGAGACCTCCGGCCACCGGGGCCGGATCAACCTGCTCAACTGGGACGGCCGCGGCCTCCCCGCGGGGCTGTTCCCGAAGCGGCGGAAAGACGGCGACGGCCATCGGGGCGGTCGCGTGGACAAGAGCGAGGAGCCGGGCGCCGGGCCGGGCGAGATCAGCGGGCGGCACGAGCGCGGTGAGTCGTGATGAGACGGCCTTCGCGGCGATCCCGGCTGTCCGCCGACGGCGTGGCCGTGGTGCGCCGGGCGGCCGGGCTGTGCCTGCGCTACCCCGACCGGGAGCTGTTCGACCGGCTGCCGCTGATCAGGGCCGCGCTCGCCGAGACCGGCGCGCATCCGCCGGTGGCCGCCGTCGCCGCGTTCGCCGAGCACCTGGCGGGCCAGGAGCCGCTGCGGGCCGAGGAGCACTACGTGTCGGTCTTCGACCTGCGCAACCGCCGCTCGCTGCACCTGACCTGGTGGATCGACGGCGACACCCGCCGCCGCGGGCTCTCCCTGGCCGCGATCAAGGAGCGCTACCGGGCGCACGGCCTGACGCCGCCGGGCAGCGACGAGCTGCCCGACTACCTGCCGGTGATCCTGGAGTACGCGACCCTGGAGCGCGCCGACGGGACGGCGCTGCTCCAGGAGCACCGGGCCGGGCTCGAACTGCTGAAGTTCGCCCTGATCAAGGCCGCCACGCCGTACGCCCGGCTGCTCGAAGCGGTGTGCGGCACACTGCCCGGGGCCTCGCCCGGCACCCCGGAGGAGGCCGCCCGGATGGCCCGCCGCCCGGTCGGCGGCGGTCCTGAGCTGGTCGGGCTGGACGCCATCGGACTCCCCTCGTCGCATCCCATCGCCACCACCGGGGGTCTCAAGTGATCTCGTCCGCGCCGGGCCGGAGCCGGAAGCTCCCGCCCTCTCCGATCGGGAAGGTGCCCGATGCCCTCGCCCGTTGACATCTTCCTGTGGGGCGCTTTCCCCTACATCGCCGTGGCCATCCTGATCACCGGCCTCATCTGGCGCTACCGCTACGACAAGTTCGGCTGGACGACCCGCTCGTCCGAGCTGTACGAGTCGCGGCTGCTGCGGTGGGGCAGCCCGATGTTCCACTTCGGGCTGCTCATCGTGCTCTTGGGGCACATACTCGGCCTGTTCATCCCGGACAGCTGGACGGCGGCGGCCGGGATCAGCGAGACCGTCTACAGCTTCCTGGCGATCACGCTCGGCATCGCCGCAGGCGTGCTCACCTACGCCGGCATCGCCCTGCTCGTCTGGCGGCGGCGCACCACCGGGCCGGTCTTCCTGGCCACGACCGTCAACGACAAGATCATGTACATCTTCCTGGTCGCGGCGCTGACGGCGGGACTGGCCACCACGCTGATCAACGCCTCGACGCTGCACTACAACTACCGCATCGACCTCTCGCCGTGGGTGCGCAGCCTCTTCGTGTTCCAGCCCGAGGTGGCGCTCATGGCGCGCACGCCGATCGAGTACCGCATCCACGCGATCACCGGGCTGGTGCTGTTCGCGATCGTGCCGTTCACCCGGCTGGTCCACGCGTTCGCCGCGCCCGTGCACTACCTGTTCAGGCCGTACATCGTCTATCGTGCCCGCGACCCGAGGAACCTCGGCACCGCGGCGCTCCGGCCAGGGTGGAAGCGGAGCGACGTGTGACCCGCGGGACCAGGCCGTACTATCTGGAGTCGCTGGAGGACCGGTATCCCCGGTGGGCGGTGCGTTCGGTCTACACGGGCGTCAACAGCTTCGTCTCGATCTTCCTGATGGCGATCATCGCCTACAACACCGACGCCCCGTTCGTCTTCCCGTCCCTGGGCCCCACGGCCTTCCTGCTGTTCTACACGCCGCTGGCGGCCTCGTCCTCGCCGCACAACAGCCTGATCGGGCACCTGATAGGCATCCTGGCCGGATGGTTCTCGCTGGCGGTCACCGGGCTGCTCGCCGTGCCGCCCGACCTGGAGAAGATCGACTGGCAGCGGATCCTGGCCTGCGCCATCGCGCTCGGGCTGACCTGCGGGCTGATGCCGATCTTCCAGGCGGCGCACCCGCCGGCCGGCGCCACCACCCTGATCGTCTCGCTCGGCCTGATCCGGACCCCGGAACATCTGCTGATCATGATGGCGGCGGTGCTCGTCATCGTCATCCAGGGCTTCGTCATCAACCGGGCCGCCGGTCTGCCCTATCCGCTGTGGCGGAAACCCGGGGGGAACGCGCCGTCGGACGACTGAAAGGACGGTCCGGGGCGGCACGTCGGTCACCGCCCCGGAGTCCCGCGTCAGTCCTTCTTGCCCATGGCCTGGCGGATGACGTCCCTGGCACGGTCCATCATGGCGACCGGAGTGCCCATGAGCACGTTCTTGGTCGCCGACTCGGTGCCGGGGTGGGGGTGGGTGGGGGCCATGGCCTCAGCGGCCTTGACGCCGAGGCCCATGGCGCGCCGCTCCGCCTCGGTGGTGTGCTGGACGATCTTGGCGAACTCGTACCGCTCCTCGGCGCGGGCGTGCGCCTCCACGGCGGCGCGCAGCATCAGCAGGTTGTCGATGAAGTCCGGCGCGTCCGGGCCGGCCTGGTCCATCTCCTGGAGGAGCTCCTTGGCCTCGCGCTCCTCCTCCAGCCGGTCGTCGACGACGCCCGAGCCGCCGTCGAGCTTGACGCGCGCGTAGGGGTGGACGATCTCCTCCTCGGCCGTCTCGTGCACGGCCAGCAGCCGCACCAACCGGGTGAAGGCCTCGCCGCGTCGCTCGGGTGGAGCCTGTTCGACCTCGTCGAACAGATTCCTGATCATGCCGTGCTGCGCGATCAGCAGTTCGATGACGTCCGTCTCCTGCATTTTCTCCGGAGCCGTCTTCGTCACGGTCCATCTCCCCTCGTCGGTTCTCTCGGATTCTCGCCGGTGCCTACCCCTGCTCCGCCTGGTCACGCATCTGCTTACTGTTTCCGTGCGGTTCGGCGGCGACCTGAGGAGATTGCTCCGTAAGCCCTCGGGTAGGCCCGGTAACGGACGTCGCCCACCCCCGGCACACCACGGTTGAGGAGGGGGAACCGCGGGCGTGTCAGGGCGGCCGAGCCAGGCGCGGGGCGCGAGCCCCGCCGCATCGAGCAGCTCGAAGGAGCGCACAGACACATGACCTTCAATCCTTTGCAGGAGCGGGGCATCCCGCTGGACAAGCAGCTGCGCAACTGGCGTGAGCTGAACGTCATGCCGATCGATCCCGACCACGCCGACCCGTACACCCGCTGCCGGATCATCGCCATGAACGGCATCGAGACCGAGGCGATCTTCTTCAGCCACCACCTCGCGCGCCACTGCCCGGACATCGAGCTCAAGCAGCAGCTCGCCCGCGTCCGCTACATCGAGGCGCAGCAGCAGAAGGCGGTCAACTGGCTGCTTCCCGGCGTCGCCTCGGTGCTGGAGACCACCATCGCCTACGAGCAGGTCGCGGTCGACCTGACGGCCTGGGTCGCCCGCATGGAGCCCGACCCGTACCTCAAGCAGGCCTACCAGTTCGGCGTCCTGGAGGACTTCGACCACCTCTACCGGTACTCCAACCTGTACGAGATGATCGAGCACCGCAAGGCCGAGAAGATCGTCGACAACCTGACCGAGATCATGCCCGGCCGGCCGACCTACCTGCACCACCGCGACCCGATGGACAACGTCCGCGAGCCGTACGACAAGAGCGCCGCCGCGCCGATCTCCAAGCTGCACGCGCTGACCATCATGGCGGCCGAGCAGCAGACCATGAACTTCTACATGAACGTCGGCCCGACCTACATGGAGCCGATCGCCCGCCAGCTCTACCAGGAGATCGGGCTGATCGAGGAAGAGCACGTCACCCACTACGAGTCACTCGTCGACCCCGGCGAGAGCTGGTGGGAGATGCTGCTCAACCACGAGTACAACGAGTGCTACCTGTACCACTCGTTCATGGAGACCGAGTCCGACCCCCGGGTGAAGAACATCTGGGAGCTCCACCTCAACATGGAGCTGGAGCACCTGCGGCTGGCCGCCGAGCTGTTCAAGAAGCACGACGGCCGCGACCCCGAGCAGGTGCTGGCGCCGGAGCTGCCGGCCCCGGTCACGTTCGAGCCGAACAAGGCGTACGTCCGCGAGCTGCTCGCCACCCAGATCGACTACACCACGCTGGGCACCGGCTACGTCCAGGAGGCCCACGAGCGGTTCGAGAAGCTGCAGGAGGGGATCATGGGCGGCGAGCGGCCGCCGTCCGAGCTGGTCATGGAGGAGAACGTGCACAAGTCCGGCGAGGAGTACCGGCTGGAGACCGAAGGTCCCCATCCGGTGCGCAGTCTCCAGCTTGGCCGCTGACCTCACCGGGACGCTCGCCGCGTTCGGGGCCCGGCTGCGCGGCGGCCGGGCCCTGCACCCGCGGGGCCGCCTGCTGGCCGGCACGCTGGAGGTGACCGGGGCGGGCGGCCTCGGCGTGCCCGTCCTGGACGAGCCCGCCCGGTACGAGGTGATCGCCCGGCTGTCGAAGGGCGGCTCGCTGCCCGGCCGCCTCCCTGACGTGCTCGGCCTGGCGGTCCGCCTGCCCGGCCCGATCGACCTGCTGCTGTCGACCTGCGGGGCGGCGCCGTGGCTGCTGCGGCCCAGGGCCGGCTTCACCGCCGGCCCGTACTCAAGCCTCGTGCCGTACGCGAGCGACACGGGACCGGTCTGGCTGGTGGCCGTCCCCGAAAGGGAGGCCGTGCCGGCCGATCCGGCGCTGCTGCCGGAGGCGCTCGGCCGCGGCCCCCTGCTGTTCCGCCTGCTGGCCGCGCGGCGGAGGGAGCGCGCCAGCCCGCTGGCGACGCTGCGCCTGCGCGCGGCGCTGCCGCCGGACGCGGACCTGTCCTTCGACCCGGTGCGGCACGGGCACCGGTCGCTGCGCCTGGAGGGAACCCTCGCCCGGCTGCGGCGCGACGCCTACCGGGGCTCGCGCACGGGACGCGGCGCCGGACTCGACGGCCCCGGCGCCCCGCCGTGAACCGGCAGGGCCGGCAGGGCCGGGAAGGTCAGGGCTTGCGGCCGACGCCGGCGGCGACCCAGTGCTTGGCCGCCTCGGCGTCGGAGACCGGGGTCTCGGGGCGCCACTGCCGGACGTAGACGAAGCCCGGCTCGATCAGCTCCAGGCCGTCGAAGAAGCGTTTGGCCTCGGCCATGGTGCGCGGCCCGCCCGTGGGCCGCTTGAGCGCGTCGCGGTAGATGTCGGCGACCGCCTCGGCGATGTCGGGCCGGGTGTCGAAGACCGCGTGGGTGATCGCGACGTAGCTGCCCGGCGCCAGGTGGTCGCACAGGGCCGCCACGCTCTCGTAGGCGCCGAAGTCGTCGGGGATGTACTGCAGCATGCCGAAGAGCAGCACCATCACCGGCTGGGAGAAGTCGATGAGCTGCCGCGTCACCGGATGCTCGACGATCTTGTCGGGATGGAGGATCATGCCTTCTGCCACGCCCACCCGTTCGTTGGTGGCCAGCAGGGCGCGGGCGTGGTTGAGCGCGACGGGGTCGTCGGCGACGTAGACGGCCCGCGACTCGGGCGCGAGCTCCTGCGCGATCTGGTGGACGTTGCGCTGGACCGGAAGCCACGCGCCGACCTGGAGGAACTGCCGCACGCCCGCCTTCACCAGATGGGCCACGACCCGCTGGCGGAACTCCTGGACGTGGGTGCCGATGTCCTTCGCCTCGGGGGCCAGGGCGAGCACCTTCTCGGCGATCTCGCGGTCGATGGCGAAGTTGTCCTTGCCGCCCGCGAAATAGTTGTTGATGCGAGCGACGCTCGGCGTGCTGGCCGACACGCCCGGGACCGGCGGAGTGGCATCGCTCATGAGTGATCTCCTGTTCGCGGAGCGCTACTGACTACGGTAGCGGCTTCTCAACGGACGGAAAGGACGATCCGCCCCGAAGGAGCGCCCACCGCCTGACGTCGCCACGCGCTCCCGGCATCGTCGAGGGCAATCGTCTCATGAACGACCGACAGCCTGCCGTGGGCCGAGTGCTCCGCGATCTCGGTGATGGCGGCGGCGCGCCGGCCGGGCGTCAGTTCGTTGTTGGTGTAGCCGAGCAGGCTCAGCGACCTGCCGCGCAGCGTCGAGGAGTCGATCGGGCTGGTCTCGGAGGCCGAGCCGCCGAGGTTGACCAGGCGGCCCCCAGGGCGCAGCACCCGGGCCGCGGCCGCGGCGGGCACGCCGAAGAGCGGATCGAGCACCAGGTCGGCCGGCCCGTCGAGGACGGCGGAGAACCGGGCGGCCAGCTCGCCGACGTCGTCGGTGTCGAGCGGCACCACCGCGTCGGCCCCGGCCCGCGCGGCCCGCTCCCTGGCGGTGGCGGAACGGGCGGCGGCCACCACCCGCCGGGCGCCGGCCAGCCGGGCGAGCTGGACGGCCGCCTGACCGACGGTCCCGCCGGCGCCCAGCACGATCACCTGCTCGCCCGCCTCCAGCCCGCCGCGCCGGCCGAGCGCCTGGTGGGCGGCCACGGCCGACAGCCCCAGCGCCGCCACCGCCACCGGGTCGGCGCCCGGCGGCAGCTCCACCAGCTCGCTCTCGCGCACCGCGGCCAGCTCCGCCATGCTGCCGTCGCCGGGCGCCATCCCGGCCGTGGTGGGGAACCAGACGGTCCGGCCCCCCGTGGTGCCCACGCCCTGGACGCCCGGCACGTACGGGGTGGGCGGGGTGCCGAAGTAGGACGTGCCGGTCGCGCAGAGCAGGTCGAGCGGGGTGATCGGGGCGGCGAGCACCTCCACGAGCACCTCACCGGGGCCGGGCACGGGGGCCGGGCGCTCGGCCACCACCGGGGGCTCGCCGCAGGCGTGGATCTGGGCGGCGCGCATGGTCAGGTCGCGATGTCCGGGTAGGGCAGGCTCATGTGGGCCAGCTTACGGGCGTACTCCTTCTGGAACCCGAGAGGCTCGTAGTCGCGCTCGAACATGGCGATGAAGAGCGTGAGCGTGAGGAACGGGTGCGCGCCCAGCTCGAACAGCCGCACGTGGTCGTGCGAGGCCAGCGCCTCCCGTTCGACGTCGTCGAAGCGCAGCCAGGTGGACGCCTCGCCGCCGTGGCAGTTGAGCACCAGGTTGGCCTGGGTGGACTCCCACCACTCGACCGTGCCGCGCGGGTCCTCGCGGTAGCGCTCGACCAGCTCGGGGTCGCGGTCGACGGTGAACAGGAACTTGTTCAGCAGATACTTGCTCACGACCGGCCTCCGCGCGGGTACCAGGTGAAGTACGCCTCCATGGTGTGGAACAGGTCATAGGTGTCGACGTAGTCGGCCTTCCGGCCCTCGCCCGCCACGCCCATCATGAGCATGAAGTCCATGAACCCGTGGGTGGCGTTGCCCGGCGCGTGCAGGCTGTCGAGCGTGACCTCGGCCAGGCAGCCCTCGATGTCGCCGCTCGCGATCCACTCGACGGCCTTGGCGTCGAACTCCGGGTCCGGCCCGTGCGGCCCGAACTGGCGCGGCCCGCCCAGCTCCAGCGACAGGTGGCCGGTGCCGATGACGGCGACCCGCTGGTCCGACGGCCACGACTCGACGAGCTGCCGGATCGTCCGGCCCAGCTCGACGAACCGTTTCGGCCGGGGCAGCGGCGGCGCGAAGATGTTGGTGTAGACGGGCACGATCGGCAGGTCGTTCTGCGGGCGCAGGGTGATGATCGGGCAGGTGATGGAGTGGTCGATCCGCAGCTCGTTGGAGAAGGCCAGGTCGAAGCCCGCGTCGAGGCCCTCGCGCAGCACGTGGGAGGAGAGGTCCTCCTGGCCGGTGAAGAGCATCCGGGGCAGCCCGAACTCGCGCTCCTCGTTGTACCAGTTCGCGTCGTAGTAGGGCGCCTTGCCGACCAGGAACTGCGGCATGTTGTCCAGCCAGAGCTGGTGGAAGTGGTCCGACCCGACCATCACCAGCACGTCGGGCCTGGCCCGGGTGAGGGTCTCGCGGAACGCCTCCACCTTGCGCACCCATTCGTCGGCGAACGGCGGCCGGTCCTCGCCGGTGGCCGTGCTGGCGCGGTGGTAGAACGGGTGGTGGGTGGACGCGATCACGGCGACGAGTTCAGCCATGCGTGCCTCCAGGGGGGTACGGGTCGGGGGCGACGGACCGGTTGTTGAGATCGACCGACAGGAAGACGTCGTTGGCCACCGGGCGGCGCAGCTCCTCGGCGAGCTGTCCGATCAGTCCGGCGGTCCTGGCGAGCAGGGCGAAGCCGCGCAGCAGTTCGAGCGGCAGCCCCAGGTCGGCCAGCGCGGCCCCGCAGGCGCCGGCCCCGTTCAGCGGCAGCGTCCTGCCCAGCACCTCGGGGTGGACGCGGCCGATCGCGGCGAACAGGGACAGGTGGGGCCCGTAGAGCCCTTCCTCGGCGGCGATGCGCATCAGCCGGGGGGTGCGCGGGTCGCCGTCCTTGTGCACGTGGTGGCCCAGCCCGGGGATGAAGGCGCGCTGCTCGCGCCGGGCGCGCACGGTCTCCAGGGCGAGCGCGTCCCAGCCGGCGTCGTCCTCGGGCGGCGCGCCGGCCGACTCCAGCACGGCGTGCAGGAACCGGCCGCAGTCTTCGGTCACGCCGAGGAACCGGGACCCGCCGCCGAGCAGGCCCGCCGCCAGCGCGCCCTGGACCGAGTCGGGCGCCGACAGGTAGGTGAGCCGGGTGACGATCGCCGTGGGCGTGAACCCGTGGTCGGCGAGCGCGGCGAGCACGGCCTCGAACACCCGCGTCTCGCCGGCCGTCGGCCTGCGCTGGGTGGCCAGCCAGAACGCCAGCTCGCCGAAGCCCACCTGCCCCATCACGTCCTCGGCGAGGTCGTGGCCGAGCAGGGTGATCTTGTCAGCCGTGGAGGCGCCGAGCGCCGTGGGGTACTCAGGCACGGTCGTCCTCCTTGGCCAGCCAGGCGCGCAGCTCGGCGCCGTGCTCGTCCAGCTCGGGCGGCGGCAGCTCGTACGTGAGCGCGCTCTCGGAGAACCGGATCGGGTGCCGCGTCGTCGGCACCGCCCGCTCGCCCTCGCCGACCGCCACGACCGGGTCGAGCCCGAACCGCTCGGCCATGGCGAACCCGCCGTCGACGGTGTTGATCGGCCCGCTCGGCACCCCGGCCTCGACCAGCAGGTCGAACCATTCCAGGGCGGTCCTGGTGCGCAGCCGGTCGACCAGGATCGGCCGCAGCTCCTCGCGGTTGGCGGTGCGGCCCGCGTTGCGGGTGAAGCGCGGGTCGTCGGCCACATCGGGGATGCCGAGCACCTCGCACAGCTTGCGGAACTGGCCGTCGTTCCCGGTCGCGACGATCAGCTCGGTGTCGGCGGCCGGCAGCGGCTCGTACGGGAACACGCTCGGATGCGCGTTGCCCATCCGGAACGGCACCACGTCACCCGCCACGTAGGCGGAGCTCTGGTTGACCATCGCGGTCAGCGCCGACGACAGCAGGTTGATCTCGACGTGCTGCCCCTGGCCGGTGGCGTCCCGGTGGCGCAGCGCGGCGAGGATGCCGATGACGGCGTGGTTGCCGGCCATCACGTCGAACACGGAGATCCCGGCGCGGTAGGGCGGGCCCTCGGGGTCGCCGGTGAGGCTCATCAGGCCGGACATGGCCTGCACCATCAGGTCGTAGCCGGGCACCTTGGCGCCGGGGCCGGAGCCGAACCCGCTGATGGACGCGTACACGATGCCGGGGTTGGCGGCCCGCACGGCGTCGAAGCCGAGTCCGTACTTGTCCAGCCCGCCGGGCTTGAAGTTCTCGATCAGCACGTCGGCCCGCCGCGCCAGCTCCCTGGCCAGCCCGGCGTCCTCCTCGTCGCGCAGGTCCAGCGCGATCGACCGCTTCCCCCGGTTGACGCCCAGGTAGTAGGTGGACGTCTCGCCACGGGCCGGCGGTGTCCACGACCGGGTGTCGTCCCCCTGGGGCCCTTCGACCTTGACCACCTGGGCCCCGAGGTCGGCCAGGAGCATCGTGGCGTAAGGGCCCGCCAGCACGCGGGAGAAGTCGGCCACCAGCACACCGGACAGAGGTCCTGCTGTCATACCGGCTCCGCCCTCCATATCCGTTTAACGGACACTTGTCCGTGACGCTCATTCTCACCATCGATCTGGAGGAGCGTCAACCATTGACAGGGCGCTGGAGCGTCATCAGAGTGTCCTTAACCAGCAGGTGACCGTATGACGGACAGTCGTACGCTGATTCGGGGTGAGGGAGTGAGGGAGTCCACCATGACGGAATTCGAGACCGGACGCCCCGTGGTGCTGCGGGGCGGCACGGTGCTGCCGATGGACGACAGCCGGAGCGTGCTCCCCGGCGCCGACGTGCTCGTCGACGGCGACCGGATCGCCGCCGTCGGGCCGGAGCTCGCGGTGCCCGACGGCACGATCGAGATCGACGCCGCCGATGGCATCGTCATGCCCGGCATGATCGACACCCACCGGCACATGTGGCAGACCGCGATGCGCGGCTACGGCGCCGACTGGACGCTGACCCAGTACTTCGTCTGGTACTACCTGGAGCACGGCAAGCTGTTCCGCCCCGAGGACGTGCACGCGGGCAACACGCTGGCCGCCATCGAGGCGATCGACGCCGGGGTCACCACGGTCGTCGACTGGTCGCACGGCCTGCGGACCGTCGACCACGCCGACGCCGCCGTGGACGCGCTCCAGGCCGTGCCCGGCCGGTTCGTGCTCGCGTACGGCAACATCCAGGCCCCGCCCGCCGAGTGGACCGCCGCGCCGGAGTTCCGTGACTTCGTCACCCGGCGCATCACCGGCGACGACATGCTCGGCTTCCAGCTCGCCTTCGACGTGCTCGGCGACCCGTCCTTCCCCGAGAAGCCCGCCTTCGAGGCGGCCCGCGACCTCGGCGTCGCGGTCACCACCCACGCCGGCGTGTGGGGCGCCACCAGCGACGAGGGCATCCGGCTCATGTACGAGCACGGGTTCATGACCCCCGGCACCGTCTACGTGCACGCCGCCACCCTGGAGGCCGACTCCTACCACCGCATCGCCGCCACCGGCGGCTCCATCTCGGTCTCCACCGAGAGCGAGCAGAGCGCCGGCCAGGGCTACCCGCCCACCTGGGCGATCCGCCTGCACGGCATCCCGGTCTCGCTCTCCATGGACACCAGCGTCTGGTGGAGCGGCGACCTGTTCTCCGCCATGCGCGCCACGCTCGGCGCCGACCGCTCCCGCGCCCACCTGGAGGCGCACGCCAAGGGCGAGACCGTCACGCACTGCGCGCTCCGCGCCGACCAGGTCGTCGAGTGGGCCACCAGGGGCGGCGCGCACGCGCTCGGCCGCGACGACCTCGGCAGCCTGGAGCCCGGCAAGAAGGCCGACCTGGTACTGATCAAGAACGACCGGTCGCCGGTGTCGTTCCCGCTGCTCAACCCGTACGGGCACGTCGCGTTCCAGGCGCAGCGCGGCGACGTGCACACGGTGATCGTCAACGGCCGGGTGGTCAAGCACGAGCACGAGCTGGTCGGCGTGGACCTGGCCGCCGCCCGCCGCCAGGTGGAGTCGACCGTCGAGTACCTGCGCTCCACCATGGGAGAGGAAACCTGGCTGAAGGGCATGAACCCCGACATCCCGGAGACCAAGATCCTCGACAACCCGTATACGTACACCGACTACCGAAGCTCCGCCACGCGCGACCGTTAAAGTCCTACCCGTGAGACCTGCTGAGCGAGGCGTCGATGGCACGCGCTGACACCGGACCCGATTTCATCGAGGCGCTGGCCCGCGGCCTCGACGTGATCAAGGCTTTCCAGCCCGGCCGGCCCGTGATGACGCTGACCGAGGTGGCGACCGCGACCGGGCTGGCCCGGCCCACGGCCCGCCGCATCCTGCTGACGCTGACCGAGCTCGGCTACGCGCGGGCCGAGCGGGGCGGGTTCGCGCTCACGCCACGCGTGCTGGAGCTCGGCGTCTCGTACGTCCGCTCGATGGGGCTCTGGGAGGTCGCCAGGCCCCATCTGGAGCGGCTGGTGGCCCAGACCCACGAGTCGTCGTCCATCGCGCAGCTCGACGGGTCCGACATCGTCTACGTGGCGCGGGTGGCGGTCCCCAAGATCGTCACCCTGTCGGTGCAGATCGGCACCCGGTTCCCGGCGCTGCAGACCTCGCTGGGCAAGGTGCTGCTGGCCGCGCTGCCGCCCGCCGAGGTGGAGCGGGTGCTGGCCGAGCCGAGCCGGTCGGGCATCACGCCGCGCCGGCAGCCCGGCCGCGAGGAGCGCGAGAGCGCGCTGCGCGCGGTCAGGGCCAAGGGCTGGGCGCTCACCGACGAGGAGCTGGCGCCCGGCATCAGGTCGGTGGCCGCCCCGCTGCGCGACGGCCTGGGCAACGTGATCGCCGCCGTCAACGTCAACGCGCACGCCGCCGAGACCCCGCTGCGGAAGCTCACCGAGGAGCACCTGCCGCTGCTGCTGACGACCGCGGGCGCGATCAGCGCCGACTGGGCGCAGTACGCCGCCGTGCCGCAGGTCACCGCGTCTTGACGACGCCCTCCCCGACCAGCCACTCCACCGACTCGCGGATCGCCTCGAAGGGCGTGAACCGCGGCCGGAACCCGAGCAGCCGCTCGGCCTTCTCCATGTCGCAGTGAGGGCTGTGCAGGATGTGGTCCCAGGTGACGTCGGCGTCCTCGGGCGAGACGGTCTCCTTCCACCGCTCCCACGGCAGGAACGACAGCCGCGCCTCCTGGCCGAACCAGCCCGCCGCCGTCTCGGCGTAGCCGCGCAGCGTGACCGCCGAGTCCGCGACGCAGTGGAACGCCTCGCCGACCGACACCGACCGGTTGGCCAGCGCGGCCATGAACAGCCGGGCCACGTCGTCGGCGTGGACGTGCTGGACGGTCTCCAGGCCCAGGTTGGGCAGCGCCAGCTCGCCGCCGTCGGCGAGGGTCTGGAACGCGGCCGGGTTGACGTTGCCCTGCGGGGTGACCGGCACCCAGCCGGGGCCGACGATGTGGCCGGGGTGGATCAGCGTGGCGGGGAAGCCGTCCCGCTGCGCGCGGTCGAGCAGGTAGGACTCGATCGCGGCCTTCTTGACGCCGTAGCCGCCGAACGGGCGCCGCGGCGCGTCCTCCCTGGTGGGCACCTGGACGCTGGGGCCGTGGACCCAGATCGTGCCGCAGTGGAGGAAGTGGCGGACCTTGCCCGCCAGCGCGTCGGCCAGCTGCCGGGCGCTGGACTCCTCGAAGCAGATGAGGTCGATGACCGCGTCGGGCTCCAGCAGCGCGATGCGGTCGCCGAACGTGCCGGCCGCCTCTTCCGCGTCGCGGTCGGCGGTCACCGTGGTGACCCGCTGCCAGGCGCCGTGCGGGGTGTAGGGCCGGCGCGCGCCCCGGCTCACCGCGACCACGTCGTGGCCGGCCTCGACGAGCCGGGGAATCAGATAGGTGCCGATATGTCCGCTGCCGCCGATCACCACTACGCGCATGGCCCAAGCTTAGGCGGCTGTCCGGTTTGCCGGTACCCGCCCGGGGCAGCCGCCGGAGCATGGCCGACAGCAGCAGCCGCCGCGTCAACGCCGCCCGGCTGGCGCGCGCGCAAGGAGTGTTCACCGTGGCGACAGGGCTCTGGCCCTCGCTCTCCATGTCCAGCTACGAGAAGGTGTACGGGACCAAGACCGACCGCTTCCTGGTCCGTGCGATCGGGAGTCTGCTCGTCGGGTTCGGGCTCAACCAGCTGCGGGCCGCCGCCCGCCCGGAAGGGCTGCCGTACGCCCGGCGCATCGGCACCTCGGTGGCCCTGACCCAGCTCCGCCTGGACGTCGTCAACGTCCTCGCCGGCCGGGTGCCGGCCACCTACCTGGTCGACGCCGCGGCCCAGGCCGGCTGGCTGTACGCGTGGCGGCGCGTCTCCGAGCCGTCCACCGCCACCGTCGCCGGCGCGAAGTTCGCCAAGGGGACCGGCGTGGCGCTGGCCGGCACGGCCGTGGGCGCCTGCGCGGCGCTGGCCGGCGAGGCGATGGCCCGGCGGATCAGGAACGCCCGCACGGAGGCGGGGGAGGAGCGGGCCCAGGCGCCGTTCCAGCCTGTTTGAGGCGCCCTGACCTGGTCAGGGGGACCTGGGGCGAGATGAGGGGGAACCATGAGTGAGCAGCCAGGATTCGAGTCCGAACGCGACATCGGCGCGGCGCAGGAGGTCGTGCCCCGCCCGCCCGGTGCCACTCCCGGGGTCGAGGACAGCATCGACGAGCACGAGCTGCGCCGGCTCACCGAGCTGAACCCGGACGACTTCGAGTGAAGACCGGACACGGCCGGCGGGGACGCCCCCGCCGGCCGTTTCTTGCCATGCTGCCTGCGAAGACGGACGATCACGGATGCTGCCAGGTGTGAAAGCCGTCTGAAACGGCATGTGCCTGGCAGTTCATAGGCATCTTGGGAGGCTGGCATGGCGGCGACGGAGAAGAAGGCGGAGCCCGCTCCGGCGGCGACGATCCAGGTGCTGTTATCGCCGGGGAACGTCTGGCGCGCCGGGCTCGTCGTCATCGGCGTCCTGGCGCTGGCGATGTTCCTGCGGTTCGTGCTGATCGACGCGGGGTCGTTCCTCTTCCTCGTCGTGCTGGCCTGGTTCCTGTCGCTGGCCATGGAGCCGGCGGTGAGCAGGCTCTCGCGGCACATGCGGCGCGGTGCCGCGGCCGGGCTGGTGATGGCCGGGCTCGCGCTGGCCGGCGCGCTTTTCCTGGTGCTGTTCGGCCAGCTCTTCGTGGAGCAGGTGGCGCTGCTGGTCAAGGGCCTGCCCGACGTGCTCACCGCGGCGACCGAGTGGATCAACGCGCGCTTCGGGACGAACTACAACGTCTCCGACATCCTCGCGTCGATCAAGCTGACGCCGCAGCAGGCCGCCGGGTACGCCCAGGGGGTGCTGGCGGGGGTGCTCGGCGTGCTGGGCACCGTGGCCGGAGCGGTGTTCAACGCCTTCGCGCTCATGCTGCTGACCTTCTACCTGTCGGCCGACGGGCCGCGCGCCCGGCAGTGGCTGGCCCGGCAGCTCTCCGGCCGCACCCAGCAGATCTTCGTCAGCGTCTGGGACATCTCGCTGACCAAGACCGGCGGTTACGTGGCGGCCCGGCTGATCCTCTCCCTGATCAACGGCATCGCCTCGACGATCGTCTTCCTGCTGCTCGGCATGCCGTCGTGGCTCGCGCTGGGCGTGTGGACCGGGGTGGTGGCCCAGTTCGTGCCGACCATCGGCACGTACATCGCGATCGCGCTGCCCGTCGTGGTCGGGCTGGTCTCCGACCGGCCGTGGATCGGGCTGGCCGCGCTGGCGTGGGGCATCCTCTACCAGCAGGTGGAGAACCTCACCCTGGAGCCCAGGATCAGCGGGTGGGGGGTCGACGTCCATCCGGGGGTCTCGTTCTCGGCCGCGATCATGGGCGCGCTGCTGTTCGGCCTGACCGGGGCGCTGCTGGCGATCCCGACGGTGGCGATGCTCCTGTCGCTGCTGGAGACGTTCGGCACCCGCCACAAGCTCGAACCCCGGGTGACGCCCGCCGACGCCGAGAAACCGGCCGAGAAACCGGCCGAGAAACCGGTCGCCGAGAAGGGGAGCTGACCGCTCGTCACACGCCGTGCACAGGCTGTGGACGGGCCGGGGTCGTCGCGGCCGGGCCGGCGGGTACGCTTCGGCGGAGATGCTGAAGCTCGATCGGTTGGTGAACGTTCTCGGGGGCTACGGGGCGCGGCTGGCGTGCGCCCCCGCCTCCAGGGACGTGCCGCTGCGCAGCGTGGTGGTGCACGACCCGACCGATCCGCGGGCCGCCACCGGAGACGTGTTCCTGGCCGTCGGGGTCGGGTCGGCGGGCGAGGCGGTCCGGCTGGGGACGGCCGCGCGGGCCGTCGTGGTGCTGGTGCGCGACGAGGCCGGCGACGACGCCGCCGGTGAGGTCCGCGCCGCCGGGATCGCGGTGCTGCTGGTCGACCCCGCCGTCTCCTGGAGCCAGCTGCTCGGGGTCGTGTACGGCCTGGTGCTCGAAGGGCGTGAGACCGAGGCGGGGCGCGGCCCGACCGACCTGTTCGCGTTCGCCGACACGCTCGCCGGGGAGCTGGGCTACCCGGTCACCGTGGAGGACCAGATGTCGCGGGTGCTGGCCTACTCCGGCTCGCAGCAGACCGCCGACCCCGTACGGCTGGAGACCATACTCGGGCGCCGGGTGCCCGAGGCGATGCGCGGGCTGCTGGCGCGCCAGGGCGTCTTCGCCCACTTGGCCGTCTCCGACGAGCCGCTGTTCGTGGCGCCGTCGCCGGACCACGGGCTGCGCGGCCGCATGGTGGTGGCCGTGCGCGCCGGGCGCGAGCTGCTCGGGTCCATCTGGGTGGAGTGCCAGAGCCCGCTGGCCGGGCGGCAGCGCGAGACGCTGGCCGACGGGGCCCGCGCCGTGGCGCTCCACCTGCTGCGCTCCCGGGTGAGCGCCGACCTGGAGCGGCAGGTCGAGTCCGACCTGGTGATCCAGCTCCTGGAGGGCACCGCCGACGCTCCGGCGCTGATCAGCAGGCTCGGCCTGCCCGGCGGCCAGTTCCGGGTGATCGCGCTGCAGGCGCACGTCGGCGAGGAGCGGAACGCGGCCGTGCTCACGGCCTTCGAGCGGGCGACCACCGGCTTCGGCTGGTCGCGGCCGGGCCGCAGCGCGCTGTTCGGCAACACGCTCTACACGGTGCTGCCCTGCGGCCACGACGCCGCCCCGGCCCGCGACTGGGTGCGCGCGATCGTCTCCGCGCTGCCTCCAGGCGTCACCGCGCCCGCCGGGGTGGGCGGCCCGGCTGAGCCGGCCCAGCTCCCCGCGAGCAGGCAGGAGGCGGACGAGAGTCTCGCCCTGCGCGCGGCCGGTCCGGGCGAGCCGGTGGTGTACGACGAGTCGTGGGACCGGATCCTGCTCCAGCGGCTGCGCGCCGCCGCCTCCGCGGGCCGGGCCCCGGCCCGCGGCCCGGTCGCCGACCTGAGCCGCCACGACGCCGAGTACGGCACCCGCTACGTGGAGACCCTGCGGGCCTGGCTGGACGCGCAGGGCGACCTCGCGGCCGTGGCCGCCCGGCTCGGCGTGCACCCCAACACGGTGCGCTACCGGCTGCGGAAGATGACCGCGCTCACCCATCTGGAGCTGGACCGGCCGGAGAAGCGGCTGGCCATGATCATCGCGCTCGCCGCCCACCAGGGGTGACGTCTTTGTTCCGGGCGGACAAATAGGCACGGATGGGTTGTTCTAGCACTACAGCGCCTTTTGGCTTCGTACCGGCGATCCTTCCTCATAACCGAGGAAGGAGACGGCAGTAATGGGTATCGACGGTGGGCCGCGTACGGCAGTGGTGATCGGCGCCGGTGTGGTGGGCCTGTCCACCGCCTGGTTCCTGCAGGAGCGCGGCGTGGAGGTGACCGTGGTCGACCGCGACGGGGTCGCCGCGGGCGCGTCCTGGGGCAACGCCGGATGGCTGTCCCCGGGACTGGCCATCCCGCTCAACGAGCCCGGCGTGCTCCGCTACGGGCTGCGCTCGCTGCTCGACAAGGACGCCCCGCTGCACGTCCCGGCCACCCCGGACGTCGGGCTCTGGTCGTTCCTGACCAGGTTCGCGCTGCACTGCAACTGGCGTTCGTGGGGCCGCGCGGTGCAGGCCAACCTCCCGTTCAACGAGGAGTGCCTGGAAGCCTTCGACGTGCTCACCGGCAACGGCGTCGAGGCCCCGACCATCGAGGCGCCGATCATGGCGGCGTTCGGGACGCCGAAGCAGGCGGTCGCCCTGCTGCACGAGCTGCGGCGCATCAACGACTCCGGGCTGGAGATCCGCTACGCCGCGTTCGAGGGCGACGAACTGCGCGCGCAGATGCCGCAGCTCTCGGCGAACGCCACCGCGGGCGTCCGGCTCGACGGCCAGCGCTACATCGACCCCGGCGCGTTCACGCACGCCCTGGCCGACGCCGTCACCGCGCGCGGCGCCGAGATCCGGTCCGGCTTCCGGGTCACCGGCGTGACGACGGAGGCCGGCGGGCTCGTGGTCCGCTCCGGCGGCGGCGACGCGGTCAAGGCCGACGCCGTGGTGCTCGCCACCGGCGCCTGGCTGAACCAGCTCGGCAAGGACTGGGGCGTGCGGACGCCCGTCAAGGCCGGGCGCGGCTACTCGTTCACGGTGCCGACCGACGAGCCGGTGCCGAGCCCCCTCTACCTGCCGGCCGTGCGCGTCGCCTGCACCCCGTACCAGGGCAAGCTGCGGGTGGCGGGCACGATGGAGTTCCGCGACCCGGACGCGCCGCTGTTCGAGCGGCGGGTCGAGGCGATCATCCGGTCGGCCCGGCCGCTGATGACCGGCGTCCACTGGGAGGAGCGCACCGACACGTGGGTGGGCCCGCGTCCCGTCACCCCTGACGGCAAGCCGCTGGTCGGCCGGACGAACGTGCCGGGCGTCTACGTGGCGGGCGGGCACGGCATGTGGGGCGTCACGCACGGCCCCGCCACCGGCCGCATGCTCGCCGAGCAGATCACCACGGGCAAGACCTCCACGATCCTGCGCGAGTTCGACCCCGTCCGCTGAGACGACGAGACGGGCCACCGCCATGGTGAGGCGGTGGCCCGGTCGCGCTTCGGATCAGATGCCGATGGCCTGGTTCCTCAGCCGGTAACCGTTCGGGCAGTCGAGCACGTTGCGGCGCCCGTTGAACTCCTCGGTGACCTCCACGGACCTGTCGCCGTTCTCGCAGCGGATCCAGTGGCGGTAGTCGTCCCGGTAGCGGCAGCTGGCCAGCGAGGCGGTGCCGTTGTTGATCGTGCGGAGCGAGCACTCGAACCGCTCGGTCGGAGCGGCGGCGCTGGCGCTGCCGCCCATGGCCATGAGGCCGGTCGCGAGCATGGCAGGAACAGCAAGCGAAATGAGGGTCCGCTTGAGCATGAAAACCTCCTGAACGAGGCGACACCGGTCGGCATCGCACCTTTCGTGACGGCGCGTTCACGCCGCGTTGCCATGCTGGTCTCCTGAGCGCGCACAATGAGGGAATGGCAGGGCTGAAGAAGGTAAAATTTCGAGCAGGTACAGGCCGCTTCACGGTCATAACCCCGGAAACCTCGTTTAACGGGAAGACACTCCAAAGCAAGCCTGAAGCCCATGATTCACCCGCTGTTGAGGCGGCCTCCCTCACCAGTTGGCGGGCAGGCCCGGCGTGGTGGGCGGCAGGTCGTGGCCCGGCGGGTGGATGACGTAGACGACGCCTCCGCTGCTGGAGCTGCGCAGCCAGACGTTCTCGAAGGCGGCCCGGTCGTAGACCCGGCGGACGGCGGCGTTGGTGGGCGAGGCCGGGTCGTTGGCGATGACGTCGCCGTCGGCGGTGAAGCCGACGACCACCATGATGTGGCCGTTCGTGCCGTACCCGGCGCCGGGCAGCTCGTTCTTCTTGAACGACTGCGAGGTGATCACCGGGACGCCCGCGCTGATCAGCCGCTCCAGCTCGGTGAGCGTGCGCAGACGGGTGACGAAGCCGTCCATGCCGTAGCGGCCCGCGTAGGCGGTGTTGAACGGCCAGTTGCCCGCGCCCTCGTAGGCGTGGTCGTAGGTGTGGCGGGCGGCGTGGTCGACCTCCGGGTCGGGATCGGACGGATCCACCCAGGACGTCTCCTCCGCGCTCGGCCAGCGGCCCCAGTAGCCCAGCACCATGGTGGTCGAGGTGGGGCTGCACCAGGCCTGGCCGCCGCCGTCCCACTCCGGGTAGTGGCCGGAGTGGATGCTCTGCGACCGGCGCGGCACCGCCAGCTCGGTGCCCCACGCGCCGCCGCCGGGGCTCACCGGCACGGTCTTGCGCTCCGGCACGTTCGAGGCCATCGCGCCGAGCGTGCGCACCCGCGGCGCCACCGAGGAGCCGGGCGCCCGGTAGAGGGTGACGCGCAGCTGGTAGGCGGAGATCTGCCGGCCCTCGGCCGCGACCAGCGTGTCGACGGCCACCCGGGCGTCGTCGTCGCCCTGGCCGGCGACCGACGTGCGCCTGATGTCGTCCTCGCCGTAGGCCCAGCGGCCGAGCACGTACCACGTCGTCAGCCCAGAGACGTTGCGGGCCCGCGCCTCGATCTGCACCCAGCTGCCCGCCGGGACGTCGGCCGTCCAGGACGCGATCAGCTCGGTGGCGGCGAACCCCAGCGGCCGCTCGGGGCCGGTCCAGCGGGCGTACTCCCAGGTCCTGGTGCCCAGCGCGTCGGTGTAGGAGGCGGTGCCCGCGGCCTCGGCGAACACGAGCCCGCCGCCCGCGGCGGTGCCCTCCGGCGTGCCGGCGGCGAAGTCGGCCCGGTCGAACACCACGTCGGCGGCGTCCGCGCCGGGCTTCTTCGGAACGGCCTCCGCCGGCGCCGTCAGGGCGGTCGCCAGCAGGACGGTGGAGAGGAACGCGGTCAGCGTGCGCATGGACCCACCTTCGTCGGACGCGGCCTGGTCCGCCGACAGTAGGCGCGCCTCGCCGGTCGCGCATCGGCGAATCTACGTACGCCGGCTACCTGTCCTTGCCCTTGCCCTGGCCGCGCGGCTGGGACTCGCCGACCGGACCGGTGCGGCCCCGCCCGTTGCCGTCGGCGGACCACCCGGTGCTGTCGGAAGACTGCCCGATGTCGTCGGCGGACCGTCCGTTGCCGTCGGCGGACCGCCGGGCGGAGGCGGACGGGCTGGCGGAGGCGGACGGGCGGGACGCCGCGGTCGGACCGGGGGAGGCGGTCGGACGGGCCGAGCCGGTCGGACGGGCCGAAGCGGTGGGACGGGCCGAGCCGCTCGGACGGGCCGAGCCGGTCGGGCGGGCGCCGGAGGAGGTCTTCACCCGGGGTTCGGCGCGGACGCGCTCCTCCCGGGCGGCTCCGCCACTCGGGCGCGAGGAGGGCTCGCCCCGCGGCACCTCGGCGGGGGTGTCGGCGGTCGGCTGCGGGATCGGGTCGGCGTGCCACCGCGACGGCGACGACGGCAGGGAGACGGCGGTGACGACGGCGGCGATCAGCGCCGCCCCCGCGACGACCCCCCGGCATCGGCCGGAAGCCCACCACGGCCCCCCTGCCACCCGCTGCGGGGTGCCGCCCGCCCGTGATGGTGCTGGGGCCGGTCGTAGGACGGGGGCCATCCGGTCGGCGTTCCACGATGGGGTGGGGGTCGGCTGGCCGGCGTCCTGAGACAGGGCTGGGGCCGGTCCTGGGGCGGGCGTCAGCCGGCCGGGTTTCCGGCGTCGGGCGGAGGTCGGCTGGGAGTGGTCCGGACCAGAGGGGAGCGGGCCGGGCCGGTGTCTCGATCGGGTCTGCGCCTGTTGCAGCAGTTCCCGTACCCGGTCCAGGCCGGGCCGCTCGGCGGGGTCCTTGGTCAGCATGGCCGCGAGGACCGGCGCCAGCTCGCCCGCCCGCTCGAAGGGCGCGGGGTCGCGGGTGAGCACGGCGTTCAGCGTGTCGAGCCGGCTGCCGCCCTGGGGGAACGGCGCCCGCCCCTCCACAGCGGTGTAGAGGGTCGCGCCCAGGGACCAGATGTCGGACAGCTCGGTGGCCCGCCCGCCCGCCGCGCGCTCGGGCGCGACGTAGGCGGGCGTGCCCATCACCACGCCCCGCTGGGTGAGCGTGGCGCCGTCGTCGTGCGAGTCGTCGAGCGCGATGGCCAGCCCGAAGTCGGTGAGCACGGCGTGACCGTCGGCGGTGAGCAGGATGTTGGCCGGCTTGACGTCGCGGTGGAGCACCCCGGCGGCGTGCGCGGCGCGCAGCGCGGCCAGCACGTCCAGCCCGATCCCGGCGACGACCGGCGCCGCCAGCGCGCCCCGGTCGTAGATCTCCCCGGACAGGCTGTGGGACCGGACGAGCTGCATGACGATCCACGGCCGCTCGTCGGCCAGCACCACGTCGTGGACGGTGGCGATGTTGGGGTGGTGGAGCCGGGCGGCGATGCGGGCCTCCCGCATGGCGCGCTCGATCAGCACCTCGCGGTGCTCCGGCGGCGCGAAGGGGACGGTCAGCTCCTTGACGGCCACCTCGCGGTCGAGCAGCTCGTCGTAGGCTTCCCAGACCGTGCCCATGCCGCCGCGGCCGAGCTCGGACCGTAGGCGGTAGCGTCCGCTGAGTAATCGTGGCTCGCGCATGGCAGCAGCCTTGCGCGACTGGCCTTCCTTCACAACGCGCTTTCCGCACTCTGTTTGGATATCGTTGTCATGTCCGCGGCCCGCGTCCGTCCGGGTCCGATCCGGCTAGCCGGATCGGTCCAGCAGGTAGTCGCGGAGCACCACGGCCTGGTTGTGCTCGGTGTCCTTCGCCGAGTAGAGCAGGGTCACCGGCCCCTCGGTGGCGGCGTCGAGCAGCGGGCGCAGCGCCTCCCGCCCGGCGTCGAGCTCGGCCCGGTAGCGGTCGGCGAACTCGGCGAACCGCTCGGCCCGGTGCCCGAACCACTGGCGCAGCTCCTTCGACGGGGCGGCGTCCCGCAGCCAGCCGTCGAGCCGCAGGTCGTCCTTGCGCACGCCGCGCGGCCACATCCGGTCGACCAGGAAGACCGCCCCCTCGGCCGGCTGGTGGTCGTAGACGCGCTGGATGGTGATGGGTCCCACATCTCGTGCCTACCCAGAAGGTGACGTTGGTCCCATGACCCGGTGACCTACGCCGCCGGATCCCGGCCGCCGATCGGCGTTGCATGGAATGAGGACGGAAGACAGGGGGCTGTCAGATGACCACCATGGCGACGGAACCGGCCGCGTGGCGGGCCTTTCGGGGGGCGGACTGGCGGTCCGCGGTGGACGTGCGCGCGTTCATCCAGGACAACTACACGCCGTACGAGGGAGACGCCGGCTTCCTGACGGGGCCGACCGCGCGCACGCGTGAAGTGTGGGGCGCGGTGTCCTCGCTGTTCCCCGAGGAGCGCCGGCGCGGCGTCCTCGACGTGGACGCCTCCACCCCCTCGTCCATCACGGCGCACCCGCCCGGCTACATCGACCGCGACCGCGAGCTGATCGTCGGCCTGCAGACCGACGCGCCGCTCAGGCGGGCCATCATGCCGAACGGCGGCCTGCGCATGGTCGAGAACGGCCTGGCCGCCTACGGCTACAAGCTGGACCCGCTGGTCAAGGAGATCTTCACCAAGTACCGCAAGACGCACAACGACGGCGTGTTCGACGCGTACACGCCGGAGATCCGCGCGGCCCGCCGGTCCGGCGTGATCACCGGCCTGCCGGACGCGTACGGGCGAGGCCGCATCATCGGCGACTACCGCCGCGTCGCGCTGTACGGCGTGAACCGGCTGATCGCCGCCAAGCGGGACGAGCTGCACACCCTGGACGCCGTCCCGTCCACCGCGGACGTGATCCGGGACCGGGAGGAGCTGTCCGAGCAGATCAGGGCGCTGGGCGAGCTGAAGGAGATGGCCGCCGGCTACGGCCACGACGTCTCCCGCCCTGCCGCGACCGCCCGCGAGGCGATCCAGTGGCTGTACTTCGGCTACCTGGCCGCGATCAAGGAGCAGAACGGCGCCGCCATGTCGCTCGGCCGCACCGCCACGTTCCTCGACGTCTACCTGGAGCGCGACCTGGCCGAGGGCCGCATCTCCGAGCAGGAGGCGCAGGAGCTGGTCGACGACTTCGTGATCAAACTGCGGATCGTGCGCTTCCTGCGCACCCCCGAGTACGACCAGCTGTTCTCCGGCGACCCCACCTGGGTCACCGAGTCGATCGGCGGCATGGGCGAGGACGGCCGCACCCTGGTCACCCGTACCAGTTACCGCTACCTGCAGACGCTGCGCAACCTCGGCCCGGCGCCGGAGCCGAACCTGACCGTCCTCTGGTCGCCGCGGCTGCCCGCGCCGTTCAAGCGGTTCTGCGCCGAGCTGTCCATCGAGACCAGCTCCCTGCAGTACGAGAGCGACGAGCTGATGCGGCCCCGTTTCGGCGACGACACGGCCATCGCCTGCTGCGTGTCGGCGGCCCCGGTGGGCAGGCAGATGCAGTTCTTCGGCGCCCGGGTCAACCTGGCCAAGACCCTGCTCTACGCGATCAACGGCGGCCGGGACGAGATGACCGGCGCCCAGGTCGGCCCCGCGCACCCGCCGCTCACCGGCGACCACCTCGACTACGAGGAGGTGGCCGCCGCCTACGACCGGATGCTCGACTGGCTGGCCGCCACGTACGTGGACGCGCTCAACGTCATCCACTACATGCACGACAAGTACGCCTACGAGCGGGTCGAGATGGCCCTGCACGACTACCCGGTCAAGCGCACGCTGGCCTGCGGCATCGCCGGGCTGTCCGTGGCCGCCGACAGCCTCTCGGCGATCAGGCACGCGCGGGTGAAGGTGATCCGCGACAAGACCGGGCTCGCCGTCGACTACGAGGTCGAAGGCGACTACCCCGCCTACGGCAACAACGACGAGCGAGCCGACTCCATCGCCGTCGACCTGGTGCGCTCGTTCATGGCCAAGGTGCGCCGCCACCCCGCCTACCGGGACGCCGAGCACACCCAGTCGGTGCTCACCATCACCTCCAACGTGGTGTACGGCAAGCACACCGGCAACACGCCGGACGGCCGCCGGTCCGGCGAGCCGTTCGCCCCGGGCGCCAACCCGATGAACGGCCGCGACCGGCACGGCATGGTCGCCGCGGCGCTGTCGGTGGCCAAGCTGCCGTTCGAGCACGCGCAGGACGGGATCTCGCTGACCAACACCGTCACCCCCGGCGGTCTCGGCCGCACCCCGCAGGAGCGGGTGACCAACCTGGTCGGCGTGCTCGACGGCTACTTCGACGCCGACGGCTTCCACATGAACGTCAACGTCCTCGACCGGGCCGTGCTGCTGGACGCGATGGAGCACCCGGAGCGCTACCCGCAGCTCACCATCCGGGTCTCCGGGTACGCGGTCAACTTCGTCCGCCTGACGCCTGAGCAGCAGCGTGACGTGGTGGGCCGCACCTTCCACGGGTCCCTCTGATGGACGGCACGATCAGCTCCTGGGACCTGTCCACCGGAGTGGACGGTCCCGGGACCCGGTTCGTGGTGTTCACCTGCGGCTGCCCGCTGCGCTGCCTCTACTGCCAGAACCCGGAGACGTGGCGGATGCGCGACGGGCGGCGGGTGACCGCCGACGAGGTCATGGCGGAGATCGCGAAGTACCGGCGGTTCATCGAGGTGGCGGGCGGCGGGGTCACCATCAGCGGCGGCGAGCCGCTGCTGCAGCCCCGCTTCACCGGCGAACTGCTGGCCCGCTGCCACGAGGCCGGCCTGCACACCGCGCTCGACACCTCGGGCCTGCTCGGCCACCGCGCCGGCGACGCCCTGCTGGCCGACACCGACCTGGTGCTGCTGGACATCAAGTCGTCGCTGCCGGCCACGTACCGGAAGGTCACCGGCGGGCCGCTGGAGCCCACGTTGCGCTTCGCGCGCAGGCTCGCCGACCTGGGACGGCCGGTGTGGGTGCGGTTCGTGCTGGTGCCGGGGCTCACCGACGCGCCGGAGAACGTGGACGGGCTGGCCCGGTTCGTGGCCGGGCTCGGCAACGTGGAGCGGGTGGACGTGCTGCCGTTCCACCGCATGGCCACGGAGAAGTATCAGCGGCTCGGCCTGGACTTCCCGCTCGCGCGGACGCCCGCGCCCGGCCCCGAGCTGCTGGACCGGGTGCACGGACAGTTCCGCGCGCACGGGCTCGTGAGCGTGTGACCAGGCACGCGGACCTCTGGCGGGACGGATGGCCGGCGAGGGGGTGCCGAAGGTCCCATCGGGCGAGGTCGTAGGGCTCTGCTGGCCCGGGCGCGGATCCGATGAACTGTAACCACCGAACGGCACCCGTGAAAGGAACAGGAGCCATGGCCACCACGTACGAGCGCCCCACGGCGCGCAGAATCCCGGTGCACACCCCCGCGACGCAGAACCGTCGCCCCGTCGACTACGTGTGGGCCATCGCCCGGATCGCCCTGGGCTGGACCTTCCTGTGGGCCTTCGTCGACAAGACCTTCGGACTCGGCTTCGCCACCCCGGCCGAGAAGGCCTGGCTGGCGGGCGGCAGCCCCACCACCGGCTTCCTCAAGGGCACCGAGGAGAACGCGCTCGGCGGGTTCTTCACCGCCCTCGCCGGACAGGCCTGGGTCGACTGGATGTTCATGATGGGCCTCCTGGGCGTCGGGCTCGCGCTCATGCTCGGGGTCGGCACCCGCGTCGCGGCCGTCGCCGGCGGCCTGATGCTGATGATGATGTGGGCGGCGGCGCTGCCCCTGGACACCAACCCGTTCATGGACGACCACATCATCTACACGATCGTGCTGATCGGCCTGGCCCTGGCCAACGCCGGCGCCACCCTCGGACTCGGCAAGCTGGCGATCGTCCAGCGCTACCCGATCCTCAAGTGACCGGCGCGGAAGACGCCCGGCCCCCGCACAGGGGCCGGGCTTTCCGCGTTCCCAGGCCGTGAACGGCGGACGTTTGCGGGGGTCCGGCTCGGATAGAGGACCGGCGTACATCCACCGAGCAGGCAAGGGGGCCGCCCATGGGTGCCGACGACAAGATGCAGAACAAGGCCGAAGAGTTCAAGGGCCGGGCGAAGGAAGGTGTCGGCCGCGCCACCGACGACGAGCGCCTCGAGGCTGAGGGCCGCGCCGAGCAGTCGGAGAGCAAGGTCAAGCAGGCCGGAGAGAAGGCCAAGGACGCCGCCAAGCACGTCAAGGACGCCTTCAAGCGCTGACCGTGCTCACGGCGCGTCAGGGCCGCCGCCGGACAGTCCGGCGGCGGCCCTGACGTGTTCCCGGTCCGCGGAGATGCTCACCTGGGTCCGTCGCCAGGCCGCTACGTGAGGGTGGAGCCGGCGCGCCAGCCGTGCTTGATCAGCAGGTTGCGCGCGTCGTCGGCCACCGCGTGGTCGGCCAGGACCTCGTACCGGTCCGCGACGACGGCGCTGCGCGCGACGAAGCGGCGGCGGCGGCCCGGCGTGAGGGCGTACGAGATCAGCCCGAAGACGGCGCCGAAGAGCGAGCCGTAGACGAGACCGCCGAGTGCGACGCCGAGGAGCGGTCCGCTCTCGGGCGAGAACAGCCCCATCAGCATGCCGACCATGAGGCCGAACCAGGCCCCGGTGCCCGCTCCCGCGGCGGCCGACCGGGCCCGGCTGAAGCGCCCCACGATGGTCTCGACCAGGCGCAGGTCGGAGCCGACGATGCCGGCCCGCTGCACCGGGAAGCCGTTGTCGGCGAGGAACGCGACCGCGTCCTGCGCCTGTTCGTGAGTCGGGTAGGTGCCGACGACCGTGCGGTGCTCGGCGGTGTCGGTGAGCATGGCATGTCCCCCTTCTCGCAGGCGGTGACCTCCTGTGATCCTCCGTGGCTCAGTCGAATTATAGCGCCACTGTCAAAAAATCTACAGTTGGAGTTACAGGTTTGCAGGGCTCAGGTGAGGCTGCGGCGGAGGTGGGTGCGGTAGGAGTAGTGCTCCGGCAGGAAGTGGCTGATGGCCAGCTCGACCGGGGTGCCCTCGGTGTCGTAGTAGAGCCGGTCGATGCGGAGCAGCGGGTGGCCGGGGGCGCAGCCGAGGTGGCGGGCCGTCGCCGGGTCGGCCGCGGCGACCGTGATGCTCTGGTCGGCCTCCGCGATGGGCGCGCCGAGCCGGGTGTCGAGCAGCCCGATGACGGTGACCGCGCTGGTCGCGCCCTCGGCGGCCAGCTCGGGCACGTCCCGCAGCAGCCCGCCCACGTACGGCGGCAGGTAGACGGTCGTGAGGCAGAACGGCACGGCGTCGTGCAGCCGCCGGAACGCCAGGCTGCTGACGGCGTCGCTGGACAGCCGGAGCCGGCCGGCCGCGGCCAGGTCCACCCGCCGGTGCAGCGGCACGGTGATGTCCATCCGCGTGTCCACCGACAGCGCCATGAGGTCCTCGACGGAGCCGAACTGGCGCAGGTAGGTGCCCTGGCGCGGGCTGGCGAACGTGCCGCGCCCCGGCACCCGGTAGACCATCCCCTCGGCCACCAGGTCCTGGAACGCGCGGCGCACCGTCTGCCTGCTCACCCCGTGACGTTCGGCGAGCTCGGCCTCGGTGGGCAGCCGCCGGCCGCCCGCGTAGCGGCCCGCCAGGATGTCGCCGCGGACCTGCCGGGCGAGCGCGCTGTAGCTGCTCTCCCGCCGCCCGGTGCTCGCCATCGCCGACCTCCCGTGTGCCCCGCGGCAGCCTACCGGTCTACGCCAGCACCGCCGCGAAACGCCAGTCGAGGACGTCGGTCGCGCGGTTGGCGCGCACCCGCGAGCGCAGGTGGGCGAGGGTGCCGGACGGCAGCGGGTCCAGCCGCTCGACCTCGACGGTGCTGGTGAGCGTGTCGTTCTCGCGCACCGGGCCGAGGTGGTCGCAGCCGTGCCAGCCGACGACGGTGACGAGCGACGGCAGCGCCCGCACGGCCTGGTGGAGCGCGATCCCGATGGTGTGCCCGCCGTACACCAGGCGCTCGCCCGCCGCCGCGTCGTGGTGCACCTTGGCGACGTTGAGCGTGAGGCGGGCCAGCTCGGGCGCCGAGGAGACCACGTCGCCGCCCGCCACCTCGAACACGTCCCCGGCCTGGACCGCCGCGCCCCGGGGGTGGGCGGCCAGGTTCCAGCCGGCCGTCACCGCGGCCAGCTCGTCGGGGGACGGCGCCGCGCCGACGGCGGACAGGTCGTCGGCGCGGCCGGTGTCCAGGTCGCCGTCGCGCAGCGGGAGCATCGCGCACCGCCAGAAGTCCAGGACTGGGCGGCCTTCCTGGTCGGTCGTGCTGATCCGGAGCGCCGCGAGGCCGGTCGGCGCGCGGCCGGGGCGGCGGGCGTTCTGCCGGAGGCCGGCGACCTCGGTGACCGTCGTGAGCGTGTCGCCGAGGGCGGGCGCCCGCCGGAACACCACGCCCCGGTAGAACAGGTTGGCCACCACGGTGTGGGTGGCCACCGTCGACTGGCCGATGGCGACGTCCCAGACCAGGTGCGGCGCGGCGACCACCCCTCCGGTGACCCGGCGCGACAGGCCGTGGTCGAGCGCCAGCGGCAGCCGGCAGCCGACGATCGCCTGGTGGGCCGCCGCCAGCCCTTCGGTGAGGGTGACGGCCGGGGCGCCGTCGAACCGCGTCCCGGGACGCAGGTCCTCGAAGTACGGGCCGTCCACGAGCGTCACCGGCCGCCTCCTGCCGTGGGTGCTGAAATATACGGCCAAATCAAAACGCGCTGACGTCGTGGTTGTCAAGCACACTTGTGACCCGTACGGCGCATGTGGCATAAATGGCCGTACAAATCGACGAGGAGGTACGCCATGGGGCGGCTCGCGCAGACCGACGGGCTCACCGACGTGCAGCAGGAGATTCTCCGCACCGTGCGGGAGTTCGTGGACAGGGAGATCCTGCCCGTGGCGCAGCGGCTGGAGCGCGAGGACGCGTACCCGGAGGAGATCGTCGGCGGGATGCGGGAGATGGGGCTGTTCGGGCTGACGATCCCGGAGGAGTACGGCGGGCTCGGCGAGTCGCTGCTGACCTACGCGCTGGCCGTGGAGGAGCTCGCCCGGGGCTGGATGAGCGTGTCGGGCATCGTCAACACCCACTTCATCGTCGCGTACATGATCATGAAGCACGGCACCGAGGAGCAGAAGCGGCACTACCTGCCGCGGATGGCGACCGGCGAGGTGCGCGGCGCGTTCTCCATGTCGGAGCCGGGCTGTGGGTCGGACGTCTCGGCGATCACCACGAGGGCGGCCCGCGACGGCGACGGGTACGTGATCGACGGGCAGAAGATGTGGCTCACCAACGGCGGCACGGCCAACCTGGTCGCGGTGCTGGTGAAGACCGACGAGGGCGCGGACTCCGTCTACCGGAACATGACCACGTTCCTGGTCGAGAAGGAGCCCGGCTACGGCGAGGTGCGGCCGGGGCTCACCGTCCCCGGCAAGATCTCGAAGCTCGGCTACAAGGGCGTCGACACCACCGAGCTGGTCTTCGACGGCCACCGCGCGAGCGCCGGGCAGGTGCTGGGCGGCGCTCCGGGGCGCGGCTTCTACCAGATGATGGACGGCGTCGAGGTGGGCCGGGTGAACGTCGCAGCCCGCGGCTGCGGGGTCGCGCTGCGCGCCTTCGAGCTGGCGGTCCGCTACGCGCAGGAGCGCAGGACGTTCGGCAAGCGGATCGCCGAGCACCAGGCCGTGCAGTTCAGGCTCGCCGACATGGCCGCCAAGGTCGAGGCCGCGCACCAGATGATGGTCATGGCCGCGCGCAAGAAGGACTCCGGGCAGCGCAACGACCTGGAGGCGGGGATGGCCAAGTATCTCGCCTCCGAGTACTGCAAGGAGGTGGTGGAGGACGCCTTCCGCATCCACGGCGGCTACGCCTACTCCACCGAGTACGAGATCGAGCGCCTCTACCGGGAGGCCCCGATGCTGCTCATCGGCGAGGGCACGGCCGACATCCAGCGCATGATCATCGGCCGCCGGCTGCTGGAGGAGTACGGCCTGCCCTCGTGACGCCGTGCGCTCAAGAGCTGGTAGCCCGCCGCCCGCCCCCTCCGTCCACTGCGCTGCGGAGGGGGCGGGCCCCATTCAGTCCTGCGGGTAGTAGAGCGTGATCGTCTCGGCCACCACGGCCGGCTTCTTCCCGCCCTCGATCTCCATCGTCGAGCCCAGCACGGCCATGACGCCGCCGGAAGCCTCCCGCGCCTCCCGCAGCTCCGTGGTGACCCGGACGCGCGAGCCGACCGGAACCGGGCTGGGGAAGCGGACCTTGTTCAGCCCGTAGTTGACGGCCATCCGCAGGCCCTCGACGCGGTAGATCGTGCCCACCAGGACCGGCAGCAGCGACAGCGACAGGTAGCCGTGCGCGATCGTGGCGCCGAACGGCCCGTCGGCGGCCCGTACCGGGTCGACGTGGATCCACTGGTGGTCGCCGGTGGCGTCGGCGAACGTGCCGACCCGCTCCTGGCCGATCTCCAGCCAGTCACTGGTGCCGAGCGTCTGCCCGGCCTGCGCGGCGAACTCGTCGAGACTCGTGAAGACGCGCATCACATGTGCCTCCCGCCGGCGACCTCCACCGTGATGCCGGTGATGAAGGACGACAGGTCGGAGGCGAGGAAGAGGGCGGCGTTGGCGATGTCCTCCGGCTCGCCGATGCGGCCCAGCGGGATGTTGTCGAGCATCTTCTGCAGCGCCTCGGCGGGCATGGCGGCGGTCATGGCGGTGCGGATCGGGCCGGGCTGGATGGCGTTGACCCGGATCTGGTGGCGGGCCAGCTCGCGGGCGGAGGCCTTGGTGAGGCCGATCATTCCGGCTTTGGCGGAGCTGTAGTTCGTCTGCCCGAAGTTTCCGGCTTTTCCGGAAATGGAGGAGATGTTGACGATGGCGCCCCGGCGCTGCTCCCGCATGATCCGCGCCGCCGCCCGGGTGCCCAGCCAGGCCCCGGTCAGGTGGACGTCCAGCACCTTCTTGAAGTCCTCCAGCGTCATCTTCGGCATCGTGGCGTCACGGGTGATGCCGGCATTGTTGACCAGGACGTCCAGCGAACCGAAGGCGCTCTTGCACGCGTCGGCCAGCGCCTCGACGGCCGCCTCGTCGGTCACGTCGCACGGCACCGCCACGGCCTTGAGACCCTGCGCCTCCAGGTCGGCGGCCGCCTGCTCGGCACCCTCCGCGTTGACGTCGCTGACCACCACCGACGCCCCGTGGCGGGCCAGGACCGTCGCGATCGCCAGGCCGATGCCCTGCGCCGACCCGGTGACCACGGCCGCGCGGCCGTCGAGCAGGTTCATCTCCATACCCATCCTCATCTCTCTCTCAGCCCGGCGCGTCAACAGTGCTCGCGCCTCACTCGGCCCAGCGGGGTTCGCGCTTCTCGACGAAGGCGAGGGGGCCCTCGCTCTGGTCATGATGCCCCCACATGCCCACCAGGTGCTGGGTGCCCACCTTGCAGGCGTCCGTCAGCCCCAGCTCCAGCGCCGCCCACAGGGCCTTCTTGGTGGCGGCCATCGCGGCGGGGGAGTTGCGGGCGATCTTCTCGGCCAGCTCCTGCGCGGACTCGCGCAGCCGCTCCGGCGGGTCCACGACCTGGCTGACCAGGCCCAGCTCGTGCGCCCGCCGGGCGGACATCCGCTCGTACGAGCCGACCAGCGCCATCCGCATCACCGCCTCGAACGGGATCTTCTTCGCCAGCCCGATCATCTCGATCGCGGTCACCTGGCCGACGCTGACGTGCGGGTCGAAGAACGTGGCGTCCGAGGCGGCGATCACGATGTCGGCGTCGGCCACGAAGTGCAGCCCCCCGCCCGCGCAGATCCCGTTCACGGCGGCGATGACCGGCTTGGTGACGTTCTGGTGCCAGGAGGTGAAGTGCAGGTCGAAGTTCATCAGGCTGTCCTGGTACCGCTGCATGCCCACGCCGTCGTTCGCCACCTCCGACAGGTCGGCCCCCGTCTGGAAGGCGCGGCCCTCACCGGTGTGCACGATCACCCGGACCGACGGGTCGCGGTCCAGCTCCAGCCACGCCTCGGCCAGCTCGTCGCGCATCGCGTTGTTCATCGCGTTCAGCACCGCGGGGCGGGCGTTGATCAGCCAGCCGACGCGGCCGTGCCGCTCCACCTTGATGGTCTCGTACGTCATGCCGATGTCCCTCTCGTGTTCAGACGATCTCGCGCTCGAGCGCCCCGGCGAGCGCGGCCACGTGCTCGCCCGCCTCCCCGAGCAGGTGAGCGCTCGTACGCGCCCGCTTGAAGTACAGGTGGGCGTCGTGCTCCCAGGTGAAGCCGACGCCGCCGTGGAGCTGGATCGTCTGGGCGGTGACCCAGGACGCGGCCCTGCCCGCCATGAGCGCGGCGACCCGCGAGTCGCGGGCGAGCGCCCGGCCGTCCGAGCGGGTGGCGGTGTAGACGGCGGAGCGCGCCGACTCGACCTTGATCAGCGCGTCGGCGAGCCGCTCCTTGACCACCTGGAAAGAGCCGATCGGGCGGGCGAACTGGATGCGCGTCTTCGCGTACTCGACCGTCAGGTCCAGGCAGCGCTGCGCGACCCCGGTCTGCTCGGCGGCGAGCAGCGCGCGCGACACGTCGGCGGCCGCGGCCGTCGCGTCCGCGCAGCCGACCGGCCCGACGAGCACGGCCGGCGTGCCGTCGAACGAGATCCGCGCCATCTTCCTGGTCAGGTCCAGCGTGACGAGCGGCTCCACGACCATCCCTGGCACGTCTCGCGAACCCGCGGACCCGCCAGGACGCGCGTCGCCCTCCCCGTCCGCGCCGGGGCCCGCGCCGTGCCCGTCCGTGCCCCCGGCCGGAGCCGCGCCGCGCTCGACCGCGAACACGCCGGGACCGTCGGGCGTGTTCGCCACGACCAGGAGCAGGCCGGCCGTGGCGCCGTCCACGACGTGGGTCTTGACGCCGTGCAGCCGCCAGCCGTCGCCGTCACGGCGGGCGGTGGCGCGGACCGCCGCGACGTCCCAGCGCGCGCCGGCCTCCGCCAGCGCCACGGTGGCGGTCAGCTCGCCGCTGGCGATGCGCGGCCCGTACGCGCCGAGCGCGGCCTCGTCGCCCAGCGCGAGCAGCAGCGGCACGGCCAGCGTCGCGGTGCCGAACAGCGGCGAGCAGGCCAGCCAGGCCCCGCACTCCTCGGCGGCCACGGCGAACTCCGCCGCGCCGAGCCCGCTCCCGCCGCACCGCTCCGGCAGCATCAGGCCGGGCAGGTCGAGCTGGACCAGGGCGCGCCAGGTGGGCTCGTCGTGCCCGCTCGCGGTCAACATCGCCGCCCGGACCCGGGCCGAGGTGCTGACCTGCGACAGCGCGCCCCGCACGCTCTCGCGGAACTCTTCGAGGTCCTCTTCGGAGGTAACGGTCACGGCCTCTCCTCACTCGTCCGCACGTCCTCGCTCGTCCGCACGTCCTCACTCATCCGTACGGCGCCCTCGTCGCGCAGCTTCGCGATGGCCGGCGCTTCGTACCCCAGCTCCCGCAGCACCGCCTCGGTGTGCTCGCCCAGCCCCGGCACCGCGCCGGCGGGCGGCTGCCAGGCGGCGGTCACCGGCGGCGGGAGCGGGGCGGCGACCGGCCCGGCCGGCGCGTCCACCGTCAGCCAGCGGTCGCGGGCCACGAGCTGGGGATGCTCGACGACCGCGGCCAGGTCGTTGACGAGCCCGCAGCCGATCCCGGCGGCGTGCAGGGCCGCCACGGCGCGGTCGGCGTCCATCGCCCCGATCGCGCCGGCCACCAGGGCGTCGATCGCGTCGCGGTGCGCCACGCGGGCCTGGTTGGTCGCGTACCGGGGATCGCCGGCCAGCTCCGGCCGCCCCAGCACCGTCGTGGCCAGCTTGGCCCACTCGCGGTCGTTCTGCACGCTCACCGTCACCAGCCGCCCGTCGGCCGCCCGGTAGGCGTCGTACGGCGCGATCGCCGGATGGCTCATCCCCGGCGCGAGCGCGGGCTGGGTGCCGTGCCTGCGCACCACCAGCGGGTAGCCCATCCAGTCGGCCATCGCGTCCAGCATGGACACCTCCAGCACGCACCCCTCGCCGGTGCTCGCCCGCCGCAGCAGCGCCGCCAGCACGCTGGAGAAGGCGAACATGCCCGCCGCGATGTCGGCCACCGAGATGCCCGGCTTGACCGGCTCCTCCGGGCTGCCGGTGATCGCCGTCAGCCCGGACTCCGCCTGGACGAGCAGGTCGTACGCCTTGCGCCCGTCGTAGGGCCCGCCGGTGCCGTAGCCGGAGATCTCGCAGACCACGAGGCGCGGGTGGAGGGCGCGCAGCGAGGCGCCGTCCAGGCCCAGCCGGGCGGCGGCGCCCGGGACCAGGTTGTGCGTGAACACGTCGGCCCTGGCCAGCAGCTCGCCGACGACTCGCCGGCCGCCGGGCTTCTTGACGTCGACGGCCAGCGACTCCTTGTTCCGGTTGGCCCACGCGAAGTGCGCCCCGGTGCCGTTGGCGTGGGTGTCGAAGGCGCGGGCGAAGTCGCCGCCGTCGGGCCGCTCCACCTTGATCACCCGGGCGCCGAGGTCGGCGAGCTGCCGGGTGGCGTACGGGGCGGAGACGGCCTGCTCCATCGAGACGACCAGCAGGCCGTCGAGCGGCCTGGTCATGTGCGGGAGAAGTGCCGGATCGCGGCCTGCAGCGACTCGTCGAGCGTGGTCGCCCCGCCCATCGGCGCGGGCAGGGTGACGGGGCCGTGCTCGCGGCTCGGCAGCAGGATGGTGGCCGTGGCCGGCGCGGTGACCTCGCCGCGCTGGTTCGTGGCGGCCAGCTCCAGGTCCACCGCCGGGTGGACGCCGTTGCCGTCCTCCATGAGGTGCTTGCGCACCACCGTGCCGGTGATCCACTGGGCGTCGCCGACGTAGTTGAACTTGCGGAACTCCACCCGGATCCGCCACAGCCAGGCGTCGTCACCCATCCAGTCGGTGCAGGCGTGGATCATCCACGTCTCGCGCATCCGCCCGTAGTCGAACGTGGTCGGGTTGCCGGAGCGCCGGGCGAACTCGGGATCCCAGTGGACCCGCTGCATCGCGTCCCACACGCCCAGGTCGTCGCGGTGGTAGAAGCGGGGGATGCGCTGCCGGTTGCGGTGGCCCAGCCGCAGCGGCGCGACCCCGTACACGCCCATCCCCATGCCGGTGTGCCAGCACACCATGTCGGTCACCGTCAGCGGCCCCTTGACCAGGGGGGTGATCGCCTCGCCCTCCTCGACGTCCTCGAACCAGCGCGGCTCGGCGCCGCGCGCCCGCTCGGCGGCGTACTGGGCGTCGATCTCGGCGATCTTCTCCTCGGTCCACGGCTCGATCGCGACGTCGTCGTACTTCTTGCGCTTGCGCGCCTCGTCACGCTCGGTACGGATCATCAGCCGGTACTGGCCGGCCAGCGGGAGGCCGTCGGCGGTGGCGAAGACGTTGGCGTTCCACTCGTGCACGGCCCGGCCGCTGAACTCGCTGGGCTTGTCGAGCACGCCCACCAGCGCGTTGCGCCGGTGCACCGTCCGGCCCGCGTGGAGCGGGTTCCACCATTCGCGCTCGCAGGCCGAGTAGAAGGCGTGCACGCCGCGCAGCGGGTCGCCCCTGACCTCGTCCTGCCGGGCCAGGTCGGCCTCGGTGAGCACGTCCTCGCCGATCAGGCTGTCGCCGCCGACCAGCGGCGGCGGGGCGATCGGCTGCCCCCAGCGGGAGCGGGCGGCGTGGCCGGGGTCGCACCACAACGGGTTGTCGTCGCCGTACGAGCGAGCCACGATCCGGAACGCGTCGGTGCCGGGACTGAGGTAGTGGGGCGGGACGGGGTTGGGCTGGGGGATGCCGATGCGTGCCCGGAGCGCCTCCACCCCCTCGTCCGTGATCCGGGGGCGGGTCTTCTCTTCCGTCGGAGCCATGTAACCTGTCCGCCTTCTCTCGCCTTTTCTTTGCTATCTTATATATAACTATGGCAGAGGGAACAGGGGGTCGGATGGCGTACGAGACGCTGGCGGTCGAGCGCCGCGGCCCGGTCGGATGGCTGGAGTTCGACCGGCCGCGCGCCGGCAACGCCATGGACGCCGCGATGATGGCCGAGCTGCCGCGCGCCTGGCGCGAGCTGGACGCCGACGACGACGTGCGCTGCATCGTCGTCACCGGCCGCGGCCGGGCCTTCCAGACCGGGCTCGACATGGCCGCGCTCGCCCGCGACCCCGCCAGCCTGCGCGAGTCCAGCCGCCGCACCCGCGCCGGCGACCTGCAGCTGACCGGCTGGCACCTCGGCGTCAGGACCCCCGTCGTGGCCGCGGTCAACGGCGTCTGCGCCGGCGGCGGGCTGCACTTCGTGGTCGACGCCGACATCGTGCTCGCCGCCTCCACCGCCACCTTCCTCGACCCGCACGTCAGCGTCGGCCAGGTGAGCGCCTGGGAGGCGATCGGCCTGGTGCGCCGCATACCGGCCACCGCCGCCGCCCGGCTCGCGCTGATCGGTGCCCACGAACGGCTCGGCGCGGCGCGGGCGCACCAGCTCGGGCTGGTCAGCGAGGTCGTCGAGCCCGACGCGCTGCGCGACGCGGCCCAGCGGGTGGCCGAGACCGTCGCCCGCGCCGACCCCGCACACGCCCGTGCGCTCAAGCAGGCCCTCTGGCGCGCCCAGGAACTCGGCCGCACGGCGGCCTCGGAGGCGGCCCGTCAGAGCGCCGGGCCTTTCGAAGCAGGGCCTTTCGACGCCGGCCACAGCCAGGACGCAAGTCATCACCCCGACGGGGAGGTCCACCCATGACCACACTGCCCACCGGCCCGGACGTCACCCCCGGCGAAGCCGTCGAAGCCGCCCGCGCCTGGATCGCCGCCCACCTGCCCGCCGCCTGGCGCGAAGCCGGCGAGCGCGGCGGCCCGCGCGCAGTCCGCACCGTCCGCACCCGCGAGGAGTACCGCGCCTGGTACCCCGAGTTCGGCGCCTCCGGCCTGGTCGCCGCCACCTGGGAGGTCGAGTACGGCGGGCTCGGCTGGTCGCGCAAGGCCGCCGTGGCCGCCGACGAGGCGCTGCGCCCCTACCACCTGCCCCGGCTCAACCCGCTCGGCCTCAACCTGGCCGCCCCCGCCCTCTTCGCCCACGGCACGGAGGACCAGCGCCTGCGCTTCCTCAAACCCATCATCAGGGCCGAGGAGATCTGGTGCCAGCTCTTCAGCGAGCCCGGCTCCGGCAGCGACCTCGCCTCCCTGTCCACCCGGGCCGAACTAGACGGCGACACCTGGATCGTCAACGGCCAGAAAGTCTGGACCACCTGGGCCGACCAGGCCGATTACGCCGTGCTGCTCGCCCGTACCGACCCGGACGCGCCCAAGCACCAGGGCATCACGTACTTCCTCATCTCCATGCGCCAGCCCGGCGTCGAGGTCAGGCCGCTGCCGCACATCGGCGGCGAGGCGGAGTTCTTCGAGGTGTTCTTCGACGGTGCCCGCGTCCCCGACGCGCACCGGCTCGGCGACCCCGGCAACGGCTGGCGGGTCGCCCAGGCCACGCTCGCCGGCGAGCGCCAGATGGTGTCGGGCGGCGGTTCCGTCGGCGTCGACCGCATCGGCGGCGTCAGCGCCTCCCACCTCGTCCGCCTGGCCCGCCGTCGCACCGAGGCCGGCCTGCCGGGCGGCTGGGACGACCCGCTCACCCGCGCCCGCATCGTCGAACTGTGGTGCGAGGAACAGGTCCGCACCTGGACCAACCGCCGCGTCCGTGCCCGCCAGGCGGGCAACCTGCCCCCGGGACCCGAGAGCTCCATCGGCAAGGTCCACGGCACCGACCTCAACCAGCGCATCCAGGAGATGGCCGCCACCCTCTCCGGCGAGTCCTCGATCGCCTGGTCCGGGACCGTCTCGTCCCCGGCCGAGTACTGGGCGTCCATGCCCGCCGAGACCCGCGGCATGCTCCGCAGCCGCGCCAACACCATCGAGGGCGGCACCACCGAGGTCAACAAGAACGTCATCGCCGAACGCGTCCTCGGCCTGCCCAAGGACTTCGACCCTTACCGCGGCAAGCCCTGGCGCGACCTGCCGCGCAGCTGACTCGACCGCACGGCGGCTCAGCCTCGCCCGAGGACGCAGAACTCGTTGCCCTCCGGGTCGGCCAGGACCTTCCAGGGGACGTCGCCCTGCCCGACATCGGCGGCGGTGGCCCCCAGGGTCCGCAGCCGGGCCACCTCCGCCTCCTGATCTTCGACGGGGATCGGCAGCAGGTCCAGATGGACGCGGTTCCACCAGGTCCTCTCGCCGGGCGTGCGCAGGAACTCCAGATACGGGCCTGCGCCCTCTGCGGAACGCAGCCGCGCATGGTCGTCGGTGACCTCGAGCAGGGTCCAGTCCAGCGCCTCGTCCCAGAACCGGGCCATGACGCGGGGATCGTCGCAGTCGACGACCACCGCGGCTATCTGCCCGGTGTCGCGGTAGATCTCCCTGGGCTCCAGCACGCAGAACACGTTGCCCTCCGGGTCGGCCAGGACCGTCCACGGGACGTCGCCCTGGCCCACGTCGGCGGGCGTCGCGCCGAGCTCCTTCAGCCGCGCGACCAGCTCCGCCTGATGGGCGGCGGAGGTGGTGGCGAGGTCGAGGTGCACGCGGTACTTCACCGTTTCGGGGTCCGGGACGCCGACGAGGTCGATGGAGAAGGCGGCGGCGTCCGGCCGGCGGAAACCCGGGGGTTCGAGGTTGGTCACGCCGGGCGCCTCGCTGGAGACGTCCCAGCCGAGCGCCCGCGCCCAGAACCGTCCGAGCGCCGAGTCGTCCTGAGCCTTGATGTTCGCCTGCACGGGTCTCAGCGCCATGCCGTCGATCATAGGGCGGCCCGGGGGGTGAGCCGAGCCCGGCTTCTCAGCCTCGCGGGAGGCCGAGGACGCGCTGGGCGACGATCTGACGCTGGATCTGCTGGGTGCCGCCGTAGATCGACTGGGCGCGGGACCACAGGTAGTCGCCGTACGGGGCGGGGTCGCCGAGGACGAACGACGGGCCGGCCAGGTCGCCCACCACGTGGTGGAGGTTCTGCTCGACGCGGATGGTCAGCAGCTTGTCCACCGAGCCCGCCGATCCGCCGGGGTCGCGGTTCGCCAGGGAGCGGGCCACGTGCCACTGCATGACCTGGAGGTCGACCGACGCGGCGGCGAGACGGCGGCGCAGCGGCTCGTCGGCGGGGACGCGGCCGGAGCGGACGTCGTCGCGGGCGGCGGCCAGCACCCGGCCGAGCCGCCCGACCCAGCCCATGTCGGCGGGGCCTCGCTCGTACGAGAGCATGTGCATGGCGATCCGCCAGCCCTGGCCGCGCTCGCCGACCAGGTTGGCCGCGGGCACCTCGACGCCGTCGAAGAACACCTCGGCGAACTCGCGGCTGCCGCTGGCCAGGACGATCTCGCGCCGGTCGACGCCGGGCGACTCCATGTCGACGACGAGCATGGACAGGCCGCGGTGGCGGGGCTGGTCGCGTTCGGTACGGGCGAGCAGCAGGCACCAGCGTGACCACATGGCCCCGCTGGTCCAGATCTTCTGGCCGTCGACGACGAACCTGTCGTCGCCGGGGACGGCGGCTGTGGTCAGCGAGGCGAGGTCGGAGCCGGCGCCGGGCTCGCTGAAGCCCTGGCACCAGACTTCGGTGCAGCCGAGCAGGCCGGGCAGGACCCGGGATTTCAGCTCCTCGCTCGCGAAGTCGGCGACGGCGTGCGCGATGTGGCCGATGGGCGGGGGCGGGGGCGCGCCGGCCGTGGCCAGTTCGTCGTTGAGCACCGCCTCGTACAGGTCGGGCAGCCCGTGACCGCCGTAGGCGGCGGGCAGGGACAGGCCCACGTAGCCGGCGGCGGCCAGGGCGCGGTGCCAGCGCAGGGTGCTTTCGACGGATTCGGCCGACTCGTAGCCGGTGGCGTCGCGGTGCTCGTCGAGGTGGTCGCGGAGCCAGGCGCGCAGACCGGCGCGGAACGCGGCCACCTCGGGGTCGTCGGAGTAGTCCACGGTCAGCTCCCGGAGAACTCGGTGGCGATGACGGCTTCGTGGTGGTGCTCGTCGCCGAACGCGGCGCGGGCGCCGTGGGCGCGGCGCAGCCAGATGTGCGCGGGGGCCTCCCAGGTCATGCCGATGCCGCCGAAGACCTGGATGGCGTTCTCGCACACCTCGACGGCCGAGCGGGAGGCGTACGCCTTGGCGACCCGGGCGGCGCGCAGCGCCTCCTCGCCGGGCAGCGCGTCGACGGCCCAGGCGGCGTACCAGCACGCGCTCATGGACGCCTCGGTGAGCACGTGGCTGTCGGCGAGGATCTGCTGCACGGCCTGGAACGAGCCGACGGGCGCGCCGAACTGCACGCGGGTCCGCGCGTGGTCGAGCGCCGCGTCGAGCGCGGCCCGCATGGTGCCGAGCAGGTCGGCCACCAGCAGGCTGAGCGTGAACGCGGAGGTCCGCGCGGCCGTCTCGCCGTCCGGCGGCGTCAGCTCGGGCAGGGTCCGCGCGGGCTCACCCAGAGGGCGTACGGCGCGCGTCTGATCAGCGAACGGTACGGGCTCCCCGAGCGCGTACGCCATCCCCTCGGCCGGAACCACCGCGAACTCGGCCCCGGCGGCATCCCACGCGAGAGCCCCGGCGGGGCCGGCCGCGAGGGTCGTCAGATCAGGGGTGAGTGCGGGGGCGAGGCGGCGGGCGCCTTCGGCGATCTCCTCCAGCAGCGCGGACGGCGCGCCCCAGGACTGGAGCTGTTCGGCCGCGATGACGGTGCCCAGGACGGGCGCGGCGACAGCGTGGTAGCCGAGCTGCTCGGCCAGGATCATCATGTCGACGGCGCCAGCCTCGGCCCCGCCGTTCTCCTCGCGCAGCCGCATGGCGAGCCAGCCGGCCTCGGCGACGCGGGACCAGGAGGTCTCGTCGGGCGCGGACGGGCCGACGTCGTGCGGGCCGCGGCCGCGGTGCCAGCGGGACGCCAGGTCGGCGGCCAGCTTGCCGCAGGACTCGCGGAAGGCCCGCTGCTCGGCGGTGAGCTCGATCTCCATGCCACTCCGAGGGTCTATCTTTTTTATCTTATAAAGGATAGAGGTCATTATAGGACCCGGCCGCCCGTGCGGCAACGAACGAAGGAGGAAGCGATGGCAGATGACCGGAGTGCCGTGGTCGTCGAGGTGGAGGACCACGTCGCGTGGATCACCCTGGACGACGTCCGGCGGCGCAACAGCCTGAACCCGGTGCTGGTCCGGCAGCTCGCCGAGGCGTGCGCGGGGCTCGGCGGGGACGTGCGGGCCGTCGTGCTCCGGGCCAACGGGCCGGTCTTCTCCTCGGGCGGCGACATGGACGCGCTCCTCACGCCCGCGGACGACCCGACCGCCGTCTACCGCGGGTTCGACGCGCTGGCCGCGCTGCCGATGCCCGTGCTGGCCGCGGTGCACGCCCCGATGATCGGAGCGGGCGTGAGCTTCGCGCTGGCGTGCGACGTGGTGGTGGCGGCCAGGAGCGCCACGTTCGACCCGCGCTTCCTCGACCTGGCCATCCACCCGGGCGGCGGCCACCTGTGGCGGATGGAGCAGCGCGTCGGGCGGCAGGGCGCGGCGGCGATGGTGCTCTTCGGCGACGCGCTGACGGCTGAGGAGGCGGAACGGCGCGGCCTGATCTGGCGCTGCGTCGAGGACGGCGAGCTGATGGACGTGGCGCGCCGCATGGCGGCCCGGGTGGCGGGGCGCTCCCCGGACGCGGTGCGCCGCGCGAAGGCCACCATGCGCCTCAGCCGCTCGCTGACCGACCCCCGGATGGCCGCCGACGTCGAACAGCTCGCCCAGGACTGGTCCATGCGCCAACCGGCGTTCACCGCGGCCGTCGAGGCTCTCCGCGACCGGGTCCGCCGCCGCTGACCCCGGGCCGCGGGCGAAGGGCGGACAGGCGTTGTCACGTTCCACAATCTGTGGCCGAACGGATTGACGCGGGTCGGCCTGGCATCGAGCATCGGGTGGGGGCCCACCGTCATCTGTCCGTCCCAGCGCATGGGACAAGGGGAGGAAGCATGTCGGTAATGTCGAGCGAGCCTGTGCTGCCCGCGGGTTGGCAGGAGTTCGTCGCGAAGCCCGACCAGACCACGGCCAAGGCGGTGGCGAAGGCGCTGGCGGGGATGAAGGCGCCCGCGGCGCTCGGATCCGTGAAGCTCATCGCCGAGAAGCTGGCCGAGCGCTCGGCGGCCGAACGCAGCGAGAAGTCCCGGCTCATCGCGGCCCAACTGATGGGCGAGGTCGCCCACGGCTTCATGAAGGCGACCGCGGCGACCCGCCTGGCCCACCCGACGGTGCGCACACCCGCGCAGAAGCCGGCCCCGCAGCACGAGGACGTGGCGCACTACCTCGACGTCCTGCGGCCGAAGGAGCTCGACGCGCTCCCCGAGACGACCCCGGGGGGCCACGACCCGCTGACGCTGGAGGCGCTCGACCTCGCCGATGCCGACCTGGCCAGGCTCGCGGATCGCATCGCCGACGAGCACGACGCCTCATCGATGGGCCATCTCCGGAAGGCGGCGGAGCTCGTCGACTCCATCAACGGCAGGCCGACGACGTACTCACAGGAGCGCCGCGCCGAGCTCGCACCGACGGTGAAGGGCACGAAGCAGGAGCACCTCGTCGAGCAGATCGGCTTCCGGGCGGCGAAGACCCAGCGCGACAAGGAGCAGGGCCTGTCGGCCCAGAACGAGCTCGCGGCCAGTTACTGGCGCACGAACTACGTCGACACCCTGCAGAAGTTCCTGACCCGACTGGGCAACGTCCTGCCGGACCCGGACGGCATCCTCGTCAACAGCCCGCGCGTGCTGGAGAAGCTGGCGATGATGGTGGACCCGAAGGTGGTGGCCGGGCTCAGGATCAAACCGGTCGCAGGACGGACGGGCGTCAGCGTGCTGAGCGGCACCTCCGCCTTCGCGGACATCGCCTGGAAGTCGATCCTCCAGGAGCTCGGCGCGACGCCGTCGGCCTACCAGCTCTACGAGCTCATGGACACGGGCAAGCAGGATCCCCCGGCCGACCCCACCGTCGACACCTGGGCCGATCTCGTGGCACTCATCACCGGCAGCCCGTTCGCCCGCCTACAGGAGATGGCGCGCCAGAAGACCGAGCCGGCTCCGGTGTGCGCCATGGTCGAGCACCTCGTCCTGGGCCTGACCGACGAGTTCGGCCCGAAGCGCGCCGACGCGCTGACCGCCAACGCGCTGCGCTCGCTGGGCCGGCTCCTCGACATCCTCGTGGCGAACCAGCACAACCCCACGGTGGCGCTGCGCGCGGTCGACCTCATGATGGACGAGATCGCCATCGTGGTCGCCGTGGCCCAGAACTACTATGAGCCCGACTACCGGCACGTGGTGCGGCAGGTCCTGCTGGAACGCGCGCCGAGCATCGCGACGCCGGTCGAGCAGGGGCAGGTCCAGCTGACCAGCTACCTCACGACCAGCGGCATGGAAGCGCTCGGGACGGCGCTGTGGATCGCGCTGTCCTGGCGGGGGCACGAGCAGGTCTCGCGCTCCACCGAGCAGATCGACTACTTCGAGACCGGCGAACTCCTCAGAAGACTCAGAGTGGGCGACACGCTGACGCCGCACCAGGACGTCCTGGTCGCGACGCTGAACCCGAGCGCGCCGTACTCCGCGCCGTCGCCGGACGTGCTCGTGGCCGCGGTGCGCGAGGCCCTGACGGCGCGGAAGGGGGACGCGAAGCCGTGCGTGCTGATCATCGACACCACCATCCAGCTCGCGCCCAGGTCGACCGGCGGCAGGGGCCGGCTCGACGTCATCCTCGACGGACTGAAGGAGGACATCGCCGCCGGCAGGCTGGAGGTCTTCCTGTGCAAGAGCTACCAGAAGTACGCCTCGTTCGGCACCGGCAAGGTGGCCGCCGGTGATCTCACGCTGCTGTCGAAGCAGGGCAACCTCGAATCCGTGTACGCGCGGGCCGAGGCGCTGCTGCAGGGCATCGCACTCGATCTCGCCAGGCACGACGAGGGACAGCTCGTGATCCACATGCTCAGGCACGGGCACCGTGACGAGCTGGCACTGGTGGAGAGCGCCGCCGGGAACGCGAAGTTCGTGGACGAGTTCTGCTGGCCGATCGACCGGATGGACCAGAGTCAGGGGACCACCTACGTGGAAGGGATCCCCCTGCTCCTGCGCGCGACGTCCACCGGCAAGGTCGACACCCTCTTCGGCAAGCTCGCCCTGATCGACTGGCGCGACAGCTTCTCGTTCCTGCGGACGTCGTACGTCGGCAGGATCCCGGGGCCGTGGGGGGCGCCTCCGGAGAAGCAGCAGGAGGCGTGGTACGTCCGCATCAACCCCGGCCACGAGCCCAAGGAGACGATGGTCGAGTGCTTCTACGCGTTCGGCCACCTGGCCACCAGCACGCCTCCCGGCGCGGACAAGCCGAGTCAGAGGCCGGTCGATCTCGACCGGCTGACGCTGGAGGCGGTGCGGGAGCATCTGACGGCTCTGGACGGGGTCAGAAGTGACGCGGGCGTCAACCGGTACCGCACCAACATCGCGGCCTCGTACTGCGTGTTCGCGGTCCAGAACGTGGGTTTCCACAAAGACGGCCTGGTGCCGCTGCTCGGCGAGTTCTTCGCGAAGCGGACGGGCGGCGTCACGATCGAGACCCAGCGCTATCTCGCCGGCGAGCTGTTCTCGCTGCTCAAGGGAAGGACCCTCGACGTGGCCCTCGACAAGGGCCCGGCCATGCCGCCTCCGCCGGCGGGGTCAGGGAAGAAAGTCCTCAGCGTGGACCGCACCACGGTCGGAGGGCTGTGCCGTGCGGCGGCGGTGCTTCCCGCCTGGCGCCTCACGTCGCTCGCCAAGGGGTTCGAGCTGGGCCGGATCGGCGACTCCGACGAGGCGGCGCGCCTGAGGGCCCTCGTCGAGAAGGCCCAGGTCCAGGGTCAGCCGTCGTAGCCGATCAGTGACCGGGTCGCGTCCAGGCCGGGGTGATCGCCCGGCCCGGACGTCGACGTACCCGGTCAGCCCGGCTCGCGGAGCAGGTCCACGGCGAGCTCCTGGAGGCGCGGTTTGGCTATCTTGCCGACCGCGCCGCGCGGCAGCTCGTCGAGGATCCAGACGCGCCTGGGCACCTTGAAGTTGGCCAGCCGCTCCCGGCACCAGGTGAGGAGCTCGCTCTCGTCCAGCTCTCCCGAGGCGACCACGAAGGCCGCGGTCACCTCGCCGAGCCGGTCGTCCGGCACGCCGACCACCGCCGCGTCCGCGACCGCGGGATGGTCGGCGAGGACGTGCTCGACCTCCGCCGGGTAGACGTTGAACCCGCCCACGATGACCATGTCCCTGGCCCGGCCGGCGATCCGCACGTAGCCGTCGTCGCCGATCCAGCCCAGGTCGCCCGTACGGAGCCAGCCGTCGCGCATCACCTCGGCCGTGGCCTCGGGGTCGTCGAGGTAGCCGGCCATGACGTTGGAGCCGGTCACCTCGATCTCGCCCACCACCGGCGCGCCGGTCGCGCCGGGCGCCCAGATCCGCGCCCGGACGCCGTCGATGGGCCGGCCGATCGTGTCGCACACCAGGTCGAGCGGGTCGCCGCGGCGGGTCATGGTGCAGACGCCTGTCGCCTCGGTCAGCCCGTAGCCGATGACGACGTCGCCGACCCCGAGCTCCTGTTTGAGGTCCCGTACGAGAGCGGGCGGGACGATCGCGGACCCGATGACCGCCACGCGGATGGACAGCTCGCCGGGGATCCCGCCGTTGCGGCGGGCCGCGACGACGTACTGCTGCGCGGCGGGCGGGGCGTTGAGCACGGCGACCGGCAGCGTGCGGACGATCTCGGCGATGGACTCGGCCGACACCACGGGGATCAGCGCCGCGGTGGCCCGCGCCTGGAAGGGGGACAGGAGGCCGGTCTTGAACCCGCCGATGTGGGCGAGCGGATAGGTCACCGGGTAGACGTCGCCGCGGCCGAGTCCCACGACCTCGGCCCAGGTGCGGGCGGTGGTGAGCATCGGCGCCTGCCGGAGCACCGCGCCCTTGGGCTTCCCGGTGGTGCCGGAGGTGAACTGGATGGCGATGATCTCCCCCGGCGTCCCGTCCTGCTCCTGGGCGGCGCCGGCCAGGAACTCGTCCCAGCTCACCGCGCCGCCGGGCGCCTCGGGGCCGAGGGCGACCACCCGGGCGTCGCCCGCGACCGGCAGCGCCTCGGCGGCCAGCCGCCGTCCCGCGAGCAGGCCGGGGGCGACCAGGAAGCGGGGGGAGACCCGGGGCAGGATCGCGGCCACCTCGGAGACCGTGTAGCGCGGGTTGAGCGGGACCAGGACGCCTCCGGCCACGATGGCGGAGAGCATGGCGACGGTGCAGTCGATCGTGTTCGCGGCCCAGCAGGCGACCCGGTCGCCGGGGCGCAGGCCGTGGGCCCGCCAGGCGGCGGCGCCCTCGCGCACGCGCGCGTGCAGCTCGGCGTAGGTCACCGACTCGCCCTCACACAGCAGCGCGGGAACGTGCGCGGCGTCCTCGGCCGCGGCTGCCAGCAGCGTCTCGATCGTCGTGGTCATGCTGAGCGGTCCTCTCGCGTAGAGGACATCATTACCGAAACCCCCACAAAGGTCATCCCGCTCGGCTGGTCCGGCTGCGGATCCGCCAGCCTTCGGGGGTCCGGACGAGCTCGTCGGTGTAGACGCCGAAGACCCGGACGACCGGGGTGCCGGTGGTGTCGCCGAAGAACAGGAAGTAGGAGACGGCGTTGGCGGTGTCGCCGGTGACGGTCACGTGCAGCGGGACCACCAGGTGGCGGGTGGCCGTGCCGGGCCCGCTGACGCCTTCGGCGCGGCGCTGCCGGGTGGCGGCGACGATCTCGTCCGCGCCGTGCTGGGTGCTGCCGCCGAAGCTCCAGGTGGCGTCGGCGGTGTAGAGCACGCGGTAGTCGTCCGGCTCGCCCTCGTCGGCGAGGTGGGCGGCGAGCCCGATGAGGGAGCGGATGAGGACCTCGTCCTCGGCGTGGCTGGTGTCGACCATTGCCGAACCTTATCATTTCAATGATGTAAATCATAAGAGGAGAGTGTCCATGATCCACGTGTCCGAGCCCCGGCCGCGCGTCCGCCTCGTCACGCTCGACCGCCCCGCCCGCCGCAACGCGCTGGACCTCGCGGGCTTCCGCGCGCTGGCCGCCGCGTGGCGGTCGGTGCCCGCCGGGACCGGGGCCGTCGTGGTGACCGGGGGGAGCGACTTCTCCTCCGGCGCCGACCTGGCGACGTTCTCCGGTGACGTGGCCGCCGCGATCCGCGGGGGAGAGCCGGCCGCTGACGTGTGGGCCGACGTGCACCACGCGCTGCTGCGGGACGTGGTGCTGGAGGTCCCGGTGCTGGCCGCGATCGAGGGCGTCTGCTTCGGCGCCGGGATGGAGCTGGCCGGCGCCGCGGACATCCGGATCGCCGGGGAGTCGGCGCTGTTCGCGCTGCCGGAGGTCCGGCACGGGTTCATCGCGAGCGGCGGGTCGGTGGCCAGGCTGCCCCGGCAGATCGGCTATCCGGCGGCGATGCAGGTGATGCTCACCGGCGAGCGGTTCGGCGCGGATCGGATGCGGGAGTGGGGGTTCGTCGGCGAGGTGGTGCCCGAGGGGGCCGCGCTGGACCGGACGCTCGACCTGGCCGAGCTCATCGCCGGCCACCCGGCGGTCGCGGTGCGCGGGATTAAGCGCGCCGTGGGCGCGGGCGTGCGCGGCACGCTCGCGGACGCGTACGGGATCGAGTCGAAGGTGTCGGACGAGGTCCTGAACGGATGAGGCCCCGCGTCGCCCGTGAGCCCGGAAGATTACGGCTTGGCCTTAACTGCGGCAACGGCCTTGTCGCTTCCTGTCTCGTTCCGTATCTTATTAATGATTGATCTTTAGATCAGCTACGACGCAGTGCTCGGGAAAGGCGTTCACCATGCCGCCTCCACAGCCCGTGAAGATCGCCGTGCGGCAGCTCGGCAAGGTCTTCTCCGGTGCCTCCGGTTCCGTCCGCGCCCTCGACGAGATCGAGCTGGACGTGCACGACGGCGAGTTCCTGTGCCTGCTCGGCCCTTCGGGATGCGGCAAGACGACCCTGCTGCGGGTGATGGCGGGGCTGGAGCGGCCGTCCAGCGGCACGATCAAAATACGGCACGACGACCCGTCGCGGTCGCTGTCGGCGGTGGTCTTCCAGGACTACTCCGTCTTCCCGTGGAAGACGATCAGGGAGAACGTCATCTTCCCGCTGCTGCAGGCGGGGGTCCGGCGGGCCCGGGCCAAGGAGATCGCCGATCACTGGCTCGCCCAGCTCGACCTGTCCGGCTTCGAGAACGCCTACCCGGACACCGTCTCCGGCGGCATGAAGCAGCGCGTCGCCATCGCCAGGGCCCTCGCCGTGGAGCCCGAGACGCTGCTCATGGACGAGCCGCTGGCCGCGCTCGACGCGCAGCTCCGCCTGCTGTTGCAGGAGAAGCTGCTGGAGCTGTGGCAGGCGAACCAGAACACGGTCGTCTTCGTCACCCACTCGATCGACGAGGCGCTGCTGCTCGGCGACCGGATCGCGGTGATGAGCGCGCGGCCCGGCCGCATCGCCACGGTGATCGACGTGCCCTTCGCCCGGCCGCGCGACCCCGACGAGATCCGCGCCTCGCCCGACTTCGCCCTTCTGCGCGACGAGATCTGGCACCGACTGCGAAGGGAACTCCAGCCCGCATGAGCCCCGTCACCCGCGAACACGATTCCGCCGCCGCGCAGGACGCCGGCGACTGGCGGACGATCGCCCCCGGGCCGGCCGAGCTCGACCCCCGCGGGTACGCCCGGCGCCGCACTCTCCTCGAGCGCGGCCTGGCGGTCCTGGTGCCGGTCGCGCTCCTCGGGCTGTGGCAGATCCTGGCCGGCGCCGGGGTGCTGGAGAGCAACTACTTCCCCCCGCCCACCGAGATCGCCGCCTCCTGGGCCGACCTCGTGGCCAACGGCGTCTACCAGGAGTCGGTGCTGGCCAGCCTGGGCCGCATCGTCTCGGGCTACCTTCTCGGCACGCTCAGCGCGGTCGCGCTCGGCATGGTGATCGGCTCGATCCGGCTGGTCCGGGTGGCGCTCGAACCCACGATCTCCGCGCTCTACACGGTGCCGAAGCTGGCGATCCTGCCGCTGCTGCTGCTCATCTTCGGCCTCGGCGAGACGAGCAAGATCCTGCTGGTCGCGCTGACCTGCTTCTTCGTCGTACTGATCAACACCATCGACGCGGTCGGCGGGGTCTCGTCCCGCTACCACGACGTGGGCCGCTCGGCCGGCGCCTCGCGCTGGGCCACCCTCCGCCACATCACGTTGCCGGCCGCGCTGCCGCAGACCCTCACCGGGATGCGGATCGCGTCCGGCCTGGCCGTCATCGTCATCGTCGGCGCCGAGTTCGTCGCCGCCGACGCGGGCCTGGGTTTCCTCGTGTGGAACTCGTGGAACCTCGGCGTCCCTGAGCACATGTACGTGGGCATCGTGTCGATCTCGCTGATCGGCGTGGTCTTCGGCCTGGTGCTGCGGGGCGTCGAATGGCTGCTCACCCCCTGGAACCGGTGATCTCCCCCGCACCGGCCGATCGAAAGGAACGACCCGTGACCGCACGGCTCTCGTTGAGCAGGCGCGTCATGGCCGCGCTCGCCCTCCCCGTCCTCGCCCTCGCGCTGACCGCCTGCGGCGCCGAGGAGGAGGAGAGCGGCACGTCCGCCACTGACACCACCCGCACGCTCAAAGTCGGCTACATCTCCGGCACCTCACTCGGCCCGGCGTTCGTCGCCGACGCCCTCGGGTGTTACCGCGACGCGGGCCTGACGATCGAGTTCGAGCCCATCAAGAACCCGGCCGACGCCATCGCCTTCCTGGCCACCGACAAGCTCGACGTCTACGTCGGCTCGCCGTCGGCCGGCATGTTCAACCAGGTGGCCAAGGGCGCCGAGCTCAAGATGGTGGCCTCGCTGGGCTCGGTGAACACGCCGGAGGGCGAGGCCGCGCCGAGCGGCCTGTTCGCCACCAAGTCGATCAAGTCGGTGGAGGAGCTGAAGGGCAAGCGGGTGGCCCTGCTCGGCACCGTCGGCTCGGCGACCTCCTACCTGCTGGGCAAGTCGCTGGAGGCCGGTGGGCTGACCTTCTCCGACGTGGAGCTGGTCCCGCTCGGCGGCTCCGACATGGTGCCCGCGCTCAAGAACGGCGGCGTGGAGGCCGCGCTGCTGTTCGCGCCCGAGACGCAGAAGGCCGTCGACCAGGACGTGGCCCACCCGCTGGTCGACTCGAAGAAGGCGTACGGGAGCAGCACCACGGCCGGCATCATGTACGGCCCGAAGCTGCTCAAGGCCGACCGGGAGGCGGGAGTGAGCTTCCTCAAGGCGAACGCCTGCGCGGTCAAGCGGTTCGAGGGTGACTGGCGCAAGGACGCCGAGATCGTCAAGATGCTGGCCGACTTCATGAAGGTGCCGGAGAACACGATCAGCGGCGGCGGCCTGTACGCCTTCGACAGCACCCTCGCCATCAACGAGCAGACGCTGACGGAGATGCAGAACATGTTCATGAAGGTGAAGGGGACGCTCACCTACACCGAGGTCATCCCGCCGGCCGAGCTCGTGGACGACACGCTCCGGGTGGAGGCGCTCGGTCAGGGCTGAGGCGCGAACGCGAGAACGGCCGCCGGGAGGACCGGCGGCCGTTCTCGTGTGAGGTCAGCGCGTGCCGTAGTCGATGTTGTCGAGCAGGTCGGTGTTGACCAGGTCGTTCTGCGCGGCGCCGAGGCTGGAGCTGCGGGTGGCGTCGAGGTGGGCGGTCGCCAGCTTGACGGCGCGCGCCCCGTCGCCCGCCTCGATGGCGTCGACGATCCTCTCGTGGTCGCGCAGGGCCGCCCGGAGCGACTTGCGCGCCATCGGGGAGTCGGTGTCGTCGCCCATCTGGACGTCGCCCCAGACCGTGGACTCGTGAGCGGTCCAGATCAGCTCCAGCGAGCCGATGATGACGATCATGGTCTCGTTGCCGCAGGTCTCGACGATCTTCTCGTGGAAGCGACGGGCCAGCCGGGGGAACTGCTCCGGGTCGTCGAACGCCTCATGCTGCTCGGCCAGGACCTTGCGCAGCTCGGGCACGGTGGTCTCGGCCCGGTCGGGGCGCGCGGCGCAGAGCGCCACGCAGGTCGGTTCCAGGCTGAGCAGCGCGCCGCTCACGTCGGACAGGGTGGTGCGGCGGGTCTGGAGCACCATGCTGATCGTGCGGGCGATGCGCTGCGGCGTGGGCAGGTGGACGACCGCGCCGCCGACGTTGCCGCGGCGCACGGACACCAGGCCCTCGGTCTCCAGGATGCGCATCGCCTCGCGCACGGCCGGCAGGCTCACGCGGAACTCCGTGAAGAGGTGCTCCTGCCTCGGCAGGCTGTCCCCCTCGGTGAGCCGGCCCGAGAGGATGTCGTCGCGCAGCTTCGCGGCGACGATCTCGGCGAGACGCGGCTGTCGTAGCTGTCGCACGCGTGCCTCTTCTCTCCTATGGTTACAGGGAACGGACCGAGCGCCGGACCGGCGCTCGCAACGCCGCGTGACACGCCGTTGTCAATCATACAATCATTGGGATCACAGCATAACTTCCCGAGGCGGCGTCCCGACCCGCAACTCACGGCGCAGCACCTTGCCCACGTCGTTGCGCGGCATGGCCTCGATGGCGACGAACGACACCGGCACCTTGTACGGGGCCAGATGCTCGCGGCACCAGGCGGCCAGCGCCTCGGCGTCCATCGTGCCGTCGGCGGGGACGATCCACGCGCAGGGCACCTCGCCGAGGCGTCGGTCGGGCACGCCCGCGACGGCCGCGTCGCGCACCCCCGGATGGCGACGCAGCACCTCCTCCACCTCGTCGGGGAAGATCTTGAGGCCGCCCCGGTTGATCATGTCGCTGACCCGGCCCTCGATCCACAGGAACCCGTCGGCGTCGAGCCGGCCCACGTCGCCGGTGCGCAGGAAGCCGTCGAGCATCCGGTCGGCGTCCTCGTCGCCCGCCACCGCGTACCCGCGCATGCGGTACGGCGAGCGGATGTGGATGTGGCCCGGCTCGCCCGGGGGCAGGTCGCGGTCGTGCTCGTCGAGGATGCGCACGTCCACGTCGTCGTAGGGGCGGCCGGCCGCGCCGAGCTTCTCGGTGCCGTAGTTCCGGATGTCCTCGATCGTCCAGCCGACGACCTCGCCGCCCAGCTCGGTCTGCCCGTACGAGTTCAGCACGAGGACGCCGTAGCGGTCGTGGAAGCGCTGGGCGACGGCCGGGGAGAGCGGCGCGGTGATGGAGCGCACGATCTGCAGCGGCTCCAGGCTGTCGAGCCCGTCGTCGTCGGTCAGCATCGTGATCATGGCGGGGGCGAGCACCGTGGACGTCAGCCCGTGCTCGCGCACCGCGCGGGCGAACTCCTCCGGCGTGAACCGGTCGAGCAGCACCACGCCGAACCCGGCGCGGAACGAGAAGAGCGTGTTGAAGATCCCGGCCCACAGCGCCAGGGAGAGCGGGATCAGGTTGACCCGGAGCCTCGCCCGCGGCTCGCGGGGCCCGCTGTCGCGCCGGCGCAGCTTGCGCAGGCTCGCGTCGAGCGCGTCCAGCGTGCCGTCGTGGCGCAGCAGGACCGCCTTGGGCTTGCCCGTCGTGCCCGACGTGCGCAGCACCAGGGCGATGTCGCCGTCGTAGGTGGTCGCGTCGGCCGCCACGGGCCTGCGGGTGCGGGCGTTCCAGGTGGTCTCGTCGAACTCCACGACGCCGATGCCGCCGTCGCGCCCGTCGAGGTCGGCGGCGGTGCCCAGGATCAGGCAGACGGGGGTGTCGTCGATGAGGGCCGTCACCTCGTGGCCCGTCATGCGGTGGTTGACCGGCATGTAGACGGCCCCGGCCCGCCAGGCCGCGAACATCGCGACCACGCCCGAGGCGCCCGACCCGACGAGCGCCCCGACCGGATGGCCGGGCCGCACGCCGGCGCGTACCAGCTCGTCGGCGACCCGGGACACGGCGGCGCGCAGCTCGGCCAGGGTCATGGTGCTGCTGGTCGAATGCACGACGGTGGCCTCGTCGAGCGCGGGCAGCTCATCGAGGAGCTCCGTCAGCGATCGCCCGGCCGGCCCGGCGGCCTGCCCGTCCCCCCGTGGAACGCTCGTGCTCATCTGCGTCCTCTCCATGAAACGCAATCATTACAAAGATAGTAACATCTACAGGTAGGGCTGACGGGGCCTAAGAGTGCATCTTTATAATGCTTGTATGCATAGCGAGTATCCGGCCGTCGAAGGCCTGGTCACGGGACTGTCGGAGGGTGTGCTCTCCCTGCGCCTGGACGATCCGCGCCGGCGCAACGCGCTCAACGACCGCTCCATGCGCGGCGTCATCGACGCCCTGGAGCTGGCCCAGAACGACGAGCGGGTACGCGCCGTCCTCCTGTCGGGCGAGGGCCGCGACTTCTGCAGCGGCTTCGACATCGTGGCGCGCAACGCGGGCTCCGGCGGCAGGCCGCGCCCCGGCGCGATCCAGCGGCGGCTGCCGTCCCAGGCGCACCGGCTGATCCCGCAGCTGTGCGGGCTGCAGGTGCCGGTGGTGTGCGCGGTCACCGGGTACGCGGTCGGGATCGGGTTCCAGCTCGCGCTGGCCGCCGACTTCGTGGTCGCCGACACCACGGCCACCTTCTGGCAGCCGTTCATCACCCGGGGGATGACGCCCGACAGCGGCGCCACCTGGCTGACCGCCCGCGCGGTCGGCCCGCTGCGCGCCCGCCGCCTGCTCATGCTCGGCGAGCGGCTCGACGCCGCGACGGCGAGCGCGTGGGGGATCGTGCACGAGGTCGTCGAGCCGGGCCTGGCGGGCGAGGTGGCGGGTGAGCTCGCCGCGCGGCTGGCGGCGGGGCCGACGGTGGCGCTGGGCCTGACCAAGGCCCTGATCAACCAGGCCGCCGACGCCGCGCTGGCCGAGCAGCTGCCCGCCGAGGCGTTCGCGCTGGAGATCTCCTCCCGCAGCCAGGACTTCCGCGAGGGCCTGGGCGCCTTCGTGGACAAGCGCGAGCCGAAGTTCACCGGGAGGTGACCGCCGTGGAGGAGGGGTCGATGAAGACCGAGGGGTCGATGGAGCGTACCGTGCCGCGCATGCTGATGGCCGGGGCCGAGAGGTTCGCCGACCGGCAGGCGGTGGTCGACGGCGGGACCGAGCTGACGTACCGGGAGCTGCTCGCCAGAGCGCTGGAGGTGGCGCGCGGCGCCATCGCGCTCGGCGTCAGGCCCGGCGACCGGGTGGGCATCTGGGCGCCCAACACCCACCGCTGGGTGGTCGCCTCGCTGGGCCTGCACTGCGCCGGCGCCACCGTGGTCCCGCTCAACACCCGCTACCGCGGCCGGGAGGCCCGCGAGATCCTGGGCCGGGTCAGGGCCACGGCCGTCTTCCTGGACAACGGCTTCCTCGGCTACGACTACGCGGCAGCGCTACGAGAGCGCGACGAGGACGAGCCCGCGCTCGACGGCCTCGCGGTCGTCGACATGCTGGACGGCGGCGACGGGCTGGGCTGGGCGGACTTCCTGGCCGGGGGCGCGGCGGTGAGCGAAGAGACCGCCAGGAAGACCGCGCTGGCGGTGGACCCGGACGACCTGAGCGAGATCATCTTCACCTCCGGCACCACCGGGCGGGCCAAGGGCGTGACCATCCCGCACGGCGCCTGCCTGGACCTGTACGCGTCGTACGGCCGGATCTGGGGGCTGCGGCCCGGCGACCGCTACCTGGTGTCGCTGCCGTTCTTCCACACCGGCGGCAACAAGGCCGGCATGATCACGAGCCTGATGAACGGGCTGACGATCGTGCCGCTGCCCGTGTTCGACCCGGCGGAGGTGCTGCGGATCATCGAGTCCGTCCGCGTCTCGGTCATGAACGGGCCGCCCACCGTCTACTACGCGCTGCTGGAGAGCCCGGAGCGTGCTTCGCGCGATCTCGGGTCGCTGCGCGTGGCCGCCACGGGCGCGGCGGTGGTGCCGGTGGCGCTGGTCGAGCGGGCCCGTTCCGAGCTGCCGTTCGAGCACTTCATCACCGCCTACGGGATGACCGAGTGCTTCGGCACCGCGACCATGTGCCGTCAGGGCGACTCCGCCGGCGTGATCGCCCGCACCAACGGACGCGCGCTGCCCGGCATCGAGCTGCGGGTCGTGGACGCGGAGGGGCGTGACCTGCCGCCGGGCGAGCCAGGCGAGGTGCTGATCCGCGGCGCCAATGTCACGCCGGGCTACTGGGAGGACCCGGACGCCACGGCGCAGGCGATCGACCCCGGCGGCTGGCTGCACTCGGGCGACGTCGGCACGCTGGACGCCGACGGCAACCTCAAGATCACCGACCGGATCAAGGACCTCTTCTTCGTCGGCGGGTTCAACGTCTCGCCCGCCGAGGTCGAGCAGGCGCTCGCCCGCCATCCGGCCGTCTCGGAGGTGGCGGTGATCGGCGTGCCGGACGTCCGGCTCGGCGAGGTGGCCAGAGCGTATGTGGTGCGCCGCCACGGCGCCGAGGCCACCGGCGAGGAGATCATCGCGTGGGTGCGGGAGCGGCTGGCCAACTTCAAGGTCCCCCGTACGGTCGAGTTCGTCGACGAGCTGCCCCGCAACGCCAGCGGCAAGGTGCTCAGGCGTGACCTGCGCGCCGCGCTCTGACCTTGGTCAACGTGACCTCACGATTTCCCGTTGCCCATTGCCAAGGAGAGACCCTTGTGCCAGCCTTCTCTTACTAGGATTCAATCATAGATAAGATTGGATTGATGCAATGAAAGGCCGACGGGCGAGGTGGGCGGCGCTGGCGGTCGCCCTGCTCGCGCTCCCGGCGTGTGGCGCCGCCGAGGACGCCGGGACAGCAGGGGCGGCTGACGCCCCGTACGTGATCATGGTGAGCGCCGGCAGCGACGCCGGCCCGGTCACCGACCAGCTCATCACCGGCGTGAACTCGGTCAAGGCCGGGGTCGAGACGGTCAACGAGGCCGGCGGGGTCAACGGGCGGCAGATCAAGCTGATCGAGTCGCCGGACAACGCCAACCCGACCAAGGCGGTGTCCGGCCTGCGGGCCCAGCTCGCCAAGGAGAAGCCGGACGCCTACATCGTCACGGCGGGCACCCAGGTCAGCTCGGCGGTCGCGCCGATCCTGAACCAGAACAAGATCCTGTTCATGAACTCCGCCAACCTCGACGAGACGGCCGACCCCAAGCAGCACCCGCTGGCCTTCAACCTGGCCGCCTCCCCCCGCGTGGTCGTCGAGGACTACCTGCCCGTGTTCGAGGCCGAGGGCTACAAGAAGATCGGCATCCTGCACGGCAACTCCCCGTACGCCAAGACGTTCGGTGAGCTGGCCGAGACCGTGTTCAAGGAGAACGGCTACGAGGTCGCGGGCAACGTCGAGTACGACTCCGCCGCGCTCGACATGACCGCCCAGATCTCCGCGCTCCGCGACGCCGACCCCGACGTGGTCGTCTTCAACGCCTACGGCGCCCCCACCGGCTACGTGCTCAAGGGCATGACCAAGCTGGGCTGGGACGTCCCGATGCTGGGCGAGACGTCGGTCGCCTCCACCCCCCTGGTCACCCAGGAGCCGCCGGACGGCCTGCTCGGCCTGCCCGAGGTCAAGAACCTCAGGATCGAGGTGAACGCGGCCACGGTCTACGACCCGGCGGCGGAGGCCACGAACAAGGCGGTCGAGAAGATGAAGGCGCTCGGCGGCATCAAGGGCGCGATGGTCAACGTCCTGGGCTACGACGGAGTCCTGCTCATCGCCGCCGGGGCCAAGAGCGCCGGCAGCACCGACGCCGCGGCCATCGCCAAGGCGCTGGAGGACCCGAAGGTCAACGGCAACGCGGGCACCGCCGTCTACGGCAGCTACCCGTACTCGGCGGACTCGCACGAGCCCAAGCTGCCGCGCGGCACCCACACGTTCGTGCCGCCCGCCCCGATTGTCAACGGCCAGATGGGCGCGTCCAAGTGACGCTGATCTACGCAGGGCTGTCGCTGGGAGCCGTGTACGCGCTCGTGGCCATCGGTTACAACATCGTCTTCGTGGCCTCGCGGTCGTTCAACTTCGCGCAGGCCCAGCTGATGATGATCGGCGCTTTCGTCGCCTACGCCGGCCACGTCACGTTCGGGCTCCCAGCGGTCGCCGTCATCGTCCTGGCGATGGTCGTGGTCATGGCCATCGCCGCGATCGAGGAGCGCGTCGCGGTCAGGCCCGTCGCGGACCACCAGACCCAGCTGATCACCACGCTCGGGTTCGGCACGGTCCTGACGGGCCTGGCCCAGCTCATCTGGGGCACGCAGCCGCTGGAGGTGCCGTTCATCGGCTCCAAGGAGGCGATCACCCTCGCCGGCGGCCGGGTCTACACCTTCGAGATCGGCCTGATCGTCATGGCCGTGCTGCTCGTGGTCGGCATCCACCTCTACACCCGCAGGCGGCTCAACGGCCTGGCCGTCGTGGCCATGTCGCAGGACGCGGAGGCGGCGGTGCTGCGCGGGGTCAACGTGCGCATGCTCGCCTTCGCCGCGTTCGCGGTCACCGGGCTGCTCGCCGGGCTGATGGGCTTCTTCATCGGCCCCAAGACGTTCGCGGTCGCGACGCTCGGCTCCGCGCTGGCGCTGAAGGGCTTCGTGGCGCTGGCCATCGGCGGCTTCGGCAGCTTCTACGGCGGCCTGGCCGGCGGCTTCACCGTCGGACTGGTGGAGGAGCACGCGGCCCGCTACCTCGGCTCGGAGTTCAGCAACCTGAGCGTCTTCGCGATCCTCCTGCTGGTGCTGATGATCCGGCCCACCGGGCTGTTCGGCAAGGTCCAGGAACGGATGGTGTGACGACGATGAAGGCGTGGACCGCCCTCCGGGCGGTGCCGTCGTGGGCGTACCCGGCGCTGCTGGGGATCCTGCTGCTGGCGCTGCCCTTCCTGGGCGCGGGCTACGGGCTGACCCGGCAGGTGGAGCTGACGCTCATCATGGCGCTCATCGTCAGCGGCCTGAACCTCTCGCTCGGGTACGCGGGCCAGCTCGCCATCGGGCAGGTGGCCATGTACGCCGCGGGCGCCTACACGGCGGCCATCCTGTCCAAGGCCGGGACCACCGACCTGCTGGTCCACCTGGTCGCTGCCGGGCTGGCGGCGCTGGTCGTGGGCATCCTCACCGGCATCCCCGGGCTGCGGCTGGGCTCCTGGTCGCTGGCCATGACGTCGTTCTTCCTGGTGCTGCTCGTCCCCGACGTGGTGACGATCCTGGAGGAGCACACCGGTGGCGCGCACGGCCTGTCGGGCATCCCCGCCGCGACGCTGTTCGGCTACCAGCTCGCGCCGGAGGACTTCTACTTCTGCGTGGTCGCGGTCGCCATCCTGTGGTTCGCCGCCTTCCGCAACATCGTGGCGTCCCGGCACGGCATCGCCTTCCAGGTGCTCAAGCAGAGCCCGGTGCTGGCGTCCTCGGTCGGCATGTCCGTCTTCCGCACCAAGCTCGCCGGGTACGCGATCGGCGCCATCCCGGCCGGCCTCGCGGGGGCGCTCTTCGCCAACCTGGACCTGTTCGTGTCGCTGGACGCCTTCACCTTCCACGTCGCGACCGGCGCCCTGGCCGCCTCCATCCTGGGCGGCTCGGTCAGCGTGTACGGGGCGCTGATCGGCGCGGGCGTCGTCGAGTACGGCACCTCGCAGTCGACCAGCTTCCAGGAGTACTCGCTGGTCTTCTTCGGCCTGTTCCTGCTGATCGGCGGCGTGCTGATGAGCGGCGGCCTGGCGGGCGCGGCCCGCAAGCTGGTCGCCAGGCTCGACCGGGCCGCCGGCGTGACAGGAGGGGACGGCGCCGGGGCCCGGACGGAGATCGGCCGCATCACCGGGGGCACGCTGGAGGTCAGCGGCGTGACCAAGGCCTTCGGCGGCAACCAGGCGCTCGCCGGCGCGGCGCTGCGCGCCGAGCCCGGCCGCGTCACCGCGCTGATCGGCCCCAACGGCTCCGGCAAGACCACGCTGCTCAACCTCGTCTGCGGCTACTACCGCAGGGACGCCGGCACCATCACGCTGGACGGCAAGGAGATCGGCAAGGCCGCGACGCACCGCATCGCCCGGCTGGGCGTGGCGCGGACGTTCCAGACGCCGCTGATCCCGCCCGGCATCACCGTCAGGGACGTGGTGGCCTCGGGCCGCTACGCCGCCGACCCCGCCTCCTTCGGCGGGGCGATCCTGCGCAGCCGGCGCTTCCGGCGCGTCCAGCGGCGCGACCGCGACCGGGCCGCCGAGGCGCTCGCGCTCGTCGGGCTGACCCACCTGGCCGACACCGAGGCGGTCACGCTGCCGCTCGGCATGCGCAGGCTGCTGGAGGTCGCCCGGGCGCTGGTCGCCGAGCCGAAGGTGCTGCTGCTCGACGAGGTGGCCTCCGGACTGGACGAGACCGAGGTCGAGACGCTCGCCGCGCTCATCCGCCGGATCCGCGACGCCGGCTGCACGGTCATCCTGGTCGAGCACAACTTCGGCCTGGTGCTGTCGCTGGCCGACGAGATCGTGGTGCTGGCCCGTGGCTCCGTGCTCGCCTCCGGCACCCCCGCCGAGATCGAGGCCGACCCGCGGGTCCGCGACGAGTACCTCGGCGTGAACGACGAGCCGGGAGCCGGCACGACCGGCGGCAAGGCCGGCGCGGTGACCAGGGAGGAAGGCGTATGAGCGACGCCCTGCTGACCGTGGCGAACCTCGCCACCGGCTACGGCGACCTGCGCGCGGTCTGGGACGTCTCGTTCGAGGCCAGGCCGGGACAGGTCACCGCGCTGCTCGGCCGCAACGGCTCCGGCAAGACCACCACGCTGCGCGCCGTGGCCGGGCTCAACCCGCTGCACGGGGGCGAACTCGTCTACGACGGCCGCCCGCTGGACCGGATCTCCGCCCACGCCCGGGTCAAGCTCGGGATCAGCTACGTCCAGGAGGGCAAGCGGGTCTTCCGGGAGCAGACCGTGCAGGAGAACCTGCTCCTCGGCGGCTACAGCCTCGGCCTGCGGCGCCGGGCGCTGGAGGGCGAGGTGGCCCGGATCCACGAGCTCTTCCCGATCCTGCGCGACAAACGCGACTCCCCGGCGGGCTCGCTGTCCGGCGGGCAGCAGCAGATGGTGGCCATCGGGCAGGCCCTGATGGCCAGGCCGCGCCTGCTCATGCTCGACGAGCCGTCGGGCGGGCTGGCGCCGTCGGTGGTGGGCGAGGTGATGGCCAGGGTTTCCGAGCTGAAGGCGTCGGGCCTGGCGATCGTGCTGGTCGAGCAGGCGGTCGAGGCCGCCGTCGAGGTCGCCGACCACGTGACGGTGATCGACGTCGGCAAGGTCGTGGTGAGCTCGCCGGTGGCCGAGATCGACGACCTGGAACGGATCAAGGACGCCTGCATGGGCAGGTGACGTGAGAGAGGAAGTCGACACATGGACAGCGGGGACTTCGCCGCCGTTCTGAGCACCGTACGGAGTTTCGTCCGCGACGTCGTGGTGCCCGCGGAGGAGGTCGTCGAGGAGACCGACGAGATCCCCGAGAGGGTCCGCTCGGCCGCCGCCGGGATGGGCCTGTTCGGCTACACGATCCCGGAGGAGTACGGCGGCCTGGGCTGCGACGCCGAGCAGGACGCCCGCCTGGCCATGGAGCTGGGCTACACGACCCCGTCGTTCCGCTCGATGTTCGGCACCAACAACGGCATCGCCGGCCAGGTGCTGGTCAACTTCGGCACCGAGCGGCAGAAGGCCGCGTTCCTGCCCCGGATGGCGGCGGGGGAGTGCGTGGCGTCGTTCGCGCTGACCGAGCCGGAGGCCGGGTCCGACCCGAGCGGCCTGCGCACCCGCGCCGTGCGCGACGGGGACGACTACGTCATCGACGGCCACAAGCGCTTCATCACCAACGCGGACCGGTCGGACCTGCTCATCGTGTTCGCCCGTACCGGCGAGGCCGGCCCGAAGGGCATCTCGGTCTTCGCCGTGGACACCGCCACGCCGGGCGTCACCGTTGGCCCGAGGGACAAGAAGATGGGGCAGCGCGGCTCCCACACCAGCGAGATCCACTTCGACGGCGTCCGGGTGCCCGCCTCCCGGCTGATCGGCGAGGTGGAGAACGAGGGGTTCGCCGCCGCCATGCGCTCGCTGGCCAAGGGCCGGCTGCACATCGCCGCCTGCTGCGTCGGCCTGGCGCAGCGGCTGGTCGACGAGAGCGTCCGTTACGCCGCCTCGGCCAAGCAGGGCGGCACCGTCATCGGCACCTTCCAGCAGGTCCAGGCGATGATCGCGGATTCGCAGACCGAGCTGATGGCGGGCCGCGCGCTCGTGCTCTCGGCCGCCCGCGCCTACGACGACGGCACCGACCGGCGGATCGGGCCGTCCAGTGCGAAGCTGTTCTGCAGCGAGATGGCCGGCCGGGTCGCCGACCGCGCCGTCCAGATCCACGGCGGCAGCGGTTACATGCACGGCGTGCCGGTCGAGCGTTTCTATCGCGACGCCCGGCTCTACCGCATCTACGAGGGGACCAGCGAGGTGCAGAAACTGATCATTGCCAGGAACCTGATGCGCGAGGTGGTGGCCCGATGACGAGCTCCCGTGACGCCGTGATCTGCGAGCCGGTGCGCACGCCGATCGGCCGCTACGGCGGCTCGCTCAAGGCGCTCACCGCCCCCGAGCTGGGCGCCCAGGCGCTGCGCGGGCTGCTCGCCCGCACCGGCGTCCAGCCCGAGGCGATCGACGACGTCGTGCTCGGCCACTGCTACCCGACCAGCGAGGCCCCGGCCATCGGCCGGGTGGTCGCGCTGGACGCCGGGCTGCCCGTCACCGTGCCCGGCCTCACCGTCGACCGGCGCTGCGGCTCGGGCCTGCAGGCGATCCTGTACGCGGCCAGGGAGGTCGGCACGGGCAACGCCGACGTGGTCGTGGCCGGCGGCGTCGAGAGCATGAGCAACGCCGCCCACTTCTCCTTCGACCTGCGGTGGGGCGCCCGGCAGGGCGGGGCCGTACTGCACGACAGCCTGGAACGCGGCCGGGTCACCGCGGGCGGCCGCCACCATCCGGTCCCCGGCGGCATGCTGGAGACGGCGGAGAACCTGCGCCGCGAGTACGCGATCCCGCGCGAGGAGCAGGACGCGCTCGCCCTGCTGTCGCACCAGCGGGCCGTCGAGGCGCAGCGCGACGGCCGCAGCGCCGAGGAGATCATCCCGGTGACCGTCCCGGTCAAGGGCGGCGAGGCGACCGTGGACCGCGACGAGCACCCGCGCGCCGACACCACGCTGGAGTCGCTGGCCCGGCTGCGCCCCATCCGCGCCGCCGCGGACCCGGAGGCGACGGTCACCGCCGGCAACGCCAGCGGCCAGAACGACGCCGCCGCGCTCTGCGTCGTCACCACCGCGGAGCGGGCCGAGGCGCTCGGCCTGCGGCCGCTGGTGCGGCTGGTGTCGTCGGGGATCGGCGCGGTCGAGCCGCACCGGATGGGCATCGGGCCGGTCCCGGCCACCAGGATCGCGCTCGACCGGGCCGGGCTGCGATTTTCCGACCTGGACCTCATCGAGCTCAACGAGGCGTTCGCCGCCCAGGCGATCGCGGTCATGCGCGAGTGGCGGTTCGGCGAGAAGGACCTGGAGCGCACGAACCCGCGCGGCTCGGGCATCTCACTCGGCCACCCGGTGGGCGCCACCGGCACCCGCATGGTCGGCGCCCTCGCCCGCGAACTGCACCGCCGCGAACAGCGCTACGGCCTGGCCACCCTGTGCGTCGGCGGCGGCCAGGGCATCGCCGCCGTCTTCGAGCGGATCACCTGACCGGGGCGGGCGGCCGGGGCCTCCCGGCCGCCCCCGCTTCTCACGTGAGCATCGCCTTCAGCCGTTCCTGGCTCACCTTCAGCGACGGCGTACGGGGCAGCGCCTCCACCGCCGTGAACCGGACCGGCACCTGGTAGGGCGTGAGCCTGCCGCGCGCCCACCGCTCCAGTTCGGCCGGGTCGAAGGCGGCGCCGTCGGCCATCTCGACGGCCGCGACCGGCACCTCGCCCAGGCGGACGTCGGGCAGGCCGACCACGGCGGCGTCACGTACCGAGGGGTGGCCTTTCAGCACCTCGGCCACCGCGCCGGTCGACACCTTGAACCCGCCCCGGATGATCACGTCGTCGGTCCGGCCGAGGATCCACAGGAAGCCGTCCTCGTCGACCCGGGCCAGGTCGGTGGTCTCCTGCCAGCGGCCGGGGTCCGGCGACTGCGGGGTGCGCACGTCCAGCCGGCCGACCTGGCCGGGCGGCAGCGGCTCGCCGGTCTCGGGGTCGCGCACCCGCACCTCCACCCCGGGGTGCACCCGGCCCACGCTGCCGGGCTTGTCGTCGCGGTGACGCTCCCAGTCCTTCATGGTCCAGCCGGCGACCCCGCCGGCGAACTCGGTCGCCCCGTACACGACCAGGACGGCGACGTCGTAGGCGGCCTCGAACCGGCGCGCCAGCTCCGGCCGGAGCGGCGCGGTGCCGCACACGACGGCGCGGACCCCGGCGAACACCTCCGGGTCCACCCCGGCGTCCAGCACCATCCGCAGCGAGGTGGGCGTGAGCGCGAGCACCCGCGCGTCGTACGCGGTGACGAGCCGCACCAGGCCGTCCACCGTGAACCGCTCCAGCATCGCCACGCTCCGCCCTTCGAGCAGGTTGAGCAGGAGGCGGAACAGCCCGCTGGTGTGCAGGATGGGCGCGACCAGGACGGCCACCCCGGAGCGGAGCCGGGGCCGCCACGGCTCGCCCGACTCGTAGTGGGCGGCGCCCGCGAAGCCGGCCGCCAGGTTGCGGTAGCCGATCGGGACGCGCTTGGGCGGGCCGGTGGTGCCGCTCGTCAGCATGCTCACCGCCACCCCCGGCTGCGCCCGCGCCGCGACCACGCCGGGGTCCAGCGCGCACGCGGTGACCACGGTGTACGCGGCCGGCTCGTACGCGGGGACGGACAGCCCGAGCACGCCGGCCGAGCGGGCGGCCGCCCGCAGGCTCTCCGCCTCCCAGTCGGCCGGGTCGGCGACCACGGCGACCAGATCCAGCTCGCGGACGTCCCGGGCCAGCGCCTCGGCCGGCCGCAGGTGGCTGAGCGACACGATGCCGTACCGCCCGGCCAGCGCCCCGATCACCGCGCCGACGACCCCCGGGCGGTTGCGCATCACCACGCCCACCCGCGCGCCCTCGGGCGCGCCGATGGCCCGCAGCCGCTCGTCCAGCGCGCGGACGCCCTCGGCCAGGTCTCCCCAGGAGCACCACCGGCCGTCCAGTTCCAGCGCCCGCGCGGCTGGGTCGACGCCCAGGACCGCACGCAGCCGCTCCGGCAGGCCGAGATCCGTCATGTCGTGGTCCTTGAGGTCGTGGTCCTTGAGGCCGTGGTCCTTGAGGCCGTGGTCCTTGAGGCCGTGGTCCTTGAGGCCGTGGTCCTTGAGGTCGTGGTCCTTGGTGTCGCGGCCCGTCCTCTCAGCGCCAGGCCCCACTCGGCGAGCACCCCGTCCAGCGCGGCCATGAACGCCAGCGGCTGGTCGAGCATGACGTGGTGGCCGCAGTCGGCGATCTCGACGACGGGCAGCGAGGAGCCCAGCCGCCGGTGCATGGCGGCCGTCATCTCCGGCGGCGGCAGCCCGTCACGGGCCCGCACGAGCGCGACCGGGCAGGCGGGCGGGACCAGGTCGGCCATCGCCAGCTCCGCCTGGCCGAACAGAAGAGGGTCGAACTTCCAGGTCCAGCCGCCCTCGACGGCCCGGACCGAGGTCTCGGCGAGATGCTCGACGATGAACCGGTGCGCCCGCCCCACCTCGGGGATCGGGTGGAAGCGGGCCACCGCCTCCTCCCTGGTCGGGTAGAGGCGCGGGCGGCTCAGCGCCCGCTGCCGCCGCCGCACGTGCGCCGGGGTGTCCGCCTCGTCGCGCAGGATCGAGTCGACGCACACCACCCCGGCCAGCCGCTCCCCGTACGAGAGAGCCGCGCGCAGGCAGACCAGCCCGCCCATGCTGTGCCCGACCAGCACCGGCGGCCCGTCCAGACCGGCGTCGGCCGCGACCGCGAGCACCTGCCCGGCCCAGGAGGCGTGGCCGTAGCGCGGGGCGTGGCCGCTGTCGCCGTGTCCGGCCAGGTCCGGGGCGACGATCCGGTGGTGGTCGGCGTAGTGCGGCGCGATGTGGTCCCACCACCGGCCGTGGGCGGCGCCGCCGTGCACGAAGACGAGGCCAGGCCGGTCGGCGGGGCCCCAGGCGCGGTAGCGGATCGGCACCCCGTCGACGGTCACCTCGCCGGTGTCGGCGGGGCGTGCGAGCGCGTCGCTGAACCAGGAGGGGACCATGGTCAGTAGCCGCGTGTCAGGTCGATCGGGTTGACCACCGGTTCGGCGCGCTCGACCCGCTCCAGGTTGTGCGCGAACAGCTCGACCACCTTCCTGCTGTAGCCGGGCGAGCTCCACGCCACGTGCGGGGTGAGGATGGCGCCGGGCGCGTCCCACAGCGGGCTGTCCTCGGGCAGCGGCTCCTTCTGGAACACGTCGAGCGCGGCGCCGCCGATCGAGCCGGCCCGCAGCCGGTCGGCCAGCGCGTGCTCGTCCACCACCTCGCCGCGCGAGACGTTGACGATGAGGCAGGACGGCCGGCACCGGTCCAGCACCCCGCCGTCCAGCAGGTGGCGGGTCCGCGGGGTCGCGGGCACCGCCAGCACGATGGCGTCGGCCCGCGCGGCCAGCTCGGCGAAGCGCGCGGCGGGATGCGTCTCGTCGAACTCGGGCACCGGCACGGGGTCGCCGCGCACCCCGATCACGGTCATGCCCAGCGCCCCGGCGCGGCGGGCGATCTCTCGGCCGACCGGCCCCGCCCCCGCCACCAGGAGGGTCCCCCCGGACAGGACGACGGGACGGTGCCGTTCCCACACCCGCGCCCGCTGGCTGGCCAGCACCTCGGGCAGCCGCTTGGCCAGCGCGAGGAGCATGGCGACGGCGAACTCCGCCATGGCCGGCGCGGACAGCCCGCGGGCGCCCGCCACCCGCACGTCCGGCGACAGCCCGTGCGCGGGGAGGATGCTGTCGGCGCCCGAGCCGACGAGGTGGATCAGCCGCAGCCGGGGGGCGGCGGACCAGTCGGGCACCCGCATGCCGAGGCCCAGCACGGCTTCCACGCGGTGCAGCTCGGCGAGGAAGCTCTCCGGCGTCGGGCAGGTCACGACCTCTCGGTCCCCGAGCACGGCCTCCGCCTGCGACACGGCGTCGATGGCGAACCCGCCGTAACAGTGCACCGTGCCGATCCTGCCCATACCGCTCCTAAAGTTGAATCATAGCTATAATAAAAGAAAAGGCCCGACCCTCGGAAGAGGGCCGGGCCGCGCACCGGTCAGGGGTAGGTGAGCTCCAGCACGACGCTGGTGCCGTCGGCGCCGCTGTGGACGTCGAGCCGGCTGGCGCCGTGCCTGGCCAGCAGCAGGCCGCGGCCGTTGGGGGAGGTGGGCGGCGGTGTCTGCGCCCGCTCCGCGCCGTCGGGCAGGCCGCCGCCGCGGTCGGTGACCTCGCAGCGGAGCCGGCCCGGGCCCTTCCACAGGCTCAGCCGTCCGCCCCCGCCGCCGTGCCGTACGGCATTGGTGGTGATCTCGTTGACGGCCACCACGAACCGGTACAGCGCCAGCCCGGTCAGCCCCTCCTGCTCGCTGCGGCGCTCCACCTCACGGCGCAGGGAGACCAGGGAGTCCAGGTTGAAGTCCCGGCTGAGCAGCGGTTCCAGGTCCTCAGCCATGGCCGCTCTCCGCCGGGACGGGCAGCCGGCGCGCGGCCAGCACGCAGGTGTCGTCGTGCGGGTTGGCGTCGGGGAGCTGGGTGATCACGTCGGCGACGGGCTGAGGGCTGCGCTGGGCGGAGGTGCGGTCGAGGATGGAGATCACCGGGATGAGCCCCTCGCGCAGGGTCCGGTCGCGGCGCTCGACCAGGCCGTCGGTGTAGAGCAGCAGCAGGTCTCCCGGCTCGATCGTGACGGCGGCGGTGCCGTAGGCGGCGGCCGGGACGGCGCCGAGCAGCGGGCCGTGCGGACGGTCCAGCTCGATGGTGCGCCCGCCCCGGGTGTGCAGCGGCGGCGGGTGGCCGGCCTGGGCCCAGCGCAGCTCGCCGGTGTCGGGCAGGTAGCGGCCCACCACGGCGGTGGCGGTGCTCGTCCCCTCGCCTCCCACGTACAGCAGGTGGTTGAGGTGGGAGAGCAGCTCGGCCGGGTCGCTGGTGGTGGTGACGGCCAGCGCCGCCAGCGCGTGCCGGAGCTGGGCCATGCACGCCGCCGCGCGCACGCCGTGGCCCGCGACGTCGCCGATGGCGAGCACCACGCTGCCGTCGCCGGCGATCGCCGCGTGGTACCAGTCGCCGCCGACCCGCTGGGCCTGGACGGCGGGCAGGTAGCGGACCGCCACCCGCAGCCGGGGCAGGTCGATCGGCTCGGCCGGGATGGGCAGCACGATGTGCTGGAGCTCGGCGGCGAGCCGGTGCTCGACCTCCAGGCTGCGCCGGTGCTCCAGCAGCTCCTCCTCGACCCTGGCCAGCTGGATGCGGGTCGTCTCGCGCGCGGTGACGTCCTGGAACACGCCGAAGACCTTGACCGGGCGGCCCCCGGAGTCGCGCACCGCGTCGGCGATCATGCGCAGGTGCTTGACCCGGGCGCCGATCCTGACCCGGTACGTGAGATCGGCGGTCCGGCCCCTGGCGAAGTCCGCGGCGGCCTGCGCCCGCACCGGCACGTCCTCCGGGAGCGTGAGGGCGTCGAGCGCCTGCTGGGAGAGCGGCCCGCCGGCCGGGTCGCGCTCGTAGACCCGGTAGAGGCCGGGCGACCAGGTGATCTCGCCGGTGACCAGGTCCCACTCGCCCCACCCGAGGTTGCCCAGCCGCTCGGTCTGCGAGCTCCGGACCTCCAGCCGGGTCTCCACGTCGTGCCGCACCCAGGTGTTGATCACGCCGGGGCCCACCGGCCTCACCTGCACCGAGATGGACATCTCGGCCGGCGCCCTGGGCAGGACGCTGACGTAGGGGATGGGGCCGACCTGGCGCGGCATCCCGTCGGCGACGCACCGCTCCCAGGCGTCCCATACGGGACCGCCCATGAGCGTCGGATAGACCTCGCTGACCCGCAGGCCGACGATCTCGGTGCCGCGCCGGCCGGAGATGTCCACCAGTTCGGGGCCCGCGGCCGTGAACACGTAGTCCTCGATGCGCCCGCCCGCGCCGCGCACCGGCATCAGCACGGTGTGGCTGCCGCCCAGGGCGTCGAGCACCTGCTGCGTGACGCGTGCCCAGTCACCGTCCGCCGGGGAGTGGGTCCGGCGCGGGGGCCGCAGCGCCGAGGCGACGGCGGCGCGCAGCCGCTCGGGGCCGTCCTCGGCGTCGCCCTCCAGCGCCGCCAGCACCTCGGCGGCGAGCTCGAACACCTCGCGCCCCTGCTCGGCGGCGATCCTGCGCAGGTAGGCGTGCGCCTCGGCGATCCGGCACGAGGTGCGCCCGGCCAGAATGCCGGCGGCCCGCTCCAGCGCCATCGCGTCGTCGCCTCGCGCCCGTCCCAGTCGCGCGTCCAGGTCGGCCAGGCGGTCGAAGTAGTTCTGGGAGGGCTCCATCGGATTGTTCAGGACCGTCCTGTCACGGCCGCCCACCTCGCCGGGGCGTCCTGCCGGCCCGGCCAGATGAGGGCTTGGTTGATTTGTCCCGGCATTACGCTGTCCATCACCAGTAGAGCTGTCTATCACCAGTAAAAGGGTTTCGCCAGCATATCGGCACTTCAGTACTGTCGCGGAGAGCACCGCGTCGACTTGTAGCATGACACGCCGAACCCAGATCCACCTCCCTTGGAGTGCCGATGCGGCGGCCGGCCCAGCTCGTGATCATCCTTACGGTCTTCGTCGACCTGCTGGGGTTCACGGTGATCCTGCCGTCGCTGCCGTTCTTCGCCGCCGACCTCGGCGCGACGGGCGTCTGGTACGGGGTCACGGTGAGCGCCTACTCCGTGGCGCAGTTCCTGGCCGCGCCCCTGCTCGGGCGGCTGTCCGACCGGTACGGGCGGCGTCCCGTGCTGCTGATCGCCCTCGCCGGCTCGGCGCTGTCGCTGGCCATGTCCGGCGCGGCGACCTCCCTGGGCTGGCTGGTCACCGCCAGGGCGCTGGCCGGGGCGTTCGGCGGGAGCATCTCGGTCGCCCAGGCCTACCTGGCCGACGCCGTGCCGGAGGAGCGGCGCACCGGCGCGATGGCGCGCCTGGGCATGGCCATCGGCACGGCGTTCGTGGCCGGCCCCGCCCTGGGCGCGGCGCTGGCCCCCTGGGGGTTCCAGGCGTCGGCGTACGCGGCCGCGGCCCTGGCCGCCGCCAACCTGGTGGCGGCGTTCTTCCTGCTCCCCGAGCCGGGCCGGCGCGCGGAGGCCGCCGGCGGCGCCGGCGCGCGGAGCGGCGGCGTGCTGCTCCTGGCCGGGACGGGCTTCCTCACCATGGCGGCTTTCGTCGGCATGGAGACCACGCTGGCCTTCCTCGGCAGGGACCGCTACGGCTGGGGGCCGGAGGCGATCGGCCTGGCCATGGCCGCGGCCGGGCTGTCCATGGCGGCCGTGCAGGCGGGGCCGGTGACGCTGCTGGCCAGGCGGTGGGGCGACGCCCGGGTGGCGGCGGCCGGGGCGGTGGTCATGGCGGCCTGCCTGCCCGTCGTCCCGGCGGGTCCGGCGTGGCTGTGCGTGCTGGCCGTGTGCGTGCTGTCGGCGGGCAACGGCCTGGTCACGCCGACCGTGGCGAGCCTGCTGGCCGCGGCGGGCCCGCCGGAGCGGCGCGGCGCCCGGCTGGGGGCCGGCCAGTCGGCGAGCGCCTTCGCCAGGATCGCGGGGCCGGCGGGCGCGGGCGTGCTGTTCGACGTGGGGACGGCGCTGCCGTACGTGGCGGGGGCCGGATTGGCGGGTCTGGCGGCGTTGACGGTGCTGGCGGCGCGCGACACGGCCACGGTTTCCCCGCCGGCCGGTAGATCCATGGACTGAATCCTCTGGCGGACCGTGGACTCGTGTCCCGCGGGTCACATCCGTACCGCGACCAGAATCTCGTTCAGGGGAATTCTTGTCATCGGGAGGATGAAGTTAGAAATACATCACCGTTCGAGTGTTGCCGTTCTTTGACCGTTTTCCGATGTCCGACATAAAGAACGGGCGTTGCAGGTCAAGGCGCGTTTTGCGGATGTTTCTGCCGTGAATTGAGGGCATATAGGTGCTACCGTCCGAAAAAGACGGTTCGATCGATTCGGGGGAGGCAGAAATGGCTCTTACGAGTGGATGCGGAAGACGGCGGCGGTGCTGCTACAGACGTAGGTACCGCTGTTGTCGCTGCTACTCCTGCTGCAACAGGTGGTGGGGGTGGTAAAAGGAAGTCGGGGGGGCCGGCGGGTCAACCGTCGGCTCCCCCTCCAGTTGGCCGACCGGAGCGCGCGGGGGCCGCTCGCGCCGACGGTCACGCTGCGCCGTACCTTCAGGGAGTTCTGGCCTGACACCCGCGGCATGCGCCGGTTCTTCGCGGCGGGTGTGGTGTTCGCGGTGCTGGCCGCCCTCTGCGAGGTGATCGCCATCCGGCTGTTCGGCTACATCACCGACGAGGTGCTCACCACCCGCGACCTGTCCGCCTTCTGGACGCCCGCGTCCGCGTGGCTGGGGCTGGCGGCCGTGGCGGGGGTGACGTCGATCGCCGGCACCTACGCGACGGCGGTCGGAGCCGAGCGGTTCCTGCTGCGCCTTCGTGACCGGGTGTTCGCGCACCTGCAGAAGCTGTCGCCGGACTTCGCGGAGAACCGCCGCCTGGGCGACCTGATGGCCCGGCTGACCGACGACATCGAGGCCATCGAGGAGCTGATGGGCTCCGGGCTGGTCAAACTGGTGACCACGGCCGCGAGCGCGGTCTTCTTCGCCGGGGCGGCGTTCTTCATCCGCTGGGACCTGGCCCTGGTCACGCTGGCGCTGTTCCCGGCGTTCCTCATCGCCTCGAAGGTCTTCGCGTCCCGGTTCAGGACCGCCTCGGCCACCGAACGGGCCAGCAACGGCGACATGAACAGCGTGATCGAGGAAGGCCTGGCCAACCAGGCCCTCGTGCACGCGTACAACCGCGAGGCGAGCGAGTCGCGGCGGCTGCACCGCGCCGGGCGCGGCTGGCTGCGCGCGAACCTGCGCCAGGCGTGGCTGGCGGGCGTGTACGGGCCGCTGATGCAGGTGCTGGAGACCGTCGGCCTGATCGTCGTCCTCGGCGTGGGCGCCTGGGAGATCGCCTCGGGCCGGCTCACGCTCGGCGGGCTGCTGGCCTTCGCCGCCTACCTGGCCATGCTCTACCCGGCCGTGCAGAGCCTGGGCGAGATCGCCCTCACCGTGTCGGAGGCGGCGGCGGGCTCCGACCGGGTCATCGAGGTGCTCAAGGTCCAGCCCGCGGTGACCGACCGGGAGGACGCGACGCCGCTCCCCGGCCGCAGCCGCGGCGCGATCGCCTTCGACCACGTCACCTTCACCTATCCGGGCCGCAAGCGGCCGACGCTGGTGGACCTCTCGTTCACCGTCGAACCGGGCGAACTGGTGGCCTGCACCGGGCCGAGCGGCGCCGGCAAGTCGACGCTCGCCAAGCTGCTGCTGCGGTTCTACGACCCGAGCGGCGGGCGGGTGCTGCTGGACGGGATCGACCTGCGCGACCTGACCAGGGCGTCGGTGCGCGACAACATCACGATCCTGCACCAGGAGACGCTGCTGTTCTCGGGTTCCGTACGCGACAACATCGCCTACGGACGGCCGGACGCCTCGCCCGAGGAGGTGATGGCGGCGGCCGAGCTGGCCGGCGTGCACGAGTTCGTCAGAACGCTCCCGCACGGCTACGACTCACCGGTGGGCCAGCGCGGCAGGCTGCTGTCCGGCGGGCAGCGGCAGCGGGTGGCGATCGCCAGGGCGATCCTGCGCGACGCCCCCGTGCTGGTGCTGGACGAGCCCATGACCGGGCTGGACGAGGCCACCGTCGCCCGCGTGATGGAGCCGCTGCGGCGGCTGATGACGGGCCGGACCACCATCATGATCACGCATGACCTGCGCCACGTGCCCGAGGACGCCCGGGTGATCAACCTGGAGCCCGCCGCCCCGCCGCGCGAACCGATCAAGTTCAGGCGGTGGGCCGCGGGCGCCGAATCCATGATCCGCTGACGTACCGTGGTCTGGTGCGTTACGAGCTGGAGTTCGAAGACACCTTCGAGGGCGACGAGCTCGACCCGGCGAAGTGGGTGGCCCGTTACCTGCCGCAGTGGACCACCCGCGACCGGTCGGCGGCCCGCTACCGCACCGGCGGCGGCCGGCTGCGGCTGCTCATCGAGGAGGACCAGCCGCCCTGGAGCCCCGAACTGGAGGGCGAGCTGCGCGTGTCGTCCCTGCAGACGGGCGTGTTCGCGGGCCCGGTCGGCAGCACCGTCGGCCAGCACGGGCGCGGCGGCGGCGTGGTCCGCGAGCCCCAGGAGAACGTCCGGCTCTACACCCCCGCACCACGGCCGGATCGAGATGCGGGCCAAGGTCAGCGACGACCCGCGCGCCATGTGCGCGCTCTGGATGATCGGGTACGAGGACACGCCGGAACGCTCGGCCGAGATCTGCGTGTGCGAGATCTTCGGCCGCGACGTCGGCCCGGACTCGACCGGCGTCGGCATGGGGCTGCACCCGTTCGGCGACCCGTCCGTCACCGACGACTTCACCCGCGAGACGCTCCCCATCGACGCCCGCGACTTCCACACCTACGCGGCCGAGTGGACGCCCGATCACGTCGCCTTCTTCGTCGACGGCGAGCACGTCAGGACCGTCGGCCAGTCGCCCGGCTACCCGATGCAGCTCATGCTCAACGTCTACGAGGTCCCCGGCCCCCGGCAGGGGCCGTACCCGAAGGAGTTCACCGTCGACTACGTGCGCGGCTACCGCCTGACGTGAGAGGGCCGGCCCCGGACCGCGGGGCCGGCCCTGCCGGGCGGTGGGGGATCAGCGCAGGCCGTCACGCATCGCGGTGATCAGCTCCCCGTTGGTCGTGTCACCGCTGAGCTCCCAGAAGAACGCGCCGCCGAGGCCCTGGTTCTTCGAGTAGCCCATCTTGCCGCCGATCGTGGCCGGCGTGTCGTAGCTCCACCACTGGTTGCCGCAGTGGGCGTACGCGGTGCCCGCGACGGTGCCGGTGACGGGGCAGCGGGTCTTGAGCACCTTGTAGTCCTCGATGCCCGCCTCGTAGGTGCCGGGAGCCGCGCCGGAGGCCGTGCCGCCCGGGGCGGACTGGGTCACGCCGGTCCAGCCGCGGCCGTAGAAGCCGATGCCGAGCAGCAGCTTGCTCGCCGGGACGCCCTTGCTCTTCAGCTTCTGGATCGCGGCGTCGGAGTAGAACCCGGGCGTCGGGATCCCGTTGTAGGAGGTGAGCGGCGAGTGCGGGGCGGTCGGCCCCTGGGCCGCGAAGGCGCCGAAGTAGTCGTAGGTCATGACGTTGTACCAGTCGGCGTACTGGGCGGCGCCCGCGTAGTCGGCGGCGTCGATCTTGCCGCCGTTCGTGCCGTCGGCCGTGATCGCGGCGGTCACCAGGTTGCCGGAGCCGAACCGGGCGCGCAGCGCCTGCATCAGGTTCCGGAACGCGGCGGGGCCGCTGCTGTCGCAGCTCAGGCCGCAGGCGTTCGGGTACTCCCAGTCGATGTCGATGCCGTCGAACACGTCCGCCCAGCGCGGGTCCTCGACCAGGCGGTAGCAGGACTCGGCGAACGCGGCCGGGTTCTGCGCGGCCTGGCCGAAGCCGCCGGACAGGGTCCAGCCGCCGAACGAGAACAGCACCTTGAGGTGCGGGTGCTTCTGCTTGAGCTTGCGCAGCTGGTTGAAGTTGCCGCGCAGGGCTCCGTTGTCCCAGGTGTCGGCGACGCCGTCCACGCTCTCCGCCGCGCTGTAGAACCGGTCGTAGTCGGCGTTGGTGTCGGTGAGCGCGCACTGGCCGTTCCGCACGTCGCCGAAGGCGTAGTTGATGTGCGTGAGCTTGGCCGCGGAGCCGCTGGTGTCGATGTTCTTGACGTGGTAGCCCCGCTGGTAGACGCCCCAGTTGACGAAGTAGCCGAGGACCTTGTCCCCGCCTCCGCCGCCTCCGGTGGAGGTTCTGGCGGTGACGGCGGTGCTGGCGGCGGAGCGGTTGCCGGCGGCGTCGCGGGCGCGGACGGTGTAGGTGTAGGCGGTGTCGGCGTTGAGTCCGGTGTCGGTGTGGCCGGTGCCGGTCACGGTGGTGAGGAGGGTGGAGCCGCGGTAGACCTCGTAGCCGGTGACGGCGACGTTGTCGGTGGAGGCGTTCCAGGCGAGGGAGACGCTGCTGCTGGTGACGCCGGTGGAGCGCAGGTTGCCGGGCACGGACGGGGCCTGGGTGTCGCCGCCGCCTCCGGTGGAGGTTCTGGCGGTGACGGCGGTGCTGGCGGCGGAGCGGTTGCCGGCGGCGTCGCGGGCGCGGACGGTGTAGGTGTAGGCGGTGTCGGCGTTGAGTCCGGTGTCGCTGTGGCTGGTGCCGGTCACGGTGGTGAGGAGGGTGGAGCCGCGGTAGACCTCGTAGCCGGTGACGGCGACGTTGTCGGTGGAGGCGTTCCAGGCGAGGGAGACGCTGCTGCTGGTGACGCCGGTGGAGCGCAGGTTGCCGGGCACCGATGGGGCCTGGGTGTCGCCGCCGCCTCCGGTGGTCGGCAGCCACAGCGCCAGGACGTTCGGCGGCTCCCAGCCGGGCTGCGAGGTGTGGCTCTGGCGGCATTCGTACGTGACACCCTGGTACGTGACGCGGGTGCCGGCGGTGTAGGCGGTCCACGGCGCCCACTCGGCGAGCGCGGCGACGGACGAGACGGCCGACGAGGCGGCCGTCGAGGAGGCGGAGGCGGTCACGGGGACGGCGACCAGCACGGCGAGCGGCATGAGTAGCGTGGCGAGGACGGCCAGGACTCTCTGGTTCATGGTGCTCCGGCATCCGGTTGGGGGGTGAACGGGGATGGGAGTCGCAGGAAACTATTAGTAAAGTTTCCTTTAAATTGCTTCCGAACATAACCTCTTCCCGAGGCGGTCGTCAAGCACACCGCAAGCCCCGGCACCGGGCCATCCGGCACAATCGAGACATGCCATCGATCAGCGGAGTCCGCCCCCTCCGCGCCAACGACCCCCGGGAGATCGCCGGCTACGCCCTCAGCGGCCGCCTCGGCGAGGGCGGTCAGGGCACCGTGTTCCTGGCGGAGTCGGACTCCGGTGAGCGGGTGGCGGTCAAGCTCCTGCACGCCGACTTCGGGGACGACGCCGACGCCAGGCGCTACTTCCACCGCGAGCTGGCCGCCCTGCAACGGGTCGCGCCGTTCTGCACCGCCCGGGTCCTCGCCGCCGACCCCGAGTCCGACCCGCCGTACGTGATCAGCGAGTACGTGGAAGGCCCGTCGCTGCAGGAGGCGGTGCGCGAGCGCGGCGTCCTGGCCGGGACCGACCTGGACCGGCTGGCCGTGGCGACCGCGACCGCGCTGGGCGCCATCCACGCGGCGGGGATCGTGCACCGCGACTTCAAGCCCGGCAACGTGCTGCTGGCCGCCGACGGGCCGCGGGTGATCGACTTCGGCATCGCGCGGCCGTTCGAGGGCACCGCCGCCCCGGCCAGCGGGGTCGTCGGCACTCCCGCGTACATGGCTCCCGAGCAGTTGTCCGGGCATCCCGCGGGAGCGCCGCTCGACCTGTTCGCCTGGGCCTGCACGATCGCGTTCGCCGCCAACGGGCGGCCGCCGTTCGGTCAGGAGCCGATGCCGGCCGTCATCAACCGGATCCTCAACGGCACGCCCGACCTGGGGCGGCTGTCGGGACGGCTGCGCGACTTCGTGGCCGCCTGCCTGGCCAAGGACCCGGCGCGGCGGCCGACGGCCGAGCAGGTGCTGCTCGGCCTGATGAACAGGAACCAGGAGGCCATGCCGACGGCCAGGCCGGGCACCCTCCCGCCGCCGAGCGGCACCCCCGTGCCGTTGCCCCCGCCATCAGCCCTCCGGTCCGGCCCTCAGTCAGGTCCCCCGTCCGGCCCTCAGTCCGGCCCGGGGCCGGGGGGAGCGTGGGGGTCCGCGTCGGTGCTGTCGGGGGCGCCCGCCACGCAGCCGGGACGCCGGCGCGCGGGGATGGTCATCGGCGCGTCGCTCGTCGCCGGGGCCGTCGCGGTGGCCACCGTGGCCGTGACGCTCGCGCTCAACCTGGACCGCCCCACCGGGGGCGCGACCTCCGGGCCCACGCCGAGCGCGTCGGGCACCCCGTCACCCGTGCGTGACCAGGTCGCCCGCTCGCCCCGGCTGGGCATCGAGGTCTGGCAGGGCGGCACGGCGAGCACCATGGCGTTCTCCGACCGCGATCGGGAGATCACCCGGGTCACGATGAAGGCGGAGCCGTTCGAGCTGCGCTTCCCCACCCTGGCCAAGGACACCGCAGCCCAGATCTGCGCCTGGACCGACGACTCGGTCCTCCGCGTCGAGCAGGGCGCGAAGGTCGAGGACCACACCTGCTACGCGCCCGGCACCGGCATCGCCGACTACGAGCACGGGTCCGGCACCCTCTGGATGGACGAGCGAGCCCACAACCACCTGGTCGACACCCGGGTCGCCGAGCATTCGGACACCCAGGACAAGGTGCTGTTCTCCACGATCTCCCAGAACGGCGCAGCCACCCCCGCCGGCGAGTGGAAGGGCGAGGTCTACCTGTCGTTCTTCGTCGACCGCGACGGCGACAAGCGGTTCGACCTCACCGGCCCGGCCGAGTACGAGTATCTGGTGCTGGAGTTCCCCCGCTGACCGGTCAGACGCTTCCGGAGCGCTCGCGGCGGGCGCCGGTCGCGCCGATGCCGCGGCGGGCGTAGAAGTCGTCCACCGCCGCCAGCATGCCGTCGATCGTCGCGGGCGCGTACCCGCCGTCCCGGAGATGGCACTGGTAGCCGTGCGCAGCGCCGACGGCGGCGGCCATGTCGCCGAGCGGGTCGCGGCCCAGCGCGCCGCGGGCCGAGGCCTCCGCGGTCCAGGTCAGGAAGGCGCGCACCCGGTTGAGGTAACGGGACTTGCTGGACTCGGCCAGCCGGGCGCCGGACAGCGCGGTGGCGTAGGCCGCGTACATCCCGTCGTAGGGCTGCGGCAGCGCGGCCCTGGATCGTACGGTCACGGGATCTCTCCTGCTGTGCGAGGGGGTCTGCCAGCATGACAGCGGGCCGCGGCGGTCCCGGGTAGGGGCGGGAGTCACCGGCGGGAGGGACTTTGGCCCCTACAGCACCGGAGGCCGCACCTGCTGCACTGGGCATCATGGGCAGGAGTGCGCAGGGCGACCCGCCCGTCCTCATCCAGGGCGGCATGGGCGTGGGAGTGTCGGGATGGCGGCTGGCACGGACGGTGTCCAGGGCCGGGCAACTGGGCGTGGTGTCGGGGACGGCGCTGGACCTCACCCTGGCCCGGCGGCTGCAGCAGGGCGACCCCGGCGGCGACCTGCGCCGGGCGCTCGCCGCCTTCCCGGTGCCCGAGGTGGCCGGGCGGGTGCTGCGCCGCTACTTCGTGCCCGGCGGCATCCCCGAGGGGTCGCCGTACCGGCCCGTGCCCCGGCTGGGCCTGCGGCAGAGCCGCGCGCTGGACGAGCTGACCGTGGCGGCCAACTTCTGCGAGGTGTACCTGGCCAAGGAGGGGCACGACGGGCTGATCGGCGTCAACTACCTGGAGAAGATCCAGATGGCCACGCCCGCCGCCGTCTACGGCGCGATGCTGGCCGGGGTCGACTACGTCCTGGTCGGCGCCGGCATCCCGGCGGAGATCCCGCACCTGCTGGACGAGCTGGCCGCGCACCGCCGGGGAGAGGTCGCCGTCACCGTGGCCGACGGCGACCGGCAGCCGGTGGCGGTCGAGCCGCGCCGGCTGTTCGGGCGGACGCTCCCGCCGCTGCCGCGGCCCCGGCTGCTCGCCATCGTCTCCTCGCACGTGCTGGCCACCTACCTGGCCCGCACGCCGCGCACCCGTCCCGACGGGTTCGTGCTGGAGTCGCCCGTCGCGGGCGGGCACAGCGCGCCGCCGCGCGGTCGGATGACGCTCGACGAGCGGGGCGAGCCGGTGTACGGGCCGCGTGACGAGGTGGACATCGCCAAGGTGGCCGCGATCGGGCTGCCGTTCTGGCTCGCCGGAGGGTACGGCACCGCCGACGGCCTGGCCGCGGCGCTGGCCGCCGGCGCGAACGGCATCCAGGCCGGCTCGGCCTTCGCGCTCTGCCGCGAGTCGGGGCTCGACCCGACGCTCAGGGACCGCCTGCTGCGGGAGGCCTCCGCCGGTACGCTCCGGGTGCGCAACGACCCGCTGGCCTCGCCGACCGGGTTCCCCTTCAAGGTCGCGGACGTGCCCGGCACGCTCGCCGACCCGGCGGTCTACGCCGACCGGCCGCGCCTGTGCGATCTGGGCTACCTGCGCACCCCGTACGCGAAGGAGGACGGCGCGGTCGGCTACCGGTGCCCCGCGGAGCCGGTCGACGTCTACGTGCGCAAGGGCCGGCCGGCGGAGGAGGCGGAGGACCGGCGCTGCCTGTGCAACGGGCTGCTCGCGGCCATCGGGCTCGGCCAGCATCGCCCCGACGGCTACGCCGAGCCGCCCCTGCTCACCCTCGGCCAGGACGTCGGCTTCCTGGCCGAGCTGCCGGAGGACCACTCGGCGACCGACGTGATCGAGTACATCCTGACGGGAGCCCGGGTACGGACCGCCTAGCCTGTGGCATACGCCTGACCGGGGACCAAGGTCCCTGTCCCCAGGCAGCGAGACGGGAAGCGCGCGGCCGGGTCAGAACGGTCGCCACATGCCGATGCGGGTCGGCACCCCCGGGGAGGCGTGCACCAGCGGGTCGTGCCCGGCGTCGGGCAGGCCCGCCGAGCTCAGCAGCGTCTGGTCCAGCTCCAGCAGCTCGGCGCGGTGCAGCGGCCAGGGCGGGTGCTCCACCTCCGCCGTCACGGTACGGCCCGCGACCTGCGAGAACAGGCGGAACCTGGCCGTCAGGAAGTGCGCGAGCCCGTCCCGTTCCCGCTCCGTCAGCACCAGGCCGACCTTGGACTCGGCGTGGCAGCGGGCGCCGCGCGGCCCCGGCCAGATCCGGCGGCTCCGGTAGCGCCAGTGACCGGCGTCGATGCGTACCGACATGTCGGACCAGTGGTACGGCAGCCAGTAGCCCGCCCGCCCGCCGAGCATGGCGGGCAGCCGGCCGGCGTCGAGCGAGAAGAACCAGATCCCCGAGCGCCCCCGCCCGTCGCGCACGTAGGTGCGCAGGTTCGTCTCCGGGAACCTCGACACCCACGGCAGCTGGGGCAGGCCCGGCGCGCGCACGTCCTCCATGAGGAACGGGGTCATCCCCACCCACGCGGTCCCGTCGAACGTCTCGACCGTGAGCTGCGGGGGCACCAGGGCCTGGACCGTCTCGGCAGGGTAGCGCCAGTGCAGGAACGTCATGTTCGACCAGCGTTGGTACATCACCGGCCGGGCGACCCGGGGTGAGGGCGGGGCTTTCATGCCCCGTCCCTACCCGCACCGGCGCCGATATGCGATCAGTCGAACTGGCCCCGCCCGGCCAGGCCGAGCTCCTCGGCCACGTCGTTCATGGTGTCGTAGCTGCGGTCGGGCAGCGACCGCAGCACGGACAGCACCGGGTCGGGGGCGGACTGCCCCTGAGCCCGCTCCACGAGTTCCTTCTTGTCCGCAGGGAAGGCGTGCACGCCGCTGATCCAGCGGGCCAGGTCGCTGCGGGCGTCGACCTCCTCCGCGCTCATGCCTTCGGGCGAGCCCGGCTCGTGGATGTCGGGCTGGTGCCTGTCGTCGCCTCGCTGCTGTTCCATGTCCTCGTTCCTTCGTTCGGGGTGGGTGTTGTTCAGAGCGGCCGGCCGGTGCCTTCGCCCGGCAGGTAGCCGCCGTCGTCCGCCTCGGTGCGGCCGGAGCCGGCGTCCGGGTCCTCCGCGACGTCGGAGTCGACCCAGTCGGCGTCGCCGTTCAGGTGACCGCCGGCCGGGACGCGCTCGCCGAGGTCCTCGCCGTCGTCCTCGACCTCGCCGTGCCTGGCCTCGTCCACCGGGCCGCGTACGCGGAAGCCCGGATCGCCGCCGTGGCCCTGGTCGCCTCGGGTGGCGGCGGCGGGCATCGGGTGCGGGCTGGGCCCGGGAATGACCTCCTCGTGGCCTTCGATCTCGTCGGTGCGGGCGGCCACGGACTTCTCGCCGGAGCCCGCCGTGACGCCGTACTCGTCGTCGCGGCCGGCCATGTACCCGGCTTCCTGCGAGTAGCCGCCCTTCTCATCTTTCCTGGTCATGTTTCTCCCTATTCCGGTTCGACCCGCATGGCGGCCTCCTCGGCGGAGTAGCCGCCCATGTCGGGGCCGACGTCGCGGGCCACCTCGTCCGGCTCGGTGTCGGGATGGGCGCCCTCGTCGGCGGCCACCAGGCGGCCGGCGCGGCCGGGGTCCTCGTCCACCCCGGTGTCCTCCTGGAAGTCCGTGTCGAGGTCGGACCCGACACCCAGGCCGCCGTCCTCGGTGAGCGGACGCTCGTCGGGGTCGGATCGGGGGGCCCGCTGCACGGTCACCGGCGTGTCGGTGCCGAAGGACGCCTCCTCCTCGGGCACCTCACGTTCCAGGCGGCCGTCCAGCGGCTCGCCCTGGATCTGCTCGTCGACCGTGGTGCCGTAGTCGTCGACGGCGATGGGACGGTCGGCCGGGAGCGGCGCCTCCTGCGGGTCCTCGGCCCACTGCTGCTCCGGCGTTCCGTCCTGGAGATCCGGGATCCCCTCGTCCTCGAACCGCGAGTGCGGATCGTGTTCAGGCGTGTGTTCGGTCACAACGTCCCCCTCCAGGTCTCTGGCCGTCCATCGCCCGCTACCCCGGACGGCCGCGACCTCACGGGAAAATCATCGGAAGGTGAGCCCCTCGAACGCGCCCGACGAGCGCCACCGGTCGATGTGGTCGAAGAAGGCCGTCGCCCCGTGCGGGTAGCCGACGAAGAGGCGGCCGAGCAGACCGGAGTCCCGTCCCTCGCCGTTGTAGTAGCCCGGCGTGCAGTCGGCCCCGCCGAGCAGCCCGCCGGTCCCCGTCAGCAGCAGCTCCACCCAGGCGTCCTCGGCCTCCCGGGTCACCTCGACCTCGCGGTGGCCGTGGTCGAGGGCGTGCCTGACGATCGCCGCGATGGTCGCGCCCGACTCGGTGAGGTTGTGCGGGATGTTGGAGACGAGGTTCGCGCCCTGGGTGGGCTGGACGATGAAGGCGTTGGGGAAGCCGTGCACGTGGATGCCGTGCAGCGTGCGCATGCCCTCGGCCCAGCGCTCCGACAGCCTGACCCCGTCACGCCCCACCGGGTCGTAGCCGGCCCGCCGGGTGAACGCGGTGCCGACCTCGAACCCCGAGGCGTAGACGAGGCAGTCCAGCGCGTACTCCCGGCCCGCCACCACGACGCCGTCCGGGGTGATCCGTTCGACGCCCTTGCCGTCGGTGTCGACCAGGTGGGTGTTCGGCCGGTTGAACGCCTGGAGGTATTCGTCGTGGAAGCAGGGCCGCTTGCAGAGCTGGCGGTACCACGCCTTGAGCCGCCGGGCCGTCTCCGGGTCCTCGACCACGGCGTCCACGCGGGCCCTGATCTCCTCCATCTTCTCGAAGTCGGAGTCCTCGAACGCGGCCAGCATCCGCTCCAGGGCGCGCTCCTCCGGCGGCAGCGCGGCGATCCGGGAGCGGACCCTGCGGGCGATGTCGGTCCAGCCGTCCATCACCAGGTCCTCGTCGGCGAGCACGCCGGTCTGCATGGCGGTGAAGTTCTCCAGCCAGCGCCGCTGCCAGCCGGGGGAGGCGATCGAGGCGAACCACTCGGGGTCGGTCGGCCGGTTGTCGCGCACGTCCACCGATGACGGCGTGCGCTGGAACACGTACAGCTCCCCGCAGGACCGCGCCAGGTGCGGCACGCACTGCACGGCCGTGGCCCCGGTGCCGATGACGCCCACCCGCTTGTCGCCGAGCCGGTCCAGGGGCGCGCCCGACGGGTCGCCTCCGGTGTAGTCGTAGTCCCACCGGCTGGTGTGGAAGGAGTGGCCGCGGAAGTCCTCGATGCCGGGAACGCCGGGCAGCTTCGGCACGTGCAGCGGCCCGATCCCCATGGCCACGAACCGGGCCGTGAACGCGTCGCCCCTGTCGGTCGTGACGACCCACCGCGACCGGGTCGCGTCCCACTCCAGCCCGGTGACCTCCGTGTGGAACAGCGCGTCGTCGTACAGGCCGTAGTGCTTGCCGATGCGCCGGCAGTGCTCCAGGATCTCGGGCGCGTGCGCGTACTTCTCCGTCGGCATGTGGCCGGTCTCTTCGAGCAGCGGCATGTAGACGTACGACGCGGTGTCGCACTGCGCGCCCGGGTAGCGGTTCCAGTACCACGTGCCGCCGAAGTCGCCGCCCTTCTCGACGATGCGCACGTCCCGGACGCCGGCCTCCTTCAGCCGCGCCCCGGTGAGCAGGCCGGCGAAGCCGCCGCCGACGAACGCCACGGTCACGTCGTCGGTCCTGGGCTCGCGCTCGGTCCTTCGCGTGTACGGGTCGTCGAGGTAGTGGGAGAAGGGGCCGGTGAGCCGGACGTACTGGTCGTTGCCGTCGGGGCGAAGCCGCTTGTCCCGCTCTTGCCGATATTTCAGGCGAATGGCTTCTTTGTCCACGATGCGCGCTCCCGTAAGCCAGGGATTCCAGAATGGCATTCCCGAAATAACCCCGGCAAGGGCACGTCACAGGGGCCGCGGCGCCCCCGTGTCACGGGTCCACGAGCCCAGCACCAGCAGCGTCTTGGTGCCCGTCACGTCGCCCGCCCGGCGCAGCCGGTCGATCACCTGCTGCAGATGACCCAGGTCGCGGACCCGGACGTGGATGAGCGCGTCCGGGTCCCCGGCGATCGTGAACACCTCCTGCACCTCCGGCACGGTCGCCGCGGTCCGCACGATGTCGGCGACCGGGGTCGTGCCCGGATAGCTCAGCTCCGTGAACGCCTCGATGCCCCAGCCCAGCTTCGCGTAGTCGATCTCGACGGTGAACCCGGTGATCACGCCCAGCTCCCTGAGCCGGTCGACGCGCCGCTTGACCGCCGCGACCGACAGGCCCACCCGCTCGGCCATCTCCGAAAACGTCCGGCGGCCGTCCTCCCGGAGCAGGCGCAGCAGCCGATGATCGATCTCGTCCACCTCTGACATGGGACACCCCCCTCGCCGGCGCAAAGAAAGCGGCCGATTCACCCAGCATCATCAAACATTTTGCGTTTTTCAACCTCCAGGTTCGCTGACTCTTGCGCGCTGCCTCACACCCTTGCTGTGCTGAGGGTTCCACGTGCATAGGAGGTTCGCGTGAGCGTTCCCGTCGAGGTGTCGATCGACGACAAGTACGCGGCCGACAGCGGCCGCGCGCTGATCTCCGGCATCCAGGCCCTGGTCCGCCTGACCCTGGAGCAGCGCAGACTCGACCGCGAACGCGGCCTGGACACCCGGGTCTTCGTCTCCGGCTACCAGGGCTCCCCGCTGGGCGGCGTCGACCTGGAGATGGGACGGGCCGCGCGCTTCCTGGAGGCCGCCGGAGTCGTCTTCAAGCCCGGCCTGAACGAGGAACTGGCCGCCACCGCCGTGGCCGGCACCCAGCTCCTCGACGCGCTGCCCGGCCGCCGCCACGAGGGGGTGACCGGCTTCTGGTACGGCAAGAACCCCGGCCTGGACCGGGCCGCCGACGCCATCCGCCACGGCAACCTGGCCGGCACCGCGCCGCTCGGCGGGGCCGTGGCCTGGATCGGCGACGACCCCGGCAGCAAGTCCTCGACCGTGCCCAGCTCGTGCGAGCCGATGTGCCAGAGCCTGTCGATGCCGCTGCTCGCGCCCGGCTCCGTCGCCGAGATCATCGAGTACGGGCTGCACGCGGTGGCGCTGTCCCGCGCCAGCGGCCTCTGGACCGGTCTCAAGATCGTCGCTGACGTCGCGGACGCCGCCGCCACCGTCGAGCTCGGCGGCGACCACGGCGTCCCCGAGCCCGAGAGGGCCGCCCCGCGCAAGCCGCCGGTGCTCGTCGGCCCCGCCTCCCTCGACGCCGAGCACGACATGCTCACCCGCCGCCTCGACCTGGCCCGCGCCTACGCCTCCGCGCACGGGCTGAACCGGGTCGTGTTCGACGCGCCGCGCGCCAGGCTCGGCATCCTCGCCTCCGGCACCGGCTTCGCCGTGGTCCGCCGGGCGCTCGCCGACCTCGGCGTGGACGAGGACGCCATGGCCCGCCTCGGGCTCCGGCTGATCAAGATCGGCATGCCGTTCCCCCTGGACCACGCTGCGCTGGCCGCGCAGACCGCCGGCCTGGAGCGGGTCCTCGTCGTCGAGGACAAGGTCGCGTTCCTGGAAGGCCACCTCAAGCAGGCCCTGTACGGGAGCGAGCACACCCCCGTCGTGCACGGCCGCGACCTGCTCACCGCCCGCGGGACCCTCGGCGCCGACGAGGTGGCCCGCGCCATCACCCGCTGCGCCGGCCCCGAGAACCTGCCCCGGCCGCCGGCCGAACCCCGGCCCGCCCGCCGCTCCCTGCCGCTGATCGCGGCCCGCACCCCGTACTTCTGCTCGGGCTGCCCGCACAACACCTCCACCCGCACCGCCGACGACACGCTCGTCGGCGTCGGCATCGGCTGCCACGCCATGATCGCGCTCGACGGCGACGGACGCGGCGCCCAGGTCGGGCTCACCCAGATGGGCGGCGAGGGCGCGCAGTGGATCGGGCTCGCCCCGTTCACCGACGACCGCCACTTCGTGCAGAACCTCGGCGACGGCACCTTCCACCACTCCGGCTCCCTCGCCGTCCGCGCCGCCGTCGCCGCCGGGGTGACGATGACGTACAAACTCCTCTACAACGACGCCGTCGCCATGACCGGCGGCCAGCGCGCAGAAGGCCGCCTGGACGTGCCCGCCCTCGCCCACGAACTCGCCCTCGAAGGCGTACGGCGGATCGTCGTCACCACCCCCGAGCCCGAGACGTACCGCGGAGTCCGGCTGCCGGGCATCGCCCACGTCCGCCACCGCGACGAACTCCAGCAGGTCGAGCGCGAACTGGCCGCGATCGACGGCGTCACCGTGCTCATCCACGACGACCGGTGCGCCGCCGAGGAACGCCGGCTGCGCAAGCGCGGCAAACTCCCCGTCCCGACCGCCAAGATCGTGGTGAACGAGCGCGTCTGCGAGGGCTGCGGCGACTGCGGCGACGTCTCCACCTGCCTGTCGGTCCAGCCGGTGGAGACCGAGTTCGGCCGCAAGACCCGCATCCACCAGCCGTCCTGCAACACCGACCTGAGCTGCCTCAAGGGCGACTGCCCGTCGTTCCTGCTGGTAGAGCCGGGCACCAGAAGCGCCCACCAGGTCCCCGACCTGCCCGTCGAACCCGGCGAGCCGGACCGGAAGGTCGGCGACACCGTGCTGATCAGGATGCCCGGCATCGGCGGCACCGGCGTCGTCACCGTCTCCCAGATCCTGCAGATGGCCGCCCACCTCGACGGCCTGCACGCCGCCGGGCTGGAGCAGACCGGGCTGGCGCAGAAGGGCGGCCCCGTCGTCAGCGACGTCCGCATCTCCACCCGGCCGGTCACCGGCTCGGTGCGGGCCACGCGCGGCAGCGCCGACGTGCTCATCGGCTTCGACCTGCTCGGCGCCGCCGCCGACGCCAACCTTGCCGTCGCCGCCCCCGACCGGACCATCGCCGTCATCGACACCTCGGTCGTCCCCACCGCCGCCATGGTGACCGGCCGCGCCGCCGTGCCCGGCTCGCCCGCCGACGCGCTCACCCGCATCGAGTCCGCCACCCTCTCGGGCCTGTACGTGGACGCCCACAGCCTGGCCGAGGCGCTCTTCGACGACCACATGCCGGCGAACATGCTGCTGATCGGCGCCGCCTACCAGCACGGCTGCCTGCCCGTCTCCGCTTCGGCGGTCGAACGCGCCATCCAGCTCAACGGCGCCGCCGTCGACAAGAACGTGGCCGCCTTCCGCTGGGGCCGCGCCCTGGCCCACGACCGCGACGCCGTCCTCAAGGCCGCCGGACTCACCCCTCCGGAGCCCACCGGGCTGGAGGAGACGATCGCCATCCGCGCCGCCGACCTCACCGGCTACCAGAACGCCGCGTACGCGCACTCGTACGAGCAGGACGTGCGGCGCGTCCACGCGCTCGCCGCCGAACGCGCCGGGCAGGAGGCCGGCGCCCGCGTCGCGCTCGCGTACGCCAGGAGCCTGCACCACCTCATGGCCTACAAGGACGAGTACGAGGTCGCCCGGCTCCACCTCGACCCGGACGAGCGGGCCCGTCGTGACCGCGAGTTCGGCCCCGACGCCAAGGTGTCGGTGCTGCTCCACCCGCCCGTGTTCCGCGCGATGGGCATGAAGCGCAAGATCAAGGTGCGGCGCTCGGCCGGAGTGCTGTTCCGCGGCCTGCGCGCCGCCCGCGTGCTGCGCGGCACCACGCTCGACGTGTTCGGCCGCGCCGGGGTACGCCGGGTCGAACGCGAGCTCATCGGCGAATACCGTGGCCTCATGAACGACGCCCTCGCCCGCCTCACCCCCGGCAACGCCGCCGCCGTCGCGGCGCTCGCCGCGCTGCCCGAGGGCATCCGCGGGTACGAGGACATCAAGCTGTCCCGCGTCGCCGACTTCCGCGCCCGCGCCGCCGAGGCACTCACCGCCCTCGCCCAGGACGACCAGCTCCGGACCGCCGCTCAGGAGAGACCGTGACCGTTGACCGCCTGCTGCCCGGCCAGGACGCCCGCGACCTCATCGACCTGACCCGCGAGATCGCCGACAAGGAGCTCGCCCGCCGCGTCGACGAGCACGAGCGCGCCGAGACCTACCCCGAGGGCCTGTTCGCGCTGCTGGGCGAGGCCGGGCTGCTCGGCCTGGCCTACCCGGAGGAGTACGGAGGCGGCGGCCAGCCGTACGAGGTCTACCTCCAGGTGATCGAGGAACTGGCGGCCCGCTGGGCGTCGGTCGCCGTCGCCACCAGCGTGCACACCCTCGCCTGCTTCCCGATCTTCACCTACGGCAGCGACGAGCAGAAGGCGCGCTGGCTGCCCGACATGCTCGCAGGCCGGATCATCGGCGGCTACAGCCTCTCCGAACCCCAGGCCGGCTCCGACGCCGCCGCCCTCACCTGCCGCGCCTCGCGCACCGACGACGGCTACCGGATCACCGGCACCAAGGCGTGGATCACCCACGGCGGCCTCGCCGGCTTCTACGCCCTGTTCGCCCGCACCGGCTCGGGGAACCGCGGCATCTCCTGCTTCCTCGCCCCGGGTACTGCTGATGGCCTCACCTTCGGCCGCCCCGAGGAGAAGATGGGCCTGCACGCCGTCCCCACCACCACCGCCCACTACGACGACGTCCTGCTGGACCCGTCCCGCCTCATCGGCGCCGAGGGCCAGGGCCTCCAGATCGCCTTCAGCGCCCTCGACTCCGGCCGCCTCGGCATCGCCGCCTGCGCCGTCGGCCTCGCCCAGGCGGCCCTGGACGAGGCGGTCGCGTACGCCAAGGAACGCCAGACCTTCGGCAAGCGCATCATCGACCACCAGGGCCTCGGCTTCCTGCTGGCGGACATGGCGGCGGCGGTCGACTCGGCCCGCGCCACCTATCTGGACGCGGCGCGCCGGCGGGACGCGGGGCTGGCCTACTCGCGGCAGGCGTCCGTGGCGAAGCTGGTGGCCACGGACGCGGCCATGAAGGTGACGACGGACGCGGTGCAGGTGTTCGGCGGGTACGGGTACACGCGGGAGTTCCGGGTGGAGCGGTACATGCGCGAGGCGAAGATCATGCAAATCTTCGAGGGCACGAACCAGATCCAGCGACTGGTGATCAGCAGGGATCTGGCTACATAGTTCAGTCCTCGGCCGTAGCGATCAACAGGTCGACCAGTCGCCAGACGTTGGACGACGGATTCTTGAGAACCGACTCTCCGGATGAGTCGATCTTGCGCGCTCTTCGCATGGCATCCTGCACGCCATGGGAAAAGTCGGAGAAGCGTGTACCGCCTTCACTCCAGGACGGGACGATCGTCTTGAGTTTTCTCTTCGCTTCGTCCGCCGACTGGAAGGGCCTGAGGCAATCTTCGTGATGCATGATCAACCATGCCTCGAAAGAAGGCGTGGAAAGACAGGCGTTGGCCGAGCTCTGCTGGATGACGGCGAGCACTTTGGCCGTCGTCATCGAGTCGAGTTCGGTGTCCAGAACACACCAGACGCTGCTGTACTCGTCGCTGTTCCGATTCGCCGCCGCTCGGGCGATGGACATGTGATCAGAACCGGGCAGCTCAACATTTATGTGCGGCCCACGCCGGGTTCGCATTCCTGTGAAATAGTCTCTTTCGGTCTTCCCTTCACATAGGATCAAATAGGAAGCGCGCTCCTCTCGAGTGCCGGAACTCTTGTGCTCCAGGTTCGTCTCAGTAGTGATTTTGAACGGCTTCTTCTTCGGTCTAGGATTCTGGGGAGACATTTTCGGCCTCCCTTCGTGCCACGACGGCGGCAGCAAACAAGCTGTCGCTGATGATGGGGACCGCCCCGTAACGACCGGCTAGATACCGGCGTTCTCTGTTCTCGTCGCGGCGAGGTTTGAAATCCGTCAGCGGGAACAGTTCGGTCGCGCCGTGATCGTCCTTCTCGGTGAACCATATGGAGTCCCTTCTCAGCACCTCTTCCCCCTGGATCTTGCCGAGAAGTGTCGTGTCGTGACTGCTGAACACCAACTGCGCGCCCTCAGTATTGACAGCGGGATCGTTGAACAGTTTGATCAGCTGTGCTGTCAGGAACGGGTGGAGGCTTGAGTCCAGCTCATCCGCGACCAGGACTGCCCCGCGATCGAGAGCCCTGAACACATCCACCCCGATCTCGTAGAGCGCCTGTGTTCCCAAGGACTGCTCGCGCAGTGTCAGTGGAAAACTGCCCGCCTCGCCTCGATGCTTGAAGAGCACGTCTTTTCGGCGCTCCGGAACGAAACCCTGCGGCGCCTTCTGTCGGGCTGTTCTCTCAAGGAATTCGGCGTCGGTCTCCTCGACGATCTCCGCAGACTCGATTCCGGTGTCCGCTGCCTGGAGGAGTTCTACCATGCGGTTCAGCAGGCCAAGACGATCGACTGAGTCCAGTGTCCTCGGTGCTGTTCGAACGTGGCGGGGGTTGCGCACCAGCACCCGCATGAACCAGTCGTAGACGGGCCTGACCAGTTCTTGCCGTGAGCGTGCGGCCACGGAAAGGAAGAGGACATTGGATTCGGTGATGTTCGCCACCTGCCTCATGGACTGCGGCGAGTGCTCTCCGTAGCTGTATTCATCGTTGCGTCGATGGAAGACTTCCCGCTTCTTTTTCAGCGGGTAGCTGTAGAGCCACTCCTCGACTACCCGCTCGTCGTTGACCGCGAATCCATAAGTGTATCTGACTCCATCAATCATCAGATCTACCACGAACAATGATGGATCTTCGCCGGCGGAGAAATCCAAAGCGAAGGGGGAGCGAGCGATTCCGCTTCCCGGCTCGGATTCCCGCAGTGAGCCGCGGACGAGGTTCCTCATGTAGATCAAAGCGTCAAGTACGTTTGACTTTCCTGAGGCATTTGCTCCGAAAATTCCGATCACCGGTAGGGCCGGGCAGCCCTGGGCGGATGCCGCCTCGGTGTCGTAGGTCGGAGTCAAGAGCAACTGTTGCTCATCACGGAGCGACCTGTGGTTCGCCACGCGGAAACTCAGCAGCATGGGCGATGTGACCTCTCTGTAGAGTGGGTTACAGCGGTTTCTACGTCGAAAAATCACATGTAACGTACGCAGTCACCCTACGCTACAGCGGCTGATCCGGCTCGGTAGGCATTCCTTCCGGATCAGGAGGCCAACGCCGTCCAGCCACGGTTCGGGGCGGTGGTTCTCCTGGTGACGGCGGTGGGCTCGGCCCTGCGCCACCTACCTGGACGCGGCGCCGGGTGATCAGCAGGGATCTGGCGAAATAGGCCTTGACGTGCGAAACCTCGCTTCCTTGCGTTGGGAGGCGGGGGACGTTGACGTCAGTTTCCGTTCGTCTTGGATCCAGGGCGGGACGCCATCGTGCTCGTTGCCGCAGAGCGGGCGGAAGGAGGTGAGGCGCTTGTCGAGACCCGGCGCACCCGTACCGCCAGCACGATGAGGACGACGGGAAGGAGCGTGAGCAGCGAGCACCGCCGTGGTCAGGGCGGCGACGGCGAGCAGCAGCAGGTCGTTGGCGTCCCAGGGGAGGAACCGCAGCGCCCCGCCATGGAGGTCGATCGGCCTGCCGAGAGCGATCTGGATCTCGACCTGGCGCCGGATCTCCTCCGCACTCGGGTTGCCGAACCCGAACACCGGCTGCACGGCGGCGGTCATGGCGAGCAGGGCCAGCAGCGCGGCACCCACCCACGACGCCCCCCGTTTGCGGCGCAGTGCCACCACGGGTGCCACCAGCAGGGCGGAGATGACGGCCCCGGCGACTACGTTCGCGGGTTTGGGCACGATGACCGCAGGCGCCAGCGGCGTCAGGATCGCCAGAGCGGATAAGGAAGGTACGGAGATTCTCGACGACACCAGCGACGCTTCTATCGCCTGCGATGAGATCCTGTCAAGCCACGGGAGTGTCCTCCGTCGATGCGTATCTCATTTGGGGAATTTGGCTCCCTGCCCATAACGTACCCCTGCTCCTCCTTTCGCATCTCCAATCTTCTGTAGAATCTCACGTTCGCGAAGATTGTTGATCAGATCGCGGGCGGCGTAGACATGGAGGTCGAACAGGCGGCGGATGGTCTGGTTGGTGATGAAGCCGTACTCCTTCACGTGTTCGATGATTTTCTGGTCGGTTTCATCGATCGTGCGGCGGCGGTACGTGACGGATCGCGACATGGAGGCAAGGGTCTCTGAACGCAGGCGATATACCGGGAACGGTTTGCTGGCCGTGCGACGGGTGGCCTCGACCAGGTTGTACTCGTCCGCCATGGTGGCAAGTACTTCCTGGGCCTCCATCGGCGTGCGTTGGATGATGCCGGTGAGTTTGGCTGCATCGATGCTGCTGTTGTGGCGTAGGTATGACAGGGTGAGCAGGACGTTCAGTGCACTCCACCGGCCAAGTTGAGCGGGTGTATCTCCCGACGCGTCTCTATCGCCTCTGTGAGGATCTGGATGGCCGCGATGAGGGGACGGTTTCCGCGTATCCTTCCGGTGGCCTCGCTGCCGAGCGTCGGCCTGAACTGATACGAGTAGCCGTAGCCGGGCACCACCCTGCTGATGAGCGACTCTTCGCCCAGCAGAAGTACGCCGGCGTTCGTCACACTCCCATCTGAGGCGATCAACCTCAGCGACTCCAGAAGCGCCTTGTTCGGCAGGTCCGCCAAGTTGTCGCGTCCACCGATGAACAAGGTGTGGCGCAGTCTCTCGAACTCGATGGCGCTGAGATCCGAGAGGTCGACGCCGGATGAATCTGCCGACCAGTCCACTTGACCACGTGCGATCATCACTTCGCGCTGTTGGTCAGGTGGATACGGCAGGCACTCTTTTCCCAGGCGGCGAGTCGATAGACCTGCCGCATTGCTATGAGGCATCACGCCTTCCGGCACGGTGATCAAAATCAGTCGGACTCCGTCGACGGACACATCATCGACGAATGGCGTTATCGGCGGCCTCGTGCGATCGAAAATGCCCTTGCGTATCGAGTCGACACTGTAACAAGCCGGCACTCCGCGAAGGGCGTGCTGGCGGTTGGTCGCTTTGTCGTCCACACCCAGGACGACGGTTCCGCCACGAGCGTTCACGAAACAGACAAGAGCATCTGCCAATAGGTTATAGGTGGACTTCTGGGAGTCTGCCACAAGCTTGAAGTCGACTCGCTCTGTCTCCAGAGCATCTGCTGCCACACCGTTTCCCACGATGGCCAGGGCCTTCCATGCTTCCTGGTGGTCCATGTACCGACGGTAACTGAGAAGGTGTGCAGAGGCAACGCGTTCTCAGTGGTGAGGGTCGACTGGTGGCGGACCAGATGTGGCCCGGTCTGGCCTGGGCGTCCTCGTCGGACATCAGTGACTTGCGAGGTGCCGACGGGGCGAACTCGGGTACGTCGCCTCCCTATCAACTGAGAACGTGTCGGGATGCACGACGTCTCAGTTGGCTCTCAGTGCCCTCGGTGACCTCGACTAGGTCCTGTCATGCATTCTCCGACAAACCATCAATAACAGCACGATTTCGGGCATTGCTTCTGACGAAGCCGGACCGCTACAACCCTTTCAAGTGAGTGGAGGGGTTGGATGTCGGGGTTCAGTGGCCGGCGTGTCGTTCGGGTGCTGGTGGCGGCTGCTGGGGGAGCGGTCGTGGCGGGGGTCGTGGTCGGGGGTGCGGCGCGGCTGTTGATGAGCCTGATCGCGGTCGCGGCGGCCGAGGAGAGCACGTTCACGTTCGTCGGCAGTCTCGGGATCGTGCTCGTGTTCGCCGTGCTGGCTGTGCCCGCCGCGCTGACCGCGGCCGCTCCGGCGGCGGTGCGGGTGGCGGGGCGGTGGGTGACGGCGGCCCTCACCGGGTTCGGCATGGCGACCAACGGGTTCGCCGACGGCGCGGCCGTCCTGCTGGCGCCTGACGGTCGCATGACGTACATCGCGGCCGCGGTCGTCGGGTTCGGCGCGGTGGCGGTGGCGCACGGGCAGGTCGCCCAGGTGGTCGCGCGCCGCCTGACCGGGCCGGTCGCGCGGCCCTCGGGCCAGGTCGCAGCCGCGGCGCCCGAGCCCGCCTGAGCGGGCAACGGCCCGAGCGGGCCCCGGTCTGAGCCGGCTCAGAGCCGGGTGGCGAGGTCGTTGAGCGTGTTGGTGGCGCGGTGCAGCCAGTCGGCGATGACCTTCAGCTCGCTCTCCGTGTAGCGCTCGTGCATCGCCGTCATGGCCTGGGCGATGCCGAGCTGGTCGCCGGTGGCGGGGCCGGGCTCGGGGCTGGTGGCGGGGCGGACGATCACTTTGCGCCGGTCGTCGGGGTGGCGGTCGCGGACGACGAGGCCGCGGGCCTCCAGCCGGTCGATGAGGACGGTGACCGATCCGGTGGCGAGTCGCAACCACTGGGCGATCTCGCCCGGGGTCATGGGGCCCTGGATGCGCACCAGCGCGTACGCCTGGAAGTCGGTGGGGTTGAGGTCGAGCCCCAGTGACATGGTGTGGAGCAGCCGGACGAGACCTGTCGCGAGCCGCTGACCGTCCTTCTGGATGTCGAGATAGAGGCGCTCGCGGGATTCGGCGCGCGAGGTGTCCATCTGTCTCCCTACCGACTGGCGCGGTTTCGTCGCAATTCTAGGGGCAGCTCCCGGCTTCTTCGGGGGGTGGGTGCGCGGCCTTCGTCTCCATCATATATCTTGATTTTCGAGAAGCTCGATTTTCTAGCTATCGGGAGCCGAAGGATGTCCCTTCACGACACCCGCCAGCGCACCGGGGCCGAGCGCCGGCACGCCCGGCCGCGCCGGCGCCGCGCCTGGTACGGCGCGGCCATCGTCATCGCGCTGGTCTGGCTGTTCGGCGCCGGCCCGCTCGGCATGTTCATGGGCAAGCTGACCGAGGTGCAGACCAACGACCAGTCCGCCTTCCTGCCCATCGGCGCGGAGTCCACGCAGGTCCAGGAGGCGCAGCAGGCCTTCGAGGACAGCGGCGCGGTGCCCGCCTTCGTCGTCTACTCGGCTGACGAGCCCTTCGACCAGGAGCGGTTGGCCGGGATCGCCCAGGACGCGCAGCGCATCTCGGCCGAACCCTGGATCCAGGGTAAGGTCGCCGGGCCCGTCCCCGGCACCGAGGACAAGAGCGTCGCCCAGCTCATCGTGCCGATCAGCGACCAGGTCGAGGCGGATGTGGCCGTCGAGGAACTGCGCGCGCTGGTGGGCGAGACCGCCGCGGAGGGCGCGACCGTGCAGGTCGCCGGCCCCGCCGCGCTCGGCGCCGACCTGGGCGCCGCCTTCGGCGGCATCGACGGCACGCTCCTGCTGGTGGCGCTCGGCGCGGTGCTGGTCATCCTCGTCGTCGTCTACCGGTCGCCGCTGCTGCCGTTCGTGGTCATCGTCGCGGCCATGCTCGCCCTCGTGCTCGCCGCCTTCGTCGTCTACCTGATGGCCGACGCCGGATGGATCGAGCTGAACGGTCAGAGCCAGGGCATCCTGTTCATCCTGGTCGTGGGCGCGTGTACGGACTACGCCCTGCTCATGGTCGCCCGCTACCGGGAGGCGCTGTACGAGCGGGAGCGGCCGATCGACGCGGTCCGGGTGGCGGTGCGCGGCACCGTCGAGCCCATCGTCGCCTCCGGCGGCACCGTGATCCTCGGCGTGCTCTGCCTGCTGGCCAGCGACCTGGCCTCCAACCGCGGCCTGGGCCCGGTGGCCGCGCTCGGCATCGGCGCCGCCCTCATCTCGGCGCTCACGTTCCTGCCCGCGGTGCTCCTGCTGCTCGGCCGCGCCGCGTTCTGGCCGCTGGTGCCGCGCGCGGGCGCGGGGGAGGGCGACGCCGACTCGACCGTGGCGATCGTGCGTCGCCACCGGCTGTGGGGCCGGGTCGCCAAGTCCGTGGAGCGCCGCCCGCGCGCCTACTGGGTGACCACCGTGGTGCTGCTGGCCGCGGCGGCGGCGTTCGTGCCGCAGTTCAAGGCGGAGGGCACCTCGCAGCTGGACGTGTTCCGTACCGAGGTGGAGTCGGTCGCCGGTCAGCGGACGCTGGAGCGCGGCTTCGGCGCCGGCAGTTCGGCCACGCCCGCCCTCATCCTCACCGCCTCCGACCGGGTGGACGAGGTCAAGGCCGCCGCCGAGTCGGTGGACGGCGTCACCGAGGTCACCACCGTCGGGGCGGACGGTCAGTCCAAGGTCGTGGACGGCCGGGCACTGCTGCACGCGACGCTCGACGCGCCCGCTGAGTCCACCGAGGCCGTGGAGATCGTCCGTGACCTGCGCACCGCCGTGCACCCGGTGCAGGGAGCGGACGCGCTGGTCGGCGGTACGGCCGCGGTCACCCTGGACACGCTCGACACCTCCGAGCGTGACCTGCGCGTGGTGATCCCGCTGGTGCTGCTGGTCGTGCTGCTGGTGCTGGTGGTCCTGCTGCGTTCGCTGGTGGCTCCGCTCGTGCTCATCGCGACCACGGTGCTGTCCTTCGCCACCGCGATGGGCGTCGGCGCGCTGGTCTTCAACCACGTGCTGGACCTGCCGGGCGCGGATCCCGCGGTGCCGCTGTTCGCGTTCGTCTTCCTGGTGGCGCTGGGCATCGACTACAACATCTTCCTGATGACCCGGGCCAGGGAGGAGACGATCCGCCACGGCGAGCGCGAAGGCACCCTGCGCGCGCTGACGCTCACCGGCGGTGTGATCACCTCGGCCGGCGTGGTGCTGGCAGCGACGTTCGCGGCGCTGGCCGTGCTGCCGCTGCTGTTCCTGATCCAGCTGGCCTTCCTGGTGGCGTTCGGCGTCCTGCTGGACGCGCTGATCGTGCGCTCGCTGCTGGTGCCCGCACTGTCGCTGGACATCGGCCGGCGGATGTGGTGGCCGAGCCGGCTGTCCCGCTGACCGTTCAGACGGCCTCGCGGGGGCGGAAGATCTTCCGTACGCCTGCCGCGAACCAGACGGTGGCCAGCGCCGCGTAGGTCGCCAGGAGGGCCGGGAGGAAGGCCCCGGTGACCGCCGCGGCGAGGGCCGCCGCCGCGAGCAGGACCGCCCAGCCGTACAGGATGCGCCGCCCGATCGGCGAGCCGGTGTGGGCGGCCTCCTGGACGGGGGTGACCAGCGCCATGGTGGCCGTCCCGGCGGACCCGAGCCCGTCCAGGCCCAGGCCGATGCCCAGGCCGAGGAGGACCGCGCCCGCCACCGGCAGGGCACAGCACAGCAGCGACACCCGGGCGGCCGGGCCCTCGAACAGCAGCCGGGTGGTCCTGTTCCTGGTCAGGCGGAGCGTGGTCCAGGACTCGACGAGCCAGGCGACCCAGTGCAACAGCGCGATGATCGCGAACACGGCGATCACCGGTGGCAGCACGGGCAGCAGGAACAGCAGCCGCCAGCCGCCCACGAACCGCTGCCGCCACTGCGACAGCAGGCGAAGCACCGGGTTGCGCTGCTTGAGCGCGTGCACCAGGTAGTCCCGGGCCCCCTCGACGCCGGGGTCCAGGCGGAGCACCTCGCGGAAGGCCCCGGCTGCCGTCCCCGGGTCGCCGCCGGACAGCGCGGCGAGGCCGCGGGCCCAGTGCGCCAGCGTGCTCTCCGGGTCGTTGCCCACCGCCTGGGCGGCGACGGCCCTGGCCTGCTCGTCCTGGCCGAGCATGGTCAGCGCCATGGACAGCAGGCCTGCCAGGTCGGCGTCCTGCGGCTCCAGCTCCAGACCGCGGCGGGCGGCCGCGGCCACCTGGGGCCAGTCCTTCCGCGTCAGGTGCACGCGCGCGAGCAGGTCCCAGGCGGGGACGTGCTCCGGCGCGAGCGCCAGGCAGGCGGCGGTCGCGCGGAGCGCCTCCTCGGTCAGGCCCGCCCGTTGGTGCACCTGGCCGGACAGGTAGTGGGGCACCCAGTGGTCGGGCGCGAGCCGTACCGCCTCGCGCGACTCCTCCAGGGCCTCGTCCGTACGTCCCTGCTGGACGAGGGCCACGCCCATCAGCCCGTGCGCGCCGGAGTGCTGGGGCTCCTCGGCGAGGATGCCGCGCAGCTCCCGCTCGGCGTCCGCCGGGCGGCCCAGCTGCAGTAACAGCCGCGCCCGTGACAGCGCGTCGGTCGTGTTCACCATTTCCGCTGGACCCAGGGCATCAGCTCGTCCCAGGCGCCGGACTCGTTGGCGTGCAGCACGTAGTTGCGCGCGGTGGCCATCCATTCGCGCACCGCCGTGGGCCTGGCCGCCTTGGCGGCGGTCAGCAGGTCGCGCGTGGCGAGCGGGACCGGCCGGCCGGCCCGGATGGACTCGTGCAGCTTGGCCTCGACCGCGCGGTCCACCAGCCCCTTGAGGTCCGCGCCGACGAACTGGTCGGTCGCCTTGGCCACCGCGTCGAAGTCCACCTCGGCCAGCGGCTTGTCCCGGCACAGGATGCGCAGGATCGCCGCGCGCGCCCGCGCGTCAGGCGGCGGTACGAAGACGAGCTGGTCGAACCGGCCCGGACGGCGGAAGGCCACGTCGATGTACCAGGGCGCGTTCGTGGCGGCCAGCACCAGCACGCCCTCGTTGGCGCTCTGGTCGACGCCGTCGAGCTCCGCCAGGAACTGGTTGACGATCTGCCGGCCGTGCGCCTGCCGCATGTCGGAGCGGCGCGCGGCCAGGGCGTCCACCTCGTCGAAGAACAGCACGCACGGCCGGTGACGGCGGGCCAGGTCGAACGTGGCGCGCAGGTTCCGCTCGCTGGAGCCGACGTACATGTCGAGGATGTCGGCCAGGCCGACGTTCACGAACGCCGCGCCGAGCTCACCGGCGGCGGCCCTGGCCAGGTGCGTCTTGCCGGCGCCCGGCGGCCCGTACAGCAGCACGCCGCCGCCCGCCCGCTTGCCGAAGGCGGCGAACAGCTCCGGCTGCTGGATCGGCAGCAGCAGCTTGATCCGGAGCGCCTCCTTGACCTCGTCCATCCCGGCGACGTCGGCGAAGCCGGAGCCGGACCGCTCGACCGCGGCGGTGGCCCGCTCGTGCGTGGCCGCGGAGGGCGCCAGGTAGGCGTTCCCGGCCGTCCCGTTGACGGGCGGCTCGTTGACAGGCGTGACGGGCGGTTCGGTGACGACCGGCGCCGGGGCCACCAGGCGGGCCGCCAGGTCGGCGTCCGCGACGGACGGATCCCGCGAGACCGCCTCGTGGTACCGGTAGGCCGCCTGGTGCACGTCCCCCTCGCCGAGCAGGGCGCGGGCCGCCAGCACACCCACGCGCGGCGGGTGACCGCCTCGGGCGAGCAGCGGCTCCAGCGCCGACAGCGCCGCCCCGTACGAGCTCTGCCGGACGAACGCCTCGGCCAGCCCCGCGACGATGTCCGGATCGTGGGGCGCGAGCGCGAGCGCGGCACGGAACTCGGCCTCCGCGTCGGCGAGGTACCCCTTGCTCAGCAGCTGCTCGGCCAGATGCCGCCGCAGGGGCAGGTTGTCCGGAGAAAGGCGCGCGGCTTCGCCGAGCGCCTTCAAACCGGGGTCGTCGACCACGTGCCCGGTCCCTTCTGTCGCGGCTTCGGTGATTCAGAACTAGGTAAATTACCGAAATCGGACCGGGGCCGTGGCCGGGACGTCAACCCTTGTCGCGGGTGGCTCCGCTCAGGACCTGGTCGATGCGGGCCGCCAGCTCCACGTCCTTGGGCGTGACGCCGCCCGCGCTGTGCGTCGAAAGGCGGAAGCGGATCCCCGCGTCGGTCCGGTCGATGTCGGGATGGTGGTTCATCTCGTCGGCCTCGTGCCGGACCGCCTCGCTCAGCCAGCCGAAGTTCTCCGCAGTGATCGGAACGTCCTTGACCAGGGCGTCCTGCTCGCTGTGCCATCCCTCCAGCGCGGCCAGCGCGGTGTCGATCTCGTCACGGCTGAGGAGTTCGGTCATGGTGTCTCCCTGTGTCTGTAGTCCTCTCCCCATCGGCTACCACCGGAGCGGGCCTTCACACACCGGGTAGATTGGCCGCCTATGCGAAGTCTCCGCGTCGTGACGGCCGCGGCGGTGGTGGCCGCCCTGGTGGGCTGCGCCACCCGCGAGAGCCCCGTGGGGGAGGGCGCCGTACGGGAGAGTCCCGCGCGGGAGAGCTCCCCTCCCGCGTCCAGCCCGGCCGAAACCCCCGGGCCCGACCTGCCCGATCCCGGTGAGCCCATCCCGAAGGACCCGGCGAAGCTGGCCGCGGCCCTGGAGAAGACCAGCGAGGCGCTCGTCGCGGCCATCGACGGCTGGGACAAGAAGCAGGATCCGCCGCGGGAGGTCGAGCTCCTCGCCCTGCACCACCAGCGGATCCACCGGTTCGCCGCGCGCAACCCCGAGATCGCCGCCAAGGCGTTCGCCCGCCTGCCCCGCCGGCCGGCCGCCCAGGCCCGCGACAACGCCAGGGCCATCCGCGAGCTGCTGGCCCTGGCCCACCCCGTCAAGAGCGCGTCGGTCATCAGGACGCGCGACGCCCGCCCCGCCGCCGAGCTGCTGCGCTACTTCAAGCAGGCCGAGCGCCGCTTCGGCGTGGAGTGGGAGGTGCTGGCGGCGGTCATGTTCGCCGAGACGAAGTTCGGCCGGGTCCGGTCGGCCAGCCACGTCGGCGCGCAGGGGCCGATGCAGTTCATGCCCGCCACCTGGAAGGCGTACGGGATGGGCGGCGACGTCCAGGACCATCGCGACGCCGTCATGGCCGCCGCCAACTACCTGCGCGCCACCGGCGCCCCGGGCGACTACCGGCGCGCGCTGCACGCCTACAACCCCTCGCAGGCGTACGTGAACGCGATCCAGCTGCACGCCCGCCAGATCAAGCGGGACCCGGTCAACTACTACGTCTACTACAACTGGCAGGTGTACGTGATCACCACCAAGGGCGAGCGCCGCGTCACCGGGCCGTCAGAGGGCTGACCGGACCGCCTGCTCGCTCCGGCCGACCACGGCGGTGCCGTCGGCGGCGGTGATGATCGGGCGCTGGATGAGGATCGGTTCGGTCGGCTATTTTCACCAACAAGTGTTAGCTATAAGCGGATTTTCCGTCGACAGATCCTTTTTCGCCAGCGGAACTGGGTGTTAACCTGACGGCGTGACGATGGCGGAGCAGGCCCGCGCGGTCGTGGCGGTGCTCAGCGACGACCTGCGACGGCGCATGTACGACCACATCCGCCGCGCCGGCGAGCCCGTCACCCGTGACGAGGCCGCCGAGAGCGTCGGCATCTCACGCAAGCTCGCCGCCTTCCACCTCGACAAGCTCGTCGCGGTCGGACTGCTGTCGGCGGCCTACGGCCGGCCGGGCGAGCCCCGCCCCGTCGGCCGGGCGCCCAAGGTCTACCGGCCCACCGGCCTCGACGTGCGGGTCAGCATCCCGCCGCGCGAGCACGAGCTGCTCGCCGGCATCCTGCTGGAAGGCGTACGCGCCCAGGCCCCGGGGGAGACGGGCCGCGAGGCCGCGCTGCGCGCCGCCGCCGGGCGCGGACGCGAGCTGGGCGCGGCCGAGCGCGACCGGGCCAGGCCGGGGCGGCTGGGCGCCGAGCGCGCGCTGACGTGCGCCGCGCGGGTGCTCGACCGGCACGGCTTCGAGCCCGTCCGGGTCACCCCGACCCTGCTGCGGCTGCGCAACTGCCCCTTCCACCCGCTGGCCGCCCGGGATCCCGAGCTGGTGTGCGCGATCAGCCACGCGTTCCTCGCCGGGTTCCTCGACGGGCTGGACGCGCCCGCGGCCGAGGCCCATCCGGCCCCGCGCCAGGGCGCCTGCTGCGTCGAACTGAGAGGAGCCTGACCGATGACCTATGTGATCGCCGGAGGCGGCCTGGCCGCCGCCAAGGCCGCGACGGCGCTGCGCGAGCAGGGCTACGACGGCCGCCTGGTCGTGGCGGGGGCGGAGCCGCACCTTCCCTACGAGCGGCCTCCGCTGTCGAAGTCCTACCTGCAGGGCAGGTCCGAGCGCGACAAGATCTTCGTCCACGACGCCGACTGGTACGACCAGCATGACGTGGACCTGCGACTCGGCGTCGAGGTGACGGAGATCGACCGCGCCGCCCACGAGGTCGTCCTGTCCACCGGCGAGCGGCTCGGCTACGCCAAGCTGCTGCTGGCCACCGGCGCGACCCCGCGCCGCCTCCCGGGCGACGCCCTCTACCTGCGCTCGGTCGACGACAGCGAGCGCATCCGCGACGTGCTGGCCGGCGCCTCCCGGGTGGCGATCGTCGGCGCGGGCTGGATCGGCCTGGAGGTGGCCGCCGCCGCCCGCCTCGCCGGCGCGGAGGTGACCCTGCTGGGAGCAGGCGACCAGCCGCTGCTGCGCGTCCTCGGCCCCCGCCTCGGCGCGGCCTTCGCCGACCTGCACCGCGCCCACGGGGTCGACCTGCGGCTCGGCGTCGAGATCCAGGAGGTCGGCGGGGGCGGCGTCCTGCTGGCCGACGGCACCCGCGTGGAGGCCGACGCGGTCATCGCCGGGATCGGCGTCGAGCCCGACACCCGGCTCGCCGAGGCCGCCGGGCTGAAGGTCGACGACGGCGTGGTGGTGGACGCCTCGCTGCGCACCTCCGACCCCGACATCTTCGCCGCCGGCGACGTGGCCCGCGCCTACCACCCGCTGCTCGGCGCCCACATCCGGGTCGAACACTGGGCCAACGCGCTCAACCAGCCCGCCGTCGCCGCGGGCGCCATGCTCGGCAGGAAGGTGTCCTACGACCGGCTGCCCTACTTCTACACCGACCAGTACGACCTCGGCATGGAATACACCGGCTGGGTCCGCCCCGGCGACACCGGCGACGTGGTGATCCGCGGTGACCTCGCCGGCCGCGAGTACCTCGCGTTCTGGCTGTCGGAGGGCAAGGTCGTGGCCGGCATGAACGTCAACATCTGGGACGTCACGGACGACATCAAGGCGCTCATCCGCGCCGCCGCCCCGGCCGACCGGTCCAAGCTCGCCGACCCGTCCGTCCCCCTCTCGGAGACCCTGGCCTGACGCGACCCTGGCCTGACGCCACGGCGGCCGGTCAGCGGACGCGGAGGTCGGCGAAGAGGGCGTGGTGGTCGGAGCCGGGGACGTCGTACACCCGTGTCGCCGCCGCGCCGGCGCGGTCGTCGGTCAGGACGTGGGAGATGGCCACCAGCGGCGGGAGCCTGCGGGCCGGCCAGGTCATCGCCAGCCCGCGCCCGGTGGCCGCCGCCGCGTCGGTGTAGCCGGTGTCCAGCAGCCGCCTGAACACGGCGTGGTCGAGCGTCGCGTTGAAGTCGCCGGCCAGGACGCGCGGCGGACCGTCCGACGGGGCGGGCGGCAGGCTCGTGATCCCCGCCTCCCACTCGTCCACCGTCCACGGGACCGGCGCCACCGGGTGCACGACCACCACCTCCACGGCCGCGCCGCCGGGCAGCACCACCTGCGCCACCGGCATGCGGTGCCCCACCGGCCGGAACAGCCCCGACCGTTCCCGCAGCGGGTGGCGGGCGTAGATCCCGCTGCCCTCGGGGCCGCGCGGCATCGGGTGGCTGACCTCGTACGGCAGCAGCTCGCGCAGCCCGGCCGCCCGCAGCCGCTCGCGTGCGGCCCAGGTGAGCTCCTGCACGCTGAAGACGTCCACGTCGAGTTCCCGTACGAGGTCGACGACGGCCGGGGCGTCACCGCGGCCGCCGTTGAGGTTGGCGGTCAGCAGCCGCAGCGGCCGTCCCTCGGCCGGCGCCGCGTCGGCGACGGCGCGCGGCGCCACGAGCCAGGTCAGGCAGAGGCACACCGCCAGGAGGATCGCCACGGCCGCCCGGCTCCTGGCCCGGACCGCGAACGCCAGCGCCACCAGCGCCGCCACCGCGAAGTACGGCGTGAACGACACCAGCGGCACGAGCAGGAACCCGGTCTCGAGCCCGCCCAGCCGGATCGCCGTCCCGGCCGCGAACACCACCGCCACTACCAGGACCGGCCGAACCGCCCGAGCCCGTCCCGGCCCGCCGCCGGTCTCTTGCATGAGCACGGCGACGAATCTAGGCGGCCATTCTTAAACTCCCATGAGCGTCACCACGGGAGACGCGGCCGTGAGGGGCGTGGCGAACCCCCTGCGCGCGGTCAGTAGCTGAACGTCGTCGCCCCGTCGCCGATCCAGCGCGTTTCTGTAGTGCCCCGATGAGGAGGGTGCCGTGAAGCGGTACGGCCAGTACTGTCCGGTCGCGCGGGCCGCCGAGCCGCCGCGCCGCCTTCCCCCGTCGTGAGCGCCGCACTCCGCGCGTTTTCTGATACCCCCTTTTCCGTACCAGTGTGATGACGGTGCGTTCACGGGTCGTCGTCCTTTATGGTGATGCGGGAATGGGCGTGGCAGGATTGCCGAGCAAGCCGGGCCAGGGGTGGGGCGGCGAGGAAATTGGGGAGCGGAAATGTCGACTTCTCGTGATTTGGGGGTTCTGACCGGAATTTCGGGTGGGGAGCTCCAGCACGTGGGCCCGACCGCCTTGCGGATTCTGGTGGGCACCCAGCTGCGCAGGCTGCGCGAGACCAGCAAGATCACCCGGGAGCAGGCCGGATACGCCATCCGCGGATCGCATTCCAAGATCAGCCGGATGGAGTGCGGGCGCAGCGGCTTCAAGATGCGCGACGTGGAGGACCTGCTCACCCTGTACGGCCTCGCCGGGCAGGCGGAGCGGGCGCCGCTGCTGCTGCTGGCCGAGCAGGCCAACCAGCCCGGCTGGTGGCAGGAGTACCGCGACCTGGTCCCCGACTGGTTCGAGGAGTTCCTCGGGCTGGAGCACGACGCCGAGCTGATCCGTACGTACGAGATCCAGTACGTCCCCGGCCTGCTCCAGACCGAGGAGTACGCCCGCGCGGTCATCGCCAGGGGCCACGGCGGCGAGGCGCGTGGGCGGATCGACCTGCGGGTCGCGATGCGGATGCGGCGCCAGGACTACCTGGTGGCGTCCGGCCGCAGGCTCTGGGTCATCGTGGACGAGTGCGCGCTGCGCCGGGTGGTCGGCGGGCGCGAGGTGATGCGCGCCCAGCTCGGCCACCTCGTCGAGATGGCCGGGCTGGCGCACGTCACCCTGCAGGTGCTCCCGTTCAGCGTCGAGGTGGCGGTGGGCGGCGTCGGCCCCGTCACCCTGCTGCGCTTCCCTCAGGCCGAGCTGAGCGACATCGTCTACCTCGAGCATCTCTCCGGCGCCCAGTACCTCACGAAGGACTCCGAGGTGGGCCCGTACCGCCGGCTGCTGGACGAGCTGAGCGTGCACGCGCCGCCGCCCACGGCCACGCCCGGGATCCTGCGCGAGATCATGGCGGAGCTGTAGGCCCTACGGCTTGCGCGCGACGCCGACCAGCGCGTCCACCTCCTTGAGCTCGGCCAGCGGGTCCGGGTCGGGCCGCCAGAAGGGGAGCGACGTGATCCCCGGCTCGACCAGCTCCAGGCCGTGGAAGAAGGCGCCGAACCGCTCCCGGGTGCGGAGGCTGTACGGGACGCCCTCTCGCTCGTTGTAGTCGTCCTGGGCCTGGTCGAGCGCCTCGCCGGTGACGACGTTGACACCGTCCCACAGGGCCAGGTAGCTGCCGGACGGCAGCGCGTCCATCAGCCGGGCCACGAGCGCGTGCGCGCCCTCCTCGTCGCTCACGAAGCCCACGATGCCCATCAGCATCAGCGCGACGGGCTGCGTGAGGTCGAGCGTCCTGGCCGCGGCGGCGATGATCGCCTCGGGGTCGCGCAGGTCGGCCTCGACGTAGTCGGTGGCGCCTTCCGGCGTGCCCACCAGCAGGGCGCGGGCGTGGGTCAGCACCAGCGGGTCGTTGTCCACGTACACCACCCGGCAGGCCGGGTCGGCGCGCTGGGCGACCTCGTGGGTGTTGTCGACCGTGGGCAGCCCCGTCCCGACGTCTAGAAATTGGCGGACACCAGCCTCAGTGACCAGATAAAGCACGACTCGGGCTATTAAATGACGAGATAGACGAGCGATATGCACAATGTCCGGAAATGCTTGGCTGAACTGGTCGCCCGCCACGCGGTCGACGTCGTAATGGTCCTTGCCGCCGAGCCAGTAATTCCACATCCGCGCGGGGTGGGGGACGGTGGTGTCGATGCGATTCGCCTGGCCGGGGGGAGGGGGTTCACTCGTCATCCGAATTCTCCTCTTACGTCGGGATACGCCGTTCAACGTAGCGCCGCCGCCCCTCCCATTTCCACCGGCCGTTCTCACAGCGCGTCGGTGCTCTGCGCGGCCTGGTACACCTCCATCGCCTCGTCCCCGAAGAAGGGGCCGAACATGAAGCCGGGCGCGAAGTCGTACGTGAAGCTGTTGACCGAGTTGAGCATGCCGACCCCGGTCGACTCGTCGAACCCGAGGAACCAGCCGCCGCCGCTGGACCCGCCGGTCATCGTGCAGGGCACCCCCTGGCCCCGGGTCGCGACCGGGTCGTTGAACGCCCGCCCGCTGCAGTAGATCAGGTCGGAGCCGTCGAACGGCGAGGCCGCCGGATAGCCGAAGGCGAACATCTGCCGCTGCCTCGCCTGGTTGAACGCCACCCCCTGCCCGCCCACGACGTCGGTCAGCGTGCGGCCCTGGAGCGGCGCGACCACGGCCGCGGCGATGTCGAAGTTGATGTCCTCGCGCGCGTTCCACTGCTGCGTGGTGAGCAGCCTGGTCGCCACCCAGGTGCCGAACGGGCGCCGGCCGTTGTCGAAGGCCGGCACGAACGCCACGTTGCGGTGCGCGGCCCCGTTCAGCTTGACGCAGTGCCCGGCGGTCATCACCACGCTCTCGTTCGCGCTGGTCACGGCCGTCCCCGAGCAGGAGGCGTTGCCGCCGCCGGCGGTGGTGAAGAACAGCCGCCCGCTGGTGCGCACGACCGCGCCGCCGTCGGTCCACCGCAGGCCGCGGCTGTTGGGGACGGCGGCCCGCAGGGTGGCGCCGTCGCGGGCCGAGCCCTGGGTCCGCCACGGGGTCCGCTGCCCTGACCGGGCCGCCGTGCCCCTGGCCGCCCACGGCTCGCCCCTGGTCGGGCCGCTCGACCGGGCGGCGCGGCGGGGCGCCGCCATGGTGTCCATCGGCTGCGCGGCCAGCAGCCGCTGCGTGGTCCAGTACTGCAGGACGGCCCTGCGCTCCGACCAGGAGTCCGCGCCTGACCACCGGACGGGCCGGTGATCGGCCGTACCGGTTGCCTGGGCCTGGGCGGCGGGGACGAGCGCGCCCGCGAGGGCGAGCGCGGCGGCGGAGAGCAGGGCGACTCTGCGGTGCATGACGTACCTCCCGAAGACCGGAATCTGCCGTCATGAGGTACGCACGGAGCCGTCCATCTTCCTCAAGGCGATCGCGTACGGGTATGGCCCCGATCCGTTGATCATGGTCGCTGGCCGGACTTTGTCCAATCAGACGCGGAAGTCGGTCATCCTTCCGCGATTAGGCCCTCGTCGGTCGGCGTAACTCGGGTTACATTCACGTTGATTTGCCCTCACTCATCCCTCACGTTGACCGAAGGGAGAGGCATGAGAGCGAGAACCGCGATCGCGGCCGTGACTGCTGCGGCGATCCTCATGCCGGCCGCGGCCGCCCAGGCCGCCGAGACCGTCAGCGCCCCGCCCCCCGACGACCGGTTCCAGAAGGTCACCCTCAACGACCACCCCGGCGAGCCCATGGACCTGGCGGTGCTGCCCGACTCCAGGGTGCTGCACACGACCAGGAAGGGCGAGGTCTGGTTACACGACCCGAAGACCGGGCTCAACACGCTGGCCGCCGACCTCGACGTGTACCAGCACGACGAGGAGGGCCTGCAGAGCATCGCCCTCAGCCCCGGCTTCGGGCAGGGCTCCAAGAAGGACGACTGGGTCTACCTCTACTACTCGCCGCCGCTCGACACCCCCGTCGACGACCCCGCGACGCCCGACGTGAACGAGGGCGACGCCCCGCTCACCGGCTCACCTGAGGACTTCGAGCCGTTCGAGGGCCTGATCCGGCTGTCGCGGTTCCGCTTCTCCGGGAGCACCCTCGACCTGCGCAGCGAGCAGCGCATCCTCGACGTGCCGGTCGACCGCGGCATCTGCTGCCACGTCGGCGGCGACATCGTCTTCGACGGCAAGGGCAACCTCTACCTGTCGACCGGCGACGACACCAACCCGTTCTTCTCCGACGGCTACACCCCGATCGACGAACGCCCCGACCGCAACCCGGCGTTCGACGCCCAGCGCAGCTCCGGCAACACCGACGACCTGCGCGGCAAGATCCTGCGGATCAAGGTGAACGACAACGGGTCCTACTCGATCCCGAGCGGCAACCTCTTCCGGCGCGGCACCCCCGGCACCCGGCCCGAGATCTACGTGATGGGCCTGCGCAACCCGTTCCGCATCGAGCTGAACCGGCGCAACGGGGATCTCTACGTCGCCGACTACTCGCCCGACGCCGGCAACGCCGACCCGGCGCGCGGCCCGGCAGGCCACGGCAAGTGGACGATCGTCCGCAAGGCCGGCAACTACGGCTGGCCCTACTGCTCCACGGCGCGGCTCCCGTACACCGACTACGACTTCGCGACCGGGACGTCCGGAGAGGCGTTCGACTGCGCCGCGCCCGTCAACGAGTCGCCGCGCAACACCGGGCGGCGCGAGCTGCCGCCCGTCGTCCAGCCGGACGTGTGGTACACCTACGGGCCGTCGGCCGAGTTCCCCGAGCTGGAGACCGGCGGCATCGGGCCGATGGCCGGCCCCGCCTACGCCTTCGACCCGCGGGACACGCGCGGCCGCGACGCCGTCGGCTGGCCCCGCTACTACGACGGCGTCCCGCTCTTCTACGAGTGGACCCGCGACTACGTCAAGGCGTTCCACCCGGGCGGGCGGATCGAGGACGTGCTCCCGTCGATCGTCTTCGACAACCCGATGGACATGGAGTTCGGCCCCGACGGCGCGCTCTACGTGCTGGAGTACGGCGACGGCTACTTCCGGGAGAACCCGGACGCCCAGCTGGCCCGCATCGACTACATCGGCAACACCGGCAACCACACGCCCGTCCCCGTGGCCGCGGCGTCGGCGACCGCGGGCCTCGCCCCGCTCACCGTCCGGTTCACCAGCGCCGGAACCACCGACGCCGACGGTGACAGGCTCCGGTACGCCTGGGACTTCGATGCCGACGGCAAGGTGGACTCCCGCAGTCCCGAGGCGTCGTTCACGTACACGGAGAACGGCCTGTACAACGCCACGCTGCGGGTCAGCGACCCGAGCGGCAGGTCCGCCTCGACGTCGGTGCGGATCGTGGTCGGCAACGACGCCCCGGTCGTGGAGATCCTCCGCCCGGCCGAGGGCGCCCCGTTCTCCTTCGGCGACGTGGTCGAGTTCGAGGTGCGGGTCACCGACGACCAGCCGGTCGACTGCGCCCGGGTGACCGTCGACTACATCCTCGGCCACGACGACCACGGTCACCCGCAGACCACGGCCCGCGGCTGCGTCGGCTCCATCCAGACCACCGAGCCTGGCGGCCACGATCCGGAGAACGACGAGCTGACCGGGGTCTTCGTCGCCAACTACACCGACCCCGGCACCGGCGGTCTGCCCGAGCTGACCGGCACCGACCAGGTCGTCCTCCAGCCCACCCGTTAGGAGAAGTCCTCATGTGCTACGGCTACGGCCCCAGCCGGCGGTCCCTGCTCGCCGCCGGCCTCGGCCTCGGCGCGGCGGCGCTCGCCGCCGCCTCCCCCGCCGCCGCGGCGAACCCGCACGGCCCCGGCAGGCGGCGTCCCGTCCCTCCGGGCCAGATCAGCATGCAGCTCTGGACCGTACGCGACGATCTCGCGCAGAACTACGACGCCACCCTCGCCTACCTGGCGGAGATCGGCTATCCGCGCATCGAGGTGGCCCTCGGCTACTTCGGGCGCACGGCCAAGGAGCTCCGCGCGTTCCTGGACGGGCTCGGCATCCGCGCCACCTCCAGCCACGACGGCATCAGCCCCGACGACGCCGCCCTGCAGACCAAGATCGAGAACGCGCTGACCCTCGGCCAGTCCTACATGGTCGTGCCGTACCTGAACTCCGACAGCCTGGACCAGTGGAAGGCCTGGGCCGAGCGGATGAACGTCGAGGCGCGGGCCGCCCGCGAGGCCGGGCTGCGCTACGGGTACCACAACCACGCCCATGAGTTCACCATCGACCTCGGCGGCGGCCGGACCCCGTGGGACGTGCTCACCGCCGAGCTCGACCCGCGCCTGGTCCACCTGGAGATCGACATCTACTGGGCGGTCACCGGAGGCGTCGGCCGGGGCGCCCGCGACCCGGTGAAGTTCGCGATCGACGTCATCCGGCGGGCGCCGCAGCGGGTGCTGCAGTACCACGTCAAGGACCGGCACCTCGACGGCGACATGGCGGACCTGGGGACGGGGACGATCGATTTCCGGCGGGTGTTCGACGCGCACCGCGTCCAGGAGTACATCGTGGAGAACGACACCCCGGACGTGACGCCGCGCCAGACGTCCGAGGTCGGCTACCGCTACCTGCGGAAGCTGCGCTACTAGTGGGGGGCGTTCCGGGTGGATCCCGCACGGGGTCCGCCCGGGACGGGCTTGTCCTGATCGAGACGGTTTGTACTGATCGGCAGCTATACGCTGTCGCCCGTGACACCAGAAGTCCCGGCTCGGCTGGGCTCCCGCCGCTGGACGGCGCTGGTCGTGCTCGGCTTCGTCGGGCAGGTCGCCTGGACCGTCGAGAACATGTATCTCAACGTGTTCCTGTACGACACGATCAGCGACGACCCCACCGCCATCGCCACGATGGTCGCCGCGAGCGCGTTCGCCGCGACGCTCGCCACGCTGCTCGTCGGCGCGCTGTCCGACCGCACCGGCCGGCGCCGGGTTTTCATCGCCGCCGGCTACGTCCTGTGGGGGCTGTCCACGGCCGCCTTCGGGCTGGTCACCGTGGACACGGTGGCCGGCCTCGCGCCGGCCGCGAACGCCGTGCTGCTCGCCATGACCGCCGTCATCGTGCTCGACTGCGTCATGTCGTTCCTGGGCTCGGGCGCGAACGACGCCGCCTTCCAGGCGTGGGTGACCGACGTGACGCGGCCGGCCAACCGCGGCCGGGTGGAGTCCGTGCTGGCGATCATGCCGCTGGTGTCGATGCTGGCCGTCTTCGGCGCGCTCGACCCGCTCACCCGGGCCGGGCAGTGGCGGGAGTTCTTCCTGGTGGTCGGGTCGGTCATCACCGTGGTCGGCGTGGCGTCCTGGTTCCTCGTCCGTGACCGGCCCGACCGGCCCCGGCCCCGGACCCGCGGCGCCCTCGACGCGCTCCTCCACGGCCTGCGCCCCCGCTCGATGCGCGCCAACCCCGCCCTCTACCTGCTGCTGTCGGCGTGGGCGATCTGGGGCGTCTCCGCCCAGGTCTTCCTCCCGTACCTGATCATCTATATGCAGCGCTACCTGCAGATCGAGGCGTACGCGGTCGTCCTCGGCGTGGTGCTGACCGGGGCGTCCGTCGTCACCGTCGCCTGCGGCCGGCTCATCGACCGCGTCGGCAAGGCCCGCTTCCTGCCGCCCGCGCTCGCCGTCTACGCCGCCGGGCTGCTGGCGATGTTCCCGGCGCGCGGCATGGTCGCGGTCATCGCGGCCGGCCTGGTGCTGATGTCCGGCCTCATGCTGGTCGCCGCGACCATCGGCGCGCTGGTCCGCGACCACACGCCGCCGGAGCACGCGGGACACGTCCAAGGCCTGCGGATGGTGTTCGCCACCCTGATCCCGATGCTGATCGGGCCGTACGTCGGGGCGCTCGTCATCCGGGGCGCGGACGCGTACTACGAGGACCTGGGCGTGCTGAGACAGGTGCCCACGCCCGCCGTCTTCCTGGCCGCCGCCCTGGTGCTGCTGCTGATCGCCGTCCCCGTCCGGGCGCTGCGCAAGAGAGAGGCCGCATGAGCACGCTCACCCGCTGGGGCAGGGCCCTGGACCCCGAGGCGGTCCTGCCCGAGTACCCCCGGCCCCAGCTGGTCCGCGACAGTTACCTCAACCTCAACGGCTACTGGGACTACGCCATCACCGGCGGCGAGGAGCCCGGGACGTACGACGGCCGGATCGTGGTGCCGTTCTCGCCCGAGGCCCCGCTGTCCGGCGTCGACCGGCGGCTCCTGCCCGGCCAGACCCTGTGGTACCGGCGCACCGTCACCCTGCCCGACGGGTTCGGCGCGGGCGGCAGGGTCCTGCTGCACTTCGGCGCGGTGGACCAGACCTGCCGGGTGCTGCTCAACGGCGTCGAGACCGGCAGCCACGTCGGCGGCTACCTCCCGTTCAGCTGCGACGTCACCGACGCCCTGCGCGACGGCGAGAACGTGCTGACCGTCGCGGTGCGCGACGACACCGACGCCGGCCACCACGCGCGCGGCAAGCAGAAGCTGGAGCGGGGCGGCATCTGGTACAGCCCGCAGTCCGGCATCTGGCAGACCGTGTGGGCCGAGCGCGTGCCCGACCCGCACGTCGAGCGGCTCACCCTCACCCCGCACCTGGCCGACTCGTGCGTCGAGGTGACCGTGCACGCCGCCGCGGGGGAGGCGGACGTCGAGATCCTCGCCGCCGGGTCCGTCGTCGCCCGCGCCACCGTCCCCGCCGGGCGGCCCGTGCGGGTCCCGATCCCGGACGTGCGGCCATGGACCCCGGAGGACCCCTTCCTGTACGACGTCACGGTGGAACTGGGCACGGACCGGGTGACCAGCTATGTCGGGATGCGCTCGTACGGGATCGGACCGGACGCCGACGGGGTGCCCCGGCTGCTGCTCAACGGGCGGCCGTACTTCCACGCCGGGATCCTCGACCAGGGCTACTGGCCGGACGGCCTGTACACGCCGCCGTCGGACGAGGCGATGATCCACGACATCGCCACGATGAAGCGGCTCGGCTTCACCATGCTGCGCAAGCACATCAAGATCGAGCCGATGCGCTGGTACCACCACTGCGACCGGCTCGGCATGCTCGTCTGGCAGGACCTGGTCAACGGCGGCGGCCGCTACCACCCGCTGCTGGTCACCGCCCCGGCGATCGTCCCGTTCCACCTCCCCGACCGGTTGTTCCGCAGGCCCGGCAGGGAGCGGTTCCGCGCCGAGCTGCGCGAGACCGTCGAGCACCTGCGCAACGTGGTGAGCCTGGCCGTCTGGGTGCCGTTCAACGAGGGCTGGGGCCAGTTCGACGCGGCCGGGGTCGCGGCGGAGCTGGCCGCGCTCGATCCGACGCGGACCGTCGACCACGCCAGCGGCTGGCACGACCAGGGCGCGGGCGACCTGCGCAGCCTGCACGTCTACTTCCGCCGCTTCCGCGTGCCGCGCCGTCGCGACCGGCGGGTGCTCGTGCTGTCGGAGTACGGCGGCTACGGGCTGCGCGTCGACGGCCACACCTTCAACGACCGCGCCTTCGGCTACCGGCGCTACGACACCCCCGACCGGCTCGGCGCCGCCTTCGCCCGGCTGCACGCCGACCAGATCGTCCCGGCCGTCCCGCGCGGCCTGAGCGCCACCGTCTACACCCAGCTTTCCGACGTGGAGGACGAGCTGAACGGGCTGCTCACCTACGACCGCGAGGTCATGAAACTCCCGGAGGACCTGGTCCGCGCGGTCAACCGGAGGCTCACCCTGAACCGGACCCCATGAAGGAGACCCCCATGGCGAACGCCCTGGACCTGCTCCGCGCCGACCACCGGACCGCGGCCTGGCTCGCCGGGCTGGAGTCCGACGACTCGCCGGACGTCGAACTCGTCCCGCCGGACGCCCTCACCCTGCTCGACCTGGCCGTGCCGCACGAGGACGTCAACGAGATCCTCGCGCTCGCCGGGACGGTCCTGGACGACCCCGGCCTGCGGTGGCTGCTGGGACGGTGCGCGCGGCGGCTGGTGCGCGACATGGGGGCCGCCGGCATCGCCTTCGACCTGCCGTACCTGCCCGCCGAGCTGGGCGCGGCGGGCCGCTACCTCCACCTGTACGCCTTCGTCGCGGCGCTGCCGCACGTGCGCGCCTACCACCGCGAGCACGGCGTCCCGGCCGACGTCTCCCGGCACACTCTGGCCGACCTCGGCCGCAACCTCGCCGTCCACCGCAGGCGGCACGGCGTCGGCGGGGTGATCCAGCCCTCCTGGATCCAGCTGCACTTCCGCGGCGTGCTCTACCAGCTGGGCCGGCTGCAGTTCGAGCGCACCGTCCTGGGCGGCCGGATGGGGGCGGCCGTCGCGAGCGCGCTGCCCGCCGGCCCCGGCTCGCCCGCCCTCAGCCTGCACATCCCCGACTTCTCCGGCCCGTTGACACCCGCCGCCTGCGACGACTCGCTCGCCCGTGCCCGCGCCTTCTTCCCGCGCCACTTCCCCGGCGAGACCTGCGCCGTCGCCGTCTGCTTCTCGTGGCTCCTGGACCCCCAGCTCGCCGACCACCTGCCGGACACGGCCAACATCGTCGCCTTCCAGCGCCGCTTCCGCCCCGGCTACCGGAACGAGGAGCCCAACGACGCCGGGCCGATCGAGTTCGTCTTCGGGGACCCCGCGCTGACGGTGGACGAGCTGTCCCCGCGCACCACGCTGGAGCACGCCGTCGTCGCCCACCTGCGCGCCGGCGGCCACTGGTACGACGGCAACGGGTGGTTCCCGCTCTGACGGCTCGCCACCGCCGTCAGGGCACGGACGAGCATCGCTCAGACGCGCACGGGCCGCGTGCCGGCCCACTCGGCGGCCGGCATGCGCAGCACCCGCAGCGCGATCCAGCCGTAGGCGGCCAGGTGCAGCAGGGAGCCGGTGGACTGCACGACCGGAGCCTGGTCCATGGTGAGGAACGGCACGATCGTGCCCGCCAGCGCGGCGACCGGCACCCACCAGGGCGCCATCTTCACCGCGACCAGGGTCACGAGCAGCGTGATCAGGCCGACGTGCAGCAGGAACCCCGGCAGCAGCATCCCGTACACGAAGCCCCCCAGCTCGTTCGCCCGCCGCGTGACCTCCTCGGCCTGGGCGTCGGGCAGGGTCTGGGCCAGGGCGAGGTCGTAGAAGTCGGTGGTGAAGAGCGTCAGCCCGTGGCCGGCGCCGACCAGGCCGAGCGCCGCCCCCACGTTGCTCGCGCGGGGGGCGCGCTCGCGCAGGAGGTGGGCCAGCCCCAGGACGACCGGGATGAGGCTGAGCGTCGCCCACACGTAGAACAGGGCGCTGACCTGGACGGCCGTCGCGTGCGTACGGAAGATCTCGGGATCGTGCTCGGCCCCGGGGGGCGAGGTCAGGAAGGCCAGGAACTGGAACACCGGCCAGGCGATCAGGGCGAGGCCGGCGACGATCCGGCGCAATGAATCAGGATTTTTCAGCACTCGCCCAGAGAAGCGGAGCCCTGTCCCGCGGCGCCCGGGCGCTCGTCCCCGGCTTTCCGGGAAGAACGCCCGGACCTCCCGGGACACCGTCCCGACCGGCCCGGGACCACGGGCGGATACGGTGTGGCCGGAGGAGGGACGGATGGCGGTCACGGCTCGGGTCGCGTGGGTGTGGTGCGCCCTGACGCTGACGTTGTCCGCGACGGCCGCCGGGCTGGCCTTCGCCGACGGCACCGCCCCCCTCTCGGTCGTCCACCTGCTGTTCGTGGCGGGGTGCGCGGTGGCGGGCGGGCTGATCGGCGCGCACCGGCCCGGCCACATGGTGGGGCGGCTGCTGGCGCTGAGCGCGTTCTGCTTCGCCCTCATGGAGGTCTGCGGCCACTACGCGATCCTCGGCCTGCGCGAGGGGCTGCCGTTCGCGCGGGCGCTGGCCTGGCCGCAGACCTGGCTGTGGATCCCGGCGAACGTGGCGGCCGTCCTGATCCCGCTGTACTTCCCCGGCGGCCGGCTGTCCTCCCGTCGCCTGCGCCCGCCGGTCGTGGCGCTGGTGCTCCTCGCCGCGCTCACCGCCGTGGCGAACGCGCTGCGGCCGGGGGACAACCACCAGGTCGGCATGGGGCCGGCGGTGCCCAACCCGCTCGGCGTGCCCGCCCTGGCCGGGTTCGCGCAGGCGACCGAGGCGGCGCTGACCGTCCTGCTGCCGGCGGCCTTCCTGCTGGGCGCCGCCGATCTGGCCGTGCGCGCCTGGCGCGGCGAGGGCGCAGAACGACACCAGATCGCGTGGCTCGTGTACGTGGTCGGGCTGGAGACGGTGGTGATCGCGGCCAGGCTGGCGGCCGGGCTCACCGACGACGTCCCCGGCTCGGTGTGGCCGTCGGGCAGCGTGCTCTGGGAACTGGTCGGCGTCGCGGGCGCCACCCTCCTCCCGGTCGCCATCTGCGTGGCCATCCTGCGCCACGGGCTCTTCGACATCGACCTGGTGATCAACCGCACGCTGGTGTACATGCTGCTGTCGGGCTGCGTGACCGGCGGCTACGTGTTCGTGGTCGCCTACCTCGGCGCGATCTTCCCCGCCGGTGACCTGCCGGTCTCTGTGCTGGCGGCCGGGCTGGTGGCGCTCGCCTTCGCGCCGCTGCGCCGGCGGCTGCAGAGCTGGGTCAACCTGCTGACCTACGGCGAGCGGCACGACCCGTACGCCGCGCTCACCCGGCTGGGCCGCAGGCTGGAGAGCACCGCGGACCCCGGCACCGTGCTGCCCGGGATCGCCCGGTCGATCGCCGAGGCGCTCCGCCTGCCGTACGCGGCCGTGGAGACCGCCCAGGGCGAGCGCTACGAGCACCGTCAGGGCGGCCCGGTCAGGGCCGTCGAGCCGGTCCGGCTGCCGCTGACGCACAACGGCGAGCGGGTCGGCGGCCTGGTGCTCGCGCCGCGGCCGGGGGAGAGCGGGTTCGGCCCCCGCGACCTGCGCGTCCTCGCCGACCTGGCGCGGCAGGTGGCGGTGGCCGTGCACGCCGTACGGCTCTCCGCCGACCTGCGCCGCTCCCGCGAGCGCCTGGTGATGGCCAGGGAGGAGGAGCGCCGCCGGCTGCGGCGCGACCTGCACGACGGGCTCGGGCCCACCCTGGCCGCGCTGACCATGCGGGCCGAGGCGGCGCACGACCTGGTCGCCGACGAGCGGGCGCGCAAGCTGCTCGCCGAGATCGTGGACGACGCCGAGACGGCCCTGGCGGACGTGCGGACCCTCGTCGACGGGCTGCGCCCGCCCGCGCTGGACTCCCTGGGCCTGGCCGGGGCGCTGCGCGCGCACGCGGACAGGCAGCCGTCCGGCCCCCGGGTGGACGTGCGCGTCCCGGCCGATCTGCCTGCGCTGCCCGCCGCCACCGAGGCCGCCGCGTACCGGATCGCGACCGAGGCGCTGGCCAACACGCGCCGGCACGCGGACGCGACGCGGGCGTGGCTGCGGGCCGGGATCGAGGACGGGACGCTGGTGCTGGAGATCTCCGACGACGGGCGCGGCATCACCGCGCCGAGCGGCCAGGGCGGCCAGGGCGGCCAGGGCGGCCAGGGCGGCACCGGAGGCCAGAGCGGCAAAGGCGGCACCGGCGGCACGGGGGTCGGGCTGGCGTCCATGCGGGAGCGGGCCGCGGAGCTGGGCGGGTCGTGCGTGATCGACGAGCGTCCCGGGGGAGGCACCCGCGTCCGGGTCGCGCTGCCCGCGGGCGGGGAGGGTGACGGTGATGATCCGGATCTTGGTGGTTGACGACCACGCGGGGTTCCGCGCGGGCCTGCGGACCCTGCTGGCGACGGCCGAGGGCATCGACGTCGCCGACGAGGCGGGCAGCGGGGAGCAGGCGCTCGCGCTGGCCGCCCGGATCCAGCCGGACGTCGTGCTCATGGACCTCGACATGCCCGGCATGGGAGGCATCGCGGCGACCGAGCGGCTGACCCGCGACCATCCGCACATCAGGGTGCTCGTGCTCAGCATGTCCGACGACGACGACTCGGTCTTCGCCGCCGTCCGGGCCGGGGCGCGCGGCTACGTGGTCAAGGGCGCGCGCAAGGCCGAACTCGTCCGTTCGGTGCACACCGTCGCCGAGGGCGGCGCCGTCTTCGGCCCCGCCCTCGCCTCCCGCCTGGTCGGCTACTTCTCGCCCGGGGAGCGCGCCGAGCCGGCCCTGCCCGGCCTGACCCCTCGGGAGCGGGAGATCCTCGCCCTGATCGCCGCCCACCTGACCAACCCGCAGATCGCCGCCCGGCTCGGGCTGAGCCAGAAGACGGTGCGCAACCACGTCTCGGCCGTCTTCGCCAAGCTCCAGGTGGCCGACCGGGCGCAGGCCATCATGCGGGCCCGGGAGGCCGGACTCTGAGCACTCAGCCGATCAGCCCGCGCCGGAAGGCGACGGCGACGGCCGCCGCGCGGTCGTTGACGCCGAGCTTGGTGTAGACGTGCAGCAGGTGGCTCTTCACCGTGGCCTCGCTGATGAACAGGCGCGAGGCCACCTCCCGGTTGGTGGCGCCCTGCGCGATCAGGTCCAGGACCTCGATCTCGCGGGCGCTCAGCGGGTCGGCCGGCGTGCGCACCTGCCCCACCAGGCGGGTGGCGACGGAGGGGGAGAGCACGGACTCGCCCCGCGCCGCCGTGCGCACGGCCCTGACCAGGTCGTCGCGCTGGGTGTCCTTGAGCAGGTAGCCGGTGGCGCCGGCCTCGATGGCGGGCAGCACGTCCTTGTCGGTGTCGTACGTGGTGAGCACGAGCACCCGGGCCCGGAGCCCCAGCTCGGCCAGTCGCCTGATGGCGGCGACGCCGTCCATCACGGGCATGCGCAGGTCCATGAGGATCACGTCGGGCTCCAGGGTCCGCGCCAGCTCGACCGCCTGGGCGCCGTCGCCGGCCTCGGCGAGCACCTCGAAGCCCGGGTCGCCGGCGAACATGCCGCGGATGCCGTCGCGGACGATGGGATGGTCGTCGGCGATCAGCAGCCGGATCGGGCGCTCAGTCACGCGCCACCGCCGGGACGCTCGCGGAGACCGCGGTGCCGCCGCCGGGCTCGGTCTCGATCTCCAGAGTGCCCGCCAGGCGGCTGACGCGCTTGCGCATCGACGTCAGGCCGAAGCCGCCGCCGTCCCGTACCCGTTCGGGATCGAAGCCCGCGCCGTCGTCGCGCACGTCCAGTGTCACCAGGTCCTCCATGTACGAGAGCGTCAGCCCCACCCGGGACGCGCCCGCGTGCTTGGCCACGTTGGCCAGCGCCTCCTGCGCGGTGCGGAGCAGGGTCTCCTCCACCTCCGGGTGCAGGGGGCGGGGGGTGCCGGTGGTGGTGAGGCCGGCGCGCACGGCGTTGAGCTCGCTCCACCGGTCCACGACCTCGCGCAGCGCCTCGGGCAGCGGGGTGGCGTCGAGCTGGCCGGGGCCGACCGCGTGGACCGAGCGCCGGGCCTCGGCCAGGCTCTCGCGCGCCAGCCGGATCGCGTTGTCGACGTTGCGCCGCCAGTCGTCGGCCTGGTGCGCCGCCTGGAGCTGGGTGATGATGCCGGTCAGGCCCTGGGCCAGGGTGTCGTGGATCTCCGCCGCCATCCGCTGCCGCTCGTCCAGCACGCCCGCCTCCCGGGCCTGGATCAGCAGTTGGGCGTGCAGGCCCGCGTTCTCCTGCAGCGTCTCCTCCAGTCGCGCCACCATCTCCTTCCGTTCGGCGCTGCGCGCGGCCGTGATCTCGCCGACGAAGCTGAACAGGCCGACCCCGGCCACGATGCCGGCGGTGAGGAGCAGGTGGGTGAGGATCTCGGACGCGACGGGACGCGGCGGCCCGCCGAAGAAGGTCGTGACGCTGATGGTCGCCGTGGCGGTCACCCCCGCGAACCGCCACGGCCCCTTGAGGTAGTTCCACGAGTGCAGGTATCCGATGAAGGCGAAGAAGCTGGCGAACCACACCGCCTGCGTGCAGAGCACGACGATCAGGACGATCAGCCCGGCCGTGTAGACGACGCCGCGCGGCACCAGCGCCATCCAGGCGGCGGCCAGCGCGGCCAGTGCGACCATCAGCCACGGCCGGTCGTCCGCGCTCCCGGTGAGCAGCGCGAGCACCGTGGAGACCGCCAGCAGGACGTACGGCGAGGCCGCGAGCTGCCGCTCCACGAGGTGCTCCCACCGGTCCAGCCGGCCCGTCATGTCTCACTCCCAGCGGAAGAACCTGGCCGCGACGACGCTGACCCCCAGGGCGTACGCGGCCATCACCGCCATCGGCAGCGGATCGGCGTGACTCCCCGCCCAGACGTCCTGCAGGCTCTGCCGGAAAGCGCCCAGGGGAGTGTATTCGCCGACAAGGGCCAAGATATCGGGCATCTGGTTGATCGGCTGCATCAGTCCGGCCAGGTAGGCCATCGGGAAGTACAGCAGCACCCCGATCCCGTTGGCGGCCCGCCCGTTCTTGGCCAGAGCCGCGATGAGCAGCCCGACGGCGAACATCGCCCCCGTGCCGAGCAGGAAGGTCAGCGCCATCAGCGGCCACCGGGAGGGCAGGTGGGCGCCCAGCACCCCGCCCGCCACGGCCAGCAGCAGGCCGGCCGCGGCCACCGCGAGCACGAGCTGCAGGATCAGCTGCACCACCAGCATGTTGATCGGCCGTACCGGCGTCGCCGAGAGCCGGCGCAGGATGCCCCGCTCGCGGTAGGTGGCCATGGTGGTCGGCAGCATGTACAGGCCCACCAGCCCCACCGCGATGGCCAGCGCCATCGGCACCAGCACGGTGTCACCCGGCTGGATGGAGCTGCCGAAGACCACCAGGATGAACAGCGGGATGAGCAGCGAGAACACCGCCCCGGGCTCCCGGGTCAGCAGTTTCAGTTCGACGAGGGCGAGCTTGGTCACGGGTCCTACTCCTGGTTGCCGAAGGAACGCCCGGTCAGGGCGATGAACGCGTCGTCGAGCGTGCGCTTGTCGATGCGCAGGTCGCTGACGAGCACGTGGTGGCGGGCGAGATGGGCGGTGACCGCGGTGGCGAAGTCGGCCCGGCCGGTGACGACCACCCGGTCGCCGGTCCTGCTCACCCCGGTCACGCCGGGCACGGACTCCAGCCCGGCCGGCTCGCCGCCCATCAGGGTGAAGCTCATCCGGTGCTCGGCGTCGCCCCCGTCGATCAGCCCCGCCGGGGTGTCGATCGCGACGACGCGGCCGCGGTCGAAGACGGCGACCCGGTCACAGAGCTCCTCGACCTCGTCCATGAAGTGGCTGACCAGCACCACCGTCACGCCGCTCGCCCGGACCCGCTTGACCAGCTCCCAGGTGGTGCGGCGGGCCTGCGGGTCCAGCCCGGTGGTCAGCTCGTCGAGGAAGGCCACCTGCGGGTTTCCGACCAGCGCCAGCGCGATGAACAGGCGCTGCTTCTGGCCGCCCGACAGCTTCCCGAACCGGGCGTCGCGCTTGTCGTCCAGCCCCCACTCGGTCATCAGCTCCCGCCAGTCACGCGGCCGGGCGTAGAAGGAGGCGTAGAGGTCCAGGGCCTCCCACACCTTGATGTTCTCCGGCAGCTGCGTGTGCTGGAGCTGCACGCCGACCACCTCGCGGAGCCGCCGCTCGTCCCTGGCGGGGTCGAGGCCCTGCACGCTGATCGTCCCGCTGTCGGCCCTGCGCAGGCCCTCCACGCACTCCACGGTGGTGGTCTTGCCTGCGCCGTTGGGGCCGAGGATGCCGAAGATCTCGCCCTCCTCGACGGAGAACGACACCCCGTCCAGAACCGTCAGCTTCCCGTACGACTTGCGCAGGCCGGTGACTTCGATGACTGCCATGGCTCAAGCCTCGTCCGCCGGCGGCTCCGGCGAATCGACCCGCCGGCCATGATCCGCCGCGGTTGCGGTTGATCCGGAAATCAACCGATCGGTTGATGCGCCCACGGGCCGAACTCGGAGCTGAAACTTTCACCGGCGGTTGACGAACGGGCCGCCGCCGCCCATGATCACGCTTGTCTCCTGGTCAGGAGGAGGCGTCGAGTGAGGACCACTGCCCACGGCGAGGTGCACCGATGCCGAGAACCCTGCTCCGCGCCGCGTCCGCGATCGTGCTGACGCTGGCCGCCCTGAACGTCCCGACCGCCCATGCCCAGGAGGCCGCGCCCGTCGACGTGACCGTCAACACCCGCGCCGCGCTCGCCGCCGTACCCGAGACCGGCATCGGCACCAACCACGCCATCTGGGACGCCAACCTGGGGACGGACGAGACCGCCGACCTGCTCAAGGCGGCGGGCGTGCGGCTGCTGCGCTACCCCGGCGGCTCGTACTCCGACATCTACCACTGGGCCGACCACACCGCCCCCGGCGGCTACGTCGCGCCGAACACCGACTTCGACACCTACATGGCCGGCGTGCGCCGCACCGGAGCCAAGGCGATGGTGACCGCGAACTACGGCACCGGCACGGCCGAGGAGGCCGCCGCCTGGGTCAGGTACGCCAATGTCACCAAGGGCTACGGCGTGAAGTACTGGGAGATCGGCAACGAGAACTACGGCAACGGCCACTACGGCGCCGCCTGGGAGGCCGACGACCACCCGGACAAGAGCCCCGCCGAGTACGCCCGGCACGTCGTCGCCTACGCGGACGCGATGAAGGCGGTCGACCCGACCATCAAGATCGGCGCCGTGCTCACCACCCCCGCCAACTGGCCCGACGCCATCGTGGCCGAGGGCGACGAGGGAAGCTGGAACGAGGTCGTCCTGTCGGCCGCCGGCCACAAGATCGACTTCGTGATCCTGCACTGGTACCCGGGCGCCCTCGACCGTACAGGCCACGTGCCCGACATGATCCAGCTCACCCGCGAGCAGATCGCCCGGCACGCCGGCCCCGGCGCGGAGCGCATCGGCATCGCCATGACCGAGTTCAACACCGGCTCCAGCAGCAACGGGACCACCACCCAGCCGGGCGCCCTGGCCGCCGCCGACGCCTACGCGACGCTGCTGGCCAACGGCGTCTTCACGGTCGACTGGTGGAACGTGCGCAACGGCATCGGCGCCGTCACCGAGGTCGCGGGCCACACCGACTACGGCGACTTCGGGCTGCTGTCCAGCGCGTCCTGCACGTCCGACGGCTCCGTCTGCGAGCCCGCGCTCAACACCCCGTTCGCGCCCTACTACGCGCTGCAGATGGTCAGCCGGTTCGCCCGCCCAGGCGACCAGTTCGTCCGGGCGGCGACCGACCGGTCCGCCGTCTTCGCGCACGCCGCCCGCCGCCCCGACGGCTCCCTGGCGGTCCTGCTGATCAACTCCTCGCACGACACCTCGTACGCCGCCACGCTCGACTACGCCGGCTACACCCCCGCCCCCGGCGCCCCCACCGTGCTCACCCACGTCAACGGCGCCACCGCGATCACCACCGAGACCGCGGGCACCCCCGGCAGCCGGCTCCTGCCCCCGCTCTCGCTCACCACGCTCGTCCTGCGCCCCGCCGCCCCGGCGACCGGCCCCGGCGCCCCCGGCCTGCCCGCCGCCACCGGCGTGACGGACACCACCGCCACCATCACCTGGCCGCGCGCCGCCGACGGCGCCCGCCCGGTCGCCAAGTACGAGATCCACCGCCAGCACGGCGCCGTCACCGAGCAGCTCGGCGAGACCGCCGGGACCACGTTCACCGTCCGCAACCTGCGGCCCGGCACCCGCTACACGCTCAACGTGCTGGCCCGCGACACCGGCGGAGGGCTGTCCTGGTCCTCGCCGCCCGTGACGTTCACCACCGCCACCCCGGCCACCAGCACCTGCCGGGCGAAACTGACGATCCAGTCGGACTGGGCGAGCGGCTACGTCGGCAGCATCGAGCTGACCAACACCGGCGCCCCGGTCGACGGCTGGACCCTGGCCTTCACCTGGCCGCGGACCTGGCAGCGGCTCGACAGCGGCTGGAGCGCGGTCTGGACCCAGGACGGGCAGGACGTCAAGGCCGTGAGCGAGCCGGGGAACGGCGCGCTGGCCACGGGGGCGACGACCACCGTCGGCTTCGTCGGCGCCTACTCCGGACCCAACGTCCTGCCGTCGGTCTTCACCCTCAACGGCAGGGTCTGCGCCGGCGGCTGACGCCCGCCGGCCGGGTGCGGCGGCCCGGACCGCCGCACCCGGACCGGGCGTCCCAGATCTGCCACTCGCGTCACAGCAGTCCCTCGTGCATCTCGGGATGGCGATCCTCCGGTGCCAGTCAAGTCTTTTCTAAGCCGGTGGAGAGGGCGTGATTGATCCCTATTTGGGTGCTAGCGTCCTAATTGAGGAATCAATCAGATCGAGGGGAGGCACCATGTCTGGCGGATACGGACGAGGCTGCCGCCGTCGTCACCACCGTCGTTTCTGCCGCCGCAGGAGGTGGTGGGGCTTCTGGAACGACTGGGATGACGACTGGGGCTACTGGTGGTAGAACCCCGCATCTAACGGATTGCGACGGTCATCGCCGACTGCGAGATCGCCGCGATCCGTTTTTTCGTGCCCGCGATTCAGGCGCCCGGATTTCTCAGACCTGCCGTTCGAGCAGCGTCTTGAGCCCGGACAGGACCTCAGGCCAGCCGCTGCTGAGCATCTCCAGCGCGGTGCTGCCCGGTTCGAACCCGTCGTGGACCACGGTCAGCCTGACGCCGTCGCCGTGCGGTTCGAGCTCGAAGGTCACGCGCGAGCGGGGCTCGCCCTTGAGCTCGGCCAGCACGTCGGCCCCGACGCCGGACACCTCGGCCCACTCCGGGGTGAAGGCGTGCCAGCTGTAGGAGAGCCGCCGGTACGGGTCGGACTCCAGGACGGTGCTGCCGCCGTCGTCGAACGCCGACTCCCCGGAACGCCAGCCGACGGAGGCGCCCTCGGTCCAGGCCGACTCCAGGGCGAGACCCCAGTAGGCCTCGGTGAACTCCGGCTCGATGAGGGCGCGCCACAGCCGCTCCGGCGTGGTGGCGATGTAGGTCGTGTAGACGAACTCGGGCTTGGACACGGCGGTCTCCTCCAGGGCGTGCTTCAGCGCCGACAGGGCCTGGACGCGGCGGCGGTCGTAGCGGCGGATCCAGCGGTCGGCGATCTCGTTGATGGGGGCGGCGTTGAGATAGTGGAGCTTCTCCCGGCCGCGCCTCCTCGTGCTGATCAGGTCGGCGGCCTCCAGGACGGCCAGGTGCTTGCTGACGGACTGGCGCGCCATGGCCAGGCCCTCGCACAGCTCGTTGAGCGTCTGGCCGTCTCGGGCGTGGAGGCTGTCCAGGAGCAGGCGGCGGCTCGGGTCGGCCAGCGCCTTGAACACCTCGTCCACGGGGAACCACCTCACAAATGCAGCCGTTCGGCTGCTTGTCTGAAAATAGGCAGCCAAAAGGCTACATGTCAAGGCCGCCTCAGCACCTCCGCAGCATGTTGAGCAGCGCCACCTTCTCCCCGCGGGTCACGAACAGCCCATAGTGACGCTTCACGGTGATCCACGACGTCGCGTACTCGCACCAGTAGGCGCGGCGCTGCGGCCGCCAGCTCTGCGGCCCCTGGCCGCCCTTGGCGATGTTGGCGGAGTGGCTGACCGTGAGCAGCTCCGGCCGGATCAGGTCGTTGGCGAACGCGCGCCGCTTGGCCGGGCTCCACCGTTTGGCGCCCGAGCGCCAGGCGTACGCGAGCGGCACCAGATGGTCGACGTCCACGTGCCTCTCGCTCTTCAGCCTCTTGCCGTCGTACGGGCTGTACCAGTGACCCTTGACCGGATGGCAGGCCGCGTTCCTGCGCACGCCCCGCCCGTCTCGCGCCAGCGCCAGCTCCCGTGTGCTGCACCGCCCCTTGCGGTCGGCCCAGTGCGGCCGGAACTTCTCCCGGCTGTAGCCCCGGATGGACAGCGGCCTGGCCACCTTGAGCTGAGCCAGCGCGCGCCGGGCCGCGGCCTGTTTGGAGGATTCGGCCGCCGCCTGAGGGGTAGTCAGGACGACGGTGGCCGGGAGAGCCACAAGGGTGAGCGCGGCGATGTGTGCCGACCGCCGCAGGGAGATCATGGTTTTGCCCATGCCCAGCGGCATCCCCGATCATGGCGGCGATATTCGCCCTATTCGCGGCTTCTGGCCGTCGCGACAGGTCCCGGAACCCCGCGCGGACGGGGGCGTGAGAGGATCGGCACTGTGTCGCGCCTGCTGATCGTGCACCACACCACCTCGCCCACGCTGCGCGAACTCTTCGAGGAGGTCCGGCGCGGCGCCGCCGCCGACGGGATCGAGGGCGTCGACGTGGTCACCCGCCCGGCGCTGGCCGCCACCGCCGTCGACGTGTTCGAGGCCGACGCGATCATCCTGGGCACCCCGGCCAACATCGGCTACATGAGCGGCGCACTCAAGCACTTCTTCGACACGATCTACTACCCCTGCCTGGAGGAGACCCGGCGCCTGCCGTACGCCCTCTACGTCCACGGCAACAACGACACCACGGGAGCCGTCCGCGCGGTGGAGTCCATCGCCACCGGGCTCGGCTGGGAGCGGGTCCGCCCGCCGGCCACGGTGACGGGCCCGCCCGGCAAGGACGACCTGGAGTCCTGCTGGGAACTCGGCGCCACCGTCGCCGCGACGATCAGCGCATGAGCGGTTCGCCACTGGCACGCCGACGAGTGGAACGTGCGGGGGCGTCGTCGTCCGCACTCTGGCCGGCCGGGGCGCACGCCGACCACCCGGCGGCGACCGATCGCTAGCGGGGTGCGAGCCCGGTCTTCCCGTCGATCAGCTCGCGTACGACGTCGAGGTGCCCGGCATGACGGGCGGTCTCCTCGATCATGTGCAGCGCGATCTGCCGTAAGTCGGAGATCTTGTCTCCCGGCGGATGGGGATGGCGTCCCCGGGGCCGCGCCGACAGCGGCAGGGCGGCGAGGACGGCGTCGGACCGCGCGCACTGGGCGCGGTAGAAGGCCAGGACCACCGACGGCGGGCGCGGGGTCGTGAGCGGCTCGTGGTCGTCGGCCGGCCAGGGCAGGGGCTCGGCGGAACCCAGGGCGACCTCCTGGAACCAGTGGCGCTCCGCGTGACCCAGATGCTCGACGAGCCCCAGCGGGGTCCATCCCGAGGGCAGGACGGCGGTCGTCAGGGCGTCGTCGTCGAGACCGTCGAGGATCGCCAGCACGGCGGCGCGCTGCGCCTCCAGGAACGTCAGCAGGGCGTCCTTCTCGCTGTCGCTCACCGGCCCACAGCCCTTCTCCGGCCAACCCGCCGCACCGAAGGCTAACGACCGCCTCCGACATTTCTCGCGCGGCCGCTTGTGAAGCTAAACGTCCTCTTTGTCATGAAGTACGTAGAGCATGCCTTGACGATAACCATGACCCGCTTCGCGTGACTAGAGCTGTACTATCCTGGCCGCTCCTAAAAGGATCAACACTGAGGATTTACGCCGTGTCAGTCTTGTGGGCCGCATTAGCGATCGTCTTCGTCATCTGCCTGCTCAACCTCGTGCTCACCATCGCGGTGATCCGGCGCCTTCGCGAGCACACCGAGCTGCTCAATCGAGGAGGCGGACAGCACCCCGGACAGGAAGAGATCACCCTGCCCGCCGGCTCCCGCGTCGGCGAGTTCAGCGCCGTCACGGTCGACGACCGGACGCTGACCCGCGAGGATCTCCGGCCGGGGATGCTCGTGGCCTTCTTCTCGCCGCGCTGCCCCACCTGTGAGGAGGAGAAGCCGGCCTTCATCCGGTACGCCTCCGGCCTGCCGGGCGGCCCCGACCAGGTGATCGCCGTGCTGCTGGGCACACCCGAGGAGCTCGCCGGGCTGCGCGAGGAGCTGGGCGAGGTCGCGCGGATCGTCATCGAGCCGGACGTCGACGGCGCGATGTCCACGGCGTTCGCCCTGCGCGGATACCCCGCCTTCTGCCTCATGGGCCAGGACGGCGTCCTCCAGGTGACCGGGTTCCGGGTCGACGTCCTGCCCGACTCCGTGGCCCTGTGACGACCGGCAGGCGGGTCGCCCTCGCCGCGTGGCGGCTGGCCTGGCGGTCCTCGGCGCGTACGACCGTCGCCCAGCTCGTGCTGACCGTGCTGGGCGCGGGCGCGCCCCTCGCCGTCGCGTGGCTGACGAAGATCGTTTTCGACCGGTTGAGCGCCCCGGACGGACCCGGAGACCTGACGTGGCCGATCACCGGCCTGGTCGCCGCGGGCATCCTGACGGCGCTGCTCGCGCAGGTGCTGCGCTACCTGCGGGCCGAACAGGGACGGATCGTCGCACTCGCCGCCCTCGACCGGCTCTACGCCGCGGTCAACAGGCTGGTCGGCCTGGGACGGTTCGAGGACCCGCAGTTCGCGGACCGGCTGCGCTTCGCCCGCCACGCCGGCGGGTCCGGACCGGCCGAGATCGTGGCCGTGAGCCTGAACCTGCTCCAGCAGGTCCTGGTGACCGCCGGGTTCGTCATCTCCCTGGTCACCGTCAGCCCGGTGCTGGCGGTGGTCGTCCTGGCCGGCGCGCTGCCCGCCGTCGGCGCCGAGTTCGCGCTCGCCCGCCGGCGGGCCGAGGCCATGAACACCGTGGGACCGCTGGAACGGCGCGAGCTGTTCTACGGCCAGCTGCTCTCCGACGTGGAGGCGGCCACCGAGGTGCGGCTGTTCGGCGTCGGCTCCTTCCTCCGGCGACGGATGCTCGGCGAACGCCGCAGCGCCAACCGGGTGGAGCGGGCCATGGACCGGCGCGCCCTGGGCACGGAGGCGCTGCTCACCGCGCTCTCGACCGCGGTCGCGGGAGGCTGCCTGGTCTGGGTGGTCAACGCCGCCGCCGCCGGGGCGGTCTCCATCGGTGACGTGTCCATGCTGGTCGCCGCCGTCGCCGCGGTCCAGGCGGCGCTGCTCGGCATCGTGCGCGACCTGGCCGGGGCGCACACCCAGCTGCTGATGTTCGGCCACTACCTCGCCGTCGTGGAGGCGGAGCCCGACCTGCCGGTGGCGGCCCGCCCCCTTCCGGTGGAGCCGTTGCGGCACGGCATCGAACTGCGCGACGTCTGGTTCCGCTACCGGGAGGACCTCCCGTGGGTGCTGCGCGGCGTCACCGTGACCATCCCGAAAGGCCGGTCGGTCGCTCTCGCCGGGTACAACGGCGCCGGCAAGAGCACGATCATCAAACTCCTGTGCCGCTTCTACGATCCCGACCGCGGCCAGATCCTCTGGGACGGCGTCGACCTGCGCGACCTCGACCCGGCGCAGCTGCGCGCCCGGATCGCGGGCGTCTTCCAGGACTTCGTCTCGTACGAGATGTCAGCCGCCGAGAACATCGGCATCGGGGACGTGGAAGCCCTGGCGGACCGGTCACGCGTCGAGACCGCCGCCCGGGACGCGGGCGTCCACGACATCCTCGACAGGCTCCCGCACGGGTACGACACGCTGCTCAGCCGCATCTACTTCGCCGGCGACGAACTCAACGGGAACACCCCGGGCACCACGCTCTCCGGTGGCCAGTGGCAACGGGTCGCCATCGCCCGCAGCTTCCTGCGCGGCGGTCGTGACCTGCTCATCCTCGACGAGCCGAGCGCACGCCTCGACGCCGAGGCCGAACACGAGATCCACCAGGGCTTCCGGCGGCTTCGCGCCGGCGGCACCAGCCTGCTGGTGTCGCACCGGCTCGGCACGATCCGGGACGCCGACCTGATCCTGGTGCTCGACGGCGGCACCGTGGCCCAGGCCGGGCGGCACGACGAACTGGTCGAGGCGGGAGGGCTCTACGCCGAGCTGTTCTCCCTCCAAGCCGCCGGATATCGGGATTGACCGCGACCTGAATAGATCTTTACTGTAGGTCAAAACGGGTCAAAATCGAGCGATGCCTACCGGTATCCGACGAGCGGCCCGTCACCTCACAAGGGAGTAAGCATGCTGCGACTCTTCAACACGCTGGGCGACCGGATGCTGTCCGCCTTCGTGCCCAAGGTCACCGCCCAGGCCGCCTGCACGACCTGGAAGGAATTCTGCTACTGCAGCGGTGTCTATTCCATTTCCCGGTGGTGCGACCGCGGCTGCGACAGCAGCCAGACGACCTGCGGGCCGTGCAACGTGAGAGGGGCCAAGTACAGCTGCTAGCTCACCCGTAAGACGCGAGTGGCCGCCGGCCGGAGCCGGTGGCCGCTTCCGTGTCACGGACCCGGCCGCCTGGCGGCGGTCGATGACGCTCCCACCCTCATCGTGCGACCCGCCGATGAGTTCCACCGAAGAGTAAGGCGCCTTCCGTGCAGGCCGTGATCGCAGTGCTCCTGGCAGGCGCCGGCGTGGCGGCCCTCGCCGCGGTGCTGCGGCGCAGGTTCGTGCTGGCCACCGTCGCGGGCTACAGCATGACGCCCACCCTGCGTCCCGGCGACCGTCTCCTCGTACGCCGCGCGCCCCTGTCGCGCCTGAGCGTGGGCGACATCGTCGTGGTCGTGCCGGACGCCCGGATGGCGGCGGGGCCGCGCCACACCACCGGCTACGTGATCAAACGGTTGGCCGCCGTACCGGGGGATCCCGTACCGGATCACGTCCCGGCGCCGGCGCACGAACGCGTCCCTCCCGGCCGGATGGCGATCCTGGGGGACAACCCCGACGCCAGCCGCGACTCGCGGGACTACGGCCTGGTCACCCAGGAGCAGCTCGTCGGCGTCGTCGTGCGCGCCCTCGGCGCCTCGGACCCGGTCAAGGACGAACCCGCAAGAGATCAGGCCAACCCGTAACGCGGTCCCCATCCGGCGGGCGCGCAGGAAATCAGGCGAAACCGTAAGGCAGTCTCTATTCTGCGGGAGGTGCGCAACTCCCTCACCTTCGCGAACCTCCTCGACGACGCCGCCCTGCTCTCCCTGGAGCACCAGCTGCACCTCGAAGAAGTTCTCGCCGAGCACTCCTGGCACGTGAACCTGAAGCAGCCGCTCTTCGAGTTCACCGGCGACCGGTCGATCACCTGTACCGCCTTCCACCTGCTCGGCACCGCCGCCCCCGGACCGGCTTCGTGGTTGTGGGCGTGGGCGAACCCGTCGGGCTTCCCGGAGGCCGTGGTGTCCGCCTCGGAACGGGTACGCGACTTCGGGCGTCAGCACGACATCCCGGAACTGGCCTCCGCGGAGGTGCCGTTCGCCTCGCTGCCCGGCTCCCCGTCAGCGCCGCACGTGGTCGCCGGGCTGCTCACGGAGGCGGCCAAGACGGTGACCGGGCACTGGACCTCGTACAACGGGGAAGCCGGCGGCGGGACCCGGGCCGCGTTCCTCGTGGAGCACCCCGACTTCCACCTGCCCGCGCCCGAGCCGGTCCGGGTGATCCGCGTCATCGAGCAGGCGCTCGCCGACCTGTTGCTGACCGACCACCGGCGCGCGCTGCGCGCCTACGCCGCCGGTCGCGGCCTCGGCGCGGAGTTCGACGACCGCGAGGGCCGGCTCACCGGGCCGGGATTCGAAGCGGTCGTGGACCTCGACGCGTACGGCCGCGTCACCGCCATCAAGGCCGGCCTGTCCTCACCCGACGGACCGACCCCCTGAAGCGGCGCTCCAGTGAAAAATCCGGTGGAACCTGTCGAGGATCGGTGCCGGCCGTTCGTCACCTGCACGACACAGCCCTTCCGACCACGAGGAGCAACGATGAAGTACGCGATGCTGATCTTCGGCGACGACCGCGAGTGGGACGCGCTGTCCCCGGCCGAGGAGCAGGACCTGATGAGCCAGATCCACGAGTGGTACGAGCGTTGGCAGCCGACCGGCAAGATCGTCGACGGCGGCGCCGAGCTGCGGCCCCGGGACACGGCGAAGACGGTCCGCGCCGGCGCGGACGGCCGGCCGATGATCATTGACGGGCCGTACCTCGAACTCAAGGAGGTTATCGGCGCGGTCGTCATGCTGGAGTGCGACCACCTCGACGAGGCCGGGCGGATCGCCGCCACCTGGCCGCTCGCCGCCGGGATGAGCGCGGTGGAGGTCCGCCCCGTGATGAGCCGCGACCAGTAGTGACGCCGGGCGCCGGTCTCACAGCCGGCGCCTCAGCTCAGCCACCCGGCGCGACATCAGCTCCCGTTCGGCCGGGTTCGCCGCCAGCTCCAGCGCCCGCTCCGCCGCCGTCAGCGCCTCCGACGGACGGCCGAGCGCCGCCAGCAGATCGGCCCGGGCCGCGTGCCACAGGTGATAACCGGCGAGCCGGTCACCGAGCGCCTCGACCTCGTCCAACGCAGGAGCCGGCCCCACCGCGAACCGCGTGGCCACCGCCCGGTTCAGCAGCACCACCGGCGACGGGTCCAACACGTACAGCCGGTCGTACAGCGCCCGCACGCCCGCCCAGTCGGTGGCCTCGTACGAGCCGGCCAGGGCGTGCAACGCGGCGATGCCGGCCCGCACCTGGTACGGTCCCGGCCGGCCACGGCGCACCGCCGCCCGCAGCCGCAGCGCCGCCCGTCCGATCGCCGCCCTGTCCCACATCCGCCGATCCTGCCGTTCGAGCAGCACGATGCGGCCCCAGGAGTCGAACCGCGCGCCGACGCGGGCGTGATGCAGCTCCAGCAACGCCGCCAGCCCCGCGGCCTCCGGCTCATGGGGCAGCAGCCCGGCGAGCCGGCCCGCCAGCTCCACCCCCTCACGGGCCAGCTCGCGCCGCTGAACGGACCGGCCACTGGACAGATAACCCTCGTTGAAGACGAGATAGATCACCGCGAGCACGGCCGGCAGCCGGTCGGCGTACTCCTGCGGCCGCGGCACCTCGAACCGGACCCCGCGTTCCCGCAACTGGCGCTTGGCCCGGGAGAGCCGCTGCGCCATCGTCGGCAGCGGCACCAGGAACGCGGCGGCGATCTCGGCCGTGCTCAGCCCGGCGGCCGCGTACAACGTCAGCGCCACCCGGGCCGGCTCGGGAAGATCCGGATGGCAACACCCGAACACCATGGCCAGCCGATCGTCCACGCCCGGCTCCGGCGGCGCTTCGGCGGCCACCCGCGCCAACTTCTCGCGGCCGACGGCGTCTCGGCGCAGCCGGTCCAGCGCCTTGCGCCAGCCCGTGGTGACCAGCCAACCGGTGGGGCTATCGGGCACGCCCTCGACGGGCCAGCGCCTGAGCGCCTCGGCCAGCGCGTCCGACAACGCCTCCTCGGCCCGGTCGAAGTCGCCGAGCCGCCGGGTGAGCGCGCCGAGCATGCCGGCCGCGTCCGCCCGCCAGATCCGATCTAACACTTCCGCCACGTCGCCCATCGCACCAGTGTCCCCGCGTGTGCGACACGCCCCCGCACCCGGCGGCCCTGCCCGGGAGGGAGCCCCTGGTCCCTGACGTTCGCTCCGCCGGCGCCGGTCTGGAATCAGGCGTCGGGTCCAGCCCCTCTCACCGGCTCGTCCCACCAGGGCATGCGTAGCCGTCGGCATCCCAGCAGTGATCCGCCGCCGAAGCGATGAGTCTCGCCTCGCGGTCGCCCTCCACCAACACCTCGACGACCCGCTCCCCGAACCTCTTGGTCAGGTCGTACGCCTCACACCGCACCGTGCAGTCCCGTGTGCGTTCGGAGGCCGGTTCGCTGCTCCACCCCGCTTTGCCGAAGGCGGCCACGACCTCCTTCGGCGTCACATCCTCGATGTGGACCTTGACGTGCGCCCCGAATGTGGAGGAGTCGCAGTCATTCCAGTCCTCCATGGTCGCGACCAGGTCGCCCTCGGAGAGAGCGGGACGCAACGCCTCCCGGACGAGGTCGTTCTCATAGTCCGCCCGTTCATGACACGACCGCCCGCCGGCCACCACGCCGAGCAGCCCGCAGCCGGAGGCGAAGACGGCGCTCAGCACGATGAGAACCGGGACCAGCTTGATGCTCGCCATCGCGCCCGAAGCCTTGATCACCGCGCCAGTCAACCATGGACGGCCGAGCCCGTTTCGAGCCGTGGCGACACCCAGACGATCAGGCCGCGGCGCGTACCGATTGACAGCTGTTAGCTATGTGGAATAGCTTTTAAGATATGCAACCTAGCTACAGGAGCAGGGAAACCGCCCATGCCTAGGGCCGGGCTCACCCGCAGCCGGGTCGTCGACGCCGCAATCGAACTCGTCGACAAGCACGGCCTTCCAGCGCTGACCCTCGCCGCCGTCGCCGAACACTGCGGCGTCGCGGCCCCGTCTCTCTACAAGCACGTGAGCAACATCGCCGACCTGCGCACCCTGGTCGGCATACGTGTGATGGAGGAGATGACGGACGGTTTCACGGCCGCCGTGCTCGGCCGCAGCGGCACCGACGCCGTGACCGCGCTCATGCGGGCCTACCGCGCCTACGTGACCGCCCACCCCGCCCGCTACGCGGCCGTTCCCGTCGACCCGCTGCACCAGCAGGAGTACGCCGCCTCCGGGCGCCGCATGCTCGAGGTCATGCAAGCGGCGCTGCGCCCCTGGCAGCTCGACGAGAACGAATCGATCCACGCGATCCGGGCCGCCAGAGTGATCGTCCACGGCTTCGCGTCACTGGAGGCGGCGGGTGGCTTCGGCCTGCCACACGACCTCGACGAAACCTACGAGCGCCTGATCCGGCTGTTCCTCGCCACCCTCCCCCCGCTTTAGGAGATCGCCGTGCCGCTCACCCACACCCGACTCGCCGCCGCCGCACTGACCGCCGCCGGTGTGCTGTTCTTCCTCTACCCGGCGCTCCGCCCGTGGGCGGACGAATCCACAGCCGACGGCGCCCTGCACGCGCTGTCCTCGCCCTGGTGGGTGGCGACCCACCTCTTTGCGATGATCGGGTTCATCCTCGTCCCGCTGGCGCTGCTGCCGATCAACCGTATCGCCGCCGTCATCATGTGGATCGGCGCGGGCCTGACCCTGCCCTACTACGGCGCGGAGAACTTCGCGCTGAACACCATCGCCCTCAAGGTGAGCGAAGGCCGGCAGTTAGACCTGCTCGGCCTCACGGAGAGCATCCGCTACCACCCGGCGGCGGCGGCCACGTTCCTCATCGGGCTGATCCTGCTGGGCGCCGGCGCACTCACCGCCGCCGTCGCGATCTGGCGCTCCGGCGTACTCCCTCGATACAGCGCAGTGCTCTTCGGCATCGGCTTCGCCCTGTTCATCCCCCAGTTCTTCGTCGGCGAGGCAGGGCGAATCGCGCACGGCGTACTCATGGCCGCCGGATGCGGATGGCTCGCGGTCTCCCTCTGGCGAACCCGAACCGTCCCGCTTGGCCGCCCCACCACCGCGTAACCCTCGACACACAACAGTTGGTGTGCCGCGCCTGAAGCTCGTCGGCGTTCAACGTTGGTGGACATTGCCGTACGGGTTGCCGTAGCCGTTCATCGGGGAACGACCTGAGCGCTGACGCCCGGCAGGTCGTCGAATGCGGCAGATGAGTCCATCGTGATCACTGTCCGCGCGGTGGCCGCCGCCGTCGCCGCTATCAGCAGATCATAGGCGCCACGTGTTTTTCCCGCCCGCCGTATGTGCGCCATGAGGCGAGCATGGACCCTGGCGACATTCGTGGTGTATTCCTCGACAGGGATCAACGCGAGGACCTGATCCACGAAAGCTTGCCGATCGGGCCGGCGGTCCTCATCGGCCAACTCCACGCCGACGAACAACTGGGCCACCGTGATCGCCGCGATCGCCACATCATCGGCGTCCCCGATCACCGTGTCCACGGCCGCCTTGCCTCGCTCGGCGGCGATGAGCACACCTGTGTCCAGGATCAGGCGCCGGGCCACGTGTCTCTCATCTCGTTGTCGGTCGCTTCACGTGCCGCCGCCACGTCAGCCTCGAAATCGGCGTCCAACGTGCCCGCGCTTCTGGACAGGAACGCCTTGACCATACGGCCCGGCGCGGCCGGCGCGGGGCCGATCACGGCGATCTGCTTGCCGCCGCGAGTCACCACGATGGTCTCCCCGCGCTCGGCCTCGTCAAGGACGGCCGCGAAGTTTCGGGACGCTTCCGTAGCGGTCATCGCCTTCATGGAATCAGACTATCTGATACCTCCGTTGATCGCTGGCTGTAAGCAGGCTGTCCGCTATGGCTCCGCCATCAGTAAACACGAAAACGCCCCGAAGCGATGATCGCTACGGGGCATTCTTGCTGGTCGGATGAGGTGGTCAGGGGCGGGGTCGAACCGCCGACCTTCCGCTTTTCAGGCGGACGCTCGTACCAACTGAGCTACCTGACCTAGAGCGGTCCTGACGGGACTTGAACCCGCGACCTCCACCTTGACAGGGTGGCGAGCACTCCAAACTGCTCTACAGGACCTTGCTTCTTGCTTTGCGCTCGCTTAGCTTACCAGCTCCCCGGTGGTCTCAGACCATCCGTTTCGCGGTGCGCCAGGCGCTCGCTGTGCCCCCAACGGGATTCGAACCCGTGCCGCCGCCTTGAAAGGGCGGTGTCCTAGGCCGCTAGACGATGGGGGCTCAGGATTCCCTGTCGCCTTCCGTCGGAGACCTCTGAAGCATAGGGGACGATTGCCCCTCATGCCAAAGCGGCTTTCCGTTGGCCGGCGTGGTCGTGCCGCTGATCGATCCCGATGGCGTCGGGGCGCTCGTTGGCTCTGGGAGAATTGTACGACCCGGGTCGGGTTCCACGTGACGCTGGACGTACACCGACTGCTCGCCAAGGCCGCCGAGGGTGATGTCGTCCCAGGCCTGGAGGCGTTTGGTCTCTTTGTCGAAGTACAGGACGGATGCCTGGACGGGGGTGGGCGCCTCGTGTTCGAGGGCGCGCAGGCCGGCGCCGCCTGTGGAGCCCTGGACCATGACGCGGGTGCCGGTGGGCAGCATGGCGGTGGAGCGGGCGTGGGCGTGGCCGGTGAGCACGAGCGGAGTGGCGCCGGAGAAGCCGCGGGCGACGATGTCGTCGTGCACGGCCACGAGGTCGGCCTGCTCGACCTTGGCCCGGTGGTCGCGGCCGTACTGCTCCATGGAGGCGGGGTCGGGCTGGACGACGGTGGTCTTGTCGGGGGTGAACCGGGGGTCGCCGAGGCCGTAGATGTCCAGGCCGGCGACGTTGCGCATCTTGTCGTCGAGGACGATGGCGTTCTTCTGGCCGGCGACCGCGCGCTGGGTGGTCTTGGAGTCGTGGTTGCCCCGTACGAACACGTACGGGACCCCTAGGGTGCCGATCTCCTCAACGAATTTGTTCTCCGCCTTCGTCCCGTGATCGGAGATGTCCCCGGTGTCGACGATCAGGTCGACGGCGAACTGGTCCTTCAGGGAGCGGATCACGGTCCAGGCGATCGGGTTGATGTGGATGTCGGAGACGTGCAGGACGCGGATGGACCGGTCGTCGGCGTCGTACACCGGGAGTGTCGAGACCGCGTCGTACAGCTTCGAGACATTCGTCACCAGCTTGGTGAGCTGCGCGCGGTACGACTCGAACCTGGACACGATGGCCTCCGCGCTGCCCACCAGGGAGGGGGCGGCGGCGATCAGGCCGGAGTAGCGGGGTTCGACGAGCGAGCCCGGCTGGAACGTACGGACCGCGAACATTCCCGTGCCCGCCAGCGCCACCGCGGCCGCCAGCAGGCCCGTCAGCGCCACCAGCGGGCGCCTGAAGACCAGCAGGACGGCGATCAGCGCGCCCGCGCCCGCGCACAGCAGCGAGCGGATCGCGAGTTCGCGCACGCCGTCCATCAGATCGCGCTCGATCATGGCCGGCAGCCGGTCGGTGAGCTTGGGGTCCTCCAGGAGGAGGCGGGCGCGTTCCTGGTCGATGTTCTCCAGCGTGATGCGCAGGGTGAGGGGCGCGTCGTGGCTGCGGAACGTGAGCGTGCCCAGCGGGCTGGCGTCCACGATCGTCTCGCCCGACCACGACGGCCGGACGGTCATCCCCGTCTCGACCGGGCCGATCTGGGCGCGTACGGTGCCGCTCAGGAAGATGCCCAGCCAGGCGCCGGCCGCGGCCACCAGGAGTACCGCCGCCGCCTTGACCACCCTGGAGCGGATGACCTTCTTCAATGCGTCCGAGAAGTTCATACGCTTTCTTGGATACCCGAGCCACGGGGCAGAATGACACGTGTGATCGAGGTTTCACCGGAGAGGTTCGACGAGCTCGTGTCCGAGGCGCTGGACACGATCCCGCCCGAGCTGACCGAGGTGATGAGCAACATCGTCGTCACCGTGGTGGACGATCCGCCCGAACCCCACCTGCTCGGTCTGTACACCGGCATTCCCCTCACCGAGCGCGGCGACTGGTACTCGGGCGTTCTGCCCGACCGGATCGAGATCTACCGCAATCCGATCTGTGAGATCTGCAGGACCGAGGACGAAGTGATCGAGGAAGTACGGATCACGGTCGTCCACGAAGTCGGTCACCACTTCGGCATCGACGACGCCCGCCTGCACGAGCTGGGCTGGTAACTCTTTGCATGTGAGGCGCTCCTTTGGGTTGCGCATTGCCGATTGATCGGGCACCTTAGGTGACATATTCAGCACTGTGAGTCAGGCACACCGGAGTCCAGTGGGGGCCATGCGTGCGCGACGGCTGCCGGGGCGGCACAGGCGCTCCACCGAGCGCCAGGCCACCTACGGCGAGGTCATCGCCGTCAAGGAGTTCAGGGCGCTGTGGTACGCGCAAGGCCTGTCCCTGCTCGGTGACCAGCTGGCTCAGGTGGCGCTGGCCGTCCTGGTCTACGACCGCACCCGGTCGCCGCTGGCCACCGCCGCCGTCTACGCGCTCACCTACCTCCCGTCGATCCTCGGCGGGCCGTTGCTGGCCGGGCTGGCCGACCGGTTCGCGCGCCGGGGCGTGATGCTGGCGTGCGATCTGCTGCGCGCCGGGCTGGTGTGCGTGATGGCGCTGCCGTTCATCCCGTTCTGGGCGCTGTGCGCGCTGGTGTTCCTGGTGGTGCTGCTCAGCGCGCCCTTCTCGGCCGCGCGCGCCGCTCTGCTGCCGGAGGTGCTCCAGGGAGACCGGTACGTGGTCGGTTCCGCCTTGCAGAACATGACGAACCAGGCCGTCCAGATGATCGGTTTCGCCGCGGGCGGCGCCATGATCGCCGCCATGGGCCCGTACCGCGCTCTCGCCCTGAACGCGGCGACCTTCCTGGCCTCGGCGCTGATCCTGGTCGCCGGCGTGCGGCGGCGGCCCGCCCCGCGCGACCCAGGGGACCAGCCGTCCATGTGGGCCATGACCAGAGCCGGAGCCGGACTCGTCTTCGGTGACCGCGAGCTGCGCACGCTCGTGCTGTTCGCCTGGCTCTGCGGCTTCTACGTGCTGCCGGAGGGCATCGCCGTGCCGTACGCGGTCGCCCTCTACACGGGCGACCTGCCCGTTCCGGTGATCACGGGTCTGCTGATGGCGTCCATGCCGGCCGGCACCGTGGTGGGGGCGTTCCTGTTCAGCCGGTTCGTCTCGCCGCCGGGCCGGCTGCGGCTGATGGGCTGGCTGGCCATGCTGAGCTGCGCGCCGCTGGTCGTGACCGCGCTGCGGCCGCCGCTGGAGATGGTGCTGGCGGCCTGGTTCCTGTCCGGCGTGGGAGGCGCCTATCAGCTCGCCGCGAACGTGGCGTTCGTTCAGAGAGTGCCCGCCGGGCAGCGCGGGCAGGCGTTCGGCCTGGTGCACTCCGGCCTGATGGCGGTGCAGGGCATCGCCATCCTGATCGGCGGTTACGCCGCCGAACGACTCGGCCCCGAGCCGGTCGTCGCCCTCTCGGGCGTCACCGGCCTCACCGTCGCCGCCGTGCTGGCCATGGTCTGGGCCGCTGCCCGCGGCCCCAGAGTGAGCGCGCAGGCCACCGCCTGATCACTGGCGCGGCTTGTGGTCGTCCTCGTTCCACGGGTTGCTGCTCGTGCTCTTCTCCTGCTGCTTGGCCAGCAGGTCCTGAACGATCGAGGTGTCCTTGCCCTCCTCCGGCAGGAGCAGCCAGCCGATGGCGTAGACGCCGATGCCGAGGCCGCCGAAGAGCGTGACGATCGCCAGGCCGATGCGGATGATGTTCGGGTCGATGCCGACGAACTCGCCGACGCCGGAGCAGACGCCCGCGATCATCCGGCCCTTGTGGGTCCGACGCAACTTCTTGCTGCTGTGGTATTCGCTCATGCCTCAAGACTGCCCCCCGACCCGCCGTTCGCACATCGGGATTCCCCCTGGTAGAACCCTGGTAGCCCCCTAATGAGGAGAGGAGCGCGCCATGGACGACCTGTTGCGCCTGGACGATCGGCTCAACGGTGACCAGAGGCTGATCCGTGACACCGTGCGGTCCTTCGTCGCCGACCGCGTCCTGCCGCACGTCGCGGACTGGTTCGAGGAGGGCACGTTCCCGGCGCGCGAGCTCGCGCCCGAGCTCGGCTCGCTCGGCCTGCTCGGCATGCACCTGGAGGGCTACGGCTGCGCCGGAACGGACGCGACCTCGTACGGGGTGGCCTGCCGCGAGCTGGAGGCCGGCGACTCGGGGCTGCGGTCGTTCGTGTCGGTGCAGGGCTCGCTGGCCATGTTCCCCATCTGGCGGTACGGCTCGGATGAACAGAAAGCGGAGTGGCTGCCCCGGATGTCCGCCGGTGAGGCGATCGGGTGCTTCGGCCTGACCGAGCCGGACCACGGCTCCGACCCGTCGGGCATGCGCACGTACGCCAAGCGCGACGGCTCCGACTGGGTGCTCAACGGATCCAAGATGTGGATCACGAACGGATCCGTCGCGGACGTCGCGGTGGTGTGGGCACAGACGGACGACGGCGTCCGCGGCTTCGTCGTCCCCACCGACACCCCGGGCTTCTCCGCCCCTGAGATCCACAAGAAGATGTCCCTGAGGGCGTCGATCACGTCGTCGCTCTACTTCGACGACGTGCGACTGCCCGAAACGGCCGTCCTGCCCGGAGTGCGCGGCCTGAAGGGACCGCTGTCCTGCCTCTCCGAGGCGCGCTTCGGCATCCTGTGGGGGACCGTGGGCGCCGCCCGGGCCTGCGTCGAGGCGGCCGTCGAGTACGCCCAGACCCGCGTCCAGTTCGGCAAGCCCATCGGCGCCTTCCAGCTGACCCAGGAGAAGCTGGCCTGGATGTACGTCGCACTGGCCCAGGCCGGACTGACCGCGCTGCACCTCGGCGCCCTGAAGGACGCCGGCGCCCTCGAACCCCGGCAGATCAGCTTCGGCAAACTCGCCAACGTACGAGCCGCCCTGGACATTGCCCGGCAGGCCCGATCCATCCTCGGCGGGAACGGGATCACGCTGGAGTACCCTGTGATCAGGCACATGAACAACCTGGAGAGTGTGCTCACGTACGAGGGAACACAGGAGATCCACACCTTGGTGCTGGGCGAGGCGCTGACGGGGCTGGCGGCATACCGGTAAGGGCGTCGCGTGGCGGGCGGTAACCTCGGTACGCTTGGCTGTCGCTAGGGGCGTTAGCTCAATTGGCAGAGCTGCGGACTTTTAATCCGTAGGTTCCGGGTTCGAGCCCCGGGCGCCCTACCACTTTTTCCCCTTCTGACCTGGGCCTTTGCCTCCGTTCTGGAATCCACAGGGCCGCCTGAGCCCTCTTGGGAGACCGAGGGGAGACCGCCAGTTCCGGACGCTTCTCTGGGAACGATCGCCACGAGTGCTTCGGCCATCTCGTGCGCAAGCTCCGGCAGCACTGTCGTGTAGGTGTCTTCCGTGATCGAGGTCGAGCTGTGCCGCAGCATCGTGGAGACCATTTTGGTGTCGGCGCCGGCCGCGTACGCCAACGTCGCGGCGCAGTGGCGGAGGTCGTGCAACCGGATCGGCGGCACCCCCGCTTCGTACGCCAGGATCGAGAACTGTTCGCTGACCCATGCCGGATGCAGCTCCGAGCCGTCCTCGTGGGTGAAGATCCGGCCCGTGTCCTGCCACGCCTCGCCCCACTCCAGGCGCTCGGCGTGCTGTCGCGCCCGATGCTCCTCCAGCACCGCCACCGTGCCCGTATCCAGGGCCGTCACGCCGTCGCTGGCCTCGGTCTTGGGTCGCCCTCCTCGAAGTCCCATCCGATCTGTACGAGCTGCTTCTCCACAGCGAGGGTGCGCTCCGCGACGTCGAGGAACTCCCACTTGGCTCCGCATGCCTCACCTCGGCGCAAGCCCCGGAACGCGATCAAGTGGAAGAGGGCGTACAGCCGGTGCTGGTAGGCATGATCGAGAAATTTCCCGAGCTGGACTGGCGTCCACACCATAACTGGTGATGGCCGTAGCTCGGCCGCCTCCCAAATCCGTACGGCGCTGACCTTCTTACCGCCCTTCTGGGCCCGAACGTCGTCGAGCTTCGTGCCGAACTTCTCGTTGAATACGGCTACGCGCTGCGCGGTCCAGACCAAGGCCTTGGGCCGCTTCGCCGGGTCAAGCTTGATCGCTTTGGCATTGTTCACGCTGATGACCTCCTGCCGCACGGCCTCGCTCAACACCGTGCTCAGGGTCGCTCGGATACGGACCTTCGTCGCAGGCCCGGTGACTCTCATGCCTCGCACCGAGGCCCGGACAGCGGGGTCGTCCGACTGCTGCGCCGCCAGGATCTCCTCGTTCTTCTCGTCGATGCGCTCGAACACCTTCTCCAGGGTAGACAGCAGGGTGGTCCCGCGGAGGCCGCGCCGTTTGAACGAAACCATGCAGGCCTCGAAGAAGTCGCCGAAGAGTGTCGTCCTGAGTTGCTGTCCGCCGGTGTACTTTCGGCGTAGTTCGTCGTGATCTGGAAGCGACGCCTGCTTCTTGTGCGCCGCTTTTACCATGGCCAGGATCTCCATACGCGCCTCGTGACCTTCTGGTCCGGCCTCAGGGATGTCGAGCAGCCGTCCGGCCTTCTCGTAGAAGGCGATCAGTTCCGTTTCGGTCTTGAAGCCGCCCAGCCGTAGGTACAAACGTTTTCCATCACAGCGTTCGGCCTGCCAGTCGTCGGCTCAGGTCCGGCCGGCTGTCTCGGTGGCCGTGCGGACGAAGGCGGCCAGGGCCGGGGAACGGCTCCACTCCGGCCAGGCGACCATCATCGTGGTCGGCGGCACGTCGAGCACGGGGACGGCGACCACGTCGCCGCCCAGGTAAGCACGGGCGGACTCCGGCAGGACGGCGACGGCGTGCCCCAGGGCGATCAGCTGCAGCAGCTGTCCGGCATCCCGCACCTCCGGGCCATCGCCGCGGTCGCCGGGCAGGCCCGCCCAGCGCGGCATGACCTCGTCCTTCAGGTCCGCCAGGGTGACCGCAGCCCGTCCGGCCAGCCGGTGCCCCAGCCGCAGCACCACGATCTGCTCTTCGACCAGGAGCTCCTCGTGGTCGAGCCCGGTCAGGTCCGGCCGGCCGTGCAGCAGCCCGACGTCGGCGAAACCGCCGCGCAGCAGGGCCGCGTGCTCGCCGAAGCCGCAGAACAGCACCTCCACCGGCACCGCGTCCGGTTCCTTCTCGTACGCGGCCAGGATGTCCGGCAGCATGCCGCCGTCGCCGACGGCCTTCATCACCAGGGTGAGCCGGGGTTCCTGACGCCCCGCGCGCCGGGTGCGGCGGACAGCCGCTGACAGCCCTTCCAGCGCCCTTCTGCCCTCGTCGAGCAGCACCTGTCCCGCCGGGGTGAGCGCGACCCTCCTGCTGCTCCGCTCCAGCAGCGTGACCCCGAGGCGGCGTTCGAGCTGCTTGACGGCTCGAGACAGGGGCGGTTGGGCGATGCAGAGGCGTTCGGCCGCCCGGGTGAAGTTCAGCTCCTCGGCAACGGCCACGAAATAGGCCAGTTCGCGGGCTTCTATCCCGTCCATACCGCCAGGGTATCGCTCGCGACCGAGACGATCGTGGTTCTATGCGGCCGCCCGTGGTGAGCTTTGGCCATGACAGACACACCCCTGAAGATCAGTTTGGTCACCGGTGCAAACAAAGGCATCGGGTACGAGATCGCCGCGCGACTCGCCGGGCTGGGCATGACGGTCCTGCTCGCGGCCCGGGATCCGGATCGAGGCCGGGAGGCGGCCGCGACGCTGCGGGCCGCCGTCGGCGACGTTCGCCCGATCACGCTTGACGTCACCCTCCCGGCCGCCGCCGCGGCCGCCGCCACCGAGATCGAGCGGCGGTTCGGCCGGCTCGACATCCTGATCAACAATGCCGGGATCTCCGGGAGTCTCACCGGGCAGTCTCCCGGCGCCGTCGACCTGGACACGGTGCGGGCCGTGTTCGACACCAATGTCTTCGGCGTGATCACGGTGATCGACGCCCTGCTGCCCCTGCTCGTACGGTCCTCCGCGCCGCGGATCGTCAACCTGTCCAGCACGGTCGGCTCGCTGGCCGCCCACGCCCCCGGCGGGCCGATGGCCCGGCTCCCCGTGGCGACCGCGTACGCACTCTCCAAGACCGCGCTCAACGCCCTGACCGTGCAGTACGCCAAGGCCCTACGCAAGGACGGCATCCTGGTCAACGCCGCCGACCCCGGCGGCTGCGACACTGACCTCACCAGGCCGACCGGCCTCCCCGTCCACCGCACCGCCACCCAGGGCGCGGCCATCGCCGTGAAACTGGCGACCCTCGGACCCGACGGTCCCACCGGCGGCCTTTTCAACGACGCCGGTCCGGTGTCGTGGTGAGCCCGATGACGGGAAAGTACCGGCGTCCGGGGCGCTTCACCGTACACGTGCTCAATCCCCTGCTCAGCCGGCTGGGCGCGGCCGCCACGCTGGAGGTCGTACGGCGCAAGACCGGCACCCTTCAGCGGGTGCCGGTCAACGTGCTCGACCTCGCGGGCCACCGCTATCTGGTCTCCATGCGCGGCCAGGCCCACTGGGTGCGCAACCTCCGCGCCGCTGGGCGCTGCGTCCTCCGGGAACGGGGGCGACGGCGCACGTACGCAGCGGTGGAACTCTCCGGGGACGAGCGGGCATCCGTCATCACCGCCTACCTGGATCGCTGGCGGGTCCAGAGCTTCTTCACCGATCTGCCCGACCCGGCCGACCACCCGGTCTTCTGCCTCGACCCGGCCGAAACGTAGCGGTCTGCGACGCCAACCTCGGCCACCACGCCGCCTCGGGTCTGCCGGGGACTCGACCTCGGTGGTTCTCCTCTACCTCGTGAAGCGGTTGACCCTGCCCGACATCTTCACCGAGAAGGCCCGCTTCCAGGGGGCCACGGTCTCGCTCACCTCGTTTGATTCGCCCGCCTGTGACGCCGTTCCCCGCCTGCGAGCCGGGTCAGTCGCTCTCCACGGTGAGCAGGCCGCGCCGGAAGGCCACGGCGACGGCCGCTGCTCGGTCGTTCACGCCGAGTTTCGCGTAGATGTGCAGCACGTGGCTCTTGACCGTGGCCTCGCTGATGAACAGGATGCGGGCGGCAGCACAGCGCTGTGGCGGCGAGGGCGGCCCGTCCTGGGCGCCACATCCTGCACCCAACAACACCTCGCGTGACTGGTACGGCCCCAAAACGCACGCGATCGGCTTGACCAGATAGTCGTCGGCCCCGCCGCGCAGGCCGCGCAGGACGTCGCGCTCGCCCGAGCGGGCGGTGAGCACGATGACCGGGACGGCCGATGCTCCACGCCTCGAATCGTGCAGCCGCGCCGGGGGAAGGCCGCTGGCCCTGACCAGCCTGTGGAAGCGGTGGGTGAGTTCGGGGTGGTCGCTGGGGACAGGCGTCGGCGCGGCCACAGCGCCGCGCCCGGCCGATCTCTTCAGCACTCCTGCCGGCAGCCCGAAAGCCTCAACTGCCTGGTCTTGGGCGAGCCCTCATCCGCTGCTAGCGGAACCGTCTGCCGTTCCGTCCCGGCCGACGACTGGCGACCGGTGCGGTGATGGTCACGGGGATGCCTGAGGGAGCCTGGGCGCCCGTGATGCGCCTCAGCTCGGCCTCGCCCGAACGGACCGCGCTGGTCTGCGGGACGATACCGGCGTCGGCCATCAAGCGGGTCATGTCACGGCGCTGATTGGGCAGCACCAGGGTGACGACGCTGCCGGACTCGCCGGCGCGGGCGGTGCGGCCGCCGCGGTGCAGGTAGTCCTTGTGGTCGCTCGGCGGGTCGACGTTGACGACGAGGTCCAGGTTGTCGACGTGGATGCCGCGGGCCGCGACGTTGGTCGCCACCAGCGCCGTGACGTGGCCGCTCTTGAACTGGGCGAGGGTACGGGTGCGCTGGGGCTGGGACTTGCCTCCGTGCAGCGCGGCGGCGCGTACTCCGCTGTTCAGCAGCTGTTCGGTGAGCCGGTCCACAGCGTGCTTGGTGTCCAGGAACATGATCACCCGGCCGTCGCGAGCAGCGATTTCCACGGTGGCGGCCTGCTTGTCGGCGCCCTGGATGTGCAGCACGTGGTGCTCCATCGTGGTGACGGCGCCTGCCGAGGGGTCGACCGAATGGACCACCGGGTCGCTCAGGTAGCGGCGGACCAGCAGATCGACGTTGCGGTCCAGCGTGGCGGAGAACAGCATCCGCTGGCCACCTGGGCGCACCTGGTCGAGCAGGTGGGTGATTTGCGGCATGAAGCCCATGTCGGCCATCTGGTCGGCCTCGTCCAGCACGGTGATGTCAACCTGGTCCAGGCGGCAGTCGCCGCGCTCGATGAGGTCTCTGAGCCGTCCCGGGGTCGCGATGACGACCTCGGCACCGTTGCGCAGCGCATGGGCCTGGCGGCTGATCGACATGCCGCCGACGACCGTGGCCAGTCGCAGCTTCAGTGCTTGGGCGTACGGGGTGAGCGCATCGGTGACCTGCTGGGCCAGTTCCCTGGTGGGGACGAGGATCAGGGCAAGCGGTCGCCGCGATTGTGCCCGCTGTCCGGAGGTGCGGACGAGCAGGGCCAGGCCGAAGGCGAGTGTCTTGCCCGACCCGGTGCGTCCCCGCCCCAGGACGTCCCGGCCGGCCAGGGAGTTCGGCAGTGTGGCCGCCTGGATCGGGAACGGTTCGTTCATGCCCAGGCTGGTGAGCACCTTCAGCAGTGCGGGCGGCATGCTCAGCTCAGCGAAGGTCGCGGCTGCGGGCAGGGCCGGGGTTACGGTGACCGGCAGCGCGAACTCTCCTTGGAGCGCGGCGGGACGCCGCCCGTTGCCGGACCGGTTGGAGGCGCCTGAGCTGTATCGGCCGCCCCTGCCTCGGGCGGAGCCGCCCGTATGGGACGAGAAGTTGCGGTCATGCGCGCGAGTTGCGTGGTTCATGCAGAACCTTCCTCAATGCGGCACGTGTCAGGCGATCCTCGGCGCGATGAGCGGCACAAGAACAGTTAGCACGAGCCGTAGAAAGACGAGTCGAACCGGCGGAAACAGCCTGGGTTCGTACGTCGAAATGGTCGGCTTTCGCCGGGAAGAACGCGGCTGTGATGCCGCGCCGTAGAACTGGAGCGGGCCTGTGCCCGAACCGGAGCCATCGGTGGTGCATCCGGTGTGCGGCGGAAGAACAGACACGCTGTGCTTCTCGGGTTGTGAGGTCATCACGGCACGATGGATGCCACAAAAGCAACGCGCCGGGGACCGCGCCCTGCGGCGCGGGCCCCGGCTGCGTGGTGCGCGGTGTCAGGCGGGAACGATGTTCTCGGCCTGCGGGCCCTTCTGGCCCTGCGTGATGTCGAAGGCCACCTTCTGGCCCTCGCGCAGCTCACGGTAGCCGCCGTTGGCGACGATGTTGGAGTAGTGGGCGAAGACGTCGGCGCCGCCGCCGTCCTGCTCGATGAAGCCGAAGCCCTTTTCCGCGTTGAACCACTTCACGGTGCCAGAAGCCATGTTGATCTCCTTTGATGGGTGCAAAGCCGAAATCCGCATCGAACGGATTCCGCGTTGCGGCGATAGGACCACACACCCGGAGATGACCGGACAACAAAAAATGCACCTGAGGCTACATACCGTCAGGTGCACACAAGTTTTTATGGGTACCACAACTGCAACTGACTCCAACCTAGCACATGTGTCGCCGTGCTGTGTGCGTATGCCGCCCGCGGTCGTCATACGGGAGTGCGTGACCACTGCTGGTTGGCGCCCGCGTTGCACGGATACTGCTTGAGGATCGCGCCGTCCGCGGTCGACGCGGCCGGTACGTCCACGCACTTGCCGCTGTGCCGGGCCCGGAGCTCGAAGTAGCCGCCGTTGGCGACCAGCTGGAACTGCTGGTTGGCGCCGGTGCCGCAGGTGTACTGGATCAGCTCGGCGCCGTCGGCGGTCGAGGCGCCGACCACGTCGAGACACTTTCCGCTGTGGCGGCTGATGACACGCCAGTAGCCGCTGCCCGCGTCCTGGAACCGCCACTGCTGCCAGGCGTTGCCGCCGTAGGCGTACTGGCCGACGCGGGCGCCGTTGTCGGTGTTGGGTTGCTGGACGTCCATGGCCTTGCCGCTGTGGCGCGCGTCGATCCTGTAGTAGGTCGTGGGGGCGGTGCCGATGGTGTCGCCCCAGGCGTAGCGGATCCGGTCGGCACCGGAGGGGTTGCGGACGGTCAGGCCGAGGTCGGTGCCGCTGCCGGTCAGCGCGTACATCGAATAGTGGTCGTAGCCGGAGCTGCCGGTCGGCTTGCCGCCGAGGGCGGGCCAGTAGGTGCCGCCCATCTGGTTGTCGCGCATGACCTGGGCCATGGCGCGGATGTGGCGCACGAAGTTGTCGGTGCTGTTGGCGTCGCCGTAGTCGAGGCCGGTGGCCATCGGCGCGCCGAACTCGGTCGCGACCGCGCGGGAGGCGCAGTTGCCCAGGCGCGTCTGGATGTGGCTGCGGAAGGCGTCGTAGGTCATCGCGCCGTAGAAGAAGGCGTAATGGTGGAAGGAGAGCAGTGTCGAGGCGAAGCGGCTGTCGCCGCAGACGTCCCGCAGGTCCTGGCTGTAGCCGGTGCCGCCGATGAGGACCCGTCCGGGCACTGCCGCGGTGTGCCGGCTGAGCCAGTTCGCCGCGACGTCGCGCCACTCCGCGGAGGTGTAGCCGTGCGGCTCGTTCATCGGCTCGAAGTAGACGTTGCCGTTCGAGCCGTACGTGCTGGTCACGCTGGACCACATCGTGTGCCAGGCGGCAAGGTCGGTGATCCTGCCGCCGGAGGCGGCGCCGTCCTCCCAATAGGCGAGGATGACCTTGAATCCCCGGGCGGTGGCGGCGTCGATGGCGCCGCGGTAGGCGTTCCACCAGGTGGAGTTGGCGACGGTATGGGTGTTGACGGGCAGCCGGACGGTGTTGACGCCCATGGTGGAGGCCAGGTCGTCGTAGAGGGCGTCGGCCTTGGCCCGTACGGTCGCGTTGCTGTCGGACTGGCTCAGGCCGTGCAGGACGAGCGGGCCGGTGCTGAAGTTGTCGCCCAGCACGGCCCAGTTCATGCCCCTGAACTGGCTGGTGGCGGCGCCGGCGGGCGGCGCGGCGACGACGAGGCTCGCCGCCGCGGTGAGCGTCGCCACCACCGCGATCAGTGATCGGCGTAAGGGCGACGGTCCTGGTGCGTGCGTCATGAGAGTTCCGATCACTGGGTACGGGACCACTGCTGGTTGGTGCCGCTGCCGCAGGCGTACTGCTGGATGTCGGCGCCGTCGGCGGTGGACGCGTTGACGACGTCGAGGCATTTGCCGCTGTGCCGGGCCCGGAGCTGGAAATGGCTGCCGGTGGCCACCCATTGCCATTGCTGGTTGGTGCCGCCGCCGCAGGTGTACTGGATGACGTTGGCCCCGTCGGCGGTCGAAGCACTGGCCACGTCCAGGCATTTGCCGCTGTTCTGGTTCATCAGCCGGTAGTAGCCGCCGCCCGTCTCCTGGAACTGCCATTTCTGGTTCCCGCCGCCGTTCCAGGTCCACTGCTTGACCTCGGCGTTGTTCGCGGTGGAGGCCGACATGACGTCCATGACCTTGCCGCTGTTGCGGTTGGTGACGCGGTACGCGGGAGCCGGGCCGGGTACGTCGGCCACGGGCAGGATCGTGCCGTGGCGGCAACCGGGGCAGGTGATCTGGCTCAGGCCCGACCAGGAGTCCAGGTTCGCGCTGGTGGCGGTCCAGATGCCGCCGTTGGTGTACTTGTCGACCCAGATGCGCCAGGAGCCGTCGCTCATCCGCAGCACGGCCGGTCCCTCGTAGCCGGAGCTCCACAACTGCCCCTGGTTGCTCCAGCCGCTGGTGAGGCTGGCGCTGGTCCAGTGCTCGATGTACTTGGAGGTCTCGTTCTTGGTGAAGGCGTGGTAGGTGCTGCCCGACTTGACCACGTACGTGTCGATGTAGTGGTAGCCGAGGCCGCCCATCTGCGCAGGTCCGCTCCAGGAGGTGAGCGAGGCGTTCTGGGCGGTGAAGACGTAGGGGCGGAAACAGTTGGAGCACGTCGTCTGGGCGATGCTCACGATGACTCGAACGGTGCCGCCTTCGACGTAGAACTCGGGCGCCCAGGTGAATCGCGTGTCCGGGACGCCGGAGCCGACGCTGGTGACGTGGGTCCAATTGACCAGGTCGGGGCTGGAGGCGATGTTGAAGTGGGTCGAGTTGGTGGTCCACGACTGGACGGTGTGGGCGATGTAGTAGAGCCCGTTGTGCTGGATGACGCTGGGGTCGCGGAGCACGCCGGACGGGCCCTGGTAGCCGGTGTCGGCCAGCACGCTGAAGTTCGTGCCGTCGGACGAGGAGTAGACCCAGAGTTCCTGGTCGGCCGCGGCGTCCCCCTTGAACGTGGTGTAGACGTAGCCGGGGGCGGCTTGCGCGGGGGTCGCGCCGGCGACTCCGGTGGCGGCGGTGAGTGCCACGAGGCAGAGCCGCGCCAGCCATCGCCTGACCTTGAGCTGTCTGTTCACGGGTGAGCTCCCCTTGCCGGAACAGGGCTGAATCCTGTTAGCGTTAACATCACGCGCGCCGGGTCAATAGGGATTACGTCGGCGTTACAACAGTGTGTTCGCGTGCATCGAGCCGGTCAATACCCGTGCGTCCGGAGGTCGGGGAGTGATTCACGGTCAGGTATTGACATTCTCGCCGCCGCCGTCAACGATCTGCGGAAACGCACCGTAAATTCGCATGTTACCGACGAGTTGGTGGGCGTTGCCACGAACACCCGCCTCGGTCCCGTGCCCGGCCACCGGATCAGAGGGGAAGTCGACCAGCATGAACCCCCGGCTCCTGCGCCTTGGCCGCTCGGTCGCGGCCGTCCTCTTGCTCGCCGGCGCCCTCGTCGGTCATACCGCCGCCCCGGCCGGCGCGGCTCCGGTGACCATCACCAACGGCACCCAGTTCAGGGACACCAGCGGAAACGCGCTGCACGCCCACGGCGGCGGCGTGCTCCGGGACGGCGGCTATTACTACTGGTTCGGAGAGAACCGCAACCCCGACAGCACCTTCCGCGCGGTCTCGGTCTACCGGTCCACGGACCTGATGAACTGGGAGTACCGCAACGACGTCCTCACCCAGTCGTCGCACCCCGAACTCGGCGTCGCCAACATCGAGCGGCCGAAGGTGATCTACAACAGCTCCACCGGCAGATACGTCATGTGGATGCACAAGGAGAACGGCTCCAACTACAGCGAGGCCCGCGCCGCCGTCGCCTCCTCCGCGACCGTGGACGGCGACTACACCTACCACGGCAGCTTCCGCCCGCTCGGCCACATGTCGAGGGACATCACGCTCTTCAATGACAACGGCACCGCCTACATGATCTCGGCCGCCGACGAGAACTACGACCTGCACGTCTACCGGCTCACGCCGGACTATCTGAATGTCAGCACGCTGGTGGGCAATTTCTGGAATGACGCCCACCGCGAAGCCCCGGCCATGTTCAAACGGGGGAACGTCTATTTCCTGCTGACGTCGGGGGCGACGGGGTGGAGCCCGAACCAGGCCAAGTACGCGACCGCGTCGAGCATCTCCGGTCCGTGGACCGGGTGGACCAACGTCGGCGACGGCACGACGTACAACTCCCAGCCGACGTACGTGCTGCCGATCCAGGGCTCGTCGACCACCGGATACCTGTACCTGGGGGATCGCTGGGCCGGGGCCTGGGGCGGGCCGGTGAACGACTCCCAGTACGTCTGGTTGCCGATCACGTTCCCCTCCGCCACCAGTATGAGCCTGACCTGGCACCCCCAGATCACCATCGACGCCGCCACCGGCGTCATCTCCGGCGGCGGCACCTCCCCGTACTATCGGATCACCGGGCGCGGCAGCGGAAAGGTGATGGACGTCGTCAGCGCGTCGACGGCCAACAACGCCGAGGTGAAGCAGTATCCGTGGAACGGCGGCGGGAACCAGAAATGGCAGTTCCAGGAGACGGGCGGCGGCTACTACCGGCTGATGAACCAGAACAGTGGCAAATGCCTGGACGTGGCCAGTGCTTCGACCGCCGACGGGGCCAACGTCATCCAGTACACCTGCGGCGGCGGCACCAACCAGCAATGGCAATGGGTGGCCACCGGCAGCCATTTCCAGCTCCGGGCCCGGCACAGCGGCAAATGCCTCGACGTCGTCAACGCGTCCACCGCCGACGGCGCCGACATCCAGCAGTACGCCTGCGGCAGCGGCACAAATCAGCAGTGGAGCCGTACCTCATCCTGAAAAACACGGATGCTGTGTATCAAAAGCCTCAACGACGTCGGCGTCGGGTCCGGCTCAGGCCGGTGAGTAGGTGAGGCAGTCCGCCGTGCCCGAGCCGTAGCCGACCGTGATGTTGGGAGCCTGGCATTCGAACTGGGTGTTGTGCCGGCAGTCCGCCATCTTGCACGCGCCGACGTGGCCGACGTTCGCGGGATCGCCTCCCTTGGCCGAGGCGGTGAAGAAGGTGTCGCAGTGGGCATGACGGGAGTCACCCACGGTGATGGCCATGGCGTGACAGTTACCGTCGGCGTTGTAGGCGCATGCTTCCACGTCGCACGCGTTGACCACAGGCATCTTCATCGCATTCCCCCGAACGTGACGTGTGGCCGAGGCCGGTCAGCGGCTTCTCGGAACCGCTCAGGATGCTGCCCCGGCGTCATGGCGTTCACTCCGCGCCGCCACGAAGCTGGGGGAAGTCTTGGCGATGGCGAGAGCCGCGCCGCCCCGGGCTGCGGCGCCTTCACTCCTCGCCGTGGGTGGGGACGAGGTCGAGCGCGCGCATGCGGCGTTCGCCCCATTCCCCCAGGGCGCCGAGTGCCGCGTAGAGCGCGACGCCTTCGCGGGTCAGCTCGTACTCGACCCGGGGCGGTGTCTCCTCGAACACGGTCCGCCGGACGATGCCGTCGGCTTCGAGCTCGCGTAGCTGCTGGGCGAGGACCTTGTCGCTGATGCCGGGCAGGCTGCGCCGCAGTTCGCCGAAGCGACGCAGCCGCTCGTCCAGTGCCCACAGGATCAGTGCCTTCCACTTGCCGCCGACGACGTCGAACGCGGCGTCGAGAGCACAGACGTAGGGCGGATTGCGCACTCCCGCATGGTACGCGCAGCCGGCCTGCCCGGCGCGGGCTCAGCCTGCGGCGATGGCGCGCCGCATCCGCCACAGCGAGGCGCGCAGGTGGCCGGAGAGCTCCGCGGGCACCCCTGCCTCCCCGGAGGCGGAGATCATGTTCTCCAGGCCGGTCGCCTGCATCGCGGCGTTGTACTCCTCAGGAACGGACACGCTCACGTCGGCCTCGCCGGCGATGATCGCAAGCATCTGCTCCATCCACGGCTGGAGCACCTCGCGCTTGAACGCCTCCACGTCGCCGCCTTCCGCGTGGACCAGCGCCACGGCGTGATCGGCCCCGGCGCTCATGCCGTACATGCCGCTGAGCGCGGCCATGTCGTACAGCGACGCGAATCCCGGGTCCTCGCCCACCCAGTGGGGACGACCGACCGGGCTCAGCGCGGGCGCGACCCGGTCGAACAGGTCCCGCGGGCCGCTGTAGAGGACGGAGGCCGCTTCCGTGCCGACCGTCGGGGGCACCGCCAGGACTCCGCCGGCGAGCAACCGCACGCCGTGCCCGTCGAGCCACCGGGCGAGCTCGCGCGCCTGCCGTACGGAGCCGCTGGTGAGGTTGACGAGCGGGCCGCCGGTGAAGGCCGGTAGGACCGGCGCGAGCGTCTCGCGGACGCTGGCGTCGTCCAGCAGGCACGCCACCGTGAGGCCGCCCGCCTCGATCGCCTCGCCCACGCCCGACGCCTCCCGCGCGCCGCGGGAGACGAGGTCGCCCGCCTTTCCGGGAGTACGGTTCCAGACCGTCACCTCGCGACCGGCTTCGAGGAGCGTGCGTGCCAGCGTGCGCCCTATGGCTCCTAGACCGAGGACGGTGATGCGTGCGTGCTTCATGTTCATGGCCACACTGTTCAATCCATACGGGTCCGGCCACAAGAACGCACTTGAAAGTGCGTGGTTACCCGGAGGTTAGCGATGCGGCCCGTTCGCCGGCAGGCTTGAGGCGAGCGCCGCCCGGAGGAAGGCGGGATCCCGCCGCGCCGAACCCGGAAATAATCGCTCCTCCGCCGTCCCGCTCGCCGGCATTCGATTGCCAATTGTTTACGACCGGGTGTCTGGCGTCTCCAAGGTTCATGCGACATTCTCATAGTAACGGCGTCATACGCTCACACGGGGAAATCAGCGGACACGGGGGATTTAATGCCGCTCACGATCGGGGACTTCACTCCAGACCGCGGCAAGCCGCGAGACATTATCAGAATTACGGGTCAGGGCTTCATGCCCGGCATCCGCGTCATATTCTTCCAGGACCGGGATGGGTACGACGTGCAGGTGAGGACCGCCACAGAACTGACGGTCAAAGTGCCGGAGGTGGTCGAGACCGGCGTCATCCATCTGCGGAACCCGAACGGCGAGAGCAGCTCCAGCACCAAGTCCTTCACCGTCGTACAGCCGCCTATTTACATCACGGGGCTCAAGCCGACGAGCGGCCAGCCCGGGGAGCGGATAGCCATCATCGGGCACGGGCTCGATATCGGCCCCACCAGGAAAGGGACCGTCAAATTCGGCGGTTACGAATCCACCCAGATAGACTGGAGCAGCGCGGAGGTCATCAGGGCGACAATACCGTCGACCGCCAGGCCCGGGGTGGTGTATATCGAAGTCACCACCCATCGTGGCACCGTCAGGAGCCCGCAGCCCTTCACCATCAAGTGAGGGCGCGAAAATGCCCGGGACAGCTGACTGGCAAGCCATTGTCAAGGCGAGCTGGGACAGCATCAAAGCGAAGGTCGCCGCCGAACTTCCGAAGGCGGTAACCGGAAAGCCGCTGTCCGACCACACGTACAAGGAAGAACTCGGCGTCTGCGTACTGCTCAACGGGCCGAACACGGGCGCCGCGGTCTGGAATGACGACGGGCCGGGCACCGTGGCGCTGACGTCGCTGCACGTGAGAGATTTCACCTCGGTCTCCGCCCAGGACGCCAAGTTCGGAAATCTCCAGGTCGAGCTGCCGCTGTCGTTCGCGCTGCTCGCGGCGAACGGCCGGTACGCCTACATTCAGCCGTGCGCCCAGTACAGCCTGGGCAAGAAAGGCGCTCCGGCCAAGCTGAACGGCGCCGGGAACATCAGCGCCAGGTCGGAGCGCGGCAGCCTCACCTATCAGCTGAAGGTCGTCGACCCGGACAAGACGCTGCGGCTTGAGCTGACCGGGGCCAAGGTGGACGGCCAGCGAAGCATCAACCTGGAGGCCGACGGCCAGCCGAACAACGCGCTGCTCCGCATCCTGCTCGGGTCGTTCAGCGCGGGCTCGCAGCGGCTGATCATCTCGTCGGCGCTCGACTCGTTCTTCTCCCACGGCGAGTTCGGCCGGGACATGGTGAACGAGCTGAACCGGATCATCGGCGCGACACTCGCGCAACGAGCACAGGGATGAGGCATGGCCACGATCGAGGGCATCTACCGGGCGACCGTCGCGGTCGGCGGGACCGTCAGTCCCGTGCTCTTCATCCTGAAGGCGGGCCGGTTCGAGGGGTTCGACGTCGACGACCGGCGGTTCAGCGGCACCTATGCCGAGGACCCCGCCACGCTGGACGTGCTGCTGACGGCGCAGGTGTCGTACTGGACGCCGGTCATGCCGGGGGAGGAGCCGGTGCGGGCCACGGCGCCGTTCACGGTCCGCGTCCCGGCGCCGCCCGACGAGGTCGGCGCGACGATCGCGGCCGACCTGAACCTGGACCAGACGGTCGGCAGCGTGGTCATCGAACGCCTGAGCACCCTTGAGTTCCTGACATGACGGAATCTGGCCCCCTGCCCGACGCGGGGATGTACCGGATGTTCGACGGCTACCTGGTGACGCCCGACCGCGCGGGCCCGGGGTCCGCGTTCTCCCGCATCTCGTTCCGGCTGCCGCAGGCCGGGGCGGTGAAGAGCGGAACCGGCGGCGTGGACGACGTTCCCGCCGTGCGGATCGCGGTCGCCGACAGCATCCCCTTCCCTTCGTACGGGGAGGTGGTCGCCTCTTCCGTCGTGGACGACGCGCGCACCGGCTGTCAGCAGGTGTGGTTCGTCCGGCAGGCCGGCGGCGAGGTCTTCCTGGACCGGGTGACGCTCGGCGCCGCCGGGGCGCTCGGGCGGACGACCTTCCCGCTGGGGGCGAGCTGGGTACGGTCGATCGCCGGCGAAGCCGTGCTCGCCACGAAGGCCCAGGTCGTGCTGGTCGCCGGGGCCTCGGACCAGGGCGTCGTGGTGGGCGCCTTCGACACGTCGTCGGGGAAGCTCACGGGAACCTGGACGCTGCCCGGCTCGCCCCAGGGCCCACCGGCCGGCAGCTGGATCGTGGTGCAGGACTTCACGACCTGGGTGTTCGTCACCGTACGCACGGCCGGAGCACTGTCGACTCTCGCGGTCCCCACGGCCGCGCTCCGCCCCGGCGAACCGCTTCCGGCGGCCGAGGTGCATCACCTGCCCCGGGTGGACCTCGCCACGGGATCGGGTGTGGACGCGACGCTCGGGAGAATGCTGCCCGGATCGGCCGGGAGCCAGCTCATCCTCGCCGCGGCCGGGCCGTCCGGCGCCCCGTTCGTGGTCATGCAGGGCTTCGACGCGGGCAAGCCGGCGCAGCTCGCCGTCGCGGTGATCGATACGGCGTTCGCCAAGCCCCGGTCGGGACAGTATCGCGTGACCTGCGCCGACCTGGACAACAACGGCCAAGAGGAACTCGTGCTCGCCTACCCGGCCGACTACGGCGGCGTGGCGGGCGCGGCCGCCTTCGTGCTGCTGCGCTTCGACGCGCAACGCGATCGGCTGGAGGCGAGCAGCAGGTACGTCGCGGCGGGGCCGGGCGGCGCTCCGCTCGCGAGCCTGGACCTGCGGCTCGGCTCGGGCGTTCTCGGCGACGCGGTCACCAGCGGCGTGTTCGTCCTCGGCGCGGGAGGCGACCTCGCGCACATCATGAGGGGCGAGGCGCAGGTCTTCGCCGGCATCGTGCCGGTCGACCCGGTCACGCTCCGCTTCCCGCCCTATGCCGAGGCCCCGGCCATGCTCCCCGCGGTGACGCAGGTCGGGGTCACGGGGCTGAAGGCGCCCGGAATCCTCGGATCGGTGGTGGACCTGGCCGGGCTCAGCGTCATGCTCGGACCGCCCGTCCTCACCCAGCTGTCGTCGCGTGGTCAGCTGCTCGCGATCCTCCAGGTGCCGCCCTTCGACCGGGAGAACGTCAGCATGGCGCCGTCGCTCATCTTCTCCGAGTCGGACAACAGGGTGAAGGGACTGTCGGTGACCTCGTCCAAGGACTGGGTCATGTCCGACGACGCCGGCCTGTCGCTCGGCGTCAGCAGTTCGGCGCTGAGCTTCCACCTGGGCAAGACGTACGGCCACGGCTTCTCTCATACGGAGGACAGCAGCACGTCGGTGGGTGTCGCGATCAGCCGGACGCCGACGCAGCTGGACCGGCTCGTGACGATGTCCGTCGACTACTCGGTCTGGCGTTACCCGATCGTCCGCCGTTCTCGCGGCTCGGAGCCGGGCGGGACGCTGATGGTCATCTTCCCCGGTTCGTCGATTCCGGTGCAGGGCACCCCCATCGCCTACGACCGGCAGTTCGGGTACCGCACCGCGTACGAGCCGGGAGTGCTGCTGTCGTACTTGAACGTCGAGCTCGACGGCTGGGACGAGACCAAGCAGGGTGAATTGCTGCTTTTCACGCCGCTGGTCAGTCTGGAAGTGACCAACGACCAGCCCGACACCAACACCTACGATCGCAGCGACGCCAACCAGGACACCATCGGCAAGCACTACTTCGTGGCGAGCTCGGCGAGCAGCAGCGCCAACCTGCTCGCCAACACCAACCTGTTCAGCTACCTGCCGGTGTCCTTCGGGTTCAACCTGGGCTCCAGCGAGACCTTCTCCGAAAGCGAGATGGAGATGACGTCCTTGTCGCGGACCGAATCCCTGTCGATCAGCGTCAGCGGCGGCACCGTCCCCGATGCCAGCTTCCGATTCACGGTGACGCCGTACATCTACCAGCACGCCGGCCTCGGCGCCCTGGTCGTGGCCTTCAAGGTCGGCAACCTCGGTCCCGGATGGCGTAGCCGGTACGCGAACCCCTATCCGATGCTGATGCTGCCCTTCCGGCACCAGAGCCAGGACCCGCTTGAGAAGATCTTCAGCCGCAGCATCGGCTTCGAGAAGCAGCCCGACGGAACCGTGCACATCGTGGTCGAGGTCTTCAACCACGGTTTCACCGATGCCGAGCTGGTCACGGTCCGGGCTCACGTCGGTCAGCCGAGATTCGAGGGCGGCCGCCCGGTCATCCCGTCGGACACGCCCATCGGCGAGGTGCAGGGCCGGGTCGTGGCGCTGGGCCGCCAGCGGCTGCGGGTGAAGTGGGCGCCCCCGGCCGGGTCCGTGTTCGTCACGGCGGTCGTCTGGGGCGGACCACGGACCATCGAATTCGCGGAGATCGCGTGGAACGTCTACCCCGAGTCCGCGTTCGAGGGCCTCGACCTGCCGGGGATCAGGGATGCCTGAGGCGCCGCGCGCACGGATCACCGGGCACGCCCGAGCCGAGGCGGTGGCGCGGCCGGCACGTGAGCCGGTCCCGGCCGGGTACGGGAGCTCGATCGCCGACCACGAGCTCGGCGAGCGACGCACGGCGCAGGACTCTCTGGCACGCCGGCTGTACCCGGCCCTGCACGCGGCCACGCTCGCGTGCTCCCGCCTCGGCTTGCGCGGGGCGGGCCGGCGCACCGGGCTGGTGATCGCGACCTCGGCCGCCGACCGCCACGCCGTGGCGCGGTCCCCGCACGCCTTCCTGCCGCCGACCGCCGATCCGGCCGGTCAGCGGTCGCGCCGGCTGGACGTCCTGCTCGCCGTGTCGCGCTTCGTGTCCGGCGGCCTGGCGCAGGACGTGGCCGCGATGCTCGGCGCGGGTGGCCCCGAGCTGTGCCTGCCGGGCGACTGCGGGCTGACGCCGCTGGCGGTCGCCGGGCTGTTCGTCGACTCCGGGCGGGCCGACGCCATGGTGGTGGTCTGCGTGGAGCCCCGGGCGGACGATCCCGGCCGGCATGAGGCGGTCGCCGTGGTCATCGAGCGGACGACGGCGCTCGGCCTCGCCGTGCCCTCCCAGGCCACCGACCCGGCGGCCTGCGTACCGGCGATCGAGCACTACCTGGCGGCCGGCGACGGTGATGGCCGAACCGGCGCGGCGCGAACCTCGGGGCCGGGCTGCGGTGACAGCCGAGCCGGCGCGGTGCGAGGCTCGGGGCCGGGTTGCGGTGACAGCCGAGCCGGCGCGGGGCGAACCCCGGGGGCCGGCTGCGTCGTTCGCTGGGTGGCGCCGGCCGCGCCCGGGCCCGCCGACCCGGAGGGGTTCGTCGACCGCGGTCGGAGGCTGCTTGATGAGAGCATCCGCGCGGCCGGGTCGCGGGACCTCGGGGTGGTGGTCGCGAGCCTGCTCGACCTGTCTCCCGAGTATGCGCTCGCCGCGATCGAGAGCGGAGCCACGACACCGGAGGTCGCCGAAGCGGCCGGTCGGATGACCTTCGCCGGCGGGTTGCGGCGGCACCACCTCGACCGGGGGCTGCGCGGCCCGCACCTCGCGGTGACCGGAATTCCCGGCGCCTCGCTGCTCGCGCTGGCGATCGCCGAGGACCTGATCAACCAGGGCGCGGTGCCGGCCGTCGCGGTCATCGCCGGCGACTGGGTCGGGGCGGGCGCCGCTCGCGCGCTCGCCGTGCTCGACTGCCCCGACCAGGCGTACCTGCGATCGTCGGTATCCGCGCTGGTGCTCGGGCCGGCCGGTGACCAGGCCGGCGAGCGGCGGATCCGGAGCCTGGTCGCCCGCCGCGACGCCTGCGACGCCTTCCGCGCCGAGCTCGGCGCGCACGCGCCGGACGTCACGATCGCCAGCGGCTGCACGGGTGAGGACCTGGCGACGGCCCTGGCCTTCATCGGCCGGTCCTCGCCGCCGGCCGGATCCGCGGTGCCGCGTGCCTTCCGCTTCCTCGGCGCCGACGCGCTGGCGTGCGTGGCCGGCGCCCTCGACCTGCCGGGGCGCGCGGCGGTGTCGGCCCGCAACGCGCTCGGCGGATCCGGGGTCGTGCTGCTGGACGCCCCGCGTCACGGCGGGGCCTAGTCACGGCTGGGCCTAGGTACGGCGGGGCCTAGTCATGGCTGGGCCTGGGACGGTACGACGCGGGTCTCCGTGCGCACGTACGTGTTGTCCGGCTTGTAGGTGTACACACCGAACGTGCCTTCGCCGACGTCGCCGTTGCTGTCGAACTCGACGCGCCCGCTGAGGCCGTCGTAGTCGATCTCCACTCCGGCGTCGAGCAGGGCCGCGCACTGCGCGAAGGTGGTGCACCGCCGCCCGCCGCCGCTCACCGCGGCCAGTCGCCCGGCCACCGACTTGCCGAGGTCGCCGCGGGCCGCCCGGGCCGCCAGCGCCGCTAGCACCACCGCGTCGTACACTTCGGCGGCGTACGAGAAATCCCTCATCGCCGGGTCCAGGGCCCGCATCCGCTCCTTGAGAGCCGGTGCGGTCTCCACACCCGCCAGAGTCCCGCGGGTGCCGGTGAGCGCGTCGCGCGGAAGGTCCTCGGAGTAGTCGGAGAGGTTGGCGTCCACCAGGTACCATCGCTGGTTCCCGCGTTCGAGCCTCCGCATGATGTCGAGGGTCTCGGTGAATCCGATGAGGACCAGGGCGTCGGCGTCGATCGGGGCGAGAGCGGAGAAGTCGGCTTTGTCGTCCCGATATCTGACCGTCTTCACCACGTCGACGCCACGACGAGCGAGTTCGGCCTTCACCGCCGAGACGAGGACGTCCCCGTAGCTGTCTTCCAGGGCGATCAACCCGGCGGTCCGGTTGCCGTCCTCGGCGAGGAGCCGGCCGATCAGCCGGCCCTGCATGGTGTCGGAGGCCGAGGTCCGGAAGTACAGGCCGCGGTCGTACACGGTCGACAGCGAGGCGGCGGTGGTCGACGGAGAGATCATGACGATGCCCGCCTCCGTCGCGGTGTCCAGCACCGCCATGGAGACGAAGTTGGAGGCCGGTCCGACGATCACATCGGCCTCTCTCTCGACCAGCTGCCGGACGGCCGTGACCGCCAGGTCGTCGGTCGCGTCGCCGGAGTCGGCCTTGATCAGGCGCACCGGGTGGCCGAGCACCCCACCGGCGGCGTTGACGTCCTGGACGGCCAGCTCGGCGGCCGTGGAGGTGGAGGCGCCGATGAAGTACAGGCTGCCCGTCATCGGCAGCAGCGTCGCGATGGTCAGCATCCCGTCGCCGACGACCCCGCCCACCTGGGCGACGGCCGGGGGCGGCGGGGGCGGGGCGTCGGGCCGGCGCGCCGGCTGCGCCGCCTGGACCAGGAGGAGCAGCGAGGCGGCCAGCCGCGTCCACTGCCTGACCTGCTTGAACCGAGCCCTGAAGACCGAGCCCACCCGTGACGGCGCGTGGGTGCCGCGCAGGATGTCCGCCTGGATGGCCTGCAGCTCGCCGCCCGGTTCCAGGCCGAGCTCCGCCACCAGCACCCGGCGCGCCTCCTGGTACGCGTCGAGCGCCTCGGCCCGGCGGCCGGACCGGTGCAGGGCGAGCATGAGCTGGCCATGCGGGCGCTCGCGCAGCGGGTGGGCGGCCACCAGGGCGCGCAGCTCGCCGATCGTCTCGCGATGGCGGCCGAGCGCGAGCTGCAGCTCGACCCAGTCCTCGGTGAGCGCGGTGCGCCTCTCCTCCAGCCGCCGCGCGTAGTCGCCGGCGGTATCGGGCAGGTCGAGCCCGTCGAACACCGGGCCGCGCCACAGGTCCAGAGCCTGCCGGGCGGCGTGCGCGGCGGCCTCCAGGTCGTCGGCGGCGATGAGCCGCCGGGCCGCCCGCTCGCGTTCGCCGAAGACTCCCGCGTCGAGTTCGTCCGGGGCGAGCAGCAGGGCGTATCCACCGTGCCTGGACACCAGGCGGCCCTCGCCGCCCAGCGTGCGCCGGAGCTGCGCGACGTAGACGCGTAGGTTGTCGACGGCCGAGCGCGGAGTCTGGCCGCGCCAGAGAGCCTCGACGAGGCGGTCGTTCTTGACCGGCTCACCCTCCGCGGCGACCAGGGTCGCCAGGAGGATCGCCGGCTTCTGCGCGGTGAGCCGCTTCCCCGTGACTTCGATGTGCCCCAACACCGAGACGAACACCACACCTGGGGTTATACGGGTCGTATACGCCCCGCACAACCCCCCGCTCGCACCATGACGACCATGATGCGACGTTTCTTCATCACCGGCGCCTTGACGGCGTCCATGTTCGTCTCCCTCGTACCGGCCGCCGCGCACGCCGCGGCCGATCCCACGGCCAAGCAGCTCAAGCGGGCGCTCATCACCAAGTGGAAGGGCAAGAAGGCCCATCTGGTCCGGTCCGGCACGGCGCGGTCGGTGATCGCGGGGCAGGACCGGTGGTCGTACTCGCGGCTCCCCGACCGGTGCCAGACGGCCGCGACGGTGGGTCTGCTCTTCAGCGGACGCCTGGGCGGGCGGCCGGCGGCCATGTCCCTGATCAACACGCGCGGGTCCTTCTACGGTGAGACGCTCGTCTCGGTGCCGTCGTCCACCCGGCTGCCCGCGCAGGCCGTGCCGCCGCGCTGCGGCCGGGTCACGGTCAAGCACTACGACGGCAAGCGCATCACCGTACGCATCACCAAGGTGACCGACCTGCCCGACATCCCCGGCGCGCGGGTCAGCGCCGTCAAGGTCTCCCTCACCCCCAGCCCGTGGAAGCACCTTCCCAAACCGGAGTACATGGTCACCGTGGTGCGCTCGGGCTCGACCGTCATGGAGACGTATGCCGACGCGAGCAACGGGAACGTGGAGCGGGTGGCCAACGGCTTCACCGAGGCGGCCTGGCGCCGGATCTCCTGACCGCCTGCCCGGAGAGCCCGCCGGAGGCGATCCTCCGGCGGGTGCCGAGGTTGGGTGCTCTGCCGGACGGTGTCGGGTTCGGTGCTGGTTTGCCCGTGACAGTGGTTCGCAAGGGGATGACGGTGAAATATGGGTCATCTCGACGGGCGTAAAGGCGGAGTATCGTGCGGCAAAGTGCGACATGTCCGGATTGCGGGGCGGCATGGGGGTCTCCGGGGCCCCAAGCGCCGGTTTCCAGGTGTCCGCGGTGCGGGCTGCCTCTGCAGGGGCCTGTCGCGTACGAGCTCTGGCAGGTGGACCAGGCTCTCGCCGAGCTGAGCGGCCGGCAGGCCCGGTTGCAGGCACGCCGTGGGGAACTGCTGGGTGTCCTGCGTGCCGGCGGGGGAGGGCCTGCGGCGGCGGGCGTGGGCGCGGAGGGTCAGAACACCGGGGGTGAGGTGCCCGGGGGCACTGCCCACGCCGGAGCCCGGCCGCCGTACCCGGGGGCGGCGCCGTATCCCGGAATGGTGGCAGGGCCTCCGGCGCGGGAGGTTTCTCCGGCCGCCGCGAAGAACGTCCTGCTGATCCTCGGCGGGCTGCTGCTCACCGTGGCGGCGGTGGTGTTCACCGTGGTCAGCTGGGGGCGGCTGGGCATCGGCGGGCGGGCGGCGGTGCTGGCGGGGTTCACCGCACTGGTCATGCTGGCGCCGGTCCTGCTGACGCGGCGCAGGCTCACCGCGACGGCCGAGACCGTGGCCGGGTTCGGGGTCGTGCTGCTGCTGCTCGACGGGTACGCGGCCAGGCGGGCGGGATTCCTCGATCTCGACGCTCTCAACGGGCTGCACTACACGGCGGGGGTGCTGGGGGTCACCGCGCTCGTCCTGGTGGCCTATGCCCGTGTCACCCGGCTCCGCGGGCCCGCTCCGGTCGCCGTGGTGCTGGCTCAGCCGGTCCTGCCGTTGCTGTTCGGCGAGATGTCGGGGACCTGGCTGGTGGCGATGTTGGTGGTCACCGTGGCGGCGGACGCGGCGCTGGTCTGCTACGGCGGGGGAGCGGTGAGGGTGACGGCCGCGGTCTGCGGCGGCGCGGTCGCCGGCTTCGCGCTGCTGGGGGGCGCGCTGTACGCGCTGGGTGCGCCCACCGTGGGGCAGGCCGTGCTGAGGTCGGCGCCGCTGGCCGCGCTGGCTCTGCTCGGCGGGTTCGTGACGTGGCTGCTCGTCAGGGCGGGCAAGGCCAACGGGGAGCTCTGGGCCGCCGCGGTCACCATCGGGACCGTGCTCGCGGTGATCGCCGTGCCGGCGGCGTGGGCGCAGCCGGTGCTGTGGATCTCGGGCACGGACTGGCGCTCCCTGGGCTACCTGGTGCCGGCGCTGGCGGTGGTGCTCGCCGCCACCTGGCTGCCCCGGCCGAAGGTATGGTCGGCGGCCATGGCCACCGGTGGGCTGGTGGCGCTGCTGGTCATGCTGACGCTGCTGCCCCGGCTCATGGGCGACCTGGTGTCGCCGCTCGCCTGGCTGGACGTGCTCCTGACGGGCACCTGGGACGGACCGCGGTGGGAGCCGTTCGCGACGGTGACACCGGCGGACGTGGCGGTGCTGGGCGCGGTGGCGGCCACCCTCCTGGTGAAGGCCGTACGAGCCAACGGCGGGCGCCCCGCAACGGCAGCGCCTCCTGGCGACGGCGGGCGACCGAGGGCCGGGACGCCTGGCGGCGGTGGGCGACCGGGCGACGGGATGCCTGGCGGTGGTGGGTCGGTGGCTGCGGCGCCTTCCGGCGGCGGTCGGTGGTGGGTGAAGGCGGCTGTGGGCGGTGCGCTGGTGTTCGGGGCGCTCATGGTCGCCGTCGCCCCGCACGCCTTCGGGATGCCCTATCCCGCCGCCGTGGCGGTGCAGGCGGTGCTCGCCGTCGTGGCGGTGGTGGCCGCCACCGTGAGCCGGGTGCCGTGGTGGGCCGTGACGTGCGCGTTCGTCGCCCTGGCGGCCTCGGTGCGGGCGGCGGCGTACGCGTTCGGCAGCGAGCCCGCGACGCTGATCGTGCTGCCGGTGCTGGCGGCGGCGGCCGCCGGTGTGGCGCTGGCGGCCAGGGTGAAGGGGCTGCGGGCGTGGGGGCTGGGCTTCGCGGCGCTGTTCCTGGGGCTGGCGGCGGTGGCGGCGGGGTTCTCGCTGGGCCTGCGCGTCCTGGTCGCGATGAGCGTGGGATGCGCCGCGGCGGGGGTGCTGGTGCTGCTCAGGTCGCTGTGGCCGGACAGGGCGGGGACGGCCGGCCTCAGGTACGCGGGCGTCACCCTGCTGCTGCTGGCCTCGTGGCTGCGGCTGGCGGCGGACGAGGTCACCGTCGTCGAGGCGTACACGGTGCCGTGCTCGCTGGTCCTGCTGGGATCCGCCTGGCTGCGGCGGCGCGGCGCGCCGGTCTCGTCGTGGGCGGCCTGCGGCGCGGGCCTGTCGTTCACGATGCTGCCCAGCCTGCTGGCGGTGTACGCGGACGTGGAATGGCGGCGGTCGCTTGCGCTCGGGGTGCTGGCGCTGGTGGTGCTGCTCGCCGGGGTCAGGTTCAGGCTCCAGGCGCCCACGGTGATCGGAGCCGTCGTGGTGGCCGGGGTCGCGGTGCGCGAGCTGGCTCCGTACGTGTCGGAGATGCTCCTCGTGGTGCCGCGCTGGGCGCCGATCGCGGTCGGCGGGCTGCTGCTCGTGGTGATCGGGGCGACGTACGAGGCGCGGATGCGGAACCTGCGCCGGCTGCGTGACACGTTGACCGCGATGAGGTGAGGGAAAGGGCGCGTGATCAGGCTAATCCCAATTACCTACAGGTAGTGTGGGTTGGGTGGAGACTCCATCGATCGTCGTCGTCGGCGGCGGCGCGAGCGGCGCTCTGACCGCCATCCACCTGCTGCGGCTCGCCCGCACCCGGAGGACGCCGACAGCCGTCACGCTCATCGACCAGCACGGCCGGCACGCACTCGGCCAGGCGTACGCGACCACCGATCCGCACCACCTGCTCAACACCCGGGCCGACCGGATGAGCGCCGTCGAGGGCGAGCCCGGCCACTTCCTGAGCTGGGCGCGCGCCACGGGCCTGGACGCGAGCGGGACCGGCTACCTGCCGCGGGCCGTCTACGGGCGCTACCTGCGCGAGGTGCTGGCCGCCTCGGCGGAGCCGCCGGCCCGCGCGCTCCACCTGATCACCGGCACCGCCACCGGCCTGGAAGGCGACCACGCCGTGCGCCTGGCCGACGGCCGCCGCGTCGCCGCGGACGCGGTCGTCCTGGCCCTCGGCAACCGGGCCCCCGCCCCGCTGCCCGGGACGCCCGCGCACCCCCGCCACGTCGCCGACCCGTGGGCCGCGGGCGCGCTCGACGAGGTCGGCGACGGCACGCCCGTGCTGGTGCTGGGCACCGGGCTGACCATGGTGGACGTGGCTCTCACCGTGACCCGGGCCCATCCCGGCACCGTGGTCTACGCGCTGTCGCGGCGCGGGCTGCTCCCGCGCGCCCACCCGCCCGTCCCGGCGGCGCCCGTCCCTGTGACCTTCCCCGACGGGCCGTTGCGGGTCGCCGACCTGCTGCGGGTGGTGCGTCAGGCCGTACGGGCGAACGCGGGGGACTGGCACGGCGTCATGGAAGGCCTGCGCCCTCGGACGCAGGAGCTGTGGACCAGGCTCGCCCCCGGCGAACGCCGGATCTTCCTGGACCGGGTGGCGCGCTACTGGGAGATCCACCGGCACCGCGTCCCGCCGGCCTCCGCGGCGGCGCTCGCCGAGCTGCTCGCCTCCGGCCGGTTGCGCCTGCTGCGCGGCGGCCTGGTCGGGGCCCGGCCCGCCGGCGCCGGTCTGCGGGTCCTGGCCGAGGTGGACGGCACGGTCCGCGAGCTCGACGTGGGCTGGCTGGTCAACGCCACCGGGCCCGGCGCCGACGTGACGTCCGACCCCTTCCTCGCCGGTCTCGTCTCCGCCGGGGCGGCCCGGCGCGACGCTCTGGGCCTCGGCCTGGACGCGGGCCAGGACGGCGCGGTCCTGGACGCGACGGGCCGGCCGGGCGAGCGGGTCTTCGCCGTGGGGCCGTTGCTGCGCGGCGGCCTGTACGAGACGACCGCCGTACCCGAGATCCGCGCGCAGGCGGCGGCGCTCGCGCCGCGCCTCCTCGAAGCGGTCCGCGTCCCGCGCTCGCGGCTGACGGCCTGAGCGCTCCCTGGCGGAACGCCGACCGGCGTGTCAGCCTAGGCGCGTGTCCTTATCCCGCCGGGCCCTGGTGACGCTGGGGCTGCTCGGGGCGTCCGGCTGCGTGAGCGGGCCGCCGGCCGCGCGACGGCTGAGGCTGGCGACGGGGACGGCGGGCGGGCTGTACGAGGCGCTGGGCAACCGGTTCGCCGCCGAACTGACCCGGAGAGGTTTCCCGACCACGCCGATGCCGAGCACGGGCAGCATCGAGAACCTCACCCGCCTCGCCGACAACCGGGCCGACCTGGGGCTCGCGCTGGCCGACAGCGCCGACTTCTTCGTGCGCCGGCGGCGCCGCGCGGTCTCCGCCGTGGCCCGGATCTACCTCAACTACGTGCACCTGGTCGTGCCGGCCTCCTCGCCCATCACCACCGTGCGCGACCTGGCCGGCAAGCGCGTCTCCGTCGGCCCCGAGGGCTCCGGGACGCACCTCACCGCGCTGAGGGTGCTGGAGGTCCTGCGGCTGCGGGTCACCGAGAGCGGCTTCGACCTGGACGGCTCGCTCAAGGCTCTGGAACGGGGGACGATCGACGCGCTGTTCTGGTCGGGCGGCGTCCCCACCCCCGCCGTGGCCACCCGGCGCGGCCTGCGCCTGGTGCCCCTGGACGAGGTGGTGCTCCCGCTGCGCCGGGCGTTCGGCCCCTTCTACGAGATCGCCCTGGTGCCCACCGGCGTGTACGGCGCGACGCGGCCCGTCCAGACCGTGGGCACGCCGAGCTACCTGGTCTGCCGCGTCGGGCTGCCCGAGGACGTCGCCTTCGACGTGACCAGGATCCTGTTCGAGAGCCGCGACAGGCTGGGCGCGCCCGACGCGCCGGGCATGGTCCTGGTCAAGCGGTACGCGATCACTACCGGTGTGGTGCCGCTGCACGAGGGCGCCGCCCGCTACTACCGCGCCGACTACGGCTGAGCGGCCACCGGCCCGGCCTGGGCGAACTCCACGACCAGCCCGCGCGGCTCGGCGGGCAGCAGGCGCAGCGTGCCGCCGCTGAGCCGGGCCAGCTCGGCGGCGATCGCCAGCCCGAGCCCGCTGCCCGGCACGTTGACGTGCTCGGCCGACCGCCAGAACCGGCCCAGCGCCTCCCCGCGTTCCCTGGCGCTCAGCCCCGGCCCGTCGTCCTCGACGCGGAGCGTGCCGCCGCGCAGCGTCACCGACACGCGCCCGCCTTCCGGTACGAACTTGTGCGCGTTGTCGAGCGCGATGTCGGCGATCCTGATCACGGCGGCCGGTCCCGTCCAGGACGGCGGCAGGTCGGCGACGAGGTCGATGCCCTGGGCCGCGTACACCTCGCGCCACGTCCTCAGCCGGGCGGCGAGCTGGGCGGCCACGTCGGTCTTCCGCACCACGCCGGCCGCCTCGGTCCTGGCCAGCGCGAGCAGGTCGTCCACCAGCCGGGCCAGGCGTGACGCCTCGGCCAGCGCCTCCTCGTACTCCTCCTTGCCCTCGTCCGCCAGGTACGGCTCCAGGTTCTCGATCCGCAGGATCAGCCCGGTCAGCGGGGTGCGCAGCTCGTGCGAGGCGTCGGCCACGAACGCCCGCTGCCGCTCCATCGCGGCGGCGACCGCGTCGCCCATCGCGTTGAAGCGCTCCTGCAGCGCGCGCAGCTCCGAAGGGCCGGCCTCCGGCACGGCGTGGGTGTCGTGCCTGCCCTCGGCGATGGCCTGCGTCATCCGGTCCAGCTCGATCACCGGACGCATGATCCACCGGGTGAGGCGTCTGGCCGCCAGCGCGCCGTACCCGAGGGAGACCATCGCGGCCAGGGCCAGCGTGCCCCACACCACGGTCACGTCACGCACGGCCTGGGTGGCCGGAGCGCGCAGGAGCGTGACGCCGGACAGCTGCGAGCCGCTGCCGACCGGCTGCGCGATGAGCACGGTGCTCGGGCCGAAGGGGGTGATGGGGGGCAGGCTCTCGGTCATCCTGCCGGACAGGGCCACCCTGACCGCCTCACGGTCACCGGCGACCAGGGCGCCGGCCCTGGCGAGGACGTTGCCCTCGCGGTCGAGGACCTCGACGGCGGCGCCGTACAGGTCGGTGTAGCGGTTGATCTCCTCGGCCAGGACCCTGAGGTCGTTCAGGCGGATCGCGGAGTCGGCCAGCTCGGTGATGCGGTGGCTGTCGGCCCGCCGGTCGAGGAGGAGCCGGTTGGTGCGGTGGGTGGAGTAGGCGAGACCGAGAGGCACCGCCAGTGACGCGATCATGAGGACGATCAGAGTCGTGAAGGTGCCGACCAGCCTGCGTCTCACCGCACGCCCAGGCGGTAACCGGTGCCGCGCAGGGTCTCCACCAGCTCGGGGCGGCCGGTCTTGGCGCGCAGGCACGCCACGTGCACGTCGAGGGAGCGCGAGGCCGACAGGAACGGGTCGCCCCACACCTCGTCGAGGATCTCCTCACGGCTGCGCACCGCCCCGGGCCGGCGGGCCAGCAGCGCCAGGACCTCGAACTCGCGCCGGGTCAGCGAGATCGGCTCGCCCGCCACGCTCACCCGCCGCGCGGCCAGGTCGATGCGCACGTCGCCGACCTCGACCACCTGGGTGCCGGGCGGCAGCGGACGGGTGCCGCGGCGGACGACCGCCTCCATGCGCGCCAGCAGCTCGGCCGTACGGAACGGCTTGACCAGATAGTCGTCGGCCCCGCCGCGCAGGCCGCGCAGGACGTCGCGCTCGCCCGAGCGGGCGGTGAGCACGATGACCGGGACGGCCGACGCGCGGCGCAACTGCCGCAGCACCTCCATGCCGTCCATGTCGGGCAGGCCCAGGTCCAGGAGCACGAAGTCGTTGTCTCCGGCGAGGCGGAGACAGCCGTTGGCCTGGGCGACGCGCTGGACGACGTTCCCGTGCCGTTGGAGTGCGGTGGTCAGCGCCGCGGCCAACCGGTCATCGTCTTCCACGAGGAGAACACGCACGGCCTCAGTTAAGCACGAGCACCCGGACGTGGGCGGGCAACAGCCGGGCGGACGCCGGGCCTCCGCGAGCGCGAGCGCCTGGGCCGCGTTCTGCTCGACGAGCAGGATCGCGACGCCGCTCTCGCGGATGCGTCCGAGCGCGTCGAAGACCGCCCGGACCATGAGAGGCGCGAGGCCCACCGACGGCTCGTCGAGCATGAGCAGCCTCGGCCGGGTCATCAGCGCCCGCCCGATGGCCAGCATCTGCTGCTCGCCGCCGCTCATGGTGTCGGCGCGCTGGTCCAGGCGTTCGGCGAGCCTCGGGAACAGCTCCAGCACGCGGCGGCCTCCTTGCGGGTACGGAGGTGCGCGCCGGCGGCCACGGCCACGTTGTCGAGGACCGACAGGGCGGCGAAGGGCCTGGTGAGCTGGAAGGTGCGGACCAGCCCCGCCCTGGCGCGCAGATGGGTGGGCCGCGCGGTGACGTCCTGACCGTCGAACTCGATCCGGCCGCTGTCCGGGCGCTGCTCACCGGAGATCACCGAGAACAGCGTGGTCTTGCCCGCCCCGTTGGGGCCGATGACCGCGTGGATGGTGCGCGGCTCGACCTCGAACGTGACCCCGCCCAGCGCCCGCAGGCCGCCGAACGCCTTGCTCACGTCCGTCAGACGAAGGATCATCGCGGCCTCCTGGCGAATCTCCCGTACAGCCCGCGAGGCATGGCCAGGACCACGACGATCAGCAGGACGGCCTACATGATCACGTCGAGTCCGCAGCTTCGCGCCGCCGAGCGGGTGGATGGAGCCTATCTTGATGGTCCCTGAGGCGTCGGCGGCGTCGGGGGCGGCGCCTCCGGGCGCGGAGCCACCGCAGGCGGTCACCGTCAGGGCGAGGAGCGTACCTACCGCCCTGGTCAAGCAGACCAGCCCCGCCTGGTCACACCCGCCACCGGGGCGGACTGCGGGCTGTCATGTCTGTCAACCTGCTGTGAACCCGCGCGAGATGGGAAGGCGAGCAAAGGTCATGTGGTACGAGTGTGATGAGTAAAGCGGGGGGAAGATTCACACATCCGGCGCGATACACCATGTGCGCGCACGGAGGTGCCCCGACCTTGTCGCACAGTAGTCAGAAAGTCAGGTCAATGCGGATTTTGGTCCTCGGCGGTGACGGTTATCTCGGCTGGCCCACCGCGCTCCACCTCTCTCAGTGCGGGCACGAGGTCGCCGTCGCCGACAACTTCGTCCGGCGGCAGTACGACTTCGAGCTCGGCGTGGAAAGCCTGGTGCCGATCGAATCCCTGCACACCAGGATCGCCACGTGGCACCGGCTCACCGGCAAGACCATTCAGGCGTACATCGGCGATCTGACCGAGGCGGACTTCACCTACGACATGATCCGCGACTTCCGCCCTGAGGCGGTGGTCCACTTCGCCGAGCAGCGCGCGGCGCCCTACTCGATGATCGACCGCAAGCACGCGGTCTACACGCAGGTCAACAACGTCGCCGGCACGCTCAACGTGCTCTACGCGATCGCCGAGACCGACCCGGACATCCACCTGGTCAAGCTGGGCACCATGGGCGAGTACGGCACGCCCAACATCGACATCGAGGAAGGCTGGCTGGAGGTCGAGCACAAGGGGCGCAAGGACCGCGTGCTCTACCCCAAGCGGCCCGGCTCGTTCTACCACCTGTCCAAGGTGCACGACAGCCACAACATGGAGTTCGCCTGCCGGATCTGGGGCCTGCGCGCGACCGACCTCAACCAGGGCGTCGTCTACGGCCAGCAGACCCCGGAGACCAGCCTCGACGACCGGCTCGCCACCCGGTTCGACTACGACGCGGTGTTCGGCACGGTCCTCAACAGGTTCGTCGTCCAGGCGGTGCTCGGCCACCCCCTCACCGTCTACGGCACCGGCGGCCAGACGCGCGGGATCATCGACATCCGCGACACCGTCCGGTGCGTCCAGCTGGCCTGCGAGAACCCGGCCGAGCGCGGCGAGTTCCGGGTGTTCAACCAGATGACCGAGTCGCTGTCGGTCGCCCAGATCGCCGAGACCGTCGCCCGCAGCTTCCCCGACGAGGTGGTCGTCGACAACCTCGCCAACCCCCGGGTCGAGAAGGAGGAGCACTACTACAACGTGGTCCACAGCGGCCTGGTCGAGCTCGGCCTCGAACCCCACCTGCTGTCCGACACCCTCATCACGTCGCTGTTCGACGTGACCAAGCGCTACGCCGACCGCGTCGACCTGGACGCCATGCGGCCGCGGGTCGACTGGCGGGGCGCGCTGAAGGGCGAGAACCGGCGGTGAGCGCGGAGGAAGGCGCGTTCGCGCGGGCCACCGGCCGGACCGCGGAGCGGGAGGAGGGCGGCCACGACAAGCCCCGCTACCGCCGCTACCAGTTCGACCTGATCGCCCCGCACTGCGGGCGCAGCGTGCTGGAGGTGGGGGCCGGGCTCGGCGAGTTCGCGAGCCAGTTCACCGGCCTGGACCGGCTCGTGGTCACCGACGTCGACCCCGACGCGGTCAAGGTGATGAAGGCCCGGTTCGCCGGCCGCGGCGAGGTCGAGGCGGCGCAGTTCGACCTCTCCTGCGGCGCCACCCTGGACCGTCCGGTCGAGACCGCGATCGCCATCAACGTGCTGGAGCACTTCGAGGACGACGCGGCCCTCCTCACCCTGCTGGCCCGCTCGGTCGTCCCCGGCGGCACGCTGGTCCTGTGGGTCCCGGCCTACCAGAGCCTGTACGGCGACTTCGACCGCAAGGTCGGCCACTTCCGCCGCTACACCCCGGCCACCCTCAGGGACGCCGCGGTGCGCGCCGGGCTGGAGGTCGAGCTGGCCCGCCCGGTCAACCTGCTCGGCGGGCTCGCCTGGTGGGCCGCCGTGCGGCTGGGCAAGGCCGGCTCGCCCAAGGCGGGCGCCGTCGGCCTGTACGACCGGGTCCTGGTCCCGGTCACCCGGGTGCTCGACCGGGTCCTGCCGATCCCGTTCGGCCAGTCGATCCTCGGCGTCTTCCGGGTGCCCGAGGGCCGGGGGCACGCGGCGCCGTGAACAGGCTCCGTCGTCTCCTGCGGGGCGCCCTCCCGCGCATCTTCGGGCGCTACGCGATCGGGTCGGTGGTGGCGGGCGTGGTCAGCGAGGTCACGCTGCTGACGGTGTACGGGCTCGGGCTCCTCAGCGCCTCGATGGCCTCCGTCGTCGCCTGGGGACTCGGCGCGATCGTCAACTACGTGCTCAACCGGTCATGGGCCTGGAAGGTGCGCGGGCGGCCCAAGCCGCTGCGCGAGCTGCTCCCGTACTGGCTGACCGCGGTGGCGGGGCTGGCCATCGCCTCCTGGGGCACCGCGGCCGCCGACCGGATCGGGCACCAGATCTTCACCACCGACGGCCCCCGCGTGGTGTTCGTGGGAGCCGTCTTCCTGGGGATCTACGGGCTGCTGTTCGTGGCGAAGTTCTTCCTGTTCCACTACTTCGTCTTCGCCGGCACCGGCTCCGAGGAGGAGCGCGCGGACGCCGGAGAGGAGGGCGAAGCGGGGCGGCGGCGCTCGCGCAGCCAGGTCCCGACGACGACCCGCGAGTAGCGGTAGCCGTAGACGAGGTTGCCGCCCTTCTTGGTGGTGCCGGCCGCGCGCAGCCGCATCGTGGCCGGCACCTCCACCACCCGGAACCCCCGGGAGATCACCCCGATCAGCAGCTCGGACGACTGGTACTGCGGCTGCTTGAGCGTGACCGCCCCGGTGACCTCCGCGCGCATGGCCCGCAGGCCGAAGGAGGTGTCGGTGATCCGCTGCCCGGTGAACCGGCTGATCAGCCAGGCGAACACGTGCACCCCGAGGCGGCGGACCCGGTCGTGGGTCTCCTGCCGCCCGAGCACGCGGGAGCCGGTGGCGAAGTCGGCCTCCCCGTCGACGACCGGGGCGAGCACCCGCGTGATGTCGGCCGGATCGTACTGCCCGTCGGCGTCCGTGGTGACGATGTAACGAGCGCCGCTCTCGCGCGCCAGCCGGTAGCCGAGCCGCAGCGCCGCCCCCTGCCCGCGGTTGACCGGGACGTCGCAGACCATGGCCCCGGCCTTGCGCGCCTCGGCCGCGGTCCTGTCGGTGGCGCCGTCGACGACCACGATGGTCGCGGTCTCCATGCCGTGGACGATGGCGGGGATGCCGTTCACCGTCGCGCCGATGCTGTGCTCCTCGTCGTACGCGGCGATGACGATCGCGACAGGAGGCAGGTCGGAGCCGTACTGGGCGGTGAACTCCGCCACGGCGGCGGCGTCGATGTCCGGCGGCGTCTCCGCGCTCGTCATGCGTCATCCTCCGTTGTGTCACTCTTTGCCGCAGCCGATTCTGGCCGAGAAGGCGCGAAGTCCGGCCATACCGTGGCCATTCCTGAGGTCACATCGTGACGTGGCCGATATCCGATCGCCCGCGCCGCCGAGACGTCGAGCACCACGGCCGGCATCTCGCCCTGTTTCGCGGGCACCCGCTCGACCGGGATCGGCGCCCCGGTGACCTTCCGCGCGGCGTCGATCAGCTCGTTGACGCTCACCGACACGCCGGACCCGACGATCAGGGGACCGTCGTGGTCCGCGCGCCAGGCGAGCAGCACGGCCTGGACCACGTCGTCGACATGGACGTAGTCGCGCAGCTGCCCCCCGTCCCCGTACACCTGGACCCCTCTACCCTCGGCGGCGGCTCTCATCAGCCTCGGGACGAAACTGTCCTTGCGCAGCATGCCCGGCCCGTAGACGTTGGCGAACCGCAGCGCGACCGTGCGCATCCCGTAGACCCCGGAATAGGCGCTGAGCAGCATCTCCGCCGCGGCCTTGGTCGCGCCGTACGGGGTGAGCGGGCGCAGCGCCAGGCTCTCGGTGATGCGGGCGCCGCCCACGTCGCCGGTGACCGCGTTGGTCGACGCCAGCAGGAACCGCGGCACCGCCCGCTCCCTGGCGAGCTCCAGCAGCCCCGCCGTGGCCTCGACGTTGGTCGCGTACGTCCCCGCCGGGTCCTCCACCGACCGGAGCACCGACGTGACGGCGGCGAGATGGACCACCGCGTCCAGCCCGGCGGTCACCGCCCGCTCGCGCACCCCGGGATCGCGCAGGTCGCCCACGACGGACGTGACCCCGGGATCAGGGTGGGGGTGCAGGTCGGCCACGGTCACCTCGGCCCCTTCGCCGAGCAGCGCCGCCACCAGCCGCCTTCCGATGAACCCCGATCCGCCCGTCACGAGCACCCGGGCTCCGGTCACGTCCGGCATCTCCTGGCATTCCTTTCCCTCGGGTCCCAGCGACGATACCGGCATCCGGAGTGCGGCCCGGCCGTGCTCCCGGCCCGGGGCGGCCATTCTCAGCAAACCCTTGGACTCGGTGCGTAGGCTACGGTCTCTCTCGTCCTGGCGACCGATCATGAGGCAGTTGGAGGAGTACGCGTGAGCCCAGCTCTGGTGGTGGGTCCTCCGCTGGTGGCCGGCCTGGTCCTCGCGCTGGTCGCGCAGCGGCGCGGCTGGTCGCCGCCGCTGTGGGCGGCGCTGTGCCTCGGAGCCGTGCTGCGCGTCGTCGCCCTGGCGTGGGCCGCGCAGGACCCGGCCCAGCCGTACGACTTCGCCGTCGACTTCTCGGAAGCGGCCGACGAGGTGCTCGCCGGGCACAACCCGACCACCCACATGCGCGACGGCGGCTGGCACTTCCTGCCGTTCCTCGCCTACGTGCTCGCCGGGCAGAAGGAGCTGGGCGACCTGCTCGGGCTCTCCTGGAACGTGGCGGGCCGGATCGTCCCCGTCCTGGCCGACCTGGCGCTGATCCCGCTGGTGGCCAAGCTCGCCGGCGAGCGCGGGGCGCTGCGCGGCTTCCAGTACGCGTGCGTGCCGCTCGGCGTCATGGTCAGCGGCCTGCACGGCCAGTTCCCGCCGCTCACCCTGGCCTTCGGGGTGGCCGCCCTGGTAGCCGCCAGGGCCGGCCGGGCCCACTGGGCCGGGGTGCTCATGGGCCTGTCGGTGGCCTGCACCAACTGGTCCGTCCTGCTGGTGCCCGGCGTCGTGCTCGCCGTCGCCGGGACGCGCCGCCTGGTGGTGCTCGGCTGGACCGCGGCCGTCCCCGGGCTCTGGCTGCTCAGCAGCTCGGTGTTCCTGGACACCCCGGTCACCGGGCTGGTCGACCTGGCCAGGGCCATCATGTCGACGCGCCCGGTGGTGGGCGACTGGGGCTGGACCGCCCTGGTGACGGGCGGCGACCAGACGGTGTCGGCCGGCCTCGGCAGGATCGGCACGCTCGTGCTGGTCGCCGGGCTGCTCGCGGCCGTGTGGTGGTGGCGCAGGGCCGATCCGATCGACCTCACGCTGGTCCTGCTGCTCGTCTTCCTCGTCCTGACGTACCGGCTCGGCGCCCAGTACCTGCTGTGGCCGGTGCCCTACCTGCTCGCCCGCCCCGGCCGCTTCACGTGGCCGGCGATCATCGCCGCCAGCGCCTGGGCCGCGGCGGGCTACCTGCGTATCCAGCCGTTCACCGGGATGGGGTGGTGGCAGTTCCACGGCGTGTGGGCGCTGTCCTCCTTCCTGGTCATCCCCTTCCTGCTCGCCGCCCTGCCGCCCAGGAACGCGCCGCGCCCCGCCGAGGACGAGCGCGCCGCCGAGCCGGTACGGGAGACCAAGGCGGAGTCAGAACCTTAGCCGCGGCCAGCCCTCGGTGTCCCGCAGCAGCTGCCGGTCGTGGGTGGCCAGGACCACCGCCGCGGCGGTCGCGCCCAGCGCCTCGGTCAGCTCCTCGACCAGGGTCATCGACAGGTGGTTGGTCGGCTCGTCCATGAGCACGACATGCGGGCGCGCGGCCAGCATGACGGCCAGGTCGAGCCGCCGCCGCTGACCGACCGACAGCTCCGTCACCGGCCGCCGGGCGGCCTCCGCGGGCAGCAGGCCGAGCTGGGAGAGGCCGACCTGGTCGGACTCCTTCAGCGCGCCCGAGGTGACGAGCCCGCCGATCGCGGCCTCGTACACCTCCACGGCCCGCCGCCGGGACGGCGGGGGCGACTCCTGGGCGAGCAGGCCGATCCGCGCGCCCCGATGGCGCTGCACGGAGCCGGTGGCGGGGGCGAGCGTCCCGGCGAGCACGCCGATCAGGGTGGACTTGCCCGAGCCGTTGGGCCCCGTCACCACCAGGCGGTCGCCGGAGCGCAGCAGCACCGAGCAGGGCACGTCGATCCTGCCGGTCACGGTGACCTCGTCGGCGCGCAGCAGCACCGCCCCCGGCATGGACCCCATCTGAGGGGGCCGGAAGCGCAGCGGCGGCGGGGGGACGTCGAGGACGTGCGCCTCCAGGTCCTCCTGACGCCGGTGGACGGCGCGCACCAGAGCGGGCGCCCGCGTGGCGCGGGTGTGCTTGCCCGTGCCCTTCTCCGGTCGCCATCCGGTGGTCAGCCGGTTCTGGGCGGCGGACAGGTCCTGCGCGAGCCGGTGGCGCTCGGCCAGCTGGTCGCGGTGGGCGGTCTCCCACCGCTCCCGCTCGGCGCGGCTGCCCTCCCGGTAGCCGGCGTAGCCGCCGCCGTACACGCGGGGGCGGCCGTCGCTGGTCGGGTCCAGGTCGAGGACCGCGGTGACGACGTCCGCCAGGAGCGCCCGGTCGTGGCTGACCAGGACCACGCCGCCCGGGTAGGCCCGCAGCCGGTCGGTCAGGTGGTCCAGGCCACCGGCGTCGAGGTGGTTGGTCGGCTCGTCCAGGAGCAGCAGGTCGTATCCGGCGCCGAGCAGGCAGGCCAGCCGGATCCGGTAGCGCTGGCCGACCGACAGGCCGGCCAGCGGGCGGTCCCGGTCGTGCGTCGCGCCGAGCGCGCCGAGCGAGATGTCGACCCGGCGGCCGGCGTCCCAGGCGTCGATGGACTCGGCGGCCGACAGCGCGCCCGCGTACTCCTCGTCCGCGCCGGGGCGTCCCTCGGCGAGCGCGAGCGTCGCGGACTCCAGCGCTTCCAGCACGGCGCGCACCTGGGCCAGTTCGAGGTCGATCAGGTCGCCGACTGTGCGGCCGTCGCCGGCCGGGATCACCTGGTCGGCGACGCCGACGGTGCCGGCCCGGCGCACCGTGCCGGAGTCGGGGTCGAGGGAGCCGGCGAGCACCCGCAGCAGCGTGGTCTTGCCCCGGCCGTTCTCGCCCACCACCCCCAGCCGGTCGCCGCGTGAGACGGTCAGGTCGACACCGTTCAGTACCGCCCGGCCACCGCGGGCGAGACGCAGCTCGGTGGCGTTGAGATGAGCCCGGGCATGGGCAGGCAGAGCACTCGTGGACATGCTTCCTCCACGGGGCCGCGATCGCGCGTGCGGAAGGCCCCGCTGACAAGGGATGGACGACGACGGAAGATCCGGCCGGGTCAGCGGCCGGTGGCGTCGCCATCAGAGGAAGTACAAGTGCACGCCCCGATGCTAACAAAGGACCCCGGCGTCTCCCCAGGGGTTGAAACGTGCCCGGTCAGCCGGGGAGGCGGTAGACCGACACGTGGGAGGGCGAGTCGGCGGTGAACTCGGCTCCGGCCCAGTCGGCGTGCCTGCTCTCCAGCTCGAACCCGGCCAGCTGCGCCATGAGGTCGAGCTCGGCCGGCCAGATGTACCGGTGCGGGCTGCGCGACAGCCGGGCCTGCCTGCCGTCGCCGAACCGGAAGTGGTGCGAGACGACGTGCTGGCGCAGCACGTCGTAGGTGTCGAGGCCGATGTAGCCCGGCTCGCACTGCCAGACCGTGGCCTGCTGCCCCGGCGGCAGCTTGCGCAGCTCCGGCACCCACAGCTCGATCACGAACCGGCCGCCGGGCCCGAGGTGACGGGCGGCGTTGCGGAAGCACGCGACCTGCTGGGCCTGCGTGAGCAGGTTGGAGATCGTGTTGTAGACGAGGTAGACCAGCGTGTACGTCCCCGGCGCGACGGCCGTCGCCATGTCGCCTTCGACGACCGGGATCGTCGCCTCGTCGGCTTTGGTCCGGAGCTGATCGATCATCGGGCGGGACAGCTCGATGCCGGTGACGCTCACGCCGCGCTCGGCGAGCGGCACGGCCACCCGGCCGGTTCCGACGGCGAACTCGAGCGCCCGGCCGCCGCCCGCGAGCTCGGCGAGGCGGGCCACGGCCGGCTCCAGGACCTCGGGGGCGAACATGCCGGCGCCCGGAGTGTCGTAGCCCCGGGCGGCCTCGGAGTCCCAGATGTCCTGCTGTCGCATACCGGCCATGATCGTGATCCGTGTCGGGGGTGTCGAACGGTTTTCCCCGCCCGGGCGACCGGCTCCACCCTCCGGGGAGCGCGGGGAAGCCGCCGGCCGTCAGGTCCACGAGGCGGGCGGCCACGTCGCGGGCGTCGACCGGCTGGAACCGCAGCCCGCCGGGGACCGGGACGACCGGGAGCCTGGCCACCCGCGTCACCGCCTTGAGCACCAGGTCGTGGAACTGGGCGGCGCGCAGCATCGTCCAGGGGACGCCCGAGTCCATCACGGCCCGCTCGGCGTCGCGCTGGTAGCGGAACCAGGCCAGCGGCACGCGGTCCGCGCCGATCACCGAGATGTGCGCCAGGTGCCGGACCCCGGCGCGCGGCGGCCGCGGTCAGGTTGCGGGCCGCCACGTCGTCGTCCTTCGGGCCGCCCGCCAGGTGCAGGACGGTCCCGGCGCCGTCCACGGCCGGCTGGAGGCCCTCGCCCGTGAGCAGGTCGGCGGTGACGTCGCCGCCCCGCCGGGCGAGGACGCGCACCTCGTGCCCGGCGGAGCGCAGCAGCGGTACGACGAGCCTGCCGAGGGTCCCCGCGTCGGGAGGACCCGCGCGACCGCGCTGATGCTCGCCGCCTGCGGTGGCACGCCCGAGAGCGAGCCCGCCGCCGGCGGCGACAAGAAGATCACTGTCTGCAGCGGCCGCAGCGAGTCGCTGGTCAAGCCGCTCCTCGTCACCGCCCGGGTGCCCGGCCACGCCGTCACGGTCGCCGCCGGCTCGGCCGTGCGGGTGCGGGTCGACGGGGCGTGCCGGGTGTGGCGTGACCACAAGCGGGCTCACTTGGACAGGTAGAGGGTCTTCCAGGTGCCGACGTACAGGCAGACGTCGGACGGCTGGGTCCGCTTGCCCTCGGAGCAGACCTTGAGCTCGACCTGGTAGACGTCGTGGTCGGTGAACGAGAACTTCTTGGCCGTCCGGTAGGTGCAGTCGCGGATGCTGCGGTGCTTGAACGGCAGCTGGTTCCCGTCCCGGTAGGTGATGCGGAACACGGCCCAGCCGCAGACCTTGGACGAGGCGGCGTAGTCGTAGACCTTGCCGGTGATCTTCACGGAGTCGGCGGTGGGGAGGTCGGCGTGGTCCTCGCCCTTGGCCGTCAGCGTGCCGACGGCCTTGGCCTTCTGGCCGGGGGCGTAGCGGGGGCCCCAGGGCGAGGACGCCTCGGCCGAGGCGGTCGCGGCCTGGGCGGCGGGGGCGATCAGCAGCATGGCGCCGGCGGCGAGGGCGAGAGCGGCGACGGGGCGGGAGAGCGACATCGGTGCGGTCCTTTCGGGAGGTGTTGAGCGCACTGTCCGTCGCACCGCTTGCAGGACCCTTGCCGTGTGGAATACGCGGCTTTCAACCCCCTTGCTCCCGGTTCGCTGTGCGGTCGCCGGGGACGCCGGTCAAAGCGTGACGAACTCCGATAACGTCGGCGCATGCTGAAGACGATCGTGCTGGTGGTGGCGGGCGCGATGCTGGTGCCCGCGCAGGCCCCCGCCATCCCGAAGAACTTCCTGCTGTACGAGAAGCAGGCGCGGCAGGACAACGAGCACTGGTTCGTCAGCCAGGACGACATGGAGGAGGTCTGGAACATCCAGTGCTCCCCCGTCATGTTCTCCGGGTGGAAGGCCAGGCGCGACGCCGCGTACGACACCCGGATCGGCGGCGGTCAGCGCACCGACCGCAGACGCGGCGAGCAGCTGTTCGTGTTCGGCTCCGCCAAGGGCGCGGGGAAGATGATGGACCGGATGCGGGCGCTGATCAAGGAGTGCGGCGGGACGGTCAAGTCCAAGCGGTTGCGCATCGGCGACGAGGCCCTGCAGGCCGCGCGGACGATCAAGGCCACGAAGAGGACGCCGTTCCCGCAGACGCAGAAGTTCGTCGCCGTGCGCGAGGGCTCCGCCGTGGCGATCTACTGGGACATGCACAACGCCGCCGAGCCGCTGCGCACCCTGGCCAGGCACCGGGCGGACGCCACGAAGATGGCGGCCAAGATGGCCCGCTACTGGTCGAGGTAGGCCCTGGCGTCCTGGTGCACCAGGCAGACGATCACGGAGACGGCCAGGGCGAGACCCAGGATGGCGCTGAGAGCGAGACCGCCGTTGGCCAGCAGGTTGACGAGGTAGCCCAGGACGTTCAGCGCCATGACCACGACGAGGCTGACGCGGGCCCAGCGCCTGCGCGCCGCGAGCTTGACCGTCAGGAAGGCGATGAGCACGACCAGGACGGCGCTCCACAGGATGACCATGACGAGCCGCGTGGCCTCCTGCGGGGTCTGGCCGGCCTCACCGGCGGCGGTGAACAGCAGGACGACGACGGCCACGCCCATCAGCGCGATGTCGATCCAGAGCAGGATCTGAGCGGTCAGCACCGGTCCTGGCACAGGGGTGGCTGCGTCCATGGCACGACCGTAGCGGCCCCACCCGCCCCCGGCCCCGCCTTTTGTGAAGGCTTATCGTCCGTCAGCCGATGATCCGGCGCGCGCCCGGCGGTCGAAATATATCGGCCTACTTGACGAATCTCGCCGCGATCCGCTTGCCCGCGCGCTGGGCGGGCGCCTCCACCAGCCGGTACGTCAGAGCCGCGCAGCCGAGCAGCGCCCCCAGCACCACCAGGCCCAGTCCGGCCCGGTACGGCCACGCGACGGCGGCCGGATCCGCCAGCAGCCCGTCCACGATCTCCAGCAGGATCGGGTGCAGCAGGTAGACCGAGTAGCTCACCATGCCCAGCCAGGCCCACCACGCCGGCACCCGCCGCCCGGCCAGCAGCATCCCGGCCGCGAACGTGGCCCACGCCGCCAGCACCGCGCTCACCCACGGCCACGGGACGCCGTCGCCGTGCCAGAGCGCCGCCGCCACCGCGGCGACCGGCACGCTCCCCGCCAGTGCCGCCGCCCGCCACGGCGCGACCTGCCCGTCCCGCACCCGGTACAGGGCCGTGCCGGCGAACATGGTGGCCAGGATCGTCAGGCTCTGCCAGGCCGGGATCCGCCCGTTCACCAGGATCAGCCCGAGCACCACCACCCCGAGCGCCAGCGCCCCGGCCCGACGCGCACCCGGACGCCCGCTCAGCACCCCGGCCAGCCCGCACCCCACCAGCGCGATCACGGCGAGCACGGTGCCGAGCGTCGCCCCGGCCCCGCGCGACAGCAGCACCGACGGCAGCACCCCGCCCAGCAGCACGGCCGCGGCCCCGAACCCGAAGGCGACCTCCGCGCTCCGCCTGTGCGCCCCGGCCACGTACAGGGCGGTGACCAGGAGGTAGAAGGCCATCTCGTACGAGAGCGTCCAGAGCACGTTGAGCACGTTCGGCACGTTGAGCAGGTCCTGCAGCATGGTCAGATGCCCGAGCACCGCCGACGCCGGCCGGTCGGTGAGCCAGACGTGCATCGGGTCGACGCCGGAGACGGCCAGCAGCAGGGCCGCCGCCACGGCCACCGCCCACAGCGGGTAGAGCCGGAAGAACCGGCCGGCCCAGAACCCGGCCACGCTGCCCCGCCGCTCCAGCGAGGCGGGGATCACGTAACCGCTCACCAGGAAGAACACCATGACGCCGTAGATCCCGGCGTCGAACCAGGGCCCGGTGACGGCGCGCAGCTCCGGGTAGAGCGGGTCGAGCGCGTGCTCGTACACGACCACGAGCGCGGCGACGGCGCGCAGCGCGTCCAGCCAGCCCAGGCGGCTCTCGCGAGGAGGAACGGGCGCGAGTGTCTCCCGGGTCCCGGTGGAGTTGGCCATCGAGGCCCGAGGCTACCGCGTGGTACGCCCTTTTTAGCCGGAACCGTAGAAGATCGAGCGAAGGGCGGGAGTTGTCCCGCCCATACCGATCACCCGTTCACGCTCACATGTTGATCATGTGGCCGGCCAGGCCGTGGATCGCCTCCTTGACCGCCTCGCCCAGCGTCGGGTGGGCGTGCACGTTGCGGGCCACCTCGTGCACCGTCAGGTCCCACTGCTGGGCCAGCGTCAGCTCCGGCAGCAGCTCGGTGACCTCGGGGCCGATCAGGTGGGCGCCCAGCAGCTCGCCGTGCTCGTTGTCACTGATGATCTTGACGAAGCCGTTCGGGTCGCCCAGCCCGTGGGCCTTGCCGTTGGCGGTGAACGGGAACTTCACCACCTTGACGTCATAGCCCAGGTCGCGGGCCTGCGTCTCGGTGTAGCCGAAGCTGGCCACCTGCGGCTGGCAGTAGGTGGCGCGCGGGATCATCACGTAGTCGAGCTCCATGGTTTCGGCGCCCGCGATGGTCTCGGCGGCGATGATGCCCATCGCCTCGGCGGCGTGCGCCAGCATCAGCTTGGCCGTGACGTCGCCGATCGCGAAGATGTGCGGCACGTTCGTGCGCAGCCGGCCGTCGACCGCGATGGCGCCCCGGTCGGTCAGCTCGACGCCCGTCTTCTCCAGGCCGTAGCCGTCGACGCGCGGCTGGAAGCCGATCGCCTGCAGCACCTTGTCGGCCTCCAGCACCTGCTGCTGCCCGTCGCGCGACACGGTGACCTTGACCGAGGAGCCGGTGTCCTCGATGTTCTCCACCCGGGTGGAGGTGTGCAGCTCGATGCCCAGCCGCTTGTAGCGCTTGGCCAGCTCGGCCGAGACCTCCTCGTCCTCCAGCGGCACGATCCGGTCGAGGAACTCCACGATCGTGACCTTGACGCCGTAGTTGTGCAGCACGTACGCGAACTCCACGCCGATGGCGCCCGCGCCCGCGATGATGACGCTGCCGGGCAGCTCCTCAGAGAGGATCTGCTCCTCGTACGTCACCACGCGGTCCGACAGCGACGTGCCGGGGATCAGCCGGGTGGTCGCGCCGGCGGCGATGATGCAGTGGTCGAAGGTGATCGTCTCGTCGTTCACCTGGATGGTGTTGGCGTCGAGGAACGTGCCCCGGCCGTCGTACTCCTTGATGGAGTTCTTCTTCATCAGGTAGTGGATGCCCTTGACCCGGCCGTCCGCGACCTTGCGGCTGCGGGTGAAGGCGGCGCCGTAGTCGAACGTGACCTCACCCTGGATGCCGAAGATCTTGGCCTCCTTGGTGAAGATGTGGGCCAGTTCGGCGTTGCGCAGCAGCGCCTTGGACGGGATGCAGCCCACGTTCAGGCAGACGCCTCCCCAGTACTTCTCCTCGATGACCGCCGTGCGGAGCCCGAGCTGGGAGGCACGGACGGCGGCCGTGTATCCCCCCGGACCCGCGCCCAGGACCACGACGTCGTAGTGAGTGCTCATGAGTCGGACCATACCGCCCGCCGGGGGGCGCGCCTGACCGTCACCCCCGCGGCTGGACGTCCACCCGGTAGGGCAGCACCAGCTCGTCGGCCACCATACCTCGGATACCCCAGTTGACCTGCGGCATCTCGATGATGGTGATTTCCACGTCTTCCGGGTCGTACGGGAGCCGCTCGTAGATCGTACGGATGAGCGCGCGCTTGGCGTCGTCGTCGCGGCCGGTGAAACAGACGATCTCCACGATCAGGTAGGCGTCGGAGCGCTGCGGGCAGATCAGGTCGTCGGCGTCGAGCAGCAGGAACCGGTGGAACCGCTTGCCCTCCGGCAGCCCCCACGCGTCGACCAGACAGCCCTGGAGCAGGTCGGAGACCTCGCGCTGCCGTCCGGCCCACACGTCGCGCCGCCCGTAGACCTTCACCTGTGCCATGTCGGCCACTATAGAAGGCATGATCCGCATCCTGCTGGCCGACGACGAAACCATGATCCGCGCCGGCGTCCGGGCCATCCTGGCGTCGGACCCGGAGCTGGAGGTGGTGGCCGAGGCCGGTGACGGGCGCGAGGCGGTGGACCTGGCGATCAGCCACCACCCCGACGTGGCGCTGCTCGACATCCGCATGCCGCGGCTGGACGGGCTGGCCGCGGCGGCCGAGCTGCGGCGGGCGGCGCCCGGCACGGGGGTGGTGATGTTGACCACGTTCGGCGAGGACGACTACATCGCCAAGGCTCTGGAGCTGGGCGCGAGCGGCTTCCTGCTCAAGTCGGGCGACCCGCGCGAGCTGCTCGCGGGCGTGCGCGCGGTGGCCGGCGGCGCGGCCTACCTGTCGCCGAAGGTCGCCCACAGGGTGATCACCCAGCTCTCCGGCGGCCGGATGGCGCGCGGCGCGCACGCCCGTGACCGGACGGCGTCGCTGACCGAACGCGAGCGCGAGGTGCTGGCGCTGCTCGGCTCCGGCCTGTCGAACGCGGAGATCGCCGGCCGGCTGCATCTCGTGGAGGGCACGGTGAAGGCCCATGTGAGCGCCATACTCACCCGGCTGGGCGTGCGCAACCGGGTGCAGGCGGCGATCATCGCCTACGAGGCCGGGTTGGTAGCCTGACGCGTGATGTATCGCCTCGTCTTCACGCAGGTCCTGCGGCGGCTCGACGCCGAGACCGTGCACCACCGCACCGTCAGGGGCCTGGCCCTGCTCGCCAGGACGCCCCTGCTCAAACGCCTGCTCCACCGGGCGCTCGCCCCGCACGACCCGGCGCTGCGGATAACCGCGTTCGGCGTCCACTTCCCCGGCCCGCTCGGGCTGGCCGCCGGGTTCGACAAGGACGCCGCCTGCGCCGAGGCCGTGGCCGCGCTCGGCTTCTCCCACGTGGAGGTGGGCACGATCACCGCGCACGCGCAGCCGGGCAACCCGCGCCCGCGGCTGTTCCGGCTCGTACGCGAGCGCGCGGTGGTCAACCGGATGGGCTTCAACAACGCCGGCGCCCAGGCCGCGGCCCGCCGCCTGCGCCGCACCCGCGGCGTGCCCGCCGTGGTCGGCGTCAACATCGGCAAGACCAAGGTGGTGCCCGAGTCGGAGGCGGCCGCCGACTACGTCACCAGCGCCAAGGAGCTGGCGCCGCTCGCCGACTACCTGGTGGTCAACGTCAGCTCGCCCAACACGCCCGGCCTGCGCGACCTGCAGGCGGTGTCGCTGCTGCGACCGCTGCTGACCTCGGTCAAGGAGGTCTGCGACAGCACCCCCCGGCGCACCCCGCTGCTCGTCAAGATCGCGCCCGACCTCGCGGACGACGACGTGGACGCGGTCGCCGACCTGGCGCTGGAGCTGGGGCTCGACGGCATCATCGCGACCAACACCACGATCGCGCACGACGGCCCCACCGGCGGGCTGTCCGGCCGGCCGCTCAAGGCGCGCTCGCTGGAGGTGCTGCGGCGGCTGCGCGCTCGCGTCGGCGACCGGCTGACGCTGGTGTCGGTGGGCGGCGTCGAGGACGTCGACGACGTGTGGGAGCGGCTGCTGGCCGGGGCCACGCTGGTGCAGGGCTACACGGGCTGGATCTACGGCGGGCCGCTGTGGGCGGCGCGCGTGCACCGGCAGCTGGCCCGGCGGGTCCGGCGGCACGGGATGACCTCCATCGGCGAGGCGATCGGCCGGACGGCGCCCCGGTGAGCGGGGAGGTCGCGCTCGGCGGCGGGGTCGTGCTGCGCCCGCTGGCCCCTGACGACGCCGAGGCGCTCGCGGCGGCGTACGTCCGCAACCGCGACCACCTGCGCCGCTGGGAGCCGCGCCGCGCCGAGGAGTTCTTCACCGCCACGGGGCAGGTCGCCCGGGTGGAGGACATGCTGAAGTCCCGCGACGAGGGCCGGATGTTCCCGTGGGTGCTCGCCGACGGCCCGCTCATCGCCGGCGTCGTCAACCTGAACGACATCGTGCTCGGCGCCTTCCGCAACGGCCACCTGGGCTACTGGGTGGACGCCGGGCACGCCGGCCGCGGCCTGGCCACCGCCGCGGTGCGCGAGGTGTGCCGCGAGGCGGCAGCGACGCTGGGCCTGCACCGCGTCCAGGCCGGCACCCTCCTCGACAACGACAGGTCCCAGCGCGTGCTGCGCAGGTGCGGGTTCGAGGAGATCGGCGTGGCGAGGAAGTACCTGCGCATCGACGGTGAGTGGCGCGACCACCTGCTCTTCGAGAAGATCCTGGACGACGGCCCTGCCGGGTAGGACTGTCGGCACGGAAGGCTAGGGTCCGAGCGTCGGATGCCTGACACGACGGCCGGGAGTTGAGTGGTGGCGCGCGCGAGACCCGACGAGTCCGGGAACACGGACGAGGCCACGGTCGAGGTGACGGTCGAGCAGCTCGTGCACGTCGGCGACGACGACTACACCGTCGCCCGCGCCAGCGCCGACGACGGGGCCGTCTTCGTCGCCGCCGGGCGGGCGCTGGCCGGGGCGCAGCCGGGGGAGCGGCTGCTGCTGTCCGGCGAGTGGGGCGAGCATCCCCGCTTCGGCGCCCGCCTCCAGGTCCGGCGGTGCGAGCGGGTCGCGCCGTCCACCGTCCGCGCCATCGCCCTCTACCTCGGCTCCGGCCTGATCCGCGGCGTCGGCCCGCGGCTCGCCCACGCCATCGTCAGCCACTTCGGCGAGGAGACGCTCAAGGTCATCGACACCGAGCCGGCCCGGCTGCGCGAGGTGGTCAACATCGGCGCCATCCGCCAGGCCCAGATCGTCGAGGCGTGGGCCGAGCAGAAGGCCGTCGCCGCCCTCATGGTGGCCCTGCAGGGCTTCGGGGTGAGCCCGCTGCTCGCCGCCAAGATCTACCAGACGTACGGCGACGAGTCGCTCCGCGTGCTGACCACCGACCCCTACCAGCTGGTGGGCCGGGTGCGCGGCATCGGCTTCCAGAGCGCCGACCGCATCGCGCTGCGCTCCGGCGTCCCCGAGGACAGCCCGCAGCGCGTCAAGGCGGCCGTGGTCGACCGGATCGAGGCGGCCGCGGCCGGCGGCGGCCACTGCTTCGTCCCGTACCGCGCCCTCGTCGCCCAGGTGGCGGCGCTGGTCGAGCAGGACGAGCCGGCGATCAGGCAGGCCGTCGACGCGCTCCACGCCGACCGGCGGGTGGTCGTCGAGACCGCCCCCGACGACCCGGGCCGCCTGGTCGTCTACGGCAAGCAGGAGCACAGCCGCGAGGTCGCGCTGGCCGGCCACCTGGCCCGGCTCCTCCGGGCCCCGTCAGCGCTGCGGCTGCGCCCCTACCAGGAGGACGACGCGCTCCACGACGACCAGCGCGCGGCCGTCAACCTGGTGCTGACCAGCACGGTCACGGTGCTGACCGGCGGCCCCGGCTGCGGCAAGAGTCACACGGTGTCCGCCATCGCCGCCACGGTGCGGGCGATGGGCGGCAGGGTGACGCTCAGCGCGCCCACCGGCAAGGCCGCCAAGCGGCTGTCGGAGCTGACCGGGCTGCCCGCGATGACCGTCCACCGCATGCTGGCCCAGGAGCCCGAGGACGACGGCGCGCTGTTCCAGGAGCGGCCCGTCGAGGCCGACCTCGTCGTGGTCGACGAGGCGTCCATGCTCGACCTTCAGCTCGCCACCCGGCTGGCCTCTGCCGTCCCGTCGGGCAGCCACCTGCTCCTGGTCGGCGACAGCGACCAGCTCCCCAGCATCGGCCCCGGCAGGGTGCTGGCCGACCTGCTGAGCGTCGAGGAGGTCCCCCGCGTCCGGCTCACCCACGTCTTCCGCCAGGCGCAGGACAGCGGCATCATCCGGGCCGCCCACCGCGTCCGCGGCGGCGAGCTGCCCGGCCTGCCCGGCGGCGGCGGGTTCTGGTTCGAGGAGCTCGACGACCCGGTGGCGGTGGCCGACCGGGTCATCCACCTCGCCACCGAGGCCATCCCCCGCAAACAGGGCATCCGCCCCGACCAGGTGCAGGTGCTGTGCCCGATGCGCAAGGGCGTCACGGGCACCGTCGAGCTGGGCCGCCGTCTCCAGGAGAGGCTCAACCCGCCGGGCGACGGCGTCGACGAGCACTGGTACGGCTCGTCGGTCTACCGCGCCGGCGACCGGGTGCTGCCCATCCGCAACAACTACGACAAGGGCGTCTTCAACGGCGAGACCGCCACGGTCACCGCCATCGACCCGCGCGAGCGGCTGGTGGAGCTCCGCACCGACGACGGCCGCACCGTCGAGTACGCCTTCGACGAGCTGGACGAGCTGACCCACGCGTACGCGATCAGCGTGCACCGCTCCCAGGGCAGCGAGTACCCGTTCGTGGTCGCCCCGATCGTCGCCGAGTCCGGCGGCATCATGCTGCGCCGCAGCCTGCTCTACACGCTGGTGACCAGAGCCAGGTCGTGGGTGGTGCTGGTGGGCCAGCGCGAGGCCCTGGAGACGGCGGTGCACACCCTCGGCCGCCGGCGCAACACCGCGCTGCCGCGGCGGCTGGCCCTCGCGCTGGCCTGACGGGTCACATGCTGGGCCGGGTCGACTCGGGGTCGAGGGTCATGGCCTCCAGGCGGGGCATCGCCTCGTCGAGCCGGACGACGCCGGGCAGGTGCGGCCTGCGGCGCTGCCACGGGTGCGGCCCGGCCGGCGGGCGATACTCGACGCCCAGCGCGTCCAGCCGTCCCAGGTGGGCCTCCAGCCGCCCGGCGAAGTCGTCCCGGGCGCCCCAGGCGATGTCGGCCAGTGCGCACGCCCTGGGCCACATCCTGTAGTCGAGGGTGCGGGGGTCGGCCACGCGCTCCGTCCACAGCTGCGCCTGCACGCCGATCACCCGCTCGCGCTCCTCCGGCGCCCAGCCGGCCGGTGCCGGGTCGAACGCCGCCACGTCCGCCACCGTGATCGTCTCGCCGATGGCCAGCGGCTCGTCCGGCGAGGCCGCCTCCGCGTAGTCGAAGTAGAGCGGGAAGACCGCGGTGGCCACCACGTCGTGGCCCGCGGCGGCGGCGCGGCGGCCGACGCCCTGGCCGCGCCACGGCATGACCACCGTGTCCTGCCGCAGGCCGCCGCTGACGAACGCCTCGTCCCACACCACCGCGCGGCTGCCCCGCTCGGCCAGCGCGTCGGCCAGCCGCCGCAGGAACCACGCCTGCAGGTCGTTGACCGTGGCCAGGCCGAGCGACTCGCGGTAGGCGTCGATCTCGGGGGAGGCGGCCCACTGGTCGAGCACCACCTCGTCGCCGCCGATGTGGACGTACGGGGTCTCGCCCAGCGCCCCCAGCAGCTCGTCGAAGATCGTGGTGAGGAACTCGACCGTCGGCGGCAGCGGCGACAGGATCGCGGGGGAGATGCCCCACCGGTCGAGCACGTCGTGCGGCTCGCCCGTCGCGCCCAGCGACGGGTAGGCGGCCAGGATCGCCGAGGCGTGCCCCGGCACGTCGATCTCCGGCACCACCGTCACCGCCCTGGCGCGGGCGTAGGCGGCGATCTCGGTCAGGTCGGCCAGCGTGTAGTAGCCGCCGTGCGGGATCTCGTCGAACGCCTCCGGCCGCCCGTGAGGGTGCACGGCCGAGCGCGGCCGGTGGGAGGACACCTCGTGCAGCAGCGGGTAGGCCCGGCTCTCCACGCGCCAGCCCTGGTCGTCGGCCAGGTGGAGGTGGAGGCGGTTGAGCTTGTGGATCGCCATCAGGTCGACCAGCCGCATGACCTCCCGCTTGGGGAAGAAGTGGCGCGCCACGTCGAGGTGCAGGCCGCGCCACGGGAAGCGGGGCTCGTCCTCGATCCGCATCCCGGGCACCGTCCACGAGGTCGCGGCGCCGTACCGGAAGGCCTCGTCGGGCAGGAGCTGGCGCAGCGACTGGGCGGCGTGGAACGCGCCCGCCCGGCCGCCCGCGGCGATCTCCACCCCGCGTGAGCCGACCGTCAGCCGGTACGCCTCGGGGCCGAGCGCCGGGTCGAGCCGCAGGTCGACGGCGCCGTGGTCGCCCGGCAGCAGGTCGAGCCCCGGCAGCGCGGTGCGGACGGCGGCGACCAGGTCCGCAGGGCCCGAGACCGTGGCTCCGGCGGGCAGGTCGTAGGAGGCGGACAGGGACCGGCGCAGCTTGGGGGAAGGGATCACGGTCTCAAATAGTCCTGCAAACCGTTCGCCAGCGCCACCGCGATGCGCTGGCGGAACTTCGGGTCGCGGAACTTGGCGGCCTCGCCCGCGTTGCGCATGTTGCCGGCCTCGATGAAGATCTTCGGCACCGTCGACAGGTTGAGCCCGCCCAGGTCGTTGCGGTAGTCGAGGCCCTTGTCGCCGATGTAGGTCGAGTACGGCAGCCCGGTGCCCTCGCGGAAGGCGTCGCGCACGGACTTCCCCAGCCGGGCCGAGGCGCCCACCACCGGGTCGACCGGGCCGCCGATCTTCTTCGGCATGATGACGTGGAAGCCGCGGTTGCCGGGGCTGGAGCCGTCGGCGTGCACCGAGATCGCGGCGTCGGCCTTGCTGTCGTTGCCGATCGCGGCCCGCTCGGTGATGCACGGGCCGACGCCGGTGTTGCTGGAGCGGGTGAGCTTCACCGTCGCGCCGCGGCTCTTGAGGATCCTGGCCAGGCGCTTGGACACGTCCCAGGTGAACGCCGCCTCCGGGTAGCCGCTGTTGGTCGCGGTGCCGGTGGTGTCGCAGGCCTTCCACTGGGTCAGCACGTTGACCTTGCGGTTGATGGCCTTGGGGGCGCGGGCGTTGCCTCCGTTGTGTCCCGGGTCGATGACGACGACCCTGCCGGCGAGCGGCCGGGCGGCGGGGGCCTTGTCGGCGGGCCTTGCCGAGCCGCCCGGCCCGGCCTCGCCGGCGGTGGCGCTCGCCGTGGGCCCGGCGTCCCGGCGCGCCATCTGATCCGCCGCGGGGACACCGGGCGCGGCGCCCCCGCAGGCGGAGACGATCAGGCCGCAGGCGGCCAGGGCGGAGACGGGAAGAGCACGCATGCGCTCCAACCTACGACAACCTCGCCCGGCGGGAGCGGTATGCCGCGAACCCCGCTCACCACACGTGCTCGCCGACCTCCTGGCGCTGGAGCAGCGCGGCCAGCTCCCGCGCGTCCTCGGCGTCCAGGCCGAGGACGACGCGGGGGCGGCCCCAAGGGTGGTCGAGCGAGTGGGCGACGTAGCTGGCGACGGACTCCACGCCGACGTCGGTGCCCCGGCCGCGCCCCGCGCGCCACTGCGCCCAGGCCCGCTCAAGCTCGGCCGCGGCACGCTGGGCGCACGACACCAGTTCCGGATCACGCATGGCTGTCCCCCGGATCAGATCGTGGCCGGACGGCGAGTCCGGCCACAATGAGCATGACCCTGTGAGTAAACCGCCGGGCGCGGCCGTCACGGAGCGTGTTGACCCACCCTTGGCCTCCTCTTAGGCGGGGCCGGTGCTGCGCCGCACGATCAGCTCCGGGGTGACCTCGCGCAGCCGGGCCGCTTTGCCCGGCTCGGAGATGCGGTCGCTCAGCAGCGTCGCCGCGGTCCGCCCCATGGCGCGGCGGGGCTGGTCGACCGAGGTCAGGGAGATGTGCTCCGACGCCGCCAGGTGGGTGTTGTCGTACCCGACCACGGACAGGTCCTCCGGCACCCGCAGCCCGAGCTCCTCGGCGGCGGTCAGCACGCCGAGCGCGAGCACGTCGTTGGCCGCGAAGATCGCGGTGGGCCTGGGCTCGCGGGTCAGCAGGGCGAGTGCCGCCGTCCTGCCGCCGTCCTCCGACGAGTCCGCCGCCTCGACCATGATGTACGGGGCGAGCGAGTGCCTGCGCATGGCCACGAGATAGCCCTCGCAGCGTGAGGGCCGCGGCCCTTCGATGTGCGCGATGCGCTTGTGCCCGGCGGTGACGAGGTGGTCGATCGCCAGCCGGGCGCCGTGCTGGTCGTCGTCGACGACGATGTCGACGCCGTCGAGCTCGATGTCACGTTCCCCGACGACCACCGTGGGGGTGTACGAGGTGGCCTCGATCAGGGTCTCGCTGGTGGGGGCGATGCCTAACAGCACCAGCCCGTCGACCCGCAGTTCGAGGAAGGCCTCCACGGCCTCGTCCTCGAACGCCGGGTCCCACTGGCTGTTGCCGATCAGCATGCGCAGCCCGTCGCCGTGCAGGCTCTCCTGCAGACCGTCGAGGAACTCGGCGTAGAAGGGATTGTGCAGGTCGGCGACGAGTGCGCCGACGAGGTGCGTGCGGCCTTCCACCAGGCTGCGCGCGACGGCGTTGGGCCGGTAGCCGAGCTCGCGGGCCGCCTGCAGCACGGCCTGGCGCCGGTGCTCGCTCACGTGCGGGGATCCGCGCAGCACGAGTGAGACCAGCGATTTCGAGACGCCGGCTCTCTCGGCGACGTTGCGGATGGTGGGCCTTGGTCGAGGCAGCGCGTCTACCTCTCTCAGCTCGGTGATGGTCGATGTCTTGACTGGCGGTCCTGGCATGTCTCCCCCGCGTTGCGAAGTTGGGGCACCTGTACCACCAAACGATCGAGTTCGCCGCAGGGTACGGCCTCGGGGACGGAAGCCGGGGAATCGCCGGACATCCGCAGGTCACCGGAGGAAAGGGCCGGAGCACTCAGAGGCTCGACGGCTGCGATGACCGCTTCCGGGCCGCGCGACGCCCGGGTCGCGCGCCTGTGTCGCGCCGCTCAGCGGGGCGCGGGATGGACCACGGAAGAACCCATGGGATGGAACGGGGGAAGGATGGCGCCGGGCGGGCGGCGCCAACTCCCTTGTACGACGTCCGAGTCGTCACTCCGGGTGGACCGGGCCGCGCCGGCCTGGCCCACCGTGAGAACCCCCCTAGCCGGTGACGACTCCTGTCTCATTCCGAACGCTGCTGCGGAATCCCCGCCAGCAGGGCGCGGACCTCGGTCTCCCGGTAGCGCCGGTGACCGCCGAGGGTGCGGATCGACGTCAACTTGCCCGCCTTGGCCCACCGGGTGACGGTCTTGGGGTCGACCCGGAACATGGTGGCGACCTCGGCGGGCGTGAGCAGCGGCTCGGCCTCGGGTGTACGAGCTGACATTTGTGCGGCCTCTCCTCCGTGTGGACCGGCTTCGCGATCCTGCGACTGCCTTTGCGCGTGTCACGGATGTCCCTCTATGACCCAGAGCGTGCGGCATTTCTGGGCCATATGCGGCATCACCCGATGTGACCATACCGCCACGGAGAGCGATTGGCGAGCCCTTCTTTGACCCAACTGCCCGCTCCTGCGGCGATGTCACGCTCGGTGATTCTAGCGACACGTTTCGTGGTATCGCAGTGAAAACGGCAAACTACTCAGTTCGCAGAAGTGAGCAGCCGCGACTCATGACCGTCTCTTGCAGGTCAGACGGCCGCATTGGGGCTCAGTTGGACGATTCTAGGAGTTGCATTGACTTCCAGCGCAGGATGACCCTCTGGTACATGGCATAGGCAAGCTCTTCTTGACCCGTGTCCAGCCCCGTCAGAGCCGCCGAGAGCTCCGCCACCGACTGGTCGGCCTGCAGCGCCTCGTCGTCCATCAGATGGACCAGGCCGCCGTAGTCGAGCTCGACCAGCGAGTGCGGGTGGAACTCCTCCAGCCACCGCGCCACGTCCTCCACGTCGATGTTCGGCACGGCGTCGCCGAGGTTGCGCCGCAGCACCTGCAGCGCCCGCGCGGCGCGCCTCCTGGCCTGGGCCATGGACGTGACGTAGATGAGGTTGCGGCCGGTCGCGGTCGTCACGTCCTGCCCCGGGGCGGAGGCGCCGAGCACCAGCCAGCGCTCGTTGCCGTCGAACGGCACGAACCAGGAGGGCGGCACGTGCCAGGCCGTGGTGCGGATGTGGGTGCGCAGCGCGTCGGACCCGGCGGCCCGCTTGTAGCGGTCGAAGTCGTCGGCGGTCTGCTCGGCGATGGTGTTCGGGACGAACCGGTCCATCAGCTTCACCGGGATGCTGCCCCGCAGCCGTGAGAAGGCCAGCCAGGAACGCAACCGGGTCTGCCAGGGGCAGACGTACAGACGGTCCTCCACCCGCCGCAGGTAGGCGTTGGGGCTCTCCTGCGCGGGTACGGGGTGAGGAGGCATGCCGAGCAGGCGCCTGACCGATTCCCCGTGCTCGGCTTGGAGCGCGTTGGCCCGGCGCGGGCGGTCGCTGGAGTCGGCGTAGTCGGCCCAGACCTTGCGCTCAGACTCGGCGAACGCGGTCAGCGGCTCATAGACGCGGAGGTAGGCGGCATAGGGCAGCACGGAGGCATCGTGTCATGAAGCCAACCCGCCGTGCATCGTCGTGCCTATTACGCTTGGAGCGATCTCCGCCGCGAAGGGGCGGCGGACCGGACAGGGAGTCACTACCGTGACCGACGTCTTCGGACCGTCCCACAAGGACGTCCACGAGCAGGTCGTCTTCTGCGCCGACGAGCAGAGCGGGCTGCGTGCCATCATCGCCATCCACAACACCGCGCTCGGCCCCGGTCTCGGGGGTACCAGATTCTATCCGTACGAGAGCGAGCAGGCCGCCCTGGCCGACGTGCTCAACCTGGCCAAGGGCATGGCCTACAAGAACGCGCTGGCCGGGCTCGACCTCGGCGGCGGCAAGGCCGTCATCATCGGCGACCCCGCCCGCGACAAGAGCGAGCCGCTGCTGCGCGCGTACGGACGCTTCGTCGAGTCGCTCGGCGGACGTTACATCACCGCCTGCGACGTGGGCACCTACAGCGAGGACATGGACCTCATCGCCCGCGAGACGCGCTTCGTCACCGGCCGCACGCTCGCCCACGGCGGCGCCGGCGACTCCTCCATCCTGACCGCGTACGGCGTCTTCCAGGGCATGCGCGCCTCCGCCGAGCGGGTCTTCGGCGCCCCGACGCTGCGCGGCAGGCGAGTCGGCGTCGAGGGCGTCGGCAAGGTCGGCCACCGCCTGGTCGAGCTGCTCCGCGAGGACGGCGCCGACGTGGTGATCTGCGACGTCAGCGAACGGGCGATCGAGCGGGTCAGGCGGCTCCACCCCGAGGTGGAGGTGGTCGCCGACGCGCGCGAGCTGACCGGGGCCGACATCGACGTGTTCGCGCCATGCGCGCTGGGCGGGGCGCTGGACGACGAGACGGTGTCCCGGCTGCGCGCCAGGGTCGTCTGCGGCGCGGCCAACAACCAGCTCGCCCACGCCGGCGTGGAGAAGCAGCTCGACGAGCGCGGCATCCTCTACGCGCCCGACTACGTGGTCAACTCCGGCGGGGTGATCCAGGTGTCCGACGAGCTCGAGGGCTTCGACATGGAACGGGCCCGCGCCAAGGCCGCGCGGATCTACGACACGACGCTGAAGATCTTCGCGATGGCGTCGGAGGAAGGCGTACCTCCGGCGGTCGCAGCGGATAGGCTAGCTGAGCGCAGAATGTCGGAAGTCGGGCGGATTAGGGGCATATGGCTAGGGCGCTGACGCCCCGCGCCCATACGACGTACCGAGCTGGGCACAAAACAGGTACGGTAATAGGCGAACGATAGGCTGACGCCCGAAGTCAGGGTGGCGTCAGCGTGTGGTGCGTTAGCGACGAGGGGTCGGGATACGACCCCACACGAGGGGGTCGAGCCAATGGGGCGCGGCCGAGCAAAGGCCAAGCAGGTCAAGGTTGCTCGCCAGCTGAAGTACAACAGCGGTGGCACGGACCTTGAGCGACTTCGCGACGAACTCGGGGTCAAGGACTCCAGCAACGACGACGCCGACGACCTCAACGACGAGCTGGCGGATCGCTATGCCGATTACGCCGACGACTACGGAGACGACGACGACGGCCGATCGTCCGGCCGCCGCTAGGCGTTCCCACACTCCTCGTTGACCACGGGGAGGTCCCCGGCGTCCGCCGGGTCCTCCGCAGCAGCGGGCAAGCCCCACGGGTGACCGTGGGGCTTCGTCACGCTTCCGGCGTTCCCGCGGCGACGGCGACGCGCGCCGGGGCGAGCCGGTCGAGGAAGCCCGCGATCAGCGGGGCGATCTCCGGCAGTTTCTCCTCCAGCGCGAAGTGGCCGGTGTCGAGCACGTGCACCTCCGCGTCGGGCAGGTCGCGCAGGTAGGCGTGCGCGCCCGGCTCCGGGAAGAACGGGTCGTGGCGGCCCCACACGATCAGCGCCGGCGGCCGGTGCTCGCGCAGCCACGCCTGCCACTCGGGGTAGCACACGACGTTGGACCGGTAGTCGAGGAGAAGCGCGAGCTGCGCGTCCTTGCGGCCCGGCAGGTCGAGGAAGTGCTGGTCGAGCGTCCAGCCGTCGGGCGCCACGAGGGCCGGGTCGGCCGTGCCGCCCTCGTACTGGCCGCGGGTGACCGGCAGCGTCAACAGCGGCCCCAGCTCCTCGGCCGGCGCCTGGATGGTGGCCCTGGCCTGCTCGGACAGGCCTTCCTCGTACGCGTTCGCGTTCTGCACGATCAGCCCGGCGATCCACTCGGGATGGCGGGTGGCCAGCCGGAACCCGACGGGGCCGCCGAAGTCGAACGCGTACAGCACAAACCGCCGCAGCCCCAGCGCCGTCACGAACCCCTCGACCACGTCGGCGAGCCGGTCGAAGGTGTACGTGAACCCGTCAGGGACCTCGGTGTGGCCGGAGCCGGGATAGTCGGGCGCGATCAGCCGGTGGCCGCCGCCGAGGGCGTCCATCAGCCGCCTGTACTGGTGGGACGCCGAGGGGAAGCCGTGCAGCAGCAGCACCGGCACGCCGTCCGCCGGGCCCGTCTCCCGGTAGAACACCCGCACGTCGCCGACGTCGGCGAAGCCGTGCCGAACTGAGGGAAGGTCCATCGCTAATGCCTTTCTCGCTCGAAGACGCATTAGTTCTAACACCGGGTTACTAATGGGTCAATGGGGTGATGTACCGTTAGATTTCGTGGACGCGCTGACGGGGGAGCCGCTGGCCCTCGATCTGATCAACACGCGGGCGCACACGCCCGACGGGGACGTGGACTTCCTGGAGACGGCCGAAGGGCTCAGCGCCTGGCTCGCCCTGCAGTCCGCGCGCCTGCCCGCGATCCCGGGCGGCCCTCCCGGCGGTGAGGCGGTCTCCGACGGCTGGGTCGCGGCGGTCCGGTCGCTCAGGGAGCACGTGGAGTCGGCCGTCACCGCCGTCGCCGACGGCGCGCCGCTCCCCGCGGACGCGGTCGCCGCGCTGAACGAGGCCGCCCTGCGCGCCCCGTCCTCCCTCTCGCTCGGCCCGTCCGGCGTCATCTCCCGCCGCGCCGCGCCCCCGCTGGACCGGCTGCTCGCCGAGCTGGCCGAGTCGGCCATCACCCTGCTCGGCGGCTCCGAAGCGGCGAAGATCAAGTCATGCGAGGCGCCCGGCTGCCGCATGTTCTTCCTGCCCGCGCACCCGCGCCGCCGCTGGTGCTCGCCGGAACTGTGCGGCAACCGCGTCCGCGTCGCCCGCCACTACAGGCGGGCCAGGGTCGGCCGGCCCCGGCGGACGGCCGGGGACGACCGGGAAGACGGTCAGCTGTAGCGGGCCCGGCCCTCGCCGGCGACGACCTCGCCCAGCACCCACGCGGGCAGCCCGCGCTCCTCCAGCAGGCGTACCGCCTCGTCGGCGACCTCGGCGGGGACGATCGCCGCCATGCCCACCCCCAGGTTGAACGTGCGGTCGAGGTCGGCCTGCGCGATGCCGCCATGACCGGCCAGCACCTCGAAGATCGGCGGAGGCGTCCAGGACGAACGGTCGAGCACCGCGTCCAGGTGACCGGGCAGCGAGCGCGACAGGTTGCCCTCCAGGCCGCCGCCCGTGATGTGCGCGTAGGCGTGGACCTCGACCGTACGGGCCAGCTCCAGGCAGTCGCGCGAGTAGATCCGGGTCGGCTCCAGCAGCTCCTCGCCCAGCGGGCGGCCCAGCTCCGGCAGCACCGCGTCGAGCGAGAGGTCGGCCTGCTTCAGCACGTGGCGCACCAGCGAGTAACCGTTGGCGTGGACGCCCGACGACGCCAGCCCCAGCACCGCGTCGCCCTCGCGGACCCGGCCGGGGCCCAGCATCGCGTCGGCCTCGACCACGCCCGTGCCCGCGCCCGCCAGATCGTACTCGTCGGCGCCCATCGCGCCGGGATGCTCGGCCGTCTCGCCGCCCACCAGGGCGGCCCCCGCCAGCCGGCAGCCCTCGGCCACCCCGCCGACGATCTCCGCGACGCGCTCGGGCACCACCTTGCCGCAGGCGATGTAGTCGGTCATGAACAGCGGCTCGGCCCCGCACACCACCAGGTCGTCCAGGACCATGCCGACCAGGTCGACGCCGATCGTGTCGTGCTTGCCGTAGCGCTGCGCGATCATGACCTTGGTGCCGACCCCGTCGGTGGACGTGGCCAGCAGCGGCCGCCGGAAACGCAGCAGCGCCGACGCGTCGAACAGGCCCGCGAAGCCGCTGGCGTCGTCGACCACCTCCGGCCGGCGCGAGCGCGCCACCTTCTCCTTCATCAGGGCGACCGCGCGCTCGCCCGCCTCGATGTCGACGCCCGCGGCCTCGTAGGTGGTCACGCCTTGCTCTCCAGCACGAACTTGCCGACGTTGTCCTCGTCGATCGGAATCGGGTACGAGCCGTCGAAGCAGGCCCTGCACAGCCGCTCGGCGGGGATCGTGGTGGCCTTGGTGAGCCCTTCGAGCGAGATGTAGCCGAGCGAGTCGGCGCCCAGCGAGGCCCGGATCTCCTCCACCGACAGCGAGCCCGCGATCAGCTCGGCGCGGGTGGCGAAGTCGATGCCGTAGAAGCACGGCCAGGCGACCGGCGGCGACGAGATGCGTACGTGCACCTCTCTCGCCCCGGCCTCCCGCAGCATCTTGACGATGGCCCGCTGGGTGTTGCCGCGCACGATCGAGTCGTCCACCACGACCAGCCGCTTGCCCTCGACCACCTCGCGCAGCGGGTTGAGCTTGAGCCGGATGCCGAGCTGGCGGATCGTCTGCGACGGCTGGATGAACGTGCGGCCGACGTAGGAGTTCTTCACCAGACCCTGGCCGTACGGGATGCCGCTCTCTTGCGCGTAGCCCACGGCGGCGGGGGTGCCGGACTCGGGCGTGGGGATCACCAGGTCGGCCTCGACCGGATGCTCGCGGGCCAGCACCCGGCCCACCTCGACCCGGGTGACCTGGACGCCGCGCCCGGCGATCGACGTGTCGGGGCGGGCGAGGTAGACGTACTCGAACAGGCAGCCCTTCGGCTCCGCCAGCGCGAACCGGCGCGACCGGACGCCGCGCTCGTCGATCGTCAGCAGCTCGCCCGGCTCGATCTCGCGGACGAACGTGGCGCCCACGATGTCGAGCGCCGCCGTCTCCGACGCAACCACCCAGCCGCGCTCCAGCCTGCCCAGCACGAGCGGGCGGATGCCCTGCGGGTCACGCGCCGCGTACAGCGTCCGCTCGTCCATGAACACCAGCGAATAGGCGCCCTTGACCTGCGGCAGCAGCTCGGCGGCGGCGTCCTCGATGGAACGGGTGCGGTCCTGGGCGAGGAGCGTGGTGAGCACGTCGGTGTCGGTGGTCGCCCGGGTCGTGCCCGGAGCCAGCCGCTCGGCCAGCGCCGGAGTGTTGATCAGATTGCCGTTGTGGGCCAGCGCGAGCCCGCCCACGTCGGTCGAGCTGAGCGTGGGCTGCGCGTTCTCCCACACGCTGGAACCGGTCGTGGAGTAGCGGCAGTGGCCGATGGCCAGGTGGCCGCGGAGGGTGCCGAGCACCGACTCGTCGAAGACCTGGGCCACCAGGCCCATGTCCTTGTAGACGAGGATGCGGCTGCCCTCGCTGACCGCGATGCCCGCGGACTCCTGGCCGCGGTGCTGCAACGCGTACAGCCCGTAGTAGGTGAGTTTGGACACTTCCTCGCCTGGCGCCCAAACGCCGAACACGCCGCAGGCGTCTTGCGGCGCGCGGTCGTGGGGGTCCAGGTCATGGCCGAGCCGGCCGTCGCCCTTCAGCACGTGCTTCAGTCTAGGTCGGGCCACTTCGTGCTCGCGCACCCGGGTACGGATCCTCCGCCGGACCCGTCCCACCCGGCCTCCTACCGGGGGCGTCCTTGGCTGAAGGATGACCGGCGACTTACCCGTGTCGTCAGGTTTCAAGTCCCTCTCCCGCGAAAAGGTGAAGTATCCGGCATGCAGACCCGTCGGGAGAGCAGACGTGACCACACCTGGCGACCCCAACCACCAGCCCGAGCCCCCGGAGGACCGGCCCTGGTGGGCGGAGGGCACCCCGGACGACCCCGCCGAAGGGCCGCACGAGGACGCCCCCACCCGCCCCGGCGCCACGGCCGGGCCCTCGGGGAACTCCTCCGAAGGCGCGGGCACCGGGCGTCCTGGGGAGTCTTCAGGGGGTGCGGGCGATCGTGGCAGGGCGGGTCGGTTCAGCGGAAGCGCGGGGGACGAGGGAGGCCGGACGGAGGAGCCCGGCGAAGGTGAGGAACCTCTCACGCCGAAGCCTCCCGTCGTGCCCGACCCCGACCGCCCGCCGGTCCCGGGCCCTGGCCCCGTGGAGCCGGAGCCTTCCCCACGCCCGGAACCCACGCCGAGTCCCGAACCCACGCCGAGTCCCGAACCCACGCCGAGTCCCGAACCCACGCCGAGTCCCGAACCCACGCCGAGTCCCGAACCCACTCCGCGTCCGGAACCAACGCCGCGTCCGGAGCCCACGAGTCCCGAACCGGCACCCGGGCCCGAGCCGGTTCCCGGTCCGGAGCCCGTTCCCGGGCCCGAGCCGTCACCGGGGCCCGCGCCTGGGGTGGGGCCCGCCGAGCCGCACCATCCTGACCTGCCGGAGTCGCCCGAGACGCCGCCGCCCGCCCAGGTGGCCGGTGAGGGCGACGCCGATCAGACCGCCGTGTTCAAGCCCCCGGCCCAGGGCGAGGAGGGCCGCGCTTATCCCACCCCCGGCGGCACCCCGGCGTACCCCGGCTGGGAGGGCACCCCCGAGGGACAGGCCGCCCCCGGCGGGACCCGCCCGCCATCCCGCTACGAGGAGCCGAGCGCCGCCGGCCCGTCTCCCCACGAGGAGCCCGGGGCCTCAGAGGAGACCCGTTCCTTCCGCGTGCGCCCGGCAGGTGAGGCCCAGACCTACGGTGAACACCGCGCCCAGCCGGAGGAGGGCACCCAGCCCTACGGCACCCACCGGGTCCAGCCCGGCGAGGACACTTCCACGTACGGCGAAGACTGGATGCCTCCGGAGAGCGCCGCCGCCCGGGACTCAGGCCCGTCCGGCGAGCACCGTGAGGAAGGCGGCAGGGAGGAGCCGTACGGGGGGTGGCCTGGGGAAGGGGGGACGCCGTCCGGGTTCGGGCCGTCCGGCGGGCAGGGGGTGAGCGGGCCCAGCGCGTTCGGGGGACCGTCGCCGTACGGCGGGACGGGCAGTGGGACGCCGTCCTACGGCAGGCCGGAGTCCGGGACGTCGCCCTATGGCGGCCCTGAGAGCGCCGCCTCGCCACACGGCGGCCCCGAGAGCGGCCGGCCCGAGGGTGGCCGGCCTGAGAGCGGTCGGCCGGAAGGTGAGCGGCCGGAGGGCGGTGCGCTGCCGTACGGGGATCAGGGGCCGGTGCCGGGGACGTCGCCGTCTAGCCCGTACGGCGGGCCGCCCGGCGGAGGCGCGCCCTATGGCGGGTATCCCGGCGGATGGCAGGCGGCGCGGCCCGGCAGCGGGCTGGCGACCGCGTCGCTGGTGCTGGGGGTGGCGAGCCCGTTCCTGGTGTTCGTGTGCTTCACCGGGCTGCTCACGGCGATCCTGTCCATCGTGTTCGGGATCGTGGCGCTGGTGCGGCGGGTCGGCAAGGGCCGGGCCATCACCGGGATCGCCTTCAGTGTGCTGGCGTTCCTGCTGTTCGGCGCGGCGGCCATCTGGTTCTGGACCGTGGTCCAGGACTGCGGCCAGTTGCCCGGCGAGCTGGCGGACCGGTGCTTCGAGGAGCGGATCCCGTGGATGCGGGGGCCCGCCAGATAGCAGGGCCTGGTCAGCCCGCCCGCAGCGGCAGGTGGGCCGACAGGTCGGCGCGGGCGCCGCTGGCCGAGACGGCGCCGGCGGCCACGGCTTCCGCCCAGGTGAGGCGGCCGGTGGCCAGGTCGATCCAGGTGCGCGGGTCGGTCTCGACGACGTTGGGCGGGGTGCCGCGGGTGTGGCGGGGGCCGTCGACGGCCTGGACGGCGGCGTACGGCGGGACGCGGACCTCGACGGTGCGGCCGGGCGCGGTGGTGGCGAGCCGGTCGAGCAGGTGGCGCACGGCCAGGCGGGCCCCGGCGCGTTCGGGCCGGAGGCCGCGGTCGTAGGCGGACTGCACGGCGGCGACCAGCGCGTCGGCGAGGGCGCCGGCGGGCCCGTCGTAGGGCGGCTGGTCGAGCGCGACGAGCTGGTCGTCCAGGGCGGCTCTCAGTTTCTCCGGGTCGAGTTTGCGTGGTGGCACAGGTCCATTGTGCTCCGGGCAGGTGCGTAAAGCGTTCATCGAGGCGGTGGCATTCGTTCACCTCGGGTTGGGGCGGCGACCGTAACGTCCCGGCGGGAGAACCGCGCACTACCTTGGAGGACCTGTGGCGAACCTGTCGCCGCGCCGGCTGCTGCCGCTGCTTTCCACCCCGCACAAGGGTGGCCGATCCGCGATGACCTGCCAGTTCCGGTGCGGCAACCAGTGCGCGCACGACGTGGCCAACACCAGCGCCAACCCGTACTTCGGAGACGTGGCGGAGCGGGCGCTGTCCCGCCGGGGCGCGCTGCGCGCCGGGGCGCTGGGCGCGCTGGTGGCCGGCGCCGGCGTGGCGATGGGCTCGGCCCCCGCGGCGGCCGGGCCGGGCTCCGCCCACGAGGGCGGCGGCGGGCTCCGGTTCGAGCCGGTGGCGCCCAACCAGGACGACGCGCTGCGGGTGCCCGCCGGTTACCGGTCGTCGGCGGTGGTGCGCTGGGGCGACCCGGTGCTGCCGGGCGCGCCGGAGTTCGACTTCGACAACCAGACGGCCGCGGCCCAGGCCATGCAGTTCGGCTACAACTGCGACTTTGTGACGTTCTTCCCGATGGGCCGGGACCGGGGCCTGCTCTGGGTGAACCACGAGTACACCGACGAGAACCTGATGTTCCGCGGCTACGCCGGCGGCGCCGCCGCCACCGAGGAGCAGATCGAGATCGCGATGGCGGCCCACGGAGGCTCGGTGGTCGAGGTGGAGCGGGTCCGCGGCACGGGCGAGTGGAGGCTCGTCACCCGGGGCCGCCGCCGCTACAACCGGCGGATCACGGTGCGGACGCCGATGCGGTTCACCGGCCCCGCCGCCGGGAGCGACCTGCTCAGGACGGCCGCCGACCCCGAGGGCGTCGAGCCGATCGGCATGCTGAACAACTGCGCGGGCGGCACCACGCCGTGGGGCACGGTGCTGACCGCCGAGGAGAACTTCAACCAGTACTTCGTCAACGGCGCCAGGGCCCCCGAGGCGCAGCAGCCGTACCTCGCCCGGTACGCGATCCCGTCGGGTGTGGCGGGCCGCCGGTTCGACCGCGTCGATGAGCGGTTCGACCTGGAGAAGCACCCGAACGAGGTCAACCGGTTCGGGTGGATCGTGGAGATCGACCCGTTCGACCCCGATTCCACGCCGGTCAAGCGGACCGCGCTCGGCCGTTTCGCGCACGAGGCCGCGACCACGACGCTGGCCCGTGACGGCCGCCTGGTCGTCTACATGGGCGACGACTCGCGCTTCGAGTACGTCTACAAGTTCGTCTCCAGGGGCCGCTACGTCCGCGGCAACGACCGGCACAACCGCGGCCTGCTGGACGAGGGCACGCTGTACGTGGCGAGGTTCACCGGCGACAGCCCGGAGGAGGAGCTCGACGGTTCCGGCAGGTTGCCGTCCGACGGCGCCTTCGACGGCGTCGGAGAGTGGATCCCGCTGGTCAGCGGCGACACGTCGTTCGTCGACGGTATGACCGCCGCCGAGGTGCTGGTCTACACCCGCAGCGCCGCCGACAAGGTGGCGGCCACCAAGATGGACCGTCCCGAGGACGTGGAGCGCAACCCGGTCACCGGGGCCGTCTACGTCGCGCTGACCAACAACTCCAACCGCACGCCGGCCCAGGCCGACGAGGCGAACCCGCGAGCCGCCAACAAGCACGGCCACGTGCTGGAGCTGGTCGAGCGGCGCGACGACGCGGCGGCCAGGACGTTCTCCTGGTCGGTCCCGCTGGTGTGCGGCGACCCGAACGACGCCTCGACCTACTTCGCCGGATTCGACAAGAGCAGGGTGTCCCCGATCTCCTGCCCGGACAACCTGGCCTTCGACCCCGACGGCAACCTGTGGATCTCGACCGACGGCAACGCGCTCGGGGCCAACGACGGGCTGTTCGTGATGCCGGTCAGGGGCAGGGAGCGCGGTTACGTACGCCAGTTCCTCAGCGTGCCGGTCGCCGCCGAGACCTGCGGTCCGCTGATCAGCGCGGACCGGCGCAGCGTGTGGGTCGCGGTGCAGCACCCGGGCGAGGCGGACGGCGCGACGCCGGACCTGCCCGCCAGCCGCTGGCCCGACGGCGAGGGCAGCCAGCCGCGGCCGTCGGTGGCGGTGGTCTGGCACGAGCGCGGCAAGAAGATCGGCTTTTGACCTCAATATAAGTCGAGGTTTTAGCCTCCATGCCATGAGCATGGAAGTGACCGCCTGGCATCAGCTGTACTCGATGAACAACGAACAGGAGCGTCGCCGGATCTCGCAGGCGACGCTCCGCCGCGTCTGGGGGTTCGCCCGGCCGCACCGCCGGAAACTCGCCCTGTTCCTGGTCCTGAGCGTGGTGATGGCCGCGCTGGCGGTGGCCCCGCCGGTGCTGGCCGGCCGGGTGCTCGACGCGATCGGCTCGGGGGAGCCGATCGGCGTGGTGACCGGCCTGGCGGGGCTGATCGCCGGCCTGGCGCTGGCCGAGGCGGGGCTGGGGCTGGTGGCCCGCTGGCTCTCGGCGGGCCTCGGCGAGGGGCTGATCGTGGACCTGCGCACGGCGGTCTTCGACCACGTGCAGCGCATGCCCGTCGCCTTCTTCACCCGGACCCGTACGGGCGCGCTGGTGAGCAGGCTGAACAACGACGTGATCGGGGCGCAGCGGGCGTTCACCGACACGCTCTCCGGCGTGGTGGGCAACGTGGTGACGCTGGTGCTGGCGGTCACCGTGATGATCTCCCTGTCCTGGCAGATCACGCTGCTGGCGCTGCTGCTGCTCCCGGTGTTCGTGCTGCCGGCCCGCCGGATGGGGACCAGGATCGCCCGGCTGCGGCGGGAGGCCGCCGACCACAACGCGGCCATGGGGACCCAGATGACCGAGCGGTTCTCCGCGCCGGGGGCGACGCTGGTGAAGCTGTTCGGCCGGCCCGCCAGCGAGTCGGCCGAGTTCGCGGCGCGGGTCCGGCGGGTGCGCGACATCGGGGTGCGCACGGCCATGACCCAGTCGGCGTTCGTGACCGCGCTGACGGTGGTCTCCTCGCTGGCCCTGGCGCTGGTCTACGGGCTCGGCGGCTTCTACGCGCTGGCCGGGCGGCTGGACGCGGGCTCGGTGGTGGCCCTTGCGCTGCTGATCACCCGGCTCTACTCGCCGCTGACCGCCCTGGCCAGCGCCCGGGTGGACGTGATGAGCGCGCTGGTCAGCTTCGAGCGGGTCTTCGAGGTGCTGGACCTGGAGCCGCTCATCAAGGACAAGCCGGGCGCGCGGGCGGTGCCGGACGGGCCGGTGTCGGTCGAGTTCGACGACGTGCGGTTCGCGTACCCGGCGGCGGACAAGGTGTCGCTCGCCTCGCTGGAGGAGGTGGCCGCGCTCGACACCCGGGGCGGCGTCGAGGTGCTGCACGGCGTCTCCTTCACCGCGGCGCCCGGCCGGATGGTGGCCCTGGTCGGCTCGTCGGGGGCGGGCAAGTCGACGATCGCCCAGCTCATCCCGAGGCTGTACGACGTGGACGCGGGCGCGGTGCGGATCGGCGGCGTCGACGTGCGCGACCTGGCCGCCGACTCCATCCGGGAGACGCTCGGCATGGTGACGCAGGACGGTCACCTGTTCCACGACACGATCAGGAACAACCTGCTGTTCGTCCGGCCGGACGCGGCCGAGGAGGAGCTGTGGGACGCGCTGCGCCGCGCCCGGCTCGGCGCCCTGGTCGAGTCGCTGCCCGACGGGCTGGACACGGTGGTGGGCGAGCGCGGCTACCGGCTGTCGGGCGGCGAGCGCCAGCGGCTGACGATCGCCCGGCTGCTGCTCGCCAGGTCGCGCGTGGTCATCCTGGACGAGGCGACGGCCGCGCTCGACTCGACCAACGAGGCCGCCGTGCAGGAGGCGCTGGCCGAGGCGCTCGACGGGCGGACCGCGGTGGTGATCGCGCACCGGCTGTCCACGATCCGCGCCGCCGACGTCATCCTGGTCGTCGAGGACGGCCGGGTGGTCGAGCGCGGCACCCACGCCGAGCTGCTATCGGCCGGCGGGCGCTACGAGGAGCTGTACCGCACGCAGTTCGCCGAGCCGGCCGTCGCCGCCTGAGACGCTAACGGCGGGGGGAGCGGGCCAGGGCGGCGAGGGCGGCGCCGGCCAGCGCCACCGCGAACAGCACCGCGTACGTCCGCTGGAAGCCGGCCATGAGCTGGTCCAGCGCCACCGGCGAGAGCCGGGACAGGGTGCCCGCGTACACCTGGGCCCGCACCTGCGGGCCGACCGCGCTGCCCAGCACGCTCAGCGACAGGCCGACGCTGAGCACGACCCCGACGTTCATCACCATGAGCCGGAACCCGTTCACCACGCCCAGGCTCCCGCTCGGCAGCGCGCCCATCACCTGGGTGGTGTTGCCGGTCAGGAAGGTGCCGCTGCCGCACCCGGCCACGAACAGGCCGAGCCCGATCATCCAGTACGGGGTGCCGGGGCCGGTCGTCAGCAGGAGGACGCCGAGTCCGGTGGAGCTCATCAGCGCCCCGCCGACGGCCAGCGCGTACGGTGACACCTTGCGGCCGAGCGCGCCCACGATCGGCGAGGCCAGCGCCATGCCCACCGGCACCGGCAGGACGCTCAGCCCGGCCTCGAACGGGTCCACGCCCCGGGCCGCCTGGAAGTAGAGCGCCACCACGAGGATCAGCGAGGCCCTGGCGATCGCGTTGCAGAAGGAGGCCAGGTTCGCGCAAGCGAGCATCCGGCCGCCGAACAGGCGCCCGTCGAGCACCGGGTGGGAGGCCCGCCGCTCCACCACCACGATCAGCGGCACCAGCACCGCGAACACGGCGGCCCCGGTCAGCGCCACGGGGCTGGACAGGCCGCCCGACCCGGCCTCCGACAGGGCGAGCAGCACCGCCGACAGCGCCGCGAACACCAGCGCGTTGCCGAGCGCGTCCACCGGCCGCCTGGGCCCGCGCGGCATCCTGCGCAGCGTGACCGCTCCCCAGACGAGGGCGACCAGCCCGGCGGGCACGTTCACCCAGAAGATCCACTGCCAGCCCGCGGTGGACGCGATCAGCCCGCCCAGCGTGGGCCCGGCGAGCTGGGCCACCGACAGGGTGCCCATGTAGACGCCCATGCCCTGGCTGAGCCGTTCGGGCGGGAACGCCTCGGTGATGATGACGGTGCCGTTGGCCAGGATCATCGCCGCGCCCACGGCCTGCAGCACCCGCATGGCGATCAGGAACCACACGTCGGGCGAGAACCCGGCCAGCAGCGAGGCCAGGGTGAACAGGGCGAACCCGGTCAGGTAGACCTCCCGCCTGCCGAGCAGGTCGGCGACCCGGCCGAAGAGGATCAGGCTCGCGGTGTTGGTCAGGAGGAAGGCCAGCAGGATCCACCCCGACTGGAACGGGGTGGCGTGGAAGTGCCGTACGACGGTGGGCAGAGCCACGTTGAGCGTGCTGCCCGCCACGCCGATGAGGATCAGCCCGAGACTGGTGACCGAGCACACGCGCCACGCGTGACGTAACCGGGACCGATCGGTGGTGACGGCGACCATGCCCTCCACTATGACGTACGTTGTACGGTCGCGGTCGGATGGGTGGAGGGTTGTTCTAGAATTTGATTCAGCGGGCGCGCTTGCGCAGCCCTTCCAGGTCGTGGATGACCACCCGGCGCCGCCCCGTCTCGATCAGCCCCCGGTCGCGCAGCGTGCGCAGCGCCTTGCTGACCGCCTCCCTGGACGCGCCGGTCCACCCGGCCAGCTCGTCCTGCGACAGCGGCAGCGCCACCCGCACCCCGCTGCTGGTCTGCTCGCCGTAGCGCTCGGCCAGCTCGATCAGGCGGGTCGCCACCCGGCCGGTGGTGTCGAACGCGCCGTACTCGATGCGCTTGCGGTCGGAGTCGCGCAGCCGGCCGGTGACCATCCGCATGAGCAGCACCGCGACCCGCCCGTGCTCCTGAAGGAAGCCGGTGAAGTCGCGGACGACGATGCCGGAGATCGGCTCCAGCGCGGTCACCGTGGCCGAGCGGGGCGAGCCGTCGATGGCCCCCATGTCGCCCAGCAGCCCGCCCGGCCCCCGCACCGCCAGCACCACCTCGGTGCCGCTGCTGGTGTGGGAGGACACCTTGACCCTGCCCTCGGTCAGCACGAGCACCCAGTCGGAGGTGTCGCCCTCCGACATGACCATGGTCCCGCGCTCCCACTTGCGCGGCCGGCCGGCCGCGCGCAGGGCCTCGATCTCTTCGTCGGTGAGCATGGAGAGGAACTCGCCGGACTCTGCTTTCATGCGCCCGATTATGTCCGCACGGCAGCGCCGTAGCTATCGCATGGCAGTGAGAACGTACGCCTCGACGAGCTCCTGCTTGCCCTTGAGGCTCAGCTCGCCCAGCGGCCGCACGGTGGCGTCGTCGCCGAGGCCGCGGAGGGTGGCCGCGCCGATCACCACCGTGCCCGGCTCGGCCATCGACTCCAGCCGGGCGGCCACGTTCACGCAGTCGCCCATCGCGTTGAAGCCGCGCAGCTCCGGGCTGCCGATGTTGCCCACCAGCGCGGGCCCGGTGTTGACCCCGACCCGGAACGTCGGCCACGGCTCCTGGTCGGCCCGCTTCCAGGCCATCTCCTCCGCCACCTCGGCGGCGGCCCGCTGCATCTCCAGCGCCGCCCGGCAGGCGGCCCTGGCGTGGTCGGCCTGCGTGGCCGGGGCGTTGAACAGGGCCAGCATCGCGTCGCCGACGAACTGCACGATCGTGCCGCCGTTGGCCAGGACGCACGGCACCGCGACCGTGTGGTAGCGGTTGAGCATCTCCACGATCTCGCCCGGCGAGACCCGCTCGGAGAACGAGGTGAACCCCTTGAGGTCGGCGAAGAGCGCGGTCAGCTCCTTGACCTGCCCGCCCAGCTCCGCCTGGGACGGGTCGGCGAGCAGCGCGTTGGCCACGTCGGGCGACATGTACTGCCGGAAGAGCGTGTGCAGCTCGCTGTAGAGCCGGGCGTTCTCCAGCGAGATGGACAGCTGCCCGGCCAGGGTGGCGGCCAGCGCCTCGTCCTGCCCGGTGCGCCCGACCGGCACCTCCAGCACACCGGCCAGCCGGCTCTTGACGGTCAGGGGGAACGCCAGGCGGCCGTCCCGCCGGACGGGGTCGTCGCCGGCGAACTCGTACGAGCGAGAGCCGATCTCCACGACCCCGTCGGCCACCAGCCCGATCCGCACGTCCCCGTACGCCTGCCTGACCCGCTCCAGCGCGGTGGAGAGCAGCTCCTGCTCGGGCAGGCCGACGCGGGTCTGGGTGCTGACGTCCACCAGCGCCGTCAGCCGTTCGGACAGCTCGCGCTCGTCGGCCAGCGCGCGGCCGGCCCGGTCGAGCACCGCCGCCTGCCCCTCGCTCAGCCGGAACTTGCCCGACAGCCGCGAGGCGGCCAGCGGCTCGCCCCGCCGCACGTGCTCGACCAGCTCCTCCAGCGCGCGGTCGTAGTCACGCTGGATGCGCCGGACGGTCGCCGCCAGCGCCACCGAGTCGAACAGGCCGGCGCTCGACCCCTCGCGCCTGAACTGCAGGTAGGCGCTGTAGGCGACGAACACGAACGCGAACGTCAGCAGGACGTGCCACTCCCACCACGTCAGGTGCCAGTTGAGCTGCGGCATCCCGGCGATCATGGCCTCGGCGAGCAGCGCGTACGCGGTGATCAGGCTGATGAGCATCGGCGACGGACGCCGCCGGTGGAGCAGGAACATCATCACCCCGGCCGCCGCGTAGAGCCCGAGTCCGGGCACCGACAGCCACACCACCCAGGCGGCCGGGTCCGTCATCGGCGGCCGGCTGAGGGGGGTGATGTCGGGGACCAGCGAGGCGAGCCCCCACAGCGCCATGAACCCGAACAGCACGCCCCGGATCAGATGCTGGGCCCGGAACACGCGCCGGGCCGCCCCCTCGCCCAGCGGCAGCGCCGAGACGAAGGCGAACCCGGACGCGATCGTCAGCCCGACCACCTGCCCCAGGTCGAACCCGAGCGACCCGGTCGGCAGGATCACCCGCGGGGTGGCCAGCCCGTGCAGGAAGAAGAAGCCCGCGCTGCTGATGAACACCATGGAGACCAGGAACAGTCGGGCGTCCTGCCGCCTGCGCGAGGCCTCGCTGATGAGGGTGCCGAGCCCGACGTTCAGCCCGGCGACGAGGACGATCATCCAGAAGTGGCTGGGATTGTGCTGCCATTCGATGTTCAGGTGCGGCTGCGCGATGAGCAGCCAGAACCCGAGCAGGGGTAACGACAGGTGGATCACCCAGACGACACCGCGCACCGGCTGGGTGGCGGGGGGAAGGTACGGCGGGGACGTCGGCACGCCCACGATTATCCACGCGGGAACGGGCCGATGAATGCGTCCTTTTACCGGCATCGACATTCTTGACGAGTCAAGTAACGTCAGGCTTTCCTGTCACGTTCTGTTCCGTAATAGACACGTTATGTGAACCCTGTCATCCTTGGCCTCTTCTGAAGCGTGAGAAACGTGAGTCACACCACCTGTATCCGAGAGGGACCAACGATGAAGATTCTGCGCGTGGCCGCGGTGGGCGCGCTGGCCGCCTCGATCCTGACGGTGGGCGGCGCCGCCGCCGCCTCGTCCGCCGGCACCGCCGCCGTCGCGGCCGGCGAGGTCACGGCCTGCGTGCACAAGAAGACGCGGTACGTCCGCATCGTCAACCCGACGAGCAAGTGCCGGACGACCGAGATCCGCATGAAGATAGGCGGCGGCGAGTCGGTGACCCAGACCGCGGTCACCGCCGGCCCCAAGGGCGACACCGGAGCGCAGGGTCCCAAGGGTGACCCCGGCGCCCAGGGCCCGCGCGGCCTGCGCGGCCCCCAGGGCAAGCAGGGCCTCCAGGGCCCGAAGGGCGACACGGGGCCGACCGGCCCGAAGGGGGAGACGGGCGCCAAGGGCGACAAGGGTGACACCGGCCCCGCCGGTCCCAAGGGCGACACCGGTCCCCAGGGGCCGAAGGGCGACAAGGGTCTCCCGGGGCCGAAGGGCGACACCGGTCCGGCAGGGCCTCAGGGCAAGCAGGGCGTCCCGGGGCCGAAGGGCGACAAGGGCGACCCCGGCAAGGACGGCAAGGACGGCAAGGGCACGACCTACACGTCCTACACGAAGTCCGTGTCGTTCGAGCGCAACGGCGGCACCGCCTCCTGCAACCCGGGCGACCTCGCGACCGGCGGCGGCTTCTCCGTCAGCAACGGCGGCCAGGTGACCAGCAGCGCCCCCGCCGGCAACGGCTCCTGGAGCGTCCAGGTCCAGGGCCAGGGCAGGACGAACGGCACCGTCTACGTGGTCTGCCTCAAGGCCTCCTGACACCACGAAAGGGCCGGTACGCGGGACGTGCCGGCCCTTTCGCGTGCGTGGCGTCAGCCGAACAGGGCGGGAAGCGTGGCCGCGTGCCGCTCGCGCAGCTCCTCGACCGGCACCTCCAGCACGTCCTCGACCACCAGCGACGTCCCGCCGGTCGCGCCCAGCCCGTAGCACGGCACCTCGTGCTCGGCGCAGAGCCTGGCCAGCTCGTCGAACGCCTCGGGCCGGACCGCGACGAGCGCCCTGGCCGCCGACTCGCTGAACAGCTCGGTGAACGGGTCGCCGGTGAGCGTCACCGAGACGCCGACGCCGCGCGCCATGCACGACTCCGCCAGCGCGATCGCCAGGCCGCCGTCGGACAGGTCGTGGGAGCCCTCCAGCAGGCCCCGCGCGGCCGCCTCGACCAGCACCCGGCCCAGCGCCTGCTCGGCCTCCAGGTCCGCCTCGGGCGGCAGGCCGCCCAGATGGCCGTGCTCGACGTGCGCCCACTCCGAGCCGCCGAACTCCTCACGGGTCTCGCCCAGCACCGCCACCCGCAGCCCTTCGGCGGTGAAGCCGGTCGGCACCCGCTTGGCCACGTCGTTGATCACACCGAGCACGCCGACCACCGGAGTCGGGTGGATGGCGGTCGAGCCGGTCTGGTTGTAGAAGGACACGTTGCCGCCGGTCACCGGCACGCCCAGGGTCCGGCAGGCGTCGGCCAGGCCGCGCACCGCCTCGGCGAACTGCCACATCACCTCGGGGTCCTCCGGCGAGCCGAAGTTGAGGCAGTTGGTCACGGCCAGCGGCCTGGCGCCGGTGACGGCCACGTTGCGGTACGCCTCGGCCAGCGCGAGCTGCGCGCCCGCGTACGGGTCGAGCTTGGCGTAGCGGCCGTTGCCGTCGGTCGCCAGCGCGATGCCGCGGGTGGTCGGCTCGGCCCCCTCGATGTCCTCCGCGACCCGCAGCATGCCCGCGTCGGCGGGCTGCGCGAGGACGGTGTTGGAGCGTACGTAACGGTCGTACTGGCCGGTCACCCACTCCTTCGACGCCAGGTTGGGCGAGCCGAGCAGCCGCAGCAGCGTCGCGCGCAGGTCGGACGGGCGCTCCAGGCGGTCGGGGGTGTCGGCGTTGAGCTCCGCCTGCCCCGCCGGCTCACGGTAGGGGCGCTCGTAGACCGGGCCCTCGTCGGCCGCGGTGCCCGGCGGGATGTCGACGATGACCTCGCCGTGCCAGGTCATCACGAGGCGGCCGGTGTCGGTCACCTCGCCGATCACCGTGGCGGGGACGTCCCACTTCTCGCAGATCGCCATGAACGCCGGGACGTCGTCCGGCCGCACCACGGCCATCATCCGCTCCTGCGACTCGCTCATCAGGATCTCCTCCGGGCGCAGGGAGGGATCGCGGAGCGGGACCAGGTTGAGGTCGACGTCCATGCCGCCGGTGCCCTTGGCGGCCAGCTCGGTGGTGGCGCACGACACGCCCGCCGCGCCGAGGTCCTGGATGCCGACGACGACGTCGGCCGCGTACAGCTCCAGGCAGCACTCGATGAGCAGCTTCTCCATGAACGGGTCGCCGACCTGGACGGCGGGCCGCTTGGCCTGGGACTCGTCCTCGAACGTGGCGCTGGCCAGCACGCTCGCGCCGCCGATGCCGTCGGGGCCGGTCGAGGCGCCGAACAGCACCACCTTGTTGCCGGGGCCAGGCGCGGTCGCCAGCTTGATCTGGTCCTTGCGCAGCAGGCCCACGCAGAGCGCGTTGACCAGCGGGTTGCCGATGTAGCACGGGTCGAAGACGACCTCGCCGCCGATGTTGGGCAGGCCCAGGCAGTTGCCGTAGTGGCTGATGCCCTCCACCACGCCCGGCAGCACCCGCCGGGTGTCGGCCTGGTCGGCGCCGCCGAACCGCAGCGAGTCCATCACCGCGATCGGCCGGGCGCCCATCGACATGATGTCGCGGACGATCCCGCCGACGCCGGTCGCCGCCCCCTGGTGGGGCTCGACGTAGGACGGGTGGTTGTGCGACTCGATCTTGAACGTGGCGGCCCAGCCGTCGCCGATGTCGACCACGCCCGCGTTCTCGCCCATGCCCACCAGCAGGGCGTCGGAATGGGGGGCCTTGGTGGCGAACTGCTTGAGGTGCACCTTGGACGACTTGTACGAGCAGTGCTCGGACCACATGACGCTGTAGATGGCCAGCTCGGAGCCGGTCGGGCGGCGGCCCAGGATCTCGCGGACCCGGTCGTACTCGTCCTGCTTCATGCCCAGCTCGGCGAAGGGCATCGGCTCGTCGGGGGTGGCCTCCGCGCGCTTGACGGAGTCGGTGCTCATGCGTCCACCAGCTTCTTGAGAACGGAGGTGAAGAAGCCGAGGCCGTCGGTGCCCGGCGCGCCGACCAGCTCCTCGACGGCGTGCTCGGGATGCGGCATCAGGCCGACGACGTTGCCCGCCTCGTTGCGGACCCCGGCGATGTCGTTGAGCGAGCCGTTGGGGTTGCCGCCCACGTAGCGGACCACCACCCGGCCCTCCGCCTCCAGCTCGGCCAGCGTCTCGGCGTCCGCGACGTAGCGGCCCTCACCGTGCTTGACGGGCAGCGTGATCTCCTGGCCGGCCTCGTACGCGTTCGTCCACGCGGTGTCGGCCGTCTCGATCCGCACCCGCTGGTCACGGCAGACGTAGTGGAGCGAGGCGTTGCGGGTCAGCGCGCCCGGCAGCAGGTGGGCCTCGCACAGGATCTGGAACCCGTTGCAGGTGCCCAGCACCGGCAGCCCCGCCCGCGCGGCGGGCACGATCTCCTCCATCAGCGGCGCGAACCGGGAGATGGCCCCGCACCGGAGGTAGTCGCCGTAGGAGAAGCCGCCCGGCAGGAACACCGCGTCGACCCCCTTCAGGTCGCGGTCGGCGTGCCACAGCGGCACCGCCTCCCCGCCCACGAGGCGAACGGCCCTGGCGGCGTCCTGGTCGTCGAGTGTGCCTGGAAACGTCACTACGCCCACGCGGGCAGCGCTCATGACTGTCGTCCCCTTCGAGGAGTTGCGCAGCCGCCATCACCATGGCGGGCGGCGGTCATCTCAGGTTATCGGGTGCGCCCCCATGCTCCTCATCAACCTCCGGCACGAGGAGGCCCGGCCGCTATTCGAAGAGGGACGTGGGCCCGGTGCCGTGACGGAGGATCTCGGGTTCGCCCTGCGAGAAGTCCACGACGGTGGTCGGGGTGGCGCCGCACTCGCCGGAGTCGATGACGGCGTCCACCGCGTGGTCCAGCGTCTCCTTGATCTCCCAGCCCTGCGTCATCGGCTCGGACTCGTCGGGCAGCAGCAGCGTGCTCGACAGCAGGGGCTCGCCGAGCTCGGCCAGCAGCGCCTGGGTGACCACGTGATCGGGGATCCGGACGCCGACCGTCTTCTTGCGGGGGTGCAGCAGCCGCCGCGGCACCTCCTTGGTCGCGGGCAGGATGAACGTGTAGCCGCCGGGGGTGGCCGCTTTGATCAGGCGGAAGACCGTCTTGTTCACCAGCACGAACTGGCCGAACTGGGCGAAGTCCCGGCACACCAGAGTGAAGTGGTGGTCGTCGCCCAGGCGGCGGATCTCCCTGATCCGGTCGATGCCGTTCTTGTTGCCCAGCCGGCACCCCAGGGCGTAGCCCGAGTCCGTCGGGTAGGCGATGAGCCCGTCCGCGTGCAACAGGTCGACGACCTGGCCGATCAGGCGGGGCTGGGGATTGTCCGGATGCACGTCCAAGTACTTCGCCACACCCTGGATCCTAGGAGCGGGCGGGGCATGACCTGACGCGGGGCGCCGGGCGGACGGGGGTCAGACCGCGGCGAGCTGGCGGGAGCGGGTGTCGGCCTCGTCCTCCCAGGCGAGCTGCTTGCGCAGGTGGACGGTGGTGCCGCGGCCGGGTGTGATCCCGAACGAGATCTCGTCGACCACCGAGCGCATGATCAGCAGCCCGCGGCCGTTCTCGGTGTCGGGGGGCGGGAAGCGCAGGGGCATGGACGGCAGGCCGCCGCCGTTGTCGGCCACGCGGACGTCGCAGCGGCCGTAGCCGATCGACGCGGACACCTCGTAACGGTTGGCGGGGCCTCCGTGCCGGACCGCGTTGGAGCAGGCCTCGGAGACAGCGAGCAGCATGTCGGCGATGCACGACTCGCTGACGTTCAGCGAACGCATCGCATCGCCAAGCACTCGCCTCACCATCGGGATGCCGATAGCATCCCGTGGCAGTGCCAACGAGAACTCAATGTCCACCGGACTCCTCCGGGCTCCGGAATGTCACCTGGAGTAGGTTTCCCCGTGAAATCGGGGCTAACCGCAAAATCACGCGGTTGTTATTTACTGTTGGCATGCCCGTGGCATTGTGGTACGCCGGAATCCGGCTTTATCCACGTCAGAGCACATGTGAAATGTGCTGTCCTACTGTTCCACTCTGACCGTGAAGTCCTCGATCACGGTGTTGGCCAAGAGCGTCTCGGCCATCTTTCGGACGTCCGCAATGGCCGCCTCGTCGGCCGGGCCGTCGAGCTCCAGCTCGAAGCGCTTGCCCTGGCGTACGGCCGACACGCCGGAGAAGCCCAGCCGGGGCAGCGCGCGGGCGACGGCCTGGCCCTGGGGGTCGAGGATCTCGGGCTTCAGCATCACGTCAACGATCACGCGCGCCACTGCGTTCCTCCTGGGTAAGGCGGGGTTGGCAAACCACAGCCTACCGGCGCGTGTTCGCCCCCGTGACGCGGGGAACGGGGAGACCATGGGGCTTGCGCGAAGGGCTGTGACGTCTGCCACGATGGCCGTAAGCGCGTACGAACCACCACCACATGGTCGGACGCACCAAAGGCCGGTCATTGGTGGCAAACCCATCGAATCCGGCCCTGACCGCACAGGAGTGGCACGTGACCATCGACGCCTCTCGTGGTGCCGAAGCACCCCCTGAGCTCGTCCAGCTACTCACCCCTGAGGGCGAGCGGATCCAGCACCCCGACTACGACATCGACCTGACACCGGAAGAGGTCAGGTCCCTCTACCGCGACTTGGTCCTCGTCAGACGCGTCGACCTGGAGGCCGTCGCCCTGCAGCGGCAGGGCGAGCTGGGCATCTGGGCCTCGCTCCTCGGGCAGGAGGCCGCGCAGATCGGCTCGGGCCGCGCGCTGACCGACTCCGACATGGCCTTCCCCACCTACCGCGAGCACGGCGTGGCCTGGTGCCGCGACGTCGACCCGATCAAGCTGCTGGGCCTGTTCCGCGGCGTCAACAACGGCGGATGGGACCCCAAGGAGCACAACTTCCACCTCTACACGATCGTCATCGGCAGCCAGACGCTGCACGCCGTCGGCTACGCCATGGGCATCCAGCGCGACGACGCCGCGGCCGCCACGATCGTCTACTTCGGCGACGGCGCCACCTCCCAGGGCGACGTGAACGAGTCCTTCATCTGGGCCAGCGTGTTCAACGCGCCCATCGTGTTCTTCTGCCAGAACAACCAGTGGGCCATCTCCGAGCCGCTGGAGAGGCAGACCCGCATCCCCCTCTACCGCAGGGCCTCCGGGTTCGGCTTCCCCGGCGTTCGGGTCGACGGCAACGACGTCTTCGCCTGCCTGGCCGTCACCCGCCAGGCGCTCAAGAACGCCCGCGAGGGCCAGGGCCCCACGCTCATCGAGGCGTTCACGTACCGGATGGGCGCCCACACCACGACCGACGACCCCACCCGCTACCGCGTGGCCGGCGAGCTGGAGGCGTGGAAGCTGAAGGACCCGATCGAGCGCGTCAAGGCCTACCTGTTCAAGAACGAGCTGGCCGACCAGGCGTTCCTCGACGGCGTCGAGGCCGAGGCCGACCAGCTCGGCGCCGACCTGCGCCGGCGCTGCCTGGCGCTGCCCGATCCCGAGCCGCTGGCCATCTTCGACCACGTGTACGCCGAGCCGCACGCGCTGATCGACGAGGAGCGCGCCCAGTTCGCCGCGTACCTGGAGGGGTTCGAGAGATGACCGTGATGAGCCTGTCCAAGGCGCTCAACGAGGGCATGCGCAAGGCCATGGAGGACGACCCCAAGGTCCTCATCATGGGCGAGGACGTCGGCAAGCTCGGCGGCGTGTTCCGGGTGACCGACGGCCTGCAGAAGGACTTCGGCGAGGACCGGGTGATCGACACGCCGCTGGCCGAGTCCGGCATCATCGGCACCGCGATCGGGCTGGCGCTGCGCGGTTACCGGCCGGTGTGCGAGATCCAGTTCGACGGGTTCGTGTTCCCGGCCGCCGACCAGATCATCACCCAGCTGGCCAAGATGCCGATGCGCTCGCTCGGCGCGATCAAGCTGCCGGTGGTCGTGCGGATCCCGTGCGGCGGCGGCATCGGCGCGGTCGAGCACCACAGCGAGTCGCCCGAGGCGTACTTCACGCACACCGCCGGGCTGCGCGTGGTGGCCTGCTCCAACCCCGCCGACGCCTACTCGATGATCCAGCAGGCGATCCGCAGCGACGACCCGGTGATCTTCTTCGAGCCGAAGCGGCGCTACTGGGAGAAGGCCGACGTCGACACCGCCGACACCGGCTGGTGGACCCCCATGGACCGGGGCCTGGTGGTGCGCCCCGGCACCGACGTGACGCTGCTCACCCACGGCCCGATGGTCAAGACCTGCCTGGAGGCCGCCCGGGCCGCCGAGGAGGAGGGCCGCTCCCTGGAGGTCGTCGACCTGCGCTCGCTCAACCCGCTCGACCAGCCGCTGGTGATGGAGTCCGTACGCAAGACAGGCCGGGCCGTCGTCGTGCACGAGGCGCCGGTGAACCAGGGGCTCGGCGCCGAGCTGGCCGCGCGGATCACCGAACAGTGCTTCTACCACCTGGAGTCGCCGGTGCTGCGGGTCGGCGGCTTCTCCACCCCCTATCCGCCGTCCAAGCTGGAGGAGCACTACCTCCCCGACCTGGACCGGGTGCTCGACGCCGTCGACCGCGCCTTCGCGTACTGACAGGGGGGTTGTGCAGATGAGACGCGAGTTCCGGCTCCCCGACGTCGGCGAGGGCCTGACGGAGGCGGAGATCGTCCGCTGGCACGTCCGGCCGGGCGACGAGGTGAAGGTCAACCAGATCGTCGTCGAGATCGAGACGGCCAAGTCCATCGTGGAGCTGCCCATCCCGTGGGACGGCGTGGTGACGGACCTGCTGGCGGAGGAGGGGCAGACGGTGGACGTCGGCGTCCCCGTCATCGCCGTCGACACGCTGGAGGAAGGCGGCGCCCTCCAGGAGGCCGGGGAAGGCAGGGAGGAAGCCGACGCCCAGGAGGCGCTGGCGGAGGACCTCGTCCCCAACCCGCCCGAGGAGGGCGCGGTCGAACCCGGCGCCCACGGCAGCCCCGCCCCCAAGGAGAAGCGCCAGGCGGTCCTGGTGGGCTACGGGGTCAAGGCCGGCGCCACCAGACGCCGCCCCCGCAAGACCTCCGCCCCCGCGACGATCCCGTCCCCGCCGGTGGCCGACCCCGCGAGGACCGCCGCGCAGGGCGAGCCCGCCGTGGCCGGCCCGCGGGCCCCCGCGACGCCGGCCCGGGTGGCGGCGCTGGCCAAGCCGCCCGTGCGGAAGCTGGCCAAGGACCTGAGGGTGGACCTGACCACCCTCACCGGCACCGGTCCGCAGGGCTCCATCACCCGGGAGGACGTGCACGCGGCCGCCGAGGGGGTCCGTGAGGCGCCCCGCGAGGCTCAGCTCCGCGAGGCTCCCCTCCAGGAGGAGGAGCGCGTCCCCGTCAAGGGCGTGCGCAGGATGACCGCCCAGGCCATGGTCGGCAGCGCCTTCACCGCTCCGCACGTCACCGAGTTCCTCCAGGTGGACGTGACCGAGACGATGGCCGCCGTCCGCCGCCTGCGCGAGATGCCCGACTTCGCCGAGGTCAAGGTCTCGCCGCTGCTGCTGGTGGCCAAGGCCGTCCTGGTGGCGGCGGCCCGCCACCCGATGATCAACTCGACCTGGGACGAGGAGAGCCAGGAGATCGTGGTCAAGCGCTACGTGAACCTGGGCATCGCCGCCGCCACCCCACGCGGGCTGCTCGTCCCCAACGTCAAGAACGCCCACCGGCTCACCCTTCCCGAGCTGGCCCGCGCGCTCGGCGAGCTCGCGGAGACGGCGCGGGCGGGCCGCACCCAACCGGCGGAGATGGCCGGCGGCACGATCACGATCACCAACGTCGGCGTGTTCGGCGTCGACACCGGCACGCCGATCCTGAACCCGGGCGAGAGCGCCATCCTCGCCTTCGGTCAGGTGCGTGACCTGCCCTGGGTGGTCGACGGCGAGCTGGCGGTGCGCAAGGTGACGACGCTGGCCGTCTCCTTCGACCACCGGGTGGTGGACGGCGAGCTGGGCTCGAAGTTCCTGCGCGACGTCGGCGCCATGCTGGAGGACCCGCTCCGCATGCTCGCCTGGAGCTGACCCCGGGTCCGGACCCGCCGCGGCCGTCTGCCGGGCCGCGGCGGACCGGGCCTGATCAGGTCGATAGGGTGCGGCCATGATTCGTCACGTGGTGCTTTTCACCTGGTCACCCGAGGCCACCGAGGAGCAGAAGGCCGCGGTCGCGGCCGAGCTGAGCGCGCTTCCCGGCCAGATCCCGCAGATCCGCTCCTACGCGTTCGGCCCCGACGCCGGCATCAACACCGGCAACCACGACTTCGCCGTCGTGGCCGACTTCGACGACGAGGACGCCTACACGGCCTATCGCGACCATCCGGCACACCAGGCGGTGATCGCCGACCACATCAGACCGATCCTGGCGAGCCGGGCCGCCGTGCAGTACGCCTGTTAGACCTCGGGCGGGTTGTTCTCGCGGTGCATCAGCCGGTTCTCGGAGGTGCTGCCGCGCCTGGGCGCCAGCACGAGGCTCAGCACGACGCCCACCCCGCCCACGATCATGAAGATGAGACCGATGACGTCCATGTGGACGCTGTCGCCGAACACGTCGGGCTCGATCGCGAACCTCAGGATGGCGCCGAGCGTGAGGAAGAAGATGCTGACCCCGACACCCATGACGGCCTCCATTGGCAAACAGTCCGTACGCCCACGGTCATACCCGAGTATGGACGATCACTACCGCGCCTGAGAACGCCGGACGCCCGCTCCGCGTACGGAACGGGCGTCCGGGTGGTGCGTCCGGACCGGGATCCGCTAGAAGGCGTCCTCCTGCAGCTCCATGACCTGCAGGCCGGTGGCGTCGAGGATGCGCCGCTCGGCGGCCAGGCGCGGCAGCACGGTCTGGGCGAAGAACCCGGCCGCGGCCACCTTGCCCTGGTAGAACGGGTCCTCGCCGTCCGCCAGCTTGGCCAGGGCCACCTCGGCCTGGCGCAGCAGCAGCCAGCCGATGACCAGGTCGCCCAGCGCGAGCAGGAACCTGGTGGTGTTCAGGCCGACCTTGTAGACCTCCTCCGGCTTGTCCATCGAGCCGATCGCCCAGGCCGCCATGGTGTCGCCCATGGCCTTGACGTCGGCCGCGGCCTCGACGAGCAGCTTGCGCTCCTCCTTGAGCCGGCCGTTGCCGGCCTCGGAGGAGGCGAACGCGTTGATCTCGGCGATCAGCTTGCCGATGGCGGAGCCCTGGTTGCGCAGGATCTTGCGGAAGAACAGGTCCAGGCCCTGGATCGCGGTCGTGCCCTCGTACAGGGAGTCGATCTTCGCGTCCCTGATGTACTGCTCGATCGGGTAGTCCTGGAGGTAGCCGGAGCCGCCGAGGGTCTGCAGCGAGCGCGACAGCATCTCGTACGAGCGCTCGGAGCCGACGCCCTTGACGACGGGCAGCAGCAGGTCGTTCATCTCCTGCGCGTGCCGGTCGTCCGGGTCGATCTGCACGGCGTCCTGGAAGGTGGCCGTGTAGAGCACCAGCGCCCGCATGCCCTCGGCGTACGTCTTCTGCAGCATCAGCTCGCGGCGCACGTCCGGGTGGTGGATGACGGTGACCCGGGGGGCCGTCTTGTCGGCCTGACGGGTCAGGTCGGCGCCCTGCACGCGGGTCTTGGCGTACTCCAGGGCGTTGAGGTAGCCGGTGGACAGGGTCGCGATGGCCTTGGTGCCGACCATCATGCGGGCGTGCTCGATGACCATGAACATCTGCTTGATGCCCTCGTGCACCTCGCCGACCAGCCAGCCGATCGCCGGGTGCTTCTCGCCGAAGGTGAGCTCGCAGGTGGTGGAGACCTTCAGGCCCATCTTCTTCTCGACGTTGGTCACGTACGCGCCGTTGCGCTCGCCGAGCTCGCCGGTCTCCAGGTCGACGTGGTACTTCGGCACCAGGAACATCGACAGGCCCTTGGTGCCGGGCCCGTGGCCCTCGGGCCTGGCCAGGACCAGGTGGAAGATGTTCTCCGTCATGTCGTGCTCGGCGCTGGTGATGAAGCGCTTGACGCCCTCGATGTGCCAGGTGCCGTCAGGCTGCTGGACGGCCTTGGCGCGGCCGGCGCCGACGTCGGAGCCCGCATCGGGCTCGGTGAGCACCATGGTGGCGCCCCAGTTGCGCTCGATGGCCATTTCGGCGAAGCGCTTCTGCTCGGGGGTGCCGAGCTTCCACAGCGTGTAGGCGAAGCTGGGCCCGGCCGCGTACATGTAGACCGCAGGGTTGGCGCCGAGCACCAGCTCGGCCGTCGCCCAGGCGAGCGAGCGCGGCACGCCGGGGCCGCCCAGGTCCTGCGGCAGGTCGAGGTGGGCCCAGCCGCCGTCGATCATGGCCTGGTACGACTTCTTGAAGCCGTCGGGCAGGGTCACCGACCCGGTCGCGGGATCGAACACGGGCGGGTGGCGGTCACCCTCCTCGAACGAGTCGGCCAGCACCGTGGTGGACAGCCGGTTGACTTCTTCCAGGAGGCCGCGTGCGACGTCCTCGTCGATCTCCGCGTAGGGACCGCTGCCGAGGATCTCGCGTCGCCCGAAGACTTCGAAGAGGTTGAATTCGAGGTCACGCAGGTTGCTCTTGTAGTGGCCCATGGGTGCAGCTCTCCTTGAACCCGGTGCGTCATGTACTGGCCAGTAACCTTACCGGGAATGCTACCCGCGGGTAACCACTGCCATGCATGGCATGCTCGACTCCATGGACGCCGAAGAGCTCGCCGCGCTCTGGCGGGAGCGCCTGGAATCCTGGGCCATCCCGGAGGAGATCCTGGCCGCCGCGCCGGCCGACCCCTGGTCCTATCCGCTGGCGCGCTTCACCACCCGGACCGACCAGGCGCTGGCCCGGCCCGACGAGGGCCCCACGCTGACCCGGACGGCCGAGGCGCTGCCCGGCGGAGGCACGCTGCTGGACGTCGGCTCCGGCCCGGGGGCCGCGTCCCTGCCGCTGCACGCGCGGATCGGTCACCTGTACGCGGTCGACACCTCGGGCGAGATGCTGGAGGAGCTGGCGGCCCGCGCCGACAAGCTGGGCGTGCCTGTCACCACGGTCACGGGCCGCTGGCCCGACGTGGCCGGAGCCGTGCCCGAGGTCGACGTGGCCGTCGCCGCCCACGTGGTCTACAACGTGCCCGACCTCGACCGCTTCCTGCTCGCCCTGGCAGGGCGCAGCCGCGGCCGGGTGGTGCTGGAACTGCCCAACCGCCACCCGATGAGCTGGCTCGCGCCGCTGTGGGAGCACTTCCACGACCTCGTGCGGCCGGTGCGGCCCATCGCCGAGGACTGCGTGGCGCTGGCCGCCGCACTCGGCTTCGACGTCCACGTCGAGGAGCGGGAGTCCCCGCTGGAGCGGTTCGGCTCGCTGGAGGAGCTGGCGGCCAGCGCCTGCCACCGCCTCTGCCTGGACCCGTCCCGGGCCCAGGAGGTCGGGCGGACGGCGCTGGAGCTCGGCATGTGGCCGCTGCCCCGCGACCGCTGGGTCACCATCTGGTGGGACCGGCCGGTTTGACGGGCTCGTCGGTGCCGAGATTGGGTGGACGAATGATCGAGATCCAGTGCGTGACCGTCGACTGCGCCGATCCGTACACCCTCGCCACGTGGTGGGGCCAGGCGCTCGGCCTGCCGCTCGGCGAGGGCGACAAGCCGGGTGACGAGGAGGTGATGCTGCGCACGGAGGGCTACCCGTTCCTGCTGTTCATCCGCGTTCCGGAGGGCAAGTCGGTGAAGAACCGGCTGCACCTCGACGTCAGCGCCACCCCCGGGAGCACCCGCGAGCAGGAGGTCGAACGGCTGCTCGAACTCGGCGCGAGGCTGCACGCCGACCACCGCGTCGCCGGCGGCGCGGGCTGGGTCACGATGCTCGACCCGGAGGGCAACGAGTTCTGCGTGTGCCGCAGCCAGGCCGAGCGCGAGGCGTGACAGGTCACCGGGTCACGGCGCGGCCCTTCACGGTCAGGGTCAGGATGCCCGCGATGACGTACACCAGCAGGCCGTGCCACAGGGCGTCGAAGCCGGCGCCGAACACGCCCTCACCGTCGAAGATGAGCTGCACCGGATAGTCGAGCACCGCGGCGAGGCCGGCCGGCATCAGCGCGAACCTCCACGGATGGCGCAGCCCCCACTGCCGCGCCTGCCGGGTCACGCGGTCGCCCTCGTGCGGCTTGGCCACCGCCCCGATGGCGGCGATCAACGTGAACAGGGCGACGCCGAGGCCGAGCGCCCAGCTGAGGTCGCCGCCTCCGGTGATCAGCCCGACGCCGAAGCCGGCCGCGGCGACCGCGCCGCCGCCGATGGCGGCTGCCTTCCACGGGGCCCCGCGCAGCGCCGCGCCTGCCAGAGAGACTTCATCGCGTCGCGTGATTTCGTTCATGTCCTCAGCGTGCCTGGACGTGTCCCTTGCCCACATCGGGGATGCACCTGATTTCGACCCTGGTACGAAGTTCTTGGGAAGATGCGGCCCATGGATGAAGTCATGATCGAGCGGTTCGGCGCGGACGAGTGGGAGCGGCTCAAGACGGTCCGGTTGCGGGCGTTGCGGGACGCGCCGGACGCGTTCGGGTCCTCGTACGAACGGGAGAGCGGGTTCACTCCCGAGACCTGGGCCGAGCGGCTGACCGGGTCCTGGTGGCGGGTGGCCGTGCTGGAGGGCCGCGACGTGGGGCTGGTCTGCGTGCGGATCGAGGAGGGCAGGGCCCATCTGCTGGCCATGTGGGTGGCGCCGGAGGCCAGGAACCGCGGCGTCGGCTCGCGGCTGGTGGACGCGGCGGTGGAGCGGGCCCGGCAGGCCGGCGTGGAGGAGGTCGAGCTGTGGTGCGTCGACCACAACACGGCCGCCCGTGCGCTCTACACGGCCAAGGGGTTCACACCCAGCGGCAGGACCATGGGCCTGCCGTCGAACCCGGAGATCCCGGAGTCCCACTACCTGCTGTCGCTGCTCTTCCGCGCCGCCCGCAGGGACGACGTGCCCGCGATCGTGGCGATGCTGGCCGACGACCCGCTGGGGGCCCGGCGCGAGGGTGACCCCGCCGACCCGCGCTACCTGGCGGCGTTCGAGCGGATCGACGCCGACCCGTACGACGAGCTGATCGTCGCCGAGCGCGAGGGCAAGGTGATCGGCACGATGCAGCTGACCTACCTGGCCGGGCTGTCACGGCTGGGCGCGGAACGCTGCCAGATCGAGGCGGTCAGGGTCGCCGCCCCGGCCCGCGGGCAGGGCCTGGGCCGCAGGATGATCCAGTGGGGGATCGACCGGGCGCGCGCCCGCGGCTGCGCGATGGTGCAGCTCACCTCGGACAAGTCGCGCGCCGACGCGCACCGCTTCTACGACTCGCTCGGCTTCACCGCCTCGCACGAGGGCTACAAGCTCGCGTTGAGCTGATCGAGCATCCACCTGCACCACTCGGCCCGGTGCCGCTCGTACCCGAGCCCGCAGCGCAGCGCCGCGTAGTTGCCCCAGCGCGGGTCCCCGAACGCGGGCGGCCCGCCGATGGCCTCCTCCTCCCGCGCGTACTCGACCAGCCGGGCCTCGTGCCGGGCGAGCTGGTCGGCGAACAGCCGGCGCAGCGCCGCCGGGTCGGCGAGCCCGGCGGCGTACGTCTTGAGCACCAGTTCGTCGCGTTCGGGCCGCTCGCGCGGCGGTTCGGTGATCCACGTGCGCAGCGCGGCGGTGCCGTCGCCGGTCAGGCGGTAGATCTTCTTGTCCTGCGGCCCCGGGCCGGCTTCCTTCTCGTACGTCACCAGGTCGGCGGCCAGCAGCTTCTGCAGCTCGGCGTGGATCTGGCTGTGGCCGGCCGTCCAGAAGTAGGAGACCGGCCGGCGCATGGAGGCGGCGATGTCGTACCCGGTGCGCTCGCCGCGGGCCAGCACGGCGAGGATCGCGAATCCCAGCGTTGAGGTCATGGTCCCCCCAGGGTATTGTCCCAGGGGCTATGTCACTTCAGACATAGTGCTGATGGAGAGGGGGCGGCCATGCGCGCGATCGCGGGCTCGGTGGTACTCGTACTGGCACTGACCGCTTGCGGGGGCACGGTCGGCGCCGCGCCGCCCGCGACCACGCCCACCCCGTCGCCTACCCCGACCCCTACGCCCACCCCCACGCCCACCCCCACGAAGGCCAAGGCCAAGGGGCCGAACGTGAGCGGCTGCTACACCCGCGACGACGGCGAGATCTTCACCTACGGCGACGACGACCTGCCGGGCGTCATCACCGGCGACGGCGCGACCGCCGTGGTGATCTCCTACGAGAACAACGGCAACGTGTGCACGTGGCGCCCGCTCTCCGACCGGCTGGTCGCCGCCGGCTACCGGGTGCTGCTCTACGCCAGGAAGTTCGACGCCGCCCCCGAGGACACCGCGCTCGCGATGGCCCGCAGGCTCGCCAAGAAGGGCGCCGAGCGGGTGTTCTTCGCCGGCGGCTCGATCGGCGCCACCACCGCGGTCCCGGCCGCGACGAGGTTCGGCGACCGCGCGGCCGGCGTCGTCGCCCTGTCCGGCGCCGTCGACGCCGAGGACGCCGCCCGGCTCACCGTGCCGCTGCTGCAGATCGGCAGCGAGAACGACACCTACGGCGGCGCGCAGGACCTCCAGGAGGCCCACGACGCCGCCACCCGCGCCCCCGACCGGCAGCTCCACGTCATCCGGGGCGAGAGCACGCACGCCTCGGAGCTGTTCCGCAGCTCCTACAGCGGCGAGGTCATCGACCGGATCATCGCGTTCATGGACCGGCACAAGGGATGAGCTCCACCCGGTTGTCGTGATAGACCGCGCCCCTGCCCAGGTCGGCGTCGCGCTCCTCGACCACCGCGTTGGCGTTCGCGCCGCCCGGGCTGAGCTTGGGCCAGCGGCCCTTGGGCGAGGCCACCACGCCGGGCGCCACCCGGTCGCTGACCTCCACGTCGGCCAGGAACTCGCCGAAGGCGTTGCGCACCCGCACGCGCTGCCCGTCCGTCAGCCCGCGCGCCGCCGCGTCGGCCGGGTTGACCAGCACCACCGGGTCCTTGGCCCGCCGTAGCAGCTCGGGATTGTTGCCGAACGTGGTGTTGAGGAACGTGTGCGCCGCCGGGGTGATCAGCACCAGCCCGTCGTCGGTCAGGGAGGAGCGCGGCGGCACGTACGCCTTGCCCCGCGGCGGGAAGCGCATCCGTCCGGAGCCGGTGGGGAAGCCCTCGGCGAACGGGGCGAAGGGCGTGGGGTAGTTCAGCCGCGCCCAGCCCTCCTTGCGCAGCCGGTCGAGCGTGACGCCCTCCAGCGACGGGTGACCGCTCGACAGCAGCTCCTCGGCCAGCTCCAGGTCCGAGGCGAACAGCGACGGCTCGGTCATCCCCAGGTGCGCGGCCAGCCGCCGGAACGTCTCGGTCGTCGACAGGCACTCGCCGGGCGGCGCCGTGGCGGGCTCGTTCCACAGCAGGTAGAGATGCCCGTAACCGGCGTGCAGGTCGAGGTGCTCGGTCTGCATGGTGGCGGGCAGCACGATGTCGGCGTAGTCGACGGTGTCGGTCGGGAACTGCTCCATGACCACCGTGAACAGGTCCTCCCGGGCCAGGCCCGCCCGCACCGCGTTTCCGTCGGAGGTCGAGCCCGCCGGATTGGCCGCGTAGACCCACAGGCACTTGACCGAGTCCGGGTTCGCCAGCTCCGAGCCGAGCCGGGTCATGGCGAGCGTGCGGACCGGGCCGGGCAGCAGGTCGTCGCGGGTGTCGATGGAGAGGTGCACGTGGCCGCTGGTCGAGTAGGCCACCCCGCCGCCGGGGTGGCGCCAGTCGCCGGTCACGGCGGGGATCGAGGCGATCGTGCGCAGGGCGGTGCCGCCGCCCGCGTGCCGCTGGATGCCCATGGTGGCGCGGATCGCGGTGGGGCGGGTGCGCGCCAGCCTCGTCCCCAGCCTGTGGATGGCCTCGGCCGGGATGCCGGTGATCTCCGCGGCCCGCTCCGGCGGACACTCCAGGATCTCCGCCCGGAAGTCCTCCCAGCCCTCGGTGTGCGCGGCCAGGAACTCCTCGTCCTGGGCGCCCTCCGCCAGCACCACGTGCAGCAGGCCGAGGGCGAGCGCCGCGTCGGTGCCGGGGCGGATCGCCAGATGCTCGTCCGCCTGGTCGGCCGTACGGGTGCGGATCGGGTCGACGGCCACCACGTACGCGCCGTCGGCCCGCGCGTCCTGGATGAACTTCCACAGGTGGTGGCCGCTGGTGAGGGTGTTCGTGCCCCACAGCAGGATCAGCCTGGCCAGCGCGAAGTTCTCCGGGTCCATGCCGCCGGGGGTGCCGTTGGTCAGCCTCAGCCCGGTGTTGCCGGCGGTCGAGCAGATGTTCAGCCAGTGCCGGGACGCGCCCAGCATGTTCCAGAACCGCCGTCCCGCCACGCCCTCGCAGCCCTGGAGGTAACCGAGCGACCCGGTGCCGAGGTAGGGCCAGATCGCCTGGCCGCCGTGCTCCTCGACGATGCCGCGCAGCCGTACGGAGATCTCCTCCAGCGCCTCGTCCCAGCTGATGCGCTCGAACCGCCCCGCCCCCTTAGGGCCCACCCGCCGCAGCGGGTACAGGATGCGGTCGGCGGACCGGGAATGCTCCAGATAGCGGTTCACCTTTACGCAGAGCGCGCCACGGGTGTAAGGATGGTCCGGATTGCCGCGCATGGAGACGGCCTCGCCGTCGCGCACGGTGACCACCCAGGAACACGTGTCAGGACAATCGAGCGGACAGGCGCCCAGTACCCTCAAATCACCTGGCATAAGTCAAAGCCTACGGGCAGGAGGCTCGCTGCCCGGTGCGCACGTTCACGTGACGATTGGGACACTAGGGCCGCAGGAACGCGCGCTCTCGCGTGGAAGGTGCAGAATCGCTGTCGGTGGCCGAAATCAAGAAACCCGAGGATGCGGAGGGACCCCCTCACGGGAACCCGCCCGCCACACAGGCGCGCGCCGAGCCCCACGTGCACGTGGTGGAGCCACTGCTGCCACAGCGCCTGCGCCGCCCGTCCGACCTGCTGCGCCTGCTCGTCACGCTGGCCGCGCTGGGCGCGGTGATCCTGCTGGCCCTGGTCGCCAAGCAGACCCTGTACGGGCTGGAACGGGACGTCACCGAGGGCACCACCCTGGTCCCGCTGCTCAGCCGGGTCGCCACGTTCATCGGCGGCGCCGCCGTGCTGATCGTCCCGGTCGCCTTCGCCGTGGAGCGCGTCTTCCACCGTGACGGCCTGCGCGTCGCCGAGGGCTTGATCGCCGCCATCGTCGGCATGGTCGGCGCGTTCCTGATCGGCCAGTGGCTGATCGCGGGCAACGCCGACGACCTCAGCCAGCTGCTCACCGGCGGCCGCGACATCGAGCCGCTCAACACGCTGCTCACGTCCGTCCTCGCCTACACCACCGCGGTCCGCGTCTCACGCCGTCCCACCTGGCGGGCGCTCATGTGGACGGTGATCGCCCTCTACATCCTCGCCCTCTACTCCGGCAGGCAGATCACGCTGCCGGGGGCCATCGTCACCGTCCTGGTCGGCATGGCCATCGGCTTCGCCACCCTGTACGGCATCGGCAGCCCCAACACCAGGCCGCCGGGGAGCGCGGTGCTCGCGGCGCTGCGCAAGCTGTCGTTCAAGCCGGTGTCGGCCCGCCGCATCGAGGACGACCACCAGGGCAGCCGCCGCTACGCCGTCGGGCTCGCCGACGGCGCCCGGCTCGACGTCACCGTCCTCGACCGCGACCGTCAGGTGGCGGGCCTGCCGTACCGGCTGTGGCGGCGCTTCCGGCTCAGCACCGAGACCAGGCGAAAAGCCATCCGCTCGCTCCGCGCCGAGCTGGAACGCGAGGCGCTGATGGCCTACGCCGCCCAGGCGGCGGGAGCCAGCACGCCGCGGCTGCTCGGCACCAGCGAGATCGGCACCGAGGCCGCGCTGCTCGCCTACGAGCACATCGACACCAGACCGCTCGACGAGGTGCCCAGCGAGGAGATCGACGACGACCTCCTCCACCAGATCTGGGAACAGGTGTCGCTGCTGCAGATCCAGCGGCTCGCGCACCGGCGGCTCACGGGCGAGGGCATCCACCTCGACACGGCCGGCCGGGTCGTGCTCACCGACGCCCGCAGCGGCGAGATCGCCGCCGGCGACCTGCTGCTCCGGCTCGACATCGCCCAGCTCCTGGTCTACCTGGCGCTGCGCGTCGGCCCGGCCCGGGCGGTCCGCACGGCCAACGCGGTCATGGGGACGGAGTCGCTGGCCGGGGCCATGCCGCTGCTGCAGCGCATCGCGCTGACCCGCGAGACCCGCTCGGCCCTGGCCAAGGACAAGAACCTCCTCGGCGGCATCCGCGAACAGATCGTCGCACTCGAACCCGAGGTCACGGTCGAGGAGATCCGGCTGGAGCGGTTCCGGCCGCGCACCCTGGTCACCATCATCGCCAGCGCGCTCGCCGCCTACTTCCTGCTCTCCCAGCTCAGCAAGGTCAACCTGGTGGAGGTCGTCGTCCAGGCCAACTGGGCCTGGTCGGTGCTGGCGCTGGCCGCCTCGTTCGTCAGCTTCGTGGCCGCCGCGGTCATGCTCAGGGGCTTCGTGCCCGACTCGCTGCCGCTGTGGCGGACCACGCTCGCGCAGTTCGCGGCCTCGTTCGTGAAGCTCGTCGCGCCCGCCGCGGTCGGCGGCGTCGCCATCAACACCCGCTACCTGCAGAAGCGCGGGATCGCGCCGGCCCTCGCGGTGGCCAGCGTCGGCGCCTCACAGCTCGTCATGTTCGCCTTCCACATCGCGCTGCTGCTGCTGTTCGCCTACATCACCGGATCCAACACCGCCAGCACGTTCACCCCGTCACGCGGCCTGGTCGTCGCCCTGCTGGCGGTCGCCCTGCTGGTCGTGGTGCTGATGGGGGTGCCGCCGCTGCGCCGGCTGGTGACCCGGCGGATGCGGCGGCTTTTCTCCAACGTGCTGCCGCGGCTGCTGGACGTGCTCCAGTCGCCGCGCAAGCTGATCGAGGGCTCGATCGGCACGCTCATGATCACGCTCACGTTCGTGCTCTGCCTGTACGCGTGCGTGCACGCCTTCAACTGGGAGATCGGCTTCACCACCGTCGCGGTCGTCTACCTCACGGCCAACGCCATCGGCTCGGCCGCGCCCACGCCTGGCGGCCTGGGCGCGGTCGAACTGTCGCTCACGGCGGGCCTGACCGTGGCCGGGGTGCCCGCCGAGCTGGCCACGTCGGCGGTTCTGCTCTACCGGCTGCTCACGTTCTGGCTGCCGGTGCTCCCCGGCTGGGCGGCGTTCACCTACCTCCAGCGGCACGAGGCGCTGTGATCGCGTCGATCGCCTTCAGCTCGTCCTCGGTGAACGCCGGGCCCTCGACGCACGCCACGTTGTCCTCCAGCTGCCTGACGCTGCTCGCGCCGATCAGCACGCTCGTCACCCGCGGGTCCCTGAGCGTCCACGACAGCGCCATCTGAGCCGGCGTCTGACCCCGCTCCGCGGCCAGCTCGTTCAACCGGCCGGCCAGCTCGGTGTCGATCCGGTCGGCGCTGAGGAACCGGCTGGTGGCCGCCCGCGAGTCGGCCGGCACTCCCTTCAGGTAGCGGTCGGTCAGCAGGCCCTGCGCCAGCGGCGAGTACACGATGCAGCCCATGCCCGCCTCCTCCAGCACGTCCAGCAGCCCGTCCTCGATCCACCGGTTGATCATCGAGTAGGACGGCTGGTGGATGAGGAGCGGCGTGCCCAGCTCCCGCATGATCCTGGCCGCCTGCGCGGTCTTCTCCGCCGAGTAGTTGGAGATGCCCGCGTACAGCGCCTTGCCCGAGCGCACCGCCCGGTCCAGCGCCCCCATCGTCTCCTCCAGCGGCGTGTCGGGGTCCGGCCGGTGGCTGTAGAAGACGTCGACGTACTCCAGGCCCATCCGCGCCAGCGACTGGTCCAGGCTGGCCAGCAGGTACTTGCGCGAGCCCCACTCGCCGTACGGGCCTGGCCACATGTCATAGCCGGCCTTGGTCGAGATGATCAGCTCGTCCCGGTACGGCGCGAAGTCCTGCCGGAAGACCCGGCCGAAGTTCCGCTCCGCGGACCCGTACGGCACGCCGTAGTTGTTGGCCAGGTCGAAGTGCGTCACCCCGAGGTCGAAGGCGCGGCGCAGGATCGCCCGCGAGGTGGCCAGGGGACGGTCGTCGCCGAAGTTGTGCCAGAGGCCCAGCGACACCGCCGGCAGCTTGAGCCCGCTGCGTCCGCTGCGGTTGTACGGCTGCCGCTCGTAGCGCGCCGGGTCGGCGAGATAGGTCACGCGGTGCCCCTCTCGATCATCCACGCCAGCGCGAACGCCTCCTCCCGCCAGGCGTCGTAGCGCCCGCTGCGCCCGCCGTGGCCCGCGCCCATCTCCGTCTTCAGCAGGAACGGCCCCCCTGCGGCGGTCGCGCGCAGCCGCGCGATCCACTTCGCCGGCTCGTGGTAGAGCACCCGGGTGTCGTTCAGGCTGGTGATCGCGAGAATGGGCGGGTACGTCCTGCCGTCCACGTTCTCGTACGGCGTGTAGCCCTTCATGTAGGCGTACACCTCGGGATCGTGCAGCGGGTCGCCCCATTCGTCCCACTCGATCACGGTCAGCGGCAGCGACGGGTCGAGGATGGTGTTGAGCGCGTCCACGAACGGCACCTCGGCCACCACGCCCGCGAACTCCTCCGGCGCCAGGTTCACCGCCGCGCCCATGAGCAGCCCTCCCGCCGAGCCGCCGCGGGCGATCACCTTCGAGCTCCAGCCCGACCGCTTCATGTGCCGGGCCGCCGCCACGAAGTCGGTGAACGTGTTCTTCTTCCTGGTGAGCTTGCCGTCCTCGTACCACTGACGGCCCATCTCGCCGCCGCCGCGCACGTGCGCCACGGAGAACACGAACCCCCGGTCCAGGATCGACAGCCGCGGCACCGAGAACGACGGGTCGATCGACGTCTCGTAGCTGCCGTAGCCGTAGAGCACCGTCGGCGCCGGGAGCGTGCAGTCCTTGCGCTTGACGATCGAGATCGGGACCTTGGTGCCGTCCTCGGCCGTGGCCCACTCGCGGAACTGCTCGTAGTCGTCCGAGTCGTAGCCGCCGAGCACCGGCCGCCGCTTCAACAGGATCAGGTCCCTGCTGGCCAGGTCGTAGTCGTAGACGCTGGGCGGGGTGACCATGCTGGTGTAGCCCAGCCTGAGCCGGTTCGTCACGAACTCCGGGTTCCCCGCCGGCGACACGTCGTACAGCGGCTCGGGGAACTCGATCTCATACGGAGGCTCGCCGTTGTGCGGCAGCACGCGCAGGCCGGTCAGCCCGTCACGGCGCAGATGGAGCACGGCGTGCCCGGAGAACGCCTCGATCTCCAGCAGGCGGGTGTCGTCGCGGTGCGGGATCAGCGGCGTCCACGAGCCAGGGTCGTCGAGCGGCGCGGTGGCCAGCTCGAAGTTGCGCGCGTTCTCGTTGTGCAGCACGTAGAAGAAGTCGCCGGCGTGCTCGACGCCGTACTCGACGCCGGTCTTCCTGGGCCGCACCAGCCGGAACTCGCCGGACGGCGTGGCCGCGTCCAGGATGCGCACCTCGCTGGTGATCTTGCTGCCGGCTCCCAGCACCAGGTAGCGCTCGCTCCGGGTCAGCCCGACGCCCACCCAGAACCGCTCGTCGTCCTCCTGGTAGACGAGCGTGTCCTCGCCGGTGCCCAGGGTGTGCCGGTAGACCTGGTAGGGCCGCCAGGCGTCGTCCACCCGGGTGTAGAAGAACGTCGAGCCGTCGGCCGACCAGGCGCCGCCGTAGAAGATGCCCTCGATCTCGTCGGGCAGTTGCTCGCCGGTCCGCAGGTCCTTGAACCGCAGGGTGAACCGTTCGTCGCCGCTGTAGTTCGTCGAGTAGGCCAGCATCGTGCCGTCGGGAGACACCGAGCTGGTGCCCATGGCGAAGAACGGGCCGTCACCGGCCAGCTCGTTGCCGTCGACGATGACCTGCTCGTTCTCCAGGCGTTCGCCGGGGGTGATGTCGGGAGGGGTCTCGCTGTCCGCGGGCACCCGGCACGACACCGCGTACTGCTTGCCCTCCTCGGTGCGCGTGTAGTACCACCACGCGCCCTTGCGGCTCGGCACCGTCAGGTCGGTCTCCTGGGTGCGGTTCTTGATCTCCAGGAACAGCTTGTCGCGCAGTTCCGTCAGGTGAGAGGTCTCCTGCTCCAGGTAGGCGTTCTCGGCCTCCAGGTAGGAGATCGTGTCGGGGTCGTCCTTGCCGGCCAGCCACGCGTACTCGTCGATCACGGTGTCGCCGTGATGGACGCGCTCGGCCGGGATCTTCTTCGCCACAGGCGGATTGCTGCTCACGTGGGGAGTCTATGGTCGGCCGTGATCGTTTTGTGGCCTGCCGGGGCGGGCGAGGGCGGCTTGAGCACTCCGGGGCGCTGCTAATCTTATGGAGCCGGCGCGGTCCGGCGACATTTCTCCACTTTTCAGAGATTCGAGTCAATTTGACACGGATTCGAGAGGGTGCGAGGATAGAAGAGAAATGAAACGCCCCG